>CAWCUU010000005.1:0-22796 GCA_963798855.1 uncultured Gemmatimonadales bacterium | reverse complement strand
GATCCGATACGCGCGGAAGACGTAGCCGGGCTGCTCGATCCTCCACACCATCAGCCCCGCGATCACCGTGTGGGCTCATTCGTCGCCACCGAGATGGTGCGTCGCGCTCGCGCCCCTGGTCTCGTAGCAATAGTAATCGTACCAGCCGCAATCGCTTTTTGTGGCGGTGGTGTCCGTCTGCGGATCCACCGTACCGCCGCCGGCGGTGACCTGCCACGCCAGGATCTCGATGACGCCGGCGACGGGCGCTCCGTTCTGATCGAAGACGCGGACCCGGAAGGGCTGGAGCGTCGAGAGCACCGTGTCCACCTGCTGGTTGCCGGTGCGGCCGGCGCCATGCCGATGTCCGTCGCTCCCTGGATCTGCACGATCGAGGTGAACCGAACGAAACTGTCCTCCAGCCGTGCCGATGTGACCTGCTCGCCTGCCTCGCTGCCCACCGTCCGCTGGATCGTCGCGATGCCAGCGGCGCCGGTGAGCGTTCTCGCTGTGCTGACGGAGCCGCCGCTATACTCGTCGCCTGCGTTCCCGGTCACCGGCAAACCGTCGAGCGGTCGACCGGAGACATCCGTGACGCGGACCGTGAGCGGCTCCGGCAACACCGCCCCCGCCGAGCGATCTGCATGTCACCCGAAACGATCTCGATTTTGGCCACGACCGGCGTAGTCGGCCCGTCGCCGCAACCGGCAACGAGGACCGATAAGTAGCAGCGTGGTAGCGAGTTGCGATGTGGCCGATGTCGACACTTGGGCCTCCCTGTGAATCGCCTCCGCTCTTGCCAGACGTCCGGACACCAGTGCCCTCAGTAGTCCCAGCACGCGATGCAGGGGTCGCCCGCCGGCGTGGGGCGCCAGACCGGCTGCCAGTCGAAGTAGCCAGCCCGCACCGCGTTCACCACGTCCGGGATCAGCTGTCGGACGGAGCCCGTTTCCACGTCCAGCGAGAAGATCCGGCCCCCGCGGTCGTCGGAATCGCCCAACGGATCGTCGGAGAACGTGATCCTCGAGCCGTCCGGCGACCACTGCGGGCCAGTGACGTACTCGCCGTAGTAGCTGACCCCGCTCAGCTCGCCGTCGAGCGAGCCGAACGAGGCGATCACCCGCCGTCGCACCGACTCGGAATCGACCACGTAGGTCACGACGGCGAGGCTCGAGCCGTCAGGCGACCACGCGGCGGTCTCGACCGGACAGGCCAGGCCTCCCTCTCCCGGCGGCGCGATCGGACACGTGCCGCCCAGGAGGCGGGGCTCCGAGCCATCGGCAACCACGATGTAGGCGTTCCTTGCCGCGCCCCAGTCCCAGTTGAAGGGGTCGGCACGCAGGAAGGCGACGCGGCTTCCGTCGGGCGAGAAGGCCGGCGCTTCGAGCCAGCCCGGATCGTACGTGTCGGCGACCCACCATTCGGGACGAGGCAGGGCGAGATCGTCGTCGACCAGCTTCCTCGGCTGGGCCGGTCCAGCGAGCGCGATGGCGAAGATCCCGCCCTCCGCTGCGTACATGAGCTCCGCGTCGCCGGGGATCCATGCCGGGTCGCGTCCGAACGCGACGAGACGCTCGTTCGAGCCATCCGCGTCGATGACGTAAATGGCCTGGCCCTCGTCCAGGCGGCTGAAGGCGATGCGCGTGCCGTCCCAGGACCAGGCGGGAGCTCCGCCGGCGACGAGGAGCCGCACCGAAGCGCCATCCTCGCTCGCGAGGTAGATCCGCGGTGCGCCAGCGCGGTCGCTGACGAACGCGATCGCGGCGACGAAGTCATCCTCGAGATCCGAGCGAGGACCGAGCACCCGCGACGTCCCGTAGTCGCACGCCGCGATCGCGGCTGTACCGGCCAGGACCAGAACACGCACGTTCGCCGTGATCTCCACTCCTTCGTCCGAGGCGATCGAGAATCCGCGCCGGGGCGGCTCGTGATCACCGCTTGCACCGGCCGGCCGACTGTTCAATCCGACGAACCGCCCATATTATGGAGCACGCCGGTCAACTCGCGGTCTCACCGCGGTCAACTCCCGAGGGCTCGGCGCCATGTACTCGCTCAGACTCCTGGGCACTCCCTGCGTCGTCGATCCTGACGACGTCGTCCTCGCCGGTCCGGCCGCGCAGCGGCATCGCCTCGCGCTTCTCGCGCTCCTCGCTCTCGCGCCTGCGCCCGGCATGAGCCGCGACAAGCTGATGGCCTATCTGTGGCCGGAGAGCGACAATGAGCGCGCGCGTCACCTCCTCAAGCAGGCCGTGTATGTCCTGCGTGGCACCCTCGGCGCCGACGCGATCGCGACGGCGGGCGATGAGCTCCGGCTGAAGCCGACCATTGTTCGAGTGGATGTCGACGAGTTCGATTCCGCGCTCCGGAGCGGCGACCTCGAGCGGGCGGTGGCCCTGTACCGCGGACCGTTTCTCGATGGGTTCTTTCTCGGCGCGGCCCCCGACTTCGAACGCTGGGCGGAGCAGGAGCGCGAACGGCTCGCGGGCGCCTACGCACGGTCCCTCGAGGGGCTTGCCGAAGCAGCGGAAGGCGCGCGCGACTTCACCCAGGCAGTAGAGATCTGGAAGAGGCGGGCCGCCCAGGACCTTTACGACTCGCGCGTCGCGATGCGGCTCATGGCGGCGCTCGAAGCGGCCGGGAATCGCGGGGGGGCGCTGCGGCACGGCAACCTACATGCGCAGGTAGTCCGCGACGAGCTCGGTGTCGACGTATCCCCGGAGCTCACCGACTTCGTGCACGGGTTGCGGCAGCAGGGAACGTTGCGGCCGGGCGCCATGACGCCACCCGCATCCGCGAGTGGCCTCGATGGCGACGCCGCACCTCGCCTCGAGCTGGCCGGCTCGGTGGCGGATTCCCGGCAGGTCCCACCTGATCCGTCCGTGCTCGCGGCGGACGCGACCCCGGCGTCCACGGCTGCGCCGCCCGCCCGCGCGCGAACCCGTCGCGCGCTGGCCTATACCGCTGCGGTCCTCGTGGCCGGGGCGGCGGTCTTGCTGATGGCCCGGGGGCGGCGATCCGACGGAGCGCTTGCGGGGCGCTCGGTCTCCGCGCCTTCGCTCGCCGTCCTGCCGCTCGCGAGCAGGGGGGAGAACCCCGGTGACGCGGCGCTGGCCGATGGCATTACCCGTGAGCTCATCAACGTCCTGAGTCGGCGCGCCGGCCTGCGCGTGAGCGCCAGCACGTCCGTGTCCGCGTTCCGGGATCGGGCCGTCGACGTTCGCAGTGTGGGCGACAGCCTGCGCGTGTCCCACGTGCTCGAAGGCGACCTCCAGCGGAGCGGCTCGCGGCTTCGCGTGCGGGTACGCCTCATCGACGCCCGCGACGGGCTGACGCGATGGAGCGAGACGTACGACCGAGAATTCAGCGACATCTTCGCGGTCGAGGCGGAGATCGCGGAAGCGGTCGCGCGCGGCCTGGGGCTCGGCCTGGGAACCGATGCAAGCGCGGGGCGGCCCCGGCAGCCGACGCGTAGCATTGCGGCGTACGAGCTCTATCTGCGCGGCAGCGATCCGGCACTGATGCGCACCGACAGCGCGGCCCTGCGTCGACTGGACTACTTCCGTCAGGCGGTGGAGCTCGATCCGATGTACGCCGCCGCCCATGCCGCTCTCGCGATCACCTACATCAGGCTCAGCATGGGTGATCCCGAGGGATTTTCGCAGCGCCGGCTGCAGGCTCTGGCCGAGACGGCGGCCGTAAGGGCGGTAGCGCTCGACGACTCGTTCGCCGAGGCGCACATCACGCTCGCCCAGGTTCGTATGCGCGGCCGTGAGTATCGCGCGGCCGAGGAGCAGCTCACGCGCGCGGTCGGCCTCGAGCCGACGAGCTCCCACGCCTATCAGACGCTGGCCGGGCTCTACCTCATGACCGAGCGCGCCCCACAGGGCCTCGCGGCGGCGGCGCACGCGCTGACACTCGACTCCCTTTCGCCGGGGGCCGTTGCAATGCTCGCGCACGCGCTGCTCTTCAACGGGCGCTGTGCCGAAGCCCGCGAGCAGCTCCAAAAAATCGCGACGGTACAGCCTCCTCTGCTGCGCGCCGGGATGGTCGCCGCCGAGTGCTCTGCCGCCGAGGGCCGGTGGGCGGAGGCGATCGCCGCACTCGAGCCGCAGGGAAAGTACGATGCCGTTTCGCTCGCGATGGCTGCCTATCTGTACGCGCGCGCGGGACGACGCGCCGAGGCGCTCCGGATCCGGGGGACTCTCCTCGACCGCTGGCGGGACGGCAGGAACGGCGCCTTCCAGATTGCGATGGTGCACGCCGGACTCGGGGAGCTGGATCAGGCGTTCACCTGGATCGATCGCGCCCTCGATGACGGCTCGCTGGTGCTCAACCCGTTCTATGGCGCGGTGATGGAGCCCGTCTTCGAGGAGCTTCGCGCCGACCCCCGTTTCCAGCGGGTAAGGCAGCGACTGGGGCTGCCGGCGATCTAGCCTAGATCTGGATCTGCATCCCCAGCTCCACGACCCGGTTGGGCGGGATCCGGAAGTAGGCGGTGGCGGACTGCGCGTTGCGCGAAAGCAGCGAGAACAGGTGCTCGCGCCACTGGACCATGGGCCACCCTCCCTTGCGGACGATGAGCTTCTCCCTGCCCAGGAAAAAGGACGTCTCCGCCATCCGCAGGCGCAGACCCTGGCGCTCCAGCACCTTGAGCGCGGCGGGGATGTCGGGATCCTCGGCAAATCCGTACTGCACGGTCATGCGGAAGATGCCTTCCCCGAGCGAATCGACTTCGGCGCGGTCGGAGTCGGGCACGGTCGGTACCTCTCGCGTGACGACGCTCAGAAACAAGACCCTCTCGTGCAACACCTTGTTGTGCTTGAGGTTGTGCAGCAACGCGGGCGGAGTGCCGTCGTTCCTGCCGAACATGTAGACGGCGGTGCCCGGCACGCGCAGCGGAGGGTGTTCGCGGACATTGGCGAGAAAGAGGTCGAGCGGCAGGACCTGGCGCGCGAGCTGTCGCCCCAGCAGGGCGCGGCCTTTTTTCCAGGTCGTCATCACCGTGAACATCGTGGCGGCCACCAGCAGCGGGAACCAGCCGCCGTGCGGGATCTTGGGCAGATTCGCGCCCCAGAACGCGAGGTCGACGACGATCAGCGCGGCCACGAACCAGCCCATTCGCCAGGCGCTCCAGCCGAAGCGCGAGCGCGCCGCTACTGCGAAGAGGACGGTGGTGAAGACCATGTCCGTCGTCACGGCGACGCCGTACGCGTCCGCCAGTCGCGTCGAAGCGCGAAACCCGAGCACGAGACCGACGCACGCCGCCAGCAGCAGCCAGTTGACGAACGGGATGTAGATCTGCCCGATCCGTTTCTCCGACGTATACTCGATACCGAGCCGCGGGAGGTAGCCGAGCTGCACGGCCTGCCGCGTGAGCGAGAACGCGCCCGAGATCACGGCTTGCGAAGCGATCACGGTGGCGGCGGTGCCGAGCACGACGAGCGGGTAGAGTGCCCATTCGGGCGCCATCAGGAAGAACGGGTGCTGGAGCGCTGCCGGGTGCTCGAGCACGAGTGCGCCCTGGCCGAAGTAGTTCAGCAGCAGGGCGGGCAGCACCAGGTAGAACCAGGTGAGCCGAATCGGCCGCCGGCCGAAATGTCCCATGTCCGAGTAGAGCGCCTCGCCTCCGGTCACCACGAGGAAGACGGAGCCCAACACGAAAAAGCCGCGCAGGCCGTTGTGCAGGAAGAAGCGCACGCCGAAGCCCGGCCAGAGGGCCTGCAGCACGGACGGATTCCTGACCAGCTGGTTCAGGCCCAGCGTAGCGAGCGCCAGGAACCAGAGCAGGGTCACGGGTCCGAAGATGCGGCCGACCCTTTCCGTTCCGCGGCTCTGGAACAGGAACAGCGCGAGCAGGATGATCACCGTGATGGGGATCACGAACGGACGAAAGAAGGGCGTCGCGACCTCCAGGCCTTCGATCGCGCTGAGGACGGAGATGGCGGGCGTGATCATGCTGTCGCCGTAAAGCAGCGCGGCACCGAAGAGGCCGGCCAGCACGAGGGTCGTGCGCGTCCTTCCGGGGCGCTCCGAGGCCGATGAGACCAGCGCGGTCAGCGCGATGATCCCTCCCTCGCCCCGGTTGTCCGCACGCATCACGAACACCAGGTACTTGACCGAGATGACGACGATCAGCGCCCAGAAGATCAGCGACAGGATTCCCAGGACGTTCGCCTGCGTCGGCGCGATGCCGTAGGACTCGTGGAAGGACTCGCGGATGGCGTAGATCGGACTCGTCCCGATGTCGCCGTAGACGATGCCGAGCGCGCCCAGGCAGGTCATGAGAAGGTCGCGGCGCCCGGAGGAGGCGTCCGTTCCGCTCGGCTGATTCAGGAGTTGGTTCCAGTTCTGGAGGCCAGGCGTACGACGACTGCGATCGCGGAATCTGGTGCCGGGTGCGGCGCTCGGGCAATGGAGAGCGGCGCCCGGAGTCCCAGCCAGATCGCCGCGAGCGGACGGCGTCCGCTCCGAGCAATGACCGCGGAGCGAGCCGCGCATCACAATGTTCCTGGCCGCCCACGTGTCCAAACGTCCGGACGTCCACCGGCGCATCCGATCGGAGGCCACCGATCCCGACCCCTCCGCGATCTTCGGCGAAGAGCAGACGGTCCACGATAACGAGATCGGACATGGGCGCTCCTCCCGCCTGGAACGCTGTTCAAGCGGGCGAGTCGCTCTTATGATGGGTACCCCGCTCAAACTGGCGGTCTCGCCTCGTTCAACTCCTGACGGGCTCGACGCCATGTTCTCGCTCAGGCTTCTGGGCACTCCCTGCATCACCGACCCGGAGGAGGTGCTCCTCAGCGGTCCGAGTGTCCAGCACCACCGGCTCGCGCTTCTCGCCCTGCTCGCGCTGGCGCCCGCGCCAGGGATGAGCCGAGACAAGCTAATGGCGTACCTGTGGCCGGAGAGCGACAGTGAGCGGGCGCGCCACCTCCTGAAGCAGGCCGTGTACGTATTGCGCGGCGCGCTCGGCACCCGCGCGCTCGCAACGGCCGTCGACGAGATCCGGCTGAATGCCGCCGTCGTTCGGGTGGACGTCGTCGAATTCGACGCCGCGCTCCGGCGGTGCCGGAGTCGCGGCAACGAGCAGAGGATGCGCCGACCCTCCCGACGACAGCGGTACGGCGGTCCATGACTGCTCCGTCCGGCCCCGTGCGACTGCGCCGAGCCAGCGCCTACGCAACGGCGGTCATCGTGGTCGGAGCGGCGTTGGTGCTGGCGGTCCGGAGCGGGCATCCGGACGGAACGCCAATGGAGGCTTCGGCATCCGCGCCTTCGCTCGCGGTCCTTCCGCTCGTGAGCAGCCGTGACGATCGAGCGCTGGCCGATGGCATCACCCGCGAGCTCATCAACGTCCTCGGCCAGAACACCGGTCTGCGGGTGAGCGCCAGCACGTCGGTATTCGCGCTCCGCGATCAGGCACTCGACGTTCGCAGCGTTGCCGCCAGCCTGCACGTGTCCCACGTCCTCGAAGGCGACGTCCAGCGCAGCGGCTACCGGCTGCGGGTGCACGTGCGTCTCGCCGACGCCCGCGACGGGCTGACGCGCTGGAGCGAAACGTACGACCGGGAATTCGGGGATCTCTTCGCCGTCGAGGCCGAGATCGCGGAATCGGTCGTTCGAGGTCTCAGGCTCAGCCTGGGAGTAAATACGGGCACGCGGGGGCACCGGCAGCCGACGCGGAGCATCGCGGCCTACGAGCTCTACTTACGGGGGAGCGATCCGGCGCTGATGCGAAGCGACAGCGCGGCCATGCAGCGGCTGGAATACTTCCGGCGGGCGATCGCGCTGGATCCGACGTACGCCGCGGCCTATTCGGCTCTCGCGATCACGTACATCAGGCTCAGCATGGGTGATCCCGAGAGCTTCTCCGCCCGGCGGCTACAGGCGCTCGCCGATACGGCGGCCGTCCGGGCCGTGGCTCTCGACGACTCGTTCGCGGAGGCACACACCGCGCTGGCTCAGGTTCGGATGCGAGGCCGTGATTACCGCGCCGCCGAGGCGCACCTGAGGCGCGCGATCGAGATCGATCCGATCAGCTCGCACGCCCATCAGACGCTGGCCGGTCTCTACCTGATGACGGAGCGAGCCCCCGCAGGCCTTGCGGAGGCGCGGGACCTACTGCAGCTCGATCCGCTGTCGCCCGGCGCCGTCGCCACGCTCGCGCACGCGTTGCTGTTCAACGGCCGGTGTAGCGAAGCCCGCGAGCAGCTGGAAAAGATCGCCACGGTACGGCCTCCGCTGCTGCGCGCCGGGATGATCGCCGCCGAGTGCCACGCCGCCGAGCGGCGATGGGCGGAGGCGATCGCGGCGCTCGAGCCGCAGGCGAAGCACGATGCCGTTTCCCTCGCGATGATGGGCCACCTGTACGGGCAGGCGGGCCGACGCGACGAGGCTGTCCGCATCCGGCGGGCTCTCCTCGACCGCTGGCGCCGCCGCAGTGACGGAGCCATCCACGTCGCCATAGTGTACGCCGGACTCGGCGAGATGGATCAGGCGTTCACGTGGATCGACCGGGCAATGAACGATGGGTCGCTCCTCCTGAACCCGTTCTATGGCTCGATCATGGAGCCCGTCTTCGAGGAGCTTCGCGCGGACCCCAGGTTCCAGCAAGTGAGGCGACGACTGGGGCTGCCGGTCACGTAGCGGGCCGGGGTCCGGCGCGGAGACAGCTGTGGCCCGGAAGGAAACGCTCGACCTCACCACCCCCCGTACAGCGACCGGATCCGATACGCGCGGAAGACGTAGCCGGGCCGCTCGATGCTCCATACCATCTGCCCCGCCCCGTCGTACTCCTCGACGCGGCCGCCGTTGCCGAACGCGACGAGGACGTGGCCGCCACGGATCTGCTGCGTGCTGCCGCCGAGCTGCCCGATGACGGATGGATATGACCCGTAGGACGCGATCTGTTCGGCGAGGCGGAGATCGGGGTCGTAGGCATAACGCTCCGCCCGGCTGCCCGATTCATTGCCGAGGTTGTCGAGCAGCAGCAGCTCGCCCGTACCGGTGATGCGGACTCCGTGTTGCCCCGAGAAGGCCGGCTCGGACGAGCCGGCGCGGTCGGTGAAGACGAACTGGTTCGCCAGCCCGCCCATGCGCCAGAGCACTGCGCCGGTCCGGGTGTCGATCCTGGTGATCTCGCTGAGGCTGCGGAACGACACGAGCACGTCGCCGTCCACGTCCAGGTCGAGCGCGTTGCCGTGCGTCCAGTTCACATCGGGGCCCGTCCGCTCCGTTGCGGGCAGGTCCTCGATCGCGAGGTGGTCGAACGGGCTCCACTGGAACAGCAGGACATCGTCGGCGCTCAGGTGCTGCACGATGGTACCGGTGACGCGCGCCGCCGCGACGCCGCCGACGGCGGAGAGGTCCATGGTCCGGGTCTCGTCGCACAGGAGCCAGTACGAACCGTCCGGACGTGCGATCATGTCGTGGAAGCGGGGCCGCAGCCCGCCTGCGCAGCCGAAGGAGCGAGTGACGCGACCGAGGACGTCGATCTCGAGGAAGGCCGCCGGCTGTGCAGGGCCGTCGGGCGGGGGCCGCGCGACGTAGCGACCGTTCGGCTGGGGCTGGAAGTTCAGCCCCGGCCCGTTCGGGAACCGGCGATACCAGACCACGCGGCCGGCGTTGTCGATGCCGATGCCATAAGGCCCCGCGGCAAAGACGACGTAGCCGGGCGCGGGGTCGGGTCCTCCGGCGGCGTAGGAGGGCAGATCGTCGGGGAGGGAGCCCGTGGTGAAGGTCAGCGTGTCGCTGGAGATACTCCCGCCGCCTCCCCACGCCACGACCTGGATCGCGTAGCGCGTCTCCGGGAGCAGCCCCAGCACGGGGACCTCCGCTGCGTCTCCGGTCTGAAGGACGGCGGGTGTCGCGTCGAGCAGCAGCGTGCCGGCCGGCGCGAAGCGCACCGCGACACTGTCGGCCCGCGTGAGGCGCACCGAAACGATCGCGCTGAGCACATTGCCCGGGTTCGCCGCCACGGCGGCGGCCAATACGTGCGGGCGCTCGGCGCTAGGCGCAGCGGCGTCGTTGCAGCCGGCGGCCACGAGTGCCGCTGCGGCGAATCGCGGAACGCGCATGGTCCGCGCTGTCCGCTACTGGACGGTGACGGCGCCGACCATCCCCTGCGTGAAGCTGGTGGAGTGGATGGTGCAGCGGTAGCGGAAAGTCCCCGGTTCGTCGAACGTCCGGAAGTGTCGGCCCTCCGACCTGGTGGACGAGCTCACCGGCTCGGTCGGGTCGTCCTCGAACGTGACGCTGTGCCTGCCGGACACCCACATCCAGGCGACGGTCTTTCCGACCGCCACGGTCACGTCCGCTGGCGTGAAAATGGAGCCGTCGAGCTCGACGATCGCGGTCACGGCCCGGGTCGTGAACGTGACCCCAGGCAGGTCGGGGAGATCGGGGGCGCTCGCGGTCACCGTCTGATCTCCCTCGTCGCCACCGAGACGGTGCGTCGTGCTCGCGGCCATGGTCTCGTAGCAATCGTAGTCGTACCAGCCGCAATCGGTTGCGGCGGTCGTGTCCTTCTGCGGATCCACAGTACCGCCGCCCGCGGTGACCTCCCAGTCGACTCTGACGCCCTCGATCGCATTGCCGTGGGCGTCATCCACCTCAACCGTGTACGGCGAAGCCTCCCGCGTCACCATCCCCAGTTGCCCATTGCCGCTTTCCGCCCGGATCGTAGCGGGATTCCCCGGCGTCGCCGTCGCCTCGAAGGAGACCGGCGAGCCGACCAGGCCGGGCACGATCGCCTCGACAACCTCGGTTCCGGCGTAGCTGCCGAGGGTCAGGGTCACTTCCGCGATACCGTCGGCGTCCGTCTCGGCGACCTCGGCGGACAGCTGCCCGCCGCTCCAGCCCACGACTACGCCGGCGACGGGCGCTCCGTTCTGATCGACGATACGGACCCGGAAGGGCTGGAGCGTCGCGAGCACCGTGTCGACCTGCTGGTTGCCCGTCGCGGCCGGCGCCATGCGGATGTTCGTCGCTCCCTGGATCTGCACGATCGAGGTGAACTGAACGAAGCTGTCCTCCAGCCGCGCCGATGTGACCTGATTGCCGGCCTCGCTGCCCATCGTCCGCTGGACTGCCGCGATCCCGTCGGCGCCGGTGATCGTTGTCGCGCTGCTGACGGAGCCGCCGTTGTCCTCGTCGCCTGCGGTCCAGGTCACCGAGACGCGTTCGAGCGGTCGACCGGAGACATCCGTGACCTGGACCGTGAGCGGCTCCGGCAGGACCACCCCCGCTGGGACGATCTGCATGTCACCCGAATAGATCTCGAGCTTGCGCACAACCGGCGCAGTCGGCCGGTCGCTGCAACCGGCGACGAGGACCGCTGCCAGCAGCAGCCCGATAGCATGCTGGGCTGTGGCCGATATCGGCATGGGGCCTCCCTTTGAATCGGGTTCGTTTTTCGCAGACGTCCGGACACGAGCGCGCTCAGTGGTCCCGGCAGCCGTAGCAGGGGTCGCCCTACCCGGGCCCCCACCATACGGGGTTGGAGTCGCCGTAGTCGGAGCGGATGGGATGCTCGGCGTCCGGGATCAGCTGCCGCACAGCGCCGGACGCGACGGACAGCACGAGGATTCGGGAAGCTCCTGAAGGGAAAGCGCTAAAGATGAGCTGCGACTCATCCGGCGACCATCTGGGCGCGCCGAGAAAGATGCCGGTGGCCCGGTAGAGGATCTGCCTCTGATCCCAGCCTCCGGCACCGATGGTGGCAACGACAGCATCCAGAACGCCCGTCTCGCTATTGAAGTCATGCGTACGGACGGCGATGCGCGAGCCATCCGGCGACCAGGCTGCACGCTCGACCGGGCACGGAAGCCTTCCCTCTACCGGCGGCTCGACATCACACCACCCACCCAGCAGCCGCGCACCGGAACCGTCGAGGTCGATGACGTAGGCGTTCCACACGGAGGGCCAATCAAAGTCGAACCCATCGAGGCGTACGAAGGCGATGCTGCTTCCATCCGGCGACCAGTCGGGAAATTCGACCGTTCCAGGCTCGTGAAAGTCGGGGTTCCACCAGTCCGGGCGAGAGAGCAGGAGAGTGTCGCCGATGAGCATACGCGGAGGAGTCGATCCATCGGCGGCGATCGCGAGGATCCCACCTTCCCCGTCGTAGGCGATCTCATTGTCGTCGGGGGACCACGACGGGTTGCTGCCGGAGGCGAGCCAACGCGCATTCCTGCCGTCCGCATCAATGACGTTGAATGCCACTCCAAAACCCGCAGCACCAGTTGAACGCGATGCGGCGGCCATCGTGCGACCACGCGGGATTGTCCCCGGCCGTCAGGAGGGTGACGTTGCTGCCGTCCTCGTCGGCGATGTAGATGCGAGTTGAACCCTCGCGGTCGCTCACGAAGGCGATCCTGGGCGAAGGCTCCCCGGGCATCTCCGGCGCCGGCAGAGAAGGATCGACCGGCGACGCCCGCTCGCATGCCACCGTCACGATCGCGCCGGCGAGGACGAAAAGGGCCGAGATCCGTCTCATGATGGACTCCGTTATCCCACTGGAAATGAGAACCGCCTCGCAGGCCGGTGGTCCGCGTCGACGCTACGTTCTCTGGGGTCGACGCTGTTCAGTCGATGCTCGCGATCCCAACTATGAGTGCGGCGGGTCAACTCTCGGTCTCACCGCGGTCAACTCCCGACGAGTTCGACCGTGTTCCGGCTCACTCCTGCGCCCGGCATCGCTCAATCTGTCGGCGATCTGCCGACCGACGTGCCCAGCCGTAGTTCCTCCGGCGCCTCGCGCGCCCCGCTCGCGAAACCGCCCTGGCTAGGCAGACAAATGTCCGCTGGCACGAAGAGCAGTGCGAAGGCTCTGGACTCTCGGGATCCTGCTGTCTGCGATTCCGGAAGGAGCCGCGTCGAGCGGGGAGTTGTGGAAAACGCTGTAAGTCTAGGCGGAGGGCTGGGGATTCGAACCCCGATGGGCTTGCGCCCGGCGGTCTTCAAGGCAAAAAGAGCCGATTTCGGCTGATTTGGCACACTGCCCGCACACCCGAAAAGGCCTTCGGCGCCGGCGCGTCGCGAGCCGGCGCGGCCCAGCTCCAGGGCGCGGCCGCGGCCGTCGAGCTGAGAAGATGAGCGACAGGATTCCCAGGACGTTCGCCTGCGTCGGCGCGATGCCGTAGGATTCGTGGAAGGACTCGCGGACGGCGTAGATCGGCTCGTCCGATGTCGCCGTAGACGACGCCGAGGGCGCCCAGGCAGGTCATGAGAAGGTCGCGGCGCCCGGAGGAGGCGTCCGTTCCGCTCGGCTGATTTAGGACCGGATCCAGTTCTGGAGGCCAGGTGTCACGAGTCCGGCAGGGCCGTTGTGCGACGACATCGGGCAACGTCTCTCGCCTCATGCAGATCGGCCGCTGGCGGGAAGCGTCCGCGGCGGTCGCGGGGGTGAGGGCGTGAGCGCGACGCCCTTGGCCTGGATCGGAACCCTCGCCTACGTCGGCTCCTGGCTGATCGCGATCGCTGCCCTCTTCATCGTGCCGCGCAACCGCCGCCCCGGCTCTGCGACGGCGTGGCTCATGCTCATCGCCCTGCTCCCGTACGTCGGTCTGGTGCTGTTCTGGCTGATCGGCTCGCCCAAGCTCTCGCGCCGCCGTCGCGAGCTTCAGCGCGGGATGGACGCGCGGATCAGCGCCGCCGTCGAGCACGCGCTCGAGGATCCGTCGCTGCGACAGGTCTTCGATCCGACGCTCACCGAACGGCTCCGGTCTGTCGGCGCTCTGGTGAGCCGGCTCGGCGGGCTGCCCGTGTGCGCGGGCAACACGGTCGAGCTGCTCCCCGATTACGAGGGAGCGATCGCGCGGATGACGGAGGCCGTGAATTCCGCCCGCCGATTCGTGCACGTCGAATTCTACATCATCGCAACGGACCACACGACGGAGACGTTCCTCGACGCCCTCGAGCAGGCGGTTCGTCGTGGCGTGGCGGTTCGCGTGCTCGCCGACCACGTCGGTTCGCGAAATTACCCCGGGCGACGCTCGCTCGTCCGGCGGCTCGCCGCCGCGGGTGTCGACTTCCACTGGACGCTTCCGGTACGACCGTTTTCCGGGCACTGGAACCGGCCCGACCTGAGGAACCACCGCAAGATCGTGGTCGCCGACGGTGAGGTCGGCTTCATTGGTTCGATGAACATGATCGACCGGACGTACCTGCTCGCCCGCAATCTCCGGCGCGGACTGTATTACGAAGAGCTGAGCGCGCGAGTGACCGGTCCGGTGGTGGCGGAGCTGGATGCGGCGTTCACAACCGACTGGTACTCCGAGACTGGAGAGCTCCTCGCGCCGCGGGAACCGCCGTCGCCCGAGCCCGCGCCTCGGAGCGCGCTCTGCCAGGTGCTGCCGAGCGGCTCCGGGTACGACGACTACAACAACCTCCGGATGTTCGTCGAGCTCATCCACGCGGCGCGGGAGCGACTCGTCCTGACGAGCCCGTATTTCGTGCCCGACGAGGCGCTCATGGTCGCCATCACGAACGCCGCGGAGAGGGGAGTGGAGGTCACGCTCTACTCGTCCGCCATCGCGGACAAGTTCCTCGTCTACCACGCGCAGCGCTCCTACTACGAGGAGCTTCTGGCGGCGGGCGTGGCTATTCGGCTGATCCGGCAGCCGGCGCTCCTGCACTCCAAGCACATGTCGGTCGACGGGGACGTCGCCGTCATCGGCTCGAGCAACCTGGACATGCGGTCGCTCACGCTGAACCTCGAGATCACGCTTCTCTGCTACGATGCCGGAGTGGTGACGGCGCTGCGGAGCATCGAGGCGGGATACCGGCTCCGCTCCGACCCGCTCGAGCTCACCGCCTGGCGGGCGCGCCCGCTCCCGTCCCAGCTCTTCGACAACCTGGCGCGCCTCACCGCCGCTCTCGAGTAGCGGCGAGGTTCCGGCGCTTTGCGCCGCCACAACATGAAATCGCCGGCCGAGGTGCTCACGCCGGATCGCCTCGCAGCAGCCGGCGTTCCGGGCCGAGCGTGAAGTGGATGCGGCAAAATGCCGCACCGACCCCAAGTCCCGAGGCGCATTCCCGCCCGCGATTCGCATTCACCCTTCGCAAGACGCCGCGCCCGCCCGCCATTCTTCGACGCGGTCGAGGATGGCACGACCGGTGAACTCTGACCGGACGCGCAGGAGGTCACGCGAACGATCTCACCGGAGGTGTCAAATGGCAGCCAGGAAGGACCCCATGGCGAAACGACTGGACGCACAGATGCGCGAAGCCGACGCCAGGCTGGAACTGCTGCAAGCGCACGTGGAGGCGCGGAAGGCGAAGGACGAGATGGACGAGATCTCGGGCCTGCGCGCGGCGCGCGATCGCGCCAGGAAATCGGTCGAGGACTTCAAGCAGCGAAGCACCGAGAATGCAAAGGCCGCCCGGCGTCAAGCCGAAGCGGCGGTGGAAGATCTGAAGGCCGGCATCGAGCGCGCGAGCCAGCGGTACGTCGCCTGGGACGATGCCGGCGAGCGGCGCTTGAACGCCCGCCTGGACGAGGCCGACGCGCAGGTGCGTGTCTGGAAGTCACAGGCCGACCAGAAGCGGGCAGATCGCGCCGTGAAGCGCCACGACGACCTGGCCACGCTCGAGGAGCGGATTGCGCTTGCACGCGCGAGCTCCGCGAAAGCGGCGCACGACCGCTACGATCGGAAGGCGGAGGTTGCCGGCCTCGTCACCACGGTGACGGCCGTATTCGATCGCGTGGCGATCCACGGCGTGCGAGTTGAGGTGCTGCGCCGACAGGCGGCCGCGACGGGGCTACCCCTTCGGGTCATCCCCCTTCCCTTCCGCTGCTCGAACGAGGAGTACGAGGCGGCGGTGGACCCGTTCCTGGGAAGGGCGGCCGAAGACGGCGTGACCGCGATGGCGTTCGGCGACCTCTACCTCGAGGACATCCGCGCGTACCGCGAGCGACTGCTCGCCGGAAGCGGCATCGCACCGCTCTTTCCGCTGTGGGGACGGGACACCGGGGCGCTGGCGCGGGAGATGGTGGACGGCGGCGTCCCGGCCGCGGATGAAGCGTCGCGGGGGCCCGGCCGCCGGCCGGTCCTCGCGGTCAGGTGTCGCGCACACCCGTCCAGCGCCGCACGGCCCCGGTCGCCGCCCACACGGAGGGCAGCACCGCCGCGGCCGCCGCGATCTTCACCAGGTCGCCGGCCACGAACGGCAGGAGCCCCGCCTCCACCACGCGGTCCCGGCCGACGAACGCGGCCAGCCAGGGCAGCCCGACGAGGTAGATCACGCCGCTACCTGCAAGCATTGCAATGGCCGCCAGCAACGGACGGCGGTCCCAGCCACGCTGGGCTAGCGCGCCGACGACGAACGCCGCAAGCGGATAGCTCCACAGGTAGCCGGCGGTCGGTCCGCTCAGCCAGGCGACGCAGCAGCCGCCCGCCGAGAAGACGGGCAGCCCGGCGGCGCCCTCTACGAGATAAAGTAGCATGGTGAGCGCCCCGCGCCGGGCGCCGAGCGCCGCCCCGAGCAGCAGCACACCGAACGTCTGACCCGTGATCGGCACCGGGGTGAACGGCAGATAGAACGTCAGCCGCGCGGACAGCGCCATCAGCGCGGTCCCCGCGAGCACGAGCAGCGAGTCCAGTAACATCCGCGTCGGCGCCGTTCGCCGCAAGGACAGCGGAATCGCCAGTGTAGCATTGAAGTAGAAATGTCCTAGCTGAGTGAAGTAGAAATGTCCTCCTTCGGGATCTGTTCGAATACGTTCGGGCGGACCCTGCTCCCGGAGAGAGGACGTGCTGAGCTTGAGCCAGAGTGATCGTGATTACCTGTTCGTCCTTCGCCAAGTCCAGGATCAGAAGCTGTCGGTGAGCGAAGGAGCTCGCCGACTCAGGCTTGGAGTGCGGCACATGCGGCGTCTCGTCCGCCGATTCGAGAAGGAAGGGGATGCTGCGGTGATCCACCGGCTTCGTGGGCGGCCCTCCAACCGGCGCGTGAAGGGTGAGGTTCGCGTTCGAGCGCTCCAGAAGGCCCGTGAAACGCTCTACAAGGACTTCGGACCCACGCTTCTGAGCGAGCACCTCGCGCGCGATCCGGTGATCGGGTCGATCCACCCTTCTACGCTGCGGCTCTGGCTTATCGCGGACGGGCGCTGGGAGATCACACCCCGCAAGCACAAGCACCGCAGACGAAGGGAGCGGCGCCCCTGCTACGGCGAGCTCGTGCTCATGGACACCTCGATCCACCCCTGGCTCGAGGAGCGCAGCACCGAGGAGATCGTGCTCATCGCAATGATCGATGATGCGACGAGTCGCCTCTACGCCCGCTTCTTCCCCCGCGACACGGGAGCCGCAAATCGCCAACTCCTCATCGACTACCTCCGTCTGCACGGGCGGATGGGTGCTCTCTACACCGACCGTGCCGGCCACTTCGAGGTCCACTTCCGCGCCTCCGAGAGGCGGGAGAAGGACTTGGAGGCAGGGCTTACCCTCATCGAGCGTGGCCTCGCTGCTCTGGAGATCGAGCTGATCCGCGCCCTCTCTCCTCAAGCCAAGGGACGAGTGGAGCGGCTCTTCGGCACACTGCAGGACCGGCTGATCAAGGAGATGCGCGTCGCCGGGATCTCCAGCCTGGAGGAGGCGAACCGCTTTCTTCAGGAGGTCTTCATTCCGTTCTGGAACGAGCGCTTCGTTGTCGAGCCAGCCCAGAGCGCAGATGCGCACCGCCCGCTCCCCGGAGACGCCGACCTCCTACGCCTGTTCGCAGAGACTGAGGAGCGTGTCATTCGGGCTGACTTCGTCTTCCGCTACAACAGCCGCTACTTCCAGATCGAAGCGGACGAAGCGGACGGCGCCATGCCCAGGAGGCGGCTGACGATCGAAGAGCGCCTCGACGGCACGACGCACTTCCGGTGGCGAGGGCGCTACCTGCAGCCGACCGCTCTCGCGGCGCCTCCACAACCGAAGCAGACCACGGCGCCTGCGTGTCCGAAGCCCCATTTGGCGACTGGCGCTGCAGACAGGCCCCCGGCCGCTGACCACCCATGGCGCCGATTCCCCGTCCTGGTCGGCCGAGGCCGCATGCGCACTTCAGTCGTGGCCGCCGCTTCGCTACGGCCCGACACCCACGTGGCAGCAAAGACGCCATCAACATCCACGAAGCCGGGGGGCACCTAGGACATTTCTACTTCACTCAACCCTAGGACTCTTCTATTTCACTCGAACAACAGCGGAATCGCCAGATCGGCCATCGTCGTCATGCGCTCACCTCTCTCGGATTGGGCAGACCCAAGAGAGTAGAGGAGAGGCGCAAGGTTCGTCAATGAGGGGCGTGCCGTTGCTGTTGACTTTCGACAACAGCGAATCGTACACTTGTGTCAGGTTTCGACACTACTCAAGCGGAGCGCGAGCGTGAGCGAGACCCCGGCGGAATGTGCTGCGCGGGACACTGGACCTGATGATCCTGAAAACGGTGGCGCTCGAGCCGATGCACGGCTGGGCGATCAGCCAGCGCATCCAGCAGCTCTCGCAGGAGGCGTTGCGAGTGGGACAGGGATCGCTGTATCCGGCGCTGCAGCGACTGGAGGAGAAGGGCTGGGTCGAGGGGGAGTGGAAGGCGACGGAGCAGGGTCGGCGCGCGAGGTACTACCGGCTGACGCGACAGGGTCGCCGCGCGCTGGGGGCGGAGACGGACAGCTGGCGGCGCTACGTCCGTGCGGTCGAGCTGATCCTGGGAACGAGCTGAGGCGACGAGCAGGAGGCCGGCGATGGGCTGGATTCGCGGCCGGGCAAAGCAGCTTCGGGCGCTCCTGCGGAAGGAGCGGGTGGAGCGGGAGCTCGATGCCGAAGTGCGCTTCCACATCGAGATGGAGACGCAGCAGAACGTGCGCTCCGGAATGAGCGCGGCGGAGGCACGGCGCCGGGCTCTGCTCTGCTTCGGCGGGACCGAGAAATTCAAGGAAGAGGTAAGACAGGCGCGATGGACGCGGGTCGTCGAGGACGCGGTGGCGGACGTCCGGTTCGCCGTGCGCTCGCTCGCGAAGCGTCCGGGGTTTGCGGCTGCGTCGGTGCTGACGCTGGCGCTCGGCATTGGAGGCACGACGGCGGTGTTCAGCGTGGTCGAGGGCGTCCTGTTGAAGCCGCTGCCGTACGCGGATCCGGAGCGGCTGGTCGAGATCGACGCCGGCATGGGCGTGATGGGCGAGGTGCTGGCGATGCGAGGCCGAGTCGCGGCGCTACAGAGAGTGGAAGCGTACCAGGCCACGGGTGAGGTCAGCCTCACCGGTGAGGCCGATCCGGAGCGGCTCGCCGCCGCGAGAGTCACTCCGGGGCTGTTCACGGTCCTGGGCGCGAGCGCGCGGATCGGCCGCACGTTCCTGCCGGAGGAGGATCGTCCCGGCTCCGACGCGGTCGTGCTGCTCGGCGATGGTCTCTGGCGGCGGCGTTTCGGGTCGGATCCGAGCCTGGTCGGCAGGCGGATCGACGTGGATGGCGTGAGCCGCACGGTGGTCGGCGTGATGCCGGCGGGCTTCCGCTTCCCTTCCCCGGCGATCCAGCTGTGGATCCCGGTGGTGACGGAGGGGGTCCCGCCCCCGGTGCTGTGGGGGTCGGGCGGGTACCACAAGATCGGACGGCTGCGCCCCGGCGCCGCGCCGGGCGAGGCACGCCGGGAGGTGAGGGCACTGGAGCCGCGGATGCGTGAGCTGCTCCCTTGGACGATGCCGGCCGAGTACTGGAGCGATCCGCTAGTCGTTCCGCTGCGCGATGAGATGGTCGGCGAGATCCGTCCCATGCTGCTCCTGCTCTTCGGCGCCGTGGCGCTGCTGCTGCTCGTGGCGTGCGCGAACGTCGCGAACCTGCTGCTCGCCCGGGCGACGGCGCGGCGCGGGGAGGTGTCGATCCGCGCCGCGCTCGGCGCGCGGCGGGCGCGGATCGTCCGGCAGCTCCTTACGGAGAGCCTCGTGCTCGGATTGGCGGGAGGTGGGGCGGGTCTCGGCCTGGCGTTCGGCGCCGTCGCGCTGCTGCATTGCGCCGCCCTGATGGATTTCCCCCGCATCGGCGAGGTCACCATGGACGCGCGCGTGCTGGGGTTCGCGTTCGCGGCGTCACTCGCGACCAGCGTGCTGTTCGGCCTCGTACCGGCGCTGCGCGCCTCCGGCTCACGAGCGGGAGCGACGCTCGCCGAAGGCGCACGCGCCGGCACGAGCCGCGAGCGCCAGCGACTGTCGGCCGCGCTGGTGATCGCGCAGATCGCGGTGTCTGCCGTTCTCGTCATCGGGGCCACGCTGCTGCTGCGCAGCTTCGGACGTCTGATCGCCGTCGATCCCGGCTTCCGACCCGAGAGCGTCGTCGTGGCGAAGGTGGCGCCCCCCCGCTTCCGTTATCCCGAGGATGAGGATCGCGCGCGATTCTATCGCGACGTCCTCGAGCGACTCGCCTCATTGCCGGGGCCGCACGCGCAGGCGATCGGCACCGGCGTCCCGTTCGGCGGCGACGCGTTCGGGAGCGTGTTCCTGATCGAAGGTCGGCCGGAACCTGCGTCGAGCGGCGACTGGCCCCTCGCCGACGCGCGACTGACGGTGAGCGCCGGATATTTCCGCGCGCTCGGCGTACCGGTCCTCTCCGGGCGTCGCTTCACGTCGGCAGACCGGGAGGGGGCGCCGGGCGTCGCGATCGTCAGCCGCGGCCTCGCCCACCGCTACTGGCCGGGTGAGGACGTGGTCGGCAAGCGCTTGAGGTTGGTCTTCGACGAGGAATGGCGGACCGTCGTGGGCGTCGTCGGCGACGTGAAGTGGAGCGATCTGGGCGCAAGCGCGGGGTCGGCGCTCTACGTGCCCCTCGGCCAGGGGCCGAACGGTAGCATGCGTGTGGTCCTGCGCACCGGCGGCGACGCCTCGGCGGCGAGCGCGGCGGTCCGCTCCGCCGTCGCATTGGTGGACGGGGACGCGCCCGTCAGCGATATCCGCACGGAACGCCAGCTGCTGTCGGCCTCCCTGGCCCGGCCACGATCACTGACCGGTCTGCTCGCCCTGTTCGCCGCTCTCGCCCTCGGGCTCGGGGCCGTGGGGACCTACGGCGTGACCGCCTACGCGGTGGGCCTGCGGACCCGCGAGTACGGCATCCGCTTCGCGCTCGGTGCGCCCCGCCGCCACGTGCTCTGGCTCGTCCTGCGCCGGGCCGGGATGCTCGCCATCGGCGGCATCACGGTCGGAGTCGTCGCGGCGTTCCTCGCCAGCCGGGTCCTCTCGGGAGCCCTGTACGGCGTCAGTCCGGTGGATCCGATCACGTTCACCGTGGCGCCGTTGGTGCTCGTCGCGGTCGTGCTCGTCGCCAGCTACGTCCCGGCGCGCCACGCCACGCGCGTCGAGCCGATCCGCGTCCTGCGCAGCGAGTAGCGGTCGGCGGCCGTCGTCAGATCTCGATCTGCATCCCCAGCTCGACGACCCGGTTGGGCGGGATCCGGAAGTAGGCGGTAGCCGACTGCGCGTTCCGCGCGATCAGCGCGAACAGACCGGGCGCCATGAGGAAGAAAGTAGATCGGGCTCGTCCCGATGTCGGTAGACGACGCCGAGCGCGCCCAGGCAGGTCATGAGAAGGTCGCGCCGCCCGGAGGGGGTGTCCGTTCCGCTCGGCTGATTTAGGACCGGATCCAGTTCTGGAGGGCCAGGCGTCACTACGGCCGCGATCGCCGAATTTCGTGGCGCGAGCGACCTTCGTGCAAAACGCGGAGGGACTGAGCGATCACAACCGCATTGTCCAGCTGAATCGCGGCGACCATCGAGCCGCTCCGCCGTGCCGCCAGCGTGAAGCCGGCCCGCGCCATGCGGGCGGAGTGACCGGATGAAGCGCACGTGGCTCTGGTGGAGCAGCGGCAAGGACAGCGTCTGGGCCCTGCACGTCCTCCGGCTGGCTCGGGACGTTCACGTCACGGGCCTCGTCACGACGGTGACGGCCGCGTTCGATCGCGTCGCGATCCACGGGGTGCGCACGGAACTGCTGCGCCGGCAGGCGGCCGCGACGGGCCTCCCGCTGCGCATCGCTCCCCTGCCTTTCCCGTGCTCGAACGAGGACTACGAGCAGGCGGTGAGATCGGTCCTCCGTGAGGCAACGGAAGCCGGCCTGGGCGCGATGGCCTTTGGCGACCTGTTCCTGGGGGACGTACGCGAATACCGTGAGCGCCTGCTGGCCGGAAGCGGAATCGCCCCGCTCTTTCCGCTTTGGGGCCGCGACACAGCCGCGCTCGCGCGAGAGATCGTGAACGGCGGCGTCGAAGCGTACGTCACCTGCCTCGACCCGAAGGCCCTGCCGGAGGACCGCGTGGGCCTTCGCTTCGACCACGCGCTGCTCGAGGGCCTGCCCGCCGGCGTGGACCTGTGTGGCGAGAACGGCGAATTCCACACCTGCGTACTCGACGCGCCGGTGTTCGCACACCGCGTCGACGCTACGCCGGGCGAGGTCGTGCGACGGGACGGATACGTTTACGCGGACCTGGTCCCGGAGCGGGGAGCGGGAGCCGCGGATGCATGAAGTGCAAGCCGGGCGGTATCGCCCATGTTGCGAAAACCCGCGCAGCCGCGGTCAGGCGGAGGGCCGGGGATTCGAACCCCGATGGGATTTCTCCCGGCGGTTTTCAAGACCGCTGCCTTACCAGTTAGGACTAGCCCTCCGTGGTCCCAAGATAGCGAAGCGGCCGGACACCGCGTAGGTGATAGACCGGGCCGAGGCGGGTCGCGTGAACGACGGGCGATGGACGCGCTCGACGAGCCTGGGCCCGGCTCGAGGCCCGATCCGCTTGGCGTCTCCGGCAGGGTGGCCAAAGGACCCGCGCAGAACGCCTCGCGATGCCGACGACGCTCC
>CAWCUU010000004.1:175000-496576 GCA_963798855.1 uncultured Gemmatimonadales bacterium | reverse complement strand
TCTCCGTCGATATGCTTGATACTGGGATCGATGTGCCCGAGGTCGCGAACCTCGTCTTTTAAAGCCGTCTCAACCCGCGGATCAAGTTTCCGCAGACGACGGCCGCGGGACCCGGCTGCGTTCGGATCTCTATGGTCCTCGGCGAGGACAAGTCTGATTTCCGCGTGTTCGACTTCTGCTTCAACTTCGACTTCTTCCACCGAGAACCCCGACGGGATCGAGCGCACCTGCAGTGCGCCGCTCGGGCTCCGCCTCTTCCGGCGCGCGCGTCGAGTCCTTGCCCAATCTGCAGCGGGCCCTCGGTGTATCCACCAGGGCGGCTCGCTCGCTGCCACCCTCTCTGCAAGGGCTTTACCAGCGCGTACATGCCAATGAACCGCGAGAACTTCCTGGTTCGTGAGCGGCTACAGGCGGTCGATCACTTCCGGAAGCGGGGGTCGTGGGACGGCCTGCAGGAAGACGATGTCTATCGACTCAAGAATGAAGTCGCGGACCTGCCCGCCGAAACCGACGACGACGAGATCGAGTCCCGCATGTTCGATCTCACGGTGCTGCGAATGCAGCTGGCGATATCGAGGGAGACGCCAACGAGTTCGAGAAGCGCCGGCAGCGCGTGGTCGAGATCGCCATGCTACTCGAGGACAAGCGGTCGATTCCAGCCGTGAAGGCTCAGCTCGAGTTCATCGAGGCCATTCAGGAAGTGGGGTTCTGGGAGGGCAGACCCTCGAGATCCTCGAAGACGTGCGAATCCGGATGCGCGGCCTCGTCCCCTTCCTCGACAAGCGGGAGCGGAAACGGGTCTATACCGATTTTCAAGACGAGATCGTCGGCGTACGCGGTGAAGAGGCTGTCGTTATTCCCGAAGATGACAGGGGCGCAGTACGAGAAGAAGGTCCGGAGTACCTGCGCGAGCACGACGATCATATCGCGATCCACCGCCTGCGCCGCAACGAGCCGATTACGCCGGACTGACCTCGAGAGTCTTGAAGACTGCCCTGAAGGAGATCGGAGAGCAGGAGGGAGACACGCTGCTCTCTCGATCTCCTCGCCCGAAGCTGAGGCACCGTCGCTGCCCTACTTCGTCCGGACCATCGTCGGACTGACCGGGAAGCCGCGAAGAAGGTGTTCGCCGACTTCCTCGGAGACCGGCAGCCTGACCCCGGCCCAGATCCGCTTTGTCGAGATGGTGATCGACCAGCTAACGGCCCGCGGCATCATGGGAGCCGGGCGCGCTCTATGAGCCGCCCTTCACCAGCATTCACGGTGGCGGCCCGGAAGCGTTGTTCGAGGGCAAGACGGAGGTCGTGGAAGGGCTCTTTGAACGGGTGAAGAGATTTGAGAACGGGCTGGGGCAGATTGCGTAGCGGGAGCTCTTCGCCGAAGCGGACGAAATGGTTCGAGCAGTCTCACATGCACAGCGATCATGAGTGACATCAAGCTCTTCCGCCGAAACGCCGAGAAATACGAGCAGTTGGAGGGGACCTCCGTCGCAGTCGAAAAGTCCCTTCAGGACTTGATCGAGCAGCACTGCGACAGCCTTCTCGGAGTACGCTTCGTCGCGACCGAATACTCGACGGGTAAGACGCACGCTGGCCGTATCGACACGCTTGGACTCGACGAGAACGGATGCCCGGTCATCATCGAGTACAAGCGGGCGCTGAACGAGAACGTCATCAACCAGGGACTCTACTACCTGGACTGGCTCCTCGACCACAAGGCCGAGTTCCGCTGGCTGGTGTTGGAGCGCTTCGGGAAGGAACCTGCGGAAGCGATCGAGTGGTCGAATCCTCGCCTCCTCTGCATTGCCGGAGACTTCACGAAGTTCGACTCTCACGCGGTCCAGCAGATCAACCGGAACATTGAGCTGATCCGATACAGGAGGTACCCCGGTGATCTGCTGCTGCTCGAGCTCGTAAATGCCACGTCCGCGCAGGGCCCGGTAGACGAGGCTGGCATGGGCACTCAGAAGTCGAACAAGGCGCATTTCAAGACGGCCAGCGAGTACCTGGCGGAGGCTTCCAGGACCAGCGCGACCGGTTCGAGGCGCTGAAGGCCCTCCTCCTGGCACTTGGCGACGACGTGCAGATGAAAACGCTGAAGTTCTACTTCGCCTTCAAGAGGTTGCAGAACATTGCCTGTGTCGAGCTACGGACGGACGGCCGTATCCTCGCGTATGTGAAGGTGGATCCGACGACCGTCGATCTGGAGGAGGGCTTCACGCGCAACGTCCGGAATGTTGGCCACCTCGGGACGGGGGACCTCGAGATCACCCTCAGCAAGGACGGCGATCTTGAGCGCGCCCAACCGCTGCTCCTCGCCAGTTATGAGAACGCCTGAACTGAGCACCGGGTCCGTCGTCGCTCTGTCGGAACGAATCAGCGGATTCACATTTTCCGGTAGGTGCGAAGCCCGGGCCACCAACTCGAACGAGCTACCCCGCCGCGCGGATCCCGCATGAGCTCGATGGCACACCAGCCCGAGCCACTCATAGCATGCCTGCGGCCTTGAGCTTCGCCTCGAAGTATGGCCCCAGATCTCGGTCAATCTGAAAGCCTCCCTGCCAAGCCTGCTCGCCCTCCTCAGCTTCTTCAGCGGGTATCCAATCTACGCGACTGAAGAACCGAAGAGGGGGATCGGCGGCCGCCAAGCCCTCCTCCACAATGCACTTCACCAACTGGACAAAGAATATTGCGGCGGCATGCACATCATGCTGCACACCGCGGTACCTGTATTCTTGATCCGCGACACGCTCACCATGGATGATGTGATTACGGAGAGTAAAGAACCGATCAGCCCAAATCCCCTTCTGCGTCCGAGTATCAGGCTTCAACTTGCCACGGCTCTCATACTTGTACCGGTACCTTCGCTCTTTGGCTCGGCAGCAATATCGTTCCACCTCGTCCTTGAAGGCCTTTCGCGCGCCACCATTGGGTAGCTCCAGCAAGATCTCGAATGCAGCCGCCTGTAGAAGAATGCGAGCCCGTACGTCGACGTCGGGCGTGTTGTAGTAGCTCTCGAGGAAGACGCTCGCGGCGTCGAGCACACGTCGATATCGACGTGGATCTTCCGTGCGGAGCCGGTCCAGAGCTGTGAACAACTCCTCGTCATGCCGGAAGACGGCCGGTCTCGGAATGTCACGAGGGAGTCGGAAACTCAACCTCGCCGATCCGATACCCGAGCATGTTGAAGCTGACGATCGCGCCGGTCGTCTCGCCAAAGTACGGACTGTCGAGGGAGAATCCCTGTGCGACGAACGAGAAGTTCTCGGCTGTGTACATCCAATGTCCGGCGTTCTCCCCCTGCAACCCGACGTTGTTGGAGAGCCCAGCGAGAAACAGGGCTTGCCGAAGCTCCTGTATCTCCGTGGCCCATTCCGGAATCAATGGCGCCAGGTCAGACGCCCCCCTGCTGACTACTCCGATCCCTTTTAGCGGCCGGGCCTTTCCAAGTCGTCCAGCGGGAGCGCGATGGCTGTCAAGCAGCTCGCGAACCCGCGTACGGATGTTCTCGGAGGCGACGCGCTCAGTCAGTCGGGAAGCGCTCCAAACCTCGAGTTGGCCGAAACGCAACTCTTCGCCGCGCGTCAGACCAAGGTACGGAAAATAGATGACCTGGTGCGCGGGGGAGCCGGTGGCAGCGGGGGTATTCATGGGGGGAAGGATGGCCTCCGAAGGTTTGCGTGTCGAGGCAAACTCCCAAGCGTACGAAAAGCTGCCACCATTCCGAGATGCCGGCTGTCCCGACGCGATCCGGCGTCGGTGCAGCCCGCGGGCGCACCGGAGGGAATCCAATCCACCCGCTACGCCCGAGGACCGCCATCCACCCGATCAGCGTCTCAGGCCCAGACCTTACCCATGCTCATCAGCCGCTGACGGTGAGCGATCGTGAAGCCGAACTCCGTGAGCAGGTCACGGGGGCGCGTGAGGCGGCCACGGTTCGCATTGGCGATTCGCCGGACTTCCCACCGGTACTGCGCGGCGTCCGGATGATGAACCACGAACAGGTCCGTGTCCTGTGCGGCCACGATCGCCCTATCGCGGTCGCAGCGGAAGTAGCCGATCACCTGCTTGATCCCGGCGAAATGCCGGTATCCGGTCGGCAGCTCGAGGGCAGGGTAGTCCCGGAGACGCTGCACGTACGCGTCCGCACCCGGACGCTCGAGGTTCACCGTCCCGATCCGATCCTCGAGATCGCTGACCCCGAAGGGGCGGATACGGCCCTCCCAGAGACTGGATCCGTCGAGCCGGAACTCGTACCGGGACGCGTACGTGTCGATCAGAGCCGCGAGCGCGGGGAGCTTCGCTCGGTCGACATTGGGCATCCGCATGATCATTGTATCGCCTTCCTATGGTTGTGAAGTGGTCGATCTTGCTTGCCGCCTCACACCATAGCTGACCGGGTGCGTGAGTTCCCAACACCCCAACCTGACCGGGAGATCACGGGGGCCGCGCTTCCGCCGCGGCCTCGAGGAACTTCTTGAGCCGCGCTGTCGCCCGGCTTAGGCGAGTCCGAACGGCTCCAGCCGTACAACCCAGTTTCCTCCGCGATCTCGGCGATCGTGTAGCCGCGCAGTCGGAGCTCCGCGGCGGCGCCGGCGGCCGCCGGCAACTCCTGGATGGCTTGAATCAGCGCGGGTGGAGCGGGTGTCGCTATCGGCGTTGCCGAAGCTGACACGACGAAGAGGATCGGCCACACCGATGTTCCGGTGGCTGGCGTCGGCGCCGCGACGTGATCGCCCGCAATCTCGCCCGGGACCGGCTCCGGCGGGAATCGAGCGGAGGAGGTCGCGGCCGATGCCGTCGTCCGGCTCTTCGAGGACCCGGAACGGTACGATCCGGAGATCTCGGCCTTGCAGACCTACCTCAACTGCACCCGCGTCCAGCCGGGGGAACGACCGCCGAAGGCCGTCCACCAGGGCGGCGTAGTGCCGTCGGAACAGCACGCGTGCCGCTTCCTCGAACTCCTCCCGCCGTCCCCTCCCCAGCTGCCTGACGAGCTCTGCCTCATCCCTTCCCGCGCGACGCCGCTCCCGTGACACGAACCTCCGCTCCCGCCAGAGTGAGATCTGGCGGGAGCGTACCGCGGCGGTACGCATTGGCTGATTTCGTGCGGTCGAGTCTATCCGACACCCTCAAGTGGTTCTATGGCCACCGTTTACGTCCGTTGCGTCCGGGGGCTGGTTGGTGATCCCTGCCGGCCCGATGTAACGCCCCTGCGTATAGGGCATGGAAGCGAAGGAACGGAGTCCTGGCGGGCGGAGGGCGGGCATGATCGGCGATCGGGATCGGACGGGCCGGGCCGGGGACATTGAGGGATTCATTGCAGGTTTGCTGAAGCGGCACACGCTCCACTGCCGTGACCCGCACTGCCCGTTCGCGAATCCGGAAAGACCGCTCGTCCTTGCCGAGCGATTCGAGCCCGAATGTGACGAGACCGGCGGCTGGTCGCATTGCAACCGGTATGGCGCGATTGGCTGGGCTGGGGAGTACCTCACCCACCTGGCCATCCCCGAGATCTGTCTCCACGGGGGCATTCGTCTACCCACCACGCCCATGGACGGCAACACGCCGCAGGGGGAGGCCGAGATCAAGACGGCCACGGCCTGCGCCCACACCAACGGGGAAACCCGGTGGGCCTTCACGGTGCGCCCGAGCCAGCGAAGGGATCACGCGCTCCCGCTGATCTGCGTGGGCATGAACGCGGGTTTCGTCCCCGCGCTCTCCGGTCGACGTCTCGTGCTCCCTGCCTGTGCCGCACAGGTCGCATTGTCGATCGACGCCGTTTTCCTGATCCCCCTCGGGGCGTACAGCAGCCCCGAACGCACGTCTCATCATTTCCGATTCGCTATCCCAGGAGCCGCTGATCCGGGCCATCCAGAGCCTCTTCCGCTTGGCGAGATCGATCGCGTCGAGTGGCCGCAGCGAATCCGCAAGTCCGAGAGCCGCATTGTCCGCGACGCGCTTACGAACTGCGTCCTCGCCGTCCGGAGCGGCCGGCGGCTGCTCCAGCGGTAGCCGCGCAAATACCCCTGTTTGGAACAGGAAGGAGCGAAGTCGTGCTGAAGCGGATCCGACCGAACGCGATTACGGCCATTCAACGCTGGGCCGCTGTACTCGCCCTCGTGGCGATGGCTTGGGCTAAGATGAGGATTGCGCGAGCACTCGAGGACATGAACAGGGAACGCCCTCAGGAAACCATTGGCACCGGGATCCCTGCTCATTCGGAGACGTTCGGTCGGATACTGTCCGAATACGCCACGCACAGGATGTTTGCAGTGGCCACGGCAACAGCCCATATTGCGGACCAACCCCCTTGCGGGCGTCCGGTGCACTGCCTCACCGCCCCGGGCTCGCCCGCTCCGACGCTTCAGCAGTTTCCAGACGAAGTCAAACCCCGCTTCCGGTAGGCGGGAGGCGCCATGGCACGGCGAAAAGTGGTCCGGGCGACCACGGCTCCTCGGCAGGAGCGGGATCAATCGCTTCGGCGAGGTGCAAAGCGACTTGGGCACCGGACAGAGGTGCCGAGGCGATTACACCCCTGTTACCGCCGAATTTCGGGAACCCCTGTATCGGACAGGGCGGCGAACACCACGGAAAGTGACTATCGAAGACCTGGAGGCTGGGGATGATCCGAGCCGTCCGCATCAAGAATTATCGCAGTATTCAGGAAATAGCCCTTCACCCTTCGGGGCTCTGCGCCTTAGTCGGAGAGAACAACGCTGGCAAAGACGAACATCTTTCGTGCGCTCCATACGACCCTCGGCAAAGACTGGCTGAGCGTCCGAGACTTCGACGCGCGAGATGTCTTCCGACATGAGGAAGGCAGAGACATCGCATTGAAATCGAATTTGATCCCCCGCCGCAGCACCGCGCTTTCGCGGCTGCGGATCGGTAGACGTTCCGATCCTGCGATACACTCTAACGCGGTATAAGCGGGCGACCCGCAGTGCCCGGAAGGGCGACCTCAGATTGGTTCAAGAGCCGCTCGATGCAGAGCGAAAGCCGATAAGCGTCCTGGCCGAGCCGCCGCGCAAGGGGCAGGCCCACAAGTATCAGCGTCTTGCCAGCGTACCCGCAGATGTCAAATCGCAGGTGCCGGCTATATACGTCGGAGCTGATAGACGCCTCGCGGAACAGATGCCAACGGCCCGCTACTCCCTGTGAGAAGGTTGCTGGAAGATGTCCTTGGAGCGCTTGAACGAGCCACGTTACGACCGAGGAGGGCGAGGAGTTGTCTGCGGCTTCCGTCTTCCAGGAAAAGTTGAACGAGGCCCTCGCTGTATTGCGCATTGATGAATTTGTGGAACTCGAGGGAATGATCCGGCGGCACGCGCTCGAGAACCTTGGTTTCGATCCGGACCGGGACGCGGATCGCTTTCTGGTAGAGCTTGGGCTTCGTGAGGCTTGGGACTTCTTCAAGTCGATGCGGCTCCTCGTGCGTGATCAAGGCATTGCCATTGATTCTCTCGACATTGGTGACGGTGCACAGAATGCTCTCATTGTGTCGATCTTCAGAGTATACGAGCAGATGAAGAAGTCGGGTGCGGTGTTCTTGATCGAAGAACCTGGACTCCACCTGCACCCGCACAAGGCGAAATTCTTTTACGAAACGCTCAGGCGGCTATCGCGGACGAACCAGGTCATTGATGCCACCCATTCGCCATACTTCGTAACCGTCCCGTACTTCGACGAGGTCCGAGTCATTTATCGAGATGAGTCGGGAGCGACCGCCGTTCGGGAACCGGAGGTCACGGTCGATGCTGCGATGCGCGAGAAGATGATCAAAGAACTCGATCCTGAGCGAAACGAGCTGTTCTTTGCGCGCCACGTGGTCTTGGTGGAAGGGGACACCGAGAAACTCGCCCTTCCTGTGTACGCCCAAAGCATTGGCATTGACCTCAACCGGCTCGGAGTGTCCGTTGTGGAGGTTGGCGGCAAGAAGAGTTTCCCCTTCTTCATCCGCATCGTCCTCGCGCTGGGAGGCGCCCTCACCGTTGTGTTCGACAGGCACTCCGCGATTTCCAGAAGGAAGAGAAAGACAAGGAGGAGGCATTGAATCAAGCTCTCCTCGAGCTTGAAGCTGAGGGCGTGGCTGTCCACATGCTGGAGCGTGGCTACGAGGGTGAGCTCAGAGCCGAGTTCGGGGACGCCCTTTACCTGAAGGCGTGCGAACGCTACCCGAAGGTTACGAAGGCGGTGCGGGCACGGCTGATCGCGCTGGACGGAGATTTTCCTATCCCCGAATTTTGCGCCGAAATTCTCCGACCATTGTCAGATGAAGAGGAGGGCGCGGATCACGCAACGGACGCCGCCGCAGCCCATATGGCGGGACAGAAATACAGGACCCAATGACTGCACCGGCCGCCTCCGCTGACCCTCAGACACTTCAGCGAGGAGGAACAGTGCATGCTTCGGGTTCGCATAACGGCGATCAGGTAAACCAGGCCGAGGCGGCCTCTCCGCACACCTTTTCTGATGGCGCCACCGCTCGAGGCTGGTGCGTCCGCGTTATGCACTTGACTGCATGTAGTGGATAGGATAGCTTATGGCGTGGGACGTCGAGTACACCGATGAGTTCGAGCAGTGGTGGGAAGAGCCTGAACGAAGCCGAACAAGAAGATGTGGCCTCGTACGTGGGGCTCCTGGAGGAGCGCGGTGCACAGCTCGCGTATCCGCACAGTTCAGGAATCGCGTCCTCGAAGCACTCGCACATGAGAGAGCTGCGGGTTCAGCATCAGGGGAGTCCGTACAGGATTCTGTATGCATTCGATCCGCGGCGCACGGCGATCCTGCTGGTAGGCGGGGACAAGACGGGCGATGATCGCTGGTATGAGGCGTACGTGCCCGTAGCGGATCGGCTCTATGACGAGCACGTAGAGGAGCTACGCAGGGAGGGAAAACTCGATGGCTAAGAAGTTCAATACCCTTCGGGAAAAGATGTCTCCGGAGTCGCAGGAGCGCGCTGCGGAGAAGACTGCCCGGCTGATCGCGGCCATGGATATGGACGATCTTCGGCAGCATCGTCACATTGCACAGGAGGATCTGGCGAAGCGACTCGACATTGTCCAGTCCTCGGTTTCCCGGCGGCTCCATGGCAAGGACGCCAAGCTCAGCAAGATCCGAGAGGTTGTGGAGGCCATGGGTGGTCACCTTGAAGTGGTAGCTGCATTTCCTGAGGGGGAGCGCGTTCGGCTGAAGCAGTTCGAGTAATTACGAGAGCACTTCCCCACGCCCGAGGCCGAGAGGTCACTGAGAGAAGGCGCTGAGAATTACGAGACAGAGCCTGCAAAAACCCGCACGCGCATTTGACCGCCCTTTGAGAATGCAGCAACTGGGTCGAGCACTCGTCGGCCGAGTACGACTTTGATCTCCGGTCCGCGATAGGTAGATCGCTTTCTCGACGCCCTGAGTTCGGGATGGCCGGAGTTCGGCGGAATGAAAAAGCGTTAGGCTCCTGCCCGGTACGAAGAGATATCCCGGGTGGTGGTCCTTTCATTAAAAGGTCTGGGTTGGCGACCGCCGATTTCTTGAAGCGCCCTTCGCGTTGGAGCCGAAATGCCATTCCGGACCCGTCGTCATTATCTCCGAGCAGGCCTCAACGCATTGCCCGGTCTCCTGCGTAAAATCGAAGCGAGGCTCCGCTTCTGCGGCACGTGATCTCTACGTCTCTCCCTTGTTCCAGCTGATGCGCGCGTACGCCGAGGCAAATGCGGATCGTTGGTATATCCTGTCGGCCGAATACGGTCTCGTACGGCCGGATCAGACGCTTGAGCCATACGAGCGTACCCTGAACCGGATGGGTAGCGCGGACCGGGAAGCCTGGGCCGCGCGAGTCAGACACCAGCTGGACGAAGTCCTTCCGAATCGGGCGCACGTGATCGTGCTCGAGGGCACCCGCTATCGCGAGAACCTGATCCCTACCTTCGGGCGCGAGGTTGCGAGGTGTCGATTCCTCTCGAGGGTCTTCGTTCGGCAGACAGCTCCAGCGCTTGAAGATCTCGTTGGGGAGCCCCTCGTGAGCACCGACCTCGATCGCTTCTACGAGTTGCTCTAATCGCTCGAACGGCTTCCGCGGCAGGGCTGCCTCCTCAGCGACTGCACGGGCAGCCAGGAGTGGCCGCAGAGAGGCGTCTATTTCTTCCGGGAGTCGGACGAGTTCCGGGCAGCGGAGCCGGACGTCCCGCGGGTGACTCGGGTCGGGACCCATGCAATCCGCACAGCCTCCAGGTCCACGCTCTGGCGGCGGCTGCACCAACACAGGGGGCACGCCGACGGGGGTGGAAACCACCGCGGGTCGATCTTCCGGCTGCACGTCGGGGCCGCGCTGTTGAAGCGCGATGAGGCAGAGATCGGAGCGTTGCCAACGTGGGGTTACGGTGACCGGGCACCCAAGGAGATCCGTGAGGGCGAGCGGGACCACGAGCAGCGGGTGTCCCGCTACATAGGCGCGATGAACCTCCTCTGGCTGGATGTTCCCGACGAGCCCGGCCGCGACAGCTTGCGCGCGTACATCGAGCGGAACGCGATCGCGCTACTGTCGAATCGCCTCGCTCCTGCCGACCCGCCGAGCGATGGCTGGCTCGGTCGCTACTCCCCACAGGAGCGCATCAGCAAGAGCGGACTCTGGAATCTCAACCACGTCGATCAGGCCTACGATCCGCAGTTCCTCTCCGTGATGGAGCAGCGGATCGAAGCGATGGCTGGGACGCCATCAGCGGCTCACCAGCGGGGGGCTCCGACTCCGGTGCGTCAGAGTGATTCCGTAGATTCCCCGGAAATGGAAGCACCAAAGCCCAACGACGCCGCACCTCCTCCGTTCCTCTCCAACCACTTCGATGATGCGCTGAGGCTCGCACACGATTACCACCGGACTCAGCTCCGGAAGGGAACGAACATTCCCTACTTCTCGCACCTCATTCAGGTCGCGGGTCTGGTTGTCGAAGCGGGCGGAGACGAAACACAAGCGATCGCCGCGCTGCTGCACGATGCGATCGAGGACAGTGATACGGTCGAAGCAGCCCGCGAAAGGGAGCGGGAGATCGAGAGCCGGTTCGGCCCTCGCGTGCTCGAGCTTGTGAAGGGCTGCACGGACGGAGACCCCGCGGAAAAGAAAGATCTGTCGTGGCGCGACCGGAAGGAACGCTATCTTGCGCATCTGCGCCGAGTGGAGGACGAGCTCGCACTCATTTCGATCTGCGACAAGCTGCACAACGCACGCGCGATCCTCCACGACCTTCGGCAGTCGGGTCGGGACGTGTGGAAACGGTTCAACGTCGGTCAGTCGGACACACTCTGGTATTATCGGGAGCTGTCGCGGGCGTACGATTCGCGACCCGGACTGCCGTTTGCCGATGAATTCCGCGAGGTGGTGCAGACGATTGTTCGCGATTCGGAGAGGGGCAGTCGCAAGCACCTGCTCGACTGGCTCGAGTCGCCGCGGTTCGTACCACAGCTGAATCGGTTGCTTGAGGACACAGGAGCCCTCGTATCCGACATGGATGCCTGGGCGCCGACGGGCTGGTCACACCCTGAAGAGCCGAGACTCGATCGTTGGGGACCGATGGTTCTGCCCGACCTCGTGGACTGGGAAGGGCTCCGGTCGTGGTGGCTCGTGCACGAGCGCGGTGCGAACGTACCTAACTGGGACCTCGCGGCCACCTGCAAGATCGATGGTCAGACCGGGCTCGTGCTCGTGGAAGCGAAGGCTCAACGCGAACGAGTTGAAAGCCGACGGCAAAGGTCCTCCCGACGCGCGCTCGTCGAACTCGAAGGAGAACCATGAGCGGATCGGAGCGGCCATAGCGGAGGCAAGGGATGCGCTGGCGAGCCAAGTGCCGGGGATCGCGATCTCACGTGACCTCGACTACCAGCTCTCGAACCGCATTGCACACGCGTGGTGGCTGGCTGACCAGGGGCTTTCCGTGGTCCTGATGTACCTTGGCTTCCCGAAGGCAGAGGGCGTGAGGGATGTGGGCAAGCCCTTCGAGGATGATGACGCATGGCGAACGGTGTTCAAGGCGCACGCCTCCGCCGTGTTCCCGGCGGAATCCTCGGAAAGTGGATCGAATGCGGTCGCAGCCGATTCACGCTCTCGTCAGATCAGTGCCGGTGGGCATGGATAAGGCCTTGGTCGAAGGACCATGAGCTAATCCGCCTCCCCAGAGCCCTCCAGATCCTCAGGCTCCGTCGCACTGGAACGCACGAGCAGCCACTTGACAGCTCCGGCTCACGCCGGCAGCTGTTCTCCCGGCCGAAGCGCTCTCAGGAACTCGTCGACCGGCAGCACGAGCACGCCGTCGCGCCGCAGGCGTCGCTCTCCGCGGTAGAGCAGTAGCGGACGTGCCTCCGGGTAATCCTCGCGGAACGCCCGCAGTCCGCTGGTGTCCGCGGGGCGCAGCCGGCTCGTGTTCTTGACCTCGATCGCCGAGAGGCCGTCAGGACCGTATACGACGAAGTCCACCTCCACGCCCGAGCGGGTCCGCCAGGTATGGAGCCGCCGGTCCTCGGGCGAGTACGCGATCCACGCGCGGAGGTGCTGGGCGACGAGGCCCTCGAGCGCGGCGCCGTCGATCTCCTCCGGCCGGTCCAATGGTCCGGCCGGGCGGATGGAGCGGAAAACGCCCGCGTCGAAGTAGTAGAACTTCGGGTGCGCGGCCGTGCGGCGCTTCGCGCGTCTGGTGAAGACCTCGACGCGGAACGCGAGCAGGAGATCCTCGAGGACTTCGAGAAACCCTTCGACGGTCTTGCGGTTGGCCGCCGCGTCCCGGGCGACGCCGCTCAGGTTCAGAACGGACCCGTGGGAAAAGCTGATCGCCTCCAGGAAACGCCCGAACTGCCGGAGATTGCGCACCATCGCCTCCGCCTTCACCTCCTGCTCGAGGTAGAGCCCGACGTAGGCGCGCAGGACATCCGTCGGAGCGGCCGACTCGACGACCAGCGGCACGAGACCCTCGGTGAGCGCTCGATCCAGATCGTAGGCGCTCCATTCCGACGCCATGTACGGGTGCAGTGAGCGCACCGCCGCCCGCCCGCCGAGCAGGTCGACGCCCCCGCGGCGCAGCTTCCGCGCGCTCGACCCCGTCAGCACGTAGCGCTTCGGAGGGCCGCCTTCCATCAGGTCGTGTACGACGTTCAGCAGCTCGGGAAGGCGTTGGACCTCGTCGATCACGACATCGCCCTGGTGCGCCGACGAGCCGAGTACCAGCTCCCGTAGCCGCTCGGGTGCCGCGTTCATCCGCCGGTAGTCGGAGGGGTCGAGCAGGTTGACCCACAGCGCGTCGGGCAGGATCTGCCGCAGCCACGTCGTCTTGCCCGTGCCGCGCGGCCCGAACAGGAAGAAGCTGCCGAGGGCCGGCCGCAGGAAACGAGGTGTAAGTTCCATTCTGCGACTCAGAATAGAATTAGTAACTCAAAAAAGCAACAACGTTCCGCGGCTCTCGCGTCATGCACGGCGGTGAGCGTGCCCCGGTCCGCATGCGAGCTCGGACTGGCGACATGCTTACCCCCTATGTATATTCGGGTATGGACCTGCCGGACGAGGTGCGCGAGCAGTTTCGACGCTGGGGTCAGGCGGGAGGCCGTCGTCGGGCCGAACGCATGGCGCCGGCGAGTCGCCGCGCCGTGGCCCGGCGTGCCGCGGCGGCGCGCTGGATCCGGCGGCGCTTCGGTGCGCCGAGCTTCGAGGTGGTGGGCCTTCCGGGCGGAGAGATGGTCGACGCCGGCCTGGCCGACCTCGCGGCGGAACGGGTGACGCCCGAGAGTCTGGCGGTGTCCATTGCCGCGCCGCGCCTGCGGCGGGAAGGGGTTCCTGTCGGACCGGCACTGGACGATCCGGAGCGCCGCTTGTTCGATCTCTTGCGAAAGACGGAGGGGGAACTCGCCCACGCCCGCTACAATGCGTGGCTGCGCCGGCTGGTATCGTTCGCCGACGCGTGTCGCCTCGTCCGCTCGGATCGGAGCGCTCGCTGAGACGGGAGCTGACGCGGGAAGCGCTGCGGGAGCTGATGGCGGAGCTGGCCCGCACGGCACCCCGCGGCCAGCTCTTCCGGGTGTACGTGGTGGGTGGTGGCACGGCTGTCCTGGCGGGCTGGCGGTCGGCGACGATCGAAGCCGATCTTTTCGCGGAGGACGAGGCCGTGTTCCGCGATGTCCAGGGAATCAAGGAGCGCCTGGGGCTGAACATCGAGTTTGCGCGGCCGGAGGATTTCGTGCCGGCGCTTGCCGGGAGCGAGAACAGGCACCGATTCATCGAACGCGTAGGCGACGTCGAGTTTTACCACTACGACCCTTACGCGCAGCTCCTGTCGAAGGTGGTTCGCGGTTTTCGCAAGGACATGCTGGATGCCGATCGGCTCGTCCGTAGCGGCTGGGTCGACGCAGGACGGTTCCACGACCTGGTCGCAGGGATTGGCGACTCCGCGTATGCCCGCTACCCGAGTCTCAGCCGCGAGTCCGTGCAGGAGGCGGTCGACGCTTTCCTGGCCGCCCTGCCGCCAACGCCTACCGAAGGCTGAACGTGTGAAGCCGAGAATCACAGTGATCACGCTCGGAGTCGACGATCTCGATCGGGCGGTCGCCTTCTATCGGGACGGTCTCGGGCTCGAGACCCGGGGGATCGTCGGCGAGGAATTCGAGCACGGCGCGGTCGCCTTCTTCGAGCTCGACGGAGGCGTGCGGCTGGCCGTGTGGCCCCGGGCGAGCATCAGCCATGACTCGGGACTGCCCCAGACCCCCCGCAGCTCGACGGAGCTCACACTCGGCCACAATGTCTCGACGGAAGCCGAGGTGGATCGCGTGATGGAGGAGGCGAGGGGCGCTGGTGCTACCATCGTCAAGCCGGCCGCCGAGACGTTCTGGGGAGGCTACGCGGGGTACTTTCAGGATCCCGACGGGCATCTCTGGGAGGTGGTCTGGAATCCACGCCTTCTGCCGGAGGACTGATCGGCGCGAGGCAGTGGCCCGTCGAGCGGGATGGGCTCGATGTCCAGGTGGGAGCGGAAGGCCAGCACGAAGACGCGCGACGGCTCCAGCACGTCCTCCTCGTACCGGGCCCGGTTTTCCTCGAACCAGTCCCTGCGATTGTTGGAGCGGAGCTCCCGGAAGAAGTCGAACAGCGCTTGGGTGAACGGCGAAGGCTGGGGCTCGGGCATGGGCGCTTGCTACAAGCGAGGACGGGCGGTTTACCAGGACTCGGAAAGCCGATGCTCTGCGGCTTCAGCCAGCCATTCATTCATTGACTCCTTGTTTTCAGCCGCCGCCTTGACCACCCTCCGGTGAAGGTCAGGTCCGAATCGCACATTGAAGCGGCCCGAGAAGGGACGGCTCGGTTCCTCTCCCCGTGCTCGACACACCTCCAAATAGTGATCCACTGCGCGCTGCATCGACGCCCGAAGCTCTTCCTTTGAGTCGCCCTCGAAGTAAATCTGATCCCGAAGGTCCACGACGTGACCAGTGAAGGTGTCGATCTCTGGATCAAAGTCAAAAACGCCCGTATAACCTTTGTAATCAATCATTGTCTGAACCTCTAATAAGTCATAAGTATAGTTAAAGAAAGCGCGCTCTCTTCTCTATTCAATCTCCTCGATAAACGCCTTCACACGGCTGACCAAACCCTGCCCGCACTCCCGACGGGGGTGAGGTCTGTCGACCGTCAGCTTGACGCCCTCCACCACGAAGGTGACGGTCGACCCGGCGCCTTCGTAGACCTCCGCGCCAAACTCCGACTTCAGGAGATCCTCCACGTCGGACCAGTGCGTGCCACCATTGTTCGCTTGGATGTTGTCATAGGTTCGCTGGTGCTTCCGCTTCATGGTACCACATGATAGTACCACCAAACCGTGGTGTCAACACATGGTACCAGCCACGAACAGACCGGGCCCCCGGGGACCAGAGCGAGGGTCGGCTGGCGTATTCCTCCCGGGCAGCGACTCGACTGGATCGAGGATGGACTCGGCGGGTTCCGCGTCGTTCCGCATTCGGAACGTCTCGCAGAGTCTACGAGTGCGCACGAGGAGATCATGGCGGAGTACGACGGGGTCTTTCGGGAACTGGCGAAGTGAGCCATGAGCCCGGCCTTGGAGCAGCCGCGTCGGCTGACCGAGGCGGTGCTGCGTGCCGGGCAAGGAGCTCTACGCACTTACCATGCAGATCGCGACCGGTGAGGCGGCCGACCGAATCGCCTCGCCCCAGGCCCGCAGCCTATGGCTGGATGTTCTGGTTCAGCCGAAAGAGATTCGTCGGGTCGTACTTCCTCTTCACTTCGACGAGCCGGCCCCAGGCGTCGCCGAACGCGGCCCGGCCAAATTCGGCGTCGTCGCCGAGACCCGGGAAGTTGACGTTCGTCCTTCCGGTGCCGTAGGGCTTCATCCCGTCGAAGAACGTGCGGGCCCATTCGATGTTGGCTTCGGCTTCGGCGGGATCCGCCCAGTTGGCGAGGATCTCCAGCAGGTAGGACGCTCCGGCGACGCCGGCGACGCCGGTGTCGGCGTCGGCGCGGTCGAGCGCGCCGCCGAGCGCCCACGTCCCGACCATCGACATTGCGGAGGGCCGTGCCGCCACGTGCTCGGCAATGGTCCGCGTTGCCTCCTCTCCGAGGTCGGCCAGGTACGCTGACTTCCAGTAGTACTGGAGATCGTGCGCGGGGAAGAAAGGATCGAACATCTGCTGCAAGGCGACGTAGGGGAGGATGCCCGACAGGTCGAGCAGGGGCTCTTCGATTTCCCTCAGCGGCTGGAGGATTCGCTCGCCTGTTTCGGGGGCGCCGAGGTAGGTGGCACCGAGAGTGATCACGGCGCGGCCATGGAGATCCGCCGGGAAGTTCGGCAGCGTGGGGACCGTCCACCATGTCGCGGAGACGTTCACCTCGTCCGGCGCTTCTTCGGCGAACTGCCGCATGCCCGCGATCACGGATGCAGCGCTCTCGAGCGGGTAGCAGGGTCCCGCGAAGGCGATCATCGGTCCCACCGGGTACGCCTCGAACTCGAGCGAGGTGATGACGCCGAAGTTGCCTCCGCCTCCGCGCAGCGCCCAGAACAGGTCCGGGTTGGCCGCCTCACTGGCGATCACCAGCTCTCCCGCCGCGGTCACCACATCGGCCGACACGAGGCTGTCGGAAGCCATGCCGTAGGTGCGGCGTAGCCACCCCTGTCCGCCTCCGAGAGTGAGCCCCGCCACGCCCGTCGTCGAGACAATGCCGCCCGGGACGGCGAGGCCGAACACCTGGGTCTCCCGGTCCAGATCGCCGATGGTGGCGCCGCCGCCGACCCGAACGCGCCGGGCCGCGGGCTCGACGCGGACACTCCGCATCGGCGAGAGGTCGACGACCAGGCCGTCGTCGCAGGTGCCGAAGCCGGCCACGTTGTGCCCGCCGCCCCGGACCGCGAGCGGCAGATCGTGATCGCGGGCGAACTCGACCGCCGCCATCACGTCCGCCATGCCCCGGCACTGAACCACCGCGGCCGGTCGGCGGTCGATCATTCCGTTCCAGACGCGCCGCGCCGAATCATAACGCGAGTCGTCCACGGTTATGAGTTGCGAGCCTACCCGCTCCCGAAGTGCCTGATCGTTCATCGATTCCTCCGTTGCCGCATCAACTGACCGCTCTGGATCTCCACCGCCGGAACGACCTCGCTGTTCAGGAAATGCGGGGCATGGCTGATCTCCTTTCCACGGGCCAGATTGACGCGTTGCTAAACCCCACATATGAGAACTATACTCTCATCGTGAGCATGTCAATCCCATATGAGCAGAGCGGACGCCGCGCACAGAAGGCGCGAACCCGTGCGGCGCTGATCGAGGCTGCGCGCGCACTTCTCGCCGAGGGCGAGGCTCCGACCGTCGAGCAGGCGGCAGCGGCGGCCTCGGTGTCGCGGGCGACTGCGTACCGCTATTTCCCAACCCGTGAGGAGCTTCTGGTCGCGGCTCATCCGGAAATCGAAGCGGTGTCCCTGCTCGGCGACGAGCCGCCGCAAGACCCGGAGGCCCGGCTCGATGCCGTGGTGAGCGGCCTCGTCGAGATCTTTCTGGGCGCGGAGGAGAGCTACCGGGCGATGCTCCGGCTCTCGCTGGAGCCGGATCCGGCTGGTCGGCGGGAGCTGACGCTCCGGAAGGGACGACGGTACATGTGGATCGAGGAGGCGTTGGAGCCGGTTCGAGATCGGCTGCGCCCGGAGGAGTTCAGGCGGGTGGTGCATGCGGTGTCCGTCAACGTCGGCATTGAGGCGGTGGTCACGCTCGTCGATCTGGCCGGTCTGACGCGTGAAGAGGCGGCTCAGGTGATGCACTGGTCGGCGCGCAGCCTGCTCCGGGCCGCGCTCGCCGACGCGGGATCCGATGGTTGAGCCGAGCCGGCTGATTGATCCGCCGACGGGCGCCGGGCCGCGTGGCGTGCCTTGTGCAAGCCCTGCCGGCGGTCGGAGCCGGAGCAGCCGAATGCAGACACAGTCGATACACCCCGACGCCCGCGGGCGTCGCCCCCGCTGAGAAGTGACCGTCCTGCTCGTGGGGGTGGGCTGCCTGCTCGTCGGGCTCGTGCTCACCGACGTCTTCTTCACCGTTTTCCATCCCACCGCGCACGCGGGTCCGCTGACCCGATTCCAGAGCCGCGTCGTCTGGCGGGCCACGCGCCGGGTCGGCGGCTGCGGCGGTCGGGTGCGAAGCCACGTGCTGTCCCTCGGAGGCCCACTGATCGCGGCGCTCACCCCCGTGGGTTGGGTGCTTCTCCTGGTCGTCGGCTTCACGCTCATCCACTACCCGTTCGTGCTCTCGTTCGCGTTCTCGCCGGAGCCGGCGGGGGCGCGCTGGCTCGAGTCGCTCTACTACAGCGGCTATCTGGCGACGACGCTCGGCCTCGGGGACGTTGTCCCCCGGGACGGCCTCTTCAGGCTGCTGGCCGTGGCGGAGGCGTTCCTCGGGTTCGGCCTGTTCTCCATGGGGATCACCTACGTCCTCTCGATCTACACTCAGCAGTCGCTGCAGACGGCCCTCGCCAACTCCATCGATCACGCTCTGGCGGGGGCCGAGCCTATGGACTGGCGGAATCCGGACCCAACGGATCTCCAGTGGTCGTTCAACCTGGCTCGCGACGTCGCGCAGCAGCTCTCCCGGGTGAACCGGGCCAACAGCCAGTACCCGATCCTCCAGTACTTCCGGCACCCCCACGCGCGCGAGGCCCTCGCAGTGCAGGTGGGCCGCCTCATCCGCTGGGTGCACGAGCTGGAGGCCGCCTCGCCGGAGCGGGACTGGTTTCGCGGCCGATCCCCCTTCCGGTCCATGCGCCGGGCGGTGGACGAGTACATCCGGGAGGTCCCCGGCCACCTGCTGCCGGGACGGGACACGGGCGACGAGGTGGACTGGGACCGTGAGCACGCCAGGCTCCTCAACTACCTCTGCTACGACGACGTCCCGTCGGCCGCGGGCCCGACGCGGGCGGGGGAGCCGAACTCATGACCGGCGGGCGGGGCGCGAGCCACTACTGGAAGGGCATCGCCCGCGGTTTCGGCGGCGCGCTGCTCTTCTCCCTCCCGCTGTACATGACCATGGAGATGTGGTGGCTGGGGTTCTACGTGAGCCCGCTCCGGCTGGCGGCGCTGATGCTGCTCGGGATGCCGCTGCTGGTGGGGCTCGCGTCGGTATCGGGCATTGAGCGGTCGCAGGGGTTCCGGGAGGCGCTTCTCGGGGGGACGACGGCGTACGGCATCGGGCTCGTCGCCAGCGCGATGCTTCTGGTGGTCCTGGGGGTGATCGGCGTGACGGACCCGCTATCGGACGTGGCCGGCAAGATCGGGGTGCAGGCGCTCCCCGCCGGGATCGGCGCCTCGCTGGCTCGCAGCCAGCTCGGCGGCACCGGAAGGCAGGGCAGCAACCAGGAGCAGAAGGGCCAGCGATCGTCGGGGAAGCCGCAGAGTCACGGCGGGGCGTATCCGGCCGAGCTGTTTCTGATGCTGGCGGGCTCACTCTACGTGGCGTTCAACGTAGCGCCGACGCAGGAGATGAACCTGCTGTCGTACGTCGCCCGGCCGGTCCACGTTCTGGCGACCGTGGGCCTGACGATCGTGATCATGCATGCGTTCGTGTACGCGATGGAGTTTCGCGGCGCCCCGTACGGGGGCTCCGACACGCGCTGGTGGAGCCTCCTGCTTCGGTACACGGTGCCCGCCTACGTGATCGCCCTGCTGGTGAGCGGGGGTCTGCTTTGGGTGTTCGGGCGCATGGAGAGCAGCGCCCTGGAGTGGGTAGCCCTGCGGACGGTGGTGCTGGGTCTGCCCGCCGGCCTCGGCGCCGCGGCCGCCCGGCTGGTGGTGTGAGGGGACGATGACGGAACGAGACGAGCACGGCGATCGGAGCGGTGAGGACGGCGGACAGGGGGGCCGGAGCGGCGGCGATGGCCCGTCGGTCTGGGAGTGGGTGGTGGCCGGGATCAGCACGGCGCTGGTGGTGGCGCTCATTGCCTACCTCGTCTATCTGGGAGTCACGGCTCCCGGAACGCCGCCGCAGGTGACCGTCACGCGGGAGACCGTGACGGCCATGGACGGCGGCTTCGTAGTGACCTTCACCGCGCACAACGCGGGCGGGGCCACGGCGGCCTCGGTGCAGGTCGACGGGGAGCTGAGAGCGGACACGGCGACCATCGAAAAGCGGAGCGCAACGCTACGCTTCGTCCCGGCCGGCGCCACGCGCCACGGCGGTCTGTTCTTCACCCACGACCCTCGCTCCTACCGCCTGGAGCTGAGCGCGAACGGTTACGACCGGCCCTGACGTCTGCTGAGCCGAGGCCCGCCGCTGGGCCGGCGCTCAGACAGCCAGCAAGACCGCAGCGTAGAGCGCGAGCCCCGCGGCGAAGGCGGAGCGCTTCGGTCAGCTCCGGGAGGAGATGCACGAAGACATAGGCGACGGACACGCCGCCTGCGAAGGAGAGGGAGCGGCTGCGGGAAACGTACGACAGGAACCGGAGCCGCCCCGCCCCGACGTGGATGAGGGCGAGTGCGACGGCCGCGAGAAGCGCGAGGAGCGGTGGCGGGGTTGGCATCGGCCGCCGAACGGGGCGAGAACCGTACCGGCGCCGGCTCTCGGCATGGACCAGCCGCAGGCTTGCTCGCGGTATGTGGTTCGCCTGGCCTACAGGAGCGTTGCCAGCCGCGAACATCCGCGATGCTTCGGGTGCCGGGCAATCGCTCGAAGCAGCTCGGCCCGGCTGGTGAGGCCGCGCTCGAGCGCGTTCTCCAGCTTCAAACCCGTCGAGCGTGATGAACTCGGTCTCCAGGGCGGGCCGTTCGCTCCGGCCGAAGATTGCTCATACGTGTACATCGCATCCACGACGAGATCAGGTAGATGGCAGCAAGAAAGAGCGAGCGAATGGGCCGCTACGTGTTGCATTTCCAGGAGATCGACCACACCCAGGTCGCGATCGTCGGCGGCAAGGGCGCGCACCTGGGAGAGCTTTCGCGGATCGAAGGCGTCCGCGTGCCGGCCGGCTTTTGCGTGACGACGGACGCCTTCCGGAGGATCGTGGCGCAAGCGCCGTCGATCGACGATCGGCTCCATCGGCTGTCGCGCCTGGAGCCGGACGACCGCGACGCGATCCGTGCGCTCAGCGCGGAGATCCGCCGGACCCTCGAAGGGGTTGCCATCCCCGACGATCTGGCGGCTGCGATCACCCGCGCGCTCGCCCGGCTCGGCGAGCGAGCCGCCTGCGCCGTCCGATCCAGCGCGACGGCGGAGGACTCGCCGACGGCCTCTTTCGCGGGCCAGCACGGCACGTACCTGGCTGTCGTGGGGCCGGCGGCAATCCTCCGGCACGTCGGCCGGTGCTGGGCCTCGCTCTTCACCGATCGGGCCGTGACCTACCGCCTGCGCAACGGCTTCGACCACCGGAAGGTCCAGATGGCCGTGGTGGTGCAGGAGATGGTCTTCCCTCGGGCGGCGGGCATCCTGTTCACGGCCGACCCGGTCACGGGCAACCGGAAGATCGCCTCGGTGGAGGCGACCTTCGGCCTCGGCGAGGCGCTGGTCTCGGGCAGGGTGAACGCGGACGTCTACAAGGTGCGGGACGGGGAGGTCGTCGACAGGGCGGTCGCCACCAAGCAGCTCGCCATCCACGCCTCGCCGGCCGGCGGGACGCGGGAGCAGGCGATCGAGCCTGAGCGGCAGGAGCGGCCGGTGTTGACGGATGGGCAGATCGTGCGGCTCGCGCGGCTGGGCCGGCGGATCGAAGCGCACTTCGCTCGTCCGCAGGACATCGAATGGTGCCTGGTCGACGATGACTTCCACATCGTGCAGAGCCGGCCGATCACCACGCTGTTCCCGATCCCCGAAGCCGGCGACCGGGAGAACCACGTCTACGTCTCCGTCGGTCATGGGCAGATGATGACGGACCCGATGAAGCCGCTCGGACTTTCGCTGTGGCAGCTGACCACGCCGCGGCCGATGTTCGAGGCCGGCGGGCGACTGTTCGTCGACGTCGCCCGGGGTCTGGCTTCACCGGCGAGCCGCGCAGGCCTCCTGAACGTCATCGGGCGATCCGATCCGCTGATCGGGGACGCGCTCGAGACGGTCCTCGATCGCGGTGATTTCATCCCGACGCTGCCGGACGAGGGCTCCGGCGGGGCACCCGCCGCCGCGGCGTCGGCCCCGATCGAGACCGATCCCGCGATCGTCGACGAGCTGATCGGCCGAGCGCAGGCCTCGATCGCGGCGCTGAAGCGCGACATCCGGACGAAGTCCGGACCCGCGCTGCTCGACTTCATCCTTCAGGACATCCAGGAGCTCAGGCGGATCCTGTTCGATCCAACGAGCCACCAGGCGATCATGGCGGGAATGGAGGCGACCTGGTGGCTGAACGAGAAGCTGGAGGCCTGGCTGGGCGAGAAGAACGCGGCCGACACGCTCGCGCAGTCCGCCCCCGGCAACGTCACGTCGGAGATGGGGCTCGCGCTCCTGGACGTCGCGGACGCGATCCGGCCGCATCCGGACGTGATCGCTTTTCTCGGGCACGTCGAGGACGAGGATTTCCTGGAGGAGCTACCCGGGCTCGCGGGCGGCCCGGAAGCGCGAGACGCGATCGAGGCGTGGCTCGACAGGTATGGCATGCGCTGCGTCGGCGAGATCGACATCACCCGCCCGCGCTGGAGCGAGCGCCCCACCGCGCTGGTGGCGATGATCCTCGGCCACATCAGGAACTTCGAGGCGGGCGAGGCCGGGCGGCGCTTCGAGCGAGGGCGGCAGGAGGCCCGCGAGAAGGAGCAGGAGCTGCTGGAGCGTTTGCGGGCCTTGCCGGACGGAGCGCCGAAGGCCGAAGAGGCCAGGCGGATGATCGACCGGATCCGCACGTTCATCGGGTACAGGGAGTATCCCAAGTACGGCATGATCAGCCGCTACTTCGTCTACAAGCAGGCCTTGCTGGAAGAAGCCGGGCGCCTCGTGGACGCGCACGTGCTTCGCGAGAAGGAAGACATCTTCTGGCTCAGGTTGCAGGAGCTGCACGACGTCGTGCGGACGAATCGCGTGGATGAGCAGGTGATCCGCCAGCGCGAGGACGCGTTCAGGTCGTATCGAGCGCTCACGCCGCCCCGGGTGCTCACGTCGGATGGCGAGGTCATCGCCGGGGCGTACCGACGCGACGACCTGCCGGCTGGCGCGCTGGTCGGCTTGCCGGTTTCCGCCGGGACCATCGAGGGGCGGGCACGCGTCATCCTGGACATGGCGGAAGCCGAGCTCGGAGCGGGCGACATCCTGGTCACCGCCTTCACGGATCCCAGCTGGACGCCCCTGTTCGTGACGATCGCGGGGCTGGTGACGGAGGTGGGGGGCCTGATGACCCACGGCGCGGTGATCGCACGCGAATACGGCCTGCCGGCCGTCGTAGGGGTGCAGGACGCGACCCGGCTGATCCCGGATGGGCAGCGGATTCGCGTGAATGGAACGGACGGCTACGTCGAGATCCTGTCCTCGATCCCGGCGGCGTGAACGCGCTCGCTCCCGTCCGATCCGGCCTCCAGCACCGGCCGCTCGTCCGCCAGCCGGGCCAGCGCCAGCGTGCCCCCGGCGGACGCCGCGCCGGCGGCGGCGAACAGGGGACCGAGGAACACCGGGGGTCGAGCAGTGCAAGGCCGCGGCGGCACGGCGGCAGGGACGGTCTAGCCGCGGCCGCAGTTCACACGGTAGAGTCGCGTCTCGCCGACCTCACGGCCTGCCGTTCAGGACCGACAGCCGACCACCTTCGGAATACTGGAGGATTCCTCGATCGCAGGTCGCGAGCCGGCCTCCGAGGACGCGTGCACTCGCCATGAGGATGCGGTCCGCAGGATCTCCGTGCGGCGTTCCGGGGAGGCGAGTGCTCTCGATCGCGATCTCCGGCGTCAGAGGCAGCAGGCGGACTCCGGGAGCATGGAGCGCCGCATCGACCCAGTCGTCGACGGAGCGGGAGAGGCTGATCCGCTCGTTCGCCTCGAGGATCGCCACCTCCCACACCGAGATGGCGCTCACCCTCACCCGTCCGCCCATGGCGGCGTCTTCGATGGCGTCGATGGCGGACGGCGCAAGCGACCTGCGATCACCTTCGACGATCCAGATCCAGACGTGGGTGTCGAGGACCGTGATCGGGGCGGAGCGGTCAGCCATCGGCTTCCCAGACTTCATCGATGGGGGCGACAATATCGCCGTGAACCGTCACGGAGCCTGCCAGACAGCCGAAGATGCCGCCGCCGTCTTCCGGCGCCTCGTACGCCGTCAACCTCGCGATCGGACGGCCGTAGCGCGTCACCACGACCTCCTGCCGCCCCTGCGAGACCTGCTCCAAAAACTCGTGCCAGGAGTTCTTCAGATCGCTGGCCGAGACTTCGATAGGCTTGTTTCCCATGGCAACCAATCTCCTCGCTCACCGTGAGTTGTCCTACATAAGTTGGACAACATGAGCCCCGACCGTCAAGGAGGCGGCGAGTACGCCGAAGGACGCCGGCCTGACAGGCTCCCGCTACCGAGCGAGCATGATGCTGCCGGTGAAGGAGCCCGTCGAGGGATAAGGCGGTCCGGCGGCGAGATCGATGACCCGCTCGAGTACGAAGCTCCCGGTCGCGTCTGCGAACCGTCCGGTGCCGCCCGTAATGGTCGCGCTCTCGACATGGGTGAGGCTCAGGAAGTCCGCGGCGAGCGTGGCCTGCCCGGTGGCCGTCGCGGTCAGGGCATCGCCGTTGGCCGCCGTCAGGGTCAAGCTCGTCTCTGTCGCGAGCGTGGCTAAGTCACCTACGAGGTCGAAGTCCAGCGTGAAGCGACCAAGGTGGGTCGCGGTGCCGGTGCCCACCCCGTGGATGAGCACGGTGCCGGTCCCCGTGTGGGTATGCGTTTCGGAGGCCTCCAGAGTGCCGCGGAACGGCAGCGCCTGCTGGTGCCCGGACGCGGGAGCCGCATCCCCTCGGGCGTCCGCGGAGGCAGTCGATGCGGCCGGCCCGAGGGGATCATGGGCTGCGTCGGGGCCGCATGCGACGAGCGAGAGCGTGGAGAACGTGAGGGCGGCGGCGAGCGAGCCCGCGCGGCGCAGCGGAGTGGTCCGGTGTGGCGACATCGGGGACCTCCAGGAGAAAGGGGTACAGGTCGTGGTGCCTCTCTCCCTGGAAGTGCGGAAATCCCGGCGCGGATTGGCTCACGTACGCCGGCAGGGGCGGTGCGTCTGAGCGTTGCTCCGCTCCGCGGGCGGACCTATCGTTGGTGTGACGCCACGTGCTGACATACCAATGCCCCGTGCCTCCACGCCGGAGGTGGCAGTTCCATGTCCTCGCAGCCGTCCTCTCCCGATTCGCCCGATCTCACTACGCTCCTCCTCGCGTGGGGCGCCGGGGACCGCTCGGCGCTCGACGCACTGGTGCCGGCCGTATACGGCGCTCTCCACGGGCTGGCGGCAAGCGCGCTCCGGCGCGAGGCTGCGGGACACACGCTTTCCGCGACGGCGCTCGTCCATGAGGCGTACCTCAGGCTGTTCGAGCAGAGGCGAGTGCGTGTCGAGAGCCGGGGCCAGTTCTACGGCATCGCAGCGCGGATCATGCGCCAGGTTCTGGTCGACCACGCGCGAGCACGGGGCGCCGCGAAGCGGGGCGGTGCGGCGCGTCCGGTAACGCTCGGGGCCGTGGCGAGGGTGGCCGCCGGCGAACCCGCGGCGGAGGTCCTCGCGGTCCACGAGGCGCTGGAGCGACTGGCGGTGCTCGACGCCGACCGGGCGCGGCTCGTCGAGCTGCGCTACTTCGCCGGCCTCACGATCGCGGAGACGGCCGTGGCCCTCGGCATCTCACCGGCCACGGCCAAACGCGAGTGGGCCGTCGCGAGCGCGTGGCTGCGGCGGGAGCTCGCGGACGATGACGCCTGAGTCCGCGCGCGCGGGAGAGAGCGGGTCGCCGCTGACGCCGGAGCGCTGGCGCGTGGTCGCGGCGGTTCTCGGTGCGGCGCTGGAGCGACCGCCGGCCGAGCGTTCCGCGTTCGTCACGGCGGAGTGCGGGGCGGACGCGGAGCTTCGCGGCGAGGTCGAGTCGCTGCTCGCAGCCGCCGAGCGCGCGGAGAGCAGCCTCGGGGTGCCCACGGCATGGCGAGCCGAGGCGGTTGGGGAACACGGCAGTCCCGCGGCTTCCACGGAGGCAGCCGCCGGGAACGGACCCGATGCCGCGCGGCTCGCGGCCGCTCTCGAGGGTCGCTACCGCCTCGAGCGGGAGCTCGGCCGCGGAGGGATGGCCACCGTCTACCTCGCCCGCGACCTTCGCCACCGACGCCCGGTCGCGTTGAAGGTGCTCCACCCAGGCGTGGGCGCGCTGCTCGGTCCGAGCCGCTTCCGCCGCGAGATCGAGACAGCCGCCAACCTGCGCCACCCGCACATCCTGCCACTCTTCGACTCGGGCGAGGCGGACGGCTTGCTGTACTACACGATGCCGTACGTCACGGGCGAATCGCTCCGGGAGCGGCTGAACCGGCTGGACGGTCCGCTGCCCCTCCCGGAGGCGCTGAGCGTCCTGAGAGAGGTTGCGGACGCGCTCGCCCATGCCCACCGCCGCGGGGTCGTGCACCGCGACATCAAGCCCGGGAACATCCTGCTCGAGGACGGCCACGTAGTGGTCGCCGACTTCGGCATCGCGCGCGCGCTGCGCCGCGCCCGCGAGACCGAGGTCCCTGAAAATCCCGGACCGGTCGCCGATGGCCCGATCGGACAGCTGACCGATGCCGGCGTGACGCCGGGCACGCCCGCCTACATGGCCCCCGAGCAGGCGGTCGGTGACCCACACACCGACCATCGAGCGGACCTCTACGCCCTCGGTGTCGTGGCGTACGAGATGCTGGCCGGGGCGCACCCGTTCGGGAACCGCTCTCCCGTGGCGTTCATCGCCGCGCACCTGAGTGAGTCCCCCGAGCCGCTCGCCGCCCGCCGGCCCGATCTCCCCGCCGCGGTCGCCTCACTCGTGATGCGCCTGCTCGCCAAGGATCCCGCCGATCGTCCGTCGAGCGCCGAGGCCGTGCTGCACATGCTCGCGGGCGTACCTGCCAAGGCGCCGAGATCGCCGCTCGTGCGCCGCCGGGCCGTGCTCGCGTTCGTGGCGGTGCTCCTGACACTTGGCTCCGCCGCCTATCTGGTCGGGCGCCGCGCCCGCGTGTCCGCTAATGAACGCGTCAGCGAGATGCGGCCCTCGAGCACACCGTCCCCGGTCGGCGCACCGCAGGCCCTCGCGGTGCTGCCGTTCGTGAACACGGGCGGCGACGCGCAGGACGAGTATTTCAGCGACGGCCTGACCGACGAGCTGGCCCACGCCCTGGGGCGGCTCCCCGGACTTCGGCTGGCCGGGCGCACGTCGAGCTACGCCTTCAAGGGGAAGGAAATACCGGCGCCGCAGATCGGGCGGACGCTGGGGGTGGCCGCGCTGGTGAACGGCACGGTGCGGCGTAGCGGCGACCGGATGCGCGTGACGGCGCAGCTCGTGAACACGGCCGACGGGACGGTGCGGTGGGACAGCGTCTTCGAGAGCCGCGCGGGCGAAGTCTTCGCCGTGCAGGATAAGCTGGCCCGCTCCATTGTCGCGGCCCTCGCGCCGGCGCTGGGGGGGCGGACGGACGCGGCGGTGAGGGCGGAGCGTGGAACGGCAGACCCCGAGGCCTACGAGCTCTACCTGAAGGGCCACTACTACTTCCTCATGCGAGGCACGGACAACGCCCACCGCGCGATCGCCTACTTCCAGCAAGCGATCGAGCGGGACCCGGGCTTCGCCCGCGCCTACGCGGGGCTGGTGCGGGCCTACAGAATTCTTCCGATCTACCTGCCGGTCGCGATGGACTCGATCGTGCCGCTGATGGACGCGAGCGCCCGGCGTGCGGTTGCGCTCGACTCCACCCTCGCCGACGCGCAGCAGATGATGGCGAACACGCTGTGGCTCCAGCTCCGCTTCCGCGACGCGGATCGCCACTACCGCACCGCTGTCGCGCTCGATCCTTCCTCGGCGACCATCCGACTGGACTACGGCTTCCATCTCATGAGCCTCGGGCACACCGATGAGGGGCTGGTCGAGCTGAAGCGGGCGCTCCAACTCGACCCGCTGGTGAAATCGGCGGCGAGCGCCGTCACGCTGGGGTATATGGTCGCGCACCGGTACCCCGAGGCGCTCGCCGCGGCGCACTACGCCTTCGCGCTCGACTCGACATTCCCGCTCGCCATCGAGGTATTGGGGCTGGCGCAGGCGTTCGGCGGACAGCCGGACCGCGCGGTGACCACCCTGGAGCGCGGCGTCCGGCTGCACCCACGGGATTCGAGACTTGTAGCGTACCTGGTCTTCGCGTACGCCGCGGCGGGCCGGTGGGACGACGGGCAGCGGATCCGCGAGCAGCTCCACCGGCCCGGCACGGAGCTCATGGACGGGACCGAGGCCGCTTTCGCCGACCTGGTCTTCGGCGACCGGGAGCCGCTGGTGCGCCTCCTGACCTCCCCGGAAGGCCAGCGTCGCTATGAATTCGCGGGCGGCGTATTCGGCTGCAACCCGCTCCGGGACCCGCTGTGGGCCGACGCGCGCTACCGCGCGGCGATGACCCGTCTCGGCGTCGCGCCGTGTCCACTCGCTCGGCCGTGGCCGCTTCCGCCGCGTCCGAGCCAGGCGGTGGGGCGCCGCTCATGAGGTGGACGCCGTTTACTGCACGAGACTGAGTGGCGGGGCGAGCCTCCGAAGTCAGTTGAGAGGGTGGATCGGCGTCGGGGGCGAGTCCTCAACGCCGAGACGGTAGGTCGGCGTCGCGGAGCGAAGTGTGACAACCACTCTCGTGAATTCGAGGAATGTCACGTTGTATGCGCTACCTGAACACAACGCGACAGCCGCGGGCACGAACTCCGGACAAGTGGCACTTTTCGCTCGCTATGCGGAAAAAACCTCCCAGGCGGCGGCGCCGAGGGCGACGATTGGCGCATTGTGGTCGGAGCCCTCGCCGTAGCGAGCGCCCGTCCCGCCGAACGCGCTACAGCTCCGACCAGATGTCGCTCAGCGACGTCGCCCGTTCGATCAGCGGCTCGGCCTGGGCCTCGCTTATCGCCCGGCTCGAGAGCAGGGCCTCGACCTGCCGGACGAAGGCGCCCGCCAGGTTCGTCGCCACCTTGTACTGCCCCTTGTCGGCCGCGTTGATGGCGTGCTCGAGCTTCGTAGTCAGAGCGTTGCCCTGGCCGCCGTTCAGCACGGCGTCGGCGACGAGGGCGTCGATCGCGGCGAGCAGGGTGCCGGAGAGCGTCTCGGCGTCGGAGAGGCCGAGGCCGCAGATGAAGCCGTCGGCGTCGAGGTCGGCGTCGCGGTACGGCTGCGTGTCGGGTATGTAGAGCCCGTCGTTGCCGGGCGGGACGAACGCGCACTCCCAGTACACGGATTGACTCTTCGATTCGATTACGGCGCCCAGCACGGCGACGGTCGGCGGCAGGAGGCCCGACAGCTGGTTGCCTTCGACGAAGAGCTTCATCAGGCGCGCCAGGTTGCCGAGCTCCGCCGGGATCGGCCCCGTCAGCTGGTTGTCGGAGAGATCCAGCTCCTCGAGCCGATCGAGATCGCCCAGCGCGGCCGGAATCGTGCCCGTCAGCCGGTTACCCGAGAGATGCAGGAACTCGAGTCGACCGAGACCTCCCAGTTCGGCCGGGATGCTGCCGTCCAGCTGGTTGTGGGAAAGTTCAAGGAAACCCAGCTGAGCGAGATCGCCGAGCGAAGCCGGGATCGACCCGGACAACTGATTGCCATCGAGAAGCAGAGCCAGAAGCTGACGGAGATCGCCGAAGTTCGCCGGAATCTGTCCCGTCAGCTCATTCTCCCCGAGAAACAGGTTCGTGAGCCGACTGAGACCCCCCAGCTCCTCCGGGACGGGCCCTTCCAACTGGTTCTCCCTGAGATCGAGGATCTGAAGCTGCGCGAGATCGCCAAGCGCGGCCGGGATCGTGCCCGTCACCTGGTTATTGGAGAGCCTAAGCTCCTCGAGCGCACGCAGACGGCCCAGGTCAGCCGGTATCGGCCCGGTCAGCTGGTTGTCGGAGAGATCGAGCCACTCGAGGTGAGCGAGATCGCCCAGCCCGGCCGGGATCGGGCCCGTGAGGTTGAGATAATCGAGTGAGATCCCGATTACATGACCCGCGTCGCAGGTCACGCCATACCAGTCGCACGGCCGGCCGCTCAGCCACCCATCCTGGTACCACCAGTTCTCGCCTGCCGTGCTGGTGTAGAGCGCGACGAGCACCTGGCACTCGGTGACGGGAACGTCCGTCTGTGCGGCGCAGGCGTAGGTTACCATATCGAGCGACGCGCGCTGGGGTTCGCGGGCGGGGTCGGTGACGGCACCCCTGTCGGCCTCGCACGCGACGAGGACCAGAGTGGCGAGCGCAGCGGCGGTCGACAGCTGGTGGAGTCGCATCGGTCGTTTCCTCGGGCATGGGAGGGAAGCCCCTCCTCGGGTCGGCGGCCACACGCTCCAATACCGCCCGTGGCGGAGCCTGCGTCTATCGGGGGATTCTCGCGTCGACGTAGGAGGAATGCCGACGACGGTGAGCGCCGAACGAGCCAGAAATCCTAACGCTCGCCGGGATCAGCGGGAAGTGCAGGCGCGGCCCGACTCGTCGCCGGAGATGCGAGCCAGGAAGCGCGTCCAGGCCGCGGTTACGACGTCGTCGCGGAAGCGCTCGTGCCAGAATGCCTCGATCTGCTGCCGCAGGTCGGGTGCTCGCTCGAGCAGCCGATTGATGGCCGCCACGTCCTGCTCCTCGTCGCCCGAGAGGAACACCACGCCGGGACAGTCGGAGAAGAGGGAGCGGAACACCGGGATATCGGAGAGGGCGCAGGGAAGCCCTGCCGAGAGGGCCTCGGTGACCACCAACCCGAAGGTCTCGAACAAGCTGGTGCTGATCAGGACGTCGAAGGACGCGTGAATCGCCTCGAGGTCGTTGCTCCACTCCCGGATCTGACCCGGCTGGGTAGGCTCACGGCCAGGTACAGGGCAGAGTAGGCGTAGAGGGCCAGTGCCGTCTCGAAGAGGGCCGACCGAGAGAAGAGGAACAGCCCCGGATCCGCGGTCAACAGCAGGGCGCCGAAAAGTGCTAGGCCGGGGGAGTGCCGGAACCAGAGAAACCCGGCCGTGATGGCGAGCAACAGAACGGCGAAAAGGACGCTGACGAGTCTGGCACTGCGGAGCTTGACGCCGAAGGCTTTGAACGCCCAGAAGTAGGGCCACTGCGTCAGCGCGCTGCTCTGCATCCAGCCGCGGTACCGGTCGCCGGCGTTCCAGTGCGTGGCGCCGAACAGCGCGAGATTGCGGGGTGAGAGGGTCTTGAAGCCCTCGTCGACCTGATAGCCGATCTCATCGATGAACCACGATGCCGGGTCCGCATCCAGGTGCACGAGCCGCTCGGCGCTGGTGCCGCACAGGAGGAGGAGGAGTGCGAGCAGCGCCGCTCGGGTCCCCTGGAAGTGGCTGCGCGTCGATGGGGAGTACGGGTGGCTCGACTTCAGCACGCGTTCATGGCTGCGTTGCCGTATCAGGGGACGCCCCTTTTCGCCGGACTCGCTAGGATGTGTGGAGGTGGATCGGCGCGGCAAGGGGAATCATCACCGGCCCACCGCCTTCTTCACGAGCCCTTCGATCCTCGACTCTACCGCAGCCGTCAGCTCCTTCAGCGCGAAGGCGGTCGGCCACATCGCACCTTCGTCGAGCTTCGCCGTGTCGCTGAAGCCGAACGTCGCGTATCTCGACTTGAACTTCTGGGCGCTCTGGAAGAAGCAGACGACCTTGCCGTCCTTCGCGTAGGCGGGCATCCCGTACCAGGTCTTGGGCGAGAGGTCCGGCGCGCTGGCCTTGATGAGGGCATGCAGCCGCTGCGCCATGGCGCGATCCGGTTCCGGCATCTCGGCGATCTTCGCGAGCACGTCGCTTTCGCCGGTCGCCTCGCCCTTGTTCGCGCGCGCTTCCGCCTTCAGCTCCCTGGAGCGCTCCTTCATCGCGGCGCGTTCCTCGGCCGTGAATCCCTCGGACTTCTTGCCGCTCGCGGTCGTGCTCCCGGCGGACTTCCGCGCGGCCTTCTTCGCGGCGCCCTTGGCGGACTTCCGCGAGCCCTTCTTCGCAGGTGACATGGTCAGCTCCTTTCATCTTTCCGTCTACGTCGGATTCGTGACGGTAGCGGTGCGCGTTGCGCCAGGTCCACTCCAACCTTGCGACCCGTTGCTCCGCTGCGCCAGATTCCGCCCTCGCTCCACCCATGGCGACGGGCCGTCCGGCCTCCCGAAACCCGGTCCGTCGGATCTCCGAGAAGGTCACATCTCATGAACGCACGGACCGCTCGCCTCCCGTTCGCCCTTCAGCTCCTCGGCGTCGCCGCGGCCCTCGCCGTCGCGTGCGCCCCGCTGGCGGCCCAGCAGACCGCGACGCTGACGACGCCTCAGGAGGCGCTGGGCTTCGAGCTCGGCGCCGACTACCACATGGCCTCGTACGCGCAGCTCGAGGCGTGGTGGAAGAAGCTCGCCGAGGAGTCGCCGCGCATGCGGCTGGTGGACATCGGCAGGACGGCCGAGGGGCGGGCGCAGTACATGGCGATCCTGTCGTCGCCGGAGAACCTCGCCCGTCTCGATCACTGGCGGGAGATCTCGGAGCGGTTGGCGCACGCCGACGGTGTGAGCAAGGAGGAGGCGCGGCGGCTCGCGCAGGAGGGCAGGGCGATCGTCTGGATCGACGGCGGCCTCCACGCGACGGAGACGGTCGGCTCCCAGCAGCTGATGGAGCTGGTGTGGGAGATGGTCTCGGGCGACGATCCGCGAGACGCTCCGGCTTCTCGACGACGTGGTGCTCCTGGCGGTGCAGGCGAATCCGGACGGGCAGGACCTCGTCGCGAACTGGTACATGCGCAAGCCGGACGAGAAGGCGCGCTCGATGACGGACCTGCCGGTGCTCTACCACCACTACATCGGGCACGACAACAACCGCGACTTCTTCATGTCGAACATGCCCGAGACGACGAACATGAACCGGGTCATGTTCCGCGAGTGGTACCCGCAGATCGTCTACAACCACCATCAGCCGGGTTTCGGGCAGACGGGCGGCGTCGTGTTCGTGCCGCCGTTCCGCGACCCGTTCAACTACGTCTTCGACCCGCTGGTGCCGCTGCAGATCGAGCAGGTCGGCGCGGCCATGAACGCGCGCCTGGTCGAGCACGGCATGCCCGGCTCGGGGCAGCGCAGCTTCTCGAACTACTCCACCTGGTGGAACGGCGGCCTGCGGACGATCACGTACTTCCACAACATGATCGGCCTGCTGACGGAGATCATCGGCAACCCCACGCCGGTCCAGCTCCCGTTCGTCGCCGCGATGCAGCTTCCGACCAGCGACTTGCCGGCGCCGGTGCCGCCGCAGACGTGGCACTACCGCCAGTCGATCGACTACGAGACGCAGCTCAACCGGGCCGTGCTCGACTACGCGTCCAGGAACCGCGAGACGCTGCTCTTCGACATGTGGCGCAAGGGCATGAACCAGATCGAGCGGGGAAGCGGCGACTCCTGGACGATCACGCCCGACCGGGTCGCCGCCGCCGAGGCGGCCGCCGGCGACGAGCACGGCGTGCGCGTCCGCAGCGGCTACGCGCTGCCCACCGAGCTGTACGAGAAGGTGCTCCACGATCCGGCGCACCGCGATCCGCGCGGCTATGTCATCCCCGCGGACCAGCCGGACTTCGCGCACCGCGACGAAGTTCGTGAACGCCCTGATCAAGACCGGCGTCGAGGTGCTGAAGGCGACGCGGCCCTTCCAGGTGGCGGGGAAGAGCTACGCGGCGGGCTCCTATGCCGTGAAGACCGACCAGGCCTTCGCGCCGCACGTGCTCGACATGTTCGAGCCGCAGGACCACCCGAACGACTTCCTCTATCCCGGCGGCCCACCCATCCCGCCCTACGACATCACCGGCTGGACGCTGGCGATGCAGATGGGCGTGCGCTTCGACCGCGTGCTCGACGGCTTCGATGGGCCCTTCCGCCCCGTCGCCGACCTCGAGAGCCCGCCCGCCGCGCGCATCACCGGGCCCTCGAAGCCCGCCGGATACCTCGTCAGCCACCGCCGCAACGACGCGTTCATCGTCACGAACCGGCTCCTGAAGGCCGGCGTCGACGTGTACTGGATGAAGGCGACGCTCACCGCCGACGGCGAAGACCTCGGCACCGGGGCGATCTGGGTGCCCGCGTCGGGGAAGGCGCGCGACATCCTCGCGAAGGGCGCGGCGGACCTCGGCGTGCCGGTGCACGCGGCGGCGAGGGCGCCCACCGGGCCCGCCCTGAAGCTGAAGCGCGTGCGCATCGGCCTCTACGACCGCTACGGCGGCATCATCCCGAGCGGCTGGGACCGGTGGCTCTTCGAGCAGTACGAGTTCCCCTACGAGGTCGTGTACCCGCAGGACCTGGACGCCGGCAACCTGAAGCGGCGCTTCGACGTGCTTGTCTTCCCCGACGAGGCGTTCACGAGCCGGGAGGGCGGCGGAAGGGAGGAGTCCGAGCCCTCGGACATCCCGGCCGAGTACCGGAAGAGGGTCGGACGGATCACACGCGAGCGCACCATCCCCGCGCTGAAGGCGTTCGTCGAGGCCGGCGGCTCGGTGCTCGCCGTGGGGAGCTCCGCGGCCATGGGTGAGCTCCTCGGTGTGCCGGTGAGCGATCATCTGACCCGCGTCGGGCCCGACGGAAAGCGGATTCGGCTGCCGGAGGACGAGTTCTACATCCCGGGCTCGCTGTTGCGCACCGCGGTCGACCCGTCGACCCCGCTCGCCTTCGGCATGCCCGATTCGGTGGACGTCGTCTACGACAACAACCCCGTCTTCGACCTCGACTCCCGCGCGGCGACCCCGGCCGCCCGCGTCGCCTGGTTCCCGGGACCGCACCCGCTGGTGAGCGGCTGGGCCTGGGGACAGGAGCACCTCGAGGGAGCGACGGCCATGGTGGACGCGTCCGTCGGTCGCGGGCACGTCGCGCTCTTCGGACCGCTGGTCACGTTCCGCGGCCAGCCCCACGCGACGTTCAAGCTGCTGTTCAACGGGCTGCTGTACGGCTCGGCGCAGGAGGTGACGTTCTGAAGGCGAGGAACGGGCGGCCCCATTCCGCGTCGGCTCCACCGGCGCGGTCGAGCGCGATCGCGACCTGCGCCCCCGTCGACATGCGCTCTCTCGTGATCTGGCGCCATGTGAGCCGTATCACTGTTATCCCGTGCGCCCGCAGCCAGGCGTCCTTGCGACGATCACCCTCGAACCGCGAGCGCGAGGCGTGGTCCCGGAAACCGTCCACCTCCACCGCGAGTTCGTGCCGCGACCAGAGGAAATCCACCTCGTAGTGCCCTATCCGAGCATTGGTCTCGGGCGAGTCCATGCCCGTTTCTCGCACGATCGAAAGGAACCGCTCCTCCGCCTCCGAGCGCGTCAGGGCCGGCTCCTCGCCGGCCGCGAGAATCGCCCTCAGGACCCCGGTACCCGCGCGACGAGGGTATCGGCCGAGCAGCAGCTCCAGCTCCTCGCGCCCCACCAGCCCTTCGCGCTCCCAGCGGGCCACGGTCGACTCGATCTCGCGCGTTCCGTACATGCCCGCGAGGTCGATCACGGTACGCGCCGGCGTCGTGATCGGGATGCCGTGCCGAGCGGTTCGCTCATCGCCGGGAAGGCTGACGACGCGATGGAGGCGAATTCCGCGGCGACGTCGCCGATTCGCGCCGGCAGTCGTGACGTGCGCGCATTTCGGCCGGGGCACGGTCCGCTCGGCCGCGTCCGGCGACACCCAGACCCAGGCGGCGCTCACGTGACTCGCGACCGCGCGGGGACCGGTTGCGAGGACCGCCGCCATCTCCGGCGCATACGGACCCGCGAGCGGACCGACCTGGTAGACCCCCGAGTGCAGGCGTCGGAGGCGCGTCGTTCGCAGGCGACGCCCGATCGCGGACGAGGACAGCCCCGCAGAGAGGAGCTGCGCACGTGTGACGACCGCCTGCTGCCTCCCGGCGAGGTCTGCGATGCGCTCCTCTTCCTGCCGGCGCGCCGCCTCGCCCACCGAACGAATTCGACCATGCACCGCACGACAGCCCTCATCTCTGCACATAGCCTCCGGATGACGTACGCGTTGCGCCGAGCTTCCGGCCGCTGCTTCCGAGACGTGATGCGTCTTGTGCGTCTGGCGGGCACAATGCGCGAACCCACCTCCCGGCCGCGGCGATCGCTGCCTTTTGCCCGCCGCTCGCTCGTCCGCCTGGTCCTCACCGGACGCCGCCGCACGCCACGCGCGCCGGAGCCGCTGCTCGCACAATCGCCTGCAGTCCGGAGCCGGTCCATGGCGGGAGCGGTCGCCCGACGACCGCCGTCCGCCACGCAGGTTCTGGGGAGCAGCGAGACGGGACGCGGCGCCGCGCGAATGGCGTCGATTCCCGCGTGGCGGACCGCTTCCTCCCTTTCGGAGCAGGGGATCGACCGGGGACTGTCCAACGCGCCGCGGACGAACGCGTCGGCCGAGGGGATTCCGTCCTCGGGCCCTACTCCTCGCGAGGGCGACTCCGTGGCGGGGTAGCTCACCCACCGCCACTCCGCGCGCTCGGCGTCGGCGCCGCGACCCGTATCTCCGCCGGTGCCGTGAGGAACGGCTCGTAGCCCACGGCCCCGGCGACGCCGTCACCGGCCGGGCCGGTGGGTCCGGTGGGGTCGCCCCACCAGTTGCCGGTGGCGTCCACGGCCGCGGCGTCGAGGTTCGCGACGCCGGGGCCGACGTTGTCGACGAGGTTGCAGCCGTGGATCTGCACGCCGGCCGCGGTCCTGACGACGATGCCGGCGCCCTCCGCGGCCGCGATCTCGGTGCGCTCGATCGTGACACCGCCGGCATCCACGAAGACGCCGTCGCTGTCGGCTGCGCTGATCGAGCTGTCGACGAGTCGCACGCCCGGCGCCCCCAGCACGACGGGGACGATGGGCGAGGCGACGATGGAGCCGGTGACCCGGGAGCCGGCGGTACGCAGCTCGACGCCGCCGCCGTTCACGTTCGAGGAGTCGACGGCGAGAGTGCCGCTGTCGGCGACCAGCGTGATGCCGGAGATGAGGGTGTGGGAGATCCGGTTGGGCTCCGTTCCGGAGCCGCCGATGTGGAGGCGGATGTGCGAGCCGGATGCCGCCTGGATCCGGGCGGGGCGTGCGGCGTCGCCGCCGACCTCGAGTCGGAGCGAAGGCGCGATCACCCATTCTCCCCGATCGGTGCTCCAGCCTCCCGGGTCAATGGACAGCGTCGCACCCGGCTCGATCCGCAGCGTGCCGTTGCCGCGGATGCTGGGCGTGCTGGTGAAGGATTGCCCCATGCCGAGGCGCCACGGCAGCGAGGCGTGCACGACCGGGTCATCGCCGAGATCGGCGCTGTCGTAGAGTCCTTCGACCAGCAGGGTGTCTTTGGCGTTGCCTAGTAGCCGCCGGATGGCCGCGGAGTCTGCCGTGAGGTGAGCCGCGGAGGCACCATCCACCAGAGCGGGGTAGCCCCGGCCACCGGTGATGGTGAGCTTGCCGGTCGGGTCGATGTCGCAATTGCCACCCGTCCAGGGGCGCGCGTCGAGGCCCAGGACCTCGCTACCTTCGATCCGGACATCGTCGAGCTTCAGCGACGCGAAGCCGGTGCAGTTGATGCCCGAGCGGGCCCGCCGGATCACCACGTTCCGGAGCGTCGCGGCCGCCGCGATGACCTGGAGTCCATATTCCGCGTCGTCGATCTCGGTGTCTGTGAGGACGAGCTTCTCCTGAGTGTACTCGAGCGTCACCGCGGTCCCGCCGATGCGCCGGAACACGGTGTGGTCGATCGAGACGGCACCCTTCGGCTCGGCCAGGTCGACTCCCCTCTCCGCGTTCTCGACGCGTGCGTAGGAGAGCGAGATGCGGCCACCGCGGCCGAGCAGTCCGGCCCAGGTGCCCTCCCGGCCGGCGCTCGTGAAGACCACCGGTGCACCGGGCCTGCCGCGAGCGATGACGTCGCCCTGCTCGGCCACGATGCTCGCGCCGGGCTCGAAGCGCACGACGGCGCCCGGATTGATCGTCAGCCGCCCCTCCACGATCAGCGTGTCGGTGACGTGGTGCGTTCCGGCCGACCACAGCTCGTCATCGAGGATGGTGCCGTATTGGTGCTCCGGGCCGGTGATCATCTCGCAGCAGCAGAGCATGGACGTGGCGGCTACGAACAGCAGGGCGGTGAGCCGGTTTCTCACGCGGACTCCATGGCGGCGAATGTCCTGGATGCACGACCGATCGCGGTCCCTGTCAACTAAATGCCGCAGCGCGCGGAAAGGTTACGGGAAGTGCGCGCGAGCGGCGGGAAGCGTTCGTTGCGCGCGGCCCACGCTGACGGAGCGCGCGCGAGGCTCGCGCGTCCGAATCGTCTGTCATCGTACCGAATCGTGACTCCGAGGTATTCTATTCGATGACCTGCGCCCGGCACCCACACGCTCGGTGTTCTCGCTGCCGGGCGATGCCGCGGCGGCGAGCCCGTACCTCTTCGGCCACGCCGCGGTGTTCGAGCTCGGCGGCGGCTCGGACGCGACGCCCGCGTTCGGCGGCGGCATCGGCTACCGGAAGATGGCCGCGGAGCACGTGGCGATCCGCATCGAGGGTCGTTACCGTCGCTGGATCGACAGCCACCTGAACGACTTCACGGCGAGCTTCGGCCTGGGCGTCGTCCTCGGGCACTGAATCCCGCCACCTAACAGCGTTCCTCAGTGACACGGGCTGGATCAGCACGATGATCGACGACGGCCGCGACCACCCGGAGCAGCCGGCGCGCGTTGCCCGCCCGGCGTTCGCATACCTGGCCTGCCTGGCGACGCTCGCCTATATCCCGATCCACGTCATCTGGGCGACCGGCGGGACCTTCCTGCTGCCGGGCGGGGAGCACACCGCTGCGGTGCCCGGGCTGCGAGCGGCGAACTGGGTCGTGTCGGGTCTTCTGCTGATCGGCGCGGTCGTGGTGCTCGGACTCGTGCGCCCGTGGGGCCGGCGACTTCCCGGTGCCGTGCTCCTCGCCCCGGTCTGGATCGCGTCGGTGGTGTGCCTCTCGCACGGCCTCTTCGGGTTCGTCACGAAGGCGCTGTACGCCGCCGGTGTGCACGGCGCCGTCGACTGGCCCACCGGAGCGGTCTGGACGGCGAGACAGAAGATGACCGCGGTCTGGCTGGACCTGGCCCTGTTCGAGCCCTGGTTCCTCCTCGAAGGCATTCTGCTCGCCGCCGCCGGACGAGAATCCCTGACCACGCGAACCGGGCGACGTCGCTGGACGGCCGGCGTCGCCATTGGCGCTGCGCTCGTCGGTCTCTTCGGCGTGGCGCTCGCCCGCAGCCATCTTCGTTTCGCGTTCCACTGACGTCGAACTCCTGATCCCGCCCACCGGACGAAGGCGCGTCGGCCGAGGGCATTCCGTCCTCGGGCCCTACTCCTGATTCATCCGCGCGAGCAGCGCCTGGAATCTTGATCTCGCGGGCGGCGTCGGTCTGGCCGGCCTGCGCGCGCGCCTCTCCGAGCTGCGCCAGCCACTGGGGATAGGAGTTGCCGAGCTCGACCGCGCGCTCGATCTCGGCGAGGCCCTCGTCCGTGCGGCCCAGCTTGAGGTACGCCCAGCCGAGCGTCGCGTGCGCGCGGTCGTAGTCGGGATCGAATTCGACGGCACGCGCGGCCTCCTGGGCCGCCTCTTCGTAGCGGCCGGCGCGGAGCAGCGCGTTCGGCAGGTCCACGCGCACGGTCAGCGGGTCGAGCTCGTGCGCCCGCCGGAGCAGCGCGATCGCCTCGTCGTAGCGCTCGCGACCCGTGAGCATCCGGCCGTAGAGGTCGTAGGCCTCGGCGCAGTTCGGGCACAGCTCGATCGCCCGCCGGTAGTCGGCCTCGGCGCCGGCCCAGTCGTACTCCCACAGTCCCTTCAATCGCGCGGACGTATAGAGCGCCTCGGGCAGCGAAGGGTCCAGCCGGAGTGCCTCGCGGATCGCCGGCAGGGCCTGCTTGCGTGCTTCGTCCGAGGGCATGGACCCGCTGTCGGCCAGCTCCGAGAAGGCGATCGCGATGGACGCGTAGGCGAGCGCGTAGGAAGGGTCGATCGCGATGGCGCGGCGGTAGTATTCGACGGCCCGATGCATTGCCTCCGGCGTGTAGCGGACGTACCAATGCCGTCCCTTCAGGTAGAGCTGGTACGCCTCCATGTCTCGCGTCGGCTCCTGGGCGATGCGCGTGCGCTCGTCGACGGACAGCTCCGCGCGCAGCGCGCTAGCGATCTGGAGCGCGACGTCGGTCTGAATGAAGAAGATGTCGGTGAGGCGCCGGTCGTACGTCTCGGCCCACAGATGCTGGTCCGTGCGCGCGTCGATGAGCTGGGCGACGATGCGCACGCGATCGCCGGCGCGCCGGACGCTGCCCTCCAGGACGCTCGTCGCGCCGAGGCGCGCGCCGATCTCGCGGATGCTCTGCTCGTGGTTCTTGAACGGCATCACGGAGGTGCGCGAGATCACGCGCAGCGAACCGATCCTCGCCAGGTGCGCGATGACGTCCTCCGTGATGCCGTCCGCGAAGAACTCGTTGTCCGGCTCGGCGCTCATGTTGACGAACGGGAGCACGGCCACCGTATGGCCATCGGCTTCGGCGGGCGGCTCGACCGTCGGCGCCGCGGTGGCGGACTGCGCCGCCGCCGTCGCCGCGGTGGTGGCCGTGTCTCGCACCACGCCCTCAGGGGTCACGTCGAACGCCCACGCGAGCGCGATCGCCGCCACGAAGCCCGCGATGGCGAGCACCACGAGCAGCGTCATCGTCCAGTCGGGCAGGTGGAGCGCCGGCACGACGATGTCGAAGGCCTGGAGCGCGGCGAACGCGAGGACGAGATACACCGCCGCGACGCGGAAGACGCGGCGTCGCTTCAGCTCCGAGAGCAGCGACTGGAGCCGGTCGGCTCGGATGCTCGGCATTGGTTCGTCGGAACGCCGGGAGGCGGGGTAGGCGGACGCGCACAAGATGGCGGAGTGGTCCGCCGGCGTACAAGAGGGCCGGCGGCAAGAGTACGCCCTCTGGCGGATACGCTACGGCGATCCGGATGTCAACCCGCGGGGAGAACGACTACCGCGCGGGCGCCAGGGTCGGTTGCGAGCTGCTCCACCGACCTGGGGCGAGCGTTGCTGCGTATCAGCCTCTCCAGCACGTTTCAGCCAGCCGTTGCGGGTCTCGCGACAATGGCCGAACTTCGTGCGCGCGGAGGGCCCCTGGGCCGGCGCCGCTCGCGCCCCACACCCGCGAGGGTGCCCTGTCTTCGCTTCCTGCCTCGGGCGAGTCCACCGGAGGAGGACACAGAGTGCAGCCATCGAGTAGCGCGTCCTGCCGGATCTGCGCGGGATTGACGGGAGGCGTCCTCCTGTTGACCCTGTGCGCGCTGAGTGTCGGCTGCTCCGACGAACGTCCGTACAACGAAGTGACCGTCATCGGCAGGGAATACTCGTTCCAGGTCCCCGATACCCTCCCTCCCGGACCCACGGTCTTCGTTCTCCAGAATCGAGGCGCTGTCCGGCACGAGCTGGGAATGGGCCTTTTGAAGAAAGGAATGACGATCGAATCCGCGTTCGAGGCGGACAAGTCGGGAGAAGATCCGCTGGAGGCGATGATCGGATACCTGATCGCCGAGCCCGGTGAGAAGAGTCCCGGCCGATTGCTCGTGGATCTGGAGTCGGGCCGCCGATACGGACTGATCTGCACCCTCCGCGACGGCCCCGACGCTCCCAAACACGATGAGCTCGGGATGCGCGCCGACTTCACCGTGAGATAGACCCACCGTGACCCTCACCTCCTTCGACTGGACGATCGTCGTCCTCTCGCTCGCGGTGACGCTGACCCCCGCGCTGCTGATGGCGCGGCGCGCCGGCTCCAGCGCGGCCGAGTTCTTCACCTCCGGCCGCGCGGCGCCGTGGTGGCTCGTGGGCGTCTCCATGGTGGCAACCACGTTCAGCACCGACACGCCCAATTTGGTCACGAACCTGGTCCGCGAAGGCGGCGTCGCCAGCAACTGGGTGTGGTGGGCGTTCCTGCTGACGGGCATGCTGACCGTGTTCTTCTACGCGCGGCTGTGGCGCCGCTCCCGCGTGATGACGGACCTGGAGTTCTACGAGCTGCGCTACAGCGGCAAGGCCGCGTCCTTCGTCCGCGGCTTCCGCGCCGTGTACCTGGGCCTCCTCTTCAACTGCGTCATCATGGCGACGGTGAACCTGGCGGCCGTGAAGATCGCGAACCTGCTGCTGGGCTGGCCGATCGGGCGCACGCTGGTGGTCACGGCGCTGATCAACGTCGCGTTCGCCGCGACGTCGGGCCTGTGGGGCGTCATGGTCACCGACTTCATCCAGTTCGGCATCGCCATGACCGGCGCGTTCGCCGCCGCCTGGTTCGCGCTGAAGCAGCCGCAGGTGGGCGGGCTGCACGGGCTCGTCACGCGCCTGGACCCGAAGACGCTCGCGCTACTCCCCGACTTCGGCGACTGGGGGCAGACGCTGACGCTGCTGGTCATCCCGCTGGCCGTTCAGTGGTGGGCCGTCTGGTACCCCGGTGCCGAGCCCGGCGGCGGCAGCTACATCGCGCAGCGCATGCTCGCCTCGCGCAGCGAGCGCGACGCGATGGCCGGCACGCTCTTCTTCAACGTCGCGCATTACGCGCTGCGTCCGTGGCCGTGGGTGCTGGTGGGGCTGGCGTCGCTGCTGGTCTATCCGAGCCTGGGCGACATCGCGCGCGCGTTCCCCTACGCCGACCCGTCGCTCATCGGCCACGACATGGCGTACCCGGCGATGCTGCGCTTCCTGCCGCACGGGCTGCTGGGCCTCATGATGGCCGGGCTGCTGGCCGCCTACGTTTCCACCATCTCGACGCACCTGAACTGGGGCACCTCCTACCTGGTGCACGACGTCTACCGCCGCTTCCTGCGCCCCGGCGCGCGGGAGCGCCACTACGTCGCGGTGGGCCGCGTGGTGACCGCCGCGCTCATGGTCTTCGCCGCGCTGCTCACGCTGGTCCTCGACACCGCGCGAACCAGCTTCGACCTGATCCTGTCCATCGGCGCCGGCACCGGGCTCCTCTACCTGCTGCGCTGGTTCTGGTGGCGCGTGAACGCGTGGGCCGAGGTCGTCGCCATGATCGGCTCCTTCGCCGTGGCCCTCGCCTTCGCCGTGGGCGCGAAGGCCGGCCACGCCGTGCCCTCCCACGTCGGCCTGCTCGCCACCGTGGCGACGACGACCGTGCTCTGGCTCCTCGCCGCCTACGTCGCGCCGCCCACGGACCGCGACACGCTGGTCCGCTTCTACCGCCTCGTGCGCCCCGCCGGCCCCGGCTGGAGCGCCATCCGCGCCGAGGCACGCCTGCCGCCCTCCCCCGACAGCCTGTCGCAGCAGCTCCTGGGCTGGGTGCTCGGCTGCGCGTTCGTTTACGCCGCGCTTTTCGGCGCGGGTAGCCTGCTCTACGGCCACACCGCGCAGGGCGTCGTGTGGGCCGTGGTCTTCCTGCTGAGCGGCGCCGGGCTGGTTCGCCTCCTGCCGCGGTTGTGGCGCAGCGAGCCGGAGGGTGTGGGGGAGGTGGTCGGTGAGGGGGTCGGCTAGGTGGAAGGGGAGGTGGTCGGCGAGGGCGGAGGAAGGTGAGGTGGATGGCGAGGTGGAAGGTGAGGTGGTCGGCGGGTGGAAGGTGACGTGACGGGCGAAGTGTAGGCACGCCGCGGCAAAGTCTGCCATCGGTGCGCCGCCGACGCGGTCGCTGGCGACGAAGCCGCGCTAATCACCCACGAGCGGTACCCGCGACCGCGGCCCCCAAGTGCCTGCTCCCAGCGCCTGAGTGAGCGCCTGAAGTCAGCGCCTGCAGTCAGCGCCTGCAGTCAGCGCCTCAGAAGGGCAGGTCGTCGCCCGCGGCCGTCGGATCGGGGAACGGCTCATCGGCGCCGTACTCCGGCGGACTGTCGCCGCCCTCACCCCCTCCGGACTCCCGCTCCACCTTCCACGCCTTCACGTCCGTGTACCAGCGACCGTTGTACTCGCGGCTGGCGACGTCCACATACGCCGTCAACCGCTCGCCCGGCCGGATCTCGAACTCGTCGATGTTCTCCCCCCACATCGCGATGCACACCGGCTTCGGGTACTTCCCCTCGCTCTCCAGGATGAACTCCTGCTTGCGCCAGGGGCCGTTCCGGCTCTCTCCCGACTGCTCCTCCAGCACCTGCTTCACGGTTCCGGTGATCTTCAGGTCCATCTCGCTCGCTCGCCTCCGCTGTGGGATCGTGCTCGGAGAAGTTGCAAGAGACCCGCCGCCACGGCTACCCCGGTGCGAAGGAATGAGACGCGATGACCGTAGCGCCTGTTGGTCGCGCCTGAAGTTGGCGCCTTCAGTCAACGCCTGAAGTTGACGCCTTCAGTGAACGCCTTCAGGTGGCGCCTTCAGGTGGCGCCTCGACCTCCCAGTGTCCTTCCCATCCGGTGGATTGTATATTGCAGTCGGATCGCCGCTTGTACGCACCTGCTCGGTCGGGAGCGAGCGTCGGCGGCCGAGGGCCTCCGCGGGGCCCATAGGAGGAAACAGTGAGAACCCCCAAGCAGACGCGCCTTGCCGCGGTCGCCCTTGCGGCGGCCTTCGCGGCGGGATGCGGACACTCGCCGCCGCCCGAGAAGCCGACACCCGAGACCATTGACACGGGATACGGTACGCAGCCGCGCTCCGAGGTGACGGGCTCGGTCGCTTCCGTATCCGAGGACGAGCTCAACAGCCAGAAGTACACGCGGCTCGAGGAGTACCTCGCCTTCGTGCCGGGGGTCGAGGTGACGCGCCTGAACAACGGCCAGTTCGCGATCCGGATACGGGGCCCGCACTCCTTCCTGGCGAGCAGCGCGCCGCTCCTCGTGATCGATGGCTCGCCCGTTTCCGTGGGCACGCTGGCGGCGCTCTCGCCCTCCGACATCGCGAGCGTCGACGTGCTCAAGGATGCCGGGGAGACGGCCATCTACGGGGTGCGAGGCGGGAACGGCGTGATCGTCGTCACGACCAAGCGCCACTGACCGCCGGCCCCGGCTCGCGGGGCCCTCGCCGCCGCACCTATCGCGGCCCGGCGGTCAAGCGACGGATGGAGTCCTCGAAGCCGAGGAAGCGATCCATCCGCCAACTCCCATCCGCTTGCCGGAGCAGGATGGTCGCGTACCTGCCGTACTCCGCCATCCGGACCCCGCTCGAGTCGCTCCAGGATTGCTCGAAGGCGCCGAGCTCCGTAGCCTGATCCGACGCGACGCGTCGGGTCGAGACCGTCAGCCGCAGGTCGTTGTCGCGCAGAGCCGCCCAGTTCGTCCGCGCCATCGCCGCCATTTCAGCCCGTCCCCGCCGCGTGTCGAAGTCCGGCCACTCGAACGTCGCCGTGTCGGTGAACAGCTCGGCGTACGCCTCGGGATCCTGGCTCCGGTACGCCCGGACGAGCTGCGCGTTCAGGGAGTCGATGCCCGCATTCGCTCGAGCCGCGGACGGCGGGCTCGACGGCGAACAACCGAGGCCGGCGACGCAGAGGGTGACGATGCTCGCCCGGATCGATACGGTCATGTCTCGGTTCCGCGGAGCTCGCGCAGGTAATCAGAGAGCGGTGCGTCTCACAGGGTCCAGCCTTCGCGGTATTCGGTCGTCAGGTACTCGTTGGCTTCGGGGACGTTCGTCACTCGCATCGCATCTCCGTCGTAGAAGATCTTGCGGCCCTGACCCGTGCGCAGCGCGACGAGGCCGAGGAGCATGACCTCGGTGAGGCGGGCCGAGTACTCGAAGGGCGACGTCGCCTCCGTCCGGCCGCGGATGGCGTCGACCCAGTTCTGCTCGTGCGTGCCGTCCACCCGGGGATATGTCTTCGGCACCGCCATTGCCTCATCCATGAGGACCTCGGGCAGGATGCGCGGGTTCCTGCCGTAGGTCTCGTGGAGCAGGATCCCCTTCTCGCCGACGAACATGACGCCGCCCGTCCGATCGAGCACCAGCTCGAAGGGCAGCAGCTCGTGGCGCGGCGGCATGAGCCCGCCGTCGTACCATGAAAGCCGCACGGGCGGCTGACTGCCGCGCGCGGGGAACTGGTAGTGGACCGTCATGGCCTCGGGATAGGACGCCGGGTGCTCGCTGTCCCCCCCGAACGGTGACGACGTCGCCTCGATGCTGGTGGGATAGCCGAGCCCGAGCGCCCAGTACGGGTGGTCGATCAGGTGCGCGCCCATGTCACCCAGCGCGCCGACGCCGAACTCCAGCCAGCCACGCCAGTTGAACGGGTGATAGATGGGGTGGAAGGGTACGCCGGACACGGGACCGAGGTAGAGGTCCCAGTCGAACGGGGCGCGGGTCGGCTCTCCCAGCGCCTTCGCCAGGGCCGCGCTCACGGCCCGACCGTTCCAGGGCTGCGTGACCTTCCGCGGCGGGATCGCCTTCGACGTCGACGTCCCCGGGTCGGCGCGCGGCGGCGTGTCGGCGGGCGCCGGCGGCTCGCCCGGGCGGGGCACCCCCTGTGGCCATATCGGCCGGTTCGTCCAGACGTGCACCTCGCGCACGGGTCCGATCACGCCCGCCTGGACCCACTCGTTGATGCGACGCGCGTCGTCGCTGGAATGCCCCTGGTTGCCCATCTGCGTGACCACACCGGTGCTGCGGGCCAACTCGCGGAGCGCGCGCGATTCGTGCACCGAGCGCGTGAGCGGCTTCTGAACATAGACGTGCTTGTGCGCCTTCATGAACGCCGCCGCGATCACCGCGTGGAGGTGGTCGGGCGTGGCGACGACGACGCCATCCAGGTCCTTCTCCCTGGCCAGCAGCTCGCGGTAGTCGGTGTAGCGCCGGGCGGCGTGGTAGACCGCCTCGAGGCGGGCGAGCTTCTCCTGCTCCTCCTGCGACTTCGTCTCGCGATCGCGCAGGAAGTTGAACAGTGCCTTGTCCACGTAGTCGAAGTCGACGTCGCACAGCGCGACGATGTCCTCGCCCGTCAGTTCTTCGGCGTTGCTCATTCCCATGCCACCCGCCCCGATGATGGCGACTTTCACGCGATCGGCGCGCGGGCGGCGCACCGGATCGAGCGCCGCGGCGGCGCGGTGGGGCAGGATGGCCGCGGCGGCGGCGGCTTTTGCCGTGCCGGCGACGAACTCACGACGCGTCACGCCCCTCGTCATGGCTCGCTCCAGTTCTTCAGCGACCTGCTGAGTGTTCGGGAGGGATTCGCCCGCGAACGTAGTCACGGCTCGACCGAAGGGCAACGCACAGGTCCTGAACGGCCGCCGGCGCCGAACCCCTCGACCCCGTAGATTGGCGACATGGCCCGTAGAAACACCAGTCGAAGCCCGAGGCCGCGCTCCCGTCCGCGCGCTGGCGCGCCGGCCCGCGGTGCGGCCCTGGAACGCGTCCGGCCACCCCGCACCCCGCCGGCCATCCTCGCCGGCGCCGCGGCCCTCACGCTCGTCGGCATCGCTGGATGCGGCCGCACCGCGCCGACGGCAGGCGGCCACCCCGCGCCGGCGGCGGGTCTCGTCTGGCACGACGAGTTCGACGGGCCGGCCGGCGGGACCTTCGATCCCACGAGGTGGGTCGCCGATACCGGCGGCGGCGGCTTCGGGAACCACGAGCTGGAGCTCTACACCACGAGCGCAGACAACGTCGCGCTCGACGGTCGTGGGCACCTGGTGATCACCGCGCGGGCGGAGCGGCCGGCGACGGCGGCGACGTGCTGGTACGGGCGCTGTCGGTATACGTCGGCGCGCCTCGAGACGAAGGGCCGGTTCGCGCAGGCCTACGGTCGCATCGAGGCGCGCATCCGGATCCCGCGCGGCCAGGGGGTCTGGCCCGCGTTCTGGCTGCTCGGGGCGGACATCGACTCGGTCGGCTGGCCGCGCTCCGGCGAGATCGACGTGATGGAGAACATCGGCCGTGAGCCGGATATCGTGCACGGCACGCTGCATGGTCCGGGATATTCGGGCGCGGACGGGATCGGGCGGGCGGACACCCTCCCGACCGGCGCGGTCGCCGACGACTTCCACGTCTTCGCCGTCGAATGGGCGCCGCGCGACATCCGGTGGTTCGTCGACGGACGCGAGTACCATCATGCGACTCCGGCCGATCTGCCGCGGGGCACACCCTGGGTCTTCGAACACCCCTTCTTCCTGCTGCTGAATTTTGCGGTCGGCGGCGACTGGCCCGGCGCGCCCGACGCGTCCACGAGCTTTCCGCAGCGGATGGTCGTGGATTACGTGCGCGTGTACGCGCGGCGGTAGAGGGTCGTAGCGGTAGGACTTTCAACCGCGTGTCACGGAGCCGTCAGACGCGCCCAGGACCGGGAAACCTCCTAGCAGGTCGCTGAAAAATGGGAGTGCGGCGGCAACCCCCCTGCTCCCTTCGGGTTGCGGCGGCACGGGGCCGTCTGCGTCGTTGGCGCTCCTCCGAGATGCGCCCTGGCATCGCGTCGTCGCGCCGCCTCGCATCCGGCCCCGTGGCGCTCACAACGCGGCTCGCTTCCATTCTTCAGCGACCTGCTAGCGCAGGTACGGTGAGTCGTAGTAGTTGACGCCGAGTGCCTTCCACCGCGGCAGGTGACCGAACAGCCGCGCTCGGAAGTCCTCCCAATCTCGCCTGCTCTGCGCGGTCCACCCCATCTCGGCCAGGGCCGGCAGGCGCGGGAACAGCAGGTACTCGATGTCCGAGACCGTGCCGATGGTCTCCGCCCACAGAGGCGCCTCGACACCGAGGATCGCCGGCTCCGGCACCCCCTCGATCTGGCTGGCCGGATCCCACGCGTACGCCTGGTGCAGGTCCACGCGCCCGGCCCAGTCCAGCCCGAGCGCGGTCGTGCTGTCGTACTTCATGTCGAAGTAGGCGCGCGAGGACGGCGAGAGGATGACCTTCGAGCCGCGCGCCACCGCCACACGGCTCGAATCCGGGATCCAGCTCTGCACGATCGCGGACGGAGGCAGGTTCGCCTCGGCCACCTCGCTCCAGCCGATCATGCGCTTCCCGTGCGACGCGACGATGCCCTGCACCCGCTCGACGAATCCCCGGTACTGCTCCGGCGTCAGCTTCTTCACCTCGTCCGCGCCGATGTGGAAGTACGGGCCCGGCGTGATCTCCGCGATGTCCCGCACGACGTCGTCGATGAACCGGTACGTCACATCCTTGTCGAGGCACAGAATGCTGAAGCCCACGTCGGTGCCGGTGTACGGCGCCGGCGCTACCTGGTCGCAGTTCAGCTCGGGGTACGAGGAGAGCGCGGCGTTGATGTGCCCCGGCATGTCGATCTCGGGCACGATCGTGATGTAGCGGTCGCCCGCGTAGCGCACGAGCTCGGCCCAATCCTCTCGCGTATAGAAGCCGCCGTCCCCACCGCCCACCTCCGTCAGGCCACCCCAGGGGGCCAGGTTGGGCCACGACGGGATGGCGATGCGCCACCCCTGGTCGTCCGCGAGATGGAGGTGCAGGCGATTCAGCTTGTAGAGCGCCATCAGATCGAGCAGCCGCTCGACACCCGCCACGCCCGTGAAGTGGCGCGCCACGTCGAGCATGGCGCCGCGCCACGCGAAGCGCGGGCGGTCCACGATGCGCGCGGCCGGCACCTTGATCGGCCGCGGCGGTATCGCCGTGTACTCGATCCACGGTGGCATGAGCTGCCGCAGCGTCTGGACCCCGTAGAAGAGGCCGGCAGGCGTGGCCGCGGCGATCCGCACTTGCGCGGTGTCGATGCTCAGCGTGTAGCCTTCCTCCCCGAGACTGTCTATCGCCGCGTCCAGCGCCAGCTCGATGCTGCCCCGAGGCACGCTATCCGAACCCATCACGACGGCCGGCGTCGATTCCTTCGTGGTGCCGATCAGCTGCGCCAGGTAGCGGCCGATGCGCGCCGCCTCCGCCTGCCCCGCTCCGACCAGGATTTCCGCGCCCGCCGCCACCGTGAAGCTGTCCGAGAGCGTGAGCTGCACCGACAGCGGCTGCGGCACCAGGGCGGCGGCCGGATGGGCGGTGATGGGAGGAATCCCGGGAGGCGTCGGCGCCCCCGGACGCGCCGCACGGGCGCAGCCCGAAGCGAGTACCGCGATCGCCACCAGAATCGACGCCGACACAGGCGTGCGGCGCACCGGGTCGAAGGCCCTGCGTGCAGCGGAGTTCATGATCAATGCTCTCCTCCGGTGGCGAAGTGCCAGGTCTGACGGAGTCCCGAGCGTGTGGCTCGTGAGCCGCCGAACATGTGGTTTTGAAAATACAGGACCGCGTCCGAACGCGCGGCCGGGGTCGCCCCGCCCGAACCGCGCTGGTGCGCGACGATGCTTTCCAGCGACATCGCACCGATGATCGCATCCGCCCAGCCGTCGCGGTCCAGGTCGGCCGTCGCGATCCGGTTCCACTGGTTCGCCGCCGCAACCGTGAAGGCGTACGGCTCGAACTCGAACGGGCGGACGTTCTGAAAATACATGATGCCCCGCTCGGGATGGTGTCCGGCGTCGGGGAAGTTGCTGGTGGTCAGCATGTCGAGATCGCCGTCCCGGTCGAAGTCGACGACCTCCGCCCGGGCGGCGCCATAGATCGGGAAGAAGTAGCGCTGCGTGAAGTCGTTCTTGCCATTGTTCTCCAGGATCCGGATGCCGTGGTACGGCTTCAGCACGCGTGAATAGTCGAAGTTGTCGCCGTTGACGTAGACGAGGTCGAGGTCGCCGTCACCGTCCATGTCGTGCATCGAGAAATCCATGGAGCCGTACACCGGCGGGAAGCGCGCCAGCGTGCGCGAGGCTCCGCCGAAATGGCCGGTGCCGTCGTTCTCGAAGAGGACGATCCGCTCGTCGCCCTGGGCGAAGAGGGCGACGATGTCGGGGGCGCCGTCGCCGGTCATGTCGTGGATCTCGGCTCTGATGCACCCGGGACTCGCGTCGATCACCTCACGCTGGTACGCGGAGCCGTGGTGGCGGTACAGGTCGAGTCGGCCGCGGTCGTTCCCGTACTCGCAGATCAGCAAGGCTCTCACGCGTTCGTCGTCGAAGTCGAACCATTCGGCGAAGACGGGCCGGATCAGCGAGTCGACGACGACGGAGCGGAAGCGGAGTGAGTCGTCGCGGCCCACCTCGTACTCCGCGAGCCTGCCGCGTGCCAGGTTGTTGGGGCTGAGGATGCCCGATTCCAGCACGAGGATCCGGTCGCCGTCGACGATCAGGTCGGTCGGCGGGCTGTCCAGCGTGTAGGTGGAGAGGCGCCGGCGGTCCCAGCCAAAGACAACGAGCTGTTTCCGGCTCGCGTCGCCGATGAAGATCCGTTCGTGAAGCGGATCGGCCTTCAGCAGCGTCACGACGGCATCGCTCGGCATCTCGGCGAAAGGGCCGGTCACGAAGAAGTCCGGATCCAGCCGGGGTCTGGTTGGCAGCGATTCGGCCGGCAGCGCGTCCGGGGCGTGGTCGACATAGTACCGCACGATCCTGGCGAAGTCTTCAGCGGACAGCGCGTCACCCAGCGTCTTCATGTACGGGTTCTGGACCGCCGCGGTGAACGACGACGGCGACGCACCCAGTCGTAGCGCCATCTGGGGCAGCACTCCTTCCTGCCACGTCGTCTTGTCCAGCAGCGCCGGCTCGGGAAAGGCGTGACAGGCGGCGCAGTAGGTGCGTGCCAGCCGCTCGCCTTCCGACCGCCTCGCGCAGCTCGCCAGCGACACGAGCAGAGGCAGCCACAACCTCGTGCGGCCCGCCCGGCCGAGCCGTGGGAAGCTGCGCATCGGATGCTCTCACCGCATCGGGAAGGTGCTCGGAAGCTGGAAAACATGATCGCAACAGACGCGATCGTGCAAGACACCTCGCCGGGCGAAGCCGACGCGCGGGCCCTTGCCGGCCGAGGGCAGTCCCGGCACCTTGGCCGGCGCCGTGAGCACCCCCCGATTCGCCTCCGAGCTCCGCGCGCTGCTGGGCCTGGCCGGGCCGATCGTGCTCAGTCAGCTCGGCGCGGTGGGCATGAACACCGCCGACACGGTCATGGTCGGACCGCTCGGCGCGACCTCGCTCGCCGCCGCCGGCGTCGGCTCGGCCGTGCATATCTTCGCCGTCATTCTGGCCCAGGGCGTGATCACCGGCGTGTCGCCGCTGGTGAGCCAGGCGTTCGGCGCCGGGCGCACGGAAGAGTGCCGCCGTGCCTTCGTGCAGGGCTGCTGGGTCGCGCTGGCGCTGAGCGTGCCCGTCGTGCTGCTGTCGCTTCTCGGCGGCCCCATCACCGAGCGACTCGGTCAGGACCCGGAGGTCGCCCGGCTCGCCGGCCGCTATCTGCGCGCGCTCGCGCCGGGCGTGCCCGCGTACTTCCTCTTCCTCGCGGTGCGGCAGTTCCTCGAAGGAATGGGCATCGCCCGACCGACGATGGTCGTCACGTTCATCGGCCTGGCGATCAACGTCCTCTGCAACCGATTGCTCATTTACGGCGCCGGCCCGGTGCCCGCGCTCGGCGTCGAGGGAAGCGGCTGGGCTACCTCGATCGTACGCTGCACCATGCTGTTGGCGATCGTCGCGTACACGGTGAGTCGTGAGGAGCTCCATCCGCTGCGCGTCCACCCGCGCCGCCCCGAGCCGCAGCGGATCGCCGCGATCCTGCGCATTGGCGGACCGATCGGGGCACAGATGGGGCTGGAGGTGGGGTTGTTCGCGTTCGCGGCCATCATGGTGGGCTGGATCAGCCCGGTCGCGCTGGCGGCGCACCAGGTCACCATCAACATCGCCTCGACCACGTTCATGGTCGCGCTCGGCGCCAGCATTGCCGGCTCGGTGCGCGTCGGCCAGCACATAGGCGCGGGGCGGACCGTCGAGCTCCGCCACGCCGTTGTCGGTACGTACGTCCTCGCCGTCGGCTGCATGGCCGTATTCGCGCTGCTCTTCCTCACGGCGGGGCAGGCGCTCGTACGGCTCTACACGCCGCAGCCGGCCGTCATCCAGCTCGGTGCGCGCCTGCTCCTGATCGCCGCCGCCTTCCAGGTTTTCGACGGCGCACAGGTCGCCGGGATGAGTGTCCTCCGTGGCGCAGCCGATACCGCCGTGCCGATGCTCATCGCCGCGGCGGGCTACTGGGGCATCGGGCTTCCGGTGGCTTATTGGCTGGGCTTCGACAACGGCCTCGGCGCCCCCGGCGTGTGGGCGGGCTTCTGCGCGGGCCTCGCCGCGGTGGCGCTCCTCCTCGCAGCGCGTGTGAGGTCCGTGCTGCGCACGGCAGCGCGCAGCGGCCCGCTCTCACCGACGGGGCGGGCCGTGCTCGCCGGGGCCCCCCAGGCTTGCGAAACGTCCGACCCGGAGTGAGCCTTTCCAGGTCCGCGATGACCGATCCGATCCCCTCAACGGCCTTCTGAGCCGGGGCGGCCGAATGCGCGACGTCCGGGTGGCGACCGTCCAGTTCCAGCCCGCACCGGGTGACACGTCCTGCAACCTGCAGCGCATCCGGGACTTCGTCACGGAGGCCGCGCGGCTGGACGTCGAGATCATCGCCTTTCCCGAGATGTGCCTGACGGGATACTGGCACGTGCGCAAGCTCACGCGCGGGGGCATCGACGCGCTCGCCGAGCCGGTGCCCGACGGGCCATCGCTCGCAGGCGCTGCTGAGCCTGTCGAGCGGGCACGGCATGACCATCGGAGCGGGACTCGTCGAGCGGGCGCCGGACGGCCGCCTCTACAACGCCTACCTCGTCGCGATGCCGGATGGCCGATGGGCGCTGCACCGCAAGCTGCACGTGTTCGTCAGCCCCTTTCTCGCCTCGGGAGACTCCTACACCGTCTTCGACACCCCGCACGGCTGCCGCGTCGGGGTTCTCATCTGCTACGACAACAACATCGTCGAGAACGCCCGCGCCACCGCGCTGCTCGGCGCCGAGATCCTGCTCGCGCCGCACCAGACCGGCGGGTGCGATTCCCTGAGTCCGCGCGGGATGAAGCCGATCGCTCCCGAGCTGTGGGCGCGCCGGCGTGAAGATCCGGCGCCCATCCAGGCGGAGATCCGCGGGCCCAAGGGGCGCGCCTGGCTGATGCGCTGGCTGCCGAGCCGCGCGCACGACAACGGGATGTTCCTGCTCTTCAGCAACGGCGTCGGTCCGGATGACGGCGAGATCCGTACGGGAAACGCCATGGTGCTGGACCCGTACGGCGAAGTGGTGGCGGAGACGTGCAAGCCTGATGATGACATGGTCGTCGCCGACCTCGACGCCTCGATCCTCGCCTCGTCGAGCGGGCGGCGCTGGCTGCGGGCCCGTCGGCCCGAGCTGTACGGCCCCCTGACCGACCCCACCGGGATGGAAGAGGATACGCGCCGGGTCCGCCTCGGCGAGTGAGCGTCGGGCGTGGGGCCACCCGTCTTCAATACGAGATCGAGGACGCGGCCGCCGTGGCCGGCGATCCAGCAGCGCAGCAGCAGCCAGCGTCCGGCGCTCTGCCAGCGCAGCCGGGAGGGCGGGCGCTCTGCAAGCGAGCGAAATCCGGTAACGGGACGCACTGGCTAACATTGGGATCCGGATTCGTCTCGGAGATCGAGCGTTATTTCGGAACCGTCATCTGGCGACGACGACGCGTACCGTTTTCGTCTCGCCACGCGGTCGAAATCCGGATGGCGTCGCTCGCGCCACCGGCGAATTCCAGATTTCGATCCCGGGCCGCAGGCAGCGGCGGCGCGGTCCTGGCGACGATGGCGGTATCCGTAGGGGAAACGTCGTGGTGTCGAACCCGTACGTCGCCATCGACAGCTGGAATGGGAGCCAGTAGTATGATCTGGACGCGGGCCGCACCATCCCGCGCGCCGCGGACGCACCGCCCGACCGTCGCCACCCCATCGATAACTCCGAGGAGGACTCCCGTGGATCCCATGTTCCTGCCCGAGGTCGAGCAGCACGACGACCCGGGGCCTCGCGGTGACATCATCCGGGCAATGAAGGCCGCCGGCGCCCCGGTTCCCCAGATCATGCACCTGTTCGCCTACAAGTACGACGTCACGCGTCACCTCGAGCACTTCACGCAGGGCGTGATGCGTGGGGATTCGCCGCTCTCGCCGGGACAGCGCGAGCTCATCGCGGCGTTCACGTCCCGCCGGAACGACTGCCCTTTCTGAATCGGGTCGCACGCCGCGGTCGCGGCGACGCTGCTGAACGATCGAGATCTCGTCGACGCCGTGCTCGACGACTTCCGGACCGCGCCCATCCCGGACCGGGAGAAGGCGCTGTTCGCGTTCATCGAGAAGGTGAATCGACAGTCGAACGCCACCACACGGGCCGACCTCGACGCCCTCGCGGACGCCGGCTGGAGCAACGAGGCCATCTACGACGCCCTCATGGTCTGCGCGCTCTTCAGGTTCTACAACACCTGGATCGATGCCACCGGCGTCCACGACATGCCCGCCGCGGCTTACGAGGTCTCGGGCGTCCGACTGGCGAGCTGCGGGTACGTGGCGGCGAGCCCCCCGCCAGGGGCCTGACCCGCGGGGGCGACCTCGGGCTCGGGGGCGCGCTGTCGCTGGCGCCCGGTCCACCACATCTCGACGAGCAGCGCGGCCGGGCCCACCAGGAAGAGGGCGTAGAAGGGCGCGTAGATGATCTCGGCCAGCCGCAGGAGCATCTCGACGAAAGCGACCAGGAACGCGACCAGCATGGCGCCGCGCCTGGAGGCGACGGTGGTCTTGGGGTCGGTGACCATGAACAGCGCGAAGAGCTGGTACATCGGCCCGGTGATCGGCGCGATCTCGGTGATGAAGGAGCCGTGGATGATCAGGCTGCGCACGAAAGCGAAGAAGAAGAACGACGCCACGTAGGACAGCGTGACGTGGACGCGGCCGGCGCGCCGGATCGCGTTCAGCCCCACGATCCAGATGACGAGCATCGGCCACAGGTTGTTCCCCCACTGCACGCTGAGCGGCGCGACGGCGAAGGGCGCGAGGAAGAGCAGGGCGCAGATACCGAAGTTGGACGGGTTCCACAGGTGGCGACCCTTCACCCGCAGCACGTACTTCGACATGATCGAGAGCACCGCACCCAGGGCGTACGGCCACAGGAGTGGTGAACGCACGAGGATGGCGATGCTGATGCCCGAGATGTAGGCGCTGGCGAGGTAGCGGCGCCGGCCGAGGAGGAAGCGGGATAGCACGACCTCGGTGACGATCGCCGAGACGACCGCGACGCCGATCGCGGTGTAGCCGCCGAGGATGCCGAAGGACCAGTGGGCGCCGATCAGGATCAGCGAGATGAGGATCGGCGCCGTCAGTCGCGGGTCGTACTTCATCGGCTCTCGGTGATCACGTGAAGGGCGTCGATCGCCGGCGACGGGATCGTCTGCGCCGTACCCGAAGGCCAGCGGATCACGACGCGGTCGACCCGCGTGGTGCGGCCGAGCCCGAAGTGCACGCGGCGGTCGTTCTGGGCGGCGAAGCCGCTCCCGCCGTCGATCCGTTGCGCCTGCTCCATGCCGGCCCAGTAGAGGCGGACCTCCGCCCCGATCGCGCTCCGGTTGCTGCGGGTGCCGTGCAGCTCGAAGGCGATCCAGTGGCTTTGCGGCGCGACGGTGTTGCGGTAGAGCAGGAGTGGCCCGCGCTGGTTGGCGACCACCACGTCCAGCACGCCGCGGTTCCACAGGTCGGCGAAGGCGACGGCGCGACCGTCGTGGGACGCGCGGACCCCGACCGCCTCGCCCACATCCCGGAAGCGGCCGGTGCCGTCGTTGACCCACACGCGGTCGCGCTCGTAGCCGGAGAGGCTGCGGTCGCCCAGGGCCGGCCAGTTGCGCGCGTCGGCGATGATGCCGCGGTTGCCGCTGGTGACCTTCGAGTAGTCGTACCAGTAGCTGTCCCGCTTGGCGCCGGAGAAGAAGCCGTTGGCCTGGTAGAGGTCGAGCCAGCCGTCGTTGTTCAGGTCGCCGAACTGAGCGGCGTAGCTCCAGCCGGCCGCCTCCAGCCCGCTGGCGCCCGCGAGGTTGCGGTAGCGGGGCGCTGCGGCGGAGTCGCCGGCGGGCACCCACAGATCGTTGCCGTGCAGGAGGACGCCCGGCTCGGCGATGTTGCTCACGAAGACCGCCCACTCGCCGCGGTTGAGCACGTCGCCGAAGGAGGCGTTCATGCCGCTCTTCGGGGCGCGGCTCACATCCGCCGCCCGCCCCACCTCGCGCAGGCGCCCGCCGCGCTCGTTCAGGTACAGCTCGTTGAACCCGAAGTCGTTGGCCACGAAGAGGTCCGGGTATCCATCGCCGTTCACGTCCGCGGCGGCCGCGGCGAGCGTCCAGCGCGTGCTGGTCAGTCCCATCGCCGGCGCGACGTCCTCGAAGCGGCCGCGGCCCAGGTTGTGGAACAGGTAGTTGCGGCCACCGTTCTGCGCGTACTCGAAGCTCTCCGGCAGGATCCGCGTGCTCGTCAGGCGCCAGAGGTCGACCTCGGCCGGGAAGTAGCAACCCACGAAGAGATCGAGCAGCCCGTCCCGGTCGTAATCGAGCCAGACCGCCGTGTTCGCGTTGAGCCAGGCCGGCAGGCCGGCCCGTTCGGTCACGCGCGTGAAGCCGCCGCCCTCCTCGTTGTGGAACAGCTCCGGGCGGCCCCACCGGTACAGGAAGAGGTCCTCGTAGCCATCGTTGTCGTAGTCGCCCCAGACCGCGCCCATCGAGGCGCCGCTCCCGGGCCGGTTCACATCCGCGACGCCGAGTCGCGGCGCCACATCGACGAAGGTGCCGTCGTGGCGGTTCCGGTAGAGCGCGTTGAGGCTGCCGGCCGCGCTGTTGGTCACGTAGATGTCCGGCCAGCCGTCGCGGTCGAAGTCGGCGACCGACACGGCTGCGCCCACCGAGGCCACCAGCGGCATGATCGGCCCGAGCTTGGGATCGAGGATCGGGGCCTGGTGCTCGAAGTGGATGCCGGCCGCGGCGGAAACCTCGCTCAGCGCGAAGCCGTAACGTTCGATCGCCGCTGCGGGGCTCGGCCCGCCGTCGGCCGCATCGGAAGCGGACCCGAAGCGTCGCAGCAGCAGCGGCGCCAGCAGCAGGGCGAAGAAGACGAGGCTCACCAGGGCACGCCGGAGGCGCGGCGGCGCCGGCGGCGACGTCACCGATCCGAACTCACGGACCGCGGTCGGGGGCGAGGGCACGATAGAAAGCCTGCGGCGCTACGTAGCGCGTCTGGTAGCGCGTCCAGTCCTGCGGGTGACGGCGGTAACCGGGATCGTCCTCGAGCCGGCCGGGCGCGCGCGAGTAGTCGGAGAGCCCGTGGTACGGCAGCGGGAGGAGCGTCCTCGAAAAGCCCGTATTGTAGTCTCCATCCTTGGCCCAGCCGTCGCCGACGAGCACGAAATCGCGAGTCCAGCCCGCGGCCGGCGGAGGGAGGGCGGGGAAGCGGAAGCGTAACTCATCGCCGGCGTTCATGATAATGTACCGGTCGTCCGCCTTTTCGTTCAAGGCCCGCACGTCCCCGTAGCGCGTGTAGTAGCCGACCAGATCGCGCCAGCGCTGTCCGCTGCCAGCGATCTCGTAATCCGGGACCTCGGGCTCGCTGCGCCGGCGGGTGTGGACCCGGGAGAAGCCGCGGTAGCGCAGCACGGCCGTCGTGGGCAGCAGCCTGCGCACGCGGAGCGGCGTGTCCGGCCGGCCGGCCGACCAGGCGATCCGGTCCCAGTAGATCTCCATATTCGTGCGCAGCCGCAGACGGCGCGGCGCGCCGGGCGGGAACCGGTGCTGCAGGTCGACGAGGATGGTCTTCGTCTTGCCCGAGGGCATGCCGAGATCGGGGTCGGCGACCCGCCAGCCGCCGTGGCCGTCGGCTACCTCCAGCCGGATGCCGTGCGGCTGTGGCTGCCCGCCCTGGCTGATGGCGACGTTGATCGAGGCGTCCGTGGGATAGATCCAGCCCGAGGCGACGAGCCAGAGCGGCCCGTCGGTCGGTGCGTCGTCGCCGAGCGCGATCTCGACCCAGTGATCGCGGGCGATCCCCTGATAGGGCCCGAGCGGGAAGCTGTCGACGTAGCGTCCGTCGCGGTCGCGGACGATGGCGCTCACGTCGTGCCCCGCCTGGTCCCACGCGCCCGCCACGGCATGGAGCGGCTCCACGGGGTACAGCGCGAGCGGCGGTGGCGGCAGCTTGAAGCGCTCGTCCACGTAGAGCTTCGTGTCCTTCGGGTGGTCCACGGCCATGAGCTCGACGTGGTCGAAGAAATGCGATTCCCAGAGCTCGGCCGTGATCCTTATGTCGTAATACCCGTCCCGCGCGACCAGCTGGTCGCCGCGGATCCGCACCCAGTCCTCGCTGTGGATCACCGTGGTCTTCCCCTGCGCGTTGATGCGCAGCCCGAGCGCGGTCCGCCAGATGAAGTCCGTGACGAAGCGCATCTCGCTGCCGTCGAACGCGAACACCCAGGGGCAGGACCCCTTGAGGCGCTGACGCGCCATCATCGACTGGTTGGTCGCGGAGAGGTCGAACTCCGCCTGACTGGTGCCGTTCGGCCAGATGATGCGCGCGACGTTGATGTCCGCGTGGCTGCCCAGCCCGAAATGCACCGTGGGGGACGTGATGAGCTGCTTCTGGTAGAGCAGCCCGGCCCGAAGCTCGATCTCGCCGCCGATCCCGAAGGGGTTGATGCGCCGGTCGCCGGTGGCGCTCGCCGCGCGCGGCCGGATGGTGGTCGAGTAGTAGTCGGTCGTACCCCGGTTCGCGAGCCACACGACCGTGCCGCGCGGGGAGGCGCCCAGCAGGTCGAGCCGGCCGCTGCCGCCCAGATCGGCGACGTCGGTGACCCGGTCGGCGAGCGGGGGAAGCGGTCGCAGCCCGCCCGCGCCGGCGAGCCACACCCGGCTCCCCGCCGGCGTCGAGGCCACCAGGTCGAGATCGCCGTTGTTGTCGAGGTCGCCGCCCAGGAGTCGCGTCGAGTCCGCCCCGGCGGGGGTGAAGTCGGGCCAGCGGCCGAGCGCCCGACCTGTCGCTCGAGGCCCGTTCAGCGACAGCTGGCCGAGCGTGCCGTCATCGCGGAGCAGGACGAGATCCAGTATGGCGTCCTTGTCCAGATCCGCCACGGTCAGCGCCTGGATCGGGCCGAGCGTGTCCGGGAGGAGGACCGGCCCGAACTGTGGCTGCTGTCCGCGGCGGTTGCGGAACACGTGCAGCCGTCCCGCGGCGTCCAGCAGCACGGCGTCCGGCGCGCCGTCGGCGTCGAGGTCGGCCCAGGCGAACTGGCGAAGCCGGCTCACGCCCTCGAAGCCCGGGCGCCGCTCGAACCGCCCGTCGCCGCGATTCGTGAGCAGGAGGGGAGGCCCCGCCTCGCGCGCGACCACGAGGTCGAGGTCGCCGTCCATGTCGAGGTCGACGGCCCAGGCACCGGCGTACGCGCCGCGCGCGACAGCGGTCGGAATCGCCCCGGCCGTCGCATTGGTGAAGCCGCCGTCGGGATCCTGGTGCAGGAGGCGCAGCCCGCCGCCGCCGGCGAGGGCGAGGTCGACGCGAAAATCGTAGTCGTAGTCGAGCGGCGCCACGGCGTTCGGCGATGGCATCCCGGAGTCGCCGCCGGGGAACGGATAGGTCCGGGCGCGCTCGGACTCGCTCGCGACCCAGAGGCTCCGCCGGTCCGCGCTGAGCAGGGCGAGCGGCGTCGCATCGCTCAGCCACACCGCCTGGAGCCACGCATGAGGCCCGCTCGGGCCGGCGAGCGGCTCCGCCACGAAGCGGATCGCCGTATCGGGCGGCGACGCTCGGGGCACCGGCGTGGCCAGCCGGACGAAGCGGGTCAGCACCACATCCGAGCGCCCGGGCGAGATCACGACGGCGGCCCGGTCTCCCTGGTAGGCGGGCAACGGCTCCAGCTCGGTCTCGAGAAGGGCGGTCTGCGTCGCGGCGCGGACGAAATCGCCGGCCGCCGCGGCCTCGCGGACCGCCCGCAACTGTGTCGTGGTCGAAGCGGAGGGTACCTCCAGGCGGGACTGGATCGCGTCGAGCGCCTGGGCGAGCGTCGCACGATCACCGGCGCTCGCCGCCAGGCGGGCGCGCTCGAGGAGCGCCACGAGGTTACCGGGCTGCACCGCCAGGATCCGCTCCAGCTGCTGCTGCGCCTCCGCGGTGCTCCCAGGGCCACCCGCCTCCTCGAGCGTCCGGGCGAGCAGATACAGCGCCTGCAGGTTCCGAGGGTCCAGCCGCACGGCGTCCCGGAGGTACTTCGTGGCTTCGTCCAGATTTCCCCGCGTGCGCGCGACGAGCGCCGAGAGCAGCGCGATGCGGCCGTTCTCCGGCGCCAGCGAGCGCGCTCGCTCGAGTCGGGCCGCGGCCGTGTCGAGCTGTTCCTGCTGGAGCGCGACCAATCCGAGGTCGGCCCAGGCGGCCGGCTCTTCCGGCACGAGCTCGGTGACGCGCCGGAACGCGGCTTCCGCTACGCCGCTCTCGCCGACCTGCACCGCGGCCAGGCCGGTGTAGAAGGAGCCGACCGCCTCCTGGTATACGGAGGACGATGGGCCCGGCAGCTTGCGTTGGCAGGCCGCGGCGCCCGAGCAGAGCAGCAGCGCGGCAGCGAGCTGGGGGCGAATTCTCAAGGTGCGCGTCCGTCTGTGTGGATCGGCCTACTCCCGGACATACCCGAGGATCGTTTGCGTCCCCATCCCGGCGAAGTCCGCCCACAACCGGCGGTAGCCTAGCACCTGCAGGCCAGCCGTGTCCAGCGGCACCCCGCCCCACCGCCGCACCAGAGCTACGCCCCGTGTGCGTGTGCGGTCGTTCGCGTCCGGGTTTTCATTCGTGCCCGCTTGCGTGACCCGCTTGCGACTCCGTCAAGAACCCTGGGCACGGGCACGGGCTACGCAAGCGCAAGGGGGTCAGGGGGAACGGCCGGGCACGGCCGACGCACAGGCACACGCACCCGCACACGGGGGGGCAGGGCGACCCCTCGGCGACGTTCCGGGTGACGGACTTGGCCGCGCGCTTCAGGTTGTCGCGAGAGTCGGCGTGTCCCCTCGGAAGGTCGTCCAGGAGCTGGCGAACCTCGCGATTGAACTCCCGGGCTCGGGTCGGTCCCAAAGCTGACGCGGACCACGGGCCAGAGGAATGGCCAGACCGGCCTCGATGCCCAGGGGATCCTCCCCATGTGCGTGTGCCCGTGCGTGTGCGGTCGTTCGTGCCCGGCTTTTCATCCCTGCCCGCTTGCGTGACCCGCTTGCGTGCCTGCGTGTGACCGGTTCAAGCCCGCGCGCGGGTCTCGTAGCAAGCACAAGCGGGTCAGGGGACCGGCCGGGCACGGGCGCCAACGAACCGAGGGTTGTCAAGGGGTCGGCCCGCCGGCGGCAGGATACGATGGGGGAATCCCCACTATCCTCATGCTTGACGAGGGAATACCGGTGCTGTACCCTCCCCGCGAGACGTCCTCACCCGATTGCCGACATCCACGTCCATTCACGCCGCTCGCCCCGCGCAGATGCTGCCCGGTCCTCGATCCGAGTCGAGCCCATGAACGTGTGTTCCAGACGGCCGGTGTGCGTCGCCCTGCTGCTGGCCAGTAGCTGCCTGGCGGCCTGCGGTGGGCGCGAGCGAGCTCCGCTGTTCCGGCTGCTGAGCCCCGAGCGGACCGGCATCAGCTTCGCGAACACGCTCACGCCCACCGCGTCGCACGGCTTCCAGAACGACTTCTTCTTCTACAACGGCGCGGGCGTGGCCATCGGCGACGTCGACAACGACGGCCTGCCGGACATCTTACCTCACCGGCAACATGGTCTCGAGCCGGCTGTACCTGAACAAGCGGCGACTTCCGCTTCGAGGACGTCACCGAACTCGGCGGGCGTGGGGACCGGCCGCTGGGCCACCGGCGCCAGCATGGCCGACGTCAACGGCGACGGCTACCTCGACATCTACGTCTCCATGTCCGGCATCCCGTCGTCCGCTGCGAAGGACCGAACGAACCTGCTGTTCATCAACGACGGCGACGGCACCTTCACCGAAGCGGCGGCAAGGCACGGCGTCGCCGACACCGGGTTCAGCACGCATGCGGTCTTCCTCGACTACGACCGCGATGGCTACCTCGACCTGTACGTCCTCGACAACTCGCCGGAGGAATTCGCGCGCGAGGTCGAGACGGATCGGACGATGTTCGGCTCGTACAAGGCCGATCCAGCCGGCTTCGATCAGCTCTACCACAACGACGGGGATGGGACGTTCACCGACGTCTCGGAAGGGGCGGGAATCCTCCGGCGGCTCGGCTACGGGCTCGGGGTCGCCGTCGCGGACCTGAACCGGGATGGCTGGCCCGACATCTACGTGTCGAACGACATCAGCTCCCAGGACGTGCTCTATATCAACAACGGGGACGGCACCTTCACCGACAGGGCCGCCGAATGGCTGGGGCACACGAGCTACGCGGGGATGGGCGTCGACATCGCCGATCTCGACGACAACGGCTGGCCCGACATCCTGCAGGTGGACATGCATGCCGGAGGACCTCGCCACCAGCAAGCGGGTCAGCGGGTCGACGGGTTACGGGGCCTTGCAGAGGATGACGCGGCCAGGGTCCGCTCCTCAATACAATATCAACACGCTGCAGTTGAATCAGGGCGTCGGCCCGGATGGGAAAATCATCTTCAGCGAGGTCGGCCGGCTGGCCGGAGTCTCTTCCACGGGCTGGAGCTGGGGTCCGCTGTTCGCCGACTTCGACAACGACGGCTGGAAAGACATCTTCATCACGAATGGCTATCCCAAGGCCCTGATCGACTACGACTACCAGACCGAAAACAACGTGGCGCGCCAGCTGTCCGATGAGCGGCAGGCGCGGCAACGCATGGCCGAGTTGCTCGACGAGCTCGAGGCGTACCGTCTGCCCAACCGCGCCTTCCACAACAACGGCGACCTGACCTTCAGCGACGTCGGTCGTGCGTGGGGGCTCGATCAGGCGGGCTTTTCGTATGGAGCGGCGTATGCCGATCTGAACAACGACGGCCGGCTCGATCTCGTCGTGAACAACCTCGACGCTCCCGCGGCCATATACGAGAATACCGGCCGCCCGAACGGCGGCGCACACTTCCTGGAGGTCCGACTGGATGGCGACTCGCGAAATCGGAGGGGGCTCGGCTCGAAGCTGATCCTCACCGCCGGCGGCCGGACGCAGTACATGGAGCAGTCGCCCTACGACGGCTTCATGTCCACCATGGATGACCGCGTGCACTTCGGCCTCGGACGTGCCGAGCGCGTGGACAGCTTGCGCGTCGTCTGGCCGGACGGACGGCAGCAGGTGCTGGAGGGGATTCGCGCGGATCAGGTGGTCACCGTGCACCAGCGCGAGGCGGCCGACGGCCGCGAGGCGGATTCCGCACTGGCCGGTCGGGGAGCGACGGGAGCGAGACTCTTTCGGCCCATGCCCGCGGACCGAGGGCTGACCTACCAGCACCGCGAGAAAGACTACCTCGTCGACTATTCGGTGCAGCCGCTGTTGCCCGATCAGATTTCCCGGCAGGGACCTCCCCTCGCCGTCGCGGACGTGGATGGGAACGGCCTGGACGACGTGTTCGTCGGGGGCGCAGCGGGGTCTCCGGGCCGCTTGTTCCTGCAACAGGCGGACGGACGCTTCCTCGAATCGAAGGATGAGCCCTGGGCGGCGGACCAGGAGGCCGACGACTGGGGCGCCGTCTTCTTCGATGCGAACGGTGACAGCCGGCCCGACCTCTATGTCGCCAGTGGCGGCTACCGCGCGCTGGCGCCTTCCCGTGTCTATCAGGACCGGCTCTACATGAACCAGGGCGACGGCCGGTTCGTGAAAGCTGCAGGGGTGCTGCCGCCCATGGAGACCAGCACCGAGACCGTCGAGGCCGCCGACTTCAACGGTGACGGTCGGCAGGACCTGTTCGTGGGTGGTCGACTCACCCCGCGCAGCTACCCCACGCCGACGCGCAGCTACATCCTGCGCAATGACGGAAGCCGCTTCACGGATGTGACCCGCGAGGTCACGCCCGAGCTGGTCGAGCCCGGCGGGATGGTCACGTCCGCGGTGTGGATGGACTTCAACGGGGACGGCCGACCGGACCTGGTGACGGCCGGGACCTGGATGCCGATCCGGTTCTACGAGAACGGCGGCAACCGTTTCCGCGACGTGACCGCCTCCATGCGCCTGCCCCCGATGCGCGGCTGGTGGTATGCCCTCGCGAAGGGCGACCTCGACCACGACGGCCGCATGGATCTCGTCGCGGGCAATCTCGGGCTGAATTACGGCTACGCGACCTCGAAGGAGAGCAGGTTCGGCGTCTACGCGGCCGACTTCGACGCCAATCGGATCATGGACCCGATCTTCACGCAGGAGGTGGATGGCGACGAGTACCCCTACTACGGTCTCGCCCTGCTCGGCGACGTCATCAACGAGCTCGCCATCCGATTCCCGACCTTCGAGTCCTTTGCCTCCGCCCCGGTCGGCCAGATCTTCGGGTCCCGGTTACGGCAGGCCCTCCACTACCAGGCGGACACCTTCGCCAGCGTATGGCTGCACAACGACGGGGACGGGACGTTCACCCCGCACCGGCTGCCCAACCTGGCGCAGATCTCACCGATCCGGAGCATCCTCGTCCACGATGTGGACGGGGACGGCAATACCGATCTCCTAGTTGCCGGCAACACCTACGAGGCCGAACCGAATACCGCGCGCGCCGACGCCGGCAAGGGCCTCTGGCTGAAGGGCGACGGCCGCGGTGGCTTCGGCCCGGTTCCGCCGGGAGAGAGCGGATTCGTCGCTCCCCTGGATGTCCGGGCCCTCGCCCTGATCCATACACCGGCGGGCGAGGCCGTGCTGGTCGCCGACAACGCGGATTCACTCCGGGCGTTCACGCTCGCTCCCGACAAAAAGAATCCCGGCGCGTGAAGCCCGATCCTTCTCGGGTCCACGCGCCGGGATGTCACACCCCGGCCGAGCTTCAACGGCTGCCCGGCCTCACCACCCGGGGTTCTGCTTCAGCCTCTGCTCGCCGTCGATGACACTGAGGTCGAGCTCCTGATTCGGGAGCGGATAGAGCAGGTTCCTGGCCGCCCACTGCGCTCCCGTGCTCGCGAGGTAGGACCGCCTGGTCTTCTCCTTCGCCAGGTAGATGTCGTTGATCACGTGGTCCGGCGTGTCGCCGAAGTTCTGGACACCCCAGCGCCGCAGGTCGAAGAAGCGGTGGCCCTCCATTGCCAGTTCGAGCCGCCGCTCGGCGCGCACGGCCTCGATCCCGTAGTCCTTGCTGCTGAACGGACACGGATACATCCCGATCTTGTAGTTCGCCCACGTGATAGCCGGAGAGTTCATCGGCACGGACCAGTTGCTGGAGCTCGTTCCAGGGCCCTGAACGGCGACGCTGGCGCGCTCCCGGATCTGGTTGACGAGGTTGCAGGACTCCACGAGGTCGCCCTGTGCGACATCCGCCTCCGCCAGCAGCAGCAGCGCGTCCGCGTAGCGGTAGATGTGTATGGGCATGTCGTTCTGCTGTTCCGGCTGCCAGCCGACGTGGGCTTGGTGCTGCGCCACTCCCTGGAACTCCTGCACGTTCTTCTTCGGGACGTACGGCCCATCGGTCGGCACGTCTCGCACCCACGACGCGTCCGGGTACCCGTTGCCGTCGGGGCTCGAGGGCCAGTCCTTGTACGGGACGCCCGGCCGGCCCACGGTCCAGTCCAGGCGGGGGTCGACGGTACCGGTGAAGGATGCATCGACCGCCGCGTCGTTGTTGTTCCAGCTCGGGTCGCTCAGAGCCAGCGGCAGTCCGTTCGCATCGACCCTGAAGAAGTTGACCAGATTCTGCGACGGGTTGTGGAACCCGCAGCAGAAGAAGGGACTGCCGGAATGGGGGAAGTTCAACCGCTCGCCCCAGTTGGCGTTGTCGGCGTTGGGATTGCCGTCGTTTGCCGAAGACTGGTAGGCCAGAATGTTTTCCGGGCCGGTGCGCCAGGGGTCGAGCGTCGTCCACACCTTGCTGAAGTCCGGCTCGAGTGAATACACCCCGCTGGCGACGACGTCCCGCAGGGTCTGCTGGCCATCGGAGTATTCGCCGGCATACACCTGGACACGCCCGAGGTACGCCTCCGCCGTCCACTTGTTCACGCGCCCGTAGTCGCTCTGCGTCGCCGGCAGGAGCGACATGGCCTCCTGCAGGTCCGCCTCGATCAGCGGGATCACGGGCTGGTCGTTCGGCTTTCGGAAGTCGGTGTCGTCCTCCTTGTAGTAGGGCACGTTGCCCCACACCTCCCAGGCCTCGAAGTGGTAATGTGCCCGCAGGAAGATGGCCTGACCCCTGATATTCGCGGCCTCCTCGTCGGAGATCTCGCCCGGCTTGTCGTTCCTCACCTTGTCCAGCAGCCTGAGCGTCGCGTTGGCGCGCGAGATCCCCTCGTAGACGGTCTGCCACTTGCCCTCGAGGTAGTCCATCGCGTCGCCCGAGCCCCAGGCGTACGTCTCGAGAGCCGCGGCGGGCGGCTGGTCGTCGAAGGTGGATCCCTTGTAGGCGTCATCGCCGGGGAGATCGAGCGCCCAGTTGCTCGCGGCGCCTCCCCAGTTCTGGGTGTTGTTGGAGATGTCCAGCTGCCGATAGGCCGAAACGAGCGTGGCCTCGACCCCTGCCTTGCTGGCGAGCGTGACCTCGTTCAGCGTCCCCTGCGGGGGCTGGGTCAGGAAGTCGTTGCAGCCGTAGACGAGGATCGCGAACAGCGCCGCGCCGGTCGGTATGGCGAGAGCAGGCTTCCGCAGAAATTTCATGGCTCCTCTTCCTGTCAGGTCGATCCGGGAGTGCCCGAACGGCCGGCGCCGGTGACCGGCGCCGGGCGCATTCTTGTCAGAACGAGACATTGAATCCCACGCTGAAGATCCTGTTCGTGGGATACACGCCACGGTCGATCCCTCGCGCCTGATCGCGGATATCGCCGACGGAGCCGCTGGCGTTGATCGCGGGCAGGGCGGGATCGAGCTCGGAGTAGCCCGTGATCGTGAACAGGTTCTCGCCCAGGAGATAGACCCTGACGTTTTCGAAGCCCCGAATGAGGTTGTTCGGGAGGGTGAAGCCAAGCTCGACGCTGCGGAGCCTGACGTACGAGCCATCCTCGATGTAGAAGCTGCTCGGCCCGTTGCTGAGGTTGTCCGTGTGATCGATCCGCGGGTACTTGGCGTCCGGGTTGACCGCCCCGTTCGGACACGAGCCGTCCGCTTGCGGCTGCGCGCACGTCCACGAGTTGGCGAGCAGGTCCTTGCGCACGTTCAGCTCGAAGTTGCGGAAGACGTTGAAGCGCATCTGGGAGTTGTAGATGTCGTTGCCGAAGTTGCCGAACACCGTGGCGCCCAGGTCCCAACGCTTCCAGTTCACGCCCAGGTTCAGCCCGCCCGTGAAATCGGGGTGCGGGCTGCCGATGATCGTCTGGTCGGCATCGTTGACGACGCCGTCACCGTTCACGTCCTTGAAGCGCAGCCGACCCGGCTTGGCGCCCGGCTCGTACTCGGCGCCCGGATCGCCCGTCTGCTGGCGGGCCTGCGCGTTCAGGTCGTCGATCTCCTGCTGCGTCTGGAACATGCCCTCGGCGACGTAGCCGTAGAACGCGCCGATGGGCTCGCCGAGCTGGTTGATGGTGACGTGAGCGTTCTCGCGCGTCCCGACCGGGCCGAAGAAGTAATCGACGCCGCCCGCGATCTGGCGGATCTCGTTCTTGTAGTGCGCCCCGTTCACGCTGACGTTCCAGGAAGCGCTCTGGCCGAACGTGCCGCGGTAGCCGAGCGAGAACTCGAAGCCCGTGTTGCGCATCGCGCCGACGTTGACGATCGGCGGCGCGGCCTGGCCCTGCGTGGCGGGAACGATCGGAGCGAAGAGCAGGTCGTCGGTGTCCCTTCGATAGGCATCGACCGTCAGGCTGGCCCTGCCCCCGGCGAACTCGGCGTCGAGGCCGAGATTGCTCTCCTTGTCCCGCTCCCACTTGAGGTCGGGGTTGCCGATCCTCGTCTGCCTGTAGCCGGTGGCGAGCGTATGCCCGTTGCCGTTGATGTTGTAGAACGTCTCGCCCGTGCCACCGCCGTACTGATCGATGGCGGCGCCCGTTGGGATCGCCGCGTTGCCGGTGACGCCGTAGCCGAAGCGGAGCATCAGGTTGGTCAGGAAGCCGTTGTCCTGGAGGAACGACTCCTTGGACAGCCTCCACCCCGCACTGAACGCGGGGAACGTGCCCCAGCGATTGTCGGGCCCGAAGTTCGACGAGCCGTCCCGGCGCAGCGTGAAGCTCAGGTAGTACTTGTCGTTGAAGTTGTAGTTGAGCTTGCCGAAATAGGACAGCAGCGTGCTCGTGAATCCGTCGCTGGTCACGTCCTTGGTGCTCGGATCGGCCAGCGCATCCTGGATGTAACGGCCCGACAGATCGTTGCTGACGAGGATGCCGACGCTGCCGTCCTCGTTGCGGCCCGTGTTCTTGCTGGCCGCCTGCCCGAGCAGGACGGTCATGTTGTGGACACCGCCGAGGGTGTGCTGGTAGTTCAGCGTGGTATTCTCGGTGTACTCGATGCCGTAGCTGTGCCCCTCCGAGAAGGCATCCGTGAACAGCGCTTCCGAATTCTCGGGGGTGGCCGGCGTGTAGGTCCGGTAGGCGCCCTGGCCGAGATTGAAGCCGAGCGAGGAGCGTACCGTCAGGTCGGAGGTCAGGTCGTAGCTGGCGAACGCGTTGCCGAACATCCGCGTGTTGGTGTTCAGGTTGTGGGCCTCGTTCTCGGCGAGCTTCAGGGGGTTCGTGTCGTTCCCCAGCAGGTTGGCCTTGCCGGAGGCGAAGTTGCCGGCGATGTCGCGGAGGGGGATGATCGGCTGCTGGAAGATGTTCTTGCCGACGATGTTGTTCTCGCCGAGGCCGTCGTTCGCAAGGTCGCCGTGGCTGAGCTCGAGAGAGAGGTTCAGGTTCTCGCCCACGTGCAGCCGTCCACTGCCGAAGTCGGTGTTGAGCCGCACCGTTCCGCGTGAATAGCGGCTGCCGACCGCGGTGCCGCTCTGATCGAAGTAGCCGAAGGACGCGTAGTAGCGCGCGTCGGAGCTGCCGCCCGAAACGCCGACGTTCACGTCCCGCGTCGGGGCGGGGCCGAAAACGGCGTCCCACCAGTTCGTGCCCTGGCTCGCGGGCATGATCAGCGTGCCCGGGTACGAATACCTGGACTCATCGACCTGAATCCGGCCCCACTGATCCGTGCCGGTGACCGCATCCCCGCCGGCGTAGATGTACTGCGGAATCGAGGGGTTGTCGGGGTCACCGTAGAGCGCCGTCAGGGCGGCCGGGACCGGCTCGCCCGCGTTCACGTAGCTCGCCTTCGCGACCTGGAAGTAGGCCAGCGGATCCTGGATCAGGATGTCGTCGTAGCCTTTGGTCGGCGTGGCCACGCCGAACTTCGCGTTCACCGTGACCTTCGGCGCGCCGCCGCCGCCCTTCTTGGTCTCGACGATCACCACGCCGTTGGTCGCGCGCGAGCCGTAGATCGAGGCGGCGGAGGCGTCCTTCAGCACCTGGATCGACTCGATGTCGTTCGGGTCCAGGAAGTTCATGTACGTCGACTCGACCGGCGTGCCGTCCACGATGTAGAGCGGGTCGTTGTTCTGGAACGAGCCGATCCCGCGGACCCGGATCGTGCTGCGCGTGCCCGGTGCTCCGCCGCTCTCCACGACCACGCCCGGCACATGGCCGTTCAGCTTCTGCACGATGCTCGACGAGGTCTGGCGGTTGGCGTCATCGATGGCGACGCTCGAGACGGCCCCGGTGATGTCACCCCGCCGCTGCGTGGTGTACCCCGTGACGACGAGCTGCTGCAGCTCCGTGGCGGCGACCTGTAGTGCGACATTGACCCGGGCCCGACCGGCGATGTCGACCGTGGTGCCGCGGTAGGCGATGTGGCTGAACGCCAGCGTGCCGTTGGTCGGGGCGGTCAGCATGTACTGACCCGCCGAGTCGGTCAGGGCGCTCCCTCTGGCTCCGACTGCCTGGACGACCACGCCCGCGACCGGCTGGCCGGTCTGAGCGTCCGTCACCGTACCCCTGATGGTGTCCGGAGCCGCTGCCTGGGGCTGCTGTAGAGCTTGGAGGCGGGGAGGAAGCCCGAGAAACCCGACCAGGAGTGCCGCGATGGCCATCCACAGCAGAGGGGTTCCCGGAGTCCGGATGGAGTCGCTCATGTTGCCTTCCGTTGTTCCTGGGGGTGAACACCGGGTTGTCGTCGGAGCGCGCGATGTCCGCTCGCAACTCGGGCTGCGGCGTCCCGTTGGGCGCCGTGTCGGCACGTCGAGCGCAGTCTCAGAAGAAACCAGCAACGATGCCGGCGTCTCTGCGGACCAACCGGGCATCGGCGTTCCCGAAGGAAGTCGAGCGGTGTAGCAGGCAGCGTGTCGCGGGCCGGATCCTAACTCACCGGCCGGGAGGCGGCAACAGCGGCGTAGCCGCCGTGCTGAACAATCTCGGTATATGTGGGGCGCCGTTCCGGTCCTGTCAAGCCCCCTCGCGGCCTGTCCGAAAAGCGTCCGGGGACGGTGTTGTGACCGCACTGTGACCAGGCTTGACCCATAAAACGCGCGACGCGGCGAAATTCTGACAGGCGACCGCCACGGCAAGGGCGAGGCGATGGCGAGCCCGGGCGGGGGGCTGCCGCACTCGGCGGCCGCGAAGCCGCGCCCGGCGCAGTCGCGTGGGCCGCTCACTTGCCAAACCTTCCCGGGCCTGCTCATCCTCCCTCGAAGCAGCCTCTCCTTCCACTGAGTCAAGGGGCCATGCGCACCTATCCTTGGACCGCCGGACGCGAGCACCAGGGTGCCGGCATGCTCGCGTTGTTGTTGACCCTCGTCGCGCCGATGGCGCTCGCTCCCCGCCCGCTGGGCGCGCAGGCCGCGCCGCTCGCCCCGGCGCCGGCGGCGAGCGCCCGCGTCGATTCGCTGATCCGTCTCATGTCGCTCGACGAGAAGCTCGGCTTCCTGCACGGCGCGAGAGACCCGGAGCCCAGCGTGGGCCTGGGAAGCGCCGGCTACATGGCGGGCGTACCGCGCCTCGGTATTCCGCCGCTTCGACTCACGGACGGCCCTGCCGGCATCCGCACCTCGGCGCCCGCCACCGCGCTCCCCGCGCCGGTAGCCGTCGCGTCGTCGTTCGATACGGCGCTCGCGCGGCGGTACGGTGGGGTACTCGGCCGTGAGGCGCTGGCGCGCAACCAGGACGTGGTGCTCGCGCCCATGGTGAATATCGTGCGGGTTCCGCAGGCGGGGCGGAACTTCGAGACGCTGGGCGAGGACCCGCTGCTCGCGTCGCGGCTCGTGGTGTCCGAGATCGGCGGAATCCAGGGCGCCGGCGCCATGGCCACGGTGAAGCATTTCGCGGCCAACAACTTCGAGAACGACCGCGCCCGTGTGGACGCGCGCGTCGGCGCCCGTGCGCTCAACGCGATCTATCTGCCCGCCTTCGAGGCCGCATCCCGCGCGGGCGTAGCGGCCGTGATGTGCGCGTACAACCAGGTGAACGGCACGCCCGCGTGCTCAAATCGGGAGCTGCTCACGGATTTCCTGCGCGACCGCGCCGGCTTCGCCGGCTGGGTGATGACGGACTGGTTCGCGACGCACGACATGGCTGCGTTGCAGGCGGGACTGGATCAGGAGATGCCCGGAATTTCATCCAGGCGAAGCGGGGTCTTCTTCGCGGATTCGTTGCGCACGGCGGTGCAGGCGGGGCGCGCGAGTGAGGCCGCGGTCGATCGGGCCGTGCGGCGCATCCTGCTGCAGATGGACCGCTTCGGACTGCTGAACGGGGTCCCGCCCGCGCGGCCTCCGATCGACACGGCGGCCGATGCCGCGGTCGCGCGGGAGGTTGCCGAACGGGGTGCCGTGCTCCTGCGTAACCAGGGCGGGGTGCTGCCTGTCTCGCGCACCGACCTGGGCTCGGTCGTGGTGATCGGGCCGACGGCGAAGGCGCCCCTCATCGGCGGGGGGGCAGCGCGCGCGTCCCGCCGTTTCACAGGGTGAGTCTGCTGGAGGCCCTGGGGCGCCGCGCCACCGACCCCGTGCGCTGGCTGGGCGGCATTGATCTGGACGGGCAGCCCGTTCCCGCGACGGCGTTGGCCGTCGCGCCGGGTGGTGCCTCGGGCCTGGCGCGAACGACGGGCGTCGCGCGGGACGGCGAAGAGGCCGCTCCCGGCTCCACGACCGTCGACGCGCGGCTCAATTTCACGGGCCAGAGCGCGCTGCCGGCCGGAAGTGCGTGGACGTGGAGCGGCACGCTCACCGCACCGGAAAGCGGTGAGTACGACCTCGAGCTCGAGACGCGGGGAGGAATCGCGTCCCTGACTCTCGGCGACAGCGTGCTCGTGCCGGCCCGACAATTCGGAGGTGGAAGCCTGATCCCGACCGCGGACGGGCTCTCGAGAGCGTCGGTTCCGGTGCACCTGACCGCCAGCCGCCCCGTTCCGGTGCGAGTCACGATGGAAGGCCGAAATCGGCCATTCGGCGACGATGGCGGGAACGAGGGGGTGCAGGTGCGGCTTGCGTGGACCACGCCCGCTCACCGGCGCTCGCTGCTGGACGCGGCGGTGGCCGCGGCTCACGACGCGCACACGGTGGTCGTCCTCGCCTACGACGAGGAGACCGAGGGCCGCGACCGCGCTTACCTGTCCCTGCCGGAACGTCAGGACGCGCTGATCGACGCGATCACGCGCGCCAACCCGCGCACGGTCGTGGTCCTGAACAGCGGAAACGCCGTGCTCATGCCGTGGATCGACCGGGCAGCGGCGGTGCTTCAGATGTGGTATCCGGGGCAGGAAGGGGGAGAGGCCACGGCCGCGCTGCTGCTGGGCGAGGCGAATCCCGGCGGCAAGCTTCCGGTGACCTTTCCGCGCTCGGCCGGCGATGCGCCTACGGCCGACCCGTCGCGCTACCCGGGCACCGATCTACGCGCGGACTACAGCGAGGGCGATCTCGTGGGGTATCGGTGGTTCGACACGAAGGGGGTGGCGCCGCTCTTCCCGTTCGGACACGGACTGTCGTACACGCGCTTCGAGTATTCAGGGCTGACCGTGCGACCGAGCGGCGACGGCTTCGACGTTTCGTTCAGGGTGCGCAACGCGGGCACGGTGCGTGGCGGGGACGTCCCGCAGCTCTACCTGGCTCCCCCGAGTCCCGCGCCCGTGCCCATGCCCGCGCAGCAGCTGGCGGGGTTCGCGCGCGTGGATCTGGCGCCGGGCGAGGAGCGTCCGGTGACCGTCCACGTCGACCGACGTGCGCTCTCGTACTGGTCGACGGCGCAGAACGATTGGGAGCTCGCGGCGGGCGCGCGGGAGGTGCGCGTCGGCAGCTCGTCGCGCGACATCCGCCTGCGTGGCACGCTCCAGACTCCCGCGAGCTGAAGCGGCGGGGAGCGGGGTCTTCGCCCTTCTCCTCGCCGTTGCCCCGGTGGTCGCCTGCGCCGGCCCTCGCTCCGACGCGGTCGCCGTGTGGCTCACCACGCCCGACCGTTCCCGTCTCCTGGCCCGGCAGCCGGATCTGCCGCTCGAGCCGGCGGCGGGCGCGTCGTCGGCCCCGGTCATCGAGGTGAATCCGGCGAGGAGCTTCCAGACCATGGTCGGGTTCGGCGCGGCGTTCACGGACGCGGCGAGCTGGCTGATCGAGACCAAGCTTTCCGCGCCGCAGCGCCGCGCGCTGCTCACGGAGCTCTTCAGCCCCACTCGAGGGATCGGGCTCGGCTTCATGCGCGTGACCATGGGCGCGTCCGACCTCTCGCGCAGCCACTGGTCGTACGACGACGTGCCGCCGGGGCGGAGCGATCCGGCGCTGGCGCTCTTCTCGATCGCGAGGGACAGCGAAGCGATGCTGCCGCTCATCCTGCAGGCGCGGGCGGTGAACCCCGATCTCGTGCTGCTTGCCTCGCCGTGGAGCCCGCCCGGCTGGATGAAGACGAGCGGCAGCATGATCGGGGGCCGGCTCCGGCCGGACGCGTACGACGCCCTCGCCCGCTACTTCCTGCGCTTTCTGCGGGCGTACGACTCGGCCGGCGTGCCGGTGCAGTACATCACGGTGCAGAACGAGCCGGCGTACGAACCCGGCGATTACCCCGGCATGCGATTCCCCGCGGCGGCGCGCGCCGTCTTCGTCGGCCGTCACCTGGGCCCTCTGCTGCGACGCCACGGAGTGCAGACGCGGATCCTGGACTGGGACCACAACTGGGACATGCCGGAACAGCCGCTGGCGGTCCTGGCCGACAGCGCCGCCCGCCGCTACGTCGCCGGCGTCGCCTGGCACTGCTACGCGGGCGATGTCGGCGCCCAGACCGCGGTACACGAGCGGTATCCCGCGAAGGACGCGTTCCTGACGGAGTGCTCCGGCGGCACCTGGCAGGAGGCCGGCTTCGCCGGCGCGCTGAGGTCGATGGCCGGCGACCTCGTCATCGACGGCACCCGCAACTGGGCGCGCGGCGTCGCCTTCTGGAGCCTGGCGCTGGATCCGGCGCACGGACCGCACGCGGGCGGCTGCGCCACCTGCCGTGGCGTCGTGACGATCGACCCCGCCACCGGCGCGGTGCAGCGCAACGCGGAGTACTACGCGCTGGGTCATGCCGCGCGCTTCGTCGATCCCGGGGCGGTGCGCATCGCCTCGACCAGCGACGTCGCCGGACTGAAGTCCGTCGCGTTCCTGAATCGTGACGGCCAGACATCGCTGTTGATCCTCAACACGGCGGCCACGTCGCGCGACTTCGCCGTGCGGGAGGGGTCGCGGGCGTTCCGCGCCACCCTGCCGGCCGGGGCCCTCGCCACCTACGTTTGGAGCATGAGCGCGACGTCCAGGGGGAACATCAGGCACTCGCGAGCGAGGTGATGATGACGCAGCTGCAAGAGCGGAAGGAGCTGTCGGGCGGGCGGGGCGGCGGGTGCGTACGCCGCGGGGGTCGGCAGCGATCCCGGATCCGGTTGCGGCGGCTCCGGCCGGCCGTGGTGGGGTGCCTGGCCGCGCTTCTGGCGTCGTGCGGGGGGGGACCGGGCGTGGCGACGCAGCCGGACCAGGGCATCGCGCGCTACGATGGGCGCGCGGACTCGCTGCTTGCGAGCATGACGCTCGCCGAGAAGATCGGGCAGATGACGCAGGTCGATCAGGATTTCCTGCAGGATTCCGCCGACATCGAACGGTTCTTCCTGGGCTCGATCCTCAACGGCGGCACTTCGGACCCGAAGGAGGGCAACAGCCTGGAGGCGTGGAGCGCGCTCTACGAGCGTCTGCAGCGCCACGCGCTCGCGACCCGCCTGCGGATCCCGTTGCTCTACGGCGTCGACGCGGTGCACGGGCACAGCAACGTGCTGGGCGCGGTGATCTTTCCGCACGACGTCGGGCTCGGCGCAACGCGCGATTCCCAGGTGGTGCGGCGCGCGGCGGAGGTGACCGCGCGGGAGATGCGGGCGACCGGCATCCACTGGACGTTCGCGCCGTGCGTGTGTGTGCCGCAGGACGAGCGCTGGGGCCGGACCTACGAGGGCTTTTCGGAGGATCCGCAGCTCGTGTCGATGCTGGGCGCCGCGGCGATCCGCGGCTTCCAGGGGGACCGGTTGAGCGACCCGACCTCCGTGCTGGCGACCGCGAAGCACTTCGCGGCCGACGGCGGCACCGCCATGGGTAGCAGCACCACGGGCGACTATCTGCTGGATCAGGGGGACGCGCGCATCGACGAAGCCACGCTGCGACGGATCCACATCGCCCCGTACGAGGCGGCCATCCGCGCCGGCGCGCTGAGCATCATGGTCTCGTTCAACAGCTGGAAGGGTGTGAAGATGTCGGCGAACCGGCACTTGCTGACGGACGTGCTGAAGGACGAGATGGGCTTCCAGGGCTTCCTGATCTCCGACTGGGGCGCTCTCAACCAGATCGACCCGGACTACCGGATTGCAGTCGAGAAGTCGATCAACGCCGGCATGGACATGGTCATGGTGCCGGATTCGTACCCGAAGTTCATCCGCGACCTGACGGCGCTGGTGCGCGAGGGACGCGTGCCGGAGACGCGCATCGACGACGCGGTGCGACGCATCCTGCGCGTGAAGCTCGCGATGGGACTCATGGATGACGAGCGCGCCCTGCGCCCGAACCCGGAGCTGCAGGCGTCGTTCGGCTCGGCCGAGCATCGCGCGGTTGCGCGCCAGGCCGTGCGCGAGTCGATCGTGCTCCTCAAGAACACGGGGGCGACGCTGCCGCTGTCGAAGCGGGCCGCGCGCATCCACGTGGCCGGGAAGAGCGCGGACAACCTGGGCTACCAGACCGGCGGCTGGACGATCTCCTGGCAGGGCGGCAGCGGCGATGTGACGCCGGGGGGCACCACAGTCCTGGCGGCGATCCGCCGGGCCGTCTCGCCGGGCACCGCGGTGACATACTCCGAGGACGGCGGCGGCGCCGCGGGCGCCGACGTCGGCGTCGCGGTCATCGGAGAGAACCCCTACGCCGAAGGAATGGGCGATCGCGCCGATCTATCGCTGGACCCGGTAGATGTGGCCGCCGTGCGGAAGCTGAAGGAGGCCGGCATCCCCGTGGTGGTGGTCCTGATCTCGGGGCGCCCGATGATCCTGGACGAGGTCCTCGACGTGGCCGACGCGCTGGTCGCAGCCTGGCTGCCGGGCACCGAGGGCGAGGGGGTGGCGGACGTGCTCTTCGGCGACTACGCGCCGACCGGCAAGCTGGCCTACACATGGCCGCGCTCGATGGAGCAGCTGCCCCACGGCGCGGGCAGAGGTGGGGCCGGGCCGTTGTTCGACTTCGGGTACGGCCTCACATACCCGTCCGCCGCGCAGTCCGCGGCGGATACGGAACACGCGCCCGGTGCCGCGGTGAGCGCTCCGGGACCATCGAAGCGTCCATCTCCCAGCGGAAGACTCCCATGAGGATGCCTCGGACCGCCGTTGCGGCTCTCTTCGTCGCGGCCGTCGGCTGCGCCCCGCCGCCCCAGCCGTCGCCGCCGCAGCCCAACGCGCCCGAGCTGCTGCTGCGGCTCGACGACATCGGCATGAACCACTCCCTGAACATGGCCATGAAGGAGGTGGCCGAGCGCGGGATCCCGTTCTCGACCTCGGTGCTGTTCGTCGGGCCCTGGTACCAGGAGGCGGTGGAGATCCTCGAGGCGCATCCGGAGGTGTCGGTGGGCGTGCACCTCGCCCTCAATTCGGAATGGAAGTACTACCGCTGGGGGCCGGTGCTGGGCCAGGGAGCCGTGCCGTCGCTGGTCGACAGCGTGGGCCTCTTCCGCCACTCCGTCGAGGAGTTCCTCGCGTCGAACTACGACCTCGGCGAAGTGGAGCGTGAGCTCGAGGCGCAGGTGCAGCGAGCGCTGCGCTCCGGGCTGAAGATCGACTACGTCGATTTCCACATGGGCACCGCCGCGGCCACGCCCGAGCTGCTCGACATCGTCCTGCGCATCGCCAGGGAACATCAGCTCGGCATCTCGTACGCCTTCGGTGAGGCCTCCAACGAGCTGTGGGGCGTGCCCGTGGACCAGAAGAAGACGCAGCTGATGAAGTTCGTCCAGGACCTGAAGCCGGATCAGCCCAACCTGATCGTGCTGCACGTCGCGGAGCGGACGGCCGCGATGGACGCGCTCATCGACTCGAACGCGCCATCGCAGAACATCGAGGGCGGCGGACCCGGTGTCAGCCGGCACCGCCACGCGGAGCTCGAGGCGCTGCTCTCGCCGGAGTTCGCCCGGTGGCGACGCGAGGGCCACGCGAAGCTCATCACCTACCGCGAGCTGATCGCCGAGAAGGGGCTGAGCTCCATGCACCCGCCGCCGGTGTCGCGCTGAGGGAGAGTCATTCCGTTCAGGGGGCCACGGTGAGCTCGGTGTGGAGTCCCGACGCGGAGTCCTCTCCCACCCAGACGTCGTAGACGCTCGGCTCGAGGACCCAGCGCTGCGCCTGTGGACTCCAGAACTCCAGCTCGGACCGGCTCAGCCGGAACCGCAACGTCCTCGTCTCCCCGGGCGGCAGCGTCACGCGCTGGAAGCCCTTCAGCTCGCGCACCGGCCGCGAAGCGGAGCCGGAGCGCTGGTGGATGTAGAGCTGCGCCACTGCGTCGCCGGGGACGGAGCCCGTGTTCGTCACGTCGACGGTGACCTCGGCGCTGTCGCCGACCTGCATGGGGCTCCTGGACAGCTGCAGCCTGGTGAAGCGGAAGGTCGTGTAGCTGAGCCCGAAGCCGAAGGGGTAGAGCGGCTTGCTGTCGAGATCCCAGTAGCGGGAGGTGTACTGCGGGCTCTCCTCCGGGACGTGGGTGAGGTTGTGATCGTAATAGAGCGGCTCCTGCCCCGCGGTGCGTGGCCAGCTCAGGGGAAGCTTTCCTCCCGGATTCACGTCGCCGAAGAGCACGTCGGCGATCGCGTTGCCGCCCTCGACGCCGGGGAACCACGACTCGAGGATGGCCGATGCGTGCTCCGCGATCCAGTTGATCTCGAGCGGCCGACCGTTCAGGAGGACGACGATGAGCGGCTTGCCCGCCGAGGCGGCGGCCTCCACCATCTGCGCCTGGATGCCCGGCAGATCCAGGGTCGCCCGCGACGCCACCTCACCGCTCATGAAGGCGGGCTCGCCGACGACTGCGATGACGATATCCGCCTGCTCCGCCGCGTCCTTTGCCCTCGCCTCCCAGTCGGCGACCTCCGCCGGGGCGGGCGGAGGCACGGGCTTGTGGCCGAGGAAGGCGTCGAAGAACGACGGATACGCCTTCGACATCTCCGGTCCCGCCACGTAGGAGATGCGGACCCCCGGCCCGAGGCGCTGTTTCAGGCCGGTCAGGACGGTGACCGCCGGGGCATCCCGGTCCTGGCCGAAGACGCCTGCGGGCGTGGCTCCCCCCGTGATGTCTGCCGGCGAGTCGGCCAGCGACCCGATCACAGCCACGCTGCGGAGGGTGTTCGCGAGCGGCAGCGCCTCGTTCTCGTTCTTGAGCAGCACCATCGAGCGGGCGCCGAGGCTGCGCGCCAGCGCCCGGCTCTCCGCAGTGACCTCCGTCGCGCCAGCGGACGCGTTCGCGTACGGATGGTCGAAGAGGCCGATCTGGTACTTCAGCTCGAGAATCGGCAGCACCGCGGAGTCGATCTGCGCCTCGGACACCTTCCCATCCGCCACCAGCTTTGGCAGGTATTCCGGGAGCGTTCCGCTGGCCATGTCCATCCCCGCCCCCGCGGTGATCGCCTTGTACGCCGCATCCTCGGGGTCGGCGGCGAATCCGTGGACCTGCAGCGACGCGATCGCGTTCGCGTCCGAGGTGAGGAACCCCTCGAAGCCCCAGTCCTTCCGCAGGACCTCTGTCAGGAGCCAGGGGTTTCCGCTCGCGGGGACATCGTTCAGGTCCATGTAGGCGGTCATGAGACTGCCCACTCCCGCGTTCACCGCCGCGTGGAATGGCACCAGGTAGACGTTGCGCATGAGCTCGCCCGGCACGTACGAGGCGTCGTAGTCGCGGCCGCCTTCCGCGGCACCGTAGCCCGCGAAGTGCTTCGCGCATGCCACCACGCTCCCCGGCCCCAGGGTGGCTCCCTGGAAGCCGCGCACCTGGGCCCGTGCCATCTGCGCCCCGAGATACGGGTCCTCGCCGGCACCCTCCTGGATCCGCCCCCAGCGGGCGTCCCGCGCGATGTCCACCATCGGGGTGAACGTCCAGCGAATTCCCGCCGCGCTCGCCTCTCGCGCCGCCACCGCCTGCGCCTGTGCCTCCACCGACGGATCCCACGACGAAGCCATGCCCAGAGGGACCGGGAAGAGAGTGCGGTAACCGTGAATGACGTCGAGTCCGAAGAGCAGCGGGATGTGCAGACGGCTCTTCTCCACCGCGACGTGCTGCATCCGGTCGATCTCGTCGGCGCTCGCGAGCCAGAGGATGGCGCCCACGCGTCCGGCGGCGATGTCGGAATCCGACGCGGGCGTCATCATGCCGCCCAGGCCAGCCCCCGGGGCGAGATTGAGCTGCCCGATCTTCTCCGCGAGCGTCATCCGCCGCAGCAGCGCCTCGGCCTGGCGCGCCGACCCGGCGCTCACGATGGGCACCTGCGCGAACGCGTTGCCCGGTGCCGCCAGCGCCACGCCGACGATCAGCCGCAGGACCAGGAATCCTCGGCTGGTGCGCGCACGCATGCGACCTCCTGATCGGCCTCTTTCGCGCGTCACCGCACCTCCGCCTCCGGCACGTTCCAGCCGCGCAGGACCAGGACGGGCTCGGCGCCGTGCAGGTCGTCCGTCCGGTAGGTCGCGGTCAGCTCGCGCGTCTCGCCGGGCAGCAGCGACACGTAGTTGTCCGTCCACTCGACGGGGAGCACCTCGTCGCCCCCCGCGCCCGAGGCGATCTTCAGCCGCGTGAAGAACGCGAGTGAGGGGCCCGGGTTCGTGAGGGTGACGCGCGCCTGCTGCGTGGCGGCGTCGCGAGTGAACTGCACGCTCGCTCGCAGCGGCTGCGACGGCAGGTCGTGCAGCGCGGAGTAGTCGGCGTACCTGCGCGCCGGGGTGACGTACCAGGTGGTGCTGTCCTCATCGAGCAGGTCGGGCCGCGTCGACAGCCAGTAGAAGCTCGAGCCGAGCGGCGTTCCGTCGGTGCCGCTCAGCCGCAGGTCGAGGAAGTACGTGCCGACGGAGTCCGGCATGGCGGGGAGCACGAGCACCCGCGTGCTGCTGTCGGCCGGGATGTCGAGCGTGGTGTCGCGCGCGAAGCGCTCCTTCGCGCGCACGTCGAACGCGCGAACCTTGAGCCGCGCGCCCGGCACCGGCCGGTGCAGCGCGCTCACCACGGCGATGGAGCCGTCGTCATAGCCGTACACGGGGTGCACCGGCTCGTTCGCGATCTTGGCGCCGAAGTAGCCGCCGCCGGGCCGCAGGTACCAGTCGAAGAGGTGCCAGAAAATGGAGGGCCAGGCGTTGTTGAGCATCCACTGGATCACGCCGGTCGAACCATACTTGTTGCGACGATACCCCTCGAACATGGCGCGCTCGCCCTCGTACGTCATGAGCTGCGACTTGAACGTGTAGTCCTCGGCGCCGGTGGGCTGCCCGTAGCGCGCGGCGAGCGCCGCGTTGAAGCGGGACGCGCCGTTGAATTGACCGCCCGCGCCGTGGAACGCCCAGACGCTGTCCAGGGGCCAGACGTCCTCGGGGGGCAGCATGAGGCGCATGCTCTCGATCGGCGGCACCGCCGCGCCCGGGCTCGTCTCCGTGTTGTAGCCCCACGCGCCGCCGTGGGTCGTGTCCTGGACCCAGTAGGAGGGCGGCACCCAGTCGTACGGCCCGGTCATCTTGACGCCGCTCTCCCGCGTCACTTCCGTGGGCTGCGCGCTCGCGGACGAGACGGACGGGTTCGGCCAGTGCTCCTGGCGCAGGACCTCGAGGTAGCTCCTTTCGACGTCGGCCGGCGGCGGGTTGTCGCTGCCGTACAGCCAGACCAGCGCGCTCGCGTGACCGCGCAGCCGCCGGATCTGGTCGCGCTCCGAGGCGGCGGCGACCGCGTACTGCTCCGGCTTCCAGTTCTTCCACCGCTCCCACGCGCTGCAACAGACCCAGCCAGTCATCACCAGCAGGCCGAGGCTATCCGTCGCCTGCCAGAAGCGGTCGTCCTCGTAGTTGCCCTCCAGGCGGATGGTGTTGAGGTGCATGTCCAGCGCGTAGCGCAGCTGCGCGAGCTGCCGCTCCGGCTGCGGACGGAAGAACATGTCGGGCGCCCACCCGCCGCCGCGGATCAGGATCCGCCGGCCGTTGATGCGGAACAGCCGCGCGCCGCGGGGTGTGAATTCCGCCGTCACCTCGCGGATGCCGAAGCGCGTTTCCTGACGATCGGAGACGGCGTCGTTCGCGACGAACGCGAGATCCAGCGTATGCAGAGCGGGCTCGCCCATCTCCGCCGGCCACCACAGGCGCGGGTGCGCGATGCGCAGCTGCGGGAAGCTGTCCGGAGTGAAGCGGATGTACGCGCTGTCGTGTGGCGCCAGCGTCACGGTCCGCTCGAAGGCGATGCTGTCGGCGCGGCCGCGAAGCACGCCCGTCACGGCGTGCGACGACAGGTTGCGCAGGTTCGCGCCGACCGTCAGCTCGGCCGTGTCCAGCGTCGCCGTGTCGACGCGGCTGATCACGTGCGGATCGCGGATGACGACATCGCCGCTCGCGCCCAGCCAGACCGGCTGCCACAGCCCCATGTCCTTGTCCGGGGGCGACGGGTTCCAGTCCACCCATGTCGTCTGCAGGTCCGCGGGGGTGGGCGCGAACACCTCCACGGCCAGCGCGTTCGGTCCGTCCGACCGCACCGCGTCGGTGACATTGAGCGCGTAGTGGCGGTAGCTGCCGACGACGCGGCTCGAGTCGGCCAGCCGCCTGCCGTTCAGCCAGATGTTCGCGCGATAGTTGATGCCGTCGAAGTGGAGCGTGACGCGCCGATCGCGGAACGACGGCGGCAGCCGGAAGCTCGTACGGTACCACCAGGGCACGGCGAACGGGCTCTTCGGATCCATGTCCAGGTGCACGAAGTTTTGCCCGATCTCGTACGACATGCCCGGCAGCGCGCGCAGGTTCATGCCGAAGAACGGGTCGCGATAGGTCCCGTTCTCCACCAGCGCGCCGACGACGGTGGATGGTACGGTCGCGGCGTACCAGTCGGTCGCCGTGAATGCGGGCGTGGAGATGCGGGCGCCGTCCGCGCCGGCACGGGCAGCCGAGCGGATGCGCCAGTCGTCCTGGAGCAGGAGCCGCTCCTGCGCGTGCGAACGAGCGGCGGGGGCGAAGAGCAGGACGAGAAGGCAGGTGAGTCGTTTCACGGTGTCGCCTCCGTCAGAGCGAACGGCCAGCGGCGGGTGTTCCAGGACCAGAGGAGGAACGCCGCCAGACCCAGCCCGAGCACGGCCAGGCCGAAGAGGATGACGCCGAGCTGGGTGGTCGCGAACACGAAGATCCAGCCGAGCAGCGCGACCAGCGCGGGCACGGGGTAGAGCCACATGCGGTACGGCCTCGCCAGGTCGGGCGCCCGGCGGCGCAGGAGTATGAGGCCGAACACCTGGCCGATGAACTGCACCAGAATCCGCGTGACGATGAGTGCGTCGATCACCGTGCCCAGCGAGAAGAAGCCGGCCACGATCGCGATGCCGCCCAGCACCAGCAACGAGACGTAGGGGAAGCCCTTGGTGGGGTGCAGCCGACCGAATACGCGGAAGAAGTAGCCGCTCTCGGCGGCCGCGTAGGGAATGCGCGAGTACCCGAGCAGCAGCGCGAACACGGAGCCGAACGCCGTCCACAGCACCAGCAGCGTGAAGATCGTAGCGATGTGCCGCCCGTAGACCTTCTGCATCAGGATCGAGACGATGAACGTCGACTCGGCGTGCTCGGCGGCCGGCACGAACTCCCGCCACGGCACGATCCCGATGATGGACAGGTTGATTCCGAAGTAGATGACCGCCACGGCCGCCGTGCTGATCAGGATCGAGCGCGGGATCACGCGGCCGGGCTCCCGCACCTCGTCGCCGATGTAGCAGATGTCGTAGTAGCCGAGATAGTCGTAGATGCCGATGCGCGCGGCCACGCCCAGGCCCAGGAAGAAGCCGAGCGAGAAGTTGAAAGCGCCGGGCGGAAACGAGAACGCCATGTCCGGGTCGAAGTGCATGGCGCCCGTCACGATGACCGCCAGCACGGTGAGTAACGTGCCGATCCACAGGCTGACCGTGATCTTCGCGATGGAATGGATGCGCCGGTACAGCAGCACGATGTTGACCAGCCCCACCAGCGCCACGACCCCGAGCACCTCCGGGCGGGTCATGCCCCTCCAGATATAGCCGGCGTAACCGGCGAAGCCGATGTAGCCCGAAGCGATCTCGAGCGGGCCGCTCAAGACGAATTGCCAGACGAAAAGGAACGCCATGGCTCGTCCGAACGAATTGGCGCCGAACGCCTCACGGAGGTAGTGGAACGAGCCGCCCGAGCCTGGCATTGCCGCGCCCAGCTCGCTCCACACCATGCCGTCGCATACCACGATCACCAGCGCCACGACCCAGCCCAGCAGCGCCTGGGGCCCGCCCATCGCCGACATCAGCAGCGGGATGGTGATGAAGGGTCCGACGCCGATCATGTTGGTCATGTTCAGCGCCGTCGCCGGTAGCAGCCCGAAACGGCGGGTCAGGTGGGGCCGGTCGCGTCCGGTGGCCTCCGGCGGCAGGCTCGATTCCGTCCCGGGCATGGGATCTGCTTTGATGAGAGGAGCGAAATCCCGCAGCGGGTGTGCGGAAGAAAATCGGTCGGGGATTCATAGGTCGGCGACCCGGTGGCGGGCAAGAGGCTTGGCGCGGACCAGCGGCGCGACCGATCCAGCGCAGCATCATTCCGGTTCTTCAACGGCCTTCCAGCGCCTCGAGCGACTGTAGCAGCCGCAGCTGCGCCCGCGCCCGCCGCAGGTTCTGGTCGGCGTACGACGTCGCGTAGTAGCGGTCGCCCTCGAGATAGTCGGTCAGGAAGCGGGCGGACTGCTCGAGCGTGATGAGTCGGCCCGCGAAGCCCATCAGCTCGCGCTCCTTCGGCGTGATGACGTCGCCGGCGGTCTCGAGCCAGCCTTCGCTCACCGCGGCGTACAGCTCGGCGCGCACCTCCATCCGCTCCGGCTCCGCTTCGTCCTCGGCGCCGGTGCACGTCGTGGAGCGGACCATGTCGCCGAAGTCGTGGAGCCCGGTGCCGGGCATGACGGTGTCGAGGTCCACGACCGCGACGGCGCGGCCGGTCCGCTCGTCCAGCAGGACGTTGGAGAGCTTCGCGTCGTTGTGGGCGATGCGCGTTGGGACCTCACCGCTCTCCAGCAGCGGCGGCAGCACGGCTGCCAGGGCGCGGCGGTGTAGCAGCTCCGCCACCTCAGCGCGGACGCCGCCGGCACGCCCCAGCTCGTCCGCCTCGGCCGCGCGCCGGAGGGCGTCCAGCCGGCCGGCGGTGTCGTGGAACCCGGGGACAACCTCGGAGAGTGGCGGCCCGTCCCAGTCGGCGAGCGCGGCGAGGAAGGCGCCGTAGGCGCGGGCCGCCTCACGGGCGTCGTCGGGGCCGCGCGGCCTCTCCAGCGACACCACGCCGCGGAGCAGCGGCACGAGGCGCCAGTGCCCGCCCGCGCGGTCCACGTGCCAGGAGGCGCCGCGTCGCGTCGGCACCAGCGGCACGGCGCCGACGCCGCGCGCCGCGGACAGCCCGCGCGCCTCCGCGACCGCTGGCGGCGCCCCCAGCCTGCGGAGCAGGTGCGTCGTCACGGCCGTGACATTCTGCATTACCAGGCGCGGCCGCGGGAAGACGCGGTCGTTCAGCCGCTGCAGGAGGAACGGCCCGCCGGCCGCGGGGTCGCCGGGCTCGACGCGGAAGGAGTCGTTGATGTGCCCGCCGGACAGGCGCGTCACCTCCGACCTGCCGCCCAGGCCCCAGGCGTACAGCGCGGCGGCGACGTCGGGATGGGTGCGCACGCGGGCTCCGCGCTCAGCCGCGCAGAGGCCGACCCGGGTTCAGGCGGATGCGCTCGCCATCGCGGGAAGGGCGATGCCTTCGCGGTTCTCGGACTCGCGGTACTCGTTGCGAGCCATCCCGGCGGTGATCGGGTCGAGGAAGTTCTGGACGTCGGCTACCGAGGGCGCCTCCCAGATGCAGGTCGCGCGGGTGCCGTCCTTGGCGGCCAGCGTCTGGTGCACCTTCAGCCCGGCGGGCAGGTCGCCGAGCGCGTCGCTCGCGCTGCTCCAGAAGCGGCCGGGATCGCTGACGATGTGGTGGACGAGGACGTACATGGGAACCTCCGGTCGGGGAAGAGCCGCCTCGGCTGCTCCGAGGCAGTTCGGGTGGGCCACCATAGATGCGGCGCCCCGGCAGGGGCGTCAAGAACGGGCAGGCGTGGACCGGCCGGCACATTGGCCCGGTCGAGGCGCCCAGCGTCAGCACCTGGAACGTCCGCCGCCTCCAGCGGTGCCCGGCCCGGTGCGCGCGGAGCTTGCTCGCGGCCGGCCCGTGGCGCACCTTCGATGTCCTCAGCGACCTGTTGGAAGGCCGTCAACGGCCTTCCAGGCCGAGCACCCCTCGGTTCGGACCGCAGCGGAAGGCGAGGACATGCTCGTCATCATCAAGGATGACTACGATTCCGTGAGCCGCGAGGCGGCGCGGCTGATCGCCAGCCGGCTGCGTGGCAAGCCCGACCTCGTCCTCGGACTTGCGACCGGCGGCACGCCGCTCGGGTTGTATCGCGAGCTGATCCGGATGCACGGTGAGCAGGCGACGGACTTCTCGAAGATCACGACGTTCAACCTGGACGAATACGTCGGCCTCGCCGCCGATCACGAGCAGAGCTACCACCGGTTCATGCGCGAGAACCTGCTGGACCACATTGGCGTCTCGCCGCGCTTCGTGCACATTCCCGACGGCATGGCGACGGAGATCGATGAGCACTGCCAGTGGTACGAGCGACAGATCGCCCAGGCGGGCGGGATCGACCTCCAGGTCCTCGGCATCGGCGCGAACGGCCACCTCGCCTTCAACGAGCCGGGCTCCTCGCTCGGCTCGCGCACCCGTGTGAAGACGCTCACGCGCAAGACGCGCGAGGACAATGCCCGCTTCTTCGGCTCTCTCGAGAATGTGCCGCGCTACGCGATCACGATGGGCATCGGCACGATCATGGAAGCGCGGGAGCTGGTCCTGCTCGCCAGCGGGGAGGGGAAGGCGCGGGCGATCGAGGCAGCGGTCGAGGGGCCGATCACGGCGATGGTGCCCGCGTCCATCGTCCAGATGCACCCGCGCGCGTTCGTAATCGTGGACAGGGCTGCGGGCGCCGGCTTGCGTGGCGAGTACTCCTCGACCTTCGAGGAGGCGGTCCCGATGCGCCGGTCGATCGGTCCGTCGGAGTGATCCTTGCGCGGTCACGCCGGCGAGGCGTCGAGCGTCAGGACCTGGAACGGCCGCAGCGCGAAGGCGTGAGGCTGCCCGGCGCGCAGCTCCAGCGGCGCCGGGGCCGGGTTCCACGGGCTGGTCGCTCGCCAGCGTCGTGGAGAGTCCTCCGGCAACTCCAACGCGCCGGCGACGTCGAGCTCCAGCGTCTGCGGTGCGTCCTTCGGGTTGCGCAGCACCAGCACGGCCCGCTCGGGCGACCACGACGCCCATCCGTACGGCTCGAGCGCGCCCGGGTCGCCGCCGACCCAGTGTGTGTCGCGCAGCGTGTTCGCCCGCTCGCGCGACCAGTTCGCCGACCGTGCGATGGCGTCCCAGTCGTCGGTCGAGAGCAGCGCCGGCGTGATGTACATCTCCTGGAGCTGCGTGCCCGTGCCGAAGTAGGAGCGCACCTCCTCGCGGAAGTCGCCGCCGGGGTCACGGCCGAGGTTCTTCGCGTGCTGCGCGTAGATCATCCCATGCAGCATGAGTGAGTTGAGCGGGAAGAGCGGCCCCTTCTTCACGACGCCGTCGTGGGTCGCGGCGTCGCGGTAGGTGATCCAGCGCTGGCGTTGGCTGCCGACGCCGGCGAAGTCGTGGTCCTCGCCGCCGCGCCAGATGGAGTCGGCCCAGCGCAGCCAGAACGGCGAAGGGTACGTGCCGGTGGTCAGGTTGATGTAGAGGTCCGGCTCGGCCTCGCGCAGCTCGCCGATCAGGTGGATCGCCGCGTCGAAGTCGCTGTCGAAGCGGCTGCCCGGAATCGCGTGCGCGGCGTTCCCCGTGCCGTCGATCTTGAGCTGGTTCACGCGGTAGCGCCGGATCATGTCCAGACACGTCTCCCGGAAGCGCTGATAGTAGCGCGGGCCGGACAGCGCGAAGCCGCCCTCGTTCGTCTCGAACCCCTGCTCGCGGCCGTGCTCGAGCCGCTGCTCGCGCGGCTCGCCGTAGCCGCCCCACGGCGATAGCCAGACGCCCGGCGCGGCGCCGTAGCGCGCCGCCGCCTCCCGTACGCGCGTGAAGCCGTCGGGGAACCCCGAATGGAAGTGCCAGAGCGTGCTCGGGTCATCCCAGCCGTCGTCGAAGAGGAACGAGCTCGAGGGCGACGCCGCGCCGCTCGTGCAGCTCGCGACCGAACGCGTGGATCCGGTCCAGCGCGCCCGCCTCGTCGTACTTCGTGAAGTAGGCGAGGTCGTACCACGAGTTGTAGTGCAGGAACGTGCGGTAGGGGTGCGCGCGCTCGTGCTCGAGGTAGTCCAGAAAGCCGCGCCGGAGCTGCCCGGCCGGCGTGGTCCCGGCGACGGCGGAGATGGGGAACGGAGCGTCGGGCCGCAGCGGCAGCTCCCGCGGGAGCGCCGCCCGCGCCCGGCCCGCGGCGACGTCGCTCTCGGACAGCGGGTGCTCGAACGCGAAGAACATTGACCCGGCGAGGATAGGCGATCCACGCACCGAGCCCACCACGCGCGCGCCGGCCTCGCCGAGGTCCACCAGCCGGATGCGAGTCACCGGCAGCTCGCCGCCCAGCGCCCGCAGCTCCAGCTCCTGCCGGATGTACGCCGTGCCGTCCCGCGCCAGCGCCCGCCAGGTGACCTGGAGGCGGCCATCGGGATCGGTCAGCTCCGCCGTCAGCGCGCGACCATCGAGCCGGTCAGCCAGACGCGCCGCCGAGGCGTCGCCGCGCAGCCGCTCCTCCCGCGGCTCGCCTGCCAGGCGCAACGCCGAGGACGCCAGCGTCGAGCCGTCCGCCAGCTCGAGCGTGAAGAGGTCCGGCGCCGGCCGCACGATGCGGCCGGCCGCGACGTCGCTCACGGAGACGGCGCGAAGCGCGGCGTCGTCGAGGCTCCAGCGCGCCTCCAGCAACCTCGTGCCCAGCCGCAGCTCCCGGCCCGCGATCCGGGCCCGGGCCGGTCCGGCCGCGCGGCCGCCGCGGAGGAGGCCCGGCGCCAGCCCGAGGCCGATCGCGGCCGCGCCCGTCCGGCCGATGAACCCGCGGCGCGTCCAGAGTGCTCGCGTGAAGGCGTCGTCGAGGGACATGCCGTGCATTCTCGTCTCCTTCGTGCGCGTCCCAGAGTCGAATCGCCCCAACTCTACCGGTCGCTGCGTCGCCCTGCCAGTTGTCGTTCGGGTGTTGCCAGGTGTCATGCGGGTCCCGGCCGGGCTTGCTGCCCTCCCTCGTGATCGGCTTCGCTCCGTCAGATCTCGCAGCTCAGCTCCGCGATCGAGTACGCCCACTCCGCTTGGTCGCACGGCTTCCGCGCGCGGAGGTTGATGCCCAGCGTGCCGAACTCGGCGGCGCTCGAGGATTGTGGCGCGCCCGCGAACACGTCCCCCCGCCACGTGACCCCGACGGGCTTTCGGGAACGGGCAGCGACTCCGCGAAGCTTTCCCGGAACTCCACCACCACGTGGTCGCCGCGCTCATGCCCGAGACGCTGCCACCGCCATCCCGCTGCGGTAGCGCCGTCTGACGCCGGGCCTCATTCTCCTGCGGCAATCCGGTCGGCATACCGCTGCAGGTACAAGGGCCACCCGCCTTCGCCCGCCACGCCTTCGCGAACGCCCTCCCAGCCGTCTCCATGACGCTCGATGTGACGGTGCTCGAGCTCGACTCTCGTGCGCGCGGACGCCTCCGCGATGAAGCGCACCTCCACCTCGCTCCGCTTCGACGCTTCCTTCTCGAGCTGCCATTGCGGGCTGATGTTCCAGCTGAACACCACGCGATTCGGCGGGTCGTACGCGAGCAGCGTCGCCCAGCGGCATTCGCTGCCGTCCTCGCCCCGATCGTAGATGTGGCCGCCCACGCGCGGCTCCAAGACCGTCTCCGCGATCGGAACGCTCAGCAGGTTGTGATCTCGCGGCTTGAAGCTGCCGAAGTCGTCCGTGAAGACGTGGAACGCGCGCTCGATCGGCGCGTCGACCACGATCTGGAGTCGGACCGGCGTGGTTGCTGCGCTTGTCGTCATGTTCACTCCACCTCCGTTCGATGTTCGGCGAGCGCCTTGAAGCCCGCGAGCGCCCGGCTCCAGAACCGCTCGAGGTCGGCGCGCAGCTCTTCCACCCCCGCCGGATCGAGTCGGTAGATGCGCCGGGTGCCGACCGGCTGGTCTCTCACCAGGCCCGCCTCCTTCAGGACCTTCAGGTGCTGGGAAACGGCCGGCCTGCTGACCGGCAGCTCGCGGGCGAGCTCGCCGACCGGGCGTGGCCGGTCGGCGAGGATCTCGAAGATCGCGCGGCGCGTTGGGTCTCCGAGCGCCACCCACGGGTCCGATCGGTAAGCAGTCACGAACGGTAAGTTATTGCTAACGGAGCGTGAGGTCAACCAGCCGATACGACCGCCGTTCGCCGGGGCAGAGCCCGTGGGAGTGGGATCATGCGGGCTACGGACCGTCCGGCGAGAGGACGCGCAGGACGGGTCGGCCGCCGACGTTCTCCAGGGGCAGGTAGACGAGGTGACTGGCGGGATCGACGGCCACGGTGTGGGCGTGCGGGATGCGCAGGCTGCCGTCCGGGACCAGATCGCGACCCGCCAGGTGGAAGACGGTGAGGATCCCGGATTCGGCGGCGACGTAGAGGCGGCCCGCCGTGGGGTCGAAGGCGAGCACGTCCGGACCCCCGCCGACACGGTGGTTGGACAGCACCCGCATCGTGCGCAGGTCGACCGTCTGTAGCGTGGCGTTGCCCTCGCTCGCCACGAAAAGCAGGCGGTCCGCAGCGTCGACGGCGAGTCCGTGCGGGTGGTCGGAACCGGGAAGAGGGTAGCGTCCGATGATCGAGTCCGCGCGGGGATCGATCGCGACGAACTCGTCGCGGGTCTGGACGGCCACGAGGATGCAGCCGGAGCCCGGGTCGTACAGCGTGTTCCCGGCCTCGCCGCCGAGCTCGATGGCGCCTCGCACGCCGTCCGTCGCGTCGATCACCAGCTCCCGCCCGGCGCGCGACTCGTCCGACACGTAGATCCGCCGCACCCCGGGCGCGTAGGCCAGACCGTCCGGATAGCCGACGCGACCGAGGCGCGCGGTGGTGCGCAGCGTCGTGGCGTCCACGACCGCGACCTCCTGCCGGCCGGTCACCGTGGCGTAGACCTTCCCGAGCTCCGGCACCGCGAGCACGCCGTGCACGGACGGGAAGCCGGCAAGGTCTGCCACCACGCGGCGGGCCCGGGTGTCGAAGACCAGCAGCGTGCCGGCGTTCATGTGCGCCACGTAGAGGCGGTGGGCCGCCGTGTCGACGCTCTGGTAGTCGAAGCGGACCGCCGGACCGGGCAGCGGCACGTCCGCGACCTGCCGGAGCACGATCCCGGGCCCGACCGCGGCGGCCTCGAGGGCTGCGTCTCCCGGTGAGGCGCGGGTTCCGCCTCCGCCGCACACGGGCGGACCGGCCGCGGTGTCCGGCCGGTGGCAGGTGAGGCCCAGCCCGAGGACGGCGGCGGCCGCCAGCGCGATTCCGGCCGGATACCCCCGCCTGGAAGTCACTGGCGGGCGGTGTTGGTCCGGTCGAGTGCCGCGCGCAGGCCGCGCGCGAGCTTCAGCGCGTCGTCGTCGGCCCAGAAGTGCAGGAAGAACAGACGGGGCTCCTCGTCGGTCATGTGGTTGTGCAGCTCGACGACGTCGATGCCGCTCTCCCGCAGCGCCTGGACGACGGCGTCCACCTCGCTCGCCAGCATGACGAAGTCGCCGTTGACGGCGGCCTTGCCGTCCCCCGTCGGCTGAAAGTTCAGCGCGGTGGCCGTGCCCATGGCCGGCGGGACGTCGATGCCCATTGCGCGGATCGTCTCCAGGCGCGGGAAGCTCATCTGGTACACGCCGCCGTTCACCCGGCCGGCATGCCCCAGCGCGGCGTGGATCCCGGCGGTGTCCAGCGGGAATGAAGCCGCGGGCGCCGGGGTCGGACTCGCAGCGGGCGTGCCGGTAAGCCCGAGGGCCGCCCGCACCGTCTTCGCGATGCTCACCGGGTCGCCCCGGGCGTGGACGTGCGTCCACCACAGCGCGGGGGAGTGGGCCGGGAGGTGCTTGTGCACCGCGGTCAGTCCGACCGCGCCCTGCTCCAGGCGTGCGATCACCCCATTGTACTCTCCTTCGGTCAGCACGAGGTCGCCCATTGCGACGGCTTCGTTCGGCCCGGTCGCCTTGAACGCGATCCAGGAGCCCAGCGAGAGCGCCGGCGCGACCCGCACGCCGTTCGCCACCACCGTCAGATCGCCTCTCGGCATGTTGAAGCGGTAGACGTCGCCGCTCATCATGGTTCCGGGGCGACCCATTGCCGCGTCCACCGCCTTCCAGTCGATCGCGCCGCCTGCCCCGCCCTGCGCGGCAGTCGGCTCAGGGACGAGCGCCAGGCTGGCCACGACGGCAGCCAGGAGGATCCGACCGATGCTTCTCTCGTTCATCTCTCACCTCGTGTGTTCGGTGGACCTCGGGCCGGGTCCACCCCCGTGGATGGGCGAAGCGGGTCCACGCGTGTACCGAAGTCCTTCATCCCCTCCCACGGATCCCGACGCAGCGGCGCTCCCCGCCATCAGTAACGGAACGCATACTCCAGCTTGAGAGCGAGCTGGTTCGACTCGAAGGTCAGCCCGCGTCGCCGCGTGAGGGGATCGCGCGTGCGCAGGTTGTGGTTGTAGACGACGAAGACGTCGCCCAGCGGGCTGAAGCTCCAGCGCAGGCGCGTGTTGGTGCCGATCGAATGCGACTCGTTGTCGTACTGCAGCAGGCTGGTGATCCCGAGGTCGGGCGAGACGTTCAGCCGTAGCCGGGTGCTCAAGACGTCCTGGACGAAGCGGCCTTCGGGCAGCCGCCCGATGTCGCGCTCTCCGTCGAGCTCGACGATCAGGAGCGGCGCCGGCTTCCACGAGGCGGTGAGCTCGAGCTGGTCGAGACGCCCGTCGTAGAAGCCGCCGAACCACCACGTGGCCTGCGCGCTGAACGTCCGCTTGGCCGCGAGACCGCCCTCCAGACGGAAGCGCCAGAAGTGGTAGGACCCCGTCGGAATCGTCACGCCGTCCGCGATCTCGAACGGCTCGGCCAGCCGCTCCCCCTCCGGCACGATGTTGAACTCGAAGCGGTCCCCGCTCTCCATGCGGCAGTTGATCGGCGCCATGAAGTACCGGTAGCTCTGCCAGCCGCCGCCGAGCCCGGCGACGTAGCTGAGCTCGTTCTCCCAGAAGCACTGGCGGATGCGCAGCGGCCCGATGGGATGTCGCGGTCGCGGCTGCCACGTGTAGCTCAGGTTGGCGAGGTGTACGCCCGAACGGGGGACGAAGCCGAGTGAGGGGTCGAACGCGCCGCCGATGCGCTTGTAGTCGAGCGAGATGTCCCAGAGGTCGTTCGGGTAGTCGATCCTGAGTCCCGCCGCTGTGCGGTCGCCGCTGCCCAGGTCGCCGCGGCCGAGCGCGAGCGCCCAGACCCCCACCAGGAAGTTCTTGTCGCCTCGGAAGCGCGACGTCCGGTACGTGAGGTCGGGTCCCGCCAGCCAGCTACCCGGACGTCCGAGCGGGTCGCCGACCGTGGCGATCACGCCCACGGACGACTGGCGCAGCACGTTCTGCTTGACGCGCACGACCGCCATTGTGGCGGGCGGCGCGAGCGTGTCCAGAGCGCCCGTGCGCACGACCAGCGCGCCGAAGTTCGTACCGCCGAGCCGGCCGTTCACCTTGCCGCCCGCCCGCAGCGGCACCTGCTCGCCGGCCAGCAATCCGATGCGCCGGCTGAAGAAGGGGACGACGTCCTCCTCCGTGCCCAGCCCGAAGTCGAAGATGTCCGCGCCCTCGAGGAAGAACGTACGCTTCTCGGGGAAGAAGATCGGGAACCGCGTGAGGTTGACCTGCCGGGTGTCCACCTCCGTCTCGGCGAAGTCGGTGTTCAGCGTGAGGGAGGCCAGCGTATTGGGTCCGAGTCGCTGCGTGACGTCGAGGCTCGCGTCGCCGCGTGTGCTGAACGGCGACGTCGCCGTGTCCCGTCCACCGCCGCCGTTCAGCGACGGCCGCACCGTGAGCCCGATGCCCAGATCGAAGCGCGGCAGGTCGGTCAGTCGGCCGGCGCGTCCCATCTCCGTCACCTCGTGGTCCCGCTCGGGGCTCGCCCAGCGGTCCGTCTCCTGGCGGCGCTGGGTCCGGCGCTCGACGTTGAAGCCCCACTCCGTCAGCCCCGGCCGGAAGAGCAGCGTCTTCACCGGGATCAGGATCTCGGCGGACCATCCCCTCGTCGTGCGGGCGGTTGCCGCCCGCCACGCGCCGTCCCAGTTAGAGTTCGTCGACAGCCCCTCGCCCGTGATGAGGCCGTCGTACCGGGCGCCGTTCGGGTTCACCGTGAAAACGTAGCCGGAGCGGCCGTCGAGATAGGTGTCCAGCACGATCTCCAGGTGGTCCTCGCTGTCCAGGTCCGCATCCCGCTGGCGCGCGAAGCTCACGATCCCGGAGGGATCCGGGTCGTCCGCCCGGATGCCGATCAGCAGCGCGTCCGGGGAGGCGAGAACCCGGACGACGGTCCGGCCCGTGGGCGTCGCACCCTCGCGCGGCTCGACCTGCCGTAGCTCCACCGAGTCCGCACCCGCCCAGGCGGGGTCGTCCACGTGGCCGTCCAGGCGTACGCCGTCGGGCGCGGAGCCCGCTCGAAGGACGAGAGGCGTCGTCGCGCCGATGGCCCGCGGCTCGGTGTTCTGCGCGCATACGGTTGCCGGCAAGGTCACGCCGGCGCCTGAAAGGGCGAGCAACCCCCAAATGATTCGGTCTCCCACCCCGTGTCGCTCCGAACGGTTCCGGGCGCTGATGATCCGCAGGCCAAGCTACGGGGCGAGGGGGAGGGGTGTCACGCCGTCCCTGCCGGAGCGGAACCTGCCGATCGACGAGAACCGGGTGATGGACGGCGGCGGAGCGCCAGTCGATCAGGGCGTGGTTCCGGCCTCCCGTCGTGCGCCCCGCAGGGTCGCGATCAATGGCGCGCCGAAGAGCGCAAGCACGCCCGCGTCGACGCCGACATTGAACCAGACGCCGAAGCGGGCGGAGAACGCGGCTTCGAGCATCAGCCATACGACGATCCCGAGCAGAAGCGGCCTGATCAGCTCGGGATCGCGCCGGCGCAGGGCGACCCGCCCAACGAAGAACAGGGTCGTGCCCCAGCCCGCCATGATGGCCCCGTACAGCGCACTCTCCCAGGAGAGCACGACGTCCCGGTCGACCGGCAGGATCCGCAACCCGAAGGCCGCGAACACCACGCCCCAGGCGACAAGGACGATGGAAACAATGCTGAACCACCGGAGCCATCCCATGACGTTTCAGGCGAGGAAGTCTCGAACGAGCCGGCAGAACGCGTCCGGCCGCTCTTCCATGAGCAGGTGCCCCGTGGCGTGGAGCAGCTCGAGCCGCTCCGCCCCGGGGATGTCGCGGCGTAGCCGCTCCCCCCACTCGGGACCGAAGTGCGCGTCGTCCTCGGCCCACACGAGCAGCGTCGGGTGATCGAATCGGCGCAGGCCGTTCAGCACGTCCAGCGTGACCCGGTTGTTCGCTTGATCGAACTGGCCGGCGAGGAAGCGCGCGGTCCTCTGCCTGCGATGCCGGCTGCGGAGGTTCGCCTCGATCATCTCCGAGACGAAGTCGGCCGAAAGCCTTCCGGGCTCGTGCACGGCCTTCGCGCGCACGAGCGTGGCTCGCAGCACCGACCTGTGCGACCAGAGCCAGAGCACCAGATCGCCGACGAGCGGAATCTGCGTCGCCCGGACGAACGGCCGCTCCTCGGCGGAGGGCCAGTTGTCGTACGCTTCGGCGTCGCTGAGGATGAGCCGATCGATACGCGTCGGGTGCTCGGCGGCGAGGACCTGCGCCACGGCGGCGCCGTGGTCGTGTCCGATGACGTGGGCGCGCTCAATGCCGATGGCATCCAGCAGGCCGAGCATCGTGTCGGCCTGCGCGCGGAGCGACCAGTCCGCCCCGTCCTCGGTCTCGGTATCCCCGAGCCCCAGCAGGTCGGGCGCGATACAGCGGTGCGTCGGCGCGAGGACGGGGATCAGCCGGCGCCACACGAACGATCCGAAGGGACATCCGTGCAGCAGCAGGACCGGCGCTCCGCTTCCTTCGTCGTGGTACGCGACGCGCGCGCGGCCGATCGGCGCCACGTGCTTTTCGGTGTGCTCGCTGCGGGCCGTGTCACCGGTCATCCTTGTGCGGATCCGGCCGCGGCGCCCCGCCGCGCTTCGGGTTCGCCCGTCTCCTCGAAAAGACACAAGCCCAGGTCGAGAATGCCCGCCACGCACGGGTCGCTGATCCGGTAGAACAGCCGCGTGCCCTCCCGTCGGGCCGCCACCATGCGGCGGTCCGCCAGCCGCTGCAGCTGGTTCGAGACGGCCTGCGGCGCCATTTCGATCGCCGAGGCGAGATCGGTGACACACAGCTCGCCCTCCCGCTCCAGGGCGTGCATGACGCGGAGCCGGGTGTCGTTCGCGAAGATCTTGAACAGGCGGCTCAGAGCCGTCGCGCGCGCCGGATCGATGAGCGGTCGGTCGCGTGGCGTGAGCTTGCCCAGCGTCCTGGGACCGGCGGCGGGATCGGGCGTGCAGGTCATGGCGTATTTTACACCATATCGTGTAATAGTGTCAAGACACGGCCGCGCCGCGACCTCGTAGATGCCGCGGCCGCACAGCCGCGTCCGCTCGACCTCCGGACACGAGCTCTACCGTCGCGCCAGATACCGGACCGGGTCCTGCTCGAACGCGATGGCGCACCCGTCACTGCAGAAGTAGTAGATCGAACCGCCGTGCTCGCGCGTGGCCGCAGCGGCATCCCTCCTGACGCTCATGTGGCACACCGGATCGACCGCGACCTCCATGGTTTCGGCGGAACGGCGCAGGAACGGGCCCGTGTCGAAGATCGTCTCGACGGAGGCGATGCGGTCACCCTCGAAGCGGTAATACTCGACCATGGTGAAGCGCTCGACCTCATGATCCACCACGAGAGTGAGGATCGCGCAGGCTTCATCCGCGGCGTCCAGGACCGTCCGCGTTTCCACGGACTTCACGATCTTTCCGACGTGATTGGAGGCCCGCAGGAACGTGTCCACATCGTGATATGTGGCCGCCGGCCCCGAGAAGGTGAAATCGGGGATCAGTAGCCCACGCAGGGACTCCATGTCCCCGCTGTAGAAGGCCGAGCGGTACAGTTCGGCGAGAGTCGCGTGATCCATGGTCATGGTTCTAGAAGGCCGCTGAAGAACTGGAGCGAGCCGCGTTGCGGGCGCCACGGGCCAGATCCGAGGCGGCGCGACGACGCGATGTCGAACGCCACCGGGGAGGAGCGCCAGGGCTGGAGATGGCCCCGTGCCGCCCGCAACCCAGTACTTCAACGACCTTCTAATCCTTTGCGAGGAGTGGTTGTTTGTGGGAGCCAGCACCTGTCACCGTCGAGTCGCTCTCAGAGCGGCGCCCCCAGGCGCGCGTGCTCGCGGCGATCCCGGCGAGCGAAGCGACAGCGAGCGTTGCGAGGGATCCCGTCAGGCCGGGCTTGACGCTCATCAGGAAGACGATCCCCAGCGCGAGTGCGACGCGCGCCTGGACCGAGCCCCAGAGGACCGGGTCTCGGAGCAGGGCGCGGGAAGCCGGGGAGAGCGGACCGCCCTCCTCGAAGGTCGCGCGCCGGACGGCGCTCATGCGTCCGCCGGCGAGCCCGCGTCCGATCGCGGCGATGAGCACCATCCCGATCAGCCCGAAGACGGCCCACCAGACGCGACCCCAGCCAGCGGCAGTCATGTACAGCCCGGAGGCGAGGATCGCGGCCATGGATGCCGGATACAGCCGGCGCAGCGACCCCAGGGGGCGGATCCACCCGATCGCTTCCCCGCCGGTGAACGCCCGTCGAAGCTGCCGCACGCTCATCCACTCGAGGCCCAGCCCCACGAACAGCCCGAGGGCGCCGACGATGTGCAGGAACAGGGCGATCCTGTAGTAGATCATGGTTCCCTCCCTGCGACCGATCGCTCTACTGTTGCCGCGGCGACCGGCTGCGCGAGGCTGGCGGACCCGACGGTCCGCGGCCGCCCCGGTCCGTGTTCCTGGCGCTCCCCGCCGGCGGGCGCCGGCCCGCGGACGATCTCGAGCAGCTCCTCGACGGACCATTGGTCGTACGCGTGCCTGCCGTACTTGCTGGCCAGGATTCGGCCGTCGGGAGAGATGAGGAAGTCCGCGGGGAGCCCCAGCCGACCACCGGCCGGATCGATCGAAGGAACCGGGCGCCCATCCCGCAGCACCGCCCACAGGCTGCGCAGCACCCCTCTCGCGATCGGCCACCACACGTGGGGATCGAGAATAGCGCGCAGGGAGGATTCGACTCCGAACTCCCTGTACAGCGTTTTCTCGGGGTCCGCTACCACATCGAACGGGAGGTCGGACACGTGCGGACGCAGCGCCTCGGTCGATGAATGGAACACCACGACCTCCCGGATCGAGGCGCCGCGAATCTCGCGGGCCCCACGAACGAAGGAGGCGAGGTGGAGATTGCAGACGGGGCAGCCGGCGAAACGCCGGAACTGAAGGTGCACGATCGCGTCGGCGCACGGGACACGGATCGGTCGTCCCGAGACGCTGGTCAGCTCGCGAGCCGGGATCCGGGTGGAGTCGTCGAGGCGTCGCGCGCGGCGAGGGTGTTTCATGAGCCCTCCTTTAAGGGTACAGTGTACGCTTTACATGGATAGGCGTACGCCGTATCTTTTGTCAAGACCATGCCTCGACCCCGATCTCTCACCCGCTCCGCCATCGCCGATGCCGCCCTCGCCGTGATCGACGGCGACGGGCTCGACGCGCTGTCGATCCGCTCCGTCGCGGCGCGGCTGGGGGTCGGCGCGATGACCCTGTACCGCTACGTGGAAGGCCGCGACGATATCGAGGCGCTCGTCGTCGAAGCGGTGATCGGAACCCTTGACCTCAGGCTGCCGACCGATGTGGACTGGCGGCAGAGCGTGAGGACGCTTATGAGCCGTGCGTGGCGGGCCATGCGGTCCCGTCCGTCGATCGTTCCGCTACTGCTGACACGCCGTCAGAGCAGCGCGGCTTCCGTGGGCTGGGGCGAGGCGATGCTCGCCGCTCTCACAGCGGGGGGCTTCGAAGGCAAGGATCGCGTGATCGCCTTCCGCACGCTCCTGAGCTACCTGATCGGCGCCGTCCAGGTGGAGTACTTCGGACCGCTCTCGGGGAGGGGCACGAAAGTGCTCGCGGGGTTGCCTGCTGACGAGTATCCAAACCTGTCGGCGACGGCCCGCGCCGCCGCCGCCGTTCCGCCGGATGTGGAATTCACCAGTGGACTCGAGGTCGTCCTCGACGGGCTCGAGGCGGCTGAGCGCGGCAACCCACCAGGGCCGTAGGGCAGGCCGGCGCTCCACCCACGTGGCCTCCGCAAACCCGCGTGTTCCCCACTGAGGACCCGCGTCACGACCGTTCGCGTCCCCGTCACCGAGTCGACGCCCGCCCGGGTGGTGGAGCGACGGAACACGACGGTGTCAGGGCCGGCGGTCGCGTCGACGTGAATGAGAACGCCGCGTACGACGGGCATCGGCTGCTGCGCTCCCGCGACGGTGGGGCTCGAAGCGAGCGCGACGCATCCGGCGAGCGCGGCGGCGAACGGCACCGCCGCGCGGTGGAAGTCTCCGATCCACATGCTTCGCCTCCGCAGCCTCAGTAATACGAGAACGTCGACCCGATCCGGAACGTCCGTCCCGCATCCTGGCCGTTCGAAATCGTCAGATTTCCGCTCTTCGACCGCGGGCGATGAGCATCGTCGTAGACGTAGCTGTAGTCGACCTCGAAGTTGATGCCGTCGCCGCCGCGGATCGCCCTGCCGGGGTTGCCTCTCTGGAGCTGCACTCCGGGCAGCAGGAACAGGTGATCGAAGAATTCCTCGTGGATGAGGCCGAAGCCGTCGACGTTGATCCCGTCATTGTAGCGCTCGAAGATGTCGACGGTCGTCGTTTCCGGCTGCCCGTCGATTGCCGGACGGCGCACGGCGAGCTCCAGCAGGTTGCCGTCCGCGTAGTACGTCAGCGCCGTCAGCTTGTCGATGATGAAGCCGTCGGTGACCTTCACCTGCCGCTCGATCCGGGTGAGCCTCTCGCCGTCGTACGTGAAGACGAGACGTGTGTAGACGAGCCCGTTCGTATTGACGTAGGAGATCACGGCGACTCGACCGGCGTCGTCGTAGAAGTATTCCAGCCTGTCCCCCGCCGTAACGGTGTCGTTGCCCAGGTAGGCCACTTCTCGCATCTCCGTGATCCTGCCGCCGTCGTATGCCACCTCGTATTTCCTGAGTCCCGACGCGAAGGACGCGGCCGTGATCCGGCCCGCGGTGTCGTACGCGAAGTGGTAATACGGCGACGGGAGGTTCGAGAGCACGACGTCCCTCAGTAATCCCGCGGCGGCGGGAGGATCGGGCGGTTCGGGCGTGATCGGATCGGAGTCGCCGCTGCAGGCGGCCAGGGCCGCGACGAGGATCAGGGTCCACGAGTATCGGTAAGGCATGGTCATCGCCGGAAAATCGTGAAAGGGCGCCGCTCGTGCGCCGTGCGGTCCGGCGCTCTTCGGATTCCGAGAACTCGACAACGCGAAGCGAAGTTCCCTTCGCCGGATCCCGCCACGCTGTGCGCAAGGAAAGGTTCGGCTCCGCCGGGGTGCGGCGCCTACGGCCCGCGACCCGGGACCGACGAGGATCACGTTGCCCGGAGCCGGGCCATCGCCGCAGCGGGGACTCCCTCCCCGCCCTCCCGCCGTGCGAGCACGCCGGTCAGCGCCAACGTGACGACGATCTGTGCGGCGACGAGGCCGACCACCACCTCCGGATGACCCGCCAGCCAACCCTCCGGTCCCGGAACGGCAGGGGAGAGAAGCGAAAGGTCGGCGAGGTTTCCCAGCACGACCAGCGCCAGGAGGCCCCGTCCACCTCGGTAGATCCCCCAGCACGCCACGCCGTACGCGAGCTCCACAACGAACGCTGCCACCGGCGCCGCGTCGTACAGGCCGAGACCCAGCTTCGGCGAGGCTACTCCCGGCGCGAGCACGATGTCCTGAGCGTGCGTCAGGAGGTCAAGCACGAGGTGTGAGGCGATTCCCAGAGCGACCGCGCGTCCGAGCTCGCGCCGGCCCGTGCCCCGCTCGATCACCAGCCAGGCCAGCAGCGCCGCGCCGAGCGCCGTCGCAACCGAATGCGAGTACGGCATGTAAGCCAGATGGATGTCGGCGACGCTCCGTACGACCGGTCCCGTGGTCGTCCGCTCGATTCCGAGGAAGTTCAGGAGCACCCACGCGAGCTCCATCGCCTGGACAGCGAGGAGCAGCGGAACGAGCGACACGGTGGGATAGCGCCGCTTGATCAGCAGCGCGGTCGCGGCATGGTCGACGGCGAACATGAGCTTGTCTCCTTCCGAAGAGTCGACGGTAGTTAGCGTTCGCTAACTCACGGGGTAAAAAAAATCAGCCGACGAGCCGGCGGAACAGGGCGACCAGCCTGCCGTGCCACCGGCGCGCGGGTCCGCGAACGACGCCGACCTCGATCATGCGGCCGAGTTCGGCCAGGGTGCCCTCGATGGTCGCGGCGGCGACGTCCGGGTCGATCGTGGCGGCGCGACCGCGGACCCCCGGCGCCTCCCGCACCAGCGACCGAGCCAGGCCGATCATCGTCCTCCGGCGCAGGCCCGCTCGGGCTCGCGGCCAGAGGACGCGAGCGCTGTCCGACAGGAACGCGAGCGCCTCCGGCTCGTCGTCGAGCAGCTGCAGCCAGGCGGCGATGTACGCGTTCAGCTTCTCGTCGAAGCCCTCGCCCGAGGAGAGCGCCGTCGAACAGATCTTCCAGACGCGTGCGTGACAGGTCTCGAAGAGGTAGAGCGCCAGATCGTCCTTGCTCGCGAAGTGCTTGTAGAGCGCGGGGTTGGTATATCCACTCTCCGCGGCGATGTCGCGCACGCTGGTCGCCGCGAGTCCCTGGCGGCTGAAGAGCGTGAGGGCCGCGCGCAGGATCTCGCGCTTCGCCGGAGGGTCGTCCTGCTTCACGTAGAAGGGAGCGGGTGAACTCATGGTCAGAAGTTAGCGATTGCTAACCACGGGGTCAAGCACGCCGGCCCGACCAGACCGAACATCCTCGAACGGCGCGGTCGTGCCTCCTCGCGGGATCAGCCGGGCGGCAGCCCATCGGTGGGGGTCGCGCGCTCTATATGGGCGATTGGGCGGCGGCGTGTTATCGGGGAGTCCCGCGTGGTGGTAGTCGGAAGCCGGAACAGATTCGCCGATGGTTTTCGAGCCGGGGTCGGGCGTCGGCCGGCTTGCCGGGGTTTCGTACGAGGTGCGATAGTATAGCCGTTCCCGCCGCAAGCCCGTCACCTTCCGCGCGCGCCGCCGACGGGGCGCGAAGTGGACTCCATGGCTCAGGGGCCGTCCTCGATCCAGCGATTCATTCGCGAGTTGCGGCGTCGTCGCGTGTTCCACGTCGCGGCGGCGTACGTGGGCGGCGCCTTCGTCGTGCTCGAGGGAGCGCAGCTCACGTTCGCCCCGCTGGGCGTGCCGGCGTGGGTGAATACGGTGCTGGTCGTCCTCGCCATCCTCGGATTGCCCGTGGCGCTCGGGCTGTCGTGGGCCTTCGACTGGTCGCCGGAAGGCGTCCGGCGCGACCGCTCGGACGCGGAGGAGAGTCTGACCGCGGGCGGGGCGATTGAGCGGGCGGCGGGCGGCGGCACGAGCGGCGGGCGGCGTCTCGGGTGGGCCGCGGCCGCGATCCTCGTCCTCGGGATGGGGGGAGCCGGCTTCTACGCGTTCCGGCGCGGGGGCCGCGGCGAAGCGGCGGATCCCCAGGCGCTGGCGGTGCTGCCGTTCACGGTCCGCGGTGGCCAGTCCGTAGCGTACCTGCGCGAGGGGCTCGTCGATCTGCTGAGCCGCAATCTGGACGGCGCGGCCAACCTCCGCTCGGTCGCGCCGGGCATGGTGCTGACGGTCGCGTCCGGCGACGGGGCGACGCAGATGGATCCGCGTCAGGGTCGTGAGCTGGCGGATCGACTCGGGGCGCGACTGTTCCTGCTCGGCAGCGTGTACGAGACCGCCGGGCGCGTGCGGATCGACGCGTCTCTGTACGACGAGGGCGATTCCGCGTCGGCGGCCGTCGGAACGGCGCAGGTCGAGGGCGACACCACGGAGCTGTTCTCACTGGTCGATCAGCTCTCGGCGAAGCTGATGGCGACGCTCCGCGAAGGACATGGCGCCGAGCTGGCGCGGACCGCTGCGGTGACGACGGAGTCGCTGCCGGCGCTGAAGGCGTACCTGGGCGCGGAGCAGTTCCTGCGGTCCGCCCGCTACGACAGCGCGATCGCCGGCTTCCAGAATGCCGTCCGGCTGGACACCACCTTCGCGCTCGCCTACTACCGGCTGGCCGTGGCGGCTTCATCTCGTCGTCGCATCGAGCTCGCGCACCGCGCGGCGGAGAGCGCCGTCATGGTGAGCTCCCATCTGGGCGATCGGGAGCGGCGCCTGCTCCTGGCCTTCGACGCGCCGCTGCACGGCCGCATGGCGGAGGGGGAGCGGCGTTACCGGGAGCTGCTGCGGGACTACCCCGGGGACATGGAGGCGACGTACCAGCTCGCGGAGATGCTGGTCGCGGCCGCGCCGGCGCAGGGCCGCTCTCTGGACGAGACCCAGGACTTGCTGCGCAGCGTGCTCGATGACGACCCGAAGTTCCTGTGCCCGATATGAACGATGGCCGCGCTCGCGGTCGGCGAGCAGGACTTCCAGAAGGCGTCGCGACTGACGGCCGCCTTCAGGGGTGACTCCACGATGGTGCCGACATACGCCGTCCTGGATACGATGGCGCACGCCGACTCGGTGATCGCCGCCGGCGCCGTCGACCGCTTCCTCGGAACAGCGGCACCGCCCCAACTGGAGGAGGCCGTCTACCCCGTGCAGCTCACGGAGGACGTGCCGGACGCGATCCGGATCGCGAGCCGGTACGCGGACTCGGCCGGGGCCGCCCGCACGCGCGGCTTCGGTTACGGCGTGCTCATGGATCTGGCACTGGAGGGCGGACGGTGGGACGCGGCCTGGGATTATGGGCAGCAGGCGGTTCGGTTCGCTCCCGACTACGAGTCGGAGGTCGTGGCGGCCGCGCTGCTGCCGTTCATCCCCGTGCCGCGGGAGGATCTCGTCGCGGTCCGACGCAGCGTCGCCCGCTGGGACTCCGTCGCGGCGCCCGGCGCCACCCAACCCGCCGCGCGGCTGCGCCCGCACGTGCGGCTCTACCTCATGGGTGCCCTCGATTCGCGACTCGGAGATGGCGACGCGGCGCTGCGCGCGGCGCAGGCGCTCGACAGCCTTCCTGGCGCCGGCGACTACGAGCCGACGGTACACGCCCTCGCCGCCCAGCTGCGCGCGCAGGTCGCCGCGCGCGCAGGGCAGACGGAGAAGGCCCTCGCGCTACTGCGTACCGACCCGGACAGCCTGCCTCCGCCGATGGGGCCGAGCTCGATCCTGAACCTCGAGCTCGGCCGGTTCTGGAAGGCCGAGCTGCTCTACCAGCTCGGCCGCGACCGCGAAGCGCTGGACTGGTATCGAAACGCCATGAAGCTCACCAACCACGAGCCGGCGTTCATCCCCATGATCCACCTCCGCTGCGCGCAGATCTACGAGCGCCTCGGGCAGCAGCAGCAGGCGACGGAGGAGTACTCCCGCTTCGTCCACCTGTGGAAGAACGCGGATCCGGGGCTGCAGTCCCTGGTCGCGTACGCGCAAGAGCGGCTCGGGCACCTGAGCGGCCGCAGCGAGTGAGGGGCTCGGCGGCATAGCCCACGCTCGCGCTGGCCGCGACTGTGGGGCACTTTGGCGTTCTCCGGGATAGAGCGCGGCGAAACGCCCACACTGGCTTCGACTGCCGGGCACTTCGGGTGTTTTCCCCGATATGGTGCGGCGAAACACCCAGGCTGGCCGCGGCCGCCGCCCACTTTGGGCGTTTTCGGTCATCCATTCGACGGCTGTTCGGTCCTATGGATTACGGACCGGCTCCTCGCCCCGCACGCTCATCCGGGCTGCACGGCGACCTGCTCGGACCGCGGGCGGGCGATGCGCTCCGGCCGATCGAGGGCGAGCCGGCCGATCGCCCGGTGCAGGGCTCGGCGCAGCGTCTTCTCGCGGGGATCGTTTTCCAGATAGAAGTCCAGTCGGTTCATCACGTACGCGTAGCCGAGCCGTGCGTCGGGATCTGCGAACGCGAAGGAGCCGCCGGCACCCGGAGCACCGAAGGCCCGAGGGCTCGATCCGAAGGAGGGCTGTGGCCCGGGCCTCAGGAAGCCGAGCGAGAAGTACGACGGCACCCCGAGCACGACGTCCTCTGGCTCCGCCACGTCGGGTGGCGCGATGAGGCGGGCGAAGGTTCCGCGGGTGATGCCGAGCTCGGCGCCGCCCTCGGCGAATGCCGAATACGCGCGCGCGATCGCGCGCGCGGTGCCCACGCCGTTGCCCGCGGGCACTTCGGCCTCCAGGTAGCGCCGGTCGTTCGGGTCCGCGGCGAGGCCCACGAAGGACCGTCGCAGGAGCGAGCCCGGCGTGATCATCTTCAGCGTCACCGCGGGAGGCGTGTAAAGCAGCGCCAGAAGCCCGCGCCACGGGGACAGCGTCTGGATCCGTGCAAGGCGCTCGTCCGGGACATCGGGCGGGAGCCCGATGTGAAAGTCGAGGCCCAGCGGCTCGGCGATCTCCTGGCGGAAGAACCGCCCGAGGGTCCGGTGCGCGGGGTCCACCCGACGGATCAGCTCCTGCATGTACAGCCCGACCGTCAGCGTGTGGTAGCCGTGCCGGGTGCCGGGTGCCCACTGGGGCGTTTGCCGCGCGAGCAGCCGCGCCACCGAGTCGAGGTCGCGCAGCTTCTCGAGCGTGAGCGGTTCGTCGAGCACGACGAGCCCGGCCTCGTGCCCGAGGAGCTGACGCACCGTTATCCCGGCCTTGCCGTTCTGCGCGAACTCGGGCCAGTAGCTCCGGACCGGCGCGTCGTAGTCGAGCCAGCCCCTTGCGTTCGCCACCGCGAGCGTCATGGCCGAGAGGCCCTTGGTGACGGAATTGACGACGACCATCGTGTCGCGCTCCCATGGCTCATCGCCATTGGGCCTGCGCCGGCCGCCCCACAGATCAACCACCTTCTCTCCGCGCCAGTACGCGGCGACGGCGGCGCCGATCTCGCGCCGCTCCGAGAAGTTGCGCTCGAACTCGGCGCCCACCTCCTCGAATCCGGGGGCGAGCGTTCCGTGGACCTGCGGTTTCGGCTTCATGCGCGCCTCCAGCGCCAACTCGCCCGCCGCATGCCGGCCCGGGGCGGTACGAGTCCCGGCGGTTCCTGCACGCGTGGCACCGGCCCGGACGAGCGGACCGGTCCCTCCCAAACGTGCGCCGGGGCCGGGACCTTGTCTGTCAGGTATTCGCTGGATCGGGTGTAAGACCGCTGCTGATCGCGCGCGGCCGCGGCGCCCAATCGCGCGGCAAAACGCGAAGGGGATGGCCTCCGCGGCCGACCGCTCCGCAGTTGACGCGCTCGACGGATCAGCTCTGGCACACCGCGGGCGCCGGGCCGATCGGTCGTTCACGATCCGCCGCGCGCTGCCGCGATCTCCCTCACCCGCGCCATCGTGTCCGCCGCCTCCGCCGTCTTGTCGGTCCGGTAGCGCTTGATGCGCGCGAAGCGGAGGGCCAGGCCGCCGGGATAGCGGGGGCTGGACTGGAGTCCTTCGAACGCGACCTCGACGACGAGCTCCGGACGCACGTGCACGATGTGCCCCTCCCGCCCGATCTCCCGCGCCAGCAGCTCCCGGGTCTGCCACTCGAGCACCCGATCGGTCATCCCCTTGAAAGTCTTGCCGAGCATTACGAAACCGCCGTGCTCGGGGTCGCGGGCGCCCAGGTGCAGGTTGCTGAGCCACCCCTTCCGGCGGCCGTGGCCCCACTCGGCGGCGAGCACGACGAGGTCGAGCGTGTCGGCGGGCTTGAGCTTGAGCCACGCTCCGCCGCGGCGGCCGGCGTCGTAGGTGGAGTCGAGCGACTTGGCGACCAGCCCTTCGTGACCCGCGGCGCGCGCGGCTCGCAGAAAGTCCGCGGCGGCGTCGGCGTCGCCCGTGACGAGCCGGGGCACGCGGTCTTCCGGCCGCACGAGCTCGTCCAGCGCCGCGAAGCGTTCCTGCGCGGGCCGGTCGATGAGCGAGCTGCCGTCCACGAACAAGAGGTCGAAGAAGAAGGGGGACAGCGGTAGCTCCCGGCGCATCCGCTCCACGTCCAGCCGTCGTCCGAAGCGGCGCATCGTCTCCTGGAACGGGCGCGGCCGCCCGTCGGGCGCTAGCGCAATGGCCTCGCCGTCCAGCACGAGGGAAGAAGCGGGAAGCGCGAGCGCGGCCTCCGCCAGCTCCGGCGCGGCGTCCGTCACCTCGTTCAGGCGACGGGTGTAGATCCGCACCTCGTCGCCCTGACGGTGCACCTGGACCCGCGCGCCGTCGAGCTTCCAGTCGAGCGACGCGCTGCCGAGCTTCGCCAGCGCGTCGACGGGGTCCTCGGCCGTCGAGGCGAGCATTGGCTGAATGGGACGGAACAGCCGGATCCCGAAGGAGGCGAGGGCGTCCGCGCCTCCCCGCCGGGCGGCGGCCGCGACCGTCGGCAGGTCGCCGGTGAGCTGCAGCGCGCGACGGACCGTCGAGACTGGCAGGCCCGTCGCCTTCGCCACAGCGTCGGCCATGAGTGATTCGAGGGCTCCCTGCCGGAGCTCGCCGAGGACCAGGCGGGCCAGGAAGTCCCGCTCCCGCTCGGTCGCGCGGGCGAGCAGGTCGGAGAGGAGACGGACGCGTTCGGCCGTCGAGCCCGGGCCCTCCACCGTGGCCATGCGCTCGAACGCCGCGTCGACCTCCACCACGCCCAGTACGGGCGACAGCGCGGCTGCCGGCGGCCACGCATCGCGCACCGCCGCGGGACCCAGCCCGATCCGCCCCTGCGGCAGCACGCCGCTCAGCCACGCCACCGCGATCGCCTCGTCGTCGAGGGAGGCGCGCCGGAGCAGATCGGCCAGGACCGCGATTTTCTCCTTCCGGGAAGAAGTCGCCGCGGCGCGGTCGGAAGCGTGGACCAGGTCGGTCAGGAGCATGGCTTGGAATGTAGTCCCCGGCGCCGCGATCCGCCGGAATCGCAGGGGCACCCGCTTTCGGTCCTTATGGCGTCGAGGCGCCCGCCGCCTCCGCCTCCACGAGCGCGCGCTCGAGCACGGGGTCGTAGTGGCGGGCGAAGTCCTGCGCGCTCCACGGCACCACCTCGTCCGGGGCGATGCCGTTCCATTCGATCACCTCCATCTGCGCGGTGTAGCCGATCCAGCGGGAGACCGAGTAGCTCCAGCCGTCGCCGAGGTCGTAGACGCCCGGGTTGCCGGTGCCCCCGCCGGTCGTATCGCCGAGCACCCGCACCTGCGGCAGCTCCCGCATGGCGGCGACGAACTGCTCGTCGCTGCTGAAGACGCCGCGGCCAACGAGCAGGAAGACCGGGCTCGCGTAGCGCCAGGGGCCGCGCGGCGAGACGGTCTTCGGGAGGAGGGGGCCGAAGTCGTCGTGGGCGGGGCCGTCGCGGAACTGGACGTAGCCGCCGATCGTCGTCGCTGCGGCGAAGCGCCCGGCCACCGACAGCGCGATGCTGTCGTCGCCGCCGGGGTTGGGGCGTACGTCGATGATGAGGGCGCGCGTGTCGCGCAGGCTGTCCAGCGCCGCGTCGATCCCCGCGGCCGTCACGTGCTGGGGACTCCAGTCTCCGATGAGCAGGAAGCCGATGTCGCCGAAGCGCCCCCACCCCCAGCTCGTGCCCGCCGTCTGGTGCCACCCAGCGAGAGCGATGTACGCCAGCCACGTGTCGCGATCCCAGTTCGTGGCGTACGGCGGGACGTACGTCGGGATCGCGCTGCCGCGCGGCCGGTACAGCGCGACGTGCACGTCTCGCAGCGGCGCCAGCATCTCCAGCAGCAAGGATGTGAGCTCGTCCTGCGTCGTCGCCGCCTCTGCCCGTGGCTGGTACTCTCGGTACGCGGCGTCCCAGTCGATCTGCTTGTAGTCGAAGTAGGAGTACGTCGCGTCGAAGCGCTGCCAGAGGGTCTCGAAGCGACGGGCGTACGGGCCGCCGGCCGGTCCCGACGGGTCACCGCCGCACGCGGCCGCCAGCAGCAGGGCGACGATGAGCGAAACTGGGCGAGGTGCGCCCTCGATGCATGTCGTAGGCTCCGGCTTCGGATCGCGGAGGTCGCGCCGAGCGGCGGGCGTCTCCATGCCGCGCAGCTCGAGCGTCGAATCCCTTCGACGCCGTCGCGGGTTCCGCGACTCTGCCTCCGCTCCAGGGACTGGACGCAGCTATGTGCCCGTGCGGCTGCGGACGCACGGATGTACGCCGGTACGCCCTTACCCGCCTCAGTAGATCCGTCGCCCTCGCTGGATCAGCGCCACGGGGTCTCGGATCGCGGCGATGTCGCGGAGAGGATCCGCCCGGAGCAGGACGAGGTCCGCCCGCTTGCCGACCTCGATGGTGCCGATCTCGGTGTCGAGGCGGAGGTAGCGGGCCGCTTCGCTCGTCGCTGCGCGGAGCGCCTGGTCCGGAGTCAGGCCGGACTCGACGATCAGCGCGAGCTCGTCGTCCAGGCTGGTGCCGGGGTCCACGGCGCCGATCCCGGCGTCGGTGCCGGCCAGTAGCGGCACTCCCTGGTCGAACAGGATCTTCACCATGGCGCGCTGGTGCTGCTGCGCCGCGGCGGCATTGGCGGGCGACAGGTTCAGGATCGCGAGGTGGCGCAGCACGGCGAGCGTCGGACAGACCCACGTCCCGCGCTTCGCGAGGGATCGTGCGACGGCCGCCGCCGCGTCCGGATCGAAGCGCAGCCACCCCGCCGGGCTGCGCCCATTGGCGACGGCTTCGGAGATGCCGGTCATGTGCTCGACCGAGGAGAGGCCGCCGGCGGTGGCCTCTCCGATGGTCGACGCCAGCGGCACGTGGCCGGCGACGGGGATGCCGACGTCGGCGGCCTCCTCGAGGATCGCCCGGAAGACCGGCGGCGTCAGGCGGTTGTAGACCTTGATGAAGTCCCAGGTGCCGGCCTGGCGGCGAACCTCGTTGCGGGCCTGGTCCGGATCCGTGACGACCGCGGATCCGTCCCAGACCGGAGGGTCGCCGTCCATCCCGGGGCCGGCGGAGACGAGGGTCGGGAAGTCGGCGCCGGTCGCCAGCTCCGCGCGCAGCTTCGCGACCTCGTCGGTCCCCCACATGTTGCGGATCGTCGTGATGCCCGCCCGGTGGTACGCGTCCAGGTCGCCGCGATGCACGTGCGCGTGCATGTCGATGAGCGCGGGCATCAGGAAACGGCCCTCCGCGTCGACGACCTCTGCGTCCGCGGGGACATCGATCGTTTCGCGCGGCTCGATCGCGACAATCCGGCCGTCGCGGACGAGCACCGTCCGATCGGCCAGGACGTCGGGGCCGGCCATGGAGATGACGTTCGCCCCGACGATCGCGATCGTGCCGTCCGCCAGCGGCGGGAGCGGTGTCGGCACCCCGAATCTCGGAGGGATCTCCATAGGAGCGACCCGGGTCTGCCCGCGACACGAGACGGGCACGACCGCGAGGGCCGCGAGGGCGACGCGCAGACAGCGCTTCATGCCACGTGCTTCCCAGGCCGGCCCGCGGAGGGTGGGTTCACAGGATCGAGGCGCATCCAGCCGCGTAGCTCTCGCGGCTATTGCAGCGCGATGTCGCCGGCGACGACGTGCTCGTCGAGCAGACCATTGATCGTGAGCACGGCGCGAACCGCGAGGGTCTCGGTCCCGTCGATCCGGCCGGACCCCATTGCGTCGCGGACCACACGCTCGATCTCGCGCTGCGCCGTGATGCCGAACGTCTTGAGGAACCTGCGGATCTCCATGTTGAAGCGCTCTTCGTCCATCGTGCCTCCGGTCGGATTACCCGTCGCCTCGTCACCGCAAGGCGATTCGCACGTCGGCCTCCGTCCGGACCGGCGTGCGAGGGACTCACCCATCCAACGTCCGGACGGCGCGTATTGCGACGCAGCCCCTCCTGGAGACCGGCTCGTCAGCGCGAGGGGCGATGCGCACGGCTGTACTGGAAGGGGACACCGGTGGGCTGAAGCAGATCGACCGTTGAGCCTCGGTGCCTGACGGCTATGACGGCTGAAGTGGAAGTGTCGAGACGGCGGTCAACGAGAATCGGGCCGGAGCCCGACGGGACCGCGGGGTGCGGCCGTCGGGCTCCGGCTACCGACTCTATGAAAAGGCTGTGCGGGGCTAGTTCGAGCCCGAACCCGCCGCGATCGTCACCTGTCCGGTGCAGGTGCCCTGCGGGCCCTGCAGCTGAACCGTGTACGCGCCCGGCTGCGCGGCGCTCGCGTTCAGGTCGATAAACAGCACCTGCGCGGGCTCCTCGGTCGGCTGCGCGTTCTCCGGGTTGGCCGGGAGATCCGGGGGCGTCGGAGTCGGCGCCTCCTCGGTGGCCGCCTCGGTCTTGGCCTCGGCCTCGTCCTCTGTCTTCGGCTGGGCGAGCGCGACCACCACGCCGCTGCCCTCCTCCTGAATCGTCACCGCGCTCGGCTCGCCGATCTGCTGAGGCAGTGCCACCTGCAGGTGGAACGCCTGATCCTGCACCTTGAGCGCCTGCGGCGTGATCGTCGCCGTGCAAGCCGGCGCCGCCTCGGCCGCCGCCGTGGGCTCCTGCGCCGCGAGCGAGCCGCTCACCAGCAGGGCCGCCGCGCCGAGCACGGGCGTCAAGAACCGCTTCGTCTGTCCGATCATTCACTGCCTCCTGTGCCTGGGTATCCGAACTTCGACGAACTCGTCGCCGATCATCCGTAGGGGCAAGCCGCATGCCCTGTTGGGGCGTTCCCGCTAAATGTTTACCATTCGCGGAGTTAGGCGATTTCCCAATCTGCCGGACGGGCTCCGCCGAGCCGGGAACAGGGAATTTTTCCCGGGTATGGGCCTGGGCTGGAAGCCGGCGCGAGTGCCGGTTGCCCCAAGCCTCATGGGATCATAGTGTTTCGATGCACGCCGATCTGGTGTGGGTTCCCGATGTCTGATTCCCAACCTGGCGCCGAGCGCGGAGACGATGAAGCTCCCGTTGCCGGTCCGGCAGGGCCGTCCAAGAGCCCGCTACCGATACTCACTGGAGGTCTGATGCGTGTCTTCGCTCAGACGCTGCTCGCGTGCCTCGCCGTGCCGAGCCTGCTCGCCGCGCAGGCGTCCGACGGATCCCCGTCGGCGACCGAATCCACGAGAGTGGGACCGGCGGACGGGACCGTGATCGTCGTGGGCGGCGGCGCGATCGGCCCCGAGATCTGGTCGCGGTTCATCGCCGCGGCGGGCGGGCCGGACGCTCTGATCCTCGATGTGCCGAACGCCGGAGGGGACACCGCCTACGACCCGAACGCGGCTGGGGCGCGGCTGCTGCGGAAGGCGGGCGCGCGCAACGTCCGGGTGCTGTTCACGACGGACCGGGCGGTGGCCAGCTCCGACTCGTTCGTCGCGATGATCCGGCACGCGGGTGGCGTGTGGTTCGAGGGCGGGCGGCAGTACCGGCTGGTGGACGCGTACGGCGGGACGAAGGCGGAGCAGGCGTTCCACGGCGTGCTCGCGCGCGGCGGTGTCGTGGGGGGGTCCTCCGCGGGCGCGACGATCCTGGGAGACTTCCTGGTCCGGGGAGCGCCGTCGAACGACAACTTCATCATGGACTACCCCGGGTACGAGAAGGGCTTCGCGTTCCTGCGCGGTGTCGGGATCGACCAGCACGTGGTGGCGCGCGAGCGGCTGCCCGACCTGGCAGACTCGATCATGCCGCGCTACCCGCGGCTGCTCGGCATGTCGGAGGACGAGGGCACGGCGTGGGTGGTGCGTGGCGATACGGCGACGATCGTCGGCCGCAACAAGGCGTTCGTCTACGGCGGCCGCGACCCGAACGATCGGGGCAAGCCGTTCCTGACGCTGCACCCGGGCGACCGGTACGACCTGGGCGGCCGACGCGTAATCCACCGTGCGATCGAGGACACTCCATTGACAAAGTCGTTCGTGGACAGCCTCTTCGCCGCGTACCGGGATCCGTCCAGCGGGGGCGCGACGGTTCTGGCCGCACGAGACGGCGAGGTCTTCGTCGACGCTTCGTACGGCGTGCCCGATCAGGAGCGCTTCATGCCGACGACAACGTTGCCGCAGTTCCCGCTGGGTCGGCTCTCTGGCGTGTTTGCGTCGCTGTGCGACCAGCTGCCGGAGCCGGAGCCGCCGTCGCAGCTTGCCGGGGCGAGGGGCGCAGCCGCACGGGAGGCGGAGGATCGCTGGAGCCGGATGACGCCGATCCAACGCTGCGTGTCGCGTCAGATCGGCGGACCCGTCGGGTTGCACCGGACCACGGCAGAAGCCGATGGGCGGGTCAGCTCGGACGTCGACGAGCTGTACCGCCTGGAGCTGGGGCTGGAGAACCCACAGACCTGGCCGGGCGTCGACGTGACGAAGGGCTGGACCGCCGAGACGCGAGGCGGGACGACGTGGCTCGCCGCGTACGGCGACGAGGGCGGCCGGCGGGTCGCGTTCGTGCGCATCCCGTCCCATCGCACCGTCGTCATCGTGCTGACCAACGACGAGACGGCGGACGCGAAGGGGATCGCGGAATCGATCGCGTCGGAGATGCTGGGAGAAGAGGGAGCGCGCTGACACCGCCCATCTGCTGATGGGTCAGGTAGGCGTCGACGCCACGTATTCCCGTTGCCGGATCATCCGGTCCTCGCGGAGCGTCTTTCTTCTCCCGGGGCGGAGCGTACAGGCATGAGCATCCGTATCGTCCGTCTGGGTACGTCGCGGCTACCGGGCGAAGGCACGCGCATCGGCACCGTCAGGCGTCCGCCGCGCGGCGTGCCGAAGTCCGAGTTCGCGAAGCGCGACTTCTACGACGTCTGGTTCCCGAACCTCGCGCCGAGCGCCGAAACGGTGAAGCTGGCGCAGAAGGCGGTATCGGCGCGGGACTGGAAGGCGTTCGAGCGTCGGTACCGGCGGGAGATGGCGAGCCCCGAGGCGAAGCACGACCTCGAGCTGCTGGCGGCGCTGTCGCACACCACGGACTTCTCCGTTGGCTGCTACTGCGAAGACGAGTCGCGCTGCCACCGCTCGATCCTCAGGGAGCTGCTGATCGAGAACGGGGCGGAGCTCGCGGGCCCGTAGGCGCACCGCGGGACCGAACGCCTCGCGCGAGATGCGAACACGACCGCGCGCGAAGATTTCGGAAATCACCCCGGCTCCGCCACCACGCTCATCGCATCCACGGCGCCCGACGGCGCGGTCGGCACCTCGTCCCGGAACGTTGCCGCGAAGAAAAGCGCCACGGCCACGGCAAAGATCGCCGGGATCCACCAGAAGCGTTGCCAGGCCGTCATGTCGGCGGCCGCGCCACCCTGCACGACCGAGTTGAAGATCCAGCCGGCGACCTGCGTGCCGATCAGCATGCCGACACCGTAGGTGACGAGCACGAAGAAACCCTGTGCCTGGCCGCGGATCTCGGGCGTCGACTTCTTGTCCACGTAGATCTGGCCGGAGACGAAGAAGAAGTCGTAGCAGACGCCGTGAAGCGCGATGCCGGCCATGATCATCCACGCGACGCCGGACGGCGCCGCGAGCGCGAACAGCGCGTAGCGCGCCGCCCACGCGAGCATCCCGGTCAGCAGCATCCACTTCACGCCCAGTCGCGCGAAGAGCAGGGGCATCGCAAGCATGAACAGCACTTCGGACATCTGTCCGAACGACATGCGGAACGCTGGGTTCGGCAGTCCCGCCGCGTTGACGAACACGGGCGCGTACGCGTAGTAGGCGGCGAGCGGGATGGAGATGAGCAGCGATGCGGCGATGAAGATGTTGAACGAGCGGCTCGACAGCCGCGAGAGCGCGTCCAGCCCGAGCACCTCCCGCGCCCGAGCCGGCTGTCCCGCCAGCGGCGCAGGCCGGTGCGGCAGCGTAAAGCTGTACAGACCGAGCAGGAGCGCCGCCCCGCCGCCCACGAACAGCGGGATCGCGGTCTCGTCCGCGTGCAGCACGGCGCTGACCAGTACGCCCGCCACGATCCAGCCGATGGTGCCGAAGACGCGGATCATCGGGAACTGCCTCTCCTGATCGCCGATGTTGTGGAACGCGAGCGCGTTCGCCAGGCCGAGCGTGGGCGTGTAGCAGAGCGAGTGCAGGAGCAGCATGCCCACGAACGCTACCGGGCTGTGGAAGAATGGCGCGGCGATCAGCGCGGCGCCGCCCAGCAGGTGCAGCACGCCCATGATCCGCTCCGTCGCGAAGAAGCGGTCTGCCACCATGCCGAGGAAGAACGGCGCCGCGATCGCGGCGATCGGGTTCACGGTGTACGCCCAGTAGATCGCGTCCGTCATGCCGTGGGCGCCCATGTAGTTCCCGGTCGTCACGTACCACGCGCCCCACACGAAGAACTCGAGGAACATCATCAGGCCCAGTCGTGAGGTCATGGCGCGGATCTCCCTGGTCAGGGTGGTGTCGTGGTGATCGCCGGGGCCCAATTTGCACGGGGATGGGGGGATTGGCACGGTTTACATCATCGACGGGAGGACGGATACGGGAGATCCGGGAGGTGCGTGCCCGGCTCCGGCCACATCGCGCGACCTGCTTCGATGGCCTCGGCTCCAGCCTGGCGCGCCGTATCGTCTGCTGCCTCGGCAGGGGTAGGCAGCGCGCCGAACAAACGGGATTTCGCCCGACCGAGCGGGTGCATTGACCTCCCCGGCGGCCCGGCCGATCTTGGCCTGTCCGTTCCCTTCGATCTCTTTTCTCGGAGCCATGGCCATGCGACCATCCATGATCGCGGGAATCTTCTACGATAATGCGGCCCGCTTCCTCGGCCTCGACCGAGCGGAGAGAGCGGCGGATGGCTCGGGCGGTTGATCTCCCCCATCCCGCATCCGCTTTCGGTGCATGAGGGTGCAGGAGATGCGGGAGACGACCGGTGCGCCGGCGGACGGCGGGGCACGGCAGGAACCGGGACGAACCCGTCTATCTCCTCTGGCTTGGTGGCGGATGCCGCGGTACTTTGGCACCAGACAGTCAATCCCCAGCCGACATCGCCCATGTACCGCTTCGCCCTTGCAGCCGCCCTCGTCGCGCCTCTCATTGTCATGACCGTGAACCCGACCCGCTCCATCGCCCAGGACCTGGGCTCGTGGCCGCAACACTCGATGGACCGGCCGCGTCCGCCGGTCGTCGATCCGGGGCCGCCGACCGGACTGCCCTCACCGCCGCCCGCCGATGCGATCGTGCTCTTCGACGGCGAGGACCTTTCGAAGTGGCGGTCGGCCGACGACGGTCCGGCGAAGTGGCAGGTGAAGGACGGCGCGATGGTCATCGTGCCGGGGATGGGGGACATCCACACGGCCGCTTCCTTCGGCGACGCACAGCTCCACGTCGAGTGGTCGGCGCCGGTACCGGCCGAGGGGGAGGGGCAGGACCGCGGCAACAGCGGCGTGTTCCTGATGAGCACGTACGAGGTGCAGGTGCTCGACTCGTACGGCAACGACACCTATCCGGACGGTCAGGCCGCGGCGATGTACGGGCAGTACCCGCCGCTGGTGAACGCGACCCGCGCGCCGGGGCAGTGGAACGCGTACGACATCGTCTTCCACCGGCCGCACTTCAACGCGGACTCCAGCGTGGCCAGCCCGGCGCGCTTCACGGTATTCCACAACGGCGTTCTGGTGCAGGACGACGTCGCGCTGGTCGGTCCGACGAGCCACGGGGAGCGGGCGCCGTACACGCCGCACGCGGACGCGCTGCCGCTCTCGTTGCAGGACCACGGCCACGCAGTCCGCTACCGCAACATTCTGGATCCGGCCGCTGCACGAGGAGGAGAAGCGATGAGGCCGCCGCCGTACGACGTCGTCATCGTGGGCTCGGGCGCGGGCGGTGGCATGGCCGCGTACGTGCTGTCGCACGCTGGCGCGAGGGTCGCCGTGCTGGAGGCCGGTCCGGAATGGTACGCCAGCCGCGATTCCGACATGCTCAAGTGGCCGTACTCCTCGCCTCGTCGAGGCCGATCCACCGACGAGAAGCCGTTCGGGGAGTTCGACGGCTGCATTGGCGGCTGGGCGATCGACGGCGAGCCGTACACGCGCGCACCCGGCACGTCCTTCGCCTGGTGGCGCGCCCGGATGCTCGGGGGCCGCACGAACCACTGGGGCCGCATCTCGCTGCGCTTCGGTCCCGACGACTTCCGTCGCAAGTCGCTCGATGGTCTCGGCGACGACTGGCCGATCTCCTACGACGACGTCGCCCCGTACTACGACAAGGTCGACCGGCTGATCGGCGTCTTCGGCAGCAATGAAGGGCTGCCCAACGACCCCGACGGCGTCTTCCTGCCGCCGCCGGCGCCGCGCTGCAGCGAGTTGCTGATCAAGAAGGCATGCGACGGCCTCGGCATCACGTGCATCCCGTCGCGGCTGTCCATCCTGACGCGTCCGCTGAACGGCCGCGCCGGCTGCCACTACTGCGCCGAATGCGGTCGCGGCTGCGGCGTGAAGGCCAACTTCTCTTCGCCCGACGTGCTGATCGCGCCCGCGCTCGAGACCGGCCGGCTGACGCTGATCACGAACGCGATGGCGCGCGAGGTCACCACGGATCCGGCGGGTCGCGCGACCGGCGTCGTCTACGTCGACAAGGCGACGGGCCAGGACCGTCGCGTGGACGCGCGGGTGGTCGTGCTCGCCGCGAGCGCGTTCGAGTCGGCCCGCATCCTGCTGAATTCGGCGTCGTCGCGCTTCCCCGACGGGCTCGCGAACTCGAGCGGCGTGGTCGGCCGCTACATCACCGACACCACCGGCAGCTGGGTCAGCGGCTTCATCCCGTCCATGGCCGACCTGCCGCCCCACAACCACGACGGCGTGGGTGGCGGCCACATCTACATGCCGTGGTGGCTCGACAACGCGAAGCTGGACTTCCCGCGCGGCTATCACATCGAGGTGGGCGGCGGTCCCCACCTGCCGGAGTACGGCTTCATGGGCGGGATCGAGCGCTACCCTCCCGGCGGCGGCTGGGGCGCGTCCCTCAAGCGCGACTACCGCCGCTACTGGGGCGCGCAGGTCGGCTTCGCCGGCCGCGGCGAGATGATTCCGAACGACGCCACGTACTTCGAGCTCGACCCCGCGGTCGTGGACCGGTTCGGCATCCCGGTGCTGCGCTTCCACTGGAAGTGGAGCGAGCACGAGCGGAAGCAGTCCCGGCACATGCAGCAGACCTTCCGCGCCATCATCCAGGAGATGGGCGGCACGGTGTTCAGCGAGATGCCGACCGCCGCCGACGACTACGGTCTCGCGCCCGGCGGCACGATCATCCACGAGCTGGGCGGCATCCGCATGGGCGACGACCCCGCGACCTCCGCCGTCGACCGCTGGTGCGGCGCGCACGACGTGCCCAACCTGTTCGTCGCCGACGGCGCGCCGTTCGTCTCGCAGGCGGACAAGAACCCGACCTGGACGATCCTGGCGCTGTCCATGCGCACGGCGGAGCGCATCGCGGAGCTGATGAAGGGGAGGGCGCTATGAGCCGGGAAGAGACGGGTGGCGCCGTGAGCCGCGACGGGGCAGGCCTCGAAGGGCGCCGTAGCGCCGACGGCGGGCCACGACATCCGCCGTCGCGTCGCGAGGCCCTGAAGCTGATGGCGATGGCGCCGCTCGCCCTTGCGCTACCCTCCGGGGCGGCGGACCCGGTGATCGCCGGGCGCGCGGAGCGCGCCGCTCGAGCCGCGCAGGACCCCTCTTTCGCGCCGTCGTTCTTCACGCCGCGCGAGTGGCGGACGGTGCGTCTGCTCGCGGATCTGGTGATCCCCGCGGACGCCGAGGCCGGCGGCGCGGTCGACGCGGGCGTGCCCGAGTTCCTCGACTTCACGATGACCGACCAGCCCGAGCTGCAGACGCCGATACGCGGTGGCCTGCGCTGGCTGGATGCCGAGAGCGGGGAGCGCTTCGGCGCCGGATTCGTGGAGCTCGAGGACGCGCAGCGCGCCGCGATCCTGGACGACATCGCCTGGCCGGCCAAGGCGCCCGCGCGAGTCAGCCAGGGCGTTGCGTTCTTCCACGACTTCCGCGACCTCGTCGCGACCGGCTACTTCACGAGCAGGGTGGGCATCGACTACCTGAAGTTCAGGGGCAACACCGTCGTTCTGAAGTGGGACGGCTGTCCACCCGAGGCCGTGCGCCACCTCGGGCTCGAGCCCGGAGCCACGCCGGGCGCGCCACCACCGGACCACCAGCGATAGGGCGATGCGACGACTCGGCGTCGGGTTCATCGGCAGCGGCTTCAACGCGAAGTTCCACCTGCGCGGGTGGGTCAACGTGCGGGACGGCGATGTGCGCGGCGTATGGAGCCCGAACCGCGCTCACGCGGAGGAGGCCGCGGCGCTGGCGCGCGCGCTGGACGTCGGTCCGGCGAAGCCGTACGCCTCGATCGCGGAGATGGTCGAGGATCCGGACATCGATGCGATCTGGCTGACCGGCCCGAACCACACGCGCGTCGAGAACGTCGAGGAGATCGTCGCCGCGCTGGATCGCGGCCGCGGCGCGCTGAAGGGGCTCGCCTGCGAGAAGCCGCTCGGGCGCAACGTCGCTGAGGCGAAGCGGCTGGTGGAGCTGGCGCGCGGCGCCGGGCTCGCCACCGGCTACCTGGAGAACCAGGTCTTCGCGCCTCACCTCGAGCGGGGCAGGGAGCTGCTCTGGCAGCGCGGCGCCGCCGCTGCAGGCCGCCCATACCTCGCCCGCGCCGCGGAGGAGCACAGCGGGCCGCACATGCCGTGGTTCTGGCGCGGCGCGCTCCAGGGCGGCGGCGTGCTCAACGACATGATGTGCCACTCCGCGCTCGTCGTGCGGCACCTGCTCACCCGGCCCGGATACCCGACGACGTCCGTGCTGCCGAAGCGCGTGACCGGGCACATCGCGTCGCTGAAGTGGACGCGTCCCGAGTACGTCGAGCGGCTGGCGGCGCAGATGGGCAGGGAGGTGGACTACGGCGCCGCGCCCGCGGAGGACTTCGCGAGCGTCGTGATCGAGTTCGAGACCGACGACGCCACGATCGCGATCGGCGAGGCGACCACGTCGTGGAGCTACGTGGGCGCCGGGCTCCGGCTCTCGGCCGAGCTGCTCGGCCCCGAGTACTCGCTGCAGTGGAACTCGCTCGACACCGGGCTGAACGTGTTTTTCAGCCGCGCCGTGCTCGGCGACGAGGGCGAAGACCTCGTCGAGAAGCAGAACGCGGAGACCGGGCTGATGCCCATTGTACCGGACGAGGCGGTCGGTTACGGCTACGCCGCGGAGGACCGCCACTTCGTGCGCGCGTTCCTCGACCTCGAGCCGGCGCGGCTCACCTTCGAGGACGGGCTCGACGTCGTGCGCGTACTCATGGCCGCGTACCAAAGCGCCGAGGAGGGCCGGACGCTGGAGTTTCCGCCGGAGGGGCTGGATAGCTTCGTGCCGAAGGTGGCGCGGGGGGAGTGGCGGGGCTGAGGGGGCTCGAAGGTCGCCGCGACGTCGTCGGGGCGCCTCCCGGCGAGCGCGAGTCCCTCACCCCCCCCGCGCGTCCAGGCTGCCCGGCGTGGGAGCGCGGCGCCACCACTCGCTCGTCAGCTCCAGCTCGATACGGGTGTCGTAGTCGAGCGGGCGCACCACACCGAGCAGGTCGGAGCGGGGGGCGGCGGCGCGGCTGCGGTGGAGCGCCGCCTCCGCGGCGAGGTCGTTGTGGAGCTGCGTCGCGCTTACCAGCCGGTTGAAGTGCGCCTCTCTGTGACCGCGCGCCGTGTTGAGCGCGACCCGCCAGCGGCGGACGTCCGGCTCGCGGCCGGCCAGATCAATGAGGAGATCGACGAACGGATCGTCTACCAGCGCGTCGAGGATCTCCTTGTAGTCCGGCTCGAGGTCGGGGCCATACATGGCGATGATGCCGTGCAGATCGCGACGGGCGGCGGCGAGCCGCTGCGCCGCCACGGTGACGAAGCGCTCTGTTTGCGAGCCGGCCTTCGCAGCCGGGTCGATGTACATCAGGTCCTCGGTGATGTAGGGGACGAACAGGTCTTCGGCCCGCTCCGGCACGGGCGGTCGGAAGGTCCTGGCGCCCTTCACCAGCGAGGCCCAGGTGTCCACCATCGCGCCGAGGGAGCGCGCCGAGCGACGCAGCGCGCCGACCGATCCGCGCAGCCGCTGCGCGCGCTCCTGCCGCGCGAGCAGGCTGCGCACGACCGCGATCGTGATCAGCGCGCTCATCGCCTCGGTCGCGATGTTCGGCCCGAACCGGTCCGCGAAGCCACTGTCCGGGTAGCGCAGCGCGGCGACGGTCGCGATGGCCGCCGCGCCGAGCAGCCCCGCGTAGAGCAGGCGCATGCCGAGCACACCCGGAAGGCGACGACGCGGCGGCGCAGCGCCACCGCGCTCCCACCGTCGCTCGCGCAGCCGCATGCGTAGCCGCTGCAGTGCCGAGCGTCGGATCCGGACGTCGCCGCTGCCGGCGCTCGACCGCGATTGTTCATCCGCCATGCCACCTCCGCTCCAAGGGTCTGAATCAATCTCGAACTGAGTGCGGATCGCCGAAAGGCAGGTACGCCACCCTCGCCAGGCCGCTTCAGTCGTCGTTAATTTCCGCAGGTGCTCCGCAGCGACATTGTTGTGGATTGGTGCCGTCACGCCAGGAGTGCCGGTAACCCCGACAGAGTGGAAGCGTGCAGCGGCTGACGAAAGTGGCCATCCGGGCGACCGTGGCGATCGCCGCGCTCGCCGTGCTGTTCCATTTCGTGCCGTTCAGGGCGGTAGCCTCGTCGCTGGGCGGCCTCGACCCGTTCTATGTGCTGACCGGCGTCGTCCTGCAGTATGCGGTGCGCGCGATTTCGACGGTGCGGATGAAGGTGATCGCGGACAGTCAGGGGATCCACCTGAGTCACCGCACGCTCTTCCGAATCCTCCTCGCGACCCAGTTCTACTCGATGGTACTGCCGGGACCGATCGCCGGAGGTGGCGCGACCTGGGTGAAATACGTCCAGCACGGTTCGGACCGGCGGGCCGCCGCCGTCGCGATCGTGTTGAATCGCGGCGTATCGTTTCTGGTGATGCTCACCGTGGGTGCGGCCGCCCTGTTCATCGATCTCCGGCGAGCGCAGACCTGGGCTACGGCCGCGGGCGTCGTGGCGGGCGTGTCTCTGCTCGCGCTGGCCAACCGCCGCTGGCTCGCGGATCGCCGGCCGCGAGGGCCGGCAGGCGGCTCGCGGATCGGACGGCTCAGCCGTGATCTGCTGGACCGGGTGCTGCTGTTCGGCCGAATCCCGGCGCAGGGCAAGGCGAGGGTGCTGCTCGCGTCGGTCGCGTGCGAGGTCGTCGGCGCCGCGGTGATGTGGGCGTTCGCGAGGGCCGCGGGACTCCACCTGTCGCTGCTGACGGTGTTCTGGATCCGTGCCGCGCTGCAGGTCGTGTTGACGCTGCCGATCTCGATCGCCGGGCTCGGGGTCCGGGAAGCCGGGCTCGTGGGGCTCGGTGCGCTGATCGGCGTGCCCGCGGCCCTCGCCGTGTCCTGGTCTCTGACGATCTTTTTCGGCTCGGTCGTCGTCGCCGCGACGGGTGGCCTGCTGGAGTCGGGCACGCTGACCGATGGGGTGCTGCGGCTCCGCGAACGCACACGGCGGTCGCGCGTCGGAGCGGATCGCGGCGCGGAGTAGCGATGCGCGACATCACGCTGTGCATCATCAATCGCAACGGCGAGCAGCATCTGCCGCACGCTTTCGCGGCGCTGCGCGAGCAGTCGTGGCCGTTCGCCGAGGTGCTGCTGGTCGATGACGCATCGACGGCCGACGTCGCGGCTGTGGTCGAGTCGCTGTGGCCCGAGGCCCGGCTGCTGCGGCTGGAAACGAACCAGGGTCCCGCGGCCGCGCGCAACGCCGGCTTCGCGGCGGCTCGCAACGATCTCATCCTGTTCCAGGACAACGACGTACGTCTCGAACCAGAGACGGCGGCCGTGCTGGTGGAAGACCTGCTGATGAACCCGGGAACTCTCGCCGTGGCGCCACGGGTGCTGTACGCCAGCCGGCCGGCTCGGGTGCACTTCGACAGCGCCGACTGCCATTTCCTCGGACTTCTGGCCACGCGTAACGCCGAAGCGAGCATGGATGGAGCGGAAGCCGTCGCGTGCGACACGACTTCCATCGTGACCGCGTGCTTTCTCGTGGACCGGGCGCGGTGGGCGGGTGGTGCGCCGTTCGACGAGACGCTCGGCTTCAACCTCGAGGACCATGACTTCGGGGTGCGGGCCTGTGTCGCGGGGCACCGGCTGCGCGTCCAGCCGCGCGCCCGCGTGCTGCACGGCAGCGGGACGCCGGGCCTGTCGTACCGACCCGGCCGCGTGCCCGGCGACGAGCGGCAGTTCTACCTGACCCGTAATCGCTGGATCGTGATCGCGAAGTGCTACGCCCCGCGAACGCTCTTCGTGCTCGCCCCGGCGCTCCTCCTGTTCGAGGGGCTCCAGCTCGGCTGGCTGATCTATCAGGGCCGGGGCCGGCTCTGGCTCCGCGCCCTCGCGTCGCTCTGGCGCGCGAGGCGCCACGTGAGCGCCGCCCGGCGGGAAGTCCAGCGGACGCGGCGGATACCGGACGGCCGAGTGCTCCGCGACGCTCCGCTGCCGATGACGCGGCACGTTCGGGAGACGCCGGCGGTCGCGCGGATCGCACCCATTGCGGAGCGGCTGTTCCGCGCCTATTGGCTGGCGGTCAGGCGCTGGATCGAAGGAGGTGGGGCATGAGCGTCGTCATGGTCGGGCTGGACGCGGTGGATGCCGGGGTCGTCGAGCGCCTCGCCGCGGAAGGGGCGCTGCCGAATCTCGATCGGCTGCGCGGGGCCGGTCTGTACGGGCGACTCGAATCGCCGGCGGAGCTCTACCCCGGCGGAGTCTGGCCCACGTTCTACAGCGCGCGCGACGTCCCCTCGCATGGGGCCTTCCACAACAAGCTGTGGCGGTGCGGCGAAATGAGCGTCGAGGTGCCCACGGACGCGTGGATCCACGCGCGGCCCTTCTGGGAGGCGCTGCCCGAGCGGCTCCGGGTGTGCCTCGTGGACGTGCCGATGGTCCTCGGCCGGCCGCGTCCAGTGAACGGCGTCTATCTCGGCGGCTGGGGTCCGCACGACGTGATGGGCCGCGGCTCGTGGCCTGACGGCCTCTGGTCCGCCTGTGTCCGGCGCCACGGCCGCCCGCTCATGCCCGTCGAGCATTTCGGCCGCCAGTCCGTTCGATCGCTGAGCGTGCTGCCTCGACGGCTCGCCGCCGCGAACCGGCAGATCACGGACATCGCGCTCGACCTGATGCAGCGCGAAGCATGGGACTTCACCTGCGTCGTCCTCAGCGCCGGTCACCGGGCCGGCCATTACCTGTGGGACCGCTCCCAACTCGGAGACGGCGCGTCCCCTAGCGACGAGCCGCACCCAGACCTCATCGCGATCTATCGTGAGATCGACGTCGCGCTCGGTCGCATCCTGGAGTGCGCGCCGGAGGGAGCGCTGGTCATGGCCTTCGCGGTGCATGGCATGGGACCGAACGCCGGCTGGGCCGACCTGCTGACGGACATCCTGGCGCGGTTGAGCGAGCACGCGCCCGGTGCGCCGTCGAGCCGCGGACTGATGTATCGCCTGAAGCGACGCATCCCGTTCCACTGGGTTCGGCCGCTGCTGCACGCCCTGCCGCTCCGCGCGAACCAGGAACTGGTCTCGCTCTGGTCGAGGAAGATGTTCGACTGGTCAACGACGCGTTGGTTCCCGCTGCCGATGGACGGCCCGGGCAACATCCGCATCAACCTGCGCGGCCGCGAGCGGGAGGGCATCGTTGAGCCGGGCGAGGAGTACGAGGCGGTGTGCCGGGAAGTCGAGTCCCTCGTGCTCGGCCTGCGCGACGCCGACTCCGGCGAGCCTCTCGCCCGAAGCGTCGTTCGCGCCTGGGCCGACGCGGCGGCCGACGCGCCCGGTCGCCCGCTGCTGCCCGACCTCATCGTGCCGTGGAGCGGGCCCGCCGCCGCCTCGACACGGCGCATTGTATCGGACGCGTTCCCCGACTTAGCCTACGACGTGCCGCGTGCGCTGCCCTCCGGCCGCTCCGGGAACCACCTGGGACGGGGCTGGTTCGTGGCGTGCGGGCCGGGCGTCGCAGCCGGGGAAGCCGCTGGCCGGCACCGCGTCATTGACCTCGTGCCTACGGTGCTGCGCCACCTGGGCGTGGCGCCGCCCGGGGAGATGGAGGGTCGGCCGATCGACCTCGGAGCCGCGCGGTGATCCGCACCATCACCGAGCACGACGGCGGCGCCGACCGCACGTACGACGTCTGCATCGTCGGTGCGGGGCCGGCCGGCATCACCCTGGCGCTCGAGCTCGCGGACCGAGGCCGGCGGGTGTGTCTGCTCGAGGCCGGCGGCGAGGGCTACACGGAGGCGGCGCAGCGGCTCCTCGAGGGCGACGTGGCCACCGGGAGCTACCCGCCCCTGCGGCGCACGCGCATGAGCGGGCTCGGCGGCTCGACTCAGGTCTGGGCCGGGTGGTGCAGACCACTGGAGGCGGTGGACTTCCGCCCGCGGCCTCGATTCGGCAGCCCCGGCTGGCCGTTCGATCGCGATGCCCTGATGCCGTATTACCGCCGCGCCCACGAGCTGTGCGGACTGGCGGAGCCCGAGTACGACCCCGCCGTCTGGAGCGCCCGGCTCGGGCGACGATCACTGGTTACGGATGACGGCGAGCTGGTGGACCGCATCTTCCACGTCCGCGCATCGCGCTTCGGCACCGAGCACCGGTCCCGTCTGGAAGCGGCGCGCTCGCTCGACGTGCTGCTTCATGCGCCGGTCATGGGGATCGAGCTCGACGCGGGCGGAAATGCGTGCGGCGCCGACGTCCGGCTCGCGACCGGCGGCGGCACGGTCGTGCGGGCACGGGAGTACGTGCTCGCGGCCGGCGGCATCGAGAACGCTCGTCTGCTCCTGCTCTCCGCGTCAGAGCCGGAGCGGGCTCCCGGAAACGCTCGCGGTCTCGTCGGCCGATTCTTCACCGACCATCCCTACGTGAACCCGGGGTGGCTGGTGCTCCACGGCGGCCCGCGCCGCCTCGATTTCTACTTTCCGTCTCCGGTGGCCGACGCCTCGCGGGCGGCGGTTCGCGCCACGCTGTCGTTGCCGACGGATCTGATCGAGCGCGAGGGGCTGCCGGGCTCCGCGCTCTTCTTCCACCCTCGCTACGAGGCCGCCTCCGCGTTCGACTCGCCGGCCGTGCGTGCGTTCCTGGAGCTGAGGGACAGCCTGCGCTCCCGGGCCGTGCCCGACACGCGGTGGCCGCTGCTACGGCGCTCGCTGAGCGCGCCCCATCACGTGGCGATCGCCGCGCTGCGCAGGCTCCTGGTTCGCGACGGGCCGGCCATTCGCTGGCGGGTCCGGATGATGTTCGAGACCGCGGCGCGGGCGGAGAACCGCGTGGAGCTCGGGGAGCCGCGCGACGCGCTCGGTCGTCCCCTGGCGAGGCTGCACTGGCGGATCGATGATGGCGAAATCGGCGCGATGCGCCGCACGCTCGACCTCTTCGACGGCACACTCCGCCGATCCGGCATCGGACACATCGAGCCATCTCTCGCCGATGATCCGGATGCCTGGCGCGGCGCGCTGGAGGGCGGCAAGCACCAGATGAGCACGACCCGCATGCATCGGGATCCCAGCCAGGGGGTCGTCGACGAGAGCGGCAGGGTCCACGGCACTCGCAACCTGTACGTGACGGGGAGCTCCGTCTTCCCGAGCTCGGGCTTCGCCAACCCGACGTTGACGGTGGTCGCGCTCGCGCTGCGCCTCGCCGACCGGCTCGGCCACGTCTGACGAGGGTCACGGTGCCAGGTGGTCGACGGCCGCTGGCAAGGCGAAGGTCCCCGCCGGCGGGGGCCGATATTGCCTTGGTCGGCGCTCGGGCGAGCATCTTGCATGCGTCGTTTTGGCTCCCGACGATGGGGGGATTCTCGGAACACACTCAGCGAGGTGGAGAATGAGAGGTTTCAATCCGACCACGGTCGCCGCGGTCCTGATTGGATCGCTCGTGGCGACGGGGTGCGCGACGAAGGGCGCGCTGAAGAGCGCGGTCGCGGATCAGCAGGCGGCCCTGAAGGCGGGCCTCGATCAGGAGCGGAGCGAGCGCACGGCCGCCGACGAGAAGCTGGCCAGCGACCTGTCCCAGCTAAGGGCGGACCTGGACCAGATGCGCGCCGACTACGACGCGAAGATCGAGGCGGTGGCCGAGGGCCTCAAGTTCGTGCTGCCGGTGCACTTCGCCTATGACGACGCCCAGGTACGTCCGCAAGACGACCCGGCGCTGAATGCGTTCGCGTCGATCGTCAACAAGCACTACACCGGCGCGCTCGTCACCGTCGAGGGCTTTGCCGATCCCGCGGGTAGCGTGGGGTACAACAAGAAGCTGTCGGAGCGTCGAGCGGAGGCCGTGCGCGACCGCCTCGTCGAGGGAGGAATCCAGGCGCAGGTCCGACCGGTCGGCTACGGCGAGACGCGTCTCGTGGTGCCCGACGCCGCCAAGGACGATCCGGGCGCAGAGCTCAACCGCCGCGTCGTGTTCGTGATCGAGAGCCCCTCACAGACTGCAGACGTTTCGATCAACGACAACCCCGGCCTCGACTGACGGCAGCCCCGTCAGCAGCCCCAATCCGGGAACCGAAGGGCCCGCGATCCGTCGCGGGCCTTTCCGTTTCCTCTCCCTCCCCCTCCTCGCCCTAGCCCTAGAAGGCCGTTGTAGAACTGGGGTGCGCCCTGTGGGTTGCGGGCGACACGGGGCCATCTCCAGCGTTGGCGCTCCTCCCCGATGGCGTGCGACATTGCGTCGTCGCGCCGCCTCGGATCTGGCCCCGTGGCGCCCGCAACGCGGCTCGCTCCAGTTCTTCAACGGCCTTCTAGCCCTCTCTACCCCGCTTTCCTCCTCGTCGCGCAGGCTTGTCTTCCCGTCCGATCGGGACGTGGGGACAAGAACCCGCGACCTGGGTGCAACCCCCGCATGGGGGCTCTCGGCATATTGAGTGGATCACCGAAGAGAGCAAGCAATCCACGCTCCGCGCTCACCTCGCACGGAGTTCACACCATCATGCGGGAGGCTCCAAATGATCCACCGACGTCCACGTCGAAGTGCGCCGTCATCCGGCTCCAGGCGAGCGTTATGGTCCGTTGCCCTCGTCATGGGCCTGGGATCCGTCCTCACCTCTGCCGCACGGGCGCAGGAGTCCGCCACGGCCAAGGGGCTGACGGTCCATGCGTCGTCGCCGGACGCCGTCCGGCATTTCTGGATGGGCTGGGATGACGCGGCGAACGTGCATCCGGCTGCGGCCGCCCGGCACATCCAGCAGGCGATGTCGATGGATCCGAGCTTCGGCCTCGCCCAGGTGCAGTACGGCTTCTTCGCTCCGGGCCTCAGCGCCGATCAGCGCGAGCAGGAGATCGAGCGCGGCATGACGATGCTGAGTGACGCTTCTGCGGCCGAGGTGCTGCTCGCCCTCTCCTGGAAGGAATGGAACGCCGGCAGGACGGTCAACGCCGCCGCCATCACGCGTGCCGCCGCGGAGCTGGTGCCCGCGGATCCGTACATCGCAGGTCAGCTCGTGCAGCTCGGCACGCCGGGTGGATCCCCGGAGCGGCTCGCGGCGCTGAAGAAGCTCGTCGCCGAGCATCCGGACTACGCGCCGGCGTACAACACGCTGGCCTATGCCGCGTGGGCGGCGGACGATCACGAGGGCGGACTGAAGGCGGTCCGGAGGTATGTGGAGCTCCGCCCCGATCACGCGAACCCGCACGACTCCTACGCCGAGCTCCTGCAGTGGAACGGGCAGTACGAGGAGGCAGCCGCGGAGTACAGGAAGGCGATTGAGGCGGACGGCTCGTACGCCGAGGCGCACATGGGCCTGGCCGAGCTGAGCTGGCTGGCCGGCAAGCACGACCAGGCCAGAGGCCACATCCGCGACGCGATCGCCAAGGCGCCGGCCGGTGTGCCGAAGTTCCAGGTCCAGCGCGCGATGGCGCACACCTATGTGATCGAAGGGAAGGGGAAGGAGGCGATGGCCGGGTTGGCGGCGATCGGGCGTGACGCCGAGGCCGCCGGAAACAAGGGGTACGCGCAGACCATCTATCGGGAGATGGCGGCGGTGGACGCGATGCTGGGGAAGGGCAAGGATATCGACGCGCACCTCGCGGCCGCAGCCGCGCTGGGCGGCGGCGATGCGCCCGGGCAGCGGGTCTGGGCCGCCGTCGCCTACGCCGGCGGGAATCGCTCCGAGGCCGGCGCCGCGCTCGACGCGCTGGAGAGAGCGGATGGCAAGGACGCCGGGATCATGAATGTCGTGCGCACCGGCCGCGCGATGGTGCTGTGCGCCGGAGGCAAGCAGGACCAGGCACTGGCGGCGCTCGGGCAGCCGGCGGATGACATGGGGCGCGTCGTGAACGCCGAGTGCCTCAAGAAGCTGAAGCGCGGGGCGGAGGCGAAGCAGATGACGTCCTCGGTCCTGGGCAACCCGAGCTTCGCTCTCGAGGATCCGGTCCGGAGCCTCGCAATATACCGCATTCACGGATGTGATGGCTGGCCCGGCGTCGAGAATGGCGCCGGGCACCGATACGATCTACATAATCAGGAGAGCATACATGCGCAGGTTCTCGAGTCTCGCCGTTCTCGCCCTCGTGGCGGTCGCCAGCCCGGTCGTCGCCCAGACGTGGACGCCGGAAGAGCAGGAGGTCTGGAAGCTCGAGGAGCAGCAGTGGCAGATGGATGCGGCGAAGGACGCCAGCTGGATCGAGACGATGGTCCACCCCAACATCAGCTACTGGAGCGTCGATCAGCCGGGGCCGCAGAACAAGGCCTCTCTGACCCGCTGGGCGAAGTACAACTTCGCGAATAGCACCGTGCTGGAGCACGAGCTCTTCCCGATCTCGCTGAAGATCACCGGCAACGTCGCGGTCGCGCAGTACCGCTACCGCGTCGCCTCCGAGGACTTCAAGAAGGACCGCGAGGTGACGACGGGGCGTTACACGGACGTCTTCCTGAAGGATGGAGGCCGCTGGCGCTTCATCGCCTGGGCGGGCGGCGACGATCCGAAGAAGTGAGCCGTCCGTAGTGGCGCCCTAACTCCGTTCGTAGCGCCTTGACGGGGTCGAGCCTGGCCGCGCGTCGGGCGGGCAGGAACGCCGCGAGCAGCCCGACGGCGGCCAGGACGACGGCGGCGACAGCGAACGCGAGCGGGTCACGGGCCTTCACGCCGGAGAGCGCCGATCCCCGCGACGAGGCCGGTCCCGAGCACGACGGCCTCCTCGCTCATCCTTCAACGACTGAGCCACGGCCTCGATCCGCGCGCGCGCCGCCTCCACCGTCATCCCCACGGGCAAGCGGCCCAGGGTCTCGGTCGAAGGCGAAGGCGTCGGCGGCATGCGCCGGCGAGGTGTTCACGGCCCGCGGTGTCTGGCGCTGTCCACTCACTGCGGCCGAACGGTTGCGAGGCCATCCCCGCGGGCAAGGAAGGAGGAGCATGTACGGTCGATGAAGGTGTCGGCGTGGGTCGTGCGTCGAGGGACGAACCGACTCCATCTCCTCCTGTCCGGTCCCGGGAACGGACCTCCCGCACGCGGACAGTCGAAGGAGTGGCGAGCGCGTCGTCGCTCGCGTCCAAGATACCTGCTGCCAACGGGTTATGTTGATGTCTGGCGGATGGGCATGGTCCTTCCTGATCGGACGTGATCTGACGCATCCGATTGCGACCCCGAACGAAGGCTATCCGCGATGAAGAGTTGGCCCCAGACCCTGCGCGGCGTCCTCCGCAGTCCGGCATTTCTTCTGGTTGCGGTGGCGTCGCTCGCGGTAGGCGTCGGCGCGAGCGCGGTGATCTTCTCGGTGGTGGACGCGGTGCTGCTGCGGCCGTTGCCGTATCCGGATGCAGGTCGGGTCGTGCGGGTGTGGAATCACTGGAGCGGATCCCCGAAGGCGTCGGTCTCGCCCGCCGAGTACTACGATTATCGGGACCATCTGCACGTCTTCGAGGCGTTCGGCGTCTACACGGTCGACTCCTCCTCCCTCACGGGCGGCGGCGAGCCGGAGCGGGTGCGCACGGCATACGTGTCATCCGGGCTGCTGCCGGCGCTGGGCGCGAGGCCGGCCGCGGGGCGGACCTTCACGGAGGGCGAGGAGCTTCCGGGCAACGCCGTCGCGATGATGAGTGAAGGACTGTGGCGGCGTCGGTTCGGGGGCGCTCGCGACATCCTCGGCCGGCGGATCACGGTGGACGGCGAGGCTCGAACGGTGGTGGGCGTGTTGCCGGCCGGGTTCGAGATGCCCGAGGACTTCGCCGCGGGGGAGGCGACGGAGGTCTATCTGCCGCTGGGTCTGGATCGCAGCATGGTCCCGAACCGCGGCAGCCATTTCCTCGGCGCGGTGGGCCGGCTGGCGCCGGGTGTGTCGGTGGAGCGCGCCCGGATGGCGGTGGGCGCGGAAGCGGCGAAGTGGGCCGTGGACTACCCGGACGCGTACCCGGCCGAGATGCGCATCGGGGCGACGGTGCTGCCGATCGCGGACGATCTTCTGGGGCCCGCGCGGCCTGTCCTGCTCGTGCTGTTCGGTGCGGCCGCGGTGGTGCTGCTGATCGCGTGCGCCAACGTGACGAACCTCATGCTGGCCCGGCTGGAGGGGCGGCAGAAGGAGATGGCGATGCGGGCTGCACTGGGCGCCGGTCGGGCCCGCCTCGTGCGGCAGCTCGTGGAGGAGAGCGTGCAGGTGGCTCTGCTCGGCGGGGTCGGTGCGGCGCTGCTCGCCTTCTGGGTGGGCCGTGGCCTCGTCGCGCTGCGCCCCGCGGATCTGCCGCGGGTCGGGGACGTGCGGGTCGACGCCTGGACGCTCGCGTTCGTCGTGGCGGCCTCGGTGCTGGCCGGACTCGTGTGCGCGGCTATTCCTGCCGCGCAGCTCGCCCGCTCCGATCTGCAGTCGTCGCTGCGGGAAGCGGGTCGGGGCTCGACATCCGGGGTGCGGCGTCGCGCGCGGCGTGCGCTCATCGTCGCGGAGATCACCGTTGCCGTGGTTCTGCTCGCGGGCGCGGGCCTCATGACGCGCAGCTTCCTGAAGCTGATGCGAGTGGACCCCGGCTTCCGCCCCGAGCACGTGTTGACGACGGAGATCACGCTCCCATCGGCCAGCTATGCGCAGGACGCGCGCATCCGGGCGTTCTACCGGCAGCTGGCGGGCCGGCTCGCCGCGGTTCCCGGGGTGACTGCGGCGGGCGCGGTGAGCAACCTGCCTCTGGCGACGAAGCTCGGCGACCTGAACTTCCGCATCGAGGGTCGTCCGGTCCCCGAAGGGGAGGTCTCGCCGCGCGCCGACTGGCAGGTCGTCACCCCGGAGTATTTCCGGGCGATGGGGATGCGGCTCGTGAAGGGGCGAGCGATCCTCGACAGGGATGACGAGCATGCGCCGGGCGTGGTGGTGATCAGCGAGAGCCTCGCCCGCACCTACTGGCCGGACTCGAATCCGATCGGTACGCGTTTCCTGCTCGGCGGCGGCGCCGGCCCGGGGTGGGTGACCGTCGTCGGAATCGTCGCCGACGTGCGCCACGACGCGCTCGACGTCGCGCCGAACCCGCAGATGTACCTGCCCCACGCGCAGTTCCACTTCTGGAGCGACGGCCCGGCGGTGGCTTCCATGGACGTGACAGTGCGGACCGCCGCGGACCGCACAGCCGTCGCCGGCGCGGTCAGAGCGGAAGTTCGCGCGCTCGACCCCGAGCTGCCGGTGGGAGCGTTCCGAACGATGGAGCAGGTCGTCTCTGCGTCGGTCTCCCGCCCGCGCGTGACCCTTGCGCTCCTGCTCGCCTTCTCCGCCGTCGCGCTGCTGCTCTCGGCGATCGGCGTGTTCGCAGTGCTCGCCTACATGGTGGGCCGCCGGACGAAGGAGATCGGCGTGCGGATGGCGCTGGGTGCGCGCGGCGGCGCGGTTGCGGCGATGGTCGTGCGCGAGGGAATGGCGCTCGTCGCCGCCGGTCTCGCGCTCGGCGTCGCGCTGGCGCTGGGGCTCACGCGTCTGCTCGCCTCGCAGCTCTACGAGGTGCAGCCGCGCGATCCGATCACGCTGACTGCGGTCGTGATCGTCCTGGGTGGCGTCGCGCTCATCGCGTGCTGGGTGCCCGCGCTGCGCGCGACCCGGGTGGACCCCCTGACGGCGTTGCGCATCGAGTGAGAGGAACGTCGGGGCGCTGACGGCGAGGCGCTGACTTCGAGGCGCTGACGGCGAGGCGCTCACTGCAGGCGCTGACTTCGAGGCGCTCACTGCAGGCGCTGACTTCGAGGCGCTCAATGCAGGCGCTCACTGTGAGGGGTCAGGCCAGGTTCATCCTCCGCAGCGGCGCCTGGAACCTGGGGTTCGACCGCAGCGGCGCCTGGAACCTGGGGTTCGACCGCAGCGGCGCGAACAGGAACGATCCCTTGATCCGCGCGCCTCGAGCTGGTGGAGGATCCGGCGCGCCTCCTCGTGCCTCCCGCCGCCGGCCGTCGAGTGAGAGCGCTCGGCGGCCGGCCGGGCCCGGCTGCGCTTTGCGAGTTGCCGGCGGCGGTGCCCCATGCGAGAATCGACACGATCGTCGCGATCGGGTCGGTGCGGGGCGAGCCGCTCGCGCGAACGCGGCAAATGGAGGGCCCATGGACGCACCCGCAAGATCCGCGTCGGCCGAGGCGTTCCTCGCGGCGGCCGCGAGCGGCGATTCCGCGAGCGCGACCGCGGTGCTGCGCGCCCATCCGGACGTCGCTGCCACCAGCCTGCACGCCGCAGCGGTGCTCGGCGACGAACCCGCTGTGCGCCGGCTCATCGCCCTGGACCCCCGGCGCGTCAGGGTACGCGCCGGCGACCTGGCGGGTGAGCCCCTGCTCTGGCTCTGCCACTCGCCGTACCACGGGGAGAGCCCCGATCGCAACGCCGGCCTGCGGGCATCCGCTCGAATGCTACTCGACGCCGGCGCCGATCCCAACGCACGTGATGGCCGCAACGGCCTTCCCGCGCTCTACGCAGTGACCGGAGCGCGCAACGTTCCGCAAATCGCGAGACTGCTGTTGGAGGCGGGCGCCGAGGCTACGGACGGTGAGTCCATCTTTCACGCCGCGGAGGCCTTCCACGAGGAGGCGCTCGAGCTGCTGCTCGAATTCGGCGTGGAGCTGAACGCGACCGGCGAGTGGGGGAACACGCCGCTCTACTTCCTGCTGCGCTACTGGGACGTCGAGCGGATGCCACGAGTCAGGCAGGGGTTGCTCTGGCTGCTGGACCACGGGGCCGATCCGAACGCGCGGTGCGGCCGCGAACGGGAGACGTCGCTGCATGCGGCGGTGAGGCGTGGTCAGGCCACTTCGGTCCTGCAGCTACTCCTCGACCGTGGTGCCGAAGTGAACGCTCGGCGTGCGGACGGTCGCACGCCCTGGCTGCTGGCGGTGCGCGGCGGGTTCGGCGAGCTCACGAATCTGCTGGAGGAGTGCGGCGCCGAGCCCGAGCCGCTTTCGCCGGCGGACCGGCTGATGGCGGCGTGCGGCCGCGGCGACGTCGAGGGGGCGCGGGCGCTTTCCTCTCAAGGGGTGCTGGTGTCGCTCGCAACGGAGGACGCCGAGCTGCTGCCTCGCGGCGCCGCGCGGGGTCACGCGGACATTGTCCGGGCGTGTCTCGCGGCCGGCTTACCGGTCGACGCGGCCGATGAGGGTGGTGCCTCGGCGCTGCACCACGCCGCGATCCACGGGCGCGCCCGGATCGTGCGCGAGCTCCTCCGTGCCGGAGCCGACTTCGAGCTCCGCGATCGGGAGCACGGCTCGACGCCGGTCGGCTGGGCGGCGTTCGGCGCGGATTACGTGGCGGACGCGGACGGCGACTACGAGGACGCGATGCGAGCGCTGCTGGAGGCGGGCGCGCGACTGACGAGCGACGATCACCGGCCCGCGCACGCCGGGGTTCGGAACGTCGTGCAGGCGCGCGAGGAGGGAGCATCATGAGCGAGGGATTCGTCGCCCAGGCGCGCGGGGCGCGACGGGTTTACCGGCTCGCCGCCTGTGTCCTGCTCGCCGGCTGCGGGCCGCCGGGCCGGCCGTCGCCAAGCCTCGACCCGCCGCGCGTGCAGACGCGGGACTCGCGTCCGCTTTACCTGGCATCACTCGCGGCCGCGGACCTCAGCCTTCGGCTCCACGAGACGGATCGGGCGGTGCACTGGCTCGCCGAGGCGCCGGCCGAGCACCGCGGGTGGGAGTGGCGACACCTCTCGATGCTGGCCGACCAGAGCACGGGTCGCGTGGTGCTCCGGCACGGCGCGATCACGGACATTACGGTCGCCCCCGATGGTGCGACGGTCGCGGTCGGGACGCGCGATGGGCCGGTCGTGCTTCTCGACGCGATGTCGCTGGCGGTGGTGAGAACGCTGGAGGGTCACACCGCTGCCTCGTGGTCGCCTGCGTTCTCAGCCGATGGGCGTCGCCTGGCGACGGCCTCCTCCGACGGTTCGGTGCGGGTCTGGGATCCGCGGTCGGGCGAGCCGCTCAAGGTGCTGCAGGGCGATGGAAAGGGCGTGGCTGGGGTCGCATGGAGCCCCGACGACCGTTGGCTCGCGGTCGGCTCGTGGGACCGCACCCCGGAGCGGGGGGTCTGGGGCACGCTCGACGTGTGGGACGCGGTGACGGGCGACCGGATACGGCACCTCGAGCACGGCGGCTATCCGATCCCGTCCCTCGCCTTCAGCCCGGACGGCGCCGTGCTGGTCGGCGGCACCTGGGACTGGAATCTGGTCCTCTGGGACACGCGGACCTGGAAGGAGCCGGTGGTACTGCCGCCGCCGGAATCGCCGGACTACAAGCGCATCAACGACCTCGAGTTCTCGCCCGATGGCAGCCAGCTCGCCGTTGCGTACGCGGATGGCCGCGCCCGCATTTGGGACCTCGGGCGGCGGGCCGTCGTGCGCACGTTCCATTCGCCCGCGGAGGGAGCCATCCGTTCGCTGAACGATGTGACGTACCTGCCGGACGGCCGGCGGCTCGTCACGGTCGGCGAAGACCTGACCCTGCGCGTGTGGAACGTGGAGACGGGCGCGGAGCTCGCGGCGGTCCACGGCCACCTGCGCGCGATCAACACCGTGGCGGCCGGAGGCGCCGGCCAGCGCCTGTATACCGGAGGGGCTGACGGCGCGGTGCGCGCCTGGGACGCGGACGCACCGGACGCGGCCCGCACCGTCTGGCGGGTGCCGCAGACGGTCTATTGCGTTGCGTTCGATCCGTCGGAGCGGAGGGCGGTCGTCGCGACGTGGGAAGGGTGGCTGCGGATCCTCGACGCCGCGACGGGTGCCGAGATCCGGGTGTGGCGGGCGCACGAGCGTGCCGCGATCGGCGCTGGGTGGAGCCCCGACGGTCGCTGGATCGCGTCCACCGGCAGCGACGGCCGCGTGGTGCTTTGGGACGCCGCGACCGGGGCGTCGGTCGCGGAGCTGCTGGACGCCGACGAGCAGCTGGAGAGCGTCGCGTTCAGCCCCGACGGGACGCTGCTGGCTGCGCCGACCGGCGGCGCATCGGTAGGGGTGTGGAGCGTGCCCGGCGGCGAGGCCGTCGCGACGCTCGCCGAGGGCGGCGCGGAGGTCGGAGCCGTCGCATGGAGTCCGGACGGACGGCTGGCTGTCACGTCCGCCGACGGCAAGGTGCGGCTGTGGGATGCGCCGTCGGGAACGCTGTCGGACGTGCTGGAGGTCGGCGACGAGGGCACTCCCGTCCTCGCCTTCCGCCCCGACGGCTCGGTCCTGGCGGTGGCGCTCGGTCGTTCCGTCCGCATCCGGGACCTGGCACGTCGCGCGTGGAAGGTGGACATGGCCGAGCGCTCCGCCGCAGTCCAGCGACTGGCGTATTCGCGCGACGGCAGCCGTCTCGCATCCGCGCTCTCCGGAAACACCTTCGAGCTTTGGGATGCGCGTAGCGGCGACGTGTTGCTGCGGCTGCCGCACACCGCGGCGGCGTGGTCGGTCGGCTGGACGCGAGGAAACGATCTGGTGCTGGTGCCGCTGGACGGGACCGTGCGCGTGCTCCACGACGCCCCTGGAGAACCTACGCCGCGTTGATCTTCTCGAGCAGCGCCTGGAAGCGCGGGTGCTGGCGGAGCGGGGCGAACAGGAACGAACCCTTGATTCCGTACACGGCCGAGGCGCGCTCCTCGAAAGCCTGTTCCAGCAGGTCGAGCGCGCGGTCGTGCTCGCCGAGGCCCGTGTACACGAACGCGATGTGGTACGGTGTGATGAAGCCGGAGGTATCCCGAGCCTCGAGGCGATGCAGGATCTCGCGCGCATCCTCGGTCCTGCCGGCGAGCGCGAGTGCCTGGCCGAGCTGCGCGAGCCACTGAGTGTTGTCGGGTGATAGGTCCACCGCGCGCTCCAGCTCCGCCAGCCCCGCCTCTGTCCTGCCCTGCTTGAAGTAGGCCCATCCGAGCGTCGCGTGGGCGCGGTCGTGCTCCGGGTCGAAATCGAGCGCGTGCGCCGCCTCCACCTCGGCCTCGGCGTAGCGGCCGGCGCGCAGTAGCGTGGTCGCGACGTCGAGCCGGTGCGCGAGCGGATCGAGCTCCTGGGCCTTCCGCTGCAGGACGAGCGCCTCGTCGAAGCGCTCCAGCGCCGCGCACAACCGACCGTAGAGATCGTAGGCGTCCGCGCTGCTAGGTGACAGCTCGATCGCCCGGCGGAACTCGTCCTCGGCGCCGTCCCAATCGAACTCCCAGAGGGCCTTGAGGTGCGCGAGCAGGCAATGGGCTTCGCCCAGCGCGGGATCGAGGCGCACGGCGTGCCCCGCGGCCTCGACCGCGCGGTGGCGAGCGACGTCGGTCGCGATCGCGCCCGTCTCCGCCAGCTCCGCGTACGCCATGCCCACCGCGGCGTGCGCCGGTGCGTACTCCGGATCGTCCGCGATCGCCCGGTTGAAATACTCGATCGCCCGCTTCATTGAGGTCGGCGTGTAGCGGATGAACCAGTGGCGGCCCTGCATGTACAGCTGGTACGCCCGCAGATTCGTGGTCGGCTGCTTGCGGATCCGGCTCTGCTCGTCGGACGAGAGCTCCGCCCTCAGCGCCGCAGCGATGTGCAGGGCGACGTCCGTCTGGATCGCGAAGATGTCCGTCAGCTCGCGGTCGTAGGTCTCGGCCCACAGATGACGGTCGCCCTCGACGTCGACGAGCTTCGCGACGATCCGTACCCGGTCGCCGACCCGGCGGACGCTCCCGTCCAGCAGCGTGCCGGCTCCGAGCGCCGCGCCGATCTCCCGCAGACTCTGCTTCCGCTCCTTGAACGGCATCACCGACGTACGTGAGATCACCTTCAACGCGCTGATCTTCGACAGGTGCGCGATGACGTCCTCGGTGATGCCATTGGCGAACACGTCGTTCTCCTCGTCCGCGCTCAGGTTCAGGAATGGCACGACCGCGATGCAGGCTCTCGAGGCGGCAGCCGGCGGTGCACTCCGCGCGCCGCGGTCGGGAGCCGCGCCGCGTGCCGGGGCGGCATCAAGCTCCGGACGTGCCACGGACTCGCGGAGCACCGCGTCCGCCTCGCTCCGTGTCCGCTCGATACCGCCCGGCACGATGTCGAAGATCCAGGAGAGCGCGATCGCGACCGGTAGCCCGACGATCGCCAGCCCGACCAGCGCCGTCATGGTCCACTCCGGCAGATGAAGCGCGGGCACCAGGATGTCGGCGCCTTGCAGTGTGGCGAACGCCCCCACGACGTAGACGGCGAGGACGCGGAACACGCGTCGCCGCCTCAGCTCGCGGAACAGTGATTGGATCCGGTTCGGGCGCAAGCTCGGCATGGACGGTCGTGAGGAGGCCGGCGCAGCAGGAGACGTCACGCCGCGAGCAAGATGCCGCGGCGTCGACGTCGTGAACAAGAGGCGCTGACGGCGAGGCGCTGACGGCGAGGCGCTTACCCCGAGGCGCTGACGGCGAGGCGCTGACGGCGAGGCGCTTGCTGCGAGGCGCTCACGGCGAGGTGCTCGCTGCGGGGCGAGGCCGGGTCTTGGCGGAGTCGTGGGTCGGGCGGTAGCGTTGCGTACGCGGCGAAGGCCGACGAGGGTGCCTCCGCTGAACCCGAAAGCCTCGAGCGAGCGAGCGTATGAGCGACGAACGGGACGGGCTGTACCTCGGCGGTGTGGTGGATCCGTCGACCGGCGAGCGCACGGGCGAGGCGCTGGTGCAGTCGCCGGACGATCTGACCACGCACGGCGTGATCGTCGGGATGACCGGGTCGGGCAAGACCGGGCTCGGCATCGTGCTGCTGGAGGAGGCGCTGCTGTCCGGCGTGCCGGTGCTGGTGCTAGACCCGAAGGGTGACATGGGCAACCTGTTGCTGGACTTCCCGGGGCTGCGCCCGGAGGACTTCGAGCCGTGGGTGGACCCGGCCGAGGCTGCGCGAGAAGGCGTGGACGTCGATACGCTCGCCGCATTGACCGCGGCGACGTGGAAAAAGGGGCTCGCATCCTGGGACATTGGCCCGAAGCGCATCCAGAAGCTGCGCGATTCGGCGACGTTCACGCTGTACACGCCGGGGTCGGGAGCCGGCGTGCCGCTGAGCCTGCTGGGCTCGCTCCGGGCGCCAAAGGCGGACTGGGGGCGGGAGGCGGAAGTGATCCGCGACCAGATCGAAGGCTTCGTCTCGAGCCTGCTCACGATCGCCGACATTGACGCGGACCCGCTGTCGAGCCGCGAGCACATCCTGCTGTCCAACATCATCGAGCAGCAGTGGCGCGACGGGCGAGACCTGGAGCTCGGAGACCTGATCCGCTTCGTGCAGGCGCCGCCGCTCCGCAAGCTCGGCGTGTTCGCGCTGGACGATTTCTACCCGGAGAAGGAGCGGCGCGAGCTCGCGCTTCGACTCAACGGGCTGATGGCCTCTCCGTCGTTCGCGGCGTGGCTCGAGGGACGGCCGCTCGACATCGAGGGCATGGTGCGGGCGGCGGATGGCCGCCCCGCTGCTTCCATCGTATACCTCGCCCACCTCTCGGACGCGGAACGACAGTTCGTCGTCACGCTGCTGCTTACGGGCCTGATCACGTGGATGCGGCAGCAGTCGGGCACCTCGGACCTCCGCCTGCTCGTCTACATGGACGAGATGTTCGGCTTCGCCCCGCCGACGGCTCAGCCGCCGACGAAGAAGCCGATCCTCACGATCTTCAAGCAGGCGCGTGCCTACGGAGTCGGGATGGTGGTGTCCACGCAGAACCCGGTCGACCTCGACTACAAGGTCATCTCCAACGCCGGCACGTGGATGCTCGGCAGGCTTCAGACGGAGCGCGACAAGGCGCGCGTGCTCGAAGGCCTCCGGTCCGCGAGCGGTGCCGTGGACGTGGACGCGATCGATGCGCTGCTCACCAACCTCCGCAAGCGCGAGTTCGTGCTGCGTAGCGCCCGGTCGGCCGAGCCCGTCGTGTTCACCAGCCGTTGGGCGATGTCCTACCTGCGCGGCGGTCTGACCCGCGAGGAGGTCGCGCGGCTGACCCGGGAACGGCGGTCCGAAGCCGACCCGGAAGCGACGTCGGTCGAGAGTGGGGCTTCGGGCACGGGTGGCGCGGCAGCCGCGCTGGCTCCGGCTCCGGCCACGAGCGCCGCCTCGCCGGGACCCGCGTCGCCATCGGAGAAGACGCTGGCCGATGACGAGACGCCGCTCCCGCCCAAGGTTCCGGGCTCCGTCCCGGTCCGCTACCTGGATCCGGCCGCGTCGTGGGCGGGCGACATCGGCGCGACGCCGGGCGCGCTTCGTCTCGAGCCTGCCGTGGTCGCGCGTCTGCGCCTCACGTTCGATGATGCGCATGCCGACGTGCAGCACATGGAAGAGTGGGAGAGCGTCTTCTTCCCGCTCGGCGCACGATTCGACGCGGCGAGCGGCCGCGACGTCGACTACGACGACCGCGACTTGCGGGACCGGCCGCCCGAAGGCGCCCGCTACGCGCTGCGCGACGCACCGATCACGGACGCGGCGTTCTGGCGCGACGCGGGACGAGACCTCGCCGAGGAGGCCTACCGACGCCGCGAGATCAGCGTGCTGCGCAACCCGGAGCTGAAGCTGTACTCGCGACTGGGCGAGGAGCGCGATGCGTTCGCCGAACGGTGCCGCCTTGCCGCGCACGACGCCGCGGACCAGGACGCCGCGCGGCTGAAGGATCGCTACCAGAGCCGCATCGAGCGCCTGCGTGATGGACTCGCCCGCGCCGAGGCCCGCGTGCACGAGCTCGAGGTCGACGTGTCCGCCCGTCGGCAGCAGGAGATCGTCGCCGGCGCCGGCAAGCTGATCTCGATGTTCCTGCGCGGACGCGCGACTGCCTCCGGCCTTTCCGGGGTCGCGTCGCGGCGTTCGATGACCCGGCGCACCGAGGAGCGGCTGCGATCAGCGGCGGAGCGCCAGACCGACCAGGAAGCCGAGATCCACGATCTCGAGGACGAGCTGGCCGACGAGCTCGCGAGGATCGTCGACGAGTGGGACGCGAAGACGGAGCGGATCGAGACCGTGAAGATCGGGCTCGAGAAGAACGACATCGCAGTGGACGAGGTGGCGCTGCTGTGGGTCCCGGTCGGCGGGTGATGGGTCGGCGGGCCGATCCGCTGGTGCCGTCGCCGATCGAACGACCCCGCCTTGCCTCCAGGTGCCGCTCCCCTCACCATGACGTCATGACGACACCCAATCCGATCCCGGAGCACCTCGGCACGGTTACGCCGCGCCTCGTCGTCCGCGACGGCGCGGCGGCGATCGACTTCTACCGCCGCGCGTTCGGCGCGGAGGAGCTCGGGGAGCGGTTCATCTTGCCGAGCGGCCAGATGGTCCACGCGGAGGTTCGCATCGGCGGCTCCGTCGTAATGATCTCGGAGGAAGCGGACAACGGCGCGCCGGCGGCCTCGCCGGACTCGCTCGGCGGACGCGTCAGCGCGATCATGGCGACGTATTGGGAGGACGTGGACGCGGTCTGGCGCCGCGCGGTCGATGCCGGGGCGGAGGTGATCTACCCGCTGGAGGACCAGTTCTACGGCGACCGCGCGGGTCGACTCAGAGACCCGTTCGGACAGCAGTGGATGCTGAGCCAGCACATCCGCGACGTGGAGCTGGGCCAGGACCCGCAGGTTCCCGAGCCGGCTTCCGGCGACCGGTCGCACGACGAACCATCGAACCGATCATGACCGATAGACGACCCCGCATCTTCTCCGGCATACAGCCAACCGGCAGGAAGACACTCGGCAACTACAGCGGCGGCTTCCGCCAGTACGTCCACACGCAGGATCAGGGCGACGCGTTGTTCTGCATCGTCGACCTGCACTCGATCACGGTCGACTACGACCCGGCGGAGCTGCGTTCCTCCACGCTGAACCTCGCCGCGCTGCTGTTCGCGAGCGGCCTCGATCCGGAGCGGTCGACCGTGTTCTGTCAGAGCCACGTGACCGCGCACGCGGAGGCGGCGTGGCTGCTGTCCGCGGTCACCGGCCACGGTCAGCTCGGGCGCATGATACAGTTCAAGGACAAATCGGAGGGGAAGGAGTTCGTCTCGGCCGGACTCTTCACGTACCCGGTCCTGATGGCCGGCGACATCCTGCTCTACCAGACCGACTTCGTACCGATCGGCGAGGATCAGCGCCAGCACCTGGAGCTGGCGCGCGACGTCGCCGAGCGCTTCAACTACCGCTTCGGCGAGACGTTCCGCGTGCCCGAGGGCATCTTCCCCGAGGTCGGCGGCCGCATCATGGACCTGCAGGAGCCGACGAAGAAGATGTCGACGACGATGTCGAGCGAGCAGGGTGCCATCTACATCGTCGACAGCCCCGACGCGATACGGAAGAAGATCCGGTCCGCCGTTACGGACTCCGGCCGCGAGGTCTGCTACGACCCCGCCGAGAAGGCGGGCATCTCGAACCTGCTCGAGATCATGAGCGTCGCTATCGGAGATCCCGTCCCGGAGCTGGAGGCCCGCTTCGCAGGCTCCGGCTACGGCGATTTCAAGAAGGAGGTCGGCGAGGCGGTCGTCGCGCTGCTCTCGCCGATTCGCGAGCGCTTCGAGGCGCTGCGCGCCGACGAGACGGAGCTGCATCGGCTGCTCGCCGTGGGCGCGGAGAAGGCGCGCGAGGCCGCCGCGCCCACGCTCGAGGCGATGTACGAGCGGATGGGGTTCGTGCGGCTTTAGAGAGCGGCTCCCGACCTTGTCCGACAGCCCGGCGTACCGCGCCTTCGTCGACGGCTACCTCGAGCCGGACCTGCACGCACGAGCCCGGGACGGCTGTCCTCTCGAGCTCCTCGACGCGCTCGATCCGACGGAGAGGCGCCTCGCCGAACGAGAGTTGCTGCGACGGATCTCCCTGACCGATGACTGGCCTCTTCAGGGGCTCGGCCACCTGCGATCGGTCGCCGCGTTACCCGAGCTGCGGCAGCTGCTCGTCGAGGCGCAGGACCCGCACCTCAAGGAGCCGTACGGCAGCATGGTCGCGTACGTCGCTCTCGCCATCTGGCAGATCGAGCGGGATGAGGCGATGTGCGACGTCGTGCTTCGCGCGAGCGTCGATCGCTACTGCGAAGATCCGTCGTCGCCGCGTACGTTCCTGATGATCGACATCATCCACTGCCTGGCGCAGTTCCCCCAGGATCGGGCCCGCAAGCGGCTGCGCCAGCTCGAAGCGAGCCCGAACCATCTCATCGCCTACAATGCCGACTACGCGCAGCGACTGCATCCAGGCGATCGACGGCGCTAGGCGTCGGCTTGCCAACCCCGGGGGTCCGGCGCCGCCGTATGTCTCTACGATTCCCGTCGTAGCATCTCCCGCAGGATCAAGACGTCCTGGCGATCCTCAGCCGCGGGAATCCCTGCAATCGCGCCGCGAGTGCGCCGATCAGCACGTACTCCACGCCGTGCCGCGCCAGCACCCGGACCATCCGCTCCGGGTCGAACGGCGCCACACCCTCAGCCACGGAGGGCCGCCGCCTCGAACCGACTCAGGTTCCGCACCTCGATGAGCCGCTCCTCGGGCGAGAGGTGGAGGATTCGCGCGACGTCGTCGTGCATGTGGGAATGAATCGCGGGCTTCGGCCGCAACTCCACGTCAACCGTGAATCCCGCCGCCTCGATGAGCCTGCTCAGCGTCGCCGTGCTCGGCACCCGCTGCCCCAGCTCGACCCGTGCGACGACCGACTGCGACGTCCGCGCGCGCTTCGCCAACTCGCGCTGCTATCGTCCCGCAACGTCCCGCAATCCTTCCTCCACCGCCTCCACCTGTACCGGCGTCGGCGCGGCGTCGCTGCTCTCGATCGAGCGGAAGAGGAACGTGAGGCGGTCGATCGAGCGTCGTAACGTCGCGAGCGAGCTGTCGTCCGAGCCGGCGGCCTCGGCCGCGCGGACGCGGGTGCCGGCGCTGTCGATCGCCGCCGACAGCCGGCGCAGCATGTCGAGCTGCGCGGCGAGGTCCGCGGGCGAAGTTTTCACGCGCGGGTCCATCTTCACCGTGATCGGCTGCGTCTGGCTGCGGCCATCCACCGTCAGGCGGATGGTGTAACGACCCGGCAGGACGAGGGGCCCTCGTGGCTCGAGCGGCGTGTCGTGCGGGACGGCGGCGATCGGGTAGCCGCGATCCTCGACATCCGGCCGCGGGTAGCGCAGGTCCCAGATGAAGCGGTGCATTCCGGCGTCCGTCGAAAGGCGCTCGGGGGGCCGGATCCAGTAGTCGGGGATGTTGCGGTCGGAGGGTGGCTCCGGCGGCACGTCGTCGCTGGAATAGCGCCGAACGAGGTCGCCCTTCGAGTCCAGGACCTCGAGCGTGATCGGCCCCTGCACGGGCTGCTTGAGCCAGTAGTCGATCGGCGCGCCGTCGGGGGGGTTCGGGGCCATCGGCTCGTCGGCGGGAAGCGGCGTGTCCGTGTTGCGGTTCGAGCGGAAGCGCCACGCATCGGCGGGCGCGTAGAGGTAGGTCGACCGTCCCGCGACGGCCGCGGAGGCTTGCCGCAGCGGCGCGATGTCGTCGAGGATCCAGAAGCCGCGGCCGTGCGTGCCGACGACGAGGTCGGCGTCCTTGATGATGAGGTCGCGGATCGAAGTCGCCGGCATGTTCAGGCGCAACGACTGCCAGTGGTCGCCGTCGTCGAAGGAGACGTGAACCTGCGTCTCGCTGCCGGCGAACAGCAGCCCCTTCCGGACGGGGTCTTCCTTCACGGTGTTGATGATCGCGCCGTCGGGCAGGCCGGCGACCACCTCGGTCCAGCTCTTCCCGCCGTCGCGCGTCCGGTAGACGTGCGGCCGCAGGTCGTCGAGCCGGAACGTGTTGACCGCGGCGTACGCCTCGAGCGTGTCGGTGTGCGAGGCGTCCATGATCGAGATCTTCGACCACGGGTGGTCGCGCAACACCGGGGGCGTGACGTCGCTCCAGTGCGCGCCGCCGTCGTGCGTGACGTGGATGAGGCCGTCGTCGGTGCCGACCCAGATCAGGCCGTCCTTCCCCGGCGAGGGCGCGATCGTGTAGATGACGCCGCGATGCGCGCCGTTCTCCGGGTCGAGCGCCGTGAAGCTGCCGAGCACCGCGGGCACCGCATACGATGTGCGCGTCAGGTCCGGGCTGATCTTCTGCCAGCGGCGGCCGCCGTCGCTCGTCTTCCAGAGCGTGTTCGACGCGAAATAGAGCGTGTGCGGATCGGTCGGCGAGAAGACGAGCGGCTGCGTGCGCACGACGCGATAGTCGTCGCCTCGCCGGGTGACCGGCCCGACGTCCTGCACGTCGCCGGTGCGGCGGTCGTAGCGGCTGACCTTGCCGCCGTAGACGATGTCGGGGTCGAGCGGGTCGGGCGCGACGTAGCCGTACTCCTCCACGCCGACCGGATGCCATTCGCGAAACGTGATCGCACCGTCGTCGCCGCGGCTCGAGATGCACGCGGAGCCGCTCTCCTGCTGGCCGCCGCAGACGCGGTAGGGAAAGGCGTTGTCCGTGCTGACGTGGTAGAACTGGGCGGTCGGCTGGTTGTACCAGGAGCTCCATGTCTCGCCGCCGTTGACCGTGATCACCGCGCCCTGGTCGGCGGCGTTCAGGATCACGTCCGGGTCGTTCGGGTCGATCCACAGGCGGTGGTAGTCGTCGCCGCCCGGCGCGCCGCGCCAGCCGACGAATGTCCTGCCGCCGTCCGTCGACTTCCATGTGACGATGTTCGCGACGTAGACGATGTCCGCGTTCTTCGGGTCGACGCGCACCTCGTTGAAGTCTCCGTCGCGCCCCCAGATGCGTCGGTCGGTGTTGACGAGCGTCCAGCTCTCCGCGCCGTCGTCGCTGCGGTACAGCCCGCCCTTCTCGTCGTCGCCGACGACGGCGTACAGCACGCCGCGCGCGGACGGCGCCGCGCCGATGCCGATGCGGCCGAGGTGCTCAGGCGCGCCGGGCAGCCCCTCCTCCACCCTGCGCCACGTCGTGCCGCCGTCGGTCGACTTGAACAGTCCGTTCTTCGATGATTCGGTCCACGACCCGCCGACCTCCCACGGCGCCTGGCGTGCGGCCCACAGCACGGCGTAGACGGTGTTCGGATCGAACGGGTCGATCAGCACGTCCATGCCGCCCGTGTCCTCGTCCCTGTAGAGCACCTTCTCGAAGGTCCGGCCGCCGTCGGTCGAGCGGAAGATGCCGCGCTGCTCGTTCGGCCCGTACGGGTGGCCCAGCACGCCGACGAAAAGGCGGTCCGGGTCGTTCGGGTCGACGGCGATCATCGGGATCTGCTGGCCGTCCCGCAGGCCCAGGTGCGACCAGGTCTTACCGCCGTCCGTCGACTTGTAAATGCCGTCGCCCGTCGACAGGTCCGGCCGCTGCAGTCCCTCGCCGCTGCCCACGTAGATCACGTCCGGGTTCGACGGCGCGACCGCGATCGCGCCGATCGAGCCGGTGGGCTGGTCGTCGAAGACCGGCGTCCAGACGCGGCCGTAGTCGGTGGTCTTCCAGACGCCGCCGTTGTTGACGCCGATGTAGAACGTGCCCGGGCGCTGCGGCACGCCGACCGCGGCGACCGTGCGGCCGCCGCGGAACGGGCCGATGCCGCGCCAGGAAAGCTCCTGGAAGAGTGCCGCATCGAGGGTCTGCGCGGCGGCTTGCGCCGGGCAGACCAGGGCGAGGGCTAGGGCGAGGGCAAGGGCTAGGGGAGGAACGCGCGCGGGCGCGGGGGCGGGGGCGAGGGCGAGGGTGGGGGGGCGGCGTCGCACGGGATGTTCCTCCGGATCGTGGGCGAGTGGGCGCGCAATCTATCGGGCGGGGGAGGCGGAGGACCAGAGGCGCGCCTCGCGCCGCGCGCACAATGGACCTTGATTGCATTTTGCATGCACGGCCGCCATAGTGGAAGCATGAGCAAGTCCATCACCATACGTGACGTGCCGGACGAGACGCGCGATGAGCTTGCGGCCCGAGCCGCGCAGACGGGACGCTCGCTCCAGGAGTACCTCCGGGCGCAGCTCATCGAGATGGTGCGGCGGCCGGATCCGGAGGCCCTTATGGCCCGTATCCGCGAGCGGAAGGCGAGAACGGGAAGCGGACTCGCGAGGAAGCGCATCCTCTCGTACAGGGATGTCGACCGACGATGAGCTTGGTGGTCGACTCATCCGTCGTCGTCGCGGCGCTCGTCGACAGCGGGCCGGATGGGGTTTGGGCGGAGGACGTCCTGTCCAGGGAGCGGGCGTCGGCGCCGCACCTGCTGGTCGCCGAAGTGGCCAACATCCTGCGGCGGGCGGCTCTGGCCGAAGACGTCAGCGCCGACACCGCGTCTCTCGCCCATGGCGACCTCCTGGCGCTCGACATCGACCTGTGGCCGTACGCTCCATTCGGGGAGAGGGTATGGGCGCTTCGGGGGAATCTGACGGCGTACGATGCCTGGTACGTCGCGATCGCCGAGGAGCTCGGCGCCGAGCTCGCGACCCTGGACACGAGGTTGAGCCGCGCGACGGGGCCGCGGTGCGCGTTTCTGATACCGGAGTGACGACTCGAGCGCTCAACGCGGAGAACAACGTGCAGGGAGCGGTGCTGGACGGCATCGCGGAGGCTCTCGGCCAGGAGATCACGATCGAGAACGGTCGCGCCGTGCAGGGCAACTTCGGCGGCTTCGAGCTGCTCCGGATGCGTCAGGCGCCCTCCGTGATGGACGTCGAATTCCCGCATCACGGACCACCCGCCGACCGGTGTGGCAGAGCCGGCGCTGCCGCCGATCCCGCCCGCGCTGTGCGGGGCGATCTTCCAGGCCACGGGCAAGCGGGTGAGGGAGCTGCCGCTGTCGAAGGCAGATTTGAGCTGGTAGGGCGACGACGACGGCGAGCATGGCGCAGCCACGGTCCGGACCTCCGCCGCGTCCGGATGTCCATTCGTGAGTGAGGAGAAGGCGGTCACGGAGGCGGCCGGCGAGCGGCTCGGTGTGGGTCCCCGCGACCGGCCGGCGATCTTTCGCGAGGTGGCCACCGCGGCCGTCGAGAACGGCCTTCCCTACTGGGCCGTGCTGCTGCTGTCGGGCGGCATCGCGACGCTCGGGCTCGCCCTGAACAGCGCCGCGGTCGTCATCGGCGCGATGCTGGTGGCACCGCTGCTCGCCCCCGTGCTCGGCCTGGCCCTCGCCCTGGCCGTCGGGGACGCCAGGCTCGCGACGCAGGCGGGCGCCATCATCCTGGTAAGCCTGGCGCTGGTGGTGGCGACGTCGGCCGCCCTGAGCGCCACCTTGCCCTTTCACTCGCTGACCCCGGAGATCTCTTCCCGCCTTCGCCCCTCCATCCTGGACCTGGCGATCGGCGTGCTGTCGGGAGTCGTCGCCGCAGTCGTAACGGTAGCTCGCGGGGACCGAATCTCGGCCGCCATCCCCGGCGTGGCGGTGGCGGTCGCCCTCATTCCGCCGCTGGCCGTCGCCGGATTCGGGATCGGAAGCGGTTGGAGGGGCGACCTGATCGGCGGAAGCCTGCTCCTCTTCGCGGCGAACTTCGCCGGGATCGTGCTCAGCGCCCTGCTCGTGTTCGTGCTCGTGGGCATGCAACGCGCGGCCGTCGTGAGCTACGCACGCAAGTGGCACGAGCACCACGCCGGCAGCGGGCTGGCCGCGTGGATCGTGCGCCGACCATTCGTCCGCTCGCTTCGGGTCTTCGGCTCTCCGCTCAGCCGGGTCCTGCTCGCCGTCGGCTTCGTCCTGCTGCTGGGCGTCCCGCTCACGCGCACCCTGCGTCAGATCACGCGCGAGGCGCGGGTCCGACGTGCGGTCCAGGACTCCGAGCAGGAGTTCGAGATTCCGGGGCGCGCTTCGGTGGTGAGCCGTCAGATCGCGTTCGGCCGGGACGAAATACGGGTCTACCTTCGCGTGGCGACGGCGCGCTGGTTCAGCCGCGCGGAGCAGTCACGTTTCGAGCGCAGCGCCTCGGCGCTCGCGGCCGAGCCGGTGCACCTCGTCCTCGAGCAGATGCCGTCCTCCGCCGGGGAAGTCGAGGCGGTAGCCCGGATGCTCGGAGCCGCAGCGGCGGTATCGGCCCCGCCGCCGACCGCGCCGCGGCGACCGAGCGATCTCCTCGGTGACGCGCTGGCACAGGCATCCCGAGCCGTGGCCGGCCTGCCGTTTCCGGCGGGAGCCCACCCGGTCGCCATCGCCCTCCAGGGCGCCGGTGGGGAGGCGGACAGCCTGATCATCGCCTACGCTGCCGCGGAACCGCTCGCTCCGCAGGCGGCCGAGGTCCTCTCCCGCGACGCGGTCGCCGCGCTCGCCGATGACCGCATCCGCATCGGCATGAGGTGGATCGGACTCCCTGCTGCACCGTTTGCGGTCCGTCCGGATTCGACCGCGCCTCTCCAGGTGCTCGCCGACGCGATGCGGCGTTACCCCTCGCTGCGGGCGGATCTGTTGTTCCCCACCACGAACGATACGACCGGAGTCGCCGCCGCCGTGGCGGCCGTGCGGGCCGCGGGCGTCGACTCGGCGCGCATCCGCACCCGTGCAGGAGGCGCCGAAGTCCGCCTCCAGCTCCGCCCGCTCACGGGTGGGTAGCCCTTTCCGCTACCTTGCCCGCGGGATACGGGCGCACCCATGTTGCCCGAGCGGCGGGAGCGCTCGGCGCGCGGGACCGCCGAGCGGCCGCCCCGAGACCGCCGCCGTCCTACCACGTACCGCATCAGCCGCAATCCAGACGGGAGCCGAACTCCCGCGCGATCCCTGGACCCGGGAGAGCCTCGTGCTGACCATCCGCGACCTGTCCAAGACGTACCCGAACGGGGTGGAGGCAGCGCCTCAGCTCGAGCGGCTGCCCCGACACTTGCGGACGTAGGTCAGCAGCACGGCGTTGATGCGGCTCTGGTAGCCGGAGCCCTGCTCCTTGAAGTAGTCGTACGCTCGTCGCTCATTGATTGCGGCCCTCCGTGCCGAGATGATGCGGCGCCGGCCCTCTCGCAGCGTGTAGATCACTGCCAGCTCGTCGCCCTCTACCCGTCCGATCGCCGTGACTCGACCCGCTGTTTCCGGTGCTCGAGATCGACCACGGTCGGGGATTCCGGACCCGCTGTGGACATCTCGCGGGCGTGCGGGTCGCGATGGCCTCGCGCGTGGATCCCGGCGAGTTCTTGCCGATCCGCCCACTCCTACGCCATCATCCGGGAAGGCACGGCGCCGGATCTCCTCCGGATCCGCCAACGCGCGGCGCCGGATCTCCCTGATCCGGTGAGCGGGCGGGCGTGTCGGACCACGCCGGGAGGTACGCATGACGGTTTCGTTCACGGTCAACGGAAAGCCCACAACGATCGACGTCGTCCCCGACATGCCCCTGCTCTGGGTGCTACGCGATGTCGTCGGGCTGAAGGGCACGAAATTCGGCTGCGGCGTCGGCCGGTGCGGCGCGTGCACGGTGCACATCGACGGCGAGGCGCGGCGCTCGTGCCGGACCCGCGCCGAGACGATCGATGGCGCGGAGGTCCTGACGATCGAGGGGCTATCGCCGGACGGATCCCACCCGGTGCAGCGCGCGTGGGAGGAGGTGGACGTGCCGCAGTGCGGCTACTGCCAGGCGGGCCAGATCATGTCCGCCGTCGCGCTGCTGAAGCGCAATCCCCGGCCGACCGACGAGCAGATCGACGCCGCGATGAGCGGCAACCTGTGCCGGTGCGCGACGTATCTGCGCATCCGCGAGGCGATCCGGCGCGCGGCCGGCGTCGAGTCCACCGAGGCGGGCTCCGGCGGCCCGTCCAGGCGCTAGGAGGCGGACCATGGAACGCCGCCGATTCCTGCGCGTCTCCGCCGTCGCGGGCGGAGGTCTGCTGTTCGCCAGCCGCCTCGATGTCCTCGTGGGCGATGTCTTCGCCGCGGACGCGAGCGCCGACTTCGTGCCGAACGCCTACATCCGGCTCACGCCCGATGGCATCGCGACGATCATCGCGAAGAACCCGGAGATCGGGCAGGGCGTGAAGACGATGCTGCCGATGATCATCGCCGACGAGCTCGACGTGCCGTGGGACAAGGTGCGCGTCGAGCAGGCGCCGCTCGACACGGAGAAATACGAGCGTCAGTTCGCCGGCGGCTCGACCGCGACGCCGACGAACTGGACGCCGATGCGTCAGGTCGGTGCCGCCGCCCGCGCGATGCTCGTCGCGGCAGCGGCGCAGCGGTGGAGCGTGCCGGCATCGGAGCTGGACACGCAGCCGGGGGTCGTGCGTCACCGCGCGAGCCGGCGCACGATCGAGTACGGCGAGCTCCTCGAGGCCGCGGCGAAGGTGCCGGTGCCGGACCTCGAGACGGTCGCGCTCAAGGATCCGAAGGACTACCGCATCATCGGCACGCGCGTGCCGGGCGTCGACAACCACGCGATCGTCAGCGGCGAGCCGCTGTTCGGCATCGACGTGGAGCTGCCGGGGATGCTCTACGCGCAGCTCGAGAAGTGCCCGGTGTTCGGCGGCAAGGTCCGAAGCGCGAACCTGGACGACGTGCGCGCCGTTCCGGGCGTGAAGCATGCCTTCGTCGTCGAAGGCGGCGACGACCTCGCCGGCCTGCTGTCCGGCGTCGCGGTCGTCGCGGACAGCTGGTGGGCCGCGAGCACGGCCCGCAAGGCGCTGAAGGTCGTGTGGGACGAGGGGCCGACGGCGCAGCAGAGCACCGCCGGCTTCCGCGCTCGCGCGGACGAGCTCGCCACGCGTCCGCCGCAGCTGTCGCTCCGCTCCGACGGAGACGTCGACGCCGTCCTTCGCTCGGCAGCGAAGACGCTCAGCGCGACCTACGTCTACCCGTTCATCGCGCACGCTACGCTCGAGCCGCAGAACTGCACGGCGAGGTTCGAGAGCGGAAGGTGCGAGCTCTGGGCGCCATCTCAGACGCCGGAGCGTGGACGCAGCATGGTCGCCGAGACGCTCGGCATGCCCGAGAGCGCGGTGACGGTCCACCTCACGCGCATCGGCGGCGGCTTCGGCCGCCGGCTCAACAACGACTACATGGTCGAAGCGGCGTGGATCGCGAAGCAGGTGCCCGGCGTGCCGATCAAGCTGCTGTGGACGCGTGAGGACGACATGCGCCACGACTTCTACCGTCCGGGCGGCTACCACTACTTCTCGGCCGGGCTCGATGCACGCGGACGGCTCGTCGGCTGGCGCGATCACTTCGTCTCGTTCGGCGAAGGCAAGGAGTTCGCGCGCAGCGCCGGCATCCGCGATTCGGAGTTTCCCGCGCGCTTCGTGCCGAACTTCGAGCTCGCCGCGTCGCTGATCCCGATCGGCGTGCCGACCGGCGCGCTGCGCGCGCCCGGCAGCAACGGCATCGCGTTCGCGATGCAGGGCTTCCTCGACGAGCTGGCACACGCCGCCGGACAGGACCCGCTGCAGTTCAGGCTCGACCTGCTCTCAGGGGCGATGGATGGCGTCGCGATGGACCCGGAGCGCATGCGCGGCGTGCTCGAGGTCGTCGCCGAGAAGTCGGCGTGGAAGGACCGTCACGGCCTGCCGCCCGGCACCGGCAAGGGCATCGCGTTCCACTTCAGCCACCGCGGCCACTTCGCGGAGGTCGTGCAGGCCACGGTCACCCGGAAGGGCGAGCTGTCGGTCGACAAGGTCTGGGTCGCCGGCGACGTGGGCAGCCACATCATCAACCCGCTCAACGCGGAGAACAACGTGCAGGGGGCGGTGCTGGACGGCATCGCGGAGGCCCTGGGCCAGGAGATCACGATCGAGAACGGCCGCGCCGTGCAGGACAACTTCGGCGGGTTCGACCTGCTCAGGATGCGGCAGGCGCCGTCCGCGATCGACGTCCACTTCCGGATCACCGACCACCCGCCGACCGGCATGGGAGAGCCGGCCCTGCCGCCGATCCCGCCCGCGCTGTGCGGAGCGATCTTCCAGGCGACGGGCAGGCGGGTGAGGGAATTGCCGCTCTCGAAGGCGGACCTGAGCTGGGGCTGATCGGACGCTCCCGCCCGGCCGCGAGCACGCCCCGCCGATAATGGCCGTTCTCGCGCTTCGCCGTGCTCGGTACGCTCAGGCGCCTCATCCGCTTCGCGGCCCTCGTCGCGGTGCCGCAGGCGATGAAGTCGCGGCTGTGACCGCCAAGGGGACGCAGAGACCGGAGGGAGGCTCGCCACGAAGAACCCGGAGGGGCAACGGGCTCAGTGGCAGGCGCTCCCGGTGCGGGCCTCCCGGTCAACGAGCCCACGGCCTCCTCGTCTGCGTTCTCCCCCTCGTCGCTGCCGTCTTCACGAGGTGCGGAGCCGACGTGTCGCCGCGGGCGGGCGAGGCCGATCGCCGGTCGGTGGTCCGCGTGGCCGAGGGTCTGCTGCGCGGGGATCGCCTCCCGGACGGCGTGCTCGTGTTCCGGGGTGTACCCTACGCGCGGCCGCCCGTCGGCACGCTCCGCTGGCGGCCGCCGCAGCCGCCTCGCCCCTGGGCGGGGGAGCGCGATGCGACCGCCTTCGCTCCGTTCTGCCCCCAGCGCGACGAGACCGGCGACTACTACCGACGGGCCGCCCGCCGCCTCGGCCGCGATACCGCCGCCGTCGCCGCCTTGCCCGGGCGCATGTCCGAGGACTGCCTCTACCTGAACATCTGGGCTCCGGCAGACACCGCCGGCGGTCCGCTACCCGTCCTCGTGTGGGTGCACGGGGGATCCGGCACGTCCGGCAGCGGCTCCGATCCTCTCTTCCGTGGAGCGGCCCTCGCGCGGCACGGCGTCGTGGTCATCACCGTCAACTACAGGCTCGGCGCCCTCGGATTTCTCGCCCACCCGGCGCTGAGCCGCGAGAGCCCGGACGGGGCCTCCGGCAACTATACGGTCCTCGACCTCATCCAGGCGCTGGGCTGGGTACGCGACAATGCTTCCGCCTTCGGCGGCGACGCCGACCGTGTGACGATCTCCGGGCAATCGGCGGGGGCGACTCTGGTCGAGATCCTGATGGTCGTCCCGGCGGCATCACACCTGTTCCAGCGCGCGATCTCGGGAAGCGCCACCTGGATCGACCCGCCGCCACTGCGCGCGGAAACGGGGGTGCCCTCGGCCGAGGCGGCAGGCATACGGTTCCTGAGTCGCCTCGGCATCACTGCCCTTTCCGACGCCTCCGCACTCCGCTCGATCCCGGTCGATTCGCTGCTTGCAGCGCAGGCCGGCTCCGACGACCCGCCATCGCTGCCGGTCGTCGATGGCCGGCTGCTCCCCGACGCCCCCGCGCGCCTCTGGGCCTCAAACCGCAACGATGCGGTTCCGCTGTTGAAGGGAAGTGCCGATAACGAGTTCTCGCTGTTCATGCCACCCGAGCCGCTCCAGCCCGCCGCCTACAGAGCCTGGGTCCGGCGTCGCTACGGCGATCTGGCCGACAGCATCCTGCGCGCCCGGCCCGCAGGCATCGACCCCGAAGCCACCCGCAGGCAGCGGATCCGCCTCCTCTCCGATGAGGCCTTCCGCGCCCCCGCGATCGCGCTGCTCCGTTGGAACGCGGGTCGGACCCCGATCTTCCTCTACAGATTCGCCTGGCGACCCGATGATGGCGCCGTCGGGGCTTTCCACGGCGTCGAGCTGCCTTTCGTCTTCGACACACACTCCGCCGCAGGCTGGTGGGTGCGAGACGGGGAGGTGGTGCGGCTCACGGAGGCGGTGCAGAGCACGTGGGCGCGCTTCGCCGCGACCGGTGACCCGAACGGCCCTGACCTCCCACCCTGGCCGGCGGCCTCCCCTTCTCGCCCCGTCGCAATGGTCTTCGACGCCGAGCCCCGCGTCGGGCCCTTGCCCGGCGCCTCCATGCTCCTCGCGTCGTGGAGTAGCCGGTTGGGGCAGAGGTAGCGGAGGGCCTGCCCGGCGGCACCGGGCGCCCGCCGGTCTCACCTCAAGAACCTGAGTCCCCACCGCTCCCTCCGCTCTTATGGCTCCTCCGCCCGTCCGCCCCCTTACACTCCGGCTGGCGCCGAGCAACCTCTCCACGTGCTGGCCGGATGCTGGCCCGGCCAGCTTCCGCGCTGCCGTGCGCTCGGGGGCCTACCCGAAAGACCTCCGTGTTCTCCGCTCTGCTCCCGTGCCGTCCGTGTCAAGCCTTCCTCCGTTCCCTCCGCTCCCTTGCCCCCGACCGCAGTGCCCCCTCATCATGGCGCGGAGACGTTCGGGCAGGGCGATGATTCGTCGCGCACCGAAAGCGTCTCTCCGTCCCTCCACGTACGGCATCAAGCGCTAGTCCAGACGGGAGCCGAGCTCCCGCGCGATCCCCGGACCCGGGAGAGCCTCGTGCTGACCATCCGCGACCTGTCCAAGACGTACCCGAATGGCGTGCAGGCGTTGAAGTCCGTGAGTCTGGACGTGCCGACCGGCATGTTCGGGCTGCTCGGCCCGAACGGTGCGGGCAAGTCGACGCTGATGCGGACGCTGGCCACGCTGCAGGAGGCGGACACGGGCTCGGCGACGCTGGCCGACATTGACGTGCTGCACGAGAAGGACGCGGTGCGGCGGGTGCTCGGCTATCTGCCGCAGGAGTTCGGCGTCTACCCGAAGGTGTCGGCGGACGCGATGCTGACGCACATGGCGGTGCTGAAGGGCATCGCATCGCGGGGAGAACGGAAGGACGCGGTCGACGCGCTGCTGCAGCAGACGAACCTCTGGGACGCGCGCAGGAAGAAGCTCGGCACCTTCTCGGGCGGGATGCGGCAGCGGTTCGGGATCGCGCAGGCGCTGCTCGGCGATCCGCAGCTGATCATCGTGGATGAGCCGACGGCGGGTCTGGATCCGGAGGAGCGGCTGCGCTTCCTGAACCTGCTGGCGGAGATCGGCGAGAACGTGGTCGTGATCCTGTCCACGCACATCGTCGAGGACGTGAGCGACCTGTGCAGCCGGATGGCGATCTTATCGGACGGCGTGGTGCTGCTGACGACGCGGCCGGCGGAGGCTGTCGAGTCGCTCGCCGGTCGTGTCTGGCAGCGCGCGGTCGCGCGCCCGGACCTGGAGGCGGTGCGCGCGGAGCATCGCGTGATCTCGACGCACCTGGTGGGCGGTCGGACGGTCGTGCACGTGTACGCCGAGGCCCACCCGGGCGAAGTATTCGAGCCGGTCGAAGCGGATCTGAAGGACGTCTACTTCACGACGCTGCGCGGCGCGGGCAGGACCGCCGAGCCGCTTCTCGCGTGAGGTGACCATGCTGCGCGAGGTCTTCCGCTTCGAGCTGAAGCATCATCTGCGCTCGCCGCTGTTCTGGCTGAGCGGCGTGCTCTATTTCCTGCTGACGTTCGGCGCGGTCGCGTCGGACGCGGTGCAGATCGGCGGTTCCATCGGCAACGTGAATCGCAACGCACCGTTCGTCGTCATGCAGATCCTGCTGACCATGAGCATCCTAGGGGTGTTCGTGACGACCGCGTTCGTCGCGGGCGCGGTGCTGCGCGACGCGGAGCACGGCACGGATGCCCTGCTCTTCGCGACGCCGCTGTCCAAGCGCGACTACCTGCTCGGCCGCTTCGCCGGTGCGTTCGCGGCCGCGCTGGCGATCTTCGTGCCGATCATGCTGGCGATTCTCGTGGGCACGCACATGCCCTGGATCGAGCCGGAGCGGGTCGGCCCCGACACGCTCGGCCCGTACGCGTTCGGGTTCTTCGTGCTGGTGCTGCCGAACGTGCTGCTGATGAGCGCGCTGCTGTTCGGCCTGGCGACGCTGACGCGCAGCATGATGGGCACGTACGTCGGGCTGGTCGCGTTCTTCGTGGGCTACGCCATCGCGGGCACGCTGCTATCCGACGTACACAACACGCGGCTCGCTTCGATGATCGATCCCTTCGGCTTCGCCGCGTTCAGCGTCGCGACCCGCTACTGGACCACCTTCGACCGCAACACGCGCGTGCTGGAGCTCGGCGGCGCGATCCTGCAGAACCGGCTTCTCTGGCTGGGCGTGGCCCTGCTGATTCTCGCCGCGACGTACGCCCGCTTCCGGATGGGAGTGGCCGAGGCGCGTCGGGTTCGCTGGCGTCGGCCGCGACGCAGGGGCGCGGTCGGGGCGGCCGAAGGCTCGGGCGGGGCGACAGACGTCGTGTCCGGGGCGGGCGCCGGTGGCCACGGGCTCGCCTCACACACGCCGGTGAGCACCCGCCACGACGCGGCCGGCGCGCTCGTCGCGCTCGCGCATCAGACGCGCATGGAGGTCGTGGGCGTGCTGAAGAGCCTGCCGTTCCTCGTGATCCTCGCCTTCGGCGTGCTGAACCTGGTGGGTAGCTCGTTCGGCCTGGACCAGATCTTCGGAACGCCGGTCTATCCCGTGACGAACCTGATGCTGGAGCTGATCACGGGCGCCTTCTTTCTCTTCGCGGTGATCATCCTGACCGTGTACTCCGGCGAGTTGGTGTGGCGCGAGCGACAGCGCAACCTGGCCGACGTCTGGGACGCGCTGCCCGTCCCCGGCTGGGTGTTCTGGGGCGCGAAGCTCGTCGCGCTCGTCGCCATCATCGGCGCGGTTCTGGTCGTGGCGATGCTGACGGGGATCGGCATGCAGGCGTTCCGCGGCTACACCCGGTTCGAGGTGCCGCTCTACCTGGTCGGACTCTTCGCGCACGCCGGCCCGCAGTTCCTGATGCTGGCGGTGCTGGCGCTGTTCGCGCAGGTCGTGACGAACAACAAGTACGCCGGCTTCCTCGTCATGCTGCTGTACTTCATCGCGCAGCCCGTGCTGGGTGCGCTCGACCTGCGTCACCACCTCTACGACTACGCGACGGTTCCGGCGGCGCCGTACTCCGACATGAACGGCTGGGGTGGGCTGCTGCGCGGGGTGCTCTGGTTCGACGCGTACTGGGCGGCCGCGGCGTTGTTGCTGGTGGTGCTCTCGCACCTGCTGTGGGTCAGGGGCCGCGAGACCGCGTGGCGACATTGACTCCGCCTCGCGCGCGAGCGTCTGACGAAGCGCAATGTCGCCGTGCTCGCGGTCGGCGCCATCGCGTTCCTCTCCCTCGGCGGCTGGAACTACTACAACACGAACGTGCTGAACCGGTTCCTGTCGTCGGACACGGAGCGCGACCGGCAGGCGGCGTACGAGAAGAGATACAAGCGCTACGAGAGCCAACCGCAGCCGCGGATCACGAAGGTCTACGCCGATGTCGCGATCCACCCCGAGCGGCGCGCGGTCGACATCCGCGGCACCTACACCATCCGCAACGAGACGGCCGTCGCGATCGACACGCTGCACATGGTCGTGGATCGGCACCTTGACGTGCGCGTGCTGGAGGTGCCCGGCGCGACGCTCGTGCGCACCGACAGCGCGACCGGCTGGCGCGACTACGCGTTCGCGGCGCCGCTGCCCCCCGGCGAGGAGCGCGTGCTGCGCTACGACGTGGGCCGCGCGATCCGCGGCTTCACGAACGAGCCCGAGGCGCTGTTCCTCGCCCACAACGGCACGTTCCTGACCAACTTCGATTACTTTCCGCACATTGGCTACGAGCGACGCGTCGAGCTGCAGGACCCGAACGAGCGGCGCAAGCGGGGCCTTCCTCCCGTCCAGCGCATGCCGAAGCTGGAGGACGAGTCGGCGCGGGGCCGCACCTACATCACGGCCGAGTCCGACTGGGTCGACTTCGAGACCGTCGTCAGCACGTCGGCGGACCAGATCGCGCTCGCGCCGGGTTATCTCGTCAAGGAATGGACGCAGGGCGGGCGGCGCTATTTCCACTACAGGATGGACGCGCCGATCCTCGGCTTCTGGGCGTATCTGTCGGCCCGCTGGGAGGTCGCCCGCGACCGCTGGCACGACGTCGACATCGCCGTCTATCACGATCCGGCGCACGCCTACAACGTCCCGCGGATGATCGACGCGGTGAAGAAGTCGCTCGACCTCTACACGCGCGAGTTCGGGCCGTACCAGCACAGGCAGGTGCGCATCGTCGAGTTTCCGCGCTACGAGAGCTTCGCGCAGTCGTTCCCGAACACGATCCCTTTTTCGGAGGGCATCGGCTTCATCGCCCGCCTCGACGATCCGGACGACGTCGACTACGTCTTCTACGTGACCGCGCACGAGGTCGCGCACCAGTGGTGGGCGCACCAGGTGATCGGCGGCTGGATGCAGGGCGCCACGGTGCTGTCCGAGACGCTCGCGCAGTACTCGGCGCTGCTGGTCATGGAGCACGAGTACGGTCGCGAGCACATGCGTCGCTTCCTGAAGTACGAGCTGGACAGCTACCTGCGCGGCCGCGGCGGCGAGCGGATCGAGGAGCTGCCGCTGATGCGAGTCGAGGACCAGCCTTACATCCACTACCGCAAGGGCAGCCTCGCCATGTACGAGCTGCGCGACCAGATCGGCGAGCGGGCGCTGAACGGCGCGCTGAAGCGCTTCGTCGCCGACTGGAAGTTCCGCGGCCCGCCCTACCCGACGTCGAAGCTGCTCGTCGACGACTACATCGCGCCCGTCGTGCCGGCGGAGAAGCGGGGTATCCTCGACGACCTGTTCCGCACAATCACGCTGTACGAGCTCGAGGCGAAGCAGGCCACGTGGACGCGCCGGGAGGATGGGAAGTACGCCGTCCACCTGGCGATCGAGGCGCACAAGGTCCGTGCCGATGGAGAGGGGAACGAGAGCGAAGTGGCGCTCGACGATGACGTCGACATCGCCGTGTTCGGTCGCAAGGGGAAGGACGATCCGCCGGAGGGCAGGGTGCTGCTGCTCGAGAGGCGGCGCATCACGGGCACCGGCGCGTCGTTCGATCTCGTGGTGGACGAGGAGCCGGTGCAGGCCGGGATCGATCCGTTCGACAAGCTGATCGACCGCGATCCCGACAACAACCTGACGGCTGCCGTGCGCTCCGGCGGGCCGAGCCGGTAGGAGGTCCGCTCAGCCCTGACGCAGCGCCTCCTCGATGACCTCCAGCCCGGCGATGGCGTCCTCGGGCTCGACCGGCGGTGGGCCGCCATCGCGGATCGCCCGCCTCAGCGCCGCATAGAATCCCGTATAGTCCCCCGGCTCCGCCGCGGTCCCGCGCGAGCTTTCGCCGTCGTCCAGCGTTCCGCACTGCTCTTCCGGCTCCGCGCCGCGGCCACCGCCTTCTCCTGCGCGCAGCCTGGCCTCCTGCACGTCCATCCCGAACTTTGTCCACGTCGCATGCGATCCGAGCACGCGGAATCGCGCGGCATTGCTCGCGGAGATCACGTTCATCCACAGGTGCGAGCGGACGCCGCTTTCGTGGGTGAGCGCGAGGAAGACGTCGTCGTCCACGCGCGAGCCGGGGCGACGGCTGTCGAGCTCGGCGTAGACATCGCGCACCGGGCCGAAAAGCAGCAGCGCCTGGTCGATCAGGTGCGGCCCGAGGTCGTAGAGCAGACCGCCGGCCTCCTCAGGCGCGGGGTCCTGTCGCCACCCGGGCTTCGGTTCCGGGCGCCAGCGCTCGAAGCGGGACTCCAGCCGGTGGACCTCGCCCAGCTCTCCCCGCGCGATGATGCGGTGGAGCGTCCGGAAGTCGGCGTCCCAGCGGCGGTTGTGGTACACCGTCAGAACGCGGTCGCTCCGCCGCGCCGCCTCGACCAGAATGCGGCCGTCGTCGGCTGTCGCCGCCAGCGGCTTGTCCACGACCACGTGCAGCCCCGCCTCCAGCGCCGCGACTCCGAGCGGCACGTGGGTGCGGTTCGGCGTCGCGATCACGGCGACATCCAGCCGATCCGCGATCCCCCAGAGCAGCTGAACGTCCGGCACGACCTCCGCGTCCGGGTAGCGGTCCCGCGCCGCCGCCGACCGCTCGGGGTTGCCGGTGACGATGGCGGCGACGGCGGCGCCCTCCGTCGCGTCGATGACCGGCGCGTGGAACGCGGAGCCGGCGAGGCCGTAGCCGATCACCGCGACGCGGAGGGGAGGATCGGAGTACATGATCAGGTCAGTGTTCGCGCCGCCGGGCTCAGCCCCGGCCACCGCCGTTCGCGCGGTGCGGCGCCAGGACGGCCTCCAGGTCCCGGCGCACCCACGCGGCCGCCGCGCCTTTCTGGTACGCGGCCCAGCTCAACAGCGAGCCGCCGATCAGCGATTCCACCAGCCGGGCGAGCGCCCGCGTGTCGGTGCCGGCGACCAGCTCCCCTTTCGCCACCGCCTCGTCCAGCCACTCCCTGAACGCCGAGCGCGTCGCTTCCGCGCTGCGCCTCATGTGCAGCCTGAAGTCCGCGTCCGTCAGATCCATCTGCAGGTACGACAGGTGATTCGCCAGCGCGCCCGGAGACTCCCCCATCGCCGCCATGCACTCGACGTAGTGCCGCAGCGCCGCCAGCGGCGAGCGCCGGCTGCGCCGGAACTCCCCCAGCATCGCGGCCGTCCCATCCGCCCACTCCTCCACCACCGCCAGCAGCAGCTCGCGCTTCGAGCCGAATCGCTGCACCAGCGCCCCGGCCGTCACCCCGGCCTCGCGGGCGATCTCCGCCAGTGACAGCTCCCCCGGCCCGACGCGCCCCATCACGCGCTGCGTCGCCGCGAATACCTCCTCGTCCGTCGCTTTCCTGGGTCGCGGGCTCATTGGCCTTGACGGTTTCTAAATCGACGTTTATATAGGCCCGAATCTCAATGCGTGTTTAGTATGAGCCCGGCGGGCCGTGGGCGCCAGGCGGATGGGCGGCCGGTGCGGCGATCTCGCGCGCGGAAGGAGGTGGGCATGCGACGGATCCGGTACGGGGTGGCGATGAGCCTGGACGGCTACATTGCGGGGCCAAACGGGGAGTACGACTGGATTCCGATGGACCCGGACATCGACTTCGGGGAGCTGATGGCGCGGTTCGACACCTTCCTGATGGGACGGCGGACGTACGAAGTGATGATGGCCCAGGGTGGGGGCGGGAGCGACGGAATGGGCGAGGTGTGGGTGTTCTCGCGGATGTTGCGGCCGGAGGATCACCCGGGCGTGACGGTCGTGGCGGACGAGGTCGAGGCGCGGCTGAAGGAGCTGCGGGCGAGACCGGGGAAGGACATTGTGCTGTTCGGAGGGGGCGACCTGTTCCGGAGCCTGCTGGAGCTGGGGCAGGTGGACGCGGTGGAGGTAGCGGTGCTGCCGGTGCTGCTGGGAGGCGGCATCCCGTTGCTTCCGGCGCCGGCGTCGCGTCGGAGGCTGCGGCTGACGAGTCACCGGCTGTACCCGCGGACCGGCACCGTACTGCTGCAGTACGACGTGGCGCGGGACGGGAAGGCGGCAACGACGCCGAAGCGGAAGCGAGCGCGGACGAAGGCGTAAGGGGCGGGAGGGGGAGCGCGGCTCAGCCGTCGTCCATCTCGCTCTCCGCGATCTCCCACTCGCGGAGGAGGCGCTCGATCCGCTCGCGCAGCTCGGTCCGCTCGCGGTCGAGGGTGCGGACCTCGTCCACGCGCTCGGCGTCGTAGATGCCGGGGTCGCAGAAGGCCTGCTCGATCGCGGCGACGCGCGCCTCGGCCGCATTGATCTCCGCCATGAGCGCGTCGCGTCGCCGCTCGAGCTCGCGGACCCGCGCGGGGTCGCAAGCGGAGCCGGAGGAGGGGCGCGCTCCGTCGCTGCGGGACGCGGCGCCGTTCGGCGATCGTCGCTGCGCTCGCTCCTTGCGACCGTCGTCGCTGGCCAGATCCACCCGGTCCACGTCGAGGTGGTCGTCGCCGCAGGCGTGGACGTACTCGTCGTAGCTTCCGGGATAATCGCGGACGCCGTCCCGGCGAATCTCGACGATGCGGTTCGCAAGCCGTCCAACGAACCAGCGGTCGTGCGAGACGAAGATCAGGGTACCGTCGTAGCGCGCGAGTCCTTCGACGAGCGCGTCGATGGACTCGAGATCGAGGTGGTTCGTGGGCTCGTCCAGCACGAGGACGTTCGGCCGCTCCAGCGCCAACCGGCAGAACTCGAGCCTCGCCGCCTCGCCGCCGCTCAGGGCGCTGAGCGGCTTCTCCGCTTCGTCGCCCGAGAAGAGCACGGCGCCGAGCGCGCCGCGGACGGTGCTCCGGTTCAGTCCGTCGAGCGTCATGACGTAGCTCTCGACCGTGCCGCTCGCTTCCTCGAAGCGCTCCTTATGGTCCTGCGCGAAGTAGCCGACGTGCGCGGCGTGACCCCACTCCACCTTGCCCTCGTCGGGGGCGAGCTCCCCGACCGCGACCTTCAGGACGGTGGATTTGCCGATGCCGTTCGGACCGATGATGGCGAGGCGATCACCCCGGCGGACGTCGAGACTCAAGCCGTGCAGCACCTCGTTGTCGCCAAACGATTTGCGGATGCCGCGTAGCTCCAGCACACTGCGGCCGCTGTGGCGCTTCTCCTGGAATCGGAAGGTGGGCCAGCGGCGGGATGACGCCGGTAGCGGCTCCAGCTCGTCGGTCTTCTTCTCGATCAGCCGCAGCTTGCTCTGCGCCTGCCTCGCCTTGCTCGCCTTCGCGCGGAAGCGGTCGACGAACTTGCGGTGGTGCGCGATCTCCTTCTCGCGGGTCTCGATCTCCTTTTCGCGCCTCTCGCGCTCCGCCGCCTTCTGCTCCAGGAAGGCGGCGTAATCCCCCGTGTAGAGCGTGACGGTCTCGTAGTCGACGTCGAGGATGTGCGTCGCGACGTTGTCGAGGAAGCGGTGGTCGTGCGAGATCACGACGACCGGTCCGGCGAAGCCGCGCAGGAAGCGCTCGAGCCAGCGGATGGACAGGATGTCCAGGTGGTTGGTCGGCTCGTCGAGCAGCAGCGCGTCGGGCGAGCCGGCGAGCGCGCGGGCGAGCAGCACCCGCAGCTTGAATCCCCCCGAAAGCGTACGCAGCGGCTGGTCGTGCGACGCCGCCGGAATGCCGAGCCCTTCCAGGATCTCGGCCGCCCGGGCCTCGGCCGCGTACCCGTCGTGCCGCTCGACCGTTTCCTCGAGCCGGGCGTAGCGCTCCGCGTCGAAGTGGACGGCGGCGCGCGCGAGCACCTCGTCGCGCTCGACCAGCGCGCGCCACAGCTCGGGATTGCCCATCATCACGACGCCGAGGATCCGTTCGTCCTCGTAGAGGAACTGGTCCTGGCGCAGCACGCCGAGTCGCGCGCGGCTCGGGATCGAGACCGTGCCGTCGGACGGCTCGAGCTCGCCGGTCAGGATCTCGAGCAGCGTAGTCTTGCCGGAGCCGTTCGCGCCGACCAGGCCGTAGCGGCTACCTGGGTTGAGCTGGAACGACGCTCCGCGGAAGAGCGTGTGCTCGCCGAAGGACTTCTCGAGGCTGGAGACGGAGATCAAGGCTGACGCGAGGTTCGGAGTTTCTGGTCCCGGGTGGCCGCATGTTACCCGCGTGGGCTCTTTCCGGTTTCGGGAGATGGCGCTACCTCACCCTTGGCGCTCCCCACCCCGTGGCATTGACGCGCCGCCGCTCCTCGAGCACCAGGGTCTCCACGCGATCCTGGAGCGCCTGGAAGCGGGGCTCTCCGCGGAGCGGATCCAGAACGGGGATCGTCCGCATCGTGCGACTGTCCCGGTACCCTGCGTCGACCGCCCTCTCGAGCCACTCGAGCGCTGTTGCGGTATCGCCGCGGATCAGCTCGGCGACGGCGCGGCGGGCGCGCGGGAGGTACGATTCGTCGCCGCTCCGGATCTCGCGCTCGGCCTCGGTCACGACGTCGTCCGCAACCTCCTTCGCCTCGGCGTGCTGGCCGAGCCGATCCAGAGCCCAGGCGAGGCCCAGGCGATCGGACAGCATCGCGCGGTAGACGCGGTACGATGCTCCGGAAGCGGAGGCGAACACCTCACGATAGAGGCTCCGCGCTTCGGCCCAACTCCCCTGGTACAGAGCGAGTGCCCCGCGGGCTCGAACGACGGAGAGGTGGGGCTGCGATCCCATCATGCGCGGTAGCGCCTTCCGGGCGGGATCGATGCGCCCGCGGTGGAACAGCTCGAAAAGGAACTCCGTCTCGTGCAACGGGTGTCCGCGCGCTCGAGCGTATTCCAGCCACGCCTCGGCAATGGAGTCGCGTCCGAGTGCTGCGTTCGCGAGCACGAGGTCCGCAACCAACACGACCGACTCCGGATCCAGGTGCTGCCCTCGGTCCAGCCACATCACCGCTTCCGCCAGATCTCCGCGCAGGCCGAGTACGGCGGCGAGGTTGTTGGTCGCTTCCGTGCTCGTGGGGTCCAGTTCCAGGGCCTTCATGTACGCGGCGAGCTGGTCGTCGTAGTGCGCGTTGCCGGGCCAGTAGCTGTCGCCGAGCTGCGTGTAGGCGGAAGCAAGCGTCGGGTCGAGCGCGATCGCTCTGCGGGCCGCAGCGCGGGCGGAATCCGCCCAGTCGGGACGACCCATCCAGGCACGGCCCACGTAGGCGTTGGCGAGTCCCGCCCAGGCCTCCGCGAATGCAGGGTCCAGCTCCAGGGCGCGTTGGTAGAGGTCGACCATGCGATCGTTGCGTTCTGCGGTCGGGATCCCGATTCGGCGCAGCTTCTCGGCCTGCACGTACAGCTCCCTCGCGGCCGGTTCGCGGCGCGGGGAGGTCGAAGCGGCCGCGGCGGCAACGGCCCGACTCCCGCTCCGGGCGTCGGCGGCGTCGAGCAGGTAGCGCGCGGCCACGAGAGCGAGCGTCAGAGAGCCGATCGCGAGCAATGCCAGGAGACCGGCGCGAAGATGTCGTCGCGTGAGCGGCCGGAGCGATTCGCGATCGTGGCCCCGGGCCTCACCGCGGAAGGGCAGCTCGGCATGGGCCGTGTCGGGAGCGACAGCCGGCACGTCGGCGTCCTCAGCCAGCGCTGGTCCGGGCGCTTTCGGGCCGGTCCTCCGTCCACTTTCCCGCGGACGGCCCAGAGCAGCGATCAGCTCCCGAACCTTGTCGTCCGGCTCGGTCTGGAACTCGACCCGCAAGAGGCGCTCGTGCGCCCGTCCGGCCCGTAGCGCCTCCACCGGGTTTCCGGCGGCGGACAGCGCCTGCATCCAGCGGTGTACGACGCGCGAATCGAACGGGTCCTCTGCGGCCAGCCGTCCCCACCAGCGTTCCGCCGCGACGGCTTCGCTGCGTTCCTCCGCCGCGACCGCGAGCGACTCGAGCGCCCGACGGTACGCCCGCTGGAGGCGGCGGCGCGTTCCATCCATCCACTCCTCGAACGGGCGAGAGCCGTCCAGCGCGAATCCATCGAGGAACGGGCCGGCGTACAGGTCGACGGCGTTCTCGTAGTCTCGAGCCTTCAGCGCGCCGTCGAAGGCGCTGACATCGCAGCCGACGTCCCCGTCGAGGCGCAGGTCATCGCCCAGCGTGACCAGCGCTTCGTCGCCGAGCGCGCGACGGACGTTGTAGACGCACGAAGTCAGGCGGTTTCGCGCGGTCTTTTCCGGCACCTCCGGCCAGAGCAGCCCCACCACCTTGCCCCGGCTGAGCGTGCGTGCGGACGCGGTCGCGAGCAGCGCGAGCAAGGCGACGGGGTGCCGGCGGGCTGCGAGGGCCTCGATCGCGGCCTCGGAGTCGGTGATGACCGCCCCGCCGAACAGCTTGAGATGCACCCTCATGCGCAGCCGTGAGTCGTGGTTGAGATCGGGTCGAGGGGCCGTTGAGGCTCCCTCCACAAACTAACGTAGGGACGCGAAAACAACTCAATACCCCAAGGAGGAAACCATGCCGATCCGTATCGCCCATCCTACGGATGGGCGCAGGCCTTGCTGGAGGCGAGCGCTTCCGCACGCGCGCCGGCGAGCCGGCGCGCTCCTCGGTGCCGCCATTGCGCTGACCGCGATCCTCGGCTGTGAGCGTGCCCCGATGCAGCCCCGGGCGCGCGCCCTCGCATCGATGACGCAGGCCCAGGCCGCCTTCCCGTCGTGGAGGCAGGGCTTCGATCACGGTACCGAGGGCTGGATCGACGCCTCAACCGCTGGACCCGAGGGCTGGTGCGGCTCCATCGAGCGACGCGATCGGTCGTCATCCTCCAGGGGAAGCGGTCATGCCGCCGTGGAGCAGACCACCTGTAACGAGTTCTGGGCGACGCACGGCTTCTCCACCAGCGGCCCATACTCGCCCGGCGCAGGCTACTCGAATGACTGGCCAACCGGCGGGTACGTCACGGACCTGGACATCTATCTCGATCCGCACGGCTCGCCGCCGACCGAATTCGTCTACGCCGTCAGCTTCGCGCTGCTCGATGAGGCCCCGCCGGAGAACCTCCGGTATCTCTTAATACCGGTCAGCGCCTCGGGCGACGCCCTCGACGTCGTCGGCCACGAGGTTGGCGAGGCCGGCTGGTACACCTTTCGGATGAGGTTCGGCAGCGATGCGGGACAGCTTTCCGCCACCTTCGAGCTCCGACCCCGGCAAGGTCCGGTATCGTTCTCCGTGCCGATGACGATGACCGCCTTCACCGGGCAGGACCTAGCATTGTTCGCCGCATCGACCGTAGGGACTGGATACGTGTGGTTCGTCGCGATCGCCGACGGCCTGCAGCTCTTGATCGACGAGCACCAGGTTCGCCGCGGCGCATGATCCCGGAAGCTCGCCGCCGCAAGAAACCCCGCTATCTCAGCTCGCCGGCGGCGAGATGCCCAGGCCACGCCGGAGCAGCGACATCTGCCCCGCGTGGTAGACGCCGTGCTCGACGACGCCGCGCACGACGACCTCAACCGGGGGCTGGCCGGCCCCGGCGTCGGCGCGCAGCTCGGCGGCGGTCATCGGCGCGACCGCCGCCGCGAGCGCGGCGTATCGCGCCTCCATGATGTGCACCGAGTCCTGCCACGCGGCCTCGCTCACCTCGTCCACCGACGGGAAGTTCCGCTCGGCAGTGACGTCGACCGTGCGGCCGGCGATGCGCTCGCGCGCGATGTCGGCCCAGGCGCCGACGTGCGAGACGAGCTCCCAGATCGAGTGCGCCCCCGCGATCGGATGCCCGGCGGCCTGCTCGGCCGAGAGACCGGAAACCGCATCCCGCAGCGTGGGGCCGTGCCACATTGGGCCGCCGATCGTCGCCCGCACCGCGTCCGCGAGCGCTGCGCCCGGGGCGACCGTCGCCTCGACCACTGCCGGCTCGCGTTCCCTACCGGGCTCGAGCACGATCGTGTAGTGCGTCGCCCGCTCGTCGTAGCGCGACAGCAACTCGCGGGCGGGCGTGGGTACGTAGGAAACCGAGTAGTCTTCCCCGGCGAAGGCGCGGACCGCGTCGAGCGACTCGAAGCGCAGCGTCGTCATGAACTCGACTTCGCCATCCGACTGGCGGCGCTGCAGCGTCGCACCGTGGTAGCCGGGGATGTTGCGGGCGGCGATGCCCGGAAGGACCTCGGTGCGGAGCAGATCCTCGTAGGCGTCCGCGTTCTCGGGTGTCGTCCAGCCGTGCCAGAGACGGTGGATCATGCGTCCTCTTCCGTGAGGGGTCCGGGCCTGGGGCGCGTGGAACGCGCGTCTTCGCGATGATCCGGCTACTGCACGCGGAACGGCTGCGTCGTCAGCTCGCGCCGGGTACCACCGAGCGGCGCCGTCACGGTGGTGCGATAGCGATACTCGCCGGCGGCCAGGTCCGCGTCGAGCGCGAGCGCCTGCGTTGCGCTGTCGGATGGCTGCAGCGAGCGTAGCTCCATCGTACACATCCGCGATTCCGGGACCCTCGCCCACGCCTGGCCGCCGTGCTGCTCGAGCGTGCTGGAGCACAGGTTGTAGCCGATCGCGGTCGTCGATCGATTGTGCAGCGTCAGGCGGATCGTATCGCCCGCAGCGTGGGTGCTGTCGGCGAGGGACAGCGAGATCTCCGAGCCGGCCGGCGACTTCGACGCGGCCGGACCGCACGCGCCGCCGAGCGAGACGATCAGCAGGAGCAGGAACGCTCGCATCGGATATCCTTCCGCGGCGAGGGCATCGCGGCGCGACGCGCCGCGGGTTCCACTTCTCTGATACGACATTCCGCGTCCAACGGTCCCAAGCCGTCAGCTGGCCTTCGCCCGTGTTGTGACCGGGTCCGCGGCCGGAGCGGCAGGGGCCGGTGACCTCGCGGCCGATCGACTCATCACCGGATACACGACCATGGCCACAGAATAGGCCGAAAGCGCAACGATCAGCGTGACTCTGAATCCGAAGGCGAGCGAGAGCAGCGCGCTCGTGAGCCCGCCGATCACCGTGAACAGCCCGTTCATTCCCCAGGCCCAGGCGACGGCGCTCCGAGGCTGTCCCTGCAGCGCCAGGATTCCGAGCGGGAATGGCATGCCCAGGAAAAAGCCGAGCGGGTAGATCAGCACGCCAGCGGCTACGCACCTCCACACCAGCGGGAGTCCCAGCAGTGGGTCGAAGAGGGACGGCACCACGAACGCGTCCAGGGCGCCGAAGGCGAATATGCCGATGAAGGGCAGCATCCAGCTGCGTCGGGAGCCGACGCCGAGCCTCTCGGAGGCCAGGCTTCCGCTTCCAGCCGCGAGCAGGAGCGTGAAGATGACGACGGAGAACGAATGCGCCGGAGAGCCGATCAGCCGGATGAACAGCTCGATGAAGACGATCTCGAAGATGATGAAGCCGAGCCCCAGTGATGAAAAGTAGGTCAGCGCGGCCCCGCGGTGGGTCCAGCTGCCGCCTCCGGCGCTCGAGAAGCGCAGCGGGATCACGACGAGCACGGCCGCGAAGAGGATCGAGAGGAGGCCGACCCCGTACAGGTGGACGCGATCGAGAGGAATCCCGTGCGCGAGCCCTGCATTCAGGAGGTTCGCGATCGTTGGGTTGACGAACTGGCGGCGATCCGGCTCGATCCGGGTGGCGGTCTTTCGGATCGAATTGAAGAAAGGCCGATTGTCGGTCACGGGCCCGGCGTGGTACGGCGTGGCACGATCCACCGAGTCGGGGAATCGGCCGCTGTAAAACCCATCGCTCAGGAAACTCTCGTTTGGCCGGAGCGGGTTTTCGACGAGCCGTTCCGGCCCGTAGCGACGCAGCCTGAACAGATGCTGCAGGTCGCGAAGCTCCGCTTCCGTCCAGGGCTGCATCTTGACCAGGAAGGTGGGCAGGTTGTCCGGGCCCGCCATTTGGTAGACGGCGACATGGTCACGAAAACGAGCTCGCCCCGATCGACGCCACGCGAGGGCGGCCGTCGCGACCTCCCGCGGATAGTAATGGTGGCTTATCTCCAGGATGCCATTCGGCTTCAGGTGCTGGAAATATTCGCGGTACGCCTCTGCCGTCTGGAGGTATACGGGGCTTATCGCTCCGCCGCCCGCGGCGATGCTCGAGGACGTATGATTGCTGAAGATCTGGATGATGTCGTACTTGCGGTCGGTGCCTCGAAGATAGCTGCGCCCTTCGGCGACGATGTTCCTGACCTCGGGTCTGCCGAACACGTCGCCGATGTAGCTTCCGTACGGACCCGTGCGCAGGTCGACGACCGTCCGCACCATCTCGACGGCGTCCACGCGGCGAGCGCCATAGGCGATCGCGGCCACCGTCTCCTGCCCCCCGGCGCTCCCGATGATGAGCACATTGGCCTCGGAGTCCCGCTTCAGGTAGTGCGCGGCGAGGACTCCGACGCGCCAGAAGCGATGGCGCAGATCCTCCATGGCCGCGCTGTCCTGCGTCGGCGCGTCCAGCTCCCGGCGCAGCCGGGCGAAGTCGCCGTCGAAGGCCGAGAAATAGGTGCTCTGCGAACCTCCGTCATAGGCGACGTGCTTGAGGTAGGGCTGCTTGTTCACGACATTGATGCGCGCGATCGGATCCCACACCGTCATCTCGACTTTGCCGGCCGCCCGGTCGCTCTTCACGCCGCGCTTGTCGAGGTGATCGTCGAAACCCAGGGAGCCCGAGTGACCGAGCACGGCGAACAGCGCCAGCGCGGCCGCCGCAAAGGATACCGCGATACGCCAGCGACGCGTGCGGGCGAACAGCGCCGAGGCGACCAGTGCCACGGCCGCGGCGAGGACCAGGATCGCGCCAGGGCCGATCGGCCTCATGAGCGGGATCAGGATCACGGAACCGATGGCGGCGCCTGTCAGGTCCCAGAAGTACAGCCTGCGGATCTGCTCGGCGTAGGCGGTAAAGACGATCGCGAGCATCAGTCCGGACGCGACGAACGGAAGCACGAGCGCCAGATACGTCGTCGCGAAGTAGAAGGTCTCGCGCGCTGGATGGGCGAAGACCTCGTAAAAGTTGAATGGAAAGGCGTTCAGCGTGGGCCGGATCAGCACCAGCAGCAGCGCGAACACGGCCGCCAGCCCAGGGATCGTCTCGCGCGGATCCCGCTCGAGAAGTCGACTCCATGTCGCCACGATGGCGCCGGCGAGCCCGAAACCGAAGATGGCGGAGGTGACGACCAGGTAGGCCATGTTCGGGTAGAGCAGCACATTCGAGCACTCGCGTCAGCACCAGCTCGGTGAGCAACGTGACGAGAGAGACCAGAAGAACGCCGGCCGCAAGGGTACGCATCCAACCTCAATCCGATGTTTCGTGGGATGCCGGTGCGACCGTCAGGGATGACGGTCGTCGGCTTCAGAGTGAAGATAGCGAAGCGGGAGAGATCCTGTCGGTCGGAACCGCGAACTCCATAAGGAAGCTCGAACTCCCGGTTTTCGAAGTCAAGCGTTTCCCGACCGGCTGATGCCCGGTACGGCGCCAAGCCGATTTCGCCCGGGGGCCCGGCCATGGCCTTCATGGGCATGGCGCCCGCTTCCACCGCAGCGGAGTCCTCCCTCCACGGCCGTGGGCTCTCGCCGATTGCGCGGCGCGTCATCGTGCGCATCCTGAAGCATGTCCAGCTCGCCCCGCGACAGCACCCGCTCCCGCGGCCTCCGCCCCTGCCGGAGCTGTGGCCGTACCGATCCCATCCGCATGCTCGGCCTGCTGTCCGTCTGGTTCGGACCCCTTGCCGGCCTGTCGGAGGAGCCGGGCTACTTCTACCTCTGTCCGGCGTGTCACGACGAGCTGATCGCGCCGCACGAGCAGGCAATCCACGAGCGGCTGCGGCGCTCGCATCCTTCGGCCGGGGACATGGGGCCGGACGTCTGACGCGTCGCTCCTGAATCCCCACTCGGTCCCGGCGGCGCCCCCCGCGTATCGAGCTCCCGCTCAGAGGCAGTGCCCGCGCTCTTGCCGACTGCATAACCATGTAGTAATATTATTCGCGGGGAGACCCATGACATCAACAGAGAACGCTGAGCGATGTCGGACACCATGCGACAACGAAGAGCGGGGGCGCTGACGCTCGCATTGATGGCCACCGCCTTCGGGGCGCCGGCGCGGCTCGCGGCACAGCGGCCGATCGCCCTGGAGGACGCGCTGCGTCAGGCGGATGCGACCTCGTACGCGAATCGGATCGCGTCCGGGGCGTCGAGGGAGCGGTCTGCGGATGCGCTCGAGGCGCTGCGCGGGATGCTGCCGACGGTGCGGTTGGAGAGTGGCTATATGCGGACGACGGATCCGATCGGCGCGTTCGGGACGCTGCTGAGGCAGCGCTCGATCACGCAGTCGGACTTTGATCCGGCGCGGCTGAACGATCCGGCGGCGATGCCGACGTACAGCGGCGCCGTCGTGGTGGAGCAGCCGCTGCTGAACCTGGACGCCTGGGTCGGCCGGTCGGCGGCATCGAGAGCGACGGAGGCGACGCGGCAATCGGAGGCGTGGACGCGGCTGTCTACGCGGGTGGACGTGATCCGGGCGTACTTCGGGGCCGTTCTCGCGGCGGAGAAAGTGGAGACGCTGGACGCGGCGACGAGTGCCGCGCACGGGCATGTCCGGCAGGCGGAGTCGATGGCGGAGCAGGGGCTGGTGACGCGGTCCGATGCGCTGCTGGCGTCCGTGAAGGCCGGGGAAGTGGATGCGGATCGGATCGGCGCGGCGGGGGATGTGGAGTCGGCGCGTCGTGCTCTCGCCACGCTTCTCGGAACGCCGGCGGATACGGCGTTCGTGCTGCCGGTCGGCCTGCCGCCGGCGGCGGCGTTGCGGGAGCGACTCGCGCCGGCGCTTGCGACGGAGCAGGCCCCCCGCTCGGACGTGCAGGCGGCGGAGCTCGGGGCGTCGGCGGCACGGCTGGACGTGCGGCGAGCCATGTCGCAATGGCTGCCGCGGGTGAACGCGTTCGGGCGTTACGACTGGTACTCGGACCGGGGCGTCTACGCGGGGCCGGAGAGCTGGACGTTGGGAGTGATGGCGACGTGGACGCCGCTGGCGGGCGGGGCGCAGGCGGCGGCGGTGCGCCGCGCGCGGGGACGCGCGGATGCGGCGGAGGCGCAGGCCGATGCGGCGGTGGCGCAGGCTGCGCTGGAGCGGGAGCGGACGGCGACGGAGCTGCGCGTCGCGCTCGAGCGGCTGGAGATCGCCGAGCGGAGCGTGGCGCAGGCGGAGGAGGCGCACCGGATCGTGACCCGGAAGTACGAGGGCGGCTTGTCGACGGTGATCGAGCTGCTGGATGCGGCGGCGGTGGAGACGAAGACGCGGCTGCAGCGGTCGGCCGCGGCGTACGCGGCGATCGTGGCGGGTGCGGAGCGGCTGCGGGCGCTGGGACGTGATCCCGGCGCGCTGGCGGGGCTGGAGCTTCGAATCGATCCGGAGAGGGAGAGCACGCGATGAAGACGGTGATGGCTGTGGCGATGGCACTGATGATTGCCCTGTCGCTTTCGGGGTGTCGCGATGATGCGCGGACGGAGCTGGCGCGGGCGGAGATCGTGCCTGACGCGCCGGTCTACACGGTGCGCGACACGGTCGTCGACGCGGCCGTGGACGCGGCGGGTGTCGCGGAAGCGTTCGCGGAGGCGTCGCTCAGCACGAAGCTCATGGGGAGCGTCGAGGCCGTGCTCGTCCGGGAGGGGGACGCCGTCGTGGCGGGGCAGCCGCTGGTGCGGATCGATGCTCGCGACCTGCGTGCGAAACGGGCACAGGTAGACGCGTCGATCTCGGAGGCGGAGGCGATGCAGCGCGAGGCGAGTCGTCAGGCGGAGCGGATGCGCGCGCTCTACGCCGACTCCGCCGCTCCGAAGGCTCAGCTCGATGCCGCCGAGACCGGGCTGGCGCGCGCCGATGCGGCGCTGCGCGGCGCGCAGGCGGGTGCGCGCGAGCTTCAGGCGGTCGAGGACTACGCCACGATCCGCGCCCCGTTCGACGGGGTAGTGACGGGCCGCTTCGTGGACGAGGGCGCGTTCGCGGCGCCGGGTACACCGCTCGTGAAGGTGCAGGATTCTCGGCGCCTGCGCCTCGTCGTGACGGCCTCGCCCGACGCGGTGCGGCGCCTACGGCCCGGCGATGTGCTGCAGGCACGGATCGAGGACGACACCGCGAGCGCGATGGTCGAGGGCGTCGTCCCGGCGCCGGGGGGCAACATCTATCGGGTGAACGCGCTCGTACGAAACGCCGACGGCCGCTTCCTGCCCGGCAGCGCCGCGACGCTCGCGCTACGGCAGGGTGAGCGTTCCGCGATCCTCGTTCCGTCCGCGGCCATCGTCCGCGAGGGCGACCTGACCGGAGTGCGGCTGCAGACGGCGGCGGGCGCGGAGCTGCGCTGGGTGCGGCTCGGTCGCGAGCAGGGGTCTTCGGTCGAGGTCGTCTCGGGGCTGCGCGCCGGCGATCGCGTGCTGCTGCCGGCGACGGCTGCGGAGGGTGCCTAGCATGGGCGCGTCGGGCCGGATCGCGAAGGCGTTCCTCCACTCGAAGCTGACGCCGCTCGTGACGGTGGCGTCGCTGGCGGTGGGCGTGATCGCCATTGCGCTGACGCCGCGGGAGGAGGAGCCGCAGATCTCGGTGCCCATGATCGACGTGATGGTCGCGCTGCCGGGCGCCGGGCCGGAGGAGGTCGAAAACCTCCTCGTCCGTCCGATAGAGCGGGCGATGTGGGAGATCCCCGGCGTCGACTACGTCTACTCCACGGCCGATGAAGGCCGGGCGCTCGTGACGGTGCGCTTCGATGTCGGCGAGGACCAGGAGCGCAGCGTGACGAAGGTACACGCGAAGCTCGCGGCCGCGCTGGACGCGTCACCCGCCGGAGCCACGCCGCCTCTCGTGAAGCCGCACTCGATCGATGAGGTGCCGATCCTCGCGCTGACGCTCCACTCGAAGCGGTACGGCTCCAACGAGCTTCGGGGCATCGCGAAGCATCTCGAGGGGGAGGTTCGGACGGTCACGGACGTCTCCGAGACCGAAGTGATCGGCGGCAACCCCGAGCAGATCCGCGTCACGCTCGATCCCGCGCGCCTCGCCGCCAGCGGAGTCACGCCGGGCGAAGTCGCGGTGGCGCTGCAGTCGGCGAACGCTCGGCTGCAGGCCGGTGAGTTCGGAGCCGGCGACGTCGTCTACCGCGTCGATGTCGGCGCCCCACTGAGCACGGCCGCGGACGTCGGCAGCGTCGTGGTGAGCGCGGGAGGCGCCGGACCCGTGTACGTGCGTGACGTGGCCCGGGTGGAGGAGAGTTTCGGCGACCCGCTCACCTACGTCTCGCACGCCGACCGCGGTGGCGCGCCGGAGAGCGCGGTGACTCTCTCGGTCGCGAAGCGGAAGGGTGCGAACGCCACGCTCGTGGCGGAGCGGGTTCTGGAGCGGGTGGAGGCGGCGAAGGGACGGATCGTCCCGGGCGACGTCGCCGTCTCCATCACCCGGGACTACGGCGAGACTGCCGCCGAGAAGGCCCGCGAGCTGATGCTGCACCTCGGGCTCGCCACGCTCGCGGTCACGCTTCTGATCGGTCTCTTCCTCGGCTGGCGTGAGGCGACCGTCGTGCTGGTCGCGGTCCCGGTCACGCTCGCGCTGACCCTCTTCGTCTACTACGCGCTCGGCTACACGCTCAACCGGATCACGCTGTTCGCGCTGATCTTCTCGATCGGAATCCTCGTCGACGACGCGATCGTGGTCGTCGAGAACATTGACCGGCATCTGAAGATGGGCGGCCGGGACGCCGCCGCGGCCGCAGTGGAGGCGGTCGACGAGGTTGGCAACCCGACGATCCTCGCGACGTTCACCGTGATCGCCGCGATCCTGCCGATGGCCGTCGTGTCCGGAATGATGGGGCCGTACATGCGGCCGATCCCCGTCGGCGCCTCGGTGGCGATGCTCTTCTCTCTCGGCGTCGCGTTCATCGTCACGCCCTGGCTGACGGTGCGGCTGCTCGGGGATCACGTCGCCAGGGAGGCCGCTGGCGGGCACCGCGACCGCAGCCACGAGCCGGAAGAGGAGGGGCGTTTCGCCCGGCTCTACGCGCGCGTGATGACTCCTCTGATGGAGCGGCGTCGTCTGCGTCTCGGGTTCTACGGCGGCGTGCTTGCGCTGCTCGTGCTGTCGATGGGACTCGTCGCCGTGCGGGCGGTGCAGGTGAAGATGCTGCCGTTCGACAACAAGAGCGAGCTGCAGGTCGTGCTGGATCTGCCGGAGGGAACGACCCTCGAGACCGGCAACGCGGCGGCGCAGGAGATCGCCGGCTACCTGCGGGGCGTCCCCGAGGTCGAGAGCACCCAGACGTACGCGGGAACCGCGGCTCCGTTCAACTTCAACGGACTGGTGCGTCATTATTTCCTGCGCAGCGGCGCCAACGTCGCGGACGTGCAGGTGAACCTGCTGCCGAAGGGAGAGCGCGATCGGCAGAGCCACGCGATCGCCGTAGCCGTTCGACCCGGCGTGGATTCGATCGCTCGCCTCTTCGGAGCCAGTGCGAAGGTCGCGGAGATCCCGCCCGGTCCGCCGGTGCTGTCCACGATGGTCGCAGAGGTCTATGCCGGTGACGACTCCGCGCGGCTGGAGGTCGCGCGGCGCGTCCGGCGCATCTTCGAGGAGACTCCGGGCGTCGTGGACGTGGACTGGACCGTCGAGGCGCCGCAGCAGAAGCGTCGCTTCCGGGTCGACCGGGTGCGTGCGGCCTCTGCCGGCGCGAGCGTCGAGCAGGTGGTTCGCACGCTGGCCATGGCGCTGTCGGGCGCCCCGGTTGGGCTGGCTTCGCGCGAGAGCGCCCGCGAGGGCGTGGCGATCGTGCCGCGGCTCGATGTCACGGACCGCTCTTCGGTCGAGGCGCTCCTGTCGATTCCGGTCGCCACCGCGACGGGACCGCAGCCGCTCGGCCGCTTCGTGCGGGTCGAGGACGCGCTTCGCGAATCCTCGCGCTTCCGGAAGAACCTGCGGCCCGTGATCTACGTGACGGGGGACGTCGCGGGCCGCATCGAGTCGCCCGTCTACGCGATCCTCGCGATGAACCGGCAGCTCGACACGCTGCGGGTGAACGGCGCCCCCATCGCCCGCTACAACGCCGTGCAGCCGCAGCGCCTCGACGAGGCCGCCGTCAAGTGGGACGGCGAGTGGCAGGTCACGATCGAGGTGTTCCGCGACCTCGGGCTCGCGTTCCTCGGCGCGCTGCTGCTGATCTACGTGCTCGTCGTCGGCTGGTTCCAGAGCTTCACGATTCCGCTCGTCATCATGGCGCCGATCCCGCTCACGCTGATCGGCATCCTGCCCGGACACGCCGCGTTCGGCGCGTTCTTCACCGCGACATTGATGATCGGCATGATCGCGCTCGCCGGCATCATCGTGCGCAACTCGATCCTGCTCGTCGACTTCATCCAGCTCGCGGAGGCGCGCGGGCGCACGTTGCGCGCGGCCGTGCTGGAGGCCGGTGCCGTCCGGTTCCGTCCGATCGCGCTGACCGCGGCCGCCGTGGTCGTCGGCGCGATCGTGATCGTGCTCGACCCGATCTTCCAGGGGCTGGCCGTGTCGCTCATGACCGGTGCGGTGGTCGCAACGCTGCTGACAATGGTGGTCGTGCCGCTCCTGTACTGGGAGCTGCGCCGCCGCTCGCCGCACGCCGCCGCCGTCCGGGCGGCTCCGGTCGGCTCTGACGCGCGCGTGTCGGGGTCGCCGGTCGGCAAGGCGCCGAGGATGGCGCTGCCCGCGACGGCTGCGGCCGGCGCGGTCGGGTCCGGGTCCGCGCCTCGGAGCGACGAGCTCGAGAGTGTCGGATCCCTGAACGGACATGGAGGCCGGGAATGAAGCTGCTGCTCATCGTCTACAGCGGCGCGCGCCCGAACCTGGTGCAGGATCTCCTGGAGGAGCATCAGGTGGGCGGCTACACGGAGATGGATCACGCGCACGGGATCGGCTCGACCGGCCGCCGCGCCGGCACGCGCGCGTGGCCGGGGGAGTCCGAGGTGCTGTTCAGCGCGGTGCCGGACGAGCGGGTGGAGGAGCTCGTGGTCGCGCTACGTGCCGAGTCGGAGGCGCTGGATGGCGACGAGCGGCTGCACGTCGCCGTGATGCCCGTGGAGCTCTTCTTCTAGACGGAGGCAGCAATGTGTGAAGATCGCATCATCCGCCGCTTCGCAGGCACGTTCGTCCTGCTCTCGCTGGCGCTGGCCGTGCTCGTGAATCCATGGTGGCTGTTGCTGACCGCTTTCGTCGGCTTCAACCTGGCGCAATCCAGCTTCACCGCCTTCTGTCCGCTCGAGCGGGTGCTCGGTCGTTTCGGCTTCCCCGGCTGCCGGCCGCGCCGCTGAGGCTCGCCTGCTGGCGTGACAGCAGCAGCCACTCCGCCGCGGCGATTGCGGCGGCCCCGGCGCCGATCGCGATCGCCTTTCTGCGGTCGAAGGCGCCGGTGGCCGCCGCGCCGACGTGCAGCACCGTGTCCGCGACCTCGCTCGCCAGGCGCGCGACCACCCACGGACGCGGCCGCGCCGAGGCGAGCAGCCCCACCCCCACCACCAGGTCGCGCGCCGCGAGAGCGAGGACGAGGCCCGGCCGCTCGCCGTAGCCCAACGCCCGTCCGAGTCGTCGCGGTGCCGCGGTCCCCACCACCGCGAGTCCCACGCTGCCCCACCCCAGCACGCGTACAGCCCCTGCGTCCATGATCCTCCCGAGCGTCGACCCACTTCACACGTCGCAGCCGACCCCGCAGATTTCGTACTTCACACTTCGTACTTCACAGGCTTCGAGCAGGAACTTCACTCTTCACTCTTCGAACTTCAAATGAACATCGGCATCATCGGCTCGGGAATCGTCGGACAGAACCTCGGCGCCGCGCTGGCGCGCGCCGGCAACGACGTCGTGCTCGGCACGCGAACGCCAAATGCGCTGGACGTCAAGCGAGGGCACGGCGACCAATCGCTGCGTGAGTGGCTGCAGCAGACCGACGGACGCGGCCGCGTCGGCACCTTCGCGGATGCCGCCATCCACGGTGAGGTCGTCGTGAACGCGACGAGCGGGACGGGATCCCTGGAGGCCCTGCGGCTGGCGGGCGCAGCGAACCTGAGCGGCAAGATCCTGATCGACGTCGCGAACCCGCTCGACTTCTCGAGGGGGATGCCGCCCACGCTCACCGTCTGCAACGACGACTCTCTCGGCGAGCAGATTCAGAGGACGCTCCCGGATGTGAAGGTCGTCAAGACGCTGAACACGACGAACACGTTCGTCATGACGGACCCCAGGAGGGTCGGTGGCGGCGAGCACACCATGTTCGTATGCGGCGATGATGCGGAGGCGAAGCGGCGAGTCGCACGCTGGCTCGACGAGTGGTTCGGCTGGAAGGACGTGATCGATCTCGGCGACATCGGCAACGCGCGCGGCACCGAGATGCTGCTGCCATTGTGGATCCGGCTGATGACGGCGCTCGGCACGCCGATGTTCAACTTCAAGGTCGTGCGCTGATGACCGAGCCCGATGACTGAGCGCCGCTCCGGTTGCGGTAAGCCGCCCTCCTCAGGGCGTGGCGCCGCACCTCTCGATCAGCCGCTGGAAGCGCGGCTCGGCGCGAAGGGGGTCGAAGGCGGGATCGATCGCGATCCGCACGGCGTCGAACAGGCGTTCCTCGAAACAGGTGTCGAGGAAGGCCAGCGCCTGCCCGTGGTCCCCGAGCGCCACGGCGAGGGCCGCCTGGTGGTACGGCAGGGCCCAGCGTCGCACCGTCATGCGCTGCAGCTCATCGCGCAGACCCGGCACTTCCGGGCCGCTGCCGTTCGCGCTGCACGCCACGGCGAGCGCGGAGAGAGACTCGGGGTCGTCCGGATCGAGAAGGCGAGCCTGCCGAAGGACGTGGACGGCGTCGGAGTGGCGCCCGTTGCGATGATGCAGCAGCCCGAGCACCCGATGCGCAGCTGCGGAGTGCGGATTGAGGGAGACCGCGTCCTCCGCCTGATGTGTCGCTCGGGCGTGCTTGCCGGCCATGGAGTACGCCATGACGAGGTGCGCGCTGCCGATCGTGGAGACGGGATCCAGGTCCTGCGCGAGCTCGAGCATGTCGGCACCCTGCTCGGCCCGCCCCGTGAGGACCAGGAACTCACCCAGCCAGTAACGGGCGCTCGCGTACCCCGGGGCGATCTCGACGGCTCGGCGAAACTCCGTCTCGGCGGCGCGTGGATCCCGATCGAATCGGTGCAGGACGACGCCGAGCGACTTGTGTGCGGCGGAGAGATCCGGCTCGATCTCCAGCGCTCGCAGCGCGGCGGCTTTCGCCTTCGGCATGGCATCGCGCGGCCGGCTGTACCCGAGCCGGCTCGTCATCGTGTAGGCGTCCGACAGCCCCACGTGGGCCGCAGCATACCCGCCATCGAGCTCGATCGCCCTGCGGAAGTAGGCCACCGCCTGGTCGAGCTCCCCGAGGTTGGGTCGTCCACTGAGGTGGCGTCCCTTCAGGAACGCCCGGTGGGCCGCGGGATCCGTCGTGTTCCCCCGGATGACCGGACCCCGTGGCGGCAGGCGCGGCCCGAGGCCCGCCATCAGAGCTCCGGCGATCTGGCTCTGGACCGTGAGGATGTCCTCCGACGTGCCGTCGTAGCTCTCCGACCAGAGCTCGAATCCATCGCCGACGCCGATGAGCTGCGCTGAGACGATCATTCGGTCCTTCCACTTGCGCACGCTGCCCTCGAGAACGGCGCTGACCCCGAGGTGTCGTCCGATCTCCCGCACATCCAGGGCGGTATCGCGCAGGGCGCGCGACGAGGACCGGGCGACGACACGGAGTCCCTCCACCCGGGCCAGCGCGTAACGAATCTCCTCGGCTACTCCCTCGACGAAGAACTCCTGATCCCCTTCCGGACTCAGATCCGCGAACGGCAGCACCGCGATGGACCACACGGGGCCGCTATCACCATGCTGCGGCGCTGGAGCCGGCGGGTTGGACTCCGCCGGCGAACGCAGATACCCGACCGGAGCAGGGGCCGGGTAAGGAGGCGGAATCCGTCCGAGAGGCACCTCCAGTCGGATCCCCTGGGCGGTGATTTCGAACGCCCAGGCGAGGGCGACGGCGACGGGGAAGCCCAGGAGCAGGAGTGCGGCCACGAGTGTCTGGGCCGATTCGGGCAGCTCGAGCGCCGGGAAGAAGTTCGCGGCGACCTCCATCGCGGCGAACGCGACCATTAGATACACGATGCCCACCTTCACCACCTTCCGCCGGTACAGCTCGGCGGAGAGGTCGCTCAACCAGTGGAGGAAGGCCTGACGCGCATGCATGGTTTACGGATCTCCCATAAGGAACGGTAGCCGATCGCGGGCTGCTCACCTCTCGATCGGGACCCTCACGGCGTTGCCCCATTCGGTCCAGGACCCGTCGTAGTTGCGGACGTGCCGGAAGCCGAGCAGGTGGGCCAGCACGAACCAGGTGTGGGAGCTGCGCTCCCCTATCCGGCAGTACGTGATGACATCGTCATCCGGAGTCAGGCCGTGCTGGCCTTCGTACCCGGCACGGAGCTCACCCGCCGACCGGAAGGTGTGAGTCGCGGAATCCACCGCGTGCTCCCACGGGATGTTCGTGGCGCCGGGGATCCGACCACCGCGCAGCGCCCCCTCGTTCGGGTAACCGGGCATGTGGAGCCGTCTGCCCTGGAACTCGGCCGGCGAGCGCACGTCCACCAGCCTGCCGCTGTGGTCGAGCTGCTCCAGTACGTCATCCCGGAAGGCGCGGATCAGGCGGTCGTTGCGCTCGCCCAGCACGATATCGCCCTCCGCGTAGTGCGCCACATCCGTCGTCATCCGTCGGCCCTCCTGCTGCCACAGGAGCCGGCCTCCATCCATGATCGCCAGCCGCTTCATCTTCAATCGCGACAGGCCGAACAGGCTGAGGACCCAGAACGCGAAGGTCGCCCACCAGTTGTCCTTGTCCCCGTAGAGGACGATGGTGGTCTCCTGGTCGATCCCCATGCCTCGCAACAGCTGCTGCAGCGGCTCGCGACCGACGTAGTCCCGCTGCACGGCATCGTTGAGGTCCGCCTGCCAGTCGATCCGGACCGCACCGGGGATGTGCCCTGAGCCGAAGAGGAGCGGGTCCTCATCGCTCTCGATGATGCGGACCGCGGGATCCTCAATGTGCTCCTGGACCCAGGCGGTGCTCACCAGCACGTCCGGATCGGCATAGCCCCGGGATTCGGGCTCTGCCACGCCGTCTCGGACTGCCATGATTCCTCCACCTCAAGGGGACCCTGGCCGCCCCAGCGTGGGGAATGCTCGCTTCGCGTCGGCCAGTGTTATCTTAGTGAATGCCTATCACCGCCCCCTCACCGCCTCCCGGTAACGGAGCGGTGATCCCTCTCCTGGCGGACCCGACATGATCCGGCTCCACACCCTGGGCTCCATTGAATTGCGAGGGTGGGATGGTGTTCCGCTCAGCGCGATCCTGCAGCGGCCGAAACGGCTGGCGCTCCTGTGCTACCTGGCGCTCGCAAGGCCGCGCGGTTTCCAGCGCCGCGACACCCTGCTGGGTCTCTTCTGGCCGGAGCTCGATCAGGACCACGCCCGCGGCGCCCTGAGCCAGGCCCTCTTCATACTGCGCCGCTCCCTCGGCGATGGCGTGATCCGCAGCCGGGGGATGGAAGAGGTCGGCGTCGACGCGACAATGCTCTGGTGCGACGCTGTCGCGTTCGCGACCGCTCTCGAGGAGGAACGACCGGCGGATGCGCTCGAGCTCTACCGCGGTCCCCTGCTCGACGGGGTCTATCTCTCCGCCGCGGGAGGGTTCGAGCGCTGGCTCGAGGAGGAGCGGGCTCGCCTGCAAGCGCTCGCTACGGCGGCCGCGGGCGCGTTGTCCTTGCACGAGGAGGCCAGCGGCGACTCCGCGCAGGCGCTGCGCTGGGTGCGGCGCGCCACGGCGATGGCGCCCATGGACGAGCAGGCATCGCGGCGGCTCATCGGGCTGCTGGACCGGGCGGGCGACCGGGCCTCGGCTCTCCACGAGTACGACCGGTTCGAGCTGAAGCTCCGACAGACGTACGAGTCCGAGCCGTCGGCGGAATCGCAGGCGCTCATCGCCGCCGTTCGCGGGAGGATGGAGCCCTGGGTGGCGCCGGCGGCGCAGCGGCCCGCTCCGAATCGAATCGGACCTACGAGCGCCCCGCCGCGCCGGCGTTGGCGAGCCGCCCCCGAGGCGGGCGGGCCAGCCCGCACCCGCATGGTGCCCTCGTCGGCCCGCGAAGGGGGGGAATCCGGACTCCTGCGCGGCAGGATCCTGAACCTGCTCCTCGGGCTCCGGGGGGGACGCTAGCCGGGAGAGCGAGAGCCGCGCTGCCGAACCTCCCCGGCAAAGTCTGGCCTATTCCACCCCCAGCACCGTACGGGCCGTGCGCTTCAACAGCGCCGCGATCTCAGCCTCGCCGTGACCGACGCGGGAGAGCCCGTCGTAGCTCTCGAAGCTCGTCAGTGCATACAGCACGTCCACCGCATCGGAGAGCTGCATCGCCATCGGCCCTTCTCGCGCGCCCGCGATCCGATCGACCAGCCTCTTCACCCCTCGCCGCCGCCAGGCGTCGCGGTCGTGGGCGAGCTCGCCTGCCGCCGGCTCGGACGCCTCCCACCCCCGTAGACGGCGGATCCCCACCGGGTCGGACGCCCAGAAACCGCAGAACACGTCGATGAAGCGGTCCAGCGCCGCAACGGGATCGGCCTCGAGGAACGCCCCCTTCAGCCGTTCGACGCGTCCACGCTCCGCGATATGGTCCAGCAATGACTCCAGCAGATCGGGCTTCGAGCCGAACTGGTAGTAGACCGTCAGGCGCGAGACTCCGGCGCGCTCCGCCACCTTCTCGACCGTGAAGCCGCTGAAGCCCTGGTCCACCGCGAGATCGCGGGCGGCGTCGAGTATGCGCCTGCGCGTCTCGGTGCTGGTGCGTCGTTGCTTCGCGGGCGATGCCATGCTCCCCTTGACTTATACGATATGTATAAACATAGTGTCTAAAATCGGCACGCGCAACGCCGGCCGAATGGGCGACGTTCGTGAGAGGAGACGATGTTCACTCTGTACAACCTTCTGAAGTTCCTGCACGTATCGGCGGTGATCACGTGGGTCGGGGGTGCGTTCATGTTGACGATCCTGGCTGCCAGGCTGGCGGGCGAGGAGGACGGGCTGATGGCTTCGCTGGTCGCCCGCCAGAGCGCAGCGCTGGGGCAGGTGGTCCTCGGTCCGGCAGCGGGAACGACGCTGCTGACGGGGCTCGGATTGGTGGCGCTGATGCACGGGCACGTGCCGCTGTGGGTCGGGTGGGGCCTGATCGCAATGGTGGGCTCGGCGGCGCTCGGCGCCACGCTGCTGCGCCGGACGAACGAGGAGCTGGTCGTGGCTGTCGGGAGCGGGGGGACCGGAATCGGGAACGGCGCAACGGACCGGGCGCAGGGGCTTCGGCAGAGGCTGGTGCGGCTGAACGCGTTGAACATGCTGCTGCTGCTCTCTGCCGTGTTCGCAATGGTGTTCAAGCCGCTGCTCTGAAAGGATCGCTCAGGGGCGGGCGACGAGCCTCAGGGAATGAGCAGCACCTTTCCCTTTGTCGCTCTCCCCTCGAGCGCCCGGTGGGCGCCCGCCGCCTTCTCGAGAGGCAGGCTGCGGAACGTGAACAGCTTGACACGGAGCCGTCGGAACTCTCCGAGGGCTCGGAGGATGTGTCTTGTTCGCTCACCTGCGCATATACGCACCGGGGCGAGCGTCGCTACGACGTTGAGCTCAACGACCACCTGTCAGTCGACCGGCAGGTCGATCCCGTGGGCGACAGTCCATCGATGGACGTCGATCGCTTCGCCGATGATCCCGCGGGTGATCCAGTCGGTATCGGGCTCTCGAAGACGAGTGCCCACTCGGATGCCTCCGAACCTTCTGCGCTCTTCGTGTCAGCTGTCAGGAGCTGGGGCGCCCGTGAGGCAGAAGAATAGCCGGCTGGGCCCAAGACACCCGGAAGCGTCGGCCAGGCTCGTGCCGGCGGCAGATACGATCGCGAAACTCCCTCGGCCGTGTCCTTGACGATTTCAAGAATGATTCTTACTCTCAAGCAGAAGCCGCGGCCGTAGAGTGGCTTCCAATCCGAGCGTGCGGAGACGATGCCGCGGAGCCGAACGGTTGCCGCGGCGCTTGTTTTCTCGGGCTCGAGCGACTTCCGACCAGAGGAGAGGAACCCATGGTGTCAGTCGAGGCGGTGCCGGATACGACGGCGATCGAGGAGCGAGGCTACGCGCACCCGGAGGTGCTGGTCTCGACGGAGTGGGTGGCGGCGCACCTGAACGATGCGAACGTTCGCGTGATGGAGTCTGACGAGGACGTCCTGCTCTACGAGGTGGGGCACGTGCCCGGCGCCGTGAAGATCGACTGGGTCGCGGACCTGAACGATCCGCTGACGCGCGACTACATCGACCGCGAGCGGCTGCAGGCGCTGCTGCGCCGGCATGGCGTGAACGAGGACACCACGATCGTGCTCTACGGCGACAAGAACAACTGGTGGGCGACGTACGCGTTCTGGGTCTTCCGGCTGTTCGGGGTCGAGAACCTGCGCATCATGGACGGCGGCCGTGCTCGATGGGAGCAGGAAGGACGCGAGCTGAGCACCGAGACGCCCGGCTACGAGCCAGGCAACATCACGGTCCGGGAGCGGGATGATTCGACGATCCGCGCGTTTCGCGACGAAGTCAGCGAGCATGTGCGCGGCGCCGGCCAGCTCGTCGACGTTCGGAGCCCCGAGGAATACCGCGGCGAGCGGATGCACATGCCCGACTACCCGAACGAGGGGGCGCTGCGGGGCGGCCACATCCCTGGCGCGCGAAACGTTCCGTGGGGTCGCGCCGTCGATACGGAGACGCACGCCTTCAAGCCCGCCTCCGAGCTGCGCGCGATCTACGAGAACGAGCAGAAGCTGCGGCCGCAGGAGGACGTCGTCGCCTACTGCCGGATCGGCGAGCGCTCGTCGCACACCTGGTTCGTGCTGACGTATCTGCTCGGTTACCCGAACGTCCGCAATTACGACGGATCCTGGACCGAGTGGGGCAACGCCGTACGCATGCCGGTCGAGCGCTGACCGGCGGAGCGACCGTCCGCGGCGGGCCGGCCGCGGACCCCGCCCGTCGGAAGCCCGTCGACTGGAAGGAGAGAGCCTTGGACCGACAGACGCGCATCGCGCTGCTGGTGGAGCACTTCAAGCACCCGCGTCACAAGGGCGCGCTGCCCGACGCCGACGTCCACATGCCGGGGGGCAACCCGGGCTGTGGCGACGTCGTCACGATCCACGTCCGCGCCGACGGTGACCGGATCGACGAAGTCACCTTCGAGGGCGAGGGGTGCACCATCAGCCAGGCCGCGGCCTCCATCCTGGTCGACCGGATGAACAAGAAGCACCCCGCCCTGGACGAGGTGCTCGGAATGTCCTACGAGCGGATGATCGAGCTGCTCGGCGAAGACATCGTCGGCTCCCGGCCGCGCTGCGCCACGCTTGCGCTCGGAACGCTCAAAGCCGCAGTCCGACGCATCGCGATGGACCGACAGCTGCGCGCCGCCGGTCGCTCCGAAGAGGAGATCCAGAAGCTCCGCGATGCCCTCGCCGCGCAGGCCGCCGGCACGGGCCTGGTGTTCGGCGAAGAGGCCGAGGCCGCGGCCAGGGAGGGCGCGGGCAATCGGCCAGAGGATGACCTGGGCGTGGAATAGCCGCCCCGGCAGCGTCGCTCCCATCCCTTGACGCCGCAGCGCCGAGATGCTAGTGTACTGACACGTTGCCATTCCATTAGCACCGGCGCAGGAGTCACTTCATGCCCGCCAACCCGCTCGGTCAGCTCGGACGCCGCGAGCGTCAGATCATGGATGTCATCTTCAGGCTCGGACGGGTCAGCGCGGCGGAGGTGCGTGCGGAGCTGACGGATCCGCCCAGCTACTCGGCCGTTCGAGGCATGCTGCGGTTGCTCGAAGAGAAGGGTTACCTGCGGCACGAGCAGGACGGTCCGCGCTACGTCTACGCGCCGACGGCGGATCCGGAGCAGGTGAGCCGGGGTGCGTTGCGGCACGTGGTGCGTACGTTCTTCGACAACTCGGCGGCGTCGGCGATGGCGGCGATGCTGGGTAGCGACGCGGAACGGCTGAGCGACGAGGAGCTGGACCGGCTGGAGCTTCTGATCGAGGAGGCCCGGCGCGGTCGGAAGGGAGGTGAGCGATGAGCCACCCGATCGTGCTGTCGGTGCTGGTCAAGGCGACGCTCCTGCTGGTCCTGGCCGGGGTCGTGAGCCTCGTGCTCCGGCGGCGGTCCGCGGCGACGCGGCACCTGGTGTGGGCGCTGTCGCTGTCGGGAGTGCTCGTGATTCCGGCGATCGAGCTGGGCGGACCTCGCGTGAGCGTGCCCGCGCCGTGGCCCGCGGCGGCGGCCGCGATCGGAGCGATCGCGAACGTCGGCGTCGGCGGCCCGGCTGGGGAACCGGAGGCGTCCGGGAACGGGTCGGGGTTCCTGCCGGATGATAAGCTCGGCGAGTCGACGGCGGATCCCGTACCGATCCGGGACGCGGCGGGCCCCTTGCGAGCGTCGCCGGCCGCGGGGCAGGGCGACACCCGGCCTTTCCCGACAGCCGCTCCGGGCGCGCGGATCGGGGAGGCCGTGGCGAAGGGTATCCCGGCCGTGTGGCTGGCAGGCGCGCTGATCGTGCTGCTGTGGCTGAGCGCGGGTCGTGTCGGACTGGCGCGGCTGGCGCGTCGCGGGCTAGCCCTGCGAGGCGAGGACGCGCGGATGGCGGAGGAGGCGGCGCGTGCGCTCGGCCTGCGTCGTCCCGTGCGCATCCTGTCCTCTCCGCGGGTGAGCACGCCGCTGGCGTTCGGGGCGCTGCGCCCGGTCGTTGTGCTGCCCGCGGGCGCGGGTGCGTGGCCGCCGGCGCGCCGCCGCTCGGCGCTGCTGCACGAGCTGGCGCACGTCGCGCGCGGCGACGGTCTGACGCAGCTGATCGCGGGAATCGCGTGTGCCGTGTACTGGTTCCACCCGGGCGTGTGGCTGGCCGCGCGTGCGCTGCGGGCGCAGCGGGAGCGGGCGTGCGACGACCGCGTGATCGAGGTCGGCACGCCGGGGGCGGAGTACGCGGAGCACCTGCTGCAGGTGGCGCGGGCCTCGAGAGTAAGCGCAGTGGGCTCGCTGGTCGCGGTGGCAATGGCGCGTCCGTCCCAGCTGGAGGGTCGGCTGCTCGCGGCGCTGGACGGTCGGCCGCGCGGCGCGCTCGGAACGACGGCGACGGCGGCGGCGTGCGTCGTCGCGCTGTTGCTGGTGCTCGGCCTCGGCGCGCTACGGCCGGTGAGGGCGCAGTCGCCCGCGGCACCACCGGAAAGGCCCACCGCGCTCGAGCCCGTCTCTCCGCAATCCGCGCAGCGGCCGAATCCCGCGCCGCCGGCTCGCCAGGAGACCGTCATCCAGGCGCGCGTCGCGGTCAAGCCGGGCGAGCGGATCCTGCTCGATCTGCGCACGGGCGGCAACGTGCGCATCCGTCCGTGGGAGAAGGACAGCGCGTGGGTGAAGGCCACGCTCGGCGGGCGCGACGCGCGACAGACAGACATCAAGATCGGCCGCGACGACGAGGGCGTCCGCGTGCGGTCCATCTATACCGGCAGCGAGGACGTCCAACTGACGCAGCACCACTTCGAGGTGCGCGTGCCTCGCCGCTTCGACGTCGAGATCCACTCCGGCGGTGGTGACATCGACATTGACGGGCTGGAGGGCTCGATCTCCGGCAAGTCGGGCGGCGGCGAGCTGACGCTCACGCACCTGAGGGGGCACCTCGAGCTCACGACCGGCGGCGGCGAGGTTCGGGTGGAGGATTCGCACCTCGACGGGATGGTCTATACCGGCGGCGGCGGCGTGAAGCTGATCGACGTGAGCGGCAGCATCGCGGGATACTCGGGCGGGGGTGGCGTCGTCCAAGCCGGGAGCGCTCAGGTGCGAGGGGGCGTGGGCGCGAGCGCGGGGGTCGGCCCGGGCGTGGGACCGGGTGCAGGCGTAGGCGTATCGAAGTCGGGGTCAGGCTTCGCCTACGTCACCGGCGACTCGCCGGAGGCGCGCCGCAGGGCCGTGCGGGAGCTGGCGAGGAACGCGCCGCCCGACGCGGCGGTCGCAGCGCTCGAGCGGATCGGGCGCGAGGACCCCGATCCGAGCGTTCGCAAGGCGGCGATCGAGGGGCTCCGACGCATCGACACGCCCGAGGCCGCGAAGGCACTCGAAAGGATCGCGAACGGCCACTGAGCGGCGGAGGCGAGCCTCGGGCGATCCGCCGCCGCGCTTCACAGGCCACATCTCCCACTTCGATTGACGTGCGGCCTCACGCCGCCCACTTTCCGTCGGTCACTCACCCATTCGCGCGTGTGTATGGCGCGCCGGAAGGAATTCCGGCGTCGTCCGCTCCTCCCGAGAGACGCCAGGAGGCGATATGCGCAGGTCCATTGGTCTTACCGCAGTGCTGGTGTTCGGCTTCGCCGCGGCGTTGAGCGCCCAGGACACGGGCGTCGCGGTGCCGTCGTTCGACCAGAAGAAGGGCGGCAGCGAGAAGGTGCACGTGCTGTCGCACGTGGCGGCGAACGAGGGGAACTGGAAGGCCTCTGACATTGAGATCGAGCAGGAGCCCTCACGGCCGTACGTGTACCTCAGCGGCTTCGTGAAGATGGACGCGCAGATCTACGACGTGCGCGACCCGTCGCATCCGAAGAAGGTGTTCGACTGGACGATCGAGGACCCGGAGCTGCACCGCGGCATCGGCGCGATGGACGGGAAGTACTTCAAGATCAAGAACCGCTACTACTTCGCGCAGTCGTACCAGTTCTCGCAGGGGAGCCCGGACGAGGACCTCGGCGCGGTGATCTTCGATGTGACGGGACTGCCGGATGCGTCGAAGGTGAAGGTCGTGGCCCGGATCCGCTATCCGGATGCGCCCGGCGGCTTCCACAACACGTTCGCGTACAAGCACTCCGACGGCCGCGCGCTCTATTTCGCGACGGTCAACCAGTCGAAGGCGCTGATCTACGATCTGGGCAAGGTCGTCAGCGGGGCGGACCCGAGCACGTGGCTGATCGGCGAGGTGCCGAACCCGACGCCGCTGCAGTCGCTCGGCGCGGGCGGCTACCACGACTTCTACATCGCCTACGATCCGGCGACCCACCAGGACAAGTTCTACGGCGCGGGCCTGGGCGGCTATTCCGTATGGGACGTCACGCACCCGGATGCGCCGAAACAGCTCTTCACGATCACCGGGCTCGGGCTGGAGCTGGCGCACACGTTCACGCCATCGCCGGACGGCCGCTACGCGGTGACGGAGACGGAGTACCAGTACACGCCGCTTCGGATCTGGGACCTGGAGCAGGGGCAGAAGGGCGAGGTCCAGAACGTGGACGTGCCGATCAGCGCGTGGACCGCCGACTGGCGTGACCTGTCGCACAACCACGAGGTGCGCTGGCCCTACGTCTTCGTCTCCGCCTACGAAGACGGGCTGCAGATCTTCGACCTGAAGGACCCGAAGCACCCGAAGACCGACGGCTGGTTCTACACCTGCGAGTGCGAGCACGAGCACGGCTTCGGCGGCACGCCGTCGAACGGCTTCGAGAGCACGACCAGCGTGATGCAGGGTGCGTTCGGCGTGGACGTGCGCAACAGCGACGGCCTGATCGTCCTCTCCGACATGCGCACCGGCCTGTGGTTGTTCCACATGGACGGCTTCGACGGCTGGTCCGGCACGCCGAACATCTCCAGCGTGCAGGACTGGGACAACGGTCCGGTCGGCGCGCCCAAGGCGGCCGCCACATTGGAGCCGGACGGGCGGCGGTAGTGACGGTCGGCGGAATGGGGACGAGGTCGGCACGCGGCGCGCTCCTCGCGGCGGCGCTGGCGGTCGGGACGGCGATCCCGGCCGCTGGCGTCGAAGCGCAGGTGGTCAGCCGGCCCGGCGTCGGTCCGTACGATCTGCCGCTCTACGCCGCCGCCAGCTCGCCCGGAGCGTCGGGTGAAGCGCGCCTGCTCTTCGCGAGCAGCCCGTTCGGCATCGCCGTCACACCGGACGGGCACTCCATCTACGACCTCGAGGTCACGACGAAGGGACTGCCGGCGCCGTCGTCGCTCGGCGCGTACTCGACCTACTTCGCGTGGGCGGTCGCGACCGACCTGACGGAGTGGGTGCCGCTCGGACCGGTCCACGACGGCACGACCACGGTCGGCCCCGTCCAGCTCGACAAGTTCCTCGTCGTGATCACCGCCGAGGCATCGGAATCGCCCGTGTCCCGCGCGGGTCCGACGGTGCTGCATGGCAGCTCGCCGAGCTCGTGGCTGCAGTCCTTCCTGAACCACCCTCTGTTCCGCAACGTTCAGTGACGGGCACCCCGCGAGGTCGTCCTCTGGTCGCGGCTCCTCCCGCGCTCGGCCTCATCACCCGGGCTCGCGCTGCTGTGCGCGCCCGCCCCCGCGCCCGCGCAGCAGAAGCCGGACTCGACCCGCGCGATGCCGATGGACTCGGCCGGCGGAATGTCGATGCCCGGGATGCATCATCACGACGGCGCCACGGCGATGCCGATCCCGATGCCGCCGGGGATGCCGATGCTGCCCGGACTGATGGGCCTGACGCCGCCGGTCTCTCCGTTTCTGCCGGGAGCCGGCGTCGATCCGGCCGCGATCCCGGCCGCGCGGCCGCGCGAGCTGGTCCGCATGGACGATGGCGACACGCTGGACCTGACCGCGCAGCTGGTCCGGCGCACGATCCGCGGACGCACGTTCACCATGTACGGCTTCAACGGCCAGGTGCCGGGCCCGCTGATCCGCGTCCCGCAGAACGCGACGATCGTCGGTCCGCTATACGAACCGGATCGACCTGCCGAGCACCGTGCACTGGCACGGCGTCCGGCTGGACAACCGCTCCGACGGCGTGCCGGGGCTGACGCAGCCCGAGGTGGCGCCGGGCGACAGCTTCGTCTACACCGTGCACTTTCCGGACGCCGGCGTCTACTGGTATCACCCGCACGTGCGGGAGGACATCGAGCAGGCGATGGGGCTGTTCGGCAACATGCTCGTCGACGCGCCGGGCGCGAACTACTACTCGCCGGTGAACGGCGAGCAGGTCCTGGCGCTCGGGGACCTGATGGTGAACGGGGACACGCTGATCCCGTTCGGCGAGGAGGGCGCGGACTTCGCGCTGATGGGCCGGGTCGGCAACGTGCTGCTCGTGAACGGCGAGCCGGACTACACCTTGAAGGCCCGGGCGGGGGAGGTCGTCCGCTTCTATCTGACGAACGTCGCCAGCGCGAGGACGTTCAACCTCTCCTTCGGCGGCGCGCCCATCAAGGTGGTCGCGTCGGACGTGAGCCGCTTCGAGCGCGAGGAACGCGTCGGCAGCGTGGTCCTCGCGCCGGCCGAGCGCTACGTCGTGGATGTCCGCTTCGAGAAGCCCGGCCGCTACGCGATCGTCAACGCGATCCGCACGATCAACCACTACCGCGGCGAGTTCGAGCCGGTCGTCGACACGCTCGGCGTCGTGACCGTCGACGCGGCGCCGGCGGATCCCGACTATGCCCGCCAGTTCGCGACACTGCGGCGCAACGCCGATGTCACGCACGAGATCGACCGCTACCGAAAATACTTCGATCGTCCGCCCGATGAGCGCTTCACGCTCACCGTGAAGGCGAGCGGGCTGCCCCTGCTCAGCACCCAGTTCATGAGCGTCGACACGGCATACTACGCACCCGTCGAGTGGGTCGACGGCATGCCCGACATGAACTGGCTGTCCACGAGCAAGCAGGTGCGCTGGATCATCCGCGATCAGGAGACGGGCAAGGAGAACATGGACATCGACTGGCACGTCAGGGCCGGCTCGGTGATCAAGCTGCGCATCTTCAACGACCCGCGCTCCTTCCACCCCATGCAGCACCCGATCCACCTGCACGGCCAGCGCATGCTCGTGATCGCCCGCGACGGCGTCGCCACGAAGAACCTGGTCTGGAAGGACACCGCCATCATCCCCGTCGGCTCGACCGTCGACCTGCTCATCGACGCCTCCAACCCCGGCGACTGGATGCTCCACTGCCATATCGCCGAGCACCTGCAGTCCGGCATGATGACGGTGCTGCACGTCGACGCCGCCTCCGGCGGCTAGGCGCCGCGAACGGCGAGGCGCGAAAAGCAGGCGCGAACGGCGAGGCGCGAACAGCAGGCGCGAACGGCAGGCGCGAACGGCGAGGCGCATCAGACCTCCATGATCAGCCGCACGTCCGCGGCGATGTCGTCGCCCGCCGGCCGCCTCCACGGCGCCTTCGAGACGAGCAGGAAGACGAGCAGCGACAGCACGAGCGACGCGCCCGAGACCGTGACTCCGGTCGGGAAGTCGTAGACGTGGAAGTAGCCGAGGCTCTCGAACAGCAGCGTGAAGGCGAGCCCCGTGCCGATGGAGGCGATCGCGCCCTGCCGCGTCGCGCCGGTCCAGTTCAGTCCCAGCGCGAGCGCGGGTACGAGCGTGGACGCGAAGAGTCCCCAGCCGAAGATCCCGAGGAACGCGACGAGCGTCCCGGACAGCTGGGCGAGCAGCGCCGCGAGCACCGCGAGCACCACGGTCGCGATGCGGCCGCCGCGCAACTCGTCGTTCCGCTTCCAGCCCAGCGCGACCGGCAGGTCGTGCGTCAGCGCGGCCGCGCCAATGCTGAGGAACGCGTTCACGGTGCTCATGATCGCGGCGGCGACGCCGGCGAAGACGATGCCGGCGAGGAGCACGGGCGTGTAGCGCAACAGGAACGTGGGAGTGGCGTCGTCGGGGCTGGCCAGCGGGGGGAGCTCGCCGCGCACGACCAGCGCCTTGACCGCGACGCCGACGCCGAAGTAAAGGAGCAGCGTCAGGATCATCGCGCCGGTGGCGAGCAGCGGATACCACTTCAGGCGCCGTGGGTCGCGCAGCATGTAGAACTTGTGGATGACGTGCGGCTGGCCGAGCGAGCCGAGGCCGAAGACGAAGAAGAAGGAGATCGCCGCGAGCGGTGCCATCTTCCCCCACGGCGAGAGGAACGCGGGGTCGGCCGCCAGGATCGTGTGCGAGATGCCACCGAGCCCGTGCCCCAGCCGTAGCACGAACAGGAACACGAGCAGCGAGGCGAGCGCCATCAGGCTGCCCTGGAAGACGTCCGTGTAAACGCCCGCCAGGATCCCGCCCGCCGCCGAGTACGCGAGCACCACCGTCAAGCCGAGCCAGATGCCCGGGACGCGGCCGACGTCGAAGATCGCGTCGATCACGATGCCGAGCGCGAGGATGTTCGTCGCCATGTAGCCGATCACCGCGACCAGGATCGCGAGCCCCGCGAGCCCCTGCGCCGTGCGCGAGCCGTAGCGGGCGCCGATCGCGTCCGGCACCGTGATCATCGGCCGTACCTCCGCCAGCAGCCGCATCCGCTTCGCCAGCACCCAGGCGCCCATCGCGCCGGTCAGCGCCGCCGGCAGCACGATGTGCATCGCGCCGAGCCCGAGCGCGTAGATAAGCCCGGGGCCGCCGATGAACGCGAAGCCGGACAGCGTCGCGGACATCGAGGCGAGCGTCAGCGCGAACAGGCCTACGCCCTTTCCGGCGACGAAGAAGTCGCTGACGGTGCGCGTGCGCCGTGAAGCCCACGCGCCGATCGCTGCGACGACCGCGAAGTAGACGAGCGCCACGGCGACGATCGTCGGCTCCGTGAGCTGCGGCAGCGAGCTCTGCAGCGCGAGGAGCCTCATGGGACCTCGCCCCGTCCGCTGGCCGCGGAGTCATCGTCCCCCGCCCCCGCGTTCGCTCCCGACCCCGCGCTCGTCCGACCGCCGGCGGCACGGACGCGCTCCAGGTCCGCCTCTCCCAGCGTGAGACGGTCGAACGTGAACGCGTACGCCACCGGCACCACGAGCAGGGGGGCCAGGCCGATGCCGTACATCAGCACGGCCGCTCGCGGCGGCAGCCCCAGCCACAGCGTCGCCTCCGCGGGATCGGCCGCGGGAAGCGCCAGCAGCACCGCGAACCCCGCCGCGACCCACAGGAAGACCAGCAGGAAGACCCAGCCGAGGCGGCCGACTCCGCCGCGCCGGGAGGCGCCGAGCAGCATCATGCCCACCATGATCGCCGACGTCCCCATCGCGAGACACCACGGCGCCCACGCCGGCGCGCCGCCGGGCAGGAAGGCCGACGCGTACGCCACCGCGATGGCCAGCGTCGCGGCGGTCACGAGGCCGAGGGCAAGACGCCGCGCGCTCATTGGTACAGCGCCTTCTCACTCAGCGCGCAGGGCCGTCGCCGGATCCACGCCGGAGGCCCGCAGCGCGGGGATCAGACAGGCCAGCATCGCGACGACGCCCAGCAGCGCGACGACGACGGCGAGCGTCAGCGGATCGGTTCCGGGCACGCCGTACAGCAGGCCGCCGAGCAGCCGGCCGACGGCCACCGCGCCCGCGACGCCGACGGCGAGGCCGAGCCCGGCGAGGCGACCGCCGCTCTCGAGGACGCCACGCAGCAGAGCGCGCGGGGATGCGCCGAGCGCGAGACGCACGCCCATCTCTCGCCTGCGCTCGGTGACCGTCCCGGCCAGCGCGCCGTAGATGCCGGCCGCGGCCATCAGCAGCGCGACGGCGGCGAACCCGCCGAAGAGCAGCAGCGCGAGCGTTCGTTGCGCGACCGACGCGGACACGACGCGGCGCATTGTCGTCACGCCGATGACCGGCTGGGTTGGATCGGCGGAGCGAACGGCCTGTCGGATGAGCGGCGCGAGCGCGGCCGGGTCGCCGGTGGTGCGCGCGACGAGGACCATTGGCTCTCGCTAAACCACTGGCGCTCGGGGATGTAGATCTGCTGGGTCACGGCGTCGTCGAGGCCGGTGTGACGGATATCGCCGGCGACACCGACCACGGTGCGCCACGGCCCGTTCGGATCGCCGAGGCGGACATGCCTGCCGACGGGGTCCTCGCCTGGCCAGATGCGCCGGGCGAGCGAAGCGCTCACGAGCACGACGTGCGGCACGGAGTCCTGCAGCTCGGCGTGGGTGAAGCCTCGCCCTTTCAGGATCGGGATGCGCATGGTAGCGAGGAAATCGCCCGAGACGGCGTAGCGGTCGGCGGAGGGGGCGAGCTCCGGATTCGGCAGCGGCTTGTCCTGGGCCTGGATGCCGTAGCGGTCGAAGCCGCCGCCGAGCGGCAGCTGCGACGCCAGCGCTGCAGCGTCTACGCCGGGGACGGCCCCGACGGCGTCGACAACGCGCTGGTGGTTCGCATAGATGGCTGCGTCCTCCGCGTATCGAGGCCCGGTAGACTGGACCTGCATCGTCACGAGGTGCGACGGGTCGAAGCCGACGTCCACCGACAGCAGATCCATCAGCGTCCGCGATAGCAGCCCCGCGCCCTGCAGCAGCGTCACCGCCACCGCGACCTCGGCCACGACGAGCGCCGCGCGCGCGAGGCGTCGGCGCGAGCCGGTGAGCCGTACACCGCTGCGCATGGACTCGGCCGCCGGTGCCCGCCCCCACGCCCAGAGCGGCGCGAGCCCCACCAGCAGGGCGAGCAGCAGCGTGATCGCCGCCGCGACTCCGGCCGCCGCGAGGTCGACGTGGATCGCCCCGAGCCGCGGCAGCTCCTCCGGCAGCCTCGCCTTCAGCAGCGGCAGCGCGACGAGCGCGACCGCGAGCCCGGACGCGCCGCCCAGCGCCGCGACGAGCGTTCCCTCCGCGAGAAGCTGACTCGCGACCCGCCCGCGAGCGGCTCCGAGCGCCGCTCGGATCGCGAACTCGCCCTCGCGCCGCATCATCCGGGTGAGCTGCAGGCTCGTCACGTTCGCCACCGCCAGCAACAGCAGCAGCGCGACCGCGCCGACTACGGCGTACAGGATCGGACGAAGGTCCTTCGTCGCCCAGCTCTGCGCGTCGATCATCAGCACGCCGGTCGTCGCGTACTCGTCCGGATGCGCGGCCACCATCAGGTGGAAGACGCGATCCATCTCGGCGTTCGCCGTCCCGGCCTCCACGCCCGGACGCAGCCGCGCGATCATGCGCAGGTGCCTGCACGACCGGCAGGCGTACGACAGCGAAGCATTGTAGCCCAGCACCCGCCACAGGTCGGCCGTCGGTGAGAGCACGTCCTCGAACCCGGCCGGCATCACGCCCGCGACCGTGTACGGCCTGCCGTCGAGCGAGATCGTCGCCCCGACCAGATCCGTGTCGGAGCCGAAGCGCCGCGCCCACAGACCGTGGCTGAGGATGATGATGTGGTTGTTCGCCGGGACGTCGTCGGTCTCCGTGAAATCGCGCCCCAGCGCCGGGCGCACGCCCAGCGTCCGGAAGTACATCCACGACACGCGCCCGCCTTCGAGCCGCTGGGCGTCCTCGCCTTCCGTCAGCGTCGGCTGCCACGTCCCCGTGACCGCGATCGACGCCACCGAGCTCGTGTGCTCCGCGAAGTCCCTGTAGGTCTCCCATCCGACGTTGCTCGGCGACCCGTCGCGCTCCCGCTCCCACACGGCAAAGAGCCGGTCCGGATGCGGATACGGCAGCGAGCGCAGCAGCACCGGGTTCACCACGCTGAACACCACCGTCGTCGCGCCGATCGCGAGCGCCAGCGTCGCCGTGCACAGCAACGCGAAGCCCGGGGCCCGGCGCAGCAGCCGCGCCCCGTATCTCATGTCGGATAAGAACGAGCGCATGATGGCCTCCGCGGGGAAGGGAGAAGGATGCTCGCGCGAGCGCAGCAGCACCGCGCCCGTCACCGCCTCGCGCCAGAAGCGCAGCCTCGCCCGAACCGGCGTGAACGCCGCGCGTTCGCGGTACTCCTCGAGCAGGTCGCCGATGAACGCCTCGGCGTCCTCCGGACCGAGGCGTGCCTCCAGCAGCCGCAGGGCGAGCGCGGGCGGACGAGGTTGGCTCACGCGGTGTCCCAGCCCAGCTCGAGCCCGCTCGACAGGCGGCGCAGCGCCTCCACCGCCGCCGCCACTTCCTGCCGGCCCGCCGACGTGATCGACCAGTGCCTACGCCGCCGGCCGCCCCGCCGCGCCGTCGGCTCCCCCATTCGCGACGCGACGAGCCCCTTCTCCTCGAGCCGCGCGAGCGTCCGGTGCAGCGTCGCAAGCAGTACCTCGCGGGCCGCCCGCTCCTTCAGCTCGTCCGCGACCGCGCGCGCGTCGGCACCCGTATCCAGCCGCATCAGCGCGAGCAGCACCAGCTGCTCCAGCTCACCGGGCATGAGGGATCGCGCTCCTGGCGTCGGACACTTGCAGTGAAACGGCGGCGCACGCGGGTGCGCGCCATTAATTAGACATTGTCTATAATATGGCCGGCGGACGCCGACGCAAGGAGGGCTCCCTACCCCGCCGCGACCCCCGTCAGTACGCCGAGCCAGCCGCGCAGCTGGCCGAAGAGCAGGAAGTGATCGTGCGCGCGGCGCTGTGCGGCGCCGCCCCAGGTCTGACGGAGCTTCGGCTCGGCGAGCATCTCGTCGATCGTGCGGGCGAGCTCGCTTCCGTCCTCCGGGTTCTCGATCAGGCGACCGTCGAGCCCGTCGCGGAGCTGCTGGCGGGGGCCACAGGCGCGGGAGTTGGACAGCACGGGAATGCCCTTCCACATGGCCTCCGTCACGGTGAGGCCGAAGCCTTCGCGAAGTGAGTTCTGGACAACCACCGAGCTCGCCCGCTGCAGCGCGTTGACCATGATCGCGTTCTGAGCGCGGTCGCGCATGGGCAGCGCGAGCAGCGCGATGTCGCGCTGCGCGTCCTCGGGGAGGGAGGTGTAGAGCGACTTCAGCTCGTCGAGCACGTCGAGGCCTTCGGGGTCGTCAGCGACGGAGTCGGGGTCGGGCCCGGCGAGGACGAGCCGCGCGAGCTCGAGCCGGCGGCGGTGGAAGGTGCCGCGGCCATTCGCGCGGCCGTCGTAGAGCTTCGCCTTCAGCTCCGCGAAGGCGCGGATCAGCGGGGCGAAGCCCTTGAGGCGGTCCCAGCGCGAGATCTGTGTCACGATGGGCCGGGTGATGAGGCCGATGTCCTCGCTCATGTTCGCGGGTGCGAACTCGCCCGAGGGCTGCAGGCGCTGGGCGACCCGGGGATAGGTCGGCGTGAGGACGGGCCCGGGGTTCGTGGTGAGCGCCGAATTGACGAGGACGCCGACGAGCTTGTGCAGCGGCAGGTGTCGGTTCTTGTCGTTGAGCGGGTCGATCGCGGGGTAGATCAGGCTCGCGCGGGTGCTGAAGTACGGCGGAATGTACTCGGTGGCGGAGAAGACGGCGTGGTCGTACGCGGCGGCGTACGGCTCGAGGAACTCCCACGCGGAGCGGGTCTGCGGCAGCTGCTCGTCGAGGCCGATGTGGCAGCGCCAGACGGTGCGCAACGACGGCATCTCCGCTCTGAGCAGGGCGGCGAGCGGCATCGGCTGCGGGTCGTGCACGACGAGGATGTCGCGCGGCTTGAGCCAGCGCAGCAGCTCCGCGGCGTTTTCGCGGTTCACCGCCTCGAAGGCCGCTCGGTCCTCGGCGGCGAGATCGGGCGAGCCGACGCCGTGGATCAGGTTGTGGAGACGCTTGGTGACCGCGAAGAAGTCCGCGCGGTCGGTCTCGATCACCGCCCACTCGGCCGCCACGTCGAGATCGCGCAGCAGCGTCACGACGTGCGGCAGCATCTCGGCCACGCCGCCGCCGCTCTCGGTCGAGTTCACCATCCAGACGGTGCGCCCTCGCAGCCGGGGCGCCATCAGCGACGCCTCGACTCGCAGCTCTCGGACGGTCGGCGCGAGATGCGCCACCGCCTCGTAGTCATCGAGGGTGAGGGCGTGCGGAACCTCGATCCGCCGGGCCATCGCGACCTCCAACTACGCGGTCTTTCAGGGAGAAGCTGCGGGTGCAGCCATCCCCCATGGTAAGAACGATCGGCTCGGAGGACAAAGCATTTCTTGGGCGGTCCTGGCAGCGGACGTGATCCCGCTGCGCGGATCGGACCGGAGCTCGGCGTGTCGATCCGGCGTCCGGCCGCTCGTCGTCAGAGTGGAGGGCGGGCCGATCGCCCGCCTCGGACCCTGCGGCACGAGCCGGTGCCGCCTGCACCTGGAGGTTTCACATGCTCGCGAGAATCACGCTGGGAGTGCTGGCTCTGGCGGTCATCCTGCTGATCGCCATTCTGACGCGGCCGAGCTCGTTCCACGTCGCGCGTAGCGAGTCGATCGCCGCGCCCGCCGGGCTGGTCTTCGCGCAGCTGGACGATTTCCGTCGGTGGCGCGACTGGTCGCCCTTCGAAAACGCTGATCCACGGCTGCGCCGGACGTACTCGGGGCCGCCTGTGGGTCGTGGCTCGGTCTATCACTACGCCGGCGGCAAGACCGGCGAGGGCCGCCTGACGATGACGGATGTGGCGCCGAACGAGCGCGTCGTCGTGCGCGCGGAATTCATCCGGCCTTTCAAGGCGACGAATCGAATCGAGCTGTCGCTGCGCGCCTCCGCCGAGGGCGGCGTCGTCGTGACCTGGGCGATGAGCGGTGAGCAGACGTTCGTCGGCAAGGCGATCTCGTTGTTCGTCGACATGGACCGCGTTCTCGGCGGCGAGTTCGAGCAGGGCCTCGAGGGGCTGAAGCGCATCGCGGAGCAGCAAACCGCAGTCCGGCCGCCAGCGCCGGGTTCGGCGGTCTCAAGCTCGTGACAAGCGACGGAGCCCGAACGGGCCGCTACTCGCGGCCCGGCTCTCGCATCGTCTGCCAGCCGAGCGAGAGTGCGAGGTGGCACGCGTCCGCGATCGGCCGGATCTCGATCGTCATGCCGTGCTTGAGGTTCGGGCACTGTTGCACGAGGGCCGTGACCTCGTCCATGCCCGCCGCCGAGATCACGAAGTAGCCGCCGACGACCTCCTTCGCCTCCGCGAAAGGCCCGTCGAGGATGCGCTCGCCGCGGGGACCGGACACGACCCTGCCGCCGGCCTGCAGCGGGTCGCCGCGCTGGACCTTGCCGCGCGCGACCATCCCGTCCACCCAGGCGTTCCACTCGTCCATCGACTCGCGGCGCTGATCCGCGGTCATGGCCCCGTACGCCTCGGGGGTCGATTCTCGAATGATCAACAGGAATTCGGAGGAGGTCGTTGCCATCGGAGTGCTCGGTACGCTAGAGTGTTGTCCAGCCGAATGGTCTGCGACGGGGACGCCTCGCGCAAGGCCGCCCTCCACGGCCCGCCCCGCACACATCCGGTCCCCGGTCCCACACCCGTCACCATACCCGTGAGCCACGGAGGAGTCCATGCCCGGTGCGGTCCGCTGGATCGCCGTGACGGTGCTGCTGGTCGTCGTCCTCCTCGGCCTGGCGCTCGGCGTCGCCTACGGCGTGAGCGAGGTCAGGCTGAAGCGCGTGCATGCGGTAGCAGCCGACCCGCCGATCGCGCTCGGCGAGGACAGCGCGACGCTCGGCCGCGGCGCGCACCTCGCGCACGTGATCGCGAGCTGCGCCGAGTGTCACGGCGACGACCTCGGTGGGAAGGTCTACGCCGACGCCGGCCTCATGGGCATCATCGTCGGCCCCAACCTGACGACGGGACGCGGTGGCGTCGGCGCGACCCTGCTCGACGAGGACTGGATCCGCGCGATCCGGCACGGCGTGCGCCCGGATGGCCGCTCGCTCATCGTCATGCCGAGTGAGACGTTCGTGCACCTCAGTCGACAGGATCTCGCCGCGGTTCTCTCCTACGTCAAGGCGCGGCCGCCCGTGGACAGGGAGCTGCCCGCCACCCGCATCCGACTGCTTGGGCGCGCGCTGCTCGCGTCGGGCCGCCTCCCGATCCTCGTCGCCGACAAGACGCCCGACGTGCCGCTCTCCGACGGCGTCCCGATCGGTTCGACGAAGGAGTACGGCGGCTACCTTGCCGACGTGAGCGGCTGCCGTGGCTGCCACGGGCTGCAACTGTCCGGCGGGCGCGTCGCGGGACCGCCGGGCACGCCGCCAACCTCGAACCTGACGGTGGCCGGTCCCATCGGATCGTGGCAGGAGGCGGACTTCACGCGAGCGATGCGCCAGGGACTGCGCCCGGACGGGTCGTTGATCGACGGCTTCATGCCCTGGCGTCGCTTCGCCGCGATGACGGACGACGAGCTGCACGCGCTCTGGCTGTACCTGCGTAGCGTGCCTGCGCGCGAGTACGGCAACCGCTAGGTGGCTCGGCACGCCGCGTGCGCACCGACCGGCGGGCCGCACCTGATCCCAATCCCGGCATGACGTGGAGGTGCCATGAGCACGCGGCGGAGCGGAACCGAGCCGGCGTTCCTCTTCGATCTGGACGGGACCCTCGTCGATAGCGTCTATCAGCACGTTCTTGCGTGGCGGGAGGCGCTCGAGGACGCAGGCATCCAGCTCTCCGTGTGGCGCATCCATCGGCGCATCGGCATGAGCGGTGGGCTCTTCGTCAACGCGCTCCTGCGCGAGACGGGCCGACCCATGAGCCCCGACGAGGCGGCACGCATCCGGCGCGGCCATGCCGAGGCGTTCCGAGGGCTCGCCGAGCAGGTCCGCCCGCTTCCGGGTGCTCGGGAGCTGCTCGCCTGGCTGACGGATGCAGGCGTGCCGTGGGCGATCGCCACCAGCGGGCTTATCGAGAGCGCCCGACCACTGCTCGATACGCTGAACGTCCCTGCGGGCGTGCCGATCGTGACGCGCGACCTGGTTGCCCATGCGAAGCCGGATCCGGACCTGTTCCTGGCCGCGGCGGAGCGGCTGGCCGTACCGATCGGCGAGTCCATCGTGGTCGGCGACAGCGTCTGGGACCTGCTCGCCGCCCGCCGCGCCCGTGCCCTAGGCGTGGGACTGCTCTCCGGCGGTTACGGCACCGACGAGCTGGAGCGGGCAGGCGCCTACCGCGTCTACGAGGACCCGGCCGACCTGCTGAATCACCTGGACGAAGTGGGCGTGCGGCTCGACGGGTGAGGACCGGATGGCGTCACGCGGGTCGACCGCCCTCCCTCACGCCGGAGAAGGGCGCCCTGTCGCGATCCGTCGCCGCAAGGCGTTCTGTTGAGAGCGGACGTCTCCTTTCGAGCCCCGGGACACGGAGTCGAGATGATCCGCAGACCCGAGAATGGAACCAGGTGTGGGTCGGCGAGGCCGGGGGCGTGATCCTGCGCATGTCGGGGAGCCTCGTCGACGGCGACATGGTCCTGCAGACGCGGACGAAGCGCGCCCCGCGCCGCGGACCGGTTTTCGATCGAATCATCTGGCATGCGCAGTCCGGCGAGGTGATCCAGACCTGGGACGTGTCGCCGGATGGCGAGAAGTGGACGACGGGCTTCCGGGGCACCTATCGACGCGAGTGAACAGAGGGGGCGGATCTCACCACGCTCATGGACACCGCGGGATCCGCTGCGACCCTCCACATCGGGAAGGTCGGAAGTGCGCGGGAGCCGTAGACCAGTCCGGAGAGCGCGCCTTCCTCGGAGCCGAGCAGCCGGTCGAAGAAGTTCCACCGGGGCAGGCCGTATCCCTCCGGCTCCAGCAGCGCGAACACCAGCCGGCCGAGGGGCTGGGCAGTGCTGACGTAATAGGAGCCGACCGGTAGCGTGACGCCGGTGCTGTCCCAGGCGCCCCGCACGCTCAGCAGGTGGTGGCCCTGGAACTCGTTCTGCGCCCAGCTCACGCTGTCGATGCGCAGCACCTGCCCCGCGCCGCTCCACTCGCTCTTCAGTCGCCGCACCTCGATCCCATGCAGCCGCAGCAGCGCAGCGATCCCTCCCTCCGCCGGTGGGAGGAAGTAACCACCCGGCAGCTTCTCGGTGCGCGTCGCGATGAAGCGGTCCCGGATCGGCAGGCGCACCGTGTCCATCCGGTCCGTCGGCTCGAGACGCAGCCGCCCGGAGCGGGTGGTATCGCCGGTAGCGCGCATGTGCCGCAGCACCACAGGCTCGACGCCGCGGGAGGCGGGCTCGAACTCGACCGCGAGGTCCGGACGCGCGACCTCGCCCGCTCCCTCCATCGTCGTCACCCGGTCCGCCTCCGTCTCGAGCCGGCGGATCGCATCGGCGTGCGCCGCCACGTAGTCCAGCACCTCGACGACGAAGTCGTGAGTGACCTCGATCCGGGTGCGGAAGTCCGCGTGCGAGTAGGCCTCGCTGAGGATGGCGATGCGGCCCCGCAGGCCCACGTAGTTCGTGCCGTACCAGGCGAGAGGCGAGTAGGTGGTCCAGGCCTCGGGATGCAGCGGGTCACGCACGTTGCCGTATGGAAACACGGGCTCACCGTACTTGCGCTGCATGGCGGCGCGCACGGCCGGCAGCAGCGTATCCTGCGCGAACGCGATCGGTCCCGGCGGTCCGTTCGGCTGGAGCGGCGGCGAGTAGGTCAGGAGGTAGCCGTGGAGCGTGCCATCGGTGGTGTGAAGATCCATCATGACGGCGGGGTCCCACGTGTCGTAGACCCGCGCGAGCGAAGCCCGCGTCTCGGGTGCCTCGGCCTTCAGGTAGTCCCGGTTCAGGTCCAGCTTCAGCCCGTCCGGCCGCCGGCCTACGAGCGGTGGCCCGTCCTGCTCCGGGCGGTGCTCGGCGACCGGGCCGAACGCGTCGTTGCCGTCCGCGTTGTAGACCGGGGCCACGAGCAGGATCAGCTTCGACAGCAGGTCGCGACGCGGACCCGCGATCTCGCGCAGCAGCTGCTGCACCGCCTCCTTCCCCTCGACCTCCCCGCCGTGGATGTTCGCCTGCAGGTAGACGACGAGCTTGCCGGAGCGGGCGGCTTCGCGGGGGGAGGTGATGCGCGGCTCGGATGCGATCACGAAGAGCAGCGGCCGTCCCTCGGCCGTGCGGCCCATGCTGCCGATCTGGATCGGCGCTCCGGTCGCCTGCAGGCTGTCCAGGAAGGCCGCGACATTGGCGGTCGCGGAGGTGCGTTGATAGTTCGTCCGCTCCGGCACGGTCCGTGGCGGGGCTTGCCCGAGAACCCGTCGGGGAGACGTCCCCACGACCAGCGAAGTCGCCAGCAGACCCCATGCGACTCGCTCGCGACGACACATGATCGATCCCCCCTCGACTCGATGAGTAGCTGTCCCGGGCGTCGCAGCGTACGCGAAGGTCTCGGTGGCGGCAAGCCGTGACGTGGCGTTGCATTGCCGAGCGGTACACGCTTGCCCGCACGCGCGCCCGCGGCGCATAATGCGGCGCTCCGCCGTCCGCTCCTCCCCCTTTTCCCGCGAGCGATGACCAGCGCTTCCATCAGGATCCTGCGGCTCGCGCCGCTGATCGCCTCCCTCTCAGGCCTCCCCTCTGCGATCCTCGCGCAGCAGCGCGCGGTGGGAGAGTTCACCGGGCAGACCGACGTCGGGAACGTCAGCCGCCCTGGCGCGGCGGCCTACGACAGCGCTCGGCAGGAGTACGTCCTCGCCGGCTCGGGCGCCAACATGTGGGGTGACCACGATGAGTTCCACTACGTGTGGAAGCGGCTGAAGGGCGACTTCCTCTTGCGGCTTCGGGGCTCGTTCGTGGGGCAGGGGGTGGAGGAGCACCGCAAGTTCGGCTGGACGGTCCGCCCCAGCCTCGACACCTCCGCTCCGCACGTGACCGCCGCCGTCCATGGCGATGGCCTCGTCTCCCTCCAGTTCCGCCGAAGCGCGACTGCACAGACGGAGGAGGTGAAGTCACCGGTCGCCGGTGCGGACGTCGTCCAGCTGGAGCGCCGCGGGAACCGCTACATCATGTCGGTTGCGCGCTTCGGCGACACTCTGAGCACCTCGGAGGTGCGGGACGTCCCGCTCGGGGACGACGTGTACGTGGGTCTCTTCGTCTGCGCCCACAACGACAGCATGACCGAGATCGTCCGCTTCCGGGACGTGAGGGTGGTGATCCCGGCGAAGGAGGGCTTCACGCCCTATCGCGACTACCTGGGCGGACGGCTCGAGACGCTGGAGGTGGCCACCGGCGACCGCAAGGTGCTCCACGAGTCGCCGAAGGCGATCCAGGCCCCGAACTGGACCCGCGACGGCAGGTCGCTGATCTACAACGAGGAGGGGCGACTCTACCGCTTCGACCTCGCCACCCGCACACCTTCGCTGCTCGACACGGGCTCCGCCACCAACAACAACAACGATCACGTCCTCTCCTTCGACGGCCGCACGCTCGGCATCAGCAGCGGCGCGCCGGAGGACCAGAACCGCTCGAACGTCTACACCGTGCCGGCCACGGGTGGGCAGGCGCACCGCGTGACGGCCAGGGGGCCCTCCTACCTGCACGGCTGGTCGCCCGACGGGGAATACCTGGTCTTCACCGGCCAGCGCAACGACGAGTTCGACGTCTACCGCATCCCCGCCGCCGGCGGCCCGGAGGTGCGGCTCACCACCGCGCCCGGACTGGACGACGGGCCCGAGTACTCACCGGACGGCCGCTACATCTACTTCAACTCCGTGCGCAGCGGGTCGATGCAGCTCTGGCGCATGCAGGCAGACGGCAGCGACCCGGAGCAGCTCACGAACGACGGGCTCAACAACTGGTTTCCCCACCTCTCCCCGGACGGGAAGACGCTCGTCTTCATCTCCTTCCCCGCGGACGTGGACCCCAGCGACCACCCCTGGTACAAGCACGTCTACCTCCGCAGCATGCCTGCCGAGGGCGGCGAGCCGCGCGTCGTCGCCTACGTCTACGGCGGTCAGGGCACGATCAACGTGCCGTCGTGGTCGCCCGACGGGCGGTGGGTGGCGTTCGTGAGCAATACGCAGATGTGAAGCATCAGGACTTCCCCGCTGAAACGGGCGGAGCCGGCAGGACGTTCGTCGGCCCCGGCACCGAAACCCGGTTTGGCGTCGGCCTCAGCCCTCCGGTCTCCGGTTCGATGGCATAGACGCGGACTTCGTCCGCTTTCTGATTCCCGACCAGAAGCCAGCGGCCCGTGGGGTCGATCACGAAATTTCGTGGCCAGACGATGCCCTCACGCTGGTGCCCCAGCGGCGTCAGGCGCCCTGTCTCCGCCTCGATGGCGAAGATGGCGATGCTGTCGAAGTCGCCGCGGTTGGAGGCGTAGAGCCAGCGCCCGCTCGGATGCACGTGGATGTCCGCGCTCTCGTTCTCGCCGGAGAACCCCTCCGGGAGCGAAGACACCGTCTGGATCCGCGTGAGCTGCCCGCGCTCGGCGTCGTAGTGGTACGCCGTCACGGTCCCGGCCATCTCGCTTACGAGGTAGACGAAAGGCCGATCCGGGTGGAAGGCGAGGTGACGGGGGCCGCCCCCCGGTTCGGTTCGGGTGACGACTGCCCGCGCCTCGTCCAAACCTCCGGGATCGTCGACCAGGGGATAGGCGATCACCTGGTCGATCCCGAGGTCCGCGACGAACACCCAGCGCCCGTCCGGGCTTGGCTTTGCGAAGTGGGCGTGGGGAGCCTCCTGGCGATCCGGGTTCGGACCGCTCCCCCGGTGCTGCACCACATCCACCGGATCGCCGAGGGCTCCATCCCCGTCCACCGGGAGTAGGGCCACGCTCCCTCCTCCGTAGTTGGCCACCGTCAGCCAGCGCCCCGACGCGTCTACCGCGACGTACGCCGGCCCGGCCCCGCCCGACGACCGACGGCCGAGCTCCGTCAGAGCGCCCGTCGAATCATCGCGTCGGAAGGCCGCGACCGCTCCGTCATCGACCTCGCTCACCGCGTAGACGGTTCTGCCATCCGGCGCGAGTGCGAGGAACGAGGGGTTGACGATCCGGGCGACCGCCACCGCGGCGCGCGTGAGGGTTCCGTCGTCCGGTTCGAAGCGGAGCACGTGGATTCCGCCGTTGGGGTCGTCGGTCGACGTGCCGACGTAGACGAAGTAGGGCTTCATGGCTGGCGCCCCACTGGCATCAGGGGTGACCCGCTGCGGGCCGGCTCCTGTGCGCGCGCCGAGCAGCAGCAGGAGGATGGGCAGGCAGAGACGCGAGCGGCTCATTGCGGCATCCGGAACGAGAGCACGAAAGGACTTCGGACGACACTCCACCCTGAACGTACCCTCGTCCGTGCGCCCGAGGCAATCACTGGCGAGGGGGACTTCGCCTATCGCTACCGGCACGGCTGTCGGTACCGTTAGCGTTACCATGACCAGAACGGGCACCGCTCCACGGTGCCGCAACCGCACGACCACCGCGCCCCAAAAAGGCGGTCACCATGGCCCCACCCCTCTTCGTGCCGTACACCGCCTACCGCGGCTACCCGCCCGACGAGATGAGACGCCGCGCGGCGGACTTCCTCGACGAGCTCCGTCGCCGGCGTACCGTGCGCGATTTTGCGGAACGACCCGTCCCTCGCGAGATCATCGAGAACGCCCTGCTCGCAGCGGGCAGCGCCCCGAGCGGCGCGAACCTCCAGCCGTGGCACTTCGTCGCGGTCTCGGACCCGGACGTGAAGCGGGCGATCAGGGAAGCCGCCGAGGTGGAGGAACGCGAGTTCTACTCGCGACGCGCTTCACGGGAGTGGCTGGACGCGCTCGCGCCGCTCGGCACCGACGAGCGCAAGCCGTTCCTCGAGACGGCCCCGTGGCTCATCGCGGTCTTCGGACAAACGTACGGCACACTGCCGGACGGCCGGAAGGTGAAACACTACTACGTGCAGGAGTCCGTCGGCATCGCGACGGGATTCCTGATCGCGGCACTGCACCACGCCGGCCTTGCCACCCTGACGCACACCCCCAGCCCCATGCGCTTCCTCGGCGACGTGCTCGGCCGCCCGAAGAACGAGCGGCCCTTCCTGCTGCTCGTGACGGGGTACCCGGCCGCGGATGCCCGCGTCCCGGAAGCCGCGTTCCGCAAGAAGCCGCTCGAGGAGATCGCGACGTTTGTCTGACAGCAGGCGTTGACGACAGGCGCTGACAGCAGGCGCTGACAGCAGGCGCTGACAGCAGGCGCTGACAGCAGGCGTTGACAGCAGGCGTTGACGACGGGCGCGCGGCGCCGACGGGCGCGTTCTTGACCGGAAGAGACGTCGCTGCAATCCTGGCCTCGTCCCGCGGTCACTTCACTCCTCGACTCAGGTAGGCACCTTGCGCCCGCTGACCGAAAACCCGGCTCCTTCGTCCATCACGCCGTTTCTTCGCGCTGCGGGGTCCGGGCCGCTCCGCTCGCTCGGGGGTCTCGGCCTCGTGCCCGCGCTCGCCCTCGCGCTCGCCCTCTGCGCCTCGACGCCGAAGCTCGCCGCACAGCAGGCCGACTCGATCGCGGCGCGCTTCGACCACCACGAGGTGATGATCCCGGTCCGCGATGGCGTGAAGCTGCACACGCTGATCTTCGTACCGAAGACTCGCACCGCGCCGCTGCCGTTCATCCTCACGCGCACACCGTACGGAGTCGGCGACGGGGCCGCTGAGCGCACGATCGCGCGCTCCTACCGCGAGATGGCCGAGGATGACGGCGGCTACATCTTCGTCTTCCAGGACATCCGCGGTCGCTACGGATCGGAGGGGCTCTTCGTGATGCAGCGGCCGGCGCGCGATCCGAACGACGCATTGGCGATCGACGAGGGCACCGACACCTACGACACGATCGACTGGTTGCTGAAGCACGTTCCGGCCAACAACGGCCGCGTCGGCATGCTGGGCGTGTCCTACCCAGGCTGGTTGACGGTCATGTCCACGCTCGAGCCGCACCCGGCGCTGCGTGCCGTGTCGCCGCAGGCCTCGCCGGCGGACATGTGGCTCGGCGACGACTTCCATCACAACGGTGCGTTCCGCCTCAGCTACGGCTTCGAGTACGCGGCCATGATGGAGACCTCGAAGGAGAACGAGAACTTCGCCTTCGACCGCTACGACACCTACCAGTGGTACCTCGATCTCGGCCCGCTCGGTAACGTCGACCGCGACGTGCTGCACGGGAAGATCCCGACCTGGAACGACTTCGTCGCGCACCCCGACTACGACGCGTTCTGGCAGCGCCAGACCATGGTGCCCCGGCTGACCACCGTGCGCGTGCCCACGCTGAACGTCGCCGGCTGGTGGGACCAGGAGGACTTCTATGGTCCCGTCCGCATCTACGAGGCGCTCGAGAAGCACGACACGGCCGGACTCAACTACCTCGTGGTCGGCCCCTGGAACCATGGCGGCTGGGCGCACGGGGACGGGCGTACGTTGGGCGACATCGACTTCGGTGGCGCGACCTCCGTCTACTTCCGCGAGCACGTCGAGGCACCCTGGTTCGCGTACTGGCTGAAGGACCAGGGCACGCTCGACGAGCCCGAGGCGCTGACGTTCGAGACCGGCACCAATAGCTGGCGACGCTGGGATGCCTGGCCGCCCGTGCGACGGACGCACGACCGCGCGCTCTACTTCGGCGCGGACCGGTCGCTCTCCTGGAAGCCGCCGGCGTCGGCCGGCGGCGACACCGCGGCCTTCGACGCCTACGTCTCCGATCCCGTCCACCCGGTCCCGTACCGCCACAGGCCCATCCAGGCGACGTACTTTCCCGGCGGGTCGGGCTGGTACACCTGGCTCACGGAGGACCAGCGCTTCGTCGACGAGAGGCCCGATGTCCTGAGCTGGGAGACCGGGCCGCTCGAGCAGGACCTGGCCATTGCCGGCGAAGTCGTCGCCAGCCTGTTCGCGTCGACCACCGGCAGCGACGCGGACTGGATCGTCAAGCTCATCGACGTCTACCCGGAGTCGTACCCGCAGGACTGGGGCTGGGCCGGACGCGAGCTGATGGTATCGAACGAGGTGTTCCGCGGCCGCTATCGCAACGGCTACGAGAAGCCCGAGCCCATCAGACCGGGCGAGGTCACGAAGTTCGAGTGGAGCCTGCACACCCAGAACTACACCTTCCGCGCCGGGCACCGGATCATGATCCAGGTGCAGAGCACCTGGTTCCCCTTGATCGATCGCAACCCGCAGACGTTCGTGCCGAACATCTTCCAGGCGGACTCCAGCGCCTTCCAGAAGGCGACCCACCGCGTCTACCGCTCCGCCCCCTGGCCGTCGCACGTGACGCTGCCCGTGGTGGCTGAGGAGCTGGGTGTCCGGCTAGGGCAATCGGGTGGCCGATGCGCCGCCATCGAGCGGAACGGCGGGCGACACGGCGCTGGAGGGCCTGCTTCGACCCGTGGCGGTCGCCGCGCTCCACCTCGGCGCGACGGCCGACGCGCTGCGCTCGAGCGCGCAATGAGCGCCTGCCGTCAGCGCCTTCGGTGAGCGCCTTCAGCTCGCGCCTGAAGTCTTCCTGACGGCCCGCGCCATGACCTTTTCCAGCCCGCGCATCTCGAACCCCGTCGCGCGGCCGTCCACGATGTCGAAGACCAGCGTCGTCTCCATGTCGACGTCGAACAGCTTGCCGTCCTGGTACCAGGCCGGATTGAAGCGCGGCTCGTGGCCGGGTCGGGCGCCGGACGGAAGCATATCGAACTCGGGGTCGAGGCCGGGCGGTGAGCCGCTCATGCGTGCGCGCAGCGCCTCTCCCTGTTCGAACACCTCGACCGTGATCGGCACCGGCGGCGCCCCCTCCATGGCCGGATCGAAGCGCATTTCATAGGTGCCGATGTAGGGTCGTCGCTGCTCCGTCGTCATCACGACCGTACGCGTCGGCTCGACGGTGACGCGGATCGGGATGAACGTCTCGCCCCAATGCATGCGCAGCGTCGCCGCGTCGGGCCCGACGACGGGGAAATACCAGGCGAGCGTCTCCATGTGCGGCCCCTTCTGCGGTCCGACGTCGAAGCGGAGCTGCTCCTCGGCGCCGTCCGTGGGCGGCTGGGTGTGGAAGAGCCGTACATTCCGGCTCAGCACGACGGTCCAGTCCGCCGAATCGCGCGGGATCATCCAGACGGAGTACTTCCCCTTCGGAAGCCGGTTTCCGTTCAGCCGCACGTCGCGGCTCACCTCGAGAGTCGTCGCCCAGTTCGCGCCGGGGGTCCACATGTGGCCCCATGGCACGACCTTCCCGAACAGCGCCACGCGGCCGCGTGCGACCGGCCTGGAGTAGTCGAGCGCGAGAGTCGTTCCGTCCACCGTCTGGCTTATCGTCCCGCGCTCGCTGGCCCGAATCTGGGACGCGGCGGCTCTGGGAAAGGTCGTGAGGAGGAGCAGCGCCGCGGGCGCGACGAGGCCTCGTGCGAGCATTGGAGTCTCCGGGAGCGGGGGGAAGGGCGGGGCTTGCGTCCGGGCCGTCAGCCGAACTCGAGCTCGATCGCGGCCCGGATGTCGTCCAGCGAACGACCTTCCGCGTGCAGCCTGGCCACCCGCACCCCCTCCCCCTGGCAGACGAGGCAGTGGCGCGCCATCGCTTCGGGAGCCTCGTAGCACGAGAGGAGGGAGTAGTGGCCGGGTAGGTCGGCGCAGCCGCACTGACAGCGGATCCCATCGACGATCTCCGGGATCTCGCGAACCCGATCGAATGCCTCGCGCGCGTGCTCGGGCACGTCGGCGCTGGGCATCACGTGCGACGCGTCGATCCCGGGGCGCGGCGTCGGATGCCGCCCCTGGACGGGACGCGGCATCGGGAGAGACCGGCGCCACCGGAAGCCGACGCTGACCGCCGCGATCATCTGCGGCAGGAGCAGGAGGAAGCTCCGGCGGTCGGGGGAGTTGCGGGTCACTGACCGCTCTCCATCAGAGGTTGGTCGCTCCGGGCACGCGCGGCCGCACCCCAGGTCTTCAGCGACCTGCTAAGGTAGTAAACCGGAATGGGACCGTACAGATGGTGTCCGCCATTCCTTGCGACCCCTCGCCGAGCCGCCCGGCGAGTCCTACGTTCGCTGCGGGGCGCCGCGGCCGAACCGCGGGCGGCGCTCCGTCCACCGCTCGCGCTCCCCGCGCCCTGGAGGTGCCATGCGTCGCCCGCACCGGGCTGGCCTCTACACGCTCATCGCGACGACCACCCTCCTCGCGGCTGTCGCCGGTTGCGAGGCCGCCCCCCAGCAAACGGACACGCAGTTCTCGATCACGTTTCCCGACTCGGTCCACTCCGGCCCCGTCACCGGTCGTGTCTTCGTGATGATCTCGCGCGATTCCGCGCCGGAGCCGCGCTTCCTGGCCGGCTCGTACGCCGTATCCGTCCCGTTCTTCGGCACCGACGTGGACGCTCTGCAACCCGGCCGGCGCGTCATGATCGATGCGCGGGCGCCCGGCTATCCGATCGAGAGCCTCCGTGATCTGCCCCCGGGCGACTACTACGTGCAGGCGCTGCTGAACGAATACACGCAGTTCCGTCGCGCGGATGGCCACGTCATCTGGGCGCACATGGACCAGTGGGAAGGGCAGCAGATGGCGCGCTCCCCCGGGAACATGTACAGCGACGTGCATCGCGTGCGGCTGAACCCGGCACGCGGCTTCGGTGTCGCGCTGTCGCTGACGCACACGATCCCGGCCGTAGAGCCCCCCGCAGACACGAAGTGGGTGAAGCGGGTGCGCATCCGCAGCAAGCTGCTCAGCGACTTTTGGGGACACGACATGCAGATCGGTGCGACCGTGCTCCTGCCCGACGGCTACGACTCGCATCCGGACGTTCGTTACCCGGTGGTCTACGATCAGGGTCACTTCGGTCTCGGCGCGCCGTACGGCTTCAGCCCGGACAGCACGCCGGTGGCGGCGCCGGTGCGGTCACGGCTGCAGGATCTCAACCGGGAGACCGGCCACCAATTCTTCGAGAGCTGGACGTCCCCGGCCTTCCCGCGGATGATCGTCGTCACGTTTCAGCATCCGACGCCCTACTACGACGACTCGTACGCCGTCAACTCCGCCAACAACGGCCCCTACGCCGACGCATTGCTGACGGAGCTCGTGCCCTATCTGGAGCAGCATTTTCGTGTCATCGCACAACCGTGGGCGCGCGTGCTAACCGGCGGCTCGACCGGCGGCTGGGAGTCGCTCGCGCTCCAGGTGCTGCACCCGAAGTTCTTCAACGGTACCTGGACGCTCTACCCCGATCCGGTCGACTTCCGCCACAACCAGCTGGTCGACATCTACGCGGACACGAATGCCTTCATCCTGAGCCGCGACAGCGGCACGTTCATGTCGCCACCCACTCCGTGGCAACATCCCGAGCGCCCGGTCATGCGGACCCCGGATGGACAACCGTTCCGCAGCATGCGCGAGATGAGCCGGCTCGAAGCCGTGCTCGGCAGCCACGCCCGCTCGGGCCAGCAGTTCGCCGCGTGGGACGCCGCCTACGGCCCCGTCGGATCCGACGGCTACCCTGCAGAGCTCTGGGACAAGCACACCGGCCACATCGATCCGAACGTGGCGGAGTACTGGCGCTCCCGCGGCTACGACCTGCGCGCCTATCTGGCCGACAACTGGAGCACCATCGGACCGGATCTCGTCGACAAGATCCACGTAGATGTCGGCGATATGGATCACTTCTACCTCAACCTCGCCGTCTACGACCTGCAGGCGTTCCTCGACTCGACCGCGGCGCCGCCCGCGAACGCGACGTTCCACTACGGCCGCCCCGAAAAGGGACACGGCTGGCAGCACGCCAGCACCGCCGACCTGCTGCGCGAGATGGCCGATTTCATCACGAAGCACGCATCCGCGGGCGCGGACACGAAGGGCTGGAGGTACTAGCAGGTCGCTGAAGTACTGGAGCGAGCCGCGTTGCGGGCGCCACGAGGCCAGATCCGAGGCGGCGCGACGACGCGATGTCGCACGCCATTGGGGAGGAGCACCAACGCTGGAGATGGCCCCGTGCCGCCCGCAACCCGAAGGGCGCATGGCGGTTGCGCGGGTGATCCTTCGTTTCTCGTCGTCACCGATGCGCAGGGCATCGCTTCCTCCTCGTTCCTCGGCTGACCCGCGCAAGCGCCTCGCGCGCGGCCGCACCCCAGTTCTTCAGCGACCTGCTAGAGCCGCTACTCCTCCCGTAGGACCCTCATCGGCTCGACGCGCATCGCGCGGCGGGCGGGCAGCACGCTCGCCGCGATCCCGGCGAGCAGCAGGGTCGCCGTGACCCCGCCGAATACGAGCGGGTCCCGAGTCGAGACGTTGAAGAGGAGCGGCGTCAGGCGGCCGGTGGACATCACGGCGATGAGGAGCCCGATGCCGAGTCCCAGGAGCAGCAGCCGGAGCGTCTGCAGGACGACGAGGCGGGCGACATCCGCGCGGCGCGCGCCGAGCGCCATTCGCACGCCGAGCTCGTGCCGGCGCTGCGTGACCGTGTAGGCGATCACGCTGTACAGCCCGAGCGCTGCGAGCACGAGCGCGAGCGCGCCGAACAGCCCGAACAGCGTCGCGCCGAGCCGGAACGGACGGACCTGTGGATCGATGAGCGTGGCCAGGTAGTCAATGCTCGGATAGGGCAGGTCCGCCTCCAGCGTCTGGATCTGCCGACGGATCGCGGGCAGCGCGGCGGCCGGGTCGCCTCGCGTGCGAACGAACAACGCTCGCAGGCCCGGTGTCACCTGGTGTTGCTCCAGCGGCACGTAGTACTGCATGACCGGGACGTCGTCCAGGGACTGACGGTGCGCGTCCTCCGCCACGCCGACGACGCTGCTGCACGGCGCGTCATCGGAGCCAATGATCATGCAGCGGCCGAGCGGATCGAGCCCGGGCCAGACCCGCCGCGCGAACGTTGTGCTGACGACGACCGCCCGCGGCGACCCCTCGACGTCCGCCCGCGTGAGCGGGCGTCCGCGCACGATGTGCGTACCCATCGTCGCGAAGAAGCCGGGCGTCACCGCGTTGACGTAGGGGCCGCCATCGCCGGTGATCGGGATCGAGTCCACGCCGGGTACGCGAAGGTCCGTCGAGATCGCGCTCTCGAACGGCACCGTCGTGCCGATCGCGGCCCGCTCCACCGTCGGCAGCCGGGAGACGCGCTCGAGCGCGACGGCGTACAGCCGGTCCACCTCGGTCTGCGCCCGTCCCGGCAGCGCGAGTCGCACCACGGCCACCCGGTCCGCGTCGAAGCCGAGATCGAGTCGCCGCACCTCGAGGAGGCTGCGCACGAACAGCCCGGCACCGACGAGCAGCAGCACGGAGACCGCGGACTGGACGAGCACCAGCGCGGTCCGTACCCGTGACCCGCGACCACCGCCCTCGCGTGCGCCGGCCTTCAGCGACGTGATCACGTCCGAGCGCAGCGCGAAGAGCGCCGGCGCGACGCCGGTCGCCACGCCGGCGAGCGCCGCCAGCGCGATCCCCACCAGAATGATCGCAGCGGGCGTGCCGAGCGCCTCCGGCGCGACGTCCGTCAGCAGCAGCGTCGCCAGCAGTCTGCCCCCCACGCGCGCGAGCAGCAGGCCCGCCGCGCCCCCGAGCAGCGCCAGCAGGAGGCTCTCCGTCAGGAGGGCAGAGAACAGACGGCCGCGCCCGACGCCGAGCGCGACCCGGACACCGATCTCGCGGCGGCGGCGCATGGCCCGGGCCAGCAACAGGTTCGCGACGTTCGCGCACGCGATGACCAGGACCAGCAGCGCCACACCCCCGAGCCACAGGGAGATGCGGGCCTGATCGCCCGCACGGCCGAGCATCGGCGCCGCCGCGCGGCGCCCAACCTCGTCCCTCGCCGCGATGATCGACCCGAGCTCGACCCGCGCGGTCGGATCGTCGCGGGTCTCTGCCTCCTGCGTATGTCGGTACGACGCCGTGGCCTCGGATGCGGCTTCTTCTGCCGAGACGCCCGGCGCGAGTCGGGCGACGAGCCGGATCCAACGCCAACCCCCCTCCTCGCGCCAGACCTCTCCGAGGAACTCCGGCGGTGAGGCGCTCAGTGGCACCCACACGTCCACCGGGCCGAGCTCCGCCCCGGTGAACCCGGCCGGTGCGACGCCGACTACCGTATACGACCGCGCGCCGATCGTGAGGCGGCGCCCGAGCACGCCCGGATCCTCGCCGAGCTCGCGGCGCCAGAAGCCGTGACTCAGGACGGCGACCCGCTCGCCGGTGGACCGGTCGCTCCCGTCGTCGAAGAAACGGCCCAGCTCCGGCCGCACGCCGAGCACGCGGAAGTACGTGCCGCTCGCCGATACCCGCCGGATCGGCGTCGCCCCCGCGCCTGCGCCCAGACTCGATCCATCCGCGTAGTAGGCCGCGACGCCCGAGAACGCCGGAAGCTCCCGGAACGCCGCATAGTCCGGGTAGGACGCCGATCGCTGCGTCACCAGACCGGCCCAGGAGAACGTCTGCGTGAAATAGATCAGCCGCACCGACTCCGGCTGCGCAATGTGCGCCGGAGGCCTCAGCAGCAGCCGGTCGATCACGCCGTACATCGCAGCGTTGGCGCCGATCCCAACCGCCACCGTGAGCACGACCACCATCGCGAAACCCGGCGTGTGCCTCAGGCGACGCACCGCCGATACCACATCCTGGCCGAGCGCATCCCACCACTCCGTTCGACGCTCCCGCCGCACACGGCCCCGCCCCATCGCCGTCAACTCGTGGCGCGCGGCCTCGAGATCACCGAACTCCCGTTCCGCCTGCGCTCGTGCCGCCTCCGGCGCCTGACCCCGCCGCTCCAGCTCCGATGCCCGCATGGCCAGATGGAACTCCAGCTCCGCATCCACATCCTCCCCGACCGATCCCGCCCGGGCAGGCAGCCTGAACAGCCGCCGGACTCCCGCGATTCGCGCGCCCATCCGTCGCCTCCCTCACGCCCGCGCCGCGCCCAGAACCTTGAAGACGGCCGCCGCATACTCCGCCCAGCGCGTCGTCTCCTGCTTCAGCTGTTGCCGTCCCGCCTGCGTAAGCTGGTAGTACTTCGCCCGACGATTGTTCTCCGATAGCCCCCACTCCGCCTCGACCCACCCCCGCTCCTCCATCCGGTGCAGCGCCACGTACAGCGCCCGGTCCTCCACCTGTAGCGCCGCATCGCTCGTCTCCGCGATCCACTGCGCCACGCCGTACCCGTGCTGCGGGCCCCACGTCAGTGCCCTCAGCACCAGCAGGTCCAGCGTCCCCTGCAGCAGCGGCAACCCGTCGGCGATGGTCATGCGCTTTCCCCGGAAGCGTTCCGGGGAGAAAATGCAATGGCGGATCACACGAGGTCAAGATTCTCATGGGATTGCGTCCGGCGGAGCGGACGTCCGACGGGCCGCATGAATCCCGGCCGCGGCCTTCCGCGTTGTATGATTACCGACCCCAGCGGGAGATCCTCCATGCTCCGACGCCTGCGTCCCACCCTGCGCTCCTTCGCCAAGCGCCCCGTGTTCACGCTCGCGGCGGTTCTCACGCTCGCCCTCGGCATCGGCCTGAACTCGGCGGTGTTCAGCGCGGTGTACGCGCTGCTGCTCCGTCCGCTGCCGGGGGTGGAGCGGCCGGATCGCCTGGTGCAGCTGTATCGCTCCTATCCGGGCGACTTCGAGTATGGCTCGAACTCCATCCCCCACTATCTGGACGTGCGCGCGGAGAGCGCGGACGTGTTCAGCGGCGTGGCGTTGTGGACATTCGTGCCGGTGAACCTGGGGACGGAGCAGAACGTCGAGATGGCGGTCGGCGAGATGGTCTCGGCGAACCTGTTCGAGGTGCTGGGTGTGCGCCCGGCGCTGGGGCGAGGCTTCACGAGCGAAGAGGACGCGGGAATCGGAGCGCACCCGGTGGCGGTGCTCGGCTGGGACGCGTGGCGCTCGCGCTTCGGCGGCGACCCCGGCGTTCTGGGCCGAACGGTACGGCTGAATGGCGAGCCCTACACGGTCGTCGGCGTCGCGCCGCGAGGCTTCACGGGACCGTTTCCGATGGTGTCGCCGGTGTTCTACGCGCCGCTGACGATGCAGCCGCAGCTGCAGGCGCGGGAGAGCCTGTGGGAGAGCCGGGGCAACAATCAGTTTTCGGTGATCGCCCGGCTGCGGCCGGGCGCGACGGTCGACCGGGCCCGCTCGGCGATGGTCGCGCTCGCGCGGCGGCTGGAGGAGCGCTATCCGGACCAGTACAAGGGCGGCGGAATCACGCTGGTGCCGCAGCCGGAGGCGGGGATCCATCCGATGTTCACGGCGGCGGAGCGGGGCCTCTCCGCCGTGATGATGGGGGTCGTGTCCCTGCTGCTGCTGCTGGCGTGCGTCAACGTCGCCAATCTGTTTCTCGCGCGGGCGCAGGAGCGTCGCCGGGAGATGGGCATCCGGCTCAGCGTCGGCGCGCGGCGCTCGCACCTCGTGCGGCAGCTGCTGGGCGAGAGCGTGCTGCTGTCGCTGGTCTCGGCCTTGTTGGGTCTCGCCCTGGCGCGCATCGCGATCGGCATCGCGAACGGCGTGACCCTGCCGATCGACTTTCCGATCGACTTCGATCTGAGCCTGAACGGGCCGGTCCTCCTGTTCACGCTCGTGGTGGCCACGGCGGCCGGGGTCATCTTCGGCCTGGCGCCGGCGCTTCAGGCCTCCAGCCCCGAGCTCGTCTCGGCCCTGAAGAGCGAGCCGGGCACGGAGCGGGCCGGTGCGTACCGGTCGCGGCTGAGACAGGCGCTGGTCGTCTCCCAGATCGCGCTGTCCCTGCTGCTGCTGGCGAGTGCCGGGCTGTTCCTGCGGGCGCTGGGGCGGGCGATGTCGCTCGACAAGGGGTTCGACGCGGCGAACCTGCTGGTCGCATCCGTGGACCCGTCGCTGCAGGGCTACGACGCCGAGCGCACGCAGACGTTCTTCGCTCAGCTCCTCGAGCGCGTCCGGGCGCTGCCGGGGGTGGACGATGCCGCCGTGGCCGAGATGGTGCCGCTCGGCTTGAACAATCAGCAGACCTCGATCGACGTACCGGGCTACACGTACGGCGAGAACGAGCGACGGAGCTTCGACTACAACTACGTGGGCGACGACTATTTCGAGACGATGGGGATCCCGCTGCTGGAAGGGCGACCGATCGAGCCGCGAGATCGCGGCGCGCCGGTCGCCGTGATCAACCGCCGCATGGCGGAGCGCTTCTGGCCGGGACAGAGCGCGCTCGGCCACTCGATCGAGCGAGGCGACCGTGAGTACCAGGTCATCGGCGTCGTCCCCACCGGGAAGTATCGTTCCCTCGGCGAGGATCCCCTCGAGTACGTCTACTTCCCGATCGGCTCCGGCTTCAACAGCCAGCTCACCCTTCACGTGCGCACGCGCAGCGAGCCGACGCGCCTGCTGCCCCAGATCCGCGCCGCGGTGAGAGCGCTCGACCCGGGACTGCCCGTGTTCGACGCCAAGACGATGACCCGTCATCTCGGCATCGCGCTGATGCCGGCGCGCCTCGCCGGCGTGGTGCTCGGGATCTTCGGCGCGCTCGGCCTCTTCCTTGCCGCGATCGGCACCTATGGCGTGATTGCCTACTCCGTGGCGCAGCGGAGGCGTGAGATCGCGATCCGCATGGCGCTCGGAGCCGCCCGCCCCCAGGTCGTCGGCCTGATCATCCGCCAGGGCGCGGGGCTCGTCGCTGTCGGGCTCGCGCTCGGTCTCGTCGGCGCATTCACCGCTGGGCGGCTCGTCCAGGGTTTGCTCTACGGCGTCAGCACCGCGGATCCGGCTGCGCTGGGCGGTGTCAGCGCCGTGCTGCTCGCCGCCGCACTGATCGCGACCTGGCTACCGGCCCGTCGCGCGGCCTCCGTGGATCCGATGGAATCGTTCAGGGCGGGGTAGCAGGGCCGAGGTGCGCGTCGCGTGAGAGGGATGCGAGCGCTCGTACGTCGCCGGCCATGTCGCGCACCGTGGTCACGCCGCCCAGGAGCGCTACACGGAGACGGTGCTCCGTGCGCAGTCCCGTATCCTCGCCCGACGCAACGGGAATCGTCTCATCTGCACGACTCCTCTTCCTCACGATCAGAGAATTACGCGCGCCCGGCGGAGAACGCTCGCTCCAGTACTTCTCAGCGACCTCTTAACGGCAGGTACCGGGCGTGAACCGCCTTACCCAGCGGATGCTGCAAACGCCTGGAACAAGCGCCTGCCGTAAACGCTTCTAAGCGCCTTCAGTAAGCGCCTTCAGTAAACGCCTTCAGTAAACGCCTTCAGTAAACGCCTTCAGTAAACAAACCCGCCCGCTTACATTAGTGCCATGTCCCACGGAAACTTCTGGTCCCGCCTCCGCAAGGGACGCCTCTTCCAGGTGCTGCTGTTCTACCTCGGCGTCTCGTGGGTCGTGCTGCAGGTGGTCGGCGAGTTGCGCGAAACGCTGGACCTGCCGAAGTGGATCGGGCCGGTCACGCTGATCCTGCTGGTCGTCGGCCTCATCATCATCCTGGCGACGGCGTGGGTCCAGTCGCACCCGTTGGTGGACGCGCGCGAGCGGGCGGACGAAGTGCCTGGCTCGTGGGAGGTCGACCTTCCCGACGCGATCCGCTCCGTTCGCAAGGGCCGGCTGCCGCACCTGACCTGGAGTCGGGCGATCGGTGCCGGCGTCGCCGCGTTCGTGCTGCTGTTCATCGCCGTCGGCGCCTACGTCAAGCTGAGCGGCGGCCGCGGGTTGGGACCGAGCGAGGCTGTCGCCGAGGCTGCGCCGGACGGCATCGCGGTGCTGCCGTTCAGTGCGCGCGGAGCGGCGATCGCGGACTGGCGCGAGGGCATGGTGGACCTCCTCTCGACGGACCTCGATGGGGCCGGCGGCCTGCGCGCGATCACGAGCAGCACGGTGCTCTCCCGCTGGCACGAGATGGTTCGTGACTCTGCGGAGGCCGACGAGCGCACGGCGCTGGATGTAGCACGTCGCCTCGGCGCTCGTTACGCGATGCTGGGCACGGCGGTCGCGATCGGTCCGAGCGTGCGTCTCACCGTGCGGCTGCACGAGCTCGATCGGAACGGCGCGCGGAGCCTTGGTCAGGTACAGGTGCAGGGACCGCCGGACAGCGTGCTTGCGCTCGTGGACAGCCTGTCGTTCAAGACGCTGAGCCTGCTGCTGCGTGGCGATCCTGCGGAGCTGCCGCGGGTCGACCTCGCCAGCGTCACGACCGCCTCGCTGCCTGCGCTCAAGGCCTATCTGGAGGGGGAATCGCTCTTCCGACAGGGCCAGTTCGAGGAGGCGACCGAGCCGTTGTCGCGGGCCGTCGCGCTCGATTCGACGTTCGGGCTCGCGTGGTATCGGCTTGCGGAGTCCTACGGCTGGGACGAGAGCATCGCCAGCGAGCGCGGCGGCGATGCATCGGATCGGGCGCTCGCGCTGGTGGATCGGCTCCCGGAGCGCGTCGCGACCCTCGTGCGCGCGGATGCCGAGATGCGCCACGGCGACCCCACCTCCGTGAGCCGGCTGCAGGACGCGGTGAGGAAGTATCCGGACGACGCCGAGGCGTGGTACCTCTACGGCGACGCACAGCTCCACGTTCGGCAGGCGCTCAGGACCTGGGACGACGCCGAGGACGCGTTCGAGCGCGCCGTCGAGCTGGCGCCGCGCTTCGCACCCTACCGCATCCATCTGATCGATGCCGCCTTCCGATACCACGCCGACAGCGCCCTCGTGCACCGACGTGTGGCGGAGTTCGCGCGGCTCGCGCCGGAGAGCCCGAAGCTGGTAGCGTACCGGGTGGCCGAGCGGCTCGCGTTCGGAGACGACGCGCAGCGGGAGGCCGCCCTGCAGGAGATGCGGGATTCCGCCGGTGCGCGCGGCATGGGCCCGACCGTGTCCCAGGCGCTGTCGCACCCCCGCTTCTTCGATGTCGCGGCCGAGCCGACCGCGCGCCTCGGGCTGGAGGTGGCGCCGCCGCCGGCGCGGCCTCAGATCCGGCTGGGACTGGCCGGCGGTCTCGCGAGCAAGCGCGGCAAGCTCCGCGACGCTCTCGAGATCCTCGAGGACGAGTCGCTGCCCGTGCCGGCGAAGTTGCGGATGGCGTTCACGTGGCACGCGGCGGGGCTTCCGGTCCCGGACGACAGGCTCGAGGCCCTCACCCGGGACTCGCGCGGCGGCGAGGTGTCGGCCGCCATCGCGGCGACCTTCGCCGCCGAGCACGGCCAGACGCAGCAGCTCGAGCGGTTTCTCTCTCGCGCGCGGCAGCGGGCGGACTCGCTTCTCGCCGCCGGTGACTCGGCGCAGGCGAGGACCGCCAGGGCCAGCGCCGGCGTGCTGCACGGGTACGTCCTCTGGCGCACGGGGAAAGTCGAGGACGCGATCCGCGAGCTGGAGGCGAACCGGGTCGCGGCGAACATTCCGCCCGTGACGTTCTGGCTCGGTGTGCTGGAGCTGCAGGTGGGGCGGCCGCGCGAGGCGATCCCCTACTTGCGCTCGCTGATGGCCTGGACGCCGGATCCGCTCGTCGCGTATTATCTCGGGCAGGCGTACATGGCCCAGGGGGAAGATGACCAGGCTCGCCAGATGCTCGCGTTCTTCGTCGAGAATTGGAAGGACGCCGATCCCGAGCTCCAACCACTAGTGCAGGACGCGCGCTCGCGGCTTCAGCGTCTGGCGCCGGACCGCGGCGGCTGAGTCGGATGTCTCCCGTGTTCAGTCGAACGGCCCTCGGCCTCTTCGTCCTCGGATCGCTCCTCCCTGCGACGCTCTCCCACGCGCAGGTGCCCGCCTCGAGCAGGAGCGCCGACAGCACCGTCGTCGTGCTGCTCGGCACCGGCACCCCGTTTCCAGACCCGACGCGCCAGGGCCCGGCTACCGCCGTGGTGGTCGGCGAGCGCGTCTTCCTCTTCGATGCCGGTCCCGGCGTGGAGCGGCAGATGAATGCCGCCCGCCTGCCGATCACGGGGCCGACCGCCCTCTTCATCACGCACCTGCACAGCGACCACACGCTCGGCTACCCGGACCTGATCCTCAGCTCCTGGGTGTTGCGCCGGGCGTGGCCGCTCCAGGCCTACGGCCCACCCGGGCTCAAGGCCATGACGGATCACCTGCTCGAAGCGTACGCCGAGGACATTGACGTCCGGACGCGCGGCCTCGAGCGCGAGGCGCCCGAGGGGTACCGGGTGGACGTGCATGAGATCGGCCCGGGCGTCGTCTACGACAGCGGCGGTGTGAAGGTGACCGCGATCCCGGTCCCGCACGGCAGCTGGCGCTACGCGTTCGGCTACCGGATCGACACGCCGCACCGCTCGGTCGTGATCTCGGGCGACACGCGGCCCAGCGAGGCGCTGATGGAGGCCGCGCGCGGCGTCGATGTGCTCGTGCACGAAGTGTATCCGCACGCGCGCATCGTGCCGGAAGACCGCCCGGGCGGTGAGCTCTGGCCCGAGTACATGAAGCAGTCCCACACCTCGGATCTGGAGCTCGGCGCGCTCGCGGCCGGCGCGCAGCCCGCGCTCCTGCTCCTCACGCACGTGGTCTCCCGCGGGGGCACGCCGGAGGAGATACTGGCCGGCATCCGACAGGGCGGCTACACGGGGAAGGTCGTCGTCGGGAAGGACCTCGGACGGTACTGATCCCGGTCGCCGGCCGCCTCCGCCGGCCTAACCGGCCGCGGCGGAACTGCCCTCTCCCCCCGCCGCCTCCAGCTGCCACTTCGAGCGCACGTATGCCGGCCTGAACCCCTGCCGCTGCGCGTTGCGCTGTGACGCGCTTCCCGGCTGCGCGACGACCATGGCGAGGTCGACGCCGAGCACGGCGGCGAAGTCGAGCCTCTCCCGGAGCAGGGCCGACTGCGCACCCTGCCGGCGGGCCGCCGGGACCGTGCTGGCACCCGCGAGCAAGGCCACGCCGTTGCTGATGTTCAGCGCTCCCGCGGCGATCGGTCGACCGTCCAGCTCGGCCAGGAAGCAATGCACCCCGCGCGTCCGGACGATGACCGCGCCGATCTCCTCGACCGCGGCGGCGAGCTCCGCACCTTCGCTGCTCCAGCCTTCGGCCGCGACGCTCGTCCAGGCCGGGGCCTCGTCTTCCTCGATGACGCGCACCACGATCGGACGTGCGACCGGGGGCGACGCTTGTGCCGTCGGGCGGACGAGCACCGTGGAGGTCTCGATCGGCGTGTAGCCGCGGGCGCCGAGAAGCTTCCAGATCGCCGGGGCAGCGAAAGGGCTGATCTCGTGCGAGGTGGGTGCGCCGCGCTCGGCGAAGAATCCTTCGATCCGGTCGAGCTCGCGCTCGCCGAACGGCTCGAAGACGCCGACGCCGAACGTCTGGGTGAGCGGGGAGGAGATCCCGTCGAACATGGCATAAGCGCCGGCGACCTCGATCCACTCGGCGCCCGCGCCCGGATCGTGCTCGCTCCGCGCTTCGACGGTCGCGGCGCTGGCCGCCGCTTCCGCGCGCTCGAGTCGACGAGCCAGCGCGAGGTCGACGGTCGGATAGTCCGATGCCCCGATGATTGACACGCCGAAGCTCCTTTCCTCGCCGGCCCGGACCTCGGGCCAATGCTCCGTGTATTTCAGAGATCGGTCCACCACGGATGGGAGCGAGCGATGATACCCGGGCTGAGGACGACGGTTACGGCGGCGCTCGGTGCCGCGGCGGTGGCGACGCTATTCTTCGGCGGCGCGATCGGCCATCGAACCGGATCCTCGAGAGCGTCCGCCGGCGCGCTGCCGATCCCGCTCCTCGGGGCGAGTCCGGCGCCGGGCGCCGGGATGGACTCCGTCGTCTTCTCGGGCGGCTGCTTCTGGGGAGTCCAGGCGGTGTTCGAGCACGTGAACGGTGTCGTCGCGGCCACCTCCGGCTACGCCGGGGGAGAGTCCGGAACCGCACACTACGGACAGGTCGGCAGCGGCACGACCGGCCACGCCGAGTCCGTGCTGGTCGTCTTCGATCCCTCGGTCGTGCCGTTCGGCCGGCTGCTGCAGGTCTTCTTCTCCGTCGCGCACGACCCGACGGAGCTGAACCGGCAGGGGCCCGACGTCGGCCCGCAGTACCGCTCCGCGATCTGGTTCACGTCGGAGGGCCAGGCGCGCCTCGCCCGCGCGTACATCCTGCAGCTCGAGCAGGCGAAGACGTTCTCGCGGCCGATCGTGACGAAGGTCGACCCGCTCGCCGGTTTCTACCCGGCGGAGGACTACCATCAGGACTACCTGATTCACCACCCGCACCAGCCGTACATCGTGATCAACGACCTGCCGAAGCTCGAGGCGCTGAAGAACGAGCTCCCCGAGCTCTGGCGTGAGCAGCCGGTGCGGTGGCATGCGCGGACGGCGGATCGGCAGGAATCGTCGAGGGGGTGATCGAGCCGCCGATGCACTGATCGGCATCGGCCCCGCGGCGCCAAGGGCTCGCTAATCGCGCTCGATCGCCGGCAGCAGCAGGCGCCGGAAATCCGTCGGGGCGACGTCGCCGAGGGCCACCTCCGGCGTTCCGTGCCACCGCGCGCACTCTCGGAGCGCGCGGGCGAGGTCTGCCGCCAGCGCCGCGGAGCGGCGCACTCCCTTCTCCAGCCAGAGCGCTTTCACCTCGAAGCGGCCGGCGCGGCGGTGCGCCTTCGCGTCCAGCCGACCGACCAGCGCGCCGCGCCGAAGGATCGGCAGCACGAAGTAGCCGTACTCCCGCTGGGGCGCGGGTTTGTAGCACTCGAGCGCGTAATCGAAGCCGAACAGCTCACGGGCCCGGCGCCGGTCCCAGACCACCGGGTCGAAAGGCGATAGAACGGTGGTATGGGAGGTCCGGAGCCGATCGTCCGCGGCCGTCTCGGCGGCTTCGCGGTGGTCCGGATGCACGTAGGCCGGGCCTTCCAGCCCTTCGATCCTCGCGGTCAGCAGACTCCCCTCGGAGGCCATCTCCTCGGCCAGAGCGGGCGTGCCCTTCTTCGACATGCGGAAGTAGTCCGCGACCCACCGCTCGTGCGCGACGCCCAGCGCGCGCACGGCCCGGAGCACGAGCTCGCGACGCGCGTCGCGACGGGACGGCAGCGCGTCGTCGCTCCACGATGGGTGTACGCGCTCGCGCAGGTCGTAGACCCGCTGGAAGTTCTCGCGCCGCGCGATCATCACGTCGCCCGAGGTGAACAGGTTCTCGAGGATGCGTTTCTCGACCTTCCACCCCCACCAGCCGCCTCCTTGCCCATCCTCGCGCCGGAAATCGGCGGAGCGCACCGCGCCCTGCCGACGCACCTGATTCAGCACCGCCTCGACCTCCTCGCGGTGCGCCTTCATCCATTCGTCCCGGTACTTCCACCCCATCGTGGCCGGGTGCAGCATGCGGTGGCGAAAGAGGGGATAGCTCTCGATCGGGAGGAAGCTGGCCTCGTGCGCCCAGTACTCGAATAGATCACCGCTCGCGAGGGCCTCGTCGAGCCACACCGGATCGTAGCCGCCGAGTCGGCTGAACAGCACGAGATACGGACTGCGCGCGACCACGTGGATCGTGTCGATCTGCAGGGCGGCCATCCGGCGGATCGCCGTCAGGACGTCGCCGCGACGTGCGGCGCGTCGCGGCCGCCGGTCGAGGCCCTGCGCGTGCAGGTGCAGCGCCCGCGCGCCGGCAGGCCCGAGCTCGATGGGTCGCATGAAGCGCCGAACCTCGGGCTCGGCGACGCATCGCGCAATGCGGTTGCCTGCGCGGCCGACCACAGCTATTTCGACATATCGTCCCCCCGCTTCCGGCTCGCCGGGACCGTATCGACACCGCTCGACCCTCGGAGTGTCCATGCCGCAGAAGAGGCTTCTCATCCTTGCCGCCGCCCTCTCGATCCTCGCCCGGCCGGTCGCCGGCCAGAGCGCGATCCAGCCGACGCACCAGGAGCTCGCGCGCTGGGCGCAGCGCGCGCAGGACGTGACGATCGTCCGCGACGACTGGGGCATCGCGCACGTGCACGGAAAGACCGACGCGGACGCCGTCTTCGGAATGGAGTACGCGCAGGCCGAGGACGACTTCAACCGCGTGGAGACGAACTACATCAACGCGATCGGCCGCCTCGCAGAGGCCGAGGGCGAGTCCGAGATCTGGCGCGATCTGCGCGAGAAGCTGTTCATCGATCCGGACTCGATGAAGGCGATGTACGCGCGCAGCCCGGACTCGCTGAAGCAGCTCATGGTCGCCTTCGCGGATGGGCTCAACTTCTACCTCTACAAGCACCCGGACGTGAAGCCGCGGGTCATCACGCGCTTCGAGCCGTGGATGGCGCTGACGTTCACCGAGGGCAGCATCGGCGGTGACATCGAGCGCATCGACCTCGACGAGCTGCGCGCGTTTTACGGCGGAGCCGCCGCGCCGGCGTCCTCATCCGGCGGCGACGACCCGCTCGAGCGCGAGCCGTCCGGGTCGAACGGCATCGCGATCGCGCCGAAGAACTCGCTCGACCACCACGCGCTGCTGCTGATCAACCCGCATACGTCCTTCTACTTCCGCTCCGAGCTGCAGATGGCGAGCGACGAAGGCCTCGACGCATACGGCGCGGTCACCTGGGGGCAGTTCTTCATCTACCAGGGCTTCAACGAGAGCGCCGGCTGGATGCACACCTCGAGCGGCGTCGACAACATTGACGAGTTCCTGGAGACGGTCTCGGAGAAGAACGGCCGGCGCTTTTGGCGCCACGGCGGCAGGGAGCTGCCGATGCGGACGCGCACGGTCACGGTGCCGTACAAGAGCGGCGACGGGATGGCCGAGAGGAAGTTCACCGTCTACTACACGGAGCACGGGCCGGTCGTCCGCAAGCAGGGCGACCGCTGGGTCACCGTCAGCCTGATGCAGAGCCCGATCGACGCGCTCACCCAGTCGTACACGCGCACCAAGGCGAAGGACTACGCCGCCTACCGCAGGATCATGGAGCTCCACACGAACTCCTCGAACAACACGATCTTCGCCGACGCCCACGGCAACATCGCCTACTTCCACTCGAACTACATCCCCCGCCGTGACACGTCCTTCGACTGGACCGAGCCGGTGGACGGCAGCGACCCGCGGACCGACTACCACGGCGTGCTCTCGATCGACGAGACGCCCGGGCTGCTGAATCCCGCGAGCGGCTGGCTCTACAACTCGAACAACTGGCCGTGGTCCGCGGCCGGACCGAGCAGCCCGAAGCGCGAGGACTTCCCGCGCTACGTCGAGACCGGCACGCAGGAGACGGCGCGCGGCCATCACGCGCTCGAGCTGCTGCCGAAGAAGAACGACTTCACGATGGCGTCGCTGATCGAGGCCGCTTTCGACAGCCACCTGCCCGAGTTCGAGACTCTGCTTCCGCCGCTCTTCAAGGCGTACGACGCGCTGCCGGCTTCGGATCCGCGCAAGCAGGAGCTCGCCAAGCAGGTCGCGGTGCTGCGCGGATGGGACCGGCGCTGGTCCGTGATGTCCGTGCCTACGTCGCTCGCCGTGTTCTGGGGCACGGACCTCTTGCGGAAGGCCTCCCCCGAGGCCCGCCGGGAAGGCATGTCCGCCGAGGACTACATCGTCGGACGCGCCCCGGCCGACGAGCTGTTGCAGTCGCTGTCCGACGCCTCGGCACGGCTCGCCGCCGACTTCGGCACCTGGCGCACGACCTGGGGCGACATCAACCGCTTCCAGCGCATCGACGACTCGATCGAGCCGCACTTCGACGACGACGCGCCGAGCATCCCGGTCGGCTTCACCTCATCGCGCTGGGGCTCGCTCGCCTCCTTCGGCGCTCGCGCCTATCCGAATACGAAGAAGTGGTACGGCACGAGCGGCAACAGCTTCGTCGCTGCCGTCGAGTTCGGCGACAGCGTTCGCGCCCGTGCGGTCACCGCCGGCGGCGAGAGCGGCGACCCGACTTCCCCACACTTCGACGACGAAGCCGAGCGCTACGCGACCGGCAACCTCCGTGTGGTCTACTTCTATCCGTCCCAGCTGGAGGGGCACACGGAGAGGACGTATCATCCGGGGGGGTAGACATCCACGGCAATTCGATTCGACTTCGACTTCGGAGTCGCACCGCAACGAGGGAGGACGAATGACCACCGTAATGCCCCGATTCCGCTTCATTGCGTCGGCCGCGCTGGCATTTGCCGCGACCGCGCTCGTGGTCCCGCCCGCCCGCGCGCAGGGGCCCGGCGGCGACGACTCACCCGCCGCCCGTCGTGCCGCGCAGCTGGACAGCGAGGGCAAGACCGATGAGGCGCGCGTCGTCTGGCAGGCGATGATCGATTCGGCGACGACCGCCGAGGACACCGCGCAGGCCCGCCGGGCGATGGCCATGTCCTTCGCCTTCGACGGTGACTGCGACAACATTGTGAAGTACGAGCAGATGGTCATCGACTACTGGAAGACGCAGGAGCAGAAGGACCCCCAGAACGCGTTCTACCAGGAGGGCGAGATGGCCGATGAGGCGGCGCGCACATGCCTCGACGCCGGCGACATTGACGCCGCTGAGCACTGGTACCGGATGGGCCACGAGCTCGGCCTGAAGGAACCGGAGCCGCGCACGCACCCGAAGGCGCTGTGGGATTACCGCCTCGCCCACGCCCTGGCCCGTATCGCCGCTCGCCGCGGCAATGTCGACGAAGCGAAGCGCCAGATCGCCGCCGCCCGGGAGGCGCTCCAGGCCGACTCCGCAATGGCCGCGCAGCAGCAGCGCTTCTTCCCCTACCTCGTCGGCTATGTCGCGCTCTACACGGACGACCTGAACACGGCGCAGCAGGAGCTGGAGAAGGCGATCGCGATGCGCGGCAACGACCGCGACCCCTTCATGCACGCGCTGCTCGGCATGACGTACGAGAAGATGGGCCGCGCCGAGGACGCGAAGGCGATGTATCAGAAAGCGTATGACCTCGCCGGCGGCCACAACCCGCCCGCCGCGTTCGCCCGCCCGTTCGCGCGCAAGAAGCTGAGTGAGGCAGGCGCCAACTGAAAGGCGCGAGAGGCAGGCGCCAGCTGAAGGCGCGAGAAGCAGGCGCCAGTTGAAGGCGCGAGAAGCAGGCGCCAGTTGAAGGCGCGAGAACCAGGCGCCAACTGAAGGCGCCTGTAGTCAGCGCCTCGCAGTCAGCGCCTGTAGTCAGCGCCTGCAGTCAGCGCCTTCCATGGCCGCCGGCCGCCTTGTCGGTCGCGGTCGTGCTCCGAACCTTGACCGGCGCGGGGGGCTGCGGCTTCAGCACGACCGGGTTCTCGCGCAGCAGCTTCATTGCCTCCGCGACGGCGCGCTCGAGCTGGGGATCGCGGCCGGCGATCACCTCGGACGGCGTCTCTTCGACCTCGATGTCGGGCGCTACGCCTTCGTTCTCGACGTCCCACTGCCCGTTCGGGTTGTAGAAGCCGGTGCTGGGTGCGGAGATGATCCCGCCGTCGATCAGGCGCGGCTCGCCGCCCCAGCCGACGAGGCCACCCCAGGTCTTCGTGCCGATCAGCGGCCCGATGTCCATCTGCCGGAACATGTACGGGAACATGTCGCCGCCGGAGCCGCTCATCTCGTTGACGATGAGGACCTTCGGTCCCCAGATCGCGGCCGCGGGGGCGGTCACCGAGCTGTAGTGGTCGCCGAGCCGCTGGTTGAAATAGCCGTGCAGCTTCCGGCTCATGATGTCGACCATGTAGTCGGCGATGCTGCCACCGTGGTTGAAGCGCTCGTCGATGACGGCGCCCTGCTTGGCCTGCTGCGCGAAGTAGTAGCGGTTGAAGCTCGTGTAGCCGCCCTGGCCGGTGTTCGGGACGTACACGTAGGCGAGCTTGCCGCCCGACAGCTCGTCCACCTTTCGGCGGTTCGCCTCGATCCAGTCGCGCGTGCGTAGCCCCGCCTCACTCGCGATCGGCACGACGGTAACGAGCCGGGAGCCCTCCTCCGTCGGACGTGAGTTCACGCGCAGCGCGACCTGCCGTCCGACGGTCCCTACGAACGGCGCGTACGGAGTCGTCGGCGGGGTCAGGGCCTCGCCGTTCACGGCCAGAATGTAGTCCCCCTCGCGCACGTCCACTCCGGGGGCGGAGAGCGGCGCTCGCAGGTCGGGGTTCCAGTTCTCGCCCGTGTAGATCTTGCGGATCCGGTAGTGCCCGTCGGCCACCTCGAGATCCGCGCCGAGCAGGCCAACCGGTAGCGCGTCCGGCTCCGGCAGGTCGCCGCCGCCGACGAAGCTGTGCGCGATCGTCAGCTCTCCCTGCATCTCGTCGAGCAGCTGCGTCAGGTCGGCGCGGTGGCGGACGTACGGCAGCAGCCCCGCGTACCGCTTCGTGATCGCCGGCCAGTCCGCGCCGTGCAGGTTCGCGACGTAGAGGTAGTCGCGCTCGATGCGGCCGGCCTCGTCGAAGATCTGCTTCCACTCCGCCTGCGGATCGAGGTCGACCTTGAGCGCCTCCGTCGCGAGGTGTCCCTTCGCGCTTTCCGGCGGGGCCGCCGTCGCGTCCACGACGGACCAGCGGTCGTTCGGCCGGCCCTCGTCGTTGGCCCCCTGGTAGAGCAGCTTCTTGCCATCCCGCGACAGCGCGAACTCCTCCGCGGTCGCCGGGACGAAATCCACGGCCTTCCGCTCTTTCAGGTCGTAGCGGTGCAGCACGTCGGGGCGATTCGGCACCCGCTCGAGGTAGAAGTACTGGCCCGCCTTCCCGGCCTGCAGGTCCGTGTAGTCGCGACTCGGTACGTCGAGGGCGAGGATGCGCTGGGAGAAACCGTCGAAGTCGACGCGCACGGGACCGGCGGCCACGGAGTCGGCGTTGTCGCCCTTCTTCGCGGCCCCCTTCGTCGCCCCCGCAGGCTTGTCCGGCTCGTCGCCGGTCTCCGGCAGCAGTGGGGACGGCTCGCTGCGCGACAGCACGGCCAGGTAGACGCCGCGGCGGACCGGGCGCTCGTACGAGCTCATGTCCAGCCAGCCGGTGTTCAGCGCGAAATCGGTCGAGGCGAGAAAAAGCAGGTACTTGCCGCTGGCGTCCCACGTCGGGTCGATCACGTCCGACAGCCCGTCCGTCAGCTGGTGTGTGGAGCCGTCGGCGAGCGAGTACACGAAGATCGCGTGGAACTGCGACCCCGGCAGCCGCTTCATGTACGCGATCCACTTCGAGTCGGGCGACCAGGCCGGCGCCATGTCCCGATTCGGCCAGGTGTAGTTGCCCTGGTCCACGCGCGTCACCTTCCCGCTCGCGAGGTCGATGAAGCGCACGCTCATCTCCGCGTCCGTGAACAGGACCTTCGTGCCGTCCGGCGACCAGGCGGGCGCGTAGAAGTACGTCGGGTGCTCGATCGTGTACTCGCGCGGCTTCTCCGTGCCGTCCTGCTTTCCGACCATCAGCCGGTACTCGCCCGACGCGTCGCTGAACCACGCGATGCGTGACCCGTCCGGCGACCAGACCGGCTCGCGGTCCGCGACCCCCGACGTGCGCGTGAGGTTGCGCCACGTCCCCTTGTCCGTCGGGACCGTGAACACGTCACCCCGTCCCTCGAACAGCGCTCGCACCCCGGTCGGCGAGAGCTGCGGGTGCGACAGCGACTTGCCGACGTCTTCCGCGTGCGGCATCGCCCACGGGAAGTCGCCCGTCGCGCGGATCTGCAGCTTGCGGTCCTGGCCGTTCGTCGGGTCGTACAGGTGGATGTCGCCGGCCTGCTCGTAGACCACCGCGCCGGCGCCGGTATTCACGCTCTCCACCTCGAAGTCGTCGTAGTGCGTGATCTGCTCGAGCTGCTCCGAGCCGGTGTCGTACGCCCAGACGTTGTTCGTCCAGTCCCGGTCGGAGATGAAGTAAATGCGGCTGCCCAGCCACACCGGTTGTTGGTCACGGCTGTCGGTCCACGGCAGCTTCTTCACCGCGTGCGTCTTTACGTCGAGCACGCGGATCGGCTGGTTCTGACCGCCGCGGTAGTTGCGCATCTCGCTCTCCCACGGACGCACGAGCTGGTACGCGACGGAGCCGCCGTCCGCCGACACCGCCCCCGCCTGCGCGCGCGGCACGACCATCGGCTGGGGCAGGCCGCCCGTCACCGGCACCGTCCACAGCTTCGGCTCCGCGTCCGGCACCCCGGTGCGCGTGGAGACGAACACCACCGCCGTTCCATCCGGCGTCCAGCCGCGCACGTCGTCCGGCGACGGGTGCCACGTCAGCCGCTTCGGCTCGCCCCCGTCCACCGCCGCGACGTAAACGTCATCGTTGCCGCCGTATTCCCCTGTGAACGCGATCCATTTGCCGTCGGGCGAGAAGTGCGGATCCTTCTCGACCGCCGGCGACGAGGTGATGCGACGCGCGTCGCCGCCGTCGCGCGACACCAGCCAGATGTCGCCCGCGTACGCGAAGGCGATCTGCCGCTCACTGACATCCGGCTGATGCAACAGCCGCGTCTGGGCGCTTGCCGGACGCGCGAGCGCGGCAGCGAGCGCGAGGGCGAGGACGACGGCCGAAGCCGCGATCGGGGCTGGGCGCACGGGCCGGGTCATGGCACGCTCCTTCGGGGCTGGGATTAAAGAGGCCTGCAGCATACGGAGAGACGCAAATTCGCGACAGGGCCGACGACGTCCGCAAACGACCTCACGCAAAGTCGCGAAGGAGCACAAAGCCGCGGAGTCGGACGACGCGGCGTGAATGGGCCTCGCCGGCGGGGCAAACATCAGAAATGAACGTTCTTCTACGTCGAGCTTGCGGAACCGCGAGGTGGCCTCTGCGTCTCCGCGCTTCTCTGCGGCTTAGCGTGATGCAGTTTTCCGTTAGGAGGTGGCCACGCGCCCGAGCCCATGCGATCTTGGCGCCGGCGCGCTCACCCGAACACGACCGATCATGCGACGATTTGCGGCACCTTCTCTGCTCCTCCTGCTGGCCACGCTGGCCACCCGCACCCCGGCCCACGCGCAGCAGGCTCCGGCGTACACGCATGCCGACACGCTGCGCGGCTCGATCGGGGCGGCGCGCGCATGGTGGGACGTCGCCTTCTACGACCTGCACGTCAGCGTGGACCCCGCCGACAGCAGCATCGCCGGCTATGACGCGATCACGTACCGCGTCCTGAAGCCCGGCACGGAGATGCAGATCGACCTGCAGCAGCCGCTCGCGATGGACAGCGTGCTGCAGGACGGGCGGAAGCTGACGCAGCGCCGCGACGGCAACGCCTTTTTCGTGACGCTGGCGGAACCCCAACACGCGGGCGCGACGGGCACGCTCACGGCCTACTACCACGGCAAGCCGACGGTCGCGACACGGCCGCCCTGGGATGGCGGGCTGATCCTCGCGCGTGACAGCCTGGGCCGGCGCTGGGTCGCGACCGCGAACCAGGGTCTCGGCGCGAGCGTCTGGTGGCCGACGAAGGACACGCAGGCCGACGAGCCCGACAGCCAGCGCATCGCGATCACGGTCCCCGACTCCCTCGTCGACGTCTCCAACGGCCGGCTCCGCTCCGTCGCGAACCACGATGACGGCACGACCACGTTCGAATGGTTCGTGGAGGATCCGATCAACAACTACGACGTCGCGATCAACGCGGGGCACTACGCGCATTTCGGCGGCATCTACGACGGCGAAGGCGGAATCCTGACGCTCGATTTCTGGCCGCTGGACTACCACCTCGATGCGGCTCGCGCGCAGTTCGAGCAGGTGCGGCCGATGCTGGCCTGCTTCGAGCACTGGTTCGGGCCCTACCCCTGGTACCGCGACGGCTACAAGCTCGTCGAAGCGCCCCACCTCGGCATGGAGCACCAGAGCGCCGTCGCCTACGGCAACCACTATCAGAACGGCTACCTGGGACGGGACCTGTCGGGCACCGGCCTCGGCCTCGAGTGGGACTTCATCATCGTGCACGAGAGCGCGCACGAGTGGTGGGGCAACAACCTGACCACCGCCGATCTGGCCGACATGTGGGTGCACGAGTCGTTCGCGAACTACGCCGAATCGCTCTACACGGAGTGCCGGCAGGGCAGGGAGGCCGGCGCCGACTACGTGATCGGCGTCCGCGCCAAGATCGGCAACGACCGCCCGATCGTTCCGGCCTATGGCGTGAACGCCGAGGGCTCGGGCGACATGTACTACAAGGGCGGCAACATGCTGCACACGATCCGCCAGCTCGTCGGCGACGATGAGAAGTGGCGCGACATCCTGCGGGGCTTGAACGAGAAGTACCGTCACAGCGTAGTCACGGGTGAGCAGGTCGAGCGCTACATCTCGCAGCGCGCGGGGCTCGACCTGTCCGCCGTCTTCCGCCAGTACCTGACGACGACGAAGGTGCCCACCCTCGAGTACCGGCTGAACGGCTCCACGCTTCGCTTCCGCTGGACCGACGTCGTCCCCGGTTTCGCGATGCCCGTCGAGGCGAAGACGTCGCCCCACGGCTGCGCCATGATCCGCCCGACCACCGACTGGCAGACGACGACGGTGGACCTGCCGGATCCGTCCGCAGTCGGCATCGACCGCGACTATTACGTCCGGCTGAAGCCCGCGGGCGGTGAGGCCCGTCTCGCTGCGGCGCGCTGCGACGAGCCGGCCGGCTGAAGGGCGGACGAGTGGGAGCCGGCCGGTTGACGAGCGCCAGCCGGCGCCGGCGAGCCGCGCGTGACGGGACCGGGTCGGCCGCCGAAGCTCGTTGACAGCCGGGAGCCGGAAGTTGAATAGGTGACGCACGGCCGTTCTCGTCTTCGACCTTCGACTCTCGCCCTGGAAAGGCACCATGTCCAGCGTCGCCCCCTTGCTCGCACTCGCGCTCCAGCTGGCGCCGCAAGCGGATACCGTCCCGCTGTACACGAACCTGGGTGACCATCACTACGCGATCACCACCGAAGTGCCGGCGGCGCAGGCGTACTTCGACCAGGGGCTGCGCCTCTACTATGCGTTCAATCACGGAGAGGCGATCCGCTCGTTTCGCGAGGCGCAGCGGCTCGACGCGTCCTGCGCCATGTGCTTCTGGGGCGAGGCTCTCGCCTGGGGGCCGAACATCAACCTGCCGATGGACTCGGCCGCTGGGGTCGCCGCTTTCGCGGCCGTCCGGCGGGCGGAATCCGCTCTCGATGACGAGACCGATCTAGAGCGGGCTCTGATCGCTGCGCAGGCGGCGCGCTATGCGGCGGCCCCGCCGGCGGACAGGGCTTCGCTCGATTCCGCGTATTCGACGGCGATGGCCGACATCATCCGAAACTATCCGGATGAGCACGAACCGGCCGTGCTGTATGCGGAGTCGCTGATGGATCTGCGACCGTGGAACTACTGGACGCGGGAACGCCAGCCGCAGCCCGGGATCCCGGACGCGCTCGCGCAGCTCGGGCGGGTCGCCGCCGCGGACCCGAAGCATCCCGGCGCGTGCCACTTCTACATCCACGCCGTCGAGGCGGCGTATCCTGACAGCGCCGTCGCGTGCGCCGAGCGCCTCGCCGCTCTCATGCCCGGTGCCGGCCACATCGTGCACATGCCCGGCCATATCTACGTGCGCGTCGGGCGCTACGCCGACGCGATCCGCGCCAACGAGCACGCGGTCCACGCGGACGAGACCTACATCCGGGACCAGCACCCGGCGATGGGCATGTACACGCTGGGCTACTACCCACACAACTACGATTTCCTCGCCTTCGCCGCCTCGATGACGGGACAGGCCGATCTCTCGATCGGCTCCGCCGACAAGATCGTCCCGCTCATCCCGGCTGCGATGCTCCGCGATCCCGGCATGACGTTCCTGCAGCACTGGATCACCCGAAACCTGCAGATGCGCGTCCGCTTCTCGCGCTGGGACGAGATTCTGGCCCGACCCGCGCCGCCCGCACGACTGCCGCACGCTGCCGGCATTCTGGCACTACGCCCGCGGCCGAGCCTTCGCCGCGAAGGGCGACTTTACAGCCGCCGATCGCGAGCTCGCGCTCGTCCGAGCGGCCGCGCAGGATCACGCGCTGGACGGCTTGCGACTCGAGTTCAACGAATCGCAGCTGGTCCTGCGCATCGCGGCCGATGTGCTCGCTGGGCGCATCGCAGCCGCGCGCGGAGATCTCGATTCCGCCGTCGCACGGCTGCAGGAGGCGGCCAACCTCGAGGATTCCATGTACTACGGCGAGCCGCTGGAGTGGTCCGTCCCCGTGCGCGAGGACCTCGGTGACGTGCTGCTGCAGGCCGGCCGCCCCGCCGACGCGGAGCGCGCCTTCCGCGAGGACCTCGAGCGCTTCCGCGACAACGGCTGGTCCCTCCACGGCCTCGCCAAGGCGCTCCGCGCCCAGGGCAAGGACGTCGAGGCGGACCGGGTGCAGGCCAGCTTCGAAAAGGCCTTCGCGGAGGCCGATCCGGAGGTGAGGCAGGCGCTGGAGGCAGGCGCTGAAGGCAGGCGCTGAAGGCAGGCGCTGAAGGCAGGCGCTGAAGGCAGGCGCTGAAGTCGAGGCGCGGCGCCTGCAGTTGACGCCTTCAGTCAGCGCCTGCAGTCAGCGCCTGCAACCAGCGCCTGCAGCTAGTGGGCTCGCCTGCGCCAGGTAGCGGGTGAAACCGGCGCAGCAGCGGCTTGAGTTGACCGCATGCGAAACCGCGCAAAGCGCCGTGCATGGTGGACCATGAAGGCGTCAGGAAGACGGAGGGGGACGGGACTACCCGGCGCCCAGAAAACGAACGGCCGCGCCACAGTCGCGCACACACACGCGTGAAGCTTTAATGCGGATCGCCCTCAACTGCCCCCGACGCGCTCGCACGTGAAGCCGTTGGGGGATGGTCCCTCGACGGAACCCGACGGGCTCGCACGGCCGGAGGCGAACTCAGTTACTCGATTGTTTTGTTCAGGACCCTTTCAACCTGCCACGCGTGTCCCGTTTGTCGAAGCAGCAGTTGAATGCTCGTGGTTGCGACGGTTTTGTCCTCCTGGACACGATATAGTACCGAAATCGTCGCCGAATCTCCCGACGTCGCTGGAGTGCCGAAGGTTACAACGGCGCTAGCTCCATGCAGCGAGCAGTCCGTCCGGGACGTACACTTCGAGTAATCTGCAATGTTCCCAATAATCGCGCCCGTCGCCTTCTGGATTTGACCAGCGAAACTAACAGGCGGGTGCATTCCGGCTTCCGAAAAATCAATAACGATGGTTCCCTTCGGCAGCTCATTCTGCGTTAGGAACCGAAAGCTGGCCTGAATCACGTCCACGACCGGATCCATGCCTTGTTGCGCAAAGGCAGGCGTTCCGATCAAGAGCAGCGCCAATGACAGCGTGTGCAGCATTGGGACCTCCCCTAGTTGTCCACGCAGTGGTCACCCGCCGAGTTCGCTTCCGCTTCGGAGCCGCCGAGGGCATACTGGTGATACACCTCATGCGCGGAAACCCAACCCAACGTATTCTGACCCCAGCCTGGATAGTACGGGTATCTTTCTACCGACGCGGATACGGCTATCGCGGGGGTACGCCTGCTCAGCTCAGGTGCCAGTGCAGAGCTTCCTAACGCCTGCAGTTGACGCCTGTTGTATTCCAGCCGTTCGGACAGGAGCTCGAAGGATGATCAGGGATCGCGTGCTCGCAGCGGCTTCGGCCGTGCTCTTCGTCGTGACGTCCGCGAGGCCGCTGCAGGCGCAGGCCGCGCCGGATGGCGCTCTCACCGGGCGTGTCGACTCGGTGGCGCAGGCGGTGCTGAAGAGCACAGGGGTACCCAGCGCTTCCGTCGCCGTCGTCATGCACGGGCGGCTCGCCTACGCGCAGGCGTACGGCGCGGCGAAGCTCGATCCGAGCGTCCCCGCCACACCGCAGATGCGCTATGCGATCGGCTCGATCAGCAAGCAGTTCACGGCGGCCGCGATCCTGCTGCTGCAGGAGCAGGGCAAGCTTTCGCTGGACGATCCGGTGTCGAAGTTCCTGCCGGATCTCACGCGTGCCGACGAGGTCACGATCCGCGAGGTGCTGTCGCACACGTCCGGCTACCAGGACTTCTGGCCACAGGACTACGTCCCGCCGATGATGCTGAAGGCGATCGATCCGGACAGCATCCTCACGCTATGGGCCAGGAAGCCGCTCGACTTCGATCCCGGCACGCGCTGGCAGTACAGCAACACGAACTACGTCATCGCCGGCCGCATCGTGCAGAAGGCGAGCGGCATGCCGTTCTTCGAGTTCATCCGCCAGAACATTCTCGGTCCGGTCGGCCTCGGCAGCGCGGTCGACTTCGACGCGGGCAAGCTGGGCGGCCCCGGAGAGCCGACCGGCTACATGCGCTACGGGCTCGGTCCGCTGCGTCCCGCTCCACAGGAAGGCTCGGGCTGGATGTACGCGGCCGGCGAGCTGGCGATGACGCCGAGCGACCTCGCCCGCTGGGACATCTCCCTCATCGACGAGAGCCTGCTCCGGCCGGAATCGTACCGGGATCTCGAGACGGAGGTCCGGCTGAAGAACGGCGCAGGCACCGGCTACGGCCTCGGCGTCAGCGTGGGCATGCAGGGCGGTCACTTCGTTGTCTCGCACAGCGGCGAGGTGTCCGGCTTCACGGCGTACAACCTGGTCTTCCCGGAGGACAGCGCGGCGGTCGTCGTGCTCACGAACCAGGACGCGGCGCCGGCCTCGGGCGCCATCGCGCGCGGCGTGTCGCAGCTCCTGTTCGCAACCGAGGACACCGCGACCCTGGCCCGGACCGCTCGGGCCCGCCGCATCTTCGTGGGCCTGCAGCACGGCACGATCGACCGCTCTCTCTTCACGCCGGATGCGAACGCCTACTTCAGCGAGCAGGCCCTGCACGATTTCGCCACGACGCTCGGCCCGCTCGGGCAGCCCCGCGAGTTCGTTCAGGTGGGCGAGCAGGAGCGCGGCGGAATGCTCGAGCGCGTTTACCGTGCCGTCTTCGCCGACCGCACGCTACGCGTCTGGACCTACGAGATGCCGGACGGCAAGCTCGAGCAGTACCAGATCGCGCCGCAGGGCTAAACGCCCTGCGGCAGGCGCTGACTGAAGGCGCTGACTGAAGGCGCTGACTGAAGGCGCTGACTGAAGGCGCTGACTTCAGGCGCTGACCTCAGGCGCTGACTCTCAGGCGCTGACCTCAGGCGCTGATCTCAGGCGCTGACCTCAGGCGCTGACCTCAGGCGCTGACCTCAGGCGCTGACCAAGGCGCTTGCCCGCCTCGCCGTCAGCGCCTCGCCGTCAGCGCCTCGCCATTGGCGCCTGCGGTCAGCGCCTCGCCGTTCGCGCCTCGCTGTTCGCGCCTCTCCTCCGCCATCCTCGCGACCTCGGTCGCGAACTGCTCGACCTGCGACCAGTCCGTATACTCGTGATCCCTCGATGTATCCGTCGAGCCGCCCTCCGCGCGCGAGATCCGCTTCATCCACCAGCGCAGCACCGGATTGTAGCGCGTGTAGGTGATCGCGCCGGCGAACGTCGTCTCCAGCTCCGGGCTCCAGCCGGACTTGCGCAGGAACTCCGCCATGATCCTGCGAGCCGTCGCGCGCTGCTCCACCTTTTCGCTGCCGGCGGATCCGCTCACCGAGAAGAACGCCGAGGGGATGTGCTGCAGCTCCGGCGCGTGCCGGCGGATGAAGCGTCCGATGTAGCGTTGGTGTCCGCCGATGATCAGCGACGCGCCCACCACCACGGCGTCGTAGCCGGACAACGCGAGGCCCGACGGCAGCGCGTCGCCCTTGTACAGGCCGACCGAGAAGCCGCGTGCCACCAGCTGCTCCCTGATCCGTGCGGCGATCTTCGCCGTCTGTCCGTAGCTCGTGCCGTAGACGATGAGGATGCGGGCGGGCATGGTTACCTCCAGGCTGCCGTTTGGCTCGAGTAGCAGCACCATCGCTTCGCGTGACGGTACGAAGACGCCGACACCCGATGGCGCAATGCTGTGCTCGAAGATGGCGCGGCCGACGACCGTGCGCCGTCGGGCGCGCTCCGCCGGATTGTGGGGAAAAGGACGGTCTTGCACCGCTGCCGCGCAGCACGCCGATTCCATCCATGCGCGCCCCTCGCCGAGGCCGCCTCGCTCCCCCAACGCCCGGAGGGCTCCATGGCCTACGACGTCCGCGTGCTCGTCTTCAGCGCTTCCCTGCGCCGGTCATCAATCAACGATCGTCTGGCGACCCTCGCCGAAGCGGCGGTGGAGGCCGCCGGCGGCACCGTCGACCGAGCTTACATGGTGGACTTCGACACACCCTCCTACGATGCCGATGTCGAGACCGAATTCGGCTTCCCGACCGGGGCCGAAGAGCTGCAACGGCGTCTTCTCGGCAGCGACGCCTTCATCATCGCCTCGCCCGAATACAACGCATCCATGCCGGGGGTGTTGAAGAACACCATCGACTGGACTTCCCGCTTCAGCCCGCAGCCGTTCAAGGACCGACATGCGCTGCTCATGTCCGCCTCCCCGTCAATGGTCGGCGGCAATCGTGGGCTCTGGGCGCTCCGCGTTCCGCTCGAGCACCTCGGGAGCCGGGTCTATCCCGACATGTTCTCGCTCGCGCAGGCACACAAGGCATTCGGCGACGACGGCCGCATCGCCGACGCGAAGCTCCAGAAATGGTTCGACGAGACCGTCGCCTGCTTCCTCGAGCTCGTCGAGGCCGCGAAGCAGTACCCGCGCGTCAAGACGCAGTGGGTCGAGTTCCTCGGCGAGCACCCCGACGCCGCGACGGAGCGCGTTCAGGATGCGGCTTGAAGGCAGGCGCTGACTACAGGCGCTGAAAGCGAGGCGCGCTCAAGGCGAGGCGCTTGGGGCAAGGCGCTGCGGTTCGCGCCTGCAGCTCGCGCCTGCCGTTTGCGCCTGCAGCTCGCGCCTGCCGTTCGCGCCCGCTTCAGTCGGCCAGCTTCTTCGCCGCGAACGGGGCCGTGAAGCCGCACCTCTCGCACGTCACCAGCACGAGCGTGTAGCCCCGGTCGAGCTGCACGTTCGGCTCCTCGCGCTGGTACGCCGGCAGGCTGCCAAGCTCGTCATCGATCGACCAGTCCCGGCCTCCGCAGAACGGGCACTCGCCACGCGTCCTCTCCCGCAGCCAGTCGGTGATCCGTTCGAGCCGGTCGCTGCTGATCTTCTCACTCATTCGCGTTCCCTCCTCCCGGTACGCTTCGATCCATCATAGGCCCGATCGGTGGTGCAGGCCAGCGCCCGGACCCGCGATTCGAACCGGCCGGTCAGCGTGTCCCAGCGCTGCAGTGCGCGCGTTATCTACGGCAAAGCCCGTTGACATCTGCGCTCCTACGCTGCTAAACTACGGGAAACACCGTAGCACGGAGACTCCGCCATGGACGAGATCCGCTTCACGCCGCGCGAGCTGGACGTCATGAGCATCCTCTGGAGGCTCGGCTCCGCGACGGTCACGGAAGTGCGCGACGAGCTGGCCGACGAGCTGGCGTACACTTCGGTGCTGTCCGCGCTGCAGACATTGGAAGAGAAGGGCTTTGTGCGGCACGAGCCCGAGGGGCGGGCGTATCGCTACTTTCCGGCGGTCGAGCCGGAGCGGGCCGGGGTGAGCGCGCTGTCGCGGATCCGCGAGGCGATCTTCCAGGGCTCGGCGGAGCGGATGTTCGCGCAGCTGGTCTCGGACCGTGGGTTGTCGCGCGAGGAGCTGGAGCGGATGCGACGCCTGCTGGCGAAGCGGCTCGAGGAGCCATCGTGACCGCGGCCTGGATGGTCTACGGGCTGCTCGTGGGCGTTGTGCTCGCGGCCTCTGCGTGGGGGCTGGATGCTGCGTGTCGGCTGGCGAGGCGGCCGGTCAGGGCGGTCTGGCTCGTCGCGATGCTCGCGACGGTGGTGCTCGTCGGAGTGGCACCGCTGCGCCGCGAGTCCGGCGTCGTCGTGACGACGGCGCTGGTGGGTGGCGTTCCGGCTCCGGGCGCGGCGCCCGCGCGGCGTAACGTGCTTGCTTCGATCCGACGTCTTGCAGAGGCCGGGGCGGGGGAGGTTCGCCAGGGTCTGGCGGAAGTAACGCACCGGGTTCCGACGCGCCTCGATCTGGCGCTGGGGATCCTGTGGGCCTTCGGCTCCGGCGCCGCCGCGCTTGCGTTCCTCGTGGTGCAGCTGCGGTTCCAGCGCGAGAAGCGGCGCTGGCTTCCGGCCGAGCTGGACGGCATTTGCGTGCGCATCGCGCCCACGGCGGGACCGGCGGCGATCGGCATCGTGCGACCGGAGATCGTCGTTCCGCGCTGGCTCCTGGCCCTGCCGTCGGAGCAGAGGAGAGCGGCGCTGCTGCACGAAGCGGAGCACCTCCGCGCCGGGGATCCCGTACTGCTGAGCGCCGGCTGGCTTGCCGTCATCCTCGTGCCCTGGAACCTCGCCGTCTGGTGGATGCTCTCGCGTCTCCGCCTGGCCGCGGAGCTGGATTGCGACGCCCGCCTGCTCAACGCCGGCGTCGAGCCGCGCAGCTACGGCACGCTTCTCATCGACATCGCTGGACGCGGGTCCTCGCTCGCTCTGAGCGCCGCCGCGCTCGCCGACAGCCATTCCCACCTCAGAAAGAGGCTCGACGCCATGATTCCCAGGACACGTCGGTTCGCCGCTGCTCGCCTCCTCACGCTCGGCGCCATCGCTCTCGGCGGCACCTTCGCCGCCTGCGAGGCCGCGCTGCCGACCGACGCCGAGATCGAGAAGATGGACGCGGCCTCGGCCGAACACGCGAGTCGCGCTGCCGGTCTGATCGCGCAGGATGGCAGTGAGGTCGTCTACCTCATCGACGGGAAGACCACGACGGCGGAGCAGGCGCACGCGCTGAGTCCCGAGCGCATCAGCAGCATCACCGTCACCAAGAACGGGAGCCCGGCAAAGCAGTCGGTCGTGGCAATCCTGACCAAGACAGGCGACATACCCGCCGCGTCCACGGCTTCGACGGACCGGGGCGAGATCCTCCGCGCTCGGCTCGAGGAGATGAGTGCCAAAGCCTCGGATGAGGTTGCATCCCAGGGTCATACGTCCGCCGATCCCCGGACCGTCGAACCCGGCCGCCTTCGTGCATCGCCGCATATACTCGAGCGCCAGCAATTCACCGGTCTGATCTTCATCGACGGCGCCGTGTCCACGCCGCAGGACCTTCACTCGCTCGACCGTGACCGAATCGACAGGATAGAAGTCCTCAAAGGCGGGGCGGCCAGGAGGCTTTACAGGGATCCGGCCGCGGCCAACGGCGTCATTGAGGTGACGACCCGTAATCACTGATCGTCTTGGGAGCTGCTGTCGGAACTTTCGCGTTGAAAATCGGTTCAAGATAAACAAATGTGGGGGCGCGCGCGGGCAGGCCCGGCGCGCCACCTTGCGGCGCGAACGGAGGAGCAATGAAGAGGCGGCAGACTCGGAACCGATCGATCGGAATGTGGATCGCGAGCTTCGCGATCGTGGCGACGGCGCTGGTGCTCGGAGCGGGTCCCCGAGCCGAGCACCTGCAGTCCGCGCTCGAGCCGCCGTCGCTGGAATCCGCCGACTCGGTCGTGTCTTCCGTCCTGGTCGCGGAGCCAGCCATCGCGCCGGTGGCGGAGGCGGGGCTCGGGCCGGGATGGGATCTGCCCGACATCTCGAATCCGCGCGTGGACTACTGGGTGGCGCGCTTCGACACCGTTCCCGCAATGCGCAAGAAGTTCCAGCGCTTCCTCGACCGGGGCGGAGAGTGGGCGCCGGTCATCCTGACGAAGCTCGATGAGCGCGGAATGCCGCGCGACCTGGTGTACCTGGCGATGATCGAGTCCGGCTTCAATCCGGCCGCGACGTCGCCGGCGCGAGCGGCTGGAATCTGGCAGTTCATCCAGGAGACCGGCGAGCGGTACGGTCTGGCCGTCGATCGCGCGGTCGACGAGCGCCGCGATCCGGTCCGCGCCACCGACGCGGCGCTCGACTACCTGCAGGCGCTGCACGACCGCTTCGGCTCCTGGTACCTCGCGGCCGCGGCGTACAACACCGGCGAGAACCGCGTCGGTCGGATCATGCGCGAGGAGTTCGGTCGGGAGCAGGCGCGCGGCGAGGGTGACTACTACCGAATCTGGGACCGCCTGCCGAGCGAGACGCGCGACTACGTTCCTCTGATGATCGCTGCCGCGCGCATCACGAAGCACGCCGAGGACTACGGTTTCCGACCGATGCAGGTCGCCGAGCCGCACTGGGACCATCTCACCGTGCCGCCGGCGACGCCTCTCATCCGGATCGCGCACAGCGTCGGCAGCACGGTGGCGGAGATCCGCGCGCTGAATCCCCAGTTCCGGATCGGGCGGACCCCGAACAACCGCAGCTACTCGGTGCGCGTGCCGCTGCGAGCGAACGTGCAGAGCGCCGCGCTCGTCGACGACTGAGTGCGGCGGCCGGTCGGCCGCAGGCGCATCTGGCCGCGAGCGGCGCGGTCCGGCGCGCCGCGGCCGCGCTTCGCGCAGGGTTTGCCGGACGCCGATTGATTCCGCATTTTCGCGGCTCTCACACGTCCCGGAGCCGCCCATGAGCCCTGACTCGCTCCCCGCCGCGCTCGCCCTCGCGCTCGCCCTTCCCGTAGCACCGCTTGCCGCGCAGCGCCCCGACCCCCGCGATTCGAGCCGGAACACGCCGTCCGCTCCCGCGCCGCCGGCCGGCTGGTCCGACTTCACGCGTTACTTCGACGCCCGGCTCGACAGCGGACGGGTCGTCGGTGGCAGCGTTCTTCTGATCCGGGACGGCCGCATCGCCGCCCGGCACGATCACGGTCTCGCGGATCGTGGCCGGCGCCAGCGGGTCGACGGCGGCACGATCTTCCACTACGGCTCGATCACGAAGGGGCTCACCGCCATCGCGATCATGCAGCTGCGGGATCGCGGCGAGCTCTCCCTCGACGATCCCGTGACGCGCTGGGTGCCGGAGCTGCGACGCGTGCACGACCCCTACGGAATGATCGACAGCATCACCGTGCGCATGCTGCTGTCGCACTCAGCGGGATTCCAGGACCCGACGTGGCCGTACAAGGAGGGGAAGCCGTGGGAGCCTTTCGAGCCGACGAGGTGGAGCCAGCTCGTCGCGATGATGCCGTACCAGGAGCTGCACTTCCGACCCGGCTCCCGCTACGGCTACTCCAATCCGGGCTACATCTATCTCGCACGCATCATCGAGGCGATCACGGGCGATCCGTGGGAGACGTACGTGCAGAAGAACGTGCTCGCGCCACTCGGTCTCGACCGCAGCTACTTCGGGGTGACGCCGTACTACCTCGAGCCGCACCGCTCGAACAATTACGATGTCGAGCGCAACTCGACGACGGGACGCGACACGGTCATCGAGAACGGCCGTGACTTCGATCCCGGCATCACGATTCCCAACGGTGGCTGGAATGCGCCGCTCTCCGATCTCGCGAAGTACCTCGCGTTCCTGCTCGGGGCGACGAACGGAGACAGCGCCCGCGCCGCACGCTACGAGCTGGTCGCTCGTCGCGCTACGCTGCGCGAGATGTGGGCCCCGGTCGTGTCCATGGGGAAGAACGCCGGCGGATACGAAGCCGGGATGGGGCTCGGCTACATGGTCCTGCGGCGCGGCGACTCGACGCTCATCGGCCACACGGGGAGCCAGGCGGGGTTCCGGGCGTTCTTCTGGATCGACCCCGAGACCGGCGACGGCGTCGTCGGCGCGATCAATACCGGCGAAGACGCCACCTCGATCGCCATCCAGGCTCGCGCACTCCCCCTCATCCGCTGATGCGGGTCGGCGTCTCCGTGGGCGTGATGCGCACGGTCACGCGCTCCCGGCCGCGGAGCACCGCGAGATCGACCTCCCTCTCGATCTGCTCTTCCGTCAGCAGGCGGTGGAGATCGTCCATCCCGGCGACGGGGCGCTCGTGCAGCGCGATGATCACGTCGCCCTCGCGGACCCCCGCCCGGTGAGCGGGTCCGCCCGCCTCGACGTGCAGCACCAGCACGCCGCCGCCCGGCATGCCGAGCGCGCGCGCCGCGCTCGCGTCGATCGCGATGCTCTGACCGGCGACGCCGATGTAGCCTCGACGGACGCGGCCGTCGCGAATCAGCTTCGCCGCGACGACCTTCACCGTGTTGATGCCCACCGCGAGACAGATCCCCTGCGCGGGCAGGATCACCGCCGTGTTCACGCCGATGACCCGGCCGCCCGAGTCCACCAGCGGGCCGCCCGAGCTGCCGGGATTGAGCGCGGCGTCGGTCTGGATCACGTCATCGATGAGACGCCCGGTGGTCGAGCGGAAGGAGCGGCCGAGCGCGCTCACCACGCCCGCCGTGACCGTGCTCTGGAAGCCGAGCGGGTTGCCAATCGCGATCGCGAGCTGGCCCACGCGCAGCGCCGCCGAGTCGCCGAGCTCCGCCCAGGCGTGAGCGTCGGTCGCGATGCGCAGTACCGCGATGTCCGTGTCGGGATCCTCTCCGACGATGTCCGCCGCCGCGCTCGCGCCATCCGGTGTCTCGATCCGCAGCCGGCGCGCGTCGTGGACGACGTGGCTGTTCGTGAGCACGAAGCCGTCCGGTGCGAACAGGAAGCCGGAGCCGTGCCCGGAGGCGTCACCGCGTCGACCGTGCCCCGTCGCCACCGAGCGCTCGACGTCCACGCGCACGACCGCGGGTCCGACCCGTTCGGCCGCCGATACGACCGCGCGGGAGTAGGCGTCGAGGAGGGCGTCGTCACCCTGCGGCCGGTAGGGTCCCGCCTCGTGTCCCCGGGCGGGGGGCGAATCGAGAAGGCGCAGCGCGTGACTCAAGAGGACCTCCAAAGCGCGGGGTCGCGCGGCGACGACGTGCCGCGCCTCACCCGATCCTACCCGGGCGGGTTCCTTTTCGGTGCAACCGTCCCGCAGCAGGGCTCGAGACGGACGCCGAGCTTCTTCAGCCGGCTCATGAGAATCCGATCCACGATCGCCGTGATGATCCTGCTGTCCGGTGCCTGCGCGCATGCCCCGCCGCGCCCGCCGCAGCCCCTTTCTCCCAGCCCCGTCCTCGTCCGCGCCGCGCCCGAGTCCGTCGGCATGCGCGCCGATCTCGGATCGCGCCTCGACTCCATCGTCGGGGCCGCCATCACGCAGGGAGCGGCGCCCGGCGCGGCGCTGGCCGTCGGACGCTGGGGCCGACTCGTGCACCTGAAGGGCTACGGCCGGATCGACGGCGCCGAAGGCGCGCCCGCCGTCACCGACTCGACGCTCTACGACATGGCGTCTCTGACGAAGGTCGTGGCGACGACGACGGCCGCGATGATGCTGGAGGAAGAGGGCAAGCTGGACGTCGAACGTCCGGTGCACGACTACCTCCCGGGCTTCGACGCCCCGGACAAGGCGGGCATCACCGTCCGCATGCTGCTCGAGCACAGGGGCGGGATGGAGCCATACGCCGCGCTCTGGAAGGATACGCGCGGCAGGCGGGCGTACCTGCGGCAGATCAATGCCCGCCCCCTCGCCTACACGCCCGGCGACAGCACGATCTACAGCGACTGGGACTTCGTATTGATGGGCCTGATCGTAGAGAAGCTCGCGGGAAGGCCGCTCGACGCGTTCCTGCAGGACCGCGTGTGGAGCGTGCTCGGGATGAAGGAGACGGAGTTCAACCCTCTCGCATCCGCACCCATCCCGCCGGATACCGATTGCACCGCCGCGTTCCGGCCCGACGACCCGCGCCTCGATCGCATCGCCTTCACCGAGGTCGACACCGTCTACCGCCACATGCACGTGCACGGCATCGTCCACGATGAGAACGCCTGCGCCCTCGGCGGCGTGGCCGGACACGCCGGCTTGTTCTCCAGCGCGAGGGACCTCGCGGTCTTCGCGCAGATGCTGCTCGCCGGCGGCGTCTACGGCGACGTCCGATTCCTCCAGCCGACCACCATCGCCCGCTGGACCGCGCGCCAGGCACCCGGCTCGAGCCGCGCCCTCGGCTGGGACACGCCGTCCCCCGGCTCCAGTGCGGGGGGATACTTCTCCCCGCGCTCCTTCGGCCACACCGGCTTCACCGGCACCAGCCTGTGGATGGACCCCGAGCGTGGCCTGTTCATCGTCCTGCTCACCAACCGCGTCGACCCCACCCGCGAGAACGACCTCCACGTGGCGCTGCGGCGCGCCGTCGCCGACGCCGTACAGGCCTCGATCGTCGACGCGCCACTGATCCAGTGGAGGCCGCGCTAGCGCCACGCTCGCGGCCACACCCCCTTCTGCGACCTGGCCGGAGGCCTACTACGCCACCTTCCGACGCGCCTGGCCGCTCGGCGCGGCTTCCGCGGGCGTGGTCGCGCCATGGGGCCGCTCCAGCACGCGATCCAGCGACAGCGCACCCGGCCCGCTCAGCCCCAGCGCCGTCGTAGCGCCGAGGAGCGTCAGGGCGAACTCCACCCCGGACGGCAGGAAGAACCCGCCGGCCAGGTGGACCAGCAGGATCGCGCCCACCATGTCCAGCGCCAGCAACGCGCTGGAGACCCGGGTCAGCAGGCCGAGGATCAGCGCCAGCCCACCGAACAGCTCGAGGGCCGCGATCGCCGGGCCCACCAGGCCGGGGAAGGGGATCCCCATCCCAGCGAAGGCGCCCTGCACCCCGGGGATCCCGTAGACGAACAGCTTCTGCGCGCCGTGAGCGAGGAAGACGGCGCCGACGATGATGCGCAGAGCGAGCAGCCCCAGCTCGGGGCGGTTCTTCGGTCGGATCGAACGGATCGTGTTCATGTGACTCTCCTCATCGTATGTGCGTACACTCGGTGTGACAACATCTATAGGCCCAAAAAAAACAGCTACAGCCGGTCCCGGATCTCACCCAGGATCTCGATCAGGGTTCGCAACCGTCCCTCCTCGAGGTGACCGAGCTGCACGCGGTGCAGCTCCGCCATGGGCGCGTCGATCGCGTCGAGCAACCGCAACCCCGCCGGCGCGATGCGCGTCATGACGTAGCGGCGATCCTCCGCGTCCCGGGCCCTCTCCACGAGCCCCGCCGCCTCCATCCGATCCAGCAATCGGGTCACGTCGGGAACCTGAGCCACGAGGCGATCTCGCACCTCGTTGCGACAGAGCCCCGCCGGACCTGCGCCGCGCAGGATGCGCAGCACGTTGAACTGCGTCGGCGTCGTGTCGTGCTCCTTGCACATCTCGGCCGTGGCGTGCCCGAGCGCCGCAGCCGTGCGCATGAGGCTGAGGTGCGCCTCCTGCTCCAGGCTCTCGAACGACCTGCGTTGCTGAATCTCGTCGGCCAGTCGTGTCATGCTGGCATAATAATTGTTGCAACACCAAGTGTCAAGACGCCCGATGTTGGGCGCGGCCGCCACGGATCCGCCGCGACGCCACGAACCGGCGCTCTGTCATGGGCGCGACGGCCGGCACGAGGCGCCCGGCCATGGCACGATGATCGCACCGCCTCATTCGAGGCGGGAGGTCCGGCACGAGCTGGACGATGAGGAGAGAGACCAACCGCAGGAGGGCCGTATGGCGAAGGCGAAGAGGACCACCTGGCAGCTCGATCCGGCGCATACGCGCGTCGAGTTCGCCGTGAAGCACATGATGTTCACCACCGTGCGCGGACGGTTCGGCGATGTCTCCGGCACGATCGAGGTCGACGAAGCGAATCCGGACGAATCGCGGGTCGAGGTCGAGATCGACGCGGCGAGCATCGATACCGGCGTCGAGGACCGGGACACGCACCTGCGCTCGGCCGACTTCCTGGACGTCGAAAACCACCCGAGGATCACGTTCCGCAGCCGGCGGGTCGAGGGGGCGGCATTCCAGGAAGGCGAGGGCTTCCGCGTCGTCGGCGACCTGACGATCCGCGGGAAGGCGCGGGAGGTGACGCTCGAGGCCACGTTCGAGGGGCAGGGGAAGGACCCATGGGGCGGCTGGCGCGCGGGCTTCAACGCGGGCGTCGAGATCGACCGTCGCGAATGGGGGCTGAGGTGGAACCAGGCCCTCGAGGCGGGTGGCGTGCTCGTCGGAAACACGGTCACCATCGACGTCGATGCGCAGGCAGTGAAGCAGGAAGCCGCCAGCAAGGAGTCGGCGGCGGCTTGATCACGCTCCCCGCGAACGGAGCCCGGGCGGCGCAACGTCCCCGGGCTCCGCGGCGGCGACGATGATACGACATACGATCCGACCGGGAGAGGAATCATGGAGCCCGTGCCCTACGAGATCCGAGAAGAGGACGTCGACGAGGTGCTGAACGCGTACGAGCCGATGGGCGGCGGCGATTGGCCGGAGGACACGCGACGGGAGGCGCGCCGCCACGTGATGCGCAGCGTCGTGGACCTGGACGAGATCGTGCGCTCGGTGCCGGAGGACGACCCGACCGTCACGGAGGGGCTGCCCGGCCCGGCCGGAGCCATCGCCGAGCACCCGGGCGACGCGGCCCCGGCGCGCCGCGAAATGGCGCTCGCCGCCATCGAGGACCTCCTCATCCGCGACGGCTTCATCGAGCTCGACCCCGATGAGACCCGCGTCTTCCCCGCGACCACCACGCACGACACCGAGCGCGCCGATTGATACCACTCAGAACCAGCCCAACACCTTCCACCAGATCAGGCCGAGCGCCGCGAAGATCGCCATGTTGGGCAGGGATACGAGCAGGCCGATGCGCCACCACGTGCGCTGCGGGACGTACCCGGCGCCGAAGTAGATCGGTGCGGGGGTGGTTCCGTAGTGGGTCAGCGATGCGTCGAGATTCGAGAAGTACGCGAGCAGCAGCACCGCGGCGACCGGTGGTGCGCCGGCGGCGAGGATCACGACGAGGAACGGGATGAACATCGCCGTGGAGTGAGCGGTGATGCTGGCGAAAGCGTAATGCGCGTAGAAGTAGATGAGCAGCAACAGCGCCAGCGCCGCGCCCCACTCCCATCCACTCGCGAGCTGGGCGGCGACACCGGCGAACCACTTCGTGATCCCGGTCTCGCCGAGCATCGTCGCGAGCTGGACCAGCCCGCCGTACCAGATGAACACATCCCAGGCGGCTCGCTCGGCGATCACGTCCTCCCAGCTCAGCACGTTCGTCACGAGCAGCAGCCCGATGCCGATCAGCGCGACGACCGTGTACTCGATGTGGTGCCACCCCGTCGTCAGCCAGAGCGTGAGCACGAGCGCGAAGACGGCCATCATCAGGCGTTCGCCTCGCGAGGTCCGCCCCATCTTCGCGAGCTCGCCGGCGGCGAAGCGCGCCGCTCCGGGCGTGCGCTTCACCTCCGGCGGGTACGTCCGATAGATGAGCAGGGGTACGACGAGCAGCGCGACGAGACCGGGCACGATCGCCCCGACCAGCCAGCGCGCGTAGCTCAGCTCGATGCCGGTGACCTGTCGCGCGAAGCTCGCGATGAGGACGTTGGACGCCTGCCCGGTGAGGAACATCGCGCAGATGATCACGTCCGTCTGGTAGACGTGCGTCATCAGATACGCCCCCAGACGGCGGGCCGTCGGTCCGGGCCGCGAGTCGTAGCCCTCCGCGACGCTCGTCGCGATCGGGAACAGGATCCCCCCGGCGCGCGCTCCATTGGACGGGATGATCATCGCGAGCAGCGCATCCGTGCACGACAGCGCGTAGGCGAGCCCGAGCGAGGTGCCGCCGATCGCGCGGATGAACAGCAGCGCGACCCTCCGGCCGAGCCCCGTCTTGATCATGCCACGGGCGATGAAGAACGCCGCGAGCACGAGCCAGACGATCGGGTTTGCGTACCCCGCCAGCGCTTGTGCCGGTGTCAGCACGCCGAGGATCGCGGTGGCAGAGACGCCCAGCAGCACCATCGCCCCGCCCGGCAGCGGCTGCAGGATCAGGCCGAGGATCGTCGCGATGAAGATGGCGAGGAGCCGCCACGACGCCGCTGTGGTGCCGGCCGGCGATGGCGCCAGCGCGATCGCGATCCCCACGCCGAGCACGAGCGCCCAGCGAACCCACCGGGGAAGCGCGCCTCGGCCCGGCGGCCCGGGCAGGGAAGCCTACGGGCCTCGCGGCTCGGTGACGCGGTCACCACGTCAGCGCATCACCACGCCGGCCACCCCCGCCTGTGCGAGAGCGCGGTTGAAGCCTGCGACGTCGCCGCTCACCACCGCGTCGAAGCGTGCCTTCACGTCGCCTAGCCGCCGATGGAGCGACTCGAACGCCTCGCGCTGCTGGGCGGTGGGAGCGAAGTCCGATTCGGCGATTCCGTCGGCCAGGTAGTTGAGTTGCCCGCCCAGTCGCACGGGCCAGCGCACGGCGTCCTGCCCGCGCCCGCTCAGCTGCAGCTGCTGCAGATCCCCCTCCACGGCGATCAGCTTCTGCTCGAGGCCCCGCGCGTCCGCGGCGAGACCCGATCCGCCGCCAGTGGCGTCGCCGTCGCTGCGCGCGGTGCTACGGCCATCGTCTGCCGAGCACCGGGGCGAGGCGCGACAGCTGCAGCCGCGCGCGTTCGATCGCGTTGTACATTGCGGCGGCCGCGTCCATGTCCGCGGCGATCGAGCGAAGCAGATCCGTCTGCGCCGCGATCTCCTGCTCGCTGCCCAGCGAGTGCGGGTCCTTGTGGATGGTCAGAGGCCGAGTGTACGTCCGGCCGTTCACCGCCAGCCTCACGGTGTAGCTGCCCGGTGGCGCGAGCAGCGAGAGGCGGCCGAACCCCGGCGCCGGCTGGCCGTCCTCCGGGATCACCATCGCCTCGTCGTACAGCGGGCTGACCAGCATCCGGGCCTCGGTCGTCGGCTCGGACTCGAGGTCCCACCACACGCGATTCAGACCACCGTGAGCGGTCGCCTCGAGCGATCGGACCACCGTGCCGCCGCCATCCAGGATGTCGAGCGCCACTTCGCCTCGAACGGGAGCGGCCAGCCAGTAGTCGATGTCGGCGCCGTACGGAGGGCTGCGTCCGGCCGTCGGGTCCTGGTTGTCCGGCATGTAGCTCGTCACGTCCCGGAAGCGCCACGCCTCGCGCGGCTGGAACAGATGCGCCTCGGCCACGCGCACCTCCGAGGTCAGCTGCTCGAGCGGCGAGATGTCGTCCAGGATCCAGAAGCCGCGCCCGTACGTCGCCACCGCGAGGTCGTGGAAGCGGGGCTGTATCGACAGCGAGTAGACGGGTGCATGAGGCAGGTCGTTCTGCAGCGGCTGCCACTGCGTGCCGTCATCGAACGACACGAAGAGGCCGTTCTCGCTTCCGAGGAACAACAGCCCCGGCCGCACCGGGTCCTCCCGGATCGCGTGCGCGTAGCTGAGCGGCGACTCTTCGATGACCATCCGTGATCTTCGTCCAGTCCGGCCGTAGTCGCTGGTCCGGTAGACGTACGGGCGGCGGTCGTTCATGCGGTGTGCGTCGACCGTCATGTACGCCTTGCCGGCGTCGTAGTGCGAAGGCTCGATGCTGCTCACGGTGCCCCACTCCGGCATCCCCGGCACGTTGCGGGTGACGTCGTCCCAATGGGCGCCGGCGTCGCGGGTCAGGTGCACCAGGCCGTCGTTCGTCCCGACCCAGAGCACGCCGGCCCGGGCGGGGGATTCCGCGATGCGGTAGATGACGCCCGCGTACTCCACGCCGATGTTGTCCGGCGTCAGGCCCCCCGAGATGCCCATCCGGCTGGTGTCGTTGCGGGTCAGGTCAGGGCTGATGACCTTCCAGCTTCGCCCGCCGTCCGTCGTCACGTGGACGTACTGGCTGCCGGTGTAGATCCGCGTGTGGTCGTGTGGCGAGATGTGCAGCGGCGCGTCCCAGACGAAGCGGTAGCGCACGTCCTTCGCCGGGTACCCGCCGGTGCTGATCGGCCACACCTCCACGTTCTGGTACTGTCGGGCCGCCCGGCTGTAGCGGACGACGATGCCGCCGCGCGCGCCCGAGCCCGACGCGCTGGACCAGATGAGGTCCGGATCTGCGGTGTCGGGCGTGGCCCAGCCGCTCTCGCCGCCTCCGACGCTGAACCACGCGCCGCGCGGGATCATGCCCCCGCCGCGGAAACCGCGGATGCGGCTGTTGCTCGGGCCGCACTGGGAGGGCCCGTCCTGGCGATTCCCGCAGACGATGTACGGGATGTCGTTGCTCAGCTCGACGTGGTACATCTGCCCGATCGGCAGCTGCACCCGCAGCCAGCTGCGGCCGCGGTTCGTGCTGATGCTCACACCCTGATCGTGCGCCACGATCATGCGGTCGCCGTTCGTCGGGTCGATCCACATGTTGTGGTGGTCACCGCCCGGCGCCTGCGGGCGCGGCACATCCACGGTGTGCTCGCCACCGTCCAGCGTCTTGCTGAAGCTCGCCGCCAGGAAGTAGACCTCGTCCGCGTCGTCCGGCGAGACGGCGAGCCGGTTGTAGTACGCGGTGCGACCGCCGAGCTGACGGTCGTAGCTGACGGTCTTCCACGTCCGGCCACCATCGTCGCTGCGCCACAGCTCGCCGTTGTCGGTCGGCTGCCCGTTCCAGGGAACGCCGTCGCCGGTCTCGATCAGCGCGTAGACGCGGTCGGGGTCCGTCTGGCCGACACCGAGGCCGATCTTGCCGACCGGTCGCTTGGGCAGGCCGTGGCCGCTCAGCCGCGTCCACGTCGAGCCGCCGTCCGTCGATTTGAAGATCCCGCTGCCGGGGCCGCCGCTGTCGCGGCCCCACGGATGGATCTCGACCTGCCACGTGCCGGCGTACAGCGTCTGCGGGTTGGTCGGGTCCATGGCGAGGTCCGAGCAGCCGGTGTTCTCGTCGACGAACAGAACGCGCTGCCACGTCTGGCCGCCGTCGCGGGTGCGGAAGACCCCGCGGTCGGGCTGTGGACCGTAGGCGGTCCCGAGAGCACAAGCGAACACGATGTCCGCGTCCGTCGGATCGATGAGGACGCGCGAGATGCGGCCGGTCTTCTCCAGCCCCATCGGTTTCCACGTCCGCCCGGCGTCCATCGATCGATACATCCCCCAGCCGATCGAGATGTGGCTGCGGAGGTACGGCTCGCCCGTGCCGGCCCACACCACGCTCGGATCGCTCGGTGCGACGGCCAGCGCGCCGATCGACTGGACCGGCTGGTCGTCGAAGACCGGCTCCCACGTCACGCCGGCATCCGTCGTCTTCCACACACCTCCCGACGCGGCACCGACGTAGTAGGTGCTCGGATCTTCCGGTACGCCGGCGACGGCATCCGTGCGGTTGCCGACCGGCCCGATGTAGCGGAAATGCAGGTCCGCGAGCATCGTCGCCGCGTCGGCGGGTGTCGCCGGCTGGGCGCGGCGCTGGCCGCGTGCCGACGATGGCAGCAGCAGCGTGGCGGCGACGAGCGAGATGCCGACGGAGCGGACCGACGAGATCATTGCGACCTCCTCCGGACGGATGATGAACCGGGCTGTGGCGGAAGTGGGTGAGACGCGGGAATGTTCTGGGGGATCGCGTCGCGCGCAAGGTGTGGGGGCTCAGCGCTGCGGCGAGTCAGCGCGCGCGAAGCGACACGAGCTCGCTCGGCTCAGCGCCCCCAGCGCTGGGCATCGAGTCTCAGCGTGACGTCGACATCACCCCACCGGTTGGAGATCCAGCACCGGTAGCGGGCGCGTGCGTCGGCTCGGATGCGACCGCTCCGCAACTCGCCCGACAGCTCCGTGTCGCGCCAGAGCACGTCGCAGTCCGGCTCGTATTCGAAGGCGCCCCAGTACCCATCGGCCAGCTCGAGAGCCATCCGGATACGCCCCGAGCGGTCCACGTCGCCGGCGACGCGCCCCGACCGTCTGGGCAGACACGCCCGTACGGGAGCCAGTGTGTGGTAGCCGTCGAACTCGACGAGGCCGTACCGATCGGAGCCGTAGCTGGATCGGTCGAGCCGGAGCTGTCCATCGCAGCTGCCACGGCCGTCATCGGCGCTGCCACCCTCGACATCGACATCCCAGCTCCAGACCGCGTCGTAGTCCCCTTGGACCCGCGTGGAATCGCCGACGACGAGGTAGTCGCAGCCGGTCAGCGGTGCGGTGATGGCGAGAATCGTGAGCAGGCGTCGCATGGGAGCCTCCGTGCGGCATTCAGCGGCGGCCGCGGCCAGGGCGGCCCATGCGCTCCGTACACGTGCACCGTGTGGCGGGATCCTTTCCGTGCCGCGCGACCCGCGCTAGGATGCGCGGAACGCCCCGCCCATCCCGGACCGGAGATCGATGTGAGGATCCAAGACGGGCCCGGCCGCGCGCCGGCCTTCGCCGCACCGGTGCTCATCCCCGTCGTCGCCGCCCTGCTGTTCGTGGGCCCCGCGGCCGCGCAGACACGACCTGTTCCGCCGCTGTATCCAGACACCGAAGTCGCCGGCCGGCCGATCCCCGGCCCCGTTTATGAGCGCTCGGCTTTCACCCGCGCGGTAGAGCGCGGCACGCGTAGCCGCACCGGCCGGCCGGGTGACGGTTACTGGGTGCAGCGCGCCCGCTATTCCATCGATACACGGCTCAACCCGACGAAACATCTCGTGACAGGGCGGGAGCGGGTCGTGTACCTCAACGCATCGCCGGATACGCTGAGGCGTCTCGCGCTCTACCTGCGGCAGAACGCGTTCGCGGCGGGCAACCCGCGGCGGACGCCGGCGCCGATCACGACCGGGGTCGCGCTGGGCGACGTCGCCGTGAATGGCGCGCCGGTGTCTGCGCGCTCGGACGCCGGCGCATCCGTCGAGGCCGTGCCGATCACCGACGCGAATCGGCCGAGGTCGTCGAGTGGTGGTGGCTACACCGTGGACGGCACGGTGCTGTGGATCCCGCTCGCCGAGCCACTCGCTCCGCACGACAGCGTGCGTCTCGACCTCGCCTGGTCGTACTCGCCACCCCCATCGCCGTCCGACGGACGACAGGGCAGGGAGGACGGCGTCTACTTCATGGGCTACTGGTACCCGCAGCTCGCCGTCTACGACGACGTCGAGGGGTGGGTCACCGACCCCTATCTGCTACAGGCGGAGTTCTACATGGACCCCGCCGACTACGACGTTCGGGTGACCGTTCCGCACGGTTGGGTCGTCGGCGCGACCGGAACACTGCGCAATGCCGACGCCGTCCTCTCGCGCACCGCCCGCGACCGCCTCTCCGCGGCGCGCCAGACCGGCCGCGTCGTCCGCGTCCTCACCCCCGGCGATGACGCGGAGGGCGCGTTCGTGCAGGGCGATTCCACCGCGACGTGGCACTTCACCGCGACGGGAGTGCGCGACTTCGCGTGGGGCGCGAGTGACCGCTACGCCTGGGACGCGACGCGCGCGCTGGTCGGCCGCGGCGACGATGCGGCGCCGGACACCGTAGACATCCACACCTTCTTCCGGCTGAGCGCGCCCGCTCGGGCCTGGGCGGTCGGCGGTGCGCGCTTCACGCGCGATGCGATCGAGCGGCTGTCGGACTACCTCTGGCCGTATCCGTGGCGCACGATGACCTCGATGGAGGGCGTGCTCGACAGCGGCGGCATGGAGTACCCGATGATGACGCTCATGCAGCCGTGGGCGGATACGCTGTCGCTCGCCGGCGATCTGATGCACGAGACCGGTCACATGTGGTTTCCGATGCAGGTCGGCTCGAACGAGACGCGCTACCCCTGGATGGATGAGGGCTTCACCCAATTCGACGTCGCGCAGGGCATGCGGGTGCTCTATGGCGAGCCTCGCGAGGGCGGACGGCCGAACGATTCCGAGCCCGGCCAGCGTGCTCTCTACCTCGCCGCCGCCCGTCTCGGCCGCGACGCCACGCTCATGTGGCCCGGCGATCTCTATCCGCAGGACCTCTACTTCATCATGTACTACGACAAGACCGCGCAGGTGTTGGTGGCGCTGCGCGGTCTGCTCGGTGAGGAGACCTTCCATCGCGCGTTCCGCGAGTACGGGCGCCGCTGGATCGGACGTCACCCCTATCCGTACGACTTCTTCAACACCATAGACGATGTCGCGGGGCTGGATCTCTCCTGGTTCTGGCAGACGTGGTTCTATCAGCCGTGGTCGCTCGATCAGGCGATCGCCTCCGTCCGAACGCTCGGCGATTCGACCGCGATCGACATCGTGGACCGCGGCCTCGCGCCGATGCCGGTCCGTATCGCGCTCACGCGCGCGGATGGCTCCGTCCAGCGCCTGGACGTGCCGGTCTCGGTCTGGCTCGATGGAGCGCGCCACCACGTCCTCCGGGTCGCCTCGCGACCCGCCGTCGTCCGTGTCGAGATCGACCCCGACGCGGTGTTCCCCGATGTGGACCGCACCGACCAGCTGTGGTCCGCCCGAGCCTCCTCCTCGGGCGGGTGACGATGCTCTCATCCAGGGTCGGACGACGCCGCACCGATCCGGGTCGCACGCGAGCCTGTTGCGGACGCGAGACCGCGAGCATCTTCGATCGAGGCCGATAACTCGCCGGCGGCCCCATTTCGTCGGTCTGAACGCTCCGGACAGGTTGGTGGCCTCACACCCAGGAACGAGGAGGCGGCCATGCGCTTTCGGCTGGTGATGGGTGGTGTCGTACTCCTTTCCACCCTCGGGTTGTCCCGCGACACCGGCGTGGCCGGACACCCGATCCGAGCGGCGACGGCGCAAGAGTCCGCTCTCCGCATCATCGAGTACAGGATCCCCCGCGACGGAGCGTTCCCGCACGACCCGGCCGTCGGCCCCGACGGTATCGTCTGGTACACGGACCAGGCGAACAGCTACATCGGCCGCCTCGATCCTGCTACCGGCACGATCACCGATTACCCCACCCCGACGCCGAAATCCGGTCCACACGGGCTCGTGGTCGGCCCGGATGGCGCCGTCTGGTACACGGGCAACGCCGCGGGTCTGATCGGGCGGCTCGATCCCGCCAAGGGTACGATCACGGAGTATCGGCTCCCGGCGGAAGCGCGCGACCCGCACACGCCCATCTTCCACGATGGCACCCTCTGGTTTACGGTCCAGCGCTCCAACCTCTACGGAAGCCTCGATCCGCGTACCGGCGCCGCCGCCGTGCACCCCATTGCCGCCGAGCACGCGCTCCCGTACGGCATCGCTGTCGCTCCCGACGGCTCGCTCTGGGTCGCCCTCTTCGGCACGAACCGCCTCGGCCGCATCGATCCCGCCACCGGCCGGATGCGCGAGTTCCCCCTCCCGGATCCCGGCTCCCGGCCGCGACGCCTCGTCGTCGACCCCCGCGGCACGGTGTGGTTCGCCGACTTCGGTCTCTCCAAGCTCGGGACCCTCGATCCGAAGACCGGAGAGGTGGTCGAGCGCGACACTCCCGATGAGACGGGCAAGCCCTACGGCATCGCGCTGGGAACCGACGGTCGCGTCTGGTACAACGAGTCCTCCAAGAGCCGCATTGTCGCGTATGATCCCGCCACGGACCGGAGCGAGGTTCTCGATATTCCCACGCGTGGCGCGATCGTCCGCAACATCGCGGTCGACGCCGCCCGTCATCGGATCTGGCTCGCGCTGAGCGGCACCGGTCGAATCGGGCGAATCGACCTGCCGGCGCGGCCCTGAGCCGGAGGGTTCGGGCCACAATGTCGCACTTGCGCAACGGTTTTTCTCGCTCCGTGGCCGCTTGCGGCCGCGGCGACCCCCTGTGGCCTTCGCGGCGCGGGGGTTGCAATAGTGACGGGATCGAACCCATCAGGAACCAACCGGGACGCAATGATGCGCGGAAGCGGGACGCCGAACGTCCGGCGACGTATGGCCGGCATTCTGGGGCTGATCACGGCCCTCGGCCTCGCGCATCCGCTGAGTGCGCAGCCGGTTCCGGACACGATCGCGAGTCCGCCGGAGCGGATCGTGGTGTCGCTGTCGGAGCGGCGTCTGTGGCTGCTGCAGGGAACGGACACGCTCTTCACGACCGCTGTCGCGGTCGGTCGGCAGACGTCGTTCCGCTTCGATGACCGCACGTATGTCTGGCGAACGCCGAAGGGGACGCGGCGCGTGTTGCGGAAGGAAGTCGATCCGGCCTGGACGGTTCCGGATTGGCACTACTACGAGCGGTCCGCCGCCGAGGGACTGGAGCTGGTGAAGCTCCATCGTGGAAGGAAGTATGCGGTGAAGGGGACGTATCTCGAGGTGCGGGGCAGGGATGTGGGGTGGGTCGGCGAGGGGGGTTCGTTCCACCCGATCCAACCGGGCCGCGAGATCGTGATCGACGGAACCCTGTACGTCCCCCCGGCCGACACGCGGCAGCGGGATGTTCCGGGAGCGCTCGGGCCGTTCGCGCTCGATCTCGGTGACGGATACCTGATTCATGGGACGAACACGTACAACGCCGAGTCGATCGGCGAGGCGGCCAGCCACGGCTGCATCCGCCTCGACAACGCGGACGTTGAGGCGCTGTACGGGATGGTGGAGGTCGGAACGCCGGTGACGATCTACTGACATCGTCCTCGCGATATCGGTAGCGCTGCCGGGTCTTCGAAACGAAGGCCGCTGAAGTACCCCCGGAGCGGTCAGGAAGGCGAAAAGCCCAGGAAAAACAGATGCGACGTCGTTCGCTGGTCTATACGGGCATCATGCTCACGATAGCTCTGCTGATCGGCGCGGCCGGGATCCTCCGCTACGGCTCGCGCCCCGTGCTGGCGGAATCAGCGCCCGCGGGAGGTGCGGAGCTCGTGCCGGACTCGGTCACGTCGGATTCGGCCGGTAGCGAGAGGGTTGGGGATACACCGGGTGGGGTCGGGGCCGGCGGCGCCGAGAAGGCGCCGTTCGGTGACTTGCCGCTCGTGATGAAGGGACAGTTCCCCGATGCGCGCGTGGACATCGCGCTCGTTCCGCCGCCCAACCCGATCTTCCTGAACGCGGTGGAGGGGCTTCCGATCGCGGCGCCCGCGAGTGTCGAGGCGGGTGGCGCGTTCCTGCCGCTCGCGCTGGGGCTCCCGGTCCTGCTGGTCGATCACAACGACCCCGAGCACGAGAAGCCCTTTACTCCGCCCGGCGTCGTTCCGGAGCCTGCACCGCTGCTGCTGCTGGGGACCGGGCTGTTGCTGTTGCTGAGCGCGTACGGTTGGCATTGGCGGCTCGCTTGAGCGGAGCGTTCGGCGCCGCTCGGGCTCGCGCCGCGTGAAACGACTCGATCCGGGCTCCCGTAGGGAGGAGTATCTCCCTGACCCGGGTCGAGTGATGCAGATATCCGAGCGTAGTCGCCGAATGCTCATCTTCGCCGCAACCGCGGTGGGCATCGTCCTCTTGTGGGGCACGCCGCTGCTCTACCCCCTCCGCATCTTCGTCGTGCTTCTCCACGAAGTGAGCCACGGTCTCGCGGCGATCGGGACCGGCGGCTCGATTCAGCGGATCGTGCTCTCGCCCGACGAGGGTGGCTACACGGTCACGAACGGCGGCAACCGCTTCATCACGCTCTCCGCCGGCTATCTCGGCAGCCTCGCGTGGGGGGTCCTGATCCTCCGTCTCGCGCGGTGGAAGAGGGCCGGATGGGTGGCGGTCGTCCTCGGCGCCGCCGTCCTCGCCCTCACGCTGCTCTACGTTCGAAGCTGGTTCGGCGTGCTCTTCGGCCTCCTGTTCGGCGCCGCGCTGATCGTCGGTGGCCGGCGTCTCTCCCACGCCATTGTCGCCTGGCTGCTCACCGTCGTCGGGCTCACCAGCTGTCTCTACGCCGTGCTCGATATCAAGAGCGACGTCCTCGAGCGCCCTCTGCAGCCGTCCGACGCGCGGATGCTGGCGGAGCTGACCCATGTGCCCGTATTCATATGGGGCATTCTCTGGCTCGGGATCTCGCTCGCGGTCGGATGGCTCCTGTTCCGCCGCGCCATGCGCCGCTGAACCCTTCGCGCCCATGCCCGCCACATCCTACGTGATCGACGTCCACAACCACTTCTATCCGCCGGACTACCTCCTCGCGCTCGGCAGCGACTCCGCCATCCGCGTCACGACCGACTCCGACGGCAATCCGTGCCTGCACTATCCCGGCGACTACAACGTCGCGGTGCGCGGACATCGCGACCTCGACTATCGGGAGGGAATCCTCCAGCGCGCAGGCGTCGACGTCCAGGTGCTCACGCTCACCACGCCGGGTACGCATGTGGAGCGACCCGCTCGAGCGGTGCACCTCGCGCGGCTCGTCAACGATGCCTTCGCCGCCGCGACTCGCCGCGAGAGCGCGCGCTTCGCCGCGCTGGCCACCTTGCCCCTCAACGATCCCGCGGCCTCGGCCGATGAGCTCGAGCGCGCGATGCGCCAGCTCGATCTCCCCGGCGCCATGGTCTTCGGCAATGTGAATGGCATCGCCCTCCACGACGACCGCTTCCTGCCGCTCTGGGAACGCGCGGACGATCTCGGTGCCGTCATCCACATCCATCCGACGAGCCCCGTCGGCGTCGAGTCAATGACCGAATTCTGGCTGATGCCGCTCGTCGGCTTCCTCTTCGATACGACCCTCGCTGCGGCCGGACTCGTCTTTCGCGGCATTCCTCACCGCTTCCCTCGCATCCGCTGGGTCCTGGCCCACCTCGGAGGAGCGATCCCGTACATCGCGGAACGGTTGGACCGCGGCTTCGAAGCCTTTCCGGAGTGCCGGCGGCACATCGACCGCCCGCCGAGCGACTACCTCAGGACGTTCTACTACGACGGCGTGAACTTCGATCAGCGCGCCATTCGCCTGGCCGTGGACTTCGCTGGCGCCGATCACGTCCTAGCCGGGAGCGACTATCCCCACCGCATCGGCGGCCTCTCCGCCATGACGGAATCCCTCCGACGCAGTGATCTCTCCGCCGAGGAGCTGCGCGGCGTGCTCGGCGGCAACGCCGCCCGGCTGCTCGCGATTCCGTCCGTCTAGCGACCTGCTACAGCCCCCTCGAGTCCATCCCCCCGGCCGACCAGCTCGGCCGGTGGCCGGGGCAGCCGGTTCTCCGCGTCGTCGCACCCCCCGTCGTAGTCCGTCGGATGGAATCGGCTGCACTCGTCGCACCTCTCCCACTCCTCCGACCGCTCCACCGCCTGGCGCGCGCGACGGCGCCACCGCTCCTCCGTCCTCGTCAGCGTCTTCAGCGTCATCCTTCTCCTTTCGTCGTTCGCTCCCTCGAGGGGGCTCCTACGCCCCAGTAGGGCGGATGGTCCATTCGGGCAGCTGAGAGAGGGCTGAGAGAGGTTGGCGGCGATCCGGGGGATCGCCGGAAGCGGGCACGCTTCAGCGCAGGGAAAGCCCAGCCAGACGGCGGCGCGCGGTCTCGACGGCGGGTCGCAGCTCGGGATCGGCGTCGCTCCACAGGTCGAGCACCGCCTGGTAATGACGGGCGGCTTCGGCGGAGGCTCCCGACCGTTCCGCGATGCGGCCCTGCTCCAGGTGGGCGGGTGCGGCGTACATGAGGCCGTCGATCGAGAATTCGTACAGCGACTGGTAGAGGCCCATCGCCTTCGCGGGCTGCGAGTCCGAGAGCAGCCGCGCGCGCATGAAGCGGGCGTTCGGCAGCGAATAGAACGGCGAGATTACGGCGTCCTCGACACTGACCGTCGGGGCGATGTCGCGGGCGGCGGCGGCGAGATCGATCGACCCCTGCGCCAGCTCGACTTCGAGGATCCTCGCGTACGCTTCGGCGAGGTCGCCGTTGCCCGGCTGGCGCAACTCTGCGGTATACCCCGCGACCGCGGCGCTGTCGCCGAGACGCACGCTGAGCAGGCCCGCCAGATAGGGCCGCAACAGGTTATGCAGGTCCTCTCCCATGCCGAGCCACGCCGGCGCCGTCAGGCGCGGTCCCACCTCGCCGAAGGCGCGCAGGAGGTCCGTGCGCGTCGCCGTGAGCTCTTCCCGCGACGGCTGCAGCCACGGCGAGGAGATCATCAGCGCACTGTACTCCGCTGCCGTGAGCGGATCGAACTGCTGCGCACGGCGCAGCTCCGCGCGAGCCGCTCGCCAGTGTCCCTGCGCGAACTCGAGCTCCGCCGCGAGCACCCGGCCGAAGGCGCGGATCGCCGGGCTTCTCCCGGCCATGTCGAGACGAACGGCAATGCGCACCGCGGTGTCCATGCGCCCGGAATACACCGCCGCGTTGTACGCGCTGCTGATCACCGTGAAGTCGGAGGAGGAGTCGAGCGCCTCCAGCAGCCGGGCCAGGACCTGGTCGGGCGGCTGCGTGCCGCCCGCCGCGGCCAGGGCGGCGAATAGTCGCTGCTGCGGCGCCCTCTGACCCGTCGGGCTGAGGCGCAGCCCCTCTCGAGCCAGCGCGCCGACCTGATCCCATGCCCCGCGGTATGCCGCGAGCTGCGTCAGGTGGTAGAGCGGCTCCATCGTTTTCGCATCGAGCGACAGTGCTCTCTGGAAGGCGGGGGTCGCCTCCTCGATGCTGCGGCCCTGAAGAGGGTTGAAATGGACCAGCACCTCGCCGAGCTGCAGCCAGGCCTCGATCGCGTTCGGGTAGCTCGCCACGAGCGCGCGGCTGAGGCGCTCCGCCTGCTGGGCGTCCCCCTCCCGATACGCCAGTCGCGCCCGCAGGAGCTGGCGCTCGCGCGCGGGCAGCCGGCTGAGGTAGCGGGACGCTCGCAGCGCAGCCGAATCCGACTCCTCCCCGTGAAAGGACCAGCTCTCGGCGACGCTCAACCTGTAGTACGCGAGCGCGAACATGCTGTCCTGGTCCGTCGCCTCGCGGAACAGGCGGGCAGCGCCCGTGAAGTCTCCCCGCCGGAAGAGTCGTTCGCCATCGAGATAGACCTTGAGCGCCGCTACGGACGACGTTTCCTCCGTCGTCAGAGTCGACAGGTCCCCACGCAGCGTGCCTTCCCGCTGACTCAACAACTCGACGGCTAGGCGGTCCACCGTGCGGAGCACCTCGGTGGAGCGACCCTCGACGCCGGCTCGGGCGATCGCCTCGCCGTCGGAGGAGACGTCATACATCGAGGCCGTCATCTGCAATCGGCCGTCCAGGACGAGAACCTGACCGAGCACGATGAGGTCGGCGCCGAGTCGCTGGGCCGCGCGTCTCGCTTCGCCGAGCGACGGCGCGTCGCCGACACCCGCCAGAACGGCGCTCGGATCCACGCTCCGCAGATCGCCTGCGCCATCCAGAGTCGTCGAGAGCAGGTCCATCATGCCCTCCGACAGCGCACGCTGGTTCTCCCTTTCGCCACGCACGGCGAACGGCATGATCGCCACGCGCGTCTCGAGGGATGGGCTCGGCGTCGATCCGCCTTGCGCGATGAGCACCGTCGTTGCGACCGCGATCACCGCGATGGCGGCAGCGGCACCGACCTTCCAGCTCCTGCGCCGGCGCAGCGCCTGCCGCAGCTCGGCGACCGCCGACTCGGGAGCCGGCACAGACTCCCAGAGCTCCGCGTGAGAATCGCCGTTGGCACCGGACTCGGACGGACTCGCGCCATTCGCTCCACGAGGCAGGCGGCCACTCCGTCCGCCGCCCGGCCGGAGCGGACGACCGGTGCTCCAGCGCTGGCCAGCGCCGCTCCCGGATTCACGGTCGTCAATGGCGGGGGCGGGCACGGCCCCGCGGCCTGCCGGCGACCGAACCGCGCTCGCCACGCCGCTGTCGACGTCCGCATGCCGAATCGCCGCCACCAGGGCCCGGGTCTCCGCCGACGGCTCGATCTCGTATTGTTCGCGAAGCCGCCGACAGAACGATTCATAGGCCGCCATCGCCGCTGCACGGTCGCCGAGGCGGCTCAGCAGCGACAGCATCCGCCGAAACCCGGTCTCGTCCGCCGGAGCCAGCGCGATCGCGCGGCGCGCCAGCCGCCCCGCCGCCTCCCGGTCCGCGCGCTCCTCGGCGCGCTCCGCAGCCTCCCACGCCGCCGTTACCGCCAGTCGCTGCAGCCGGTCTCGCTCCTCCGCCACCCAATCCTCGAACTCCGGCGCGACGTCCGCCGCGTGGAAACCGGTCAGGAAATCGCCGTGATAGTGGCTCAGCGCCCGCTCCGGATTCGCCGGAAGCGCGGCCTCGAACGAGGCGACATCGCTCTCCACGTTCTCCACGGCGATCTCGCCGTCGCCACGCGCCCGGAAGATTTCGTCGCCCAGATGGCTGCGCAGGTAATAGAGCGATTGGCGTAACGCGTGGCGGGCCCGGTCCTCGTCGAGCTCGGGCCAGAACAGCGCAAGCAGCTTGTCGCGTCGGTGGAATCCGCGGGGGCGCGCGAGAGCGAGATACACGAACAGCGCCAACCGCTTTGGCTGGCGCAGCACGGTGCGCGGGACTCGTCCATCCGAACGAGTCAGTTCGAGGGACCCGAGGGTCCGTAGCTGGAGCATTCTAACTGCCCCCGAATCGTGCCTGGGAAACGGGCACCCCGGGAGGTGACGCAAGGAGAGACGGTGGAGTGACCGGGGATCACTACCATGGTTCGAAGCTAGAACAGGCACCCCGGCCACAGCAAGGGTGCTGTTGTCGCGCGCCCGTCGTCCGCACCGGGGGAGGGGACGGACGCGCGCGTCGATCGTTCTTCCTGCCACGCCCCACGCGACGCTCCGCAAGCGCGGCTGGACGGCCGTTCAGCCGTCGGTCGGGTGGTTCAGCGGCCTGCAGCCGTCCAGACGTTGTTGTCGCGATCGACGTCTGGAAACATCCGTTGAGCGTCGATCTCCACGCGCGTTATCGCCGGACCGGCCGGTACCGTTACGGTGGCGGTGGTCGCGCCCTCGAGCCATCGATCGACCGGGATCTCGAGGTGCAGGGTGTCGCCGCCCGTGCGGGTGACGGTGAGGTGGACGGGCATCGGGTTCCAGCCGTTGTCGTGGATCGTGATGGTGGTGGTGCCATCGTCACCCGCGGTGACGCTCTCGACGGCCTGGTCGAGAACCCAGAGGCCCTGGAAGGTGCTCTCGTAGTACCACGGTCGAACGAACCAACCGAGGTTCCGCCCGCTTACGTCCTCGAAGGTGTCAAAGAGATCCCAGGGATAGGGGTGCTTGAACTTCCAGCGCTGGAAGAAGGCGTGATAGGCCTCGAGGAAGACCGAGTCGCCGAGCACGCCGCGCAGAGCATGGAGCACGCTCCCGGGCTTCGCGTACGAGGCGACGCCGTACGCGGCGGGGTCGTAATGGTAGTCGGACCAGCGCATGATGGGTTCCTCCTGGCCCGTCAGCGCTTCGCCGATGTAGCTCTGCTGGTCCTCCTGGTACGGATGGCTGTCCGGGTAGAAGTCGGCACGGGCGGCGTCCTCGTTGAAGGTCGTGGTGCCTTCGTCCATCCAGGCATAGCGTCGCTCGTTGTTCGAGACGCTCATCGGGATCCACATGTGAGCGAGCTCGTGCGCGACGACGGAATAGAGCGCGCTCGCGGCGCGCCCGTTGTAGGCCCCGATGATCGTCATCATGGGGTACTCCATTCCCCCGCCGATGATGTCCTCGCCTTCGACCGCGGTCATGTGGGGCCACGGATAGGAGAGGCCGGTGAAGCGGGAGTGGTGTGCGATCGCATCCTGGGCGAAGCGCGCGCCGTCCTTCCAGTTCGGTGCGCTCTCGCGCCAGATGGCATCCACGCGCGCATAATCGGGCTGGCCGTCTCCGTCCCGGTCGCCGACGGGGGTGCGCGCGGCATCCCAGCGTGACTCGCGCGTGACGCTGAAGGCGACGTCGTGAACGGAGTCGGCGGAGAAGTGCCAGGTGAGCCTTCCGCCCGGCTCGTGCTGCGTCGCGTTTCCGAAGTCCGCCGGCGTGATGACGTGGACCACCTGGTCGCTCCGCTCGGCCTGGCGTAGTCGCTGCAGAACCTGCGGCTGCAGGACGTCGCCTCCGTTGTCGAGCGTCCCGGTGCCGTTCACGATCCAGCCTTCCGGTACTTCCACGGACAGGTCGTAGTTGCCGAAGTCGGCGTAGAACTCGGCGGTGCCCATGAAGTGGTCGCGGTGCCAGCCGATCACGTCGTCGTAGACCGCCATCTGCGGGTAGAAGTAGGCCAGGAAGAGCAGGTTGTCCTTGCTGTATCCCATGCGGCCGCTGATGCCGGCCTGCGGCAGCTTGAACGACCAGTCGAAGGACAGGCGCACGACGTCGCCCGGCGGCACGGGCCGGGGCGGGATGATGCGCATCAGCGTGCCATCCACCTCGTAGCCCGTGCCATTGGTGCTTTCGGTCAGATCCTGGCCCTCCACGGCGACGCGCTGCAGTTCCATGCCGCCGGTGATCTCCGCGGCCTCGCCCCGCTGCTGGCCGGGGGCGTGGAAGTTCTGCAGAAGGTTGACGTACAGGTCGCGGAGGGTAGCGGGCGAGCGGTTGTGATAGACAACCTCCTCCGTGCCCTCGAGTCGCTTCGCCTCGGGATCCACGTGTGTCTGGATCGTGTAGTCGACCCACTGGGTCCAGTAGGACGGCCCGGGCTCACCGGTCATGGTTCGCGTCCCGCGTTTGATGGCCTGACGGAAGTCGATCCACGGCAGCACGGGATAGGGCAGCGGCCGCTCGGGCGCGGCCGGTGGCGCCGCGACCGGCTCCGGCTCCGGCGCGGGCGGCGCGGGGGGCGGAGTCGGGCCGCTCGCGCACGCGGCCAGCGCAGTGACGAGCGCGGGTACGAGGAACCTTCGCATGTTCGCTCTCCTTGCCTGTTCGGGACGGCAGCAGGAAGATCAGGCTCGGGAGAGCGCGCCGCAACTCGCCCCCGGCGCGCAACTTGCCCGCCGAGTTGCACCGATCGCATGGTGCAGCGAGGGCTTCGCTCCGAGGACCGGGCAGGGACGATGGAATCGCTACGAGTGGCCGCGTTGCAGTACTTCATCCGCCCGGTCCGTGAGTTCGATGAATTCGCCAGTCAGGTACGCGGGCTGGTGCGTACGGCAGCCGATTATCACTGCCATCTCATGCTGTTCCCGGAGTACTTCACCGCGCAGCTGCTGACGCTCGGCGATGTGTACCGGCCGATCCGCGAGCAGATCCGCGATCTCGCCGACGAGCTGCCGCGTTTCCGGCAGCTGATGCGAGCGCTGGCCCGCGACAACGGGCTCTATATCGTCGCCGGCTCGATCCCGGTGCGGAACGCCGAGCAACCCGATGTGGTCCACAATGCATCCTTCATCTTCCACCCGTCCGGCGAGTGCGGCGTGCAGGAGAAGCTGCACATGACCCGTTGGGAGACGGAGGAGTGGGACGTCGCCCCCTGCGAGACACTGCGCATCTTCGAGACCGCGTTCGGGCGGATGGCGATCGCGATCTGCTACGACGTCGAGTTCCCGGAGATCGCGCGGTCCGCTGCTCGCGAGGGCGTCAATGTCCTGCTCGTGCCGAGCTGCACCGACGATCGCCAGGGGTTCCTGCGCGTGCGGTACTGTGCACAGGCCCGGGCGATCGAAAACCACATGTACGTGGTTCACGCGACGACGGTGGGCTCGCTGCCGATGGTCCCCGCCGTGTCGCTCAACTACGGGCAGGCCTCGATCCTCACTCCGAGCGACTTCGGCTTCGCCCGCGACGGGATCCTCGCCGAGGGTGTGCCGAACCAGGAGAGCATGGTCATCGGCGACCTCGATCTCGAGCGGATCCAGAAGGTCCGCTCCTTCGGCACGGTGCTGCCCCTGCTGGACAGCGAGCGTTCGCGCAGCATCGCGCGGCACCCGGAGATCGTCCGGCTGTGACCGATGTGGAGCCCGCGGGCGCGGGGGCACGCGCGAGCGCGGTGGGGACCCCAGGGGCATCGGCGTGATGAGCGGTCAGCGTCATCCTAGGACGGAACGCCGAGAACGCCGTCGGCCGTGGCCGACCCGCGGTGAACTCCGTGTGCGACGGATGCGGGCGGGCGACATTGCGGCCGTGATCGCGCTCTCGCACCGCGTCTATTCTCCCGACGCGACATGGACAGAGCGCGAGCTGTGCTCGCACCTGCGCATTTTCCCCGAAGGCCAGCTCGTGGCTGAGGAGACGGCGTCGCACCGGATCGTCGGCTCGGCCTCGAGCCTGATCATTCTCTGGGACGACTACGACATCCGTGGCAGCTGGTGGGAGTTCACCGACGACGGGATGTTCACGAACCACGACCCGGTGAACGGCAGGACGTTGTACGGCGCCGGTGTGGTCGTCGACCCCGACGCGCAGGGTCGCGGCATTGGGTCGCTGCTCTACGAGGCACGTCGCGAGCTGGCGGATTCGCTCGATCTGCCGCGGATCCGCTCCGGGGCGCGGCTTCCCGGCTACCATTGCTACGCGAATCGGATGAGCGCCGCGGAGTACGCCAACCGCGTGGTGTCCGGTGAGCTGACCGATCCGAACATCACGTTCCAGCTGAAGCACGGCTTCCGCGTGCTGCGCGTCGTGCCGCACTACCTTCCGGAGGACCCCGAGAGCCTCGGCTACGCGGCCGTCGTCGAATGGCTGAACCCGCGGCTCACCGCCTGAGGCGCCAGCGCGGTCGTCCGGCGTTCCCGCCCGCTCCGTGCTCTCGGCGATCTCGGCGGTGAACCCACTCCCACGCTCCGCGTTCTTTGCGGCTCCGCAATCAGAAGTGCCAGAACACGGACATGATCGCCTGCCGGTCGAAGACCTTGGTCTCGCTGATCGGGATCCGGAGCCCGGCGCCGACGATCAGGTGCTCCTCGTGCGGGAGCGGTCGCACCTTGAGCCCGGGCGTGAGGTGCACGAGCGAGGGGTCGTCTCCGCCGCCAAGCGGCGAAGAGGAGTCCATCTCCAGGAGCGTCTGCAGTTGAGCGGAGAGATGGGCCAGGACCGCGAGGTTGGTCACCAGATCGGCGTGACCCGGCTCTCCCTCCTCCGCCCCGGTCGGTATGGCGAAGCGGGTGAATCCGGACAGCTCCCAGATGCCGCGCTGATAGCCCATGTCCAGGAATGGCTCGACGGTCGTGACCGCGTGGACCGGCTCCTCGCCCGTCCTCATCGGGATGCCGACGGTCGCACCATAGCCGAGGAGGACTCCGCGGTCCGCGAAAGCGAAGTTCGCGAACTTGAAGGCGACGTCGAGGTCGCTGAACGCATCCTCCGCCTGGCCCGCCGGAGGTGTGGCAAGATGGGCACGCAACGGGGGAGCGAGCGCGGCGCTGACGGACCCCGCCTGTGCCGCCGCCTCCAGGTGATTGTGCACGTACGGCGTGGCGCCGACCTCGATGCTGAACGCGGGGGCGAACGCATACTCCGCCTCGAACACGAGCTCCAGCGTCGAGCCCGTGCCGCCGTCGGTGAAGTGGGTATCGAGGCGGACCTTGGTGTCCGGTGTTACCGATTCCGCCACGAGCGGGTGAGAAAAGTGGAGCCCACCGTGATGGTGATCCTCTTCGCCGTGCTCGTGGTCGTGCTCTGGCTGCTCGTGCTGGTGCTCCTGCGCGAGCAGCGCTCGTGGCGCGATGAGGGTGAGCGCGAGCAGGAAGGCGGCGGGCGTGCGAAGCCGGGCGGAACGTGTATGCATGTTCATCGGCATCAGGGGATCTCGAGTCGCGTCGTGAGGTAGAGCGAGCGCGGTTGGCCCGGAGAGACGAATCCGCCCGCACGCAGCTCCGGATAGGTTGGGACCGGGGCGGGAACGGAGCGCGCCGCCTGCGGCGCCCGCGGGCGCGTCGCAGTTCCGGTCACCGTGATCGCCTGCAGCTTGCAGAGAGGCGCCGTCGAATCCGGCTGCTGCGAGGCGGTGTCCGCGGGCGTCTCGCCCTGGGCGCTCAGACCGCTCGCCGAGGCGACGAGCGCGAGCAGCGAGCTCGCCACGAGGCAGCGGCGCCGCCCCGCGGGGGACGGCATTCGAGGCCTGATGGCCATGTGGATCTCCGTTCGTTCTGACGTAGTTGGCGGGATGCGACGGAAGCGCCGCATCCGGATGCTGCGTCGAGACTACGCCAGCGACGGAGGAGGGTTGGCGGGCGGAATGAGGCGGGAAGTCGTGCGCCCGAGATCGGTCTCGTGTCGGGTGGGCGGCTCGGCGCGGCCCGTCCCGTCCACGCGGACGAGACGCGTTCGACCGGGTGGCAGAGGTTGCCCCGCTCCCTGACACGTCCCGAGGCAGCCGCAGCAGTCATGCGCGTGCGCGCATTCTGCCTGGGACGCGACGATCGCGTCGACGCCGGATATCGGGGCACCGGCGGAGCTCACCACGTGCGAGCCGCCCATTGCCATGTCGCCGTGCGCTCCGGCGTCCCCCGCCGAGGTCATGAGGCTGCCGCCATCCATGACGCAGCGGCACAGCGCCCCCTCGTTCCAGAGCGCGCCGAAGAACAGCACGAGCGCGGCCGACACGGTCCAACGGCCGGCCGACCGGTGCAGTGAGCGGCGAATCCGGGCTAGGAGGGGCATGCCCGAAGCTAGGATCCTCATGGCTGAGCGGCAACGACCGGAGGGGAGATCCCCTACGCAAAGCGTCGCGAGCGGTGCATTGTTGTGTCTCGGACCATAAACCATCCGGGCACGAGCCGGAGTTCCCGTGGACCACCGATCCCGCCGCTTCTGGGCCAACCGCGCGCGTCTGCTGATTCTCTCGACGCTCGGCTACAACCTCGTCGAGGCGGGCGTGGCCGTGGGTTCGGGCGTGGCCGCGGGGAGCATCGCGCTCGTCGGCTTCGGGCTGGACAGCGCGATCGAGATCGCTGCCGGAATCGCTGCGTGGTGGCGCATCCGGGCGGAGCTCGAGGGCGACGATGCGCGGACACCGCGCGCGGAAGCGGTCGCCCGGCGCGCGATCGGCGTCACCTTTCTGCTCCTAGCCGGCTACATCGCGTACGAGGCGGTGTGCTCGCTGGCGGGAGGCGAGCGACCGGAGCAATCGCTCGTCGGGATCTTTCTTGCCGCCCTGTCGCTTCTCGTGATGCCGCTGCTCGCCCGCGCCAAGCTCCGGGCGGCCGCGGCGCTGGGGAGCCGTGCGCTGCGCGCGGAGGCGCACGAGACGCTCGCGTGCGCGTACCTGTCGATGACACTGCTGCTCGGGTTGCTGCTGAACGCGCTGGCCGGCTGGTGGTGGGCGGACCCCGTCGCCGCCGCGCTGATGGTGCCGTGGCTCGCGAAGGAGGGTTGGGAGACGCTGAGCGACGGCGAGGAGGACGAGGAGGAGGAGCAGCAGGAGCCGGAGAGCGCGCTCGGGCGAGGCGATTCGGCGAGGGGCGGGACGACCGGCAGGGCGATATAGTGCCGGCTTCGTCGTCTGGATTCGGACACGGCGCAGGCCAGCCGCCTGCCGCTGAAGGGGGGACCGTGGAGGCGATCGACCGCTGGCGCTCCGACACGCCGGCCACGATGCAGGGGCTGATTCACCTGAACAACGCCGGGGCCTCGCTCATGCCGGGGCCGGTGCTGGACGCGGTCGTCTCCCACCTGGAGCTGGAGGCGTCGCGCGGCGGCTACGAGGCAGCGGCGGATGCGGCGGATGCGATCGCGGATGCGTACGCGGCGGTGAGTCGTCTGGTCGGGACGCAGAGCCGCAACATCGCGGTGGTCGAGAACGCGACGGTGGCGTTCGCGCAGGCGGTGTCGGCTTTCGATCTCGGCCCCGGCGACGTCGTTCTGACCACGCGCAACGACTACGTCTCGAACCAGCTTCTCTACCTCTCGCTGCAACGGCGCCGGGGCGTCTCGGTCGTGCGGGCGGCGGACGCCCCGGAGGGCGGCGTAGACCCCCAGTCGGTGCGGGAGCGGATACGGACCGATCCGCCGGCTCTGGTCGCGGTGACGTGGGTACCGACGAACAGCGGGCTCGTCCAGCCGGTGGAGGCGGTGGGCGAGGTGTGCTCGGAGGCCGGGATCCCGTTCCTGGTCGATGCCTGTCAGGCGGTGGGTCAGATCCCGATCGACGTCGAGTCGCTCCGGTGCGATTTCCTGTCGGCCACCGCGCGCAAGTTCCTGCGCGGGCCGAGGGGTGTCGGCTTTCTGTACGTATCGGACCGCACGCTGGAGGCGGGACGGTATCCGTTGTACCTCGACATGCGTGGAGCGGACTGGACGGCGCCGGACGCCTACGAGCTCGCGCCCGACGCGCGTCGTTTCGAGAACTGGGAGTTCGCCTACGCGCTCGTGCTCGGGCTCGGCGCCGCGGCGCGGTATGCACTGGAGGTCGGGGTCGAGGCGGCCGGTACGCGCGCCGCCGAGCTGGCGGCGCGCGTGCGGGCGGGCTTGCGCGACGCGGGCGTGCGGGTGCTCGATCGCGGGCCGCGGCTGTGCGCGATCGCGACTGCCGAGGTCGCCGGTCGCGATGCGGACGACGTCGTTCGGGAGCTCCGGGAGTGGGGCATCAACGCGAGCGCGTCGCCTCGCTCCTCCGCCGTCATCGACATGGATGAGAAGGGCGCGGCGTCGGCGGTGCGCCTCTCGCCTCACTATTTCAACACGGAGCGCGAGGTGGACACCACCGTCGCGGCGGTGGCCGAGCTGGCCCGCCGGTGAGCCGACTGCGCCTCCCACACCCGCTCGCGCTGCTGCTCGGCGGCGTCCTGCTCGCCGCCGCGATGAGCTGGATCCTTCCGGCCGGGCAGTACGAGCGGCGGGGGGACCCGGCCACGGCGCGCCAGGTCGTCGTCCCGGGCACCTATCACCTCGTGCCGGCGCGGCCGGTCGGGCCGTTCGGCGCGTTCGTCGACGTGCCGAAGGGGATGGTGGATGCAGGTTCGGTGATCTTCTTCGTCTTTCTGGTGGGCGGCGCTTTCACGGTCGTGGACCGCACCGGCGCGCTCCGCGCCGGACTGGACCGGCTGGTTCGGTCATTGGCGCACCGCGAGATGCTCGTGATCCCGATCTGCATCCTCGCGTTCGCTGCCGCGGGCGCGCTGGAGAACATGCAGGAGGAGATTATCGCCCTGATCCCGGTGCTGCTGCTCCTCGTGCGACGGCTCGGTTTCGACGATCTGACGGCGGTGGCGGTCAGCCTCGGCGCCGCGGCGGTCGGGTCATCGTTCAGCCCGGTAAACCCCTTCCAGGTGGGCATCGCTCAGAAGCTGGCGCAGCTGCCGCTCCTCTCCGGCGGCATCTTCCGGACGGTGTTCCTGCTCGCGGCGCTCGCCGTGTTGACGGCGGGCACGCTGCGCCACGCGCGGAAGAATCGTCACTTCGTCGCGGCTGCCGGTGACGATGCGGTCCTGGCGAACGGGGTCGGGGCGGCAGCACCTGCGGAGGCGCTCGGCGCCCCGATGCCCGCTTTGCGGGGCGCCGATTTGGCCGTCCTGCTGCTCGTCCTCTTCACTTTCGTCGTCTTCATCCTCGGCGAACTGCTGCTGGGGTGGGGGTTCGAGGAGATGGCCGCCGTCTTCTTCATCATGGGGCTTCTCGCGGGCCTGGTCGGTGGCCTGGGCGTGGAAGGGACCGCGACGGCCTTCGTGGACGGCTTTCGCGAGATGGCCCTCGCGGCCCTGCTGATCGGCTTCGCGCGCGCGATCTCCGTGGTGCTGAACGACGGGCTGATCCTCGACACGATCGTGCACGGCCTGTTCCTGCCCCTCGCGCACCTGCCCGTGCTGCTGTCTGCCGTGGGCATGATCGCCGCGCACACGATCATCCACGTGCCGGTGCCGAGCGTCAGCGGACAGGCGGTCCTGACGATGCCGATCCTCGTTCCGCTGAGCGACCTCCTCGGCATGAGCCGCCAGGTGACGGTGCTGGCGTATCAGTACGGTGCGGGCATGTGCGACATGATCACGCCGACGAACGGCGCGCTCGTCGCGATCGTGGCGGCCGCCGGCGTCCGGTTCGGCGACTGGCTTCGCTTCGCGCTGCCGATCTACGCGGTGCTGGTCGGACTCGGAGCGGTCGCGGTCGGCGTGGCGATCGCGGTGGGCGTCTGACGCCCGCGTCTAGGCCGCTCCCTCTTCCTCCGCGTCGCTCCCGCCGAGCAGGTGCTCGGCAAGGAACCGGCCCGCCTCCCGCTCGGCCCAGAAGCGGGGCGCCCAGGGGGTGCCCTCCATGAAGCCGACGTGACCTCCGTTCTCGACGAACGCCGTGTAGATGTACGGGTTGCGGCGTGCGGCCTCGAGCGGCAGCGCCTCGAGCGGCAGGAACGGATCGTCGAGCGCCTGGATCAGGAGCGTCGGGATGCGGACGTGCTCGAGGAATGCCGCGGAGCTGGAGCGATGGTAGTAGTCCTCGGCGTCGCGGAAGCCGTGCAGCGGCGCGGTCGCCGCATCGTCGAACGCACGCAACGTGCGGGCGCCGAGGACCTCCCGGACGTCGCATCGATCCTCGAGCAGCGCCGCCTTGGCGGCGGCCTTCCGGCGCAGGTTGCGGATGAAGTAATACGTGTAGAGGCGGTTCATGGCGCCGCGCTCGAGCCCCAGCGATCCCGCGCGCAGGTCGAACGGCACCGAGACGGCGGCGGCCGCGCGGAGCAGGTGACCGGCACCGTCGCCCCGCTCGCCGATCAGTTTGAGCAGGACGTTGCCGCCGAGCGAGAATCCGACGGCCCCGAACGCGGCCCGCGGCCAGCGCCGGCGCAGCTCGCCGATCACCCAAGCCGCGTCCTCGGTCTCCCCGGAGTGGTAGAAGCGGGGCAGCCGATTCGGCTCGCCGCTGCAGCCGCGGAAGTTGAGGCCCACCGGGCGCAGCCCCCGATCGAGCAGCGCCCGGTAAGCGATCATCGCGTAGGGGCGGCGGGCGGAGCCCTCCAGTCCGTGGAGCAGCAGCACGACCGGTGCGTCGGCCGGGGCGTCGTCGCCGAACGCGAAGTCGAGGTCCACGAAGTCCCCGTCCGGCGTGTCCCAGCGCTCGCGATGCAGCTCGAGGCGCGGCGGCCGTCGCAGCAGCTTGCCGGCGATCGTCTGCGCGTGAGCGGAGCGGAGCCACCAGGGCGGATGGAACGGGCGGGCCTGGAAGGGCATGTCTATGGTATCCCGGCCGCGTGTGGGCGGTTCCCGAGTCGGATGCGCACGCAACCTCGCCCGCCTCAGCGCACCAAATTCAGGGCGCAGGTGTAGCAGGCGACGTGAAGGACCGCATCCTCATCCGCAACGCCCGTCAGAACAACCTGAAGGGCATCGATCTCGATCTGCCTCGCCGCCGTCTGGTGGTCTTCACCGGGCCGAGCGGGTCGGGCAAGTCATCGCTCGCATTCGACACCATCTACGCCGAGGGGCAACGCCGCTACGTGGAGTCGCTATCCACGTACGCGAAGCAGTTCCTGGAGCGGATGGAGAAGCCGGCGGTGGACTACGTCGAGGGCATCTCGCCCGCCGTCGCGATCGAGCAGAAGAACCCGACCAAGACCAGCCGCTCCACGGTGGGCACGGCGACCGAGGTCCACGACTATCTGCGCCTGCTGTGGGCGCGGGTCGGCCGGACCTCCTGTCCCGAGTGCGATCGCGAAGTGCGTCCCGATTCCATCCAGAGCGCGACGGACAGCGTGCTCGCGCTGCCCGAGGGGACGAAGCTGCTCGTGCTCTTCCCGCTGCCGCTCAGCGCGCGGGTCTCGCACGCCGGCGTCGTCGAGAACCTGCGCGCGCTCGGCTTCGTGCGCGTGCGCGCGGGGCGTGCGCTGCTCGACCTGGACGGCGCGGGGGCGGAAACGCCGGAGGGTCTCGGCCGCGACCTGTCCGAAGCCGATTCGCTGCGCGTCGTCGTGGATCGGCTGGTAGTCCGGGAGGACGTGCGCGAGCGCCTGGCCGACTCGCTCGCCACCGCGTTCGCGGAGGGAGAGGGCGAAGCCGAGGTGGTGGCGCTGTGCGACGACGGCGAGCGCACGCTCCGCTTCACGGAGCGCTTCCGCTGCCCTCAGCACCCGGACGTTCGTTTTTCCGAGCCGACGCCGCGTCTCTTCTCGTTCAACAATCCATACGGCTCCTGTCCCACGTGCACCGGCTTCGGCGCCGTGCTGGAATACGACGTACGCCTGATCGTGCCGAACGAGTCTCGCTCGCTGCGCGATGGCGCTGTGGATCCCTGGGAGAAGCCGCGATACAAGAAGTTCCGACAGCGACTGCTCGAACACGGCCGCGCCCGCAAGGTCGCGCTCGATCGGCCGTGGGCCGAGCTGCCCGAGGACTTCCGCGAGGGCGTCCTTCACGGCGAGCGCGGCAGCGGCGGCTTTCGCGGTGTGATCGCGTTCCTGCGTTCGCGCGAGCGCAAGCGCTACAAGCAGTACATCCGCGTCTACCTGCGCCAGTACCAGACGCCGACGTTGTGCGGCGACTGCGGCGGCAGCCGGCTGCGCCGCGAAGCCTCGTACGTCCGCCTCGCCGGCCGCACGATCGCGGAGATCGGCGCGATGCCGATCGCAGACCTGAGGTCGTGGATCGAGGAGCTGGCCGGGAGCTCCGGCTCCCGCCTGACCTCCCACGAACGCTCGGTCGCCGACCAGATCCTGCGCGAGCTCCGCTCGCGCCTCGGCTTCCTCGACGACGTCGGCCTCGGGTACCTGGCGCTGGACCGCCAGACCCGCACGCTGTCCGGCGGCGAGGCGCAGCGGATCAACCTCGCGAACGCACTCGGCTCCCGGCTCGTCGACACCCTCTACGTGCTCGACGAGCCGACCGTCGGGCTGCACCCGCGCGACACGGACCGCATGCTCGCGCTGCTGCGCAGGCTGACCGAAGGCGGCAACTCCGTCGTCGTCGTCGAGCACGACCCGTCGCTGATCCGAGCGGCCGACGAAGTCGTCGAGCTGGGGCCGCACAGCGGCGCGCGGGGCGGCGAGATCGTCTTCCAGGGGCCGCCCGAGTCGTTGCAGGCGGCGGATACCGCGACCGGGCGCTACCTGTCCGGTGCCGACGCAGCAGCCGCACCGACCCGCCGCAGACGAGTCGACAGCGGCCGTCTCGAGCTCCGCGGCGCCCGGCTGCACAACGTCGCCGGCGTCGACGTCGACGTGCCGCTCGGCGCGCTCAGCGTCGTCACCGGCGTGAGCGGTTCCGGCAAGAGCACGCTCGTGCACGACGTCCTCTTCCGCGCGCTGGAGCGGGAGCTGGGCGGCGGCGACACCAGCGCGAAGCAGCATCTGGGAGAGGAGGTCGGCGCGTACGACGAGCTGAGCGGCAGCGGACTGCTCGACGCCGTCGTGCTCGTGGACCAGTCGCCGATCGGACGCACGCCCCGCTCCAATCCCATCACGTACATCAAGGCGTTCGACCACGTCCGCGAGATCTTCGCGGCACAGCCGCTCGCACGCGAGCGCGGCTATCGCCCCGGCAACTTCTCCTTCAACGTGAAGGGAGGGCGCTGCGAAGCCTGCAAGGGCGATGGCGTCGTGCAGGTCGAGATGGTCTTCATGGCGGACGTCTACGTCCCCTGCGACGTCTGCAACGGAGCCCGATACAAGCGCGAGATCCTGGACGTGAAGGTGAAGGGCCTCAGCATCCGCGACGTGCTCGATCTGACCGTGGACGAGGCGATCCGCTTCTTTCTCAAGCAGGACCGCCTCAGCTCGATGCTCTGGCAGCTTCAGCAGGTGGGGCTCGGCTATCTCCGGCTCGGCCAGTCCGCGACGACTCTATCGGGCGGCGAGGCGCAGCGGCTCAAGATCGCCCGCGAGCTCGCCGGCGCCGGCCGACGCCGCGGACGAAGACTCTACCTCATGGACGAGCCCACCACCGGCCTTTCCGGCAACGAAGTCGCGAAGCTATTGCAGGTCCTCGAGCGACTGCTCGACGCCGGCCACACCGTGCTGCTCATCGAGCACAATCTCGACGTGATCCGCGCCGCGGACTGGGTGATCGACCTCGGGCCCGAGGCCGGCCCGGGTGGCGGACGGGTCGTCGCCATGGGCCGCCCCGCGGATGTCGCGCGGGTCGAGGCGAGCCGCACCGGCCGGTACCTTCGGGAACTGCGAGGCGCTGAGGGCGAGGCGCTGAGGGCGAGGCGCTGAGGGAGAGGCGCTCACGGCGAGGCGCTGACGGCGAGGCGCTGACGGCGAGGCGCTGACGGCGAGGCGCTTTCGCGGATTTCTGGCTGCGGCAACCAACCCTGCGATGGACGTATCCAAGCTCATGGGCGCAGACAGGCGCGGCCGTTTGCCCGGGGAAGTGGCCGCCCCGTATTTTCGGTCGGCGTGATGTCCCGCGCTCGGCGCTTTCGCGAGCGGGGCAGCACGGCTTCGGTGAACGCCTGCTGGCAGCGCCTGCAGTGAACGCCTGCCGTCAAGCCTGCTTTTTCAGAAGGAGACCTCATGTCACGACGCGTGCCGCCGCTCCCCGCGGCTGCGCTGGGCCTGTTGTTCCTGACCGGGCCGCTCTCCGCGCAGCAGTCGGTACCCCCGCTCGGCTACTCGACGTTCACGCTGGACAACGGCCTGGAGTTCATCGTCAGCGAAGATCACTCCACGCCGATCGTGGCGGTCAACGTCTACTACGACGTAGGCAGCGGACGGGAGCGGGAGGGCCGCTCCGGCTTCGCGCACCTGTTCGAGCACATGCTTTTCCAGGAGACGGAGCATCTGGACAAGGGTGAGTTCGACCGACTGATCAGCCAGGCGGGCGGATACTCGAACGGCACGACGAGCGAGGACCGGACGATGTACTGGGAGATCGTGCCGTCGAACCGGCTGAACCTCGCGCTCTGGCTGGAGGCGGATCGGATGGCGAACCTGGTCGTCGGCGACACGAACTTCCAGCGGGAGCGGGAGGTGGTGAAGGAGGAGCGACGAATGCGAATCGAGAACCAGCCGTATGCCGAGTCCGTCCTCGCGCTCGATACGATGGTCACGGACTATCCGCCGTACCGGCATACGGTCATCGGCAGCATGGAGGACCTGAACGCCGCTACCGCCGAGGACGTCCGCCAGTTCCACGACGAGTACTACGTGCCGAACAACGCGACGATCGCGCTCGTCGGTGACATCACGGTGGATGAGGCGAAGGAGCTCGCGAAGAAGTACTTCGACTGGATCCCGCGAGGCGATGAGGTGGCGGCGATGCCACCGCCGACGCCGACGCCGCACTCGGGAGAGGAGCGGCGGGTCACGGTGCACGACCCGCTCGCGAATCTGCCGCTCTACTACTCGGGCTACGCGATCCCGCCACACCGGGAATCGGACACATACGCGCTCGAGCTGCTGTCGAAGATCTTCAGCGAGGGGGAATCGAGTCGGCTGAATCAGCGGCTGGTGAAGCAGGAGCAGGCGGCGCTGCAGGTGTTCTCGGGGCTGGACAGCCGCTACGGCCCCGGCGCGCTGATCTTCGGCGCGCTACCGAACCAGGGCGTGCCGATCGAGCGGGTCGAGTCTCTGATCGAGGACGAGATCCAGAAGCTGAAGACCCAGGGGGTCACGGAGCGCGAGCTGCAGAAGGCCAAGAACCAGGTGCGCGCGGACGAGGTACGCAGCCGCTCGACGGTGATGTCGAAGAGCGTCGAGCTGCAGCAGGCTCTCTTCCTGGACAACGACCTCTCCGCAGTGAACCGTGACCTGCAGAAGTACATGGAGGTGACGACACAGCAGATAATGGACGTCGCGAACAAGTACCTGGTGCCGGGCAACCGCTCCGTCATCATCACGGTCCCGGGCGAGAAGGCGAAGGCCGCGACGTCCACCGATACGGATGTGAGCCGAAAGGAGGACCGCTGATGCGTGCTCCCATCCTGACAGCCTGCACGCTCGCCTGCCTGCTCGCCGCGTGCGCGTCGAGTGCCCCCACGCCCGAAGCCGCGCCGGGCACTCCCGCTCCGCAGCCGGCTCCGACGCCACAGCAGCGGCCGGCGCCGCTGAAGGAGGCGAGTGGCCTCCCGTCGGAGCCGCCGTCGGCGATGCCGCTCGAGCCTACCCCTTTCCCACCATTTCACGAGAGCACGCTGGCGAACGGCGCGCGGGTGATCGTGGTCGAGAACCATGAACAGCCGTACGTCTCGGTGAACCTGCGCATCCGCAACGGTGACGCGTCCGACCCGTCGGGCGAATCCGGGCTGGCGCAGATGACGGCGGACCTGCTGGACAAGGGGACGAAGACGCGTAGCGCGAAGCAGATCGCCGAGGCGATCGACTTCGTGGGCGGGACGCTGAACGCGGGCTCGTCGCAGGACTGGACCAGCCTCACGCTCGGCACGCTGACCGAATACCTGGATACGGGTCTCGACCTCCTGGCCGACGTGGTCATGAACCCGACGTTCCCGCCGGACGAGGTCGAGATCGAGCGGAAGCGGACGCTGTCCGCGCTGCAGGTCCAGCTGAGCCAGCCCCAGGCGCTGGCGCAGCGGCGCTTCATGCGAGAGGTGTATGGGCCCCATCCGTACGGTGCGTCCGAGACGCCCGAGTCCGTGAACGCGATTCAGCGCGAGCGGCTGGTCGCATTCCACGACAAGTACTATCACCCGTCGAACGCCCTCTTCGTCGTCGCCGGGGACGTGCACGCGGAGGACGTCGTCGCCGCGCTGAACCAGAAGTTCGGTGGCTGGGCGAAAGGCGCGGCCCCGGCGCTCTCGATGCCGGCGCCGCCGACGCAGACGGCGAAGCGGATCGTGTTCGTCGACAAGCCTGGGTCGGTCCAGGCCGTCATGCGCGTCGGGCACCTGCTGCCACCGGCGAGCAACGGGGACTGGATCACGATCGACGTCATGAACCAGATCCTCGGCGGCGGCGTCTCGGGCTGGCTTTTCCAGCAGCTGCGCGAGAAGAAGGGCTACACCTACGGCGCCTACTCGAATGCGACGGAGAACCAGGGGCCGGGCTACTTCCTGGCCACGGCGGAGGTGCGCAACGAGGTGGCGGACAGCGCGCTGCAGGGGCTCATGTCGCTGCTCGAGCAGATGCGCTCGCAGCCGGTCCCGCAGCAGGACCTGGAGGCGGCGAAGGACTACATGACCGGCTCCTTCCCGCAGCGGATCGAGACGCCCACCCAGGTGGCCGGACAGGTCGCGACAACGATCCTGCTCGGCCGACCCACCGACTACCTGGAGACCTACCGGCAACGTGTCTCCGCGACGACGGCCGCCGACGTGGAACGGATCGCTCAGCAGTACCTGCACCCGGACCGCTCGGTCATCGTGGTCGTCGGCGATGCGTCCAAGATCCTCGGCAAGGTCGCGCCGTTCGCCGACAGCGTCGACATCTACGACGTCAGCGGAAACCGCGTATCGAGGGATCAGCTCTCGGAGTCCGCGGCGCCGACGCCGGTCGACCTGGCGGCGGCCGCGATCCGGCCGCGCACCTCCACGTACCAGCTCCAGTTCCAGGGCAAACCGGTCGGTGAGGCCACGACCGTCGTCGCGCACGAGAACGAGGGGGGGCGCGACGTCGTGCACGCGACGACCACGCTCACAATCGGCGCGGGTCAGAAGCAGGAGGTCGTCTTCGACGCCGCCAGCTTCGAGCCGATCCGCTCCAGCGCCAGCGGCGGCCCGGCGACGATCGACATGAAGCTCGAGCACGGCCGCGTCACCGGCACCGCGTCCGCCATGGGAAAGGTCGACACGATCGACGTCGCCTACGAGCCCGGCATGCTGCTGCCCGGCATGGACCAGTTCGCGATCGCGTCGGCCGACCTGGCCGCCGGCCAGGACATCCGCCTGCAGGTCGTCTCGCCCCAGACCGGCGAGGCGGTCGTCAATTCAATTCACGTCGCCGGCGACACGACGATCACGGTCCCCGCCGGCCGCTTTGACGTCTACCACCTCGACATCACCGGTGTCACGCCGCTCACGCTCTACGTCCGCAAGCAGGCGCCGCACGTCGTGGTGCGCCAGGAGTTCGCGGCTCAGCCCGTCGTCATGGAGCTGAAGGAGCTGAAGGAAGGCGGGTGAGGCGAGGCGTTGACGGCAGGCGCTGAAGGCAGGCGCGAACGGCAGGCGCAGGCGAGGCGCTCCGCGCCTGCCGTTGGCGCCTTCGGTGAGCGCCTCGCCGTCAGCGCCTCGCCGTCAGCGCCTCATTTGAACGCCTGCCTCCCCCGACGTACCTTGCCGCATTCCGAACCCCCTCATGGAGGACTGTGTGATGCACGTGCGATTCACGCGCGGGTGGGCGGGTGTCGTGCTGCTCGCGGCGGGGTGCGCGAGCGCGGGCGCGAAGCAGGACGCTCAGCCGGGTCCGTCGAAGAGCGCCGCGTACGACGCGAGCGCGCCCGCGTCTCCGAGCGGTCCGTTCCGGGCCGCGGAGGAAGGTGGCCCGATCAACAACAGCACGACCGCGTTCGGGTCCACGTACGAGCGGATCCCGTATCCGGCGGTGGTCATCCGCAACGCGACCGTGATGACGGCGGGTCCACAGGGCACGCTCCGGAACGCGTCCGTGCTGATCCGGGACGGGAAGATCGTATCGGTGGGTGCGAGCGTGGACGCGCCTTCGGACGCGGTGGTGGTGGACGGCAGCGGCAAGTTCGTCACGCCCGGTCTGGTGGACACGCACTCCCATCTCGGCGTCTACGCGGCGCCGGGGGTCGCGTCGCTGTCGGATGGCAACGAGGCGACGTCGCCGAACACCGCGGAGGTGTGGGCGGAGCACTCGGTGTGGCCGCAGGATCCCCAGTTCGGGCTTTCGCTCGCCGGTGGCGTAACGACGATGCTGATCCTGCCCGGCTCGGCGAATCTGTTCGGCGGCCGCGGCGTGGTCGTGCGCAACCTTCCGCGGCCGTCGGTGCAGGCCATGAAGTTCCCGGGCGCGCCGTACGCGCTGAAGATGGCGTGCGGCGAGAACCCGAAGCGGGTTTACGGGGGCCGCGGCCGCTTTCCGTCCACCCGCATGGGCAACATGGCAGGGTTCCGGCAGGCGTGGATCGACGCGACCGAGTACAAGCGGAAGTGGGACGACTGGCGCGAGGGCGGCGCGGATCCGGCCAAGATGCCGCACCGGGATCTGCAGATGGAGACGCTGATGAGCGTCCTGAACGGCGAGACGCTCGTCCAGAATCACTGTTATCGAGCCGACGAGATGCTCGCGATGATCGACATGTCGCACGAGTTCGGCTACAAGATCGCGGGCTTCCACCACGCGGTGGAGGCGTACAAGATCCGCGACGCGCTGAAGAAGGAGGGGATCTGCGCGAGCATGTGGTCGGACTGGTGGGGCTTTAAGCTCGAGGCGTATGACGGCATCGAGCAGAACATTGCGTTGCTGGCCGAGAACGGCACGTGCGCGGTGCTCCACACGGACGACCCCAACGGCGAGCAGCGGATGAACCAGGACGCGGCGAAGGCGCTGCGCGCCGGCCTCGATGCGGGGATCAAGCTGACCAAGGATGATGCGATCAAGTGGATCACGATCAATCCGGCGAAGGGGCTGGGGATCGAGGACCAGACGGGATCCCTCGAGGCCGGCAAGCGAGGCGACGTCGTCGTCTGGTCGGGTGATCCGTTCAGCGTTTACACGAAGGCCGAAAGGGTCTACCTCGACGGCGCTTTGATCTACGATCGCAGCGATCCGAAACGCCAGCCGATCACGGATTTCGAGCTCGGTATCCTGCCGGAGGGGGTGGCCCGATGAGGGGCGCGCGGAAGGTCGCCCGGCTCGCAGCGGCGCTCGCGGCGACGCTCGTCATGTGCGACTGGGGGGCGGCACAGACGATCGCGATCACGAATGCAAAGATCTATCCGGTTTCCGGCCCCGTAATCGAGAGCGGCACCGTGGTGATCCGCGATGGCAAGATCGCTGCGGTCGGCGCCGACGTGCAGGCGCCGTCGGGCGCGCGCGTAATCGACGGCTCCGGCAAGGTCGTCACGCCGGGCTTCCTGGACTCGGTGACGCAGCTCGGCATCGTCGAGATCGGCGCGGTCGAGGGCACGAACGAGATCTCCAGCTCCAACGACCGCATCACCGCCGCATACAAGGTCAGCTACGGCATCAACCCTTACTCGACGCTGATCCCGATCGCGCGCGCCGGCGGCGTGACGCGGGCCGTGGTGGCGCCTTCGCCGGGACGGCAGGCGTTGATCGGAGGGCAGGCCGCGCTGATCCACCTGAACGGGGACCGCGCCAGCCGGATGATCGAGAGCGACCCGGCGGCGATGTTCGCGATCCTGAACGAGCGGGCGGCGGAGACCTCCGGCGGGGGCCGCGGCGACGCGATGCTGCGGCTGCGCGAGGTGCTCCAGGACGCCAGGGACTACCAGGCGAATCACGCCGCGTTCGAGAAGGGCGCGCGCCGCGACTACGCGATCAGCCGCCTCGACCTCGAGGCGCTCGTGCCGGTCGTGGACGGCAAGCTGCCGCTCGCGCTCACCGCGAACAAGACGACGGACATCGAGAACGCGCTCACGCTGCGCCAGGAGTTCGGCGTCAAGCTGATCCTGGTCGGAGCCGCGGACGCTTGGATGGTCGCCGACGACATCGCCCGGGCCGGAGTGCCCGTGATCCTGAATCCGATGACCGACATCCCCGACTTCGACGAGCTCGGCGCGACGCTGGAGAACGCGGCCAGGCTGCAGAAGGCGGGCGTGACGGTCGCGCTGTCCAGCTTCGACGCCCACAACGTGCGCGACCTGCGCCAGGACGCCGGCAACGCCGTCTCGTACGGTCTGCCGTACGACGAGGCACTGAAGGCCGTGACGCTGACCCCGGCGCGCATCTGGGGCATCGCTGACCGCTACGGCTCGCTCGAGTCCGGCAAGGAGGCGGACGTCGTGGTCTGGTCGGGCGATCCGTTCGAGCTGTTGACGAGCGTGGAGCACGTCTTCGTGCAGGGCCGGGAGCTGCCCAACGTCACGCGCCAGACGAAACTGCTCGAGCGCTACCGCACGCTCGAAGGCGGATTGCCTCCGTCCTACAAGCACGAAGAGTGAAGTCCGGGCGACGAGGCGGTCGCGTGCGCCGGCGCAGCATCCAGGAGGCCGTTGACCCGCTAACCCAGAAGGTGCGATGGCAGAGCGCGACATTGTCGTCGTCACGGGCGCCTCGAGCGGCATTGGCGAGGCGTGCGTTCGCCGCCTCGCGTCCGGCGGATTCCGCGTGTTCGGCAGTGTGCGCCGCGCGGAGGATGCGGAGCGCATCCGCGCACCCGACGTCGAGCCGATCCTCCTGGATGTCACGCGCGAGGACCAGATCCAGGAAGCCGCCCGGCGTGTCGAGGAGGAGTCGGGCGATCGCGCGCTGAGAGGCCTCGTGAACAACGCCGGCATCGCCATTGGCGGGCCGTTGGAATTCCTCCCCATCGAGGAGCTGCGCCGTCAGCTCGAGGTCAACGTCATCGGCCAGGTCGCCGTCACCCGCGCCTTCCTGCCGCTGCTCCGCAAAGCCCGCGGACGCATCGTGCTCATCGGCTCCATCGCGGGCCGCAGCACCATCCCCTTCATCGCGCCGTACGCGGCCTCGAAGCACGCGCTGGAGGCGATCGCCGATGCCCTGCGCGTCGAGCTCCGCCCCTTCGGCATCGCCGTCAGCCTGGTCGCTCCCGGAGCCGTGAAGACTCCGATCTGGCAGCGCGCTCTCTCGCGCGCCGAGCGGAACGCGGCTTCCATGCCCGCCGAGATGCAGCACCTCTACGGCCGTGCGCTGGAAAACATCCGCGCCGCCGTCGAACGATCACCCGACCGCGGGGTCGATCCGGATGTCGTCGCCGAGGTCGTGCTGGACGCCCTGACGTCGAAACGACCCCGCGCGCGTTACCGGATCGGTGGCGACGCCTTCGTTCGCTCCCTGCTGCAGCTCCTTCCCACCTCGCTGCGTGACCGGATCCTGTCCCGCCGCATTTGGGGCGAGGCCGACCCGAGACCGCACGACTGAGGCGTCCGCGCGGCCGCGCCTGCAAGCCGGCGCACGCGCGCCGTTCGCCCGCATGCGCTCGCCGCCTGCGCCCGCGCCCGCCCGTGCGCGCACACGCGCGCACCCGCGCACTCGCACGCGCAGGGAAATTCCGCTAAGTTTCGGGGTATATTCGCAGGACCCAGTCAGGTTACCCGAGCGGAGCGAAGCAGCCGGCCATGTCGACGCCCGAACAGCGAGAAAGCGTACTTCCGCGGCTGATCGAGGACGAGATGCGCGATTCGTTCATTGACTACTCGATGAGCGTGATCGTGCAGCGCGCGCTGCCGGATGTGCGCGACGGGCTGAAGCCCGTCCACCGCCGGATCCTCTACGCGATGAGCGACCTCGGCCTCGGGCCCACGCGCCCCTACAAGAAGAGCGCGACCGTGGTCGGCGAGGTGCTGGGCAAGTACCACCCGCACGGGGACATGGCCGTCTACGACTCGCTCGTGCGCATGGTGCAGGACTTCTCGCTGCGCTACCCGCTGGTGGACGGGCAGGGCAATTTCGGCTCGATCGACGGGGACAGCGCGGCCGCGTACCGGTACACCGAGACACGACTGACGCGACTGGCGCTGGAGCTGCTCGCGGACATCGACAAGAACACCGTCGACTTCGTCCCGAACTTCGACGACCAGCGGCAGGAGCCGACCGTCCTGCCCGCCCGCGCGCCGAACCTGCTGGTGAACGGCAGCTCCGGCATCGCGGTCGGCATGGCGACGAACATTCCGCCGCACAACCTGAACGAGATCGTAGCCGCGGCGAAGCACCTCATCGACCAGCCGGATGCGACGATCGCGGACCTGATGCAGTTCGTCCGCGGCCCCGACTTCCCGACGGGCGGCTTCATCTTCGGAGGCGAAGGGATCCGCGAAGCGTACGAGACGGGGCGCGGCCGCATTGTCATGCGGGCGCGGGCGGACATTGAGGACGAGGAGAAGAAGCCGCGCATCATCGTGACGGAGATCCCGTTCATGGTGAACAAGGCGCGCATGATCGAGCAGATCGCGCAGCTGGTGCGCGAGAAGAAGCTCACGGACATCACCGACATCCGCGACGAGTCGGACCGGGATGGCATGCGGGTGGTGATCGAGCTGAAGCGCGACTCGATCCCGTACATCGTGCTGAACCAGCTGTTCAAGCACACGCAGATGCAGTCGACCTTCGGCGTGATCATGCTCGCGCTGGTGGACGGCGTGCCGCAGGTACTGACGCTGAAGCAGATGCTGCGCTACTTCCTGGATCACCGCCACGAGGTGGTGGTACGGCGCAGCCAGTTCGATCTCGACGCTGCCCTCGAGCGCGAGCACATCCTCGAGGGGCTCAAGATCGCGGTCGACAACATTGACGAGGTCGTCGCGATCATTCGCTCGTCCGCTGACACGGACGAAGCGCGCGCGCGGCTGCAGGAGACGTTCGCGCTATCGGAGCGGCAGGCCCGGGCGATCCTGGACATGCGGCTCGCGCGTCTGACCGGCCTCGAGATCGAGAAGCTGGAGGCGGAGCTGACCGATGTCCGCGCCCAGATCGCGGATCTGCGCGACATCCTGTCAAACGAGCCCCGTCGCTGGCGCATCATCGGCGGCGAGCTGGATGATCTGACGAAGACGTACGGCGACGAGCGGCGCACGGTCATCCGCGCCGACGCCACCGACCTCGGCATCGAGGACCTGGTGCCGGACGAGGAGATGGTCATCACCGTCTCGCATGGCGGTTACATCAAGCGGCTGCCCGTCGACACCTACCGGCAGCAGCGACGTGGCGGGCGGGGCCTGCAGGGGATGGAGACCAAGGAGGAAGACTGGGTCGAGCACATGTTCGTGGCCCGGACCCACGACTATCTCATGATCTTCACGCGCCGCGGCCACTGCTACTGGATCAAGGTCCACGAGATCCCGCAGGCCAGCCGTGCCGCTCGCGGCAAGCCGATCGTGAACCTGCTCGCCCTCGGAGCGGAGGAGCAGATCGCGGCCGTCGTGCCGGTGCGTGAGTTCACCGACGACCGCTCGCTGCTCTTCGCCACGCGCAAGGGCGTCGTGAAGAAGACGACGCTGTCGGCGTACGGCTTCGTGCGGGTGACGGGTGTGAACGCGATCAACATCTCGGACGAGGACCAGCTGATCGACGTCCAGTTGACCACCGGCGACGACGAGATCATCCTCGCGACCCGCGAGGGGATGGCGATCCGCTTCCACGAGCGCGACGCGCGTGAGATGGGCCGCGCAACGTCGGGCGTGCGAGGCATCTCGCTGGCTGCCGACGACGTCGTCATCGGCATGATCGTCGTGCGCCAGGAGACGAAGGACAGCGCGACGGTGCTGGTCGTTACGGAGCGCGGACGCGGCAAGCGCACACGCGTGGACGACTACCGTCTGCAACGCCGCGGCGGCAAGGGCGTCATCAACTTCAAGCTGAACGAGAACACGGGCCGGGTCGTCGGGCTGCGTCAGGTGCAGCCGGAGGACGAGCTGATGCTGGTCACGCGCAACGGCGTCGTGAACCGTCAGCGGGTGGATGAAATCCGGGTCATCGGGCGCAACACGCAGGGGGTGCGCGTCATGGCGCTCGACGAAGGCGATACGGTGGTGGATGTCGCCTGCCTGGTGCCCGAGGATGAGGTGGATGTGGTGGCCGAAGCTGCGGACGCGCAGGGGGATGGCGCAGGCGCGGTCGAGGGCGGAGAGGGCCCGCTCGGGGTCACCGGCGCGTCGGAGGGCGGGAACGAGGAGGAGTCATGAGCGCGGAGGAGCTGCAACAGCTCGTCTCGCCCGGAGAAGTCGAGGCCGCCGCACGCGCGCTGCGCGGCGTCGCGATTCGCACCCCGCTGCTGCCCGCCGACTGGCTCAGCGAATCGCTGGGGATCGAGGTGCGGCTGAAGTGCGAGAACCTGCAGCGCGGCGGCGCTTTCAAGCTGCGCGGCGCGTACAACATGATCTCGCGGCTGCCGGAGTCGGAGCGACGCGCGGGGGTGATCACCTACTCGTCGGGCAACCACGCGCAGGCGGTCGCGCTCGCGGCGCGGCTGTTCGGCGTCCCGGCGGTCGTCGTGATGCCGACCACGGCGCCGGCGGTGAAGGTGCGCGGAGCGCGCGGCTTCGGTGCGGAGGTGGTCTTCGAGGGCACGACGTCGCTGGAGCGGAAGCGGCGGGCCGAGAGGATCGCGAAGCAGCGTGGCCTGACGATCGTGCCGCCCTTCGATCACCTCGACATCATCGCCGGGCAAGGAACCGTCGGTCGTGAGATCCTCGAGGAGTGGCCATCGGTCGAGGCCGTGCTGGTGCCGATCGGGGGTGGAGGCCTGATCAGCGGGATCGCGGCGGCGGTGCGTCGGGACCGGCCCGATCTGCAGGTGATCGGCGTCGAGCCCGCCGGTGCGGCGTCGATGCGCGCGTCACTCAATGAGGGCCGCCCCGTCACGCTCGAGCGCATTGAGACGATCGCGGACGGGCTCATGCCGGTCCGGCCGGGCGATCTCACGTTTGGTCACGTCCGCGAGCTCGTCGACAATGTCGTGTTGGTCGATGATGCCAGCATCGCGGCCGCCACGGCACAGGTCATCTCGCGCAGCAAGCTGCTCGTCGAGTTCTCGGGCGCCGCCACCGTCGCGGCGCTGCTGTCCGGAGCTTACGCACCGCAGGGGCGCCGCACGGTCGCCGTGCTGTCCGGCGGCAACGTGGACCTCGCGGATGCCGCCACGCTGCTCGCCGGCGAGGCGGACGTACCGACGATCAGCACGCTATAGCGGACCGCCGCTCAGCCGGCCAGACCCTTCCCCCTTCACGACGTCGACCTGGACGAGCGCCGAGCCTCGATCACGTGTACGCGTACGCTCCGCCCGTTGTCCAGATTCGTCACCCGCAGGGTGCAAGATTCACGCGGCCATGAGCAGGAAGGCGGTGCCGGCCGCGGCGAGCTGAACCGTGAAGTTGTCGAGGCCGTGGCTGCTGACGCTCTCGACCGCGGCGCCCACCCCGCCGCATGCTGCGCCGACCGCGAGTGCCCGCCCGGGCGCGAGCCCCCCGAGCCAGAGGCCCAGGAAAGCGGCGAGAGCGCCGAGCAGAAGCACGGCGGCGCTGCCCTCGATGCTGCGCGTGGCGCGCACGCCCACCAGGGAAGGCACGGTGTAGCGGTGCCGCCCCCAGCGGCTGCCGACCGGCTCGCCTACCGCGTCCCCCCACCCGGCGACGAGATAGCCGATGTGGCCGGCGCCGGGGAAGAGCAGACTCGCCGCGAGGCCGCCCGCCGCTGTCGTCGCGAGCGGCACGAGGATGAACAGCGTGCGGTGAGGCTCGTCCGTGGGGCGGGCGATCGCCTCGTAGAACGGGAAGCCTTCGCCCCGCGCGACCGCGAGCAGAACCAGCAGCGCGACGACGGACCCGAATACCACCGTCCCCGGCAATCCCCATCGTACCTGGACGGCGCTCGCCATCGTGAAGATGAAGAAGTGAAACACCTTGCGGGTGTACGGCACCCGGACGCCGCGCGAGACGCGCAGCCAGCCGCAGAGCGCTGCCGCGGCGATGGCATAGGCCGCAGAGGCGGGAACCAGCCAGGCAGCCAGCCCGGAGGAGGGAAGGAACGCCCGGATCCATCTCATCCGCACCCCTCCGCCGCGTTGGCGACGGCCCCGGGGGCGCCGTAGCTTGCCGCATGCCGACGAAACGACCCCAGCGTAGCGGGCTCACCGCCGTCGATGGCATCCGCGTCGGGCACGCCACCGATGCGGAAGCGCACACCGGGTGCACGGTCGTGCTCGGGCCGTTCCGCGCCGCCTGCGATGTGCGCGGTCTCGCCACCGGCAGTCGCGAGATCGAGACGCTTCGCCCCGGACACCTCGTTCCGAGGATCGATGCGATCCTGCTGACCGGCGGGTCCGCGTTCGGACTCGCCGCTGCCGACGGCGTGGTATCCTGGATCGAGGAGCACGGCGGCGGCTACGCCACGGGGGCGGTGCGGGTGCCGATCGTGCCTGCGGCCGTCATTTACGACCTCGCCGTCGGCCGCGCGGACCGGCGGCCCGATGCGGCGATGGGGCGTGCGGCCTGCGACGCCGCCGGGAACGGGCCCGTGGTCGAGGGTGCGCACGGCGCGGGTTGCGGCGCCACCGTCGGCAAGATCGGCGGCCTCGAGCATGCCGTGCCCGGCGGAGTCGGGAGCTGGAGCGAGGAGTACGGCGCGGGCCGGCTCGGAGCGCTGGCGGTAGTGAACGCCCTCGGCGACGTCCGCGGCGCCGATGGGGCTATTCTGGCCGGCGCGCGGGCGCCCGGCGGCGGGTACCTGGACGCCGCTCGGGCTCTGCGCGAAGGGGCGTTCGGCTCCGGACCGGCGGCGTTCGCGAGACCGGCACCCGGCTCCAACACCACACTCGTCGTCGTCGCCACGGATGCGCCGCTCGATCAGGGGGCGCTCCGCGTGCTCGCGCGAGCCGCGTCGACCGCGATGGCCCGACGTATCACCCCGGTCCACACGCTGTTCGACGGCGACATTGCGTTCGCGGTGTCGCCGTCGGAGGTCGTCGAGCCCCTCCCGGCCGAGCGCGTTCTCGCCCTCGCCGAGCTCGCGGCATATTGCGTCGAGCAGGCGATCGAGCGGGCGGTGCTGCCGGATTGAACGACTCTGCCCGTGTCAGGCCGGGTCGTGTCCGGCGGCGCCCGAACCGGCGTCGTGTCCCGACTGATCGTGTCCCGACCGGTCGTGTCCCGCGGGCCGACGCTGTCTGGAGTCGGGACCGGCTCGCCCAGGACCGGCTCCGTTCCGCCTGTGTCCCCCGGCACCACCGGAGTCGTGTCCGGCAGCGGCGTGCCCTGCAGCTCGATCTGCGGCGCCTCCGGCTCATTCTCCAGCGGCACGGTCTCGACCGGACCGCGCGCGCCCATGCGGCGCAGGATCAGGTCGATCCGCCACTGCATCCGTCCGGCCCGATGGTTCGGATTCGAGGACAGCGGGTGGGGCAACGTCGCTGCGAGGGCAGCGGCCTGTTCGGACGTCAGGTCGGCGGCCGGACGATCGAAATAGGTGCGGGCCGCCGCCTGCGCGCCGAAAACGCCCGGCCCCCACTCCGCGAGGTTGAGATAGAGCTCAAGGATCCGGTCCTTCGAAAGGAACCACTCGAGCCGTTTCGCGACGATGAGCTCCTCCACCTTGCGGAGCAGCGAGCGCTCGGTCGAGAAGTACAGGTTCTTCGCGAGCTGCTGCGTCAGGGTGCTGCGGCCGCGGATCCGATCGCGGTGTGCGTGGTAGTAGCCGATCGCGGCGGCGAGCGCCTTGAGGTCCGACGGGTCGGTGAGCGAAAAGTCGTCATTGCCGTGATAGTGCACCTCCTGCGCGATCGCGTGCCAGTCCACGCCATGGTGGTTGCGGAAGCGGGCATCCTCGGCGACGATCACGGCCCGCTGCAGCCTTCGGGAGATGCGAGGGAGAGGCACCCAATCCTGGTGGATCTCGTAGTCGCGGCCGGCGGCATCCGCCTCATTGATGCGCTGCCGCATGAGCGATGTCCGGTGGGGATCATGCCACCGCAGGACGAATCCCCAGGGCAGGATCAGGAACAGGAACCAGAACGCGCCGACCGCCGCGAGCGGCAGCGCGATCAGCAGACGCTTCCACACGGGGTATGCGACCGGATGCGGAGACTCGTCCTTTTCGACATCGATGGCACCTTGCTCAGTACGAACGGTGCGGCCCGCCGCGCGTTCCAGCGCGCCATGCTGGAGGTCTACGGCACGGCCGGCCCGATCGCGCGGCACGACTTCTCCGGAAAGACAGACCCGCAAATCGCGCGCGAGCTGCTGACCCAGCACGGCGTGGAGAGTACGGACATCAATGCGGGCTTCGCCAGCCTCTGGCGGGTGTACCTGCGCGAGCTGGAGGTCGAGCTGACGTTGCCGGACCACCGCAGCGAGCTCATGCCGGGCGTCGCAGACCTCCTCGACGAGCTCGCCGATCGGGCGGACGAGGTGCTGCTCGGATTGCTGACCGGCAACATCCGGGAGGGCGCCACGCTCAAGCTGCGCTCGGCCGGCATCGAACGGCATTTCGCGTTCGGTGCGTTCGGCTCCGACAGCGAGCGGCGCGACCAGCTGCCTGCGGTCGCGGTGGCACGCGCGCGGGAACATTGCGGACGGGACTTTTTCGGCTCCGACGTGATCGTGATCGGGGACACGCCACATGACGTCACGTGCGGCCGCTCCCTCGGCGTGACCGCGATCGCCGTCACGACCGGGCGCTTCGACGCCGTCGCGCTCGGGCAGGCCGGCGCCGACCACGTGCTCCGCGACCTCGCCGAGACCGATCGCGTCCTGAACCTGCTGCTCGGCTGAGCGGGCTTTCCGCCGGCGCGCGTGGCGTGCTACCTTTCGTGCATCTTGACCCGAGGGAGGAGAGCAGAGTGGCTCAGCGGAAGAGAAAGGCTCAGCCGAAGACCGGAGGGCTGAAGCCGTTCTACATCGTGCTCGGCACCATTGCCGTGATCGGCGTCGCGCTCATCGCCTATGCCGCCGCCCGGCGAGGCGGCTCGATGGCCACACAGCCGATCGACATGAGCGCGATGACCAATGTGAGCGAGATCTACGCGACGGCCACCCCCGAGGTCCTCGGTCAGCCGGACGCTCCCATCAAGGTCGTCGCCTTCGTCGACTACGAGTGCCCGCACTGCGCGGAATTCGAGAACGAGATCGTGCCGCAGCTCAAGCAGCGCTTCGTCGACTCCGGACAGATGCAGATCGTCTATTACGACTTCCCGCTCGGCGGCGCGTTCAAGTACTCGTTCCTCGCCGCGCGCGCCGCCCGCTGCGCCGGCGACCAGGGCCACTTCCCGGAATTCCAGAACCGGCTCTTCCAGCAGCAGTCGCAGTGGGCGCTGTCGTCGAGCCAGCGCGCCGTCGCCTCGAAATTCGTCGACTTCGCAAAGGACCTGAATCTGGACACGACGGCGTTCGAAAGCTGCCTGCAGAGCGACCGCTTCGCGGATGTCGTCAGCGCCAATCGTCGGCTCGGGGAAGAGCTCGGCGTCGCCTCGACCCCCACCGTCATCGTGAACGGAAAGCAGGTCCAGAACTTCATGGACGTCGATGAGATCGTGAAGGCGGCCGGCCTCGACACTGCGGCCGTGGCACAGGAGTGAGCGAGACCACCCCGGTCTCCACCATGGCGACCGTCGAGGAACCGGATGGCACGGCCACGATGAACCGCATGGCGATCGCCGCTCTCGCGCTCGTCGGTCTGCTCGTCTCGATCTACCTGCTCCTCTACAAGCTCGGCGTGCTCGGCACCCTCGTCTGCGGCTCCGGCGGCTGCGAGTACGTGCAGTCGTCGAAATGGGCCGTCTTCCTGGGCATCCCCGTCGCCGGATGGGGCGTCGGAGGCTACCTGCTCCTACTCCTTGCCGCGATGGTGGGGATGCAGCCCGAACGGGCCGATAGCCGCGCCATCGCCGGACTGCTCCTTGCTGTCGCCGCCGTCGGCCTCGCCTTCACGCTCTACCTCAATGCGCTCGAGGCGTTCGTCATTCACGCGTGGTGCCGCTGGTGCCTCGGCTCCGCCGCCATCATCGTGCTGATCTTCCTCTTCGCGCTCCCCGAGATCCCCCGGCTACGGAAGGCCCCATGAGCGAAAGCAACGGACGCGTTCCCATCCGCCTCGTGTTCGCCGACCGCGGCAGCTTCCACGAGGTCGTGGTCAAGCTGCCGGGGCAGATCCTGGAAGGCTACGAGCGCCTGATCGACGCGCTGAGGGAAGAGCCCGGGATCACCGGCGACATCTTCGTGGACCCGCGTCGCCTGGTGGCCGCCTACAGGGAACCGGAGGAGTAGGACCGCTCCAGCGCTTCTGCCATTGTCACGAGACGCCGTCAGCCGCGCCGGCGCCCGCCCGCTAGGCGGGCGAGGTCAGTGCTTATCGCTGAGGGCCTTGTCGAGAATCGACTTCCACTCGTCGAACGACTTTACCCCCACCACCATGTCCTTGTTATCGATCACGAACGTCGGGGTCCCCGTCACCTGCGACGCCGCGGCGGCGATCACATCCTCCAGGATCACCGCCGCGACTGCATCATCCTGAATGCAGGCGCGGAAGCTGTCGGCCGGAATTCCCAGCTCCTTCGCGTAGCCCAGGAAGTACGGCGTCGGATCGGGCGCCGCCGACCACGTGTCCTGGTCGGCGAACAACCGATCGTGGTACGCCCAGAAGCGATCCGCCACCGCGCCGGCGCAGAGCGCCGCCTCCGCCGAGGCCCAGCCGAACGGATGCGCGGGCAGCGGTAGCGTGACGAAGACCCACTTCACCTTGCCCGTCCGGACGTAGGCGCTGTCGATGCGCGGGAAGACCTCGCGCGTGAAATGTCCGCAATACGGACACTGAAAGTCCGCGATCTCGTAGACGAGCACCGGCGCGGCCGAGTCGCCCTTCGCACGAGCCGCCTGGGCCCGCTCCTTCAGACCGTTCGCGTGGACTGTCTGGGCGACTCCGGCGCTCGGGGCGCAGAGCAGCAGCGAGGTCACCACCAGCAATCCGCTCAGCCGTCGCGGTCCGCTTGCCTGCATTCGTGCTGCTCCCGGTGCGATGTTCGTGCGTGTATCCGCCGTGGGATCCGACGGCCGTTCTACACCCTCGCGACCCCTCAATGTTTCCGCAGCAGCGCCCTGGCACGTTCGAGGGTCCATTGCCGCGCGACCGCCGGGGGCCAGGCGCCCGCGCGCGCCGCACGGACGAGTCGCGCAGCCTCGGAGCGAGCACGTGCCCCCGTCGCCCGGGTGATGTGACCGGCGGCGAGCGCTTCCTCGAGCTCGGCCTCATCGAGTACACGGACCGCCCCGTCGGTGCCGAGCCAGACGTCGAGATAGAGGTCCGTGGTCTCCCAGGTCGACTCGTCCCGCAAATGCACGGGCGTCAGCACGTTGGCATAGTAGCCGGTGAAGTGGCCGGCCTCGTCGTGGAAGCGGCCAATGTCATGCCATTCACCGGGGAAGGTGAACCAGAGGATGGGCGAGCGAGCGGACAGCACCGGGGCGCCCTCTACGACCAGCGGACGTGGCACGCCGGAGTGCTCGAGCAGCGTGACGAGGACGCCATCGGTGCGAAACACGAGCCGCTGCTCGAAGATGTCGAGACGGTCGGGCGGTCGGCGGTATCGAATCCGAACCGTCGAGCCGGGCTCGCCGTCCACGTCAGCGGTCCGGCGCGCGGTCCCGCGGATGCGTGCGCTCGTGACCGCTGTCCTTCGACCGGTGGCCACCGATCTCACCGTGTCCGTGCGGCGGCTTCGCCGGGGTGGCCGGCTTCGGCTCCGCCTTCGGCGGCTCGGCCTTCGGCTTCGGGGCCTCGCCGTTCACTTTCGGCGTCACCGGCTCGGGCGCCGGAAGGGCGGGCTGGGGCGCCCGGGGCGACGGTCGCGAAGCCGTCGGCGCGGGCTCCGGCTTCGACGCCGGCTTCGCCGGAGACGGTTCCGGCGCCTGGCCGGTCTCATGCGGCCGGTAAAGGCGAGGATCTGGGCGTTGCGGGGGAGTCCTCTCCGGAGGCGAGGCTTCCGGGGGAGCATCCGGCTCGCTCGGCGTCGCAGGTGGCAGGAGGGGCTTCTTCGGCCGGCCCGGCTCACCGCTGGCCTCGCCCGGGCGGCCGCGCTCCGGCGCGGCGGGCGGAAGCACCCTTGGCATGTCCATTGGGATCGTGATGCCGATGGTGTCGGGGCGCGGCGCGTCCCCGCCGGAGCCGGTGGTTCCGCCGCTCGCCGTGTCCCGCTGTGGCGTTCGGGGAGTACGAGGCGGGCGAGGCCAGTAGCCTGGAGGCAACGGGGTGCCCCAGCCCCCCCAGCTCTGCGTGGCGAGGCCGAGGCCGGATTCCGGCACGAGCAGCCACAGGTCGATCCAGGCGGCCGTCGGAATACCGTCCACGAGCGTCGGCTCGAACGCCATGTCGTACAGCCAGCGGAAGGGACCGTCTCTAGAGTAGTCGACCGGGTACGCCAGCCCGGTCGAGCCGACCCTCGAAAGGTCCCTCAGCCGCCCATATTCATCGATGAGCGCCTGGATGCGCAGCTGGCGGTAGCCGGCTCGCTGGTAGCGATCGATGCTGACCGGATCCATCCCTCCGGGTAGCGAGGCGCCGACGCCGATCACGTAACTGTCCTGCACGCGACCGTCGAGCGCCTGTGCCGGGCAGATCTCCTGGCGGGCGACCGTCAGCGCGGGCGCCGGACCGGTGCTCACGATCAGCCGCTCGCCCCAGGATCGCTGCGGCTTCTGGGGCAGCAGGTGCGCGGCGACGACGTTCCTGACCCGTAGCGAGGCCTGGTAGCCGGGGCCCGCGACGACGACCTCGTTACGGAGCGCCTTGCCGTCGGGCCCGTAGATCAGGGATAGCACCGTGTGGCCGGGAGGGGCGTCGACGAGCTCGGCTACAACGGCACCCGCCTCCACGAGCTCTTCGGCGGAGCGTAGACGGCCGGGGACGGTGGAGGACTGGCATTGCCGACTGCCGATCGAACCGACGTCGGCGAGATCGCGCGCTCCGCCGGCGGGCACGGATGCGCACCCGCCGAACACCACGGCGGCGGCCAACACGATGCTCGCGCGCATGTCGGCCTCCTTCCGATGAGCCGATCAGTCGTAGAAGCGACGCCCCTCGTCGGCGAGCCTGCGAAGCAGGGGGGCGGGCTCGAACCGCGGGCCCACGCCGCGGGCCAGGGCCTCGAGCCGCTGCGTGATCGTGGCGTTGCCGATGGAGTCGGCGTAGCGCAGCAGGCCGCCCCGGAACGGTGGGAATCCCGTGCCGGTGATCATACCCAGGTCGATATCGCCGGGTCCGTCCACGAGCCCTTCCTCGAGCACCCGCGCGGCCTCATTGATCATCGCGAGGACCGTTCGGTCGCGGATCATGGCGCTGTCCAGCAGCACCTGTTCATCGGGCACGGCCGGCCGGAGCTCCTCGTAGATCGAGCCGTCGGCCTCCTTCTCCTTGCCATTCTCGTAGAGGTAGAAGCCGCGCCCGTTCTTGCGACCGAGCCGATCGGTGTCCGACAGCGCGACGAGCGGCGGGGCGGGGCGCATCCGCTCACCGAACGCCTCGTACATCGTCTCCCCCGCGTGTCGTGAGATATCGAGGCCGACCTCGTCCAACAGTCGGAACGGGCCCATTGGCATGCCGAATTCCTTCAACGTCCGGTCCACCTGCGAGATCGAAGCGCCGTCGGCGAGCAGCCACCCCGCCTCGTTGAGGTAGGGCGCGAGCACGCGGTTCACGAGGAAGCCCGGCCCGTCGCGTACCTGCACGGGCGTCTTGCCGAGGCGCAGGGCGAGCGCGAACACGGTCGCCAATGCCTCGTCGGAGCTCCGCTCCCCCCGCACGACCTCGACCAGCGGCATGCGGTGGACGGGATTGAAGAAGTGCATGCCGCAAAAGTCCGCCGGCCGGTCGAGCGCCTGCTGCATCGCGGTGATGGACAGCGAGGACGTGTTCGAGGTGATCACGCAGCCGATGCGACTCGTGCCCTCGACCTCGCGCAGCACGTTCTTCTTCACGTCCATCCGCTCGACAACGGCCTCGACCACCAGGTCCAGCGAGCCAAAGCCGGAGTAGTCGAGTGCCGGCGAGATCCTCTCCATCGCCTGCCCCGCCTCGCGCCGGCTGAGTCGGCGCCGCTTCACCGCCCGATCGAACAGCTCCCGGGCGTGACGCAGTCCGTCGGAGAGCGCCTCGTTGCGGATGTCCTTCAGGCGCACCTGAATCCCATCCCGCGCGAGCAGCTGGGCGATACCGCCGCCCATCACCCCCGCCCCGAGCACGCCGACCCTGGCCACCGGGCGGGGGGGCGCTGCCGGAGCTTTCTTCCTGGCACTCTCCATCAGGAAGAAGACGTGGATCAGGTTCTTCGAGACCTCGGTCGCGATGAGGCGTCCCACTGCCTGCGCCTCGATATCGAGCGCCTGCGGCAGCGGCACGTCCAGCACGCGATCGAGCGTTTCCAGGATGACGAGGGGGGCGGGGTAGTGGCCGCCGGTCTCCTTTGCCACCTGTCGGCCTGCCATCAGCAGGATCGCCTTGCGACCCGGCATCGAATTCTCTGCCGCGAGCCGTAGCCGTGTAAGCCGCGAGGGTGCCGGTCGGCGGGGGATCTCGCGGCGGGCGAGCGCCGCCGCGAGATCCCGTCCCCGTCGGTCCAGGATCTCGCCGGCCACGCGCTCGTCCACGAGACCCGTCGCCGTCGCCGCGCGCGCGGAAATGCGACGCCCGGTGAGGATCAGATCCGCGGCGCTGCGCAGTCCGATCAGGCGGGGCAGCCGGCTCGTGCCGCCGAAGCCGGGAAGAATGCCGAGGCGCACCTCCGGCAGACCGATCCGCGTTTCATCCCAGTCGGCGGCGATGCGGCGGTCGCAGGCCAGGATCATCTCGGTGCCGCCGCCGAGACAGATTCCATTCACGGCGGCGATCGTCGGCACGCGCAGTCGAGCGAGGCGATCGAAAGTGCGCTGGCCCTGCCGCGCCTTCGCCGTGCCCTCCGCCGGGTCGGTGATCCCCGCGATCTCGTGTACATCGGCGCCGGCGACGAAGCTGCGGTCCTTGCCGCTGCGGATGAGGACGGCCCGGACGCTTCCGCGCTCCGCGCCCGCCTCGATTTCCGCCAGCAGCTCGTCCAGGCGGGACATCACGGACGTGGAGAGGATGTTGTGCCTGGCGGCGGGGTCATCGATCGTGAGGCAGGCGACGCCGTCGCCGTCGATCTCCAGCGTCAGCGCCGCCCGTGTCGATCCCTCTGCGGGATGGGTCGCCATTTGTCGTCGGAGCGGCCGGGGTACGGCCGCCCCCGCTGCGGGTCAGAGCCGCGGCCGCGTCTGTGCGTTCTCGCGGCTCAGGATCACTCGGATCGAGTCACCCGTGACCTCGATCGGCACATTCCAGTACAGCTCGGAATAGGGAAGCGAGTAGCGCGCGTAGACCCACCACTTCCCCTTCTTCGGATGGAACACGGCGACTCCCGCGGCACTCGTCGTGTCCGCGAGCTCCTCGAGGCCGAGAGCATCGTATTTCGCGCCGAAGACCGAGTCCACGGAAGCGTACGCATTGTCCGCCCAGGTCTGGCGTTGTGCCCGGATTTCCTGCGACTGCTCGGCGAAGCGGCTTTGCAGCGACGTGAACTTCTGGAACGCCTGGTCCATCTGCTGGCGCGCCGCTTTCTCCTTGGACTCCAGGTCGCCGAACTCGCGGTAGAGCACCGTGTACTCGCCCGAGGCGCGGCTCGTGCGCTGCATCCGCTGCGACAGGCTCTGCAGGCTGTCGCGCGCATCCGCCCATGCCGTCTCGTAACTCTGATAGGCGTCCTGCGCCGTCGCGATCTGCTGCTGCAGCTGCAACAGCGAATCGGGCACCGGCGGCTCCGGCTCCGGCGCCGCCTTCGTCAACGAATCGAACACTTCGTCACGATCGAAGGGCAACAGCCTCACGGGCAGGTCCGCGACCGCCACGGTGTCGACGCCGCCCGAGCTGTTCTGGTTCGCGAGTCGGCCCATGACCACCACGTCGGTGCCTCCGCAGGCGCCCAGGGATGCGGCGGTCGTCGCAGTGGCAACCAGCATCACCAGTCGTCTCATCCGATCGCTCCGCGCGAGAATCTGAAGGTGGTGAGGGCCGCAAAGTACAGCCCGCCGACGCCAATTTCAACCTGTCGCCGGCGACCTGGCGCGCCGCGGCGGCCGACACCCGCAGGCACGAAAAACGGCGCCGTCGCCGGCGCCGTTCACACGACCGATCCGGACGGCACGCTCGCGCCGTCCCCCACGATCACTCGGGTATCGCGTTCCCCAACATGATGAAGTCGCGCGGATTGCGGTGCCGACCTTTCACCAGCACCTCGTAGTGCAGGTGAGGCCCGACCGCGAGGCCGGTCTCGCCGACCTCGGCGATGCGTTGGCCGCGCTGGACGTGCTGCCCCGGCTTCACCAGCAGCCGGGAGGCGTGAGCGTAGCGCGTCGTATAGCCGTGTCCGTGGTCGATCTCGACCATCAGTCCATAATCGTGATTGCGCCCGGCGAAGGACACCACCCCATCGGCCGCCGCCTCGATCGGCGTTCCGACCGGCGCGGCGATGTCGATCCCCTCGTGCGGCCGAGCAATGTTCAGGATCGGGTGCATCCGGCTGCGGCTGAACGTGCTCGTCAGCCAGCCGTGCACGGGCGCGATCGACGGGGTGGAAGCGAGCTTCGCGCGCTCCGACTTCAGCGCCGCCGCCGCTTCCGTCCAGCTCGTGGACAGTAGCCGGGCACGCCGGATCAGCGTCTCGACGTGGTCGGATGTGCGGAACGCGGTCGCGCCGATCGGGGGATCGAGATGGAAGAGGGGGTCCTCCGAGAGCGTTTCCGTCCCCGGTCCGCCGACGCCAGCCTTCAGCACATCGTCGGAGAGCGGGTCCAGCCCGGCGACCAGTCGGTAGGCGCGGTCCTGCTGCGCCAGCTGGGACATCACGTCATCCAGCTTCGCGGATCGGTCCTTGATCTTCGCAACCTCGCCCCGCAGCAGCGCGTTCTCGTGCTTCAGCTCGCTGAGCTTGTGGTCGTGGAGATTGCGGCCCACCACACCCGCCCCCAGCGATCCCACGAGCGCGAGCGCGAGGAGGGACAGACCGATCACCGTGCGAGCCAGCTCGCGCGAAAGACGGAACTGTCGTACCCGGGTATCATCCTCCGAGACGACAAGCACCGTCCATTGCCGTCGTGCCATGGCGGCCTTTCGGTTCTGGCGGTTGACATTCTTTACGCTCCGCCCTTCAGGACGCGGGCAATGATAGGGGAGGGGTACGCCCACGTCAACGCATCGGGGCAGCGGTCCGATTCGGACCGGCGCGTCCTGTTCCGGGGGGGGCTGCCAATGGGTCGCAACCGGCGTACCCCCGCGGTGAGAAAGCGGGCAAACGATTGTAGCGCGGAGGGTTCGCTAGCGCCTAACGGCAGGGTTCCGTGCGGAGCCGAGAGGCCGGAGCGGCTACTTTGTAGTCGGTCTCCGCGAAATCCGGTTCCGGATCGACGTGCTGCGGATTCCGCGTCGAGTCGAAGCTCGTGCGGCGATCAGCGGGTCAGGGACAGAGGCCGGCGAGAGCACAGTTCAGTGTGATCTGCATGATCAGCATGGGTGCGAGCAGCGCCAGGCCGATGACGATACCGATGGCGATCGGCAGGATGGGCGGCTCGCGCCGGCGCATGCCGTGGCTCGCGAGCGCCGCGGCTTCCAACGGCAGCGCGCTCACGACGAGCACCGCGAGCTGGACCGGAAGCGGGGCCGGTCCCGTTCCGCCCCGGATCAGCGCATAGGCTGCGGTGGCGACGATCGCGGCAACCGCGGCGACGCCCGCGGCCTGCCCGACGCTTCGAGTCCGGGTCGCCTGCCAGGCCACGAGCACGACCAGAACGACGTGGGGCCACAAACCGACTACGAGCGTCGATAGGAGATCGCCCATGCGAGCACCGCCTCCCGGGATCGACCGGCTCAGTCCCTTTCCTTCGGGAACAGCACGTCGCCGCGCTGCACCGCATGGCCGACGAGATCGAGCGACGCGACCTCGTCGAGGCACGGCAGTTCGTCGAGGCCGAGGCGCGGGACCAGCGACTCCATCTTCGCCGGCATGAACGGGTGCAGCAGGGTTGCGAGTGCGGCCACGGCCCGCGCGAGCGAGCCGAGCGTCGCGTCGAGGTCGCCGGCGCGAGACTCATCGCGGGCGAGCTTCCACGGGGCACGCTCCTCGACGAAGCCATTGCTGGCGCGCGCCAGCTCGAGCGCGGCTGCGGCGCCCTGATGCAGCAGGTGCGCATCCATCGCGGAGCGGTATTGAACGATGGCGTCGGCGACACGCCGGTCGAGATCGGTAGCGGCCGCGGCCGGGACGGTGCCGCCTCGATAGCGCTCGATCATCGACAGCGTCCTGTTGACGAGATTGCCGAGAGTGTCCGCGAGATCGGACGTGTACCGCTCGTCGAAGCGCGTCCAGGAGAAATCGCCGTCGCCGCTCCAGGGAACGTCGCGGAGCAGGTAAAAGCGTAGCGCGTCGGGGCCGTGCCGATCGATCGCCTCGTCGAGATCCACCCAGACGCCCTCCGACTTCGACAGCTTCCTGCCCTCGTGCGTCAGGAAGCCGTGGGCCCAGACGCTCGCCGGAAGCGCGAGCTCCGCGCTCATGAGGAACGCGGGCCAGTAGATACAATGGAAGCGCGTGATGTCCTTGCCTACGACGTGGATGTCCGCTGGCCAGAGCGTCTCGTAGCCGGGCTCCGGAAAGCTCGCCGCGGCCAGGTAGTTCGTGAGCGCGTCGAGCCAGACGTAGGTGGTGTGCTCGGGGTCGCGCGGCCACGGTACGCCCCACGGCAACCTCGCTCGCGAGACGGAGATGTCCTCGAGCCCGCCCGCGATGACGTTGCGGATCTCGTTGCGGCGGTTCTCCGGCTGCACGAACTCCGGCCGCTCGTCGAGCAGGTGGAGAAGCCGGTCCTGGTAGTTGGAGAGGCGGAAGAACCAGTTCCGCTCCTCCATCCAGACGACCTCGCGATTGGGGTGCACCGGGCAGCGCAGCTGCGCCGCGCGCGCGGGGCCATCCGCAGCCGTCGTCGCTCCCTCGGGGACGCCGGGCGCGGGCTCCAGCTCCTCGGCCCGCTTGTAGACCTCGCAGCCGACGCAGTAGTAGCCCGCGTAGGTCCCCTCGTACAGGTCGCCGGCCTTCTCCATGAGCCCGATCAGGGCCTCGACGGCGCGGCGATGCCGCGGCTGGGTCGTGCGGATGAAGTCGTCGTTGCTGATGTGCAGCCGCTCCCAGACTGCCTCGAATTCCGCCGCGACGCCGTCCACCCACTGCTGCGGTGAGACGCCGGCGCTTTCGGCGCTCTGCAGCACCTTGAGCCCGTGCTCGTCCATGCCCATCACGAGGTGGACGGGCTCTCGCTTCAGCCGGCGATAGCGGGCCATCGCGTCGGCGCCGATCTTCTCCAGGGCGTGGCCGACGTGAGGGCTGCCGTTGGCGTAGTCGATGGCAGTCGTGATGTAGAACGTCTTGTCGGCCACGCGTCAGTTCCTGTTGCCGGATCCGGTCCGCTCCACCTCGCTGCGCAGCGCATCGAGGTCGAGCGTGCGGCGATTGCCTTCGTCGTCCTTCAGGTGGACGAGGTCGCGCCAGATGTCGACGCCGATCACCTTTTCCCGTCCGGCCGCGGTCTGCAGCGATTTTCCCTCGCGGGGGAATCGCTTGCGGGCCTGCAGGTAGGCATCGTGCTCGTACGTGAGGCAGCACATCAGGCGGCCGCAGCAGCCGGAGATCTGTGCCGGGTTGAGCGACAGCCGCTGGTCCTTGGCCAGCTGCAGACTGACCGGTTTCAGCTCGCGCAGCCAGCTCGAGCAGCACAGCTCGCGGCCACAGCGTCCGACACCACCGAGCAGCGCCGCCTCGTCGCGCACGCCGATCTGCTTCAGCTCGATGCGCGTCCGGAACGTACGCGCGAGCACGCGAACCAGTTCGCGGAAGTCGACGCGACGCTCGGCCGTGAAATAGATCGTGAGCTTGCGACGGTCGTACTGCCACTCGGCCTCCGTCACCTTCATCTTCAGCCCGAGCTGCTGCACCTTCTCCCGCGTGACGTGACGCACGCGCGGCTCATCGGAGCGCAGCGCGTCCATCCGTTCCACGTCGTCGGATGCCGCCGGTCGGACCACGCTACGCTCCGGTACCGGCGCCGCACAGCCCGTGGAGCAGCCGGAGCACTTGCGCTCCGCGATCGCACCGCTGGCCGTCACCCGGCCCAGGTCCTCGCCCCGGTCCGCCTCCACGACGACATAGGAGTGGAGCGCGAGAGGACCACCCGCGTGCGCGAAATAGTCGCGCCTGTTTCCCTTGAAGCTGACTTCGATGATTTGGGGCATCGGGCCCCTTCTTCCTTTTGAGTCGGGGCGCGACGGGCGCGTTCAGGCGGACGGCGGATCGCCGCCGCGCCATTCTCCCATTGCTTCGAACTTCTTCCAGCGGGCTTCGAGCAGCCGGTCCGTGGGCAGCTCGGCGAGCTCATCGAGACTCTTGCCGAGCGCCGCGGCGAGGTGAAGCGCGGCCGCGTCCCACTCCGCGTGCGCTCCGCCGATCGGCTCCTCGATCACGCCATCGACGACGCCGAGCTCCAGGAGGTCGTCCGCAGTGAGCTTCAGCGCGGTCGCGGCCTTGTCGCGCGCGTCCGGTGTCTTCCACAGGATCGCGGCGCAGCCCTCCGGCGAGATGACGCTGTAGATCGCGTTCTCGAGCATGAGCACTCGGTCGGCGACACCGAGCGCGAGCGCGCCGCCGCTGCCGCCCTCGCCGATCACGACCGCGACGGTCGGTACCCGCAGCACGGCCATCTCGCGCAGGTTGCGCGCGATCGCCTCGGCCTGGCCGCGCTCTTCCGCGCCGATCCCGGGATAGGCGCCGGGCGTGTCGATCAGCGTGACGACGGGGCGCCCGAACTTCTCCGCCATCTGCATGAGGCGCAGCGCCTTTCGATAGCCCTCGGGGTGCGGCATGCCGAAATAGCGGCGCAGGTTCTCCTTCATGTCCCGGCCCTTCTGATGGCCGATCACCATGACGGTTCGCCCGTCCAGCCGTGCCCACCCGCCGACGATCGCCTCGTCGTCTCGATAGAGTCGGTCGCCGTGCAGCTCCACGAAATCATCGAAGACCCGCTCCACGTAGTCGAGCGTGTACGGCCGGCGCGGGTGGCGGGCGAGCTGCACCCGCTCCACCGGCGCGAGGTTGCGGAAGGTCTCCGTCTTCAGCTCCTCGAGCTTCCCCTCCAGCGTCTCCAGCTCGCCGCTGACGTCGAGGCCGCTCTGCCGGGCGAGTTTGTGGAGTCGCTCGATCTGCTGCTTCAGCTCGATGATGTCGCGCTCGAACTCGAGGCTAGGCGTGCTCATCGCTCTCCCTTCGACAGGTCAGGATCGGATCAGGAGTACGTGCTCCGCGCCGAACAGCTCGCGCAGCCCTCCGATCAGGCCCTCGTCCGCGCTCACCGCGAACGTCCGCGAGCGGAGCCGGGGACGGGCCGCCCCACCGTGGCCGTCCCCACCCCCCTCACCGAGCCAGCGCACGTAGAGCGTGGCCGAGCCCGGGTGCTCCCGGAACAGGCGCTTCGCTTCGTCGATCGCGCCGCCAGCGCCGTCGCGCGTGAGCGCCAGCTCCAGCGACAGGGTGCCGTTCGTGCGCACCGACGTGAGCGGCACCGCCTCGAGCAGCCGCAGCGGTGGGTCTGCCTCGTCGCGCTCACGCCCGGAGACGATGCCGCGGACCAGCACGGGCGCGTCCTGCACCAACACTTCCCTCGCCGCCTCCCACGCCTCGCCGAAGCACAGCACCAGCGCCGTGCCGTGGAAGTCCTCGACCGTGACACGGCCGTACTCTGCGCCGTCGCGCTTGCCGAACATGCGGCTCACTGAGGTGACGACGCAGGCGAGCTCGACCCGCTCGTCGCGGCGGTCGCGCAGGCTCGCCGTGTTCACGTCGGCATACGCCCGCATGACATCGCGGAAGCGTTCGAGCGGGTGGCCGCTGATGAAGAAGCCGAGGATCTCCTTCTCGCGGGCGAGCCGCTCGCTCTCCGGCCAGCGTGGCACATCCGGAAGCTGCGGCTCCGGCCGCGACGAGGCCGCTGCACCGTCGCCACCGCCTAGCGCGTCGAAGAGGGAGTGCTGACCCGCCTCCCGCTCGTCCTGCCGCAGCTGCGCCTCGCCGACCGCAGCCTCCAGTCCCGCCAGGAGCTGGGCGCGGTAGCCGAAGGAGTCGAGCGCCCCTGCCTGGATCAGCGCCTCCATCGCGCGCTTGCCGACCACGCGCAGATCCACGCGCTCCGCGAAGTGGAAGAGCGAGTCGAAGGGGCCGCCCTCCCGGCGCGCCTCGAGGATCGAATGCACGGCGGACTCGCCGAGCCCGCGCACGGCGCCGAGGCCGAAGCGGATCTCCTGATCGGAGACGGGCGTGAACTTCCACTCGGACTCGTTCACGTCCGGCGGCAGCACCTGGAGCCCTCCCGCGTCCGTCGGGAGGTGGCGCCCGAGCTCGCGGCATTCGCCAATGTACTTTACGACGTCCTCCGTCTTGTCCACCACCGCGGAGAGCATCGCCGCCATGAACTCGGCCGGGTAATAGCGCTTCAGCCACGCGGTCTGGTAGGAGAGCAGCACGTACGCCACCGCGTGCGACCGGTTGAAGCCATAACGGCCGAATGCCGCGATCTGCTCGGCCAGGTCCTCGGCGACACGACGCTCCACGCCCCGCTCGACCGCGCGCGTGCGGAACTTCTCCAATTCCCTGTGGATCAGGTCCGCGTCCTTCTTGCCGACCGCCTTCCGCAGCACATCCGCTTCCGCCAGCGTGAAGCCCGCCAGCACCTGCGCGATGCGCATCACCTGCTCCTGGTAGGTGATCACGCCGTACGTGGACTCCAGCACCTCCTCCAGCTTCGGGTGCGCGTAGCGCACCGGCTCCTGGCCGAGCTTGCGTCGGATAAACACGTCCGTCATGCCCGTGTCCAGCGGACCCGGCCGGATCAGCGCGTTGGAGGCGACGAGGTCCTCGAAGCGGTCGCAGTGCATCGCGCGCAGCTTGTCCGTGGCCAGCGACGACTCGAACTGGAACACGCCCATGGTGCCGCCGCGCGCGAGCATCTCGTAGACGGCCGGGTCGTCCAGCGGAACGTCCTCGATGCGCGCGTACTCTTCGCCGCTCTCCGGATGGCGAAGCGCGCCGTGACGGCGCCGGATCCACGCGCCCGCGTCGTGGATCACGGTCAGAGTCTTCAGGCCGAGGAAGTCCATCTTCAGCATCCCCGCCTGCTCGAGCGCGTTCATGTCCCACTGTGTCACCAGCGTCGTCTCCTCGCCGTTCGAGGAGCCGGAGCCGCGGGTGCTCTGCGTGCAGACGGGCACGTAGTCGTCGATCGGACCGGGCGCGATGACCACGCCCGCGGCGTGCACGCTCGCGTGCCGCGACAGGCCCTCGAGCGTTGTGGCGTAGTCGAGCAGCCGGCGCACGCGCGGATCGGTCTGCGCCGCCTCGCGCAGCTCCGGGATGCGCTCGGCGGCCTCCGCCACGGTCAACGAGTTGTTCGGCGCGTTCGGCACCAGCTTCGCCAGCCGGTCGGTCTCCGCGGGCAGGAAGCCGAGCACGCGGCCGACGTCCCGGATCACCGCGCGCGACTTCATCGTGCCGAACGTGATGATCTGCCCGACCGAGTCGCGGCCGTACTTCTCGCGGACGTACTCGATCACCTCGCCCCGGCGCTCGTAGCAGAAGTCGATGTCGATGTCCGGCATCGACACGCGGTCCGGGTTCAGGAAGCGCTCGAACAGCAGGTCGAAGCGGAGCGGGTCGACGTCCGTGATGCCGAGCGAATAGGCGACGAGGGAGCCCGCCGCGGAGCCGCGCCCCGGTCCGACCGGGATGCCGCGCCGCTTCGCCCAGTTGATGAAGTCCTGCGTGATCAGGAAGTAGCCCGAGTAGCCGGTTCCCGTGATCACGCCGAGCTCGTAGTCGAGTCGTTCACGAGCGACGTCGGGTAGCGGATCACCGTAGCGGTCGTGCGCTCCGACCTCCGCCATTCGCCGCAGCAGATCCGCCTCGTCCGAGACGTCGTCGGGCAGCGGGAACGTCGGGACGTGGTACTTCTTCGCGAGCGTGAGCGAGACCTGGTCGGCGATCTTCAGCGTGTTCTCGACGACGTCCGGGCGGCCGGCGAAGAAATCGGCGATCTCCGTCGGGCTCTTGAAGTAGAGCCCCGCGTCGTAGCGCATGCGGTTCGTGTCCTCGCGGTCCTTGCCGAGGCCGATGCACAGGAGCACGTCGTGGGCGTCGTGGTCCTCAGCGCGCAGGAAGTGCGCGTCGTTCGTGGCGATGACCGGGACGCCGAGCTCGTCGGCGAGGGAGAGCACGCGGCCGTTCAACTGCCGCTGTCCCGGCGTGTCGTGCGCCTGGACCTCGAGGTAGTAGCGGCCGTCGAAGAGGTTCGCGTACCATTCGGCCGCCTCACGCGCTGCAGCGTCCTCTCCGGCCATCAGGTGGCGTGCCACCTCGCCGGCCATGCACGCCGAGCTGACGACCAGACCGGCGGAGTGCTGCTGGAGCACCTCCCGGTCGATGCGTGGCCGGATGTAGAACCCCTCGCGATAGCCGATGGAGGTCAGCTTGATCAGGTTGCGGTAGCCCTCCGCGTCGCGCGCCAGCAGCACGAGGTGGTAGTACGCGCGATCCCCGTCGCGACCGCCGCCGCGCCGCTCGTGCCGGCTGCCCGGTGCGACGTACGCCTCCATGCCGACGATCGGCTTCACACCCGAGCGCTGGCCCTGCTGCAGGAACTCCCAGGCGCCGAACAGGCAACCGTGGTCCGTCAGCGCGAGCGCCGGCATCTCGAACTCCTGCGCGCGCCGGATCAGGTCGGCCAGCCGGTTCGCGCCGTCGAGCAGCGAGAATTCGCTATGGGTGTGGAGGTGTACGAAGGACAAGGTACCGTTCTGTTCGGGTTGACTACGGGTTCGGACGGTCCAAAGTCCGTGGAGCGGGCCGGTTGACCGTGTCCTCAGGCACCGGACCCGAGCGCCTGCTTCAACTCGTCGCCGCAGCGGAAGCTCGCAAGGATGCTGCGCAGCTGGATCATGTACTCGTACTTGTCCTTCGAGGGAGCGTACAGCCAAGCATCAAGCAGGTAAGTGCGGCCCTGGGACGGGCACTGCACGATCCAGTCGATGAAGGGTCCCCCGGCGGGCACGAGCCCGGGCGGCGACTCCCAGAGACCGTGCACCTCCAGCGCCGCATGTCCTGCCGACGTCCGAACGGCGTCGCTGCGCACCTGCTCCGCAGGCGTGACCTGCGGCCGTGGGTAGTGCTCGGCGGCGATGCTGTCGCGCCAGGCCGCGATCTCTGGCGGGCCGAGCCTCTCGAGCCCCGGCCTCCAGGTCACGGTGATGACCCGGTAGATTTCGCGCGGCTCCGCGATGCTGTTCGTGAAGACGTAGTCGGAGCCCTCGCGCTGCCACTTGTAGATCTCCGGCAGCGTCAGGGCGAACCCCGCCTCCTTCTCCAGGCGCTGCGCGAGCTTGTCGTTGACGCCGCTCATGAACATGCGGTCTGAGACATAGCGTCGGAAGCGCTGGTCCAGACGCTGGTGCAGCTCAGGCAGCACGTTCTCGACCGCCTGCACGAGGTCGTGGTCGGGGAGCAGGATGCCGGTGACCACCTGGTCGTTGGCCCATACGTCACGGGCCTCGATGACCGCGGGCGGAGCCGGTACCGGGCCGTCAGCGTGGTCCACGACCGGCTTCATCCAGCCGTCCTCCGGCCGGCCGAGCACGAGCACCTGCCGAAACTTGCGCAGCTGCCCCCACCTCGGGTCTGCCGGCGAGACCTGCGTCAGCTTGAACGTCTTCTCGGAGCGGACCGTGAAGATGCGCGGCTCGAGTGCCTCCTCCATCGAGTCGGACACCTCGCTCCAGAGCCGGTCCGGCGCGATGACGATGATGCTGTTCGCGTTGCCATACGCCTTCGGCGCCCGACGGAAGTCGCAGGACGCGAACAGGACTGCGGCGCTCACTGCGGCCGCGAGCAGATATCTCATAGAAACGCTTGTGCTGGCTAGGATTGCGCAGTGAAAAATAACCGGCGCCGTAGGGGGCGGCAACTTGTCGCGGCCGCTCTTGCGCCGCTACTCTAGCGGTTCGCTGGCGGTCGTGAGAGCGCGTCCCGCCCGCGGCGGAAACGCCCCTTTTCTTCCACTACCCCTCGAGGTGCCGCAGTGTCCTTGCCCAACGCAGCCGAGCGGGTCCCCGACTGGCTGGAGGCGCGCCGACGTGCGGGGCCTTTCCTGCTGGCGCTCGACTTCGACGGCACGCTCGCCCCGATCGTGGAGCGGCCGGAAGATGCCGCCGCGCTTCCGGCCGCGCGCGAGGCGCTGGGCAGACTCGTCGACCGGGACGACACGCGCGTCGCCATCGTGAGCGGCAGGGCCCTGGACGACGTCCGCTCGCGCCTGGGGCTGGCCGCCGCCTACTACGCCGGAAACCATGGCATGGAGATCGAGGGGCCGGGTGTGCATCGCGTGCACCCGGAAGCCGCCGCCGCACGCCCGGCGCTGACGGAGTGTGTCTCCGCGCTGGAGCGTGCGCTTTCCGGCCTTGCCGGCGTGCAGATCGAGGACAAGGGCCTGACGCTGAGCGTGCACTATCGCCGGGCGCGTGACCCGGAAGCCGGCGCGCGGGTGCTCGAGGCGGCGCGGGAGATGTGCGGGTCGCGCGGCCTGCGCGTCAGCGGCGGCAAGATGATCGTCGAGGTAAGGCCCTCGGTGGAGTGGGACAAGGGGCGGGCGACCCGCTTCCTTCTGGATACGCTGGCGGCGCATGGCGCCGGGCCGCTGCCGGCCGTGTTCATCGGCGACGACCGGACGGACGAGGATGCATTCCGCGAGCTCATCGGTCGCAATGAGGCCGGTACGGTGCGCGACGCGGTCATCGTCGCGGAGCGTCCACCCGCAGACACTCTGGCGACCTGCCGGGTCGATTCGCCACGGGAGGTCGCGGAGTTGATCCGACGGCTGGCGGAGGCAGGGTGACACTCTGGGTTCAGCGCGCAGCCACGCTGGCCGTGCTCGTCGCCTTCGGTGCGGTGCTGCGCAGCGTGGCGCCGCCGCTCAGCGGCGGCGCGATGGCGGCGATGCTGCTCGGCTTGACGCTGCTGACCGCGTACGTCGCCGGCGATGTCGCCGCGGGGCTCCGGCTGCCGCGGCTGACCGGCTACGTGCTCAGCGGTATGCTGATCGGTCCTTCCGTGCTGGGCGTGCTCACGCCGGAGACAGTCGATTCGCTGCGCACGATCGACCATATTGCGCTCGCTCTCATCGCGCTCACCGCCGGCGGCGAGCTGAAGCTCGAGCGGTTGCGGGGTCGGCTGCGCTCCTTCGTCGTGCTCTCCGTCGCGATCGTCGTCGTGGTCTCCGTCGGCATGTCGGCGCTCGTTCTGGCCGTGCGCCCGCTCGTGCCGTTCCTGCAAGACGCGCCTATCGGCGTCGCCATTGCGGCCGCGGCGCTGCTCGGCGTCTGGTGTGCGAACTCGGCGCCGGACGCGACGATCGCCGTGATCAACGAGACCGGCTCCGAGGGCCGCTTCACCGATACGATCGTCGGCGTCACGATCCTCAAGGACGTGATCGTTATCATCGCGTTCGCCGCGCTGCTCGCCCTCGTTCGGCCCCTCGTGGAGCCGGGCCAATCGTTCGATCTCGCGCTGCTCGGCAGCATCGTGTGGGAGGTGGGCGGCGGAATCGCGCTGGGTGGCGCCGCCGGCATCGCGTTCGCGATCTACCTGCAACGCATTGGGGCGCGGGCGGTCCTGTCCACGCTCGCGTTCGCGTTCCTGCTGACGCTGCTCGCCGACCTGCTGCACATCGAGCTGCTGCTCGCGGCCGTCGCCGCCGGGTTCGCGATCGAGAATTTCTCCCCGGCCGGCGATGAGCTGATCCACGGCGTCGAGAGCAACGCCCTCGTCGTCTTCGCGCTCTTCTTCGCGCTCGCCGGCGCCGTGCTCGACCTCACCGCGCTTCGCACGTACTGGGCGATCGCGCTCGCCCTCGTGCTCGCGCGCGTCGGGCTCACCTGGCTGGGGGCACGCGTCGGTGCGCGGCTCGGGCGAGCCGGGCCCGTCGTCTCGCGAAACGCCTGGCTGGGCCTCCTCTCTCAGGCCGGCGTCACGCTCGGGCTCTCCCTCCTCGTGCAGCGGCAGTTCCCCGGCTGGGGCGACGACTTCGCGGCGATCACCGGCGCGGCGATCATCTTCCACCTCGTGCTCGGCCCGGTGCTCCTGAAGATCGGCCTGTCACGGGCCGGCGAGGCCGGAGCGGCAGGGCGGGGGGCGGCCGCGGCCGCCGGCGAGCGGCCGGTCGCCGCTGGCACGTCGCCTGCCGCCTCCTGATCCCCGGACGCGATGGGGTGGACGCCATCCCCCGCGCACCGGCAGATTTCAGGTGCGTCGGGACCGATCGCGATCGAAGGGAACGGAGGCGGGTGCATGAAGGCGCGGGACACGTCACCGAAATCGGCGGACAGCCTGGGCTGCAGCTTCGGTCCGGGGCCGAGCTGTCGCTGGCCCGAGGAGGGGACGCGGCCGTCCGGTGCCGGCGCCGCGGACGCCGGGGGCCCCGGGGGCGGCGAGGAAGGACGAGGCAGGTCGAGCGGCGCGATGCCCGGCTCTCCTCCAGCCGGGGATGGAACGCCGGCGCACGCGGGCCATACGCACGGGCACGCGCGCGCGATGGGCGCCGGCAAGCGCGCGCTGAGCTGGGTTCTCGCACTGACGGGCGTGTTCCTGGTCGCGGAGGTCATCGGAGGCATCGCCGCCCATTCTCTGGCGCTGCTCGCCGACGCGGGCCACATGCTCACGGACGTGGGCGCGCTCGGGCTCTCGCTCTTCGCGCTCTGGTTCGCCCAGCGGCCGGCCACGCCCGAGAAGACGTACGGCTACCTGCGGCTGGAAATCCTCGCCGCGCTGCTGAACGGCGCGACGCTGATCGTCATCTCGGCGGTCATCTTCTACGAGGCGTACCATCGCCTGAGCACGCCCGAGCCGGTGAACGGGGGGCTCATGCTCGCCGTCGCCGTAGCCGGACTGGTCGTGAACATCGTCGCCGCCGTCCTGCTGCAGCGCGGCGCGGGGCACTCGCTGAACATTCGTGGCGCCTACCTCCACGTCGTCGGCGATCTGCTCGGCTCCCTCGGCGCGATCGCCGCGGCCATCATCATCCTGACGACGGGCTGGACGCCGGCCGACCCGCTGATCTCGGTCCTCGTCGGGCTGCTGATCCTGTTCAGCAGCTGGAAGCTCGTGCGCGAGTCGGTGGACGTGCTGCTCGAATCGGTGCCGTCCCACATCGACCTGGCCGAGGTCCGCGGCGTGCTCGATGGCATCCCGGGCGTGGAGGACGTCCACGACCTGCACGTCTGGACGGTGACCAGCGGAGTGCTCGCGATGAGCGGCCACGCCGTCGTCTCTCAGCCCGGCGACCACCAGGACGCACTCGACGAGATCCACCAGCGCATGGAGGAGCGCTTCGGGATCCGCCACGTCACGTTCCAGCTCGAGCGGGAAGCTATGTACGCGCGCGAGCACGCGCACGACCACGTCCACATGCAGGAGTAGAACCCGGGCGATGACGGCGTCGGCGTTGCCGGGCCGGATCGCGACTGATCCCGACTTCCACGCGTGAGACCATGATCCTCGACGGGAAGCGCATCCTCGTCACCGGCGTGCTGAACGACGCTTCGATCGCCTTCGCCGTCGCGAAGCTCGCGCAGGAGCAGGGTGCGAGCGTCGTGCTGAGCTCCTTCGGTCGCGCGATGCGACTGACCGAGCGGACGGCGCGGCGGCTGCCCGCCGAGGCCCCGCTCGTCGAGCTCGACGTCACCAGTCAGGAGGACGTGGACGCGCTCGCCGAGCGCGTCGGCGGCCATCTCGACGGCGTGCTGCACGCCATCGCGTTCGCGCCCGAAAGCTGCCTCGGCGGCGGGTTCCTGAGCGCGCCTTGGGGCGACGTCGCCACCGCGCTGCACGTCTCCGCATACTCGCTCAAGGCGCTGACCGTCGCCGCCGCGCCGCTCATGGAGGGCGGCGGCAGCGTCGTCGGCCTCGACTTCGACGCCTCCAAGGCGTGGCCCGTCTATGACTGGATGGGCGTCGCGAAGGCCGCGCTCGAATCGACCACCCGGTATCTCGCTCGCGACCTGGGGCCGAAGAAGATCCGCGTGAACCTCGTGTCGGCCGGTCCGCTCCGCACGATCGCCGCGAAGAGCATCCCCGGCTTCCAGCAGTTCGAGGAGGTGTGGGCGCGCCGCGCCCCCCTCGGCTGGGACCTCACCGACACCGAGCCGACCGCCCGCGCCTGCGTCGCGCTGCTCTCCGACTGGTTCCCCGCCACCAGCGGCGAGATCGTCCACGTGGACGGCGGATTCCACGCGGTGGGGGCTTGAAGCGCCCTACGGGCGGGCGCCGGCTGCGCCGGGGCGCCGCGTGGGGCGCGGGGCGCCGGGCTTCGCCGGGGCGCGCGCTTCGCGCGGGCCGCTGCGCGGGGGGCCGCTGCGCGGGGGGCCGCTGCGCGGGGGGCCGCTGCGCGGGGGGCCGCTGCGCGGGGGGCCGCTGCGCGGGGGGCCGCTGCGCGGGGGGCCGCTGCGCGGGGGGCCGCTGCGCGGGGGGCCGCTGCGCGGGGGGCCGCTTCGCGGGGGCCGCTTCGCGGGGAGCCGCTTCGCGGGGGACCTCATGAGCGGGCGCATTCGCGTCCGATCGACGGAGCGGGAGCAGCTCGTGGAGATCACGGGCGAGGTGCGGCGGTGGCTGCGGGGGAACTCGGAGGGGGAGGGGGTTCTGCACCTCTGGGCGATGCACACGACCTGCGGGCTGGTGGTCAATGAAGGCGCGGACCCCGATGTCGCCCGCGACATCGTCACCACGCTGCGTCGTCTCGTACCACGCTCCGGCGACTACCGCCACTCCGAGGGCAACTCCGACTCCCACCTCAAGACGCTCCTCAGCGGCCCTGGCGAGACCCTGCTCGTCGAGCGCGGCGACCTCGTCCTCGGTACCTGGCAGAAGCTCTTTCTGGCCGAATGGGATGGTCCCCGGGAACGAACTGTAGCCCTGGCTTTCATTCCCGCCTGATCTGCGTCACCGTCCTTCGCCCGCCGCCCCCGCGGAGCGCCCCCGGCCCGCAGGGCCGCCCCCGGCCCGCAGGGCCGCCCCCGGCCCGCAGGGCCGCTCCGCCGCGCACGCGGCGCGCCCGGCCCCGCAGGGACCGCGCCCCGCCACCCGGCGGCGCCCGGCCGCCAGGCCGCGCCCGAAGCATGCGCTCCCACGCCAGGACCCTTCGCCCCGGGATCGGGTAACAAGCGCCCGCCACATCAAGCACCACGCAGATCGCCTCCGGGAGCGCATGCTTCGCAACGTCGCCATCATCGCGCACGTCGACCACGGCAAGACGACGCTCGTCGACAAGATGCTCCGCCAGGCCGGCACGTTCCGGGAGAACCAGGCGGTTCAGGAGCGGGTCATGGACTCGAACCCGCTCGAGCGCGAGCGTGGCATCACGATCCTTTCGAAGAACACCTCGATCCGCTGGCGGGACCACAAGATCAACATCGTGGACACGCCCGGCCACGCGGATTTCGGAGGCGAGGTCGAGCGCATCCTGCGCATGGTGAACGGCGTGCTGCTGCTCGTCGACGCGTTCGAGGGGCCCATGCCGCAGACGCGCTTCGTGACGCGCAAGGCGCTCGCTCTGGGGCTGCAGCCGATCGTGGTCATCAACAAGATCGATCGCGCGGACGCGGAGCCTCTGCGCGTGCACGACGAGGTGCTCGAGCTGTTCCTCGAGCTGGAGGCGGACGAGGCGCAGCTCGACGCGCCGTTCCTGTACGCCTCGGCGCGCGACGGCTACGCCGTTCGTGAGCTGGGCGACGAGCGCGATGGCCTGCAGCCGCTCTTCGAGTCGATCCTCGAGACCGTGCCGGCGCCGCCGTCGGACTCGCTGGCGCCGTTCCAGATGCTCGTCTCGACGATCGATCACTCCCCCTACCTGGGCCGTCTCGCGATCGGTCGTGTCGAGCGGGGCACGGTACGCGTCGGGGACCCGATCGTGCTGCTGCCTCCGCGCCGGCGCCTGTTGCCGGGGGATAGTGAGGCCATCGGGCGGGGAGCGCCGGACGAGATCGGTCGGGGAGAGCAAAGCGACGACGCCGATGCCGGGCCGACGCCCGTTCAGGGCCGAGTCGCGAAGCTCTTCGCGTTCGAGGGTCTGGAGCGAGTGGAGGTCAGGGAGGCGGGTGCCGGCGAGGTGATCGCGCTGGCCGGGCTGGAGGGGGTCGAGATCGGCTCCACGGTGGCGGACCCCGAGCACCCGGAGGCGCTGGAGGGGATCGCCGTCGAGGAGCCGACGGTCTCCGTCGACATCATGGTCAACACGTCGCCCTTCGCCGGCAAGGATGGAAAGTTCGTCACATCGCGTCAGCTGCGCGAGCGCCTGATGCGCGAGCTCGAGCGCAACGTCGCGCTGCGAGTCGAGGACACGCCCTCTCCCGATACGTTCACCGTGTCCGGCCGTGGCGAGCTGCACCTCGGCATCCTCATGGAGACGATGCGACGCGAGGGCTACGAGTTCGCGGTCTCACGGCCTCGCGTGATCGTGCGGCGGAACCAG
>CAWCUU010000004.1:0-170000 GCA_963798855.1 uncultured Gemmatimonadales bacterium | reverse complement strand
TCCCCGATGGACGTATCGGCTTCCGCAACGGCGAGCACGAGGCCATGGGCATCGGAGAACGCGGCCGCCAGGCTGCCGTGGTCGATGGGGACGATCTCGGGCGACCATCGTCCGTTGCCGAGGAGAAATAGCGCGATCCCCTTGGGCATCGGGTCCGCCGTATCCGGGGAGAGCAGGGACATCGCCCAGGCGAGGGTGTCCGCGCGCTGCAGGAGATCGGAGGCGGTGAAGGCATCGAACCGACCCGATGGCACCGGCAGCCGCTCCAGTCCACTCCAGCTCTTGCCGTCGTAGACTCCGTACCAGAGCCGGATCGCCGCGCCCGGGAACGTGCCGGCGTGCGGGGCGGCCTCGCCGAAGACGACGTGCCATCCGCCGTTCCGCCGCGGCACTGCACGAACGCCGGTCACGAGATGCGCGTCGATCGGCGCCGGAACGGGCCGCAGCACCCCATCACGACCCAGCACCACGCCGAGGATCGAATCGGCTTCCTGGCTTGCGATATGGCCTGCGGGCGTCCTCCTGACGATGTAGTTCGGCGTTCCTGCCAGCAGCACGTCGCCGTTCGAGTCCGGGACCAGGACGGTCGGCTCGACGTAGAGATCGTTGCCGTCGAGGTCGAGCTCGCGGCGGGACAGCTCCTCGACTCTGCAGCTCTGCGGACGCGCCTGCGCCGTCTGTGCGGCCGACGGCCTCGTCGCCACACCGATCAGCACGGCTGCAACCAGCAGCACCGGATTCCGCATCGTCGTCTTCCTCGCGGGTCGCGGAGAGCGTCTCCGGCGTCTGCCGGAGCCTCGATCCAACGTTGGTTTCGGAGGCCGCGCCGCGAATGCGCCGCGCCTTTGAATAGCGTTGTGCCGGGAAGGGCGAGCGGCCATGGCAGTTTGGGCCGACGCATGGGCGGGACGGGACGCCTCCGGCAAGTGGAGCCTCGCCGCGTCGGCCCGGGCAACCCACTCGATGCGGGCGCCGCGACGCCGTGGTTGTGCCAGTGACGCGCCCGGCGGCAAGTTGTGCGCTCAGCCAGGAGCGCGAGATGACAGCAAACCCACGCGCGTGACCCGCGACGACCTCGAGTCAGCGGTGGCGGCCGACGACGACGAGTCCGGCAACGAGGGTCCCGTCGCGCGACGGGAGCCGGACGTGCCAGACGTGCGGACGGAGCCGCCCCGGCGACGTCGCATGCCGCACGCGATCGTGATGATGATGCTGATCATCACGGGCGCGGTTCTGCTCACCTGGTTCGTTCCGTCGGGCGCGTACCAGCGGGGCGACGACGGCCTCGTGGTGCCGGGCAGCTTCCAGCCGATCCCGAAGGACTACTCGCTCTTCGAGGGCAAGGGCAAGGGCGAGGGCGAGGGCGAGGTGGCCCGGCCGGTCAGCCCCATCGCGATCTTCTCCTCCGTCCCCGCGGGCATGGCGGGGGCGGCGCCGCTGATCTTCATGATCCTGTTCATCGGCGGGATGTTCGGCGTGCTGCGGCGCACGGGCGCGCTGGACGCGGGGCTGGACCGGCTGCTCGCGCTGACGAAAGGCGACGTGCTGCTGCTCGCGCCGATCCTGATGGTCGCGCTGTCGGCGGGGAGCACGTTCCTGGGGCTGATCTCGGAGTACCTCGTCGTCATCCCGCTCGTCGTAGCGCTCGCGCGGCGCATTGGGCTCGACAACCTCGCGGGGCTCGCGATCGTCGCGGTCGCCGCGAAGATCGGCTACATGACCTCCGTCACGAACCCGCTGCCGCTCGTGATCGCACAGCCGATCGTCGGCGTGCCGATGTTCAGCGGGACGTGGCTCCGCTTCGTCGCCTTCGCGCTGTTCCTGGCGATCGGGATCGTATACCTGCTGCGCACCGTCGGGCGCCGGACGCGCGCGGAGGCGACCTCGCACGCGGCCCCGCCGCTCGAGCGAAGTCACCTGCTCGTGCTGGGTGTCGTCGTCGCACTGGTCGGGGCGATCGTGTACGGCGCTCGCGAGCTGGGCTGGGGCAACCTGGAGCTCGGCGCCGTTTACCTGTTCGCGGCGTTCGCCATCGCGCTGCTCGCGCGCATGCCGTCGCGGCAGGCGGCGGAGGCGTTCCTCGGCGGGATGAACGGGATGATGCTCGCCGCGATCCTGGTGGGGCTCGCGAAGGCCGTCGAGATCGTGCTGCGCGACGGCCTGATCCTCGACTCGATCATCCACGCGCTGGCCGGCGCGGCGCAGGGGCACCACCCGGTGCTCGTGGCGCAGAGTATGGTGCTCGTGCAGATGCTGCTCGACGTGCTGATCCCGTCGACGTCCGGGCAGGCGGCCGTGACCATGCCGATCCTCGGGCCCATCGCTCAGCTCTCCGGCGTCAGCGGCCAGACCGCGGTCCTCGCCTTCATCTTCGGCAACGGCCTGACCAACATGATCACGCCGACGTCGGGCATGCTGCTCGCCTATCTCGCCACCGCCGACGTCTCCTACGGCCGCTGGGTCCGATTCGCGTTCCCGCTCTTCGCGATCCTCGCCGTGCTCGCGCTCGCGATCGTCGGCGTCGCGGTCGTGATCGGGTACTGAATGGCCGAGCCCTTTCGGGTCGTCGCTCCGGAAGGCCCGACCAGGCCGGTGCTGTTCGACTCGCCGCACAGCGGCCGCGACTATCCGGCCGGCTGGACCACCGTCTGTTCACGGCTCGAGCTGCGGCGGGGCGAGGACGCGTACGTGGACGAGCTGCTGGACGGGTGCGTGCGATACGGCATCACGCTGCTCTGCGCGACGCTGCCGCGCACCTTCATTGACGTCAACCGCGCCGAGAACGACGTCGATCCCGCGGTGCTCGAGGGGGAGTCGGAAACGCGACTCCGGTCCTCCGAAAAGTCGCGGCTCGGGCTCGGTCTGATCCGGCGCTACGTCTCGCCCGGCGTCGTGATTTTCGAGCCCCCGATGCCGGTGGCCGAAGTGCGACGTCGCATCGATCTCGGCTACCGCCCGTACCACGCGCGCCTCGCCCGACTGCTGCGCGAGCTCCGCGATGCGCACGGCCGTGTCTGGCACGTCGACTGGCACTCGATGAAGAGCGTCGGCAACGCGATGACGCCGGATGGACCCGGCGCGAGTCGGCCCGATTTCATTGTCGGCGACCTCGACGGCACGAGCGCGGAGCCGGCGCTCACCGAGCACGTGGTCGAGCTGCTGCGGGCGAGAGGCCACAGCGTCGCCGTGAATAAGCCGTACAAGGGCGGGGAGATCCTGCGGCGACACGGCCGGCCGGAGCAGGAGATCCACTGCGTGCAGGTGGAGATGAACCGGGGGCTGTATCTGGACGAGGCGAGGGTGGAGAAGACGGAGGGGTTCGTAGGTTTGAGGTCGCTGCTCGATGGCGTGGCGGCTGGCCTGGCCGAGTGAGGTACGGCAATTCGATTTCGACTTCGAATTCGACTTCGACCTCGACCCCGATGTTGAGCGGGGCTGTTGCGATCATGGGCGGGGACCCGGCCGACAACGATCCTCTTGACCCGGGGTGCGGGGGAATGGTAGCGAGGAAGGTTCCCGTTCCGATCGCAGTGCTCATCCCCGGAGGATTCCATGAGAATACGTGTCCCGACGCTCCTCGCGCTCTGCCTGGCATGCGCCGTCGTTACGCTGCGGCCAGCGCCTGCGGCCGCCCAGGAGAAGGACCTGGTGACCACCCTCTCCACGGTCGAGCAGAGCCTCTGGGAGGGATGGAAGACCCACGATATGGCGCCGTTCAAGGCCCACCTGACCGACGGCGCGATCAACGTCGATGCGGGCGGCGTGGAGGCCGGCAAGGAAGACATGATCGAGTACCTGTCCAAGAACCCGTGTGACGTGAAGGGCTATTCCTTTTCCGACTGGGCCGCACACCCGGTCACGGACGACGTCGCGATCCTCACGTACAAGGCGACGCAGGACGGCACCTGCGGCGAGCGCAGGCTCGATCCGGAAGTCGTCGTGAGCGCCGTCTACGTCCGGCAGGGCGGCCAGTGGATGGCGGCCTCCTACCACGAGACGCCGGCGAGGATGTCGGGGATGTAGGTCGGCGATTCCACGCGATTTGCGTCGCCGCGGGACCTGGGTCAGCAGGCGGACGGAGGCCCCGAAGGAAGGCCGGGGAACGGGTTGCACGCATGGGTGGTCTTGATTAGCATTGCGTGCTCCGGTCCGGCCGGATGGTGTCCCGAGTCAGACGTCCGCCGTGCACCGAGAGGGCCGATGGGCCGCGCCGGCAAAGCGCGCCGACGCCGGAATAGCAGTTGCTATTTCAAGGAGGCGCAACAGTCGGAGCGGGTTCAGCGGTCCTCGAATGCCGGAGGATCTCTGACTCGGGACACCTTGGGGCCTGTAGCTCAGGTGGTTAGAGCGCACGCCTGATAAGCGTGAGGTCGGAGGTTCGAGTCCACCCAGGCCCATTTCCTCCCCAAGTCGAAGTTCCACCGCGAGTTCCGGCCATACAGCCTAGCCGCGGACTCTGCTCCAACAGCCTTGAAAAGGCCCATTGGTAACAAATATGGGTAATAAACCGGAGGCGTAGAGGCCCGTGTGCGGCACTCCTCGCACCCTCGCGCGGCAGCCAAGCGACAAGATTCAGAACGCGTAGCCAGGGATGCAACGTAGATTTCGCCCGAGTCCGTTCGGCCCGCTCGAGGTAAGCTGTAACCCTTTCGCCGCCTCGTGCATTGTAGGAGAGGGACTTCTCGTTTCCCAGAACTGCGACCGCTCATGACGGGCCTCGACGCACACGGACAACCGAATCTTGCGTTCAACCGTGGCCGCCGTATCGAACGCGCCACCGCGGAGATGCTCGGCATCGTGAAGGGCGTGCTCGCGGACGGTGTCGTGTCCGAGTCCGAAGCGAGTGCCCTCATGCAGTGGGTCAACGCTAACCCGGACGTCTCCGGCGACTGGCCGGGGCGCATCATCGTCGCCCGGCTCCACCGGATCTTCGAGGACATGCGGATCGACGGAGAGGAGCTCGCGGACCTTCGTGACCTGCTGCGGAAGGTGAGTGGTGAGGACTCGGCGCTACTGGTTGGCGAGAACGCCGCCCCCCGCTGGACCGCCCACCCCGTCCATCATCTTCGATCGCGGGAATATTGACCGGCAAGTTCGCCTTCGGACCTAGAACGGTCTGCGAGCGTCAGATCACAGATCGTGGCGGCAGCTGTGGCGAGCTCGGTCACCCGCGGGACGGACTACCTACTTGTCCGCACCTTCGGAAGTCGTGATCGGGTCCAGACAGCCTGGGGCAGGAAGATCGAGCAGGCGGTTCACTACCGCGAAGCCGGCCACTCGATCGCGATCGTGGGCGAGACCACTGGGCCGAAGCACTCGACTGGACGGAACGTTTGAGCCCGCGGATGACTCCTCGAAACAGCATATGCCGTAAATCCCGACGGCCAGCAGGCCGAGTTACCATTGGCTGGGAATGGCCCAGCTGGAAGAGTTGACGTCGCAGGCGATTGGACGCGGTGGGCTTGGCGACGGCTCGGCCTGTATTCGCCTTTGTTCGGTTTTTGGGTTGCATTGCAACCAGGTGCGCCGTAGGCGATGGAGGCGCGTAATGTCGGCAGGTTCGATTCCTGGCCCTCACCACCTGAGCAATGCTTCGGCGTAGACTGCCGCCCGCGCCATCGCGGACGTTTCGTCCGGATCGTCGGGCAGTCCATCGCTCCTCGCTAATTGCCCGCCTGGAGACACCGGCAGGCCTCGCCCGGCTGATAACCCTAAACGATCCAGTCATGTTGGTTAGGGATGACCACGAGTCCTAACTACCGGGGCGTCGGGAGTTAGGGGTCCGTGTGCAGGGTGCCACGGTGGCGCGTAAACCTGAACTTCGGCCTTGCCTTCGTTAGGGCTAACCGCTAAACCTAACTAAGCGACGGTCGCCGAGGAGCAGCGCAAGGAGATCGCGAAGGTGCCGGGGCAAGTCCTACAACTCGTGTGGGCCCACGATCCCACGATCTATGCACCCCCAAAATATCGGCGTGCCTGCCGGTACGAGGCGTTCCTGCCAGATCCGTTGGCCGGGCTCGATCTCCATCTGCGCGCCGATGTCGCGGGAGTTGCTGCGGACGCCGAAGCGGCAGTGCGCGTACTCAACGCCAGAGCACGGCCGGCGCTCGCTCCCTTGGCGCGCCTGCTTCTGCGTACCGAGTCGATCGCATCCTCGAAGGTAGAAGGAATGCAGGTGGGCGTCCGCGAGCTCGCCAGAGCAGAGGTCCGCATGGAATCAGGCGGCAAAGCTGGGCCTACGGCGGTGGAGATCGTAGCGAACATCGACGCCATGGAGCTGGCGATCGAGGAGGCGGCAGAGACAGGCCGCTTCAGTCTCGCCGAGATCGTTGCGATTCACCGCAAGCTGATGGAGCGATCGCCCAATCAGAAGATCGCGGGCCGACTCCGGACGGTTCAGAACTGGATTGGCGGCAACGATTACAACCCTTGCGGAGCGGACTTCGTGCCGCCCCCTCCGGAGCACGTTGAACGGTTGCTCGACGACCTCTGCGACGCGATAAACGACGAGATCCTGCCGCCGCTGGTGCAAGCAGCGCTCGTCCATGCTCAGTTCGAGACCATTCACCCCTTCGACGACGGGAACGGCCGGACCGGCCGGGCCTTGATCCACGTCGTCCTGCGGCGACGTCGCGTCGCACCTGCGTACGTGCCTCCGATCAGCGTGGCGCTCGCCGCAAACCGAGACAGGTATATCAGAGGGCTTACGTCCTACCGCGAGGGCGAGGTCGAGGCGTGGATCGAGCACTTCTCGGCAGCAACGGGCACCGCGGCGAGACTCGCTGCGGAGTACCTGGAAGCAGTCGCCGATCTTTCGGGCGAGTGGAGCAAGATGCTTTCCGGCGCCAGCGCTCCAAGGGCCGACGCCGCAGCATGGGCCGTAATCGAGATCCTGCCGGCCCACCCGGTGATAACCGCGCCGATCGCAGCAGCAGTCACACGGAGATCGAAGCCTCAGACCTACGTTGCCATGCAGCAGCTGCAGGAAGCCGGAGTGCTGATCCCGCTGTCCAAGAAGCAGCGGGCTCAGGCGTGGGAGGCTGCCGGCCTCCTGGACCTCTTGGCCGGCCTCGAAGAGGGCCGGTTTCCGTCCGCCGCCGGGTGAGTCGCCCGGGGTGGAGAGCCTTCACATACATGGGTTGCCGTTCTGCCGCCTGGGCGAGGGCAGGGGTTCGTCACGCGCCGATGGGGATGCTCGGCGCCTTCCTCGCCGCGGCCGTCAACGCCAGCGTCGGTCGCTGCCACCTCTCGTCGATGGGGACCGAAATCGGACGGCGTGCGATCTCATTTACCGTTAATGGAAAGGTCCGGCGGGGCGCCGGCCGCAACGAATTAGACCTGCGTTCGCCGGAGTCGTGGCCGAGCGCATCGCAGAGGAGCTGAGTGGACTGGACTACACGCTGCGGGGCTTGGCCGAGGGCGCCGGGTTCGAGCCGGGGAAGGTCGAGCCCGAGGCGACCGTGGAGGTCCTGGAGAACGTCGCCGGGAAGGCGCGGCGGACGGCGGATCGCATGGCCACAGAAGCGAAGGCGCTTCGGAACAGCCTCGCGAACAAGGAGAAGATGCTCGCTGACCTCGAGGAGAGGCGCGCGAGGATGGAGCTCTACAAAAAGCTCGGGACGGAGCTGCGGCAGGACCAGTTCATCGCCTTCCTCCTGGACGAGAGCTTCCGCGAGCTCGCACTCCGCGCCTCCAACGAGCTCCTCACGATCTCGGACGGTCGCTACAGCCTTACCGCATCGAAGGACGGCTTCGAGGTGATCGACCACGCGAACGCCGACGAGAGCCGGAGCGTCGTGACTCTCTCGGGCGGCGAGACGTTTCTGGCCTCGCTTGCCCTCGCGCTCGCGTTGGCCCAGGGCATCGCCGACATTGCCGGCCACTCCGCCGCCGCCCGTCTTGAAGCGATGTTCATCGATGAGGGATTTGGGACCCTTGACCCGACGGCGTTGGACCTCGCTGTGGACGCGCTGGAGCGGTTGCGTGAAGGGGAGCGGATGGTGGGGGTGATCACGCACGTGCCGGCGCTGGCGGAGCGAATCCCGAGCGGGTTGGTGGTCGGGAGAGAGGGTGGGGGAAGCGTCGTTGGCGTACGGTGACGGCATCCGTCCCCGGTATTAACGTGAGGTAGGTGTGGCCAGCTTCCTGATTCCAGCGCTTCCCACGCCACGTTGTGCCCTACGCACGCGGCCTTGACTCGTGCGACCTCATTGGATGGTGGATCGAGACCTTGGAGGCGTTCACGATCGGCCATGGTAGGGTCGGAGCACAGGCCTTGGCACCGATCCGCGCCATCAGGGCACCGAATCGCGGATCTGCCTTGAGCGGATCGAACAGCGGATCGCACGGAAGACTCTTGACCCACAGCAAGGGCTCGCGCGCCTCGACCGAGCGCTCGAGTGAGGTCATCGCCTTGTCGTATTCGCCAAACGCGATTTCGCTGATGGCGAGCTCGTAGTTCAGTGACGTCCGACCACGGCTCTGCTCCAGTAGCCCGCGCTCGCGGGCGGCGTCATGCCAGCGACCCTCGAGCGCATAGCCGAATACGAGATTGCTCCGACCGCCGAAGGTCAGCGAATCCAGCGCGTACGACGCCTGAAAATGCGCGAACGCGCTGTCGGCCTGACCGGCGAATCCGAACGTGTACCCGAGCTCGCGCTGAATGAGGGCCTCATTCGGATCGAGCGACAGGGCACGCTTCATCCCGGCAAGCCCCTCGTCGATCCGGCCCGACAGTGCCAGATGGCTTGCGTAGATGCCCGACGCGCTCAGCGACAAGGGGTCGAGCGCGTACGCGTGCTGACTGGCGGCCAGGGCTTCCGGCACCCGACCGACGGAGGCGAGCGCCAGCGCATAGGCGAGCAACAGATCGACATGATTCGGATTGAGCTCGACCGCGCGCTCGAGCGGAACGAGCGACTCTCCAAACCGCATCTCGGCTCCGAGCGCATTGGACAGCGCGATGTAGGCTTCGGCAACCGTGGAATCCACGGCGAGGGCGGCATTGGCGTTCTTGCGGACTTCGGCGACGATCGAATCGAGAGGGCCGACGCCCATCAGAGGTAGGGCCGCCTGCGCGACCGCGAGGTATGCGCGCGCCCGCGCGAAGCGTGGATCGTGCTCGAGCGCCTGGTGAAAGAGCTGTTCCGCACCGATGAATTCCATGCGATCTAACGCATAGCGCCCGCGCAGCAGGAGGTCGTACGCCGAGTCGTCGGCGGTGCCTCGAGCTCCGGCGGAGGCGAGGTCGTTCCCGCCGAGCCTTGCCGATGCCAGGCGCAGCTTCCCCGTGATGGCGCGGGTAATCGAATCCTGCATTCCGATCAGGTCGTCCGGCCGCCCGTCGAATGTCGCGCTCCAGAGCGCGACGTCGTCGGCCGTGCGCACGAGCTCCGCCGTGATGTGGAGACCGTTCATGGAGCCGCTCACGGTTCCCTGGACCACCGCGGCGACCCCGAGTGCCGAGGCGACCTCGCGCGCATTCCGACCCTTCACCTGCTGTGATGAGCTTCGCGCCCGGACGGTAAGCTCCGAAAGCGCGTTCAGCGCATCGCGAACGTGATCCGTGACTCCATTCTGCAGGTAGTCCAGCGCCGTATCGCCGCTCGTGTTCTCGAACGGCAGGACGGCGATGGAGCGGATCGCACCCTCCTCTCCGGCAGCGAGCTCTCGCCAGACCATGGCAAGCGCGACGAGCGCGGCCATGCCCACGAGAATGGAGATCCGAAGACGCGAGGAGGTGGAGATGGCGGTGCGGATGTGCGGTCGACCTGGCGGCAGGGTCTCGAGCGGCGTGCCCACCATCTCGAGCTCCCGCGCGACATCAGCGGCCGTTCGCGGCCGGTCTCCAGGCTGCTTTGCGAGGCAGCGCATCACGAGGCCCGCGAGGCGCCGTGGCGTTGCCGGTCTGAGGGACGCGATGTCCGCTGGATCCTCGATCGCGTGCGCAACCAGCACCGCCTGCATGTTTCGCCCGGCGAACGGTGCACGTCCGGCGAGCATCTCGTACGCCATCGCGCCAAACGCGTACAGGTCCACGCGGTGGTCGGCTGCCGGATCGCTTGCGGCCTGTTCCGGCGCCATGTACGCCGGAGTGCCGAGCGCGGTACCGACGGCGGTCATCGTGTCGTCGGCGAGCACAGCGCCGCTGATCGCTTTCGCGACGCCGAAGTCGGTCACTACGGCTGAGTGCCCGGCCAGGAGCACGTTGTCCGGCTTTATGTCTCGATGCGTGATGCCCTTGCCGTGCGCGTACTCGAGAGCTCGCGCGACGTCGCGCAGGATCGAGATCGTCTGCGGTATCGCAAGCTCCCCCTGCGATAATCGCTCGCGCAGCGACTCGCCCTCGACGTATGGCATCGTGTAATACGGGAGGCCGTCCATCTCTCCGGCGGAAATCAGCGGGACGATGTGCGGATGCTGGAGTGTTGCGGCCAGGGAGATCTCGCGGCGGAAGCGTGCGGTCGAGCCATCGCCCACGAGCCCGGCCGGGAGGACCTTGACCACGACCCGCCGGCCCAGCGCGACCTCAATCGCGAGATATACCCGCGACATACCTCCCCCGCCGAGCTCGCGCTCGATGGCGTAGGCATTTCCAAGCACCTCTTGGAGCCGGTCCCGGAAGTCGGGCAAAGGGTGATCCGCGAAGGACGGGGAGACAGAGCGCCGGCGTGTGCGCCACACGGCCGCCGCATAAACCTAGCGGAACCGCCCGGCAAGAGGAATGAGGACCCCGGTGTAAGTGCGAGCTACCGACAGGCCCGGGGAGCCGCGCAACGCTTCGCGGCGGTTCTCGCCGAACGGATCGCAGGTGCCAGTCGAGGGCATCGGATTGGCTTGACGCCTAACCAGGGGCGCGACTAGATTGAGTAACTTCGTAATCAGAAGTTACAAGTGAGAGTCCGATGCGCGTCTCCGAGATTGGCCAGATGAAATGCCCGGTGGCGCGGACGGTGGCCATCGTGGGAGATCCATGGACCCTGCTCATCTTGCGCGAGTTGTTCCTGGGTTCACGACGGTTCGATGAGTTCCAGGGCTACACTCGGATGTCGCCTGCCCTTCTGTCCAGCCGTCTGAAGCTCCTGAGAAGGGAGGGCATTGTCGAACGGCGGAAGTACCACGATCGACCGCCCCGGCGGGAGTACAGACTCACTGAAAAGGGCCTCGAGCTCTATCCGGTGATCCTGGCGATGTCTCAGTGGGGAAGTCGATGGAGGGCAGACGAGGTGGGGCCGTTCCTCCAACTCTTGCATCGGAGGTGCGGTCATCAGACCGCACCGCAGCTCGTGTGCTCGGAGTGTAAGGAGCCGATCGCGCCCCGTGACATGAGGGTCGACATCATGCCCGTCATGGATGAGGACCGTCGTCGAACCTGGAACCAGTTCAAAAAGCACATCCACACCGCATAGGGATGGAGGGTCGCATGGCTGCACCGGTGACGAAACAGTTTCCCGAGCCCGACGAGGTACTCCACTTCGAGAAAGGCATGTTCGAGGTTCTGCGCGTGGGAGAGATGACCATCGGACGCGCGACCTACGAGCCGGGGTGGAGATGGTCGGAGCACGTTGGCCGGGCCGCCGGTTCCACCATGTGCGACGTCGAGCACGTGGGGATGGTCGTCGAGGGCCATGCGGTCGCTGAGATGGCGGACGGAACCCTGATCGACCTGACGCCAGGGACCGTCTTCTACATACCACCGAACCACGATAGCTGGGTCGTCGGGGGACAGCGGTACGTCTCGCTGCACTTCATGGGTGCCGACCACTACGCCCGTTAGCCAGGGACGCGGAACCCATGGATCACACTGTCCGCATCTACGTAGTGAACTCCTTCTGTATCTCCGGAACGGATGGCAACCCTGCGGCGGTCTGCGTGTTGCCTGCAGGCGAGGACGATGTGGCCTGGATGCAGCTCGTGGCTCGCCAGATGAACCTGTCTGAGACCGCGTTCGTCCGGCCGCAGAGTGCCAATCGGTTCTCCATCCGCTGGTTCAGTCCGACCGTAGAGGTCCCCCTTTGTGGGCACGCTACGATGGCGGCCGCTCACGCGGTCTACGAAGACGGATTGGCGAAGGACGGGCCCGTCACGTTCGAGGCCATGTCGGGGCCTCTGGCGGCGAGCAGGACGGACGACGGCATCGGGCTCGTTTTTCCTGCCGTTCGGTGTGAGCCGGCGCCTGTTCCCCCGTGGTTCCCAACAGCATTTGGAATATCGCCTGTGCGCTTCCTGGCCGGACCTGGCAAGTACCTCGCGGAGGTGTCCAATGACTCGGAGGTCCGCGACCTCGCCCCGAACTTCGGCTTGCTACGCGAGGTCGCCGATCGGGGAGTCATAGTGACGAGTCGATGCGGGGATGGCTCGTACGACGTCGTGTCGCGCTATTTCGCGGCGTACGTGGGTGTTGATGAGGACCCCGTCACGGGCTCGGCACATTGCTGCCTCGGTCCGTACTGGTCCCCGCTGCTGGGCCAGAGCGAATTCTTGGCGTTCCAAGCGTCTCCCCGGGGTGGTCGCGTCAGGGTGCGACTGAGCGGAGATCGCGTCCTGCTGTCAGGTGCGACTCGGACCGTGCTCGCGGGCGTCCTTCGGATCTAGCCCAGTCAAGGTGACTACGACGAGGGTGACCCCGCCGGAAGTTGCGACGACTCGCTGCAACCGTCGCCCTTCGTCAACGCGCCGCAGGCGGCGCTCCCGGTCGCGGCCGCAGCCGTCGGCGGCACCGCAGGCGACGCCGCGCAAGGAGTGTCGGGCGCTCGCGAAGTCCATCGCCACCGCGATGATGAAGGTCGAGCGCTACTCCGTGAGATGCTCGAGAAGCTGTCGGGGGACCGTTCGGGCCAGCACAGCATTCGGATCAATGATCAATGGCGGATCTGCTTCGTCTGGAAGGACGGCGACGCATACGTCGAGATCGTCGACTACCACTGAGGGAAGCGAGCATGGCGGGAACGAAGATGGCGCCGATCCACCCAGGCGAGATCCTGCTGGAGGAGTTCCTCGAGCCCATGGGCCTGAGCCAGTACCGCGTGGCGCGGGACACGAGCGTCCCGCCGCGCCGGATCAACGAGATCGTCCATGGCAAGCGGTCCATCACCGCCGACACGGCTCTGCGCCTCGCGCGCTATTTCGGCACGTCCGACCTGTTCTGGCTCAACCTCCAGACCCGGTATGACCTCGAGGTGGAAAGGGACCGCCTCGGAACCCGGCTGGACGAAGAGGTGGTCAGGCGGCGGTAGGTAGCGCCCCTCCAGGGCGACCCCATCAAACGGTTCCTCATTCGTGGCGCACCCCGATATTGTTCCATTCCCTACTGCACACTCGATGGGAGGCACAGGCATGTCCGACCAGAAGCTCGAGATCCGGCGCCAGTGGGAGGAAGCGGGCGGCGGCTGGGCGCGTTGGGAGCCGGTGCTGGCGCGATGGATGGCGCCGGCGACGGAAGCGATGCTGGAGATGACGCGAGTCGGGGCCGGCTCCCGGGTCCTCGACCTCGCATGCGGCGCGGGGAACCAGACGCTGCTGACGGCGGAACGCGTGGGCGCGGACGGGGCGGTCGTCGCGAGCGACATCGCGCAGATCATGCTGGACCACGTGAATGCCCGGGCTCGCCAGCGCGGCTTCGACAACGTGAGCACGCGGCTCGGTGCGGCGGAGGACCTCGACGTGGAGCCCGCGAGCTTCGACGCGTGCATCTGCCAGCTGGGGTTGATGCTGTTCGTGGATCCGGCGAGCGCGCTGCGCGCAGTGCGGCGCGCGCTCAGGGCGGGCGGGCGGCTCGCCGCCGTCGTATTCACCACCCCCGAGGCCAACGCATTCATGGCCACGCCGCTGCGGCTCATGCTGCACCACACGGGCAAGGCGCCGCCCGCGCCGGGGCAGCCGGGCATCTTCGCGCTCGGCGGAGAAGGTGTCCTGGAGCGCCTGCTGGAGGATACGGGGTTTGAATCCGTCGAGCAGCGCACGGTTCGAGTGTCCCTGGAAATGGAATCGGCGCGCGAGACCTTGGCGATGATGAAGGACGCATTCGGCATCTATCGCGCGATCGTCGCCGACGCCCCGGAGCCCGTGCGCGCGGCCGCGTGGGCGCAGGTCGCAGCGTTCCTGGACACGCTCGAGGATACCGACGGGTTCCACGCACCCGGCGAGGTGCTGGTCGCGTGCGGCGTCGCGGGTGCAACCGAGGCCCAGTGACGGCTACGACCGGAGCTGGCCTTGGGTTTTCGCGCTCCGGCGGTAGGCGAGCCAGCCGCGGCGGACGAGAGGTCCGCTCCAGGTTGGATCGCTCGCCTCGGCCCGCGATCACCGCCCTCGTGTCATCCATGATTACGCCGTCTCCATCCGCTCCTTTCGCGGTTTCCGCCCCAGGGTCGCTCAGGGGGAACCAGGGCGACGCGGCGGGACTTCTTCTAGCCGATGCTGCACCGCGCCGCGTGTACCAGGGCCCCCTCGGCGATGCCGGCGCACCGACGCGGGCGACTCATGATCGGGACCCATCTCACAGCCGAACGGAGTCCACGTGACGGATCAGCAGGCAACGGCCATCGCGCACGCGTGGATCGACGCGTGGAACAGCCACGACATCGAACGCATCCTCTCGCACTATGGCGACACGGTCCAGCTCACCTCGCCCCTCGTGGAGCGTATCCTCGGCCCGGGCCGAAGCATGGTGCATGGGAAGGACGCGCTGCGGGCCTACTTCCTTCGTGGGCTGGAGACGTACCCGCACCTGCTCTTCAGATTCCAGGGGGCGTACCCCGGGGAATCGAGCCTCGTGGTGCAGTACGAGAGTGTCCGGGGGCTCCGTGCCGCCGAGTTCATGCGCCTCGATGGCATGGGCCGGGCCTGTGAGGTGGTCGCGCACTACGCGTCGGCGGTGGGGTAGCCGGAGGGCGACCGCGGCAGCGTGAAGTCGAACCTGCTGCCGAGGTCGGCGGATGAGGTGACGGTGATCTCACCGCCGTGCGCTTCCACCAGGGCCCGGACGATGTAGAGGCCCAGCCCGACTCCATCATGGGAGGCCGGGGACGTCCTCTGCCAGAACGGCTCGAAGAGATGCGGCAGCTCCTCCTCGGGCACGCCGGGTCCCGAGTCCTCGACGAAGACGCGGACGTGGCTTTCGGTCGCGGTTGCCGATACGACGACCACGCCGCCCGAAGGCGTGAACTTGATCGCGTTGGTCAGCAGGTTGGCAAGGATCTGCCGCACCCGCTCCGAGTCCGCCTGCACCCTCGGCAGCTCCCTGACGTCGCAGCGGAGCAGGAGGTGCTTCCGAACGGCGAGCTGGTCCATTTCCCCGCAGGCCTCGGCTATGAGGCGATCGAGTCGAGTGGGGATCGGGACCACCCGCAGCGATCCCTTCTCGATCCGGGCCCTGTCCAGCAGGTCTTGGATCAGACGCGCCATGCTATCCGCCGCGCGCTTCACCATGGCGAGGTAGCGGGCTTGTTCCTGCGCGGGCGGGATGCCGTCGATGAGGAGCGCCGTGGCCGTGGCGATGGTGTTGAGCGGCGAGCGGAGCTCGTGGCCCACTATGGCCAGGACGTTCTCCCCTGACTCCAGCGCGTCCTCCAGAGCGGCGCGGGCTCTCCGTTCGGCCACCAGCAGTCGGAGCCGCCGGTCGTCGATCGTCCGGACGTGCATCACCATGCGGCCCACGGACCCCCACCCCAACACGAGGGCGGCGAGATCCGCGAGCCCGAGCGCGATGCCTTCCGTGCGGTTGGCGTGGGCAACCGTCGCCGTCTGCACGACCACGAGCGCCGTGAAGAGGAGCCCGGCCGGGACAAGGCGCCGGAGGGCGCCTCCCGCGGGGCCGGGATCCGCGAGCAGGGGGCCCAATGGCGGCGGCGAAGAGCCAGCCCACGGCCGGATGGGTGCGTGGTAGGTGGCGGGGGCGGCCGGCACGATCCGGCTCATCGGTTCCTCCTCAGAGCAGAAGAGTCCGAGGATGCGTCTCGACCCTCGAGCCGCACCTGGTGCGGGCGCATACCGCCCGTGCCGATGAAGAAGATGGGCGCGGTCGTGATAGTTCCGTCGTCGCCCGCGTTCACCCGCGATCCAGCGGCGCGGCGCGCGCCAGCTGCCTCGGCACCGGTGCCTGGGAACCTGTCCGGAGGGGCCGGACTTCTCATTCAAGCGCGGTGCACCGGCCACGAACATGAAGACGGAGAGACAGCATGGACGAGGATATCGTCACAATCGTGGTCATGGGCCTGATCCTGTTCACGCCGGTCGCCGGGTTCACGCTCCGCTTCGCGCTGAAGCCGATCGTCGACGCGATGGCCCGCATGATCGACCGGCGGTCCGAGAGCGACACCACGGTCGTCATCGAGCGGCGCATGAACCTGTTCGAGCAGGAGCTCTCCTCCATGCGGGCCGAGGTGGTCCGCATGGCCGATCGCGCCGACTTCTACGACCGACTGGCGGAGGAGCAGATCCAGCCGAAGCTGTCCGGGGCCGGCGAGTACCATTGAGCGAGGCCGAGGCTCTTTACGACGAACCCATCAGCCTGAACCACGAGGACGTGCGCTGATGTACACGCCCCGGAGCTTCCGCGAGGATGATCCCGCCGTCCTCTTCCAGCTGATGCGGGACTATCCTTTCGCGACCTTGTTCGGGGCGGGCGACGACGGCCCGCTCGCCACCCACCTTCCGTTCCTGGTCGAGCCGGAGCGGGGGCCGAAGGGGACGCTCGTCGCCCACATGGCCCGGGCCAACCCCCACTGGCGGACATTCGACGGCCGGAGCGAGGTCCTGGTGACGTTCATCGGGCCCAACGCCTACATCTCCCCGGCCTGGTACAAGCAGAAGGTGACAGTGCCCACGTGGAACTACGCCGCCGTGCACGCCTACGGTGTACCCCGCCTCGTAGAAGACGCGGCCGTGGTGCGTGCGCAGCTGGAGGAACTCGTCCGCATCCAGGAGGCGCACGTCGCGGAGCCGTGGGACCCGGCGAGTGCCGAGCCGGCCATGGAGTCCAAGCTCCAGGCGATCGTCGGGTTCGAGATCCCCATTACGCGGCTGGAAGGCAAGCTGAAGTTCAACCAGAACCGCTCCATCGAGGACCGTCAGGGTGTCGTGGCCGCTCTGGAGCGGGAGTCGGATCTGCGGTTGCGCGCGGTCGCAGAGATCATGAGGGCAATGCTGTGAAGCTGAGCTCGGCAGGGCCGGCCCGACGTCAGGGTGTGCGGCGTCGGTGCGGCTTCTCGATTCGCATCGCCTTGATGCGGGAGGTGAGCGTGCCCGGATGCAGCCCCAGTAGCTCCGCGGCGCCGCCCGGGCCGGAGACCTTGCCGCCGGTCAGACCGAGCGCGGCGACGATGTTCTCGCGCTCACGGCGCCGGATCTCGGCGTCCGTCACCACCTCCGGCTCCGGCGCCGGGCGGTCGCCCGGGTCCGCCATTGTGGCCGCCCCGGGCAGATCGACGCGGCTGTTCCGGGCGAGACGGCACGTACAAGAGACGCTGGTGGAGCATGCGCGGGACATGGGCGTCGGGGGGCGCGCTTCGCGCGTGTCCGACGGTTGCCGGGCGGCCGTGGAGGCGCCATGCGTCAGGTGAAGCCGCGGGTTCCGCCCGACTGCGCGGAGGTGCTTCGCTCTCTGCGGCGAACGAGGCTGTACATGCGTCAGCCAGCCGCGTCGCCCCGAGCCACCGTCAGCAGGAACGTGCCGCCCTGCTCCGAGCTGACGCTGTGACGGACTCCCGGCCCGGCCGACAGCAGGTCGCCGGGCCCCAGATCGTGGTGCTGCCCCGTCACGCTGAAGCGGATACGACCCTGCACGGGCTGCACGGTGATGACCCCATCAGCCTCGTGCTCGGGGATCTCGCCCCCGGCGGCGACGACCACCAGCGTCAAGCGTAGCGCCCCGCTCTTGAGCAGGGTGCGTGCGTTGCGGCCACTGCGCTTCAGGATCTCCGGGTCCGTGGCACGCTCGCGCTCCTCCTGCAAGTCGAAGACGAGGACGTCACCGGAAAGCGGTCTCTGGATCGAAGGCATCAGCTTTCTCCTGCGGGCACGGTTCACCAGCACCAACGACTCGCCCGGCTCGAGGGCGCGGCGGTCTCACTCGGCCGGAGCCCGTCGGATGAAGACGCGCACGAGGTCGGGCTCCTGCTCCCGGATCTCGTAGGCGAAGCCCCGCTCCCCGAGCAGGGGCAGCAGGAACTGCGGCACGCGGACGTTGATCTGCACCAGCGTCGCGTCGGCGGGCAGCGACTCCAGCGCCACCAGTGTACGCACCATCGGCTCGGGCGGCTCGAGACCGCGGACGTCCAGCACGACGACGTCGCCTTCGGCCTCATTGGCGGAATCCGCCTCGCCGGCGTGGCCCGCGACGGCAACCGAGCCGGGCACGTGGCCCCTCGCCGGCGCCTCGGGGGCGCCGGCGTCGTCGTACGGATAGAACCAGACGCGCCAGTCCTCCGTGCCGAGCCGCTCCGTGTGGTGCGCGAGGCCCTGCTTCGCCATCACGGCGTAGAGGGGCACGGGCTCGAAGATGGCCCGCACTCGCAGCGCCCCGCCCGGCGGGGTCTCGCGGCTGGCGGCCATGATGCGGCTGAACGGCTCCCGTCCGTTGCGGAGCTCTTCGCGCACGTCGAGGTCCACCACGCGGTCCGGAGGGATCGATCTCAGCCGCGCCGGCAACTCCGGGGAGGCGGCCGTGACAGCCGCCACAGGCGTCGCCTCTAGGCCGTCGCGCGCATTCGCGGGCTCCGGCGCACCGTCCCCAGCACGGCCCCGTGCGTTCAGCCGGGCCACCAGCTCGTCGGCGTCCAGGCCGGCCACACGGGCGGCCTGCTCCACGGTCACGAGCCGCGACATGACCTTCCGCATGGCGCGGTTGCGGAGCCGTTCGAACGCCGGCGACAGGGACACGAATACGTCGATCAGCGACTCGTCCTCTCGCAGCACGGCGGAGACGCGGTCCTCCCTGCGGATCACCATGCTCCCTCCCGGATCATGCCAGGGTGCCAGGGCGGCTCCCAGACGAGCTTCGGCCGCACTTCGCGGACGCCGGGCACGAAGGAGACGGCGTCCCGGATGGCGCGCGTGATGTGCTCCTCCAGCGGGCAGCCGGGCGTCGTCAGAGTGTAGGTGACGGTGACGATGCCGTCCCGAACGCGGAGCTCGTAGACGAGTCCCAGCGTCACGATATCGAGCCCGATCTCGGGGTCGATCACGGTGCGGAGCGCATCTCGCACCAGTGCTTCCACGGGCTCGTCGCCAGCCGACCCTGGACCTGCCTCAGGGTCGGGCAGGTCGTCGAGCCGGGCGAGGGCCGCGTCGTAGCGGCGCCGGGAATCGTCCTTCATGGCTTCGTCCTGGAGAGCTTGAGCATCTCGAATGGCCTCGATGGCCGCTCCGCCGGCGAAGGCGGCGGCGCCGCCCCGCGCGAAGGCCGGAGAGCCGAGGGCGACGGCGGCGATGAGGACGCCGGCACCGACCAGCAGCAGGGCGCCGGCCCCACTGGCCAGGCGCGCCGAGTACAGCTCCGAGACCCGCGGCACCGGCCGCCTGCCGGCCAGCGGGCCGAACCGATGGTACCATACGAGGAACGGCACGATCTTGTAATAGTGCGCCGCGGCGAAGAGGCTGATCCCCATGAGCACGGCGAGGACGTAGGCCGTCGCGATTCGGGGCGACGCCGCGCCGGCGAGCACCGGCGCGGCCAGCACCAGCCCCACCGCCAGGACACCCAGCGCGGCGGCGGCGAGTCGCATGCCGGGATCGAGCGCGGGACGGTGCCGATGCGTATAGAACCGGCGCGCCTGCGCCAGGAAGCAGACGAGCCCCGAGGCGATGAGCGCCGCGGGCAGCCAGCGGCCAAGCAGCGCCGGTGCGTGGTGCAGCACGACGAGCGCTGCCGCGCCGGAGGCGACCAGCGCCACCGCCGCGCGGGCGACGCGGTCGCCGGCGCCATGGCTCAGCAGGAACATGGGCAGGAGCCGGTGCGCCACGCCGATGACGACCAGCAGCACCCAGCCGGCGAGCGCTACGTGCAGGTGCGTGCCCAGGGCCGTGAGCCGGTGCCCGCCCAGGTAGCCCCAGCGGAGGTTGCCCGCCAGCGCGGAGCCGAGCAGCAGCGTGACCAGCAGGAACGCGTCCGCGGCGGCCAGGGCCCACCAGGTCAGGCCGCGTCGCTTCGCGCGCGCCAGCGTCCTGCCGAGGTTCGTGGCGAACAGCACGATGCCCGTGCCGAAAGCGGCGACTCCGACGAGCATCACGTCCTTGTGGCCGGACAGCAGCCCCGCGACGAACGCCAGCAGGCCGGGCACGTACAGCACGAACGTTGCGTGGGCGACGCGCCGGGAACGGATGGGCTCTCCCAGGGCGACGGGCAGGAACTGATAGAGCGCGCCCATGATGGAGGTGGTGATCCAGCCGAGGGTGAACAGGTGCGTGACGCCCACGACCCGCGGCGATGGATAGAAGCCCGAGGCCAGGTCCGGCGCCACGACCACGACGCCGACGGCGCCGAGCACCAGGAAGAGCAGAGCCGCGGCGAAGTGCTCGCCGGGCAGCAGGAAGGGCGGTGCGTTCGCGGCGGCGAGGCCGGTGGCGGAAGCCGGGGCCGAGGGCCAGGGCCGGACGGGCGCGGCGGCGCTCATGGCGCTTCGTACGAGCAGGAGGCATCGCCGGTGGGAATGTAGCTCACGCGCGTGAGTCCCTCCCCCACCAGCTCGCGCACGAAGCCGATCTCCGCGCGGCAGGGGATCTTCGTCTCCTCCACCAGGCCGCGGAACGGACAGTGGCAGAGCCGCAGGCGCGCGTGGCCGCCGTGCTCCTCGACGATCGCCATGAAACCCTGCTCCGAGAGGATCTTCGCGGCCTCCTCCAGCCGCTCCCGCCCCTCCAGGTGCTCGACCCTCGCCAACGCCTCGGTACGCCGCTCCTCGATGAGGTGGTCGAAGAACTCGCGCAGCAGCTCCTCGTTGCCCGACGCCCTCAGGTGCAACGCCAGAGCCCGCAGCAGCTCGCCCTCCCGTCGCGGAAACAGCTTCTCCGCCTGCGGCGTCAGCGCGTAGACGACCTCCGGCCGGCCGGGGCCGCTGCTGCGCGTACCGTCCCGCACCACCAGCCCCTGCGACGTCAGGATCCGAACGTGCTCGCGCACGGTCTCGACGTTCAGACCCACGCGCGTGGACAGCACCGGAATGGTCGCGCTGCCCAGCTGCTTCAGCACCGTCAGGATGGAGCTGCGGCTGTCGCCCATCCCCGGCGCTTCCAACCCCGGCCCGCTCCAACGCCGCCGCGCCACGGCTACGCCTCCGCCGCCTCCAGCGCCCGCACCCCCGGGAAGAGCACATTGTTCTCCAGGTGCACGTGCCGGTGCAGATCCGACTCGAACTCCTCCAGGTTCGCGTACAGCGCGCGATACGTCGTGCACGCATCCGCCGGCGGCGCGAAGCCCCCGCTCAGCTCGCGGATCCGGTGCATGATCGCGCCGGCGTGCTCGTGGTCGTCCTCCAGCGCGCCCAGCGGAGCCCCGGCGCCGGCCGCTGCGTTCCCCGCCTCCGCCGGCGGAGCCGCCTCGCCGTCCCGCCCCGCCGCGACCAGCCGCGCGACCCGCGGAAAGAGGTCCCGCTCCTCGTCTTCGAGGTGCCGGACCAGCTCGGTCGCGAGCTCCCCCACCAGCGCCCGGATCTCCAACAGCTCCGTGTGCCGCGCGCCGTGCACCCGCGCGACCTTCTCCGCGAACTGCAGCAGCGCCGGCAGCGCCTCGCGCACGTAGCCGTGGTGCACGGCGACGATGTGCTTTCCCAGCACCTCCAGCTCCCAGGTGCGCTCGTCCGGCTCGCTTCCATCCCTCGACCCCCCGACGGCCGCGAGCGCCCGCGCCACCTCGTCCAGTGCGGCGCCGCTCCTCTCGCACGCCGCGCCAACGCTGCGTCCACCGCCGCAGCAGAAGTCGATGCCGAACCGCTGGAAAACCGCGGCCCGCCGATAGTCCTCCGCCACCACGTCGCCAACCGTGCGGCTGCCGAGATCCTTGCCCATCATCTGTGTCATGCTCGCCTCCGCTGCTCGTCCGATCGGTGCGCCCCGCACCGCTGCCTGCAGGATGGAATAGCGGGCGGATATTGTCAAGGCATGTACCTTGTTTATTAGCGCAACCAAAGCACGAACGGGTGGCGGAGGCCGACGCGGGTGAGCGCGCCGTTGCCGTCACCGTGGCCTGCCGTGCCCGGTCCGAATCGTCGCGAAGACAAAGAACGAGGGCCGGCACCTCACGCGGCGCCGGCCCTCGTTCCTGGTTCGAACTTCGAATTCGCCGTCCCCTAATGCCCGAAGATCCCGCCGATCCCTCCAATGCGGGGTCCGTGCCTCGTCCCCCCGCGCCCGATGCCTCCGGGCAGCCCCGGCATCCCCGGAATGCCCACGCCCCCGATGCCGCCGGGGCCGCGCGGGTGGCGCTTATCGCACGGGTCCCTGCCCGATCCGCCGCCGCGGATGATGATCACGCCGCCGCCGGGCAGACCGATCCCGATGCCGTCCGTCCCATCGGTTTGCGGCACGCCCATGTCCGGAGGTTCGGGAAACCATCCGCCGCCGCGGCCGGTATGAGTCGGCTCGGGCGCCGGCGCCGGATCGGGGTCTGCGGGCGGGGGATCGGCGGGCTGCGGCGTCGCCGGTGAGGCGGTGCCGTCGGAGGACGCCGGGGCCGCTGCCGTAGTCGCGGTCTCCGCGGCGGGCTCGGCAGCCACCGTCGGCGAGGGTGCGGGCTTCCCCGCGAGCTTGAGCGCGTGCGCCGCCGACGTGCGACTCGTACGCGCGTCGGACCGCGCGTGCCCGGCCGCGGTCGACGCAGGCGGCTTGGTGGCGGTTTCGCCCTCGAGCTCGATCTTCGAGACGACCTGATCGGGCTGTCCGGCGCGGTCGAGCGCGAGGTCGAGATCCCGGTCGAGACTGGCATCCGGGTGCGGCGCCGGGCGCGAGCACGCGCCGGCCACTGCGGCGAGCGAGACGACGATGAAGAGCGATGGAGCGCGCATGGGGACCTTTCCTTCGGGGATGCTGACTGGCTCCTACCACCGAACCGGGCGTAAGGTTCGCGGCCTGCTCTTCGCGTGCATCGCCGCGGCGGCCCTTGCGGGTTGTGGCGACGGCGCGCCCGCCCACCCGTCCGGCCCCGATCCCGCGCTCGCCGACACCCTGAAAGAGCTCATCCAGGCGGCCTACGACTTCAGCCGCCCCGGTGTGGTGGAACGTATGAGCTCGCTGTATCCGGACACGGGATCCGTCATCTCCGCGAGCGGCGGAGAGCTGATCACCACGCCCGACTCCCTGCGCGCCGGGATCCGCACGTTCTGGACGTATGTCGGCGAGAACATGCGGAACGCGACGTGGCATTGGGACTCCGTGTATGTCTACCGCCTCGGCCCCGACGCCGCAACGCTGACCGGCACCTGGCAGATCCCGCACATCGCGCCGAACAACGAGCCGCACGTCGTCCGCGGCGCCTGGACCGCCGTATTCCGGCGGATCGGCGGGCAGTGGAAGATCGTGCAGGAGCACCTGTCCCGGGGGTAGGTGGTCGGGGCTCGGCGCGCTGGGGCGTTCCCCCCGGCTACGGGACGGCATCGAAGAGATCGGCCGATAGGTCGCGCCGGCCGGCCCGCTGCGTCCCAGCTCAGGCGGCCACGCGCAGGCCCGCTCCAGCACCGCCACGTGCGTGTGCACGGCGGCGAAGCTCATGGTGCACCGGTGCGCCAAGCCCGGCCCAGGCGCCACTATTGCCCCACGCCCCCCGCATCGCCTAGCGTGGCCCGGTTGGCTCGCGGCCGGGCACTTCGCGCGGCGCGCGGCCGTGCGAATCTCCGGCCCGAGGTCATGCGCGAATGCAGTCGATCCACTCCGTCGTCGCGTCCATCAGCTCGTTCGTGTGGGGCCCGGCTATGCTGGTGCTGCTCGTGGGCACCGGCATCTACCTCACGCTGCTGCTGAAGGGGATCCAGTTCCGCGAGCTGCTGCCGTCGCTGTACTTCGCGCTCATCAAGCGCCGCGAGGAGGGGGCGGAGGGCGACATCTCGCACTTCCAGGCGCTCATGACGGCGCTGGCGGCCACGGTGGGCGTGGGCAACATCGCCGGGGTGGCCACAGCGATCGCGGCCGGCGGCCCCGGCGCGCTGTTCTGGATGTGGATGACGGGCCTGTTCGGCATGGCCACGAAGTTCTCCGAGGCGCTGCTGGGCGTGCGGTTCCGCGAGGTCGACCCGCAGGGCAACATGGCCGGCGGGCCGATGTACTACCTGCGCGACGGCGTGGGTGGCCCGCTCGGCAAGACGCTTGGCTTCCTGTTCGCGCTCTTCGCCGCTTTCGCCACCTTCGGCATCGGCTCCATGGTCCAGTCCAACTCGGTGGCGGACGCTCTGCAGAGCGCGTTCGGCGTGCCGCCGGTCTGGACCGCCGTGGTCATCGCCGTGCTCGCCGGCATGGTGCTGCTGGGCGGCATCAAGTCCATCGGCCGCGTAACGGGCTTCTTCGTGCCGATCATGATCGTCTTCTACATCGCGGGCGGGCTCCTCGTGCTGGCGATCAACTGGCGCGGCCTCCCCGACATTGTGCGGCTGGTGTTCGGCAACGCGTTCACGCCGAGCGCGGCGGTGGGCGGATTCGCCGGCGCGACGCTGCGCGCGGGCATCCGCTGGGGCGTCGCGCGCGGCGTCTTCTCGAACGAGTCGGGGCTGGGCACGGGCGGCATCGCGGCGGCCGCCGCGCAGACGACCGAGCCCGTGCGCCAGGCTCTGGTCTCGATGACGCAGACGTTCATCGACACCATCGTCGTCTGCTCCATCACCGGCTTCACGATCATCGCCACGGGCGCGTGGACGCGCGTCGACCCCATCACCCACGCCGCCTTCACCGGCGCGCCGCTCACCGCGCAGGCGTTCGAGACCGGGCTGCCCGGCACGTTCGGCGACGCGATCGTCGCGCTCGGCCTCGCCTTCTTCGCGTTCTCGACGATCCTGGGCTGGGGCTACTACGGCGAGCGCGCCATCGAGTACCTGGTGGGCGCGTGGTCCATCAAGCCGTATCGCGTCGTGTTCGTCTTCAGCGCATTCCTCGGCGCCGCCGTGCTCCAGTTCGCGGCGCAGCAGCGCGCGGGGTTCCAGTTCGTGTGGGACTTCTCCGACATGATGAACGGCGCCATGGCCATCCCGAACCTGATCGGCCTGCTCATCCTGTCGCCGGTCATCGTGAGGGAGGTGCGCGGGTACTTCCAGCGGAATCCGCGCGAACGGAGGTGAGCGGCCTGGTCCTCAGCCCGGGTGTTACGTCATCCAGCGCGACCTCCAACGGCCTGTCTCGCCAGAGGCCCGCCTTCCGTGTGGCCGGATTGAGGATCGGGTGCCATTCGGGGATCCGCTCGCCACGGAAGCATGCCGACGCGGTCTGCCCGCCCACGCCTGCACCGGGGGCTGGTCCACGACGAAGAGATGGCGCCGGCGGGAGGATCGAGGCCGAGCACGCTGTTCGGCGGCGGCACCGGGTTTCCCGCGAGCTGCGGCGGCTGCGGATCCACGCGTTTCGTGAAATGCCCCGGCAGCCACCCCACCTCATCCGTCTCCGTGCGCACGTGTCCCGCCGCACCTTGGATGCCGCTCGACCCCGAAACGTTACGCGCCCCGGATGCAGGGTTCCGCCCCGGGCGCCGAGCCGGACCTCGCTCTGGGAGTTGTAACCCTTCCTGCCTTCGGGGCATTTGGGTTGTTGAAGCAGGTCCGTGATCGAGAGCTTTGGGGTGCCGGACGGTCGGCGCACAGTCGATCCGGACCGGCACGCACTGAAAGGGGAGGATCCCATGACGAGAACGAGCGGACCCCCTGCACTTCGAGGGCTCGTCCTGTTGATCGGCGCGTTCCTTTGCTGCGCCGGGCCGGTGCTCGGCCAGCGTGTGCCGCTCCGCGCTGCTGTGCTCGACCAGGCATTCCGGGTCGACACGGCTCGCGGAGACCGAACCGTGGCGGAGGTCACGGTGCTGCGGCCGGGGAGGATCAGGGTCCAGGTCATCTGGAGCGGATCCGCGCGGTCTCTCGCCCTGATCCTCAACGGGCCGGGACAGACCGGCTACTATGCGCGTCGCGACGGAAGCAGCCCTCTCGTGGTCGAGTTCGACGTCGGTCAGGCGCACATGCGCCGCGGTCGGGACTGGAAGGTTGCGATCGTGAACTTCGGCGGCGGAACGGCAAGCGGCCATCTGCTGATCGAGTATCCGGGGCGCCAGCCGGTGGTCCTGCGTCCGGTCGAGCCGCGCCCGCCAGCCGAAGCGGCCGCGCCCCAATCGCCAGAGCCGGTGCGTACCTTCCTCGAGGATGGAACCGTCGAGACCCGCTACCCCAATGGTACGATCCGCAGACAACGCGTCGGCTCCTGTGGCTACACGATCATCCGTCCGGATGGCACGAGGTCGATGGTCCAGTGCGAGCAGGTGCAAAGGGAAGAGATCCCAGATCTTCCGGCGGATCTCCTGGCACGTGACGACCTGGATGCGGTGCTGAACGCCGTCGCCACGAATCTGCTCGACGACATCAAGGGAGCAGTCAATGATGAGGCGGCGGTGAACAACTACCTCACGCTCGAGGAGGGCAAGAATCTGCAGGATCGAATCTTTCTCCGGCTCGAAGCCCTGTCGCTGCTCGCGAGATAGCGGACACGGTTCGGCGACTCAATGGAGGGGATGCAGCGATGACGATCATGATCGCAGCGCTCGCGCTGGCGCTCTACGCGTCCGCAGGACCGCAGGAGGGGCAGCCGGCCGCGCAGGACACGTCGCGCGGCGAGATTCTCAACCGCTTTGTCCAGCAGCGGCAGGAGGCAGACTCCTCCGACGGCTTCGCTCCGGTGCTACCGACGAGCTCCACGCTTCAAGCTCTCTCGACGCTGGATTCGACGACGGCGAGATCGTATCTGCTGGCGCTGCGGAGCCAGTACGACTACAAGGTCGAGGGTTTCCGTCACAGGGCCCGAGTGTTCCGGTGGCAGTTCCATTCCTCGATCGTGATCTTCATCGTCGTCGTGTTCCTGGTGCTGGTCGGCCTCTATTTTTCCTGGCTGCAGTTCAAGCGGGATCTCGCTGTCTCGGGATCCACGCCTGCCGAGACGCAGCTCGACGTGTCGGCCAAAGGCATTCGAGTCCAGTCGTCGGTGCTGGGCGTGATCATCCTGGTGATCTCCTTGCTCTTCTTCTACCTGTACCTGGTCTACGTCTACCCGATTCAGGAGATCCTGTAGACCGGGCCGCCGGCGTCGGGAGCGGTCTTGGCCGGCGTCACGGCGCCGGCGCGACGCACGGGGCGCCGGTGGGGGCGAGGGTCGTGCCGAAGATCTGCGAGGACAGCGCGGCGTAGCAATCGGCGTGTCGGAAGTTCCCGCCGGATCCTCGAGCCCCGTGGACGACGTTCGACCACTGGATGTGGGCCACCTCGTGGATCAGGACGCCGGTTTGTTGCTCCCGATTGAACCCCCAATAAGTGGGGCAGAGGAAGATGGCTCCGATGCCGGCGCAGGAGGCCGCGTCGCCGACGCCACACGTGGCCGCCGAGACGGGACAGCCTCCGAACGGCCGCGCGTCGCAGCGGTAGGGAATCGGTTGCCCGAAGAAGCGCGCCATCAGCTGGTATCGCAGCGCAAGCTGCTGCATCTCCTCGCCGAGCGCCTCATTGAGCGTCGGACGCACGCCACCACCGAGTCGATTCAAAAAGCCACGTCCCTGGGGAACCGGGAGCCCGAAAGTGTTTCGATAGGCCTGATCGACGCCCGATCCGGGGTTGCGGAAGCCGCTCTCCGTCAACACCCCGGCGATGGTGAGCAGCAAGGCCGTCGCGGTGCACTGCGCCCGCGCGGCCCGGTCGGCGGCTGCGAGGTCCGCCGCGGGCGTGGCGGAGGCTCCGTTGGCGTTCGCCGGACAGCGGGTGTGGTGGGCCGAGACGAGGCGCGCGACGACGGGCGGCGAGGCGGCGGTTCTTTGCGCGGAAGGCGGCGCCGGTCGATCGGTCGCTCCCACGACCGCGTCCGCGATGTGATCGGCCTCCCGTTCCGCGGGGTCCGACGGCGCGGTGATATGGAGGGATGGAGTACCGGAGATGTCCTGCGCGCGCTGCTGGCCGACATGGGCGAGCTCGTGAGCGAGCAGGTGGAGCCCGTCTGGCGTGTGCGGCGCGTAGCGCCCGGACCCGAACACCACGTGGCGGCCTGCGGCGAAGGCGATCGCGTCGACGGATCGCGCCGATCGGGCGGCGGCCTCGTCGGTGTGAAGCCGGACGCGCGAAAGGTCGACTCCGTAGTGCGGTTGTAGGACGGCGCGGGTCCCGGCATCGATGGCGCGCCCGGGGCGACGAATCACGCTGTCGACGACCTTCTCGAGCCGCGGCGCGGCACCTACGGGTGCCTCGTGTCCGGCGACGGCATGCCGGGCGAGTCTCTTCCGGCGGCACGCGTCACACTCGCCGCCCGCGCCGGCGTGCCCGCCGCATGAGCATCTGCGTTGGAGTGGCCGGCTCGGCATCGGGCTCGGCCTGGCGGGCCTGTCCGGCGCCCCGGCAGGCATCGCCGATGCGTGCGTACGCGTCACCTGCTCTCCTCACTCATCGGCGCCATCTCGTGACTCTCGTTCTGCGGCCGTGGACGTCGCGCTCGTGCCCGCCGGTCCTCGGGCGTGGCGCGGGCTCAGCCATCGCCGCCGCCCGATCCGCTCCGCTTGACGCGCGTCTCCAGCGAGGTGATGCGCTGCACGATGTCCGTCTGCTCGATGCGGGCCTGCGACGCCTTCACCTCGCCGAGCTCCGCCTGAAGCCGGGCGATCGTCTGGTTGCGCTCGGTCAGGTCCGCTTGCATCGCCGCCATCGTTCGCTTCAGCTCGGTCAGATCGGAGAGGTCGGTCCGGACCGCGGCGAGGTCCGTGGCGGTAGCTTCGCGCTCCTGCTCGGAGCTTGCCTTCAGGCCGTCGACCGCGGTACGCAGCGAGTCGACCTCGGCGACCTGGCCCTTCACGGAGTCGAGCTCGCCCCCGAGGCGCTGCACCGCTTGCTGGTCGATGGTCGCGGCGGGCTGCTCCTTCACGCGCGCGTAGTACTTCACCTTGCCATCCTGCTCATAGAGCACGACGCGCTCGCCGGGCTGCAGCCGGACGGGCATCGCGGTGAGCAGGCGCACGGAATCACGGTTGAGCCCGGGGTCGTAGGTCTCCACGCCGGCGACCTCGATCTTCTGCTCGGCGAGGCGTGTCTGCGCGGTCTGCGTGTCCTGGTCGACGATGTCGGCCTTGCGGACCGCGGCGGTCCGGATCGGCTGCCAATCCCATTGGCGGAAGCCGTTGAGCAGCATGGAGCCAAGGAAGCTGCCGGCGCTTCTCGCCCGGTCTCCGGTCTCGCGCCGCACGCCGCGGAAGTCGGACGTGCGGAGGAAGGTGATCGCCTTCATGGCGGTGACGGCGCTGACCCGGTCGTCGGCGACCTGTGGCTCGACCACGGGGTCGAGCTCGAGGGTGACGCGGATGATGGGACCGGGCTCGTTCTCCATCGGGTGGTCCTGCGTGCTGAGCACCAGCGTCTCGTCGCGGAAGACGCGGAAGAACACATCGGGCATCCGGTCGGGCTGGAAATCGCCGTAGTACTCGTCCGTGAAGCGGATCTGGAACCGGCCCGCGCCGTCCGTGACCGTGGAGCCGAGCAGGTCGTGGTACCGAGTGTCGCGGTCCCACGCCTCGACGCGCACGCCCTGCACGCCGTGTTGCGTGCCGCGCTCGACGACGGTGCCGACGATCTCGAATTCGGTCATGGCGACCTCTCCTCGGCGAAGACTAGAAGACCCAGCAGCAGAAGCGTGCGAACAGCCGCTTCACGAGCGGGATCACGGGTACGGTCGACAGCCAGTACCCGTAGGTGTTGAACGACTTCACGTAGTGGCGCTTCGTGAAGTTGCAGATCTTGTACACCTTGCGGCTTTGGATGCGGACCGCGCCGAGGATGACGCGCTCGTCCGGGCCGCAAGTTGGGCACTTGATCAGGAACTGGTCGCAGAACTTGTCCTTCAGGTAGAACAGCAGGTGACTGAGCAGGTCACCGAAGGCCGTGAGGACGTCCTCGCGGTACTGCCGCAACGTACTGGGCGGGTCGATGGTGTAGGACGGCGGCGGTGCGCCGGCGAGCACGAAGTCGGTGTCGATGACGTTGAGCGTGCAGCTGAAGTAGTTCGCGGCGATGACGGTGCGCCCGTCCGCGGCCGTGGCCAGGTCGACCGGGATGATCTGGAGCGGCACGCGGAAGCTCGCGACGGCCGCGGCGTTGCTGAGCTGGAAGCGACGCGCGAGGTAGCGGTCGGCGAGCGTGACGAGCAGCGCGTCGTGCGCGGGCACGGCGGCCAGGCGGTTCGGCGTATCGACGAGGAGGTCGGTCGGCGGATGAGCCTGTGCCGCGGTGTTCATGTCGAACGACCAGAGGGTCTTGGTCTGGCCGGGCTGCGGGTCCCCCGTGACCCAGAGCGTGGTGTCGGCGAGCACCGCATTGTTGGCGAAGTCGGTGCCGGCCACGTTGTAGAGCACGGGCGCGCCTGCCATCGCGGTCAGGTCGATGCGGCGCATGCGCGTGAAGCTCGTGACCAGCGTTCCGACAGGCGCAGCGGTGCTCTCGGCGGCGAAGGCCCAGTGGCCGTCGGCGGAGACGGCGAGGAGCCCCGTCGCGTTGAAGGAGGGCACGGCGGCCCCGGGGACGGGCCCGATCGCGTTGGGGTCGAGGTCGTAGAGGCCGCGACCGCGGGCGAGTGCCATGAGCCGGCCGGGCCGTAGCGGCGTGGTCGCGAGCGCGACGAACTCGTAGTCACAAACGTTGGTGGTCTTCGGGTCCCAGGTATGGGTGCCGTCCGCGGCGATCGAGGCCTGCGCGAAGACCGCGTCGCGCGGCGACGAGCCCTGCAAGAGCGCGACGGCGTGGAGCGTTCGGCCGTCGCTCGAGACGGCGACGTCCTGTACGTCGAGCTGCACGTTGGCGGGGAAGACGAGGTCGGCGATCATCTCGCCGGTGTCCAGGTCGAAGACGTTGATGCCGTTTCCGGTGCCGCACGTGTACGCCCAGTTGCGCGTGGAATGGAGCTTCAGGCGGTGGTGGAAGCGCAAGAGTCCGAAGTCCGTGCGGATGCCCTCGGGCTGGGGCGGGGGATAGGGATACTCGGGGAACTCGTGGTCGAGATCGAAGAGGCCGCAGAACGTCTCGCTGCGGAGGAGGTCCTTGAGGCGGTCGTAGAAGCCGCGGAGCAGGTCGTGCTCGGCGCGCGACAGGAAGACGTAGCGGCCGCTGGCCGGGTTGACGAGCTGGATCAGCAGGTTCAGCAGCGCGACGAGCCGGCGGTTCCGCTCCGGCACCGGCACGCCGGACGTGGCAACGGGGGCGAGCTCGGTTCTGAAGAAATCGAGCAGGCTCGCGATGGCGTTGTCGTAGTAGTCCTTGAGGAGCGATCCCTCGAGCACCTCCTCCCAGAGTGTCTGCGACTGGTAGGGCTCGATGGAGAAGACGGCATCGCCGGTCTGCGCGTCGCGGGCGAGCGTCACGAGTACCTCGCCCGAGCCGGCGCCGTCGAGCAGCTCGAGGGTCTCGGCCGTCGCGACGACGTCGACGAGCGACCCCGGCGCCGAAACGCTGACCCCGTAGCCGTCGCAATCGAGGGCGTACCCTTCCTGGACGCGCACCTGCAGGCGGTCCGGCGTGCATACCGCCTTGAGCCCACACACGACGCCGGAGCCGTGCAGCATGCGGCGGTGCAGCCGCAGGTCGTCGTCGTTGGCGATGCCACAGAGCGCGTCGACGGCGTCCTGCACGGTGGTCGCGCCGTCGAGCGCGCAGGCGGCGTTGTCGAAGGAGACGTCCGCGGCGGCGATGCCGGTGAGCGAGGGGAAGAGCTTCCGGCAGTCCGGCGGGTCGGCGGGGAAGAAGTCGACGCCGTCGAAATTGACCACGGCGAGCGGCGCGTAATGGTGCTCGATGCCGTGGGGCTCGAGAGCGAGCGGATCACCGGTGCCGGCGTCGCTCGGCCAATCGAGCGAGTCGGTGGAGGGGCCGAGGGCGGTACGGGCGGGGATCAGCCAGTAGTCGCCCTCGCGGTACGCGCCGTCCTCGAGCACGACCTCGACGCCGTCCTCGAGCACCAGGCCCATGTCGGTGTTCGCGGGAGCGAGCAGCGCGGCGGCGACGCCGTCGGCGGTCGCCGCGGAGCCGTGCTGATCCCAGCGGCGGAGCCTGGGTCCGCGGTCGAGCGGCACGGCGGTGAACGGATCGACGATCTCGATGCGCCGCGTATCCGGGTCGATGGTGCCGAGCTGGACGAGCTGGCCACGGGCGGCGAGCAGCTCGGAGCGCTCGTCGACGATCTCGGCCCACTGTCCCGGCGCGAAGCCGAGCACGTCGTCGCGGCCGAGATCCTCGACGAAGATGCCGGTGCCGTCGAACTGCGTGATATCGGTGAGGACGCTGCCGTTGTCGCGCGACCACTTGAAGCGTGCATCGGCGAGGGTGTCGGCGCCCTTGTGGACCTCGACGCGATAGAGCTGGTTCTCGAGTCCTCGGAAGCCGGCGCCGGGCGGCAGCTCACAGGGGCTGGGGTCGGGACCGACGGGGCCGAGCCGGGCGGCGAGGGTGCCGCGTGGCTGATCGAGAGCGGCATGCCAGAGCGGCAGGGTGGCCTCGCACGTGGCGCCCACATCGGCATTGCCGAGGCGCACGAGACGGACCTGCGCGACCGTGCGCAGGCGGGTGGCGGTGTCCGGGCCGCCGAGCGCGGGCTCCCGGATCTCGGGGTCGTCCAGGACGGTGATGTGCCGCCGCCAGACGTCGAGGTAGGCGACGTAGAGCCCGGCGCCCTCGGGTGGCGGCACCACGGCGGCCGGGAAGTCCGGCTGGTCCGAGTAGGGCGTGTCCGCCGGGTTCACGCACGCGATGCCGTCGACCCAGTAGCGACCGTGCCCGATGATCAGGTCTCCGCCGGCGGGGGTGATGTCGAAGCCGGCATCCGTTTTGGGCGCGCCCGTGGGCCCGATGACTTCGGCGCCGAGCTGCTCGATCCGTCCGCTCTCGATCGCCTCGGCCTCGTTCCAGTCCGCATCGCTGAGCACGCGCCCCTGCTGCTGGAGCACGGCGGTGTAGCGTTTGGCCCTGTCATATGTGAGCCGGCTGAAATCGCCCTTCATCACGACCTCCGAACCGCGAGCTTCAGGTCCTGTAGGAAGATCCGGCCTCGAGCCCGACGCGCAGATGCTCGCGCAGCCTGAGCCGGAGGTTGGCCTCACGCTGAGGCTGCTTGACGAGATTGAACGCACCCATCTCCGCGCCGTCGCTGGCGCCCGTCCGGATCTCGACCGGACAACGCCCAGCGAGCTGCGCGTACGCGGGACGGCCGTAGCTGCGAGAGGTGAACGACGGCCTGATGCGCCGCCGGGTCTCGGCCGCCAGCGAAGCGTCGGCGAGCCGATCCACCGCCAGCTCCGGCTGGCAGCGGAAGCGGCGGGGCGCGACGGAGGTGGGCGGCACGTACGAGTAGCGCACGCAGCCGCTCTGACGACGCGCCACGGTGACGGGCTCCGCGAAGAGCGTGTCGCTCGCGTCCAGCTCGAGAACGTCGGCTGCGTCCAGCAGCGTGGCGCGCGCGACGTCGAAGCGGGCGCCGGGGGCGGCGATCGCACCATTCGCCACGGAGTCGCGGATCGTGAGCGAGCGGATGCTGTCGGGCAGGGTGACGGCGCCGACGATCGCGCGCTCGAGCACGACGACGAGATCCCCGTTCTGCAGGTCCGGCTGGACGGACCCGTTGACTGCGAGCGTGCCGCTGGCGGGCGCGAGCGTCGAGTGTCGGAGCTCGATGCGCCCGAGGTCGCCGACCAGCACGCGCACGTCCCCCTCGATGAGCAGGCCATCGAGGATCAGCTCGCCGGGGAGACGCCGTCGCGTCGAGCCGTCGGGCAGCTCCTCATCCGGAGCGGCGGTGCCGCAGATCGAGATGGCCCCCCGCAGGTGCGGTCGCAGCGCGCTGGCCGTGAGGCCGCCGAGCGGGCGGAACGGTCCGCCGGGACCGGCTGCGTCGAACCGGGGCCAGCCGGCGGCGACGATGGCGAGACGGGCGCCGGCGGGAACCTCGACGCGGTCGACGCCGGTCAACGTCTCGTCGTACCTGGCGCTGTCCATGATGGCGATGACGCCGAACGCATCCGGGCTCGCGGCGACGTGCGTCTTCCATTCGGCCAGCGCTTCGGCCACGCTGCCGACGACGGTGCTGTCCGGCGGGTTGGAGCTCGCGACGACGTCGGGGTCGGCGCTGACGCCCACCTGGAAGCTGATCGGGCGGCTCACCGGATCGAGCCAGGCGGCGATGGAGTCCGTGCGGTCGTACGGCCCGCCGCCGATGTCGGCCGCGAAGGCGTACGTATAGGAGACGCGCACGCGCGCGGGATCGACGGCCGCCGGGAAGGCGAAGCGGCCGAGCTCGGGATCGACCGCGACCCCGATCGTGCGCGGCACGAGGGTATCGTCGCTGCGGCGGAGGTAGTCGCGGGTGGCGGGTACCGTCGTCCAGGTCGACAGGTCGCAGATCAGCACTTCTTCGTCGGGCACCCGGACGCCTCCGACCGAGATCGCGAACGGTGCGTCGTCGGCGAAGAACTGAGTGTGCACGTCGTCGCCGTTCACGATCGCCGCGCGACGGGCGTTCAGCTCGCGGGCGAGCGCGCGGCGGGGCAGCGGGTCGGGGACGTGGACGGCCGTGACGAAGTCCCGGTCATTGGGCTTCACGCGCGGCGGGTTGAAGAGGGGCGAGTCCAGCGCGAGAGGGTCGAAGTGGAAACGACGGTCGGTCGCGGACACATTGGCGCGCGGCGAGGCCGATTCCACGTCGTAAGGGCGGAGGCGCCAGAGCGCGATGCCGATGTTCGCGATGGCGTAGCGGCCTCGACTGGACGCGATGCGGCGTACCTCGAGGGTTCGCGCCACCGTGTCGAACGGGCCACCGAGGCGCTCGAGGTCCGGCATCCGGCGCAGGTCCGGTGCCGTGATCGCCGCTCGCACGTGGTTCAGGTGCTGCGTCGTGATGAGGAGCCGGAAGTACTCGGTGATGTGCGCGGGCCAGCCCGTCACATCGCGCGCCAGCAGCTCGAGGATCGCGGCCGTGCCCTTGGCGCGGCGGTAGCGGATGGTGTTGGCCACCTCCGCGCGCTCGGTATGGAAGCGCGTCGTCGGGTCCGCGAAGGGCAGGGTACGATCGCCCACGAGATCGCCCAGGTACGGCACGACCCAAGCGGCACACGTTTCGATGAACTGGTCGTCGTGGAGCTGAGCGATGTCCTCCTCGACGCCGCCGACCTCCGCGGCGATGATGCCGAGCAGCGCCTCGAGCGGCCCGCCGCGGAGCGGGTCGTAGCCCTCCTGCTCTGCGTCGCGCACCCGATAGACCGCGGGGAGCAGGGAGAGCAGCCGCTCGGAGTCGAACGTCGTCATGCGAGGTCTCCCAGCTCGAGTGCGGCGGGGTCGACGGTCAGCAGCTCGGCGCCCGTCGGCGTGGCACCGCCGGCGTGCGGGCCGTCGGCCGCCAGGCGCGGCTCGACGTCCCCGAGCGCGTCGTAGTTCAGCCGCGTCACGTTGGCCGCGACGACGCCGTGGACCGCCTGCGCGGCCGCGAGCACCTCATCGATGGTGACCGGCTGCGCGAGCGAGCGGGCGTCGAAGCCGAAGCGTTCGAGCACGGCCGCGCGGACGGCGTCGATCACGGTCTCGCGGACGCGGTCCGCCGCCGTGGCCACGGTGATGCGCGCGCCGAAGCGGCGGTCGACGTAGCCGCGGACATCGATGGGGAGACCGGGGTGACCGGCGTCGCGGAGCGCCCCGATGAGGTTGGCGCGCAGCTGGGAGCCGGCGTCGACGGCGCGGCCATCCGCGCCGGCGACGGTCAGGAAGACACCCCGCCGCTTGCCGTCCCAGAACCAGGTGGCGAGCGCCTTGGCGACGCCGCCGAACGCGCGGGCGAAGTCCTCGTAGTCCTGGAGCGAGACGACGCGCTCGAGCGTGCGGATGCTGAGCGTGCAGTTGCTCCGCGCCGCGTCTATGGACTCGGGCGACTCCGCCCCCTCGGTGGCGAACGGGTTGACCACGTCTTTCACGCCGAGCGGGCGCGTCAGCAGCTGGCTCAGCTGGCGCGCGGCGAGCAGACCGTCCAGCCCCGTGCCCTTGCGGTACGTGGCCGTCACGTTCTCCCGTCCCGTCGGTGGCCGGGCGCCGCTCACGCCGTCGCCGAACTCGAGAACGGTCGACCCGTCGTCGAGCTGGCGTGCGGTGTACACGCGGTCGTGCGGGCCCGCGTCGAAGAGCGAGCGTACCTGCTTCCACAGCAGCCCGTTGACGCGCACCTCGAGCGTGGAGGCGGCGCCGCTCGTCGTTCGCGCGGGCACGTACGTCAGCGGCGCCTGCTTCAGCCGCATGCGCTGGAACGGCCTGGAAGCATCCCCGCCGCCGATGGTCTCGCGTACGGTTTCGCCGTGCGTGGCCGGCGCGACATTGCCCGAAATGGTCAACGTCTCCGGCAGGTAGGCGTGCTTCAGGTCCGCGGTCAGGTGGATGCGCGAACCGTCGCCCCATGGCTCGACCTGCTGGACGACCGCGCTCTCCCCCGCGCTCTCGCCGGTGACCGCGTCCGTACCCTGGAAGAGGACCAGCCGCCCGGCGGGAAGGTCGACGACCCCGTCGAGGACGACCGCATCCTGCTCGACCGGCTCGGTCCGCGGCAGCTCGGCCAGCGGCAGCGCGGCGCCCGCGAGGAACGCGGTCGAGCCGCGCAGATGGCTGCCGTGGTAGAGATCGAGGTCCGTCGTCGGCGTAAGCGTCAGCCGTGTCGTGCGCAGCGAGAGCGTGTAGGCGCTGCGACTCAAGGTACGGGCCGCGGTCACGTCGTACAGCCTCGAGGCGTCGTCCTCGTTCTCGAGGAGCACCCGGGTCCCGGCGAGAGCGGGCGCGAGAGGGGCATCGAGGTAGACGTGCGGCGAGTCGAGCGGGAAGCTCCAGTCGACCAGTGCGCCACCGGGAGTCAACACGAACTGGCCGGCGTAGGCCGTTCGGGTGTCGGAGGCGAGGGTGCGCGGATCCGGCGCGTTGTTGCCGAAGAGGCCGGCGCGGCGGGTGAGCGGGTGTGCCGTGACCGGCGCGCCGAGCGACGGCAGCGGGTCAGCCCAGGCGAGGATGGTCCGGCCGAGCCCACGGTCGACGATCACGTCCGTCAGCGTGCGGACCTGCCAGTCGGCGCTGGAGGCGCTGGCTCGTCGCCCGGCCCCGAGGAAGAGCACGCGGTCGCCCGCCTCGAGGCCGATGGCGGCACCGGCGATCGTGGCCGTGACATCTCCGCCGACGATCTCGCCGGGTCTGCTATCGCGGGGCCGGAACAGGTTCCATGCGCCGCGCGCCGTGAGGTCCGCGGTCGTCTCGTACGTCTGCGGCACCTCGCCGGGGCCCGGTACGCTCATGACCTTCGTGCCGGTCGGGACCAGCGTCTCCTCGGGCGCGCCGGGGGCGGTCTCGATCGTGAAGGCCAGGGCCGTCCCGGCCGCCACGCCGGGACGCAGCGCGTAGTCGATGAGTCGAGCCAGCTCGCGCACGGAGCGGCGCTCGGTGGCCGTCCGCAGCCAGCTCTCGTTCGCGATGCGCTCCTGATAGAACGTGAGCACGTCGGCGATCGTCGCCCAGGCATCGCACAGCGCGACGGCGAAATCGTCGTCCTCGCGGGTGGCCAGCCGCCGTAGCGCGGGGTGGTTGGAGCCGGCCAGACGGGCCAGGAGGCTGGCCTTGAAGTACGGGTGCGTTCCGACCCGGTACGCCACGGCCGAGAGACCCGGCCGGTTCTCGACCGTCATGGGCGTCGAGAGGGTACGGCCGGCACAACAGCCGCAGGTCGCCGCCGTTCCGCCGCTCACTTGCCCCCCTGCATGGTGAGCGTGAGCACGCCGCGTTCCGGGAAGCTGGGATCGTTGGCCAGCCGAGGGAGCTCGAGAGCGGCGAGCCGGATGCGGCCCGCGTCGAGGTCGGCCGTGCCCGTGTCGCCCTGGCGGCGGAAGGCGGTCACGTCCACCGAGGCGACGCCGATCACGCTGCGGGCGGCGGCGTAGACCTGGCTGAGCCAGAGGGCCTGGCCGAACGTGAAGTTGTCGGGGTGGAAGAGTGCCCGACTGCCGTCCGGAAGGCGTCCGCTGCCGAGTTGCTCGACGAGTGCCTGCTCGACATTGGCGCGCACGTGGTCCGGGCCCACGCAGATGGTGAGCGCGATCTCGAGAGGCACGTAGCGTGGCTCGCGCACGGCGACGTCGAGGCCCGCCATGCGGTATCGGTCGAGGCGCCCGACGATTGCGTCGCGCACGGAGGGCGCGAGCACCTCACCGCCCTCCGGGTCGACCGTCACGGCCATGGTCAGCCAGCTCCCGGTCCAGCGCGGCGCGGCGCGCGCGCGCTGGATGTGACCCGCCCCCTGTGCCAGGTCCGCGTAGTCGTCGGGCGTGACCGCCCGCTCCCGGGTCCGGAAAGCGGAGGGCGCGTGCGTGCGCGCGTGCTCCTTCGACTCCGGCTCCACGCCGCCCAGCGCCGGCAGCGGGTTGCGCACGCCGATGACGCCCGAGTCCGCGCTCAGCACGTGCGCGAGGGCCTCGGCTCCGAGATTTCCACCGGCCCCCGTCCCTCTCCGGTACGTCGCCGTAAACGCTTCGCCCTCCGGAGGCCGGCGACCATGGGCGCCGTCTCCGAAGCGCAGCGTCGTCATGCCATCTTCTTCGAGCTCGACCACGAACGCTTCGGCCGTGGGACCCGCCGCGAGCAGATCCGCCACCGGTCGCCACACGGGCAGCAGGGGATCGGTCCCGGTACGCAGCTCGATCTCGCCGAGCGCGGCGGCGGGGTCCTGGCGGAGCGTGGCACTGGCGGGCGGCGGGTCCTCGTGATCGTACGGCGAGGCCATGGTGAGCGGCAGGTTCGGCAGCGCCGGTGCGAACCGGAGCGGCAGGAGCGTGCGCGGGGCCTCCGCGCAGAAGGCGACGCCGCTCATCGCCACGGCCGCGCGTGACGCAGGCACGCGCGGCTCGAGCTCGACCGCGGGTCCGGTGAGGCCGTGGTCCGCCAGCGCGATGTTGCCGCGTGCCACGGCGACGTCCTCGACCAGTGCGCCGTCGCTGACGACGCTGATACACAGCGGGAAGGGCAGCGCGTCCTCGCGGCGCCACTCGATCTCGGTGATGGGTACCGCGTCATCGGAGCGCAGCAGCGGATCCGCCTCGAGCTGGCCGCCGAGCGGGTCCTCGACGAGGCGCACGCGCGTGAGCCGCACGGCGTGACGGTGCGTCGGGTTCCGGTCGTCGGACTCGCCGGTCGTGGCGCCACTGACCTCCTCGAGCACCAGCACGATCTCGTCCGGCTCGACGAGCGTGAGGCTGGTCAGGTGACCGACGAGCGTCGCGCGCGTGGCGCCGCGCGCCAGGCAGCAGCGTGTGCCGCCCCACGTGTAGAAGTGCATCTCGTTCTGCTCGGCGAAGAGCCGAGCGTCGTGCATGGTCTCGAAGACGAGCGGCGTCGGACGCCTGGCGAGCAGGTCGGACAGCATCGCGGGGGGCAGCCGGCGCGGGGTGCCGGGCAGGGGCGTGAGGCAGGGCGTGCCGCGCGGCAGCAGCACGTCGTCGGCACCGGCCTCGAAGTGAAGCCAGGTGCGGGCATTGCAGCCGTCGTGCATGCGGTAGTCGACCAGCCGTGCGTGGCGCCGCACGGAGACGCGTCGGCGGGCGGTGCCGATGTACGACTCCGTGGCGACCGCGTCCTGCTCGTAGGAGAGCCGGTCCCCGACGTAGGCGAGCAGCTCGACGAGCGCGATGCCGAGGTCGGCGGGGTTCCGGTCGGTCCAGGTCGGGTGGATCGTGCTCAGGCGGTCGAGCACGAGCTGGCGCAGGGCGGGGAAGTCCCGGGCGAGGTAGTCGATCTCCGGCGCGGCCGCCGGCTCGGAAGGACAGGACGCGGGGGGCGGGCAGTCGAAGTCGGTCTCGCACTCGACCTTGAACGAGAACGCGATCTCCGCCAGCACCGGATCCATTCCGGCCATGGGTCGCGTCGCATCCGTCGCGTCCACCAGCCGCAGCGTATAGATCGAGAAATCGCCGGGCGTCGCGACCTCGACGACGAGCACATCGCCGTCGAAGGAGGTGCCCACCACGGGTACGTCGCGGATGCGCTCACCGCCCGTGATGCGCGCGTTGGCCGGAACCGGGGCCAACCCGCCCGGCGGCTTCACGAAGTGGACGCGCAGGAAGCGTTGGCGGTCCGCCTCTACTGCCGCGTCGTGGTCCACGACCTCGAGCCAGTCGATGCCGTTCAGCGCGCCGTGGCGCTCGACCGCGGCGCGGCGGTCGTCATCGCAGCAGTGGAAGAGCAGGCTCACGGCGCGGACCGTTCGAAGAGGGCGACGCGGCGCTCCTGGGTACGGCGGTCGGAGTACTGCACGCTGACCTCGAGCGAGGCCTCTTCGTGGCGCACGCTCACGGCTTCGACCAAGATGACGTCCGCGAGCCACTGCTGGAGCGCGCTCTGCACGGAGAGTTGCGTCGTCGTGGCCAGAGCGTCGCTGTTGGGCGCGAACACGGTCTGGAGCAGTCCGCAGCCGAAGGTCGGCCGGTTCACGCGCTCGCCGGGCGCCGTGAAGAGCACCTGCTCGATGAGGTCGCGGATCCAGTCGTCGTCCCCCGCCTCGGCGGAACGGCCGCGGGCGTCGATCCGGTACGGGAAGGCGAGGTGCGTCATTGTCCGCGTACCCGGAACTGGGTGAACGCCACGAGCACGCCCGTGCCGGTGGGCGCGCACACGGCCTGGCTGTCCTGCAGCAGCACGGGCATGCCACCGGCGCGCACGCGGGTGGCGAAGGTGACGAACTGCGCGGTGACGCACGGTCCGGTGCCGCCGGGGGTTACGAAAGGACAGCCCGTGACGGTCCACGGCGCTCCTGCGGTGGCCACCGGTTGGCCGGCGGCGCGGACGCGCGGGTTCGGCGCCGACGGCATGGCGGGCCCGGCGTGCATGCAGGTCACGATAGCACCCTGGTGCAGCACGAAGCCCGGCATCACACCACCTCCAGCGCGCCTTGGTTCACGGAGACCTGCGGCCCCTGCATCGTGATCTTGCCGCCGAGCCCGTTGTCGATCTCGATGCCGAGCGGCGTGAGCGAGACCTTCTGGCCGAAGGCGGTCTCCAGCGTGATGCCGCCGATCCCAGGGGTGTCGTCGAGAAGGATGCTGTTCCCGCCTTCCGTCTTGATCAGCAGCTTCTTGTAGGGCGGCGCGACGAGGATGGGCGGCACCTCGGCGATGGAGCCGAACCACGAGCCGACCCAGACCGGGTAATCCGGGTCGCCGTGCTCGAACTCGATCCAGACGCCGCCGCCCACGGCGGGGAGCGCGAAGAACCCCATGCCCGAGCCGCCGAACGGGGCGCACGGCATGGCCCAGCCGGACTCCTGGTCCCCCAGCACGTCGGGCACGCGCGCCCGGATGCGCCCGGTCATCAGCGGATCCGAGATGCTGGTCACGGTTCCGCGGTACTTGCCCCAGAATGGCCCGCTCACGGCACCACCACCGGCGTCAACGTCAACGTCCCTTCCCGGCTCAGAGTGAAGCTCTGCGTGTAGCTGCCGCGCGCGATCCGGTGGCTGACGCGGCGCACGTAATAGAAGCCATCGTAGCTCAGCCCCGCGCCGCGCACGCCCACGAGCTTGCGGGCGCGCAGCACGTGCCCGTAGCGCACGCTCTCCAGCTCGCCGGTGCCGGTCACGGCATCGGGAGCGTTGCTCACGGCGGCGATGGCACCGGCCGCCGCCTGCGCCGGGCTCTGGTTCGCCGTCTGACGCAGCCGCACCTTCCTCCTGGCTTCGACCGGCTTCGCGGACAGCGGCGGCACGCGCAGGCCAGGCAGCGACGGCACGGGGATCGCCGTCTTGGTGATCGGCTCGAGCATGGAGCCCTCGGTGGTCACGGGCGCGAGCGCGTCGCTGGTGAAGCTGAGGCGCCTCACGTTGTTGACGTCGCCGAGGTTCTGCGTGAGCGCCGGCTGCGGCAGGGAGAGACGGTTCTCCGGTCCGAAGTAGGCGGTGTTCGCGCCGAACGTGAGGGGCTCGATGTAGAAGACGTAGCCGTTGCGCTGCGCCATGCGCTCGATGAAGCGCAGATCGGTCTCGGACTGGCGCGGGATGCGCTGGATCATGAGCGGCACGTCGGTCGTGGGCAGGACCGCGGGCACGATGCCGTACCGCGCGTACGTGGCCAGCAGGCGGTTCACGATCACGAAGTCCGGCTGGTTGGGGTACGGCTCGTCCTTCTCCTCGAGGTCGAGCATGATGCTCACGTCGCGGCCGCTCACGGTGAGGGTGGAGCCACCCGGCACATCGCTCGGCACGACCTCGTGGTGCGTGATGATGCCGTCGATGAGCACCTCGGGCGTGGTGCCGAGCAGCACGCCGATGATCACGCGGCTGAACGGGTCGAGCGCGCCGGCGGCCAGCAGCCCGTACTCCACGCCCTTGTCCTTGCCGAGCGTGAAGGTGATCTGGAAGCCGTCGCCGTTGCCGCCCGTGTCGTTGTGCACCTCGACGCTGGAGAGCGCGTTGGTCACGTCGAACGAGGCCGGCAGCGGCACGCTCCTGCCCATGAGCAGGACCATGCGGACGCCGAGGAGGCTCGCGAGCATGGTCAGATCTGCGGCAGCGCGACGCGGATACGCCGGCCGGCGGTGTCGGTGAGCGTCTCGGGCTGGGTCTCGACGTTCGCGTCGGCCATGCGCCACCAAGCCAGCGGGTCGCCAAGGTAGCGCGTGCTCAGGTTGTCGAGCCGGTCACCCTGTACGACGCGGTGCTCGACCATGGTGACCATCTGGTCGGGCTGCGGCAGGAAGCGACGCCGCAGGTAGCGAACGGAGCGGGCCCCGCCCGCGCCGTCGGGGACGCTCAGCTCCGCCTCCTCGATGCCGCCGTAGCGGCTGGTGGGATCGGGCATGGTGTTCAGCTCCCCGCGCTCGCGCTGCCCGAGACGGACAGGCTCGCGCCGATGGCGGCCACGCCGCCGATGGTGGCCATGACCTCCTTGATGACCTGGTGCGCCATGAACAGGGCGCCGCCCGCGCTGAGCAGGCCGAGGTCGTAGTAGGACAGCGCCTTGAGGCCGAGGTCGACCTTGGCGCGGATAGGGTTCAGTTTCGGGTCGTACGCCTCCTCGGTGATCGTCAGGCGGGTGACCCGGACGGGCAGGATGCGGGTGGGGCCCCAAACCAGCACGGTCAGCGGCGCCTCGGGCGGGATGACCTCGATGATGCCCGCGGCCGTGAGCGCCGCGTTGGCGATGACGAGGGCCGACTTCGGGTAGAGCAGCATCTCGAGTGAGGCCAGCGTGGGCGAGACGCCGAAGGCGGTGGCCGGGAACTGCACCTGCTCGAGCTGGTCCGTGGCGTCGATCTCGACGCTCAGGTCGATGGTTTCCTCCGGCGGGCCCTTCAGCCGCAGCACCTCGCTCGCATCGCCCTCCGCCGCCGATGCGCGCGCCGACAGGGTGCGTGTCATGCTCTCGGGGTTGTACTGGAAGACGATCACGCTGGCCACCGGGTTGAACGGGTCCAGCCCGATGAGCGCGCCTTTCTGCACGCGCGGAGAGCGGGGGAAGCTCGTCATTGCGCCCTTTCCTCAAAAGCGGTGCGGCGCGCGCGACGGCGCCGTCGCGGGAACGTTGCGCCGCAGCGAGGGCGGCACGGCGTAGTCGCAGCGCCGGCGGTCGGCCGCGTCGGGCTCGAAGCGGCACTCGTCGTTGCGGTCATGGGCCGAGACGTGGGGTACGAGGTCCTGCGGGTCGATGGGCGGGAAGCGGTGCTCGTCCTCGGCCTGGCGCGCGTAGCGCTCGCACTCGGCGCCGGTGACGGGCTCGTGCTTCGAGCCGACCGGCACCTCGACGGTCCCGGGCTCGGTCCACGCCACGCGCGCGACGCCCACGCGCAGCAATCGGAAGATGCGCTCCCAGGGGCGGGGGCTGCCACGCCCGCGCGAGCGGATGAACGTCTCGACCGTGGCCAGCACGCGCGGGGCGACGGGGTCGGAATCGGAGAGCCCGAAGAGGGCGAGCCGGTCCGCCGCGTCGGGCAGCGCGTCGAAGAGCGAGAGGAACTGCGTGGTCAGTTCCCGGTTGGGAATCTCCTCGCCGAGGAGTAGGAAGCTGAGGTCCTCGGCGTCGCGGAAGCCGTGCTCGGTGATGATGTCGCCGAGGCGGCTGGACGGCGTTGGCGCGGGGCGGTTGCCGAGCAGCTCGCCGGCACCGCGGGCGGGCGGCAGCGACACGCCGCCGCCGAGCCGGCGCTCGAGCCGGTCGTGCAGCTCCTGGCCCCGCGCCTCGGACAGCGTCTCGTTGTGCCGCTCCGTCGCCTCGGGGGAGGCGTAACCGACGATGTCGAGGACGCGCGCCTGCCGATCCGTGACCGCCCGCTCGACGGCGTCGAGGTTCGCGTTCGACTGCGTGCGCAGGTCCGACTCCTCGCTCTGCCGGTCGGCGCGGTCGAGGTAGAAGTAGTAGCGGTACTCGTGCGACTGCTGGATCTCGATGGGCTGCTGCTCGAAGCCGGGGAACGTGTAGCGGCTGCACTCGTACACGGGCTTGGCCGGCGGGCAGAAGCACTGGAAGCAGCGCTCGCGGCGGGGCCGCTCCGGCACGCCGAAGGGGACCCGCAGGCCGATGCCGCCGCCGCTGCCGCTCTCGCCGCCCACCTGGCCGAATCCGCACAGCTGAGGCGTGATGCCGATGTCGAGGCAGCCCTCGACACGCACGCCGGGCGTCGGCCCCGCCAGGTCCGTGAGCTGGACGCGCGCGCGCACTCGCCCCCACTGGCCGCCGAGCGAGACATTGACGTCGTCGGGCACCTGGCCGGCGTTCAGCTCGCCGAGGCGGCGGCGGTAGTCGGCGTCCGCGAAGATGTGCCATCCGCTCTGCTCGTAGACGAGCAACACGTGCGCGCCCACAGACGTCTGCTCGTCCGGCCTCTCGCCCACCGCCTCGAGGATGATGCGCCCGCCGCGGTCCCGGCGCGGCGCCACGTTGACCTCGACGCCGATGCGCGCGCCCGTGATGGGCACCTGCCCGCTCAGCACTCGCTGTGGATCGCCCTCCGCCTCCGCGTACACGTCCGTCGTCGTGCGCCCCTCGCAGTAGCGGTACGCGATCGCGACGCGCTGTCTTCCCACATCGTAGAACGTGCCGTCGCGGGCCTCGGGCACGTCCCGGCACGGGCAGCGCTCGAAGCGGCGCACGACGTCCATCTGAACGGGCGGAGGCCCTTCCGAGATGCTCAGCACGGCCATGGTCTGGTGGCGCGCGCTCTCGGGCAGCTCGGCCTCGAGCACCGGGTCGAGCCGCCGCCGCAGCACGCGCCCGGCCGGCGGCGGCGCGACGGCCTGCGTCACGATGCCTTCGGCGATCCGATCGGCCTCGCGCTCCGCGGCGTCGTCGACCCCACCGACGGGCAGGTCGCGCGGCACAGGCCCGCCGCCGTCCTGGAGGGTGTGCGCCAGCTCGTGGAGGAGCAGCCGGTCCCCGGCCGTGGTACCCGGATCGAACTGTCCGGCGCCGAACGCGACGTGGCTGCCGACGGTCCAGGCGAGCGCGCGGACGTCGCGCGCGGCCCCCGCCGCGCGCGCGTCCGTGTGCACGCGCACTGCAGCGAGGTCGTGGCCGAGGCGCGGCTCGAGCCGGGCGCGGACCCCCGCGGCCAGCGGCTCGCCGGGCGTCGCGAGCACGGCGTGTACGGAGGCGGGCGCCACGGCGGGGCCAGGTCCCGTGCCCCGGCGCTGCAGCCGCTTCTTCCGGCACTCGGCGCATTCGCCGCCCTTCTCGGCCTTGCCGCCGCAGGCGCAGCGGCGCAGCACCGCGGTCGGCGAGCGCGTCGCGGCCCGAGTGCTGGCGCCCTTTGCGGGTGCCTGCCGCGCGGCGGCGTGGCAGCGCGCGCTCATCGCGCATGCCTCCCGATCACGGGGAACCCAGCCCGCGCTGGACGGCGGCCGCGATGTGCCGGCCGATGCTGGCGCTGCCGGCGCCGGGGCGCAGCGGGAACGCGCCGCCGTCCGCGCGCTCGCGGTGTCCCGCGGCCCACGCCGAGGCCGCGCCGGTGTCCGTCGCGGCGGCGAGACGGGCGCCGAGCTCGCGGCGCACCGCGTCGATGAGCGCCGCGCGCGAGAGGCCGCTAACGCCTTCGACCGACAGCGTGCGGATGTGCAGGTGCACGCGCTCGGGCCGGCTCACCTCCAGCCTCCCACCTCGGAGTCCGTCAGCGGCCGCTCCAGCTTGGCGTACTCGAGCCTCGCGGCGCGCAGCAGGTGCGGCATGCGGACGGGCTCGCCTGCGGCCACGGCGAAGAACGCGGCGTGCAGCGCGATGCTGCGGATGTTGCCTCCGGCCACGCTGAGGCGCGCGAGCCTCGTCGGGTCGACGCCGTCGGTGGGCGCAGCGGCCGGGAAGGCACGGCGCCAGATGTCGGCGCGCGCGCTGCTGTCGGGGAATGGGAAGGTGACGGAGAAGCGGAGACGTCGAAGGAAGGCCGTGTCGATGGCCGCCGCATGGTTCGTGGTCAGAATCGCCAACCCGTGGTAGGCCTCCATGCGCTGGAGCAGATAGCTGACCTCGATGTTGGCGTAGCGGTCGTGGCTGTCCTTCACATCGCTGCGCTTGCCGAACAAGGCATCCGCTTCGTCGAACAGCAGGATGGCGGCGCCGCCCTCCGCCGCGTCGAAGACCCGGCGCAGGTTCTTCTCCGTCTCGCCGATGTACTTGCTGACGACCTGGCTCAGGTCGATGCGGTAGAGGTCGAGCTGGAGCTCGTTGGCCAGCACCTCGGCTGCCATGGTCTTGCCGGTGCCGCTCGGCCCCGAGAACAGCGCCGTGATGCCTTGGCCCCGCCCGCTCGAGTCGGCGAACCCCCAGTCCTGGTGCACGGTCACCCTGTGCCGCACATGCAGCGCGATCGAGCGCAGCACGTCGAGCTGGACGGCCGGGAGCACGAGGTCGGCCCAGGTCGCCGCCGGCTCGATCCGCTGCGCCAGCCCTTCGAGCCGCGGCCGCGCGAACGTGCGGCACAGACTCCACAGCCGCGCCTCCACGTCGGCCGGCTCGCGCCGCACGGCCGCGCCGACGGCCGCGATGCCGTCCAACCCCAGCCGGAACTGGCCGGCCATGCGCTCGAGCGTGCCGTTCACCGATGGCGCCCGCTCGCCCAGTGCCGTCCGCCACGCCTCGCGCAGCTCCGGGTAGGTGAGCGGCGCCACCTCGGCCACGACCATGCCCCGCCCCCCGGCCATCGGCACGCGCTCTCCGCAAACGATCAGCGGCACGTCGAGTGAGTCGACGGCGTGAGTGAGCGCCTTCTCGGCGGCGCCATCGACTGCGTCCGTCGCCTCGATCAGCAGCGCCGCGTCGCTCAGGACGCACTCGCGCTCGAGCAGGCGGAACCAGTCGACTCGCTCATCAGCCGGCGCCGGGAGCGCGTCGGCGCGCGTGCTCAACAGCCGGATGCCGATCGTGTCCGCCACGGCCGCAGCCAGCAGGCGACCCAGACCCCGCTCGCCACCGTGCAGCACCAGCACATTGCCGCGGCCGCCTTCGACCGGACGCCACCACCGCTCGACCAGCTCCTCCGCGAGCCGGGCGCGCCCGGACGGGACGGCTCCCGCCCGCGCCACGGGCTCGACCGCGCCGCGCAGCCGCTCGTCCGGACATGACGCCCCGACCAGGTAGTGAAGCACCCGCTCGTCGACGCGCAGCGGGGAGGTCACGAGGGTGTCGCCCGCGCCGATGTCGAGCAGCCGCCAGCGGCGTAGCGCGCCGGCCGGCGTGCAGGCACTCCAATGCGGGTCCGCGAGCGCGGCGAGCGCGAAGGAGAAGGTGGGCTGACCGCGCCCGCCAGCCGGGCCGGGCGGGAGCAGCGCCTCGAAGCGCGCGTCCAGCTCTGCGCCGGCCCCGAGCAGCAGCACGTCGCGCTCGAAGTCGGAAAGCCCGAAGCGCTGCACCAGCAGGGTCAGCGCGAACGGGCCGCCGGTGGCATCGGCCTCCCTGGCGCGGCGCGCTTCGCGCGCGGCGGTGGGCGCTTCGACCTGTTCGGCCGTTGCGCCTGCGTAGCGCTCGAGGGCGGCGCGCACGCGTTCCAGCTCCGCCAGCAGGTAGCGCCGGTTGCGCTCGGTCCAGTCGGCGGTCGCGCTCATGACACCGTGATCAACGGGCCGACGAACTGGCCCGTGACGGCTCGCTCGAGGGGCGTCTCCGCGCCGTCGATGCGCACGCGGAAGAGCGTGGTGCCGCTGGGGGTGCCCGGCGGCAGCGTGATGTCGAGCGTCGCGGACGCGGGCGGGTCCGTGGGCGGACGGGCGGGGAGGGGGACCGTGCGCTCTCCGAGCACCAGCTCCACGCGCTGCGAGCGACCCAGCTCCGGTGACAGGGTGATCGTGAAAGGCGTCCCTACGGTGGCGGCGATCGGCGTCGGACTCGTGATCGAGGGCGTCACGATGAACGCCGCGAGGTTCGAGATCAGCCCGACGTGCGGCTCGACCGGTGTGCCGAAGTCGACCGGGTGCTCGACCTGCACGGTGTTGACGCCCGCGAGCAGCCCGGCCGGAGCCGCGACCGTGAGTCGCGTTTGGCGCACGTTGGCGACCGGCACGGGAACCACGCCGCTCGCGAAGCGCGCGTGCACGTCGTCGGCCCGCAGGTGCTCGCCGCGCAGGACGAGCGTGCCGCCGGGCGGGATGAGCTGCGGCTCGACGCCGAGGACGAGCGGCCGCTTGGCCGCCCGCACGACCAGATTGCGGGTCAGCGCGGGCGGTGCCGTGTGGAAGCTGCGACGCCGCTCGATGAGCACGGCAGTCGCCGTGTACGCCGCGCTCAGACGGTAATGTGTTTGCATGCCCGACCACAGCTTCCACATCTCGTCGAGCCCGACCGTCTCGGGGGTGATACGGATCTGCTCCAGCTGGTCCGCGAGCTCCGAGTTGCCCAGCGCCTGGAGCGTGGGTGGCAGCGAGGACCCACCCGGCACTGGCGAAGGGGGCGCGAGAGCGGTGCGAATCGCGTCGCGGGTGAGCACGGGGTTCTCGTGCAGCAGCTGCATGGCGTATCCCAGCAGGATCTCCGCGTGGAAATTTTCCGCTCCGAACGCGGTCAGCAGGTAGTGCAGGTCGAGCGCGAGCGGATCCGCGCTCGACCGCGCGCCGTTCGCCGCGCGCGCGGGAAGCCCCGCGTTGCGCCAGCCCGTGTTGGGCGTGACCGCGTACAGGAACACGTTCAGCTGGCTCGGCGCGTTCGGCGCCGAGTCGTCGACTCGGTCCGGCGGCAGCGCGCTGACCGTCACGTCCCCGACGCTCGACACCAGGTCGTGGTCGATCACGCCGTTGATCAGCAGGTCGCGCAGCACGGCCGTGACCGCGCCCAGTCCCAGCGCGGAAGTCATCGCGTCCGCCCGGGGCGACGGTGGAGATACTCCTCCAGCGAGACCCGCGGCCTCGTCGGCGCGGCCTTCGGCTTCGGGCTCGGCGGCGTGACGGCCCGCACTTCGACCCGGCCGATGGTGATCTCGATCACCGGGCCCTGCTCTTCGCCGGCCATTCCGGACTTCGTCGGCTCTCCCACCCGCAGGGCGTCGGCCCGCGACGCAGCAGGGACCGGCGGCGTTCCCGGCGCGACGAGCAGCGGCGGGTCGGGCGTGGGCCGTCGCGCAGCGGACGAAGCCGTGGATGGGTGCCGCTCTCTGGTTGGTTCGGCGGCCCTCGGCTCACCCATCGCCGCGTGGTCGCCGGGACGGATCGCCGGCTCGATGGCCGCGGGCTCCGGCGACTCGACTCGAGCCGCGTGCGAGCGCGCGAGCAACGCCGCGATCGGTGGAAGCTCCGGCGCTTCTTCGTGCGGCGTGGGCGCGGGTGATGTCGACTCGCCGCTCCGCGGTCCGCGCGCGACGCGCGTACGCGCCGTGACGCCCCCCGAGTGGCCGGCCCGGTCGGCATCCGTCCGCGGCTCCGGCGCCTGGACATCCGGCGACCCGGGTTCCGCGCGCGGGGTCACGGCGGAGCGTCGCGGGTCACCGAACCCATCGCCGCCGCGTTGCGGCCCGGCCTCGGCTGCGAATGGGGTCGGCGCAGCGGGTGGCCCCGCCGCGACCTGCGGCGGTTCGTCCGCTGGACGGTAGCGTCGAGGTGGAGGGCGCGTGCCGGGCGACACCGTCGCGACGGTGGCCACCGCATCCGGTGCAGCGGCCGCAGCCGACTGGAGCCCGGGAGCGAAGCGCGAGACGGGGCGGGGAACCAGCACCGCGGCTTCACCGGCGGCCCGGGCGGCGAGTGCATCGAAGAGGTTCATCAGCCACCCGCCAGGGAAACGTAGGCGGCGCGGCGCCAGGGGCTGAGCTGCAGGACGTCATCCTCGGTCCAGCCGTACGCGGCGGCGAGGGCGTGGACGTCGCCCATCAGGTGCCCCGCCCAGGAATGCAGCTCGCTCCACAGGTAGTCCGCGGTGTCGAGCTCCGCGTCCCACCGCGCTCTGCACGCGCTGCACTCGAGGTCCGTGGTCAGGCGGCAAAGCGGGTCGGCCGCGGCGAGCGCCGCTGCCGCCGCGGCCCGCGCGTCATCCGGCAGCGCGCCGGGCTCGACCGGCTCCTCGCCTCGCCTCGCCTCCACAACGCAGCGGGCGAGGAGTGTGTCCGCGGCGGCCCCGCCGTCACGCAGTCGCATCGCCTCGTCGTAGTCGCCGACCGTGATCGGACGGAGGGTCAGCGCGAGGTCACCGTGTCGCAGTGCGACGGTTCGAGGCGGCGGGGAAGGGGAGGCGGCGATGAGGGCATCGATCTCGAATTCCACATCATGCCGCTCGCCGCAGCGCGGGCAGGCGGCGAGCGCGACCATGCGCGGACCGAGCAGGGCGCGTCGAAGGGCGAGGAGCACGCGTTCGCGCTCGCCCAGCGGGAGCTCCGCGAGGGCCTCCGCGGAAAGCTCCGGCTCGGCCAGCGCGAGCAGCGCGTCGGCGCGGGCCGACGGCGACGACGCGGAGCCGCGCTCCCACAATTCGAGCAGCTGGCGCTCGGTCGGAAGCCTCATGGATCACGGCTCGGTGAAGCTCGGCTCGGCCGGCTCGGTCACGTCGTAGTCGCGCTCCCAGCCTTCGTTCTCGAGCTTGATCGTCTGGATCGCGATCGCGCCGGCGCTCGCATCCAGGTCGGGCAGGGCCTGATATTCCGAAACCCAGCAGCGAAACACCTTGTAGGCGAGCGCGAGCTGGCCCGCCTCGTTGTAGACCTCGATCAGGATGTCCTTGCGGAAGTCCTTGAGCGAGATCTCCGCCCCGAGACCCGAGCCGAAATTCCACACCTTGTTCGCCCACTTCTCGAACTCGGTGTCGTGCGTCACCCCGCGCTCCAGCGTGATCGGCTCGTACTTCGTCTGGCCCGGCGACTTGCGCACGATGCTCGGGTCGCCGCCTTCGCGGTGCTCGATCGGTGTCGTGCTGCGTTTCAATGAGCCGACCTTGCTGATCCCGGCCACGTAGCGGCCGTCCCACTTCACGCGGAACTTGAAATTCTTGTACGGATCGAAGCGGCTGCTATTGACGCTGAAGCTTGGCATGGGCTGCCCCCGAGCTCACGTGGCCACCTGACCGGCCATCTGCATGATGTGGATGATCACGAACTCGGCGGGCTTCAGAGGTGCGAAGCCCACCAGGATGTTGACGATCCCGAGGTTGATGTCGTTCTGCGTGGTTGTTTCGCCATCGCACTTGACGAAGTACGCCTCTCGCGATGTCGTCCCCTGGAAGGCGCCCTGTCGGAAGAGGTTGTTCATGAAGGCGCCGACGTTCAGCCGGATCTGCGACCACAGGGGTTCGTCGTTCGGCTCGAAGACCACCCAGCTCGTTCCGCGATAGAGGCTCTCCTCGATGTAGAGCGCCGTCCGACGCACGGGCAGGTACTTCCACTGGTCGGCCAGGCGGTCCGCGCCGCGCATTGTGCGCGCACCCCAGACCACGCGGCCCGCGCCCGGCAGGACGCGCAGGCAGTTGATGCCCTGCGGGTTGAGCTGACCGTTCTCCGCGTCGGTGAGCGGCACGCTCAGCTCGCTCACGCCGAGGAGCGTAGCCTCGGTTCCCGCGGCCGCCTTCCACACGCCTCGCTCGGTGTCGATACGCGCGATCACGCCGGCAATCGCGCCTGACGGCGCGAATGTCGCCAGCCGGCCGTCCTGGAGCGGGTCCGGACAGCGGATCCGCGGAAAGTAGATGGCAGCGTTCGCGTCCCGCGCGAGGCCGAAGCCGGCGCTGTCCACGCCGCTCCCGGTGCTGATCGGATCGCTGACGTCGTTCCACGCACTCGGCGGATCGACGAGCAGCACCGCCCGCCGCTCGCGCACATACGTCAGCGCCGCGGTTCGTACCTGCGCGCTCGTGTCCCCATCGAAGCCCGCGGTGTCGTAGGGCGGGATGCAGAGCAGGTTCAGGTCCTCCGTCTCGTCGAAAGCGTTGAGCCCCGTCTTCGGCGGACCGGCTCCCCCGAGGATGGCGTTGTCGGGCAGGGGTCCGGAGTCATCGGCGCCCCCGGTCGCGACGATCACGTTCGACGGCTGGCCCGTGGGGCCATCCTCGAAGTCCGTCGCGCCCGCCGCAGGAGCCGGCGTCTCGGGCGGCTGAGCGGGCAGAGCGGAAACGCGCACCAGCACCGACTCGTCCTCGAGCACTTGCGTGGCGAACCGCTTCGAGGTCGCCTCCGTGCTCAGGTTGCGGTGGATCTCGACCGTGCCGGTGCCGAGATCCTTCACGGACAGGTTGAAGAGCGTGTCGTCGGACGGGTCGATCGTGTCGTGATCGACGCGGGCTCTCAGGCTCGCCCCCCAGCGGCCCGGATTTGCCGCGTCCAGCGTGACGCCATCGCCCAGATCCAGCGACGCGGTGGTCGCGCCGCCGTGGACGCGCACGATGACCGCCGTCCCGCCGCCGTTCTGAAAGTAGTGTCGCACGGCGTAGCTCAGTGCGCTCCGCGACCACAGCCCGCCGAAGATGCGCTCGTACTCGCCGAAGCCGTGAATGACGGTCGCCCGGTTGACCGGGCCACGCAGCGCGCGCCCGATCAGTCCCGTCACCGAGGTGCTCACTCCCGCGATCGTCCGCACCGAGCTCGGCAGCTCGTCGATGTAGACTCCCGGGAACGCGACGGTTACCGGCATGCCAGCCTCCTGCTCAGGTCATGCTCTCTCGATTCCGGCCTCGCTCCCTGCCGTCGGGCGGTCGTTGCGCGAAACGGCCCGCACGTACGCCGGGAGCGCAACGCTCAGTATCTCGCTCGACCACCCGGCTCGAAAATGAACCGTTGGTCGGGGTTCGGATGCACCGAACGATCTAGATCCGGAAGGGGGGCTCGGAGGCTGGCGTTCATCGACGCCGGACCGCGCGACGCCGATCGGGCTGCCGCGAGTGCCGTGGATCTGCACCCTTTGGCGGATGGCGCTCGGGCGATCGCTCCCCAATCGTGGAGCGAACTTCTCACGAGGTGCAGGCCATCAGGATCCTCATCGCCGCCGTGCCCTCGATGGCCGGCGAGATCCTTCGCGCCGAGATCGCCAAGGACCCCCGCCTAGTGCTGTTGTCGGAGGTGTCGGGCCCAGACGGGGTGCGCGATACGCTCACGGCTACGCACGTGGATGCGGTGATCGTGGGGCTGCAGGGTACATCCCTTCCGGCGGGTTACGAGCCTATCGTGAAGCAGAATCCCGACCTGCGCGTTCTCGGACTGTCCGACGATGCCCGGGTGGCGTTCGCCTTCGAGTTGCGCGTCGTGCCGCGTCTCCTGGGGACCATCAGCGCGGGCTCCCTGCTCGCCGCGTTGCGGGAAACGCCGGGGGTGCCTCCAGGCGGTGGGTGAGCTGCGTCCTCGCACCCTGTCGGCCGCTCGATCGAGCTCGGCACCGCGTCATCGGCCTGTGTCGCCGTCGTCCCACCTCAAAAGATCGGGAAGCTGGTCCCCAGGAAGAGACCGGGGTTGTCTTTCTGCAGCAGCGCCCAGGCGCGCAGCCGGCGGATGGCGAGGCCGGCGACGACGCCCGGCTCGCCGTCGTCCAGACCGGCGCCCGCGCCGAGCTCGACGGTCAGCCAGCCGCCGCTGCGGGCGCGCTCCAGCAGGTCGGCCTCGCGCTTGAGGTCGGCGATCTGCTCGCCCTGCCGCTGGATCAACTCACGCTGGACGGCGATCAGCCGGTCGGCCTCGCCGGTGTCGGCCTGCCGCAGGGAATCGAGCCGCTGGAGCCGCTGGTTGACGGCACGCTCGGTGTCGAGGTCCGCGCGCATCTTGAGGATCGTGCGCACGATCGAGTCGGGGAACGCCACCATGGAGTCCGTCCCGATCAGCACGACGTAGCCCCCGTTGGGAAGCCGTCGGATGGTCTGCGCCTCCGGCAGCTGGGCCTGGCCGGGCGGCGCGCTCGCCAGGAGCAGCGCCGCCGCAAGCGCCGCGGACCCCACCCATCGAGGGGCGCTCATGGGTTGTCCATCCCGATGCGGCCGGCCTCGTCGTGCAGCTCGCCGGGTGGCGCCTCATCGATGCGCCGGCGCTCTTCGGCGTTCTGCGCGCGCAGCACGGCGATCTGTTTCTCGAGGGCGTCGATCTGCTCCTCGAGGTGCGCCCGGTGCTCTGCGACCTCGCGGTCGGTCAGGTCGTGCTCCTGCTGCAGCCGATCGAGCTCTTCCTCGCGCTTTCGGATACGCTCCTGCACCTCCTTCAGCTCCTTGTCCAGCGTGCGTGCCCGCCGCTCCCGGAAGATCACGATCCCGAGCCCGCCGAGCAGCGCTCCCGCGACCATCGGGATGCTCTTGCGCGGTAGCAGCCCGATCCGCCACAGGAAGAACACCAGGAGCGCGATGACCACCAGGCCTGCCGCGATGAGCAGGTCGTAGTGCTTCAGCAAGCTAAGCATTGGACGCCTCCGCGGTTCGCTCGCGTCGTTTCTTCTCGATCTGGTCGATCAGCTTGTGGACGATGCCGGAGCCGAGCCCTATGGCGGCTCCGGTGACGGCGATGCTCCATGCGTGGGCCGGGCGCGGTACGGGCGTCGTGAACGCGAGCAGGTCGAGCTTCAGCAGGAAGGCGATACCGATCCCGATCGCCATCCCGAGCGCTTTGATCGCGAGACGAATCCAGGATGCGCGGACGAGGTCGCCGCAGAGGATCGGCACCTGGCCCGTGTGGCCGTGCTGCGGCCCCAGCACGACGTCGCTGAAGCGGTTCAGCAGACCGGCAGCGGCGGACGCGTCCACGTACTCGAAGATGCGCAGCCGCGCCTCGATGAAGTCGCGCGTTCGCTCGGTGCGTCGGGTCCAGAACGTCGCGAGATCGTAGTGGCTGTCGAGCAGGTCGTAGCCCGACTTGAGCAGTTCCAGAACACGCTCGATGACGAGCGCCAGGGCCAGCGCCAGCGTGAAGACCAGCGCGCTCTGTTCCAACACGTCGGCGGTCGATTGCGTGTCGATCTGTAGCAGCATCGGGCCTCCTCAGACGAAGAGAAACGGCTTCCGGGAGAACGCATGGATGCGCTCCTGTCCGGGCGCGCCGCTCCACGCGTCCCGGTGGAAGGCGACCAGCTTCCGGAACTCGGCGTAGGGGAAGTTGGTGCCCGGGCACGTCTTCGGTGACAGCGCCTTGTGCGGGATGATGCCGCGGGGCGGCCGCTCCGCCGGCAGCGCGTCGTGGAAGGTCGCAGGAATGTCGTAAAGGTACGTCCACAGAGCGACAACGCGCGCGGCGGACTCGAGTTGCGCGGGCGTCGGCGCGGGTGCGCCGTAGCGGCCGTCCGGATTCGAGAACGGCACCGATGGATCCGTCTCGAAGTTGCCGTTCAGCGCGATCCCCAACGAGCACGCGTTGTAGCCTGCGGCGTGGTTGCCATAGCGATCCCAGCGACAGAAGGCGTGGATCCCGCCGTCGTGGGTGACGACGCAGTTGTAGCCGGTGATCCAGGGTCGACCCTTCGCGTCCTTTCGCTCCCGTATGACCCGGACCACGTCGTCGAACGTGCTCGCGAGAGGCATCGCCGTGTGGTGGTAGACGATGAGCTGAGGATCGGCCGGCCGGCGGTGGACCGCCTCCAGCTTCTCGCGGTCGACACCCCCGGCGTAGGGGATGTCCAACCACCCTGAGGCCGCCCCTGGCACGGTGATCCCGGCCGGCGCGGTAGGTCCGGCGACGACGTCCCCGCTGACGATCACCTGTGCGTCCGCTGGCGGAGCGGTCGCGGCCTGCCTTGCGACGACGGTCTCCTCGACGATCGGCTCGGGTAGTGTGATGCGCCGCTCGCCGATGAAGCGGATCAGCATGTGCGCCGGTCCGCTGCCGCCCCCGATCAGCAAGCCGGTGAGCAGGTAGTCCGTCGCGGTGCCGCCCCAGAGGACCATACCCGGGTGCAGCCGCGCGACCAGCGGGCCGAACAGCTCGACGCCCGCCACCCGAGCCGCGATGATGCCCGCCGCGAGCGCGGTCGCCTGGAGCATGAAGGCACGAAGGGTCGTGCCGTCGTTCGGGTCGCTCGCCGGCTGGACCAGCAGGGTCTCACGGCGGAAGCGCTCGTCGAGCTCCGTCGAAGCCCCCAGCTGCGAGCGGGCTTCCGCAATCTGCTTCTCCAGGGAAGGCTGTTCCTCTTTCGGAGCGTCGGCGATCCGGGCTTTCAGCTCGGCGAGCTTCGCCCATCCTTCTTCGTCCGCCTCCCCGGCGGCGGCGTCGCCGTGGAAGCGAGCGAGCTCCTCGATGCCGGCTTCCACGTCGTCCATGCGCCGCACGGCCCGCCCGGCTGCGGTCGCGGGGAAGAGGTCGAGCACGTTCTTGAGCAGCTCCACGCCGCGTTCGACGACGAGCGAGAGACCGAGCGCCACGGCGAGCGGCTTGGCCACCACGTCGAAGGGCACGTACTGGATGGGTCCGGCCTGGGCGAACGAATCGAGAAAGACCATGGCGGCTCCTTCGGTACCCGGGGCGCGTCGACTTCACGCGCCACCCCGGGCCTGCGGCTAGAGCGGCGCCCCGAGCATCACGGCCGGCCGGGCGGCGCCGGCGGCGTCGTCCCACAGGGCCGAGGCCGGGACGTATTCGCCCTCGGCAGCGAGCTCGAAGCGGACGAAACTGTGGCGGATCTGGCCGGCGAGATCGGGCCGGTCGACGGACCAGAGCGGGATCCACGTACCGCTGTTGAGGTAGAGGCTGCCCCGGTCATCCAGGGCCGCGACGGTCTGCTGGTGGGTGTGACCCATGGTGGCGTGCTGGCGCGACTCCGCCGGCGACGCCGCGAAGGCGCCACGGAAGGCCGCCCGCGCGCCCGTCACGAGCGGATCCTCTTTCGCGCCGAACAGCGCGAGCCGCAGCTCGCGCCAGAGGTCGCCGCCCAGCCCGATCAGGAAGGGCAGGATCGCCGGCAGCGAGATCCCGGCCACCGTGCCGCTGATGCGCAGCCAGCGCGGGATCCAGGCGAACCACGCCGGAAACGCGATGTAGAGGCCGAGCAGCAGCAGGGCGATCGGCGGCACGAAGAGGGCGGCCGCGATCGTCAGCACCGGTCCCGACGTTCCGGCCGGGCGGCGCATGGTCAGCGCGCGGCCGATGAAGCGCCAGCCCCGGACGTAGACGCCGAGTATGCGCACGGGCCGGCGCCGGAGGAGGGCGACGAGCGCGCCCGTCACGGGCTTGACGTTGTCGAGGAAGGGATCGAGCCGCTCGATGGGGTTGATGAGATAGCGGTTCATGAACGAGCCGAGCGGGTAGGTGATCTGCGTCGGGTCGTTCTTCAGCACCGGCGGCCCCACGACCGCCGTCATCGGCTCGTACCGGTGACCGTGCTCGAAGTAGATGTTCGCGATCGTGAAGCCATCGTCGGCGAAGGTGATGCGACGGCTCGCGCGCTCGGGCTCGTCGCCGGCCGGCTCCAGCAGCAGAAGCCGCTCCGCGCGCGAGAGCAGCTCGTCGCGAACGGCCTGGCGCACGAGCGGCCAGTACAGCTCGACGTCGTGATTGCCGGTGGTGAAGACGACCCGTCCTCCGCCGCCGACGAAGCGGGCCAGCGCGTCCAGCACGGGCGCGTGCCCGCGCGCGATGCAGTGCAGCTTCCAGACAGTTTTATAGTCGTCCGTGCGGAGCCCGAAGCGGTGCTCGTGTCGCGCGATGATCTCCCGTGCGGCATGGCGGCGCTCCCGGTCATCGGCCTCCGCGATCGCGCGCAGTCGGGCCGCGCGTTCGTCGTCACCGAGCCGCTCGAGCCTCGCCGCCCACGCGTTGAAGTCGGCGCGGCTGCGCGGCACCGTCGTCATGCGCACGAAGTCGAACGTGTCGCCGTTGAGGACCAGCAGCGTCGCGGCGGGGTCCTCCGCCTCGTGCGCAAGCCAGCGCTCGAGCGACTCGTCCGCGAAGAAGTTCTCCGTCACGTCGTAGACGCCCGTCACCGGATCGCGGCCGGGACCCAGGTGCAGGTCGCTCGCGACGAGGATCTGACGGGGTGTGCCCGCACACACATCGTCGAGCAGCGCGCGCTCCTCGGCGGGCGTGAGCGGCGCCGCGCGAAGCGGTGTGTCCCGGGTGGCCGTGCTCATCGCGGGCCGACCTCCTCGGGAGCGGTGGACGACGGCGTACGTCGCTCTCGTGGCTGCAGCAGCAGGAAGCCCTGGATGAAGAAGAGCGCGAAGAACACGTTGCTCGGCGTCGCCGCCAGGAGCCCGATGGTCCCGCTCGTGGTCATGCTGCCAGCGCGGATGAGGTACGTCACGTCGGCAAAGATCTCGCTCAGCCGCATGCCGCCGACGACAGCCAGCAGCCAGGGCGCGTCGCGCCACTTCCAGAAGGCGATCAGATGGAAGAGCGCGAAGGCGGCCCACACCGCACCGGTTCGTGCCAGGAGGCCCTGAGGGTCCATGTACGGCGCACCGTGGAAGGTGCGGAACCAGAACCCCGGAAAGGCGATGGCCGCTGTGGCCAGAGCCGCGTCCCAGACGCCGAAGAAGAGCAGGAGCGCCGAGGTCACGAATCGTCGGCCGGCGGTCATCGGGCCTCCGCGGGTCCGGCGTCGGGCGAGTGGAGCGCGCGGCTCCGCGGAGGCGCGGTCGAACGCCTCATGCGAGCCGCGCGGCGGGCGTCCAGCGGCCGAGCAGCGCGAGGCCGTAGTACGTGAGGGGCGGGTACAGTCCGTCGGCCAGGGACCAGCCCAGGACGTACGCGGTATTGCCGCGGAAGACGTGGAAGAAGTGGCCGAGCTCCCAGGTGCCGAAGATCTGCTGCTCGGCGACCTTCACGATCAGGCTGAACGTCGCGAAGACGATGAACTGAGCCGCCATGGACTGCGTCCGCCGCACCCCGAGGTAGAGCAGGGTCAGGCAGCCTCCGATCCACAGGAACGTGTGCATGAAGTTGTTCACCCATGGCAGGAAACTCATGACTCCTGCGCGGAACAGCAGGTAGTTGGCGATGAAGACGGAGATCGCCCAGGTGCCGCCGATGAGCAGCGCCGCCCGACGCTCACCGGGCGCGATGGACGGCTTGATGATGCGGATGATGACGAGCAACGCCCCGTAGAACAGGAGCAGCGCGCCGATGCGCAGCGGAGTGATCGTGTACATCAGGCGGTCTCCGCGAGGATCCGGGGTGCGGCGTAGTGCGCCAGGGTCATGACCGTGAGCTGCGGGTTGACGGTGAGGCTGCTGGGGATGACGCTCGCGTCGCACACGTACAGGTTGGCGCAGCCGTGGACACGGAAATCGGGACCCACGACGCCGAGCGCGGGGTCGGTGCTCATCGCGTTGCCGCCCTGCGGGTGTCCGGTTCCGAGCGTCAGCTCCGACGGGTCCGCGACGATGTCGGGCAGCTCGTACAGCCCGTTCGGACTCGTGAACTCGTAGTAGCTCCAGGCGTTGAGCATGACGCGCCGGGCCCCCGCAGCGAACAGGATGCGGCCCAGCTCCACGAGCCCGTCCCCGAGCTTGCGAAGGTCCCCCGCCGCGGGCACGTAGTCGATGCCGGGCCCGCCGGTCAGCGCGCGCACGACTCTGGCGTGGCGCTCGGTTCCGACCAGCACACCGACCGCCATCTGGTGGCGGTAACGCCGCATGTTCCGGTAGTGGTCCTCGAACCAACCGGGCATGTTGAGCGCCTGTGAGACGGGCGGGTTCCACCACGTCTCGAAGACCCACCCCCGCTCCGGCCGTGGCACGCCGAAGTGCGAGATCTGCAGGCCGTCGTAGGCGTTCAGCTCGTCGTCGAAGTCCGCGGTGAGCGGCGCGCCCATGTTGAAGCTGACGTGGCGTCCCACGGGCAGCCCCTTCCCGACGCCGCTCTTCATGAGGATGTAGCTCGAAGCGATGGTGCCGGCCGAGAGGACGAACTTGTCGGCGCGTACCGCGATCGGGCGGAAGTCCGGGAGACGCGCACGCACCTCCCGGGCACGCCGCGGGGTGCCGCCATCCATGACCACGCGCTCGACCTCGCACTCGGCGAAGATCCGCACGCGGTCTCCGAACCGACTCTGTGCCCACGGAAGCGCGGTTTCCAGCATGGACAGCTTGGCGCCGAACGAGCAGCCGATGTTGCAGTAGCCGCACCCCAGGCAGCGCTCGATGTTCGCCTCGACGGCACCGACCTGAAGCTCGCCGGGGTCCTCCACTTTCGCCACTCCCTCGAGGTACTTCGCGGCGGACGGGTTCAATCGGTTGTTCGGGTTCCAGCTCGAGTGCTCGTCCTGCGGGCGGATGTCGAGCCACCTCTTCACGTAGTCGGTGCTGGCCCGGTACCCGGCGGCGTCGATCCCGGCGGAATGCCGACCGTTCCAACGGTCCAGGACCGGCTCTGGCGTGGAAAAGCAGACGGCGTTGTTCACGACCGTGGTACCTCCGACGCAGCTTCCCTGCAGGACGGTAAAGCGAAAGTCCTCGGTTTGTTGAAAGGCTCCATCCGCGTACAGCTTGCCGATCATCTCGACTTCGTCCTCGGAGAACCCGCGCGGTTGCACGAAGCGACCGCGCTCGAGCACGACGACACTCTTGCCCTCCTCGGCGAGGTGGTAGGCCAGCACGGCCCCCGCCGCGCCGCTGCCGACGACGCACACGTCGGCTTCCACGACGGTGACGTCCACGTCGTCGGGCAGAGTGACCCGCAGCGCCACCTCGTGGTCGTGCGGCACGAGGCCGCGCGCGTCCAGGTCGCGGTAGCGGTCCCGAGCGGAGAATCGCTCGTATCCGATCAGCCGATCGCTGCGCGGATCGGAGTAGTAGCCGACGTACGTGAGTTGCTTCGCGACGCGGATCATCGCCTGCACGAGCTGTCGGATCCGCTCGGGCAGCACGCGTCCTCCGCCCTCCCGCTGGAAATGCCTCTTCACGTGCTCGAGCCGATCCTCTTCGTCGAGCTCCGAGAGAGGGGGCCGCAGGTAGAGCAGCGGGTGGAGCTGGAGCGCGAGGAGGGTGCCTCGCTGGATCCAGCGTCGCTTCGCGCGGATCTTTTCGAGGTAGCGATCGACGTTGGCGGCGATCTCGGGAGCCGGTACCGCTTCCTCGGGACCCTCCACTAGGATGCTGCCGAGCCCCATCAGCGCGCGGTATTCGGCCGTCCCGAGAAATCGGGGCCGGAGTCGTCGAACCATGTCGCGGTGGGCGACGAGAAAGACGACCGCCGCCAGCAGGACCTGCAGCGCGGCCGCTATGGCCAGGACCGCACGGGCGCCCAGCTCGCGGCCCGCTACCACGACCGTCGCGCCTGCCGTCTGGGTCAGGAACAACAGCCCCGCCAGCGCGCCGGAGAGCAGCGTGCCCATGACGATGCTCACGAGCGGAAGCCGGTCGCGGGCGTCATCGGCGATGTAGAAGCAGGCCGCCGCGAGCCCCGTCGCGCTGGCAGCCGTCATCGCGATGAGGCCCGGCCGGCGGGCGACGGGCGCGAGCGCCGCGACGACCGGCGCGACCAGCGTGAGCAGCGCGAGCGCGGCGAAGAGCGCGCCGAGCGACAGCAGCAGCACGCGCGCTCCGTGGTCCGGCGTGGCGGCTGACCAGTAGGAGGGCGCCGGGTGGCGGACGATCCCGCGTCTCGACGCCCGAGCGGCGCGCGCCGTCAGCAGGACGAGAGTCGCCACGCCGAGCTGGGCCACCGCCAGCGCGGCCGGCAGGACGGGAAACCGTCCTGCGGGGATGGCGAAGAGCAGGCCGCCGGTCGCCAGCGCGGCGAGCGCCAGCGTTCCGGCGAGGATGTCGGCGAGGCCGCCTCGCCGCCGGGGATCGCCGGAAGCGTAGAGGGAAAGCAGCCCGGAAAGCGTGAGCAGCTCGATGGCGCCCGCGCCCCAGGGAGGCGTTCGCAGGGTTGCGCGCAGCGGGCCGACGATGACGTCGACGAGGGTCGCCAGCGCGAGCAGGAAGAACGTCGTGGCGAGGACGCGCAGCAGGCGCTTCAGCGAGCGCTCGGGATCCGTCAGCACGACGAGCGCGGCCGGCGCAGGAGGAGTCTCGGCCAGCTCGCGCTCGCTTCTCGTCGGGGAAACGACGGACATCGCGCGCTGCTCCATCAGGGGTGGTGGAAGGAGAGGTGCAGGCGACCGCCGCCTCTGCCGACCGGTCCACGAAAAGAGATCCTGCCTGGGCGGACTGCTTCCGGTCCTCGCGACCCGCTGGGCACGGGAAGCTGCGATACGCCGGACGAGCTGATGGGCAGGCCGTGGGGCGACAACCCGAAGGTGCCTGGACTCTACCTTGCAGCTCGATGCTGAACCGATTCTAGAAGGCGGGTCGCGTGTGGGTCAAGGCTGTCGTCCGATCACGGGCATGCGAGCACGCGTCGGGAGGCCAACGCTCGCCGAGGAGGGCATCCGGTGGGTTGCCGGCATCCCGCCGACGCCGGTCATGACACTGGCAATCGCCGCCACCGGGTTGCGTCGAGCACTTCGTTCTCGTGCCCGGCCAACGAGAATGCGACGTTCTCGCGTTCACGGCCTCGAACGACGCCCTGTAACGTTTGCCCTCTATGAGGCAATATGTAAAAGGAGGGAGGGCCGACCGACGTCAGCGAGTGGTCGCAGTGCCCATCGACCGTCTCCGGCGTCCGGCTCTATCCTCCACGATGGTGACGTGGCCATCGACTCCACGCGGGGATGAACCCTCCGAGAACCAACACTTCCGGCGTTGCCCAGGGGCCGGTCGCGGGAGGTCGCGATGATTCGACTGCTCATCGCCAGCGAAATCCGGTTCTATCGCGAAGGCTTGGCCGGACTCCTTCCGGCAGCGGGCACCATCGCGGTGGTCGGAACGGCCGCGGATTGGGCCTGCGCCGTAGAAGCGAGTCGCGCCCATCAACCGACGGCCATTCTCGTGGACGCGACGCTGCTACCAGACAAAGAGCGGCTGCGCGAGCTGAAAGCAGCGGCGCCGGGGATGAAGGTGCTGGTCGTAGCCCTCCCATCTGCGGCGGAGGAGGCGGTGGGCTGGATCGAGTCGGGGGCGGACGGGTACGTGCCGCGAGAGGCGTCACTCAAGGAGCTGCGCATCGCGGTAGAGGCCTCGGTCCGAGGCGAGGTGTGCTGCTCGCCGGACGTGACGGCACGGCTGTTCCGGCGCGTCGCTCGGCTATCCCAGTTGCTGTCGGAACGGACGACTGGGCGCCCACGGCAGACCCTGACACCGCGTGAACGCGAGGTCGCCGGGCTCATCGCTGAGGGGCTTTCGAACAAAGGCATTTCGCGGAAGCTCGGCATCGAGATCGCCACCACGAAGAATCACGTCCACAACATCCTCTCGAAGCTGAGCCTCGATCGACGCACACAGGTGGCGGCGTGGCACCACCGTGTCAAAAGCCAACCGCTGGCGTCCCATCCGCATCCCGGATCAGATGGTCGCGCCTGACAGGTCGCTGAAGGCTGCGGTAAACATTGGCGGCGAGTACGGGTTCGCCGCTGGCGCTACCTTCCCTCAGGAGGGCCTAATGCTCAAAACCTCCGAGCTCCGCACCGCCTGGTCGCCCCCCTGCGATGTCTCTCTCCTGAAGACACTGGAGATGGTCCAGGGGGTGCGCGTGCAGTGCCGGGGCGACGTCGAAACGGCCGCTCACGCGCTCGGCCGTGTCCTCGAGGCGCACGGCTACGTCGTGCGGGCGGGAGATACGGGCGCCTACAACTGCCGCCAGATCACCGGAGGGACAGGGCACAGCCTGCACGCCTACGGGATCGCCATCGACATCAACTGGAACACCAATCCGTATCGCGACGACAACGTGCTCGTCAGCGACATGCCGCGCGTGATGGTCCGCAACATCCTGCGCATCCGCACGACCAATGGTAATCAGGTCTGGGGTTGGGGCGGGGACTACCGAAGCGTCAAGGACCCCATGCACTTCGAGATCGTCTGTGCGCCGGAGGATCTCGCCAGCGGCATCGACTGGGACACGGTTCGCCAGGCCGAGCCCAGGACCGAGGCGCCGCCTCGCTTTTCGCTGATCCAGCGTGGGGACCGCGGCCCCGCCGTCGAGAAGCTGCATGATCTGCTCGGAGTGGCATCGCGGGGGAGCCCCGGCTACGGGATCTTCGGCCCGCAAACCGACGCGGCGGTACGGGAGTACCAGCGGACACACGCTCTGGAGGTCGACGGTCGGGTGGGGCGCCAGACGTGGACGGCACTCCTGACCGAACAGCCCGAGGTCGCACCCGGCGATCCAGGGCCCGTGAAGCGCCAGACGACGACCCGCTCCGCGTCTCCCGCGTAGCCGCGCACCGCTCCGGTGCGGTGCCTCGAAAAGGAGGTCGAATGACCACCGCTGCCTTCGATCCGACGGGTGGTCCCATTCTGGCGGGCATAAGCTGCGCGCCGAGCCGGGACGGATCCTATTCGCTCACGCTCTGGGAAGCGACCGAGAACTCGGTCGTGAACCGATTCAAGGGCAACTTCATCAATCCCGACGACGACACCTACGAGCTTCCCGGATCGCCGACCGAGCACCAGGGCCGGTTGCTCGAGGCGCTGGTCGTCGTCGCCGTGCCGCACGGAGTGGGTCCGTCGACGATCTCGCTGAAGGTCGTCCAGGACGGAGCCGAGCTGGCGGAAGCCTCGGCTTTCATCGCTCCCGGCACGGCCGGCGGCGTCGCCGATCTCTTCGTCACGCTCGAGGCGTCGACGTGAGTAGCCGCCGGCCGCGGCGAGGGGGGCTGCGCCGCATGGTCATCAGAGGACTCGGTGGCCTGGTGGTCCTCGCCGCGTCGATCCGGCCGGCTCGCGCGCAGCTACCGGATCTCGCCAGCGCCCCCGCCGACTCCTTCATCGTCGACATCGCCATTCCCGACGCGCCGGCGTTCGACCTTCTCGAGGACGAGCCGGGCACGGTTCTCAGGCCCGGATCGGTACAGGACTTCGGGCTGATGCTGTCCGGCTTCCGCACCGCGTCCGGGTCGTTTCGGCTGCCTGCATCGCTCGGCGTCGAGTTCGTCCCCGCGCTGCTGACCGCCGGGCCCGAACTGAGCAAGAAGAGCTATGAGCAGCAGAAGGCGCTCTACGCGCTGAGGATGTCCTTCGGCGCGCTCAGAGATTCCGCGAGTGACGGGCTCTCTGCCCTCACGCTGGGACTCCGCTACACCGTCCGAAACGAGGCCGATCTTCGCGGGGACGCGTCGTTCGCCGCGAAGGAACAGGTTACGCCGCTGACGACGCAGATCCTCGAGGTGTACCAGGCCGCTCGCGACCGAGTCGGACCGCGCGCGGAGCTCGTGCTCACCGACGCGGAAGCGGCGCAGGTGGCGAAGCTGCGCAAGGAGATCCGCGTGCGTTGGGCGAAGCGGTACTGGAACGCGTCGGGGGTCGATTTTGCCGTCGCTCTCCGCGGAGACGCCGCGGACTCCAGCGGCGCCGATCCGCGCCTCACGGCCTATTCGGCGTGGGGCACATACGCGTCGCGCGTAGGAAGCTGGGGGCAGCTCGTCGCGGGCGCGCGGGCGGGCGCAGAGCGGGAAGCCGGAGCGTCGTCCTACACGAAGAGTCTGGCTCTCGGCGTCCGGTTCAATGCGGGGAGCAACGCCTACAAGGTGTACTCCGCGCTCGACGAGTCATTCCGGGAGTCGGAGCAGGCGATACTGCGCGGTAGTCTCGGCGTCGAGATCCGTCTCGGCGACTGGCTCTGGGGGACCGTGGCGATCGGGCTCCAGGGCGATGCCGGGCACACCACGACCGACAGCAAGTTCGAGTTCAAGACGGCGTTTCCTAGAATCTGAAGTCCGACCGCCGTTCCTGCGGCTGAAGGCGGTCGACGCAGCCGGACACCACGGCGTCGCTGGAATCCGGCGGATGGTTTCCCTCCGCTGTCCCAATCTCTTCCGGGCGGACGTTTTCCTCCTGTAAAGGGCATTCCAGAACCGCCGCCCGCCGCATCGTTCGACGGACGGCGAAACCGTCGCCCATGACCGGGTACGCTCCGCATGAACGCACGACTCCGTCTGATCCTTCCGGCCGCCCTCCTGTCCCTCGCCGCCTGCAACCGGGAGCGGCCGGAGACGTACGGCTTCGTCGCGACGCTGGGCGACGACACGACGTCGGTCGAATGGGTCCAGCGCACGGGTGACCGGATCGTCGGTGATGCGGTCGGACGCTCGCCGGTCGTGGTGCGACGTCACTGGGAGGCGACGCTGTCGCCGGACGGCACGATCCGACGCTGGACAATGGACACATCCATCCCCAATGCGTCGCCGGATGCGGCCGAGCTCCACCACACGGCGATGTTCACGGACAGCGCGGTCCGCCTGTCCACGCGCACGAAGGCGGGGACCACCAGCGTCGCGTATCCCAGGCAGCACGTCGTCACCGTGCCGTGGAACGCGTTCGTCTACGCGACGTACGAGCCGCTCCTCGACGCGGCGAGGGGTCGCCCGGACACGACCCGCATCGGGCAGTATTTCTTCGAGGGGTGGGACGAGGGGCACGTGGGCTTCGCGCGGGTGCGCGACCTCGGCGATGGCCGATACTCGGTGTGGAGCACCGGCCTCTCGGGTGAGGGCGTCGCGCGGCTGGACGAAAGGGGCCGGCTGCTGTCCTACTCCGGCCAGGGCACGACGTACAAGCAGGAGGTCGAGCGCATCGCCCAGGCCCCCGACCTCGACGCGATCGCAGCGCGCTTCGCCGCGGATGAGAAGGCGAAGGGCGTCTCGCGAGCTCTTAGCGAGCGCGACACCACGCGCGCGTCGATCGCCGGCACGACGCTCATGGTGGACTACAGCCGTCCGCTGGCGCGCGGCCGGACGCTCGTCGGCGGGCTGATTCCCTACGATCGGGTGTGGCGCACAGGCGCAAATGCAGCGACTCAGCTGATGATCTCGGGGCCTGTCCGGCTCGCGGGCGTGGAGCTCGACGCCGGCAGCTACACGCTGTGGACGCTGCCGCACAAGGACGGCGTGAAGCTCGTCATCAACCGGCAAACGGGGCAGTGGGGAACGGCGTATCAGTCGAGCCACGATATCGCGCGTGTCCCAATGGACGTCGATAGCCTGGCCTCCTTTGTCGAGCGCTTCACGATCCGCGTGGAGCCCGATACGGCCCGGAGCGGCGGCGAGCTCCGTCGCGCCGGCGGGGGCGAGCCGGCAGGCCGTCTGGTCATGGAGTGGGGCACTTTCCGCTGGAGCGCGCCCTTCGTGGTGAAGAACAGACCAGCCACGACCTAGTGGACCACTAGACCGCGGCCGGAGCGCGGCGCGACTCCACGTCGGCCGCCAGCTCTCGCACGACCTGCACGAACAGCTCCACGTCCTGCGCCCGGGTCAGCCAGTTCACGATGGTGGGGCGCAGGGCGACCTTGTCCTCGCAGCGCGTGGTCCTGAGTATCTGCGCCGAATGCCGGAGCGACAGGACACGTGGGGCTCGTCGGCCCTCGTTCGGCTCATGCCGCTCGCCGCGCCGGCCTTCGGCTTCGAGCGGCGTGGACTGCCGACCCGGCTACATGAGATTGCCCATCTCCTCGGCACGCCCGGTTGGGGGTTCTTGCCGATGCGGGGACGCCGGGCTTTGCCTACGATGGTTGCAGGGTGCCGTCGAACCTTGCGATGAGGAGGCGACAATGCCCGGGCGGATCGAGGCCGAGCGGGTCGAGACGGTCATCATCGGCGGGGGACAGGCCGGGCTCGCGACCGGCTATCACCTCGCGCGGCGGCGGCTGCCCTTCGTGATCCTTGAAGCCAGCAACCGGATCGGGGACGGCTGGCGCGAGAAGTGGGATTCTCTGCGCCTGTTCACGCCGGCGAGGCTGAGCGAGCTTCCGGGGGCGCGCCACGCCGGCCCCCGCTGGGCGTTCCACACCAAGAACGAGTTCGCGGACTATCTGGAAGCGTACGCGCAGCGGTTCCGCTCCGACGTCCGTACCGGCACTCGCGTTCATGACATCAGGTGCGGCGGAGCACGGTATGTGGTCGCGGCCGCGCAGCAGCGCTTCGAAGCGGACCACGTGGTCCTGGCGACCGGCGCCCATCGGGAGGCTCGGATACCGGCGTTCGCGCGAGATCTCGACCGCGAAACGGTGCAGCTGCATTCGAGCGCTTACCGCAATCCGGGTCAGCTGCAGCCGGGTCCCGTGCTCGTCGTCGGGGCCGCAAACTCCGGAGCCGAGATCGCGCTGGATCTCGCTACGCGCTGCGAGGTGTGGCTCGCGGGCAGCAGGGTTCCGGTCTTCCCCGCGCGTCCCGGAAGTCTCGCCGGGCGAGTGGCCATGCCGCTCTTCCTCTTCATCGCCAAGCACATTCTCACCTCGAATACGCCCATCGGGCGACGGGCGCGTCCGTACGTGCGCGCGCACGCCGCACCGCTGATCCGGGTGAAGCCGCGAGATCTCGTCGCGGCGGGAGTCCGCCGTGTGGGAAGGGTCGTCGGAATACGCGGCGGCCGGCCTCAACTCGGCGACGGAGCCGTGCTGGAGGTCGCCAACGTCATCTGGTGCACGGGGTTCCGTACGGACTTCTCGTGGATCGACCGGCCCGCGTTCCGTTCGGGCGACGAGCCGGCGCATGAGCGAGGCGTGATCACGGAAGAGCCAGGGATGTACATGGTCGGGCAGCTGTTCCAGCACGCGCTGGCATCAACGTTCATCGCCGGCGTGGGTCGCGACGCGGATCACGTGGCGGGCGTCATCGCCAGGCGGGTTCGGGACCGGCTGGACTGCAGCTGCACGAAGTGAAAGCTGGTAGATCGAAGGAGCCTTCGATCCGCAGGAACGCGCCCCGAGACGTCCCGCGGCTGGAGGCGCTCCGTGTTCAGGATCGTCTGTGCGCGCGCCGGCACGGCGGTGAGCAGTTGCGAGCGCGACCAGCAGTCCTACCTCGCGGTCCACCCGTCGTCCGCCGGCGTCGCGTCCATCCAGATCCCGCCGTCCAGCGACGCCGATCGAAGCGCCTTGTCCGTCTTCACCTGCACGGTGGCTGTCGATAGGTCCGGCTGCCACACCCCGGGCGTCTGGTGTAGCCGCTGCGTCGACCCGTCGGCGAAGGTGAGCACGACGTCGAAAGGCGCCGGCATGCCGCCGACGTTGCGGATCGTCAGCGTGTAGCCGTCGGCGGTGCGGCGCACGTCCTGTACCGCGCGGTCGATGTAGCTGGCGTCGAAGTACCACGCACGCCAGAACCAGCTCAGGTCCCGGCCGGTCGCCGCGTCGAACGAGTAGAAGAAGTCCCACGGCGAAGGGTGCTTGCCGTGCCAGGTGTCCATGTACGCGTGGAGCGCCTTGCGGAACAGCGTGTCGCCGAGCAGGTCGTGCACGGCCAGGTAGCCGAGAGCGGCTTTTCCATAGGCGTTGTGGGCGTAGGAGACGCTGGCGCCGAGCACATCCTCGGGGGTGATGATCGGGACGTCCTCGGCCGGCGAGGGGTCGTTGATCCAGCTCGCGACGCGGAACTCGCGGAAGAGGCTGTCGGCCCACGCCGGCCCCATGTTCGCACGGTTGATGAAGTACTCGAACGCCGTCGCCCAGCCTTCGTCCATGAACCCCCAGCGAGTCTGGTCGATTCCCATGTAGAAGGGCATGTACGTGTGGGCGATCTCGTGCTCGGCGATGAAGCGCGACATCGCGGTGTCGGCCTCCGCGGCGTCGTTCACCATCATCGGGTACTCCATGTCCGCGTAGCCCTGGAAGACGGTGGACTTCGGGTACGGGTAGGCCACGCCGGGCCAGTCGTGCGAGAAGTAATCGAGCGAGTGGCGCGCGTACTCCGCCATGTGGTGGTAGTCGGCGGCGGTGTCGTTGTAGGCCGACTGCACGCTCGCCCGGCGGTGCGCCGCGTCGTCGACGACCACGCTCGTGCCGTCCCAGTCGTAGTGGTCGCTCAGGCCGAACGCGACGTCGGGGATGTCGCTCGCCGTGAAGTGCCAGGTCAGCGCGGCGCCTCCCTTCGTCACCTCGCGGGCGAGCATCTGCGCCCGCGTCGCGATGTGGAGCACGCTGTCCGCAGTGAGCGACGCGCGGTAGCGCGCGAGCGCCCCCGGCTGCAACAGCTCGTCCGGGTTCTCGAGCGTCCCCGTCCCCCAGACCACGTATCCCGCCGGCACGCGAATGGTGACGTCGTAGTCGTTGAAATCCGTGTAGAATTCCTGCCGCCCATTGAACTCGATGTCGTCCCACCCCTGGTAGTCGTCGTAGACGGCGACCTCGGGATAGAAGTAGGCGAGGTAGAACGTGGTCGAGTCGATGGCGCCTTCTCGTCCCTCGCCCGTCGCGAGGTCGTAGTGCCAGCGGAGCGCGAGCCGTACGGAGTCGCCGGGGAGCAGCGGCGCGGGCAGGTCGACGTGTGGCGACGTGAACACCATCGGGCCCTGCGGGAAGGGAGCCTTCGCGCCGTTCACCGCGAACGAATCGACCGTCAAGCCCTGCGTCAGGAACTCGGGCGGCGCGCCGCGGCTGCGCGCGGTCCCCGGCTTGTGGATGTTGTTGATCAGCTTGAAGACGAGCTGGTCCAGCGTGTCCGGGCTCTCGTTGTGGTAGACGACGTGCTCGACTCCGTTCACGGTGGGGTCTGGCGGATTCACGACCAGGCCGATGTCGTAGCGCGCGTGGTTCTGCCAGTAGCGCGGCCCCGGCGCGCCGGTCACGGTGCGGGTCCCGGCGGCGATCGCGCGCCGTAGGTCTCGCGGCATCGGCAGCGTCGCGTTGTCGGCGGCGGCCCCGAGCGGCCGAACCGGCGCCTGCTGCGCGTCGGCGCCGAGCGGAAGAAGAGCGAGCGTGAGGGCGAGGGCGAGCGCGGGCGCGGGGCGCGGCGCGATGGTGTCGGCCTGGATCATGGTACGTCGTCTCACGGGTGTATGGCGGGCGCCGCTCGTGCGGGGCCGTATCGGTCGATCGCGCGGAAGCTAAGGTCCGTCCCGGGCTCGGGAAAACTGGCACCCGACCTTCGTCAGGCGATCGAGCGCCGACGATCAGCGGCTGAAGCCGGCGCAACGAGGGTGGACGGAGACGGATCCGCGTCCCAGCATCCGGGCCTTGGCGTGCAGCCGCTCCAGCACCCCGTCGTCCACGTCGCCGTAGACGGCGATCGAGGAGAGCTCCACGAGGTCGCCGAACTTGCGGAATTCCGCATCGCCGATTTCCATGTGGCGGACGAGCGCTGCGGAATCGGGGTGGACGGCGATGACCGTCATGCGCCGCTCGTTCTCATCGAGATGGAAGCTGTACGAGAGGATGTGGGGATTGTTGGCCTCGATGAAGTCGGATAGTCGCTTCATCGCCCTCGGGAGATGCTCGAGCTTTCCGGGCCGGATAGTGGAATGATCGATGTAGAGGATCGGATCCGGCATGAAGCCTCCTGTCCGTGCGGCGGCGGATCCGCGGCCGGCGACGGGCGTGCGGACGCGGTTCGGTCCGGCCGCGGCGGAACGATTCGAAGCTTGGCCGGTCGCGCTCTCGAGTCAACCAAGCCGCGGGCACGACGTCCGGCGGGTGTGCGGCCGAGCTCCGCCCGTCGGCCGACCTCCAGCGTCCGGACATGTCGATCCGCCCGCCTTTCGCTCGTCGTCGAGGTAGAGGCGAAGTTCACGGCCACAGCAGACGGAGGCGAGAAGTGCGATACCTGTCGATGGTCCGTATCAACGAGAGCACCGGTCAGGTGCCGAGCGAGCGGCTCATGGAGGACATGGGCAAGCTGATGGACGAGATGTTCCGGGCCGGGTCGCTGGTCCGGACGGCCGGGCTCCGGCCGAGCTCGGAAGGCGTGCGGGTGCGGTCCCGCTTCGGCAAGCTGTCGGTCACGGACGGGCCGTTCACCGAGACGAAGGAGGTGGTCGGCGGCTACGCGATCCTCGAGGCGAGCTCGAAGGAGGAGGCGATCGAGCTGACGAAGCGCTTCCTCGAGGTGCACGGCGACGAGTGGGACGTCGAGTGCGAGGTGCGTCCGCTGGACGGACCGGAGTTCGGGCCCGAGGCGTCCGGACCCGCGGAGGTGTGAGGGACTCGGTCGCGGCGGTCGCGGCGTCCGGCCGGGCCGGACGCCGTCACCGCCGCGCCACCACCGGCAGCACGACGTGCGACGGGTGATCCGCGTCGTGCAGCAGCCGCTGGTGCGCGGCGACGAAGGTCGTGTCGCCCTCGTTGTCGCCGCCGGTGTTGAGGTTGCGATCGTACTTCGGGAAGAGCGCCGAGGACACGGCGATCCGGATGCGGTGCCCGGGCTCGAAGACCCGGGACGTGAACCAGAGGTCGATGTCGTAGCGCTGCACGCTTCCCGGCGTGAGCAGCGAGGCGCTGTCGAAGCCGTTGCGGAAGCGCGCACGCGCGACGCCGTCCTGGACGCGCTCGGCGCGACCGTCCGGGAAGACGTCGAGCAGCATGACGTACCAGTCCGTGTCCCGCGCGTCGGTGGCTGCCCAGAGCGTGGCGGACATCGGGCCGGTCACCTCCACCGGCTCCGTGATCGGCTTCGACGTGAAGATCAGCTCGTCGCGCCTCGAAGCTTCGATGCCTGAGTAATCCTCGTTCAGCGACGTCTCGAGCTCGCGGGAGTCGATCAGGAACGGCGTCGGATCGGCCGGGTCGTAGGTGAACGTGTCGGCGGGAGCGCCGGTCGGGGGAATGGTGTCGAGCACCCCATCCCCGGCGCTCGTGTTCGCCGCCCCGCCGGACGACGCGTACCACTTCGTCGAAACGGCGCGCGCGAGCGGCCACGCCGCTTCCTGCCGCCACGCGTCGTCGCCGAGGACGAAGATGTCGACCGGCGGCTCCCTGTCCACGCCGTTGTCCTTGCCGAGGAGGTAGTGGTCGAACCAGCGGAGCTGCAGCCGCCGCGAGTCGACCCGTGACTCCGAGCGCCGAAGTCGCCGGTCACGTAGTCGACGCCCTTGTGGGCGCCGGGACCCATGACGAGCCGCATGAACGGGTGGCGCGGGCACCTTGCTCAGCGCCTCCGTGTAGTCGATCGGCCCGCGCGAGTCGTCGTACCAGCCCGAGATCTGGAGTACGGGCGCCCGCACGTTCGCGATCCTGCTCGTCACGGCATGCGCGCGCCAGTACGCGTCGAGCGTGGGGTGCGCGAGCCAGCGGTTCCAGAGCGGAACCTCCCCGCAACCGAGCTGCTGCGGCAGGTCGCTCACGGGGAGGTGCGCGATCGCCGTGCCGATGTCGAGATCGGCCGTGCTCTGTAGCGTGCGCGCGCGCATGAGGCACGCCCAAGCGACGTTGATCGGCGAGAACACCATGTCCTCGTACGGGACGATCCGCCACGGATCGCCGGTGGCCGCCGTCGGCGCGAGAGCTGCGAGGTGCGGCGGCGCACTCACGGCGGCGTACCAGGCGAGCCGGCCCTCATCGGAGTGACCGATCAGGCCGACGCGGCCGTTCGCGCCCGGCAGCCTCGCCGCCCATTCCACGGCGTCGTAGCCGTCCTCGACGTCCGTGTCGTAGTCGCCGAAGTCGTCGCCGTCGGAGATGTCGCGACCGCGCACGTGCTGGGCGACGAAGATGTAGCCGCGCGACGCCCAGTACCTACCCGCCGAATGCAGGATGCGCGTGTACGGCGTCCGCTGGAGGACGACGCCGAAAGGACCGGTCCCGACGGGGCGCGCGATGTAGCTGACGAGACGGGCGCCGTCGCGCGTGGTCATGAATACCGCGGTGTCCTCCGTGATCGCGTACTGCGAGTCGGACACCGCGCCAGGCCAGAGCTGGTAGTACGTCTCGGCGACGAAGGGAGTGGACCGCCTCACCAGACGGATGCGCCGACCGGCGGGCTCGCCTCCCTCCAGCAGGACACCGGTGAGGGTGTCGCCGCGCCAGGCGGCCCGGAGGGAGTGTTCGTCGTCGCCCGCGAGCACGATGGAGTCGCCCTCCGCGCTCACGCGTGTCACGCCGAGCATCGGCTCGCCAGCGCGACGCCGGATCGACCCGACGAATCCGGAGTCGGCGTCCGCGAAGTGCGCGAAGCCCATCCGCCGCCACCCCTCGAAGCCGCCGTGCTCGGTCGAGCCGAGCGCTACGTAGGCGTCCCACTCGCCGGAGAGCGTCGGTGCTCCGCGCCTGGCGCAGGCGCACGCGACAATCGCCAGGACCAGGGCGCCGATGCGGAGTGGCCTGAGCGCGCAGCCGCGGGCCCGGGCGGCCGCATGTTCTCTGCGTAGAGCGTGCGAATCGAGTGCGATCACGAACGGGCGGTGACAGGTTCGACGGGCTGCGTTCGGCTCGACGGGCGATCGCAAGGAAGGATGCGAGTGCGCAGGGGACTCCGCAACACGATTCCGATCCCCTACATTGCCACGCGACCCCGGCCGACGGGTGCCGCCGCCGGCCGGGGGCGCAGGCTCGGAGGTCCCACGCACCGGAGGAACGAACCATGAAGAGTCCCGAGGCGCTCTGGCTGACCTTGCTCGTCGCCGTCCTGACCGGCCTGCCGCGGGCGGCGCTCGCCCAGGCCGACGAGATCCAGGTCTACGACGGCGGCCTCGCGCCCGTCGGCACGTTCAACCTGACTCTGCACAACAACTACACGCCGTCGGGCATCAAGGAGGCTGCGTTCCCGGGCGCCGTGGTCTCGCATCACGCCTGGGTCGGGGTGGCCGAATGGGCGTACGGCGTCACCGACTGGTTCGAGGCCGGCCTCTACATGCCGCTCTACAGCGTGGACGAGGAGCTGGGCGCCACCATCAACGGCTTCAAGTTGCGCACCCTTTTCGCCGTCCCGCGCGCCGATGAGCGCCGCTTCTTCTACGGCGTGAACTTCGAGTTCAGCTACAACGGCAAGCACTGGGATCCCAGACGGTTCACGTCCGAGATCCGGCCCATCGTCGGCTGGCACCTCGATCCCGTGGATGTGATCGTGAACCCGATCCTGGACACGTCGTGGGAGGGCGGCTTCGGCAATCTGGAATTCGTGCCGTCCACCCGGATCGCGTACAACGTCTCGGATGCGTTCGCGCTCGCCGTCGAGGAGTACGCCGACTTCGGCCCGCTGAGCGCCTTCGCGCCGGCCCGCGAGCAGGCGCAGCAGATCTACGGAGTGGTGGACTGGGCCGCCCCCTTTGTGGACATCGAGCTGGGGGTCGGCGCCGGGCTCACCGCGGGCTCCGACGACACGACCCTCAAGCTGATCCTGTCGCGCGACCTGAACTGAGGCGGAAGTCGGTCCCGGTCCGCTGCTCGAGCCGTGCCCTACTGCGCGCTCGCGAGGGTCGTCGTCGTGCCGACCCAGTCCCTCACCTGGCCGTAGACGGTGGCATCCTCGTGCAGCTGGCTGTGCTGCATGCACGTGGTCAGCGTGTTCGTCGCGCCGTCGAGGATCACGCTCTCGTGCGGATTGATCACCTCATCGCAGTCGCTGCGCCACGTCTCGTAGCGTGCGGAGCCGGCCGTCTCGTCACCCGCGTTCAGGTTGGAGAGGAAGGTCGAGCCCACCCGCATCTCGACACACGACGTCGTGAAGCAGAGCGAGGCCGTGTACGTGCCGTGGTTCGGGCCGCCGAGCGAGACGAGCGCGTCGACCTTGCCGTCGCCCCCGAGGTTCTTCATGTAGTAGCGCGCGGACAACGTGCCCATCGAGTGCGTGATGATGTCCACCCTCGTCGCGCCGGTGGCGGCCAGGATCGCATTGACCTTCTGCTGGATCTGCTGGGCCGTCGTGGCGTTCGACTGGGTATAGTCGTACGACCAGTTCACCAGCTCGGCGTCCGTCCACCCGTCGCTCTTGAAGCGCGAAACCATCGTGTTCCACGTGGTGCTGCCCGCGTTCCACCCGTGCACGAACAGGATCGGATCGTGCGTCGGCGGTGGGGGCGGGTTCTTGGGCGGCTTGCCTCCTCCGTGTCCGCCTCCCCCTCCACCGCCGCCATTGCCTCCGCGCGCGTAGCTGGGGCTCGCCGTTCCGGGATCGGGGATCGATGGACCGGTGGGCGAATCGATGCTGCAGGCGGCGAACGTGACGAGCGCGAACAGCGTGATGGCAAGGCGCATGGGAGCCGATGGTGAGTTGGGGTGAGGCACAGCTGGAAAGTGCCGAATGATGCGCGCACGGCCCTTCGACCGCAACGGAGTCGACTACCGGCCGCCGCGGCTCGGAGCGGAGGCAGCCTCCGGCTCCGGCAGCCGGACCGCCTCGAGCACCGCCGCGAACCGAGGGTGATCGCGCATATCGTCCCAGAGCGGATCGGCGCGGAGGTAGACGAGCTGAACGCAGCCGCGTCGGACGGCGAGCTCGAGAGCCCCGAGGGCGGCGTCCACGTCGCCGACGCCGAGCCCGGCGAGGGCGAGGTAGTAGTCGGGCACGTACGCGCGCGCGGCCATGTCGCGGACGCGAGCGAGAACCGCCGCCGCGTCGTCATCGCGCCCGGCTCTTCCATATGCCAGTCCGAGCAACGGCAGCACGGTGGGGCCGTCGCCGGAAAGACGGGCGGCGGTCTCGAGCGCCGCGATCGCGGCCCGAGGCTCGTGGGCGGCGAGATGCGCCATCCCGGCCAGCAGATGAGCGCTCATGAACTGCGGATCGAGGTCGTGCGCGTTGCCGAGCTGCCGGATCGCCTCCGGAATGTCGCGCGCGTAATAGTGGATCCAGGCGATGCCGGCGGTCACGAGCGGGGAGAGCGGATCCAGCACGTGGGCCTGCCGCATTGCCTCGAGCGCGGGCCGGGGCCTGCCGAGCCAGGCGAGGAGCAGGGCGTGGCGGTGGTGCGCCGCGGCGTGGCCGGGGTTCAGCGCGAGCGCCTCGTCGAAGGCTGCTTCCGCGGCCTGCCATTCCCAGGCGCACTGGTGTACGAGCGCCATCGAAACGTGCGTCTCCGCCAGCTCCGGCGCGAGCGCGAGGGCGCGCTGGGCGGCGGTGCGCGCGGACGGCAGCACGGACTCCGGCGCGGCGAGGCCGTACTCCATCAGCAACGCGTACGCGTCGGCGAGGCCGCTGTGCGCGAGCGCGAAGGACGGCGCGATCGCGACGGCGCGCTCGAAGTGGGCGATCGCTGCCCGCAGGTCTCGGCCGGTCCTGCGATTGAAGGCCTGCCGCCCACGGAGGTAGAGGTCGTGCGCCTCTCCGCCGGCCGCCGGCGCCCGGGTCGCCCGGGGCGGCGCGATCTCGAGGCCGTGCCCGCGCAGTGCGGATATCACGGCGCGGGAGACATCCTCCTGCAGCCGGAGCACGTCGGAGAGCTCGTACTCGAAGGTGTCGGACCAGCGGTGATGGCCGTCGCGCGCGCTGACGAGCTGCACGCCGATGCGGACGCGGTCACCGCCGCGGCGGACGCTGCCCTCGACGATGCCCTCGACGCCGAGCAGGGCGCCGATCTCGCGCACGTCGATCTGCCGATCCTTGAACGCGAATGCCGAGGTCCGCGCGGCGACGCGGAGTCCGGCGAGCCTGGAGAGCGCGCCGATCAGCTCTTCGGTGATCCCATCACTGAAGTAGTCGCTTCCAGGCTCGGGGTCGAGGTTCGCGAAGGGGAGCACGGCCAGCGTGCGGATGGCCCGCTCATCCGCGGCGTCGGGTCCAGCCGCATCCGCGACCTCGAGCCCGCTGGCGGCTGGTGGCTCGGCCGGTGCGCGGGTGCGGGTCGGGCCCCCCGGGGTGATGTCGTATGCCCAGGCGAGCACGACGGCGAGAGGGAAGCCCAGGACGCACAGGATCGCGACGAGCTTGAGCGTCCACGAGGGCAGCCCCAGCGCGGGAAAGAAGTCGCTGGCGATCGCCATGATCCCGGCGGCGACGACGGCGTAGCCGAGCGCGACGCGGATGACGTGGCGGCGGCGGAGCTCGGCGAGGAACGTGAGGATCGAGCGGGCGTTCCAGCCAGCCAAGAGCGTGGAATCCTGCCGGGAGAAGAGCCGATGACGCGGCGGACGGGTAGAGCCGCGATCAATGCGCCGAGTATACTCGGCGTGGCAGGCCCCGTGCAAGATCGCCAGGCCCTTGTGGCGCGCACGACTCCGGCTCCAACGTAGGCGCGGGTCCACCTGCACTTCACCCTGGAGCCTAGCAGGTCGCTGAAGAACTGGGGTGCGGCCGCGCGCGTGGCGCTTGCGCGGGTCAGCCGAGGTAAGAGGAGGAAGCGATGCCCTGTGAGCCGGCCTTTCGGATCACGTGCCGTGGCACGCGGGGATCGATCCCGAGCCCGGGCCCCGCCACGGCCCGGTACGGTGGCAACACGTCGTGCGTCGAGGTGGTGACGCCCGGAGGGCGGCTGATCCTGGACGGCGGCACGGGGATCCGCCCGCTGGGGCGGGACCTGGTGGCGCGGGGCGAGCCGGTCGACGCGCTGCTGCTGCTGACGCACTTCCACTGGGATCACGTGCAGGGGATCCCGTTCTTCGAGCCGCTCTACCAGACGAGCACCCGGCTCCGCATCGTCTCGGCGCGGCAGGCTCCGCTCGAGCCCTCGCGGCTCTTCGCCACTTTGACGGAGCGCTCGTTCTTCCCGGCTCCCGCCGAGGCGATCGCCGCGCGCATCGAGTTCGGCTGCATCGATGAACCGCTGGAGCTGCCCGGCGGCGTCGAGGTGGCCGCCTTCCCCGTACGGCACGGCTCGGGCGCCGTCGGCTACCGGATCCGCTGCGGCGGTGCGGCGGTGGCGTATCTCCCGGACGACGAGCTGAGCGGGGGGAAGTACGACGTCGGACCGGGCTGGCGCGATCGCCTGATCGAATTCCTGGGCGGGGCCGATATGCTGTTGCACGACGCGACCTACACGGACGCCGAGTATCCGCGTTGCTCCGGGTGGGGACACAGCACCGTGACGCAGACGATCGAGCTCGCGAAAGAGGCCGGCCTGCGCAGGCTGCTACTCTTCCACCACGCGCCGGAGCGCTCCGACGCCGCGCTGGACGCGATCGTGGCGGGCGCGCGCGAGGAGCTGGCGGCCGCGGGCTCGACGCTGCAGGTGGAAGCAGCGGCCGAAGGCGTCGAGCTGGCGATCGACGGCTGACCCGGCACCGGCGGGTCGAGCGCGTACGGCTCACGGGCCGCGTCGCCCCGCCATCGAGCTTGCCGAGAGAGATGCGACCCCGGATCTTTCACCCTGCCTCACCGGTCCCGATCCCGACAGTCCCGATCACCCCCCTCTCGCGCCAGAGGCATTCATGCGACTTCGCGCTGCACGCTTCGCTGCCGTTTCGCTGATCTGGGTGATCTCCGCGCCGTTGCCGCTCCGCGCCCAGTCGATGCAGACGGTCCTCAACCGGCTGTTCATCTTCAGCGGCGGCGAGGAGCCCCTGTTCCTCGGTGGTGAAGCGGGGATCCACGGCGAGCACTACGTGCCCGCGGAGTCGGAGGCGAACGGGTTGCTGATCGGCTTCCTCAACGAGGCGATCGCGGCCAACGTCGCGACGTTCCCGCTCAGCTCGACCGTCAGCAGTCAGACGTTCGGCTTCGTCGGAGGCGTGCCGACGCCGACCTCCACGAGCTTCGGCCCGATCTTCGCCGAGCGGGCGCAGACCGTCGGGCGCGGCCGCTTCAACGTCGGCATGAACTACTCACGGGTGGGCTTCCGGCGAATCCGCGGTGTGCCGCTCTCCGACGTGCGCATGACCTTCCTGCACCAGAACGTGGACTTTCCGAACTGCGACATCGCCTTCGGCGGAGACTGCTCGCTTTACGGCATCCCCCAGTTCGAGCACGACCAGATCCAGCTGAATCTGGACCTCGACATGGACGCCGAGATCTTCGCGTTCTTCGCCTCCGTCGGCGTCACGGACTGGCTGGACCTCTCGCTGGCGGTGCCGGTGATCCGCTTCACGCTGGATGGGACATCGGTCGCCCGCATCACGCCGACGACCGGTGTCCCGGTGTTCCACTTCTTCGGTGGCACAGCCGAGGCTCCCGTCCTGGAGGCGAGGAGCACGACGCACGGGAAGGCGGCGGGAATCGGCGACATCGCCGGCCGCGTGAAGATGCGGCTGAGCCGCGGCCCCGGGCTGGATGTGAGCGCGCTGGCGGAGATCCGCGCTCCGACGGGATCGACCGAGGACTTTCTGGGCACCGGCACCACCACGGCGCGCGCCCTGCTGATCACGTCCGGCACCTTCGGCGCCTTCTCGCCGCACCTGAACGCCGGTTACGCCTACCGCGGAGGAAAGCTGGAGCAGAACTCCATCGAGTTGGCGGCCGGGTTCGACCATTGGCTCGCCGACTGGGCCACGCTGGCGGCAGACCTGCTCGGGTCGCTGAAGCTCGGAAAGCCGAGGATCACCTTCCCCGAGACCGTCGCGTTCGAGGCACCGTACCGAGAGGAGATCCGGCTGACCAACATACCGGATCGCAGCGACGACATCCTCGACGGCTCGCTGGGCTTCAAGTTGCGGACGGGTTCCGGCATCGTGCTCGTGGCGAACGCGCTCGTTCCGCTCAACGATGGAGGCCTGCGCGGCGGCGTGATCCCGACAATCGGCGTGGAGTACTCTCACTGAAGCCACAGCCTGGAGACGGCCGGCCTCACCTCAGCGCGAGCCGACGATCACCCAGCGCCCGTCGCGCGGCTGCATCGTGAAGACCTGCGCGAACTCACTGTGCCCGCGCTCGCGGGTGTTGGTGTCGAAGAAGTCGTAGACGGTGTTCACCGTGACCGTCGCGCCGTCTGCGCTCGCATCCAGCGAGCGCATGTCGAAGCGGACGGTGACGTCCCGCATCTGCCGCAGGAAGGCGCCGAAGCCGCGCAGCCCGTCCGGGCTGAGACCGACCCAGACGGCGCTCACGGCGTCCAGATCCTGTGCTTCGATAGCGGCCTTCAGCGCCGTCAGCGCGGCGCGCACTCCTTCCGCGGGCGCGGGCGCCGCCGCCTTCACGGCAGCGGGCGACGCCGGCGGCGCCCGCTGCTCCACGGCCGGCGCGACGACCGGCGAATTCGGCTCGCCCGCCCGCCGGTACAGGTCGGCCGCGTCGGCCAGCTCGCGCAGCGCCTGCTGATAGCGCTCCTGGGCGCCGGACTGCTGCGCCTGCTGCTCCAGTGAGACCGCCTGCTGCCGCTCGGCTCCGGCGCGCGCGGCGGCGCGAAGCGGCGCCAGCGCGGCCCGCGCGGAGTCGACCCTGGACTGCCAGGTGGCCGCCGCGGCGGCCTCGTCGAAAGCGATCCGCGCGCTCTCCACGACCTTGCCCGCGCGGTCGTAGTCGCCGGACGTTGCCGCGACCGCCGCCTCCTCGCGCATGCGCTCGCCGTCGCGGAAGCGAGGCTGCGTAGGCGCGGAGGCGCCGGCGCGCAGCGCATCGCGGCGGGCCTGGTCGGCGGCACGTAGGCGGATCTCGTAGGCAGCCCGCTGGGGCGCCGCGGCAGCCGCCGGCTGCGTGGGCCGATCGCCCGCGGGCTGCGACGTCGGTCGCGCCGCCGCCTGGCGGCGCGCCATGTCCTCGGCAATGTCGAAGCCGGAAAGCAAGGGGCTGCCGGGATCGGCACGACGATAGGCTGCGATCAGGCGTCGGGTACGGATCGTATCGCCGTTCGCTGCTGCCGCCTCGATCGGGTGCAGATAGGCGGGTCCGAAGCTGGGATCGAGCTCGATGGCGCGGCCGAAGGCACGCTCGTAGAGCGTCGAGTCCGCGGCGCGCGAGCCGAGGTGATAGTACGCGTCGCCGAGCAGGAACCACCCCTCGACGTCGTCCGGGTACCGGCTCGTCAGCGAGTCCAGTGTGGCGATCGCTCGAGGATCCGCGCGCTCCAGCTGCGCGTAGCCGCGGACGAGAAGTGCGCGCCGCTCCGGCAGCCGCGCGATGTCCGCCGCCGCGGTCTGCCCCTGCGTCGTCGCGCCGAGACGGTGAGGAAGCACGGACCACGCCCCGGTAAGAGCCCATCGGTATCGGGCGAGGGCAAAGTGCGGATCGAGGCTCGCCGCCTCGACGAAGGCCACTTTCGCCTCCGCCCAGCGCGTCTGGCGGAAGGACCGGTCGCCGGCCAGATAGGCGCGCACGGCCGGCACCGATGTCGAGCCGAGCTGGTCGAGCGCCGACGCGTCGCCCGCCATGCGACCCCGCGCCGGACCGAGCTGTCGCACGATCCCGGACGCGATCCTCTCCGCCACCGACAGCACGCCGTCGCGGAGACCGTCCACGCGGACGTCCCCGAGCACCCGCCCGTCCTCGGCGGCCTCCACCCGGGCATCGACCCTCACGCTGTCGCGCCCCATCGCCCGCACGTGCCCGCGCAGCACGTAGGTCGCACCGAGATCCAGCGCGATGCGGCGGGCACCCGTCGAGTCGCCAGGCGTCAGCGCCGTCGCCCGCCGCTCCACCGAAGGCGGATCGATGACGTGCAGGTTGCCCGCACCCTCCAGGGTGATCGCCAGCAGCTGCACGATTCCCGTGCCCCAGACGTCGCGGTCCGCTCCGCTCACCTCCAGCGGCAGGACCGCCAGCCCCGGCGGCGGCGCGGCCGATGCCCGGCCCGGCGACAGCAGCGCGGCTCCCTCTCCCCGCAGGAACACGTAGCCGCCGGCGCCCGCGAACAGGACCGTGAACGCGACCACTCCACCGAGAATCGCGCGCGGCCAGGTGAGCGGCGGCAGGCGTTTCTCGTTCAGCGCCTGCCCGAGGCCCGGCAGGTCCAGCTCCCAGGGGGCGGGGCGCTCGCCAACACTCTGCTCCCAGACGGGTCGGCTGTGGATCCACGCGGTCGTGAGCATGATCACGAAGCCCAGGCCGAGCAGCACCAGCGCCCCCGGCACGATCCACACCGGCAGCTCGAGCCGGTCCGTCAACAGTGCAGACCCGCCCAGCACGAAGACGGAGGCTGCGATGTAGAGCAGCGCGATCCGTGCGAGCCCCAGAAGCCGTCCGCTCGCCGACCTCCGGCGGAGCGGGACCTCGTCATCCACCGGTGCGGCCCCGGCCTCGCTCGCGAGCTCGACGCAGAATACCCAGACCGCGCCCACGATGCCCGCGAGCTTCCGCTCACCGAGGGACCGGAAACGAAACTCCGGCCGCGGGCGCAACTGTCGCCACACGTCCTGACTGACCGCAGTTTGGCCGGGCTCCGCCTCCGCCTGCAGCCGCGCCGCCGTGTTCACGCCGTCGCCCAGCACATTGCCGTTCGGCATCGCGAGCACGTCCCCGATGTGGATGCCGATCCGGAGCGCGGCGTTCTCACCATTGCTCGCGGCCCGCCGGCGGAAGAGCGCGTGCAGCTCGGCCGCGGCCCGCACCGCCGCCTCCGTGCTGCCGAACTCTCCGAGCGCGCCGTCGCCGAGCAGCTTGACCAGCCGGCCCCCGTGCGCCTCCAGGGTCTGCCGGACCGCCACCTCGAAAACACGGATCAGGCGAAGCGCCCGGTCTTCGTTCTCCGAAGAGAGGCCGGTATAGCCGACGATGTCGGCGAAGAGAACGGCGGCGAGCCGCCGGACGGGAGCGTCCATGCGCCTGCGGGTCCGGGGCGTGGGGGCGCTCGGTCGAAGCGCCGCCCGATGGGTAGTCGTTCCAAGCTACCCGAGCGCCTTCATGGCCACAAGATCGGGGCCCACCGTTCGCGCCCCCTGGTATCCCCGCGTTCGGCGCTCGTTTCTCCCGGGGATGCGCGTGAACGCACCATAGGCGGACATCCTTCTTGACAGCGGGCGGCGCGGAGGTGCACATATACCTAGACATTTATGCATAGACCTCTCGGGCCAAGACCATGAGCCGACGCTCCGACATCCTGCAGGGCACGCTCGACATGATCGTGCTCAAGACACTCTCCGTGGACGGGCCGCTGCACGGCTACGCGATCACGCAGCGGATCCAGCAGGTCTCGGCCGAGCTGCTGCGCGTGGAGGAGGGCTCGCTGTACCCGGCGCTGCACCGGATGGAGCAGGCGGGGTGGGTGCAGGGGCAGTGGGGGACGACGGAGAAGAACCGGCAGGCGAAGTTCTACGAGCTGACGGCGGTGGGTCGGAAGCAGCTCGGAGAGGAGCAGGAGCGATGGGCGCGGCTCACGGATGGGGTGAGCCGCGTGCTGGCATATGCGTGAGGATCGACCGGGGACGCGGGACTGAACGGCGGAGCTGAGTCATGGCATGGCACGATCGCCTCTGGAACGCGGCGCGTCCGGAGCGGCTGTCGCGGGAGCTGGACCGGGAGATGGACTTCCACCTGTCGGAGCGGGTGGACGAGCTGATCGCCGGCGGGATGGCCCCGGAGAAGGCGAGGCGGGAGGCGGCGCGGCGGTTCGGCAATCGCACGAGCTTGAAGGAGCGGACGCGTGACGTGGACGTCCTCGTCTGGCTCGAGTCGCTCGTCGCCGACGTGCGGTATGCTGTGCGCGGCCTGATTCGCAGCCCCGGTTTCGCGGCGGTTGCGATCGTGTCACTGGCGCTGGGGATCGGGGCGAACACGGCGATCTTCAGCCTGACGAACGCGCTGCTGCTGAAAGCGTTGCCGGTGCGGGCTCCGGCGGAGCTGCTGCAGGTGACGATCGGGGAGGACGGCCCGAGCTTCACGAACCCGCAGTGGGAGGAGATCCGGGGCCGGCAGCGGGTCTTCTCGAGCGTCTTCGCGTACACCGACCGGCGCTTCAACCTGAGCACGGGGGGCGAGGCTCGGCGTGTGCCGGGAGCGCTGGTGAGCGGCGCGTTCTTCGCGACGCTCGGCATCACGCCGGCGGCCGGGCGTCTGCTGCAGCCGTCCGACGACGTCCGGGGCTGCCCCGCGGTCGCGGTCGTGAGTGACGGCTTCGCGCGGAGGAGTTACGGCGGGGAGGCGGAGGCGGTGGGCCGGGCGGTATCGCTGGAGGGCCACCCGTTCCAGATCGCGGGCGTGTCCTCGGCGGGCTTCTTCGGCGTGAAGGTCGGGACGTCGGTCGACATCTACGCACCACTCTGCGCGCTCGAGATCCTGAGCGGTCCCGGTATTCTCGACGAGCGCGGACGCTGGTTTCTGGAGATCGTCGGCCGACTGAAGCCGGGAGTCTCGCCGGCACAGGCGGGCGCGGCGGTGCAGGCGATGGCCGCGGGTGTGTTCGAGGCGACATTGCCGAGCGCGTGGAGCGAGGAGCATCAGCGAGAGTACCTCGCGAACCAGCTGTCGGTGAAGGAAGCGGGGACCGGCCTGTCGGAGCTCCGCGGGCGGTACGGCCGTGCGCTGGTGACGCTGCTGATCGTGGTCGGGGTGGTGCTGCTGATCGCGTGCGCGAACATCGCGAATCTGCTGCTGGCGCGGGCGGCGACGCGCGAGCACGAGAGCGCGATCAGGCGCGCGATCGGCGCCTCCCGCGGCCGGATCGTTCGGCAGCTGATGACGGAGAGCCTGCTGCTGGCCGTGACGGGCGCCGCCGCGGGCGTGCTCTTCTCGCGCTGGGCGAGCCGCCTGCTGGTATCCTTCCTGTCCACCGGCCGGCGTCAGGTGTGGCTGGACCTTTCGATCGACGGGCGGGTGCTCGCGTTCACGGCGGGCGTGGCGGTCGCGACGGGCGTCCTCTTCGGGCTGGTGCCCGCGTGGCGGTCGGGGCGCGTGAGCCCGCAGGCGACGATGCGTGGTGGGGGGCGTGGCATTCTCGGCCGAAAGGGTCGTCGGAGAGCCGGCCGGGCGCTGGTCGTGGGGCAGGTCGCGCTGTCGCTCGCGCTCGTGGCCGGCGCCGGCCTGCTGGTAGGAACGTTCCGGACGCTCTCGACTCTCGACCCGGGATTCTCGCGGGAGGGGGTGCTGGTCGTGCAGGCGGACCTGCGCAGCGCGGGTCTCGGCGGCGAGCGGGCCGATGTCACGCGGGACGAGCTGCTGCGTCGGCTGCGCGCGCTGTCGGGCGTCGCCTCGGTGAGCGCGTCGTTCAACACGCCGGTCAGCAACTCGATGTGGAACCAGCGTATCGAGGCGGCGGGCTACACGCCGCGAAGCGAGCGGGACGACTACGCCTACTTCAACCAGGTCACGGACGGCTACTTCGCGACAATGGGCACTCCGCTCCTGGCCGGGCGCGACATCGCGCCATTGGACGGGCGGGGATCGGCGCGGGTCGCGGTCGTGACGGAGGCGATGGCGCGCCGCTTCTTCGGCTCCACGGACCCCGTGGGCCGGACGTTCCGCACCGGTGGCGCCGAGCACTGGAGCGACCCGATCGAGGTCGTGGGCGTGGTCGGTGATGCGAAGTACAACTCACTGACCGAGGAGCCGCCCCCGACCGCGTTCATCCCGTTCGGGCAGGTGGAGGACGGCCCGCCTGACCTCGCGCTCGAGGTCCGCGGCTTCGGGACCCCGGCCGCTCTGGTTCCGGGGGTCAAGGCGGCCGTCGCCGAGGTGAGCCCGGCGATCACGCTCGACATCACCACGCTCGCGGATCAGCTCTCCTCGTCGCTGGCCCGTCCCCGACTGCTCGCGACGCTGTCCGGCTTCTTCGGCGGGCTCGCGCTGCTTCTCGCCGTGATCGGGCTGTACGGGACGATGGCCTACGGCGTGACGCGCCGGCGCGGTGAGATCGGGATCCGCATGGCGCTCGGCGCGGTCCGGCACCGGGTGGTCCGCATGGTGGTCGGCGAGGCAGGGCGGCTGGTGCTCGCGGGGATCGCGCTCGGGGTCGCCCTGTCGCTCGCGGGGACGCGCGTGCTCGCGTCCTTTCTGTACGGCGTCGAGGCCGACGATCCCCTGACGCTCGCCGGCGCCGCGGCGCTGTTGCTGGCGGTGGCCCTCGGCGCGGCGCTGCTGCCGGCATGGCGTGCCTCCCGGGTCCAGCCGATGGAGACGCTTCGCGATGACGGCTGAGCGGCGAGGTCGCCGCTCGGACCTGCTCGTGATCCCCTTTTGGGGCACAGTGGGGTAGAGGACGAGGAAGCGTGACTCATCCGAGTCGCTCTGACCGAGCGGTCCGACAGCAGGGAGGCGGGAGTGGCCAGGAGACAGAACTATGGATTCCAGAAGCACCTGAAGGAAGCGAAGAAGCAGAAGAAGCGGGACGAGAAGGCCGAGAAGAAGCGCGCCCGCCGAGAGGCCGCCGAGGGGCCGGCCTCACCCGAGGGCGACGCCGAGACGGACGAGGAATCGGATCGGCCGGAGCCGAAGCCCGGCCAGGAGGAGCTGGACCCGGCGCTCCGGGCGCGACTGAGCGCCCTGTGCGAGGAAGGGCGGGAACTCTGGGCGCGCTTCGACAACCAGGTGCGCCGGCACGCGTTTCATCCCTTCGTCCCGGCCGACTACGCGAAGGTGGCGGAGGTGCTGATCTCCCTGAGAGCGCCGGGGCTCAGCTTCCTCGAGTGGGGCTCGGCGACCGGCGTCATCACGATCATGGCGGACCTTCTCGGCTTCGAGGCCTATGGCATAGAGATCGACCAGGACCTGGTCCGCCAGGCGAGGGACCTTGCCCGGCGGACCGGGTCGCGGGCGCGCTTCGCCACCGGGAGCTTCCTCCCCGCCGGCTATCAGTGGAGGGATGACCGCGGCGACGGTCGGCTCGGCACGATCGCGAACGGCGACTCCGGATATCTCGAGCTCGGCAGGTCTCTGGAAGACTTCGATGTGGTGTTCGGGTATCCGTGGGGGGGTGAGGAACCGGTGATGCTCGATGTGATGAGGGTCCACGGCGGCCCGGGCGCACGGCTCCTCCTGAACACGGCGAATGGAGCCGAGGTCTACCGAGGTGGGCGACTGGCCGCTTAGGCGGCCGGCCGCCGGCCGCGTCTACTTCACGTACTTCTCGAACCAGGCGAGGATGCGCTCGGAGCGGTCGATCAGGTGCCGCCTCTCGCGGAAGCCGTGCGGCTCGCGCGGGTACTCGACCAGCTCTGCGGGGACGCCGTAGTACTTGAGCCCGCGGTACAGCTCTCTGCTCTGTCCGGGCGGATCGGTCGTGTCCTCCAGCCCCTGCAGGATCAGCGTCGGCGTCTTCGCGTTCTTCAGGTACATGAACGGGGAGCTCTCGAGGAATTCCTCCGCGTTCTCATAAGGCAGGCCGAAGAACCAGCGGTCGTAGGCAGGGCCGCCCTCCATGCCGAATTCGGAGATCAGATTGGCCATGCCGGCGCCGGTCACCGCCGCGTCGAAGCGGTCGGTCTGCGTGATCGCCCACTCCGCCATGTAGCCGCCGTAGGACCAGCCGCCGATGCCGAGGCGACCCGGGTCGGCGACGCCGCGCGCGACCAGCGTGTCCAGCCCCGCCATGATGTCCCGGAAGTCGTCCCCGCCCCAGTCCGCGCGATTGCTCTCGATGAAGCGCTGCCCGTAACCGGTCGAGCCCCGGATGTTCGGCGAGAAGACGGCGAACCCGTGCGCCGCCAGGAGCTGCCCCCAGCCGTCTATGCGGTCCGACCAGGCTCCCGTCGGGCCGCCGTGGACAAGCACGATCAGTGGCAGTGGGCCGGACGCCGCGTTCTTCGGGCGGAGCAGCGCGGCCTCGATCGGCGTGCCGTCGAAGCTCCGATAGCGGATGATCTCCGGGGCGACGAGCGCCACGTCGCTCCAGGTCGCGTTCAGCGCGGTCACCTTCCGCGCGGGCGCCTTGCCGGTGCGGACGTAGATCTCGGCGGGCGACGTCGCGTCCTCGCCGACCCAGGCGAGCGTCCCGTTTGCGGAGCGCGCGATGCTCGCGGGATTCGACGCGACTCCCGAGTCGGCGCGCACGGAGCCGTCCGTGGCGATCGTGTAGAGGTGTTCATGGAAGCCGTCCTGCGCCGACGCGACGAGCCGATCGGGCCTGGCCCACTCGAAGCTCTGGACGGGCCGGTCGAGCGTGCCGGCCGTGAGGTTCCGAGCGACGCCGCCCTGTAACGGCAGCACGAAGAGATCGTGCGGGGACGGCCCGTCCTTGCGAGCCGCGACGAACGCGACGAGCCGACCGTCCGGCGACACCTCCAGGCCGCCGAACGGACCCTTCGGTTGTGCGATCTCGCGGATCGCCCCCGTCGCGACGTCCACGGTGAAGATGCGGTCGGTGTGGTCATCCGATGCGGGCTTGTCGGTCGCGGAGACCACCAGTCGGCGCCCACCGGGAAGCCACGCGATCGACCCGACCTCCATCTCCGGAGAATGTCAGCGGCCGGGCCGCGGAGTCGGGGATCGTCGTGTCGGCGTCCGTTCGCGCGACGGGGGCGGGTGCACGTAGATTGCCGGCAGCGCCCGACGGCACGTCCAGGATCCAGAGCCGGCTGTGCCTGTCGTCTCGGTCCGCCACCCGAGCGTCGTCCCGCGCGCGCTCCCTCTTCCGACGCTCCTCGCTCTTCGGGTCGGGCGCCAGGTAGGCGATCCGGCGTCCGTCGGGGGACCACTCGAAGCGGGAAACCGCGCTCTGGCCGGGCGTCAGGGGACGCGCCTCGCCGCCGTCCACCGGCAGGAGGAAGACGCGCCTCACGCTGTCGCGGTCGGAAAGGAAGGCGAGCGTCCGCCCGTCCGGCGACCAGCGCGGCGAGTCCTCGCCCTTCGGGGAACGGGTGAGCTGGAGGACCTCTCCCGATGTCACCTCCAGCATCCAGATGTGCCGCTCGGTGGTGGAGTCGCCGGGAGGCTCGGTGACGACGAACGCGAGGCGGGTCCCGTCGGGAGAGAAGCGCAGGTCACCGATGCGGTGAACGTCGACCGCCTGCTCGGCGGTGAGCGGTCGCAGCGTATCGGTCGGCACGGCCTGCGCAGCGGGGACGCCGGCGAGCGTCGCCAGGATGAGCGCGTAGAAGGGCATTCTGTCAACGGGAACGAGGATCGCCTCGAGCTGTGCCGCCAGTGTAGGGGGAGCGCGGAACGTGGAGCAAGGTCCCGTTCCCTCCGGAGGGCGCCCACGGCATGGCTGGACGCGCCGCGCTCCGCGACGCATTCTGTACGACGCCTCGAGCTCGCTCGGGCCGGGGCTGGCCCTGTCCTACCTACCGGGGGGCGATATGAGCCTGCTGTGGACGCTTCTCATCGGCCTGCTGGCCGGAGCCGTGGCCAAGCTGATCATGCCCGGCAAGGATCCGGGCGGCGTCATCATCACGATGCTGCTGGGCGTCGCCGGCGCCTTCCTGGGCACCTGGCTCGGCCGGATGTTCGGGCTCTACCAGCAAGGGGAGACCGCCGGGTTCATCGCGTCGGTGATCGGCGCCATTGTCCTGCTGGCCATCTATCGCATGATCAGGAAGAAGCCGCCGGCCGCGTAACGGCGCCCGGGGCCGGCGCGGATTCCGTCTCCAGCATCCGCCGCTTTCGCTCCGCACCCCAGCGGTAGCCGTCTCGCCGTCCGACCGGACGGCCCGATGGCAGGGAATCACGAGCGCGACGCGGTTGGTCGCGCACGCGCGAGCAACCGCGCGCGCGGCCCTGGAACGTCCGATCGCCTCGGCGACCTGGCCGTACGAAGACGTGGTGCCGTACGGGATTTGCTGCAGGGCCCGCCAGACCTGCCACTGGAAGCGGGTCCCCTCGACATTGAGGGTGATCGCGAGGTCCCGGCTCGCGCCCTCGACGTAGGAGACGACCGCAGCCACCCAAGCCGTGACCTCGGGACCGGCGGGCTCCAGGCTGGCCCGCGGGTACTCCTCACGCAGCGCCGCCTCGAGCGACGCGTCGTCGTCCCCCAGCGTCACGGCGCAGAGCCCCCGCTCCGTGGCCGCCACGAGCAGCCGCCCCAGTGGGGTCTCCGCCGTGGCGTAGCTGATCGTCGCCCCCCGTCCTCCTTCGCGGTACGCACCCGGCGTCATGCCCAGGTGGGCGCCGACCTGCTCGTAGACTCGGCTGGCGGAGCCGTAGCCGGCCTCGAACGTGGCCCGGCTGACGGTGTCGCCCTCGCGGAGCCGCAGCTTGAGCCGCTCCGCGCGGCGTGCGTCGACGTACTGCCGAGGCGTGAGCCCGATCCGGCGCTTGAACGTGCGCTGCAGGTGATAGGCGCTCATGTACGCAACCCGGGACAGACGCTCGAGCGTGACGTTCTCGTCGAGGTGCTCATCGAGGTACGTTCGCGCTCTCTCGACGCTGATCTCGGCGGCGGATTGCCTCTCCTCGGCGGGGCGGCACCGCTTGCAGGCCCGGAACCCGGCCGCCTCCGCCTCCGCCGGCGTCTCGAAGTACCGGACGTTCTCCCGCCTGGGCATACGCGACGGGCATCCGGGACGACAGTACACGCCGGTGGTGGCTACCGCGAACAAGAACCGTCCATCGTACTCCGGGTTCCGCGTTAACACCGCCGCCCACGCGTGTTCCGGGTCCACAGGCGTGCCACGGCGAGTCGGCGGCGGCTGCTCGATTCGAGTCGACGATGTGGACACCGCACCTCTCCTGAAAGCGACCCGCCCTGGCCTCAACCTCTTCGGCCGAGCCCCGACTCCGTCAGTCCTCGGCGTTCAAGCTAGCGAAGCCGTTCAACCGCGGACACCCGGATCTTGCGGCGCAATTCGCCTCCCCCCTCGCCGCCCATCCCGCTGTCGAGCAAAGCCGAAAACGGCCGCAAGAAACGGGACGCGGCGCGGCGGCCGGGAGAAGATCTTGGGGCGTCATCACCCCGCCAGCTCCGCCGCCACCGCCCGGATCGACAGCGCCTGCGGCCCGTCGCGGTCGATGACGGCGCGGGCGGCCCGGTCGGTGGCGGCGCGCTGAGCGAACGGGTCGAGGCATGCGCTTGACAAAGGTTCAACGTACGCCTACCGTGGAAAGCGTACACTGTACTCTTACAGGTCCCCATGAACCGTTCTGGTCTCCTGGTCGGAGTCGCCGCCATGGTCCTGGCGGCGCGGCTCGAGACGAGGGTCACGTTCCGGCCCCCGGACGCGCTGTCACATCGAGGCGAGCCGCACGTCTCTCCCTGAAGCACGGCGCCGCTGTCGATCCGGGCAGCGGCGATTCGTCTATAGATAAAAGGAGGAACGATGAACATGACGGCCAACCCGCTTCTCATCTCGAACCGGTCCGCTCTGCCGACCCGCCCGGCGCCCGCCGCCGGGCCCGATGGCGGCGAGTTGTTGAAGGGCTTCTTCTCGGCGACGCAAAGGCTCTACGGCCGGATCGCCGGCGCGCTGGCTCGCACCGGGCTGTCGTACCCGGAATATCAGGTGCTGACGCACCTGCACGCCGCGAAATCGGGCGTGGAGCTGGCCGCCCTGGCGGCCGCGCTCGGCTACCCGCGCTCGGAAGTCGAATGCCTGGTCGATCGGCTGACCGCCGACGGGCGGGTGCTCCGCGTGCAGGCGACCGCCGACCGGCCGACGTCTCGAGCGGCTCTGACGCCGCTGGGGTCGGCCACGGTCGAGGAAGGCGCCACGGCGGTGGACCGCGTCGCTTCGCGCTTCGCGGCGTCGTTCAGCGCGCGCGAATGGGAGCAGCTGGAGAGGCTGCTGTCCCGGATCCCCACAGAACGGTGAGTCGCATGCGGCCCCGGGATCGAGGGAGGTCGAGGCGGCGGAGCGCCGTTCGGGAGGCTTGACGTGATCGTTAGGGCTCTATATAATGAAGCCATGAACGAAATTCCGGACGGAACGGCGACGGGGGGGAACACTCCCCAGCAGGGCGCAGGAAAGGCGTCGCTGTTCGCGTTCCTGGCGGCCGCCGAGCAGCTGCACGAGCGAGTCGGCGCGGCGCTGGCGGCGGTGGGGCTTTCGTACCCGAAGTACGAGCTGCTCAAGAACATCCGCGACGCCGGGGGCCCACTGAGCCTGGGCTTGCTGGCGGAGGGGCAGGGCTGCGCCCGCTCGAACATTACCCAGCTCATGGACCGGCTGGAGGCGGAGGGTCTCGTTCAACGGGTGCACGATCCCGCCGACCGGCGCAGCGTGCTGGCCGAGCTGACGGATGCCGGCGCGGCGAAGGCGGTGGAGGGAGCCGATCAGATCGAGCGGGTGCGAGCCGAATTCGCGGCGTCGTTCACGACCAGCGAGCAGCAGGAGCTGGCCCGGCTGCTGGGCAAGATCGGGTAATTTTTTTAGCCATATGTTTAAGGACTGTAACATCTAGCACATAAGTGTTTACCGCTGAAGTGCTTACCGCCGCTCGGGGGCGGCGGACGGGCGTGGCCGATTCCACGCGAACGGAGGGCCGCAGAGAGCGGCACGGAGGAGAGAGAGGAATCATGTCGAAGACACGGGTTCTCGGAGCCCTGATCCTAGGTCTCGCGACGGCAACGGTGGTGGTCCGGCCGGCGGCCGCGCAGGAGAAGGCGGTGCACCTGTCGGTGCGCGGCGGCGGATTCAACGGGCTGAGCAGCCTGAACGAGGGCGGTACGGCTGACTTCAAGAAGGTCGGCTACGACGTGGGCGGTGGCGTGGGGGTGGATCTGCATCGCTACGTCGCGTTGCGCGGGGACTTCACCTTCGCGCGTAACGAGCTGCAGCTGAACGACGCGGCCACCGGATCCGACCTGAATCGTTTCTTCTACGACGCCGCGGTGCAGCTCCAGTACCCGACGGCGAGCGGCTGGACGCCGTATCTGTTCGTCGGCGGGGGAGCGGTGACGCTGCATCCGGTCGGCACGTCGGACGGCGACAAGACGAAGGGCGCCGGCACGGGCGGGATCGGCGTGAGCTACGCGATTCCGGGCAGCAACTTCGGCCTCTCGGTCGAGGGCAAGGGCTGGGTCTACAAGCTCTCCGAGCTGAACGGCGATCTGTCGAGCTTCGATCGGACGCAGGTGGACGTGACCTGGAACGCGGGCATCACGTACCGGCTTCCGTTCGGCTCGTCGAGCATGGGGCGGGTGAGCCGACGTTAGTTGGGGAACGGCGAGCGGGCGCCGGCAGCTTCGGCGTCCGCCCGCCGCCTTTTTTTACGCATCCACGGCCGGGAGACGGTCGAAGTCGGACCTTCGCGACGGCACGACGAAAGAGCACGGGAGAGGGCACTCATGAGGCGCTTACGGATGAAGGATCGCGGCGGCTGGATCGCATCGAGCGTGTTGCTCGGCACGATCGTCCTTGCCGCGGGTGGACTGGCCGTGCTGAAGGTCGCCGCGCTGCAGAAGGCGGGAGCGGCCGCGGCGAGTCAGCCGGAGCCGGTGGAGTCGGTGACGGGGGCGGTGGCCGAGGCGCGGGAGCACCGTGAGACGGCGACGTCGATCGGGACGGTGCTGGCGCTGCGCTCGATCACGCTGCGCAACGAGCTGGCGGGGACGGTCAGCAGGGTCGGCCTTACGCCGGGGAGCATCGTCGAGCCGGGCGCGCTGCTCGTCGCGCTGGACGTGTCGGTGGAGGAGGCGGAGCTGGAGGCCGAGCGGGCGCAGGCGGAGCTGGCGCGCACGACGTTCGAGCGGCTGAGCCGTCTGCACGAGGGTGGCGCGGCCTCGGAGGAGGAGCTGGACCAGGCGCGCGCGGAGCGCGACGTCGCCGAGGCGCAGATCGAGCGCACGAAGGCGATCATCGCTCGCAAGACGATCCGGGCGCCGTTCCGGGCGCGGGTCGGGATCGCGGACGTGCACGCGGGGCAGTACCTGAACGAAGGCACGCAGCTGACGACGCTGCAGGGGGTCGCGGACGCCGAGCACGTCGACTTCGCGGTGTCGCAGCAGGTCGCGGCCGGTCTGCGCGAGGGGCAGCGGGTCGAGGTGTTCGCGTCGGGGAGCCGTTCGATTCCGGCCACGATCGTGGCGATCGACTCGCGGGTGGATCCGGTGACGCGCAACGCGATGGTGCGCGCGCGGATCACGGGTGATGAAAACGTGCAGCCGGCTCCCGGCGCGTCGGTGCGCGTGGAGATCCCGGTCGGGTCTCCGGTTTCGGCTGTCATCGTTCCGGCGAGCGCGCTGCGCAAGGGTCCGTCGGGGGATCACGTCTTCGTGCTTGCGGCGGGCGAGGACGGGAAGACGCGGGCGCACGTGCGGACGGTGGTCTCCGGTCCGCTCGTCGGCGACAGCGTGATCATCCTCGACGGCCTGAAGCCGGATGAGAAGGTGGCGGCATCGGGATCGTTCAAGCTTCGCGACGGCGCGTTGGTCGTCATCGCGGATGGTCCGGTCGCGAGCGCGGCGGGGTCCCGGTGAGCGCGCGTGTGGAGTCCCCCCGCGACGGGGGCGCGACGAAGCGCTCATTCACCGACGTCTTCATCAGGCACCCCGTGCTGGCGGTGGTGGTCAACCTGGTGATCGTGCTGATGGGCTGGCGCGCCCTCAGCAACCTGCCGGTGCAGCAGTACCCGAAGATCGAGAGCTCCTCGGTCGTGATCACGACGGTCTACTACGGCGCGAGCGCCGAGACCGTGCGTGGCTTCCTGACTACGCCGATCGAGCGCGTGGTCTCGGCGATCAGCGGCGTGGACTACGTGGAATCGAGCAGCCGGGCGGGCATCAGCACGATCACCGTGCACCTCAAGCTGAACCACAACAGCACGGCGGCGCTGGCGGAGGTCACGGCGCGGCTGCAGCAGGTTCGCTCGGAGCTTCCCGCGGAGGCGGAGCCGCCGGTCGTCGACGTGCAGCGAGCCGACCGGCCGTACGCGTCCTTCTACTTGAGCTTCACGTCGACGGACCGGGACGTGCCGGCGATCACGGACTGGCTGTCGCGCACGCTGCAGCCGCAGCTGGCGACGCTGCAGGGCGTGCAGCGCGTGAGCATCGAGGGCGGGCGGCCGATCGCGATGCGCGTCTGGATCGACCCCGACCGCCTGGCCGCGCTCAATCTCGCGCCTGGCGACATCCAGGCCGCGCTGCGCCGCAACAACTACCTCGCCGCGGTCGGTCAGACGAAGGGCAACCTCGTCCAGGTCAACCTGCTCGCGAACACCGACCTGCGCTCGGTCGACGAGTTCAGCAACCTGATCGTCGCGGACCGGGACGGCGCCATCGTGCGTCTACGCGACGTCGCGAAGGTCGAGCTGGGGGCGGAGGAGGCGAGCTTCGTCGCCAAGTTCAACGACAAGGAGGCGGTCTACCTGGGCGTCTGGCCGCTCGTCGGGGTCAACGAGATCGAGGTCGCGCACCGGCTCGAGGCGGAGATGGAGCGAATCCGGCCGACGCTGCCTCCGGACATTGACATGCGCATGGCGTACGACGCCACGGTGTTCATGCAGGACGCGCTCAAGGAGATCACGAAGACGCTGGGCGAGACCATCCTGATCGTCGGCCTGGTGGTGTTCCTGTTCATGGGGTCGGTGCGGAGCGCGCTCGTTCCGCTGGTGGCGATGCCGATCTCGCTGATCGGCGCGACGCTCGTGATGTACGCCTTCGGCTTCAGCCTCAACCTGCTGACCATCCTGGCGATCGTGTTGTCGGTCGGACTGGTGGTGGACGACGCGATCGTCGTCGTCGAGAACGTCGAGCGACACGTGCGCCTCGGCCGATCGCGAACGCAGGCCGCCTTGATCGGGGCCCGCGAGCTGGTCGGGCCGATCATTGCGATGACGATCACGCTGGCGGCGGTCTACACGCCGATCGGCTTCCAGGGCGGGCTGACCGGCTCGCTCTTCCTCGAGTTCGCGATCACGCTCGCCGCGGCCGTCGTCGTATCGGGCTTCGTCGCGGTCACGCTGTCACCGGTCATGAGCTCGCGCTTCGTGCACCCACAGGGGAGGGAGGGGCGGCTGACGGTGTGGGTGAACCGCGGCTTCGACCGGGTGCGCAACGTGTACGCGCGGCTGCTGGACGGCGCGCTCGAGATCCGCTGGACGATCGTCGCCGCCGCGCTGCTGATCATGGCGGCGGCGTGGCCACTCTACTCCTTCTCGCGGCGGGAGCTGGCGCCGGTCGAGGACCAGAGCCACATCAGCTTGTTCCTCGAGGCGTCGCCGGACGCGTCACTGGCCGCGACGAACCGTGCCTCGCTGGACGTGGTGAAGGCGATCACGGCCTTCCCCGAAGCCCGCTTCATGTGGTCGCTGACGGCGCCGTGGGGTGGCTTCGGCGGCATGGTCGCGAAGGACTGGAAGGAGCGTGACCGCTCGACCGAGGAGATGTACGGCTCGGTGTTCGGCGCCGTCTCGCAGGTGCCGGGGCTGCGAGTCTTCCCGCGACTCGACCCACCGCTGCCCACGCCGGGTCAGTACGACGTGGAGATGGTGCTTCAGAGCGACGCCCCGCCGGAGCAGCTGCTCGGTGAGATCGGGTCGATCGTCGGCGCGGGGTGGCAGAGCGGAAAGTTCCTCTACGTGGACACCGACCTGAAGATCGATCTGCCGGAGGCGCGGGTCGTGATCGATCGCGACAAGGTCGCGGACCTCGGGCTCGACCTCGCGGGGGTCGGGCGCGAGCTGGGGACGCTGCTCGGCGGCGGCTACGTGAACCGCTTCAACTACTACGATCGGAGCTACAAGGTCATCCCGCAGCTCGGCGATCGGGACCGGGCGACGGTCGGACCGCTGCTCGATCTCAAGATCAAGACGCCGAGCGGTCAGCTCGTGCCGGTGTCGACGTTCACGCACATCGAGTCGACCACCGCGCCGCGCGTGCTGAACCGATTCCAGCAGCGCAACGCCGTGCGCGTATTCGGCGGCGTGAAGCCGGGCGTGACGAAGGAGGAGGGGCTGCGCGTGCTGGAGGCGGCCGCGGCGACCGCGGATGGTCCGCCGGTGACCGTGGACTATGCGGGTGAGTCGAGACAGATCCGTCGCGAGGGCAAGTCCCTCACGCTCACGCTCGGCTTCGCCGTCGTGTTGATCTATCTCGTGCTGACGGCCCAGTTCCAGAGCTTCCGAGATCCGCTCATCGTGCTGCTGGGCTCGGTGCCGCTCGCGATCTCGAGCGCGCTCGTGTTCACGTTCCTGGACTTCACGACGCTGAACATCTACTCGCAGGTCGGCCTCATCACGCTCGTCGGCCTGATCGCGAAGAACGGCATCCTGATCGTGCAGTTCGCGAACACGCTGCAGCAGCGCGGGCTCGAGAAGATCGCCGCGCTGCGGGAGGCGTCGCTGACGCGGCTGCGACCCGTCCTCATGACGACGGCGGCCACCGTCTTCGGGCACCTGCCTCTCGTCTTCGTGCACGGACCCGGATCGAAGGCCCGCAACAGCATCGGCATCGTGCTCGTGACGGGAATGGCGATCGGCACGGTGTTCACGCTGTTCATCGTGCCGGTCTTCTACTCACTGATCGCGGCGGAGCACCGTCCGGCCGAGGCGCTCGACGAGCTCGAGCCGGAGGCGCTGCCGGTCCCGCCGCAGACACGCATAAAGGAGCTCGCCCATGCCTGACCTGCGAATCCATTCGCTCGCGGTCGCGATCGGGTTGTCGACGATCGCGACCGCTCCGGCGGCGGCGCAGACGCTCGATCGGATCGCGCTGCCGTCCATCGTCGCTCCTGCCGCGGCCGAGGCGCCGGCGGCGAGCGGCCGGGCCGATGGGCCCGCCGAGCCGCCGCAGGCGTTCTGGCAGGCTCTCGGCGACACCACGCTCGACCGGCTCGTGGAGCAGGCGCTGCGCGGCAACCGCCGGCTCCAGGCCGCTTCGGCGCGCGTCGACGCCGCGGGCGCCTCGCGGCTCGGCGCGACGCTGGACATGGTCCCGAGCGTGACCGCGAGCGCCGGCTACACGCGGCGGCGGCTCGCGAGCAGCGCGTTTCCGGGCATCGGCGCCGCGACGCTACCGGACGAGGACCTGTGGGAGTCCGGGCTGAACGCGTCGTGGGAGGTGGACGTCTTCGGCCGGCTGCGCGGCGGCCTGCGTGCGCGCAACGACCTGCTCGGCGCGGCCGGCGAGGACGTGCGCGACGCGCAGATCTCGACCGCCGCCGCGGTGGCCCAGAGCTACTTCGACCTGCGCGGCGCGCAGGACCGGCTCGCGGTCGCGCGGCGGAACGCCGAGAACCAGCGCCACACGCTCGAGCTGACGCAGAGCCGGCTCGACGCGGGGCGCGGTACCGAGCTCGACACCGAGCGCGCGCGTGCGCAGCTCAGCTCGACGCTCGCGGCGATCCCCACGCTCGAGGCCGCCGTCGCGGCTTCGCGTTACCGGCTCGCCGTGCTGACCGGCCGGCCGCCGTCGGCGCTCGCCGGAGAGCTGGCCGGCACGGGCGAGCTGCCCGACCTGCCGGACAGCGTGCCGGAGATGGACGCGTCGGAAGTGCTCCGCACGCGGCCGGACGTGCTCGGCGCGGAGCGCAGGGTCGCGGCGACGAGGGCGCTGTCCAGCTCCGCGCGGGCCGGCTACCTGCCGCGCATCAGCCTCGCGGCCGCGGCCGGCTACACGGCGAGCGCGGTCGACAACTTCGGCAACCAGGGGACGTTCAACTACGCGTTCGGCCCCGTGGTCAGCTGGTCCGCTTTCGACATCGGCCACGTCAAGGCGCGCGTGGACGAGGCGCAGGCGCAGGAGCGCGAGGCGAGCGCCGACTACGAGCAGGCCGTCCTCGTCGCGCAGGAGGAGCTCGAGTCGGCGACGGTGGCGTACCGGGCCTCCCGCGAGCGGCTCGAGCACCTCGAAGACGCCGCCGCCGCGAGCGAGCGAGCGGCCGCGCTCGCACGCATGCGCTACGAGGGCGGTATCGCCGACTTCCTGCAGGTGCTCGACGCCGAGCGAACGCTGCTCGCGGCGCAGGACCAGCTCGCCCAGAGCCGCACCGACGCGGCGAACGCGTACGTCGCGCTGTACCGGGCGCGCGGCGCGAGCTGGGGAGGGAAGGAGGCGGAACGGCGGTGAGGGGGACGTCGCCTGAAGCGGCGTCACCTCGAGGCGCGGAGCAGCCGGGTCTGCACCGTGGAGAACGGCGTTCCGCGCCGGGGTCGCGGAACGCCGTTCTCGGGGTCGGTCGGCTACGGCCGGCCGCTCACTGGATCACGGTCGGCAGATCAACCGGATCCGATTCGTACACGATGCCGCACTGCCGGTCCGTGATGCGGACGATGATGGACGTCGGCGGCGACTGGTCGAGAGGCCACGAGTAGTACAGCAGGTCGAGGTCCGACGCCTGCCCGAAGCTGCAGAAGCCGTAGACGTAGGATCCGTCGTCGCCACGAACGATGTCCACCCACGTGCGCGATGAGCTGGTGTTCGCGCCGCACGGGGGAAGGTCCGGCGCCGGCGCGAAAAGCACGTCCGGGAACGACGAGTAGTTCGGCACGTCCAGCTCCACATGGTCGAATCCGTTGTCCCACGTGCGGCTCTCCACCGTGACCTGAGGCTTCGGCAGGGCGGGGAAGCAGCCGCTGTCGTCCGTCAGCAGGACCTCGACGGTCCGGCTGTCCAGCTCGGTTTCCGGCCCGCCGACCGGAGCCGCGTAGAGGTGGAGCACGAGGCGCGCGAGGCCCGGCACCAGCGTTCCCGAGCCGCCGGTCGCGTTGGAGGCGACCGCGGTGAAGCTCACGGTGCACGTCGCCGTCGTCGGCAGCGTGCCGAGCCCGGATCCGCAGTCGATCAGCGTTCCGCCGGCTCCGTGCGTCGCGGTTCCGTCCTCCGTGTCCTGGACGATCTCGCCCTGCAGGATGACGTCGCTCACCGGGAAGCCGTAGTTCTGCAGCGTAGCCGTGTAGTCCACCCCGGCCCCGCCGATCGGGAGCTGGTTGGAGGCGAGCTGCAGATCCGCGATCTTCGGCGCGCTCGAGACCAGCGTGATCGGGACGGTCTTGAAGTCGAGTGTCGTGCTGGTGCCGCCATTGTTCTGGACGAGGTCCAGCTCGAACAGCGCATCGCCCGGCGTCAGCGTGCCGGTGCCGGCGCCGCCGTTGCCGGCCGACACGGAGAACGACACCGTGCACGTCCCCGGCGTCAGGACGCCGGGTGCCCCGCCGCAGGTGACGCTCACACCGCCGGATGCCCGCTTCGCCGGTGGCGATGCCTGTGTCTGCGCGATGTAGCCCTGAAGCACCACGCCCTGCAGGCTGTTCGCCGGGTTCTGTAGCACGGCGGTGAACGTCGTCGCGGGACCCTCGATCGCGATCGTGGTCGACGCGAGCGTCACGGACGCGATCATCGGCGTCGCGACCAGGGTCACGTCCAGCGACTTGCTCGCGAGCTCGACGCCGTCCTGCAGCACCGTCATCACGAGCACCGCCCCTCCCGGCGACAGACTCGACACCGCAACGTCGAAGCTCATCTCGCACGTGCCCGTCGGCAGCTTCCCGTTGTCGAGCGGGTTCTGCCCCGCCGAGCAGTTGACCGGCGCGAGGAGGGCCGGCCACGTCGCCGCGCCCTGCACGATGTCTCCGCGGATCGAGACCCCGCTCTGGATGGCCTGCCCGGAGTTGCCGATGCTCACCGTGCCGCTGACCGGCGGGCCGTCGATGCGCAGCGTGTTCGAGCTCAGCTGCAGCTGCTTGACCTTCACTTTCGCGTTGTTGCCGCCGCCGCCCGCCGCCGCCACTACGGCCGCGTCCGGGCTCTCCGTAGCCGTGGGCAGCGGGTCCTCGGTGCACGACAGCGCGACGAGCAGGCCCGTCAGCGCGAGCACCGGCGCGATGGTTCTGCTTCCGATCCGCATGGGACGTCTCCGGTCTTGGGGGGATTGGCCGACATCCATCATTCGCAGAATCCCGCCCGCACCCGACATCCCGGGCACGGCCCCGGCGCCTGGTGCCTTCCCGCGGCTTCCTGCTCGTCCTTCCCCCGACAATCCTCTACATTGTAGAATAAACTCCATGACCTCCGCTTCGCTCGGCGAGTTCGAGCAGCTCGTGCTGCTCGCCGTCGCCAGGCTCGGCGACCACGGCTACGGCGTGACGATTCGTCGCGAGATCGAGCGGCGCACCGGGCGTGACGTCTCCGTCGGCGCCGTGTACGCGACGCTCGACCGCCTCGAGTCGAAGGGCCTCCTCGCGTCGAGCGTGGGGCAGCCGACTCCGGAGCGGGGCGGGCGGGCGAAGCGTCATTACCAGCTGGAGCCTGCGGCGACGGAAGCGCTGCGGCGCTCGCGTCGGATGCTGGAGCGGATGTGGGAGGGCCTGGTGCTGGAGCCGGGGGCTGGCTCGTGAGGGCGCCCCGCTTTGCGGCGTGGCTGCTCGAGCGTGTCGCTCCTCCGGGAGATCGGGATTCGGTGCTCGGCGATCTTGCGGAGGAGCTCGGCGAGCGCGCGGGTGAGGGTGGTCGGGACAGCGCGCAGGCGCGCCGCTGGTACCGCCGCGAGGTGCTCCGGTCGCTGGTCCCGCTGGCCGGCGTCCGGCTTCGTCGAGCGATGCGCGAACGTCGCGATTCCTCCTCCTTCCGAAACGGGAGATGGCCGCATGCGGACGCTCGTCCACGACCTGCTCCACGCGCTGCGCCTGGTCCGGCGGCAGCCCGGCTTCGCGGCGATCGTCGTGCTGACGCTGGGTCTCGGCATCGCGGCGAACTCGACGATCTACGGGGTGGTGGACGGGATGGTGTTGCACCCGTTCCCGTTCCCGGACGCGGACCGGCTGGTGGGGGTGGGCACGGCGTACCCTCGGCTGGGGCAGGATCTCGGGTTCTGGGAGAACCTGTCGGCGCCCGAGTACGCGGACATCGCGGCCCAGAGCCGGACGCTACGGGACGTCGTGGCGTGGGACATGGGCAACCGTCAGATCTCGGCCGGCGGCGCGCCGGTGCGGGTCTTCACCGGCTTCTGGTGGGGCGATGCGTTCCCGGCGCTCGGCGTGCAGCCGGCGCTCGGGCGCGGCTTCCGCGCCGACGAGATCCGCGGCGGCGAGCGAGTGGCGCTGATCAGCCACCGGCTCTGGCAGTCGATGTTCGGTGGGGACGCCGGCGTGATCGGGCGCACCGTTCAGGTGAACGGCGAGGGGTACGTGCTGATCGGCGTGATGCCGCCGCGCGCGCTCATCTACGGGACCGACCTGTGGCTGCCGATGTGGGTGGCGCCGGACCACATGCCGCGCGACCGGCGGCAATTCCAGGTCATCGCGCGGCTGGCCCCGGGTGTGGACCTGAAGCAGGCGAACGCCGAGCTGGCGACGCTCGCCTCCGGGATCGCGGCCGCTCACGCCGCCGAGTTCCCGGAATACGCCGGGTGGCGCATGCAGGCGCTGCCGTGGACGGAAGTCAACGTCCGGGTCTTCAAGCCGGCGGCGCTCGTGCTCGTCGCGGCCGTGGGCTTCCTGCTGCTGCTCGTGTGCGTGAACGTGTCGAACCTGTTGCTTGCGCGCGGAGTGCGCCGCGGTCGCGAGCTGGCGGTGCGCTCCGCGCTCGGCGCGAGCCGCGGCGACCTCATCCGGCAGTTCCTAACGGAAAGCGTCGTGCTCTCGGTCGCGGGCGGAGCGGTCGGCCTGGGCCTCGGCTTACTCGGCGTGAAGGCCTTCGCGGCCTTCGTCGCGCGGCTGCCGATCCCTGTCCCAGGGGAGGCGGCCATGAACGGACGGGTGCTGCTGGCGACGGCGCTCGTCGCCCTGCTGGCCGGCCTTCTCGCCGGGCTGCTCCCGGCGTTGCGTGGCTCGAGCCCGCGACCGCAGGTCGCGCTGCGCGACGAGGGCACCGGCGCGTCGATGGGGCGCAACCGACACCGGCTGCAACGCGTGCTCGTCGGCGTGCAGGTCGCGCTGACGCTGACGCTGCTGGCCGGCGGCGCGCTGCTCGTGCACGGCTTCGTGCGACTGCAGCGAATCGACCCCGGCTTCGCCACGCGCGACGTGCTGACGATGCGCCTCACGCTGCCATGGGAGCGGTACGACGGGCCTGCGATCACGCGCTTCTTCCAGGAGCTGGAGCGGCGGGTGGAGGCGTTGCCCGGCGTGCGCTCGGCCGCTGCCGGAACGCAGTTCCCGCCGGTCACGTTCTCGCACCGGCAGTTCCGGCTCGAGGGGCAGGAGGTCGCGAGCGAGGGGGAGCTGCCGAACGCGTACGCCACGCTCGTGACGGACGACTACTTCCGCACACTGGGCGTGCCGCTGTTGCGCGGGCGGGGCTTCGAGTCGGGCGACGTCGCCGGCGGACGCCTCGTCGCCGTGATCAACGAGGCGGCGGCGCGGCGCTTCTGGCCGGGAGAGGACCCGATCGGCCGGCGCTTCTCGTCCACCACCGAGGAGGGGCCGACCTTCGAGGTGGTCGGCGTGGCGGCATCGGTGAAGAACCTGGGGCTGGAGAAGGACGCGGCGCCGGAGGTGTTCGCCAGCATCCGGCAGGCGGAGGGGTGGTCCAACCAGCTGTTCCTCATCGTCCGCACGTCCGTCGAGCCGCGCAGCCTGCTGCCGGCGATTCGCGGAGCCGTGCATTCGCTCGATCCCGAGCAGCCCGTCTACTCGATCCAGACCGTCGACGGTGCGTTCGCGACCAGCGTCGCGCCGCGCCGCGTCGCGACGCTCGCCATGACCCTCTTCGCGCTGTTCGCGCTGCTGCTCGCCGCGCTCGGCGTCTACGCCGTCGCGTCCTTCGCGGTGAGCGACCGCACGCGCGAGATGGGCGTCCGCGCCGCGCTCGGGGCGCGGCAGGCGCACGTGCGCAGACTCGTCGTCGCGCAGGCGATGGTCCCGGTCGCGATCGGCGGCGGCATCGGGCTCGTCCTTGCGGCGCTGGCGATCCGTTCGCTGGCGGAGATCATGGGAGGCTCCGGGGCCGGGCGGGTGGATCTGCTCGCGCTCGGCGCCGCCGTCACCGTGCTCGTCGGGGTCGCGTTCCTCGCCAGCTGGTTGCCCGCCCGCCGGGCCAGCCGACTGGACCCGCAGGAGGCGATGAAGGGCTAGGGCGAGGGCGAGGGCGAGGGCTAGGGCGAGGGCGAGGGCGAGGGCGAGGGCTAGGGCGAGGGCTAGGGCGAGGGCGAGGGCTAGGGCGAGGGCGAGGGCGAGGGCTAGGGCGAGGGCGAGGGCTAGGGCGAGGGCGCGACTGGGCGAGGCTCCGGGCTACGAACGGCCACGGCGGGGGTGAGGCGCGGGTGACCCCGCGCTCGCCCTTGCTCATTGGCCTGCTCCGGATCCGGACGATTGGCTCTACAACGCGTGCCGCTTTGCCCCTAGGTTGGAGGCGGTCAGGCCTCAGATGGCCGGGCGCACCATGTCGCTGCGACAGGGTGCGCCGTTCCATCAGGTTTGGGCGTTCTCCTCGCATGGGTTGAAGGTGACCATGGAGATTACCGCAAGATTGTCGCGGCTTTCGAGCTCGCGACCATTTTCGCTCGAAGGTTCGGAGCCGCTCCGTGCCGCCGCCGCCGCCGACCCGGACGCCATGTCGGAGCTGCTCGCAGCGGCGGACCGCGTCTACCGTCGGATCTCGGTCGCGCTCGAGCGTGTCGGATTGTCGTATAGAGAGTTTCGGATGCTGACGCGGATACGAGCCGAGGAGGGTGCGGGCGGTGCGCTCAGGGCAGGGCAGGTCCGTGCCGGCGGCTCCGACGCCGGCGAGGTGGTGGGCGAGCTGATTGCCGGGGGACTCGTCGATCCGGGACGGTCGGCGCGGCTGACCCGCGAAGGAGCCAGAGTGGTGGAGCAGGCGGCCGCGGGCGTGGAAGGCATTTCGACGTGGTTCTCGGCCGGGCTGCAGCCGGCCGAGCGGGAGCAGCTCGAACGTCTGCTGGCTCGCGCCGCGCGGACCGGTGAGGGGCGGGGCGATCCGTCAGCGTCGCATGCGAGATCGAGCCAGCCCCTGGAATAGGCGCACCCCCTTCAGGGCGCTTCTTCCGCTCCAGTCGTGGCGGAGGGATGGGGAAATGGCACCGGCGGCCAGGAAAGCTCGAACGCGCCGGGAGACTCGGCTGCCGCCTCCTTCTGCTTGCCGCTCCACGCCTCGATGTCGATCCGGTAGACCGCGGTGCGCTTGAGCTCATCGTCGGTCGTCGCCCGATAGTCCTCGCCGTAGCGGAGGTGCGGCGCGTACTTCTCGAGCAGGATTCGCAGCGCGTGGCGGCACTCGTCGGGATCGTCGAGGATCCGGCCGTTTCCGAACGCGACGACCCCGGCGTACTCCACGCTGAACTCGAGCGCCTCGTCCGCCGGCAGCAGCCGACCCATCGCGGCGGCGGAGAACGCCACCCTGTCTCGCGCCGCGACGTTGTCGCGCGTGCGTCCTGTGCGGTGCGTGTGCAGGTAGACGCAGTGCCGCGCCTCGTCGAAGACGAACAGGTTCGAGTTCAGGAACGGCTGTCCATCGTCGCCGACCGTGGCGAGGAACCCGAACGGGGCGGCGCGCAGAAAGGCGCGGATCCACGCGTCGTCCTTGCCACGATCGCGCCGCCGCACCGCGGCGCGCGGATCCACCGGAGGCGCCGCGCTCACGCGTCGGGCTCGAGGCCGTAGTCGTGCACGAGCCCCTGCCGGTGCCAGCGCTCGTGTCCCGCAATGATCCACGCGCAGGCGCGCGGCGTGATCCGGTTGCCGCTGGCGACGCCCGCGCGGGACCACGCCTCGTCGTCGAAGCCGCGGAACATCTCGATCGTATTCGCTCGCAGAAGCGACCACTCCCTGCTCAGATCGGGCAGCGGCCGCCTGCCCGCGTTCGAAACCTCGGCCCAGTCGTTCTGCTCCATGGACGGCATCTCGCTGCCGGCCGCGCGCGCGAACCAGAGGGCGCGGAACGCGAATACGCGCTCGGTGTCGATCAGATGGCCGACCACCTCGCGGATGCTCCACTTGCCCGGCGCGTAGCGGTGCTCCTCGCGGTCGGCGCCCACGTTGTTCAGCATGACCTGTGTCTCGCCGATTTGCGAAGCGAGCGTGGACAGCAGGTCGCCGTCGGGCACGAGCTCGATGTAGCGGGAGTAGTACTCCGCGTGCTCGGCGGGGTCGGGGCGATTCATCGCTACGCCTCCTGTCAGAGTTGTTCGTGCAGCTCGCCGGCGATCTGTGCCGTCGCGCGGTCGGCGAGCTCGAAGACGTCCGAGCCCTCTGCCGTATAGGCGGCTCGAACTCTTCCGCTCGCAAGGTCCAGTCGGCGCAGGTCGAGTCGTAGCCGGCCATTCGTGCCGGACCTCACCTCGCCCTCGAGGATCTCCGTCGCGCCGAGGGCCCGTGCGGCGGCCGTGAGCTCCGCCTCCGTCGGCCCGCCACTAGACCGCGGCTCGGCCGACCCATAGAGCTGCTCCCGGCTCAGGACGCGCAGGCCGTGTACGCGGCCGAGCCGGGTCGCGAGCATGTCCTGGAGAACCTGGTCGAGCGCGAAGTCGCCCGCGACTCCGGATCCGCGGATCAGCCCCACCGCCCACAGCGGCGGCGCCGCCGCCGTCCCCGCGCAATGTCGCACGAGTCCACCGAGCAGAACGAGCGCGGTCGCGGCCGCCACAGCCATCGGAGAGACGGCGGTGCGCCGTACCCTGGCGCGCCGCCGCCCACGCGCCGTTTCCACCGGCCCCACCGCCGCCAATGCGTTTCCCCCCGCGCCCGGTTCCGGGTGCGCGGGAGCCTCGGCAAGTTCGAGCGCGGTGCGCCGGACCAGCGGATGCGAGAATTCGAGACTTCCATCGCCGGATGAGGATCTGCGCAGGAGCCGTCGCCCGAGCAGCTCCTCCACGGCGGCGACCCCCCGCTCGGGCGACGCGTCGGCCGCGGTCGCGAGCGCTTCGGGGGGGAAGCGCTCGACCATTCCGGCGGCCGCCACCACCGCCTTCCGCGCGGGCTCGTCCAGACGCTCCAGCCGCCGCCGGATCGCCTCGCGCACGCTCGCGGGCAGCGGCAGCGTCGAGTCGATATCCACGGTCCGGATGTGCCAGTAGCCGTCCGAGCCCGGCGCGAGGCGGCCTTCGTCCACCATCGTCGAGACCATCTCGGCGGCGAAGAAGGGGTTGCCGCCGGTCTCCGCGTGGAGCCGCCGGGACAGCTCGGCGCGCTCCGTCTCGGGGCAGGCGAGCATTGATGCCACGAGCGCGTCGACCTCCTCCGCGTCGAGCGGGAGCAGCCGCACCTGACGGACGGCCTGCGCGCGCCGGAGCGGCGCGAACGGCGACGTCGCCTCCCAGCGGTCGAGCGTGAGGAGCACGAGCAGCCCTGACACCGGGGGCTGCTGGGCGAGCGCGAGGAGCAGCCGGCGGCTTTCGGCATCGGCGGCCTGCGCGTCATCGACGAACAGCACCACCGGCGCCTCGACGGCGACATCCCCGAGCACCTGACCGAGCGCGTTCGCGCGCGTCGGCTCGCCACCCTCCGGCTCGGGAAGAGCGGGGAAGCGCTCGCGCAAAGACGGGACGAGCAGGGACAGCTCGGCGAGCGCTCGGTCCGGCGCGCCGGACAGGCCGGGTGCGGTACGCAGGTCGGAGAGCAGCTCCCTGGCGGTGGCCCACGGCGGCGCTGCGACACCGCGGGCCCGCAGCACGACGTGCGGCTCCGATGTAGCGGCGAGGCCGCGCAGGAACTCCTCGCAGACGCGGGTCTTGCCCATGCCCGGCTCACCCTCGATCACGAGGACCGCGGAGACACCTCCCCGGACCGCGCGCCACGCGACCTCGACCTCGCCGAGGGCCTCATCGCGGCCGACGAGGTCCGGCGAAAACAGCGCCGCCGATCCGGGGCTCGGTCCGAGCACCGGACGCAGTCGCCCGCGTCGCTGGATCTGCTCGCCGAGCTGCACGAACTCGGGCGTTGGCGCGATCTCGAGCTCCTGCAGCCGGGCGATCAGGCGGCTGTGGCAGCCGAGAGCCTCGGCCGCCCTGCCGTCGCGCTCGAGCGCCTCCATCTGCAGCGCGTGCGGCCGTTCGGCCAGCGGCGCGAGCCGCGTCCAACGCTCGGCCCACGACGCCATCTCCGACCACTCCCCGCGCCGCTGTGCATCCGCGGCGAGCCGCTCCAGCGCCCACTCGAGCTGCCGCCCCAGATCGGCCCGGTGTTCCTCCAGCCACTGCCGGTACGCCGGACTGCCCAGGTCCTCGAGCCCCGCCAGCAGCTCGCCCCCCGCACGACCGACCGCATCGGCCAGCCGTCCCTCCGCCATCTCCGCCGTGAGCGCCATCACGTCCAGCTCCACCGCGCCCGCCTCCACGCGGACCGTCTCGGGCGTGACTTCGAGGGCGGGTCCGACGAGCCGCTTCAGCTCCAGCAGCGCCTGACGCAGTGAATGACGCGCGCGCCGCTCCTCCCGCTCGCCCCAGAGCAGGGTCGCGAGCTCGGGTCGCGGCACCGGGGCGGGAGCACGGAAGGCGAGGTAGGCGAGCAGGACGAGCTCCTTTCTCGCCCCGCCCAGGCTCTCCCCGGTCTCGTCGAGGAGGCGGAGCTCCCCGAGCGTATGCAGGCGAAGCATGGCTCGAATATCCGCAGCAAACCCCGTCCACACAATGCTTTGACGCGCACCTGACGCCCTCATGACCGGCGCCTGCGCCTGCGAGCGCATATTGGGTGTGCCGGTCGCGGGACGGGTCGACCGACCCGGCCGCACCCCACACCGGTGAAGGAGGAGGATCATGAACATGTACGTGAACCAGCTGCACGCTCTCCCGCCGATCGAGCCGGTGCTCGACGCGCTGCGCGCGATCGTGCTGGGCTACGTGCTGCCGTCCACGCTCATCGTGCTCTCGCTCGTCGCGGTCCTGCTTCTGGACCTGTGGCTGATCAAGCTCGAGATGCGGCGTCGGACGGCAGCAGGGAGACGACGGGCTGCCGGTCGGAATCCACGCGTCACGGCGATTCGGATTCCTGGCACCGGCGCCCGGAGAGTCGAACGTACAACGAATCCGGGGCTCACATGAATACGCAGACGATGACTTCGAGGCCGCACGTGCGACCGCTCGCCTATTTCATGGTCCAGCTCGACGTCCGGTTCGAGGCCCAGCGGCAACCGACCGAGGGTCAGGCTCTGAGCGGGGTCGTCGAGCGGCTCGGGACGGGCGACAAGCGACCGTTCGGCTCGGCGGACGAGCTGGCGCGGCTGCTGTGGCAGTGGCAGTGCGCCATGGCAGCGCCGGCGAATCGTGAGGAGTGACGCGATGCGAAGCGATGTGCCGCGGGAGGGGACAGTGCAGAAGTTGCGCAGGCTCGGTCTGATCGGGGCAGTCCTCGCGGCAGGCCCCGCCCTGGGCATCGCGGCGGCCGTCTTCAAGGTTCCGGATCGAGAGCAGGAAGCGGAAATCGAACGCGCCTTGGAGGCGGCCCCCGCGCGCATCGCTGCGGGTGCGACGGTCGTGGATTCGACGGGCCACGTTCTGCGGTCGGGCTCCAACGGCTGGACCTGCATGCCGACGTCGGGTCCCGGATCCACGCACCCGGCGTGCAACGACGCTATCTGGCTGCGCCTCTTCGATGCGCTCGCCCATGGCAGCGACTTCGAGGCCGACCGGCTCGGCATCTCCTACATGTTGGCCGGGGACGACGACGTCAGAAACGCGGACCCCTTCGCTACCCACGCCGATCCCGGAGAGGTGTGGGCGCAGGAAGGGCCGCACCTGATGCTCGTCGTTCCCGACCCCTCCATGCTCGCCGGAATCTCCGACGATCCACACAACGGCGGACCCTACGTCGTGGGGAAGGGCACGCCGTACGTGCACGTAGTGGTGCCACTGGGGAAGGGGGAGGGGGAGCGACCACGGTAGCCGGAAGGGAGCTCGCGCCCGGGCTCGAGCGAGGAACAGATGACGACGCTCACGGCGTCGTCCTTGTCTGGCCTACGCTCGGATACCGGCACGAAGCCAGCGCCCAGGCGAGGACGCCCCCTCGGCGCCTCACTACGGCTCGCTATCCGAGAGCTATCGAGAGCCCGAACCTGCGCCGCGCGTCGAATGCCGGGAAACGCTCGGTACCCGGCGTAGCCGAGGCGCCCGGCCGCGTCCCCGATCCGCGGTCCCTCCCCGATCCGGGGTCCCACCCTGCCGCGCCCGATCCGGAGCCCTACCCGGCCGCGCCCCGATCCGGGGCCCAGCCTGCCGCGCCCGGCCGCGCCCCGCACACCCTCGGTCCCCTCCAGCCATGCCGGCGTCTGCCCCCGGCCCCCATCGTCGCCGATCCGGCGCCCATCCGGGCACGCGAGTCCCACGCCCACTGACCCGTGGCATGAACCGCGAAATCGAGGAGCGCGTACGCGCTCTTGCGGCACGACACACGGCGTCGTCAGCCGCCGCCCCCGCGTCAGCGTGCCCGCAGCCTGACCCAGACGCCGCCCTCCGGCCGAAGCGTGATCGAGGGTTGCGGCCGGACGGGGCGGTCCGGGTCCCAGGCCAACCGGAATCGCTGCGCGATCGTGGCGAGCAGCAGCACCGCCTCCATCATCGCGAATCGGTTGCCAATGCAGAATGCGCGGGCCGCCGCCGAACGGCATGTACGCGAAGCGGGGCAGCCGATCGGCGAGCCCATCGGCCCACCGATCGGGGAGGAATTCGGCCGGACCGTCGAAGAACTCCGCCTTCCGGTGCATGATCCAGGGGAGCATGAAGATGGGTGTGCCTTTCGGCACGGCGTACCCTGCGAGCTCCGTGTCCGAGGCCGCCTCGCGGCCGATCCCCCACGCCGGGGGGTAGAGCCGCATGGCCTCCATGATCACGCGCTCCGTGTGGCGGAGCCGGGGGAGGTCGGCCGGCGTCGGCGCACGGCCGCCGAGCACGTCGTCGAGCTCGCGGTGCAGCGCGCGCTCGGCGTCGGGGTGTCGCGAGAGGAGCCACCAGCTCCAGGAGAGCGCGATCGCCGTGGTCTCATGACCCGCCATGAAGAGCGTGATGACCTCGTCGCGCAACTGCCGCTCGCTCATGGGTCGGCCCACTTCATCGCGGGCGGCCAGCAGCATCGAGAGCAGGTCGCCGCGGTCCTCCCTTTCGGCCATGCGCCGACGAATGATTCGGTGGACCAGCGCGTCGATGCGGGTGAGCGCGCGCCGGTAGCGAACGTTGCTGGGAAGAGGGATCCAGTCGGGGATCAACACGGGGCGCACCAGCCTCGCCCCGATCTCCGCGATCAGGGAGTTCATCGCCTCGCCGAGCCCGCGCGCCTCGCCGGAGAGGTCGGCGCTGAAGAGCGTGAGCGCGGCTATGCGCATGGTCACTTCCATCATCTCGGCGTGCGCGTCGCGCACCTCACCGTCGCGCCACCGCTCGAGCATCCGCTCGGCTTGCGCGACCATCACGGCGCCGTAGCCGGCGATGCGCTCCGCATGGAACGCGGGCGCGGCGAGGCGGCGCTGACGCATCCAGAAATCGCCCTCGCTGGTCAGCAGCCCGTTGCCGAAGACGGCGTCCAGCTGCCGCCATACCAGCCGCGCCTTGGGAAACTCCCGGTGCCGACGGACGAGCACCTCCTCGATCGTCTCCGCGCGCGACAGCAGGACCGGCCGGACCGAGACGATGCGGTACTGGACGACATCGCCGTACTCTCGGGCCAGCCACGAATAGAATCCGAGGATGTCGCGCTGGAGCTCGGGGAGGAAGCCGATGAGCGGACGGCCCCGCGGGCCGGGCGGAGGGGAGAGCCTTGCGTGCATGGCGAAAGGGTGTGGGATGCGCGCTCGGCCCGCAATCCGCGTGGCTGGAGGGCGGCGGGACGGAGCCGGTGAACCGTTCCCGCGCAGTCGAGCGGGGCTGATCCCGCTCGCGAGCCGGATGGACGAGGCTCGCCGCCACGCCGGCGTGTGGGCCAATTTCGCTGCCCGACCCCTCCACCCATGCATCTGCCCTGCAGAATCGAACACCCTCCTTCTCGCGCGGTGGATGATCGTGGCAGGTCAGTTCACGACGCGAGCGATTCACGTTTTCCGATGTCGCTCCCATGTCTCCCGATCTCGAGCATCGCGTCGCCGCCTTGGCACGGCGCCAGCACGGCGTCGCGACGCGTTCACAACTCCTCGAGCTCGGACTGCGCTCCGGTGCGGTCCAGCGATGCGCGAGCGCCGGGCGGTTCCAGCGTCTCCACCACGGCGTCTATCAGCTGGGGCCGATTCTTCCTCCGCGGGGACGGTTGCTGGCCGCCATGCTCGCGTGCGGGCCGGTGTCGCTGCTCGCCGACTGGAGTGCCGCAGACCTCTGGCAGCTCATCCACCTCCCGCGGCGGGATCGCGGGCTGGTGTACGTCGTCGTGGTGGGAGGCACCGCTAGAAGCCGCTCGGGCATCCGGGTGCGGAGCGTCCGGCGGCTCGACCCAGGCGAGCGCGGGCAGGTCGACGGCATCCCGTGACCAGTGCCGCCCGCACGCTGCTGGACCTGGCGCCATTGATCGGTGTCCGAGAGCTGGAGAGCGCCGTCGCCCGCGCCGAAAGCGAGCGGCTCGTCAGTCGCGCCGAAGCGCAGGAGCTGCTCGCGAGGGCCGGGAGGCGGCCGGGCGTGGCGGCGCTGCGCGCGGTGCTCGAGCTGGACGGCGGCCCGGCGCTGACCCGCTCGGAGGCGGAGAACCGCTTCCTCGAGCTCGTTCGCCAAGCTTCTCTCCCGGCACCCGAGACGAACGTCCGCTTCGGCGGCTACGAGATCGACTTCCTCTGGCGCGATCATCGGATCGCCGTGGAAGTGGACGGGTTCCGGTATCATTCGTCGCGGCCTCGCTTCGAAGGCGACCGCCGCCGCGCGACCAACCTGGCCGCTCTCGGTATTCATGTCATCCCGGTTACCTGGCGGCAGATCGTCGACGAGGGGATGGCCACCGCCGTCCGGATCGGCAACGCGCTGCTTCGGGCGGAGCTACGGTCGGCCGCCGACACCTGACGTCACGGCGCGCAGCACTTCGGTGGCGCTGGATCCCGTCCTGGACGGCCGGCGGCGGCGGTGGACCCCGCCTGGACGGGCAGGCGGCGGCGGTGGATCCCGGCCTGGACGGCCTGTCGGCGGCGGTGGACCCCACCTGGACGGCCTGTCGGCGGCGGTGGACCCCACCTGGACGGGCAGGCCGTGCGCGGACGACGAGGGACGTCCCACCGAGCCGGACCGCTTGGGGGCTCGGAGAAATCGCGCGATCCGTGGGTCCGCGTCGAGACGAACGTGCAGAAAACACCCCGCTGCGGAGAAAAGGTCGGTCCCACCCCGAACCGGCAACGGCGGAAGAGCGCTTTTGTCCGCCCCGCGGCGACAACTGCTGCTCGGTGATCCCGCCGGCGGATGACCGTGCAGTATTGTCCGGTCCGCTTCGGGGTGAGCCCGCTCCGGCTGGATCCGTGACGGGTTGGCCGGCATCGAGATCGAAACGCAAGCGCGGCCCGCACCCGCTCGACCGGAGACCCCGTCCCTCGCTACGGTGACCGCTCGCAGATATACTTCAAGACCGTCGACCGGCGCGACGATGCCGTCGGCGACGCTCTGCCGTCTGGAGAACCAACGATGGAAGCAGGTCTCGCGTCGACCCTGCCCCTGATCATTCAGGGGGGCATGGGGATCGGCGTCTCGAACTGGCGGCTCGCCCGGGCCGTGTCTTCATACGGTCAGCTCGGCGTCGTGTCCGGCACCTGCATCGATTCCGTCCTCGTCCGGCGCCTCCAGGACGGCGACGTCGGCGGCTGGATGCGCCGCGCGATCGAGCGTTTTCCGGTCCCTGACGTCGGCGCGCGCGTGCTCGGGAAGTACTTCCTCCCCGAGGGTCGCGACGACGGCGCGCCGTACGAGCTGCTCTCGATGTGGCGGCAGGCGGTGAGCCGCGCCCGGGAGCAGAGGACGGTCCCGAGCGGCCGATCCTGACGAGTGGCGATGAGCTGGCCCGCCTCGGCCGCTTCCTCGGCGACCGCGAGCGGTACTCGGCCGCGGACGCGCTCGACTGGCTACTTTCCGGAATCGCCCGGGCGGGCGAGCCTGCCTGAGCGGGGCAGCGGAACCCGCATCGACTTCGGTCGTGCTCGACGGCGCGCTCGCGTACTTCGCCCGTGTCCACGATCTGAGCCCCTCGTTCGCCGCCGGCAGCTTCTATGTCGGCGAGATCCGGCTCTCGCAGGGCCGCGACGACGAGGCCATCGAGGCGTACGGCCGCGTCCTCGGTCCCGAAGCGCGCACCTCCTGCCGCTCCTCGTGCGGGCGCACCGCGATCCGGGCGCGCGGCCGGCCGCCCGCGAGGCGCTCCGCGCACTGGCCGCCGATGGCGAAACGCCCGCGACTTTGCTCGCCTACCTCTTCACCGTCGGCGGCGACCTCGACGGAGGGCTCGCGTGGGCCGACAGCGCCGTCCAGCGGCGCGAGCCCATCCTGCTCCACATGCTCCTGAATCCCACGATGAAGCCGCTGCGGTCGCACCCCCGCTTCCGCGAGCGCGTCGCGGCGCCGATGCACCTGGAATGGCTGGCGCAGTCTCCTTCACGCTGAGCGCTCCGCCGTTGTATCCATTCCTGCGGACGCGGTCAGGAAGTCCGCGACGAGTCTATTGAACTCGTCCGGGCGTTCGAGTGGGAGCACGTGGGATGAACCATCGCCTCTGATGATTTCCAGACGAGCGCCCGGGATCGCATCCGCGGGGGCACGCATCGCGATGAAGTCCCCACGGATCGCCCGCCACGACGACGCGCGGGGAGTCGACGGCATACATTGCGGTGAAGTCCCCACGGATCGCCCGCCACGACGACGCGCGGGGAGTTGACGGCATACATTGCGGTGAAGTCCCCACGCATGCCCCGCCGCGACCAGGCGTGGGGGGTTGACCGCGCCCCCTCCCGCGCCTCCGTCCTCCCGCGCCCCCCTCCGTCCTCCCGCGCCGCCGCGCCCCGCCGCTGCGAGGGGCTACGCGTCGAGGCCCTCTACGCCCCCGCCCGGTCCTCCGAACGCGGCCGCCATCCTCAGCTCCAGCGCGGGCGTGCTCGGCGATGGCTGCCACCGCAGCACGTCCGTGCAGACCTCCGGACCGGCGTCGGCCGCCAGGCGATGCCGCTCGATCCGGCGGCCTTCGACATCCACCACCCAGTACTCCGGCACGCCGAAGTCGCGGTAGCGCGGTGGCTTCTTGATCCGGTCGATCCGCTTCGAGTGCGGCGACAGCACCTCGACCACGAGCGCCGGCGCGGACTCGACGCCCCTGTCGGACAGCTCGGCATCCGGCGCCACGAAGACCATGTCCGGGCGCAGGAACTGGCCGGACACGAAGAGCACGTCCACATCCCAGAGCATCTCGCCGAGCCGGTGCCTCCGCACGTACTCGTCCAGCAGGATGAAGAGCCTCGCGGCCACGCGCTGGTGCGGGATCCCGAGCGCGGGCGTCACGCAAACCTCTCCATCGATGACCTCGTAGCGGTTGCCGTCGTCGGGCAGGCGGGCATATTCCGCGTACGTCCACTCGGGTGCGGTTCCGGTCGGCTGTGCCATGGCGATCATGCAGTGAAGGTGACGGCTTGCGCGGGGCGCTGCGATAGCGGCTCACGACAATTCTGTGTCGTCCAAGGTAGCCTCGCCGACCGCTGAAAGGCGAGGCCGCCGAGCCGTTCCGCCGCCGTCGCACGCGTAGCCGGCGAGGCTCGATTGCCGGACTCTCGCGCGCGCGACATCTTTGATCCTTCCGGCACGTTCCTCCACTCCGCTCCGGACTTCATGCGCCGCATCCCCGCCCCCGCGTCCGCCCTCGCGCTCGCCCCCGGGCTCGCCCTCGCGCTCGCCCTCGCCCTCGCCCTCGCCCTCGCCCTCGCCCTCGCGCTCGCGCCAGGCCCCGCAAGCGCCCAAGCGCCCGAGGACCTGCCGCCCCTGCCCAGCGCCCGGGCGGTCCGGACGGCCGACCCGATCCACCTCGACGGCCACCTCGACGAGCCTGCGTGGCAGACGGCGCCGCCCAGCGGGTCATTCACACAGGTCGACCCGGCGGAGGGGCAGCCGTCGAGTCAGCCCGCCGAGGTCCGGCTGCTCTACGACGACCACGCGATCTACGTCGGCGTGCGGCTGCATCAGCCGAACGGAGTGAAGACGAGGCTCGGTCGCCGCGACATGCACCTGCTCGATGCGGACTGGTTCGGCGTCGGCTTCGACAGCTATCACGATCATCGCACGGCGTTCGTCTTCGACGTCAACCCGAGTGGCGTGCAGCGCGACGAGATCAAGACGATGTCGCCGGAGGGGCAGGAGCAGGACGACAACTCGTGGGACGCGGTGTGGGACGTCGCCACCTCGATCGACGACGGCGGCTGGACCGCGGAATACCGCATCCCGTTCAGCCAGCTGCGCTTCGGCCCCGCCGAGGAGCAGACGTGGGGCGTGCAGTTCGAGCGCATCATCGGCAGCAACCACGAGTACGCGATCTGGTCGTTCACGCCGAAGCGGGCGCACGGCGGCATTCCGCGCTGGGGCACGCTGACCGGGCTGCGCTCGATAGAGCCCGGCAAGCGACTGGAGGTGTTGCCGTACATCGTCGGCAAGGCGTCGTACGTGGATCCGGGGCCGAACCCCTTCCGTACGGACGCGGAGTACTCCTCGTCGGCCGGGCTGGACCTGCGCTACCGTGTCACTTCGGACCTGACGCTGAACGCGACGATCAATCCCGATTTCGGCCAGGTCGAGGTCGACCCGGCGGTCGTGAACCTCGGCGTGTACGAGACGTTCTTCGAGGAGAAGCGGCCGTTCTTCGTCGAGGGCAGCGAGATCTTCGACTTCAACACGGGCGGCGGCGGTCAGCTCTTCTACTCGCGGCGGATCGGCCGCAACCCGCAGCTCTTCGCGCCGAGCGAGGCCGCGGACCCGCCCGTGTCGACGACGATCCTCGGCGCGGCGAAGCTGTCCGGGAAGACACAGAACGGCTGGTCGCTCGGCGTCCTGGAAGCGCTCACGGCGCGCGAGGACGCGCGCTACCTGACATCGGCGGGCGACGAGGCCGAGTTCGCGGTCGAGCCGCTCAGCAACTACCTCGTCGTCCGCGCTCGGCGCGAGATGAACCGCGGCGAGACGGCGCTCGGCGGCATGTTCACGGCCGTGAATCGTGACCTGGCGACGTCGCCGATGCAGGCCTCGCTGCGCTCCGCGGCCTACGCGGCCGGCGTCGACTTCCGCAAGGAGTGGTCGGACCGGACGTGGGTGCTGCAGGGGAGCGCGACGGGCACGTACGTGACCGGATCGGCGTCTTCGATCCTCGCCGTGCAGCGCGCCTCGAACCACTACTTCCAGCGGCCGGACGCGGATCACCTCGAGGTCGACTCGTCGGCGACGTCGCTCACCGGCCTCTCCGCGCAGGTCTCGCTCGGCAAGCAGGCCGGCGAGCACTGGCGGGGCTCGCTCAGCGCGGGCACGATCACGCCACGCTTCGAGGTGAACGACCTCGGATTCGGCTACCGCACCGACCGCAGGGACGTCGAGCTCGACGCGACGTACCTCGAGAACCGGCCCGGCTCGTTCTGGCGCAACTACAACATCAGCAGCCGCTTCCGCTTCGAGGGCAACTACGCGAACCAGCTGATCGCGAACTGGCTGACCACGAGCGCCTACTTCCGACACCTCAGCTTCTGGGCCGTGCAGCTGTACGCGAACTACTCGCTGCGCGCGAACGACGACCGACTCACGCGCGGCGGGCCGATGGGCGTGCGCCCGGCCTACTGGCAGCTCGAGGGCGACTTCCGCACCGACGCGCGCAAGCCCGTCACGTTCGAGACCGGCATCGGCGCGACCGGCGACGAGTTCGGCGGCTGGACGCGGAGCTACGACGCGGAGATCGGGCTCAAGCTGTCGCCCCGCTGGAACCTGAGCATCGGCCCCGAGCTCGAGCGCGGCTACGTCGTCGCGCAGTACGTGACCTCCGTCGACGACCCGGCCGCCGCCGCGACGTTCGGCCGCGCCTACATCTTCGCGCCGCTCCGACAGACCACGCTCAGCATGGAGACCCGCTTCAATCTGACTTTCACGCCGAAGCTGTCGCTCGAGACCTACGTCCAGCCGTTCCTCTCCAGCGCCGACTACGGCGGAGCGAAGCAGCTCGACGCGCCGCGCACCTACGACTTCACGCCGTACACGGGCGAAGTCCCGAACCTCGACTTCAACCTCCGCTCGCTGCGCGGTAACGCCGTGCTGCGCTGGGAGTGGCGACCCGGCTCCACCCTCTACCTCGCCTGGCAGCAGACGCGCGAGGACTTCGCGGACGGCATCGGCGATTTCGACTTCCACCGCGATCGGCTCGCCCTGTTCCGGACACGGCCGGACAACATCGTCGTGCTGAAGGTCAGCTACTGGTTCTCGCCGTAGGGGGGCGCGCCCGCCCGCGGCGCCCGCGTCGCTCGGCGCCCGCGTCGCTCGGCGCCCGCGTGCGCGCCGCTGCGCCCGCTGCGCCCGCTGCGCCCGCTGCGCCCGTCCCGCCGTGGCGCCCGCCGCCCGCGTCGCCCGCCGCCCGTCCCCCCTCGGCCGCTCACCGCTCGGCGAGCCCATGCCCCCCCGAGGCTCCGTGTCCCCGGCGCCACGAACGTACTTCCGTCTCCGGCCGTGCGCCGCTTGACGTGGGTAACAACCTGCGTCCTCGCTAAGTGTATGATTCCCAAGAGGTTGGACGCCAATCGATTAGTTTGCATGGCGAATCGGTTCGAGGGCCGCTGGCCGGCGACGTCGCCACCGACGACGCCCGGCCCAGTCCGCCCGCGCTGGCCGCCGAGCCTGCGCTCCCCGCCGCGCGCGAGCCGCGCCCGACGGCTGGCCCTTGCCGATCGCGCCGCTGCCCCACCAGTATCACGAGGCCTACCCGTCCATCATCACTCAGCCCCGAGGTCACCCATGAACCGACTTCGTCTCTGCGGCCTGGCCGCACTGCTCATCCCCGGCATGCTGGTCGCCCAGCAGCCCGCGTCGTCCGGAGCGAATCCGGTGACCGAGGCCGCGCAGCGCATGAATCAGCGCTACGGGCCGCTCCTCACGAGCGCGGCCGACGAGGTCCCGGCCGACAAGCTCGGCTACAAGCCGACGGACGCTCAGATGAGCTTTGGCCAGATCTGGGCGCACCTCGCGGAAGCCAACCGTGCCTTCTGCGCCGCGATCGGCGGGATGGCGGCGCCCGACACCCCCGAGCGGAAGGGCACCGAGGAGAAGGCCACGCTCGTGCAGGAGCTCAAGGACTCCTTCACCTTCTGCGACAAGGCGCTCGCCGCCACCGACGACAGCAAGCTCGCCGAGCAGGTCGACCTGGGCTTCATGAAGGCGACCCGCGCAATGGCCATGATGATCTTCGTCGGGGACCTGGCCGACCACTACAGCCAGGCGGCCAACTACATGCGCCTGAACGACATGCTGCCCCCGAGCGCGAAGAAGCGCGGCGAGGGCGAGTAGCCGATTTTGAGAGCGTCGCCGGGGCTGAGGTGGTGTGCCGGGCCGCGTCTCCTGGCCTGCCGGCCTCCCTCGCCGCGGCCGCCGATTTCGCGGCGGGCCGCGGCGTCCCGGCGCCGCGGGTCTCCTGGGTAGCGCCAGCAGGCGCGACCACGGAGGCCGTGGTCGCGCTCTGGCTGGCCGATCGGGAAGGTCCTAGTTCGCGTAATTGCCGGCGCTGACGCGACCGCCGCCAAAGTAGTCGTCGTTGCCGGGCTTGCCGAGGTCGTCGGCCGAGGCGCGCAGCGCGGCCTCGACGGCGGCGGGTGCCATCGAGCCGCCGTTCGCGCCGATGATCAGCGCGGCGACGCCGGCGGCGTGCGGCGCCGCCATGCTCGTGCCGGCCGCCCATCCCCACCCGCCTGGAATCGTGCTGAACACGAGGTCGAAGGCCCAGCAGGGCCGGGTTAGCACTACCGTGCAGTCGTCCTCACCGGGCAGATCGAAGTCGCCGCCGGGCGCGGCGAAGTCGATCCGCGACTGGCCGTAGTTGGTGTACGATGCCGGCACGTCGAGGTTCGTCGTGGGATCCAACGCCCAACCCTCGGGCGCGGTCGCGGAGATCGCGATCACCTCCGGCAGGTCGGCCGGCAGCACCAGCAGGTCGCGGTCGTGGTCGCGGTCGACGCCCTCGTTCGCCGCGGCCGCGATCAGCGTGCTGCCGTGCTTCTTGGCGTACTTCGCGGCGCGGTCGAGCGCCAGGTACAGCCCGTTGACGGCCGCGCCGTTGATCCGCGTGCCGTCCTCCGTCACGAACCCATGGCGCGGAACGTAGCCCGCCAGGCTCATGTTGATCACGTCGGCGCCGATGCCGGCAGCGTAGACGATCCCGTTGATCAGCCAGGAAAAGTCACCTTCGGTCGAGGTCTCCGACAGCACCTTCACGGCGACGATCTCCGCTTCGGGCGCGACGCCGATCACCCCGTACGCGTTGTCGGCGGCCGCGACGATACCGGCGACGTGGGTGCCGTGGTTGAAGTAGAAGCCCGGCGCGACCGCGACATCCTCGCCGGGCACGAACGACGTGCTCAACGCCATGTTCACGTTCGGCGCCAGGTCCGCGTGGGTCGGGTCGATGCCGCTGTCGAGGATCGCGACGCGCACCCCGTCGCCGCGCAACCCGGCGTTCCACGCCTTCGGCGCGCCGATCGCCGCCATCCCCCACTCGAGATCGAAGAAGAAGTCGTCGTCGCCGCTCGTCGGCGGGTTCACGTACTGCGGCTCCGTGGCGGGGAACGCTCGCTCGTTCGGATCGATCCATTGGATCCGGATGTCCGGTACGACCGCCTGGACGGCGGGCAGGCGCGCGGCCTTCGCCGCGAAGTTCGGATTGGCAGAGATCGCCACCGCGATTCCGATCTGCGGAACGGTGCTGACGACCGCGCCGCCCGCGGCGGCGACGCCGCGCTCGAGACCGGAAGGCAGCGACTCGGTCGCCGAGATGACGATGTAGCGGCTGGCCGTCGCGGCCGTGCGCGCTAGGCGGGATGTCGCCTGCGGAGCGGTGTTGTCTGGCATCCGCTCACACCCCGTCAGTGCGGCGCCGAGCAGGGCCACGGGAACCAGCAGGCGGACGGACGGACTGAAGCGCATGGAGCCTCCTCGGGGAGCGAGGGGATCAACGGTCGGCCTGTGGTGGCCGACCGGAAGGCATGCGTTGTAAGGGTCGCGGGCTTCGCCGGCTACGGAGCGAACGGCGATGCGGACTCCCGCTGCCGCAACATTCGCGTGTCGCGGCGGCGGGTCAAGGTGCGTTCCGCAGGGAGGCTACGCCGACCCCGCCCGGACCTCGAACCGACAGCTCGGCCGCCCCTCGCGATCGCAGCACTCCCTGGCCTCGCCGCCGCTCAGCTCGGTGACCAGCGCGCGCACGAGCCCGCACACCTCCTCGTGCTCGGTCACGATGGCGGACAGAGGGCAGCCGTGTCCGACGAGTAGCCAGCCCCCGTTCCCCGGCTCGACGTCGACGTCGCCGCCGATCGCGCGCAGGCCTCTCGCCGCCCTCTCGGCCCCCGCGCGGCTCGCCTCGCCCGGCTCGTGGCCGACCACGGCTTCGGACCCCGCGCTCGCGCCCGCCCCCGCGCTCGCCGCCCGCCGCCCGATCTCCTCCAGCAGCGCCTGCACGCCCGAGCGGTCCAGCCGCTCCTCCAGCACCTCCAGCATAGAGCCCAGCACGTAGGCGTAGGCCTTCGGGAACAGCTCCTCCGCTTCCGGCGTGAGGCGGTAGAGCGTCGCGGGCTTGCCCCCGGTCTCCCGCTCCACGCCTGAGGGCTCCACCAGGCCGTCGCGCTGCAGCGCGGAGACGTGGCCGCGCACCGCGTTGCCAGAGATGCGCAGCGACGTCGCGAGGTCCGCGATCGACCGCTCCGAGCGCCGCAGCAGCGCGATCAGCTTGCCGCGCGTGGTCCCGACCAGCGTCTCGAACCAGCTCTTCATGTCCCTCAGGATAGCGCTCGCGGCAGTACAAGTCAATTAACTCAATAAAACTATTGACAAAATGGGAAAGGCGCGCCATTCTTCCAATGCGAAGCGGCCGAAACCCGTTCGACTGCTCCGGCACCGTGCAGCTCGCCACCGCGGCGTCTGCCACGGTGGCTCTCCACCCCTGACCCGGAGGTGCTCATGACCCCGACACGACACGGAGCCCTGTTCGCCCTGCCCGCTCTCGCCCTCACCCTCGCGCTCGGCCCGGCGCCGGCGCGTGGGCAGGCGACCGACGATGGCCCCAGCGACGCCGTCATCGCGCACATCGCCGTCACCGCCAACGCGATCGACGTCGCGACGGGCAAGCTCGCGCTCGAGCGCGGCTCGTCGGACCAGGTGAAGGCGTTCGCGAAGACGATGGTCGACGACCACACCAGTGTGAACACGCGGGCCGCTGCGCTGGCGAAGAAGCTCGGCCTCACGCCCGAGGACAACGCCACCAGCAAGAGCCTGCAGGCGGGCGCGGACGAGGCGCGGGAGAAGCTCGAGGGCCTGAGTGGCGCAGCGTTCGACGCGGCCTACATGGACCGCGAGATCGGCTACCACCAGGCCGTGCTCGACGCGCTGGACCAGACGCTGATCCCGAACGCCGACAACGCGGAGCTGAAGTCCCTGCTGGAGGACGCGCGCGCCGCCGTCGCCGCGCACCTCGCCCGCGCCAAGTCGATCCGCGACGGCCTTGAGGAGGGAGGTGGCGTATGAGACGCCCGGCGTACGCGACCGGCTTCAGCCTCGCGACTTCGCTCGTCCCCGCGCTCGTCCTCGGGCCGACCATCGCGCTCGCTCTCGCCCTCTCCGTCGCCGCCTGCGACGCCGCAGGTCCGGCCGCGACCACGGCGCCACGCGCGAACCTGGGCTCCGGGACGATGAGGACGCCGCTGAACCCGCGCCTCGTCGCGCGCGGCAAGCAGATCTTCCGCTACGACGACTTCGGCGACTCCGACTTCTGGACCGACACGCTGCACCTGAACGACGTCGTCGAGACGCTGACGCCGCTCGACGCGCTCTCGCTCGGGCTGAAGGTCGACGTCGACGCGATCCCGCCGGAGGTGCTGCAGGCGGTGCTCGCGAGCCCCGCGCTGCTGAGCGACGCCGCGACGACGCGGGCGCTGCTGTCGCTGGACGCGGTCGTCGGCGTGAAGGCGAAGGTCGAGGGCGACCAGATCGCGAGCATCGGCATCACTTGCGCGCTCTGCCACTCGAGCGTCGATGACGCGGTCACGGCGGGCATCGGCCATCGGCTCGACGGCTGGCCGAACCACGACCTGCGCGTCGGCACGATCGTCGGCGCGTCGCCGGCGATCCCGCCGTCCAGCCCGTTCGGCCTGTACCTGGCGACGTGGGGCCCCGGCTTCTACGACGCGCGCGTGAACCTCGACGGACGCACGGATGGCCCGGTCGTGATCCCGCCCGCCTATGGACTCCACGACGTCGCCCTCGAGACGTACACCGGCGAGGGCCCCGTGTCGTACTGGAACGCGTACGTAGCCGTGACGCAGATGCACGGGCAGGGCGCGTTCTCCGATCCGCGCATCGGCGTCAACGTGCACCCGGATGGGCCGGACCTCGTGCAGCCGAAGCTGACGGCGCTGCGTGAATACCAGCTCAGCCTCGCCGCGCCGCAGCCGGAGCCGGGCGACATCGACGCCGCGGCCGCCGCGCGCGGGCGAACGCTGTTCGTGGGCGCCGCCGGCTGCGCGGGCTGCCACATCCCGCCGACGTACACCGACGCGCCGCGGCTGCACGCGCCGAGCGAGGTGCCGGTGGAGCCGACGTGGGCGGAGCGGAGCTCGACGCGCATGTATCGCACGACGCCGCTGCGCGGCCTGACCCGGCACGCGCCCTACTTCCACGACGGCTCCGCCGCGACGCTGGGCGACGTAGTCGAGCGCTACGACGCGTTCCTCCACCTGGGCCTGACGACGCAGCAGAAGGCCGACCTCGTCGCGTTCCTGGAAACCCTCTGACGGAGCGCCGCGTCGCCCCGCCGGCACGGACCCGGGCGGAGTCCACCATTGACATGTGCTCGACACCGTAACATGTTGCGCACATGTCCACGATGATCCAGATCCGGAACGTCCCGGACGCGCTGCACCGGGAGGTGAAGGCTCGCGCGGCGAGGGCTGGGAAGACGCTGTCGGACTACCTGCTCGACATGCTCCGGCGCGAGCTCGAGCGGCCCGAGACCGACGAGTTGCTGCGGCGGATCCGCGAGCTGCCGCCGGTCTACCCCTTGGAGAGCCCGGCGGAGGCCGTGCGCGCCGAGCGCGGCGCGCGCTGAGGTGCGCGTCGCGCGAGCGGACCTCCACGGCGTGAGGGAGGCGTATCGTCGAGCGATGCGCCGGGAGGCCGAGGTGTGATCGTCGTCGACGCCTCCGCGATCCTCGAGGTGCTGCTGCGCACGGACGCGGCGGCCGCGGTCGAGGCGCGTCTCTTCTCGGGCGAGCCCCTGCACGCACCCCATCTGCTCGACCTCGAGGTCGCGCAGGTGCTGCGGCGATACCAGATCGCGGGCGCGATAACCGAGGCGCGCGGCGCGCAGGCGCTCGCGGTCTTCCGCGACTTCCGCATCCAGCGCTACCCGCACCACCTCTTCCTGTCGCGCATCTGGGAGCTCCGTCGCAACGCAACGGCGTACGACGCCGCGTACCTGGCCCTCGCGGAGTCGCTCCGCGCGACGCTGCTCACGCGCGACCGTCGCCTCGCCGGGGTGCGGGGGTGCGTCGCTGAGGTGGAGGTCGTTTAGAGGCAGGCGCTGAAGGCAGGCGCTGAAGGCAGGCGCTGAAGGCAGGCGCTGAAGGCAGGCGCTGAAGGCAGGCGCTGAAGGCAGGCGCTGAAGGCAGGCGTCGAAAGCAGGCGGTGGCGCCTCTTGTAAACGCCTCGCAGTCGGCGCCTCTCAGTCGGCGCCTCTCAGTCGGCGCCTCGTAGTCAGCGCCTGCATCATGGCCGTTCTCCGGGCTGGGGCCGTTTGGCTACACGGCCGGCGGGCGACACATCGGAGAGAAGCGACGACGGCGGATGAGGTGCCGCTGGCACACGCATGAGCGACCTCCGGTCGGGCGTTCACGCGGGCCGTGCGCTCGTTGCGCAATTTTCCGACGATACCACCCTCCACGGGTAACCCCCCGCCAGCGTCCTCGCGCAGGTGCTGCGGCGCTACGAGCTCGCGGCGCGATGAGCGCGTAGCCCTTGAGAGGCAGGCGCTGAAAGCAGGCGCCGAAAGCAGGCGTTCAAAGCAGGCGCTGAAAGCAGGCGCCGAAAGCAGGCGTCAAAGCAGGCGCTGACCGCAGGCGTTGAAAGCAGGCTGTAGCGCCTCGCAGTGAGCGCCTTGCAGTGAGCGCCTCGCCGTCAGCGCCTCGCCGTCAGCGCCTGTGATGATGGAGGGGCGACCCGGGCGTTTCCGCCCGGGCCGCCCCTCCATCATCACTCCAGCGTCCCCGTGTAGATCGGGTTCTTCGGATCGACGTGATCCGGGCCGACGTTCGCGTTCGCGCGCTTCTCCCCGAGTCCGATCGGGAAGCAGAGGCGGACGCGGTCGGTCAGGTCCTCGATTGCGCCGGGGGTGCTGGAGTCCACCCAGCGTCGCTCGTCGCCGAGGCGCCGCGCCTCGAGCCAGAGCTCGATGCCGCGCTCGCGCTTCAGAGCGGTCCACGTCTCGGTGATGTTGGACGCGGTCCAGGGCTCGAGCGGCGCCCCGGTCTTGTCGCTGATCACGGTGGTGCGGACGGCATTGATCTTGTTCAGCGCCGTCTGCCAGTCGCCCGAGCGCAGCGCGATCTCGGCTTCGACGAGCCGCATCTCCCGGCCGGTCGAGAGGTCGATCGGCGACGTGCGATCCGTGTACTTCAGCGGGAACAGCCACGGGACGTACTGGAACTCCGCGGTCGGGATGTCGGGATCGGTGCCCCACCTCACGCGCGGGTCGCCGGTGTCCGTGTAGTACTGCTCGTAGTACGTGCCGGACGCGCTGATCTCGCGGTACGGCTGGTTCGCGTTCACCCAGTAGATGAAGTTGTAGTAGTCCTCGTCCTCGATGCTGTAGACGGCCGAGAACGCGAAGTCCGTCGGTATGGATGCGGCGTCCGCGGCCGCGCCGGCGTCGTCGCCGAGCATCAGGCGGACGGACGCGCGGCCCGCCGTCGCGGCGGTTGCGACCTCGTCGTCGCCGGCCGCCGTGCCGACGGAGATCGCCTCGGTGAACGCGTCCTCGGCGCGCGTGAAGTATTCCGTATGATCGCCGGGCGCGCCGCCGTCGATGACCGCCTCGCACATGTTCTCGCCGAGCAGCCTGTTGGCGTAGCCGGCGAAGAGCAGCGCCTTCGCGCCGAGGTCGTAGCTGGCGAAATCGGGCGCCGACTCGCGGAACCGCCGGACCGCGTCCTCGGCCACCCAGCGCGCCTCCTGCGCGGCGTCCCACGCGTTGTCGGGGATCTCCTCGTTGCTGAGCTCACCCGGATCGAGCGGCAGCTTGACCGGGTGGATGCGTCCGCCCTGCGTGAATTCCTTGGAGGCGTCGCCGCCGAAGAAGGCGACCCAGTTGATCGCCTCGGACAGGGCGAGGCTGGCGCCGGCGACGACGGCCGCGTGGGCGCCGGGGTTGTCGAGCAGGCCATCCTGCACGCGGTCCGGGTTGTCGACCGACAGGTCGCAGCCGGCGACGGTGCCGAGCGCGACGAGCGCGCCGACTCCGATCAGGGCGCCGCGTCGGGAGGCGAGCCGTAGCATGTGTATCCGCATGATCGTCCTCCCTCCCTCAGAAGGTGAGCTTGAGCGAGAAGGTCGCCGAAGCCGGCGGCGGTAGCTGGTCGGTGATGAACGAGAAGAGCTGGTTCACGTTGTCGCGCGAGCCGATCAGCTCCGGATCGAAGGACGCGAACTCGCTGTTCGTCCAGCGCCACAGGTTGTGGAAGGAGAGGCTGGCCAGCGCACTCGTCGCCCGTGGGATGAAGCGCGTCGGGATCGGCGCCTGCACCGTCAGGTCGCGCAGCTTGAAGAAGTCGAGCGGCATGAACCAGACGTCGCTGCGCGTGTTCTTGTAGCAGCGCGCGCGGTCGAGCGCGCGCACGCCCGAGATCGCCGCCGGCGCGTTCGGATCGCCGGGGCCCGTGTACGATGCCCACGGCACGATCTTGTACACGTCGTCGCAGCCGACCGGGCCGCGCGGGCCGCGCTGGGCTACGAGTCGCGACGGGAAGTCCTGTCCCCAGGCGCCGCCCTGGTACTCGCCGCGCGCGGTCACCAGCAGGCCGTGCGGCAGCTTGAACGTCGTGAACGGGCCGACGATCACGGTCGGCAGCGTGGGCCCGATGAAGGCGTCCAGCGCGTAGACCGGGTCGGCGAACTCGTCCTGGTTCGTCACCTTGGCGCCGCGCCACACCGGCGCCGGCTGACCCGGCACGATGTTGTAGAAGATCACGCCGCCGGTGCTCACCACGTCGGTGTGGTTGGTCGAGACGGTCGAGCCGACGTCCCAGGTGAGCCAGCTCTTGCGCAGCACGGTCGCGTCGATGGACGCCTCGATGCCGCTCGCGGACAGCTCGCCGACGTTCTCGAGCTGCGAGCCGCCGAAGCCGGTCGACGCCGGCTGCGGCACCGCGAACAGCGCGTCGGTCGTGTGGCGGTGGTAGTACGTGAACTCGAGCGTGAGCCGGTCGTCGAGCGCCGCGGCGTCGAAGCCGACCTCCAGCTCGCCGCTCTTCTCCGGGCCGAGGTTCGCGTTGCCGAGGTTGTCCGGCAGGAACGCGGTCTGGCCCGCGAACGCGCCCGCGTTCCACGTGCGGACCGCGTCGAAGATGCCCGGCGCGCGACCGGCGAAGCCGTACGCGGCGCGCAGCTTGGCCGTGCCGAACGACTGCGGCCAGAACGGCTCGTCCGAGATCACGTAGGACGCGGACAGCTTCGGATACGCCTGCAGCCCGAAGCTGCTGCCGAACGCGCTGCTGCCGTCGACGCGCAGGCCGCCGGTCAGGAAGTAGCGGTCCTTCAGCGCGAGCAGGCTCTGCACGAAGAAGCCGCCGGTCTTCACCTGCTCGCCGCCGGAGAAGACGAAGCGCTCGGCGGCCCGGCTGAGCGTCTGCCTGCCCGGCCCGGGCAGTCCGCGCCCGTAGCCGTCGACCTCCGACGTGGCGGTGCGGATGAGCTGGCCGCCGACCGAGATCGTCGCCTTCAGGTCGCGCATCAGCTGCGCATCGGCGCTGCCGGCGTAGTCGAGCGTGACCGTCTCGCTCTGCCAGTCCAGTGCCGAGATGTCGCCCGTCGGCTGGAACACGAAGCCGTACGGGTGGAACACCTCGCCCGTCTCGCTGGCGCGGTCGTAGCCGAACGTGAACTTGTGCGACGTCCAGCCGAACGGCACCCAGCTCGCGCTCGCGCCGACGATCAGCCGGTCGTTCGTCTGCGTCGTCTTGCGCTGGAGCAGCTTGTCGATGTTCTCCGGCGTCGCCTCGCCGAGCGAGGTCACCGGCGAGCGGTAGACGTTGAAGAAGATCGACTCGCCGCTGTTGCCGTCCGGCGACATCTCGAGGTCGTTCTTGCTCACGAAGCCGTTCCACTGGAGCGTCAGGTTGTTCAGCGGGTGGAGCGTCAGGTTGCCGCGCGTGCTGTAGCGTCGCTGATGGTCCTGCGGCAGCACGCCGTCGCCGTCCTGGAAGGTGCCCGAGAGGTAGTACTGCGCCTGGCCGCCGCCGCCCGACATCGACACCGCCTCGCTGTGGCCGTACGCCTTCTTCAGCCACGGCTCCATGTTCAGCAGCGGCCGCACGTCGGAGCCGTAGGGCCGGATCCAGTTGATGCCCTGGTCCGTCTGGAACGTGAACGACGTCCTTCCCGCCGTGCCGTGCTTCGTGAAGATCTCGATCACGCCGGCGGCCGCCTCCGTGCCGTACAGTGTCGCGGCCGCGGAGCCCTTGATCACCTCCACGCGCTCGATGTCGTCCGGGTTGATGTCCGCGAGCGGGCTCGCCTCGACCTGGGCGGCGTTGAACGTGCTGCCGCCCTGCGACACGTTGCGCGGGTAGTTGTTCGCGGTCTGCCGCACGCCGTCCACGTAGATGAGCGGCTGGTTGCTCTGGCTGAGAGAGACGTTGCCGCGCAGCCGGATCGTCGCGCCCTGCCCGATCGTCGCGCCGCCGAAGCTGATGGCCATGCCGGGCGTGCGCCCCTGCAGCAGCGACTCGACGCTCGTCGCCGGCTCCGCCACGGAGGCGAGGTTGATCTGCGTGATCGAGTTGCCGACCTCGCGCCGCCGGGCTTGACTGCCGGTGCCCGTCACCACCACCTGCTCGAGCGCGAGCGCCTCCTCGCCGAGCGAGAAGTCCACGGTCGTCGCGTCGCCGGCCGGCACCACCACCGACTGCGTCGACGCGCGGTAGCCGATCCGCTCCGCGCGCACGTCGTGCTGGCCGGCGGAGACCCCCAGCAGGACGTAGCGGCCGTCCGCGTTGGTCAGCACCCCGATCTGCGTCCCCACGACGAACACCTGCACCGAGGGGAGCGGCGCCTGCGTTCGCGCGTCCACCACGCGCCCGATCACGCGACCCTCCTGCTGCTGCTGTACGAGCAGCGCGGGCGCGCCGGCCGCGAGCGGCGCCGCACCGCCCGCGAGCAGGGTTACGGCGCCGGCCAGCAGGGCCGGCAGGGCCAGGCATCGACTCATTGGATCCTCCGGGGTGGGAGAAACGCGGAGATCTCGCCGCAACGCGGGCGGCGTCGCCCTGGCCTCGGCGAGTAGGAAGGAGTCTCGTTGTAGTGGAACGAAGAAGGTGCCCGGGAAGAGACACTCCCGGCGGCTGATCGGCGGATTCCGCGTCGCAATGTCATTTTGCGGGCAATCCTAAGCGCGCCGGCGAGGTTCCCGCGGTGGAATCGGGCGAGCGCGAGCGCGAGGGCGAGCGCGTCAGCTCCCGTGTGCGTGTGCCGGTGCGGGTGCGTTGGTTCGTGCCCGGGGTCCACCCCTACACGCGTGCCCGACCCGCTTGCGTGCCCGCGTGCGAACGAAAGAGCCGGGCACGCACGCGGGCCACGCAAGCGCAAGCGGGTCAGGGAACAGCCGGGCACGGGTCGCGCACAGGCACACGCACCCGCACAGGGGGGAACCATTGGACCATGGAGGTGAGAAGGTCGGACCGGCCCATAATGGTCGGGGCCGGGGCTGCGAGCCTTGACATGCACGTGCATGTGTTCGAGCTTCCGGCATGAGAACCACCATTGAGCTGCCCGACGAATTGCGCGCCCGCTTGCTCCACATCGCCGCGACCCGAGGCGAGAAGGGCTTTTCCGGTCTCGTCGCCGAGGCCGTCGCGCGCTACCTCGAGGAGATCGACTCGCGGGAGGAGCGCGTCGAGGCCGCACTGGACGCGCTCGGCTCGATCACGCCGGAACAGGCGGCCGCGCTCGAGGAATCCGTGCGCCGCGCGCGAGGGCGATGGCGTTGACGATCGCCGACAGCGACGTGCTCATCGACGCGCTCCGCGGCCACGCTGAAGCGGTCGAGGCGGTCGAGCGGGGCCTCCGCGCCGGGACGCTCGCGACGACCTCGATCAGCGTCTTCGAGCTGCGCAGCGGAGCCGGCGACGCGGAGGTTCGCGACGCGACCGAGAGGCTGCTCGACGCCCTGGAGATCCTTCCTTTCGATGAGGCCGCGGCGGAGCGCGCCGCCGGCGTCCGGTCCGCGCTCGAATCGCGCGGCGAGGGCATCGGCATGGCCGACTACCTGATCGCCGGCATCTGCCTCGCCCGCTCCGCGGACCTCCTCACGCGCAACCGGAAACACTTCGAGCGCGTGGACGGGCTGAAGCTGGCGTAGCCCGCGCTCGGTTCCCGCGCTCGCCTCCCGTTCGATTTCCCCGCGATCGCGCCCGCTGGCGCTCTCGCATTGACGTACGGGCCCCTTACATGCATACTATACTAGTACATAGTGCATGCAGCCGAGGGCGGTCATGGCGAAGCAGGCGAAGAAGAAGGTCCGCGAGCAGGCGGTCGTCTACCTCGACGAGCGCGACCGCGAGCTGCTCGAGGAGATGGTGGAAGCGACGGGGCTGGCGAAGACGGAGCTGTTCCGGCGAGGGCTGCGTCGCCTCGCGGACGAGACGCTGGGAGGCAAGGCGCCGGGCTTCTCGCTGCGGCAACTCGTCGCGACGGCGGGCGACGACGACTTCCCGGCCAATGTGGCGGAGCGCGCCGACGAATACCTCTACGGCGGGGGCTACCGGAAGGGCGGGAAGCGGAAGCGTGCGGGCTCTGGTTGACACGGGCGCTCTGCTCGCGCTAGCACGCGCCAAGGACCAGCATCACGGGGACGCCGTCGCGATCGCGGAGCGGCACCTCGCCGCCGGCGGTCGGTTCGTCGGCACGACCGCCGTCCTCACCGAGCTGCACTCGCACCTGCTCTACCTGCGCGGCGCCCGTGAGGCGCGCACGATCGTCACGCACCTGCTCGATGATCCGGTGCACGAGTGGCTGGATATCGGGGCGGATCTCGTCCGCGACGCGGTCACGCGCTGGCTCGCGCGCTTCGCCGATCAGCGCTTCTCGCTCATCGACGCCATCAGCTTCGAGGTGATGCGACGCCGACGGCTCACGCAGGCGTTCGCCTTCGACCACGACTTCGAGGTGGCCGGATTCGAGCTGCTGCGGTGAGCGTGTAGCGCGGCCGCTCAGAAGATCGGGGCGCGCCGGTGCAGCAGGAGGATGCGCTCTCCGGCGAAGCCTCCGCCCACGATCCGGGCACGAACCGACTCGGTGCTGACGAACTCGCCCTGGACCTGCAGCAGCTCGGTGCCGAAGGTGGCGCCCGGGTCGAGCGTCATTATGACCTCCGGGAAGTCGTTTTCGCCGTCGATCCTGTAGACGCGGAGGTCGCCATTGCGCGCGATCACCGCCGATCCGCTCAGGCGACCGGTGGTGTCCTGATCTACCGCGAGCCGGAGCGAGTCCACGACGGCTCCTCCGAACGTGCCGATCGTTCCCGTCTGCGGGTCGCTTCCGAACGCCGGCTCGACCCGCCCCGACCAGACACCGGTCAGAGGCCGCGCCTCGAGCGGACCGAGCGCCGTTCGGGAGTCGCACGCGCCGAACAGCAGCGTGCAGGAAATCAGGAGGACGGTAGCATGTCGGCTCATTTTCTACCCCATCGGCTGCCCGATCGTGAGCGGGCCGTAGCCGCAGTTCCGGATGAACCAGTACATGATCAGCGCCGCGCCGGCCATCGACAGGTTCTTCATGAACTGCGCCTGCTCCGCCTGGCGCTGCATCGGGTCGGACAGCGCCCAGAAGTCGTGGATCTTGAACGCGGCGACCAGCAGGAAGACGACCAATAGCCACGTGCCGATCTCCATCCAGAAGCCGAGCGCGATGCTGAGGCCGCCGGCGAGAAGCATGACGCCGGTCAGCAGCACCAGCGCCCTGGGCGCGGGCACTCCCTTCGCGCGGGCGTACTCCGCCGTGCCGCTCAGGTGGCCGAAATGGCCGTAGCCACCGGAGCCGATGAAGATGAGCGCGAACAGGATGCGTCCGACGAGATAGAGCCATCCCATGGTGTCCTCCGTGGCTGGAGCCCCGGGTCTCGATTGCAGCGCCACTGTAGCAAACCCGTGGACCGAGCGATTGCGTTCCGCGCTCGATTGGCCGGCGCAACGGGAAGACGCGAGTCGCTGCCCCGGAACGGGTCCGGGGCAGCGCTCCTGCGCACGAAGAGAGTTACGGCGCGCTCGCCGTGTCGGAGTTGTTCGTGGGGTCCGGATCCGGCGTCGTGCTCGACACGGACGCCGTGTTGCTCGGTTGGCTTTTCGGCGGGAACAGCTTCACGGTGATCCGGACCTCTGCCAGCTCCCCCGTTCCGAGCGATCCGAGCGCGCATACGACGGTGCCGCTCGACCCCGACGGCGGCGTCGAGCACGTGCCCTGTGCCGCGTCGACCGCGACGAACCTCGCCTCGGCCGGCAACGCGTCCGTCACCGTCACGTCGTGGGCCACGACGTCGGCCGGGCCGTCGTTCTGGACGAAGATCGTGTAGAGCACGGTCTTGCCCGCGCGCTGCGCGGCGGCCTGGAGCTCGAGTCGGAGGTCGGCCGACGGCGCGTCCTGCGGGATCGGCTGCCAGTCCGGCTGGCCGTCGGTGCCCGCGCTCGTCGTGAGCCGGGTCTGGTTCGAGCCGTCCGCGTCCATCACGTAGATCTCGCCGTCGCCGTCGCGGAGGCTCGTGAAGACGATCTTGCTGCCATCGGGCGACCACGCCGGAGCCGCCGCGGTTCCCGGATCGTTGCTGATATTCGTCTGCCCCGAACCGTCGGCGTTCATCACGAAGACTTCCTGCAGGAACGGATTGAACCTGCCGAACACGATCCGGCTCCCGTCCGGCGACCACTGCGGATCGTAGTCGTGCTCCGGGCTGTTCGTGAGGTTCGTCAGGTTCGACCCGTCCGGGTCCATCACGTAGATCTCGCCGGAGCCGGTCCGATCGCTGCCGAACGCGATCTTGCTGCCGTCGGGAGACCACGCGGGACTCGCGTCAGTCCCCGGGTCGTCCGTCAGGCGGGACGGGTTCGAGCCGTCCGCGTCCATGAGATAGATCTCCGCGTTGCCGTCGCGGAAGCTCTGGAAGGCGATCTTCGTCCCGTCGGGAGACCACGACGGCTGGAAATCGTTGGCGGGATCGTCGGTCAGCTGCGTCCGGCCGGAGCCGTCCGCGTTCATGACGTAGATGTCGTAATCGCCGTCGATCACGCTGGCGAACGCGATCTTCGTCCCGTCGGCGGACCAAGACGGAGCCGAGGCGAAGTCATCGGACAGCTGCTCGACGCCGGTGCCGTCCGGGTTCATCGTGAAGATGCCGCCCCCATCGCGCTGACTGATGAAGACGATCTTGCCGGCGGCGCCCGGGAAGGCGCCGTAGTGCGGCCCTCCGATGGCGAGCGCCCCGGGCGGTTCGGTCGGCGTTTCCGAGCAGGCGCACAGCGCCGCTGCCGCGAGCAAAACGAGCGTCGGCCGTCTCATGGGATCACCTCCAGCGGGAGTGTTGGACCTCTGCCGCCTTCGCGGCGGCGCTACTCCCGCATTCGCAAAACCGCGCCGAGACCCGACACGGAGGGCCGACGCAGGATTCACCGCGTGAGCGGCCGCCGACGTGACGCCGGCGGATCGCGCGTCGTCTGTTTGTCACCACGGCCCGCACGCGAACATGAGCACGGCGGAAAAGCCCGGATGCCGCTACTCCAGCACGTCATCGATTCGGCGGACGCGATCGCGGCCGAGACCGTGAGCGCCTTGAAGCAGCTCCGCGGCGACGGCGGCTCGCCGCCCCACGCGATCCGCCCGGACGGCCTTTCGAAGCTGGTGCGGCTGCTCGGCGAGGCGGCGAGGGAGCGGGAGCAGGGGCGTGACGGCGTCGGCAGGCAGCTCGTGCGCACCGCTATGGACCACGGCCGAGAGCGCGCCCGCGACGGGTTCTCGGACGACCTGCTTTTCCGGGAGTACTACCTGCTGCGTCGCGCGCTGTGGCAGAGCCTGAGGCAGCTGAATCCCGGCGAAGCCGCCGACACGATCCTCCGCATCGACGCCGAGATCACAATGGCCTCGGCGGCCAGCCTGCACGGCCTCCACGCGAGCGGCTCGAGGGACTGCGACGAGGCGCTCGTCGACCGCATTGCCTCGAGGTGGCCGGCGGCGTAGGCCACGGTTCGGATCAACGAGCGGTATCGAGTCTGCTTTCTCTGGAGCGAGTCCGGCCGGGTCCGTTGAGATCGTCAATTAGTCTACGGATCTCGTATCCGAGGATGAACGAGATCGTTCATGGCAAGCGCGCCGTGACGCCCGACACAGGCCTGCGCTTTGCGCGCTTTACGGGGACACGGAGCCCGAGTTCAGCGGTACACCGGGACGCTGATTTCAGCCCTCACCGCAGCGACGTCGCCCCGAACAGCTCCGCGAGCGGCAGCGAGAAATCCGGCACCACGCCGCCGCCCTCAAGCGCGGCGTCCTCGCGCGACCACCTTCTCCTGCACGGCCGTCCAGCGGTCGCTCGGGGAAACGACTTCGACGGCGAGGTCCGGCGCGAGCTGCCAGAATCCGCGGGGCGCGACGGGCGGCAGCCGGTCCATTGCGATGAACGCGACGTCAGGCGCTCGCACCGTCGCCGGCCGGCCGGGGATGCGGAAGCCGGTGTCGACGAGCGCGATGCCGAGGCCGTGCGCTTCCACGTGCGCGGCGAGCCTCCTGAAGAGCCAGCCCGTGAGCTGGCTGTGCTCGGCGCCGGGCCTGGGCTCGCGCAGCATCCGGCCCCGCACGAGCTCGATCCGGAACTCGTCCTCCTCCGGCAGCCGCTCGAACTGCTCGACGGTGAGGAGCGGCTCGCCCGCTCCGGCAGGGTAGGTCATCGGTGAATGCGGTCCATGCCACAAACTAGCCTCGCCGTGATGGCGGCTTCGAGCTGCTTCGATGGGCGAGTGCTACGCGCCCTCCCGCGGCTCATTCGTTCCTGCGCCGATCACTCGTCCTCCAGCTCGGCGGCCGATCCGAGGAGCCAGACCCCGCGCCCGTCCGCCTCGACTGCGATCGGGTTCCCGCGCGCGAGCTGGCGCCGCCACTCGGCGGGCGTCCACGCCAGCGCCTGCACGCGCGGCGGCGGCGCGCCGAGCGCCTCCAGCCGCGCGATCGCGCGGTCCGGCAGCCGCTCGGCGACGATCAGCACGTCGATGTCGCTCCAGAGGTTGAAGTCGCCGCGGGCGACCGAGCCGAAGACCACCGCGGCGCGCGCGCCCAGCGCCGGGTCGAGCTCGGCCGTGTATGCCCGCGCGCGATCGACCAACGCCTCGCGCTCGGCGCGACGGCGCGCAATGACCGAATCGATCGTCATCTGCCGGTCTTCCCGAACATCATCCGTCCGCATCTCCCGTAGCCCGCGTCAGCCGCTCCCACGTCTCGTCCACGAACCCGATTACCCCCGCCATATCCGCGAGCGCCTGGGCAGCGTCCTCGGCTCCGTAGTGCGATCCGGGAGGACCCGCCGGATGCGCGTCCGGATAGCGCGCCGGGATGTAGTGTCGCGAGAGCCGCCGGAGAGCGGCCTCAACCATTTGCGGCAACGCTTTCGAGAAGGCTTCCGTGGTCAGGGTCCCCAGCCGCACGAGGTCGTGCCCCCATGCCCCGACGCCCAGTCCGTGCAGCAGCCCCTTCATCGCGAGCTGAGCCGCCTGCTCCGCCAGAAAGCACGCCCACTGCGGCAGCCCGGCATTGGCCTGGACCTCCGCCGCCCGCCGCGCATTGTCCGCGGCTTCTCGCCAGCGTTTGAATTCGTCCCGATCCAGCATCGCCCTCGAGCCTGGAAATGCAGCGCCGCAAGGATCTCGGCGAGCATGCCGTCGAAGCACTCCTTCATCTCCGTGTCCAGGTCCCAACATAGCCTCGCCGTGTCCGCGCTTGCCATGGCTGATCGCGCGCCGTATCGCCCGTCGGGGCAGCCGGCAGCGGCTGACTCCGCACGCCATAGCCGGCTGTGACGGGAGGCAACCCCGCTATATCCGGCGCTGCCCCGAGGACGCTGTCAGTGACCCGCCCTACCTTCCGTCCCTACGAAATCGCGCCCGCACGCGATGCAGAGGCGTCAGCGGGAAATCAATGGGCGACCGTCGGACGTGGGAACATGGGCTTCTTCTTCTTCGTCCTGCTCTTCTATCGTCGGCTTCGCCGTGTACGTGATCCGCCACATTGTGCGCGACATTGCCTACAGCCGCGGCCTGTCCGGTCCGGGCACGGTCTTCGGAAAAGGGCCGCCCGTCGTGCAGGACAGCCTGCACATGATGCTGCGGATCGCATTCGAGCACCTCAGGGTCTTCCCGTCCGAGGACTGGTACCGGAAGGTGCTCGACGGCGAAATCGACCTGACGGACCAGCCGCCGAGCGCGCCCGATCGACGCCAGGACGACATTGGAGCCCCGCCGCCGTCGACGAACGGTCGGAAGTCCGCTCGGCCCCAAGCCACCGGTCGCCCCCACACCTGACCTGATGCTCGCACTGAGGCACGATGGATGACCTGCAGGACCTGAAGACCGGCTTCATGGTGTTCCTCGGACTCGTCGCCATGGGCTCGGTCGTGCTCTCGTTCGTGCTGTCCTTCCTGAGCTACGACTTCCGCTTCGAGCCCGAGAAGCAGACCCGCTACGAGACCTGGGGCTGCATCTCGTGGTTCTGCATGATCGTCCTGGTGCTCTTCTTCTTCGCGCTCGTGGACGCGGTGCCGTGAGGATCCCGGCGACGCCCTTCCATCCCCGGCCGCGCGCCGCTGAAACAGCCGAGCCGAACGTTGGCGCCGTTCCGTCGTGGCCCCGCTCCAGCCTCACCCCTTGTCGCGATGTCCCTCTCCTATTATGCTTAACATTAACCATAGCATCCGCTCATGAGGGGCGTTGATCCTCTCCTTCAGGGATCGCGGCACCGAGGACATCTTCAATGGTGACGATTCCAAAGCCGCCCGAAGATCGCTGCCCTCCAACCTGCACGAACGGGCCAGGAGAACGTTGGACCCGTTGAATGCGGCTGTATCCCTCCAGTCACTCTCGCTGCCGGGGCTGAGATTGGAGAAGCTGAAGGGCGACAGAGCCGGAGAGCACTCGGTTCGGATCAACGAGCGGTACCGAGTCTGCTTTCTCTGGACCGAGTCCGGCCCGGAGTCGGTTCAGATCGTCGACTATCACTGAGCCTGCCGCACGCAGGTCCGAAGCAGGGAGCCTGAACATGCGCCTACCCACGCACCGGCGTCCGACCACTCCCGGCGGGATCTTCCTCGAGGATTTCCTGCTTCCACTGGGGATCACCCAGAAGGAAGCAGCGAAACGTCTACGGATCTCGTATCCGAGGATGAACGAGCTCGTTCGTGGCAAGCGCGCCGTGACGCCCGATACGGCGCTGCGCTTTGCGCGGTTTACCGGGACGGAGCCCGAGTTCTGGCTGAACCTGCAGCAGGCAGTGGATCTCTGGGACGCACTGCATTCGGAGCAGGCTTCCGAGCTCGCTGACATTGAGCCCGTTGGCGTTTCCTGAGGCGTATTTGCCCTCGGCCCCGGGCGAAGCCGCGTGAGCGCGTTCGAGGAGCTGCTGGCGCGCGCCCGCGCCGCGCCGGACGACGTCGACTTCACCGAGTTCAGGCACGCCTGGCCCGCTCGCGCCGCCGCTCACCGCAGCGACGTCGCCCCGAACAGCTCCGCGAGCGGCAGCGAGAAATCCGGCACCACGCCGCCGCCCTCCAGCGCGTCGGCCTCGCGCAGCAGAAAGGTCTCGCCGCCGGAGCGGTACACCGTCACCTGCCGCGCCGCAGGGTCCACGACCCAGACTTCGCGGGTGCTGGCGTCCAGGTATTCGACCACCTTCTCCTGCAGGCCGCGTGCGCGCACGTGCGCGCTCAGCTTCTCGTATAGCCAGCCGGTCAGCGTGCTGTGCTCGGCACCGGGCCTGGGCTCGCGCACCATCCGGCCGCGCACGAGCTCGATCCGGAACTCGTCCTCCTCCGGCAGCTGCTCGAACTGCTCGACGGTGAGGAGCGGGTCGTCCGCTCCGGCCGTGTAGCTCATCGGTGAATGCGTTCCATCCCACAAACTAGCCTCGCCCCGCCGGGGGGTGCCATGGGGCGATGGGACATGTCTGATGATCGGCCGCCGACGTGTGAACATCAACGGCGTGACACGGAGCAGTCGGAAGTGTCTGAGGGCTCTGAGGATGATTGAAGACCAGGCCTACATGCAGCTCCGCGAGTCGGAGGTACGACAGCACCTGTGAGACATGGACCGGGGCGAGCTTCTCTACGACCTTGAGCTCGACGACCACCTGCCGCTCGATCATCATGTCGATCCTGTAGCCGCAATCCAGATCGACGTCAACGTAGCGGACTCGGACCGGCACCTGGCGGTCCACCCGTAGCACCCGCCCGCGGAGCGCCGCCTCGAGACAGATCTCGTAAGTGTGCTCCAGCAACATAGCCTCGCCGGGAGCGCGCTTGCCATAGCGTGAACGGTCGGAGTGCGAACGACGTCTCTTCGCCCGCCCCACTTCGAACCGTTTTGCATCGTTAATCAAAGACGAACAGCGTAAGTAGCTGTCTGGCAACAGGATAGGCTACGTATCGGTTAGTTTGCATCGTGAACCACTCCCGACAGCACCGCGTGCAACGCCCGTCTGGGTGAGCGAACCGGCCCACACAGCTTTTGCCCGGACCCTGTAACCCTTCGCCCCTCTGCGGCATTTATGGGAAAACGGGACACGCGACGTCCATGAGCGACCGCGCCGCTGTCAGACCCGCGGGCTATGATTCTGCCCGGGCGCGGTCCGGTTCAGCCATGGACACGCCGGCGCCCCCGCGTGGGTCGATGGGCCGGGCCGCGTTGCGGTACGGCCGGCTTGCGATCGTCGGTTCGGCGTCGCATGTTTGCGACGCGCCGGTTCAATCGAATCCCCTCGATCCCCGGAGCGGCGCGGCGGGTCCCGGAACGTGACCCGCGGCAGGACGGTCTGATCCGCCGGCCTGCGCTCAACAGAGACGACCAACGAATACCGTGAGGGCGATGAGGTCCCGCTTCCGGACTCTTTCATCCACGCCACCTGCATAGCGCGATGGGCCTGCGCCTCGTCCGTTCGGCGTCGAGCCGCGTGCTCTGGGAGGCGTGCGTCGAGCGGTTTCTCGACGGCGCGGCCGGCAGTCCCGGCCCGAGCGGCCACATGGCGCACCTCTGGCTCACGCACCGCAACCTGCGCGACCGACTGCTCGACACCGCGTACGAGCGCGGCGTAAAGGGCTGGCTCGCGCCGCCGATCTCCTTCTTCTCCGAGCTGCCCGACCGCTTCGGTCTCGCCAGCCGTCCGATCGGGCTATTGACGCGACGTCGCCTCGTCGCGCGGCTCGCGGCGAGGCACGCCTCGCGGCTGGACATCGCGCTTTCCGCCGACCGCGGCATCATCCGCGGCCACATGATGGACGGGCTGCTCGGGGAGCTGCTGCCGGAAGGCGTCGAGCCCGATGCGCTCGCGGAGTCCCTCGCCGCCCTCGAGCCGGACGACTTCGGGCGACGTCGCAACGAATGGGTCGTCGGCGTCTACCGCGATTACCTCGCCGAGCTCGGCGCATCCGGCCGTTACGACGACCGGGCCGTCCATGCGATGATCGCCGAGGCGATGATGGGCGGGCGCGAGCGCGGGCGTGGGGGTTTCGAGCGCGAGGGCGAGCGCGAGCGCGAGAGGACGGTCGGGCTTCGCGGCGCGATCGGAGATGCGCGCGAGCTGCACGTCTACGGGCTGTACACGCTGCGGTCGCGGCGGCGGCTGATCGAGGCGCTCGCGGCGCAGACGGAAGTCGCGGTCTCGCTGTACACGCTGCGCGAGGAGGAGCCCGGCGAGTGGGACGAGCTGGCGTTGGAGCTCGGATTGGAGGTGGAGGAGCTCGCAGGAGGTGAAGGACCCGCGGCAGCAAGTGGGAGCGCCCGGCACAGCTTCGACTCGGACCCGGCCGGCGCCGCCACCTCGCGCTCGTCCTCGCCCTCGCGCGACGTCCTCGTCCAGCCCGCGCCGGACGCGCTCCGCGAATACGGCTGGGTCGCCGGACGCGTGAAGCGCTTGCTCGTCGAGGACGACCTCGAGCCGCACGAGATCGCGGTCGTCGCGAGGACGGGTCGCGAGGACACGCGCCTCGCCTGCGCGGCGCTGGAGGCGGCCGGCGTGCCGTGCACGGCGCGCATGCGCGTGCCGCTCTGCGACATCGGCGCGCTCAAGGCGCTGCTCGAGCTGTTCCGCGGCGCGGCGACCGAGTGGGCGTACCGGCCGCTGCGCAACGTGCTCGCGAGCCCCTACTTCGATGGCGATGTGGATCTGCGGGGGATCGACTTCGTAGCGGGGATTCGGCGATTGAGCGGGCTCGCGGCGTGGGCGGACGAGCTGGCTCGGCTGGCTGCTGCTCCAGGGGATGATGGGGACGCAGGCGATGCAGGAGATAACAGCGATGTAGAAGGTGCCGGCGGTGCCGAACTGCGCGGCGAGGCGTAGCGATTCTCGCGAATATCGCGACCTGCACGTTCACCCGGAGCGGCTCGGCCGCGACGCCGAGCGGCTCCGCAAGCTCGCCGCGCAGCCTCGCGATCCTGGACGATCCGCGCTCCGAGCGGGAGTGGGTGCGGCTGACGCTCGGGCTCGTCGCGCACGGCATCCTCGGGTTGCGGAAGGCGGCGTCGAGGCCGGTGGGCGAGCGCTGGGACGTCGTCCGCTACGACCAGCGCGGGCTGCGACAGCTCGAGGCGCTGCTGCGCGAGTGGGCGGAGCTGGAGGAAGGCGACGACCTGCTCACCGTCGCCGAGTGGCACCGGCTGCTCGAGCGGCTGCTCGAGGCGCACGAGCTCGCGCTGTCGACGCCGGCGCAGAAGGGCGTGCAGGTGCTGGAGGCGCACGACGCGGCGATGACGCCGTTCCGCGCGGTCTTCGTCACGCACGCGAACGACGGCGAGTTCCCGCGCGCGGTTTCGCCGCTCGGCGTGCTGCTCGAGGAGGAGCGCGCCGCGCTGAGCCGGGCCGGGCTGCCGATCGCGGATCGCGAGACGACGCTGCGTCGCGAGCGCACGCTCTGGCGCGCGAGCGCGCAGGGCGACGACGTCGTCGCGATCACGTACCGCACGACCGATCCTCAGGGCACGCCGCTGCTGCCGTCGCTGATGGTGCCGCGAGCACGACGCCTCGACCGAGCTGCCGCGCTCGTACGAGCCGGTGGGCGCCGGCGGCGAAGGGGCCGAGCCGGGCGACGACGGCCGCCGCGCGCTCGTCAGCCCGGAGCACGATCGTCGCCTCGCCGCCGCGCGGCTCCGGCTGACCGCCGACTCGGGCGACCTCGTCGAGACCGCCGACCCCGACGCGCTGCGGCACGCGATCGTCGCGGCGGTCGCCGAGACGCGGCGAGGCGTGCGCGACCTCGCCGGCGGCGACGTCGTCGCCCCGAACCCCTGGCACGGCGAGCTGCGCGACCCGTGCGTGCTGCAGCGCCTCGAGTCGAAGTTCGGCGCCGAGCACGTCTGGTCCGCGAGCAAGCTCGAGACGTACGCGACGTGCCCGTTCGTCTTCCTGCTCGACCGCGTGCTGTACCTGCGCGAGACGGAGGAGGCGGACGAGGAGACGTCGCCGCTCGCGTTCGGCGACGTCGCGCACAAGGTCCTGCAGCGCTTCTACGACGAGGCGAAGGCGGACCTGCCGGCGACGTTCGATGCGCGCGCGAGGTCGCTCTTCGACCGCGTCGCCGGCGAGGTGTTCTGCGCGCGCGGAGGCGGCGGGCGAGTGGGCCGGGCTGCCCGTGCTCTGGCGGCACACGAAGGAGGAGATCCGCGAGACGCTGGGCGAGTACCTCGACTGGGAGCTGCCATACCTGGCGGAGCACGGCGAGCGGCCGGTGTGGTGCGAGCTCGCGTTCGGCGACGGCGACGACGTCGTCGAGATCGAGGGCACCGACGTGAGCGGTACGACGCGAGGTGCTCCGGGTGCGCGGCCGCATCGACCGCGTCGACGCGATCGGCGGCGGCTACGGCGTGCTCGACTACAAGTCGTCGAACGTTCCGGAGCCCAAGTGCTATGGCGACGGCGCGGTGCTGCAGGCGCCGCTGTACATGAAGGCGCTCCCGCGTCGTGAAGGGCGTGACCGCGAGCTCGGGCTACTACCGCGCGCTGAAGAAGCCGGGCGAGCCGGAAGAGCGGCAGGGGCTGCGAAGCGACGCTCGGCAGCGACAAGTACGAGAACGCCCTCCGCTTCGCCTTCACCATCCCGTCGCGTGTCCGCGCGGGCACTCTTCGAGCCCGTCGCCGCGCAAGTCGAAGGGCTGGCCCTTCTGGTTCCCCGGCATAGAGGTCACGCGCACGCGCGCGAAGCTCGCGCGACGGGAGTCGCTTCGATGGCTGACTTCCGCTGGACCGCCGAGCAGGCCGCCGCGATCCTCGCCGGTGGCGACACGCTGCTCTCCGCGAACGCGGGGAGCGGCAAGACGACGACCGTCGTCGGCAAGGTGCTGTGGCTGCTCGGGCTGGACGTCGGCGCGAGCGGCGAGACGGGCGAGCCGCTGCCGCGCTGCGAGTCGCCGTGCCGGCTCGACGAGATCGCCGCGATCACGTTCACGGAGAAGGCGGCGCACGACCTGAAGCGGAAGCTGCGCGAGGAGATCGAGGGGTCCGAGCGCGCCGGCGAGCTGCGCTGGGAGATCGACCGCGCGTCGATCGGCACGATCCACTCCTTCTGCGCGTCGCTGCTGCGCGAGCACGCGCTGCGGCTCGGCATCGACCCGACGTTCTCCATCCTCGACGAGCGCGAGACGCGCACCGCGCAGGACGACCTGCTGCGCGACGTCATCCTCGAGCTGCTCGAGGCCGACGACCTCGGCGTCGCCGGGCTGTACCGCGACTTCACGCTCAACGGCTGGCCCATGAGCAACGGCGCGATCGACCTCGCCCGCGCCGCGCTGCGCGACCTGCGCTGGCACGGCGAGCGCTACGCGAGCTGGTGCGACGACGACGGCGCCGCGCTCGACCTCGCCCTCGCCGGCGACGACCCCGACGACCTCGCCGCGCTGCGCCACTGCGACGCGCTCTACCGCGTCGCCCGCCACGCGCTCGGCCGCTGGAACGAGTGGATGCGCGAGGAGAACGTGCGCGACTACGACGCGCTGATCCTCGACACGCGCGAGCTGCTGATGGGCGACGGCGCCGACGCCGCGCTCCGCTCGATCCGCGAGCGCTACCGCATCCTCATCATCGACGAGTTCCAGGACACCGACCGCGCGCAGGCCGACATTGCGCTGCGCATCGGCCGCGGCGTCCAGCGCCCGCAGCTCCTCTTCGTCGGCGACCCGAAGCAGTCGATCTACCGCTTCCGCGGCGCCGACATCGCCGTCTGGAACGACGTCGCCCGCGAGCTGGAGAGCGGGCGGCGAGCCGCTCTCGAGCTGACGCGCAACTTCCGCAGCCAGCCCGAGCTGATCGACTACCTGAACGCCGTCGGCGAGACCGCGATCGAGGCGACCGGCGAGGCGCTCGAGGCGGAGCTGCCGGAGAGCCGCGTCGCGTACTCGCCGCTCGAGCCGGGGCTCCCGAGCCGCGGCACCGCCGGCGTCGAGTGGCTCGAGGCCGACGGAAAGAACGTCGACATCCGCCGCGCGGCCGAGGGCGAGCAGGTCGCCCGCCGCATCCGCGAGATGGTGGACGGCGAGGAGGAGATCGTCGATCCGAAGGACGGCAAGCTGCGGCCGTGCCGGTACCGCGACGTCGCGATCCTCTACCGCACGCGCACCGGCCTCGAGCACTACCAGCGCGCGCTCGACGTCTACCGCGTCCCGTTCTTCAGCGCCGCGCAGGGCGGGCTCGCCAGCCAGCAGGAGATCGCCGACGTCGTCAACGCGCTGCGCCTCATCGACAACCCCGCCGACGACCTCGCCGCGTTCGCGTTCCTGCGCTCGCCGTTCGTCGGCCTGCGCGACGAGGTGCTCGCGCGCATCGCGATGGACCGCGGCCACCGCTCGCTGCTGTGGCAGGCGAGGGAGTGGCTGAAGGGCGACGTCGCCTGGACGCCGCCCGAAGGCGAGGCGCTCGCCGCGATCGAGCGGACGGTGCTCGCGCGCGCGCTCGAGCTGCTCGACGAGCTCGCGGCCCTCGCCGCGCGACTGCCGCTCGACGAGCTGGCCGCGCGGCTGATCGACGCGAGCGGCTACCGCCTGCACCTGCTCGTCATGGCCGAGAACCGCGACGCGCTCGGCAACCTCCAGGCGTTCCTGCGCATCGCCGAGCAGTACCGCCGCCACCCGCTCGGCACCTTCCTCGACATCTGGAGGCGCTGGGACGACCAGGACACCGGCCTGCCGCAGGCCCCGCTCTACAGCGCCGCCGACGACGTCGTCACCGTCACGACGATCCACCGCGCGAAGGGGCTGGAGTGGCCGGTGGTCTTCCTGATCGACGGCGCGTCGAAGATCGAGTGCCGCTCGTGGCGCCAGTACTGGAGCGACGCCGAGAGGGGTCCACTGCTCGGGCCGAAGCAGGCGGACACCGGGCCGCGCGCTCTCGACATGGTGCGCCGCCTCGAGCTGGCCGAATCCGCCGAGGAAGCGCGGCTGCTCTACGTCGCGACCACGCGCGCGCGCGACCGACTGATCATCACGGGCCCGGAGCCGAAGCCGAAGACCTATCTCGAGTGGCTACAGGCCGGACGCGACCTGCCCGTCGTCGCCGACCGCACGGCCGCCGCCGAGCTGGAGCCGCCCGTGCACGGCCCCGCGCCGGAGCTGTCGTGGCTCGACCGCGTCGGCGAGGCGCCGCTGCCGGCGCTCGCGCGGCCGCTCGAGCCGCCGCCGCTCCGCTGGCTCACGTCCGCGACCGAGCTGATGATGCGCGCGAACGACGCGGAGCAGTGGAAGCTCCGCTACGTGCACGGCGTCGAGCCCGGCTGGTCGTTCGCGCCGAACAGGGAAGGGCGACGGCGTCCCCGCCCACGTGCGCGGCACGATCGTCCACCGCGCGCTCGAGCGCTGGCCCGCCGGCCCGCTCGAGAAGGCCCGCCAGGAGGACGAGCTCGCCCGCATCCTCGACGAGGTCGTCGGCGAGCTCGACGCCCCCGAGCTCGACAGCTACCTCCGCCCCGGCCACCGCTACCGCGCCGCCCTCGAGCGCGAGATCGCCCGCGTCGTCTCCAGCGACGAGTGGGCCCGCTACACCGAGGGCGAGCACTACCGGGAGCTGCCGTTCCTGCACCTGGCGGAGCGGCGGGCGTGGCGGGTGGGGGCGTTCGATCTGCTTCGGATGGGGCCGCCGATGCTGATCGTCGACTTCAAGACGCATGAGATCTCGGAGGCCGACGTGCCTCGGGTGGCTGCCTCGTACGAGCCGCAGGTGGAGGTGTACCGGGCGGCCGCGGGGGTGCGGGGGGAGGCGGAGGTGCGGCTGTGGTTTACGGGGGTGGGGGTGGAGGTGGGATCCAGAGACCGAGGCCGCCTTTACCGCAGATGAGTAGTTGACCCTCTGAGACAGGAGGATTCGGCGTGCCGATAACGGCTATCTACAGCTTCTTAGTCTATCCCTGCAAAACACGAGGACGACCCGCCCGAAATCGGCGGAACAAGCATTCCACTGCGTGGGCTGCTCTACGAGATGCTGCAGCGCGTTTTCGAAAGAGCCTCTGATGAGTGCAATATAGAGATTGTGTTCAAGCCGGATGAAGATGGAACTCAAGCTAACCCCTGCCGAGACGAACTTGTAGGATATCTCTTCCAACCCAATGAGGATAACGGGCGGAAGATAGCAGCCCGGCTTCAGGGCGTCACGACACACCGGTCCGGACTAGGACTTCTGTTCTTGGTCGCGGGAGAGCACAAAGGGCTGCACCACCTGGTCATTGCTCGGTTTCCTGCGGATCAAGGGATTGTTGCAGAGGAGCGTGCTCAGGCGCTGTCGGTTGAGTTCTTGGAACGGGTATTTATGAGGAACGCAAGAGCTTATAAGAGCGCTCTCTATCAGACTACGTCGGCAGTGGCGGGCTTCTGGGATGGGCGGGCCGTCGATCGCCAGATTTCGGGGCCGCGCGAGTTATCTCAGTATTGGATCGGTGAGTTCCTGCTGTCTGATCTGCGGACGACCGGGGCGGCCGGGACCAAACGGTTGGCAATAGCACTCCGAAGCGCAGTGAATCGGGTGGCAGATACGAACGTGAAGGCGGAGCTCCTATCGGCGGTTCAACTCCTCGGCGGGCAGGACGGTCGGCGGCAATCTGCATCCGATTTCGCGAGAAGGCTGGGCCTTTCAGAACCCGCTGTTACTGCCCTCAAGAGCGCCTTCTCGAGGGCCGATCTAATGGAAGAGGTGTTCGCGTTTGACTTGGCAGAGTTTGAGAAGGAGGCACCCTACAAGGTGGTCGAGTTAGACAATGGGGCCATCCTTATGGGTGACACGTATCGTTTCGATCAGATCTTTCAGCGCGAGCAACTAAGAGTTGCCGAGAACAGGGTCCGGTATGCTACTGAGGGCGAAGTTATAAATGAACGGCTGAGGAAATCAAAATGACTGCAGCCACATTTAGAAGCGATACCTAGAACGCTATTCAGTTCTTAACGAAGTGGCGGGCAATTTGATGGCGTATATTGTGGAGCATTTGGAGGATGTGCAGCACGTGGACCGGGTAGTTGCTCGTGCAAAAGATCCAGACCGGTTCGTCGACAAAGCAGCGAAACGAAACGATGACAATACTCCAAGGTACCAAGACCCGCTTGCACAAATTCAAGACCAGATTGGTGCAAGAATAATCGTACTTTACTTGGGAGATGTTGAATTCGTTGGTAAGATCGTGAACAAGTACTTCACTCGGATTGAAGAGAAGGCGCTGATTCCAGAATCGGAGTGGGAATTCGGGTATTTTGGCAGGCATTGGATTGTTTCGCTTCCCAAGGATGTTGTTCCGGCGGGCAAAGATGATCAGGTTCCGCGCTTCTTTGAGTTGCAGATTAAGACTTTGTTTCAGCACGCCTGGTCCGAGGCAAACCATGACCTCGCGTACAAGCCGGCAACCCCGCTCTCTACCGATCAAAAGCGACGCCTCGCGTATGCGGCAGCTCAGGCCTGGGGCGGAGATCAGACGTTTGAAGAGCTACGGCAGCAACTAACTTCTGGGGAATAGATGATTCCACTCGCAGATTACCTCCGTCAGCCGGTCCCTCGCCGAGCTGATCCGCGATACCTTTAAGCGCTAAAGTACCAGGACGTCATCCTCTTCGCTCAAGTGATCGATTTGACAATGGACCATTACGACTTTCTCCGGGACCAGAAAGGTCCGCGCCCTTGGTCAGTCGGATCTGGCATTGCTATGGACATTGAGGCCGTCGAGTATTTTCTCGGCAAGGGAGACAGCGCGATGGAGGTCGCGGTTGCGCACGCCTTAACCCGCCCGAACCGCACCGTCCTAAGGAAAGTGTGGAAGGGGCGCCAACGGCAGGAGGCGAGTCCTCTCTTGCTGGTCGTTCTGTGGCGCCGCGGCGGAGAGCCCCGAGCGTCAGTTTGTGGGCCCATAGGAGACGACCCGCCGGTCTACGACGATCTAGATCTATCCCAGGCCGAGCGGATTTCCCGGACGGCCCTAGAGGAGCCGGACCGCCACAGCGCCATTCGGCTCCTCCGTTCGACGCTTCCCGAGACCGAGTCAGAGCTACCAGGGATGCGAAACGTCGGGATGTTCGCGACATACCATCTTCGCGAGCGAGTGCCGGCGCGCCGTGACTGGCAGTCAATGCTGTCGCAGGGCAAGCGGCTGTTGCCGAAGCGGGGGCGTGAACTCGTCGAAGCGCTCGGCTTCGAGATCGAATCCCGCGGTGCTACCACCCACGTCCTACGCATCCGGGAAAACGGCCAGGCTTCCGCTGTCGCCATCTTCCTGGATGACAACGAGAGTCCGGAAGCGCTCTCGGGCCGCTTTCGGGATTCAACGCCGGTCTCCACGGCGCTCGCGAAAGCCACGAGTGAGAACCTCCGCTACGTGGTACTTACGCGTGGCCGGGAGATCCGGTTATACGGCACCACGACCGACATTGGAGTGGGCCGCAAAGGTCGGGCTGAAACCTACGTCGAGGCCAACCTCGCCCTGCTACCTGCCGCCAGTGCGGCATACCTGCCTCTGATCTTCAGCGCCGACGCGCTCAGGCCCGGCGGCAGCTTCGAGGACGTGCTGGAGCACTCCCGCGACTTCGCGGCGGGCATTGGCGAGCGCCTCCGAGATCGGGTCTACGACGAGGTGGTTCCACGCCTCGCGGTCGCGGTCGGACGTCACGTGGCACAGCAAGAAGGGAACGGGAGGTTGGACGCGCACCTCGACGAAGTCTACGAGACAGCGATGGTGATCCTTTTCCGCGTCCTATTCGTCGCGTACGCAGAGGACAAGGATCTGCTTCCGTACCAGAAGAACGAGCGTTACCGGGAGCACTCGCTCAAGACGCTCGCTCGCTCCATGGCAGATTTTGGGAACGATGATCGGCTCGAATTCGCTTCCGGCGCTCTGACGCTTTGGCATAGGCTCGAGGAGCTCTGGCACGCAGTGAATGGTGGTCGGCCGGAATGGGGCGTGCCTCCCTACAATGGTGGCCTGTTCAGTGAGGACGAGGCGAAGAGCCCTGTGGGCGCGCGCATTGCCGAACTCGAGCTGGACGATCGAACAGTCGGACCGGTGCTATTCCATTTGCTCGTCGACCGGAGCGAGGACGGCGTGTACGGACCTGTGGATTTCGCCGCGCTAAGCGTCCGCGAGTTCGGCACGATCTACGAGGGCCTGCTCGAGTCATCCTCTGGCCTTGGCGAAGGAGCCGCTCGTCCGCGACACCCGCGGCCGGTATGTGCCGGCGGATGAACGCGAGCCCGAGATCGAGAAGGGAGAGATCTTCCTGCAGGGCAATGACGGGGCTCGCAAGGCGTCGGGGAGCTACTTCACCCCGCATTTCGCCGTCGAGCACCTGCTGGACCACGCCCTCGAGCCGTCGCTGCAGGCGCACCTCGCACCAGGTGCAGCGGCTGATCGAAGACGGTCACGCGGGCACGGCAGCGCGGGAGTTCTTCAACTACCGCGTGGCTGACATTGCCATGGGATCCGGTCACTTCCTCGTAGCTGCCGTGGATCGTATTGAGGCGCTGATGTCGGACTTCCTGGAGCGCCACCCGCTACCTGGGGTGACGCTGGAACTGGAGCGGCTGCGGAAGGCGGCGCAGGACCAGCTCGGCCCGTGGAGCGAGGGCGAGGAGATCGAGCGCGCCAGCCTGCTGCGACGACAGATCGCGCGCCGGTGTATCTACGGCGTCGACATCAATCACGTCGCCGTCGACCTCGCGCGGGTGTCGCTCTGGATTCACACGTTCGTCGAGGGGCTGCCTCTGTCGTTCCTCGATCGGACGCTGGTGCATGGTGATTCGCTCTTCGGTGCCGCCAATGCCGAAGAGGCCCGGTCACTCTTGTCGCCTGACGGTGATAATGGGCAAGGCGACATCTTCTCCGATATCGCGCGTCGTCAGGTAGACGCAGTGAGGGAAGACATTGACCGGCTCGCCCAGTCCTCTGACGCGACGGACGCCGAGATACAGGGTGCCCGAGAGGCGTATGAACACGTCCGCGCGAAGTTGCTACCCCTCAGGGAAGCGCTGGACATTGCCGTCGCATTTACGGTCGACGCCGACCTCCGGGGTCAGTGGACCGTCCACGTTGATCGGCTGCTAAGGGACGACGGATACCGGCGGAGAATGCTCCAAAAGGCTGAGCCGAAGCTCCTGAAGCCCCGGTCGATTCACTTCCCGCTGGAGTTCCCGGAAGTGTTCTACCGCGAAGGGGCCGGATTCGACTGCATTATCGGTAACCCGCCCTGGGAGGAGGCGACTCTTGAAGAGGACAACTTCTACGGTCGCTATGTCCAGCGGCTTCAAAGGGCCCCACAAGACGAAAAAAAGCGGATTCTAGCGGAAATCCGAGAGCAACGGCCGGAGCTCAGTGAGCGCTTCTCTCAGGAGGCGAAGCAGGTTGAGCGCGTCCGCCGCTTCCTCACCGCCGGTCGTTTTCCTGGCATGGGGACGGGCGACGCCGATCTCTACAAGGCATTCGCGTGGAGGTTTCTTGCTGTAGTGTCCTCGCGTGGAGGCTGCATAGGCGTAGTCATGCCCCGGGGGCTCGTTCAAGCGCAGGGCTCTCGAGATTTTCGTCAGGCAACATTCACGGGCGAGTGGGACATTAGGTTGACATCCCTCGAGAACCGGAACAAGTGGCTCTTCCCCGTTCATGGCCAGAAGGCAGTTGTGCTTTGCGTTCTGATAGCCCGAGATGACGACGGGGGACAGTTATGGACGGAAGGACCGTTTACGAGCTTGGCGGAGTTTCTCAAGGGAGGAGCGCCCGTTCACATGCCGGCCGACCGAGTGCAGTCTTGGCATCCTGACGTCAGCATCCCTTTGCTGCCCACAACCGAATCGGCTGAGATATTCGACAGGATGATGCGGCACCCGCGCTTCGGCGACGCGGATCGAGCCGACTTTGAAGTGAGACCAGTGCGCGAACTAGATGCAACCCTCGACAAGGTGGATAGAAACCCTGCGCGTGGTGTGATCGTCATTTCAGACCGTCGACCTCCGGGCGACATTCCAGTAGTCGGTGGAGAGGCTTTCGACATCTGGTCATGGGACCCAGATAGCTACTACGGCTGGGCGGAGCCAGAGAAAGCTGAAAAGATCCTGTTTGAGAAACGAAAGCGACAGGTTCGGCATCGAGCTTCTGCGTTCTTTGGCTTGCCTATTGAAATCGTACGCGACCCGAAAACGCTCCCACACTACTCGCCTCGTATCGCCTTTCGAGACGTGACTAAGAACTCTAATACTCGTACGATGGTGGTCGGCGTGGTGCCAGAAGACACCCTTCTAACGAACAAGGCTCCGTACCTGTATTTCCGACGAGGCTCGCCGACCGAACAGGCATACCTGCTTGGAGTGCTCGCATCGCGCCCGTTTGACTGGACGACCAGGCGCTATGTCGAGATCAACATGAACTTCTTCCTGTTGAATGACCTCCCCGTCCCGCTGATGACCGGGCGGTCAGGGGAGCGTGTGAGCGAGATTGCCCTCTCGCTCTCGTGCCAGCAAGAGGAGCTAAGAACTTGGGCCGAAACATACGGTCGCAAGCCAAAAGCGCTAACAGCAGATGAAGTGTCTGACCTTGAGGCCGAGTTAGATGCGGTTGTCTGTCACCTATACGGACTTGAGGAGCGAGCTGTCGTGCACATGATGGAAACATTCCATGAAGGATGGGACTACGGGCCCCATTTGCAGGTGGTGCTTGAGCACTACCGCGGCTACGCCCGCGAACACGCTTCCGTTCCAGCTGAATCATGACCGACGGACACCCGACGACTCGTTCGCGAGAGGCCGCCGACCCGAAGCCGAGCTTTGCCACCAACGCCGGCGAGAACGAACGGGTCGCCGACGCCCTCAACAACCTCATCGGGCATCGGCTGAGCCTCTGGAATGAGCCCTTTGAGCTGGCGATCGCGACCGGGTACTTCAATCCCGACGGGTTCAACCTCCTCGCGGATGTCCTCGAGCGGGTGGGCACGGTCCGTCTGCTCCTCGGCGCGGAGCCCAGGGCTCCCGAGCGTTCGATACGGCCGCTGGATCCGGATGTGCCGCCCCATCGCGCGGAGCGGGCGAGGCTGCGGCGGGCGATGCAGGGCCACCTGCATGATATTCAGGAGGATCGGGATCTCCTGGGATTCGAGTACGATGTGGACGCGCGTGCACGACGGCTTGTGGAATGGCTCCGGTCCGGCCGCGTCGAGGTGCGCCGGCTCGAGCAGCGTTTCCTCCATGGCAAGGCGTTCCTTATCACGACGCACGACGAGGGTGTCCTCGCCGGCTCCTCGAACTTCACCTATGCCGGCCTGGCAGTGAATTCGGAGCTGAACCTGGGCCAGTACGACCCGCACGTCGTCAAGCGGGTGAAGGAATGGTTCGAAGAGCAGTGGTCGGAGGCTGCGCCATTCGACCTCGCCGCGATCTACGAGGGCCGTTACGAGGCCCACAACCCCTACCTCATCTACATGCGGATGCTCCTCGAGCGGTACGGGCGGGAGCTGCAGGAGGAGGCCCAGTCGCGAGATACCACCGGAATCCACCTCACGACGTTCCAGGAAGACGGAGTATGGCGTGCGTCGCGGATCCTCGACCGGTTCGGCGGTGTCGTGGTAGCCGACGGAGTCGGGCTCGGTAAGAGTTTCATCGGTGGGGAAATCGTGCGACGGATCTCGGACGAAAACCGTCAGCGGGTACTCATTGTCGCCCCGGCGGCGCTTCGTGACGGGATCTGGCGCGCGTTCCTCGACGAGTACGGGTTCTCACGGCGCGTCAAAGTGGTTTCTTATGAGCAGCTCTCCGACGATCCTCGTCTCAACGAAAAAGCGGAAGGGCGGGGGATCGACGTCGATCTCGACGATATCGCCCTGGTCATGATCGACGAGGCGCACGCCTATCGGAATCCCGACACGATCCGCGCGCAGGTCCTCCGTCGGCTGCTCGCTGGTACCCCGAGCAAGGGGCTCGTGCTGCTGACCGCGACACCGGTCAACAACAGCCTCTGGGACCTGTACTACCTCCTCGCCTACTTCATCCACAACGACGCGGCGTTCGCCGACGCCGGAATCCGCAGCATGCGGCAGCATTTCGCCGACGCCATGGCGGAGGACCCGGAGGACCTCACGCCGAAGCGGCTGTTTGACATACTCGACGCGGTCTCCGTCCGGCGCACTCGCAGGTTCGTTAGGCGGTATTACCCGAACGAGACGATCACCATTGGCGGGATCTCGGTCCCGATCCGGTTCCCGGACCCCAAGGTCGATGAGTATCACATTGATCTCGACGATGTGCTGCCGGGATTCTTCACTCGATTCGCCCACGCGCTCTCATACGAAATCGAGGAGGAGCCGGATTCCGCCGAGGCTGCCAAGTTCGGCCAACTCACACTCGCTCGCTATGCCCCGTCGCGGTATCTGCGGGCGGGCGAGGTCGATACGCATGAGCTACAACTCGCGGGACTGCTGCGGTCCGGGCTCCTGAAGCGATTCGAGTCGTCGGCGCACGCCTTCTCGCGAACGTGTCGGACGATGGCCGCCAGCCACGACGCATTCCTGGCCGCTCTTGAAAAGGGTGTTGTCGCCACCGGACGGGCATTGGACGAGTGGATCGCGACCGATACTGACCAGATCGACGACTACTGGGATGGTCGGCCGGCATACTTGAGGGAAGGGGAGGACTCGGCCGCACTCTATGAGGTGGACGCGCTTCGCGCGGACGTGGCGCGGGACCGGGACCTGCTGATCGAGTTGGCAAAAGAGGCTGAGAAGGTCTCAAACGAGACCGACCCCAAGCTGGACGCGCTGGTCGAGGCGCTTGAGGAGATCGTCGCCGCTTCAGAGCGCGACGCCGTGGGCGAGGAGAACGTGCGCGACTACCGGAAGGTGATCGTGTTCAGCTACTTCACCGATTCAATCGATTGGATCAGAGAGCGGCTGGAGCGCGAGTTTGCGAGAAATGAACGGTTGGCCCCGTACCGAGGTCGCCTGGTCGTGATCAGCGGCAAGGAGGGGGACAAGACAGACGTGCTCTTCGGCTTCGCCCCGAAGTCGTCCAAGGCGCCGAAGGGGCTCGACCAGGATCGATACGACGTGCTGCTGTCGACCGACGTCCTGTCCGAGGGCGTAAACCTCCAACAGGCGCGGCACATCATCAACTACGACCTTCCATGGAACCCGATGCGGCTGGTGCAGCGCCACGGCCGTATTGACCGGATCGGAAGCCCTTACGACGAGGTCTTTCTCCGATTGTTTTCTTCCCGGACCGCCAGCTGGACGCGCTCCTTGGGCTGGAGGAACGGCTCCAGTGGAAGATCGCGCAGGCCGCGGCAACTGTCGGCGTCGAAGGGGAGGTGATACCGGGGTCGCGCGTGCGCGAAATCAACTTCGCCGAGACGCGCTCCGAGATCGAGAAGCTGCGAAAGAAGGACGCAGGCCTTTTCAGGGACGCGGGCGAATCGGGCGGCGCCCTCAGCGGTGAGCACTACCGGCAGGAACTGCGGGAGGGGCTCTCGGATCACTATGAGGAGGACCTGGTCCGCGGGCTGCCCTGGGGCTCGGGTAGCGGGCTTCGAGGCGGACGGCCGGCCGCGATTCGTCTTCTGCGCCTGCGTAGGAGACCACCGCAACGCCATCTTCCGTGAGGTTAGCTTCGCTGAGAGGGGCGAGAGCCAGGTCTCAGGCGACACGCTGACGTGCCTCGCGTCCGCCCGCGCGACGCCCGCTACCCCGAGACTGCTCTCCGACGAAATGCACCGTCTGGCCTACCAGGCGTGGGAGATCGCGAAGAAGGACATCCTTGACGATTGGACACGAGCGACGGATCCGAGGAATCTGCTGCCCCCCCTTCCCAAGGCGATGCGCGACGCCGCCGCCCTCCTCAGGGATCACGCCCCGCTGGACCGCCCCAAGGACGAGATCGAGCGGGCGCTCAATGCTCTTCGAGGCACCGTACCCGGTGCGCATCCAGAATATGGTCCGCGACGCCATGAGATCCTCGGAGAACGAAGGCGAAACTGCGGAGGCGGTTCTGGAGGTGGTCCACGAGCTGGGGCTCAAGCCGGCGCCTCCGCCGAAACCCCTGCCTGTGATCGACGAAAACGACATCTACCTCGTCTGCTGGATGGCCGTCACGCCGCGGACGGCGGGTAACGAGAGGTTGTGGGCGCTACCCGAGCAACTGTCGTTCAAACCGGACGAGCAGCTCGAGCTCGGCGATCGGACCCTTCCTTAAGGCAGAGCCTTTATGGCGTCACCACGACTGCAGCAATCAGTTCGACGGACCGGCGTGGAAAGCTCCAGGCGGTGCCATTGGCGTCTTCAATGACAGCAGGATCAGACGCAGCGAGGACACAGGCGACTAAGAGGTGGGCGTCCCAGGCGGTCCGGCAGCCGTAAGAGGCGCTGAGCGCGATGCTGAGCGGCGCCACCGACGGCCGATTCGCATCCGATCTGAGCTTGCGAAGGACGATGTTGATAGCCATGGCGCAACCTGAATCCGCTGTGGATCCAATGACCATGGCAGATGGCGACTTGCAGATAATCCGCCAAGGCTGAGGTCATACGCCATTCGGCACGGCGGAAGGCATACACGTCGAGCCCAAAACGCAGGGGAAGGGACAGAATTGAACCCGGGGGCCAAAGGGCTTGAAATCCGCCGTCAGACACTGGGAGAAGCGAGAACTTGGTCTCAGAAAGTTAGGGCGAGGACACAATGCGTCGTCTGAACGTGCAGTTCTCACAGATCGAGGAGTGCATTCAAAAGTCGCCTCTTCGCGCTGGCGTCGCTGCCGCAGGAATCCCGAGTTGCGGAAAGGCGAGGCCCCTTCTGCTTCAACTGGTGCTACAGGACGCGCGACGACTGGGGAAGGAAGACAGCCCGAATCGAGTTCGCGTTGATCTTCGATCACGTTCAGGAGGACCCGACGGGCCAGATCAGTCGCCAGACATTGGCCGGATACCGACCGAACGTGGCGGTACATCCTGCACTGCTCGGAGACGATCCCCACGATCCCATTCAGCCTCGAGGACCTCGGCCTGCGGAACACTACGCTGGACAGGGCAACCCGGTCTACATCGATCCCGTCGACGAGCAGAAGATCCGACCGTACCTGAAGGGCGGCACGTCGCCCGTCGATCTCTGGAATGTCGCGAGTGTCGAGGACCTGCTCCGCGCGATCCGGAACTACGATGAGGTGATGCGGCTATCGCCGAGTCGTACAATCCCGGTAAGCGAGCATGAACGTCGGACGCCGGATACGTGGCTCCCTGACGTGCTCAAGCGCTTCTACGACCATCGCTGCCAGGTCTGCCTCCACGATTTCCAGCCGCGCTACGGCGTTCCGTACGCCGACACGCGGGTTCTACCGGACCGCGACAGTCGGGCACGGCCAAGTCGGGACCTGGTCGTCGTCTGCCCCAATCACCACGCGATCATGGGCGCCGCCAGGGCGACATTCGATCGGCGGGCGCTGGCATTTCGCTATCCGAACGGGCTGGTGGAGAAGGTGATGTTGCGGGAGCATTTGCTGGGTGGGTGACAGTCCATTCCTGAGCAGCCGGCTCACCTGAAGGAGGACGTCAATGGGCATGTGGCTTTATCAGATTCGCCACGATGTATGGCCACCCTCCCGATTTCGGATCGAGATCTGGGAGGGTGAGCGGTGGCGCTGGCCGATGAACAGCGTCGCAGGCGGCGAGGATCCGGAGCCCGGGGACCGGGTGGTCTTCTATTACGCAAAGACCGGAGCAACAGAGCCAGGATTCTATGGGTGGGCTGTTGTACTCGAGGCCTATGAGAACGAGCTCTACTTCCGGGCCGTGCGCCCCACCGACGAGCTAAAGATGCACCCTTGGTGGGACGCGAGGGCTGAGAAACTGGCGGACCGAATTCGAGGGAAAATGAAGCAGCGGGACAATGTGGCCCGTCGCCCCCGGCTTGATCGCAGATCTCGGCTCGGGGATTACGCAGTGGCTTCCCGGCGCCGGACGCTAGGCAGCGTGTAGACTAGAAGCTGAGCGCCACCTCGCCGGCAGCAGGTTCCTTTGCGACCATCGCGGACGGACGGAACCTCCGAACCGCGACTCTCGGCACCCTTCAATGCTCCATTGAAGAGGATCCATGGCGATTTTTCCAGGTACCGAGCCGATCGTTGAAGCTGCGAAGATCTGGAGGAACCGCTGCCTGCTAGAGGACGGATCGGTCCTGCAGCCGCGTGTCCATTCCTCTGGACCGGCGGTCACCTCGACGAGCTCGTGAAGCATTTCGTCGAGAATCCGCTGACCGACAGCCGCTCATTCCGTGCAGAAGCTGCAAGAGCAGCTTCGCGGAACGACGGCCGAGGCGACCAAGCTGACGGCCGAGATGATCTGGGTGCTGATGCTCTTTCCCACCAACTACAGCTTTGAGAAAAAAGTGCAGAAGGTCCGGGAGGTCTGGGAGTTCTCTGGCGATGCGCTGCCTGACTCCGAGATGCTGTCCGCCCCCGTCCTGGCCGGCATTGGCAGCGCAGGTCAGGGGTTCATCAACCATCAGCCGTTCGAACTGGGATTTCTGATTCGGGTCGTGAAGGACCTGAAAGAGCTCACGCAGCAAGAACTCACATTGCTGCTTGATGATCCCTGGCAATTGGTCTCAAAGCTCGACGCGTACGAAGGCGTCGGCCAACGGCAGCTGCGGCACATCATTCCCCACCTGCTTCACCCGACGCTGTTTGAGCGGATCGCGTCCTCAGGGCACAAGTCGCAAATCCTCGAGAAGTTCGGGTTCGAGGACGCGGCACGAGCGACCGAGCTCGAGCAGACGGATCGAGGCCTTCTCGAGCTGCGTCGCCGACTGGAACTCGAGTATCCGGATCGGAAGGATCTCGACTACTACCGGCCCCCGCTCATTGAGCGGTGGCAGCTTGACGACTTACCGGAGATCGAGCTCGCGCGCGAGGGCCTCGAGCGGCTCCGCGAGCTGTTTTGCAGTAAGTTTGAAGACTTTGAGTCGTTCGTTCAGCCCGGGGAAGCTATTGAAGCGGAAGAGCTTGGCTACAAGCACGTGCTACGGAAGCGGTTCGCTGATGTCGTCGGTGAGCTCCGGCCATCCGAGGATCTGTCAGAGGAAGACGCCGTACGGATAGTGCAGGAGCTGAAGTCGCTCCTTACGCGCAAGCTCGATCCCTTTCCTTTTTCACAGAACCTGATCAGCTGGCGCTATACGCGGTTTCTGAGCGACCTGGAGCCGAGCGAGGCGATGGTTGTCGTCCGTGCACTGATCGATCTGGTGGAGCCGGATACCGTATCGCCCGCGAAGATCCACCGGTTTAACGACGACGTTCTTCCAGTTCTCGAGGCGCATGACAGCGCGAGCTACGCGGTGTCCCGGAGCCTCCCGACGCTATTCCTTTGGCTGCATGACCCCGAGAACGAGATTTACGTTCGCACTGACCTGTTCGACGGAGTCGCTAAGGAGCTGACGGGCGAGAGGCTGTTCCGGAACAAGCGGATGGACATGGAGCAGTACCAGCGGGCCCTGGCGTTGGCCCATGGAATCCGCGCCGCCCTCGAAGGTTGGGGCTGGGGGCCCAGGGACATGATCGATGTGCAGACGTTCATGTGGACGGCATACGAGTCGCTGAACAACGGCAATGGCAAGACGCCGTCGGCACACAGGGGTCTCCAAGAAATTGTGGATCTCCTCGAAGCCGACGGCTTCCACTTCCCGCCCGATCTCGTCGCGAACTACATCCTCGCCCTGCAGGCAAAGAGGCTCGTAATCCTCACGGGGATCTCCGGGACGGGCAAGACTCGGCTGGCGATGAAGGTGGCCGAGTTCTTCATCGGCGCAGAGACAGCCGACGGCGCGGATTTGCGGGACCGCATGCTCGTGATCGCCGTGCGACCCGACTGGACCGATCCGCGAGGGTTGATCGGCTACTATAACCCGATCTCCGGCCAGTATATGAGGACCGATTTCCTCAACCTGGTGTTGGCAGCACGCGAGGAGGAGGCTGCTGCCGAGCGCGAGGCTCGCGCGCCGCGGCCGTTCTTCGTGATTCTCGACGAGATGAACCTGGCCCGCGTCGAACACTATTTCTCGGATTTCCTGTCGGCGCTCGAGTCCGGTAAGAGACTCAGTCTGCACCAGCAGACCGATTCAGACGAGACGTCGAACGCCGTTCCCTCGCACCTCCGCATTCCGCGCAACGTCTTCTTCACTGGGACGGTCAACGTCGACGAGACCACGCACATGTTCAGCCCCAAGGTGCTGGATCGGGCGTTCACGCTCGAGCTCAACGAGGTGGATCTCGATGGCTGGGCGCTCGGCGAGACCGATAGGCCGGGCTCCACGCCTCGGCTCCCCTTGCCCTTGATGGAACCGGAGCTTCGGCTTCGGCGTCAGCCGGGCGCGGAGGACTGGCGGGGGTTCGGGGCGCTGTTGGAGGGGAAGCTGAGGGAAACCGTAACTGCCTTGAACGCGGCTCTTGCGCCGACCGGGTATCACTTCGGCTACCGCGTCGCAGGCGAGATCGCCGCGTTCGTGCTTCTCGCCGAGGCGCAGGGGGCGAAGACGGAGGAGGCGCTGTGGCGTGCTCTCGACCTCGCACTCCTGGAGAAGGTGCTGCCGAAGTTTCACGGCACCGAACAGGAGCTGGATGCGCCGCTACGGACGGTTGCATTCGTCGCCCGGCATGGACGGGCGCCAACGGACGCGGAGAGCGACGCCGTTCTCAGCGGCTCCGGGTCCATCAGCGATGAGGCACCTCGATTGGCTCGGTGCGCAGAGAAGGTTGACCGCATGCTCCGTCGCCTGCAGCAGAGAGGCTTCGCGGCGTTCATCGAGTGAGTGTGTCTACGACCGCCTCTAACGCGTCGCCCTCAGGAGAGCGCCGCCCGTGGTCGATCCGCTCCCTCCGCGGCGACCAGGAAGCGGAGCGTACAGGGACCGGCATCCGGCTCACAGCCGAGCGGGAGTGGGTGCTGAACGCGGATCCGTCGGTCATCGAGGCCGTCGGCGCGTCACTCCCGGACCGGGCAGTCCGGGTGTCACCCGGCACAATCCTGCTCCGCTTTGTGAACCAGGTCGGTCGAGTAGATCTCCCCTACCTCGGGCGTGTCGAGGTCGTCTCTTGGAAGTGGGGTGAAGACTCGTACGAGCGGATGCTGGCGGATCTCGTGAAGGTGGCATCGAATCTCCCATTTTCAGCCGGCGACCAGCCCGCGCTGGGACTCGCGCTCGCGAAGACTTCGAGCCATCGCGTTCAGTACCAGGCATTCGTCTATCTTCGTCACGTGTTGTCGACCCACGCGTCGCGCGAGGACCGACTGCTTCCATCACTCGAGATGGTCATCCTCGATCCGCACCGACGCTGGTCGAGAGAAGTCCGCCACGTGCCGCTGGAGGCGATGACGAGAGTCGATGCCGAGAGCGTCGCGGCGCTCGCGACGGCGCCGCTCGTTCGCCTCTCCGCGGGCGAACCTCGTCGGGGGAGGGCACTGGCCGGGCTCGCGGGAAAGCTGAAAGGACATCTCCCGACCGCCGTCCTCGAGACGCGCGTGCGCTCGGACGTGGATACGCCGGAGAACCGCTTCGTCAGGCGCTTCCTCGACGAGTGTCTGATGATCGCCGGCGCGGCGGAGCGGGTCGGAACTGAGCGTGGAGGCGCCTTCGGCGAGCGGCTGGCGTCCGATGCCCGGAACTGTGCCGGGCAGCTGGAGCGGGTACGTCGGGCGCAGCTCTGGACCTCCGTGGGCGAGCTCACGCACCTCCCGCTCAGCTCCACGGTGCTCCGCAGCCGGCGCGGTTATAGGGAGATTCTCGCCCACTGGGTTCGCCTCCACCGTACGGCCGGGCTGCCGTTGGACGAAGCTGAGGCGATCACGCTCCTGGAGTCCAAGGACATCGCTCTGCTCTACGAGCTGTGGTGCTACTTCCAGGTGGTGGTCGTCGTGCAATCGCTGCTCGGGCGGCCTCGCCGAGCCAGCGGACCGACCACCACACCCACGGAGCTCGCCGTGGAGCACGAGTTCACCGTCGAATGGGACGGACTCTCAGTGTCGTACAACGGCCGCTTTCTCCGGAGTGCCCTGCGTGGCAGTCGTCGCGCTTACTCGACTCCGCTGCGCCCGGACATCGTGCTCGAGGACCATCGTAACCAGCAAGTGCACTTCATGGACGCAAAATTCCGCGTGGAGCCGCACGGCCGCGGGACCGATGCGGGGCATCTGTCGTTCAAGGCGGCGGATCTGCACAAGATGCACGCGTATCGCGATGCGGTACCCGCCGCCGTATCTGCGTGGGTCCTCTATCCCGGCGATGACTACCGGTGGTATCCGGCTCCGCCGGACGCGGGACCCGGAGGGGTGGGCGTGATTCCGGTGAGGCCCGTGGAAGAGTTGCAAGAGCTCCGCGCGACGGTCGAGAGGATTCTGACACAGTCGCTTTGACTACTACCTCCTAAAAGTCGAGACGACGATGTCCGCCAACGAGCGCTCCGGCTATGCCGAAAGGCTTCGCGGGCATCTATCAGCGTACAAGCGCCAGCGGCTGGGCGTCGACGGCGACGGAATCGACGTGCGCCACCATGTGGCATATCCGCACCTTCTGCCGCGGGAGCTGTATCGCCTTAATGTGCTGGAGACGATCCGGGCGGAGTTTTGGAAGTATTGGTGCGAACTCGAGCAGGGCCCGAGGGGCAGGCGGATCCGCCTGCATCCTGGTTTTCATCACCTCAACTCGTCCCAGGCGCTAGCATTCAATCTGTTCTTCCCGTTCTTCGGTCTGGCGGACGCTGATCCATCGGTCCTGCTCGAGGGTTTCGGGATTCCGGAGACCGACATCCACGGCTGGGCCTTCGAGGCGGTTCCCGACAGGACGGAATCCACGAACTTCGATTTCCTGGCGATGCTTGGCACTGGGGGGCGGTTGCTCGTCGAGGTGAAGTTCTCGGAAGGCGAATTCGGAAGCTGCAAAGCCGATGATGTGCATCGTCGGAAGTTCGAGGATATCTATCTACCGCGACTTCGCAGCAAGGTCGAACCGGATCTGCTGGTGGAGGACGCTTTCTTCCAAAACTACCAACTTCTGCGGAACATCATTGCGTTGCAGCCACAGACAGCGGACTCACTGGTGCTCCTGATGCCGAAAGCGAACCGCGCCTGAGGTGAGGACGTGGAACCGGTACTCAATCGAGTGCTCCCCAAGGTGAGGCAACGGATCCGAGTCATATTCCTCGAAGACCTCGTCGCGGATCTGTTCGGCCGGGAGTACGTCGATCCGCTGATCCCGGTCCATGTCCGAATGCTTCAGGAGAAGTACGTCCTTCGGTGAGTAGCAGTACCCGCCGCCTCCTCACCGTCTGGAACCCCGCCTACGCCGAGGACCCCCTCGACGCGCACCTCCGCGTCCTGCTCCGCTGGGCCGAGCGCAGCCGCGACGCCGCGGACGACGCGACGGCCCGACGACGTCTACGTCTGGTGGGCGAAGGTCCGGTCGCCGCGGCGCGATGGGGCGCTGCCGCACGTCGCGGAGATCGCGGCGATCGAGTCGCAGATCGAGGCGGGCGAGGAGACGCACCTGTACCTGACGGACTACCGGCCGCTGTACGTCGGCCACCTCGGCGAGATCACGGCGGTGCTGGAGGAGGCGGACGATCTAACCACGCGCCTTCGTACTACGCCCGTCCAATACACGCTACCACCGTTCCGCATCCGCGCACTGCGGCATACGTTGGTCATGGTCCCGCCCCTTCTCAGTCCCGACGCTGCCCGTTCGCCATCATGAACGCCTACGTCGCCGTAACCGACGCCGACTGGTACGACTTCCTGTCGCGCCAGCCCAACCTCGACGAGGTCAACTTCTGGCAGCCGAAGCCGTGGGGCGGGGAAGTGCGCGTGCTCGCTCGGGGCGAGCCGCTGCTGTTCAAGCTGAGAGCGCCCCAGAACGCGATCGCCGGCGTCGGCTTCTTCGAGCGCTACGTGACGCTGCCGTTCTCGCTCGCGTGGGACGCGTTCGGCGTGAAGAACGGCGCGCCGGACAGCCAGTCGATGTGGCAGCGGATCGCGCGCCTGCGGCGCGACGATCCGCCGTGGTGGGAAGACTTCGAGATCGGCTGTCTCATGCTCGTCGAGCCGTGCTTCTTCCCGCGCGACCAGTGGATTCCCCAGCCGGCGTCATTCGCGCCGACCATCGTTCGCGGCAAGGGCTACGACCTCTCGCAGCGGGAAGGGCGGGCGCTGTGGGAGCGTGTGGTCCAGGCAATGGATGCCTCCTGCGGGTCGCTCCAGCCGGCGGAGAGCCCGGCCGGCCAGGAGTCGCTGTTCGGGGGTTACGGCGAGCCGGTCCCGATCCGGCGACGGCTCGGACAGGGGACGTTCAAGGTGCTCGTGACCGAGGCGTACGGGCGCGCGTGCGCGATCACGCGCGAGCGGGCGTTGCCGGCGCTCGAGGCCGCGCACATCCGCCCCTTCTCGGAGCTCGAGACGCACACGGTCCGGAACGGGCTGCTCCTGCGCTCGGACGTTCACCGGCTCTTCGACGCGGGTTACATCACCGTGACGCCCGAGCACCGCGTCGAGGCCTCGCGACGGATGCGGCACGACTTCAACGACGGCGAGAACTACATGAGGCTGCACGGGTCTGCGATCGTGCTCCCGGCAAACCGGGACGAACAGCCGTCGCCGGACTTCCTGCGCTGGCACAACGAGAACCGGTACCGCGGATGAGCGATCCGATCGTGGAGCTGCAGCGCGAGCTGCGCGAGTTCGCGCGCGAGCGAGGCTGGGAGCGTTACCACACGCCGCAGAACCTCGCCGCGCTCATCTCCAGTGAAGCCGGCGAGCTGCTCGCGCATTTCCGCTGGGGAGAGGATGCCCTCGCCCTGCGCCGGGAGGAAGTGGAGGAGGAAGTCGCCGACGTGTTCCTGGGAGTGCTGCGCTTCGCCGACGTCGCCGGAGTAGATCTCGTGGCAGCGTCGCGCCGGAAGATCGGGCAGAATGAACGCCGGTATCCCGCCGGCGAGGACACGCCTCCTTCGAAACGGGTTTGAGGTCGGCCGCTGGAGCGACGCTCGTTCGGGCGGCAGGTGCAGTGGTTGGGCGCACGCGCCGGTGACGCGCCGAAAAAGGTCTATGCACGGAAACGCTGCACTCTGAAGTGTCAGGATCGCCGTTTACATTGCGGCCGGCGAAATGCGGGGGACAGCCAGTGCTACCTGCTCTCCCCCCTTCCTTCCCTCGCAGGTGACCGCCTCGCCACGTCACAATTCTGCGGTTAGCTTCGAGGCGGCGCACAAAGGAGGCTGTCCTGAAGACCGATTTCGTGTCGCGCGGTATCTATACAGTCGTGGAGGCTGCTCGGCTCCTGCACGAGAAGCCCGTCGCAGTTCGACGTTGGGCGTTTGGCTACCGGCGGCGCGGACGCAGCTACGCGGGAGCCATTGCGACGGACCTTCCTCCGATCGGCGACGCGAAGGCGGTGACCTTCTGTGAGCTCGTCGAGTTGATGTTCGTTCAGGGATTTCTCAGGTCCGGGGTATCGTGGCCCAAGATCCACTCCGCCGCGGCAGTCGCGCGTGAGCTTCTCGGCACGACCCATCCTTTCGCAATGAAGAAGTGGTTCGCCGACCCCGGCGGGATCTACGCGTTGCTCGAAGAGACCGAGGGCGAAACCGTGCTGGTCGAGCTGTCGGGTGCGGGTCAGATCGCCATGCGCGAGACGCTCGCGATGTATCTCGAGCAGCTGGACTTCGATCTGGATGGTTTCGCCGCGCGGTGGCATCCGCTCGGAAAAGACCTTCCGGTGGTAGTCGATCCGCACCTCATCTTCGGTGCACCCGTCGTCAAAGGCACGAGGATCCCCACATTGATTCTCATCGAGAATTACACGGGACCGGAATCGGTTGATGAGATCGCCTGGTGGTACGGCCTTCAGCCGGCTGAAGTCCACGCCGCAGTGAGGTTCGAGCAGCAGCTCATCGAAAGTTGACGTTCCTCTTCGACGAGAACCTACCCGCGCAGCTGGCGACGGCGCTGCAGCACCTCGGCAAGCCCGTGCGCCACGTGACGAACGTAGACGTCCTCGGGCGAGGGTCTCCGGACGAAGAGATCATTGCGTACGCGGCGCAGCACGGTCACGTGATCGTCAGTCGGGATCTGAACTTCCGCAAGCCACACCTGAAATCGATCATCTTCTCCCGCACGGTCGGCGTTTTCGGGATCGGCGGGGGCCGGCGCTCATTGCGTTTTTGGGAGATCGTCACGTTGGTGATTGTGCGCTGGGAGGATATCGAGCGTTACGCGCAGCTGAAGTCTCCGCCCTTTCTGGTCCGGGTTCCGCGCCGTGGAGCGATCGCAGCGCTTTGACCGCAGAGCGCCAAGATGAATGACGACCGGCTCCGTACGTACGCCTCCACGGTCCTCGAGATCGGCGGCCGGCCGAGCTTCGTCGTGGACCTTCGGTACCCCATTCCCGAGTCGGCGAGGGTGGTCTTCGCGTTTCTCGGGCTCGGCGACGCATTTGCCGTCGTTACGGCCGAGTGCCCGAACGGGCGGCCCACCAATGCGCTCGAGAATCGGGGCCGGACGGCGAATTTGCACCGGGAGCTGGTGAGATGCGGATGGTTCCACCGCGTCGGCATCGGCATGGACGCCGACAGCCTGCACCACGAACATGGGTATGCCATCCGCTGCAGCCTCGCCGAAGCCATCCGGCTGGCCCGGCAGTGCCGCCAGGAGGCACTGTTCTGGTATTCGGGCGGCTCGTTTCAGCTCGTCGACGTGCAGGCATCTCGACACGTGCACCAGCTACCATTGGGCGATTGAGCTGTGCTGTCAGAGGCTCCAGATAGGTTCGCGTATGAAATTCATGAGATACCTGCGCGCGCGTAGCGTCGACGCCGATTCTATCGCGCCACGAGGAGCGGCGGACCACGCTCACGGCCTCACGCACTCCGATCGGCCGCTGGCCGAGGTGATTGCCGGACGGCTGTGGCAGTCGGGCCGTCCCGTGCCGCTCCAGGCGATCGAGGAGCGCGGGATCAACGTCGTGGTGAGCGTCGGCGGTGCGCAGCCCTGGATCGGCGACTGGATCGAGCAGGCGAATTTCAGCGAGCTGGACGACCGGCGACCGGTGCTCCGTCTCTCCGTCCATGCCCCGCTGATCGACCGCGAGGGCGGCCTGGACGTGGTCGCCGCGGACACCGTGATCGCGGGTATCCTCCGGCTGTTGGAGGATCCCGAACGACGCGTCCTGGTTCACTGCGACGCGGGGCGCACCCGTTCCGTACACATCGCCGCGTGCGTGCTCGCGCTGCGGACGGGGATTTCGGGAAGCGAGGCGCTGGGGAAGGTCGATGCCGCGGGCGGGCGATGGCCCGTGAGGGAGCGGCTGGGGCTCGAGGATTGGGACCGGCACCTCGCCGCCATCGCCGTGCAAGGCGTCCCTCTCCCGAACGATGGGATGGGCACGATCGTCGATGGCTGAGCGCGACGCCTACCGCGACGCCATGCTTGAGCGGCCATTCGCGAGAGGGACTCGAAGTCCCGGACGGTCGGGGTTGACTGCGAAATGGAAGGCCGCGGTCGAACGTGGTCGAAGGAGCGCCGTGCATCCGACGAAGCGTGGAGTTGCTGCGGTACCGGGTCGATGTCGTTGACGTTGGGAAAGCGTGAACCCGGAAGTGGGCAAAGGAGGCCCCGAAAATGAGTGATCGAACGATGCGGGTGCAGGGGGTGGGTCGTGCCAGAGCGGAGCCAGAGCTGGCCACCATTTCCTTTCACGTTCAGGGCGTGCACGAAGACTATACGTCCGCGGTGAACGGGCTGAACCAGAAGGTCGCCCAGCTGCGGGCGAAGCTGGCCAACGCAGGGATTCAAGCAAGTAACCTGAAGACGGTCGACTTTGGAGTCGAGTCAAATTTCAATCGGAAGGAGACCTACCGCGATTTCTTTGGCTTTCGCGCCAAGCATGACTTGGAGTTGGAGCTCCCGTTCTCGATGGATCTCCTGAACCGCGTCCTCGGAACCATTGCAGCGGGCGCTGCCGACGCGCGGCTTTCGATTTCCTTTGGCGTTCGCGATCCGGACGACCTTCGGAGACAGTCGCTGAGGGCAGCCGTGAAGGCCGCCAGGTCCAACGCCGCTGCGCTGGCGGAAGCCGCGGACGTCAAGCTCGGCAAGATCGTGGACATCGAGTACGGTTGGGCCGAGGTGCGTTTCCGCCGTCACGAGATCGCTTCGGTGGCCTCCGTATCGGATTCCGTTCCATCCCCCGACGTGACGCCACGAGAGGTGACGAGCACAGAATCGGTTACAGTCGTCTGGGAGATCGAGTGAGCTTCGAGGAACCCTACGACGACTCTGCGCGGAGGCCCTGGGAGCCGCGATAACACCTCCTGCACTTCTCGGAGACGACGCGGACGATCGCGTCAGCCTGGAAGACCTCGGATTGTGTGTCGAGCAGTTCGAATTTCAGCGAGCTGGAGGGTGAGCGGCCCGTGCTCCGGCACTCCCTGCACGCCCCGCTCATCGACCGCAGTTCTTGAAATCACGACCGTTCCGCATCCGCATCCGCGCCTGCCGCATACGTTGGTCATGTTCTCGCCCATTCTCGGAGCTCGAGACGCACACGGTGCGCAACGGGCTGCTCCTGCGCTCGGACGTTCACCGGCTCTTCGACGCGGGCTACATCACCGTGACGCCCGAGCACCGCGTCGAGGCCTCGCGACGCATGCGGGACGACTTCAACGACGGCGAGAACTACATGAGGCTGCACGGGTCTGCGATCGTGCTCCCGGCGAACCGGGACGAACGGCCGTCGCCGGACTTCCTGCGCTGGCACAACGAGAACCGGTACCGCGGATGAGCGACCCGATCGTGGAGCTGCAGCGCGAGCTGCGCGACTTCGCGCGCGAGCGCGACTGGGAGCGTTACCACACGCCGCAGAACCTTGCCGCGCTCATCTCCAGTGAAGCCGGCGAGCTGCTCGCGCATTTCCGGTGGGGAGAGGATGCCCTCGCCCTGCGCCGGGAGGAAGTGGAGGAGGAAGTCGCCGACGTGTTCCTGGGAGTGCTGCGCTTCGCCGACGTCGCGGGAGTAGATCTCGTGGCAGCGTCGCGCCGGAAGATCGCTCAGAACCAACGCCGGTATCCCGCCGGCGAGGATACGCCTCCTTCGAAAAGGCTCTGAGGTCGGCCTGATTCGTGGCTCGGATCTTCCCTCGCTTGCGTTTTGTGGCCCAGATTGGCTACATTCTGACTTGGCGCTGCCAAGCACGGAGGGGATGCCATTGGCCAAGACGGCGACGGCTCGGGCCCGAATCGAGCCCGAGGTGAAGGAAGAGGCGGAAGAGATCCTCGAGGAGTGCGGCCTGACCCCGTCGGAGGCGATCGGACTCTTTTACCGCCAGGTGATCTTGCACCACGGACTACCTTTCCCGGTGCAGAACTTCAACGAGGCGACGCGAAAGGTCCTGCGGAAGAGTGAGCGAGGGGTGGACGTCGAGCGCTTCGATTCGGCCGAAGCGCTCTTCGAGGATCTCGGGATTTGACGAGATCGCCGGATCGAACGCTTCGGCCCGCTCGAACGATCGCGTTCAAGGAATCGGGGCCATCGCGATTGGCACCTCGAGCGGCAGGGGTAACACGCTCACCTTCTGCGGTCCTATCCCGTTCTGCTATGGTCCGGCCGGGACGATCGATATAACATGGGCCGAGCACGACGTGTATCGCCCCGCGCGGCGGCGTTAGATTGAGTTGTTCAGGAAACGAACGGGTGATCGATGCCGAAGAGCAACACGATGAAGAAGCGAGTGGTGAAGAACTCGGCCAGGACCGGGAGCTTCACGCACAAACAGGCGCGGGCCGCTGCGAAGAAAGCTGCGGCCCAGCGGACGCAGAAAGAGAAATCACGCTGACTGCGCCGCTCGCTTTCGCGGGTGACGAATGCCCCTCTCGGAGTACCAACAAAACGTCTTCGTAAACTGCCCGTTCGATCCAGACTTCAGGGTTCTCCTGGAGGCGATCGTATTCACGATCCACGACTGCGGCTTCATTGCCCGTAGCGCCCTCGAAGCGGACGACGCCAGCCAGGTTCGGATCACGAAGATCTACGGAATCATCGCCGAATGCGGGTTCGGTGTTCACGACATCTCCCGTACCGAGGTGGATTCGGCGCATGGCCTCCCACGGTTCAATATGCCCCTCGAGCTAGGGATCTTTCTCGGCGCAAAATGGTTCGGTGGCGC
>CAWCUU010000003.1:0-880717 GCA_963798855.1 uncultured Gemmatimonadales bacterium | reverse complement strand
CACTCAACGGGAGAAGAACTGTCTCATCCTCGACCGTGAGCGCTACCGCTATCAGAATGTTCTGTTCCGATATCGCGGGCCAGGACATCCAAGCCCATGACGGCGACCCTGAGGAGGCCATCAAGGTCGTTCGGAATTGGCTTCGGAATGGTACGACCGGAAGTGGTATCATGATGCCTGGCCCAGCCAAGATTCAGGAACGCTACGCTGCCTTTCGCGTTGATCTTCCGGTTATGGCCAGCGAGCTGGCCTGGGATCCGGAGGATCTCATCTTCAACGACTACACCACACTCATTGCCTCCTGGCTCCAGACGAATCCTTGGTGAAGGCTTCGGTGCGATGCGCCCCCGTCCTCCGCGTGGAATCGCGTTCGCGGACGGCAAGGGTCTGAATCTCCCATGACCCGCCACCTCCTCACCGTCTGGAACCCCGCCTACGCCGAGGACCCGCTCGACGCGCACCTCCGCGTGCTGCTCCGCTGGGCCGAGCGCAGCCGAGACGCCGCGGACGACGCGACGCCCGACGACGTCTACGTCTGGTGGGCGAAGCTCCGCTCGCCGCGGCGCGACGGCGCGCTGCCGCACGCGGCGGAGATCGCGGCGATCGAGTCGCAGATCGAGGCGGACGAGGAGACGCACCTGTACCTGACGGACTACCGGTCGCTGTACGTCGGGCACCTCGGCGAGATCACGACGGACGCGGTGCTGGAGGAGCCGGACGAGCGGGACCACGCGCCGTCGTACTACGCGGGGCTGGAGGCGGACTTCTGGTTCAGGCTCTGGGACGTGCGGCGGCTGGTGGCGGACGACACGCCGGGCGTGATCGAGGAGCTCGGTCGCCTGCGGAATACGCGCTATCACGACCGGCCGGTGTCACTCTACGGCGGTATGGTCGAGCTGCCGCTGATCGTGACGCGCGAGGACGGGGCCCGGTGGTTCGCCCACCGCGACCTGCTCACCAGCGGCCGACTCTGGGCCGAGCGCGACGCCGACCTCCGCGCCGACACGCAGCGCCTCGCCCGCGAGCTGCCCGACAACCTCTTCGGCCGCGCGGTGTGGGAGGCGCTCGAGCCGTCCACGCGCACGTTCGTCGCCTCGGCGGAGGCCGTGTTCCGCGCGCGTCGCGACGACCCCGCGTTCGACTTCAGCGGCCCGGCGATCGAGTACGCGAAGGCGGTCGAGACGGAGCTCAACGCGTTGATTTTCCCTCGGCTTCGTAAGCGCCTCGAGCGCGCCGCGGCGAAGGACCGCGAGGTGATCGCGGACGGTCGCCGGCTCGACCTCGGCGCGCGCGTCCCGCACCAGTCGCTCGGCGTGATCCTGTACCTGCTGGAGCGCGACGCCACCGTCGCCCGCGCGCTCGGCAGCGTCTTCAGCGCCGCCGACGCCGGCTGGCTGCGCAGCGGCGCGCCGCTCGAGCTCCGCGGCCTGCTCGACCTGCGCAACCCCGCCGCGCATTCGGAGGCGATCGGCCGCGAGCGCGCGGAGCGGGTGCGGTCTCAGGTGATCGGGATCGGGTGCGAGGGGGTGCTGGTAAGGGTTGCGAGGGCGAAGGGGAGGGCGGGGTGAGCGGGTGTGGAGAGGCGGTACGGCAAGGAGCCCGCGAACCTACCGCTCGCGGTTGGCTCGAAGGTGCGCCAGGGACGAAACGCCGCGTTTTTGATACCCCGCGTAGCAATTCAGGGTTCGGAACACGGCGTCGGCATCCGCGAGCGCTAGTCGGTTGTCGGTGACCGCATCCAAAAGCACATTCGCGCAGTTGATCCACCGGCCTCGACCGGATCTAGCGTCCAGCTGCCTTTGCGCATGGAGATCCTCTAACGCGACCCGCCAGCCACGGGACAGTGCCACTCCTATGGCCTCCGCCTCCCCGGGATCGACAATCTTGGACCACTCCGCGAACGCGGATCCGTCAGGACCGGCGACGTCTGGATCAACGGGGCGTACGCTTCCGACAACTAAGGCATTATCCAGCGCCCGCCACGCAGCCGGACTTCTGATCTCCTGACGGACTATTGGGGTGAGTTTCCATTCGTAACGGGGGTTTCTCCAGGCAAGATCGAGAGCGCCAGCCTCCGCAAGGGTGAGGATGAAGGAAGCATCCAGAGTACAGGGGATTGCCATCAAGCCGGCTCAAGCACCCTCGCCGACGAGCGCGTCACCCGGCGAGAATTGGGGATGGATATTCCACCCGCGAAGCGCCACGAGCATCTCCTCTTTCGTGCGGCCGAAGATCTCCGCCACGATTCCGAGGGACGCCTCTCCGGCGGCGTACGCGCTCAGCGCGAGTTCGCGGGTCCGTCCGAAAGGCTGGGCAAAGCGGCGCCAATCGTAGCCCAGACTCCGCGCGAGCGCGAGAGTGCCGCTGCGCCCAAGGTCCTCGGCAATGCGCTGGCGCTCGGACGCTGTGATTAGGTCTTCATTGCGCAGCCTCCAAAGAAGCATCTCACCACTCACACCGAAGTGATCCTGGCCACGAACGATGTCGATCGCCGTCAGATCCCTTGCACGAGGATTCCTCCCCGCGGTCAGGCGCCTCCGTGACTCGAGAAAGCCGAGCAGAGACTCACGCGGAACCAGGAACACGGCCGCGAACTGGTTAGCACGGAGCTCACGGTTGGCATCAATGTGTGGTGCGCCTTTCACCTTCCATGCTCGTTGGGTTGCACAATTCTCTGCGGTGATATCAGCGTCCATGAGAGCATGGCCGTACTCGTGAACCACAGTGAAGACTTGGCGGAAGACCCATTTGTCGGTGTTGACACCGACGCATGCCGCGCCCGTCGAAGTTCGAGCGAATATGCCGTCGGTTTCGTTATCGGCTCCTAGCTCGAGTGAAAAGACTTTAAGCCCTGCCTCCTCGACGATCCCCCATACATCACGGAGTGGAGCCCTCGGCCCGATGCCCAACCTCGCCCGCTCGATGTAGGCGGTCTGCCGGCCATGGTTCATTGCAAGTCCTTGGTCCGTCAGCGCATGTGCATCCGCGTACTGCAGGGCGGTGGCAATCGGCGTCCGCGCACCGAGTCGTTCTTCCAGTTCGCAAACGATCCGACACCGGCGCACGAGACGTGCGACTTCGCGTTTCAGACGCGCATCGGGGGCTGCGGCTCGAAATAGCACGGCGGCGATCTGATCCTCCTCCTGGACCTGACCGCGCAGTATCCAAGGTATGCTCCGGCCGTAAAGTGCCGCGAGCCGTACGAGTTCGTCGGTCTTCACCGAGCGAGTCCCTGCCTCGATCTCTGCGATGGCCGGTCGCCGGAGTTCGAGAAGTTCCGCAACCTGCTGCTGAGTAAGGCCCGCCGCGTCCCGGGCTTCGCGGAGGCGTGTTCGAAGGTCGTTCGACATAACCCTCCTTGACAGCGTACGCTTTACGTCCGAAAAGCGTACAATGACTCGTACGACAAGGTGTGTCTCTACGATAACTCAAAGCTGAGGATAGTACCATGGGAGCGCTGTACATCGTCGCGGCTCAGCCCAATCCGCTCGGCAAGGACACCACGACGCCGGGCAGGGCCTGGAACGAGAATGTTGAATGAGGAGTGGCTTGAGTTCGAGGCACTGGTGGACCGGATTTTAGCTGGCGATACGCTGTGGAACCTGGAATATGGACCGTATTGCCGTGTGCTGCGCCGCGCTGAACTGGTCCGCTTTTCATCCGGGACTGCTCTAAAGGGGCAGCGCGTTCGCGTGCATACGGGCCGCGGTCGCGACCACCTCATGGGGTATACGCATCACGTTTATCTGGGCAGGTCCTGGTTCGTGTGGAACAACCGCTGTGGCGATCGGGCGACCCTCACCTTCAACGGCGGCCTCATCGACTCCGCCCAGTATGCTCCGAATCCTCCGGAGGGATTGCTCGTGAGACAGCGCGGAACCGATCTCCTCGTTCCGGCGGGGTCATACGTCCGCTCCTAGAAAAGCGTAGGAGCCCACGCCGAGGACCCCCTCGACGCCCACCTCCGCGTCCTGCTCCGCTGGGCCGAGCGCAGCCGCGATGCCGCGGACGACGCGACGCCCGACGACGTCTATGTCTGGTGGGCGAAGCTCCGGTCGCCACGGCGCGAAGGGGCGCTGCCGTACGCGGCGGAGATCGCGGCGATCGAGTCGGCCGCCTCTGGGCGGAGCGCGACGCCGACCTCCGCGCCGACACGCAGCGCCTCGCCCGCGAGCTGCCCGACAACCTGTTCGGACGGGAAGTGTGGGAGAAGCTCGAGCCGTCCACGCGCACGTTCGTCGCCTCGGCCGAGGCCGTCTTCCGCGCGCGTCGCGACGACCCCGCGTTCGACTTCAGCGGCCCGGCGATCGAGTACGCGAAGACGGTCGAGACGCAGCTCAACGCGCTGAACTTTCCACGACTTCGGAAGCGGCTCGGGGGCGCCTTCGCCGAAGGACACGGTTCGAAGCTCGCCGGCGCCTTCGCTGTCCTGACGCCCGGCCAATTGAGGATCCGACGCCCGGACCGATGACCGCACCGGATCCACGCCACCTCCTCACCGTCTGGAACCCCGCGTACGCCGAGGACCCCCTCGACGCGCACCTCCGCGTGCTGCTCCGCTGGGCCGAGCGGGGCCGCCCGCATGCTCGGCGGCGTCTTCAGCTCCGCCGACGCCGGCTGGCTGCGCAGCGGCGCGCCGCTCGAGCTCCGCGGCCTGCTCGGCCTGCGCAACCCTGCCGCGCACTCGGGACTGGCCCGAGTAGTGGCAGTGGGACCTGCTGCTGACGCGGCACATTGAAAAGCGCATGCAAGACCGTAACTTCACCGAGGTGGACCTGCGCACCATCGTGAGAAGATGAGCGAAGCATATCTGGAAGTGACATACCGCGACGGTAAGCCGTTTGCCGCGTATCTCTACCTCCCGCGACGAGCGGGCGCCAAGGCCGAGCGGACCGATGAGCTCGGCAAGGGAATGCTCGTGGATTACGACGGCGAGGGTGTGCCAATGGGCGTGGAGATCACGGCGCCGCAGCTCGTCACCGCGGAGGACATCAATCGCGTTCTCGATCAGTTGGGTCTGCCACGCCTTCGGCCCGAGGAGCTGGCACCGCTCCGGGCGGCGTGACGCGGGACGCGATAAGCGGGTGACGACATCACCTTCGAGCGGACGGGCACGCGCACTCGGATCTGTTCGATGAATAGCAGCACCCGCCACCTCCTCACCGTCTGGAACCCCGCCTACGCCGAGGACCCCCTCGACGCGCACCTACGCGTGCTGCTCCGCTGGGCCGAGCGCAGCCGCGACGCCGCGGACGACGCGACGCCCGACGACGTCTACGTCTGGTGGGCGAAGCTCCGCTCGCCGCGGCGCGACGGGGCGCTGCCGCACGCGGCGGAGATCGCGGCGATCGAGTCGCAGATCGAGGCGGGCGAGGAGACGCACCTGTACCTGACGGACTACCGGTCGCTGTACGTCGGGGACCTCGGCGAGATCACGACGGACGCGGTGCTGGAGGACCCGGACGAGCGCGACCATGCGCCGTCGTAGTACGCCTGCGCAACACCCGCTACCACGACCGGCCGGTGTCGCTCTACGGCGGCATGGTGGAGCTGCCCCATTCGGGAGGTGTTCCGGCTTCTGGAGCATGACGGGTGGTATGTTGTCCGGACGCGTGGCAGCCATTCGGCAGCTGCGGCACCCGACAAAGCCAGGCCGGATGCGGGAATCGGGTGAGGCCGTGCCTCCGCCGTCCTCGCGCGTCGAATACGTGGACGTGCCGACGGCAGCCTGAGCGATCAACTGGGTCTGCGACGCCTTCGCCTGAGGAGCTGGCACCGCTCCGGGCGGCCCGGCTGCGAAACGATCGTGACCTAAGGGGTGCGATTAGCATTCGTCTGTCGGAGTCGCTGCATTCGTGCTGGCGAGGTGCTCGAGGAATTCCGCGGGCGCATCGCTAAGGCGAAGAAAGGAAAGCCGATGCAGCCGTCGATCCATTCCGACCCGGGCGTGATGCAGGGGAAGCCGGTCGTTTCGGGTACGCGTATCACGGTCGAGAGCATCCTCGTGAAGCTGGCCGCCGGGGAGTCCATTGAGCAGGTGATCGACGCGCACCCCGCACTCACGGCGGTCGCGGTCCGGGGGGCGCTTGCGTTCGCGGCGGCAGCACTCCGGGCTGATGTGATCTACCCGGTGCGTCAAGAGCCGGCTTGAAGCTCCTCTGCGGCGAGACCGTCGAGCGACAAGTAGTCGAGCGGCCTCGGCAGGACGGGCACCAGGTCGCCGACGTCGCCGAAGAGATGCCTTCCGCACCGGACGACGTCGTCCTCGCCGGCGCCGTCACCAATGCCGTGTCGGAGGCCGTACTGTGATCACGGTTCGAAGCTCGCCGGCGCGCGGGACGCAATGGGCGGGTGTGCAATGGCTGAATCGACGAACTCGAGCTCCGCGGGCTGCTCGACCTGCGCAACCCCGCCGCGCACTCGGAGTCGATCGGCTGCGAGCGCGCGGAGCGGGCGCGGGCGCAGGTCATTGGGATCGGGTGTGAGGGGGTGTTGGTGCGGATCGCGCGGGTGAAGGGGAGATAGCCCGAGCCGCTATGGAGCCGAACCAGCGCGGAGGCTATAGTTGGAGCGGCGAGCTCGGCGAAGGAGAAACGATCCCCCGGCTCCTGTTGCCCGGCGGCGTCATCGAAGGAGGCTGGTCCGGGGGCCGTCTGTCGGGTTTGCAGCCCTTCAATACCGTTCAGACATGGACTATCGCGAAATCATCACGATCGAACCCGACAAGCGGGGCGGCAAGCGATGCATCCGCGGACTCCGCATCACGGTCAACGACGTGCTCGACTACCTGGCCGGAGGATGAGCGAGGATGACATCCTCTCCGATTTCCCCGACCTGACGCGCGACGACATCCGTGCGTGTCTCGCGTTCGCGGCCGATCGGGAGCGGAAGTTGTCCTCCGCGCCCCCGGCCGCATGAAGCTGCTACTGGACCAGAATCTCTCCCCTGCGCTGGTCGAGCAGGTCGTTGATCTTTATCCAGAGAGCACCCATGTCCCAAGCTGGGGCTCGAGCGCGCACCGGATCAGGAAGTGTGGGATTTCGCGGCCCGGAACGGTTACGCGATCGTATCGAAGGACTCCGACTTCCATCAGCGGAGTTTCTCGTGGGTCCACCGCCAAAGGTCATATGGATCCGGCTGGGGAACTGCACCTCGATTGAGATTTTGCAGGTCCTGAGACCGCTTCGCGGACGTCGAGGGATTCGGCCTTCGTGCCGATGAGGCGTTCCTGATCCTCGGGCGCTGACGCTGCCAAGCGGCGGGTGTGGCGAGCTATCCGGTGCCTCCCGCGCCGGTCCGCTCGCGGCCAGTGAGCCGTCGAGCCTAAACCTCACGCATTACGAGATGGCGACGTCGCCGTTGTTGCCGGTGATCGTGCTCCCGTTCCTGAACGGTGAGGACGGACCACCCGGCGCCACACCACCGAAACCCGAGCTGTCCCAATGACCGACCGCCTCTCCCGCCGCGCCTTCGCCAAGCTCGCTGGTGCCGCCGCACTCGGCGTCGCATCTCCATCGGTCGCCAGCGCCGCGGGGCCCGCGAACCAGGACCGCGGACCGCTCTCCCCACCGCGCACGTTTCCGGCCGGATTTCTCTGGGGCAGCGCCACGGCGTCGTATCAGGTCGAAGGCGCCGTCGCGGAAGACGGACGTGGGCCCTCCATCTGGGACACCTTCTCGCACACGCCCGGCAAGGTCGCCAACAACGCCACCGGCGACGTCGCCGACGACCACTACCATCGCTACAAGGGCGACGTCCAGCTCATGAAAGCCCTGGGCGTCAAAGCGTATCGGTTTTCCATCGCCTGGCCGCGCGTGTTCCCGCAGGGCAGTGGAGCGCCCAACCCGAAGGGGCTCGACTTCTACAGTCGCCTGGTCGACGAGCTGCTCGCGAACGGCATCGAGCCCTTCGCCACCCTCTACCATTGGGACCTGCCGCAGGCGCTGCAGGACCGCGTGGGCGGATGGGAATCGCGCGAGACGTCGGAGGCGTTCGGCCGTTACGCCGGCTACGTCGCCGAGCGGCTCACGGATCGTGTCAAACACATCTTCACGATCAACGAGTTCGGCGCCTTCGTCGAGCTGGGGTACCGCATCGGGATTCACGCGCCGGGGCTCGAGCTTCCACCCAAGCGGTTCAACCAGACGCGCCACCACGCCGTGCTCGGCCACGGGCTCGCCGTGCAGGCCATCCGCGCCCACGCCAAGCCGGGCACGAAAGTGGGACTCGCCGAGAACATCACGGTGGGCGTGCCCGTGATCGAGAACGCACAGCACATCGCCGCAGCCGAGCGGGCCACGCGCGACCTGAACGCCCAGTACCTCACGGTGATCATGGAAGGGAAGTACACCGACGCGTACCTGGCACGGACGGGCGCGGATGCGCCGGAGTTCACCGCCGAAGACCTGAAGATCATCTCGAGCCCGCTGGATTTCGTGGGCACCAACATCTACCAGCCGACGTTCGTGCGCGCCAGCTCGGACGCGAGCGGCTACGCGGTCGTGCCGAATCCGGCGTCGTATCCGCACATGGCGTCGCCGTGGCTGTTCATCGGTCCGGAGGTGCTGTACTGGGGACCACACCACGTGCACAAGCTCTGGAACGTGGGCGAGATCTACGTCACGGAGAACGGCTGCTCGTCCTCGGACGTGCCCGCGGCGGATGGCCACGTGTACGACACCGATCGCGTCATGTTCCTGCGCAATTACCTCACGCAGCTCCAGCGCGCGGTGTCCGACGGCGTGCCCGTGAAGGGCTACTTTCTCTGGAGTTTGATGGACAACTTCGAGTGGGCCGACGGGTACGGGAACCGCTTCGGTCTGCACTACGTGGATTACGCGACGCAGACGCGCACGCCAAAGCTGAGCGCCGCGTTCTATCGTGAGGTCATCGCCGGAAACGCCGTCGCGTAGGCGTTCAGGGGTGCTGGCGCGGATCGCGCGGGCCGGCGACACCATCCTCACTAACGGCTGGAGCACGGGCCGACCAGGAGACGCCCGGCGCGGCAAAAGCCGCAGCGGATCGACGCTGGCCGCGATGCGTCCCGGAGTTGACGTCGCCCCGCGCGGCGAAAGCCGCAGCGGATCGACGCTGGCCGCGATCCGTCCCGGAGTTGCTCGCCCGACTCCCGCGCGTTCGCTACCTCTGTTGGCTCCTCGAAACGTCCGGCGTGATGCCACCGAACCCCGGAGAAGGTCGCAACGCTGCGGCCGAATACTGCAGGCTCCTGCACGAGCGGCATGGCCCGATCGTGCCCGATACCGCGCTGTACCTGGATTTCGAAGGCAACGGCAGCGGTCAGGAATACGTGCTCAGCCTTTTCTGGAAGGGCGCGCGCCAAAGGCCGCGCCTGCATCTGATTCGTCCCGCTTCCGGCAGGTGGCTCGCCGGCGCCAATGTCCATCGCGCATTCCGGCGTCTCGGCTGCTACGATCTGGGCGTTCACGCGGTCGTCGTGTTCTCGGCGTCCGAGGACGGAACCGGTCCGGACGGATCGCCCGACGAACGGCGCCGACTGCTCGACCTCATGGACGGCGACCCGTTCGGGGACGGCGTGCAGTGGGTGAACCTGTGGGCGCCGATGCGACGGAGTCGCCGTATGCGGGAGCTGATCAGGAGACGGAGGTTCTCGAAGCCCGAGGGTCATCGGCTGCCCGACAATAGCCTGGAGAATCTGGAAAACGCTTTCGGCATTGAGCGGCCCGCGAGGCTTGCGTCGCTGGGCAGGCGGTACAAGGATGCACGCGAAGGTCGCATCCAGCCGCTGACGCTCGCGCAGCGGGTCGCGACCCGGACCGCGAGCGACGCGGAGATCCGCACGCTGAGGGAGTACTGTCGCTGGGACGTCGAATCTCTCTATCGAATCGTGCGCAGATGCGATGAGATCTGCTGAGCGATCCGCGCCGTGATCCCATCACGAGCACCCATGCCCCTCGACCGCGACCTCCGCCTCCGCCTGGCCCTCTTCGACCACGTCGACCGCCTGCGTCGCGAGCACGGCGGCGTCATCCCGTCCGCGCGGCTCAACGAGGGGTTCACGTTCGAGGGACGGCGGATCCCGATCTGGAATCAGCAGAAGGGGATCTTCCGGCCGGCGGCGCTGCGCGACAGCGGCGTCGCGCTCACGGTGCAGACGTCGTTCAGGAGTCCTTACGACGACCGATCGGAGATGGGCGACGACCGCTTCGTCTACAAGTACCGTGGCGAGGATCCGGACCACCCGGACAACGTCGCGCTGCGGCGGGCCATGGAGACGCGGCGGCCGATCCTCTATCTGGTCGCCGTGCAGCCCGGAGTCTACCAGCCGATCTTCCCGACGTACGTCGTCGGCGACGTGCCGGAGCGGCTGTCCTTCATGCTAGTCGCCGACACGGTCGGCGCCGTGAGCGCGGGATCGCTCGACCCGGACGCGGACGCGCCGCTGAAGGCGTACGTCACGCGCGAGGTGAAGCACCGGCTGCACCAGCGTCGCTTCCGCTGGCTCGTGCTGCGGGCCTACCGCGAGCGCTGCGCGATGTGCAGCCTGCGCCACGAGGAGCTGCTCGACGCGGCGCACATCCGCCCCGACCGCGACGAGCGCGGGCTGCCCGAGGTGCCGAACGGACTCTCGCTCTGCCGCATCCACCACGGCGCGTTCGACGTCGGCATCGTCGGCGTCGACGCCGACTACCGGTTGCACGTGCGCGGCGACGTGCTCGACGAGGTCGACGGGCCGATGCTGCTGCACGGGTTGCAGGGGCTGGACGGGGGCCGCCTGGTCGTCCCGCGCGCGGCGAAGCTGCGGCCGAACCGGGACTATCTGGCGGAGCGGTTCGAGGCGTTCCGGAGGGCGGGGTGAGCTCTTCGGCCTGTTCTCGTTCCGCCATGGTTCTGATCGCCGCCGCGGCGGAGCGAGTGGAGCGGCGCGAGCGGTTCCGGGGACGCGGCCACGGCCTTCAGGGCGCGACTGCTCGAACGCGGCCGTATCTTTTCAGACTCGACGAGCTCGTCCGCGAGGATTGTGTACGTCGCGCTCGCCCAGAGTCTCGGTGGGTGGTTGGTGACGGCGGATTGGTGCCTGGCGGCAGCGGCTGCGTCGCTGGATTGGCCCGTGCGCATGCTCGGCGCTGTGCGAGGAGCGCAGCGCGCGCGGGCGCCCCTTCGGTCTTGTCTACCGCATCGAGGAGGATGATGTCCGGACCGTCGCGGTTGCGCGCTTCGAATCGACGCGTCCCGGTTCGCCTCGTACGCTCCCTCATCGCCAGTCACCTCCGTTACCACTTTCCCGTTCCCCAGGAGGACTCGATGCAAGCAGAACACGTCCCCGAGTACGAGCGCAGATGGGTGGATGGCCTCAACCATGGCGATCTCTCCGTGGCCGACGACGTCTTCGCCGCCGACTGTGTCATCCACATCACCGGGAGCACCGAGGCGATCCATGGCCCTGCCGGCTTCAAGCAGATGATGGAAGGAATCCTCGCTGCCTTTCCCGATCTGCACTTCACCATCGAAGATCAGCTCTCCGCGGGGGAGAAGGTCGCGATGCGATGGAGCGCGACAGGTACGCACACGGGGCCACTCGGGTCCGTTTCGCCCACCGGCAGAGGAATTCAGATCACGGGGCTCCTGCTGGATCACGTGCAGGACGGCAAAGTGCGGGAGCGGTGGGAGCAGTGGGACCAGCCAGCGATGATGCATCAGCTCGGCCTTGCCTGACCCGCCAACGCCCGGCCAGTAGGCGTGTCGGGGGACGTATGCATCGAGCCGGTAACGAGCTTTCAGGTCATGCGGCGGCTACGGCTGCATCGGGTATTCACGTTCGACGCGCACTTCAGCGAGCAGGGCTTCGAGCCATGGTCCGCACACGCTCCGTCGAGGGGAGCAGCCCGCCGTGGCGGCGTCGCCCTGGATGGCGGCGGAGCGGGCGGGGCGGTCGCGGCGAGCGGATTCGATCGTTCGACGCACGCCGGGGGATCGGCGTCTTGGGAGATCTCGCCGAACGAGACGTGTCCAGACGCGGATTGGGTTACCGGGCACGCTCTCTGGCTCGATCTCGGTTTCCGAGCGAAAGACGGACGATGACGTTGCCGCCTGCGTCGGGATCTTCGCAGAGCCGGTGGAACGAGCGGAGTTCGAGAGCTGGCTGGTGGGTTCGTCCCGGTGGTAGGCCATCGCCAGCTGCGGCACTAGGGGCGCGCCCGCGCGGTGAACCTTACCACCGGCGCCCTCCATCTCTCGCATTGGGATAGTTGGCCGCGACACCGCGGTCACCTTTCCCAACGCCGCGCCCCGAGTCGGAGGATGGTCAATGTGACCGCGCTGGACGCCGGCCGGATGAACCGCGGCCTCATCCTGCAGCGGGCAGGAGGCGCCCAAGTCACCAGGAGGCGCCCGATGATTCGCAAGCTCAAGAACGGCAGCTACCGTCTCTACTCCCGGAAGAAGGACCCGAAGACGGGCAAGCGCCGCAACCTCGGTACGTTCGAGACGCGCGAGGCGGCGGAGCGGCACGAGCGGGCCGTGCAGTTCTTCAAGCGGCGCAAGTAGCCGCACGTCGGTCGGTCCGTTGGCTCCTGGGCGCGCCGGCGCAGCGTCGCCCCGCATGCGCGCGGAGCGGGCGGGGCGAGCCGGGCGGGGGTGAGCGGGTGGGTGGGCGAGCGGGGCGGGTGAGCGCATTCCAGCGTTCGACGCACGCGGCGGGATCGGGGTCTGGCGAGATCTCGCTGAGCGAGACGTATGCACACGCGGATTCCGCTGCCCGACCACACTCGCTGGCTTGATCTCGCTTTCCGAGCGAAAGACGGACGAGGACCTTGCCGCCTGCGTCGGCATCTTCATTTCGCCGACGGTACGAGCGAGAATGACGTTCTCCCCGACCTTCCGGACCCGACGCCGGACGCACCTCCGCGTGCGTTCCACGATCCTTGTACGTCGCGCTCGCCCGGCGCCCCGGTGGCGGGTTCGTGACGTCGGACCCGCGCTCTGGCGGCGGGGGCTTCCGCCTCCGCCGCCCCCTCTTCGAGCCGGTCGACCGCCTGCGATGCAGAGGAAAATCGTCCTCGCCGAAGTGGCGCACCTGCACATGGAAACGCCCCGGTTGGCGGCCTAGCTTCACGAGTGGTACGCGCCCGGCATTGCCGCCGGAGCGGCCGCGGAACGCGCCGAGGAGTGCGAATGGATGGCACCGATTACGGACGCAGGGACGAGGAAGCTCGGCTGCCCGAAGCGCGGCCCTGGCCGGAGCCGATCACGGCCGAGCAGTACCTGGCGTTCACGCCGGAGAAGCTGGAGCTGGTCGGCGGATACCTGATCGGGGGGCCGGAAGAGACCGATGGTCGGCTTCACCTGCTGGCCCTGCTGCTCCGGAACTGCGGGCTCGAGGCGGCAATGTCCCTGGCCCACAAGGACGACTGGCGGGAGGCCGCGGACCGCGCTCTCGGTGGACTCTAGCGCCGGAAGGGATCGATGCCTCCGGTCCGGACATGGCAGCAAACCGCAAGCAGACGTCGCATCATACTTGTGGGCTTATCGATTATCATGTAACCTTGCATCCATGCGTACACGTGTGACGAAGCGGGGCCAGGTCTCCGTTCCGGCCGAGGTGCGGCGGCAGCTCGAGATCGGGCCGAACACCGTTCTCGAGTGGGTCATCGAGGACGGCACGGCGAGGGTGATCCCGCTGCCGGCGGATCCGGTGCGGGCGTTCCGCGGCTCGGGTCGCAGTGGCCAGGTGAAGTCGCTGTTGCGGGAAAGAAACCGCGACCGCCGGCGCGAGTCGCAGAAGCGTGGATGACGGCTCCGTCCGTTCGACTTCTGGACACCTCCGCCCTGCTGGCGCTGCGGGGCGACGAGGCCGGCGCGGATGGAGTGGAGCGTCTGCTCGGCGAGGCGGAGCAGGGCCGGGTGATCGCGCTCCTCTCGTTCATGACGCGGATGGAGCTGCTGTACCTCGTGTGGCGCGAGGAGGGTGAGGCTTCCGCGCGCGATGCGGTGCGTCTGGTGGAATCGTTCCCGGTCGAGTGGGTGAGCTGCGAGCCCGGGATCCTCGATCGGGCGGCCCGGCTCAAGTCGGCCGGCGGCCTCTCGGTGGCGGTTGCCTGGATCGCGGCCACCGCGCTCGAGCGTGACGCCGTCCTCGTCCACTGCGACCCGGAGCTCGAAAACGTTCCGGAGCTGAAGCAGGAGCGGATCGCGTGAGCGGTCCTGGCCATGCTCCCGGCCGATGAAGCTGGATCGCACGTCGAAAGCTTTCCTGGGGAAGCGTCGATGGCGACTGGGAGCGCCACGGGGAGCCCCGACTCCTCGACCGCTTCGAGTTTCGGACCGTAGGTAACCGCACGTGTTTAACCGGGTCAATCATCGTCTTCGCACATAAATCGTTGTGCTATAACGCGTTGTACAGTCTCAGGGTAGTTGACGATGCAAACCGGTTGCGGGGGGGCATGCTCATCGACCACGACCTCCGCCTCCGCCTCGCGCTCTTCGCCTGATCCGCCCGTGATGCCGAGCACCTTCCCCCGGCCATGAGTCCCCGCCGGCGACGCAGGACCGAGCCGTATCGCGACCCGTTCGAGCCGCTCGACGGGCCGATCGACCACACGCTGGACCTGCACGGGCTCACCGCGACCGAAGCCCGCGTCGCCGTCGAACGCTTTCTCGGCGGGGCGCATCGGCGGCATCCGGGTGGGCTGATCCACCTGATAACGGGCAAGGGGCGGCGATCCAGCGGGCGGCCGGTGCTGCGCGGTCTCGTGCGGGGGCTTCTCGAGTCCGGTCGGTTCTCCGAAGTGGCGGAATGGGGGCCGGATCTCGATGGCGGAGGGTTTCTGGTTCGGCTGAGGTCGTGAGGATGGTGTCCGGCGTTACCCTCGCGGCTTCGACGGGGAAGATTGTGCTGGTGATGGAAGGATCGTCGCCCGGAGCACGCAGTGGCGCGCCGCGTCAGGTTGACATTTGGTTGCGTTCCGGCGAAATTTCAGCAGGAAGACCGGATTCAGGAGCGCGACCATGAGCGGACGCACACCCCACGACGCGGCCGAGGCGCTGGTCGCCGAGGCCCCGGACGAAGGCTGGCTCCGGGCGCTCACGGACGACCTCGACAGGCGCCTGCGGGCGGAGCCGCTGGAGCGCTTCATCGCGCTGTGGGGACTCAGCGCGAGCGATGCGGCGCGGGCGTTCGACGTCAGCCGACAGGCGCTGTCGAAGTGGCGCAGGGCCGGCGTGCCGGCCGATCGCGGTCCCGCCCTCGCGGATCTCGCCGCCGCGACCGACGTGCTGGATCGGCGCGTGAAGCGGGAGCGGATCGCGGCCGTCGTGCGGCGGCCGGCGGAGGGGCTCGGCGGCCGGTCGCTGCTGGATCTCGCGTACGCGGGGCGGCACGGCGAGGTGCTGGAGGCGGTACGCTCGATGTTCGATCTGCGGCGCATCCAGCCTTGAAGCCGCGCGCGGTCCGCCTGCCGGACGGCCGCGTCTGGCTTCGCGTCGCCGATCCGGACTGGGCCGACCCGCTGGACACGTCGTTCGCCAGGATGGCGGGCGGGCGCTGGAACCCTCCCGACTCGTTCCCCACGCTGTACCTGAACGGCGATGTCGTCACGGCGCGGCTCCAGCTCGAGCGCCTGCTCGCGGGGTCGCCGGTCCGCCCCGAGGACCTCGATGACGGGGCGTTCGTGCTCGTCGCAGCGACGCTGCCGCGCGCGCAGCGCGTGGCGGACGCGGTGAGCTCGGTGGGGCTCGAGGCCCTGGGGCTCCCGACGACCTACCCGCTCGGGGGCGACGGGCAGGAAGTCCCACGGGCCGCGTGTCAGGCGGTCGGCGAGCGCGTCCGCGAGGCGCGGCTCCGCGGCGTGTGGTGCCGCTCCGCGGCGGATCGGCTCGGGGAAGCCCGTGAGCTGGCCTGGTTTCCCGCGACACGCCGGTCGCTGGCGCGGCCGGTGTGGCCCGAGCCGCTGCCGCTCGGTGGCTGGAGGGGTGCGGTGTCGTGGAGCGACATCGGGCTGGGGGAGCAGCGGGACCCGGAGTGAAGATCCCACTGGGACGTTCGGGCGGGTCGCTGTCAGAGGCTCGCGCTATCGTGGAGCAGGCGCGGCAGGGGCAGCAGTCGCGTCACAACCACCCGAGCCGGCGGCGCGGTTGCCGCGACGTCGTCCCGACGGTAGTCTACAAACCGCGCCCTCCGCGGACGCGAACGGGTGGGCAGTTACGGCCGCTACTTGGCCCGGCCCGGCTCCGAACGGGGCGAACAGGGGACTAAAGGCGTGCGAGATCCGCAGTCGCGACCCGCAGCCCGGCTGCGGGATTTTTTTGTCCCGCCCGGGCGGAGCCTTCTGCGGCCCTACCGAGCGGAGGCAGGCATGCAGCCAGTACCGAAGCACACCTCTCCGGAGCACATTGCGACGGGGCTGTTCCCGCACCAGGTCGAGGCGGGGGCCGCCTCGGGCTCCGCCGCGGCCTCCGGCTTCGAGGGCACGTCGGGGTCCGCGCTTTCCGGCCCGGTCAGCGAGGCGATGCGCCGGGCGCTGCGGTACTGCGGCGCTCGCGGGGCCGGAGCCGAAGCGGTACGTCGCCGAGAGCACGTCGGGGCGCGGGACGGCCTACGACCTGATCGTGGATCCGGCGGGCGACGTCGAGTGCTCGTGCCCGGGCTTCGAGTACCGCGGTGCGTGCAGCCACGCGCGGCGGCTGAAGGCGGCGCTCGCGGGCGGCGACGGTTTGCCGGAGGGCATCGAGGCGGCGTGACGGCGTCGCCGGGCACGCCTGCGGCGGGCGCGGACCCCGGGGCGCCACCTGCGGCGGGGCGCGGACTGCGGGGCGTCGCCTGCGGCGGGGCGCGGCTCCGCCGGGGCGCTTCGGGTTCAGGATGGGCCGCGGAGCTTCTTCCAGGAGTCGAGGCAGCGCGCGGCGGTTTCGAGCTCGGAGAAGCGGCTGCCTTCCTGCTCCATGAGGTAGTACTCGACGCCTCCGGTCGATTCGAGGGCCGCGATGATGTCCTTCCACGGCGCGATTCCCTCGCCGAACAGCACCCGGTAGCCACCATTGCCGGAGGCGGTTGGCGGCGCCCAGTCCTTGAGGTGCACGCTCCTGATGCGTCCGGGATGGGAGCGGATCCAGGCGACGGGATCGGCTCCGGCTTCCATGCAGGTGCCGACGTCGAGCTGGAGGGCGAAGTCGTCCGGTGTGTTGGCGGCGAGGAATTCCAGGATTCGCTGGTCGGATCCGGGCAGCTCGGCCCATTCGGCGTCGTGGTTGTGATACCCGGCCAGGAGGCCATGGGGACGGAGCTCATCGAGGGCGGTGGTGAGCCGGGCGGCGAGCCGCTTCCAGTCGTCGCCGGATCGGGTACCGTCCGGGGGGCTGGCGAGGATGATGTAGCGCGACCCGAGGATCTGGTTGAGCTCGATCGCCTTGGCCATCGTCGTTCCGGGGCTCAAGGCGGGGAAGGCATTGTGCGTCGAGTGACAGCGCAGTCCGAGGTCGTCCATCAACGATCGGACCTCCTTGGCGTGGGAGAAGGTCCAGTCGAAGTAGGGGGCATAGAACTCGACCACCGGATAGCCGATTCGCGATATGGCGCGCAGCGTGGCGGGCAGATCGCGCGCGAGCTCGTTTCGGACGGAGTAGAGCTCGATTCCGATCGGGTGTGATGCCGATCGGATGGTGTGGCGCGAGCCGGCCTCCTCGCGGGGAAAGCGCCGGGCGGCCAGCAACGCCGGAACGGCACCCACGAACGCCAGGAAGCTCCGGCGGGAGAACGTGTGCTGGGTGGTCGGTCGGCTGTGCACGATCCTCAGTCTAGAGGCGGCCGGGGGCGGGAACAAGGACATCGCACCTCGCGTCGCCGGCCGCGCGGGTGATCTCGCTGTCAGAGTGACCCGCCATCATTGGACGATGCGCCGCCCGGAGCCCCGGCACCGCCGGGCCTCGGCGGCTTTCTCCGAACGCGGAAGGTGAGGCATGACCGACGACGCGGACGACATTGATCGCGACGAGGCGGAAGACATTGATCGCGACGACGCCGACCTCGACGACTTCTACGATGACCTCGAGCGCGGGGAGCTGGATCCGTTCGACCTCGCGCTGCTCGATGGGGAGGAGCGCGATGAGGGGGAGGACCTCGACGATGCTGCCGGATGACGCCTTCCCGGCGCGCTGTCAGATCCCCGACGTACCTTCATCCTCGCCCGCCGGACACACCTGCGGCGAAACGCAGCGCACGCGAGGAGGCACGCCATGAAGACGACGATCTACCTGGACCATCAGCCCGCCGAGGGCGGCACCGAGCACGTCGTGCACGTGCTGCTGCGGCTCGAGGGCGAGGCGCCTCCGGGCGATCGGCGCGCACCGCTGAACCTGTCGCTCGTGCTGGACCGGTCGGGGTCGATGGCGGGCGAGAAGCTCGAGGCCGCGAAGGAGGCGGCGGTGCAGCTCGTGCGACGGCTCGCGCCCGAGGACGTCGTGAGCGTCGTCGCCTACGACGACGAAGTTCGCACGGTGGCGGAGCCGGGGACCGGCGGAGAGCAGGCGGGGCTGACCCACGCCATCCAGGCGATCCGGCCGGGCGGCTCGACGAACCTGAGCGGCGGGTGGCTGAAGGGCCGGGAGCTGGTCGCGCGCAATCGTCGGGACGGCGCCGTGAACCGCGTGCTGCTGATGACGGACGGTCTCGCGAACGCGGGCATCGTCGATCACGACCAGCTCGTGGGACTCGCCGCGACGGCCGGGCGGGAGGGGGTCGGCACGACGACGATCGGCTTCGGCGACGGCTACAACGAGCGGCTGCTGCGGGGGATGGCCGACGCGGGACTCGGCGGCACGTACTACATTGAGCACGCTGACCAGGCGACGGAGGTCTTCGGCGCCGAGATCGACGGGCTGCTCGCGCTGTCGGCGCAGAACGTCGAGGTCGAGGTGCGACCCGCGGCGGGAGCGACGCTAGCGCTGATCCACCACGCCTACGCGGGGGCGGACGTCGAGGGCGGTCGGCGACTCAGCCTCGGCGACCTGTACGCGCGCGAGCCGAAGTCGCTGCTCGCGCAATTCCTCGTGCCGGCGTCGGAGGGCGACGAGGCGGTCGACGTCGCCACGCTCGTCGTCACGGCCGACGTGGTGTCCGCGGCGGGCGTCGAGCGGCGCGAGCTGCGGCTGCCGATCACCGCCTCGCTCGCGGGCGGCGCGGTCGTGAGCCCGGAGGTGCGTCGCGAGATGCTGCTGCTCGCAGCGGCGGACGCGCGCACGAAGGCGCTCGAGCACCGCGATCGCGGCGAGTTCGACGAGGCGCGAAAGTGCCTGGAGGCGACGTCGCGGCGGCTGCGCGCCGAGATGCCGGCCGGCGACGAACGGCTCGCCGAGGAGGTCGACGACCTCGCCGCGATGGCCGAGCGCTTCGAGGAGGACGGCGTCATGCTCAGCGAGGCCGACGCGAAGTACCTCTACCAGCGCGCCTACTCGAGCTCGACGAGCCGGATGCGCTCGTCGGATGTGATCTCGCGGTCGAAGCGGAGGGGCGGGAGCTGAGTGGCGCATCATGGGCTGTGCCCGGTGCCGGCCGGCGCCCGCGAGCGTCGACGATCGGGTTCGCCGGTGGGGTCGACTCCCCACGGGTTGCGCGGCGGGGCGAGTGCTGCGGAGTTTGCCGCTCCTTAGTGGGGTCAACTCCCCACGGGTTGCGCGGCGCTGCGAGTGTTGGGGACTTTGCCGTGCCTGGTGGGGTCAACTCCCCACGGGTTGCGCGGCGCTGCGAGTGTTGGGGACTTTGCCGTGCCTGGTGGGGTCAACTCCCCACGGGTTGCGCGGCGCTGCGAGTGTTGGGGACTTTGCCGCGCCGGGCACGGGCAGGTCCGGACGCACCGCATCGTCGACCGATCTCCGGACCGTGATGCCGCGATCGCGGGGCGCAGCGTGGGTTTCCCTCTGAGGACGGCATGCCGATGACAGTCTCCCCAGCCCGATACCGCCGCCACCCCCGTCCTCGCCGCGGTGATCCGTCGCGACGGAGGCTTCCTGCTCTGCCGCCGCGCCCTGCACAAGCGGCACGGCGGGCTGTGGGAGTTCCCGGGCGGCAAGGTGGAGGCGGGCGAGTCGTGGCTGGACGCGGCGAGGCGGGAGCTGCGCGAGGAGCTGGGACTGGAGGTCGTCGCCGCCGGCGAGCCGGTGTTCGCGCACCGCGACCCGGGCTCGGAGTTCCTGATCTCGTTCGTCGAGGTGGAAGTCTCCGGCGAGCCACGGGCGCTCGAGCACGAGGAGGTGCGCTGGGTCGCGCGCGAGGAGCTGCGGGGCCTCGAGCTGGCACCCGCGGACCGCGCGTTCGTGGAGGCCGTGGTCGACGCCTACAGCCGGAACAGCTCTGCTACCTCGACCGCGAACCCCGGGAGCACATTGTCGCCTGTCAGCTCCTCCCCTTCCACCAGCACGCGGATGTCGCGCGAGGAGCGGTAGACGGTTACCTGTCGCGTCCGCGGAAAGACCAACCACACGAGTCGCGAGCCGGGGTCGCCGGGCGGCGACCTGATCGAAAATCCACCGCCGCCCAGATCCTCGCCATAGCACCCGGCGAAAGCGGGCTGCGCAGGCGTGGCGCAATAGCCCCCGAGGACATTGGCTGGCCGGGGATGCGATCGCTCCCCGGGGACTGCGCCGCCCGCGGGTGGCGGGACGGCCCCCGCTGTCGATGCGTCGTCTCAGGAGACGTCGAAGTTCGACATCATGCCCATGTCCTCGTGCTCGAGCTTGTGGCAGTGGATGAGGTAGGTCCCGCTGACGGCCGTGTGGTCGAAGCGGATCAGCACCTCCACGGTCTCGCCGTCCTCGAGCAGCACGGTGTCCTTCCAGCCGGCTTCCCAGGGGAAGACCTGGGCTCGCCCGCCGGCGCGCGACTGGATCTGGTAGTACGCGCCGTGGACGTGGACGGGGTGCGGCGCGTTGCCCCGGGTCGTGAAGCGCCAGAGCTCGGTGACGCCTTTCGTGACCTCGAAGTCGATGCGGTTCACGTCGTAGAGCTTGCCGTTGATCTTGCTCATGCCGTCGAAGCTGAAGTCGCGGGTCACGGTGGCGATCCCCAGCGGCGTGATGGTCGACAGCGACGTCGGGATCGTCAGATTGCTCACCACGCGGCTCCCGACCACGATCTCGAGCAGGTCCCAGCCGGTGTTCAGGTCGCGCAGCATGAGCGTGGACCCGCCGCGTGTCCTGAGATCCACGAGCACGTCCAGGCGCTCGGCCGGGGCGAGCTTGATCTCGGTCAGCGAGCTGGCGGCCGACAGCAGCCCGCCGTCGTTGCCGATGAGGATGAAGGGGTCGCCGCTGCTCAGGACGAAGCGGTAGATGCGGGCGTTGCTGCCGTTCAGGATTCGGAAGCGGTAGACCGCCGCGTCCGCGGCGAACGTCGGGTCCAGAGTCCCGTTCACGAGCGGCGTGTCGCCATCGAAACCGCCGCTGCGCGGCTTGTAGAGCATGTTGCCGGCGCGGTCGAAGGTGGCGTCGCGCACGATGAGCGGCACCTCGTACGGCAGCCCGGCAGGAAGGCCGAGCCCCGCCTCCACGGAGTCGCGGATGATGAAGGCGCCGGCAAGCCCCATCGCGACCTGCTCGCCGGTCAGCATGTGCGGGTGCGGGTGGTACCAGTTCAGCGTCGCGCGCTGGCTGACGTTGTAGCTGTAGTCGTAGGTGCCGTCCGGCGCGATGGCGAACTTGGGATGGCCGTCGTTGGCCTCGTTCACGAGCATGCCGTGCCAGTGCGTGATCGTCGGCTCGGCGAGGCCGTTCACGAGATGGATCGTGTTCGTGCCTCCGGTCGAGAGCTGCAGCGTCGGCCCCGGGAACTGCCCGTTGTACGCCCAGACGCCGGCGCTGCGGCCGCCGCCGAGCTCGACCGTCGCCGGCGCCGCCGTCAGCGTCCCTGTAGGCGCCTGTACGGTCGGGATCCGCAGAGGATTGCGCGTCGTCGGCTTGCCGCCGCCGGATCGGGCGAGCCGTACAGGGGCATCATAAGTCGTCGGGCTGTCGGTGCAGCCGGCGACGAGACCGGCGCCGAGTATGCCGGCGGTGCGCATGAAGCGACGTCGTGAGACCGGTCCGGGGGCGGGGTCCATGGTAGCCCTCCTTCGGGAGGCGGCTCGGCCGTCCGCGCCAAAGGGCCGGCGGGGAGCCGCGGGATTGCTACCAATGAGCCCCGCCACCCGAGCGGGGACAATCGGAAGACACCCGCGTGCCTCGTAGGAGAAAGCCAGACATTGGCGCGCCTTTTATGCGGAGCCCCGCCGCCCGCTCACGCCCGCGCTCCAACCACGCGCTCGCCCGGAGTCCTCCGCGCCCGCGCCCGCGCGGTTCAGACCCTCGCCTGCCCTCTCACCGCCCGCCCGCCCAGCTTCCCGGTGTGCTCGCCGTCGCGCAGCGTGACGACGCCGTTCACGACGACGACCGGGATCCCGACCGGGTACTGGTGCGGCTTCTCGTACGTCGCGCGGTCGGCGACGGTGGCGGGGTCGAAGGCGACGAGGTCGGCGAACGCGCCGACGGCGATCGTGCCGCGGTCCTTCAGCAGCAGGCGTCGCGCGGGCTCGCCGGTGCACTTGTGGATCGCGGCCTCGAGCGGGAGCGCCTTCTTCTCGCGGACGTAGCGGCCTAGCACGCGGGGGAAGGTGCCGTAGCCGCGCGGGTGCGGCGAGCCGGTGCTGAGCGGACCGTACGGGGCGTACGCGCCGCCGTCGGAGCAGATCGCGGCGAGCGGGTGGGCGATCAGCTTCTCGACGTTGTCCTCGCCCATCGCGTGGCCGATCATGCCGGCGCCGCCGTGGCTCGCCTCGAGCAGCTCGACGGTCAGCGCGTACGGGTCCTTGCCGCGCTCGCTGGCGAGGTCGCCCATGCGCCGGCCGTTGGCCCAGGCGGCGGACTCGCCGGCGGAGGTGATCTGCACGGCGTTCCAGTCGCCGAGCAGCTCGACCTTCGCGCGGCACGCGGCCTCGAGTTGCGCGGCCGTCGCCGGGTCGCGCAGGCGCGCGAGGAACGCGTCGGTGCCGCCCGCGCGCAGCGCCGTGGGGAAGAGGTTGGACAGGCCGGTCTGGTAGGCGGTGTAGGGGTAGACGTCGAACGCGACGTCGACGCCGTCGGCCCGCGCCTTCTCGAAGAGGTCGAGGGCGGCGTCCTCCTTCCACCAGTTGCGCTTGCCCTGCGCCTTCAGGTGCGAGACTTCGACGGGCACGCCGCCGAGCCGGCCGACGAGGATCGCCTCCTCGATCGCGCCGAGCAGCCGGTCGTCCTCGTTGCGCATGTGCGACGCGTAGCGGTAGCCGGTGCCCTTCAGCACCGACGCGAGCGCGCCGAGCTCGGCGGTGTCGGCGAAGCCGGACGGCGTGTACTCGAGGCCGCTGGAGAGCGCCGACGCAGCCGCCGCTCATCGCCTTGCGGACCTCCTCCTTCATCCGCGCCAGCTCCGCTTCGGTCGCGGGGCGGTTCTCGTCGCCGACGACGAGGCCGCGCACGGTGCCGTTGCCGACCATGCTGGCGACGTTGACCGCGGGGCGCAGCCGGTCGATCGCGGCGAGGAAGCCGGGTGGGTCGCGGAAGTCGATGTCGACGCCGTAGCGCTCGTGGTAGCGCCGGCGCGTTGCCTGGTACTCGTCCTCCGACCACGGCCCGACGGAGCTGCCGTCCTGGCCGACGACCTCGAGCGTGACGCCCTGGCGGATGCGGCTCTCCGCCTTCGGCTCGATGAACAGCGGCAGGTCGGCGTGCGAGTGGATGTCGATGAAGCCCGGCGCGAGCGCGAGGCCGCGCAGGTCGATCTCCTCGGCGCCGGCCGGCAGGCGCGGGCCGATCGCGGAGATGCGGTCGCCGGTCACGGCGATGTCCAGCTCGCGGCCGGGCGCGCCGCTGCCATCGAAGACGGTCGCGCCGCGGAGCACGAGGTCGGCGCGGCGCGCGCTTGCGCGCGCTTGGGCGAGCGCGGGGGCGGGCGCGAGCGCGGGGGGGACGAGCGTTCCGGCTGCGGCGAGGGCGGAGGTGCGGACGAAGGTGCGGCGGTCCATGGGTCTCCGAAGTCGAGGGCGCGCGCGGCGGTGGGGCCTGCCGTCGGGAGCTTCAGACGCTACGGTAGCGGTTGCGCGCGCGATCGCAACCGCCGTCGGGAAAGCGGGAGAGGAGTGGAAGGAGCCGTCGCGCCGGGGAGTGAGCCTCAGGCCACGCCGAGCCACTCGCGCGCCCTGTCCGTCGGCGGCGGACCGACCACCGAGCGGCCGCGGCCGCCGTAAGCGCGGCGGCGCAGCAGGATCAGGGCGAGCACCGCGACCCAGAGCAGCCATGCGTAGATGGTGACCCGCTCGGTGAGCCCGACCCACGGCGTGGGCTGGTTCGCGGCGATGCGGGGACCCTCCACGCCGGTGAGCAGGCCGAACACGAGCACCGTCACGAGCGTCGCGATCGAGTAGAGCTGAAAGCGTCTGCCGGCCGCGGAGGCGCCGAACGCGATGGACAGCAGGATCACGAGGACGATCACGCCGGTCAGGACGATGTGCATGGTGTCGGTGAGCGTCGGTTCCACGCCGCGCATGTGCATCGGGACGAACGGGCCGAGCAGGCAGACGAATCCGTAGGCGACGAGCAGCGCGCCGGTGACGCGCAGCGCGCGCTGGCGCGCCGTGGACGCGCGGACGGAGAAGCCGAGCGCGATCGCGAGGAGCGCATACGCGAGGAAGAAGGGCACGACGATCGGCCTGGACGGCGCGCCGATCGCGGACAGCTCGCTCACGGTGCGGGAGAGGAAGCTGTAGCCCTCGTAGCGGAGGCCGCCGACCAGATCGGTGGCGACGTACAGCACCGACGAGAGGATGCCGTAGACGAGGAAGAACCGGCGGACCTGGTCGCCGAGGGGGGCGGGTGGCGGTACCTGGTGCGGCCGGGTGGTGATCCTCTCGATCGTGGCCATGGCGTCCTCCTCGCAGATTCCCGGCGGTCTACCGCCGCTCGGGGAAGATCGTTCGGACGCGGCCGCGTGTCTGTCGGCAGGAGGCGGCCATCGCGTCGGGAAAATTCCCGATCCTCGCCTATCCGCCGGCCGCGTCAGGAGGAGGCCGAGGGGTGGGGACTCAGTCGTCCAGCAGCCCGGGGTAGAGCTCACCGTCGGGGGCGGCGAGGTCGAGGCCGAGCAGTCCGGCGATGAATGGAGCGACGGCCGTGAGCGGCAGGACCGGTGCGACCGCGCCGGGCCGGACGCCCGGACCGGCCGCGACGAAGCCGGTGTTCATGTCGGGCTCGTCGGGGTGATGCCCGTGGCTCATGCCGGGGTTCGGCTGCAGGTCCGGCCCCTCGGCGCGGCGATCGAGGACGAAGCCGGGCGAGACGGCGAGCGCGAAGGGGGAGTCCGCGTCGCTTCCGAGCGCGTCCAGCTCGTCGCGCTCGACGATGCGCAGCGCCTGGCGGATGCCGGGCGGCAGCTCTTCGAGGATGCGGCGGACCGCGGCGGCGTTCTTCACGACCGGCGGGCGCACGCGCAGCAGCGAGCTGCCGCCGAGCGCGTGGAAGAACGCGTCCCAGTCGTCGTCGCCGGTGAAGCTCTCCGGGCGCAGGCCCGCGCGCACGAGCCAGACGTTGGGGCGCAGCTGCGTGTGCACCTCGGTCATGCCGTGGTCGCCGGCGACCACGATCGCGGTGTCATCCCGGGCTCCGGCGCGCTCGATGGCCTCGAGCAGCGACGCCACGACGACGTCCGCGCAGGCGATGGCGGACGCGCGGCGCGGGCTGCCCCAGCCGGTCCGCTGCGGAATCTGGACGACCGCCTCCAGGTGCACGAGCAGCAGCGTGGGGCGGTGCTGCTCGAACAGATAGGCCGCCATCGCGGCGAGCCGGAGGTCGTGGGCGAGGAGATCGCTGCTGAAGTTGTCGACCTTCAGCTTGCCCGCGGCCTCCCGCTCGAGCTCGGCCAGGAGTCCGGCCGGCTCGCTCGCTTCCGCCATTGCGCGCACGACGGCGTCGTCGCTCCCGGGCCACACGTCCGGCAGGTTCCAGTCGATCGCGCCGCCGACGGTGATCGGCCAGTTCAGCGAAGCGGTCGTGCCGCCGGCGTCGCGTACGACGTCCCAGAGCGCCGGCACGCGGATCAGGCTCGCGTCCTTCAGCCACGGCGGGTTCTCCACCGGCTCGATCGCCTGGTTCGCGCACACGCCGTGTCGCGCGGGCAGCGCGCCGGTCACCATTGTGACGTGCGATGGGTAGGTGAGCGACGGGAAGATAGCGCGCACGGCCGCCGCGTGCGCGCCCCGCCGCATGAGCGATCGGATCGCGGGCGTCGGCCGGCGCTCGTCGAGGTAGTATTCCGGCTTCAGCCCGTCGATCGAGACGACGACGACGTGCTCGGCTCGGCGTCGGAGATCGCTGTGCACGCTCCGCCCCGGTGGAGATTCACGGCAAGCTGCGCGACGAACGGCTCCGCGAAAGCCGTTCCAGCGGCCGGGGTGCCGGGGCTACGCCGCAGCGATCCAGTCGAAGGCCGCCTCGCTGATCTCGGGCGGGACCTCGTGGCCGCCGTCGAACTCGACGAACGTGAGGTCGTAGCCGTTGCCGCGCAGCTCGTCCGCGATGACGCGCCCGGTCGCGTCGATCGGCAGGATCGGATCGGCGGTGCCGTGCGACATGAAGATGCGCGGCTTCGGCTCGGAGCGGAGGCCCTCCCAGAAGCCGGCGGAGAAGGCGACAGCGCGGCTCACCAGGTCGCCGTTGTATGTGCCGAGCGAGAGCGCGTAGGAGGCGCCGTCGGAGAAGCCGAGGAACGTGACGGCGGCGGCATCGATCGCGCAGCGCGAGAACGTGATCTCGAGCGCGCGGTCGAGCGTGGCGACGTCGACGCCGTAGCCGCCTCGCACGAGGTCCCACGTCGCGTCCTGCGACTGCGCGATCAGCAGCACGAGGCCGAGGCGGTCGGCGTGCGCGTAGGGAGTCGCCCAGCTGTCGACGCTGCCGCCGGCGCCGTGGAAGAGCGCGACGAGCGGCGCGGGGACCGACGCGTCGTGGCCGGGCGGGAGGTAGACGTACGCGTCGCGGTCGGCGATGCCGAGCGCGTGCTTGCCGGGCACGAACAGCGAGCCCGAGGGCGAGCCGGGCCGCGCCGACAGCTTGCCGAGCTTCTGCTGGAACGTCGGCTCGATCGGGTCCCGGCCGCCGCAGCCGAGAGCGGTGCCGGCGAGCGCGGCGGCGCCGAGGCGGAGGAATTCTCGTCGTCGCATGACAGTGGAACGCGCGAGCGGGGGGCGAAGCCTACAGCGTAGCAGGGCTAGGGCAGGGGCAAGGGCTAGGGCTAGGTGGATTGCTGCCTCAGGGCGTTCGTGCGGCCTCGCGCTTCAGCGCCCGCCGCCCCGCTTTCAGCTCCTGGTCGTAGAGCGCCTCGAGCTCGGGGTTGCAGCCGCGGCAGCCGTCGACGACCTCGCGCGTCCAGGCGAGATAATCGCGGCGGCGCTCGATCGACCACTTCGCGGGCGGGTGGTGGACGACGCCACGGACGTTGGAGATCTTGTCCGCGATCTTCACCAGCTTCGCGCGTTCGGAGAGGTGCGGCGCGTGCTCGATCTGCTTCCGCTTCCGCTCACGCTTCTCCAGCGTCTTGTCGTCGGTGACCTCCTCGACGACCGCTCGGACCTCGGGCCCGAACTCGGCCTCGAGCTCGGCGGCGGTGGTCTTCGTGTCCTCGATCGTGTCGTGGAGGATCGCGGCCTGGAGGGTCACGAGGTCGGTGACGCCGTGCTCCGCGAGCAGCCTCGCGGCCTCGATCAGGTGGTTCACGTAAGGCGACGCCTCGACGCCCTTGCGACGCTGCTCGCGGTGCTTGTGCGCGGCGAAGTCGAGGGCCTCGAGCACCGGGAAGATCGTCGCGGAGTCGGTCATGGGAGGGCTCGCATTGGAGTCGCGTCGGCGGTCGGCTCGTCGGCGGGCGACCGCCCGCCGGCGGAGGCAATGTGGCGGTCCGCACCGACAACCGACTCGTCCAGGAAGATGCGCTCGCGCTCCCGGATCGCGCAGTAGCGGCGGAACGCCTGCCGCTCGTCCTCGAGGCGGAGCCACGTGCGCCAGGTGCTGCCGCGGAACGTGTGGGCGAGCAGCCGGGGGGCGTTGCGCAGCACGAAGATCGGGTCGTGACGGAGCGCGGCGGGCAGGAAGCGCACCTTCATCCAGCGCTCGGCCCTCCAGCGCAGAAACGTCACCTCCTCGCGCGAGAGGTGGCGCGTCCTGACGACGGCGGTGGTTCCGTCGTACTCCCCGACGCGCTCGCTCTCGATGAGTCCGCGCGCGCGGAAATCGACGGTCATGGGGGTGCCCGGGTACGGCATTGGGTGCTGGATGTAGGGCCAGTCGATGTGGCGACGGGCGAAGTCGAGGTTCGCCTCGATGGACTCGGCGGTGTCGTCGGGGTTGCCCACGATCAGCCCGCCGATGACCACCATCCCGTTGCGGTGGACGTGGCGGATCGCCTCGAGCGCGGCATTGCCGGCGCTGCGCCCGGCGACGCGGCGGGTGTTCTTGCGACGCGCGCGGAGGAACGCCAGGTCCCCCTCGAGCACGTTCTCGATGCCGAGGAAGACGTAGCGGAAGCCGGCGCGGCGCATGAGCGGGGCGAGGCTCTCGCCGTGGTTCGCGAGGGTGGAGGTCATCGCCTGCACGGCGTAGTCGAGGTCGTCGAGGCCGCTGTCGACGATGCCGCGGCACAGCGCCTCGAAGCGCCTCACGTCCAGCACGATGTTGTCGTCCACCAGGAAGATGACGCGCGCGCCGCGCGCGCGGGCATCGCGGATGTCGTCGAGGACCCGCTCGAGTGGGTATCGGTGGAAGTTTCGGCCGCGCATCTCGATGATCGAGCAGAAGCTGCAATCGAACGTGCAGCCGCGAGAGGTCTCGACCACGTCGACCGGCCGGCCGAGGACCGTGTAGCCGGAGAGCATGCGCGCGTCCCGCGCGGGCGGCCGGATATCCCCGCCGTCCAGATCGGCGGGTGGTCGATCCGGGTTGCGGACGTAGCGGCCCTCGGCACGATACGTCAGCCCCGCGATCCGCGCGTACCCGCCACCGGCCTCGATCGCGCGCAGCAGCTCGCGGAACGTGGACTCGCCTTCGCCGCGCACGATGAAATCCGCGCCGTCCTCCGCATCCATATAGGCTGTAGGCTCGAGGCTGGCGTCGTAGCCGCCGACGACCAGGCGGACGCCCGGGCGGAGCGCGCGCAGCAGCCGCACGAGGCGGTGAGCGGTCGGCCGCTGGAACGTCATGACCGAGAGCCCGACCACATCGGGCCTCCACTCGCGCACGAGGCGCTCGACCGTCTCGCGCACGCGCGCCTGCACGAGCACGAGATCGGCGACGCCGACGCGGTGGTGCGCGTCCACGTTCGCGGCCAGGGAGGGGAGCGCGCCGTTCGGCAGGCGGATCACCAGCGACGGCATGTGCTCGAAGGAATCCGGCATGGAGAAGAGCAGCACGTTCATCGGAGCCTCGCCGGGACGCGGAGCGTAGGGCGGCGGGTCGAGCGGGTCACCTTGCGGTGGCCGGTTCTCACGTTGGATTCTCGGGACGCCGGCGTCAACCAGGATGCGGGCGAGGATGGGAGATCGAAACGGTAGCGGGGAAGGCGTGACACGAATGAGGCGGAGGTGCGGAGGGCCCTGAGGAAGGGCGGGCCTCCCGCACGCGTGCGGCTAGAAGCGCGTATTCTGGAGGCGGGCCGAAGAGGAGAAGGAACGCGCCGGCGAGGGAAGCGAGCATGAATCCGGATTACGATGTCGTGGATCGGCTGCGGCAGCGGATCGTGGCCGGGCTGCACCTGGGGCATCTGCGCTCGGGCAGTCGGCTGCCCAGCGTGCGCGAGGTGAAGCGGGAAACCGGCGTCGACCACCGCGTCGTCGCGGCGGCGTATCGCGAGCTGGCGCGGGAGGGACTGGTGGAGATCCGTCCGCGCTCCGGAATGTACGTCGCGGACCAGGGCCGGCTGAACGAGGAGCTGTTCGCGGAGACGGGGCGCTGGCTGACCGATGTGCTGACGGCCGGATGGGTGCGGCGCTGGTCGGTTCCCGAGCTGCCGGGGCTGGTGCATCGGTGCACCCGGCGGCGGACGCTCCGCTGCGCCGTCGTGGAATCGAACGAGGACCAGACGACCGGCCTCGTCACCGAGCTGGCCAACGATTTCGGGCTGGACACCTTCGGTGTGCGCCCGCCCAAGGTGAATGCCATGCGGGCCGCGGTCGAGACCCTCGAGGCGGAGCTCGCCCCGGCGGACCTGGTCGTCACGACGTCCTTCCACGCCACACTCGTGGAGCGGGCGGTCGCCGCCGTGAAACGGCCCGTCATCGTCGCGCATCTGAACGCGAGCCTGGTCGAAGCCGTCGAGGCGGCGCTCCGCGGCGGCGGTGCGACGTTCGTGGTCGCCGACCCCCGCTTCGGCGAGCGGCTGCACGCCATGTTCGACGGCTACGGCGACCGCTTGCGCGTCGTGCTCGCCGGAGACCGCGCGGCCGTCGATCGCCTGGGCAGCGATGCGAAGGTATTCCTCACGCGCGCGGCCCGACAGCGGATCGGCGAGCGGCCGCTGCGACTCGCGTTCCCCCATTCCCCGTCGATCTCGAGGGAGAGCGCACACGAGCTGTGCGCCTGGATCGTGCGGCTGAACACGATCGGCGGGCCGGCGGAGCGCGGCTCCGGCTGAGCCGCGCCCCGCGCGCCGCACCCCTTTGCCTACCTGGAGGCGAGGCTCGTCGAAAGCCCCAGCTTCTTGCACGCGCCCGCGCCGTGGCACGCCACCCACAGCTTGCCGCTGCCAGGATCGACGATCCCGAGGCCCGGCTCGAAGGCGCCGAAGTCGACGATGAACATCGCGTCGTTGCGGAACTTCACGTCGATGGGCTTGTCGAAGCCGTCCGGATCGAACAGCGTCGCCGGCGAATCGCCCGTGTTGACGATGAAGTCGGTCACACCACCGGAGCGATCCACGCGCACGACCTTGTAGCCCGTGAACTCCGTGGCTCCGGTCACGGGGATGAAGGAGCCCGTCTCCGCGACGAACGCCTGGCCGTCGAAGCCGAAGTGATGGTCCGTCGAGAAATCGAACTTGTTCGCGGAGGTATGATAGCCGAGCTCCGTGAACGCGTCCTCGACGTCCAGGCTGTTGCGGAAGCCGGCGTCGAGCACGAACTCGGGACACGGGTCCAGCTCTTCGCAGAACTCCTCGTCCGTCACCGGCAGCACCTCGCCGTCGTCCGGGTCGTGGAAGAAGTCCGGCCAGCCGAAGAACTCCTCATCGCCGCCGATCCGGATCGTGAAGAAGTCGTCGAACTCCTCGTCGATCGGCCGCGACTCGATGATCGTGATGTCCTCCTCGTCGATCGGCAGCATCGTCTCGCCCGCCCGGCCGCGCGTGTCCGCCCCGTTGTTCGTCACGAACAGCGTGCCGGGGTCGTTCGGGTCCAGGCCGATGCCGTACGGATTGCGGAAGCCCCAGCCCTCCAGCCGCAGGCTGCCCGTCGCGTCCGCCGCCGTCGCGTCGAAGGAGTAGACGGTGCCGTTGCCCGCGACGATGCCCTCGTCCGGCACGGCCGGGATGACCATGCCCGGCGCGGCGGGGGTGCCGAAGGGCAGGAACGGACCGGTGAGCTCGCTCGCGCTCGGGTCGAGCGGCGGGAACGGCACCGCGGTCGTGTAGCTCTTGCCGTTCAGCACCATCGGCTTCGCGGCAAAGTCGTGGAAGGCGGGGGACTCGTTCGCCCATCCGTTGTCGGCACCCACCACGCCCGAGTTCGTCGCCGAGCCCTGCGCGAAGTACCCGCGACCGGCGTCGTCGAACACCACCTCCTCCGTGTAGTGGTCCCCCGCCGACGGCAGGTTCGTCAGCACCGTCGTGAACGTGCCCATGGGATCGTCCGGCTGGAACTTCGAGATCGCGCCGACCGCCCAGCCGTTCACGCCCGTCTGCCGGTGCGTGATCCACAGCCAGCCGTCGTGGTACGTCACATCCGTCAGCGGACCGAGCAGCCGGCTGCCCATCTGCGAGCCATCCAGGATCGTCGTCGTCTGACCACTCGCGTCGATCTCCTTCACCTTCGGTGGCATTCCCGGCAGGATACCCGCTTCCGCGACCCAGATCTGATCGTCCGACATGGCCACGGCCGTCGGGAAGTCCAGCCCCCTGGCGATGGGGGCCAGGAAGTAGCCGGGCGGCACCTGCGCATTCGTGACGGCGCCAAAGCCACTCGACCCCGAACGGTCCGACACGGGCGGCTGCGTCGGGGACGTCGGCCGATCGTTGCAGCCGGCGAGGGCGAGGAAGACAAGGGTGGTGGCGATGGGATGCACTACGTTTCGCATACGGACCTCCGGGGAAGGGTGGAAAGCCGGTCGTTGCAGCCTCGGCTTCGAGGCGAGGCTCGTTGTCCGCAAGGTCCACACCACTGCTACAGATCTGGTATCAGCTAGAAATTCGCTGATACACTGGTACATCGTCGCTACTACCAGACTGTGATATGTCAGTTCATTCATAAAAACGTCTCGGCGCAGTTGATACGTCATCACGACGTCTCGCGCTGACGCAGCCTGTCAGACCCCCCGTCTACCTTCGCTACGAACCCTTCACCCGGAGCGTAGCCATGCTGGACATCACCCTCTGCGAGCCGCAGCGGCACGAAGCGCTGACGGTCTTTCCCCTCGCCGGCGCCGACCCGGTGGATCTCGCCTGTGACCTCCTCACGGACGCACTCTCGGCGGGCACGCTCCGGATCACCGAGGTCGGCGCCGGCACCGTGCCGCGGCTGCTCGCGACGAACAAGGGCGAGGTGGACGTGCTGGTGCTGGACGGGGAGCAGCTGGTGGGGGCGCGGCAGAACCGCATGACGAACCGCTCGATCCTGCTGCCGGCGGGGAGCGAGACGGAGATCCCGGTGTCGTGCATGGAGCAGGGGCGGTGGCGCGTCCAGAGCGACGCGTTCGCGCCGACGCGCAGCCACTCGCCGAGCGGCGTGCGGCGGCGGGCGCGCGAGGCGGAGGCGGCGCGGGCGGCTGCGGGCGACGTCGCCACTCCGGATTCACTGGCGCTGTCGCAGGGCGAGGTGTGGCGGGAGATCGCGGCGTACAGCACCGACCTCGGCAACGTGTCGGAGACGGGCGCGCTGGACGGAGTGTACGCGCGGCGGGAAGAGGACCTGGAGACGTGGGCGGCGGCGTTCCCGGCCGTGCCGGGGCAGGTCGGGCTGCTCGCGTTCGTCGGGGGAGAGCCGATCGGCATGGACGTGATCGGATCGCAGCGGCTGTACGGCCTCCTGCACGGGCGTCTGCTGCACGGCTACATCGTCGACGCGTGGCGGGGAGGGAGGACGGAGGCGCCGACGGAGGTGCGCGGGCGCATGGCGGCGCAGCACTTCCTGCACCGGGTGCGGGAGGCGTGGCGGACGGAGGCGCCGACGGTGGGGCGGGGGCGCTACCGCGTGCTGACGGGCGCGGTGGTGGGTGGCGAGCTGGACGCGGACGGGCGACTCGTGCATCTGTGCGCGTTCCCGTCCCGTCGCGGTCCCGAGCGCGGCGGCGGCGGGGGCGGGATCGCGCCGCCGAGTCGACGCCGCCGTCCAGAAGTGTAACTTTCACGGACTCTCGAGCATTACCTGTCGACGGAGAGTCCATGGGCTTCTATCTGCGAAAGAGCTTCCGCATGGGCCCGCTGCGGCTGAACCTGTCGAAGAGCGGGTTCGGCATATCGGCGGGCGTGCCCGGCATGCGCTTCGGCGTCTCGGCGACGGGGCGGCCGTACGTGCACGCCGGGCGGGGCGGGCTCTACTACCGCGAATATCTGGGATCGGGGCGACGTCGCCCGTCGGCGTCTCCGGCGCGCCCGGGGGCCGACGAGTTCTCCTATCTCGGCCCCGCGGTGCTGTACGAGGACACGGGCGTGACGTACCCACCGGAGGACCCGGCGGAGGTCGGCGCGACACCGATGACGCTGCCGGGCGACCGGGCGCTGGACGGCGCGTCGGTCGCCGGGCCCGGAATCGCGATTCTGCTCGGGGCCGGAGTCCTGGCGCTGGCCGCGCTCCTGACCGCCGGCGTCGCGCGGATCGTGGCGCTGGCAATCGCGGGCGTGCTGGTCGTGGTGTGGGCGGTGCTCGACCGGCGGTCTCGCGGCCGCGCACAGGCGCGCGCCACGCTGCACGGGCTGCTGCAGGCCGCGTGCGCGGATGCGGCTCCGCTCGCGGCCGCGTCGCTGACCCGCCTGCACGTCGCGACGCGCGACCCGCGGCTCGACGAGGGGGCGGCCCGCGCCGAGCTTCGCGGTGCCTATCTCGAAGCGGCCGTGAGACTCGCGGCGGACGGCTACGTGGAGGAAGGGGAGGCGACGCTGCTGGAGCAGCTGGAGGAGAGCTTCGCCATCGATCCGGAATCCTGCGCGGCGGCGCGCCTCGATGCCTACCACGCGCTGTACCTGGCCGCGGTCGCGGACCGTGAGCTGAGCGCGCAGGAGGAGGCATCGCTCGACGGCGTGCGGAAGGCGCTGAGGGTGCCGCCGGAGGACGTCGCCCCCGAGCAAGCCGTGCTGCAGCGGCTGCACGGGCTGCGCGAGATCCGCGCGGGGCGCCTGCCCGTCGTGGATCCCGGCGTACCGCTGGAGTCCGGCGAGAGGTGCCACTACGCCGCGCCGGCCAGGCTGCTGCGCGAGAAGACGGTGCGGCGCTTCCAGCGAGACGGCCGCAAGTACAAGGTGCGCGGGCTCACGGTGGTGGCCGAGGGCACGCTGCTGCTGACGGACCGGCGCGTGCTGGTGATCGCCGAAGGGACGACGTCCGTGCCGGCCGACCGGATCCTGGACCTCGACGTGGATCTCGACCGCAACCTGCTACGGCTGACCGAGGACGAGCGCGTCACGCCGATCCTGATCACGACGCCGGACGCGGCGACGGCCGGCGCGGTGATCGCCGCCGTCGCAAAGCTGTAGCGGGCCTCAGCGCCTTCTAATGGCTCGCGACCTGCCAAGCGGAGCCCGCCCGTGAGCGCACCAAGCAAGACGCAACGCCAGCTCGACCTGCTCGCCTACCTCGTCGGGCGGCGCTTCCCGGTACCGGTCGAGGAGCTCATGGAGCGCATCCCCGCGTACGCCGCGAAGTGGGTGGACGGTGGGGCGACGGCGCGCGCGTCGGTGCGACGCACGTTCGAGCGCGACAAGGACGACCTGCGGCGGGTCGGGATCCCGCTGGACACGGTGAAGTACACGATGAACTACGGGGCGGAGGAGGTGGAAGGTTATCGGGTGACGCGGCGTGATTTTTATTTGCCGTATCTGCGGCTCGCGCAGCGAGCCGCAGAGGCTAGTCAGGCTAGTCAGGCTAGTCAGGCTGGTCAGGCTGGTCAGGCTGGTCAGGCTGATCAGGCTGAGGGGTCGCGGCGCGGGGACCCCATGCGCGTGGAGGAGGTGGAGATCGGGGACGAGGACGCGGGGCTGGCGCTGGATGCGTTGAGGCGGGTTGCCGATGTTCCAGCGTTTCCGCTGGCGTCGGAGGCGAGGTCGGCGTTCAGGAAGTTGGCGTTCGACCTGGATCCGGATGCGTTCCGGGCGACGCCGATCCTGCAGGTGGAGCGGCCGGGCGCCGCCGAGCTGGCGGCGACGCTGCGCGTGCTGTCGGATGCGCTGCTCGCGCGCAAGCGCGTGCGCTTCCGCTACCACGGACTGTACCGCGGCGAGACCACGGAGCGGGACGTCGCCGGCTACGGTCTGCTGTTCCAGCGCGGGCACTGGTACCTGGTCGGCTCGGACGCCCTGCGTGGCGGCGCGCTGCGCACGTTCCGCGTCGCGCGGATGGAGGATCTCGAGCCGGAGACGCGGCGGCCGAGCACGCACGACTACGAGGTGCCGGCGGACTTCTCGCTGGACGAGCAGCGCGGACGGCAGGCGTGGGAGCTGGGTGGCGAGGAGGGCGGGCTGGTGCGGGCGGAGGTCCGCTTCCGCTTCCCGCTGGCGCTGTGGATCGCGCGCAACCGGCTCGGCGAGGTGGTCCGGGAGGGCGACGACGGCTCGGTCACCCGCGTCTTCGACGTCGCGCAGGTCGAGCCGTTCCTGCGCTGGCTGCTGTCGCTCGCGGGCGAGGCGGATGTCGTGGCGCCGCCGGAGCTCGCGCTCGCGCTACGGGAGCTGGCCGGCGACGTCGTGCGGGCGCACGCGGGCGCCGCGCAGGAGCCGGACGACGACGAAGCCGGCGAGCCGGAGGACGGCGGCGCGGAGCCGGCGGATGGCTGAGCGGGCGCCGGCGGCGGAGCAGCTCGAGCGCATCCTGTACCTGCTGCCGACCGCGGCGAGGCAGGGCGGCGCGACGCTCGACGATCTTTCGAAAGCGCTCGGCGTCGAGCCGTGGGAGGTGCTCCGCGACGTCGGCGAGGTGACCGCGCGGGCGTACTACCACCCGGCCGGCGGCGCCGAGGACCTGCAGATCAGCGTCGCGGCGGATCGCGTCGAGGTTTTCACGGGCGGCGAGTTCCGCCGGCCTCGCCGGCTCGCCCCGCGCGAGGCGCTCGCGCTCGGGCTCGGGCTGCGCCTCGCGGCGATGGACGCGACGGGGGCGGCGCGCGCCCGGCGCCTGGCGCTGGCGCGGCGGCTGGAGGCGGCGCTCGCGACGTCGCACCAGGAAGAGCTCGCCCCGCCGATCGCCATGGATGCCGGCGCCGACGGTGACGGGCTCCGCGTGTTGCTGGCGGACGCCGCGCGCGAGGGTCGGCGATGCGTGCTTCGCTACCTGAAGCTGGGCTCCGACGAGCCCGGCGAACGCTGCGTGGAGCCGTACCTCCTCGTCAGCGCCGAAGGGGCGTGGTACGTGCTCGGCCGCGACGTCGTTCGCGACGGCGTGCGGGCCTTCCGACTCGACCGCGTGCTGGACGCCTGGCTGACGGAGGAGCATTTCGAGCCGGACCCGGAGTTCGACGCGGCCGACTTTCTCGAGCACGGCCGGGTCTACCGCGCCGACGCGGACGTCGAGGTGCTGGTGCGGTACTCCGCGCGCGTGGCGGGGTGGATCCGCGAGGAGCTGGACCCGGCGGAGCGGGGGCGCACGTGGGAGGACCGCGGCGACGGCTCCGTCGCGGTGCGGCACCGCGTCGCCGATACCGGCTGGATCGTGCGGCACGTGCTCGGCTACGGCGGGGAGGCGGTGGTGGAGCGGCCGGACGAGGTGAGGAGCGCGGTGCGGGAGGCGGCGGAGCGGGTGGCCATGGGGTGAGTCCCGCCTGCCCGCGATGGACGCCACTTCCCGTGGGAAGTCGCGGCGCCGAGATTGGATCCGGGAGGCGGTCGCGACCCTCGGCCTCGGGCAGGGACCATGAACGCGAGAATGCGCCGCACGGGAGGCGTGCTGCTGGCGCTGGCCATCGGCGCGTGCACCGGCAACCGCGCTCCGCGCCCCGCAACGAACGCGGAGCCGGACACGGTCCCGATCGGATACGGAAGTGGGCAGCGATCCACTCTGCCGGGCGCCGTGGGCAGCGTCACCGCCGAGGACGTGAAGAACGCCCACTACACGCGCGTCGAGGAGATGATCGACAGCCGGATCGCGGGCGTCGAGGTCACGCGCAAGCCGAACGGCGACTATTCGATCCGCATCCGCGGGACCACCAGCTTCACGGGCAGCAACGAGCCGCTGGTCGTCATCGACGGCATGGCGGCGAGCCAGGCCAGCACGGCCGCCGCGCTCGCGGGCCTGGACCCCTACGAGGTCGAGCGCATCGACGTGCTGAAGGACGCGGGCGCCTCGATGTGGGGAGTGCGCGGAGCGGCGGGGGTCATCCTCATCACGACGAAGCGATGAGAGCGCGGTGAGCGGGTTCTGCACCACAGGCGGTGATGTTCGTGCCAACCTGATCGGGGAGGCGCCATGAGAGGGGGAGCGCGAGGGATCGGCGCGGCGTTGCTGGTGCTCGCCGCCGGGGCGTGCAGCGGCAACCGGGCGGCGCGACAGGGGGCGGAAGCGGACACGGCGTCGACGGCCGGTGCCGCGGCGCGGCGACCGGCGATGGTCGCGGGCGCGGTCGGCAGCATCACCGCGGAGGATCTGCGCAACACGCACTACACTCGCGTGGAGCAGATCCTCGCCAGGATCCCTGGCGTCGAGGTGACGCGCAGGGGTGGAGATTACACGATCCGGATCCGCGGCACGAGCAGCTTCTCGGGCCACAACGAGCCGCTCGTCGTGATCGATGGCGTCGCTGCCGGCTCGATCGGAGCCCTGGCCGGGCTCGAGCCTCAGGAGATCGAGCGCATCGACGTTCTGAAGGACGCAGGAGGGTATGGAGTGCGCGGAGCGGCGGGGGTCATCGTCATCACGACGAAGCGATGAGCGCGCGGCGAACGACATTGCACCGCGGAGTGCGCGGAGAACGGCATTGCACCGCGGAGTGCGCGGAGAACGGCATTGCACCGCGGAGTGCGCGGAGAACGGCAGTTACCGCCGAGAGCGCGGAGAGCGCAGAGGGCTGCGTCGAGGGCGCGGCGCGACGCGACTCTCAATCATAGAAATTGTTTTGTTTTTCATGAATTGCCGCGAGTCGTGATTCCCGCGATTCCTCTGCGTCCTCCGCGTGCTCCGCGGTGAGACTTCCGTTCTTCGCGCCCTCGCTACCTTCTCGGCGTGCTCACCACGCGATGCCGTAGTCCTCGCCGTGGTTGGAGGAGCCGCCCCACAGGGTGTGGTGGGCGGCGTCGAAGAAGATCGCGTTGATCGGGCCGGACGTGCGCGGGACGGAGCGCAGCGTGTAGCCCATGCGGCTCGAGCGCCTGCGCGTGGAGTCGGGGAACGACGTCGCCGCGACCATGTGCCCGGGCCGCTCTCGTGCATGCCGAACGAGGAGCGCATCTGCTCGCTGTTGATGTTCGGCGCCTCGACGGCCTGCTGCACGGTCATGCCGAACTCGACGACGTTCAGGAAGAACTGCAGGAGGTTCTGGTCCTGGGTGTCGCCGCCCTGCACGGCGAAGGCGAGGTAGGGCGCGCCGTCCTTGAGCGCGATTGTTGGCGTGAGCGTGACGCGCGGGCGCTTGCCGGGCTCGATCACGTTGTAGGGGCCGTCCTCGGGTCGCGTGACGAAGCTCTGCGCGCGCTCGCTCAGGCCGATGCCGGTGTGGCCGGCGATGACCGCGGGCACCCAGCCGCCGCTCGGCGTGATCGAGACGACCCAGCCCTCCTCATCCGCCGCCTCGATGGACGTCGTGCCGGCGTAGAAGCTCTCGTCGAAGGCGGAGTCGGCGGCGGTCGCATCGTCGGGAATGAACTCGGCGGCGCCGGACATGCGGTCCTCCCCCGCCCGCCCCGGCCCCCGCGCGGGCGCGGGGCGGAGGCGGCCCGGCCGGAGCCGGAGGAGTCCCGCGCGGCCGGGGGCTTGTCCTGCTGGCCGCTCACGTTCGCGGTGTCCTGTCGGCACGAAGCTCTGCGGGTCCCATTCGGCGAGCAGCTTCGGGAACGGGTTCGTGCCGTCCTGGAAGGCATACGGGTCGCCGGGCTTCACGTTCGGGTCGTTGTGATCCCAGTCGATGGTCGCGAAGCGGGACTTCGCGTACTCCTTCGACAGCAGCCCCTTCACCGGCTCCGCGGGCGGGAAGTAGGGGTCGCCGTAGTAGAAGTCGCGGTCGGCGTAGGCGAGGTTCATCGCCTGGTAGAGCGTGTGGATGTAGCGCGCGGAGTTGTAGCCCTGTGCCCTTCAGGTCATCGACGTTCTCGAGCAGGTTCAGCGTCTGCAGCATGACCGGGCCTTGCTGCCAGATCGGGAGCTTGTAGACCTCGATGCCCTTGTAGGAGGTGTGCAGCGGCTCCTCGATGCGGACCTTCCAGTCGGCGAGGTCCTTCATCGTGAACAGGCCGCCCTCCTCCTGCACGCCGCGCACGAGCTCCTGCGCGATGTCGCCCTTGTAGAAGCGGTCGTAGGCGGCGTAGATCGCCTCCTTGCGGGTCTTGCCGGCCTCGAGCGCCTGCTGCTCGGCGTCGACGAGCTTGCGCCAGGTCGCGGCGAGGTCCTTCTGCACGAAGATCTGTCCGGGCTCCGGCGCGTCGCCGGCGTTCGGCAGCATCACCTCGCGCGAGTACTTCCACTTCTCGAGCCAGTCCTTGTTGTGGTCGATGGTGCGCGAGAGCTGCGCCTCCATCGGGTAGCCGTCGGCCATCTGGATCGCGGGCGCGAGCACGTCCTTCAGCGAGAGCGTGCCGTACTCCGCGAGCATCGTCAGCAGTCCGCCGACGGTGCCGGGCGTGACCGCGGCGAGCGGGCCGTACTCGGGCGGGAAGCGGTAGCCCTTGCTCTGGTAGAACTTCGCGGTGGCTCCCGATGGGCGCGACGCCGAGCGCGTCGATGCCGATCACCTTCTTCTGGTGCGGGTCGTAGATCAGCGCCTGCGTCTCGCCGCCGCAGGAGAGCGTGTCCCACATCGTGCAGCCGGCGGCGAGCATCGCGGCGGCCGCGTCGACGGCGTTGCCGCCCTTCGCGAAGGTCATCGCGCCGGCGGTCGCGGAGAGCGGCTTGCCGGTGATCGCGACCCAGTGGCTGCCGTGCAGCGGCGGCTTCTCCGTCTGCGCGGCGCGCGGGTCCTCGGCCTGGCGCGGCTGCGCGGGGCGCGGCTGCTGGGCGATGGCGGCGAGCGGGAAGAGCCCGAGCAGCGTGGCGGCGATGGCGATCCGGTGGGCGATGCGGGTCGACGGCATGGCGATCGAAGGGTCGCGGGGAGATGTCGCGGGCGCACGGGAGATCGCAGGAGCGGGCCGCGCGTCGGTCCCGGGGAATGTGAGGGGAGATGGGGGGCTTCGCCAGGGCGCTGGGCGGGTCGCGCTCGCGCCCGCCCCCGCGTCCGCGCAATCCTTTCAGAACGGTCGCTCGTCGGCGCTCGAGCCGTAGATCGCGGGGAGCGGCACGTCCAGCTCGCGCAGGTAGACGGTGAGCTGGCCGCGGTGGTGGTACCAGTGGTTGAGCATCACCGTGCGGATCAGCTCGCCGCGGGTGATGGCCATGAGCTCGGTGTCGCCGTGCGTCATGCGCCAGGGGATGGCGAGATCTTCGTCGGTCATGGAGCCGAGTATGTCCCGGGCGCGGGCGAGGCTCTCCGCGAGCGTGTCGAGGATTTCGGCGGTGCCGGCGGCGCCGGGGCGGGGGATGTCGCCCGGCGCTTCGAACCGCTCCTGCTGCGAAAGCCCGGCGATCGCGCCGGGCAGGGAGGCGATGTGCATCGCGAGCTGCCCGAGGCTCATCGATTTCGGCGTGGGGCTTCCAGTCGAGCCGATCTCCGGGGACGCGCTCCAGCGCGCGGCGGGTGGATGCGGCTTCCTGCTCCAGCTCCTTCAGCGTTTCGGCGATGGTCATTGTGGTGCCTCACGGGATTCGGTGATGTGAGAGAGTGAGTATACGGTCTGGTTCGGCGCCGAACGAGGGGCCGGGAGATGTTCTTCGTGCTTCGTTCGGCGACGGGGCTGCCGCCGGCGGGCGCCGGCGGGGACGCCTCGAACGCCGGGCCACGTCGAGCCAGCGTGCGGACGGTGATGAAGATCTCGGCGGTACAGCGGGCGGGCGCGGTCGATGATCCGGCCGAGTCGGCTCGTCACCACGAGCGCTGTTGCCACCGGTCGCGCGGCCGGATCATCATTGCAGGGCTGCGGTGAGGGAGAGGGCGAGGGTGGGGAGCGACCCAGAACGGGAGGCGCCATGTCCGGGCTCTATCATTCGGGTAGTCGCACGCTGCAGGACCGGTTCGACACGCGGCGACTGGCGGACCGACTCGAGGCGGTGAAGGTCCACGACCGCTTCACCCCTGACGACCGGGACTTCGTCGAGCGGCTCGACATGTTCTTCCTCGCGAGCGCCGACGAGCACGGCAGGCCGACGTGCTCGTACAAGGGCGGCGCCCCGGGCTTCGTCCGCGTCGTCGACGAGCGGCGCTTGGTATTTCCGAACTACGACGGAAACGGCATGTACCTGTCGATGGGCAACGTGCTCGCGAACCCGTGGGTCGGGCTGCTGTTCCTGGATTTCGAGCGGCAGCGGCGCATGCGCGTCGAGGGCACGGCGGAGGTGGTGCCGGACCACGAGCTGATGGGCGCGTATCCAGGGGCGCAGTTCCTCGTCGAGGTGACCGCGGCCCGGATCTACCCGAACTGCCCTCGCTACATCCACCACTACGCGCTGGTGGAGCGGTCGGTCTACGTACCGCGCGCGGAGCACCGGCCGCCGGTGCCGGGGTGGAAGCGGGCCGACTGGGCGATCGACGTGCTGCCGGCCGGGGACCCGGCGAGAATGCCGGAGGAGACGGCGTGAGGGAACGCGGCAACGGCAACGGTGCTTCGATTCGACTTCGAAGCTGGAGGCCCGGATCCCGTCGAAGGCGACGCTGCTCGGCGGGCGAGGCTGAGGTGCCGTCGACGATGCGGCATCCCGTGTGTGCACGGTGAGTGGCATGCGAATCGTCGCGACGCGGAAAGCTCAACAGAACCGGGCGGCGGCCGATCCCTGGACCGTCGTTCATTTCGCGACCGGCCTCGCGCTCGGTCTGGTCGAGGTGCCGCTGCGCTGGGCCGTCGGCGCGTCGGTCGTCTACGAAGTGGCCGAGCAGGTGTTCGAGCGCCGCGACTGGGGCCAGTCCTTCTTCCGGACGTCGGGGCCGGAGGTGTTGTCCAACGCGCTCCTCGACTCCGCGGTCTTCGTCGTCGGCCACCAGCTCGGCCGGATCTGGAACCGGACGGCGAGGCGCTGACGGCGAGGCGCTGACGGCGAGGCGCTGACGGCGAGGCGCTGGAAGCGAGGCGCTCACGGCAAGGCGTTGGAGGCAGGCGCCTTCAGGTAGCGCCTTCAGGTAGCGCCTTCAGGTAGCGCCTTCAGTCAGCGCCTTCAGGTAGCGCCTCGCAGTCAATCCCGCACAACTCTCTCACATCCATCTCTTCACCCACCGGCCCGTCGGACGCATCCTTGAGCATGCGCTTCTTCGACTCGCGGTCCGGATCCGGTCCCGTGCGCTGGCCGGCGCTGCTGATGCTGGCGACGATCGCCATCACCGGCGCGGCCGTGTGGGAGGCGGCGCGGGCGGTCCGTTCCGAGCGCGTCACCGCCGACGAGACGCTGCGCGACTACGCGTCGTTCGCGGCGTGGGCGCTCGAGCAGCGCTCTCAGCGCGAGATCGAGCAGCTCTTCTGGGGGATGCTGGCGCCCGAGCACATGGGCGGCAGCGTGCACCGCACGCCGCCGGTTCCGCGCGCGGAGGACGTCGCGCACAACCTGTCCTGGGACTACGACTGCTACTGCCACCGCAGCGAGTGGCCGCCGTCGGCGTTCCTCGTGCTGACGCTCGGACGCGATTCGCTCGAGGTTCTTCCGAATCTGTACGCCGGCCACGGGACCGGCGTCGTGGTGGACGCCTCGGTATCCGGTCTCGTGCCCCTGATGGACGCGCGTACGGCCAGCTTGCGAGCGGTCCCGCTGGACGAGCGGATGGAGCTGGTCTCGGCGCTCACGCGCGACGCGCGAACGACGTACCGGCAGGGATGGGGGCTCGGCGTGGTCGTGCGGCCGACCGCCGCGGGGCCCGGCCTGATCGGCTATACGCTGATGCCGACCGCGTGGGGCGATACGCTGCTCTACGCCGTTACGCTCGACGCGCCGACGACGCGGGCGCTGCTGGCCAGCGTCGCGCGCGACAGCCTGCTGCCGTCGTCGCTCGTCGCGCGGGCGCCGGACGGCGTGAGCGTCGCGTCCTCCGTCCGCACGAAGGCGGGCGAGCCACTGTTCGTCACGGATCCTCCGCCGGGCGGGCGGTGGACCGCCGAGGCGGCGCTGCCCGACTTCAGCGGCGGCCTCGTCGTGCGTGCCGGCCTGCCCGCCACGGCCGCGCGCGACCTGCTGATCGGCGGGCTGCCGACTTCACGGCTGCCGGTGCTCGGCGGGCTGCTGCTGCTCGCGGTCATCCTCGCCGCCGCCGCCGCGACGCAGATGCGCCGCTCCGCCGAGCTCACGCGCGCCCGCGCCGACTTCGTCTCCAGCGTCTCGCACGAGCTGCGTACGCCGCTCGCACAGGTGCGTCTCTATCTCGAGACTCTGCGCCTCGGACGTTTCCGCACCGAGGCACAGCGGGAACGGGCGCTGGAGACGATCGACCGCGAGACGCTCCGGCTGGGGTCGCTCGTCGACAACGTGCTGTACTTCGACCGGGCCGTGCGCGGAGCGCAGCGGCCGGCGCCGGCTCCGACCGACGTCGCCGAGGAGGCGCGCTCGGCCGTGGCCGCGTTCGAGCCGCTGGCGCACGCCCGCAGCATGGACGTGTCCGTGGATGCCGAAGCCGGCGTCATCGCGCGGGTCGTGCCCGAGGAGCTGCGCCAGGTCTTCGCCAACCTGCTGGACAACGCGGCGAAGTACGGGCCGGAAGGGCAGCGGATCGCGGTGGCCGTGGAGCGGCGGAACGGCGTCGTCGAGATCGCGGTCAGCGACGCCGGGCCCGGCGTCCCGGCCGGCGAGCGGCGCGCGATCTGGGAGCCGTTCCGGCGCGGCAGCACGGGGAAGGGCTCGGTCGCGGGCAGCGGCATCGGACTCGCCGTCGTCCGCGAGATCGTGCAGCGCCACGGCGGCAGCGTCGGGGTCGAAGACGCGCCGGGCGGCGGCGCCCGCTTCGTCATCGCCCTGCCCGCGGAGCAGGGACCGTGAACGCGCACATCCTCGTCGTCGAGGACAATGACGACCTCGCCGACGGCCTGGTCTACAACCTCGAGCTCGAAGGCTACGAGGTGACGCGCGCCGCGCGGGGCGACGAGGCGCTCGACCACGCGCGCGAGCGCCCGCCGGACCTCGTCATCCTCGACCTCATGCTGCCCGGCCCCGACGGCTTCCAGGTGCTGCGCACGCTGCGGGCGGAGGGTCTGGACGCGCCCGTGCTCATCCTCTCCGCGAAGGGCGAGGAGTCGGACAAGGTGCAGGGATTCCGGCTGCGCGCGGATCAGTACGTGACGAAGCCGTTCCGGCTGCTCGAGCTGCTCGCGCGCGTGGAGGCCCTGCTCGCCCGGCGTGGCGGCGGCGACGGCGCCCGCGAGCGCATTGAGTTCGGCGACGTCGTCGTCGACACGGCGGCGAGGCAGGTGACGCGCGCCGGCGAGCCGGTGACGCTGACGCCGAAGGCGTACGACCTGATGCTCGCGCTGGTGCGTCGCGAGGGCGCCGTCGCCAGCCGGGTCGAGCTGCTCAAGGAGGTATGGGGCCACCGCGGGATGGTGCTCACGCGCACCGTGGACTCGCACGTCGCCGAGCTGCGTCGCAAGCTCGAGGAGGACAGCGCCGAGCCGCGCCACTTCCTCACCGTCTGGAAGGCCGGCTACCGCTTCGAGGCCTGAGCCGTCGACCCTCTCACACTTCTCGCACAGTTGGCGCACGCCCGCTCCATCTCCGAAGAGTCGCCGCGACGTAGCGTTGGGAAGTGGACGCGGCCCTGATCGGGTCGCGACGGTCAGCGCATACGAACCGGGAGGCTCCCCATGATCGGTATCCGCACACCGGCGCGCGGCTTCTGCGTCGGACTCGCGCTGCTCGCCGGCGCAGCGCCGGCCGCGGCGCAAACCGCGCCTTCCGCCAGCGCGGCGCCAATGCTCGTCACCGTGGACTGGCTCGCCGCGCACCTGCACGACCCCGAGCTGGTCCTGCTGCACGTGGGCGAGAAGGACGAGTACGACGCGGAGCACATCCCCGGCGCCCGGTTCATCCAGCTGAAGGACGTGTCCACCCCGCACGACATGCAGGACGGCTCGCTGATGCTGGAGCTGCCGCCGGCGGAGGAGCTGCGCGCCCGACTCGAGAAGCTCGGCATCTCGGACGGCAGTCGCATCGTCGTCTACTACGGCAACGACTGGGTGACGCCATCCACACGCGTCGTCTTCACGCTGGACTACCTGGGGCTCGGCGGGCGAACCTCGCTGCTGAACGGCGGGATGCAGGCGTGGAAGCGAGCCGGCGAGGCCGTGACGGCGGAGGTGCCGGCCGCGGCGCAGGGGCGGCTGACCGCGCGGCCGACTCTGGACCGCGTGGTGGACGCGGCGTTCGTGCGCGCGATCGGCAGCCGCACGCACACGAAGCTCGTCGACGCGCGAGCCGCCGAGTTCTACGACGGCCTCGAGGAGGGGAGCGGCCGCCGCGGCCACATCCCCGGCGCGATCAGCCTGCCGTTCACCGAGATCGCCGACGACGAGCTGATGATCCGGCCCGAGGCGCTGGAGGCGCGCTTTCGCGCGGCGGGCATCGAGCCCGGCGACACGGTCGTCGCGTACTGCCACATTGGACAGCAGGCCAGCGCGGTCGTCTTCGCGGCGCGGCTGCTCGGCTACGAGGCCCGGCTCTACGACGGCTCGATGGACGACTGGTCGAAGCACGCCGACTTCCCCGTCGTTCAGCAGAAAGGGACGGGAGGGGGGAGCCGGTGAGCACGACGACGATGCCGGGTCCGCTCGGCGGCGCGGGATCAGGCAACGCAGTGCCCGCCGATGCGGCTCGCGATGACTCCGCGACGTCCCCACGGACCGGCGCGCGATCCGGCGCCGCGCCCTACACGGACCCGTACTTGGCCGGAATCGGAATCGGGCTGGTGCTGCTCGCGGCGTACGTGCTGGTCGGGCGAGGACTGGGAGCATCGGGCGCGTTCGCGAGCGTCGTCGCTTCGGGCGCGGCGGCGGTGCGGGGGAGCGGCGCCGCCGCGAACCCGGCCCTCGCGCCGTACCTCGACCGGGGCGTGGCGAGCCCGCTTCACGACTGGCTCGTCTTCGAGCTCGCGGGCGTCACGCTCGGCGGCTTCGTCTCGGCGCGGCTCGCGGGCCGCTTCGGCCTGGCCGTCGAGCGCGGGCCGCACGCGGCCGTGAACACTCGAATCCTGGCCGCCCTGGCCGGCGGCACGCTGATGGGCTTCGGCGCGAAGCTCGCGCGCGGCTGCACGAGCGGGCAGGCGCTGACCGGCGGCGCGCTGCTGAGCGTCGGCAGCTGGATCTTCATCGCGACGGCGTTCGGCGCCGGCTACCTCGCGTCGCCGCTGGTGCGGAGGATGTGGCGGTGAGCGCCCCAGTCTTTCTCGGGGCCGGCGACCTGCCGGTGCTCGGCTCCGCGCTCGTGATCGGGATCGCGTTCGGCTTCCTCCTCGAGCGCGCCGGCTTCGGCAACGCGCGCAAGCTCGCGGCGCAGTTCTACCTGACCGACCTGACGGTCTTCAAGGTGATGTTCACGGCGGTCGTGACGGCGATGCTCGGCGCGTTCTGGCTCGGCCGGCTCGGAGTCCTCGATCTCGGCCGCGTCTACGTCCCGGAGACGTGGCTCCTGCCCCAGCTCGCCGGCGGCCTCGTCTTCGGCGTCGGCTTCGTCATGGCAGGGCTGTGCCCCGGCACGTCGTGCGTCGCGTCCGCTTCCGGCCGGCTGGACGGGCTCGCCGTGGTCGCAGGGATGCTGCTCGGCATCGGCCTCTTCGACTCGGGCTTCCGCATCATCCGGCCATTCTACGACGGCACGCCGCGAGGCACGCTCACGCTGCCCGCGCTGATGCACGTGCCGACCGGCGTCGTCGTGGCGGGCGTGACGGCGCTCGCCCTCGGCGGCTTCGCCGCCGCGCAGGCGATCGAGCGGCGCGCTGGCACCGGCCGAGTCGAGCCTTGACCAGGGCGACATCGCGCCGCGCGCACGTCGGCCTCGCCGCGCTCGCGACGCTGCTCGCCGCCGGCGCCCTCGTCGCCGGCGAGCCGCGGCCGGACGCGCGCATTGACGTGCGTGAGCTCGCCGCGACCATTGAGGCGGAGCACGACCACGTGCCCGCACCCGTGCTGGCGCGCTGGATCCGCGACCGACGGCCCGGCCTGCTCGTCTTCGACGTCCGCTCTCCGGCCGCGTTCGACAGCCTGCACATTCCGACCGCCGAGCAGGCGACGCTCGAGGAGCTCGCCCGCCGCGAGCTGCCACGCTCCGCGACCATCGTGCTGTATTCCGAGGGCGGCGCGCACGCCGCGCAGGCGTGGGTGCTGCTGCGCACGCGAGGGTACCGCAGCGTCTATTTCCTCCGCGAGGGCCTCTACGAATGGATCGCCCGCGTCCTCGAGCCTCGCCTGGCTATGGACGCGACCCCCAGGGAAATCTCGGCGTTCGACGACGTCGCCCCGCTCAGCCGCTATTTCGGCGGCGCGCCGCGGCGCAACGTGCCGCGGTCGGACGTGCCGCAGGGGTACTGGACCGAAGCGGGCGGCGGGCAAGGTGTGGCGCCCGCCCCGCCATCCGCCGCGGAGGCGGTGACGCGCATCCGCCGACGCGGCTGCTGAGGCCCGCTTGCGCGCTCCGGCTCGGTTTTACGAACGCGGGATCGGGCCCGATGCTGAAAGTGACGTTCGGGCCGGCTCTGTCGTCCTCGTATCCAGACCGAGATCGCCATCAGTCCCGCAGATACACCGAAGCGGGGGCGGCCGGCTCTCTCCCCGACAGATGAAGTTCCAATAGCGGTGACATCCGGCCCGCCCAGATCCGGAATCCCGTACAAAATCGATACCGTTTGCCGTATTCCCACTGAACGGGTCGTCCCCGGTTTCGGAGAACTCTGGAACGGAGACTCGAGATGCGACGTATTGCCCTCTGCCTGCTCCCGGTCACCCTCGCCGGCTGCAGCGACAACCCGACGGGTCCATCCGCGGACCTGGCACCGAACTCGGTCGCGATCTACGCGCAGAGTCCGGTGGTGATTGCGTGGTCCACGGTTGAAGGCCCGATCAACAGCTACGACTACGGGACGGTCGACCCCGGGACGACGTCATCACAGACCTTCACGCTCACGAATTGGGGGGGCAGGGGATCGGGGCCGGTGCCGGTCACGCTCACCGGGTCGCCCGCGTTCGCGATCACCGATGACGGTTGCAACGGAGGGTTGGGTCCGGGCAAGTCGTGCACGGTAACCGTCGCCTACGCCCCTACGGGCGCGGGCCAGGCCGACGCCGCGACGCTCCTTGTCGACGGCAAACAAGCGACCGCGAGCCTGGCGCTGACAGGCGCCAGCACCGCGGCGTCCAGCGGCTACATCTACTGGGCAGACGCGAACGCCGGCACGATCGGGCGGGCGAACCGGGACGGCACCGGCGTCGAGCTGAGCTTCATCGACCTCGGGGACCCCTATAGCTACCGTCCCACGGCGGTGGCAGTCGATGGCAGCCACATCTGACTGGGGCGACGAATACACCAACTCGATCGGCCGGGCGAACCTGGACGGCACGGGCGTCGAGCTGGACTTCATCGTCGGCGCCAACGGGCCCTTTGGCGTCGCGGTCGACGCCGGCCACATCTACTGGACCAATCTCGGGACCGCCAGAATCGGGCGAGCAGACCTGGATGGAACCGCTGTCACCCAGAGCTTCATCAGCACCGAAACGCTGCCGATGGGGGTCGCGGTGGACGGGTCCTACCTCTACTGGGCCAATGAAGGCACGGGCACGATCGGCCGCGCGAGCCTGGACGGCACGGGCGTGAACCAGAGCTTCATCGGCGGCGCCGACCATCCGATCGGAGTGGCTGTGGACGGAGGCCACGTCTACTGGAGCAACCACGACGCGAACTCGATCGGGCGGGCGAACGTGGACGGAACGAGCGTCGTCCAGAGCTTCCTCGACGGAAACCTCGGGCCCGCTGGGCGTGTCGGTGGACGCCAGCTACATCTACTGGGTCAACGGGGGCAACGAAGGCAACGGCTTCGTCAGCACGATCGGGCGGGCGAACCTGGATGGCACGGGCCTCGACCAGAGCTTCATCGCCGGGCTCGAGGGCGGATGGGGCGTGTCGGCCAGTCGCTTCCCGTGGAGTCTGCCGGAAAGCGACCGCTAGACCACGAGGTGCGTCGAATCCGGAATCCGGCTCGGGGCGGGCGCGACGGCCCGCCGCCGAGCCGGACGCCTTCTCTTGACCTTGACCGATCCCTGTCCCACGTTGGCGTAGGAGTGACTCGCAGACCCTTTGCGTCGTCATTCTGGCCTCCCGCTCCACGGGGGGTGAACCTCCTGCATGGTCAGATTCGGGGGCGATCGGCTCGAGCCGTCCGGTATCGCCCTCATGCGGTCGTATTCAGTGGAGCCGCCGTTCCTCGGCTCCAATGTGTCCCGGAGTCGCGCCCACGGCCCGGCCGGAACGCCACCAGCAGGAGGCATTCGCATGACCCAGTCCAGATGGTACATCGGCGCGCTGCTCGGCGTCGTCGCGCTGACAGCCGCATGCGACCAGGCGAAGGAGCCGCTCGGACCGAACACTCCACCGCAGGCAATGCTGCAGCAGCTGCCGGGCGGCGAGAATCCGGATCAGCACGCGCTCGGGCAGGCGATACCGGCCTTCGGCGGGCTGTTCCTCGATCAGGGCGTTCCGACCGTCTATTTGACCGATCCATCGGCGCACGCGGCCGTTGAGCACGCGATCGGCGGCTTCCTGACCGCCCGCGGCGCGGCTGCCTCCGAGCTGCGCGTGCGGCAGGCCCGCTTCTCGTACGCGACGCTCGAGCGCTTCTACGATCGCGTGAAGCCGCAGGCCTTTGCCGGGCCAGGCACCGTTTTCACGGATCTCGATGAGGCGCACAACCGCGTGCTGATCGGCGTTCAGGACGCGGCCGCGGCAGACCGGCTGCACTCCTGGGTCCAGAGCCTCGGGCTGCCGGACGGAGCGGTCGCGATCGAGCGGGCGGCGCCGATCTACGCGCTCGCCACGCTGCGCGACGTCTTCAATCCGATCCCCGCCGGCGTGCAGATCCACTTCGGCAACTACCTCTGCTCGATCGGCATCATCGCGCAGGTGAACGGGAGCGATCATTTCGTGACCGCGTCCCACTGCACGAACACGCAGGGTGGCGTGGAAGGGACGCAGTACTACCAGCCGCTGAGCAGCACGGATGGGACGGTGATCGGGGTGGAGGTCGCCGATCCCGATTACGTGAGCTGGAGGCAGGGCGACTGCCCCTACCGCGGCGTGAAGTGCCGCCACAGCGACGCGGCGCTGATCCGGTCGACCGGGGCACGGCCGTTCGCGCAGGGGAAGATCGCCCAGACCAGCTCCGGCATTACGTGGTCCGGCAACTATTTCGACGTCACGGGCAAGGGTTCCGGCATGGGGGTGGTGGGCGACGCCCGCAGCAAGGTCGGCCGGACGACCGGCTATACGAGCGGAACGATCACGAACTCGTGCGTCGACACCGGCGTGAGCGGCTCCAACATCGTGCAGCTCTGCCAGGACTTCGTCGAGGGCTCGGGGACCATCGTCGGCGGCGGCGACAGCGGCTCGGATGTGTTCAAGGGCTCGGGCAGCGTGACGTGGTGGGGGATCCTGTGGGGCGGCAGCTCCGACGGCAGCATGTTCGTCTACAGCCCCGCCTCGAACGTCGAGAGTGAGCTCGGCACGCTCGATGTCGTCGGGTCCGGCGGCGGAGGTGGGGTGGTGGCGGCGGCGGCGGCGCGTCTGACGGCGTCGTTCACCTACAGCTGCCACTTCAACGACTGTTCGTTCGACGCATCGAGCTCGACCGGCGCGTCCACGTACTCGTGGAACTTCGGCGATGGAGCACCCGCCGGCAGCGGCGTCACGGCGAGCCACAGCTACGGCAGTGACGGCTCCTTCGATGTCGTGCTCACGGTCGGCGATGGCTCGACGACCGATACGGCTCAACAGACGATCTCGTGCGCCACGCACGGCCCTCACCGGCAGTGCAAGTAGAGCCGCGGGGTGAAGCCGTGATCACGGGCAGCGCCCCCGGATGACTCGACCGTGATCCGATCGTCGATCCGGCTCCCCGATGCGGTACATCTCGGGGAGCCGGATCCGCCTCATGCGGAAACGCGTCAGGAGCTGCCCTGCTCGGTCTCCGCCTCGATCTTGTCGCCGCTCGGCGAGACGAGGTACCAGTCGCCGCCGAACTGATTCACGTCCTGACCCGTGATATCACCAGCCGTCTGGTCCTGGACGTAGGTGTACAGCGGGTGGCCGGCGTACGTGATCTGGGTGGTTCCGTCGGGGCGCTGGATCGTCCCCACCAGATCGGCCTGTAGCTGCCCGGCCATGGCGTTCGGCTGCTCCGCCGGAGTCGGCTGTGCCGGTGCGGCGTTCTCGCCCTGCGGCGTCGCGGCTCCCTCCGGGGTCGTCGCGGCGCCCGTCTCCGGCGCGGCCGCCGGGTTCATCTGCCCCTGCCCGACCGTGAGTGGCTTCCAGACCTGCGCGCACTCCTGGTCACACGCGCTCTGGTCCTGCTGATCGGCCGAGAAGATGTAGACCGCCTGACCGTTGGCGTCGGTCAGGTACGCGCCGACCTCGTCGCCGGTGTTGATGGCGAGCATCGCGACGGCGTCACTGGACGCAGCGGCGCTCGGCGCCGGCTGCGGCTGGGGGGTTACTTCCTCGGTCGCGGGCTCGTTGAGCGCGGACTCGTCATCGGTGTCGGGTCCGCACGCCGCCAGCAAAGCCGTGGCGAGCACGGTGGCGGCAGCGGTCGCTGCAACGTGGCGTTTCATCGTTCATCCCTCCTGAACGGTTGCCGGTTGCCGATTCTTCCCCGCAAGACGCATGCACCGGCGACTTGACGGTACGGGGAAAGGCACCGAATACTGCAACTGCATGGTTCAGACCAGCGACGATGGCTGCTCCTCGGCCCGCCCGCGGGCGCGCCGGGGCGCGGTCGTTTCAGGACCCGAAGAACGGCGACCCTCCGGGAGCCGGATCATCCCTTCCGGCGGGCGCCCTGCGATCTTTCAACCTCTGCAGGGAGGCGAGCCTCATGCGCGCGACCATCCGCACATCTCGTGGTACGGACACCCCAATGCAGCCGGAGCTTCTGGAGGGGCTCCAACGGAGCTTGAAGGGCGACGTGCTGACCGAGGACTCGGAGGGGTACGGCGAGGCGCGCTCGATCTGGAACGGGATGATCGACCGGAAGCCGGCGCTGATCGCGCGCTGCCGGAGCGCCGAGGACGTCGCTCACGCCGTTCGCTTCGCGAGCGAGAACGATCTGCTGCTGTCGGTCCGCGGCGGCGGCCACAACATCGCCGGCAGCGCGCTGTGCGACGGCGGCCTGACGATCGATCTCTCGGCCATGAACGCGGTGCAGGTGGACCCCGAGCGGCGTACTGCCATCGTAGGGCCGGGCGCAACGCTCGGCGACTTCGATGCCGCGGCGCAGAAGCACGGTCTCGCGACCCCGCTCGGTGTCAACTCGACGACCGGCGTGGCGGGCCTCACGCTCGGCGGCGGCTTCGGCTGGCTCAGCCGCAAGCACGGTCTGACCATCGACAACCTGCTGTCCGCCGAGATCGTCACGGCCGACGGCAATCGCGTGCGCGCGAGCGAGTCGGAGAACCCGGACCTGTTCTGGGCGATCCGCGGCGGCGGCGGCAACTTCGGCGTCGTCACCTCCTTCGAGTTCAAGCTGCATCCGGTGGGGCCGCAGGTGCTCTCGGGCCTCGTGATCCACCCGCTGGCGGCCGCGCGCGACCTGCTGCGCTTCTACCGCGACACCGTACTCGACACGCCCGAGGAGTTCGTCTGCTGGTTCGTCATGCGGAAGGCGCCGCCCGCGCCCTTCGTACCCGAGGACTGGATCGGCAAGGAGATCATCGCGCTCGCGATGTTCTACAACGGCCCGATGGAGGAAGGCGAGAAGATCGCGGCTCCGCTGCGGTCCTTCGGAGAGTCCGTCGTGGACGTGGTCGGGCCGCACGAATACACCGCGTGGCAGCAGGCGCTCGATCCGCTGCTCACGCCGGGCGAACGCAACTACTGGAAGACCCGCTACTTCGAGAGGATCGACGACGGTCTCATCGACGTGCTCGTGGACTTCGCCGGACGGCTGCCGGACCCGCAGAGCGAGATCGCCTTCGCGCAGCTCGGCGGCGCCATCGCCCGCGTGCCGCTCGACGCCACGGCCTACGTGGACCGCGAGCCCGACTTCCTGATCAACCTGCACACCCGCTGGTCGGACCCGGCGAAGGACGCCGAGTGCGTTGCGTGGGCGCGCGCCCTGTTCGACGCGACCGCGCCATTCGGCACCGCAGGCGGCTACGTCAACTTCCTCACCCAGGAGGAGGCGGACCGGATCCCGTCCGTCTACGGCTCGAACTACGAGCGACTCGTCGAGCTGAAGGACCGCTACGACCCCGGCAACCTGTTCCGCACGAACATGAACATCCGAAGTTAGAAGCGTGAGGCTCGAAGGATGAGGGGAACGCCTTCGAGGAATGGGGAAGTGTGAAGTGTGGCGGGTTCGTCGCACTTCACACTTCACACCCCACCCCTCAATTGCTGAACCAGTACGCGACCTTCACCAGGAACGTGTTCGCGGGGTGGAGCGCGAACAGGTCGTCGTACTCGTCCCTCCAGGAGCGGGTCGTGCGAGGTCGGGTCGTAGCCGTCGCGGGCGTGAGTCCATACGACGAATAGCGTCGAGCCGGGGCGGTACTCCCAGCGCAGCACGGCGTTCGAGCGCAGCTGCAGGAAGTCGAAGCCGGGCGTCGCATCCGCCGGCGGGACGTAGGGCTGGAAGCGGTCGGCGTACGCGGCGGCGCGCGGGTCGGTCGCTCAGCTCGCGGATGTCGGTGTAGCTGCCGCTGCTCGACGAACGGCTGCGCGTAGAGGTCGAAGGCGAGGTCCGGCGTGGCCGCGAAGGAGAGGCGGGTGCTGAGCGCCGAGCGTGCGCTGGTCGAGGTGCGCGAAGGAGTAGTGGGTCGTGCCGTCCGTCATCGGTGAAGTTCCCGTACCACTGCGAGTCGTCGATGTTGTGCGACGCGTCGAGGCCGACGCTGGCCTGCAGCTGCGTCGACAGCTGGATCTGCAGGTTCGGGTTCACGTCGAAGTAGGTCGAGCGTCCCTCGTCGGAATGGTCGAAGCTGAACCAGATCGAAGGGCTCAGCGTGGCGCGGCCATCGCCGTTGATGCCGCCCCAGGCGTTGAAATCGGAGGAGCGACGCAGCGCCGGGCCGCCGCGGCTGCAGCGGTCGCAGTAGGTCCCGCCGGTGTTGACGCGTCGCGCCGGCGTGGAGCCACCAGTTGTTCTTCAGCCAGACGTGGGCGTTGCGTGTTGAAGCCACGCTGCAGCGGGAGCCCGTCGGTCGTCCAGGCGTTCCACTGGTTGCCGTTGATCTGCAGGCGGCGGTAGAAGGCGCGCGGCTTCTGGAAGACGAGCGCGGCCCAGGTGTTCCAGTCCTGCTGGTCGGCGCGCTGCAGGTAGCCGAGGTCGTTCGGCTCGAAGCCCGCGGACTGGCGCTCGAGCGCGGTCTCGAAGCGCGTGATGCCTCCACCATACTTGCCGAAGATCAGCTCGGCCGAGCTTCCACTCAGCGACGTGCGCGTCGGGTCGTAGCGGTCCGGACCGTCCGGGCGGCCGTAGCCGTGCACGTTGTCGCGCTGCGTCGCGGCGATCGCCGCCTCGCCGCCGGCAACCCGACTCGCGACGAACGAGCCGGAGACCTGGTAGCGGCTGTCGGAGAAGCGGTGCCGGAAGTGAGCCCCGGCGACGTACGCGTCGCGGCGCAGGTAGTCCTCGCTCCACGCGTCGAGCGAACGGTTCACGGCCGTCGCGATGAGGCCGATGCTGCTCTCGCCGTCGCGGAAGTCCTGCTGCGCGCGCAGCACCGCGTAGTTCGTGAGCGGCTCGATCGTGCGGTCGGAGCTGCCGGACACGTGTTCGGTCACCGCGTCGAGCACGCCGAACGACAGGTTGCCGGACCGGCCCGGTCAGCTTGCCGGCGCCGGCGATCGGCGTCGCCGTCGCGGATGCCTCGTCGCCATACACGCCGAGCAGCTGCGGCGAACGGCCGATGCGGCGCGAGTAGAAGAGTCCCTCGTTGCCGCAGTCGTGCACGATGTAGCAGTTCAGCTCGAAGCGGTACAGTCCCGTGCCCTCCACGAAGAACGGGCGGCGCTCCTGATAGAAGGTCTCGAAAGCGGTCAGGTTCACGACCGCTGGATCCGCCTCGACCTGCCCGAAGTCCGGGTTCACCGTGCCGGTCAGCGTGAGGTTCGGCGTGATGCTGAGCTGCAGGTCGGCGCCGACCGTCTGTTCCTGCACGCGCTCGAAGCCGTTCGCCGTCTCGCGCGACAGGTTCTTCGCGAGCGCGTAGGGCGTCACCTCGAGGTGTCGCGAGGAGCCGATGTCGCCGATGCCGGTCAGCTCGCCGAGCTGCGAGGCGAGCCCCGTCTGACTGGGCCGGTACAGCGGCCAGCTGTCGCGCTCGTTCAATCGCTCGATGTCGCGCCAGATGCCGAAGCCGAACGTCTGCGTCGGCTGCGACGCGTAGCGCAGCTGCGAGAACGGCACCCTGAACTCCGCCGTCCAGCCCAGCGAGTCCACCCGCGTCGCGACCTCCCACACGCCGTTCCACGAGTCGTCCTCGTTGCCGTCGTCGAAGACCGCGTAGTCGCGCTTGACGCCGTCCGGGTTGACCGCCAGCTCGACGCCGCTGCGCCGGTCGTGGTACGCGTCGATGATCAGCTTGAGCTGGTCCGACGGGCCCCGCACGTCCCGCCGGCTGAGCGCGTGCATGATGCTGTCCGGATGCGGGTCGAACGCCCTCACGAAGACGTAGAGGTTGTCGTCGTCGTAGGCTGCGCGGAACTCAGTCCGGAAGCGGGGATCGCCGTCCTCGTTCGGCTGAAACTGCCGGAACCCGGTCGTGACCACGGCGTTGCGCCAGACCGCGTCGTCGTCGCTGCCGTCGAGCACCGGCGCCGTCGGAGCCGCGACCGCCGTCGCCACGGTCGGCGCGGGGCCGGAAGCTGGATCGGCGTCGCCGCCACGGCCGGCCTGCGGCGTGGCGCTGGAGATGAGGCTCGCCGAGGCGAGCGTCGGCGATGCAGGGTTCGGCGAGGCCGCGAGCAGCGCCAGCGCGGTGGCCAGACCGACGGCGGACATCATTGGGGGAGCTCTCCGTTCGGGTCGCGAATTACCCCGTTGGACCGACTCCGGAGAGGAATGGTTGCAGAAGGTGGGTCGCCAGGTCCTGCCGCGCACCCCGATCGCGGGGTTGATGTAATACTTCCTTGACATCCATGACCGGTGTGGGTAGGTTGATGTCAGAGAAGTTTTACAGTCCTTCGGACCCGCTGAACGATGAAACGCAGACAGGGTGTACTCGTTGGAGCGAGCGTCGTGGTCACGCTCGGCGCGTCGTTCCTCGCGGCCGCAGGGACGGGAGAGGATTGGCTGCTCACGTTCGTGGTGTTCGGAGTCAGCTTCTTCCTGATCGCCTACTCGTCACTGGCGGCACTCTTTCCAGATCCCGGCAAGGGCCCGCGGCATCCGGAGGACACCGTCGAGTCCCGATGGCTGGAGCGTGCGACGGCGGCGGCCTTCGTCGACCTCGTGACGGCGATGGCGCTCGCCCTCGGGGCGAGGTACGTGCTAGGAATGGGGGATGTGCCGCTGCAGGCGTTCGTCGCGTTGGGACTCCTGGATGCGGGCGGACGTTACCTCCTCTCGCGCCGACGGGAGCGATAGGTGAGGAACCGCGTGCGTGAGCTACGGCTGGAGGCGGGGCTGTCGCAGGAGGAATGCGGAGAGCGCGCCGGGGTGACGCGACAGACGATCATCTCGATCGAGAAGGGGCACTTCGACCCGCGGCTGTCGCTGGCGTTTCGACTCGCGACGCTATTCGACGTTCGGGTGGACGAGGTGTTCCTTCCCGACGAGGCAGAGAGTGGGGGGTGATGTGAAAGCATTCGCGATGATCGCAGCGGCGGTGGTGCTCACGGCCGGGTGCGCCTCGTCCGGCGAGTCCCACGCGCGCGAAGACGAAGACGTCTCAACAGGCACGGTGGACGCCAACGGAATCACCCTGGCGTACGAGAGCTTCGGCCCGACGAACCGCGAGACGATCCTGCTCATTGGCGGGACGGGAGATCAGCTGATCGACTGGCCGATCGAGCTGGTTCGCGAGCTCGTGGACCGCGGCTACCGCGTCGTACGTTTCGATAGTCGCGATGTGGGCTTGTCGACCCATTCTCGATTCCGCCGGCCTCCCGAACTGGGCCGCACTCCAGCGAGCGGGGGAGGAGGATATGCCTCCGCCGCTGGCCTACACGCTCGGGGACATGGCCGAGGATGCCGTCGACCTGCTGGATGCGCTTGGAATCGAGGCGGCCCATGTCGTGGGGGCTTCGCAAGGCGGCGCGGTTGCGCAGCTGATCGCGATCCACGATCCCGATCATGTACTGTCGCTGACTTCCCTGATGGCCGGATCCGGGAATCCGGCGCTCCCGCTGGTTGCGAAGCCGGACGTCTTCGCATTGGCCGGGACGCCGCCGCCCGGTGACGATCTTGCGGAGGTCGTGGCCTACCGGGTGCGTATACGCCAGGCTCTGAGCAGCCCGGACTATCCGACAGACGAGCAAGCCATCCGCCGGCAGGTCGAGCGGAGTATTCGCCGCGCCTATGATCCCGCGGGGTTGGCCCGCCAGCAGGCAGCCGTGGCTGTCGCACATTACCAGGATCGACGGGAGGCGCTGCGACGAGTGCGCGTACCGGCAGTCGTGATCCAGGGTGCAGACGATCCGCTGGTGTCCGTCCAGGGAGCCCGGGAAGTCGCGACGAGCATCCCGCAGGCGGAGTTCCGCCTGGTGCCCGGCATGGGGCATGACATCCCTGTCGCGCTCGTGCCCGTGCTGGCCGACGCGATTGCGACCGTTGCGTCCCGAGGCGCCGGCACGGAGCGGAGGTAGCACGGGAAAGAATCTTCCGTCGTGGAACATTCCGGCGTATTCTTGTGTCTCTTCCCGTAGCGACGTCCGCGAACGTCGCGTCCCGGCCCAGGGCCTCCCCGACAGCGACAACCAGTCAAAAGGACGGAGACGATGACGAGGGTCCTCTCCATCCTCGCGATGGCCATCGCCATTGGGGGATGCTCGATCACCGTGGTGCCTGCACCCGTGGCGCCGGTCGCACCGGTCGCAGCGGTGCAGGATTCCGCGGTCACCTCCACGAAGCCCACTCCTGGCGCCCTGACTCCCGCGGAAGCGCTCGACACGGTGTCGACCGTCGCCGTGGCCGATCCCGGCAAGTCCGACGAGCCACACGGCAAGTCGGACGAGCCACACGGCAAGTCGGACGAGCCACACGGAAAGGCGGACGAGCCGCACGGCAAGGCGGACGAGCCGCACGGCAAGGCCGATGAGGCGCACGGCAAGGCGGACGAGGCCCACGGCAAGGCGGATGAGCCGCACGGCAAGGCGGATGAGCCGCACGGCAAGGCGGATGAGCCGCACGGCAAAGCGGATGAGACCCATGGGAAGGCGGATGAGCCCCATGGGAAGGCCGATGCGGCCGAGCATGGAAAGTCCGACGCGGTTGATCACGGGAAGGCCGACGAGCCGCACGGGCGGGGCGACGCTCCGGACCACGGTCAGGGTGCGGACGCGAACGACACCAAGGCGTTAAAGGGGAAGCCGACGGATACGGGGAAGCCGGCCGCGAAGGATGAAAAGGCCGCGGCCTCCCGCGACAAGGGTCAGTCGAAGACGGAAAACGCTGTCGCGAATGGGCAGGTGGAGGCGAAGGGTAAGCTGGACGACGCCAAGGCGGGGAAGCCTTCGACCAACGGGAAGTCGGACGACGCCAAGGCGGAGAAGGCTTCGACCAACGGGAAGTCCGACGATGCCGAGGAATCCTCGGCCGACACGGCCAGGGCGGAGCCGGGCAAGGCCGAGCCGGAGAAGTCCTCCAGCGCCGCGAGCAAGTCGGGTAAGGCGGGGAACGCGAGCCAGGCGGACAAGGCGAAGAAACCTGGCAAGGCGGAGAAGCCCGGCGATTCGACTCCCAAGCCGCAGCCGGTTCCGGCCCAGGTGGAGGAGGAGTCGGCGGGGACGGACTCGGCCGCGGTGCCCGTGTCGATGACCGTACGGGAGCTGCTGGAGTCGGACGTCGCGACGGGGACCCGGGTGCAGGTGTCCGGGGTGTGCCTGCGCGAATCGGCGAAGTCGGCCGATGGTGCCGCTCCGAGCGGGGCAGAGGCGTGGCAGCTGGAGGCGTACGGCGCGGCCGTGTGGGTGGTCGGCGCGCGGCCGGAGGGGTGCAGCGGCAGGTCCGGCGCCGGCGCGGCGGCGACGTTCACCGGGACGATCGGCCAGGACGTGCCGGCGTCGCACGGCAAGAAGGTCGCTTCGCCGCGCCGCTACCTGATCCTCGAGTAGGGCTGGAGTTCGCACGTACGCGGCGTCGCGGGAGCCGGACGTCGACGCCGAAGCGGCCGGGCCGTCCCGGTACGAGCTTCCAGACCGTTGGAGCTACGGCGTGGGCGGGCTCGGAGCCGTTTCACATCGTTAACCGATGTCATGGCCAGCATCTGTATGTCGCAGAAGGATTTATAAGATGCTCAGGTAGTTGGCATGGTTAACCGGTGCCGACTCGCCGGCGCGCCTGGTTCCGGCTCGGGCGCCGCGGCCGGCCGCGACTCGCCGGCGCGCCCGGGCGCGACTCGACGCCGCGCCCCAGCGCGAGCCGACGCGACGACCGGATGACGCTCCGATTCTCGCGCCGGCTTGCGCCCGCCGCATCGCACGCGGCATTTCTCGGACATGATCGCGGACAAGGATCGGCGGCTGCGCCGGGTGCGGGTGCGCGTACGCGGAACTGTGCAGGGAGTCGGCTTCCGTCCGTACGTCTACCGCCTCGCCCGCGCGCTCGGCGTCAGCGGCTTCGTGCTGAACGACGACGAGGGCGTGCTGCTGGAGGCGGAGGCCGGCGCAGACCGGCTGGACGAGTTGCTGCGCCGGCTGCGGGCGGAAGCGCCGCCGCTCGCGCGCATCGAGGCGATCGAGGTCGTCGACCGGGCGCCCCGCGGAGGGAGGGGCTTCGAGATCGTCGCGAGCGAGCCGGGCCACGGCGCGCCGACGCCGATCACGCCGGACACCGCAACCTGCGACGCGTGTCTGTCGGAGCTCTTCGATCCGACCGACCGCCGCTACCGCTATCCGTTCATCAACTGCACCGACTGCGGCCCACGCTTCACGATCGTCCTGGACACGCCGTACGATCGCCCCTCGACGACGATGGCCGGCTTCACGATGTGCGAGCGGTGCCGCGCCGAGTACGAAGACCCGTCCAGCCGTCGCTTCCACGCGCAGCCGAACGCGTGCCCCGTTTGCGGTCCGAGGGTCGCCCTGCGCGACGCGCACGCCGGGGCGACGTCGCCCGGCGAGGTCACCGGCGAGGACGCGATCGCGCTCGCGGCGCGGCGACTGCTCGCGGGCGAGATCCTCGCGGTGAAGGGGATCGGCGGCTACCACCTGGCGTGCCGCGCGGACGACGAGGTGGTCGTCGCGCGGCTGCGATCGGCGAAGCACCGGGAGGAGAAGCCGTTCGCGTTGATGGCGCCGGACGTGGAGGCGGCGCGCGGGCTCGTCGAGCTCGCTGCCGGGGAAGAGGCGCTGCTGCGCTCCACGGAGCGCCCGATCGTGCTGGCGCGACGCCGCGCCGACGCGCGGGTTGCCGCGTCCGTCGCTCCCGGCGCGCGCGAGCTGGGGGTGATGCTGCCCTACTCGCCGCTGCACCACCTGTTGCTGGCGGATACCGGCGTGCCGCTCGTGATGACCAGCGGGAACGTGTCCGATGAGCCGATCGCCTACGAGGATGCGGATGCGCTCGAGCGCCTCCGCACGATCGCGGACGGCTTCCTCGTCCACGATCGGCCGATCCACATGCGTACCGACGACTCGGTCTTGCGCCTCGTGGAAATCGAGGGCGACGCACCGCGGCCGATGCTGCTGCGGCGCTCGCGCGGATGGGTCCCCGCCCCGCTCGAGCTGCCGGTCGCCGCGCCGCCGCTGCTCGCGACCGGCGCCGAGCTGAAGAGCACCTTCTGCATCGCCGAGGGGCATAAGGCGATCGTCAGCCACCACATCGGCGACCTGGAGAACTACGAGACGCTGTGCTCGTTCACCGACGGCATCGAGCACTTCCTGAAGCTGTTCCGGCTGCGGCCGCGACTCGTCGCTCACGATCTGCATCCGGAGTACCTGTCCACGAAATACGCGCTCGAGCGGAGCGACCTCGTGCCGGTCGGCGTGCAGCACCATCACGCGCACCTGGCCGCGTGCCTGGCCGAGCACCGCGAGAGCGGTCCGGCGCTCGGCGTGATCTACGACGGGACCGGCTACGGCACGGACGGCACGGTCTGGGGCGGCGAGCTGCTGCTCGGCGATCTGCGCGGTTTCGAGCGCGTCGGCCACCTCGGCACCGCTCGGCTTCCGGGTGGAGAAGCCGCGATCCGCGAGCCGTGGCGGATGGCGTGCGCGTGGATCTGCGAGCTGGAGGCGGAAGCCGGCAACCGGGCCGAGGCGAGCCCCGCCCCGGCCGATGCCGCACCGGCCATCCCGCGCGGGCTCCGCGGCGACGTGGACCCGCGGCAATGGGAGATCGTCGCTTCGCTCGCCCGCTCGGGCCTGTCCGCGCCGATCACGTCGAGCATGGGGCGCCTCTTCGACGCCGTCTCGGCGCTGTGCGGCGTGCGCGCGCGCGTCAGCTACGAGGGGCAGGCCGCGATCGAGCTGGAGCGCGCGGCCGATCCCGACGAGCGGACGGCTTACCGCATGGCGGTCGCGCGAGCGGGCGCGGGGAGCGGCGCCGGGGCGGGCTCTCTGGTGCTCGACCCGAAGCCGCTGCTGCGCGAGGTGCTGGACGACGTCGGGCGCGGCGCGCCGGCCGGCGCGGTCTCGGCGCGCTTCCACAACGGCGTCGCGGACGGCACCGTGCGCGCCTGTCTCGCGATCGCCGACGAGCGCGGCGTGCGGACGGTCGTGCTTTCCGGAGGGGTGTTCCAGAACCGGCTGCTGCTGGAGCGCACGGCTTCGGCTCTGCGGCGGGAGGGGCTGCGCGTGCTGCTGCCGGAGAGGCTGCCGCCGAACGATGGCGGCATTTCCTACGGGCAGGCGGCAGTGGCGGCGGCCGTGGCCGGCGGAAACGAGAGTGGGGCCGATGCAGGCTGACAGAGGAAGGCGCGCGACAGCGACTTGACAGCGCCCGTGCATGGCCCAATGAATGCATGAGCGGCCCATCAGCAGAGACATAGGTGCGCGAAGAGGCGGACTCTCCCCGGAGAGCCGCCTCTTTCATGGTCAGGATCTACGTGACGAGGCGGTCTTCCGATAGCCGGGAGCCCGCCTCTTCCGTTGTTCATAGAAGTCGCTGCACGGATAGCTCCGAACGAGGGGGACCGCCCATGTGCCTGGCGATTCCGGGGCAGGTGGTCGAGGTAGTCGACGAGTCCAACCGGCTGGCGCGCGTCAATGTCGCCGGTGTCACGCGAACCGTGAACATCGGGCTCCTGGACTCCGATGATGGCGGTGGCGTCCGCGCCGGCGACTGGGTGCTGATCCACGTCGGCTTCGCGATCTCGCAGGTGGACGAGGCCGAGGCCGCGGCGACGCTGAAGCTGCTCGAGCGGATGGGGCCCGAGTACGAGCAGGAGCTCGAGGAGCTGAAGGCGAGCGTGATCCAATGAGCGCGCCGCGCTGCTTCGACGGCCACTGCGTGACGTGCTCGGATGAGGGTGTTCCCATGCGCCTGGTCGCGCTCGCGGACCATGGCCTTGCCGTCTGCGAGGACGAGGCGGGTCGCCGCAGCGAGGTGATGACCGGCCTCCTGGAGGATCCGCGGCCGGGCGACGTGCTCCTCGTCCACGCGGGAGCCGCGCTGCTGCGACTGGACACTGCCGCGTCGGAAGCGCGATGAAGTTCGTCGACGAGTTCCGCGATGCGCGACTGGGGCAGACGGTGTCCGCCCGTATCCGCGACATCGTCGAGCCTGGCCGCCACTACAAGATCATGGAGGTGTGCGGCGGCCACACGCACACCATCTACCGCTACGGCATCGACGACCTGCTGCCCGCCAACGTCGAGCTGGTACACGGTCCCGGCTGCCCCGTCTGCGTGATCCCGATGGGACGCGTGGACGACGGGATCGCCGTCGCGCAGCGCGATGACGTGATCTTCACCTGCTTCGGCGACATGCTGCGCGTGCCCGGCGGCACGGGCACGCTGCTGGAGGCGAAGGCGGCCGGGGCCGACGTGCGCATGGTCTATTCGCCGCTGGACGCGCTGCGCATTGCGAAGCAGAACCCCGACCGGGACGTCGTCTTCTACGCGATCGGCTTCGAGACGACCGCGCCGTCCACCGCGCTGACGCTGATGCGCGCGAAGGCGGAGCGCATCCCGAACTTCACCGTCTTCTGCAACCACGTCACGATCGTGCCGCCGGTGCGCGCGCTGCTCGAGTCGCCCGACCTGCGCCTCGATGGATTCGTCGGCCCCGGTCACGTCTCGACGGTCGTCGGCGCGCGTCCCTTCGAGTTCATCCCGGCGCAGTACGGCAAGCCGGTCGTCGTCTCCGGCTTCGAGCCGCTCGACCTGCTGCAGTCGGTGCAGATGATCCTGGCCCAGCTCGCCGAGGGGCGCTGCGAGGTCGAGAACCAGTACCGGCGGGTGGTGCCGTACGACGGCAACCTGCAGGCATTGCGCGTGCTCTCCGAGGTCTTCGCGCTGCGCCCGCACTTCGAGTGGCGCGGGCTGGGCTTCATCTCGCAGAGCGGACTCAGGCTCTCCGATGCATACGCGGACTTCGACGCCGAGCTCCGCTACGAGGTTCCGGGCGTGCGCGTGGCGGATCCGAAGGCCTGCCAGTGCGGGGAGGTGCTGAAGGGCGTGATCAAGCCATGGGAGTGCAAGGTCTTCGGCACCGCGTGCACGCCCGACCACCCGATCGGCACCTGCATGGTGTCGAGCGAGGGCGCGTGCGCCGCGTACTACAACTTCGGGCGCTTCGCGCGAGAGAAGGTGAGCGTATGAGGGCGGCGATCGGCACGAGCGCGGCGGCGGCGGACGTACGACGGGACGCCCGCGAGCGGGAGGCGCTCGCGAAGATCGAGCGGGTGCGGGCGATGCCGCCGCGCTTCCGGGACGAACGGATCACGATGGCCCACGGGGCGGGGGGCAAGGCGACGCGCTCGCTGATCGAGGGGCTGCTCGTGCCGAGCTTCGCCTCGCAGGCACTCGAGCAGCTGGACGATGCGGGGCGCGTGTTCATCGACGAGCTCGGCCTCGCGCTCACCACGGACAGCTTCGTCGTGCGCCCGATCCGTTTCCCCGGCGGCTCGATCGGCGAGCTGGCGGTCAACGGCACGGCGAACGACCTCGCCGTTTCCGGCGCGCGGCCTCTGGCCCTGACGCTGTCGCTGGTGCTGGAGGAGGGGTTGCCGGCGGACGTGCTGCGGGCGGAGGTCGAGGCGATCGGCCGAGCCGCGCGAGAGGCCGGCGTCGAGATCGTCGCGGGCGACACGAAGGTGGTCGAGCGCGGGCATGCCGACTCCATGTACATCTGCACGACCGGACTCGGCCGTATCGATCCCCGCGCCGCCCTCTCTCCGCGCTCGCTCCACGAAGGTGACCGCATCCTCGTCTCCGGCCGCATCGGCGATCACGGCACGGCGATCCTGCTCGCGCGCGGGGAGTTCGAGCTGGACGCCGCGATCGAGTCCGACACCTGCTGCCTCTGGCCGGCCGTCGACGCGCTGCTGGACGCGGCGGGGCCTTCGCTGCGCTGCATGCGCGACGCGACGCGCGGCGGCGTCGCCTCGGTGCTGAACGAGCTGGCGATGGCATCCGGCGTGTCCGTGCTCGTGCGTGAGGACGCGGTGCCGGTGCACCCGGCGGTCGCCGGCGCGTGCGAGATCCTCGGCATCGACCCGATGTACGTCGCGAACGAGGGCCGGCTCATCGCGGCGGTCGCGGCGGAGGCGGCGGAAGCGGCCCTGGCGGCGCTGCGGCGTGTGCCCGGCTGCGAGCAGGCGGCGGAGATCGGCGAAGTGCGCGGCGATCCGCCGGGGATGGTGCTCGTGCAGAGCGGCTTCGGCGGCCGGCGCGTGCTCGACATGCTGGTCGGCGACCCGCTGCCGAGGATCTGCTGATGCACGAGATGGCGATCGCGGGCGCGGTGCTGGACTCGGTGCTTCGGCACGCCGGATCCCGGCGCGTGACGCACGTGCAGCTGAAGGTGGGGCATCTGCGGCAGGTCGTGCCGAGCGCGCTCGAGTTCAGCTGGGAGCTGATCACGCAGGACACCCCGGCGGCCGGCGCGGTGCTGGGGTTCGAGGTGCTGGAGGCGGTGGGCGCCTGCCGGGAGTGCGGCCGGCGCTCGGCTCAGCCGTCGTTCCCGTTGCGGTGTGCGGAGTGCGGCGGACTGGATCTGGAGATCGTGCAGGGCGAGGAGCTGTCGATCGACTGGCTCGAGGTCGAGCAGGCGGCCCTCGCGGCGACAAGCCCAAAGGAGGTCACATGAGTGCCGCGAATGGAGTCGGCGAGGTCCATATCCTCTGGATCTCGGAGGGGATGAGCTGCGATGGCGACTCCGTCTCGATCACCGCGGCGATGCAACCGTCGATCGAGGATGTCGTGATGGGCCTCATCCCCGGGCTCCCGAAGGTCCACCTGCACAACAAGGTGCTTTCGCCGACGCTCGGCGGGGAGGAGTTCCTGGCTCCGTTCCGCAAGGCGAAGGACGGCGAGCTGGACGCGCCCTACGTGCTCGTCATCGAGGGCTCGATCCCGAACGAGAAGATCAACGGCGACGGCTTCTGGACCTCCTTCGGCAACGACCTCGAGACGGGCGAGGCGATCACGCTCAACGAGTGGATCGACTGGCTGGCGCCGGGCGCGTACGCGGTCGTCGCGGCGGGGACGTGCGCCGCGTACGGCGGGATCCACGCGATGGCCGGCAATCCGACCGGCTGCATGGGGCTCGCCGACTACCTCGGCTGGGATTTCCGCTCCGCCGGCGGACTGCCCGTCGTGAACGTGCCGGGCTGCCCGGTCCAGCCCGACAACTTCATGGAGACCGTCACCTGGCTGCTCTCCATGGCCGCCGGGCTCGCGCCGCCGATCCCGCTGGACGAGCAGCTGCGCCCGACCTGGTTGTTCGGCAAGACCGTCCACGAAGGGTGCGACCGCGCCGCCTACTACGAGCAGGGCGACTTCGCGCTCGACTACAACTCGCCGAAGTGCCAGGTGAAGATCGGCTGCTGGGGGCCGGTCGTGAACTGCAACGTGACGAAGCGCGGCTGGATGAACGGGATCGGCGGGTGCCCCAACGTCGGCGGCATATGCATCGGCTGCACGATGCCGGGCTTCCCGGACAAGTTCATGCCGTTCATGGACCAGCCGCCGGGGGCGAGCTTCTCCAGCGTCGCGGTCAAGGGATACGGGCTCATGATCCGCAAGCTGCGCAGCATCACGAACCACTCGGTGAACAAGGAGCCGAAGTGGCGCCACAACCGACCCGAGCTGACGACCGGCTACAGCCCGCGCTATCCGAGCAACTGAGCGACCGCGGGGGCGATCCGCGGTCCACGAGACACGAACCGGACGCGACCAGAGGAGCGAGACACATGGCGACCACAGAGCGGGAAGTGATCAGGCCGGAGCGGCGCGAGCTCACGGAGATGTCGTGGGACCCGATCACCCGCATCGTGGGCAACCTCGGAATCCATACGAAGATCGACTTCGACAACAACGAGGTCGTGGAGTGCCACAGCTACTCCAACATGTTCCGGGGCTACAGCGTGTTCATGAAGGGGAAGGACCCACGCGACGCGGGCTTCATCACGAGCCGCATCTGCGGCATCTGCGGCGACAATCACACGACCTGCTCGGTCTACGCGCAGAACATGGCGTACGGCATCAAGCCGCCGCCACTGGCCGAGTGGATCATCAACCTCGGCGAAGCGGCCGAGTACATCTTCGACCACACGATCTTCCAGGACAACCTGGTGTTCGTCGACTTCTGCGAGCAGATCGTCAAGGACACCAACCCGAGCCTGCTGAAGAAGGCGAACGAGACGCCGGCTCCCCACGCGAACATCCACGGCTTCAAGACGATCGGCGACATCATGCGCGCCTTCAATCCCTTCGAGGGATCGATCTACAAGGAGGCGCTGGTGATGAGCCGCATCACCCGCGAGATGTTCTGCCTCATGGAGGGCCGGCACGTCCACCCCTCCACGCTCTACCCCGGCGGCGTCGGGACCGTCGCCACGCCGCAGCTCTTCACGGACTACCTGACGCGGCTGCTGAAGGCGATCGATTTCGTGAAGAAGGCGATCCCACTGAACGACGACGTGTTCGACTTCTTCTACGACGCGCTGCCGGGCTACGAGCACGTCGGAGAGCGCCGGATCCTGCTCGGCTGCTGGGGGTCGTTCCAGAACCCGGACAGCTGCGACTACGACTACCGCAACATGGCGGAGTGGGGCCGCGACATGTTCGTGACGCCCGGCGTCGTGGTGGACGGCGAGCTGGTCACGACCAGCCTCGTCGACATCAACCTCGGCATCCGCATCCTGCTGGGCAGCTCCTTCTACGACGACTGGGAGGAGACGGGCGAGATGTTCGTGCAGCGCGACCCGCTCGGCAATCCGGTGGACAAGCGGCACCCGTGGAACCAGACGACCGTGCCGAAGCCGCAGAAGCGGAACCTGGAGGGGCGTTACAGCTGGGTGATGAGCCCGCGCTGGTACCACGAGAAGACCGGCGAGCACCTCGTGCTGGACACCGGCGGCGGCGCGCTGGCGCGGCTGTGGGCGACGGCGAAGGCGGGCCTCGTCGATACGCCGTACGTGCAGGCCACCGGGAACAGCGTGAAGATGCAGTTCCCGAAGACGGCGTCGTACGGCGAGATGGAGTACGAGTGGAAGGTGCCGCAGTGGTCGAACGCGATCGAGCGCGACCGGGCCCGGATCTACTTCGTCGGCTACGCGGCCGCGCTCGCCGTGTGGTTCGTCGAGAAGGCGCTGGAGCTGGTGCGCGCCGGGCAGACGAGGGTCTTCCAGGACTTCGAGGTCCCGGACGACGCCATCGGCTGCGGCTTCCACGAGGCGGTGCGGGGCGTGCTCTCCCACCACCTCGTGATCCGCGACCGCAAGATCGCCAACTATCACCCATATCCGCCGACTCCGTGGAACGGCAGCCCGCGCGACTCGCTCGGCCAGCCGGGCCCGTACGAGGACGCGGTGCAGGGCACGAAGATCTTCGAGGAGAACGGGCGCGACAGCTTCCGCGGCATCGACATCATGCGCGCCGTCCGCAGCTTCGATCCCTGCCTGCCGTGCGGCGTGCACATGTACCTGGGCGGAGGCAAGACGCTGCGGCAGGTCCATTCACCGATGTTCGGCCACTGAGGGGCGGGGGCCGTATGGACGATCAGGCGGTACGGCAGCGGGTGGCGCAGGTGGAGCAGGCGCTCGAGGAGCTCGAGCGCCTGCCCGCCGGGCCTCGGCGGACGGCGCTCGACGCGGTCGCCTGCCCTCGTCGAGCTGTACGGCGAAGGCTGGGCCCGCGCGCTGGCGCGGCTGGAGCGCGAGCAGCCGGCGGCGCGGCGCGCTCTGGCCGAGGACGAGCTGGTGGCACACCTGCTGATGATCCATGGGCTGCACCCGCTCGACGTGCCCACCCGCGTGCGCGACGCGCTGGTGGAGGTGCAGGGCGCCGTGAACGCCGACGGCACGCAGATCGAGCTGCTCGGCATCGACGGCGGCACGGCACGGCTCCGCTTTCTCGCGAACGGCCACGCACCGGCACCCGCGCTGCGGGACCTGGTCGAGCAGGCGGTGCTCCGGGCCGCGCCGGAGCTCGAGGCCGTGGACGTCGAGCCGCCCGCCGGAGCCGGCGGACGCAACGGTGCGCCCGCGCTCGTGCAGCTCGGGCCATCACCGCGGCGGCTGGGGGACGAGCGGTGAGCCGCGCAGGCGCGAACGGACGCGGCCCATCCGGGGTCCGCGCTTCACCAGCAGTCCAGCTGAGCACTCCGCGGCTGGCCTCGCTGGCGGCGCGCGCCCGGGAAAGCGGAGGACCGTCCCGTGCAGGATCGGTCCGATGCCCCCGCGGCGTGCGACCTCTGCGGCGACTCGATCGGCCCGAGGCACGGTCATCTCGTCGACGTGCAGGAGCGGTCGCTGCTGTGCGCCTGCCGCGCGTGCGCGATCCTCTTCGACAGGAGCGGGGCAGGGGGCGGCCACTACCGGCTGGTCCCCGATCGGGTGGTGCTGCTCGAGGACTTCACGCTCGGCGACCTGGACTGGCTCGCGCTCCGTATTCCGGTCGACCTCGCGTTCTTCTTCCGCAGCAGTGCGGGCCGGCGCGTCGCTCGCGCTGTACCCCGGTCCGATGGGCGCGACGGAGTCGCTTCTCGCGCTGGAGCACTGGGCGCGGATGGAGGAGGAGAACCCACGGGTTGCCGGTCTCGAGCCGGATGTGGAGGCGCTGTTGGTGAATCGCACCGGCGGGCGGCGTGAAGGTTGGATCGTCCCGATCGACGTGTGCTACGAGCTGGTCGGGCTGTTCCGGACGCGCTGGAAGGGGCTCTCCGGCGGGCCCGAGGTGTGGCGGGGGATCGAGGAATTCTTCCAGGACCTGCGCCGTCGGGCGCGGGCGCGTGGTCTCGCCGCGGATTGAAGCTGCGACGGCCCCGCAGGAGAGGAGGAGCGAGCGGATGGCAAAGGTGAGGGAGAACGTCAGGGTCGGCAAGGCCGATACGTCGCCGACCCGGCCGTCGCACGTGAGAGGCGTCAAGGAGGGCAACGCGCCCGGCAACTACGAGAAGATGGAAGGCCACAACCCGGACGGGACGTCGACGGCGGCTCGCTCGACGGGGATCAATGCGAAGCATCGCAACCCGATTCTGCCGACCATGCCGAACCTGTCGCCTCCATGAGGTCACCGCCGACCAATGCCGGCGCCGCCGGAACCGGCGAGGCCCGCCGTCTCGCGCCGCGGGCGCTTTCGGCCGAGCAGGTGCCCGGCCTGAACTTCTCGGTGGTCGGGGCCGGCGTGCTGGAGCACTCCGCCGCGCCGACGCTGCGCTTCGAGCTGAGGATCGACGCGGGGCACGCCACCATCCGCTCGCTATCGCTCAACGCGCTGATCCGCATCGTGGCGCCGGCCAGGCGCTACAGCCGGGCCGAGGAGCTCCGACTCTACGACCTGTTCGGCGCGCCCCGCGAATGGGGACGCAGCCTCCGCCCGCTGGTGTGGGCGCAGACCAGCTTCGTCGTGCCCGCCTTCGAGGGCAGCGTCGTCACGGGGCTGTGCGTGCCGTGCAGCTACGACTTCGACGTGGCGGCGAACAAGTACCTGCACGCCGTGAGGGAATGCAGCGTTCCGCTCGAGTTCCTGTTCAGCGGCAGCGTCTTCTACGCCGATCCCGCGGGGGCGCTGCGGACCGCGCGCCTGCCCTGGGACCGGGAGTGCCGCCACGATATGCCGGCCCGACTCTGGCACGAGATGATGGAGCGCTACTTCCCGAACAGCGCGTGGCTGCGCGTGCGCCGCGACGTCTTCGATCGCCTCGCCGCGTTCCGCAGCGAGCAGGGACTGCCCACCTGGGAGTCGACGCTGGAGGCGCTGCTGCCCCCGGAGTCGGCAGGCCCGGCGGAGGCGCTGCCCTCACGGACGGACGCGCGGCCGTGAGCGATCCCGCCCGCGCCGTCGCGCGCGCCGTGCTGTACGAGGGCTACGTGCTCTGGCCCTACCGGCGGAGCGCCCCGAAGAACCAGCGGCGGTGGACCTTCGGCGGCGTGCACCCGCGCGCGTGGAGCGCGCGAGACCACGCCGACGATGTCTGGCGGATGCGCACCGAGTGCCTGCTGATGCTGCCGGATGAAGCCCCCGCCGGCCGGGCCGGCGAGCGTGCGTCTGCGCGTTCGCTTCCTGCAGGTCGTGGAAAGGCGGGTGGCCCGCGTTTCGGGTGGGCGCCTCGAGTTCGTCGATGAAGTGGAGGTGGACGGAGACCGCTGGGTCGCGTGGGACGAGGCGCGCGAGAGGGAGGTCGCGCTCGCGCCCGCTGCCGGTGCGGGACGGTGCGGAGCTCCGCGCGCCGATCGCCTTTCACGCCGCGTCCGAGCGCGAGTGGCTCGGGGACGCGAGCGGCGACCGCGTCGCCGCCGTCGTACGGAGCTGGCGGAGCCTCGGCGGAGAGCTGTCGCTGCGCTGCGAGCGCGTCGCCGACGGAGCGTTCCGGATCGCGGCCGGCGTTCGCAACACGACGGACTGGTGCGGCGAGGATCGGCAGGACGCGCTGCGCTCGACGTTCGCGTCCACGCACATGGTGCTGCACGCGAGCGGAGCGGATTTCGTGTCGCTGACGGATCCGCCCGCCCCGCCTGGAGCAGGCGGCGCAGTCGTGTCGCAATCACGGCTGGTGGCCGGTGCTCGTCGGCGAGCGGGGCGCGCGCACGACCGTGCTCGTCTCGCCGATCATCCTGCCCGACTACCCTGCGATCGCTCCCGAGAGTCCGGGCGACCTGTTCGATGGCGGCGAGATCGACGAGCTGCTCTCGCTCCACATCCTGGCGCTCAGCGACGCGGAGAAGGCGGAGATGCGCGCGACCGACCCGCGCACCCGGGAGATCCTGGAGCGCACGACCGCGCTCGCGGCGGACGAGCTGCGCAACCTGCACGGCGCCTTCCGGGACGGCAGGACGGGTGAGCCGACCGGAGCCGGACTCGCCGACCGAAGGTACCGGCCTCGCGGAGGATGCGCCGGATCCGTTCTGGGTCGAGATGGGACGGGCGCCCCTCGGCGAGCTGGTGGTGGACGGCGTCCGTCTCCGCCGGGGCAGCCGCGTCAGGCTTCGGCCCAGCCCCGGAGGCGACGTGATGGACCTCGCGCTCGCCGGTCGCACCGCGCTGATCGAGGGGATCGACGAGGACGACGGCGGCGGCGTTCACTTCACGGTGGTGGTCGAGGGCGATCCCGGGCTCGACCTCGGCATGGCGCGATATCCGGGTCACCGCTTCTTCTTCCGCCCGGAAGAGGTGGAGCCGCTCGAAGCGGAGTCGCCCGATGACCTCCCCGCGCGTCCTGGTCGCCGGCATCGGCAACATCTTCTTCGGCGACGACGGCTTCGGCGTCGAGGTGACCCGCCGGCTATCGAAGCGGCCGCTGCCGGACTGCGTGCGCGTCCGGGACTTCGGGATCCGTGGCCTCGACCTCGCCTACGCCCTGCAGGAGTACCAGGCCGTCGTTCTCGTCGATGCGGCGCCGCGTGGCGGCGAGCCCGGCACGCTGTACGTGATCGATGCGGCGACGGACGCGCACGGCGCGGTCGGAGTCGAGACGCACGGAATGGACCCGGCGACGGTACTCGCGTTCGCGCGGGCGCTGGGCCCGCTGCCGCAGCGGCTGCTCGTGGTCGGCTGCGAGCCGGCGTTCGTGCCGGACCCGCACGCGGACGAGATGATCGCCGAGCTGAGCGAGCCGGTGCGCGCGGCGATCGACGGCGCGATCGGCCTGGTCGAGCGGCTGCTCGAGGAGATCGTCGCCACGACGGATTCGCGCCCGCCGCGGGCGCCCTCGCTGGAGGCCTGATGGCGCGGTGGTCTGACTCGGCGGAAACGGGAAGGCCAATGGAGTCGATGTCAACGAACGGCGCGGTCGTTGCACCGCCGTCCAATCAGTGTGGAGGCACGCGCAGATGAGGCAGCACGAGAGCATCGAGCACGAACCGGAATACGACGGAGGGAGGGACCGAATGCGCTGGTGGGGCTGGCTGCTGATCGGAGTCGGTGCGCTCGTGCTGGCGACCACGGCCAGAGAGCTGCCGGCGATCCGCCGCTACGTGAACATGAAGAGGATGTAGCGGCGATCGCCCGGGACAGCCGCATCACTCGAGGAGGAGAACGCGAATGCACATCCGTCGTATCCGCGTCGTGGAGGGCGTCCTCGACGCGAACGAGACGATCGCGCGAGCGAACCGGTCCGACTTCGACCGGTTCGGCGTCACCGTCATCAACTTCATGAGCTCACCCGGCTCCGGGAAGACGGCGCTGTTGGAGCGCGTCCTGCCGCGGCTGGAGAACCGGCTGCGGGTGTCGGTGCTGGAGGGCGACGTGCAGGGCCACCTGGATGCCGATCGCCTCGCGCTCGTCCACGTGCCGGTGACCCAGATCGACACCGATCCAGGATTCGGCGGCGAGTGTCACCTGGACGCGAACATGGTCCGCTCCGCGATCCCGGAGCTGCCCCTGTCGGAAACCGACCTGCTGGTCGTCGAGAATGTCGGCAACCTCGTCTGTCCCGCCGAGTTCCGCATCGGCGAGGACCTGCGCGTGATGGTGGCCTCGATCACCGAGGGCGAGGACAAGCCGCTGAAGTACCCGCTGATGTTCCGTACGGCGGATCTCGTGCTGATCAACAAGGTGGATCTGCTGCCCCACCTCGATTTCGACATGGATCGCTTCAACATCGCGCTGGACGCCGTGCACCCGAACGTTGCGCGGATGCGCGTGAGCGCCAGGAGCGGCGAGGGCCTCGACCGATGGGCGGAGTGGCTCGTGAGTGCCGTCGAGTCGCGCCGCGCCGTGGCGCACCGGCGCGCCGCCCAGGGCGTGCCGGCCTGAGGCGCGCGTGAGAGTCGACGCGGCCGCCGCCGGCGCGGACGCTGCCTCGCCGCGCCGCAGCAGTCGCTGGATCGGCTGCTCGCGCGGCGGACGCGCGCGAACGCCGCGTTCTTCACGGCCGAGTCCGAGCGGCTCGCCGCCCTCTGCCACCGGATGGCCGAACGGTTCTCGCGTGGCGGCAGGCTGCTGGGCTGCGGCATCTCTCCCGCCGCCTGCTCCGACGTCCGTCACGTGGCCGTCGAGTTCGTGCACCCCGTCATCGTCGGCAAGCGGGCTCTGCCCGCGCTCGGGCTCACGCCGTCCGGCGGCCCATTGCCGTTGCAGGTGGAGCTGACCGTCGAGCCGGAGGACATGCTGATCGCGTTCGGCACGGACGAGCCCGGCGCGACGGCGGACGAGGAGCCGTTCATGGCGGCGATCGAGCGCGCTCGGCGCCGCGGAGCGCTCACGATCGGCTTCGGCGACTGCGGCGCCGAATGGATCTTCGATCCGCCGGAATCCGACCCGTTCGTCCGGCAGGAGCTGGTGGAGACGCTGTACCACGTGCTCTGGGAGCTCGTCCACGTCTTCTTCGAGCACCGCGGTCTGCTGCGGGGGCGCCGCCGTGAAGCCGCGCACGACGTCGGCGGCTCGCGCTTTCTCTATCCGTTCCTGGCCGAGGAGGAGCACGACCTGGATGCCGTGCTCGGGGACGTGCGGCGCTCGATCCTGATGAAGGCCGAGGAGATCGCCGCGCTGCGCGGTCGCACCGTCGCGGAGGGTGGGGCGGCGCTGATCGAGGGCGCCTCGAGGATCCGCACGGCGCTGGCAGCGGGCGGCCGGTTGCTCGCCTTCGGCAACGGCGGCTCGGCGACGGACGCGATGGACGTCGTCGCGGACTTCCGCGCCGCGCCCCAGGGGTGGTCGCCGCGACGCGCGCTCGACCTGACCGAGGACGCGTCGATCCTGACCGCGATCGCGAACGATGTGGGCACCGATTCGATCTTCTCGCGGCAGGTCATCGCGCACGGGCGGGAGGGGGATGTGGCCGTGGCCTTCTCGACCAGCGGCGACTCGCGCAACGTGGTGCAGGCGCTGACGGAGGCCCGGCAGCGCGGGATCGCGAGCGTTGCGTTCGTCGGCTACCACGGTGGCCGCATCGCCGCCGAGGGCCTCGCCGACACCGTAGTCGTTTCGCCGTCGCAATACATCCCGCGCATCCAGGAAGCGCAGGCTACCGCCTATCACATCGTGCGGGAGCTGGTGGAGCGCTGAGCGCTCACTCTTCACTCTTCAGCTTTCCTCTGTACATCCGCTCGTCGGCCTTGCGGAGCCAGACGTCGAGCGGGCGTGCGTCATCGGGGGGGATCGAGACGGCGCCGATGCTGAGGGAGAGGCGGTAAGGGCGCTTCTCGGTGCGGTTGAACTCGTCGACCTTCTGCTGAAGCCGCTCGGTGAGGCGGCGGTCGGTGTCGGCGGCGGCCTCGACCGCGAGCAGCACGAACTCGTCGCCACCCATCCGTGCCAACAGCGCGGAATCCGGCCCTTCGGGGGAGTCTTCCGCCGCCGGCTGAATGCGCGCGAGCACGTCCGTGTCGCGGAAGCAGCTCCGGATCAGCGCCGCGACCTCCGCGAGGACCCGATCGCCTTCCACGTGGCCATGCGCGTCGTTGATGTCCTTGAAGTCGTCGAGGTCGATGAACAGCAGCGCGAGCGGACGGCCGTGACGCCGCGCCAGCCGCCACTGCTGCTCCGCCAGCAGGAAGAAGCCGCGGCGATTGTAGAGCCCGGTGAGGTCGTCGGTCGTCGCGAGCCGGCGCAGCGCCTCCTGTGCCCGGACGCGCTCCGTGATGTCACGGTAGATCGCGTACACCGCGACCTCGTTGCCGCCCACGCGGATTCCCGCTCCCAGCACGGAGACCGGGATCAGCGATCCGTCCCTGCGCCGGCGCATGCACTCGAAGCTGAGCGTCTCTCCCCCCGCGCTTTGCCGCGTCGTCCGCTTGGATTCCGCGCGCTGATCCTCGGGCACGATCAGGTCCGCCAGCTGCCTCCCCATCACCTCCTCGGGCGAGTAGCCGAACATCCGGGAGAACTCCGCGTTCGCGCGACGGATGCGGTCATCGGAGTCGACGATCACGATTCCCTCGGGCGCGTTCTCGAAGAGCCGCTCGAAGCGCTCCCTCTGTAGCTCGAGCTCCTCCACGATCTCCGCGGAGCGGGCGCGGCTGCGCTCGAGCTGCGCCCGAAGCCCGGCTCGGTCCCGGAGCTGTGCGTCCATCTCCAGCCGCTCCCCCGTCAGCGCAGCCAGGTCTTCGAGCCGGGCGGTGTCTTCGGCCGTCCAATGCCGGACCTCGGCATCCCCCGCCGCCAGCACTCCGATCACGTCGCCCGCGATGTCGCGGATTGGAACGCCGAGGTAGGCGCCCAGACCCAACGCCTTCGCCTCGAAGCTGCCGGCCAGCTCCGCATCGCCGCGGAGGTCGGGAAGCGCCAGCACGGAGCCGCTCGTCTCCACCCTCTGCCAGAGCGATCCCTCGAAGTCGACCTCCTGCCGCTCCGGCCACGGCTCCGACAGGCCCGACGTCATCGCCAGCACGTGCGCGTCCCCCAATGTCAGCGCGAGCAGCGCGACACCGTGCGGAGACGCTCCGCGGGCGAGGCGCAGGATGCGCTCGAGCGACGGACGCGCGTCGGGGCTCGTGGGCTCCGAATTCGGATTCACGCTCGGCTCGTCGTCATGCCCGTTCAGTGCAGCGTCCATGTGCGTCGGCTGGAAGGTCCTGCCGCGTTGCGGAGTGGCGCCGGATGTGAAACGGATGGCGGCCCGGTTCCCGAAGATAAGCCGGGCTCTCACCCCACGCGAGGTTCTCTTACGGGAATGGGTGAGGGGCTGACGCCGCCGCTGCCCAACGTTTCAGCGCGCGGCAGCGTCTATCCGGAAGGGCAGCAAGGATGCGCGCATGCAGGGGAGGTCGAGATGTCGGGGAAGCGAGCGTTCGTATCGGTAGCGCTGTTGCCGGCGCTGGTGGCGGGTGCATGGCAGGTGAGGGCGGCGGCCCCGGGGGTGCGGCTCGTCGTGGCGCCGGCGGGCAACGAGGTGCGCTACCGGGTGCGGGAGCAGCTCGTGGGGCTGAGCCTGCCGAACGACGCAGTGGGTCGGACGAACGCCGTGAGCGGCGAGCTGCTGATCGGCGACGACGGGAGCGTGCTCGACAGCGCGTCGCTGTTCATCGTCGACGCGAGCACGTTCCGCAGCGACAAGGACCGTCGCGACGGCTACGTGCGGCGACGTCTGCTCGAGACGGACTCCTTCCCGAGCGTGGAGCTGCGGCCGCGGGAGATCCGCGGCCTGCAGCTTCCGCTTCCGACTTCGGGAGCCGCGACGCTGGAGCTGCTCGGCGATCTGACGGTCAAAGGTGTGACGCGGCCGACGGCCTGGACGGTGCAGGCGCAGTTCGGTCCGGATGGCGTGACCGGCACCGCGTCCACCGGCTTCACTTTCGATGACTTCGAGCTGACGCAGCCGCGCGTGCGCGTGCTGCTCAGCGTCGCGGACAGCATTCACCTGGAGTACGACTTCCACCTCGTGACCGCGCCCGGGAGCTGAGCCCGGCGGCTCGCTCCAGTCCTGCTAGAGTCCGGACGGTCGTCGCTCCAGCAGCACCCGCTCGCCGTCGAATCCGCCGCCGAAGATCTGAAGTCGGATCGACTCGTTGGTGGCGAACTCGCCGCGCATCTCGATCAACGTGCCGGCGCCGGCGGCCGTGCCGGGGTCGAGCGTCAGCTCGACCTGCGGAAAGAAGTTCTGTCCGTCGACGGTGTACACGGTCGTAGCCGCGTTCTGCGTCACGGTCGCGGACCCGCTGATCGAGCCGTCGGCCTGCTCGCTCAGCGCGAGTCGTACCGAGTCGCTGTTCGTGCCCGTCGTCGGCACCGTCGTGCCGCTTCCGAGCGCCGGCAGCGTGCGGCCCGACCAGACGCCGGTCGTCACCTGCGGCTCCAGCACGCCGGTGCCCGTCCCGGAGTCACAGCCGAGGAAAGGCAACACGAGGACGGCGACAGCGGCGAGAATTCGTTGGCTTCGCATGCCTCCTCCGATCTGCGCTTCTAACAGACACCAGAGGAGTGCAGGAAAGAGGCCAGGGCCGGTTCGGCTCCGCCGGGCCGGAGCCGCTCAACCGTTGCAGTCGGCGACGCTTCGGACGAGGCGCTAGCGCTCGAAGCGGGGATGTCCGCGCAGGTAGGACGGGAGCTTGTCGGGGTCGACCGGCTTGAGCCGCCGCGTCTCGATCCGCCGCACCGGCGGCAGCGTCCACCGCGAGAACGCGTCGGTCGTCGCGGGGGGGCCACCGTTCCTGTGGGGCTTCGTCGGCGAGGGCGTCGCTCCCGAGCCGGCAGAGTCACGTTCGGCCTCGGGCTCCAGGTCGCCGCCCGGGAAGTCTTCCTCATCGACGTCGGCGATCGTACCGCGCCAGCGGAAATCGTCCTCGTCCTCGTCCGCTTCCTCGCCCTCGTCCTCGTCCGCTTCCGCGACTGCGCCGATCGGCTCGACGTCCTGTTCCTCCTCGCTCGGATCGCCGTCGCGGTCGACCGCGCCCGCTTCCGCCGTTGAGGTCGGCGTGACGATCTCGTCACCGGAGTCCGCGGCGAGGTCGCTCGCGGCGTCGGCGCTCCCGTCGCCCCCCTCCGCTCCGGCATCGTCCGCGTTCGTTTCCGGGGTTTGCGAATGGGGGGAGGTCGGGCGGTACGAACGGATGTCGTCCCCCTCCCCGAGAAGCCCGGGCAGCCAGTTCGAGTCCATCATCGGTCTCCTGACCCCACGCTGGAGGTCTGCATCATCAGAAGGACTCGGGGAGGATATCAACGTTACCGGTCTCGCCGTGCCGCGGCAAGACCGGTAACGGAACTTCACACTTCAGCTTTCGACTTCAGACTTCCCGGTTCGAACTTCGCACTTCATCCGGACAGCGGCGTGCACGGCACAGGAAGCCGGCGGGCCGCGCACTCGTTGGCCGGTACGATCATGTTCTCGAACACGGAGTCGCCGGCCCGGTCGATCGGGAGCTGGCCGAGCCGATCGTAGCGGCGCGCATCGAGCCAGCGGGTGCCCTGCGACCACAGCAGCGAGTAGAGCCGGTTGTAGAGCAGCTCCGTGACGAAGGCGTCGTCCGAGCTGGCGGCCGTCAGCGTCGTCGGCGGCAAGCCACCGGCGTTGACGCGGATCAGGTTGATGTCGTTGATGGCGCCGGCCTCGTTGCCTGTGTTCCAGCGGATCTCGGCGCGCAGCAGCAGCAGCTCCTCGTTGGTGATCCAGGGGATCGGCGCGTCGAGGTTGGGCTGCGCCGGATCGCCGGGATCGTTGTACATGATCGGCTTGTACGAGCTGGACAGGTCGTTGAGATCCCGCGTGCGCCCGACGTCCAGCACCTTGCTGGTGAGTCGCAGATCGGGCTGTCCGTTGCTGCGGAGCTGGGCTCCGCTCACGATCGAGGGGTGCACCCAGAGATGGTCGCTCGACGTCGGCTCCGAGATCGGGTTGATCGGCTCGCCGGATGCGCTCGAGAACGCGTAGTAGACGCCGGTCGCGAGAGAGCCGGGCAGCCCGGCGTCGGTGACGAACGAGGCGCTCAGCGCCGTGCTCGCATCGGCCCAGCAGCTGGTACACCCCACGAACGTGGCGCGGTGCACGAGGATCTTCGCTTCCAGCGCGCGGTTGAACTGCGCGAAGGTCGCCGGGTTGTCGAAGCCCGTGTACCCGGGCGAGACCCGGAACGGGAAATCCGCGCTGCCGGCTTGCAGGTCGCCGTACGCTTCGTCCATCAGGTCCGAAGCCGCCTGCAGCGCGTCGCTGAAGGAGACGAACGGGGCGGGATCGGCGTCGATTGGGCGATCCACGTCGAGCGGAATCCCCAGCACGCCGGTTCGAATGGCCAGGCGGTACATGTGCCAGGCCTTGATCGTCTTGGCGAACCCTTCCGCGGCGCGGATCTCCGCATCGCTGAGCGCGGACGTGGTCTGCAGCGCGGCGAGGTACGTGTTGATGGTTCGGATCGCTGAGTACTGGCCGGTCCAGATCCCGGCGTTGCGCCCGGTCGGATCCTGCGGCCCACGGATCTGCTCGCCCGTCTCGCGCGGGTCGTTGCCCTGCAGGTTGTAACCCTCGCGGCCGTAGAGCGCGTAGAACTGGATCTCGGTCCCGACATCGTTCTCGGCGTTCGAGAAGATTCCCGTCGCAGCCCGCGCCAGGACGTCGCGCGATGGATTGTTCGTCAGCTCCTCGACGGTCGGAGCGTTCGTGTTGACGATGTCCATGTCGCACGCGGCGAACGCCAGCGCGCCGACGAGCGCGACACCGAGGCGCAGCGCCCACACCGCCGTCGCCTTCTTCCGGGTCGTAGTCATCGTGATCATGTCAGAACCCCACGGAGATGTTGAAGAACACGCTGCGCGACGGCGGATAGGGACCGATGTCCAGGTTGTTCCGCACGGATGCGCTGCCGAAGTTCGCGACCTCCGGATCGAGACCACTGTACTTCGTCCACATGAAGAGGTTTCGCGCGGTCAGGCCGACCCGCACGCTGCGCGCGTCGAGGTGTAGTGGCGAGAGGAGGTCTCGCGGCAGGTCCACATTGAGGGCGACCTCCCGGACCTTAACGAAGGTCGCGTCTTCGATGTATGGCGAGATCGGGCCGTGCAGGTAGCCCGCGTAACGCGCCTCCCACTCCGGCGTCCCCCAGTCGGGCGAGGTCTGTCCATCGTCGGTAAGGAAGGTCGTCAGGTTGATCACGTCGCCACCCTGCTGCCAGTCCACGACGACGTTCAGGCCCAGCGCCTTGTAGCGCACGTTGTTGACGAAGCCGATGCGAAAGTCCGGCGCGGAGTTGCCGAGCTGGGCCAGCGTGTCCGCGCGGGAGTCGCGGGAGGCGTCCTTGAAGTCGAAGCCGATGATCTGCGTGATCGGCCTCCCCTCCTGGATGTAGGTGCGGCCGAGGTTGCCGAAGCCGGATTGTGCCGGGAAGAACGGCGGCAGCCCGGCGAGATCGACGACCTCGCTCGTGTAACGGGTGAACGTCGCGCGCGTGATCCAGGTCAGCGACTCGTTGAGCACGGGTGAGTAGCCGACCATGACCTCCGCGCCGGAGTTGCGGATCTTGCCGCCGTTGAAGAGCTGACTCGTGAAGCCGGACGATGGCGCTGGCACGCGCTGCAGCAGCAGATTCGTCGTGTTGCGCCGGAAGCCGGTGATCTCCCAGGTCAGCCGCTGATCGAGCGCCATGCCGTCGATGCCGAGCTCGATCTCCTTCAGCCGTTCCGGCTCGATGTTCGAGTATCCGGAGATGGTCGACACGGCGACGCCCTGCTGCCCCCCGAGCTGCGGCGTCGTGAGGTTCGTGAACTTCTGGCCGAACAGCGGCTGGTTGCCCGTCTCGCCGTACGCGGCGCGCAGCTTCACCTCGCTGCCTTCGCCGAGCAGACCGATGAAGCGGTAGGAGCCGGACACCTTCGGGTAGACGAAGTACTTGTCGGTGTTGCCGTTCACGCTGCTGCGCTCGGCGCGCAGCCCACCCTGCAGCTTGAGGCGGTCATCGAACAGGCTGACCTCCTCCTGGCCGTACAGCGCGATCGTGCGGTCGCGCGTCAGGTTTTCCGTCGGCGTCGTGTTCGTGCCCTGGTTCACGTTCTGCTGACCCGGCAGCAGATTGCGCGTCAGGATCTGGGACGTGTGCAGTCGCGTGTACTCGTATTGCAAGCCGAAGGAGGTCGTCGCCGAGAACAGCGAACCATTCCAGCTGTGGATCCCGTTGACGTTCAGGTTGTCGATGAAGCTGCGACCGTTGGTCTGAACGGCCACGCCGGGCTGCGCCGCCACCTGCTCGAAGAACAGCTCGTTCGGCGCCCACACCTGGTTGTTCTGGTCGAAGGTGTCGAGGCCGCCGCCGAACACCAGGCGGAAGCTCTGGCGCTGGTCCTCGAAGAGGTTCCAGTTCAGCTTCGCGCCGCCCGTGAAGCGGTTCGTTTCCTCGTGGTTGACGCCGAGCTCGGCGAGCTGCAGCGGGTTGGCGTGCACGCCGGCCAGCGCGGGCTCGAGATAGCTCCCGTCGGGCTGTTTCGTGATGTCGAAGAAGCTCGGGATGTAGGCGATCGCGTAGCCCATGCACCCGTAGTTGTTGCAGTTGTTGTCCCACCCACGGTCGTTGACCGCTCGACTGTAGGCGCTCGAGACCTGCAGGCCGAGATTGGAGGTGAAGTCGTGATCGATGTTCAGGCGGGCGCCCTGCTGTCCCGCGCCGGTGTTCTCCTCGATCCCCTCGTCCTGCTGCCACTCGCCCGAGACGAAATACCGCGTGTCCAGACTGCCGCCGCTGAGGCTTGCGAGCGTCTCGTACGAGAGCTTGCGCTGCCCGTAGACGTCGGCGTACAGGTCGTGATAGGGGCTGGCGTTGCCCTGGAAGTACTGCCGTGCGGACTCGCCGTACACGTCCACCGCCTCCGCTTCCGTCCAGCGACGGGTGTCGAGCAGCTTCAGCGGCGTGAAGAGGCCGAAGCGCTGCGTCACGTTGAAGCGGGGCGGCCCGGCCTTGCCGCGCTTCGTCGTGATCACGATGACTCCGTTGGCGGCCTTCGATCCGTAGATCGAGGACGCCGCGGCCCCCTTCAGGACCTCGATGCTCTCGATGTCCGACGGGTTCAGGTCCGCGATGCGGCTGACCGGGTCGGCTTCCGTGGTGGGGGATGCCTCGGCGTTTGCAAGGCCCCGGCCGCCGGGAAGCGACGCGTTCGAGTACGCGACGCCGTCCACCACGTAGAGCGGATCGTAGCCGCCGAGGAGGGTGCTGTTGCCGCGGACCTGGATCTGCATGCCGCCGCCGGGCGCGCCCGAGTTACTCTGGATGTTGACGCCCGTGATCTTGCCGTTCATCGCGTCGACCATCGACGCCGAAGGCACCTGGCTGATCTCGTCGCCGGAGACGTAGGCGACGGAAGTCGTCGCGCTGCGCCGCGAGACCGTCGTGGCCTGACCGGTGACGACCAGCTCTTCGAGGTTGAACGGGCTGAACTGCAAGGAGATGTTCACGTTCGACTGGTCGGCCGGCACGACGACCTGGTGGTCTGTGTAGCCGAGCGCGCTGACCCGGAGTGTGACCTCGCCGGCCGGCACGTTGACGGCGAATCGCCCGGCGTTGTCCGTCAGCACCGAGGCAACCCCCGACTCGCCGACGACGGCGACTTCCGCCCCTGCGACGGCCTGATCGGTACCGGCGCGTATCACCTGCCCGGTGAGGCGGCGGTTCTGGGCCACGACAGTGGTGGGCAGCAGCATGGCGAAAACCATGAAGCCCCACACCCGAACACCACGTTTGAACATGCGCCCTCCCATGAGTTTGAGCCCAAGAGGTTTCGCGGCCTACCGCTGCGCGGCGGGCTTCGACTTCACGACGGTCAGCGTGAGCGCCGACGGATATCGGCGCGAGTGATGAACGCGGTTGTGCGCGACGAGGCCGGTCGTCTCGTCGTAGTTGTTTCCACCCGTGTTGAGGTTGCGATCGAAGCGGGGGAAGTTGCTGCTCGACACGTCGATGCGGATGCGGTGCCCGGCGGCGAAGTAGTTGCTGGTGTTCATCGGCTGGAGCTTCACTTCGTACACCTTGCCCGGCTCCATCCAGGCGAGCGGCTTGTCGTAGCCGTTGCGGTAGCGCAGCCTCTGGATCGTCTCATCGAGGTTGTAGGCGCGTCCGTCCGGATAGACGTCGATCAGCTTGACCGTGATGTCGGTGTCCTTGCGGTCGGATGAGACGTAGACCGTGAAAGTCGCCGGGCCGCTGACCTCGATGCCCTCGTCGAGCGGCTCGCTCGTGTAGACCAGAACGTCCGAGCGCTGCTCGATCTGACGCTGGTCCATCGCGCCGCCACTCAGTCCCGGCTGACAGCAGACGTTGCCGCCGTGCGAGGGGACGGGGTCCATCGGGTCGTAGGTGAAGCCGTCGGGGCGGTCGCTGGAAGGCGGCTTCGTGGTGAGCCGGCCGTCGCCCGCTCCGGTGTTCGCCTGACCGCCGCTCGACAGGAAGAACGTCATCGGCTCGGCGCCCGCGGGCGGCCACGTGTCCGATGACTGCCAGCGGTTGATCCCCATCGTGTAGTAGCGGACCTTCGGCAGCGTGTCGAGCAGCTGGTTCTGCTCGCCCTTCAGGAAGCGATCGAACCACGCCCAGGTCAGCGCGTCGTAGTCCCAACGCGCGTCGCCGACCGAGCGCTCGCCGACGATCGAGTTCTCGGTGGCGCGCTTGTAGGAGCAGTGCAGCGTCGGCGCGATGATCGCGTACTGCTCGTCGCCGATCTCCGGGTCCGCGGTCTTCCGGACGTGGTTGTACTCGGCCAGGTTCGGCCCCACCGAGACGTCGTACCACGACATGAAGTAGAGCGCCGGGACGTTGATCTTCATGTCGTCGTGCCAGAGTCCGCCCCGGTACCAGGCGGAGTCGTTCGGCGTGCGCTGGATCATGGCGCCGCCGGTCGCGATGCCGGGCATCGAGTCGGCGAAGATGCCGTCGGGGCCGCCGACCGCGCGGATGATGTCCTTCTCGGGCAGGTGCTTGAACGCCTCCATCCAGTCGACGGGCGGCATCGCCGGGCGCAGGTCGAAGAGCTTCGAGGCGCGGACCAGGTCCTCCTGCGACGTGTTCGGCGGAAACATCGGCCGCACCTGGTTCTGCTCGCCGTAGATCCAGTCGATGAACAGCATCTGCACCGCGCCGCCGCGGTACCAGTTGCCCTGCTCGTAGTACGGCCCGACGCGGCCGACGCCGGCGCCGAAGCCCTGCGGGATCATCGTCGCCAGGCCGGGCGGGTGCGTCGCGGCGACGGCGGACTGCCACTCCGCCGTGGACGAGCAGCCGATCAGCCCGACCTTCCCATTCGACCACGGGCGCGTCGAGATCCACTGAATCTCGTCGTAGCCGTCCGTCAGCGGCGGGCCGAGGATGTCGTAGTCGCCCTCGGAGAAGAAGTGGCCGCGCTCGTTGGCCAGCACGTAGGCGTAGCCACGCCGGACCGCCTCGATCGCGTTCGACATGTCGGCCGGGGCGCCGACCCGCACGTCCCACCAGTTCATGTCGTAGGGCGTGCGCACGAAGATCGCCGGCACGTCCGAGGAGCCTTTGGGCCGGTAGACGTCGAACTGCATGCGCGTGCCGTCGCGCATCGGAATCATGAGCCTGCGGTCGACGACGGCGATCGACTCGAGAACGCGCTCGAGAGAGTCGCGGTGGACTCGAAGCGAGTCGAGGTTCTGCGGCAGGCGACGCTGTGCGGCCGCCGGCTGCGCCACGAGCAGCAGGGTCGAGACGAGCAGCGCCAGGCGCCGGAGCCGGCGACAGCTCGCGGCGGACCTGAGCCGAACGGGACGGCGCGACACGGGAAGCATGTCGTTCCTCCGCTGGAGGAGAGTTGCTCAGGAATTGGCAGATTTTTGGGGCAGCGCCAGCAAGGTAGTGCGTGCGGCTGGAGCACGAAAGGGCGAAGGTTTCAACGGCCCGACCGGTGACATCGCGCCGCGGCGCGGAGATTCGGGCAACGCTCGTTTCCGACGCCGCCACTCCACGAGGACGGCCGAGTGTCCGGGTTCGGAGACGCGAGCCTGGTTCAGATCAGCCGGTGAAGTGGCGTAATGTATTGCAGGACAACGATAAACGGCCTATGGGTAGGCTCGGCCCCGCTCCTGCACTTCCGGGCATGGAGTCGTATCCATCACCCGGAGGTCTCATGACCAGCTCCCTGATCCGATTCACCGTGGCCGTCGCGGCTGCGGCGGCCGCCGCGACGCCCGTGGCCGCTCAGAGCCCGGGCGGCTCCGGCCGCGACCACGCGCTCGATGTCGTTCCCTACGCGGGTTACCTGATTTCCGGCAGCTACGTCAACGGGCCGCTCGGCACGGATCTGAAGAGCGCAAATGGCCCGGTCTTCGGCGTGCAGCTCGGTCTGCCGCTGGGCGGCAAGCTCGCGCTCGTCGGCAACGTCGCCTACTCATCGGCGGACCTGAAGGTGGGTGTGCCGATCGTCGGCGGAGTCTCCGCGGGGACGAGCGCCGAGTACCTGTACGACGGCGCGCTCCAGCTGGGCACCACGCTCGCGGGCGGAGGCCGCTCGGTCTCGCCATTCCTTCAGGTCGGCGCGGGGGCGATCCACCGTGACCTGACGGTCGCGGGGATCACCGCCCGGAGCACCGATCTCGCGTTCAACGCGGGCGTGGGCGTGGACGTGGATGTGATCCCCGGCGTCGGGCTGCGGCTGATGGCGAAGGATTACGTCGGCAAGCTCGACCTCGGCACCAACGCGATCCCCGTGAAGAGCGGGACCATCAACAACGTCGCGCTTTCGGTGGGGCTGAAGGTCGCATTCTGAAGTTGGAGCCGGGTGTGTGATTTGGCGTAACCTGTTCAAGCGCAACAAGTACTCGGTGCGTGGAGGTGGAAATTCGGGTTCTTGCGGCCGAGGATCGGTCGCCGGAGAGTCAACGGCTTGACACGGACGCCTCGGAGCTATCAGAGGGCTCGGAGGAGGTTGTTTCATTCACCCCTCCGGAGGACCCACTCCCAACCGCCGGCTATGAGGGCGTCAATGTTGAAATTGAAGAGCAGTCCTACGTGCAACGCTCCAGCATTCCCGGCCCGAGATAGCGATGGACGTCGATCGCTGCGCCAATGATCCTGCCGGTCGTCCCATCGGTCTCCAGTTGGCCTAGGCCGATTGCCCACTCCGCTTCCTCCGACTCGTCCGTGCGCTCCGCGTCAGGCTGTCTAGAAATATGGAAGGGCCGGGCTCCTGCCGCGTATCGTGGGTTAGCGCCCCGGTGTGCGGAGGTGCCAGAGCCACATGCGACGCGAAAGGTCGCAGCGAACAGGAGACCGGCCCTATGAGCAAGAAGATCTACGTTGGCATGGATGTCCACAAGGACTCGGTGATGATGGCGGTGCTGCCGGAGGGGGCGAGCGAGCCGACGGTGGTGAAGCGGCTGCCGAATGAGGAGCGGAAGCTGAAGCGATTTCTCGACCGGCTGGGTCGGGAGGCTGAGGTATACGCGTGCTATGAGGCGAGCGGGGCCGGCTACGTGCTCGAGCGGGCGCTGCGGGGCTGGGGCCACGGCTGCGAGATCGTGGCGCCGTCGCTGATTCCGCAGCGACCGGGGGAGCGGAGGAAGCACGACCGCAAGGATGCCACCGAGCTGGCCCGGCTGTACCGGGCGGGGGAGCTGGTGAGCATTCGGGTGCCGACGGAGGCGGAGGAGCGGGTGCGGGACCTGGTACGGTGCCGCGAAACAATGCAGCGCGAGATCCTGAAGGCGCGCCACTACATCCTGAAATTCCTGGCGCGCCGCGGGCTGGTCTACCGCGAGGGGAAGAACTGGACCGGCAAGCATTTGGGCTGGCTGAGCAGGCTCCGCAGCGGTGAGCTGCTGGAGGCCACCGACCGGGTCGTCTTCGACGAGTACTTCTCGCTGCTGGAGTACGAGCTCACCCGTCGCGATGAGCTGGACCGCAGGATCGAGGAGTTGGCGTTGAGCCCGGCCTACAGAGAGGCCGTCGGACGGCTGCGGTGCCTGAAGGGGATCAGCACGCATGCGGCGATGGTGCTGGTGAGCGAGATCGGCGACTTTCGACGCTTCGAGCGGCCGGGCCAGCTGATGGCCTATCTGGGGCTGGTGCCGAGCGAGCACTCCAGCGGAGCGAGTCGCCGGCAGGGGAGCATCACCAAGGCGGGCAACAGCAGGGTGCGGCACGTGCTGGTCCAGGCGGCCTGGAGCTACCGCTTGCCGCCGCGCTCGGGCACTCTGCTGCGCAAGCGACAGGAGGGGCAAGCGGCTCAGGTGATCGCACACTGCTGGAAGGCGCAACACCGGCTTCACAGGGTGTTCACGCGACTGGTGTTCCGAAAGAACAGCCCGATCGCGGCGACCGCGGTGGCGCGCGAGCTGGCCGGCTTTGTGTGGGCACTGATGCAGGACGTGGAGTCGAAGACGCATACCAACGAGTCCAGGTGCAGCTGCCCCCGGCGCAGGAGAATAGCCGGGTGGGCCCAAAACACCGAGGCGCCGTCAAGACGGCCCGGCAGTACGTAGAATGGGGAAACTCGTCTCGCATTTACACTTCACCCTTCACACCTCACTATTCCTCCGTCCGTGCTTCAACTCCACCCCTCGCACTTCACACTTCGAAATGTTCCTGGGGCACTACGGCGTGGCGCTCGGGACGAAGCGGGCGGCGCCACGAACGTCGCTCGGCACGCTGATCTTCGCGGCGCAGTGGCTGGACGAGCTCTGGCCCATCCTGCTGCTGCTGGGCCTCGAAAAGGTGCGGATCCAGCCGGGGCTCATGAAGGCGAGCGCGCTGGACTTCGTCTCCTATCCCATCTCGCACAGCCTGCTTGCCGCCGTCGGCTGGGCGCTCCTGATCGGCGTCGTCTACTACGTCGTCCGGCGAAGGGCCAGCGACGCGTGGGTCGTCGGCGCGGCCGTGCTCAGCCACTGGTTGCTGGACGTGCCGGTTCACCGGCCGGACCTGCCGCTCTGGCCCGGCTCATCGGTCCGGGTCGGGCTCGGCGCCTGGAACTCGATCGCGGCGACGCTCGTGTTGGAGCTGGGGATCTTCTCGGTGGGACTGCTCCTGTACCTGCGTGGCACGCGCGCGAAGGACCGGGTGGGCAGCTGGGGGCTGGCGGGGCTGGTCACCGTGCTGCTGCTGATCTTTCTGAGCGGGCTGGGCGGCGCGCCGCCGCCGAACGAGACGGCTCTCGCCTGGGTCACGCTCGTGCTCTGGGTGTTCATCCCCTGGGGCTGGTGGGTGGATGCGCATCGGGAAGCAAGAAGGGTGAAGTGACGCGTGTTTCGCTGTTCGCCACATGTCTGGCCGACCAGTTCTACGCGGAAGCGACGGCGGACGCGGTGCGGCTGCTCCGCTCGCTGGACGTCGAGGTCGAGTTCCGCGAGCGCCAGACCTGCTGCGGCCAGCCGGCCTACAACGCCGGCTACCCGGCCGAGGCGCGGCGGATGGCGCTGCACACGCTCGGCGTCTTCGACGACGCTCCGCTCGTCGTGCTTCCGTCCGGCAGCTGCACGGCAATGATCCGGCGCTTCTACGCGGATCTGTTCGATGGCGACGACGCGCGGGTCGACGCGCTTGCCGCCCGAACGTACGAGCTGTCGGAGTACCTCGTGGACGTGCTCGGCGTGACGGAGCTCGGCTCCGGACTGTCCGGCCTCCGCATTGCCTACCATCACGGCTGCCATGCGCTGCGCGAGCTGGGTCTCGGCGACGGCGCGGAGCGGCTGCTGCGCTCGGCGGGGGCGGAGGTCGTCGCGTGGGATGCGGCCCGGGAGTGCTGCGGCTTCGGCGGCCTCTTCTCGGTGAAGCTGCCGGACGTCTCCGCGGCGATGGCGGACCGGAAGCTGGACACGCTTCCGGAGGTGGACGTGCTGACCTCCGCCGATGGCGGCTGCCTGCTGCAGCTGTCGGGTCGGATCGCCGTTCGGCCGGCCGGTCCGCCGGTGCGGCACCTGGCGAGCCTGCTGTGGGAGGCGAGGCGTGAGCGCTGACCGCATCGACTACGCCGCGCTTTCCACGCGAATCCTCGAGGACGAGCCCGGGATGCGGAGCTCCGTCACCGTCGGCACCGTCCACTTCGACGCCCGGCGGCGCGCCGCGTACGCGCAGCTCGATGCGGAGCGGTGGCGGGAGTGGGCGGAGCGCGTGCGCAGCCATGTTCTCGCCGATCTGCCGGCTTACCTGGAGCAGGCGGAGGCCCGGCTCGTCGCGCGCGGCGCGGTGGTGCACTGGGCGGAGCGGGCGGAGGACGTGCACGGCGTGCTGGCGGGGATCATCCGCGAGCACCGGGTCGAGCGGGTGGTGAAGGGCAAGAGCATGCTGAGCGAGGAGCTGCGCGTGAACGGTTTCCTCGAGGCGCGCGGCATTCAGGTGCTGGAAACGGACCTCGGCGAGTACATTGTGCAGCTGCTGGGCGAGCCGCCCAGCCACATCCTCGCCCCCGCCATCCATCGCGGAGTGGAGGACGTGCGGCGGCTGTTCGCGGAGCGGCTCGGCACGCCGCCGAACGCGTCGCCGGAAGAGCTGGCGGCCGCGGCCCGCGGCGTCCTGCGCGACGGCTTCCTGCGCGCGGACCTCGGCATCACGGGCGCGAACTTCCTGGTCGCCGAGAGCGGCACGATCGCGCTGATCGAGAACGAGGGCAACATCCGGCTGACGACGTCGCTGCCGCGGGTGCACGTGGCGCTCGTCGGAATCGAGAAGCTGCTGCCGCGGCTGTCGGACCTCGCCGGCTTTCTCCAGCTCACGAGCCGCGGCGCGACCGGCCAGCCGATCGGCAGCTTCGTGTCGCTGATCCACGGCCCGCGTGGCCCGGCCGATCCCGACGGTCCGGAGGCGCTGCACGTCGTGCTCGTGGACAATGGCCGCGCCGCGTTGCTCGGCGATGACGAGGCGTGGGAGACGCTGCGCTGCATCCGCTGCTCGGCGTGCCTGAACGCCTGTCCGGTGTTCCGCCAGACCGGCGGTTACGCGTACGGCTGGACCTACTCGGGTCCGATCGGCGCGGTGCTCGCGCCCGGGTTGCTCGGCCTCGAGCGCGCGGCGTCGCTGCCGCAGGCCTCGAGCCTGTGCGGCGCGTGCGCGGAGGCGTGTCCGGTGCGCATCCCGATCCCGAAGCTTCTCGTTTCCTGGCGACGTCGCGCGGCCGAGCAGGGGATCCCTCCCATCACCGAGCGCGCGATGATCCGCGCCTACGCCCGCATAATGACCCGCCCGGCGTGGTACCGGGCGGCCGGCCGCGCGCTGCGTCTCGTGCCCGGTGGGCTGCGCCGGCGTCGCCTGCTGCCGGTCATCCGCGCCTGGAACCGCGTCCGCGGAGCGCTCGAGCCCAGCCCGAAGTCGTTCCGCAGCCTTTGGAAGGACGGAATCCATTGAGGGACAGGATCCTGCGGCGCGCCCGGGTCTCCGCGGAGCGACGAGAGCCGGTCCCCCATCCCGGCCGCCTCGCCCCGGAGCCGCTGCGCCAGTCCCCGCTCGAGGCGTTCACGGCCCGCTTCACCGCAGCCGGCGGCAGGGTGGTCGTGCTGCGTGCGGAGGACGAGGTGAAGGCGTGGCTGCGCGGGCTGGCCGGCGAATTCTCGACGGCGGCGGTCGGCGCGCTCGTGCCGGGCGAGTTGAAGCCGCCGCTCCCTCCCGCTACGCCGGAGGATGCCGCGCTGGGCGTGTCGCTCGCCCGCGCGGCGATCGCCGAGACCGGCTCGCTGCTGCTCGACGCGCGCGACGGCCGGCGCGCTCAGCTGCTGCCGCCCGTCCACATGGTCTGGGTTCGGGAGGCCGACGTCGTCGCGACGCTCTCCGAGGCGATCGAAGGAGCGCCGATCGCAGAAACGGCCGCGCTCGCGCTGCACTCGGGACCGAGCAAGTCCGGGGACATCGGAGGCATGCTGGTGACGGGGGTGCACGGGCCGGGGAGGGTGATCGTGGGGGTCCTTCGGACAGGCTAGTCAGGCTAGTCAGGCTAATCAGGCTAATCAGGCTAATCAGGCTAATCAGGCTAGTCAGGCTAATCAGGTTAGTCAGGCTGGTCAGGCTAATCAGGCTAGTCAGGTGGGCGGGGGATGGCGGCGGCGGCGAAGTCCCAGGCGAGGTTGTGAGGGGGCGCCACTCGCTCCCAGCGCCGGTTGCGCCGGAGCAGCAATCCGGTGGCGAGAACGGCGGCGATCGGCATTCCGAGGTCCTCGTGAACGCCGAAGGCCCAGATGGCGGAGGAGCCGATCAGCGTCCATGTGACCGGCACCGCGAGAAGCCGTCGCGGCACGGGCCCGTTGACCCAGAGCAGCGCGCCGAACGTGAAGATCGTCGTGGGGCAGGGGACGCCGAACGTCGGCATGTGGGGGTAGTGGTGCCCGCCCATCATGGCCGCGATCGGGTAGCCGATCAGCGCGTACAGGACGAGGATCCCGCCGATGACCCCGTAGGCGTCGGGCTGGATCTGCAGGTCGAGCCGGCCACCCAGCGCGGCCCAGCCGAGCAGCAGCGACTCGACCAGGAACAGCGATCCGAACAGATACGCTGCCGGCGTCACGGTGCTGAAGAAGAGGATGTGATAGACGACGCCCGCCCACGCCCAGATCAGGGCGACGATCGCGCCGGCAGCCCGCGGGGACCACGGCGCGGGCTTCGCGGCCACCCAGATCACGGCGGCCGCCAGCGCGATGAGCAGCACCTGCGCGGGAAAGACCGTGTAGTTGTAGGCGTCGAAGACGCCGAAGAACTGTTCGACCGTGAAAGGTGGCATTTGAACCAAGCTAGGCCGTTGCCGGTCCTCTCGCCGTAGGGCAAACGCGCAAAAGCGGTGGGAGCACGCCCGACAAAGAGGTGGAGGACGGGCCGGCCGCCCGTGGCTGAGGGGGCTGCGCCCAGGGGTCGAGAGGGCGTGGTCTATCGCGGTGGGCTCGAGAGCCATAGCTTTAGCGATGGCCGCAACGGGGCGCCCCCTGCGCGGCCCCTTCATTTCCATACGTTTCTCATAGAGTGTCCCGTCATGACCGACGCCGCATCCGCCGCGGGCCCGTGCGTCGTGATCCTCGTGGTCGAGCGAGACCCGCACGTCCGTGAGCTCGAGGCATACTTCCTCCGCGAAGCGGGCTTCGAGGTGGAGTTCGCCGCGGATGGCGAGGGGGCGTGGCGCCTGATCCGGGAGTCGCGGCCGGCGATGGTGATCACCGAGGTGCTCGTGCCGGGGCTGGACGGGTTGGCGCTGTGTCGCCGGATCAAGTCGGACCCGGCGCTCGCGGACACCGCGGTCGTCGTCTTCAGCATGCTCGCGGCCGCGGTTCGCGCCCGGGAGGCGGGGGCGGACGCGTTCCTGATGAAACCGCTGGCGGAGCGGGAGCTGCTGCGCACGATCGAGGGACTGCTCGCCATGCCGAAGGAGCCGAACGAATGAGCGCGATCTACCGGCCCGCCGAGACAGGCGCCGAGCGGATCGGCACGGGCAGCCCGCAGGTCGACGAGATCCTGGGCGGCGGCTTCCCCGCGGGCTCCATCAACCTGCTGATGGGCCATCCGGGGACGGGCAAGACCATCCTGGCCGAGCAGATGCTCTTCCACAACGCCGGCGACGGCCGGCCGGTGGTCTTCCTGAGCACCCTCTCCGAGCCGCTCTCGAAGGTGGTGAGCTACCTGCAGCGCTTCAGCTTCTACGACGAGCGAAAGATGTTCGAGTCGGTCGTCTACGACGACATTCGGGGCCGGCATGCTGGAGCACGGCGTGGAGTTCATCGCCGTGCGACTGCGGGAGCTGATCCAGGAGCTGGGCCCGAAGCTGATCGTGGTCGACTCCTTCAAGGTCGTGCACGACCTGGCCGACTCCGTCTTGCAGGCGAGACGCGTCGTGTCGGACCTGGCGGGACTCCTCTCCGCCTATGACGCGACCACCTTCCTCGTCGGCGAGTACGACGCGCGGCACGTCCCGCAGTTTCCGGAGTTCGCGGTCGCCGACGGCATCGTGCAGCTGGTGCGGGAGGGCTCGGGCAAGCGGGACGACCGCTATCTGCGCGTGCTGAAGCTGCGCGGCAGCGGCTATCGGGAGGGGCTGCACGCGTTCCGCATCACCGGTGCCGGGCTGGAGGTGTATCCCCGCATCGTGACGCCGGACGTTCCGGTCACGTACGACGCTTCGCCGCATCGGGTGACGACCGGCATCGCCGGGCTGGACCGGATGCTCGGCGGCGGTCTCCGTCGCGGTACCTCGGCGCTGGTGATCGGACGGACCGGCGTCGGCAAGACCACGCTCGGTCTCGGCTTCGCGCTGGAGGGCGTGCGCAGGGGCGAGCCGTCCCTCGTGCTGAACCTGCAGGAGAACCCGGAGCAGCTATCGCGCGCGATCGGCGCGCTGGCATCGGGCGCGGAGCTCGGTCGAGAGCGAGTTGCTGCACCTGCAGTACGTCTCACCCGTGGAGCTGCAGATCGACTCGCTCGTGGTCGATCTGTTCCGCACGATCTCCGAGGGCGGCGTCCGCCGCCTCGTCGTGGACTCGCTCGACGAGCTGGCGCTCGCGTCCCCGGACCGACAGCGCTTCCACGACTACCTGTACACGATGGTGCAGCACATGGCGGTGCGGGGTATCACGAGCCTCATGACGCTGGACGCTTCCGCCGACCCCTCGCGACCTCACCCCGACCACCGTCTCAGCTCCGTCGCCGACGCGATCCTCGCGCTCGACGTCGATTTCGCGCAGGAGCCGCCGCAACGCAGGATCCGGATCGTGAAGGCGCGCGGGACGGCACACCCGTTGCCCCCGGTCCCGATGAAGATCGGGCCGGCCGGGATCGAAATCGAGACGGAGGGGGAGCGATCATGATCGAGGATTCGACTCCGGCGGGAGTGCTCGCGCGACTGACCGCGGCCACACGCGCGCTGACGTACGCCGTGTCGCTCGATGAGATCCTGGAGATCACCGTCCAGCGGGCGACGGAGCTGCTCGGCGCGGCGAAGGCGGTGCTGCTCGTACCGACCGCGGAGGGGGAGCTGCGCATCGGCGCCTCGCGCGGCCTCGCGGCCGAGGCGATGGAGCGATTCGACGATCCGCTCGACGAGAAGCTCGCGGTGCGGCTGGCGCGGCTCTTCGATGCGGAGCAGGGCCGACGCTCCGTGGCGGTGCCGATCGTCATGGACGGCGTCGTGGTCGGGCTTCTGGCGGTGCTCCGGCCGCACGAGGGTCCGGTGACGGAGCGGGAGGAGTGGCTGCTGTCGGCGCTCGCGGACCAGTCGGCGGTCGCGCTCGAGCGGCAGCGCGACCGCGAGGCCGGCGCCACGCTCGAGCGGCGGGTGCAGGAGCTGGAGAAGTCGACGCTGTCCAAGGACCAGGCGCTGCAGGTCCTCGGTCACGACCTGCGCTCGCCGCTCAGCGCGCTGCAGGGATACGTGCAGATGCTGACGGCGGGGGTGTACGGCCCGGTCAACGACGCCCAGAAGCAGACGCTGGAGCGGCTGCAGTCGATCGCGACGCATTCTGGGCGGGCTGCTCGGCAGCGTTCGCGAGATGGCGACGATCGTGGCGGGCGACGTCCGGCTCGAGACCCGGCCGGTCGAGGTGCGGCCGATCGTCGAGCAGGCGCTGGCGATCCTCGAGCTGGCGGCCGAGCGGGCGGAGATCGGCTTCCGCTCCGATGGCGTCTACGGCGTGACCGTCCGCGCCGACCCGGACCGGCTGCGTCAGGTGCTGATCCATCTACTGGACAACGCGATCAAGTACGGTCCGTCCGGCAGCGAGGTCTCGGTTTCGGCGCAGGTCGAGCCGGGCGCGCGCCGGGTCGCCATCCGCGTCTCGGACCGCGGGCCTGGCCTCTCGGCGGAGGAGGCGGAGGAGGTCTTCCTTCCCTACCGGCGGGTCGACCGCACGGCCGGCGGCAAGCACGGCATCGGGCTCGGACTGTCACTGGCGCGCTCGCTGGCGCGGCTCATGTCCGGAACGCTCGAGCTGGAGCCGGGCGACGGCACGGGAGCGACGTTCGTGCTCCGCCTGCCGCTCGGCTGACGGGTGGCGGCGCGGGACATCCCGGGACGGACCCCACTTGCGCCGCGCGGCCTGTGCGGGGCTAATTTCCACGTTCGACGTGCACAGCCATTCCTCCGATCGGGAAACGAGTCATGAAGAGCCGCAACCCGGCGCTGGGTGATCGCGCCTTCGAGAGGATCCACGCGGCCGCGACCGGCGAGGTGATGACGGTACAGGGCGCGGTGACCCGCACCGGCATTCTGGCGGCGACGCTGTTCGCGTCGGCCGCATACACCTGGCATACGATTGCCGGCCCGAACGGCAACAACTCGGGCCTCAGCATCGGGGTCGGCATGATCGGCGGGCTGGTCGTCGCGCTCGTGACGATCTTCGTCCCCCGCATCTCGCCGTGGACCGCGCCGTTGTACGCCGTGCTCGAGGGCATGGCGCTCGGCGCGATCTCGTGGACCTTCGAGGCGCGCTATCCGGGCGTCCCGGGACAGGCCGTGCTTGCGACGCTCGGCGCGCTCGCGGCGATGCTCGTGCTCTACCGCACCGGGCTCGTGCGCGTGACCGATCGCTTCCGCTCGATCATGCTCACGGCGATCCTGGGCGTGGTGCTCGTCTACGTGCTGAACCTGGTGCTCGGCTTCTTCGGCACGCCGCTGCCGATCGTCGCCGGCGGCGGCATGGCGGCGACCGGGTTCAGCCTCCTCGTCGTCGGGATCGCCAGCTTCAGCCTGCTGCTCGATTTCGACGCGATGGAGCGGGCCGCGGCGGCCGGCGCGCCGCGCTACTACGAGTGGTACACGGCCTTCGGCCTGCTCGTCGGGCTGGTCTGGCTGTACCTCGAGCTGCTGCGGCTGCTGGGACGCCGGCGATAGGCGCCCGCCGTGCGGGCGCCGCTCCGTCTCCTCGCCATCCTCGCCCACCCGGATGACGAGTCGCTCGGGTTCGGCGGAACCCTGGCGCACTACGCGGCCGAGGGCGTCGAGACCCACCTGTTGACCGCCACCCGCGGCGAGCGCGGTCGCTACTTCACGAATGAGGACCGGCCCTCCGACGAAGAGGTCGGGCGAGTCCGCGAGGCGGAGCTCCGCGCGGCCGCGGCCGAGCTCGGAATCCGGGACGTCGAGCTGCTCGGCTATCCGGACGGCGGGCTGGACCGGGCCGATCCGCGCGCGGCGCTGCGGCGGATCGCCTCGCACATCCGGGGCGTGCGGCCGCAGGTCGTGCTGACGTTCGGCCCCTTCGGCGCCTACGGCCACCCCGACCACATTGCGATATCACAGCTCACGACGACGGCGGTCGTCCTGGCCGCCGAGCCGTCGGAACTCGGGACAGACGCTTCGCTCGCGTCGCATGCGGTGGCGAAGCTCTACTACATGGCGTGGGGGCCCGACACGTGGCGCGCATACCAGGCGGCCTTCAGGAGGCTGATCAGCCGGGTGGACGGGGTGGAGCGGCAGGGCTTGCCGTGGCCGGAGTGGTCGATCACGAGCCGCATCGATGCGCGCCGCCACTGGCAGACGGTGTGGCGGGCCGTGCAGCGGCACGAGACGCAGCTCGCGATCTACGGCCGGCTCGACGAGCTGGCGCCGGAGCAGCACGAGGCGCTGTGGGGCCGGCAGACGTTCTATCGCGCGATGAGCACCGTGAACGGCGGGCGCGAGCCGGAGACGGACCTGTTCGAGGGGCTGCGTTGATGCCGTGTCCGGAGGTGCAGGCGACCTGCGCATAGTGGAGAGTGGGGCGTCCTCGACGAACGAACACGAGGTGTGACGATGGCCGAGCTGGAAGCGGTAGCGCTGCGGGGGGAGGTGCGGCGAGCCCCACTGGCGATGGAGACGGAGCGGTTCCGCGCGGCGGGGCACGAGATGGTGGACCGCATCGCGGACTTCCTGGCTTCGGTGCCCGCCGGCCCGGTGACCCGGGACGAGTCGCCGACGGAGCTGCGGGGGCTTCTGGGCGATGACGCGCCGGTCCCGGAGACCGGTGAGGATCCCCGTGCCGTGCTCGCATCCGCGGCCGAGCTGCTGTTCCGGCACTCGCTGTTCAACGGCCATCCTCGCTTCTTCGGCTACATCACCTCGTCGCCGGCACCCATCGGCATGCTCGGGGACTTCCTCGCCGCGGCCGTCAACGCGAACGTCGGCGGCTGGCAGCTATCGCCGATGGCGACCGAGATCGAGACGCAGGCCGTGCGCTGGATCGCCGACCTGATCGGCTACGGCAATCCCTGCGGCGGGCTGATGGTCAGCGGCGGCAACATGGCGAACCTGCTCGGCTTCTTCGCCGCCCGCGCCGCCGCCGCCGACTGGGGGCTTCGCGAGAGCGGCCTGCGTGGTCCCGGCGCGCGCGATCTTCGCGTATACGGCTCCGCGGAGACCCACACCTGGATCCACAAGGCCGCGGACCTCGCCGGCCTCGGCACCGACTCGATCCGCTGGATCCCGACGGACGAGCGCCTGCGCATGGATGTGGATGCGCTGCGCGATGCCGTGCGCCGCGACCGCGAGGCCGGCGCGCGGCCCATGATGGTGGTCGGGACCGCGGGCTCCGTCAGCACGGGCGCCGTCGACCCGCTGCTCGACATCGCCGACTTCTGCCGTGAGGAGGGGGTATGGTTCCACATCGACGGCGCGTACGGCGGCTTCGCTGCCGCGATACAGGGGCTCAACCCTGACTTCGAGGCGCTGCGGCTCGCCGACTCCGTAGCGGTCGACCCGCACAAGTGGCTGTACGCGCCGCTCGAGGCGGGGTGCACGCTGGTGCGCGATCCGGCGATGCTGCGCGCGGCGTTCTCCTATCACCCGCCCTACTACCACTTCGGCGTCGAGGCGCTCAACTACTTCGACCATGGCATGCAGAACTCGCGCGGCTTCCGCGCGCTGAAGGTGTGGCTGGCGCTACGGCAGGTCGGCCGCCAGGGCTACATCCGCATGATCGGCGGCGACATCCTGCTGAGCCGGCGCATGCACGCGGCCGTCGAGGCCCATCCCGAGCTCGAGGCCGCGACGCAGGAGCTCAGCATCAGCACGTTCCGCTACGTGCCGCCCGAGCTGCGGGCGAAGGTCGGCACGCCGCGCACGGAGGAGTACCTGAACCGGCTGAACGAGGCGCTGCTGGAGCGGATCCAGGTGTCGGGCGAAGCCTTCGTCTCGAACGCGGTCGTGCGCGGCCGCTTCCTGCTGCGCGCCTGCATCGTCAACTTCAACACCGACATCGAAGACGTGGAGGCGATTCCGGAGATCGTCTCGAGGATGGGACGGGAGGTTCACGCTTCGCTGAAGTTGGAGGTGTGAAGGGTGACGGTGGAAGTGTGAAGGGTGAAGTTCGAGGTGTGAAGTGAGAAGTTCGAGGTGTTAAGTGAGATTCCCCGAAGTGTACGGTGCGACGCTCACCCCAGCTTCCCGGGATTGAGCGTCCAGATCGAGAGGGTGAGGGCAGAGGCGAAGATCGTCCAGGCCAGGTAGGGCAGGAGCAGGGCGGCGGCGACGCGGTGCAGTCGTGAGAACGCACTGGTGGTGGCGGCGATCAGCGCGACGAGCAGCAGGATCTCGGCGAAGGCGAGTGCGCCGCGGTGCCAGGCGAAGAACAGCCAGGTCCATAGCGCGTTGGCGCAGAGCTGTGCGGCGAAGAGGAAAAGCGCGACGCGCGCTCGCCGGACGCCGTGCCCCCGCCACACGAGCCACGCCGCGACCCCCATCAGCAGATAGAGTACCGTCCACACGGGTCCGAACAGCCAAGCCGGGGGAGCCCAGCCGGGACGCGCGAGCTGCCGGTAGAAGTCGCCCGCGCCCGCCGACGCGACCGCGCCGACGGCCGCCGCCGCGAACGTGAGGATGAGCCAGCCGACCAGACCGCCGATCTGCCGCGAAGCTCTCAATCGATCCCTGCCGCGCCGGTTCAGTTCCTCACTTCGGATTGGCCTGCAGACCTCACACTGCACAGCTCAAATTCCAGTAATGTCCACCGCTTCCCGTCTTCCGGGTGGTCGGCGTGCGTTCCGGAGAGTAAGGAATACCTGGCTCCGGTTCCGGCAGACGGCAATAGTGTTTGGTATATCGGTGTACGGGACGGCCGCCGATGGAAGTCATTTCCCATGCTGCTACGTCCCGTACATCGCGCCTCCTCTGGGGGTCCCTCATGTCGCTGTTTGGCTACTGGCCGGGCTTGGCGCTCGTGAGAGCCATTTCGACAGGCATCCGACAGGCTCTCCGACGCGCGCCGCTCATCGCAGCATTGACGATCCATACCGTCTGGCTTCTGGCTGGAGTGGGCGCTGCCAGTGCTCAGAGCGGTGCAGCGGCGGTGGCACCCGCGGGCCGGTTGCTCGTCGCCCTGAACGTCGGCAATCCCGTGCTGGCCGTGAAGGACCCTGCGACCGGCGAGATACGCGGGGTGACCGTTGATCTTGGTCGCGCACTGGCGGTGAAGCTCGGGGTGCCTGTCGTTCTCGTCGAGTACTCCAGTGTCGCCCGCATTGTCGATGGTGCGCGGTCGGGGGCCTGGGACATTGCTTTTCTCGCCATTGACTCCGCCCGCGCTGGCGATTTGGACTTCACGCCCCCCTATATGGAGGTGGAAGATACGTACCTCGTGCCGACGGACTCGCCCATCCATACCGCCGCTGACGCAGATCGACCCGGCATCCGCATCGCGGTGCCAAGCCGCTCGGCACCCGATCTCTTCCTCTCCAGCAGATTGAAACAGGCCTCCCTGGTCCGCGGCGAGACCGAAGCCGCTGCATTCGAGCTGCTGCGCACCGGGCAAGCGGATGCCTTCGCCGCGAATCGCAACTCGTTTGCCACCTTCACAGCCGGACTCAATGGCTATCGCGCGCTTGACTAGTTTCTGGCTGTGCGCATGGCCATCGCGGTGCCGAAAGGCCGAGCCACTGCGCTCGCGACGGTCAGCGCTTTTCTGGAACGGGTGAAGGCCTCGAGCGACGTGCAGCGGGCGATCGAGCGTGCAAACCTGCGTGGCGTCCATGTCACACCCCCATCGGCGAGGAAATGAAGCGGCGACGCAGGGCGGGAGAAGTCACTTCACACTTCAAACTTCCCATTTCAAAAACCCGGATGCGCTTCCCGCATCACGGCGATGAACCTCGGCTCGTGGCGGACCGGGTCGAAGGCCGCGGCCTGGGCGTAGAACCAGACCCAGCCGGAGCGTGGGCGGGTCCGCTCCAGCAGCTCGAGCGTGGAGTCGCGCAGGTCGAGCGCGAGCAGCGCGAGGCCGAGATAGCTCGTCTCGGTGGGGAAGGGCGCCCGCCCGCGTTCGATCGTGACGAGCGCTTTGCGCAGCGCCTCGCGCGCCGCGGTGGTGTCGCCGAGATCGGCGCGCGCGGCGGCGAGCACGGAGAGAGCGGGCAGGGAGTAGGCGGAGCCCATGCGTAGCGCGGCCTGCGCATCCTCGAGAGCACCGCGGGCGTCGCCGGCCTGGATCCGGTAGCTGCCGCGCGCGGCGCGGGCGTAGGGGACGGTCGGGTCGGCGGCGACCGCGCTGTCGGCGATCGCGAGGGCGCGTTCGAAGTGACGGCGACGCATCTCGATTCCCGCCAGCGGCACCAGCGTCATGGCCCTGCCGGGCTCGATGGCGAGGGCGTTGCGGTAGGCGATGTCGGCCTCGTCGTAGCGGCCGAGCATCATCAGCGTCTGACCGTACTGGTGGAACGCCTCGGCGCTGCCGGGTCCGAGCGCGATCGCCTTTTGGAAGGCCTGCAGCGCGCCGCGGGCGCGGACGGGGTCGCGGATCACGAGCAGGTAGGCGCGGGCGAGCCACGCGTCGGCCGAGGCGGAGTCGAGGCGGATCGCGTCGGCGGCGATGTCGAGCGCGTGCGCGAGCAGGTCGTCGTTGGTCAGGGTCGGGTGCTGCCATCCCCAGTCCAGCAGCACCGAGTAGCCATAGGCCTGGCGTGCGCGCGCCGCCGCGAAGGAGGAGTCGAGGCGGGCGGCCGCCCGGTACTCCTCGATCGCCCGCGTCACGCTCTCGGGCGTGCGCCGGGCGAGCTCGTGGTTGCCGCGCAGGAAATGGTCGAACGCGCGCGGGTCATCGGTGGGGCCGCGCTCGAGCGCGAGGCGGTCCTCGGGGGCGAGGCGGATGCGGACCTCGCGGGCGACCTCCCACGCGATGCGCGACTGCACTTCCAGCAGCCGGTCCATCGTCAGGTCGTAGCTCTCGCTCCAGAGCTGTACTCCGTCGTGCAGGCCGGTGAGCCGGACGACGACGCGAACCTCGTCTCCGCTGCGCCGGATGCTGCCTTCCACCATGTAGTCCGCGCCGAGCGCGCGGCCGGCGGCCCAGGCATCCTGCTTCTGCTCGCGCTCGACGTGCTCCGTCGCGGTCGGGCTCAGCACGCGCAGGTGCTCGAGCTTGCCGAGGCGGCCCGCCAGCTCTTCGGCCAGCCCCGCGGCGAGGTAGGCGTCCGTGCTGTCGGGCGACAGGTTCTGCAGCCGGTGCACGGCCAGCGAGGGCGGCGCGCCGGGTGCGGGGCGCAGCAGCATCGCGCCCGCGGCGACGGCGAGGACGACCGCGATCGCGACGAGCGCCGCCATCGAGCGCCGACGCAGAACGCGTGACGCGGCTGCGTGCACGGGCCTCGGCGCCATCAGCGACGCGGCGTCCTCGGGCGCCAGGATCTCGAGCGCGACGCGGCGCACGGCCTCGTGCCGCAGCTCGTACGAGCCGGGATCGGTCGGTGACTCCTGCAACAATCGGCGCGCGAGCAGCTCGTGCAGCGCGCTCGCGGCCTCCCCGCCTTCGAGTTCCGCCATCTGAAGCATGCGACCCGCCGCGAACGGCGGGTCGAGCACGGCGGCCACAGAGAGAGCTCGGCGCGCGGCGGGGTCCAGGCGTGCGAGGCGTCGCACCAGGATCGCGCGGATGTCGGAGGGGAGCGGCAGCGGCGCGTGCGGCTCGTCGAGGTGCCAGATGCCGCTCGGGCCGGCGAGCAGCCGACGTTCGTCCACGAGCGCGGACACGAGCTGGACGAGGAAGAGCGGATTTCCCCGGCTCTCGCGGTGCAGCCGCTCCGTCAGGAAGTCGAGCTCCGCCGGGGCCAGCTCCAGCATCGAGGCGATCAGCTCGCGGGCCTCCGTGCGCGAGAGCAGTGCGAGTCGGATGCGCGTCCAGCCCACGAGGTCCGGCGCCGCGACGTCGCCCGCTTCGATCGAGGTCGCTGACGGCCGCGCGGTCGCGAGGATCAGCGTCCGCGGCGGCGGGTCGCTGGCCAGATCGACCAGGAGCGCCCGGCTCGGCGCGTCCAGCAGAGGCAGGTCGTCCAGGAACAGGATGAGGGGCGTTTCGGCGGCGACGCACGCCAGGACCTCGCGCACGCCCGCGAGCAGTGCGGTCGCGCTTCCCGAGGCTGCGGGAAGGCCCGCGAACCGTTCTCCGATCGACGGGACCACTCCCGCGAGCTCCGCGAGCGCGCGCTCCGAAGCACCGGAAAGGCCGCGGGCGCCCCGCAGCGGGGAGAACAGCCGGGCGGCGGCTTGCGGGACCGCCCCGGGGCCCGGCGGCTGCGCGGTTTGGGGGGCGGCGCGCGAGCGGAGCACCAGCGGCGGCTCATCCGTCCCGTCCGTGCGGCGCAGGAATTCTTCGCCCAACCGGGTCTTGCCGATCCCTTCCTCGCCCTCCAGCAGGACCGGACGCGCGGTCGAGCTTCGGGCGCTCTCCCAGGCGAGCCTCAGCCGCTCCAGCACACGGCCGCGACCCACCAGCTCGGGGGAGAGGAGCGCGCCCGGACCGATAGCCCCCGGCTCGCCGTCGCCGCTCGCCGTCCGCGCCTCCAACCTCGCGCGGATCTCGAGCAGCGCATCGCTGGGCTCGGCGCCGCCGTCCCGGAGCCGGACCTCGGCAGCGCGCAGCCGGGCCAGCGCGTCGACGGTGCGACCCGATCGCCGCAGCAGCTCGCAGAGTCGGATCAGCGGCGTCTCCGAGAGAGGGGCGCAGCGCTGCCAGCGCTCGGCCCACTCGACCGCGACGTCCATCGAGCCGGCGGCGTCCGCCCGGTCGATCAGCGTCGCCAGCGCGCGCTCGTGCCGCGTACGCAGTGCCTGGCGCGACGCTTCCAGCCACACCCTGAAGTCGCCGCCACCGGCGTCCTCGAGCCGCTCCAGGAAGTCGCCCTCCCAGCGGCGGACCGCGGCCTCGGGACACCCCGCCTCCAGATCGCGCTCGAAGAGATCGGCGTCCACGTCCAGGGCGCCCGCCGCCAATCGCACCTCGCGGGCGTCGGCATCGAGCGCGTCGCCGAGCACGCGACGCAGCCGGTAGATCGTCTGGCGGAGCGCCCCGCGGGCGGCTCCGCTGCCACCCGACTCCCAGAAGAGCGCGGCGAGGGCTTCCCTGGATGTGCTGCGGCCGGCGGCGCGCGCGAGGTACGCGAGCACGGCCAGGTCCCGCGACCGGATGCCGTCCATCGCCCGCCCGGAAGCGTCGCGGAGCTCCGGCGGACCGAGGGTTCTGAGGTGGTAACGACTCTCGGTCATCGGGTCCGATACGGGGATGAAACGCCTCGCGCGACGGCCGCGCGACGGCTCGATGCCAGCTTCGCATCCGAAAGCGACGGCGCTCCGCGGCCGCCCGTGGCCATCACGGCGGAGGCATCTGTGGAAGAGTACGCCTACTTCACGCTGCGCATCCGCATGCAAGACGGCGATCGGATCGACGGCGTCGTCGAACGACTCGGCACGGGAGAGCGCCGGAATTTCGAAGGCGATGAGCAGCTGCAGGAACGGCTGACGGAGCTGCTCCACCGATCCAACATGCGAAGCACCGGGGCGCACGACAAGGAACAGAGCGTTGTCCCGACGCCGGCCGATGAGCCGGCACCGACCTCCTCCCCGAATCGGAGGGAACCATGAAGAGCCGCACCCATGTCGCCACACTCATCATCGCGCTCGCGCTCTTCGGCTGCGACGATGCCGGCACGCCGACCGACCCCGTGGGTGCGCTGGCGCCGGAGGCCTCCCGCGCCCCAGGCGTGCTGTCGCAGGACCACTGCGTGAACTTCGAGTACAGCACGGTCGGTGGCCTCGGTGTCTACGAGGATCCGCTGAACCCCGGCAGCTACCTGTTCGGCGCGATGCCGACGCCGTTCTCCGTCGCGGGCATGGACGGCATCCTCTACTCCTTCGTCGACGCCGAGTACATCTCGGGCGGCAAGCAGCAGGGCGCCCACCACATCCTGCTTCACCACCACTTCACCGCCGAAGACGGCTCCTGGTTCCAGACGAACGACCGCGCGAGCTGCTCGCCCCGCGCCGGCGAAGGCTGCCGCGTCAACGACCAGATGCGCGTCGCCGAGGGCGAAGGCGTGTTCGCGAACCCGGACGGCGTCATCCAGAACCACGGGATCGTCGACATCCCCGCCGGCTGGATCGAGCTGAACATGCGGGGAAGAGTCTGCGGAGACGGGATCTGAGAAGCTCGAGCTTCGCGTTGTGCGTAACGGGGCGCCGGTCCCGATCCGCCATGGCACCGCCCGGCCGCTGCACGCACTCCTCTTCCTGTCGGCGTCATGTCGGCCGCGATGATGGGTGCACCGGTGCTCGGCCGTCGGTGTGAGGATCGGCGCGCAACCCGGGCCGGGTGCGGGCGCCGCCGACAGGCCGCGTGTGGCGCACCGCCGATGGGGCGTGCAGGGCGGTCGCCGCTGGGCGCGCGGGGCGGCCGCCGCTGGCGGCGCGGGACGGCCGCCGCCGGGCCGCGCGGGGCGGCCGCGAGCTACGAGAGCCCTACGGGTCCGGGAAGCGGGAGCGACCAGTGCCAAATACGAGGCGTCGCGACCCAGAGGCTGTGATCGCGAGCCTGGCCGTCCGTCAGCATGCCGTCGTCACACGCGAGCAGCTGATCGCGGCTGGCGTGAGCCCACACCAGGTGGACTGGCGCGTGGGTCGCGACAGGCTGCGCGTACTACATCGCGGCATCTACCTGGTTGGACCGGTCGCGCCGCCGCGGTCGTCGGAAATGGCCGCGGCCCTCGCGTGCGGTGCGGGCGCGGTCGTCGGCCATGAGAGCGCCGCCGTGATCCGGGAGCAGCTCGGCGGTCACTACCGCCCCGCGATGCCCCACGTGATCACGACAGAGGGCGACCACCGACGGCCCGGCATCCAGGTGCATCGAATCACGAGCCTGCGATCGGATGAGAGGACGACCTTCGACGGGATCCCGATCACCACCCCGGCGCGGACGCTCCTGGATCTGGCCGGCCGCCTGGGTGCGCGCGACCTCGAGAAGGCCCTCGCCGAGACGTGTGCGCGCCGGCTCGCGACGCTGAAGCAGGTACGCGGCCTGCTCCAGCGGCACCCGCGTGCCGCCGGGGCGGGTGTTCTGCGGTCGCTGCTCGGCCGTGGCTCCCCGGCCCGCACACGGTCCGAGGCCGAGCACCGCTTCCTCACTCTCGTCCGGGAGGCCGGCCTGCCGCCGCCACAGGTGAACATCCTCGTCGAGGGTTTCGAGGTCGATTTCCTCTGGCGGCAGGCGCGGCTGATCGTCGAGATCGACGGCTACGCCTTCCACGCCGCTCGCCCGGCATTCGAGCGCGACCACCGGCGTGACGCCCTGCTCATGGCCGCGGGCTACCACGTCCGACGTTTCACCTGGCGACAGATCAGCGAACGGCGGCTGGAGGTCGCCGCGGTCGTCGGCGCGGCGGTGGCACGAAGACAGGCGGGGAACGCGCTGTAGGCGCCTGCGGGAGAACTCACGCGGCCGGCTGGCGAGCGGTGGGCCACGACAGTCGTGCGGGCGGATGTTCGCGCGAGCGCGAGGGCTCGGGCCGGGGGGCGGTGGCGTGAGCGCGAGGGCTCGGGCCGGGGGGCGGTCGCGTGAGAGCGGAGCGAGGGAGTCGGGCCCGGGAGGCGATCGCGTGAGCGCGAAGCCTCGGGCCTGGGGCGGTCGAGCGCGCGCGGGCGAGTGGGGCGCGCGAGTGTGAGCGAGCGCACGCGCGAGTGCGGTCAACCTCCCAATGTAGACGGATCGACCAAGCAGTTGGGGGGTTGGGCACAGTATGTGGGGGAAACCGCCCAGAGTGGCCTGGAGCCCTCCCAAGGAACGGGCTTTCACCGGTTCACGGCCGGCCCATGGCCGCGCGGCCCCCGCCCCCCCGAGGCTCGCGGCGTTCGCCAGGGTATCGGCCGGCCCATGGCCGCGCGGCCCCCGCCCCCCCGAGGCTCGCGGCGTTCGCCAGGGTATCGGCCGGCCCGCGCTCCTGGGCCCCCGAGGCTCGCGGCGTTCGCCAGAGTATCGGCCGGCCCATGGCCGCGCGGCCCCCGCCCCCCCCGAGGCTTGCGGCGTTCACCGACGTATCGGCCGGCCCATGGCCGCGCGGCCCCCGCCCCCCGCGAGGCTCGCGGCGTTCCCGACGTATCGGCCGGCCCGTGCCCCTGGGCCCTGACGCTTCGCGCGCTCGCAGCAACGTATTGGCCGACCAGACCCCCGACCCTCGCGGGCTTGGCCGGAGATCAGGGCTACCTCTCTCGTACTCCCACGTCCGTGACCAGCTCGAAATAGCTGCCGTAGCCGCCACCGTGCTCGACCCGCTCGACGAACCGTTCCATCGGCTGCACGATCTGCGTGCTCGCGTAGCCGGGCACGGAGGCGGGGACGGGGTCGCTGCGGAAGGGGTGGAAGTAGCTGCGGATGAAAACCGCGTGCGGCTTGCGCGGGAGGGCGACGACGGTCGTGGCGAAGCGGCCGAAGCCACCCTGCCGCATCAGGTAGAACTCGACGTTCGAGGTATAGAAAGCGGAGACGGGGATGCCGCGCGCCTGCAGATAGCGGGCGATCTCGGGGAGCGCGTGCTCGCCGGCGAGGTCACCGACGACGGGAATGACGCGATCGCGGTCCTCGAGCTCCTTGACGATATCGAAGTCGGCCTCGCGAGCGAGATAGCTGCCTCGCCGGCCGGTCAGGTCCCTCTCCAGCAGCAGATCCCGATAGGTCGGATAGTAGGAGCGCGGCGCGCGGCCGTAGCTGGTGAAGCGAAGCCCGAGCCCGGCATCGATGAACGTGTCGTGGATCGTGTCGATGCGCGCGATGTCCTCGGGTGAGAGCGGCACGCCGAAGCGGCTCAGCGTCCCATGGATGGCGGCGCGGGCCGAGTTCACGACGCCCGGGTCGGCGGGCGTCGAATCGAAGTACGCGACGAGGCGGTCGAGGCCGTCGTCGCCCTCGGGGATGCGGAAGCGGGGACGCGGCCGGCCGAACATGAGGGCCAGGTAGTCGGCGCGATCGCGTGCGAGCTGGAAGAGCGCCTTGAACCAGAGCTGCTGCAGCAGGTTGTCGCGCCGGATGTCGATGATGAGCGCGATCTCCGGACGGATCTGCGCGATGTAGGCGAAGTTCTGGTCCGGGCCGACGCCGATGTAGGCACCACCGCTCACTCCGATCCGCCGCAAAGGCCCGAGCGCGTGGAGATACGACGTCTCGTTCGAGATCAGGTTGTCGGTGTCGAAGTAGCCGCCGGGCTCCGACAGCCGGGCGACGAGCGGGGCGAAGCTGTCGGTGGGCGTGGCGGCGGTGTGTCGAGGAGCCGGCTCGGTCCGGCAGCCGGCGGCGAGCGCCGTCGCGAGCAGCAGCAGGATGCGCAAGGGGTGGAGCGGGTGTCGCCGCATGGCTCAGCGCAGTCCGGGGATGTGGCGGGCGAGCCTCAGCCAGCCGCTGAACAGCCAGGCGAAGCGGCGTGGCGGGAGCAGGCGCGAGGGCGCGAGCGGGTGTAGCCGCTGGCGGGAGATCGTCTGCGGCCGGGTGTAGCGACGGATCCCCTCGGCGCCGTGGCGGCGCCCCATTCCGGAGTCCTTGAAGCCACCCATCGGCGAGTCCACCGACGCGTACGCCGCGCCGTACGCCTCGTTGATGTTCACGGTCCCGACATCGAGCCTCTCGGCGAGCTGCCGCGCCCGCTTCGGGTCCTCGCTCCAGATGCTCGCGCTCAGTCCGTAGCGGCTCTCGTTCACGCGCCGGACCGCCTCCTCCTCGGTCTGGAAGCGGTCGATCCAGGCGATCGGGCCGAACGTCTCCTGGTCGTACACGCGCATGCCGGGGCCGACGCCGGCGAGCAGCGTCGGCTCGAAGAACCAGGGCCCGAGGTCGGGGCGGGCGCGGCCGCCGACGAGCACCGTGGCGCCCTTGCTCAGCGCGTCCTCGAGCTGACCCCGCACGGTCTCGAACTGCTGCTCCGAGCCGAGCGAGCCGACCTCGAACTCCCAGTCGAGTCCCGCGCCGATGCGCATCTCCCGCACCCGCTCGACGAGGCGGGCGACGAACTCTTCATGCACGACGCGGTCGACGAGGATCCGCTCGACGCCGATGCACAGCTGACCGGCGTTCGCGAAGGCGCCGCGCGCCGCTCCGGCGATAGCCGCGTCCAGGTCGGCGTCGTGCAGCACGAGCAGCGCGTTCTTGCCGCCGAGCTCGAGCGAGCAGTCCACGAGGCGGCTCCCGGCGCGCTCCGCCACCCGCCGCCCCGTCTCCGTCCCGCCCGTGAACGCGACGAAGTCCACGGCGTCCACGACCGCGGCGCCCACGTCTCCCGGGCCGGTGACGACCTGGTACAGGTCGCGCGGCAGCCTGGCCTCCTCCAGCAGCTCGCCGGCCAGCAGCGAGGAGAACGGCGCGCGCGGATCGGGTTTCACGAGCACGGCGCATCCGGCGATGAGCGCCGGCACCGCGTCGGCGACGGCCATCGTGAGCGGGTAGTTCGCCGGGCTGATCACGCCGCAGAGCGCGTACGGCCGCTGCAGCTCCATCGTCCGGGTGAGCCCCGGGATCGCGCCGCGGCGGCGACGCGGGCGGAGGTGGCGCCGTGCGTGGGCGGAGTAGTAGGCGCACACCATTGCGGTGTCGGCGAGCTCCTCGAACGCATCGCGCCGGGACTTGCCGGTCTCGAGCTGGACGAGGTCCATGATCTCGTCGCGGTGGCGGAGCAGCAGGCCGTGCAAGCGGCGGAAGACCCTGACGCGCTCGCGGATCGGTCGAGCCTCCCACGCCGGCTGCGCCGCGCGGGCCCTGGTCGCGGCTTCGCGCACGTCGTCGGGCTCGCACAGCGGCACGCTGCCGAGCATCCGACCGGTGAGCGGCGCGGGCACGCCGAGCGGGGGGCGCTCGGCGACGCAGCGGACCCGCTCCGCGAGTGACGCGACGCGGCGCGCCGGCCAGGAAGGTCTCCGATCCCGAGGCATCTCAGGTGAGGACGCGCCGCGCGAGCGCGCGACCGATGAAGCGGAGCCGGTCGCGCCATGGCAGCCGTCGCAGGTTCGTGCGCACGACACCGCGCGTGAAGTGGGTCTGGCGGGAATAGTCGATTGCGACGTCCACCGCGACGGGCCGCCCCTGCGCCGTGAGCTCCGCCACGCGGCCGAGGACGTCGTCGATGCCGCCGTCGGACTCCAGCCCGAGGCACTCGACGCCCATCCCGGCACACAGCGTGGCGAGGTCGTAGTCGCCGACCTCGCTGGAGCTGCGACGGCTGAGCGCCGTGTCCTGGAACTGCGCGATCTGCGCGAGCTCGCGGTCTCTCAGCACGAAAGCGGCGAGCGCGATCCCCTGCGTGGCGGCGGTGATCAGCTCGAGTCCGGTCATCAGGAACGCGCCGTCGCCCGCGAGCGCGACGACGTGGCGGTCCGGCCGCGCGAGCTTCGCTCCGATCGCCGCCGGGATCGAGTAGCCCATGCACGAGTAGTCGATCGGCGCGAGGAATCGGCCGGGGGCCTCGAGCCGCAGCAGCTCGGCGGCGAGGAAGGTGCCGTTGCCGCTGTCGGCGGTGAAGATCGTGTCGGGGCCGAAGCGTCTCTGCAGCGCCTGCAGCAGGATGCCGGGGGTGACGCGCTCCTCCGACGGCGTCTCGTGCATCTGCGCCTCGAGCGCGCGGTGACCATCCAGGATGCGGCGGCGCACCGAGGGCTCGCCCTCGCGGCGCGGCAGTCGCTCGAGCAACCGCTCGACGAACGCGGCCGCGTCGGAGTGCACGGTCACGGCTGCGGCGTAGTTTCGGCCGAGCGTGGTCGGGTCGACATCCACGTGGATCAGCGGCCCGGGCGGCTCGAAGCCGTAGCTCCCGGTACCGACCTCGCCGAAGCGGCAGCCGATCGCGAGCATCGCATCACAGTCCCTCGCGATGGCGCGGACGAACGGCGGCGCGGCGTCGCCGAAGCCGGGCCACAGCCAGAGCGGGTGCTTCTCGGGGAAGACTCCCTTGCCTTGCAGCGTCGTGGCGACGGGCGCGTCCAGCCGCTCCGCCAGGTCGACGAGGGAGGCGCCGGCGCCGGCGGCGCCGAGCCCGACGTAGAGCAGCGGCCGCTTCGCCGGCCGGAGCACGGCGAGGACGCGCTCGAGGGTCGCCTCGTCCGGCGCCGGGGCGACATCGCGAGGGCCCGCCTCGTAGACCTCGGCCTGGCGGTCGAGGTCGATCTCGTGCGTGAACAGGTAGTGCTCGGCCGGGATCTCTACGATGACCGGCCCGGGCGCGTCCTGGCGCGCGATGCGGCAGGCCCGGCGCAGCGTCGGATAGATGTCCTCACCGCGCTCCGCGCGGAGCTGCGCCTTCGTGACCGGCGCCGCGATCGCGAGCTGGTCCACGTCGTGGAGCTGGTAGGCGCGCCCCGTGTCGCGACGGATGCCGACCGAGAGCACCAGCAGCGGTACCGTGTCGAGGTAGGCCTCCGCGATGCCCGACAGCGCGTGCGTCAGGCCGGCCCCGGGAACGAGGTTGACGCAGCCGAGATTGCCGGACGCCCGCCAGACTGCGTCGGCCATGAACGACGCGCCCTGCTCGTCCGTCACGAGGACGGGACGCACGCGCGACTGCGCGAGCTCGTCGTACAGCTCAATGTTGTGGGTTCCCGGGATCCCGAACGTGAACGGGATGCCCTCGTCCTCCAGCGCGCGGACGACCGCGCGTGCGCCCGTGATGCTCATGCTATCGCCTCCGACTCCGTGTTTCTGGCATCCTGGGCGCGACTACCGGTCGACGCTCGAGCCCTCGCCGGCGTCACGCGCGCCTCCGAGGGGTGCAAGCCCGCCGCGCGCAGCGCCGGCAGCTCCTCACGCACCGCTTCGGCCGCCCGGTCCGCCAGAGCCATTATCGTGACGTACGGATTGATTTCCAGCGAGTCAGGGAAAAGCGAGGAGTCCGCCACGCGCAGCCACGGCACGCCGTGAACCCGGCCCCAGGCGTCGGTGACGGAGTCGGCGACGTCGCGACCCATGCCCGCTCCACCCATGAGGTGCGCGGCCGAGACGGAGACACGGCCGGTCAGGAAGTGCTCGGCCCGGATGCGCGCGTCGAGGCGGCCCGCCTCTTCCGCCTCGATGAGCGGTGGGTCTGCCGTCGGCGCGTGCACTCGCAGGGCGCCCGCAGCGAAGAAGATGCGCGCGGATGCGCGTGTCGCGGCCACGAGCGAGCGGACGACCTCGTCGGTGAAGCGGTAGTGTACGACGGGCCGGCCGTCGCGGTCCACCGCGATGCGGTTGTGCGGCACCGCCCTGTCGCAGGCGAGGACGAGGATCATCTGCAGGCGCGGGAAAGCGCGCATGAGTCGGCTGTGCGCTTCGCCGAAGCCGGTCAGGTTCTTCGCGGTCGTGAACGGGAAGTACATGCAGGTCTCGAGCACCCAGCCTTCCTGCTCGGAGCGGTCGACGTAGTAGCTCTTCGGGTGGCCGACGTCGTTCGTGATCGTGCGCGGGTGCTCGCCCACGAGGATGTGCGCCGGGTGGCAGGTGAAGCCCGCGCCGAGCCGCGGCAGCCGCGTGCCGAAGCCGGAGCGCAACAGCAGAGCCGAGGTCCCGACCGAGCCGCCGGCGCAGACCACGACGCTCGCGCGGACGCGGTAGTCGCCTGGCGCCCACTCGGACGGCTGCCCCTTGGCCCCGTCGGGTCTATCGTGGACGCGCACGTGAAGCAGCCGCTCCTGGAGGCGCAGCACCTCGGCGCGCGTGACGACCTCTACGCCTTGCCGCTCCGCGGCCGGCAGCTGTACGCGGTGCGTGCCCATCTTCGCGGCGTTCGGACAGCCGAGGTTGCACAGCGAAGAGCCGAGGCAGCCGCGCACGTTGACGGGGAACTGCTCGGCTATATAGCCCGCGCGCTCGGCCCCCTCGACGAACAGCCGGTTGTTGTCGTTGATCTTCGCCGACTCCAGCCGGTGCACGTTGTTCTCCGCCATGTAGCGGAGGCCGCGGGCGACGACGTCCGCCGGATCGAGCCCGGGCACGTCCCAGTCGCGCAGCACGCGGACCGGCGGCTCCATGGACGTGCCCGTGTAGACGACGGTCGAGCCGCCGTACGCCCGGCCGAACGCCAGCGTCATCGAGCCGTCCGCGGTCAGGAACCCGCCCCGATCCTCGTACAGCGCCGACGCCATCTCCAGCTCACGGCCGGTGAACTCGTCGTCGCGCAGGCGCGGCCCCTGCTCGAGGACGAGCACGCGCAGCCCGTCACGCACGAGCGGCGCGAGCGCCTGCGCCACCGTGCCGCCGCCGGCGCCGGAGCCGATAATGGCGACGTCGCAGACCGCCTCGTTCATCCGCGAGCCTGCCACCCTGCCGGGCGCGCGCCGTAGCCGATCTCCTCCGCGGCGGCCGGCCGCGCGTAATAGCCCATGAAGACGAGCGTGCGCACGCCCCAGAGGCCGCGGCGGAGCAGCGGGATCGGTGAGCGCTCGATGCTCCGAAGGAACGCATCGCGCCGCGCCGCGTCGAGAGCGCGCAGCCGGCGGCCCCAGCGGAGCACGGGGGCCGCGTCGAGCACGCGCAGGAACAGCGCGAGCCGGCGGCGGATGCGGGGCGGCCGGTCGGCGAGCGTGTCCTCCACGATCGCCTCGAGGTCGGCCCACGCCGCGGCGTCGAGCCAGGCGGCCTCCGGGACGACGGCCTCCGCGACCGCGCGGAGCGCGGGGCGCACCGCCGGTAGGATGGGCGGAGGCGTTGCGGACGGACTCACGGACGGCTTCCTCCGGAGTTCACCTGAGCGATGGGGGGCGTCGCACGAAAGTGGCCGAGGCGACGGCACTGCGCCAGGGGAAGGCGAGGTTCGGGGGCATGGGATGACGGGACCCGCCGTTTGTTTGGGCGGAGGCCGGGTTTATCGTGGGAATGAGGCTTCGCGGGGCTGTCCCGCTCTGTTCGCAGGAAATGTTGGTTCGGCTTCGCCCTCCGAGGTGTCGGCCCGCCGGCTGCCCGCGCGCCAGCCAACAATTCCCGCGAACTGAGCCGTACGGTCGCGGCTGCGGGTTCGTCCCGGGGGATCGGCGGTCGCGACCGGGCGCCGCAGGGCCGCGGCCCAAAACGAAATCCCGGCGTCCCGCAATCGAATGCGCTGGACGGAGCGCGTGGCGGGCGGCGGCCGAGTGCCGGGCGTCGCGGCGTGTGGCTGGCGGCGGCCGAGTGCCGGGCGTCGCGGCGTGTGGCGGGCGGCGGCCGAGTGCCGGGCGTCGCGGCGTGTGGCGGGCGGCGGCCGAGTGCCGGGCGTCCGGGCGTGTGGCTGGCGGTGGCCGACTGGCGGGCGTCGCAGCGGCGTGGCGGGCGGTGGCCGACTGCCGGGCGTCGCAGCGCGTGGCTGGCGGCGGCCGAGTGCCGGGCGTCGCAGCGCTGACGGCCACGTCGATACGCCATCTCGGAACCTGTTCGCCGCGCGGGTGTCTTTGAACGTGGAGCACGAGACTGCGGCGGCCGCTTCCGGTGGGGCCGCTCGCCGTCCGATCGTCGCTCCGTTACGCCGGGAGTCCCAGCCCACCGAACCCGCCCCGGGGGCATCGTGCTGGACGCGCTCTTCCAGTTCCTCTTCAAGTACCGTCCCGTCGTGTTCGAGCGGGGCGACCTCATCCTGCGCGCGCCGTGGGCGGGAACGCTCGTGGTGCTGGCGCTGCTCGCGCTCGCCGCGCTTTGGAGCTACCGGCGGGTGCCGGCGAGCGCCAACGCGCTGGACCGGGCCGTGCTCGTGGGGCTGCGCGTCGCCGTGCTCGCGGTCCTCGCGCTCGCGCTGCTGCGCCCGGCGCTCGCCGTCTCGTCGCTGCTGCCGCAGCAGAACTTCCTGGCCGTGTTGCTCGACGACTCGCGCAGCATGCAGATCGCCGATCAGGACGGGAAGCCGCGCGGCGACTTCATCGCGCGCAGCTTCGGCAGCGAGACGTCCTCGTTGCGCGCGGCGCTGGAATCGCGCTACCGGCTGCGCTTCTTCCGCTTCTCCTCGACGACGGAGCGAACCGACGATCCGGCGAAGCTCGGCTATGCGGGGACGGGGACGGACATCGCCGCGGCGCTGCGCCGGGCGAGCCAGGAGCTGGCAGGGGTGCCGCTCGCCGGCATCCTCGTGGTCGGCGACGGCGCCGACAACGCCGCCGGCCCGCTGAACGCGTCGCTGCTGTCGCTGCGAACGGCGGGCGTGCCGGTGTACACCGTGGGCGTCGGGCGCTCGGAGATGCAGCACGACATCGAGCTGAGCCGCGCGACGACCCCGGCCTCGGTGCTCGTCGGGGCGTCGGTGTCCGTGGATCTGCTCGTTGCGCAGCACGGCTACGCCGGGAAGCGGGTGCCGCTGCAGGTCGAGGACGGCGGCCGGATCATCGCCGAGCAGACCGTAATGCTGCCGGCCGACGGCGAGCCGGGGCCGGTGCGCGTCCGCTTCACGGCTGCCGATCCGGGCGTGCGCCGGATTCGCTTCCGCATCCCGCCGCAGCCGGGCGAGGTCGTGGAGCAGAACAACGAGCAGCGGGCGCTCGTTCGCGTGTCGGACGCGCGCGAGAAGATCCTCTACATCGAAGGGGAGCCGCGCTTCGAGGCGAAGTTCATCCGCAGGGCCGTCGCGCAGGACTCCAATCTCCAGGTCGTGGTGCTGCAGCGCACGGCACCCGACAAGTTCCTGCGCCTGGACGTGGACCGTCCGGACGAGCTGGTCGCCGGCTTCCCGAAGACGCGCGAGGAGCTGTTCACCTACAAGGGGCTCGTGCTCGGCAGCATCGAGGCGAGCTTCTTCACCTACGACCAGCTGCGCATGATCGCCGACTTCGTCGGCGTGCGCGGCGGCGGGCTGCTGGCGCTGGGGGGGCGCCACTCGTTCGCGGAGGGCGGTTACGCCGGCACGCCCGTCGCCGATGTGCTGCCGGTCGTGCTGCCGGGCAGCGGTGGCGGGGCCGCGGCGCCCGCCGGCACGGCGGGGTCCTTCACGCTCATGCGCGTCGAGCCGACGCGGGCCGGGCGAGAGCATGCGGCGACGCAGCTCGCCGCGAGCGAGGATTCCTCCGCCGCGCTGTGGAGCGGCCTGCCGGAGGTCTCGACGGTCAATCCGCTGCGCGAGGTGAAGCCCGGCGCGACCACGCTGCTGCGCGGCAGCGGAGACGGCGCGGCCGACGATCAGGTCGTGCTCGCGGCGCAGCGCTTCGGTCGCGGGCAGGCGCTCGCGCTGACGGCCGAGGACACCTGGCTCTGGCGCATGAGCGCGGACGTCGCCGCGGATGACACGCGCCACGAGACCTTCTGGCGGCAGCTGCTGCGCTGGCTCGTCTCGGACGTGCAGCCGCCCGTGCACGCGTCGCTGTCGGCCGACCGGGTGGAAGCGGGACGGCCGGTGACGATTCGCGCCGACGTCGCCGATTCGATGTTCCTCGCCGTCAACGACGCGGACGCGACCGCGCACGTTCGCGGCCCCGCCGGCAGCGAGTCGGACGTGCCGCTGGAGTGGAGCGTCGAGGAGGACGGCGGCTACCGCGCGCGCTTCGTGCCCCCGAAGGATGGCGTATACGAGATCAGCGTCGAGGCGGATCGCGGGGCGAAGTTGCTCGGCCAGGACGTCGTCCAGCTCATCGCGGCTCCGGCCGAGGCCGAGTACTTCGACGCGGGCATGCACGAGCCGCTGCTTCGGCGCATGGCTGAGGAGACGGGCGGCCGCTTCTATGCGGCGGACGAGGCCGGCTCGCTGCCCGACGATCTGCGCTACACGGGCGGCGGTCTCACGAGCACGGAGGAGATGGAGCTGTGGGACATGCCCGTCGTGTTCCTGCTGCTGGTCGGGCTGCTGTCGGCGGAGTGGGCGTGGCGGAGGGGGAGGGGGCTGGCGTGACCAGGGCTAGGGCTAGGGCGAGGGCGAGGGCGAGGGCCCGGGCGAGGGCCCGGGCGGCGCTGTGCGCGATGGGGGCGCTTGCGTGCCTGATTCCGCCCCGGCCGGTCACCGCGCAGCGTGGGCATCTGCTCGTCGTGAGCGGCCTCGGCGGCGAGGCCGAGTACCAGGAGACGTTCTACCGATGGGGCGCCGCCATGGTCGACGCCGCGCGAGGCAGGCTCGGCCTCGCGGACTCCGACGTCGTCTTCCTGGCGGAGCGGCCGGAGCGGGACCCGGCGCGGATCCGCGGTCGCTCCACGCGCGATGCCGTAGCCAGCGCGATCGAGGCGCTCGCCCGCCGCTCGCGCCCCGACGATCCCGTGCTGATCCTGCTGATCGGACACGGCAGCGACGCCGGCGGCGAGCCGCGGCTGAATCTGCCGGGTCCGGACCTGAACGCTGCGGAGCTGTCGAAGATGCTGGAGCCTCTGGGCGACCAGCGCGTCGCCGTGGTCATCACCGCCGCGGCGAGCGGCGGCTTCATGGACGCGCTCGCCGCGCCCGGGCGTATCATCGTGACCGCGACGCGCAACGCGGGCGAGCGCAACGAGACGCTGTTCGGCGGCTACTTCATCGACGCGTTCACCGGCGACGGCGCCGACACCGACAAGGATGGCCGCGTCTCCCTGCTGGAGGCGTTCACGTACGCGACGCGCGAGGTGCGGCGCGCGTACGACGAGCGGAAGCTGCTGCTCACCGAGCACGCGCGGCTCGACGGCGACGGCGAGGTCGCGTCGGCCGCCGCTCCGGCGCCGGCGGATTCCTCGATCTCGGAGGCCGACGCGCGCGTCGCGCGTTCGTTCGTGCTGGCCGCGGCGGGCTCCGTCGCCGCAGGATCGGGCGCCGAGGGCGCCAGCGCGTCGGCCACGGACCCGGCCGCCGTGGACCCCGCGAGCGTGACAGACCCGGCGCTGCGCCAGCTGCTGACGCACAAGCGCGAGCTCGAGACGAGCATCGACTCGTTGAAGGCGGCGAAGGCGCAGATTCAGCCCTCGGACTACGAGCGGCGGCTGGAAGCGCTGCTGCTCGACCTCGCGCGTACCGATCAGGCGATCCGCAAGGCGGGAGGTACGGAGCGATGAGGAAACTGGCGACTCGCCACGATCGAGCGGGCGGAGCCGACGTGAGGAGCGGCCCCCGCGAGCGCCGGCTCGCGGCGCTCGCGATCCTCGCGACGGCCATCCTCCTCGCGGCGCTCGCGACCCTCGCGACGCCCACGCCATCGTCCGCGCAGCAGGGGCAGCCGGCAGTTACGTCCGGCCCGGTCGCCTCCGCCCGGGCCGCGCTGGACGCCGGACGCTACGATGACGCGATCGCCCGCTTCTCTGCGCTGGCCGGCGGCCGGTCGCCGTCGGTCGCGGCGAGGCGGGGTTGGGTGCGCGCGCTGGTCGAGGTGGGCCGCTACGCCGACGCCGAGGCGGCAGCGCGCGCCGGCGCGGCGGCCACCACGGAGCTGCAGAACACGCTTGGCGAAGTGCTCGTGTTGCGCGGCAAGCGGGCGGAGGCGGAGCGCGCGTTCCGCGCGGCGATCGACGCCGGTGCGTCCGATCTGCTCACCGCGCGGCTGAACCTGGCGCTGCTGCTCGATGCGCGCGCTGACACGGTGGCGCAGGCGATGTTCGACGACTTCATCGACGTGTACAACTCGGGCCGCCGTCTGTCGGCGGCCGACCTGACGGCGGTCGGGACCGCCGTCGCGCACCTGGGCGAGCGCCGGCCGCAGCTCCTGAAGGATGCTCTGAAGGCGTACGACGAGGCGACGGCCGCCGACCCGACGGACCCGGAACCGCGGCTGCGCGCCGGAGAGCTGCTGCTCGAGAAGTACAACGGGGCGCAGGCCGGCGATGAGTTCCGCGCGGTGCTCGAATCGAATCCGAAGAACGCCCGCGCGCTGCTCGGCCTGGCGCGCGTGCTCGAGTTCGATGGGCAACCGGGCGCCGCGGACAGCGCGCGACGCGCGCTCGAGATCGATCCGAGCCTCGTCCCGGCGCACGTCTACCTCGGACGCCTCGCGCTCGCCGGAGAGAATCGCAAGGCGGCGAAGCGGGAGGCGGACCTGGCGCTCGCGGTGGACTCCGCCTCGGTGCCGGCGCTCGCGCTGCTCGGCGCGATCCACTGGCTGCGCGGCGAGTCGGGGGAGCTGGAGCAGGTGGCGGGACGCGCGGCCGCGCTGCGGCCGCGCGACGCGGGCTTCTGGTCGAGCATCGCGGACATCGCGGTACAGAACCGGCGCTACGCCGGCGCGACGGACCTTGCCCGGCGCGCGCTCGCTCTCGAGCCGTCGTCGCCCCGAGCGCTCGGCATCCTCGGGCTGAACCGCCTGCGCCTCGGCGACATCGACGTGGCGCGTGACGACCTCGAGGTCGCGTTCCGCGGCGACCCGTACAACGTCTGGTACAAGAACACGCTCGACCTGCTCGACACCTTCGGCGAGTACCGCGACGTTCAGACGACGGACTTCGACCTCGTGCTCAACCGCAAGGAAGCGGACGTGCTCGCGCCGTACGCGGAGGAGCTGGCCGAGCGGGCGTACGCCGAGCTGTCGGCGCGCTACCGGTGGAAGCCGGACCGGCGGATCCGCGTGGAGGTCTTCCCGCGCCACGCCGACTTCTCCGTGCGCAGCGTGGGGCTGGTCGGACTCGGCGCTCTGGGCGTGACCTTCGGCGACGTCATCGCGATGGACTCGCCCTCGGCGAGGGAGCGCGGCGACTTCAACTGGGGGTCCACGCTCTGGCACGAGGTCGCGCACGTCTTCCACCTGGGCGCGACCGATCACCGCGTGCCGCGCTGGCTTACCGAGGGGCTCGCCGTCCGCGAGGAGCGGCGCGCCCACCCCGGGTGGGGCATGGGACCGGACCCCGCCTTCCTGCTCGCGCTGAAGCAGGGGCGGCTGCTGCCGGTCAGCCGGCTGAACGAGGGCTTCGTCCGGCCGACCTATCCGCAGCAGGTCGTGCACTCGTACTACGAGGCGTCGCTCGTCGCCGAGCTGATCGAGCAGGAGCACGGCTTCGACACGATCCTCGGGATGCTGCGGAACTATCGCTCCGGCGCGACCGACGAGCAGGTCTTCCACGAGGTGCTCGGCACGGATCTCGGCGCCTTCGACCGCCACTTCGACGGCTGGCTGCGCCAGCGCTTCGCGACGCCGCTCGCCGCGCTCGGCGACCGCGATGGACTCCGCTCCGAGCTGCAGGCGGGCGCGAGGCTGCTGCAGCAGGGGAACACCGCCGCCGCCGCGCGGCACCTCGAGCGCGCGAAGGCGATGTTCCCCGAGTACGCCGGTCCCGGCAACGCCTACGCGCTGCTCGCCCGTATCCACGAGGAGCGCGGCGAGCTGCGGCAGGCCGCCGACGAGCTCGCCCGGCTGACATCGCTGAGCGACTCCGACTACGACGCGCGGCTGAAGCTCGCGGAGCTCCGATCGCGCCTCGGCGACGACCGCGGCGCCGCGGCCGCGCTCGAGGAAGCGATGTACATCTCACCGTTCGACCCCGAGCTGCACGCGCGGCTCGCCGGGCTGTACACGAAGCTCGGCGATGCGGCCCGCGCCGTGCGCGAGCGGCGCGTGATCGTCGCGCTCGGCCCCGTGGATCGCGCCGAGGCGCTCTACCAGCTCGCTCTCGCGCTCTACCACTCGGGCGACGCCGCCGGCGCGAGGCGAGAGGTGCTGCGCGCCCTCGAGGCCGCGCCGAACTTCCAGAAGGCGCAGGAGCTGTTGTTGGAGCTGCACTCCGGAGGTGGGCAATGAGACTGCGAGGGCTAGGGCAGGGGCTAGGGCTAGGGCTAGGGCTAGGGCGAGGGCTAGGGCTAGGACCTGCGGTGGCCGGGATCGTGGCCGTTCTTCTGGTTTCCGGCGGGGCCGCGCTCGGGATCGCGCACACGCGCGGCCAGTCCCGCGTCGCCGAGGCGCGGCGCTCGCTCGCGCTCACCCCCGCCCCCGCGCGCGGGGTCGGGGCGGAGGAGGGTCCCCCCGCGCTCGCGCCCGCCCCCGCCCGGACGTCCGCGCGGGGCGCGGCCGTCCCCCAGGACGAGAACGTGCCCTACAGCGGCCGGTACACGATCACGCGGATCCGGTACACGCTGGGGCCCGGAGCGCGCATCCAGTACGACGACGGCCGCATGCTGCCGGAGTGGGCGCACGACTATCCGCGCGCGGAGCGGCACCTGGCGAAGATCCTGAGCGAGCTGACCGCGATCGAGCCGGTGCTGGACGGCAGCAACATCTTCACGGCGGACCAGCCGGACTTCATGCGGTTCCCGATCGCGTACCTGTGCGAGGCGGGTTTCTGGCGGCCGACGGATGCGGAAGTCGAGGGGATGCGCAACTACCTGCTGAAGGGCGGGTTCGTGATCTTCGACGACTTCCGGGGGCGGGACTGGGAGAATTTCCGGGTGCAGATGGAGCGGGTGCTGCCGGGCTCGCGGATGGTGGAGCTGGATGCGACACACCCGATCTTCCACTCCTTCTTCGACATCGACTCGCTGAGCTTCGAAGCGCCTACGTTCCAGCGCTACCGTCCGATCTTCTACGGTCTGTACGCGGATGCGGACACGACGAAGCCGCTGGTCGGGATCATCAACTACAACAACGACATCAGCGAGTACTGGGAGTGGTCGGACACGGGCTTCGCGCCGATCGACCTCTCCAACGAGGCGTACAAGCTGGGCATCAACTACATCGTCTACGCGATGACACACTGACCCGATAGGGGGTGGAACTTGGCCATGCCCGAGAGCGAGCTGATCCTGGAGTCCGGCGACGACGTCGAGCTGGCGGAGCGCATGCGCGAGGGCCGGCGCCAGATCCTGAGCGAGCTGCGCAAGGTCATCATCGGCCAGGACGAGGTGGTCGAGCAGGTGCTGCTCACGCTCTTCGTCGGCGGCAACAGCCTGCTCGTCGGCGTGCCCGGCCTGGCCAAGACGTTGATCGTGCAGACGCTCGCGCGCGTGCTGGACCTCCGCTTCAGCCGGATCCAGTTCACGCCGGACCTGATGCCGTCCGACATCACGGGCACGGACATCATCCAGGAGGACGCGACGACGGGCCGCCGCGAGATGGTCTTCGCGCCGGGGCCGATCTTCGCGAACATCGTGCTCGCGGACGAGATCAACCGCACGCCGCCGAAGACGCAGTCGGCGCTGCTGGAGGCGATGCAGGAGCACCGCGTCACGATTCAGGGGCGGACCTACGACCTGGCCGAGCCGTTCTTCGTCTTCGCGACGCAGAACCCGATCGAGCTGGAGGGAACCTATCCGCTGCCGGAGGCGCAGCTCGACCGCTTCATGTTCGAGATCGTGATCGAGCACCTGCCCGAGGAGGAGGAGCTGGAGGTGGTGCGCACCACGACGGCGATCCAGGAGCCGACGTTCCGGCACGCCGTGACCGGCGCCGACCTCGTCGCGTTCCAGCGGCTCGTGCGGCGCGTGCCGGTCTCGGAGCCGGTAATGCGCTACGCGGTCGCGCTGGCTCGCACGACCCGGCCGAGCGCGAACGGTGCGACCCCGGACTTCATCGAGAAGTGGGTGTCCTACGGCTGCAGCGTGCGCGCCGCGCAGTACATGGTGCTCGGCGCGAAGGCACGGGCGCTGACGCAGGGCCGTCACCACGCGGGCTTCGAGGACGTCCGCGCGCTCGCGCGGCCCGTGCTGCGGCACCGCATCCTGACGAATTTCCACGCGGAGTCCGAGCGGGTCACGACGGACTCGATCATCGACCAGCTGCTCGCGGCGGTGACGCCGCCGCGGTCGGGGATGTGAGGCGGGCGTGACGCGGGGAAGGGCCGGCGCCGCGAGTCCAGGCGCGCGCTTCATCGATCCGGCCGCGCTCGCGCGGATCGACAACCTCGAGCTGGTGGCGCGCACCGTCGTGGACGGCTTCATCAACGGGCTGCACCGCTCGCCGTACCTCGGCCTGTCGCTCGACTTCGCCGAGCACCGCGCCTACATGCCGGGCGACGACATCCGCCGCGTGGACTGGCGGCTGTGGGGGCGCACAGACCGCTACTACGTCAAGCAGTTCGAGGCGGACACGAACGCGGACTTCGTCGTGGTGCTCGACGTCTCCCGCTCGATGGGGTGGAGCGGCGGCGGCATGCAGAAGCTCGACTACGCTCGATACCTCGCCGCGACGCTGACCTACTTCGCGCACCGGCAGCGGGACCGCGTCGGCTTCTTTGCGTTCGACGACGCCGTCGTGGACCGGGTTCCCCCCTCGGCGAAGCATCTCGACATCGTGCTGCACGCGCTCGACCGGCTGCGGCCGGGGCGCGCCGGCTCGCTCGCCGCGCCGCTCGCGCGCGTCGCGGACGGGCTAAGCCGACGCGGCGTCGTCGCGGTCGTATCCGACCTGTACGATGAGCCGCCCGCGGTGGCCGCCGCCGTGCGCGGCCTGAAGGGGCACGGCAACGACGTCATCGTATTCCACGTGCTCGACCCCGCCGAGCTGGACTTCCCTTACGGCGAGGCGGCCACGTTCGAGGACGTCGAGAGCGGGCAGCGGCTGCCGGTGGTGCCGGAGGCGATGCGCGAACGGTATCGGGAGCTGATCCGCGCGCACACCGCCGAGCTGTCGCGCGTGCTGGTGGCGGAGGGGATCGACTACGCGCTGCTGAATACCGCCACGCCGCTGGACCGGGCGCTCTTCGCGTACCTGTCCACCCGGCAGCGGCTGATGCGGGTGCGCTGATGGGCCTCGGCTTCCTCGCCCCCGCCTTCCTGCTCGGCCTCGCCGCGCTCGCCGTTCCGGTGGCGATCCACCTCGTGCACCGCCAGCGCGCGCGCACGCTCGACTTCCCGTCGCTCATGTTCCTGCAGCGGGTTCCCTTTCCATCGGTGCGACGTCGCCGGATCCGGGACTGGGTGCTTCTCGCGCTCCGCTGCCTGGCGCTCGCGCTGCTGGTCGCCGCCTTCGCGCGGCCGTTCCTGCGACGCTCGGCCGGCGGCGCCGGCGCGGGGCGCGAGGCGCGCGAGGTCGTCATCCTGCTGGACCGCTCGTACAGCATGGGCATGCCCGGACGCTGGGCCGCGGCGCGCGCGGCGGCGGAGCGAGTGATCGCGGGGCTACGGAACGCCGACCGAGCGAGCCTGGTCGTCTTCGACGAGGACGCGCGCGTCGCGGGGCCGCCGACGTCGGATCGGGACCGCCTGCGCGCGGAGCTGGCGGCCGCGGACGTCGGCTGGGCGCGCACGCGGTACGGCCCTGCGCTCGAGCTCGCCGCCAGCCTGCTCGCGGCGTCGCGCCGGCCGTCGCTGGAGGCGGTGCTGATTTCCGACTACCAGCGGGGTGGCTGGGATGGCGACGCGTCGGCACGGCTTCCGGCGGGTGCGCGGCTGACGGCCGTGGACGTCGGCGGCGAGGTCGGGCCGAACCTCGCGATCGCCTCGGCGACGTTCCGCCGCGACAGGACGGGAGGGGCCCAGCGCGTCACGCCGGCCGTGCGCGTGGTGAACACCGGCGGCGGGGCCGCCCGCGACGTCGCGCTGCAGCTCTCGCTCGGCGGGCGCGCGGTCGAGACGCGCGACGTGACGCTCGATGCCGGCGCTGCGACGACCGTGGCCTTCACGCCGTTCGTGCTCTCCGATCCGGTCCGAGGTGAGGTCAAGGCTTCGACGGACGCGCTGGACGCGGACAACGTGTTCAGCTTCGCGCTGGAGCCGGATCCGGCGGTGCCGGTGCTCGTGCTCGATGGCGGAAATGCGGGGCGCAGCCTCTATCTCCGTCGGGCGCTCGACCTCGGCGCCTCGCCTGGATTCCGCGCAGTCGAGATTTCGGCGAGGCGGCTCGGCGCCGCGAACCTGCCGCGGCGCGGCGTCGTGATCCTGGACGACGCGCCGTTCCCCGGGGGCGAGGCCGGCCGGGTGCTGACGCGATGGGTGAAGGCGGGCGGCGGGCTGATCGTCGTCGCCGGGCCCGGCAGCGCGGGTGGCGGTGAAGCCGCGGCGCTTCTGCCAGGCGAGATCGGCCCGACCGTGGACCCCGACGGGGGTCGCGGCGCGGCGCTCGGCCGGGTCGACTTCGCGCACCCGGTGTTCGAGCCGTTCTCTGCGCCGCACAGCGGCGACTTCTCGGCGGCGCGATTCTTCCGGCACCGCTCGATCCGGCTCGCCGACTCGGCGACGGCACTGGCACGCTTCGACGACGGCGCCGTCGCGCTCGCGGAGCGGCGCGTCGGGCGGGGCAGGGTGCTGCTGTGGGCCTCCACGCTCGACACGTTCTGGAACGACCTCGCGCTGCAGCCCGTCTTCCTGCCGTTCGTGCACCGGCTGGTCGAGCACGCCGCCGGATACGCGCCTCCGCGCGCCTCGCTAACGGTGGGAGATGTCTGGGACCCGCGCGCCGACGAGGGCGCTCCTACGGGCGGGTCGCTCGTCGCGCTCACGCCGTCGGGCGCGAGCGTGCCGCTCGGCGATCCGCCGGCGTCGTCGGCCGTGTCGCTGCTCGAGCGCGGCTTCTACGAGCTGCGCGGCGAGAGCGCCGATGGCCGCGTGGTCGCCGTCAACGTGGACGCGTCGGAGTCGCGGCTCGCCCGCCTCGACCCGCAGGAGCTAACGGCGGCGGTCACCCGGCCCGGCGACAGCGGCCCAGCCGCCGCCGCGGAGCTGGCGCCGGAGGAGAAGGAACGGCGCCAGGGCTGGTGGTGGTATCTTTTGTTCGGCGCCTTCGTGTTGTTCGCGGCGGAGACGGTAGTCTCGAACCGGCTCTCCACCCAGGGAGGAAGACATGCCCCCGCACGATGAGGTTCGTTCCAGGGCGGAGCTGCTGCGCGTCATCCGCAGCGCGCGCCTGCGCTGGCGGCTGCGGCTCGCGCTGCGCGGCCTCGCCGCGCTGGTCGCGGCCGCGCTCCTCGTGGTCATCCTCGCCTCCTACGGGCTGCAGTACTACGCGTTCACGTCCGGCTCGGTCGTCGCGTTCCGTGTCATCGTGTGGCTGCTTCTCGCCGCCGTCGCGATCCGATTCCTGGTGCTGCCCCAGCTCCGCTCGGTGAGCGACGAGCGCGTCGCCCTCTACATCGAGGAGCACGAGCCGTCGCTGGAGGCGGCGCTGCTCAGTGCGGTCGAGTCGACGGGCGCCCGGCCGCCGAAGGGCGACGACAGCTCGGCAGCGCTCGTCGCCCGCGTCGTGCGCGACGCGCTTGAGCGCTCGCACGCGGTGCAGGATGGCCGTCGCATCGAGCGGCACGGCCTGCGCGTCGCGTCCGCGGTCCTCGCGGTCGCCGTTCTGGCCGGGCTGTTCGCTGCGGCGCGCGGGCCGGGCTACATCCGGCACGGCGCGTCCGCGCTGCTGCTGCCCTGGCGCGGCGCCGAGGCGGTCCGCCCCTACCACATCGAGGTGAGCCCCGGCAGCGTCACGGTCCCGCGTGGCGCCGATCAGGAGATCGGCGCCCGGCTGGACGGATTCTCCAGCGGCGAGGCCGAGCTTCTGCTGCGCTCGGGGAAGGATGCGGCGTTCGACCGCGTTCCGATGGCGTCGGCCACCGATGAGGGCGCGTTCCGCGCGATCGTCTTCAAGGTGTCGCAACCCACCGAGTACTACGTCGAGGCCGGCGGGGTGCGGTCGCCGGTCTACCGGATCGACGTCGCCGACCTGCCGTACGCGAAGCGCCTCGACATCGAGTATCGCTTCCCCGCGTACACGGGGCTCTCGCCACAGACCGTCGAGGACGGCGGCGACATTGCCGCGCTGAAGGGGACGGTCGCGCGCCTCCGCGTGTTCACGACATTGCCGGCGAGCGGCGGCCGCATCGTCCGGCAGGACGGTCGCGCGTTCCCGCTGCAGGCGGCGGATGGCGGGACGCTCGCCGGCGCGCTGCCGGTGGACACGGCCGGGGTCTACCACATCGAGCTGCAATCCGCGCAGGCGGGCATGGTCGCCGCATCTCCGGACTACACGATCCAGGTGCTCGACGACCAGCCGCCGACCGTCGCGTTCGAGAAGCCCGGCCGCGACACGCGCGCGACCAGCATCGAGGAGCTCTTCCTGCAGGCGCGCGCCACCGACGACTACGGCATCGGCCGCATCGACATCCGCTACTCCGTCAACGGCGGCGAGGAACGCTCCCTTCCGCTGTACTCCGGCGGCGCGAAGCCGCTGAAGGAGGTCTCCGCCGGCCACACGATGTACCTCGAGGAGATGGGGCTGCAGCCGGGCGACCTCGTCGCCTACTACGCCCGCGCCCGCGACAACGGACCTGCTCCGAGGACCGCGACGAGCGACATGTACTTCGTGCGGATCCGCTCGTTCCGGAAGGACTACCACGCGGCCGACCAGCGCGGCATGCCGGGCGGCGGGCAGCAGGATCAGGAGGGCGGGCTCTCCGAGCAGCAGAAGCAGGTGATCGCGGCCACCTTCAACCTGCTGAAGGACCAGGTCACGCTGCCCGCGACGGAGCTGAAGGAGCATCGCGCCACGATCGCGCTCGCGCAGGGCCGGCTGCGCGAGCAGGTCGAGCAGCTGGTGCGACGCATGAAGGAGCGCGACGTCGCCTCGATGGACTCCACCTTCGCGCAGATCCTGGCGATCCTGCCGGAGGCGGCGAAGGAGATGAAATCGGCCGAGGAGCATCTCTCGGCGGCGACGTCGCCCCGTGAAGCCCTTCCGCCCGAGCAGCGCGCGCTGCAGCAGCTCCAGCGCGCCGAGGAGCTGTACCGCGACGTGCAGGTCAGCCTGCAGGAGCAGGGCGGTGGTAGCGGCGGCGATCAGAGCGCCGAGGACCTCGCCGACCTCTTCCAGCTCGAGATGGACCGGCTGCGCAACCAGTACGAGACGCTGGAGCGCGGGCAGCAGGAGCAGCAACAGCAGCAGCTCGACGAGGTGCTCGAGCGGCTGAAGGAGCTGGCGAAGCGGCAACAGCAGGCGGCCGAGCGGCAGCAGCGGCTCGCCCGCGGCGAGGAGCGGGCGGCGGGATCCGGCGGGGGCGACGCGCAGCGGCAGCTCGCGGAGCAGGTCGAGGAGGAGGCGCGGCGCCTCGAGCGGCTCGCACACGAGGACCCGCAGCAGGGCAAGACGCTGGAGGAGGGCGCTCGACAGCTGCGTCAGGCCGCGGACGCGCTGCGGCGCTCCGCGTCCGACCCCTCGGGCGCCGGTGGACGGGCCGCCGGCGAGCGGCTCGACGAGGCGAGGCGGCTGCTGCAACGGGAGCGCGAGGACCGCGTGTCGCGTGCGGCGCAGGACGCGCGGCGGCGCGCTGAGGAGCTGGCCGAGGAGCAGCACCGCATCGCCGACGAGGTGGAGCGGATGGGCAGCGGGCAGGCCGCACGGGACGCGGAGAGCAAGCGCCGGCTGCTGGAGCGAAAGGATGCGCTCGCCGGGGGCGTGGACGAGCTCGAGCACCGGCTGGACCGGCTCGCGGCCGACGCGCACGCGCGCGACGAGGAGTCCGCGAAGAAGATCGCCGATGCAGCGAAGTCCATGAGGGACGAGCGGGTCGAAGACAAGATCCGCGCGTCGAAGGGTCTCGTGGAGGGGCAGGCCCCCGAGTACGCACGGCGGCTTGAAGACGACATCTCGGCGAACCTCGATTCGCTCGGGACGCGGCTGGCCGAGGCCGCGACGTCGCTCGCGCAGGCCGGGGCCGGCGCGCGTCGGGATCAGGACGCGCTCGACCGGGCGCGGGAGCTGGCGCGCGGCGTCGAGTCGCTAGGGCAGCGGCTAAGCGATGCCGGCTCGCGGCAGGGCGGCCAGGAAGGACAGGACGGCGGGCAGGGGCAGGACGGCCAGCAGGGCCAGAGCGGGGAGCAGGGGCAGGGTGCGCAGCCGGGCCGGAGCGGACAGCAGGGGCAGGGCGCGCAGCAGCAGGGAGGTGGCGGCCAGGGCGGGGAGCAGCAGGGCGAGAATCAGGCGGGCGCGAACCGCTTCGCGCCGGGCGGCGGTACGGCCGGTGGCCCTCCGGGCCGGATGTCAGCGGAGGACGCGCGGCAGTTCCGCAACGAGGCGCGCCAGCGGCTCGAGGACGCGCAGGCGCTCGAGCGCGAGTTGTCCCGCGACGGTCGTGACACCGGCGATCTGCGACGCGCGATCGAGGGGCTGCGTGCGCTGACGGAGTCGCGCCCCTACGCCGACCCGGACGCGATCGGACGGCTGCAGGAGTCGGCGGTGCAGGCGGTCAAGGAGTTCGAGTTCACCTTGCGCAGAGAGATCCGGGGCGCCGAAGATGGGGGCGTTCGGCTCGCGGCGCCGCAGGACGTGCCGGAAGGCTTCCGCTCGATGGTCGAGGAGTACTTCCGCTCCCTCGCGCGCGGCCGCCACTGACGAGCACCGGCCACCACGACGACGATGACGGAGACAAGGTGAGAGCGAATCGCGCGCTCGTCTCGGCGGGATACCTGCTGGCGTTCATTCTTGTCGTCGCATCGCTCGGCGATGCGACGCTGTCCATCCTGCCGGCTCACCCCGAGGGGGTCGCCTGGCGCTTCGGCGCCCTCGGCCTGTACGGCCGGGCCCTCGTGACCACCATGCTCGGGCTCGGGCTCGCCATGGGGATCGCTCTGGTCCGCGGACACCGCCGTACGCTGCGCACCCTCGGCGTCGTCTCGGTCGTGATCGCGCTTCTCGTGATTGTCGGCAGCGCCCTCTTCGTGCTGGACGCCGCGCAGGTCACCGGACAGGTGCAGCAGAGCGCGCGCGAGAACCTCATCGGCGCGAGCGTCCTTGCGCTCGTGAAGGCGGGGCTGTGCACGCTGTTCGCCCTGATCGGCGGCATCGGGGCGTGGAAGGCATCGCGGCGGGGGAGGGGCCGTGGTCGGTGGGATGACTACGTCCGGCCGCCCCTCGTCTCCACCTCGACGCCGTAAGGCGCTTCAGCTCCGACCGCGCCTTCCCGGCCCATCGCCCATTGATCCGCCGCCCCGCGGAAGCGGGCTCGCCGCCCACGGCTTCGCCGTGAGAGGCGCATCGCGGCCCTCCCCGAACGAGCGGCGTCGCGGCGCCGACCCGTGATCAGCCGGCGGGTCGTCCTCGTCCGGAGGCCCCGCCGCATCCGGATCGTTGCCCGGCAGCGGCGGACGACCGAGTACCTCCTCCGCCACGTGCAGAACCGTCAGGGGCGAGATCGGCTTCTCCAGATACCGCACACAATCCATCTCGGCCGCCTCCCTGCTGTGCTCGATCGCCCGCTGCGCGCTCAGCACGACGACCGGGATCGTCGCGGTCTCCGGATTCGCACGTAGATGGCGTGAGACTTCGATTCCGCTCATGCCCGGCAGCACGAGATCCAGCAGAACCAGCCCCGGACGACGGCCTTCGATCAGCGCGAGCCCCTCCTCGCCCGTTCGTGCGAGGAGGACGTCGAACCCGTTGTACCAGAGTACCTTGCCGTAGATTTCCCAGTCGTGCTCGTTGTCCTCGATCACGAGCACCAGCGGGCGCTCCGCTCCCCCGCGCTCATCGCCTCCTGCCGCGGCCGACCGCCTCCCCATCTCGCCAGGTCCTGCGTCAAACCTTCTCGTGGTCATTCCTGCAACTCCCCCAGCCCTTTGGTGGAACGACCCCGTTCGTCCTCCCGGGCCGGGATTGCGCGCAATTTGTGTGCCCTAAGACATTGTCGCAAACGTAGTTAACGGGACTCATTTCGGCGGTGCCGACGGAGCGGGGGTCGCAGCGACGTTGACGTCGACGCGCAGGGTGACGCCGCCCCACGTCTCGAAACGGTCGACCGCACCCTGCCACACGGTGGCGTATTCGAAGCCGGACTGCCGGGGGCCGAAGTCGATCGTGAACGCCTCGGGCCGTGCCACCCAGAACGGCGCCTCGTCGGCGTTGGAGTGCCGCGGGAGGGCCGCCAGCTGGATGGATCGGAGCGTGTCGGCGTTCAGGGCGTGCGCGTAGATGCCTGGCGTGAACCGGCCTCGAGCGAGGAGCCCCGCGATCCAGCCGCGGACGTAGGCGGCGAGGGGCGCCGAGACGCTGTCCACCCTCTCGACGTCGAGGAAGATCGTGGTCCCCGGCTGGAACCCCTCGGCGGCGGCGGTGCTGTCGGCGCGCGTCGCGTCCGCGGCCCCGCGTTCGGCAGAGAGGTTCGCGCGGGTGCACTGGGGACCGGCGGCCGGCGGCGGGGCCGCGACCGCCGCGCCAGCGGCGGCCGACCTGGCAGTGTCCGTCGGCGTCGCGGCCGTATCGGCCGGCACCACCGCGGTGTCTGCGGCTGACGCCCGCGCCCCAGTGGCCGCGCTCCAGTCCTGTTCGCCGATGAAGACGACGGCGAGGCCCCACTTCGCCGCCTCGAGCGCGGCCCTGCGGCCGACCCAGCTCGAGCCGGTATAGCACGGGGCGGGCAGATAGTAGCCGACCCACTCGTACGGCGAGCTCGCCTTCCAGGTGGCCATCGCGCTGTCGCCGGGGAAGCTGCGCGTGTCGAAGCCTGGAGAGGCGCCTCCCGGCCTCGCCCGTTCCGGAACGCCGGGCACCTGCGGGGCACCCTCCGGACCCGGGGTGCCCGGCGCGCCGGGGGGGCCCGGCCGGCCGGTGGCGCAGGCCGCGACCAGCGCCGGGACGACGAGCCCGACCGCCATCCGCCGCGGCGCCACCCGCCGCGGTGCCACCCGCGCCGCCACACACCGCGCCGCGCGCGGCGCCATCCGCCGCGCCGCCACGCCGTCCCTCCGCCTCGCCATCGCCGCTCCTCCTGTCGAGCCGTCCGCTTCTCGTTGCCGTGCGGGCGGGCACCCATGCATCGAACGTTCCCGTTGGCGTCCGGGAGCAGGTGGCGGCGCTCACCGGACGGTCAGGTGGAAGACGGGCTCGAGGGTCTCGCGAGTGACCATCACCTTCCCCTCGTCCTGCATCGTGCGCAGCAGACGGCCCAGGATCGCCTCGAGCTCGTAGGAGCGACGCCCCCCGAGCGCGTCGGCCGCGACGGCCGCGTAGCGGTCCAGGAAGCGGGCGACCTCCGGCCCGTCGCGCGCCTCGACGGCCACGACGGGTCGGGCGGGGGCCGCGAACGCGCTGTAGGCGATGTCGAACGTGGTGCCGTACTCGTGCGCGCTGGTGCCCCGTGCGGCGTTGGGGTTCGAGCCGCGCAGCGCGGACTGGTCCGCCTCGCTGCGCAGCGCCGATGTGACCTCGAGGCGGAGCGGTGGCAGTCCCATCGTGCCCAGCCGGGCCTGGAAGCGAGTCGCGATCTCGCCGAGCAGGGCAGCGGCGCGCGGCGTCAGCAGCGGCAGCGAATGGTCGAGGCGCCGGACCACGAACAGCCCCGTGCTGTCCGGCAGGCGGGCCAGCTCCCCGGACACGGCCAGGCTGTCGAGCTCCCGCGACGAGCGACCCGGCGTGACGCCGAGCCGGCGCGCGCTCCGCGTGTGCTCGGCGCTCAGATACCGCCGTAGCGCGGCCTCCTCGTCCGGCCGCAACAGGGCGACCGGCTTCAGCAGCGCATCGAGCGAATCGACGCGCGCGTCGATGCGATGGATCCCGTCGGCGAGCGCCGCGGGCAGCTCGGTCGAGCCACGATCACCCTGGACCGCAGCCGAGTCGGCGCGGCCGGCGCCACGCGCCGAGCCGCGGTCGGTCGCGGGACTGCACGCGGTCGCGAGAAGAAGCGTCGCCGCGACCGGCATCGTGCGCGCTGCGAGTGGAATCGTCACGTGCCTGCTCCTTTTCCGGGCTGGGTGCCGTGCGCGCAGAAATCGTGCGGCGAACGCACCGCGCTCGCTCGCCCCTGACGCCTACGGGCCGCGGGCGCCGACGGCTCCGAAGGGGTCCGCGGCAGTCCGCACACGGACACCGACGTCCCGGCCGTGGGACTGGGGGCCTCTGGCCGGGCGGCGCGCTGCATCGGGTAATTCGCTGTCGTCGAACAGCTTGCGCCAAATGGGACGGCTTCGGCACGGACGCTGCCCGGCAAGCCGTGGACCGACCTGCCAGTGCTGCGATCCACCCGGGAGGCGACGATGGGCTCGGTGTTCCACGACCTGCGTATCGGACTCCGCTCGCTCAGGCGGCAGCCGGGATTCTCCGCCGCCGCCGTCGGGACGCTGGCGCTGGGGATCGGCGCGGCCACGGCGATCTTCGCCGTCGCGGAGGCCGCGCTGTTGCGGCCGCTGCCGTTCCGGGAGCCGGATCGGCTGAAGATGGTGTGGGGCGTGGCCGGTCCGGAGCGCGACGTGCGGGGCGCGTCACCGATCGAGATCGCGGACTGGAGACGGCTGACCAGCTCGTTCGAGACGCTGTCCCTGTACGACCAGACGACGGTGAACCTCAGCGGCGTCGGCGAGGCGCGGCAGCTGGACGCGGAGCTGGTGGCGCCGGGCTTCTTCCGGATGCTCGGCGTCGCACCCGCGATCGGCAGGACGCTCGCGCCCGAGGACGACCGCCCGGGCGCGGTCGGCGCCGCGCTGATCAGCGACGACCTCTGGCGCAGCCAGTTCGGCGGCGATCCGGGAGTCGTCGGCCGCACGATCCGGCTCGACGACCGGCCGTTCACGATCGCCGGCGTCATGCCGCCGCGCTTCAAGGGGCTCTCCTTCGGCGTGGACGTCTGGGCGCCGCTCGGGCCGTTCATGACCGAGAGCTCGCTGCAGTCGCGCGGCTCCCGCTGGCTCGGCGCGGTCGGGCGGCTGAAGCCCGGCGTCTCGCCGCAGACGGCACAGGCGGACCTGGACGCCGCGGCCGGCCGGCTCGCGGAGCTGTACCCCGAGACGAACCGGGAGCGTGGCGCGCAGCTGATCGCGATCAAGACCTTCTACCTCGATTCGGCGAGGTCGCTGCTGTTCGTGCTGCTGAGCGGGGTGGGGCTGCTGCTGCTGATCGCCTGCGCGAACGTCGCGAACCTGCAGGTGGTCCGCACCAGCGATCGTCAGCGCGAGCTGTCGCTGCGACACGCGCTCGGCGCGGGACGTGGCCGGGTCGCCCGGCAGCTGGTGACGGAGAGCCTCGCCCTCTCCATCGTGGGCGGTGCACTCGGCGTCCTGGTCGCGTGGGTCGGGCTCGGGCTGCTGCTGCCGCTCATCCCGGCGGGAGCGCTGCCGCAATACGTGCAGGTGCGGATGTCGCCGCTGCTGGTCGGCTTCGCGGTGCTGCTGTCGCTGCTCGCCGGCGGCGTGGTCGGGCTGGTCGCCGCCATGCGCTCCGATCGCGACCCCGCCGGCGCGCTGAAGGGCTCCCGCTCGTCGGGCTCCGGCTGGCGCGCGGGACGCCTGTCCCTGCAGCAGGTGCTGGTCGGCGGCGAGGTCGCCGTCGCGCTCGTGCTGCTCGTCGCTGCGGGACTCGCGCTGCGCAGCTTCCGCAGCCAGCTCGCGATCGATCCCGGCTTCCACCCCGAAGGCGTGCTGGCGGCGAGCGTAAGCCTGACCGGGGACCGCTACGATCCGGAAACACGCCGGACCTTCATCACGACGCTGCGCGGGCAGCTGCACGCGGCGCCGGGGGTACGCGACGTCGCCATCGTCTCCGATGCTCCGCTGCGCGGCGGCTTCAGCGCATCGCTCCTCACCCGCGAAGGCGAGCCCGACGAGCGGATCCGCTTCTATCTCCACAGGGTGTCGGATGGCTACTTCCGCACGCTGGGCATCCCGCTGCTGCGCGGCCGGGGCTTCGACTCGAGCGATCGCCCCGACGGCCCCGGCGTCACCGTCGTCAGCGACGCCTTCGCCAGGCGGATCTGGCCCGGGCAGGATGCGATCGGAAAGCGGGTCCGCCTCGGCGACGACTACGCGACCGTCATCGGCATCGCAGGCGACGTGCACTACCGCGACCTGACGACCAGTCTGATGGACCCCTCGGACGATCCGGACCTGTACTTCTCGGTCGTGCAGGTCACCCCGCGCTCGTTCGACATCCTGCTGCGCGGCGCCGGCGACCCGGCCGCGCTTACGGCGGAGCTGCGCCGGGTCGTCGCCCGGCTGGACCCCTCCATCCCGGTCTACCAGGTCGAGCCGCTGGCGAAGACGCTCGCGAGCCAGACGGCGCTCGCCCGCCTCACCTCCTTCCTGCTCGGCCTCTTCGGCGGGCTCTCGCTGCTCCTCGCCGTCGTCGGCCTCTACGGCGTCATGGCGTTCATCGTCCGCGGCAGGCGTCGCGAGATCGCGATCCGCAGCGCGATCGGCGCTCGGCCCGATCAGATCCAGCGGCTCGTGCTCGGGCAGGGAATGGCCGTCGTCGGCATCGGGCTGGTGCTGGGTCTCGGCGGAGCGCTTCTCGCCGGCCGGCTGCTCGCCGGACTGCTCTTCGACACCCGCGCGGTCAACCCGCTCGTCCTCGCCGGCACCGCCGTCGCGCTCGGCGCCGCCGCCCTGCTCGCGAACTGGCTGCCCGCGCGGCAGGCCACGCGACTGGAGCCGCGGACGGCGCTTGCCGAGGAGTGAGGCGCTAGGACCGAGGCGCTGACGGCGAGGCGCTATACCCGAGGCGCTGACGGCGAGGCGCTAGGACCGAGGCGCTGACGGCGAGGCGCTATACCCGAGGCGCTGACGGCGAGGCGCTAAGGCGAGGCGTACAACCGAGGCGTTCCTGGTCTCTTAGGGCAACGCCCGCCTTCATCCGACGCCTCGCCGTGAGCGCCTCGTCGTCAGCGCCTGCAGTCCGCGCCTCAAGCGACCGGGGCGCCGACGAGCGGCATGATCTCCTGCGCGAAGCGCTCCATCTCCTCGAGCTGCGGGCTGAACTGGAGCAGCAGCAGATCGACTCCGATCCCCTCCAGCTCGGCGATGCGCTCGGCGACCTGCTCCGGCGTGCCGATGAGGCCGGTGCGAAGGCCACGATTGGAGACGGAGTAGTCCTCGAGGCTGACGTGCGCGTCGAGTCTCGTGTTGCCGATCCAGTCGCGGTAGTTCGCGTAGCCGCGCGCGCTCTGGCGCACGTCGGTGATGCGCGCGACCTCCGCGCGCGCCGCCGCTTGGGTCGGGCGGCAGACGACGTAGCCGGCAACCCCGAAGCGGAGCGGCTCGAGGCTGAGCCGCTCGCGGCGCTGACGCATGTCGGCGAGTCGCGGCGCGATCGCGTCGGGCGGGTCGCCGTGCGTGAGCCATCCGTCACAGCGTGCGGAGATGACGGCGCGCGCGGCGGGCGACTCGCCGCCGGCCCAGATCGTGGGCCGGGGTCGGCGCACGGGCTTCGGCTCGAGGATCGCTTCCTCGACGGCGTAATGGTCGCCGTGGAAGGTGAAGACGGGCTCGCGCCAGACGCCGTCGACGACGTGCAGCCACTCGGCGGTGCGGGCGTAGCGCTCGTCGTGGCGGTCGAAGCGGACGCCGTAGCGTCGCGCCTCCGTCTCCCACCAGGCGGAGACGACGTTGATGGACAGGCGGCCTCCGCTGATGTGGTCGATGTTGGCGGCCTGCTTGGCGAGCGGTGCCGGCTCGTGGAAGGTAGGGCGCACGGCGACCATCAGCTCGAGCCGCTCGGTGACGGAGGCGAGCGCGGCGGCGGTGCTCCACGCCTCGAGCGAGGGCGCGTCGTCGCCCTTGATGTCGTTCAGGTTGAGCTCGGCGATGAGGGTGACGTCGAAGCCGAGCCGCTCGCTGCGGCGGGCGAGGCGGGAGACGTAGTCCCAGGAGGCCTCCATCCCCTCGTCATTGACGTTGCGCAGCCAGCCGCCGAAGACCGGGAGCCAGAACCCGAATCGCATCAGGCCACCTCCGCGGCGACCGCCGTGGTGGAGGAATCATCGACGGCCGCGTCGCGGGGATCCGCGGCCGGCTCCTTGGAGTGGGCGACGTCGCCATCCTCCGCCACGCGCACGAGCCAGTCCACCAGCCGGGCGAACGGATCGAAGCCGACGACGTGCGGCGCGTCCGCGACGAAGTTGGACAGCGCGTTGACGTCGTAGTAGTAGCGTCGCCCGTCGCGCGCATCGATCACGTACTCGATTCCACCCACCTCGATGCCCGCTGCGGCCGCGATCCGCTCGGCGTCGGCGATCGCGTCCGGCGGCGGGGTGAATCCCTCGACGCGCAGCCCGTTTCGCGGTGCGTCGGCGGGGCAGGCGGCGCGCTCCAGCTCGGCGCCGTCCACCCCCAGACAGACGTCGGCGGGACACAGGTCGAAGGTGTCGCCCGTCGTGTAGACCCGGATCGCATACAGGAAGCGCCCGTCGAGCACCTCGACGCGGATGATTCGGCCGTGGGCCGGGGGGATGAACTCCTGCACGAGCGCGGTGCCGTCGATGCCGAGGTCCAGCGCTCCGCGCTCGGCGGCGTCGGTCAGCTCCGCCGGCGTGTCGAAGCGCGTCACCCCCGCCCCGCTCCCGCCGATGTTCGGCTTGACGACGACCGGGTAGCGGAAGCCCCGCGCTGCGTCGGCCGCGTCACGGGCGTCGTGGATGACGCGCGCCCGCGGGTACGGCAATCCGAGCCGCTCGAGCAGCTCGAGCTGGCGGGCCTTGCTCGTCTCCACCGCCCATGCGCGCGAGCCGTTGACGACGCGGACGCCGAGCCTCTCGAGGTGCTCCAGGTACGGCGCCGTGAACGCGATCGCGCCGGCGCGCCCGCGCAGCCACGCGGACGGGCTCATCCGGTTCAGCACGAGCGACCAGGGCGGCTCGCCCGCCGCGGCGTCGTAGCTCCGCCCGGCCGCGTGCAATCGGAAGAACGGCAGCCCCCGTCGCTCCAACTCGGCGAACAGCGGCCGGAACCAGTCCGGGTGCTCGTAATAGACCGCCAGCGGGCGATCGGCCGTTATCGACATCGTGAGCTCCTTCTGCACAGGGACAAAAAAACCGGCCCCTCTCGATCGAGAGGGGCCGGGGGATCGCCGAATCGGGTTCGGCTAGCTCATCGCGTGCGCCTGGCACACGGGCACCCGTCCGCCTCTCCGGGAGGAGAGCCGCACATCCGCGTACACGCGCACATGCACCGACGGGTGTGGGTCTGGTTCATCCTCGTCTCTTCGCTCCGAAAACGACGAAAGCCCGGACGGACGCGGCCGCCGGGCGTTCGCTCTTTAGCTCGTTGTTTAACGTGGCGGCAAGCGGCATACAAATCACCACGGTCGTCCGATTTGTTCCCAGGTTAAGGGCCACGGGGGACGGCGTCAACCACTGGAGCCCCTGTGCGAGTGCGGGTGCCTGTGCGTGGCACGTGCCCGGCCGTTTCCCCTGACCCGCTTGCGCTTGCGTAGGCCGCGTGCGTGCCCGGGTACCTACGGGCCGCGCACCCGTGCACGCAAACGGGTCACGCAAGCCTGTACGGACAACGACGGGGCACGAACTGCCGCACACGCATCCGCACACGCACACGCACACGGGGACGGAGGCAATCCGACGGACGGCGGGGCCGTTGACGGGACCCGCGACGCCGCGTAGCATGGCGATGGCCGTGCAGGCGGCCCTCGGTCCGCGAAAAGGGTGGAACCCTCCTGCACGTGGCGCGAAGCTGGACTTTCTTCCCGCCCGAGAGCCGCGGACGCCGGGCACACGGGAAGGAAGGTGCCGCATGTCCGCGTCGTTGCCTCCGCATCCCAGCCTCGAATGGCTCCGCAAGTCCGCCAAGCAGCGCCTGCGCGAGATGCGCAGGGTGCGCCCAAGGGCGAGGCTGGCCGACGCGCAGCTGGAGATCGCGCGCGAGTACGGCTTCCCGAGCTGGCGAAGCCTGAAGGCGCACGTCGATCGTGTCGCGGCTCCGGCCGCGTCGTCGGCGGAAGAGCGCGACGTCGCCCGCTTCCTGCGCGCTGTCGGCACCGGCCACCTGGACGAGGTGCGCGAGATGCTCGCCGCCTTGCCGTCGCTCGTGAACGCCGTCGGACCGCACCCGTTCTGGGGCGGCAGGCCTCAGGCGCTGCACGTAGCCATCGAGTCGAATCGACGCGACATCTTCGAGCTGCTGTTGGACCGCGGAGCCGGGGTCGATGGCTCGAACGAATGGTACGACGAATGGTCGCCGCTCATGCTCGCGATCCAGCGCGATCGCCCGGAGATGCGCGACGCGCTGCTGAGCCGCGGCGCGCGGGTCGGCCTCACCGAGGCGTTGATGCTCGGCGACGACCGGCGGGTCGAGGAGATGCTGCGCGATGGATCGCTGCCGGATCATGCGCCCGGCGGTGGTCCGATCCTCGCCTTCGCCCGCACCCCCTTCGCGATGGACCGGCTGATCGCCCTCGGCGCGCCGACCGCCGGCGCCGAGGTCGGCGCCCCCTCCGCCGCCCGCGCGCTCGGTCAGCTCGGTGCGAGTGGCCGCCCCCTCGTGGAGCGCCTTCAAGCGCACGGCGCGCCGGTAGACCCGGAGGTCTACGCGCGCATGGGGGACGCCGCGACGCTGGAGCGGCTCGTCGCAGCTGATCCCGCGGTCGCCCGGAGCGACGCCGTGATCATCGCCGCGGTCGAATCGGGAGAGTACGATCTCGTCCGCTGGCTGCTCGAGCGCGGCGCTCCGGTGAACGCGCGCGCGGAGGAGGGATCCCGTCATACGCCGCTGCACGCGGCCGCCTGGGCTGGCGACATGGCGATGGTCGAGCTCCTCGTCGAAGCCGGCGCCGACCTCTCCGCGCGCGACGAGCGGCACGACTCCACGCCCTGGGGGTGGGCGAGGACGGCGGCGGAGGTGACGAACAACGCGGCGTGCGTGGCGGTGACGGAGTATCTGGAGGGGAGGGAGGGGCGCGAGTAGCGGGCGGCATACGGCGGGCGACACACGGCGGGCGACACACGGCGGGCGACACACGGCGGGCGACGCATGGCAGGCAGGCACGCGCGGCCGACTCACGGGGGCGACGCGACGTCGCGCGCTCCCAGGCGGTCGGCGTCGGACGCGTTCGTCGCCCGTTGTTGGTCGCCCGTTGTCGGTCCCCGTTGTCGGTCGCCCCCGTCCTCATTCCCCTCCGCTACCTCCCCGGCCCCGTCGCCTCCCCCGTCAGCCCCCGCGCCTCGAGCAGGGGCCCGATCTCCGGGTCCCTCCCCCGGAACGCGCGGTACATCGGGCCAGCCTCCTCGGTGCCGCCACGCGACAGGATCATGTCGCGGAAGCGCTGCCCGTTCTGGCGCGTGAGGCCGCCGTTCTCCTCGAACCAGGCGTAGGCGTCGTCGTCGAGGATCTCGCTCCAGATGTACGCGTAGTAGCCGGCCGCGTAGCCGCTCGCCCAGATGTGCGAGAAGTAGGAGGTGCGGTAGCGCGGCGGCACCTGTGGCACGTCGAAGCCGAAGCCCTTCAGCGCCTTCGCCTCGAAGGCGTCGACGTCCTGCTGCGGCGAGTCCGCGGGCAGTGTGTGCCATGCCATGTCGAGCAGCGCGGCCTTGAGGTACTCGGTCGTCGCGAAACCCTGATTGAAGGTGCGCGCCTTCTTGATCTTGTCGACGAGCGCCTTCGGCATCGGCTCGCCGGTCTTGTAGTTCTTCGCGTAGTGCGCGAACACCTCGGGCTGCAGCGCCCAGTGCTCGTTGAACTGGGACGGGAACTCGACGAAGTCGCGCGGCACGTTGGTGCCCGACAGCGACGGATACGTCACGTTCGAGAACATGCCGTGCAGCGCGTGGCCGAACTCGTGGAACATCGTGGTCACGTCGTCGAACGTGAGCAGCGCGGGCTGTCCTTCGGCCGGCTTCGTGAAGTTCGCGACGTTGAAGACCACCGGCTTGTTGCCGAGCAGCTCCGACTGATCCACAAAGCTGTCCATCCAGGCGCCGCCCCCCTTGTTGTCGCGCTTGAAGTAGTCGCAGTAGAAGAGGGCGAGGGAGCTGCCGTCGGCGTCGAAGACCTCGAAGACGCGCACGTCCGGCGCGTAGACCGGAATGTCGGTGCGCTCCTTGAACGTGAGGCCGTACAGCTGGTTCGCGGCGTAGAAGACGCCGTCCTTCAGCACCCGGTCGAGCTCGAAGTACGGCTTGATCTGCGACTCGTCCAGATCGTACTCCGCCTTGCGAACCTGCTCGGCGTAGTACTGCCAGTCCCACGGCTGCAGCTTGAAGTCGCCGCCCTGCTGGTCGATCAGCGCCTGCATCTTCGCCGCCTCCGAGCGTGCCTTCGCATCGGCCGGCGGGACGAGCCGCTCGAGCAGCGCGATGGCCGCATCGGGCTTCTTCGCCATCTGCGACTGGAGCTTGTAGGCGGCGTAGGTCGGGAAGCCGAGCAGCTTCGCCTTCTCGGCGCGCAGGTGCGCGAGCCGGCGGATGTCGTCGCGCGTGTCGTTCGCGTCGCCCTGCTCGGCGCGCTCCGTCGAGGCCTCGAACAGGCGCTGGCGCAGCGACCGATCCTTCAGCGACGCCTGCGCCGGCTGCTGTGTCGTGTTCTGCAGCGGCAGCACCCACTTGCCCTCGGGTCCACGCTGCTTCGCCGCCGAGGCGGCCGCCGCGACCTCGCCGTCGCTCAGCCCCGAGAGCTGCGCGCTGTCCGCGATGACGACGGCGCCCTCCTTCGTCGCACCGAGCAGCCGGTTCTGGAAGTCCGTCGAGAGCTTCGACTCTTCCTGGTTCAGCGCCCGCAGCCGATCCTTGTCCGCCTCGGACAGGTTCGCTCCCGCGCGCACGAAGTCGCGGTAGTACTGCTCGGCCAGCCGTTTCTGCTCGGCGTTCAGGCCGAGCCCGTCGCGGCGGTCGTACAGGCTCTTCACGCGCTCGAACAGTGGACCGTTCAGGTAGACCGCGTCGCTGTGCGCCGCGAGTTTCGGCGCCTCCTCCTCCAACACCGCCTGCAGCGTGTCGTCCGTGTTCGCGCCCGTGACGGCGAAGAACGCCTTCGTGGCGCGGTTCAGCAGCTGACCGGAGCGCTCCAGGGCGACGAGCGTGTTGTCGAACGTCGGCGGCGCGGTCTGGCTCGCGATGCGCTGCACCTCGGAGAGCTGGTCCTTCATTCCCGCTTCGATCGCGGGCCGGTAGTCGGCGTCCCGGATCCGGTCGAACGGCGGCGCATGAAACGGCAGCGTGCTCGGCTCCATGAGCGGGTTCTCGTGCGCTGCCGCCGGCGGTGCGGTCTGCGTTGCGGCGGGTGTCGCGGTCTGCGCGACCGCCGGGGCACAGCCGCCGGCCACGAGCAGCGCCGCGATCAGGAACGAACGGTATTCGGACATCGGATCTCTCGCCTGGGATTGGAGTTGCGCCCGTGTCGGCGCCCGCGTTCATACGCGTGCCGCGGCCGTGGGTTCCGCAGGAATCCCTGCGCTGAGGGTCGCCGTAAACGCCGTTAACACCGTATACGCCGTGAACGCCGTGAACGCCTCGCCGTCACCGCCTCGAAGTCAGCGCCTGCCGTCACCGCCTGGAAGTCAGCGCCTCGCCGTCACCGCCTCGCCGTCACCGCCTCGCCGTCAGCGCCTCGCCGTTTCAAAATCGATGTAGCCGCGCCCGCGGTCGACCTTGACGAGCCGCACTCGCACGTGCTCGCCGACGTCCAGCCCCTCTTGCCCGCGCATGACGCGACCCTCGACCGCCGGGCGCCGCGTGCGGACCCAGGTGCCCTTCGGCGATGCGCCGGTCACGATCGCGTCGAACACCTTCCCGATACGGCCCTCGACCAGGTCCGCGGCGGCCACCTTGCGCAGCCGTCGTTCGACCTTGTTCGCGAGGTCCTCCATCTGCGTGCACCGGCGGGCGACGTCATCCAGCACGCCGTCCGCGTACGGCGGTGTCTCACCGGCGAGCACCGCCTTGACCAGGCGCTGGGTGACGAGGTCCGCGAAGCGCCGGTTCGGCGCCGTGAAATGCGTGTAATCCGGGACCGCGAGCGCGAAATGGCCCTGCAGGTCCTCGCCCCGGTGCTCCACGATGTACGAGCCGGAGCCGAGCAGCTTCACGACCGCGAGCGACAGCTCGCGGAACGCCTTCGGCGCCCTGCGGCGGCGCTTCCGAAGGAACGCCGCGAGCGCCTGCCGGTCGGGCCGCGGCGGCAGCTTGCCGCCCTGCTTCGCGGCGAGCTCCACGATGCGACCCCAGCGTTCGGGAGCCCGCACCTGACGCCGGATCCACGCGACATCGTGTGCTTCCAGAAAGCCGGCGATCGTCTCGTTCGCGGCGATCATGAGGTCCTCGATCAGGTCCCGCGCGCGCCCCTTCGGCGTGACCTCGATGTCGACGACGCGGCCGTGGTCCAGCACCGGCCGCGCTTCGACCGTGTCCAGCTCCAGCGCACCCCGGCTGTCGCGCTCCCGGCGTAGCCGCTCGGCCGCCTCGCCCTGCAGCCGCAGCTGCTCGCCGAGCTTTGCCCGCTTCGCCGGCTTCGGCTCGGCGCCCTTGCCGGCGAGAAACGCGCCGACCGACTGGTACTCGAGCTGAGCGCGATTGGCGACGACGGCGCGGTATACGGTGCCGTCGCGGCAGCGGCCGTCGTCGCACACGACGAATTCCGCGACCAGCGCCAGGCGATCCTTTCCTGCGCGCAGCGACGTGCGGTCCTCCGACAGCCGCTCCGGGAGCATCGGCAGGATCGCCTCGCCGGCGTAAACGGAGACGGTGTTCGTCGCCGCGCGGTGGTCCAGCGGCGAGCCGAGCGGCACGAGGCAGTCGACGTCGGCAATGCCGACCCACAGCCGCGTCTCGCCCGAGGGCAGCCGCTCGGCCGCCTCGATCTGGTCGACGTCCAGCGTCGTCGAGTTGTCGATGGACGACCACGGCAGGTGCCGGAGATCGCGTGGAGATGGGAGCCGTGTATCCTCCGGGAGATGGTCCGGCAGCGCCTCGAGCTGACGGCGCTGCGCCGGCGTCAGCTCGACCTCGAAGCCGGTCTCGCGGAGGATCGCGCGCGCGGCGGCGCGCAGGTCGTGTCTCGGCATCTCGCTTTCGGTTGGGATGAGCGCGACGCAAGCCCCGGGCGAGCCTTGTCGGCGCTTCCGGAATTCGCCTCCCGCTCGACGCGGATCTCCGTCGCGATCACGCCACCGCGCGACGGTCCCCTCCTCAGCGACTCCGCGCCGGCCCGGCGGACGAGTCGGCGGCGTTCGGATGGCTCAGGGAATAGACGTAGGCGCCGACGGCGCAGATCTGTGCCTGTGAGAGCTGCGCGCCTCCCATCGGCGGCATGGGGGCCGGGTGCTCCTTCGGCTGCGCTACGCCCTTATCGATGATGCCCACGATCGCGCCGTAGCTGCCGTCGATCTGGAGCCAGGCCGTATCCGTCAGATCGGGCGCGAGAGGTGTTCCCTTTGCGTCGACGCCGTGGCACGTGTAGCAGTTGCCCTGGCCGGTGAAGACCTTCTCGCCCGTCTTCAGCTCGGCGCCGTCGATCGCGGGGCATGCCGTGCCGCCGGCCGGCCTCGCGGGGCCGGTTCGCGGGGCGGCCGAGGTCAGCAGCAGCCCGGCGAGGACCGCAGCGACCACGGGACGGACCGGGTATCGCATCCGCCCACCTTGCCTCGGGCGTTCTCCATTTTCGCGCGTATCCCCGGCGCGGTCGTTGCTCGTCGCCATCAGAAGACCAGCCATGCGAGCAGGTACAGGGTGTCGTTGCCGGACGCGTCGCGGCCGGCGCCGTCGTAGTTCGAGCCGCCGCCGTTGAAGCGCCGGTAGAGGACGTACTGGGCGCCCAGCCTCGCGTTCAGCCAGGGATTGAAATCCAGCTCCGCGATGGCGCCGTCGCTGTTCGGCCGGTGCGTCGCGCTCCCCGTCACATCCTCCGCAGGGAAGAGGGCGGCATCCGCGTCGCCGGACGTGTCGAAGTAGCCGAGCGACGCGCCGATCCCGGACCGGAAGACCAGCTCGCCGTCGACCTTGAAGCTGCGCAGCGTGTGGCGCACGGCCGCCGCGTCGCCGCCCGCGAAGGCGGCATTCAGGTCCTGACGCTCGTGGATGAACGAAGCGTGTGCGGTCAGGCTCGTGCGTCCGAGCAGCCGCTGGTACTGACCGTCGACGCCCAGGTCCAGAAAGTCGTCGGTCGGGCCCTCCACACCGGTCCCGTACTGGCGGCTCGACAGGCCGAACGTGCCCACCTCCAGTGAGTGCGAGGCGACGTCGTGCGAGAGCGCGACTCGCCAGTACGGGCTCACGCCTCTGATCGTGGCCTCGGCGCTGGCATTGGCCGGGTGCGCGCCGCCCTGAGGCGCCGAGCGGTACGCGCTGAGCTCCGCGTAGACGAGGTTGTTCCAGAACAGGTACGCCCCAAGGCCCGCCACCCTCTGCGCCAGCTCGCCTTCCACGGCTGTCGCGGCCGCCGGCGTCGGCGCCACCTCGGAGCCGACGAACGGATAGCCCCATACCGGCGTGCTGTTCCACACGTCCTGAACGGTCGGGCTGTTGTTCAGGGTGAGGCCGAGGATCGTCGGCTTGCCGTCCAGCGTCGCGTGTGTGGCGAAGCGGATTTCGGCGTTGTCCCACCCGAACGAGCCGTCGGCGCCCGAGTAGGTGAACTGCAGGAAGGTTCCCAGCTTGGGCGTGATCGCCTCGCCGACGAACAGGCTGAGCTGGTCCGGGAACTCGGTCGTGTTGTTCTGCGTCCCGGGTGGCGTGACACCCACATGGGTCACGGAGCTCAACGCCATCACGGAGAGAGGCGGGATGAGGTCGAGCGACAGGCCACCTCCGGCCGCACCCTGCGCCGCCGTCACCTTCTCGATGCCGACGAGCGTATAGCCGTTCAGCTTGAAGAGCCGTCCGAAAGGCGTCAGCTGGGGGAAGGCGGTGTGGCAGGCGTTGCAGGGGAGCTTGGTCTGTCGCGAGAAGCTCGGGATCGGCAGCTCGAGCGTCGGACTCAGCGTGACCTTGCGCCCGTCCATCCAGAGCCGGTGTCCGCGTTCGAGAGCGGAGGCCGAAGACGGCAGAAGGGACGCTCCCGCCGTCAGCAGAAGAAACGCAAGCAGCCCGACGTGGCCAGCGTTGACACGGCGCATGGCAACCTCCGGAGGAATCCGGGCGGCGCCCGTTGGACCGGGTGCCGCCAGTCCTTTCCGCGCCGGCGTCGGGTGCTCCGGCCTCTAGCGATCGAACCGGGCCCCGACGCGGCGCCGACACGGACCACCTACAGCGGCCACGGCCGGAAAGATCCCGTGCCTGCGGTAGGGGGCCGGGGTCTGGTCGCCTAGCCGTCGCCCCGGAGGATCGACATCGGATCGACCCGAGTACTCGAGCGCGCCGGGATCGCCGTCGCGATGGCCGTTACGATCAGCAGGAATACCGCGACGATCGCCAGAGTCGGCGCGTCGGTGGGGTCGACGTCGTACAGCATCGATTCGAGGGTACGGGTCGCGGCGAACGCCGCGGCAAGGCCGAAGCCGAGTCCGATCATCGCCAGCGCCAGTCCGTGGCGCACGACGAGCCGGCGCAGGTCCGCGGCCGTCGCGCCGAGCGCCATGCGCACGCCCAACTCCCGCGCGCGCTGTCGTACCATCGTCATCATCACGCCGAACAGGCCGACCGCCGCGAGCGCGACGGCCGCGGCCGCGAAGATCGCGAGCAGCAGCGCGTTCAGCCGGGGCTGCGCGAGCGGCGCTTCGAGCAGCGTCTCGAACGGAGCGGCGTCGGCGAGCGCGACGCCGGGGGCCGTTTCGGCGATGGTGCGGCGGATCGTCGGCACCAGCGCGGCCGGCGGACCGCTCGTTCGGATCGCGAGGCTGAGCGGGGCATACGGAAAGAACGACTGCCGCAGCGGGAAGTATACGCTCGCGCGCGCGTCGCGCAGGTCGCGGTAGCGCGTGTCCGCGACGACGCCGACGACCTCGAACGTCTCTTCGGATCCCGGCCCCATGGTCAGCCGACGGCCGATCGGGTCGGAGCCCGGCCAGAAGTGCCGCGCGACCGACTCGCTGACGACGACGACGGCCGGCGCTCCCTCCCGATCGGCGGCGGTGAAGCCCCGCCCGCGCAGCAGCGGCGTGCCGAGCGTCTCGATGTAGTCCGGCGACACCACCTCCATGTTCAGCATCGGGTTCGCCGCCGCTTCCTCCTCCGTCTGCCCCGCCGCCGCGAGCTTGCCGTCCCATCCGCTCGACCCGGAGAAGGGCGCGGCGACCACCGGCGACACGCCGAGAACGCCGGGCGTAGCACGCAGCCGCTGCAGCAGCGACTCGACCAGCGCGCGCTGCTTCTCCACGCCATCGTAGCGGTCGAACTGCAGACTGAGATCTCCGATCAGCAGGTGCGACGGCTCGAGCGAGAGGTCCGCGCGCTGCAGCTCCATCAGGCTGCGCGCGATCAGGCCCGCCGCCGACAGCACGAGCATCGCGAGCGCGACCTGGCCGACCACCAGCGCCTGGCCGAGCCGCCGGGAGCGCCGGCCCGCGCTCTGGCGATCGCCCGATCGCAGCACCTGCTGCGCCTCGACCCGCGACGTCGTGAGCACCGGCGCGAGCGAAAAGACCAACATCGCGAAGGCGGTGATCGCGAGGGCGCCGGCGAGCGCGGTCCCATCGAGATGGATCTGGTCCGCGCGCGGCAGGCCGGTCGGAGCGAGTGCGATGAACGCCCGCACCGCGACGGCCGCCACGGCCACGCCGATCGCACCGCCGGCGAGCGCCAGCAGCGCGTTCTCCGCCAGCAGGTGCGCGACGATGCGGCCGCGGCTCGCTCCCAGCGCGCTCCGCACCGCGACCTCGCGCGCGCGCTCCAGCCCGCGCACGAGCAGCAGGTTCGCGACGTTGATGCAGGTGATGAGCAGCAGCAGCGCGGACGCCGCCGCGAACACGAGCAGCGCGGGGCGCACGTCGCCGAGGACGATCTCGGCGAGCGAGTGCACGACGCCCTGCCGCCGCCGCTGCGCCGCGCTCGCCTGCGGGCGTTGCAGAAAGCTCGTCAACTCGGCGCGCGCATCCGCGGGCGTCGCCTCCGGACGGAGCCGCCCGACGACGTCGACGGCGATGTCGCCGCGAGCCTTCGCCGGCACCGTCGCCATCACCGTCGCCCAGAAGTCCGTGCCCGCCGGATACTCGAGCCCTTGCGGCATCACGCCGACGATCGTGTAGGCGGTGCCGTCGTCGTACATGCGCAGCGTCTTCCCGAGCACGCGCGGGTCGCCGCCGAAGCGACGCTGCCACGCGGAATGGCTCAGCACGACGACCGGCTCGGCACCGGTCACATTGTCCGCGGGGCGAAGCGTTCGGCCGAGCTCCGGCTCCACGCCGAGCACGTCGAAGAAGTCGCCGGAGACCTGGGCCCGGCGCAGTCGGGTGATGCGATCGCCGTCGACGACCGGCTTCGGCGATGCGCCGTAGTAGCTGTAGAACGCGACCCGCTCCAGCGCCCGCGTGCGCCGCCCGAGCTCCCGCGCGTCGTCGAGCCCCAGCGGGTAGTGCTCGAAGTCACCGGAGGGATCGCGAGTCCACAGCAGCACCAGCCGGTCCTGGTCGCGCACCGGCAGCGGCCGCAGCAGCAGGGCGTCGGCGACCGTGAACACCGCCGTCGACAGCCCGACGCCCAGGGCGAGGGTGAGGGAGATGGTGGCCGTGAACGCGCGTCTCTGTAGGAGATGGCGGTAGGCGATCGCGAAACCGCGCAGGAGATCGGTTATGGCCATGTTTCAGGCTGAGAGGCGAGCGACTCGGGTTTCGACGCGAACACTCTGCACGATACGTCCCTGCTCGGCTTCGAGGCCAATCGGTCGGGCGATGCACGTTCCCCGCATCGCCTCCATTCCCATATCTCCTTCTTTAGACCCGGCGGTCGCCAACCATCTCCGAGCGCCGTACCTTGTCGCCCGATCGACCTGGACCCCGCAACTCATCGGAGACCGATCGCCATGCGGCGACCCATCGCCCTCGCCGGCCTGATGCTGTTGGCCTCACCTCCCGCCCTCGCCGCGCAGGTCGCATCGCCCGCGACGTCAGATCTGCCCTCGCAGTCGGCCGCGTCCCCCGCGCTCGCGCCCGCCCCCGCGCCCGCGCCTGTCCCCACACCCGAATCCATTCTCGGCTTCGCGCCCGGCGCCGACTTCCACCTCGCCGACTACGAGCAGTCGATCTCCTATTTCCAGGCCCTTGCCACGGCGAGCGACCGCATCCGCCTCTTGGAGGTGGGGAAGACGTCGGAAGGGCGGCCGTGGTACCTCGCGGTGATCTCATCGCCCGCCAACCTCGCCCGCCTCGAGGAGTGGCGCGCGAACGCGCAGCGGCTCGCGCACCCCGCCGACCTGTCGGAGGACGAAGCACGCCGCATCGCCCACGAGACGCCGGCGTTCGTCGACATCAGCGGCGGGCTGCACGCCTCGGAGGTCGCGGGCGCGCAGCACTGCATCGCCCTCGCGTATCGACTGCTGAAGGACCCGAACGACGCGGAGGTCTCGAGGATCCTGGACAAGGTGGTGCTCTTTCTCTGGCCGTCGCTGAACCCGGACGGGCAGGACATCGTCGTGCACTGGTACCGCGAGAACGTCGGCACGCCCTACGAGGTCGCGCCGCTGCACGAGCTGTACGAGAAGTACGTCGGGCACGACAACAACCGCGACGCGTACATGCTGAACACCGTCGAGAACCGCGTCGTCGCGCGCACGTGGCGGCACTGGGAGCCGCAGCTGATCCACGTGCACCACCAGTCGTCGCCGTTCCCGACGCGCATCTGGCTGCCGCCGTTCGCGGAGCCGATCGCGCCGCGCGTGCCCGCGCTGATGTCGCGCGAGGTGAACGCGATCGGCATGCTCATCGCCCAGCGGCTCGAGGAGGAGGGCAAGCGCGGCGCGACGCACATGGGCACTGGCTTCGACGCGTGGTATCCCGGCTACATCGACTACATGCCGATGCTCCAGAACATCGACGCGTTCTGGACCGAGACCGCGCTGTACCGCTACGCGACGCCGCACTTCTACACGGTCCAGGATTTCCCCGAGGGGATGCGCGACCTGCGCGCGGAGGCGCTGTACCCGAGCCCGTGGAAGGGCGGCTGGTGGCGGCTCGGCGACGCCGTCGCCTACATGCTCACCGCGTCGATGGCCGACCTCGAGTACGCGACGAAGTTCCACGACGAGCTGCTCTACAACCGCTACGCGGCGGGGCGACAGGCGATCGAGCGCTACCGGCAGGAGCCGCCGTTCGCGTACGTCGTGCCGCAGGACCAGCGCGACCCGATGGCCGCCGTCGCGCTGCTCAAGCGCCTCGCCTACAACGGCATCCTCGTGGACCGGCTCACGCGCGACGCGCGGCTCGGCGGCGCGACGTGGCCCGCCGGAACCTGGGTCATCCCGATGGACCAGGAGTTCTCCGAGCTCGCGCGACAGGTGCTCGAGGTACAGCACTACCCGGACCTGCGCGAGTACCCCGGCGGCCCGCCCGAGCAGCCGTACGACGCCGCCGGCTGGACACTGCCGTACCAGATGGGCGTCGCGGTCGTCGAGGCGGACGCGCCGCTAACGGCGGAGTTCCGCGCCGCGCTCGAGCCCGTGCGCGGCTACGCCCGTCGACTGGCACGAGAGCGACGGCGCGCCGCTCGAGACCGACAGCGTCGCCGCCGGCATCCGGCCGCCGGAGGGGCGCGTGAGCGGAGGCGGCGGCCGCATCGCGCTCGACCCCGCGCAGAACGAGTCGTTCTCGCTGCTGAACGAGGCTCTCGCCAACGGGTCGCACGTCCGTTGGCTGCCGGGGAAGGCCGGCAAGGACGGGCGAGGCGGAACGAGCGGACGGTGGCTGATCGACGACGTCGCCGGCTCGACGCTCCGGCGCTGGGTCGAGACCCGTGGGCTGCGCGCATCGCGCACCGGCGAGCGCGGCGTCGCGGCCCGGCTGCGCGCCGCGATGTATCGCCCCTGGACGGCGAGCATGGACGAGGGCTGGAGCCGCTGGCTGTTCGACCAGTACGGCTTCCGCGTCGACACCGCTACGAACGCGGATCTGCACGCCGGCGGGCTGCACGGGCGCTGGGACGTGATCGTGCTGCCGTCCGAGTCGCCGCGCTCGCTGCTGAACGGCTACGCACACGGCATGGTCCCGCCGCGCTACGAGGGCGGGATCGGCGCGGAGGGCGTGCGCGGGCTCGAGGAGTTCGTCCGCGAGGGCGGCACGCTCGTCGCCATGAACGAGGCCGCCGACTTCGCGATCGAGCAGCTGCACCTGCCCGTCGAGGACGTGGTCGACACGCTGCCCCGCAAGGAGTTCTTCGCCAGCGGCTCGCTCCTCCAGGTCACGACCGACCCCGCCCAGCCCGTCATGGCCGGCATGCCGGAGCGCGCGTTCGTCTTCTTCGACGACAGCCCCGTCTTCACGACGAAGGAGGGTTTCGAGGGCGCCGCGCTCGCCAAGTACGAGAAGGAGGGATCGCCGCTCGCCAGCGGCTACCTGCTCGGCGAGAAGCGGCTGCAGAGCTACGCCGCCGCACTCGACGTGAAGCTCGGCGCCGGCCACGTCGTGCTGCTCGGCTTCCGGCCGCAGTGGCGCGGCCAGCCGTTCGGCACGTTCCGCGTGCTGTTCAACTCGCTGATGTACGCCGGGGAGGTGGCCGGCTCCGCGGAGGGGACGGACGGGTTCTGGAGCCCGCCGAAGCCGATGAAGCCCGACTCGGCCGCGGTGGCGGGGAAGGGAAAGGGCTAGCCCCCTGTGCGTGTGCGTGTGCCTGTGCGTGGCACGGGCCCGGCCGTTCATCCCTCGCCCGCTTGCGCTTGCGCGACCCGCGTGCGTGCCCGGGTTTTTGAACCGATCGCACGCGGGTCAGGCAAGCGGGTCACGCACGCGTGTACGGGTGAACGACCGGGCACGAACGGCCGCACACGCACAGGCACACGCACCCGGGAGTGAGCTTCTGGCGCGGCGTTGCTGCTGATCGTGCTCTGGTACGCCGTATGTGGTTGGGCCATTCGAGTTGGTTCTTCTGGCGCTGGCGAGCTGGGCTCCCGCTCGTCCGTGCCCGCCGCGCCCTGCGCACACTAACCCGTGTGCGTGTGCGTGTGCCTGTGCGTGGCACGAGCCCGGCCTTTTCCCCGTGACCCGATTGCGCTTGCGTGACCCGCGTGCGTGCCCGGTTTTTTTGAACCGATCGCACGCGGGTCAGGCAAGCGGGTCACGCACGCGTGTACGGGTGAACGACCGGGCACGAACGGCCGCACACGCACAGGCACACGCACCCGGGGGGAGGCAGCGTACATTGGCCGGTACGGCCATTCCATTGCCCCGGCTTTGGTGAAAGGTTGCGGCCGACCCGAGCGTGGAGGGCGCGGTGCAGCCGTTCTTCGATCACGAGCGTCTGGAAGTCTACCGGGTCGCCCGGCAATTCAATCGGGAGGCCCGTCAGCTGCTGGAGGATGTGCCGAGAGGCCACGCCGATTCTCGCGACAACCTGAAGCGCGCGGCCAAGTCCATCACCCGGAACATCGCGGAGGGCTCGGGCAAGTGGAAGATCGCCGACAAGGTCCACTTCTATCATATCGCCCGGGGCTCGGCCACCGAATGCGCCGCTTCTCTGGACGAGCTGGTGGATTTCGCGATGATGCCGGAGGCGCGGATCCGCAAGCCCAAGGAGATCCTCGCCCGCGTGGTCAGTATGCTGATCGCGATGATACGGTCGCTCGAAGCCCGCGAGGCCGTCGACATGGCACAATGACCACCCCCTGTGCGTGTGCGTGTGCCTGTGCGCCCTCCGTGCCCGGCCGTTTTCCGTGACCCGCTTGCGCTTGCGCGACCCGCGTGCGTGCCTGGCCTTTCGACGGATCGCAAGCGGACAGGCACGCGTGCACGGGTGAGCTGCCCGGGCACGAAAGACCGCACACGCACCGGCACACGCACACGGGCGCGGGGCCGAGCGCGTGAGCAAGGATCGCGCTGTGATGAGCATGTCGGTAGACGACTTGGCCGGCCGGGTGTGACTGGTCCCCTCGACCCCTGTGCGTGTGCGTGTGCCTGTGCGCCCTCCGTGCCCGGCCGTTTTCCGTGACACGCATGCGCGTGCGCGACCCGCGTGCGTGCCAGGCCTTTCGACGGATCGCACGCGGGCACGCAAGCGGGACAGGCACGCGTGTACGGGTGAACTGCCCGGGCACGTAAAGACCGCACACGCACAGGCACACGCACACGGGCGCGAGGTCGAGCGGCAAGCAAGGATCGCGCTGTGATGAGCATGTCGGTAGACGGCTTGGCTGGCTGCGTGTGCTGGTCCCCTCGACCCCTGTCGTGTGGCGCGTGCCTGTGCGCCGCCGTGCCCGTCCGTTGTCCCCCGACGCGCGACAGGCGCGCGGGTACGGATGAACCCGAAGGGAGAGTCCTGTCCAACGGCACCTGCGACCGGGTGCTGCTCGGCGACGGCAGCGGTCATTTCGGCACGGCCTACGACCTCGGCGAGGCGTCCGACCGCTCGTATTCGGGCCACCTGGTGGACCTCGACCGAGACGGCGACCTGGATGTCGTGATCAGCAACGACGCCCCGGATCCGAAGCTCGTCTACCTGAACGATGGCCATGGCCATTTCCGCGTCGGCTCGAGGTTCGGCCGCGCGGAGTGGCCGACGCGCAACGCGAGCGTCGCGGATCTGGACGGCGACTCGCTGCCGGACGTCGTCGTCGCGAACCGGGACGATCGCGCCCCCGCGAACTACGTCTGCCCCAACCGGGGCGGCGGGCGCTTCGATGCGGACTGCCTCGCCTTCTCCCACGAGCCGGTCGACGACGATCACGCCGGCGGATTTCGATGGCGACGGACGCATTGATCTCGCCGTGCCGCATCGCGATGGCGGCCAGAGCTGGGTGTACCTCAACCGGGGCGGGGCGACGTTCCCGCAGGCGGCGCGAGTGCCGTTCGGCCCGGCGGACGCGCACATCAGGATGGCCGAAGCCTCGGACCTGAACGGGGACGGCAGGCTGGACATCGTCGCGATCGACGAGGGGGCAGGCGTCTTCGTCTTCTTCGGCGAGTCGGACGGCACGTTCTCGACGGGTCTGAGGGTCGGGGACGGCGGCGTCACGCCGTACGCGCTCGCGGTGGGGGACCTCGACGGCGACGGCGCCGTCGACATCATCGTCGGGCACGTGGAGGCTCCGTCCACGGTGCTCTGGAACGACGGCACCGGTCGCCGCTACACGCCACTCCGGGTCGGCGACGCGGAGGGCGCGGTGTACGGCATCGCGATCGCGGACCTCGACGGCGACGGCCGTCTCGACCTCGCCATGGCCCGCTCGGACGCGCCGAACGTGGTCTACTTCGCGGACGCGGCGGGCTCGCGCGAGCGGGCCGCCGGCGGCATCTCGGCGCTCCAGCGGGCATCGGGCGCGGTCGTCGCTGCGAGTCCCGCATCCGCGCGGTGGCTCGAGCGCGGCGGCTCGTATCCGGACGACCCGCAGCACGGCGTCGCGCTCCCGTTCCCCCCGGTGCCCGACGTCCGCACGATCGCCGACGGTGAGGTGCTGCGCGTGTGGTCGTTGGCGATGACCGCTCACTTCACGGCGGGGCACACGCCCGGCGGCACGACGTGGTCGTGGCGGTCGTGCGAGGGCGAGCGCTGCGTCGACATCGTCTACGCCGACAGCCAGACGCCGGTCTCCGCCGACGGTTTCCGCTTCACGGACAGCCGGACGTACCCGAGCGGCGTCGACGACTTCGCTCACGGGCTCGCCGTTCTGGACCGGCTGCCGTGCGACCTGTTGCTGACGCCGCACCCGTCCGCGTCGGGGCTGTTCGCGCGCGTCGAGGCGCGCGATCGTGGCGACGCCGAGGCGCTGCTCGACGCCGGCGCCTGCCGTCGCTACGCCGCGACCGCGAGGCGGCAGCTCGCGAAGCGCCTCGCGGCCGAGTCGGAGGGCTGACGCTGGCTCCCGCAGCCGGACCTGGGTGGCCCGCAGGGCTGATTCGCCGAACGCCGGTCAGCGTTCCGGCCCGATCCGTCGCCGTAGGTCGGTGAAGCGGGGCTCTGCCGTGAGGCGGCCGTACAGCGGGTCCCGGAGCTCTGCTATGGCGATGGACCTCAGCGCCGGCCATTGGCGCTGAAGACCTGCAGCCTATCGCCCTGGAAGTGCTGTCGCGCGCCGCGTTCACGGATCCACTCACGGTGACGTTCCGGCTGAAGGAGGTCACGCCACCGAGGTGATCAAGGCGGACGACCCCTCGGATGTGGTGGTCACCCGGATCGTTCAGCAGCCGGGCGCGTCCACCGGATGGCATACGCATCCCGGACCGGTGATCGTCACGGTCGTCTCCGGAGCCGTCACGATCCTGGATGGGTCCTCCTGTGACAGCCGGGTCTACGGAGCCGGAGAGGCATTCATCGAGCTCGGGCAGGGGCACGCCCACGTCGGCGAGAACAATACGGCCGGCGAGACCATCCTGTACGCGACCTTCCTGGAAGTCCCGCCGGGACAGGGGCCGACGATCGCTGCGGAGAATCCCGGCTGTTAGCCCTCTTTCGAGGCGTCGCCTTCCCCCGCCGGGGGCCAGCAGGTCGCTGAAGAACTGGGGTGCGACCCTCGGGTTGCGGGTCACCGCGCCGCAGCCACGACCCCGCCGACACTCATCGGCGCGACGTGCCCGACCGCACCGGTATCGCGGCCGGGCGCTTCGTGTCCCGCGGGGCTTTTCCTTCGGGCTCCGCCCGTGCACGTTGTCTGCATCGCCCCTTCCCGGAGGTTCCCCATGTCCGAGCCCTCGATCGATCCGGTGCGCGTCGGGCACGTCCACCTGAAGGTCAGCGACCTCGACCGGGCGGTCGCGTTCAACCGCGACGCGCTCGGCTTCCGGGTGATGACCGATGCGCAACCGGTTCCGCCGCCGCCGGCGTGAGCCTTTCCTACCGCCGCGCCACGAGCGCGGACGTCACGGCAATGGCCGCGAGCCGGCTCACGGATCCGCTCGCCGGCGCGGCCGACCCGCGCATGGCGCCCTACCTCGAGGGGCGACACCATCCGCAGCAGGCGCTGCCTCCGCGCAACGGCTACGTGGCGGTGGACGGCGATCGGGTCGTCGGCTACATTGCCGGCCACCTCACCCGCCGGTTCGCCTGCGACGGCGAAGTGCAGTATCTGTACGTCGCGCCCGATCACCGGCGCAGCGGGATCGCGAGCGAGCTCGTGCGACTCCAGCTGCATTGGTTCCGGCAGCAGAACGCACGCAGGATATGCGTGAACGTGGACGTGGAGAGCCCGGCGGCGGCGCCGTTCTACCTGAGCCGAGGCGCCGCGCCGCTCTCGGAGTACTGGTACCTCTGGGAGGACATCGACGCGTCCCCGGGGAAGTGACCGCCCGCGAAGCCTCCGCCCCTCGACGAGGTGTATTCGCATGCGCACGACGCTCCGCCTTTCGGCGCTCGTCCTGCTCCTCGCGCCGGGCCGCGGCCTGGCGACACGATCCCCACGTCCATAGCGACCGGGAGCGCATCCATGGCGGATCCAACACCGAGCGTCGCGCTTCGGACCATCTTCTCCTTCTTCCTCGGCCTGATGCTCACGGCGTTCGCCGGGGTCGGCGTCTACACGTTCCACCCGCCGCCGGATCGTCACGAAGCGGAGCTCCGCGACCTCGGCCGCCGCGAGCAGGCGATCCACGAGTCGCGGCCGCGGGGCGAGCTGACCGATGCCGATCGCCAGCAGCTCCAGCAGATCAGCCGGCAGCGGGACGGGCTGGTCGAGGCCGCGGCGGCGGCCCGAAAGCCGTGGGGCCGCAGCACCAGCATCACTCTCATCGTGTTCGCGACGCTCGCGATGGCAATCTCGCTGGTACGCGCCGATCAGCTGCCCGTGATCAGCAACGGGCTGCTGCTCGGCGGACTGTTCACGATGCTCTACGGCGTCGGCTGGATCATCGCGACCGATTCGTCGGTAGCCAGATTCGTGGTCATGACCGGCGCGCTCATCATCACGCTCGGCCTCGGCTACGTTCGCTTCGTCCGGCGCGCCGGCGTTTCGGCCGCCGCCGCCGGCCGGGCGGCCGCCGTCGCTGACGTCTCCGAGATCGAGCGCCGCGTCCGACACCTCGAGGAGCGGCTGGACGAGGCCGCGAGCGCGTTGGGCGCGAGGAAGAACCGCGAACCGAGGACCTAGCCGTCTGGGTCCGGCTCCCGGCGCTCCCGGAGCGCTCTGATCGGGCGTCACGCGGGCTTTGCGGCAGATTGGTGGTATGAGTTCCTTCAGGGAGGAGTACGATGCCTACGGTTCTGTTCGTTCGCATCGAGTCCGGTCTCGACGAGGCCGAGCTCGAGCGGCGCCAGGACCCCGCAAGAGGTCGGATGCCCAGAACACCGATGGACCGCCAGGAAGTCGCTCGCCTGCTGTCGAGCTGCGATCTGCTGCGCGTGGCGTTTCGCGACGGCGACTCCAGCTACCTCCTTCCGCTCGGCTGCGTCTGGCTCGACGATGCGCTGTACGGCGTGACGGACTCGGGCCGCAAGACCGAGCTCGCGGCCGACCATCCCGACGTCGCGTTCCAGGCGGATACGTCCCGCCGCACCGGGCTCTGGCAGTGGGAGAGCGTGACGGGGAAGGGCCGCTTCGAGATCGTGACCGACCCCGATCTGCGACGCCGCGCGACGGACCGGCTCCAGGCGGCGGTCACCGACGCGCCGGAGTGGTGGAGAACGGAACAGGCCGCGAGAGTGGCCGCCGGGGAGCTGCTCGTCTGGCGCATCGCCCCGGCTGTCCGTGACCGGAGTCCGCTACGCTCCCGGGGCCCGGGACAAACGGACTGCTTCGATACCCTCCCCGATGGGATCCGTCGACGCGCGCGAGCCCGACGCCGACCTCATGCGCCTGGCGCTCGAGCAGGCGAGGAAGTCGTACGAGGAGGGCGGCCTGCCGATCGGCGCCGTGATGGTCGAGGACGGCCGCGTCATCGCCCGCGGCCACAACCGCCGCGTCCAGGACGGCGACCCGACCGCGCACGGCGAGATGTCCTGCCTGCGGGACGCGGGGCGACGCTCCCGCTACGACGGCGTGACCCTGTACACGACGCTCAGCCCGTGCATGATGTGCGCGGGCACGATCGTGCAATTCGGCGTGCCGCGCGTCGTGATCGGCGAGAACCGCAGCTTCCCCGGCAACATCGAGTTCCTGACGGCGCACGGCGTCGACGTGTGGCTCCTCGACGACGCCGACTGCATCGCGCTGATGAGCCGCTTCATCCGCGAGCGGCCCGAGCTGTGGGACGAGGACATCGCGGGGAGGGAGGCCGTCTGATCCGCGTTCGGGCGTGCACCAGGGGTCCGGTGCCCATGCGCCTGATCTGGCCGGACGAGCCACACGATCACGACCCACGCCGACAACCTCGCCTCCCGCCGCGTGAGCGAGCCGAACGGCGGCGTGCTCGTCGAGCGCTTTCAGAAGCCCAGCGTCTACGGCGGAGCGGACAGTTTGAGGTTCCGGATCCGTGTCGACGAACCCCCGGTGGCGGCTAGCCGATGAGCTCGACACGCATCTCCTATCGCCCGCCGACAACGAGACCGGCTGGCGGCTCTCGCTCGCGAAGCTCGCCGAGCTCGTCGAGGCACGCTCGTAACCGGCCGTCCGATCGTAAACTGCAGGCAGGAGCGTTACGGATGACCTATCGCCCGATTCGCACCCTGCTCGCCCTCTCACTGCTCTCGTGCGGGGGACCCTCGACGGAGCCGGACGAAGCCGGCCGCTCCAGCGCCATCGCCGACAGCGTGCGCGCCTTCGCCGATACCATCGCCGCCGGGATCACCGCGCGTGGACCCGCGGCGTGGCGCGACTACCTCGCCGACGAGCCCACGTTCTTCATGGCCGCAGAGGGCCGCCTCGTGTTCGCGAACAGCGAAGCCGCCGCCCGCGCGATCCAGGGCCTCGTTCAGCAGATCGCCCGCATGGAGCTGCAGTGGGGCGACTCGCTGCGCGTCGACCCGCTCGGGCCCGGCCTCGCGCTCATCGCCGCCCCGTACCACGAGGTCCGCATCGACGCCGGGGGAACGCGCGTCGTCGAGGACGGCTACTTCACCGGCGTCGCCGGGCACGGCCCGTCCGGCTGGCGCCTCCGCAACGCTCACTGGTCGGTCAAGCCGCCGGCGGAAGGTCGGTGAGGTCCGCGTTCCGCCGGATCGACGGGGCGGGCAGTCGCCCTCCTCGCGGGCGGGGCCCTGGCCCCGGTCCGGTCGCCTTCCTGCCCGATCCGCTCTGGCCGGGACGGTTCGCACCATCGAAGTCCCCACTCGAGCGGCGTCCGGCGGCGAGTGGGACGTTGACACGGCCTGAGCGCGTCAAACTCCCCACGCCCTCTCCCGGCCGGCGGCGATTGGGGCGTTTCGTGGCCTCCTGCGCCTCGAACTCCCCACTCGACGATTCCGTCGGGTAGAATGGGGCGTTTCGTGGCCTCCTGCGCTTCGAGGCGGGCGACGCATTCGAATCGCCGCGGGACGAACCGGCGCGGCCGACCTGACGGCCGCCCCCGCGCACGCCCCTCCCCCCGCGCTGGCGGTTGCTTGTCCGAACAAAGTACTCTATGTTCGGAGCGACCACCCTTACGCGTTCCCGATACCCGTACTGTTGGCGTTCCCCATACCCGTTCCGTCACCGTCAGCGTCCCGATACCCGTTCCGTCACCGTCAGCGTCCCGATATCCGTACCGCCACCGTCAGCGGAGCCCGTCCCATGAGCCTCTCCACCCTGCTCAAGCGGCCCAGCGCGTTCCTGCCGATCGCGCTGTCGCTCGTCGCGCTCGCGTTCCTGGCCGCGTACTTCACCGCGTTCGGCGTGGTGCGACAGCCCGATGAAGGCGCGGCCGCGCACATTTGGCAGCTGCTGATGGCGGCGCAGGTCGTGCTGATCGCGTTCTTCGCGGTCCGCTGGGTGCCGGCGGATCCGAAGCGGGCGCTGCCGATCCTCGGGCTGCAGCTGCTGGCGCTGCTAGCCGCGGCCGCACCGGTGTTTCTGCTCCATCTGTGAGCGTGGCGAGAAGCGATAGCATGGACGGAGGCGGAGCGGTCGCACGGAAGCTCGGCCTGATCCGGTTCGGATCCGACCTGCACATCACGTGACCGCGCCGATCGCGGATCGCACCGCCGTCCTCCTCCCCGCGCACGGCGCCGTCTGGATCGAGGTGCCGAAGGTCGCGTGCTCGAGTATCAAGATCGCGCTGGCGGGCGTGCTCGGCGTCGATCTCGAGGCCGCCGGAGATCCGGGGCGAGGCGCCGGACTTCACGTCGTTTCATCCGACCCGGGGCGTCGCGTACTGTCTCGCCGGGCCGGACGTCTTCCGGGCTGGCATGTCGTTCGAGGAGTTCGTCGACGCCATTGCAGGGGTCGGCGATGGCGAGGCCGACGAGCACTTTCGCTCCCAGCACACGTTCGTGACGAACGGATCCGGCGGGATCGGCGTCGACTTCCTGGGGCGATTCGAGACGCTCGGCGACGATTTCCGGCGCGTCCGCGAGCGGCTCGGCCTGCCGGTGCCGTCGCTGCCGCACGTCCAGGCGGTGAAGACGCGGCGAGCCTACCGCGAGTACTACACGGAGCGGACGCGCGACATTGTCGCGAGACGTTTTCGGCGGGGCGTCGAGCTGTTCGGCTACGCATACGCGGGGTGATGGCGCACCGTATCCTGGTGATCGGCTCCGGCGGCTCGGGGAAGTCGACGCTCGCCGCCGGGATCGGCGCCCGCACGGGCCTGCCGGTCGTGCACCTCGACGCGCTGTACTGGCGTCCCGGCTGGGTGCCGACGCCGGAGGACGAGTGGCGCCGGACGGTGGAGGCGCTGGTCGCGCGGCCCTCATGGGTGATGGACGGCAACTACGGCGGCACGCTCGACATCCGGCTCCCCGCCTGCGACACCGTCGTCTTCCTCGACACGCCTCGCCGGGTCTGCATCACGCGGGTGATCGCCAGGTGGCTGCGGTACGCCGGGCGATCGAGGCCCGAGATGACGCCCGGCTGCCCCGAGCGCATCACCTGGGAGTTCCTGCTGTGGATCTGGAGCTATCCCCGGCGGCGACGTCCGCAGATCCTGCGGCGGCTCGCCGAGCTCTCGTCCGGGCAGCGCGTCCACGTCCTGCGCTCGCGCGCAGAGATCGCGAGCTTCCTGGAGGAGCTCGCCAGGAGATGATTGCGCCAGTCGGTCCCACCCCCTGTGCGTGTGCCTGTGCGTGTGCCGTGGTTCGTGCCCGAGCCGTTCACCCGTACACGCTTGCGTCGGCCGCTTGCGTGCCCGACCTGCGAACCGTTGGAACACCTCTTGTACGCACGCGGGTCGCGCAAGCGCAAGCGGGTCAGGGGAACAGACGGGCACGGGGGACGCACACGCACAGGCACACGCACACGGGTGCACCCCCGCCCCCGCGCTCGCCCCCGCCCGGCCTCACTGATGCCCGCGCACCTCGTGCGGGCGGTACGGCGCCTCGAGCCGCTCGACCTCCTCCGGCTCCAGCTTCAGCTCGACCGCCCGGATCGCGGCGTCCAGGTGCTCGAGCTTCGTCGCGCCGACGATCGGCGCGGTGACCGCCGGCTTCGACAGCAGCCAGGCGAGCGACACCTCCGCCGGCGAGACGCCGCGCTCCTCCGCCACCGCACGGACGGCCTCGATGATCTCCTCGTCGCCCGGGCCGCCGTAGAGTCGGTGACCGAACTCGTCCGTCTCGGCCCGCTTCGTCGACGAGCGGTCCTCGATCGACGTGCGTGCGCCCGCGAGGAAGCCGCGCGCGAGCGGTGACCACGGGATCACCGCGAGGCCCTCCGCCACACACAGCGGGATCATCTCCCGCTCCTCCTCCCGGTAGATCAGGTTGTAGTGGTTCTGCATCGAGACGAAGCGCGCCCAGCCGTGGCGCTCCGAGAGGCCGAGCGCGCGCGCGAGCTGCCACGCCCACCCCGAGCTCGCGCCGATGTAGCGGACCTTGCCGGAGTGCACGAGGTGGTCGAGCGCGGCGAGCGTCTCCTCCAGCGGCACCTCTGGATCGAAGCGGTGGATCTGGTAGAGGTCGATCGTCTCCACGCCCAGCCGCTTCAGGCTCGCCTCGCACCCCTGCACGATGTGCATGCGCGAGAGGCCGGCCATGTTCGGCCCCGGCCCCATCCGGTTGAAGACCTTCGTCGCGAGCACGATCTCGTCGCGCTTCGCGTACTCGCGGAGCGCCCGCCCCGTGACCTCCTCGCTCGCGCCGACCGAGTAGATGTCGGCCGTGTCGAAGAAGTTGATGCCGGCCTCGACCGCGCGGCGGAAGAAAGGCATCGCCGCGTCGCCGTCGAGGATCCACGCCCGCCATTCCGGCGAGCCGTAGCTCATGCAGCCGAGGCAGATGCGGCTGACCGTGACGCCCGTGGCGCCGAGGGTGGTGTAGTCCATGGTCGCATGCTAGGAACGCGTCGGAGGCGCGGCAAGCGGGGCTGGGGCGAGGGTCACGAGGCGTTGCTGTTGTTGATCAGGCGGGCGATCCGCCACGCGCCGTCCGCTCCCCGGCTGTAGATGACGAGCTGCTTCACATCCACTGGCACGACCTCGTCGCGGTCGTGAAGCCTGACGCTCCCCGTGACCCGCGATCGCGCGAACGCCCAGTCTCCGAAGACCCTGATCTCCAGCGGCTCGATCGTGATGGAGGCCCGGTTTCTGAAGCCCGCCTTCGCGATCTCGACCAGGCCCTTCCGCGTCGTCACGGCCGGCGCTCCCGGCGGCATGTAGACCGCGTCTTCGGCGAACAGCGAGACCCAGGCCTCGACGTCCCCCGCGTTGTTGGCGTCCTGCGTCTTCTGGATGAGCGCGCGGATCGCCGTCTCGTCGTCCGCGATCCCCTGTTGGGCCCGGCCCGCACACGGGGAGAGGGATGCGACGAGGACTACCGTACCCAGGCACGTACCGATTCTCACGTCTCCTCCTCTTTGGTGGATGGGTGGGGTGTCATCCAACCCTCATCGCGACCCGACGTGGCGTGTGACGAAGAGCGTTCATGGCAGCTACCGATGTCTGGTGAAACCCCCATCAACGGTCGCGGCGGGGGTGCCGTGGGGGTTTTCCTCCACATAGTGCAGTGAAGCACCCATCCTGGCTCCTGCCAACCGCGGTCATAGGCGATTTCCTACACAGGATCGGGCCAAACGCTGCGCGCGCGCATGCCGGCTCCGCGATTCAGTGCCCGAGGATGACGCCGAACCCGAAGCTCGCCGTGAAGTCGTTCAAGTCACCCTCGACCCAACGGCGGTAGCGACCCTCGACCCGGATCGCGACGTGCTCCGCGACCGCCTTCCGGTAGCCGATCCCGCCACCGAACGCCGGCGTCGCATTGGTTCCGCCGCCGAGCGTGAACTGCAGCGCGGCGTGCCCGAAGAGGTAGGGACTCGCGGCCGCGTCGTCGCCCGGAAACCACTCGAGCTGCAGGGCGCCGATCCCGAACGACTCCGTGTCGCCGCCGCTGGAGATCAGGCTGTAGCCGAGCTGCGGCTCGACCGCGAATGACGAGCTCGGAAAGAAGGTCCCGTAGACGACCGCCTGCGGCCAGAAGCCGCCGCCCGGGAGCGAGAACACGGTCAGCGACTCGCCGCCGCCGGACAGCACGCTCAGCGACGTCGTGATGCCGACCTCCGGGCCCGGCTTCTCCTGCGCCGCTGCGGTCATCGCGGCCGCCAGCGTGGCGGCGAGGGCGAGCGTGGTCATGCGCAGTCGTGTCATTCGGCTCCATCCTTTCGGTGCGGGTCAGATCAGGGGCGAGAGGAACACCGGATTGCCGGCTCGCTTCCCTGATACGAATGCCGGCCGAGGCCTCGGGGTTACAACGTCCGTCGACATCGACAACGTGACACGGAGGCGTCGGAAGAGGTGGCACCGCCCAAGGGGCAGGAGGATAGCCCGGAAGGATTCGCGGAGCCGCTTCCAACCCTTCCGGCGACATCGCGTATCCAACCCACAGAGCCGTTCCTCGAACGCCACCCGCGCCGGAGGCCGACCTTGCCATTCCTCCAGGACCTGCGCTTCGCGCTCCGCTCCCTCGCCCGCAACCCCGGCTACACGACGATCGCGCTGCTCACGCTGGTGCTCGGCATCGGCGCGAACGCGGCCGTCTTCAGCATCGTCGACGGCGTGCTGCTCTCGCCGCTCGCGTTCCCGGAGTCGGGGCGGCTCGTCGCGCGTCTACGAGGTCAACTCCGCGGGGCACGAGATGCGGGCGGCGTGGCGCAACTTCGACGACTGGCGCAGGGCGACGACGCGCTTCGAGAGCATGGCCGCGCTCGACGCGCGGCGGCGAGTCCACGGTGCTCGGCGGCGCGGAGCCTCTGCGCGTCGGCGTGGTCGCCGTGAGCGACGGCTTCTTCCGCACGCTGCGCGTCACGCCGCGTCATCGGCCGGCCGCTGCTCTCCGGCGACCACCGCCAGGGCGCCGCGCCCGTCGTCGTCGTGAGCGACGCGTTCTGGCGCAACCACATGGGTGCCGACCGCGACCTCGCCGCGCACCCGCTCACGGTCAGCGGCTTCCCGGTGCAGGTCGTCGGCGTCATGCCGCCCGGCTTCGACTACCCCCACGGCATGGACATCTGGTACCCGCTCGAGCTGGAGGAGCAGAGCGACTACCGCACCGCGCACAACTTCATCGTCGTCGGCCGGCTCGCGCCCGGCGCGACCGAGCAGCAGGCCGACGCCGAGCTGGACGCCGTCACGCGCCGCTTCGCCGAGGACTCGCCCGAGGCGAACGACCCGGCGACCGACGCGTACTTCCCGCGCCAGGTCGACATCGTGCCGCTGCGCGCGTCGCTCGTCGGCGACGTCACGCGTCCGCTCTGGATCCTGCTCGGCGCCGCGCTGCTCGTGCTGCTCGTCGCGTGCACGAACATCGCGAGCACCACGCTCGCCCGCGGCACCGCGCGCGAGCACGAGCTGGCCGTCCGCCACGCGCTCGGCGCCGGCCGCGGCCGCATGCTCGTCGTCGCGTTCGGCGAGGTGCTCGCGCTCAGCACGATCGGCGCGCTGCTCGGCCTCGCCCTCGCCTGGACGCTGCTGCGCGTGCTGCCGGCGATCGCGCCCGCGGAGCTGCCGCGACTCGAGGACATCCGCCTCGACCTGCGCGTCGTCGGCTTCACGTTCGCGGTCGCGCTGCTCGCCGCCGTGCTCTCCGGCGTGCTGCCCGGCGTGCGCGTCGCGCGCGGCGCCGTCCACTCGCTGCGCGGCGGCCTGCGCGCCGGCACGGACCGCCGTCGCCAGCGCATCTGGAAGTGGCTGATCGCGTGCGAGACCGCGCTCGCGCTCGTGCTGCTCGTCGGCTCCGGCCTGCTGCTGCGCAGCTTCCGCTCCGTGCTCGCCGTCGAGCCCGGGTTCCGCACCGGCGGCCTGCTCACCGCGACCGTCGACCCGCCGTCGTCCAGCTACGGCGACAACGAGTCCAAGCGCCTCTACTACGAGCGCCTGTCGGCGACGCTGAGCGCGCTGCCCGGCGTCGAGACCGCCGGCCTCGTCTCGAACGCGCCGATGGACGGCGCGCCGAACGGCCAGGTGAAGGTCGAGGGCGCCCCCAAGCCGACGTCCGACGGCGAGTACCAGATCACCGACGCCGCGTGGTTCCGCGCGATGGGCATCCCGCTGCTGCGCGGCCGCCTCTTCGACGAGCGCGACGGCCCCACCGCCGGCCACGTCGTCGTCGTCAACAAGGCGTTCGCCGACCTCACCTGGCCGGGCGAGGACGCGATCGGCAAGCGCATGACCGGCGGCGGCATGGACGACTACTGGGACAAGGACACCTACGCGACCGTGATCGGCGTCGTCGGCGACATCCGCCAGAGCGACCTCACCCGCCCCGCCTCGCCCGCGTTCTACTTCCCGTGGCGACAGCGCCCCTTCCGCGCCTGGAGCATGACCGCCGTGCTGCGCCCGAAGACCGGCGACCCCGCCGCGCTCGGCCCCGCCGTCCGGGACGCGGTGCGCTCGATCGACTCCGACGTGCCGGTGCGGCTCGAGACGATGAGCTCGCGGGTGGCCGAGGCGCTCGGGACTCGGCGATTCCTGCTCCTCGTCGTGCTCGGCTTCGGCGCCATCGCCCTGCTCCTCGCCGGGGTGGGCGTGTATGGGGTCGTGGCGTATGCAGTCGCGCGGCGGCGTCGTGAGATCGGCATCAGGCTCGCGCTGGGCGCGGCGCCGGGCGCCGTCCGCGGCATGATGCAGCGCGAGTACATGCTCGCCGCCGGCATCGGCGCGGTCGTCGGCGTCGGGCTCGCGCTGGGATTGACGCGGCTGATGAGCGGCCTGCTCTACGAGGTCCAGCCGACGGACCCGGTCACGTTCGTCGGGGTGATCGCGCTGCTGGGGGCGGCCGCGTGGATGGCCAGCTTCGTGTCATCGGTGCGGGGGACGAGGGTGGATCCGCGGGAGACCATGGGGGCGGAGTGAGAGGGGGGCGATTCCGCATGACGGCGTACGCCGAGCTGTGCGGGAGATAGGCGGCGGCGTAATGGACCGGCGACGGCGGCTGCGTGGCGACCGCGGCTGACCGACTCTGCCCCTTCCACAGGGCGGCCGCTCGTCCCTCCCGTGCGACAGCCGGCTGTCGCACGGCAGATCTAGAGCATCAGTTGATGGAAACCCTCTCCACCTCCGTCACAGTCCACACATGATCTGAGCGCGCCAGGTAGTAGATGGAGGTTCCGCCTCGCACCCAATCATCTCCCGGCACCTTATGCTCCCAAGACACGAAGATTTTGGCCGAGTCTCCGGCAACAACAGGATCACTCAGCACCAGCGTTAGCCAATCGGCCGGACGTTCGCAATTACCTTCGCAAATGGCTATCGGCCGGGGCAGTCGCTGCGTCATTGCCTGCAGGACGGCAGCGTCCCGCCGCCCAGAAAATCCGCGGGGACCGCGCTCGAGTCCTCGGGCTTTCGCATCGCCAAGGTCCACGTCGAGGACCAGTGGACTCAGCAAGACTGTGGTCTCCGGACCGGCGAACCTGTCGAGCGCGTCAACGATCACCGCACGTGTTATTCCGACTGTGCTCCCTGTCGGCTGGTCGGGTCCGCCAGCTTGGGCGTGTGCGGATCCTGCGCCGATCAACGAAACAAGTAAATAAAGGCGATACCACATTAAGGGCCTCCGGCTCCTAACACTGGGCGATTGCATCGTCTCGATTCTCACGCGCATCGGGATCCTGATCATCGGTCAACTCAGTCCCGAACCAAACGTGCGCGCCTTCATGTCTGACCGTGAGGTAGAGCTGATACTGATCGACGCCACCACCTGTCCAGTGGCTGTTCCTGTCAATGTAGACGGTCTCATCCGCATCGACGAATGACCCGTACGTGTACGGCGATCCAGTATCATCAAATTCATGTATTCTGATCTTACCCTGATATAGACGGTCGATCATCTCCTGCTCAACTGGCCCGCACCTGATCTGCTTTATCGCCATGAGAATGTCCGCCCTTTCGGCTGCGGAGGGAGGCCCTTCGCCATAGAACGAGCCGGGCGAATTAGCCATGCTGCCCCAACCGCCGATCGCGCTGCTGCCCCAAACGACCGGCGGATCGTCTGGTGCTGGGAAGCACCCTCCGCTCGTCCGCCGCTCCGGCCCTTCGGGTAAACGCTGGAACGTTTAACTGGCATGCTGCTACTAAAGAGTTACGGAAAACGAAGAAGCGCGTAGTCGGAGCATATGGCATGGCGTACACGTTGTTAGACGCCGTAATTCCCGCATTTTCGACATACCGGCGCCCTGCACGCACAGAAACTCGCTCACATTTCAGCGATGTTAACGTCCGAGTCGCTGATGTCTTCGGGCGTCAGCCAGTCGCTATCGGGGCGGCAGATTAGCCGAGCGTTGTTGTAGGCCCAGTTCAGCGGCAACACCGTGTACGCCAAGTAGTTCTTTGAAACTGTACGCTCTACGGCCAATGCAAGATCAACGGCATCATCATCGACCAAGCATAGTGGGAGAAGCAGTTGGAGCTTCTTCACCGGGGGATAATACTGAGGCACGGCCGTCTTGAAGTTCCACGACACTCTTTTAATGCAAAGATCAACTGCATCACGAACTCTGTTCATAATTCTGCGATATAGCCGCGCGTCTTCTTCGATCGCAACTCCCCAAGCACGCACGTAATCTGACCTTTCATCCTTGGTCATGCTGGACGTGTCTCGGGCCGGAATTCTGCTCGGCCAGTGCTCCTCAATGAACTCCTGAGGGTAGCGGTCAATCCTCTCAATGACAACGTGCCTCCATGAAATCTCTGGCTCGCCCTGTCGTACATCGTATAGAAGATCTGCGGGTTCATTGAAATAGTGCGCCTGGGGCGGGAGCGGATTGAAATAGCGTACTAAGTTCTGCCCAGCCATACGCTCGCCCGCGGTGCAGAAATCTACTAGTTGCCAGGGGGACCGTGGATCGTCCTGCCTTCGAAAGAGAGCGTAAATGGGCTCGTAGCGCCGATCCACCAAGCCGGTATTAAAAGCTGCGAAGTTACCGCTGGAACTAATGCATATCTTCTTCTCGAGGACGAGGCGGCCGAAAGTGTGGATCAGGTAGCTATATAGAATCGGCATCGGACGATCCGGGTCCGCGGCTGTATCCTTGAACTCCCACCGCTCCGGCAGCGCCAGCGCGGCGAGGTCATTCAGGGCCGTCGGGATGTGCCGAAGATATGCCCAGTCGATCAACCGCTCACTAATTGGGTCAAGCTGGACCTCAGCCTCAGCCGCGTCAGCGGCGGCAATCTTGGGTTCGTCAGTGCCAGCCTTGCGCACATAGTGCGCCTGTTCACGGCCTTCGAACACGCGTAGCTCAAACGTCACTTCGTCTCCTTCCTGAAGAGGCACCTCCCCTCGATACCAGGAAGTGTGGAAATCAATGTCCTTCCCCGGAGCCACGGTGGACTGGATGAAGCCGAAGGCTCCCTTCAGTCGTGCAACTCGGCCCTCGGCGCGATCTGCATTCTCGGAGTTAGGCATGGAGGAGATCTCTTGGTTGGTCGTCAGCTTCTGGGCAACAACCTGTTCATCGCCAAGGGGAATTATGGCGTCTAACGTTCCAGGCATTCGCGACACTCCGGAGCCGCGCGTCAGCGCGGCGGAGCGGGTGTCCGCGCAGCGGCACGGGACCGTAGCAAGCGCAGCGGGAACGCTCGGGTTAGACGCCCGCGGGCCCGCTGTGTGGGTTCACCAGTGTCGGGATTCCCAAGACTGCGATAGCCGCCACGGCGCGGGTCTTCCCAAGTAGCTCGCCAATGCCAATCCAGGTCTTCTTTCCCAATTCTCGCCGTTTACGCCGACAATAGTGCTCCAGCTCACGCTGGAGCACAGACGCGTCCATACCGCAGTAGTAGCTGAGTCCCCACCCTCCGTCGTGTGGGCCCGCTAAGCTTGATGTTGGAGGCACGCGCCTCTCGCGCCGCGATCCTTCTAGCGCGTTCAATCCCCCTCGCGAACTGCTCGCGGCTTTCCGAGTCCAGATCTAGGACAGCAAGAGCGGCGTCCAAGCGGCCCGGAAGACCGGAGACCTCTAGGCGCATCAGAAGGTCATCCAATACCGGCTTCAGTTGAGGCCCCGGCTTAGGGGCGCGCTTCCGGCGCACGCCCATGGTGTACGCGTAATACGCATCAAATTGGTCGGTGTACGAGAGCAGATTGAAGCGCACTGGCTTACCTTCAGAGCGCAACTCCTTGGCCACATCGTCCAAGTACAGTCCTTCGAGCAGGTAATACCCGAAAATATCAAGCTCATCAACTGCCACGAGCAGTCCGAGCCGAGCCGTCTCGACTCGACGCTTAGCATAGTGTGCAAAAAACGCCGGATGATCGAGGACATCAGTGACAACCATCAAGTCGTAGAGGCTGAGCAGCCACGAGTACTCTCCCGCCGAGAAATACTCGGCTTCTGCATGGAGGCGCGCGGTCACGTACCCGATCGGTGCCAAAGAGACCGAGAGGAGGAGACTGCGCCGGAGGTCAGCCGGGACTTGCACAACGTTTCCTACGCCGTCTCTTAAGCGCCCACCGCGCCTTAGTACCCGCTTCGCGCGGAGCGCCTGTTCGTGTGACTTGCCCAATAACTCCTTAATGTCTCGTTTGAGCCTATCTGGCGCGCCTCTCCGCGCTGGTGCGGTAAAGGCGCCGCCTTTGACTTCAATGAACATCGCGAGTGAATCGAAGATGGCCAGCGCGTCCAATTCGGCTTGCTCAGACTTTGTGTCTGCGACGCCGTAAAAGACGTTCTCGTGGAACTTGGCCGATGGCATCAGGGCTTGCAGCCGCTGCACCGCCGTTTGCAGTACCCAGTCATGTCTGTGCTTATGATACCGCTCCCATCCGCTGCCACCAGACCTTTTCAGCATTGACTCAAAAAAGGGTTGAATCGCCCAGTCAAGCAGCATTATCGCTGGGCACAAGTAACGCCCGTCGTGATGGAGGATTGGACGTTCCCGTAACACGTGCGTGGGACTGGGTTCATAGAAGTCTGGGGACACGCTAGAGAACTCGAGTGAGAATGCCTTTAGAAACGCCTCGACAACATCGCTGGAGAGGGACAGTTCAAATGCGAGCTCCTCGGCAGAAAAGCAGCATATGTCAGCCGAACAAAATATTTCCCATTCGACTGCGGCGTACTTGAGGTAGCGCTTAACGTCCTTCTTCGATCGGGAGGCGAGTTCACGGAAAAAGTCTGCACGTCCCGCTTCTGGCGAGTCCGCTGGCAACGAGCCCTGGACTTCCGGTCCAAGCTTGCCTTTGCGCATCTGGCGTACTTGGGCCTCCACGGATTGGAAGCTCGTGCGCGCTAGTTCCGCTCTCTCGGCGAAGCGCCGGCTTACCCGTTTCGGGATCGAGTCGGCGATCGCGATGGCATCATCAACAGTGAATCCCGCCAGACGCTGCAGCTCAGTCTGGAAGGGCCTGTACAAGCCCCGCAATACCTCAATGTGGTGATGCTGGTATGCCGGATTTCGAACGGCGGTCTCATTTAAGCGCGTGACGAACTGGATCTCATCATCGACGCTTGGGTTTCCCTCATGTCCGTCGCGGAGTCCGGCAGCTGCCGAGCGTGCGACCTGAAGCATGACGCTGTCTCTCACCACGTGTTCTATCGCGTCCTGCAGTTCGCCGACTACTTGTCCATTCGCATAGAGTTCCTCACCCTCCTTACCAACAGCATACGCGGCCTTCAAGGCGATCAGTGAGGCGTACTCTACCACGACCGACTTACCCGCGTGCGCCCACTCGACGTACGTCTCTGGATCCATCAAATGGTTACGAAGGGACAATGCGGAGAGCACTTGGAAGGTGTCATGCTTCGCGAAAATGCTTGCGACCTTCTGAGCCTCGTCCTGAATTGACTGCTCAACGGCAGGCACGCTCGTGGCCATAGCCTGCAACAGTGCTTTTTGCTCCTCAGCCGTCCAGTACGTCGAGGAATGGATAAAGCGCCCATGCCTTTCCATCCGGAATCCAGGGCCTTCGAGCACGTCCTCCGGCTGAATGCTCGGGATTCCCGCCGCACCCGCAGATCTGTTGCGACCTCGACGCCTGCCCGAACTGCGTTTCTTCTTTTTCATGATCTCATGAGAAGGCTCCGATAGCGTCTAAACAGCGGTTTTCCGAATACGTTCGGATTCCGGTTGGCCCACGAGGTCGTATGCGCCCTCGACTCGCGCAACCCGAAGTCATCCGTTAGCACCTGACAATCCTCATCCTTAGGCGCGTCCCGGAACGGAAGCTCTGCTCCGGAACGGCGTCGAGCTGCGTCGCACGGTCAGGTGCCGATCATTGTAATTACCTGAATGCCGGCCAGCCCTCGAACGTTACACCGGGGTCCGGAGCCGCTGCGACCGGGAGGTTTTCTCACTCCCGGCACAGCCACGGTGCGTGAGGCACCCCGACTGCCGCTGAGCGAGACGCGGGCTCACCGCTCGAACAGCCGCCGGATCCCGTCCGTCTCCCCAGTCCCCTGCAACCCCAGCATCAACAGCACCCTCGCCTTCTGCGGTGACAGATCCCCGGCGAAGATCGCCCCGGCGTCCTCGAGCGTCCGACCTCCGCCCTTGAACCCATAGTTCGGCAGGACACTCCCGTTGGGCACACGACTCGAGATCACGACAACCACCCCGCCGCGGATCGCGTCCACGATGGCGTCGTACATCGCCTCGTTCACGTTGCCCATGCCGAGCGCCTGGATGACGATGCCTTTCGCGCCCGCGGCGACGGCGGCGCGGACGAGGGCGCCGTCGGCGCCGGCGTACATCGCGACGATGTCGACGCGCGGCAGCGTCGTGCCCCGGAGGCGCGATGTACTGTCTGCGGAGTGGCCTGCGGCTGAACACGACGCGGTCGCCTTCGATGACGCCGAGGAAGCCGTAGTCGCCGGATTGGAAGGTCTCGACCGCGGAGGTGTGCGTCTTCGTCGCCTCGCGGGCGGCGTTGACCTGGCCGTTCAGCGCGATCAGCACGCCCATGCCGCGCGCTTGCGGCGACGCGCAGAGTCGCACGCCGTTCAGCAGGTTGCGCGGGCCGTCGAAGTCCGGCTCGGAGGCGTTGCGCTGCGCGCCCACGCAGCACCACGGGCTTGTCGCTCTTCAGCGTCAGGTCCAGGAAGTACGCGGTCTCCTCCATCGTGTCCGTGCCGTGCGTGATGACGACGCCGGCGACGCCATCGTCGTCGAGCGCGCCCTGGACGGCGTCGTGCAGCGTGATCCAGTGCTCCAGGTCCATGTAGTCGGAGGCAATGTTGAACAGGCTGCGGACGCGCATCGTCGCCACCTTCGCGATGTCCGGCACGCTCTCGAGCAGGTCCTCGCCCGACAGCGCGGGCACGGGCGCGCCCGTCGCCGGATCGACCTTCATCGCGATCGTGCCGCCGGTCGCGATCATCTGGCAGATCGGGGGCGGGGGCGAGCGCGGGGGCGGGGGTTGTTGGGCGGAGGTGTGGCTTGGTGCCAGGAGGATGCAGGTCGCGAGGCCGAGAGGCGAGATCTGCCTCATGGAGTCATGAGCCGAAGCCGAGAAGGATGTCCGCCGGGATGCCCAGCAGCGCCCTCAGTCCTTCGACCTGGGCCTTCGAGAGCTCGCGCTTGCCGTTCAGGAACTCCGAGACGCGACTCTTCCCGCCCATGACATCGTCGAGATCCGAGCGCTGCAATCCTTTCTGCTCCAGCATGAACGTCACGGCCTGCTGCGGCGTCACGGCGCCCATCGGGTATCGCTCGTCTTCGTAGTGCTCGACGAGGACCGAGAGGAACTCGAGCCGGTCGTAGCCCTCGCTTCCGGGCTCTACGTCCTCATCCAGCAGCCGTTCGATCTCCGCGATCGCGGCGTCGTACTCCGCCTCGTCCTTCAGAACGTGCGGCTTCGAAAAATCCAGGATAGCCGGTAGTCACGGTCGTTCCTCCTCGCCCGATCAGAGCGTGCCCTCGATCGATCTGCGGTCGTACTCGTCGTGTGTCAGCACGTGCCGGACGTAAACGCGTCCCAGGTCGTAGCGCATGTCCGCCACGAGTCGATATTTGTTCCCGCCGATGTTGAACACCGTCCGACGGGCTCCAAGGAAGCTGACCGAAGGGAAATCCGCTCGGAGCTCGTGTGGCGACCGATACTCTCGACCCTTGACGATCCGGTACCATGTGTCGAGCGACGCGCCCGCATCCGCATGTCTGTCCGCGAACTCACGAAGCGCCTTCCGCGAGATGATCCGCAAGGGTATTTCCGCGTTTCAAGTGCGGTAACTCTTCTTACCAATGTGGGAAATTCCACGAGACTCGTCAAGCCGGCTCCGCCTCTGTGCTGCCGACCGAGCTCGCGAGCCGGCTCTCGCTTTCCAGCCTCCTGTCGGTACTGCTTCAGCCCTCGCCACGTCCGGCCGTGCTCTTGAGCGGGTCCGCCTCGGGCCCGGCCGTTCTCGAACCGCTGGCGCCGATCGCACGCGTTCAGCAGGTCGCGCGGACCGTCGAAGTCCGGCTCGGACGCGTTCCGCTGCGAGCCGACCAGCACCACGGGCCTGTCGCTCGTCAGCGTCAGGTCCAGGAAGTTGTCAAGGAACACCGAGTCTTTGCGCAGTTGGGAGACACCCACTTTTACGCACCCGTGCTTTCACCTCCTTGGAGCGAGGGTGAGGAGTTGGGCCGGTTCAGGAGGCCGCTGAGCTCGCGCAGCCGGTAGCTACGCCCCTCGATGTGGATGATGTGGACGTCTCCCCCTTACCCAGCATCCGCCTCAGAGTCACAGCCGCTTCAAGAGCTGGTCATAGTCGGCGTGTGACCCAATCCAGAACCAGATCCAATCCTGGTCGTGGCGCCGGGCCAAGGCTCTGTAGTGCAACGAAATGCGGGCGGAGAAGATCGGCTCGCTCGTGTGAACCTGCTTGAACCGCAGGCTTGGATGAGCAGGATTGTCCGAGAAGAGGCGGAAGGCGTCGCGGGCGCGCTCCCGGGCATCGTCAGGGAGTGAGGCGAGAGCCTTACGAAAAGAGGCTGTGGTGCGGGAGGTCAAAGCTCGGACGGATCCAGATTCTCCGTCTCACCACGCTCATCTTCGCCGAGGGCTTCGCTCGCCAGGCTCGCCAGGGCGTCCTGCGAGTTCTCAAAGGCCCGATCCCAGTTTCGATCGGACTTGAGCTCCTCCAGGAGTAGAGAGGCGATGGCGTCCTGCTGCTCGCTGGGAAGCTTGGACGCTTCGTCGAACGCCTTCTTGAGTAGTTCGGTCATAGTTCCTCCTTGTCCGGGATATACCCACTGGGGGATCGGCAGTTCGTCGGCCTCCGCTTCGGCCTCGGGGCGAACGACAAGGCGATTCCCTCCGATCAAACGGCCGACCGCGAAGACTACAATGTAACCCCCGGTCGAGCCGCCGCCTCGTCGTGCGGGCAGCGCTCGAGGAGGCCGCGGGAGAAGTAGATGTATCGGCCCGGGGCCTTGAAGGCGGTCCGTCCGACGATCCAGGGGACGACGACCTCGAGGCGTTGGTCCGGGGGACGATCGGCCTAGAGGTGGGCGGCCACGCACTCGACCTGCTCGGGGAAGCAGCCGTGCTTCTCGATGTGAACGCCTTCCTCCACGGCGCTGCGAACCGTTTCCCCGAACCATACGCCCGGCTCGATCTCGAAGTCGAAGGCCAAAGAGTCGTCTCACATCACGGGAAGAGCGACATTGGGACGCTTCCCTCGCGGGTCAGCCAGGCGAAGGCGACGGACGGCCCGACGAGGAGTCCGCAGGCGCATCCGATCGCGAGGATCTCCAGCGCGGACTCTCCGGTTCCCTCGATCACGCCGTCCAGCACACCGAAAGCCGCATAGACGAGCGCGCCGCCGAGAGCTCCGAGGAGCAGCAATCCGGCCGGGTGCAGGGCCAGCCTCAGGGTCGCTCCCGCCATGGCGCCCACCGCGATCCCGACGAGAGGATAGGATACGAGGAGGAGGGCAGCGGCATGCTCTCCGATTCCCTCTCCGGAAGCCTCCGCCAGGCCCAGCGGTATCGCCGCGATCGCCATGAGGATCAAACCCGCCACAGCGCCGAACCAGATGCCCTTCACGATGCGTTCGCGGACTCGCGCGCTCAGGGCCAGGGGCGGAGGAGCATAGTCGGTGAATCGATGCTCGACCCACAGCGCCTGCGCGTTGGCGAGAGAAACCATCCATATCGCGACGCGCGACGCCGACGCGAAGAGATCGACCGCGAAGATCAGCACGGTGGCGAGGATGAGCGTGAAGCCGAAGAGCCCCCAGCCTGACGTCCTGCCGGGCTTGCGCCGGGCAACGAGGCGGACGGCCAGCAGCACGGCAGCGACGAGAGCCGCCCGGATCGGTGCGAAGCCGAGGAGGCCGATGACCAAGCCGATCGCCAGGCCGTCGACGACGCGCGGTCTCCCTTCGAGGTCTCTCCACTCGGCCCGACGTTGCGTCACTGGTCTCCGTCGGTAGGTCGAACGACGCATCCTGCCCGTCTCGAGCGGGGAACGCACTTCCTCTGGATCGACGACAATATCCCCGGTCCCATCGGAGCGGTAGTCGCGATCGTTTCTCCTCGCCCGATCAAAGCGCGGTGACCACGGCGCGTTCCGCTTCCAGAATATAGAACAGCGCGTACGGGAACTCTGAGAGCAGAATTCGCCGCAGACCTTCACACTCTCCGGCCGCTCCGGCACGTTCGACGCCTCCCTGTCAAGGTGTCGACGTCGATCTCTCCTGGTCGAGGCGCGCTCGGCGGAGGAGCGGGTCGGCGTGGTGGCGTTGCGGCGGAGTAGCGCTGCAGAGATCAGAGTGATGAGGAGTCCCACGGGCAACGGTTCCATGACGGTATAGGCCGCGTTGATGAGCGGGTTCTGGTAGAGCTGCTGGGAGCGCAGGATAGCGGCGACCTGCGCGGCGGTGGTAGCGGAGTCGAGGCCGGCTGACCGGACCCTCTGGACCTGCGCGGCGAAGTAGCCGTCCATGAAGTGGGGCATGAAGTTGAAATAGAGGACTTCCCACATGACGACGTAGCATGCGGTGGTGATGAGGGTGATGAGGAAGCCGCAGGCGAAGGCGCGGCCGAAGGAGATCCGGCCGTGGAGGGTGTGGTCGCGGTAGCTGCGAATGCCGAAGTAGATGAGCAGGAAGGACGCCACCATGATGGTGTAGCCGAGGGCCATGCTGTGGGCGGAGCCGATCCTGTCGGCGACGAGCAGCGAGCCGCCCATGAGGATGGAGATGATGAGGCCGGAGATGAGGCCGAAGGTGAGCACGGTCTTCTTCACGTGAGGCTCCCGGGTGCGAGTGAGAATGGAGCCACGATACGGTGTGCGATGCAGGATGTCGTCATCCTTTGGGATGATTTTGCAGGAGTGGAGAGGAAATCGTGCCTTCGGGTGACGGGATCAAGGCAGCAGGCCGAACTCCTTGCCGAGCTGCACGGCTTGAGTGCGGCGCGCGGCTCCGAGCTTGTTGAAGGCGCGGGAGCAATGGGTCTTTACGGTGTTCTCGGAGACGAAGAGCCGAGTGGCGATCTCGCGATTGCTGAGGCCCCGTGCGATGAGGGCGAGGATTTCGAGCTCGCGGGCGGTGATGCCGAGGCTCTGCTGTCGGGCCGTGTCCGGAACGAAGGTCGAAGCTTGCTCGCCGCCCGGTACTGAGGCAGGGACGACCACCTCTCTCACCACGATCGTCTCCCGTCTGCGCGTGATGCGCAGGCCCAGCCAGATGCCGAAGGCGGCGAAGAGCATGGCGACGAGGGCGCCGTAGAGCTCGACCGAGTGCTCGATGACGACGAAGCGGTATTCGGTGTATCGGAGGGTGGCTATGAGGAGGCCGCCGACGACACCGAAGATGAGGGCGTGGCGCTTCATTGGGGAATCTAGCGATAGGACCGGGAAATCCCGACTGTCGTCTCGGCTTCTTTGGGTAGGATGGGCGCGTCGGGAACGACGGGTCAAGGCTTTTCGCGGGAGTTTCGCGGCTCGATCATTCTCCATTCTCGCGCGTATGGCGAACCCGATGGATCGCACGATCTTGGCTCCGAAGCGCCAACGAGTTTTCTCGACTCGCCGAAACCCGGCGAGTCGCCGGTCGTAGGGGAGGAGGCACACCTTTCACCGCCGACTGACGGCGCGACGCCGGGGTCATCATGGACGACGCCAGATACGCGTTCCGCGGGCTGCTGCGGTCCCCGGGATTCGCCGCCGTTGCCATCCTCTCGCTCGCGCTCGGCATCGGCGCGAACGTCGCGATCTACACGATCGCGAACGCGTTCCTCTCGCGGCCGATCGCCGGCGTGGCCGAACCCGATCGACTGGTGCGCATCTATCGCGGCTCGCACAGCGCGCTCCAGTACATGGACCTGGCCTTTGTCCGCGACAACGGCGGGGTCTTCTCCGGAGTGATCGGCGAGCACGTCATCCCCGTCGCGCTGACCAATATCGGCGGAGCCGAGCGCGTGATCGCTGCCGTCGTTACGCCGGGCTATTTTTCCATGCTCGGCGTGCGCCCCGCCGCGGGCCGTCTGTTCGGAACCGATTCGCTGGAACAGAGCGTTGTGCTCTCTCACGGCTTCTGGGAGCGGCGGTTCGGAGGTGACCCGCGCACCGTGCGACAGACGATCCGCGTGAACGACCGCGCCTTCGCGGTGGTGGGTGTCGCTCCGCCGGACTTCGCCGGGTCGATGTCGTTCTGGGGTGTGGACCTCTGGCTGTCGCCCGCCGCGGGGCAGGCCGTGATCGGCGCTTCGTTCGATCGGTGGGGCGGCAGCCTGTACGCCACCGGCCGTCTGCGCGACGGCGTGACGCTCGATCGCGCGAACGTCGTTCTCGCCACGTTGGCGCGGCGCATCGTCGCCGCTGACACGTCGCGCGGCCGCGAGTTCTCGCTGCGTGCCGACGACGCGAACGGCGTCACGGCGGAGCTGCGCCAGCCCGCGCTCCTGGTGTCCCGGTTCCTGCTATTCGTCGTCGGGCTGGTGCTCCTGATCGCCTGCGCCAACGTCGCGAACCTGCTGCTGGCGCGGGCGGCGGGTCGCGGCCGCGAGATCGCGATGCGGTTCGCGCTCGGCGCGCGCAGGGTGCAGCTCCTGCGCCTGCTGCTCGTCGAGAGCGGCATGCTCACGATCGCCGCGAGCGTGATCGGCTCGGGCGTGGCGCTGTGGAGCGTCGGCGCGCTGGGCCGGTACGTCATGACGCGGTCGCCGGAGCCGATCCTGCTGTCCTTCGCGCTCGACCGGCGGGTGTTGATCGCCACCCTGGCGCTGGCGCTCTTCACGACGCTGCTGTTCGGTCTGCTTCCGGCGCTTCGCGCGACGTCGCTCGAGATGCTCCCCGTTCTGCGCGAGAGCGCGCCGCAGTCGAGCGGCCGCTCGCGCATGCGCGGCCTCCTCGTGGGGACGCAGGTGGCGCTCTGCGCCGTCCTGCTCGCCTGCGCCACGCTGTTCCTTCGCAGCCTCGCCCATGCGCGCGTGATCGATCCCGGATTCGAGACGGCGGGCATCGTCGACCTGCCCATCGACCTCGGCCTGGCGCAGCTCGACAGCGCGCGAGCCGCCGAGTTCTACCGGCGGCTGCTGGAGCGAGTGGACGCGACCCCGAGCGTTCGATCCGCCACGCTCGCCGCGCTCGTGCCGCTGGGCGGAAGCAACATGCAGGTCGGCGTCTGGACGCCCGAGGTCGCCGGGACCGACAGTCGCGCCGGGCTCGCGCCCTACTTCAACGTGGTCGGCCCCGACTACTTCCGCACGCTCGGCATCGGGCTGGTCGCGGGCCGTGACTTCGGCGCGGACGTCGCCGGCTCGGAGCAGGTTGCGATCGTGAACGAGCAGATGGCGCGGCGTCTCGCACCCGATGGCCAGGTGGCGGGTGCCCTCGGGCGTCGCTTCAGCATGTCCGGCCCGACCGGTCCCTGGATCACCGTCATCGGCGTGGCGCGCGATGTCCGGTACAACACGCTCGGCGAGAAAACGCCCGAGTTCATGTATCGGCCGCTGGCGCAGCTCCATCGCGCCGACATGGTGCTGCAGGTGAAGACCCTGCCCGGCAACGAGGCGGCGCTGCGTCGCACGCTGCCGGCTGTGGTGCGCGAGCTCGAGGCGCGACTGCCGCCGCCGCGGGCGTCGTCGCTGTCGGAGGACATGCGCATCAGCCTTCTCGGCGCACAGATCGGCGCGGCGCTGCTCGGCGCCTTCGGAGCGCTGGCGCTGCTCCTCGCGACGATCGGCATCTACGGCGTCGCCAGCTATTCGGTGGCGCAGCGCACGCGCGAGCTGGGGATCCGATCCGCGCTCGGCGCGACCTCGCACGACGTCGTGCGCATGGTGATCGGGCAGTCGCTGCGAGTCGCCTCCATCGGCACGGCCATCGGTCTGCTCCTCGCGATGGCGGTGGCGAAGCTGATCGCGTCTCAGCTGTACGGCGTGGGAGCGACGGACCCGGTGACCTTCATTGGCATGCCGGTGTTCCTGGTGGGTGTGGCGCTGGTCGCGACTCTCGCGCCGGCGATTCGCGCGACGCGCGTGGACCCCGCCGTGGCGCTCAGATCGGAGTGAACCGCGACACGTGGTGCACCCGGTTGTCGGGGCGCAGCGCCATGCGGTCCACGAACTGCCAGACGATGGCGACCGCCGTGTCGCCCACGACGTGCAGGCTGTCGATCACCATCGTGATCTGGTTCCACTTGCTGTGGCAGTCGAGTCTCTGCCCATTTGGACGTTCTGACACCGACGGCAGGGACGCCGTTGCACCATTGAGCCTGGCCGGCGAAGGAAGGCAGACCGGCCGGTACTCCGCGCGTCCTTCGCCGGCCTACCCCGGCTCCGTCCACGACACGTCCGTGATGTCCGGATCGGAGGCGAGGATCTCCTCCAGGACCGAGACGAGACGGGTCAGGTCCGCCGTCACGTCGATCCTGCGGAAGAGCTTCTTCACGATGGGCGTCGACGGATCCGTGAAGCAGAGGAACTCGTCGTCGTCCCCGTACTGATGACCGCAACAGAGGGCGAGCCTGGCGCCTTCGTTCGCGATCGGGATGTAATAGCCCCAGTCCTCCGGGGCGATCTCGCCGGTCGTCACGCCCATTGCGGCGAGGCGGCTCACGAGATACTCGGCGAGACGCCTCCCCCAGAGGCCGGGGTTGATCTGCTCCTCCTCCCCATTGTAGGGAGGGAATTTGCCGGACCGGAAGCTGACTTGCGTCTTCATGGCGCAGATCCCTCTCGTCGTGTCGGGGTCACCGACCGAACAGCGGTCATGGTCGTCGACCCCCCTCGACCCGGACCGTCTTCTCGAGCCGCAGGTCCGCCGAGGAGGCGCCCACGCGGATGCGGACGGGCTCGGCCTCGACCACCCATCGGTGCCGACCCGCGTCCCAGTAGGCGAGGGTCGACGCCGGGAGCGGCAGCTCGACGGTCCGCGTCTCGCCGGGCTCGAGCGTGATGCGACGGTAGCCCTTCAGCTCGCGGAGGGGACGTGCAACGCCCGAACCCGGGTGCTCGACGTAGAGCTGCACCACCTCGTCGCCCGTGCGCGCGCCGGTGTTGGTCACGTCCACGCTCACGGTGATGGTGCCATCCGCGGGGATGGTGTCGGCGCTCGTCCGCAGCGTCTCGTAGTCGAAGCGGGTGTAGCTGAGGCCGTGGCCGAACGGGTAGAGCGGCGTGCCGCCGAAGAAGCGGTAGGTGCGCCCCTCCATGCGGTAGTCATCGAAGGGTGGCAGGTCGCTCGTGCCGCGGTAAAAGGTGACGGGCAGGCGACCGCCCGGGTCGAAGTCGCCGAATAGCACGTCGGCGATGGCGGTGCCGGCGGCCTGCCCCGGATACCAGGCGTCGAGGATCGCGGGGACGTGCTCCTGCGCCCAGGTCACGGCGAGCGCGCTGCCGTTGAGCAGCACGAGCACCGTCGGCTTGCCGAGCGCGGTGACGCGCTCGAGCAGCCGCTCCTGCGGCTCGGGAAGCTCGATGCTCGTGCGGTCGCCGCCACGGAAGCCGGGGATCTCGATCGGCATCTCCTCCCCCTCGAGCCTCGGCGTGAGCCCGAGGAACAGCACGACGGCGTCCGCCTGCCTGGCGGCGGCCAGGGCTTCTTCGAGCAGGGCGTCCGCCGGCACGACATCCGGGACGGGGAAGCCCGGGGCCAGATCCGAGCCACGGGCGTAGAGCACGCGCGTGCCTCGCCCCGCCAGCGCCTCGCGCAACCCGCGCAGCGGTGTGACCGGGTCGGCAGGGAGGCCGTTGTAGTTGCCCAGCAGCATGCGCCACTGGTCCGCGTTCGGGCCGATCACGGCCAGCGTCCCCAGATCCTTGCGCAGCGGCAGCACGCCGTCGTTCTTGAGCAGCACCATCGACTCCCGCGCCACCTGCAGCGCCAGCGCCCGGTGCGCCGGGCTGTCGACGTCGCCGTACGGGATCCGCGTCCAGCGCACGCGCTCCGGCGGATCGAACATGCCCAGCCGGAAGCGCGCCGTGAACAGCCGCTTCACCGCGGTGTCGATGGCCGCCTCGCGCGATCAGCCCCTGCTTCACCGCGACCATGCAGCGAGTCGTAGGTCCGGCCGCAGTTCAGGTCGGTGCCGGCTTTCACGGCCGCCGCCGAAGCCTCCGCGGCCGTCGCCGCCGCCCCGTGGTGCTCCCAGATGTCGGCGACGGCGCCGCAGTCGGAGACGACGTAGCCGGCGAAGCCCCATTCGCCGCGCAGGATGTCGCGCAGCAGGGTGTCGCTCGCGCAGGCGGGCTCGCCGTCCACCCGGTTGTAGGCGCACATCAGCGAGTACGCGCCGCCCTGCCGGATCGCCTGCTCGAACTGCCGCAGGTACGTCTCGCGCAGGTCCCGCTCGTCCACCACCGCGTCGAAGCCGTGCCGGGCCGGCTCCGGCCCGCTGTGCACGGCGAAGTGCTTCACCGTCGCGACGGTCTTCAGGTACTTCGGGTCGTCGCCCTGCAGCCCGCGGATGAACTGCACCGCCAGCCGCCCCGTCAGGAACGGGTCCTCGCCGTACGTCTCCTGGCCCCGCCCCCAGCGCGGGTCGCGGAAGAGGTTGATGTTCGGCGACCAGAACGTCAGGCCCTTGTAGCGGTCGCGCCGGCCGTCGCGCACCGCCTCGTGGTGCTTGGCGCGGGCCTCGTCCGAGATCGCCGTCGCCATGCGGAAGACCAGGCTGTCGTCCCAGGTGGCGGCGAAGCCGATCGCCTGCGGGAACACCGTCGCGAGCCCCGCCCGCGCCACGCCGTGCAGCGCCTCGTTCCACCAGTTGTACTCCGGCACTCCCAGCCGCTCGATCGCCGGCGCCTGGTCCATCATCTGCGAGACCTTCTCTGCGAGCGTCATCCGGCTCACGAGGTCGTCGACCCGCTGCGCCACCGGCAGCGCCGGATCGCGGTACGCCGGCGCCTGCGCCTGCAGCGCGGGAGCGAGCAGCGGACACAGCACGATCCCGCACGCGAGCGCCCCCGGGATTGCTGCCGCGTGCCGCGTTCCCTCTCGCATGGCCGCCTCCGGCTGGATGCCATTCCGATCCGATCACGCGCTCCGACCTTACGGCGCCGCCGGCCGCTCGGTCAACGGGTTCAGGCCCGACGCGCCGTCACCTGCTCGACGGCTTGACACGGAGAGCTCGAAGGGGGTCGGAGATACCGGAGTGGACCACCGTCTTCGGGAAGGGATGAAAAACCAAACGCCGTTCTCCGAGCCTCGGACACCTCCGAGCCCTCCGTGTCACGCTTTTGACGTTCGGGGCGCGGCTCCTGCCCCGGACGCCAAACCACCTCCTCAACCGCTTGACACGAAGAGCCCGAACGGGGTCGGAGGCATCGGGGTGGGGGAGGGGATGAAAAACCAAACGCCGTTCTCCGAGCCCTCGGACGCCTCCGAGCCCTCCGTGTCACGCTGTTGACGCCCCTCCCGCCCCTCGCGCCAACGCCCCGCCCCCCGCACCTTGACGTCGAGCCGAGGCCCGGCCGTTCTCGAAACCCTGGCGCCAGGACGTGCATCATGAGCCGCGCGACCACAGACGACGCCTACACGCCGCGCCCGGAGCACCATTTCACGTTCGGGCTCTGGACCGTCGGCAACGTCGGACGCGACCCGTTCGGCGAGCCGGTGCGCCCGCCGCTTTCGCCCGTGCGCATCGTGCACGAGCTGGCGGAGCTCGGCGCGTACGGCGTGAACCTGCACGACGAGGACCTGGTGCCGCGCGACGCCTCCGCGCGCCGAGCGCGACCGCATCGTGCGCGAGTTCGAGGCCGCGCTCGAGCAGTCCGGGCTACGGGTGCCGATGGCCACGACCAACCTCTTCTCCGACCCGGCCTTCCGCGACGGCGCGTTCACATCGAACGACGCGCGGGTACGGGCGTACGCGCTGCACAAGACCATGCACGCCATGGACCTCGGGGTCCGGCTGGGGGCCGACGACGTACGTCTTCTGGGGCGGGCGGGAGGGCGCCGAGACGGACGCGGCCAAGGACCCGCGCGCCGCGCTGGGCTGGTACCGCGACGCGTTGAACTTCCTGTGCGACTACGCGATCTCGCAGCGGCTACGATCTCCGCTTCGCGCTCGAGCCCAAGCCCAACGAGCCGCGCGGCGACATGTACCTGCCGACCATCGGCCACATGCTGGCGTTCATCCACACGCTCGACCACCCGGAGATGGTGGGGCTGAACCCCGAGGTCGCGCACGACACCATGGCGGGGCTCGACTTCTCGCACGGCGTGGCCCAGGCCCTGGACGCGGGCAAGCTCTTCCACATCGACCTGAACGGCCAGAAGCCCGGGCGCTTCGATCAGGACCTGCGCTTCGGCAGCGTCGACCCGAAATCGGACTTCTTCCTGGTGAAGCTGCTCGAGGACGCGCGGTGGCAGGGCATGCGCCACTTCGACGCCCACGCCTTCCGCACCGAGGACGAGGACGGGAGTGCGGGACTTCGCCGCCGGCTGCATGCGCAGCTACCTCATCCTGAAGGAGAAGGTCGCCCGCTTCGACGCGGACCCCGAGATCCAGCAGATCCTGGCCGAGCTGCGCGCGCGCGGTGGAGAGGCGGAGGAGCGCGGCGGCTTCAGCCCGGAGCGGGCGCGCGAGCTGAAGGCCCGGACGTTCGACCTGCCGGCGATCCGGCGCCAGGGCTACGCGTACGAGCGGCTCGACCAGCTCACGATGGAGATCCTGCTGGGCGTGCGATGAGGATGCCGATGCCATTTCCTCGGACTCGACGTCGGCACGAGCGGCGTCAAGGGCATTCTCGTCGGCGCCGCCGGAGATGTGACGGCTTCGGCGACCACGCCGCTCACGCTGCAGGCGCCCCGGCCGGGGTGGGCCGAGCAGGCCCCGGATGCGTGGTGGGAGGCGACGGTGGCGACGATCCGGAAGCTGCTCGCCGATCGCCCGGCCCGGGCGGTGGAGGCGGTCGGCATCTCGGGGCAGATGCACTCGTCCGTATTCCTGGACCGCGACGGCGGGGTGATCCGCCCGGCGCTGCTGTGGTGCGACGGCCGGACCACGGCCGAGTGCGAGGAGATCACGCAGAGCGGTCGGCGGTGAGGCGCGGCTCCGCGACCTCGTCTGCAACCCCGCGCTCGAGGGGTTCACGCTGCCGAAGGTGCTCTGGCTCAGGAACCACGAGCGAGCGGCGTTCGAGCGGCTCTCGAAGGTGCTCCTGGCCAAGGACTTCGTTCGCTTCCGTCTGACCGGCGAGCTCGCCACCGAGCCGTCCGATGCGTCGGGCACGCTGATGTTCGATCCCGCCGGCGGGCGCTGGAGCGACGAGATCCTCTCGGCCGTCTCTCTCCTGCCCGCGCTGCTGCCGGACGTGGTCGGATCGGGCGAGGTGGCGGGGCGGGTGAGCGCGCGGGCGGCCGCGGCGACCGGCCTCGCCGAAGGGACGCCGGTCGTCGGGGGCGGCGCGGACAACGCGTGCGGCGCCGCCGGCGTCGGCGCGGTCTCGCCGGGGGTGGTCGTCGCGAGCTGGGGAACCTCGGGGACCGTGCTCGCGCCGATGTCCGAGCCGCGGGTCGATCCCGCCATGCGCGCCCACACGTTCGCGCACGTCGCTCCCGGCGTCTGGTACGTCATGGGCGTCGTGCTGTCCGCGGGCGGAGCGTTCGCGTGGTACCGGGACCGCTTCGCGCGCGAGCTCGGCGAGGGGCCGGAAGCCGACCGGCGGTTGGACGACGAGGCCGGCGACGTCGCCCCCGGCGCGGAAGGCCTCACGTTCCTGCCGTACCTTCAGGGCGAGCGCACGCCGCACCGGGATGCGTCCGCGCGCGGAGCGCTGCTCGGTCTCAGCCTCGCACACGGCCGCGCGCACGTCACGCGCGCCGTGCTGGAAGGGATCTGCTTCGCGTTGCGGGACTCGCTCTCGATCCTGCAGGAGCTGGGACTGTCGCCCAACCGGGTGCTGCTGACGGGCGGAGGCGCCCGGAGCGCGTTCCTGCGCCGCCTGCAGGCGGACGTGTACGGCCTCGCCGTCCAGACCGTGAATCGGGAGGAGGGGCCCGCCTATGGCGCGGCGCTACTCGCCGCGGTCGGGGTGGGCGCATTTCCCGATGTCGCCACGGCGGCGGCGGCGCTGATCGCGGCGGGCCCCGTCGAGCCCGCCGATCCGGAAAGGCATCGCGCGTACGAGGAGCCGTATGCGCGGTTCCGCGCGAGCTATCCGACCGCCTCGGTCCGTGCGGCGGACCGGCGACCGGAGGGCGCGTAGCACATGGAGGCGTCGCTCGAGAGCCGACGCTCGCGGAGCCGGCGCCTGGTGCGCGCCGCCGGCCGGAGCGTGCTCACGTCGCAGGAGATCGGCATCGCGCTGGTGGTCCTGTCGATCACGCTCGCGTTGACGGCGCTCGCGGGCTCGCACGTCGACGCGCGCACGGGCGAGGCGGTCAACAACTTCTGGAATTCGCACACGCTGATCCAGACGGCGACGGACGCCAGCTTCTTCGCGATCATGGCGATCGGCGCGACCGTGGTCATCATCTCCGGGGGCATCGATCTTTCGGTCGGCTCGATCTACGCGTTGTCGGGCGTCGCGATGGCGCTCGTGCTCCGGGCGGTCTCGCCGATGCCCGGCCCGGCCACGGTCCTGCTCGGGCTGGCCACCTGCCTGGGCGTCGGCCTGCTGTGCGGCCTCTTCAACGGCGCGCTGGTCGTCGGGCTGCGCGTGCACCCGTTCATCGTCACGCTGGGCACGATGTGGATGCTGCGCGGCGTCGCGTTCGTCGCGACGCGGGCGGAGAGCATTCTCGTGCCGCAGCCGCTGACCGGCGTGGCGAAGGCGCCTCTCGGTCTGGCGGCGGGCCTCTACCCGGTCCCGCTGCTGACCATGCTCGCCGTCGCGCTGATCGGCTCGCTGTACCTCCGCCGGACGGTGATGGGCAGGCACGTCTTCGCGTTCGGCGGCAATCTGGAGGCGAGCCGGTTCGCGGGGCTGCCGCTGAACCGGATCCAGCTCGGCGTGTATGCGGTCTCGGGCCTGACGGCCGGTATCGCGGCGTTCCTGGGCGCGAGCTTCTACGGATCGGCCTCATCGGCCGACGGCCAGGGTTACGAGCTGTACGTGATCGCTTCCGCGGTCGTCGGCGGCGCCAGCCTGATCGGCGGCAGGGGCAGCGCGCTCGGGGCGATGCTCGGCGCGCTGCTGATCGTGCTGATCCGCCAGTCGATCCGCACGCTTCGATTCGATCAGAACTACGAGTGGATCGTGATCGGCTGCGCGATCATCATCGCCGTGGTGGTCGACCAGTGGAGCACGCGCGCGACGGCCCGGCGCCTGAGCCGGGCTCGCGCAACGACGCACGCATCGGGGTGACGATGAACCGTTCCATGGTGATCCGGCTCGCCGCGATCGGCGCGCTGTCCGCGGCCGCCACCGCGTGTGGCTCCGGGTCCGAGGCGCGTCCGAGCGGCGGCGCGATGGCGCAGGACTCGAACATCACCATCGCGATGATCGCGAAGAGCTCCAGCAACCCCGTCTTTCTCGCGGCGCGCACCGGCGCGGAAGCCGCGGCGCGAGAGCTCTCCCGCGCGGGTCGGCACGTCGAGGTCGCATGGCTGACGCCGCCCCAGGAAGACGGACAGCTGCAGGCGCAGCGGATCCAGCAGGCGGTCAACGACGGAGCCGACGCGATCCTGATCTCGTCCTCGGACGCGGGCAAGGTCACCGGAGCCATCAACGACGCCGTGAGCCGGGGCGTGCAGGTGATGACGTTCGACAGCGACGTGCCGCAGTCGGATCGATTCGCGTACTACGGCGTCGACGACCTCCAGACCGGACGTCGGGTCATGGCCGAGCTGGCCGCGCTGACGGGCGGACACGCCGCCGTGGCCATACTCGCCGGAAACCAGAACGCGCCCAACCTGCAGCGGCGGGTGCAGGGCGTTCTCGACGAAGCGGCGAAGCATCCGGGGATCCGGATCGTGGGGACGTTCCACAACATCGAGACGCCGCAGGACGCGGCCGCCGAGGTGATCCGGGTGATGAACGCGTACCCGGAGATCACCGCGTGGGCGATGGTCGGCGGCTGGGCGCTGTTCACGCAGTCCCTGCTCACGGACCTGGATCCGGCCAAGGTGAAGGTCGTCTCGGTGGACGGCCTGCCGGCCCAGCTCGCCTACGTCGACGCCGGCATCGCCCCGGTGCTGCTCGCGCAACCCGTCTATCAGTGGGGCTACGTCGGCGTCAGGACGATCGTGGACAGGATCCACGGCAAGGATGTCCCCGAGATCATCCCGATGGATCTCGTGCGCGTGAGCCGGGACAACCTCGGCGAGTGGGCGCACCAGCTCCAGGCGTGGGGGTTCACCGACGTGCCCGAGAAGTACCTCACCGCGCAGTAGCCGACTGCCGGGCCGATGCCGACGGACGCGGTGCGCGCGTGCGCTTCGACGCGATCACGAAGCGATTCCCCGGCGTTGTCGCGCTCGACGACGTGTCCTTCGACATCGCCGCCGCCACCTGCCACGGGCTCTGCGGCGAGAACGGCGCCGGAAAGAGCACGCTGGGCAAGATCCTGGCGGGAATCCACGCACCGGACGCCGGCCGGCTGCTCATCCACGGCAGGGAAGCGCGCTTCGGCAGCCCGCGCGATGCGCTGGCCGCGGGCGTCGGCATGGTCCACCAGGAGCTCGCTTTCTGCGACAACCTCTCCGTGGCCGAGAATCTCTGCCTGGGCGCGCTGCCTCGCCGGGCCGGGCTGCTCCAGCGGCGCGAGATGGAACGGCGCGCAGACGCCCTGCTCGCGGAGATCGGCACCTCGCTGGACGTCCGCCGCCCGCTCGGCGAGCTCGCCATCGCGCAGCAGCAGCTGGTGCAGATCGCGGCGGCCGTCGGCGGCGGCGCGCGTATCGTGGTCTTCGACGAGCCGACCAGCAGCCTCAGCCAGGGCGAGGCGGACCGGCTGTACGAGCTGGTGGGACGCCTGAAGGATCGCGGCGTGACGTGCGTCTTCGTGTCGCACCGGATGGCCGAGCTGTTCCACCTCTGCAGCGCCGTGACCGTGCTGCGCGATGGCAGGCACGTGGCGACCCGGCCGGCCTCGCGGCTGAGCGAGGCCGAGCTCGTGGAGCTGATGGTCGGCCGGCCGCTTCGCGAGTACTTCCCCCAGCACGTGGCGAGCACGGCGGGTGACGAGCTGCTGCGCGTCGACCGCCTCGAGGTGCCGGGAAAATTCGAGCCGGTCTCGTTTTCGCTGCGGCGCGGCGAGGTGCTGGGGCTGGCGGGACTCGTCGGCGCGGGTCGCTCGGAGATCGCCTGCGCGCTCTTCGGCCTCGAGCACGACGTGCGGGGAGACGTCTACGTCGACGGCCGCCCGGTGCGGATCGGCAGCCCGCGCGAAGCGATCCGCCTCGGGATCGGGCTCGTGCCGGAGGATCGCAAGCGACAGGGTCTGGTGCTGTCCGCGAGCGGACGGCAGAACATCTCGCTGCCGATCCTCCGCCGCCTGTCACGCCTCCAGTGGATCAGCCGGACCGAGGAGCGGACCCTGGCCCGCAGCTTCTTCGAGCTGCTGCGGATACGGGGGGCGAGCGTCGACGCGGCCGTCGCCGGGCTCTCCGGCGGCACGCAGCAGAAGGTGGTGCTCGCGAAATGGCTCGCGGCGCGCTCGCGCATCCTCATCCTCGACGAGCCGACGCGCGGCATCGACGTGGGAGCGAAGGCGGAGATCCACGCGCTCATCGATCGGCTGGCCGCGCAGGGAAGCGCGATCCTGCTGATCTCGAGCGAGCTTCCGGAGCTGATCAACCTCTCGACCCGGATCCTGGTGCTCCGGGAAGGGCGTCTCGTGGGCACGCTCACGCGGGAGAACGCGTCGCAGGACGCGTTGCTGCGGCTGATGGCGGGTCTTCCGGTGGACGCGCATCGTCGAAGCCGGAAGCAGTGAAGGCAAGCGTAGTAGCACTTCCGTCGATTCAGGCCGCGCGCGATATTCCATGCCATACCGCCATACGAGGGCAACGCAATGCCGACGGACCACGAAAGTCACGTTTACGCTCGATAACGAGACCGTCGCCCGCCTCGGGCGCACGGCCCGGCGGCTCGGGGTCGCGAAGAGCCAGGTCGTCCGCGAGGCGATCCGCGTCTATGGGGAGCAGATGGAGCGTCTGAGCGAGGCCGAGCGCGACCGCATGCTGGAAGTATTCGAGGCGGTCACCGACCGCATCCCCCACCGCCCGCGTGAGGAAGTGGAGGCCGAGCTGGCCGAGCTGCGCTCGGCGCGAAAGCGTGGGGGCAGAGGCGGCGCGGCGCGCGGGCCGTGACGCTGCTCGATACGTCCGTGCTCATCGAAGCCCTGGGCGCGGGCGGCTCGATGCGGGGCGAGCTGCGGGACGCGATCGCCCGCCGCGAGCGCCTGCTCGTCCCCGCTCTGGTCCTCTACGAATGGCTCCGCGGTCCGCGCGTCGAGCCGGAGCTCCTCGCCCAGGAGAGCCTATTCCCCTCGGAAGCCGCGCTGCCCTTCGGCGCCGACGAGGCGGCCCTCGCGGCAGAGCTGTACGGAGCGGTGCGCCGTCCACGCGGCCGCGAGATCGACCTCGCCATTGCCGCTTGCGCCATCGTGCGCGACGCATCGCTCTGGACCCTGAACGTCGACGACTTCAGCGACGTGCCCGGGCTCCGACTCTACGAAACCTAGTCGACCTCGCGCGTCATAGCGGGCGGAACGTCGCGGTCTGAACGACAGGGTCCGCTTCCTCCACGGCGACTTCCTCGAGCTCGCCGGCTCGCTCGAGCCGGCCGATGTCGTCACGCTCGACAAGGTGATCTGCTGCTACCCTGCGATGGAGGCGCTCGTCGGCGAATCCGCCGACCGCGCGCGCCGGCTCTGGGGCGCCGTCTACCCGCGCCGCACGCTGCTGAACCGCTTGATGCTTCCGCTGCTGAACCTCGTGCACCGGCTGCGCCGGATCCCCATGCGGGCGTTCATCCACCCGCCCACCCGGGTGCGACGCGCCGTGCGCGAGCGAGGATTCCGCCCGCGGTCCCGGGACCGGACCTTCATCTGGGAGGTGGAGGTGTGGGAGCGTGAGGCGACGTCATCGTCGGCGCACAGTCCGTTGATCGACGTTCGGGAGGGCTGAGCGCACCACCGCCCCCCGGCCTCATGACAGCTTGACACGAAGGGCTCGAAAAACGTCGGAGAAAACGGAGTGGGCGCCCGCTTTTGGGAACTCGATAGCGATTTCAGGGTCGACGCCCTGGTTGCCGGCGGCTGACAGCGATGCCCAGGAGGGGTTGAACGAAATCACATCCTCCGACCCCTCTGACACCTCCGAAGGCTCCGTGTCACGGTTTTTCGCGTGAGGTCCCAGATCCAGCCAGGCGGGTCTCGATCTCACGCGTAGTCGCGCAACTGAACCACCGGCAGGTTCGGGAGGCGAGGAACGCGACGATCGTTCGTGACGAACGCACCGCACCGCCGGGCCAGCGCGGCCGCGAGCTGAAGCGCGTCCGGCGGCCCGACGCCGTGCACCGCCCGGAGCTGCGCCGCGGCCCGGAGCAATGGACGATCCAGGTCCACCATCGTGACGCCGCGACTCCGCGTCAAAAGCGCCTCGTACCGGCCCGCCAGAGCCGCGTCGCCGGACCGGTACGGCACGACCAGCACCTCCAGGAGCGTGATCCCCGACGTGACCAGCGATCGCTCCCCGCGATCGGCCGCCTGGAACAGCGGTCGCACCACGTCGGCGTACGTTTCGTGACGCTCGATCAGGTAGATCACGACCGCCGTGTCCACCGCGATCGGACCCTCGGGGAGGTCGTCGATCAACCCCACGCCTCGCGCTCCCGCGCGACGTGATCTGCCGCGTCCACGTCGCTCCACAGCTCCTGGCCGAGACCCTCCAGCTCCAGGATCGAAAGCGGCTCCTCCTCCCCGAGCACTCGCTCGAGGATATAGGTAACCTCCTGGGCCATCGACCGGTGCTGCAGTCGCGCGCGCTGCCGGAGTTTCCGGTAGAGCGCGGCGGGGAAGTTCTTGATGTTCAGCGTCGCCATCGCGTCCTCCAATCTGGAGGAAAGATGGTGGAATCACCGCGCCGTGGCAAGCTCCGGAGGCGACCCTCACCTCGTGACTGCTTGACACGAAGGGCTCGAAAAAGTCGGAGAAACCGGAGTGGGCACTCGTCTTCGCAACTCGACATGGATCGGACTACCGGGTGTAAACGAAAGGACGTCCTCCGAGCCCTCGGATGCTTCCGCCGACTCCGTGTCACGGTTTTGGCGTTTGGCCATTGCAGTCACTGCCGGTCAGAACCGCACCTCCTGCTGCCCGGCGTGCAGCGTGACCGTCCGTCCTTCCCACACGAGCTCCCCGGCGACGCCGGCCGGCAGCACGACGACGGCCTGGAGCCCGGACTTGCCGCGTCGCGTGAGACGGACGTCGATGTCGCCCGCGGGGTGCGGCACGCGGCCTTCCGCCCGCCCGAGCGGCCCGAGCGCCGGCGCGATGCGCACGGTGCGGAAGCCGGGGCTCGCCGGGCGGACGCCGAGCACGGTGGCGAGCAGCTCATAGCTCGGGTGGGCGGCCCAGGCGTGCGAGTCCGAGCGCGTCGGCTCCGGCGTCTCGGGCGTCGACGTGAGCCCGAGCCGCAGCATTTCCCGCCAGGGCGCGAGCTGCTCGATGGTGCGGTCGGCGAGGCCGGCTTCGCGCATCGCCTCGAAGAGGTAGAAGCGGAAGTAGTAGCTCGCGCGCGTGAGCGTGCTGTCGGCCAGCACGCGTTCCATGACCTCGCGCCGCTGCGTGGGCGGCACCGCGCCGGCGAGCACGGCGAGCGCGTTCGTCTGCTGGCTGTAGGAGGCGGTGCCCGGCGCGTCCCGGAAGAGGCCTTGCGCCGCGTCCCACGCCCTGGCGCGCGTGGCGCCGATCAGCGTCTCGGATCGCCGGCGGTATTCCGCGGCCATGGTGGGGACGCCGACGTCCGCCTCCAGCTCGGCGGCGCGCTGGAGGGCGCAGGCGTACAGCAGCGAGATCGCGGCGGAGTGGCCCTCGGTCGCGCCGGGGGGCACACCCGCCTGCCAGCCGTCGGTCCAGTCGACGTAGTTCCAGTACGGCATGGGCCCGAGCATGCCGGTGTCGTCCACGTGGCGCGCATACCAGTCGAGCACTCCGCGGACGCCGGCGAGGCGCCGGCGGATGAATGCGGCGTCGTCGCGCAGCCTATGGTAGTCGTGCACCATCAGCACGTAGACGAGCGAGAACGGCGGGATGATCTGCGGCAGCGCCGACGGGTAGCGGCTCGTGGTGAGCCCATCGGGGACGCGCGACGCGTCGAAGGCTTCGATTGCCTGCTTCGCCAGCCGGCCGTCGCCGCTCACGTACATCGAGATGAGCGCCTGGATTCGCGTGTCGCCGACGTACTGGAGCTGCTCGTAGTAGGGCGTGTCCATGTACGTCTCGAACGCGCCGATGCGGGCGCCGTTCCAGTCGATGCGCCAGACGTCGTCGAGCCACGGCAGGTCGCTGTCGAAGCGGGCGCGCTCGCGCAGGGGATACGCCGTGAAGACGCCGTGGAAGTCGTCGATCGTGAGCGGCTCGTCGCCGGTTTGGACGTCGAGCTGGACGTAGCGGAACGAGCGCCAGTAGAGGGGCTGGAAGACGCGCCGCTCGCCGCCGTCGGGAAGGAAGACGTCGTGTACGCCGCGCATGATGCGGCCCTCGACTTCGTCGCGATTCCCCTTGTGCCCCTGCGCGTCGACGAGCGCCTCGGCGTAGGTCAGCTCGACCGAGCTACCCGCGCCGCCGCTGGTCACGAGAACGGGATAGGCATCGGTCGTGTGGGACTGGTCGAGGAGCAACGTCGCGTGCGTGCTCGCCGGGATCGTCACTCCGCCCGCGCCGCGCAGGAATGAGTCGTCGGCGCCGCACGCCGTCCGCGCGACGCACGCTCGCGAGGCGCTGCAGCTCCTCGTCCATCGGCGGGATCGAGCGCGCCTCGAGCTGCCAGCCGATCGACCTCGCCGTAGCCCGGGCCGACGGCGTCGCGGAGGCTCGTGCGGCCGACGATGGCGCCGCCCGGCGGAACGCTGAAGGCTGCGAGCGGCGCCGGTTCGGTATTGCGGGGCGACGTCGCCACGACGAGCCATCCTGAATCGTCGTAGTCCGGCCGCTCCCAGCCCCACGGATAGCGGCTGCCGTCCACCCGCTCGCCCGGCGGCGCGGCGTAGTAGCCGTCGACCGTCGCGTTCGTGATCACGATCGGCGCGTAGGCGGAATCGACGAGCAGCCTCCAGCCCGGCCCGGTGTTGACCAGCGCCGCCTCCCGCGCGCCGTCGCCCTGCACCAGGAAGCCCGTTCGGTAGCTGATCTGGGCGACGGGGCGCTCGGCGCCCCAGCTCCAGACGACCGCGGCGAGGACGTTGCGGCCGGCGTGCAGGTGCGGCGCCAGGTCGACCGTCTCGTAACGCCAGTGTGCGACGTCCGAGCGCTGCGGCCCCGAGGAGACCGACGTGCCGTTCACGTACAGCCGGTACCGGTTGTCGGCCGATACGTGCACCACGAAGCTCGCCGGCGCCGATGGCAGATCGAACGTGCGGCGCGCGTGGAAGACGACGAAGGAGTCGCCCGGCACGTCGGGCGGCGCGATCCAGGCCGCCGGCGGTGCGCCGTCGAAGACGGTCGCCGTCTGGGCGTACAACGCCGGCGGCGCGCAGGCGGCGCAGAGCACGGCCGCGCGGCAGACGTTCCGGCGCTTCAGCTCGAGGAACAGGCCACGATCCATGATGTCGCCGGAACTGGGGGAGGAGGGAACGATTGAAGCTGAACGGGCGCCCCGACGGAGTCAATGCCGCGAGGAGTGGTGTCCACCCCTCCGGCACCGCCTGACACGAAGGCGCTTGAGCAGATTACCCGGCTTCAGCCAGATTGCTGGCAGGTTCTCCGGCGAAGTGGGGGCGGAACCGCCGGTCATATCGCCAGGGACGCCGTACCACCGTCGCATGTCCCCGCAAGCGGAGCCTGGATGACCTGTCACCAGTGCGTCGGCCTGGAGAAGGAGTTCGACGGACGATACGCGCGCCGGGAGCTGGGAGCCTACCGGCGCAAGGGGGTCGGCACGCCCACGCGCCTGCTCGTGGACGCGATCCTCGAGGCGGGCGGCGGCGAAACGCTGCTGGACATTGGCGGCGGCGTCGGAGGCATCCAGCACGCGCTGCTGGAGGACGGCGCCCGCAGCGCGGTGGCGGTCGACGCCTCGTCGGCGCTCCTGGACGCGGCGCGGCAGGAGGCGGAGCGCCGCGGCCTCGGCGACAGGATCCGCTTCCTCCACGGCGACTTCCTCGACCTCGCCGGCACGCTCGCGCCGGCCGATGTCGTCACGCTCGACAAGGTGATCTGCTGCTACCCCGCGATGGAGGCCCTCGTCGGCGAGTCCGCTGACCGCGCGCGCCGGGTCTGGGGCGCCGTCTACCCGCGCCGGAACCTGCTGAACCGCGTGGCGCTTCCGGTGCTCAACCTCATACACCGCCTGCGCCGGATCCCCATGCGGGGGTTCCTCCACCCGCCCACCGGGATCCGCCACGTGCTGCGCGCCCGCGGATTCCGCGCGCGGTCGCGGAGCCGGACCCTCGTCTGGGAAGTGGAGGTGTGGGAGCGCGAGGCGACGCGCTGAGCGCACGCCGGGTCGCTCGCGCGATGTCACGCCACGCGGTGAGGAGCCCCCGCTACCCCGGCGGAATCATGGTGCTCACGAGCGCCTGCACGGCGCCCTCGCGGCCGGCCGCCTCGCGGATGAGCTGCAGCTCGCCCGCGTCGAGCCAAACGCCGCCGCAGGTCGAGCAGCGGTCGAGGAGGACGTCCAGCACGATCTCCTTCCGCATCGCCGCCCCATCCACCGGGCACGAGCGCGCCTCTTCGACCTCCAGGCGGATCCTGGCCTCGCAGCCCGGGCAGGTGGGCTGGCCCTCATACCTCCGCCGCGTTCTCGTCTCGCCGCACCGTGTGCATCGTTCGCCGAACAGGCTCATGGGCTGCCTCACTTCGAAAAGGGGTGCCGTCAATCTGTGACCGAGAGACCTCGCTGTCCTCGCCTCCGGACGCGACCGGTGGGTCCACGAACGTGGTCTCCGCCGCGTAGTGCTCGAAGGTGAGGTTCACCGCGTGCGGCAGGGCGCGCGTGCGGTGCACGATGCCGGCCCGCCACGGAGCCGGGCCGACGCCGATCTCGCCGCTGAGGCCTCCCGCACGTACCGTCATGGCCGGCGCGCCAGCGGGGTCCAGTGTGCGACGAGCTCGAGCGGACCCTGCTCGCTGGACTCGCTGCGAACGAGCAGCAGTCGCCCGTCGGCCGCCGCGTCGAGATCGACGACGGCATCCGGTGCGCCGGCCACCGGCAGTGCGCGCCCGACGCGCACCGCCGGGGTCTCGCTGATGCTCACCGAGAGCAGCTGTCCACGCGCGTCGGCGAAGTAGAGCCTGGCGCCCGTACGGCTCCACGCCAACGACGCGCGGTGCGCCGTGGGGTCGAGCCGCACGCCGGCCGGCGAGATCTGCCACCGCGTGGCGGGATCGGCCAGCCGCGTCAGGTACAAATCGGTCCGGCCGCTCTCGTTCGAGACGAAGGCGAGCAGCCGGCCGTCGGGTGACAGCCGCGCCCCGCTCTCGTCCGCCGCCGAGGCGAGGATCGGCGTCGCGCGCATTGAACCGTCGTCGAGCTCGAGCTGCAGGATGTCCCATCCGGTGCCCGCGCGCTGCCGTTGCCCGACGAGGATGCGAGGATCGGGAGACCAGTCGAGGATCTCGATCCCGTCGGATTCCGACACGCTGCGCGCCACGGTCCGATCGGGCGAGACGATCGTCACCGATGTGTCGTCCACGGTGTCGAATCCGATGCGGCTGCCCTCGGCGGACCAGGCGTAGGTGAAGTAGATCGCCGGACGCCGGCTCAGCGTGGTCCACGTCTGGTCGGCGAGGTCGCGCAGTGCCAGCGTGCGCAACCCGGTGTCCGGATCACGCCGTTCGACGATCAGCCGATTCCCATCGGGAGCGAGGCGCGCGCGGAGGTAGGGCCCGGGCTCGAGCAGCGTCGTCGTCCGCCCCGACTCCGGATCGAGCCAGAGCAGGCGATTTCGTTCGACGGGCGCGGGACGGTACACGAGCATGTCGCTCGACTCCGAGACGGAGAAGTTGGCCAGGTACCGGTACGGCCAATTCTCCAGACCCGGCGCGACGCTCACGGCGGGACCGGTGAAGACGGCGCGCCGGGGGTCGAAGGGGCGGGCCAACAGGAGCCCGCCGTTCGCGTAGAGCAGCCGACCGTCGGCGAACGCGACGTTGCTCGGCGCATTGAGCAGCACACGCGTATTGCTCGTGCCGAGCTCGGCCACGCGCACAGTGCCGGCCACACCCCCGGCGCCGGCGGTGTAGAGAAAGTGCCGGCCGTCGGGGAGGAACTGCGGAAGGCGGTGGGTGCTCGCCTCCTGCTCGCCGGCCACGGATGTGACGGGGCGAGGCGTGCCGCCGCTCGCCGGGATCACGAGCAGCGGCCCGCCCACGTCCGGCGCGTAGAGGATCTGGTCGCCCTCGCTCCAGCTACCGCCGCGTCCGTTGAGCGCCGGCGCCAGGTCGCGCACCGCATTGCTCTGCAGATCGATGCGCTTCAGCCGTCCGTCGGCGAAGAAGCCGAGGCTCGCTCCGTCGAAGGACCAGAACATGTACGCGGCGTTGCGCGTCCCCGGCAGCTTCTGCAACTCGCCCGTGGAGAGCGTGCGGATCCAGAGCGCCTGGTCGCTTCCGCAATCGGCGATGAACGCGAGACGATCACCGTCGGGCGAGAGCTGGACGAGGTTGGTGGCGGCGATCGGTGCGTAGGAGCATCCCGCGGGTGGCAGCAGGCTGGCATGCAGTGGGCGAGCGGGAGCGGTTGTCCGCTGCCACGTGCTCCAGAGCGCGCCGGCAATCGCGCCGATGATCAGCGCGGCAGCGCCGCCCACCACGAACGGCCACCGCACGCGCCGCGATCGCCCGCGGTCGCGCGTGACGGCGCGTGCGGTGCCGTGCACGCCGTCGAGCGCGGCGGCGAACTCGGCGGCGGTGCTCCACCGGTCGGCGGGCAGCTTCTCCAGCGCGGTCTCGACCGCCGCGTCCACGTGCGCCGGCACGCTGCGGCGATGAGTGCTCGGCGGCGGCGCCTCGGCCGTGAGCACCTGGGCGACGATCGCCTGCGCGTTCGGCCCGACGAAGGGCGGCTGCCCCACCAGCATCTCGTACGTCACCGCGCCAAGCGCGTAGAGGTCGGCCCGGGCGTCCACGTGCGCCTCGCCCATCGCCTGCTCGGGAGCCATGTACTGGGGCGTGCCCAGGGACAGCCCGGTCTGCGTCAGCCGCTGTCCACCCGCATGCGCGACGGCCAGGGCGATGCCGAAGTCGGCGACCAGCGCCGCCCCGTCCTGAAGGAGGATGTTCTCGGGCTTGACGTCCCGGTGCACCACACCGCGACGGTGCGCGTAATCAAGCGCGCTCGCTGCCTGCGTGGCGATCCGCAGCGCGTCCTCGACGGGCAGCTGCCGTTCGCGCTCGAGCCGCGCGCGGAGCGTCTCGCCCTCGACGAAGGGCATCACGTAGTAGAGCAGCCCGGCGGCCGAGCCGGAGTCGAAGAGGGGCAGGATGTGTGGGTGCTGCAGGCTGGCGGTTGTCTTGATCTCGGCCAGGAACCGCTCGGGGCCGAGCACGGCCGAGAGCTCCGGGTGCAGCACCTTGAGCGCGACCTTGCGGTCGTGTTTGAGATCGTGGGCGAGAAACACCGTGGCCATGCCACCCGCGCCGAGCTCGCGCTCGATGCGGTATTGGTCGGCCAGGGCCGCCGAGAGCCGGGACGCGACGCGGTCGGTGCTCACTCCTGATGCGTCGTGCGTTTCAGCAACAGCCGGTGCCAGTCGGTGACGATCTGGAGCCGATCCGGCTCGCTCCCGCCGCGCACCATGAGGAAGTGCGCACCGTCCGGCGCGACGTCGTACGCCACGCCACGGACGTTCCGGAGATACGGGCCCGCGAACAGCTCGCGTGGCGCGCCGAACGACGGGGGCGGGCCAGGCGTCACGGGGACGGCGTACAACCCGCCTCCATTTCGGAAGTACAGCTCGCCCGCGTCGCGCCGCCATGCGGGCTCGGAGCCGCCGGCGGTCGAGACCTGCCATCGACCGCCGCCGGCGGGGAACGGGCGGACGTACACCTCGTTCCGCCCCGTTTCGTCCGATACGTATGCGAGGAGCCGTCCGTCGGGAGAGACCGCCGGCGCCGTCTCGTTGAAGGGCGTGACCAGCAGCGGTACCGGCTTCGCGGCGGCGGTGTCCACACGTACGGACCAGACGTCGAATCCGCTCTTCGGGTCGGTGCGCCGGAAGACCAGCGTGCGGCCGTCCGGCGTGAACGAGCCGGTGAAGCTGAGCACCCCGGCATGCTCCAGCACGGTGGGTGTTCCGGCCCCGTCCGCCGGCATCCAGAGCAGCGCGCTGGGCGGCTCGCGCCGCGACGTGAACGCGATGTATCGGCCGTCGGGGGACCAGACCGGGTAGAAGTTGTCCGACTCGAAAGTGAGCCGGCTCATCGTCGCGCGCGCTACGCTGTAGTGCCAGATGTCGCTGTGGTTGAACTCGCCCACCGTGAGAGCGATATCGCGCCCGTCAGGGGAGTAGCGGGCGTCCTGGTACGGGCCCGATTCCGGGACGACCTGCCGCTCACTCCCGGAACGGTCCACGAGCACGACCGTGCGCTCCGGATCGAGCGTGGTCACGAACGCCAGCATCCCTGAACGCGAAACGGCAATGTCGGTGGCACCTCCCAATCCCACCGCGAGATCTTGCAGCAGCTCGGTCGGTGGGCCGGTCACACGCAGGTGCGCGGGATCGAAAGGGATGGCCACGAGCGATGCGCCGGACGCGCCACCGGTCTCGGCCAGGAGATAGCCGTCCGAATAGCGGGCGAACGAAATGTCCCGGAGGAGGTCGGTCGTGTGGCCGGTGCGGAGCGACACGGCCAGCAAACGTGTCCCGTCGCTATCTCTCGCGATGACCAGGGCGACGTCGCCACCCGGGAGGAGATCCGGCCAGAGGTGCTCCACCGGTCCGCTGGCGGCGCTGCCGGCGTCGGCGGGAACACTCGCGGGGGGGCCTCCCACGGCAGGTACACGCCAGAGGGAGGTCGCTCCGCCGCCCTGCGCCACGAGGAGCATGTCGTCGTCGCCCCACGCGATTCCGTCCACCAGCTCGCTGGCGAAGGGGAGCGTGGCGAGCGTCACCGTGCGCCCTGTCGAGAGCTCCGTCTTCTTCAGCGTGCTTCCGGCGATGAAGGCGAGCCAGCGTCCGTCTGGCGAGAATGTCGGGTCGTAGCCGCCCTCGGTGCCGGGAATCGCGACGGGGAGCAGCTCGCCCAGGTCGCGTACGTAGAGCTGACGGTCCACCGGGCTCTCACCGTCATAGGCGAGGCGCTGACCGTCCGGTGAGAGAGCGATGCGCGGGCCGTAGGCGCCTCCCTTGAGCGCCTGCGTCGGAGGCAGCGGAACCTCGACCCGGATCACCGGGAGCGCCGACACGGCGGGCGACGGACGTCGCCACGCCCATACCCCCGCGGCAGCCGCGACCAGCAGGGCCGCAAGAGCCGCGAGTGCAGCGAGAGACGGGCGCGCACCGTCGAGCGGGCGCCGCGCCCGTGGACGCGCACCGGAGCGGAGCGGGCCGGTGAGCGCCGCGGCGAACTCGCGCGCGGTGCCGAAGCGATCGGCCGGCAGCTTCTGGAGCGCGGTCGCGACCGCGACGTCGACCGAGTCCGGCACGCTCTTCCGATGCCTGCTCGGCAGCGGTGGCTCCGCCGTGAGCACCTGCGCCACGACGGCCTGCGCGTTGGGGCCGGTGAACGGCGCCTCGCCCGCGAGCATCTCGTAGGTGACCGCGCCCAGCGCGTAGACGTCGGCCCGCGGCCCGACTCCGCGCTCGCCCATGGCCTGCTCGGGTGCCATGTACTGCGGCGTGCCGAGCGAGAGTCCCGTCTGGGTGAGCCGCATCCCCCCGCCTGTTCGACGGCCAGCGCGATGCCGAAGTCGGCCACCAGCGCGTGGCCGTTCTGCAGCAGGATGTTCTCCGGCTTGATGTCGCGGTGCACCACGCCCCGCTCGTGCGCGTACTGCAGCGCGTCGGCCACCTCGGCCGCGATCCGCACGGCGTCGCTCACCGGGAGCTGCCGTTCGCGCTCGAGCCGGGCGCGGAGCGTCTCGCCCTCGACGAACGGCATCACGTAGTAGAGCAGCCCGTTCGCCTCGCCGCTGTCGAAGAGCGGGAGGATGTGCGGATGCTGGAGCGATGCGGTGAGCTCGATCTCCTTGAGGAACCGCTCCGGACCGAGCACCGCGGAGAGCTCCGCGTGCAGCACCTTGATGGCGACGCGGCGGCGGTGCCGCAGGTCCTCGGCGAGCCAGACCGTGGCCATGCCGCCGGCGCCGAGCTCGCGCTCGAGGCGGTAGCGGTCGGCGAGGGCGGTGGCGAGCGAGGCCCGGTCGGCGGCGCCGCCGGAATGGGGGTGATCTGGAATCACGAGGCGGTCCGGGAGCGGGCATGTGCGGAGTGGAAACCAGAAATATGCGCGCGCTCTCGCCGGATGAACAGGATCTCGGGGGGGAAGACGTCACCCGGTTCGTGGCGGCTCACGGAGGCCAGCCCGCACCAGCGCCCCCGCCGCGTGCTCCCGCACCGGCTCGCTCGTCCCGGCCGGCGGACGCGGCGCAATGGCTTCGCCGGAGTGGCTCGGCTACTTCGTGCGGTACTCCCGGGGCGGAGTCGCGTCGACGAACTGCCGGAAATCCGCGCCGTACGATTGTTTGCGGATCGCCCACACGCGCATGACGCCCGGCAGGCTGAGGTAACCGGAGAACTGCACCACCATGGCCTCCCAGAGGTCCGGGTCGAGCCGCTTCTCCCTGTACTGGTGATACGCATCCTCCCACACGCGGAAGATGTGCTGCACCATCGACATGAACTGAAGCCGTTCCGTTTCGGGCAGGTTCTCGAAGTCGGTCTTGGCTCGAGCGAACACGTCCGCGAGGTTCGGATTCTGGAACGAGAGGATCGCATTGCGGAACGATTCCGTGAGCTCGTGGACCGAGGCGAGCCGGGACTCACGATTCTGCCCGCGGATCTGGATCGCCAGGTAGAGCAGCGAGACCACCACCCCGACGGCCCCGACGATCTCGCCGAAAGCCCCGACCGCCTCCCAGTTCATTGTTGCCTCTCTCATGGGACTGCCCGCGCCCGATCGGCGGCGGATCCGTCATCGGATCGCAGCGGATTCTCGAAAACCCGCCGAATCTCGAAACCGGCCGAATCTGCCGGCGAGCGGCTCGCCTTTCAAGGTCGCATCAGCGCGGCCGGCGCCATCGCGATGCCCGCTCCTCCACGCGTGCGATGAAGTCCGCCTTGCCCGCCTGGTAGCGCTCCTTGTCGGACGGGTGAGCCTCGGCCAGGCTGAGCTTGAGAGCGGAATACCCCTCCGCCTCGGCGGGGTGGGAGCGCAGATGGTCGCGAAAGTCCAGATGTCGCCGCACCCGCTCGTCGCCGACCCTGTACGTGTGGACGTGCGCCCCGCACCGGGCCGGCGCCTCCGGACGCACGAAGTACCGGCGCCCCGCGATTCCGTACTCGCCCCGCGCCTCGTACCCGAGCGCGATCAGTCGGTCGGCGCGCTCGTCAACGTGCCGGAGCACGCCGACTTCGACGAGCACGTCGATCACCGGCTTCGCGTACGCGACCGCCGGGATCGACGTGCTTCCGATGTGGTGCACGGCGACGACGCAGTCGCCGAGCGCCCGGCGCACATCGACGGCGACCCGCTCAAAATCGTCCGGCCACGACGGGTCGTGCGGGACGAGACGCACCGGCGAGGGGCTGCTCACCCGCGTCGAACCCAACGGATCCTGACGAAATGCGTCTTCATTGGCGGTTGCCGTCCTCGCCTCCCGACGCCAGCGGTGAGTCCACGAACGTCGTCTCCGCCGGGTAGTGCTCGAAGGTGAGGTTCACCGCGCGGGGCAGGGCACGCGTGCGATGCACGGTTCCCGCCGGGATCGTGACCACGTCCCAGGGGAGGAGCTGCAGAGTCGTACCGTCCGCGAGATCGATCGCGAGGATCCCGTCGACGACGACGAACAGCTCGTCGGAGCCGGGGTGGACGTGCCACGGGTAGTCGCCCTCGAAGGCCGACAGTCGCAGGCAACTCTCGTTGACGCGGTTGATCACGACGTTGCGGTACGGGCCCGTGCTCGCCGCGCCCTCGGCGGCCAGGTTGGCGACGGAGAGCTGGGGGAAGAGGACGGGTTCGGTCGGCATGTATGCGTCGAGGTGGATCGGATCGATGCGGTCCGGTGCCGCTCACGAATCTGCGTCGTCGCCCCCGGGTTTCGCCATGCCGACGCCTCCGTCGGTGTGAAGGTGCGTGAAACGGCGTCGCCAGGTGGCTCGTACGGGCGCCAGCGGCGCCACAGGAGATTCTCGGGATCGGCGGCGAATCACGTCCTGCGCCGCGAGATAGCGGGAAGGGCGACGTCGACCCCTAGAAAGTATGGAAGGGCCGGGCTCCTGCCGCGTATCGTGGGTTAGCGCCCCGGTGTGCGGAGGTGCCAGAGCCACATGCGACGCGAAAGGTCGCAGCGAACAGGAGACCGGCCCTATGAGCAAGAAGATCTACGTTGGCATGGATGTCCACAAGGACTCGGTGATGATGGCGGTGCTGCCGGAGGGGGCGAGCGAGCCGACGGTGGTGAAGCGGCTGCCGAATGAGGAGCGGAAGCTGAAGCGATTTCTCGACCGGCTGGGTCGGGAGGCTGAGGTATACGCGTGCTATGAGGCGAGCGGGGCCGGCTACGTGCTCGAGCGGGCGCTGCGGGGCTGGGGCCACGGCTGCGAGATCGTGGCGCCGTCGCTGATTCCGCAGCGACCGGGGGAGCGGAGGAAGCACGACCGCAAGGATGCCACCGAGCTGGCCCGGCTGTACCGGGCGGGGGAGCTGGTGAGCATTCGGGTGCCGACGGAGGCGGAGGAGCGGGTGCGGGACCTGGTACGGTGCCGCGAAACGATGCAGCGCGAGATCCTGAAGGCGCGCCACTACATCCTGAAATTCCTGGCGCGCCGCGGGCTGGTCTACCGCGAGGGGAAGAACTGGACCGGCAAGCATTTGGGCTGGCTGAGCAGGCTCCGCAGCGGTGAGCTGCTGGAGGCCACCGACCGGGTCGTCTTCGACGAGTACTTCTCGCTGCTGGAGTACGAGCTCACCCGTCGCGATGAGCTGGACCGCAGGATCGAGGAGTTGGCGTTGAGCCCGGCCTACAGAGAGGCCGTCGGACGGCTGCGGTGCCTGAAGGGGATCAGCACGCATGCGGCGATGGTGCTGGTGAGCGAGATCGGCGACTTTCGACGCTTCGAGCGGCCGGGCCAGCTGATGGCCTATCTGGGGCTGGTGCCGAGCGAGCACTCCAGCGGAGCGAGTCGCCGGCAGGGGAGCATCACCAAGGCGGGCAACAGCAGGGTGCGGCACGTGCTGGTCCAGGCGGCCTGGAGCTACCGCTTGCCGCCGCGCTCGGGCACTCTGCTGCGCAAGCGACAGGAGGGGCAAGCGGCTCAGGTGATCGCACACTGCTGGAAGGCGCAACACCGGCTTCACAGGGTGTTCACGCGACTGGTGTTCCGAAAGAACAGCCCGATCGCGGCGACCGCGGTGGCGCGCGAGCTGGCCGGCTTTGTGTGGGCACTGATGCAGGACGTGGAGTCGAAGACGCATACCAACGAGTCGAAGGCTGCCTGAGGCCTCGAGCTCGTTGAGCCATACGAACCTGGGAGGAGGATGATCGCCCGAGGCACGACAGGAGGATGCTCGAACCTGCTATGCGGCCGCAGCTCTCCGAGCGGTGAGACCCGCGCCTCTAGATCGAGCCCGCTCCGGACGAATCCGCATTCTTGCCGCTCTGGGCCCCGGCCTAACCGGCGTATATCAGGAGGATTCATCGTCGAAGCGCACCTCGGGCGATCCACCTCCGCAACGGGGACTATACGATGCTGCAAAGCTGAACCCTTGACAGAAGGCCCTTCCATATCAGCAGGTCGCTGAAAAATGGGAGTGCGGCCGCGAGCAGGGGGCTTGCGGAGCCTCAATCAAGGCGCGAGGAGGAGTCATAGCAGCGCTATGGCGACGACGAGCAACGATGAGTGAGGCCGCAACCCCCCTGCTCCCTTCGGGTTGCGGCGGCACGGGGCCGTCTGCGTCGTTGGCGCTCCTCCGAGATGCCCCCTGGCATCGCGTCGTCGCGCCGCCTCGCATCCGGCCCCGTGGCGCTCGCAACGCGGCTCGCTTCCATTCTTCAGCGACCTGCTAGTGCCGCTTTGGCGCGTTTGTTCGACCATGACTCAGCGGGGTTCGGGTCAACAAACGTTACACTCGAAGGAGCTGGGCGTGCGCGTGGGGAGTTTGGTGCCGCCGGACCGTGGCAACGTCGAACTCGGCCGGCGTCGCCCGATCGAAAGGGACGTTCGATGCGTCACGCGACCCGAAACTCCTCACGCGGTGGGACCCATGGTCCGAGTGGGGACTTCCCGTCTCTTGCGGTGGGCGACGTCGCGCGCAACCCCGCCTTCGATCCCTGGTGCCTGTGCGCGTGGGCGCCCGCGCCCGGACGGGCGACGATTCCGGGCACGAGCAACCGCACACGCACAGGCACACGCACACGGGATCGCTTTGGGGAGCAGGACGGGCTCGGAGGCATGTGTGTCTCGAGGTGCGAGGGTGATCGCTACTTCGTGCGGTACTCCCGAGGCGGAGTCGCGTCGACGAACTGCCGGAAATCCGCGCCCTACGACTGCTTGCGGATTGCCCGTACGCGCATCACGCCCGGAAGGCTGAGGTAGCCGGAGAACTGCGCGACGATCGCCTCCCAGACGGCCGGGGTCGAGCCGCTTCTCCCTGTATTGCTTCCGATGTGGTGCACGGCGAGACGCAGTCGCCGAGCGCCGGTGTGTACCGTTGCGGCGTGTCGTCATCACGCGCCCGCGGCGCGCGCGACCAGCACGAGGCCGATTAGGACGACGATCACGCCGATCGCGTGCGCGATTCGCTCGCCCCGCGGCGCGACACGCTCGGCGGTCACCGCCACCGTCGCAGCCGCCATGGCACGCAAGTCCATCATCCCCGTGACGACGAGCACCGCCATGAGATTGGCGGTGCAGCAGCCGCAATGGGCGCCCAGCCGTACGCCGTGCCGCCAGGCCGCGCCGATGTCGGCCGGGGCGATACAGTCGGCCGGCGATGCCTGTCGACAGCACGCGAGATAGCGGGACTTGTGCCGCGTGAGCTGGAAGGCGCCGGCCATCAGCACTGCCACACCGGCCGTGACCGGCACGACGCGCGCGAGGGCCGGCAGGTGCATTTCGATGGCCGCCGCCGCGACCCCGAGCGCAAACACGACGAGCCCGATCGAGGTCCAGACGAAGTAGTATCCCGTCCCCACCAGCACGGTCAGCCAGCCCAGGCGTGCAGGCGCCGTTGCGCGGACGGCCGTGCGGTAGCGCCGCAGCATCGGCAGCAGGCAGGGCAGCATCATCGCCAGCATCATCGTGGTCCACATGGCGAGGAACGACAGCGTGGCGCCCGGCCACGTCTGGCCGGGCATCCGCGTCCAGGTCATCGACATCGTCCAGCCGCCCGGCATCCGGATCCCGCCCGTCGCCGGCATGGACGCACACCAGGCGATCGTTGCCGCGGCGCTGGCGGCGAAGAGCGACGCCGAGACGCCTAAGAACGCGCGCTCGGCGGTCGCGGGAGGGGCCCAGAGCTCGGTCGCGCTACGGTGCGAGATCCCGTCAGGCATGGGACGACGCTCCCTCCATGGGGCCGGTGCCGAGGTCATCAGAGTGTCCGGCCACGAGTCGCGGCCACTGCGCGATCGGGCGTCCGCCGGGCCACTCGGGGTCCCAGGCCGGCGAGCCACTGCCGGTACGAGTGTACGTGCACCGTTGTGGCCAGCCGGCGGGCGAGTCCTCCCATGGCTCTTGCCGTCCGAATACCGTGAGGTCCATGAGCGCGTAGCTGAAGTCCATTGCCTCCACGCCGCGCCGGGTCGTCCAGTAGGTTTCGAATACCCTGTCGTCCTGCCGTAGATAGGAGACGAGGTGCATCATGCCGATCCGCTTGGGCGGAGCCAGGAGGGCGTCGAGCGAGTCCTGCACGGAGTACCACGGAACGAGCCACCCCATGAAGTCGCGGTAGCGAATGCTCTCGGGGAAGGGACCCTGGCAGAATACGGCGTAGGTGATGCCGCGAGAATGCAGGTACGACAGTTCCGCTACCTGAGAGGTGACCCAGGTGCAGCCCTCGCACTGCTCCGCCGCGGGTTTGCCTGGGTGCCACATGAAGTAGTAGGCGATGAGCATGCGGCGTCCCTCGAACGCGTCCAGCAGAGTCACCGCGCCACGCTCGCCGACGAGCGGCGTGGCGGCGTTCACCTCCACCATAGGGAGCCGTCGCCGGGCGGCCGCAATGGCGTCGCCCTCCCTCGTATGGGCCTTCTCTCGAGCCCGCAACGGCCGCAGCTCCGCCTCGAAGCTGCTCCGATCGACCACCGCGGGCACTGCAGGTTCGTTTCTGATGGCGTCCTTCATCGCTGCGCCTCCGTCGGTCGTTGGCTCACGTCACTCGTCCTGCGTCGATCCGGAGGCGGCGGGTCGCGCCCGCAACGCGCCTCGCTACGTTCGCCGGCGATTCGCTACTGCTCACCGTACTCGTCGTGGCGACGCACCCAGGTGCCCATCGGCCCGCCCTCGTCGCGGCCCTTCGGCGTCCGGTCCAGGATCGCGTAATATCCCATCAGGAACTCGGTGCCGCGGGCGTAGGTGGAGTAGCAGTGGTAGACGGTGTCACCCTCGCGGGCGAAGATGGACACTCCGTGCCCCTCGGAGAAGTAGCCGGGAAGGTCCGTGCCGGTCGCGCTGGCGTTCTGGGCGGCGACCGGCGGCAGGCTTTCGCGGAACCCGGCGTCGCTCAGGAGCGGGAACGCGGCCACTTCATTGGCCTCGAGCAGCGATGGAGCCTCGTGCGAAGGCGCGCCCGCGGACACCCCGAAGTCGAAGTTGAAGTCGCTGTCGTAGCTGGACGCCCAGTCGAAGCGCCAACCCATCCGACGACGATAAGCGAGCAGCTTCTCCAGCTGCGCCCGTGAGACGCAGATCAGCGCCACGTCGCGGGCCTCGAGGTGCGGGAGGACGCCGTTGAAGCTGTCCGCGGTCGCGGAGCAGGTAGGACAACCGGCGCTGTAGCGGGGCCCGAACATGAAGTGGTAGACGAAGAGCTGCGAGCGTCCGTTGAAGAGGTCCACGAGGGATGCTTTCCCCCGGCGGTGTCGAAGCGGTACTCCTTCTCGACCTTCACCCACGGCAGCTCCCGCCGCCGCGTGGCCAGCTCGTCGCCCCGGCGCGTCAGCTCCTTCTCTGACTCGAGCAGCTTCATCCGTGCCGCAAGCCACTCTTCACGTGTTCCGGTCCTGTGCTCGATCGTCATGTGTCTCCCTCGTGGTTGCGCCTTCATCGCCTGTGTGCTGACCGACATGCGGTCGGCAGGCTCGCCCTTCGAATGACAAGTTGGTAGCCCGGGCTCGGAGGGTGTGAGTTACAAGTATGGCGGGATTTCCTGCGCCTTCTGGCGCACCTGCGGGGGCCGCCTCCACCCCCGTGATCGGGCTGCTGCGGACGCGTTGGCGGTTACCTCGCCCGCGTTCTACGTTGGGCCACTTTGGTGGCGGTCGACCGTCGACCACGGCGACATTCCCGGCTCGAACGAGGTTGTTGCAGTATTCCGATGGACTCGCTGATCACGGCTGCGGCGCACGCGCTCGCGACCGGGGACGTCCTCGGCGCGCTGAAGCGCGTCGCCTTGCGCGAGGACCCGCCCGCGCTCGCCATCCGCGGCATCGCGATGGCGCGACTCGGCGAGTTCGATCGGGCGAAGGCTCTCCTGCGAGCCGCGGCGCGCGGCTTCGGGTCGAACGAGGCCGTGCCCCGCGCGCGGTGTGTGGTCGCCGAAGCCGAGATCGCGCTCGTTTCGCGGGACCTGCTGTGGCCGTCCGAGACGCTCGACGCGGCCCGGCGCACGCTGGAGGCGCACGGCGACCGGGTGAACGCGGCGCACGCCCGGCATCTCGCGCTGCGACGGCTGGTGTTGCTCGGGCACCTCGACGAGGCCGAGCGCATGCTTACGGAGCTCGACGCCAGCAGGCTGCCGCCCGCGTGGAAGGCCGCTCACGAGCTGGTGGTAGCTAGAATCGCCACACGTCGGCTCCAGACGAAGGCCGCGCGCGCCGCACTCGCGCGGGCCGAGCGAGCGGCGCGCGAGGCGGGGATCTCCGCGCTGGTCGCGGAGGTCGAAGCCGCGTTCGCCGTGCTGAATGCCCCGGCCGCGCGCCTCGTCGCGGAGGGGGAGGAACGGCTCCTCCGCCTCGATGACGTCGAGACCTTGCTGTCGTCCGGCGCGCTCGTCGTGGATGCGTGCCGCCATGTCGTGCGGAGGAACGGCGCGATCGTCCCGCTCGCGACGCGTCCGGTCCTGTTCGAGCTCGCGCGCGCATTGGCAGAAGCCTGGCCGGACGACGTCCCGCGGGCGACGCTGCTCGCGCGGGCGTTCCGAGCGAGGTCCACGGACGAGTCGCATCGCCAGCGGTTGCGCGTCGAGATGAGCCGGCTTCGCGCAGAGCTCCGGGCGCTCGCGAGCGTGCGCGCGACGAAACGAGGGTTCGTGCTGAGACCGTGCGACACCGCGGACGTCGTGGTCGTGGCACCGCCCGTCGAAGAGCGGCATGCGGAGGTGCTCGCGCTGCTCGCAGACGGCGAGGCATGGTCCAGCTCGGCGCTGGCGATCGCGCTCGGCGCCAGCGCGCGCACCGTGCAGCGAGTGCTCCGAGCGCTCGCTGCGGCGGGCAGGGTGCAGTCGCACGGCCGTGGGCGGGCGCGCCGCTGGATGACCGCACCCGTGCCCGGTTTCCCGACAGTCCTGCTGCTGCCGGGTTCGCTACCGAACGAGTAGGAGGCAATCATGAAGACCTCAGCGGCCGAAGTGCTTCGCGAGTACGGCCCGTTTCCCGGCGTCGACGCCGTGCACGGGGTGACGTTCGACGGTCGTCACGTCTGGTTCGCGTCCGGCGACAGGCTGAACGGCTTCGATCCGACGAGCGGGCAAGTGGTACGATCGATCGATGTCGTCGCCCAGGCGGGCACCGCGTTCGACGGACGACACCTGTACCAGATCGCCGAAGATCGCATCCAGAAGATCGACCCGGCCACCGGGCGCGTGCTCGCCACGATCCCGGCACCCGGAGGCGGCCGCGATTCGGGGATGGCGTGGGCCGAAGGGACGCTCTGGGTGGGACAGCACCGTGACCGGACCATCCACCAGATCGATCCCGAGACCGGCGAGATCCTGCGCACCATCGAATGTAACCGCTTCGTCACCGGCGTTACCTGGGTCGACGGCGAGCTCTGGCACGGCACCTGGGAAGGGGACGAGAGCGACGTGAGGCGCATCGACCCCCGGACGGGAGAGGTTCTGGAGAAGCTCGATCTGCCGCCGGGTGTGGGCGTGTCGGGCCTTGAGTCCGATGGTGGCGATGAACTCTTCTGTGGAGGCGGAAGCCGCGCCCGGAAAGTGAGAGCCGTCCGCCGGCCGAGGAGGGACGCCACCGGAGACGGCCACTCCGAGCGATCCGTCGCCTGAACGTCTCCGATCAGGCAGAGGCGCGGCCGGCTCGGCCGCAAGGGCACGCCAGCGGGTCACGCACGCGTGTACGCGGTTAACGGCTCGCACACGAACCACCGCACACGCACAGGCACACGCACAGGGGAGTGTTCCTTTGTGCCGGCCTCGGCGGCGATCCGCCGACGCGCCGGCGCGGCTCGTCCTCCGCGGATTGTAACGGATCCTCCGTTTCGTGCATTTTGGGGGTAAGCGGGACCCGTCCACTCACCGCTAGGGCCCCGATGGTAACGCAGCGTCGTCCACGTGCTCACCTTCTCGCGCTGGAAGCGTCCCTGCTCGCGCTCGTCGCCGCGTCGATCGCGGCGGAACCGGTGTCGGCCATGGTGGGTGCGAGCTGGCCCTTTTCGTGGACGGAATTCGCGATGCAACGCCTCTGGATCACATCCCGGTCGAGTGGGTTCGCGCGATCGAGGTTTATACTCACCCGGGCTCCATCCCTCCGAGGTTCGGCGGGACGAACGGCGATTGCGGCGTGATCGCGGTGTGGATGAAGTAGGCGCGCCAGTTGATGCGCGTGACGCACCGGAGCCCTAACTGGTCCAGGCACGCTGACGGGCCCGGTATTGCAGCCCCGGGCGCGACGGGCGGCCGCGCCGGTCGTGCCAGGCGATCACGGGAGCGCGGTAGCACGGAACGCCCCACTCGCGGTCGCCCCGCGAGAGCGTGGGGAGTTTGGGCGCCGCGGGCAGCGGTTTCGTCGGACTCGGCACTCGGCTCTCGATCGAGGACGACATTCGATGCGCTACGCGCACCGAACTCCCCACGCGGCGCTGCGGAGCCTCCGAGTGGGACTTTCCGCGACCCGGACACGAACCACCGCGCACGCAACGGCACCCGGACACGAACCACCGCGCACCCACCGGCACCCGCACACGAACGACTGCGCACCCAGCGGCACCCGGACACGAACGACCGCGCGCCCACCGGCACCTGCACACCGGCCCGTCCTCGTTCCGCTCCCACGCTCACGCGCTACCGTCGAGGTCAGCCCAGTCCCTCCCGCTGTGCGTGTGCGTGTGCCCGTGCGTGGCACGCGTGCGGCCGTTCGCCCTTGTGCGCTTTCGTGCCCCCGTGCGTGCCCGGGTCTTTGAACGAACGCTAACGGGCACGCAAGCGGGTCGCGCACGCGTGTACGGGGTTAACGACATCGCACACGAACCGCCGCACACGCACAGGCACACGCACACGAGTACTTGTCCCTCCCCCGCCGCCGTGGTAGGCTCGGAAGCATACCTCCACACGGGAGAGACGCATGGCGATCACGCTCCGCATCAACGGTCGCTCCCAGCAGCTCGATGTCCAGCCCGACACCCCGCTCCTCTGGGTCCTGCGCGACGCCGCCGGCCTGACCGGCACGAAGTACGGCTGCGGCATCGGCGCGTGCGGCGCGTGCACGGTCCACCTCGACGGCAAGCCGATTCGCTCGTGCCGCACGGCGGTGTCCGAGGTCGGGGACCGGGCGATCACCACGATCGAGGGTCTCTCGGCCGACGTGACGCACGCGGTCCAGAAGGCGTGGATCGCCGAGGAGGTGCCGCAGTGCGGCTACTGCCAGTCGGGACAGATCATGTCCGCCGCAGCGCTGCTCGCCTCGAACGGGAGTCCGAGCGACGCCGACATCGACAAGACGATGTCGGGCAACATCTGCCGGTGCGGGACCTACGACCGGATCCGGCGCGCGATCCACCGCGCCGCGCGGGAGGGCTGAGCCATGGCGAGGATCTCGAAGCTGGACCGGCGCGACTTCATCAAGGTGACTGCGCTCGCGGGCGGCGGCCTGGCGCTCGGCGTCTACTTCCCCGACCTCGCCCGACGCGATGGAGGGGTCGACGCCGCGGCACCGCTCCAGCCGAACGCGTTCGTGCGGGTCGACAGCGACGGCACGGTCACGATCTGGTCGGCGCGCTCGGACATGGGGCAGGGGGTGCGCACAGCGATGCCGATGATCGTCGCCGAGGAGCTCGACGCCGACTGGAGCACCGTGCGCATCCTCCAGGCGGACGCGCACCCGGAGCGGTACGGCCGGATGATGACGGTCGGCAGCTCCAGCGTCCGGGGCCACGCCTGGATGGCGCTGCGGCAGGCGGGCGCCACCGCGCGCGCGATGCTGGTGGCCGCGGCGGCCGCCCGGTGGGGTGTGCCGGCGGCCGACTGCCGCACCGGGGACGGCCGGGTGTTCCACGACGCCACGAAGCGGTCGCTGTCCTACGGCGACGTCGCCGACGCGGCGTCGGCGATGGACGTGCCGACCGAGCCGCGGCTCAAGGACCCGAAGGACTTCAAGCTGATCGGCAAACGGATCCCGCTGGTCGACACGAAGGAGAAGGTCTCGGGTCGCGCCGCCTACGGCATCGACGCGCGCGTCCCCGGGATGCTGTTCGCCACGGTCGTGCATCCGCCGGCGTTCGGCGACTCGGTGCGCTCGTTCGACGACGCGAAGGCGCGCGCGGTGCCGGGCGTGAAGGACGTGGTCCGGATCTCGGGCGGCGTCGCGGTCGTCGCTGTGAACACGTGGGCCGCGATGAAGGGTGCACGTGCGCTGGCGGTCGAGTGGCAGAGCGGCGGCTTCGCGATGAGCAGCGACGACATCTTTCGGAGCCTTGCGCAGCTCGCACGGAAGCCAGGAATCGAAGCGCGCAGTGAAGGCGACGTCGACGCGGCGCTGTCCGCTGCGGCGCATCGCGTCGAGGCGACGTACCAGGCGCCGTACCTCGCCCACGCCACCATGGAGCCGATGAACTGCACGGCCGACGTGCGCGCCGACCGCTGCGAGATCTGGGTCCCGACGCAGAATCCGCAGGGCACGCAGCGCGCGGCCGCGGAGCTCACCGGCCTGCCGATCGAGAAGGTCACGGTGCACGTGACGTACCTCGGCTGCGGGTGGGGCCGGCGCTCGCGCACGGATTTCGTCGAGGACGCGGTCGAGACGTCGAAGGCGATCGGCGCGCCGGTGCAGGTGCTATGGACGCGCGAAGAGGACATGCAGCACGACCAGTACCGGCCGGCGGCGCACGTGGAGTTCCAGGGCGCGTTGGACGCACGGGGCCGCGTGACGGCGCTCCGCGCGCGCGTCGCGACGCCGCCGATCTCCGGGCGAGGCGACGTGGACGGGCCCGCGGTGGACGCGATCGCGAACACGCCGTACGGCATCGAGAACCTGCGCGTCGACTACCATAAGCCCGACATCGGGGTGCCGGTCGGGTACTGGCGCTCGGTCGGCCCGTCGCAGAACGCGTTCTTCATCGAGAGCTTCATCGACGAGCTGGCCGCCGCGGCGAACCGCGACCCGCTCGACGTGCGGCTCGAGCTGCTGTCGGACGCTCCGCGGCTGAAGCACGTGCTCGAGGTGGCGGCGGAGCGCTCGGCCTGGAGGACGCCGGCCCCCGCGGGTCGGGCGCGCGGCCTCGCGATCGCGGAGCTGGACGGCTCCTACGTCGCCGAAGTGGCCGAGGTGTCGGTGCAGGACGGTCGCCCGCGCGTCCACAAGGTGTGGTGCGTGGCCGACTGCGGCCGCGTGATGCACCCGGGCATCGTCGAGGCGCAGCTCATGGGCGCGATCATCGGCGGCCTCACCGCGGCGCTGTACGGCGAGATCACGATCGAGAACGGAAGAGCGAAACAGGGGAACTTCAACGACTACCGCATGGTGCGGATGAGGGAGGCGCCGGAGTACGACATCGTCCTCGTCGACAGCGAGGAGGAGCCGGGCGGCGCGGGCGAGCCCGGCGTCCCGCAGATCGCGCCGGCGCTCGCGAACGCGATCTTCCGGCTGACCGGCACGCGCGTGCGACGGCTGCCGATCCGGCTGGAGACGCGCGCGACGATCGGCGGGTAGGGGGCTGGGTATGGGGCGGAGCGAGTGGGCGCGGGTGTCGTGGCCGCCGGAGCCCGAAGCGGCCGTCGGAGCCGGAAAGGAGCCGTGGGAGGCGAGTGGGCGTTATCCAGAGTTCGACGCGCGCCGGGATCTCTCGGTCTGGCTTTCGCGCGGAAATCGAGCTGAGTCGAGATTTCGAACGGTCGCGAGCCGGACGAGGGCTGGGTTGCGTTCGTAATCCGAGATCCGGCGAGACGACGAATCTCGCGCCTGCGTCGCCATTTGTTTTTCGCGCACCGCCAGGACGAACGGCCGGAGGAGAAGCCGGCAGCGATATCGATGCCGCCGGTCCTGCTGGGGATCGGTCCGGAAACGGAGTTACACTCCCTAGTATCCCGGCAGCTCCCGGGGATCGGGGTTCACGGTGAAGGTCTGCTCGTAGCTCTTGCCGTTTGCCATCAGGCGCGCCGTGAAAGTGCCGGTCAGGATCCGCGGCGGCGTGCCGCCCTCGGGGCCGAAGCTTCGGCGCCCGGGGATCATCGGGCTCCACGCGACGCGGTGCATGCCCGCCGTCGCATTGAACGGCTTCGGCGGCACACGCCACAACGGCGACGTGTTGGGAATGCCGGGACGCTGCGGCGCCTGCTCCTGCCCGGTTTCGTCATCGCTGAGCGTCGCGACCACGGCGCCGCTCGAATCCAGCACCTCCAGCTTCACCGGCTCGCTCGGCGTGTCCTTCAGATAGTAGTAGATGTAGGCCGGTCCGCGACCGCCCTGCCACGGATCGTCGTGACCGGGGTTCTCGGCCTGCGGCTCATCCTTCTGGAACGGCGTGCCCGTATCGCCTCCCTGGTCGTAGTTGATGGCGTCGGCCGGCTTGAAGAGATATGCGTCGCTCGCCGCGATCTCGGGGGTGAGCTGCCGCAGCGGGCTGATGTCGTCGATCACCCAGATGCCGCGGCCGAACGTGCCGACGATCAGGTCGTTGTCGTGGATCTGGAAATCGCGCGCCGAGGTCGCGGGCAGATCGAGCTGTAGCGGCTGCCACGAATCGCCATCGTCGAACGAGACGAAGGCGCCCCGCTCCGTGCCGGCGAAGAGCAGGCCGCGCCGCTGCGGGTCTTCCCTGATCGTGTGCACGTAGACACCGGCCGGCAGCCCATTCGTGATCTTCTGCCACGTCCTGCCCAGGTCGCGTGTGCGATAGATGTACGGATCGAAGTCCTGTAGCTGGTGCCGGTCGACGCTGGCGTACGCGCTGTTCACGTCGAAATGCGACGCTTCGATCATCGTGACGCGGCTCCACGCCGTGATGGCGTCCGGTGTCACGTTCCGCCAGGTCCCGCCATCGTCGCCCGTTAGCTGGATGTAGCCGTCGTCGGTGCCGATCCACACCGTCTCCACCTTCAGCGGCGAGGGCGCGATCGTGTAGACGACGCCGCGGCGTCCGTTGCCCCCCTCGTCCACATCCTTCGCGGCCGCTTCATTGAGGTTCGGCGGCACACCCGGCTTCGCTCGCGTGAGATCCGGACTGATCTGCGTCCAGCTCTTCGCACCGTCACTCGACTTGAAGACGAACTGGCTGGCGTAGTACAGCGCGCGCGGATCCGCCTTCGAAAGCACAAGCGGCTGCGTCCAGTCGGCACGCATGTGCTCGCCACCCTTCGGCTCGGGCCGCGTGGTGTCCGGCACGGCGCGGTTCTGCTCGAGGTACCAGCGCTGCCCCGTGCCGCCGAACACGACCCCGGGATGCAGCGGGTCGCCCGCGGTGTAGCCGCTCTCTCCGCCCGCACCGATCGGCTGCCAGTCGCGCATCGAGATCTCCGCGAACTTGCCGCGTGAGCGAACCGCGACGGCGCCGCTGTCCTGCTGGGCACCGGTCACCCAGTACGGGAAGCGATAATCCACCGAAATGTGGTAGAGCTGCGCCGTCGGCTGGTTCAGCCACGACGAGTACGTGATCGCCGAGGGGTCGGGATCCTTTGCGTTGTGGGTGATGATGCAGCCCTGGTCGCTCGCGATCACGATCGTGTTCGGATCGTCCGGCGAGATCCACATCTGGTGGTAGTCGTCGCCGCCCGGCGAGCCACGAATGACGTCCCAGCTCCTGCCGCCGTCCATGCTGCGACTCACCGCGACGTTCGGCACGTATACGACGTCCGCATCGTGCGGATCGACGGCGATCTTCTCGAAATACCAGCCGCGTCCCCACAGCGCCGTGTCGTTCGAGAGGCGCCGCCAGCTCTCGCCGGCGTCGTCGGAGCGGAAGACGCCGCCCTGCATGGGCGGCTGTCGCCGGCCTTCCGCCGGCGGCGCACCGGGCTCCGGCAGCAAGCAGTCCACGACCGCGTACACGCGCGCAGGATCGCTCGGCGCGACCGCGATCCCGGTGCGTCCGATGCCTTCCGCCGGCAGTCCTTTCGTCAGCTGCTTCCACGTGTCGCCACCATTGGTCGACTTGTGGATGCCTCCGCCCGGGCCGTTGGAAGGAGCGTACACGAACCACGGCGGCCGGCGCGTGTTCCACAGGCCCGCGTAGACGACCTTCGAGTCGGACGGATCGATGACGACATGCACCGCGCCCACGTCGTTGTTCTTGAACAGCACCTTCTCCCACGTCCTGCCGCCATCGATCGAGCGAAAGATGCCGCGCTGCTCGTTCGCCGCGTACAGCGACCCGATCGCGGCGACGAACACGATATCGGGGTTCCGTGGATCGACGGCGATCCTGCCGATGTGCTGCGTCTCCGGCAGGCCGAGGTGCGTCCAACTCTTCCCCGCGTCGGTGGACTTGTAGATGCCGTTGCCGAAGCCGGCGGAGTCGCGCAGCGTCGACTCGCCGGTGCCGACGTAGACGACGTCGGGCGCGGAGGGCGCCACGGCAATCGCGCCGATGGAAGCGACCGGCTGGTCGTCGAACACCGGCTGCCACACGCGGCCCGCATCGATCGACTTCCAGACGCCGCCGTTCACCGCGCCGAAGTAGAATTCGTTCGGTCTGCCAGGAACGCCGCTCACGGCATCGACGCGCCCGCCGCGAAACGGACCGAGCAGCCGCCAGCGGAGTCCACCGAGCATCGCTTGCGGCACCGGTGGGCTTCCATACGCCGGTGCCTCGGGTGTCTGCGCGAGGAGCCGGTGCGCCCATGCCGGCGCGAGTGCGGCCAGCGCACCGGCCTGTCCGGCGCGTACGATGAATTCGCGGCGAGATGGCGTCATGGCGATCCGTGTTGTCGCGGGAATTGCCTGGCGAGGAACCGAAAAGCGGCACCGCCCGTTCGGCAGGATGGGGCGGGCGCGAAGCGCTGGTCAAGAGCCGGCGAGACGCGCCCGATGATCGAAGCTTGGTGAGCGGTATCGGCAACGGGAACGCGAAACGCTACCGGTTTGCCGCGGCCTCGAGGCGCTCGCGGTGGCGGGCGGAGCCGGCGCGAGCGGGCGGAGCCGGCGCGAGCTGCGTGCCGAGATTTCGACGCAGGCCGGCGCCTCGCCGTCTGGCTGTCGCTCGGGGATCGGGTGGAGCCCGGATTGCGAGCGGGTGAGAGCCGGCCGAGAACTGGCTTTCGATCGGTATCCGGGGCAACGGCAGACGACGACCTTCTCGCCTGCGTCGCAATCTGTTTCCCGCTCGCCGCGCCGCGCCCTCCCGCTCGCCGCGCCGCGCCCTCCCGCTCGCCTCGCCGCGCCTTCCCGCTCGCCGCGCCGCGCCTTCCCGCTCGCCTCGCCGCGCCCTCCCGCTCGCCGCGCCGCGCCCCCGGCGACGCGGCGCCGGTGATCCTGCAAGCCGAAGCCGATCGCGCGCCGGCCGCCGGCCTCCGCTTCACGCTTCCCGATTCACCCTTCACCATTCGGTCCCGTTCGCCGCGCGAACAGGACCGTGTGTCCTCCGGCCTCGCGGATGCCGATCTCGTCCATGCCGTAGAACGTGGTGCGGCGCGGCACGACGATCTCGAGTCCGTCGATGCGCTGGGCGACGTCGTCGAGGTCCTCGACCTCGATGAACAGGCCGACCGAAGTGCCGTCCGGCCGATCCAGCTTCACGCCGATGTCCTTCTCGACGCTCTCCCACGTCTGGTACATCAGCTCGACGCCGTCGCTCGTGAGGATGACGAAGCCGAGGCGGTCGCCTTCGGGCACGGCGACGGTCTGCTCCCAGCCGAGCCGCTCGGTCCACAGCGGCAGGCACGGCTCGATCGCGTCCACCATCAGCACTGGGGTCAGCTTGCGGGTCTTCGGATGCGGCATGGTCGGCTCCGGTGCGAGTGCGTTCGATTGCGACGTCGCCTCCATGCTAACGCCGGCGTCGCCGGCCGTCTTGGAGAAATGGAACATTGCGCGTCACGACGTCAGCGCCCGGCCGAGGCGATCCGGATCCCGGACGCTGACCATCAGCTCTCGGAGGCGGACCGGGAAGCCGATCACCCGCGCCCGCTGGGTCGGGACGAGGCGGATGGTCACGATCGGCGAGCCCGCACCGTTCACCAGCCAGCGTCCGAAGAGACCGTGCACGCCGCGGCTGATCGGGCTCCTGCCGAGCCGCGTGACGCTTGCCACGGCCGAGCGCGGGAAGCGGGCGCGGAACGCCCAGCCCATGCGGCACTCCACTTCGTTATCGCGCACGTCGATCCACGATGCCGACGGCAGGATCAGCAGGAGCGTCGACAGCAGCGCGTACCACGGCTCGAACCGGATCGGAAAGCGCTCGCGGGAGGAGTGCCGTATCCAGGTCATCGAGCCGCGAGCTCCGCGGGCGCGGCTTCGGGCTGCCGGTCGGCGGCGGCCGGAGCGAGCTGCGCCCGCCGGAACAACAGCGCGAGCGACCACGTCGCCCCCGGGAACGTGACGGCCCACAGCGACGCGATCCAGATCAGCGGATGCACGTAGATCTGCAGGGCGAGGAACGGGATCAGCAGCCCGTTCGCGGTGAGGAAGCGCCGCGCCGTGCGCTCGAGCCCGTCGCCGGTGAAGACACGCGCCGCGAACAGCGTCGCCAGGCTCATGAAGCTGTAGCCGAGCAGGTCGACCGAGTAGAAGAACGAGCGAAATGGGATGAACAGGAACGGCGCGATCCCTTCCGTCTGTCCACGCAACAGCGCCGGCGCGACGAACGTGAGCTGGACGTAGTAGACCGTCCCGGTCAGCACGGCGTAGATCGTCGCGAACGCGACCGCGGCGTGGCTCCATATCCTGCGATCCGCCGGCGCGATCTGGTGCACCGCGAGCATGAGCAGCAGGAACGACGAGCCGAGCAGCAACGAGGGCGTGAGCAGCACTACGATCCCCAGCGGCGTGCTGGCGCTCTCCGGGCCGCCGGCCGAGCCCAGCAGTCCCGCCCACTCCGCGAGCTGGGCGACGACGTAGGCGAGGCTGAAGAAGGTGGCGAGGACGGCGGACCAGAAGCCGACGGACTTCGTCGAAGGGGAGATGTCGCGGAGCATGGAGACCTCCGGGTCGAGATGTCGCGGTTCGGCGCTTGGCGCGGACGCGCCAAGATCAGTCGCGCGGGGAGTCTCGCCTGTCGGGAGGAGGTGGCGATTCGGGTGGGGAAAGGCCTGATGGATATCATGGCTCAGTCCGACACGACCCGAATCGCCCCGGCCTCCAGGAACGGAAGAAGCAGGTTCGCTGCGCCTCCATGCTCCACGATCCTGCCGTCCACCACGTGATCCACGTTGACTCCCGTGAACACCAGGAGCCGACCCGTCGGCTTCATTCCGAGCCAGTCGCCTTCATGAGTGCCACGAGCCGTGATGACGGTCGCGACCCACTCACCTTCGGCGATCTGCCGGTCCACCGTGATTCGAAGGTCCGGATAGACGCCCCGCACGCCGCGCACGTGCCCCACCATCCCCTCGATGCCGCGCTCCACGGTTCGTGTCGAGCGCGGCGTTCGCGAGCGCCATCACCGTGCCGGAGCGTGGCGCGAGCTCGACCATTCGCCTGGCCGCGCGGTACGAGGCCTCGTTGTCGCCCGCCAGCAGCGCGCGGATGCGGTCGTGCCAGGCCCGCTCCACCGGCGACATCCGTTCCCGCTGTGCCGCCAGTGCCCTCGTCACGGAGTCGGCGCGGGCGTAGTCGCCCGACATGATCAACGTCCAGGCGAGCCAGAGACGGGGCAGCACGTAGTCGGGGTCCAGCTCCGCCGCGTGTCGAAACCGCTCGGCGGCGCCGGCGAGGTCGCGCGGGACGGCGTGCAGCTCGAGGCCTGCGGCGAACTCCTGGTACGTGGCGTAGCTCGGCGGCCGTCGGGCCATTCTGGCCCACGTGCTAAGCCGCGGATCGTAGAGCGCGCCGAATGCACCGAGGATCTGCTGCCGGAGCGACTCGAGCGCGGCCGATGGGTTCACGGCCGCCACCCCCACTCGGTCCAGCGCATGCAGGACGATGCCGCTGTCCTGACGCGTGATTCTCGCCTGGAACCAGACCGTGTCGCCGGTCAGGTAGAAGCGGCCGGAGACCACGCTGGCGGGGCTACCCTTCGCCGCGTCGGCTTCTACGACCTGGACGAGTCCCGTGCGGACCAGCCCGTCCGTGATCCAGTCCGCGGCCATGTTGCCGACCGGGTCGAGCGATGCGACGCCCGTCTCGTTCTGGAACGGCTCGACGGCTACGCGGTGAGCCACCGGATCCGCCACCGAGCCTCGCCGTGAGAGCAGCGCCGCACCCGTGGCCAGGACGAGTATGGCGACGGCCGCGACTGCCAACGCCAGTCTGGCGCGGGTCTGCCTGATCCGCGATCGACGGCGGCCCGGCAGCGCGTCCTGGTGATGCGTACTGGTCCGCGACGGCTCGGGTAAATGGGGGGCCGGCACGGCTTGATGGGCGGCCGTCTCGGCTGCCCGGCTGGCCCCCGACTCCGCTTCGTGGCGGAGCCGATCCACGTACGCGGTAATCGCGGGATCCGGGGCGGCGTCGACTTCCTCGCGCACGAGCGACGCGTGCACGGCGGCGGTCTGAAGCGCACCGGCGGGGTCGCCCGAATTGCCGAGGGCCCGCATCAGCCCGAGCGCGACGCGCGAGCTGAGCGGCTCGGCCGCGGCGAGCTGCCGCCATCGGGCGACGGCGCTCGCATGGTCGCCCGCGGCCGCTGCTTCCTGTGCGAGCCTCTCGAGCGCGGCGACGTAGTCCCCGTGCAGCGCCGACCGCTCGCGGTCGACCCAACGCTCGAACTCCAACGAGCGCGGGAGGTGGAAGCCGTCGAGGAACGGCCCCGCGTAGAGGTCGGCCGCCTGATCCATCGCCCCCGCCTCGATGGCACGGCTGAAGGCGACGACGTCGCATTCCACCACGCGGTGATCGAGCGCGACCGTCGTCGCACGACTCACGAACGCTTCCGAGCCGAGCGTCTGGCGCAGCGTATAGAGCGCCTGGTCCAGCGAATGGCGGGCCCGCTCCTCGTCGCTATCGGACCACAGGTAAGCGGCGGCCTTCTCGCGCATGAGGCCGGCGTCGCCGGCGCGGGCGAGAAGCGCGAGGAGCGCCAGGTTCCGGCCGCGCGCTGCAGAGCCGCCGAGTGGACCGTCGTCGCCGAGGAGGGCGAGCCCCCCGAATGCGACAAGTCGCGGCATGAGGCCGCCTTGAGGGCGATTTGAGCAGGCGTTGAGCGTACTCGCGCAAGATAGGAACGCCCACGCGCGCCGGCAAAGGGTTCGGTCCCGGTGCCGCGTCCGGAGGCGCCCCGAGGATGCAACCGCAGCCTTCGCCGAACCGGACCGGGCACGAGCCACCGAGACGGTCGCCCAGCGCACGATCCCCTAAGGTTTCGAGGCGGAAGGCATTGGCCGGCCGGGCTGGCGGGCTATAAACCGCCCGAGCTGTCGCTCGACTGGAGCCTCATGCGGAAGCTGTCACCAGAGGAAATGGGGCGGGCTTACGGATGGTACCAGGTCATGCTCAACGTCCAGGTCGCCGATGTCTACGCCGAGCACGGGCTCGACTTCCTGCGCGCGGTCAGGGAGCACCTTCGCTGGGAGCTGCGCCCTCACCTGGCCGAGATCCTCCTCGACCTCCAGGTGCCGATGCGAAACGCCTCCGCGTCTTCCGGATCGACCTCCGTCACGATGACCAGCTCGTCCGGGCTTTCCATCCTCACCCGGCTGCCAGGGTCGCGGGCGGCTCCCCGTGCGGCCCCGGTACGTTCTTCCATTCCATCACGAACTCGTCCCCTTCGAACCGTCCCTCGCCTTCCATCGCCCCCGGCGCCCCCGGCGGGTTCGTGTCGAAACTCCACGCGCGGTAGCGGCCACGCGCCTCGTCCCAGGTGATGAGCGTCTCGAGCCGCCGATCGATGGGGCCGAAGCGCGTGTCGATGACCAACCGGACGTACCAGCCCTTGACGGCGGGACGCACGGCGAGCGCGCCGCGCCACGGTCCGAGCCCCCCGTAGTAGTTGTCCGTGTAGACGTACGTGCCGAAGAACCGCTCGAGCTCGGCCAGGCGTGCCGCAGGACGAACGGGAACGTTCGTCGTGTCGAGCTGGGCCACGGCCGGCGGCGCCGTGCACAGCAGGAGCGCACCGGCGAGCAGACATGTGTGGATGGGCGGGAGGGTCGATCTCATGGTCGTCTCCTGGAGCGATGAGGGTTTCTCGCGCGGCCCCCGGGGCGCGTCGTCCATGCCGGAGGGTCGAGCGTACGATGGGACGACGGCCTCAAGGGCCGATCATTGCCTCCTCAAAGCTCCGCCATTCCACAGGTCACTGCTCCTCTCCGAGTCTGGCGCTGCTCGGCGACCACGGCGTGCTCGCCGGGCCGGTCGCGCGCTCGGACGCGAGGGGCACGCGTCGCTGCCATCGCGACAGTCTTGACATTGGGTCATTCCCTCTGTACTAGTACAGACAGACAATGGAGGGTTCCATGGTCACACCGCTGCCGATCCTCATTGCATGAGCGTCCTCACGGTCGACGCGTCGAGCGAGACCCCGATCTACGTGCAGATCATGGATCAGATCCGAGCGCGGGTGCGGGACGGCGCGCTGTTGGCGGGCGCTCCGCTTCCGTCGGTGCGCCAGCTGGCGGGTGATCTGGAAGTCAACCCCAACACCGTGGCGAAGGCCTACGCGCTTCTCGAGCACGAAGGCGTGCTGCTGACGCGTTCGCGCCGTGGTGTGTTCGTCGCCGAGGGCGGTCGTGGCCGCGCGTCGGACGCGGCGGACCGCCGCCTGGAGGGCGCCATCCAACGAGTGATCGAGGAAGGACGCTCATTGGGATTGAGCCGCGGGGGGATCCTGGAGGCTCTGACCCGGCGCTTGGAAGCGTCCGGCTCCTCGGGAGGTGAATCCTCATGAAGCTCACCGTGCTGGTCGTTCTGGTCGCGCTGCAGGTCGTCGTGTTCCAGTTTCTCGCCGTGCGGCTGAGTCGAGTGCTGCCGGACTATCTCGTCGGGGCTCGGGAGCTGCCGCCCGAGACGGTCGCCGACATCGGGCGGTATCGCCGGCGCCTGGGACGTGCTCGATGGTCAGTGGGAGTCGTGCTGCTCCTGGTGCTCGGCCTGGCCGTAACCGCAGCCGCGGGTCCGGCGGTGCGGAAGCTCGCGGTCGCGGGAGTCTCGCTCGCATCGGCAGTCGTCTTTCTCATCGGCTACGCCCGGGATCGTCGGCGGGTACGGGCTCTCGCGGCGGGCGTTCCGGCGCCCGCCAAACGCACCGCGACGCTAGAGCGTGGCAGGCTGTCCCGGCACTACGGGATCGCGTGGGAGGTCGTCCCAGTGGCGGCGTGGATCGCGACGCTCGTGCTCGCCGTGATCGCCATACGGGCCGGCGAAGCCGACGTTTTCGGCATGGTGGCCCTGCAGGGGGGCGTGGTCATCGGGGGATTCGTCCTGTCCCTCTGGTACGCCCGCTCGGGACCCGGCCTGCCGCAGCGCGCGAGGGCACATCTCGGTGAGCCCCGGACAGCGCTCCGTCTCGACGAGCGCTTGCGGACGCTGGAGCTGCGGGCCCTGCTCGCGACACGGATCGGGATCGTCGTCCTGCTGGGTTTGAAGCAGGCGGAGAGCGCGCTGCCTGCTCTCGGAGTGGACTCTCCGGTCCTGCTGGGGTTGGCGGAGTGGGGCGTCATTGCCGGACTGTTGGCCGTCTTCGCCGTTTACGTGACGCGGCTCGACCCCGAGCCGGACGCGCGCGAGGTGGCGTAGGAAACAGCGACCCTATCTCTGCGACCGCGATGTCTCACCCGCGGCCGTCGCCCATGTTCACGAACACGTGGTAGGCCACGGCGTCCCACGCGTTGTGGATGCCGACGCAGAGCAGCAGCAGCGTCGCCGCTCCGACTCCGAACAGCGCGCCGCGAACGTGGGAGAGCGCGACGACCGAAGTGACCGCCAGGTCGCCGTACGCCACGAAGGGCAGCGCGGCGTGGAACAGCCAGTCTTCGCCCTCGGGGCGGTACGCGGTTTGAGCCCGCATCCGGCGGACGACGAGGCCCGTGTACACGAGGCCGCCCAGCCCCACGACACCCCACAGCACCGCCGGCGCGCCGATCGCGTGCCACGGCATGCGCAGCAGCGCCGCGACGAAGAAAGGCGTGCCGAAGTGGACGATCGTCGGCGTCGCGAACGCGGCGCCGGCCTCCTGCGCGCGCGGACGGGGGCCGCGGCGACGAGCGTCATCATCACGAACTGCAGCCCGATCAGGACGGCCGCGGCCGAGCCGACGATCACGTAGAAGCTCTTCCACTCCCCGAGTTCCGCCATGCCGCCTCCTGGTCTGGAAGTCTACGCGCCACCCTCCGCCGATCGCCCATTCTGCGCCTCGCTCCCTTCCGCCCGCCAGCGCTCGAAGCGGTACGCCAGCTCCGGCCCCTCCTCCCCTTCGTACGCCAGCTGCGCGACGAGCAGCGCGAACGGCTCGCTGTACCGCGCGACCCGTAGCGGGCCCGCGTCGACGGGGTCGAAGCCCGCGTCGCGGATCAGCCCTGCCGCGACTTCCTTGCTCGCCGCATCGTCGCCTAGCCGCTCCAGCTTCTCGTCGCTGTGTGAATAGCTGAACACGACGTCGTGGCCGGCTCGGGCGAAGATCGTCCCGAGCTTGCCGCCCATGAGGCCGGAGCCGAGATGCCATGCGCATTGCTTCTCGATCGCGACGGTAGTCGCGTGCTCGCCGCCTGGAGCGTGCTCCCGTCCATGGCCAGGCGGGATTCGACCGTACTGCGGTGAACGCCCCATCTCGACCGCAGGGAGCGGCCGGCGAGGGGGGGTTCCCGCACATACTGCGGTGAACGCCCATATCGACCGCAGGGAGCGCCCGCCGTTGGGGGTTTCCCGCATATCCTGCGGCGAGGACCCCCGCCCCGCGCAGGCCGTGGTCCACGAAGTGCGGAGCGATCGCGCGCTGGGATCCGCTCAACGTCTTCAGGCACGCGCTGTCCGTGCGCGCGGAGTGAGGTCGCGTAGGACGCTAGTCCATCGACTCCAGCAGCTCGCGGATCGCGCGGCTCTCCGCCGATTCCATCGCCTCCAGCCCGAGGTGCGACGCGAGCGCGCGCGAAGCGGCGTCCAGCCCATCGGCCGCGCCGAAGATCCGGACCTCGAGCGTGCCGATCGGATGACGGATCGCTGACAGGCCGTTCAGCGGTCGGACTGCCTCCATCAACGCCTCGGCGCCCGCGCGTTGCGCCTGATCCTGTGCGAGCGCCGGCGGCGGGATCACCGCGAACAGCACACCCTCGACGACGAAGCCGCTGACCGTGGCCAGCATCCCGATGTAGCGCGGCTCGGCGAAGGCGCCGGTGCGGTCGAGCTGCTCGAGGTCGCAGGGATCGCCGACGGTGCCTCCGATGGGCCGGCCATCGCACAGGTAGGTCACACGCCCGCCCTCCTCTGCGCGCGCGACGATGCGCACCGGATCGGGCGTATGCACCCAGACTCTCTCCGACATTGGAGATTCCTTCGTTGGAGTGGCGAGTGTTTGGGTTACTACTTTGACGAGCAGGCCCGGTTCCCGTCACGCGCCGCCGCCGGCGCCAGCCCGGTTCCCTGCGGAAGCGAAGATCCACGAGGGTATTCTCGCGGTCCCGACGCCCGTCAGGCCGACGCCGCACGTACTCTTGCCGAGCCGGGCAAGTCGCTTCACCACGTCAATCATCTGTCCGTCGCCCAACTCCTTGCTTCGTAAGGACTTACATAGCAGGACGATGGTTTGCGATGTGAACTACCTTCGTGGCGATTCCCGGCCACGTGACCCCGCCGCTGGGACCCTCGCCCGCCCTCACACCCCTTGCTTACCGAGAGGTCTCGCGTTATCTACCACTAGGTAATCGAGTGAAGCCGTAACCGAGCGGAGCCCCGAGCCATGAGCAAGCCGAACGACCTCGTACAGGGCACCCTCGACCTGCTGATCCTGAAGATGCTGGCGCTCGAGCCGATGAACGGCTGGGCGATCGGGCAGCGGCTGAAGCAGGTCTCGTCCGAGGTGCTGCAGGTGAGCGACGGCTCCCTCTATCCGGCGCTCCACAAGCTGGAGCAGGAGGGGTGGCTGCGGTCGGAGTGGCGGCGGAGCGAGAACAACCGGCGGGCGAAGTTCTACTCGCTGACGCGGGCGGGTCGAAAGCAGCTCGAGCTGGAGGCGAGCAACTGGGAGCGTCTTGCGGCCGCGATCACGGCGGTCGTGCGCCTGCAGGAGGTGTGACATGACGTTCGATCGCCTGGTGCGGATCGTCCCGCTGCGGTTGCGGTCGCTGTTCCTGCGGGCCGACGTCGAGCGGGAGCTGGACGACGAGCTGGCGTACCACGTGGAGCGGCAGACGGAGGAGAATATTCGGCAGGGAATGTCGCCGGGGGAGGCGCGCACGGCGGCGTTGCGCGCGCTCGGCGGGCTGGAGTCGCAGAAGGAGCGGGTGCGTGACGCGCGGAGCACGCGAGGGATGGAGGACCTCGTACGCGACATCGTGTTCGCGCTGCGTAGCCTGCGACGTCAGCCGGGCTTCGCGATCGCGGTGGTGCTGACACTGGCGCTGGGGATCGGAGCGAATACGGCGATGTTCGCGTTGCTGCGCGGCACGCTGCTGAAGTCGCTGCCGAACCGGGATGGCGACCGGCTGGTGTACGTGCGGCAGTCCGCGCCGGGCGTGGAGCGGCACGACGTGCTGTTCTCGGTGCCGGAGATCGCCGATTTCCGCGCGTCGTCGAGGACGCTGTCCGAGATCGCGGACTACTCGAACGTGCTGCCGTTCACGCTCGTGGGCGCCGATGGCATCCCGGTTCGTGTCCGCACCGCGGTGGTGGGCGGCAACTACTTCGACGTGATGGGTCTCGAGCCGGTGCTCGGCCGCCTCACCAGGACGGCGGACGACGGGGCGGCCGCGGAGCCGGTCGCGGTGCTGTCGCACGACTACTGGATCGAGCACTTCGGCGGCGACCGGCGCGTGTTGGGGCGGACCGTGCGGCTGAACGAGAAGGTCACGACGATCGTCGGCGTGCTGGAGCCCGCGCCGCAGTATCCGCAGCCGACGGACGTGTACGTCAACACGGTGACGAGCCCGCACCATCTGAGCGCGACGATGGTGACCGAGCGCACGCACCGCATGTCGGCGCTCTTCGCGCGTCTGGCGCCGGGCGCGACGGTGGAGCAGGCGCGAGCGGACGCGGACCGGATCGCTGCGAGGATGTTCCGCGACCACCCGGAGTCGTACGAGAAGGCGGCGCGGCACGAGATCACGATGTCGACGCTGCGCGACGCCGAGAACGAGCGGGCGTCGCTCACGTTCTGGCTGCTCATGGGCGCCGCGGCGTTCGTGCTGTTGATCGCGTGCGCGAACGTCTCGAACCTCACGCTGATGCGTGGCGTCGGCCGCGAGCGGGAGATGCTCGTGCGCTCGGCGCTGGGCGCGGGTCGCGCCCGGCTGCGTCGCCTGCTTCTCGTCGAGAACCTGACGCTCGCCCTGCTCGGCGGCGCGCTCGGCGTGCTGGTCGCGCTCGCGGGGCTGCGGTTGCTCGTGAGCTTCGCCGCGCAGTTTTCGCCGCGTGCCGACGGGATCCGTCTCGACGCCGTCGTGCTGGCGGTGGGACTCGCGACGAGCGTGGTCGCCGCGATCGCGCTGTCGTTCATCCCCCGCCTCGGCGGCGAGCGCGCGCTGGCGACGTCGCTCGCGCCGTCCGGCCGCCGGACCACGTTGGGACGGGGACGACAGCGGCTACAGCGTTCGCTCGTCGTGGGCCAGATCGCCGTCTGCATGGTGCTGCTCACGGGCGCGGGGCTGCTGGTGCGCACCCTCGGAAAGCTGCAGTCGGTCGAGACGGGCGTGCGCGTGGACCACGTGCTGACAATGGACCTGCCGCTCGGCGGCGACATCCTGCGCGAGGTGATGAAGCAGCCCGAAAACCTGGCGAAGTACAGTCGCGTGCGGGATCGCGTGGCCGCGCTGCCCGGTGTCGACATCGTGGCGATGGGGTCGAGCGCGCCGCTGCGCGGCTCGATCATGGACTTCGACGTGAAGGCCGAGCGCGTTGCGACACCGCCGGATCGGCCGACGCCGCACGCGTCGCTGAAGACCGTCGACCCCCGCTACTTCTCCGCGACCGGGATCCCGCTGCTGAGCGGTCGCGCTTTTCAGGCGACCGACCGCCGCGGCTCCGCGCCGGTCGTGATGCTGAGCCGGAGCTTCGCGAGGCAGCTCTTCGGCGACGCCGATCCGATCGGCCGGCGCATCGCCCTGACCGGCGAAGTCCTGAAGTTCACGCCGTTCACCGGCGACTGGCGCACGGTCGTGGGCGTCGTGGGCGATACCCGAGACCGCGGTCTCGAGGGCGATCCGACGCCCGCGCTGTACGCACCCTTCGCGCAGGCGGTCATCACCGGCGCCGCGCTGATCGTGAGGACGTCGTCGGATCCGGACGCGCTGCGGCCGGCGGTCCTTCGAGCGGTGCACGAGGTCGCCCCACAGCAGCTCATCGAGCACGTGGCGACGATGGAGCAGATCCGCGATCAGGGCGTGGCGCCTCGCCGGCTCAACGCGCTGTTCATCGCGTCGTTCGGCACGCTCGCGCTGCTGATCGCGATGGTCGGCATCGCCGGCGTGCTCGCGTTCTCGGTCAGCTCGCGCACCGCGGAGATCGGCATCCGCATGAGCCTCGGCGCCGACGCGTCGCGCGTGCATCGCATGGTGCTCGGCGAGGGTGGCGTGCTGCTCGCGATCGGGCTCGGCGTCGGGCTCGCGGCCGCGCTGCTCGCCGCTCGACTGCTGCGCGGGCTGCTGTTCGGCGTGACTCCCTACGACCCGACGACGCTGGCAGCGGTCGCGCTGGTGCTCACCGCGATCGGGCTGGCGTCGTGCTGGGTGCCGGCAGCGAGGGCGGCGAGGGTCGACCCCGCGGAGGCGTTGCGGGCCGAGTAGGCGGAGGCCGCGTGCTCCTGCTGATCCACGTTGCTGCCGGCGGGCTCGCCGTTGTCCTGGGCGCCACGGCTCTGCTCGTCAAGAAGGGCGGGAGCCTCCACCGCCAGAGCGGCATGCTGTTCGTCTGCGCCATGCTGGTGATGGGCTCGAGCGCCTCGATCCTCTCGTTTCGCAAGAGTCCCTCACCCTCGAACGCGTTCGCCGCGCTGATGACGGCTTACTTCGTCATCACGGCCTTGACGACGGTCCGTCCCGTGTCGCCGTGGACCCGCCGGATCAATGTAGCCGGGCTGGCGGTCGCGGTCGGCCTCGCGACCGTCGACCTGGCAGCCGGCGTGAGGGCCTTCAACAGCCCCGGTGGTCTGCTCGACGGCGTCCCATTCCCGATGCTCTTCCTTCTGGCCACGGTCATGATCCTGGCGGCGGCTGGGGACGTGCGCGTGCTGCGCTTCGGGGTGAGGCGCGGCGGGCCGCGACTGGCGCGGCACCTGTGGCGGATGTGCTTCGCTCTCTTCATCGCGGCCGGATCGTTCTTCTCCATACGCGAGCGCGTGGCGAAGGTGCTCCCCGGGCCGTTCACGACGGGACCCATGCGCGCGCTGCCGATCCTGCTGCTGTTTGGCGCGATGTTTTACTGGTTGTGGAGGGTTCGCGGCCGTCGCCCGTTGTCGGTGCGGGATTGATGACGGATGCCACCGCGTGCCAGTCCTTGATGGACGAATGACCGGCACGACGGAAGCCCTCGCCGCTGATCCCTAGCCCTCGCCCTCGCCCTCGCCCTCGCCCTCGCCCTAGCCCGTGCCCTAGCCCGTGCCCTAGCCCTAGCCCGTGCCCTAGCCCTAGCCCTCGCCCTCGCCCTCGCCCTAATATCCCCACCCCATGAACCCGAAAGAGCTGACGGTCCGGGGGCTGATCCTCGGCGCGCTGATCACGACCGTGTTCACGGCGGCGAACGTGTACCTCGGCCTGCGGGTCGGGCTGACGTTCGCGTCGTCGATCCCGGCGGCGGTGATCTCGATGGCGATCCTGCGGAACTTCCGCGACTCGACGATCCTCGAGAACAACATCGTGCAGACGGTCGCGTCCGCGGCGGGCACGCTGTCGGCGATCATCTTCGTGCTGCCGGGTCTCGTGATCATCGGCTGGTGGACGGGCTTCCCGTTCTGGCAGTCGTTTCTCGTGTGCGTGAGCGGCGGCGTGCTCGGCGTGCTGTTCACGATCCCGCTGCGTCGCGCGCTGGTCACCACGTCCGACCTGCCGTACCCGGAGGGTGTCGCGGCCGCCGAGGTGCTGAAGGTGGGCTCGGGCACCCGCCGTGGAACGGTCGACGAGACGGGCGAGGCAGGGGAAGGGCTCGTGGCCGTGACGCTGGGGTCGATCGCGTCCGCGGGGCTCGCGATCCTGACCGCCACCCGCATCGCGGCGGCGGAGGTGAGCGGCTTCTTCCGCGTCGGCGCGCTGGCGTCGAGCGGCTACGACGTCGCGTGGTCACTGGCATTGCTCGGCGCGGGACATCTCGTGGGGCTGTCGGTCGGGATGGCGATGCTGCTCGGGCTGGTGATCGCGTGGGCGGTCGCCGTGCCGATCCTGACCACGCTCGCGCCGGCGGCCGCCGGGGTCGACCTCGCGACGCACACGCTGCACATCTGGAGCACGCAGGTGCGCTTCATCGGCGCGGGCACGATCGGCGTCGCGGCGATCTACACGCTGGCGACGCTGACGAAGCCGGTGGTCGGCGGGCTCGTCAGCACGCTCGCCGCCTCGCGCGCGGCGGCGACGGCCGACGAGCTCGACCGCGACCTCTCGCCGTCGTGGATCCTGGCGCTGACGGTCGCCTCGATGGTCATCGCGGGGTGGCTCGCGATCTCCTTCGCGCGCTCGACGTCGCTCGCGCCCGAAGCGTGGCGGCTCACGATGGTCGCGGTGCCGTTCGTGCTGGTGGGCGGCTTCGTCATCGCGGGCATCTGCGGCTACATGGCGGGCCTGATCGGCGCCTCGAACAGCCCGATCTCGGGCGTCGGCATCCTGTCCATCGTGGTGTGCGCCTCGGCCGTCGCGGTCGTCGTCCCGCCTTCGCCGGACACGCGTACGGCGCTCGTCGCGTTCGCGCTGTTCGTCACCGCGATCCTGTTCGCGTGCGCGACGATCTCGAACGACAACCTGCAGGACCTGAAGACGGGTCAGCTCGTCGGCGCTTCGCCGAGGCGACAGCAGATCGCGCTGATCGTCGGCGTCATCGCGGGCGCGGCCGTCATCCCGTGGGTGCTCGATCTGCTCGCGCACGCGTACGGCTTCGCCGGCGCTCCGAACGTGAACGTCGTCGCGCCGAACCCGCTGCCGGCGCCGCAGGCGACGCTGATCTCCGCGCTCGCGCAGGGGGTCATCGGCGGAAATCTGGACTGGCGCATGATCGGCATCGGCGGGCTCGTCGGCGTCGGCATCATCCTGCTCGACACGACGCTCGGCGCGCTGAAGAAGCTGCGTATCCCGCCGCTCGCGGTCGGCATCGGCATCTACCTGCCGATGTCGGCGACGTTCGCCGTGGTCGTCGGAGCGGTCATCTCGCACGCGTATCGCCGCCGTACGCGCACGGCGCCGGACCCGGAGCGCGCCGAGCGGCTCGGCACCCTCGTCGCGTCCGGGCTGATCGTCGGCGAGAGCCTCTGGGGCGTGCTCAACGCCGGCCTGATCGTCGGGCTGTCGAAGGAAGCGCCGATCGGCCTGGTCCCCGAGGACTTCGTGCTCGCGCCCTGGATCGGGCTCATCTGCTTCGTCGGCGCGATCGTCTGGCTGTACGGCTGGATGCTGAGGCGGGCGCGGGCGCGGTAGCTTCACCGCCGAGAGCACGGAGGACGCGGAGAGGGTTTCACCGCGGAGAGCGCCGAGGAAGCGGAGACGGCGGGCGACGCAACGAGCCGCCGGCTTCGTCGCAGACAGAACCACGAATCGTGTGAGCTGCGTCGGGCCCCGATGCGGGGCCGCGAAGCTCTCGGCGGCCCGGCGGTCTCCGCGGTTAGCTGGGCCTTACCCCGGGGCCGTGCCGATCGACTGCCTCTGGCACGGTGAGAGCCGAGACCGTGATCCGACGCCGACGATCCCGTTCGCGCCCGCAGACCGAGCGAAACGTGCCGAGCGCGGATCCCGGCTCCGCTGTTCGTCACGTTTCCTCCGAATAGCGTGCGCGAAGTGCCGCCGCTCCCGCCGGACGGGTGATCCGCGGACGGGTTCTGTGCGGGTGGCGTACTGAAAGCGACAATCGCGCTCGCGGGCGCAGCGATCGGTCGTTTTCGCCCGCCTCCGCCCCGCCCGCCTCCGCCTCCGCCCCCGCCCGCGCGCCGCCCGCCGGCCGCCCGCCCGCGCGCCCGCCGCCCGCCCGCGCGCCGCCCCCCCGCGCGCCGGCCTACGGTCGGACGTCCAACCGAGTCGCCCACTCCGTCGGCGTGAGCCCGGCGAGCGCGCGCATCTCCTCGATCAGGTGGGGCTGGTCGGCGTAGCCGAGCTCGAAGGCCAGGGCGCTCCAGGCGATCGGGCGGGGGTGGGCGGCGCGGGCGGCGTGGGCGCGCGCGAGCGTCGCGCGCATGCGGGTCACGCGCGCGAACGTCTTAGGCGAGACGCCCACGTGGATGGCGAACTGCCGGGCGAGCTGCTGGCGGGTCACGCCAAGATCATCGGCCAGCCGCCCGATCCGCACACCACCGGCGGCCGCGTCGAGCCTCCGCACCGCCTCCCGGACGTAGCGGGGAGACGTCGCCGCTCCGACCAGCCGGCGCTCGACGAGCGCGATCATCGCCTCGAGCTTTCCGCGATCCGACTCCACCGCCGTGAGCCGCTCGAGCTCCGCGTCCGCTTCGGCCGCCAGCTCCGCCCACGGCACCGTCTCGTCGGTGAGCTCGCCGCCCGGCAGGCCGAACGCCGCGAGCGCATTGCCAGGCCGGAACCGCACGCCGATCGTGAACCGCGGGACGGGGCCGGGCACCAGGAGCGGTCGCGTCATCGCCCCGACGCCCGTCGCCTCGGCGGAGCAGTCCCCGTCGAAGGCGAGGATGATGTCGACGCAGTTGTCGGGGAGCACGCGCACGGCCGTCGCCCCGGCGGACGGCCGCTCGGCGTCGAGGGTCGGATCTCGTCCGGGCCCGGGCTCCGCACGCGTCGCCACCCGTGTCCAGAAGCAGACGACGCGCTCGCGCAGCCCCGGCGGCGGCGCGTGCTCCGCGTAACCGGGCGGGAGCACCGCTACGTCTCGACCCGCATGGCCAGCGCCGGGTCGACGGAGGCGGCCCTGCGCGCCGGCAGCCAGCTCGCGATGAGCGCGACGGCCCCGAGCAGGACCGGCACCGCGACGTAGACGGCGACGTCCGTCGCCGGCACCTCGTAGAGGACCGAGGTGAGGAGCCGGCTCAGCACGAGGGCGCCGGTCGTGCCGAGGGCCAGCGCGAGGGCGACGAGCAGCGCCGCCTCACGCACCACCATGCGGGCGACGTCGCCGCTCGAGGCGCCGAGGGCCATGCGCACGCCGATCTCGCGTCGACGGTGCGCGACGAGGTAGGCGAGCACGCCGTAGGTGCCCACGGCCGCGAGCACGAGAGCGACGACCGCGAAGAGTGACATGAGCAGCGCCGCCGTGCGTTGCGGCGCGACCGAATCGCGGAAGACGCGGTCCATGGTCTGGACGTTCGAGATGGGCAGCGACGCGTCGAGTCCGGCCAGCTCGCGGCGCACGCCCGCCATCAGCGTCGCGACGGGCGCGCTCGAGCGGACGATGACCTCCATCTGACCCCACTCGTTCTGCGCGTGGGGCACGTAGACGACCGGCCGGATCGAGTCGCCCGCGCTGAAGAAGCGGACGTCGTCCACGACACCTACGATCTCGCGGTAGACGTTCTCGTCGCGCCAGGAGCGCACGCGCTTCCCGACCGCGGACTCCCCGCCGAACGTGCGACGCGCGAACTCCCGGTTCACGATCATGACCGGCGTCGAGCCGGCATTGTCGGCGTCAGTGAAGTCGCGGCCCTTCAGCAGCGGCAGGCGCAGCGTGCGGAAGGAGCCCGGCTCCGCGACGACCCACGGACCGATGACCTCCTCGCCGGCCGGCGGCTCGGGCCGACCCTCGGGCAGGAAGGCCCGTCCGAGATATAAGCCGCCGCCTCCGATCGGCAGCGAGGAGACGGCGCTCGCGGACTCGACGCCCGGCAGGGCGCGCACGCGCTCCAGAAGGCTGCGGTAGAATCCCTCGGTCGCCCCGTCCGGCTCGTAGCGGTCGCCCTGCAGCGCGAGCTCGAAGGTGACGACGTGCGCGGTCGAGAAGCCCGGGTCGGTTCGGGTCAGCCGCAGCAGGCTGCGCAGCAGCAGACCCGCCCCGACGAGGAGGACCAGCGAGAGCGCGAGCTCCGCCACGATCAGCGCGCGCCGCGAGCGCCGTCCCCGCCGGCCGGCCGTCGTGCGCACGTCCTCGCCCGCCAGCGATCGCGCCGCGCGCGCGTCTGCGCTCATGTGCAGCGCGGGCGCGAGACCGAAGAGCAACGCGGAGAGCAGGGAGATGCCGAGCGCGAAGGCGAGCGCGACGATGCTGAGGCGGACGTCGCCCAGGCGTGGCGTGTCCCCGGGAGCATACGCGACGAGGAGCTTCACGCCCAGGAAGGCGAGCAGCACGCCCAGCGCTCCGCCGACGGCGCCGAGCAGCGCTGACTCGGTGAGCAGCTGGCGGAGCAGCCGTCCGCGGCCGGCGCCGAGCGCGGCGCGCACGGCGAGCTCCCGCGCCCGCGTGGTCGAGCGGCTCAGGAGCAGGTTCGCGACGTTCACGCACCCGATCAGCAGCACGAACGCGACGGCACCGAGCAGGATCCACAGCATGCGGGTCAGCGTCCGGCCGACGAGCCCGTCCGCGAGCGGCTCGGCCGTGACGGTCACCGCGGCCCGCGTCTGCGTCTCCTCCCGCTCCACGCGCGCGGCGAGCGTCGCCAGGCGCGCGCGCGTCGACTCGAGCGTCGCGCCCGGCGCGAGACGCGCCACGGCGTCGAAGATGTAGTTGTCGCGCTCGCGCAATTCCGGTCGATCCGCGGGCGTCTGCCTGAAGGGTACCCACACGTCCGTGCCGGCCGGGAAGTCGAGCTGCGGAGGCATGACCGCGACGATCTCGGCGGGGCCGCCGGTCAGTCGCAGCGTCCGGCCGACCACGTCCCGCGCGCCGCCGAAGCGCCGCTGCCACAGCCCGTACGAGATCACCGCGGTGCGACCGCTGCCGGGCCGGTACAGGTCGGGACCGGGCAGGTGGCCGAGCAGCGGAGCGAGTCCCAGGGCGGGGAAGAAGTCCTCCGTCGTGACCGCCGCCTCGACCCGCTCCGGACCGGCATCCCCGACCGCGTTCAGCCTCATCGGCTGGAAGAGCGCCACGTGCGCGAAGACGCCCTCCCTCCGCCAGTCCTCGTAGTCCGCGTACGTCACGTACCACATGTCGCCGCTCTTCCGGTCCTGCGAGTGGGACGCTACCAGACGATCGCTCGCCGGGTACGGAAGCGGTCGAAGCAGGATCCCGTCCACCACGCTGAAGATCGCCGTGGTCGCGCCGATCCCGATCCCCAGCGTCAGAACCGCGACGGCCGTGAAGCCGCGCGACCGACCGAACTGTCGCACCGCCTGCCGCGCGTCCTGCGCGAGCTCCGCGATGTACCGCGTGCGCCTCATCTTCCGCTCCGTGCTCGTCAGGATCCGCCGGCACTCCGCCGCCACCCTATCCACGTCCCCGAAGCGACGACGCGCCTCCCGCCGCGCCTCTTCCGGCTCCGCCCCCCGCGACTCCAGCTCCCGCGCCCGCATCGTCAGGTGGAACGACAGCTCCTCCTCCACCTCCGTCGATGCGCCGCCGCGCCACAGCCAGCGCCACAACCCCCGCTGCTCCCCCATGGCGCTCCTCACCCGGCCGCCAGGAGCACCCGCGAGACCGCCGCCGAGAAGCGCGCCCACTCCGCCGTCTCCCGTCGCAGCTCCGCCCGCCCCCGCGCAGTCAGCCCGTAGAACTTCGCGCGCCGACCCAGCTCCGACGTCCCCCATTCCGCCTCGATCCAGCCGCGCTTCTCCAGTCGGTACAGCGCCGGATACAGCGACCCCTCTTCGATCCGCAGCGCCTCATCGGTCGTATCCTCGAGCCACCTCGCGACGGCGTAGCCGTGCCGCGGTCCCCACGACAGCGTCTTCAGGATCAGGGCATCGAGGGTGCCGTGCAGGTGGTCCGAGCGTTCTTTCGTCATCGTCGTATACACAGATTACCTAGGCATATGGACAGGCCCACGGTGCCGGCCCTTACCCAGATTGTCAAGGCTTTCGTCCGGCGTCGGCGCTGCGCCGCGGATCGTGGCTACGCCCCCGCCCCCGCGCCGCCCGAGCTCATCGCATCCCGAAGAACAGCACCCCGATCAACAGCCCGAGCCCGCCGCCGAGCGCCCAGCGGAACCAGCCGGAGCCGCCGCGTGACTGCGCGTCGGAGCGCGTCCACAGGAGGAGCGTGCCGCAGCCGTACGGGTCCTGGTACTGCGGCGGCGCCTCGGTCGGCGAGCGGTAGAACTCGACGCCGGCGAGCTCATCGGGGGTGACGAGCTTGTCGAAGTCGGTCATCTCGGGCCGAATGTAGGTGCCGTCGATGTAGGTGCGCGGGATGCACGGCTGGCCGTTGGAGTTCATGGTGAGCTGCGTGCTGGACGCACCGCGCGCCTCGTCGGTGGAGAGGTAGTAGACGTGCAGCTCCGGGAAGCGGGTGAGCAGGTTGGACGTGGCGCGGGCGCGCTCGTGCGCGATGTCCTCGCGCGTCATGAAGCGGCCGAAGCCGGCCTTGCTCCGCTGCTCGTAGCGCCGCTGGAACTCCACGGCCCCGGGAGGCAGCTCACGGCGGCCGATGACGACGAGCGGCTGGATCGGCACCGGCTGCGTGCCGATGCGCAGCTCCACCTCCAGGATCTCGCCTCTCGAGACCGAGAAGGTGTCCGTCACGGTAGGCTCGTAGCCGATCCGCTCGACGCGGAGCGCGTAGATGCCCTTGCCGGGCGCGCTGACATAGAACGCGCCGGTGCTGTCGGTGGTCGCGGCCGCGCGGTCGCGCTCGATGTCGAGCAGCAGCACCTGCGCCCCTGCGATCGGGGCGCCACCATCGCGCTCGATGATCCGCCCGGACACCGCCTGCGCGCCTGCCCCGGCCGCGCCGATCGCCGCGGTCAGCGCGAGCGTCGAGAGCAGCGCGGTGAAGCGAAGGGTGCGGCTCGGTCGGGTGGCTGTATCGCCGTTCCTCACGATCTGCATGGCTTTTCCCGGACGAGGCGGCTCACGCGTCCATCCGTACGAGCAGGGTGCGCTCGCGGTCCCAGCGCCAGCGCGGCTCGGGTCCGTGGAGGTGCACACCGCCCTATCCAACGGTCGAGCGGGTGGGATCGTGACCGGTCCGCTTCGCCGGCGAGCAGCGCCTGGCCCAGCTCGGTCAGCCGTACGGTCCCACCGGGCAAGCTGCCGTGCCGCCATCCACCCGGATCGAGCTTGATGGCCGGCGCCGGCTCACCGGAGAGATCTTCGAGCAATGCGATCAGAGAGAGGTCCGTGAGATGATAGGCGTCGTCGTCGCGGTGCATCGCGGTGAACAGCTCGGCCGCGGGCGCGGGTCCGTCGAGCAGCAGCCCGAGCAGGCGGTGCTCGGTGCGTGACAGCCCGTCCCGCGTGGCTGGATACTCCTCGAGCAGCCGCCGCAGCGCTGCTCCGAGGAAGGGCAGGGAATCCGTGCTGTCGTCGCGCGCGATTTCTTCGAGCCGGATCGGCTCCGGCGCGGTGAACGCGGCCCACGCGTCGGCGCCGAGGCGCAGCTGCTCGGGCGTGACGGGCGCCCGCGTCGGGAGTAGCCCGGCGAGCTGCTCGGGCGCGAGCTGGCCGAGCCCCATGAACCGCTCGAAGCCGGGGTAGTCGCCGATGCAGATCAGCGACAGCCGGGCCGGCGGCGGTCGCTTGCGGCCGAACCAGCCGAGGTGCCGGATCAGCAGAAGCTGATCGAACAGGTCGTGCTCGCACCAGATCACGACCTCGTCGTGCTGCGTGTACGCGTCGAGGCCCGCGTCCCACGCCCGCAAGGTCTCGAGCGCGGCGTCGTAGCCGGCGTAGCCCGCGTGGTGCCGCGCCCTGACCCGCCGCCACTCCTCGGGCGGTGTCGTCCGGCCCGGGTACCGGCCCCTCGTGGAGGGCGTCCGCCCAGACGGCGAGCGTGCCCGGGACCGTGGACCGCTCGAGGAGGATGCGCGTCGCGTCGCCGTTCAGGACGTGGAGCATGGCTCAGGATATAGGGCGTTTCTGCCAATGCGCCAGCGTGGTGGCTCTGCTAGCGTTGAATCGCAATCCCACAATTCAACGCGGCAAGGCGACTTCCGATGGCGAGCTCCAGCTCGACCGCCCTCGCGGGGCAGTGTCTTCTCGACGTACGCGCTCCGGCCCGTGCTGGTGGCGCGGGTGGCCGAAGGCAGCTCGGAGGCGCTCGGTGAGCTGTACGACCGCTACGGCGGGATGCTGTTCGCCGTGGCGTTTCGTCTGACCGGCACGGTGCAGGACGCCGAGGACGTCGTGCAGGACGTCTTCCTGGGGCTGCCGACCGCGCTGCACGCCTACGAGGACCGCGGCAACCTCGAGGGCTGGCTCAAGACGCTGGCTGTGCGCGCTTCGCTGATGGTGCTGCGGACCACGAAGCGACGACGCGAGATGCGACTTCCGGACGTCTCGGTGCTGCGGGCGCGCTCGTCCGAGTCCTCGCCGGTGGACCGGGTCCAGCTCGAGCGCACGCTGGGCACGCTGCCGCAGACGCAGCGCCGCGTCTTCATCCTCCGCCTCGAGGGCTACTCGCACCCGGAGATCGCGCAGCTGCTCCACATCACCACGTCCGCCTCGAAGGTGTACCTGCACCGGGCCCGCCATACGCTGGAGCGGGCGCTGCTCTCGTAAGGACATTCCCCACGCCGTTGCCGGCCCGTCGGGCCGGCCCCTACGCCCGCCGCGGCCTTCTCCCGATAGCCCCTCCAGTCGCCCGCGCCTAGCCATCAGGGGTGCACGCGCCAGCCGTGTCGGACGCCTCCGTGGAGGGGGCCGGCGCGCGGCCGATCGAGCGGGAGGTGCCGCATGTGTCTCGGCGTACCGGGTAAGGTGGTCTCCGTGAATGGCCGGGTGGCGACGGTCGACTTCTTCGGCGTCCGGCGAGAGACGCGCCTCGACGTCGTGGACGAGCCCGTCGTGCCGGGCGACTACATCCTCAATCACGTGGGATTCGCCATCCGGCGCATTGCCGCCGAGGACATTGCCGAGACGCTCGCGCTCTACGAGCTGCTGCTGCGCGAGGCCGGCGGGGACATGATGGCCGACGACGTCCGCGCCGAGATCGACGCGCTCACCTCCAGCCCCGCGGCCGCGGAGGCCGCCGATGCCTGAGCTCGGAGGTGGCGTGGCGACGACAGCCGGTCCGGCCGCGGGGGCCGCGGCTGCGACGTCGCCCTCCGACCGCGCCTCGCGCGAGCTGAAGTTTCGCGATCCCGCGCGCGCCCGGGAGCTGGCGGCGGCGATCGAGGCCGTGTGCGCCGCGACCGGCCGTGAGCGGATCTCGGTCATGCACGTCTGCGGCAGCCACGAGCAGTCGATCGCGAAGTTCGGGCTGCGCTCGCTGATCCCGCGCCGCCTCGACGTGATCATGGGCCCCGGCTGCCCCGTCTGCGTCACCGACGTGCCGGAGGTGGACGAGGCGGTCGTGCTGGCGCAGGACGGCGTGCACGTCGCGACCTACGGCGACATGCTGAAGGTCCCCGGCACCTCCCGCTCGCTGGCGGACGCGCAGGCGGAGGGAGCGACGGTCTACGTGGTCTACAGCGCGTCGGAGGCCGCCGAGCTGGCCAGGCGCAGCGAGGAGGAGATCGTCTTCTTCGCGAGCGGCTTCGAGACGACCGCCGTCGCCACCGCCGCGGTGATCCTCGACGACCCGCCGCCGAACTTCTCCGTGCTCTCCGCGCACAAGTACATCCCGCCGGTGATGGAGATCGTCGCGGAGATGCCGATGACGCGCATCGAGGGCTTCCTCGCCGCGGGCCACGCGGCGACGATCACCGGCTCGGCGATCTTCGAGCGCTTCGTGGAGAAGCACGGGATCCCCGTCGTCGTCGCCGGCTTCGAGCCGCTGGACATCCTCGCGGGGCTGCTGAAGCTGGCCGAGCTGGTGCGCGACGGTGAGGCCGCGGTCGTGAACATGTTCCCGCGCTGCGTCACGGCCGAGGGCAACCTGAACGCGCAGGCGCAGCTCTGGCGCGTGTTCCGGACGCATGGGAGGCCGCTGGCGCGGCATCGCCCACGTACCGAACGGGAACCTGCGGCTGCGCGACGAGTTCGCGCACGTCGACGCGCGCCGCCGCTTCCGCATCGACGTGGCGCCGGCTCTGGACGCACGCCCCCTCCGCGCTGCTGCAGACCTGCATCTGCGGCGACATCATGGCCGGCATCGCGTCGCCGCACGGCTGCTCGCTGTTCGGCAAGGAGTGCACGCCGGAGACGCCGGTCGGCGCGTGCATGGTCAGCAACGAGGGCACGTGCCGCATCTGGCACCAGTACGGCGGGCACCCCGACCTATGAGCACGACCGAGATCCCTGTCGGCGGCCTCGCGTGCGCCGTCCCCGGATTGGACTCGCCGGGACCGAACGGCGAGCAGCGGATCACGCTGAAGCACGGCGCGGGCGGCAAGGCGATGCGCCGACTGATCGAGGAGACGCTCGCGCGTGGATACGCCGACATGCCCGTGGACGGCTTCGGCCTCGCCGCGATGGACGACGGCGCCGCGTTGCGTGTCGGCGACCGCTGGCTGATCGTCACGACCGACTCGCACGTCGTCCACCCGATCGTCTTCCCGGGCGGCGACATCGGCCGGCTCGCCGTCGCCGGCACGGTCAACGACCTCGCCATGATGGGGGCGACGGAGCCGCTCGCGCTCACCTGCGCGGTCATCATCGAGGACGGCTTCCCGCGCGCGGAGCTCGAGCGGATTCAGCTCTCGATGCTGGAGACCTGCCGCGAGGCCGGCGCCCCGATCGTCACCGGCGACACGAAGGTGATGGGGCGAGGCGAGGTCGACGGCATCGTGATCAACACGACGGGCGTCGCGCTGACGGATGCCGTCGTGCGCGACAACGCGCTGCGTCCGGGCGACCGCATCATCGTGACCGGCACGATCGGGATCACGGCCTGGCGCTGATGGCGCGGCGGCACGGCCTGGCGCTCGAGGGCGACCTGCGCTCCGACGTCGCGCCGATCAACACGCTGGTGCGGGCGGCGCTGGACGCTGCCCCGGGCGCGATCCGCACGATGAAGGACCCGACGCGCGGCGGCGTCGCGAGCGCGCTGCACGAGATGGCGGAGAAGAGCGGTGTCGGCATCGTGATCGACGAGCCGGAGGTCCCCATCCGCGACGTGGTGCGCTCGGCCGCCGAGATGCTCGGCATCGACCCGTTGCACGTCGCGAACGAGGGCAAGGCCGTGATCGGCGTCGCTCCGGAGGCTGTCGATGCGGTGCTCGCCGCGCTGCGCGCGCACCCGCTCGGAGCCGATGCGGCGCTCATCGGCGAATGCGTCGCAGAGCGGCCCGGGTGGATCGTGCTGGACACCGGACTCGGCCGGCGGCTGATGGCCGAGTCGGTCGGAGAGCCGCTGCCCCGCATATGCTGAGGGTCGTCCCGCCGCGGACCGCGTCCGCGGAGCCGCTGCGCGTGGCCGTGCTCTGCTCAGGCCGCGCGCCGGGGCTTTCGGAGCTGCTGCGCCGTGGCGCAGTAGAGAGCGAGGCGGCCGTCGATCGGCGCGGCGGAATCCGATACGGCGGTGAGCGGGTGCCCCCGCAGCCGTACCGCGTCGTCGGCTGCGTCACGAGCGAGCCGCGCTGCCGCGACGCAGACGCGCTCGAGCAGCTCGGCGTCCCCGTACTGCAGCACGGCATTCGCAGCTTCTACTCGATCGTGAAGCAGCCGCTGCGCGACCACCACACGCGGCGCGCCTACGACGCCAGGACGCGCGAGATGCTGCGCGCGCTCCGCGCGGATATCGTGCTCCTGTGCGGCTATCTGTACGTCGTCACGGACGTGCTGCTCGAGGCGTTCCCGGACCGCATCCTGAACATCCACGACAGCGATCTTGCGGTGGTGGACGGGGACGGGCTGCCGAGCTATCGGGGCCTGCACGCGACGCGGGAGGCGATCTTCGCCCGCGAGCCGGAGACCCGCTCGACCGTGCACCTCGTCACGCACGAGGTCGATGTCGGCCCGGTGGTCGCGCGCTCGTGGGCGTTCCCGACGCACCCGATGCTCGCCTCTGCCCGCATGGCCGGCGCGAGCGACATCCTGAAGGCGTACGCCTACGCGCAGCGGGAGTGGATGATGCTCGAATCGTGGGCGCCGCTGATGGACGCGGCAATCCGGGTGTTCGCCGCGCGGCGGCTGCGTTGGGCCGGCGGGCGGCTGCTGGTGGACGGACGGGCGGAGGGGATCGAGCTGACGCGCACCGCCGCGGTGGGCGTCGAGCGACCGTTCCCGGTGGGCGTCGAGCGACCGTTCCCGGTAGGCGTCGAGCCCGCGCCGCTCCCGGTCCGCGTCGTCGGCGGCGCGTTTCCGGGGCGCGCGCTCGCGCCCGAGACCGTTGTGCCGCGCCGCGTCGCTTCCAGTGGGGGGGCGCGGTGAAACACATCCGGATCGATCGGGACGGCGGCGTCGGCATCCTGACGATCGCCCGCCGCGAGCGCTTCAACTCGATGGACGTCGAGACGGCGCAGGAATTCCGCAAGGCGGGGCTGCAGCTCGCGCGCGATCCCGAGGTGCGCTGCGTGATCGTGCGCGGCGATGGCGGCATCTTCTGCAGCGGCGCGGACCTGAAATACGTGCGCGAGCGCGGCGACTCGGGCGATTTCGGATACCTGCAGCCGACCGGCGTCGCGCCCGAGCGCGGTTACGGCGAGAGCTTCAAGGCGATCCTCGAGTACATCCACAGCACGATCTCCGAGATCAAGCGCGCACCGAAGCCGTACATCGCGGCGGTGGAGGGCGTGGCCGCGGCCGGAGGCTTCGGCATTGCGATGGCGTGCGACCTGGTCTTCGCCGCGCGGTCCGCGTTCTTCGAGTGGGCGTACCACAAGAGCGGGCTGACCGGCGCCGAGAGCTCGACCTTCTTCCTGCCGAGGCTGGTGGGGCTGCGAAAGGCGATGGAGCTCGTGTTGCTGAACCCGCGGCTGGATGCGGACGCGGCGCTGCGGGCCGGGCTGATCAACGGCGTCTTCGACGACGACACCTTCGAGCGTGACGTCCTCGAGATCGCGCGCCGGCTCGCCGAAGGGCCGACCCCCGCCTACGCGGTCGCGAAGAGCCTGATCAACCAGGCCGCCGGCGTGGACCAGCTCGACTACCACCTCGACCGCGAGCTCGAGCACCTCGCCCGGATTGCCGATGGCGCCGATTTCGCCGAGGGTCTGAACGCGTTTTTCGAGAAGAGGACCGCGGAGTTCGCGGATCCGGCACCTTCCGGAGAGTCGCTCTAGCTGTCGTCGCGCCGTCCCGACAGCCACTCACCAGTCCGCCGACGCGTGACGCCTCAGTTCAGGCAGGCGCCGCCGCAGCATCCACCGTTCGGGCGCGCCGCGCAGCTGTCCCCCACCGTCGTGGCTCCCGCGCCGACGAAGCCCGGGGCCGACATCGCCAGCGACGTGCGCTCGCCGCCGCAGCCCGGGCAGGTCGTGACGCTGAGGCGCTCCTCTACTCTGCGCATCGCCTCGAACCGGTCGCCGCAGTCGCGGCATACGTATTCGTACAGGGGCATCGAAACTCGCTCCGTTGTGAATATCCGCCTAAAGATAGCAGTCGGCACGCCTTCCGGGGAGCGCTTCCCATGCGCGTATCGCCGGCATTTCATTTCGGGACGCAACCGGCCTCGGCCGGAGGACGCCGGCCGCGCCGCGCGGACATCTCCTCCACCCGGTGTCGGGCTCTGTTCGCAGGAAGTGTTGGTGGCCGGGGGGCGAACAGCCGCCGGCCACGAAACGCCTCCCTTCCACCGCCTCGAGCGGCGCAGGCGGGTCATCCCGCGGCGGACGGGCGAAGTCGTCCTGGTGGACGGGCGCGGTCGTCCTGGTGGACGGGCGAGGTCGTCCTGGTGGACCGGCGAGGTCGTCCTGGTGTACCGGCGAGGTCGTCCTGGTGGACCGGCGAGGTCGTCCTGGTGGACCGGCGAGGTCGTTCTGACGGGAGGGGCGACTGTCGCCCCACCACCAACAGTTACCGCGAACAGAGCCCTACACGCCGCCGAGCGGACATTGGCGCCGCCGCCGTCGAGACAGGCCGATTCGGCTATTGTCCCGAAATGAAATTCGACTTCGGGCCAGGTAGCTTTTCGGCGGGGTCAGGTCGAGAACTCGATCGGCTCGCCCGTCTCGCCGCCGCGTACGGCGTCGAGCAGCCGGCGCACGCGCTCGCGGTCCACCGGGTTTCCGGCGACACCGTCGCGCTCCAGCGCGCTGCCGACGATGGCGCCGTCCGCCAGCGCCATCACCTCCGCCGCGTTTTCCGGCGAGAGCCCGCTCGCGACCCAGACGGGTGCGTCGGGGACGGCTTCGCGCACGCGACGCAGCCGGGCCGGATCCGTGCGGCTGCCGGTCGCCGGTCCGGTGACCAGCAGTGCGTCCGCGAGCCCTCGCTGCCAGGTGTCGCGCGCGGCCTGTCCGACGTCCACGCCGGCGGGCGGCGTGGCGTGCTTCACGAGGACGTCGGCGAGGATCGCGACGTCGGCGCCGAGCGTGGCACGCGCGCGGAGCGTCTCGTGCGCGCGTCCGGTGAGCCAGCCCTGATCGCCGAGCATGGCGCCGGTGTGCACGTTGACGCGGATGAAGCCGGCGCCGGTCGCGACGGCGACGGCGAGGGCGGCGGCCGCGTCGTTGCGGAGCACGTTCACTCCCACGGGTACGCGCACGGCCTCGACGACGGCGCCGACGACGACGGCGATCGCGGCGACCGTCTCGGGCGGCACCGCGGCTGGGAAGAAGGGGACGTCGCCGTAGTTCTCGACGATGACGCCGTCCATTCCGTTCTCGGCGAGCGCGAGCGCGTCGGAGAGCGCGCGCTCGATCACCTGCGGCATCGACCCATCCCAGCGTGGGGAGCCGGGGAGGGGCAGCAGGTGCACCATGCCCACGAGGGGCCGCGGGGCGCTGAAGAGGTCCCGGAGTCGCATGCAGCCGAAGGTAGGCGACCGGGGCGATCGGCGCACCGGTTCCGGCGGTGGGAGTGCCGCGGCGTCGAACGCCTGGCAGCGCGACGAAGCGGGGGATTGCGTCGCCGGCCGCGCGAGCGGAGTCTAACGCGAAGTCGTCACGAGTACAAAGCGAGCTCCACGCGGCAGCTGCGACCCCGCGCCCCGTACCCCGACCACCAGCGACTGACAGAGCCATGAACGGAGACTCGATCCAGCGACGGACCTTCCTCGCGCGGGCCGCCGGTGCGGCCGCGGGCGTCGGCGTCGGCGGCAGCGCGCTCGGTGCGGCCGCGTCCCTCGCGGCGTGCGCGGGGCCCGGTGGCGAAGCGGCGGGGGGCGCGGGAAGCGCGGCCGGGAGCGTGTCGGGCCCGCGCGTCATGTGGCGCGTCGCCTCGAGCTTCCCTCGTGGCCTCGACATCCTGTTCGGCGGCGCCGAGGTGCTGGCAGACCGGGTCTCGAAGCTCACCGGGGGTCGCTTCACGATGCGGGTGTACCCCGCGAACGAGCTGGTGCCGGGGCTCCAGGTCATGGACGCCGTGCAGCAGGGGACCGTCCAGGCGGGGCATACGGCGTCGTACTACTACATTGGCAAGAGCCCCGCGCTCGCGTTCGACTCGTGCGTGCCGTTCGGCCTGACCGCGAGGCAGCAGAACGCGTGGATGTACCATGGCGGCGGGCTGGAACGGATGCGCCGTATCTTCGCGGACTTCGGTATCCTCAACTTCCCGTGCGGCAACACGGGGTGCCAGATGGGCGGGTGGTTCCGTCGACCGATCGGCTCAGTCGCAGATCTCAGCGGCCTGCGCATGCGCATTCCCGGGCTGGGCGGCGAGGTGATGAGCCGGCTGGGCGTGACCGTGCAGGTGCTCGCGGGCGGCGACATCTACCCGGCGCTCGAGCGCGGCGCGATCGACGCGACCGAGTGGGTCGGCCCCTACGATGACGAGAAGCTGGGCTTCGCGGAGATCGCGAAGAACTACTACTACCCGGGCTGGTGGGAGCCGGGCCCGACCCTGGCGCTGCACGTGAACCGGCGCGCGTGGGACCAGCTCCCCGCCGGCTACCAGCAGGTCCTGGAGATCGCCTGCCGCGACACGAACCAGGACATGCTCGCCCGCTACGACACCGAGAACCCGAAGGCGCTCCAGCGGCTCGTCTCGAAGAACGGCGTCGCGCTGCGCGCCTTCCCGGACGACATCATGCGCGCCGCCGCCCGAGCCACCGACGGCGTTCTCGGCGACCTCGCCTCCAAGGACGCCGGCTTCCGCGCCATCTACGACGAGTGGCGCGCGTTCCGGCGGCTCGACTTCGACTACTTCGCCGCGCCCGAGCTCGCCTACGCCCGCTTCGCGTTCGGCCGAAAGTCGGCCTGAGCTACTCGGCGCGCAGCGCTCCCGCCGGGTCGACGCGGGCGGCCCTCCGGGCCGGCACGAGAGACGCCAGCGCGGCGGCGGCGAGCAGCGCGAGCGCGACCGTCGCGTAGACGAGCGGGTCGCGCGGGGAGGCGTCGTAGAGCAGGTCGCGCATGCGAGGGGTGCCGATCACGGCGAGCACCAGACCGAGCGCGATGCCCGAGCCGGCGAGCGTGAGGCCGCTCTTCAGCACGAGCCGGACGACGTCGCCCGGCGAAGCGCCGAGCGCCTGGCGCACGCCGAGCTCGTGACGGCGGCTCGCGACCATGTAGGCGATCAGGCTGTAGAGGCCGACGGCCGCGATGAGCAGCGCCAGCGCGCCGAACACGCCGACCAGCGTCGCTCCGAGTCGCCACGGCTGCAGCTGCGGATCGAGCGAGTCGGACAGCCGCTCGATCTCGATCCATAGCACGGAGGAGTCGATGCCGCGCAGCGTCGCGTGCACGGTGCCGATCGCGTCCGCCGGCCGGCCGCGCGGCCGCACCAGCAGCATCGTGCCGCCCATGCCTCGCTCCTGCCCGAGCGGGACGTAGTACTGCATGGCGACCTTCTCGCGCAGCTCGAAGCGGTGGGCGTCCTCGACGATGCCGACGATCCGGGCGCACGGGTTCTCCTCCTTGCCCGGGCCGGTGATCAGGCATTTACCGATGGCGTCGCCCTTCGGCCACAGCGTGCGCGCCATCGTCCGGTTCACGATCGTGACCGGCTCCGTTCCCTCGTGGTCGCCGGGACCGAACCCACGCCCCGCCAGGACGCGCAGGCCCACAGTCTCGAAGTAGCCGTCCGACACCGCCTGGATGTACGGCCCGCCGCCCGGCAGCTCCGGGACCGAGTCGAGGCCCGGAACCTCCAGGTGCTGCGTGAAGCTCGAATGGAACGGCGTGCCGATGGCGAGCGCGGCGGAGCGGACCTCCGGAAGCGCGCGCACGCGCGCCAGCGCCGGCGGATAGAACGTCGCCCTGCGCGCCTGCCGCTCCGCCATCCGCTGGTCCGGCGTCTCACCCGTCGCCTCGGGCCAGTCCGCCGACACCGTGAGCACGCGCTCCGGCTCGATGCCCAGATCGGTCGCGCGGGCGTTGCGCAGGCTGCGCACGAACAACCCCGCACCGACGAGGAGCAGCACGGAGAACGCGGCCTGCGCGACGGCGAGGCCGGTGCGCAGCCGCGACGTGCGGCCACCCCCGCTGCGCGCGTCGCTCTTGAGCGCATCCCCCAGCCGGCCGCGCGCGGTCTGCGCGAGCGGCAGCAGACCCGTCACGAGGCCGACGATCAGCGTGAGCCCCCCGGCGACCAGCAGCACGCGGGCGTCGAGCGGCGGCGTCGTCCACTCGACGTCCGGCAGCAGCGCGGCCCGCACCACGCGTCCGGCAATCGGCACGACCGCGAGCGCCGCCGCGCCGCCGAGCGCCGCCAGCAGCAGGCTGTGCGCGAGCAGCATGCGCACCAGGCGCGTGCGCGAGATGCCGAGCGCGAGCCGCACCGCGATCTCGCGGCTGTGCCGCACCGCGCGCGCGAGCAGCAGGTTCGCCACGTTCGCGCACGCCACGAGCAGCACGATCAGCGATACGCCGACCAGCCAGCGGGCGACGGTCACGCGAAGCGCCTCGTGCCCGTCCTCGTCGAACCAGATCGGATCGGTCGTGATGCGCGCCTTCTCCAGCGGCTCGTCGTCGCCCGTGTACGCCGCGCTGGAACGCCCGCGTCGCGTCCTCGCCCGCCGCCTCCGTGCTCACCCCCGGCTTCAGCCGCGCCACGACCTTCAGCCACTGCGCGTTCCACGAGTGCGCCCAGTCCGTCCGTGATGCTCGCGCTGCGCAGCGACATCGGCACCCACGCGTCCACCCGCTCCATCTCCACGCCCGTGAAGCCCTTCGGCGCGACGCCGATCACCGTGTACCGCTCGACCCTCGATCGTGACGTCCCGGCCGATCACGTCCACTTCGCCGCCGAATCGACGCTGCCAGAGGCCGTAGCCGATCACGACCACCGCCCGTGCATCGCCCGGGCGGTCCTCCTGCGCATCGTAGAAGCGGCCCAGCGCCGCCCGTACTCCCAGCATGGTGAAGAAGTCCCACGTCGCGCTGGCCATCCGGATCCTCGTCGCCGACTCGCCGCTCCCCAGCGTCGCGTCCCCGACGTACGTATGCGCTCCCACGCCGCTCGAACGAGTGCGTGTCGTCGCGCATGATCGCATACGTGATGTAGCCGAACGTCGTCGCCTTGAAGCGACCCCGGCCCGGCACGTCCACCGTATAGTAGATGCGAGTCACCCGCTTCCGGCGCGACCACGTGCTCCGGACCGCGCAGCAGCAGCCGGTCCAGCACCCCGAACATCGCCGCGTTCGCCCCCACCCCGAGCGCGATCACCAGCACGACCACCGCCGTGAGCCCCGGCTCGCCCGCCATCGAGCGGACAGCCTGTCGCAGGTCCTGGCGAACCGCGTCCAGCCAGCCGAAGACGCCCAGGCGCCGCTCGCGCCGCTCCGCCTCGTGCAGCAGCGCGCGCCGCGATTCGGCCGACGCGCCGAAGCGCCGCTCCGCCTCCGCTCGCGCCGCCTCCGGCAACAGCCCCTCCCGCTCCAGCTGCTCCGCCCGCATCGCGATGTGCGCTTCGATCTCCTCGGCCGTCTCCCGGTCGATCATCTCGCGCCGCCGCACCCCCAGCCGGAACAGCCGCTTCACGCCCGGCCGGATCATGCCGGCACCGGCGATGTCAGGATCCCCGTCACCAGCTCGCCGTAGCGCACCAGCCGGTCCGTCTCCTCCGCCAGATGTCGCTTCCCCTTCGGCCGGATCGAATAGTAGCGCGCCCGCCGGTTGTTCTCGCTCACGCCCCACTCCGCCTCGATCAGCCCGCGCGCCTCCATCCGGTACAGCGCCTGATAGACGCCCGAGTCGTCGAAGCTCAGCGCGCCGGCCGAGCGCTCCTCGAGCCAGTTCGTGATCTCCAGCCCGTGCATCGGCGTCCAGCTCAGCGCCTTGAGCACGAGCAGATCGAGGGTCCCTTTCACGACCTGCATGGATTCGTCGTCGGGCATGTCGTTCCTCGAGGGGTCGAGATGGGTGGGGTTGAGGGTTTCCATTGAGAGTCTAAAATCAACCTCCGCCCAGCGTCAAGGGCAGCAGGAGGAGCTATCGCCATGCGCTCATGCCGCCGGCGCGAGCCGGGCCAGCATGCCCGCCGCATCCGGCATCCTTCTGCTTTCGGGGCGGTCCCGGCTCCTCAACCGATTGACACGAAGAGCTCGAACAGGGTCGGAGGCGACGGAAGGGGTATCCGTGTTCGGGAACTCGATGGCGACTGGATCACGCGCCGCGTCATTCCCGGGGCCCATCGACGTCCATCGGTATCCCGGACCCTGAATGCCGGGGTTACACCTGTGGCCCGCGGACCTGGACCCGCACCCGCTCATCAATCTGATCGTCGGCGCCCTCGTAGCCGGCTGGAAGGGAGTGGTCAGACGGGCGTGAACAAAAGAAGACCTCCGAGCCTCGGACGCCTCCGACGCCTTCGTTTCAAGCAGTTGACGCTCGTGGGGGCCCGATCCTCCCCCGCAGCAGCTCGATGGGGGACGGCGTCGTAGCGACTACGGCCCGAGCGGCGTCGGCAGCGACGGGTGCGCGAAGGTGATGAGCACGGCGAGCAGGAGCACCTGGATGACGATGAACGGGACCGCGCCGCGGTAGATCGAGGTCGTCGGGATCTCGAGCGGCGTCACGCCTCGCAGGTAGAAGAGCGAGAAGCCGAACGGCGGGGTCAGGAACGACGTCTGGAGGTTCAGCGCGATGACGATGCCGAGCCAGGTGAGGTCGATGCCGAGGCGGTGCGCGGGTGCGACGATGAGCGGCACGATGATGAAGGCGATCTCGAAGAAGTCGATGAAGAAGCCGAGGAAGAAGACGACGGCGTTGACGGCGATGAGGTAGCCGAGCGCGCCGCCGGGCAGACCGGTGAGCAGGTCGGCGATCCAGACATTGCCGTAGAGGCCGCGGAAGACGAGCGAGAAGGCGGTCGATCCGATGAGCAGGAAGACGACCATGACCGTGAGCTTCGTGGTCTCGCGCATCGCGCCGCGCAGCGTGCTGCGGCCGAGCTGCCCATTCAGGGCGGCGAGGATCATCGCGCCGACGGCGCCGAGCGCGCCGGCCTCGGTGGGCGTGGCGAGGCCGGCGAAGATGCTGCCGAGCACGATGAGGATCAGAAAGAGCGGCGGCAGCAGCGAGAACGCGACCCGGCGGACGAGCTCGGCGCCGGGCATCTCGCGGGCCTCGCGCGGGAGCGCCGGCACCGCGTTCGGACGGACGATGGCGACGCCGACGACGTAGAGCGCGTAGAGCCCGGTCAGGATCAGCCCGGGGATGAGCGCGTGTGCGAAGAGGTCGCCGACGGAGACGCCGAGCTGGTCGCCGAGCACGATGAGCACGATGCTGGGCGGGATGATCTGGCCGAGGGTCCCGGAGGCGGCGATGACGCCGAGCGCGGTGTCGCGCCGGTAGCCGTAGCGCAGCATCACGGGGAGTGAGATCAGCCCCATGGCAGTTACGGAGGCGCCGACGACCCCGGTCGCGGCGGCGAGCAGCGCGCCGACGAAGATGACACCGAGCGCGAGGCCTCCACGGAAGCGGCCGAACAGGATGCCGATCGTCTCGAGGAGCTGCTCGGCGAGGCGCGACTTCTCGAGCACGGTGCCCATGAAGATGAAGAAGGGCACGGCGAGCAGCGTGTAGTTCGACATGATGCCGAACGCGCGCTCGGGCAGCGCGAGCAGCAGGTAGGGGTCGAAGACGCCGGCGAGCCAGCCGAGAAGCGCGAACAGCATCGCGGTGCCGGCGAGCGCGAACGCGACGGGGTAGCCGGTGAAGATCAGCACCAGCGCCCCGAGGAACATGATGGGGCCCCAGACGTCGCCCGGGTTCAGATGCCCTCCCCGTGGTGGTACTCCTGCTCCAGTCCCACCTCGTCGCTGGACGCGCCGCGCAGCACGGCGATGGTCTCGATGATCTGCGCGATGCCCTGCAGGAGGAGCAGCACGAAGGAAAGCAGCAGCACGGCCTTGATCGGATAGCGCGGCAGCCCGCCGGGATCGGGCGACGTCTCGCGGACGGCCCACGAGTTCCGCACGGGCGGCCACGCCGTCCACAGCATCAGCAGCGAGAACGGCAGCAGGAACAGCAGCGATCCGAGCAGGTCGATCCAGGCGCGGGCGCGTTCACTCAGCCGGCTGTAGAGCACGTCCACGCGCACGTGCACGTCGTGCTTCAGACCGTACGCGGCGCCGAGCAGGAAGATCAGGCTGAAGGCGTACCACTGCAGGTCGATGAGCGCGTTCGACGTCAGCGTCGCGGCGGTATAGCGGGTCGCGTAGCGGGCGAGCGCGTTGTAGGCGCCGATCAACACCATGAGCAGCGCCAGCCACTGCACGGCGGTGCCCACGGCTTCGTTGAGGCGGTTGATCGCGGAGGCGAGACGCGCGAGCGCCCCTCCGGACGGTCCCGCGGGTGGTGGGACGGTCGGCTCCGTGGCCGGTGGGCGTTCCTCGGTCACGGGTCGCCGGCCGTCCCTCCGCTACTGGATGACGACCGGCGTGCCGACCGGCACGAGCGAATAGAGCTTCGCGACGTCCTCGTTGTACATCCGCACGCAGCCGTGGCTGACCGCTTCGCCGATCGAGTCTTCCTCGTTCGTGCCGTGGATCAGGTAGCCGCCGCCGAGGTCCAGCTTGTGGGTGCCCAGGATCTCCGGCACCCGCCGCTGCGGGTACTTCGCCGGCGGGATGAACACTTTGTGGTCGAAGATGATCTCGGTGCCGGCAGGGAAGTGCCAGATCTTCCCGTTCATGTCCTGGCGAACGATCATGCTGTCCTGCATCTCGATCACCGAGCCATCGAGCAGCCCCACGCGCAGCGACTCGTTCATGCGGATCGGCTCGAGCCCGTGCTGCGCCGCCAGCTCGTAGTAATGCCAGTCCGGCGGGCTCCAGAGCGGATCGGTCTGCTTCGACAGCACGCGCCGCGTACCCGCGGGTGTCACGAAGCGGAACGTCTGGCCGCGGAACTCGAACGTCGTGTCCATTCCGATGGCGACCGGCGCATTCAGCAACGTGTCCCGCCCCTCGATCAGCCAGAGTCGCTTCGCCTTCAGCGACACGACGATCTTGATCGCCCCCGTATGCGGCCCCGCCGAGCGCGTGCTCGCGAGCTTCAACGACGCCGAGACGGCGGGCGCGTCCGAGTCCGGTGCCTGCGCTCGTGCCGGCGACGCGATGGCGGCGAGGACGAGGAGCAGCCCGAGGCTGGTCTTCCGTAGTGCGATCACTGCACGACCCTCTGTTGATGATACGGCCGGGGAGATGATCTACGATCACCCAAGCGGCCCGTCAGATCAAGGGCGATGGAGGAGGACTTCCCCATTCTAACGTGCTGCCGGGGCCGTCTTGACGGCGCCTCGGTGTCTTCGGCCCACCCGGCTATTCTCCTGCGCCGGGGGCAGCTGCACCTGCTAGACAGATTGACGCGGAGCGCTCGGACGACTCGGAGGAAGCGGAGTGGGCAATCGGCCTGGCCAACTGGAGACCGATGGGACGACCGCCAGGATCATCGGCGCAGCGATCGACGTTCATCGCTATCTCGGACGCCCTCGTCGCCGGCGGCTGGAAGCAATCCTCCGGAGGGGGTGAATGAAACAACCTCCGCCGAGCCCTCTGATAGCTCCGAGGCATCCGTGTCAAGCGGTTGACTCTTCTCCTCGACCCGCCGGCGAGTCACCTCGCGTCCGGCCTGGCGGGATCACCGGATCCCCACCGAGCCGTCCCATCGCCCGGCTCAGTGGCCGTTCGCGAGCGGATCGCCCTCGGGATCGTAGATCGCAACGATCGGCTTACCCGCGACCTTCAGCTGCGCCATGGCACCCTTGTGCATCGCCCGGAAGATCGAGTGGTCGACGAGCAGGAACGTGCCCGGCACGTCTACGCGGAGCTCGGCGATCGCGGCGCCGCCGGCGGGGATCAGCGTCGTCTGCACGTCATGGTTCACGAGCGAGCCGCCCTCGACGCGCACGTTGTCGAGCATCTCGCCGATCACGTGGAAGCTGGAAACCAGGTTCGGTCCCGCATTCGCGACGAAGAGCCGCACGCGGTCGCCGACCTCGGCACTCAGAGCCGCCTCGCCGGTCAGCGAGCCGACGGCGCCGTTGAAGACGACGTAGGTCGGGCTCTCATCGAGCGCCTTCTGGAAGTCGAAGTGCTCCTCGCCCGCCGTGCCGAACGGCTCCGAGGTGTAGATCTCGCTCTGCATCACGAAATACTCGCGATCCACCTGCGGCAGCCCTTCCTTCGGCTCGACCAGGATCGCGCCGTACATCCCGTTCGCGAGGTGCGTCGCCACCATCCCGGGCATCGCGCAGTGGTAGACCCACAGCCCCGGCTTCAGCGCGCGGAAGCGTAGCACGCTCTCCTGCCCGGGCAGCGTAACGGTCGCCGCGGCGCCGCCACCGGGACCGGTCACCGCGTGCATGTCGATGTTGTGCGGCATCGTGCTCGTGGCCGAGTTCTTCAGGTGCAGCTCGACTTCATCGCCTTCGCGGACGCGGATCATCGGACCCGGCACCGAGCCGCCGAACGTCCAGAATCGGTACTCGACGCCATCCGCGAGCCGCATCGTCTTCTCGACGGTCTCCAGGTTAACGACCACCTTCGCGGCCCAGTCCCGATCGATCGGAGCCGGCACCGCAGGCGGCGCCACCAGCCGCTCGACGACCTCGCCCTTCAGCGGCGGCAGCGCCGGCGCCGCCAGCGCGGCCGCGTCCTCGCTTCTGCCGCCGATCGTCGCCGCGGCGTAGATTCCCACCATCGCGACTCCCAGAGCCACGCTCGCCGCATATCGCATCGTCCTGCTCATCTCGCTCACCTCGTCTCGTTCGTCGTTTCAGCGCCCGCCGCCGCTCCGGCCTTCACCGGCGCCCAGCAGGTCCGCGATCGTCGTCCGTCGCATCGGCTCCGCCGACTCGCGCTGCACCGCCTGCCACCGCTCGTGTGCCTCGCACCGCGTCAGGCTCGAGCACGCGCGGCCGCCCAGTAGACACATCCCCGAGCCCCGCCTCTCCTCCACCGCCCCCACCAGGTCGGCCAGCGTCAGCGCCGCCGGAGAGGGCACCAGCCGGAAGCCGCCGCCCGGTCCACGCGTGCTGTCCAGCAACCCCGCACCCACCAGCGACTGCAGCGTCTTCCCCAGATAGTTCGCCGGCGCGCCGAGCGCCGCCGCGATCTCCGCGGCCGGCACCCTCTCGCCTGTCTCGCGCCGCGCCAGGAACAGCACGGCGCGGAGCGCATGTTCAGCAGTTCGAGTCAGCATCGTGTTCTCCATATGAGCACATGGATATGCTAAATGCCGCCGAGTCACCGGGCTGTAGGGAATCAACCGGAAATCCGCGTGGGGCAATGCGCACATCGGGGTGGGGATTTGGACTACACCAGGGAACCCGCCCCGCCCTTTCCCTTGCCCTTTCCCTGTCCCTGCCTAGCCCTTGCCCTGGCCCTGGCCCTGGCTCGCAGCGCGCCTCAGCGCGCTGCGAGCCGCATGGAACCCGCACATGCCGTGCACCCCACCGCCGGGCGGGGTGGAGGCGGAGCAGAGGAAGAGGCCGTCGATGGGCGTCGCGTAGGGGTCGCGCTTCGCGACGGGTCGCAGGAAGAGCTGCTTCAGGGTGGCGATGCCACCGTTGATGTCGCCGCCGACGAGGTTGGGGTCGTGGCGCTCCATGTCGACGGCGGTCTTGACGGAGCGGGCGAGTATGGTGTCACGGAAGCCGGGAGCGAAGCGCTCGACCTGGGCTTCGATCGCGGCGGAGCGGTCCGCGTCGGAGCCGTGAGGAACGTGGCAGTAGGCCCAGGCGGTGTGGTGTCCGGCGGGTGCGCGCGACGGGTCGAAGAGGGTCGGCTGTGCGAGGAGCACGAAGGGGCGGTCGATCAGCCGCCCCTCCTCGGCGGCGCGGGAGGACGCGGCGATCTCCTCCGCGGTGCCGCCGATGTGCACCGTGGTGGCGCGGGCGCAGTCGCGCGCGCGCCAGGGGATCGGCGCGGACAGCGCCCAGTCAACCTTGCAGACGCCGGAGCCGTACCGATAGCGGCGGAGCCGCCAGCGGTAGAGGGGAGGAAGGCGTTGTCCGGCGATGTCGAGGAGCTGTCGCGGCGTGACGTCGAGCAACGTCGCGCTGCTGCGGGGGAGCGGCTCGAGGCTTCGGACGGGGGCGTCCGTGACGATGTCGCCACCGTGCGCGCGCAGGATCGAGGCGAGGGCCTCGGCGATGCGCTGCGAGCCTCCGCGCGCGATCGGCCATCCGACGGCGTGGCCGGCGATCGCGAGGACGAGGCCGAATGCGGCGGTCGGCGCCTTTTCGATGGGCAGCAGCGCATGCGCTGCGATGCCGCAGAAAAGCGCGCGTGCGCGCGGTCCCTCGAATCGTGCGCGGGCGAGCGTGAGCGCCGGGAGCATTCCGTGTACGGCGAAGCGGGCCATGACGAGCGGGTGCGACGGCACGTGGAGCGGCGCGAGCAGCTCCTTCACGAGCGTGTCCCATTCGCGGACGAACGGATCGAGCAGAGCCGGATAGGCTTCGCGGTCCGCGGCATCGAGCGTGGCGGCGGTTTCGCGGGTGCATCGCTCCAGGATCGCGGCGGTGCCGTCGTCGAACGGGTGCGCGAGCGGCGCGCCCGGGTGGACCCACTCGAGGCCGTGGTCGCCGAGCGGAAGCTCCCGGAAGTACGGCGAGCTCGCGCCGAGCGGATGGACCGCGGAGCAGACGTCGTGCAGGAAGCCCGGCAGCGTCAGCTCCTCCGTCCGCGTTCCGCCGCCAATGCGCTCGGCCCCCTCGTAGACGATGACACGCAGCCCGGCGCGGGCGAGCTCGACGGCGGCGGACAGTCCGTTCGGGCCCGCGCCGACGACGACGGCCGGGTCGCTCACCGGGCCTTCGGCACGCTGGAGACGATGCCCGCCTCGATCCCGCGCCGGAGGTTCTGCATCGTGGTGCTCCGCATGGCGTCCTCCTTCGCTGTGTAGGGCAATCGCAGGGACCGGGCCCCCGGCGGGTAGAGCTTGCGCACGGCGCCTGGCGCCACAGCTTTCGCCCATGCCCGACGCCGCCGATGCCGCCGCTACGCGTGATCCGGGGTTCGCCCGCGCCGCGTTCGCCACCTCGTTGACGCTGTACGGCGGCAGCATCATCGCCGCGAACTGGCTCATCCAGCACGTCGGCCCGATCGTGTTGCCCGGCGGCGCGCACCTGCTTCCGGTCGGCTTCGGGCTCGCGGCGCCGTCCGGCGTCTATGCCGCGGGAGTCACCTTCGTCGCTCGAGACGTGGTGCAGCGCACGGCCGGCCGTCGCTGGGCGCTCGGCGCGATCGCGGCCGGCACCGTATTGTCCGTCGCGGTCAACCCGCGGCTCGCCGTGGCGTCCGGCACATCGTTCTTCTTCTCGGAGCTGGCCGATTTCGCGGTGTATACGCCGCTGCAGCGCCGGCGCTTCGTGCTGGCGGTCGTCGCCTCGGGGATCGTCGGCGGGATCGTCGACAGCGCGCTGTTCCTCGCGCTCGCGGCCATTCCGCTGGGCGCCGCGCTGCCGGGCCTCGTGCTGGGCAAGCTGTGGATCCAGCTGCTGGCGCTGCCGGTCGCGGTGTGGCTGAGGCGCAGGCTCCCACACGCGAGGAGCGATGCCTAGCAGGCGAACCCCCATACTGGCGGCCGTGATCGGCAACCTCCTCATCGCGCTCGCGAAGTTCGTGGCCGCGACCGTGAGCGGCAGCGTCGCGCTGGCTTCCGAGGGGATCCATTCGCTCGTCGACACGGCCAACGATGGCCTGCTGCTGCTCGCGATCCGCATGAGCCGGCGTCCCGCGGATCGACTCCACCCGTTCGGCTACGGCAAGGAGGTGTACTTCTGGTCGCTGGTCGTGGCCATGGTGATCTTCGTGGGCGGGGCCGGCCTTTCGATCCACGAAGGGGTGCAGCGGCTGATGGGGCCGCACAAGGTGGACCACCCCACGATCGGCTACGTCGTGATCGGTTTCAGTCTCCTCTTCGAGGGGATCACCTGGATCATTGCCGCGCGTGCGTTCGGGCGCTACCGCGGCGAGCGCGGCGTCTGGGCCGCCATCCGCGGCGGCAAGGACCCGACCCGCTTCGCCGTGCTGCTCGAGGATTCGGCGGCCCTGATCGGGCTCACCATCGCCGCGCTCGGCCTGTTCCTCTCGCAGCGCTTCGAGATGCCGGCGCTCGATGCGATCGCCTCCATGCTGATCGGGCTGCTGCTCCTCTCCATCGCCTTCATCCTCGGCTACGAGAGCCGACACCTGCTCATCGGCGAGCAGGTCTCGCCCGAGATGCTTGCGCGGATCGAGGAGCTCGCCGCCGAGGAGGAACCAGTGGATTCCGTGATCCGGGCGCTCACCATGCACGTCGGGCCCGACGACGTGCTGGTCACGCTCGAGCTGCGCTTCCGGCGCGGGTTTTCCGCCGAGCAGATCCAGCAGGCGATCGCGCGAATGGAGCGCCGGCTGCGGGCGGAATTCCCGGTGATCCGCTACATTTTCGTCGAGGTCGAGGCCCTCGCCGCCGCTACGTGAGAGCCTCCCCAGGGGACGTCACGTCGGTACCCTTGAACTTTTGTTGGAGTGGCCCCAAATTCGCAATGGAAAGCATTGGTGTGAGGGCCGGGCGCAGATGACCCGGCCGGCAGCCTCCGATCGGCAGCACGCGGTCGGAGGTATTTGTTTTTCGGCTCTCCCCGCGCTCCACCGGCAAAGCGCCGCGCCTGCGGCACCGGGCAAGAATCACCGGCCAACGGGGGGGAAATGACCGATCAGCGCAGTCCGGATGTCCGCCAGTACACGGATGTAGCGACCGTTCGCCCGTACGCGCCCTCCACGCGGCGGCCGACGCGCACGGCCCCGGAGGAGCGGATACGCGAGCGCCGGGTGCGTCGAACCGCTACCAAGCTCGTGCTCCTCATCAACGGCGATCGCGATACCCGTCTGATCTTCAGCTCGATCCTGGAGCGGAAGGGCTATGAGGTCTCCTCGATCGACTCGGTCGATTCGGGGCTCCGCCTTGCGCGACGTCGCCGGCCCGCGCTGATCATCGCGGACTCGACCGCGAAAGTGGCGGATCGACAGCCTCTCTCCCGTGCGCTGCGGGATGATCCGCGCACCCGCGAGATCGCCCTGTTGACCCTGACCGTGGAGCCGATGCCGAAGGAGCTCAGGGAGATGGCGGACGATGAGACCGCGCGCTGCCTGGCCGTGCCCGTCTCCCCCGGGCGGCTGGTCCGCGAGGTGCGCATGCTGATCGGGCCGTCGGGCGAGGAAGCGGCACAGCCGGAGCCGGACTCGGGCAGCGCCGCCTGATCGGATCCTCGCCGATCGACTCCCCCTGCGGCCGCGCGGCGAACCGTCGCGCGGCCGTTTCATATGTGTGCGCTCCACGGCGTTTTCAAACCGCACGGCGGTACCCGGCATCCTAGTCGGGTGAGGGAGCCGGCCCCCTTCGTGACCTGCTGGTCAGGCAACCACTCCGTCCGAGGGAGGACCCCATGCCACGCATCCGCACCGTGCTCGTGCTGGCGGCGCTGCTCAGCGCCGCGGCCGCGGCTCCGGCGCTCGCCGGTCCGCCGTGGATCTCGATCGAGTATCCCGTCAATCCTTTCGACGCCGCGACGCGCTCAGCACTGTTCGTGGTCCATACCTATCACCATGGCGCGTCCGTGCCCTATGCCCTGGCGGCGACGGCGGAGGGTATCGTGGATGGTCGGCGGGTCAGGCTGCCGCTGCAGGTCGCGGCGACGTCGCGTACCGGCGTATGGGCGGTCTCTGGCAGGCTGCCGGCTCATGGCAGCTTCGTCGTAACGGCGACGCTCGCAGACGACGGCGAGGGAAGCCACGCCTCCATCCTGGTCGGCTTCTCCGGCGGCAGGCTGCTGAGCGCGCGGGTGCCGCAGGACCGGCGTGAGGGGTGGGTCATCCCGCGCGAGGCGAGTCGTGAGGAGCTGGAGACGATGCTGCGCGAGACGACCGCGATGGCGGCGGCGGAGAAGGCCGCCGAGGTCTCCGCCGCCCAGCCCCGGGACCGCCACGCGGTCGGGATGCTCGCGCTCGCGTTCCTCCCGCTCGCTGGGCTCGGAACCGTGCTGCGCCGCCGGTGAGGAGCCGGTCACGGCGGGCCGCGCCGGGCGCAAGCCGCCGGCGCGGTGACCGCCGCTCACGGGAAGCGGAATTGTCGCACGCGTGCGCCGCGGGCATCTTCGTGCGTCGCGCGGCCGTTCAAACCCGCACGCTCGCGCCGGCATCTCAACGGATGCCGGACGGAGCTTCCCGTGGCGCGGAGAGCGGTGGAATCGAGACGAGCGTGGGGCGCGTTCGAATGGTGAGCGACGCCGGGGAGAGAAGCGGGACCCACGGTCGGCCGGCGTTCGACGCGCTGTACCACGAGAACGCGGGCCGCATCTACGCACTCTGCCTGCGCATGTCGGCGGACCCGGGCGAGGCGGAGCGGCTGACGCAGGACGTGTTCGTGCGGGCCTGGCGCCGCCTGGACTCGTTCCGTGGAGAGAGCGCCTTCTCCTCGTGGCTGTACCGGCTGGCGGTGAACGTCGTGCTGCAGGATCGGCGTACGGCGGGGCGGCTGCGGGCCCGTGTGTTCTTCACGGATGAGCCCGCACCCGCAGCGGCGCGCTCCGACTCGATCGAGGATCGCATGGACCTGGAGCGGGCGATCGCGTCGCTGCCGGATGGCGCCAGGGAGGCGCTCGTGCTGCACGACATCGAAGGCTACACGCACGAGGAGATCGGTCGCCTCACCGGGAAGGCCGCCGGCACCATCAAGGCTCAGCTGCACCGGGCGAGGAAGCTGCTTCGAGAGAGGCTGGGCCCATGAATGACCACGTTGCGGACGAGCGGCTGCAGGATTACGTCGACGGGCGGCTGCCCCTGGCCGACAGCGCGCAGGTCGAGTCACACCTCCGCGAATGCGATGCGTGCACCGCCGAGCTGAGCGCGCTCCGCGCGCTGCTCGCGCGGGTCGCTTCGCTGCCCCGCGAGATCGAGCCGCCGCGCGACCTGCTGCCCGCCCTGCACGAGCGCCTCGAGCGACGCCCTCTCGGCTCGCGCTCGCTGCGCTCGGTTCGCTACCCGTTGGCCGCCGCCGCCGCGCTGCTCGTCATCTCCACCGCGCTCGTTACGCGCGCCGCAACCCGGAGCGGCGCGGGCGCGGCCGCCACGGTCGACACGGCCGTGCAGGCGCAGGCCGGGGCGCCGCCGGGATCGGCGACCGTCGCGCGCGGGGGCCCGGCCGTTTCCGTCGCGCTGCCGCCCCGCCTCGCCGCGGAGGTCGCCCGCTACGGCGACGCGATCGCCGAGCTGCAGCGGACGCTCGACCGGCAGCGGGCGGAGCTGTCGCCGGAGACCGTCGACGTGCTCGAGCGCAACCTCCGCGTGATCGATGCCGCGCTGGCGGAGTCCCGCGAAGCGCTCACGCGCGACCCGCGCAACCCGGTGCTCGAGCGCATGATCCTGTCGACGTACGAGCAGAAGCTCCAGCTCCTCCGCCGCGCGGCGGAGGCCACGACGAGCTGAGGCGCGGCCATGCGACGAGTGCTGCTCCTCCTCGCGCTCGCGGCGTCGCCCGCGCACCCGCTCGCCGCGCAGGCGCTCCGCCACGTGGACGTGCGCCGCGCCCTGGAGCCGGAGGGCCTGCTGCGCGTCTGGAACCTCGCGGGCGCGATCCGCGTGGTCGGCTGGGACCGCGACAGCATCGCCGTGACGGGCAGCGTGCCCGCCGACCGCGAGTTCTTCTGCGGCGGCCTCCCGAGAGGGATGAAGTGCGGGGTGGACGTTCCGATGAAGGAGGAGGGGAAGGCGCCGGGCGCCTACCTCGAGGTCCGCGTCCCGCGCCGCTGCCAGCTCTGGCTGAAGTCGGGTAGCGGCGACCTGAGCGTGTCCGACTTCGACGGCGACCTGGACGCCTACTCCGTCACCGGGCAGATCCGCGTGAGCGGCCACGCGCGCGTCGTCCGGGCCGAATCGATGGCCGGCGACATCGACCTGGTCGGCAGCGCCGGAACCCTGCGCGCCCGCACCGCCGGCGGCGGGATCTCGCTGCGCGTCGAGTCGAGCGACGTCGACGCCTCCAGCGTCAGCGGCGATCTCGTGGTGCTCGACAGCCGCATCCGCCAGGGCCGCTTCGAGACCGTGGACGGCGCGCTGCGCTGGGAAGGGCCGCTGCCGCCGTCGGCCTCGCTCGACTTCATCAGCCACAGCGGCAACGTCGAGCTCGTGCTGCCGGAGGATCTCTCGGCGAGCTTCGTCATCGCCACGTACGAAGGGAGCGTGCGCAACGACTTCGGAACAACGAAGCTGGTCACTGCGCGCGACCTGAACGGTCGCGAGCTCCGATTCTCGAAGGGCGAAGCGGAGGCGCGGGTCAGCATCCGGACGTTCAAAGGCAAGGTCGCGCTGGTGCGACGGTAGTCGGGCGGGCCCTAGCCCTAGCCCTAGCCCTCGCCCTTCACATACCGTCCGTACCACTCCAGATACCGCTCGTACCGATCCTTGATGTACGAGGGCTTGGAAAGGCCGTGATGCTGGCCGGGATAGACGACGAGCTCGGTCGTGCGGCCGAGGCGCTTGAGCGCCTGGTAGAGCTGCTCGGAGTTGACGATCGGCACGTTCCAGTCCTCGGCGCCTCCCATGATGAGCGTGGGCGTATGGATGTTCTCGACCTTCCAGAACGGCGAGATGCTGTCCCACGCCTGCTGCGCGCGCCACGGCAGCCCGAGCTCCTTCTCCCATTGCAGCTGGTAGTGGTCGTGGCCGTAGTTGGAGGTGTAGAGCACCTCGCTGGCTCCGCTGATCGCGGCCTTGAACGTGTCGGTCTGCGTGATCACGTGGTCGGTCAGGATCCCGCCGTACGACCAGCCGCCGACGCCCATGCGGTTCGGATCGACGATGCCGTCTGCGATGAGGCGGTCCACGCCGGCCATCAGGTCCTCGTAGTCGCGATGGCCCCAGTCGGCCCAGATCACGCGGCTGAACTCCGTGCCGTAGCCGGATGACCCCCGCGGGTTGACGTTCAAGACGACGTAGCCGTTCGCGGCGAACAGCCGGGACTCGAAGTTGAAGCCCCAGTCGAACTGCGAGACGGGGCCGCCGTGGATGCGCAGCAGCAGCGGGTAGCGCATGCCTCTCTGGAAGCCGGGCGGCGTGTAGACGAACGCCTCGATCGGCGTGCCGTCGCGGCTCGTGTAGCGGATCTTCCGGACGTCGCCGAGCGCCAGGCTGTCCATCAACGCGTCGTTCTCGTGCGTCAGCCGCCGGGGCTCGCGGCCGCTCAGCGCGTAGATCTCGGCGGGTCGGTCGGGGAGCGAGATGCGGGTGACGATCGCTCCGCCCGCTGCAGCGTCGAAGGACTCGACCGAGCGCTCGCCCGCGAGCGTCCGCTCGACCTTGCCCCCCGCGGCCGGGACCCGCGCGAGCAGCTGCTCGCCGGCGTCCTCGAGCAGGAAGAGGATCGAGCGTCCATCCGCCGACCAGCGCGGCGAGTACACGTTGCGGTCGAGCGATGCGGTGAGCGAGCGGGGCTCGCCGCCGGCGGCCGGGACCACGGCCAGCTCGTTCGTCGCGTACCAGATGAGCTCGGGCCGCGTGTCGCGGACGAAGGCGATGCTCCTGCCGTCGGGGCTCCACGCCGGCGAGCCGTCGGGCCCCGGGTTGTGCGTGAGCTGCAGCAACGTCGCGCCGCGGTCGGTGTTGTCGGCCGCGACGATCCAAATGTCGCTGTCGTCATTGCCGTCCGGCTCCTTCGTCCGGTCGCTCACGAACGCGATGCGGCGGCCGTCGGGGCTCCACGCCGGGGAGGAGTCGTCGAAGTCACCCGATGTGATCTGGATGAGCGAGCTGTCGCGCAGGTCGAAGACGTAGAGGTGCGTGCGACGGCGGTCCAGGTAGCCGGTGTAGTCGCGCTTGAACTGAAGCCGGTCGATCACGTGCGGTGGCGGCGTCTTCGGCTTCTCCTTGGCGGTGTCCGCCACGGATGGATCGGTGATCAGCAGCGCCAGTCGTCTCCCGTCCGGCGCCCATTCGTAGCCGTCCACGCCCTGCTTCACCTCGGTCAGCGGCTGCGCGTCGCCGCCGCGGCGGTCGAGCACCCACACCTGCGACTTCGCGTCGTCGCCGCCCTTCGACGCGAGGAAGGAGAGGTAGCGGCCGTCGGGGCTCCAGCGCGGCGAGCCGGCGGAGTAGCCGGGCGCGGTCATCGGGATCGGATCGCCGCCCGCGGTGGCCACGATGCGCAGCCGCGTCTCGCTCTTCTCCTCCTTCAGATCGGTCGTCGTCACCGTGTAGGCGATCCATTTCCCATCGGGGCTCAGGCGGCCGTCGCCGACGCGCCGCAGGCGGAAGTAATCGTCCACCGCGAGCGGTCTGAGACCCGTCGAGTCCTGGGCCGAGACAGGCCGAGTCGTCCGCGGCCCGAGCAGCGCGGCGAGGCCCAGCAGAGCGAGCCGGAAGGACGCGCTCCGGGGGAGCCCAGGCCGCGATGAGGTCGGAGTGCGACGTCGCATTGGCATCTCTCCCGTGTGGTCGGATCCCGCGAAGCTCGGCGCCGCGACGGCTCCGCGCCAGCCCTGGCCCTGGCCTCAGCCCCGGTTGTTGCCGTGTTCAGACGTCCGACGCGCCGGACCGGGCAAGGCCTAGCGCCCGGCCGGCCGAGGCCCGAACTTGACGGCCGGAATCGACGACTCGAAACGCGTTCGGAGCAGGGAGTGGCGGAAGAACGACAGCGGCAGCGCCGACTCATACTGGACACCATCCTGCTGGGCGTGGCAGGTGCCTTCGCGGCCCAGCTCTTCACCTTCCTCGTAAACCTGTCCAGCCGGGTGTTCCTCGGAGGGATCGCGCACTACACGCCGCCGTCGGTCGAGAGCGGGGCCGGCGAGCAGATCGGTCGCTTCGGACTGTGGCTCGTGCCGCTCGCGACGACGATCGGCGGACTGATCGTCGGCTTCATGACCGAGCGCATCGCGCCCGAGGCCGAGGGGCACGGCACCGGCACCGCGGTGCGCGCGTTCCACCGGGCGGAAGGCTTCCTGCGCGGGCGCGTCCCGCCGGTGAAGATGCTCGCGTCCGCGGTCACGATCGGGTCGGGCGGCTCGGCCGGCCGCGAGGGCCCGGTCGCGCTGGTCGCGGCCGGGATCGGCTCCTGGTACGCGACGGTGACGCGACGCACGGACGAGGAGCGCCGGTTGCTGATGCTGGTCGGCATGGCCGCCGGTCTCTCCGCGATCTTCCGCTCGCCGGTCGGCACGGCGATCTTCGCGATCGAGGTGCTGTACTCGGAGATGGTCTTCGAGTCGCCGGCGCTGCTGTACACGATGCTGTCGTCGATCGTCGCCTACGCGCTGAACGGCGTTTTCGTCGGCTACGAGCCGCTGTTCCGGGTGCCGCAGCACATCGGGCTGGAGGGGCGACTCGACTACGGCTGGTACCTCGTGCTCGGCGCGGCCGCGGGGCTGATTTCCGTCGCACTCCCCGTCGTCTTCTACGGCGTCCGCGACGCGTTCCGACAGCTGCGCTTCCCGAACATGCTGAAGCCGGCGCTCGGCGGCCTGATCATGGGCTGCATCGCGCTCGCGCTGCCGCAGGTGATCGGCGGCGGCTACGGCTGGATGCAATACGCGATCGACGGCCGCATCGCGCTCGGCACGCTCGCCGTCCTGATGTTCGCGAAGATCTTCGCAATGAGCTTCACCGTCTCGTCCGGCGGCTCGGGCGGGGTCTTCGCGCCGTCCCTCTTCGTCGGGGCGATGCTCGGCGGCCTCGTCGCGATGGTCGTGCACGAGCCGACCGCGCCGTTCGTGGTCGTCGGCATGGCCGCGGTCTTCGCGGGTGCGGCGCACGTCCCGATCGCGACGCTGATGATGGTCACCGAGATGACCGGCGGCTACACGCTGCTCGTGCCCGCGGCGCTCGCGGTGATGGTCAGCTACCTGGTGCAGACGCGACTCGCCGGCGGCCTCCGCTACAAGAGCCTCTACGAGGCGCAGGTGCCGAGCCGCGCGGACTCTCCCGCGCACCACGTCGAGCACCTCAAGATCGCGCTGCGCATCCTGAAGGAGCAGGGCGTGTCGCGCCCCTCCGACGTCGGCGAGCTGGACCTGGTGTCATTGCTGAGATCCGGTATCCCGGTCGAGCTCTCCGATGAGCAGCAGGTCACGATCGGCGTGCTGCGCGAGGACAGCAGCTACGTCGGCCACGCGCTGAAGGAGGGACAGTGGGAGAAGGAGGCCACCATCATCGGCCTGATCCGCGACGAGCACATGCGCGTCCCGCGGGGAGATACCGTGCTGCAGCCGGGAGATCGGCTGATCCTGCTCACGAACAAGACGGGGCTCGACCGGCTGAGGGAGCACATCGACCCCTGGTGACGAGGAGCGGGCGATGAGAGGCGGGCGACGAGAGGCGGGCGACGAGGACTCGGAGGGGCGGGGGCGCTGAGGTCCCGCTGTAAGCGCCGTCGTGTGTCGCCCGTCGTGTGTCGCCCGTCGTGTGTCGCCCGCCATCTGTCGCCCGTCGTCTCTCGCCCGCTGTTTGTCGCCCCCCTTGCCTTCCGCTTCCGCCCCCCTAGAACGAGAACTCCACCTGCAACAGCCCCTTGTTCCTCAGGTCGTAGACGGCGCTGGGCGGCTGCGTCTGGTAGCCGGTGTGGTCGATGTCGGCGAGCAGGCGCAGGTTCGGCGAGACCTTGTAGGCGATGCCGCCGATCACGACGGTGTGCCGGTCCCCATCCAGGTCGGTGTTCGGATCCACTACGTCGAGGCGGCCGATCACCGAGATGGGTGAGTCGGGCACGTTCAGCACGCCGAAGACGCTCGCGACGCGACCCGGCACGTTCGGGTTTGTCGGCGATTCGGGCCCCGTGCGCGTGCGCGCGATCGCGTACTCGCCGACGAGCGTCGCGAGGCTGGACTTCCAGGACAGCTCGCCGACGAAGCGGTTGCGCAGTCCGCCGCCCGTCGAGCTGCCGAGGCCGGCGTAGCCACTCAGGCGCAGGCCTCCCTGCGAGCCGCCGACGTCGGAGCGCAGCAGGCGCACCGACGCCCGGCCCTCGACGTCCTTGCTGCTGCTGCTCTCCGCGGCGTGATAGCCCTCGCCGTTGACGACGGCGAGGTGCAAGGTGAGCGCGTCGTCGAGGAAGTCGCCGATCGCCGAGAGTCCCAGGTCCGCCGACGTCAAGTATCCCGCGCGGTCGAGCGGCACCGTCCCCTGCATACGATAGCCCCAGAGGTCCTCCTGCCACGCGACCCAGGGCGTCTGGATCTGCCCCAGGGAAAACGCGATCGGCGCCTTCGCCAGCGCGAGGCTCACATAGGCGTACTTGATGCGAAGGTCGTAGGAGCCGTCGGCGGCCCGATACAGATCGGAGGTGATTCTCGTTGAGATTCCGTGATCGAACTTGCCGCGGACGTTGACGTAGGCCCTCGTGACATCGAACGCGTTGTAGTGTGCGCTGTCCGACAGCTGATACAGATACTCGGCGTAGCCGACGCCGCCGACCGTCACGTCCTGCGCCTGCGCCGAGCCGGCCAGCCCGAGCACGGCGAACGCCACGAGAGCGCGGCTCCGCAGTGAATTCGGCTTCATCCCTGTCGCTCCTCAGCGGGTTTCCGTTGGCGACGCCGCAAGGCGTCGGCGCATGATCCATCGGTTGCGTCACGTCCGGGGACACGGACGCGTAACGGTGCGGTAAAGAAGCGCGGAGTCGCGCGCGCTATCGGCCCGAAACGTCCAGCACCTTCGTCCGGCGCTTCAGCGTGCGCAGCACCAGGTAGGTCACGGCGCCGATCGCGAGCACGGCCCACCAGAAGGGGTGCGTCTGCACGTGGCGGAACCGGAAGAGATCCTTCAGCGCGACGAAGAGGGGAAAGAGCGTGGTCAGCGCGGCGAGGCCGGAGTACTCGCGGCGGAGGACGGATCGTGCGGAGAACGGCAGTCTCGCGGGAACGAAGCCGCGGGTGGCGGGCAGGAAGGCGGGCGTGCGCTCGGCCCATCGCTCGAACGTCGCCCCGAAGCGCTCGCGCAGGAACGCTTCCTCGGCGAGCATGATGCGCTCGTAGTAGACCCAGAAGGCGAGGCTGACGATGGTGACGACGGCGATCGAGCCGGGCAGCATCGCGACGCCGAGCCACATCAGGTAGTTGCCGAGGTAGAGCGGGTGGCGCACGACCGAGTAGATGCCGGTCGTGTTGAGCTCGTCCGCGACCTGCGCGCGCGTGTTGCGGCCCGAAGTTCCGTGCGGGGCGTGGCCGACGGCCCAGACACGGATGACGAGGCCGAGCAGGGACACGCCGAAGCAGAGCAGCTGCCACCAGAACGGCAGTCCGCCGCCCGGCCAGGGCGACGGCAGGGCGAGCGCCCACAGAACCGGGACCAGCAGGGCGAGCGGCAGGTAGCTCCGCCAGCGGAAGAGCCAGACGCCGCTGCTCTCCATGCTCTGCCTCAGCGCCACGCCACCTCCAGCTCGAATCCTGGCCGCGTTCGCGGCGGAATCCAGCGGGCCATCGCGACATCCGGCAAGGCCCACTACGTTTCTCGCGGCGTGAAGATAACCATGGGCCCGGAGCGTGTCATTCATGCGACTTCTCGTGCGATCGAAGTCCGCAATCCTCCTCCTCGTTGCGCTTTCGATCCCCGCGGCGGGCGCGGCGCAGCAGCCGCGAGGCAGCCTTTTCATCGTCGGGGGTGGTACACGCCCTGGCGAGCTGATGCGACGCTTCGTCGATCTCGCGGGAGGTGCCGGAGCGCGCATCGTCGTCGTGCCGATGGCGAGCGCGAGCGCGCAGGAGACGGGCGACGAGCAGGCCGAGGAGCTGCGAGGCCTGGGCGCAGACGCGCAGCCGCTCGTGCTGACGCGCCAGGAAGCGGAGGATCCGGCGACCGCGCGCCGTCTCGACGGCATCGGCGGCATCTGGTTCTCGGGCGGCGATCAGGCCCGCCTCACGGCGGTGCTGCTCGGCACGCCGACGCTGCGGGCGATGCTGCGTCGGTTCCGGGAGGGCGCGGTCGTCGGCGGCACGTCGGCGGGCGCCGCCGTCATGTCCGATACGATGCTGACCGGGAGCCAGATCAGGGCCGGCACGGACACGGTGGGCTACTACGGCGACAGCTACGAGCGCCTCGCGCGCGGCTACATCGACCTCGAGCCGGGGCTGGGCTTCCTTCCCGGCGTCTACGTCGACCAGCACTTCCTGCGCCGGGAGCGGCACAACCGCCTCATCAGCGTCGTGCTCGACCACCCCACCCGCATCGGGATCGGCATCGACGAGGGCACCGCCCTCGAGGTCGGGCCCGACGGGCTCTGGCGGATCCGTGGCGCGAGCGCCGCCGTCGTCTACGACGCCCGTGATGCCACGCTGACGTCGGTCTCCGCGCCGGTTCTCGGCGCGACCGGCATCCACATGCACCTGCTGCCCGCCGGGTCCACCTTCGACCCGCGCACCGGCCGGGCCACGCTGCCCCCGAGCGAAGAGTGAAGGATCTCCTCTACGCCGGCGGCTCGGCCGAGCTCGAGGCCTGGGTACCCCGCTCCGACTCCGACTGGGCGATCACGCCGGAGCTGTCCTTCTTCCTCGCCCGGCTCGTGCTGGAGGACGGGCGTCGGTCGCTGCTCGAGTTCGGGGCCGGCACCTCGTCGCTGCTGCTCGGCCGCGCGCTCGAGCGCGCGGGTGGCGGCCGGCTCACGTCGGTCGAGCACAAGCCGGAGCACTCGGTCGACGCGTGGGGTGAAGTGGAGCGGCTGAGGAACGTGGACGCGCGCCTCGTCGCCTCGCCGCTCGGGCTGCGACTCGGCGGACTGCGGCCCATGTGGGTCTACACGCGGGCGGCGGACGCGCTGGCTGCCCGGGCGCCGTACGATCTCGTGCTGATCGACGCGCCGCCCCGCCGCTACCGTCGCGACGGCCCGATGCACATGGCTCGCCCGCACCTGGCGCCCGGCGCGTTGGTCGTGCTGGACGACGCGGCGAGGCCGGAAGAGCGCGCGAGCGTGGAAGGCTGGCTCGATCGCTATGCCGAGCTGGAGCTGGTGCTGCACGACGTCGACTTCGGCGGCAAGGGGGTCGCCGTGCTGCGCCGTGGCGGCGACGCCCCCGCCGTCACTCCCCGCGGATCTGGCGGGTGAGCGCCGGCGTCACGTTCATGAGGCGGGCGTAGAGCGCGATCTGTCCGCCGTGGTAGTACTCGTGCGCGATGCCGTGGTTGAGCCACGCGAGGCGGGTCCCCGGCAGCCCGTCGAAGCGGTGGATGTACTGCAGCATGAACAGCTCGCCCGCCTCCCGGAAGCGACCATCGGCGTCCTCGTGCGTCGCGCGGAGCAGGTCGAGCAGCCTGGAGCGCGACCGAGCGGCGGCGAGGTCGAGCCCTCGCGTGTGCTCCGCGACGAGGTCCGGATAGGGCTTGCGGCGGAAGTCGCCGTCCGGCCGTGTCAGCTCGCCGGCCATCAGAAGCGCGTTCTCGAGCACGTGCTGCACGAGCTCCGCGAGCGCGCGCGCGCCATCCGCCGGCCGGAACTCCATTGCATCGTCGGTCAGGTTCGCGACCTCGGCGATCACGCCCGCGCGGACGTCCGACCACGCATTGAGCGATTCCTCGAGGAGATTCGTGTAGGGTGGCGAAGGCATGCGTTCCTCCGGGGCGATGGTGGACATCCAATCTCCGGGCTTGGGCGCGGGTCCGGCAAGGGGAGCCACCTGCGCCGGGTCGGACGGCCTTGAGGCGAGCCGCCCTCTCCCCGATATTCGCCCGGGCACACCGGCAGTCCTCGCACCCGATCCCGATGATCTCCCACAGGAGCGAAGCGCCGTACCTGCGTGGGCTGAATCCCGAGCAGCGACAGGCGGTGCAGCACACGGAGGGGCCCCTGCTCGTGCTCGCGGGCGCCGGCTCCGGCAAGACGAAGACGCTCGTCCATCGCATCGTGCACCTCGTGCGGGGGCGCGGCGTGGACCCGGCGCGGATCGCGGTGGTCACGTTCACGAACCGGGCGGCCGACGAGATGCGCGAGAGGGTACGTGCGTACGCGGAGGCGGAGGCGCGCGGCGTCGTGATCAGCACCTTCCACTCGCTCGGACTCCGCATCCTCCGCCAGCACGGCGAACGACTGCAGCTCCCCCGCCGCTTCGCGATCTACGCCGCCGCGGACCAGCTGGGCGCGCTGAAGACCGCGGCGTCCGATGTGTCGGTGGACGACGACACGTTCGACCTGAAGCGCGTGATGCGGACGGTCTCGGGGTGGAAGACGCAGTCGATCACGCCGGACCAGGCGCGCGCCGACGTCGCCACGCAGGCGACGCGCGGCAACCGCTCCGACGACTACGCCGTGCTCGCCGCCGACCTCTATCCGCGCTACGAGGAGGTGCTGCGCGCGTCTGGCGCGGTGGACTTCGACGACCTGCTGCTGCTGCCGGTGCGGCTGCTGGAGAGCGACCCCGAGGTGCGCCGCGACGTCTGGCGCCGCTGGCACTACCTGATGGTGGACGAGTACCAGGACACCAACGGGCTGCAGTTCCGGCTCGCGCGGCTGCTCGCCGGGACCCGACGAAACCTGTGCGTCGTCGGCGACGACGACCAGTCCATCTACGCGTTCCGTGGCGCGGACGTCGGCAATATCCTGGAGTTCGAGCAGCACTTTCCCGGCGCGCGCGTCGTCACGCTCGAGCAGAACTACCGCTCCAGCAAGCGCATCCTCGCGGCCGCGAACGCCGTCATTGCAGGCAACCCGCGGCGCCACCCGAAGCGGCTTCGCACCGAAAACGGGCCGGGTGCGCCGATCGACGTCTACGAGCACGCCGACGACGCGGCGGAAGCCGAGACGATCGCCGCCGAGATCTCCGTGCGCCATTTCACGCGCAAGATCCGCTGGGGCGACTTCGCCGTGCTCTACCGCACGAACACGCAGTCCCGCCCCGTCGAGGAGGCGCTGCGCGCCAAGAGGATCCCGTACCGCGTCGTCGGCGGAACGGCGTTCTTCGATCGCAAGGAGGTCGCCGACGGCGTGTCGTACCTGCGCGCGATCGCCAATCCGGACGACGAAGTCGCGCTCCGACGCATCATCAACTATCCCACCCGCGGCATCGGCCGCACCACCGTGCTCAAGGTGGCCGACCTCGCCCGCGCCCGGCACCTGTCCTTCGGGCGCGCGCTCGGCGTGTGCGGCGTGGCGGAGCTCGGCGGTCCGCAGGCCGACGCCGTGCGCGAGTTCCTCGAGCTGATGCAATGGGCGCGGCGCTCGCTGGACGAGGCCGAGGCGCGCGCCGGCCGAGTGCCGCCGCCGACCGATGGGCACCCGCCCCTCGCGCGCTGGGCCGGGTCTCTGTTCCAGCGCGTCCGGCTCGAGGAGGCGATCCGCACCGATCCGCGAAACGAGCGCACCGCCGATGTCCGGCTCGACAACCTGCGCGATCTGGTCGGCACGCTCGCCCGCTACGAGCGCCGCGCGTGGGCCGCAGCCGGCCCGATCCCGGCCGGCCAGACCGAGCTCGACGTCGCGCCGGCCGAAGAGGCGGGCGACGCGGGCGACGACGCCTTCGTCGCCCCGACGCTCTCCGACGCCCTCGCGCGCCTCGCTCTCTCGGACCTGGAGGACGACGAGGAGCAGGACGCCGACGACGATCGCGTCGTGCTCATGACGTTCCACTCCGCGAAAGGGCTCGAGTTCAGCGATGTGTTTCTGATCGGGCTCGAGGAGGGGATCCTGCCGCACGCCCGCTCCATCGCGGACGAGAACGGCGGCGACCCGCTCGCCGAGGAGCGACGGCTGCTCTACGTCGGTATAACGCGGGCGAAGCAGCGCCTCACGCTCTCCCGCTGCACGTCGCGACGGCGGGGCGGCGAGCCGGTGGACGTGCTGCCGTCGCGCTACCTGGAGGAGATCCCGTCCGGCCTGCTGAACCGAAAGACCGTGGGCGCGATCCTGTCGCAGGAGGAGTCCACCGAGTTGCGCGAGAGCTTCTTCTCGAGGATGCGGGACATGCTGGGGGGAGGCGCTGACTGAAGGCGCTGACGGAAGGCGCTGACGGAAGGCGCTGACTGAAGGCGCTGACCGAAGGCGCTGACTGCGAGGCGCTTACGGCGGGCGCAGTGGGCTCCCCGGTCAGGGTGTGCGGGCGGGTAGCAGCTGGCCGAACCCCGCGCGATCGAGCAGCGCCGCGAAGTCGGGGCGATGTCGCAGTGGCTCGAACGCGGGACAATACTGCGCGCCGAGCTTCCTGGTCCACGAAGCGGAGCCAATCGAGTGCCTCCTCGTGCCGGTCGAGGAGCATCGATACCAGTGCGGCTTCGACGGCGGGGCGGAAGCGGCTCGTGGCGGAGCGGTCGCGGTGGGAGGAGCTGACGTCGGCGATCGCGGCGGTCCTGAATCCGCCGGCGACGGAGGGTGAGGCATGAAGCTGCCTGCGTGGCTCCGTCGCGGGCGACGGGACGCGGAGCTGGACGAGGAGATCCGCGCGCACCTCGAGATGGCGATACGCGACCGGATGGCGCGCGGGGAGAGCCGGGAGGAGGCCGAGTACGCGGCGCGTCGCGAGTTCGGCAACGTTCCCCTGGTTCGGGAGGTGACGCGCGACATGTGGGGCGGCGGTCCGACGGCGCGGGCCGCTCCGCGGCGCACGCTGAAGAATGGTGGACATCTACACCGTTGATCTTCCGCGACGCAATGCGCATGTAGTGAGCGCCTGCAGTCAGCGCCTGCAGTCAGCGCCTGCAGTCAGCGCCTGCAGTCAGCGCCTGCAGTCAGCGCCTGCACTGAGCGCCTGCAGTCAGCGCCTGCACTGAGCGCCTGCCGTAACCGCCTGCAGTGAGCGCCTGTAGTAAAGCGCCTTCCTCTAGCGCCTCCCCCCGGGTTATCCTCCACCATCCACGCCATCGCCAACGGGGGTGAGGCATGCGGATCTGGGACATCGAGCCGCGACGGCTGTGCCGTCAGCACCTGCTCGGGGAGCACCGCGAGCTGCACGGGCTGTGGAACATCCTGACGCAGGGGAAGGCGGGCTACCGAAGCCATCCGGAGACGCGCCGCTGGGAGGGGAAGCTGCGGGCGCTGTACGCGCGGCACCAGCGGCTGGTCGACGAGATGACGCGGCGGCGCTACCGCCACGGCTCGCCGCTGGACCCAGCGCTCGCGACGGGTCGCGAGCGGCAGGACTGTTACGTCGATGAGCCGGAGGAGCAGCTCAGGCTGCTGAAGGCGAAGCCGTGCGACTGCCCACTGGCAGGACCGCGCGGATGAGCGGCCACTCCCGAGGGGATGAGGCGACGCGTCCCGCCTCGGGCAGCGCGGACAGCGCCACGCTCGAGCAGGCGTCGGCGGTGCTCCGCGGCGAGCGGCACGGCTCGTGGTACGCGCGGCTGCTGCCGTTCCTCGGTCCGGCGTTCGTCGCGTCGGTCGCGTACGTCGATCCGGGCAATTTCGCGACGAACATCCAGGCGGGCGCGGAGTTCGGCTACACGCTGCTGTGGGTCATCGTGGCGAGCAATCTGACCGCCATGCTGATCCAGACGCTGTCGGCCAAGCTCGGCATCGCGACGGGGCTGAACCTGGCGGAAGTGTGCCGGGAGCGCTACCCGCGGCCGGTCGTGTGGGGGATGTGGGTCGTCTCGGAGCTCGTCGCGATGGCCACGGACCTGGCCGAGTTTCTGGGCGCCGCGGTCGGGTTCAACCTGCTGTTCGGCATCCCGCTGTTTCCGGCCGCGCTGATCACCGCGGTCGCGACGTTCCTGATCCTCGGCCTGCAGCGCTACGGATTCCGCCCGATCGAGGCGGTCATCACGGTAATGGTCGGGGTCATCGCGCTCTGCTACATCGTCGAGACGGTGCTGGAATGGCCGGACTGGGGGGCGCTCTTCAAGAGCGCCGTGACGCCCCGGTTCGTGGGCACTGAGAGCGTGCTGCTCGCGGTCGGCATTCTGGGCGCGACGGTAATGCCGCACGTGATCTTCCTGCACTCGTCGCTGACGCAGAACCGGATCCGCACGGCGAGCGCGGAGCAGATGAAGCGGTTGTTCCGCTTCCAGCTCGTGGACGTGACCGTGGCGATGGGGCTCGCCGGGCTGATCAACGGGGCGATGCTCGTCATGGCGGCATCGACGTTCCACCGTGCCGGCCTGACGCAGATCGCGTCGATCGAGGAGGCGTACCGCACGCTGACACCGCTGCTCGGGCCGCTGGCCAGCTTCGTTTTCGCGATATCGCTGCTCGCCGCGGGGCTGTCGTCTTCGACGGTCGGGACGATGGCGGGGCAGGTCATCATGCAGGGCTTCCTGCACTGGCACGTACCGATCTGGGTACGGCGACTCGTCACGATGCTGCCGGCGCTCGCCGTGATCGCGGCGGGCTTCGACCCGACGCGGACGCTCGTGATCAGCCAGGTCGTTCTCTCATTCGGCATCCCATTCGCGCTCATCCCCCTCGTGCAGTTCACGCGACACCGCGACGTGATGGGCGTGCTCGTGAACCATCGCGTCACGACCGCGATCGCCTGGGTGATCTCCGGCGCCATCATCTCGCTGAACTTCTATCTGCTCTATGCCGTGTTCACGGGAGGCGGCCCATGACCGACGTGGAAGCCATCGACACGCAGCGCGTGGAGCGGATCCTCGTGCCGCTGGACGGCTCGAGCCTGGCGGAGGCCGCGCTCGGAATCGCCGGCGAGCTGGCCTCGCTGCTGGACGCCGAGCTCGTCCTGCTGCACGTGATCGAGCGGCGAGCCCCGACGGAGGTGCACGGACAGCCGCACCTGCACCGGCGCGAGGACGCAACGAGGTACCTCGAGGCGCTCGTCGCCCGATTCGCCGAGAACGGCGTGCACGCCAGCTTCCACGTCCACGAGCCCGCGATCGGCGACGTCGCCGCCTCCATCGCCCAGCACGCGCACGAGCTGGACGTCTCGCTGATCCTGCTCTGCACGCACGGCTCCGGCGGGCTGCGCGACCTGCTTCTCGGCAGCATCGCGCAGCAGACGCTGCGGCGCGCCACGAGACCGGTGCTGGTCGTGCGACCCGGGCGCGTCGGCACGACGCTGGCCGGCGGGCGCTGGGTCATCGCCCTCGACCCGGTCGTGCACGGCCCCAGCGCGTTGCCGCTCACCGGGATGCTGGCCCGCCGTTGTCACGCCGGCCTGCATCTGCTGACCGTCGTGCCGACGCTGACGCGCCTGCCCGCCGAGCGTGCCGCGCCCGCGATCTTCTCTCCCTCCGCCACCGCCGACGTGCTGGAGATGGAGGCCGACGACGCGAGACGCTACATGGACTCGCTCGCCGAGGAGCTGCGAGCCGAGGGGCTGACCGCGACCGCGGAGCTGCGCCGCGGCTCGGCGGTGCAGGAGACGATGGACGTGCTCGGCCGCGAGGACGCCCGCCTTCTGATCATCGCCACGCACGGCCGAGCCGGCGTCAGTGGCATGCTCTCCGGCAGCTTCGCGGCCGCGATCGTGCCGCGCGTCTCCACGCCCGTGCTGCTCGTGCCGCTCGCTTAGGCGGAGCGGCTCGCCTCGGCCGGGAGGGCGCGGAGAACGGAATGGTCCACCGCTCTCCGCGGTGAAACTGCGGACGCGACCCACCCGTAAGGCCCACCAGCCCGGGACACCGACGCTCTCGGCGCCCTCATCCGCAACGGGAGTCCCTCTACATGAAGCGTGGTGCGAAGCTGACGCTGACGACGACCATCGGCGTCGTGGTGGTGGGCATCGGCGCCTTCGCCGTGCGCGGGCATGGCAACGAGCCGGTCCCCTCGGTGGAGGTCGTGCGCGACGATCTGGTGGACCGCGCCGTCGCCATCGGCACGATCCAGCCGGAGACCGAGATCAGCGTGAAGTCGAAGGTCTCCGGCGTGGTCCGCAGGGCCTACGTGGAGCCGGGCGTGTACGTCCACGCCGGGGACCCGCTGCTCGAGATCCGGCCCGATCCGACACCCGTGGAGCTGGTCGAGGCGAGGCGGCAGCTGGAGCTGAGGCAGAACGACATGGACGCGGTGGAGCGGGAGCGGGACAGGCAGCACGCCCTCTTCGATCGCAAGCTGCTGTCACAGAAGGAGCTGGACGACATCGAGAGGCGCTTCGTCGAGGCGCAGCTCCAGCTCAAGATGGCGCGCGAGAAGCTGTCGCTGCTGGAGACGGGCAAGCTCTCGGCGGGCGGCAGCCAGGTCGAGACGCTCGTGCGCTCGCCGGTGACCGGCTACGTCCTCGAGCGCATGGTCGAGGTCGGCGACCCGATCGTGCCGCTGTCGACCTATCAGGAGGGCACCGTCCTGTTCACGATGGCCGACATGAGCCGGCTCGTCTTCAAGGGCACGGTCGACGAGATTGACGTCGGCCGCTTGAAGGAGGGCATGCCGGCAGACATCAAGATCGGCGCGCTGCCGCAGGCGCACGTGACCGGCAGCGTGTCCCGCATCTCGCTCAAGGCGCAGAAGGACGAGACCGCGACGGTCTTCCCGATCGAGATCACCGTCAAGGACATGGGCGGCGCGCGCCTGCGGGCGGGCTTCAGCGCGAACGCCGAGGTCATCATCGATCAGCGCAAGGGCGTGCTCGTGATTCCGGAGCGGGTCGTGAACTTCGACGGCGACTCCGCGTGGGTGGAGGTGCCGGGGACGGCGGAAGGCGAGCGCGTCCGTCGCACGATCAAGACGGGCCTCAGCGACGCGATCAGCGTCGAGGTGCTGGACGGGCTGAAGGAGGGCGAGAAGGTGCTGGAGAAGCCCGTCAAGACGGTGAAGTAGCGACCCACCATGCGCGCTTTCACGTTTCTCCGGGAGCTGCTCGCGGACCTGCGCCAGCAGCGGCTGCGGACGCTGCTCACCGTGATGGGCATCACCTGGGGCACGACCGCTGTCGTCGTGCTGCTCGCGTTCGGCGTCGGGCTCCAGCGCAGCATGGTCCGCAACGCGAAGGGGATCGGCGACGCGATCGCGATCGTCGGCGGCGGCCGGACGACGAAGCCGTTCCACGGCTTCAACACGGGGCGCCCGATCGAGCTCCACGAGGATGACGCCGCGCTGCTCGCGCGCGAGGTCCCCGAGATCGATGCGATCGGGCCCGAGTACGGCCGGTGGGGCGTGCAGGCGAGGCGGGGCAAGGCCGCGAGCAACGTCTACCTCACCGGGATCACGCCCGCCTACGGCGATCTGCGCAACGTTTTCGCGCAGGCCGGGGGCCGCTTCATCGACGACGTGGACATCGCCACCCGCCGCCGCGTCGCGTTCATGGGCAACGAGCTGAAGCGACTGCTCTTCGCCGACGAGGACCCCATCGGCAAGACCATCTTCGTCGACGCCGCGCCGTTCACGGTCGTCGGCGTGATGGTCGAGAAGACGCAGAACTCCTCCTACAACAGCCGCGACCAGGACCGCCTCTTCATCCCGGCCAGCACGTACGTGTCCATATACGGCGCGACGACCGTGAACCGCATCATCTACCGTCCCGACGACCCTCGCACGGCCGCCGATGTGTCGCAGCACGTGCGCGAGGTGCTGGGACGTCGCTACGCGTTCGACCCCGCCGACCGCGACGCGCTGAACATCTGGGACACGGCCGACCAGCTCAAGTTCTTCAAGTACCTGTTCCTCGGCTTCAACCTGTTCCTCGGCATCGTCGGCTCCTTCACGCTCGTCGTCGGGGGGATCGGCGTGGCGAACGTGATGTACGTTGTCGTGCAGGAGCGCACGCGAGAGATAGGGCTGCGGCGCTCCGTCGGCGCGCGGCGCCGCGACGTTCTCTCGCAGGTGCTGATCGAGGCGCTGCTGATCGTCGGCTTCGGCGCGCTGCTCGGCTTCCTGATCTCCGGCGGCATCGTCCTCGCCGGCAGGCTGCTGCCGCTCGAGGACTTCGTCGGCGACCCGACCATCTCGCCCCTCGTCTTCGCGACGACCGCCGCCCTGCTCACCGCCGTCGCGCTGCTGGCCGGCTACCTGCCCGCGCGCCGCGCCGCCCTGCTCGACCCGGTCGACGCGCTCCGCTACGGCGCCTGAGGACGACGACGATGATCCCGCTCCTGCTGCTCGAGTTCTGGCGCGACCTGGCGGTGCAGCGCACGCGCGCGTTCCTGACGTTGTTCGCCGTCTTCTGGGGCGCGCTCACGGTCGTGCTGCTGCTCGCGTTCGGGGAAGGGCTCAAGGACGCGGTCATGCAGGGCACGCTGGGAGCGGGGCAGCAGATGTTCATCGTCTACGGCGGAGAGACGACGCGCTCGTTCGAAGGGCTCCCCGCCGGCCGGTCCATCGCGCTGACCGAGCAGGACCTCGAGACGCTGCGGCGCAGCATCCCGCAGATCGACCTCGGCAGCCCCTCCTACGGGCATTGGGGGACGGTGCTCAAGTCCGATGCGCTGACCACGACGACGATGATGGAGGGCGTCGATCCGGCGTTCTCGGAGATGCGGACGATGTACCCGGCCGCGGGCGGCCGCTTCATCAACTCGCGCGACGTGAGGTTGCGGCGGCGCGTGCTCTTCCTGGGCGACTCGATCGCCCACCGCCTCTTTCCGGGAGGCGATGCGATCGGCAAGCGCCTGCTGCTCGACCAGGTGCCGTTCACCGTCGTCGGCATCATGGCGTCCAAGCTGCAGACGAGCATGAACAACGGGCCGGACGCGGACCGCGCGATCATCCCGGCGTCGGTGTTCCGTACGCTCTACGGACCGAAGAACGTGAACAGCCTGCTGGTCCGGCCGCGCAGTGTGAAGGAAGCCGGGCTGGTGAAGCGCCGGCTCTACGAGGTGCTCGGCGCCGCGCACGGCTTCGACCCCGACGACGAGCGCGCGCTCGGCATCTGGGACTTCATCGAGGACGCCAAGATGACGCACCGGATCACGCTCGGGATCCAGATCTTCCTCGGAGTCGTCGGCGCGCTGACGCTGCTCGTCGCCGGCATCGGCGTCGCGAACATCATGTACGTCGTCGTGAAGGAGCGTACCCGCGAGATCGGCATCAAGCGCGCGGTCGGCGCGACGCGCCGCAGCATCATGGCGCAGTTCCTGTTCGAGGCGCTGCTGATCTGCCTCGCCGGCGGCGGCACCGGCCTGCTGCTCGCCTCCGGCATCGTGACCGGCGTCGCGAGCCTGCCGGACGCGAACGAGGCGATGACCTTCGTCGGCAATCCGCAGCTCTCCTGGCCCATCGCGATCGTCACGGTCACGATCCTGATCGCGATCGGGCTCGTCGCCGGCGTGTTCCCCGCGCGCAGGGCGGCCGCCGTCGAGCCGGTCGAGGCCCTGAGGTACGAATAGGCTCCGTTTCGAACTCGAAACTCGAAGTCGAAAACCGAATTGCCTTCCCCGGGTACAGAGGCTCTCCCGTCACAGGATCAAGGTTTTCCCGACACCCCCTGCACCCCGTTCCGGCCACTGTGGAGGCGTGGCATGGGGACCGCAGTGCTGCAGGAGGATTCGGACATGTACAAGGCGATTCTGGTTCCGCTCGATGGCTCCGCGGTGAGCGAGCAGGCGCTTCCGGCAGCGGTCGCGCTCACCCGCCGCACCGGGGCTCGGCTCCACCTGGTGCAGGTGGTCAGCTTCCGGCAGGAGAAGGAAGAGGAGTACCTGCGCGAGGTCAGCGGCCGCGTCTGCGAGGACGTCGGCGAATCCGTAGACTTTCGCCTCGTCGAGGAGCGGACGTCGGATCCGCTGTTCCCGCCCTCGAACGCCGAGGTCGCCACCGCTCTGCGCCGCTACTGCGAGGAGAACGACATCCAGCTCGTCGTGATGTCGACCCACGGGCGCGGCGCGCTGCGCCGGGCGTGGCTCGGCAGCGTCGCCGACACCGTGATCCGCGGCAGCCGCCTGCCGGTCCTGCTCGTTCGGCCGGGCACGTGGAAGGAGGCGCCCGACGGCAGCCACTTCCGTCGCATCATCGTGCCGCTCGATGGCTCGGAGTCGGCCGCCCGCGTCGTAGCCTATGCGGCCGAGCTCGCGCAGCTCGAGCATGCGCGCGTCACGCTGATCCGGATCGTGCCGCCGCCGGTCCTCCTCGACGCGCCCTACTGGGTCGCTACGACGGATGAGGCGGTCACGAACCTCAAGGGGATCGCGCGCGAGGAGCTCGAGAAGAAGGTCGAGCAGCTCAGACTGGAAGGCCTCCACGCGGACGCCGTCATCGAGATCGGCCCCGAGCCCGCAGCCGCGATTCTCGAGTACGTCGAGGCCGAGGGCATCGACCTGATCGCCATGACCAGCCGCGGCCGCAGCAAGTGGGAGCGCCTGCTCCTCGGCAGCGTAGCCGAGCGGGTCCTCCACCACGCACGAACACCGGTCCTGCTCTTCCCACCCGTGCCGCTGGCGAATGCCGAAGTGAGAGGCATGAGCTCGGAAGTGGCGGCCGAAGTGTGACGGACGACGGCTGAAGGGCGAGGAAACCTGCGCGAGTGCGAGTGCGGGAGAAGGGCCGGCGCCCGGACGCGGCGCTGGCCTTTCATGTCTCGGGTGGCTTCTCCCGTAGCTTCTGCGGCAGGAACGCCCATCCCCCGATCTGCGGCGCATAGCGCAGCGTGACGGTTCCGATCAGCGAGAGGGCGAGCACCAGGAGCGCGAGCAGGGCGCCGAGCCGGTTCCGTCCGACGGCGAGCGCGATTCCCGCCAGAACGATGGAGAACTCGCCTCGCGGCGTGAGCATCAGGCCGAGCGCGAGGGCGCCCCGGCGGCCGAGTCCTTCTCTCCGCCCCGCGATCCAGCCGGCGGTGAGCTTCGCGACAACCCCGAGCAACGCGAGGGCGAGTGCCGGCAACCATACGTCGCCGAACGTGCGTGGGTCGATCGAGAGCCCGAACCCGAAGAAGAACAGCGCCGCAAACACGTTCTGTAACGGTGCGAAGAGCCGCTCCGCCCGCTCCCTCTGTCGGGTCTCGGCGAGAGCGAGGCCTGCCACGAACGCGCCGATCGCCTCCGACAGCCCCGCCGCCAGTGCCGCCCACGCGGTCAGCAATACGAGCCCGCCCGCCAGAAGCACGAACAGCTCATCACTCTCGACCGAGAAGGCACGCTCCAGGAACGGCCGCGCCCGCACCGCGATCAGCACCAGCACGCCGAGGAAGAGCAGCGCCTTGGCCACCCCCGCCGCCGCGGCGCCGAGGCTCGGCTCGGAAGCGAGGATCGCGCCGGACAGTACCGCCAGGTACAACGCGATGAAGAGGTCTTCGAAGACCAGGATCCCCAGCGCGATCTCCGTCTCTGGGTCCGCCGCGCGCCGCAGCTCGATGACGCTCTTGGCCACGATCGCGCTCGACGTGACGTAGAACGCGCCGCCGAGCAGGAGAGCCCCCACCCACCCATCTCCCACCGCCAGACCCGCCACGATGCCGAGCGGCAGGCAGACGAGCAGGTCGATCGTGCCCGTGCGCGTGATCCGGTGACGGTTGCGTACCAGCGCACCGAGCGAGAACTCCAGCCCGATCGAGAACAACAGCAGGACCACACCGATCAGAGCGACCGCGTCCACCAGCTCAGCATCGAAGTGCTCCCGGCGAAGGGCCACGCCCAGCAGGATGAACGCCGGCACGACGGACTGTCTGAAACGCAGGAATACCAGCCCCGTCACCGCCAGCGCGGTCAGAACCAGGCCCGCGCCCAGCAGCAGGTCGGCGTGCACGGCTTTAACGCGGGGCCGCCGCGGCGCACTCCCCGCGGAATCGCGCTACCTGATCGCGGTCCCCGATCACGACGAGCGTGTCATCCACCTCGAGACGCTCATCCGGCCCCGGATTCGGACGCGCCTCGCCGTCGCGCAGGATCGCGATCACGCTCGCACCCGTCCGCTTGCGAATCGCCGCCTCGCCGATCGTGTGTCCCGCGATCGGCGCGCCCGCCTCCACCTTCAACCACTCGATCGAGAGATGCTCCAGAATCAGGTCCATCCGCTCCGCCGCCGGCGGCTGGAAGTACGCGCCACCCAGCACCGCTCCCATCTTTCTCGCCTCCGCGTCCGTCAGCCGCACGGCGAAGAACGGGTATTCCTCCCCCTCACGGAAATGGTAGATCTCCCGCGAGCCGGTGTTGTGGATGATCACTGTCATCCGGTCGCCCTCGTCCGTTACGATCGCGAATTTCTTTCCAACGCCCGGCAGGTCATGCTCGCGAACTTCCATGGTCGCCTCGGCTCGGAGGGGGTCCCGTCGCTGCCCGAATCTACCCTTCCGCCTTCTTCACTTCACTCATCAGGGCACACACATTCGATTCCGAATCCCGGAAGAAGGCGAGCCACAGAACCCGGTCGCCGAGGTCCGCGACCACGTGCGGGTCCTGCGCGAACGCGACGCCGCGCTCCTTCAGCGCGCGGTGCGCGGCGGTGATGTCGCCCACCCGGTAGTACAGGATCGAGGCGGGGTGGTCGAACTCCGGCTCATCGGCGATCCCCAGCATCAGGCGTACCCCGCCGCAGTCGAAGAACGCCATCTTCGGGACCTGGAACAGGAAACGCAGCCCGAGCGCGTCGCGATAGAAGGTGATCGCGCGCTCGAGGTCGTGGACGTTGATCGCGATCTGCCCGATCGCGTCGATGCGCGTGTTTCCGTCGGTGTCCGGCATGGGCCGACTCCTTGCAAAAGTTTGTTAGGCTAACTAAATAATACGCCGTGAGCCCGAACTCAAGACCGCTCGACGAGGTCGCCGATCGCCTGCACTCGCTCGCGATCCACGTGCTGCGGCGCGTGCGCCGCGAGGACGAGGCGACGGGGCTGAGCCCCTCGCGGCTGTCGGCGCTGTCGGTGCTGGTGTTCGGCGGACCGATGGCGCTCGGGCGGCTGGCCGCGGCGGAGCAGGTGACGCCGGCTTCGATGAGCGTGACCGCACGGGCGCTCGAGGAGCAGGGTCTGGTGCGCCGGGAGCGCGACCCCGCCGATGCGCGCGCCCTGCGGCTGGAGGCGACGGCGGAGGGGCGCCGGCTGCTCGAGGCCGGCCGCCGTCGTCGGGTGGAGCACCTGAGCCGACTGCTGGGTCGACTCTCGGCGGAGGAGGGCGAGGTGGTGGCGCAGGCAATCCCGCTGCTCGAGGAGATGCTGCGTTGATTTTCGGCGATGCAGGAGAGGGAGGGGATGAGGGGATCAGTGCCCACGTCGTGCGGTAGCTGCGTAGGAGAGGTCGTCTGTTTCCAACCATCTCCAAATCTCCTCCCGGCGCGCCGTGTGCATCGATCATCGCCCGCGCCGACGCGAAGGAAAGGGGGGGACCATCGCCATGCAGCTGGCACCATCCGATTGGGGACGCGTCCTGCTCCCGCAGGGCCCGCTGCTGGAGTTGCTGGTCCGCCCTACGCTGATCTACTTCTTCCTCCTCGCCTGTCTGCGGCTGTTCGCGAGGCGCGAGGTCAGCAAGCTCGGGCTGTCGGACCTGCTGATCCTCTTCCTGCTGGCCACGGCGGTCCGTCACGGGCTGACCGGTCGCTACACCGGGGTCGGCGACGCGCTGATCATCGCGGCGACGCTGATGTGCTGGGATTGGCTGCTGAACTGGGCGGCGTTCCGGAGCTTGAAGGTTCGCTGGCTGGTGCGGGGCAGCGCGATCCAGGTGGTGCGCGATGGCTCGATCGTGGAGGAGAACGCGCGCAGTCAGCGGCTCACGCGCGACGACATCCTCGAGAAGGTGCGCGAGCACGGAGTCGGCTCGATCGCGGAGGTGCGGGAGGCGTACATCGAGCCGGACGGCAAATTCAGCGTGATCGCGCGCGAATAGTCAGCGGCGCGTGAGGGCCCGCGCGACGGCGGCGCCGAGCAGGGCGCCGGCGCCCGCGAGCAGCAGCCACTTCGTGCCGCTTCCTGCGGCCGCCGGGCCGCGTCCCTCGTGCTCCAGCTCGTCCTCGCCCTGCCGCTCGACCGGCAGCCGCCCGGCCTGCTGCAGACCCATGCGCACGACCTCGGCGAGGTGCATGGGGCGGCGCGAGGTGTTCTGCTCGATCTGCTCGCGGCAGCTGAAGCCGTCGGTGATGACGACGGTCTCCTTCGTGGCGTCGCGCACCTTCGGTAGCAGCACGCGCTCGCCGCACGCCTGCGAGATGTCGTAGTGCTCCTCCTCGAAGCCGAAGGAGCCGGCCATGCCGCAGCAGCCGGAGTCGAGCACCTCGAAGTCGAGTCCCATCTTGTCGAGGACCTCGCGCTCGGCGTCGAAGCCGAGAACGGACTTGTGGTGGCAGTGCCCGTGGACCATCGCCTTCAGCTCCGTCTTCGGCAGGCCGTAGACGAAGTCCTTCGCGTGCTGCTCGAGGAACTCGCTCAGCAGATAGGTCTGCCGCGACAGCCGCTGGGCGTCGGGATCGTGGGGCAGCATGCCGACGAGCTCGTCGCGGAAGGTCGAGACGCAGCTCGGCTCGAGGCCGACGACGGGAGTTCCGGCACGGATCTCGTCGCGCAGCGCATCGAGCGTCTGGTGGAGCAGGTGCCGGGCGAGATCCAGCGCGCCATAGTCGTAGAGCGGACGGCCGCAGCAGAGCATCGGCTCGGGCACGCACACCTCGAAATCGGCCGCCTCCAGCACGTCGACGGCTGCGCGCGCGATGTCGGGGTGCCAGAAGTTGTTGAAGGTGTCGGGCCAGAGGATCACGCGGGGTCGGCCTGCGTTGCGGCGCTCGCGGCGCGCGAACCAGTCGCGGAACGTCTGCGGCGCGAACTTCGGCATCCGCCGCTTCGTGGAGACGCCGCCGAGCTTCTTGATCAGGTCGGCCAGCACGGGCGCGTCGAGCACGGCGTTGACGAGGCGGGGGACCTTCGAGGCGATGCGCGCCCACCAGTAGATGAGGCCCATCGAGTAGAATGCCCGCGGGCGCAGCCGCCCCTGATAGTAGTGGTGCAGGAACTCCGCCTTGTACGTGGCCATGTCCACGTGGACGGGGCAGTCGCCCTTGCACCCCTTGCAGGCGAGGCAGAGGTCGAGGGCCTCGAAGACGGCGTCGCTCTTCCAGCCGTCCTGCACCACGTCGCCCTGCAGCATCTCGAACAGCAGTCTCGCCCGACCGCGGGTGGAGTGGATCTCCTCGTGCGTGACCATGTAGCTGGGGCACATCGTGCCGCCTTCCTTGCGGCGACACTTCCCGACGCCGACGCAGCGCAGCGCGGCGTGGTGGAAGTCGTAATGGTCCTCAGGGTAGTGGAACGCGGTGTCCACGGGGATCGGCTCGTAGTCGCGGCCGAGAGCCAGGTTCTGATCGGGCGCGTAGGGATCCACGACCTTGCCGGGGTTCATCTTCCAGTCGGGATCCCAGATGGACTTGAACTCGCGGAACGCCTCGACCAGCTCGGGGCCGTACATCTTGGGCAGCAGCATCGCGCGCGACTGGCCATCGCCGTGCTCACCGGACAGCGAGCCGCCCATCGTCACGACGAGATCGGCGGCCTCATCGATGAACGACAGGTACTTCCGGATCCCCTCGTCGCTCTCGAGATCGAAGTCGATGCGCGTGTGGATGCAGCCCTGCCCGAAGTGGCCGTAAAGCGCGCACTGGTAGTCGTATCGCTCGAGGAGCTGGCGGAAGGCGCGGAGGTAATCGCCCGCCTTCTCCGGCGGAACGGCCGCGTCTTCCCAGCCGGGCCAGTTCGCGGGCTTTCCCGGGATCCAGGCGGTCGCGGCGAGGCCGGCCTCGCGCGCCTGCCACACCTTCTCCTGCGTCGAGTCGTCGGTGTAGAGCCGCGTGTTCGGCCCGTTCGGCAGGCGCTCCGCCCACTGCTGCAGCGCCTCGGCGTTCTCACGCGCCTCCGGCTCGCTCTCGCCCATGAACTCGACGAGCAGGAATCCTTCTCCGTCCGGCAGGTACTGGATCGCCTCCGTGTGGGTGTTCGTCTCCCGCATGTCGTTCATGAGATGGGAGTCGATCCCCTCGAGGCCGATCGGCCGGAACTCCATGACCCTGGTGACGTCATCGGCCGCCTGGTAGACGTCGGGGTAGCCGAGCACGACGAGGGAGCGGTGCTTCGGCTGCGGGCACAGCCTGACCGTGATCTCGAGCGTGATCGCGCAGGTGGACTCGGTCCCGACCAGCGCGCGCGCCAGATTGAAGCCGTTCTCGGGCAGCAGCTCGGGCAGGTTGTAGCCCGAGACGCGGCGGGGGATGTCGGGATATCGCTCCCGGATCAGGTCGGCGTAGCGGTCGCGCAGGTCGCGCAGCTTCTCGTAGATCTCGCCCCGGCGCCCGCCGCCGTCGATCAGGTGCTCCAGCTTCGCGTCGTCGGTCGCGCCCACCTTGAGCATCTCGCCGTCGTACGTGACGACGACCAGCTCCTCGACCTGGTGCTCCGTGCGCGGGCCGGGCCCGTAGTTTGCCGCCAGCACGGAGTGGATACCGCAGGAGTTGTTGCCGACCATCCCGCCGAGCACGCAGCGGTCGTGCGTCGCCGGGTCCGGGCCGTACGTCAACCCGAACTCCCCTGCAGCGGCGCGCAGGTCGTCCAGCACGCAGCCCGGCTGCACACGCGCGATCGCGCGCACCGGGTCCACCTCGAGCACGCGGTTCATGTACTTCGTGAAATCGAGGACGACCGCGACGTTGCAGCACTGTCCGGCGAGGCTCGTCCCGCCGCCGCGTCCGATGATCGGCGCACCGTGCTTCCTGCAGATGCGCAGCGTCTCGACGACATTGTCCGTGTCGCGGGGCAGCACGACTCCGATCGGGACCTGCCGGTAATTCGACGCATCGCGCGAGTAGGCGCCGCGCGTCGCCGTGTCGAAGCGGACCTCGCCGCGGACGGCTTCGCGGAGCTCTGAGGCCAGCGCATCGGCGTCCACGCCGGCGTGATCGTGGCCGCGCTCGCGGGGATTCGTGCGGGTACGGAGCTGGACGAGGTTCATGGTTTCAAGGGCTGGGGCTAGGTCCAGGAGAAGGCAAGGGGGCAGGGAACAGGGTCAGGGGTGGCATCATCGCACCCGAAAGTGTTCGGCGTCCTGGCGCTTCAACTCGAAGCCCATACCGGGTCTGGAAAGGTCGGGGGCGACGGCTCCGTCCCGCGGGGCGGGGGCGCCGTCGAAGAGCATGTGCTCGATGCGCGCGTGGTCGTGGAAGTATTCGAGGTGCTCGAGCCGCGGGGCGCAACAGGCGACGTGCGTGTGGAGCATCGGCGCGGTGTGCGCGGAGAACGGCATCGAGCGGGCGTCGCACAGCGCGGCGGCCTTCAGAAAGCCGGTGAAGCCGCCGCAGCGCGTGGCGTCGGCCTGCAGCGCGTCGACCGCTCCCGCGTCGAGCATTCGCCGGAAGTAGAACACGTCGTAGCCGTACTCGCCGGCGGCGATGTCCATGTGCGCGGGTCCGTTGTCGCGCAGCAGCCGCAGCCCCTCGAGGTCGTCGGAGCTCACCGGCTCCTCGAGCCAGCGCACGTCCGTCTCCGCGTAGCGCTCCGCCCAGTACAGCGCCTGTTTACGGGAGTAGGCGCCGTTCGCGTCCACGAAGAGTGCGACGTCGGGGCCGATCGCGTCCCGCGCGGCGCGCACGCGCTCCGGGTCGCGCAAGGGTTCGCGCCCGACTTTCATCTTCACGCGCGGGATCCCCATCTCCGCCCAGCCGCCGAGCTGCTCGCGCAGCCGGTCGATCGAGTAGGAGGTGAAGCCGCCGCTGCCGTAGATCGGCGCGGCCTCGCGCCGCATGCCGAGCAATCGGCAGAGCGGCACGTCCAGCAGTCGCGCCTTGAGATCCCAGAGCGCGGTGTCGACGGCGGACATGGCGCAGGAGACGAGCCCGGGGCGGCCCAGATTCCGGATCTCGTGCCACATCGCGTGGAAGGCGGCCTGCACGTCGAGTGCCGAGCGCCCGACCACGATGGTCTCGAGCTTGTCCTCGATGACGAGCGCGGCGGCCTCATGCTCGTAGGTGTAGCCGATACCCTTCGTGTCGCCCGAGCGGGCCTCCACCACGACGATTGTGGTCGAGTCCCACTCCAGCGTCCCGTCGGATTCCGGCGCGTCCGTCGCAATCGTGTAGGCCGCGACGGACAGGCCGTCGATGCGCGGCTCACCACCGGGCATGGCTACTTGTGCGGCACGAACGACTCGACCATGTCCTTGGCCGTCTGTTTGACGACCCCGAGCGCGTGCGGGTCCCCCTTCAGCATCGACGTCAGGAAGTGCTTCGCCTGCTCGAACTTGATGTGGGGCGGCAGCGGCGGCACGTTCGGATCGGTGACGAAGTCCACGACACACGGCCGATCCGCTCGGATCGCGTCGTCCCACGCCCCGGAGATGCGGTCCGGCTGCTCGACCCGGATCCCCTTCAGCCCGATCTCCTCCGCGTACCGTGCGTAGTCGAAGGCGGGGACGTCCTGCGTCGCCGGGTATTCCGCATCTCCGGCCATCACGCGCTGCTCCCACGTCACCTGGTTCAGGTCCTGATTGTTGAGGACGCCGATGATCAGGCGCGGGTCGCTCCATGTCTTCCAGTACTTCGCGATCGTGATCAGGCCGTTGATCCCGTTCATCTGCATCGCGCCATCGCCGACCAGCGCGATCGCGGGTCGGTGCGGATGCGCGAACTTCGCCGCGATCACGTACGGCACGCCGGGCCCCATGGTGGCGAGGTTGCCGGACAGCGACGCCATCATGCTCTCCTTCGCCTTGAGGTCGCGCGCCCACCAGTTCGCGGCCGAGCCGGAGTCCGAGGCGAGGATCGCGTCGGCCGGCAGCTTCGGAGACAGCTCCCACGCGACGCGCTGCGGGTTGATCGGGTCCGCGTCGTTCATCGCTCGCGCTTCCAGCACCTTCCACCAGTCCGCGACCTCGCCCTCGATCTTCTCGCGCCAGCTCCGGTCCTCCTTACGCTTCAGCAGCGCGATGAGCCGCCGCAGCGTCGGCTTCGCATCGCCGACCAGGTTCACCTCCATCGGGTAGCGCAGTCCGAGCATGCGCGGCGAGATGTCGATCTGGACGCCGCGAGCCTGGCCCTCCTTCGGCAGGAACTCCGAGTACGGGAATCCGCTGCCCACCATCAACAGCGCATCGCACTCCATCATCAGCGTCCAGCTCGGCTTCGTGCCGAGCAGTCCGATCGAGCCGGTGCAGTACGGCAGCTCGTCGTCGATCACCGCCTTGCCGAGCAGCGCCTTCGCGACGCCGGCGCCGAGCAGCTCCGCGACCTCGCGCACCTCCTGTGACGCGCCGAGCGCGCCCTGGCCGACCAGGATCGCGACCCGCTGCGCCTCGTTCAGCACGCCGGCTGCGCGCCGCAGGTCCTCGTCCTTCGGCACGATCAAAGGATCGGAGTAGCCCACCCCCGAATGCACCGTGCCGTGCGAGCGCGGCGGCGTCTTCACCGCGTCCATCTCCTGTACGTCGTTCGGCACGATGATGCACGTGACCGCGCGCTCCGCCTTCGCGATGCGCACCGCGCGATCCACGAGGTGGCGCATCTGCGCGGGGTTCGAGCACATGTGCACGTACTGGTGGGCGACGTCCTTGAAGAGGCTGATGAGGTCGACCTCCTGCTGGTAGTCGCCGCCGAGCGCCTTGCTGTCCTGCTGCCCCACGATCGCGAGCACCGGCTGGTGGTCCATCTTCGCGTCGTAGAGGCCGTTCAGAAGGTGGATTGCGCCCGGGCCCGAGGTGGCGAGGCACACCCCGACCTCGCCCGTGAACTTGGCGTGCGCGCACGCCATGAACGCGGCCAGCTCCTCGTGGCGAGCCTGCACGAACTCCATCGCGTGGTCCGTGCCTTCCGCCCCTTCCAGGGCCCCCATGATTCCGTTGATGCCGTCGCCCGGGAAGCCGAAGATCCGTCGGATCCCCCACTGGTGGAGGCGCTCGACCATGAAGTCCGCTACGGTGTCGCTCATGATGCCATCCATCGGTTGCGAGGTCTGCCTTCTGGCGGACTCGAAGCGAGCAACAAGCGTACCGGGGTGGACGTCGGGCGGGCGCGGGGGCGAGCGCGCGCTCGCGCCTGCCCTCGCCCTCGCGCTGGACGTCCCTCAGCCGTTCTCGGCGTACGCCATCGTCGTGAGCAGCGCGTTCGCAGCCTGCCGTGAGTCCAGCCTCGTGTGCTGCACGACCACGGGCTCGTCGGACTCGATCACGCTCGCGTAATTCGTGCCCTTCGGAATGGGCTCTGGATCCTCCAGCTCGTTGAAGCGGAGGTGCTTCGTGCGGCGCGCCTCGACCGTCAGGCGATACGGGCCGACCGGCTCGCGGTCGGCGTAGAAGATCGTGATCTCGACATGCGCGTCCCGGTCCGACGCGTTCAGGATGCAGGCGGTCTCGTGGCTCGTCATCTCCGGCTCGGGACCCTGGCTCCACTTGGGGATCCAGCCCTCGGCAATGGCCCAGCGGCGCTTTCCGATCGGCTCCATTCACGGCTCCTGCGGGGGACGTGTGTCCTCTGCGGCGATGTACCGCGTACGGGCGATGACGGGGCAACATGCGTACCCGGGCGATCGACCCGCGATCAGCCTCGCCGGGTGATGGCCGCGGCCGATTCGGCTCACCGGGCGATGATCACGCGCGCCTCGGATCGCCGGAGTCGATCGGCTTCGATGCCACCTCGAGACTCGAGAAGGGGATGCGGGAAGCGGAGGACATCGCCTACCGGAAGCCCGGTATCACCCTCGGCAGCATCTCCACATCTCCGCGCGTGAAGACGTCGAGCATGGCGATCGCGATGAGTGAGCAGAGGAGCAGGACCGAGACGACGAACGCGATCCAGTTGGAGGCGTGCTGGTCGATCAGGTGCATGAAGAAGAGCACGATGAGCACGCTCTTCGTGAGCGCGATGCTCATGGCGATGACCACGGACCAGTAGCCGGCGTTCAGGTAATGGAGCAGGAACGTGGCCGTCGTCAGCAGGAGCAGCGCGACGAACGTGAGCGTGTATCGCCTTGCGTGTTCCATCGTCTCCTCAGCGCAGCAGGTAGAAGAACGGCCACAGGAAGAGCCAGACGACATCCACGAAGTGCCAATACATACCGCCCAGCTCGAGGGGCGTGTTGTAGGTGGAGTCGTAGGCGCCCTGCCAGGCGCGGATCGCGAGCACGGAGAGGATGACGAAGCCGCCGATCACGTGCAGCGCGTGCAGCCCCGTCATCAGGTAGTAGAGCGTGAAGAACGCGTGGGCGCCGCGGTTGCGCAGCTCGGGGAAGCGGTAGAAGCGGCCCGGATAGAGCCCCTCGCTGAAGTGGTGGCCGTACTCGGTGAACTTCAGCGCGAGAAACGCGAGCGCCGTGAGGGCCGCGGCCCAGAGCAACAGCGACGCGAGCTTGTTGCGGTCGACGCGGATCGCGCCGACGGCGAGCGCCACGCAGAAGCTGCCGGTCAGCAGCACGTAGGTGCCGATGGTCCCGAGGTCGAGGTCGGTGTGCTGCGCGGCGAGCGCGAAGCTGTGGCTGTAGGCGACGCGGTAGCTGGCGTAGAGCGCGAACAGCCCGCCGAAGAACAGCACCTCGGTGGCGAGGAAGATCCACATGCCGAGCAGCGCGGCGTGGGTCTGTTTTCCGAGGTCCTCGAAGTGGGTCTCGAGGTGCTCGGCCGCGCGCTCGGCCGGCGAGCGGGTGCGGCCGTCGGAGCCGCTGGAGGCGACGCGAGTCGGGCGGGGCTCGACCGAGCTCACGGCGCGACCTCCTCGCGGTAGTAGTCGTGGGGCTCGCGGCCGGCGAAGGAGGGAGTCACCTCGAAGTTGTGCTTCGGTGGCGGTGACTCGCTGAGCCACTCGAATCCGCGCGAGCCCCACGGATTGCGCGGCGCGATCGGTCCGGACTTCAGCGACCAGAGCAGGTAGCCGAGGATCAGCGTGAGCCCCGCCGCGAACGACCACGAGCCGACGGTCGAGACCGCGTGCAGCGTCTGGAAGCGCGTCGGATAGTCGTAGTAGCGGCGGGGCATGCCGGCGTTGCCGAGCAGGAACTGCGGCACGAACGTGCCGACGAATCCCATGAAGATGAGCGTCGCGCCGACGATTCCGAGCTTTTCCGGGTACATGCGCCCGAACATCTTCGGGAACCAGTAGTGCAGCGCGGCGAGGAACCCGGTCATCGTCCCGCCGACCATGATGAAGTGGAAGTGCGCGACCACGAAGTAGGTGTCGTGCCAGTGCAGGTCGAGCGAAGTGCTCGCCAGCGCGACGCCGGTCGTGCCGCCAACGCTGAAGAGCAGCAGGAAGATGAAGAAGTAGAGCAGCGGGGTCCTGAACGAGATGGACCCCTTGTACATGGTGCCGACCCAGGTCCACACCTTGATGGCGCTGAAGATCGCGACGAGCATCGACAGGATCCCGAAGATGCCCGCGTCGAGCGTGGACATGCCCGCCGTGAACATGTGGTGGCCCCAGGTCAGGAAGCCGGTGAAGGCGATGCCCAGCGTCGAGACGACGATCGCGCGGTAGCTGATCGAGCACTTGTGCGAGAACGTCGATACGACCTCGCTCATCACGCCCATCGCGGGGAGGATCATGATGTAGACGGCGGGGTGCGAGTAGAACCAGAACAGGTGCTGGTAGAGGACCGGGTCGCCGCCCTGCGCGGGGTCGAAGATGCCGAGGTGCCAGATGTGGTCGATGCCCACGAGCGCTAGCGACATGCCGAGCACCGGCGTCGCCAGCACCTGGATGATGCTGGTGCCGTAGATCGTCCAGACGAACAACGGTATGCGCCCCCACCCCAGCCCCTTCGCCCGCATCGTGTGGGTGGTCACGATGAAGTTGATGCCGGTCATGATGGTGGAGATGCCGAGCACGAAGACCCCGCCGGCGACCCACGCGACGGCGGCGAGCGAGTGCGTGCTGTAGGGGGGATAGAAGGTCCACCCCGTGTCGGCGCCACCGAGCACCAGGCCGAGCAGCACGATCGTCGCGCCCATGGCGTAGAAGTACCAGCTGCTCAGGTTGAGGCGCGGGAACGCGACGTCCTTCGCCCCGATCATGAGCGGCAGCAGGATGTTGCCGAAGCCGGCCGGGATGGACGGGATCATGAACAGCCAGACCATGATCACGCCGTGCATCGTGAAGAAGCGGTCGTAGGTGCTGGCCGGCATGATCGTCTGGCCGGGCGAGATCAGCTCGATGCGCATCAGCATCGCGAGCGTGCCGCCGAGCGCGAGCGCGACCGACGTGGACGCGAGGAACATCAGGCCGATGCGCTTGTGGTCCGTAGTCGTCAGCCATGACCACAGGCTGGTCTCGACCTGCAGGTAGTTCTTCCTCGTGGCCTGGACGTCGGCGGCGGGCGAACCCGCGCCGGGTACGACGGTCGCGCTCATCGCCCTCCTCCGGTCGTGTCCTGTGGCGCCGTCCGCGCCCTCTGCTGCTGCAGTGCCTCCATCCGCACGCCGGGCGCGGTGCTGTCGGGGCCGTTCGGGTTCTGTCCGGACCCGCGCAGCTCGAACGAGTCGGACGGCCCCGCGATGGAGCGGATGTACTCGACGATGGCGGCAATCTCGCCCGGCTGCAGATAGCCCTGGAAGCTCGGCATCAGGTTCTGGAACCCGGCGACGAGGTCGGCGGCCGGCTGCATCATCGACTTCGTCAGGTAGCCATCATCGGCGATCACGCTGTCGCCGCTCTGCAGCGCGACCCACGACAGGTACAGCCCCTTCCACGTGGGGCCGGTGCCCGGCGAGCCGTCGGTCGTGTGGCAGCGCAGGCAGCCGTACTGTGCGGCGAAGTTGAACCCGCGCTCGATCATGCTCAGCCGCTCGGGGGACAGGCCGAGGGGCGACGTGATCGGCGTCGTCGTGTCCGGCGACTCCTCCGCCGGCGTCTGCCCGGACAGCCACGCGTCGAAGCGGTCCGGCGGCAGCGCGACGACCTCGCCCCACATGCGCGAATGGCCGGCGCCGCAGTACTCCGCGCACAGGATCTGGAAGTGGCCCGTCGTGTCGGCCTCGAACCAGGTGGTCGTGTAGCGGCCAGGAACCGCGTCGCGCTTCAGCCGGAAGTCCGGCACGTAGAAGCTGTGGATGACGTCGCGGGAGGTGATCCGCACGCGCACCGGGCGGCCGACCGGGACGTACAGGATGCCGGCGGTCGTGGGACCCTGCGCGTACGCGAACTTCCACACCCACTGCTTGCCGGTGACGTAGACGTCCGTCGCGTCGCGGGGCGGGTTCGCGGCCTGCACGTACTGATTGAAGCCGAGCACCCAGAAGAACATGAACAGGCCGAGGATCCCCGCGCCGAGCGAAAGCTCGAACCAGGCGGGGAAGGTCACCTTCGGCGTGCGCGGGAACTCGTTCGGCCCGCGTCGGCGGTAGCGGATCACGAACCAGAGCGCCGCGCCGAGCGTGATGATGCCGATCCCCCAGAGGATCACGAACTCGAGGTACTGCAGGTTGTCGCTCTGCCGCGCGAACCGTGTGACCGCTGGAGGCAGGTCGAGCAGCCAGTGCAGCGTTCCCTCGAGCGCGTGGAGCACGTCGGAGAGCGGTGAGGGCCCCTTCTGCACCTTCAGCAGCGCGATCCCGATCATGATGCGCCGTCCCCGCCGGTCGTGTCGCGCGCCTCGTTCGGCGCCGCCGTGCCGCCCGACCTTGCCGCCTGCAGCGCCGAGATGGTATCGGCCTCGGCCGGCGGCAGCGGCATCGTGCTGCCGCGCGCGATCAGCAGCGTCATCGCGCGCTCGACCGGGATGTGCACGATGCCGGAGCTGCGGTCGACCCAGCCGTAGGAATCCACGAGGTCGTGCTGCTCGTAGGAGAGCTGGGCGGTGGAGACGTCCTCGTCGATCAGCGTTTGCCGGATCCCACGCACTTCGGAAGGACCGAGCCGCTCGTCCACACGCGAGGGCTTCCAGCTGATGGCCGTGCCCGGCGGCTGATCCGTGCGCAGCAGCGCCCACGCCACGACGCTGCAGCCGACGACGACGATGAGGACGGCGACGATCAGCGCCAGCGCCTTGTGCCCGTCGACGCGGTCCTCCTCCTGGAAGACGTCCAGGTTGCGTGCGCCGTCGTCGCTCATCGGCTGTCGTAGCTCAGGGACACGGGCAGACGTGGATCGCGCCACGGCACGACGGAATGGCCGACCAGCCGCCAGGCGCCGAAGGCGGTCGCCAGGCCGAGCACGGCGGCGAGCGAAGCGAAGTCCGACCAGTGGAAGCCGTCCTGCCCGTGATGCAGCGCCGGGAGCACGAGCCAGGCGACGTCCGCGTAGTGCATGAGGAGCATCCACGCGCCGACGACGGCGAGCGCGCCGCCGCGCCGCTTGATGCGGTACATGAGCAGCGCCACGAACGGGATCGCGAAGTGGCCGATCACGAGCAGGCCGAACACCCAGCCCCAGCCGGTCAGCGTGCGCGCGATGTAGAACGGCACTTCGCTGGGAAGATTCGCGATCCAGATCAGGAAGCCCTGACTGTACGCGAAGTAGGCCCAGAGCAGCGTGAACACGAGGCAGAGCCGGCCGAGCGCGTAGTAGTGCGCGGAGGCGACGGCGCCGCGCAGGTAGCCGGCGCGCTCCAGCGCCCACACCAGGATCACGAGCAGCCCCATTGCGCCGAACATCCCGCCGGCGAAGACGTAGGCCCCGAAGATGGTCGAGACCCACTCGGGCGAGAGCGACATGATCCAGTCGATCGCGGCCCAGGTGAGGGCGAGACCGAAGAAGACGAGACCGACCGCGCTGACACGGACGGCCCGCTCGAGCGGCGCGGCGTCCGGATCGCGGTCCTGCTTCAGCGACCAGCGCCGCAGGAAGAAGCCGAGGCCGATCCAGATCACGAAATAGACGACGGCGCGGATCAGCCAGAACGGGACGTTGAGGTAATCTTCCTTCTTCAGGATGTTCTGGCGCAGGTGTGGCGTGACGTGGTCGAGCGGCGGGAACCAGGGGTAGAGCTTCGGCATGCCGAAGAGGATCGGTACGAAGAGCAGCACGAACAGCGGTAGCGTGGCGATGACCGACTCGGCGACGCGCCGCACGACGATGATCCAGCGCGCGTGCATCGCGTGGCCGATCATGACCAGGCAGAGCGCGCCGAGCACGATGGTGAGCGCGAAGGCGTAAGCGGCGAGCCAGCCGTAGTACGCTCTCTCGGGGTCGAGAAACGCGCCGAGGATGAAGCCGGCGAGGCCGAGCACGCCGACGATCAGCGCGGGCGCGATCACGCGGCGCGCGCTGACGACGACCGTCGCCTCGTTCAGCGCCACGACGCTCATCGCTCCTCTCCCGCCGTATCCGGCTGCACGCTCGCGGAGTCGCGACCGGGCAGGCTCTCCGCACCGGGCGGCACCGATCCCGGCAGGGAAGGCCCTTCCATTGGCCGGGTTTGCAGCGTGTCCTCCGGCTGCACGCCGCGGCTCGCGCGGACGTAGCGGTCGAACTCCTCCCGAAGCTCCGGCGGCAGCTGGGCGAGCGGCACCCGCGAAGCCAGCTGAAGCGCCTTCACGTACGCGACGACCGCCCACCGCTCCTCGACCGTGAGCTGACGCTCATAGGAGGGCATGAAGCCGAAGCCCTGGCTGACGACCCGGAAGATCTGGCCGGGCGGCATCGCGCGGATCGCGTCGCCGGTCAGGTTCGGCGGGTGGCGCAGCGGCATTGCGGCCGCCACCCGGCTCACGCCGGTGCCGTCGATTCCGTGGCAGGCCGCGCAGTAGATCTCGAACCGGTCGCGGCCGTGGCCGAGCAGCTCGGGCGTGAGGCGGAAGGGCACTTCACGGAGCGGCGCTCCGTTCAGCATTCCGGTCGCGATCGGAGACGTCGACAGGTAGGTCCGCTGGACCGGCACCGTGCCGTCGGGCGGGTCGCGCATGACCTTGCCGTCCGGGAACAGTCCGCTGGCCTCGTAGGCGAGCGCCTTCTGCTGGTTCAGCATGCGCTCGAGGCCCCAGCTCAGCCGTTTTTCCTGCTGATAGCGGCAGCCGGAGAGCAGGAGCGCGAGCGCGAGGGCGGGCGCGAGCGACCTCATGCGCCCACCTCCCGCAGCCTCGGCGGGCGCACGACGCGTAGCGCTCCGGTCGCGCCCAGATCGAGCGGGCTGCGCACCGCGTCGTAGTGCGGGTCGCGCCCGTCGATGCCGATCCAGAAGCGGTCCACCGTCGCCCGCTCGAAGCCCTCCACTTCCTGTAGCGGATTCCACGGCTCGGGCAGGCGCGAGAAGAAGAACATCGCGAAGAAGATCGCGCAGCCGGCGAACAGGATGGTGGACTCGTAGGAGATCGGGATGAAGGCGGGCACGGAGAAGAGCGGCCGGCCCCCGACGTTGATCGGGAAGTCCCAGGTGTTCGCGAAGGTCTGAACGATGAAGCCGAAGGCGCAGCCGACCACCCCGGCGATGAAGCCGATCAGCGGGATGCGGGTGCGGCCGAGATCGAGCACATCGGTCAGCTCCTCGATGCGGTACGGCGTGTAGGCGTCGATGCGCGTGTAGCCCTCCGCGCGGAGCGCCTTCGCCGCCTCGACGACGTCTTCGGCGCTCTCGTACTCGGCGGCGAGCGCAATGTACATCGGGTCCGCGCGCAGCTCGATCATGCCTCGCCCTCCCGCATCGAGTGCCGCAGCTCCTTCACCTCGTGGATCGGGATGGGCGGCACGAACTTCAGGAACAGCAGGAAGTTGAACGTGAAGAACGCGAGCGTGCCGAGCAGGATGCCCCAGTCCACCCAGGTCGGGTGGTAGATCGCCCAGCTCGAGGGCAGGAAGTCCTTCGAGAGCGACGTGATGATCAGCACGAATCGCTCGATCCACATGCCGATGAAGATCGCCGTCGCGGCGAGGAACAGGACGACGGGGTTGCGTCGGCACCAGCGCACCCAGAAAAGCTGCGGCACGCCGACGTTCAGGATGAGCATCGCCCAGTAGGTCGCGGCGTACCAGCCGAAGGGTCGGAAGGTGAGCGCCATGTAGCGCTCGAAGTCGATCCCGCTGTACCAGGCCGTGAACGTCTCGACGAGGTACGAGTAGCCCATGATCTGGCCCATCACGAGCAGCATCTTCGCGTTGGTCTCGAGGTGCCGGATCGTGATCACGTCCTCCCACTTGAACATCCAGCGGATCGGGATGATCAGCATCAGCACCATCGCGAAGCCCGAGTAGATCGCGCCGACGACGAAGTAGGGCGGGAAGATCGTCGAGTGCCAGCCGGGCAGGTTCGAGATGGCGAAGTCCATGCTCACGACGCTGTGCACCGAGATCACGAGCGCCGTGGCCAATCCTGCGAGCAGGCCGTACGCGATGCGGTAGCGGTTCCAGTCGTGGGCGGAGCCTCTCCAGCCGAACGCGAGGATGCCATATATCCGCGCCTTCGCGCGGGTCGGCGCGCGGTCGCGCGCGGCCGCGAAGTCCGGCACCGCGCCGAGGTACCAGAACAGCAGCGAGATGGTGAAGTAGGTGAAGACGGCCGCCGCGTCCCACGGCAGCGCGCTGCGGAACTGCGGCCAGACGCCCATCCGCTCGGGGTAGGGGATCAGCCAGTAGAAGAACCACGGCCGGCCCAGGTGCAGCAGCGGGAACAGCCCCGCGTTCAGCACCGCGAAGAGCGTCATCGCCTCCGCGATGCGGTTGATGGAGTTGCGCCAGCTCTGCTCGAGCAGCAGCAGGAACGCGGAGATGAACGTGCCCGCGTGACCGAGCCCGATCCACCAGACGAAGTTGATGATCGCGAACGCCCATGCGACCGGGATGTTGTTGCCCCACACGCCGATGCCGCTGACCACCGTATAGGTGATGCAGACCAGCATGAACAGCGTGCCCATGCCGGAGAAGAGGAAGCCGAGCAGCCAGAGCCGGTTGCGCTGCCATATCGGCTTCAGCAGGTGGTCCGTGAGCTCGAGGTTCGACCCCCTCGACGTGAGGACCGGCGCCTCCGGCACGGGTGTCGCCATCAGCCGCCCGTCTCCGGCTCGGGGATCTGGCCGCGCTGCCGCAGCGCCGGGTTCGGATTCGTGATGCGGGCGAGGTACTGCGTGCGCGGGATGGTGCCGAGCTCGTGCAGCACGGAGTAGATCCGCTTCTGCTGTCGGCTCTTCGAGACCTCGCTCTCCGGCCGGACCAGATTGCCGAATACGATGGCGCTCGTGGGGCACGCCTGCTGGCATGCGGTCTTCACTTCGCCGGAGCCGACCGGCCGTCCCTCGATCTTCGCCTGGATCTGCGCCCGCCGGATCCGCTGCACGCAGTAGCTGCACTTCTCCATTACGCCACGCTCACGCACCGTGACGTCGGGATTCAGGACCAGCAGCTCGGTTCCGCTGCGGGGCTCGTTGTAGTCGAACCAGTTGAAGCGGCGAACCTTGTACGGGCAGTTGTTCGAGCAGAAGCGCGTGCCGACGCAGCGGTTGTAGATCATCTCGTTCAGCCCGTCGCTGCTGTGCACGGTCGCGTTGACCGGGCAGACGTACTCGCACGGCGCGTGCTCGCAGTGCTGACAGGGCATGGGCTGGTGCACGATCTCCGGATCCGACGGCTCGCCGCGCATGTAGCGGTCGACGCGCATCCAGTGCATCTCGCGCCCGTTCTCCACACCGTCCGGGCCGACGATCGGGATGTTGTTCTCCGCCTGGCACGCGATGACGCACGCGCTGCACCCCGTGCAGACGGCCAGGTCGATCGACATCGCCCACTCGTGCTCCGACGGCTTCGCGGGGCTGACGTACAGCGACTCGACCTCTCCGCGGTGGTCGCGCGTGAACTCCGGATCGTCGCGGTAGTGCTGGAGCGTGGACTCGAGCACGATCGCGCGCCCCTCCATCGACCAGTGGGTCTGCGTCGAAACGAGCTTCTCGGTCGCAGGCGAGCCGTCCTTCCGTAGCACGCGCTCGAGCTTCGCGCCGCCGGCCATGGACGGCGAGCGGGACGGGCGGATCGGGAAGACGTCGATGCCGACACCCTGCGCCGTCTCCTCGGCGACCCCGGTGCGGCCGTAGCCCAGGTGCAGCGTCACCGCGCGGTCGGCGTGTCCCGGGACCGGAAAGACCGGCAGCTCGGCGGATCGGCCGTTCAGCGTGATGCGTATCACGTCGTTCTGGTGAAGGCCCAGGTGGGCGAGGGTGGCCGGACTCATGAGCGCGGCGTTCCCCCACGTCAGCTTGGTCGTCGGGTCCGGCAGCTCGAGCAGCCAGCCGTTGTTCGAAAAGCGGCCATCGTAGACGCTCGGGTCCGCACGGAACGCGACTTCGATGCCCTCGCGGACCGGCTCGGGGAGCGGCGGCAGCCGCACCGCGGAAGGGGTGGCGGCCGTGCGCGGCGCCGCGCTGTCCGGAACGAAGCCGCGCTGCAGTGTCTGCTCCCAGAACCCGTCGAAGCGCCCGTCGTAGTCGGCCGCCCGCGGCGCGATCTCGTCCCTCCAGAAGTCCCTCAGCAGCTCGTGATAGCCTCGGTCGGTCTCCCCCGCGAAGACGGCGAGCAGCTCGTCGGGTGAGCGGCCGCCCGCGAGGGGTCGGATGAGCGGCTGCACGGTCGAGATCGTGCCGTCGTAGGCCGCGGCGTCGCCCCAGCTCTCCAGGTAGTGCGCGAGCGGGATGAACCAGTCGGCGTGCTCGGCCGTCTCGTTCTCGTACGCGCCGAGGTAGATGAGCGTCGGGCCGTCCTGCAGCAGCCGGACGAAGTCGAGGTCACCGGGGGCGGTGTACGCCGGATTGCCATCGAGCACGACGAGCGTGCCGACGGCCCCGCCGCGAATCTCCTCGGCGAGCAGCGCGAGGTCATGGTTCGGCTGCCCGGCATCCAGGATCTGGGGCTCGGCGAGCCACGCCGTCGTTCCGAGCGACCCGAGCCGGCGGTTCATCAGGTGCGCGAGCGCGTGTGCCACGGCGGGCTGGTCCGGCCCGGCGACCACGAGCGCGTTCGGCCCGACCGCCTTCAGGTCCGCGGCGGCCGTAAGGACCCAGGCGCGGGCGCGTTCGCTCAGCTCGATCGTGCCGAGCGACCCCGCCTCTGCCACACCCAGCTGCTCGGCCAGCGCCGCCATGAGTCCCGCGACCTCGCTCGCCCTCACCCGCAGCCGGTGGTCCGCGAGGGAGCCGGTCGGCGTCGGGTGCGGCTCTGCGACGTAGAGCCGGTTCATGCGGTCGTCCGGTGACTCGATGCGGCGCCCGCCGGCGAAGTCGTGCGCGTACCGCTGGTAGAACGGACCCTGCGCCAGGAAGTCAGAGTCGAAGGCCACGATCACGGCGGCGCGGGCGAAGTCGTAATGGGGCGAGAGCGGCCGGCCGAAGACCGATCGCGTCGCTTCGTACGGCGCCCGCGTTGCGACCGGCGAGTGATAGTAGAAGCGGGCCTGCGGGAAGCGCTCGCGCACACGATCGATAAGGTGCTTCCGGAACGGCGAAGCCGTAGGGCGAAGCAGGAAGCGCAGCCCGGCGCCGCGGTCGTTCTTCAGCACGGAATAGCCGCCGGGCGAGCCGCCGAAGGTCTCTGCGATCGCGCGCCAGTTGCGCGGATTGTCGCGCTCGCGGATGCCGTTCGCGCGCGCAGGGTCGTAGAGCCCGAGCACCGACGCCTGCTCGAAGCAGCCGGCGGCGCCAAGGCTCGCCGGGTGCCCGGGATTCCCCTCGACCTTGATCGGCCGGCCCTCGCGGGCCTGCACGAGCAGCCCGATCCCGTAGCCGTCCAGCTCCATGGTCGTGGCGTATGTAAGCGGGATGCCCGGCTCGACCTCGGGCGGGCGAATCGCGTACGGCACGATCTTCTGCTCGGGCATCTCGACGCAGCCGCCGACTCCGGCGAGCGCCATGCTCGCGCCGAGCAACTTCATGAAAGCGCGACGGCTCACGCCGGAAGGCGGCAGATCCGCACCCGGCGGGAACTCGCCTTGCCGGCCGGCGAGAAACTCCGGCGAGCCCATCCACTCCTCGAGGCTGCGCCAGTACTCCGGCGAGCGCCTCGCCGTCGGGGCGTCGAGACTGTCCACGCTGCCGGAGCGACGGGCCCCGCTGCCCCGGCTCATGCCTTCGCCTCCGTCCGCGGCGGCGCGGTCATCGGTGACACGTGGTGCAGTCGGTGCCGGGACGGACTTGATAGCGCTGCTGCAGCACCTTCCCGATCCCGACCGGGCCCTTCCACCCCATGACCGTGATCTTGTCGAGCGGGCGCAGGCGCTCGGCGGGGCTGCGGTGGCAATCGAGACACCACTTCATCGTGAGCGGGGCCGCCTGCGCAATGCGCGCCATGCGGTCGACGCGGCCGTGGCACTCCTCGCAGCCGACTCCCTTGTTGACGTGGATGGAGTGATTGAAATAGACGAAGTCGGGAAGCCGATTGACCCGCTCCCACACGATCGGCTTCCTGTCGTAGTAGCTCTCGCGGACCGTCTGGAGCAGCGGACTCTGGTTCCAGATCTGGTTGTGGCAATTCATGCAGATGTTCGTGGAGGGCACGCCCGCGTAGGGAGACTTCTCCACGAGCGTGTGGCAGTACCGGCAGTCTATTCCATCATCGGAAACGTGGTGTCGGTGGTCGAAGGGGATCGGCTGCTCCGGCTCCCGGAACTGGCCCGTCGCGAATGGGCTGCGTACCCACGCCATCAGGGCCAGGGGCGTGCCGATCACGACGATCACAGCACCCACGATGGCCCACCGGACCGCGGAGTTGATCCACTTCGGATATTCCGGCCGCATCCGCCTCCTGGGAGAACGGCGAAGTCGGGAGACTCACTCCCGGACGGCGGCCGGCGGGGTGCAAGAAGTGTGCGGAGTAACCCAGGCGCTGACTGAAGGCGCTCACGGCAGGCGCTGACTGAAGGCGCTCACGGCAGGCGCTGACTGAAGGCGCTCACGGCAGGCGCTGACCGAAGGCGCTGACCGAAGGCGCCGACTGAAGGCGTTTACGAAGCCGCCTGCTGTTCTCGCCTGTAGTTGGCGCCTGTAGTTGGCGCCTGTAGTTGGCGCCTGTAGTTGGCGCCTGTAGTTGGCGCCTGTAGCTCGCGCCTGTAGTTCGCGCCTGAAGTCAGCGCCTGTCGCTTCCGGCGCCGCCGGCGGCGACCCTCCGCTCGTAGAGCGCCAGGATCTCGGCGCGCCCGACGACCCCGATGAGGCGGCCGGTCGCGGGGTCGACGACCGGGAGGGAGGCGGTGCCGCGCAGCCCCATCTTGCGGATCGCCTCGAGCAGCGAGTCGCCGGGGCCGACGGACTCGCTGGGCGCGGCGAGGTCGGCGGCGAGGACGATCGCGGCGAGGTCGTGGTGGTCCTTCGCGATGCGGCCGAGCGCCGAAACGCTGATCGTCCCCATCAACCGGAGCTGATCATCGACCACCGGGTAATCGGTCTGCTCGCCGCGGCCGAGGTGGTCGAGCAGCTGCGCGACCGAGGCGCCCTCCCCGATCACCTGCGGATTCGCGTCCATCGCGTCCGAGACGACGCCGCTCGCGAGAACGTCCTCGTCGGCGCCGTGCACCAGGTTCTCGCCCCGCCGCCGCAGCCAGCCGCTGTAGAGCGAGTCCTGCTCGTAGTGGCGCCGCACCACGTACGCGATCACGCTGGACAGCATCAGTGGCAGCATGATCGCGTAGTCCTTCGTCATCTCGAAAACGATCAGGATGCCCGTGATCGGCGCGTCGGTAGCGGCGGCGACCATCGCGCCCATCCCGACCAGCGCGTACGCCTCCGGCGAGATGTGCATGGAAGGGAAGAGCGCGGCGAAGGCCAGCCCGAACGCCCCGCCGGTCGCCGCGCCGACGTACAGGGACGGGGTGAAGACGCCGCCGGAGCCGCCAGTGTTCAGGGTCAGCGACGTCGCGACGATCTTGCCGATCGCAAGCAGCCCGAGCGCCCACCAGGCGAGCTGGTTGAACAGCCCGATGCGGAAGGCGAGGTGGCCGTAGCCGACGAGGATGCCGCCGGACACCACGACCAGCGCACCGACCAGCGCGCCGCCGATCCACGGAAGCAGCCATTGCGGGATGCGCAGCCGATGCACGATGGCGTCCGTGCCGAAGTAGGTGCGCACGAAGACCACGGCCATCAGCCCCGCGACGAGGCCGAGCAGCGGGAAGAACAGCACGACCTCGCGCGCCGACGTGAAGCCGTACTGCATGGGGATCGCGAACGCCGGGTGGTCGCCGAAGAACGCGTGCGAGATGATCGCCGCCGCGACGCTGCTCACGACGACCGGCGGGAACGCGGCCGCGCCCAGGCTGCCGAGGATCTCCTCGAGCGCGAAGAACGCGCCGGTCAGCGGCGCGTTGAAGGCTGCCGAGATTCCGGCCGCGGCGCCCGCGCTGACCAGCACCTTCACGCGCTGCGCGCTGAAGTGGAACCGGTCGCCGAGGAAGGAGCCGAGCGCGGCCCCCAGCACGGCGACGGGACCCTCGCTGCCGGCCGAGCCGCCGCCCCCGAGCGTGATCGCGCTCGCCGCGGTCCGCGCGAGCGCCGGTCGGGTCGGGATGTCGCCGCCTCGCCGCGCGACGGCGACCTGGACGTCGGGCACGTTCAGCCCGTCGTGCCCGTGCCCCAGGCGCCGCATGACCAGCCACGCCGCGGCGAAGCCCGCGCCCGTCAGAAGCGGACGGTATCCGAACAGCAGCAGCCGGGAGAAGCGCGCGACCGGACCCTCGTAGAGGAGCGCGTGCGCGATGTCGATCAGATGGTAGAACGCGACGACGCCGAGCGCGGTGATGCTGCCGATGACGACCGCGAAGCCGAGCAGGATCGCGTTTTCGGTCAGGCCGAGACGGTTGAACGCCCCGACGAAGCGCTCCCACTGACCGGCCGCGGCGGCGTGGCCGTGACGCGCTCGGACCGCCAGACGCCGGCCCATGCGCCGTCGTCCTACGCCGCGGCTCTCGCCCCTCTTTCCGTCGCCCGCGCTGCTCGACACGGGGGCGCAAGGTAAGGGGTGCATCCGGGCGAGCGCGAGGGCGGTGTTCGTGGCAGGCGTTTACGGCAGGCGCTAACGGGAGGCGCTAACGGCAGGCGCTAACGGCAGGCGCTAACGGGAGGCGCTAACGGGAGGCGCTAACGGGAGGCGCTAACGGGAGGCGTTTACGCGGTCGACCTTACCGCGCGCGGCTTCCCCATTGCGGCGGAATCGCGCGGCCGGTGCCGACCGGCGCGCGCGGCCGTAGCCTCCTCTCGGTCCGCCCCTTGCGGCGCAACGCGGCACGATCCCGCGCAGGAGGGAACCATGACGAGCCACACACCGACCGACATCCACCGCGACCCGGGAAGTGACCTGCTCCCCGTGCGCGTTCCCGCGGGCGACGTCGAGCTGCTCGGCGATCTCGGATTGCCCGTGTCGCCGCGGGGCATCGTGCTCTTCGCGCACGGCAGCGGCAGCAGCCGCCAGAGCCCACGGAACCGGGCCGTGGCCGCCGCGCTGCGGCAGCGCGGCCTCGCGACGCTGCTCCTCGACCTGCTGACCGCCGACGAGGAGGAGATCGACCTCCGGACCCGTCACCTGCGCTTCGACATCCCCATGCTCGCCGACCGCCTCGGCCATGCGGCCGCGTGGCTCGCTTCGCGCGCCGACACTCGCGAGCTGCCGATCGGCTGCTTCGGCGCGAGCACCGGCGGCGGCGCGGCGCTGATCGCCGCCGCCGACCACCCCGGCCGGATCCGCGCCGTCGTCTCGCGCGGGGGCCGCCCGGACCTCGCCGGCGAGGCGCTCGCCCGCGTGCGCGCGCCTACGCTATTGATCGTCGGCGGACTGGATACGCCCGTCATCGCGATGAACGAGGAGGCGATGGCCCGAATGCCCGAGACGACGGAAGTGCGGCTCGAGATCGTGCCTGGCGCGAGTCATCTCTTCGAGGAGCCCGGCGCGCTGGAGCGGGTGGCGGAGCTGGCGGGGGAGTGGTTCGTTCGGTGGCTCTGATGCTGGGGGGGCCGGGCCCGGCGCCGGCCGCGGCCGGGGCGCGCGCCTGAACGGCGCGGGCGCCCGGCTTCGCCGGGGGCGCGGGGCCTGGTGGCCCCGGGGCTCGGCCTGCGGCCGAGGGGGCACCGTGCTTCGCACGAGTGGGGGGCGGGCGCTCTTGCTACGACACGGGGCTCACCTCATAGCGCGGCAAGCGTACGTCCCGCGGAAGCAGGCTGGAAGCGTGTGCCGCGCCGCGGCCGTTCGGCAAGTTGACCATTCTTGCGTCCGCTGCGACGGCCGCGCATCCATCACATCGCGTCGTGGCGCCGCCTCGGATCTGGCCCCGTGGCGCCCGCAACGCGGCTCGCTCCAGTTCTTCAACGGCCTTCTAGACCGCGCTGATGAGCGCGTGTGCTGTAACAATGATCCTTCGGGGAGATAATCATGGCCATACCGGCTGCAGCGGCTCTTCACCACACTGGTTTCCTCGTTCGTGATCTGGAGGCGACAGCGCGGCGTCTCTCTGATGCCCTGGGTATCGGTCCATGGAACGTCTGGACGATCGCTCCCGCTCATTGCATGGTCCGCGGACAACCGAGCCTCTTCACATTCCGGGCGGCTATGACCACTGTCGGCGGCGGCACCTTCGAGCTGATTACGCCCCATACGGGCCAAAGCATTTACGATGAATACCTCGAAAAGCACGGTGCGGCATTCAACCACACATGCCTGGGGTATCCGAGCCTCGATGCGGTGCGCGAGGCGAAGGCTGAGTTGCGACGGCAAGGCAGGGAGATAATCCAGGAAGGCTTCACGGGAGACGTCTTCGATTTCTGTTATGTCGCATTCCCGGAGATCGGTTCGCTCGTGGAGCTCTTGTACCTGGATACTTCGAAGCTGCCGCCGCCCGAAGCCGTCATTGGACCATCATCCATTCCGACTGTGGTCCAAGCATGAGGTGAAGCAGACGCGCGGGTATGCTGCGCCAGTCGCGTCCGATCACGATCGACGACGGGTCTCGGTGTGCCACGATGCGGACATGGCCATGGGAAGCGCGAGGGCGATGAAGCCGCCCAAGCTACGGGAAGAGGTGCTGGAATGGAGATGGCATATCGAGAGCGGTGGGAAGCGGAGATCGCTGAGATGCGGCGCGTGCTCGCCGGCTTTGCGATGAAGGAGGAGTGCAAGTGGGGTAAGCCCACCTACACGGTGGATGGGAAGAACATCGTCATCATGCAGGGCTTCAAGGAGTACTTCGGGCTGGGCTTCTTTCAAGGCGCCCTGCTGAAGGACCCCGAGAAGGTGCTGGTGCAGCTCGGTCAGGTACACGCCGGGCGGGTGATGAAGTTCACTGGCGCGAAGGACATCACGGCGAAGGCGGCGACCATCAAGGCCTACGTGCGCGAGGCCCTCGCAGTCGAGAAGGCTGGGCTGCGGATGGAGCGGAAGAAGACCTCGGATTTTCCGGTTCCCGAGGAGCTGACGGAGCGGTTCCGAATGGACCCGCGTTTCAAGCGCGCCTTCGACGCGCTGACGCCGGGACGGCAGAGGAGCTACCTCTATCACTTTGCCACGGCCAAGCGGTCGGAGACGCGGGTAGCACGAATCGAAAAGTCGATGCCGGCGATATTCGAAGGCAGAGGGTTCCTGGAGAGGCGCTAGCGACCCCTTAGGCGGAGAAACCCAGCCCATGTCCGAAGATCAGGAGCAAACCGCAACGGTCGTGCGCCTTATTCATGACCTCGAGAAGCGGAGGTCTGTAGTCGTTCTGGTCTGGCAAGGCGGCGAGCACCGTATCAATCTCGCGGTTCCGTACGGCACCCAGCTCGCCGATGTACGCGACCAGGCCGAGAAGGCACTCCGTCGCCACTCCGACGAAATGGCGTGCATGCTTGTCCGAGGCGTCGCCGACTAGCCCGGAGCGCCTGCGCCAGCACCCTCACAAGGCTTTTGAACCTGACGGCGTAGGCGGCAGGGTCGGGCGGCTATTCGTCACGTCACTCGCAACCGCCGCCCGGCATGTTGGTCCCGCAGTTGAACCCAAAGTCGTTAGACGGATTCCAACGTGACGAAAGAGTTGAAGGAGATCGTACTGCGATACAGGAGGGAGCAGCTCGACGCTTGGCGCCGAGGGGACAAGTCCATCGTCCCGACCTTCCTCGAACTGCATCCCATGGTCGGAAATCAGCCGAGCTATCACTTCGGAGAAACATTCGCACTTCGGTGGTATTACGAAGAGTTCGGGTGGAAAGGTTTCTCCGGGCCGCGAGGCGAGACGACGGACGTTCTAGGCTAGGCAAGGGCGAGCCTGATCTCTTCCTTTACAAGGATGATGGCAGTTTCAAGTTTGCCGAAGTCAAGAAGGGACATGATAGGCTCAGCCCGGCACAGCTCAGGTGCATCGCTCAAGTCGAGACGTCCCCATCCGTCTCTTGGATCTCGGCCGATCGATGTCAGAGGATGAGGTGGAGCGAATCGTCGATGCGTGCGGCCTGATCCAGACTTATCGTCCGCAGGCATACTCCAGGATGACTAAGGATATCGCTGCCATTCTGGTCCGATCTGGCTACGATGGTGAGTTTTGGCCGATGTCCCAGACGATCGTCCTCGGTGCTGACTTCATCCGACAGAGACCGTCAACTACCATAGCAGCCGTGATCGTTCACGAAGCAATGCACGCGCGAATTGCGGCGCAGGGGATCCCCTACCGCGGCGTTCGGCGGCGCCGGATCGAAGACATCTGCGTAGCGGCTCAAATCGGTGGGCTCTCAACCGGCGCGGCCTGAAATTAGACTTGAAAGCCGCGATTGAGGCCTTGGACGAAGACGGGCGCGTATTCTAACATTGTGTGAAGCTGACGTGGGCCTTCGCGCTGTTCGTCGCTGCGCTCCTCACGTTGCTCAGACTGTACAATGATGGTATTCGCCTGACAGCGGCGCCCTCACCGCAGCTGCGCTACGCTGCCTTCGTCTGCTGCTTCGGCGGCCTGCTCTTGGCCGCCTTCTTCGCCTCCTTTAGCAGGTCGCTGAAAAATGGGAGTGCGGCCGCGAGCAGGGGGCTTGCGGAGCCTCAATCAAGGCGCGAGGAGGAGTCATAGCAGCGCTATGGCGACGACGAGCAACGATGAGTGAGGCCGCAACCCCCCTGCTCCCTTCGGGTTGTGGCGGCACGGGGCCGTCTGCGTCGTGGCCGCTCCTCCGAGATGCGCCCTGGCATTGCGTCGTCGCGCCGCCTCGCGTCCGGCCCCGTGGCGCTCGCAACGCGGCTCGCTTCCATTCTTCAGCGACCTGTTAGACCGGCCCTGAACACCTGATAGGGCGTGCGGCCGTCCATTCCTCGGCCGCGATGCGGACGTCCTGTTCGTCGAAGAACGGCAGCACGTCATTGTTCAACACCTGCACCGCGGTCAGTGGCAGTTTGCTGGTGTACAGCCGGCCCCACGCGTAGCGGCTGAAGCAGTCGAGCACCGCCTGGAGGTAGACTTTCCCTACACCCTTCAGAGTCCCCACGAAAAAGGTATCAACCGCGACGAGATCGCCGGGGAAGTGCGCTTCGATGTGCCGGTCGCGGAACTCCGGATCGAAGCGCTCCAGCGCCTGCACCTGGGCGTCGGTGAGCTTCAACCTGGAGGCGTCAAGGTCAGGAAGACTCGTGAAGGACGCACGAGCGCCATTCGACTCAGGCTCGCTGGCGATTGCTGGCGCCGAGCCAGGCCTGCCAGCGACCGCCGGCCTGCGCGCGCCAACGGCAGGCGCTGTCTCATGGGCGGCCCCGGGGCTGGCACTCCCAGCGACAGCCCGGTACCCATCTCGCACCCTGGCACACGCTTTGTCCGATCTCGGTCAAGCCGGTAGATTGGTGATGTGAGCTACGAGTTCGAGTGGGACTACGCGAAGGCCGAAGGCAACCTGAAGAAGCACGGCGTATCGTTCGAAGAGGCTGTCACCGCCTTCGCCGACCCGCTCTCGCTCAACATGCCGGACCCGGCACACTCCGCGGAGGAGGAGCGCTTCCTCGTTCTCGGGACGTCGACGACGCATTGGCTTCTCGTCGTCGCCTACGCGGAGCGACCGCCGCGAACACGCATTGTCAGCGCACGCGAAGCCACTCGGCGTGAACGCCATGACTACGAAGAAGGCAAAGAGTAAGGGGAGACCGGACCCGGACCGCGATACGCTCCAGCCCGAGTACGATTTCTCGAAGGCCGTCCGCGGAGCCACGGCCGTAAGATACGCCAAGGGGACGAATGTTGTCGTTCTCGACCCTGAGCTCCGCGAACTGTTTCCAACCTCGGAAGCGGTCAACGAGGCACTCCGAGAACTTGCGGTGATCGCCAAGCGTGCCGGCCGTGTGAAACGCGGAAGGCGTTCGGCCTAACAGGTGGGTGAAGCTGTCGCGCACGCCGGTCCGGCGGGACACGCTATGATGGGCAAGGATTGACCCATGCGCATCGCGCGCGGAGAGGCGCGCAGCTTACCCACTGGCGTCAGGCCGTTGCCGAACGTTCACGTGCTTCGCTCAACCGTGGATGCCGCACGGTGACCTAATGAGGCGGTCAGTCTGACATTGCGGCTTGGAGCTCGGAAGCTTGCCCCGCCCCGCGGCTTCCGAGTATTGACCCATCCTGCACCCCCCCGCCTGGCACCCTTGCGACCCGCGGCGGCGCCGCGAACACCTGTAGCCCGAACCTCGCGCCCCCGTGCGGAGATCCATCCCGGCGCGAAGAAGGAGGGCATCATGAACGAGAATGAGCTCTCAAGGTCGTCCTGGTGGTCGAGCCAGAACCGCTCGCCCTCTTCCAGCGCCCCGGACGGTAACGACCGAGGCACTCCGGCGCGATCCCCGCTCATGAGAAGAGAGACCCCACCGTGAGCCGCAGCACCTCCAGTCCCGCCGCATTGGGCAGATCCTCCACCTCCAGCCTCTCCGGCTCCGGCTCGATGTGCCCCTTCACCGCGAGGTACTCGGCATAGCGGCGGTACTCGGCCTCCTCGGTTTCGGTCGAGTAGACCACCGCGATCTGGTCGGGCTGAGTGATCCTCTCCTCGGTGCCTTTGACGCAGACCTTGTCGAGGCGCTTCTTCAACAGCTCGAAGCGGACGCCCGAAGGGCTGTCCACGTCGAAGCGCTTCTCGTCGGCGCGGAAGCGGAGCGTGACCGGAGCGTGCTGGACGACGACGAGCTGGGCGATCGCGAGCGGCATGGGCAGCGTCTCGCCGAGGCGGCGCACCTCCCGCGCGACCGCGCAGGCCGCGATGAGCTGGCGCAGCCGGAGGTTCTCGACGTAGGCGAGGTCGAACGGTCGGTCGGGCGCGATGCTCGGGCCGATGTACATCGTGTGCTCGACGCCGTCGGTCCGGGTCAGCTCGATATAGTGCGGGAAGAGGCGTTGCGTCTCGGCCTCCTCGGCGATGAGCACGTCCGAGACGGCACGATTGATGGCGCGGCGGCTGGCCTCGTAGGCGTCCGCGCGAAGCACGGCGCCCTCCTCGTCCGGCGCCTGATAGGCTTCGAGGATCGAGACGAGGTCGGCGCGCCCGGCGGTCATCCGTTCGAGCACGGGCTCGACGTCCTCGGTCAGGAACCGGTCGGCGGCGGCCTCGTCGCCGGTGTTCCAGGCCCTTTTCGTATTGCTCGATGCGCTTGCGGACGCGGAGGCCGAGCTCGTCGAGGATCGTGAGCGGCAGGGCGTCGTGGATCGCGGCGAGGGCGTCGCGGGCGCGGCCGAGGCGCGCCAGCGCGTCGTGGCGAACGGCCTCGTTGCGGTGATGGGTCGAGGCGCGGATGTCGGCCGCCCCGTAGAGCGGGTGCGGTACACGCTCTGGGGAGAGACGGAGCCGAGCCTACTGGAGGCATCTCACGTATGGTGCCCGCGTCGTGTCGGGGGCACGACCGGCTTCTGCGGCACTTTCACACTCGCTAGCTCGCCACTCCGAAGTTCGGCGGCGTCTTCTGGTGAAACCCCGTCGCGTCCTGGTACGCCTTCGCCAGCGCCGCCGCCTTCGCCTCGCCCCACAGCTGGCCGACGAACGAGATGCTGACCGGCGTTCCGTCGTCCTTGAAGCCGCTGGGGACGACGACGGTCGGGTGGCCGGTCAGGTTCGTTCGGACCAGGATGTCGCCCCCGAAGCTCGGCGTCACCAGCACGTCGATGCCGTCGAGCGCCTGCCGCGTCTGCTCCATGAGCAGGGTACGGACGCGGTTCGCGTTGATGTACTCGACGGCGGGCACGAAGCGGGCCTCGCGGAACGTCTCGGGCCAGGAGCTGCGCTCCTCCATCAGCGCGTCGCGGCCGCTGCGGGTGAGCTCATCGAACGCGGCGGCGGCCTCCATCGAAAGGATCGTCGCGCGCACGGCCTGGACGGGAAGGTCGTCGGGCATCGCGACGGGCACCGCGTCGACGCCGAGCGAGCGGACCGCGGCGAGCGCGGCCTCGTCGAACGACTTCGTCGGGTGGTCGTCCTCGAAGGCGGCCTTCAGGTAGCCGACGCGAAGGTCCTGGGGCCGAACCGTCGCGTCCCAGTTGAATGGAACGTCGTGCACGGTCAGGTCCTGGCCGTCCGGGCCGTTGATGACGGCGAGCACGAGCGCGCAGTCCTCCACGGAGCGGCAGATCGGGCCGAGCTTGTCCATCGACCAGGAGAGCGCCATCGCGCCGGTGCGCGGCACGCGGCCAAAGGTCGGGCGCAGCCCCGTCGCGCCGGTGCGCGTGGACGGCGACACGATCGAGCCGAGCGTCTCCGACCCGATCGAGAAGCCCACCAACCCCGCGACCGTTGCGGCCGCCGGGCCCGCGGAGGAGCCGCTCGAGCCCTGTTCGAGGTTCCATGGGTTGCGCGTCTTTCCGCCGAACCAGACGTCGCCCTGCGCGAGCGCGCCGAGCGTGAGCTTGGCGAGCAGCACGGCGCCGGCGGCGTCGAGTCGCTGCACGACCGTCGCGTCGTAGTCGAGCACCTGCTGCTCGTACGGCTCCGCGCCCCACGTCGTCGGATAGCCCTTCACCGCGAGCAGGTCCTTCGCGCCCCACGGGATCCCGTGCAGCGGACCGAGGTACGTGCCCCCGCGCAGCTTCTCGTCGGCGGCTTTCGCCCGCTCGAGCGCGCGCTCCTCGGTCAGCGTGATCACCGCCTCGAGCTTCGGGCCGAAGCGCTTCAGCCGGTCGAGGTACATGCGCGTCAGCTCCTCCGACGTGACCTGCCGCGTGCGGATCAGCTCCGCCAGCTTCGTCACCGGCCAGAACGCGACATCCTCCAGCTTCGCGGGCCGCTTCACCCCCTCCGGCCGGCTCGGTCGCATCGCCGTCCGCTCCGCCGGCAGCGTCGTGCCGGGGAGCACCGGATCGAAGCGGATCGCCGGCGTCACCGCGTTCTCGAGCGGCACCTTGCGCAGGGCCTCGTACGCGCGCAGCTCGCGCGTCAGCCCCTTCGCCATGTTCTCTCGCTCCTCCGGCGTGAACTCGAGCCCCGCCATGTGCTCCGCCTGCGCGATCATCTCCGGTGTCACCTGCGGCTCCTGCTGCAGCCTCGCCCACAGCACGCCGGGCAGCAGCGTCCCGCCCAGGCCGAGCGCGGAGAAGTAGGCGACGAAGTCGCGGCGGTCCATCGGCGTCGCTTCGCGAGGCTCGCTCATTGATCGGCTCCTGTCATCGTGGGCTTGTGTGCGGCGACGAGGGCGATGCTGCGTCCATTGGGTGCGACGGCGATGCGCGTGATGCCGGCGAGTGCGGGCCCGAGATCGGCGACCTGTCGCCACGCCGCGAAGCCCGGACGCCAGGCATACAGCGCGGAGCCGGACGCCATGAGCAGCGTGCCGTCCGGAGTCCAGGCGTGGAAGTCGCCGCCGGGCAGCGTCGCGACGAGCGCGTCGACACCGCCGTCGTCCAGGTCGAGCAGCGCGACGGCCGAGGTGCTGTCGGCCTCGTGCTGGACGAACGAGACGGCGTGTTGCCCCGGCACCTTCTGGATCGAGCGCCCGACATCCCGCGCGACGACGCGCGGCGCGCCGCCGGCGCGGGCATCGACGACCTGCAGCGTCGCCGGGTCACCGAGCACGAAGAGGACGAGCGTGTGGTCGTCGCCCCAGGCGTAGTAGCCGACCGGCTTCACGCCCGGCAGGACGAGGCGGGCATCGCCGCCGCTCGCGAGATCGAAGCTCCACAGCCGCTGCGTCGAATCGGCCTCCACCCGCACGACGGAGAAGCGCGTGCCGTCCGCCATCGCGCCAGCCGAGTACTCGCTCTCCGGCGAGGTCCGGGTGAGTCGCTTCGACGCCCGCGTCGCGATGTCGTAGCGGAAGATGTCCGCCTGGCCCGCCGAGTCGATCGACGTGTACAGCAGCGCCCGGCCATCCGGGGTGAAGGAGGGCTGATTGTCGTAGCCGTCACGGTTGGTGACGCGAACGGGAGCGCCGAGGTGCGGCATTGAGTCGGCGAGGTTGAGCGGGGCCAGGTAGATGTCGCTCGCGTCCTGCGCACGCGCCGCTTGCGGCTGCGCGAGGGCCAGGGCCGGGACGAGCGCGAGCGCGAAGAGAGGCGAGCTCGCCGCGAGCCGCATCGCGTTCATGCTAGCTCCTGATTCGGGCGGGTCCGTTGCGGCCGGGCGGCCGGGCGTGAGAAGTTAGGCGGGGATGGGAGTCGATGCCAGCGGGCGCTTCAGCTCGGCGCCACGCGATCCGGAGGGTGCCGGCACGAGCAGCGAACGCGCCTCGGCGAGGTCCACGGTCCATGCACGCCAACGTCGCACGGGGGCAGACGGGGCGTCCACGGCAGTTTCTGTGGAGAGCGCCGTACTGTAGACTCTGGTTGGATATCGGTCGGACGAGACTCGCTTCGCCCCGAACCCGTTCTCGCATGTATCAACATTTCCCGCGAACAGAGCCCCATACGCTGGTGAGCGGTGGTCGGCGGGCGCGGCCCGCCGGCGCGACCCGGATAGCCATGTCCCGAATCGCCATGTCTGATCCACTCTTCAGCCCGCGTGCTTCCATGCGGATCCCCCTTCTGACTTCACTCCTGACGCTGCTGACATTGTTGCCCCTCGCCGCCCAGGGCGGACCGGACTCGGCGGCGATCGCCGCGACGTACGGCCCCGTCGCCGACCGGATGATCGATGCGGCCGTCTCGGACAGCTCGGCGTACGATCGCCTGGGCTACCTCGTGGACACCTTCGGCTCGCGAATCGCCGGCTCGACGGCACTCGAGCACGCGATCGACTGGGTCGTCGGCGAGATGCGACGGGACAGCCTCGAGAACGTGCACACGCTCCCCGTCATGGTGCCGCACTGGGTGCGGGGGCAGGAGTCCGCGGAGCTGGTCGAGCCGCGCGCGAAGAAGCTCGAGATGCTCGGACTCGGCGGCAGCGTCGGCACTTCGGACGAGGGCGTCACCGCGCCGATCCTGGTCGTCGGAAGCTTCGACGACCTCGAGGCGCACGCGGCGGAGGCCGCAGGCAGGATCGTCGTCTACGACGTGCCCTTCACCAGCTACGGCGAGACCGTACGCTACCGCGGGCAGGGCGCGATCGAGGCCGCGAAGTTGGGCGCCGTCGCGAGTCTGATCCGCTCCGTCACGCCCTTCTCGATGAACCTGCCCCACACCGGTGAGATGCGCTACGACTCCGCGACGCGCCGTATCCCGCACGCCGCGCTGACCGTCGAGGACGTCATGATGCTGCACCGCATGCAGGAGCGCGGCATCATCCCCGTCGTGCACCTGACAATGGGCGCGCGGACGCTCCCGGACGTGCCCTCGCGCGACATCGTCGCCGAGATCCGCGGCAGTGAGCGGCCCGACGAGGTCGTCGTGCTCGGCGGCCACATTGACTCCTGGGACGTCGGCCAGGGCGCGATGGACGATGGCGGCGGCGCCGTAGTCTCCTGGGAGGCGCTCCGCCTGATGAAGCGCCTCGGCCTCCGACCCCGGCGAACCGTGCGCGTGGTGCTGTGGACGAACGAGGAGCAGTCCGGAACGGGAGGTCGAGCGTACGCCGACGCCGTCGCCGGCGACGGCAGCCTCGCCGGCCACGTACTCGCCATCGAATCCGACGATGGCGTCTTCGCGCCCCGTGGCTTCGGCTTCACCGGTAGCGACGAGGCGCTCTCGACCGTGCAGGCCATTGGGTCGCTGCTCCAGCGCATCGACGCGAACCAGATCGTTCGCGGTGGCGGCGGCGCCGACATCGCACCGCTGATGAGGGAAGGCGTGCCCGGAATGGGGTTGAACGTGGACGGCACCCGCTACTTCTGGTACCACCACACGAACGCGGACACGCTCGACAAGCTCGACCCGCACGACGTCGCGCTCTGCGTCGCGACGATGGCGGTCATGGCCTATGTCGTCGCGGACCTCCCTGCGGCGCTTCCGCGCGCCGCTTCGACCCGCTGAAACGGCGGTCCCGCCGGCGGAAACAAACGTCGCCGGCGGGCCAAAGGTTTCCCGAAAACCACTACTTCTTTCCATCCTCCGCGCCGCCGTGCCACGGCGAAATGACGCCGTTTCACGGAGTTGCGATCGCGGCATGGAACTCGAAGCCCGTCGCGCCCGCCCGGGTGCACCAGGAGCCCATGCCCATGACAGATATTACGAAGCGCCAGGCGAAGCTCGCCCATATCATTGTGATGACCGTCACGGTCGCCTCGGGGTTGGCCGCCTACGTGCCGGCCGACCGAATCGACTCGGTGCGCAGGCGCGTCGATGTGGCTGAGAGTGATGCGGCGCTGCCTGCGGCGCGACTGACCGAGCCGTCGTTCGTGTCTGTGCGAGCCGAGCGTCCGCTCCGCCCGCGGCCGCTGTCCACGTGGATCGAGTCCACGGGTGGTGGAGCGGCGGGGCGAGCGCGGGCTCCGTGGCGGCCCGTGCCCGAGGAGTCGCGAGGGTCCGATCGGGTGGCCGGAGCGACCGTGCGCGCGAACGAGACGGGCGAGCGGCTGGCTCCGCGGCGGACCCTCGTGGATGAATCCCGGCGTGGACTCGGAGGCCGGATCGGTCGCGCGGCCGTGCGGACGCTGAGCGCGTCGGATGCGGAGCTCGCGTTTCCGCGCGTGCGCATCGCGTTGAGTCACCATCAGGCGGGCGTGCGCTCCGCGCTCCGGAGTGCGGGGGTGATGCAGCTGGAGGAGCTGTACCTCCGGGTGTTCAAGCAGGACAAGATCCTGGAGGTGTGGGCTCGCGGGGCGATGCAGGAGCGCTTCGTGAAGGTGCGGGAGTTTCCGGTGTGCGAGGTCTCGGGGCGGCTCGGGCCGAAGCGGCGCGAGGGCGATTGGCAGGTGCCGGAAGGCTTCTACCAGGTGAACGCTCTCAACCCCACGAGCCAGTTCCACCTCTCCATGCACGTCAGCTACCCGAACCGTGCCGATCGAATCCGCAGCCACGGCGAGAGACGTCTGGGCGGCGACATCTTCGTGCACGGCGGCTGTGCATCGATCGGCTGCGTGGCGATCACGAACCAGGGCATCGAGGAGCTGTACACGATGTTCCTGCAGCTGCCGGCGGGGCGCCGGCGTTCGGTTCCGATCGCGATCTATCCGGTACGCCTGAACGACAAGGGCATTCGCTGGCTCCGCTCGAGCTACGGCTCGGGCCTGCCCGACTACCCATTCTGGATGAACCTGAAGGAAGGCTTCGACTTCTTCGAGCGCACGCACCGTCCACCGATCGTGCGCGTGGATCCGAACGGGCGCTATGCGTTCGCCGAGCGTCCCGCTCCGCCGCACACGGGGCTGCGCCTGAAGACCACGACGCCGATCACGAGCCTCACGCGGGTCGCGCCGGTATCCTCGACGAGCGGTGGGGCGGCGGGGAAGCCGGCAGCAGCCGCGGCCGACAGCGCGCTTGGAGGCAACGGCGCGGGCTGAGGCGAAGGAGCGTGTGCGGCCGGGACAGGACGCTCGGCCCGGCGGCAAAAACTTTCAGGGCCTCCGCTAATTCTTTCCATCCGCTCCTCCTCCGCCGGAACGAAAATCGTGGCGGCTAGCGGGTTTTCGACCGCGGCACGGATCTCGTAGACGCATGCTCCGCCCGCGGTCTACGACGAGCCCGATTTCCCCGGATGATACAGCTCAAGCGTCAGGCAAGGCCCGCCCAGCTCATCCTGCTGATCGCCACGGTGTGCTCGGGCGCGGCGCTCTACGCGCCTGCCGCCCGAATCGATGCGAAGCGTAATCGGGCGAGGCCCGGCGCCTCGCCGGCCGATCGGCACGCGACGACGGGCATGTCGGTGAGCGCGAAGCGGCCGGCGTGGGCGCCGCTGCCTTCGGCATGGCTCGATGAAGCGGGGGAGTATCTGCCCGCGCCGGCCGGGGGACCGGAGCCTCTCACCGATCCGGTCCGGCTCGCATTGGCCGGGTCGCCCCTCGGCCGGGATGCGGACCTGGCGGGCCATCGGGTGCGCGCGGCCATCGCGCGCTACCGGCCACGGGTGCGCGGCGCCTTGCGGCGAGCGGGGGTGACGAACCTGGACGAGCTGTATCTGCGGGTCTTCAAGCAGGAGAAGGTGCTGGAGGTGTGGGCGCGCGGAGCGATGCAGGAGCGGTTCGTGAAGCTCCGCGAGCTGCCGATCTGCGAGGTATCCGGCAAACCGGGTCCGAAGCGGCGAAGGGGAGACTGGCAGGTACCGGAGGGCTTCTACGAGATCGATGGGCTCAATCCGGACAGCCGCTACGACCTTTCCATGCACGTCAGCTACCCGAACCCGGCCGACCGGATCCGCGGTCGCGGGGAGGGGAACCTCGGCGGCTCGATCTACATCCACGGGGGGTGCGCCTCGATCGGCTGCGTCTCGATCACGAACCCGGGCATCGAGGAGCTGTATGCCCTGGTGCTCGAGCTGCCGCCCCGCAAACGACGCTCCGTTCCGGTCGCGATCTATCCCGTTCGCCTGAACGACCACGGCATGCGCTGGCTCCGCGCCAGCTACGGCGCAGATCTGCCGGAGTACTCCCTCTGGACGAACCTGAAGGAAGGCTTCGACTACTTCGAGCGGATGCACCGCCCACCGCTCGTGCGCGTGGATGCCGAAGGACGCTATGCGTTCGCCGAGCGCCCGGCCCCGCTCCGGCTGAAGGTGCGCCTGGAGGCGACGTCGCCGATCACCTCCGTGTCGATCCGTCCTTCGACGGCGCCTCGCGCTGCCGCCGCAGCCGGGACGACCGGCTCCGCCCGCGAGCGGGACGCCGGCGGCGGCTGATCCCCGCCGGCCACCGGAACCTCGAGTCCTCTCCACGGTACTGCAGCCGTTTCCAGGAGGCGCTCCTGCGCCCCCGGCACGTACCGCCATCCTCGGAACCCATGGACTCGCTTCCCGACCACGGCCCGCACTGGGCGCCTCCGCGTACGCGGTACCGACCCTCGAGCCGTCTCCTTCGAATCGCCTCGTTGCCGGTGCTCGTCCTACTCGGAGTCGGACTCGCTTCCTCCCTGGCGGGCCAGGAACGGCCCCTGAGCGCGACGCTGCCCGTGGACAGCGCCATCCGGATCGGCACGCTGCCGAACGGGTTGCGCTACTACATCCAGGTCAATCACCGCCCGGAGAATCGCGCGGAGCTCCGGCTGGCCGTGAACGCCGGCTCGATCCTGGAGACCGACGCGCAGCGGGGGCTCGCCCATTTCGTCGAGCACATGGCGTTCAACGGCACGGAGCACTTCGCGAAGAACGAGCTGGTGTCGTACCTCGAGTCGGTCGGCATGCGCTTCGGCGCCGACCTGAACGCCTACACGTCCTTCGACGAGACCGTCTACCAGCTCACGATCCCCACCGATTCCGCGCCGATCGTCGAGAAGGGCTTCCAGATCCTGGAGGACTGGGCGCACGGACAGGCGTTCGACTCCGCCCAGGTGATGTCGGAGCGGGGCGTGGTCATGGAGGAGTGGCGCTTGGGGCAGGGCGCCTCCTCCCGGATCCAGAAGAAGCAGTTCCCGGTGCTGTTCCACGGCTCCCGCTATGCTGAGCGGCTTCCGATCGGGGACACGGCGACCATCGCGGCCGCGACGCCTGCCGCTCTGCGCGGCTTCTACCAGACGTGGTACCGTCCGGAGCTGATGGCGGTCGTGGCGGTCGGCGACTTCGATCCGGACCGCGTCGAGGCCCTGATCCGCGATCACTTCGGCCGCATCCCCGTGCCGGCGCACGCCGCGTCCCGGCCGGGCTATCCCGTCCCGCCCCACGACAGCACGCTGGTCTCCATCGCGACCGATCCCGAGGCGACGCAGTCCGCCGTCTCCGTCTACTTCAAGCACCCCGCTCCGTCCGATTCGACGCTCGGCGACTACCGCCGCTCGATCGTCGCCGGGCTCGCGGACGGCATGATGAACCGGCGGCTCTACGAGCTGACGCAGGAGGCCGATCCGCCGTTCCTCGGCGCCTATGCGGGCAATACGGGGCTCACGCGCACGACCGACGCGTACGTGATGGCGGCGGGAGTGGCGGACGGTGGTGTGCTGCGCGGTCTGGACGCGCTGCTCACCGAGTCCGAGCGGGCGTATCGCCACGGTTTCACGGCCGGCGAGCTGCAGCGCGAGAAGGCCGACGTGCTGCGCTCGATGGAGCGCGCCTACGCCGAGCGGGAGAAGAGCGAGTCCTCCAGCTTCGCCGACGAGTACGTCCGCAACTTCCTCACGGACGAGCCCATCCCGGGGATCGCCGCGGAGTACGCGCTCTACCAGCGCTTCCTGCCCGGGATCACGCTGGCCGAGGTCGACTCCCTCTCGCACCGCTGGCTGGCGCGGGCGGGCCGGGTCGTGCTGGTGCAGGCGCCGGAGGGCGCGGACCTGCCCACGTCCGACGCGCTGCTCGCGGCCTTCGATTCGATCGCGGCGCGCGACGTCGCGGCCTACCAGGACAGCGTCAACGACGCGCCGCTCGTCGCGCAGCCGCCGACTCCCGGCCGCATCGTCGCGGAGGAGCACATTGACACCCTCGGCGCCACGGTCTGGCGGCTCTCGAACGGCGCGACCGTCGTGCTCCGCCCGACCGACTTCAAGCAGGACCAGGTGCTGCTGCGCGCGTTCAGCCCCGGCGGCACATCGCTCGTTGCCGACAGCCTCTACGTTCCGGGCGGGACCGCAGGCTTCATCGTCCAGAACGGCGGCGTCGGCCGCTTCAGTCGCGTCGAGCTCGAGAAGGCGCTGGCGGGCAAGGCGGTCTCCGTCGCGCCGTTCATCGCGGGCCGCGAGGAGGGACTCGGCGGCAGCGCCTCGCCGCGCGACCTGGATGAGATGTTCCAGCTCGCCTACCTCTACTTCACCTCGCCGCGCGCGGACTCCGCCGCGTTCACTTCGCTCCGCTCGCGCTGGCAGGCCGCAGTCGAGAACCGGGACAAGGAGCCGATGGCCGTCTTCGAGGACAGCGTCCAGGTCCTGATGACGAACCATGATCCGCGCGGCGAGCCGATCAGCCGCTCCTGGTTCGCGCGCATGGACCTCGGCCGCTCCCTGGACATCTACCGGCAGCGCTTCGCCGACGCAGGCGACTTCACGTTCGTCCTCGTCGGCAGCTTCGCGCCCGACTCCGTTCGCCCTCTCGTCGAGCGCTGGATCGCCTCGCTGCCGGCGGCCGGCGCGAAGGAGCACGCGCGCGACCTCGGCATCGAGCCGCCCGACGGCATCGTCAGGCGGCGACTCGTGCGCGGCATCGAGCCGAAGGCGCGCACCCGCATCGTCTTTCACGGTCCGATGGCGGACTCCGCGGACGCGCGCTACGCGCTCGCTGCGCTCGCGGACGTGCTGCGCCTGCGGCTGCGCGACGTGCTGCGCGAGAGGATGGGCGGCACCTATGGCGTCAGTGTGGACGGCGGCGCGGTCCGCGAGCCGCGCCCGGAGTACGAGCTGGCCATCGACTTCGGCGCGGCGCCCGATCGGCTCGACGAGCTGACCGCCGAGGTCTTCCGCCAGATCGACTCGCTGCGGAGCACCGGCCCCGCGGCCCAGGAGGTCGAGAAGGTGCGTGAGACGCAGCGCCGCGCGCGCGAGACCGCCCTGCGCCAGAACGGCTACTGGATCGGCGCCCTGACCCGCATCTTCCGCGAGGGCGACGACCCCGCGTCCTTCTGGGACGACGACCGCCGCGTCGCCGGCCTGGACACCGCGACCATCCGCGACGCCGCCCGCAAATACCTCGACGAGAAGCAGTACGTCGAGGTGTCCCTCGTGCCCGAGGAAGGGGCGCCGGGAGGGGTGTGATCGTCTACGGGAATTCGACTTCGACTTCGATTTCGAGTTTCGAAGTACGGGCGTCGCGCCCGATCCCCCCGGCCGCGACGCCCGTTCTTGTTGCACCCGACCGCGGCGCTTTTCCGTCGCCGCCTGCAGTCAACGCCTTCAGTCAGCGCCTTCACTCAGCGCCTTCAGCTAGCGCCTCCTCCGGTTCAGAAGTTCGGCGAGTAGTGCTGGTTCGCGATGCGCCATTCGCCGCGCAGCTTCACGCAGGTCATGGACGTCCGGCCGGTCTGCGTCTCTACGGCGCCGGAGGGGGACACGGTCGTGAACACGAAGTACCCATTCACGAGCACCGCGTCGTCGTTGTAGCCGCGATAGCTGGGCTCGCGCAGCTCGAAGCTCGCCGACGCCATCTGATCCAGGCCGCCGATGAGCTGTTTCCAGTGCTTCAGGCCGGTCCAGCGGAGCGGTGTCACGATGCCCGTGTACGACTCGACATCGTCTGTGAAGGCTCCGAAATAGGCGTCGTAGCGACGCGCGTTGAAGTTCGCGATGGCCTCCTCCAGCATCTCCCGCGCCTGCTGAATCGAGCCCGTACCGGTCTGCTCCGAGATGATCGTGGTCGGCATCTTGTCCTCGTGGATTGGAGTGCGTGTCGGACCCATCATTGCGGTCCCGTGATGTTCCAGACGTAGTCGCGGTGAGAGTCGCAGATCTCGCTGAACTCGCGATAGGCATCGGGCTGCTTCGTGCGCAGCTCGCTGACGACGGTTCCGACCGCCTGAACCATGGCCTTGGGGCTCGCGCCATCCAGCGCGAGCAGACGCCGGTAGCGGCCGCCGATCACGTGCCCCAGCCACGACCACGAGTGCATCCCGCCCGACGTGACCGCCTGATCGAGCGTGGGCGCGAAGGCGGTGGTCACGATCGCGTCGGCGCGGTCCTCCCTGGCGGGCGCGCACTCGTAGTAGATCGAGTAGCCACCCGTCGGGCGGTTCTGTGCGAGCTCGGCGGGGGATTGGTTGCCGGCGATCCGGTTCCACACGTAGTCCTCGTGCGTTGAGCAGATCCGGCCCGTCTCGCGTGCGAGGGCGGCGTTCGTCCGCGCCGCCTCGGCATTCAGCGCGTCGACCGCGTCGAAGGCCTTGTCCCCATCGGCAGAGACGAAGTAGAACGCGCGATTCCAGACGCCGCCCGTGTGGTGCTTCAGCCAGCCCCACGTCGTCGCGTTTCCCGCGGCGACCTGCTTGCTGGCGAGCGGGGCCCAGAACGAGCCCATCAGCGAGTCCACGCGCGCCAGCTGGTCGGGAGCGCAGTGATAGTAGACGCTGTAGACCACGGGCTGCGTCTGCTGCTGGGCCGTGCCCTGGAGTGGCAGCAGCAGGGCCGCGGCGACGAAGGTCAGGAATGTCCTGATCCGGCTTGTGCTCATGGGGTCTCTCCGTGTTCGGTCGGGTGGCTCTCCAGCCGCGCCTTGCGGTCGGGGAGCGGGATCCGGGTCAGCCCGGGCTGGGCGCCGGCGGCACCTCAGGCGACGCCCGCGGGGGCCGGAGCAGCAGCTCCTGCAAAGCCGTTTGCAGTTGGAGTGCGTTGAACGGCTTGGACAGGAAGCCGTCCGCGCCGACTATGGCCGGTGGAACGGCGTCTTCGCCGCTGATCAGCAGCACCGGGATGTGCTGGAGCGTCGGGTCGGCCTTGATGGCATCGCACAGCGCGTAGCCGTCGAAACGCGGCAGGAATACGTCGCTGATCACGATGTCCACCGCACCCGAGCGGAGGAGCGGCAGCGCCTCGAGGCCGTCGGCCGCCTCCACGACCCGCTCGACCATGGAGCCGAGGCCGCGGACGCAGCTCCGCACGTACAGCCGCATGTCCGCATCGTCGTCGACGACGAGCACGGTGAGCGGACTCACCCTCGGGCGCCTTCGCCGGCGTGAATCGCCATCAGGCCGAGATCATCGGGGGCAGCGCGACACCTTCCCGATTGACGGCCTGCGAATAGTCGTTCACGCTGGAATCCCCGGTCAGCGGCTCGAGAAAGGCGCGCAGCCGGTCCACGGACTCGGCCTCCCAGACGCACGTAGCGCGACGGCCATCCGTCGCCGCGATCGACTGGTGGAGCGCGAGCCCTTCGGGCAGATTCGGCGTCGCCTCCTGCGCAGCAGCCCAGAAGCGCGCCGGGTCACGGATGGCGTGGTGCACGAGCACGTACATGGCAACCTCCGGTAGGGGATCGGTACCTCGGTCCGACCAAGTTGACGGGTCTGGCGGGAGGGTGTGTAGCAGCGGGGTGTCGGGATCTTGCGGCCACGTCACCTGGGACCTGGGCGCAAGGATCGGCGACCCGTGGACAAGGTCGAGGACGGCTAGGGCTGCTGTAGCGGTCGCTCCGATCGGTACGCGGACGGCCGCACGCCGTACTGCTCCTTGAAGCGGTTCGAGAAGTGCGCGACGCTCTTGAAGCCGACGGCGCCCGCGACGCCGGCGACGGAGCCGGCGCCGACCTCGAGCAGCTGGGCGGCGCGCTCCAGGCGGATGCGCCGGATCAGATCGGAGGGACTCTCGTCGATCAGGGCGCGGAGCCGGCGGTGCAGATGACCCCGGCTGTGCGCAACGGCGCGGGCGAGTCGGTCGACCGTGAACGTCTCGTCGTCGAGGTGCGTCTCGATGGTGCCTCGAACGAGATCGAGGAACTCCGCGTCCGCTGATTGGACTTCGATCGTCGTCGCGTGCAGGGTCGTCGGTGGGAGCTCGCCGAAGCGCTCGCGCAGGGTGCGCCTCGAGGCGATCAGGTTTGCGACGCGCGCCACCAACTCCCTCACATCGAACGGCTTCGTCAGATAATCGTCGGCCGCCTCTCCGAGTCCGCTCAGCCGGTCTTCCTGCGCGGCGCGGGCCGTGAGCAGGATCACCGGAATGAAGTCGGTGTCGGGGCTGCTCTTCAGGGCGCGGCAGAGGGCGTAGCCGTCCATCCCGGCCATCATCACGTCCGACAGAACGAGGTCGGGAAGATCGCTCCGCGCTCGCTCCAACCCGCTCTCGCCGTCACTGGCCTCGAGGACGCGATATGTCGCCGCGAGGTGACTGCGCAGATACGCGCGCACTTCCGCATTGTCCTCGACGATGAGCACCGTCGTCGCGTCCTGAGCCTCCGACTCTGCGTCGTCGGCCGGCTCCGCCTCCTCGGGCGCCAGGACGGGAGGCGCGGGCGTTGCCGCGTCGGGGCTCCACGGCACGGCTGCATCCCCGGCGACGATCTGATCGGACGACAGGTGCGAGTGGCCGCGCCTCAGCGTCACGGTGAACGTGCTGCCGAAGCCTTCCTCGCTCTCCACGGTCAAGGTGCCGCCGTGCAGCTCCACCAGCTCCTTGGCAAGCGACAGGCCGATGCCCGTTCCCGCCTGGCCGCGCACCGGTCCCTCCACACGGTGGAAGCGATCGAAGATGCGCACGATCTCATCAGGCGGTATGCCCGGCCCGCTGTCGCGAACGGAGATGCGCGCGCTCTCCGCGTCGGAGTCCACCGCGACCCGGACGGTGCCGCCCTCCGGCGTGAACTTCAGCGCATTCGAAAGCAGGTTGGACAGCACCTTCTGCAGCTGCTCGGGGTCGGCGTAGATCGCCAGGGGTTCGGCCGGGATGCTCACTTCGAAGGCGAGCGCTCTACGCTCCGCGAGCGGCCGGAACGCTGCTGCGGCCCAGTCGACAGAGGCGCCGAGGTCGAGACGGCGGGCCGCGAGTGGCGTCCGGCCCGCCTCGAGGCGCGCGAGCTCGAGGATCTGGTTGATCAGGTCCAGCACCCGCGCCGCGTTCCGCCTCGCCAGCCGCGCCTGCTCGATGACCGGGGCCGTGAGAGTACCGTGCATCCCGGCGAGGAGGTCGTCGAGCGGGCCCAGGGTGAGCGTGAGCGGCGTCCGGAACTCGTGGCTCACGTTCGCGAAGAAGCGGCTTCGCGCGCGGTCCACCTCGCGCAGCTGCTCGGTCGCCGTGAACTCCAGGGCGAGGCGGCTCTTCAGCTGCAGCCGATTCAGCTCGTAGCGCCGGAGCACGAAGAGGAGCGCGAGAGCGGTGGCCGCGTAGAGCGCATAAGCCCACCAGCTTCGCCACGCTGGCGGCGTCACGGTGATCGCGAGCGTGGCCCCCTCGCGGTTCCAGACGCCATCGCTGTTTGCCGCCTGTACCTCGAATGTGTACTTCCCCGGGTCGAGGTTCGTGTAGGTGGCGGTCGGCTCAGGTCCGGCCTCTCTCCAATCGGTGTCGTACCCCTCCAACCGATACCGGTAGTGGTTCGCCGCGGGGTCGGTGTAGTGCAGCGCGGCGAAGGAGATCTCGACGTCGTGCTGGTCGTACGCCAGCCGGATCCGCCGCGTGAACGGCAGAGTCCGCTGCAGCGGGCCATCGCCGCCGATGGACACGGGAGCGCCACGGATGCGCATCGCCGTCAGCACGACAGGCGGCGCCATGGGGTTGTCCCGGATGCGATCCGGGAAGAACGCGTTCACGCCGTTTATCCCGCCGAAGAACAGCTCGCCGCTCGGCGCATGGAAGGACGCGTTGGAGTTGAACTCCAGGTCCTGCAGTCCATCCTGGACGCTGTAGTTGCGGAACCGTCCCGTAGCCGGAGTGAGCCGGCAAAGCCCGCGATAGGTGCTGATCCGAGATGTCGCCGCCACGGTCCTCTTCGATCGCGAGCACGATGTCGTTCGGCAGATCGCTGTTCGCGCTCGTGAAGTGGGTGAAGGTGCCGGTCTGCGGATCGAAGCGATCGAGGCCGGCTCCGTAGAACCCGAGCCAGAGCGCGCCTGCCGCATCCTCGTGGAGCGCGATGATGAAGTTCGAGGCGGGGCTGTTCGGGTTCGTCGGATCGTGTGGGTGGTGCTCGAAGGTTTCGGATGCTGGATCGAAGCGGTCCAGCCCGCCGCCCCACGTCGCGAGCCAGAACGTGCCGGTGCGGCTCTCGATGAGGTCGTGCGCGATGTCGTACGCCGGCGTATTCGGATCGTCGGGGGCGTGGCAGTAGCGCCGGAAGGTGTGGGTGGCCGGCTCCATCCGGCTAAGGCAGCCGCGGCCGCCGGACGTGATCCAGAAGCGCCCCTCCCGGTCCTCGAGCATGTGCCAGGGATTGTCGGTGCCGAGCGAGGTGGAGTCGCCCGGATCCATCACGAGACGCTCGACCACGCGCCCGATCGTGCGGTCGAAGCGCTGCAGCGCGCCGGAACGCGTTCCAACCCAGAAACGACCCGCGCGGTCCTCGTACAGGCCCATCACGCCGCCCCCATGGAGCGCGGATGGATCCGCCGCATCGACCGGGTAGCGCGTGACGCGGCCCGTCCTCCGGTCCACGCGGTTGAGCCCCGATCCGCTGCCGACCCAGAGAATCCCGGAACGGTCCTCGTGGATGGCCCAGTCGTCGCCGTCGTCCAGGGTGTTCGGGTCGCGCGGGTTCGACGCCAGATGCAGGAACGGCGGCGCGTTCCACTCGAACGCGCTGAGGCCCGTAGAGGTGCCGACCCAGAAGACGCCCGCGCGGTCGATGTGCAGCGACTGCACCGGTCCGCCCATCAGGGTCAGCGGATCGGCGGGATCGTGCCGGAAGTGCTCGAAGCTGCCGCTCTCGCCATCCAGCCGGTCCAGACCGTTGGTGGTGCCGATCCACAGGCTGCCAATCGGGTCTTCCAGCAGCGAGAGCACGACGGTGCCGCCGAGGCTACCGTCGTCGGCCGGATCGTGACGCCACGTCGCGAAGTCATCCGTCTCGGGACGGTACCGGCTGAGCCCGCCGGGACCGGTCCCGATCCAGATCCGCCCCCGCCGGTCCTGAAGCAGCGCGCGAACGCTGCCGCTGGGGAGCGACCCCGGCCCGCCGAGCGGCGCGTATCGCTTCCACTCGCCGGTGCTCGGATCGAAGCGGGCGAGCCCCCCGATTTCCGTCCCGATCCAGATGCGGCCGCGCGCGTCCTCGAGCAGCCCCGACACCCGATTGTCCGGCAGACCGATCGAGTCACCGCGCGCGCTCCGGTACACCTCGACGCGGCCGCTCCCCGGGTCATAATGGAAGAGACCGTCGTAGCGGGTGCCGATCCACAGGGTGCCGTCGCGGGACCGGAGCAGCGCGAAGAGGTCCTTGCTGATGCGGTCGGCGAAGGCGACGTGGGTGAAGCGCTCCGTCTTCGCATCGTACAGATCCAGGCCGCCCGCCTCCGTCGCGACCCATATCCTCGCCCCACCGGCCGGCGCCAGCCCGACCACCCACGGGTGGGACAGGCTCGTCGTGTCGAACGCCTGCGGCCTGAACGTGCGGACCGTGTGGCCGTCGTAGCGGTTCAGCCCGTCCTCGGTGCCGATCCACAGGAAGCCGAGCGAATCCTGCATCAGGGCCGTGATGTCGGCCTGGGAGAGCCCGTCCTCGACAGTGAGGTTGCGGAACGTGATCCGCTGTTGCTGACCGAGCAGCCCCGCCGGCCACAGAGTGGCGAGCGCGACCAGCACGAGGACGTAGCCGCGGCGACGCAAGGCCGCGCTCGCGCTCGAACGCCAGCCCTGCGGCGAATCGCAGCGGATCTCCGCGTCCGTCGCATGGACGACGAAGGACAAGGTGTCCCCCGGACCGGGTGATTTTGAGGAGGAATAACCACCTTACATAGCTCACGCGAGCACGCCCGACAATGGTTGTCTACGGCAATTCGATTTCGATTTCGGTTTTCGAAACTCGAATTTGCCCGCCCACGCCTTCAGTCAGCGCCTGCCGTCAGCGCCTGCCGTCAGCGCCTGCCGCCAGCGCCTGCCGTCAGCGCCTGCCGTCAGCGCCTTCACTCAGCGCCTCCAATCAGGCGTGGCGCGCATCCTGCCGCCCCTCGATTCAAAATCAAACCGGGAGGACTCATGGCCTGGAACGTGGCGCAGAAGCTGATTCACCGGCACCTCGTCTCCGGCCGCATGGAGCCGGGCGAGGAGATCGGCCTTCGGATCGACCAGACCCTGACGCAGGACGCGACGGGCACGCTCGTGATGCTGGAGCTCGAGGCGATGGGGCTGGACCGCGTCCGGACGGAGCTGTCCGCCCAGTACGTCGATCACAACCTGCTGCAGACGGACAACCGCAACGCCGACGACCACCTCTTCCTGCAGAGCGCGTGTCGCCGCTTCGGCATTCTGGTTCAGCCGTCCCGGCAACGGCGTGAGCCATCCGGTGCACATGCAGCGCTTCGGGCGGCCGGGCCGCACGCTGCTCGGCTCCGACAGCCACACCTGCGCGGCCGGGTCTCTGGGAATGCTCGCGATCGGCGCGGGCGGCCTCGATGTCGCCATGGCGATGGCGGGCGAGCCGTTCCACGTCGAGATGCCGGCGATCTGGGGGGTGCGCCTCGTCGGCGAGCTGCCCCCGTGGGTCAGCGCGAAGGACGTGATCCTCGAGATGCTGCGACGCCACGGCGTCGAGGGGGGGCTGGGCCGCATCATCGAATACCATGGGCCGGGGCTGGACTCGCTCTCGGCGATGGACAGGCACGTGATCGCGAACATGGGAGCCGAGCTCGGGGCCACGACGACCGTCTTTCCGGCGGACGGCGAGGTGCGCCGCTTCCTGGAGGCGGAGGGCAGGGCCGACCACTGGGATCCGCTCGAGGCGGACGATGGGGCCGCCTACGATGTCGAGGAGGAAATCGACCTCTCCGCGCTCGAGCCCCTGATCGCGAAGCCCTCCAGCCCCGGCAACGTCGTGCCCGTCAGGGAGGTCGCCGGCGAGGAGATCTACCAGGCGTACATCGGATCATCCGCGAACCCGGGCTTCCGGGATTTCGCGATCGCCGCGCTGATGGTGCGCGGACGCCAGGTCGCTGCGGAGGTCTCCTTCGATATCAACCCGACCTCCCGGCAGCTGCTGCAGCAGCTCGTCTCGACGGGGCTGCTCAACGACCTGATTCAGGCGGGCGCGCGGCTGCACCAGGCCGGCTGCAACGGCTGCATCGGCATGGGGCAGGCGCCCGCAACGGGCCGCAACTCACTGCGCACGACGCCCCGCAACTTCCCCGGCCGCTCGGGCACCCGCGAGGACTCCGTCTGGCTGTGCAGCCCGGAGACCGCCACCGCCTCGGCGCTGCGCGGCGTGATCACCGATCCGCGCGACCTGGATCTGGACTACCCTCTCGTCGAGGAGCCTACCACCCGCGTGCTGGACCTGGACCTGCTGCAGCCGCCCGTCCCTCCCGACGAAGCCGGCAACATCGACCTTCTCAAGGGCCCGAACATCGCCTCCCTGCCGCGGCTCGAGCCGCTGCCGGACCGCCTCGAGTTGCCCGTGCTGCTCCGTCTCGGCGACGACATCTCGACGGACGAGATCCTGCCCGCGGGGTCCCGCGTCCTGCCGTTCCGCAGCAACATCCCGCGCATCAGCGACTTCTCCTTCGGCGCGATCGACGAGAGCTATCCCCGCCGCGCCGAGGAGACGCGCCGGACGGGCGGCCACGCGATCGTCGCCGGCCGCAACTACGGGCAGGGCTCCAGCCGCGAGCACGCCGCCCTCGCGCCGCGCTTTCTCGGCCTGCGTCTGGTGCTGGCCGCCGGCTTTGCGCGCATCCACAAGCAGAACCTCGTCAACTTCGGCGTGCTGCCCCTGGTCTTCGAGGATGCTGCGGACCATGATTCCATCGAGCAGGGCGATACTCTCCGCCTCGTCGACATCCGGGGGCACCTGAGGGACCGCGAGCCCCTCGAAGTCGAGATCGTCGGCAAGCGACGTCGCTTTCGCGCCCGCGCCGAGCTCTCCGAGCGGGAGGTCGCCGCCCTGCTCGCCGGCGGCCTGACGAACTGGATCCGCGACCGGGCCGAGGAGGATCGCGCCGGCGTGGCCGCCGCCGGTCGCGCCCAACTCGACTAACCTGCTGAGGCAATGGCCCGAGACCTGGAGATCGAGGGACTCGAGGGGCCCGACCGCGTGCTCGTGCCGGTCGCGCCGCTGCTCTACGTCGCCTGGGCGGACGGCGTGCTGACCGGCGATGAGATCCGGCGCATCCGCGAGCTGATCGAGGCTCAGCCGTGGATCGGCGACGACGCCACTCCCGCCCTCGATCGCTGGCTCGATCCGTCGCGCCCGCCTTCGCCGCTGTCGCTCGCCGCGTTGCTCGCCTCGCTGCGTCGTGCAGCGCGCCGGCTTTCCGCCGACGATCGCCGCTCCCTCGCCTCGCTCGGCGAGGGGCTCGCCCGCGCGCAGTCCGGCGGCGAGCCGCTTCCCGACGTGCGCCGCGCGCTCGACGACATCGAGCGCGCCCTCGGCGTCGTCGGCTCGGAAGCCGTCCGGGTCATCACGGGGGAATCGGCGCCGGAGACCGAGTCCGCGCTGCCGGCCGCGGCCGCGGAGGCGGCACCGGACGTGGCCGAGCTCGGTCGTCTGATCGAGCCGCACGACGCTCAGCTGCGCCGTCGCGTGTTCGACCTGCTGGCCCGCCCCGAATTCCGCGTCGAGGCCGGGCTGGAGACGGGCGCCTATCGGCGGCGCGTGATGGAGTGGCTCCACGTGCTGGCGGACGAGGGGTTGACCGCCTTCGCGTATCCCCCCGAGCAGGGCGGCGGCGGCGACATCGGCCGCTCGATCACCGTCTTTCGAGCACTCGCCTGTGGCGACCAGAGCCTGCTCGTCAAGTACGGAGTCCAGTTCGGCCTGTTCGGCGGCAGCATCCTGCACCTCGGTACCGAGAAGCACCACGAGCGCTGGCTGCGCGACATCGCGACGCTGCGGCTGCCCGGCTGCTACGCGATGACCGAGGTCGCACACGGCTCGAACGTGCGGCAGATCCGCACGACTGCCCGGTACGATCCGCATTCGGATGAGCTGGTCGTCGACACGCCCGACGACGACGCGCGCAAGGAATGGATCGGCAACGCCGCGCTGCACGGCCGCATGGCCACGGTGTTCGCGCAGCTCGAGGTCGGCGGCGAGTGCGTCGGAGTGCACGCCGTCGTCGTGCCGTTGCGTGACGACGCCGGCCGCACCCTGCCCGGGGTCGAGATCGAGGACTGTGGCGAGAAGGAGGGGCTGAACGGCGTAGACAACGGACGCATCCGCTTCCGCTCCGTACGCGTCCCGCGCGACCATCTGCTCGACCGCTTCGGTCGCATCACGGACGACGGCGCGTACGAGAGTCCGATCCCCAGCGCCGGACGCCGCTTCTTCACGATGCTCGGCACGCTCGTCGCCGGCCGCATCAGCATCGCGGCTGCGGCCGGCAGCGCCGCCGAGGTAGCGCTCTCGCTGGCGATCCGCTACACGGACCGGCGGCGGCAGTTCGGGCCCGAGGGCGGCCCGGAAGTGCCCGTGCTCGACTACCTCTCGCAGCAGCGGCGGCTGCTGCCGCGCCTCGCGACGAGCTGGGCACTTCACGTCGCGATGGACGACCTCATCGGCCGATACGCGGCGGTGCGACCCGGGGACGCGCCCGACCGGGAGATCGAGGTGCTCGCCGCGGGGCTCAAAGCCTACGGCACCGCCCACACGGTCGAGACCCTGCAGCAGTGCCGCCAGGCGTGCGGTGGGCACGGGTATCTCGCGGCGAACCGCTTCGGCCGACTTCTCGCCGATACCGACGTGTTCACCACCTTCGAGGGCGCGAACCTCGTGCTCCTCCAGCTCGTCGCGAAGGGCCTGCTGACGGGGTTCCGCGAACAGTTCGAGGAGCTTCGCGTCTGGGCCGCCGCTCGCTGGGTCGGCCACCGCGCGGCGACCGTGGTTAGCGAGCTGAACCCGATCGTCACCCGACGGACCGACGAGGCGCACCTCCGCGATCCCGACTTTCAACTCGCCGCGCTGCGCTACCGCGAGGAGCGGCTGCTGTCCTCCGCGGTGCGCCGTCTGCGCCACCGGCTCGGCGATGGCACCGACTCCTTCGCCGCGATCAACGAGCTGCAGGACCACCTCGTCACGCTCGCCACGGCCCACGTCGAGCGGGTCCTGCTCGAGCACATGGTCGCGGCCATCGACGATGTCCGCGACGGCGTCGCCGCCGCCACGGAAACGACGCTCGAGCGGCTGCGCGCGCTGTTCGCGCTCACGCGCATCGAGGCGGACCGCGGCTGGTTCCTGGAGAACGGCTATCTCGAGGGTGGCAAGGCCAAGGCGATACGCTCACAGGTCAATCGCCTGTGCGCGGAGCTGCGGCCGGACGCGCTCGCGCTCGTCGCCGCACTCGACATCCCGGACGCCGTGCTGGACGCGCCGATCCTGACCCTGCCGTGACGCAGCACGTGCGATGCGGCGCTTTCGACAGTATGAATCTTGCAGTCGCTGACGGTCGGTTTCAGGACCTTCCGCGCAAACTCGGCTACCACCCAGGAGGAGAGGCGATGCCCTATCCCTTCAAGCTCCCCGACCTGCCGTACGATTACGGGGCGCTCGAGCCGCACATCGACGCCCGCACCATGGAGATCCACCACGACAAGCATCACGCCGGCTACACGAGCAAGCTGAACGACGCGCTCGAGAAGCACGACGACTGGCAGGGCCGCGAAGTGGAGGACATCCTGCGCAACATCAACAGCGTGCCGGAGGACATCCGCACCGCCGTTCGGAACAACGGCGGAGGCTATGCCAACCACTCCCTGTTCTGGCGGATCATGTCGCCGGAGGGCGGAGGTCACCCCGAGGCTGAGCTGTCGGACGCGATCCGCGAGAAGTTTGGCGCCTTCGATGACTTCAGGCAGAAGCTGACCACGGCCGCGTCGGGACAGTTCGGCAGCGGCTGGGGCTGGCTGGTGGTGACCGGGGGCGGCGGGCTCGACGTCTACTCGACGCCGAATCAGGATAGTCCGTACATGAAGGGGGATACGCCGATCCTCGGCGTGGATGTCTGGGAGCACGCGTACTATCTGAAGTACCAGAACAAGCGCGGTGACTATCTTTCGGCCTGGTGGAACGTCGTGAACTGGCCGGAGGTCACCAAGCGCTTCGGGCAGGCGCGCGGCTGAGCACGGCCGTGCGCCGCCCGCCGGATGTGGGGGGCGGTCCTAGCGGACCGTCCCGCCGCGCCCGCTCAGCCTCTCCTCCAGCTGCTCCACTCTGTGCGCCATCCGTGCGACGAGCACCCGCGTCGCGCGCAGATCGTGGTTCGACTCGATCAGCATGAGCGCGATGTCGCCCGCCCCCCAGAGCAGCCCGGCGAAGACGATGAGGCGGGTCGCCTCGACCATCAGGAACGTCATCGCGCTGCGACCTTCCTGCGAGATCCCGATGATGAACTCGCCGATGAGCAGGATGACCAGCAGAATCGAGAGCGCCTTGAACAGGCCGGCGATATAGCGGAGCCCCGAGTGCGGCTCCAGATCCTCCTGCCGTAGCGGGACGCCGACCTCCGATCTGGGGGCCCTCGGGTCGTCGCTCACGCTCGTCTTCTCGGTCGGATCCGCGACGCGTCGTTCGTGCGGATCGGAGGGTGTGTGGTCCTCGTCCACGCCTGCCTCCTCGTTGATTGGGCGGTCACCAGCGCGCGCGGTAGCCGCGTGTGTCGATGTGCGTGAAGCCGCAGTGGCTTCCGGGCACCGGCGCGTACACGCCGATGCCGCCGACCAGCTCCGGATACCGCTTCTCGACGCTGTCCGCGGCCGCGCGGATCAGCTTCGAGTCGTCGATGCCGATCCTGCCATCGCCGTCGAGGTCGTCCATGCAGCCGCTGTGGTCGTTGTCGATGTAGAGGTCCATCGCGTCCCCGTACATGTGCCGCGACAGCTCGCCCCGCCCCTTGGTGACGCCACCGTGGGCATTGTAGCTGGGGGTACGGAAGCCGCTGATCACGCCGACGTGCTCGATCGGATGGCCCTCCCGCTCCAGCTCCTGGATCGTCAGCTCGAGCTTGTCGAGCAGACGCGGCGACATCAGGACGTACTTCGGCCAGACGTCGGCTTGCCCCTTCGTCAGGAAGTCACCGAGCGTGAAGTGCTCCGAAACGGGCGTGTCCCGATTCTCCGGCGTCACCCGGATCAGCCCGCGTGGCGCGCGGTAGTTGGGGTTGTTGCGGTACTTGGAGGGCATGTCCGCGCGGGTCGGCCAGCTACCGACGAAGTAGCCGCCGATCCGACCGGAACGGATGCGCGTCGAGGGGACCATCGTGATCAGGCTGAAGTCGGGGATCACCTGGATCTCCCGGCCGGCGCGCAACAGAACTCGCCAGATTCCGCCTCCGAGCGCCCTGGTCTGCGTCGTCGAGGGTGTTTCGAGGCCGGCGGTGTCTCGAGCGGCCTCCGCGCTGTCGCCGCCGACGGCTACCGCCGCGCTCTCCGCGACGATCGCGGAGCGCACGTCCGGCGGCAGCTTCAGCCCGAGCTCGGCCGTGTCACCCGGCTCCACCACCGCCACCCGCACCGCGCCGCTGTGGCCGCGATAGACGTCGTAGCCGCTCAGCGCGCGCGTGACCACATTGGTCACGGCCGCGGCCTCGGGCGGCGCGTTCGACGAGAACGGGCTGACCGTCAGGCGACGTCCGAACCTTAGCGCCGTGTCCGCTTCGTGAGCCGTTCCGATCGCGAAAGCCCACCCGCCCATGAACAGCGCGACGACCACGACCAGCGCGATGTCGAACGCCGCTCCCCGCATCGAGGACGGGCGCTGTCGCTCCCGCGTCCTGAGTCCCTCCTCCATCATTCCGACTCCACCTCCGCTTTCTGGCTCGGCTCCGGTGATGCGTCACCCGCCGGGCCGCCGCCGGTCCGGAGCACCGCGCCACCATCGCCCTTCATTGAACTCACCGCGCCCCGGCGTGTTCCGGGCGCCGCTGCCGTCGCGTGGCTGTCCTCGCCCGAGGAGCGGGCCGCTTCCACCCCCGTCTCCACGTCGAGCAGCCCGGCGTCGTCGATCCAGCCGTGGCCGTGCGCGTGGCGGGCGGCCGCGATGGTGTCGTCGGCGAGAATGAGCGCGGCGCCCGCCGCCTCCACCTCCAGCGCGAGGGCCCGGATCGCGCGCGGCCGCTCCCGATCGGACGAGACGCTGCGGATGTACGCGGCAAGGATCCTACCCGGAAAGGCGTGGACGATGTCGCGGTACACTTCCGGATCGCGCTGGCCGCTGTCTCCGACGAGGATGAAGGGTAGCCCTGGATACGTCTGCAGGATCGCGCGGATCGCCGCGAGCTTGTGCCGCCGGTGTCCGATCGGCAGCGTGGCGAGGCTCAGCCCCCAGTCGCGCAGCTCGATCGGACCGATCGGGATGCGATGGATGTCCAGGAACTCGAGCAGCACGTCGTAGAGGTTCCACGGGCTGCTCGACACGTAGAAGATCGGGTTGCCCTCGCCCGGATCGCCGCGCGCCTCGCCCCGCTGCAGCGCGCGATAGAACGCGGCGACGCCGTCGAACGGCAGCCGCGTGTGCGCGTTGCCCAGCAGCACGTCGCGCGCCATCGAGACGACATCCGCGACGTTCGTGCGCACGATCGTGTCATTGATGTCACTGATCACGCCGAAGCGGGCGCTCGATGGAGGCACGAGCACCTCGGCGGTCGAGCGGACCGGCTCCTCGCGCCGCGGCTCGAGCAGCTCCAGCTCCACCCCGTGCCAGAGGCGGTCCGCCGCCGCGGGCGCGTCCACCGCGAGGCGGAAGAAGCCCTCCCCGTCACAGCGCGCCTCCGCCTGCCTGCCCCCCACGCTCGCCCGCACCCGGGCGTGCGGCACCTCGTTGCTCTCGAGCCGGCGATAGCTGCTGATCAGGTTCTGCCACCAGGGATCGTCGGGAGCCGCCGGCCGGATCGCCCGATCCTCGACCACGCGACCGTGCACCCTCAGCCGGCCCGCCCGGCCGTAGCCGTGGTACGGCACGATCTGCAGCGGCGGCACGCCGCTCACGCCCTCGAGCCGACGCCGCGCCCGCCGCACCTCGCGCACTACCTCCCCCCCGATCTCTCCCGCCGCCCTCAACCACTCCGCCATCCAGCTCCCCCTTCCCTCAACCCTCACCCTCCCACTCCCCTATCCCTCCCCCTTGCTCTCTCCTCGCCCTAGCCCTAGCCCTTGCCCTTGCCCTAGCCCTTGCCCTAGCCCTTGCAAACCCCGGGCACACGCGTTGCGTGCGCCACGATTCTCTACGCTTTACCCCGCGAACCGCCACGGAGGTTTGGAGATGAAGCGTTCGGCCCGACGGGTCGGGGTCCGCGTCGCGCTCGTGCTCGGCGTCGGCGCAGCCGCGTGCGCGACGCTGAAGGACATCGTGCAGCCGCCCGAGTTCAGCTCCGCGAGCGACCGCACCTCCGAGCTGCGACTGCTCGGACCCTCGGCCGATCGCCCGCTCGGTGGCGCCGGGATCCGGCTCTGGGCCCGCGTGCACAACCCGAACCCGCTCGCCCTCACGCTCGCGGCGCTGCGCGGACAGCTCTATCTCGAGGACACCCGCGCCGGCGACGTGGATTTCCCGCTCGGCGTGCCGATGCCTGCGGGACAGGACACGGTCATCCCGCTCGATGTCGCGCTCAGCTTCTCCGATCTGCCGGCGCTCGCCGATGTCGCCAGGCGCTGGTTCGGTGGCCAGTCGCTCGCCTACCGCCTCGACGGCACCGTCACCGTGGACGCCGGCGCGCTCGGCCAGCCCACGTTCGGCCCCAGCACGCTGCTGCGCGGCGATGTCGCCGTGCGCCGCTGAAGCGAACCCGACCCCCAGGAGTGACGTGAATGTCCCCCTCGATCCACCGCTCTATCGCACCCGTCGCCGTGCTGCTGCTGGCCGCGCTCGCCTGTGACCGCGGAGGCGAGCTGAGCGAGGGAGGCGCGGCCACCGACACCGCGACGACCGGCGCGCCCGCCGCCGTGTCGCTCGACGACGCGGAGTTCCGCAATCCCGAGTCCGTGCTCTACGACAGTGTCGGCGACGTCTACTTCGTGAGCAACGTGAACGGCGACGGCGACGCCGCCGACGACAACGGCTTCATCAGCCGCGTTCGCCCCGACGGCTCCGTGGACTCCCTGCACTTCGTCCTCGCCGGCAGGGCGGGCGCGGTGCTGAACGCGCCGAAGGGAATGGCCATTGTCGGAAACACGCTCTGGGTCGCCGACCTCGACGCGATCCGTGCGTTTGACCGCCGGGACGGCCGCGCCGTCGGCTCCATCGCCCTGAAGTCCGGCGGCGCACGCTTCCTCAACGATGTGGCGCTCGGCCCGGATGGCGCGCTCTACGTCTCCGACACCCACGCGAACCGCGTCTTTCGGGTGGGCCCCAACCTGCAGCCATCCACGGCGATCATCTCCGACTCGCTGCAGGGGCCGAACGGGCTACTCTGGCTCGCCGCTGCCTCCGGCGCAGCGCCCGCCGCGGACTCGACCGCTTCGGACTCGGCTCGGGAGGTGGGTGACTCCGTCCGCGTCGGCGCCTCGCCGGACTCGACCCGGCCGGTCTCCTCGCCGGACTCGACCCGGCCGGACTCCTCGCCGGACTCCGCCCGGCTCGGCGCATTCGTGGACTCCGTGATGGCGGGGCAGGGGAGCGGACTCGTCATCGCTTCCTTCAATGGCGACGCCCTCTGGCTGTGGAGCCCCGCGGACTCCTCGCTGCGCGCGATCGCCCGCGGCGTCGGCGGATTCGACGGCCTCGCGCGGCTGGCCGACGGTCGCATCGTCGTCTCCAGCCTCACGAAGGGCGGCATCTATGCCCTCGAGGGCGACAGCCTGGTTCTGCTCGCCGATCAGAAGGGTGTCGCCGACCTGACGGCCGATCCGAAACGGGGACGGCTGATCCTGCCGCTGCTCGATCAGAACCAGGTCCGGATCCTGGAGGTGGCGAGGCTCGACTCCGCGGCAGCCGGCTGAACTCGTCCCCTTGCGGATCTATGGGTCATGCCGCATCTTACCCTTGGCACATCTATGGAACGCCGCTGCCCGGAGATCGCACCATGCCGGATTCCGATCGCTTGCTGCAGGGAACGCTCGAGCTGCTGATCCTGAAAACCCTGAGCTGGGGTGCGATGCACGGTTACGGCGTCGCGCGCTGGATCGAGCAGGTCACGGGTGATGTGCTGCGAGTGGAGGAGGGCTCGCTCTACCCGGCGTTGCACCGGCTGGAGCGGAAGGGGCTGGTGGAATCCAGCTGGGGGCGATCGGAGAACGCTCGGCGGGCCAAGTTCTACCGGCTCACGCCCGAAGGGCGCACTCGGCTGCGGGAGGGGATCAGCGGCTGGCAACGGCTGGCCCTTGCGGTGACGAAGGCGCTGGGTGCGACCGAAGCGCCGGCCTGGGCGACGTCGTGAGGCGGCACGAGCCGATGTGGCGGAGGTACGCGCGGATCTTCCACCTGGATCCGGAGACGGAGGTGGACGAGGAGGTGTCGTTCCACCTCGAGATGCGCGAGCGGGAGTACATCGAGCGGGGGCTGACGCCGGAACAGGCTCGCGCGGCTGCGCGCGAGCGTTTCGGCGATGTGGAGGCGGTCCGGCGCGAATGCGAAGGTCTCACCGAGGCGCGGAAGCGTCGCGCGGCGAGGCGGAGCTGGTTGGCGGAGGTGGCGCAGGACGCGCGCTATGGTCTCCGGATGATGAAGCGGGCGCCGGTCCTGAGCGTCGTCGTGGTGGTAGTGCTCGCGCTGGGGATCGGGGCGACGGCGTCGATCTTCAGCCTGGCCGACGCGGTCCTGCTGCGTCCGCTGCCTTACGCAGATCCGGACCGGCTCGTGCGCATCTGGGAGGTGCGGCCGCACGGCGATGCGCGCAACCCGGTGTCCCCGGGCAACTACCTGGACTGGACCGCGCGGGCGAAGTCGTTCGCGGCGATGGGCGCGTACCAGATGCCATACGGCGTTTCGCTCACGGGGCAGGGCGACCCCGTGCGCGTGAGGGTCGCGGAGGTGACGCCGTCCGCCCTCGGCGCGCTCCGCGCGTCGGCGCTGCGGGGGCGGGTTTTCGGCGATGCCGACTCCCGCGCCGACCCGCGCATCGCGGTCATCTCGTACGATCTCTGGCGCACACGCTTCGGAGCCGACCCCGCCGTGCTCGGGCGGAGGATCGTCCTGAACGACATCCCCCACACGGTGATGGGGGTGATGCCGCCCGACTTCGATTTCCCGACCGCGCGCGCGCAGGTCTGGCTGCCGGTCACGCGCGATGACCTGGACCCTACCGAGCGACGCAGCCACAACTATCAGGTCGTGGCGCGGCTGGGATCCGGGACCGGCCTCGAGCGCGCGCAGGAGGAGATGGACGCGCTCGCGGCGACGCTCGCCGAAGAGCACCCGGAGTTCATGCAGGGGTGGGGAGTCAACGTCGTCCCGATGCACGCCGATCTCGTCGCCGGCGTTCGTCCGCTCATCCTGCTGCTGCTGATCGGGGTCGCGCTGCTCCTGCTGATCGCCTGCGTCGACATCGCGAACCTGCTGCTCGCCCGGGCGGTGGCGCGCGAGCGGGAGGTCGCCGTCCGAGGCGCTCTCGGCGCCGGACGGATGCGCCTCGCCCGGCAGCTCGTCACGGAGACGCTGCTGCTCGCGCTGCTCGGTGGCGCGCTCGGTGTGCTCGTCGGCTCGCTCATGTTGAGGGGCCTCCTCGCGCTCGCTCCGTCGGACATCCCGCTGCTCGAGCAGGTCCGCCTGGATTACCGGGCGGTCGGATTCGCCGCCTGCGCGACGCTCTTCAGCGCCCTCGTCTTCGGCCTCGTTCCGGCGATCCGGCTCGCGCGCACGGACCTGCAGGGTACCCTGCGCGCGGGGCACGATCGCATCGGCGGGGCGCCGCACGCGCGGCTCCGCTCGGCGCTGCTGGTCGCGGAGGTCGCGATCGCGCTGGTGCTGACCGCCGGGGCGGGACTGCTCGTTCGCTCGTCGCTGCGGCTGGCGAGCGTCGACTACGGATTCCGCGAGGATGGGCTGCTCGCGGTGTCGCTCGATCTGCCGGGCGCCCGCTACGACGGCACGCCCGCGCAGTCGGCGTTCTACCGTCGATTGCTCGAGCGCGTGAGGGCGCTGCCTGCCGTCGCGTCTGCCGGCGCGACGTCGGAGCCGCCGGCGAGCGGCTTCAACATGACGTTCAGCTTCGTCATCGAGGGGCGACCATCGCCGAACCCGAGCGGGCGCGAGGACCCGCAGCCGCTCCGGCTGGTGAGCGACGACTACTTCTCGACGATGGGCATCCCGCTGCTCGAGGGCCGGCGCTTCGACGCACGGGACCGCGCGGACGCGCCGCCCGTCGTCATCGTCAACCGCTCGCTCTCGCGTCTGCACTGGCCCGGCGAGTCGCCCGTCGGCAGGCGCATCAGCTTCGACCGCGAGGGCGAGAAGGAGTGGCTCGAGGTCGTCGGCGTGATGGGGGACACGCGCATGGGAAGCGCGGACGAGGCGCCCCAGCCGGCGATGTACATCCCGTACGTGCAGAAGCGCTGGGACTGGGCGTCGTGGCAGACGCTGATGGTCCGCGCGGCCGCAGGGCGCGAGCCGGCGTCGCTCGCGCCGGTGATTCGCGCGGCCGTCTGGCAGCTCGACGCGCGCCTCGCGATCGACGACATCGAAACCGTCTCCGAGCTCTACCGCGCGAGCACGGCCCGCCGCCATTTCGCGATGGTGCTGCTCGTCACTTTCGCCGCCGTCGCGTTGCTGCTCGGCACGATCGGGATTTACGGCGTCATGTCCTACTCGACGGCGCAGCGACGTCAGGAGATCGGCATCCGCGTCGCGCTCGGCGCCGGCCGGGGCCAGGTCATCCTCGGCGTGCTGCGCCACGCGCTCGGCCTCGCCGCCGCCGGTGTCGCCATCGGCATCGCGCTCACGCTCGTGCTGTCGCGCGCGCTGCGCGCGGTCCTCTACGAGGTCTCGCCGACCGACCCGCTCACGCTCGCCGCCGTCGTCGCGCTGCTGCTCCTCGTCGCCCTCGCCGCGGCTTGGCTGCCGGCGAGGCGCGCCACGCGCGTCGATCCGAGGGTGGTGCTGCGAGGGTGAGGTCGCGGGCGGCCGAACGGCGCCGCCCGGGGACGGCCGGCGCTACCGCCGCGCGGCCAGCGCCCTGAAGCGCGGCTCGCTCGCGAGGGGCCGCCACAGCGGATCGGCCCCGAGCGATGCGCCGGAGAACAGGCCGGTGGCGGCGCTGACCCGCTCGAGCTCCGCGACCGCGCCGGCCCGGTCGCCCTCCAGCAGCAGGATCTCCGCTAGCTGCGCGTGGATCCGCGGGGACATGTAGCGGTCCTCCACGCCGTCGATCGATGCGACCGCGGCGCGGCCGTACCGCAGCGCCTCTTCCTTGCGCCCGAGGCCGGCGTACGCGATACCGAGCGCCCCGGGCAGGTCCGCCTGGTAGTTCCAGATCGTGCTCTCCCGCGCCCGGACCCGGGGCTCGAGCACCGCCCGGGCCGAGTCGAAATGGATGCGGGCAGCGGCGCTGTCCCCCAGGACGCGCAGCGCCTCAGCCTTCTGGAGGAAGAACGCGGCGGGCGTGAGCCCGCTCGTCTGCCACTGCACCATGTAGCCGATCGTGTCATCGGCGACCGCGGAGGTCGCCGCGCGGATCTCGTCCGCGTGGGAATGGGCGAGGATGCGCGTGAGCGGCGGCCATGCCAGCAGCACGTGTATCGTGTTCGAGCGGCCGGTCGCGCGCGCGAGCGCCCGATCGGCGGCGCTGGTGTCGCCATCACGCAGGATCGGGAGCAGCGCGAGCAACTGATACCCGCCCCCGACCTGCGGAGCGAGTGAGACGACCAGCTCCGAGAGTCGTTCCGCCTCATCCCAGCGCCTCAGCGTGACCATCGTCCAGGCGTAGGTCAGTACGGTCTCGTAGTTGCGCGGGTCGCGGGCGAAGGAGCGGCGGAAATACTCCACGGCGCGGTCGTACTCCCCCAGCCTTCGATACACCCACGCGATCGGGCCGAGCACCTGCGGGTCCTCGGGCGCGAGCGACTCCGCGCGCTGCAGCGCCGCGAGCGCGGCCGCGTAGTTCCGGTGGCCGTAGTACTCGAGATAGCCGCGTGCCAGGTAGGCGGCCTTCTGCCCCGGCGCGAGCTCCTCCACCCGCCGGACTGCTTCCTCCGCCAGCGGCACCTGCTCGGCCTGCCCCCATTCCCAGCCCAGCGTGAGCCGCGCGATCGCGAGCCGCTCCCACGCGTCCGCGTACGCCGGGTCGATGCGCGTCGCTGCCTCGAGCTCCGCGACCGCCTTCCGGACCTCCGACGGCACCTGGCTGAGCCGGAAGTAGGCGGCCCCGCGCTGCAGGTGATCGTACGCCTCGAGGCTCTGCGTCGGCCGGCTGCCGATGCTCTCCCGTTCCGCCGGCGTGAGACGCGTGCGCAGCTGTGACGAGATCGCCGACGCGATGTCGCTCTGCACCGCGAAGATGTCGGCGACCGTCAGCGTCCGGTTGTACGTCTCCGCCCACACGTGCTCGTCCGTCGAAGCATCGATCAGCTGCACGTTGATGCGGACCTGGTCGCCGGCCCGCTGCACGCCCCCCTCCATGACGTAGCGGACGCCCAGCTCGCTGCCGATCTGCCGGATGTTCTTCCGCGTCTCGCGGTACTCCAGCACCGAGGTTCGTGAGATCACCTTGAGCGTGTGGATCTTCGAGAGCTGCGTCAGCAGGTCATCGTGGATGCCCTCGACGAACGGCTCGGTCTCCGCGCTGCGGGCGAGGTTCGCGAACGGCAGCACCGCGAGCGACGCCCCGCCCGCCTCGGACCCCGCCGCCTTGCCCGAGCGCGTCAGCGCCCACCAGCCACCCACGGCGAACAGCACCACCCCGGCGAGCGCGAGGAGCCCCGCGGGCCAGCGTTGGCGACGGGGCGCGGCGATGATTCCCGCGAGCTCCTCCCTCGACGCCTCCTCCGTGCGCGTCACTCCGGTCGGGCCGACATCGAACACCCACGCCAGCCCCACCGCCAGCGGGAAGCCTGCGATCAGCACCACGCCGATGAGCCGGTAGACCCATGGTGGAAGCAGAAGGACAGGGACGAGCAGATCGATCACCTGCAGGGCGACGAACGCGCCGGCGCCGTACACGGCCATGACGCGGAAGACGCGCCGCCGCTTCAGCTCCGCGAAGAATCCCTTGAAGGGCGAGTAATCGCTCACGGCCGCAACGGTGCGAGCGTGCGAGCTCGTACGTTGTGCGCGTGCACGCCCGGGCGGGGGTGGCTCAAGGGATTCGACCGATGCAATGGGGCTGCAGGACCATCCGGGGACGTTTCAAGATCGCACCGGCAACATCTCGGTGGCAACGCCCGCCCACCTCCAGGCACCGGCAACATCGCAGCCGCCGCGCGCGCGCCCGCCCCCGCGCCCGGACCCGCCCCACGCCCGCCCCGTTCTCACGCCAGCGAGCGCAGCCGCCGCCCCGCCTCCTCCAGCGTCTCGGCGCGCTTGCAGAACGCGAAGCGCACCAGCGTGCGACCCATCGCCGGATCGTGGAAAAAGCTGGACCCCGGGACCGGCGCGACGCCGCCCTCCATGCGGCCGTCGGCGCCGCGCGCGAGCCAGCGCGAGAAGGCGTCGTCGTCGAGATCGCTGATCGCGGAGAAATCCGCCATCACGTAGTACGCCCCGGCGGGTGAGGTGCACCGGAACCCCGCTTCCTTCAGCGCGGGCACGAGGGCGTCGCGACGCAGGCGGTAGTCGGCCGCGAGCGTGGCGTAGTAGTCGTCGCCCAACCGCTCCAGCCCCGCGGCGCACGCCTCCTGCAGGGGCGCCGGCGCGCCGACCGTCAGGAAGTCGTGCACCTTCCGGATCGCGCCCGTCAGCTCCGCCGGCGCGACCATCGTGCCAATCCGCCACCCCGTCACGCTGAACGTCTTCGATGCGCCGCTGATCGTGATCGTGCGCTCCCGCATGCCGTCCAGGGTCGCAAGCGGGACGTGCTCGCCCTCATAGAGGATGTGCTCGTAGATCTCGTCCGTGATCGCGACGACGTCGTGGCGACGGCACAGCTCCGCGACCGCCTCCAGCTCCGCGCGCGAGAAGACCCAGCCCGGACGGGTTGTTCGGCGTGTTGATCACGATCGCGCGCGTGCGCGGCGAGAACGCCGCCGCCAGCCGCTCCAGGTCCGGCCCGGACTCCGGATCCAGCGGCACGTACACCGGCCGCGCATCGCACAGGACCGCGTCCGGGCCGTAGTTCTCGTAGAACGGCTCGAAGACGATGACCTCGTCGCCCGGATCCACGAGCGCGAGCAGCGCCGTCGCCATCGCCTCGGTCGCGCCGCACGTCACCGTGATCTCCCGGTCCCCGTCCACCTCCATTCCGTAGAAGCGCGCGTACTTCGCCTCCAGCGCCCGCCGCAGCCGCGGCGCGCCCCAGGTGACCGCGTACTGATTGACGTCCGCCCGGATTGCCTCGCACGCCGCCTCCTTCAGCACCTCCGGCGCCGGAAAATCCGGGAAGCCCTGGGCGAGGTTGATCGCGCCGTGCTCGTTCGCGACGCGTGTCATCTCGCGGATCACCGACTCCGTGAAGGTTTCGGTTCTTCGGGCGACACGGCTCGCGCGGTTCGCGATGGCGGGTTTCGGCGGCATGGGGATCCTCTCTCGAGGGAGGCTAGTCAGGCTAATCAGGCTAGTCAGGCTAGTCAGGCTGGTCAGGCTAGTCAGGCTAGTCAGGCTAGTCAGGCTAGTCAGGCTAGTCAGGCTAATCAGGCTAGTCAGGCTAGTCAGGAATGCGGGCGGGGGCCAGGTGGGAGCGACAGAGCCGATCGGCAACCTCCTCTCGCAACCGCTGGCTCGGTGCTATCTTTCGCATGCCGGCGGAGATCCCTTCTGCCCATGTCCGGGCTCCCAGGTTGCCAAGCCCCAGCAGGAATACCGCACGCCGCTTCACCTTTGCAGAACGAGTACGGAGATCACCGAGCTCGCGATGGACTCCTCCCGCACCTTCCGGCTCCGGCTCCTCGGGAGCCCCCGCCTCTCCGGGGACGATGGCTCACCCATCGGCGGCCGTGCGCTCCAGCGGCACCGGCTCGCCCTCCTGGCCGTCCTCGCAGTCAGTCCGCAGCGCGGCCTCAGCCGTGAGCGACTGCTGGCCTACCTCTGGCCGGAAAGCGACACGAATCATGCTCGCAACCTCCTGAACCAGGCCGTCTACGCCTTGCGGAAGGAGCTGGGTGAGTCGGCGATCACTTCCGAGGGCGACGAGCTCCGCCTGAACTCCGAGTTGATCCGTACGGACGTCGCCGAGCTCGAGCAGGCACTCGCCAGCGCCGACCCCGCCCGCGCGATTGCGTTATACCACGGTCCCTTCCTCGATGGGTTCTTTCTCAGCGATGCGCCCGGGTTCGAAGGGTGGGTCGAGCGGGAGCGTGAACGCCTTGCCGCCAGCTACGCCGGGGCGCTCGAGGCGCTGGCCGACGCGGCGGAGCGGGAGGGAAGGCCCGCGAGGGCAGTGGAGTGGTGGAAGGTCCGGGTGGCGCAGGATCCGTACGACACGCGCGTCGCCCTGCGCCTCGTTCGGGCACTGGAGGCGAACGGCAACCTCGCCGGGGCGCTCCAGCACGCGGCGACCCACGAGCGCATGCTGGAGACGGAGTTCGGCGTCGAGCCGCGGGCGGACTTTCGGGCCGCCGTGGACGCCCTGCGCAGCCGTGACCCACTGGGCGACCGGGCGAACGGCGTGGCCAGTCGGAATGCCCGCGAACGTCCCGAGCCAGGTGCCGAAGCCGGGTCCCCGAACGGAGCGGAGCCCGTCGAAGCGGGTTCTGCAGCGGAGTCTCCACCGCAGGCGGTACTGCGGGGCGGCCGCCGGCCGGTGCACCCCGGTGCGGTGGCGCTGGCCGCGGTTGCGCTCGCGGTTGCCCTCGGGGCCGCCTGGATCCTGCTCGGGGGTCGCCGCCCCACCAGCCGGATCGGCGGCCCGGCACACGAGGCGGACGCCGCCGCCGCGGTGGCGTATGGGGTACCCATCGGATCACGCCGGGCGGTCGCCGTGCTGCCTTTCGCGAACCTCAGTGGCGACCCCGAACAGGAGTACCTCAGCGACGGCCTGACGGAGGAGCTGACCGGCGCGCTCTCCCAGGTGCGGGCCCTGCGTGTGGTGGCACGCACGTCCGCATTCGCCTTCAAGGGGAAGAGCGAGGACGTCCGAACGATCGGCCGTCGACTCGGGGTCGGCACGGTCGTGGAGGGGAGCGTCCGCCGCGTTGGAGACCGCGTGCGCGTCACGGCGCAGCTGATCGACGCGGCCGACGGCTTCCACCTTTGGGCGCAGACGTATCAGCGGGAGGGGCCGGATGTCCTCGGCATCCAGAGCGAGCTTGCGCTCCGCATCGCGGAGGCATTGGTCGCGGAGCTCGGCCCCGGCGAGCGCGAGCGGCTCGCGCGACCGTTGACGGACAACGCCGAGGCGTACACGCTCTTCCTCAAGGGCGTATACTTCGGGCGCCAGCGGACAGGGGACGCGCTCGAGCGCGCGATCGCGTACTTCCAGCGCGCCACCGAGGTCGACCCGCAATTCGCCGCCGCCTACGCCGGTCTCGCCAACGTCTATCCCCCCTTCGCCGTGCACGGATACATCGCACCCTCGGAAGCGAAGGAGCGGATGCGGAAGCCGGCCCTCGAGGCGGTGGGGCTCGATCCGGGGCTGGCGGAGGCCCACTCCGCTCTGGCGGCCTACCTGTACGCGTTCGAGTGGGACTGGGCCGCCGCCGAGCGGGAGTTCCGCCGGGCGATCGAGCTGGACCCCAGCAGCGCGCGTGCGCACGGATGGTATAGCTTCTTTCTCTCCTCCATGCGCCGCGACGAGGAGGCAGCATGGGAGGCGAGGAAGGAGGCCGAGCTGAGCCCCCTGTCGCCCATCGATGCTGCGGCCCTCGGCGCGGCTCTGGTCGTTGCGGGCCGGCCGGACCTGGGAGTCGAGCCGCTGCGGAAGGCGATGGAGATGGATTCGACCGTCTGGCTCGTGCGCCTGGAGCTGGGATGGGGGTACGAGGCCGGCCGTCAATGGGAGAACGCGCTCCGGGAGTACCGGGCTGCTGCGGCCCTGGCCGGTCCGACCGCGAAGGCGCGCGCGTCCGTCGCCCGTGTCCTGGCGCTTACCGGGAGGGAGCGCGAGGCCCGGCAGATCCTCCAGCGCTTGACGGCTGAAGGCGCCAGCACGCAGGTGTACGCGCCGCAAATCGCGACCGTGTTCGCCGCCCTCGGAGACACGGATGCCGCGCTGCGGTGGCTGGAGGCGTCGGCGCGGCAGCGACACCCCGCCTTCTCGCACGCCGTCGTGGAGCCCGGAATGGAGGCCCTCCGGCACGACCCCCGCTTCGGGAAGCTCCTCCGCGACAACGGGCTGCCGCAGTAGTCGGAGTTGCCCGACAGCCGCTCCGCATCTACGCGCGGCTCGAGCACGACGGCGCCCGGTGGGTCTTTGCCTGACCACGCCGGGCGCCGACGCGCCGGTCGCTCGCGGTGGCACTCCGCTTCGCACGTTTCCCCTTATCGCCGCGGAGTCGATCGTCCGCTAGCGTCGTGTCACGTAGATGTCGCTGGACCCTTCGCCTGGACGACTCGAGCCGAAGTACAGGGTCCTCCCGTCCCAGGACAGCGAGGGCCGGGACTCGGCCGCAGCGCTGTTCACGGCCGGACCCAGGTTGACCGGCGTGGACCACGGCTCGGACGCCCGCGCCCGTGTAGCGGAGTAGATGTCGGACATCCCGAGCGTGCCGGGCCGCGTGCTGAAGAAGAAGATCTCGAGCGCGTCGCGACGCACGTTCGGATGGCCATCCTCGTAGGCGCTGTTCACGCCGGGTTTCCGGGGATCCTTCATAGAACCTCCTGCGCGTGTCGGTGAACGGGTGTGCGTTCCTGCTCCATGTCCGAACGCGCACCCACATTGATCCGACGCGCTCAACGCGCAGTGACGGGCGGGTGAACTGCCGGTGAATTCAGCGGCCCGCCTCGGGTCCAATACCCGATCTTCAACCCCAAGGCGGCGAGGACTGCGGGGGTTCGGCTCCAGGGATCTCGGGCTTCCGCTCGCTACTCCGGCAGCCGCCCCTCCAGCAGCGAGCGGATCGCGACCCTCTCCCGCGGCCACGCCGAGGTGCGCGGGCTCGCGAGCTCGAAGTGTCCTGCGCCCGGGATCACGATGAGCCGCACCGCGTCGCCCACCTTCGCGGCGGCCTCGACGTATCCTTCCACCAGCGGCCGCGGCACGAACTCCCCGTGCTCGCCGATGACGAGCACCTGCGGGATGCCGAGCGGCAGCAGCCGGATCGGCGACGCCTGGGCGTAGCGCTCCGGCACGGTGGCCGGCGTGCCGCCGAGCATCGCCCGCAGCGTCGCGGGCCCCCCCGCGCGCGCAGCGTCGCCGGGCCCCCCCCGCGCGCGCAGCGTCGCGGCCCCGGCGCGCAGCGCCGCACCCCACTCGAAGCGTGCCCTCGCCGTCAGGCGCCCCCGCGCGCGGCAGCGCGCGCTCCGCGCCGAAGGCGCGCGCCCCCGGCCGCCAGGCCGGGCGCCCCGCCCCAGGCGGCGCCCGGGCCGTTCACGGCCCGCGCCCTCGCGCGCAGCGCGAGTCCATACCATGTTCAGTCAGCCGCGAAAACCGACAACACAACGCAGGTTCGAACCACCATGGCCCACCGCAACAGCTTCGGCGCCCGCGCGACCCTCGACGTCGGCGGCCGCTCGTACGAGATCTTCCGCCTCGACGCGCTCGAGAACGCCGGTCTCTCGATTTCCCGGCTGCCCTATTCGCTGCGCATCCTGCTCGAGAACCTGCTGCGCACCGAGGACGGCAGCGTTGTCACGAGGGATGATATCGAGGCGCTCGCGAAGTGGGATCCGGCCGCGATGCCGGAAACCGAGATCGCTTTCACGCCCGCGCGCGTGCTGCTGCAGGACTTCACCGGCGTGCCCGCCGTCGTCGACCTCGCCGCCATGCGCAGCGCGATGGCGCGGATGGGTGGTGATCCGAAGAAGATCAACCCGCTGCAGCCGGCGGAGCTGGTGATCGATCATTCCGTGCAGGTCGACGAGTTCGGCACCCGCATCGCGTTCAGGGTGAACGCGGAGATGGAGTACAAGCGCAACGGCGAGCGCTACGCGTTCCTGCGCTGGGGCCAGAACGCGTTCGACAACTTCAGGGTGGTGCCGCCGGAGACCGGCATCGTGCACCAGGTCAACCTGGAATACCTCGCGCGCGTGGTCTTTGGCGACGAAGCGGGCGGCGGGCAGGCGTACCCCGACACGCTCGTCGGCACCGACTCTCACACGACGATGGTGAACGGCCTCGGCGTGCTCGGCTGGGGCGTCGGCGGGATCGAGGCCGAGGCCGCGATGCTCGGCCAGGCCATCTCCATGCTGATCCCGCAGGTCGTCGGCTTCCGGCTGACCGGCGAGCTGCCGGAGGGCGCGACCGCGACCGACCTCGTGCTCACCGTCACGCAAATGCTCCGCAGGAAAGGCGTGGTCGGGAAGTTCGTGGAATTCCACGGCCCCGGGCTGGCGAAGCTGCCGCTCGCCGACCGCGCGACGATCGGCAACATGGCGCCCGAGTACGGCGCCACCTGCGGCATCTTCCCCGTCGACGCCGAGACGCTGCGCTACCTCGCCTTCTCCGGCCGCTCGAAGGAGCGCGTCGCGCTGGTCGAGGCCTACATGAAGGAGCAGGGGCTGTTCCACGCGCCCGACTCTCCCGCCGCCGAGTATTCCGACGCGCTCGAGCTCGACATGGCGACGGTCGAGCCGAGCCTCGCGGGGCCGCGCCGGCCGCAGGACCGCATTTCCCTGTCCGCTGCCAAGTCGGCCTTCCTCGAGTCCTTCACGTCCTTCGCCGAGGAGCGCGCGGCCCGCGCGGCCGCTGGGGCGGGCGCGAGCGCGAGGGGGCGCGAGCGCGGCGCGGTAGCGGTGGCGGAACCCCCCGCGCCCGCGCAAGCCCACGCCCTCGCCCGGGAAGTGGTGGTCAACCGCGATGATGAGGCTTTCCGCCTCCACGACGGGGCGGTGGTGATCGCCGCGATCACGTCCTGCACGAACACGTCGAACCCCGCCGTCATGGTCGGCGCCGGACTGCTCGCGAAGAAGGCGGTCGAGCGCGGGCTGCACCGCAAGCCGTGGGTGAAGAGCTCGCTCGCGCCCGGCTCCAAGATTGTGACCGACTACCTCGTCGAGGCCGGGCTGCAGGAGTACCTCGACGAGCTCGGCTTCCAGCTGGTCGGCTACGGCTGCACCACCTGCATCGGCAACAGCGGCCCGCTGCCGGCCGAGATCACGGCCGCGATCAAGCAGAACGACCTCGTCGCCTGCTCTGTGCTTTCTGGCAACCGCAACTTCGAGGGGCGCATCAATCCCGACACCCGCTTCAACTATCTCGCCTCGCCGCCGCTCGTGGTCGCGTACGCGATCGCCGGCCGCATGGACATCGACCTCTACAACGAGCCGATCGGCACCGACCGCGACGGCCGCTCCGTCTTCCTCAAGGACATCTGGCCGACCCAGCGCGAGATCCACGACACGATCCGCGACTCCGTGCGCTCCGAGATGTTCCAGCGCGAGTACGCGAGCGTCTTTGAGGGCGACGACCGGTGGAAGGCGCTGCCGGTCCCCGAGGGCGATCTCTTCGAGTGGGGCGATGACTCCACCTACGTCAAGGAGCCACCGTACTTCCTGGACATGGAGAAGTCGCCCCCGAGCCCGCAGGAGATCGAGGGCGCGCGCGTCCTCGCGCTGCTCGGCGACAGCATCACGACCGACCACATCTCGCCCGCCGGCGGCATCGCCAAGGACAGCCCCGCCGCGAAGTACCTCGTCGAGCACGGCGTCGAGCCCAAGGACTTCAACTCCTACGGCTCGCGGCGCGGCAACCACGAGGTGATGATGCGCGGCACCTTCGCGAACATCCGCCTGCGCAACCGGCTCGTCCCCGGCGTCGAGGGCGGCTGGACGCTGCACATCCCGAGCGGCGAACGCATGACGATCTACGACGCCGCGATGCGCTACAAGAAGGAAGGCACACCGCTGATCGTCATCGCCGGCAAGGAGTACGGCACCGGCTCCTCCCGCGACTGGGCCGCGAAAGGCCCCATGCTGCAGGGCGTACGCGGCGTCATCGCCGAGAGCTACGAGCGCATCCACCGCTCGAACCTGATCGGCATGGGAGTGCTGCCGCTCCAGTTCCACGACGGCGAAAGCGCGGAGAGCCTCGGCCTCACCGGCAAGGAGAGCTACGACATCATCGGCCTCGCCGAGCGCGTCCGGTCCGGGCTCGAGGGCAGCCGCGATGTGAGGGTGCGCGCCGCGACCGATGACGGCGCGACAAAGGAGTTCCAGGCCCGCGTCCGCATCGACACCCCCCAGGAGCTCCATTACTACGTGAACGGCGGCATCCTGAACTACGTGCTGAGGCAGTTGCTCGGAACGGCGTAGCCCCCCGGTCCGCAGGACCGCCCCCGCGCCGGCGCAGCCGCGCGCCCGGTCCGCAGGACCGCCCCGCGCCGCCGCAGCCGCGCCCCCCCGGTCCGCAGGACCGCCCCCGCGCCGGCGCAGCCGCGCGCCCCCGGTCCGCAGGACCGCCCCGCGCCGCCGCAGCCGCGCCCCCCCCGGTCCGCAGGACCGCCCCCGCGCCGGCGCAGCCGCGCGCCTCCGGCCGAAGGCCGCAAACCGGGGCCGCCAGGCCCCGCTCCGCTGCGTCAGCAGCGCGCCCCGCGAAGCGGCGCCCGGGCCGTAGGCCCGCGCCCGGCCGCCAGGCCGCGCCCGGCGCCCGGTCGCCCGCCTGAACCCTGGCCCGAACGCCGCTCACCCATTATCCTGCGCCACCAATCAAACCCGCAGCACTTCTTTCGCCGAGGTTCGGAAGATGACTTCCCGACGATCCCCGGGGCGGCTCGTCCCGGCAATCCTGTCCGCGTTCGCGATCGCCTGGAGTGCGCCCGCGACCGCACAGTCCGCGTCCTACAGGCTTCAGGGGCGGGTGGTGGACGCAGCCTCGCGCGAGGGGCTGTCGGGCGCGCAGGTGTCGCTGCGGGGCACGCAGTACGGCACGGTGACCGCGGCCGATGGCGCCTACACGCTCGAGGCGAACGTTCCGAGGGGCAATTACACGCTGGTCTATTCGTACGTCGGCCGCGCTACGGAGCAGCACCCGGTCACGCTGGCGGACCAGTCGACCATCACGATTCCGGAGGTCGCGCTCAGTGAGAAGGCTGTTTCGCTCGAGGCCGTCATTGTGACCGGCACCGCGTCGCCGACCGCGAAGCGTGCGCTCGGCAACTCGGTCGCGAGTGTGGGCAGCGACGAGCTCGCCCAGGCTCCCGTCACGACCGTGGACCAGGCGCTACAGGGGAAGGTCGCCGGCGCGGTGATCACGAGCAACACCGGGACGCCCGGCGGAGGCGTATCCGTCCGGCTGAGGGGCACCAGCTCGATCATTGGCGGCGCAGAGCCACTCTACATCGTCGACGGCGTGATCCTCGACAACAGCGGCGATCAGCAGATCAACTTCGGCTATCGCTCCAACCCGTCGAACCGCCTCGCCGACCTCGATCCGAACGACATCGATCATATCGAGATCCTGAAAGGCGCTGCAGCGGCGGCACTCTACGGCTCCCGCGCGAACAACGGCGTGGTCCAGATCTTCACGAAGCGGGGGCAGTCGGGCGAGGCGCACGTGAGCGGCACGACGCGCTTCACCTGGGGCTCCCTCCCGAAGCACATTGACTTCGCGCTGACGCCTCTCGACACGGAGGGCAACCCGGTTCAGCGCTACGACCCCCAGGACCTGATTTTCCGCGACGCGCTGAGCAACGATACGCACGTGTCCGTCTCCGGCGGCACACCGGCGACGCAGTACTACGTCTCGGGCGGATACACGAGCAATCAGGGCATCATGAAGGGGTCCGACTACACGAAGGAGGATGTGCGGCTGAATCTGGACCAGTCGCTCGGCGGCAAGCTGAAGGTCTCCGCCGGCGCCAATTACATCCGCAGCCACAACGATCTCGTCATCAATGGCGAGCAGGGGGTCGGAGGGCTGCTCACCGCGATCGTGTTCACGCCGACGACGGTGGACCTGTCGGCGCGCAATCCCGAGACCGGTCAGCTCCTCAACACGGCCTATGTCTTCCCCAACCCCCTCGACGTGCTGGACCGCTGGGACAACGGTCAGGACATCAGCCGCTTCGTCGGCTCACTGCAGCTGCACGCGAACCCGCTCAATCAGCTGACGCTGCAGTACCGGCTCGGCTACGACACCTATTCGATGGAGACTTCGCAGTTCATTCCGCGCGGCGCCACTCTCGCGCCGCTCGGCAGCGCGACGAACTACGACCGCGGCAACTACCTCGTGAACAACGACCTGATCGGGACCTACGACGTCGGTGCCGGCTCGGCTCAGTTCACGACCTCGGTGGGGATGAACCACACCTTCTCCCATCGGGGCACGGTGTTCGCCTCGGCGAGCGACGTCAGCCCCGGCACGAAGCTCGTCCGCGGCGCCAACATGTCTTCCTCCGAGAGCCAGGTCGAGACGGTCACGCTCGGCTTCTTCGGACAGGAGCAGATCGGCTTCAACAACCGCCTCTTCCTGACCGGCGCTCTGCGCTGGGATGCCTCCTCCACCTTCGGGCCCGATGAGCGCTGGCAGCTCTATCCGAAGGTCAGCGGCTCGTACGTGATCTCCGATGAAGGCTTCTGGCAGAACTCCGGTCTCGCGGGCGTGCTGCCGCAGTTCCGGATCCGCGCGGCGCTCGGCTACGCCGGCAATCAGCCGCCGACCGACCTGGCCTACACGCGCTTCTCCCGCTACGGCCCGCTCATCAACGTCAGCCGGCTCGGCCTCGTGCCGCTCTCCGAGGCCGGCAACGCGGATCTGAAGCCGGAGCGGCAGCGCGAGATCGAGGCCGGCTTCGACGCGTCGATCCTCAGCGACCGCGTCAACCTGACGTTCACCTACTACGACCAGCACACGACCGACCTGCTGCTGCCGCGGCCTTACGCGCCGAGCACCGGCTACAGCAGCGGCATCATCGACAACGTCGGGTCGCTCAGCAACAAGGGCGTCGAGCTCCAGCTCAACACCGACAACGTTCGAGGCAACAACTTCCGCTGGAGCAGCAGCTTCATCCTGTCGCACAACAAGAACGTCGTGGACTCGCTCTTCGGCAGCCCTTACACCGTCGGCTACAACAACCGCGTACAGCAGGGTGAGGAGCTGGGGGCGTTCTACATGAGCGCCGACTCGGTGATCAACGGAGTCGTCCAGACCGACGACCTCGGGCCGCTCCGCGGCGGCAGCCGTATCGTCGGCAGCCCCTGGCCCGATGTCACCGCGTCCATCAACAACGAGTTCGGTCTCGGCGACCACTGGTCCGCGTCATTCCTGCTCGATGGTTCCTTCGGGCAGAAGGTGTGGAATCAGACGCAGCGGATCATGGATATCTTCGGTGCCGGCCCCAACTACGATCGTTACCTGCGGGGCGAGATCACGAATGACGAGCTCGTCCGCTACTACGGCACCTGGTCGCACTATCTGGAAGACGCCAGCTATGTCAAGCTGCGCGACGTCCGCCTCGGCTATCACACCTCGGGCGACTGGGTCAGGAACCTCGGCGTGAGCGAGGTCCAGCTCGAGCTGGTCGGCCACGATCTGCTCACCTTCAGCGACTACTCCGGCTACGACCCCGAGGTCAACATGTTCGGGCTGAGCACGGTCGAGCGGGGCGTGGACTTCGCCGTCTATCCGCATGCGCGGACGGTCGGCGTCTCCCTGCGCGTCACCTACTGAGCGGCGGCACTCATGCGCGAGACGATGAGGTATACGATGAAGCGGATGGCGATGCTCGCCGTGCTCGGCGCCGGCGCGCTGACCTACGGCGGATGCAACCTCGATCTGCAGGACCCGAATCTGCCGACCGAGGAGGCCCAGACCTCCACGAGGGAAGGGGTCGCGCAGATCGCGGTCGGCCTCCAGGCCGAATACGGCAATCAGCTGATCGACCCCGTGTACGTGACGGGGCTCGTGACGAATGAGCTGGGCGCCGGCGGCGCCACATTCCAGAGCTTTCAGATCGCCGATTCCGGTGACCAGCCGCTGGACAACGACCTGGGGCCTTCGGAGAACCCGTGGGAGGGACAGTACCTGGTCGTTCGGGACGCCAACGTGCTGCTCGAGCACGCGCCCCAGGTCGGCTTCGGCCCCGGCACGACGAGCGGAATCCTGGCGCTGGCCGAGCTGTTCAAGGCGATGGCGTACGGCAACCTGATCCAGATCTACCAGCAGATCCCGCTGCAGGTCGGGCCCGACAATCCGCAGCCGCAGTTCGCGACGCGCGAAGAAGTCTTCGCCGAGATCGAGGCGCTGCTGCAGAGCGCGCAGTCGAGGCTGCAGGCGCAGCCTGCCTCGAGCGAATTCGAGGATCAGATCCTGGCGCCTGGCTTCGACCTCGAGAACACGATCGACGCGATGCTCGCGCGCTACGCGCTGATCGCCGGCGACGACCAGCTCGCGGCCCAGTCGGCGCAGGCCGTAGACCTGAACGTCCTCTCGGAGTTCGAGTTCTCCGCCTCCGACCCGAACCCGCTGTACGGCATGTGGTACGCTTCCGGGAACGCCTACCAGCTCCGGCCGAAGGACATCTTCCGGCTGCAGGCCGAGTCCGGCGACCGGCGCGTGGACTACTTCGTCGTGGCCTTTGACCTGCAGGGCGCCGTCTCGCCCCTGGACTCGCTCGTGCGCTACAACGACCTGCCCGACCCGTATCCCGCGTACTTCCCGGACGAGATGCGGCTGATCCGTGCCGAGGTCCTCGCCCGCGCCGGCGACCTACCGGGCGCGCTCGCGCTCGTCAACGAGGTCCGCACCCGGTGCAGCTCGCCGCTGGACGTGCCGAACGCGTGTCTGCCGGCGCTCACCCTCGCCGACCTGTCCACTCAGCAGGCGATGCTCGACCAGATCCTCTACGAGCGGCGTTACTCGCTCTACCTGCAGGGCGTGCGCTGGTCCGACCTGCGGCGCTTCGATGTCACGCCGAAGTTCGACTGGATGTCCGTGCCCCGCTCGGAGTGCGATCGGAACCCGAACGTGCCGTCGACCCTCTGCGGAGCGTCGCAGCCGAACGCCTGAGGCGCGACGTCTCTGTGCCGGTTCGAACCACGACGACGATGCCCAGAACCTCTATCGCCCTGGCGATGCTGCTCGCGACCGTGCTCGCCGGCCCGGCCGCGACGCCCGCTTCCGCCCAGCGCCTCGAGCGCCTCTTTTACTACGTGACCCGCGAGGACGCATGGGCGAGTCTGCAGGCGCACGCCGACCAGGTCTCGATCGTCGCGCCCGAAGGTTTCCATGTGGATGAGCACGGCGTGGTCTGGGGCGAAGTCGACCCGCGCGTGATCGAACTCGGCAAGCAGAAGAACATTCCCGTCATGCCGCTCATCCAGAACCCGGGATTCGACCAGGCCCTGCTGCATGCGTTGCTGTCGAGCGACGACGCCCGCGCCCGCACCGTCGCCAGTCTCGTCGAGCTCTGTCGCCGCAACGGCTTCGCGGGCATCCAGTTCGACTTCGAGAACGTCTCGATCGAGGATCGCGACGCCTACACCGGCTTCTATCGCGAGACGTCCGATGCGCTGCACACGGCCGGCTTCCGCATCAGCATGGCCGTCGTCCACCGCCCCGATGAGCTCGCCGGACCCTCCCGCTATCACGCCTGGCTCTTCGAGAACTGGCGCGCCGGCTACGACATTGACGCGATCGGCCGCATTGGCGACTTCATCTCCGTCATGACCTACTCCCAGCACACCCGTCGCACCCCGCCCGGGCCGCAGGCCTCGATCCCCTGGGACGAGGACGTCGTGCGCTACTTCCTCGAGCACGTGCCCGCGCAGAAGCTCTCTCTCGGCATCCCGGTCGGCGGCCAGCACTGGTACACCTCCCAGGAGGACCGCATCACCCCCGAGCTCGCCCGCTCCTACAGCCGCGGTCTGCCCTACGCCGAGATCATGGGCCTCATCCAGCGCAACCACGCCGAGCTCCGCTGGGACGATCACGCCCAGGTGCCGTACGCTTCCTTCTCCCGCGGCGGCACCTGGGAGTGGGTCTTCTTCGAGAACGCCCGCTCCTTCGCCGCCAAGCTCGACCTTGCCCGCCGCCACGGCCTCCGCGGCATCTCCGTCTGGGTCATCGGCTCCGAAGATCCGGCCATTCTGGTCTCCCTGACGAGCACGCGGAGACTCACGACGAGGGCACGGAGAACAGTCTCTTGCACCGCGGAGCTCGAGGCGCAGAGAGTGCGTCGAGGCGGGGCCCTGCCTTTGACGTCGATTGCATTTTTTTTGCCTTTTTTGCGGCGATCACGATAGTCCCGCCCACTCCTCCGCGCACTCGGCGGCGAATTATTCAAGTTTCCTCCGCGCCCTCAGCGCACTCCGCGGTGAACCATTCAGTTTCCTCCGCGCCCTCAGCGCACTCCGCGGTGAACCATTCAATTTCCTCCGCGCCCTCAGCGCACTCCGCGGTGAACCATTCAGGATCCTCCGCGCCCTCAGCGCACTCCGCGGTGAACTACTCGCAGCCCTCCGCGCCCTCTCCCCAAAACTCTGTGTCCTCTCCACCGGACGGCCGGCGCCGCCCGCAGGGGACACATGTGTTTGCAGGACCCCACCTCATAACCGGAGTTTTCCGCTCAACGACGCGGAATCTCCCGATCTCCCGGGCCGCGGCATGAACTCCGCATGAATACCGGGCGGATTCAACGGAGGTGTGACCATGACGACGATCCGGAGTGGATTGGTACTCGGCGCGATCGTGTCGCTCGCGCTCGCGGCGCTGCCGGCGGTCTCGGCCGCGCAGTCCATCCCGCAGCGCGGCAGATCCAGCGAGCACCGGCTGGACCGCAGCGACCGCGGCTCGGCCGAGTCGCGCCAGCGGGATGACGACCGCGATGACCGATACCAGGATCGACGCGGGGACCGCGACGATCGGTATGAGGATCGTCGGGACGATGGCGATGATCGCTGGGAGAATCGCCGCGATGACCGCTATGGCAGCTACGACCGCCGCGACAGTCGCTACGGTCTCGCGCGCAGCTGCCAGGCCGAGTACGAGCGACTGATCACGAACGAGCGCCGGCAGGAAGCGCAGTGGTATCGAAACCACGGCCGCTACGAGCGCAACACGCGTCAGCACGAGCTGCAGCAGCAGCGGAAGTTCGAGCGGCGGGTGGCGCAGCTTCGCCGGCGCTGCGACTCGGTGTCGGGTCCGTGGAATAGCCGGGCGGACGTGTGGCGAAGCAGTCAGATCCCGCGCGACCGGAACGGCGACGGACGGATCGACAGCCGGGACCGCTCGGATGCGCGGCGGGATCAGCGGGGCGGCAACGATGACACGTGGTCGCGCGCCCGCAGGAGCGGCGGCAGCTGAGGCGACCCGGGCGTCCCTGACGCCGGGGGCGTGATGGCCCGATGCGGGGCAGGGCGGCCGTCGGGGTGACCCGGCGGTCGTTCCGCTGGTCGACCGATGCGGGAGGTGCGGTTGGCCGCTGCGACTGGATGGCGAAGAGGGCCGGGATCGATCCCGGCCCTCTTCGCCATCCATCGGCCTCGCCGGCCATTCCGCTCAGGAGACGCCGTGCGCCTCCTCTGGACCTCCCGATGTCTTCTTCGCGGCCGCCTCCGCAGCCGCCTCGGCGGCGGCGGCGGCGGCATGCGCGGCCGATGAGGCGGCGCGGGAAGCGCGCGTCGCGGCGGCGGAGACCTGGGCGCGCGCGTTGGTCGCGGCCGCCGAAGCCCTCTGGCTGGCGTTGGTCGCGGCCGCCGAAGCCCTCTGGCTGGCGTTGCTCGCGGCCGCCGAAGCCCGCTGGCTCGCGCTGGTCGCCGCCGCCGTCGCCCGCTGAGTCGCGCTGTTGTAGTACTGCACCGCGAAATCACGCGCGTTCTGCGTGCGGGCGTAGACGACCTTCGCGAGCTTCAGCGCGGCCAGCGTCTTGATGTAGAGCCAGCCGACGTCGAACTCGAACCAGTGGGCGCGGAACTTGGCGGAGCGAGGGTCCGCATGGTGGTTGTTGTGCAACTCTTCACCGCCGATGAAGATGCCGATCGGCACGATGTTGCGGCTCTCGTCCTTCGTGCTGAAGTTGCGATACCCGAGCGCGTGGCCGATCCCGTTGATGATGTTGCCGAGGATCGGCAGCCAGACGGACGTCGCGCTCCACGCGAGGATCCCGACGAAGGGACCAAACAGGTAGAGATCGAGCAGCAGCATGATTCCGAGCCCCGCCGACGAGAAGCGGGTGTAGACCTTCCGCTCCATCCAGTCGTCCGGACAGCCCTTCCCGTACTTCTCGAGCATCTCCTCGTCCTTGACCGCATCCCGATAGAAGAAGACGCCACCGAGCACGATCTCCCAGAATCCCTCGACGGCCGGCGAATGCGGATCGCCCTCTCGGTCGGAGAACGCGTGATGCTTCCGATGCACCGCGACCCACTCCCGCGTCTTCATTCCGGTCGTGAACCAGAGCCAGAAGCGGAAGAAGTGCTCCGCGATCGGATGGAACTTCACACCGCCGTGAGTTGCGGAGCGGTGCAGGTAGAGCGTCGTCGAGATGCTGGAGATATGGCCGAGAACGAGCACGAAAATCAGGGGGACCCACCAGGGATGGGCGAGAAATCCGGGATCCGGCATTCTTTTCTCCTCTCGGGAGGAACAGCCTCGGGTGCGGGCCAATCTTGAAAGATCGCCGCGGCACACGGTTCACCGCAAGGCGCACGCCGCCGCAGGGCGGCCTTGCTTCCGCTGCACGCGGTGGGCCGGAAGAGGACTCCTCAACGTTTTCGCGGCGCCGCGCGTCTTGAATGATTATGGGAATCATCCGGAGACTCGCGACGAAGCGTCGCCGTCGTCCGGAATGGAATCGGTCCCCGGCCGCAGGACGATGGTGGAGAAGAAGATCCTACTGGCCGCGGCGCTGCTCGTGCGCGCCACGGCCCTGTTCGCGCAGCAGCCCGACACTCTGCGGCTCTCGCTTCCCGAAGCGGTGGAGCGGGCGCTCGGCAGCAGCGACGAGATCCGGCTCGCCGCGGCGACCACCGACGTCGCGGATGCGCAGCTCGTGACGGCGCGGGCGGACGCTCTGCCGCAGCTGCGCTTTTCCGGTACCTACAGCCACGTCTTCGAGAGCGCGCGGGCACAGGCGGTCGGCCAGATCTTCAATCAGCCGAACACCTACAACATGAACGCGAACCTCTCGCAGACGATCTTCCAGGGTGGACGCGGGATCGCAGGCTGGCGTGCGGCATCGAGGGTGCGTGAGGCGAGCCGGCTGACGGAGAGGGAGTCGCGGTCGCAGGTCGCGCTGGACGCCCAGCGTCGCTACCTGGACGCGCTTCTCGCGCAGAGGCTCGTGGAGATCCAGCAGGGGAACCTGGAGCTGGCGGACGAGCAGTATCGGCAGGTGCAACAGCTGGAGGCGAGGGGACGCGCCTCGCGCTACGATGTGCTGAGGGCGAAGGTGCAGCGCGCGAACCTCGAGCCGCCGTTGATCCTGGCCCGCAACGACCGCGAGCTGGCCGTGCTCGAGCTGAAGCGGCTGCTCAACGTGCCGGCCGAGCGGCCGCTCGCGCTGGTCACGGCCATCGACGCCGATGCACTGCCTCCGTTCGTGGACCGGCTCGAAGCGGACAGCGCGGTCGTCGAGCGTCCCTCGCTGCGGGCGGCGCAGCTGCAGGCTCAGGCGAGTCACGACGCCGTCAGCATCGCGCGCGCAGCGCTCATGCCCACCGTCTCCGTGTTCGTGCAGACCGGGCTGCAGGCGTTCCCCCGCGACAATGTGCTGCCGCCCTGGCGCGGCCGGCTCGACACGGTCGCCTGTCCCGAAGGCACCACAGCCGAGCGTGTGTGTACTGAGCAGAACGGCGGCTTCTTTCCGGACCGATCGCTGGGGGTACAGGTGAGCTGGCCTCTCTTCGACGGGCTCCGCAACAAGGGCCAGATCGACCTCGCCCAGGCGCGCGCGCGCCTCGCCGATCTGCAGGCGGCGCAGGAGAGCGAGGCTGTCGCGATCGAGCGTGCACAGGCCAGCGCCGGGCTCGAGGCCGCCCGCTCGCTGTTCGAGGCGCGCCACCAGAACGCCGCCGAGGCGGCCGAGGCATATCGGCTCGCGTCGCTCCGCTTTTCGCGCGGGCTGAGCACGCAGCTCGAGGTGAGCGATGCGCAGCTTGCGCTGATGACCGCGGAGATCAACGAGGCGCGCTCGGTCCACGAGCTGTACCTCGCGGCCGCCGAGCTCGCTCGCGCTCGCGGCAACGAGATTCCACTGCCGCCGATGCGGGCGGTGACTCCCGATCCTTCTCCCGAACCGGGGCTGCAGTGAATACATCGCGGATGCCGGGCCGTACTCTGATCGCCGCCCTCCTGGTCGTGGCTGCGGCCTGCTCCCAGCAGGCGGGCGGCGAGAGCGTGAGCAAGCGGGACGGCTCCGGTGACCCGCCGGCCGACGCGAAGGCGGCGCCGAGCGGAGCGCGGGCCGGCTCGCAGGCGGCGGGCGGGCGGGGCGAGTCGCAGACGGTCTCCCTCGCCGCCAGCGATGTCGCCGAGGTCGTTCGCGCGCCGATCGAGCGAGCGTATCCCATCACCGGCAACCTCGACCCGATCGAGCGCGTCGAGGTCCGCGCCCGGATCGAGGGCGATCTGCTCGATGTCAATGTCCGGGAGGGGCAGCATGTGCGTCGCGGACAGCTGCTCGCGCGCTTCGATGCGCTGGACGTGACCAGCGACGCGCGCAGCGCGGAGGCGGATCTCGCAGCCGCGAAGAGCACGGTCGGCACCGCCCAGTGGACGCTCGACCAGACGCGGGAGTTGTTCCGTGAAGGTGCCGTCGCGGAGCAGGACGTGCGTTCGGACGAGGAGCAGCTCGCGGCCGCGAAGGCCAGGCAGGCCGCCGCCGAGGCACGCGTCCGGGCGACCTCGACCATGCTGGAGGCTACCCGCGTCGTGGCGCCGCTGGCCGGTACGATCGAGACGAGAGCCGTCGCGCCCGGCGAGCACGTCGCACGCGGTGCTCAGCTCTTCTCCCTGGTGCGCACCGATGTGCTCGAGCTCGAGGCGGCCGTGTCGTCCCGCGCGGCGGCCGACGTCCGGCCGGGGCAGACGGTCCGCTTCGTCGCCGATGGCCGGCCGTTCGAGGGCAAGGTCGCGCGCGTGAGCCCGACGGTGCAGGCGGGGTCGCGAACGCTCGCCGTCTACGTGGAGGTGCCGAACGCGCAGGGGACGCTTAAGGGCGGCACGTTCGCCTCCGGCCGCGTCGTCGGGGAGCGGGTGGAGAATTCGCTGGTCGTCCCGCTCCCGGCGATCCGGCAGGCGCCGCGCACCGGCGAGCCGTTCGTCTGGAGGATCCGCGGCGGCACCCTCGAGCGAGCTCCCGTACAGGTCGGCATCACGGATGACGCGGCGGACCGTGTGCAGATCACGTCCGGGCTGCAGGCGGGGGACCGCGTGGTCGTCGGTAACGTGGGGCTGCTCGGCGAGGGCGCCAGCGTACAGATCCTGGGCACGGAACCCAACACCCCGCAGCACTAGGCGGACGCGAAAGGCGGCGCGGCATGTTTCTCTCCGATGTCTCGATCAAGCGGCCGGTGTTCGCGACCATGATGATGGCCGCGCTGGTCGTTCTCGGGATCGTCTCGTACCGGCGGCTCGCGATCGACGAGTATCCCGACGTGACCTACCCCGTCGTCGTCGTACAGACGACCTTCCGCGGCGCCTCGCCGGAGGTCATGGAGCAGGACGTCTCGCGGCCGGTCGAGGAGTCGCTCAACACGCTCCAGGGGCTGAAGGAGATCACGTCGACGTCGATGGAGGGCAGCTCGATCGTGATCGCGCGCTTCGAGCTCGGCGTGGATGTGCTGGCGGCGCAGCAGGACGTGCAGGCGAAGGTGGCGGCGATCCGTCGCCAGCTCCCGCAGGACATGGACGATCCGATCGTTCGCCACTTCGACCCGAACGATCGGCCGATCATGTCCGTCGCGATCCAGAGCACCGAGCGGCCGATCCGCGATCTGACGGACTTCGCCGAGCAGGTCGCGAAGCGACGCATCGAGACCGTGAACGGCGTCGGCGAGGTGAACGTCGTGGGCGGCACCGCCCGGCAGATCCGCGTGCAGCTGGATCCGGACGCGCTCCGAGCGTACGGCATCACGCCCGCTCAGGTGGCGGACGCGCTGGCGCGGGAGAATCAGGAGGTGCCGGCCGGCCGCATCGAGCGCGGCGAGACGCAGCGGCTGATCCGCGTGACCGGCCGCATCGTCGATCCGCGCGCGTTCGGCGAGATCGTCGTGGCGACGCGCGGCGGGGTGCCGGTCCGCGTGGCGGACCTCGGCACCGTGGTGGACGGAACGGAGGATCAGACGAGCGCCGCTTACATCGACGACGCGCGCGCCGTCTCGCTCGACATCCTGAAGATCTCGGGCGCGAACACCGTGGCGGTCGCCGACGGCGTGCGGGAGGCCATCGCGACGCTCGAGCGGCAGCTGCCCGACGACATCCGGCTTCGCGTCGTGCAGGATGATTCGCGCAGCATCCGGCAGTCGCTGTCCGACGTTCAGCTCACGATCTTCCTCGGCGCGCTGCTCACGATCGCGATCATCTACCTCTTCCTCAACTCCTGGCGGTCGACCGTCATCACCGGCCTGACGCTGCCGGTCAGCATCATCTCCGCGTTCTTCGTCATGTGGGCGAGCGGCTTCACGCTCAACACGATGACGCTGATGGCGCTGTCGCTGGCCATCGGGCTGCTCATCGACGACGCGATCGTCGTTCGCGAGAACATCGTCCGCCACCTCGAGATGGGGAAGGACCATTTCCGGGCGGCGAAGGAGGGCACCGACGAGATCGGCCTCGCGGTGCTCTCGACGAGTCTCGCGGTCGTCGCCGTGTTCGTGCCCGTCGCGTTCATGGGCGGGATGATCGGCAAGATCTTCTTCCAGTTCGGCGTCACCGTCGCGTTCGCCGTGCTCGTAAGCCTGTTCGTCTCCTTCACGCTCGACCCGATGCTGTCGAGCGTCTGGCACGATCCGGAGGTCGAGAGCCACCACGCGGGGCGACTGGGCCCGATCCGCCGCTTCGCTCGCGGCTTCAACGAGCTCTTCGACCGGTTGGCCGATCGTTACCCGCTCGGCCTGCGCTGGGCGCTGCACCACCGCTGGACGGTCCTCGGGGTCGCCGCGCTGTCCGTCGTCTTCGCCTTCGCGATGCTGCCGAAGCTCGGCTTCACCTGGATGCCCGACGCCGACGCCGACGAGTTCAACGTCAGCTTCCGCACGGAGCCGGGCTCGAACATTGACTACACGATCGACAAGGGGTTGCAGGTCGCGACGCTGCTCCGCGAGCAGCCGGAAGTGGAATTCACCTACACGTCGGTCGCGGGCGGCTTTCGAGGAACGGCGAACAACGGCCGCGTCTTCGTCAAGCTGCGGCCGGACAAGAAGCGTTCGCTGACGGAGATCCAGGCCTCGATCCGCGCGCGGCTCGGCGGCGTCCCGGGCGTGCACGCGTCCGTGATGGGCTCCCGCTCGATCTTCGGCGGATACCGGCAGCCGATCGTCGCGAACGTGCAGGGACCGGAGCCGACGCGGCTCAAGCTGGCGGCGCAGCAGGTGCTGGACGCGATGCGGCGCGTGCCCGGCGTGGCGGAGCCGACCTCGAGCGATGAGGGCGAGATCCCCGAGCTGAACGTGGACGTGGACCGCAAGCAGGCGTGGGCGGCCGGCCTCGGCGTCGGCAGCATCGCCGCCACGCTGCAGCCGCTCTTCCAGGGGCGGCGGGCCACCCGCTGGGAGGATCCGCTCGGCTATTCCCACGACGTGATGGTGGTCTATCCGGACTCGATGCGCAGCTCCGCGAACGACGTCGCCACGATCCCGGTGCAGAGCATGAACGCGGACTCGGAGAGCGGGCAGGCGATGGTCGTGCCGCTCGGCCAGGTCGCCGAGGTTCGAGCCGGCGTCGGCCCGCAGCGCATCGAGCGCCGCGCGCTCGAGCGCCAGATCTCGATCTCGGCGGGGGTCCTGCCGGGCTTCGGCGTCGGCGATGTCGCCAAGCAGGTCGCCGCCACGGTGGACTCGCTCGGGCTGCCGCCCGGATACCACGTCGTCTTCACCGGCGACGTCGAGAACCTGCAGGAGACGAAGGGCTACGTCCTCGAGGCGCTGCTTCTGGCGGCGACGTTCATCTACTTGATCCTGGCTTCCCTGTTCGGCTCCTTCCTGCAGCCGCTCGCGATCATGATCGCTCTGCCGATGAGCTTCATCGGCGTGGTGCTCGCGCTCTGGATCACCCGCGGCAACATGAACGTGATGAGCATGATCGGCGTGATCATGTTGATGGGTCTCGTCACCAAGAACGGGATCCTGCTGCTCGACTTCGCGAACAGGCGCCGTGCCGATGGCGTTGCGCGGGAGGACGCGCTGCTGGAGTCCGGCCGGATCCGGCTGCGACCGATCCTGATGACGACCGCGGCCATGATCTTCGGCATGCTCCCGCTCGCCTTCGCGCTCGGCGAAGGGGCGGGTCAGCGCGCTCCGATGGCCCGTGCGGTCATCGGAGGCCTCTTCACCTCGACACTGTTGACGCTCTTCGTCGTGCCGGTCGTCTACGTGTTGCTCGACGACGCGAAGCGAGTCCGGCTGTGGCTGCGCGCGCGGCGCGGGGCGCGACCGGCGGAGCCCGTGCCCGAGCCCGCCGTTGCGATCGCGGCGGGGATGCCGCAGGCGGAGCTCTGAGCTGACCGGCGGCAGGAGGCACCATTTCCGGAGCGTCTGCCGTCCGTTAAGATTGGAGGGACGTTCCCCCTCTCCCGTCGGGGTCGGTATGAGACTCCAGCTTCGCGGGGCCATCGTGCTGGCAGTGCTCGCATCGTGGACCCCTCTCCACGCGCAGACCGTCGTGCTCCGGGGCTCCGTACTGGAAGCAGGCAGCGGGAGGCCGCTGGTCGGCGCGCTGGTGCGCATTGTCGGCGGTGATCGGGTCGGCGTCACCAGCGACGATGGCACGTTCGTCATGACGGACCTCGAGCCGGGTACCTACCTCTTCCGGGCCGAGAGCCTGGGGCTGCGCCCCTACACCTTCCCGCTCTCGATCGACGGCGACATGAGCATCGAGGTGCGCCTCGAGCCGGATCCGGTCAAGCTCGATTCGCTCGCCGTCACGGGGCGCTCGGATGTGCTGAAGACCGTCGGCTTCTTCGAGAGGCGCAGCCGTGGGCTGGGCGTGTTCTTCACCCGCACGCAGATCGAGGAGCGCAACGTCGCGCGCTTCAGCGATCTGCTCGGCAGCGTCCCTGGCATGCGGCTGGAGGTGGATGCGAAGGGGATCGCGCGCGCCCGCGCCCGCGGCATCAATACGATCTCCGGGACCTGCAATCCGACGTACTACCTCGACGGGGTGCCCGCGAACCTTCAGGACATCGGCCTCAACGTCGTGCCCGTTCACGACATCGAGGGCGTCGAGATTTACCGGGGGAGCAGCGAGATCCCGTCACAGTGGGACGCCGCGGGCGGCTCGATCTGCGGTACGATTCTCGTCTGGACGCGCCAGGGCCAGAAGAAGCCGTCCGATTGAAGCTCAGCCGTCGACGCTCCATCCGCGCGCCGCGACGGCCCACTTCTCGACGATTTCCTCTCCGCGCGCGCCCCACAGGGTGGGGTGCAGGTTCACCGAGACGCAGACGTGATTCGGCACGATGCGGACGCGATCGCCGATACGAGGTCGCCAGTCGCTCCGGGTCAGGTCGAGCAGGCCGTGCTCCTCCGACGTCGCCTTCACGATGACCTCCGGCCGGTCCAGCAGGGCGCCCAGCCCCGTCGCGTCGCCTTCGTGGCCGTCCGCGCTGCGGATCAGGGTGCCTTGCGGTGCGCGGATCTCCTCTCGCGAGAGCGCCTTCGAGCCGGCATCGACGACCGCCTGACCGGCCACGGCGGTGCTGACCACCGTCGCAAGGACCGTGTACGCGCAGTCCTCCCACGCGCAGGCGCCGACCGCCGCCGTGGTCCGGTCGTTGAAGATATAGGTGCCGGGCCGGACCTCCGTGACCCCGACGGTGCGATGGGAGTGGAACGCCGTCGGCGTCGAGCCGCCGCTGACGACCTCCGGCCTGAGCCCCGCTTCCTCGAGGGCGTCCAGCCGGGCGCCGAGATCGTGCTGCAGGCGGTCGAGCGCGACGCTCTGGCGGTCGACCGGCTCGCGGATGTGGCCCGGGTAGAACATGAGGCCGCGGAAGCGGAGTGCCGACAGATCCCCTGCGAGACGGGCGAGACGCAGCATCTCGGCGATGGAGCCTACGCCGGTGCGTCCCATGCCGAGATCCACCTCCACGAGCACGCCCGCCTCCCGCCCGGCGTCGCGAGCCGCGCGGGAAAGCACGCGCAGCGCCTCCTCCGAGTCGAGAGCCACGGTGAGGCGGACCTGGGGGGGCAGCGCCGCGACCGCGTCGAGGCGTCCGCCGCCGATGACGGGATAGGCGAGCAGGAGGTCGCCGGCGACGTCGCCCATGACGACCGCTTCGCGCCCTGTTGCGACCGTCAGTCCGCGTGCCCCCCTGCGGATCTGTTCCTGCGCAAGGGCGGGGACCTTGTGGGTCTTCGTATGGGGCCGGAGGCCCAGCCCGTGCTCGGTGGTATAGGCCGCCATGCGATCGAGATTCGCCGCCATCCGGTCGACGTCCACTACGGCGGCGGGAGTCGGCAGCTCGCTGAGCGCCTTCGCGTCGTCCATATCGCTGTCCGTCATCTTGAATTTGTGCGGCTTCGCCGGTATGATCCGCGTCGAAAGGGGCAGTAGCTCAGCTGGGAGAGCACCGCCTTTGCAAGGCGGGGGTCAGGGGTTCGAGCCCCCTCTGCTCCACTTCCTTCCACGCGGTATCGCGTCAATCACGACTCTGCCGCCTGTGCGCCCTCTCCAGGATCAGCCGCACCGCTTCGGCGCGAACCACCCGCAGGGGAACATCGTGGGCGCGCGCGATCGACGCCAGCGTGCGCGATGGATTTGCCAGATTCTCCAGGATGTCCTGAACCAGCGCGGTGGTGACCGCGGGGGACGCCGACTCGGCGTTGTTCTGCATCATACTGCTAACGCGAGAGCGGGGGCCGGGGAGCAACGGGGGGATAATGAAGGCTGGCGGAATCCGGCTCGCCGCGCAAGGGGGTCCTGTCATGAACTTCGCGCGCCGTCCGTTGTACTTTCAGGTGGGATCTCAACCGCCGATCGTTCGATCCTCGATGGCGTCGCCGCGGGCACACGCCTTGCCATGTTGGGATAGCGCAAATACTTGGGAGTCACGGCCGGCCCTCGCGCCGGCCGGCCGCGCGGAGGCGGGCCGAGCGGGATCGGAGGTATGAATGTTGTTGCTCTCATTGGCGTTCACGATCGTCGGCTCCGTGAGCCTGCTCGTGTTGCTGGGCCGCCTGCCCAATGGTCGCGCCTGCCCCGCATGCGGTGCGGTGCCGCTGCGGCGTAGTGTGGCGTCCGCTTCGATCGGCTTCGGTCTGCTCTCCGGCCTCGTCGACATCGGACACTGCGGCGGCTGTGGATGGCGCGGGTGCATACGCCGCGGACCGACGTACAGGCAGGCGCAACGGCGGGAAGGAGGCCGGCGATGATCACGACCGCGCTCCGACTCGTGCTGCTTTCGTTCGCCCTCGTCGGCTACGCGGGCGCCGGCTCCTCGCTCGCGGTCATCCGGCAGCGCTGGCTCGCGGACGGCGATACCGACTGGGGAATGGTGGGCGTGGCCGTGCTGCTCACGACGTTCGCGTCGCTGTGCACCGGACTCGGCGTCGGGATCAGCGGGGTGCTCGCCTTCGGCGCCGTCGCCGTCTGGGTGAGCTACGTATTCATGGCCCAGCACATTGGACTCTTTCAGGTGGACGTGAACGGAGTCGAGGTGCACCCGCGCCCGGCGCGCGAGCCCCGGCAGCCGAAGTAAGCCGAGGTCGGGCCTCCTCCCTACGCCGGCCCGACCGACTCTGCCTCGTACACGCCCTCGCCGAAGCAGCGCCGCGCATCGAACCAGCTTCTCTCGTAGAACCCGGATTCCGGCGACATCGCCTCTTCGAGTCCACGCAGCGACTCCTCACCCGCGTAAGCAATGCGGCCGCCGCCGCCTTCCACCGCGGCGCGAGCGGCCACGATCCCGCGGGACGGAAGCAGGCGCACCGCCCCGGCATCCAGGAGGAAGCGGCCGGACGGCTCCGGAGCTGCGGTCTGGTCGTGTTCTGCGCTCTCGCACAGCAGATACGCCACGCGCAGTGCTGTCGTGTCCACGATCAGGTCTTCGACCGTTCCGATCTGCCGCCCGCCGCGCGCGATAACGCACCACCCGCGCGGATCGCTCTCGGTGTCGGGGATGACGTAGTCATCGCGATCAGCGAGCGGGATGAGCCGGTGGATCGGCGCGGCCGCATCATCGCCTCCTTCCACGCGCGGGGGGATTCGCTCCTCCGCACCTCCGGCGAGCACGGCATCGAGCGCGGCGAGGAGGAGCCCTTCCTCGTGCCGGTCGGGCGGGTCGCCGTGTAGCTGCGGAATCCCTGCGGCGCGCTGCGCATCGAGCCCGGCGAGCCACAGTACATGGTGGTCACGGTCGGCCCTGCAGAGGCCGACCGGTAGCGCGATGAGCGGTGCGCCGTCCGGCTGCACGAGCACCCAGCATGGCACGTGGCGCTCGTCCGCGAGCACCTCCGCGACGGCTCCGGTGTGCTGGTCGTCGATGAGCGTGCGCGCCTCCCAGCCGCGCACGTCCGCCGCCTCGCTCTCGACGCCGGGGTCCTCGCGTGCTCCGGCTCGGTCGCGGAGCGCCTGGAGCGGCATGCTCCTCCCGTTTTCGGGTCGATTGCCTGCCGGCGGGGCAAGAGACGTTCCAGCGTTGCAGCGCCCCTGCGCCCCGGGTATGTTCGGGGCTCGGCCGGGCCCCGGTCCATGACAGGCCCCACGAAACTGAAGCCCTCGGGTGGCGGCGGTATGGCGAACGGCAGCGACCTCGTAGACAAGATCGTCTCGCTGTGCAAGCGGCGAGGCTTCGTATTTCAGTCTTCGGAGATCTATGGCGGAACCGGCTCGGTCTGGGACTACGGGCCTCTCGGCGTGGAGCTGAAGAACGCGATCCAGCGCGCGTGGTGGAGCGCGATGGTGCATTCGCGCGATGACATCGAGGGTCTCGATGCGGCGATCCTCATGCACCCCCGAGTGTGGGTGGCGAGCGGTCATGTTTCGGGGTTCAGCGATCCGCTCATCGAGTGCTCGAACTGCCATCGTCGTTTTCGCGCCGACAGCCCCGACGTGCAGGAAGGGCAGTGCCCCGTTTGCGGGACGCGCGACGCCTTCGGGACCGCGCGCCAGTTCAACCTCATGTTCAAGACGTTCATGGGCCCGGTCGAGGAGGACGCCGCCGTCGTCTATCTCCGCCCCGAGACCGCGCAGGGGAGCTATGTCAACTTCCAGAACGTGCTGACGACCACGCGCCAGCGCGTGCCCTTCGGCATCGCGCAGGTCGGCAAGGCGTTCCGCAACGAGATCACGCCCGGCAACTTCATCTTCCGGACGCGCGAGTTCGAGCAGATGGAGATGCAGTTCTTCGTCGAGCCCGGCACCGACGAGGACTGGTTCGAGTACTGGAAGGCCCAGCGGATGGAGTGGCATGAGGGGCTCGGCATCGCTCCGAGCAGACTGCGCTTCCACGAGCACGGCCCCGACGAGCTGGCCCACTACGCCAAGCGGGCCTTCGACATCGAATACGAGTTCCCGTTCGGCTGGAGCGAGTTCGAGGGGATCCACAACCGGACCGACTTCGACCTGCGGCGCCACCAGGAGTTCTCCGGCAAGAAGCTCGAGTACATCGATCCGGTGGACCGTGACAAGCGATACCTGCCGTACGTCATCGAGACCGCGGTCGGCCTCGGGCGCACTTTCCTGGCCGTGCTCTGCGATGCCTACCGCGAGGAGGAGGTGGAGGGCGAAACGCGGGTCGTGCTGTCCCTCGAGCCACGCCTTGCGCCGATCAAGGTCGCCGTGCTGCCGCTCGTGAAGAAGGACGGCATGCCCGAGATCGCCGAGCGCATCCATTCCGGCTTCCGCGCGGCCGGCATCCCCTCTTTTTATGACGACAGCGGCTCCATCGGCAAGCGCTACCGCCGCCAGGACGAGGCCGGTACCCCGTTCGCGATCACCGTCGACGGCCAGACTCTCGAGGACCGTAGTGTCACGCTCCGCGAGCGTGACACGCTGGCGCAGGAGCGCCTCGGCATCGACGCGCTCGTCGAAGTCGTCAAGAAGCGGATTGACTGACGTCGCCGTCGAGGCGCCAGGGCGCCGCTGCGCGGGGCGCCGCCTTCGGCGGGGCGCGGCCCGGCGAGCGCAGCGACGCCGCCCCCGAGCGCAGCGAGGCACCCCCGCGCGCAGCGCGGCTCCCGCCGTGGAGCGGCGCCCGGCCCGCAGGGCCGCGCCCGACGCAGTCGCGCCCGATGCGCCGCATCGCGCCCGGCCGTGAGGCCGCGCCCGGGGGCGCTCACGTGACCACGCGCAAAGGAGCCTGAATGGCCGACGCTGGCGCCAGCAACACCTTCTCCACCCGCTGGGGCATGATGGCGGCGATGCTGGGCATGGCCGTGGGGACTGGTAACATCTGGAGGTTCCCGCGCATCGCCGCGTCGAATGGCGGGGGCTCCTTCCTCGTCGCCTGGGTGATCTTCCTGCTGCTCTGGTCGGTGCCGCTGATCATCGTGGAGTTCGCGATGGGCAAGCACACGCGCTATGGGCTGGTGGGGGCGTTCAGCCGGCTGATCGGACCGCGCTTCGCGTGGATGGGGGCGTGGGTCGCCTTCGTCGCCTCGGCGATCATGTTCTACTACGCCGTCGTGATGGGCTGGACGATCCGTTACCTGTGGAGCGCGCTGATCGGCGAGCTGCCGGGGCCGGAGCCGGGCGCGATCTGGGAGGGCTTCGCCTACACGCCTCACGTGCTGATCGTGCACGCGATCGCGATGGGCCTGGCGATCTGGGTGGTGGCGCGAGGGGTGAGCGGCATCGAGAGTGCGGCGAGGATCCTGATTCCGAGCCTGTTCGTGCTCGTGATCGCGCTCGCGATCCGGGCCGTCACGCTGCCGGGCGCCGCGCGCGGCCTGAACTTCCTCTTCACCCCGCACTGGAGCCAGCTGCGCGACTACAACATCTGGCTGCAGGCGCTCACGCAGAACGCGTGGGACACGGGTGCGGGCTGGGGGCTGATCCTGACCTACGCGGTGTACATGCGAAAGCGCGAGGACACGGCGCTGAATTCCTTCATGCTCGGCTTCGGCAACAACTCGGTTTCGCTGCTGGCGGGGATCGTGGTGCTGTGCACGATCTTCTCGATCATGCCGAACGCGGCGGACCAGATCGTCGGCGCCGGCAACGAGGGGCTGACGTTCATCTGGGTGCCTCAGCTGTTCGCGAAGATGCCGGCCGGGCGTGTGTTCATGATCCTCTTCTTCCTGGCGCTCGTCTTCGCCGCGTGGACGAGCCTGATCTCGATGATCGAGCTGGCGACGCGCGTGCTGCAGGATGGCGGCATGAGTCGTCGTCGTGCGATCGTCCTGATCGGTACCTTCGGCTTCCTGCTCGGCGTCCCATCGGCGCTGTCGAAGAACGTGTTCCTGGACCAGGACTTCGTCTGGGGGGTCGGCCTCATGGTCTCCGGCCTCTTTTTCGCCTTTGCTGTGATGCGCTACGGCGTCAGCCGCTTCCGACAGGAGCTTGTGAATACGGAGGATGCGGACATCCGCATCGGCGGCTGGTGGGACTGGGCGATCCGCTTCGTCATGATCGAGGCCGTGGTGCTGGTGGTCTGGTGGATCTGGCAGATGCGCGGCGAGCCGTTCTTCTCCACCTACGGCATCGGCACGACCCTCGTACAGTTCGGCCTGGTGCTGCTCTTCTTCCTCCTCGCCAACAACTGGATGGTCCGCCGCACGCACCCGGACTCGCTGCGGGCGGGAGCGCCCGAGGGCCACATGCCGCCCTCGATCCCTTGATGCGAGCGGGCGCGAGGGGCGGCCCTGCCGGAGCCCTCGCGCTCGCGGCGATGGCAGCCGGCTGCGGTGGCTCTGCCCGGGTCGGGACCGGAACGGTTTCGCCGGTGGATTCGCTCATCGTCTATGACGTGCTCGTCGCGAACGAGGCCTCGGATGCCGTCTCGCTCGTCCGCTTCCAGCCGGGTCGGAACGCCCAGGTCGCCTCCGAGATCCCGATGAGCGAGCACGCCGGCGAGATCGAGGGGCTGAGTGGCCTCGCCGTCGCTCCCGACCGCTCGCGCTGGTACGCCAGCCTCTCGCGCGGCGACCCGAATGGTCGCATCTGGAAGATGTCCGAGGACACGCTGATCGGAGCCGCCGAGGTCGGCGGCTCACCGGGCGCCATGGACATCACGCCGGACGGGCGCCTGCTGTTCGTCGCGAACCGGAATCTCGACGGCCCGCCGGTCGCGTCGAGCATCTCGATCGTGCACACGGCGACGATGACGGAGGTGGCACGCTCCACGACCTGCATCCAGCCTGAAGGGAGCCGCCTCGACGCTTCCGCTGCACGTCTGTACACGACGTGCAGGCGCAGCGACCAGCTCGTCGAGATCGACGCGCACAGTTACCGCGTGCTGCGCCGGCTCTCGCTCGAGCCGGGGCGCGAGAAGGCGCTCGCGTCGGACGCGTCCGGTACCCGCCTCGCGCACGGGCTGCTCGACGGCTCGAACCTCTGCCTGCCGAGCTGGGTGGAGACGGGGCGCGGGGTCGCCGCGAACCGCTTCGTCTACGTGACCTGCGCCGGCAGCGGGGGCGTCGACATCGTCGACACCCACACGTGGAGCGTGGTGGGGCGGGTGGCACTCGGCGGCGCGCCGGTGATGGTAGCCGGCACGCCGGATGGCAGCCGTCTCGTCGTCACGCTGCGCGATGCCCAGGCGGTCGCGGTGGTCGACTTACGGGCGGGTCGCGAGATCGGCCGGGTGCGAACCTCCGTTCCGCTGCCGCACGGCGTCGCCGTCTCGCCGGACGGCCGCTACGCGTTCGTCACCGGCGAAGCCACCGGCGTCGATCCCGGAACGGTGGACGTGATCGATCTGCGCACGCCCGAGCGCGTCGCGAGCACGAAGGTTCGCTTTCAGCCGGGGCCGATCGTGTTCTGGAGGATGAGCGGCGGGTGAAGCCCCGCGTGTTCGAGGCCCGGGCCCGGATGCTCTGGCGAGAGATCCCGGAGGAATACCGCGCCGGTGTGGACGGGCTTGTCGTCTCCTCGGCCGCGCTCCCGGACCCGCTGCACGCCGAGGTCTACACCCTCGGCGAGTGTCGTACCGAGAGCTATCCGTCCGACTTCGGTGGGCCGGAGACGGTCCGCTCCGTCGTCGTCCTCTACTACGGCTCGTTTCTGCGACTGTCGACGCGAGACTCGGGCTTCGACTGGGAAGCGGAGCTGTGGGAGACGCTGACGCACGAGCTGCGGCACCACCTCGAGTGGCTCGCCGACGAGGCGGCGCTGGACGCGGCCGATCACGCGGCCGAGCAGCATTTCAGGCGACTCGATGGCCAGCCCTTCGATCCGCTCTACCACCGCTACGGCATGGAAGTCGCGCCCCGCGTCTTCCGCGTGGACGAGGACTTCTTCCTGGAGCGACAGTACCGCGCGGGCGCGCTCGAGCCCGGCGGCTCGGTCGACTTCCACTGGCACGGAGAGCGCTTCCGCGCCCCGCTGCCGGAGCGCCTGGGGGACGTGTGCTTTCTCGAGATGAGCGGCGTGGATGCCGGCCCCGGCACGCTGACGCTCGTGCTGGTGCGCCGCCACGGTTGGCTCGACACGTTGCGGGCGCTGCTGCGCCGGCGTGCAGCCGATGTCGTCTCGGCGGAGGCGCACGCGCGAGCCGTGGACGAACGTGACGAGCCCGCCTGATCTCCCGCATCCTGCCGGGGAAGGGAAGAGCACCGCGGACGAGCCGTCTGCCCGCGCCACTCCCTACGAGCTCGCGCTCGGGACCGAGGAGATCGAGGGCCGGCTCTTTCCCGCCATCCGCGCCGAGGTCGCGAGCCGCGACGCCGACGCCGCGGACCCGCAGGCGTTCGTGATGCTCGGTGAGGTCGGGGTCGTGCTGCGAGATCTCCTGGTCCCCGGGGCCGACGCTTCGCCGGGCTCGATGGTGCGGCAGGCCGGCCGCCTGCTCTACCACGGCTATCATTTCTGGCAGGCGGAGCGGCCGCTGCTCGTCGCGGGACGCGAGCTGGTCCGGCGGCTCGTCGGGCCCGAGCAGCCGTTCGGCGCGGACGTGCTCGCGGCCCCCCTCGTCGCGCCGGCGCCGGCGGGCTACATGCAGCTGCCGCGACACCTCTTCTGGGGGCGGATCGAGGGGGGCGCCGTACCCGAGCCGGTCGACGGCTTCTTCTGGACCGTGGCGGCCTCGGAAGCCGGCGCGGTCCGCCACCTGGAGGTCCTGCTCGCGTTGGGCGTGCGGCCGGGTCGCCCCGGCTTCAGCGTCATCGAGGCGAGCGGCGATGCGCCCGCGGGTGCCGGCCCCGGTTGGGCGGGGTCCGCCGCGCGGCCGCAGGGTCGCGACTTCGAGAACGTGCTCCCCGGCGGCGAGCTGGAGGGCCTGTATTCCGTCACCACGATCGGCGAGGTGCTGAAGCTCGTGGAGCTGTTGTTCCGCCACGCGGCCTCGACGGGTCTCGAGCCCCAACAGACGCCCTCCGAATCGCTCCCGTACCGCCGGCTCCGTCTTGGATAAGCACGCGGTGGCGCTCGTGCTCGATGAGATCGGCGTCCTCATGGAGCTGCTCGGCGAGAACCGCTACAAGGCCCGCGCCTTCGCGGCGGCGGCGCGCGCGATGGACGAGATCGAGGGCGACGTCGCGGCCCTGGCGCGCAGTGGTGAGCTCGTAGCCGTGCGCGGTTTCGGGCCCGCGACGGCACGGGTCGCGCGCGAGATCGTCGAGACCGGCGACTCGCGGTTGCACCGCGAGCTTCGGCAGCGCACGCCCGTCGGTCTGGTGGATATGCTGGGGGTACCCGGTCTCGGCGCGACGCGTATTCATCGGCTGCACGCGGAGCTCGGAATCGAGACGCTCGAGGACCTCGCGTCGGCGGCCCGCGAGGGGCGCATCGCCGAGCTCTCGGGCTTCGGTCCGCGGACGCAGGAGAAGATCCTGGAGGGGATCGGCTTCGTCCGCTCGAGCTCGGGCCGGCGACGCCAGCCCGCGGCGTACGACGCCGCGGCGCGGGTTATCGGCTATCTGGAGGGCCGGGCCGGCGGCCGCGTCAAGCTCGCCGGCGAGCTGCGTCGGCGCATGGAGACGGTCGACGGAGTGGACGTGCTCGTGGAGGGCGACGGCGACGCCACCGCCGCGCTCGACGCTTTCCTCCGTCTGCCCGGCCTCGCCGCGGCGGAGCGTACCGGCGATGGTGGAGCGAGGGGACGTCTTGCGGACGGCCTGGAGATCCGGGTCGGCTCGGCCCGCGCCGATGCGTTCGGAGCGGCCTGGATCCGCGCGACCGGAAGCGAGTCGCACCTTGCGGCCCTCGAGCGGCTGGCGGCGGAGCGTGGCCTCCGCTATGACGGCGAGGTGCTCTCTCGCGACGGCGAGCCCCTGCCTGCCGACGACGAGGAGGATGTCTACGCCGCGCTCGGGCTCGCGTGGATCGAGCCGGAGCTGCGGGAGGGCCTCGGCGAGGTGGAGCAGGCCGCGGCCGGCACGCTGCCGCGGCTCGTCGACTCCTCCGACCTTCGCGGCACCTTCCACTGCCACACCGATTACAGCGATGGACGCGCGTCGATCGCGGCGATGGCCGAGGGCGCGCTCGCCCGCGGCTGGCGCTACCTGGGCATCGCCGACCACTCCCAGGCCGCCGGCTACGCCGGAGGTCTCTCGCCAGAGCGGCTGCGCGAGCAGCAGCGCGAGATCGACGCGTGGAACGCCGAGCGCGGCGACGAGATCTGGCTGTTCAAGGGCGTCGAGGCGGACATCCTGATGGACGGAACGGTGGACTACGCGGAGCACGGCGGGGACGTGCTCGGCTCGTTCGATTACGTGGTCGCCTCGATCCACTCCGGGTTTCGCCAGGACGCCGCCACCATGACCGCCCGCGTGCTGCGCGCCCTGGATAATCCGTTCGTCACCTTCCTCGGGCATCCGACGGGCCGGCTGCTGCTCACGCGCGAGCCGTACGCTCTCGACGTCCATGCCACGATCGAAAAGGCGGCGGCCATGGGGAAGGGGATCGAGATCAACGCCGATCCGCACCGCCTCGACCTGGACTGGCGCTGGTGGCGCGCCGCGAAGCAGGCGGGCGTCGTCGCCGCGATCGATCCCGACGCGCATTCGGTGGCGGGACTCGACAACGTGCACTACGGTGTCGGCATGGCCCGGAAGGGTGGGTTGAGCACGGAGGAGGTCGTGAACAGCTGGGAGCTCGAGCGGGTGCGGGAGCACTTCCGGGCGGTCCGCGAACGAACGAAACGATGAAGGCGGCGGGGGGTGGTCCGATGGCGAAGAAGAGCGCCTCGAAGCAGCGACGCAGGGGCGGCCGGGAGTCGAAGGTGGCGAGAAAGGAGCGGACGCTCGAGATCCTGCGTCGCCTTCACGCGCAATACCCGGACGCGAAATGCTCGCTCACGCACCAGGACCCGTACCAGCTGATCGTCGCGACGATCCTATCGGCGCAGTGCACGGACGAGCGCGTGAACATGGTCACGCCCGCGCTGTTCCGTCGCTACCCGCAGCCGGAAGACCTGGCCGGGGCGCGCAGCGAGGACGTCGAGGAGATGATCCGCTCCACCGGCTTCTTCCGCAACAAGACGAAGAGCCTGCTCGGCATGGCGAACGCGGTCGTGGATCGCCACGAGGGCCGGGTCCCGGATGAGATGGACGCTCTGGTGAAGCTCCCAGGCGTCGGTCGCAAGACGGCGAACGTCGTGCTCGGCAACGCGTTCGGGAAGAACGTCGGCGTCGTCGTCGACACCCACGTGAAGCGGCTGTCCACGCGCCTCGGCCTCACCTCGCAGAAGGATCCGAACCGGATCGAGCAGGACCTGATGAAGCTCCTCCCACGGGAGGAGTGGACCGACCTATCGCACCTGTTCATCTATCACGGCCGCGCTGTGTGCAAGGCGCCGAGGCCGCTGTGCGACGAGTGCGTCCTGAGCGACATCTGCCCCTCGTCGAGGGTGTAGTCTTCGCCCTTCGAACTCCGACTGGGCCGACGCGGCCCTGCGAGCAACTGAATGAGTGAACGACCGACACTCCAGAACGCCGTCAGTCCTTTCCTCAAGCACGGCGCGACCCAGCCGGTCGCGTGGTTGCCGTGGGGCGAGGCGGCGCTGGATTTCGCGAAGCGCGAGGACCGGCCGATCCTGCTCGACATTGGCGCGGTATGGTGCCACTGGTGCCACGTGATGGACCGCGAGAGCTACGATGACCCGGCAACCGCGGCGCTGATCAACGAGCACTTCATCCCCGTCAAGGTGGACCGCGACGAGCGCCCCGACGTGGACGCCCGCTACCAGCGCGCGGTCCAGGCGCTCGCGGGCCAGGGCGGCTGGCCGCTGACCGCGTTCCTCACGCCGGACGGCCGCGCGTTCTACGGAGGCACCTACTTCCCCCCGACCGACGCGCACGGCAGGCCATTGTTCCGCCGCGTGCTGCAGGAGGTCGCAAGGGCGTGGCGCGAGGATCGCGAGCGCGCGCTGCGGCAGGCGGAGGAGCTGAGCTCCCGCATCGCGGCCTCGGAGGCCGGCCTGCGCCGCTCCGCCGAGCTGGGGTCGGAGCTGGTGGCGCTCGGCGAAGAGTCGCTCGCGGACGAGTTCGACTTCCGCCACGGCGGCTTCGGTCGGGCACCGAAGTTTCCCAACCCGGGCGGGCTGCACCTGCTGCTGGATCGCTGGCTCGACGACGGCGAGGAATGGCAGCGCAGGGTGGTGCTCGAGTCGCTCGTCTCGATGGGCAGAGGCGGCATCTTCGACCAGCTCGGTGGCGGCTTCCATCGCTACGCGACCGACGCCCGCTGGCTGATCCCGCACTTCGAGAAGATGGCCTCCGACAACGGCGCGCTGCTCGAGCTCTACGCGCGCGCGGCGGCGACCTTCGAGGAGCCGCTCTTCGGCGACGTCGCCCGTGGGATTCTCCGTTACTACCGCGCGGTGGCGCCGCATCTGCTCGAGCGTGGCGGCTTTCCCGCCTCGCAGGACGCCGACACCGGGATGGACGATGACGGCGATTACTGGACCTGGACGGAGGAGGAGGTCGCCTCCGCGCTGGAGGGCGACGAACGGCTCACCCGCGCCGCGCTGCTCCGCTACGGCTTCGACGACCCGGCCGCCCGCATGCACCTCGACCCGGAGCGCCACGTCCTCTTCCTCGCGCGCGACACGGCACAGGTCGCCGCCGAGCTGGGAGAGTCGGACGCGGAGGCCGTCGCCCGGTCGCTGGGCGAGGCGGCCCGCCGTTTGGTCGGGGCCCGGGAGGCTCGACCACGCCCGTTCGTGGACGAGACCGTGTACGCCGACTGGACCGCGATGGTCGCGGCCGGCCACCTCGCCGCCGCTCGATACGTGGAGGCCGAGGCGGCCACCCCGGCGCTCGCGGCGCTCGAGCGGATCTGGTCGGCCGCATGGCGAGAGGGGACCGGCATCGCGCACCGCGTCGATTTCGGCGGCGGCGGCCCTGGCGAGCCGGCCGCGGAAGGGACGGCCGCAAGGGCCGCCGCCGAGGGCTTCCTTTCGGACCAGGCGTTCGTCGCGGCCGCGTTCCTGGACGCGTTCGAGTTGAGCCAGCGCGACGAGTGGCTGAGCCGCGCGGCGGCCATCGCCGACATCATGCTCTCGCGTTTCCGTGCGCCGGACGGCGCCGGGTTCGTGGACCGACCTTCGGACGCCGATGCTCCCGGCGCGCTCTCGGAGCCGCACCGGCCCATTGCCGATGCGCCCGAGCCGTCCGGCAACGCGATCGCCGCGCTGACGTTGCTGCGCCTCGAAGCGCTGCTGGATGCGCCCCGCTACGGCGACGCCGCGCGGCGCACCCTGACCGCGTTCGCCGGCGCGGCATCGCGGCTCGCTTCGGGCGCCGCAACGTACTTCCGCGCGGTCGACTGGGCGCTGAGCCCCGTGACGACGGTCGTCGTCGTGGGCGCCGAGCCTGCGCCCGCCGCGGATCCGCTGTTCCGTGAAGCGCTCGGCGCCTACCGTCCACGCACGGTCCTGCGCCGCTTTCAGGCGCGGTCCGTGGACGCGCGGTCGCTGCCGGCCGCCGTCCGCGCGATGCTCTCGGCCGACGCTCCGCGCGCGTACGTCTGCGCCGGCCGCACGTGCGCGGCGCCCGTCGCGACACCGGAGGAGCTGAGTGAGCTGTTGAGGAGCTTCCGCGGATGACGGCCATGCTCGCCGCGCGTCTGCTGCGCCCGGGCCGCTTCGAGTTGACGGAGTCGCCGGTGCCGACGCCGTCGCCCGGGGAGATGCTGCTACGCGTCGATGCGGCGCTGACGTGCGGCACCGACCTGAAGATGTTCCGTCGAGGTCATCCGAAGCTGCCGATGCCGGCGCCGATGGGGCACGAGCTGTCCGGGACCGTCGCGGCGGTCGGACGCGGAGTGGCCGACTTTGCCGACGGCGATGCCGTCGCGCTCGTGCCGACCGCGCCCTGCGGCCGCTGCCGCCTCTGCCTTCGGGGCCGCGATTCGATCTGTCCCGACGCCGTGGGGCGCGTGCTGCTCGGAGCGTTCGCGGAGTACGTCCTCGTCCCCGCCCACATTGTAGAGCGACACGTCTTCCCGCGGCCGCCATCGCTGTCCGCGGCGGAGGCGGCGACCCTCGAGCCACTGGCGTGCGTCGTCCACGGCGCGTCGCGTGTCGACCTGCCGCGCGCGGAGACGGTCGTGCTGGTCGGCGACGGCGCGATCGCGCTGCTTTTCGCTCAGGTCGCGCTCCGCCGAGGCGCGGGCCGGGTCGTCGTGGCCGGAAGGCACGCGTCGCGCCTCCAGGCCGCCAGCGGGTTCGGCGCGACAACGATCGAGGTCGGCCGCGACCAGGACTGGCCGACCCGGCTGAAGCACGACGTGCTCAGGGCCACCGCCGGAGTCGGTGCCGACATCGTGGTGGAGTGCGTCGGCACGGCGGCGACATGGGAGGCCGCCCCCGCCCTGGCCGCCACCGGCGGCGAGGTGCTCCTGTTCGGGGGCTGCGCGGCGGGCACGCGGGCGACTTTCGACACGTACCGGCTGCACTACGACGAAGTCGACCACAAGGGGGCCTTCCACTATGGCACTGCCGATGTGCGGGAAGGGCTTCGGCTACTTGCGGACGGGGAGGTCCTCGCCCGGCCGCTGATCACCCATACCATGCCGCTGCCGCGTCTCGGCGAAGCGCTCGAGCTGGCGCTCGGAAGAGAAGCGATCAAGGTCGCCGTGATGCCGCCAACACCGGAGGCTGGGTGAGTCTGCCCTTCCGCATGCGCGCCGCCCGGCTGCACGCATGGGGCGATGTCCGGGTCGAGGAGATGCCCGTTCCGCGACCGGGATCCGGTGAGGCGCTCGTCCGCATCGATGCCTGTGGCGTGTGCGGCTCGGATGCGTTGACCTGGTACGTCGAGCGGAAGGCCACGAGCGAGCCCGTCGTGCTCGGCCACGAGCCAGCCGGGGTCGTCGTCGCCCTCGGTGACGACGTGGACACGGTGAGGCTCGGAGACCGCGTCTTCATCCATCATCATGCCCCCTGCCTCGCCTGCGAGGAGTGCCGTCGCGGCCTCTGGTCGAGCTGCGACACCTGGCGATCGAGCCGCATCCTGCCGGGAGGCTTCGCCGAATACGCGCTCGTCCCCGCGGTGAACGTGCGCCGCGATACGCTGGTCCTGCCGCGGGAACTCGATCTCGATGCCGCGACCTTCATCGAGCCGCTCGCGTGCTGCATCCGCGCCGTCAGCCGCCAGGGGCGCATCGAGCCGGGTGACACCGTCCTCATTGTCGGCCTCGGCGCGATGGGGCTGCTGATGACCCAGATCGCCCGTGCCGCTGGCGCCGGCCTGATCCTGGGCAGTGACTTTTTCGAGGAGCGCAGATCGCTGGCGCTCGAGCACGGCGCCGATGTCGCCGTCGCGCCGGACGACCTCGCGGATGCGTTCGCGACGACCAACGGCGGCCGCGGCGCCGACGTGGTCGTCGTATGCCCCGGCACCCCCCAGGCGATCTGCGATGGCCTGAACGTGGCCGCGCCCGGTGCGCGCGTGGTCTGCTTCACCCCACTCCCGCCGGATCGCCCGCTCACCATCGACCAGTCGAGCCTCTACTTCCGTGAGGTGTCGCTCACCCATAGCTACTCCTGCGGACCCGACGAGACCCGCGAGGCCCTCGCGATGCTCGCCGACGGCCGCGTCCGCACCGACCGCCTCGTCACCCACCGCGTCGGTCTCGACGGCGTCGCCGCCGCCCTCGAGCGCGCGGCCGGAAAGGGCGAGGGGATCAAGACGCTCGTCTATCCGGCGCTTCGGCCCGACGTGTGAGATGCGAAGTTGGAAAGAAGTCGTATTCTGGAGTGCCTGCGCCCGACACCGGCCGCCTGCACCGCACGATTCTTGCGACGTAACGTCTGTGATCATAAGCAGTTACAATACCATGGAGGTTACAACATGGCGAGCGAGCTGAACGGCAGAAAGATCGCGATCCTGGTGGCAAACGGGTTCGAGCAGGTGGAGATGACCAGGCCGCGGAAGGCCCTCGAAGACGCGGGCGCGGAGACGGTCCTGATCTCGCCGGAGGACCGAAAGGTGAAGGGGTGGAACCACACCGAATGGGGAGACGAGTTCGACGTGGAGCGTCCGCTCGACTCCGCGCGGGAAGATGAATACGACGCGCTGATGCTGCCGGGTGGCGTGATGAACCCGGATCACCTCCGCATGAACGAGAGGGCGGTCGACTTCGTGCGCTCGTTCTTCGAGGCCGGCAAGCCGGTGGCCGCGATCTGCCACGGGCCCTGGATGCTCGTGGAGACGGACGTGGTCCGGGGGCGCACGGTCACCTCGTGGCCGTCGCTGAAGACGGACCTGCGCAACGCGGGCGCGAAGTGGGTGGACCGCGAGGTCGTGACGGATGCCGGCCTGGTGACGAGCCGCAACCCGGACGACATCCCGGCCTTCAACCGCAAGATGATCGAGGAGTTCGCCGAGGGACGCCACGAGCAGCAGCGCGAGGCTGCCGGCGCCGGCGCCGCCTGAGGGGATCCCGATCCAGTCCCGGCCGCCTGAACGGCGAAGGGAATGCGCGCGGCTCGACGGGTGCGGAGCGCGCGCGGCGCGCCGGCGCGTACCGTCGAGCCGAGTCGCAGCTTTACACTCGCTACGGGATGGCTCCGGATGAGCGCTGGATCGACCTGCCTGGGCTGGGGTGCGCCCTGCGGGTCCGCGAGCGGGGCGGCGGCCATCCGCTCCTCTTCCTGCACGGCGCGCCGAACGCGGGCGCGGTCTGGGCGCCTCTCGCTGCGAGCCTCCCGGATTTCCGCTGCATCGTGGCGGATCGACCGGGGTGCGGCCTGAGCCCTCCGCTCGCTCCCGGCCTCTGGCGCGTGCCCCGGGAGACGGTCCTCGCCGTCACGGACGCGCTGCTCGATTCGCTCGGCCTCGCTCGTGCCGCGTTCGTCGGCAACTCGCTCGGAGGCGCGTGGGCGCTGTGGTACGCCATCAACCGGCCGGAGCGGACTTCCGCCCTCGTGCTGGAGGGGTGTCCGGCGCTCGTCCCGGGGATGGAGACGCCGACGCTCATGCGCTGGCTCGTCGCGTCCGGCGTCTACCGGCTCTCGGCGCGTACCCGGATCGGCCCCGGCGCGGCGCGCCTGCTCGTCCGCAGAAACGGGCACCAGCGCTCGGTGAAAGCCGGTCGCATTCCCGCCGAGTACTTCCGCTGGAGCTCGTCGCTGTTCAGCCATACGCGCACCGCGCGCCACGACTTCGACCTGCTGGCGCGTGCGCTTACGTGGCGCGGCATTGATCCGGAGCTGCGCTTCGAGATCGAGCTGCTTCGCGACGTTCGCTGCCCGACGCTCGTGCTCTGGGGGGAGCGAGACCCGTTCGGTGGCGCCGACGTCGCGCGGAGACTCGAGCGCGCGCTGCCCGCCTCACGGCTCGAGCTCTTCCGCGACGCCGGGCACATGCCGTGGATCGACGCGCCGGACGAGCACGCGGAGCGCGTGCGGAGCTTCCTCGCCGCCGGTTGAGGCCGCGCCGCGCGCTCGTCCGACAGGCGACCTCGCCCTATCTTGCGCCGGACCGGCCCGGGATGCTCGGTTCGGCTCGTGCCACCTGGACCGAGGCCGCGACCGCCCCACCCCCATCGGAGGATGAACGTGCCATTGCGAGAAGAGGCGCTGACGCTGCTCGAGGAGTGGGTCCCCAACGCGAACCTGCGCGGCCACATGAAGGCGGTCGAGGCGGCGGTGCGCAGCTACGCCCGGCGCTTCGGCGAGGACGAGGAGCGATGGGGCCTCGCGGGCCTGCTGCACGACCTCGACTGGGAGAAGTACCCGGATGAGCACCCGCTCCGCGCCGTCGAGGCGCTGCGCGAGCGCGGGTATCCCGAGGACGTGCTGCACGCGATCCTCGCGCACCGCGCCTCCTTCACGCACGTCGAGCCCGAGACGAAGCTCGACCGGACGCTGCTCGCGTGCGACGAGATCACCGGCATGGTCACCGCGACGGCCCTCGTCCGGCCCACCGGCATCGACGACCTCACGCCGAAGTCGGTCAAGAAGAAGCTCAAGGACCCGACTTTCGCGAAGGGCGTAGACCGCGACGAGGTGCGGCACGGCGCGGAGCTGCTCGGCGTGGACTTCGACGAGCACCTGCGCAACGTCATCGAGGCCATGCAGGGGATCGCCGATGAGCTCGGATTGAGCCGGAGCTAGCCGCGGCGGCTCCCTGCAGCACGGGCATCGGCGCGGTAGGACCGCACCCTTTTCGTTGCCGGTCGTGGCGGTTACGGACGTCCCCGATCAGATTGTTCTTCGGCCGACCACACGATGGATGAGACCTTCCTCCGTGGATCCATCATGAAGAGCTTCTTGCCGGTCCTGCTGTTGGCCGTATCCATGCTGCCGGTGGCAGCCGTGCTGCCCGACCTGCACTGGCCGCGCTCCGCTCCGCGCGTCCGCACCTCCGACGGCATTGTCGAGGGGACGATCGAGGCGAGTGGCGTGCGTGTCTTCAAGGGGATTCCTTTCGCCGCCCCGCCGGTGCGCGAGCTGCGGTGGCAGCCGCCGCAGCCGGTCAGCCCTTGGGACGGCGTTCGCCGGGCGGATCGCTTCGCCGCGCAGTGCATGCAGAACCGCGTCTTCGACGACATGGTGTTCCGCAACTCCGGCGTCAGCGAGGACTGCCTCTATCTGAACGTCTGGACCGCGGCAACGTCCACCGGCGAGAAGCGGCCCGTCCTCGTCTACTTCTTCGGGGGCGGCTTCATTGCCGGCGACGGCTCGGAGCTTCGCTACGACGGCGAGAGCATGGCGCGGAAGGGGATCGTCGCGATCACCGTCAGCTACCGCCTCGGCATCTTCGGTTTCCTCGCGCACCCGGAGCTCACGGCGGAGTCGCCGCATCACGCGTCGGGGAACTACGCGTTGCTGGACCAGATGCAGGCCCTGCGCTGGGTGCAGCGCAATGTCGCGGCCTTCGGCGGGGATCCGTCGCGGGTCACGATTGCCGGCGAGAGCGCGGGATCCGTCGCCGTCAGCGCCCAGATGGCGTCGCCGCTCTCCAGGGGCCTCTTCGCCGGCGCCATTGGCGAGAGCGGCTCCCTGCTCGGCGCGTTGCCGCCCGTGCCACTCGTCGACGGCGAGAAGCACGGCACCACTTTCGCCCGCAGCGTTGGAGCCCCATCCCTGCAGGAGCTGAGGGCGATCCCCGCCATGCGGCTGCTCCAGCTATCCATGCGTGGCGGAGCGGGCCGCTTTTCGATAACGGTCGACGGCTATTTTCTCCCGAGGCCGCCGACCGCCATTTTCGACGCCGGCGAGCAGGCCCACGTGCCGCTGCTCGTCGGCTGGAACTCCGAGGAGTCGGGCTACCGCGCCTTGCTGGGCGACGCCCCGCCGACGCCCCGGAGCTTCGAGAAGGCGGTCCGCGATCTCTATGGCGAGCACGCCGAGGAGGTGCTCCGGGTCTACCCGGCCTCGGACTCCGCCGCCGTGGTCGAGGCGGCGACCGCGCTCGCCTCCGACCGGTTCATCGCCTTCAGCACGTGGAAGTGGGCGGACGTGCATCGACGGACCGGCGAGGCGCCGGTCTACCGCTACCTGTTCGCGCAGCCCCGTCCGCCGATGAAGGTCGCCGCCGGGGGGCGGCGGCCCACGGGTGATACGCCGCCGCCGCCGACCGGCGCGGTTCACTCGGCCGAGATCGAGTACGCCCTCGGCAACCTCGCCACCAACGAAGTCTACGCCTGGACGGAGGATGACTATCGGGTTTCGCGGACGATGGAGGACTACTTCGCCAACTTCATCAGGACGGGTGACCCGAACGGCTCCGGTCTGCCGGAGTGGCCCGCGATGCGAGCGGAAGCGGACGCGCCGCCGATGGTGATGCGGATCGAGGTGGAGTCGCGCGCCGAGCCGGCGCAGCACCTCGATAGATATCGGGTGCTGGACCGGCTCCGGTCGCGCGCCACCACTACTTCGTCGCCGCGGCCTTGACCACCCTGTCCACGTAGCGGTCGATGTCGGCCACCAGCGTGACGAGCTGGCCCGGATCCTCGGCCGACGCGATCGCCTGCGCGAACTGCAGCATGACCTGGCGCACGGCGCCCCGATTCGGCTCGGCGGTGCTGCGGCGCCGCCGGGCTCCGCCGGCGCGGCGCCGGCGCGGAGCCAGGCGTCGCTTGACCTGCAGCGGATAGCGGGCATTGAACTGCCGCGCGGTCAGCTTGTCCACGCTCTTGTCCAGCTTCTTCGCCTTCTCGTACAGCTCGCCGGTGGAGACATTCGGGTTCTTGCCGACCTCCTCCTCTACCATCTTCATGACCTTCTCGTTGACATCCGCCATGAGCACGCCTCCTCGGGCGAACCGAGCCGCAGGTTCCAAGTTGTGGGGGGTACCGAATATTGGCTTGACTACCTCATCAAAGTCAAGATATATGAACTACAACAAACAGCAAAATCACCTACCATTGGGTGCGGTTAACGCGTGCGGCGGGGATCGCCGGGCTAGGTTGCGCGGACGGTGGCGCGCGCGGCGGCTCCGCGCCATATTGTCGCGCCCCGGACCCTGAGGATCGGTCGAACCGAGGAATGGAATGAGCCATTGAGTGCTGAACGGGACGCTTGCCATGATCGCGTCACTGGGCCTTGTCACGACCCTGAGCGCCTGCGGTGCGCACAGCGACCAGAATCGCGGACCGACGAAGCCGCCGCTCGAGAAGATGAATCTGATCGTGACGAAGGAGCCGACGACGGAGATGGCGGAAATCGGCGAGCCGGTGCGCGTACCGGAGCTCGGTCCCGACGGCAGCGTGCTGGGTCCGGATCAGCAGCGCCCGCTGGACGACACGGCGAGGGTAGTGCGCGTCGACACGACCGGGACGGGCGGCTGATTTCCTCCCGGGCCGGCAACGCTGCCCCGGCCTCAGAGGAGGGGTGGTCGCGGGCGCAGCGCCCGGCGGTAGAGCTCGAGGCGGTCCTTCTCGCTCAGCTCGCGCCCGCGCTCGAGGGCGAGGCCCGGCGGTACGTGCCAGCCGACGCCCGTGACCGCTTCATTGCCGGCCGACAGCACGCCGTCGCGACGAAAGATCATCGCGTTGTGCCACGTCCCGTCATTGTCGGACTCGGAGCGGACCCAGACCTCGTGCCGCTGGCCCTCCACGATCAGGCTGCCGAGCTGCTCCTCGATCGTGTGATCGTCGCTTCGCATCGTCTGTCACCTCCGGAGGGGGACCGGTAGTGCGGACTATCATTGAGCCGTTCAAGATCAAGGTCGTGGAGCCCATTCTCGTCACCAGCCGGGATGAGCGGGCGGGCTTCCTGCGCGACGCAGGCTACAACGTCTTTCGGCTTCGCTCCGAGGACGTGCTCATCGATCTGCTGACCGACAGCGGAACGTCCGCGATGAGCGCCGAGCAGTGGGCCGGCATCATGCGGGGCGACGAGGCTTACGCCGGCAGCCGCTCCTTTTTCCGCTTCGAGAGCGCCGTTCGCGACCTGTTTGGCTTCAGCCACGTGATCCCGACCCACCAGGGTCGCGCCGCCGAACGCATCCTCTTCAGCACCGTCTGCGGTGCCGGCGATGTCGTGCCCAACAACACGCACTTCGACACCACGCGGGCGAACATTGAGGCGGTCGGCGCGCGCGCAGTCGACCTGCCCGCGCCCCATTCGAAGCGGCTGCAAGAGCCGCACCCCTTCAAGGGGGACATGGACATTGACGGGCTGCGTCGCCTGATCGCCGAGACAGGAGCCGAGCGGATCCCGCTGTGCATGCTCACGGTCACGAACAACTCGGGCGGCGGGCAGCCCGTCTCGATGGCGAACATCCGCGACGTCTCCGCGCTCTGCCGGCAGCACCACATCCCACTCTACATCGATGCATGCCGATTCGCCGAGAACGCGTACCTGATCAAGCTGCGTGAGGAAGGCTACGCGGATCGCCCCGTCAAGGAGATCGTGCGGGAGATGTTCTCCCACGCCGATGGCTGCACCTTCTCCGCGAAGAAGGATGGAATCGCGAACATCGGCGGGCTCCTCGCGACCAACGACGCCCGCCTCGCCGAGCAGGAGAAGGACCTGCTCATCCTGACGGAAGGCTTCCCGACCTACGGCGGCCTCGCCGGCCGCGACCTGGAGGCGATCGCGATCGGACTCGGTGAGGTCATCGAGGAAGATTACCTGGAGTACCGGCTCGCCTCCGTACGCTACCTCGGGGAGCACGTCGCGGCGGAGGGCGTGCCGATCGTCCAGCCGCCCGGCGGCCATGCCATCTACATTGACGCGGCCGCGTTCCTTCCCCACGTCGAGCCCCTACGGCTGCCTGGTCAGAGCGTCGTCGCCGAGCTGTACCTGGAGGGCGGCGTACGGGCCGTCGAGATCGGCACCGTCATGTTCGGCCGCCGCGACCCGGCGACGGGCGAGGAGCTGGCCGGCCCGCTCGAGCTCGTGCGGCTCGCGATCCCGCGGCGCGTCTACACGCAGAGCCACATCGACTACGTCGTCGAGGTCATTCTCGGCGTCTGGGCCCGACGGGAGCGGATCGGCGGTTTCCACTTCACCCGCCAGGCGGCCGTGCTCCGGCATTTCACCGCCGAGTTCGAGCCCGACTACCCGGTCAGCGCCTGAGCGGGAGGATCGACCGTGCGCAAGGGAGAGCGCCACGCCGCGATTCTGCAGGTCGTGCAGGAGCACCGCCTCGGCAGCCAGGAGCACCTGCGCGCGCTGCTCGCAGAGCAGGGGTTCGACGTGACCCAGGCCACCCTCTCTCGCGACATCCGCGAGCTGCGCCTGGTCAAGGTCCCCGACGCCGAGGGCCACCCCTACTACGCGCTCCCTCCCGAGTCGTGGGAGCAGACGCCCCCGCTCCAGAAGCTGCTACCCGCGCTCTACGTAGGCGCCGAGGGCACCGGCAACCTGCTGGTCGTGAAGACGCTGACCGGCGGCGCCCAGCCTGTCGCCGTCGCGATCGACTGGGAGGAATGGCCCGAAGTCCTCGGCACCATCGCCGGCGACGACACCATCCTGCTCATCCTCCGCGACGCGGATACGCTCGAAGACGTGCAGCAACGGCTTCTGCGCATGGCCGAGTCGGACGAGTAGCAAACGTCGAATGTGGTCTCCTGCGGAGCGCGCCGTTCTCGACGAGCTCACCTCCCCCGAGATGATCCAGGCGTTCGTCGACACGATCCCGTACAACACCGACCTCCATACGCGATCACCGCGACGCGTGCTTCGCGACGGAAAGGCGCATTGCATGGAGGGCGCGCTCTTCGCTGCAGCCGCCCTCGCCCATATCGGACATCCGCCGCTGCTGGTCGACCTCGTGGCCGTGCGCGACGACGACCACATCATCGCGCTCTTCCGCCGCAAGGGACGCCTCGGCGCCGTCGCCAAGTCGAACTACTCCGGGCTCCGCTGGCGCTCCCCGATCTACCGCTCTCTCCGCGAGCTCGTGCTCTCGTATTTCGAGGACTACTTCAATCCGGACGGGGAACTCACGCTGCGCGGCTGGACACGACCGCTCGACATGCGCACGAATCGCTTCCGTCACTGGCGCATCCGCGAGGACGACCTCGACGACGTCGGCGAGCACATGGATACCCTCCATCGGACCTGGGTGCTGCCACCCGATGAGGCGGATCGGCTCCGCCCCGTCGATCCGCGGCTGTACCGGGCCGGCATCGGCGACGCCGATCCAAAGGGCCTCTACCAGGGCTCCGGCTGACGCTTTCCCCTTCCCACCTCCCCCTTTCCGGTGAGCCCCGCCATTGACGCACCGGTCGAACTAGTGTATAAATATGCGCGAAATACGTATAGATCATGCGAATCCCGGAGCCGTTACCATGCCCTATACCATCGTCCTCGCCTACTCCGGCGGACTCGATACCTCGATCATCGTGCCGTGGCTCAAGGAGAAATACGGTGCGGAGGTCGTCTGCATGGCGGCCGATGTCGGGCAGGCGGAGGAGCTGACGGGTCTGGAGGCGAAGGCCCTGCGACAGGGCGCGCGTGCGTGCGTGGTCGAGGATCTCCGCGAGGCGTTTGTGCGGGAGGCGATCTGGCCGACGCTGCGGGCGGGGGCCATATACTCGCGCACCTATCTCCTCGGCACGTCGATGGCGCGACCGATCATCGCGCGGGCGCAGGCGGAGTATGCGTTGAAGATCGGGGCGCAGGCGGTGGCGCACGGGTGCACCGGGAAGGGCAACGACCAGGTGCGCTTCGAGCTCGGCTATGCGGCGTTCGCGCCGGATCTGGAGGTGATCGCGCCGTGGCGGGAGTGGGAGATCCATTCGCGCGAGCAGGCGATCGACTATGCGGCGGCGCGCGGCATTGAGGTGGCCGCAACGAAGGAGAAGATCTTCTCGCGCGACCGAAACCTGTGGCACGTCTCGCACGAGGGGGGCCCGCTCGAGGACCCGTGGTACGAGCCGCAGGAGGATCTCTTCCTGGTGACATCATCGCCGGAGTCGGCGCCGGACCGGCCGCTCTACGTCGAGATCGGCTTCGAGCAGGGCTATCCCGCGTCGGTGGACGGGGAATCACTGGGGCCGCTGGCTCTGCTGGAGGTGCTGAACGGGGTTGCGGGGGAGCACGGCGTGGGCCGGGCGGACGTGGTGGAGGATCGGCTCGTAGGGATGAAGTCGCGTGGGATCTACGAGACGCCGGGTGGCACGTTGCTGTACACGGCGCACCGCGAGCTCGAGCAGTTGGTCCTGGACCGTCGCACGCTCGCGTTGAAGGATGACCTCGCGTCCCGTTACGCGGACCTGGTCTACGAGGGCCGGTGGTGGTCGACAGAGCGCGAGGCGCTCGATGCGCTCGTGGACCGGACCCAGGAGCAGGTGAACGGGGTGGTGCGCCTGAAGCTGTACAAGGGATCGGTAACGGTCGCGGGGCGGCGAAGCGCGACGTCGCTCTACGACCGGGCGTTGGCGTCCTTCGGCGACGAGGGCGCGTACGATCACGCGGACGCGGCCGGCTTCATCAGGCTCTTCTCGCTGCCGACGCGGGTGGAGGCGCGGCGGCGTGGTGCAGCCGGTTTCCCGCTGCGGTCTGCGCCGCCGGCCCCGCGGCAGAACGCCACGAGGCCGTCGAACGGGCGCCGCAACGGCAACGGCGCCCGGCCGGTGCCCACGCGCAGCGCGTGGAACGCGGTGAAAGGCTACGCGAACGGTGCGGGCGCCGAGGCGCTGGAAGCCGAGCTGCCTTCGTGACGAAGGAGCAGGCGCCGGGGCGGTCTAAGCCGGAGGAAGAGCCGCCCGGCGTGGCTGCGCCGCGCCGACTGTGGGGTGGCCGCTTCGGCGGCGCGCCGGCCGCTACGCTGGATGACCTGAACCGTTCGCTCCCGCTGGACGTTCGGCTGTGGCGGGAGGACATTGAGGCGAGCCGTGCATGGGCGGCCGCGCTCGCGGCTGCGGACGTGGTCTCGGCGGAAGAGGCGAGGCGACTCGACGTCGGGCTGGCAGCAGTGGCCGAGCGGATCGCGTCCGGGGCGGCTGACGGCGCCCTGGACGAGGACATCCATTCCCTCGTGGAGCGCCTGCTGTACGACGAGATCGGCGATCTGGCCGGCAAGCTGCACACGGGCCGCTCCCGCAACGACCAGGTCGCCACGGACACCCGCCTTTGGGCGCTGCGGCGGGGTGCCGCACTCGCCGATGAGGTCGCGGGCGTGCAGCGCGCGCTGCTCGCGCAGGCCGAGGCGACGCTCGACCTGTTGATGCCTGCCTACACGCACGTGCGCCGGGCGCAGCCCGTTCGCGTGGCTCACTGGGCGATGGCGCACCTCTGGGCGCTGGACCGCGACCGCGAGCGCCTGCGTCAGGCGCTCGAGCGCGTCGCCGTGCTGCCCCTGGGCTCCGGCGCGATCGCGGGCTCCGGATTCCCGGTCGACCGCGAGCTGCTGAAGCGGCGACTCGGCTTCCTCACGATCTCGCCGAACTCGATGGACGCCGTCGGTGACCGCGATTGGGTCGCGGAGCTGGTCTTCGCGGGGTCGCTCCTCGCCGTCCACCTGTCGCGCCTTGCCGAGGACCTGATCCTCTTTTCCTCGGACGAGTTCGGCTTCGTGCGGCTGCCGGAGGCGTACACGACGGGGAGCTCCCTCATGCCGCAGAAGCGGAACCCGGACGGGCTCGAGCTCGCGCGTGGCAAGGCGGCGCGCATGTGCGGCGACGTCGCGGCGATCCTCGCGCTGCTGAAGGGGCTGCCGACCGGCTACCAGAAAGACCTGCAGGAGGACAAGGCGCTGCTCTTCCGGAGCTTCGATGATCTGATGGTGCTGCTTCCGGCGATGCGCGAGACGGTGACGGGGCTGGAGTGGCGGGCAGACGCGCTCGCGGCGGCAGCGGCGGACGCGTCCCTGCTGGCGACCGACCTGGCCGATGAGCTGGCCCGCAGGGGCGTGCCGTTCCGGGAGGCGCACGGCATCGTGGGGCGTCTCGTGCGCGAGGCCGAGCGGCGAGGCGTCACGCTCGCGGAGCTCGGTCCGGACGACCTCGGCGGCGCGCATCCGACGCTGGGGGCGGATCCGCCGCCACTGAGCGCCGCGGCCTCGGTCGAGGCTCGCGGCGTGCCGGGCGGCACGGCTCGAGCGGCGGTGGAGGCGCAGCTGGCAGAGGCACGGCGTCGTCTCCGCTGAGGCATTGCACGCCCCTTGCCCCTGATCCCCCCTTCCGCGACCTTGCCGGCCACGGAGTCGAGCCGGGAGGGAAGGGATGAACGAAGCCGCAATCGTCACGTTCGTGGTCGTTGCCGGGATCGTCTGGGGCGGCTTCGCGCTGATCCTCTGGCTGGCCATGCGCCGCGAGGCGGCGAAACAGGCCGAGCTCGACACGGAGTCCCGACCCTGACCCTGACCCTGCTGATCCTGACCCTTTCCCTGACCCTGGCTCCTCCTAGCCCTCGCCCTAGCCCTAGCCCTAGCCCTCATGCGGCGTAACGACCTGCACTCCATTCTCCTGATCGGCTCCGGCCCGATCGTCATCGGGCAGGCGTGCGAGTTCGACTATTCCGGCACACAGGCGATCCGCGCGCTGAAGGAAGAGGGCTATCGGGTCGTGCTCGTGAACAGCAACCCCGCCACGATCATGACGGACCCCGATCTGGCGGACGCGACCTATATCGAGCCGATCACGGCGGAGTGGGTCGAGCGGATCATCGACAAGGAGCGACCCGACGCGATCCTCCCCACCATGGGCGGACAGACGGCGCTGAACGTGGCGCTCGAGCTCTACGACGCGGGCGTTCTCGACCGCTACGGCGTGGAGCTCATCGGCGCCGACGCCACGGCGATCCGGAAGGCGGAGGACCGGGAGGAGTTCGCCGCCGCGATGGCGAAGATCGGGTTGCGCGTGCCGCACGGCGGCTTCGCTCACTCGGTGGATGACGCGCTCGGCATCATCGACGACATCGGCTACCCTGCGATCATCCGGCCGTCGTTCACGCTGGGCGGGACCGGCGGCGGGATCGCTTACAACCTGGAGGAGTTCCAGGAGGCGGTGCGGAAGGGGCTGGATCTCTCGCCGATCGGTGAAGTGCTGATCGACCGCTCCGTGATCGGCTGGAAGGAGTTCGAGCTCGAGGTGATGCGCGACGGCATGGACAACGTCGTGATCGTGTGCTCCATTGAGAACGTGGACGCGATGGGGGTGCATACCGGCGACTCGATCACGGTCGCGCCCGCGCAGACGCTCTCCGACGTCGAGTACCAGGAGATGCGCGACGCCGCCATCGCGATCATCCGCGAGATCGGGGTGGAGGCGGGCGGCTGCAACATCCAGTTCGCGCTCAGTCCCGTCGATGGCGAGATGCTCGTCATCGAGATGAACCCGCGCGTCTCCCGCTCCTCCGCGCTGGCGTCGAAGGCGACGGGCTTCCCGATCGCGCGCATCGGCGCGAAGCTCGCCGTCGGCTACCGACTCGACGAGCTGCCCAACGACATCACGAAGACCACGCCCGCTTCCTTCGAGCCGGTGCTCGACTACGTCGTCTGCAAGTTCCCTCGTTTCGCGTTCGAGAAGTTCCCGACGGCGGAGCGCACGCTCGGCGTGCAGATGAAGGCGGTCGGCGAGGTCATGGCGATCGGTCGCACGTTCAAGCAGGCGTGGCAGAAGGGGCTGCGCGGGCTGGAGGCCGACCGCGAAGGCTGGGTGCTGGGTCGTCGCCCCTCCGACGATGGTCTCCCGGATGAGGAGCTCGACACGCTGCGCTCGGCGCTGCGTCGGCCGACCGCGGAGCGTCCGTTCCAGATCAAGCGCGCGCTCTCCGCCGGCCTCGCCATCTCCGAGATCCACGAGCTGACCCACATCGATCCGTGGTTCCTGGCGCAGCTGGCTGAGCTGGTGGAGGCGGAGCGCTGGTTCGGCGCCGCTGTCGATGCCCTCGACTCCTCCGCCATCCGTCGCATGAAACGCCTCGGCTTCTCAGACCGGCAGATGGCGGACCTGCGGGGCGTTTCGGAGCGCGAGATGCGCGAGCATCGCCAGGCGCTCGGCGTGCGCCCGAGCTACCACGTCGTGGACACCTGCTCCGGCGAGTTCCCCTCCGCGACGCCGTATCTGTACTCCTCCTACGAGGACGAGTCGGAGTCGGAGCGCACGGATCGGCCGAAGGTGGTGATCCTCGGCAGCGGGCCGAACCGCATCGGGCAGGGAATCGAGTTCGACTACTGCTGCGTGCAGGCCGTTCTGGCGCTGAAGCGGGACGGGTTCGAGACGATCATGGTCAACTCGAATCCGGAGACGGTCTCGACCGACTTCGACATGGCGGACAAGCTGTACTTCGAGCCGCTGACCTTGGAGGACGTGCTGGAGATCGTTCAGCGCGAGCGGCCGGTCGGCGTGATCGTGCAGCTCGGCGGGCAGACGCCGCTGAAGCTGGCCGAGCCGCTGGCGAGCCTCGGCGTGCCGATCCTCGGGACGACCGTGGACGCGATCGATCGCGCCGAGGACCGCGACCGCTTCGCGGCGCTGTGCCGGAAGATCGGCGCGACCGTTCCCGCGAACGGCATCGCGACCCACTACGAGCAGGCCGTATCCGTCGCGACGGAGGTCGGCTACCCGGTGCTGGTGCGTCCCTCCTACGTGCTCGGTGGTCGGGCGATGGAGATCGTTTACGACGAGGCTTCGTTGCGCGAGTACTTCGAGCGCGCCGTTCACGCTTCCCCCGAGCGGCCCGTTCTGATCGATCGCTTCATTGAGGACGCGTTCGAGGCGGACGTCGACGCGATCGCCGACGGCGAGAGCGTCGTGATCGCCGGGGTGATGCAGCACATCGAGGACGCCGGCGTGCACTCGGGCGACTCCGCGTGCGTGCTGCCGCCCTACCTGCTGAAGGACCACGAGGTCTCCGAGATCCGGCGGCTGACCCGGCAGTTCGCGAAGGAGCTCGACGTGGTCGGCCTCATCAACGTGCAGTACGCGATCCGGGACGGCGTCGTCTACGTGCTGGAGGTGAATCCGCGCGCGTCGCGCACCGTGCCGTTCGTGTCGAAGGCGACCGGCATCCCGCTCGCCCGCCTCGCGGCGAGCGTCATGGCCGGAAAGACGCTCGCACAGGTCGGGCTGACGGAGGACCTGCGCGTTCCGGCCGGCGTCGCCGTGAAGGAGGCCGTCTTCCCGTTCAACAAGTTCGATGTCGACGTGATCCTCGGTCCCGAGATGCGCTCCACCGGCGAGGTCATGGGCTTCGACGACTCGTTCGGGATGGCGTTCGCCAAGGCGCAGATTTCGGCGGCCGGATCGCTGCCGACGGGCGGCGTCGTCGTGGTCACGGTGAACGACCGCGACAAACCGAACATCACGCCGATCGTGCGGCGCTTCCACGACCTCGGCTTCAGGATCCTGGCGACCGACGGGACCCATCGCTACCTGCGAGCCCGCGGCGTGCCTGCGGATCGGATCTTCAAGGTGGGGGAGGGGCGTCCGCACCTCGTGGACGCGATCATCAGCGGCGAGATCGACCTGCTCATCAACACGCCGCTCGGCAAGAAGAGCCAGCTCGATGACTACGCTATGCGCCGCGCGGCGATCGCGCACCACACTCCCTACTGCACGACGCTTTCCGCCGCCTCGGCCGCCTGTGACGCGGTGATCGCCCTGCGCTCGCGCCGCCGCACCGTCACCAGCCTGCAGGAGCGCTACGCGGCCGCGGGCGGCCCCGCCGTTCTGCGCGTGGGCTGAGCGCGGGCAGCGCGTGCCGCCCGCGCTCACAGCCTACATTCCGGCAGCCGCTCCGGGCGAGACCATCCGAATCACCATGCCCGGCAGCGCGACCAGCAACCACAGCACCAGCGCCGCCGTGAGCGCGCGTCCGCGCGGCACCTTCGCGAGCACGGCCAAGCCGATCGCCCAGAGCACGGCCTCCCACACGGGGAAGACGTCGAATCGGGCGAGCAGCGCCCGCACCACGGGCGAGTCCGCCTGCACGAAGCGGAGCACTCCGAACGAGGTGTCGCGCACCATGCTGACGGTGCCGTCCCGGTTCGACAGGATCAGCGAGATGCCACGCGCCACGGCTTCGGGAATCGCGATGAAGTGCGCGAACGTCGCGACCAGGAAGGTGTCCCGGTAGGGCAGTCGGATGTCGAACAATCTGCCGATGATCCAGAGCGCCGCCGCGAACAGCGCGATCGTAAGCGCGAGCACGACCGGCACGAACACGACGTTCACCCACCGCATGACCGAGTTCGCGCGCTGCATCGCCCTGGCGGCATCGGCGGCCTGCGCGCCCGCCTGCGAAAGCCGCGCCTCCATCATGGTGCGCATGGCGATCGTGTTGGCCGGCAGCAGCGCGAAGTAGAGCACGATCGATACGCCGATGAGCACCAGCAGCGGCTGGACCCACTCCTTTCCCGTGCGACGTTCGAAGACCGAGGAGGGGGAGAAGAAGATGTCGACGTAGTCGTCGATGCGACTCTTCGTTTCGGGAGTCTCCGCCGTCGTGGCTGCGGGCTGCTCCATGGCTCCTCCGCGGCTGTTGGGGGTGGGGCGGCAGGGTCGCCGCGCAGAGCGAATGTACTGCGCAACGCGCCGAGCGGATACCGCCTTCGAGCGGTGCGCGGGTCGAGGGCTTTCATCGGGGCTTCGCCGCGGCGCTGGATCGCCGGCGCCGTGGGGTGTGGGCAAGCTCCCCGATCCGCGCTAGATTGGTCGTCGTCCCGGTTCATTCCATTGCGGCGAGCGCATGATCCGAGCGATCCCGTTCTTCCGGTCCTCGCTGTACGTCTCTCTCTCGCTGCTGCTCTGTGGCGTCGCGAAGCCTCTGTTCGCGCAGGGCGTCGCGAGCGACGGCGGGGGCTCGGCCCCCGGCAGCATGCCGGTCGATCCGGAGCACGCCCCGCGCCCGGTCGCGCACGCCGCTCGGGCCGCACGCACAGGGGACATCGCGATCGACGGCCGCCTCGACGAAGCCGATTGGGCGGCCGCGGAGCCGATCACGGAATTCGTCCAGGCGCTACCGCGCACCGGCTACCCCGCGTCCGAGCGAACCGTCGTACGCGTGCTCTACGGCGATGACGCGCTCTACATCGCCGCGTTCTGCTACGACTCGCACCCCGTGACGGTGATGAGCCTCGAGCAGGACTACGAGACGCACGACAGCGACGTGTTCGGCGTGACGCTCGACACGTACCTGGATCGTCGCAACTCCTTCATGTTCCTGGTCAATCCGCGTGGCGCCGTGAAGGATGGCCAGACCTTCGACGACAGCCGCGACCTGAACCTCGCCTGGGAAGGCGTCATCCACGTCGAGACCGTGGTCGCCGACTCCGGCTGGAGCGTCGAGATGGCGATCCCCTGGACGACGCTGCGCTTTCCGGGACGGCCGGGGGAGCAGGCGTGGGGGTTGCAGCTGCTGCGGCGCATCCGGCGCCTGAACGAGGACGACTACTGGGCCCCCGTGGATCGCCGCGACCACATCCATCGCATGTCGCGCGGTGGCACTCTGCTGGGCCTCAGGGACCTGCACCAGGGACGGAACCTGACGCTGAAGCCCTACGTCAAGGCGGGGACGAGCGGAGCGCCCGGGGAGCCGACGCCGACGCTCGCGCGTCCGGCCCTCCGCTACGACGGCTCCCTCGACGCCGGGCTCGACCTGAAATGGGGCGTGACCCCGACGCTGACGCTCGACGGCACCTACAACACGGACTTCTCGCAGACCGAGGTGGACCAGGAGCAGGTCAATCTGACCCGCTTCTCGCTGTTCTATCCAGAGCGACGCGACTTCTTCATCGAGAATTCCGGCGTCTTCTCCTTCGGCGACGTCGCCGAGCGCAACTACCGGACGGGCTCCTCGCTCGAGGAGTTCACGCTCTTCCACTCGCGGCGGATCGGGCTGGAGGCGGGTCGGCCCGTCCCGATCGTGGGAGGGGGCCGGCTCACGGGGAATGCGCGTGGCGTGCAGGTCGGCGTGCTGGACATGCAGACGGAGAGCACGGACGCGAGCGCGCCCGAGAACTTCCTCGTCACACGGCTGCGCCGGAACGTGCTCGGGAGCAGCGACGTCGGCGCGATCTTCATCAATCGTGCGGCGACGGACGGCTCCGGAGCGTCCAGCCGCAGCTGGGGCTTCGACGGCAACCTCACGCTGCTGCGCAACCTGATCATCAACAGCTATTTCGCCGGCACCGCGGGCGTCGATGGCCGCGCCGGCAGGGCGGGGCGCGTGGCCATTGGCTGGCGCGACCCGCTCTGGGACGTCTCTGCCTTCGCGAAGAGCGTGGACGCCGGCTTCGCGCCTTCCGTCGGGTTCGTGCGTCGCGCCGGCGTTCACGAATATTACGGCACGGTCGGCGTTCATCCGCGCGTGGACCTCGGGCCGCTCTACGAGCTGAACCCGTACACGGAGGGGGATTACACGCTGGATCGGGGGCTCGCCAGCCGGCAGATGACCCTCGGGCTCGCCGGGCAGCTGCTTTCGGGAGGATCCGTCGAGGTCAAGATGTCCGATCGCTTCGAGCGCCTCGACGCTCCGTTCCCGATCGCGGAGGATGTCGTGCTCCCCGCCGGTCGCTACGGCTTCCGCGACATCACGGCCAGCTACACGCCGAGTGGCGCCCGACCGCTGTCGGGGAAGCTGAGCGCGTCGGCCGGGCAGTTTTACGACGGGACGAAGGCGTCGCTCGGGATCGGCGCGCTCTGGCGGGCCAGCCCACAACTCTCCTTCGACCTCACGCTCGACCACAACGACGTGCGGCTCCGCGAGGGCGACTTCACCGCCGATGTCGCAGGCGGGCGGGTGGTCTACGCATTCTCGCGGAAGCTCTTCACGAGTGCGTTCCTTCAGTACAACAGCGCCTCGGACCAGCTGGTGACGAACGTTCGGCTCGACTTCATCCACGCGCCGTTGAGCGACCTGTTCCTCGTCCTGGTCGAACGCCGCGACCTGGCGTTACACGACGTGCTGGAGCGGACGGTCGCGCTGAAGGTGACGCGGCTGTTCGGCTTCTAGCAGGTCGCTTAAGAATGGGAGTGCGCCGCCAGAGTCGCAGCCCGGAGAGGTGAAATGAGCAAGGACCTGTTCGACCCCCGCCTGGGCGACTACCTGGATGACCTCGTACCGGAGCGTCCACGCGAGATGCTGTGGATGGAGAACTTCGCCCGGGAGACGGACTTCCCGATCATCGGTCCCGCCTCCGGCTACTTCTGCTACCTCGTCGCGCGCATGATCGGCGCCCGCAGCGTCTTCGAGCTGGGCTCCGGCTATGGGTACTCCACCGCCTGGTTCGCGGGCGCGGTGAGAGAGAACGGCGGCGGAGTCGTGCATCACGTCGTCTGGGACGAGGCCTTGTCACGGCGCGCGCGCGAGCATCTGACCGCGCTCGGCTACGCCGACCTCATCCGCTACACCGTCGGCGAAGCGGTCGAGGCGCTGCGCGGGACCGAGGGGCCGTTCGACCTGATCTTCAACGACATCGACAAGTCCGGCTATCCCGCCGCGCTGCCCGTGATCGCCGAAAAGCTGCGGCCGGGCGGCGTGCTGATCGCGGACAACCTCCTCTGGCACGGCCGGATCTTCGACGAGCGCGACGACTCGGCGGCGACGGCGGGTGTGAGGGAGCTCACACGACTGGTCTCGGAGGACCCGGAGTGGACGGCGTCCGTGATCCCCATCCGTGACGGCCTTCTCGTGGCGCGGAAGGCGGGGTAGCCGGTGTCCCGCGCGTTCGTGAACGAGGACGCCGGCGGCAAGGAGCCTCCGCGCAACTTCGGCCTGCCGCCGGTGGAAGACGCTTCCTACGAAGCCGCCGCCGCGCTCACGCTGCTCGAGGCGGCCCGTGACGGCTATACTCACCAGGCCGAGGAGGCGACGGGATTCCGCTGGGGCGAGCCGCAGCTCCGCGAGCACGTCCGCGCGCTGATCGCGAAGGAGGAGCAGCGTCCGGAGGCCGAGCGCGACCGACGCTTCATCCGCATGGGCTGGCGCTACCTGCGGGCCTGTGGCTGACTCGCGCCGGGCGGTCGGCTCCTCCCCCGCGGCATTGTCGCTCCCGGCCGCCGCCGTGCGGGCCGTCCGCCACCCCGGACCGCTGGCGTTCCTGGAGCGCGCCGGCGAGTGGCTGCTGCGCGACGAGGCCGAGAACAACCTGCCGCTGAGCATCGCCCGCGCCGCCGCCGACGCCCCCGACCGCTACGAGCCGCCGCTCTACTTCGCCACGCTCGAGACCGCCGCCGCCCGCGTCGTCGGCTGCGCGTTCCGCACGCCTCCCTACAAGCTCGGCATCACGCGCATGCCCGAGGCTGCCGTCCGGGCGCTCTGCGAGGACGTCGCGCGGGTGTTTTCAACGCTCCCGGCCGTGCTCGGGCCCGAGGCCGAAGCCGCCGCGTTCGCAGCGTGCTGGGCGGAGCGAACCGGAGCTTCTCCGGTCGCCGGGATGCGCCAGCGCATCTTCCGGCTAGACCGGCTGCTGGAGCCGGGACGCCGCGCGTCCGGCGGGATGCGGCCCGCATTTGAGAACGACGTGGGCCTCGTCGCCTCCTGGCTGGACGCGTTCCAGACCGAGACCGGCGTGGCGATGGCGCCTCCCGTCGCCGCGGCCGAGCGCGCGATCGCGCGCGGCGCGATGTTCCTGTGGCAGGACGCGGGGGAGAGCGTGGCGATGGCGGGGTGGGCGGGCGAGACCCCGAACGGCGTGCGGATCGGCCCCGTCTACACGCCGCCTCGTCTGCGTGGCCACGGCTACGCGACCGCGCTGACCGCGGCGGTCAGCCGTGCGGGACTGGAGACGGGGCGCCTTTGCTTCCTCTACACCGACCTGGCCAATCCGACGTCCAACTCCATCTATCAGCGCATCGGCTATCGGCCGGTATGCGACGTCATGGACTACACGCTGTCCTGAGGCCGGCTCTCGAGCAGGCGATCGTCCAGGAGCCCCGGGTACGGCACGCCATCCTCTTCCGTCGGCTCTACCAGTAGCCGATCGAGACCAGCACGATCAGCAGGAGCAGGACACCGATCACCACGACCTCGGCGGCCCAGCGGCCGAGCCGGCGTGCGGCCCGCCCCTCGGACTCCTGCTCCGCGAGCGCCGTCCCCTTGATCATCAGGGCGAGCCAGAGCCCGATCGTACCGAGCTCGAGCAGGCGCACGACCCAGACGGCCCCTACGGGCGCGGAGGGGCGGTGCGCCGAGAACACGGCGCTGCCGTACAGCAGGAGGTCGACCGGAACGGCGATGGCGAGCAGCGGCAGGAATGGCCACGTCGCGTAGCCGAATACCGCGGACATCCGGTCGCACTCGCGCTCGTCTTCTGCGCTGATCAGGTCGTGTCCCCACGCGGGGAGCGTGCCGGCGAAGTAGAGGGCGAGGCATCCGAGCAGCGCGCCGCCGACGACCACGGCGATCACGGTGGGGCCGAAGCCGAACCGGTCACCGAGTCGCAGCGCCTGTGCGGCGGCGTAGGCGAAGTAGATGCCCGAGACGGCGGGGAACAGAAGCGGAGCCAGCAGGTCCGTGCGCGCGAACAGCCGCGGGAACGTGCGTCCGGGATGGTGGACCAGCTCCACCAGATCCGCGGGGAGCGAGTGGGGTGCATGGGATGCGGAGGTCATCGGCACCTCCAGGATGGAGTCGCATCACGCCCTTTCAATTGGCCGCATCCTGTCGCGGGACGCAAGATGCGACTATGCTTCAAGCGTTTCGCCCGTCGCTCGCCCCGGACCACCCGAACCCCCGTTGCGGGAGGTCGACCGGGTCGCATCGTCCTTCGCTTTTCGGAGGGTACCATGTCGCGACTCCTCGTCGTCCCATTCGTTCTCGCGTTCGCTGCCGCACCCGTTGCGGCGCAGGCCCCCATGGGCGCTCCATCCGCGCAGCCGGGCGTCTCCGCCGTTCGCCCGCTGTATTCCATGGTGCAGGACTACATCACCCGCTCCGCCGAGCAGATGCCGGAGGAGAAGTACTCCTTCCGGCCGACGCCGGAAGTGCGCACCTTCGGCGAGATCATCGGTCACCTCGCGGACTCCCAGTACATGTTCTGTGCGATGGCCAAAGGCGAGGACAGCCCCGCCGAGCAGGAATACGAGAAGGCCGCGACGAAGGCCGAGCTGGTGGCGGGCCTGAAGGCCGCCAACACGTACTGCGACGACATCTACTCTTCCATGACCGACGCGCGCGGCGCCGAGCCGGTGGAGGTGTTCGGCCAGGACATGAACCGGCTCGGTGTTCTCAACTTCAACATGGGGCACGACTTCGAGCACTACGGCAATCTGGTCACCTACCTGCGCATGAACGGCATGGTGCCGCCTTCCAGCCAGGGCGGAAGCTGAGCACCTCCGAAACCGAGGTCGTGATCCCGCTCCTCGACCGGCGCCTCGGAATTCGGGGCCGTCTTCAGGCGTTGCAGGACGGGGTCGGCATTCTCGCGCTCGTGCCCGCGGCGCTCGCGCGGCTCGGCGATGGCCAGAGCGTCGATGTCGGACTGGCCGCCGTCGAGCTCGCCGCCGCCTTCGGCATGACCATCGCCGTCGTGCGGGATCTGCGCGATGGCGGCGAGCGGCACGGCGTCGGCTGGACCGGCATCCTGTCCGGGATCGTGCTGCTCGCGGATGGTGGCTTCCGCGTCGCGCACGGGCACCGGCCGTTCAATCCGCAGATCGTGGTCGGCGTTCTGCTCCTCGTCCTCGGCGTGCTGCGGCCCACGCTCGCCGCGAGAATGGAAGCGCGCCGCCGCATTCGGCTGTATGGCGGGCGCGTTCGGGCGCGTCTGACGCCGCTGCGCGCCTTCGATGTCGCCTGGGCCGACGTGACGGCCCTGGAGATGACCGAAGGACGCATTCGCCTGCGCACGCAGCGGAGCGGCTATACGATCCGTCTGCGCCACTACCTCAACGCCGCGCAGATCAGGGCGGCCCTCGTCGCTGCCGCGCGCGCCGCAGGGGTGGCGGTACGGGGCGCGAGACACGAGGCGCCCGACATCGCGGATCGTGGATCGCTGGAGGCATGATGATCGAACCGGTTCCCCTGCGCAGATCGGCATCGGACGTGTGGCTCGGCGGCGTTCTGGGCGGTTCGTCTACCTCGGGCTCTGGTTCGTGATCCCCGAGGAATGAGCGAAGACAGCGGGGCGCGGAAGGCGGAGGCCGGTGTAGGGACCGGGCAGCGCGGGAGCCACCGGCGGACGTCGCGCCACCTCCTCCACGGCTTCGAGCAGGCGGTGCTGCCCCGGCTCGCGCGGGCGCTGCCCGTGTGGGTCAAGCCTGACCACCTGACGGTACTCGGGCTCATCGCCTCGGGCGGCATCGCCGCCTCGTACATGCTGACCAACCGGGATGCCCGCTGGCTCTGGGTCGCCAGCGCGCTGTTCGTCGTGCAATGGATCGGAGACAGCCTCGACGGCACCCTCGCACGTGTCCGCAACGCGCAACGGCCACGCTACGGCTATTACCTCGACCACCTCACCGACGCCTGGTCCACCGCGGCGATCGGCATCGGACTCGGGTTTTCGCCGTACATGCTCCTCTCCGTTGGCCTCGCCATCGTGGTGGCGTACCTGATCCTGTCGATCAACGTCTACCTCGAAACCCACGTCTTCGGGGAGTTCAGCTTCAGCTATGGCCTGTTCGGTCCGACGGAGATCCGCGTCGTGCTGATCGCCCTGAACACGGCGGCGGCCTACGGACTGGCTCTGCCGTTCCGGCTGCTCGGCGTGAGAGCGACGCTGTACGACCTGGCGGGCCTCATCGTGGTCGGCGGCATGCTCGCGTTGTTGCTGGCGCGTGCACGGCGTAACCTGCGTACGCTCTCGCGTCTCGAGCCGCCGCGCGCGTGAGCGCCGCGGCCGCAAGCTCCCCGAACCAGGAAATACCATGGACCGACGCTCTTTTCTCGCCACCGGCAGCGTAGCGGCGCTAGGTACGGCGCTTCCATCGTTCGCGCGGACCGGCGATCCGCATGGCGCTGCCGGGCCGCTCCCGCCTTCGATCGCGGCGCTGCAGGCCGCGGACCCGCCGCCGCCGATCAGCGAAGCCGAGCGCGCGGAGCGGCGCACCAGGGCGCAGCAGTTGATGGCGGAGCGACGGATCGCCGCGATGTTCATCGAGCCGGGCCCGTCGCTCGGCTATTTCGCGGATGTCGCATGGGGCCGCAGCGAGAGGCTCTTCGGCATGCTGCTGCCGCAGCGCGGAGACGCGGTGTTCATCTCGCCCGCGTTCGAGAAACAGCGAGCGGAGCTGGGCGTGAAGGACCGTTTCGAGATCCGGGCCTGGCAGGAGGACGAGAGTCCGTACGCGCTGATCGTGAAGAGCGTCCGGGGCTTCGGCTTCGACGGAGGCTCGATCGCTGTGGACGACAGCGCCCGGGTCTTCGTCCTCGAGGCGCTGGCCGAAGCCGCCGGACCCGCGTTCGATGTCGTCGGCGCCGGCCCGATCGTCCACCTCACGCGCGGCGTGAAGACGCAGCACGAGGTCGACATCATGCGCTTCGCGAACCGTATCACGCTCGAGGCCTACGACGCGGCGTTCGCCACCATGCGGCCCGGTATGACACAGTCGGAGCTGGCACGGAACGTCGCGGCCGCGATGCAGAAGCTCGGCTACGAGGGCGGTGCGCTCGTGCTGTTCGGCGAGTCCTCGGCCTACCCTCACGGCGCGCCGAACCCGAAGCCGATCGGTGACGGCACCATCGTTCTCGTGGATGGCGGGCTGACGGTCCACGGCTACGAGTCGGACGATACCCGCACCGTCTCCTTCGGAGCGCCTTCGGCCGAGGCGCAGAAGGTCTTCGACGTGGTGAAGGAGGCGCAGCAGATCGCCTTGCGGGCGGCCGGGCCGGGACGCCCCGCCGGCTCGGTGGACGCGGCCGCCCGCGACTTCATCACGGAGCAGGGGTATGGCCCGGGATACCGCCTCTTCACGCACCGACTGGGGCATGGCATCGGGCTCGAGGGGCACGAATGGACGTATCTCGTGAGGGGCAACGACACAGAGCTCCGTCCGGGCATGACGTTCAGCGATGAGCCCGGGATCTACCAGTACGGCAAGTTCGGCATCCGTCTCGAAGACATCATGACGATCACCGAGGACGGCGCGGAGATGCTGACCGAGACGGCGCACCGGCTGCAGTACGAGCCCGCGTGATCCGTCCGATCGCGTTCGCCTCCCACCGGGACTGTGGCCGCCACGACACAGGTTGGCAGCATCCTGAGCACCAGGGTCGGCTTCCCGCCCTGGTGCGAGCCCTGGAAGCGGCCACTCCCGCGCTGCTCGCCCACGTGCTGCCGGTCGAGGCGACGCCGGCCGATGAGGCGGCGATCCGCAGCGTTCACACGGATGCCCATGTGCAGCGCGTGCGTGACGCCGTCAGGCTGGCCGAACAGCGGTCCCAGCACGTCGCGCTCGACCTCGACACCATCGTCTCCGACGCATCCTGGGACGCTGCGATCGCCTCTGCGGGGTGTGCTCTGACCGCGACGCGGCTCGTGCTGAATGAAGAAGCGGTCCACGCCTTTGCCGCGTGCAGGCCGCCGGGTCACCACGCGACCGCCGACCGCGCGATGGGCTTCTGCCTCTTCAACAATGTCGCGATCGCGGCACGCGACGCCCAGCGCGCCGGCGCGGAGCGCGTGCTCATCGTCGACTGGGACGTCCACCACGGCAACGGTACACAACAGATTTTCTACGAGGACCCGAGCGTCTTCTACCTGTCGCTACACCTCAGCCCGCACTACCCCGGGAGCGGCGGCGAAGTCGAGCGCGGCGCCGGCGCGGGCGCGGGTACCACATTGAACGTGCCGCTCGCCCGTGGCACCGACGGGGAGGTCTTCCTCGCACGCTTCGACGCTGCGCTGGAAGTAGCGACCCGGTCCTTTCATCCCGACCTGGTCCTCGCCTCCGCGGGCTTCGACTGCCTGGCGGGCGACCCTCTGGGCGGCTTTCGCCTCGAGCCGACGGACCTCCACGCCCTGACGCGCCGACTCTGCCAGGTGGCGGACGTGCACGCTGCCGGACGCCTCGTCGTCGTGCTCGAGGGCGGCTACGCGCCGGACGCGCTGGGGGTCGGCGCCGTGCAGGTCATGCGCGCCCTCGCCGACCTGCCGACCCAGGATGTTGACGGCGGATCATAATGTCCCCATCCGCGGCGGATAGAACTGTCCCCTAGACTGCAGGCCTCAGAGAGAGGAGGCCTCGGTGGAGCGGACAGCGATGAGTGCGAAGGAGCACGAGCGTGCGGTGGTCCTCGAGCGGGTGGTGGAGCGGGGTCTTCGACTCGAAGATGCTGCGGTGCTGATGGGGGTCTGTTACCGGCAGGCGAAGCGGCTGGTCGCCCGCTATCGGGCGGGTGGCCGCGCCGCTCTGGTGCACGGTGGAGTGGGGAAGGCGTCGAATCGGGCGCGGCCGGCCGCGGAGCGGGCGCGCGTGCTGCGGCTGGTCGAGGAGAAGTATGGGGGCAATGCGAAGCGCGGTCCGGCAGAGCGGTTCGGGCCCACGCTAGCGGCGGAGCACCTCCAGGAGGAGGACGGGATCGAAATCCCGCGCAGGACGCTGCACGACTGGATGGTGCAGGCCGGGCAGTGGAGTCGGGTCCGGCGGAGCCGAGTGCGGCCGCGGCGGCGCGAGCGACGCAGACACTTCGGAGAGTTGGTGCAGCTGGATGGCAGCTTCCACGACTGGTACGAGGGACGGGGAGAGAGGGCCGGCGCGCGCAGCTGCGTGATGAATATGGTCGATGACGCCACGGGTGAGACCCTGCTGCGTTTTGGCGAGCAGGAGACGATCTGGGCGGCGGCTTTCGTGCTTCAGGAGTGGATCGCGCTCTATGGCGTGCCACGGGCGCTATACACGGACTGGAACACGATCTACAAGCGGGAGCCGAGGCCTCGGGAGCGGATTCTGGGACTGGAAGTACACACGGCTTTCGGTCTGATGTGCAAGAAATTGGGCATTGAGGTGATCGGGGCCGGCAGCCCTCAGGCGAAGGGGCGGATCGAGCGTAGCAATGGCGTGCATCAAGACCGCTTGATCAAGAAGATGCGGCGTGTCGGGATTGAAGACGACGCGGCGGCCAACGCTTACGTGCGAGAGCGGTATTTGGCGGCGCACAATGCTCGCTTCGCCCAGGCGCCGGCAGATCACGCCGACTACCATCTGGCTCTCAATGCGTCGCTGAATCTGGATGACGTCTTCTGCCTGGAGTCCGAGCGCGTGGTGAGCAAAGACTTCGTCGTCCAGTTCGATCGACGCGGGCTGCAACTCGATCGCAGAGCCAGAGGCCGGGTTCCGGCAGGCAGCAAGGTACTGGTGCGTCAGACGGAGGACGGCCGAGTCCGAGTCATTCACCGGCGGGCCAACGGCCAAGAGCACGAGTGCGCGTGGACGCCCGCAGCTCCACGAACCCAGCGCCGATCGGGGGAGAGCAGTTCGGCAGCCGCGACGAGCCCTGGTCCTACCCTTCCCCGAACGCAGATCGGGCCGCAGAAACGAAATGGCGCAGGCCATTCTGGCAGGAAGGCCACCCCAGCGCCCAAGACCGCACCGCCGGACCACCCGTGGCGGCGTGCGCCGGCTCTCGGAAGGGGGCCCACGTTCTGGAGGAAACCGAGCCGGTCGGAGATGTCCGGGACCGCAGTCGTGGCCTCCGCTTCGCTACGGCCCGACGCCCCCACGCGGGTGAGCGAGAACGCACCTTGAACCCGGGACAGTTCTATCCGCCTAACTCCGGGGACATTTCTATCCGCCGTTGACAACCTGCCGACCCAGGATTGACCCGCACTTCCGCGCCGACCTACATTCGACGGATGCCTTCTCAGCAGCGGCCCGGACCCGAGCGTCCAGACCGCGCCGAAAACGGGGTCGCCGAGCCCGCCACCGGCGTGGACGCGGGAGGCGCCGCGACCCCGACCCTCCTGGACGCGCAGCCCACGGTTCTCGGTCTGGCCCGGCTCAGCCGCAGAGCCGGGCTCTCGCCAGGAGAGGAGGCGGTGTATCGTCGCATCGCGCAGCTCGTGGAGATCGGCGCGGGGACGGAGTTCCTGGTGGCTCCGTGCGGGCGCGGCCTTTCGGCGCAGTTCCTCGCCACGACCACCGGTGCATCGGGCTCGGGCGTCGATCCCGATCCCGCGCTGATCGCGTCGGCGTCCGAGCGTGCGCGCGAGGCGTCTCTGGCCGAGCGCGTCCACTTCGATCCCGGTCCGCTCGGCGACCTCCCGTACAAGGACGACATCTTCGACGTCGTGCTTGGGGACGTCGGGCTCTCGGCGGCGTCGGATCCCGCCTGGGTCGTGCGCGAGCTCGCGCGTGTCGCCAAGCCGATGGCGAGCATCGTGCTCATCCAGCCGGTCTGGAACCGCGCACCGGAGGCCGTGCGCCGGGATGTGCTGATCGAGCACCTCGGCGTGCGCCCGTTCCTGATGGTGGAGTGGAAGCAGATGCTGCGGGAGGCCGGCGTGGTGGAGCTCCACGTCGAGGATCTCGTCGACGCCGCGAATCCATGGCAGGCGCTGCTCGGCGGCACGGGACCGCTCGACCTGCCATCTCTACGCGAGCGGATCGCGCTCTTGCGGTCGGCGTGGCGGCAGTGGGGCTTCCGCGGCGTGGCCCAGGCGATCGCCGGCGGACAGGAGCTGCGACGACTCATCATGCGCGACCGGGTGCTGGGCCTCGCGCTGATCAAAGGCACGAAGTGGAAGGATGCGGGTGATTCTGCGGACACGGAGTAGACGCTGCGGCGGTGAGTGCACGTACAGCGCGGAGAGAACGGCGTGGCATCGGGAGGCTTGATAAGGCCGGGATTCGAGAGGCTGCGCGAGCAGCTGCCGGAGATCCAGCAGGCGCTGCGCGACGCCGGCCTCGGGGGCTGGCTGCTCTACGACCTGCACGCGCGAAATCCGGTCGCACGGGCGCTGGTGGGGCAGGGGGATCTGACGCGCCGCTATTTCGTGCTCCTCCCGGCGGACGGTGAGCCGACGGCTGTCATACACGGGATCGAGGAAGCCCCATGGGAGCGCTGGCCGTGGCCGCGTCGCCGCTATGTGGGCTGGAAGGAGCTCGCCGCGGCGCTCGAGGAGCTCCTCGGGCCGCTCGACAGGGTGGCAATGGAGGCCGTGGACCGCGACGCAGTACCCGCGATCGATTATGTCCCGTGGGGCGTGGTGGAGCTCATCCGCGCGGCTGGTCCGGACGTCGTGCCGTCGGGCGAGCTGATCACCCGCTTCTACGCACGCTGGACGGCGGAGCAGCTGGAGTCGCATCGGCGTGCGGCGCGGGCGCTGGCGGACACCGCCCGCGAGGCGTTCGAGCACCTGGCCGACCGTGTCAGGTCGGGGGCGGACCCGCACGAGGGCGAGATGCGCGAATGGGTGATCGCCCGGCTGCGCGAGCGCGGCGTCGGCACCGGGGCCGACTGCATCTTCGCGAAGGGGGTGAACGCGGCGAACCCGCATTACGGGATCGAGGGGCGCGGCGCCGCGCTGGGTCGCGGCGACGTGGTGCTCCTCGACCTGTGGGCGAAGGAGTCCGAGGAGATGGTCTACGCCGACCAGACGTGGATGGCAGTCCTCGGGCCGGATGTGGACGACCACGTCCAGCGCGTGTGGGAGGCGGTGCGCGATGCCCGCGACGCGGGGGTAGCGCTTCTGCGCGAGCGCTGGGATGCCGGCCGCACCGTTCAAGGGTACGAGGTCGACGATGCGGTCCGCGGGGTCATCAGCAGACGCGGCTTCGGCGAGGCGTTCTTCCACCGCACTGGACACTCGATCGACCGGGACACGCATGGATCCGGGCCCAACATCGACAACCTCGAGACCCACGAGGTGCGGACGCTGATTCCCGGCATCGGCTTCTCGATCGAACCCGGGATCTACCTGGCAGGCGACGTGGGCATCCGCTCCGAGATCGATGTGTATATCGACGCCTCCGGCCCCGAGGTGACGCCGCCGGAGCCGCAGCGCGAGATTTTCCGTCTGCTCGCGGAGCGTTGAGCGTGGCCAGCGGTCTGGACGAGGCGAAGGAACCCGCGCGGACGGCGATCGACCGCGCCCGTGAGGAAGACGGCGACGAGGGCGTCGAGGCCGGCGTCGGCTACTACTTCTACGGCGCGCTCCGGTCGGGCAGCTGGCGGCGCATCAACATCGTCACGCCGGAGCTGGACGAGTTGCTGCGCATCCGCTACCGCGACCTCGAGGCGCTGGTTCGTACGGTGCCGTTCACGTTGCCGGTGCTGGACGACGACCGTCTGAAGGAGCACCAGCGCGTGATCGAAGCCAGCATGCGACGGGGCAGCATCCTGCCCGCGCCGTACGGCGTCGTCTTCAGAGGTCGTCGTCCACTGCTGCGCTTCCTGCAGGATCAGTACATCGTGCTCGACGAGGGCATCGCGTTTCTGGAAGGACACTGGGAGCTGCGCCTTCACCTGTCGGCCACGGACCAGGAGCCGGATCCCGAGCTGGGCGAGCTCGCGACGCACGTCTACTCCGAGCTGCGCCGCCTCGCCCGCGCCGCGCTGCCGTTCCCCCGCTACGAGGGTCGCCTCTTCGGGGCCGCCTTCCTCGTCGAGCGAGACTCCTGGATCCGGTTCGTCGAGAAGGCCGACGACCTGATCTCGGCGCACCCCGAGCTCGCGTTCGACATCACGGGGCCCTGGCCGCCCTACGACTTCGTCCGCATCGTCACGTAGTCGCCCGCCGGACGCCGGATGCTCGTCGAAGTCGCGCTCCCCCTGCCGCTAGCCCAGACGTTCACGTACCGGCTGCACGGTCCGGCCATGCCGGCCGGCACCCGCGTTCTCGTGCCCTTCGGCCGACGTCGCCTCGTCGGCTGGATCACCGGCGCCGAGCCCGATCCCGGTTCGGCGAAGCGCATCCGCGATGTGCTGCGGGTGCTCGACGAGGGGCTGGGCGCAGCGGGTGGTGGGGCGGACGTCGAGGGTCCGCTCGTGCCGCCGTTGCTGCTGCGTCTGTGCGAGTGGGTCGCCGACTACTACCTCGCGTCGCTCGGACAGGTGCTTCGCACGGCGTTGCCGGCCGTGCTCAGCAACGCGCGCCGGCCGGAGCCGCCGGTCCTGACGCGCCGCGTTCTGCGACTCGCCCAGCATCTGCCGAGCCTCCTCGAGCGCGATCGGATCTTCGGCCGGGCGACTCGGCAACGAGAATGCTTCGAGGTGCTCGAGGGCACGGGCGGAGCCGCGGAGATCGCGCATCTGACCGGCGCTCTCGGCTTCTCGCGGTCCGTGCTCGACGGGCTCATCGAGAAAGGCCTCGCGGAGTACTCCGATGCCGAGCTGGAGCGCGATCCGTTCGCGGACGCCCCCGCGAGCCCGCCGCCGGACCATGCGCCGACCGATGCGCAGCGTCGCGTGATCGCCGAGCTGCTCTCCGCGGGCACGGACCCGCGTCCGTTCCTGCTTCGTGGCGTTACGGGCTCCGGCAAGACGCTCGTCTACATCGAGCTGCTGCGCGAGGTCGTCGAACGGCGTGGCCGAGGGGCGATCGTGCTCGTGCCGGAGATCGCTCTCACGCCGCAGACGGTGGCGCGCTTCCGCTCGAGCTTCGGCGACACCGTGGCCGTGCTGCATTCCGGGCTCTCGGACGGGGAGCGCTACGATGCGTGGCGCGCGCTCCGCTCCGGCGAGCGCCGCATCGCGATCGGCGCGCGCTCCGCCATCTTCGCGCCCGTGCAGCACCTCGGCGCGATCGTCGTGGACGAGGAGCACGAGTCCAGCTACAAGCAGTCCGACGCCCCGCGCTACCACGCCCGCGAGGTCGCCGTGGTCCGGGCACGGATGGCGGATGCCGTCTGCGTGCTCGGCAGCGCGACCCCGGCGCTCGAAAGCTGGGCGAATGCGCGATCCGGCAAGTTCCGGCTGCTCGAGCTTCCGGAGCGCGTCCAGGGGCGACCACTGCCGCCGGTTCGCGTCATCGATCTCCGCCAGGAGCGCCGTCGTGCCGCGAGCGACGAGGAGACGGGCGCGGCCGCCGGACGAGGAGCCCCGCTGATCCTGACGGCGCCGCTCCGCGACGCGATGGCCGACCGGCTGGCGAAGGGGGAGCAAATCATTCTGCTGCTCAACCGACGCGGCTACGCGACCTTCGTGCAGTGCCGCGACTGCGGACACGTCCGCCACTGCGAGCGTTGCAACGTCTCGCTCACCTTCCACCGGACCCGGCGGCGCCTCGTCTGCCACTACTGCTTCCACGAGGAGACGCCGCCATCCCGATGTCCTGAGTGCGGCTCGAAGGCGCTCGCCTACCGTGGCGTCGGGACCGAGCAGGTCGAACGCGCCGTGGGTGAAGCCTTTCCGGCCGCACGTCTCGCCCGCATGGATGTGGACACCACGTCCGGGAAGTGGGCGCACCATCGTATCCTCGACCGCGTGCGCAGCGGCGAGGTCGACGTGCTGCTCGGAACGCAGATGATCGCGAAGGGACTCGACTTCCCGCGCGTCACCCTGGTCGGCGTCATCAACGCGGATGTCGGCATGAACCTGCCCGATTTCCGTGCCAGCGAGCGCACCTTCCAGCTGCTCACGCAGGTCGCGGGGCGCGCGGGCAGGGGTCCGCTCGGCGGGGCGGTGCTGGTGCAGAGCTCGCTGCCCAATCATTACGCGATCGACCGCGCTCTCCACCATGACTACACCGGCTTCGCCGAGCGTGAGCTGGAGGAGCGGCTGCACCCCGAGTACCCTCCGCACTGCCGGCTGCTCAACGTCGTGGTGAGCGCAACAGAGGAGGATGTCGTTGCCCGTGCCGCGGAAGACGCGGCCGCGTGGGTGCGAGGGCTGCTCCGTCCCGACATCCCGATCGAGCTGCTCGGACCTGCGCCCTGCGTGATCGACCGAATCCGCGATCGCTGGCGGTGGCACTTCCTGCTTCGCTCCAGGGGCGCTTCCGCGCTGGGGCGGCTCGGCCACGCCTTCCTCACGCGCTACCCTCAGCGCGCCGGCACCGCGGAGCTGCGCGTCGCGCTGGACCGGGATCCCGTAGCCGTGCTCTGATACGTGGGGCGCCACGCGGACGCGACCGTTGTGCCAGGCACGCCTGTTTAGCTAGAATTTCGGCGTAGCCTGCAGACCAAGGGAGGATCCGATCAACGCCTCGGGTTGCCTGGCGCTCAACGCGTCGTTCGAGCCGCTGACTCTTCTGCCCGTGCGTCGCGCGCTCCGACTGGTCCTCGACCGGAAAGCCGAAGTTCTCGAGGTCGACCAGTCGCGGGTGTTCCGCTCGGCACGGCACGAGATCACCTGTCCGGCCGTGATCCGGCTGGTCCGCTACATTCACGTGCCCCGGAAGTTCCGCAGACAGGTGACCAACACGTTCCTCTTCGCCCGAGACCGCTACCGCTGCGAATACTGCGGTCGGCACCGGGCCACGCTGCGAGGTCGCGAGTTCCTGACCCGCGACCATGTCGTGCCGATGTCGCGTGGCGGTGACAACTCCTGGGCGAACGTGGTCACCGCCTGCTCCGCGTGCAACAATCGGAAGGGCGACCGTATGCCGCACGAGGCCGGGATGCAGCCGATCCACGTTCCACGTGAGCCCAACTACGTGGAGCTGGTCTGGGCCGTGCGCAGGATCACGTCGGTACAGGCCCACTACATCCGGCTCTTCTACGGGGAGGATGTGCTTCAGGCGCTGTCGGCGGACCCGTTGCACCGGCCGGCGGTCGGCGTTCCCTGATGCACGACGGCCCGCGCCTCGGCGCGGGCCGTTTTCGTGGGCACGTCAAGCGGACTTCCGCCGCCTCGGTGTCAGCCAGAGAGACCCTGTCCGGGCCGAGGCTTCCGTCCGTGTCGCTCGTCGTGGGTATGTCGTGTCCTGCCGCCGGCCGTACCGCCGCCGCCGTTGACGTTCGGGTCGCTCCGGCCGACGAGGATCCGGATCCTGTCGAGAAGCCGACGGGTGTCCACGGGCTTCGGGACGAAGTCGTTCGCGCCGGCGGCGAGCGAGAGTTGACGGGCGCCCTCCATGGCGGTCACGGCGATGATCGGGATTGCGCGCGTCTCCCGGTCGCGGCGCAGGATGCGGATCGCTTCGAAGCCATCGAGCTCCGGCATCATGATGTCCATCAGGATGAGATCGGGGTGCCGGACGCGGGCGACCTCCACGGCTTCGCGACCGTTGCCTGCGACGAGCACGGCATAGCCGTACGCCTCCAGCAACGTCCGCAAGGCGTCCCGGCTGTCGATGTGGTCCTCGGCGACCAGAACGGTCTCCTGAGAGGACTTCCGATTCTCTGGATCGTGATGCATCACCCGATTCGTGACCGTTCAATCGCGGGCGAGACCGGCGTCGCACGCCGGCCTCGGCGCGCTATCCCCACCAGGATCTGCCCGCCGCCGTTGCCTTCCTGCAGGCAGAAGGCTGCAATTCCCCGGCCATGCGGGCGGGCCGGCGCTGGACGGCGCTCCCCGGCCGGGCTTAGCTTCGGATCACCATGACCGACATCCTTCTGACCCGCTGCATCCGCTTTGCGGCGGCGGATCCGGGCGAATGAGCGGATCCAACGGCTCCGGCGCGCCGCCACCTCCGCCACCGGCCCGGCAGGTGCTCGGCGTCACGGCGCCGCAGCCGCCCTCGGCGTCGCCATCCGATCCGCCCGCGCCGGTCCGCAGATTCGTGGCCGACGATCGGGAATGGGTCGCGCGCGTCAGCGGCCAGTGCGCCTACGGCACCGGTGCCAGCGGCACCGCCTCGCTCCTGTCCATCGACTTCGCGGCGGCCGCGGAGCCGGAGCGATCCGTGAGGCGCGCACTGCTGCCGAGGGGCCGTTTCTTCACGCTGTTCGACGAGGAGCTGCGGAGCCTGTTCGAGCACGCGCGTCCCGTCGTGGGGGAGGACGGGTAGCCCGCCGTGCGTCACCGACGTTAACGTGTGCCTCACAGGGAGGGCGTCCCACCGAGCTCACCCGAGCCCATCTGGAGGAGCCTCATGAGCGACCGCTTGCACCTTCTCGCCATCCCACTGTGCGCTGGAGTCGTCATGCTCTGTCCCGGGGCGGCAACGGCCCAGGGAAACCTTGCCTGCAGTCCGCAGCAGAAGGTGGAGGGGCGTGCCAGTCCGTACGACTCCGTACTGGTACCCGTTGGCGCGGCTCAGGCCAGGATCTGCTACAGCCGCCCCTCGCTCCGTGGCCGCACCATGATCGGCGGGACCGCGGTGCCCTATGGCAAGCTGTGGCGCACGGGCGCGAACGAGCCGACCACGCTGCACCTGCCGGTCGCGGCCGATATCGCGGGAATGCGGGTCGCGCCGGGGTCCTATTCGATCTACACGATTCCGGGCCCGGAGGAATGGGTGGTCATCGTGAATCGCTCGACGCGGCAGTGGGGACACGAGTCGGAGTATACGGAGGCCATTCGCAGCCAGGAGGTCGGCCGCGCAATGGCGCGGACGGAAGGGCTCGATGCGCCGGTCGAGACGTTCACGATCCGGTCCGTTCCCGGCGAGGATGGCGCGACCGACCTCCTCCTCGAGTGGCAGAGCACGCGGGTCATCATCCCGGTGCGTCCCGCGCGATCATGAAACGCGGCCCGGGACCGCGACGTACGGAAGCGCAACGACCTGATATTCGCGGAGAGTCCACATGAACGTGCTGCCCATTGACCTGACCGCGCTAGCCGGGGTCTTTTTCGGCTGCCTCATCGTGCTGATCCCGCTGGCCGGGATCACGGCGCGCTTCACGATCAAGCCGATCGCCGAGGCGATCGCGCGCGCCAGGGAGTCGCAGAGCTCGAACCGAGACATCGAGCTGCTGGAGAAGCGACTCGCCCTGGTAGAGCAGCAGCTCCAGTCGGTCGAGCACTCCGTCGACCAGCTCTCGGAGGCGCGCGAGTTCGATCGCAAGCTCGCCTCACCGACGCAGTGACGGCAGGCGGCTCAGCCGGCGGCCGGCCCCGCCCATGTCCGGCGCCACGCCGCCGCCGCGGCGAGCGCTGATCGCAACGACGCACCGTCCCCCTGCTCGACGGCCGTCAGCAGCGCGTCCATTCTGCTCCTTCGCCCGGGTGACCGCCGAGCGGACGTGGTGCGCGTTGCCCAGCAGGATGTCTCCCATGACGCGCGGCTCGCTGGCTGCGAGCCGGCTCGCGTCCCGGAAGCCGGACGCCGCGAGCCGCGATGCTGCTTCGCCGCTGCCGCGGACGGTTTCGACGAGCGCGACGGCGAGGACGTAGGGGAGGTGGCTGACGCGGGCCACGAGGTCATCGTGCTCGTCGGCCGACAGCCAGACGGTTCGTGCTCCCGCCGCCGCGACCATTGCCTCCGCCACGCGCACCGCGGCGTCATTGGTGCGCGTGGTGCGGCAGAGCACGAAGGGAGCGCCGCGGAACAGGCTCGGCTCGGCCGAGGCGGGACCCGACGCGTCGCGGCCGCACATGGGGTGACCTGCCACGGCCCTGACCCGGGACGGGAGCGCGTTCATGGCCGCGACCACCCGGCTCTTCACGCTGCCGAGATCGATCAGCAGCGCACCGGACGGGGCCGCCTCGGCCGCGCTCCGGACCAGAGCGTCGAGCTGACCGACCGGGGCCGCCAGCACGATCAGCGACGCCGTAGAGCACGCGCCGGCGATCGTGGGAGCCGTCTCATTGACGAGGCCGAGCCGGAGCGCCCGGGCGGCGGTATCGGCATTGACGTCGTAGCCGATGACGCGGCGCGCGTGCCCTGCGCGGCGGAGGGCCGCCGCGAGCGAGCCGCCCATGAGGCCGAGCCCGAGAATGGCAATGATGTCGTGCGGAGGCTCGTGCGCCTGCTCCGCTCCGGCCAGATCGGGGCGCAGCGCAGCCGCGCCGCGCAGGTATACGGGGTGGACGTCGACTGCAGCGCGCTCGGTGTTCCAGTGGAGGAGCACCCGGATGCAGCGATCGAGCGCGCCGGGGACGTCCATTCCGTGCGTGCACAGGAGCGGCACCTCGTCCCATCCCAGGCGGCGGGCGGCCACGGCGGGGAAGGCGGCGTTCAGATCGGCTGTCGTGCTGAAGATCACGGAGACGATGCTGTCTGTACGGATCTCGTTGCGCGCCACGATCCGTTCGAGGAGCTCTCGCGTTGCGAGGAGGATCGAGTCGGCGTCGTTGCGCTCGGCGGTGATGGCGCCGCGTACGCCGCGGCAGCGGATTTCCATGCGCGTTGCTCCGGTTGCAGTGAGCGACGGGCGAGGTAGCGGCCCGTCCGCTAGGATTGGCGGTCCGTGCCGCCGCAGTCAACGAAGGACCCCCTGGGCCGGGGGTGGTGTCAGAAAAGCGGAGCGGTGGACGTTCCATGCATAGCGACGAGACTGAAATCCGTGGATTTCGATGCGACGTTCCAAAGACTCTATCCCGCCCTGTTTCGGTACCTCCAGAGGCTGACCGGAGACGCGGACGTCGCACAGGACATCGCTCAGGAGAGTTTCGTCCGGCTGCTGCGCCAGAGTCTCCCGGAAGAGGAGGTCCGGCCCTGGGTGTTCACGGTCGCGACGAATCTGGTCCGCGATGCGGCGCGTAGCTCCGAGCGGCGACGTCGCCTGCTGACCGGTCGATACAGCCCGCCGCAGAGCGTGCTGCGACCGGATGAGCAGGCGGAGAAGATCGAGCGCATCGAGGGGGTTCGCGAAGTGCTGGATCGGCTACCCGAGAGGGATCGGCAGCTTTTGCTGCTGCGGGAGGAAGGTTTCAGCTATAAGGAGATCGCGCAAACGGTCGATGTCGCGCCGGGCTCCGTTGGCACGTTGATCGCAAGAGCACTGAAGAAGTTCGCCCGGTTGTACGAGGCACGAGAGGCAGACGATGAGTCACACGAGTGAGGGCACGCTACAGGCGTACCTCGACGGCGAGTTGACCGCGACCGAGCAGGACAGGGTCGCGGAGCACCTCGCCGGCTGCCCGACCTGCACCGCCGAGGTCGGCGAGCTGCGTCGTGCCTCGGAGCGGCTCTCGCTGCTCGTATCGCGGATCGACGTCTCGGCTCCCGACCTCGAGCCGGAGTCGATCACCCGCTTCCGCTGGATGCAGCGCACGGCGTTGGCGCGCCGGGTGCTCGCTCGTGCCGCCGTGCTGCTCGTCTTCGTGAGCGCGGCCGCGGCGGCGGCGCTGCCCGGGTCGCCCCTGCGCCGCCTCGCCATCGACCTGTGGAACGATGCGCGGTCGCTGCTCCAACCGGCCCCGGAGGCCGCGGCTCCCGCGGCGCCGGCGCCCGCGCCCGAAGCGAATGTGCCCTCTACGGCGGTCTCCGTTCAGCCGTTTGGCGGCAGGTTGCACTTCACGATCCTCAACGCGGCGCCCGGAATGCCCGTTCGCGTGCGGCTCATCGACGGCCCGCTCGGCGTTGTGCGCGCAAGCGGTGCCGCGATGGACGCGCAATTCATCACCGGCGAGGGCCACATTGAGATCGGCGGTGCGCAGGGTGGAGATCTGACGGTCCTGATCCCTCGCTCCGCGCTGAGCGCCGTCGTTCGAGCGAACGGCCATCCGCTGCTCCTGAAGCAGGGGGATGCTCTGCGGCTGCTGCGCCCGCCGGTCGACAGCAGCGCGACCGAGATCGTCTTCCGGGTGGAGCCCTAGCTCGACGACCGCCGAACCGCAGGTCGGAGTGGAACTGGCCGCTCGGATCGGCTATAATTTCCACATGCCCAGCCTTCTGTCGGTAGTCGCCGTGATCGCGCTGCAGGTTCCGCTACCGGTGCAGCGCGTGGCGGCGCGGGCGTCCGGCCCTGCGCCCGCGCCGACGGGGGTGGTACGCGGGCAGGTCGTGAGCGGCGTCGATGGTCCTCCGCTGCCATTCGCGGCCGTGGAGGTCGTGGGCCAGGGGATCACGGTGGTGACCGACGACGCCGGACGTTACGTGCTGAGCGACGTGCCGGCGGGCGATCGCCTGCTGCGCGCCTCCCATATCGGACACGCCCCCCTCGAAGTCAACGTGTCCGTGCCGGCGGGAGGACAGCTCTCGCTGACCTTCGCGCTGCAGCTCAGACCGGTCGCGCTCCCTCCGATCACGGCGAGGGTTGACCGATCCTCTAGCTACATGGACACCGTGCAGGTTGCGGCTCCCGAGCTCGGGGAGGCCTCCGTCCGGGCGCTCGAAAGCACGCCCGGAATGGTCGAGATCGGTCTCGGCGATATCGCCGGGACGAGCGGCGAGAGCGTCGATCCGTCGGACGTGCTCTACGTCCGTGGCGCGGCGGCCGACCTCAAGCTCGTGCTGCTCGATGGGGCGCCCGTCTACGCGCCGTTCCATTTGGGCGGCCTGATCGCACCCTTCGAGGCCGACATCCTCAGCTCGGCTCGCCTCTATCTCGGCGGCGCACCCGCCCGCTACGACGGCGGCATCTCCTACGTTCTCGACATGCGAACCCGCGGCGCCCGCGGCGACGCGATGCACAGCCAGGTGGACGTGGACATGCTTTCCGCCCGCACGCGGGTGGAGGGGCCGCTCGGTCCGGGTGCGGGCTTCCTGATCAGCGGTCGGACCGTGCATGGGCTCGGCGCGCGCGCGTTCGAGAACGACGCGTTCCCCTACGGCTACCTGGATGGCGTGCTGCGGCTGGACCGCCACATTGAGGGGGGCGCCATGATCACGGCGACCGGGTTCGGCAACCGCGAATCCGTCCGGCTCCAGGCGCAGGATCTCGAGCGCGGCCCCGCGCACTGGGGCAACATTGCCGGCTCCGTCCGTTATCTGCAGCCGCTGGATCGCGGCGATGTGGAGGTGACGCTGGGCGGCGGCCGCTTCTCGACGGGGCTCCCGATCGTCGGAACGGAGGATCTCTGGGTGCAGGGGGCCGTCACCCGAATGCGCGCCGCCGTCGACGCGACGCGGGAGCTCGGCGCTGTCGAGCTTCAGTACGGCGGCTCGTACGAGCGCCAGTGGCTCGACTACCAGGCCTGGCTCCGGCGCCCGGCGCCCGACTCGCTGCTCCGCGGCAATGCGCTCAGCGGCGACGTCACCGGCGGCTACATTGACGGCTCCTGGCAGGCGCTTCCGCGTCTCCGGCTGCGTGGTGGCCTCCGCTTCGACCTCTTCGCGGCGGAGCCCGCCCCGCACCTCGCGCCCCGGCTGCTGGCGACGTGGCTGGTGTCCGAGAACGCTGCGCTGACCATCGCTGCCGGACAGTATCACCAGTACGTGCGCGCGCCCGAGTCGGTGCTGACGTCGCCGGACGCCGACCAGACGCTGCCCGGGAACGTCTATACCGATCTGCTCGCGGTCGCGACCGCCTCGCACATCGTGGTCTCACTCGACCAGCAGCTCGCCGACGGCGTCCGGTTGGGCGTCGAGGCATTCCACAAGATCTATGAGGGGATTCCCACGGATCCGGACGGGCGGGACCAGGCCTCCGGGCTGGACTTCTGGATCCGTCGCGGCACCGGCAGCATCCAGGGCTGGCTCGGCTATTCGCTCGCCTGGCTTTGGCCGCGCGGCGGTGAGACGCCTGCCGGCGTCGAGGTCGATCGCTCCGACCGCGTCTTCTCGGGGCGCCATCTCGTCAGCGCCGGGCTGCAGGGCAGCGCGGGCCCCGCCGGTCGCTTCCAGGTTCGCGTCGCGTACGGCGCCGGTCTGCCGTTTACGGCGATCCATCCGGGCGACTCCGGAGGCGGACCGGGCGGCGGACGTCCGGCGCTGGACGGCGTGATGGCGTCGACGGCCGTCGACCCGGCGTCGCCGCAGCTGGTCGGATCGCCCGATGAGCCCTACCTGCGCGTGGACGGCGAGCTCTCGCACACCTGGATGGTGAGTTGGCTCGGTGAAGACGCATTCCTCACCCCGTACCTGCGGGTGCTGAACGCGCTGAACCGGCGTGATGCTCTGTTCTATCACTTCGACGCCAGCGAGCAATCGCAGCCGCAGGCACTGGCGGCGCTGCCGGTCGTGCCCGTCGTCGGAGTGGGCATTCGATTCTGAGCCCGTCCTCCGCGCCCTCCAGCCGCTCCACCCGTTCCTCCTCCGAGGTCGTGCTGCGACTGAGAGGTCTCTCGCGTACGTTCGTCGAGGGCGATCGCCGCCACGTGGTGCTGGATGGGCTGGATCTCGAGGTGGGTCGCGGCCAGACCGTGGCGATCCTGGGACCCAGCGGCTCTGGGAAGTCGACGCTGCTCAACCTGATCAGCGGCATTGACGATCCCGACCAGGGTACGGTCGAGGTCGCGGGACTGCGGCTCGATGAGCTGGGCGAGCATGGGCGGACGCTTTTCCGCCGCCGCCACATTGGCTTCATCTTCCAGTTCTTCAACCTGTTGCCGACGCTGACGGTGCAGGAGAATCTGCTGCTGCCCCTCGAGCTGAACCGCCGCGAAGGCGCCGAGGATCGGGTGCGCGAGCTGCTGGAGAGGGTCGGTCTGAGCGACCGCGCCGGCTCCTACCCGGACCGGCTCTCGGGCGGCGAGCAGCAACGCGTAGCGATCGCGCGGGCGCTCGCGCACGAGCCGGAGCTGATTCTCGCCGACGAGCCGACCGGCAACCTCGATCGGGAGACCGGGGCGCGGGTGCTGGGGTTGCTGGACGACCTCGTCCGTGCCCCGGGCCGGACGATGCTGGTGGTCACGCACAGCCCGGACGTGCTCGAGCTCGCCGACCGTGCGCTCGTGCTTCGCGATGGTCGGCTCGAGCCGGCGCGGACGGACTGACCTTACCCATGCCCCGGCGCGTGCTCCTTCGCTCGACGCTGCGGCACCTCCCCCGTCACCCATGGCAGCTCGGTCTGGCCGTGCTCGGCGTCGCCCTCGGTGTGGCCGTCGTGGTGGCGATCCACCTGGCGAACGGCAGCGCACGCCGGGCTTTCACGCTCTCCACGGAGGCGGTGACCGGCCGAACGACCGACCAGGTGGTCGCGGGCACCGCCGGGATCCCCGACTCCGTGTACCGCCGGCTGCGGCTCGAAGCGGGTGTGCGGCGGGCGGCGCCGGTGGTCGAGGGCTACGTGGCGGTGCCGGGGCCGCCGTCGCGAACGCTGCACGTGCTGGGGGTGGATCCGTTCGCGGAAGGCGACTTCAGGCCATACGCACCACGACCCGCCGGGGCGCTGGCGGAGGAGTCGGCGCCAGGAAGGGGGGCGCCGGCGGTCGGGTCGGGTGTGCTCGGCGAACTGCTGACGATTCCTGGTGCGGTGCTGCTCTCGCAGGAGACGGCCGCGGGGCTCGGCGTGGCAGCGGGCGACACGCTGACCGTCCGCGTCGCATTGCGGCTGCGGAGCCTGACGGTGGTCGGACTGCTCAGGCCGGAGGCGGAGATCGATCGCGCGGGCTTGCGCGATGTCGCGATCGCGGATCTCTCGACCGCACAGGAGTTGCTCGACAGGGTGGGCCGACTCGACCGGATCGATCTGATCCTGCCTTCGGGCGAAGCGGGCGGCGCCCTGCGGATGCGCGCTCGACGCCTCCTGCCTCCCGGCGCGGAGATCGTCGCAGCGGCAGGACGATCGACCTCGGTGGTGCAGATGACGCGCGCCTTCTCGTTGAATCTGACGGCACTGAGCCTGCTGGCGCTGATTTTCGGGATGTTCCTGATCTACGACAGCACCAGCTTTTCCGTCGTGCAGCGCCGCGAGATGATCGGGACGCTGCGAGCGCTCGGGGTCACGCGCCGCGAGATCTTCGTGCTCATTCTCGGCGAGGGCGCGCTCCTCGGTGCGGTGGGGTCGGCGATCGGCCTCGCCCTGGGCGTACTGCTCGCCGGTCAGCTGCTCCGTCTCGTCACGCGCACGATCAACGACCTCTACTTCGTCGTGTCCGTGCGTGGCATTTCCCTGCCGGCGTCGACGCTGCTCGGCGTCGGTCTGCTCGGCGTGGCCGCCACGATCCTCGCCACGCTGCCAGCCGCCCTCGAGGCTACGATGTCGCCGCCGCGCGCGGCGCTCACCCGCTCGGTGCTGGAGGCGCGATTTCGCCGCCTGGCGCCGCGGCTCGGGTCGGGCGGTGCTCTGGTCTGCGTCGCCGGCGTGATCGTGCTCGGCGCCGCCGGTCGCTCGATACCGGTCGCGTTCGGCGGGCTCTTCGCCGTCGTGATGGGGGCGGCCTTGATCGTGCCCGTTGCCTCGCTCGGGCTTCTCGCGGCGGCGCGACGTCCGCTGCGTCGGCTCCTGGGGCTGCAGGGCGCCATGGCCGCGCGCGGCGTCGCGTCACGCCTCAGCCGCACGGCCCCGGCGATCGCGGCGCTGACGGTGGCGGTGTCCGTCACAGTCGCGCTCGGCATCATGATCGGCAGCTTCCGCCGAACGGTGGAGCACTGGCTCGGCACCACGCTGCGCGCCGACGTTTACGTATCCGCGCCCAGCTCGATCTCGAGCCGAACCGAGGGGGAGCTCGATCCGGCGCTCGTGGCGCGGCTGCTGGCCGCCCCGGGCGTCGCCGATGTGAGCACGAATCGCGGGGTTCAGGTGCGCTCGACGGAGGGACCCGTCCGCGTCGTCGCGCTCGGCATTGGGGCCCGTGGAGAGCGCGGCTTCGACTTCCGGAGCGCCCGCCGCGCCGTCTGGCCGGCCTTTCAGGACAGCGGCGCGGTCATCGTCTCGGAGCCGTTCGCGTACCGGCATCGGCTGCGCACCGGCGATGCCGTGCGGCTGAACACCGATCGGGGAGCGCGGGATTTCCCGGTCGCCGGCGTGTTCTACGACTACGGATCGGATCAGGGTGTCGTGATCATGGCGAGCCGGACCTACCGGCGCTGGTGGCGCGATGACGGTATATCGGCGCTCGGCCTTTACGCCGCCGTCGGGGTTTCCGCCGACACGCTCGTCGCTCGCCTGCGCTCTCGTACGGCGCCCGGGCAGGACGTCATGATCCGCTCCAACCGGACGCTGCGCGAAGCTTCGCTGCAGGTCTTCGATCGCACCTTCGCGATCACCGCGGTGCTGCGGTTCCTCGCCTTCCTGGTCGCGTTCATTGGCGTGCTGTCGTCTCTGATGGCGCTGCAGCTCGAGCGGCGTCGCGAGCTCGGCATTCTGCGCGCGACCGGAATCACGCGCGGTGAGCTGCGTCGCCTGATCACGACCGAAACCGGCCTCGTCGGCCTCTGCGCCGGGCTCCTGTCGCTGCCACTCGGTCTCGCCATGGCTTTCGTCATGGTCCGCGTGATCAACCGCCGCTCTTTCGGGTGGACGCTGCACTTCAGCGTGCCGCCGGCGGTTCTGGCGCAGGCGCTCGCGCTCGCGATCGTAGCGGCTCTGCTCGCCGGCCTCTATCCCGGGTGGCGCATGGCGCGTACGCGCCCGGCCGAGGCTCTGAGGGAGGAATGAGACTGCGGCCGCTGTTGCTGGCCGCCGCTCTCGCGGCGATCGGCTGCGCGCGAGACGTGACGCCGCGCGAGCGGCTCGACGTCGTTTCCACCCTTTCCGCGTCCGACAGCGGCTATCTCAGGGCGTTCGCACCCCGTCCACTGTCGTTCCCTGCGGATCACGGCCCGCACCCGGGCTACCGCACCGAGTGGTGGTACTTCACGGGTAACCTGACGGCGCCGGACGGCCGCGCCTTCGGCTTCGAGCTGACGTTCTTCCGCAGCGCGCTCGCCGCATCCCGGCCCGCGCGCGCATTGGCCTGGGCGGCCGAGGACGCTTTCATGGCACACTTCGCCGTGACCGATGTCGCGCGGGATTCGTTCAGCGCGCACGAGCGATTCGCCCGCGGCGCCCAGGGTCTGGCGGGAGCGCAGGCGAACCCGCTGCGCGTCTGGGTCGAGGACTGGAGCGTGAGCGCGCTGCCGGCGGGGGCCGCGGGCCAGGTGCCGACGACGCCGGGAACGCCGCCGCTGCGGCTGAGGGCGACGCAGGGCGAGGTTTCGCTCGATCTGGTTCTCGGAAGCCTCAAGCCTCCGGTGCTCGAGGGCGAGCGAGGGCTGAGTCGCAAGGGCCCGGAGCCCGGCAACGCGTCGTACTACTACTCCCTGACGCGGATGCCGGCGCGCGGCACGCTGCGCACCGTGGAGGGCACCTTCCGGGTCAACGGCCTCGCATGGATGGACCGGGAATGGGGGACCAGCTCGCTCTCCTCTGGCGAAGTCGGCTGGGACTGGTTCGCGCTCCAGCTCTCCGATGGCGCGGAGCTGATGTACTACCGCCTGCGGCGGAAGGAAGGAGAATCTCCGTACAGTGCCGGATCGTGGATCGCGCCCGACGGCTCGGTATCGACTCTCGGCTCGGGCGACGTCCGCGTGCGGGCGACCGGTGAATGGCGGAGCCCTGCGTCCGGTGTGACCTATCCATTGGGCTGGGTCGTGGAGGTGCCCTCGCGCAGGCTGTCGCTACGCGTGCGACCACGCGCCCTCGACCAGGAGCTCGATCTGGCCTTCCTCTACTGGGAGGGCGCCGTCACGGCGCGTGGCGTGGCGCCGGAGGGCGAGATCACCGCGGTCGGCTACGTCGAGCTGACGGGGTACGGTAGTGGGTCATAGGAACCACCCGAAGCGACTACGCCGCCTCGGCGGCCGCGCCCAGCTTTCGCGGGGGCGGCGAAGCCGGCCTCCCGGGAGAAGAGCAGGATCGAAGGGTGCAGAAGCGTCAGGCCAAGGGCGATGTAGCCCGTCCAGTTGTGCAGGCGAAAGTAGTTGAAGCGGCGGTGCGGCCAGTGTAACCGTGTCGCCTCCGCCGCGGCGTGGCGCGTACATTCCGCCAATGACGGGCGCCGCGCTCATCTCGTTGAGATGGGCTTGACCGGCGCCGCGGGCCGCCGGAGCTTGCCTCGAGGTGCAACCTCTCGAACCGACGCAAGGAAACGACCGGCATGTGTGGCCGCTTCAGCCTCGCGGTCGACGCCGAAGCGCTCCGTGACGAGCTCGGTGTCGAAATCCCAGACGACTATGCGCCCCGCTACAACATTGCGCCGACCCAGCATGTAATCGCGGTCGGACGCGGCCGACAGGGGCTCCGCTGTGCCCGCTTCCGATGGGGCCTCGTGCCCTTCTCCGCGGCCGACCCCCGCGGCGCCGCCCGCATGATCAACGCCCGTTCCGAGACCGCCCATTCGCTGCGCGCGTTCCGCGACGCCTTCGCCGCGCGTCGCTGTTTGATCCCGGCCGACGGCTTCTATGAGTGGAAGCGCGATGGGACGGTGAAGCAGCCGTTCCACATCCGTCGCCGCGACCGGCACCCCTTCACCTTCGCCGGACTGTGGGAGCGCTGGGCTCCCTCCGGCCAGGAGCCGCTCTTCTCCTGCACCATTCTCACGACCACGCCGTGCGACCTCGTTCGGCCGATCCACGACCGCATGCCGGTCATCCTGGAAGGCGATGCCCGGCACGGCTGGCTCGATCCCGACGCCGCCACGCCCGCGCTGCGCGCGCTGCTCCGTCCCTACTCGCGCGACGAGGACCTCGAAGCCATCCCCGTCTCCACCCTCGTGAACGACCCCCGTAACGACACCCCCGCCTGCGTGGAGCCAGTGCCCGACCGCCTCTGAACCTCCCGTGGAGGCTCCTTGCTCCTGGTATCAATAATTGTTATCATTACGGCCACCGAAGGGCGTCGGGCAAGGCCGGACCAGGAGGAGAAGGAGCAGGCATGGGCCCCACGGAGAGAGAAGCGCACCACCGCTTCGTGCTGCAGACGGTGCAGCCGGCGCTGCTAGGATTGATGGACGGATCGGTGTCGACGCTGGCTCCGCTGTTCGCGACGGCCGCGCTGACATTGAGCGCGATGAAGGCATTCGTGGTGGGGTTGGCGGCCGCGGTGGGAGCGGGGATCAGCATGGGGCTGGCGGAGGCGCTGTCGGATGATGGCAAGCTGACGGGTCGCGGTCACCCCTGGCTGCGTGGAGCGATCACGGGTCTGGCGACGGTGGTCGGCGGAATGCTGCACACGCTTCCGTTCCTTATCCGGGATCTGTCGACTGCGTTGCCCGTGGCTTACGTGGTGGTCGTCCTGGAGCTTCTGACGATCGCGTATATACGATTCCGCTACATGCACAGCCCGCTCGGTCGGACGGTGGTACAGGTGGTGTTGGGCGGCGGTGTGGTGTTCCTGGCGGGAGTATGGATGGGGCAATGGGGGGCCGGCGGTTGAGGTCGGGCGGTACGTTCGTTGCGCGAGACGGGAGCGCGGAAGGAGGAGATCATGTCCGAGCGCGATCGCGCGATGGCGGTGCTGGTGGCGGTTTCTGTCGCGTTCGGAGCGTGCCGCGGAGCCGATGACTCGGCCCAGGGGCGTGCGAGCGCCGCGTCTTCGGCGGCTGCGCCGGACGAGGGCATGGCTCCGCCCCGTTCACCCAACCCAGCCGGCGCGATGGAGGAGGGCACGATGCGGATCGAGTCCCGGTCGTTCGGGGATGGGGCGGCGATTCCGGCTCGCTTCACCTGCACGGGGGAGGACGTGTCGCCCGCTCTCGCCGTCGAAGACGTGCCGGAGGGCGCGCGGACCCTGGCTCTGATCGTGGACGATCCGGACGCCCCGCGAGGCACATTCGTGCAGTGGCTGATCTGGAACATCCCGGCCGATCGGGCCGAAATCCCGGAAGCCGTGCCGCCCGATGGAGCGGCCTCCACGCTGGGCGGTGGCACCACGCAAGGGAAGAACGGGACGCAGAAGGTGGGCTACTCGGGGCCGTGTCCACCGCCCGGTCGGGGTGTGCACACGTACCGGTTCCAGCTTTTTGCGGTCGACTCGGAGCTGGACCTGCCGAGTGGGGCGAGCCGGCAGCAGCTCGAGGACGCACTCGAGGATCATGTGCTCGCGCAGGCGCTGCTCCAGGGTCGCTTCGGCCGCTGAGCGCGAGGCGAAGCCCTAGCAGGTCGCCTTCAGCGACCTGCTACTGCAGGTCGATCAGCCCGAAGTACCAGAGCACGGCCGCGACGGCCGCGAGTGCCAGCACGACGGCCACGATCGTGCCGATTCCGGATCCTCGCCGGCGCTCGACCGGGGGCGCCACGCGATCCGCCGATGGCGCCGCGGCGGACGGTACCGCGGCGGATGCGGCCGCCGGTCGCGGCGCGCCGCAGTGCGGGCAGTTCACCGCCTCGGTGCTCACCTCTCTGCCGCATTCCCGACACGCCGTCAGCGCCATGACCCCCTCCCGCCGAAGTTCTCGTCCGGTCCGGACCCCGTGAGTGGAAGAGCCGTGCCACGGCGGCGAGCCCAGGTGGGGAGTGCTGTCTTTCTGGCAGGTAGGACGCGGTGCTCTGCCTCGCATGCAGCCGCGGATGTGCAAATCTGGCGATTCTCGGTGGTACGTCGGATGCAAGCGTCATCACGGCGGCGCCGCACTCTCAGCCGGAACGGCGGCAGGGTGTGGCAGGACGCGGAAGGACGAGCTGAAGGAGGTCATCATGGTGCAGATCATGCGACGCGTGGGACGGAATCCGTGGGAGCAGCTGTTCGACATCCGCCGGGAGATGGACCGGCTGTTCGATCAGACGTTGCCGACGTACGGCGACTCGGTGTTGAGCTGGCCGGCGGAGGTGTACGAGACGGCGGACGAGTTGCGCTTCGTGCTCGAGGCGCCGGGCATCAAGGCGGCGGACATTGAGCTGACGATCGAGAGCAACGTGCTGACGGTCTCGGGCGAGAAGAAGGCGGAGGAGATCCGTGACAAGCAGGGCGAGTACCGGCTCATGGAGCGGCGATACGGCCGGTTCGAACGGAGCTTCACCATCCCGAGCAATGTGCGAACGGACGACGTGAAGGCTACGTACCGTGACGGCGTGCTGACGATCGTGTTGCCGAAGAAAGAGGAGTCGAAGCCGCGTCGGATTCATGTTGCGGCGGAAGGGTCGGGTCAGCAGATCGAATCCGGCGATTAGCCCCGGAGTCGAGCCGGGTCTCCAGGAGGCCCGGTTCGTCGAGCCGGCGGGGACGGCGCGGGCGCGTCGTCCCCGCTTTTCCTTCGGGCGCCGCTAGCGTTTGACCTCTACGGCCTCGTTGCGGGCGGTGAAATAGAGGAGCATCTGCCCGACGGGCTGACTGGTCATCTGCTCCCATGCGTCTGCGTAGGCGCGGATCTGCCGGGCGTAGGCTGCGAGTCGGTGGTGGAAGGCCGGGTCGGCACCCGCGTCGCTCTTGTAATCCACGATCACCCAGTGGTCGCTCTCGCGGAAAACGAGATCGATCACGCCCTCGAGCACGCGGCGTGGGCCGTGCTCGGCCGTGGGCGGCAACGGCAGCGCGAAGGGGACCTCGACGACTCGGAGGGCGGCTGCCTCGGCGCGCGCCCACAGCGTCGAAGCGCGCACGCGCGCAACGGTGTCGAGCAGATCGTCGAGCTCCGTCGGCTCGCCGTCCACCTCCGGTCTCTCGTTCTCCAGCAGGAGCGCGCGACAGTGGCGGTGGAGCCGTTCGCCGTCCAGGCCACGCGCGGCCGCCTCGAGCGCGGCATGCAGCGCTCGACCCCACGAGGCGCCGCGCGGATCCGGCCGCGGCTCGTGCGTCGGCGCGGGAGATGTCTCCGCGCGCTCCAATGGCGCGCGAGCGCCCGGCGGCCGTTCGGCGAACGGCTCCCTGACGAGCGTCGTCACGGCTTCGAACTCGTAGGAAGGGCGGGCGAGGGCCTCGCGCTCTCGGGCCAGGCTCTTTATGCGCGCCTCGATCGCGTCGCGGCCGGTCCGCAAACGCTCGCGCTCGGCCGCTCGACCGCGCGGCATCTCCAGCATCGTTCCCCGCCGCTCCAGCCAGGGCTCGAACGCCGCCCAGGGGGAAGCGCTGTTCGGCAGTGGAGCGCGCCCGACGACGAGCTCGTCGCCCGCCCTCGACGCCGCGACGTAGAGCAGCCGGTCGTCCTCGGCGGATCCGAAGCTGCTTTCGATCGCGGCGTGCTCCGGCCAGTCGACAGGGCGGGCGAGCACGCGCCAGCTCCAGCCGTCGCGCTCCCGCACGACGGCGTGGCCGATCACGTTCCCGTCGTCTCGGCGCTCGATGCGGTGGTCGGGCTCGGGGCTGCTATCGCCGAAGGGAGCCGCCAGCACGACGACGGGCGCTTCGAGGCCCTTCGCCTTGTGCAGGTTCATGACGCGGACGACATTGGTGCGACCGGGCTCGAGAGGTGCCTCCGTCTCATCGGCGGTGAGTGCGGCTTGCAGGGCCTCGAGCGCGGCGCCGAGCGAGGTTTCACCGTCGAGAGCGGCAGTCCGTACGGCGTCGAGGCTATAGGCGAGGGCGCCGGCGCGGAGCTGGCCGAGGTCGCCGGCCGCGGCGTAGGGCATCAGGCCGAGCTCGTCCACGATGCGGCCGATCGCGATGTCGGCCGGCCGATCGGCCGCGACCTTCCACCATTCGCCGAGCACCGTGAGCGCCTCGATCACCTCCGCGCGGCCGGCGGCGCCGGGATGCAGCGGATCGAGCGAGCCGCCGGCCAGGCGGTGCTCGACCAGCAGATCGAGGTCGAGACCGAAGAAGAGGCCGACGAGCACGGCGACCACGCGCACGGGATCGGCGGGATCCACGAGCGATTCGAGGAGGACCATCAGCTCCTGGAGCTCCTCGTCCACGGAGACCCCGGCGCCGGTCACCTGGACGGGCACGCCGCGGGCCTCGAGCGCCCGGGCGTAGCGCTCGAGCCAGGCTTTCCGATGCGTCAGGACGAGGAAATCCCCCGGCTCGCGTTCCCCGCCGGCGATGCGGGCGTCGATCCACGTCGCGACTCGCTCGGCGTCATCATCGGCGGCATCGGCGAGCTTGCGCGTGCCGGGATGGAGCGCGTAATGAAACACGCCTTCGCAGCCGTGCGGCTCCGCGCGCGGGCGGGTGCGCATCGGCGCGAAGCGTGCTTGCTCGGCCGTAGCCTCCGCCGGGAAGAGCCCGCCCGCGCCGAACACCTCGTCGACGAACCGGCCGATCGCTTCGGCGGAGCGGAAGTTGGTGGTGAGGCGGACCACGGCGCCGAAGGCCTCGAAGCGATGTCGCACGTCCTCGTAGACCGATATGTCCGCGCGGCGGAAGCGGTAGATGCTCTGCTTCGGATCGCCGACGACGAACAGCGCGCCGGAGCGTGGGATCGCGCGGCGCCAGTCCGTATCGTCGGGCTCCGCGGCCAGGAGCAGCAGGATCTCGGCCTGCAGCGGGTCGGTGTCCTGAAACTCATCGACGAGGAGTCTGCGCCAGCGGCGGCCGAGGTCCCGCCGGGCTGTCGGCGAGCGGCGCAGGAGCTCGGCCGTATGGGTGAGCAGGTCCTGAAAGGTGAGCCGGCCGCTCCGGCGCCGCTCCTCCGCGAAGTCGCGGGCGGCGGCGGTGACGAAGCCGAGCGCGATAGGGTATCGGTGAGCCCACCAACGGCGGAGCAGGCGGTCGGCCGCGCCACCCTCGGCCGAGAAGGCGGTGAAGTCGGCGGCGAGCCGGGCGGCCGCCTCCCGCATCGCGCGCGTGTATCCCCACCGGTTCCGACTCTCGAGCTTGTGCTCCTTCGGGGTGCACGCGATGGCGAGAGCGTCGAGGAAGGCGAGATCGCTCGAGCGCCAGTCGAGAACCCACCGGTGGAAGCGGAGGCTGCGCAGGCGCTTCTGGAAGGAGCCCCACCCCGAGGCGGGGGCCTGCTGCGGAAGCAGACTCTGCGCCCGATCCATCAGCTCGTCCAGCTCCTTACGGACCGGTGCGATCTCCCGGCGGTCGGGTCGGGGCGCCGGCTCGGCCGGGAACTCGACGTCGGGATTGTTGCGGACGAGATCGAACAGCTCCCGCAGCTGCGACGGGTCCAGCCCCACCGCGGCAAGCTCGCCCAGGACCGGCGCCGCTTCCGCCGCGAGGCGCTCGCGCCAGCCGGTCCAGAAGGCGTCCGCCAACCGCACCTCATCCTGCGGCTCCAGCTCCTGGAAGCCAGGGTCCAGCCCCGCTTCGAGCGGTCGCTCGCGGAGCAGACGGGCGCAGAACGCGTGGATGGTTCCCAGGAAGGCGCGATCGATCTCGCGCAGCGCCCGGTCCAGCCGCGCCGCTTCGTCTTCGAGACCGGCGTCGCGGGCGCCGGCAAGCTCGCGCTCGAGCGCGGCCTGGAACCTCTCGCGTAGCTCGCCCGCCGCCTTGCGCGTGAAGGTCACGGCCGCGACCTCGTCCGTCGTCGCCGTGCCCGTGCGAACGAGCGCGACGAGCCGAGCCACCAGCTCCGTCGTCTTGCCGGAGCCGGCGCCCGCCTCCACCAGCAGGTTCGTCACGAGATCGCCGGCGATGCGGGCGCGCGCGCCGGAGTCGGGCAGCGCCGCTGCGTGGGGCGCCACTGAGTGCGGCGCCGCTTCGCCGGGCGCCGCTGGCCGGGGCGCGGCTTCGCCGGGGCCGACTTCGTCGGGGCTGCCGAAGAGGTCCAACTGGGGGGCGGTCATGCGGGCTCCTCCCAGCGGCGGATCTCGCGGAGGAGGGTGTAGTCTTCCAGCGTGCCGAAGCGGTCGGCGGCCCAGTCGGCAAGGGGGCCTGCCATCTTGCCGCCGCGGGCGGGGCGCATCCGGCAGATCGGAGCGAAGTCGCAGAAGCGGCAGTCGTCCGAGCTCTCGGTGGGGAGGAACCGTCCTTCGGCCACCGCGTCGAGCAACCGGTCGATCAGCGCGAGGCCGGGGCCGAGACGCTCGATCGGGAAGCGGACCGTCGCGTTCTCCGCTCTGCGCGTCGGGAAGTGGTATTCGAAGCGCTCGACGGGGAGCCCGAGTCGCTGCGCGGCGGCCTGCGCATAGAGGACGGGCTGCAGCCTCCGTCCACCGGCGAAAACGGAGCGTCCCTCGAAGCGGGTCGGGCTGCCGGTCTTGTAGTCGATGACGACGAGGCGGCCGGCCTCGCGGTCCACGCGGTCGACCTTGCCGCGCAGGCGTATTTCGCCGCCGCCGAGCGACACCACGAGCGGGGACTCGCCTCGCAGGCCGAACTCCATCTCGAGGTCCAGCCACTCGGCTCCATCGGCCCGTACCATCTCGACGAAGCACGCCGCGTCCTGGCACAGCTCTTCGAGCTCGGTACGGTAAACGCCCTCGCTCGGCGGCGGCACCTCTGCGCGCATCTCGGTGCCGACCTCGTCCACCAGCGCGAGCGTCATGTCGCCAAAGGCTTCATCGTCCAGGGCCAGCCCACGCTCGCGGGCGCGACGGAGCGCGCGCTCGTAGACGGCGTGGAGAAGGGTGCCCCGCTCTCTGGCATCGAGCCAGCGATCCGGCTCGCGGCGCACGTCGTCGGGCGGACGGACGCCGAGCACGTCGGAGTACAGGTAGCGGAGCTGGCAGGACCCGAGCGCCTCCAGCCGGCTCGCCGACAGCACGATGGCGGGGTCCCGCCGAGGGTCCAGCTCGGGCCGGGCGCGGAGGCGCCCGTGATGCGGCGTGGCCACGTCGCCCCTCAACGCCTCTCGTGCCCGCAGCCCCCGGTCGAGGCGGGGAAAGCTCTCGCGCACGGCGTCAACGCCGTCCAGCAGGACCCCGCCGCGCGAAAGGGTACCGAGCCACACGTCCGAGCCATCGATACGGTGGTCGTCGCGCGGGACCGAGCAGGCGACCGGCGTGAGGAAGCGGTGCAGGTCCTCGAACGATGCTCCGGGGTCGGCACGCCGCAGCCGGAACGCCTGCAGCAGGATGGCGGCCGGCGCAACCGATCGGGCCTCGACGGGACTCCAGGCGGCGTAGCTGAGCGTGACGTTTCCGCGCAACCGCGCTAGCAGAGCCGCGATCCTGAAGCGGGACTCGTGGAGTCGCTCCGCCGAGCTCGGCAGCGCGTCGGGCGCGATCGCGCGGCGGTCCGCATCGAGAAGCAGCGGCTGCTGGGCTCCGGAGCCGGGCACGCGATCCGCCGAGAGTCCGAGCACGAAGACCTCCGGTCGGCCGCTCAGCCCGCCGTGCTCCAGGTCGGTCAGGTGCAGGTGCCCGCCGGTCGAGCTCCAGGGCGCGGAGCCATCGCGGGATCGGGCCGGGACGTGCATCTGCAGAAACCGACGCAGCGTGGCGGCGGCGGCGGGGAAGGGGGCCGGGCGCACCAACGCATCGGCGATGCGTCTCAGCACCGCGCCCAGGCGCTCGTGGGCGATCGCGTCCGGCCCATCTCCGCGCGGGACCCGCTCGAGGAGCGCGAGCAACCCCTGCGCCAGCTCGGCGGGTGACACCTCGCCCGCGTCCACCGTCGTCGGGTCCGGCGGTGCGGCGTCGACAAGAGGCCGGAGGATGGACTCGAGCGCGGCCAGCTCGGTCAGCTCGCGCTGCCGGCGCTCCTCGAGGACCGCGTCGTCCTCGTCCGGTGGCGCACCTGCGGCGGTGCGGCGGGCGCGCTGCACGGCGCCGCGCGCGGCTTCGATGCGCCGGAGATATCGGTCGCGCCCCCAGCCGATGCTCAGCCGACGCAGCCGGCGGCCGAGAGCGCCTGCGGATGGGCCTTCCGGGGCCGCTCGCAGATCGCCGGCCTCGATCAGGCGGCGCACGACGGCCGCGGGAAAGCCGGATTCGACCCAGCGCAGCCACGTCGCGACCGCGCGACCGGGTCGGGTCCGCTCGACCGGCAGGCCGACGGCATATCCGGCCGGGATGCCGAGCCGCTCGGCGAGCACGTGCAGCGCCGATCCATAGACGACGGGGTCGCTCGCCACGAGCTCGATCTCGTCCCAGCGGCGGCCGCGCGCCATCGCACGGCGCAGCGCCTCGCGCAGTTCGTCGGCCGGACTCGCGGCCGCGAAGAAGTCGAGCGTCGCGTCCGCTGGTCGCCCGCTCTGATTCTCCAGGGCGTGCAGAAAGGAGAAACGGCTTGCCGCAGGCGCCGCCTTCCAGGTGACTCGCGCTGGGGCGTCGAGCCCGACGACGGGGTCCGCGGCGAGCGTCTCGGCTCCACGCTCCGTGAGCGCGTCCAGCCAGCGGCCGACCAGACCGCGGCGGGAAAGACCCGGCATCAGGAGCACCCGATTCTCGCCGAGCGAGCCTCCGTTCGAGAGCGAGTCCGTTGCGCGGCGCAGCAGGTCGGCGGTGTCGGCGAGGTGCCGGTCCGACAGCGCTCGCTCGTAGGCGGCGAGGACGTCGCCGAGGAGGGCGCGCTTGCGGCCGTCCTCGATCGCAGCTGCTCGGACGCCCTGCGATGTGACGCCGCCGAGGCGCAGCTCGCGAACCGCCGAGAGGACGGCCGCGCGGAAGCCGACACCGCCGCCGAGCTCGCGCAGGTCCGGATCGGCGCCGAGGAGCGCGAGGTCCAGCGCCTCATCGACGAAAGCCTGCTGTTCGAAGTCGTCGATCAGGGCGATGCCCTCGTCGGCGAGATCCGGCCCGACGCGCTCCAGCGCGAGCGGACGTGGCGTCGTCGTTTCGAAGCCGATCCAGCCCTCCCCCGACGCGGCGAGCGCGCGCAGCAGCTCCCTGCCGACGCCGTGCGCGGAACAGACGAGGAGCTTGCGTGTGAACGGGTGCTCGCGCGCTTCTCGGAGAAGCGCGTCGTGCAGCGCGGAGCGGGTTGAGATGGGCGTCAAGGCGTCGACTGCGATGAAGCGATTCAGGACCCGGGCCCGGCGATCGGTCGACGTGGAGCGATGATCCGGCGGGCGACGATCGGGCGGCGCGAAGCCGGCGATCGGGCGACGCGGAGAAGGTAACGCGCGCCACCGACACCACCAAGCGACGGCATTGCCGTTGCACCTCGATACAGCGAATTCTTTCCAGCGAGCCAGGGCGGTCCATCGACGGAGGTGGCGAATGCGGCTCTACACGGGTACGAGCGGGTTCGCGTACAAGGAGTGGAAGGGGAGCTTCTACCCCGAGGACCTGCGCGCCGACGATATGCTACGCTACTACGCGGGCCGGTTCTCCGCGTGCGAGATCAACAACACGTTCTACCGCATGCCCCGCGAGAACGTGCTGCTGGACTGGGCCTCTCAGGTGCCGGCGAGCTTCCGCTTCGTGCTGAAGGCATCCCGCCAGATCACGCATCTCAAGCGCCTGCGCGACGTCGAGGAGCCGGTGGCCTACCTGTGCGAAAAGGCGGCCGTGCTGGGGCAGCGCCTCGGTCCGCTGCTCTTCCAGCTCCCCCCGAATCTGAAGAAGGATCTGCCGCGGCTCGAGGCGTTCCTCGGGCTGCTACCGGAGGGGCATCGCGCGGCGCTCGACTTCCGTAACGAGACGTGGTTCGACGACGACGTCTTCGATGCGTTGCGGGCGCGTGACGCCGCGCTCTGCATTGAGGAGGCCGAGGAGCTGGCGGCGCCGCGCGTCGCGACGGCGTCATGGGGGTACCTCCGCCTGCGACGTCCCGACTACGACGAAGCCGCGCTCAACGACTGGGCGGCGTGGGCGGGGTCGCAGTCGTGGGCCGATGCCTACGTCTTCTTCAAGCACGAGGAGGCGGGCGCCGGCCCGAGGCTCGCGACCGCGTTCGAGGATGTCTTCGGCCGCCGGTACCCATGAAGGGCGATATCGCCTGGCGGCACACCGGCGAGCCGCTGCGCGGCGCTCGAGCGCTCGCCCGGCTCCTGGACACCGCGTTCCGGGTCCCGGGACTCGGCGTGCGCTTCGGGCTGGACGGACTCCTCGGCCTCATCCCCGGCGCGGGCGACGCCGTCGGGCTGGTCCTGTCCAGCTACATCCTGCTCGTCGGCGTCCGGCTGCGCGCCCCCGCCCCCGTGCTCTTCCGGATGCTGCTGAACATCGGGGTGGACGCCCTCATCGGGACGATCCCGCTGATCGGCGACGCGTTCGACATCGGCTGGAAGGCGAACGCTCGCAACGTCGCGCTGCTGGAGCGGTGGCTGGAAAGGCCGGAGCGGACGCACGCCGCGAGCCGGGCGACGATCGCCGCGGTGCTGATTTCCGCGGCGGTGCTGTTGGCGGGCGTGTCCGCGCTGCTGGTGTGGGCGATACGTCTGTTGATTCGACCTTGAGCGCGCCTAGCCGAGCAGCGACCGGCCCCACGTCTCCAGCGTCCCCGCGAGCTCCTCCATCGCTTCGGGGTCGGTGCGGCCGGATCGCTTCAGCACATGGAAGGAGTGGTCCGCGCCTTCGATCTCCTTTAGCGTCGTGCTCGACTCGAGCCGCTGCGCCAGCGGCCTCATGAGCGAGAGATCCGCGAGCGTGTCACGGGTCCCCTGGAGGAAGAGCATCGGTATGGCGATGTCGCCCAGATGGGCCGCGCGTCGGTCGTCGGGGCGGCCGGCGGCGTGCAAGGGGAAGCCGAGGAAGGCCAGGCCCAGGACGCTCGGAAGCGGGCGCTCGGCCTGTGCCTGCGAGGTCATGCGCCCGCCGAAGGACTTGCCCCCCGCGATCAGCGGAAGGGCGGATTCCTCGCGGGCGGCCTCGACGGCTGCTCGGACGGCGGTGTGCGCCACGGGAGGTGGGTCCGGGCGACGCCTGCGCTCCGCCATGTAGGGGAACTCGTATCGCAGCGTCGCGATGCCTCGACGTGCGAGCGCGGCGGTCGCGGCTTCCATGAAGCTGTGCCGCATCCCGGCGCCCGCGCCGTGTGCCAGGACATAGAGCAGCCACGCATCCGGCGGCTCGACGAGCAGCGCCGGGAGGGTCGCCTCGCCGGACGCGATGTTCAGCGATCGCCGCGAGAGATCGCTCACGGCCGCGGGCGGTAAACGCCGACGCGCAGTGGCGGCTCGATGCGCCAGTGGAAGTGCAGGCGGGTGGCCAGCGGGTCGTCGATCTCGCGCGTCGTGTCGTGCGTCTTGGGGTGATCGGCGCCGCCGCCGTTCTCGACCAGCAGGACCGCGCCCGGCCCCGCCTCGCGCTCCGCCTCCCGGAGCTGCATCTCCAGCTCCGACAGGACCTGCTTCTCCGACTCGTCCTTCACCGCGCCGTCCGTGGCTGCGCTCAGGCTGAGCCCCTCGATGCGCTCGTGGGCCGCCAGCCACTCCTCGGCATCCCATGCCTCCGACACCCGGTCGAACGCGATTTCCGTCAACGCGTGCGCGTTGAAGCGGGGACGTACTTCGTGAATGCGACTACCGTAGCGCTTCGCGATCATGGCTCGCTCCAGGGTCACGAAGGGGACTATACGTGATGGAGAAGTCTGCGGAAGAAAGATAACGCTCACCCCGGGTCGCCGAGAATCGCGGCGAGCCGCTCGAGCGCCGGAACCAGCTCGAACTCCGTCTCCAGCAGCGGCGCCAGTGGATCGCCGCGGCGCTTCAGGCGGCCGGGTGCGCTGGCGATGCTGTCGCGGCGGGGGTGCAGCCCCTTGCGGACCTCGGTCCAGCGCAGCGGCATCGAGACGGGAGCGCCCTCCAGTGGCCTGACGCTGAACGGCGCGACCAGCAGCTTCCCATAGCCGTTCTGCAGCGTGTCGAGGTAGACCTTGCCGCCGCGTCGCGAGACGTGGCGCGTGAGCGTCGCGATGTCCGGGTGCTCGGCGACGACGATGCGCGCCAGCAGCTCCGCGATCAGCCGCGCCTGCTCGTGCGTGCAGCGCCCGGCGAGCGGAACCAGGACGTGCAGCCCACTCGAACCCGTGGTCTTCGCGAACGCCGGGATCGCGGCCTCCTCGCACAGCGCGTGGAGGGCTCGGGCGAGGCGCACCACATTGTCGAACGGAGCATCCTTCGGGTCGAGGTCCACGATCGTCCAGTCCGGCCGCTCCAGCGAACCGACCCGGCTGGACCAGATGTGCAGCGGGATCGACGCCATGTTCGCCAGGTAGAGCAGGCCGTCTTCGTTCTCGACGACGAAGTACGACAGCTCGCGCTGCGAGTCCTCGCTCCACACCGACACGCGCCGCAGCCAGTCGGGCGCGAACGCCGGCGCGTCCTTCTGGAAGAATGACTTGCCGTGGATCCCGTCCGGGTAGCGCGTCAGCACGACCGGGCGCTCGTGCAGGTACGGCAGCAGCCACTCCGAGACGGCCCCGTAGTAGCCGATCAGGTCGCCCTTCGTGAAGCCGTCCTCCGGCCACAGCACCTTGTCCAGATTCGTGAACGGGACACGAGTGTCTGTCGCTTCGTCGTCGTCGGCGGCGGCCTCGCTCTCGCCCCGTTTGGCCGCGCCGCTGCGCGCGGGGCGAGCGGCAGCTGGGCCGGATCGAGGGCTCGCCGTGACCGCGCTGTCGTCGGCTTCCGCCTCGCTCGCGTCCTCCCCGATCGACTCCGCCACGCCGTCTTCGGGATGGGCGCACTCCTCGGGGCGCTTGTCGTCGCGGAGACCCAGCAGAACCGGTTGCCGGAGGAGCCCGTCGCCGGTGATCTCCTTGTAGCGGACTTCCGCGACGAGGGTCGGCTCGGCCCACTGGCTCGCCCGGCCGGGGACCGAGGGGGCGTCGTCGCAGATCGGCTCGTCGCGGCGGTGGCGCTCCAGCTCCGCCTCCACCTCGCCGAGCTGCTTCTCGGTCAGGCCGCTGCCGACCCGACCGATGTAGATCCAGCGACCGTCGCGCAGCGCCGCCAGGTGCAGGGAGCCGAGACCGCCGCGCCGCGAACCGCTCCCTTCCAGGTAGCCGACGACCGCGAAGTCCCCGACCCGGTCGCTACGCACCTTGATCCAGTCGGCGGAGCGGCGCCCGGCGCGATACGGCGAAGTCGCCTTTTTCGCCACGATGCCTTCCAGACCCATGCGCTCGACTTCGCCGAAGAGCGCGACGCCCCGGTGCTCGACGTGGTCGGAGTAGCGCAGCGCGCCGGCGCGGGGCAGCAGGCGGTGCAGCAGTCGCTTGCGATCACGTAGCGGAAGCGCCCGCAGGTCGAAGCCGTCGACGGCGAGGAGGTCGAACGCGTAGAGGCTCGCCGGCAGCTCGATGGCGGCACGCTGGATGTCGGTCGCCCTTCGGAGCTGTGCCCGCTGCTGCAGCCGCTGGAAGCTGGGGCGACCCACGTCGTCCTGGATGATCACCTCGCCGTCCAGGACGAAATCGGGGCAGGGGAGGCGCGACAGCGCGTCGGCGAGGTCGGGGAAGCGCGACGTCGCGTCGGTTCCGTTGCGTGTGTAGAGCCGCGCGTTCCCGTCGCGCACGCCCGCGATGATCCGCCAGCCGTCGTACTTCAGCTCGAAGAGCCAGCCCTCGCGATCGAACGGCCGCTCGCGGGTCTCCGCCAGCATCGGTCGGAGCGCCGCGCCGTCGACATCGCGGCGCGGAGCACCGAGCTCCTCGGCAGCCGAAGCCAGCTCGGCCGTGCGGTCCACGCCCGCCGCGACATTGGCGAGCGTCAGGCCCGACAGCACCGAGTCGTCCGGCAGGTCGTCACGATCCGGCCCCTCCAACGCATCGCGCTCCTTGATCAGCAGCCAGTCCTTCTCGGACTTCTTGATCTTCACCAGCGTCCACCGGCCGCGGAGCTTGTGCCCCCGCAGGTCGAAGAGGAGCTTCCCCTTCTCCAGGCCCGCCCGCGGGTCCTCCACCGGCATCCAGATCCCCCGGTCCCACACGATGACCTCGCCCGCACCGTAGTTGCCGGGCGGAATCACCCCCTCGAAGTCCGCATACTCGAGCGGATGATCCTCGACCTGGACGGCCACCCGCTTGTTCGCCTGGTCGTACGAAGGACCCTTCGGCACCGCCCACGAGAGCAGCACGCCATCCAGCTCCAGCCGGAAGTCGTGATGCAGGCGCCGCGCGGCGTGCTTCTGTACGACGAAGATGCCGGCCGCGCGAGCGCCGGCCGGCCCGACGATCCCGGCGGGCTCCGGGCTGCGATCCGGCGAGCGCTTTGCGCGATAGGCCTCGAGTGCGTCCCGTTTTGACATGGCCCACGAAGATATGACCATGGCGCGTTCGTCGTGAAGGCTCCGGGCGGAGGCAGCTGCCGCGGGCCGTGGCGCGCTGTTCGCGAGAAGTGTTGGTCGGCGCCGCGACCCAACACAGAGGCCGCGACCCGGCAGTTGTCGCGAACAGAGGCGGATCGCGCGCGTGCACACTGCATTGGCGGGCAAGAAACATTCGTTTGGCCCCCCTCCACGTGAGCATTGACGCATCCCACACTCGCACAACATCTTCGAGACCCTATGGCTGCTCGCGCGATCGGTTCCGGCTCCATTGCCTTCGGGCTCGTGTCCGTCCCCGTCAAGCTGTATTCTGCGGCGGACAGCAGCTCGAGCGTCTCGTTCAACTGGATCCACAAGGAATGTGGCTCCCGCCTGAAGCAGCAGTACATCTGCGCCACCGAGGGGACGGTGGTCGAGCGGGACGACATGGTGAAGGGGTACGAGTTCTCGAAGGGGCAGTACGTGCTCTTCACGCCGGACGAGCTGAAGGCGCTGGAGGAGCAGGGGTCGAACGCGGTCGAGATCGCGGAGTTCGTGCCGCTGGAGCAGGTGGACCGGGTGTACGTGGATCGCACGTACTACCTCGGACCGGACAAGGGGGGCGACCGGGCCTATCACCTCCTTTCGGCGGCGCTGACGGAGACGGGTCTGGCGGCGCTGGCGCGCTACTCGGCGCGCGGGAAGCAGTATCTGGTCCTCGTGCGGCCGGAGGGGGAGGGGCTGGTGATGGAGCAGCTCCACTACGCATCGGAGATCCGGTCCTTCGAGGAGGTCCCGCTGGGCCGGTCGGAGGTGAAGAAGCCGGAGCTGGAGCTGGCGAAGCAGCTGGTGGAGCAGGCCGCGACGGAAACGTTCGATCCGAGCCCCTACAAGGACGAGGTTCGCGAGCGGGTGCTGGATCTGATCCAGCGGAAGGTGGAGGGGGAGGACATCACGGAGGTCGCGGCCCCCGAGCCGCAGGCGCAGATCATCGACCTGATGGCGGCGCTCAAGGCTTCGCTGGCGAAGACGGAGGGCAAGGGCGAGGCGCGCAAGCCGGCGCGTCGCTCGGGACCGACGAAGAAGGCGGCCGCCGAGGCGAAAAAGGCCCCGAGCCGGTCGACGAAGGCGAGCAAGTCCGGCAAGCGACGCAAGGCAGCCGGCGAGTAATCCCCGCCCGGCGCATCGACATGCGCAGCGCAGCGGCATGAAGGGGTACACCACTCGCGACGTCGCCGAGCTACTCGGCCTCCCGCCGCATCGCATCCGTTCCTACGCCCGTGCCGGCCTGCTGGACGCCCGCAAGGAGAGCGGCGAGTACCGCTATTCCTTCCAGGACCTCGTGCTGCTGCGTACGGCGCGAGGCCTGGAACGGGCGCGTGTGCCGGCGGCGCGGATCGAGCGGGCGCTGCGGCGCCTGAGATCGGAGCTGCCCCGGGGTCGGGCTCTCACGGAGCTTCGCATCACGGCCGAGGGCGACCGGATCATCGTGCGCGATAGCCGCGGCCCCTGGAGTCCGGAGTCGGGGCAGCTCCACCTCGATTTCACCGTCGAGGATCTCGCCGATGAGGTGGCGCCTCTGGTGCGCGACTTCCCCGCGGCGGCGGCGTCGCCGCGAGATGGATACGAGGCCGACGAGTGGTATGATCTGGCGCTCGATCTGGAGGCGCACGACGTCGAGCAGGCGATCACCGCCTACGGCCGCGCGCTGGAATCGGATCCGGACCACGTCGACGCCCACGTGAACCTCGGGCGGCTGCTTCACGAGCGCAGGCGACTGAAGCAGGCGGAGTCGCACTACCGGCGCGCGGTGGATCTGGCGCCGACCCACGCGACGGCCTGGTTCAACCTCGGCGTGGTGCTGCAGGACTCGAAGCGGGCGCGGGAGGCGGCGGCCGCCTACGAGCGCGCGCTCTCGCTCGATGCCGCTCTGGCCGACGCCCACTACAACCTCGCGGAGCTGTACGAGCTGCAGGGCGACAAGGCGGCCGCGCTTCGCCACCTCCAGCGCTACCGCGCGCTCGCCGCGGATGCGAAGGAGGGGGGCTGAGAAGAGAGGCGGTACGGCTTCGCCTGCAGGCCCTGACTCGCAGCGCGGCTGAAGACCGACACCACCCTGCCGCAATGGCGAAGCGGGTGCCCGACGTCTGGCCACCACGTCGCGGCGCCCCCATTTTGGCCTCGGATGTAACGGAGCGGCCGCCCATACTCTCGCCCGACAGGAGCCGACCATGCGCAACACGCCCGCAGCGCTCTCGCTCGCAATTCTTCTCGCAGCCGCCTGCGCTCCGCAGACGGGTCAGGAGGGCGCGGCGCCTGACTCCGCGAACGGAAGCGGAATGGCCGCCTCCGCGGGGTCCGTGGACAAGCAGGCCATCGAAGACAGCATCCGGGCGATGGACCAGAGGTGGTCCGACGCCGCCGGCCGCCACGACGCACAGGCCTTCGCCTCCTTCTACGCCGACGACGCCGTGCTCATGCCGCCGAACATGGAGCCGGCCGAAGGCGGCGACGCGATCCGGAACGCTTCGGCGGGGCTGCTCGCCGACAGCTCGACGACGATTTCCTTCGCGCCCGATCAGGTGCACGTAGCGGACGCCGGCGACATCGCCTGGGAGCGCGGGAAGTGGCAGGCCAAGGGAGGCGACGGCGATGTCCTCGACCACGGCAAGTTCATCGTCGTCTGGAAGAAGACCGCCGACGGCTCCTGGAAGGTCGCCGCCGACATCTTCAACAGCGATGTCGCGAACGAAGGGTGAAGACGGAAGTTCGGAGGGTGAAGTGATTTCCTGAAGTGGTGAAGTCGAAGTGCGAAGGGCGGCCGCGGACCTCCGCAGCCGCCCTTCACAATCCGCCATGCCGCCCCCCGGCGAAGCCGGCCTCCCCGGCGAAGCCGGCCCCCCCGAGCGAAGCAGGCACCCCGGCGAGGCCGGCGTCCTCGAGCGAAGCGAGGCCCCCCGGGCCAGCCCGCTCCGACGCAGTCGCGCCCGGGGCATCGCCCCGCGCCCGGCGCGCAGCCGCCGCGCCCGACGCAGTCGCGCCCAGCGCGAGCCCGTGTACGGGATTTCCCCACAAAGGTCTCTCGCGCTGCCCGACAGCCTTTTCCTTTCACTCCCCGACAGCGCCCGCCGGCTACGGGCGTAGCTTTCCACGCGAGTCCACGACACGAACGGTGTCTTCCTCCTCAGAGAGTGGCGTGTGATACAGGCGGCCAAGCGGCCGGGCGGACTTCCCGGCATGGGTCCAATCGACTTCGATCGGGCCCCGTTCCTGGTGATCTGGGAGACGACGCAGGCGTGCGACCTCGCCTGCAAGCACTGTCGCGCGGAGGCGCAGCCGAACCGGCATCCGGACGAGCTCAGCACCGCGGAGGCGAAGCGGCTGCTGGAGGACGTGCGCCGCTTCGGTCCGATCATCTTCGTCTTTTCGGGTGGCGACGCGCTGAAGCGGCCCGACATCGTCGAGCTGGTTGCGTACGGGGCACAGCTCGGACTGCGCATGGCGATCACGCCGGCGACGACGCCGCTGTGCAGCCGTGAGAAGATCCAGGCGCTCAAGGACGCCGGGCTCGCGCGGCTGGCGGTGAGCCTGGACGGCTCGAATCCGGGGATCCACGACGAGTTCAGGCAGGTGGCGGGGTCGTTCCAGCACGGGCTCCGGATCCTGCGGACGGCGCAGGAGATCGGGCTTTCGACACAGGTGAACACGGTCGTCGCCCGTCACAACCTCGAGGACTTCGACGCGCTGTGCGAGCTCATGAGGGAGCTCGGCATCGTGTTCTGGGAGGTGTTCTTCCTCGTCCCGATGGGCAGGGCGAAGCCGGAGGACGTCGCGTCGGCGGAGGCGTTCGAGACGGTGTTCGAGCGCCTGTACGAGCTGTCGAAGACGGCACCGTTCGACATCAAGGCGACGGCCGCGCCGCAGTACTCGCGAGTGGTGCTGCAGCACAAGGTCGCCGAGCGCCGCAACGGGAAGCGGCACGAGGCGACGGACGTGCTGACGGACGGAGTGGAGCACTCGCTGAAGGACGGCATTGGTCGGGCGCGCGGTGTCAACGACGGCGACGGCTTCATGTTCGTCAGCCATACGGGCGAGATCTTCCCATCCGGCTTCCTGCCGGTGAGCGCGGGCAACGTGCGGTCGGACGACCTGGTCGAGGTCTACCGCGAGTCGGAGCTCTTCCGCGCGCTGCGCGACCGAGCGTCGTTCAAGGGGAAGTGCGGCGTCTGCGAGTATCTGCCCATGTGCGGCGGCAGCCGCGCGAGGGCATACGCCGTCACGGGCGACTACCTCGAGGCCGAGCCGTTCTGCGTGCACGTTCCGAAGCGTTGGCAGCGGATGGTCGAGGCGGGGGAGGCCGAGGACACGACGACCTACTTCGCGAAGCGGATGCTGAGAAAGGGTATTCCCCTCCCGGTCCACCGTCCCGCCCGTGCGCACGGCGACGATTGTGGCGCTCACGGCTGCGGCGGGCATTGCGGGCAGTGAGCGGGGTCCACCCATGAGCCGCGTGCTCTCCGCTCGAAGCCGGAAGTCGGCGGCCGTCTCCACGCCCGTCGGCTGCCATGCGCCGTCGCGGGCGCAGCCGTCATCGGCTGCGTTCCGCATCGCGCTGGTAGGCTCGCCGAACGTGGGCAAGAGCGCGCTGTTCAATCGCCTGACCTCCTCCTACGTAACGGTCTCGAACTTCCCCGGAACCTCGGTGGAGGTGACGCGCGCCGCGGGTCGCGTCGGCGGGATCACCGTGGAGGTGGTCGACACGCCCGGCATGTACTCCCTGCTGGCGACGAGTGAAGAGGAGCGCGTTGCGCAGCGGATGGTGCTGACGGGCGAGGCGGACGTGCTACTGCACGTGGTGGATGCCAAGAGTGTGGCGCGCATGCTCCCGCTCACGCTGCAGCTCGCTGAGCTCGGCCGCCCGCTCGTCCTCGCTCTGAACATGATGGACGAGGCGGAGCGCCTCGGCATCGAGATCGACGATGTGCTGCTCGGCAACCGGCTCGGCGTGCCGGTCGTCCCGATCGTTGCCGTAACGGGCCGAGGGCTCCCCCGGCTCGAGGAGGCGCTGCGGAACGCGCGCGGTGGGCAGTCACCGAACCCGCCACCGTACGCGAACGGCATTGGTGAGGCGCTCGCTACGATGAGCGGTCGGCTCCGGGGCGAGTATCCGGTGGACCGTCGGTCGATCGCAGCGCTCGCTCTGCAGCGTGACGCGACGGTCGCGGAGATGATCAGGTCGGTTGAGCCGGACGGCGGGGCGGAGGCCCTCCTCGCCGTCGAGGAGGTTCTCGCCGCGCTGGACGGCCCGGCGGTGTACCGACTCGCGTTCGAGAGGCAGCGCACCGCAGAGGCTCTGCTACGCGGCGTCACATCCGGCGGGCGGCGCAGCCACGCGGCGCGTGACGCGCTCGGCCGGATGCTCGCACGGCCGTTGACCGGGCTGCCGGTCCTGCTGCTCGTGCTGTACGTCGGCCTCTACAAGTTCGTCGGTCAGTTCGGTGCCGGAACGCTCGTGGACTTGATCGAGGGCTCGCTCTTCGAGCGTCACATCAATCCGTTCCTCGAGCGCGCGTTCGCACTCGTGCCCTCGGCCGCCGGCCGCGCCCTGTTCGTCGGCGACTACGGAATTCTCACGCTCGGCCTGCGTTACGCGGTCGCGATCATCCTGCCGGTGGTCGGCACGTTCTTCCTCTTCTTCTCGGTGCTCGAGGACTCCGGCTATTTCCCGCGTCTCGCTCTCCTCGTCGATCGCGCCTTCAAGCGCATCGGGCTCTCCGGCCGGGCCGTGATCCCGATGGTGCTCGGCTTCGCGTGCGACACCATGGCCACGATGGTGACGCGAACGCTGGAAACGAAGCGGGAGCGGGTGCTGGCCACGATGCTGCTCGCGCTCGCCGTGCCATGCTCGGCGCAGCTCGGTGTCATTCTCGCCGTGCTCGCCGGCCAGCCCGCGGCGCTCGGCGTATGGAGCATCGCGCTGCTCGGCAGCTTCCTGCTCGTGGGGGCGCTCACCGCGCGGGTGATGCCCGGCGAAGCGCCGCACTTCCACATGGAGCTGCCGCCGCTCCGCGTGCCGCGGCTCGGCAACGTGCTGATGAAGACGTACACGCGCATGCACTGGTACTTCGCCGAGGTGCTGCCGCTCTTCCTGTTCGCGAGCGTGCTCCTCTGGATCGGCGATCTGACCGGCATGCTGAGCGCCGCCGTGCGCGGCCTCACGCCGGTCGTGCGGCTGCTCGGACTGCCCGCCCAGACCGCGTCCGTCTTCCTGTTCGGCTTCTTCCGTCGCGATTACGGTGCGGCCGGGCTCTTCGAGCTGCAGCGCCACGGCCTGCTCAGCGTCGCACAGCTGACGGTCGCTGCGGTGACGCTGACGCTGTTCGTGCCCTGCATCGCGCAGTTCCTGATGATGGTGCGCGAGCGCGGCTGGAAGAGCGCGGCCGGTATGGTCGTGTTCATCACGCCGTTCGCGTTCGGCGTCGGCTTCGCGCTGAACCTGCTGCTGAGGACGCTCGGATGGTGACGGATCGGGTGACCTGCGGCTTCTGCGGCGAGGACTTCGTCGAGGATCGAGGGCAGCCGACCTGTGCCGGCTGCCCGCTCAGCCGCGCCTGCCACTTCCGGCGCTGCCCCCACTGCGGCTACGAGAACCCCGTCGCGCCGGCGTGGTTGACGCGCTTGAAGCGGCGTTTCGACCGGGACCCCGCCCGTTCGACTGCGGCCGCGGCGGGCGATTACATGGAAGGGCGACCATGAGTCTGTTGACGGACCGGATCCTGAAGCGGCTGCGCTCGCTCGGGGGGGCGAGCTGGCGGACGAGTTGCGTCGCCGGCGCACCCGTGCCGGAGCGGGATCGGTGCGCGTCCCTCGACTGCGAGTCGCTCGCCCTCACCGAGCTGCGCGAGGGTGAGTCGGGGACCGTCTCCTGCCTGCAGGCACCGGCCAGCCGCGAAGGGCGCAAGCTGCTCGCGATGGGCGTGCTCCCCGGTATCGAGCTGCGCCTCGTGCAGCGCTATCCGGCGTTCGTGTTCCGGCTCGGCCACGCCGAGTTCGCCGTGGACGCGGGCATCGCCTCCCACATCCGCGTCTACCGGGAAGGATCGGGTCCCGACCCCGCGTGAGCGAGCCGTCCGAACGCTCAATCGCCGACCGCCTGCCTCGCGGGCAGGTCGTCGTCGGGGAGCGGAGCGGTGCTGGCCAGCTTCTCTCCACCGCGCAGGAAGCTTCCGTCCGGCTGGAGTTCCCACGCGTCGGGGTGGTTCAGCGTCGCGTCCAGGATCTTGTCGAGGCGGGCTCGGTGTGCGGGGTCGCGAACGGGCGTCGCCACTTCGACGCGCTCGCTGAGATTGCGCGGTCTCCAGTCGGCCGAGCCGACGTAGTACTCGGCGCGGCCGCCGTTCTCGAAGTGGAAGATGCGCGCGTGCTGCAGGAATCGCCCGAGTAGACTCACGACCCGGATGTTCTCCGACAGGCCCGGGGCGCCGGGCCTCAATGCGCAGATCTCGCGGACCATCATCTCGATGCGCACGCCGGCCCTCGAGGCGCGGTAGAGCGCCGCGATGAGACGCCGGTCGGCGAGACCGTTGAGCTGCGCTCGGATGTGGGCCCGGCGCCCGGCGCGGGCGTGCGCGATCTCGCGCTCGATGAGGCGGAGGAAGCGGCGTCGCATGTTGAAGGGTGCGACGAGGAGCCGGTGGCACTCTACGCCTGCGGAGTAGCCGGTCAGGAGGTTGAAAACCGCGTTGACCTCCTGCGCGAGGACGGGATCGGCGCTGAGCAGGCCGACGTCGATGTACGAGGCCGCCGTCGTCGCGTTCAGATTGCCCGTGCCGATGTAGATGTAGCGGCGCAGCCCATCGTCCTCCCGGCGCACGACCAGCGCGATCTTGGCGTGCACCTTCAGCCGGGGTGGGCTGTAGACGACGCGGATCCCGGCCTCCTCGAGGTCGCGCGCCCACTCGATGTTGTGGCGCTCGTCGAAGCTCGCCTTCAGCTCGACGAGCGCGACGGTGTCCTTCCCGTTCGCGCGGGCGCGCCGCAGCGTGTCCACCAGCGCGGAATCCCGGCTGGTCCGGTAGAGCGTGATCTTGAGCGCGACGACGTCGTCGTCCTCGGCGGCCTCGGCGAGGAAGCGGCCGACGGTCTCCTCGAAGCTGTCGTACGGGAAGTGCACGAGTCGCTCGCTCTCGCGCAGCAGCGCGAAGATCGATGCGGCGCCGTCGAACGGGCACTCGCGCTCGAACGGCGAGTACTTCAGCTCCGGGCGGTCCAGCTCGGCGATCTCCTCGAGGGCGGCGAGATCGACGAGCCAGTCCACGGGGTAGACGTCCTGCTCGCCGAGGGTGCTGCGCTGCTGCTCGTTCTCGAACTGCAGCTCCCGCAGCAGGTGCCTGCGCATCTCGGGCGGCATCGACTCATCCACTTCGAGACGGACGACTTCCTGGAACGGCCGCCGGCTCACCTCCTCCGCCACCGCCTGGCGCATGTCCGTCGGATCGTCCTGGAAGCGGATCTTGGCGCTGCGGGTCACGCGGAAGGTGTGCGCGCGCACGATCTCGAGACCCGGATACAGCTCGGGAAGCCGCGCCTGCAGCACGTCCTCGAGCGGCACGAAGCGGAGGCCGCCGGGCAGCGGGACGAAGCGCGGCAGGTCGCCCGGCAGCTCGATGGCGATGAAGTGCTCCGTCGGCGTGCCCGGGATGCGGACCAACGCGGCGAGCGCCGGGCGGAGGTTGCGCACGTGGGGGAACGGGTGCGTCGGATCCGCCGCGAGCGGCGTGATCAACGCCTCGAGCGGCTCCGCGTAGGTCTGCCGCACCGCCTCCCGCTCCCTCTCCTGCAACTCGCCCCAGCTCAGGATACGGATGTCGTGCTCGTCGAGGTCGGGGAGCAGGCGCTCGCGCAGCAGCCGATAGGCCCTCCTCGTCATCGGGTGCGCGCGGATCGCGATGAGGTCGAGCTGTTCGGCGGGGGAAAGGCCGTCGATGGACTTGAGGTTCTTGCCGCGCGCCACCTCGTCCTTGAAGCGGGCGACGCGGGTCATGAAGAAGTCGTCGCGGCGTGTGCCGAACATGCTGAGAAAGCGGACCCGCTCGAGCAGCGGTACCGCGGAATCCTCGGCGATCGCGAGGATCCGCTCGTCGAAGGACAGCCGGCTGATCTCGGGATTCAGCAGCTGCTCGGCAGAGACCTCGCCCGGCCGCGGCTCTTCGCTGTCGTCGCCCGAGCGGAGGCCGCGCAGCACGAGCTCGAGCGGCGCGCGCCGCCGGTGCGCCGGCTCCTCCGCGACATCGGCCGCCCACGTGGCCGGCGCATAGCTGGCGAGACCGGAGCGCGCCACCACGTGCAGCGCGGCGAGCGTTCGACTGTCGCGCAGAGCCGGTGAGCCGGCATCGTCCAGCACCTCCTCGAGAGAGAGCCAGGTGATCTCCTGGGCCTCGTCGTCATCCAGCGCGATCCCTTCCGCGAGCCACACCTCGAGGGCCGCGCGGCCGCCGTGCCCCTCGGATGTGCCGAGCACGCGGATCCGACCCTGCGCGCGGCCGAACGTCTTGCGCAGCGCCCGCCGGCACGCTTCCGGACCGGAGCCGACGGCGGATGGCACGAGCAGCGATCCATCCTCGCGAAGCAGCGCGATGCGACGGCCGTGCAAGGCGATCACCGCCGCCACGCGTGCCGAGCGCAGCTCGTGCTGCAGCGCGTCGATCTCCGCGTCCTCGAGGAGCTCCCGAGCGCGGCCCGCGGTGTCGGCGAGTGTCGGCGCGATGTCGTGCTCGGCCTCGAGCACGCTCGGCAGCCGGTCCAGCTCGGTACCTTCGGGCGGCAACACGAGCTCCAGCTCGAGGAGCTCGCTACTGATCCCGCCGCGCCGCACGGTCACCAGGTCACAGCACATCTCGAGCGTCTGACCGGACGGCTCGTGCCGGGCAATACGCCGCCGCCGCAGCGTCTCGAGCTCGAAGGCCGTGAGCAGACGCTGGGGGTCCACCAGCGCGCGTAGCCAGCGCGCGGGCTCGGTATCCCCGGTGAAGACGGAGGCGTCGGCGTCGTCGACTTCCGCCTCGACGTGCTCCCGGGAGATCGTGCCCTCGCCGCGACGGTCGAGGACATCGAGGTGAAGCTCGGCCCGGCCGTCGGCGCGCACCCGTACGCGCACCGTGGCTCCCTTTTCGCGCAGGTCGGAGGCGGCGGTGTCGTAATAGAGATCGCGGTAGAACTCCGTCTGGAGCGCCTCTTCGCGGATTCCATCCGGCAGGGGTCCCGCCACCAGTCGCTCGAGCGTGTCCCGGTCGGGGACCTCGAATCGCAGCGTTCGTCTCGACTCCGGGGTGGACGCCATCAGAACGGCAGCCCCATTCCGACGTAGACCTGCGACCCCTCCGGGCTGTGGGCCCATTCCCCGTACACGACGTGCCTGAGCGTGGCGAACCACGCGCCGACGCCGCCCCCGGCGTGCCAGCCGTCGGGCGAGCTGCCGTCCATCCAGACGCGGCCGGCGTCGGTGAAGCCCAGGATTCCGAGCTCGCCGCGCGTCAGCAGCGTGATCTCGCCGACTGGTGCGCGGAGCTCCACGGTGCCGTAGGCCGCGGCGTCGCCGGCGAAACGGTCGTAGTCGTAGCCGCGCAGGTCGAATCGCCCACCGAGATAGGCGGCGTGCTCGATGGGGAAGCTGCCGAAAGCGCGGGCGCCACCCACCCGCAACGCGAGGCTCGGCCCATCCAACGCGGGTAGGGGCACGTATACGGCGGCCTCTCCGCGCGCGATTCCATAGGCGTCGGGCGCATCCCAGACGGCCGGAAAAGCGGCCGCGTTCAGCTTGAGCCTGGCGCCCCGGCGAGGCGCGGCGTGCCCGTCCGTGGCGGCGACGGCGAGGCGCATCTGCGCGCCGACCTCGCCGTAAGGGTCGCGGCCCGTAGGGCTCGTCAGGCTCAACGGAGCGCCGAGCGGGAAGGATGGATCCGTGTAGCGCGCGATCGCGCCGACCGCGAGCTCGCCGACCGGAGGGCCGATCTCGCGCAGCTGCTCGGCCCGCGCGGAGTCGAAGCTGGCCTTCATCTCTCCGGTGGCAGGCGCGAGCGGCTCGATGTCGCGCCGCCAGCCGATGTGCCAGACGAGCTCCGGCTCCAGCATCAGCTCACGGTAGCGCACGAGCGAGAGGTCGCTCGACACGCGGTCCGTGTCGTTGCCGTAGCCGAAGAAGCGCAGCGCTTCGAGCGCCGACGCGCGCGCGTGCACGGCCAGCTCGAGCGGTGAGTTCTCGAGCCGGCGATCCGCCCGCAGATCGAGCGCCGCCCGACCGGAGCCCGGGGCGTACAGTACTTTCAGCGCGGCACGGGAAGCGTACGGGTAGCGCCTGAACCCGTGTGCGGTGTACACCGGTCCCGCGCCCAGTATGAAGCCGGAGCCCTCCCGGTAGTCCAGCGCGCCCCCGACACCGAGCCCCTCGCCATAGTCGGGAGCCCATCCCGATCCGGCGCGAATGCCCTCCGGCGGCGTCACGGTCTTCCAGTCGCGCGTGTCGGTGTGCGTCCGCGGCGTGGTGACGAAGCGGTGGCCGTCCTTCGCGTCGTAGAGGTGGACGTCGCCGGCGCCCGACGAGTCCACGAGCACGTCGTCGCCGCCGCCGCCGATGAGGCGGATCGTGATCCGATCCGAAGGGCCGCGCACCACGGCGCGGTCATCGCCGCCCCGCAGGTAGACGCGCACCTCTTCCGTCTCGTCGGGGAGGAATACGCGGTGGTAGTACGTGTGCTCGGCGCTGGCGGCCCGGCCGTCGTCGCTGCCGCCATCGTCTCCGGCCGCGACGGCCCCCGCGACGGTGCGGATGCGCACGTCCAGCCGGCCGTCGGAGAGGCGCTCCAGCTCGGCGATCTCCGGCTCGTCCGTGCCGCGAACGTCGACGTCGGCCGCGAGCCACTCGTAGAACGCATCGACCACCTCGGGCATGCGCTCACGCCGATCGCGCAGCCGCTCGAAGATCATGGCGCCGCTCTTCTCGGCGTAGGGCGCGGGCATGGCATCGACGACCTCGCGGAGCACGTCGTCGGTGAGGCGCGCCTGGAGCGCCGCGGTGATGGAGTCCCAAGCGGCGCGGTCGAGTCGGGTCAGCAGCCGTCGATCGACGTCGTGCGAGCTGAACGTCAGCGCGGAAATCGGCGGGTAGTCGTGGCCGAAGCCGACGAGCTTCACGTAGAACATGCGCGTGAGCGGAAGCAGCGCGCCGTCGGCGTCGACGAAGGCCCAGTCGCGGTCGCGCGGGATCGGGCGCCACACGTGCTCATCGCCCTCGTCGAAGCGTGCCCAGCGCCACTGGTCCGTGCCGCGGTCCGGGTCGCCGATCAGGAAGTCGATGAGCCTCGCCCTCGCGTATTCCCCCTCGTCCACCCGGTCGGAAGCGCTCTCCTCGAGGTCGTCGTAAAGCGTGAACGTCTTGACCACCTTGCTCGAGCCGGCGAAGCCGCGGGTGTCGTCCTTGCCCTCGTTCGGCATCACCTCGATCTCGCCGAGCAGACCGGCGAAGCGGTCGTGGAAACGGCCCAGGCGGGGATCATCGGGCATGACCACGAGTTGCGGCCGAGCATAGAGGAGGTCTGCGGCCTCTAACAGCGGCGGCACCATCAGCGTCGCGGCCGGGTGCAGCGAGCTGACCTGGTCCTCCGCGACCCGCCCGACCGGCGAGTGTCGGGCGTCGTGTGGGAGGGCGTTCTGCGCGTCCTTGTGGATCGACCGGAAGATGTACTCGCGGCCGTCCGCTCCCTTCATGTGCAGCGTGCGCGTCTGGTTTCCGCCCTCCTCCTCCGGCTCCAGTCCGCCCGCGAAGCGACCGAGGTCCAGGACGGGCACCCGGATCGGTGTCGTCCACAGGTCGCGATAGTGCTGTCCGAGCAGCAGCTTGTGCAGCGCGCCGGCCGCGTACTCGGGGCCCGCCTCGACGACCACCGTGTCGGCCGTCTGGACGGCACGACGGCTCGCGGGCTGCTGTGCCAACGCCCGCGTCGGCACGCCGGCGAACGCCAGCGCGGATACGGTCAGCAGCCCAGGCAGGATCACTCTATTCGTCATGACTTCTCCGTCTTGAACGGAACGTACTCGGCGGCGTTCACGTGACCGGACCACCGCTCCTCCAACTCGCCGAGGAGCTTGACCGGGTCGCCCTTCTTCTTCATGCGGACGAGAACGTTCAGAGTCGCGACGCCGTCGCGCCTGGACTCCGGCCCGATCACGCGCCATTCCTTCGCCACACCGGTCAGCGCGACTTCGACCGCTCGTCGCGCCGCGGCCGGATCGCTCGCGTGGACGACGAGCACGCCGTCCGTCTTCATGCCCTCCGACTCCTTCTTCATCCGGCGCCGCAGTCGGTTTCGCTGCCGCGCCGAGCGCATCTGCAGCAGGGACGTGTTGCCCATCGCGAGCAGGCCTCGCCGGCCGCCGCCAGAGTAGATCGCGCCGAGGTCGTACTTCCAGAGCATCAGCACGACCACGTTGAAGCCGAGCGACATCACGACGGCGATGTCCATCGCCTGCACGCCGGCGGCCAGGCCGATGCCGAGGGCGAGAAGGATGTAGGCGGCGTCCTTCGGGTCCTTCAGCGCCTGCCGGAAGCGCACGCCCGCCACGATTCCCGCCAGCGCGAACGCCATTGCCAGGCTGTTCTTCACCACGACCGTGATCCCGGACACCACGAGTGGCAGCACCACCACGGATTGCACCAGCGATGGGTCGTAGCTGAGCCGGCGAGTGAACATGTAGACCCACGCGACCGGCAGGACCATCGCCAGCGCACCCAGGATCGTCAGCCCCGTGACCGCCCCTCGCTCCCACCCTTCCGCCATGATGAGCTCGGGGCTCGATTCGAGCGCTTGCGTCGCGCTCTTCCGGCCGAGCGTCATGTCCGCGGGCAGGTTGAGAGGAGCCGCGAACGCACGCTTCGCCAGCGGCACACGCGCGACCAGAAGCGCACCGACGCCGATGATCACGGCGTAATAGCCGAGGAACCACAGGAACGGCACCGGCCGATGCCTGCGCACGCGCGGAGGCGGCTCGGGTGCGCGTGTCGCCTCACGCTCACCGTCCGCGTTCGCGTCTTGCGCCCTCTCACGGGCGTCGTTATCACCGGCTCGTTCCGGCATCTCCTCTGCTCCGAAGGACTTCCACCGCTCCCGCAGGGCGCAAGAAGCGTGCACCGCCCGGAAAGCGCGCAACGGCGCCGCGAACGCCTGTCAAGCGAATCGGCAACCGCGCCGCTTCAGGGTTCGATGCCGGCGCCGCGAGGGCCGGCCGGTAGCTGCGCCGGCGGAGGCGAGAGCCAGGCATACACCACGCGATGATCGGAGCCATAGGAGGCGGCCGTGCGCGGCTCGGAGAGCAGTCGCCAGCCATCGGAGGGGCGGAAGAGCAGGTAGTCGAGCTTGCGCCCGATCCCGAGCCGCTGCGCGGTCCAGTGATCGTCGGGCACCGTCGGCCGCGGCAGCGCCCGGTGGAGGATGCGATAAGCCGCCTCGTGCGGCCCGCGGAACCAGGTGTTCAGATCACCGCCGAGCAGGAGGGCACCCCGCCGGGGCAGGGCTGCGGCGAGGCCGCGCGCTTCGCGCTCGCGTACGGGGCCCAGGCTGCCCAGCGGGTGCGCGAACGATCCGTTGTCCAGGTGCGCGCTCGCGATCCGGATCGGCGCCGCCGCGCCCACGTCCACTCGGGCGATCAGGGACACGCGACGCTGGATGCCGGCCGGGAGCTCGACGGCTACCGGTTCGAGCAGCGGACGCGTAGAGACGATCGCTACCCCGCGGTCCTCCGCGTACGGCCATCGCTGCACCCTGCCGCTGCGCATCGACGGGACGTAGACGAGGTGCAGGCCGAGCGAGCGGGCGACCCGCACGATGTTCTCGCGTCGCCCGCCGCCCGCCCGGCCCGCCCAACGCGCCTGGCCGGGAACGGAGTCCGTCGGCGGCACGTCTGCGCTGCGCCTCGCCGCCTCCTGCAGCAGCAGGACGAAGTCCGTCGCGGGGGCGCCGGCCAGGCGGCCGGAGCGCAGCTCGGCGATCATTCGCTGTAGCGAGCCTCGGCCGATCCCGACGTTCCAGGTCGCGACGAGCAGGCGCGGGGGCTGCGCGGGTCCGGCCACCGGAGAAGATTCCTCCACGGACCTGCTCGATCGCGCGGGCGGCTGCGCGGGCGACCGCGCCGGCGCGTACACCACGGCCGGACCGACCGCGGCGCACCAGGCATCGAGGAATGGTCGGTCGCGGGCCGCCGCGGCGAAACGCCAGGTTACCGTCGGCGCCGAAATGGGGGCGGCCGGGGAGCGTGCCGCTGGCGGTGTCGGCGGCGGGCCCACGGTGCGGCGACAACCGACCGCGGCTCGGGGCACGTGGTCGGACCTCCGCTCGCATGCCGCTATGAGCGCGAGCGCGGCCACCGACAGGAGCGAGAGGATGCGCATGACGGAGCCCGGTCGCAGCAAGCGTTCCGCGGCCGCCCCGGTGCCATGCACGTGCGTTGCCGCACTCGACCCGCCGCGGCATCTTCCGGGCTCCGTCGATCCGCTACCTGCCAACGAGGATCGCTGCAATGCGCTCGATCGTGTCGCGACTCCGGAGCCTGTGCATCGTCGCCGTCGCCGCCAGTCTCGGGGCGGTGCCGGCACGGGGCCAGGATCTGCTGTTGCGCGGCGGACAGCGCTTCGACGGCCGAAGCATGGTCCCGAACGAGGCGATCCTGGTGCGGCGGGGCCGGATCTACGCGCTGGACGCCGCCGCCGTCGCGGCGCCGCGCGACAGCTCGCAGCCCCTCCGCGCGATCGAGCTCGGTACCGACGACTACATCGTCCCGGGCTTCTTCGACCTGCATGCCCATTACGGGATGGAGCTGCTCGGCCGCGACCGCGCCGATGAGACCGTCGTGAACCCCGTCGTGTACCTCGCGAACGGCGTCACATCGACCTTCCCGGCCGGAGAGATGAACCCCGACCGGATGCGGCGGCTGCGACTGGACATCGAGGCCGGCCGTCGAGCCGGACCCCGAGTCTGGCGCTCCGGACCCTACTTCGGCGCGGCGCGGCCGGGGTGGAATCGGCAGGCGATGACGGCGGACTCGATCTGCGCGGAGGTGGACCACTGGGCTGCAGAGGGCGTAGCGGGCTTCAAGGCCAAGCGGATCGATCCAGCGTCGCTTCGCGCACTGATCCGCTGCGCTCACCGGCACGGCCTGACCGTGACCGCGCACCTCGACTCCGGCTGGCGCAACACCGTCAACCCGCGCGATGCAATTCGCATGGGCATCGACCGTGTCGAGCACTTCCTCGGGGGCGACGACTTCGCGGCCGACTCCTCCGCCTACTCGTCGCTCGTCAACTTCTCGCCGGCTTCACCGGGCTTCGACGCGATCGTCCGGCTCTATCTGCAGCACCGGGTCTACTTCGATCCCACGCTCACCGCCTACGGCTACTACGGGGAGCGCGATCCGCGCGCCTTCACGAAGTGGACCGACGAGATGCGCTTCCTCGCGCCATGGGTCCGCGACTCGCTCGAGGCGACGCTTCCTCGCCCCGTGAACACGCAGTTCGAGCGGATCTACCGCGCGAAGCTGAAGACGGTCGAGGCGTTCTATCGGGCAGGCGGGGCGGGCCTCATCGTCGTCGGAACCGACCACCCGAGCTGGGGAGAGTTCCTCTCCGGTTTTTCGATCCACCGCGAGATGCAGGCGCTCGTGCTCGCGGGGATCCCGCCCGCCGCCGTGCTCCGCGCGGCCACGATCAACGCGGCGGCCGCTCTCGGTGTTTCCGATCGCCTCGGCTCTCTCGAGGTGGGCAAGTGGGGCGACCTGGTCGTCCTGAGGGGCGATCCGCTCCGCGACATCGCGCGGACGCGCTCGATCCTGCACGTGGTGAAGGGCGGCGAGGTCTACGACCCCACCGCCCTCCTCCGGAGCGTCGAGGGCAGGCTACTGCCCCCCGATCCGCCCGCCGTCCCCGTCCAGCCGTACCGCTGACGGCCGGGGCGCGGCGTGCTTCAGCCCAGCGGCTCCTGCTCGCCCACCGGCGGCAGGTCGGTCGCCGGCGGCAGCTCCGCCGGAGGACCCTGCGGCCCGTCCGGCTGACCCGCGCTCTCCGCTCGAGCCGACGCGCTCGCCGCACGCGTCTCCATCTCCCGGCGCAGATCGGCGATCTTCGCCTGCAGCTTCTCGAGCAGGCGATCCATCCGCGGCTGCGCGTCCGCGAGGAAGCGGTCCACCCGCGGCTTCACGTCCTGCATCGCGTTCTGCACCTTCGGCTGTACCTCCTTCACCGCCTGGTCCATGCGAGCTTCCACCTCGTCCATGGCCCGGCGGAGCTTCGGGCGTAGCTCGTCCAGCGCGGCGTCCAGGCGGGCCTCGAGTTCTCGAAGCGCATCGCGCTTCGTCCGCTGCTCGGTGCCGCCGTCGTCCGGGGCTTCGTCGTCGATCGTCACGACAACCTCCTATGACCTGAGAAACTTCCGAGCATCCATACGCGCAATATGCAACGTGGTTTCGCCCGCCGCCCATCCAGCGGATCCACCCGCGGATCAGCCGGTCATCCGACTGGCGAAGCCGGCGCGCTCGGCGTCGCGCAGAAGGGTGTGCGCCCAGCGGTGGACATCCCAGGAAAGCACGCGGTCGCGCAGCTTGAGCATGCGGGCGGTGCGCTCCCCCGGCTCGAGCGAGAGCGCCTCGTCCAGCGCCCCCTCCATGTCGTCCGGTTCGGCCTGTAGCTGCGCCCGCGCGGCCGGCGTTCCCGCGGCGAAGGTCCCGTCGAGGTCGGTCGCCAGGACCGGCAGCCCTTCACGGGTCAGGCTCATCGCTCCTCCGATCTGCGCTCTCCCGGGCCGCCGGCCGAGGCTCCTTCGAAGACGGCCGGCACCGGCAAGGGCCGGCCACCCTCGAGCCTCGACTGGTCGGCAAGGAACGCGAGCACGTGGCTCGTCAGCGAGGTCTCCAGCGACGTCATGATCTCGCGGTGCTCGCCGCTTTCCAGGTGCTCGTAGAGCGTGCGCAGCAGCGCCAGGTCACCGCCGCCGTGGTGGTCCGCCGCGGTCGAGGGCAGCGGCACGGAGAACGGACGCAGCAGGTTCGGCTCGCCGGTGAACGGCGAGACGACGATCTTGCCGCGGTGCAGGTCGCCGGTGATCTCGGCCTCGTCGAGCAGCACCGTGATGCGGCGCGTCACGTCGGCCGTGTGCGCGTACAGCCCGAACGTGGCGTGGATGCCGGACTCGAAGTGCAGCGTGACCTCCTGGTTGTCGCACACGTCGTTGTCGCAGCGCCAGACACACCGACCGTACGGTCCGCTCTCGATCGCAGCGCGCCTCGCTTCGACCGTGTTCGGCACGGGTGCGACGGTGTCGTACGGCCAGCCGCGGCGGTCGGTGACGTAGAGCTCGGTCGCGCTGTAGAGGCAGGTCCGCTGCAGCGGACAGTCGACGCAGCGCTCCGTCGAGCCCTCCGGCGCCAGCTCTGCGCGGAAGTAGGCGAGCGAGCCGGTGGAGGAGACGCGGTCAACGCGCTCGTCTGCGAGTAGCCAGGCGATGATGTCGAGGTCGTGTGAGCTCTTCGTCAGCACGATGGGCGCCGAGTCCTCGCGACGCCGCCAGTTCCCCCGCACGTAGCTGTGCGCGAAGTGCCAGTGTCCGATCATCTCCGTGAGCTGCAGCGAGCGCACGCGGCCGTACCGGCGCGAGCGGATCAGCTCCCGGATCGAGCGGAAGAACGGCGAGTAGCGCAGCACGTGCGCGACGAAGATTCGGTTCTGCTGCGTCCGCTCCACGTCGAACAGGGCGAGGCAGTCGGCCAGCGACGTCGCGATCGGCTTCTCCAGCAGGACGTCGTAGCCGGCGCGGGAGACGGCGGCGCACAGCGCGTAGTGGGTCGGGTCCGGCGTGCAGATGAAGGCGACGTCGCCGATCCGCTCGCCGGCGAGCAGCTCTTCGATGTCCGCGAACGCGCGCTCCGGCGGCAGCGCGTGGCGGCGTCGGAACGCCTCGCGGCGGCCCTCATCCGGTTCGACGACGCCGGCCACGTGCCAGCCGGTCTCGCGCGTCGTCATCAGCTCCGCGAAGACGAGGTTCCCGCGCGCGCCGGCGCCGATCACGACAGCGCGTCGCCGCGGACCACTCGCCTCCCAGTGGCCGCCGGGTGGGTCCACTCGTCGGCGCGGGTGACTTGGCAGCGCGGCGAACGCGCCCGGGGCGCTGCCCCGCCCGGGGCCTCCGGTGGTCGTCATGCGACGCCTCCGAGTTCGGGATGAGCGTCATCTCCCGCCGGTGCAGGATCGAGGCCGACGAGCGGTGTGTCACGCGGCGAACGTAGTCGCGACCATCGATGTGCCGAGCCACCACCACGGCAGATCACGATCGGCAACGAAATAGGACTGGATCGCCCTTCCGCCCACCGCGAGATTAGGGTGTACCTTCTCTGCCCGCCCCGACTACGCAATATTGAAGCGAAGGCTACGTAGTCGCTGCAATCACACCGCGCTCCGGCTCGCTGCATTCTGGGTTGCGATACCCAGCCGGAGGCCGCATGAAGGACCCTGTCAGACCCGATCCGAGCGTGGACGTGGGAAGGGACGCCGTCGATCTCTCCCGCGCGCACGATGGCCGTTTCCGACTGCTCCTGCGCTCGCTCCTGAAGATGCGGGCCCGCCCGCATCGACTCGGGCCGACGTCATCGGGCGATCGAGCGGCCGCGCGATCGCCTTCTTCCAACGACGACGGCGCATGATGAGCTCGGTAGCCGGGTTCGGAGACCTTCCTCTGGTCGGCCGCACGGTCGAGCTCGAGGTCGTGCGCTCCGTTCTCGCGGCGGCCGACGACGGCGTCGGCACCACGCTGCTGCTGCGCGGCGAGGCGGGCGTCGGCAAGACGCGACTGGCGCGCTACGCGGAGGACGAGGCGCGCAGGCGCGGGTTCACGGTTGCAACGGGTCGCGCGTATCCAGTCGAAACCGGCGTGCCGTATGCGCTATTCAGTGATGCGCTCCGGCCGCTTCTCGCCGAGCTGGAGACCACGGCTGTGACCGCATTGACCCGCGGCGCTCCCGAGCTCGCGCAGATCCTCCCGTCGCTGCCGGCCGCCTCGCACGCGACCGCGGCGGGCGACGACCCGGTCGAGCTGCGCCAGCGAATGCTCTGGAACTTCGCGCAGTTCCTGAAGCGGCTCGCGTCGTTGCGTCCCCTGATCATCGTGCTCGAGGATTTGCAGTGGGCGGATGCCTCGTCGCTCGAGCTGCTGCATTTCTCGGCCCGTCAGACGCGTTCGGATCGGGTCGTGCTGCTGGGTACCTGCCGAACGGAGGGCGAGCGCACGAACCGATCGCTACGAGACCTGGAGCGTTTGGTGGTCACGGCGGCCGCCGGGCGAGTCGACGAGCTCGGGGCGCTCGGGCTGGAAGAGACCGCGGCGCTGGTCGATGCAGCTCTCGGGTCGGGCGCGGCCGCCGAAAGCGCCGGGGAGCTGGCCGCGTTGCTCCATGGCTGGACGCGCGGCAATCCGTTCTTCCTCATCGAGACGCTGAAGGAGCTTCTGCGGTCGGGTGGGCTACGGGCGGCGGGAGCGGGCTGGACGGCACGCGCGTTCCGCGAGCTGACCCCGCCGCGGTCGATCCGCGAGGCCGTCAGCGATCGGACCGGCCGGCTCACGCCGGACGCCCGCTCCGTCGCCGAGCTGGCGTGCGTGATCGGCGCGCACATCACCTTCGACGTGCTGCTGCTCGTCGCGGCGCTCGATGAGTCCGACCTGCTGTCGGCCGTCGAGGAGCTGGTCGAGGAGCACGTCCTGGAGGAGCGGCTCGAAGGCAGCGCGATCGCGTACGACTTCGTGCACCCGCTCGTGCAGGACACCGTCTATGCGGGACTGGGCCTGGCGCGTGCGAGGATCCTGCATCGGACGGTTGCCGAGTCCCTCGAGCGGTTCTGGGGCGATGCCGCGGAGCGCCACGCCGACGAGCTCGCCTATCATTTCACCCACGGCGGAGGCGGTCTCGCGGGCCACGGCGAAAAGGCCGCGCGATACCTCGCCGCGGCCGGACGACACGCTGTCGCCCGCAACGCGGACCGTGAAGCGGTGGACTACCTGCAGGCCGCGCTGCGCGTCGGCGGCAAGGACGCCGAAGGGGTCGGCGAGCTGCGCCCGGAGCTGGCCCACGCGCTGCAGCGGCTGGGACATCTCGACGAGGCGCGTGAGCTCTGGGAAGAGTTGCGCGATGAGGCCGTCGAGAGTCGTGATCCGGCCGCCGCGATGGCCGCGGAGCGACGCATCGCGCTCGCGCTGCTCTCCGCCGGCCGGCAGCGCGAGGCGCTCGGTGTTCTCGACGAAGCCCTGCGGCGCTCGGCCGGTCTGCCCGAGCCCGCCATCCGCGTTCATGTCATGCGTGCGACCGTGTTGCAGGAGCTCGGTCGCCCGGACGACTCGCGGGTCGCCCTCCAGGCCGCGCTGGACCTGCTACCCGCGGGTGCCGGCGCCGCGCTGCGCGCGCGAGTGCATCGAGGATTCCTTCTGCTCTACACCTGGACGGGACCGGCGAGGCTGGCTCGCGAGCACGGAGACATCGCCGCCCGTCACGCGGAGGAGACCGGGGATCCGTCGCTGGTTTTCTCCGTGCAGCGCGCGCTGGCGGCGTTCAGTGGCCTCACCGGCGACACCGCCGCGCTGGCCGAGCACCTTGCGGCCGCGGAGCGCATCGCCGAGGAGCTGCACTCGCCCCTGCTGAGGCTGCTCACCGCGGAAATCGCGGTCGAGCTCTCCTCGGTTCGCGGCGACTGGGAGTCCGGCCTGGCGCAGGCGCGGGAGGCGCTCGAGGTTGCCCGCGCTCTGAACCAGCGCTCCCTGCTTCCGCGGCTGCTGGTGTGGACGGGGCTGATCCACGTCGGCCGCGACGAGATGGATGCGGCCGAAACGTGCATCGATGAGGCGTGGGAGCTGGCCGGCTGCAATCAGCTGAACGGGACGGCGCCGGCGGCGGATCGCCGGTCCGAAGCCGAAGAAGTCGTCGGTCGCGGAATCCACTCGATCGTCCCGGCGCACATCGGCCGCGCGGGGCTCCTGTGCGCGCGGGGCGAATACCGCGAGGCGATCCGCGTCGGCGAGAACGGGCTGCGGATCGCGGATTCCAGCGGCTACGCCGCGTGGGCGATCCACCGGCTGCTGCCGATCATCGCCGAGTCCTACGTCTACCTCCGCGACCTGCGCGGAGCTGCGGCGACCGGGGCGCGGCTGCGTGCGGAGTCCGAGCGTTTCAACCACGAGCTCGGCCTCGCCTGGGCCGACGCCTGTGAGGCCATCGTCGCGTGGCTCGGCGGCGACAGCGAGAAGGGCGCCGTGCTGCTTCGCGCCGCCGTCGAACGGCTGGAGGCCGTGCCGCACCTGCCGGACGCGACCCGCCTCCGTCGTCAGCTCGCCGGTCGCCTGGCAGAGCTGGGGGACAGGGAAGGCGCCGTCCGCGAGCTGCGCCGCGTCCACGACGTGCTGCTGCGCCTCGGCGCGCGCCGCGAGCTCGACAAGGTGCGCGAGCAGTTCCGCGAGCTCGGCGCCCGCCCGCCGCGCCGCTCCGGGCGCGCCGGCGCCGGCAGCCTCACTGCGCGCGAGGTGGAGGTGGCCCGCCTCGTCGGCCGACGGCTCTCCAACAAGGCCATAGCTCGGGAGCTCGACGTCTCGCCGCGCACCGTCACCACGCACGTGGCGAACATCTTTCGGAAGGTCGGCGTCACCTCGCGCGGCCAGCTCGTCGATCTCATCCGCGAAGGATTCCTCGAGCGCGCCACCCGCCCCTCCCCCCAGACCTGAGCCCGCCTCTCCCTCTCCCCCTTTCCCTTTCCCTTTCCCTTTCTCTCCTAGCCCTCGCCCTAGCAGGTCGCTGAAGAACTGGGGTGCGGCCGCGCGCGTGGCGCTTGCGCGGCTCAGCCGAGGAACGAGGAGGAAGCGATGCCCTGCGCATTGGTGACGACGAGAGACGAAGGATCACCCGCGCAACCGCCATGCGCCCTGTGGGTTGCGGGCGGCACGGGGCCATCTCCAGCGTTGGCGCTCCTCCGCGATGGCGTTCGACATCGCGTCGTCGCGCCGCCTCGGATCTGGCCCCGTGGCGCCCGCAACGCTGTGTAAGCTGTTTTCTGTAAAAGTGAGTTGAGGGGGAGTCCGCCGAGGCGGTTGCAGAGACGGGCCCCGATCCCTTCGGTTGAGTGGAACTCGCAAAAGATTCACTTGACCGAGGAGGGAATCGTGACCCGTCCGAACCAATCTCAGGACGTGACGGAGTGGATGCAAGCGGTGCTGGAGTCGGACCGGGATCTGTTGGCGGAGATTCTGCGGGCCGGAATGCAGGCGCTGATGGAGTCGGAACGGGACGTGTACGTCGGGGCGGGGCCATTCGAGCGAGGCGAAGCGCGTAGGGCCCAGCGCAATGGCTACAAGCCGAGGACGCAGCGGACACGGGTGGGGGTGCTGGAGCTTCGGGTGCCGCAGACGCGGGACGGGGGCTTCTATCCTTCGGTGCTGGAGCGCTACCAGCGGAGTGAGGGGGCGCTGATCAGTGCGCTGGCCGAGTGCTACGTGCAGGGCGTCTCGACGCGCAAGGTGGCGGCGATCTGCGAGGAGCTGTTCGGCGAGCGTCTGAGCCACGAGACGGTGAGTCGCTACGCCCAGGAGCTGGACGCGGAGCTCGAGCCGTGGCGGGAGCGGCCGCTGGAGGAAGCCTTCGCGTATCTGATCCTTGACGCGCGCTACGAGAAGGTGCGAGTCGACCACCGGATCGTGGACGTGGCGGTACAGGTGGCGATCGGAGTGAGCGCGGCGGGACACCGGCACGTGCTGGGGGTGGAGGTGGCCATGGGCGAGACGACGGCGACCTGGTCGCACTTTCTGGCCCGTCTGCAGGAGCGGGGCTTGAGCGGCGTCCAGCTCGTGGTGGCGGACGCCCATCCGGGACTGGCGGAGGCCCGCCGGCGGCATCTGCCGGGTGTACCGTGGCAGCGCTGCCAGCGGCACTTCCTCATGAACGCGCTGGAGAAGGCTCCCAAGAGGCTCGAGGACGAGCTTCACAAGCGGCTGCGCCGGATCTGGGACGACGCCGAAGACCACGAAGCTGCGCGGGCGGCGCTGGGAGACCTCGCGGCCGAGCTGGCTCCGAAGCACCCCGACCTCGCGGAGTGGCTCGAGGTGGAGGGTCAGGAGACCCTGAGCTGCTTCCATTTCCCGGACACGCACCGCCGCCGGATCCGTACTACGAACGGGAACGAACGGGTGAACCAGGAATTGCTGCGCCGGACCCGGGTCGTGCGGATCTTCCCGAATGTGGAGAGCCTTCGGCGCCTTGCGACGGCGCTCCTGAAGGAGTGGCACGAGGACTGGGTGACGGGCCGGCGCTACCTGCGCATGGAGCCGCTGGTCGAGCGGGAGCGGACCGATCTCGCGGCCGCCTGAGAAGGGACGCTGAGGCAGGAATCCGGTGGAGATCAACGTGGCCTCCCGCGCCTTCGGCGCTTCGGCCCTCGACCTCACCCGGTAGCAGGATGAACAGATCACACAACCGAGGGGCTCAGCCCACTTCTACAGAAAAAAGTTGACACAACTCGCCCGCAACGCGGCTCGCTCCAGTTCTTCAGCGACCTGCTGATATGGAAGGGCCTTCTGTCAAGGGTTCAGCTTTGCAGCATCGTATAGTCCCCGTTGCGGAGGTGGATCGCCCGAGGTGCGCTTCGACGGTGAATCCTCCTGATATACGCCGGTTAGGCCGGGGCCCAGAGCGGCAAGAATGCGGATTCGTCCGGAGCGGGCTCGATCTAGAGGCGCGGGTCTCACCGCTCGGAGAGCTGCGGCCGCATAGCAGGTTCGAGCATCCTCCTGTCGTGCCTCGGGCGATCATCCTCCTCCCAGGTTCGTATGGCTCAACGAGCTCGAGGCCTCAGGCAGCCTTCGACTCGTTGGTATGCGTCTTCGACTCCACGTCCTGCATCAGTGCCCACACAAAGCCGGCCAGCTCGCGCGCCACCGCGGTCGCCGCGATCGGGCTGTTCTTTCGGAACACCAGTCGCGTGAACACCCTGTGAAGCCGGTGTTGCGCCTTCCAGCAGTGTGCGATCACCTGAGCCGCTTGCCCCTCCTGTCGCTTGCGCAGCAGAGTGCCCGAGCGCGGCGGCAAGCGGTAGCTCCAGGCCGCCTGGACCAGCACGTGCCGCACCCTGCTGTTGCCCGCCTTGGTGATGCTCCCCTGCCGGCGACTCGCTCCGCTGGAGTGCTCGCTCGGCACCAGCCCCAGATAGGCCATCAGCTGGCCCGGCCGCTCGAAGCGTCGAAAGTCGCCGATCTCGCTCACCAGCACCATCGCCGCATGCGTGCTGATCCCCTTCAGGCACCGCAGCCGTCCGACGGCCTCTCTGTAGGCCGGGCTCAACGCCAACTCCTCGATCCTGCGGTCCAGCTCATCGCGACGGGTGAGCTCGTACTCCAGCAGCGAGAAGTACTCGTCGAAGACGACCCGGTCGGTGGCCTCCAGCAGCTCACCGCTGCGGAGCCTGCTCAGCCAGCCCAAATGCTTGCCGGTCCAGTTCTTCCCCTCGCGGTAGACCAGCCCGCGGCGCGCCAGGAATTTCAGGATGTAGTGGCGCGCCTTCAGGATCTCGCGCTGCATCGTTTCGCGGCACCGTACCAGGTCCCGCACCCGCTCCTCCGCCTCCGTCGGCACCCGAATGCTCACCAGCTCCCCCGCCCGGTACAGCCGGGCCAGCTCGGTGGCATCCTTGCGGTCGTGCTTCCTCCGCTCCCCCGGTCGCTGCGGAATCAGCGACGGCGCCACGATCTCGCAGCCGTGGCCCCAGCCCCGCAGCGCCCGCTCGAGCACGTAGCCGGCCCCGCTCGCCTCATAGCACGCGTATACCTCAGCATCCCGACCCAGCCGGTCGAGAAATCGCTTCAGCTTCCGCTCCTCATTCGGCAGCCGCTTCACCACCGTCGGCTCGCTCGCCCCCTCCGGCAGCACCGCCATCATCACCGAGTCCTTGTGGACATCCATGCCAACGTAGATCTTCTTGCTCATAGGGCCGGTCTCCTGTTCGCTGCGACCTTTCGCGTCGCATGTCGCTCTGGCACCTCCGCACACCGGGGCGCTAACCCACGATACGCGGCAGGAGCCCGGCCCTTCCATACTTTCTAGCCCTAGCCCTTGCCCTCAGAACACACTCACGCTGATGTAACGTTTCGGGTTCCGCTTCACGTCACGCACGAGCTCATCGAGGCTCGCGAGCGTGCCCACCATGTGATCGTAGAGGGCGGGGTTCGACAGCAGACGCCCGGCCGTACCGTCGCCGCGTTGCAGCGTTGCGAGCGTGGCGAGCAGGCCGATCGACAGCGAATCCAGACGCGCCGTCGCGTCCGCCAGGCTCTCGCTCGAAGCGCGCAGCCGGTCGCGAATCGCGGCGAGCTCTACGGAATCGGTGGCGGCGTCGAGATTTGCCGCTACCCTCGCCGCGTGGCTGGTGGCGCCGGTGAGGGATGACCGCTGATCATCGAGCAGCGCGTCGGTGTGGCGCAGGAGGCCGTCCAGGTCCCGGAACGCCTCCGACGCGCCGTCGAGCGTGCCGTGCACGCGCGAGGTCGTGCCGTCTCCGATAAGCTGCTCGGCCTGCCGGCCGATCGCGTCCAGCCGACCGGCCATGGAAGCGGGCGTCTCGCCTTCGAGCGACGCACCGTCATCGATCGCTGCGCCCGGGATCAGCCCGGGACGCAGCACGATGGACTGGCGGCCGAAGAGGTCGACGGGGACGAGCGTCGCCGTGGTCGTCGTGGAGAGCGGCGCCTCCTGCGAGAGCCGCACCTGGACCACGACGGAGCCGATCGAGTCGAAGTGCAGCGACCGGACCTCGCCGATGCGGACCCCGCGGAAGAGGACCCCATCGCCGCGCAGCAGGCCATCGGCCGCCGCGAAGCGGATGAAAAGGTCGGAGCTGTGGCGGCGCAACGTGCGGTTCGTGAGCGCCGTGAAGAGGCCTCCGAAGGTCAGGAGGGCCGCCAGGACGAGCAGCCCGACGGCGCGTGTATCGCTACCGCGTGTGAACGTAGCCATGGTGCCTCCAGTAGGAAGTGCGAAGCTGGGGTGTGACGAATGCGGCGACGATGTCGTCGCGTTGGGCCAGGAACTCGGTCGGGGTTCCGAGGAACTGCAGCCGGCCCTCACCGAGTAATGCGACGCGGTTCGCCAGGGAATGGATCGAGGTGAGGTCGTGGGTGATGACGACGCTGGTGGCGCCGTACTCATCGCGCGTGCGGAGCACCAATCGGTTGATGATCTCGACATTCGCGGGGTCGAGCCCGGTCGTCGGCTCGTCGTAGAGCATCACGGCAGGCCGGTTGAGCAGCGCCCGAGCGATGCCGACTCGCTTGCGCATGCCGCCGGACAGCTGGCGCGGAAGGCGGTCCAGCGCGTTCGGCGGCAGATTCACTAGGCGGAGGGCGTCACGGATGCGCTGGACCGGATATAGCGGATCGCGCGCGCATTCGCCGTCGCTCAGCGCGAGTCGCAGGTTCTCCCAAACGGTCAGCGAATCCAGGAGCGCGGCGTCCTGGAAGACGTATCCCACCCGACGACGGATGTCGGCGAGCTCCCGGGCGTCCGCCCGCACGACCGATCGACCCTCGACGAGGATCTCTCCGGCGTCCGGCTCCAGCAGACCGATGACGTGCTTGAGCAGCACGCTCTTGCCGGCGCCGGACGATCCGACGAGGGCCAGCACCTCCCCTTTCGCGACGTGCAGATCGATGCCATCGAGCACCGTCACGTCCCCCAGCCTCTTTCGAAGCCCTTCGATCCGGATCATCAGCCCGCCAGCTTCAGGAGCGGAACGAGCACGGTGTCGAGAAGGATGACCACCGCGAGCATCGCGACGACCGCGCGACGCGTGGATCGGCCGACGCCCTCCGAGCCTCCGGTCGCCCGCAGCCCAATGTGCGCCGCTACGAACGAGATGGAGCCGCCGAAGGCCGCGGCCTTGATGATCGCGTAGAAGAGTGGGAAATCCCGCATGTAGTGGTGGACGCCGAACCAGAAGTCGGCGCTGTCCGCGCGCGTCGTCGCCAGCGCGGAGATCCAGCCGGAGATCATCGAGGCGGCGAGCGCGAACGTCATCAGGACGGGCCCCGCGAGGAAGCCGGCCACCACGCGCGGCACCACCAGGTACGGGACCGGATCGCGGCCGATCACTTCGAGGGCGTCCACCTGCTCGCTCACCTGCATCGCGCTGAGCTCCGCCGCGATGCGCGTCCCAATGATTCCGACCATCGCGAAGCCGGTGAAGAGCGGCGTCATCTCCGTCACCAGGCTGGCGGCGACGATGCTGCCCACGACCCAGGCGGGGAGCGACCCCTGGAACTGGTAGCCGGTCTGCTGCGCGATGAGGGCGCCAGCCAGAACGGACAGCAGCAGACTCAGCGGAAGGCTCTGCACGATCTGCTGACGGGTTTCCGCCATCGCTAGCCTGAACCACTCCCGCGGCCGGCGCAGGGACGCGCCCGCGGCGGCCGCGAGCAGCCACAATTCTCCGATCTCGGCGACGATCCCGCCCGCGGCCCCACTCCTGACTTCCATCTTCGCGCCTCCTCCTGGTCCATCGAACGCGACCCGTCTGCGGTCGTCACAGTCACGTTGCGATGGCGCGCCGGCGGCGCCGGTACGACCGGAGACGGAGAAGGCAGGCGGAGGTTGCGTAGGACCCTTACGTATACGATCCGGAAGGGCCCCGTCCCCACTTCGCAGGCCCCGCGGGGATTCTCTCACGGCCGGGCGCGATGCACGCGGCGGGGCGCGATGCACGCGGCGGCCTGCACGCGGCGGGGTGCGATACGCGCCGCGGGTGGGCAATTCCTCGCCGGACTCCCGCGACCCTCGTCAGCCGCCCGAGCGGGCGCCCGGCCACAGGGCCACGCGCCCGCGGCTTCTCGCCCGCGGCGATCCGCCCGCCTCGCCCTCGCCCTCGCCCTCGCCCTCGCCCTCGCCCTCTCTCTTACGGTCGCCTCCCATTCCTCCTATTCTTGTGTGCCTTATCGCCAGAAGACGACCGGGTATCCAGCGACCATGCGCATCTGCATCCTCGACGACGCGTACGAGAATTCGGAGTCGCCGCTCCGTAACTACGACCTGACCGTCGATCCGCGGCCGTTCCTGCCGGGGCACGACTGCACCGTCGTGCCGCTGGTGAAGCAGACGTCGACGCGCACGGTGATCGAGCTGTCGAGGCAGGGGTTCGATCTGTTCTTCAACCTCTGCGACGGCGCCTGGGACGACGACCGGCCGGGCATCGAGGTCGTTCAGACGCTCGAGCGGCTCGGCGTCCCGTTCACGGGCGCGACCTCGGAGTTCTACGAGCCGACGCGAGAGGCGATGAAGCGGGTGTGCGCGGCCTACGGCATCGCCACGCCGGCGTACGTGATGGCGGACGAGCACGCCGACGTCTGTCGCGCCGCGGAGTCGCTGCGCTTCCCGATGATCGTCAAGCACCCGAGCAGTTACTCGAGTATCGACCTGACCCGAGAGTCGCGCGTGACCAGCGCCGCGGGGCTGCACGATAAGGCGGAGCTCATGATGACGCGGTACGGGGCCGCGCTGATCGAGGAGTTCGTGGAGGGTCGCGAGTTCACCGTGCTCGTCGCCGAGAACCCCGACGACGCGACGTCGCCCGTCACCTTCACACCCGTCGAGTTCGGGTTCCCGGACGGAGAGAGCTTCAAGCACTTCGACCTGAAGTGGAAGGACTATCACGGAATGGTCGACGTGCCCGTCGAGGACGGCGAGCTGTCCGAGCGGCTGCGCCGCATCTCCGCGGACTTCTTCCTTGGGCTGAATGGCGCGAGCTTCGGCCGGTGCGACATCCGCATGTCGCCCGAGGGCGAGCTGTACATGCTCGAGATCAACCCCAACTGCGGCGTCTACTACCCGGAGAGCGACGCGGGCAGCGCGGATTTCGCGCTGCTCCACGACCCGCGCGGCCACCAGGGCTTCACCGATCTCATCGTTCGCGCCGCGCTCGCGCGGCACGCCCGCGCGCGCAAGCCGTGGGAGGTGCGGTCTCGCCGCGCCACCGAGGGCGGGCTCGACTACGGCCTCTACGCGACGATCGCGATTCCGGCTGGGGAGCTCGTCGAGCGGTACGAGGAGACGCCGCACGTGCTGGTCACGCGAGAGTACGTCGAGCGGCACTGGGACGCGCGTCGGCGGGACTGGTTCCACCGCTACGCGTGGCCGCTCACGGACGCGGTCTGGGTGACGTGGGGGCGCGAGCCCGAGAGCTGGAAGCCGATCAATCACGCCTGCGATCCGAACGCGTGGCTGCAGGGTCTCGATCTCGTCGCCCGCCGCCCGATCGCCGCCGGCGAAGAGATCACGATGGACTACGCCACGTTCATGAACGATGTGATGCTCGACTTCCCCTGTCACTGCGGCGCCGCCGAATGTCGCGGCACGATTCGCGGCGACGACCACCACCGGCCGTTCATGGAGCGCTACGCCGGTCACGTGTCCGATTACGTGCGTCGAAGCCGGTCTGGCTAGGCGGCGGCGACCGTGCTCACGGCGGCGAAGAATGCGGGTGCCGCCGAATCCGCCACGGCGAGCCCCCGGAGCGTCGCCCGAACGAGCACCCCGCGACCATCGCCGAATGCGAACGGGCCGCGCTCCACCAGCCCCGCCCGCTCCAGCGCAGCCAGCGTGCGTGACAGGGAAGGGCGTGTGGCCCCGACGGCTGCTGCCAGCCGACCGGACGAGAGTCCATCCACGCAGCGAACCCGCAGGCACAGCAGCACGAAGAACGGTTGGCGCGCAATGCCGTGATCCTGCAGCGCCCGTCGCGTCGCGCGATCGAGCGCGAGCGCGGATTCGACGCTGCGCCACGCCCGATCGAGACCGACGTCGTCGAGCACCGTCTCGTCCAGTCGGCCCACGCCGCGCGCGGCCGCGCGGAAGAACGCCTCCATCAGAGAGCCGCCGCGCCCGACCGGAATCTGGCGCAAGGCCGGTGGTCGACTCGATGGCCCTGCGTCCGCAGCGGATCGATGCTCGCGCGTCCATCGCGGATCAGCGGATGTGTCCATGTCGGATCATGCCTTCGGCGCGCGGGCGGAGCCATGGCGGAATCGGCCGGTGGATCTATGAGCGGGTGTTGCCAGCGCCTGGGAGCGCTCGGGGATGAACATCGTCAATCATCGCGCTATTAACTAAGTTGTTGCTATCACACCCATTAGCCGATTCCGACCGAGTTCACTTCGGTAACTGGTTTCGCGGCTACTCCACACGCACAGGTCGGCGTCATCCACGACAGCCGAGCCTACGCTTCGAGCCCGCAACCATCCCGGCGGCACCTTACCTCGACACGGAGTGCTGCTTACATTGAGAAAGAACCGCCGTCGCGCTGCCGCTTTTCCCGCAGGCGCCGCGGCCACCCACCACCGAACTGGGGGTGCCATGCCCCACCGGATGGCCTACTGCTCGGCGTGCGACCGCCCGGTCCCGGTCGAGCTGAAGCCGGACGCGCCCGTACACGTGCATCCGAGCGTCCGTGATGCCGAGGACCTGATCTGCCTCGACTACGGCGTCCGCTGCACCGGCGCGCTCTGTCCGCTCTTCTCGACTCCCGATGACGTCGGTGCGGTGCGCGCCGGGCCTCGGCAGGTCGGACCCGAGCGCGTGCCCCGGTCCGAGGCGCGTCAGCGCATGGGGGGTGTGGCGACCGCCTGGGCGGGCGACCCACCACCGCACGCGCCCGGCAGGAGGCGGGCGTGAGGAGAGGCGGAAACGGGGCGAGCGCGGCGGACGGCCGCGCACCGGTACGCCCCACGGACGTGACGAACCCCGATTACTATCACCGCGTCGTCGACTGCCAGTGGGCCTGCCCGGCCCACACGAATGTGCCGGAGTACATCCGGCTGATCGCGCAGGGTCGCTACGCGGATGCCTACCTGCTGAATCGTGAATCGAACGTTTTCCCCGGGATCCTCGGCCGCACGTGCGACCGTCCGTGCGAGCCGGCGTGTCGCCGCGGGCGATTGGATGGCGAGCCGGTCGCGATCTGTCGACTGAAGCGGGTGGCGGCCGACCTGAAGGGCGACGTCTCGGACCGGCTGCCGAAGGCCCCGGCGCGGCGCAACGGCAAGCGCATCGCGTGCATCGGCGCGGGGCCCGCGTCGCTGACGGTAGCGAACGACCTGCTGCCGCTCGGCTATGACGTCGTGATCTTCGAGAAGAACGACCGGCCGGGCGGCCTGATGTGGTCGAACATCCCGCAGTTCCGACTGCCGCCCGAGGTGCTGAGGGAGGAGATCGGGGTCATCCTCGATCTGGGCGCCGACCTTCGTCTGGACTCGCCGGTGAGGTCGATGAGAGAGCTGCTGGACGCGGAGGCGTGGGACGCCGTGTTCATCGGCTCGGGCGCGCCGCGCGGCAAGGAGCTGGACCTGCCGGGCCGCTGGGAGGATCCGGAGCACGTGCACATTGGCATCGACTGGCTGGAGTCGGTGGCGTTCGGGCACGTGGACCGCATTGGCGCGCGGGTCCTCGTCATCGGCGTCGGCAACACCGCCATGGACTGCTGCCGCACGTCCAAGCGGATCGGCGGAACCGACGTGAAGGTGATGGCGCGCAAGCCGCGGCCGTACTTCAAGGCGAGCCCGTGGGAGCTGGAGGACGCGGAGGAGGAGGGCGTAGGGATCCTGGAGAACCATTCGCCCTCCCGTTACGTGATCGAGGACGGGCGGCTCGTCGGCATGGAGTTCGACATCGTGCGCTGGCAGGAGGATGCGAAAGGGCGACTGCGCTCGGAGACGCTGGACACGGTCGTGATCCCGTGCGACGACGTGATCCTGGCGATCGGGCAGGAGGCGGCGTTTCCCTGGATCGAGCGGGACATCGGCATCGAGTTCGGCGAGTGGGACATGCCGGTCGTGGACCGCGCCACGTTCCAGACCACGCGAGCCGGCGTGTTCGCGGGCGGCGACGCGGCGTGGGGCCCGGAGAACATCATCTGGGCCGTGGAGCACGGCCACCAGGCCGCGATCTCGATCCACAACCACTGTCAGGGCACCCCGGTCGGCGAGCGGCCTCCGCAGGGCATGAACCTGCTCAGCCAGAAGATGGGGCTGCACGAGTGGAGCTACAGCAACGACTACGAGGGCGCCCGGCGCGCCGCCATGCGCCACGTCGACCTGCGCGCGCGGCTCGAAGGGATCGCCGTCGAGGTCGAGCTCGGCTTCGATCTCGAGCAGACGCTCACGGAGGTGGAGCGCTGCCTGAACTGCGACATCCAGACGCATTTCACGCCGAACCTGTGCATCGAGTGCGACGCCTGCATTGACGTCTGTCCGCTGAGCTGCCTGACCATCGCGGCGAACGACGAGGAGGGCGTGCTGCGCGGCCGGCTGACCGCGCCGACCCTGCACGTCGAGCAGCCGCTCTACGTCTCCGACGCGCTCGAGCAGACGGGGCGGGTGATGGTGAAGGACGAGGACCTCTGCATCCACTGCGGCCTGTGCGCCGAGCGCTGTCCGACCGCCGCCTGGGACATGCGCAGGTCGGAGCTGCTGATCCCCTATGCGGGGAGAGCGGCGAGCGCGAGCGGGTCGCCCGCCGCCGCGCCGATCAACGCCTGAGAATCCCTCGCGACCAGCAGGAATCACGGCGGTCCGTGATGCCACAGGAGGAACGTTGAGCCCGAAAGCCCGCAAGGCGAAGTCGCCCCTCGAGAAGCCACGCGTTAACGCCTTCTCGCTGAAGCTCGCCACGGTGAACGGCACCGGCTCGGCGAGCGCGAACGGGCTGCTCATGCAGGCGATTTTCCGCATGGGCATTCCGGTCTCGGGGAAGAATCTGTTCCCGTCGAACATCCAGGGTCTGCCGACCTGGTACGAGATCCGGGTGGACGGCGCGGGTCACACCGCACGTGCCCCGCTGGTCGACCTGATGGTCGCAATGAACCCGGCCACCTACGCGCGCGACGTCGCCGAGGTCGTGCCGGGCGGCTGGCTGCTCCACGACTCGACCTGGCCGCTCAAGGACGCGCTCCGTCGCGAAGACATCAACTACCTCGGCGTCCCTCTGGCCGGGCTCTGCACTGAGCACTTCTCGGGTGCGCGCGAGCGCATCCTGATGAAGAACATTGCCTACCTCGGCGTGCTGACCGCGCTGCTCGATGTGGAGCCCGCCGTGGTCGATGAGCTGCTGCAGGAGACGTACGGCCGGAAGAAGGCGCTGCTCGACTCGAACTTCGAGGCGGTTCGGCTGGGCCGCGAGTACGCGCTCGATAATTTCGACTGCCCGCTGCCGATCCGGCTCCAGCGACTCGACGCGCTCGGCGACCACGTGCTGATGGACGGCAACACCGCCGCCGCGCTCGGCTGCCTCTGGGCCGGCGCGACGATCGCCGCGTGGTACCCGATTACGCCGTCGACCTCGCTCGTGGAGGCGTTCTCCAAGTTCTGCATGAAGTACCGCCGCGACCCCGAGACCGGGAAGAACCGTTTCGCGATCCTGCAGGCGGAGGACGAGCTCTCGGCCGCAGGCATGGTGATAGGCGCCGGCTGGAACGGCGCGCGTGCGTTCACCGCCACCAGCGGTCCCGGCATCTCGTTGATGGGCGAGTTCATCGGGCTGGCGTATTACGCCGAGATCCCGTCCGTCTTCTTCGATATCCAACGCACCGGCCCATCCACCGGCATGCCGACGCGGACCCAGCAGGGCGACCTCATGAGCGTGGTCTACGCCTCCCACGGCGACACCAAGCATATTGCGCTGTTCCCTGCGGATCCGCGCGAGTGCTTCGACTTCGCCGGCGCGGCGTTCGACGCGGCCGAGCGCTTCCAGACCCCCGTCTTCGTCGTCTCCGACCTCGACATCGGCATGAACGACTGGGTCGTGCCGCGGCCGCGCTGGGACGACGCGTACCGTCCCGATCGGGGCAAGGTGCTGCACGCCGATGAGCTCGAGCGCATCGAGAAGTTCCACCGCTACACGGACGTGGACGGCGATGGCGTGCCGTACCGCACGCTGCCTGGTGAGCATCCGAAGGGCGCCTATTTCACGCGCGGCTCGGGCCACGACCGCTTCGGCCGCTATACCGAGGACGCCGAGGCGTACACGGACGTCGTGGACCGCATCGCTCGCAAGATCGAGGGAGCGGCCGAGCACCTGCCGCAACCCGAGCTCGTGCCCGGCGGCCACGCCGCGGGGAACGGAAGACGGCGGGCGCAGCGCGACGCGCGCTTCGGCATCATCACGATCGGCGGCTGCCGCGCGGGCGTGCTCGAGGCGCAGTGGCTGCTCGACCAGGCCGGGATCGCCATGGACGTGCTGCGGGTACGGGCGTTTCCCTTCGCCGCGGCCGTCCGCGACTTCATCGCGGCGCACGAGCGCTGCTTCGTCGTCGAGCAGAACCGGGATGCGCAGCTCCTCTCGCTGCTCGTTCTCGAGGCCGGCGCGGTCGCCGAGCGCCTGATCTCGGTGAGGCGCTACGGCGGTCTGCCGCTCAGCGCCGCCGCCGTCGTCGAGGACGTGCTCGCTGCCCTCGGAGGCGCGCGCGCCGGCTGGAGCGCCGACGCTCCCGCGCACGAGGCCGTCGCGCCGAGTCCGACGACGGCCGCCACGGAGGAGCGCTTGCCATGACCTACATCGCGAAGCCTCGCGTCCACCACCCGGCGCTGCAGCAGAACGAGATCGGGCTGACCCGGCGCGACTACGAGGGCTCGATGTCCACGCTCTGCGCGGGCTGCGGGCACGACTCGGTGACCGCCGCGATCGTCGAGGCGTTCTGGGCCCTTTCGATCCCGCCGCACCGCGTCGCGAAGCTGAGCGGCATCGGCTGCTCTGCCAAGACGCCGACGTACTTCATCGGCGGCGCCCACGGCTTCAACGGCGTGCACGGTCGTATGCCCTCGCTCGCGACCGGAGCCGCGGCCGCGAACCGCGAGCTCGCCTACATCGGCATCTCCGGTGACGGCGACTCGCTCTCGATCGGAATCGGTCAGCTCTGCCACGCGATCCGCCGCAACGTGGACATGCTCTACGTCCTCGAGAACAACGGCGTATACGGGCTGACGAAAGGGCAGTTCTCCGCTTCCGCCGACGTCGGCTCGAAGTCGAAGCGCGGCGACGTGAACCGGCAGCAGCCCATCGACCCCGTGCTGCTCGCGTTCTCGCTCGGCGCCACGTTCGTCGCTCGCTCCTTCTCGGGCGACAAGACGCAGCTCGTGCCCCTGCTACAGGCCGGGCTCGCGCACAATGGCTTCGCGCTCATTGACGTGATCTCGCCGTGCGTCACGTTCAACGATCACGAAGGCTCCACGAAGAGCTACCGCTACACGCGCGAGCACGACGTCGAGATCGTGACCGCCGACTTCGTCCCGTTGCAGCGCGAGATCACGACCGCCTACGAGCCCGGAGAGGTCCGCGACGTGCGGCTGCACGACGGCAGCACGGTTCGGCTCCGCAAGGTCGCCGAGGGCTACGATCCGACCGACCGCGACCGCGCCCTTGCCTTCGTCCGGGACCGACAGCGCGCCGGCGAGGTCCCGACCGGCCTGCTCTTCGTCGAGCCCGGCGCAGGCGACATGCACGACGTGCTCGGCACCGTCGCCGAGCCCCTCGGCAGCATGCCGTTCGAGCACCTCTGCCCCGGCGCCGCGGCGCTCGACGAGCTCATGGCGACCTACCGCTGAGCCGTACCGTCAGCGTGAGGCCGACTCGATCTCGCCGCAGGCGACCGGCAGCGCAGCCGGATTAGCGGGAACGACGCTCGCCGGCAACGGTCCCGGAACACCGTGAATCACCACGGTCCGATGCTCGAGTTCGAGAGGGCCGCCGAGCGCCCCTTCCAGCGTCGCGACATCCGCCGACGCCGAGTAGGAGATCCGACCGCCGGCGTCCGACATCGGATACGTCTCCGCTGTGCCGTTCGAGATGTCGTCATCGAGCGGGACGAGCACGGGGCCGTAGAACGGAAGGCCCTCTCCGAAGGCGATGATGTGATCGGCGTTGCCGTCGTCACCGGCCTTCGGGCAGTCGGCGAGCGCGTGAATGTGCTGCAGGTGCGTCGTTGAGGCCGAGAGCCCCTTCGCCTGGACGCTCACGGTGAGGACGCCGTTTTCGACCGTGAGCGTCGCCAGTCCGCTGACGGCGCGGTCGGTCACCTGCGCGTTGAGGGGCTTCAAGCGGGCGATGTAGCTCTCACCCTCGCTCGCCGCGCCGGCCGCGGTGGCTGCGCGCTGCGCGGCGGGTGGGGCCGCTTCCGTCGATCTGGCGACGTCGCAGCCGCCCACGAGCACGGCGACGATGGCTGCCGGCGCGACGATGGTCCTGCACTTGCCTCTTCTCATCTCGACCTCCGGGGCAGGGAACGGCGCTTCCTCGGAAGGGTGCGCGAAAAGGACGCACCCGAAGCGCCCGCGACATCTCCGCCAATCCGGGGGCGCCAACGGAGGGTTCCGCTTGCGCGGCGGCGCCCTGGTGGGCAGCATCCTGCCAGAGCGCTTTGCCCCTACTCGAGGTCGCGATGGAGACGATCCGCATCCCGAACCAGGCGACGTACTCGCCTGTGTCGCTGCTGGAACTGGCGGTGGTCGCGCCATGGCTTTCCAAAGCCATGACGGGTTTCAAGTTCCCCGGACGGATCCTCGGCGCGGCGAGCATCGGCATCTACGGGCTCAGCGCGCTGCAGGACTGGGGTGCGCGCGGCCGCGTCCGGCCGATCGAATTCCGTCTCGAGTTCGGTGCGGACATCCGCAACGTGCCGGACATGCCGACGGAGGCGCGGGAAGCGGAGGTGGGGGTGCTCGTCGAGCGGCTGAACGCCGCCTTCGTCCCGACGGAGTGGCAGCGCCGCGAGCTGGCGGTTCGGGTCGATCGGCACCTCACGGATCTGATCGCCGGGATCACGGACCAGCGCGTGGTCACGAGCACCGAGGTCCGCGGTTTCTCCCTCGCCGCGATCTTCTTCCCCTTCGCTCTGGGAGCGGCCGACCCGGTGTCGGGGGACGTAGCGATTCTGCGGGACACCGGTCCGTTCGAGCCGCACGTGCTGGCGCACGAGTTCGCCCACCGCAAGGGATACCTGAAGGAGCTGCACGCTCAGCTCCTCGCCTACGTCGCCATGACGGCGTCAGGCGACGCGGAGCTGGTGCAGTCGTCGCTCTGCGACCGGCTGCTGCGCCAGCTCTCCACGCTCGCCGGCGACGACGCGCACGCGCTCCACGCGCGGATCCGCGACTCGGGGCTGAGGCCCGAGCTGCTGCGCTGGTTCCTGCGGCTGCGTCCCGAGCCGGGCGCGGTCGAGCATGCCGTCGGCAAGAGCCTGCGCACCTTCTACGACATGCGCATGAAGATTACCGGCCAGAACGGCATCGAGGACTACGACAGGAACTTCACCGCCGTGCTGTGGGCGATGGAGCGGGGTGCGGGGCGGCGCGGTCTGCCGGACGCCGGAAAGATCCACTCCTGAAGGAGGTCTGCATGACGAAAGCGCTGCGGTGTAGCGATCTCGGGCTGGAGTGCGCCCATGTGGCGCGCGCGGAGAGCGAGGCGGCCCTCATGGTCGCCGTCGCCGAGCACGCGCGCACCGTACACGGAATGGAGAGCATCCCGGCGGCCCTGCGCGAACGAGCCCGGGCAGCGATACGGGAGACGGAGACGATGGAGCGCCACGAGCCGCCGCACACGACCACGGGGCCGCTCACCGCGCCGAAGTTCGGCTCGGCCGGCAGCGGGGGAGCGGAGTACGAGCCGCTACCGGAGCAGCACGAAGAGGATTGAAGGTGCTGCCGCAGTCGAATGGCGGTGCCGCTCAGTGGACGGGCGTGCCGATGACCCGGACGGGGCGACCGCCGTCGTTTTCCGCGACCGTGCCATCATCGTGAGTACCGGGTAGCACGCGCGCGCCGAGCATTCGCCCGGCCGGCGAAATCGGCGTGAGGTCGAGATCCTCGCTCCCGCGGTCGCGGTCGCCGCGGCCGAAGATCCGGCCCCACAGGTCCGAGAGCCAGCCGCCGTATCCGCCGCGCCGCGGGCAGACCTCGTCCGGAACGCTCCCGCGGATGAACGCCTCGCGGACGGGCAGCTCGCCATAGCGGGTGTCGCAGCCGTCCTCCAGGACCATGCCGGTCGCAGGGTCCGTCTCGCGAAAGGTGACGCGGTCGGGCGGCGACCACGGCCAGGAGGACGACCGCTCCGGCTCGAGGCGACGCATGACGCGGCCCCACACAGGCGCCGCGAGCGCGCCGCCGCTGGCGTGGGGCAGGATCTGGCGCGGCTGATCGAAGCCGATCCAGATGCCGGCCACGACGTCCGGCGTGAAGCCGACGAACCAGGCATCGTGGGCGTCGCTGGTCGTGCCGGTCTTGCCGGCCGCGATCCCCTGATAACCGACGGAGCGGACGGCCCGGCCGGTGCCGCGGTCGACGACGTCGCGCAACATGTCGGTCAGCACCCAGGCCACCGCCGGATCGAGCGCCGGCTGCCTCTGGCTCTCCGGATCCCACAGCACCTCGCCGGTCGAGTCCTGTACGCTCAGTACGAAGCGCGGCTGCACGCGTGTTCCGAGATTCGCGAACGTCGTGTAGGCCGCCGTCAGCTCGAGCGGGGAGAGGGACGCCGTGCCGAGCGCCATCGACGGGTGCTCCGGGATCGAGTCCACGATGCCGGCCTGCCGTGCCACGTCGATGATCCGATCCGTGCCGACCGCCGTCGCGAGCCTCACCGTCGGCACGTTGCGCGAATGGATCAGCGCGTGGCGCATCGTCACGATCCCCTCGTAGTCGCCCTCGTAGTTCTCCGGACGCCAGACGCGGCGGCTACTCAGTCGCACCGAGATCGGCTCGTCCAGGATCGGCTGACTCGCGGCGAAGCCGGCCTGCAGCGCCGCGCCGTAGACGAACGGCTTGAAGGCGCTGCCGACCTGGCGGCGACCCGCCACCGCGCGGTCGAAGCGGGATTGCCGGTGATCGCGTCCGCCGATCAGCGCCAGCACGTCGCCCGTACCGGCGTCCAGCATCACGAGCGCGCCCTGCAGGTAACGTGTGCCGGTGGAGTCCAGCGCGGCGTCGGCACCGTAGGCGGGGGCGTGCAGACGTCCGTAGTGGCCCCGCTCGATCGACTTCAGCTGCTTTTCCAGCTCCTCCTCTGCCACCCGCTGTGCCTCGGGATCGAGGGACGTGCGAATGCGCAGGCGTGTGCCGTAGAGGTCGCCGCCGAAGTGATCCTCCACGATGCGCCGCACGCGCTCGACGTAGTAGCCGGCGAACGGGCGGTCTCGTCCGCCCGCGCCGTCCGACTTCACGCCGAGCGACCGCTCGCTCGCGGCTCGCACCTTCGCCGAGTCCGCCAGACCCTGTCGGGCCATCAGCAAGAGCACGAGGTTGCGCCGCGACTTCGCGGCGTCCGCGTGCTCGCGCGGGTCGTAGTGCGTCGGGGCACGCACCAGCCCGGCCAGCATCGCGGCCTGCGGCAGCGTGAGCTTCGAAGCCGATCGCGCGAAGTAGTCCCTCGCGGCCGCGTCGATGCCGTAGGCACCATCGCCGAAGTAGATGTGGTTGAGGTAGAGCTCGAGGATCTCGCGCTTGCTGAAGCGCCGCTCGATGCCCATCGCGACGCGTGCCTCGAAGAGCTTGCGACGCAGCGTCTGATCGCCCGCCGAGAGGCGCTTCGGGAACAGGTTCCGCGCGAGTTGCATCGTGATCGTGCTCGCGCCCTCGCTGTAGCCGCCCGCCCGCAGGTCGGCCGCCGCCGCGCCCAGCACCCGCGCCCAGTCCACGCCGCCGTGTTGCCAGAAGCGACGGTCCTCCACCGCGACGAACGCCTCCGGCACGAAGTCGGGGAGTGAATCCACCGGCACCACGCGGTAGTCCACCGGCATGAGGCGGGTGAACACCTTGCCATGGCGATCCAGCAGCAACGGGGCGTTCTCCGGCTGATACGCGACCAGCCGCGCGGGACTCGGACAGCCGCGCAGCCCGCACGTCTGCCACGTGATGCCGGCGAGCAGCCAGGCACCCGCGGCGGCGATCAGAATCGCCTGCGGCGGCGGCACCGGCAGCCGCCGGAAGCGAGTCAGCAGGCCTCGGGACAGCGGGCGCAGCCGATCGGCGCCGCCGCGCAGCGCGTCCCGCGTCAGCAGCGCCGCGCGCGCGGCCGCGGGCCTCATCCCGCGTCCCGAACGACGCAGGCGCATTCCGACCCCCCCCGCGGACCGGCCGAGCGTGGCAAGCGCATGCCGCGCGATGCCGGCCGCCCATCGCGCCCATACCCGCAGCGCGCCGAGCACATCATCGAGCGGCCCGGGATCCGGGGGTCCCAGGCGAATTTCCGGGGGCATCACGCCTGCCTGCTGCAGAGGATCTGATCGGAAGTGGCATTGCATCGCCCGTGCCGTGCCGGCGCCGCCGTTGCCAACACGCCCTCCATAGCTTAGTACGGACGAGGCGGCCGGAAGGTTGCCTGACCGCCGTCGCCGGCGCGACCGCATGCCGACCGATCGCCCGCGGCAACACCCGGCAGGTCGCTGAAGAACTGGGGTGCGCCCTGTGGGTTGCGGCTCGCTCCAGTTCTTCAGCGATCTGCTGGTGCGCCAGTCGCTTGACGATCGGGTGACGGTCGCGGTACGGCAGCGCGCGAGATTGGTCGGCGAGAACGGAGCCCCGGATCGGCCACGCGCTGGTCGCCTCGGAAATGGTGCGCGTGATCCCCCACGGCGGCTCGTCGAGATCACCAGGATCCGGAGGAGCACGATGTCGGTCGAACAAACGCGAGAGGTGCTGGAGTCGTACTGGCGCGAGCACGATCCTCTCCACGTCGCGGAGGACGCCGTGTTCGTGATGCTGCCGACCGGCGAGGAGATCCGCGGCAGGGACGCGATCGCGGAGCACCTGCACGGCTTCTATCACGTGACGCTGGACGCGCACGCGGAGATCGTGAACTCCATCTTCGCCGACGGGCAGGGCGTGCTCGAGGCCGTCGTCGTCGGAAAGCACATTGGCGATTTCGCGGGCTTGCCGGCGACCGGCCGGGATATCCGTGTGCCGCTCTGCGTCTGCTACGACGTACGTGGCGACCAGATCCAGCGGGCGCGCATTACCTGATGGCCAATGTGCTGCTGCAGCAGATCGGGGCTGCGCAGGGCGAGGGCTAGAACCGGAGGGGAGGAGGGGAAGGGGGAGGGTCAGCCGCGGGAGGCCTGGCGTTGCCGGCGCCAGCGGAGCAGGGCGAGGAAGACGAGGAACAGCTGCATTTCTTCGGGGACGTTCTCGTCGAAGTCGGCCGTGGCGGCACGGTTGAATAACCCCTGGCGCGCGATCGAGCCGATCGCGTGGTCGCCGTGGATGACGTCGTAGCGCCGAGCGAGGAGGCCGGCGGGACGCAGCGTGAGAACGCGGTCCGGGCCTCGGATGGCGTAGCGGGGTCGTAGCCACCCGGCGCGCTCGGCTCGCGCGATCCTCGCGCCGTCGTGCTCCATCACGTAATTGCCCGAGAGCAGCCGCTCGGGTCGTATCTCGTACGTCGCCGAGTGCGTCTCGATGCGGCCTGCGGAGCGCATGCGCGCCATGTCGACGCGCGCGAAGAGCCCGTCGCCTCGCCGGATCTCGTAGTCCGTCGAGAGGAGGCCTTCGGGCTCGATTCGCAGGGTCGTGTCTGGCATCGGGCGCGGCCTCTCACGGTCCAGGTCGTTCGTGTGGATGGGCGGCCGGCATGGCTCGGGTGGCGAAGTGGCCACGCTCGCGCAATCGGCGTCGGTCGGGCGAGCGTGTCAAGCACGGCGCTGCCGGTCGGCGCTCGCTCCTTCGATCGATACGTAAGGAACATGGTTGCCCGGGTCGTGTGGCACCCCGCATCTTCGGGCAGGTGAATCCCCACACGCCGTCCCACGGCCGGTCCCCGCTGCCGGTCACGGCCGCCGCCGATCGCACCACCGCCCCGGAGGTGTCTCATGCCACGTCGCAACCGCCCGTTCCCGCCCCTCGCAGTGGTCCTGGCCCTGCTGCTCGCGACCGCCTGCTCCGAGGCCCGAAACCCGACGGAGCCGGCGGCGTCGCTCGCGTCGAACCGACTGAGCGAGGGTACGGCGATCACCGTGATGACGCAGAACATGTATCTCGGCGCCGAGCTCGAGCGTCTCCTCGATCCGAGCGTGCCGCTCGCCCAGTCCCTCGCGGAGACGCTCGCGGAGCTGGAGCACACGGACTATCCGGCCCGCGCGCCACACCTCGCGCAGGAGATCGCGGCCCGCATGCCCGACGTCGTCGGGCTGCAGGAGGTGACGCGCTACGACATCATGACCGCGGCGGGAACCCAGACGATCGACTTCCTCGACATCCTCCAGCTCTACCTCGCCGGGATAGGCGCGAACTACGACGTGGCCGTACGCCAGTACAACCTCTCGCTGCTGGTACCCGTCGGCTTCGGCGGGATCGATGCGATCAATTACGCGGACGGCGAGGCGATCCTGGTGCGGCACGGCGTGCCGTGGTCGGACCCGGACGCGGGTCGCTACGACAGCCAGGCGCAGCTCTCGCTCGGCCCGTTCTCGTTCACGAACGAGCGCGGCTGGGTCTCCGTGCATGCGACGGTCGGCGGCCTCACCTTCCGTTTCGTCGACACGCACCTCGAGACGCAGGACTTCCCCTCGGTCCAGGAGGCAGAGGCGCAGGAGCTGGTCGCGATGCTGGCGGGCGAGACGCTGCCCGTCGTCCTCGTCGGCGACTTCAACTCCGCCGCGAACCATGACGCCGCGGCCGATCGCAAGACGGCGAGCTACGGGACGATCCGTAACGCCGGATTCAAGGACCTGTGGCTGCGCGAGCCGCACAGTGTGGCCGGGCTGACCTGCTGCCACCTTCCGGACCTGAGCGACGAGAGCAGCGCGGACAGCTTCAGCCAGAGGCTCGATCTCGTCTGGGCCCGCATCGGCAACGCCGGGTTCGGCGGGCAGAGCTCGGTGGAGATCATTGGCGAGGATCCGGCGGGGCGGTTCATGGACGGCTCCTACTACCTCTGGCCGTCCGACCACGCCGGCCTGGTCGCCACGATGTGGGTCGCGCCGGGGCTGCTCGCGGAATAGCCGGGGGCGCCGGAGCAACTCGGGGGACGCTGGCCGCTTCCGGCCGGCCCGCCGATATTCGGCGGTATGCCCGAGCTCCCCGAGGTCGAGCTATACCGCGCCGCGCTGGAGGCACGCATCGCGGGTCGGGTGCTCGAGAAGGTGAGGCTTCGCTCGCCGTCGCTGCTGCGAACCTGGGATCCTCCGATCTCGGCGGCGGAGTCTCGCCGCGTCGCGGCCGTGCGCCGCCTCGGCAAGCGGCTGGTCGTGGAGCTCGACGTCGACGCGGTTTCCGGGGCGGGCCAGCCGGCCGGCGAAGGGGCCGAGCCGCTCTTCCTCGCGTTGCACCTCATGATCGCCGGTCGCCTGCGCTGGAAGCCGAGGGGAGCGGGTATACCCGGCCGCATCGGCCTGGGCGCGCTCGACTTCGACGCGGGGACCCTTCTGCTCACCGAAGCCGCGACGAAGAAGCGGGCGCAGCTCCACCTGCTCCGCGGCGAGGAGGGGCTGGCCACGCTAGATCGCGGAGGCATCGAGCCGCTCGAAGCGGACCGGGCGGCGTTCGCAGCTGCGCTGCGGCGCGAGAATCACACGCTGAAGCGCGCGCTCACTGACCCGCGGCTGTTCAGCGGGATCGGCAACGCACATTCGGACGAGATCCTGCACGAGGCTCGCCTCTCGCCGCTGAAGCGGACGGCGCAGATGACGGACGATGAGATCGGTCGTCTCCACGACTGCACTCGCCGCTCGCTACGAGAATGGACGCGGCTCCTCCGGGAAGAGGTCGGCCAGGCGTTTCCGGAGAAGGTCACCGCGTTCCATCCTTCAATGCGGGTCCATGGCCGCTTCCGTCAGCCTTGCCCGGTGTGCGGCATGCCGATCCAGCGCATTGTCCGCGGTGAGCAGGAGACCAACTACTGCCCTCGCTGTCAGACCGGCGGCCGGCTGCTGAAGGACCGCGCGCTCTCCAGGCTGCTGCGCGACGACTGGCCCGCGACCGTGGAAGAGCTCGAGGGATAGGGGCGTGCGCTACTCCGATGGAGAATCTTGCGAATGCCCGCCCCCCCTCCCATTCTGCTCCTGCCTCATTGCTGGCATCCCGCGCCATCTCCGTACACGCTTCCCCGGCCACCCGGACGCCGATGACCTCGTCGCGCAGACATCCCCGACCCCCGGCCCTCATGCTCGGCCTGATGCTCGGCCTGCCGGCGCTCCTCGGCGCGCAGTCGCTGGCCCGGGCAGCGACCTCGAACGCGCCGGCACCCTTCGAGCCGGCCGGCGGGGTGTACCTGCGGCAGCCTTCGCTTCACGACCGCACGCTCGTCTTCGTCGCTGAAGGCGACATCTGGACCGTGGATGTGAGCGGCGGCGAAGCCCGGCGGCTCACAACCGGCGAGGGCGAGGAGTCGAACCCGAAGATCAGCCCGGACGGACGGCTGCTGGCGTTCACCGGCACCTATGATGGCGTGGCCGACGCGTACGTGATGCCAGTGGCGGGCGGGGTTCCGCGTCGGCTCACCTGGCAGGGCGGGGCCCGGGGTGTGCCGACCCCGGTCGGCTGGACCCGCGACGGTCGTCTGCTCATCGCGACGTCGGGCAGCTCGACATTGCCGGGGTTGCAGCTCGAGACGGTGGACCCGGAGTCGGGCGACGTCGCCCCGATCCCGCTCGCCGAGGCGGCCTCCGGCGCCTTCACCGACGCCGGCGACCTCGTCTTCACTCGCTACCCCTTCCAGGGATCGTACGCGAAGCGGTACCAGGGCGGAACCGCCCAGAGCCTGTGGGTCCTTCCGAAGGGAGCGAGCCGGGCGACGCCGCTCACCGCCGACTACGCCGGCACGAGCAAGGATCCGATGCTGTGGGATGGCCGCGTCTACTTCCTGTCCGATCGCGACGGCACGATGAACGTCTGGGTCGGTGCTCCCGGTCCCCGGGAGGCGACGCGTGAGGGCGCTGCGCCGCGCGGCGGGCCGCGCGTCTCGGCGACCGATGAGACGGGTCCGCCAAGCCTGACCAGCCTCACCGACCTCGAGGCGGTCACGCACGAGGATGGCTGGGACATCCGCGAAGCCACGATCTCGAACGGCCTGCTCGTCTACCGCGTCGGCGCCACCCTCAAGTCCGTGAACCTCCGCGCGCCGGCAGCCCCGCGGGAGATCACGGTCACGCTGCCTTCCGATTTCCGGCAGGAGCAGACGCGCTGGGTCACGGAGCCGATGGACTGGGTGACGGGGGTCTCGCTCTCGCCATTGGGCGACCGCGTGGCGCTGACGGCGCGTGGGCAGCTGTTCGTCGCCCCGACGGGGCGCGAGGGCGGCCGACTCGTCGAGGTCGCCCGCGGGGCGGGCGTTCGTTACCGAGAGGCGACGTGGGCTCCGGACGGAAAGAGCCTCGTCGCCCTCTCCGATGAGTCGGGCGAGGTCGAGGTGTGGCGGCTGCCGGCGAACGGCGTCGGCGGCCGTCGGCAGCTGACGAAGGACGCCACGATCCTGCGCTGGCGGGCGATCCCTTCGCCGGATGGAGCACGCATTGCGCACACGGACAAGGACGCTCGCCTGTGGGTCACCGAGGTCGAGGGCGGGAAGACGACGCTGGTCGCGACCGACACGCTCGCCGGCGATGCGCCGTCAGGACTCGCCTGGTCGCCGGACGGCCGCTGGCTCGCCTACGTGCGCTCGACGGCCAACAGTCTCGTGCAGATCTGGCTCTGGGATGCGCGCACCGGCGCGACGTCGCCGGTCACCTCCGACCGCCTCGCGAGCTACTCGCCCGCGTGGAGCCCCGACGGCAAGTGGCTCTGGTTCCTCAGCGACAGGAACTTCGAGTCCATTGTCGGCGCGCCATGGGGCGCGTATTGGCCGGAGCCGTTCTTCGACCGGCCGACGCGCGTCTACGCCCTCGCGCTGACGGAGGACGCTACGTTCCCGATGGGCGAGCACACCGAGCTGGAGCCGGACAGCGCGAAGGCTGCCGCACGATCGGAAGGCGCGGCCCGGCGCGACGACGGCGCCGGCCGAGCCTCGACTCGCACGAGGAACGCCAGCGCGAGCGGCTTGACCAGCCTCGGCAGCCTCACGTCGAGCGCCCGACGCCTCTTCCAGGCTCCGATCGAGGCGGGCAACTACTCGGATCTCGCCACCGACGGCAGCCTGCTGTATCTGCTCGACCGAGACGCCGGCTCGAGGGAGGCCCGGTTGGAGGCCGTCGAGCTGAAGAAAGGCAGGGTCGAGCCCTCCAGGATCGCAGACGGGGTGCGCTCGTACGACTCTCGCAGGACCGCAGCAAGCTCCTCTTCCGCAAGGGCGAGGCGCTGTACGTGATCGACGCAGGGGCGAAGCTGCCCGACAAGCTCGACGAGAAGGAGGTGGATCTGTCGGGCTGGCGCTTCTCGTTCGATCCGACCGAGGAGTGGCGGCAGATGTACGCGGACGCGTGGCGGCTGCACCGCGACTACTTCTGGGACCCCGGGATGCGCGGAATGGACTGGGGCGCGATCCGCGCGAAGTACTCGCCGCTGGTGGAGCGAGTAACCGATCGTGAGGAGCTGGCGGACGTGCTCGGCATGATGATCAGCGAGCTGTCGACGCTGCACGCCTTCATCCGACCCGGCGATGTCCGAGAGGGGGACGTCGACGTCGAGCCGGCCTCGCTCGGGGCCGAGCTCGCGCGCGACCCGGAGGTTGGAGGGTGGCGGGTCGATCACATTTACCGCGCCGATCCCGATTTTCCCGACCGGCTCGCGCCGCTCGCGCGGCCGGACGCCAGGGTCGCCGAGGGAGACGTCATCCTGGCCATCGACGGCCGATCCGCGCGGTCGGCCACCGACCCCGGCCCGCTGCTGCTCGGCAAGGCGGGACGTCAGGTGCTGCTGCGGGTGCGCTCGGCCGGCCGTGGGGCCGAGCGCGACATCGTCGTGAAGCCGATCTCGATGCGCGAGGCGGCCGACCTGCGTTACGACGAGTGGGAGTACACGCGCCGTCTGATGGTGGACTCGCTGTCCGGCAGCCGGATCGGCTACGTCCACCTGCGCGCGATGGGCACCGGGGACGCGGCGCAATTCACGCGCGACTTTCAGGCGGCTCTCGGCAAGGACGCGCTCATCTTCGATGATCGGCACAACCGCGGCGGAAACATCGACTCGTGGGTGCTCGACCGCCTCTCCCGTCGTGCCTGGATGTGGTGGAAGGGTCGTACCGGTGTCCCCTATCCGAACATGCAGCAGGCCTTCATCGGCCCGATGGTGACGCTCGTCGACGCCTGGACCGCCAGCGACGGGGAGGCCTTCGCGGAGGGGTTCCGGCGACTCGGTCTCGGCAAGCTGATGGGGACGCGCACCTGGGGTGGGGAGATCTGGTTGACGGCATCGAACGCCCTCGTGGACAACGGCATCGCCACCGCCGCCGAGTTCGGCGTCTACGGGCCGGAAGGCGAGTGGCTGATCGAGGGCCACGGCGTAGATCCGGACATTGTCGTGGACAACGATCCCGCCAAGACGTTCGTCGGAGGAGACACCCAGCTCGAAGCCGCGGTGACCGAGTTGATGCGGCAGCTTAAGGAAACGCCGCCCGTGCGGCCGAAGCCTCCGGCATGGCCGGGACGGAAGAGCGGCGGCTGATCTCTCCGCGCCCGGTTATTCCGCGCGCAGCGCCCGCGACGGATCCGCGCGTGTCGCGCGCCAGGCCGGCACGTACGCGGCGAGGATTGCGACCGCCAGCAGCAGCGCGCATGCGCCGAGCAGCGCAGCCGGGTCGGTGGGGCGGACCTCGAAGAGCAGCGCCCGGAGGAATCGCGTGGCCGCGACGGCTCCAGCGACTCCGATCGCGGCGCCGGCCCCCGCAATCGCCGCGGCCTGCGCCAGCACACCGCCGAGCAGGCGCGCCGGCGTCGCGCCGAGAGCGGCGCGGATGCCCAGCTCGTGCGTCCTCTCCCGCACCGCCGAGGCCATGGTCCCGTACAGACCGATCCCCGCCAGCAGCAGCGCCGCGCCCCCGAAAGCGGAGAGAATCAGGGTCGAGACGCGTGGCAGCGCGAGCTGCTCGTCCAGCAGCCCGTCCATGGTGCGGGCACGCGCGATCGTCGCTTCCGGATCGGCGCCCTGAACGGCGCGGCGCAAAGCCGGCAGCACCGTCGCGAGCGGCCCCTTCGTGCGGAGCGCCACCACCCCCTGGAAGAAGGTCTGCCGCCACGGCATGTACATCGTCGGTGTCGCCTCGCGCACGCTGCGGAATCGGATGTCCGCAGCCTCGCCGACCACCGTGTGCCACGCATCCGCGCTCGTGTCACCCACGAACCGGACCTGCTTGCCGACCGGATCCTCGCCGGGCCAGAAGCGCTCTGCGACCGCCCGGCTGACGATCACGACCGGAGGTGCCCCGGCGACATCCGTCTCGAGGAAGCCGCGCCCGCGCAGCAGCGGGATGTCGAACGTCCGAAAGTAGTCCGGGCCCCCCACCTCGAACGGCACCAGCGGATTCGCACGAGCAGTAGCGTCCGATTCGCCCTCTGCCGTCCAGCGACCCGTGAAGACATGGGCTCCGTAGAACGGGTCCGCCGTTACGGGCGTCATGGAGACGACACCCGGGATCGCCACGATACGCGGAGCCACGCGGTCGTACAGCGCGATGAACTCGCTCATCGCGCTGTCCGGAGGGATGGGCTTCGCAATCGTCAGGATCGAGAGGTGCTCGGGACGGTAGCCGAGCGGTACGCGCGTGAGCCGATCCAGGCTGCGTACCAGCAGCCCGGCGCCCGTGAGCATCACCAGAGCGATCGCGACCTGCGAGGCGACGAGGGCCTGTCGCAGCCGCCGCCGAGCCCGACCGGTCCGCCCGGAGCGTGAATCCAGACGGAGTGGCGAAGCGGGAGTGGAGCGGAGCGTCGCCAGGGTGGGAACGACCGCCGCGAGGACGAGCGCCGCCACGGTCACGCCCGCCGCGATCCCGAGTGGAGCCGCGGACAGGCGCACGACATTGAGTCGGGGCAGCGCGGGCGGCGCGAGCCGCGGCAGCACACGCAGCACGCCCTCGGCGCACGCGAAGCCGAGCAGACCGCCGCACAACGCGAGGATTGCGCTCTCCCATAGCAGCGGCCGCACGATGTCGCCCACTCCCGCCCCGAGGGAGCGTCGCACGGCCACCTCCACCTCGCGAGACGTCGCCCGTAGCAGGACGAGGCCGCCGACGTTCGCGCAGGCGATCAGCAGCAGCAGCGCCACCGCCGCGACGACCGCGACGAGCTGTGGCCGAACATCTCCCACAACCGCGTGGCGGAACGTCTCGATCTCCGCCCGCGCCAGCCCGGCACCCTGCCTGCCGCTCGCAACGCGCTCCGCATCGATGCGCCGCATGACCGAGAAGAATTCCGCCCGCGCGGACACGAGGGTCGCTCCAGGCTCGAGCCGCGCCACGACGTCGAGGATCGAGTACACGAGCGGCGTCCAGTACTCCGTACCCGCGGGATACGCCAGCCCCGGCGGCGCGACCCCGATGATCCGCGCGTGCTCATGGGTGTAGGGATTTCCGACCAGCCGGCCGATCACGCCCGGGTCCCCGCCGAAGCGGCGCTTCCAGGTGTCGTAGGACAGGACGATCGGCGTCGACATCGCCCCCGCCGTGGCCTCGTCGCCGGCGTTGAAGAGACGACCCAGCTCCGGCCGCACACCCAGCACGTCGAAGAAGTTGCCCGTCACCCACGACGCCTTCAGCGCCAGCACCCGATCACCATCCGTGAGCGACGTAGTGAAGGCGCCCTGATGCGCGACCCCCGCGAGCGCCCGCATCGTGCCGCTCGACACCGCCAGTTCTTTCAGCTCCTGCTGTGTCATGCCGACGTCCGCGCCCCCCGGATCCAGCGTCCGCGGCAGCACGAGCCGCTCCGGTGCCCGCACCGGGAGCGCCTGAACGAGGACCGCATCGTAGACCGCGAAAATCGCGGTCGACATGCCGATCCCGAGTGCCAGCACAAGCACGCACCCGGCGGTGAACCCCGGCGTTCGTCGCAGCGCGCGGAGCGCCTGAGTCAGCTCCCGCGCGGACCGCTCAAGGACCGCGCTTCGCCACTGCTCCCGGGTGACCTCCTTGACGTGCACGACATTGCCGAACTCCCGCCGCGCTGCCTCCTCCGCACTCCGCGGATCCTCCCCGCGCGCAACGCGCTCCCGCACCGCCATACGCAGGTGCGCTCGGATCTCCTCCTCGAGCTCCGCCTCCCGTCGCGCTCGCCATCCCAGGAACGGCAGCCTCACCTCCCCTCCTCCGCCACCGGCGGCTCCAGAACTCCCGCGATCGCCTGTGCGATGCTCTCCCAGCGAGTCCGCTCGGCGGCGAGCCGCTTCCGTCCCCGCGCCGTCAGCGTGTAGATCCGCACGCGCTGGTTGTTCTCGGATTTTCCCCACTCCGCCGCGATGTGGCCCTCCCGCTCGAGCCGGTGAAGCGCCGGATAGAGCGACCCTGTGTCCACCCGCAGCACCTCCGCCGAACGGGCACGAATCATCTGCGAGATCCCGTACCCGTGCCTCGGACCCCACCGCAGCGTCTGCAGGATGAGCAGGTCGAGCGTCCCCTGCAGCAGCTCGATCCGGGTGACACCACGATTTCCGGGCATGGCAGGGCCGTCGTCGACTGAGTGGACGCGTCGTGCCCTCGGCCGACGTGGCGGAGGATCCGCATTCCCGTCCGGGGGTGTAGGATATCTACACCCTGGACCGTGGGCCGGTCAAGAGACGGATGCGTGGACGCGGTGCGGCGGCTCCGGCTCGTGATCGGCGACGCCCGCGCGAATCGCACGAGGCCGTTGCCCTGCGGCCGCCGCTCCGACATCTTCCAGCATTCCGATTCAAAAAGCTACCGTCGTACAAAGGGGCCACAGGCCCTCGACGCCGCGCTCCGCCACGCCGATCGGCTCGACGACCGGGACCGCCGGCTCGTGGAGGCGGCGCACGACTTCTTCGAGGGGCGGGCCGACGAAGCGGAGCGGCGGTACCGGGCGATTCTCGCGGAATATCCGGGCGAGTTGGACGCCCAGTTCCAACTGGCCAGCCTGCTCCTGGTCTACAATCCGATGCGCGGTCGACCGGTGGGCGAGGCGCGCGCGCCGTTCGACGCCGTGCTCGCCGCCGATCCGAAGTTCATCTGCCCGATATGAGCCATGCTGCACCTCGCCGGGCGCGAGGAAGACTGGGTTGCCTACCGCCGGCTGGCGCCTCTGGTCGATGGAGACACGCTCGATCTGATCGACCGCGTTGCGCTGGCCGAGGCGAGCGCAGATACGGCCGCGATAAGGGCAGAGCTCGCGAAGATCCCGGATGCTGAACCGGTCGAGGCGCTGGGTGCGATCGCCGACGCCGGCGGCTGGACTCGCGACTTCGACAGCAGTGATCGCCTCGCGCAGCGCGCGATTCAGGCCGGGCATTCGCCCGAGGGCGCGCGATGGGGCACCTGGGCGCTGCGCACGTCGACCTCGTCCGTGGAGGGTGGCGTGAGGCGAAGCGCGAGCTCGCGCTGGTCTCCGCCGCGGGGCTGCAGCGCGTGCATTTCGTCGGCTACGTGCCCCACATCGTGCTCGAGCTGCAGACACAGTGCGCCGCATTGACCTTCATGCGGCTTCCGGCGGAGGATGTACGTCGGATCAGGGAGCAGGTCGTCCGCGACACCGTCCCCTCGATGAACACCGCGGCGGGGCGGTCCGCGCAGCTGCTGCCGGCACGGTGTCTCTATCTGCTCGGCGTGCTGAGTGCGCGGCTCGGGGGAGCCGGACTCCGCGCTGGCCTTCGCCGCTCGAATGGGGCGGCTCGCGGTCGCACCGGGACTCGACACGGTGGTCATTGGCATGGCGAGCGGAGTCAGAGCACAGGGCGCGTGGGCGAGCGGCGACAGGGAACGTGCGCTGGCGCTCGCGGACAGCGCGGTGGCCGTCCACGTGCCGAGCGACGTGCTGTCCATCTGGAACAAGACCATTGAGAACCACGCGCGCGCCGAGCTGCTGTACCAGGCCGGCCGCTACGAGCAGGCGCTCCCGCTCTGGCAGAACGCCCTCGATGTCGGCTACATTGGGTCGTTCATCTACGGCGGAATCGTCCAGCTGCGCGTTGGCCAGATCTACGACCATATGGGGGACGCCGAGAAGGCCGCTCTCCACTACGCCCGATTCCTCGAACTCTGGCGGGACGGGGATCCGCCGCTGCAGCCACTCGTGCAGGAGGCTCGTGGGCGGCTGGAACGGATGCAGAACGCGAGCGGCTGAGTCGGGGTCCTCAGTACGAGCCCAGCGCCTGGATCTGGACGCGCAGGCGGCCGCCCTCCTCGCTCACGGCGCGGACGTACACCTCGACCGTGAACAGCCGTTCGCTGCCGTCCTCGCCGATGAGCGCGCCCCGATAGATGGCCGGCAGCCCGTCGACCATGTAGCGCAGACAGTGCCGTCGCGCCGCGAGCTGCGTGAAGAACACGCCCTCGGCTCGACGGTACCCTTCGGTCTCCACGGCCAGGTAACCACGGCCGTCGAGCTCACCCAGGCTGGCGGGAAGCGAGACGCGCTCGGACATGTCAGGCCACTGGAGAGCTGAAGTGCGCTGCCGGTCGTACGCTCTGCATCACGATCGAGTTCGGGTGCTCCGGTCGTGACGGAATGTAGCGACGAACGCGCCGACGCGCGCGGTCCATCTGGCCGTGCGGCGTCGGTCGGCGGTACACTTCGAGCGGGCAGCTTCGGCCGCGGGTCGACGCGATAGGAGGGGCGCATGAAGATCACCGCGGGGCAGATCGTTCCACTCGGGTATGGCAAGTACTTCCGTTCCGACCGCATCGTGGGCCTCGAGCCGATCGAGGACGGTCGCGGCCCCGGGCGCAGGACGCGGGTCTTCGTGGAAGGGGTGGAGGAGCCGCTCGTTGCGTCGCGATCGGAGAGCGCGATCCTCCGCGATCTCATCGCGCCGTCGGACGCGGGCGCGCGCGCCGCGGAGCAGAGGCAGCTGCTCGCCGACATCCTGGACACGGTCGAGGGGCTCAATCCAGTGCTGCGCTCCATCATCCGCGATCAGGCGCACTGGGACCTGAACCGGCTCGAGGAGCGGCTCCGTGACACGCTGGGCGCCGAGCCCGAGTAGGTCGGCTGCTCAGACAGGCCCGGCGCCCGGGTCGGAGTAGTTCGGTACCTCGCAGTGGACGTCCTGAAGGGAAGGCTCCCTGCTCGTGGCCGTTGGCCGCGGCTGCCATGGCTGCGCCCCGCGCCCCCCCGCACCTTCCGGCCATGGCGACGATCGAGTGGGTCGGATGCTACCGCATCTTCTTCTACGCCAACGAGGGCGAGGCGCCCCTGGTCCGGGTGCAGCGCGAGTCGCGGCCGGCGCGGCTGCGCCCACCTCTGGGCGGCTGGCAAGGGGACGGCGCGCCTGTCCGGATCGGACGGACATCGCTTCCGTTGCGCTGGCTCGCTGCGGTGGGTGGTGGGGACGTGCCGCCCCCGCGGAGCGCCGCGCGCCGTCGCTCCTCGCCGCCGAGTCCTTCGCCGGCCGGTCCGGCGGCATCGGCGGTCCGCATCATAGGCCGCGACCTCGTCGTCCTGCTCGCGGACGGGCGCTCACTCTCGGCGCCCCTTGCCTGGTTCCCCCGCCTCGATGAGGCCGCGCCGGCGACGCTCGACGCCTGGCAGCTGATCGACGGTGGCCGCGGAATCCGCTGGCCGGACCTCGATGAGGATCTCAGCGTGAGCGGCCTGCTGCGCGGCGAGACGCAATGCCCGGGCGAAGCCGTCCCCGATTCGCGCGGGCGCGAGAAACCGGCCGTCCCGGACCGGGATCGCTATTCCTTGCCGCCTCCGCGATAGTCCAGCTCGGGCTCGCGATCTCCGATCAGCGAGACGTAGCGGAAGTCCGGGCCGCGGCGCCGATCGAACTCGGCGCGGGCCTGCTTCAGGAGGGACGGCTTCGTGTAGAGGTCCACGGCCGTCATCGCGATCGTCTTTGCAGCGACGACGAGGCCCTTGGCGCCGATGCTCGTGCCGTCCACCGCCACTGCCTGCCATGAATGTGCGGCGGTGCCGGGCACCCACGTCGCGGTGCTGAGGCCGGTGTAAGGGACGACCCAGCTGACGTCGCCGGCGTCGGACGAGGCGTAGGTCATCTTGTCGGTCCGGAACGGCTGGATCTCGGACGCGGTGGCAAGGTCGGGCGCGTCGTCGCCGAGCGTCTTCTGGAGCCGTGTCCCGAAGTCGCGCTCGGAAGACGTGTAGTCGACGCCACCGACGCGGCGCAGGTTGGCGTCCATCAGCCGGGCCAGCGTCTCGTTCTGGAGGCGCTCGTAGCTGCCGCTGAAGATCTCGTAGTCCATCGTCGTCCCCGTGCCGAGGGCGGCGCCCTTCGCGGCGTCCACCACCCGCTCGAAGATCGCGCGCACGGTGTCAGCATCCGGATGGCGTACGTAGTACTCGGTTTCGGCGAAGTCGGGCACGACGTTCGGGGCGAGGCCTCCCTTGCGGATGACGTAGTGGATGCGCGTCGTCTGCGGCACGTGCTCGCGTAGCAAGTTGACCATCGCGTCCATCGCTTCCACGCCGTCGAGCGCGGAGCGGCCGCGCTCCGGAGCCGCGGCCGCGTGCGCGGACACGCCGTGGAATCGGAAGTACGCCGAGATCACTGCGAGATTGCGAGCCGGACTGGCATCGTTCTCATCGCCGGGGTGCCAGCTGAGCACTGCGTCGATGTCGTCGAACAGCCCCGCCCGCACCATGTACACCTTGCCGTCGCCCCCCTCCTCCGCGGGCGTGCCGTAGAGGCGAATCGTGCCGGTCGTGTGGCCCTCCTCCAGCCACTGCTTGACCGCGATCGCGGCGGCCGTGGATGCCGTGCCGAAGAGGTTGTGCCCGCAGCCGTGCCCCGAGCCGCCTGCCTCGAGCGGCTTCCGCTCGGGCACGGTGTCCTGTGACAGACCCGGCAGCGCGTCGAACTCGGCGAGGATACCGATCACGGGCTCGCCCGAGCCCCACTCGGCCGTGAACGCGGTCGGCATCCCGGCGATGCCCGCCTGGACCGTGAAGCCGGCATCGCGTAGCTGCCGCTGCAGCAGCTCCGAGCTCTGCGTCTCGTGGAAGCCGAGCTCCGCGAAGCCCCAGATCCGCTTCGCGATGTCGCCCCAGTGCCCCTGCTGCACATCGATCGACCTTGCGATGCGCGCCTTCGCATCCTGCGCGTGGACGGGCGCGGCCGTGCACGTGAGCGCGGCGGCGATCAAGGCCGCTGTCGTTCTCTGGTTCATAGCGTCTTTTGGATGTCGGGTGCGTCCGACGATGGACCGCGAGTGCCATCGCGAGTACGGTTTTCGCGAAACGCGGGCCACGGCGCGGATCCGGATCCGGTGACGCAGCCGGATCCGCGCCGGAGGATGCTCAGCCCCCGATGTTCGGATTCGTGTCCTGCTCCGATTTGGCGATCGGGAAGCACAGGTCCTGCTGCACGAGGTGAGACCCCACCTTCGCGTCGCCGCTCGGCGTCTCGAGCGGATCCAGCGCGCCCGGCGTCCCCGCCTCGCTCCACCGGCGGAGATCGTTGAGCCGGCGCGCCTCGAGCCACAGCACGATGCCGCGCTCCCGCTTCAACGCCGTCCAGGCGTCGGTCGCGGTCGTCGCGGTGACCAGCGGCACGCCCGCCGCCGAGCGGAGCTCGTTGATCTTGCCGACCGCGCCCGCGACATTGCCGTCCATCAGCATCTTCTCCGCCTCGATCAGCCGCATCTCCGATCCGCTCGAGAGCGTGATCGGCGCGTCCGGCGAGGCGTACTTCTGCTGCGGCCACCACGGCACCTTGCCGCAGCAATCGATCGCCGCGTCCCCGAACACCGTGTCCGGGTTGAGCTTGTAAGGCACGCGCGGGTCGCCCGTCGCATTGGCGTACGCCGAGTACCAGGTGTTCCACTCGGTGTGCCCACGGTAGGGCTGCCCGTGCGTCGCCCACTCGATCCGGTTCAGCTGCGCCTCCGAGCCGATATCGTAGTACGAGATCTGGTATTTGAACGACGTCGCGACCTGCGAGGCGTCCGCCAGCGCGCCGTCCCAGTCGCCGAGGTCGGCGCGCACCGAAGCGCGGCCGGCGTAGGCCGCCGTCTGCAGGTCACCGGTCGCCGCGCCGATCGCCTGCGTGAAGTACTGCTCGCCGCGGTCGAGGAAGGCGGTGCTCGGCTGCGCCGGCCCCCCGTCGATGACCGCTTCGCAGTAGTTCTCGCCCAGCAGCCGGTTCGCGTACCCGGCGTAGAGGTACGCCTGCGCCAGCAGCTCGGGACTCGCCGGCTCGCCCTCGATCCGCTCGATCCCGTGCTCGGCGAGCCAGCGCGCCTGCTGCGCCTGCTCCCAGTGCGTATCGAGGTCCGCATCCAGCGGATCCAGCTCACCGCGCTGCCAACGGACGGTGATGCCGAAGCTGCCGGTCGACCCCGACGGATGGATCTCGCGCGCGATCGCCGCGCCCGTGTAGCCGATCCAGTTGATGCCTTCCCCCAGCGCCCGGCCCATCCCCGCCACGATCGCGGGCTGCGCCTCCTGGCTGTCCAGGAAGCCGTCCTGCACCGGTCCCGGGTTCGTGACCGACGTGTCGCACGCGGCCAGCGCGAGGGCGACCGGCACGGCGAGGATCCCTGGGATTGCTCTCGTGATCATCGCTCCACCTCCCTCAGAACGTCAGCCGCAGCGCCGCCGTAAACGTGGCCGGCGGGGGAACGTGCTCGAGCATCGAGCGCACGCTGGTGTTGAAGCCGTCGTTCGCGCCCATCTCGGGCTCGAAGACGGGAAAGTCCTTGTTGACCCATCGGGTCAATGTTGTGCCCGGAGAGCGTGAGCACGGCGCGGGATGCGCCGGGCACGAAGCGCGTCGGAATCGGCGCGGTCAACGTCAGCTCCCGGATCTTGAAGAAGTCCGCCGGATAGATGTAGAAGTCGTTGCGCACGAACTGCACGTCGCACATGGCGCGCTGCTTCGCGGTCATCTGGTCGTAGCCCTGCGTCTCCTCGACGGTGTAGGCGTCGAAGCAGCCGGGCCAGCGCACGGAGCGGGTGACGGCGTTGTAGCCGGCGCCGTCCTCCATGTAGTTGCCGCCCTGGTATTCGCCCCGGGCGGTCAGGGAGATCCCGGCGGGGAACAGGAACGTCGTGTTCATCCCCCAGATGTGGGTGGGCAGGTTCGGCCCGATGTTACAGTCCTCCTGGATGATCGGGTCCGCCTTCTCGTCGGGGTTCGTCACGCAGGCGGCCCGGATCCCGGGCACCGGCTGTCCCTCCACGACCCAGCCGTAGTCTCCCAGGTCGAACGGCGGCGCGCCTCCCATGTCCAGCACCTTGCTGAAGTTGGTCGACAGGCTGCCCCCGACGTCCCAGCCGAAGCTGCCAAAGCGCAGCACGTTCGCGTTCACCGCCAGCTCCACGCCCGTGTTCCGCAGCTTGCCGATGTTCTCGAGCTGCGTGTTCAGGAACCCGCTGGACGGGATCTGGCGGACCTCGAACAGCGCGTCGGACGTGGTCGAGCGGTACCAGGTGAAGTCGACCGAGAGGCGGTTGTCGAACTGCGAGGTTTCAAAACCGACCTCGAGTTCGGCCGTGCGCTCCGGCCCGATGTCGGGGTTGCCGACGTTCAGCGGCAGGAACGCCGGGTCGGATCCCCAGCCGGCAGGATCGTAGGTGCGCACCTTGTCGAAAGCACCCGGCGCGCGCCCGGACTCGCCCCACGCCGCGCGCAGCTTGGTCGTGCCCCACGAGTCAGGCCAGAAGCTCTCGTCCGAGATGATGTAGGAAGCGCTCACCTTCGGGTAGACCTGCAGGCCGAAGTTCTCGCCGAAGGCGCTGTTGCCGTCGACGCGCAGCCCGGCCGTCAGGAAGTAACGGTCGCGGAGCGCCAGGAGCGCCTGGCCGAAGAAGCCGGCGTTCACGACGCGCGTGCGGTCCTCGAACCCGAGGCGGGTGCCGGCGCTGGAGACCGTCGGGTCGCCGGGACCGGGGAAGTCCTCACCGTAGGCGGAGGTCTCCTGCGTCTCGTTCGTGACGGCCTGGCCGCCCCAGGACAGCGTGGTGTGCATCGCGTCCGTCAGCGGAAGCTCGTAGTTGCCGGCGTAGTCGGCGGTCAGCGTCGTGTATTCGTAGCGGCGATCGGAGAGGATGCCGTCGGGAGCGAGCACGAACCCGAACGGGCGGTAGTTGCGCAGATCGAGCTGGGAGACGTCGTAGCCGACGCTCAGCCGGTGCGTGAACTTCGACGACGGCGTGAAGTTCGCCGTGGCGCCCGTGATCAGGTGCCGGATCTGCGTCGTGAGCTGCCAGTCCAGCAGCGGATCGACCGCGTCCCGCGTTTCCGACTGCAGGTAGTTGCGGTCGCGGCGGAACGTATTCAGCGTGATGCCGTGCGCGTTGTTGCCCGCCGGCGTGTTGACGAGGTCGTCGTTCGTGTACGACGTGTTCCACTGCAGCTGGAGCACGTCGAGTGGCGAAAACGTGAAATTGCCGCGCACCGCGTACTTCTTCTCGTGGTCGAGCGGCAGCACGCCCTCGTTGTCGTCGATCGTGCCGGAGGCGAAGTATTGCAGCGCCGCGGCGCCGCCGCTGACGGACAGCGCATATCCCTGCCGCCGGCCGTTGCGCAGCCACGGGTTGATGTACAGGTAGTCGGAGGTGCCGCAGTTGTTGCCGTTCGCGTCGCAGAACGCCTTCGTGTTCGCCTCCGATGGCGGTGCCCGACTCGGGTCGACGCCGAACTTCTGCTCGTGCACGAAGCCCTGTTCGATGCTGGCGTTCCAGACTGCCTTTCCCTCGTGCCCCTGCTTCGTGAAGATCTGGATCACGCCCGAGGCGGCTTCCGTGCCGTAGAGCGTCGTCGCCGCCGCACCCTTGATCACCTCGATCCGCTCGATGTCCGCGGGATTGATGTCGTTGAGCGGGCTCGCGATGTCGTTGTTGCTGCGTAGCGTCGAGCCGGTCGGCGGAACGTTGCGGGCGAACCCTTCGCTGCGCACCCGCACGCCGTCCACGTACAAGAGTGGCTGGTTGCTCATCGCCACGCTGACGTTGCCGCGAAGTCGGATCATCGCTCCGCCGCCCACCTGCGCGCTGCTCTGCAGCACGCTCATGCCCGTCACGCGGTTCTGCAGCAGCGCGTCGACGTTGATCGGCGGCTCCGGCAGGTCGGCCACGTCCACCGTGCCGACGCTGTTGCCGATCTCGCGCTTTCGCGCGGCGCCCGCGGTCCCCGTGACCACGATCTCATCCAGCCCGAGTGCCTCCGTCTCGAGCGCGAAATCGACCACCGCGGTCTGACCCGCCGTGACCGTCACCGGCTTCGTCCCTGCCTTGAAGCCGATGCGGTCGACTCGAACAGTGTACTGCCCGGGCGGCACGTTCAGGATCAGGTATCTTCCGTCGGAGCTCGTGAGGGTACCGAGGCCGGTGTTCGTGAGGCTCACCTGAGCCGAGACCATCGGTCGATTCGAGCCAGCATCGGTGACCCGGCCCGACACCGTCCCGTTCTGCGCCGCCAGCGGATCGGCAAAGACGCTCAGGAGAAGGAGGGCGAACCCTCCTGCCAGGGGGGCGACGGCGGATCGGCGGCTCCGCAGGCGCTCCACGGGACGGGTGGGGAAGGGGCGTCGTCTCATGGTGCAACTCCTTTTGTTGAGAGCTGCGCGAGGGTCCCGGAAGGGCTGCCCTCGACGTCGCAGGGTGGCGCGACGACTGACGTGTGGTCCTGAGATGAAACGTTCGTGTCGGGATGCTTGGGACACCGGATGCGACCGAGCCCGCCGTGCCTCAGCGGCTCCGCCGACCGCTATGGAATCACGCCTATCAGGCTCCGCATGGGCGGATACCTTCCGGCGAACGGTGCGAGCGAGCCGTGCCTCGGCGCGCGGGCGGCACCGCAGATTGCGATCAGGGTTGGGAGTGTGACGGCAGCAGGATATGCGGGTCGCCGCCGCTTGTCAAACCTCGCGCGAGCGCGCGCTCGGCGGCGGGCGCCGACTGCACGTCGATGGTCACCTCATCCGTGGCGCTGTCGGCTCGGAAGGCGTCGTAGGCGGCCGCATGCACGAGATAGCTGCCTTCCTGCTGGAACGCATGCGAGAAGGTCGCCTTCGCGCGGCTCGCGCCGGACGTCGGCACCGTGTCCGCGGCGCCGTCTCCATACGCGACGATCAGGCCGGCCAGCGCGAGACCGGTGGCCTCGACCTGGAAGCCCACGCTCTGGCCAGGCGCGGCGGCCGTCCGGTCCGGAGTCATCTGGAGGGTCAGAGGCGTGCCGCTGTCGGTGACACCACTACAGCCTTCAGAAGCGAGTGCGCCGATCCCGAGCAGCGCGGCGAGCGCTACCACCATCGGGCCGGACCTCCGTGCCGGGCTCAATGAAGGAACCGGAGCAGTGGGATGACAAAGCGGTTCTCCCCGGGGCCGGGTCCCGGATTCGGGCGTTCGGAGCTACCGCCGGCGTTGAGCGCGGCGATCGTCGCGGCCGCGACCGCGACCGCCGCCCCGCCGATCAGAAGTCCCGTGCGGGCTCGATCCAGCCGCTTCAGGTCCACGCTGGCGATGCCGGCGACGGGAAGCTGAACGCGCTGGTGGAGGGTCTCGATTCGCACCCCACGCAGCTCGGAGCTGACCGGGACGAGCAACATCAGGCTGTCCCCGTTGCGCTCGACCACCGTGCCCTCGAGAAAGCGCTGGTCCACCGGCACGATCGAGCCGAGGCGAACGGCTTCGTCAGGCGTCAGCCGCGCACGGACCTCCGCGCTCGGCTGCAGCTCCGCCGGGTCGGCGGCCCGGTACGTATAGCACCCGGCCGCGAGACAGCAGACCGCGGGAAGAAGGCCTCGCCATGTGCGCATTGCGTCGACTCCCGGCGCTGTCGTTGATGTCACCGCGTCGCCTGCACGCTCTGCCGCCCGAGGAAACGATCGAACCAGGCGAGGATCCGCGGCGAGACGTCCATGAGCAGCTTGGGCTCGCGCGGTCCGTGGGGCGTGCGGGGGAAGAGCACCATCTGCGTAGGCACGCCCAGCCGCTCGAGCGCGTGATAGAACTCGTAGCCCTGCGACGTCGGCACGCGCTCGTCTTCTGCGCCGTGCAGGACCTGCGTCGGCGTCTTCACGTTCGCGATCGCGTACATCGGCGAACGCGCCTGGTACAGCGCGACGTCCTGCCAGGGCTCCTTGCCGCCCATGTGCGCCACGAGATAGTCCGGGATGTCGGTCGTCATGGACATGCTGATCAGGTCCGGCAGGCCGGCGCCCATGCTCGCCGCGCGAAAGCGGTCCGTGTGCGTGACGATCCAGGACGTCATGTAGCCACCGTAGCTCCACCCCATCTCGACGAGCGAATCAGGGCTCGTCAGTCCCATCGCCAGCACGTGGTCCACGCCGTCCATCAGGTCCTGGAAATCGCCGCCGCCCCAGTCCTCCACGTTCGCGTAGCGGAATTCCTTGCCGTAGCCGGTGCTGCCTCGCGGGTTCGGGCGCAGGATCGCATACCCGTGCTGCGCGAAGTACTGCAGCATGTAGATGCCGGGGTCTCCCGTGAACGACTGCGCGAACGCGCCGGCGGGGCCGCCGTGCACGTTCAGGATCAGCGGATAACGGCGGCCCTCCTTGTAGTCTACCGGATAGGTCAGCAATCCCTCGATCGGGCGCCCGTCCTTCGACGACTTCCACGCCACGAGCTCCGTGCGTCCCATTGCAGGCTTCGGCACGTCCGCGTTCAGCGCGGTGAGCTTCGTCAGAGCGAGCTTCGCGACGGGCGAGATGTAGACGTCGCCCGGCGTATCTGTGTCCTCCCAGGTGAGCGCCATGCGGCCGGCGCGGCCGGCGAGGGCGACAGCGCCGATCGTACCGCTCGGCGGCACCAGCGTGCGTGGCGCCGAGCCGTCCGCCGGCACCGCGATCAGTGCGCCCTGCGTGTGCACCGTCTCGCGTGCATACAACGTCCGCCCGTCGGCCGACCAGCCGACCAGCGACGCGGCGCGGTCCGGTGTGTCCCCCAGCCTGCGCGGCTCCCCGCCCGATGAAGGAACGACCCACACGTCCATGAGATGGACAGGCTCGGGACGACCGCCGTTCGAGACGAACGCGATCGTGCGACCGTCCGGCGAGTACAGCGGCTCCGCGTCGACCCCCGCTCGCTCGACGATCGCCTTCACCGGACCGCTGTCGGATGGGACGGTCGCGATGTCGCCTGCGATCATCCCCGTGGCGATGCGCGGATCCGGCTGCCGCTGGAACGCCAGGGTGCGCCCATCCGGGGACCAGTCGAAGGAGCGAACGTCGTAGTCGCCGGCCGTGAGCCGCCGCACGAAGTGCTCGCCGTCGTCGCCGGCGCTCACCGCCACGGTGTACAGGTGCGCGTGGTGGAATGCGCTGTCGACGACGAACTCGTCGCGCTTCTCCTCCTTGCGCTTCCTCTCCGCCGCGCTCGCCGTGTCTCGCGACGTGAACGCGACGCGGCGACCGTCCGGCGACCACGCGAACGTCTGCACCCCCTCGGCCGCGCGTGTCAGCTGCCAGGCCTCGCCTCCCGACAGCGGCAGCACCCACACCTGAGTCTTCGCGTTCTCGCCGCGCGCCGCCAGGAATGCCAGACTCGATCCGTCCGGCGAGAAGGCCGGCGAGCTCGCGGACCCCTCGCCCCGCGTGTACTGCCGGTCGCTCGATCCGTCGGCGGCCGCGACCCAGATCCGAGAGACGTACTTCGACTCCTTCCCCTCCGTCGCCGCCGACCGCACCACATACGCGATCCGCCCCCCGTCCGGCGAGATCGCCACGTCGCCAGGCTGCCGGTAGCGCATGCTCAGCTCGGGCGTCCACCCTGCGGCCGCGGACGCCCGCACCGTGGCCCGCGGTGTCCCCTGCGCGCCGAGCGGACCGGCCGCGAGGAGCATCACGCACGTGCCGAGGACGGATCGCCGCGATGGCTTCGCGAGGCAGTGGTTCGCGCGGATCATCGCACTCCTCCGGGATGAGGGTGAGTCGTCGCCCCAAGAGTAGTGGCAGCCCCGGACGCGCGCCAGCGACGGGCGCGTGAATCGGGCGCACATGCAAAGGCCGCGGACGGAAGGCCGATTGCCCTCCCGCCCGCGGCGTGTTGTCGTAGCCGATCCGGCGTCGGATCGGCGTGCCCCCAGGAGGGGGAGCTCGTCAGTCCTCTCGCTCGGGATGAGACTCGGGGCGGTTCTCGGTGGCCTTGCGGGCTGCTTCGCCGGCCTTCTTCTCGACCTTGCCCTTCGCCTGACGCACGGCGCCCTTGGCCTCGGTCGAACGGTCCTTCGTGATGCGGCCAGCTTCCTTCTCGATCTTGCCCGTAGCTTCACGCACGGTGCCCTTCACCTCGTGCTCGGTCCCCTCACGATGAATCTCGCGCTTCGTGTCGCCCATGGTCCTTCTCCTCCGTTGAAGACGTGCTCTCCCCCTTTTGATCGAACGCCGGGGGCGCCGCCGAAGAGTGCAGGACCCGTGCCGAGAATCCGCGAAGCCGTTGTCGAAGAACGGGTTGTCGGCCTTCCGTATCAGCTGCTCGGAGTCGAGTACGACTTCACCAGCCGATACAGGAAATCCAGCCCCTGATAGAACGACCTCACACGCATCTTCTCGTTCATGCCGTGGGCGTTCGCCTCACCGGGGCCCATGAACAGTCCCGAGACGCCGTAGACCCGGATCCCCTTCTGTCTGAAGTAGAGACCGTCGGTGGCGCCCGTTCCCATCACGGGGACCACTGCGGCATCGGGCCACATGTCGTGCGTGATGCGGCGGATCGGGGCCATGACCTCGTCCGTCAGCGGAGAGGGTGGGCTCGGCTTGGCCGGTGCGACGGGCGTGATGTGGATCGCGGTGTCGGCGACGACGCGGTTGAGGGTCGCGAGCACCTGCTGCGGATCGGAGCCGGGCAGCATCCTGCAGTTCACGTTCGCGGTGGCGCGCTGCGGCAGCGCGTTCGGCGCGTGGCCCGCCGAGAGCATGGTGGCGACACAGGTAGTGCGCAGCAACGCGTTGTGGTAGGGCTGATTGGAGAGCACCGCGATGGCGGCGGTGTCCGGAGACTTCATGGCGACGCGCTTCATGAGCGCACCCTCAACGCCCCCCTCGATCCCGCCCATAGCATCGAAGTAGGCGCGGGTGACCTCGTTGAGCTGGGCGGGAAACTGGTAGTCCTGTAGGCGTCGGAGACCCGCCGCGAGCTGATAGATCGCGTTGTCCGGACGGGGCACCGACGAGTGGCCGCCCGGGTTGGTCACCTCGAGAGTAAAATCCTGGTAGATGCGCTCGGCCGCACCGACGCGGTTGGCGAGCGCGCGCCCATCGACGAGCTCACCGCCGCCGCCCTCGTTGAGGCCGAAGCCGACGTCGCCGACGAGCTCGGGGTGGTTCTCGAGGAGCCAGCTCGCGCCGTTGGCGGGGCCGCCTTCCTCGTCGGACGTGAGCGCGAGAACGAGGTCGCGATCGGGAACGAATCCCTCGCGCTTGTAGCGGATGAAGTTCGCGACCCAGATCGCGGCCATAGCCTTGTCATCGCTCGTTCCGCGGCCATAGAAGAAGACGGAGTCCTCGTTCAGCGTGAACGGGTCCATCGTCCAGTCGGCGGGGTTCGCCTCCACGACATCCAGGTGCGCGAGGAGCAGGATCGGCTTGCGGGACGGATTGGAGCCGCGCAGCCGGGCCACGAGGTTTCCCTTGCGGGGGAAGCTGTCCGGACCGAGCACGTGCACGTCGGATTCCGGGAAGCCGGCGTCGAGCAGCCGCTGCGCCATCTCGCGTGCGGCCTTCGTGTTGTCCCCTGCGCTGTTGGTCGTGTTCGTCTCGACCAGCTCCTCGTAGATGTCGTGGGCGAGCTGCTGCCCGGGGGAGAGCGATGCGGTCTGGGCGGCCGCGGGAATCGTCGTCGCGAGCAGGACGCCCAGGGCGGTGGCCGTCGCGAAGCCGGAGCGAAGCACGTGCATCATGCCATCCGTTGGTTGGGGTATCGGGGTGGCGGAATGCGGAGTATGCGGCCGGCCGGCAAGGGGACGCCAGTCCCCAGGTTGACATTCGGATGAGGCGCCGACAAAGTACTGCCGCTCATAGACCTGAGAGGCCCGTCGCGGCCAAGTCGCACGCCAGCCACTGTCCGGAAGGACCATGCGCCCGCATCGCTTCGCCACGGTGGCCCTCGTCGCGCTCCTCGTCCGTCCCGCTGGAGCCGCGGCGCAGTTCGGTCCCGTCGAGGCGTTCCTGCGAAACGTCACGGACCTGAGCTTCTACGGCTCGACCGGCCGGCTGCTGCCGCGCTCCGATCAGCTCCGTTCCGATCACGGCCTGAGCGCCTACGGCGTCGAGCTGCTGTTCCAGATCGGCACGATCGAGCGACCGATCGCGGGCGCCGAGGCGCCGCCGCGCGGCGATACGGCGCGCATCCTATGGAAGGGCATGGAGGTGCGGCGATCGGATGGACGCGCGGACACGATCTACACGTACGATGTCGAAGCGTTGCCCGCGCCGCCCGTGCCGGAGCGTACGATCTGGACGTTCGAGATGGGACTCGGATACGGTCAGCTGGCCGGCTTCAAGCTGCGCAACCCCGCGCTCGACCTTCGCGGCTCCGTGCGCGACCTGCCGGCGGCGTCGCTCTACGCCACGTTCGAGCCGACCGGGACCTATGGCGGACTGCGCTCCGGCTACATGAAGACGCAGGGGCTGCAGCTGATCGCCGATTCGGGGGAGCGCTTCACCGGCGCCGCGGATGCCTTCCTGGTCGGCGGTGCTCTCGGCGAAGCCCTCGAAATCGGCGCCGTGGCGCTCTTCCTGGAGACCTCCTACACGGTCCGCTATTTCCCCAGCGTCCGGTGGGAGGCGGATGCGCTGCCGGCCGGCGCGCCGCGCGACCTCGGCCTGAGCCTCTGGTCCGTCTCGGCGGGGATACAGGTCTCTCTGCGCCCGGAATGAGGCCGCCGGGCCCCGTCCTCACCGACGGAACTGATACGCCAGCTTCACGAAGAAGCCGTCGGTCTGCCTCTCCAGTCCGTCCCAGCGCAGGAACTGTCGCCCCGCGAGCGACGAGCCATAGCCGAGGAACGCGACGGTTCCGGGTACCGGCTCGTACGAGACGAGGAGATCGAGGCGGAGCCCATCGGCGTCCTGCGCGAGCTCGTAGCTGCCGTCGACCGCGAGCGGTGTGCCGGTGAAGGGGTCCTCGAGCGCCGCCCGCTGCTCCGATCTCCACTCGGCGATCGCACGGAAGAAGAGTGGCCGGCTGGGCTGCACCTCCGCCTTGAGGCGCGGAATTCGCGAGAGCGAGAAGCGGGAGCCATCGCGTGTCCGATCGATGCGGCGCCACGTGCCGCTGAGCGTCAGGCGCGCCCAGCGCGTGGGCCGCAGCGCGAGGCTCGCGCTCGCCGTCGTCGCGTCGCCCTCGCCGCCCTCGTCGAAAATCGGGAAGCGACCGCGGTCCGCGTGCACCGAGGCATCGAAGCCCTGAAACGTCGGCGTGTTGAGCTGCAGGCTGAAGTCCGGCCCGGAGACGCGGTCGAGCGGCTCGAACGGAGTGGCACCGCCGGGACCGGCGACGGTGTAGCCCGCGTAGTCGGCGGCGTCGAGTCGGTAGAAGTTCCGCGTGACGTTTCCCTGCAGCAGCCATCCGCCGCGGAAGTTGAGCATCCCCGTGAGGCTCTCGCTGCCTTCCACCGCCGCCTCGTGGCCGAAGCCGCCATAGCGCCAGATCCGGGTAGGACCGAAGAAGGTCGTGAAGTTTTCGACCGCGGCGCCGGGCGGGCCGTACAGCGTCAAGCGGTTGAAGCCGTGCGCAGTGACGATGCCGGTGCGCGGTACGTAGCCGGCATCGCTCTCGAAGCCGTCGCCGATGGCGTTGAGCTGATAGTTGAAGCCGAAGCTGCGGCCGGTGCGGTCGACTTCGGCCTTCCAGATCGGCGCGTTGCGCGACTCGTACGGCACGAAGGCGGACGGCCGGCCCGGCAGGGGTCCGCCGATCCGCGTCCAGGAGCCGCCCACCTGCGCCTCGAAGTAGTAGAGCCGGGCGAAGACCAGTCGCGTGTCCGCGGCGAGGACGCGATTGTACGCGCCGGTGCCCTGCACGCTCCGATCCGTGAAGACGAGGCCGGCGAGCGAGTTCGAGCCGAGGTCGCGTCGCAGCCGCAGCACGTTGAAGAGCGCGTCCCGGTCGCCGGCCTGGTCGAGTGCGCTCAGATAGGCGATACCGAGGCTGCCGAGCTTGCCGGTGATCTTCGCGCCGCCGGCGGGATCGACGATCTGGCGGGTGTAGACCAGCTGGTTCGGCGTGGCGAACAGCTCGATGCCTTCGAGGAAGAAGGGCCGCTTCTCGGGGTAGAACAGCGCGAAGCGCTCGTTCGCGGTCACCTGCCCGACGTCCGCCTCGACCTGGCTGAAGTCGGGGTTCAGCGTCGCGTCGAGAGACAGGTTCGTGAGCCCCAGACGCAGGTTCAGTCCCGCGTCGGGCTCGATGTGACCGCGCCGGAACGGGGCGTCTGAGGCGGCGCGTGAGCCGTTCAACCCCGCCGTCACGAACGGCTGGGCCTCGATCACGATTCCGCGGTGCAGATCGTGGAGCCCCTCGACCGTGCCGGCCTGCGCGAGGAACGAGGCGCTCGCGCGGCGCACGTCCGTCCAGGTGTCGGTGTAACCCGTGCGCTGCACCTTCCGCACGATCTGCAATCCCCAGCGCTGACTGCCGTTGCCGGGATACCGCAGGCTCTTGAACGGGATGCGCACTTCCACGACGTAGCCATCATCGGTGAGGTGACCCGCCGAGTCGAACCAGTAGTCCGGGCTCTTGTCGATGTTACCGCCGAAGATGTGGCCGGCGCTGGCGGCGCCCTCCGTGCGCACGCCGTCCGTCTGAACACCCAGCGGATTCACTCCGAAGAAGAACGCGCGACGTCGGTCGTCGAACGTGTCCAGATAGATCACGACGTTGTCTTCGCCGTCGATGTTGTCGCGATCCGCCTTCGTTGCTCGGACCCCCTGGGGGTGGTCGTCGTGCGCGATGATGCCGAACCAGATCGCATCGGGGGCGTACCAGACGCGGACCTCCGTCTGCTGCTGCGCCGGGCGGCTGTCGACCGGCTCGTACTGGTGAAAGTGGTCGAGCAGCGCCGCCTGCTGCCAGACCGGCTCGTCCAGCACGCCGTCCACCGCAGCGTCCGTCGTCACTCTCGGGATCTCGATCGAGGGAGCATCCTGCTGCGGCGGCGCCTGCGCCGCGCCCTCCGCGGCGGCTATCAGGATTGCCGCGCTGAGCGCCGCGGCCTGGAACGCCACGTGGAAGAGCGAGTTGGAAAGCCTGCCTCGGCGCGGTGCTCGCGGCGTCATCGTCACTGTCCTGCTCGTCGAGGTGCACGTGGGAGCCAGCGACCGAATCTGGCGTGGAGCCTACGGGCAGACAACGCTTCTGCGAGCGGGAGACGGACATGAACCCTGTCCTGCGAGGCGGGTACCTCACTGCCATGTCGCTCACCGACTTTCATCCCGTGGTCCGCCGCTGGTTCGCCGAGCGATTCGGCGCTCCGACCCCCGCCCAGGCACGCGGTTGGGACGCGATCCGTCGAGGCGGCGATGCACTGATCGCGGCCCCGACCGGGTCCGGCAAGACGTTGGCGGCCTTCCTGACCGCGATCGACGACCTGCTGCGCGAGGGGCTCGAGTCTGGTGGGCTACCCGACGAGACGCGCGTCGTGTACGTCTCGCCGCTGAAGGCGCTGAGCGCGGACATCCATCGCAACCTCGCCGAACCGCGCCGTGAGATCCGCGCGCTCGCGCGGGAGGCCGGGCTGCCGGACGTACGAATCAGCGCGGCCGTGCGCAGTGGCGACACGACGCAGGCGGAGCGCGCCACTATGCTCCGCACGCCTCCTCACATCCTCGTCACCACCCCCGAGTCGCTGTACCTGCTGCTCACCGCCGCTCGTGGCCGCGAGATGTTGCGGACCGCGCGGACGGTGATCGTGGACGAGATCCACGCGGTCATCGAGTCGCGACGGGGCGCCCACCTCGCACTATCGCTGGAGCGTCTCGACCACGTCGCCGAGCGGCGGCTCCAGCGCATCGGGCTCTCGGCGACGCAACGACCGATCGAGCGCGTCGCGGACTTCCTCGCCGGCACGTCGGCCGCCTCGCCGTGCTCGATCATCGACGAGGGGCACGTCAGGGATCTCGACATCTCGCTCGAGCTGCCCGATTCCGCGCTGGAAGCGGTGATGTCCGCCGAGGTCTGGGACGAGGTCTACGACCGGCTCTCCGCGCTGGTGCGACGGCACCGCACGACGCTGGTGTTCGTGAACACGCGCCGCCTGGCGGAGCGCGTCTCGCGACATCTCGGAGAGCGGCTCGGCGCCGAGGCCGTGGCCGCGCACCACGGAAGTCTGTCCAAGGAGGTACGGCTCGACGCGGAGGACCGTCTCAAGGCGGGGCGGCTGCGCGCGCTCGTCGCAACGGCCTCGCTCGAGCTCGGCATCGATATCGGCCACGTCGATCTCGTCTGCCAGCTCGGCTCGCCGCGCCGCGTCGCGACCTTCCTGCAGCGCGTCGGACGCTCCGGCCACACCGTGGCGGGGACGCCGAAGGGCCGCCTCTTTCCGCTCTCGCGCGACGACCTGCTCGAATCCGCGGCGCTGCTCCGGCTCGTCGAGCGTAGCGAGCTCGACCGCATCGTCGCGCCCGAAGCGCCCCTCGACGTGCTGTCGCAGCAGATCGTGGCGGAGACCGCCGCGTGCGACTGGGCCGAGGACGATCTCTACGCGCTCGTGCGCCGGGCGGCGCCCTATCGACAGCTCGGTCGCGAGCGATTCGAGGAGGTCCTCGACATGCTCGCGAGCGGCTACACCACCCGGCGGGGACGCCGCGCCGCGCTGCTGCACCGCGACAGCGTGACCCGGCGGCTGCGCGGCCGGAGAAGCGCGAGACTGCTCGCGTTGACTTCGGGAGGGGCCATCCCCGACAACGCCGATTATCGCGTGGTCGTCGAGCCGGAAGGCACCGTCGTCGGCACCGTCAACGAGGATTTCGCGGTCGAGAGCATGGCCGGCGACATCTTCCAGCTCGGTAACACGTCGTGGCGCGTGTTGCGCATCCAGCAGGGCGTCGTCCGTGTCGCCGACGCCGAGGGCGCACCGCCGAACATCCCTTTCTGGCTCGGCGAGGCGCCGTCGCGCAGCGACGAGCTGAGCGCCGCCGTCTCCGAGCTGCGCGCCGACGTCGACGCGTGGCTCGGCGAGGCCGGAGAGGACGCGGATGCGGTGGGCGTCGTCGCCGTGCGGATCGCGGCGGAGATCGGGGTGCCGCCCGCCGCGGCCGAGCAGATCGCCGCCTATCTCGCAGAGACGAAGCGGCTGCTTGGCGTCGTCCCGACACAGCGGAGCCTCGTCCTCGAGCGCTTCTTCGACGAGGCGGGCGGCATGCAGCTCGTGCTGCACGCGCCGTTCGGCGCGCGCGTCAACCGCGCCTGGGGCCTCGCCCTGCGCAAGAAGTTCTGCCGTACGTTCAACTTCGAGCTGCAGGCCGCGGCGACCGAGGAGGGCGTCCTGCTCTCGCTCGGCCCGCAGCACTCGTTTCCTCTCCAGGACGTCTTCCGCTACCTGCACCCGCGCAGCGTGGAGGATGTCCTCGTGCAGGCGGTGCTCGACTCGCCGCTCTTCCAGACCCGCTGGCGCTGGAACACCACGATCTCGCTCGCCGTGCCGCGCCAGCGAGGCGGCCGTCGCGTGCCGCCGCAGATCCAGCGGATGCAGGCGGAGGATCTGCTCGCGGCCGCGTTCCCCGACGCCGCTGCGTGTCTGGAAAACATCGCCGGGGACCGCCAGGTGCCGGATCACCCGCTGGTCCGGCAGACGCTGCGAGACTGCCTCCATGAGGCGATGGACCTGGACCGGCTGGTCGAGGTGCTCGAGGCGATCCGGGCCGGCGGAGTCGAGTGCATCGCGCGCGATGTGCCCGAGCCGTCGCCCGTTTCCTCGCAGATCCTGAACGCGCGGGTCTACGAATTCCTGGACGACGCGCCGCTGGAAGAGCGGAGGACGCAGGCGGTCTATACGCGACGATCGCTCGAGCCGTCCAGCGCACGGGATCTCGGGGCGCTCGACCCCTCTGCGATCGAGCGCGTACGGGCCGAGGCCGATCTCGACGCCCGTGACCCGGATGAGCTTCACGACTACCTGATGATGGCGGGAGTCCTGAGCGTGGCCGACGCCGATCGTGCGGGTCCCGACATGTTGGATCCGCTCGTCCTGGCGAAGCGGGCGGCAATGGCACGCGTCGGGGACGTACGTCTGCTGTGTGCGACGGAGCGGCTGCTGGAGGTGCTCGCCGTCCATCCGGACGCCATGGTCGAGCCGGCCGGGACGCTGGACGTAGCTCGCGGGCTGAGCGATCTGCCGGAGCGCGACGTGGCGGTCCGCGAGCTGGTGCGGGGGCGGATGGAGGTGGCGGGACCGGTGACGAGCGAGGGAGTCGCCGATTTCCTCCGCGTGCCCGGGCAGGACGTCGAGGCGGCGCTGCTCGCGCTCGAGGCGGAGGGTGTGGTGCTGCGCGGTGCTTTCACGCCCGGCGCCGATGTCGGGGAATGGTGTGACCGCCGTCTTCTCGCGCGCATCCACCGCTACACGCTCGATCGGCTGCGAGCCGAGATCCGGCCGGTTCAGTCCGCGGACTTCATGCGCTTCCTCTTCCGCTGGCAGCGGATACAGCCCGGGAGCCGGGTCGCAGGTCCGGAGGGCCTTGCCGGGGTGATCGAGCAGCTCGCCGGCTTCGAGGTTGCGGCGGGAGCGTGGGAGACGGATGTGCTGGCCGCGCGGGTGGACGACTACGCCCCGGCCTCCCTCGACGCGCTGACCTTCGGTGGACGCGTAGCCTGGCTCCGGCTCCGGGCGCCGACGGCCGATTCCGATGGCCGCGTGCGCGGCCCGCTCCGCTCGACGCCGCTGGCCCTGCTGCCTCGCGGCGCCGCGGAGCCGTGGCGTGCCGGCGGGCCGGCGACGCCTGCGGACGCTCCGACGCTCTCCGACGACGCGCAGCGCGTACTCGAGGCGCTGAGCGGCCGTGGCGCCTCCTTCTTCGCCGAGCTCGTCGATGCCTCGCGCCTTTTGCCGACTCGCGTCGAGACCGCGCTCGCGGAGCTCGTCGCGGCCGGGCTGGCCACATCCGACGGATTTGCCGGCGTCCGCGCGCTGCTCACGCCGTCGCGGAAGCGACCTCGCCTGGGGGCTTCGCCACGCATTCCAGGAAGCGGCGCGGCGGGCGCAGCTCCCCCCGGGCGGAGAAGGCGCCGCCGCGCGGACACGACACCGTATTCCGTCGAGACCGCGGGCCGCTGGTCGCGGATCGGCGTGGCCGCAATGGACGGCGGAGCCGTTCGCTCGACCCCACCCCGCGAGGCCGTGCTGCGCGCCGAGCGGGCGGAGGCGCAGGCGCGCGCTCTGCTCCGCCGCTGGGGCGTCGTCTGCCGACGCGTCGTCACGCGCGAGTCCGCCACGCTGCCCTGGCGCGAGCTGGTCCAGGCGCTGCGCCGGCTCGAGGCGCGCGGCGAGATCCGCGGCGGACGCTTCGTGGCCGGATTCTCCGGTGAGCAGTTCGCCCTCCCCGAGGCCGTGGGGCTGCTCCGCTCGATACGCGACGAGCCGGCCGACGGGCTCCTCGTCGGAATCAGCGCCGCCGATCCGCTCAACCTGACGGGCATCATCACCCCCGGCGATCGCGTCCCGGCTCTCGCCACGAACCGCGTCGTTTACAGGGACGGCATTCCAGTGGCCGCGCTCGTCGCGGGAAAGCTGCGCCGCCTGCAGCCGCGCGACGTGCCCGAGCCGCGAACGCTCGCACCTGCGTTGACCCGCCGTGTGCCGCCGGCGCTCCGGCCCTACGCCGGCCGGGCGAAGCGACGTCCACGGTGGCTCGTCGAGAGCGCCGATCCCATACCGGGCGCGCCTGCTTCCTAGCCGCACAAAGGAGCCGAGGGCGTCCGGACCCCCGGACGGATCGACGTCCTTTCGAGTGGACACTCCGGCCTGGTCCGGCTGCAGGCGCATTCGCTTAACTTGTTTACTTACAATGATATGTGGCTGCGGCAGCTATCGGAACGCCCCGTGCCTCCATTCATCCTGGATGAAGGAGGCGGAAGGAGGCGAATCATGGAACTGGCGCGGCCCTATCTGGTTCGTTATACGAGCGGCCTCGAGGCGTACCTCGCGCTCCAGCTCGCGCTGATGCGTCGCTACGTCGCGCGGGGTGGGACGGAGGCGGAGTGGTGCGCGCGATTGGCGCCGGCGTTCCGCCGCCGGTACGGCTCGCTGCTTCAGAGGGGATCGTCGAGCTGTTAGCGGGGGGCAGGGCCCTCGGGGGGTGATGGCCTCCACAGGTTCGCGTGCTCGGCCGCGAAATCCGCGAACGTCCGTGGCGCGCGGCCGCTCGTGCGCTCGACGTCGGAGGTGACCTCCTCGCGGCTGCCCTCGCGGATCGAGCGGAAGAACTCGACCGCGACCTCGATCGCCGCATCCGACTGGCCTGTCTGGCGGAGTCGATCGCGGTACTGATCGTCGGTGACCTCGCGGTAGTGGATGGGACATCCCGCCGCCCGCGACAGTGTCTCCGTTATCTCCTTGGGTCCGAGAGCTTCCGGTCCGGTCAAGGTGTACGTTCCGCCGTCGAGGCCCGGCGTGGTGAGCGCCACGGCTGCCGTGGCGGCGACGTCGCGCCCATCCACGAAGCTGACACGGCTCTCCCCGGCGGGCAGCGCGAAGACGCCGTCCGCGCGAAGAGCGTCACGCAGGAACGCCGAGGTGAAGTTCTGCATGTAGAGGTTGGGCCGCAGAAAGGTGCTGCGAATGCCGATGCTCTCGAGGTGCCGCTCGATCCGGCGGAGCGCCAGATCCTCGCGGCCCTCGATGCCCATGGCGGAGAGGAGCACGATCGTCTCGACGCCCGCCTGCACGGACCAGTCGACTAGTGGGACGACCGTCTCATAGGCGTTCGGATCGAAGGGCGGTGGGACAAGGAAGACCCGATCCACCCACTGGACCGCCGCGTCGTACGTCTCCGTCGCGACGTAATCCAACTCCACCGCCTCAATGTCGCCGAGCAGTCGCCGCGCCCGCTCCGGACTCCGCGTCGCCGCTCGCACCTGTTCCCCACGTTCCGCCAGCAGCCGAACCAGCTCCCGCCCGACCGTGCCCGTCGCCCCCGTAACCAGAATCATTGCTTCGAAGTTTGAAGTAACGTCCGAAGTTCGAGTGGATGATTGAAGTCTGACGTGTGAAGTGTGAAGGGGGAAGTGTGAAGTGCGAAGTGCGAGTCTGACGTGGAGATGAAGACTGAAGTCCCGCCGGCGCCAGCCGCGCTCCCGCGGCGTCAGCGTGCCCCCGCGCCGGCGTCAGCCGCGCGCTCCCGCGGCGTCAGCCGCGCCTCCGGCGCAAGCCGCTCCGGCGCAGCCGCGCCCGGCGCCAGCCGCGCCCGGCGCCAGCCGCGCCCGGCCATCGGCCGCGCCCGGCGCCAGCCGCTAGACGCGCAGCACCTTGTCGAGCTGCTGCTCGTACTCCTCTATCGTCAAATCACCCGCCACGAACTGGCGCTGCAGCCGCTCCATCGGCGACTCCGGAGCAAGCGCCGGCCGGGGGCGGGCCTCCAGCTTCGAGGCACTTTCGTCGCTCGAATCCGCGCGGCCGCGGCGCCGCCGGCCCCGCGGGACCGTCCCGCCGCTCCGCGCCCCGTGACGTCGGGCGTGGTGGCCTCCCAGCAGGACCGCACCCCGTGTAAGACGCACCACCACCCAGATCACGAAAACCAACAGAAGCAGGTGCATCATCGTTCTCTCTCCTCATGTCGTGCGCGGACGCCGGCGCCATCCCTCAAGGTCCCGCGTCGCCCGCTCTAGAATCTCGCGCAGCGCCGTCACCGACTCCGGGTCGCCGGCCGCTTCCATGGCCCGCTCGAAGCTTACCTGCGCGAGCCGCACGAAAGAGCGCGTCAGCTCTCCCATGCCGCGCCCTCCGAAGAGGTCCCCGAAATCGCTCACCCTATCCCTTACGTCCTCGACGCGCTCCTGGTGTCGCTCGAGAAACGCCCGACCCTCGTCCGTGATCCGGTAGACGCGCTTGCCGTCCACCTCCTGCGATGCGAGCAGCCCCTCGTCCTGCAGCATCTGCAGCACCGGGTACACCGACCCCGCGCTCGCCGAGTAGAACCCGCCCGCCTCCTCCTCCAGTCGCTGCATCACCTCGTAGCCGTGCATCGGCTGCTCCGCGAGCAGCCGCAGGATCATGTACTTCAGATCGCCGCGCTCGAAGACCCGGCGTCGGCGATGCCGACCTCCGCGGAAGCGGAATCCCGGCCCCGCGCAGGAGGCCCAGGCGTTGAAGCCGAAGTCGTGCGGTCGTGGTCCCATTTCGATCTCTCCGTCTCGGGGTCTTCCGATACGATGCGATATATCGCGTAAGATCGCAAGGGCCGCGCTCCGGCTCACACCGCCGCACCGTCAGCGACGCCGGCCGCTGGCCAGCACGAGAGCCGCCGCGGCCGCATCGGCCGCGAAGCAGGCGATCCAAATGCCGCGCGGGGAGGCGGCCCAGAGTGCGGTGCCGACCGCGGGGCCGAGCGTGAAGCCGGTGGCGAAGGTGAGATTGAAGGCCGCCTGATAGCGGCCGCGCATATGCTCGGGTGCGAGGTCCGCGACGTGGGCGGCGAGGATGGGGAGGGCCAGGATTTCACCGATGGACCAGAGGACGACGCCGAGCGCGAGCATTGGCAGCGTGTTCGCGAACGCGTTCCAGCCGAAGCCGAGCGCGAAGAGCAGGAAGCCAGCCGCGATGGCCGGTCGGACGGGCAGCCTGCTGGTGAGGGAGGTAGATGGCAGCTCGAGCGTGGCGACGATCACCGCGTTGAGCGAGATGAGGGCACCGAAGGTGGACACGGGAAAGCCGAGCCGCTGGACGTGGAGCGCATATGATGAGCCGTACTGCGTGAGGACGAGAGCGCCGAGCGTGCTCGCGGCGAGGAGCAGCAGGAAGGCGCGGTCGCCAAGGATGGCCGGGATGACTCTGTCATCGGCTCCGGCCGGGGCTCGGGCGCCGGCGCCGCTGGGCAGCCAGAGCAGTGCGAGGGTGCCGTAGGCGACGGAGGTGACGGCGTCGCCCACGAAGACGAGCATAAAGCTATGCTCGGCGAGCAGGCCGGCCACGGCGGGCCCGACGGCCATGCCGGCGTTGACGGCGGTCCGGTAGACGGCGAAGCCGGTGAGGCGCTGGCCGGGCGGAGTCAGATCGGTGAGCAGCGCCGCGGCGGCGGGCCTGTACAGCTCGGCGGCGACCCCCGCGAGCATGGCGAGCACGGTGATCGTGGGGAGCCGCTGCGCCTGCGATAGTGCGAGCATGGCGACGGCGCTGGTGAACATGGACAGCGCGATGCCTTCGCGGCGCCCGAACCGGTCGGCGATCGGTCCGCCGAGCAGCACCGCTCCAATGCCGCCGAGGCCGTACGCGCCCGCCACGAGCCCCGCCTGCGCGGGCGAGAAGCCGCGCGAGGTGAGGTACAGCACGAGGAAGACGACGACGAAGGTGCCGAACCGGTTCAGGAAGGTACCCGCGAACAGCACCCATGCGGGGGCGGGAAGGGCGCGGAGGCGCTCTAGTACTACCAGTCGAATCCCATCATCGGTGGGTCGAGTCGGACGCCCGTGATCTCACGCAGCTCGATGAGCTCGGCGTCGTGACAGAGATCGACGACCGCGCGACGCACATCCCGCGACAGCACGAGCAGCGTCTGCAGGTGCGGCCGCACCGTTTCGGAGTCGATGGTCCCGAGGCCGACGCGCTCGACGACGCGACGGATGACGTGCGCGAGCTGCGCGGCTTCTTCGGCCGTCGTGGCCGGAACGGTCTGGCGGCGTCGCCCGGACAACGTTCTCTCCTGATTCTGATCGAATTCGGGTGCGGAAATATACCGGATCGGGCACGCTGCGTTCCAGGGGTCCGACTAAGGGAGAGCGCTGATGGGAGGATCGTGCAGCTGGAGCCGGACCGGCGGCGGCGGCAGGCGAACCTCGAACGTCGCACCTCCGCCTTGCTCGCTGATGGCGGAGATGCTACCGCCGTGGAGCGCGACCACCTCGCGGGCGATGGCGAGGCCGAGCCCGGTGCCGACGCGGCCGGTCTCGTGACCGGCGCGCCAGAATTTCTCGAAGACGTAGGGGAGCTGCTCGGCGGCGATGCCCGGACCGGTGTCGGAGATGGTAATCCGGATCCCCTCGCCATCGCCTCGTCGACTGCCGACACGAACCCGAACCCTGCCGCCCTCGGGGGTGAAGCGGAACGCATTGACGAGCAGATTCCCGAGCACCTCGTCGCGCAGACAGTCCGGATCGGCGAAGAACGCGTGCGGCGCGCTGGGCGCGACTTCGGCCACGAAGTCGATGCCGCGCTTGATCGCGAGCGGCTCGAACGCCTTTTCGACGCCGCTGAAGAAGCCTCGTGTTTCGGTCGACTCGGGATGAATGCGGAAGCCTCCCGCCTCCATGCGGCTGATCTCGAGCAGGTGATCCACGAGGCGGCTCAGCGTTCGCGTCTGCTTGCGGACGGGCTCGAAGAGCTCGGTGCAGCGATCGGTCTCCTGCGTCGCGATCGCCTCCTCCATCAGGTCGATGTAGCCGCGGACGAGGTTGACGGGGGTCTTCAACTCGTGCGACGCCATGCCGACGAACTCGGCCTTGATCCGATCGAGCTCGGAGAGGCGCCGCGTCATCGTACGAAACGAGCGCGCGACATTGCCGATCTCGTCGATGCGCTCATAGGGCAGCTCCTCCGGGACGCGGAGGCTGCCGCCGGCGACTCGCGACATCGCGGCACGCAGCCGACGGAGCGGATCCGCGAGCAGCTCCGTCGTCCAGACGCCGACCCAGGCGGCTGCGATCGCGCCGAGCAGGGCGGTCAGAAAGGCGGTGTGGGTGGCGGCTGCGCTGATTTCCTGGGCGCGTGCCAGCTTCTCGGCGCCGCCCTGATCGATCTCGACCGCGATCCGCTCGAGCGAGCGGTCCAGGTAACCGTAGAGGCGGCGGACCTCGCCGAGGTAGGCCGTCGCCTCGTCCATGCGCTCGTTCTCGACCATCCGCTCGATGCTGCGGTTGGCCGCCGCGAGCGAGTCGAGCCAGGCACCGGCCGAGTCCGCCGCAGGGTAGCCGGCGCGCTCGATGCGCCCGAGCTCTTCTCGGGCCTGCATCGCCGTCGCGTGCATCTGGTCGCGGAGCGAGAGAGCCGGCGCGGCGATGTAGCTGCGCTGGTATCGGGCGAGCTCGGCCCGGTTCGCCTCGACCCGTCCGAGCGCCATTGCGGCTCCGGTGTTCTCCACGGCGAGATCGGCGGCGATGTCGCGAATCGCCGCGAGCTCGACGACAGCGTACGCCGCGGGACCGAGCAGCAGCAGCATGACGGCCGCGAGCATCAGCAACAGGCGGTCGCGGACGCCCAGGCGCGGGAGAAGGCGCCGGCCTCGCCTCACGCGAGCACCGGTTGCAGCGATCTATCCGGCACGGTCGCGTCGCCGACCTCGCCGAGATCTGCGGCACGCGACAGCGCCTCGCCGCCGATCTCGCGCAGGGCCCGCGTCACGGCGCCGCGCGCGTGCAGGCGCAGGAAGGCATCCAGCAAACGCGGGTCGAATTGCCGCCCGCGCTGAGCCTGCAGCTCGCCGAGCGTCTCCGCGATGCTCCACGCCCGCTTGTAGGGTCGCGCGTGGGTGAGCGAGTCGTATACGTCCGTGATCGAGAGCATCCGACCGAACAGCGGAATGTCCTCGCCGGAGAGTCCGCGCGGATAGCCGCTCCCGTCCCAGCGCTCGTGGTGCGAGATCGCGATCTCCTGCGCCCGCACCAGGGTCTCGTGGCCGCTGCCGGAGAGGATCTCGGCGCCGATGATCGTGTGGGTTCGCATGGTGGCGAACTCCTCGTCGGATAGTCGGCCGGGCTTGAGCAGGATCGAGTCTGCGATCCCGATCTTCCCGACGTCGTGTAGCGGTGCGATGAGTCGCAGCATCGCGACCTCCCGCTCCGGGACCCCGATCTCGGCGGCGAGCAGCGCGGAGAGAGTGCCGACCCGGATCGTGTGTTTGCCCGTGTCGTCGTCACGGTACTCTGCCGCACGAGCGAGCCGCTCCAGCACGTCCATGCGCGCGCGCTCGAGCTCGCGTGAGCGAGCCGCGAGCGTCGCGGTCCGGGCGGCGACGCGGAACTCGAGGTAGCGGTTCTGCTTGCGAAGCTCCATCTGTAGACGACGGGTCTCCAGCAGGTTGCGCAGCCGCATCCGCACCTCGTACGGGCTGGGCGGCTTGCGCAGGAAGTCGTAGGCACCGGCCGACATCGCGCGGCGCATCGCTTCCGGTGTCGCGTCGGACGTCAGCACGACGAGCGGCAGGTAGTCTCCGGCCGGGGTCAGCTCGCGCAGCCGTCGCAGCAGGTCCTCGCCGCTGAGGTGCGGCATGAGCAAATCCAGCGCGACCAGATCGGGTCGAAGCTCCCGAAAGAGCCGCACCGCCTGCCTCGGGTCGCTGCAGCCGTGGACGTCCGTGAACCCGGCCGGACGCAGCGCGTGCTGCAAGAAATCAATGTTCGCGGAATCGTCGTCGACGATGAGAATTCGGGCTTCCATGCGATCTGCCGCTCCTTCACGAGCGTGCCTCGCCCGCCGCCGTGGCGGCCGAAAAATGTGCCGAGCGTGTCTGGATCGACGCGGAAGGTGGGGACCCCGAGGGCGATCATCAAGGGGCGGTGACGTGAGCCGCGCAACCGTGCGGATGACGACGTGGACTACGCCGCAAGGCCCGAGATGAAGGCATCGCTTACCGCCCACAGCTCGGCGGCGAGCGCGGCGTCCGAAGCCTGCCCCGCCGGCTTCCGCAGGCGCCTGCCGTGGAGATATACGGCGTTACCGGGCGCAGCTGCGGGGCTTTCGGTGGCGAATACGATCAGCTTCGCTGCGTGCTCCGGCGAGCGAGCCAGAGGGCGCAGCAGGCGCATGAGGCGGGAGAGCCGGTCCTCGCCGTGCGACCAGAATCCGCTCGCGATCATCCCCGGGTGCACCGCGACGACGGTGATGCCGTCGCTCGACGAGCGCCTTCCGAGCTCGAGCGCGAACAGCAGGTTCGCGAGCTTCGAGTCCGCGTACGCCCGCATGGGGTGGTAGGCGACATCGCCGCGCAGGATCGCCTCGATCGGGGCCCGGCGCAGATCGCCTGCACGGTGCGCATCGGAGGTCACCACGACCACCCGCCCACGAGCCGTCGCCAGCGCGTCCCGGAGCAGCTTCGCGAGCAGGAAGTGTCCGAGGTGGTTGACCGCCATCGTCATCTCGGCGCCGGCGCCGCTCCGCCGCCGCTCCGGCTGGTAAGCGCCCGCGTTGCACACCAGCAGATCCAGCGCCGGGTGGGCCTCGCGGACGAGCGCAGCCGCGCTCCGTACCGAATCCAGGTCCGCGAGGTCGAGCGACACGAGCGCAGCGCGGCTTCCCGGCACGTCGACCCGGACCCGCGCGATCGCTTCATTACCGCGATGCGCGTCGCGGCAGGCGAGGATCACGTCGACGCTTCCCGACGCGAGGAGACGCGCGGTTGCGAGGCCGATGCCGGAGCTCGCCCCGGTGACGAGCGCGACCCGGCGCCTCGATCGATCGCGAGTCGCAGTCGAGGAGTCGTGCGCGGCCGCGGACGTCACTGGTACTGGATGTAGACCGGGCGCGGGAAGAGCCGCAGGACCTGCTCCGGTGTCAGGAGCGGATCCCCCTTCTTGGTGTCGTTGTGGTAGAAGAGCTTGAACCCCGTGAACTGCACCGGCTCCTGTACAATGTAGTCGCGGTAGCTGGCTCGCTTCAGCCACGGCGCGCCCCAGCCGTCCATGTTGATCACGATCTGGACCCGGGGGTCCAGCCGGATCGCGCTGGCGTGCGTGAGCATCGGGCGGGTGAAGCGATGGACGACGAGCACCTTGGGCGGCAGATCGTATTCATCGACCAGCTGGCCGAGCAGCGACACGGCGTAGTTCACGTCCGATGCATCCATTGTCCCGATCCGGCGCCCCGGCGGCGTGCCGTCCTTCATGGAGAACTCGGGATCGATCGCCAGGTGGAAGTTCGGCCGCTTCAGGAACTCCCGCAGTCGCGGCAGCTCCTCGCGAAGCGTTCCGGTTCCGACCTGCACGTCGAGGAAGACGAGAGCGTCCCGCGAATCGGCCCAGCGAGACACCTGCTCGATCAGCGAGTCCCGCATCCGCGTGCGATACTTCCCGGAAGTTCCGGCGTCGCCCTGCGCGACGACGGCGATGAGCTGAAGCGCGGGTCGCACGCGCGTCGCAGGATCGGCCTTCCGCCACCGCGCGACCTCCGCGTCGAGCCGCTTCAGCATCTCCTCCGGCGGCAGCTCGCCCAGGATTCCCATCCGTGTCGAGAGGGGGTTTCCGTAGTACGCCACGATCCGCTCCCTCGGCAGGATGGAGCCCGGCAGCGCCTCGGGCATCGCGACCGGCCAGCCCATTCCCCGCGCGTACGCCGGATCCTCGCCGGCAAGGTACTTTCGCCGCGCCGCTCCCGAATCCCCAGGCGCCCCGGAGGCAGAGTCCGCCTCGGCGACTGCGCCGGCCGAGCCGTGGGTATCGGCGCCAGTCGGGACGGATCCGCGCGGAGCGGCGCCAGCGCCCGGCCGCTCCGCCCCGGCGCTCCGCGGGACGGACACCGGTGCCGAAACCACCACCGCCCGTCGAGGCGCCGGCGCCGCCGGCCGTTGGGGGTGCGACGCTGCCGCCGTCGTCGCGACGCTGTCGGCGGTGGTCAGCCCTGAGAGCGGGGGATCGGCATCCCGCATCGCGCACGCCGCGGACAGGGGAAGGATGAGGAGCAGCCCGCGTGCCATCCACCGGGGCGCGCGAACGCGGTTCGACTGCGAGACCATGGCTCTTCGAGCGGAGGTGGAGCGAGGCCGGCTCCCGGGCACGTCCGGCGTGTACCCGAAAGATAGCGCGGTCAGCGGCTCTGGAGGAAGTCGTAGAGGCCGAGCCGCTCCCCGCGAGGCGCCGAACGCCCCTTGATCGCCTTCACTCAGCGCCTTCACTCAGCGCCTTCACTCAGCGCCTTCAGTCAGCGCCTTCAGTCAGCGCCTTCACTCAGCGCCTTCACTCGGCGCCTTCACTCAGCGCCTTCAGCCCGCGCCTGCTCCAGCTCGCGATCCCGGCCGTAGACGTCGTGGTAGAAGCGCGCGGTGCCGTCGGGGTCAGCCCACGCCGTGAAGTAGAGGATGTAGACGGGCACGCCCTCCTTGAAGCGGATCCACTTCTCGTCCTCGGTCGCGAGCAGCGAATCCAGCCGGCTGGGCGGCTCATCGGTGACCTCGCGCAGGAGCCGCCGCGCCAACTCCTTCGGGTGCTCGAGTCGGATACAGCCGTGGCTGAAGGCCCGCTCCTGCACCGAGAAGAGGTGGTCCGCGGGCGTGTCGTGGAAGTAGATATTGTCGCGGTTCGGGAACATGAACTTCAATTGCCCGAGCGCGTTTTTCGATCCCGGCCGTTGACGGAAGCGGTAGCCCTCGGGATGCGAGTAGTCGACGGAAGCCGGGCTGACCGGGTGCCCGGAGCGCACGACCTCGAAGCCCTCTCGCTGGAGATAACCGGGATCGCTCGCGAGCTTCGGCAGGATCTCCTCCTCGGCGATCGACTCCGGCACGTTCCAGTAGGGGTTCACGATGAGGTACTCCATCGTGTCGGCGAAGATGGGCGTGTTCCACCCCTGTTTGCCGACCACGACGTTCATGGCCTCCACCGGCTGATCGTTCTCCACGACGTTCAGCTCGAAGCCGGCGACGTTCACCAGCAGGAAGCGCCGCCCGAGCCGGCGGGGAAGCCAGCGCCAGCGATCGAGGTTCAGCTCCAGGTCCGCGATGCGATCCTCCACGGTCCGGTTCAGCTCCGCCAGTGTCTTCTCGCCGAGCGCGCCGTCATCCTCGATTCCGTTCCGATCCTGGAAGTGACGCAGCCCTTTCTGGAGCGCCGAGTCGAACGCGAACGGACGCGCCGCTCCCTTCAGCGCCAGCGCCGATTCGCGCGGGTCGTCGCCCGCTGCCAGCCGCGCCCGCAGCGCGGCCACCACCGGGCTGCTGTCGCCGACCGCCAGCTCTCCCGGCTTGCGCGGCACGCGCGGCCAGTCGCCTTTCGCGCGGATGCCGCGGAAGCGTCGCAGCGCCTCCATCAGTCGCGCATAGTAGGGCGTCCGGGGGCGGAGGGAGGCGAGAATCGCGGCCGGATCGCCGCCTGCCGCCACGCTGTCGAGCAGCGCCACCCCGGGCGCTGGAGGTCGCGGGATGCGCCAGTCGATGTCCGACTTCCGCGGATCGCGCGCGCCCCGGGATAGGTCCGTGGCATACCGACGAAGGCCTTCCGTGACCACCACGTCCAGGTCCGCCAGCAGCGCCGCCCGGACGGAATCCGGAACATCGTCCGATTCGATCCGGGTCCGGATGCGACGCACCACCTCCGCCCCGTACTGCGTCGGCGACAGACCATCCGCCTCCGCCGCCGACACCGCCGCGTACACACGCTCGCCCTCGCCCGTCAGCCCCTCGTCGTCGACCCAGGCGGGGCGGCCGCGTCGCTCCTGATAGAACTTCAACGTCGTTCCGCCCACCCGCAGTGTATCGCCCGTCCGCAGCCGCCCGACCGAATCCCGCTCGAGCCGGGCGAGCTCCGCTCGCAGCGGCTGGGCCGGCGCCGGCTCTCCGTCTGAATGACAGGCGACGGAGCCCACGGAAAGCGTCACGCACGCGGCGAGCGCGAGCGCCCGTCCCGCCGGCGTCCTGACGCCCCACCTACTCCGTCGCAGCAGTGCCATCGTCGCCCTCCGTAGAAGTCCGGTTGCGCCCGAACATCAATGCAAGCGTCGGGCCTAAGACATTGGGGCACAGACATTTGCGGATGACGGCTGGACGAGGCGCCAATTTCCAGCGACGATTCGGACATGCCTTCGAACGACGCGACGAGAGACCGGCTGCCGCTCCGCTGGCGGACCTGGTCCAACCTCCTTACGGCGACACGGTTCGGGCTTGCGCCGGCGTTCGCTCTCGCACCCGGCACCGCCGCCCGCGCGCTCGTGCTCGCCGCTGCGACCGCCACCGAATGGCTCGATGGCTTCATAGCCAGGCGCACCGGCCGGACCTCGCGTCTGGGCGAGCTGCTCGATCCGATTGCCGACCGCGCCTTCGTCCTCGTCGCGCTGCTCACGTTCGTCGCCGAAGGGCGACTCTCCGTGCCGGGGCTCCTGCTCCTGCTCTCCCGCGACATCTTCACCGCCGCGAGCGGCGCGGCGGCGCTGCTGCTGCGACTGCCCGTGCGGCTGCGCGCGCGCTATCCCGGCAAGGTCGTCACCGCGCTCCAGCTCCTCGCTCTCATCGTCCTCCTCGCCCGCCCTCGCTGGATCGTGGGAGTGCTCGCGCTCGTCGCACCCGCCAGCGCGATCGCGATCGCGGACTACGCGATCGCCGGCATGCGCAGCCTTCGCCGCTGACAGCGTCGGTGCCGCGTCGGCGAGCGCACCGCCGGATCGCGCGAACGTGCGGACGGCTGGTTTCGCCGTGCCGGCGCGGCGGCGGAGCTAATGCATATCGGTCATGTGATTTGTTGCAAACGACCGGATTTTGATGAACACTGTGCACGCCCAAGGCGTAGTGACGCCTTTCGGCGGGGGTGGCGATGGACTGACGTCAACGGGGGCGTTGACGGTCAGACCCTGGAGCCTTACCTTTCCCCGTCCACGGCGCACCCCGCGCCGGCAGGGCAGTGGCGGCAGCGGCCCGGCAGGCTGGTGTCGACCCTCACCCGAGCCCGAGCAGATTTCCCATGGCGACACGAACGACCCGATTCGACGCTCTCGCGGCGGCGACGAGCTGGAGCCCCGCTGCATTGACGAATGGCCCGCAACAGAAGCCGGAGGGCGCGCCGAAGCCGCTCGATATCGAGCACATCTTCGGTGAGAACACGTTCGGTCTGGCGGAGATGCAGGCGCGGCTGCCGAAGTCGGCGTTCCGGGCCCTGCTGGCGACGATCGAGGAGGGGAGCGAGCTGGACCCGAGCGTGGCGGACGCGGTGGCGCTGGCGATGAAGGAGTGGGCGACGGAGCGGGGCGCGTCGCACTTCACGCACTGGTTCCAGCCGTTGACGGGGCTGACGGCGGAGAAGCACGACAGCTTCATCACGCCGAACGTTGGGGGAGGCGCTACGGCCGAGTTCACGGGCAAGGACCTGATTCAGGGGGAGCCGGACGCTTCATCCTTTCCGTCGGGAGGCCTGCGGGCGACGTTCGAGGCGCGCGGCTACACGGCATGGGACCCGACATTGCCCGCGTTCATTGTGGAGGGTCCGGCGGGGCCCTATCTGGCGATCCCGACGGCGTTCGCATCGTGGACGGGGGAGGCGCTGGACGCGAAGACACCGCTGCTGCGCTCGATGCACGCGCTGGACGTGCAGGCGAGGCGGGCGCGGAGGCTTTTCGGGGACGCTGACGAGCGGGTGATGGCGACGCTGGGCCCGGAGCAGGAGTTCTTCCTCGTGGATCAGGAGTTCTACTATCGGCGGCCGGACCTTGTGACGACCGGCCGAACGTTGATCGGGGCGAAGCCGCCTCGGGGACAGGAGCTGGAGGACCACTATTTCGGCTCGATCCCGGAGCGGGTGCTCTCCTTCATGATGGACGTGGAGCGCGAGCTGTACCGCCTGGGGGTGCCGGTCAAGACGCGGCACAACGAAGTGGCGCCCGGGCAGTACGAGATGGCGCCGATCTACGAGAACGCGAACCTGGCGGCGGACCACCAGCAGCTCACGATGCTCGTGTTGCGCAAGATGGCGCGCAAGTACGGCATGGTCGCGCTGCTGCACGAGAAGCCGTTCGCGGGGGTGAACGGGAGCGGCAAGCACCTGAACTGGTCGTTCGGCACGCCGCACCACAACCTGCTCGAGCCGGGCGACAACCCGCACGACAACCTGCAGTTCCTGTTCTTCTGCACGGCGGTGGTGCGGGCCGTGGAGAAGCACCAGGACCTGATCCGGCTGTCCGTCGCGTTCGCGGGCAACGACCACCGGCTGGGTGCGAACGAGGCGCCGCCGGCGATCATCTCGGTCTTCCTCGGCGAGCAGCTGATGGACGTCTTCGAGCAGATCGAGCGGCAGGGGAGCGCGAAGGAGAGCAAGAAAGGCGGGCTGATGGGTCTGGGCACGCCTGTGTTGCCGACCTTGCCGAGGCACGCGGGCGATCGCAACCGGACGTCGCCGTTCGCATTTACGGGCAACAAGTTCGAGTTCCGCGCACTCGGCTCCTCGCAGTCGATCTCGTTTCCGGCCACCGTGCTGAACACGATCGTTGCCGCTTCGATCGACGACATGGCGACGGCGCTCGAGTCACGGCTCGCCGATGGCGCGGAGGTGGAGGATGCGTTGCGCTCGCTGCTCGCGGAGGAGATCCCGCGCATCAAGCGCATAACCTTCAACGGCGACAACTACGCCGAAGAGTGGCAGCGGGAAGCGGAGCGCCGCGGGCTGCTCAACCTGCGCGGCACGCTCGACGTGCTCGACCGGATGACGCGCAACGAGAACGTAGCGCTGTTCGAGAAGTACGGCATCCTCTCCCGCCGCGAGCTCGAGTCGCGCGAGGAGATCGCGCTGGATCAGTACTTCAAGACGATCAACATCGAGGGCGAGACGACGGCGGACATGGCACGGGCGATGGTGCTGCCGGCTGCGGTGCGTTACCTGAACGACCTGCTCGCGGCGGCCGACCGCGCCCAGCAGCTCGGCCTGAAACCGGACGGCGTGCGCCGCTCCGTGGAGGAGCTGAACGCCCTCATCGATGAGCTGCGCACGGCGATCGACACGCTCGTCACCCAGAACGCGGAGCTCGGCGGCGACGATGTCCACTCCAAGGCGCACCACATGCGCGACAACATCATCCCCGCGATGCGCGACGTGCGAGCCGTCGTCGACAAGCTCGAGAAGGTCGTGCCGGACGATTTCTGGCCCCTGCCGACCTATCGCGACATGTTGTTCGTGAAGTAGACCCCTGCAGCTACGGGCGAGGGCCGCGCCCGCACCTCAGTTCGCGATTACGTAGCCGGAGAAGTGATCGGTCGTGAACGTGATGGTGCGGGCGTCCTTGTCGTCTACGCCGTGCATGTCCTCTAGCAGCGCGCCCGTGCCCCTGTCATAGTACCAGACGGACAGAGGGCTCTTTTCGATGTCGCTGCGCGGGCAGCGGGAGTAATCGATGGTGATCCGCACTGGCGCGTCGAACTGCATGTGCTCGACCCCGTCTGCCGTGAGCCGGATCTCCATGTAGTTGGAGGCTGGAACCGACAGGGTGACCGACGTGGGCAGGTCCACCGCCCCGGCTGAAAACTCCGCCTTCGTAACGCCGAGGCGCACGGCCCCGCCGGGAGGTGTGACGGTGCTCGCCGCCGAGGTGCCGCTGGAGGCGGGGCACTTCAGCGGGGCCACCGGCGCGGAGTTCGCGGTAGACAGCACATCGGCTCGGCCGACGACCGGGGCCATGTTCGATGCCGGGCGGTCGGCGCAGGCGCCGGCGACGAGTGTCGCCGTGAGGGCCACGGCCGCGGTTCTGGTGCTGCTGCGCATGACACGACTCCGGAACGGGGTCACAAACGGGCGTTTCTCTTTTTCAGGCAAACGGTATGCCCGATCTTCGGGACCTGCTCAACGAGGGTATTCGTCAAGAGCGGTCCGGCGCGTCCGAGCGCGCCGCGCTCGCGTACGGGGAGGTGATCGAGTCGGCCGACGGCGCAGACGATGCCGCGCTGGTGGCGGAGGCTCGCCGCCGCCTTGCCGACGTGCATCGGACCGTGGGCGCTTTCGACGAGGCGGTGCTGGAGGCGAGGCAGAGCCGTGACGTCGCCGAGGCTGCCGGACTTCGAGAGCTCGCCGCGGAGGCGTTGAACGCGGAGGCGGCCGTTCACCAGACCCGTGGCGATTTCGCCGCGGCGTTGCCGCTGCTGGAACGGATCCTCGAGCTGAGCCGTGACGAGCGCGTCCGGGGCATCGCGTATCAGAACCTGGGGATCATCGCGGCCACGGAGGGCGATCTCCAGGAGGCTGACCGCCGCTTCCGTCGCTCCGAAGCGTGCTTTCGCGCTGCGGGCTACCGTCGCGGCGAGGTGATCGCGCTGACGAACCACGCTCGGCTCTTGTTGGACCGCGGGCAGGTGGACCGGGCCGAGCCGATCTGCGCCGAGGCTGTCGAGGCGGCGAGACGGCTGGATGAGCTGGAGATGGTGGCGGTCGCGACGTTGAACCACGCGGAGGCGATGCTCGCGCTCGATCGCCTCGATGAGGCGGATCAGATGGCGAGCGCCGCGGTCGGCTATTTCTCCAGCGCCGGCAACAAGTGGCGGCTCGTGGAGGGACTGCGCGTACTCGGCGAGATCCACGTGGGCCGGGGAAAGAGCCTGATCGGCCGCCGCTGCTTCCTCCGGGCGCGCGACATGGCCGAGGAGCTCGGTGCGCAGGTGGAGGCTCGCCGGCTCACCGACCGAATCGCACGGAGCGGCCCCGCCGAGTGAGCTTGCGGCGACCGCGCCGCCGGGCACACAATGCCGGGATCGAACCCGTGAATCCGGAGACAGGCCATGTCCGACCACGTCTACAAGAAGATCGAGCTGACCGGCTCGTCCAGCGAGGGAATCGACGCCGCGATCCGCAACGCGATCCACCGCGCATCGACGACCGTCCACAACATGCGCTGGTTCGAGGTGAGCGATATTCGAGGGCACATTGAGGAGGCGAATGTGATCCACTGGCAGGTGACGCTGAAGATCGGCTTCACGCTCGACGGCTGAGAGGCGACGGCGGCAGAGCGGCGGCCGGCTCAGCCTCCGATCGGGTCCGCCAGCGGCAGGCGCACGATGAAGGAGCTGCCCTTTCCGACGCGACTGCGCACCTCTATGTCGCCGCCGAGCAGCCGCGCGTAGCGACGGCTGACGGCCAGCCCGAGGCCGCTGCCGCGCAGCCCCTCCGCGCCCCTTCCGAGCTGGGTGAACGGCTCGAAGATCCGCTGCAGCTCCGGCTCGGGGATTCCGGGGCCGGTATCCGCCACGAGCAGATACGCTTCGCCGTTCTCGCTGCCGGCTTCCACCGCGATGTGACCGCTCGACGTGAACTTGAGCGCGTTCGACAGCAGGTTGACGACGACCTGCCTCAGCTTGCCCCGATCGGCTTCGATCTCTATGGGAGCCGCGGACAGTGCGAGCCGCAGCTCCAGCCCCTTCTGCTCGGCGACCGCGTCCATGATGTCCGCGGCCTCGCGAGCCAGGTCGCAGAGATTCATGCGCTCCGGGAACAGCTCCTCCCTTCCGGCTTCGAGGCGCGCGAAGTTCAGCACCTCCTCGACGATCCCACGCAGGTGGTAGGCACACGCCTTCAGGCGGCCGACGTTGCGGAGCTGCGCGCGCGAGAGGGGGCCGTCCACCTCGTGCTCCAGGAGGTCCGTGTAGCCGATGATCGCGTTGAGCGGCGTACGGAGCTCGTGGCTCATCGTCGCCAGGAAGCTGGACTTCAGCACGTTCGCCTGCTCGGCGGTCTGGTAGAGCCGGGCGTTGTCGACGGCCACGGCGGCGCGCTGAGCGAGCTCCTCCACAAAAGCAAGGTCCGAAGCTCCGAACCGGCGGCGTCCGCCCGTGCCGAGGAGGGTGATGACGCCGAGCGTCGCACCACGAGCGAGCAGCGGGACGACCATTGCCGAGCTCGCGTGAAGCTCCTGAAGCAGCTCCAGGTGCTCGCGATCGCCCCCGGCGATCTGCTCCAGCGTCGCGGGCTCGATCCGCGTGAAGAGCAGCGGGCGCCCGTCCTCGGCAACCCGGAACATCGGCGCCTGCGGGTTGCCGATCCGGCGCCCCATCAGCGCGCGCGCGGTCGGCTCGAGGTGGGTCAGGGCGGTGGCTGAAGCGACGCGGACGAGTCTTCCGCGGTCGTCGGGCGTGTAGATCGCGCACCAGTCCGCGAGGCGTCCGACGCACAGCTGCGCGATGCGCTCGAGCGTGTCCTCGTAGTCGAGCGAGGTGGCCAGGATCGCGGCGGCCGAGGCGAGGAAGGCTGCGCGTTCCGCCCGCTCGCGGACCTCCTCCTCATCGCGCAGGCGTGTGAGCGCCAGAGCGACCTCCGATGCGATCGCCTGGCCCAGCCGGATCTCTTCCGCCGTAAACGTGTGCCGCTCCGGGTAGTAAAGCATGAACTTCCCGAGCAGCCGACCCCTCGCACAGAGCGGCAGGAACGCGAGGCTGCGGATCCCTTCCGCGTCGAGGACGGGGAGCAGTGCTTCCAGCGAGGCGTCCGCGTGCGCGTCGGGCACGAGCACCGGCTGCGGGTCGACGACGTCCGTGGCCCAGGGGGAGTGGCCTTCGACTGCGCGTCGGTAGGTCGCGGAGATCCCGCGCCACGCGCCGAAGCGCATCACATCGGCATTGTCGAGCAGCAGGATCGAGAGTCGCTTCACGTCCAGCGCATCGGCGAGACCCTCCAGCGCCTCGGCGTAGACCTCGTCGATGCGGGTGGCTCGTCCGACGGCCTCGGTTACGCGATAAAGCGCCTCGAGCTCCCGCAGCCGTCGCGCCAGGACCTCCGATGCGTGCAGACGTTGGGCCGCGAAGCGATTCCGCGGTCGGGCAGGCGGAGCGCTCACTTCCTCTTCGGGACGCTTCATCGCGGACGCCATTGAGTGGATCGGCCCTGCGGCAGGGCGGCGCCGAGGTGTGAGATCGAACACTCGCTCCTCGTGGCGGCCCGGCGCAAGATGTCCGTGCCCCATCCAGAGGGACGCATCCCCGAGCCGGCCGCCAACGGGCATGCTCCCTGCACGTGCGTCGCCACAATGGAACAGATCGTAGCGGGACGCTGGGCGGGAGCCCTGCTGGATGCGTGTGTCCTCGGCGGCACATGGCTCCTCCTGGCGGGGCGCGTCAGCGCGCCGGAGATCCTCGCCGGGGCCGCTGCGGGCGTGGCCTCGCTCGGATTGGCCGCGAGGTGTCGCAAGGGCGAAGGGCGCCTCACGTGGCCCGGCCGGCCGGCCGTCGCTGCGCTGTCACGGCTGCTCTGGCGCGTGCTGGTGGAAACGGCTGTCGTCGCTCGCTTCGCGTGGCGGCGGGCCGCTCGCGGGCGGCGGCTCCGCGGGGGCTACCGGTCCATCCGGTACCGTGATGCGGACCCGGTGCCCTCAGCCGCGGCCAGGCGCGCCGTAGGGACCGTGGTCGGGTCGTTCGCTCCCAATGGCTACGTGGTGACGGCCGAGCCGCGTCGGCGCCTGCTCGTGCACCGTCTGGTCGGCTGGCGTCGGCGCCCGCGCGGCCGCCACGAGGACTGGCCGCTGTGATGATCTGGTTGGTCGCGCTCGGGGTTCTCCTCATCGCCCTGCTGCCCTGCCTCTGGGTAGGAGCCCGATCCGGGATGGCAGGGCGTGTAATCGCGCTTCAGCTCGCCGGCATCGCCACCGTGCTCGCGCTGATGGCCCTGGCCGAGGCGCTTCGTCGGCCTGCGCTCCTCGACGTGCCACTCACGCTCGCGCTGCTCTCCTGGCCGAGTGGCCTGATCTACGCACACTTCTACGGGCGCGACGAGTGAGCGCCCGACTGTTGCTGACTGCAGGGCTGGCTCTCGCGGGGGCCTCCGTGGTCCTCGGGTCGGCGCTCGCCTTGCTGGCGGTCCGCTCCCCGGCCGACCGGCTCCACGTCGTTTCGCCGGCCGCGACACTCGGGGTGGCGCTCGTGACCGCGGCCGCCGTCATTTCCGAAGGCGTGGGGGCCGCGAGTGCCAAGTCGCTGCTCGTCGCCCTCGTCATATTCGCCACCAATCCGCTCGTCACGCACGCGATGGGACGGGCGATCCGCGTGCGACGGTACGGAAGTCTGCGCGCGCGCCGCTCGGAGAGACGCGACCGGCCGTGATGGAGGCGCTGCAGATGGTCTCGTTCCTGCTCGTCGCCGCGGCGGGGACGGCGACCGTGCTGACTCGCAGGCCGCGCCTGCAGGTCGTCATCCTGGGGATTTACAGTCTCACGCAGGTGCTGCTGTTCGGGCTGCTGCAGGCGCCGGACGTCGCCCTGGCGGAGCTCGGCGTGGGCGCGGTCGTCGTGCCGATCATCATCTTCTCCGCGCTGCGTCGGATCGGCAGGCCATGACGCGGCGCCCGTTCCGGCTAGGCGTGTTCCTCTTCTCCCTGATGGGCCTGGCCACGCTGCTGCTCTGGGGCTTCGCCGGGCTTCCCGGATTCGGCGTGAGGCGCCCGTCGTACGGAGAGCTGCTGGCGAGCCGGACGCTCACCGACACGCACGCGATGAATGCCGTGACGGCCGTGCTCTACGACTACCGCGGTCTCGATACGCTGGGCGAAGAGCTGATCCTCGTTGCGGCGGTCGTCGGGGTCGCGGCGCTGCTCCGGACGATGCCGCGGCCACGTCCGCGTCGCCGGGACGAGCACGAGGAGATCGGCAGCGAGGCGATTCGGCTGATGGAGCCGAGGGCGCTCGCCCTGACCGCCCTGTTCGGGGCGTACCTGGCCGTACACGGACACCTTACGCCCGGCGGTGGCTTCCAGGGCGGTGGAGTCGCCACCGCCGCGCTGATCGGTGTGCAACTCGCCTACGGCTACGCGCGCCTGTCATGGAGCGCGCCGAAGGCGGCGCTCGACGCCATGGAGGCGTTCGGCGCTCTCGCCTTCGCCGGTATCGGCTTCGCGACGCTCGCGAGCAGCGGATTGTTCCTCGCGAACGTATTGCCGCTCGGCGCTCCGGGCTCACTGCTCTCCTCGGGGACGGTGGCGATCATCAATCTCGCCGCGTGGGTCGCTGTCTCAGGAGGCCTCGCCATGCTGGTCAGCGAGTTCGTGGAGGAGGAGCCGCAGGACGGATGAGCATGATTCCGTACGCGGTCGCGCTCTGGCTGTTCGTGGTCGGGCTCTACGGCATCGTGACGAGCCGACACCTCGTACACCTGAGCGTGTGCGTCGGCGTCGTGCAGTCCGCCACCTACGTGCTGTTGCTCGCCGTCGGCTTCCGCACGCGCGCGGCCGCGCCGTATTTCAGCGAAGCTGCGCCGGGAGCCGATGGCGTCGTGGATCCGGTCGTCCAGGCGGCGGTCCTCACCGATATCGTCGTGGGCGCGGCCGTGACGGCGCTGCTGATCTCGCTGGCGCTGGAGGTTCACCAGCGGACAGGCAGCGTGGATCCGGAGAAGCTGCTCGATGCCCGCGACTGATGCCCCGCACGTCCTGGCCGCGCTGCCGATCGCGATCCCGCTCGCGGTCGCGGTCGCGCTGCTCCCGTTCGGCCACATGCTGCCGCGGCTGGTGCGCGACGCGGTCGGGATCGCGACCGCCGTCTCGGTGAGCGCGCTGCTCGCGATCCTGCTCCGAGGGGTTGTGGACGCCCCCTCCGTCGCGTGGATGGGTGGACGCGGCGTGCTGGCGGGCGCCCCGCTGGGAATCGCGCTGTACCTGGACGCCTTCGGGGTCGGGCTGGCCCTGCTCGCCGCTCTGCTCACGACCGCCACATTCGTCTTCTCCTGGCGCTACTTCGAGGCGGTGGGGGCCTTGTTCCACTCTCTCGTGCTCGTTTTCCTGGCGGGGATGATCGGCTTCTGCCTGACCGGCGATCTCTTCAACCTGTTCGTCTTCCTCGAGCTGATGAGCGTGCCCGCCTACGCGCTGACCGCGTACAAGATCGAGGAGCCGGGGCTGATGGGCGCATTCAACTTCGCCGTGACGAACAGCATCGGCGCCTTCATGGTGCTGGGCGGTCTCGCGCTCCTTTACGGCAGGACGGGTCAGCTGAATCTGGCTGCGATCGGAGCGTCGCTCGCCGGAGCGCCGCCGGACGGGCTGCTGACGGTCGCGCTCATGCTGCTGCTGGTCGGGTTGTTCGTGAAGGCCGACATCGCGCCGTTCCACTTCTGGCTCGCCGACGCCCACGCCGTGGCGCCGACGCCCGTGTGCGTGCTCTTCTCGGGCGTGATGGTCGAAGTCGGCGTCTACGGGATCGCGCGGTTGATCTGGGCCGTCTTCGCCTGGCCGCTCGCTGGAAGCGGGGAGGCGCTGCGCGCCTTGCTGCTGGGAGCGGGAGCGCTTACAGCGGTGGTCGGCGCCACCATGGCGTACACCCAGCGAAACCTGAAGCGATTGCTCGCGTTCTCGACCGTCGGTCACAGCGGCGTCTTCCTGCTCGGCGTCGCGCTGCTCTCCTCCGACGGCCTCGCCGGCACCGCGCTCTACGCGCTCGGCCACGGGTTCGCCAAGGGCTCACTGTTCGTCGTCGCCGGCATCATCCTGAATCGATTCGGCAGCGTCGACGAGGTCGACCTGCGCGGTCGCGGAAGAGAGGCCCCGGTGCTCGGCGTCCTGCTCGCGCTGGGCGGCTTCGCCCTCGCCGCCGCGCCGTTCTTCGGAACGGAGCCCGGAAAGCGCATGATCGAGGAATCGGGGAGAGCGACGGGGTCAGGCTGGATCGCCTGGGTGGCCCTCTACGTCTCGGTGGTGACCGGGGCGGCGGTGCTGCGGGCGGCGGGTCGGATCTTCGCCGGACTGGGAAGCGGGGTGGGTGAGGAGCGGCGCGGAGCGCGCGAGTCCGGCAGGGAGGAGGAGACCCGCGGAGCGGTCGGCCGCACTCCTGTCGTCATGCTGGTGCCGGCGGTAGCGCTGTTGGCGGCGTGCGTCGGCCTGTCGTTCGTGCCCGGTCTCGAGAGTCGTGCCCGGGTAGAGGCCCGCCGTTTCGAGGACTCCGGCGCCTACGTTCAGCGAGTGCTCGGAAACCCGGTGCCGACAAGCGCCCGGCTCACCGGCGATCGTCGCGACCGGCGTGCCGTCGAGGCCCGCGCACGTTACGGCCGAGGTCGGCCGAGGCGGGAGTCGAAGGGGCCGAGCCCGGCCGCGCCGACCGCAGCGCGCGGCTCGACGGGGGCGTTCACGATCGGGGGCGCGGCAGGGGCGCTCGGACTGGCGCTGATGGGCCTCTACGGATCCCGCTTTCCTCTCCTGCTGCGGGGTCTCATTGGAGCGACGGTCGGCCGCATCGCCAGAGCGCTCGAGGCGGCCCATACCGGCAACATCGGTGATTACGTGACGTGGCTCACGGCCGGGGCGTGCGCAGTGGGCGCCGTGCTGGTCCTGCTCATGCGCTGAGGTGAAAGTGCGCCTGGAAGAGGTCGAATACATAGTTATCGGCGCGGGTGCCGCCGGCCTCGCGGCAGCCCATGAGCTGGACTCCGCCGGAGCCGAGGTCTGCGTGCTCGAAGCGTCGAGCCGGCCCGGCGGCCGCGTACTCACGCTGCACGATCCGCGCTCCTCCGTCCCTCTCGAGCTCGGTGCCGACTTCGTGCATGGCGACGCGCCGGAGACCCTGCGCCTTCTCGAGGCGGCGGGACAGGCATTCTACGACATCGCGGGCAGTCAGTGGGTCGCCGGCGAGGACGGCTGGCACACGGGGGCAAAGCTATGGAAGTCGCTGCAGCGCGTCATGAACAGACTGGACGCCCGGCGCCGTCCCGATCGCTCCTTCCGCGACTTCCTCGACAACGAGCCCGGCCTGGGGCAGCGCGACCGCCAGGCGGCGCTCGCGTTCGTCGAGGGGTTTCACGCGGCAGACGCCTCTCAGGTCAGCGAGCGATCGCTCGCGCGAATGCCCGGAGGGGGAGCCGAGGAAGCGCTGGACTCGGCGCGCGTGGTCGGCGGCTACGATCGGCTCACAGGGTATCTCGCCGACCGGCTGGGTAGGCGGTTGAGGCTCGGCCACACGGTCGAGCGGGTGACCTGGACGCGCGGGCGGGTCGACGTCGTCGCGCGGTATGCCGAGGGTCCGTTGCGGATTCGGGCCGGCGCCGCCGTCGTGGCCCTGCCGCTCGGAGTGCTGCAGGCCCCCGCGGAGGCGGAGTGCGCCGTGACGCTGGACCCGGTGCCCGCCACCCTCCGCCGCGCTCTTTCCCTGCTGGCCATGGGGTCGGTGACGAGGGTCACGCTGCTGTTCGATTCGCGCTTCTGGGAGCAGGGGGTGCCTGCGGCGAGGGAGGTGGACGCGCGCTCGATCGGATTCCTCCACGCGCCGGACCGTCCCTTCAACGTCTGGTGGAGCCTGTATCCGGTGCGGGCGCCGGTTTGGGTCGGTTGGGCGGGCGGACCCACGGCGAGGCGCCTCAGGAGCCATGGCGAGTCGGTGGAGGACCAGGCGGTCGGTGAGCTGGCCCGATGCCTGGGGCTGTCGCCCCGGCGTGTGCGTGAGCGCCTCGTCGCCGCCTTCAGCCACGACTGGGATGGCGATCCTCGGGCTCGCGGCGCGTACAGCTATGCGCTCGTCGGCGGGGCGGGGGCATTCCGCGAGTTGAGCCGGCCCATCGAAGGTACGCTATTCATCGCGGGCGAGCATACCGTCGACGGCTGGCTGAACGGCACCGTGGAGGGAGCACTCGTCAGCGGCCGCCGCGCGGCGCGTCAGGCGCTGACTCGGCGCGTCGGTGGGGCGCCGCGGGTCAACCGGGAAGGCAGGGTGCGCCCGCCGGGGGGCGATTCGCGCTCCGCTCGCCGGCGGTCCGGGAGGGGATCGAATACGCCCTACGGGGGCGGCTAGAGCAGGCGCCCCAGCGTCTTCAGCGTGTCGTCGAGCCGCGCCCGCAGCGTCTCGAGCCGATCGTACGCGTCCTGCCCGGGGCGCTGATCGGCAGTCGAGGTCATGCCGTAGAGGTATTCGAGCTGGTCGATGAGCATCGGCTGCGGATAGCTCTGATCTTCCCGCGTCACGAGCTCGCGCTGCACGGCCTCGAGCTGCTGCCGCTTCTTGCCGGTCACCTCCACAGTCCCCTTCGCGCTCAGCGCATCCTCTATGCGTGCAGCGGCATGCCGCGCCTCGCTCAGCACGTCGACGACCTTCCGGTTGAACGCGAGCTGTGCCTCGACGTCCGCCTGGCCCACGCCAGCCGCGGCGACGCGGGGATCGAGCACGACCTCCAGCGGCTGCGTCTCGCTCCAGCCGTCGGCCGCGTGGACGCGCACCTTATACGTGCCGGGCGCCGCCATGGGTCCGTTCTGCCCGCTGCGTCGGGCGTCGGCGCTCCATGGTCCGGGGTAGCGAAGATCCCAGACGAAGCGATGCATGCCGGCGTCGCCCTGCGGGGCGGGTGCCGGCCGACCTCGGAAGAAGCCGCCGCCGTCGCCGTCCTGGGACGTGGCTGCCTTGCCGGAGTCTGCCGAGAAGGAGCGGACGACGTTGCCGTCAGCTCCCAGGATCTCGATCACGAGGCCGTTCGCGGGCCGCGCGAGCCAGTAGTCGATGCGGGCTCCCACTTCCGGATACTGCGGATCCGAGGGGTCGCGACGGTAGCTGCGGTAGCGCATGCGCACGGCGGTGTCCGGCGCGAACAGGTGAGCGGGCGAGGCGGCGATCTCCCGCGTGAGCTGTCGCAGCGGAGTGACGTCGTCGAGGATCCAGAATGAGCGTCCCTGCGTGGAGAGCGCGAGGTCCGCGTCCTTCACCTCGATGTCGGTGACGGGAACGTGCGGCAGGTCCAGCTGCAGCGACTGCCAGTGCGCGCCCTCGTCGAAGGAGACGTGCATGCCGAACTCGGTGCCGGCGTAGAGCAGCCCCTCGCGCACCGGATCCTCACGGATCACGCGCGTCGGCTCGTCGGCCGCGATGCCGTTGTCGCCCGGGGTCAGCAGGATCCAGTGCGCTCCGTAGTCCGTCGTGCGGAAGATGTAGGGGCGCCAATCGTCGAGGAGGTAGCGATAGGCCGCGATATACGCCTCTCCGGGCTGATAGCGGGACGGCTCGATCGACTGGATGCGGGCGCCCTTCGGCAGGGCGGCCGGCGTCACGTCCGTCCAATGCGCGCCGCCGTCGCGCGTCACGTGTACCGGACCGTCGTTCGCGCCGACCCAGATCAGCCCCTCCTGGAGGGGCGACTCCTCGATCGCGTAGATGACGCTATAGACCTCCTCGCCGGTGATGTCGCGTGTGATCGGACCGCCGGAGATGCCCTGGTATGCAGGCTCGGCGGCGGTGAGATCCGGGCTGACGCGCTGCCAGTGGGCGCCCCCATCGGTCGTCTTCATCAGGTACTGCGAGCCGTGGTAGACGACGTTCGGGTCGTGCGGCGACACCTCGATCGGCGAGACGCGCTGGAACCGGTATTCCAGCTCGCGCGGTGCGGTGCCGTACATGTTCGCGCCGCCGACGTAGTACTGCTGCTCCTGCCCGGTCCGGGTGTTCTTCACGCCGAAGCGGCCCTTGCAGTCGGTGTAGATGATGTCGGGGTCGTCCGTCTTGGGCACGACAGGGCCGGTCTCGCAGCCCCCGATGTCGCGCCACCAGGCGATGTACCCGGGAGGTGGCGTGTCGTCGATGGGCAGGCTCGGCACCGACAGGTTCGTCCCCTGATCCTGCTGCGCCCCGTAGATCCAGTACGGAAAGCGGCCATTGACGTCCACCTGATAGAGCTCTGCGGTCGGCTGGTTCAGCTCGCTCGACCAGGTGTCGCCGCCGTTCTGCGTCACGACCGCGCCGCCGTCGTTCGATTCGATCATCACCTTCGTGTCGTAGGGCGCGATCCACAGGTCATGATTGTCGCCGTGCGGCGTCGGCCAGCGCGCGAAGCTGCTGCCGCCGTCGGTCGAGCGGTAGGCGCCCTCGTTCAGCACGTAGACGATATCTGCGTTCTTCGGGTCGGCGTCCACGTTCGTGTAGTAGAACGGCCGGTTCATCAGGCCGTGCTGGGCGCTGGCGAGCCGCCAGCTCTCCCCGGCGTCATCGGAGCGGTACAGCCCCTCCTGCGGATCGGGCGCCTCGACCAGAGCATAGACGCGCTGCGGCGCGGCAGGGGAGACCGCCAGATCGATCTTTCCGATCAGCTTCGACGGCAGCCCGTTCTGGAGATGCGTCCAGTGGTCGCCGCCATTGGTGGACTTCCAGATGCCGTCGCCGGTGGCGGGGGCGGCGCCACTGATGATGGTCCACGGCTGCCGCTTGCCCCTCCACATCGCCGCGTAGATGACCGCCGGGTTGCCCGGCTGCAGCTCCAGATCCACCGCCCCGACGGAGTCGGAGAGGAAGAGCACCTTCTCCCACGCCTTTCCACCGTCGCGGGTCCGGAAGACGCCGCGCATCGCATTCGGTCCGAAGGCGTGCCCGAGGGCGGCGACGTAAGCGACTTCGGGGTTGTTCGGGTCGAGCTCGACGGCGCCGATCTGGCCCGCGTCTTCGAGGCCGATCCAGCGCCAGGTCGCGCCGGCATCGTCGGAGCGATAGACGCCCTTTCCGATCGATACGTTGCTGCGGATCGCCTCCGACCCGGTGCCTGCGTAGATCACGTCGGGCTTCGATGTCGACACCGCGAGTGCGCCCATCGACCCGACTCGGAAGTAGGCGTCGGTGACGTTGCGCCAGTGCGCGCCGTAGTCCGTGCTCTTCCAGACTCCGCCACCGGTCGAGCCGAAATAGAAGGTGCCGGGCCGCGATGGATCCCCCGCGACCGCGGTCACGCGCCCGCCGCGGCTGGGACCGACCATGCGATAGCCGAGCCCCTGATACAGCGACGTGTCGAATGACTCGCCGGCGGCCGCGGCCTGGCCGTTCGCGGCGGTCGGCACGAGCATGAATGCGAAGAGAATCGACGTGACGGCGGGACACCACCGGAATCGGGCGGTTCGGTTCATGGCTCTCTCACGCGCATTGTTGGATGAGCTGCAAGGCCTTTCAGCGGCCGTCGACCACCGCCCCCCAGATCGCTTCCGGCCGGAAGCACAGGTCGCGGCCGTGCTCGTCCTCGAACCAGATGGGGCGCCCGTTGCGGATGCGGAACAGGATGCGCCGCTGCAGCTCGAGCGTCGAGCGGCTCCAGCGGGCGCGGAACGCGATGTCGCCGTCGTCCGTGCACAGACGTACGAGCACGGTCGGAACCTGCCGGCGAAGCGGCCACGCAGCATAGTGCACCATAGGGCACACGGTAATCCCGGGCACGCGAGCGGGCAACGACTTGCGAGGGTCGAGCGAGGGTGTTAGCCGTAGGTTGCTGCGCAGTCGCGGGGTCGTCGGACGGCCGATGGCTCGGGCCTTCGAAGCCCGCGACCGCAGCCGGATGCTCGCATGGCCGTCGGAGGAGGCTCGATGTTTCTGGTGATCTACTTCGCGGTCGCGGTCGCGGCGCTGGCGGGCTTCCTATCGCTCGGCTTCGCCTGGGGCTGGCAGGGTCGCGATCGTGGTGATCACTCGCTGTTCTTTACGATCAGCGCGATGATGGCGCTGCTCTGGCTGCCTGTGGCCGCGGGCCTCGGTCTCGCGCTGGGCACCGCGCTGCTATTCCGCGCCATCGGCCCCCGCCCCCAGCTAGAAGGCCGTTGAAGAACTGGAGCGAGCCGCGTTGCGGGCGCCACGGGCTAGATCCGAGGCGGCGCGACGACGCGATGTCGAACGCCATCGGGGAGGAGCGCCAACGCTGGAGATGGCCCCGTGCCGCCCGCAACCCACAGGGCGCATGGCGGTTGCGCGGGTGATCCGTCGTCTCTCGTCGTCACCGATGCACAGGGCATCGCTTCCTCCTCGTTCCTCGGCTGAGGCGCGCAAGCGCCACGCGCGCGGCCGCACCCCAGTTCTACAACGGCCTTCAAGCGGAGTAGTCCGTTCAGGGCCGAGACGTCGCGCGCCCCATCGCCTCCCGCAACCGCGCGGCGTCCCGCTCCGGCGGCGAGCCGTTGATGCGATTGCCGGAGCCGATCTCATAACCGGCGGGAGCCGGCTCGCGGGGTCGGACCTGAATGAACCAGTGCAGCGCCGGATCCCTGGAGGCCGGAGGCGGCGAGTGGACGACGAGATTGTAGCCGACCCCGGGCCGCGCGACCTCGAGCGCTGCGAGCAGCCGAGGCAAGGTCCTCGCCAGCGAGAGGCGCTCCTCGCCGTCGATCTCCCCGAAGTGCGCCGCGTGGCGTCGCGACACGATCCGAATCTCGCACGGCGCCGCGGCGGCCCAGGGCACGACCGCGAGAAGGGAGTCATCCGCGAGCAGCACACGCTCCCCGTCGTCCTCATCCTCGCGGGATAGCTCGCAAAGCAGGCAGCGCGCGTGCTCGGCATGGTGCGCGCGCTGATTCGACTCCATCAGCGCCGCGGTCGGGGCCGGCACCTCGGCGGCGATCAGCTGCGAGTGCGGGTGCCGCAGCGACATCCCCGAGCCCGCCCCGCGGTTTCGGAAGATCAGCGGCCGCGCCCGAGGCAGCGATTCACCCGCGGCGTTGAAGCGCGCTCGCCAGTCCTCGATCAGCGCGCGCGCGACCGACGGCGAGGCGTGGGAGAGATCGATGTCGTGCCGCGCTCCCTCGACGAAGACCTCCTGCCGTCCTCTGCCGGGCAGCACGAAGCGAGGCGCCGCGGACTCCCTCGGCTGCGTCGGGTCGGGCACGACGGCAGGGTAACGGTTCGCGACGACGCGCGTCAGCCACGGCGCGTCCCGCGCCGCGTCGTTTTCAGCGGGCGTCTCGCGGACGATCCCGATCAGCATCCGCTCGTTGCCCGGGCAGAACGGGCATGCCGGATCGCGTGCCGGAACGGCGTCGAGCTCCGACGGTCTGTGCGGGGGCGATGCATCGTGCGGACGCTCGGACCGGGCCGTCGCGAAGAGCGTCCAGCTTCCCGTGAGCGGATCCCGTCTCGCTTCTCTCACGCGGCTCCGGATTCCGAGCCGGCCGTGTACTGGTCGCGGCAGGATTCGGAGCAGAACGCGTGTGCGCTGCCGCGGATCGTCGCGCGCAGCGCGGCCTCCCCCGGTACGGCCAGCCCGCACCACGGATCGATCTCGTGCGCCCCCGGTGCCGGCGACTGCAGCAGGTCGCAGGCAAGGGTGAGGTGGTTGAGGAGGAGCCTGGGCAGCAGGAAATGTCGACGCACCCTGTCGCGCCCACGCTGCGCGAGCTCCTCGCCTGCCGCCGGATCCCGCAACAGCCGGACGGTCGCCTCGGCGCATTCCTCGACCCCGTCCACCAGGTAGCCGCCGTCGCCGTCGGCGAGCTGCAGCGGGATGCCGCCGGCGCGACCGGCGACGACGGGCGTCTGCTTCCAGAGCGCCTCGGACACGACCAGGCCGAAGCCCTCCCGGATCGACTTCTGCACGATCACGTCGGACAGCATCTGGAAAGCGTTCACCTCGATGTTGCCGACGCCCGTGAGGTTCGAGAAGACGTGTACATCAGGGTCGCGATTGGCCTGCTCCTCGACCTGCTCGAAGACCGTCCAGCCCTCCGGGTCGTCGAGCGCCATGGAGCCGACGAGCGCGAGCTGCAGGTCGGGCACCTCTTCGCGGACCAGGCGGTATGCGGCGATGACGCCGAGCGGATCCTTCCATGGATCGAACCGCGCCACCTGCGTGATCAGAGGCCGGTCGAGCCGCATCCCGATCCAGCTCAGCACCCGGCGGGCCAGCGCGTCGGGCAGCGACAGGTTCTTCGGGCTGAGCGGGTCGATCGCGGGCGGAACGACCTCGACGCGGGGGACCGGAAAGTCCGGCGGCACGAAGTCGCGCATCGTGAAGATCGCGGCGTCGTAGTCGGCGATGAACGGCCGCAGGCTCTGCCAGGTGGACGGATTCGGCGATGAGGTATCGATGTGACAGCGCCAGATCCAGCGCGCGCCGTCGCGCCCACGGAAGTGGCGGAGCGCAGCGGGCTGCGGATCGTGGACGAAGATCACGTCGTAGCTGGATTCAAGCCGCTCGGCGTTGCGCTCCGAGTTCTCGAGGTAGATGCGCAGATCGTCGTCACCGGGCCCATCGGCTGCGCCCTGCAGGGCGTTGTGCATGGACTTCGTCACCCGGAAGAAGTCCGGATCGCCACCCATCACCTTCCATTCGGCTTCCAGACCGAGGTCCCGCATCAGCGGAACCAGCGAGCCGAGCAGCTCCGAGACGCCGCCGCCGTAGGCGGTCGCATTCAGGTGCAGGATGCGCGCTCCGCGGATCGTCTCTGCCGTCTCCCTCAGGCGATCGAGGAGCTCGTCGCGGGCCAGGCCCGCATAGGCCGCGATGGACAGCGGTCCTCGCTCGACGGACTGGAGCACGCCTACACCCCCTTTTCGCGCCAGAGCCGGTCGAGATCCGCGTGTCTCGGCCCCACCGCGTCGGTCCATTCGGGCAGCGCGTACACTCCCTCCTCGGGCCATTCCGCCGCTCGCTCCGGCGGAACCGGGCGCCCGAGTACCTCGGTCACCGCCGCGCGCAGGTGGTCACGCGCGTCGAGCATTCGCGCATGGAACGACGTATTCACGCCCGCGTAGGGATTCATGTTCTGCGCGCTCGGATGCATCAGCCAGAGCAGGTGGGGCAACGGCTGCTCCCCGGCGGCGTCGCGCCAGAGATCGAGGAAGGGATCGGAAGGTGGCTCCGACCGCGGCCATGGAACGGCGCGGCCGCGCTGCACGCCGGCCGTCCGCAGCCGGGCCAGCCCGGGCAGGCGTACCGGCTGCTCCATGCCCGCGGCCGCGAAGGTCGCGCGCAGAGCCACGTTGCCGAGCGCGATCAGCAGCTGCGGCGCCGCGGCCAGGATCGTATCGCGGAGAAGGTGGAGCGATGTCGGATAGAGCCCCACAGGCTCCATCAGCTCCGTCAGCGTCGGCTCGCCGCCGCCCGCGGCCGGCAGGTGGTTCAAAGCGGCGGCGATGAACGTGTCGTTGCGGGTGATCCCAATGGAGCCGAAGAGGACATCGAGGTTCGCCCCGGCGACGTCACCCCCGAACGGGATGCGCGTGCCGTGCGCTCCGAGCTCACCCGCCCCGCGTCCGCCCGCGTTTCCCGGTGCCGCGCCGATCCACAGCGTCTCCACCTGCCGCCACGGACCGTTGCGCCGCGACCACACGAACGGCCGCTCGCAGGGTCGCCCGCGCTCGTCGCTGCACGGATTCCCGAGCCAGTCGTCCGCGAGACAGGCCGGATGTGACGCGTGGACCCGGCGGTATACGGTCGCGAATCGCTCTTCCGCGCGCTCGCCACGTGGTCCCGCACCGGCGCCCTCGACGCTGGATGTGACCAATGTTGCAGCTGCGCTCATCGCTTGGCTCGTTCGAGATCGACGAGTATCCCCGGCCACCCCCTCTCCGGGCGGACGCTCGTGGGCACAGACGCAGAAAACGTACGAAAGAAGTGAGTAACGGGAACTGGGAAGTGCGAAGTACGAGTTTTATTCGGCCCAGCGGGTTCTCCTGCCGGTGATCTCGGCCGGCCGAACCCGGATCACGCGCGCGTGTGCCACCGCTGCGACGTCCGCCAGCGTCACCTCGGAGGGGGAGACGGTAAGGTGCGTGCGCAGTGCGCGCAGCGCGGCGAACTTTCCCGGGATGCTCCTCACCAGCTCGGCGGTTCCGCGGATCACTACCGAGCGCCAGCGATGGCCGCCCTCCTTCACCTCCGTGACCGTGAAGCAGACCTCCGGATTCGCCTCGAGGCTCTCCACCTTCAGGCCGGGACTCGCGACGAAGTAGAGCGCGATGCCGTCCCAGCCGAAGATCAGCGGCACCGCATACGGCCTTCCCCGGTCGAGCGTCGCCAGGACGCCCCAGCGGCTCGCCTTCAGGCACTCCTCGATGCCTTCCTCGGACATCGGCTTCGAGGCCCGAAAACGGCTCTGCGGTGCCGGCGGTGCTTCGTCACGGGCCGCCTCCGGCGGCTCGCTCTCCCGTCTCAGCGGACGTTCCATCCAGCCTCCTCGTCGCAGGTACATGCGCAAGCGTCGCCCGCAGGGCGCGCGTACCGGATTTCAAGAACACCTCTCGCCGCACCTGAGAAAACTACGGACGGTCGCGGGCCGGTCTGTCGGGACGTGGTGGAAACGCGAGCCGGGAATCGGCCGCGCCGCGTGGGGGAAACCCCTACGTGAGAATTGGCGCGGCCCCGAGACGCTGGTCGAGCACCCGGCCACCATGACGCACTCGGACGTGTCGCCGGATGCGCAGCCGCGAATGGACAATCCCCCCGGCGCGTCAGCTCACGGTGCCGAGCGCCTTCGCCAGCCACTCCCGGAGCTCCGGGTCATCGGCGACGTATTCCGCATCGACGAGAACCCATGTGCTCATTGGGCGCCCGCCATCGGGTGCGAATGCGCTGACCCCGGGCTGCTGAAGGGCGATCACGTAGTCGGCTTCGGTGAGCTTGACCAGGATGGCCTCCTCGCCGACCGCGGCGAACATGCGGCTGCCGCGCAGCAACCCGCGCATGCCGAAGGTGTTCTTGTTGCGGACCGGTCCGGCGCGGAGCTCGCGCAGCGAGTCGAGGCAGCGGGTCAGGAGGCCCTCGTCGTAGGCCATTCGGCGGGTGTGCTAGAGGCTGTTCAACAGGTCGTCGATCGCCTTCTGCACCGCGTCGCGGGCCTGGCCGAGGAGCAGGTTGCGCAGCATCTCGCTCGCATCGGCGGCGACATCGTCGGGATGGTTGCGGTCATCGATGCTGCGGATGACGTTGCCGATCGGGAGCAGCGCCATCTTCGGCTTTTCCTCGTCGCCATCCGAGGCATCGTAATCGGAGCCGATCTCCGGAGGCGGCTCCGGCACGCTCGCCTTCCACGGCTCGTCCGCCTCCTCCGCCTCGCCGCGAACGGCGCCATCTCCTTCGACCGGGAGCACGAGGCAGACCCTTGCCTCGATGTTGCCCTCCTCGTCCTCGCTCGCCGCGAGCGCCACCATCACCGGGTTCTGAAGCAGCGAGTTGATCGAGTCCATCGCGTCCGAGTCGATCACGCTGCGGGCGATCACATGGTCGTCGTAGTAGTAGGCAAGACCCACATTGCCGTCGGGAACCGCGTCGTGCTCGATCGAGCGGGCCTCGATGCTGATCGGCTCGGGGTACGTGACGATGACCAGGTGATCCAAAAAAGACGCTCCCGCGCACGAGTGTCCGTTTCTGCTAACGCATGAGGGCAATACACCGTGACGTCAAGGGGGTGCCGGGGGGGGAGGCGGTGGAAGCAGGCGGTGGAAGCAGGCGTTGAAAGCAGGCGTTGGAAGCAGGCGTTGAAGGCAGGCGTTGAAGGCAGGCGTTGTCGCCTCGTCCGGCTCTGAAGGGGCTGCGGTAAACGCCTTCCGTGCGCGCCTTCCGTGTGCGCCTTCCGGTGGGTCGCCTTCAGGCTTCCGGCGGGTCTGGACGGCGGGTGCGGCTCACGCCCATGAGGATGCCGAGGCCGATCAGCACGATGATGCCGATGCCGATCCACTGGGCGGGGAGGCCGACGAGGTAGGCCGCCAGCGCGAGGCCGACGATGAGTACGAAGAAGCCGATCAGATAGATCACGAACGACGACATGGGCTCTCCTCCGGTCGGGCGGTCGCGCGTCGACCGACCGGCCGACGTCGCCCTCTGCACCGTCCCCAACGCAGCAAGCCACGTGCCGTCGTGTGGCCCCGCCAGCGGGGCGCGCACGTCGTGCCGGGCGCCGCCTGGGGGTGGGGCGCGCCGCGTTGCGCGGGGCGCGGCCCCGCGTCCCGACGAACGCGCTTTTAGCTGGCGGCCTTGCTTTTCCGGCGTGTCTGCCGCGGGGGGGCCGCCGCGGCCGGGGCGGCCGCCCCGAGGCCGAGCGCGTCGCGGACGATGCGCTCCTGTTGGCGCTGGTGCGTGTTCGCGTAGCCTTCGGCGGGCGAGGCGCGGTCCGGCCGGCCGGCGTAGTCGAGCGCGACGTCACCGAGTCCGACCGTGAGCTCGCGCAGGCGCGGCTCGATGTAGCGCCAGGCGCCCATGTTGGCCGGCTCCTCCTGCGACCAGACGACGCGCTCCAGCGACGGGAAGGCGCGCAGCGCCTCCTCGAGCGGCTCGCCGGGGAACGGATAGAGTTGCTCGACGCGGAGGACCGCGACGTCTCCGGCCCGCTCGTGCTGCTCGCTTCCGGTGATGTCGAAGTAGAGCTTGCCGGAGCAAAGCACAGCGCGGCGGACCCGGGACTCACGGCCCGAGACGGAATCGTCGCCAAGCACGAAGTGGAACTCCCCGGACGTGAGATCGGCGAGCGGTGAGATCGCCCGCGGATGGCGCAGCAGGCTCTTCGGCGTCATCAAGACGAGGGGTCTCTTCTCCTCCAGCTTCGCCTGGCGGCGGAGCAGGTGGAAGTACTGGGCCGGCGTGGTGAGGTTCGCCACCCGGATGTCGTCCTCGGCCGCGAGCTGCAGGAAGCGCTCGAGGCGCGCGCTCGAGTGCTCGGGTCCCTGTCCCTCGTAGCCGTGCGGCAGCAGCAGCACGAGGTTCGCCTCCTGCCCCCACTTCGCGCGGCCCGCGGAGACGAACTGGTCGAGCACGATCTGCGCGCCGTTGACGAAGTCGCCGAACTGAGCCTCCCACAGCACGAGGGCCCCGGCAGCAGCGGTCGCGTACCCGTACTCGAAGCCGAGGCACGCGAGCTCGGAGAGCGGGCTGTTGTGGATCTCGAACGGCGCCGTCCTGTCCGACAGCGAGGCGAGCGGCGTGAAGCGCGAGCCGGTCTCGACGTCGTGCAGAACGAGGTGTCGCTGCGAGAACGTACCGCGCTCGGTGTCCTGGCCGGTGAGCCGGATCGGCACGCCCTCCTGCAGCAGCGACCCGAACGCGAGCGCCTCGGCGTGCGCCCAGTCGAGGCTGCCGCCTTCGTCGATCAGAGCGGCGCGCTTCGCCAGCTGTCGCTCCAGCTTCGGGTTGGGCCGGAACCCCTCCGGCCAGCTGTGCAGCGCGTGGTCGAGCTCGCGCAGTCGCGCCTCCTCCACCTCCGTACGCGCGCCGAGGGCGGGCTCGAGGGTTTCGGGCTCCGGCCGCAGCTCGGGGGGAGCCGCCTCGCGCGACTGCACCTCGTGCTGGGCCTCGACCAGCCGCTGGTACGCCGCGTCCCACCGCGCCTGCACGTCGTCCTCGCTCAGCAGCCCCTCGGCGACGAGGCGGTCAGCCCACTGCTCGCGCACCGTGGGGTGCTCGCGGATGCGCTCGTACATCTCCGGCTGCGTATACGCCGGCTCGTCCGCCTCATTATGGCCGAAGCGCCGGTAGCCGACGAGGTCGATCACCACGTCGGCATGGAAGCGCGCGCGGAACGCCATGGCCAGGCGCGTGACGGCCAGGCACGCCTCGGGGTCATCGGCGTTGACGTGAAAAATCGGGATGTCGAAGCCCTTCGCGAGGTCGCTCGCATAGGCCGTCGAGCGCCCCTCTCCCGGCAGCGTCGTGAAGCCGATCTGGTTGTTCGCGATGACATGGAGCGTGCCGCCGGTGCGGTAGCCGTCGAGTCGGGCGAGGTTCAGCGTCTCGGCGACCACGCCCTGTCCAGCGAAGGCGGCGTCGCCGTGGATCAGCACAGGCATGACGAGGTCCTCGTCGCGCCCGAGCTCGGGGCCGCTGCGGTCCGACTGCTTCGCGCGCGTAATCCCTTCAGCGACGGGATCGACCGCCTCGAGGTGGCTCGGGTTGGGGGCGAGCAGCACGCTGAGCGGCTCGCCGGAGGCGGTGGCGTAGGTGCCCTCGGCGCCGAGGTGGTACTTCACGTCGCCGGTCGTGCCGTAGCCGCCGTGCTGCCCCTCGAATTCCGCGATCATGGCCTCGTACGGGCGGCCGACGAGGTGGACGAGCACGTTGAGGCGACCGCGATGGGCCATGCCGAGCACGACCTCTCTCGCGCCCTCCGCGGCTGCGGCCTCCACCGCTACATCGAGCATCGGCACGAGCACGTCCGTTCCCTCGATCGAGAACCGCTTGGCCCCCAGATACGCGCGGTGGATGAACTGCTCGAACGACTCGACCTCCGTCAGGCGGTCGAGCAGACGGAGGCGCTGCTCTTCCGGCAGCGGCTGGCGCAGCCGACCCGACTCGACCTGCTGCCGGACCCACTCCTGGCGCTCCGGATCTTGAAGGTGCTCGTACTCGTAGCCGATCGTGCCCGTATAGATCGAGCGAAGCCATTCGATCACGTCCTGGACGAGCGACGCTGCCGGCTCGCTGCGTAGATCCTGCTCGGTGATGCCGTGGAAGGCGGGCTGTAGCGTGGGATGTCCGCGCGGAGGCGAGCCCAGCGGGTCGAGGTGCGCCGCGAAATGCCCGTTCAGCCGGTACGCGTCGACGAGCTCGGCCGCCGCCTTCGTCGACTTCAGTTCGCTGGCGTCCGCCGCGAGCGGCCCGACCGCGCCGACCACGGCGCCGGGAACATCGAGCAGGCCGAGATCGGCAGGAGCGGCGCCGAAAAGCCGTCGCCAACCCTCATCCACGGATTGCGGATCGCGCAGCCACTGCTCGTACATCGACTGCGCGTACCCGGCGTTGTAGCCAGTGAATCTATTCGGCGTCTTCACGTCGTCGCATCCGCACGATTCTCGACTCCCCGCGCCTGCAGTGCATGGAGTACACCAGGCGCGGAACCGCGGTCCAACTTGAACTGTGAAGCGTGAAATGTGAAGGAGGAGGGGGGACGAAGTGTGGACTTCACGCTTCGGGCCTCCAACCTTCCACTTCACAGTCCTGTCCAAGGGGATGAGAAGACGACGCAGAGTGAGCGACCGGACGGACGGGTGACGAGCGCGATCGCGGCGGAAGCGACGGGCAGGAGCGAGGCCGAAGAGGTTCGGCGGGCGGCAGAAGGAGACGCCGGCGCGTTCGAGCGGCTGTATCGCCGCCACGTGGCGCGCATCCATTCGCTCGTGCGCAGGATGCTCGACGAGCAGGAGGCGGACGACGTCACCCAGGAAGTCTTCATCCGCGCGTGGCGGAAGCTGCACACGTTCCGCGGCGACTCCGAATTCGGCACCTGGCTGCACCGTCTGGCGGTGAACGTCACGCTGAATCGACGCGGTGGCGTCGCGAGGATGCGCACGCGCTTTCCGCTCGTGGGCGAGCTGCCGACCGCTGCGGCCCGGGGGCCACGGCCGGATGTGCGCATGGACTTCGAAGGCGCGCTCGAGCGTCTTCCCGACGGCGCCCGACAGGTGCTGGTGCTGCACGACGTGGAAGGATACAAGCACCACGAGATCGCGGATCTGCTCGGCGTGACGGTCGGGACATCGAAGTCGCAGCTGCACCGGGCGCGGATGGAGATGCGCCGGCATTTGGAGGCATAGGAGCGATGAGCGACACCTACACGGATCGATTGTCCGACTATCTGGACGACGAGCTGTCGGCCGCGGAGCGGCGCGACGTCGAGGCGCACATCGCCGGTTGCGAGGAGTGCGCGGCGGTGCTGCGCGACCTCGACCGGATCCGCACGCTCGCGGCCTCCCTGCCGGCTCGCGAGCCGACGGCGGAGCTGTGGGGCGGCATTGCGGCGGCGATCGAGCGCGAGAGCTCAACGGGGCGGGTCCTCCAAGAGGAGGCGGCGCGAAGCGCCTCGCCGCAGGCGGCGGTCGTCGAGCTGCGTCCGACCCGTCCGACACGCGACGCTGGCGGGAATGGATGGCACCGGCGCATCGCGCTCACGCTGCCCCAACTCGCGGCCGCGGCGGTGCTGCTGCTGGTAGGCGGCAGCGCTGTGGGGGTGTGGCTGCGTGCCGGAGCAGAGCCGGTCACGGTGACTCCGCAGGCGGGGATGAGCGCCGCGCCGGCCGGCGGCACGGGCCCGGCCCGCTTCGCGGCCCTGCCTTCGGATGAGTCGACCGAGGACCTGGACCGCGCGATCACCGATCTGGAAGGCGCGCTGGTCCGCCGTCGCGGACAGGTGGACCCGGCGACGCTCGAAGTGATCGACCAGAACCTCGCGGTGATCGACAGTGCGATCGCGCAGATCCGGAGGGCGCTGCGCAGCGAGCCGTCGAGCCCGTACCTGAACCATTCGCTGACGGAAGCCATGTGGAGGAAGCTCGACGTGCTCCGCGTGGCGACGCGTGCGGCCGGCGTCAGCGGCTGAAGACACGGAACACAGAGGACGTTCATGATCCCGATGCTAGGATTGATCACGGCGCTGACGCTCGCGCCACAGGCGGCCGACACCACCTTCGCGGTGCGGAAGGGGGCGCGGCTGTCGGTCGAGGCGCGCACCGGCTCCGTTACGATAGATACCTGGGAGCGCAGCAGCGTGCGGGTAGACATTGGCGATGCGTCGCCCGGAGACGTGGAGATTCACAACGGCGCGAGCACGGTGAGCGTGGAGACGGAGCCGCGCTCGAGCTCCCGCAACATCCGCTACCGCATCACGGTGCCCACCTGGATGGACGTTCGGGTGGATGCGCACGCGTCTCCCGTACGTGTGAGCGGCACCGCAGGAGAGGTCGCCGTCTCCACGGTGCGGGGAAGCATTGAAGTTCGCGGCGGGCGCAACTTCGTGTCGGCCGAATCCGTAGAGGGGATGGTCACGGTGGAAGACGTGCGTGGGCGCGTGCACGTGGAGACGGTGAACCAGGGCGTGCGATTGGACGGGATCCAGGGCGAGATCTCTGCGGAGGCAGTGAACGGCGGCGTCTCGCTCAGCGACATCGACAGCAAGTCGGTGGAGGTCGAGACCGTGAACGGGAGGGTGACGTACGAGGGCACGATCCAGCCCTCAGGCTATTATCACCTCTCCTCCCACAACGGGTCCGTGCGCCTGCTCGTGCCCGAGCTGCCGGATGCGAAGATGCGCGTCTCCACGTTCAACGGCACGTTCCAGTCGGACTTTCCGCTTCAGCTCACGTCGATGAAGGAGGGCAAGGAGCTGAACTTCGTGATCGGCTCCGGCTCGGCACGTGTCGAGCTCGAATCGTTCAACGGCACGATCATTCTCGCACGCCGCGGCGGCGGCGGACGCTGAACCCGAACAACCAGGAGAGCGATGCCAAGGAACAGCCGAGTCGCGCGGGCGCTGACAGGCGCGCTGCTGCTGACGCTGGCCTGCGTGAGCGGCGCGAACGCTCAGGACCGCGACCGCTTCCACTGGACCGGCAGCCTGTCGCCGGGGCAGACGCTCGAGATCAAGGGCGTGAACGGTGAGATCCGCGCGCTGCCGGCCGATGGAGACGAGATCGAGGTGTTGGCGAGCAAGCACGCCCGGCGCAGCGATCCGGCCTCTGTGCACATCGAGGTCGTGCGCGGCGACCACGGCGTCACGATCTGCGCGGTCTATCCGACGCCGCGCGATGCTCGACAGGAGAACCGCTGCGCGCCGGGCGACGAAGGACACATGAGCGTTCACCGCAATGACGTGGCGGTGGACTTCACGGTCCACGTACCCGCCGGAATCGGACTCGTCGAGCGCAGCGTGAACGGCGACGTCTCCGCCGAGGATCTGCGCGGCGACGTCGTGGCCAAGACGGTCAACGGCAAGGTGCGCGTCGCCACCTCGGGCCACGCCGAGGCGTCCACGGTCAACGGCGGTATCGACGTCCGCATGGGGCGCGGCGACTGGGATGACGAGGCCCGTTTCACGACGGTCAACGGTTCCATCACGGTGGCGTTCCCTCCCTCCCTCGGGGCCGAGGTCGAGGCGAGCACGGTCAACGGCGGCATCGACTCCGACTTTCCGCTGGCCGTGCACGGACGGCTCAACGCCCGCCACATCAACGCCGTGATCGGCGATGGCGGCGGAAAGCTGAAGCTGTCCACCGTGAACGGCAGCATACGCCTGGTGAAGAGCGAGTCGTAGACGTTCGGCTCCCGGCTTCCGGGCCGCCCGGCTCCAGCCGGGTCCCGCCGGGCTTCCTGAAATCCGGATTTTCCGCTATCTTTAGAGTTCGGAACCGGCCGGGTCAGCCGCCGAACCGCACGGGCGCGAGAGCGTCCGCCCCGGTCCGTCGGCTTCTCGGCCGGTTCTTCTTGCCGCGACGGCAAGAGAGCGGCTGTGTTCGGGCAGAGAAAAATCCCGGACACAAACGGGATTGATCTCTGCAAGGACAACACGTGAGCTTCGATGAGCTGATCACGCACCCCGGCTTGCGCCGGGCGGTGCAGGAGCTGGGTTGGCACGAGCCGACGCCGATCCAGCGCAAGGCGATACCACCGGTCCGCGAGGGCGTGGACCTGCTCGGCATCGCGCAGACGGGGACTGGCAAGACGGGGGCGTTCCTGCTCCCGTCCCTGGAGCGGCAGGCGGGTCGCGATGGGCTGCGGACGCTGGTGGTGTGCCCGACCCGGGAGCTGGCCCAGCAAGTGGCCGAGGATGCCCGCGCGCTGTCGCGGCACCTCGGCTTTTTCGTTGGCGAGGTGTATGGCGGCGTGCCGATCGGCCCGCAGATCCGTGACCTCAGGGCGGGCTTCGACGTGCTCTGCGCGACGCCCGGCCGCCTGATCGACCACATCGAGCGCCGCACCGTCGATCTGTCGGACGTGGAGGTGCTCGTGCTCGATGAGGCGGACCGGATGCTCGACATGGGTTTCCGTCCGCAGATCGAGCGGGTGCTCGCCGCGCTGCCGCGCGAGCGGCAGACACTGCTCTTCTCCGCGACCATGCCGAACGGCGTGCACGCCCTGGCGCTGCGTATCCTGCGCGATCCCGAATGGGTCGAAGCCACGCCGCAGTCCACCGCGGCGGAGACGGTCGAGCAGGTCGTCTACTCGGTGCGGCCGGATCGCAAGCCCGACCTGCTGCTCCACCTGCTCGAGAATCCGGCGCTGGACCAGGTGCTCGTCTTCACCCGCACGAAGCGGGGCGCCGATCTGCTCCACCACCGGCTCGATGCGGCCGGCGTCGTGGTCGCGCTCACGCACGGCGATCGCAACATGAAGCAGCGCACGAGCGCCCTCGAGGCGTTCGCCGAAGGCCACAGCCGGGTGCTCGTGGCGACCGATGTGGCGCAGCGCGGGCTGGATATCGAAGGGATCAGCCACGTCGTGAACTACGACGTGCCGCAGGACCCGGAGGACTACGTGCACCGGATCGGCCGAACCGGCCGCGCCGGCGCCAGCGGCGACGCCATCACCTTCATGACGGCCCCCGAGTTCGCCCAGATCCGGGCGATCGAGCACATTCTCGGCTACCCGATCGAGAAGATCTCGCTCGCCGACTTCGACTACGGCGGCGGCGCGCCCGCCGACATCGCGGCGCGAGCCCAGCCCGCGCGCGGCAGGGCGGGGCGCGCTCTCGGCTCCCGCAACGCGGCCGAGCTGTCGCCCGAGGAGCTCAGGGATCTGCTCAAAGTCGGCTGATCCGGGTGGCCGCGTCGGGATGTCTACTTCGCCGTCGCGGAGCAGGCGAGGCGGAGGAACATCCCGTTCATCGGCCAAGGGCCGAACGCAGTGCGGATTGCCGGAGTAACGTTCGTGCCGCACCGACTCACTCGGCCAGCGACGCTTTGCGGAGCAGCGCGCGGAAGCGCGGCTGTGAGCGCAGGGGGTCGAACAAGGGGTCGACACCGAGGTAGACGACGAGTCCGCTACTTCGCTCTTCCACCGCTTTCTCGAGCGATTCGATCGCCCGTGTCTGCTGGCCGAGGCCGAGCTGGATGACGGCGCGATGGAAGGCCGTCCCCGGCTGCTGCTCCGCTCGCGTCTCCATTCGCCGCAGTACTGTCCGTGCTTCCGCCTCCCGGCCCGAGACGGCGTAGGCGTATCCTAGAAGTCCGAGAACCGTCGGGTTGTCGCCCCACTGCGACTGCAGCGTCCGGAGCGCCTCGAGCGCCTGGCCGTGCCGACCCGCCTGCAGGTGGACCAGGGCCAGGTTCACGAGCGTGAGACCGAACGTGGAATCGAGCGCGCGCGTCGTTTCGAGCTGCGCGAGCGCCTCATTGTAGCGGCGGGCGAGGTACAGGTGGTAGCCGACGGCGGCGCGGGCGTAGAGCGAAAGAGGATCCAGCTCCTGGGCGCGGCGGGCCGTGCGCACCGCCGCTTCCGGCCGCCCCGTTGCTGCGAGGAGCGTGGAGTAACGCTGGTGCGCCAGCGCATAGCTGGGGTTCAGGGCCAGCGCCTGCCGGAAATGGCGTTCGGCTCCGGCCCAGTCCAGGTCGTGGCCCATTAGAATGGTCGCGAGCGCCGTATGGGCGTCGGCGAGCTCCGCATCGAGCCCGAGCGCTCGCTCCGCCGCCGCGCGCGCCATGGCGACGCGCTGTTCCGGCTGGAGTCCGACGTCGCCGAGCATCTCGTACGTGTCCGCCAGGCCCGCCCAGGCGGCGGCGTAGAGGGGATCGCGGTCCGTCGCGCGGCGGAAGAGGTCGAGCGCCTTTCCGAAATTCTCCGGGTCGCGCTTGTTCCAGAAGTAGCGGCCCTCGAGGTAGAGCCGGTATGCCTCGGGGTCGTCGGTGTCCCGCGTGGCGAGACGGCGTCGGTCGTCGCGCTTCAGCTGCACATTGAGCGCCTGCGCGACCTGCTCGGCGATGTCGCTCTGTATGGTCAACAGGTCACCGATCCGGGCATCGTAATCCCGGGACCACAGGTGCTCCTCCGTCGGTGCGTCGATCAGCTGAACCGTGATGCGCATCCGGTCGCCCGCCTTCCGGACGCTCCCCTCGAGCACGGCGCTGACGCCCAGCTCGCGGGCGATTTCCGCGACGGTCTTGCGCGTTCCCTTGTAGGGCATCACCGATGTGCGCGCGATGACGTGCAGGCCGCCGAGCCTCGCCAGCCGCGAGATCAGCTCTTCCGTCATGCCATTGGCGATGTACCCGTCGGCCGGCTCCGCGCCGTAGTTGACCAGCGGCAGCACGGCGACTCGACCCCGTGCGAGCGTGTCGACATCGCGCACCCCTTCCGAGACGGCGGTCGTGAGTGGCTCCGGCGGCCACAACGCCATGGCCGCGGCCGCGAGAAGAAGGGCCAGCCCAGCCATGCCCGCGTAACGTGCGGCGGCTCGCTTCCGCGGCGCCGCCGGCCGTGTCCCGCCGCTCGAGGACGGGATCTGGCGTAGCCGCGAGAGCAGCAGCCGCGCATCGGGATACCGGTCGTCCGGATCCTTTGCGAGACAGCGTGCGACCACACGCGCGAGGTGGTCGGGTACGTCAGGGCGGAGCTGCGCGAGTGGCTGCGGGAGGTCGTGGCGAATGCCGTAGATGAGCGCCTGATCGTTCTCCGCACGGAACGGGCGGACGCCCGCCAGCATCTCGTACAGCACGACTCCGACGGACCAGATGTCGGTCCGGGGATCGACGCGCTCGGCCCGCGTCTGCTCCGGGCTCATGTAGGCGACGGTGCCGCCCGTGGCGCTCGTCCTCGTGAGCGCATCGCCAGCCATCTTCGCCACGCCGAAGTCCACGATCTTGGCCGCGCCGGCGGCGGTGAGGATCACGTTGCCCGGCTTGATGTCCCGGTGCACGATTCCGCGCTCGGCCGCAGCGGCGAGGCCGTCGGCGATCTGCACCGCGATGTCGACCGCATCGGCGATCGGCAGCGGGCCCCGCGCGATCCGCTCGCGCAGGGTCTCGCCGCGGTAATACGCCATCGCGATGTAGAGGCGCTGGCCGGGTGCCTCCCCGACCTCGTAGATCGTGGCGATGCAGGGATGATCGAGCGTGGATGCGGCCTTGGCCTCTTCCGCGAGACGGCGCCTCGCGATCGGATCGGCGCTCCGGTGCGGTGGGAGCAGCTTCAGCGCGACGAGGCGGCCCAGGCGCGGGTCGCGGGCGAGATAGACGACGCCCATTCCACCGCGGCCCAGCCGGCGCAGCACGCGGTACGGCCCGATCGGCTCACCCGCGGCGAGGTCCTCCTCCGCCGAACGCAGCATCGCGGCGGTGCGCGCGGTATCGAGCTCGCGGAGGAAGTCGCCGGCCCGGTCGTGCGCCGTCAGGAGGCGCTCGAGGTCGCGGCGGAGCTCGGGATCCTCGGCGCGCGCCTCGAGAAAGGCCGTGCGGTCGGCCGGTTCGAGATCGATCGCCTCGGCGAACAGCGTCTCGATCTGCCGCCAGCGCCCGAGAGGGTTCAGCCCCATGACGCACCGGTGGTGGGAACTCTCTCCAGAATGCTTCGCGGCGGGGTCGCAGCGTGGGGACCCGGCCGGGCGGCTGGAGCGGACCGTCCCTTCACGCATCGTGCCCGTCGCCCCGGAGCGTTTCGTACAGCCATGCCCGCGCCAGAGCCCAGTCGGCCTTCACCGTCCGGGCGGAGACGTCGAGCGCGTCCGCGGTCTCCTCGACGCTCAGTCCCGCGAAGAAGCGGCACTCCACCACGCGTGCGTGGCGGGGGTTCAGCCGTGCCAGCTGCTCGAGGGCGCGGTCCAGATCCAGCACCTCGGCGGCGAATTCGTCCACCGCCAGCTGCTCCTCGTCGAGGGTCACCGCCTCGGCGCCTGCACCGCGCTTCACCGCGCGGCGCCTTCGCGCATGATCGACCAGCACCTGCCGCATCGCACGGGCCGCCGCCGCGAAGAAGTAGGCTCGCCCGCGGCGGGTCACCCTCGCGTCGTCGACGAGCTTCAGGTAGGCCTCGTGGACGAGCGCCGTGGTTTGGAGCGTGAGATCGCGGCGCTCGTGCGCCAGCTGCCTTCGGGCCATCTCCCGCAGCTGGTCATAGATGAGCGGGACGAGGCGCTCGAGCGTGCTCGCGCCCGCCGCGTCAGCGGTAGCAAGGACGGTGGAGACCTCGGACCGGGCCGGGATGGGAGGAGTCATCGGCGGTGTCGTCGGTTGCCGGAAAGGTAGCCGGACCCCCGGCGAACGGCGAGCCCGCCCTCGAGCCGCAGTGGGAACGCTGCTCACACGCGGTCGAGTTCCGTCGAGCCCTGATGTGAGGAAGGGCAGCCGGGCCGTGATCCTCACGGCCGCGGCCACCCGTTGAGCGGTGCGGGAAGGGTTCCGGGCTTGGGGGCCCGATTTTGGAGGGAGCCCGCAACTGCTCGGCCGGAGCATCACGCACAACGCGGGCCATGTGTCCGGGCTGAGCCTGCGGCCGGCTCTTCGCGCCGGCCGTGCGTCGCGGCTCAGCCGCCGAAGTCGAGGTGTACCTGGCGCGTCACGCCCGGTGAGTCGGCGATGAGCAGGCTGAATGCGGTTCCGTCCTCGAGGCTGCCGCGTGCCTTGATCGTGTACTTGCCGTTGCCGATCCCCTGGGGACCGGAGAGCCCCAGTACGTTCGTGGACTGGTAGGAGTCCGCATAGCCGATCAGGGCGGCTCCGGTCTCGACCAGTGCGCGCAGGTCGGGCCCGGAGAGATCGGGATCCCCGTCGCTGTCGGCGTCGCCGAGAGCCTGCTGGAAGGCGTCCCACTCGACGAACACGATCGGAACCGCGCCGAGGCCGACGTGGTGGGTCTGCCGGGGGGCCTGGCCATCCCACGGCAGCCCGTCGTCCCAGCGACCATCCTGCCAGTGCTCGAAGCCCTCGACCGTCAGCGGACAGGTGAACGCGAGCGGCTTCAGCTCCGTGAGATCGGGTGCATCGAAGCCGCAGACCTGCCCTGCCGACCCCTCGAGGCGTCGGATGAACGGGAGGATCGCGTACTCCTCGGTGTGCGGCAGGAAGCCGTCACCCAGGAGTGACCAGAACGGCCCCCCCGCCGACGCTCCGCCGAGCTCCCGGTGCTCGGACTTCGCGGCCGACAGCTGCGGCGGGGATAGGGACAAAGGAGTGACCGGCTCCGAGCCGTCTGCGCAGGCGGCGAAGGTCAGCGCTACGATCGCGCCCATCAGGTTACGCAAGGTTCTCATCGCTCGCTCCCGAGTGGAGGTCGACAGGGCCCCCGCCGCCTCGTGCGGGGTGGTCTACATCCCTTCCTGCGCGGGATCGGGGCGGGAGGGGCAAGCGCGACGGCGCCGCGCCGCGGCAGGTTGCCCTCGCCACCGCAGGGCGGCTATCCTTCGGTGGCCGTGATCGCCGGGCGGATCCTCCCTCCATTCTCGATGCCGAAGTCGGACGACACCCCCCTGATGCAGCAGTGGCACGACGCGAAGTCGCGCCACCCCGACGCGCTCGTCTTCATCCGTGTCGGTGACTTCTACGAGCTCTTCCGCGAGGATGCCGAGGAGGGCGCGCGGCTGCTCGGCCTCACATTGACCTCGCGCAACAACGGCGGCGCCGCGAACGTGCCGCTCGCCGGCGTGCCGGTGAAGGCACGCGACGAGTACGTGCAGCGTCTGGTTCGCCTCGGTCGTCGCGTCGCGATCTGCGAGCAGGTCGAGGATCCCGCGGAGGCGAAGGGCATCGTCCGGCGCGAGGTCGTCGAGACGATCACGCCCGGCGCCATCCTGTCCGACTCGCTGCTCTCCGCGCGCCGCAACAACTGGCTCGTCGCGCTGTGCTTCGAAGGTGAAGAGCCGGTGGCGCTCGCGGCGGCCGACATCTCGACCGGCGAGTCGGTGCTCGCCCCGGTCTCGCGCGGGCTGCTCGCGTCGGAGCTGGCGCGACTGGAGCCGGCCGAAGTGCTGGTGCCTCGCTCGGCGGCGGACCGGGCGGCCGTGGACGGTGCGGCGGCCGCAGAGTGGAGCGCGGCGCTCGAGGGCACGCCGCTCACGGTTCGTCCGGACTGGCTGTTCGATCCCGAGCTCGCCGGAGACGAGCTGCGGCGCCGCTACGGAGTCCAGACGCTGGACGGCTTCGGGTTCCAGCCGGGCGAGAAGGCGTTGGTCGGGGCGCTCGGTGCTCTCGCGGCCTACCTCGCCGAGGTCCAGCCGCCCGCTGCCGGGAACCTGCGACCCCCGCGGATCGAGCGGCCGGGCGACGCCATGGCCCTGGACGAGATGACGCGGCGCAACCTCGAGCTCGTCGAGCCGCTGCGGCCGGACATGGCTTCGCACGCGGGTGGGCGCGCGGGTACCCTACTGGAGGTGGTGGACGAGACGCTTACGGCGATGGGCGCGCGGCTGCTCCGTCGCCTGCTGCTGCGCCCGCTGGTTGTGGTCGACACGATCTGGCGCCGTCAGGACGCGGTGGCGACGCTCGTGGCGGACGCCGGGCTGCGGCGGCGACTTCGCTCCGAGCTGAAGCAGGTGCGGGACCTCGAGCGGCTCGCGGCGCGGATGGGCGTGGCGCGTGCCGGCCCGCGCGAGCTCGCCGGGCTGCGCGACTCGCTGGAGCGACTCCCGGCGCTGGTCGCTGCGCTGGCGGACGAGGGGGAGGTCGGGGCGGCCGCGGCATCAGCCCCGTCCGGCGGGGCCGCGAGTGCGGTCGCGGCGGGAGCGTCGCTGCTCGTGGTGCTGCGGGATGCGATCGATCCGCTCGAGGACGTGCGGGAGCTGCTGTCGCGCTCTCTCGAGGACGAGCCGCCGTCCAGCTTGGGCGAGGGCGGCGTGATCCGAGCCGGTCACGATGGCGAGCTGGACGAGCTGCGGGGCGCACGGGACGGCGCGCGGGACTTCATCGCCCGGCTGCAGCAGCGGGAGCGCGAGCGGAGCGGGATCTCGTCGCTGAAGGTCGGCTACAACAAGGTCTTCGGCTACTACCTCGAGGTGACGAAGGCGAACCTGGATCGCGTCCCGGAGGACTACGAGCGCAGACAGACGCTCGCCAACGCGGAGCGTTACGTCACCCCCGAGCTCAAGGAATGGGAGGCGCGCGTGCTCGGCGCGGAGGAGCGCATCGCGGAGCTGGAGGCCAGGCTTTTCGCGGAGCTTCGCCGGGACGTCGCCGCGCACGTGGACCGGCTTCTCTCGACGGCGGCCGCGGTCGCGATGGTCGATGTGCTGAGTGGGCTGGCGCAGGTGGCTGAGCGGCAGGGGTATGTGCGACCGGAAGTCCACACGCGCTTTCGGCTGGAGATCCACGCGGGCCGGCACGCCGTCGTCGAGACCATGATGCCTCGGGAGGAGTTCATCCCGAACGACGTGGTGCTGGACGAGGACCGACGAATCATGATCCTCACAGGGCCGAACATGGCGGGGAAGAGCACGCTGCTCCGCCAGGTCGGACTCATCCAGCTGCTCGCGCAGGTCGGCTCCTTCGTGCCCGCGGCCGCCGCCTCGCTGCCGGTGTGCGACCGCATCTTCACGCGCGTGGGCGCCTCCGACAATCTCGTGCGCGGACAGTCCACGTTCATGGTCGAGATGAACGAGACGGCGGCGATCCTGCACGGCGCGACCGACGCTTCTCTGGTCCTGCTGGATGAGATCGGCCGTGGTACGGCGACGTACGACGGGGTCAGCATTGCCTGGGCCGTGACCGAATACCTGCACGAGCGCATTGGCGCGAAGACGGTCTTCGCGACCCACTATCACGAGCTGACCCAGCTGTCCGACCTGCTCCCGGGCGTCGTGAACTGCAACGTCTCGGTGCGCGAGGTCGGCGATGAGATCGTGTTTCTGCGACGGCTGGAGGCGGGGGGAGCCGACCGCTCCTACGGGATCGAGGTCGGCCGGCTGGCGGGGCTGCCTCGCCGCGTCACCGAGCGCGCTCGTGAGATCCTGCGCGAGCTCGAGGGCACCCACTCGGCAGGCGGGCGGGGTCTCGGCCGCGAGGGGCGCAACGCCCCGGCGGCGATCGCGCCGGCAGACCAGCTCTCCTTCTTCGCCGCCGCCGAGCCCGAGGTCGTGCGTCGCCTGCGGGAGCTGCAACCCGAAGCGCTGACGCCACTGCAGGCGCTGAATCTGCTGGCGGAGCTGAAGGAGCAGGCCGGCGGCTAGCGCGGCCACGAGTGTCGCCCGCGCGCGGACCCCGGGGTTTTGCCGGACCTCCGGCCCGATTACCTTGCCCTACGAGAACGCCATCTCCCCGATTGCATCGCCTGGATCGATCGCCAATGAAAGTTGCGGCCCTCCTCTGCGTCGTCGCATCGATGGCCTGCCAGAGGCGCGACCTGCCCGTGCAGGACCCCGCGCCGCTCAGCGACATGAGCACGATCTTCCGCTATCCGGTCGAGGAGTGGGACGGCGGCAAGGAGGGCCAGACGCTGTTGATGGTGCACGTCACCGACCGGGGCACGGTGGACAGCAGCTATGTCGCCAAGAGCAGCGGCTATGCGGCGTTCGACTCGGCAGCGAGCGCGGACGTGCAGCAGGTCCGCTTCAGCCCGGGCCGTCGGGGCGAGAAGAGGATCGCGATGTGGGTGAAGCTGCCCGTCCGCTTCAGCCGCGACGGCAAGATTATGGGCAGGCCGACCGGAGCAGAACCGTGAGCGAGCATGGGGTGGTGGGAGCCGACGAGCCGAGCGTGAGAGCCGACGAGGCGAGCGTGAGAGTGGACGGCGACGGCTCGGATTCCGTCCGCCACGAGCAGCCGTACGCCGACGTGCTCGGCACCATCGGCTGGACCCCGCTCATCCGGACGAACCGGGTGACGGACGGGGCGAGGACTCCGGTCTACGCGAAGGCCGAGTTCTTCAATCCCGGCGGCTCGGTGAAGGACCGGATCGGTCCTGCGATCATTGAGGCCGCGGAGCGCGAGGGCGATTTGCGGCCGGGCGGGACCATTGTCGAGGGGACGAGCGGCAACACGGGCGTCGGTCTCGCGGTCGCCGCCGCGGTGAAGGGGTACCGCTGCATCTTCACGATCCCGGACAAGATGAGTCAGGAGAAGGTGCGGCTGCTCAAGGCGTTCGGAGCCGAGGTGATCGTGACCCCGACGGCGGTCCCGCCGGATCATCCGGACAACTACGTCGTGATGGCGAAGCGCATCGCTGAGCAGACCCCCAACGCGATCCTGGCGAATCAGTTCTACAATCAGGCGAATCCGGAAGCGCACTACTCCAGCACCGGTCCGGAGATCTGGCGCCAGACGGGGGGCCGGGTGACGCACCTCGTGGCTTCGGCGGGCACCGGCGGCACGATCAGCGGCGCGGGGAGATATCTGAAGGAGCAGAATCCGGGGGTGCGCGTCGTCGCGGGGGACCCACAGGGCTCGAGCCTCGCCCACTACTGGCGCAGTCACGAGAAGATCGAAGGACACCCGTACAAGGTGGAAGGGATCGGCAACGAAAAGATCCCGGAAACGCTGTGGTTCGACGTGATCGACGACTACCGCACCGTGGGCGATCGCGACGCGTTCTCGATGGCCCGGCGGCTGACGCGCGAGGAGGGCCTCTTCGTCGGCGGCTCATCCGGGCTGAACATGCATGTAGCCGCGCAGCTGGCGCGGGAGGTCGACGACCCGGCCGGCCTCATCGTCGTGATTCTGCCCGACACGGGAGAGCGCTACCTCTCGAAGCTCTACAACGACGAGTGGATGCGCGAGAATCAGATGCTCGGCGGCGAGCGTCTGACAGCCGGCGAGCTGCTCCGTCGAAAGGACCGCGCCGGCGTCGTCGCGGTGGAGCCGAGCACACCCGTGCGCAAGGCGCTCGGGCTCGTCACCGAGCACGACATCTCGCAGCTGCCCGTGCTGCGCGACGGCGACTCGATCGGGGCGATCTCGGAGGCGACGCTGATGTCGCGCGTGATCGAGGCGCCCGCCGTGCTCGATCGGCCGGTCGAGGAGCTGATGGAGGCGCCGTTCCCCGTCGTGGACGCCGAGGTCGAGCTGGGTGCGCTGGCCCGGTTGCTGACCCGCCAGAACTCCGCCGTGCTCGTGCGTCGCGCCGGCGACATCGACGGCATCATCACCCGCTACGACATGGTGCGTTACCTGACCCGCTGAACGGGTTCGGCTTCGCCGCGTGCGGCGCCGGGAACGAAAGGTGCACTCTCAATCGCTGTAGCCGAGGCCGCCGAGCGGGTCCTGCCGGTGCGGTCTCGACGTCGGCGCACGACCACGATCGCGGATGGGCACGGGTCCCGTGGAGCAACCCCTCAGCATTGCCGTTCTGTTCGGCGGCACGAGCGAAGAGCGCGACGTCTCGATCGCGAGCGGCGGACAGATCGTCGCTGCGCTGCGCGAGCACGGCCACCGCGTCGTAGCCGTGGACACCGCGCGCGGCGTCCTGCAGCCGGCGCAGGAGGAGCAGCTGCTCGCTTCGGGCGTGGCCCCGCTTCCGCCCCGCGCCGAGGAGCTGGATCTGCTCCGCACCGGCAACCCGACGACGATTACGGAAGCGCCCGAGCTGCAGGACGTCGATCTTCTGTTCCTCGCGTTGCACGGAGGCACCGGGGAGGACGGCACGCTGCAGGCGCTGCTGGACCTCACGGGTATCCCTTACACGGGGAGCGGTCACCTCGGCAGCGCGATCGCTATGGACAAGGACATCTCGAAGCGGCTGTTCCGCTACGGGGAGATCCCGACGCCGGACTGGATCATGACCGCCCCGGACGGCAGGGTGGACGCGGCGGAGGTGGAGTCGCGGCTCGGTCTGCCGCTGATCGTCAAGCCGAGCAAGCAGGGCTCGACCGTCGGCCTGACGGTCGTGAAGCGACTCGACGCGCTGGATGAGGCGCTCGAGACGGCGGCCCGCTTCGACGATGAGGTGATGCTGGAAGCGTTCGTGGCCGGCCGCGAGCTCACGGTGCCGATTCTCGGCGATGAGGCGCTGCCCGTCGGCGAGATCATATCGCAGCACGAGATCTTCGACTACGAGTGCAAGTACCAGCCGGGGATGGCGCAGGAGATCTTCCCGGCCGACATCGATGACGCCGTCGCGCAGCGGGCACGGAAGCTGGCGCTCCGTGCGCACCGGGTGCTCAAGCTCCGCAACTACAGCCGGATCGACTTCCGCATGGACGAGAGCGGCGGGCTCTGGTGCCTCGAGGCGAACACTCTGCCGGGCATGACCGCCGCCAGCCTGTTCCCGAAAGGCGCGCGCGCCGCCGGCCTCTCTTTCGCCGGCGTATGCGACCGGATCTGCCGGATCGCGCTCGAGGAACACCGCCGCCGAGTCGGGTAGTAGCCAGAGCATGTACCTACCTTTCGGCTTTCAGCTGACCCCCTGGGTCCGTCGCCTCCTCATCGCCAACGGCGCGGTGTTCGTGGCGACGATGCTGTTTCCCGACCTGATCGCGTACCTCGCCTTCCAGCCGCTCCTCGTGCTACGGCAGCCCTGGACGATCGTCACCTACATGTTCGCCCACGGCGGCTTCTGGCACATCTTCTTCAACATGGTTGGCCTCTTCTTCTTCGGGCCACCTCTCGAGAGCCAGTGGGGCTCCAGCAACTTCATCAAGTACTACGCCGCATGCGGCCTCGGCGGCGCCGCCTTCTCCTACATATTCGCGCCGCACGCGGCCGTGATCGGTGCGTCCGCGGCGATCTTCGGTGTCATGCTCGCTTTCGCCATGACCTGGCCCAATGCGCCGATCTACATCTGGGGCATCCTGCCGATCAAGGCGAAGTGGCTCGTCGGGATCATGATCGCCCTGCAGTTCGTCAGCGTCGCACAGGGCGCGGGGGGAGGCGTCGCGTACTTCGCTCACATCGGCGGCTTCGTCGTCGGCTTCCTGTACCTGAAGTGGGGACCGCTGGCGGGCACCCACCGCGGCGGCACGGTGGGGTTCGGTGGTGCGGGCACCGGCGCCCGCCCATCGGGTTCCCGCGGCCTCGGCTCCAGGCTGCGCAAGCTGGGCCGACGTCCCAACCTCCGTGCCCTGCGAGACGAGAAGCCGGGGACGCGGGGGACGGAACAGCCGCGTCGACGCGTGGACGATCGCGTGCTCGATGAGATCGATCGCGTGCTCGACAAGATCAGCGAGCAGGGAATGGCCAGCCTCACACCCGACGAGCGCCACCTGCTCGACGAGGTCAGCCGCCGCTATCGGCATAACTAGATTCGGCAGGCTGGTCAGGCTAGTCAGGCTAGGCAGGCTGGGGCCTCCTTGCCTGCGCGGCGGCAGCGGCCATAAGCTCGGGAATCCGCACGTTCATCATCCATACACGACAGAGACCACCGGGAGGCCCACCATGCGCAGAGCCCACGCCTCGCTCGTCCTTGGACTGTTCGTCCTCGCCGCTTGCGCCAGCGCAGGGAGCGGCTCGAGCGCTCGGAGCAGCCGCGCGGCGATCACTGCCAATGAGATCACCGCGGCCCAGGTGCGAACGGCGTATGAAGCCGTCGAGCGGCTGCGCCCGACCTGGCTCCGCTCGCGAGGCCTGAGCTCGGTCCGAAGCGGCCAGCAGGAATACCCCGTGATCTTCCTCAACGGCAACCGCTACGGGCTGCCTCCTTCGCTGCGCGACATCACCGCGACCGACGTGCGCAGCATTGTCTTCATCGAGCCGGCGGACGCGACGACGCGCTACGGGACGGGCTACACCGGCGGGATCATTGACGTACGGACGCAGTGACCGTTCGACGAGTCCGGCCGGGTCGCTTTCAAGTTGCCTCACGCGTCGGCGAGTTCGGAGGGGAGCGTTGCCGGCGGGGATTCTTGACAGCTTTCCGGGACTCCGCATACGTTCCCGGTCCCCCGCACCCCCTCACGATCACCCCCGAGGAGGAAGAATGGCCTCAGCCAGGGAATATCGAACCGAAAGCATCCGCAACGTGGTCTTCCTCGGACATGGCGGATCGGGAAAGACCACGCTCGTGGATGCGCTCGCATTCGTCGGTGGCACGGGCCATCGTCACGGCAATGTGGAAGACGGTACCGCCCTGACGATGTACACGGAGGAAGAGGTCGCGCACGGCATCTCGATGCAGCTCGCCCCAGCGTTCACGGAGTGGCAGGATTGCAAGATCAATCTGCTGGACACGCCGGGCTACCTCGACTTCACGGGAGAGGCTCTCGCGGCGACGAGGGTTGCCGATGGGGCTGTAATCGTCCTCGGCGCCACCCACGGCGTCGAGGTCGGCACGGAAAAAGTCTGGGAATACTGCGCGGCGCGCGAGGTTCCCAGACTTTTTTTCGTTTCGATGATGGACAAGGAGCACGCCGACTTCGACCGGGTCTACGAGGATATCAAGGCGCATCTCACGCCGAAGGTCGTACCGGTAGAGATTCCGATCGGGTCGGGTGACGACTTCCACGGCATCATCAACCTGTTCAGCGGTCGCGCGCACGTCTACAAGCCCGGCACCTTGAAGGGCGAGTACGAGGAGACGGACATCCCGGAGGAGAAGCGGAACAAGTACGAGAGCTGGCGGACGGAGCTGCTCGAGACGATCGCGACCACGGACGACAGCCTGCTGGAGAAGTACCTGGAGGGTGGCGAGATCGATCGCGATCAGGCAATCCGCGCGATGCACAAGGCGATGCTCAGAGGGGAGATGTTCCCACTCTTCTGCGGCGCCCCGCAGAAGACGTGGGGCACCCGCGCGTTGCTGTCGAAGCTTTGCGAGCTTCTGCCGAGCCCGGCGGAAGCTCGGCCGGAGACGATCGTGCGGCCCGGGATCAAGGAGACGGTCCAACTGGAGCCGGACGACGAGCATCCGTTCGCGGCGCTCATCTTCAAGACGTCGTCGGAGCCGCATGTCGGCGAGCTCACCTACTTCCGCATCTACAGCGGCTCGGTCGCGAACGGTGAGGAGGTCCAGAATTCGACCCGCAACGCGACGGAAAAGCTGGCCCACCTCGCCGTGCCACTCGGCAAGGAGCGCATCGAGGTGGACCGGCTGCACGCGGGCGACATTGGCGTCGTCGCGAAGCTGCGCAACACGCACACGAACGACACGCTCTGCCACTCCAGCCGCCCGCTCGTCGTGGAGCCGATCGCGTTTCCCGAGCCCGACATCGCGATGGCGGTGCACGGCGTCTCGCGCACCGACGAGGACAAGATCGGGACGGGGCTCGCGAAGCTGCACGAGGAAGACCCCACCTTCCACTACGGCTACGAGCCCGAGCTGAAGCAGACCATCATGCGTGGACTGGGCGAGATGCACCTGGACGTGCAGCTGGAGAAGCTGCGGCGCAAGTTCGGCGTCAATGCTCGCACGGAGGAGCCGCGCATCCCCTATCGCGAGACGATCCGCCGGACCGCGGAAGGGCAGGGGAAGCACAAGAAGCAGAGCGGTGGGCACGGCCAGTTCGGCGATTGCTGGGTCCGGCTGCGCCCCGCCGCGCGCGACTCGGGCTACGAGTTCGTGGACTCGATCGTGGGCGGGGTGATCCCCGGGAAGTACATCCCGTCGGTGGACAAGGGCATACAGGAGGCCGCCTCGCGCGGCGTTCTCGCGGGATATCCGATGGTGGATTTCATCGCCGAATGCTACGACGGCTCGTACCACAGCGTGGACTCGAGCGACATCGCATTCCAGATGGCCGGCTCAATGGCGTTCCGGCGAGTCGCGGCGCAGGCTGGGCCCGTGCTGCTCGAGCCGGTCATGGAGATCGAGGTGGTCACGCCCGAGGAGTACATGGGCGACATCATCGGCGACCTGAACCAGAGGCGGGGCAAGATCCTCGGCATGATGCCGGAGGGGCGAAAGACGCGCATCCGGGCGATGGTGCCGCAGGCCGAGTTGTACAAGTACGCGACGACCCTGCGCTCGCTCACACAGGGCCGCGCGTTCCACAGCCGCAAGTACAGTGGCTACGAGGAGGTGCCGTCCCACGTCGCGGAGAAGATCATCGGGTCCGCGACCGCGGAAGGAGCGGAGGCCAGCGCGTAGCGTCAGCGCGCTCCCGCCCAGGTGTCGACGCTGTCCGCGGCTGGATAGACGGGCCGGATGTCTACCGGCACATCTTTCAGCCGCGCCAGCGCCGCGCTCATCTCGGGACGCATTGTCGTCCCATACTTCTTCAACAGGTCCACCGCACCCTGATAGGAGCCCAGCGCCTCTAGAGTCAGCAGGTCGTGCGCCAGCTCCCGGTTCGCTCGCGCGAGCGTCGCTGGATCGGCGCTGAAGCGCTGGGTCGTCGAGTCGTAGCGGATCGCGCCCTTGTCCCACAGGTAGTTGAACTGAAGCAGGTTCGCCTGGCCGTGCGCCTCCGAGGTACCGAAGCGCACCGCCCGGAACATGTCGGCCAGGTGGCCGATGTAGGCGCGCTGAACGAAGTCCTCATCGTAGAAGCCGCGCCCTGCGAGCACGGACATGTTGTGCAGCCCCGTCACGTCCGCCTTCGCCTCCTCGATGCTCGAATACTGCTCCTTCAGCGCCTGGTTCACGGTCATCCGCTGACCGCCCACCTCAATGAAGCCGGGGCCCAGCCCGTGCGCGAGCTCGTGCATCAGCACGTTCGTGAACCAGGGCTTGAAGTCGATCCGCTCGACCAGCCCGGGATCCAGCACGTCCCGCGCGATGGGCAGCAGCATCTTGTCGAACTTCGCGCGTGAGACGTTGCGCAGCATGACCTTCTTCGAGCCCTTCTCCTTCCGGACGCGCTCGTCGTTCGGGAGGTTGAAGGCGATCGTCTGCACGCCGCGGCGGGCGTCACCCGCCGTGTACGCGACATCGACGACGCGGATCGGACTCTCGAAGCCGCGGTCCAGGTTCTTGTAGCGGTCCTCGATGGGGAGGCTGCCCTCGAGCTCGCGCAGGTGGCTCTTCAGCTCGTCCAGCTCGGCGCTCGCCGCGGAGTCGGCCACCGTGATGAAGCTCTCGAACGCCGCCTTGTAGCCCATCAGCTTGTCCTCGTACACCTCGTAGGGTCCGATCGTCGGCTCGATGCGGCTTGCGGCGATGTCCATCCACGCGACATCGCTCTTGTAGTAGTCGTCCGAGAGGAACGCGTCCGCGCGGGTGTCGAGGAAGTCGGCGAGCGAGGCATTGTGGCCGCGAGCGATGCCCGCCGCCTGATGCATGAGGTCCGCGGCGCGCGTCAGCGCCTCGCGGTACTCCTGTGAGTACGGGATCGAGACGAGCTTTCCCATCTCGCGCCGCACTACCGTGAAGGGGCTCGTGAAGTTCTCCCGGTCCTCCGGATGCTGGTTCAGCCACTCCTCCAGCTCCTGACGGGTCAGGTCCCCCGGATAGAAGCCCGCTCCGGGCGGCTTCGGTCCGACCTCGAGGAACGGCTCGTCGTCACGCAGCCGGTCCCATGGACCGACCATGATTTCGAAGTACTCCAGAGCAGCGTCCTTGCCGTCGCCCTGCTCGTATGCGAGCTGGCCGCGCCACTGCGGGTTTTGCGGCGAGACCTGCAGCTCGAAGACATCGTGCAGCACGGAGGAGGCTCGCGTCAGCAGAGCGAGCACCTGCTTCTCCCACGCCTGAAGCGCCGGCGCATCGACCTCGATCGTGGCGGGCGCGAACTGCTCGACCCTCGCCTTCATGGCGGCGGGGGTGATGCTGTCGACGAGCATGGGCACCGGTCCCCCCTGCGAGTCGGCATCGCGGTCGGAATCCGCGGCGCACGCGGACAGGAGCAGCGCGGCCGCGACGAGGTGGATCGTTCGATGGTGACGCATGGCTCCATCCTGGCGGGGTCCGACGGTTCGGGCCGGTTCGCCGCCGGCTCCGCGCGGACCGGTAGCATAGGCCGCGCGCCCCATGGAGGAAAGGCGACGGCTCGGGCCGAGCCGGCGGCGCGGCGAGCTGCGGACAGGTCGCCGGCGTACGCGAGCTCCTCGCCGTCGTCTCGAGCTCTGATCTGTCCGGCTGCGGGATCGGATATCCCGCTAGCGGACGACCCGGTCCCCCTCGTGGTGAAGGGCGCCTGCCGGGAAGTCCTTTCGACCTATGGGATTGCACGGGAACAGCGTCCGCCTGGAATGCATCTTCCATTCGCCCGCGTCCGTGCGTGGCTGCAGACACCCGCGATCGGGAGGGGATGTGGACGCGGTGCTCCAGGACCTACGTTATGCGCTTCGCGGCTTCCGCCGCAGCCCCGGCTTCACGGCGCTGGCGGTCGCCACCTTCGCCCTCGGGATCGGCGCGACCGTGGCGATCTTCAGCGTGCTGAACGCCGTGCTGCTGCGTCCCCTGCCGTACCCGGAGCCGGACCGGCTCGTGCAGATCTGGGAGCGGACGCCGGATGGCGCGGACTTCCCCGCATCGCTGCCGAACTTCCGGGACTTCCACGCGGAGACCCGACTGCTCGGGGGGCTCGCTGCGGCCGACGAGCGGTACATGAGCCTCACGGGGAGCGGTGAGCCGCAGCGTTTGCCGGCGCAGGCGGTCTCGGCGGACTACTTCCGCGTGCTCGGTGCCTCGGCCGCGCTCGGGCGCGTGCCCACGGTGGAGGAGACGCGCGCGGGCGCGCGCGAGGTCGTGCTCGGGCACCGCGTCTGGGTGGACCGGTTCGGCGCCGATCGAGCGATGGTGGGGCGGACCGTGAGGCTGAATGGTGAAGCCTATACGGTCGTCGGAGTCATGGGCCCCGACTTCCACCCGCCCGGCGAGCCCGAGGCATGGGTGCCCTTGCACGACGATCCTTCCTGGGGCCGAGACGACCATTCGTTGCAGATGATCGGCCGCCTGGCGCCGAATTCCACGCGGGCGGCGGTGGCGCAGGAGCTCGCCTCCGTCGCCGAGCGACTCGGGCGGCTGCATCCGGATTCGAACGGCGGCTGGGGCGTGCGCGTCGCCCCGCTCATGGAGGCGGTCGTCGGGCCGGCCGCGCGCCGTACGATCCTGACCCTCTGCGGTGGGGTGGGGCTGCTGCTGCTGCTGGCGTGCGCGAACGTCGCCAGCCTGTTGCTCGGTCGGGCGACGGCGAGGCGTGCAGAGGTGGGCCTACGGGTCGCGCTCGGAGCCGAGCGCCCACGCATCGTGCGGCAGCTCGTCACGGAGAGTCTGGTGCTGGCGGCCATCGGAGCCGTCGTCGGGGTGGTCGTGGCGGTGTGGGGTGTGCCGCTCCTCAAGGGACTGCTTCCAGGCGGTACGCCTCGCCTGGCGAACGTCCGGGTGGATGGCGCCGCTCTCGCGTTCTCCGTCGCCATCTCCGCGACCGTCGGTGTGCTCGCGGGGCTGGTCCCCGCCTTCCGGGCGAGCCGGCCGAATATCGCATCGATGCTCGGCACGGCCGGCCGGAGCACACCCGAGGGCGGAGGTATGCGGGACGGGCTGGTCGTGCTCGAGACAGCGCTCGCGACGCTTCTCCTGATCGGCGCGGCGCTGCTCGCGACCAGCTTCGTACGGCTGCTGTCCGCGCAGCGCGGCATCGACGTCGCAGGGGTCGTCGTCGTCCCGATCACGCTGCCGGAGCCACGCTACGATGAGACCCGCCGGGCGCGCTTCCTGGAGCGCGCTACGGAGGCGATCGGGGCTCTGCCCGGCGTCGAGGCCGCCGGAGCGACGAACGTCACTCCGCTCGCCGGAGGGGGCACCGTGGTCGGCCTCTCGGTGGAGGGACGCCCCACCGGACCCGGCCTCTCCCGCTTCGCGCGCTGGCGGTCGATCACCCCCGGCTTCTTCGACGCGGCGGGCGTCGCGCTCGTGTCGGGACGGACTCTTCGTGCTTCCGACTACGCCGAGGGGGCCGCCGACGTCATCGTCGTCACGCGGCGCTTCGCGCGCTCCTTCTTTCCGGACACGGACCCGCTCGGCCACCGCGTCGCAATGGGCACGAGCGACTTCCACTGGCGGACGATCATCGGCGTGGTCGAGGACGTCCAGGACGTCGACGCGACGCAGGAGCCGGAGCCCCTCTTCTACATGCCGGAAGCCGGCGACTGGCCGTGGATGACCCTGATGGTGAAGACCGACAGGTCCGCTGGCGCGATCGCGCCGGAGATCCGGCGACGCATCTGGAGCATCGATGCCGACATTCCGGTCCCGACCGTCGAATCGATGGGAGATCGACTGAGCCAGGCGGTCGCAGGACCGCGCTTCGAGCTCATCGTGATGGCCGTGTTCGGCGCCATGGCGGTGCTGCTCTCCGCGATCGGCATCTACGGCGTCATGGCCCATTTCGTCGCGCAGCGCCGCCGCGAGATGGGAGTGCGCATCGCGTTGGGTGGCCGGCCGCGCGATGTCGCTGCCCTGATCCTGCGCCGGGGCGGCGCCATGGCGGGCGCGGGCATCGCGATCGGTCTCGTAGGCGGGCTCGTCGGTGCGAGGCTGCTGCGCGCTGCGCTGTACGAGACCGCCCCGACCGACCCGCTGACCTATCTGGCGGTCGCGCTGCTGCTGTCCCTGATCGCGATCGCCGCTGTCGCCGTGCCGGCCCGGCAGGGTTCGCGCGTGGATCCCATGCAGAATGCTGCGCGCGGAGTAAGGGAGACCTGCGGAGCTCGCGCCGACGCTACTCGTTGTCCGAGCCGCCCGCGGCCACCGACACCGTCCTGATGTTGACGAACTCGCGGATGTCGAAGTGGGACAGCTCGCGCCCGTAGTCAGACTCCTTCACGCCGCCGACGAACGGCAGGCGAGGCGGCACAAGCCTGCTCACCAGCGCGCCGCAGAGCCAAGATCCCGGTTGCATTCGGCCGGCCAGAGGTACATTATCATCCAAGAAAGATTGGTACAGCCAAAACTTTCTTGTGGAGCGATCAGTCCGTAGAGATGCGTAAGCCGTTGATACGAGAGAGTTTCCTCAGGTTTCCCACAAGCTCGCTGCTTGGCACGCCCGGTACCGTGCGGGTGCTGCGGGAATTGACCGCCGTGGAGGAGCCGCTGACCGTTGCCGAGCTCGCAAGGCGTACCTCGCTGAGCGATCAGACGATCCGGAACGCGGTCGCCGACCTGGCGGAAAGCGAGGTGGTGAAGGCGCTGGGCGAAGGACGGAGCCGGCTGTACCAGGCCGACGTGAGCCATCCCTTGTACCTGCCCATCGCGTCACTCTTCCACGCGGAGGCCGAGCGCTTCGAGACGATCCGGTCGGCGCTGGCGGACGCGGCGGAGAACCTGACGCCGCAGCCGCTGGCGGTCTGGATGTACGGCGGCGTGGCGCGGGGCGAGGACGAGCCGCACTCGGACGTGGAGGTCGCGCTGGTGGCGGCCGACGACGCGGTGGAGGTCGCGGTTGAGCGTTTCGAGGCGATGATGGACCCCGCGGGCCAGATCCAGCGGGCGTGGTTCGCGGTCGTGGGCCTTACGCCGTCGGACGTGCGCCGGCTGTCGAGGGGTGATGCGTGGTGGAAGTCGGCGACGTCGCCCGCGATCCCGGTCTTCGGCCCCACGCCCGACGAGCTCGCCGACGCCCTCGCCCGGCCCGATCGGAAACGTCCGACCTTCGCGAGGTGAGGGCGCGTTACCCGTTGCGAGAATCGCCCGCCGCGATCGAAATCGTCTTGATGTTCACGAACTCGCGGATGCCGAACGGCGACAGCTCGCGCCCGTAGCCGGACTCCTTCACGCCACCGAACGGGAGTCGCGGATCGGACGCGACCATCCCGTTGATGAAAACGAGGCCGGCGTCGAGCTCGTCGATGAAGCGGTCCGTCTCGGTGTCGTCGCGGGTCCACGCCGCGCTGCCGAGCCCGAACCGGTTGTCGTTCGCGATGCGGATCGCATCATCGAGGTCGTTCGCCCGGAACAGCGACGCGACGGGGCCGAACAGCTCGTCGCGGGCCGCCGGCGAATCCTGCGGGATGTCCTCGAGCACGGTGGGGGGGTAGAACCAGCCTCGCCGGTCCGGGATCTCGCCCCCGGTCAGCAGCGTCCCACCGGCGTCCAGCGTGCGGCGAACCTGGTCGTGCAGGTCGTCGCGCAGCCGCTCCATCGCCATTGGACCGATATCGGTGCCCTCGTCCATCGGGTCACCGACCCGTAGCGCCTCCATGCGGCGGACGAAGCCGTCGCGGAAGTCGTCGTAGACGTCCGCGTGGACGATGAAGCGCTTTGCGGCGATGCACGACTGGCCGTTGTTGATGGTGCGCGCCTTCACGGCCGTTTCCACCGCGGAGTCGAGGTCGGCGGTGGGCATCACGACGAACGGGTCGCTGCCACCCAGCTCGAGCACGGTCTTCTTGATGCGCCTGCCCGCCTGCTCCGCGACCGCGCTTCCCGCGCGCACGCTGCCCGTCAGCGTCGCGGCCCGCACGCGTGCGTCATCGAGAATGGCCGGAATCGCATCGTGCTCGACGAGCAGTTCCTGGAACGCGCCCTCGGGAAAACCGGCCCGGCGGAAGATGTCGGGGATCGCCAGTGCGCACTCCGGCACGTTGGCGGCGTGCTTCAGCAGGCCGACGTTGCCGGCCATCAGCGCGGGGGCCGCGAAGCGGAAGACCTGCCAGAACGGGAAGTTCCACGGCATGATCGCAAGCACCGGCCCGAGTGGCTGGAAGCGCACGAACGAGCGCGCGGCGTCCGTCTCCACCGCCTGGTCGGCGAGCTGCGCCTCGGCGTGCTCGGCGTAGTACCGACACGCCCACGCACACTTCTGCGCCTCCGAGATCGCCGCCGCCAGGGGCTTGCCCATCTCGCGCGTCATCATCCGGCCGAAACGCTCCTTCTCCTGCTCCAGGATGGATGCGGCGCGTCGCATCCGCTCGGATCGCTCCGCGAAGCTCGTGCTTCGCTGCTCGGCGAACGTCGTCGCGGCTCGGGCGATGCGCGTTTCGACGTCCTCGGCGGAGTGGGCTTCGTACTCCCTGATCGTCTCGCCGGTGGAAGGATCGATCGTCGCGAACATGTCGGTGAACCTCCGGGATCGTTGGACCGAGACGGCGCATCAGTGGCGCACTCGCGTTCGCGCGGCAAGGGCAGGGCCAGCCGCCGCGATCCGCTTCCAACCCTAGCGCTCGTCGCGGTGTCCAATGGGGTGCAGGACCGAGCGAGTCGATCGAGACGCACCGCGGACGAGGAAGCCCGATGAGACCCGGAGTGATGTGCTGGAGCGTCGTCACCGGAGCGGCACTGCTCGCGCTGTTCGCCGGCGCTGCGGCGGGGCAGACGACGCGGCCGTGCGATGAGGACTGGGGAGGCGATCGACCGCACTTCTGCGAGATCCGCGAGCTGACCATTCCGGCGCGCGGCTCGGTCGAGGTGAACGGGTTGACCAACGGCGGCGTGAAGGTGGAGGCGTGGGACGGGAGTCAGATCCGCATCGAGGCGCGGGTTCAGGCGTGGGCGAGGAGCGAGGACCGGGCTCGGGACCTCGCGCGAGGGGTCCGCGTGATCACCGACGGGACCATCCACGCCGAAGGCGCCCGGGACGAAGACGAGGAGTCATGGGCGGTGAGCTATCATCTCTTCGTGCCGCGGAACACCGACCTGTCCCTGCACACGCACAACGGCGGCGTCGGCATTGAGGGGGTGAACGGAACGCTCCGTTTCGACGCGATCAATGGCGGCGTGAGCCTGACCGACGTCGCGGGCGACGTGAAGGGGACGACCCGCAACGGCGGCGTGCACCTCGAGCTGAGCGGGGATCGCTGGCAAGGACGAGGTGTCGACGTCGAGACCACCAACGGCGGCATCCGCGTCTCCGTGCCCGAGCGCTACTCCGCTCACCTCGAGACCGGAACCGTCAATGGCGGAATGACCCTCGACTTCCCGGTGACGGTGCAGGGGCGCATCGGCCGCAGGCTCTCCGTCGATCTCGGCGACGGCGGTGCACCCATCCGCGTCATCACCACGAACGGCGGGGTGAAGATAAGCAGGCGCTGAGAAAAAACAGGCGCGAGAAACAGGCGCGAGAAACAGGCGCGAAAGGCAGGCGCGAAAGGCAGGCGCGAAAGGCGCCTTCGGTCGACGCCTGCTTTTCGCGCCTTCCGTGAGCGCCTGCATCTGTCGCCTCAATAAATGTAAACAGGAGTGCCGATGCTCACCAGTTCGTACAGCCGGTCGATGTCCCGGTTGTACATGCGCACGCAGCCGTGACTGACCGGCTCGCCGATCGAGTCGGTCTCGTTCGTGCCGTGGATCAGATAGCCGTCGCCGAGGACCAGTCGGTGCGTGCCCAGAATGTCGGGGATCTGGCGCTGCTCGGTTCCGATCGGCGGGATGAAGATCTTGCCCTCGAAGATGATCTCCGTGCCCGGCGTGAAGGGCCAAAAGTTGCCGAAGTGGTTGACGCGCCCGACCTCGTCGCCGCGTACCTCGATGATCGTGCTGTCCTGCAGCCGGTAGCTCTGTTCCTTCCGAAGCCGCACGACCTCCAGGTCCTCATCCACGGCCTTCTCGAAATAGTGCCAGTCCGGAGGCACCCACAGCGGGGACGCCTCCTTCGCCAGCACCGTCCTCCGCGAGCGAGGCGTGCGGAAGTCGTACGTATGGCCCTCGTACGTGAAGCTCTGCGACCGACCGACCGCCACGGGAGCCCCGAAGACCGCCTTTCCGCCCTCCATCAGCCACAGCCAGCGATGATCGACCGACACGACGATTCGCTCGCCCTCCGCCACCAGCGCCTTCCGCCAGGTCGCACGACCCTCCGCCGAATCGGGTGGCGCGTAGACCGGGCTGGAAGGACCTATCTCGTCGCCCCGAGACGTCGCTTCTGAAGGCTTTCCGCCCGCTCGCGAGTCGTCCGCCGCCGCTGCCCGTGATGGGGCGTCCGGATCCGCTCGGTAATGGAAATGGACACACCCCGCCAGCAGCGCCGCTGCCGTCGTCAGCGCCGCGGCGAATCCACGTCTCTGTATCGTCTGATGCAATGCGACTCCGTCTTTCGAACCTTATGGAGGGCCCTCATCTCCCGCGCCGTGGCGGGCTTACCTTCTTACGCCGATAGGCACCGACGGATCCACGGCAGGCGCTGACTGAAGGCGCTGACGGAAGGCGCTGACCGAAGGCACTGACTGAAGGCGCGAAAGGCAGACCTAACCAAAGGCGGCCCTCGTTCGCGCCTGCCTTCAGCGCCTCGTCTTCAGCGCCTGCCTTCAGCGCCTCGCCTTCAGCGCCTCGCCTTCAGCGCCTGCCTTGCTTTCGGCCTTTGTTCGGTATAGCTTCTCCGAGCACCCATGTCGATGGATCGCGTCCTCAATGGCCTCTTCCGTCCTCGCCCTCAGAGAGCTCCTCCAGCGGCAATTCCCTGGAGCCACGCCACTCCACACGGACGGGGCCGCGGAGCCGCTGGCGACCGGTATTCCGGAGCTGGATGCCCTGCTGCCGGGGGGAGGGCTGCCGCGGGGACGACTGACGCTCTGGCGTCCGGGTGGCGGGGCGACCGCAGTGCTTCGTGCCGCATGTCGGGCGGCCGTGGAGCGGAGCGAGCGCGCCGCCTGGATCGATGCGGCAGGGGTCGCCTGTGGAGACTTCGGCTCGGAGGGGGTGGCGCTGCTGCGACCGCAGGGAATGTTGGGGGCGCTCGAGTGCGCGGAGGAGCTGCTCCGCTCGAGTGGCTTCGCGCTCGTCGTGCTCGCGGCCGAGCCCGGCGCGGCTCTCGGCGTCGGACCTCGCTTCGGGGGAGCCGGCCCGGCGCGAGCAGACTCCGGGGGTGCGGGCGCCGGGCACGGTCTCGGCGCCGCGACGGCGGGCGGCTCGGATGCGACGCTGGTGCGGCTGTCCCGAGTGGCGCGGGAGGGAGGGGGCGGGCTGGTGGTGGTGGCGGCGCGTAGCCCGGTGGCGGGGCTGCGGATCACCACAGTCGTCCATATCAGGGACTATTATTGGCGAAACGGCCCATTCGGCGAGCCCGCGGAGGTCGATGCGGTCGTTATCGGGGTGCGAGCGACGACCCCGGGATGGAGCGGAGAGACGGTGATCCGGGTGCCGGTCGCGGGCCCGGAATCGCGGCTGGCACTGGACGCCGCGATGGTGGATCGGCGCGGTGTCCCGGAGCGGGAGCAGAGGAGGAGGGCGGGGGCGCGGACGGGCAGCGTACCGGCGACGGGATGGGCGGCGGCGAGGAGCTCGAGAGCGGTCTCGCTGAAGGAAGGCGGGCCGTGATCGCGTGTCTGCGTATCGGCGAGTGGCCGGTGGAGCCGGGGGCGGAGGAGGCGCTGGTGACGGTGGTGGCGTCGCGCGTGCCGCGGCTGGCGGTGGAGCGGGAGGCAGGGGTGGTGTGGGCGGATCTCGGCGGACTTCCGGCGCGGGAGTACGCCGCGGAGCTGCAGGAGGCGGCCGCCGGGGCAGTGGCCGGGATCGGGGTAGCGATGGTGCCGGTGGTGGCGCGGGCGGCGGCGTGGTGTTCGGAGCGTGGGGAAGAGGCGGCTCCGGTGGTGGTGGAGTCGGGAGCGGAGGCGACGTTCCTGGCGGAGTTGCCGCTGGAAGTGCTCGGGCCGGACGAGCGGCTGCGTGTGATGCTGGAGGGGGTGGGGATCGAGCGTTGCGGGGCATTGGCAGTGCTGGATCGCGAGCCGGTGGAGGTGCGGTTCGGGGCGGAGGGCGTGCGGTTGCGGGAGCTGGCGCGGGCGGAGGACGGGCGGCGGCTTTTCGGTGTGGTGGAGCGGGAGCGGCCGAACGGATGCATCGATTTCGTGGACTACGTGGTGACGGATCCGGCCCGGCTGCTGTTCGCGGTCAATGCGCTGCTGGGGCCGCTGTGCGACGCGCTGCATAGCCGGGGGGAGCATGCTCGACGTTTGACCCTGAGGCTGGAGCTGGCGAACGGGGGTGCGTGGCGTCGGACGTTCCGGGCGGCGCGACCGACCGCGAGCCGGGATCGTTGGCTGCGACTGGTGCGGGGCGCGCTGGAACGGCTCACGGTCGCGGATGCCGTGGCGGGGGTGGTGGTGGAGGCGGAGGTGGTGGAGCCGGCGGCGGTGGAGCAGGGAGATCTTTTCGACCGCGGCTTCGCCACGGCGGGAGCGGTGGAGGCGGCCGTGGCGCGCCTGCTCGAGGCGCAGGGAGCGGTGGCGTTGGAGCCGGAGCCGAGCCGTCACCCGCTGCCGGAGCGCCGCACTCGCTGGAGGGCCCGGGATCCCTCGACGCTCGTGACCGCCTCCTCCGCGCGCATCACGTCCGCGCCCGCGGGGCTGATGCTGACGTTGCAGCTGCTGCCGGAACCGCAGCCGGTCGGGGTGCGTACATCGCGGGAGAGAGGACGAGAGGTGCCGTGTGGCTATCGCATCGGAGCGCGGAGCGTGGCGCTCGTGCGGGCGGCCGGGCCGGACCGCATCTCGGGTGGCCACTGGGAGGAGCCATACGCGCGCGAGTACTACCGGTGCGTGACGGAGGAGGGCGTGCTCGTCTGGCTATATCGCGACGCGCGACTCGATCGCTGGTTCCTGCACGGCTGGTGGGACTGACCTTTCGCCGCCGCGCCGATCGAACCGCGATTTCCCAGCCGACTACGCGGCCGAGAGCGCCTACAGCACCGTATCCGCCCGCCGGTAAATGCCTTCCGTCGTCGAAGCCGGCATCCTATGTTGAAGTTTCCTGCCCGTGACGATCACTGACGGGGCTCAGCCCCGGCCAGTGGAGCCGGTCTGCCGGGGCGGTCCCCGGCCGAAGCGGAGGTGAGTGGATGAGGCGTTGCAGCGATCCGGGGCTCCGCTCCCGGCGATTGTTTCTGCTCGGGGCGACATCGCTCGCGAGCGCGCTGGCGCTCGTCCCGACCGGCGTCTCCGGCCAGGCGCGCTACTCCGTCACGCCATACGTGGCGAGCGACGGCGCCCTCTACGGCAACCCCGTCGTTTCCGGTCTCGCCGTCGGCGTGCAATCGGGGGCGCTCGCCGTCAGGCCCAGCCTCGGAATCGGCTGGCACACCATGCGCGGCTGGGTCGGTCTCGGCCATGCCGACGGCCCCATCACCGCGGCCGATGGCAGCACCGTCAGCGCGCCGACACCGTGGACCGCGGACGTCAATGTCGTGTTGAGCCCGGTGGTTCTGGCGCCCGCGCTCCGCAGCCTCACGGGATCGGTCGAGCCGACGCTCTTCGTCGGCGTGGGCGCGAACGGCGGCGCCGACGCGGATGGCAAGGGCTCCTGGGCTCCGACATTCAGCTACGGCGGCGGCCTCGATTTTCCCCTCGCCCGCTGGCTCGCGGTGCAATCGCAGCTGCGCCGGCGTATCACCGTCGAGGATCTCGGACCCGGCCATCCCGGCTTCAATGATGGCTGGGAGTATCGCGCCGGACTCTCTGTCCGCTTCGGCGGCGCCCGCTCCGGCTCCTACGGTCGGCGCGTGGGGCGTCCCGTGGCGGTCGCGCCCCGCCGTGCCGAGAAGGCGGACGAGACCGCCGCCCGGCAGATGATGGCCGACCGCATCATCGACGCCGCCGCCGAGAACATCGGAACGCCTTACGTCTGGGGCGGCGAGCAGCCCGGCCAAGGCTTCGACTGTTCGGGCCTCGTGCAGTACGTCTTCGGCCAGCAGGGGATCCGGCTGCCGCGCACGTCGGCCGACCAGGCCGAGGCCGGATACTCCATCGGAGGGAGCTTCCGCGACGCCGAAGCCGGCGATCTGCTCTTCTTCGCCGCCGACGGCAGGCACGTCGATCACGTCGCCATCTCGGCCGGCGGCACTCGCATCATCCACGCCTCGGAGAGCGGCGGCGGTGTCCGCTTCGACGAGCTCGCGGGGGCGCGCGGTCGCTGGTACGTCGACCACCTCGTGGACGTACGACGCGCGATCGTCCCGCCCACGTTGCCGGTGCGACTACTCTCCGCCGACGACGCCGGCACCGGACCCGGCCACTAGGTCGTCACGTCGGGTCCGGCCTCGAGCGCAGCCGAACTCCGAACGCGATATCTTTTCCGGTATGTACTCGTCCATCCGCTCCCTCACGCTGCTGCTCGCCGCCGCGGCGCTCGCCGCGTCACTCGCGGGCTGCGCCACCCGAGACAAGACGGTGGCCGCGGATGGCCAACGGTTCGGCGCCCTCGGCCAGGTCGTGCTCGTCGAGAGTGGCCCGCTCGACCCGGCCGAGCTCCTGGCCGTCGGCGACTCCGCTCTCTTCATTGTCTACGAGCGGCGCATCACGCTCACCCCTTTTCGCGGTATTGAGTCGGCGACGTTTCCCCGCAACGCGTCGCGGCCCCTGGTGCACGACGGTCGGCCTCCCGGCGACTCGGCACGTGCCCGTCTAATCCGGCTGGCCCGCTTCCCCTCAGGGATGCCGCCGGAGCGGCTCGACAGTCTGCTGAAGGCCTACGGTCAGATCGAGCTGGGGGTGCTCGCGCGCTGAGGTGAGCCCAGCGCGGGAGGCCGGCACCTGAGCCGAACTTCGGATCCGGCCGGTACGCGGATTTCCAACACTTGCCGCGAACACAGCCGCACACGCCGGTGCGAGGGGCCCGCCGAGCTTCGGGTTGTGTTCGGGTCGGGCCCATGTCATATTCGAATGGGTCATGGAAGGACGGGATGCCAGGCGGCTCGGGGCCGCCTTTTTTCAAGCCCTTCCATTTTCGGCTTCTGTTCGGGCATGCCTTCTGCGACGTCCTCGAGCCCATGGAATTCATCGAGCTGCGCACCCGCTCCGCTTTCTCGTTCGGCGATGGCTCGGCTTCTCCGGAAGCCCTCGTCGCCCGCGCCGCCGAGCTGGGTTATCCGGCGCTGGGGCTGACGGACCACGCCGACCTTGGAGGCGTGATCCGCTTCGCGCTGGAGGCGGAGCGGGCGGGGGTGCGCCCGGTGGTCGGAGCGGAGCTGCTGGTGGACGGCCATCCACTCGCGCTGCTGGTGCGCGACGCGGAGGGCTTTCGCAACCTGGCCGCTCTGGTGACGCTGTCGCGGCTGGGGCCGTGGGGGGCGTGGGGGGAAGAGGATGGAGCTGGCTGGAGCAGGGCTAGGGCGAGGGCTAGGGCTAGGGCTAGGAGGGCAGAGGGAGAGGGAGAGGGAGAGGGAACTGTGGGTGGGGGTCCCCGCGCCATCGTGGAAGGGCGGGGGCGGCCGGGGCGGGGGCTGCCGGAGCTGACGTGGGGGGACGTCGTGGAGCGGAGCGCGGGGCTCCATCTGCTGACGGGTCCGGCGACGGGGGAGCTGGCGTACCGGCTGCAGACGGGGCGCGTGGACAAGGCGGACCAATGGCTGGGGCGGGCGCGGGAAGTGTTCGGTGAGCGGCTGAGCGTGGAGGTGCAGCTGCATCATGTCTCGGGACGGGAGTCATCGCTGGCGGAGTCGCTGATCGAGCGGGCAGTGACGCACGGCGTTCCGTGGCTCGCGACGAACGATCCGCGCTACCTGGGTGGCTCCGGTCGGCTGGTCCACGATCTCCTCACGTCTCTACGCGCGGGGGTGGATATCGATACGGCGGCGTGCTGGGGGGTGCTGCACCCGAACGGGGAGTGGCGGCTGAAGTCGCCGGCGGAGATGGCGCGGCTGTGGAAGGGGAGGGAGGAGGGGCTGGAGCGGGCGGTGGAAGTCGCGTTCAGGTCGAGCTTCGACCTGCGCTGGCTGCAACCGCCGCTGCCGGATTTCCCGAGTCCGGCGGGTGATGACGCGCTGCTGCGGGAGCTGGTCTACGCGGGTGCGCGGCGACGCTGGGGGGATCTGGACGCGCGGCAGATCTCGCAGCTCGAGCACGAGTTGCGGGTGATCGCGAAGCTGGGCTTCGCGGGCTTCTTCCTGGTGATGTGGGACGCGGTGCGCTTCGCGAAAGAGCAGGGGATCCTCTGCCAGGGTCGAGGCAGCGCGGCGAACAGCGCCGTCGCCTACTGCCTGGAGATCACGGCAGTGGATCCGGTGCGCCACGGCCTGCTGTTCGAGCGCTTCCTGAGCGAGGTCCGGACCGATGGCCGGACCGAGGCGCCGGACATCGACGTGGACTTCGAGATGGACCGCCGCGAGGAAGTGCTCGACTACGTGTACGAGCGTTACGGTCGCGACCACGCGGCGATCACGTGCGTGACTCAAATGTACCATGCACCGAGCGCGCTGCAGGACGTGATGCGCGCGCTCGGGTACCCGGCGGAGCAAGCGTTCGCGTTGTCGAAGCGGCTGCGCCGCTGGCACCCGAGCGAGGGCGCGGCGGAGCTGGAGGCGGGACTCGCCGGACGCTTCGGCCTGGACGTCGCCTCGCCGCGTGGACGCACGCTGCTTGCCGCGCTGCGTGCGCTTGACGACGTGCCGCGCATGCGCTCGACGCACCCGGGCGGCTTCGTCCTCTCGCGCGAGCCGCTCGGCGAATGGATGCCGATCGAGCGGACCACAATGGGTCGCACGATCCTGCAGTTCGACAAGGACGACCTGGACGCGGCGGGCGTGCCGAAGTTCGATTTCCTCGGCCTGGGCGGGCTGACCCTGGTGCACAATGCGTTCGATGCGATCGAGCGCTTCACGGGCGAGCGGCTGGAGCTGTACACCCTGCCCGTGGATGATCCACGGACGTACGAGATGATCTCGGCCGGCGACACGGTCGGCACATTCCAGATCGAGAGTCGAGCGCAGATCTCGTCCATCCTGCATACGAAGCCGGAGCGCATCTACGATCTGGTGGTGCAGGTCGCGCTGATCCGGCCCGGCCCGATCCAGGCACGTTTCGTCCACCCTTACACCCTGCGTCGGCGCGGGCTCGAGCCGGTGACCTTCGCGCACCCGAAGCTGGAGCCGATCCTGCGCCGCACGCAGGGCATCCCGATCTTCCAGGAGCAGGCCATGGCGATCTCGATGGCGATCGGCGGCTTCAGCGCGGCGGAGGCCGATGAGCTGCGCCGCGCGATGGGGCACCGTCGCAAGCTGCCGAAGCTGCACGCGGCGCTCGAACGCCTTCGCGCCGGCATGCTCGCGCACGGCGTCTCGGGCGACGTCGCCGAGAAGATCGTCGAGGACCTGCACTCCTTCGCGAACTACGGCTTCCCGGAGTCGCATGCCTGGAGCTTCGCGCTGATCGCCTACGCGACGGCCTACCTCAAGGCGAACTATCCGGCCGCGTTCTACCTCGGGATCCTGAACGCGTGGCCGATGGGCTTCTACCCGCCCGCCACGCTGGTCCACGCTGCCCGCCGCGACGGCGTCACGGTGCTGCCGCCGTGTCTGCGCGACGGGGAGTGGGAGTGCACGCTGGAGGTTGTCGGCGCGAGCGCAGGGGCGGGCGGGAGCGCGGGGGGACTGCACCGGCAGCAGCGGCGTGCCTCGCCTGATCTGACCCCGTCGGCGGAGTCCGGCCCCGCGGCTCGTGCGAACCCCCTCGCGCCTGCGCCCGCCCCTGCGCCCGCGCAAACTCACCCCCACGCGCCCGCCCTCACCCCCGCCCTGAATTGGCGCACCAACCCCGCGCTCCGCATCGGCTGGCGCTATGTCCACGGGCTCGGTGAAGAAACGGGAGAGCGCCTGCGACAGGCGCACGAGCGCGGTCCGTTCGAATCGGTCGAGGATGTGGTCCGCCGCGGGGGTCTCTCGCGGCAGGAGTCGTTGCATCTGGCACGGGCCGGCGCGTTCGAGGCGTTCGAGCCGGGGCGTCGCCATGCGGCGTGGGAGGCGTTGCGGGCGGCGGCTGACACGCTGCCGCTGGCGCCGGCGGCGTCGCACCTTCCATTCGATCCGAAGGAGCTGGAAGGCGCGGAGCGCATCTTCCTGGACTACCTGGCGACCGGCATCTGCGTCGACGGCCACCCGGTCCAGCACCTGCGTGCGCGACTCGCGGACGCCGGAATCGTGAGCAGTCGGGAGATGCACGAGTGGCGTGCGGGCGCCCCGATCGTCATCGCCGGTCTGGTCGTCGTACGCCAGCACCCGGAGAGCGCAAACGGCACGGAATTCCTGCTGCTCGAGGATGAGCACGGCTTCATCAATGTGGTCGTGCCGAAGCGGCTGGTCGAGCGCTATCGCGAGGTCGTCCACTACTCGACCTTCCTCGTCGTGGAGGGCCGACTCGAGCGCGACGATGGTGTCGTCAACGTCGTAGGGCGCCGCTTTCGCGACCTGCCGGTGCGGCACGCCGAGGCCGTGCACAACTCGCGCGACTTCAAATGAGAGACACCGTTCGATCGGACCGCCCGGAGCGGACGCGGCGCCGGTACTGGCCACGCGCGAAACTCCTTCCCAACATTGGCGGAGGCTCGGCCGCGACCAGGGCCTCGACCAGAACGCGGACGGCGACAGGATGAGCACGAGGAAGAACCCTGCGGGCGCGACGGGCCCGGAGGACCCGAACCGCGACCTCGGCTTCGGCTCCGTCGTCGGCAGGGAGAGCCGTGACCGGCTGCTCAACCCGGACGGCAGCTTCAATGTCCGTCGGTGGGGGCTGGGCTTCTGGGCCTCGATGAGCGCCTATCACGCCCTGCTGAGGATGGGCTGGGGCCGCTTCATGGCGCTGATTGTCTCGGCCTACCTCGCCGTCAACGCGGCGTTCGCGCTCGCGTACCTCGCCTGCGGTCCCGGCGCCCTGGTCCGGGCCGGTGGCGACGCGATCGGCGGCTTCGCGAATGCGTTCTTCTTCAGCGTTCAGACGTTCTCGACGATCGGCTACGGCCACATCGCGCCGAACGGGACGGCCGCCAACCTGCTGGTCGCCGTGGAGGCTCTGGTCGGCCTGCTCGGCTTCGCGCTGGCGACGGGGCTGCTGTTCGCGCGATTCGCGAGGCCGACCGCGCGCATCGCATTCAGCGAGCGAGCCGTCATCGCTCCCTACCGCGCTGGCATGGCCTTCGAGTTCCGCATCGTGAACCGTCGAAGCAGTCAGATCATCGAGCTGCAGGCGAAGGTGCTCCTCAGCCGCATCGAGCACGACGCGGGTCGTCGCGTACGGCGCTTCTATCCACTTGCGCTGGAGCGCGACCTCGTGAGCTTTTTCCCGCTCAGCTGGACGATCGTGCATCCCGTCGCGGAGGCGAGCCCGTTGTGGGGCCTGAGCGACGCCGACCTGCGCGGCAGCGAGGCGGAGTTCCTGGTCCTGCTGACTGGCTACGACGAAACCTTCGCGCAGACCGTGCACGCGCGCTCGTCGTATCGGGCGGATGAGGTGGTGTGGGGCGCTCGATTCACGGACATCTTCCGGCTACCCAAGGACGGCGGCACGATCTCGATCGATGTGGACCGCCTCAGCGAGATCGAGGCGGCCGACCCGTCGCAGCTGCTGCCGGACTCCTGGCAGGCGATGCCGGGGCCAGGAGGCGCCGCGTCATGAGCCGCGTGCCAGAGCCGATCCACGGTCGCGGTGCCTCGCACGACCCGAAGAACCGCTTCCTGCCGTTGTACGTCGAGCGTGACCCGGAATGGCGCGACCCGGACGATCCAGGGCCGCGAACGCAGCTGCTGCGCGATGCGACGCGCAGCGCCATCGCCCGGAACGACAGCCCCGACATCGGTTTCGAAGCGAGCATCAACCCGTACCGCGGCTGCGAGCACGGCTGCATCTACTGCTATGCACGCCCTTTCCACGAATACCTCGGTTTCTCGGCAGGGCTCGACTTCGAGACGAAGATCCTGGTCAAGCAGGACCTTCCGGAGCTATTGCGTCACGAGTTGATGTCCCCGCGCTGGAAGCCGCAGGTGATCGCGATCAGCGGCGTGACCGACCCGTATCAGCCGGCCGAGCGGCGGCTGCGCATTACGCGTCGCTGCCTGCAGGTGCTGGCCGAGTTCCGCAACCCGGTCGGGATCATCACGAAGAACCAACTCGTCACCCGCGACATCGACATTCTCGCCGATCTGGCCGCCGACAACGCCGCGGTCGTCAACGTCTCGGTCACCTCGCTCGATCCCGAGCTGCAACGGATCATGGAGCCGCGCACGGCGGTCCCCACGCGCCGTCTGCGCGCGATCGAAGAGCTGAGCCGGGCCGGCATCCCCGTGCGCGTCATGGTTGCCCCGGTCATCCCCGGCCTGACCGATCACGAGGTCCCGCGCATCCTGCAGGCGGCGGCGGACGCGGGCGCGAAAGCCGCCGGCTACATCGTGCTGCGGCTGCCATACGGCGTGAAGGACCTCTTCGAGCAGTGGCTCGAGCAGCATTTCCCCGATCGCAAGAAGAAGGTGCTGGGCAGGCTGAAGGAGATGCGCGGGGGTCGGCTCAACGATCCGGTGTTCGGGCGGCGCATGCGCGGCGACGGAGTGTACGCCCGGCAGATCCGCGGGCTCTTCGACGTCGCCTGCCGGCGCGTCGGATTCGAGCCGGGTCAGCGGCCACGCCTATCCACCGACGCGTTCCGCCGACCCGCATCTCACGGCCAGCTGGGGCTGTTCGGCTGAGCCCGGGCGCGCGACCCGATTTCATGCAACGCCGCCGCTTCCGATCCTCGCTCGACCCCGGAATCGTGGGCCCGCTCTCGCTCGCCATCGGCTGGCTCTTTCCGGCCGCGGCGTGGATGCTCGCCACCGGCCGGCTTGCGCTCGGTAGCGTGCTGCTCGTGTCCGCGGTCATCCCGCTCGTCCTGTTCCTGCCCATCCGCTACGAGCTCGGCGAGCAGGTGCTCCGTATCCGCAGCGGGCTCTTCGTCTGGCAGATCCCCTATCCGCTGATCCGATCCGCGCGGAGGCTCAGGAGCGCCCGCGCCGCGCCCGCCCTGTCGAGGGACCGCATCGCGATCGACTTCGACACCGGTGACGGGATGGACAGCGTGCTGGTGTCACCGAAGGAGGAGGGTGCGTTCCTGGACGCGCTTCGCACGCTGGCACCCGGCGTCGAGCTCGAAGGCGCAGAGGGGACCCCGCGGCCGGAAGGATGAGGCGGTCAATCCTCGATGACCTGCACCCGTGCCCGACCCGCGGTCAGGGCCGCGAGCGCGGCCTCGAGACTCGCCTGAAGTGTCTGCGGCACGGCGACGATGTACGTCGCAGCCTCGCCGTACTTCTCGGACTCGGTCAGCGCATCGTGGTCATCGATCAGGCGTCGCAGCCCGTCCACGGCGGAGTAATCCACCTCGATACGGAGCCGTCGTCGGGTCACCCGCTCACCGAGCGGCAGCGATCCGAGCGCGAGCGTCACGACGTCCGAGTAGGCGCGGCCCAACCCGCCGCGCCCGAGCTTGACTCCGCCGAAGTAGCGGGTCACGACCGCAGCGACTTCTCCCACGCCGGAGTGGAGTAGCACCTCGAGCATCGGACGGCCGGCGGTGCCGTGCGGCTCTCCATCATCGCTCATGCCGATAACGGCCGTACTGCCGGGCGGGCCGGCCACGTAGGCCCAGCAGTTGTGGGTCGCGTCCGGGAATTCGGCGCGCACCCGATCGATGAACGCGCGTGCGGACCCCTCGTCATTGGCCGGAGCGAGTGTCGCGATGAAGCGGCTGCGTCGCACGGTCTGCTCGACTCGGTGGCGTCGCGCGGGGATCGGGTAGCGGTCGGCCTCGGCCATCGTGACAGGGTAGGTTGCGTCCGCCCCGTCGTCCATACGACTGTTGATCGAGCCGTGCGGTGATCAGCCGTGCGCGCGGCGGCGACCCGAACGCGGAGCCCACCATGGCCGCCACTCTCGACCTTCCGCGGTCCGAATCCGTCGCCTTCCCCCGCCCCGGTAGCTACCGCGTGTGGGTACAGGTGCGACGCGGCGGCGGCATCCTCACCGGCGCCTTCGACGTGGACGTCAGGTGAGCGGGTCGTACGACGCGATCGTCGTCGGGCTCGGCGTCAACGGCGCCGCCGCGGCGCTCCGCCTTGCGGAGCGTGGCGCCCGGGTGCTGGGGCTCGACCGCTTCGCACCTCCCCATCCGTTCGGATCCTCCCACGGCCGCACCCGCATCATCCGCGAGGCCTACTTCGAGGGCGAGGTCTACATCCCGCTGGTGCGGCGCGCGTATGACGCTTGGCGGCTGCTCGAGGCACAGCACGGCGTACGGCTGTACCGCCGGACCGGAGGACTGACGCTGGCGCCGGACGGAGCCGGCATCATCGCCGATGTCCGCCGGGTCGCAGAGCACCACGGCGTCGAGCTGGAGGTTCTCGACGGCGCCGAGGGCCGCCGCCGCTTTCCCGCGTTCCACTGCCGCGATGATGACACCGTGGTCTACGAGCGCAACGCCGGGATCCTGTTCGCGGAGCGGTGCGTCGAGACGCTGCTGCGGGCCGCGGCTCTGGCCGGAGCGGAGCTCCGTTGCGGGGAGATGGTCCGGTCGTGGTCGCCCGAAGGCGAGGGCGTCAAAGTCCGGACGTCCGGCGGAGACGTCTCCGCCGGACGCCTCGTGCTGGCGGCGGGTGCGTGGACCGGAGCGCTGCTGATCGGCGTCGCCGCGCCGCTCGAAGTCGAGCGCTGCGTCGTCCACTGGTTCGAGCCGGCCGGCTCCGTCCCCCCCTCCTCGGAGCTGCCCGTCTTCATCGAGGAGCTGGAGGGCGGAGTCCTATGGTACGGCATCCCGGAGGAGGGGCTGCTCAAGGCGGCGTTCCATCACGGCGGCGAGAGCTCGGCGCCGGACGCCCTGCGACGCGAAGTGGACCGCCGTGACGTCCAGCGCGTGCGGCAGCTGCTTCGCTCTCTGTTGCCGCACGCGGCCGGCGCCTACCGCGGCGGCGTCGTATGCCCGTACACCAATACTCCGGATGGAGACTTCCTGCTCGACCTCCACCCGCGCCACCCGCAGGTGGTCGTCGCGAGCGCCTGCTCCGGACACGGCTTCAAGTTCGCGCCGACGACCGGCGAGCTGGTCGCCTCCCTCGCGCTCGAAGGACGCGACGCCGACGTGCCGGCCGCGTTCCGCTGGCGATGGTGATCGCGCGGCGCTACTCCCCGCCTTCGCGCGGAAACGGCCAGTCCTCGTCGATCACTTGGCCCCTCGGGCTCCCATCTGCTGATCGAGGAAGAGCAGGGCGGCGTCGCTGCTCCCCGCGCGACGCAGCTTCTCGACGATGTCGCCCGCCGTCTTCTCCTCCTCCACCTGCTCGTTGATGAACCAGTGGAGCTCGACCTGGGCGGGGAAATCGCTCTCGTCGACGGCAAGCCGGTAGAGCTCGTGAATGGAGGCGGTCACCTGCTGCTCGTGTTCCAGGGCCGCCTGGAACACCTCGAGCGGACTGCCGAAGTCCGACTGCGGTTGCGACAACGCCTCGAGGTGGATGCGACCGCCTCGATCGAGGACGTGGTCGAACAGCCGCATCGCATGGCTCATCTCCTCCTGGCTCTGCTTACGCATCCAGCTGCCGAAGCCGGGCAGCGCCGACGCCTCGAAATGCGCCGCCATGGCAAGGTAGACGTAGGCCGAGTCGAGCTCCATGTGGATCTGCTCGTTCAGCCCTTTCGAGATGCTCTCGTTCATGGAGTGTCCCTCCGTTGCGAGTGGTGGCAGGCCGGCGGCGGCCCTCCGGACGCAGCCGACCCCGCTCGGTCCTGCCCGTCAAGCTACTGCCAGCCGTCCCGCCGGGCGATCCCGGTCACCTGCCGATGCAAGAGACGCGCGGCCGTCGCATCCGCGGGTGCCCTGCCGGTCCGCAAGTTGCGCGGCGCAGCGGCGCATGGACGGAATACGCGTGGGGGTTTCCGGCTGGACGTACGTCGGCTGGCGGGGCGTCTTCTACCCGGACGACCTGCCGGCGCGCCACTGGCTCGACCACGCAGCACGCCTGCTCGGCTCCATCGAGATCAACGGCACCTTCTACCGGCTGCAGCGACCGGAGAGCTGGGGACGCTGGCGTGAGGCGACGCCGGACGACTTCGTCTTCGCCGTGAAGGGGAGTCGCTTCATCACCCACAACAAGAAGCTTCTCGACATAGAGGCGCCGCTCGCGAACTTCCTCGCGCAGGGGCTGTTGCGACTCGGCCCGAAGCTTGGCCCTATCCTGTGGCAGTTTTCCGATCGGCTGCGCTTCCGTCCCGAGCGCTTCGAGGAGTTCGCGGCATTGCTGCCGCGCGACACGCAGGAGGCGGCCGATCTCGCGTTGCGACACGACCGGCGCGTCGCCGGCCGTGCCTGGACCGAGGCGGAGGAGTGCAGGCCACTCAGACACGCCCTCGAGATTCGCCACGAAAGCTTCCTCTGCGACGACTTCGTGCGCATCTCGTCGCGAGCACGGCCTCGCTCTCGTCTTCTCCGACAGCGCGAGCTGGCTCTACGTCGAGGAAGCCACCGCCGACTTCGTGTACCTGCGGCTGCACGGATCGACGGAGACGTACACCAGCCGCTACACGGACGTGGAGCTGGACCGGTGGGCGGAGCGCATCCGCACCTGGGTGGCTGGAGGCGAGCCTCGGGACGCTCGGCGGATCGGCGGCGGGGCGCCCGCGCGCACGCGTCCGCGCGATGCCTACGTTTACTTCGACAACGACCGCAAGGCGTACGCTCCCGGCGACGCGCTCCGGCTGCAGGCTCGGTTGTCGTCAATGGAGCGGGCTGGCGGCGCCGGATGAGGAGCGACATTTTCCCACGCGGATCGGGCCTGCGCGAGAGAGCGGGCGCCGGCGGCGCATTGAGCGGCACGAGCCCCGCATAGGTGCGACCCGCGACGACGCGGTCCTTGTCAGGCGCGGTCTGGCGCATTACATGCATGCGGTTGAGCGGCCAGTCATCAGGGCCGAGACTCTCCACAGGGAGGAGGAGAAATGAAGAAGGTCGTGTTTGCGGCGTTCTTGACCGCCGTTGCGGCTGGGTGCGCCACGAGTGGTGGGGAAGTACAGCCCATGACGCAGACCATCACGGACTGGCGCGGCACCCTGGAGGCGAAGGACACCGCGGACATTCGTGGCGCTGCCGCGGTTCGCTCCGGCTACGGTCAGACGGGTGCGTCCGTGACGATCGCCGGTGCGGATGGCGGCGGCACGCACCCGTGGCACGTGCACAGCGGGACGTGCGGCAGTGGTGGCCCGATCGTCGGGGATGCCACGGCGTATCCGGTGCTCAACGTCGGCAGCAACGGCGACGCATTGGCCTCGGCGACGCTCAAGGTCGAGTTGTCGCCCACTGGAAGCTACTACGTGAACGTCCATCAGTCGCCGACGGACCTGGGCACGATCATCGCCTGCATTCCGCTGAGCCACTGATATCCCATGCGCCGGCCACGTGCCGGCAGCAGCGGCGAGCCGGGGGCCCCAGCGGGCTTCCGGCTCGCGCCGTTTGCGGATACGGCGGTGATGAGGCGGCGTCGCGCGAGCGGTGACCGAGAGCGGGAGAGCCGGAGTGGCGAAGCTGGAGATTCCGCGTGCGGGGGACGAGGGCGTCCGGGTCGGCGGCGTGATTGTCCCGCTGACCAACCTCGACAAGCCGTTCTGGCCCGAGAGGGGCGTCAGCAAGGGTGGTCTGCTGCAGTACTACGTGGACATCTCGGACGCGCTGCTGCCGCATCTGCGCGACCGGGCGATGGTGATGAAGCGCTATCCGCACGGGTGGCGGGGCGACTTCTTCTTCATGAAGCGCGCGCCGGAGCCGCGTCCCGGCTGGATCGAGACGTGCGCGATCGAGCACGCTTCGGGCAGCGTGATCGATTTCCCGATGGTGCAGGACCTCGCTTCACTGCTCTGGATCGTCAACCTCGGTTGTATCGACCTGAATCCGTGGTACTCGCGCTGCGATGACATCGACGGGCCGGACTTCCTGCACTTCGATCTCGACCCGGTCGAAGGCACTCCGTTCCCGGCGGTGCGGGAGACCGCGCTCGTCGTCCGCGGTGCGTTGGAGCGGCTGGGCATGCCGACGTACATCAAGACGACCGGGGCGACCGGCATGCACCTGTACGTACCGATCCTGCGCGGTCCGCGGCAGAAGCAGGTATGGCGATTCGCGAAGGCGCTCGCGAAGCTACTCGAGCGGGAGCACCCCTCCCTGATCACGGCCGAGTACATCATCGCCAAGCGGCCGAAAGGACGCGTGTTCGTGGACTACAACCAGAACGCGTGGGGCAAGACGCTCGCCTCGGTCTACTCCGTGCGGCCGACCCCGCTCGCGACGGTATCCACGCCGATCGCCTGGGAGGAGGTGGAGCGCGGCATCGAGCCGGAGCAGTTTCGGCTCGAGAACGTCCCGGCTCGCGTCGAAACGCGCGGCGACCTGTGGCGACCCCTCGTCTGGGCCAGCCGCGGACGCTTCGATCTCGAGCCACTGATCCGGAGTGGCGCCCGATGAGCCTGCCGATCGGGCCTCCGTTTCCGCCCATGGAGTCGCGCCAGACGCGGCGGGTCCCGCGTGGAGGGGGCTGGCAGTACGAGCCGAAGTGGGACGGCTTCCGCTGCATCGCGTTCCGGGACGGCGCCGACGTTCGGTTGCAGTCGAAGTCGTGCAGGCCGCTCGGACGCTACTTCCCGGATATCGTGGAGACCATTGGTCGTCTGCGGCCGCGCAGCTTCGTGCTCGATGGCGAGCTCGTGATCCCGGTGGACGGCGGGCTATCCTTCGACCAGCTGCAGCTCCGGCTGCACCCGGCGGAGAGCCGTGTGCGCAAGCTGGTCGCCGAGCACCGGGCCGTGCTGATCGCGTTCGACCTGCTCGTGGAGGCGGGGCGCGACCTTACCTCGCTTCCTTTGGCGGAGCGGCGGCCGGCGCTGGAGGCCTTCGCCGAGCGCAACTTCCGCGATTCGTCACTGCAGCTGTCGCCGGCGACGACCGAGCGCGAGACTGCCGAAGCGTGGCTGAGAGGCGAGCACGGAGGCCTCGACGGCGTCGTCGCGAAGCGGCTGAACGAGCCCTACCTCTCCGGTGAGCGCGCGATGCGCAAGATCAAGCGCCTGCGCTCGGCCGACTGCGTCGTCGGCGGCTTCCGCTACGCCTCCAGCGGCCGAGTCGTAGGGTCCCTTCTGCTCGGTCTCTACGGCGATGATGGGCTCCTCCACCACGTGGGCTTCACGTCCGCCTTCTCGAACGACGAGCGCCGCGAGCTGATCCCACTTCTCGAGCCGCTCGCCGGAGGACCGAGCTTTACGGGGTCGGCGCCCGGAGCGCCCAGCCGCTGGTCGCGCGGCCGGGATACGGGGTGGGTTTCGCTGCGACCCGAGCTCGTCGCCGAGGTCCAATACGATCACTTCAGTGGCGGACGCTTCCGCCACGGCACGCGCTTCCTGCGCTGGCGTCCGGACAAGGCGCCGCGGCAGTGCACGTTCGAGCAGGTCGAGAGCGCCGACCATCCGTCACTGCAGCTGATCCATGGCGATTGACGACGGTTCGGCCGCCGGCTCGGAGGGGCGGCGCTACTGTGCCGCGGGCACGGTACGCAGGTACTCCCAAAGCGCGCGCACTTCGTCCGGCGTCAGCCGCGCCGTGTACGCCCACGGCATGACCAGGCTCAGCTGCCGTCCATCCGGCCGCACGCCCGTGCTCAGCGCCTTCGCGAAGTCCGCTTCGCTCCACTGCCCGAGCTCGCCGGCCGGGGTCAGGTTGGCCGCCGCGGGCCAGTCGGGCGGACCACCCGGGATCGGCCCGCCTTGCAGCTTCTTTCCGTGACATCCGAAGCAGCCGCCGACCTCCGCCAGGTAGTGGCCGTACTCCGCGGTCGGGCCCGCGGGTGGGGCCGTGCGCCGGTGCGGCGTGTGGTCGATCAGCTCCACCGGCAGCAGATCCAGCTTGCGGGTCACCAGCAGGACGCGTGGCAGCAGCTTGATGTCGTTCGGCGGTAGCTCGTGCTTCACCGGCGGCAGGCTCCGGATGTAGGCGATCACCGCACCGAGGTCCTCGTCGCTCAGGTTCGTGAACTCCTGCGCCGGCATGAACAGCAACGGCGTGCCGTCCGGCCGCACGCCGTGCCGGATCGCCCGCACGTAGTCCTCGTTCGTGTACCGGCTGCCGACACCGCCCTGTCCGGGCGTCAGGTTGGACGCGCTCAAACGTCCCATCATCGGGTCCTCGATGAACACCTTGCCGCCCAGATCGTCGCCGTGGCAGTCGATGCACTTCGTGACCGCCTCGACGATGTGCTTGCCCCGCGCGATCGTCACCCCATCCATCGAAACCGCCACCGGCTCGGGAGCGATCGAGTAGTGACGGTTCATCCGAGAGGTCGTGAAGCCGAACACACCCGCCGCTGCCGCGCCCAGGACCACGACGAGCGCAATCACCGTGATGCCGAAACGCTTTGCCCACCGCTTCATTGGAGAGCCTCCCGCGACCCGAGGTCGCTCTGATTGGTGTCGGACAGGAAGACCGGCGTGGCGGACGCCGGACCGCACGCTAATACGACTGAAAAGTAAAGGGTGTTTCGAGCACTCGACAACTCCACCGAGGAGGTGCGCCGGGGTGCGGCCCCTTCAGCGCCGGGGGCGCCGTCCCACGCCCGTAGGAGCGCTCGTGCCTTGGCCGGCTGAATTCGCAGAAGTTGCTATGATACAAGGGCTTACGATAGATCTGGATGGCACCTCTCTTGCGCTATGCCGCTGTGCGAGTCCAGTCGCTCACGGCAGCGGAGGTGACATTGGCGATGCGAGGGGTAGGCGAGGCGAGATACGCGATACTGATGACCGTGCTCGGCCTGTCGATCGGCGGTGCGGGGTGCGCCAGCCTCGGAGGGATACTGCCGGGCGGCGGCGGTCAGGTGGTCGGAGAGGTCCAGTACGTGGATGAGCGATATCGCGAGATCGAAGTGCGCACCGACCGTGGGGACGTGGAGCGGGTCGAATTCGACGACCGGACCACGGTCTATTACGGAAACGAGCAGTATCGCGTGAGCGCGCTGGAGCGCGGTGACCTCGTTGCAATGGATGTGGAAGATGTCGGCAGCGGAAGGCTTTACACGCAGCGGATCGACGTCCGGCAGACGGCGCAGGACCGCGGTTACGACCGGATCGGTGCAGTGCGTCCGCCGGGGCCATCCGATGAACCGAGCGGAACGTACCAGCCGGGCGGGGTGCAGAAGCTGACGGGGTATGTGACACGCGTGGACTCGGACGCAGGCGTCTTCGAGCTGAGGCTGGCCGATGATGGCTCGGTGCTGGTTCGGTTGCCGGATCGTCCGTCCGACCCGATGACTTCGATGTTCGGCCGGCTGCGGAAGGGGAGCCACGTGAGGTTGCGGATCGAATGGGTCGGAGACTCCGAGGCCCGTCTGCTGGAGTTCGTGTAGCCGGCGGATTCGCCCGGGGGCTGGCCGGGGGCTCCAGCCTTGCCGGTCTCCGTGGCAGGTGGCGCCTCCGGGGGCGGTTCCGCTATCCTGTGCGGAATGCTGATCCAGATACTGGCTTTCCTGCTGGGTCTTGCGGGACTGTCGCTCGGGGCGAAGTGGCTCGTTGCGGGCGCGGCGCGTCTGGCGTACTCGCTGGGCATCAGCGTGCTCGCGGTCGGACTGACGATCGTCTCGTTCGGCACGTCGGCCCCCGAGCTCGTCGTCAGCGTGATGGCGTCGGCGGCGGGGCGCATGGACGTCGCCGTAGGTAACGCGATCGGCTCGAACATCGCCAACATTGCGTTGATTCTCGGACTGACGGGGGTCCTCAGCCCGATCCCTCTGGGGCGCAGCCTCGTCCGTCGGGACATCCCCGTGATGGTCGTGGTCTCCCTCGCGCTGTTCGCGCTCGGCTGGAACGGAGTGCTCAGCCGGGCGGAGGGCGCGCTGCTCGTGACGGGTCTGGTCGCCTACACCGTATGGACGCTGCGGGCGGCGTCCGTCGAGCGGGAGGCGGTCCCCTCGTCGCGACGCGCAGGGCTGCTGCTCTCCTCGGCCACCGACCGCGAGCAGGTCGGGCGCTTCCGGGACGGTACGCTGGTCCTCGGGGGACTGGCGGCGCTCGCGATCTCCGCGCGGCTGCTCGTGATGAGCTCCATCTTCTTCGCGCGCATCCTGGGCATCTCGGAGCTCGTGATCGGCCTCACGGTGGTCGCGATCGGCACGTCGCTGCCGGAGCTCGCGACGTCGCTCGCGGCCGCGACGCGCAGGCAGGGCGACATCGCGGGCGGCAACATCGTCGGCTCCAACATCTTCAACCTTCTCGGCATCCTCGGTCTCGCCGCGATGGTGCGGCCGCTGCGGATCGCGCCGTCAATGCTGGCGCTTCATCTGCCGGTGATGGTCGCTTTGAGCGCGGCCCTCTTTCCGCTCGCTCTGATTCGTCACCGGCTGGGTCGGCGCGAAGGCATCGTCCTGCTCGCCTGCTACGGTGTTTTCCTCGCCCTCACGTTCACGCGGATCACCGCCTGACCCCTTTTGGCCGCGCCGCCGCGATCCGTATATTCGACAGTCGATCGCCCGCGGGGACGAAGACGACTCGAGCAGCCGGAGCAGGGAGAGCAGGCACATGGCAGGCCACAGCAAATGGGCGCAGATCAAGCGGAAGAAGGCGGCGAACGATGCGAAGCGCGGCAAGGTCTTCACGAAGCTGATCCGGGAGATCACGGTGGCGGCCCGCGAGGGTGGTGGCGATCCATCCTTCAACCCGCGGCTGCGGCTGGCGATGGACACCGCGAAGGCCGCGAACATGCCGAACGACAACATTGAGCGGGCGGTCGAGCGCGGGACCGGCGACGCGGAGGGTTATCACTTCGAGGAGGTCGTCTACGAGGGCTACGGCCCCGGTGGTGTGGCACTCTACATTGAGACGCTCACGGACAACGCGAATCGCACCGTCTCCGAGCTGCGCTACATCCTCGACCGCAACGGCGGCAACCTCGGTCAGAACGGCTCGGTTGCATGGCAGTTCGAGAGGAAGGGCGAGATCTACGTCGATGGCTCCCGCTATGATGAGGACTCGCTGATGCTCGCGGCGCTGGAGGCGGGCGCCGAAGACATGCGCCGCGAGGGCGACGACTTCCTCATCACGACGGCGCCGACCGCGCTCCACGCGACGCAGGACGAGTTGCGCGAGCGGGCGATCGCCTGGAGCGACGCGCAGCTGAGCATGGTCCCCCGCACGACCGTCGAGCTCGACGGCGACGAGGCGAGGAAGCTTCTGCGCATCCTCGACCTCCTCGACGACAACGACGACGTGCAGAAGGTCCACACCAACGCCGAGATCTCGGACACCGTGATGGCGGCGGCGGGCGCTTGAAGGTCCTCGGCGTCGATCCCGGCACCGCAGCGACGGGCTACGGCGTCGTCGTCCGCTCGGACGGCGGCGCCGTGTCGCTCGTGGAGTGCGGCGTCGTCCGCACGGAGGCTTCCGCGTCGTTGCCCCGTCGCTTGCGCGAGATCTTCGAAGGCATCGCGGAGCTCGCGGATCGCCACGCGCCGGACGTCGTCGCCGTGGAGGACGTCTTCTACGGGCGGAACGTGCGGACAACCATCGTGCTCGGCCACGCGCGCGCAGCCGTAATGCTCGCCGCGGCACTTCGCGACATCGAGGTCGCCGAGTACTCCGCCTCCGCCGTGAAGAACGCGATCGTCGGACGCGGCAGGGCGGGGAAGGAGCAGGTGCAGTACATGGTCCAGAGGCTGCTCCGCCTGAAGGAGCCGCCCCGCCCGCACGACGCGGCCGACGGTGTGGCCGTGGCGCTCTGTCACTGCAACACGCTTTCGATCGGCGTCGCGCGAGAGCGCATCCCGACCGACGCCGAGCTGCTGCATCGAGCGGCCGGATATCGGCCGTGATCAGTCGCGTTCGCGGGCGCCTCGTGCGCCGCGGGATGGATTCGCTCGAGGTGATGACGGCGGCCGGCGTCGCTTACGAGATCGCCGTTCCGCTCTCCGTGCTCGAGCGCTTGCCGCGGGAGGGCGAGGAGGTCGAGCTGCGGACCTGGCTCGTCGTGCGGGAGGATGCGCAGGAGCTGTACGGCTTCCTGGATGCGCGCGAGCGCACGCTGTTCGGTCGCCTTCTCGGCGCGTCCGGCGTCGGGCCACGGCTCGCGCTCGCGATGCTCTCCACGCTCTCTCCCGAGCGACTCGTCGCCGCGATCCGCGGCCGCGACATCCCTTCGCTGCGTCAGGTTCCGGGGCTCGGCACGAAGAAGGCCGAGAAGGTGATCGTCGAGCTCACGGACAAGCTGGACGATCTCGCCTACGGTGCGCCCGAGCGCCCGAGCGGTCGCAGCGCCGAGAAGGCGGTCGGCGCGCTCGTCTCGCTGGGCTACTCGGCGGTGGTCGCGGGGACGGCGGTGCGGCGGGCGTTGGAGCAGACGCCCGATCTGGAGGGTCCCCAGCTGATCAAGGCCGCGCTCGCGGAGGTCGGCCGCTGAGCGATCAGTGCCACAGCCGGGCCGAGAGGATCGCGACGCCGCGCACGGGCACATCGACGGTTCCCAGCGGCTGGCGGCTGGATGTGGCCGGGTCCCCGACGTCGGGATCGGGCGCTCCGGATAACGAGCCGTCCGGCAGCAGCCACAGCGTGTGCGTCCCCGCGTGTAGCCGGAGTCGGGCGATCGAGATTCCGGCGGGCAGCAGCGTCCAGGAGCGGGTGTCCGCCCGCTCTGTCAGCACCGCGGCGGCGTCGCCGAGGACACCGACGATCTTGCCCAGCTTCTCGTCTTTCTTCGACACCTCCGACTCGAGTGCGCGACTGATCGCGTACTTCGTCGACGCCCGCGCGATCGTCCGCGCGAGCAGAAGCGGCAGCTCCCGCCGGAAGTCCGACACCACCGCCGACGAGACATTGAGGGTCAGAGCGGGTCCGGAGAGCTCGGCGCCGGCGTCGCTGCCGATGCGCGCCGCGAACGTCGGCGCGGCCGCCTCGTGGAAGGCGGGCCAGGCAATGTGCAGCAGGTAGTCGATGTCGCCGGCGCCGGGGTGGAGCCGGTCGCACCCCCGGTGCAGCGCGGCTGTCGGGGCGTCACCGGCGGCGGTCAGGTCGAGGACGGGCGTCGGCGCACGCTCCACGGAGCTGTCGGGCGGGATCGAATCCGTCGCGGCACCTGCAACATCCGGGTGCCAGGCGTCACAGCCGGGGTCGTAGCGCTGGCCGGCTCGGCCGATGAACAGCGTGCCGTCCGGGCCGTCCGTATCGTGATGGCTCAGCAGCCGGGTCGCGACGCCCCTGGCCGTGGAGTAGCGATCATTGGTCGAGCCGCCCGCGAGTGCGGTGACCTCTCCATCGCCGAGCGCGACGAAGAGCCCCTGTTCGACACGGTGCGCCACGAAGCCGCGCTCGAGGATCACGACGACCTCGCCCGAGTCCGCCTCGGGGCGGCCGATCAGCCTGGGAGGCAGCGCACCCGGACCTGGCGTCTCGCCCGTGTCCGCGAGCACGGCGTTGCGATAGGCGACATTGGCGTCGTTCAGGTCACCGTTGGACTCGAAGACGGCCCCGCTGAAGTAGCGGAGAAATCTGACGACTGCCGGATCGACGTCGCGGTGGTCGTCACGCGCGCGCTCGAGCAGCGTGGCGATACGACGCGCCTCGACCGCGGCGCCCGCTCCGTCGCCGGCGGTCAGGTAGTCCAGCGCCGCGTAATAGGGCAGCAGCAGCCGCTCCGTGGTGGACGGCTCGTACTTCAGCGCGTAGTCGGATGTGACGAGGGAGAGGGCGCCCCGGGAAATCGACTTGGTGTAGCGGTCGTCGGCCAGAGCGGCCGCATGCTCGAGCGCGTTCGCGGCTTCCTTGTGACGTCCGGCGTAGTGCGCGATCAGGCCGACGTAAAGCTGGCGCAGGAGGTCGTCCTTCGGCGCGTACCGGTCGTTGCGGATGTGCGCGAAGGCGGTGTCGTACCTCTCCTCGGAGAGCAGGCGGCGCAGCTCGTAGTCCGTGCGCTCGAGCCCGTTCGGTGCCACGTCGTAGTGGCGGAAGAAGCCGCCGCATCCCGTGGCGAGCAGCGGCAGGGCGAGCGCGACGATGAGCGTGCCCGCCCTCGCCGCGCCTCCCGACCGGCGCGCGCCCACATTGCCGCGCCGGATCCGCATGACTTGCCTAACGCTTGTCCAGGACGATGACACGTTCCTTCGCGTAGGCGATCGCCTGCGCGATGTTCGCGTACGCCTCGCCCTGTGCCTTGATCGTCTCCAGCTCCATCTGGTGCAGGAAGAGCTGATAGCGGATCAGCGCCTCGTACGGCCGCAGCGCCTTGTCCAGCGTCGTCGCGATCCGATACGTCGTCATCGGGTCGCTCGGACGCAGGATGTCGGCCCGATCGTACCGGTCGAGCGCGCTCTTCAGGTCGCCGCGGGCCGTGTAGTCATTGCCCTCGCGAAGCAGCTGCTCCGCGATCGCGCTCGCGCGGCCCTGCGTAGTGGCGTCCCCCGGCTCGTTCACGACGCGCACGCCCTGCGCCTCGCGGTAGCCGTACGCGACGACGCGACCGTCGCGCAGCTGTACGAGCGCGATGGATCCCATGACATCCTTCGGCGCGTCCTGCCTCGTGGCCGGCACCAGCACCGTGGCCGGGCCGCTGTTCCGCATCGTCCACGCGTCCTCGGTCGTGTGCGTCGCGGCGAGGACCTGTCGGGTGCTCATTCCGAGAGCGACTTCTCCGCGCGCGATCGCCTCGCACACGGACGGCGCGCAGTCCGCCATGGCGTCGGCCGAGAGGTCATCGCGCCGATCGGCGATCGCCTGCTGCGCTCCGGCCTGACCCGATGCCTGGGCCGCGACCGCATCCGGGTCGGGGGTCCGATCCCCGTTTCGCAGAATCGGCTCCTCGTGAACCCGCTTCGGCGCGCACGCGGCGGCGAGAACGGCCAGACCGAGCCCGAGCGCGAGTGTCCGGCGTTTCATGATGCCCTCCTAATGGTCGAAGCCAATGCGTGGCCGTTCGATGTACTTCTTGATCTTGTGCTGTCCGACCCACGTCTTGACATTGGTCTCGAGGTCGATCAGCTGTGCATCCACCTGGTAGTAGACGACCTTCTCGCGACCCTCGCTGTCCTCGATCGCCTCGATCGTCCCCTGCAGGATGTAGTCGGCGCCCAGCTCCTGGCCGAGCTTCGCTCGCGTATCGGCACGGGCATGCTCCTGCTGATCCTGTCGCTCGGCGCGGATCTCTCCCCGCTCCTCGCTGGTTGCGACCACCTTCACCGCGCCGGAGTTGACGAATGCGCGCTCGAGGTCGTTGACGAACGTGCCGACCGCGATGTGATCCATTGTCTTGTTGTCGAACGCCCCGACGATCACCGTCGGCGATTCGCCACCGTTGGCCTGCGAGTAGCGCGAGATCCACGGGCCGCCGAGGCTCTGCTGGATCAGAGCGTTCGCGACTAGCCGCGAATCCGTATCGTTCCACCGCCCGGACAGGTCCGTGACGCTGTTGGGGTCGATGCGCGAGACGCGTTTAGCGCAGCCGACGCTCCCCACAATGAAAAGCGCCGCCAACAGCAGCGCGCCGGCGCGCGGCCCCGCCGCCGTTCCGGCCCACCTTGGGCTCTTCGTCCGCATCTTGTCCTCCGATTGGTCTGGCGGTGCACGCCGGCCCCGTCCCCCACCCGCCGCGTCGTGCGGCTTCCGGCACCCGGCCTCACCCCGCTACTACAATGTAAGACGAGGCAAGGTTTCATGGTTGCACAGCCTGCGGCAGGCGCTGACAGCAGGCGCGAACGGCAGGCGCTGAGGACAGGCGCGAACGGCAGGCGCTGAGGGCAGGCGCGAACGGCAGGCGCGAACAGCAGGCGCGAACGGCAGGCGCTGACGGTGGGCGAGCGCCGCCTCTTGCCGAAGGCCGGTTCGAGCGCCTGATTTGAACGCCTGCTGTTCGCGCCTGATTTGAACGCCTGCTGTTCACGCCTGACTCGAACGCTGTCTCTAGCGCCTGGCCGACTGAAAGGAGGCCCCATGGGAAGAGTGGACGCGATCTGGTTGAAGCGAGCGAAGCTCGCGCCGATGGATGCGGTGGATCGAGCCGAGCTGGTGCGGGACCGCGGTATCGTCGGTAACGCCAATCAGGGCGGGCGACGCCAGGTCACGATCATCGAGCGCGAGGCGTGGCAGCGCATGATGGGCGCGCTCGGCGCGGATCTGGATCCGGCGGCGAGGCGTGCGAACGTGTTGATCAGCGGGATCGGCCTGAAGGAGAGTCGGGGCAGGGTGCTCGTGCTCGGGGCCTGCCGGATCGCGATCATGGGCGAGACGCGGCCGTGCGAGCGGATGGACGATGCGTTGCTCGGGCTGCGGGACGCGATGCGTCCGGAGTGGAACGGCGGCGTGTTCGGCGTCGTGGTGCAGGGCGGGGAGATCCGGATCGGCGACACCGCCGCGCTCGAAGATGTCCCGCCGGCCGAGGGGGCGAGCGCCGGGACGGTCTCCGCGGAACCCTGACACCATTTCCGGCCTTTCCCTACGTTGCGCCCGGAAGCTCGGAAGCATTCTTGAATCCGTGAAGGGTGCGGGAGGTGCCCCGCGTCGGCGGCGCTCGCGCCGTCAGGCGGACGCCCTCGCGCGAGACCGCGAGCGCCACGCCCATTCTGGAAGTGCCCGTGCCAGAGGCGCGCCGAAAGGAGATGCCGATGTCGGAGACCGGATTTTCGCTGGGACTCACGCTCCGCGATGGATACGAGTTCGACATTGACTTCGAGATGCCTGGAGTCGATGATGTGCGTGTGGACGAGCCGGCACCGCTCGGCCGCTCCAACGGACCAAACGCCTCGCGCATGTTGGGAGCCGCGATCGGCAACTGCCTGGCCGCCAGCTTGCTGTTCTGCCTGCGCAAGTCGCGCGTCGATGTGACGGAAATGAAGGTGCAGGTGGAAGGGACCCTGGTGCGGAACGAGCGGGGTCGGCTGCGAATCGGGACGATTGCCGTTCGGCTCGCCCCCATGGTCTCCGAGGAGGATCGCGGGCGCATGTCACGCTGCCTCGAGCTCTTCGAGGACTTCTGTGTCGTGACGGGCAGCGTACGGGAGGGGGTGGACGTCGAAGTGGAGGTGCTGCCCGTGTCGCCGGCGGAGGAAGAGGTCGCGGGGGTGCCGGAGCTCGTTTAGGCCTCTCGTGAGTGGATCCGCCGGTCGCCGGCGCCGCGCTCTGCGCGGCGCCGGCTCTGTCGTTCAGGCTCCTTGTCCGATGGCTTGACGCCGGCCACCTTCCCGCCATGTTTCGTCGCCGCGACCGCGTCTTCTGGGCGGAGCTCTTCCTGGCCGTTGGACCCGCGATCCTGCTCATCACGCCCCGGCTGCTGCGCTGGAGCGGTCTCTTCGCCTACGGGCTGCGCGCGAGAATGCTGGAGATGCTCGCGACGACCGGGCACGTGGACGTCACGTCGCTCGCCGGCAGCGCCTATTTCCTTTCCTGGTCGCTCACCGCGCTGATCGGTGTCGCGGCGCTCGTGGTTTCCGTGCTCGTTCGTCCATTCCGGCTGCGTGATCGACCGGTCGTGCGGGGTCTGCTCGCTGCCGCGCTTCTCGGCGGCCTCACCGCGCTCGTGCAGTTCCTGGCCCGTCCGCTCGGTGGGTTGAGCCCGCGTCGGGACCCGCTGGTGCTGCTGGTGCTGGCCGGTCCCGCGGCAGCCTCGCTGCACCGGATGCTGCGCCTGCTGCGTCCTCGGCCGACCGCCTCGGAGGCTTCGGACGATCGTGCCGGGCGGCGCGTGGACGGCGCATCCGGCTGATCGCGAGGCTGGAATCGCCTCCGCCGCCGGCCGATATTGCGGCATGGACCCCTCGAGCTTCCCCCTCGAGCAGCCCGAACTGGAGACGGCGCGACTGCGTCTGCGGGGCCCTCGACCGGCGGACATCGACACGATCGTCTGGCTCGGCGCCGAGCGAGCCCTCGCCGCGGGCATGCTCACGTTTCCTCACCCCTACACCCGTGACGACGCGGAAGCCTGGCTTGCGCGGCAGGCCGGAGGGCTCGCGCGCGGAGATGCAGTGAACTTCGCCGTTGCGGATCGCGAGACGGATGCACTGATCGGCGCGGTCGGCCTGCACCTGGACGGCGATCATCGCCGCGCGGAGATGGGGTACTGGATCGGCAAGCCGTACTGGAACCGGGGCTACGCGACGGAGGCCGCGCGCGCGGTGGTATCCTATGGCTTCGAGCGTCTCGGCCTCAACCGCATCCAGGCCGCGCACTTTCCGCGCAATCCGGCCTCCGGCGCCGTTCTGCGCAAGATCGGGATGCGCTGCGAGGGGACGCTGCGACAGTATTACCTGAAGTGGGGTGTGTTCGAGGATGCCGTGATCTACTCGATGCTCCGCGGGGAGCACCCAGGCCGCTGAGCCGTGTTTCGCCGCTGCCTTTCCTGCCATCGCCCGTTCGAGGCGAACGACGTCGTCGAGACGATGCCGCTCGGAAGACGCGTCGCCTTCGACGCCGAGCGCGGCCGTCTCTGGACGATCTGCGATGGCTGCCGGCGCTGGACGCTTGCGCCCATTGAGGAGCGTTGGGAAACGCTGGAAGAGCTCGAGCGCATGACCCGGGACGGGGGACGGCTGCTCCGGCACACGGACAACATCGCGCTCTTCGAGAACGGCCCAATGCAGGTCGTGCGCGTCGGGCGCGCGGGCTTGCGGGAAACGGCGTGGTGGCGCTTCGGCCACGAGCTCCTGAAGCGCCGCAAGAGGGCCGATCGAACGGTGCGGCGAGGCAAGGTGCTGGAGGCGATCTTCGCGCTCATGCTGACGGGGCTGCCGATCTGGGGGTGGCGCGACCCCGAGCGCTGGATCGAGGGATCCAGGCGGCGGCACTTCGGGCTCACGGCGTGGAAGGGCCGGGCGGCGTGCCCGTGCTGCGGCCGGATCATCAAACGGGTGGGCTTCCGCGATGAGCTGCACCTCGAGCAGGCGCGGACGGACCTCGTGCTGGTGCGGTCCTGTCGCGCCTGTGGCTGGGCCGGCCGGGAGGGTGGGTACGTGATCGGCGGCACGGCCGCGACGCACACGCTGCGTCGCCTGCTCGCCTACCGAAACTTCGCCGGAGCCGATGCGGCCGGGCTCGGCGAAGGCGTGAGCGTGGTCGAGCGTGCCGGCTCCGCGGACGCCGTGCTGCGCCGGGCGGTCGACCGGCGGATCCGGCCGCACCGCATGCGCCCGGCCGACGCGCTCGCGCTCGAGATCGCGCTCAACGAGACGACCGAGGCGCGCCTTCTGGATCTCGAGCTCGGCGCCCTCGAGACACGCTGGCGCGAGGAGGAGGAGCTCGCGGCGATCATCGACGGGGAGCTTACCCCGCCGCGCTGAGGCACGGACCGCACGGCACGCGCCGACCGCTTGAGCATTCGTGTGCGCACCGCCTATCTTTCACGCCGGAGGTCGTCGTACCGAATCGAGCCCCCACGAGAAAGCCGGACCCGGTCCGTTGAGATCCGAGATCACGACACCCGAGGTGCTGACCGAGGAGAGCGCGGTCGAGCTGTCGCTGCGGCCGCAGCGGCTGTCGGAGTTCATCGGTCAGGGCAAGGTGAAGGAGGCCCTGCAGATCGCGATCGAGGCGACGACCGGGCGCCGCGAGGCGCTCGATCACACGCTGTTCCACGGGCCTCCGGGCCTCGGCAAGACGACACTCGCGATGCTGATGGCCCGTGAGCTGGGCGTGAACATCAAGACGTCGTCGGGACCGGTGCTCGAAAAGCCCGGTGACCTCGTCGCGATCCTGACGAACCTGCGCGAAGGCGACCTCCTCTTCATCGACGAGATCCATCGGCTGAGGCCCGTCATCGAGGAGTTCCTCTATCCGGCGATGGAGGACTACCGCATCGATATCCGCTTGTCGGAGGGGCCGAAGGCGCAGACGGTGACGGTTCCGGTGGAGCGCTTCACGCTCGTCGGGGCGACGACTCGCTTCGGACTGCTGACACCGCCGATGCGCGCGCGCTTCGGCATCGTGCAACGGCTCAACTACTACTCGACCGATGACCTCGTCGTGATCGTACAGCGCAGCGCCGAGATCCTGGCCGTCGGCTGCGACGAGGCCGGCGCGTTGGAGGTCGCGCGGCGGGCGAGAGGCACGCCGCGCGTCGCGAATCGCCTGCTGCGCCGCGTTCGCGACTACGCCGAGGTGCGCGCCGATGGCACCATCACGAAGGCGGTGGCGGACGATGCGCTCGCCATGCTGGATGTCGATCAGTACGGGCTGGACGAGATGGACGGTCGCATTGTCAAGGCGATCATCGAGCACTTCGACGGCGGTCCCGTCGGCCTCAACACGCTCGCCGTGGCGGTAGGGGAGGACGCCGGGACGCTGGAGGAAGTCTACGAGCCGTTCCTGATCCAGAACGGTTTTCTGATGCGCACGCAGCGCGGCCGCGTCGCGACTCCGAAGGCGTATCGGCACTTCGGCTTCACGCTGCCGGCGGACCGGACGGCCGACGGCCAGGCCACCCTCTTCGAGAGGTGAGGAGGGGCTCGTGGACGTCGTATCCCTGACCCTGGCCGATTGTCGCCTGCTGGCGGCGCGCTGCCGCGAGCATGGCAACTCATACCTGCGCATGACCGCCGCGTTGAAAGAGGCGAAGGCGGGCGAGACGCTGGAGCGGCTGCGAGCTCTGCGACGGATCGAGCGTCGCTTCGCCGTCGACCTGGGCCAGCTCTGCTGCCGCCTGGAGCGACGCGATGAGCCGGGCACGCACCCGATCGAGCGGTGGATGCTCGGCTACGTCGCCCGCTGGGAGGGTTCCGGGCACGTCGACTCAAAATCGCGTGAGCCGCGGCTCTGGGTCCTGCTCGACCGGCTGCGCGAGGTGCGGGAATGGATCACCGAGGGGCCGATGGTCGGCGAGCCGGAGGGTTGAAGCCCGCGCGATCGGCACTTTTCCGGAAACATCCGGCCTACGTTCCAGTTGACACCGGCTCCCAAAAGCGGAATTGTAGAAGCGAACCTCCCACGTCGGCACGGCTCAGAGGGCGGCCCCACCATGACGGTGGCGCCGTAACCGATTCCGTGTGGCCGTCGGCTCCAGCGTCCGACTCGCAACCCCCGGAGCGGGAAGCCGTCATGTCAAGACCGGACGCGCCCGCGTCTCCGGAAACGCCCGGGCCTGAAATCCCCGGTGCGACGCCCATACTCCAGGGCGGCGGCCGCGATTCCGATCGCCCGGATCGGATCGGCCCGTACAAGATCCTCGATGTGCTCGGCGAGGGCGGCATGGGCGTCGTGTACCTCGCCGAGCAGGCGGAGCCCGTCCGCCGCCGGGTCGCTCTGAAGATCATCAGGCTGGGCATGGACTCGAAGCAGGTGATCGCCCGCTTCGAGTCCGAGCGACAGGCGCTCGCCGTGATGGACCACCCGAACATCGCGAAGATCTACGACGGCGGCGTCACCGACACCGGCCGGCCCTATTTCGTGATGGAGCTGGTGCAGGGGACGCCGATCACGGCGTATGCCGACACCCACAAGCTGACCGTGGACGAGCGGCTGCGCCTGTTCATTGACGTCTGCCACGCCGTACAGCACGCGCACCAAAAGGGCGTGATCCACCGGGATCTCAAGCCATCGAACGTGCTCGTCAGCCAGCGCGACAACCGCCCCATCGTGAAGGTCATCGACTTCGGTATCGCGAAGGCGATGGGGCAGGAGCTGACAGAACGCACGCTCGTCACCCGCGTCGGGCAGATGATCGGGACCCCGGAGTACATGAGCCCGGAGCAGGCCGAGATGTCCGGCCTGGACGTGGACACGCGCACCGACGTCTACTCGCTGGGCGTGATCCTCTACGAGCTGGTCGTCGGGACGCTGCCGTTCGACTTCGCGGGCGCGCCCGGGATGTCACTCGCCCTCGCGCTGCGGGAGCGCTCGCTGACCCGCCCGAGCACGCGCCTGACCGGCCTCGGCCCCGGCCAATCGACGGTCGCGGCACTCCGACGAACGACGCCCCGCTTCCTGCGCAGGGAGCTGAGGGGAGACGTCGACTGGATCATCCTGAAGGCGATCGAGACGGACCGCACGCGCCGCTACGAGACTGCGAACGGCCTAGCCCTCGAGCTGGAGCGGCACCTCTCGAACCAGCCGATCCTCGCTCGGCCCCCAAGCGTGAGCTATCGATTCGGCAAGTTCGTGCGGCGACACCGCGCCGCGGTCGTGGCGGCCGCCATCGCCGTGGTGGCCGTGCTGGCCGGTGCGAGCGCCGCGACCGTCGGCTTCGTGCACGCGCGCGCCTCCCAGGCCGTTGCGGAGCGGGAGGCACGCACGGCGCAACGTGTCTCGGATTTCCTGGTCTCGCTGTTCCAGGTCAGTGATCCCAGCGAGGCCCGCGGGAACTCCATTACGGCGCGCGAGATCCTGGACCGGGGCGCGTCGAGCATCGACGCGGAGCTCGCGGGCGAGCCCGAGGTCCAGGCGCGCCTCATGCGCACCATAGGTACCGTCTACCGGCAGCTCGGTCTGTATGCGGCTGGGCTCCCGCTGCTTCGGAAGGCCGTCGCTCAGGATGAGCGATCGGGCGACCAGCGTGAGCTCGCGATCAGCCTGACGAGGCTCGGCCAGCTTTATCGGTCCCAGGGCAATTTCTCCGAGGCCGAAGCGGCCCTCCTGCGGGCCGTCGACATCGGACGTCGGCGTTCCGTGAGCGATGAAGAGACGGCGGCCGCGATCGGGAGTCTCGGTGCCGTGTACATGCAGCAGGGTCGCTATGGTGAGGCGGAGCCGCTGCTCCGTCGGGCGATGGTGATCCAGCGAGAGGTCTCCGGGGCGGAGAGCAGGGCCATGGCGGCTGCGGTGGGCAATCTCGGGGCGCTGTACTACCACACGCGCAACATCCCCGAGGCGGAGCGTTACTTCAGGCAGGCGCTCGCCATCGACGAGAAGGTCCTCCCCGGCAACGATCCGGCCATCGCGGGGGCGGCGAGCAATGTCGGTGTCGTCGCGTACACGCAGGGCAACTATGCGGAAGCCGAGCGTGCCTACAGTCGGGCGCTGTCGATCTACGAGGCCACGCTGGGACCGGATCATCCGAGGGTCGCGGCGGCGAGCAACAACCTGGCCGAGACGTACGCTATCGATGGGCGATACGACGAGGCCGAGCAGTACTTCAAGCGAGCGCTCGCCATCAAGGAAAAGACGCTCTCACCGACAGACCCTTCGCTCGCCGCGCCTCTGACCGGCCTCGCCAACATTTACCGCGACCGAGCACGCTACGCGGAGGCAGAGCCGCTCTATCAGCGGGCGATACGACTGATCGAGAAGGGACAGGGACCCTCCGACCCCGATCTCGTCGACAAGCTGGGGGCCTACGCGAAGTTGCTGCGAGCGACGGGAAGGACGGATCGTGCAGCCGCGCTCGAGAAGCGAGCCGCAACCATACGGGACACGCCGAAGCGGTGATCCCTTCCGCGTCCGCAATCGGTCAGGTGTCCTCGATGATCACCTCGGGGTCGATCGTGACCGTGCGCCCCGATCCGCAGTACAGCACGAGTTTATAGAGATGGGGACCACGCTCCGCGTTGGCCTTCTGCGCTCCCGAACGTCCGGGTGTGCGCGGCCTTGCGACCATTGGAACCACCCGGAACGGCCAGTTGCCCGGATTCGCCGGCCTGATCGCGGCCGAATCGGCGGCGACGCTCGGATCCGTTGCCGTGAGGTCCCACTCGACGATGTCGCCATGCGGGACCCCGACGCGGTAGGGGGAGACGCGAATGCTGATCGAATCGCCCTTGCACTCGGCGAATACGTGGACCGGCCGCGCCTGCCCTGGCGGCAGCGTTTTCGATCCTCCCGCGCAAGCGGCGAGAGCGACCATGGTCGGGAACAAGAGCACGGCGAGCTTCATGGCGGGCCTCCGGGGAGAGGGAAATGCCCCGAACATGGGCTCGGGAACATCGGAATCTCAAGGATTTCATGGGCGACGCGGAAGTGACGACCCCTCACGGTGACCTCGCGGCGATCCTCGCGCCCGAGTACGAGGTGCTCCGGCAGCTCGGCGTCGGGGCCATGGCCACCGTCCACCTGGCCCGGGATCCGGCGCTGCGCCGGCTGGTGGCGATCAAGGTGCCGTTGCCGGACCTGGCGCGGGACGCGCTCGTCCGCCTCCGCTTCGAGCGCGAGGCGCGCGCAGCCGCCAGGATCACGCACCCGAACGCCGCGACGATCCACCGCATCGGCCGGCTTCCGGACGGCACACCGTACATGGTGATGGAGTACGTCGAAGGCCGCACCCTTGCGCAGGCGCTGCTCGCGGAAGGGCCGTTGCCGCCGCCGGTCGCCGTGCGCGTGCTGAGCCAGGTGGCCTCGGCCCTCGAGGCGGCGCACAGGAACGGAGTGATCCACCGCGACCTGCGGCCGTCCAACGTGCTGTGGGAGGCGGAGACCGGCCGGGCCGTGCTCTCGGACTTCGGCATCGCCGGGATTCTCGAGACAGGCTCCGAGGCGGTCACCCGCCTCACGACGGAGAACCAGCAGCTCGGCGACCCGGGCCACGTGAGTCCGGAGCAGCTGATCGGTCAGCAGGTGACCGAGGCGGCGGACATCTACAGCTTCGGCGTGCTGGCCTACGAGGTCCTCACACAGCAGCGTCCGTACCGGGCGGAGACGCGCGAAGAGATCGCCGCGGCCCATCTGCGTCAGCCACCGCGCGACCTGGCGCAGCTGATGGAGAACCCCGACCCGCAGCTCCGCCAGCTGCTGATGCGCTGCCTGGCGAAGAACCCGGAGCACCGCCCGACCGCCGCGTCGGTCGTGCGAACGCTCGGGAGGATCCGAGGCGGCCAGATCGAGGGCGGAGCGGAAGGGGTGGACCCCCTCTCCGGCGCCGTGCAGGGTCTTCCGGCGCTCGCGGCGTTCCTCTCGGAGCTCCGGCGGCGCCGGGTCTACAACGTGCTGATCGTCTACGTGGCGGCCGCGTTCTTTCTGCTGCAGCTGGCCGACCTGATCCTGCGTGCCCTGCCGCTTCCCGACTGGTCATACACCTTCCTGGTCGCGGTCACTGTCGGAGGCTTCCCGGTCGCGCTGGTCCTCGCCTGGCTCTTCGACGTCACCGCCGCCGGTATCCAGCTAACGGAGGCGGGCACCGAGGCCGGATCGTCCACTCGCGTCCGCGTGCTCGCCGGCCTCGCCCTAACGCTCACGCTGCTTCTGGCCGCGCTCATCGGTCGCTGGATCCTGCAGCGCCACTGACGCGCTGCGGGCCGATCCCGCTTCCGCTCGCGGCGGCGGCGCCGACCCGCTAGGATCGCCGCGGACGACCGACTAAGGAGAGCGGACGATCGCGGACGAGCGTGGCACCTCGGATTACGAATACGACCTGCCGCCGGAGCGGATCGCGCAGCACCCCTCGCAACGCCGCGAGGAGAGCCGGCTGCTCGTGCTGAGCCGGTCGAGCGGCCGCATCGCGCACCGCGTCTTCCGCGACCTCCCCGACCTGCTCCAGCCAGCGGATGTGCTCGTGCTGAACGAGACGAAGGTCTTCCCGGCCCGCCTCGTCGGCCGCAAGCCCACCGGCGCCCCCGCCGAAATCCTGCTCCTCCGCCCCTTGCCTCGTGCCGCCCCTACCCCTAGCCCTGCGGCCGAAGGCCGCCACTGGCTCGCTCTTGTCCGACCGGGCGCGAAGCTGAAGCCCGGCCGTGTCGTCGAAATCGCCGACGACCTCCGCGTTCGGATCCTGGATTCGACGCCGGCCGGCGAGAGGATCGTGGAGCTGGACACGCCGCTCGATCCGGCCGAGGCGCTCCGCCGCCACGGCCGGGTTCCGCTGCCTCCATACATCCAGCGGGAGGCGGGGGACGAGGATCGGGAACGCTATCAGACGGTGTATGCGCGCGTACCGGGCTCGGTTGCAGCCCCCACGGCCGGCCTCCATTTTACGCCCTCCGTGCTCGCGCGCGTGGAGGCGCGCGGCGCGGCGCTCGCGCGGGTTGTGCTCCACGTCGGGGTCGGCACCTTCCGGCCGGTGGAGGTCGAGGATCCGGCGGCGCACGAGATGCACGCGGAGTGGTACTCGGTGTCCGAGGAGGCGGCACGGGTGATCGCGGCGGCCCGTGCGGGTGGGGGGGCGGTGTGGGCGGTCGGCACGACGACGGTCCGCACCCTGGAGAGTGCTGCCGCGGTAGACGGCGTCGTGCGTGCAGGCGAGGGTTGGACGGATCTATTCATCCGGCCGGGGTACGAGTTTCGTGCGGTCGACCGGTTGGTGACGAACTTCCACCTTCCGCGCAGCACGCTCCTGATGCTGGTGGCGGCCTGCGGTGGCTACGAAGCGGTGATGGGGGCGTATCGGGAGGCGATCGAGCATCGGTATCGCTTCTACTCGTACGGTGACGCGATGGCGATCGTCTGACGGGCGGGTGACCAGAATGTTCGAGTTCACCATCGATGCGACGGCCGGCGCGGCGCGCGCGGGCCGGCTCACCCTGCCGCACGGGGCCGTCGAGACGCCGGCCTTCATGCCGGTCGGCACGCAGGCGACGGTGAAGGGTCTTTCGCCGGACGAGCTGCTGGGGCTGAATGCGGCGATCGTGCTTGCGAATACGTATCACCTGTTCCTGCGCCCGGGACACGACGTCGTTCGGGAGCTCGGCGGGCTGCACGGTTTCATGCGATGGAATCGTCCGATCCTGACCGATTCGGGCGGCTTTCAGGTCTTCAGCCTGGGGCACATCAACACCGTGAGGGAGGAGGGGGTCGAGTTCCAGAGCCACATCGACGGGTCCCGCCACCTGTTCACGCCGGAGCGCGTGATGGAGATCGAGCGGGCTCTCGGCGCGGACGTGATCATGGCGTTCGACCAGTGTCCGCCCGGGCAGTGCGGAGTCGACGTGGCGCGCTCCGCGCACGAGCGCAGCCTGCGCTGGCTGGAGCGGTGTCGGCGCTCGTTCGACGAGATCCGGCTGTCCGACCCCGAAGGCCCGGTTCAGACCCTCTTCCCGGTGCTGCAGGGAAACGTGTTTCCGGAGTTGCGGCGCGCCGCCGCGAGGGCGGTCCGGGAGATGGACGACTGGAGCGGGTACGCCATTGGCGGCCTGTCCGTGGGCGAGCCGAAGCCGCTCATGTGGGAGACGCTCGAGGCGCTGGAGCCGGAGTTGCCGTCGCAGGCTCCCCGCTATCTCATGGGAGTCGGTTATCCGTGCGACCTGCTCGAGGCGGTTCGACGCGGCGTGGACCTGTTCGACTGCGTGGCCCCGACCCGCAATGCCCGTCACGGAACGGCGTGGATCGAGGGGGAAGGGCAGGTCAACATGAAGGGCGCGCGCTTTCGCTCCGACGCGGGGCCGGTCGATCCCGATTGTGACTGTCATACGTGCACGCATTTCAGCCGGGCCTACATCCGCCACCTCTTCGTTGCGGGCGAGATGCTCGGGCTGAGGCTCTTGTCGCTGCACAACGTCCGCTTTCTGGTCCGGCTCGGCGAGCGCGCTCGGGCTGCGATCCGGGCGGGCACGTTCGAGAGCTGGAGCGAGGACTGGCTCGCGCGCTTCCGAGGCGTCGCGGCCGCCAACGTGGGAGGATAGACTCGATGCCGTTCGTGATCGCGCTGTCGCTACAGCAGGCCGCCCCATCCGGTGGGGGTGGCGGAGGCATGATCGCACTGATCCTGCAGTTCGGGGCGATCATGGCGATCTTCTGGTTCCTGTTGATCCGGCCGCAGCGGAAGCAGCAGCAGAAGCATCGCGAGATGGTGGCCGCGCTGAAGAAGGGGGACGAGATCATGACGGAGGGAGGCGTCCTAGGTGAGGTCATCCACATCACCGAGGACCGCGTGACGGTCAAGACCGCCGAGAACACACGGCTCGTCATCGCGCGCCCGAAGATCCAGCGTGTGTTCAGGGCGCAGGAAGAGGCCGCGGCCAAGTCGTGAGGAGTCGATAGCCGATGATTCGCGAGATCCGCCTGCTGGGCGATCCGGTGCTGCGTGAGAAGGCCGTCGACGTCGAGGGCGTCGGCGAGGCGACGCGTCACCTGATCGACGACCTGCTCGAGACGATGTACGCGGCCGACGGCGTCGGGCTCGCGGCGCCGCAGGTCGGGGTGCTGCATTGCGTCGTCGTGATCGACGTTCGCGATCCGGACGTCGGTCCGCTCGAGCTCGTGAACCCCGAGATCGTCGAGGTCTCGAAAGAGGTCGAGAAAGGGGAAGAGGGGTGCCTCAGCATCCCCGGGCTGCGTGATCTCGTCGAGCGTCCCGGCCGGTGCGTCGTGCGGGCGCTCGATCGCGAGGGGGGCGAGCAGCGCATCGAGGGCCACGGCCTGCTCGCGCGCGCGCTGCAGCACGAGATCGACCACCTCGACGGTGTGCTCTTCCTCGATCGGGTATCGGCGCTGAAGCGCAGGATGCTGTTGAAGAAGTGGCAGAAGCTGAGGGCGGAAGATGCCATACGCTGAGACTCGTCCGCCTAGCCTGCCTAGCCTGACTAGCCTGACTAGCCTGACTAGCCTGACTAGCCAGCCTGACTAGCCTGACTAGCCTGACTAGCCTGACTAGCCTGCGCTGCCGGAGGCGGCGCCCATGAGGATCCTTTTCTGGGGCACGCCCGATTTCGCGGTGCCCGCACTGCGGGCGCTCTACGGGGAGGGTCACGAGATCGTCGGTGTCGTCACGCAGCCGGACCGGCCGTCCGGGCGCGGTCGCAAGCGCGTTCCCTCGCCGGTGAAGCGCTGGGCGATGATGGAGGGCATTCCGGTTCTGCAGCCCGAGCATCCGCGCGGAGATGTGTTCCTCGAGCGGGTGCACGAGCTCTCGGCGGACATCTCGGTGGTCGTCGCCTACGGCCAGATCCTGCGAGCGGAAGTGCTATCCGCGCCGCCCATTGGCTCGATCAACGTGCACGCTTCGCTGCTCCCGGAGCTGCGCGGTGCGGCGCCGATCCAGTGGGCGATCATCCGCGGCTACGACAAGACGGGCATCACGATCATGCGGATGGTCGAGGAGCTGGATGCCGGCCCGATCCTGATGCAGGTCGAGGAGCCGATCGGGGCCGACGAATCGGCCACGGAGCTGGCGTTGCGGCTGGCAGAGATCGGCGCGGAGGCGCTGATCGGCACGCTCGCGCTGCTGGAGATCGGTGAGGCCGAGGAGCGGCCTCAGGATGACGACGCCGCAACGTACGCGCCGCGGATCCGGCGGGAGGACACGCGCATCGACTGGAGCCGCGAGGCGCGGGCGGTCGCGCAGTGGGCGCGGGCGCTGGACGCCTTTCCCGGGGCATGGACGTCGCTCGATGGCGATGAGCTCAAGCTGTACCGTCCGCGCCCGGACTTCCCGGAGAGCGGTGGCGCCGTGCCGGGCACGGTGCTGGTCGCGGACCCGGCCGAGGGTCTGCTCGTGGCCTGCGGTGACGGGGCCGTCTGGTTCCGCGAGGTGAAGCCCGCCGGCAAGCGCCGCATGCCGATCCCGGACTGGTTGCGCGGCCGTCCGGTGCCCGAGGGCACCCGGCTGGTGTGACGGGTAGCGAGGTGCGCGCGCGGCTCCCCCGCCTCCACGTCGTGACGGACGACCGCGTCCTGTGCGGCGCGGCCTTTGGTGCGCGAGCCGCGACGGTGCTTCGGTGCGGCGGGCCGCGAATCGCGCTCCACGTGCGGGGTCCCGGGCTGTCGGGCCGGGAGATCTGGAGGCGCGCTGCGGCACTGGCGGAGGTGGCGGCGGACGCGGGGGCGCTGCTTCTCGTCAACGACCGTCTCGACGTGGCGCTGACGCTGGCGGGGGTCGGCGCACACGTGGGCGCTCGCTCGATCGAAGTCGCTGAGGCGCGGCGGCTGATCGGCCGCCGGCCGCTCGGCGCGTCGGTGCACGGAGCCTCGGAGGCAGTGGCGGCGGCGGGCGCCGGTGCGGACTTCGTAGTGTTGGGCCTCATCTGGCCGACTCGCTCGCACCCCGGTGTCGCGGCAGGCGGGGAGGCGCTGCTGACGGAGGCTCGCCGTGGGCTCGATGAGGCGGGTCACGGCGGCGTAGGGCTGCTGGCGATCGGCGGCGTGACGCCGGAGCGGGTCGCGTCCGCGCTCGGAGCCGGCGCCGCGGGTGTCGCCGTGCTTTCGGGCGTATGGGGGGCGGCCGAGCTCGAAGTGGCCGTCGTCGCGTACCTCGATGCGGTGGCGGGCGCGACAGGCGGATCGGCTTTGCCGGACGCGGGGTAGGCAAGACCAGCGATAGAAAGGAGCCGGAGACGTTGCGTTGCAGATGATCCAGATCCTGCTGAACGGCGAGTCGCGGGAGGTGCAGGCGGGGCTGGATGTCGCGGCCCTGCTCGAGCGGCTCGGGCTCGACCGGCGGCTTGTGGTCGTGGAGCACAATCGCGAGATCCTGCCGCGCGAGCGTCTACCGGACGTGGAGGTCCGGGGCGGAGACGTTCTGGAGGTCGTGCACTTCGTAGGGGGCGGTTGAGATGGCGACGACGATGGAAAGCTCGGTCCGGGACGGACGGCTCGTGGTGGGAGGCCGCGAGTTCCGCTCCCGGCTGATCGTGGGGACGGGCAAGTACGCCGACAACGGGACGATGGTGGCGGCGATCGAGGCGTCGGGCGCGGAAATGGTGACCGTGGCCGTGAGGCGGGTCGACCTCGACCGCAGCAAGGAGGAGGCAATCCTCCATCATCTCGATCCGTCGCGGTTCACTCTGCTTCCGAACACGGCCGGCTGCTACACGGCCGAGGATGCGGTCCGGTACGCGCGCCTGGCGCGAGCCGCCGGCTTCGGCGACCTGCTCAAGCTCGAGGTGATCGGCGACGAGCGGACGCTGCTGCCCGATACGCAGGCGACGCTCGCCGCGGCGGCCGAGCTGGTCGCCGATGGCTTCCAGGTAATGGCGTATACGAACGAGGACGTGATCACCGCGCTGCGTCTCGAGGACGCCGGGTGCGCGGCCGTGATGCCGCTGGCCAGCCCGATCGGCAGCGGGCTCGGCCTCGTCAACCCCTATTACGTCCGCGAGATCAAGGGCCGCCTTTCGGTCCCCGTGATCGTCGACGCCGGCGTCGGCACCGCGTCCGACGCCTGCATCACGATGGAGCAGGGAGTGGACGGACTGCTGATGAACACCGCGATCGCGAAGGCCGATGATCCGGTCGCGATGGCGCGAGCGATGCGCCTCGCGACGGAGGCCGGCAGGCTGGCGTACCTCGCCGGACGCATGCCGAAGCGGGAGGTGGCCGTGCCGTCCTCGCCGACGACCGGAATGCTCGATTGACGGAGACGCCGCCGCGGCGTCTCGCGCTCGCCACGCTGCGAGCCGTGCGCCGTGGCGAGTTGCTGGACCGCGCGGCCGCCGGAGCGTTGAGCCAACTCGCCCCGCGCGAGCGCGCGTGGTTCCACGAGCTGGTCTACGGCACGATCCGGCTGCGCGGCCGCCTCGACTGGGTGCTCGCACGGCTCGTACGGCGCGGGCTGGCGTCGCTGCAGGCCGATGTGCTGGACGTGCTGCGACTCGGCGCGTACCAGCTGCTCGAGATGGGCAGCGTTCCGGCCTACGCGGCCGTGTCGCAGTCCGTCGATCTGGCGCGGAACGCCGCCGGCGAAGGCGCGGCCGGCCTCGTGAACGGGGTGCTGAAGGCGCTCGACCGCGAAGGTCGCGATCCGCCGTGGCCGTCGTTCGAGGAGGACCCGGCGGCGAACCTGAGCACCTGGGGCTCGCATCCTCGCTGGCTGGTGGAGCGCTGGATCGCGCGCTTCGGCGCGGCGGATGCCCGAACGATCGTGGAGCTGGACAACCGGCGGCCCGATCTCTACCTCCGGCCGGCGGGTATCGGCATTGGCGAGGCCTTGCAGCGACTCGCAAGCCGGGGGATCACCGCCGAGTCGGTCGCCTTCGCGCCGGACGTGGTACGGTTGAGCGGCGGCGCCGATCCGGCGTCGGCGTTGTCGGTGCTGCCCGGAGTGGTACAGGATGCAGCGGCGTCGCTCGTGACCCGGTACGCTGCGCTGCCCGTGGATGTGCCGGTCCTGGATGCCTGTGCGGCACCCGGAGGCAAGGCGGTCGCGCTCGCGGAGCGTCCGCGGCTGGTCGTCGCCCTGGACACGTCGCTGCGACGGATCCGGCTGCTGGCAGCCGGTGCCGCCAGGGTAGCCGGTCTCGGTGGTCGAATCGCGCCGGTGATCGGCGACGCGAGGCAGCCTCCGCTGCGGCCGCTGAAAGGCGTGCTCGTCGATGCGCCCTGCTCCGGGACCGGCACGCTGCGGCGGCACCCGGACGGGAAGTGGAGATTGCGGCCGGAGGATCTGCAGGGGCTCGCGCGGCTGCAGCGGCAGATCCTGGATGGGCTGGCGGATCGGGTAGCGGCGGCCGGCGTACTCGTCTACGCGACCTGCTCGCTGGAGTCGGAAGAGAACGAGGAGCAGGTGGAGTCATTCCTGGAACGGAGGCCGGATTTCGTGGCGGAAGCACCGGAGGGCGTCGACTCTGAAATGCTGGACGGACGGGGCTGGCTGCGTGTGCTGCCGCAGCGGTTCGGCGCCGACGGCGCGTTCGCGGCGCGTCTGCGCCGTGCCGGCTGAGGGGCGACGCTCATGCTCGGTGAGTCGTTGCGTCGGCGACGCCAGCGCCGCTCCGTTCGGAATGCGGAGAACGAATCCGGCGGTCGATCGCGCCCGGGAGGCGGCGGGCTGGATTGGCCGCGATGGATTGTGGGCGGTGTGTTCGCGGTCGCGCTCGCGTTCGGCATCGGCTACGGGATCGCTGCGCGTGTGCTCTTCCCGCCGCCGCCGGAGTCGGGCGACGTCGTGGAGGTCCCGGAGCTCGTGGGACAGTCGCTCGCCGACGCCGAAAAGGCGCTTTCGGTGCGCGGACTCCATCTCGGCGAGCGCACGGCGGTGCCGTCCGGCGAGGCCGCCGAGGGGACGGTCGTGGCCCAGTCCACGCTCCCAGGTCAGCAGCTCCGGCCGGGCAGCACCGTCGGGGTCGGCGTCGCGCAGAGACCCCGGCAGGTGACGGTTCCGGCCGTGCAGGGGCTCGGTGTAGACGCCGCCGCCGCGGTCCTGCAGGCGGCGGGGCTGGAGGTGGAGCGCCGTACCGTCGACAATCCTCGACCGGCCGGCCTGGTGCTGCGCGTGCAGCCGACGCCGGGGCAGCCGGTCGACCTGCCCGGCCCCGTAACGCTGTTCGTCAGCAGCGGACCGCCGGAAGCGGGCGGCGTGCTCGAGGGCATGGATACGATCCAGCCGGGCCGCGCGCGAAGGATGCAGGGGGTGGATACGATGCCGACGCCAGCGGGAACGACCCATTGATGATGGAGCGTGTGCGGAGTGCGATCGTACCGGTCGTCGTGGTGGTCGGGCTCGGCGTGCTGATCGCGCTGGGCTGGTCGCACCACGACGTGAACCTGCCTCCCGGGGTGGGAGGGCGCATGCCGGAGTACGCGGCTCCGTCGCTGCGGGGTGACACCCTTCGGATCGATGCGCTGCGAGGCAAGGTGGTGATCCTGAACGTGTGGGCGACGTGGTGTCCACCGTGCCGGATGGAGATGCCGTCGCTGGAGCGGCTGTATCGGAGGCTCGGCCCTCGCGGGCTGGAGGTGGTGGCGATCAGCGTGGACGAGCTTCCGGGGCAGCTCGGCGGAGTCGAAGCCGTGCGGCCGGGAGTCTCCACGTTCATCAACAACATGGGCGTCACTTTTCCCGTGCTGCTGGATCCTCGAGGTCGGATCGAGGACATGTTCGGCATCACGGGGCTGCCGACCACGCTCGTCATTGATCGACGCGGCATGATCCGGGACAAGGTGATCGGCGGCCGGGCCTGGGATCAGGGGGATCTTGCCGAGCGGATTCGCCAGCTGGTGGAGGATTAGCCGGTGGCCCTCTTCCCGGAGATCGTGACCCACAACCTCTCGCTCAAGCTCGCCGCCCTCGGCCTCGCGATCCTGCTGTGGAGCGTAGTGCGCGCCGACGCCCCCGCCCGAACCACGTTCGGTGAGGTACCGGTGGACGTGATCGTCGATGATCCCGGCTGGATCCTGTCCGGCCGACCCGCGCCGGGAACGGTCAGTGTCGTGGTCGCCGGTAGCTACCGGGAGCTCGGCCGCCTCGCGGCGGAGCCGATGCGTCTCGTCCTTCCGGTCGAGAACATTGAGGACAGTACGCGGGTGCAGGACCTCGACCGCGGCATGGTGCGGATCGGTGGCCGCGTGGAGGAGGGACGGGTCGTCGAGGTGAATCCGTCGAGGGTCGTGCTGCACTTCGAGCGGGTCGAGAACGCGCTGAAGCCGCTCGCGATCCGGGTCCACGGCGAGTTGCGCCCCGGCGTCCGGCTGATCGGCCCTATCACGACCGATCCGGCCATGGTTCGGGTCAGCGGCTCCCGCAATCGGCTCGCAGCGCTGGACTCCGTGCCGCTCGAGCCGATCGACCTCACCGGGCTGATGGCGGCCGAAACCCTGCAGGTGCCCGTGGACACGAGCGCCACGGACGGGGTCCTCGTGTCGCCGCGCCGCGTGACCGCGATCGTGCCGGCGCTGACGCTGCCCGACAGCCTTCTCAACACGGACACGCTCCCCGCCGACACCGTGCGGCCGGACACCTCCGCTTCCGCCCGGCCGGCGACCGCCGACGCGAAGCCGGGCCGCTGATGCCGGACGCGCCGCTCGTCCTCGGCGTCGAAACTTCCTGCGATGAGACTTCGGCGGCCGTGCTCCGCGGCGAGGGCGAGGTGCTCGGCCACACCATCCTGTCCCAGGATGTACACCGCGTGTACGGCGGCGTCGTGCCGGAGCTGGCCTCGCGCGCGCACCTGCGCGTCATTGACCGCGTCGCCGATGATGCACTGCGCCAGGCGGGCGTCTCGCTGAAGGATATCGACGTGATCGGCGCCACGGCGGGCCCCGGCCTGATCGGGGCGCTGCTCGTCGGGCTGACCTGGGCCAAGGCAGTCGCCTACGGCATTGATCGGCCGCTCGTCGCGGTGCACCATATGGAGGCTCACCTGTTCGCGACATTGCTCGAGGATCCCGCCGCCGAGCCGCCGTTCGTCGCGCTGCTCGTATCCGGAGGCCACACCCTGCTGCTCTGGGCTTCCGAATGGGGCCGCTACGAGCTGCTCGGCGAGACGCGGGACGACGCCGCCGGCGAGGCCTTCGACAAGGTCGCGAAGATCCTGGGGCTCGGCTATCCCGGCGGCCCGGTGATCGAGCGGGTCGCCCGGAATGGCGATTCCGCCGCGCACAGCTTTCCGCGCCCGATGCTGGCGTCCTCGCAGCGGCCGGGCGACCCCGACTACTACGACTTCTCCTTCAGCGGGCTGAAGACGGCCGTGCTCAACCGCGTGCGGGAGCTGGAGTCGGCGGGCACGCTGGAGCGCCACGTCGCCGATCTCGCCGCGTCCTTCCAGGCGGCCGTCGTGGACGTTCTCGTGGAGAAGACGCTCCGGGCCGTGGAGGAGAAGGAGTGCGCGAGGGTCCTGCTCGGCGGTGGGGTCGCGGCGAGCCGCGCGCTGCGGACGCGACTCTCCGCTCGACTCGGCGCCGGCGGCGTCCTCTTCCATCCTAGCCCGCGCCTTGCAACGGACAACGCAGCGATGATCGCCCGTACGGCGCTCTTCCACTTCCGGCGGGGCGAATGCGCCGGCCTGGATGCCACCGCGCGGGCGGATCTGCCGTTTCCCGGGCTGGAGCGCCGCGCATGTTGACGCTGCTTCACATCTCCGACCTGCACTTCGGGCCGCCGTTCATCCCCGACCTGGGCGAGGCGCTTCTGCGGGCGGCCGAGGAGCTGGAGCCGGATGTCATCGTCGCGAGCGGCGATTTCACGCAGCGGGCGAAGCGCGAGCAGTTCCGCGCCGCGCGCGAGTTCCTGGACCGCCTGCCTTCGGTGCCTCAGGTGGTCATCCCGGGCAATCACGACGTGCCGCTCTACCGCCTCTTCGAACGGGTCTTCGAGCCGTACAGGAACTACCGCGAGTCGATCGCCGAGGAGCTGCAGTCCGTGCTTCGCCTGGACGGCGCCACGATCGTCGCGCTGAATACGACGGCGCCGCTGCGCGCGCTGACGAACGGCCGGATCGAGCCGCGGGACCTCGAATACTGTGCCGAGGCGTTTCGCGCAACGTCGGCGGACGAGGCTCGCATTGTCGTCGCGCACCATCACTTCGCGCCCGCGCCGGACTACGAGGGCGGCGAGGTCATGCCGGGAGCCCGCGAGGCACTCGAGCGCTTCCAGGAGATGGGCGTCGACATGATCATGGGCGGGCATCTGCACCGCGCCTACATTGGCAACTCGCTCGACGTGCATCCGGGGGTAGAGCGCGAGCATGGCGTGATCATCGTGCAGTCCGGCACGACCACATTGCGGCGTGGCCGTGCTCGCGAGCGCGAGAAGAACTCGTTCAACCTCGTCCGGGTCGGCGACGATCTGATCCGCATCACCCATTACATGCACTTCGAGGAGGCCGCTGGCTTTGCGCCCGTGAGCCGGCACATCTTCCCGCGCTTCGGACGCGCTTTCCTGAGCCAACCCCCCGATGCAGTGGCACAGGAGTGGCACGGGGACGACGACGGTCGAGGTCCCACGGAGCGGGTGAGCCCCGCGCGGGCCGCACGGCCCGACGCGGCGCGTTAGCGGGGCGGAGAGGAGCGAGGTGGCGAGGAAGCGGCGGTTCGCGGTGTGGGTGCTGGGCGCGTTCGCGGTCGTGATCGCTGTGGTGGTCGTCGCGGTGTTCGTGCTGACGCGTACCCGCTTCGGCGTCGAGCGGGTCGGACGCTACGTGCTGAGCACGGTCACCAACGGTCTGAACGGCGACGTCCGCATCGGGACCATCACGAGTCGGGGCGGGCTTCTCGGCGGCGTCGACCTTCACGACGTGACGATCCACGGCCCGGACGGACGTCCCTTCCTCGATGCGGACAGCGTCGACCTGTCCTACGATTGGCGCACGCTCGTCGGCGGCCGCGTGATCTTCGACCGCATGCGGCTGTACCGCCCCCGCATCATCATCGAGATGCTGCCCGGCGACACGACCTGGAACTTCGCGCGCATCCTCGCCGGTCCACCCACGCCCCAGTCGAAGCCGGCCGGTCAGCCGCAGCTGATCGTGATCGGCGGCATGCGCATCATCGACGGTAGTGCGATCGTCCGCTTCCCTTTCGAGCCGGATGCGACGACGTTCCGCCCCTCCGACGCCGCGCGAATGCTACTCACGGAAGTGCCGGGAGGTATGGACCGGGAGTTCCGGTTCCAGGACCTGCAGGCGGATCTGCCGCGCCTGCTCGTCAGCTCGCCTTCCGAGGAGGGGCGTCTGTTCGAGATCGGTGATCTCGACACCCGCGGATACGTTTGGGACACGCCCTTCGACCTGCGTGGGCTGCACGGCACGCTCACGCTCCGCGACTCGCTGGTATCTTTCGATTTCGACCGGATCCAGCTGCCCGAGTCACGCTTCTCGGCGGTCGGACGGGTCACGACGCACCCGAGCATGGCCCTGGACGTGGAGCTGCAGGGCTCGCACGTGACGCTGTCCGATATGCAGTGGCTGAGCCCGGACCTGCCCGACCGTGGCAGCGGACAGCTCACGCTGAGGATCCGCACCGTCACTCCGCAGCAGACCCTCTGGTACGCGCACGACATGTCGTTCACCGCACCGGGGACGCACGTCACCGGCTCCGTCGGGATCGTGACCGGCGACTCGTCCTACTTCACGCAGGCCGACCTGCGCGCGGAACCGCTCGACCTCGAGGTCATCGACAGCCTCATCCCGGGCAACATCCCGATGCAGGGGCTGAAAGTCGGGTCGCTGCGGGTGCAGGGTCCGGGGAGCTGAGGCGCGCGCCGGCGCGCGGAAGGACGGGCCGCGGGAAGGCGCGAAGGATCTCGTCTTCGCGCCCCGAATTCTGGACCCGCCTCCCCGACGGGGGTATCTTCATCGGAATCGGAGGTTCCAGGAGGAATCGAAATGACGGGCGTGAAGGTCTTCTTGCTGATGGCGGCGCTGACTGCGCTGCTCGTGCTGCTCGGCGGCTGGATCGGTGGCCAGAGCGGAGCGCTGATGTTCTTCGCGATCGCCGCCGTGATGAACTTCGCGATGTATTGGTGGAGCGACCGGATGGTGCTCCGCATGTATGGCGCGAAGACGGTGGTCGAGGCGGATGCACCGGAGCTGTACCGGATGGTGGACCGACTGCGCCGCCGTGCGGGGCTGCCCATGCCGGTGATCGCGATCTCGCCGAGCCGTCAGCCGAACGCGTTCGCAACGGGACGGAACCCGCAGCACGCGGTGGTCTGCTTCACGCAGGGTATCCTCGAGCTGATCCCGGCGGATGAGCTGGAGGGGGTCACCGCGCACGAGCTCGGTCACGTGAAGCACCACCACATGCTCGTCGGCACGATCGCGGCGACGATGGCGGGCGCGATCTCGATGCTCGGCTATGTGGCGCGGTGGGGTGCGATCTTCGGCGGCTTCGGCGGACGTGACGAGCGGGGTGGCGGCGGACTCGAGCTGCTGGCGATCGCGATCGTCGCGCCGGTCGCGGCGATGATCCTGCACTTCGCGATCAGTCGCCAGAACGAGTACCAGGCGGATCGCGCCGGTGCGGAGATCTCGGGCAAGCCGCTGGCGCTCGCGGAGGCGCTGCGACGGATGGACGAGTACGCGCATCGGATCCCGATGCGCGTGAATCCCGCCGCGGCTCAGCTCGCGATCGTGAATCCACTCGCGGGCTCGAAGGGGATGGGGCTGTTCCAGCTCTTCAGCACACACCCGCCGACCGAGGAGCGGATCGCCCGGCTCGAGGAGCTGGCGCACCAGACGCCCGCGCGCACCTGAGCGAAGCGGGCGATCCTGAAGACCCGGGCGGTCCGCCAGGCCAGCGGTTTCGGCTCGCCGTTGACGGATCCTGCGGCCGGCCCCTACGCCGGCCGCACGCTCATCGTGGTCAATCCCGCCGCCGGACAGGACGATCCCGCGCGACTGAGGCGACTGATCGGCGGTGCGTTCGCCGCACGTGGCGCTTCATTCGACATCGTCGAGACGCAGCGAGCAGGGCACGCGACCGAGCTGGCCGCCAGCGCCGCGCGGCTGGGGTACCGCGCCTGCTGCGTCGCCGGCGGAGATGGCACGCTCGCGGAGGTGGCGACCGGCCTCGGCGGTACGGACGTTCCGCTCGCACTGATTCCGCGAGGCACGGCGAACCAGGTGGCGCAGAACCTCGGCATCCCGCGGGGCCTCGAGGCGGCGGTGGACGTCGCGGTGAACGGCACGCCGGCGCCGCTCGACCTCGGACGCGTCGGTGAGCGGTGCTTCGCGCTGGTCGCCGGTGCGGGTTACGATGCCGCCGTCATGGCCGCCGCGACGCGGCCCCTGAAGGAACGCTTCGGCTTCGCCGCGTACGTGATCGCGTCGCTGCGCGAGGTTCTGAACGTCACGCCGAGCAACTTCCGCATCACCGCCGATGGCCGCGAGATCGAGGTCCGCGCCGCCTCGGTGATGCTCGCCAACATGGCCGAGCTCTTCGCGCCTTATCTAGGTCTGCGCCTACCTCTCGCGCCCGGTCCCGGGCCGACGTGGCAGGACGGCCTGCTCGACGTCCTGATCATCGCCCCGGGCTCACCGGTCGGCATCGCCTCGGTTCTCTGGCGCGCGGCGAGGCGTCAGTTCCGGCAGGAAGGGCCGCTCGTCCATCTCCAGGCGCAGGAGGTGACGATCGAGGCCGAGCCCACGATAGGCGTGCAGATCGATGGCGATCCCGCCGGCACGACGCCGATCGTCGCCCGCTCCATCCGCCACGGAGCGAGGATCCTCGTGCCGTGAGCGCCGCCGCGCCGCGCATCGAGCGGATCGACGCGGCCGACGGCGTGCAGCTCGCACTCCATCGCCTTCCGGAACCCGGCTCTCCGCGTGTGCTGCTCGTGCCCGGGACCTTCTCCAACCACACGTTCTGGCTCGGCACCCGCGGCACGGGGTTCGCGCGTGCACTGGCGCGCGCCGGATTCGAGCCGTGGGTGCTCGACCCGAGAGGCCACGGTGCGAGCCAGCGGCCGCGCGGCGACGAGCGCTGGGACTTCGACGACTGGGCCCATCACGATGTGCCGGCGGCGATCCGCGCCGTCGTCGTGTCCGCCGCTACGCCCCCCTTCCTTATCGGCCACTCGGCCGGCGGTGCGGCGATCCTGGCCGGGCTCGCCGCCGACCCCGAGCTCGCGGCAACGGTTGCCGGCGTCGTGATCGTGGGAACTCCGGTCCCCTGGCTGCAGCGCTGGCGGGGTCTTGCCGCGCACTCGATCCGTGCGCTGTCGCGCCTCCTCGGCCGCTTTCCCGCCCGCAGCCTGGGTCTCGGCCCGGAGGACGAGATGGCCGGTGTGATGGAGCAGTGGATGACGTGGAACATCGAGGGTCACTGGCGCGGCGATGACGGGATCGACTACGGCGAGCGGCTGGGGCTGCTGCGGATCCCGGCGCTGATCGTCGCCGGTAGCGGCGACCGCACGTTCGCGCCGCCGCACGCCTGCCGCGCGTTGTTCGATCTGCTGGGGGGCGACGATCGCACGTTCCTCGAGTGCGGCCGCAGCACGGGCTTCTCGGTGGATTTCGACCACCCGGGGCTCGTCGTGAGCCGTGCGGCGATGCACGAGATCTGGCCGCGCATCGTCGCGTGGCTTTGCGCTCGGTCCTTAGATGATGCCGACACGGGAAGCTGAGTCCCGCCCGCGCCCGCTCCCGCGAGGACTTGAGCGATCGAGTTCTTTCAGCCAGATTCTTTGGCTGTTCCCGCGGTCGGTTCGTCAGCTTTCCGCATCGGCCGCAACACGCCTTCGGCGGAGCCCTTGAATGGCGATCAACGCGACCCAGATCCGGCGCGGCAACGTCATCGTGATGGATGGCGATCCGTGCCGCGTCATCGACTTCCATCACCACACGCCCGGCAACCTGCGCGCGTTCGTGCAGGCGAAGCTGCGCAATCTGCGCACCGGCAATCAGTTCGAACACCGGTTCCGCGCCGCCGACACCGTCGATCGCGCCACGCTCGAGACGCACGACCTGCAGTACCTGTACTACGACGGGCAGATCTACCATTTCATGAACACGAACAGCTTCGAGCAGGTCCCGCTGGACGAGGAGGCGATCGGCGAGGCGGGGAAGTGGCTGTCCGAAGGGATGACGATCCAGGCGGAGTTCTACAACACGAAGCCGATCGGCATCGATCTGCCGAAGTCGCTCGAGCTCAAGGTGACGCAGACCGAGCCGGCCGTGCAGGGCGCGACGAAGTCCGCGTTGACGAAGCCCGCGACGCTGGAAAACGGCGCGACCGTGCAGGTACCCTCGTTCGTCGGTGTCGGCGACACCGTGCGGGTCGATCCGGCCGAGGAGAAATACCTGGAGAGGGTCCTCAAGTAAGGGAGCGACTGCGATGACCGGAACCATTCCGCGCCGTCGGGCCGCGGCGCTGTTGCTGGCGGCTGCCTCCGCCTCGATCCCGCTGCCGGCGCTCGGCCAGGGTACGCTTGTCACCGCACCTCCGGGCGGGGTAGGGTCCGAGTCGGCGATCACGGCGAACGAGATCGATGGCTATCTGCGCTTCCTCTCGTCGGATCTGTTGGAAGGCCGCGCGCCGGCGACACGCGGCGGCCGACTCGCGTCGGCGTATCTGGCTAGCCAGCTGCGCGCGTTCGGACTGGAGCCCGGCGCGAACGGCTCCTACTTCCAGCCGGTGCCGATCGACGTCGTGACGCTGGACCCTTCCAGCATGTCGGTCGCGGCGTCGGGAAAGGCGAGCCTGCCGCTCCGCTATCCGGATGATGTGGTGGTGTGGGCGGGCTCGGCCGCGCCGCAGTCGAAGGCCTCCCGGGAGCTGGTCTTCGTCGGTTACGGCACGAAGGCGTCGGAGTACCGCTGGGATGACTTCAAGGGAGCGGACCTGAAGGGCAAGATCCTGCTCGTCCTCGTGAACGATCCGCCCGCGCCGGCGTCGGAGCCGAATCTCTTCGGCGGCCGCGCAATGACGTATTACGGCCGCTGGACGTACAAGTTCGAGGAGGCCGAGCGGCAGGGCGCGGCCGGGATGCTCATCATCCACACGACGGAGCGAGCCGGCTATCCCTGGCACACGGTGGTCGGATCCTGGACGACGCCGCAGCGGATGCTGCCGCGCGATTCGACGCTGCCCGACCCGCTGGAGGTACGGGGCTGGATCACCGATGACGCGGCGACGAAGCTGCTCGCCGAGGCCGGGCTGAACCTGGACGAGCTCCGGCGTCGCGCGGCCTCCCGCGACTTCGAGCCGGTGCCGACCGGGATCGACGTGACCGTCGGCTTCCGGAGCGACGTGCAGCGCATGGAGTCCCGCAACGTCGTCGGCGTGCTGCCCGGCAGCGACCCCGCGCTGAAGGCGCAGTACGTCGTGCTGAGCGCGCATTTCGATCATCTCGGCATCGGCCCCGCCGTGGACGGCGACACGATCTACAACGGTGCGCTCGACAACGCGTCCGGCGTCGCCGACGTGCTCGCCGTCGCACACGCCGCTGCGCGCATGCCGCACCCCAGGCGCTCGCTGATGTTCGCGTTCGTCACGGCCGAGGAGTCGGGGCTGCTCGGGTCGGAGTGGCTGGCGCGGAATCCGCCGGTGCCCGCCGCGCAGCTCGTCGCCGATCTCAACGTGGACGGCGGCAACCTGCTCGGTCGGGTCCGCGATCTGAACGTGCTCGGCTACGACAAGAGCCAGCTCGGACCGATGCTCGGGAAGCGGATCGCCGCCGACGGCATGCGCATCGCCCCCGATGAGCACCCCGAGCAGGGCCACTTCTATCGCTCGGACCACTTCTCCTTCGCGAAGGCGGGCATCCCCGCCGTGTCGATCGGAGAGGGCAGCGACTTCGAGGGCCATCCTGCGGGGTGGGGCGAGAAGCAGCACGAGGACTACACGGCCAACCGGTACCACCAGCCGTCGGACGAGTACCGCCCCGACTTCGAGCTGAGCGGCGCCGTGCAGCTCTCGAACCTGCTGCTCGACTTCGGGAGCCAGCTGGCGGGCTCCGAGATCTGGCCCGAGTGGTCGAAGGACGCGGAGTTCAGGCGGCCGACGGCGCAGTAGGAGAGTTTCGGTTGTTCGGGCGGCCGGCGCTCGGTTGCGTCCGGGTCGGCGAGGGGTCGGCCGGGCGCCGACGCCTGAAGCGTCGGGGCGCCGACGCTTCGCGGCGGGACGCCGACGCTTCGCGGCGGGACGCCGACGCGTCGCTCGGCGGGAGCGCGGCCCGCGACCGGTACCTCCGCCCCTCATTGCCCGGCCGTTTGCCCACCTCTACAATGCGCCGGTCGGCGCCCGCCGCCCATGAATCGCTGGCGACGTCCTCTCTCGAAGGGTGCGAGCCATGATCCTGCTGGGATCCGCTTCCCGTACCGTCGTTGCCGTCGCGCTACTCGCGCTCCCGCTCGGCGGGCTTCGCGCACAGGAGCCGTACCGGCTTCCTCCCGCTCCGATACCAGCGATCCTGGACGCGGCGCCGCTGCCCGCGGTCAGGGTCGGGCCGAAGCGGGACCGCCTGCTGCTCATGGAGCGACCGAGCATGCCCTCGATCGCGGAGATGGCGCGGCCGATGCTGCGGCTCGCCGGGCACCGGATCAATCCGGCGACGAACGGCGATTTCCGCACGGCGGGCATCCGCGGGCTCGAGCTCGAGCGGGTTTCCGATGGCAGCCGTACGCCGATCGAGCTGCCGGCCGGCACGGAAGTGGACGACGTGCTCTGGTCGCCGGACGGCTCGCACATCGCGTTCACGGTGGTGCGCGACGACGGCGTCGAGTTGTGGGTGGCCGGGATGGACGGCTCGGCTCGGCGGCTGGTCGGGCCGAGCCTGAACGCGACGGGGGGCACGCCCTGCGCGTGGATCGGATCGACCGCTGAACTGCTGTGCCGGCTGACCGTCGAAGACCGCGGTCCGGCGCCCGAGGCGCCGCGGGTCCCGGGAGGCCCCACGGTTCAGCAGACGAGCGGCAAGGCGGCGCCGGTTCGCACGTACGAGGACCTGCTGGAGAACGCCCACGACGCGGCGCTGTTCGGCTACTACTTTACTTCCCGCCTCGCCCGCGTCGATGCGACGACGGGCCGCGTCGAGCCGATCGGCGAGCCCGCCGTCTTCGAGGCCGCGCAGCCGTCGCCGGACGGCCGCTGGATCCTCGTGCGACGCGTCGTCGAGCCGTACTCCTACCTCGTGCCGTCGTACGACTTCCCGAAGGAGGTCGAGGTGTGGTCGGTGGACGGCAGCAGGGTCAACACGATCGCTTCCCTCCCGCTCGCCGAGAACGTGCCGATCCGCGGCGTGCCGACCGGCCCGCGCTCGGTCGTATGGAGACCGCTGCAGGACGCCACGCTCGTCTGGGCCGAGGCGCTCGACGGCGGCGATCCCGATCGCGCGGCCGAGCACCGCGACCGGCTCGTGCAGCTCGCCGCGCCGTTCACCGGCGAGCCGAGCGAGTGGCTACGGCTGCGCGACCGCTACGCCGGCACCCGCTGGACCGCCGACGGCCGCGCGCTCGTCTCCGAGTACGACCGCCGCGAGCGCTGGGTCCGAACCTGGCTCGCGGTCGGCGACGCTTCCGCCCACCCATCGCCGCGACTCGTCTGGGACCGCAGCATCGAGGACGTGTACGGCGACCCGGGCGACCCGCTCGTCCGGCCGTCGGACGCCGGCGAGGCCGTGCTCGTGCAGCGCGGCGAGTGGATCTACCTCGCGGGTGACGGCGCCTCGCCGCAGGGCGAGCGGCCGTTCCTCGACCGACTCAGCCTGAAGACGTTGAAGAGCGAGCGGCTCTGGCGCAGTGAGGCGGACCACTACGAGCCCGTCGTCGCGCTTCTCGACGATGCGGGTCGGCGAGCGATCACGCGTCGCGAGTCGGCGACGGAACCGCCGAACTACTTCGTCCGCCAGATCGCCGGAGGTGATCGCCGTGCTCTCACCGATTTCCAGGATCCCGCGCCGCAGCTCCGGGGAGTCGAGAAGCGGCTCGTGATCTACCGGCGAGCGGACGGCGTGCCGCTCTCCGGCGAGCTGTACCTGCCCCCCGGCTACACCGAAGGCACTCGGCTGCCGGTCGTGATCTGGGCCTACCCGCGCGAGTTCGCGTCGGCGGACGCCGCCGGACAGGTCCGCGCCCGGCCGAACCGATTCACGACGATCGCCGGACCGTCCCACCTGCTGCTGCTGACGCAGGGCTACGCCGTCTTCGACGGGCCGAGCATGCCGATCATCGGCGGCGATACGGCGAACAACACGTACATCGAGCAGCTCGTCGCCGACGCTCGCGCTGCGGTGGACCGCATCGTCGAGCTCGGCGTCGCCGACCGCGACCGCATTGGCATCGGCGGACACAGCTACGGCGCGTTCATGACCGCGAACCTGCTCGCGCACTCGGACCTCTTCCGCGCCGGCGTCGCGCGTAGCGGTGCCTACAACCGGACGCTGACGCCGTTCGGCTTCCAGAACGAGACGCGCACGTTCTGGGAGGCGCCCGAGATCTACGACCGCATGTCTCCGTTCATGTCCGCCGACAGCGTCGACGAGCCGATCCTGCTGATCCACGGAGAGGCCGACGACAACTCCGGCACCTTCCCGATCCAGTCCGAGCGCTTCTATCACGCGATCAAGGGGTTGGGCGGAACCGCCCGCCTCGTCATGCTGCCCCACGAGGCCCACGGCTATCGCGGTCGCGAGTCCGTGCTTCACACGGTCGCCGAGATGGTGGACTGGTTCGACCGGTACGTGAAGAGCGCGCCGCCGCGCAGTAATACGACCAGCCGATAGGAGCTTGGGCGCGGCGCGGGCGCCGACGTGCCGCCGGCTATGCCGGCGCCGCGTCGGGGCGCCCTGCGGGGGCGCGGCGGCTGGCGCCGCCGGGCGCGCCCTCCGGGCGGAGCGGCCTTTCGGCCGGGGGCGGCCCTTCGGGCCGGCTGGCGCCGCTTCGCGGCGGGGGCGCCCCTTCGGGGCGGGGCCGCCACGCTTCGCGGGCGGGGGCGCCACGCTTCGCGGGCGGGGGCGCCACGCTTCGCGGGCGGGGCTACGGAGAGTCGTTCGGCTCCTCAAACTTTTTCGCAAGGTTGACCAGCATGGCGCAGGCACGGTTCAGGAGGGAGTATGGCGGGTCGATCTCCTCGGGGGTGAGGTGCCTTTTCGCTGCCCGCGCGCAGAGGCCTTCGAGGACTTCGTTGCCCGATCGCCGGGCGATTCTATAGAAGCGAGCCTTCTCGCGTGGCTTGTGCTCCGACGCGCCTTCCGCCGTATTGAAGGACATCGAATCGAGCGCCCGGTCGATCTGATCTGCGGTTGCCGGCGCGTGCCGCTCCAATCGCTCGATCAGAGGCTCGAGCAGCTTCACGGCCTGCTGCTGGACTTTGTAGACGGCGAGTCGTTCGACCGGACGCATGAGCCTCCCCTTGCAGCCCGATATTCGCAAGGCGGAGTGGACAGCGGAATGGTAAAACCGGCCGCCCGGGAGAGTACCCCGCGCGCGAAGCGCCGCGCCCCCCGCCGCAGGCGGCCTTCCGGTCCGCAGGACCCCCCCCGCGCGCGAAGCGCCGCGCGCCCCCGCCGCAGGCGCCCCCCGGCCCGCAGGGCCGGCCCGGCCCGACAGGGCCGCGCCCCGCCGCAGGCGGCGCCCGGCCGGAACGGCCGCGCCCGGACCGCGCCAGCGGTCCGCGCCCCCGCCACCGAACCGGGACGCACAAGCCGGGTACTACAGCCTCTGTCACTGCGGCCGCCTGTCGGAAACAACCCACGAGGGCAATGGACCATCTCATCGTGCGCGGCGCGCGCGAGCACAACCTCCGTGACATCGACGTCGAGATTCCGCGCGACCGGTTGGTCGTGATCACGGGGTTGTCCGGCTCGGGCAAGTCGTCGCTCGCGTTCGACACGATCTACGCGGAGGGGCAGCGCCGCTACGTCGAGTCGCTGTCCGCCTACGCACGCCAGTTCCTCGGCGTGATGGAGAAGCCGGATGTCGATTCGATCGAGGGGCTCTCGCCCGCCATCTCGATCGAGCAGAAGACGACGGGGCGAAATCCTCGCTCGACCGTCGGCACCGTCACCGAGGTCTACGACTACCTGCGCCTGCTCTGGGCGCGGGTCGGCACGCCGCACTGCACGAGCTGCGGCCGGCCGGTGCGACGGCAGTCGGCCACCCAGATCACGGACCAGATCCTGACCTGGCCCGAGGGCGACCGCATCGAGGTGCTCGCCCCCCTCGTCCGCGGCCGCAAGGGCGAGTTCCGGGACCTGTTCGAGGACGCGCGCCGCAAGGGCTTCGTGCGCGTCCGGGTGGACGGCGACACGTACGAGCTCGAGCACGCGCCGAAGCTCAATCGGCACCAGAACCACGACGTCGCGCTCGTCGTGGACCGCCTCGTGGTTCGTCCCGAAGACCGCCAGCGCCTCGCCGACTCGATCGAGACCGCGCTGCGCACTGCATCCGGTATCGTCGAGGTCGTGCTGCACCCCCGACGCGGCGATGGGACGGCGCCCCAGCCTGGGGATGAGCTGGGGAGCGGTGGGGCGCCCCAGCCGGAGGCAGGGCAGGGCGGTGGCGGGGAGCCTGCTGAACAGGCGCAATCACGCCTGTTCAGCGAGAAATACGCCTGCGTCCACTGCGGCACGTCGCTGCCGGAGCTGGAGCCGCGTCAGTTCTCCTTCAACTCGCCATACGGAGCGTGCGAGGGGTGCGGCGGGCTCGGCACACGGCGGGAGGTCAACCCGGAGCTCGTGCTGGGCGACCCGGTGATCTCGATCCTCGAGGGCGTGATCCTGCCGTGGGGCGAGCCGAGCGGCCATCTGCGCCGCTCCGTGATCCCGGGGCTCGCCGAGCACTACGGCTTCGACCCAAACACGAACTGGGGCGATCTGCCCGGGAACGTGCGCCAGGCGATCCTGTACGGCTCGGGCAATGACGAGATCCGCTTCCCCTACCGTGCGGGAGGCACGAAGGGGCATTACGAGGAGCCGTGGGAAGGCGTGATCGCGAACGTCATGCGCCGATACGAGGAGACCGGCTCGGACGCGGTGCGGGAGCAGCTGCAGGAGTACATGTCGGTGCTGCCCTGCCACGCGTGCGGCGGGGCCCGGCTGCGGCCGGAGAGCCTCGCGGTGACGATCGCGGAGCGCAGCATCGGCGACATCGTCGCGATGAGCGTCTCCTCCGCGCTCGAGTTCTTCGGCGGCCTCGCCCTTACCGACCGCGTCGCCGGCGACCCTTCCGCGTTGCCGGCGGAGATCGCGGGTCCGGTGCTGAAGGAGGTGCGCGAGCGGCTGGAGTTCCTCGTCGACGTCGGGCTGGAGTACCTGACGCTCGGTCGCAGCGCGGAGACGCTGTCCGGTGGCGAGGCGCAGCGCATCCGGCTCGCGACACAGATCGGCAGCCGCCTCGTCGGCGTGCTCTACATCCTGGATGAGCCGTCGATCGGGCTGCATTCGCGCGACAACGAGCGGCTGCTTCAGACGCTGGATCGTCTCCGCGACCTCGGCAACACGGTCCTCGTGGTCGAGCACGACCGCGACACCATCCTGTCCGCGGACTACGTCCTCGACCTCGGCCCCGGCGCCGGCCGCCACGGCGGCGAGGTCGTCGCGCGCGGAACCGTCGAGGACCTGCTGGCGAGTCCCGACTCGCTGACCGCCGCCTACCTGCGCGGCGACCGTGAGATCGCCGTGCCGAAGCAGCGGCGCGTCGCGGAGCCGTACGACAACGCGCTCACGATTCGTGGAGCCCGGCAGCACAACCTGAGGAACATCGACGTGCGCTTCCCGCTGGCCACGTTCACCTGCGTGACCGGCGTGAGCGGCTCGGGCAAGAGCACGCTCGTCAACGACATCCTTTACCTGGCGCTGGCCCGTCACTTCTACCGCGCGCGGGTCGTGCCCGGTGCGCACGACGGGCTGGACGGACTCGAGCGCGTGGACAAGGTCGTGGATGTGGACCAGTCGCCGATCGGACGCACTCCCCGCTCCAATCCGGCCACCTACACCGGGCTCTTCACGCCGATCCGGCAGCTCTTCGCCGAGCTGCCGGAGTCAAAGATCCGAGGTTACTCGCCCGGCCGCTTCTCCTTCAACGTGAAGGGCGGCCGCTGCGAGGGGTGCCAGGGCGACGGCCTGGTCAAGATCGAGATGCACTTCCTGCCCGATGTCTACATCCCCTGCGACGTCTGCCGCGGCAAGCGCTACAACCGCGAGACGCTGGAGGTGCTGTACAAGGCACGCAACATAGCGGATGTGCTGGAGATGACCGTGGACGAGGCGCTCGAGTTCTTCGACGCGGTGCCGCGCATCCGCGCCCGCCTGCAGACGCTCTCCGACGTCGGTCTCGGCTACATCCACCTCGGCCAGTCCGCGACCACGCTGAGCGGCGGTGAGGCGCAGCGCGTCAAGCTCGCGACGGAGCTATCGAAGCGGGATACGGGTCAGACGTTCTACATCCTCGACGAGCCGACCACCGGCCTGCATTTCGAGGACGTGCGCATGCTGCTGGACGTGCTTCATCGGCTGGTGGAGAAGGGCAACACGGTGGTGGTGATCGAGCACAACCTCGACGTGATCAAGACCGCGGACTGGGTCATCGACCTCGGTCCCGAGGGCGGCGAGGCGGGCGGCGACATCATCGCCGAGGGCACCCCCGAGGGGATCGCGGCGAACCCGCTCTCCCATACCGGCCGGTTCCTCGCCGAGCTGCTGGGGCTCGCGGCCGTCGGCTGAGTGGGCGCGCCTCGGCTGAGCGAGCCGCTTCGGCTTGCCCGGCCGAGCGACGGCCGCCGAAGCGCTCAGGCGCCGGCTTCCGGCGTCGCCCGCAGCAGGCTCTGCCCGGCAGAGTTCCTCACCTCCAGCACCTCGCCGCCCTCCTGCTCGACGCCGGTCAGCATGAAGCTCGCCCGGGACGGCTGGCCGAACAGCGTCAGGCGCTGCTCGGCCATTCTCGGCATCCGGATCCACCAGCGACTGACGATCCACGGACCGGTGGGGACGCGCGTGAGCGCGATGAACCCGCCCTGCGCGGCCGGATCGACGTCCCAGGGCAGGTTCACGTAGTGAAACTCGATCGTCCGCAGCTCCGCCGTCTCCCGGTCGAGCCAGAGCACGCCTCGTATGTCCGGTCGGTCGCGCCGGATCGCCTCGAACGCGAGCCCGATCCAGCCGGGCTCGGGCGGCTTCTCCGTACGCACGTGGAAACAGTGCAGATCCACGAAACTCTCGGAGAGCAGCACGTCGGCGTCGGGAGCGTAGTACATGAAGTACTCGTTGGCGGGCCCCGCTCGCATGTAGCCGCTGTCGGCCAGCTGCTCGGCGGAGATGCTGCGGAACGGGCTGGCCATGCCGTACCCCGCCCGGACCGTGCGCTGCTCGTCGATCACCCTCATGCGCACCGGATCCAGGATCCGATGGTAGCGGGCGATCCGGAATCGCAGCGTCGTCCGCGACTGGACCCAGGCCGCGACGGCGAGCGCCTTGCGCGCCTCCTCCCAGAGCCGGGCCGTGGTCTCGCCTGCGCGCGGTTGTCGCTCGCAGCGCTGGCGCCCCCGCACCTGGAGGCCCGCCAGCGGGATCGCGTAGACGTCCGCCTTGAGCAGAAAGGATAGGGTCTGGCCCGCCGCCAGGGTCAGCGGAGGAGACTGCGGGCTGGCATGACCAATGAAGTCGGCCCGCAGCGTGTAGCTGCCGGGACCCGGCGCCGTGATCGAGAATGAGCCCGCGCTGTCCGTCAGCACGCCGTCCCGCTGCGTGCCCGCGTCATCGAGCAGGACGACGAAGGCGCCGGCCAGCGGCCGTCCGGTGCCGTTCTCGATGACCCGGCCGCTCACCGTCTGCGCGCTCGCGGCGCCGAAGTGCGAGAGCACCGCCACGACCGCGGCGCCGATCCGCAGCGCCGTTCGCGCGGGGATCCTCATCCTTTCTCCGCGGAATCGCCTACGAAAGCCGGTCAGACGTCCTTGCCGGTGCGGGCGCCGGTCGCTGGCTCCCGAGCCGGCTCCGCGTCGCGATCCGTCGCCGTGGACGGCGCCTCCGCCGCGAATAGCGCCGACGGCTGGCGGCCGCGCGCGAGCATCCTGTCGGTGAAGTCCTGGCGTTCCTCCAGCAGCGCCAGGCGGCCGTTCGTGGCTTCGAGCGCCTCACGCAGCCGTCGGATCTCCTCCTCGTCCGCGCCGCTCAGGCGGCTGCGCGTCTTCACGTCGAGATAGTCGGCAAGCCGCTTCGTCAGCGGTCGCAGCAGGATCGTGCCGCCGAACGTCAGGATGAAGACGATCATCACGAGCGCGAGCAGGGCTGAGTCCGACATCGTCGACTCCGTCGGTCGGGGAATGCGCGGGAAGTTCGGGCGTCGTGCTCTCTCGTACGCCGGCAAGTCGAGCAGGTTTCGCCTCTGCTGCGTCGCGCGCAGAGCGGCGCCCGCCCGGTGGCCACCGGGGCGCGCCTGAGCCGCCTGAGTCTGCCATGGATTCGCGCTGCGCGCCATCTCGCCGCGATGCCGCGGAAGCGCCACGCCGGATCGCCTTGCTGAAACCGCCCTACCCGCGCTAGCGTAGGGGACACCGACCCACCGAAATCTTCGTATCGGAGCGAGCGAAATGATTACGCGCGAGGATCTGGAAGGCTGGCTCATCCGAATGGGTGCCGAGGTGGAGGAGGTGGACGACGGAATGTGGGTGCTCCGCTCCCCGGAGCAGAGCAGCGTTCCCGTCGTCATGCACTATTCACCGCCGGTCGTTCTCCTGCGCCTCAAGGTGATGGACCTTCCGCAGGAGATGGACGATGCACGGATGGCCGGGTTCTACCGTCGGTTGCTGGTGCTGAACGCCACCGACATCGTGCACGGCAGCTACGGCATAGAGGGCAACGACGTCGTCCTCTCGGATGCGCTCGAGCTCGAGACGCTGGATTTCCACGAGCTGCGCAGCTCCTACGAGAGTCTGCTGCTCGCGGCCTCCAGCCACATGCAGGGGCTGGCCGCGCTCGTCCCGGTCGCACAGGAGACGTGAGGAAATGGGCATTCTGCAGAGACTGTCCCTGCTGCTCCGCTCGAACCTCAACGACGCGATCTCACGTGGCGAGAACCCGGAGAAGGTGCTCAACCAGGTTCTCATCGACATGCGCGAGCAGCTCGCGCGGGCGAAGCAGGAGGTCGCCGTCGCGATCGCCGACGAGCGGAAGCTGAAGGCGCAGGTCGAGGGGGAGCGAAAGCAGGCGGACGACTGGGAGAACCGCGCGGTGCTGGCTGTGCGGGAGAACCGCGACGACCTCGCCAAGCAGGCGCTGCTGCGTCACCAGGAGCACGCCGAGCGCGGCGCTAGCCTGGAGGAGACGTGGCAGCGGCAGGCCGTCGAGACCGAGAAGCTGAAGGACGGGCTGCGCCAGCTCAACGAGAAGATCGAGGAAGCGAAGCGCAAGAAGAACCTGCTCGTCGCGAAGCAGAAGCGGGCTTCCGCGCAGAAGCGCATCCACGAGACCATGGCCGGCCTCAACGACCGCTCGGCGTTCGACGCGTTCGAGCGCATGGCGGAACGGATCGAGGAGTCGGAGCGACGCGCGCTCGCGGCCGCCGAGGTGAGTGAGAGCCTCTCGGGCGATACGCTCGAGCAGGAGTTCGCGAAGCTGAAGGGCACCGACAGCGTGGAGATCCGTCTCGAGGCGCTGAAGCAGCGGATGGGAATCGGCCCCGCCCGGCCGTCCGCCGCGCTTCCGGCCGGCAACTCCGACGGGCAACCGTCCGACGAGGCCGGCATCGAGGAAGGCGAGGTCCAGGAGGCGCAGGTCGAGGAGGAGGAGCGCTGAGCGAGGATGTCGCCCGCCGTGGCTACGGCACGGTCGTCGTCACGATCTTCGCGCTGTTGCTCCTCCTTTTCCTCTACAGCGTGGCGGAGGTCATCCTCCTCGCGTTCGTCGGTATCCTGTTCGCGATCTATCTCGGCGCGGCGACGGACTCGATGCAGCGTCGCTTCTCCGTGCCCCGCGGCCTCGGGCTCGTCATCGCGCTCCTGCTCACCGTCGCGGCGCTCGTCGGCATCGGCTACCTCATCGTCCCGCCCGTGCTGGAGCAGACGCAGCAGCTGCTCCAGGCGCTGCCCAAGCTGCTCATCGGCTGGCAGAACGACCTGATGGAGCTGGCGCGCCGCTCGCCGGCCGCCCAGCAGCTGCTCGGTCCCCTGGGCCAGGGCGAGAGCTACGTCAGCACGATCATCAACGAGATCGCCGGCTACTTCCGGGGCTGGGTGCCCTACATCTTCAACAGCCTCACCTTCATCATCCACGTCTTCAGCGTCCTCGTGATGGGCATCTACCTCGCGATCCGGCCCGGCACGTACACGGAGGGGCTGATCACGCTCGTGCCGCCGATCCACCGCGAGCTCGTCCGGGACATGCTCGACGACCTCGGCCACACGCTGCGCTCCTGGATCGTCGGACAGCTGATCGCAATGTTCATCCTGGGGCTGGCTACCTGGATCGGCCTGATGATCCTGCGCGTCCCCTACGCCCTCGCGTTCGGCGTCTTCACCGGAATCGCCGCGATCGTCCCTTTCTTTGGCACGCTCGTCTCGACGCTGCTGCCGGCTATCTTCGTGCTCGGGCAGGGAACCTTGATGAAGGCGCTGCTCGTCGTGCTGCTCGGCGTCGTCGTCCACCTATTCGAGGGGAACTTCGTCGCGCCGATGATCATGGAGCGGCAGGTCCACCTGCCCCCCGTGCTGACGCTGCTCAGCGTGCTGGTCATGGCGCACCTGCTCGACGTGATCGGGTTGCTGGTCGCCGTGCCCGTGCTCGCGGTCGTGATGGTCGTCGGCCGCCGCCTCTATATCGAGCGCGTGCTGGAGGGAAAGGGCTTCCGTCGCGCCGTCCGGGACCAGCCGATCGAGATCCGGCTGCCCCGCGACACGGAGGCCGTGCTGATCCACCCGATCGCGTACGAGCAAAGCGTGCCGGAGCTGCTCGAACGCTGAGCGGCGAGCGGCGACACCCTCCGGCTTCGCCGTCGCCTAGGATCCCATTCTCATTCGTGTAAGACTCTGCATACCGCGGGCACGGTGGTGCAGGAGGCGAATCAATGCTAATCCGAAGCGGACCCTCCACGGTTCCCTTGCGCCGGGGCCGTCACGCTTTTAGATCAGCAGCCCTATCGTAACAAACATGTACGTATTCACCCGACTCGCACGTTCTTTCGAGGGCGACGCGCGCCAGCGTCGCCTGTAATCGTCTCAACCGCACGGGTCTGTTCCGCCGTCCGGCGGAAACGCCTTTCTCCAGAGGAGGATGCGATGCAGCGACGGTGTACACGCGCAGGGCGACCGGCACGGTCGGCAATCCGGCCGATACGGCTAGGTGGCCTCTGCGCTCTGGTCCTCGGTCTGCTTTCGGCCCCGCCGGTGTCGGCCCAGCAACAGGGATCCGTCGGCGGTATCGTCGTTTCGAAGGGGTCGCAGCAGCCGCTCGCCGGCGCGCAGGTGGTGGTGGAGGGGACCGGCAACGGCACCCTTACGGGAGAGGATGGACGTTTCCTGATCCCGGGTCTCAGCGGCGGCCGCGTGACGCTGCGGGTCGAGATGATCGGCTACGCACCGGCGACGCAGGTCGCCAACGTCGGCCAGCTCGACGTGCGCATCGAGCTGAGTCAGTCCGCGATCGAGCTGAACCAGATCGTCGTGACGGGCACGCCCGGCGCGGCGCAGAAGAAATCGATCGGCAACGTCGTCTCGACGCTCGACGCCGCGAACATCGTGGGCAAGGCGCCGGTCACGAGCGTCAACGACATCATCAACGGCCGCACCGCCGGCGTTACGGTGCTCTCCTCGACCGGCGAGGTCGGCGGGGCGTCCAAGGTACGCATCCGCGGCTCGTCCACGTTCTCGCTGTCGAACGCGCCGCTCGTCTACATCGACGGAATCCGCGTCAACAACGACGAGACCAGCGGCCCGATCAACCAGGGCTTCGGCTCGCAGAGCATCTCGCGCTGGAACGACATTGACCCGAACGACATCGAGAGCATCGAGATCATCAAGGGCCCGGCCGCCGCCACGCTTTACGGCACCGAGGCCGCGAACGGCGTGGTGCAGATCATCACGAAGAAGGGTCGCCAGGGCCAGACCCACTTCAACCTCCAGGTGAAGCAGGGGGCGAACTGGTTCGCGAATCCGTCCGGCCGGCTGTGGACGAACTACGGCATGGTCAACGATCAGCTCACATCGATCGACTTCGACCAGCTGCAGCAGAACTACCAGCAGTACCTCGGTGGTGACAAGATCTTCCACACGGGCCACCTGCAGTCGTACGACCTGAGCATGAGCGGGGGCAGCGAGACGGTGCAGTACTTCATCTCAGGCAACTACGAGCACAACAAGGGTGTGGAGCCGACGAACCAGGTGAAGAAGGGGTCCGGACGCCTCAACCTCACGGTGACGCCGAACTCGACCTGGCGCATCAACGGCAACTTCGGCTACGTGAACGGCCGCACTGACCTCGCCTGCGAGTCCGGCTGCGGCGGCGTCACGTGGACGACCTACTACATGACGCCGCTCACGCTGGCGGACACGATGCGCTACGGCTTCTACAGCGGCACGCCGGAGTCGTATCACGCGCTCTTCCCGGAGTGGCAGGACGTCGGCCGCTTCACGGGCAGCATCCAGATCAACAACGATCCGGCGAAGTGGTTCTCGCAGCGCCTCACCTTCGGCATCGACCGGACGAACGAGCAGAACCACGACCTCGAGCTGCACGACGAGCGCTATCTGTACTACGACTCGTTCGCGGACCGCGGCTACGCCGACGTCGTCGATCGTCAGGTCAACTACGCGACGTTCGACTACAGCGGCACGCTGAAGCTCGATCTGCTGCCCGGGCTACAGTCGAACACGTCCTTCGGAGCCCAGTACTACCGCAAGCACATCGGCTATCAGGAGGTCTACGGCGAGGCGTTCCCGGTGCCGGGGCTCACGTCCGTGAGCGCGACGACGCAGAACCGCATTGCGCTGCAGGACTACACCAACAACACGACGGTCGGCGTCTTCGGACAGGAGCAGTTCGCGTGGCAGGATCGGCGATTCCTGACGCTCGCCCTGCGGGCCGACGACAACAGCGCGTTCGGCCAGAACTTCGACCTGGTCTACTACCCAAAGATCAGCGGCGCCTGGGTGCTCAGCGACGAGCCGTTCTTCAAGACGGGCTTCATCAACACCTTCCGGCTGCGCGCCGCCTACGGCGAGTCCGGTCAGCAGCCGACCGCGTTCGCCGCGCTCAAGACGTTCAGTCCGGTCACCGGGCCGAACGACGCAGGCACGGTCACGCCGAACACGGTCGGCAACCCGGACCTGGGGCCGGAGCGGAGCCGGGAGATCGAGGCCGGCTTCGACGCCGGCTTTCTCCAGGACCGGCTCGGCATCGAGTTCACCTACTACAACCAGCAGACGCGCGACGCGATTCTGTCGCGGCAGATTGCGCCCTCGACCGGCTTCGCCGGTAGCCAGTTCGTGAACGCCGGCCGCATCGACAACAGCGGAATCGAGCTGACGGTGCGCGGCACTCCCTACGCCGCCGGCAGCGTGCGCTGGGACGCGTCCTTCAACATCGCCACGAACCACAACGAGGTGATCAGCCTCGGCAACGTCACCGACGAGAACTTCATCACCGGCGGCACCTACATCCGCCACCAGATCGGCGATCCGGTCGGTGCCTGGTTCGGCAAGAAGATCGTGAGCGCCGCTCTCGACGCCGATGGCAACGCGATCAACCTGATGTGCGCGACCGAGAGCGGCGGCAGCGTGGACTGCGCCGATGCGCCGAACGTCTTCCTCGGCCGCAACCAGCCGAAGGTGGAGGGCGGCTTCAATTCCACGGTCACGCTCTTCAACAACCTGCAGCTGTTCGGCCAGCTCGACTTCAAGACGGGCTTCAAGAAGCTCGACGGGAACCTGCGCGTGCGCTGCTTCTTCTTCGATCGCTGCCGGGAGAACTACGTGCCGCAGGATTACGATCCCGTCTACATCGCGGAGATCCAGAACGGTTATCAGGACGTGCTGATCAGCGACGCCAGCTTCGCGAAGCTGCGCGAGCTGTCCGCGACGTACACGCTGCCCACGTCACTGGCCGGCAAGATCGGCGCGCGCGGGGCGAGCCTGACGGTCGCCGGCCGCAACCTGATGACGTGGACGAACTACAGTGGCCTGGAGCCGGAAGCCACGTTCAACGGCGGCAGCCGCGGCGGGGACTACAGCCTCTGGGAGCAGGACGTGCTGCCGCAGCTCGCGCAGTTCGTCGCCACCGTCAACGTCAGCTGGTGAGGGGGCGACATGGGAATACACGACATGAACCCGAACTCGGGACGAGGCATGCATAGCAAGCGCAGGAACCCCGGGCTCCGTAGCCGCCGCGTGTTGCCGGGGGCCGCGACGGCCCTCCTGGCGATCGGTGTCTTCCTCGCGGGGTGCAACTCGCTGGACCGCGCCCTCAACGTGGACACGCCGACGGACATTCCCGCGGAGGGCCTCGCTGTCCCGAAGAACGCCGAGCTGCTCGTCAACGGCGCGGTCGGCGACTTCGAATGCGCCTATGGCGCCTATGTTGCGCTCTCCTCCGTCCTCGCGCACGAGACGATCGACGCGACGCAGACGGCGGACCGCTGGCCGTACGACCGTCGCGCCGTCTCCAGCGACGATGCGCGCTACGGCACGTCCGGCTGCGAGGCGCTCGGCGTGTACACACCGCTGTCGACCGCCCGCTGGTCGGCCGACAACATCCTCAGCCATCTGCAGGAGTGGACTGATGAGGAGGTCGCGAACCGGCAGCTGCTGATCGCGAAGGCGGCGGCGGCGGCCGGATACAGCTACCTGCTGCTCGGCGAGGGCTTCTGCTCGATGGCGATCGATCTCTCCGCGGAGATGACTCCCGCGCAGATGTTCCAACTGGCCGTGGACCGCTTCACGACCGCGATCCAGGCCGCGCAGGCCGCCGGCGACACAGACCTGGAGTACATGGCGCGCGTCGGCCGCGCCCGCGCGTATCTGGACCTAGGACAGGGCCAGAACGCCGTCGCCGACGCTCAGCTCGTGCCGGCGGGATTCAGGTACGAAGTCACCGCCTCCGAAGCGTCGGGCCGGCGGAACAACCGGGTCTACGCCCAGAGCGGCGAGGGCCCGACGGGTGGCGCGGCGCTGTCGGTGGGGCCGCAGTACCGGAACATGACGTTCGACGGTGAGGCGGACCCGCGTGTGTCGGTGAGCGATTCCGCGTACACGGCGACCGAAGGCACGCCGATCTACTACCAGCGGAAGTACACGTCGTTGTCGGATCCGCTGCCGCTGGCCACCTACACTGAGGCGCAGCTGATCATCGCGGAGGTCGACGCGACGACCGGCACCGGCGCGCAGGCGCTCCAGATCATCAACGACCTGCACGCGGCCGCCGGGCTCGACCCGTACGTGCCCGGCGTCAATGGTCCGGCCGACATCATGACCCAGGTGGTCGAGGAGCGGAACCGCGAGCTCTGGCTCACCGGCCACCGCTTCTACGACATCAACCGGCTGAGCCTGCCGCTCGTGCCCGCTGCGGGCACGGACTACAGGAAGGGCGGCACGTACGGCGATACCCGCTGCTTGCCGCTGCCGGACGTGGAGGTGAACAACAACCCGAACATTGGGTGAGCGGCCGCTCCGCGGCGCTCACCGAGGCCGCGGAGGGGTGGAGGTAGCGGAGGATGCATCGAGAGGCCGGTTTCGCGGCGAGGATCACCCGCGAGGCCGGCCTCCCGCCGTCTCAGGCGCCCGGTCGCGCCATGGCCCTCGCGCCGCTCGGCACTACAGCAGAGCGAGGACCTCGCCGGGCGTGCGGGTAGGGATGGTGCTGCCCCGGAAATCCACAGTGTTGCGGGTGACGATGTAGTCGGCTCCCGCTCTGAGCGCCGCCACCGCCTGAACTGCATCCTCGAAATCGCGCATGTCCAGGGCGAGCGCGTCGCGAAACTCATCGCCCCCGACGGGCACTACGTCGACGAGCCGAAGAAGGTCTGATGTCGCCCCAATCGCCGCCGTCCGACCGGCCTGTTTGGCGACGACGTAATGGTACGTCGCGACCGTGTGCGCAGCCACGTGGCCGTGGGCGCGATTCTGCTCGATCGCGCTGAGTAGCAGAGCCGCCGCTGCGGCCCACGGCGTGCGCCGCAGCGCGACGTCGAGCACCACGTTGATGTCGAGCAGGAGCGTCATCGCGCTCCGTACTTCTCGATCAGATGCTCGTGGTAGTCCTCCACGCCCCGCGCGCCCTCGCCGATCCCGAGCAGCCTCCTCACGGTCGGCGTCAGCTCGGCCTCTGCCCCATCCTCATCCACAGGGAGCGAAGAGAGGAAGTTATTGACGAGCTGGGACATGTTGATGCCATGTAGCTCGCTGTAGCGCTCACCTCGGCGAACGGCTTCGGGGTCGAGAGAAAAAAGGTTCGACTACCGAACCAGCCCCTTCCACACGATCCTCGACACGTCGCGCGCGACCGCCGTGCTCTGCAGCGTATCGGCGATGCCGCGCGTGAGCACGGCGAGGATATAGGGAGCTCTCCCGGGCGGGTAGATGATGCCGGCGTCGTGGTCGATCTCGGTGATCCAGCCGGTCTTGTGGGCGACGCGCGTACCGGGCGGCAGGCCGGCCGGGATCTTCTCGTTGAACTCCTGCTCGGCGAGGATGTTCGTGATCTGACGGCAGCCGGCGGCGTCGAGCGGACGCAGCGGCGGGGCGACGTCGCCCCGCTCGCAGCGCGCGATGGCCTCGAAGACGCCGGCGAGCGCGCGCGCGGTGGTCGTGTTGTTCATTCCCCGGTTGTACGCCGGGATGTCCTCGACGCCGCGCAGCACCTGCATGTCATTGGTTCCGAGCGCGCGTATGAGCCGCATCACGCTGTCGGCGGTGACGCGCTCGATCAGGATGTCGGTGGCGAGGTTGGAGCTGCGCACGGTCATGCGGCGCGCCAGCTCGCGCAGCGTCGTTTGCCGGCCGACCATGGCGTAGAGCGTCGAGTCGCTGTCATCGCCGGGCGAGAGCGTGAAGCGGCTCGAGTCCGCGATCGAGGTGAAGTCGTTCTTCACGGTCACCGGCTCGTCGAGCGAGTACTCGCCCGCCGCGGCCTGCCGGAACATCTCCAGGAGCACCGGCACCTTCATCGTGCTCGCGGCGTGCATCGAGACGTCGGCGTTCAGCGCGAGTGCGCGATCGGTGGAGAGGTCCACCAGCATCACGGCGACCTCGCCCGGAGCCTGGGACGTCCGCGCGCGGATGCTGCGGTCCAGCCCCTCCCACCGGCGGCGCTGCGCGGCGGATACCTGCGCGTCGCGCTGTCCGAGCGCTGCGAGGCCGGCCCAGCCATCGGCTCGAGGGGCGGCGGCCGAGGCCGCAGCGCCGCCGGTCGCGTTCGCGGGCGATGACGTCGCCCCGGTCCTGGAAGCGCACGCCGCGGCGCTGAGGCCCGGCAGCACCGCGAGCATCGCGATCGGAACAAGCTTCGTCGTCACGTTTCCTCCGTCGATCGAGGTTGGAGCGAGATCGCTAGTAGCCTCGCGGCTCCCCGTCGTGGCGGGGGTCCGACACGGCGATCCAGTGGCCATCGCGCCGCACGATGAGGTAGAGCCGGGCGTAGCCGAACGACTCCGGGACGGGATTCCACCCCATCCTGCGGATCGCGCCGAGCAGCTCGGGCTCGAAGCCGTGCTCGAGCTGCACGTCGGCGTCGTCCTCGTTCGGGTAGATGCGCGGCATGCGCACCGCTTCCAGCGGGTCCATCCCGTAGTCGAGGATGTACGCCATCACCTGCGCGATCTCCGTCGGAATGCGGCCGCCGCCGGGAGCGCCGATCACCATCCGAACCTGGCGGCCGTCCAGCACGATCGTCGGCGATATCGTCGAGTTGCGCGTCCGCCAGCTCGTGCCTTGCGGCATCGAGCCGACGCTGTCGCGCCAGAGGTAGCCCGAGTCGTTCAGGAAGAAACCCTCGAGCCAAGCGCCGGAGCCGAACACGGAGCTGTTCGTCTGCGTCAGCGCGACGGCGTTGCCGGCCGCGTCGACGACGGACAGGTGCGTCGTCTCGGCGCCGTCGCTGAGCGGATCTCCGGTGGCGGGGGGGGCCGGGCGCGCGACGCGGGTCCTGGCTGCGCCGTCCGGGTCGCGCGCTACCTCGTGGACCTGCGCGGCGTCCGACTGCCGGGCGCCGTCCGCGTTCGCCGCTGGGTACGGGTCGAGACCTCGGCAGGCTTCCGGCGTGGGCGCGTGGTCGAACGCCCGGGCGTCGCCGCGCCCGAGCGAATCGGCTCCCGCGCCGGCGCCGACGAGCGCCTCTCGGCTGGCCGCGAACTGCGCCGACGCGACGCCCCGCGCGGGCACCGGCGCCCAGCGCGGATCGTCGTTCCAGTCGGCGTCGGCCTGACCGACGCGGAGGGCGGAGGTGAGCACGTCGAACGCGCGCGGCGATGTCGTCGGCAGCCCGAGCTCGGCGAGGTGGTGGGGCTCGAGCAGCTCGAGCGTCTCGAGCACCTGCATGCCGGTCTGGGGCGGCGGCGCGCTCAGCACGGCGAGGCCACGATAGTCGGTACAGAGCGGCCGCTTCCACAGCGGCTCGTAGGCCGCGAGATCCGCGGCGGTCGCGGGATGCCCGTTCGCGTTCAGCAGTCGCACGAGCGCTTCGGCGACCGGCCCTTCGTAGAAGCCGGCGGCCCCCAGCGAAGCGATGCGCCGCAGCGTCGTCGCCAGAGTCGGATTGCGATACACGTCGCCGGGCTGCAGCGCCCTGCCGTCCGGCCACCACTGCGCCGCGGCGGCCGGGAAGCGGTGCAGCTTCGCGGAGTCGGCGCGGACGAAGTCGGCGAGGATCTGCCCAATCGGGAAGCCATCGTCGGCGAGGCGGACGGCGGGCGCGATCACGCGTTCGAGCGGCAGCGCGCCGAAGCGCTCGTGCGCGGCCAGCAGCCCGGCGACGTCGCCGGGGATGCCCACGACGCGCAGATCCGTCGGCGACCGCAACGGACCGATCGCGCCGGCGGCGGCCATCCGCGCCGCGTTCTGTGCCGAGTAGAAGTCGAGGTAGTAGGGCTGGGAGTCCTTCGATATCCAGATCGTCATGCCGCCGCCGGCGCCGAGCCCCGACATCTCCGGCTCGACGACGCCCAGCGCGAGCGCGGTCGCGACCGCGGCGTCCACGGCGTTGCCGCCCGCCTTCAGGATCTCGACGCCCGCCTCCGATGCGAAGGAGCTGGCCGAGGCGACGGCACCGTGCTCGGCCACGACCCGGCGTCCCGCCGCGGAGGGATGGGCCGGCTCGGCGCTCCGGACGGGCGGGGATGCGTGCGTCGCGGCCGTGGGCGCGGCCGGCCGCGCCCACGCCGCGCAGTCGACTGCGCTCACACAGGCGAAGGCGAGAACGGCGCGGAAGATCCGCATGTCCTTGGGCCTCCTGGTTGGGGGTGTAGGGCCGGAAGCGTTCGTCTCGAAGGGGAAAGGGCGCTGCACGATCCTCGGACGCAAGCCCGGGAGCACGGGGCGGCTCATGTCCGGCGGACTATGACGGCCTTGTCGGGGCGGCCTTGACGCAGTTGTCGGGGTGGTCTTGACACGGTAGGGCGCGGCGGGTACTCTGCCCTCTCCACGAGACAGACGCATCACCTGCAGCGAACACGACGCCGATGCAGGCGTCACAAACGGGCGAGCTACGACGTTATCACGATACGCGTGCACGAGCGATCGTGAATGATATCCCTCTTATCGGCAGTGATCCGTTCGGGCGGCAGCGCCCGTTTCGGTATTTCGACCCCCACGAGGAGGCAACGGTCATGAGTCGTCGCGCTCAATTGGCCACTACGCTGCTCGCGGTCGAGTTTCTGGTCCTCGGCGCCCTTACGCCGCTCTCCGCGCAGGAGAATGGTCGTATCCAGGGCCTGGTCGTCGACCAGAAGACCCAGCAGCCGCTGTCCGGCGCACAGGTGTTCATCCAGGGCACCAGCTTCGGCACGATCACCAGTGAGGCGGGCCGTTACATGCTCCTCAACGTGCCCGCCGGATCGTACACGGTGAAGGTGCAGATGATCGGCTACGGAGCGGCCGATCAGCCCGTCACCGTGGCGGCTGGCCAAACCGCGACGGCCGACTTCCGGCTGTCGACGACGGCGCTCGCGCTCGACGAGCTGGTCGTGACCGGCACCGCCGCGGCCGTCCGCAAGAAGGAGGTGGGCAACAGCACCGAGGCGATCACCGCGCGCGAGATCTCCAACGCGCCGGTCGCCAACTCGCAGGACGTGATCCAGGGGCGGGCGCCCGGCGTCACGGTCATGACGAACAGCGGGCAGCCGGGCGCGGGCGGAACGATCAAGATCCGCGGCGTGAACACGGTTTCCCAGGCCGTCGCTCCACTCATCTACGTGGACGGCGTGCGCATCGCGAACGCACCCCACCGCGCCGGGTGGGGCGGGTACACGGAGACGAACCCGCTGCAGGACATTGCGGCCGAGGATATCGAGCGCGTCGAGATCGTCAAGGGCGCCGCCGCGACGACGCTGTATGGCACCGAGGCGGCGGGCGGCGTGATCCAGATCTTCACGAAGAAGGGCGCGGCCGGCGCGCCGATCTGGAACGCGGAGCTGTCGGCCGGCGGCACCTTCGCGCCGAAGCTCGGCAAGGACGATCCGACGCAGTTCTACACGAAGTGCGGCAACACCAGCCTGCTTTACGGCATCGCGCCGAGCGGCGACAACGAGGGCCAACGCGTCTACTTCGAGGATCCGACGTGCCCGGCCGACGGCGACTGGCAGCAGATCGGGCCGCAGGGCGCGCTGAGCCTTTCCGTCCGGGGCGGGACGGATCTGATCACCTACTTCCTCTCCGGCAACGTCAGCAGCGCGGACGGCTATCTCCAGACCGCGAACTCGAAGGACGGCGGCTTCCGGGGCAACTTCTCCTTCTCGCCGCTCGATCAGCTCAAGCTCACGCTGAACACGTCCTATCAGCGGCGCGACACCCGCTGGGTCGGCGACGGCAACAACGCCGAGGGCTTCTTCCTCGACGTCGGCCGCGGCCCGTTCGGCTACATGCAGGGTGGGCTCGGCGATGAGTGCGCGAACGTCTCGGCCGACAAGGTTTGCATCGCGAACGTCCACGTGTTCGATGACCAGTACTACACGAAGTCCGATCACTTCACGTCCGGCTTTACCGTGAACTACGACCTGACGCCGAACATCCTGAACCGCTTCTCCGTCGGCTGGGACTACACCTACATCTACGACGAGACGACGCTGCCGTTCGGCGCGCTGACGACGCCGCTCGGCTACTACTGGAAGGAAGACACCCAGCACTACAAGCTCTCCCTCGACTACGCCGGATCGTGGCAGGCGAAGCTCGGCCAAAGCCTGGCGTCCACGTTTTCGTGGGGTGGTCAGCTCTTCCGCGACCGGCACCACTGGACCGAGACCGACGTCGAGAGCTTCGCGGGCCCCGGACGCCCCACGCTCGAGTCCGGCGCTTCGGTGACCTACCTCGCGGACCAGCCGACGGCGGAGACCAATGCCGGCTTCTTCTTTCAGGAGCTACTCGGCATCCAGGACCGGCTCTTCCTGACCGCCGGTCTGCGCGTGGATGGCAACAGCGCCTTCGGCCAGAACTTCGGGTTGCAGCCGTACCCGAAGGTGAGCCTCGCGTGGGTGCTGTCGGACTACGACTTCTTCCCGCAGAGCTGGTGGGACACCTTCAAGCTGCGCGCCGCCGTCGGACAGTCGGGCAAGGCGCCCGGCGCGTTCGACAAGCTGCGTACCTGGCAGGCCGCGCCCTACGACGGGTCGCCGGGCTTCCGCCCCGACAACGTCGGAAACGCGGATGTCGGTCCGGAGCGGACGACCGAGATCGAGGGCGGCTTCGACGCGAGCTGGCTGTCCGGACGCGTGGGGCTCGAGTTCACCGCCTTCCAGGCCACCACGAACGACGCGCTCGTCCCGGTGAATCTGCCGCCGTCGCAGGGCTTCCTGGCCGACGAGATCGAGAACGTCGGGCAGCTCCGCAACAAGGGCATCGAGGCATCTCTGAGCCTGGGCCTGGTACGGACCTCCACCATCGACTGGCGGGTGCGGAGCTCCGGTTCATGGCTGAGCGGCAAGGTGCTCGACCTCGGGCCCGGCTCGAAGGAGGATCCGGGTGCGCATGAGATCTACACGGGCTTGCTGTCTTACATGAGGGTCGGCGAGCCGGCTCCCGCGTACTACGGGTGGCAAATCAGGAATTCCGACGCACTCGCGGAGCCGAAGTTCGACTGCACGGACGCGGAGCTGTCCGGCAGCACGACGCCGTGCGTCGTGACCGGGAACAACATGATCGGGCCGGTGTTCCCGACGCGCGAGTTCACCATCGGCACGACGCTCACGCTGCTGGACAACCTCACGGTCGACGCGCTGATCGAGCACCAGGGGGGGCATTACCTGCCGAACTACACGGGCTACCAGAGCGCCCGGCGCGGCGCGTGGTTCCCCTGCCTGGGCTACCAGGAGGCATATCTCAACGGCGGCGATGTCAGTGGCTACACGGCGAGGGATCGCGCCCGCTGCGCGCCGAACGGCACCGATCTGTACGACATCTCCTGGTGGATCGAGAAGGCGGACTTCACGAAGCTGCGCTCGGTCTCGCTGACCTACAACCTGCCCGGACGCATCGTCCCGTGGGCGAAGGCGGCGAGCATCTCGGTGGCGGGTCGCAACCTGCTCACGTGGACCGACTACACGGGCACGGATCCCGAGGTTTCCAGCTCGGGCGATCAGTTCAACAACGTCGGGAACGCGGGACGATTCGGACGCCGGGACTACTACGACATTCCACCGGGCCGGACGTTCCTGTTCACCCTGCGGACGACCTTCTGAGCCGAGGAGTCAGACGATGATTCTAACGAAATCGAAGGTCCTGGGAGCGGCGCTGGCAGGGCTCCTGCTCGCGGGCGTGGGGTGCAGCGGCCTGCTGGACGTGGAGAGCCCGGGCAAGATCGCCGATTCCGACCTGAACCGAACCGATGCGATCCCGAGCCTCATCGCGGGGATGGCCAACCGCATCGGGTACATGTTCGCCACGCCGACGGACAACCTGATCACGTGGGTCGGGCTGATGGGTGGCGAGCTGTGGCACGGCGGCAGCTATAACTGGGCGGAGGTGCCGCGGGGCCATGTCGACCCCGAGGACACGGGCACGATCTGGGGCAACCTCCAGGTCGCGCGGTGGACGGCCGAGGATGGGCTCCGTCGGATGCAGGGCGTCCTAGATCCGTCCGACTTCAACACCAATCAGTACGTCGCCCGCGCCTACATGCTGGCGGGCCTCGCCAACCGTTCGCTCGGCGAGAACGTCTGTCAGGCGGTCATCGACGGTGGTTCGGCGCTGGACCCGAGCGTTTACTTCGCCCGCGGGATCGCGCAGGAGGACAGCGCGATCATGATCGCCGGCGCCGCTTCGGGGAGCACCGTCGACGAAACGAAGACGGCCGCGTATGGTGTGCGCGCCTCCCTGAAGGCGTGGAACGGCGACTGGGCGGGCGCGGTGGCCGATGCGCAGATGGTTCCGGCCAGCTTCGAGCTGGACGCCAAGCTGTCGTCGCCCAGCCCGGACAACGACGTCACCTATGAGACCCACGACCGGAACGAATATTCGATCTGGAACACGTTCATGTCGGACTCCACGATCGCCGCGACCGCGGGAATGCTCGGCCAGGCGTGGCGCATGAGCCACCTGGACGATCCGAGGGCGCCGTGGGACGTGACTCTCAACGCCGACAACTCGCAGGCCGTCGGCGCGAACGGCCACGATCCGATGTACCGTGAGCACAAGTACGACACCCGCGAGGACGACGTGCCGCTCGTGAAGGGCACGGAGATGCTCATCCTTCGGGCGGAGGCGGCGCTGCGGAACACCGACATCGTCGGTGCGTACACGCTGATGAACCAGGGGCGCGTGGTCTATGGGATGGCCCCGCTCGTGCCGGCCTTGACGATGGCGGGCGCCTGGGCCGACCTTCACTACGAGAGGGCGGCGACGCTCTGGCTCGAGGGACGGCACTTGTGGGATGCGGCCCGCTTCTACGCGGAGTCGGGCCCAGCCCACTCCGATTTCCTGAACGGGCGCGACACGTGCATCCCGATCAGCAAGTCGGAGTTGGATTCGAACTCCAACCTCAAGGGCTGATCCGGGCGCAGTACCAGCCTGTGGAGGCGGGGGTGGCGGTCGCCACCCCCGCCTTTTTTCCTGAGGAGATCCGGGTTTTCGGCTGATCCGGGTACACCAGAAAAAGGAGATCGGGGGATGCAGGAGATGAGGGGGATCGATCTCCGCCTGGCCCCGCCCGGCGCTCGGACACCATGAGAATGATATATTTGTTCGTGGCGACAGCCGGGTTCGGGGCGGACCTCTGATCTCCTGTATCCCCCCGATCCCCGCGCCCCCGCTTGAACTGTGAGGCGATCCGCTCATGAGACCTGATCCGCGCCATTGTCTTCGGGTCGGCCTCGCGCTGACGCTGCTCGCGACTGCGGCCTGCTACTCGTACCAGCCGATAGCCTACGAGCAGGTGCAGCCGGGAACCCGCGTGCGGGCTCGGCTCACGCCGCAGGAATCGCAACGCCTCGCCGAATACATCGGATACACGAGCCGTGACCTCGACGGGCAGGTCGTGGGCCACGACGACGGCTCGCTGCTGCTCGAGGTGCCCGGCCGGACGGCCCAGCAGGGGGCGGAGGTGCGACGCTTCGTCCAGCGGGTCGACATCCCACAGAGCAGCCTGGTCGAGATCGAGGAGCGCCGGCTGAACCGCACGAAGACGTTCGTCGCGATCGGCGGCGCCGCCGCCGTGGCCACCTACGTGGTGATCTCGCAGTTCGTCTCGACAGGATCGGGGAGGGGGGATGGCAAGGGAGGGCCCAACAACGCGCGCGTGCCGCTGCTGCGCCTGACATTCCCCATTCACTGAGGACCCGCCCGATTCTCGGCTTCCGACGACCCTCCGGCGGATGATCCGTCCGCCGCGCTCGTTTTACCGCGGCGCGGCCTCCGCGCGCTCGATGTCCCGCATCACCCGCTCGAGGCTCTGCTCCATCGTGCGCTTCCGCTCCAGCATCTGTGGCGTCGGCGGATAGAGGCTCCCCTGCTGTACCGCGGCTCCGTTCAGGTCTCCGTAGAGCCGCAGGATCTGGCCGCGCAACCCCCGCGAGCGCGCCTGCGCGCCGAGCCGGTCCTCGAGCACGGTGACGGAATCGAGCCGGGTGGTCACGTCGGCGGGCGGCGCGCCGCGGGTAGCGAGTGAGTCGCGCAGCGCCTGGAGCCGCGTGCGCAGACCCGAGGTTCGCTGCAGCGCGGCGTCCACCTTCTGCATCAGCGCGAGCAGCTCGACGTTGAAGCGCTCGCGCGCCGCGTAGTCGCTCGCCTCCAGCATCGGCATGAGCGGGTCCGGCCGGACCTCGACCGTCTGCGTCCGCGTGAGGCCGTTCGCCTCGAGGGTGACGCGGTACGTGCCGGGCGAGACGAGCGGCCCGCGCAGCTCGAGCGGCTGGGCGGGGCGGGGAAGCGCGGCGGACGCCTCCTGCGCCGGCATGTCGAAGGGCAGGTCGTGGCGCAGGTCCCACGCAACCCGATGGATGATCCCCGCCTCGCCCGCCGCCTCGAGCGTCCGCACCACCGTGCCCGCCGTGTCGCGGATCACGAGCTTCGCCTGCCCCGCCGGCTCGGCGAGATAGTAGCTGACGATCGCGCCGTACGCCGGATTCTCTCCCGCCCAGTCCGCCTGCCCCCGGTACGACGTGTTCTTCCAGTACTGGAACAGCGTGGCCGGACGGATGGAGAAGAGGTGTGCCTTCTCGGTGGCGACGTCGCCCGTCCACTCCGCGAGCGGGGCCACATCGTCGAGGATCCAGACTGAGCGCCCGTGGGTGGCGACGATCAGGTCGTTGGCGCTGGGGTGGATGAGCAGGTCGTCGTAGAGCGTGGTCGGCAGGTTCGCGCCGAGCCGCTGCCAGTGCGCGCCGGTGTCCAGCGAAACGAACAGTGCGTGCTCGGTGCCCGTGAACAGCAGCGCCGGATTGTCCGGATGCTCGACGATCTCGTTGACCGAGCCGTCGTCCGGCAGCCCGGCGGCGATCGAGGTCCACGTCCTGCCGAAGTCGGTCGTGCGGAAGACATAGGGGCGGAAGTCGCCGTCCCGGTGCGCGTCCAGGGCGGCATACGCGACCCCGGGCGCGGCAGCCGAGGCGGTGACGCGGCTGATGTAGGTCGTGCGCGTGAGGCGAGTGCCCGCGCGCGGGATGTTGCGCCCGACCTCGTTCCACGTGCGGCCGCCGTCGCGAGACAGCTGGATGTTGCCGTCGTCGGTCCCGACCCAGAGCACGCCCCGCTCCACCGGGGACTGGTCCATCGTCGTGATCTCGCCGTACGACTCCGTGCCGTCGTTCTTCGACAGCATCGGCTGCGAGCCCCGCACGCCCATGAGCGTGAGGGTGTCGCGATCGATCTGCTTGGTGAGGTCCTCGGTCGGCTGCCATGATCCGCCCCGGTCGTGCGAGATGAAGAGCCGGTTGCCGGCGACGTAGACCGTGGCGGCATCGAAGCGGTCCACCATCGAGGGCGAGGTCCACTCGAAGCGGTAGCCGGGGCCGCCGTCTGGTGCGCGCGGCGCGATGTCGAGGATGTCGCCCGTCCGCGCGTCCACGCGCGTGTAGCTGCCGTCCTGTGAGTTGCTGTAGACGTAGCGGTTGCTGGTCGGATCGACGACCTGGTACATGCCGTCGCCGAAGCCGATCTCCTTCCAGTCGTCGTTGATGATGCCGGCCCAGCGGCGCGTCGCGCTCGGACCCATCCAGGAGTGGTTGTCCTGCAGCCCGATGTAGACGTTGTAGGGGTCCTCATCATCGGCGCCGACGCTGTAGATCTGCGCGATCGCGAAATTGTTCAGCTTCCGGTACGTCGCGCCCCGGTCCCAGCTCTCGTAGAGCCCGCCGTCGCCTGCGAGGAAGAGGTGCTCGGAGTTGCCAGGATCGATCCACAGCGCGTGGTGGTCCGAGTGCACGCCGACATCGTAGGTCGGCGCGGTCGGCAGCTCATGGAACGAGCGGCCGCCGTCCTCGCTCATGTAGGCGTCGGTCGACAGCACGTAGATCCTCTGCGCGTCGGTCGGATCGATCCAGATCCCGCCGTAATACGAGGGGCGCGGGTTCAGCTCGCTCGCCCGCGTCCACGTCTCGCCGCCGTCCTCGCTGCGGTAGACGCCGGAGCGCGTCGCGTGCTCGATGCGCGCGACCAGCACCCGAGGCTCCTGGGCGGAGATCGCAAGCCCGATGCGGCCGAGAGGATCCTCCGGCAGCCCGTTCGACAGCCGCGTCCAGTGCTCCCCTCCGTCCGTCGTCTTCCAGATGCCGCTGCCGGGGCCGCCGCCGTTGTAGCCCCACGTGCGACGCAGCCGCTGATACGTCGCGGCGTAGACCGTACGGCCGTCGCGCGGGTCGATCGCCAGGTCCACCGCGCCCGTCAACGTGTCCACGTACAGCACCTTCGTCCACGTCCTCCCGCCGTCACGCGTCCGGTAGACGCCACGCTCCGCGGAAGGCTTCCACAGGTTCCCCAGCGCGGCGACGAATGCAACCTCGGGATCGTTCGGATCCACAACGATGCGGCCGATGTGGCGCGTACCCTCGAGACCGGCGTGCGTCCACGTCTTCCCGCCGTCGCTGGAGCGGTACACACCGTCGCCCCACGACGTGCTCTGACGGTTGTTCTGCTCGCCCGTGCCCACCCAGACGACGTTCGCGTCGGACGGCGCCAGGGCAACATCGCCAAACGTGCTCACCGGCTGCGCGTCGAACAGCGGCCGCCACGTCACCCCCCCGTTCGTCGTCTTCCACAAGCCGCCCGTCGCCGTGGCGACATACACGGTAGCCGGATGCCCCGGCACCGCCTCCACGTCGTCGATCCGCCCGCCTGTCACGGCCGGCCCGATCGAGCGCAGGCGCAGCTCCGAGAGCAGCGGCGGGACGGCCGGTGTCTGCGCGATGCCTCCGGCCGGGCACAGCGGCGCGAACGCGAGCAGCGAGAACAGCAGCAGTCGAGGCGACGGTGCGGGCATCGGCGGTCTCCGGAGTCGGGGTCGGAGGAGATCTTACGAAGTACGCGGGCCGCGGTAAACCGTGTCCTCGACGAAGGCGATAAGGGAATGCAGGAGGCCCGCCCCGGGTGAATCGCACGGAGAATCGCCCGGGCCGCCGCTCGGCGGGACGGCATCGCCCCGCCGGTTTGACAGGCCGTTGACACCTTCCTATCCTGCTTGCGCCTCCTGGTGAATGACGGACAGCTGATGTGCCGGCTCGTTGTTACGTTCGCGTCCGGCCTCACGTTGCATGTTGTCACAATGCAGTCGTTTGAAACGTTTCCGAGGCGATGGAGAGGAAGCGGCGTGCGAGAGTGGTGCGGTCGCGGGTTCGTTCGAACATTCGTTCGGCCGCGGCGCCTGCCTCGGACTTCGTGTTTCCGGAACGGCCTTCGGGCGAGCGTCCGGGGTAGCGGACCCATCGGACCGAAAGGGGGATCCATCTCCAACGTGAATCCTGAGGATCTGGGAAGTAAGTCGGAGCCTGCCGGTCAGACGGGCCGCGCGGGCGCGGAGCGCACGGGAGTGCGTTTCCGCACGTCAACCGCCGCAGCGAGGAGAATCATGCAACGTACTTTGCGGCACTGCATTGCCGTGGCGGCGGCTCTCGCGTTGCTCCCGATCGGAGTGAGCGCGCAGAGGCCGTCGAGCGTCCGCGGCCAGGTGACGGGCGCGGATACGGGACAGCCGCTGGCGGGCGTGCAGGTCAGCCTGAAGGGGACGCCGGTCGGCACGCTGACGAACGCCGCCGGCGAGTACGCGTTCACCGAGGTGCCCGCGAACGCGGACACGATCGTGTTCAGCTCGATCGGCTACCAGACGCAAGAGCTGCCGCTGAACCAGGCGGTCATCAACGTGGCCCTCAAGACGGAGGCGGTGAAGCTGGAGGGGGTCGTGGTGACGGCGATCGGGATCCAGCGCAAGCAGCGCTCGCTCGGCTACTCCGTGCAGGAGGTCTCGGGGGATCGGCTGGCGGAGGTGCCACAGCCGAACCTGGTGAGCTCGCTGTCGGGCCGGATGTCGGGCGTGAACATCACGACGGCGGGACCGCCGGGCGGTACGACGCGGATCATCATTCGCGGCTCGAACTCGCTGACAGGCGACAACCAGCCACTGTTCATCGTGGACGGCGTCGCGGTCGACAACTCCGCGCCGAGCAACAACGGCTACGGCGGCATTGACTACGGCAACGCGGCCGCGGACATCGACCCCGACCAGATCGAGTCGATCAGCGTGCTGAAGGGGCCGAATGCGGCGGCGCTGTACGGCTCGCGCGCGGCGAACGGCGCCGTGATCATCACGACGAAGAGTGGCCAGAACGCGGTCGGCGGCCAGATCACCGCGTCCACGGCCGTGACGTTCGACACGCCGTTGCGCTTGCCGGAGTACCAGAACGTGTACGGGCAGGGATCGACGCTGTACGGCTGCCCGGACAGCGGCTTCCCGACAGGGCCGGGCAATCCGGCCGACGGCGCCGGGTGCTTCTCCTATGTGGACGGCAACGGCGGTGGCCTGTTCGACTACTACGACGAGAGCTGGGGACCGCCGATGGACGGCCGGCTGATCCGGCAGTGGTTCTCACCGGATCCGCAGCCGTGGACGCCGCAGCCGAACAATGTGCGCGACGTCTTCAACACCGGCCGCACGTGGGACACGAACCTCTCCTTCAGCACGGCCTCCGATGCGGGGCACGTCCGCCTCGCCGCGACGCAGCAGCTGGTGGAGGGGATGTATCCAGGCAACCAGCTCCGGACGATCAACGCGTCGCTGAACGGCGGCATCGACCTATCGGCGAAGCTGAACGCGTCGGCCTCCATCATGTACGTGACGAAGAACGGCTTCGATCGCCCCGGTACGGGCTACGACGCCGGCAACATCATGGAGGACTTCGTCTGGTACGGCCGGCAGCTGAACACGCAGCGGCTGGCGCAGAACTACATGTGCGACTCGCTGGAGGAGGTGGACTTCAACGGCTGCACGCTCGGCGGGCAGGTCACGTGGAGCCACATCTTCCACAACAATCCGTTCTTCACTGCGCACGTGGACACCAACTCTGATTCACGTGATCGCGTGATCGGGCACATCCAGGTCGGCTACAAGCTGACGGACTGGCTGGATGCGATGGTGCGCACGGGGACCGATTACTACCAGGACACTCGCGAGCGCGACTTCGCGGTCACGGACAACAACAACCCGGACGGCGCGTTTTTCCAGAACCTGATCAGCCGCCAGCAGACGAACACGGATTTCCTGCTTACCGCGAACCGCAACGTCACGCCCGATCTGAATATCGTGGCGAACGTCGGCGGGAACTCGGCCTATCGGCGCGACAACCTGCACGACATCAACGTAAACAAGCTGGCGGTGCCGGGGATCTACAGCCTGCAGAACGCAGGTCAGACGCCGACCGATTTCAACCATCTGTACCGCTCGAAGGTCAACAGCCTCTACGGGTCGGCGCAGTTCAACTACAGGGATTTCCTGTCACTGGACCTGACCGGGCGTAACGATTGGTCGTCCACGCTGCCGGACCAGAACAACTCCTACTTCTATCCGTCCGCCTCGGTGAGCTTCGTCTTCACCAATGCCCTCGGCATCCACAGCGAGACGCTGCCGTTCGGCAAGCTGCGGGCGAGCTGGGCGCGGGTGGGCGCGGACGCGGATCCGTACCAGCTGATCAACACCTACTCGAAGCAGGACCCGTGGGGCGGCCTCGCCACCTTCTCGGTGCCGAACTCGCTCGCGAACGCGCAGCTCAAGCCCGAGCAGACGGAGTCGTGGGAAGTGGGCACGGAGCTGAACCTCTTCAACGGGCAGGCCGGGCTCATCGCGACTTACTATCACAAGAACACGAAGAACCAGATCCTGCCGGCCCAGGTCTCCACGACCAGCGGCTACTCCAGCCGCTATCTCAACGCCGGCGAGATCGAGAACAAGGGCTTCGAGCTGCAGCTCAACCTCGCGCCGATCACGACGTCCAGCGGCTTTCGCTGGGACATGAACATGAACTTCGGCAAGAACGACAACGAGGTGGTCGCTCTCGCGGAAGGGCTGCAGTCGCTGGTGCTGGGGACGTACTGGTACATGAACATCGAGGCCCGGCCGGGAGAGCCCTACGGCCAGCTGGTCGGCTACAAGTGGCAGCGCGTGCCGGACGGACCGCTCGCGGGCGAGCTGATCCTGGACGGTGGGCTGCCGAGTCGCGATCCGGTCAAGCAGGTGATGGGGAACTACAACCCCGACTGGACTGCGGGCCTGCGGAACTCCTTCTCGTTCAAGAACCTGCAGCTGTCGTTCCTGATCGACCACAAGCAGGGCGGTCAGATCTTCAGCGCCACGAACTGGTTCGGTGACTACGCCGGCGTGCTGTCGGAGACGCTGCGCGGCCGCGAGGTCAGCGAGATCGATCCGGGCATCGTGGTCCACGGCGCCACCGACAACGGCGATGGCACGTACAGCGAGGTGACGGACACCGTCGTATCGCAGGACTGGTTCGAGAACTACTTCTACGCGCACGAGTTCTCGGTCTTCGACGCGACCTTCACGAAGCTGCGGGAGGCGACGCTGACCTATGACGTGCCGGAGAAGTTGCTGCCGCTGAACTTCTCGAACATGAGCATCTCCGTGATTGGTCGGAACCTGTTCCTGTGGAGCAAGATCCCGCACATCGACCCGGAGACGGCGTTCGATGCCAGCAACGTGCAGGGGCTGGAATTCGGTCAGTTCCCGACCACCCGGAGCATCGGCTTCCGGATCTCGATCCGGCCCTGACGCGGCGAGGAGAAAGCGAATGAACATGACCAGATATCGTAGACTCATGCGCGGCCTCGTCGCGGTCGCGGGCCTCGCCCTGGTGGCGGGCGCCTGCGACAAGGGGCTGACCGCGCTGAACGAGAATCCGAACGAGCCCACGGACGTGCCGGCGACCAGCATCCTGCCGGAGGCGATCCGCGACGGTGTGGGCCGGATCTTCGGCGTGGGAGGCCAGCTCAGGCTGACGGGGCTGTGGACGCAGCTCTATGCCGAGATCCAGTACCCGGACGAGGACCGCTACATCCTGCGGCCCAGCGCGATCCAGGGGTACTGGGACGGCATGTACGTGGTCTCATTGAAGGACTTCCAGCGCATTGAGCAGAAGGGCGTGGTGGACGGTAATCCGAACTATGCGGCCGTCGGCAAGACCATGAAGGCGTGGGAGTTCGCCGCCATGACGGACATTTGGGGCGACATCCCGTACTCGGAGGCGTTGCAGGGCGATTCCACGCTGAACTTCCAGCCGAAGTACGACTCGCAGCAGTCCATCTACACGGACATCCTGGCGCAGCTCACCGCCGCGTCGAACATGATCGATGCGTCCCAGCCGGATTTCGGCTCGGCGGATCTGATCTACGGCGGCGACATGGAGAAGTGGCGGATGTTCGCCAACTCGCTGCGCATGCGCTACGCCATGCGGCTGGTGAACGTCGATCCCGCCACGGCGCAGTCCGAGTTCGTGGCCGCGTACAACGCCGGCGTGTTCACGAGCAACGACGACAACGCCGAGCTCGATTACCTGCCGGCCAACCCGAACTCCAATCCGTGGTACCAGGACTGGGAGACGCGGGATGACTACGGCAGCAGCGCTACGCTGATCGACACGCTGAAGTCGTTCAACGATCCGCGCATCACGTATTACGCGGAGCCGGCGGAGGCGGACGGCGTCTACCGCGGCATGCCGAGCGGCAAGCCGAACAACGCGCCGGGCCTCGCCTCGACGTCGCGTCTCGGCGAATACTGGCGCGCGAACCCCGGCAGCACGTGGGTCATCATGGGATACTCGGAGGTCCTCTTCCTCGAGGCCGAGGCCGTCGAGCGAGGCTGGATCGCCGGGAACGCGTCGCAGCTGTATCAGGACGCGATCCGCGCGAACATGACACAGTTCCAGGATGACGCGACCGGCGGATACACGCCGTACGTGGCGTCGGCGGACATCGCGGCGTACCTCGCGCAGTCTCGCGTGCAGCTGAGCAGCGACCGCACGACCGCGCTCAAGCAGATCTGGCTCCAGGAGTGGATCTCCTTCTTCGGCAACTCCTGGGAGGCGTACTCGACGTGGAGACGCACGGGCGTGCCGGACCTGAAGCTCGCGGCGAACAACTCGCAGAATCAGATCCCGGTCCGGATCCCGTACCCCGATCTGGAGCAGTCGCTGAACGCCGACAACTGGACCGCGGCGCGCACCGCTCAGGGCCTGTCGACCGGCTTCAGCACGCCGGTCTGGTGGGATGCCGCGACGAGTTATTAGCGGACCCTTAGTCGGACGGATGAAGAAATGGGGTCTCCGGAAACCGGAGGCCCCTTTTTCAAGGGCGAGGGCGAGGGCGAGGGCGAGGGCTCTAGGGCGAGGGCGAGGGCCTAGGGCGAGGGCGCTAGGGCGAGGGCGAGCCGCGGAGTCACGACGCGGTTGGGCGTAAGCCTCGAGGCAATATCAGGAAGAGTGCTTGCTTTGCGTCGAGGCAGACCAAGCCTCCCGCGGCTCTACTCCAGGCCCCGCGTCGTCCGCGGCTCCGCGTGAGATGCCGTTCGCCGGATCCTTCCATCGCCAGCCGGCTTCAGTAGCTGCGCATGAACAGCAGGATCAGGCCGTAGGCGGAGGTGGTGTAGCCGGGCCGGGTCGTCACGCCGTTCGGGTAGACCTCGATGAATGCGACATTGCGGGCGTAGACGTTCTCGAGGATGCACGTGTTGGAGGTGCGCGTGCCGTTGACGTAGACCTCCGGGTTGGAGCTCTCCGGCAGCCCCTGCGTCTGGCGCAGCGCGAGGATGGGGCAGTTGGTCGTCGGTCGCACGAGCAGGTTGGGCACGCCGTGCTGCAGCGCCTCGAGCACGTTGCTCTGCTGCTCGTGGACCAGCAGTGCAGAGTCGAGCACGATCGCGCCCGGCGGGTGGACCTTGGCAGCTTGCCGCTCGGCTATCGTCTGATGGGCGAGACGCTCCGGGGGGATCCCTGCACAACCGGCCGCTGCGACGGCGACGGCCAGCAGCGCGACGCGCGCCGTGTGGGATGAGCTCGGAGAGCGGAATCGCGGACGGGCAACGGTGCGCATGGGACCTCCCTTGCGGCGGATGCCACCGGCGGCGCCCTCAGGATGGGGCGGCAATGGGCCATCCACGAAGCTGCAATAAGATAACGGCGGGCTCGGTCGTTTCCTGACACGCCGTCGAAAGCCCATGCGCTACGGATACAGCAGGTACGGCTTGACTCGTGCCTCGAACTCGCGCCGCGCGGCGCTCCACGCAGCCGTGATGTCGACGGCGGCCCTGCCGTTCCGTACGGCCTGGCGCAGGCGCGAGTTTCCGACCAGCCGGTCGAAGCCGGCGGCATTGAACTCGAGGCGCTGCGGATACAACCGGTGCAGCTCGACGAGCGCGGCGACGGCGGCCTCCGTCGGATCGTACACCCTGCGATCCGTCGCGATGAGGCGGACCCCGTGAAGCCTCGACGCCCGGGTACTTGCCGTCTCCGGGCCGATCGGGCGTGAACGAGGTCGCCTCGAATCGTACACCTGCCAGCCCCAGCGCGTTCATCCGTGCGGCGAGCGTGTCTGAATCGATCCACGGAGCACCGATCTGCTGAAAGGCGATGGGCGTGCCGCGACCGACGGAGAGATTCGTGCCCTCGAAGATGCAGGTGCCGGGGTAGTGCGTCGCGCTCTCCAGCGACGGCATGTTGGGCGACGGCGGAACCCACGGAAGCGCCGTCTCATCGTACCAGACTCCGCGGCGCCAGCCCTGCACGGGCACGACGGTCAGCTCCGCTCCCACATGATAGGCCGCGTTGATCCACCGGGCCAGCTCGCCCGGCGTCAGGCCGTAGCGCATCGGGACGGGATAGAGTCCGACGAAGGAGGCGAACGCGGTATCGAGCACATTGCCCTGGACCAGCCGGCCGCCGATCGGGTCGGGCCGATCGAGGACCACGAAGCGCACGTGGCTCCGCGCCGCCGCCCGCATTGCCAGCGCCATGGTCCAGACGTAGGTGTAGTAACGGGCGCCGACGTCCTGGATGTCGAAGACCAGCGCGTCGAGCCCGGACAGCATCGCGGCGGTCGGCTCCCTCGTCTCGCCGTAGAGGGAGTAGATCGGAACCCCCGTTTTTGCATCCCGGCCGCTCTCGACGCTTTCGCCGCCCTCCACGGCGCCGCGGATCCCGTGCTCCGGCCCGAAGAGCGCTGCGAGGTCGACCTCCGGCAGGGCCGCCAGCAGATCGATCGTGCTCGTGCCGTCCGCCCCGCGGCCGGTGTGGTTCGTGATCAGCCCCACCCGCAGTCCTCGGAGCGGTCCGCCGCCCGCCCGAACGAGCACATCGATCCCCGGCAGGATCGTCGTATCGGCGGTTTCGGCGGGAGCCGGTCCGGCGAACGTATCGGGCACCTGGATCGCCGCCGCTCCGAGCAGGGAATCCCGCGGCGCGACCGAATCCACGACCGGGGCCGGCGGTGCATAGGGCGGTGGCGGCGGCACGATGGCCGGCGTCTCAGGCGGCGGCGTACGCACGCAGCCGCCCGCTACGATCGGCAGTCCGGAAAGGAAGATCGCGAAGCGAAAGATGCGCGATTGCGTGCCCCGGAGCGCTTGGATAGCTTTCATGGACTGTCGCGTCGGTCCCCCACGGGGTGGCTTGCGGCTCGAGCTTCGATCATCCTCCCTTGATCATATGCATCGACGTCTTCCAGGACAAAGCCGGTCCGCCGGGTCTGCCGTGATGCAGCGGCCGAGGCTGCAGCTTCTCCTGCTGCTGACCGCCTGCGCCTGTGCGCCCGCGACGCGCCGGACCGCGCCTGCCGCGCCGGCGGCTACGGCCTCCGCATGGGTCGACTCGACGTTGGCGTCGCTCGATCTGCGGGAGAAGGTCGGCCAGATGGTGATGCCCTGGATCGGTGGCGGATACCTCGCCGAGGGCGGGCCGGAGTACGACCGGCTCCGTCACTGGGTCGTGGACGACCGGGTGGGTGGAGTCGTCATCTCGATCGGGCCGCCGCTGGAGGTCGCCGCGAAGCTCAACACGCTGCAGCGGATGGCCGCGGTCCCGCTGCTCGTCTCGAGCGACATGGAACACGGCCCGGGACAGCGGCTGAACGGCGCGATCGTCTATCCCTACGGTCTCGAGGTGGGCGGAGGCACGGAGTTCCCCCCGCCATGGGCATCGGCGCCGCGCGGGATCCGCGCCTGGCCTACGAGAATGGGACGAGTCACGGCGGAGGAAGCGCGCGCGGTCGGCATCCAGATGGACTTCGCGCCGGTCTCCGACGTGAACAACAATCCGGCGAACCCGATCATCAACACACGGAGCTACGGCGAGGACCCTGCGGCGGTCGCGAGAATGGTATCGGCGCAGCTGCGGGGCATGCAGGAGCACGGCATGCTTGCGACCGCGAAACACTTTCCCGGTCACGGCGACACCGGAACGGACTCCCACATCGCGCTTCCGATCATCACGGCGGACACGGCCCGCGTCCGCTCCGTCGAGCTGGTGCCGTTCCGTGCGGCGGTGCAGGCGGGGGTGGACGCGGTCATGAGCGCCCATATCGCGTTTCCCGCTCTTACCGGTGACACCGTTCCGGCCACGCTCTCGCCGGCGCTGCTCACGGGGCTGCTGCGCCGCGACCTCGGCTTCGGCGGCATCATCGTCACGGACGCCCTCGACATGGGCGCGGTGGCCGAGCGCTTCGGCGGGGCCGACCGCGTACCGGTGCTCGCCGTTCTCGCCGGTGCGGACATCCTGCTGATGCCCCACGACGTCGACACGGCGATCGACGCCGTCGTGCGGGCCGTGCGCTCGGGCGAGATCGCGGAGTCGCGAATCGACGCATCGGTGCGCCGGCTTCTGCGGGCGAAGGCGAGCGTGGGGCTGCAGCAGAGGCGGGAGGTGGATCTCGGCAGCGTGCAGTCCCGGGTCGGCACTCCGGAGCACACGGCGGTCGCGGAGCGGGCGGCGACGCTCTCCATCACGGCCGTTCGCGACCGTCAGAAGCTTCTGCCTATCACGGGGGCGCCGCGGGTGCTCAGCATCGTCTATTCGGACGACGCCGACCCGTTTGCCGGCAGGGTGCTGCAGCGCGACCTTGCCGCCGCGCTGCCGCGGCTGCGGGTCGCACAGGTGGACTCCCGCACCGATTCGGCGGCTCTCGACTCGCTGCGGCAGGCGGCGGACTCGGCGGACGTGGTGCTCGTTTCGCCTTTCGTCCGCGTGCTGGCTCGCAAGGGCGACGTCGCGGTCGCACCGGGATTCGCGGCGCTCGTCGCGACGCTCGCCGCGACGCGTTCGACCATCGTCACGTCGTTCGGCAATCCCTACATCCTGCAGCAGTTCCCGGGTGTCGGGACGTACGTGCTGGCGTGGGGTCAGTCGAACGCGATGCAGCACGCGGCCGCCCGCGCGCTGACCGGGCGCGCCGCGATCACCGGCCGGCTGCCGATCGCCATCCCGCCCGCGCTCGAGATCGGCGACGGCGTGAGCATCGAGGCCGTCGCCGCGCTCGGAGGCGCCGGTCGGTGAGGCGGCTGCATGCGGTCCTCTGGACGGCTGCCGCGTGCGCGGCGGTCGCGTGCGCGAGCGGCGGCGCGTCCTCGCCGGCTGTCCGCGAATCACCTCCGGCCACCAAAGGCGGGGTGCCGGAAGAGGGGGCGGGCGACGGTGGAGTGGCCGGAATGGCCGGCCCGGAGTGGGGCGGATCGGCGGCGACCGACCTCCCGACCGCGAGCGATGGCGATGAGGAGGGGACGTCGGTGGCCGAGGTGCCGCTGGCCAGGTCGCCCGAGTCGGTGGGCATGCGGTCCGGCGCCCTCGATTCGCTCGACGCGTTCATCGAGCGGTCGCTCACGGATGGCGTCGCACCCGGCGCGGCGCTGGCCGTGGGCCGGCATGGCCGGCTCGTCCGACTGCGCGGGTATGGATCGCTCGACTGGGCCGAGCCGCGACCGGGCGTAACGGACTCGACTCTCTACGACCTGGCTTCCCTGACGAAGGTCGTCGCGACGACGACCGCCGCGATGATCCTGGTGGACGAGCACAGGCTGGACCTCGACGCGCCGGTCGCGTCGTACTTCCCGCAGTGGCAGGGTCAGGGCGAGAAGGCGGTGATCACGGTTCGCCACCTGCTCACCCATAGCGCCGGGCTGCCCGCGTGGCTGCCGCTCTACAAGGAGCTGAGCGGCAAGGAGGCCTACTACCGCCGCATCGGCGCGCTCGGGCTGGAGTACTCCCCCGGCACGAGGACGGTGTACAGCGATCTCGGGATGATCGTGCTGCAGGCGGTGATCGAGCGGATCACGGGCGAGCCGATCAACCGCTTCCTCCGCGAGCGCGTGTTCGATCCGCTCGGGATGACGGACACCCGCTACAGTCCGTTACAGGTAGGCGGGGGCGGCTCCGGGCGTGCGTTCGGTGCCGCTGGAGCCGAGCCGGCCACCAACGATGATGGCGTCAGCGCGGTCGTCGATCTGGTGGCCCTGCTGCGCCGGACGGCGCCGACAGAGCGCGACTCCACGGGCCTGATCCATGGCTACGTCCACGACGAGAACGCACGCGCGATGGGGGGTGTGGCCGGGCACGCGGGGCTCTTCTCCTCCGCCCGAGACCTCGCCGTCTTCGCGCAGATGTTGCTCGATGGCGGCATCTACGACGGGAGGCGGATCGTCAGCCAGCAGACGGTGCGTCTGTTCACGGAGCGCCAGACGCTACACTCGAGTCGCGCTCTTGGCTGGGACCTCGCGAGCGAGGGCTCGAGCTCCGGTCACTACTTCTCCGACCGCTCCTACGGCCACACCGGCTTCACGGGCACGAGCATCTGGATCGATCCCGCCCGGGATCTGTTCGTCGTGCTTCTGACCAACCGGGTCGACCCGACTCGGGCGAATCAGAAACACGTCGCGTTCCGCCGTGCAGTCCACGACAGGGTCGGGCGCTCGCTGATCGAGGGCGCCGCCCCGCCCGGAAGCCCGCACCCATGACGCTGACACTGCTGGACTGGCTGATCCTCGCCGCCTACTTCGTCGTCTCCGCCGCGATCGGCCTCGCCTATGCCGGCCGCGCCGGCACGAGCGTGAGCGAGTTCTTCGTATCCGGGCGCTCGCTGCCGTGGTGGCTCGCCGGGACCTCGATGGTGGCGACGACCTTCGCGGCGGACACGCCGCTGGCCGTGACGGGGATGGTCGCGGCGAACGGCGTCGCCGGAAACTGGCTGTGGTGGAACATGGTGATGAGCGGGATCCTCACCGTGTTCTTCTACGCGAGGCTGTGGCGACGAGCCGAGGTGCTGACCGACGTGGAGTTCACCGAGCTGCGCTACAGCGGCCGTCCGGCAGCGCTGCTACGGGGCTTCCGTGCGCTCTACATGGCGCTTCCGATCAACCTGATCATCATGGGCTGGGTCAATCTGGCGATGGTCAAGATCCTGGCGGTCACGCTGGGAATCGAGCCCGTCCCGGCTCTCGCGCTGCTGTTCGTGGTCACGATGGTTTACTCCTCGCTGTCCGGGCTGTGGGGCGTCGTGGTCACCGATTTCGTGCAGTTCGGCATCGGCATGACGGGGTCGATCCTGCTCGCCGTATACGCGGTACGGGCGACGGGAGGAATCGACGGGCTCATCGCCCGCTTGCCCGAGCACTACGGCTCCGCCGATGCGGCGCTCGCGTTCCTGCCCTCCTCGGGCGTGACGTGGATGCCGCTCACCGCGTTCCTGGCGTACCTCTCCGTTCAATGGTGGGCGACGTCGTATCCGGGCTCGGAGCCCGGCGGCGGCGGCTACATCGCCCAGCGCATCTTCAGCGCGCGCACCGAGCGAGACGGCGTGCTCTCGACGCTGTGGTTCAACGTCGCGCACTACGCCGTGCGGCCATGGCCCTGGATCCTGACCGCGCTGTCCGTCGTGGTGCTCTATCCCGACATCGTCGCGACCGACCCCGGCAGCGGCTACGTCACCGCGGTCGTGCGGCTGCTGCCGCCGGGGCTGACGGGCCTGATGATCGCGGCGTTCGCGGCCGCGTACATGTCCACCATCTCGACACAGCTCAACTGGGGCGCGTCGTACCTGATCAACGATCTCTACCGCCGCTTCCTGAACCCCGAAGCCGGGTCCGCGCAGCTGGTCAGGCTGTCCCGGCTGGCGACCGTCGTGATCTTCCTGCTGTCGGCAGGGGTGACCGTGGTGCTGGATCGTGTCGGCAATATCGAGAGCGCATGGCGCATCCTGATCGCGCTCGGAGCCGGCACCGGCCTCGTCTACATCCTGCGCTGGTACTGGTGGCGCGTGAGCGCGTGGTCCGAGATCAGCGCGATGAGCGCCGCCCTGCTGACCTTCAGCGCGCTCACGGCGTTCGGCGTCTTCGATCCGACGGACCCGCTGGAGGGGGCATGGCTCATGCTCGCCACGACGGCCGTCACGACCGCCGCGTGGCTGGGGATCACCTGGCTCACACCCCCCACCGACGACGCGACGCTGCTCGCCTTCTACCGGCGAGTGCGCCCCGGTGGCCCGGGATGGCGGCGGATCGCCGAGCGCGCAGGCTTCGGCCGCGAGCCGATCGCCGGTGGCTCGCTCAGCTGGGTCAACTGGATCGCCGGCGTGACCAGCGTCTACGCGACACTGTTCGGCGTAGGTCGGCTGATCTTCGGGCCGCGGGCGCAAGCGATCATCTACCTGGGCGTCGCGATCATCGCGTTCAGCTGGATCGCGGTCAGCCTCCGGCGCGAGGACTGGCGCCCGCGGGGCGCGCCGGAGCAGGAGTCTCCGGCGGGCGCGGCTGCGCCGGGCGCGGCGCTGCGCGCCGGGCGCGACTAGCGTCGGAGCGGCGCTGGCGCGCCGGGCGCGCCGCTGCGCGGCGGTGGCGGTCCTGCGGACCGGGGCGGCGCCTGCGGCGGCGGGGCGGCCGGCGCCTGCGGCGGCCGGGGCGGTCCTGCGGACCGGGCGCCTGGCGGCCCTGCAGCCGCTGGCTGCGCCCCCCGCCGCGCGGAGCGCCGGCGCCCCCGCCGCAGGCGGCGCCCCGCGTAGCGGCGCCCGGCCGACAGGCCGCGCCCCCGCCGCAGGCGGCCCCGCGAAGCGGCGCCCGCGCGGAGCGCGCGCCCCGTCGTAGCCGGCGCCCGGCGCAGCCGCGCCCCGTTCAAGCGGCGAAGACTCGAGGCAGGAGAAACGATGGAGTCAAGAGAAAAGATCCCGGTAATCATCGTCGAGGCCTACGACTCGATCGCTCGGCTGCTGGCGGCGCGCATCGCGGAGTTGATTCGGGAGCGGAACGCGGAGGGGCGGCCGGCGGTGCTCGGGCTGGCGACGGGGTCGACGCCGATCGGCATCTACCGAGAGGTGATCCGGCTGCACCGCGAGGAGGGGCTCGACTTTTCGGGGGTCGTGACGTTCAATCTCGACGAATACTACCCGATGGAGCCGACGAGCATCCACAGCTATCACCGCTTCATGTGGGAGAACCTGTTCGACCACGTGAACGTCGATCCGGCGAACGTCCACATCCCCGCCGGCGACCTGCCGCGCGCGGACATCGACCGCTACTGTCGCGAGTACGAGAGCGCGATCGCGGAGGCGGGCGGCATCGACCTGCAGATCCTGGGCATCGGCCAGACCGGGCACATCGGCTTCAACGAGCCGGGCTCGGGCGTGGAGTCGCGAACCCGGCTCGTCACGCTGGACACGATCACGCGCCGCACGGCCGCGTCGGATTTCTTCGGCGAGGAGAACGTCCCGCACGAAGCGATCACGATGGGCGTGGCTACGATCCTGGAAGCGAAGGAAGTGGCGCTGATCGCGACCGGCGAGCACAAGGCGATGATCGTGCGTCGCGCGGTGGAGGGGGAGGTCTCGCCGGACGTCGCCGCGACGTACCTGCAGCGCCACCCGCGGGCCACGGTCTTCCTCGATTCCGCTGCCGCCGCAGACCTCACCCGCATTGGCACGCCGTGGGAGGTGGGCGAGGTGGAGTGGACGCCCGAGCTCGAGGTTCGGGCGCTGATCTGGCTGAGTCAGGTCACCGAGAAATCGCTGCTGCGGCTCGACGAGCAGGACTACCGCGACAACCACCTCGGCGGGCTGCTGGCGCGGTGGGGCTCGGCGGGACCTCTGAACGGCGACGTGTTCAACGCGCTGATCGCGAAGATCCGGGGCCGCAGCAAGCTTCCGCACGGCAAGCGGATCATCGTCTTCTCGCCGCACCCGGACGACGATGTCATCTCCGCGGGCGGGCTGCTCAACAAGCTGCATCAGAACGGAAACGATGTCATGATCGCGTATCAGACGTCCGGCAACATCGCGGTCTTCGACCACGAGGTGCGGCGCTATCTGGACTTCATGCGCAGGGTCGCGGGTGACTTCGAGCTGAACGGGGCCGGCGTCGCGGGTCTGATCGAAGAGGTGCGCGGCTTCCTCGACGCGAAGCGGCCCGGCGACGTCGACTCCGAGGCCGTGCTGCAGCTGAAGCGCCGGATCCGTGAATCGGAGGCGGTATCGGGGATCGAGACATTCGGCATGCAGCGCTCGCAGGCGCGCTTTCTCAACCTGCCGTTCTACCAGACGGGGAAGGTCCGCAAGGACCCCGTCGGCCCGCGCGACATCGAGATCGTGGCGGCGCTGCTGGCGGATCATCGCCCCGACGCGATCCTCGTCGCCGGCGATCTGTCGGATCCGCACGGCACGCACCGCATGTGCAAGGAGGCGGTCGAGGGTGCGCTCGCGACGTACGCCGGCGAGCCGCCGGAGGTCTGGTACTACCGGGGCGCCTGGCAGGAGTGGCCGATCCACGAAGCCGACGTTCTCGTCCCCCTCAGCAAGGAGGAGCTGCGGCTCAAGGTCCTGGCGATCTTCAAGCACCAGAGCCAGAAGGACCGCGCGCCATTCCCGGGGCTGGACAACCGCGAGTTCTGGCAGCGCGTCGAGGAGCGCAATCAGGAGACGGCCCGGATCGTCGATCGGCTCGGCCTCCCGGAGTATTACGCCATGGAGGCCTACGTCGTCCGCAAGGGCGGGGTACCGATCGAGTGGCAGCCGGTTCCGACCGCTGCGCTGGCGAGCGCACCCGGATCGCGCGCGGCGGACCACCAGCCCGCCGGCGTGCCCGCGGCCAGCTGACGACGTCCTTCGACAATGCGGGCATTCACCGGTCTCGACGCCGCCGTCCTCGTCTTCTATCTCCTCGGCGTCACGGCCTTCGGCACGTGGCTGGGGCGCCGCCAGCACGACGCCCGCGACTACTTTCTAGCCGACCGCTCCATTCCATGGTGGGCGATCTGCTTCTCGGTCGTCGCCACGGAAACGAGCGCGCTCACGGTCATCAGTGTGCCCGCCACCGCGTACACGAGCGACTTCTGGATGCTTCAGCTCGCGTTCGGCTACCTGCTCGGGCGGATCGTCGTCGCCGTGCTCCTGCTGCCCCGCTACTTCGCCGGTGAGCTGGCGACGGCGTACGAGATGCTCGAGCGCCGGTTCGGCGCGGGCGCTCGTCGCTTCAGCTCCGCGATCTTCATGGTCACCCGCGCGCTGGCGGACTCCGTCCGTGTGTTCGCCGCCGCGATCCCCGTGACGCTGATTACCGGACTGCCGTACTGGGAGGCGATCCTGCTCACCGGCGTCTTGACGGTCATCTACACGTATTTCGGCGGGTTGCGGGCCGTGATCTGGGTCGACGTCGTGCAGATGGGCATCTACACGGTCGGCGGCGCGCTCGCTCTGCTCGTCCTGATCCGGGAGGTGCCGGGCGGATGGGGCGGGATCGTGCATGCCGCGGGCGCGGCCGGTCGGCTGCACATCCTCCACCCCGCCGGCGGATTCCGGGACGCCACCTGGCTGTGGACCGGGCTGATCGGCGGCGCGTTCCTGTCCATGGCCTCGCACGGCGTGGATCACCTCATCGTGCAGCGACTTCTCGCTTCACCCTCGCTGCGCGACGCTCGCAAGGCGCTGATCGGCAGCGGCGTGGTCGTCATCGCGCAGTTCGCGCTCTTCCTGGTCGTCGGCGCCGGGCTGTTCGCGTTCTACGGCGGAAGGCCGTTCCAGACGCCGGACGAGATCTTCCCGCGCTTCATCGTCGAGGCGCTGCCCCCCGGGATATCGGGGCTGATCGTGGCCGGCATCCTGGCGGCGGCGATGTCCACGGTGGCGTCATCGCTCAACTCGCTCGCGTCCGCGACCACGCACGACCTTTACGCCCCCCTCGCCGGCCGCGTCGGCGATGAGGAGCACCTGATGCGCATCGGACGCCGGTTCACGCTCGTCTGGGCCGCGGTCCTCATCGGCGGGGCGATGCTCTTTCACTTCGTGGAGCAGGGAACACCGATCGTCGTGATCGCGCTGCAGATCGCGTCGTTCACCTACGGTGGCCTGCTCGGCGGCTTCTTCCTGGCCGTTCTGGTGCCGTCGGCCGGCCAGCGGGATGCGATCCTCGGCATGTCGGTCGCGATCGCGGCGATGGCCGTGCTCTGGGCGCTGCAGCAGTTCGGCGCGATGCCGGCGCTCGTCAACACCCTGTGGTTCTCGCTGCTGGGCTCCGCGGTGACCGTAGCGGTGGGGTGGAGCGCGAGCCGGCTGGTACCCGTGACAGGCCGCCGATGAGCTTCTTCGTCGGACTCGACGGCGGGGGCACGCGCACGACCGTCGTCGTCGTCGATGAGCGGGGTGTCGAGCGAAGCCGGATCCATGGCCCGCCCACGCTCGTGCGGGGGGCGCAGCCGGAGCGGGTGGCGGGGGTCATTGCATCGACCGTGCTGGAGGCGCTCGAGCGCACCGCCGGCGGCTCGGCCGACGTGCTCTGCTGCGCGCTCGCCGGGGCGGGGCGGGCCGAGGAGAGAGAGCGGCTCCTCGCGGCACTGGGCGGCGCGGGTCTCGCGTCGCGGGTGGTGATCATCGGCGACGCCGAGGCCGCCCTGGCGGACGCGTTCGACGGCGGGCCGGGCATGCTACTGATCGCCGGCACCGGCTCCATCGCCGTCGCCCGGAGCCACGACGGCGCCCTGCTGCGGGTCGGCGGCTGGGGCGACATCCTCGGCGATGAAGGCAGCGGCTTCGCCCTCGGCACCGCCGCGCTTCGCGCCGTCGCCCGCGCCGCGGATGGGCGCGGAGCGGAAACGGCTCTGAGCGGAGAGATCCTGCTCTTCGCCGGGGTCGCCGAGCCGGCGGGGCTGATCCGCTGGGCGGCCGCGGCATCGAAGGGCCATATCGCGGCCCTCGCGCCGCTCGTCTGCCGCGTCGCCGTCGACGGCGATCCGACCGCCGAGGAGCTGGTCGACGGAGCGGTGAGCGACCTGGTCGACCATATTGCCGCGCTCGTGCCCCGCCTCGGTCTCGATCCCTCCGCCACCCCGGACATCGCCCTGTCCGGCGGCCTCCTCCAGGAGGGTTCCCCGGTGCGGACCCGGCTCATTCAACAGCTGGATTCGCTCGGCGTCCGCGTCGTCCAGCGGTCGGTCGATGCGGCGCTGGGCGCGGCGAAGATCGCCGGTGCACCGCTCTGATCGGAGAACCCCCGACCCCCCACCTCCCAAGGAGACGCGGGGATCGTCCCCCGCATCTCCGTCATCGCCTCCATCCCCTTTGCCGGAGTGTGCCTGGCCGCAGGGCCTGGATTGCGCATCGAGCCGCCTCCCCCTTGACGCTCCCGCGCCATGCCGCCGAGATTCACGCCGCTTCATCACCCCCGCAAAGGACCGTCGTGCCTTCGAAACGCGCGAGCTTTCCCCCCATCGTCGAGCAGATGGACGCGATCCGGCGCGATGCCGTCGAGATCATCCCCGAGGAGGAGCTCGTGCGGAAGCTCGAGGCGAGCCGCGAGCAGGGTCGGCCGCTGCGCGTGAAGCAGGGCTTCGACCCGACCCGGCCCGACCTGCACATCGGCCACGCCGTATCCATCCGCAAGCTCCGCACGTTCCAGGATCTAGGTCACGAGGTGATCTTCGTGGTCGGCGACTACACCGCCCGCGTCGGTGATCCCAGCGGCCGGAGCGAGACGCGACCCCAGCTGAGCGGCGAGGAGGTGGAGGAGAACGCTCGCACCTACGCCGAGCAGGCGGGCCGGCTGCTGGATCTCGATCGCGTGCGCATCGAGCACAACTCGCGCTGGCTGGCACCGCTCGACCTGGCGGCGCTGCTGCGGCTTACGTCCACGTACACGGTGGCGCGCATGCTCGAGCGCGACGACTTCGCGAAGCGATTCGCCGAGCAGCGGCCGATCTCTCTTTCCGAGTTCCTCTACCCGCTCATGCAGGCCTACGACTCGGTCGCACTCGAGGCCGACGTCGAGCTCGGCGGCACCGATCAGAAGTTCAACCTGCTCGTCGCCCGGACCGTACAGGAGCGCTACGGTCAGGCCCCTCAGGTGTGTCTGATCATGCCGCTGCTCCGCGGTACCGATGGCGAGCTGAAGATGTCGAAGTCTTACGACAACTACATCGGCATCGTCGAGCCGGCTCAGGAGCAGTTCGGCAAGACGATGTCGATTCCCGATTCGCTGCTCGAGGAGTGGTACCACCTCGCCTCCGGCCTTTCCGGCGCAGCGCTCGACGCCGCGCTCGACGTCGCCGGCCGCGATCCCTACCGGGCGAAGCGGGCGCTCGCGCGCGTGATCGCGCGCGCGTACCACGGAGAGCAGGGCGCCCGGGAGGCCGAGGCGCACTTCGACCGGCTGTTCCGGCAGCACGAGGCTCCGGAAAGCATGCCCGAGGTCGAGCTCGCCCTGGACGACCCTGCGCTCCGCTACGACCCCTCTCACGGAGTCTGGGCCCCCGGCCTGCTCGTAGCCGCCGGCCTCGCCGACTCGAACAGCGAGGCGGTTCGGCTGCTCGACCAGGGTGCCGTCGCCGCGGACGAGGAGAAGCTGAGCGGCCGGAACGCGACCGTGCCGGCCAGCGCGGCACGGAGCGTCGTGCTGCGCCGGGGCAGGCGGCACTTCGTGCGCGTGCGCTTCCGCGACCCGGACTCGGACGCGGCCCCGTAGTCACTAAGTGGTCTCCGCGCTGCGGCGTATGTAACGGCAGAGGATGTCGCCACACTCGCACGCGGAAATCCTCTTTGAAGCTCCTTGTCGTCCCGACAGAAACGTCATATTCTGGGCAGCCGAAGGTCGGGCCGTTCGATCGTTCGTTCGGTCGACTGTCACAGTTCCGGCTCCCTGCACGTTCCTAAGTCGAGATATCGTGAGCCCGCCGACGGGACCGATCCGGTCCAGGCGTCCTTCGACCTCGTAACCGGAGGAGGCGACGCAGACCCAGGAGGAAGTGCAGTCGCTCGATCTGTAGACTTCGCATTGCACACTTCGAGTTAGCACGCGCCGCGCTGTAGCGCGGCAAAAGGAGGCGAGAATGGGTAAGTGCTGGAGAGTGCTGGTTGTCCTTGCGGCAGCGGTGCTCCCGGCCACGGCGCTGTCGGCGCAGGAGCCGACGACGGTCAGTGGACGGGTGACGTCGTCCGCAGGGGAGCCCCTCGCAGCTGCCAACGTGTTCATCCCGACGATGAGCATCGGCACGCTGACGAACAACGATGGTCGATACGTCCTGATCGTCCCCGCGGCCCGCGCGACGGGTCAAACGGTGAGCCTGGAAGCCAGCCAGATCGGCTACCAGACCAGGACGGCGGACATCACGCTGAGCCCGGGCCGGATCACACAGGACTTCGTCCTGACCGAGGATCCGCTCAAGCTCGAGGAGGTCGTCGTCACCGGACAGGGGACGAAGACCACACGCGAGAAGCTCGGTGTGACGGTCACGAGCATGAGCGCCGACGAGGTGGTCAGGAGCCAGGAGAACAATCTGGTCGCGGCCATGGCGGGCAAGGCGCCGAACGTGAACGTGACGCAGTCCTCGGGTGAGCCGGGCGCCGGGTCCTACATCCGGATCCGCGGCGAGAACACGATCTACGGCGGCACGCAGCCGCTGTTCGTCGTGGACGGCGTGCCGATCAACAACGACACGTACACGATCGAGGGGACCACGGGCGGGACCGCGGCGGCAAACCGGGCGCTGGACCTGAACCCGAACGACATCGAGAGCATCGAGATCCTGAAGGGCCCGGCGGCCGGCGCGATCTACGGCTCGCGCGCCGCGAGCGGCGTCGTGCTGATCACGACGAAGTCCGGCAAGCCGGGCGCGAACCGCGTCTCCTTCAAGAGCTCCCTTTCGGTCGACAACGTCAACCAGATGCAGCCGCTGCAGGTCGAGTACGGCCAGGGAATCTCTCTCGCGCCTTATGGTGAGCCGGGCGTCAACGACGACCCGTCCAGCTCGATCTCCTGGGGGCTGCCTCTGCCCTGCGCCCAGTCGGATCCTGCGACCGACCAGGTCACGGATTTCTCGGGCTGCAAGGCGGGCGTCGATTACTTCGACCACGCGGACGAGCTCTTCCGCACGGGCACGGAGTTCGACAACACGCTCACGCTGTCGGGCGGCTCCGAAAACACGACCTACTACCTGTCGGTCGGTCGCACGGACGACAAGGGCGTGATCGACGGCAACTCGCAGTACCAGCGCTCCAACGTCCGGCTGAAGGGGAGCCACAGCTTCGCCCCGACCGTGACGCTGTCGGGCAACATCGCGTACACGAACTCGTCGGGTGACCTGATCCAGCAGGGCTCCAACATCAGCGGCCTGCTGCTCGGCGCGCTGCGCACGCCGCCGGAGTTCAACAACTGTCTGCCGGAGTCGTGCTACCTCGATCCGGACAACGGGCTGCACCGCTCGTACCGCTACCCGAGCCCGACGGTTCTGGCGCGCACGCGCGGCTACGACAATCCGTTCTGGATCTCGCGGAAGCTCAAGAACACGACCGACGTGGCCCGCACGATCGGGCAGGTCGAGGCGAACTGGCAGCCGTGGGCGTGGCTGAACGTCAACTACGTCTTCGGCGCCGATGTCACGGATGACAACGAGGTCCACCTCTTCCCGAAGAGCTCGTCGAACTTCCCGAACGGCGCCGTGATCCGCGGGAACTTCACCGAGAAGATCTTCGACAGCAACCTGATCCTGACCGCGACCCACACGTTCGACCAGGACATGTCCGGCAGCCTCACCGTCGGTCAGAACCTCAACCAGGACACCTACAAGCAGTACCAGGTGAACGGCGAGAACCTGATCTACGGCACGGACCAGCTCGACTTCGCGATCGACAAGGTGCCGGACGAGGCGTACAACAGGACCCGCACCGCGGGCTACTTCACGCAGGGCAATCTCGACCTCTACAACCAGCTCTTCCTGACCGCGGCCGCGCGCCTGGACGGCTCGTCCACGTTCGGCGCCGAGAGCAAGAACTGGTACGTGTACCCGAAGTTCACGGCCGCGTGGAACTTCAGCGAGCTGCCGATGCTGAAGAGCCAGAGCTGGCTGACGTTCGCGAAGCTGCGCGCCGCCTACGGCATCACCGGCAAGCAGCCGCCGATCTACACGAACGTGAGCAGCTACAACACCGGCACGCTCGGCGACGGCTGGACGAACGGCGTGGAGACGATCTACGGCGGCTTCGACGGCGTCTTCCACGAGGGGACGAAGGGCAATCCGGCGATCAAGCCGGAGCGCACGTCGGGGATCGACGTCGGCGGCGACCTCGCCTTCCTGAATGGCAAGGTCACGTTCGGCGTGACGTACTACAACGAGAATACGAAGGACGTCATCCTGACGGTCCCGCTGCCCCCGTCGAGCGGCTATACCGCTCAGTGGGCCAATGGGGCGCAGATCGACAACGACGGCTGGGAGCTGACGCTCGGCGTGCAGCCGGTCACCACAGAGAACTTCGCGCTGAACGTCGACGCCTCGTGGGCGACGAACAACAGCTGCGTGAAGGACCTCGCGGGAACCGACTTCGTGGCGCTGAACGGCTTCACGGGCTCGCTGACCGGCCTAGTAGCACCGGAGAAGGACGCGAACGGCAACATCACGAAGTGCTACGAGTACAACACGCTCTACGGCAATGACTTCATCCGCTTTGGCCGGGGCAGCACCTCCGACCAGGGTGTCGACATCGACGCTGCGTATCCGGACGCACCGGCCGGCGCCATCTACATCGGCCCGGACGGCTTCCCGCAGTACGATCCGCAGGGCCGGCCGTACGTGAACGTGAATCCGGACTGGACGGCGCAGCTGCGGACGACGGTCACGCTCTTCAAGAACGTCTCCCTCTCGGGTCTGCTCGACATCAACCAGGGCAGCCACATGTGGAACGGCACGAAGGGCGCGATCTACTACTTCGGCACGCACAAGGACACAGAGCCGTATCACGGCCTCGGCCAGACGGTCGTCTTCGGGCAGACCTACATGGCCGGGCAGGCGGTGGCGGGTCCTGGCGCGGGCCAGGAAGTGCAGCTCAATGGTGATTACTTCTACAGCGGCCTGGGCAGCGGCTTCACCGGTCCGTTCACGCAGTTCGTCGAGGACGCGAGCTTCGTAAAGCTGCGCGAGGTCTCGCTCGGCTACACGGCCACCGGCAGCTGGGTGGATCGCGTCGGCTTCTCGTCGATCGACCTGCGCGTCAGCGGCCGCAACCTAAAGACCTGGACGGATTATACCGGTATCGATCCGGAGTCGAATCTGACGGCGCAGAGCGCCGGTCGCGGGCTGGAGTACTTCAACAACCCGCGGATTCGCTCCTGGGTGTTCACGGTCTCGCTGAATCGGTGACGGGAGGAGCAGATAAATGCGTGACACTATGAGACGGGCAGTGGTCGGAGCGGCGCTGGCGCTCGCGATCGGCTCCGTCGGCGGGTGCAACTTCATCGAGTCGCCGACAGGGGATCCGAACGCGGTGCCGAACGCGCAGCTCGACCAGCTGTTCACGACCGCCCAGGTCAACTGGTTCTTCATGAACGAGAGCGAGCTGGGGCGGATGCCGGCGATCTGGCTGCAGCAGATGCGGGGTGTGGAGCGCCAGTTCGGTGGCTACGAGGTGTACATCTTCGGCGAGGACATCGGCGACGACACCTGGCAGTACATCTACCGTCACGGTGGCCTGCTGGAGCTGAAGGAGGCCGAGCAGCTGGCGGCGGAAGCCGGCCGTCCTGCGTACGTCGGCATTCTGGAGGTTTACGAGGCGTACCTGATGGGCACGGCCGCCGATGTCTGGGGCGACGTGCCGTACACGCAGGCAGCGGATCCCGAGGTGTCGGATCCGGCGCTCGACGGCCAGATGTCGATCTATGACGCGGTGCAGTCGCTGCTGGACAAGGCGATCACCGATCTCGGCGGCGAGGGTGCGCCTCTCGGCGCCGTGGACATGGTCTTCGGCGGAGACACGGATGCCTGGATCGCGGTCGCCCACACGCTGAAGGCGCGCTACTACATGCACACGGCCGAGGTGAACGGCGATGCGGCCTATCAGGCGGCGCTCGCCGAGGCGCAGCAGGGGATCACGGACGTGTCCGGCAACTGGACGACGATCCACAGCTCCGCGTCGACGGAGGCGAACGACTGGTGGCAGTTCACCGCCCGTGACCGGACCGGCTACATCGGGCCGAACCCCAACTTCGAGGCGCTGCTCGAGGGCCGGGGCGATCCGCGTGTGGCGCTCTACTACGCCGACACCGACGGCAACGGCTCGGCGGACAACCTGAACATCCCGGGAGAGCCGGATTACAACCTCCCGATGGTGACCTGCTCGGAGAACGAGTTCATCATCGCGGAGGCGCAGTTCCACCTCGGCAACGCCGGCGCGGCGCAGACGGCGTACGACGCGGCGCTCCAGTGCCAGGAGGACTACTGGGCTTCCCTGGGTCACAACATCAGCCTGACCTCCCGGCCGGTCTCGCTGCAGGAGATCGTGACGGCGAAGTACATCTCGCTGTTCCTGAATCCGGAGGTCTGGAACGACTACAAGCGGACCTGCTATCCGCAGGTCGTGCCGCCGGCCGGCGCGACGGAGCTGGCCGGGCACACGCAGGTGCCTCCGGGGTTCTACTACCCGCAGTCGGAGCGGCAGACGAATCCGAGTCTTCCGGCGAACGATGATGCCGTTCTGCGGAACGCGAACGACCCGAATTACTGTACGTATCCGGGCGTGAACTGAGGCAAGCGTAGCTTCGTATGAGCCGGCCCCGTTCCCGCGTCTTCCTGACGCTCGCCATGCTCCTGCTTGCAGGGGCGTGCGCGAGCGCGGGAGGGAAGCGGGAGCGGGGCTCGGCCATCGAGGTGCAGATCATCAACGATCTGATTCCGCCGAGGTCCGTGACGGTGGAGATCGCCCCGGCGCAGGGAGGCAACCGCGCCGTGCTGGGATCCGTCGCGCCGTCGCAGAGTCACAGCTTCTCGTACCGACCGCCGGTCACTGGAACGGACTACGTCGTGACGGCGGAGGACCCGGAAGGTCACACCATCACATCCCGCACCTTCCCTCTCGGCAGCAACGACATCGTCGTATGGTCGCTGCGCAACAACCAGCTGGAGCTCCGGAAGTAACCGCCATGCTGCTGAGGCGTTTCCGGGCAATGGCCCGCTGGCTGGCCCCGCTGTGCGTGATCGGCCTCGGCGCCTGCTACACGTACGTTCCCGCAGAGGTGGGAGCGCCTACCCGCGGAACCACCGTTCGGACGCGGCTGGAGGGTGAGCCCACGTACGAGGTCGGTGATCGCCGGATCCACGATATCGCGGCGGTCGAAGGCGAGGTGATCGCCTGGGAGCCGGACACGCTGGCGCTGTCGGCGGCGGAGGTGCTCGGCGTGGGCGGCGAAAGCTTCGCGGGGCAGGGCTACACGGTCCGGCTACCACTCGCGCAGATCTCGGGGCTGACGATCAAGCGTCTCGACAAGGCGCGCACGATCCTGCTCGCCCTCGGAACGGCCCTGGCGGCGGTGTTGGCGCAGCAGGCCCTGAGCAATGGATTCGGAAGTGGAGATGGTCCAGGGGGTGGGGGTCAGACGAAGTAGTCCCGCCACGGCAGACCCGACCGCGGACCCCGGTGTCCTACCTGCCCAGAGATTCCCGCAGCCACACGAGCACGACCCCGCAGCGCGCGTTTTTGCGGATCGAGTACCGGGCGGGCGCCTGGGCGCCGTGGACGTAGATCTCGACGCCGGCGATGTCCTTCGGTCTCAGGTCGTTCACGTTCGTATGCGGCTCGTAGTGTCCATCCACGTAGTACTGGATCGGGCAGTTGTCCTCCTTCAGCGGACCCATGAGGCCGCCCTCCCGGACCGTCGTCCCCGGCGTCGGCGGAGCCGAGCGCATCCCCGCCTCGCAATCGTCGCGGAAGGACCCGCAGTCGAGCCGCATCCCGGGTATCATGCGGAGGAGATCGCTGAACACGTGCGGGCGCACCCGATCGATATCGGCGCGGGTGATGAAGTAGCCGAGACCGCGGTCCCTCCGGTCGAAGAACTCCCGCATGTTGTGGGACATCGTGCTCGGGAAGCCGAGCACGGAGATGGAATCGAGAGGAATCGGCTCCGGCTGCAGATCGACCGTCAGCTCCGTCAGGCCGGCGGCTTCGATGTTCACGATCCGGTCCATCGTACGGAAGCCGATGAAGCGGACGCGCAGCCGGTGCTCGCCGGCGGCGACGGCCGTAGCCCGCAGCGTTCCGTCGGGTCCGGTTACGCCGAGAAACGTCTGCTCGTCCAGCACCACCTCCGCATCCGGCAGCGGCGCACCCGTCTCCACCGTCCGGACGCGGATGAGGAGCGTGGACCCGCCCTTCTGGCCGGCGAGCGGTGAGGCGAGGCCGGCCAGGACGAGCATCGTGGCGGGGAGGAGCGTCGTGGGCTTCATGGCCGACTCCGGGGCCGGCGTGACTCGGCGGCAGTGGGCCGTCGCGATGGGATCTCCATCACGATACAACGCTTCGGAGCGTCGTTTCGTGTCAAAACGATGTCCGATGCCGATGCGGCCTGTCAATCGCACGGGCCAGGAACCCGCGCCGTTGTGCAGCGGGCGCGGTCGCCGCGCTGGCGTCGGGCACGGCGACCGCGCTGGCGTCGGGCACGGCGACCGCGCTGGCGTCGGGCACGGCGACCGCACTGGCGTCGGCCGCATCCGTGGGCCTAGCTTGACAGTCGTCGCGACGCCGGTCCGACCCCATTCCGACGCGAACGAGAGATGCAGCCGAGACGAGTCGAAAAGCCGTGGGGCCACGAGCTGATCTGGGCGCACACCGACCGCTACGTGGGCAAGATCCTGCACGTCCGGGCTGGTCACGCGCTCTCGCTCCAGTACCACGAGCAGAAGGATGAGACGATCCACCTCCTGCGTGGGGCCATGCGCTTCTGGGTGGGAGATTCGCCGGAGAGTCTCGAGGAGGTGGAGTTTCCGGAAGGGTCCAGTCGCCGGATCACCCCCGGCACCGTTCACCGCATGGAGGCGGTGACGGACATTGATATTCTCGAAGCCTCCACTCCGGAGCTCGATGACGTGGTCCGGTTGGAGGATCGGTATGGACGGGCTTAGTGGATCCCGGCGCGACCGGTCCCCTGGGAGCTCGTAGAGCGCCTCGCATGGGCTCAGCGCGCGAGTCCATCGCGTACGTTGGGCTCGGGTCGAATCTCGGCGATCCGGAGCGGCAGCTGGGCGAGGCGCTGCGCAGGCTGTCGGCGATCGGCACGCTGGATGGCCTGTCGTCGGTGTGGCGGACGGAGCCGGTCGGCTTCGCGGACCAGCCGGACTACCTGAACGTGGTGGCTCGGCTCCGGACGACGTCGCAGCCTCTCGAGCTGCTGGATTCGCTGCAGGCAATCGAGCGCGACATAGGCCGTGAGCGTCCGTTCCGGAACGGGCCCCGGACCATCGACCTCGATCTCCTCTTCTACGATGACGTCCAGCTCTCGACGCAGCGCCTGACCGTACCACACCCGCGGGTTCTCGAGCGGGGCTTCACGCTGCGTCCGCTGGCCGAGCTCGCCCCGGAGCTGCGGCATCCCGACACCGGCCGCTCCGTGGCGGACCACCTCGCCGCGGCCGAACCGCTCGAAGCGGGCGAGCCGCTGTTCTCCGGATCGCGGTTGCTCGGTCCGGTCGGCTCCGCGGCCGACGCGGCCCGTCGGCATCGGTCAGGCGGCTGATGCGATTGCGGGTCGGTTCGGCTCGGGTGCGCTGATGGGACGTCTGCTCTCCGCGACGCTGCTGCTGATCACCCTCGGGGTGGGCGCCTGCCGCGCACAGGAGTCCCCGGACTCCGGCCTCGACGAGACCATCGCAGATCTGCTGCCCAGGCTCGAGCGGCTGAGTGGCCTGACCGCGCGAGACTCCATCCGCTTCACGCTGGAGAGTCGGGATTCCCTTCGGGCTTACCTCGTACGCGAGCTGAACCGCGAGCTTCCGCCGAGTGATCTGGCGGGGCTGCGCGGCGTCTACCGCGCGCTCGGCCTGGTTCCCGACACGCTCGATCTCGGACGCCTGCTGCTCGACCTCTACACGGAGCAGGTAGTCGGGTTTTACGACGCCCGCATGAAGACCCTTTTCATCCGCGACGGCGTGTCCGATGAGCAGCTCCGCCCGGTGCTGGCGCACGAGATCGTTCACGCGCTACAGGACCAGCACGCCGACATCGACTCGCTCGTCTCCACCGCCCGCGGAAACGACCGGCAACTCGCGGCCCAGGCCGCGCTCGAAGGGCAGGCGACGCTCGTGATGTTCAGGCTGACGCTAGAGGAACGCCTGGGCAGAACCGTTGCGCTGGCCGAGCTGCCGAACCTCGCCGCCGAGATCGGCCGGGCGATGGAGGCGGAGAACTCGCAGTTTCCGGTCTTCCGCGGAGCTCCCGCCATCATCCGCGGCAGCGTGATCTATCCCTACTCCGCCGGAAGCAGCTTCGTGCAGACACTCTGGCGGCACCACCCGGATTCCGCCCCGCTCGATTCGCTGCTGCCGCAGTCCACCGAGCAGGTCGACCACGCCGACGAGCGCTTCTTCGGAAACCGGGACGAGCCGACCGATGTCCGCTTCACGGGGGCCGGCGCGGGCACCGGCGCGGCTGGGACCGTCGGTGGCGCCGGTGAGGCATCCGCCGCCATGCCGGGGTGGGAGGTGCTCTACGAGAACACGCTCGGCGAGGCCGAGATCGGGATGATGCTGCGGCAGCACCTGGGCGAGTCGGCCGACTCCGCGGCGCGGGGGTGGGATGGCGACCGGTTCCGGCTGCTCGGCGACGGGACGGGACAGGTGCTGCTCTGGGTCTCCGTCTGGGACGACGCGGCGTCGGCGGATCACTTCGCCGATGCGTATCGCCGGATCGCCGACGAGCGGCCCGGCCGCAGGATCTCCGTCGAGCGGATCGAGGTGCAGGGACGTCCCTGCGTCCGGATCATCGACGCGGACCCGACCGCAGGGGCGGTCCCGGGTGCAGCGATGGCGGTACGACTGATCGGTGGGGAATAGGGAGAGGAACGGCGGGAGACGAACGGCGGGAGACGAACGGCGGGAGACGAACGGCGGACGGGTGCGGGATTGCGCAGGTGCCGAGTGCCCGCGATTTGTCGCCCGTCCGCTGTCGCCCGTCTCACGTCGCCCGTCTCACGTCACCCGTCGCCCGTCCGGTGTCGCCCGTCTTACGTCGGCCGTCCGACGTCGCCTCTTCACTCTCGCTGCGGCATGGCCAGCTCGAGCGGCTCGAGGATGAGCGGCTCGTCGCACGACGTGCCGACCCGTCCACCGTTCCGCCCGTTCCCGTTCCCATTCCCGTTGCCGTTACCGTTCCCCTTGCCCTTGCCCTTGCCCTCGCCCTGCGAAGCCAGCACCGGCAACGCGCGCCCACGCCCACGCCCAGGCCGGCCGTTGCCCGCCTCGCCCTTGCCCTCGCCCTCGCCCTCGCCCTTGCCCTCCGCTGCCGAAGGCAGCGGATAACGGTACCGCTCGCCGGCGTAGTTACGCAGCACGATCTCCTGGTCCGTGATCGCCTCGACGTACTCGGGCAGGAGCGGGATCTTGCCGCCGCCGCCGGGGGCGTCGATGACGAAGTGCGGCACGGCGAGGCCGCTGGTCCAGCCGCGCAGGGCGCGGATGATTTCGAGTCCCTTCTCGATGCCGGTGCGGAAGTGCTCGCCGCCTGCGACGACGTCGGCCTGGTAGATGTAGTAGGGGCGGACACGCGCCTTGAGCAGGCGGTGCATCAGCTCCTTCATGACGGCGGCGTCGTCGTTGACGCCCTTGAGGAGTACCGTCTGGCAGCCGAGCGGGGCGCCGGTATCGGCGAGCATGCCGAGCGCCTTCACGGCGGCCGGCGTGAGCTCGTCGGGATGGTCGAAGTGGACGTTGATGTAGACCGGGTGGTAGCGCCGGATGATGTCGCACAACTCGGGCGTGATGCGCTCGGGCAGGTGCGACGCCACGCGCGAGTGGATGCGGATGATCTCGATGTGCGGGATCTCGCGCAGCGTCTTCAGGAAGAACTCGACGCGCCGATCCGCGAGCAGGAGAGGGTCGCCTCCGGAGAGGATGACGTCGCGCACTTCTGTGTGCTCGCGCAGGTAGGCGAACGCCGACTCGAACTGGTTCAGCGGGATCTTCTCGGGATCGCCGACCTTGCGTCGCCGGGTGCAGAAGCGGCAGTAGCTGGCGCAGACCGGGGAAACCAGGAAGAGGACCCGATCGGGGTATCGGTGCGTGAGGTTCGGCACCGGCGAGTCGTCGTCCTCGCCGAGCGAATCCACGATGCCGTCCTCGATGATGTTCTCCTGCGGTGTCGGGACGTACTGGTTCCAGAACGGATCGCCGGGCGCGCGGATCAGGTCCAGCGCGGCCGGGGTGATGCGCATGTTGAAGCTGTCGATCGCCTTCTGGACCTCGACGCGATCGATGTTCTCCTCGCCGAAGCGGGCCACCAGGTCGTCGACGGTGACCACGCTCTGCTTCAGGACATCCTGCCAGGTGCTCATTCTCGCTCGCTATTTCTCTGGGCGGTCAGCTGCTTGGCGAAGATCACCCGATCGTCGCCGGTGGCGTAGAAGTCCGGGACCCGTGCGACCTCGTCGTAGCCTCGGCGCCGGTAGAAGCGACGCGTCGCCTCGTAGCGGGGCAGGGAAGAGGTCTCGATGATCACGAGTCTGGCAGCCGACAGCGCGAGCCTTCGCTCCACCTCCAGGATCAGTGAGGTCCCTACGCCCGAGCCGTGCGCCGCCGGATCCACCGCGATCCAGTACAGATCGTGGGTTCCGGCGGTGCACGGGGTCGGGCCGTAGCAGACGTAGCCGAGCAGGTCGCCATCCAGGGTGAAGGCGCCCAGTGCGGTGTAGTCCTGCCCGGGTTTCTCGAAAAAGCCGTCCAGCACTTCGAGGGCGACGTCGACCTCGTCGTCGCGGAATACGTCGGTCGCGCAGAGAATGCGGGCGACCTCCGAGCGGTGGTGCCGCTCGAGGACATGGATACGGGGCGACATCGCCGCGGTCGTCGGCTCGGTCATCGAAGGGCCTCCGCCACGATGCGCTCGACAAGGCCCACGTAGCCGAGCCCGGCGGCTCGCGCCATTCGAGCGAGACCCGCCTCGGGGTCGAGGTCCGGGTTCGGGTTGACCTCGATCACGTGGATCTCGCCGTCATCGGCGATGCGCAGGTCGACGCGGCCATACCCTCGCCCGCCCACCGCCCTCCACGCGTCCAGGGCGATGGCGGCGGCGCGGTCCCTGAGACCGGGGCCGAGGTCCGCCGGGCAGATGCTGCACGTGCCGATGTCGTCCGCAGAGCCGGGGCTCCACTTCGAGTCGTAGGTGACGACGCGGTGGCGGTCTGTGGGCATCTCCGAGAAGTCGATCTCGGCGAGAGGCAGAACCGATTCGCCGAGCAGTCCGGCGACGATCTCGCGCGTGCCCACGAAGCTCTGCACGAGCAGTGGTGCGTGCGCGGCCGCGTCGCCGATCGCGCGCCGCAGATGCCGGCGGGCGTCGACGACCGAGGCCTGCGTGATCCCGATCGAGCCGTCCTCGGCGGCGGGCTTCACGATGGCCGGAAAGCGGCGCCAGCTGGGCAGCGGGTCGCCCGCACGCCAGACGGCCCAGCGCGGGACGGGCAGGCCGGAGGCGGAGAGGACTGCGTTGACGCGGTCCTTGCGCCGGGCGAGCGCGAGGGCTTCGGAGGGGCTGCCCGTGAGCGGCACGCCCATCAGCTCGACCGCGGCGGCGACGCGAGGCTCATGGGCGCTGCTGCCGCCGACTCCCTCGCAGAGATTGAACACGACATCCGGTCGCGTGGAGCGGAGCGCTGCGGTCCAGGCGTCGAAATCGGTTCCGAGGGCAAGCACGCGGGGCTCGTGGTCGAGTGACCGGAGCGCACTCGTGACCGCGTGCACGGCCGAGAGCACACCGACCTCGTCGGCAGTCGGGGCCGCGCGCGCGGCGACGTCGTCGTGCAGGATCAGAATCCTCATGCGCTCATCCCGAGCCGCTCGAGCGCGGCGTCCACGACGGAGGCGATGAGATCGTCGTACGACAGCCCGGCAGTGTAGGCCGCCATGGGGAAGCACGAGTGCTGGTCCGGATCCGGCAGGATTCCCGGCAGCGGATTGATCTCGAGCACGTTCGGCGTCCCGTCCGCGGCGAGCCGGACATCGACGCGCGCCCAGTCGCGGCAGCCGAGCGCGTGGTAGGCGCCGAGCGCGGCGCGTTCGATCGCGCGGGCGAGAGCCGGCTCCACGTCGGCGGGGCAGCGGAACACCTCGATCGGCTCGTCAGGTCGGTCCCACAGCCACTTCGCTTCCCAGCCGTAGATCGGCGGCGCGCCGACCGGCAGGGCATCGAAGCGGATCTCGACGATCGGCAGGACGCGAGCGGACGGTCCGTTGCCGAGGATCGCGCAGGTGAACTCCCGGCCTGGCAGGAATTCCTCCACCAGGGCCGCCTGCCCGTAGCGGGCGACGACCTCCGCCACCCGATCGGCGACCGCCTCCCGGCTGTGACAGAGCGAGCCTGCGTCTATGCCCTTGCTCGACCCCTCGAAGAGCGGCTTCACCATCGCGGGCAGCGGGAATTCGCCGCGGGGCAGCGGCCCGGCGCTATTGCCGGCTACGAAATCGGCGGGCGTCGCGACTCCGCGGGCGCGGAACGCGTCCTTCGCCCTGCGCTTGTCGAGCGAAAGCGCGAGGCTGAGGGGATCGCTGCCGGTGTAGGGGACGTCGAAGAACTCGCAGATCGCGGGGACGTGCGCCTCGCGACTAGGGCCGTGGAGCCCTTCGGCGATGTTGAATACGAGATCCGGCCGCGCTTCGCGCAGCCGGAAGGGGAAGTCGGCATCGGCCTCGAGGCGGACCACGTAGCCGAGCCGGGAGAGCGCCGCCTCGACGGCGGCAATGGTCGCGGGATCGTCCCACTCCGCATAGCGGTCGTGGGACGGACTACCGGGAGGCTCTTCGTCCTCCGGTGGCCGCTCGTTGTATGCGAAACCTATCGTCAGGCTCACTCGAGCCCTGCTTTCGATTCAGTGTCCAAAGAAAAACGCCTCCCACCTTCGGGGAGACGATCGACGGCCCGCTGCCGCGGGCGGCTCAACCGAGCGCGTGCTGCACGCTTTCCATTATGAGCATAGACGTTAATGGAGTGGGCATCGAAAGGGAAGAGGATTGTCCGTTGCCCGCGCGTCCGGGCGGCGGATAGCTTCCGGCATGAATCTGCGAGGAACGTCCAGGATCCGGGTCGAGCTGCCTCGCTCGCAGGCGGCGGGCTACGATGTCGTCGTCGAAGCGGGCGCCGTGGAGCGGCTGCCGGAGCTCCTTTCGGAGGTCGCGCCGGCGGTGCGCTACGCGATCATCGCCGACGAGACGGTGGCGGAGCTGCACGGCCGCGAGGCGGCCCGCCGCCTCGATGGAGCGGGAATTCGGGCCGACCTGTTCACGCTGCCTGTCGGCGAGGCCGAGAAGACGCGGCAGCGATGGGCGGCGTTGACGGACGCATTGCTCGAGGCCGGGATCGGTCGGGACGGATGCGTGATCGCGCTCGGTGGCGGCGTCGTAGGGGACCTGGCGGGCTTCGTCGCGGCGACCTACCTGCGGGGTGTGCCGCTGGTGCAGGTGCCGTCCAGCCTTCTCGCGATGATCGACGCCTCGGTCGGCGGGAAGACGGGCGTCGACACCCGGCTCGGCAAGAACCTCGTCGGCGTGATCCGGCAGCCCGCGATCGTCATTGCCGACCCGCGGCTGCTGCGAACGCTCCCCGAGGCGCAGCTCAGAGCGGGGCTTTCGGAGGCGCTCAAGCATGGCGCGATCGCCGATGCCGCGTACTTCGAGTGGATCGTCTCGCGCGGCGAGGATCTGCTCGCTCGTGAGGAGCGGTCCGTGACCGGGCTCGTGCGCCGCTCGGTGGAGATCAAATCCGGGTACGTGGCGCGAGACCCCGAGGAGCGGGGGCCCCGCAAGGCGCTCAACTTCGGCCACACCATTGGCCATGCGCTCGAGGCGCTGTCCGGCTATTCGCTGCCTCACGGTTTCGCGGTCGGCATGGGCATGGTGATCGAGGCCCGGCTCGGAGAGGCCGCAGGAGTCACCCACTCGGGAACCTCGCGCAGGATCCGTGACGCGCTGGTCGCGCTGGGGCTGCCCGCCCGGCCAGGGCCAATGCCGCCGGCGGAGCGGGTCGTCGAACGAAGCCGTCTGGACAAGAAGGCGCGGGGCGGACGCACCCATTATACGCTGCTGGCACGGGTAGGCGAGGTCGCGCGGACGGACACCGGCGGGTGGGCTTTCCCGCTCGATGAGGCGCTCGTCCTGACGGTGCTCCGAGCCACCGAGAACGTTTGACGTCCCCTGCGCCTTCGGCTACCTTCGGGGCGATGATGTGCGGTAGTCGATGCGGGTCTGGCGCGCCGTGAGGGATCCGGATGGAGGCTCAATGGCGCTGGTAGAGCGCGTTCGCGGTCGGTCCGTCGCCGGCGTGCTGGAGTCGCGGGCAGCGGAAGAGCCGGATCGCGTTTTCCTGCGGTACCGTGACCGAAAGCTCACCTACGGCCAGGTCGACGCGAGGGCGCGTTCCCTGGCCGCTGCTCTGCACGAGCTGGGCATCGAGGCCCGTGACCGTATCGCGCTGGACCTGCCGAACTGGCCCGAGTTCGTCATCTCCGTCTTCGCCGCGGCGAAGCTCGGGGCGACGATCGTGCCGCTGAATCCCCGCTTCACCACTCCCGAGCTGCAGTACATGCTGAGGCACTCGGAGGCGGCGGTGGTGGTGAGCGCGGAGACGTTCAACGGGATCGACTACCTCGAGCTCTTCGAGGGGTTCCTCACCTCGCTGCCGGACCTGCAGTATCTCGTGACGGTCGGCGAGGCGGACCTCTGGTACGACGATCGCATCTATCAGTTCGAGGACCTGCTCTCGAGCGGAGAAGGCCGCGAGCTGCCGCCGCTGAGGACGGAGCCGGACGAGGATCTCTTCGCGATCCTCTACACGTCCGGGACGATGGGCAAGCCGAAGGGCGTCGGGTTGACGCACTCGAACATGCTGGAGGTCGCCGCCGGCACCGTCGACGCCATCGACCTCGGCCCGGACGACGTCGTGTTCGGCGTCACGACCGTGTTCCACGTGTTCGGGCTGGGGCCCGGCATTCTGGGAACGCTCGCGGCCGGGGCTTCGCTGCTACTCCAGGAGCAGTTCCAGGCGGCGGAAGCGCTGCGCCTCATCGAGCAGCATCGGGTCTCGGTGCACTACGGCGTGCCGACGGTGTTCATCACCGAGCTGCGCGAGCCGGACCGGAGGCGGCGCGATCTGTCCTCGCTGCGCGCCGGGATCGTGGCGGGCGCTCCGGTGTCGGATGAGCTGGTGCGGCGCATCCGTGACGAGCTCTGCCCGCAGGTGCAGGTGGCGTACTCTCTGACGGAGACGGCTTCGACGGTGGCGGTGACGTCGCCGTCGGATCCGGAGGAGAAGCAGGTGTTCACGGTGGGGCGGCCGCTCCCCGGCACGGAGGTGCGTGTACTGGACCTGGATGGGACGGTCCTGCCGGAGGAAAGCCTCGGAGAGATCGCGGTGCGGGGCATCGGGGTAATGAAGGGGTATTACAGGCAGCCGGGGGAGACGGCACAGGCGTTCGACGCCGACGGCTACTTCCTGACGGGCGATCTGGGAATCGTGGACGACGAGGGCTTCGTCCACATCGTGGGTCGGCGCAAGGAGCTGATCATCCGCGGCGGGTTCAACGTGTACCCGCGCGAGGTGGAGGATCGGCTCCACGCCCACCCGGCCGTGCTCGACGTGGCGGTGGTAGGCCTGCCGCACGAAGTGCTCGGCGAAGTGGTATGCGCGTGCATCGTCCCGGTCGAGGGGGCGATCGTCACCGGCGAAGAAATCAAGGAGTGGTGCCGGGCCGCGCTCGCGGACTACAAGGTCCCCGACCTCGTCCGCTTCCTCGACGCGTTCCCGCTCACGGGGAGCGGGAAGGTCCGACGGGTGGAGCTCGCGCGGATGATCACCGCGGAGGAGTCCAGCCGTCGGCCCTAGCAGGTCGGTGGAGAACTGGGGTGCGGCTCGCTCCAGTTCTTCAGCGACCTGCCAATAGGCAAGTCACGGCGGCCGCAGCAGCTCCGACCTGAGCGCTTCGGCCCTGCGGCGGTGGCGCGGCGCGCCCGGCATGAGCCGGCCGCGTCCCGTCCCTGCTCCAGGGCGGAGTCGGCAGCTCGGAACCAAGCGTGCCGCCCGAAAAGAGACACGGGAGACAATGACAGCGAACTTTGCACACGCCCCGCATCAGGTGGGGCGACCGGCGCCCATGCAGGCGGCGCCGAACGCGGCGCTCCTCATCGATTTCGACAACGTCACGATGGGGATCCGCAGCGACCTCACGAAAGAGCTCAGGAACCTCCTCAACAGCGCGATCATCAAGGGCAAGGTAGCCGTGCAGCGGGCGTACGCCGACTGGCGACGCTACCCGCAGTACATCGTGCCGCTGTCGGAGGCGTCGATCGATCTGATCTTCGCGCCGGCGTATGGAAGCACGAAGAAGAACGCGACGGACATCCGGCTCGCGATCGACGCGCTCGAGCTCGTCTTCACCCGCCCGGAGATCGGCACGTTCATCCTTCTTTCCGGCGACTCCGACTTCAGCAGCATGGTGCTGAAGCTGAAGGAGTACGGGAAGTACGTGATCGGCGTCGGCATCCGAGAGTCCAGCTCGGACCTGCTCGTGCAGAACTGCGACGAGTACTACTCCTACTCGGCGCTGACCGGACTGACGCGGGCGGGCGACGAGGCCGTCGAGACGGAGGATCCGTGGGTCCTCGTGGAGCGGTCGATCCGACAGATGGTCGATCAGGGCGACGTGATGCGCTCCGATCGGCTCAAGCAGGTGATGCTCGAGCTCGATCCCTCCTTCGACGAGAAGGGGCTCGGCTTCAGCAAGTACAACCGCTTTCTGACCGAGGCCGCCTCGCGCGGCTGCATTGCGCTCAAGAAGATGGAGAACGGGCAGTACGAGGTCGGACCGCCGGAGGCGGGTGGGCGCGTCGAGCCCGATCGCTCTCGAGGGGAGCCGGATCGAGGCCGTGGTCGTGGCCGCGGGGAGAGGGGTGGCAGGGAGAGCCGCGCCGTGCGGGAGAGCCGCGAAGAGAAGCCGGCCGAGCCGAGGCGCGACCGAGCGAGAGAAGCGCCGCCGACCGCGATGCCCGCGGGGAAGGCCGAGGAGTCGACCACGGCCGATGGAGGACGCGCGAAGACCGCTGCACCGGGCAGCATCGACGAGGCGTACGAGCTGCTGCGCCGGGCCGTCGGAGGCCTGGCCGGGGAGCGGGGTAGCAGCGTCCGTGACTCCGACGTGAAGCGCCGCATGCTGGAGATGCGGCCGGAATGGGATGAATCGCAGTACGGCTTCCCGAAGTTCAGCCGTTTTCTTCGGCAGGCCCATGACGCCGAGGTCATCGATCTCCGACGCGGCGAGGATGGCGCCTACGAGGTGGAGCTTCGCGGCGCTGCGCCGCCGAAGGAAGAGGAACCTTCGCGCTCGCAGCGATCGAGCCGGTCCCGCGAGCCCCGAGATCGAGGCGAGGCGGAGGGCGCCGAGGCCGCCTCCGGCGGCAACGGCAGGGGTCGCGGCCGCGAGCGTTCCGGTGGCAGGGGACGACGCGATCGCCGGGAAGAGGCGGAAGTGAGCCGACCCGTCGAATCCGTCGAGGCGGTCCGCAGCGAATCGCCCGAGGGCGAGTCACCGGAAGTGGCCGAAACGGCTCGGGCGGAGGAACCGCCCGCTCGAGAGCAGACGGCCGCCGAAGCGCCCGCGGAAACGCGGGGCGAGGCGGCAGCCGCGGAGCGGGCGTCGCGCAGAGGCGTGTTGCCGTACCGTCGCGGCCGCAGCGGCCCTGCGCAGGGTCCGCCTCCGGTTCTCCCCGGCCAGGCGGTGGCATTGCGCGGCGGCGTGGCCGGCGCGGATGGTGGAGAGCGGGCCGCGGAGGAGCCGCCCCGCGATCGACCGTCGGAGCCGGCCCGCGATCTACCACCGGAGCAAGCCGGCGATTCCGCGGGCGAAGGCCCGCAGAACGCCGCCGCGACGCACTCGGCGAGCGGCGATATCGAGGAGCTCGGCCTTCCGACGGACCGCGAGTCCGTCCTGAACTACCTGCAGAACAGCTACAAGGGGGTCGGAAAGAAGACGGCCGAGTCGCTGATCGACTCCCTCGGGGCGGCCAACGTGTTCACCACGCTGCAGAGAGATCCGGAGCGCGTCCGCGAGGTTCTCGGCGCGGGTCGCCGGACGGATGCGCTGATCGAAGGCTGGGAAGTGGACTATCGGCGGCGCACGTCGCGCCAGGAGGAGCCGCGAAAGGATGGGGCCGCCGGTGGTCAGTCAGTGACAGGCCCCGCCTCCGGCGGTAGCGAAGGAGCGGCCGCCGGAGACTCCAGTGCGGGCGGCCCTGCCTCCAGCCGCCGGCGTTCCCGCGGCGGCCGCGGCAGGGGCGGGCGTGGTGGCTCGGCCCGACCGGGCGGCGGCGCGGACTGAGCGTGTTCGACAGTGGTCGCGGCGGACGCTTCTGATGGCGCTGCTCTCGAGGCCACCTTTTTCGCCAGACCGGCGGAGGAGGTGGCCCGCGAGCTTCTCGGGGTGTGGCTCGTCTCGACGGTCGGCGGAGCTCGAGTGGTCGGCCGGGTCGTCGAGACCGAGGCGTACCTGGGTCCCGACGACCCCGCGTCGCACGCGGCCGCACGCATTGGGCGCACCCGCCGCAACCGCTCCATGTTCGGCCCCGCCGGAACCGCGTACGTCTACCGAATCTACGGTCTGCACTGGTGCCTGAACGCGGTCACGGACGAGCCCGGCTTCCCTGCGGCAGTGCTCCTGCGTGGCGTCGAGCCGATCGCCGGCGCGGACATTATGCGGCGACGGCGTGCCGAAGCGGGCGGCCGGGTGCGCCTCGCCCGTGACATTGCCGGGGGCCCGGCGCGGCTGGCGCAGGCGCTCGCAGTCGACGGCAAGCTGGATGGACACCCGCTGGACCGCCCACCCCTCCTCTTCGTCCGACCGCCCGTGGATTCTCGTCCCGTGGCCACAGCGGACATTGTCTGCGGCCCACGAATCGGTGTGACACGAGCGCAGGACTGGCCACTGCGTTTCTGGGTCGGAGGCAGCATCCACGTGTCCCGGTAAGGCAGCCCGCGATTTCTTTTCGGGTCGGCTTGGGGGACGATTCGCGGTCGCGGACCGAAGCGGCGCCGGGTTCCGCGTAAGGGGCGTGCGGCTCTGTTCGCGGGAAGTGTTGGCTCGGCGGACTCAGCGGCTCGGGGCACGCCGCGGCGGAGCGGATCGCGAAGCGAGCGGGCGGCGGCGCGGGAACGGAGCTTGCCCTCCCTTGCCGAGCTTCGGCTCCTGCACCTCGATACGCGGAGCCGCGAACCCGGCACGGAGGCACGACGACGTGAGCACGACGACGGCCGACCCTCTCGAGGGGGTGCGAGATCGGGAGGATCTGCGCCGGAGGATCGAGGCGCTCGGCCCGTGGTTCCACAACCTGGATGTCGGGGGCATTGAGACGGCGCCGGATCACCCGCTTGGCGATTTCCTGCAGCAGATCTGGGCGCAGGTCGGACCTCGGCTCCCGGAGCGAATGGACGGCGCGACGGCGCTCGACATCGGCTGCAACGCCGGCTTCTACTCCCAGCAGCTCGCGCGTCGCGGCGCGCGGGTGACGGGCATCGACCATGACGAACGGTATCTGCGGCAGGCTCGGCTGGCGGCGGCGGCGTCGGGGCTCGAGATCGAATTCCGGCGGTTGGAGGTCTACGACGTCGATCGGCTCGACGAGAAATACGATTACGTGCTCTTCATGGGGGTGCTGTACCACCTTCGCTACCCGCTGTACGCGCTCGACAAGGTCGCGAAGCTGCCGCGCCGGCGACTGATCTTCCAATCGATGATCCGCGGGGTCTCCGGCGAAGTCGACGTCCCTGCAGATGCGCCGATCACCGAGCGCGCGATGTTCGAGCACCCCCGCTATCCGGCGATGAGCTTCATCGAGAATCGCTATGCGGGCGATCCGACGAACTGGTGGGTCCCGAACGAGTCGGGGATGGCCGCGATGCTACGCTCGGCGGGTCTGCGGATCGAGGCTCATCCGTTCGAGGAGCTGTGGGTGTGCGCACCGGCGCTGGAGGACGCTGGCCGCGATGTAGCGCTCCGCCACCCAGCCGGCGAAGTAGGCGAACTCGCCCGTATCACGGGGTGGAGCGGTGTGGTGCGCGGCGAGGCCGACGGATGGTGGCGTGAAGCAGAGCGTCACCGTGACCTGGAACGGCTCCAGCGCTTCGATGATGCGGTCGAACCAGGCTGCCGCGCCATCGAGGTGCCATTCAGCCCAGCTGAGCCCGGTTCGGACGTGCCGCACGCCGAGCCGTCGTAGCCACTCGACCGCCCCCTCCAGCCTCGCCTCATCCCGGAAGTGGAACCATTGACAGATCCCCAGGTCGCGGATCGAAGTGCTCCAGGGCCGGCTTCGGCGAGCCGTCGGCGCGAAGCAGCCCGAAATGGAAGTGGCGCCAGTAAGAGGACCCCTCGGCGCGGCCATGTCGCGTCGTCGCCTCGCGGTCGGAGTCCAGGTCGTAAAGAGAGTACCAGTGCACGCGCTCCGCCGACTGGCGGAGCAGCGGCGCCATCCGCCGCAGACCCCAGACCATATTGGCGTCCGACGCCCAGCTGCTGACGCCGGTCTCGGTGATCCAGACGGGTAACCCACTGGCCTCGTGGATCTCGCGGATCTTCTCGGGCCATTCGCTGGCCGGCCAGAGATTCCAGTCGTAGGGGAAGCCGTGCACGGCCACCGTGTCGACGGCACGCAGCGCGCCATGGCCCGAGAGCGTGTGCAGAAAGGCGGCGTCGATCGGGCTCATCCCGCCGAGCACGACGCGCACGTCCGGCGCGCGGGCGCGTATCTCGTCGGCGGCTTCGGTGCACATGCGGCTGAAGATCGCCCACTCCGGATCGAGCGTCCGGTCCCAGTGCGAGATGTTGTTCGGCTCGTTCCAGAGCATGAGTGCTTCGATCACGCAGCCTCCTCGCTGAGGAATCTGCAGAAGGGGCCGTCCGTACCCCCACCGCGGGACGACGTCGGCCGGAAGGGGATGCAAGGCATTCGCCAGTCAAAGGCCCGATGATCGGCATGGATCTTGAACGTGCCAGCAGTGGCAGCCCGACGGCGGAGTGATGTCGCGGGCTGCCCGTGTTTGCAGGTAAAGGCGGCCGATGTCGGTGTGTAGCCGACACGGCCGCCTCTGCTTTTTCCAGGGAGCCGACGGGCTGCGGCAGTCCGGGGCGACCGCAACAAAGGAGGTCTCGTTGCGCGATGAGCTGGCGCTGGTCACGGGAGGGGCGGGATTCATCGGCAGCAATCTGGCCGACTCGCTGTTGCGCAAGGGACAGCGCGTAATCGTCTTCGACAACCTGTCCCGCGCGGGGACGGAGCGGAACCTGAAATGGCTGGAGAAGCGGCACGGTCGCCGATTGGCGGTGGAGCTGGGGGACGTCCGCGACGCGGGGGCCGTAGCGCGAGCGATGCGTCGGGCGCACACGGTCTATCACCTGGCCGCGCAGGTGGCGGTCACGTCGTCGGTCGAGGACCCGCGGCACGACTACGAAGTGAACGTCGGGGGTACATTGAACGTGCTCGAGGCGGCGCGTGCGCGGCGACGTCGCCCGACGGTCGTGTTCACCTCGACCAACAAGGTGTACGGCAGCCTCGATGACGTTGCCGTCGAGGTCGACGAGCAGCGTTACCGCTTCGCGGATGGCCGCGCCGGAATCGGTGAGGACTACCGCCTGGACTTCCACTCGCCCTACGGCTGCTCGAAGGGCGCGGCCGACCAGTACGTCTGCGACTACGCACGGATCTACGGCCTGCCGACGTGCGTCTTTCGCATGAGCTGTATCTACGGCCCACGGCAGTTCGGCACGGAAGACCAGGGGTGGGTCGCGCATTTCCTGATCTCGGCGCTGAGGCACGAAGCGATCACGCTCTACGGCGATGGCAAGCAGGTTCGCGACATCCTCTACATTGGTGACCTGGTCAGGGCGCTGCAGTGCGCGGCGGAGAGGGCGCGGCGCGATCCGGGCCTCGTGCTTCAACGTCGGCGGTGGTCCGGACAACGCGGTCTCGCTGCTCGAGCTCCTCGACCTGCTCGAAGAGCGCCTCGACCGACGCATCGAGCGTCGCTTCGCGGAGTGGCGGCCCGGCGATCAGCGGATCTACGTCACGCGCCTGGAGCGAGCCCGGCGGCTGCTGGGCTGGATACCGAGCGTCCCGGTCGAGCAGGGGATCCAGCGGCTTGCGAACTGGGTCCGCGCGAATCTGAGGGCGGTGGAGACGCCTGTGCCGCGGCTTCCTCAGACTGCAACGGCCTGAGCCGGCCGCACACGCCGAAGCATGCGCGTGCTGATGACGGCGGACACGGCGGGTGGCGTCTGGGTCTACGCCACCGAGCTGACCGATCGTCTCCGGGGCCGGGGTCACGACGTCGTCCTCGTCGCGCTCGGGCCTGCGCCGTCGGACTCTCAACGACGCTGGGTCGAGGCGCGCCGGAACCTCAGCTTCCACCACATCGATGCTCCGCTCGAGTGGGAACCGGAGCCCACCGGCGGGCTCGAGCGCTCGGCTGCCGAGCTGCGCCGGCGGACGAGCGAGATCCGGCCGGACGTGGTCCACCTGAACCAGTACTACTACGGCGACGTCGAGCTGGGCGTCCCATCGGTCGTGGTCGCTCACAGCGATGTGCTGACCTGGTGGCGTCACGCGCGAGGCGAGGAACCGCCCTCCGAGGCGTGGCTGGAGCGCTATCGAGGCTGGGTGGAGGCCGGCCTGCGCCGGGCTGCGGCGAGGGTGGCACCGAGCCGCTGGCTGGCGGCCGAGATCGAGCGCACGTACCGGGGGGGACCCGTGCGCACGCTGCACAACGGTCTCTCGCTCGATAGCGGGACGCAGAGCCGCGAGTGGCGCCGCGATCCGCCATGGTCGTCGGAGCCGCTCGTGCTCGGAGTCGGCCGGCTGTGGGACGAAGGAAAGGGAGCGGCCGATCTGGCGCGCGCGGCCGACCTTCTGGCGGGCCGGGCGCGGTTCGTGCTCGCCGGCGAGACCCGGCACCCGGCGGGCGGATCCGACTTCCTCGAAGACACGTCGGCGGAGCTGCCGGGGCCGCTCGCTCCGGCCGCCACGCGTGCGCTGATGCGTCGGGCGGCGGTCTACGCGGGCACGTCGCGCTACGAGCCGTTCGGGCTCGCGCCGCTGGAGGCTGCGCTCTGCGGCTGTGCGCTCGTGCTGTCGGATATCCCGACGTTCCGCGAGCTGTGGGACGGCTGCGCCGTCTTCTACCCACCGGGCGACGCGTGCGCGCTGGCGGAGACGATCGGGGGGGTGCTGGAGGACGGCCGGCGCCGTGCCCGGCTCGCCGCGCTCGCGCTCGTGCGTGCCCGCCGTGACTACGGCGCCGAAACGATGACGGCAGGATACGAGGCCCTCTACAGGGAGGTGGTGGGGACGTGAGGATCGTCTACTTCTCGCACTCGCTCGTCAGCGACTGGAGCCACGGCAACGCGCACTTCCAGCGAGGGCTGCTGCGTGCGCTCGCCCGGCGCGGGCACCACGTGGTGGGCTGCGAGCGCTGGCGAAGCTGGTCGGCGGACAACCTGTACCAGGACCGCGGAGCGAGACCGTTCGTGCAATTCGCCCGGCTGTACGCCGACCTGGAGCTGCGCGTCTACGGCGGCCGGCCGCGTATCCTGGAGGAGGTGGACGCGCTGACGCGGGGAGCGGACGTCGTCATCGTGCACGAGTTCAACGAGCCGGAGCTCGTCGGCGCCGTCGCGGCCGTGCGACGGACGCGAGGTGATTTCATCGCGGTCTTCCACGATACTCATCACCGTGCCGTCTCGGCTCCGGAGCAGATGCATCGGCTCAACCTGTCCCCGTACGACGGCATCCTCGCGTACGGCCGCGCGCTGGCCGAGGTATACCGGACGGAGTACGGGGCCGAGCGCGTGTGGGTATTCCACGAGGCGGCGGATACGACGGTGTTCCGGCCCCGAGCCGCAGAGAAGACGGACGACATCGTCTGGATCGGCAACTGGGGCGATGGCGAGCGGACACGCGAGATCCGCGAATACCTGGTCGAGCCCGCCCGGCAGCTTCCGGAGCTGCGCTTCGCCGTCTACGGGGTGCGCTACCCTGACGACGCCATCGCCGAGATCGGACGCGTCGGCATCGAGTACCGCGACTGGATCGCGAACTTCGACGTGCCCGCGGCTTTCTCACGCGCGCGCATGACGCTGCACATCCCTCGCGGACCCTACCTCGGCCGACTGCCTGGTATCCCGACCATCCGCCCGTTCGAGGCCCTCGCCTGCGGGATCCCGCTGCTGTGCACGCCGTGGCTGGACAGCGAGAAGCTGTTCCGGGCGGGGCTCGACTATCTGCCGGTGTGCGGGGGAGGCGAGATGCGGGAGCAGATGCAGAGGCTCGCCAGCGATGAAGATGCGTGTCGCCGACTCTCCGAAAGCGGGCTTGAGACGATCCATCGCGCCCACACGTGCGACCACCGCGCCGAGCAGCTCGAGACAATCATCGAAGAGATCGGCGCGGTCGGGACGGGAGTCGGCCGCGCAGGGGGCCAGCCGCGACAGGGAGGCGCGCTGTGAGCGGCCGGATGCGTGCGGCTCGACTCGTGGAGCCCGGGCGCTTCGAGGTCGAGACGCTGCCGTTGCCCGATCCGGGCCCCGGACAGGTGCTGATCGCGGTGGAGGGATGCGGGCTCTGCGCGTCGAACGTCCCACCCTGGGAGGGGCTCGAGGGCATGGGCTACCCGCTGCAGCCGGGCGCGCCGGGGCATGAGGTGTGGGGGAGGATCGAGGAGGTCGGCGCCGGGGTGGAGGGGCTCGAGGCGGGGACTCGGGTGACGGCGCTCTCCTACAACGGCTTTGCCGACTTCGACGTGGCGGAAGCCGACGCCGTCGTGCCCTTGCCCCGCGCTGCCGAGGGGCGGGCAATACCGGGCGAGCCGTTAGCCTGTGCCGTCAACGTGGTTCGACGCGCCGGCATCGTGAAGGGCGACACGGTGGTGGTCGTGGGCGCCGGCTTCCTCGGGTCGGTCACCGTCCGACTCGCCCGTCGCGCGGGCGCGGCGATGATCATCGCGGTCTCGCGGCGCGAGGAGTCGCGGCGTGCGGCGCTCTACATGGGGGCGGACGCCGTCCTCTCGTACGAGGACGACGTGCACGCGGATGTGGGCGCGGCCTGCTCCGGTGATTTCGCCGACGTCGTGATCGAGGCGACCGGAAAGCAGCGTCCGCTCGATCTCGCCGGGGAGCTGACGCGGGTGCGAGGACGGCTCGTGATCGCCGGCTACCACCAGGATGGCCCGCGCACCGTAAACATGCAGCTGTGGAACTGGCGCGGACTGGATGTCATCAACGCGCACGAGCGGGACGCGGCCGTCTACGTGGACGGAATGCGCGAGGCGGTCCGGCTCGTCGCCACCGGAGAGCTGGACGTGGAGTCGCTCCTCACCGACGAATTCCCGCTCGAGCGGATCAACGACGCATTCCGGACCGCGGCGTCGAGGCCATCGGGCTTCATGAAGGCCATCGTGCGCGGCGGGGCGGCGTGAGGACGCCGCGACTCGGCTTCATCGGGCTCGGCTGGATCGGGGCGATGCGCATGCGCTCCGTCGTGGAGGCGTTCGGCGTCGGGGCGGTCCACGCGGTCTGCGACACGTCGTCCGAGCGTCTGGACGCGTTGGCCGCAGAGCTTCCCGACGTGCGGGCGCACGAGACGGTCGAGTCGCTGCTCGAAGAGGCCGCCGACCTCGACGCCGTCGTGATCGCTACGCCGAACGCGCTCCACGCGTCGCAGACGGTCGCGGCGCTGGAGCGGGAGCTGGCTGTCTTCTGCCAGAAGCCACTCGGCATCAGCGCGGCGGAGACGGAGCGCATGGTGGATGCGGCTCGGCGGGCGGACCGACGCCTGGGCGTCGACTACTCCTATCGGCACACCGACGCGGCTCGAGCGCTGAAGGAGCTGGTTCGCCGCGGTGAGCTGGGCCGCGTCTTCAGCGTGGACGCCGTCTTCCACAACGCGTACGGGCCGGACAAAGCCTGGTGCCGGGATCCGGATCTGGCCGGCGGCGGCGCGTTCATGGATCTCGGCGTGCACCTGTTGGATCTCGCGCTCTGGCTGCTGGACTTCCCGGAGGTACGGGAGGTGCAAGGAACGCTGTTCAGGGCCGGCGAGCGGCTGGATGGCCGCGGGATCGACGACTTCGCCAAGGCGAGCGTTCGGCTCGGCGGAGCCGCGGGGACCATTGCGGCGAGCTGGAACGCGCACGCGGGTGCGGACTGCGAGGTCCGCGTGTCGCTGTTCGGCACGGATGCCGGCGCGGAGATGCGCAACATCGATGGCAGCTTCTACGACTTCACCGCCGCTCGCCACGATGGACGCGAGCGAACGGAGCTGACGCGAGAAGGTGACGCCTGGCTCGGACGCGGCATTGTGGAGTGGTGCGGGTCCCTCGCGAGCTCGGCTCGCTTCGACCCTGAAATCGAGCACAGCATTGCCGTCGCGCAGGCGGTCGACGCGGTGTACGGGAGGTGACGATGAGGATCTACGTCTTCGGCTCTTCGATCGTGTCCGCGTACTGGAATGGCGCGGCGACCTACTACCGTGGAATCTTTCGCGCGCTCGAGCGCCTCGGCCACCGGATCGACTTCTGCGAGCCCGACATTGACGATCGCCAGCAGAACCGCGACCTGGTGACCGACCCACACTACGCCACCGTCCGGATCTACCATGGCGACGCGCAGCGGGAGTCGCTGCAGGAGGAGGCCGCCGAGTGCGCCGACCTGATCGTGAAGTGCAGTGGTGTCGGTGCGCGCGATCGCGAGCTCGAGGAGTGGGCGGCCAGCCTGGCGGGGCCTCTGGTGGCGTTCTGGGACGTGGACGCGGCGCACACCCTCGCCGACATTGAGGGTGATCCCGAGCACCACATGCGCGCCTGCGTCCCGCGCTTCGACCTGGTGTTCACCTACGGTGGCGGACCTCCGGTCGTCGACCGCTATCGCGCGCTCGGGGCGACGAGGGTGACGCCGATCTACAATGGCGTGGACCCCGACGTGCACCGGCCCGTGGCCGTGGACGAGGATCTGGTCTGCGATGCCGTCTTCATGGGCAACCGGCTGCCCGACCGGGAGGAGCGGGTGCATTGCTTCTTTCTGCACGTCGCGCACACGATGCCCGAGCGCACGTTCATCCTGGGGGGCAGCGGCTGGGAAACGGACATGCTGCCCGGGAACGTCCGCTACATCGGCCACGTGCCCACCGCGAGACACAACGCGCTGAACCGCTCCGCGCGTCTCGTGCTGAACATCCACCGCGAGGCCATGGTCGAGAACGGCTACTCCCCGGCGACCCGCCTGTTCGAGGCGGCCGGCGCCGGTGCGTGTCAGATCACGGACGCGTGGGTAGGCATCGCGGAGTTCTTCGAGCCGGACCGGGAGGTGCTCGTCGCGGATACGCCGGACGATGTCGCGTGCTTCATCCGCGAGGTGGACGCGGACCGCGCGCGGCGGATCGGCGACGCGGCTCGAGAGCGCGCGGTGCGCGATCACACGTATGCCGATCGCGCCGCTACCGTGGATGAGGCCCTGCTAGGGGCCGTGCGAGAGCGCGAGCGGCGCTCGCGACGCCCTGCGGAGGCTGGCGCCGGCGCGTCATGAAGCTCGTCGTCCTTGGATTGTCGATCACGAGCTCGTGGGGCAACGGGCACGCGACGACCTACCGGGGGCTGCTGCGGGCGCTCGCCCGTCGCGGACACCGAGCCATCTTCTTCGAGTGGGACGCACCGTGGTACGGCGGCGCGCACCGGGATCTGCCGCCGGACGATTGCGGCTGCGCGGACATCCGCCTCTACCGGGAGTGGCGGGATGCGATCCCCGGGCTGCGACGCGAGCTTCGTGACGCCGATGCCGCGCTGCTGGGCTCCTACTTTCCGGACGGGATCGCCGCTGCCGAGCTGCTCGGCGAGGAGTATGACGGCACGAGGCTGTTCTACGACATTGATACGCCGATCACGCTCCGCGCCTTCCGCGAGGACGGCCGGGCCGCCTATCTGCGCGCCGACCAGGTGCCGATCTTCCACGCGTACCTGTCCTTCACCGGCGGGCCGGCGCTCGCGGAGCTCGAGGGGTGCTACGGCTCTCCCCGTGCGGTCGCGTTCTACTGCTCGGTCGATCCGGAGGAGCACCGACCGCGGCCGGTGCGGCACGAGTACCGCTGCGCGCTCGGCTACATGGGCACGTACGCCGCGGATCGGCAGGCGGGTCTCGAGCGGCTGCTGCTCGAGCCGGCGAGGCGGCGCCTGCAGGAACCGTTCATCGTCTCCGGACCGCAGTACCCCGACTCTGTGGACTGGCCGTCGAACGTGTTCCGCTTCGAGCACCTGCCGCCGGAGGAGCACCCGGCGTTCTACTCGTCCAACCGACTCACGCTGAACCTGACCCGCTCGGAGATGCGGCTGCGCGGATGGTCGCCGTCGGTCCGGATCTTCGAGGCCGCCGCGTGCGGAACGGCGATCGTGAGCGACGTGTGGGAGGGACTCGGGACGCTGCTCGAGCCGGGGAAGGAGATCCTGCTCGCGGACGACACCTCGGACGTTCTCGACTACCTCGATCTCTCGGACGCCGAGGCCCGTGCCATTGGGGAAGCGGCGCGCGAGCGCATCCTGCTGCAGCACACGAACCGCGCGCGCGCCAAGCAGTTCGAGGAGATCGCGGGCACGAGCGCCCTCAGCGGAGCACCACCGGGATGACGAGCTTCAGCGCGGACCATGTCTGATCGACCGCGCACACCTTCACGTCCACCAGGTCGTTCGCCAGCGCGACGGCTCTTATGACGTCTCCGGTGAGGTCCGTCGGCACGCCGGCGGACTTCTTCGGCCATGATGCCCAGATCATCCCCGCGGGCGCGATGGCGCCCCGGAGCCGCGGTATCTCCCGTTCCATCTCGCTCCGCCGCTTCGTGAAGATGTGCACCAGGTCGAGCCCCAGCCCGTCCGCTTCGCAACGCTCGACGCCCGCCGGAAGCCCTCCGAGCAGCTCGAGGTAGTCCGCGGGAGCGCCGATCAGCGCGACACGGAAGCCGGGCTTGTAGCCGAGCTTGCGGACGAGAGGCGTGCCGGAGTATCCCACGCCCTTGCCCGTCGGGCGGGCATGCGCGCCGCTGGTACGCCGCCGGTCGCCGCCGCGTCCGCTCGGTGGCGGCATCAGAGCAGCTCGCCGCGCAGGACGGTCACGGCCTGCCCCGCGATTCGGACCCGCTGGCCGTCCTGACGCACCCGCAACGTCCCGCCACGGGCGGACGCCTGGTAGGCCGTCATCGCATCGCGCTCGAGCCGCTCGGCCCAGAACGGGGTCAGGCAGCAATGCGCGGAGCCGGTCACCGGATCCTCGACGACCCCGACCGCCGGCGCGAAGAACCGCGAGACGAAGTCGAAGGAGGGTTCGTCCGCGCGACTGGTGACGATCACGCCTCGAGCAGGGACCCGTGACAGTCTCGCGAAGTCCGGCTCCACCCCACGGACCTCCTTCTCGGACGCGAGCTCCAGCAGGAAGTCCATGCGATTGCGCCCCGTCCAGCGGGGCGAGACGCCGAGCGCCTCGACGAGCCCGACCGGCGCCTCGGCCGGCTTCGGCGGCTCCGATGGGAAGTCGAGCTCGATCCATGCGCCCCCGCGCCTGGCGCCCAGGGTTCCGCTGCGCGTGTGGAAGCGGAGCGCCGCCTCCGCGGAGTGACCCTCCGTCCACAGCACGTGCGCGCTCGCGAGCGTCGCGTGACCGCACAGGTCCACCTCCACCATCGGCGTGAACCAGCGCAGGTCCCAGTCTCCATCGCCGCGATGCACCAGAAATGCCGTCTCCGAGAGGTTCATCTCGCGGGCGACGGCGCCCATCCACGCCTCCTCGCGTGGACGCCCCAGCACGCAGACCGCGGCCGGGTTGCCGTGGAAGGGCTCGTCGGTGAACGCGTCGACCTGGACGATGGGCTGAGTCATGAGGCGCTCTGGGGTCGGGGTAAGCGGAAGCTGAGCCGGCGATCCGGGGCAGGCAAGAGGCACCGGAGCCGGCGTCGGTGGCCCGGACCCCGAGAGGGGCCTACATTTGGCGCCGGCGCGGGGGAAATGACGCGCCCGGGAAGCGAAATGACATTGAGCGAGGGATCGTGAAGATCATCGTGTGCATCAAGCGGGTGCCGGACACCGCCGCGCGCATCCGCATCTCCGATGGCGGGACGGGCATCGACCCGTCGGGAGTGAAGTACGTGATCAGCCCGTACGACGAGTTCGCGCTGGAGGCGGCGTTGCGGCTCAAGGAGGCGGGAGCGGAAGGCGACGTCGTCGCGTTGACGGCCGGCGAACCTGCCGCCGCCGAGCAGCTGCGAGCTGCTCTGGCGATGGGAGCCGACTCGGCCGTGCTGCTCGAGGCCGCGACGGGCATCGACGGGCTCGCGACGGCGCGACTCCTCGCCGGCGAGCTGAAGGGCGCAGGCGCCGATCTGATCCTGTTCGGCATGAAGGCGGCCGACGACGACCAGCAGCAGGTGGGCCCGATGGTGGCCGAGCTGCTCGGACTGCCGTGCGTCACGGCTGCCGCCGAGGTGAGCCTGGAGGTTGGCAAGGTCGTCTGTCAGCGCGAGACGGAGGGCGGGGTCGAGGTGGTGGAGGCCGAGCTGCCGGCGGTCGTCACCGCGACGAAGGGACCGAACGAGCCGCGCTACCCGTCGCTGAAGGGGATCATGGCGGCGAAGCGCAAGCCGCTCGAGCAGAAGAAGGCGGACGGCGGTGAGGGGCGGATCCGGATCAGCAAGCTGGAGTATCCGCCGGAGCGGGCAGAAGGTCGGATCGTCGGCGAAGGCGCCGACGCCGTGCCGGAGCTGGTGCGGCTGCTCCGCGAAGAAGCCAAGGTGCTCTAGGGGGATGCACATGAAGAATATCCTGGCAGTAGCAGAGCAGCGCGACGGCTCGTTGCGACGTTCGGCGCTGGAGGTGATCACCGCGGCTCGAGACCTGGCGGACGAGCTCGGCGGCGAGGTCCACGCGGTCCTGCCGGGTGGGGCGGGAACGGCCACGATGGCGGCGGAGGCGGGCCGCTTCGGCGCCGACCGGGTCCTGCTCGCCGAGCACGAGAGTCTGGAGCGCGGCGCTCCCGAGGCGATCGCCAGCGTAGCGGCGCAGGCGGCCGGGCGGGGCTACTTCGCCATCCTGCTCTCCGCCTCCAGCCTCGGCAAGGATGTGGCGCCGCGGCTCGCCGCGCGGCTCGATGTCCCGCTCGCGACGGACGCGACGGAACTGCGTATGGACAGCAGCGAGCTGGTGGTCGTGCGGCCGATGTACGCCGGCAAGGCATTCGCCACGCTGGTGCTCGAGGCCGAGCCTCGCCTCGTTTCGGTCAGACCGAACGTGTTCGTGCCGAAGGAGCGACAGGCGGCGGGTGAAGTCGAGCGGCTGACAATCGACTCGGACCCCGCCGACCCGCGCGTGCGGGTGCGCGAGCTGCGCGCCGCGCCCGACGAGTCCGTGGACGTCGCGGAGGCGCCGATCATCGTCAGCGGCGGCCGTGGCATGCAGGGGCCCGAGAACTGGAACCTTCTCGAGGAGCTGCGCGACGCGCTCGGTTCGAATGTCGCCCTCGGAGCCTCGCGCGCCGTGGTGGATGCCGGCTGGCGTCCCCATGCCGAACAGGTCGGGCAGACGGGGAAGACGGTGGCGCCGCAGCTCTACTTCGCGATCGGCATCAGCGGCGCGATTCAGCACCTGGCGGGGATGCGCACCGCCCGCACGATCGTCGCGATCAACAAGGACGCGGACGCGCCGATCTTCCGCGCCGCCGACTACGGCATCGTCGGCGACGCCTTCCAGGTCCTGCCGCGGCTGACCGAGGAGATCCGCGGCCTGAAACGGTGACGGGGCGGCTCGTCAGCGGGACGCAGCACGGCTCGATCGGCGTCCTACGACGGCTCGGTCCTTGCGCGAAGACACGGTGATCATCCGGCACGTCACCGAAGGAGGGCCATATGAAGCATCCGATCTCGTTCGCTAAGGGACTACTGGTCGGCGCGGGGCTGATGTACCTGTTCGATCCGCGACTGGGCAGGCGCCGCCGGTCGCTCGTGCGCGACCAGATCGTACACGCGCGCCACGAGCTCGAGGAGGAGCTGGAGGGCCGTGCACGAGACCTCGGCAACCGGGCTCGAGGCCGTGCCGTCGAGAGCGTGAAGCGCGCGACCGAGACGCACGTCGATGACGAGGTGCTCGACGAGCGCGTGCGTGCGGCGCTCGGCCACGTCTCGCACGACCTCGGGGCGCTCCGTGTCAGCGCCGATGACGGCCGTGTCACGCTCACCGGCCGTGCGCCGGCCGACGAAATCGGGCGCCTCGTAGAACAGGCCCGCTCCGTCCGCGGCGTTCACGAGGTCGTGAATCTGCTGAGCACGGAAGGTAGCACCGCCCAAACAGGCTGATGCAGCGTCCGTTCCGTGACCGCGCGGACGCAGGACGCCGCCTCGCCACACGCCTCGAGCACCTGCGGGACGAGCCCGACCTGCTGGTGCTCGGGCTGCCGCGCGGTGGCGTTCCCGTCGCCGCCGAGGTCGCCCGCGCGCTCGGCGCTCCCCTCGATGTCTTTCTCGTCCGCAAGCTCGGTGTGCCTGCCCACCCGGAGCTAGCGCTCGGCGCGATCGCGAGCGGCGGAGTCGTCGTCCTGAACGACGACGTGGTGCAGGCCTACGGGATCCGCGACGACCTGATCCGCGCCGTCGCCGAGCGGGAGAGCGTGGAGCTGCAAAGGCGCGAGGACGCCTACCGCGGGAGCCGCCCCCCGCACGACCTGACCGGCCGGACCGTCGTGCTCGTCGATGATGGATTGGCGACCGGCGCGTCCATGCGAGCCGCAGCATCCGCCGTCCGCGCGCTAGAGCCCAGACGCCTGGTCATCGCCGTTCCCGTCGGCGCCGCTTCCACCTGCGACGACCTCCGCTCCGACGCGGATGAGGTCATTCTGCTATGTCCAGCCGGAGCCGTTCCAGGCCGTCGGCCAGTGGTACCTCGACTTCTCCCAGACGACGGATTCGGATGTGATCGAGTTGCTGAGGTGAACTTCAAATTCGACTAAGTACATCATGCGAAGTCGCGCAGGGCGGCCGGGACGCGGAATCGTTCCCTGAAATCACCGCGTGACGGGCACGCCCGCGCTCCTGTGCACGAACTGGTGGTAGAGGCGCGTGTGCCTGGACGCGAGCGAGACCTCCTGTCCTGCGATGAACATGCGGTCCACGTGGGTGACGATCTGGAGCGGATCGCCATCGGTGATGATGACATCGCCGCGCTTGCCGGGATCGAGGCTTCCCATGCGGTCCTGGAGGCCGAGGATCTCGGCGGCCCCGAGCGTGAGGGCGCGGATCCCTTCATCGGGCGAAAGACCGAACGACACCGCGCGAGCGGCCTCGTAGGGCAGGTTGCGCAGCTCCGAGACGCCCTCGGGCGAGAAGGAGGTGGTGAACGCGATGCGGACGCCGTGGTCGCGCAGGATCGCGGCGTTGCGCCAGGGCGCGGTGACGGGGTCGTCGCGGTCGTCGGCCGGGGTGAGCTCGGAGCCGACGATGACCGGGATCTTTCGGCGGGCGAGCTCGTCGGCCACGTGGTACGCCTGGGCACCGCCGCCGAGCACCGCCTTCACGGTCGGGAAGCTGTCGAGGAACATGAGCAGCGTGCGGATGCGTCGCTCGTCGTTCGCGACGAAGATCGCCGGGCGCTTCCCCTCGAGCACGGGGACCATGGCGGAGAGCATCACGTCGTTCGGATGGGTCGACGTTCGCCTCCCAGGCGCGCGTCGGGCTCTGCCGCGTCGAAGGCTGCTGCGCGTACAGGCGGGCGCGGCGGAAGAGCGCGAGCAGCTCCTCGATGCGGTCGCCCTCCAGCTTCGGCTCGTCCCACTGCTCGCCCTTCGGCTTCGGGAAGTCGACGACGAGCGCGGCCCTGTCCTCGATGTCCATGTTCTCCGGCGTGTCGCCGACTAGCTGGACGACGGAGCCGGTGCCCCGGACGATGCCGCTGGCGGGGGCGGAGAGGACGGCGGTGACCCCGTTCGCGCGGCCGACCGGGATCGCGGCGCTATAGGGGTCGATGCCGAAGAGCGAGCGGACGTGAGGGTTGTACTCGCCGATCTCGCGGTCGTCGCGCGCGGGCTGGATCGCGTCGATCTCGACCATGCCGACCGACGTGAGCGGGTCGATGAGACCGGGGTAGACCTGCTTGCCGGAGGCGTCCACGCGTCGCGCGCCGGCCGGAATCTGCACCTGAGATGCGGGACCCACGGCGCTGATCTTCCCGTTGTCGATGAGGACGACGCCGTTTTCGATCGCGCCCTGGCTCACCGGATGGACGGTGCCACCGACGATCGCGACGACCGGCGAGGTATCGATCGGGCGCATGAGGGTCTGGTCGTCCGGTGCGTCCGGCACGTCGAACGCGGAGACCTCCACGGGTCCCGTGGGTGCGGTCGCCGTCGCCGCTGCGGCGGGGGCGCCCGCGATGCGGCGCACCGGCTCGTGCCGGCGAGCGGTCTCGTCCCGTCGGTCGTAGTAGACGATGCCATCGATGATCGTCTTCTCGACACGCGAGTAGGTGTTGAAGGGATCGCCGTTGAGCAACACGACGTCGCCGTCCTTGCCGACTTCGAGGCTGCCGACACGGTCCTGGAGGTGGATCTGCTTGGCCGGATTCAGCGTCAGCATCTTCAGCGCCTCCTCCTTGGAGACGCCGCCGTACTTGACGGGCTTGCTCATCTCGTAAATGAGGAAGGACTGCAGCCACGGGATGTCCGAGTTCAGCGAGGTCAGCACACCGTGGTCGTGCAGGATCGCCGCGTTGTAGGGGATCGCGTCGTACGCCTCGAGCTTGTACATCCACCAGTCGGAGAACGTGGAGGCGCCCATGCCCGCGTCGCGCAGCTCGTCGGCCACCTTGTATCCCTCGAGCACGTGCGTGAACGCGTCGATCGTGAAGCCGAAGCGCTGCGCGATGCGGGCGAGCATAAGGATCTCGTCGGCGCGATAGGAGTGCGCCGTCACGCGGATCCTGCCGTGCATGATGTCGACGAGCGCCTGGAGCCGTAGGTCGGTGCGCGGCGGAACGCGGAACGCCTTCGGGTTCCTGCGGTAGTCCGCCCACGCCTTCTCATACTCCCGCGCGGCCGTGAACGCCTGGACGTAGATCGACTCGACGCCTTCGCGTGAGGCCGGGAAGCGGGTCTGCCGTCCGCCGTTCTTCTGCGTGACGTTCTCGCCGAGCGCGAACTTCACCGTGCGGGGCGCGCCCTCGACGAGCAGCTGCCAGGCGTCATCCATCCCCCAGCGCGTCTTGATGATCGCGTTCTGACCACCGATCGGATTGGAGCTTCCGTGCAGGATCTGCGCGGTGGTGACACCGCCGGAGAGCGCCTGGTAGATGCTGAAGTCGTGGGGGTCGAGGTGATCGATCACCCGGACCTCGGGCACGACGGGCGCCGTCCACTCGTTGGAGCCGCCGGCCATCGCGATGTGCGAGTGCTGATCCACGACGCCGGGCATCGCGGTGAGCCCCGCTCCATCGATCACGCGCGCCCCGGCCGGCGTAGCGGCGTCCACGCCGATCGAGCGGATCACGCCGTCGCGGATCACGATCGAGACGCCGTGCTGCACCGGCCCGGCGGCGGTCCACACGGCGTCCAGGTTGCGGATTACCAGCGTGCCTTTCGGCGCCTCGACCGTGCCGGCTTCCGCTTGCGTATTCCACTGGGCCGCGGCGGGAGCGGTGACCGTCCCGATCGTCGCGAGCACCGTGATCGCCAATCCGGTATGTGCGACGAGGCTCGAGCTGTTTTTCATGGATATCCGTGCGGTGGTCATGGCTACTCGTCTCCCGGCCCGGCCGTGCGCTCGGCCTGCCACTCGAAGTCTCCGACGCCCTCACCCGAGCCGCTGCCCGAGATCGAGGTGCCACTGACCGTCCCGGTGAATTCGACGGTGGCGGACTCGCCGCCCTGCTGGACCGTCACCGTGAAGCTGATCCGGTCGCCATCGATGCTGCCGCTCTCGACCGGGACGGTGCCGAATCCGGGCACCTCGAGCGTGCCGGTGAAGCTCGCGCCGGACTGCGTCACCTTCAGCGTGCCGGGCGGCGGTGCGTCGGGCGCGAGGATGTCGAGGGTCCACGTCCCGGCGATCGCGGCGGCCGAGGCGGAATCGCCCGCTGCGCCCTTCTTCCGCTCATCGGCTCCCTTCTCCAGCCCGCCCTCCACGAAGGTGTAGACGACCTTCGTGTTCTTGCCGAAGAGCGGGCCGTCGGTGACGATGAACGTTGCGGGCAAATCCTTCTCGATGCGGACCGCGGAGGGGATGGCGTAGAGCGAGGCGGGGGTGCTCGTCAGCGCGCGGAGCGCGTCGCTCTCGGAGAGGCCGTACTCGATGGTCTTGCGCGCCCCCTCCAGCAGATCGGCCTTCCCCTGGTTGCTGACCAGCGCGAAGCGGATGCCCGCGGCCGCGAGCTTGCCCGCGTTCGCATACATCTCCTCGAGGCGCTTCTTCTCGCGCAGCGCACCCGGCAGGGTCTCGCGCGCGGGCGCCTGCTCGTCCGGTGTTGCCGCGGGCGTCTTCGCCGTATCGGCCGCGGCCGGCGCGGCAGCGCTGTCGGGGCTGACGCCGCCTGGCTTCGGCTCGCCCGGCTTCGCGGCCTTCGGCGCCTCGGGCTTCCACTCCTTCGGCTTCGGGAAGTCCACGGATACGAGCACCGGAACATCGCGCCTCTTCAGCTCGCCGGCCAGCTTCCACGCCTCGGCCCCGCCCACCAGAATCGGCCGCAGCCGGAACTCGTCCGAGAGCCTCAGCATGCGGCGGATGTCGTCGGCATCGTTCGCGACCCAGTACACGGGAATGCCGCCACCCATCGCCTCCTGTACGACCGCATAGTCCGCGTCGTAGGACGGCAGGGTCACTCCATGCGGATCGTGCCCGGCCGCGCTCGCCACCTGCGCGCGCCGCTGCGCATCGAGGAACGTCTGCCGGTACCAGGCGACCATTCCCATCATGGTCGTCGGATATGCCCCGCGCGCCGAGCTGAACGTCATCACCGGCCCCAGCGTCGCATCCACCACGAGGTCGTCGCTGACGGTAGCGTCCGTGCGCAGCAGCACGAGCGCGCCGCGACCCGGCATCAGCGCGCCGTCCGGCTGCACCGCTACAGCGACGACGCCCTTCTTGCGGAGGTCCGCGACGTCCGAGCCGGTCGCGCGGAGCCAGTCGACGACGCGGCGGTGGGGCTCGAACCCCTGCACGGATCTGGGCGGGTTCCACGACCTGACCTTGCTGCGGTCCAGGCTGTCCTTCGGGAACTCGTACTTCACGGTGCCCCACCCATCGACGAGCCCCGGATAGACCATCAGCGAGTCCCCCTCCAGCACCCGGGCATCGCCCGGCACCGGAGCGCCCGCGGAGAGCGCCTCGACCATCGAGCCGCGAACGACCAGCGTCACGCCATCTCGCCGGGCCCCGTCCGCGTCCACGACCGTGACGTTGCGGAGCGCGTACGCCGCGGGCGGCGGTGGCTCCGTGAACTGTGCCCGCGCCAGCGTCGGCGATGCCAGCATCGCGAGGATGAACGCGAGTCCGCCGACGCGCGTGCCACGCCGTAGTGCCATTGGCTCGACCTCGTCCGAAGTCCGGAATGGTGGAGGCCCGCAAAGTCGAACCCGGATCGGAGCCCGTCAAGCACACGCGACCAACGGGAAGGAGGGGCAACGGTTTCCCCGGCGCAGGCGGCAAGCCTGCCGCGGCCCGGTGCGCCCGCGCAGCGCCATTGACACCAGCCCGATCGTCGACGTACAATCGGGCAACCCACCGAGCGAAGATCGCCCGAACCCCGAGGGCCGGGTCGTCGATGACCGCTTCTCCGAGTGACGAGATTCGGCGGCTGGTGAGCGAGATCTCCGGCCGTGCGCCGGATCCCGCCCCTCGCTGGTCCCGTCACGAGGACGACGAGCTGCACCGCTTCCAGATCCGCGCTTACCTCCGTTTCGCATCGTTGCGCCTGGAGCAGAACAGGACCGCGGAGGCCGCCGCGGCGTTCAACCGGGTGCTCGAGCTGGATCCTGGCAATTCGGCCGCGCACCGTGGGCTCGGCGACATCGCGCACGCCGCCGGCCAGGGGGAGGCCGCGAGTCGGCACTACCGACGGGCCCGCCAGCTCGGACCGATGCACGGGGAGCCGGGGCAGGACGAGGGGAGGAGGCAGCGGCTCAGCATCCAGGCCCGGCTCAATTCGATCGTCGACTGGAGCGGCCCCGCAACGAGCGGGTACGCGCCACACGACGGGCGCCGCCGCGCCCCCGCCCCTCCCGCGGCGAACGGAGAGAGACCCCCTTCCGCGGGCGCCGCAGCTTCGGCGCCCGCGTCGCCATCGCGGCCACGGGAGTCGACGCGGGAAGGGCGGCAAGCGTCCGCGTCGGGCGTGGATCCGCTCTTTCCGTGGGAGCAGCCGGTGGTGGGGTCGTCCGAGCGGCCCGTGGTCTTTCCCTGGGACGAAGAGGACCGATTCCCGTGGGAAGATCCCTACGGCGCAGCTCCCGACCTCCGGGAGGCATCGGACAGGTCGGCGCTCGTAGCGGTCGCGTCGCGAGCCGGGGAGGAGGATCTGTCGCTTGCCACTTCGCTCGCCGATCTGCTCGTCGCGCTCCTCGAATACGGCGACCCGTACTACCGCAGCAGCAGCAGCCTTACGCGCCTGCTGGCGGTCGGTATCGGTCGCGAGATGGGCGTGTCGGAGGCGCGGCTGGATCGGCTCGCGCTAGCGGCCGTGCTGCGGGACCTCGGCCGCCAGGCGGTCGGGGAGAAGCTGCTGCCGGGACGACCGCGGCCGGGTCTCGACGTGGGCGGACAGCGCCGCATGGAGGCCCACGTCGACTTGGGGCTCGAGCTGCTGGAGGGCGTGCCGCTGCCGGATTCCGTCGCCGCGGCGATCCGGCATCACCACGAGCGCTGGGACGGCAACGGCTATCCCGACGGGCTGGAAGGCGAGCAGATCCCGCTTCTCGCGCGGATCCTCGCCGTCGCGGATTCCTTTTCGGCGATGATCCGCCCGCGTCCGCATCGTCTACCCCGCCGTCTGATGGACGCGGCCGCGGAGCTACGACGGGAAGCTGGCGCTCATTTCGATCGCCGCGTCGTCGCCGCGGCACTGAGGCTGCTGGAAACCGGGGACCTGCGCTTCTTCGGGCTCGGCCGCTCCCGTCACGTCGTCATCGTTCATCCGGACCCCGCGACGGCCACCGTGCTCGCTTCCAAGCTGTGCTCCGCGGGCTATCTGGCCGAGGTCGCTGCCGACGTCGACGCCGCACGGCTGCGGCTGCGGCAGATTCCGGTCGAGGCCGTCTTCCTGACCGCGCTGCTCCCCACGCAGGAGTCGCTGCGCTTCCTCCGGGAGATGCGCAGCGATCCGTCAGTCGGGGCGATACCGGTGCTCGGCCTCGACGCGGAGACGCCTCGCGCCGCCATGCGCCTGCTCTCCTCCGGCGTCGACGCGTTCTTCGGTCGAAACGCGGATTTCACCCAGATCCGCTCCGCGCTGAGCGCTCTCGTGAGCCAGCGCTGCCGTACCCGCGCGGAGGCGGGGGAGCCGGAGGCGATGGACAAGTCGACGCACTCCATGGGAGGCAAGCTCGAGGACATGGAGCTGAGCTGGCTGCTGCAGATGATCGGCTACCACTCGCGCACGGCGGCGCTCTCGATCACCAGCCCTGAGGGGACGGGCGTCATCTACGTCGAGGGCGGCGATCCGCGCCACGCCCGCGCGCAGTCGCTGGAGGGCGAGGAGGCGCTCGCCGCGATGCTGGAGTGGAAGACCGGGCGCTTCGCCGTCTACCTCGACCGCGAGCCGCCCCAGCGCACGATCCACCGCTCGCTGATGAACCTGCTTCTCGACCGCCCCGCCCCCCCGGCCCCCACCCCCCGCCTCGGCGCCGCCCCCTAGCCCTCCCCTCGCCCTCGCCCTCGCCCTAGCCCTACATCCGCCGGTATCGCGGACCGCTGCCGCCTTCCCGCGGAGTCCATCGCGGCCCCAGCACATTGGTCGCTTTGCAGTCGATGCAGTTGGGCGCGTTGACGACGAGCCGGTCTCCGTCCCGCTCGTAGACGCCGGCGGGGCAGACGTGCCGGTAGAACTCGGCCGTCGCGCCGTCGACGTCGGGTCCCACGATGAGGTGCTGCGGGATGTCGTCGCGAGTCCGGTTTCCGGACTTGAAGACGGCGTCGAGCTTCGAGATCGTCAGGGGGCCGGCCTCGAAGGAGCCATCGCCGCCTGCCACGCGGAGCACGTCGGCGTCCGGCTCGGAGTCGATGAAGGCGCCGGGGATGCGGCCGCCGGTCAGGCTCATGAGCGCGGCCTTCGCGCCGCCGATGAGGAAGCCGTCCTTGAAGGCGAGGCGCATGTTCCTGCGCGCGTGCAGATCGCCGACGATGAAGGACTCCTCGACCATGCGGTCGTAAGCCGCGAGGGCGGTGCGGCCGACGTCGCCGCGCTTCAGCGCGTCGAAGATCGCGCGGGCGGCGTAGACGCCGGACTGCATCGCGTAGTGGATGCCCTTGAGCGAGGCGACCTCGACGAAGCCGGCGGCGTCGCCGAGCAGCACCAGCCCATCGCCGTGCCGCCGCTCCGGCAGCGCCCAGTAGCCGCCTTCCGGGATCGTCTTCGCCCCCCATTCGACGAGCTCGCCGCCCTCGAGATACGGGCGGAAGAGTGGGTGCAGCTTCATCCGCTGGAGCAGCGCGTGCACGTCGAGGTCGCGCTCATGGTAGTCGAGTCCCACGACGAGGCCGATCGCGACGACGTTCGGCTCGAGCGGGTACATGAAGCTGCCGCCGAAGGCGTCCCGCGGCAGCGGCCAGCCGAGCGTGTGGATGATGCGGTCGAGCGGCTTCTTCGTCTCCCAGAGCTCCTTCACCCCGAGAGCGAAGATCTGCGGGTTCCTGGAGCCGACGCCCTGCCACTGCATCCACGCCTGCGCGAGCGCACCCCGCGTCCCCTCGGACAGCGCGGTGACCTTCGCGACGACGTCGGTGGCCGGCATTCCGCCGCTGGTCATGTTACCGTCCCGGTCGAGCCCCGACGGCGCCGTGCGCACGCCGCGGACGCTCTCGCCTTCGACGAGCAGTGATGCCGCGGGGAAGCCCGTAAAGATGTCGATGCCCAGCCCCTGCGCCTTCTCTCCGAGCCACCGCACCAGCTCGCAGATGGAGCCGATGCGGTTGCCGCTGTTCTGCATCGTCGGCGGAGTCGGGATCGGAATCGCTCGGCTTCCGGTGAGCAGATAGACGGACTCGCGGCCCACCGGCTCCCGCAGCGGCCACTCGGATTCGGCAACTTCGGGGAGCAGCTCGCGCAGCGCGATCGGGTTCACCACCGCCCCGGAGAGGCAGTGCTCGCCGAGCCCTTCGGCTTTCTCCAGCACGGCGATGGACAGCTCGCCGAGGTCGCCTCCCGACTCTGCGTCCCGTCGGGCGAGTCGTGCCAGCTCGATTGCGCCCGAGAGGCCGGCCGGGCCCGCGCCTACGAAGACGACGTCCACCTCGACGGCTTCGGGATCCGCCGCCTCCCGCACGATCAGCCTTTCGAGCGGCAGCTCCGGCTGATACCGCGCGGGGACGATGCGGTCGGCTTCGCGGTGGTGCTCGGCCATCGATGGGCTCCTCCGTTCGGTTCGCGGTCGGTCCTCGTGGGCCGACGATGACGCGACTGCAGCGCGCCCGGCGCAGGATGCCGGTGGGCTGCAGCCGCGTCAACCGTGCGGGGAACCACGCCCTTCTCGGCCGCACCGGGCGTGCACTCGATCGGCCGCGCCCCAGTTCTTCAGCGACCTGTCAACGGCCGCCGATTCGTCGTCGCAGCGCGAGTCGGATGTCGTAGCCGTCGCCGAAGCCGAGGAACGGCTCGACCTCGAATCCTGAAGGAGTGACGATCGTGGCTCGGACGTAGAGCCCGTTGCCTTCGCCGCCCGCTCCGCTCGCGTTCCAGAACCCCGCTTGCGCCGTCGAGCCGAGACCTCCGAACCCGTGGCCGAGTCCGGCGTGGATCGCCGTTCCGCCCGACCCGAGCGACTCCAGGTCGTTCACGCCGACCACCACGTGCGTGCCGCGCAGCGATCCACCGCGGAGCGCGCCGATGAACAGGGGGCTCGTCGCGGAATCGACGCCGAGACGGCCGGCCCCGCCCCCGAGCGTGAAGCCCACGTGGCTATCCTCGACGCTCACCGTCGCGCCGGCGCCGCCGATCGTCCTCTCCTCATCGGGGACGCTGCTGCTCGAGCCCGGCAGGAGATGTGAGGCGACCCGGCCGATATACCCGCGCAGGGCGAAGGTGCGACTCAGGACCGGCGACAGCTCCCGCGTATGCCGCAGCGAGCCGCCGACCGAGGCGTGCCTCAGCCTGATCTCCTGCAGCTCCTTCACCGGCACCGGGCTACCGTCGCAGTCCTCTCGATATCCGGTGACGATCTCGTGCCGGTGCGTCCGCTGGGAGAGCGTCGGACCGCCGCCGATGCTCCAGTACGACCGCGGATAGCCGGGCGTCGCCTGTTGCAGCGCGAGCAGCGCGATCGCGGCCGTAGCGACCTTCGGGCGGAACGATCGGGGCGCCGCGCGGGTCGCCAGCGCGTCCGCCACGGCGACGAGCGCGGGCAACGACAGCAGCACCAGCGCGGTGCGCTCGAGCGGCGTGAAGAAGCCGCCGGCCAGCAGCAGTACGGGCACCGCCAGCATGAGCGCGAGGACGGGTACGCGGCTCGGCTCCCTCGCCCTCGGCTGGGACCCGGCGGTGCGACACGCAGCCCGCGCCCGGATCTCGCCGCCGACGAGTGACACCACGCAGGCGACGACGCACACGGCGATCAGCCACTGCACGATCGTGAGGCCGTGGACCGGCGCCAGGTCGCGTGTACGGAAGAACTCGATGCCGATCCGTCCAACTCCCAGCGCGGCGAAGCTCGCCATCAAGCCGCTGCCAGGGGATCGCAGGGAGGCGCGAGCACGCACGACCGCGAGCGCGACGACGAGCGCCAGCAGCGCCTCGTACGCCTGCGTCGGATGTACCGGCAGCGAGACCGGTGCGCCGGTATGGATCAGACCCGCCGCGAGCTGCGCCGCGTACGGCTCCGTTCCGACGCCATAGCGGATCCCCCACGGCAGGGTCGTAATGCGCCCGAAGCAGCACCCCGCGAGGAGACAACCGACTCGGCCGATCGCCACGCCGAGCGGGACGGCCACCGCGAAGCCGTCGAGCGCGCGCCGATCGAGACCGAGCGCGCGGGCACCGGCGAAGGCGACGATCGTGCCGGCCAGCACGCCACCGAGGATCGTCTTCGCTCCGGGCACGGGGGCGGACAGATCGAAGCGTAGCAGCTTCGAGCCGAGGATGCCGGCGGCGGCGACGGCCGCGACGAGGGCGATCCAGCTCCTCGGCGGAAGGTCGCAACGGACCCCGTCGCGCGACGCGACGGCGAAGGCGGTGCCGAGCGCGAGCAGGTAGAACAACGCGTAAGGCGCCTGGGTCAGGTGGGTGATCGGTATCACGGGAGCCTCCTCTGAGGGGTGCGCCCGTAGATTGCGGCCACGCGGCAGCGCGCCGTGTCGGACTCGCTACGTAGAACGGGGGGCGGGACTGCGTAGGGGATGCGGTCGGCCGGCCGGCAAGCGCGGTGAAAGATCTCGAAGACCTCAGGGCGTGTATCCAGGAGCGGCGGCCGCGGGGTCCACCGGCTCGAGCGGGATCGCCTTCGCGTGAGCCCCGGCCGGCAGCCCCTCTATGCCCTCCGGCACGATGACGAGGGCGTCCGCCTCCACGAGCGACCGCAGGATTCCCGAGCCCTGCGGACCGGTCAGCCGCGCCAGCGGCTCCGCCTCCGGCCGCGGCTCGAGACGGGCGCGCAAGAAGTGGGTCAGCCGCGGCGTGGACGGGAACGGCTCGGCCAGCTCCACGGTGAGCGTTCGCGGGTGGACGGCGGCGCGGCCCAGCATCCGTCGGATTGCCGGGCGCACGAGCACCTCGTAGGTCACGAGCGCGGAGACGGGGTTGCCCGCGAGCCCGAAGACGGGGAGCCTGCGACCGGACGGCGCGTCCGGGAGGAAGCCGAAGGAGAACGGACTGCCCGGTCGCATGCGCACTCGCCAGAAGCGCAGCTCGAAGCCGAGCTCCTCCAGGACATCCTTCATCAGGTCGTGGTCGCCGACGCTGGCCCCGGCGCTCGTGACCAGCGCGTCCGCATTGAGCGCCGCCTCGATGTGGAGCCGGATGCTGTCGCGATCGTCGCGCGCGATGCCGAGCGGCAGCGGCACGGCGCCGGTCGCGCGAACGGCTGCCGCGAGCGCGTAGGAGTTGGAGTTCACGATCGCGCGCCCTTGCATCACGGCGGCGATTTCTTCCGGCTCGACCAGCTCGTCACCGTTCGAGAGGATCCCGATTCGGGGCATGCGGTGGATCGGCGCGGCCGTGATCCCCATTGCGGCGAGGACGCCGATCTCGCCCGCTCGCAGCAGCGCGCCCGCGCTCAGCACCTCCGCGCCACGCCGCAGGTCCTCGCCGCTGCGACGGATGTTGCGGCCGGCGTCGTCGCTCTGCAGCACGCGCACGGTGTATGGCGGCGTAGCTGCCGGTGCATGCCACGCGTCGGTGTGCTCGATTCGCACGACGCCATCCGCTCCGTCGGGCACCGGCGCGCCGGTCATTACGCGCGTTGCCTCTCCCGCGCCGACGCCGCGGGTCGGCCTCGCGCCGGCCGGGACGTCCTCGATCACGCGGAGCTCGACGGGTGCATCCGGCCGCGCCGGCTCCACGTCCACCGCGCGCGTGGCAAAGCCGTCCATCGCGCTGTTGTCCCACGGCGGCTGATCGATGGGCGAGATGATCGAGCGGCTCAGGACTCCGCCCAGCGCCTCCGCCAGGGGCACCTCTGTCTCCGGCATCGGCTCCACCTCGGCGAGGATGCGACGGAGAGCCTCATCGGCGGCGAGCCAGTCCGCTTTGCGCGCGGTCAGGACGCCTCCGAGCGCGGCCACGGCCGGGCGGTCGCGGAGTCGGAAGGGGGTGCGCCGGCCAGCTCCTCCGCGACGAGACGATCCTCGCGCGTGTTGACGTTCATGAACAGCCGCTCGGGGTCGCCGTGGCGGAGCACGCGCTCGAGCGGCACCCGCCGCGTCCGGACGTCCCGCCAGAAGCCGATCACCCGCCGGTCCTCGCGCAGGAGCTGCGCCTCGATCGCGGCCCTGCACGCAGGCCCGTACCACGCGCAGAGCGGCTCGACGCCGCGCGGCCCGCGGCTCTCCGGGACCACGAGGTCTGTCTCCTCCTCGACCACGTGATCCACGATGTCGCGCAGCAGGCCCGCGTGGAGGAACGGCATGTCGCACGCGACCACGAGCGCGCCGTTGCGCCCCCGCTCCGATGCCCAGCCGATCGCGGTGTGAATGCCGCCGAGAACCCCTTCACCCGGCCGCTCGTCCGCGCGGATCGGGAGCCCGAGCGTCGCGTAGGTGGCCGAGTCGTTCGCGACCACGCCGATCTCATCGCTCACCGCGCGCAGCGCCGCGAGCACGCGATCCACGATGCGCGTGCCCGCCACGCGCGCGAACGCCTTCGGCTCGCCGTATCTGCGGCTGAGCCCACCGGCGAGCAGCACGCCCAGCGGCGCGAGCGGTCGCGATCCGGCGGCGTGTGCGCTCACGATACTGGCGGGGAGAAGGTGCGGGCCTCGTCGCCGCCAGCGCGCGCGACGATGGGCAGGCGGGCCACGCCCGCGATCTCGAGCGCGAGGGTGGTCGGCACGGAGCGGCTGGCGATCCAGGCTAGGCCGGCACGGGCGCCCTTCAGCGCGATCTGGCCGCTGACGCGCGCGGACAGGAGCAGGCCGCAGCAGCCGAGCCGGACGCCGTCGAGCCAGGCTTCGCCGATGATCTTGTCGGCCGCGTTGTGGCGGCCGACCTCCTCCGCCCACGTCATGAGGTCGCCGTCCTCGCCGACCAGCGCCGCCACGTGGAGCCCGCCGTGCTCGCGGTAGCGCTCGGCGCGCGCGTACATCTCGCGCAGCAGCTCCGCAGCCGCAGCGGAGTCGGGGGAGGCGGGCGCAGCGGGATCGCGAACCGGGAGTCGCGCAGGCTCGCAGTCGAGGAAGTGGCGTACGCCGCAGGCGGCGGTGGCGCGGTGGTCGAGTCGGCCGGAGAGGGCGGAGGCGGCGGCGTCGCCGAGCCGCACGGATGCGCCCGCGATCGGCTGCTCATCGCTCACTGAGATCTCGAGGATGTCGGATCGCCCGTCGACGAAGCCGTTGGCGAGAAGCCAGCCGGCGGCGAGCGTGTCGAGTCGCGCGGGGGTGCACGTCCACGTCGCGATATCGCGTCCGTCCAACCGGAGTCGGAACGCCTTCTCTTCGATCGGAACCGCGCGCCTGACCATGGCGCGAATATAGGTCGGGACGGCAGCGCCCGCAGCCGCCCGCGCGTTCGCGCGGGCGGCCGGTCCTCGGCGTCAGAGGAGCTGCGGACTGAGTCCGAGGATGAGGCTCACGACCCAGACGAGGCACAGGTAGGGGATGAAGCCGACCACGGCCGTCAGCAGCGCGCGACCCGTGCCGAAGTCGAGCGCCTGGCGGATCGCGACGACGCCCGCGATCAGGATCCAGATGCTCACCGCGATGCGGACGAACCAGCCGAGCAGCGGAACGAAGCCCAGGATGTAGAGCACGCCGGGCGCCCACGCGAAGCCGATCGTGCGCAGCAGCTCGCCCCAGGTCGCCGTTCCGCCGAACAGACGCGTGCCGATGAAGTACGTGATCCCGGACCAGATCACCCAGCCGAGGATCACGGAGATCAGCCCGACGAGCAGGCCGCCCGGGCCGCTCAGCGCGCCGCCGATCGCAGCGCACACCGCCGCCAGCGACACGACGCCCGCCGCCTGGCCGGTGGCGCCGGTGTCTGCCTCCACCTCTTCGTAGACGGGGATCTCCAGCAGGGCAGCCCCCTTCATCCGCTCGGTCATCGAGTGTCGGATCGTCGCCGCCATCGCTGCCTCCTTCGGTAGATGCGTGTGCGCGCGCCTGCTGTATACCTACGAGGATAGCACACCGGGTGATTCGCCGCGCGGGGGGGCCGCCGGGAACGGACGCAGCGCGGCGGCCTTGATCTGGGCCTGCACGATCGCGTCCGGCGCGATCCCCAGCGCCTCGACGCTCCCACGCGTGACGAGCGCGATGAGATCCAGCTCCCCCTCCAGGTGGACGCGAACGAGGCCGCCGACGGGTGAGAGCGCGGTGACGCGCAGATCGAAGCGGTTGCGCGCGCTCGTCGGCCCGGCCGAATCCGCGTGCGCCAGCACGACGTCCTCGGGCCGGTAGGCGACGTGCGCCGGCGTGCCGGGCGCGAGCCGTGATGGGTTTTCCGACGGAGCGGTCAGCAGTGATGCGCCGCTGGCCAGACGGACCTCGACGAGTCCGTCCACCACCTCCGCGACGATCCCGTCGAGCAGCAGCTCGGCCCCCGTCATCGCCGCGACGAACGGAGTCGCCGGGCTCAGCACGAGTGATTCCGGCGTCGCCACCTGCACCACCCGCCCGGCTTCCAGCACCGCGACCCGATCGGCCAGCGTCAGCGCGTCCGCCGGATCGTGCGTGATCAGCACCACGGCACCCGCGTGACTCCGGGACAGCCGCTCGAGATCGGAGCGGAAGCGACGCCGGAGCGGCAGGTCCAGATTCGACGTGGGCTCGTCCAGCAGCAGCAGGTCCGGTCGAAGGACAAGCGCCCGCGCGAGCGCGACCCGCTGCGCCTCTCCGCCGGAGAGCTCCGACACATCCGTACGAGCACGCTCGCTCAACGAGACCTCGCGCAGCGCATCGACCACCGCCTTCTCGCGCTCCGTTCCGCTCACGCGGCGCGCCGCCAGGCCGTAGGCGACGTTGCTCGCGACCGTGCCCGCGAACAGGAATGGCCGCTGGAAGACCGCCGCCATGCGGGCGCGCGCCGTACGGTCGCCAGGCTGAACGACGCGCCCGTCGAGCCGGATCGTGCCCGCGTCCGCCCGCTCGAGCAGCAGCAGCAGGCGGAAGAGCGTGGACTTGCCCGAGCCGTTCGGTCCGAGGATCGCAAGAACTTCGCCCGCCTCCAGCCGCAACCGGTCGATGTCCAGCACCGTGCGGCCGCGATAGCGGCGCTGCAGCGATTCGGCCTCGAGCAGCGGCGGCCGCCCGGTCACGACCACGGTCGGTCGCTCGCCGCGAGCGAGCCCGTCTGGACGCGGGTCAGCACCACGTTCACCGAGAAGGCGAGGAGCAGCAGCACGATGCCGAGCGCGAGCGCCGCGCCGAAATCGCCGCGACGGGTCTCGAGCACGATGGCCGTGGTCATCACGCGCGTGGAGCCCTCGATGTTGCCCCCCACCAGCATCACGGCGCCCACCTCGGAGGTCACCGCGCCGAAGCCCGCCACGAGCGCCGAGATCAGACCGAAGCGCGCCTCGCGCAGGTGAGTGAGCAGCGCGCGCAGCGGCGGGGCGCCGAGCGCTCGCGCCTGCATCCGGACGTCCGGCGGCACCGCGCGCACGGCCGCCAGCGAGATGCCCGCGACGTACGGAGCCGCCAGAATCGCCTGCGCGACCACCATGGCCGTCGGCGTGAAGAGGAGCTCCAGCCGCCCGAGCGGGCCGGACCGGGAGAGGAGCATGTACACGAAGAGTCCCACGACGACCGGGGGAAGCGCGAAGCCGGTGTGGATGAGCGCCGTCGCGAGGCCGCGGCCCCGGAAGCGGCCGATGCCCACCGCGATGCCGAGCGGCATGCCGACGACGGCGCCGATCAGCAGCCCGCTGGCAGAGACGCGCAGGGACAGCCAGAATGATGCGCCAGAGCGCGCCGCTTCCGGAGAACAGCAGGTGAAGCGCCTCGCGGCCGGCCTCGGCGAACAGGTCCACGGCGGATCAGGGATTCGCGTGAAAGAGCGGGGAGCCGAACCGGTCGCGGCCATAGTCCCGGATGATCGCCTGCCCGCCCGGACCGGTGATCCAGTCGAGGAACGCCTTGCCGCCCGCCGGGTTCCTGGCTCCGGCGACGGTGATCACGTGGTACGGGTTGAGCAGAGCGGAGTCGCCGTCCACGAGGATCACCAGCGGCAGCCTGTCTCGCATGAAACGATAGGTGCTGATGTCGCTCAGCGTATAGCCGCCCTTCTCGCCGGCCATCAGCAGCACGTCGCCCATCCCCTGGCCTGCCTCCAGATACCACCGGCCACCCGAGTCGTGCGGGCTCATTCCGAGGCTGGACCAGAGCTGCTTCTCCCGCTTGTGCGTGCCGCTGTCGTCGCCGCGCGAGACGAACGTCGCGTGCCGCTCCGCGATGCGATGCAGCGCCGCCGCGGCACCGGTCATGCCGCGGATCCCGGCAGGGTCCGCGGCCGGGCCCACGAGAACGAAGCGGTTCGTCATCACCGGCCGACGCTCGATCGCGTGGCCGGCCGCGACGTACGCAGATTCGGCCGCCGGCGCGTGGACGAGCAGCACGTCCGCATCCCGCCTCGCCCCCAGAGCGAGCGCCTCGCCACTCCCGACTGCGACGACCTGCACGTCGTACAGAGGATAGGCGTTCTCGAAGGCCGGGATCAACACGCCGAAGAGCCCGGAGTCCTGCGTGGACGTCGTGGAGGCCAGGACGACCGGCTCGGGAGCGGGGCCCCCGCCGCAGGCGGTCGGGGAGAGAGACAGCAGCGCGGCGGCCAGCGCACAGGCGCCGGCTCGCCGCGCTGCACGTCCGGGCTCAGTGCTGCTCGCGGCCCTCGGAGCCCATCTGCGGCGGGTGGTCCGGCGGCTCGTAGGATTCTCCGCCCTCGATCGCCTTGCCGAGATCATGCGTGCCGTAGAGCTCTCCCTCCGTGTCGGGGGCGAGGTGTCGGGCGCTCGGCTCGGTGATCAGCCGCTCTCCACCGAGCTCGTCATCCTCCTCGCGTGCCGCGGCCGCCGCATCATCGGCACCCTCCGGCTCCTCGGCTCGCACCGACTCGTCGACCACGACGTTGTTCTCGAAGCGGTCGATGCCGAGCTGGCTCGCGAGGATGTGCTCCAGATGCTGGTACTCCTCCTCCGTGCCGACCCGTCCGCCGAGCGTGACGGCGCCGTCCTCCACTTCCACCTCGACGAAGCCGTTGTCGAGGCCCGCGGCCTCGGAGAACCTCTCCCGGATCAGCTCCCGGACCTCGTCATCGTCGAGGTCCTGGGTGTCGTAGATGTCCTCGAAGTCTCGCGCCATCTTCGCTCTCCCGGTCTGCGACGGAGCGGCCCCTGCGTTTCCGCCGCCCCGCCCGCCCGGGGTCGGCTCAGAACCGGTAGGTCAGCCCGGCCGTGACCGCGTAATGCTGCAGCCACTCCTTGTCGGGCGCCTCCGATGACAACTCCAGGAACCCAGCCGGGGCCCGGACCCGCCAGAGGTGGTCGCGCGCGTCGATCTTGAATCCAATGCGGGACGAGGGGACCCACTCGATCCCCGCACCGAAGTGTCCGGCGAATCTCGTGCCGGGTCGGTATCGCAGTGAGGCGGCCACCGTGCTGTCCGCCCCGACATCCGAGGTGATGCGCGTATTCAGCCCGACGCCGGTGACGAGGTAGGGGATCACGCGATGAAACGTCCGCGCACCGGTGAGGTCGAAGCGGATCCCTGCCTCCAGCGAGCCGAGGGTGACGTCCGCTTCGCCGACCTTGACGAAGGTCGCCGTGTCGGGCAGGACCGTGTCCTGTACGGCACGCTTCGTGGGTATCGCGGCGGCCGTGAACTCGAGGTTGAACGGCCCGCCAATGCGCAGCGTATAGCTGCCGCCGAAGATGGGGGAGTCGTCTACGCCGAGCCCCAGCAGGCCCGGCTCGCTCCACAGCTTACCGGCGAAAAGCGTCGCCTCCTGCTTCTTCTCGACGAAGCGGTACGGCGACGGGATGTGCTGCGCGATCGCCCGTCCGGGTGCAGCCACGGACGCGAGCAGGGCGAGCCCCGCAATGAGGAACCTACGGCCGGACATGCTGGATCGAGCTCCTCGCAGTGGATCAAGGGTGCCGAGACGGCCGGCAAGCTAGACCCGCGCCGCGCGGGGATGCAAGCGATCTCGACTCTCGAACGGCGTTGACACCGCCGGCGCGCGACATCTACGATCGAGGGCCATGCATCGTTCCATGCTCACCCCCGTGATTCTGCTCGGATCGCTCCTGATCGCTCCTGTTCCGGTGCGGGCGCAAGCACGTGTGTCCGTCGCGGAGGAGAACTTCCGCGCGGCGCCCGGAGGGGCGATCGTCGCCACGCTGATGAAGGGCACACGGCTCATGACCGGCGCGACGCAGGGACGCTGGCGAGCCGCCACGCTGGAGGGGATGGATCTGGTCTGCATCGACGCGCGCCGACGCAGCCGGCGCTCACGACCTCCGCGTCATCGCGAGCGGCGGCGAGAACCTGCGCTCCGCGCCGGGTGGCGGGCGCATCGGCCATCTCGTGCAGGGAGCCCGGCTCGATCGTGTCGGGTCGAACGGGAAATGGCTGCACGTTCGGCGCTCGGGCTGGATCTGGGAGCCGTCCGTCGAGCGACTTTCCGGGCCGCAGCAGTCCGTTGACGGTTCAGTCGCCGGCGCGGCGCGGCGCGACACTGCGGCGCGGACCGGACGACGCGACACGGCCTCGCGATCGCCGCGCCCCGACACGATCCGCCCACCCGCGCCTTCCGACAGCTCCGCGGCCGCTCACGCCGCGTCGGCTGCCGATGGCACGAGCGCGGCGGACTCGACCGCGGCGGCCGCCGCGGCCGGCACCGCCGCGGGGAGCTTCGCCGGTTTCTCCGGAGCCGTGCTGGTCGAAGCGCCGCGCGGTGACACGGTCGCGGTCGTCCGTCCGCTGGCGGAGCTCCGGCTGCTCGAGCGTAACGGCGAGTGGGCGCGGGTTCGGCTCGAGGGGTGGGTCCGATCCCAGGAGGTGACGGCCGCGCCGGATAGCGGTCGAGTCCTGGAGGACGGCAATGTCGCGGCGCTCGGCGTTCAGGGCGAGGCGCTGCGTGGACGCGCCGTGCGCTGGTCGCTCGCGTTCCTGTCTCTGCAACAGGCGGAGTCACTGCGCAGCGACTTCGACGCCGGCGAGTACTTCATACTCGCGCGCGGGCCCGGAGATCTCGACCGCTTGGTCTACGTCGCGGTGCCGGATCGACTGCTCCCCCGGGTGCGAGAGCTGGCGCCGCTGCAGCGTTTCACCGCGCTCGGCCGGATCCGCGCCGCGCGTTCGTCGCAGACCGGCGCTCCCGTGATCGAGCTGCTCGGGCTCCGCTGACGATCCCCTCGCCTTGACGACCCGCGCGGATCTCGTTTAGCTTTCAGGCCTCACCCCGACATCTGGAATTCACCCGGCAGGGCGCCGGCGACACCGTGAGAAGCTTGGCACGTCCTCTCGTCAGGATCCTCGCAGCGACGGCCATGGCGGCCGTCTTCGCGTTCGTGCCTCGGCCCGGCCAGGGGCGGGGGGCCGCTCTCGCCACGCCCCCGGCGGCGACGGTTGCCATCGATATGGCATCCTCGTCCGCGGGGTCGGTGGATAGAGCGACGTTCGGCGCGAGCCACGAGCTGAAGGTCCTCTTCGCACTGCCGGAACAGCGCCTCCGGCTGCCGCTCGCCTGGAGCGAGCCGAGACCGTCGGAGCTGCGCTATGCCTGGACCCCGGACGCTGCGGATCGCCACGATCCGCCTGCGGGCGGGCCTCCCCTGATCGGGATGTCGCTGGCGACGCTCCACGCAAAGGATCCGGACTGGCAGAGCTCGGCGGCGCCCCTGCCGGTGGACGGCTCGGTCGTCGCGCCGAACGCGCCAGGGCTGTACCGGCTGCGGCTCGCAGCGCAGGATGGATCGGAGCTCGGCGCCGACCTCCGTCTCATCGTGGAGGTCCCGTTCTCGCGCAAGGCCGGGGACTACCTCGACGGCTATTTCGTCGGCCGCTATCCGACCGAGGGTCAGGATCGCTCGGACCGTTACGTGCCGCCGGCCGGATTCATCCGCGTCACGGCGCACATGGCGGACCTCTACGTCTCCGAGCACTTCCGGCTCGGACAGTTCCTCACCCACGATCAGCGTGAGGTCTGGCCGAAGTTCGCGGTGCTGGACCCGCGCTTGCTGGACAAGCTGGAGCTGGTGATGGCGGAGCTCAGGAGGCGCGGCGTGCCGGGCCGTCGGATGTACATCATGAGCGGCTACCGCACACCGCAATACAATCGCCGCGGGCTGAACCTCGGCCGGGCGCGGCTCAGCCGCCATCAGTGGGGGGATGCGGCCGACGTCTGGATCGATGACGATGACGACGGCTACATGGACGACCTGAACGGCGACGGCCGCCGCGACACGGGCGACGCGCGCTACATCCTTCGCGCCGTCGAAGCGGTCGAGCGGGCACATCCCGAGCTGGTCGGCGGCGCGGGGATCTACCGGGACAACGGCGCGCACGGACCATTCATCCACATCGATGCGCGGGGCCATCGCGCCCGCTGGTAGGAGCAGCAGGAACCCCCGGGCCGGCGTGCGGTAACAGCCGGAGCGACCGAGAGACAGCGGACGAGGGGCGCATCGCGCCGCACCGACGACCTGCTTCCGCGGGTCCGTGACCGTCCACCGAGCGAGAGCGAGGCGATGCGTTCCCATCGACGTACCAGCGGCATTGCGGCCGCAGTGCTGCTATTCGCCCTTGCCGGCTGCAAGGACACCACCGGTCCGAAGAACCCCCCGCACTACGACGTTTCCAAGGAGAGCGGAGACCTCCAGCTGGGTCTTCCGGAACAGGTGGTCGGGCAGCCGCTGCAGGTCGTCGTTTCCGATGCGCAGTCGGAGCTGCCCGTCGAGGGTGTGACCGTCGAGTGGAGCCTAACGCAGGGAACCGGAGCCACGCTCGACCCGCCCAGCTCCGTCACGGATTCCGACGGTGTGGCGACGACGGAGGTGACGCTCGGTTCCGCAACCGGCACCTACCGGATCCAGGCCGATGTGCCCTCCGGCGTCGTGACCCCCGTCGTGTTCGAGCTCACCGCGGTGGAAGGGCTGCCCGAGATCACCTCCATCACGCCGCAGAGCGTCACGGCGGGCGACACGGTCACGATCGCCGGAATCCACTTCGGCAGCACGGCGTCGCAGCGCTCCGTCCGCTTCGACGGCGTCTCCGGGCTCATCGTGTCCGGAACCGACAGCGAGCTCCGGGTCGTGGTCCCCGTCTGCCTGCCCACACGTGCCGTGCAGGTCGTGGTCGCCGTCGGCACGCTCGACAGCTCTCCCGCCGACCTGGACGTGACCGCCGGCGCCGCGCAGTCCGTCGCGCTCGCCCGCGGCGAGGTGCTCAGCTCCTCCGCGCCCGGCGAGCTCGGGTGCCTGCGCCTGCGCAACTACGGCGTCGACACCCGCTACCTGATCGTGCTGCAGAACGCCGCGACCGTGGCGGGCGCCTCGATGCCGTTCCGCTTCACGGCCGTCGCGGGCAACGGACCCCTCGCGAGCGTCTCGCCTGCGGCGGGGGCGCTGACTCCAGGAGTGGGAGCCGGCGACCTGGTACCGCCCGATGGCGCATCGCTCCCTGCCCAGATCGCGTGGGAGAACCGCATCCGCGACAAGGAGCGGGGCCTGAGCAGGGAGCAGTTCCTTCGCTCGCCGCAGCGCGACGTTACCGGCGCGGCGACCCTGCCCGAGGCCGTGCCGAGTGTCGGCGATACACGCGATTTCCAGGTCATCAACAAGGACAACGAGTTCACGACCGTGACCGGCGTCGTGAAGTACGTCGGCGCGCACGGCGTGATCTACGTGGACAAGAAGGCGCCGGCGAACGGCTTTTCCGCGAGCGACTACCAGCGCTTCAGCGACCTGTACGACGACCCGATCTTCGACACCGACGTCGCCACCTATGGCGGCCCTTCCGATCTGGACAGCAACGGCCACGTCATCATCCTCTTCACGCCCGTCGTGAACGAGCTGACGCCGAAGGGGACCGCGACGACCACGGGCTTCGTCGCCGGCTTCTTCTACGGCAACGACCTGACCAACAACAGCGGCAGCAACAAGGCCGAGATCTTCTACAGCCTCGTGCCAGACCCCTCCGGCACGTACGGCAACACCTTCTCCGTGCAGCAGCTGTTCAACGTCGTGCCGCCGACGCTGGCGCACGAGTTCATGCACATGATCCACTTCAACGAGCGGGTGCTGATGCGCGGTGGGTTCGGGCTCGACGCGCTGTGGCTGTCGGAGGGGCTCGCCCACTCCGCCGAGGGTGTGGTCGGCCAGGTCTTCGCCGACCGCGGCGACACACAGGAGGCGACGAACTTCGAGGGCGCGAACTACACCCGCGCCTACTACTATCTCGGCAGCTTCTCGAAGTCGCCCGACCATACCTACGATGTCAGCATGATCTCGGAGTCCGGTCTCGGCTCGCTCGAGCAGCGCGGCGCCGATTGGCTCATGATCAAATATCTGATCGGTCAGAACGGCATCGGCATCCTGAAGGAGCTGGTGCAGACCACTCTGACGAGCACGGACAACGTCGCCACCCACGCCGGTCGCTCGTGGCAGTCCATCTTCAACGACTGGTCGGTCGCGCTCTACGCGGACAACGATCCCGAGCTGGCGGGCGCCAGCGTGGACCCGCGCTACAGCTTCCCGGGCATCGATCTGCGCACGACTCTGTACAGCTCCACGTACGGTGGCTTCGCTCTGAAGCCGGAGACGCACGGCTTCAGCGACTTCGCCATCCAGGAGACATTGCCGGCGTCGAGCCCGTACTTCCTGATCGTCGACTCCGGCTCGAGCCTCAACTCGCTGAACCTGAACTTCGCGCCCCAGGGCAGCGGGATCTTCGCCACGAACTCCAGGCCCCAGCTCGCCATCATGAGGCTGAACTGAACGGCGAAGCGAGACGTGTGAATTCCGCTATTCCACGCGCTCCAGCCTCGCGCTCTCCCTGAGTCTCCTCCCGAACTTGGCGAGTGGCCCGCCTTCGAGGGCGACGACGTCCGCGGTGAAGTCGTAGCTCCCCTTGAAAAGGGACGACCCGACGCCATAGGAGTCGACCGGGACGCCCATCTCCTCGAAGTGCGTGATCTTCTCGGCGTCGAATCCACCGGAGACGGCGATCTGCACGTGGCCGAAGCCCTCGGCGTCGAGGGCATCCCGGACGTTGTGGACGAGACGCGGGTTCACGCCGCGGGGGTCGAAGTCTCCCATCTGCGGGAAGATCGAGCGGTCGACGAGCGTCTCGGCGGTGTCGAGGCGGACTCCGTGCAGCCGCGGCCCGAGCGCGCGCGCCACCGCGAGCGAGGTCGCGACGCAGTCGTTGTCGAAGTCCACGAGGCTGATCACGCGCACGTCACTGGGGACTTCGCGCGCGTAGGCGACGGTCGCCGCCACCGTGTCTCCCTCGAAGCAGGCGATCAGCGCGTGCGGCACGGTGCCGATGCCCTCGGAGCCCCACCAGGAGGCCTGCGCATCCGTGGAAACGCCGATCGCGCCGGCGATGTGGGCGGCGTAGCCGTCGCCGGTTTGCACCAGCCAGTGGTCGTGGCGCGCCGGGAAGAACATGATCGGCTTCGGCCACGCGGCTTCCACGACGCGGCGCGTGTTCGTCGCCACTTTCGTCCGGCGGCCGAGCACGCCCAGGTAGAGCGTCTCGAGGTGGGCGAAGGCCGGGAACGGGCCCGTGATTTGGAGGACGGGCTCCCACGGTCGGATCCGGTCGCCGTCACGGAGCGCGTGGATCTCGAGGTCCTGCCACGCGTAGCCGGCGCTGAGGCAGAGCTTCAGGATCGCGATCGCTTCATCCATGCCGCCGAGCCAGGCGTGTCGCTTCTGGAACACCTGCATCGTGACGACTGTGCTGAGTCCCTCGGCGATCAGAACGTCGCGGGTACGAACGAAGTACTTGTCGCTGTAGTAGCCGGAGCGCATCCGTTCGACCGGGAGCTGGAAGATGGCGGGGTCGAGCCGTCGCTCCGGCCGCAGGGGCGGCGGGGGGCCGGTAGGCTGCCGCGTCGCATCGAGCGAGGAGTCGTTCATCGGTCCGGATTCGAGGATCGGGGCGCCCCGGCAATCTGCCGGCCGCGCGCGTTCGCCAGCGTGACCCCGCCGATGATCACGGCGGCGCCGGCGACCTGGCCGCCGGTCGGAATCTCACCGAGCGTCGCCCAGGCGACGAGGATCGCGACCACGGGTACGAGGTTCGAGTAGCTCGCCGTGCGCGTATTCCCCAGCCTTCGCACGCCGTGGTACCAGATCAGGTACGCGAAGCCGATACCGAACATGCCGCTGTAGGCGATGCTGAGCCAGCCCGTGGCGCTCAGCTCCGTCCACGGCGCGCGCAGCAGGTCGGGCAGGCCGAGGAGGAGCAGTCCGACGGTGCCGACCCACATCGTCCAGGCAGTGACGGCGACGGAGCCGTAGCGAGCGATCGGCTCCCGGGCGCCGACGGTGTAGATGGACCAGGCGACGGACGCGCAGATCAGGGTCAGGTCGCCGCGCACCGTATCCGCACCGAGCCCGACCTCGGAGTGGCCGGCCAACACCACGAGAGCCATACCCGCCACCGTGAGGACCACCCCCAGCCAGATGCGCGGACGCACGCGCTCGTGGCCGAGCGCGGCGGAAAGCAGCGCCGTCACGATCGGGGTCCCCGCCAGCAGCAGACTCGCATTGCCGGCCCTCGTCCGATCGATGCCGTGGATGAAGAGCAGCTGATAGATCACGTTGCCCAGCACACCGAGCCCGAGAATGCGCAGCCGGTCCCCCGGCCGTGGCAGCGGGATAGGTCCATGCCGGCGCAGCACGACGAACACGATCGCGCTGGCCAGCAGGAAGCGCGGGGGATTGAACGCCATGGGGGCGAGCTGGGCGAGCGCGATCTTGATGACCGAGAAGTTCACGGCCCAGATCAGCACGAGCAGCAGGAGCTGCAGGTACGTGCGCGCGGGAGCCGGGGCTGGCCCGCCCGCCTGCGCCGATGGCATCGGATCCGACCGCGTTGCCGCCATCGCCCCAAAGTCCGCGAGCCGGACGGTCGTGCGCAAGGGGGTGTGCCGCGCTACCTTGCGCGCGCGAGGCCGGCCCGGAAAGCGGGTCCGACAGGGGCGTAGCGCGAACCGGAGGAGGCCATGGTCGCGGCGGTCGTACTCATCCGCGCGGAGCGGGACCACATTCCGTCGGCGGGGCGGGAGCTCGCCGAGATCGACGGCGTGGCGGAGGTGTATTCCGTCTCGGGTGACTGGGATCTGGTGGCGATCCTGCGTGTCCCCGAGTGGGAACGCATTGCGGAGGTCGTGACGGAGCGGATCGCCGCCGTGCGCGGCCTCGAGCGTACCCACACGCTGATGGCGTTTCGTGTCTACTCGAAGGACGACCTGGAGAAGGCGTACGAGATGTTCGAGTAGCCGGCCGCCGGCTCCGCTGCGGGTAGCGGTCGCGGGGGGGGCGGGGTATCTTCTCAGCCGCTCGGCGGCCCCTTCTCTTCATCCCGCGCTGGAGAGGAGCGCCTTGCCGCGGTCTCGGAGGCGGCCCGGGTTGCGCGGGCCTCCGGGCTCAGCGCGGCTGCTTCGGCCTCGCGCGTCCGATCGTACCAATCCCGCGCGATCTCGGCCGCGATCTCCCGGCCGCCGAGGCCGAACGCGATGCCCGCGGCGAGCGCCGCGGCGCCGACGACGGCGATGAACGCGACGAGCACGATGTCCTCGGCGATGTTCAGCTGCTCGAGCGCCATGAACACGCTGAGGATGATCACGGTCGCCTTCGCGGCGCGGGCCACGGTCGGGATGCCCGAAACGCCGCCGGCCGAGGCGAGCACGAGGTCCTTGACGAACTCCCCGAGCACGATGCCGAGGAAGAGGATGATGACCGCGGCGATCACGTTCGGGATATAGGCGAGCAGCTCGGCGAAAATCTGGCTGACCGCCGTCAGACCCAGTGCGTTCGCGACGAGCAGGATGACGAGCAGCATGACGGCCCAGAAGACGAGCTTGGCAATCACGGTCGAGGCATCGAGGCCCGTCCCGGTCCGCTCCAGCGCCTCGCTCACGCCGCCGTCACGCATCCACCGGTCGAAGCCGACCCGGTGCAGCGCGGCGTCGGTCCCGCGCTCCACCGTCTTCGCGACGGCATAGCCCGCGAGCAGGATGCCGAGCGCGGCAGCGAGAGAGGGGAGGAACGCCACGATCTGGCTGATGCCCTCCTCGAGCCGAGCGGCGATGCTGTCCGTCATGGCTTGCCTCCGAGAAGTTCGCTACACGCTGGCGTGGAGCCTGCGGATTGGCAAGTGCGGCGGCCGGTTCTCGCCGTCCGGCGACCGGGAATTGCTGCGGGAGAGGAGAGGCGCATGCGGCGGTTCCAGGATCGGGCGGGGGTGCGCTGGGACGTGGTGCTCGGCCGCGAATCGTGGGGCGCGCTGTACGCCCTCTTCGTGCCGGCCGGCGGGCCTGGCGGCGTCCGCCAGACGCCGCTCCGCACGCCGAGCTACGAGGCGGCGCAGCGCGAGCTGGACGAATCGAGTGAGGAGCGGCTGCAGGAGCTTCTGGAGCGCTCCGAACCGAAACCCTGAAACGATCTGATGCATACCTTCGAAGATCTGCGCGGCAGGACCTGGGTCGCGACCGCGCGCGAGGAGGATACACCGCGCCATCACGGGCGCTGGTATCTGGTATTCCATCCCGAGGGCGCCGCCGCTCCGGAGCTCGCCATGCCCGAGGTCCGCTGGCAGAGCCGTGTGTCGGCGGAGCGGACTCTGCGCACGATGGGCCGATGGGAGCTGCAGCGACGCCTGCAGTGGCTGCTGGACCGTGAGACGCCGGAGGGCGACGCGCCGCTCGAGGCTGTGGAAACGCAGCCGCTGCTGCGCGGGACCACCGGCCGACAGTCCTGATCCGCGTGGATAGCGGGCCCGGCGCATCGGCGGCAGCGGGCGCGCCGCCGAGCGCCGCTACGTCGGCGGACCTGAGCTTCGATGAGCTGCGCCGCCGGGAGTTCGCGCCGCTCGAGCGCGGCATCTTCATGAACGCGGCAAGCTACGGCCCGCTTCCGCTACGGAGCCTCGCCGCGGTGTGCGACTTCCAGCGCGCCCGCCACGAAGTCCAGCGCCTGGACGCCGATCGCTTCGCGGAGACGCTCGCCCGCGCCCGACGGGCGGCGGCCGCTCTCGTCGGCACGACCCCCGACCAGATCGCGCTCCAGCCCAACACCACCTACGGCCTGAACGCCGCCGCGGATATCGTGCGTGCACGGGCTGCCGTCGACGGCCGCCGTACGGTTCTTTTCAGCGACCGCGAGTTCCCCGCGAACGTCTACCCGTGGCTGGCTCTGGACCGGATGGGGCTGCGAGCCGAGCGGGTGCGGACGGATCGGCGAGGCTGTCCCCGCGAGGATGCGCTCGTCGAACGAGTGAAGCGGGGCGATGTCGCCGCGCTCGCGATCTCCTTCGTCCAGTTCGCGACCGGCTACCGCGCGGACCTCGAGCGCCTGGGCCGCGTCTGCAGGGAGCAGGACACGTTGCTGATCGTGGACGCGATACAGGGCCTCGGCGCGGTGCCGCTCGACGTGCGGGACGCTCCGATCGACCTGCTCGCCTGCGGTGCCCAGAAATGGCTCTGTTCACCGTGGGCGACCGGGTTCCTCTGGCTCCGGGAGGATCTGGCCCGGAACGCCGAGCCGGCGATTCCCGGTTGGCTCGCGTTCGAGGCCAGCCAGGACTTCACGAGCCTGCTCGACTACCGCTACGAGCTCGTCGCCGATGCCCGCCGCTTCGAGACGGGGTCGCTCTCGTTCGCCGACTTCGCCGCCTTCGCGAGCTCTCTCGAGCTATTCGTCGAGATCGGCGTGCAGCGCGTCTGGGAACGGATCCGGGAGGTGCAGCGGCCACTGCTCGATTGGGTCGCCGAGCGTGAGGACGCCCGCATCGTCGGCGACCCTTCCGAGGCGCGGCGCTCCGGGATCATCTGCGTCTCGGTGCCGGAGATCGCGGGCGCGCACAGGCGGCTGGAAGCGGAAGGGGTCATCTGCGTGCTCCGCGAAGGGGCGATCCGGCTTTCGCCCCACGTCTACAACACGCCGGACGAGATGCGCCGGGTCGTCTCCGTGTTGGATCGCGCTTGATGAAGGCCGACGACGCGCTGCGCGAGCTGGTCGAGGCCGTACGGGCCGAGCACGCGCCGGATTCGCGCACCGCCGTCTTCGAGATCGAGACGGAGCGCCGCGGCTCTACCGTCGTGCTCTCCGGCCGTAGCACGGAGGACGCGGCCGTCGAGGAGCTGTCGGCCCTGCTTCGGGCGATGGAGGGGGTGCGTCGCGTCCGCGATCTCGTGGTTCGACTGCCCGACCGTGACGTCGGTCAGCTGGATGCCGCGCTCGTGCGGGTGTCCATCGCCCCCATCTACCCGGCGCCGCGCCTGGCGAGTGGACAGGTCAGCCAATACGTGCTCGGTCAGCCGCTCGACCTGCTCGCCCGCGACGGCCGATGGTTCCGCGTCCGTGGGCGTGACCGCTACATCGGGTGGGTGCACGGCGGCTACCTCGAGCGCGGCGAGAGCGCGCGGGTGCGGGGCTGGGGGTCGGGCCAGCTGGGGGAGCCCGCGGTCTCGCTCGGCGCCGAGCTGGCTGACGAGGAGGGCCGCGTCTTCGCCCGGCTCCCCTGGGGCGGCCGCGTGCTCGGCGACACGCCCGGCCGTTACCGTCTTCCGGACGGCCGCAGCGGTCTGCTCGAGAGCGGCGAGGTCGTGGCGGCGGATCGGCTTGCGGACCGCTTCCCGGCCCGCGGCGAGAGCCTGGCCCGGACGGCGAGGCGCTGGATGGGTACACCCTACCTCTGGGGTGGCGTCACGCCCGCCGGAGCCGACTGTTCCGGCTTTGTCCAGGCGGTGTTCCGCATGCACGGAGTCGAGCTCCCGAGGGACTCGGATCAGCAGGCCACGGAGGGGCAGCCGGTCGAGCCCGGTGCCGATTTCGGTGAGCTGCGCGCGGCAGACCTGCTCTTCTTCGCCGACCGCCCCGGGCGCATCAGCCACGTCGCGATCTCGCTCGGAGGATCGCACATCCTGCACTGCTCGCTGTCCAACGGCTGCGTGGACGGCAACGACCTGTCCGGGGACGGCGACCTGGAGAGGGAGCTCCGGCTGATCCTCGCCGGGTGCCGCCGATTGCTTCCCGACGGCTGAGACGCTTCGCGGGCGACGGGCTCAACCGCCGGTCGGGATCCGTACCTTCTGACCGACCTGCAAACGTCTCGGGCGTACCCCCGGGTTCGCCGAGCGTAGCGCCGTGATGCTCACCCCGTACCGCTTCGCAATGGCATCGAAGGTGTCTCCCGAGCGTACGGTATGGAAGCGGGGAGAAGCGTCGGCGGGCGCGCCGCTGGTGGGTTGCGCCGAGGACGTGGCGGGTCCCGTGTCCTGTCCCTTCGACGATCCACCGGGGATGGTCAGCTGCTGCCCGAGCTGGAGGCGACGTGGATCGACCTTCGGATTCGACGTCTGCAGCTCCTCGAGCGAGACGTCGTAATCGCGTGCGATCCCGCTCAGGGTCTCACCTCGGCTGACCGTGTGCGTGCGGCTCGGCGTGCTCGGGGCATCGTCCCCGGAGGGTCGGGCTGGTCCGGTACCGCTGGCGATCGCGCCGGCGTGGAGCGGGAGCCGGGACGTGGGCAGCGAAGCGGGGTCGAGCAGGGTCGCGGCTGCGCTCGGCGGCGGAGTCGCGGCGGCAACGGGGGCGCTCTCGCGTCGCGCCGACTCGCGCGCCATCTCCTCCGCTTCGCCGGTGGTCGCCGAGGTGGCGACCTGTGCCGCGGCCCGGCGACGACTCGCCTCCTCGCTGCGTACCTGCTTGCGCGACTCCTCGATCGAGTCGGCACGGGCGAGAATGCGCGCCGGCACGGTCGCCGAAGGCGCCGTCGGGATCGGTCGGGTGAAGCTCGCCAGCCGGGCTCCGATGGCGTCCTCGACCCGCTTGGCACGCCATGTCGAGCCGACGCGATTGCTGATGATGCTGAAGGCGAGGCGCTCGCCGTCGGCCGCACGGACGTATCCTGAGAGCGCCGAGACGCTGTCGATCGTGCCGGTCTTCGCCCGCAGGTTCCCCTGCGCAGGGGTGCGGAACATCCGGTGCAGGCCGACGCCGCCCGCTTCCGGTAGCGTCGCGACGAACTCCCCGAAGTAGGGCGTCGTGCTCATGAAGGAGAGGAGGCGGACCACCGTGCCGGCGCTGACCCGGTTGAGCACGGACAGGCCGGAGCCGTCCACCATGCGCAGGGTGGACTCGGCGGAGCCGGCGCTGTCCAGCATCGCCTCGACGGATGCCCGTCCCGCCTCCATCGTGCCGGCGCCGCGCGTCACCCGGCCGACCGTGCGCAGCACCTGCTCCGCGTAGAGGTTGTGGCTGTGCTTGTTCAGCACGGTGAGGATGTCGAGCATCGGCGGCGAGTGATGCACCGCCAGCACCTGAAGTGGGCGGCTGCCCGTGAGCGCCCAGGCGAACGTCCGCCTGCGTGTGACCGGCGATGCCATCGAGTCGGTCACGCTGCGGAATCCACCGCCCACCGTGATGCCCCGCTCGCGTAGCACCTCGGCGAAGGTGGCCGCCGCGTAACGGGCGGGGTCCGGCACCGGTACCGCGCGCCAGACCGCGCTCGCGCCTCTGGCGATCTGACCGGTGATCAGGATCGGACCATCGTAGCCCGCGCGGGTGACCTGGATTCGCGTGCGACCCCGGCCGACCGTTTGTGCCTGGTTCACGATCGCGATCCCGTCTCCGCCCGGTACGAGGTCCACCCGCGGACGCCAGCCCGTCTGCTCCCCAGGCAGGATGCGCAGCGTTACCATCGCCTCGGCGAAGGTGAGCGCGCTCGCCGGCGCGGCGTACCATGTGTTGATGTAGTCGAGCTTCCAGCCGACGCCGACGGGGAGACCGCTGAAATAGGAGGCGTCGCCGACCACGTCCCCGCTTACCTCGCGTACGCCCAACGCCCGCAGCGAGTCCGCCAGCTCCTCCCATACGGTGGTCTTCGACGGAAAGAGGCGATTGGAGATGGTCGGATCGCCGGTTCCATAGAGCACGAGGTCGCCGTCCAGCATGCCATCGCGGATCGGCCCGTCCGCGATCACGTACGTCTGGTAGCGGTACGCCGGTCCGAGGTAGTAGAAGGCCGCCGCGGAGGTGAACAGCTTGAGATTGGAGGCGGGTGCCAGTGGCTGCATGGGGGAGTGGTCGAACAGCGTGTCACCCGCGTCGAGCGAGACGACCATGACGCTCCACTCGTCGCTCCTCCAGCGTGGGCTTTCGATCAGCCGCTCGAGCTCGGAGCGGAGGTCACGCACCCGCGCCGACGCGTCCGGCCGCCAGCCCGGCGCGGAGTCCGGCGGCTTGCCGCCCCACGCGCCCGCGAGCAGGACGAGCCCCGCGATCGCGCCAAGGACTGCCGGAAGACGAATTCGCTGCGACCTTTCCACGCCTGTTCCGCTCCGATGGATGCGACCCAGAATCCTCTGCGCCGGGTGCAAGAGGAAGGCCATGCCGCGCTCGCTGCGGCCCGCCGCCGAACCTATATTCGAGCGATGATCATTGGTACCGGAGTCGACGCGGTTTCGATCCCTCGCTTCACGCGTTTTCTCGAGCGCACCGGCGATCGCGGGCTGCGCCGCCTCTTCACGCCCGCCGAGCTCGGCTACTGCCTCGGTCTGAACGACCACGTGCCTTCGCTCGCCGCCCGCTTCGCCGCGAAGGAGGCGTTCTTCAAGGCCGCGGCCACCGGCTGGAGCCGCGGCGGAGCGTGGACCGACGTGGAGGTCACGCGCTCGCGTGAGGGCAGGCCCGGCCTCGCGTTGCGCGGCCGGGCCGCCGCCGTCGCGGACGAGCTAGGGGCGCGCCACCTCCACGTCACGCTGTCCCACACCTCCGATCTCGCATTCGCGCAGGTTCTGCTGGAGGGGTAGTCCGCGGTGGGGAGGACGCGGAGAGAATTCACCGCCGAGAGCGCAGAGGACGCGGAGAGAAATTCACCGCAGAGATCGCAGAGGTGTCGCCGCAGAATCCGACGCAGCAGCGAAGGCAACATCAAAAGGATACGTTGTCCTGCCCCACCGCCGGAAAACCGCCGCGATGCATCACTCTGCGCCCTCGGCGTGCTCTGTGGTGAATTGGATGGCATCGCCCTCGACTCGATGCGCTTCCTCCGCGGCCTCGGTGAATTCTGTGGTGAACGCCCATCGCTCCGCGTCCTCGGACCGGCAGGCCCTTGCGGACGCGGCACCGCCCGCTCAGTATTGGGGCGGCGGAGTTCGGCGGGGCCAGTGGGCTCGGCTGGCCCAGAAAAGAACTCGTGAAGGCGCGCCCGCCCCAGCCGGGGAGGCGCGCCTCTTGCTTTGACACTCGGAGCGAAGCTGCAGCGGCGCACACCCCACCACAGCGCAGGAGAAGTTCACATGCCGGATTCCCTCCGCGTGCTTATCGCCGATGATGAGGCGCTCCACAACCTCGCGCTCACGAGCCATCTGGAGGCGCTGGGCCACGAGGTGATCGCGACCGCCAAGAACGGCCGCGAGGCCGTCGCCATGGCACGCGACAATCAGCCCGACCTCGCCATACTGGACATCCGCATGCCGGTCCTGACGGGACCCGAAGCCGCTCACCAGATCGCCGCCGACCGACCGATCCCGATCATCATCCTGTCCGCCTACAGCGACCATCGGACGGTGGACCAGGCCAGCCGCGCCCCCATCTTCCACTATCTCGTCAAGCCTGTCGACCCCGATGACCTCGGGCCCGCGATTGCCGTCGCGCGGGCCCGCTTCACGGAGTGGTACCGCGCACGCCGGGATCGCGACGCGTTGCAGGAAAAGCTCGAGGAGCGGAAGCTGATCGAGCGCGCAAAAGGGTTGCTCATGGAGAATCGCGGCATGACGGAGCGGGACGCCTATCGTTTCCTCCAGAAGACGAGTCAGGAGCGCAACACCCCGATGGTCGATCTCGCCCGCAAGATCGTTCTCGCCGCCTCCCTGATGCAGAGCCAGTAACGGCGTGTCCGCCATGCCCAACGGGAGCTCGGCGATTCCGCGTCGTCATCCCCGCGGCGCCGCCGCCGAGGCCGCAGACAACCCTCGTCCGACGGTCCTCATCGTGGATGACGAGGCTCTCGTCAGGGAGACCCTCACCGATCTGCTGGAGGCGGAGGACTATCGCGTTCTCGCCGCCGAATCGGGGCAACAGGTCGCCTCGCTGATCGGCGAGGCGGACCTGGTGTTGCTCGACGCGATGCTGCCGGACAAGGATGGCTGGGCGGTCTGTCGTACGATCAAGGAGCACGACCCGCTGTTGCCCGTTCTCATGGTGACGGCCCGGACATCACCGGAGGACGTCGTGCGGACGTTCGCCGCCGGCGCGGATGACTACATCGCGAAGCCCTTCAACGTCGCCGAGCTCTCGGCGCGCATCGGCACGCGTCTGCGGGCCCACGAGGCCGAGCGGGAGCTACAGCGGGCCAACGAGCGGCTGCGCGATCTCGCCGACCGCAACTACGAGCTGTATCAGCAGGCGAAGAACGACGCCGAGGAGCGAGCGCGCCTGCTCCGGGAGCTGGACCATCGCGTGCGCAACAACCTCTCGGTCATCATGGGACTGGTGGCGATGGAGCGGAATCGGCGCCCGCCGCGTCCCGTGGAGGAGACGTTGAACAGCCTCGAGAACCGGCTCCGCTCTTTCGTCGCGGTTCACGAGACCTTCCGACGCGACGGCTACACGGGTGTTCCCATCGGCGCCGTCACGGAGCGGATCGCCCAGCGTCTGCGCAGCACCTTCGACCCGCAGGAGAGGATCATGGTCCGGGTGGAATCCGACGCGCTGGTGCTGGACGAGCGTCGTGGCTTCGCGCTGGCGCTGATTCTCAACGAGCTCCTTTCGAACTCGCTCCGCCACGCCTTTCCCGACGAGCGCCGCGGCACCGTCACGGTCAGGATTCACGAGGCAGGGGACCAGGTCCGCGCGGAGGTCCGCGACGATGGCATCGGCTCGTCGATCATGAGGCAGGGGAGCGCTCCGGGAAGCGGTCGCTCGATCGTGGAGGCGCTGCTTCGTGGTGAGCTCGGGGGCACCGCCGAGTTCCGATCCAGCGACCCCGGTACCTGCATCCTGCTGCGCTTCCCGCTGCGGGAGAGGTTGAGCGGCGCCGTCCTCGATCAGTAGACCGAGAGGTATCGGTCGACCTCCCACCCGTGCACGTGGGCCATGTAGTCGCGCCACTCCTGCTCCTTTGCCTCCACGAAGTGCCCGAAGACGTGCTCCCCCAGCACCTCCTTCATCAAGGAGCTGCGGCGTAGCAGGTCGATCGCTTCGCCCAGGTTCGTCGGCAGCTCCTGGATCTTGAACCGCCGCCGATCGCGCACGGACAGCGTGAAGATATTCTTGTCCACCGGTTCCGGCGGCTCGGTCCGGCGCCGGACGCCGTCGAGGCCCGCGGCGAGCTGCACGGCAAGCGCCAGGTAGGGATTCGCGGCCGGATCCGGCATGCGCAGCTCGAGCCGCGTACCGACGCCCCGTCGAGCGGGGACGCGGATCATCGGCGAACGATTGTGGTGCGACCACGCCACGTTGACCGGCGCCTCGTATCCCGGCACGAGTCGCTTGTAGCTGTTGACGAGCGGATTGGTGATCGCGCAAAAGCTGCGCGCATGCTTGAGCAGCCCCCCTACGTACCAGCGCATCACCTTCGAAATCTCGCCCGCCGCCTTCGGATCGTGGAAGGCGTTGCCCTCCTCGCGGAACAGCGACTGGTGGGTGTGCATGCCCGACCCATTGATGCCGAAGATCGGCTTCGGCATGAAGGTGGCATGCAGCCCGTGCTGCAGCGCGACATTGCGCACCACGAACTTGAAGGTGGCGATGTTGTCCGCGGTGCGCAGCGCGTCCGCGTAGCGGAAATCGACCTCGTGCTGCCCCGGAGCTACTTCGTGGTGCGCCGCTTCGACCTCGAAGTCCATCATCTCGAGCGCGTTGACGATGTCGCGCCGCGCCACTTCGCCGAGATCCACCGGGGTCAGGTCGAAATAGCCGCCCGTGTCGTGGGTCTCCCGCGATGGGCTGCCGTCCTGCGTGCGGTGGAAGAGGAAGAACTCCGCCTCCACACCGGCCATCATCTCGTAGCCGAGCTTGGCGGCGGCTTCGATCTGCCGCTTCAGCACGTAGCGCGGGTCCCCCGGAAACGGCTGATCGTTCCACCCATGAACGTCGCAGATGAGGCGCGCTACACGGTTCTCCGGGTCGCCCCATGGAAAGACCGCGAAGGTGTCCAGATCCGGCCGCAGCAGCATGTCCGATTCCTCGATTCGCACGAATCCTTCGATCGAGGAGCCATCGAACATCAGGTCCCCCTCCAGAGCCTTGTCGAACTGACTCCGCGGGACCTCCACGTTCTTCACGACGCCCGTGATGTCCGTGAACTGCAGCCGCAGGAAGCGCACGGCGTTCGATTCGAGCAGACCGCGTACGTCCTCGAGGGTCAGCCGTAGCGAGCGTGTTCGGAACGGCGTCCGATCCGGCTTCACCTTGTCGTCCGGCTCGTCCGCGGAACCGGCTCGCGCCGCACCCGTCGCCCGCCGGCCCGGCTTCTTCGGCATCTCCGCTCCGTTGGCTGGTTGTGATGGCGTCGCCCGACGGTAGCGCGCGCGGCGAGCGAGCGTCAAGCGTGCCCTATGGTAGGCGGGGCAGGGAAGGGGAGGACCCTCGGCGACGCGCGTCGGGCCATACTCGGGAGGCGACGAATGCGCGTCAGCTCTGCGGGACGCGGCTCCGCTCTCGGCAGGCGCGGCACATGCCTACCAGCTCCAGGCGATAGCCCTCGACATCGAACTCCGGCACCTGGCCAAGACGCGCGAGAATCCCCTCATCCAGGCGACCCGGGACATCCAGCACGCGACCGCATGCGAGGCACCGGGCGTGGTGGTGCGGGTCCGTTCGACCATCGTAGCGCGCGGAACCGTCGCCGTAGGTCAGCTTGTGCGCCAATCCGCAACCGACCAGCGTTTCGAGAGACTTATAGACGGTCGCGAGCGAGATGTCGGGGATGTCGACCCGGACCGACGTGAACACGTCATCGGCCGTCGGATGACTCGTCGTTCCCCGCAGGCAACGATAGACCGCCGCTCGCTGTTCCGTGTAGCGCTGACCGTTCGACTCCAGCGCCTCGCGCAGCACCTGCTCGAGACCCTCGGCCAATGTCCGCCCTGTTTCGCTCTGCTCGGCCGCGATCATGGATTGACACCTCCTCGACGACTCCGGCTCGATTCTCCGCCCCGACACCGTTAACGTTAGCGGCAGCTTTCGGACCTTGTCAATAGCAATTCTCACTTGCGCTATCTCATGCGCCCAGCCTGCGACGACACAGACGCCGGGCCCACGCCCCCGCAGAGAGCAGCCGACGAGAGGGCCGGCCCCAAAGTCGCGGCGCTCGCACCGGACCTGATGTTCGCCTCCCGGATTCAGGGCGCGGCTCGCGGCGTCGGAGCCGACGCCCGAACGCTGGCGACTGCGGATGCGGTGCTTGCGCAGGTGCGGGCGGGGTGGCCCGGGCTGGTGATCGTGGATCTGGAAGCGCGGGCCGTGGACGCGGTGGCGCTGATCCGAGCGGTGAAGTCGGTGTCCGCGGTTTCCGTCGTGGCGTTCGCCGCGCACGTCAACGCGCAAGTGATTGCTGCGGCACGAGCGGCGGGTGCGGACCGCGTCCTGGCGCGATCCGCGTTCGTGCGTGAGCTGCCGCGTCTGCTGAGGGGAGAGTGAGGTGAAGGGGCCCGGCCGCCGTGTCCGTGCCGCTCAGGCGGCGTCGGCCTCTTCCTTCAGCTTGCAGTCGAGGCAGAAGCGGGCGTGGGGGAGCGCGTCCAGGCGCTCGAAATCGATCAGCTTTCCGCAGGAATGGCAGAAGCCGAACTTGTCCGGCTCCTTGTAGAGGCGGCGCAGCGCCTCCTCGATGCGATAGAGGTAGCGGCCTTCCTTGCTGGCGAAAAGCAGCATCTTCTCCCGCTCCATGGCGTCGGTGCCGAGATCGGCGATATGGTCGGAGTAGGAGTAGAGGTCGGAGTCGGCCTGCTCGGCGAAGACCTTCGCCAGCTCGTCGAAGCGCCCGAGGGAGCGGAGGGCTCGCTCGCGCTCGCGCAGGAGGCGCTTCTGTAGATGCTCTATCTGCTTCTTCGTAAGCTTCTTCGCCATCGTGACTACCACTGCCTTCCTGTGAGTGGGCATCGCGGGCACCGCAGACGGCACTCGTGCCGCGGAAGCCTGCCAGCGCGGCACGGGAAACGGAAAAGATAGCTGAAACGGGGGGCGAAGACAAGCCGCAGGGGCGAGCTGCAGCCGTGCGCCCGAAGTGCGAAATCTCGTGTGGGGACGGGCCTCGGCGACCGGTGAGGGGTCGGCGCGGGGGCGCCTTTTGACGTCGTCGACGTGGGCTTTTGCCCGGCGGGGATTTCGCCCCCTATTATGCTGGCACCAGCTGACCGATTCCGGGAGGACTTCATGGCCGCTGACGAGCGGACGCTCGAGGCACTGTTGCGAGAGGAGCGGCGGTTCGATCCGCCGGCCGAGTTCCAGACGCAGGCGAACGCCGCCGGCGCCGAGATTTACGAGCGAGCGCGCCTGGACCCCGAATCGTTCTGGGCGGGATGGGCGCGAGAGCTCGACTGGTTCGAGCCGTTCGAGGAGACGCTGAAGTGGGAGGCGCCGCACGCGCAGTGGTTCGTCGGCGGAAAGCTGAATGCGTCGTACAACTGCCTGGATCGGCAGGTTGCGGGGCCGCGGCGGAACAAGGCTGCGCTGATCTGGGAGGGAGAGCCCGGCGACAAGCGGACGTACACGTACTGGGACCTGTACCGGGAGGTCTCGAAGTTCGCGAACGTGCTTCGCGGGCTGGGCGTGAGGCGCGGCGACCGGGTCGCGATCTACCTGCCGATGATCCCGGAGGCGGCGATCGCCATGCTGGCGTGCGCGCGGATCGGGGCGCCGCACTCGGTCGTGTTCGGCGGCTTCTCGGCGGAGAGCCTGCGGGACCGGATCCAGGATGCGGAGGCGAAGGTGCTGATCACGGCGGATGGAGGGTTCCGGCGGGGCCGGCCCGTGGCGCTGAAGCAGAGCGCGGATCGGGCGCTCGAGGACACGCCGTCCATCGAGAAGGTGGTGGTCGTCCGGCGCGGTGGGGGTCTCGAGGCTCCGGCGGCGATGCGCGAGGGTCGGGACGTGTGGTATCACGAGCTGATGGCCGATGCGTCCGCGGACTGCCCGCCCGAGCCGATGGACGCAGAGGACATCCTCTACATCCTGTACACGTCCGGGACGACCGGAAAGCCGAAGGGCGTGGTACACACGACCGGCGGTTACATGACGCACGTCTATACGACGACCAAGCTCGTCTTCGACCTGAAGGAGCCGGACGTCTACTGGTGCACGGCGGATGTCGGCTGGGTGACGGGTCACAGCTACATCGTCTATGGCCCCCTCGCGAACGGCGCGACGGCGCTGATGTACGAGGGGGCGCCGGACTGGCCCGACCGGAGTCGCTTCTGGCGGCTCGTCGAGAAGTATGGCGTGACCGTCTTCTACACGGCGCCCACCGCGATTCGGGCGTTCATGCGCTGGGGCACGGAGTGGCCCGCGAAGCACGACCTCTCGACGCTGCGGCTGCTCGGCACGGTCGGCGAGCCCATCAATCCCGAAGCGTGGATGTGGTACCACGAGCACATCGGCCATGAGCGGTGTCCGATCGTGGACACGTGGTGGCAGACCGAGACGGGGGGAATCATGATCACGCCGCTTCCCGGCAGCACGATCACGGTGCCGGGAAGCGCGACGGTGCCCTTTCCCGGCATCAGCGCGGACGTGCTGAACAACGAGGGCAGCTCCGTCTCGGCGGGATACCTCGCGATCACCCGTCCCTGGCCCGGCATGCTCCGCACGATCTGGGGCGACGATGAGCGATTCCGGCAGCAGTACTGGTCGAAGTGGCCCGACATCTACTTCCCGGGAGACGGCGCGAAGCGAACGGAGGACGGATACTTCTGGATCCTGGGTCGTGTGGATGATGTGCTCAACGTGGCGGGGCATCGGATCGGCACGATGGAGGTCGAGAGCGCGCTGGTGGACCACACTCGCGTGGCCGAAGCCGCCGTTGTAGGCAAGGCCGATGAGCTGAAGGGGCAGGCGATCGCGGCATTCGTCACGCTGAAAGAAGGCAGCGAGCCGTCGGAGGCTCTCAAGGACGAGCTGCGGCGGCACGTGGCCGACAAGATCGGCGCAATCGCGCGGCCGGACGTGATCCTCTTCGCTGCCGACCTGCCGAAGACCCGCTCCGGCAAGATCATGCGCCGACTCCTGCGCGACATTGCGGAGGGGCGTGCGCTCGGCGACACGACGACGCTCGCGGACGCCGCTGTGGTGGCCCGGCTGAAGGCGGAGTACGAGGGAAAGGAGTAGGGCTCAGCGCCCCGGCGAGGCGAGGAGAAGTGCGTAGAGTCGCTCCTCGTCGCTCGCCCAGCGCTCGATGCGGAGGCCGGCACGTCCCAGAATGCGGCGCAGCCGCGGCCGGTCGTACTTGTTGCTGACCTCGGTCCGGATCCGCTCTCCTGCCGTGAAGCCGAGCTCGCCGATGCCGGGGAAGCGTACCGTCTGATCGCGGGCGGAGACCAGGTACATCTCGATGCGCCCCTCGTCCGCGTCGTAGACCGCCTCGTGCTCGAAGGCGGAGCGATCGAAGTCGGCTCCGAACGTCCGGTTGAGGACCTCCAGCATGTTCGTGTTGAATTCGGCCGTGACGCCGGCCGAATCGTTGTAGGCGGCTTCCAGCCGGGCAGGGCCCTTCTTGAGGTCGGCGCCGAGAAGCAGCCGGTCCCCCTCGTCCATGTGCCGGCGCAGATCCCGCAGGAGCGCGGTAGCCGCCTCGTCATCGAAATTTCCGATCGTGCTCCCCAGGAACGCGAACATCGCGGGACGGGGCAGGGAATCGCGGAGGGGCAGGGGTCGGGTGATGTCGGCGACGAGGGGCTCGACTCGCAGTCGGGGATACTCGAGCGAGAGCTGCCGCGCGGTCTGTTCGAGGAACTCGGCGCTGACGTCGATCGGCACGTAGAGCCGTGGCTGCTCCTTCGCCGACGCGGCATCCAGCAGCACGCGGGTCTTGTCGGCGCTGCCCGCTCCCGGCTCGATCAGGCTTCGGGGCGCCAGGGATCGCGTCCATTCGGATCCGTGCGAGCCCAGCAGAGCGCGCTCCGTGCGCGTGAGATAGTATTCCGGAAGTCGGGTGATGCTCTCGAACAGGCGCGAGCCGCGTTCGTCGTAGAAGAAGCGGGGCGGGACCTCCCGGGGCGTCTTCGCGAGCCCCGCCCTCACTTCGCGCAGCAGGTGGCCTGTGTCCATGACATGGATCGTCGGGGTGCTCGCCTCGCGCGACATGATGGTTGGGTTCGAGGAGCGGCGGCGACGGACCGGCCGGCAAGATCCGGTCCGATAGGATAGGGTTCCCTGCGCCCGAAAAACAGGAGGGTGGATGGAGTGGGATGCGATCGTGATCGGCAGCGGCCAGGCCGGCGTTCCGCTGTCGGTGCGCCTGGCCCGCGGCGGCCGTCGGGTGCTGCTCGCGGAGCGGCTCGTGGCCGGGGGCACGTGTGTGAATTTCGGCTGTACCCCGACGAAGACGATGGTCGCCAGCGCCGCGGCGGCGCACGCCGCTCGCGTCGCGCCCGACCTGGGGGTGCGCGTCGGCGGCGTTCAGGTGGACCTCGGCGCCGTCGTCGAGCGCAAGGACCGGATGGTGGCCGAATGGCGCGACGGCGTGCGCCGTCGCATCGCGTCCGCCGCCCCGAACCTGCATTTCGTGCACGGCCACGCCCGCTTCACGGGCCGGCGGGAGGTATCCCTCGACGGCGAGGTCCACCGCGCGCCGACGATCGTGCTGAATACCGGAGCGAGGGCCGCCGTGCCCCCGCTGCGCGGCCTGCAGAACGTGCCGTGGCTGGACAATGTCCGCGCGATGGAGCTGCGGGAGATCCCCGAGCGACTGCTGGTGGTGGGCGGCGGCTACATTGGCTGCGAGTTCGCCCAGATGTACCGACGTTTCGGCGCCGGCGTGACGGTCGTCCACCCGGGGCCGCATCTGCTCGACCGGGAGGATGCGGATGTCGCCGACGCGCTCGCGGAAGCATTTCGGCAGGAGGGCATCGAGCTCCGGCTCGGGGAGACGGCCGTCGGCGCGGCTCGGGGCAGAAGCACGATCCGTCTCGAGCTGAAAGGCGGCGACGTCCTCGAGGGCTCGGATTTGCTCGTCGCGACGGGGAGACGGCCGAACACGGACGATCTCGGCTGCGATGCGGCCGGCGTCGATCTAGACGAGCGGGGCTTCGTCGTCGTGGATGACCACTACCGGACGAGCGCCGAAGGCGTTTACGCCGTCGGCGACGTGACCGCCGGCGGGCCACAGTTCACGCACGCCGCCTGGGACGACCATCGCATCCTGTTCGATCTCCTGGTAGGCAGAGGGAGGCGCACCCGGGCGGACCGCCTGGTCCCGCACGCCGTGTTTACGGATCCACAGGTCGCGGGGGTCGGACTCTCGGAGAAGGAAGCGCGGAAGAGGGGGGTGCGCTTCGAATCCGCGACCATGTCCTTCGGCGCCGTGGCGCGCGCGCAGGAAACCGGACGGAGCGCGGGCCTCCTGAAGGTGCTCGTGGACCCCGAGAGCCAGCGGTTGATCGGCGCACGGATCGTCGGTGCGGAGGCGGGTGAGCTGATCCACATCTTCGTCGCGCTCATGGCGGCCAGGTCACCGGTGAGCGCGCTCGTGGATGCGGAGATGGTTCACCCCACGTTCGCGGAGGGGGTGCAGTCCGTCCTGCTGCGCCTGGAGCGCTACGCAGACGCCTGAGAAGGCGGAGAGGGCGAGCCCGGCGCTCGAGGCGGAGCGTGTCGTAAAGCACTACGGCGAAATCACCGCGCTGGATGGGGTCTCGCTCGTCGTCGAGCCTGGCGAAGCGGTCGCGCTGGTCGGAGAGAGCGGATCCGGCAAGACCACGCTGCTGCGCTGCTTCAACCGACTCGTCGTCCCGGACTCCGGGATCGTACGCGTTCGCGGCGAGGACGTGGCGGCGGTGGACGTCGTGACGCTGCGCAGGAGCCTCGGCTACGTTCAGCAGGAGGGCGGTCTGCTGCCACACTGGTCGGTGCTGCGCAACGCGGAGACGGTGCCGTGGCTGCGGCGAGAGCCGTCGCGTGCCGCCGCGGAAGAGGCACTTCGCCTCGTCGGCCTGCCGCCCGAAGACTTCGGCTCGCGCTGGCCGGCGCAGCTTTCCGGCGGGCAGCGTCAGCGCGTCGCGATCGCCCGCTCCCTCGCCGGCCGACCTTCCATTGTCCTGCTCGACGAGCCGTTCGGCGCCCTGGACGCGATCACCCGAGCCGAGCTGCAGGAGGCCTTCGACGAGCTCCGCCGCCGGCTCGGCATCGCAATGCTGCTCGTGACGCACGATCTCCACGAGGCCGTACGACTCGCCGATCGAGTGGCGGTTCTGCGAGCGGGGCGCCTCGAGCAGGTCGCGACGCCGGACGTGCTGCGGCGGTCGCCGGCGAGTCCCTACGTCGAGCGCCTCCTGAGGACGGCGCGGATCGAGGCGCGATGACCGCCCGGAGTCTGTTTGCGATCGGGGCGCTGGCGCTGGCTGCCGGGCCGGCCGGGGCGTGGAGGGCCGCCGCGCAGACGATAGCGGAGGGCGAGCGGCCGGTGGTGGTCGGGTCGAAGCCGTTCGCGGAGTCGTACATCCTTGCCGAGATGTTCGCCCAGCTGCTCGAGGCTCGCGGCTATCGTGTGCAGCGACGCGCCGGGCTGGGCGCGACGGAGATCAGCTTCCGCGCCCTCCGCGCGGGCGCCATTGAATGTCTACCCGGAATACACGGGGACCGGCCTCGTCGCGATCCTGGGCGCACCCCCAATGTCGGACCCGCGAGCCGTCTTCAGACGGGTCGCCGGTGATTTCGAGGAGCGGTGGGGCGTCCGGTGGCTGCCGCCACTCGGCTTCCAGAACACGTACGCGATCGCCGTACGTCGCGAGACCGCGGAGCGCTACGGGCTGCGCTCGCTCACCGACCTGAGCCGCGTCGCGCCAACTCTGACGGCTGGCCTCAGTCCCGACTTCATCGGACGCGACGATGGGCTGCCCGGCCTGCGGCGGGCCTACGCTCTCCGATTCGCCGCGGTCCGGTCGCTCCTGCAGGCCGTGAAGTACCGGGCGCTCGCTGCCGGCGAGGTGGACGTCATCGACGGCTACTCGACGGACGGAGCGATCGCGCGCTACGACCTGGTCGTACTCCGCGACGACCGCGGCTTCTTTCCGGCCTACGAGGCCGCCCCGCTCGTGTCCGCCGAAGTCGCGGCGCATCGTCCGGGGGTGATGGCCACGCTGGAGGAGCTCGGCGGCCGGCTGGACGAGTCGATGATGCGGCGGCTGAACGAGCGGGTCGAGGTCGGGGGCGAGCCCGTGGCGCGTGTGGCCGCCGAGGCGCTCCAGTCGGTGGGCGTCGTTCGGGATTCGGCGGTCGGCCGTGCGGGGCCGGGGCGCAGCCGCGAGAGCACGGCGGATAAGGCATCCGCGCCGGCCGCTCTGCCGGCTTATCTTTGGGAGAAGCGTGCCGACCTGTGGCGCCTCACGCGGAGGCATCTGGTGCTGGTCGCGGTCTCCCTTCTCGCCGCGATCCTCGTGGCGGTGCCGCTCGGCGTCGCGCTGGAGCGCTTCCGTCGCTCGGCGGAGTCGGCAGTGCGGGGGCTCGGCCTGCTGCAGACGGTACCGAGCATCGCGCTGCTCGCCTTCATGATCCCACTCTTCGGCATCGGGATCCGACCGGCGCTGATCGGACTGTTCCTCTACTCGCTGTATCCGATCGCGCGAAACACCTACAGCGGGGTCCGGGATGCCGATCCCGCCGCCGTGCGGGCCGCGGAGGCGATCGGCATGACCCCGGTGCAGGTACTGCGGCTCGTCCGCCTGCCGCTGGCCGCGCCGATCATCATGGCCGGGATCCGCACCGCAGCAGTAATCGACGTCGGCACGGCGACCATGGCGGCGTTCATCGGGGCCGGTGGACTCGGCGACCCCATCGTCGCCGGCCTCGCGCTTTCGGACACGCGGATGATCCTGTCCGGGGCGATCCCTGCGGCGCTTCTGGCATTCGCGGTCGACGGCGCGCTGGCGCTCGTCGAGCGAGCGGTGCGGCCACGGGGGTCGAGCTAGCTGCCGGCGGGCTTCGGGGGCTGGACGTTCAGTCCGTAGACACCCTGAATCATGCAGATGTAGGAATCCAGAGGGTAGAGGCCCAGCTTCGCGCGGCGCGCGTCGACGTGGGCGAGATCGGCGATCGGACCGAAGACCATCGACTTCCCGTCCGGCGTGGCATGGAGTTGCGTACCAAAGAGCTGTGGCTTGCCATGCGAAACTCGAACCCGGTCCTCGAGCATTGCGAGATCGGTCGGTGAGACTTCGCCGGCAGGCAGCGTCCGCATCAAATCGAGCGCCCAGTCCTGGATCGATGGGTTGTGCTGCGCGAGCAGGAAGGCCGCCGACGCCCCCTCCGTGCCTACCGTGGTGCGCGTCGGCCAGCCGTGCTCCTGGACGATCTCCCGGAGCGCGGCCGCGTTCGCGGAGTCAACTGCGGTCATCCGCTGGATGTAGGTCCCGCTGCGCAGCGAGTCGACCATGTCGGGAACCTGGCGGATCAGCTGGTCCCGCCGTGCGAGCTCGATGAGCCGCGTCCGGAGCGACGGATCCGTGGGCGGCGCCGCGGAGCCGCGCTGCCAGGCTGCGGCGACCTGGCGCCACTCCGATGTCGTGTCGTTCGCGACGCATGCCGCGAAAATCGAGTCCGTCGGCTGTTGGGCCTGCACAGCCGCGGGAGCCGACACCAGCAACAGCAGGCCGAGCCAACCCCGGCTCCGGACAATCGTGGAACTCATCACCTTGCTCCTTACTCGTCGTTCGCCAGCGGATCGCGCGTGGCCGGGTGCTCGGGGCGGGCATTGAGCGGGGGCTTGCGGAGCTTCGGCTGCGCCGGGATGCCGACCGCGACCTCGCCTGACGGGACGTCCTTCGTGGCCACGGCGAGAGCACCCACCATTCCGTCGTCGGCCACGTGAACGCCGGCGAGCACCGTCGCGTGGTAGGTGATCCGTACGCCCTCGCCGAGCACGGTCAGCGGGCAGTCGACGTCGCGGCCGTCCGCGATCGAGTGCGTGTGGCTGTAGATGTTCGCATAGTCCGCGATCGAGCAGCGGTTGCCGATCCGAATCCCGCCACGATCGTCGAGCAGCACGTGGCGATGGACCACGACGTCGTCCCCCACGACCAGGTTGTAGCCGAAGGACAACTTGACGAAGTGGAACGCCTTGAAGTTGCGGCCGCACCGTCGGAAGATCCGCCGGGCGAGAATGCGCCGAAAGCGCACGCCCAGGTGCACGTTCTCACCGAGCGGGCTCTTGTCGAACATCTCCCATAGCCAGATCAGGGGCTTGACCCGTGCGTACCGATCGACGTCGATCTCCGCGTAGTATTCGGGCTCGAGCGTGATGTTTCGGGGGTCCATCTGCAGCAGGGCGATGCGCGTCGGCTCCGGCAGCTCCCCCGGGTCGATCTCGCGATATTGCGGGTAATAGATGTCCGTCAGGACCCGGCGGCACAGCTCATTACGATCGCAGTCCGGCTGGCCCAGCTCGCGCTCCAGCCCCTCGAGCCACACGTCGTAGGCGCGGAGGGTATCCGGCCGAAGCTCGACGCTGCGAAGTGGAAGAAACTCCATCCTGTTCCGCCTCCCCGTCCGAACCCCCAGCGCGGGTCGCGCCTCGTGCGCGCCCCGGTGACTTCGAAGCTAGATCGGCCCCGGGAACAGTGTCAACGCGGCGGGGCGACGAAACCGCGGGCCGCCTCGGGCCGTTGTACGAACGATGAGAACGGGAGCCGGCTCGAAGGCTGCGTGCGGGAAAGCCCCGGCGGTCTCGCCGTTTCCGGGCAGGCGGGGTATCATTCAGGAGTGTGGCATTCATGGAGGCGAGATGCACGACGTGCTGAAGAAGAGGGTTCTCCGTAAGCTGGATGTGCTGCCCGAGGCGCAGCTGTACCAGGTCCTCGACTACATTGAGTTCCTGGAGTCTCGTTATGCCGAGAGATCCGCCGCTCCCTCGAGCGGCTTCCAGCGTTTCGCCGAGCGCCTCGAGGATGGGATGCGCGCGCGGTCTCTGGCCGCCCGCACCATGAGCGGCACGATGAAGCTCGTCAGCACGGCGGGGAAGGTGATCGACGGGCTGAGCGGGATCTTCGAGACCGCGCCGAGCCGTCCCGATCCGAAGCGGACCGGCCCGGGCACCGGGAAGCTGCCTGCACGGCAATCCGATTCACCGCAGCGCGTGGTCGGCTCCATCGGCCCGGCCAGGAAGCCGGAGGTCAGACCGGGGCCGCCGCAGCGGGACGGCGAAGCCCCGCCTGGCAGCGACCTGGGCGAAGCCGAAAAGGCCGCGGACGGCCCGGCTCCGAGCTGAGGCCGGGCTGCTTGACAGCCCCGAGAGGGCTGCTCTAGGTTCCTCCATGGAGAGAGGGAGTTCGAACAGAAGGCGAAACAGGCCCGCGGAGGGGCGCGCCGACGGCGCGCGCTTCACGCGGGCTTCGTGCATCCGGGAGGTCCGATGGCGAATGGGCAAAACGAGCGACTGAAGGGGGAGGGGCTGACCTTCGACGACGTGCTCCTGCTCCCGAGTTATTCGGGAGTTCATCCGCGCGACACCGATGTCAGCACCCGTCTGACCCGTGGCATCCGGCTGTCCATCCCGCTCGTGTCCGCGGCAATGGACACGGTCACGGAGTCGCGCATGGCGATCGCGATGGCGCGGGAGGGCGGAATCGGCATCGTCCACAAGAACATGCCGATCGAGCGTCACGCCACCGAGGTGGATCGGGTGAAGCGCTCGGAGAGCGGCATGATCATGAACCCGATCACGCTGACGCCGGATCGTCCGATCGCGGATGCGCTCCGGTTGATGGAGCAGTTCTCGATCAGCGGGGTGCCGATCGTGGAGGGGGACGACAAGCGGCTCGTCGGCATCATCACGAACCGGGACCTGCAGTTCGAGACACGGCACGACAGGCTGATCCGCGACGTCATGACGTCCGCTGGCCTGATCACGACGCCGATCGGCACCTCCCTGGAGGAGGCCGAGGAGATCCTCCACCGGCACCGCATTGAGAAGCTTCCCGTGGTCGACGCACAGGGGCACCTGCGCGGCCTCATCACGGTCAAGGACATCTTCAAGCGCCGCCAGTTCCCGAACGCCTGCAAGGACGAGCACGGCAGGCTGCGGGTCGGCGCCGCGATCGGGACCACCGTCGGTGACTTCGAGCGCGCCGAGGCCGTCGTGGAGGCCGGCTGCGACGTGCTCGTCATCGACACGGCCCACGGACATTCCGAGGGCGTCCTGCAGGCGCTCGCCCGCACGCGTGAGCGCTTCCCCGAGGTCCAGATCATCGCGGGCAATGTCGGCACCCGGGAAGGAGCGGCCGCCGTCGCGGAGCGCGGCGCCGACGCCGTCAAGGTCGGGATCGGACCCGGCAGCATCTGCACGACGCGCATCGTCACCGGCGTCGGCGTGCCGCAGCTGACCGCCGTGATGGAGGCCGTTCGCGGCGTCGACGGCGCGATCCCGGTCATTGCCGACGGCGGTATCAAGTTCTCCGGCGACATTGTCAAGGCGATCGCGGCCGGCGCGCATTCGGTCATGATGGGCTCGATGTTCGGCGGCACGGAGGAGAGCCCCGGAGAGACGTTCCTCCTCGAGGGTCGTCGTTACAAGACCGTGCGCGGCATGGGCTCCCTCTCCGCCATGGAGGAGGGCTCCGCCGACCGCTACTTCCAGGAGGAGGCCCTCGCGACCCGCAAGTTCGTCCCCGAGGGGATCGAGGGACGCGTGCCGTACAACGGTCCCGTCAGCGACGTCATCTTCCAGCTCGTCGGTGGGCTTCGCAGCGGCATGGGGTACTGCGGCTCCCCGGACATCGAGGCCCTGCGCACGCGGGCCCGCTTCGTCCGCATCACCGCGGGAGGGTTGAGGGAGTCCCACCCGCACGATGTCGCCATCACCCGCGAGGCGCCGAACTACCACCTGTAGCGCGTGAAGCGAGGCGCGAACGGAAGAGCCTGGCCGCCGTGCGTCGCTGCCGCCCCGCCGCTCCACCCGTCTCGCCGGCGACGCCGCAGGGGGCATGAAGCTTGCGCCCCGTGGAGGCGTGTCTGTCACCCGTTCACCGACGCCAGCCGACATGCTATCGAAAGCGGATCTCCCGGACCTCCTGCATCTCGATACCGACGGTCACCCGGTGCTCTCCCTCTACCTCGACATGTCCGTAAATTCCGACAACAAAAGAACCTACGGACTATTTCTGAACAAGCAGCGAGGCCATTTCGCCGACAGCGCCGGAGCACGCAACGACCACCTCGCCGGCAAGGTGGGCGCCGCGCTCGACCGGGTCGAGGGCTGGATCGACCGTGACTTCGAAGAGTCGAACCGCGGTGTGGCGATCTTCGTCCAGCTCGGCGGCGACTGGATGCAGGCGTATCAGTTCGCGGTCCCGATCGAGAACCGGCTGGAGATCGATGAGGCGCCGGTGATCACGCCGCTGGTTCGGCTGCTCGGGAGCTGGCGGCATCACGGCGTGCTGCTCGTCGACCGCGAGCACCTGCGCATGATCAGCGTCTACATGGGGCGGCCCGTGCGGGAGCACCAGGTGGACACGCAGCCATACCCCGCGCCGCACGACATCAGGCGCGGCGGGTACTCCGCGCGCGACTACCAGAGCCGCAAGGCGGAAGAGGTGCGGCACTTCTTCAAGGAGTTCGCGCAGGAGGTGCGCGAGTTCGATCAGCGCTATCAGCCGGACGACTACGTCGTGCTCGGCACGGACGAAAACGTGCGCAACTTCCTCGAATATCTGCCGGAGGCGGTCCGGAATCGCGTGGCGCACACCGCCCACGCGCCGCTCGATGCGACCAGCGCCGAGCTGCTCGATCGGCTGTCGCCCGCGCTTCGCGCCCGGGACGAGCACCACGACACGGATGCACTGCTGCGGCTGAAGGAACGCGTTGGACAGGAGCACTATGCGACCGCGGGCTTCGCCCGCACGCTCGAGCAGCTCCAGGAAGGGAAGGTCCAGACCCTGGTCGTCGCGGCGGATGTGGACCGCCGCGGCTCACGCTGCCGGAAGTGCGGCTTCTACCTCGCCGGAACCGCGGACCGATGCCCCTACTGTGGCGGCGAGACCCGCGACGGCGTCGACCTCATCGAGACGATGGTCCGCCTTGCCGCGGAGCACGATGCCGATGTGGCCTTCGTCGATGCCGGCGCCATGGAACGCATCGAGGGCGTGGGCGCCCTCCTCCGATTCTGATCCTCTTTCTTGACACGCGTTTGCGACGACGTCTATACTAACGATGCCGACCTCCTGATCTCTCCCCGGTACCGCGTCTCTACACGAGGCACCGATGTCCCACATCCAGGCGCCGGAGGGCCTCAGCCGCCTCCGACAGATGCTGCGCAGGCACGAAGGGGTCGAGACCGCGTTCTTCGACGAGGAGAGCGCCACCCTCTGGATCGTCGGACCGCCCCGTCTCACGCCGGATGACCTCGAAGAGGAGCTCCAGGCGGCGCTCGCAGCGGCAGAGCTCGACCGCGACGCCATCCAGATCCGTTGTGTCGCCGGCTTCGCCACCGAGCGTCGGGTCCGCTTCGTCGGCATCGAGCGGATCCCCGAGGACGAGACCCGTTCCACCCGGTTCCGCACCACGCTCGAATGGAAGGGCGAGGTGCACATTGGCGAGGCCGTCGGCGAGCGATCCGATCCGATCGAGCTTCGTACCGCCGCTCTCGCCACTCTCGAGGCCGTCGCCAACGTGGCCGGCGACGCCATCTCCCTGCGCCTGACCGGCGTCAAGGAATTCCGCGCGTTCGACACGCAGCTCGTCGCCGTATCGATCCATGGATCAGGCCCCCCGACGCAGCGCTTCGTCGGTACGGTGATGGAGACGGAGGGTCCGGCCCGGGCCGCCGCGCTGGCCGTGCTCGCCGGGCTCAACCGGATTCTCGGAAACTATCTGAACCGCCCCGAGTAACCCCTCCACATCGCTCGACGGCGCCGGCGGCGCGTTCCGTGATCTCAGAAGCGCGGCTCGGTGGGCTTCCGGCTTACGGTATTTCTTCGGTTCAATCCCCGTTTGATATAGGTTAAGCTATTAGGGTATAACGGCTTGGATGTACGGTAGCGCTGCGCCGATGGTGGCGCGTCCACCGCCTGCGCGGACGTCGCCGTGGGCGGGTGCGCGACGAGCGCGCCGCAGGGTTGCCTGTCCGATCCGAGCAATGGACGTCTTCGAGGAAGGGAGCGAGCATGGCGAGCATTCAGCGGAACCGGACTCTCGTGACGGGTCTGATCGCCCTTGCGGTCGGCCTGGTGAGCGCCCGAGTGGTGCGGCCGCCGGAGCGCACGCCGGCTCCCACGGACGAGTATGCGGCGGCGGCGAGGGAGGCACCGAGCGACGAGAGCGGGGTCCGCTGGGTCGAGGATCGTGGCTGGGATCTGCCGGTCACGTACAACGATCGAGTCGGCTTCTGGATCGACTTTCTGAAGGGCCGCAACTCGGATCGGACGCGGCAGTGGCTGGAGCGGCTCGGGGAATGGGGCCCGATGATCCGCGCGAAGCTGCGGGAGCGCGGAATGCCGGAGGACCTCGTGTACCTCGCCTTCATCGAGAGCGGGCTGTCGCCGAACGCGTACTCGAAGGCGGCGGCGGCCGGGATGTGGCAGTTCATCGCGGAGACGGGACGGCGTTACGGGCTGAAGGTCGACGCGTATGTGGACGAGCGTCGCGATCCGGAGAAGGCGACCGACGCCGCCTTGGACTATCTGCAGGATCTGCACGACGAGTTCGGTAGCTGGTACCTGGCCGCGGCCTCCTACAACACGGGGGAGAACCGTGTGGAGCGCGTGCTCCGCCAGAAGGCGGGCGGCCAGAAGGGCGACGAGTCGCTGTTCTGGAAGATCGACCAGTACCTGCCGCAGGAGACGCGCGATTACGTGCCGCTGATGCTCGCGGCCGGCTTCATCGGCAAGGACCCGGTCCGCTACGGGTTCACGGAGCTGGACTACGAGCAGCCGTTCCAGTACGAGGAGGTCCTGGTCCCCGGCGCGACTCCGCTCGGCACGGTCGCGGAGGCGTCCGGTGCGGACGAGGATGCGCTCAGGGAACTGAACCCGCAGCTCGTGCGGGGGCTGACGCCTCCGGGAGGTGGGTACCGCGTGCGCGTGCCGGTGGGAGGCGAGCAGGTCTTCGCGCAGAACTTCGAGCGGGTGTACTCGGGGTGGAAGTCGAGCGACCACGTCGAGCTCGCGAGCTACACGATCCATCGTGGCGAGACGCTCTCCCACGTTGCGCAGCGCTTCGGCACGACGGTCGCCGCGCTGCGAGCGGTGAATGAAGGGGTCACGCCTCGCGGGCTGCAGGTCGGCCAGGAGATCAAGGTGCCGATGGGTGAGGACGGCGCCGCGGTTGCGAGCGTGGCGGCGGAGCACCGGTCCTCCGACTTCCGCAGCTACAGGGTGCGGCGGGGGGACTCGCTGTGGATGATCGCGCAGCGCCACAACGTCAGCGTCGGTCAGCTGCGGGCGTGGAACGAGCTCGGCCGTCGAAGCGTGATCCAGCCGGGTCAGACGTTGAAGATCGGGGTTTAGCGGCCGGCAAACATCTGGCCCGCCTCGTGCATGGCCTCTCGGATTCCGATCTTCCAACCGGAATCCGCAGGAGTCGATCAATGCTCTGGGTCAAGGTCACGAATCCGCGCTACACGCAGTCCGAGCGGTACCGCGACGAAGTGGGCGAGGTGGTGGGGCACTGGGGTCCGGAGAACAGCAGCGAGGGCCGTGAAGGCTACATGGTACAGTTCGCGGACGGCGAGGTGGTGGGCGTGACGGAGGAGGAGGTGGTCGAGGCGGACGACCCGCGTGGTGGCCCGCCGGAGGCGGCCTGACGCGAGTCGTCCGTCTCCTGCTTCAGCGAACGCCGCCGAGCACGGCCCGGGCGTACCCGTTGGCGGGGTCGCGGCCGACGTGCCGGATCGAATCGACGGTGCCCGGTCCGCGGTTGTATGCGAGAAGCGCGAGGCGCAGGTCACCGCCGTACTTCTGCAGCATGATCCGCAGATAGCGGAAGCCGAGCCGCAGGTTCGTATCGCGATCGAACAGCCGATCGTACGTCGCACTCCGGTCCAATTCCGCGGCAGTGGTCGGCATGATCTGCGTCAGCCCCACGGCTCCCCTGTCGCTGACGGCGAAGCGGGAGAACTGGCTTTCGACGCGGACGAGACTGTAGGCGAGCGAAGGCTGGATCCCCTCCGCGACGGCGTTGTCGTAGATCGCGCTCGAGAGATCGGCCGGAATGCCGTAGCGGCTGGACTGCCGCATCACGGTCCGCATGCGCTCGATCTCCTGGCGGAGCAGGGCGATCTCACCGCTGCGAGCCGTGAGCGCGTGCTGCGACTCGTGGAGACGCGTCTGCAGCGCCCGCATGGCCGGAAGCGACGGCACTCCCGCCGGCAACGCCGCGAAGTGGACGCCGAAGACGAAGCCGAGCCCGAGCACGACAAAAGCCCGCAGCGAGCGCAGGAGTCCTCTCGCGCTCACCATCAGGCGCTGAAGGCGTCCGCGCTGTTGTTCCTCCCACCGTGACAGCAGTGTGCCCATCCGTCGATTCGACTCCTTTCGGCCGGCTCGGGGAACCGGTCGGCGCAATGATGACGCGGCTCCGGACCTCGCGCAACGGCCTTGGATGGGGCCTGGATTGTGGAAAACTCGTCCAAGTCGTTGCCCGGCGGCGACTACGCCACCGGGTCCGGCCGCCCCTTTTCCGCCGCCCAATCGCCGCTCCGACCCCCACTCTTGCGCAGCAGCCGGATGCCCTCGATGCGCATGCCTCGCTCGATACCCTTCAACATGTCGTACGCGGTGAGCAGCGCCACCGAGACGGCGGTCAGCGCCTCCATCTCCACGCCCGTGCGGGCGGTCACCCGTGCGGTCGCGGTGGCGCGGATCCCCGGTAGCGCGGGATCGGGGCTGAGCTCGACATCGATGTCATCGAGCGCGATAGGGTGGCAGAGTGGGATCAGCGTGGCCGTTCCCTTGGCGGCCTGGATCGCGGCGATGCGCGCGACGAGCAGCGGATCGCCCTTCGGCGTCCTGCCCTCGACCAGCGCGTCGAACGTCGAGCGCTCCATCATCAGGCACCCCTCGGCGGTCGCTTCCCGGCGGCTCTCCGCCTTGTCGCCCACATCGACCATGCGGGCGCGACCCTCCTCATCCTGGTGCGTCAGCCGTCTGCTCACGGAGCCACCTCCGTCATGATTCCGTCCAGTGCGCGGGCCAGCCGGCGGAGCAGCCAGGCCAGCGTCAGTTGCGGGTTGACGTTCCCGGAGGCGAGAGTGCGGGCCTGCTCGATGAGCGCGATCGCCGCCGGCGCTCCAGCCCCCGCGGCCGGGTAGCGAGCCGCCATGCGGCGCAGCGACTCGATGGCGTCGGCGTTGATGACCTCCGCCTCCGATCTCTCGGCCACGGCGGCGAGGTCTCGACACCAGATCGCGAGGAAGTCCAGCGCGTCGCGGAATCCGCCGCGGGCGCCCGCAGGCGATTCGGCGTGGGCCGCAGCGAGGCGGGGAACGGGTCCCTCGGCGAGGGCCGCGGTGAGCAGCTGCCACGCCTGACGCCGCAGCGACTCCAGCGGTCCCTCCTCCCCGTCTTCCTGTGGCAGGAACGCCAGTGCCCGCCCGATCGACCCCTGCGCCAGTCGAGCCGCCCGCTCGGCGGCCGCTGCGTCCGCACCGGCGTGCTCCACGAGGAACGCGGCCACCTCGGCGAGGGGCAGGGGCGAGAGGCGGATCGGCAGCAGGCGAGATCGGATGGTCGGGAGGAGCGAATCCGGCTCCGTCGCCGTCAGGATGAAGACCGCGTCGTCGGGCGGCTCCTCCAACAGCTTCAGCAGCGCGTTGGCGGCCTCCGGGCTGGACTCCTGGGGCACGAGCAGCTCCGCGTCGCCGATGAGGAAGACGCGGCGGCGCCCCATTGCCGGCCGCGCCCCCGCACGGCGGCGCAGCGCGTGTACCTGCGCCAGGTAGAGTCCGACGGGTTCTCCGCGCACTGTCTGCCGGAGCGGGTTCTCCCGGCGAACCTGGAGCTCCGCAGCGCGTGCGTCCTCCAGTGCCTCCAGCAGCTTCTCCGGGCCGCTGGTGCCGCGCGGACGGGGAAGGGGAAAGAACCAGTGCAGGTCGGGGTGCTCGAGCTTCTGGGTCAGACGGCAGCCTCGGCACACACCGCAGGGCCCGCCGTCCGGAGCCTCGCAGAGGAGCAGCTGCGCGAGCCAGAGACCGAGCCGCTGCCGCCCGACCCCGGTCGGTCCGTAGATCAGGATCGAACCCGGAAGCCGGCCCCGCTCGACGGCGCGGGCGAGCGCGACGCGGGTCTCTTCGTGCCCCTGTACGGGTGGCAGCCCGCTCACGAGCCCTCGCCCCGGCGCAGCCAGCTGAGCGGGTCGACCGCGACGGGTGCGCCGTTCACTGGCGCCCGGACCTGGAACTCCACGTGTGGGCCTTCCGGCGTGCGTGCTCCGCCCACCGTCCCGATGATATCGCCGGCGCCGACATGCTGCCCCTGGGTCACCCGCACCGCATCCAGATAGAGGTAGAGGGTATAGTAACCGCCGCCGTGGCTCACCATGACGGACGGACCGTAGCCTTCGAACGGGCCGGCGAGGACGACCGTGCCGGCCTCGACCACCTTCACCGGCGACCCGACGTCGGCGCCGATGCCGATCCCGTTCCAGCGGAGCACGACCCCGTTCGGCTTTCGCTCCGGACCGAAACGATAGAGCACTCGACCCTGCACGGGCCAGCGAAGGCTGCCCAGGTCCCGCGTCGTAATCGTTCCGCTCTCCGCCGGCCGCCCGGCGACCGCGCGGCGCCGCTCCTCCTCCTTGCGGCGGCGCTCCAGGTCCGCGACCAGGTCGGTCAATCGGCGGGCGTCCCGCTCGAGCGCGTCCAGCCGTCCGGCCGCCTTCTTCTGCCGAGAGCGATACGCCGACAGCGTACGCTGGTGCCGCGACTCCAATTGCTGGAGCCGTACCACCTCGTCCTGCTTCTCCGCGCGCACCTGCTCGAGCTCGTCGTGCCGCTGACTCAGCACGCGCTCCTGCGCGCTGAGCTCCGCTTCGAGTCGACGGATCTCGGTAACCAGTACGCGATCGTGCAGGGCGATGAGGTGCAGGTACTTGTACCGGTTCAGGAGCTCTCCGAACGACCGTGCCCCGAGCAGCACCCGCAGAGAGTGCATCGGTCCCTGCTCGTAGATCCTGCGAAGCCTGCGGTTCAGCATGGCGGTCCGCTCTGCGAGCAGATCCCGCGAGCGCAGCAGCTCCGCGGTGACGGCGTCGATGCTCGCCTGCGTCGTGCCGGCCTGGAAGTCGAGCTCCTGCAGCGCCCGCGTCGACGTCGAGACCTGGCGCTCGATGTTTGCCAGCTCGCCGGATGCGTCCTTCACGTGCGTCTGGAGCTGCTGCATCTCCTGCTGCAGCTGCTCGCGCTCGCGCCGGATCTGTTCCAGCCTCAGGCGGCTGTCGCGCAGCTCCTGCCGGAGCGTGTCCTGCGCGACGGCGGGTACAGCGAACAGGAGCGCGAGCAGCGCGAGCAGCAGTCGGGCTCTCACGCTCAGACCTCCCGCAGGTGCCGGCGTACGGAGATCGCACTGGCCAGGATGCCGAAGACCGTCCCGGCCGCGAGGCCGCCGATCACCCATTCGAGCGGGATCCATTCGAGGCGAAACTCGAGCCGGGAGAGCAGCGTGTAGACTCCGAACGTGAGAGCGAGCGCCAGCGCGCCGCCGAGCAGCCCCGTGATCATCCCCTCGATCAGAAATGGGGAGCGCACGTAGCCGTCGGTCGCGCCGACCAGGCGCATCACGACGATCTCTTCCCGCCGGGCGAAGATCGCCATACGCACGGCGGCCCCGATGATCAGCATTGCGACGGCGGCGAAGGCCATGCCGAGGACGAGGGTCGCCACTCCCGCAATGCGGCGCAGCAGGTAGACGCGGTCGAGCCAGTCGTTGCCGTAGAGGACGTCCTCGACGGCGGGGAAAGCCCGGATCCGCTCGGCGATCGCCCGGACCGCGGCGGCATCGCGCTGACCGGCGTGGAGCCGGACGTCGAGGGAAGCCGGCAACGGGTTCGTCTCCAACTCGTCGTAGACGGGGCCCAGCTCCCCGAGCTCCGCGCGGGCGGTCTCCAGCGCCTGATCGGGAGAGATGTAGAGAACCTCGCTGACCTCGGGGAAGGAGGCGATGTCGCGCTGCAGCACCTGAACGACGTCGGGGTCGGCGCTGTCGCGCAGGTACGCCATGATCTCGATGCGCGACTCGACGCGTTGCAGCGCGCGCTGGACATTGTAGGCGACGATGCCGAAGAGCCCGGCCACGAGCAGCGACAGCCCGATCATCGTGGCGGACAGCACGGTCATCAGAGGCGTCCGGCGAAACGCGGCCAGTGCCTCGCGGATCGCGTACATGCGCTCGCCTACTCCTGCCGGGAGGAGTCGTACACGATGCGGCCGTTGTCGAGCTCGATCGTGCGACGGGCCGCAAACGTCCGCATCAGATCGAGATCGTGGGTGGCCATCAGCACCGCGGTGCCGGCGGCGTTGATGTCGCGAAACAACTCCAATATCCCCCGCGTCGCACGCAGGTCGAGGTTTCCGGTCGGCTCGTCCGCGAGAAGCAATACGGGGTCGTTCGCCAGGCCGCGCGCGATCGCCACGCGCTGCTGCTCACCGCCGGACAGCTCCGTGGGCAGAGCCTGCGACTTCGCCGCGAGCCCGACCCGTGCGAGCAGGCGCTGCACCTTCGTGCGCACGACGTTCCGTCGGGCGCCGGTCACCTCCAGCGCGAACGCGACGTTCTCGCTCGCCGTGCGGTCCGGGAGAAGACGGAAGTCCTGGAAGACGAAGCCCACTTTGCGGCGAAGGATCGCGATGTCACGCGGCCGGATGGTGCGCGCATCGTGGCCGCCCACGCGGATCTCGCCCCGCGTCGGGCGCTCCTCCATGTGGATCAGTCGCAGCACGGTGGACTTCCCGGCGCCACTGTGCCCGGTCAGGAAGCAGAATTCGCCTTTCGTCAGCGAGAACGTGACATCGCTCAGTGCCAGGCCCGACCGCGGGTACTCCTTGAAGACGTGGTCGAAGCGGATCATGGAGCGGATGCGGTGGCTCCGCTGGCGCCGGCCCGGGCGGCGACCAGCCGCTGCGCGAGGCGGGTGGCCTCGATCATCGATGCCGCATCGGCACTGCCCTGGCCGGCGATGTCGAGCGCCGTGCCGTGGTCCGGCGATGTGCGTACGAACGGCAGCCCGAGAGTGACGTTGACGCCGCGGCCGAACGCCACGGTCTTGAAGGCGGCCATACCCACATCATGGTAGGGCGCGATGACGGCATCGAACTCGCCACGGGCCGCACGGAGGAACACCGTGTCGGCCGGCAGCGGCCCGGCGAGGTCGATCCCGGCCGATCGCAAGGTCTGCGCTGCGGGCACGAGCACGTCCGCCTCCTCGCTCCCGAACAGACCGCCATCGGAAGCGTGAGGGTTGAGCGCGCACAGCGCAAGGCGTGGGTGCTCGATGCTCCAGCCGAGACGAAGGCTTTCGTGGAGGAGGCGCGTCTGGCCCAGGATCAGGTCGCCGGTGACCGCCTCCGGCACGGCGCGCAGAGGCAGGTGGGTCGTGGCCAGCAGCACGCGGAGTGGCCCGCCGAGCGCGGTCTGCTCGGCCGCCATCAGCATGCCGACCCTCTCGAGCCCGGCCAGCGCCGCGAGCATCTCGGTGTGTCCCGGGAACGCGTACCCGGCGAGGCGGAGCGCGTGCTTGTCTATGGGGGCGGTGACGACGCCAGCGACCTCGCCCTGGAGCGCCAGGTGGGCGGCTTTCTCGATGGCCATTCCGGCGAGTCGCCCCGCCTCTTCCTCCCCCCCGTCGGAGCTCCAGTAGCCGAGCGTGATCCGGTCACCGGCGACATCGTCGGCGAGGGTGCCCTCGGGCCCGACGATGATCAGGCGGATTCCTTCGTCGCCTCCAAGCGCGCGGACGGCCGCGGCGGCGACCTCGGGACCGATCCCGCGCGGGTCGCCGAGCGTGACGGCGAGAACGGGTACGGCGCTCATTCGGCCCCGCCGGGAATCCGTGCGCGCCCCATGCTCAGTGGCGGACGTCGATGTACGTCTTCGCTCTCAGGTCGTCGATGATCTCGGTCGTCAGCTTGTCGTTCTCGAGTCGCTGACGGATCTGCGAGCGCAGATCCTCCACCGTGTAGTCGCCGGCCGGCGAGGTGGCGGTGACTCTGACCACCGCGAACTTCGTGGGCGACTGGCTGCTCGCGCCGAGCTCGATCGGTCCGACGATCTCGCCGGTGGCGGCGTTCGCGAGGGCCTGGTCGTAGGGCGGCGGCAGCTTGTCCAGCTCGAACGGCCCGACGCGGGACTGCTCGGATGGGTCGCTGTATTTCGAGATCATCGAGTCGATGTCGGCTCCGGCGCGGAGCTCCTGCGCGAGCCGCTCGGCGAGGTCCTTCGCTCGCTGCACGTCCTCCGGCTTGCGCTCCGGCTGGATCAGGATGTGGCGGACCTGGCGCTCGGGGCCGCGCACCTTCTCGACCTTGATGATGTGCAGGCCGTAAGGCGTCTCGACGATGTTGCTGACCGCGCCCGGCGGCAACGAATAGGCGGCGTCCTCGAACGCCTCGACGAACTGGCCGCGGCGCGACCAGCCGAGGTCACCACCCTGGTCCTTCGTCGACGGATCGTCCGAATAGCGCTTCGCCAGCGTTGCGAAGTCGGCGCCCTTGCGCAGCTCATCCAGCACCTTCGTCGCTTCCTTGAACGCCGCGGCCCTGGCGCTGTCGCTGGGCTGCGGCGCCACGACGACCTGGCGGAAGGTGATCGTCGCCGGCTTCTTCGCCAGCTCACCCTTGTGCTCCTCGAAGTACGAGCGGATCTGCTCTTCCGTGACCGGGGGCGGATTGCGGGTTTGCTGCTGTCTCTGGAGGTAGGTCTGGATCACGAGGTTGCGCTTCCACTGCGCTCGCAGAAGCTCGCGGAACTCGTCCAGCGTCATGCCCTGCCGCTGCAGCGCCTCCTGCATGGCCTGCGCTCCTCCGAACGCTTGCTGGCGCTGCGCGATGTCGCGCTGGACGGCCGCGTCCACCTGGTCGGCCGGAGCCTCGATCGAATCGGCCGCGGCCGCCTGCAGCAGCACGAGCTCATCGACCTTCTGCTTGAGCAGGTCCTCCCGCAGCTTCGCCGTGTCCTGCGGCGGCGGACCCGCGGCCAGCTCCTGCAGCACCGCCTCCTGGAGCTCCGTCTGCGTGATGACGCTGTCGCCGACCACCGCCAGGATCTTGTCGATGACCTCGGGCCCGGTGCCGGTGATCATCGGCTGCTGCGCGGCCGCTGGTGCGGCGGCGAGGACGAGCGAGAGCCCCGCGATGGAGGCCCTGATTCGAAGCTGCGTTGATGCTTGCATCGCCTTGCGGATCCTGGACATGAAAGGTGCGAGGCCGACGCGCGCGCCGGCCTCGCTGTAATATCCCCTGCCGCGGAGCGGGTTCCGCTCGCCGAGCCGGCTCAACTACCGCCGGAATCGGGCGCGGCCGGTGCGGACTGCGTGCCGGCCGACGAGGTGTCCGGCGCACCGAGCGCCGCCCCGCTGTCGGGCGCCTGTTCGGAGCGGATCGCCTCGATCCGCTCGACCACCTGCGGGAACGTCCGATCGAAGACGTCGGCCTTGGACTGCTGGCGCAGCGAGTACGCGATCGGTCCGAGCGGGAGCAGCTGTGCCTCGCCACGCACCACCGCCTGCACCAGCGAGGTGACGCGGCGATCGATCGCCTGCGCCTGCGACTCTCCGTTCTGCGGCTTGATCTCGTTCAGGCCGATCGTCGAAACGGCCTGCACCAGTCGGCCGCGCACCTCGCGAGCCATCGAGTCCTGCGCCGCCTTGTCGATGTCGAAGCCCTGCTTCTTCGCCTCCTGCACGAGCAGCTCCTGTGTAGCCAGGCCCTTGAGCACGGGCTCGAGCTGATCGTCCGACGCCGTCGTGTAGGGCGTGCGCTGCCCCGGCGCGAGGCGCCGCATGAAATCCTCGAACTCCGTCGCCGTCAGCCCGCCGCCGTCGTACTTCACCAGCGCTCTCGATGCAGAACGACCGCTCAGCGCCATTTCCGGGGTCTTGGCCAGCTCCCGCGCGACGTCATAGGAGCCATCCTGGATCTCGATGTGCCGCTCGCTCGTGAGGTCGTCGATGTACTTCTTCTCGGCCTCTCCCGTCCTCTGCTGGACGAGCTGCGAGCGGAAGCGGGCCTCGTTGTCCTCGAACTTCGGGGCGCGTCGCTCTTCAACCTTGATGACGTGGTAGCCGAACGGCGTCTCGACGACGTCGCTGATCTCGCCCGGCTTCAGCTTGAAGGCGGCGTCCTCGAACGGGCCGACCATCTGGCCGCGCGGAAAGAACCCGAGATCGCCCCCGTTTTTCGCGCTGCCTGGATCCTCGCTGTACTTCTCCGCCAGCTCCGCGAAATCCTCGCCCGCTACGGCCCGCTTGCGCAGCGATTCGGCGAGCGCCCGCGCCGAGTCCTTCTTCGCCTGCGGATCGTTCGCGTTCACTCGGATCAGAATGTGCCGCGCGTGCACGGAGACATCGGGCTGGTCCTTCTCGTACAGCTTCCGGAGCTCGTCCTCGCTGATCGTGGTGTCGGGCTGGACGACCTTGTCGCGCAGCTTGTAGATGATCTCGTTCTCCATCTCCGGCCGCACGACCGAGGCGAGATCGACCTGCGACAGCGTCGAATCCTGCGCTGCAGCCTTCGCCAGAAGCGTGTAGTCGACCCACAGGTTCGCGACCGCCTCCACCACCCCGGGCTGGGCCGGCAGCCGCGGATTCGGCGCGATCAGCGAGGCCGCATCCTCCACCTTCAGATCGTTCCCCCCGGCCCGCGCCACCACGTCGGTGTGCGACGTCATGGCGTCGCGGAAGCGGTCACACGCGCCGAGGATGACGGAGCCGGCCAGCGCGATCGTCGCGATTTTCTTGAACATGCCTGTCATTTCCGTTGTGGACTCTTCCGCACGCGTCGGCGCGGTAGTCGATCGTCGAGATGCAAACCCCGCAAAGTAGTCCGGGATCCCTGAAGTGTGAAGTGGGAGGGACCTTCACACCTCTCACGCCGCGCGAGCCTGCTTGACGTCGAGAATCTCCAGCGCCTGCGCGAGCAGATCCTCGAGCGGCTCGGCGCCGTAGCGACGGAGGACGAGCGAGAGGGGTGCGGTGCGGCGGACCTCGACGTCGAGCTGGCGGTCCCGGAAAGCGCCCTGCAGCGAGGCGAGGCGCGGGACCACGCCCTCGCGGAAGTTGAGGCGCGCCGAGTCGGCGCGGATCAGGATGCGCTCGACGCCGAGCCGTTGACCGAGGAGCCGCAGGCGCGACGTGGCGAGCAGGCGCTGCACCTCCGTGGGGGGCTGTCCGTAGCGGTCACGCACCTCGTGAGCGAGCGCATGAAGCTGCCCGATCTCCTCGATGCGCGACAGGCGACGGTAGAGGTGGAGCTTCTGCGCGGGGTCGGCGATGTAGGCGTCGGGCAGGTAGGCGGCGCCGTCGAGGGCGACCTCGGGCGGACCCCAGCGTGCGTCGGGCTTCTCGCCCTTCAGACGTGCGATGGTGTCCTCGAGCAGCCTCGTGTAGGTGTCGAGGCCGACGGCGTGGACGAAGCCGGACTGCTCGGCGCCGAGCAGGTTGCCGGCGCCGCGGAGCTCGAGGTCCTTGATTGCGATGGCGTAGCCGCTGCCGAGGGCGGTGAAGTGCTCCAGGATGCGCAGCCGCCTTTCGGCCTCTTCGGTGACGCCTTCGGGCACGACGAGGTAGCAGTAGGCGCGGTGGTGCGAGCGGCCGACGCGACCGCGCAGCTGGTAGAGCTGGGCGAGCCCGAAGTTGTCGGCCTGATGCACGATCAGCGTGTTCGCGGAGGGGACGTCGAGCCCGTTTTCGACGATCGCGGTGGTGACGAGCACCTTCACATCGCCAGCCACGAAGCGACCCATCACGGTGTCGAGCTCGTGGGCAGGCATCTGTCCGTGCGCGATGCCGATGTCGACGTCGGGCACGAGCCGCGTCACGCGCTCGGCGATCGGGTCGATGCTTTGCACCCGATTGTGTACGAAGAAGACCTGCCCGCCGCGATCGATCTCGCGGCGGATCGCGTCCTCGAGCACCTCATCGGACCACGGTAGCACGTGCGTGATGACCGGCATGCGGTCTCGCGGCGGCGTCTGGATCAGCGTCAGATCGCGCAGGTCAGAGAGCGCCATGTGCAGCGTCCGCGGGATCGGCGTCGCGGTCATCGACAGCACGTCCAGGTCCTTCTTCAGCTCTTTGAGCCGCTCCTTCTGCTTGACGCCGAAGCGCTGCTCCTCGTCGACGACGAGCAGTCCGAGGTTCGGGATCACGACGTCCCTCTGGAGCAGTCGGTGGGTGCCGACCACGATGTCCACCTCGCCGCCGGCGAGCCCGGCGAGCACGGCGTGCTGCTCGGCCGTGGTACGGAAGCGTGAGAGGCTCTCCACGCGGACGGGGTAGTCGGCGAGCCGCTCGGAGAAGGTGCGCCAGTGCTGCTCCACGAGGATCGTCGTGGGGGCGAGGACCGCGACCTGTCGGCCGTCCTGGACGGCCTTGAAGGCGGCGCGGATGGCGACCTCGGTCTTGCCGTAGCCCACGTCGCCGCAGATCAGCCGGTCCATCGGCCGTCGCGACTCCATGTCGCGCTTCACATCGATCGTCGCCTGCCGTTGGTCGGGGGTGTCCTCGTACAGGAAGGACGACTCCATCTCCTTCTGCCAGCGGCCGTCCGGGGAGTAGGCGAAGCCCTCCGCCATCTGGCGGCGCGCGTAGAGCTCGACCAGCTCCGCGGCGAGGGCCCGAATCGCCTCCTCGGTGCGTCGTCGGATACGCTTCCACGTCCGGCCCCCGATCTTGTGGACCTTCGGTGCCTCGGAACCCTCCTGGTCCGAGACCCAGCGCTCGATGAGGTCGAGCCGATAGACCGGCAGCCGGAGCACCTCGCCGCCGGCATACTCGATCGCGAGCGCCTCGATCTCCTCCTCGCCGACGAGGACCCGTTCGAGGCCGCGGAATCGGCCAATGCCGTGGTCGAGGTGAACGACGTAATCACCGGGTCGAAGCTGCGACAGGCTCTCCAGCGCGACGGCGCCCCGGAAGCGACGTCCGCGCCGCAGCCGTCTCGCACGCTGGAAGATCTCATGGTCGGTGAGCACGCGGAACGGCGGCTCGGCGCCGTCGAGGACGAAGCCCTCGGACACGGCGCCGATCGCGAGCTGCGTCCCCGGCGGGATCGCGGCGGCGCCGCCGAGGAGCTCCTCGAGTCGCTCGAGTTGTCCCGCGTTGTCGCAGAGGATCAGCGTCTGCTCGGCGCGGGCGGCGCCGGCGCGTAGCAGCCCGTCCAGCCTCTCCATGTCTCGCTCGACGGGCTCGGGTGGGCGCACGTCGAAGCGGACGTCGCCCTGGCCGTGAGCGCTCACCTCGAGGCGGCCGAACGCTTCGATACGGCGTCGAGCGTCGTGGGGCTCCAGAAACAGGCTCGCGGGCGCCTGCGCGGGGTCGCCCCGTCGGACCGCCGCGTCGTGGAGGTGATGCACCTCCTTCCAGGTGCGATCCAGCTCGGTGTGCATGGCTTCCGGCTGGAGCCCGACCAGCAGAGAATCTGCGGGGAGCAACTCCAGGATCGAGCGGCGGGCGGTGCGGCCGGCGGCAGCGGGCGCGCGCAGATCGACGGGGAGAAGGTCGACGCGCTCCACCTCCCCGGTGGAGCGCTGGTCGAGGATATCGAAGCGCCGGAGGCTGACGATCTCGTCGCCCCAGAACTCGATCCGCACCGGATCGGGAGAGCCGAACCCGAAAGCGTCGAGGATGCCACCGCGCAGAGCGAACTCGCCGACTCCTTCCACGAGCGGAACGCCCTCGAAGCCCATCTCCACGAGGCGATCCGCGAGATCCTTCGGCCGGATCGTATCTCCCTCGCGGAGCGTCAGGCGCAGCTCGGCGAGCTCGGCCGGGACATCCGAGCGCTCCTGAAGCGCGCGAACGGTGCTCACCAGCACGCGGGCCCGTCCGGCGAGGACGGCCTCGAGCGCCTCGACCCGCATGCCGCCGACCTCCACGTGTGGCTCCGCGGCCTCGTAGGGCAAGGCCTCACGCTGGGGATAGAGGGCGACGGCTTCGGTCGTGATCAGCGTCTGGAGGTCTGCCTCGATGACCTCGGCCGCCGTGGGGGTGGGCGCGACAACAACCCACAACCGGTTCGGCCGCACGTGCGCCAGCGTCGCGACGAGGAGAGAGCGCGAGGAGCCGTGCAGCCCTGCCAGCTCGAGGGACTCGCCGCCGCCGGGCAGGCGCTCCAGCAGCGCCTCCATCGGCGGCTGCCGGCGCATCGCTTCGATGAGTCGGGGGTGAGACAAGGTCTAGCTTGCGCGCTCCGTTGCGGGTTTCCTCTGTTCGACGCTCGGCGCCCGGCCGCTCGCCGCCACGAGCGCCTCGGCGGCCAGCGTGGCGAGTGCCGCCAGCAGCAGCACGGGCCACAGCTCGTACCCGTAGCGGCTGCGGAAGATCGCCCGTCGCCAGGCCGCTGCGTCGCCCGCGACGTGGACGTCGGCGCCACCGAGCCGGCGCTCCAGCTCATGGACGGTGAGGCGCTGCAGGGGCGTCTCGGAGGCGGACGGATTGACGGCGATGACGTCCAGCGTCGAGTCCTCGGACAGGACTCGGTAGATGCCGGGAGCGGTGACGCGGATCGTGCTGCCGCCTCTTGCGCGCTCGAACCGGCCGTCCGGTCGCGCAAGGGCGCTCGCCGCGGGGGGTAGAGCGATGGACTCGCCGATCCGGATATCGCGCACCGCCGCGCCGCGGGTCGTCCAGGGCCCGAGGATGCGGTCGAGCAACGGGATCAGCGCCGCGGAGGTCGGCAGCGTCGTTGCCTCGCTCGCGAGCGGCGAGGCGACCATCACGTAGGTCGTGCCGCCAATGGTGTGCCCCTTGACCAGCCAGGGATCGCGCGTGCTCAGCCGCAGCAGCACCGTATCCCCTGCGTCGGGGCCGGTCGTGCGGAGTGGGAAGAAGTCTACCACCCTCGCGTCCGCGAGGGCCGCGGCGAGCTCCGGGTCCTCGGCGGTAGCCGCGAAGCGGGCCTCGCCGCCGCCGCTCGCGGGGCCGAATCGCCACGGCAGCCCCGCATTGGCGAGGCGGCGGTTCGCCGCCGGCAGCTCCACCGCGCTATCGGGAGGCAGCACGACGACCGCGGCGGCCTGCCTGACGGCACCGACGCCGAGCGCGCCGGGGGCCAGCACGACGTCCGCCGATCCCGCCGGTCCCCGTCGGATACGACCCGCTCCAGCGAGCACGTCGAGCGCCTCGTCCAGGAAGGGTGCGGGTTGCGTCAGAGCCACGATCGGCGGGGGCCGCACTTCCGCCGCGAACCAGCGGCGGTCGTCGCCGCGCAACGCGTCCGGATCCAGCTCGACGCGGCCCGCCAGGACACCCACCGAGCGCGCGGTCAGAGGCAACGCGAAGCGGCCCGTCGTATCCGTGACCGCGGCGGCGACGCCGCGGTCGCCGATCAGCAGTCGTACCGCGACCGAGTCCTGGGTGCCCTGAACCCGCCCGGCGACGGTGGTGCGTTCTCCGGCCCGCGGTGCGAAGCCTCCTCCGAGCTGGAGCTCGGTGACGCCGGCGTTGCGGGGCGGGACGCCACCGGGGTCCCAGACCACGATCGTCGTCGACACGGCCGCCGTGGTCATGGCCGCGGGAAGCCCGGTCGCCTGCAGGTCGCTCAGCAGCTGCAGCTCGGTGGCACGCCCGTCGGCGCCGGCGTCCAGGAGCGCTCGCCCCCGCCCGATCGACGCCGCCAGGTCGCCGGCGCCGAAAGAAACGCCGGTCTCCCGTACCCGCCGGGCGATGGCGCTCGCGTCGCCGGAAAGAGCGGGCGTCCACGGCTCGCCGGCCCGCAGCAGCCAGAAGCGGTCATCGGGTCCGGCCGCGGCGAGGGTCTGGAGCGCCCGCTCCTGCAGGCGGGCGAGCACGCGCCGGTCGCCGACGATGGCGCCCGAGCTCAGCGAGTTGTCCAGCACGAGCACGACGGCGGTGGGGCGGTGGCCGGCCCCGCCCGTTCGCACGTATGGCCGTCCGGCGGCGAGAGCGAGGAAGAGGAGCGCGGCGATGCGCAGCGCCAGCAGCAGGATCTGCTTCAGCCGGATCCGGCGCGCGTGCTCCTTCTCCGCCCGCCGCAGGTATCGGAGCGCCGGAAATACGACGCGCGGGCCCTGGTGGCGGTGTAGCAGATGCAGCAGGAGGGGAACCGCGGCCGCCGCGGCCAGCGCGAGCATCCACGGCGACAGGAATCCCATCAGGAGAGCGCCTCCCGCTTGCGCAGATACGCCCGCAGCGCGTTGGCCATCGGCGTCGAGGTCTCGACGATCTGGTAGTCGATCCGGCTCTCCCTCAGCTCCCGCTCCCATTCCGCCAGCGCGCGTGCCACCGCTTCGCGGTACTCTCCGCGCAGATCCGCCGTCGCGACAGGGATCTCCTCTCCGGTCTCCGGATCGAGGAAGCGGGCGTCGCGCACCGCAGGCAGCTCGCGCTCGCCGGGGTCCAGCAGGTGGAAGACGAGCACCTCGTGCCCCCGGTGGCGCAGGTACTTCAGTGCGACGCGGGTCTCGCCGGGATCGACGAGGAGGTCCGACAGCAGCACGACGAGCCCGCGCCGAGTGAGTCGCGAGGCCACGTCTCGCAGCGCGCTACCGACCTCAGTCCGGCCGGAGGCGTCCAGCCTCTCGAGAGAGCGCACGATCTCGTGCCAGTGTCTGCGCCCGCCTCGCGGCTGCAGAAAGGTACGGATGCCTTCGTCGAAGCCGATCAGCCCCACCGCGTCTCCCTGCCGGGAGAGGACGAGCGCGAGGCTCGCAGCGAGCTGCCGCGCGTACCACAGCTTCGGCGGCAGCTCCGGGGTAGAGCTCCAGCCCATGGACGCGCTGGCGTCCACCAGCAGATACGCCCGCAGGTTCGTCTCGGCCTCGAACTGCTTGACGTAATAGCGGTCGGAGCGACCGAACATGCGCCAGTCGACGTGACGCAGATCGTCCCCCGGCTGATAGGCGCGATGTTCCGCGAACTCCACGGAGAAGCCGCGGTGTGGTGAGCGATGCAGCCCGGCAACGAAGCCCTCCACGACCTCGCGGGCCGTGAACTCAAGTCCGCCGAGTCGCGCGAGCTCCTGGGGGGTCAGCAGATCGGCCCTGCGGTCGCGTGCGCTCGATTCCATCGGGGGATTCTACGGTCGTCGCCGGCCAACGTGCCAGGCGACGGAGCATGGGCGGGCGAGCACACGTCCGGGTGAAGGAGATGGTGAGCGCGTGGCGCGACGGATGCGTGAGGACCATCGGTGGAGACGTGGTCCGGAGGGTCGGCATACCCGCCCGGGAGGTGAAGCATCGCCCGACGCAAGAGATCGGCTCCGGTCCGCTTCGGCGTGGCGGGTTGGTCGTACGCCGACTGGAAGGGTGTGCTCTACCCGCAGCCTGCCCCACGCGGCTTCGATCCGCTGGCGTACCTGGCGCGGTACGTGGACGCGATCGAGATCAACTCGACTTTCTATCGTCCGCCGAAGCGCACGACGGCGGAGAAATGGGTGAGGCGCGTCGAGACGCATCCGGCGTTCTGCTTCACGGCGAAGCTCTGGCGTCGCTTCACGCACGAGCGCGGCAGCGCGTGGACCAAGAAGGAAGCGCGCGACACCAAGGCCGGGCTACGCCCGTTGCTCCGGTCGCGACGGCTCGGCGCGTTGCTGCTGCAGTTCCCCTGGTCCTTCCGCCGGACCGAGGAGAACCGTGAGTGGCTCGGCGACGTCGCGAACGAGTTCGCCGAGTTCCCTCTCGTGCTCGAGGTCCGGCACGCCTCGTGGAACGTCCCCGAGCTTTACGCCTCGCTCGCCGACCAGGGGATCGGATTCGTCAACATCGACCAGCCGCTCTTCCGCAACAGCATCAAACCCTCCGCCACCGCGACCTCCCGCATCGGCTACGTGCGGCTCCACGGCCGCAACTACAAGGACTGGTTCCGCAAGGGCGCCGGCCGGGACGCTCGATACGACTACCTCTACCCGCCCGACGAGCTGCAGGACTGGGTCGACCGCGCCGAGGAGGTTGCGCAGGACCCCGAGACCGGTGAAGTCTTCGTCGTCGCGAACAACCACTACAAGGCCCAGGCCGTAGTCAACGCGATCCAGGCCAAGTCCATGGCGACGGGCGCGAAGCAGCCGGCGCCCGCGCCGCTGCTCGACAGCTACCCCGACGCGCTCGCCGCGTACACGACCGAAGAGGAATCGGACGAATGAACTTCATCACCAGCATCTTTCTGCTCGCCGGTCTCGCTTCCGCCATCTGCGTCGCCTACTTCTTCGGCCACGCCCTCTCCACCGGCTCCCCTTTCTGGTACATTGCAGCGGCGATCGCGCTCGCGGTGTCGAGCGTTCTGATCCTCATCGCGAGGAAGATCGCACCGAAGGCGAGCTAACCAGGCCCGCCAGAGGCGCCGATTCATGCCGCCCGCGGCGGCCCCCCGCCGCCGAAGGCGCGGCCCCCCGCCGCAGGCGGCCCCCGCCGCCGAAGGCGCGGCCCCCCGCCGCAGGCGCCCCCCGCCGCCGAAGGCGCGGCCCCCCGCCGCAGGCGCCCCCCGCCGCAAGGCGCCCGCCGCCGCGAGGCGCCCCCCGCCGCAAGGCGCGCCTCGCGCGAACGCGCGAGCGCCCCGCGCCCCCGCGCGGCGCCCTCGCCGCCAGGCCGAGCGCCCTCGCGCGCCAGCGCGAGCGCCCGGCGCGTAGCGAACTGCCTCGTTTCGGGTTAATTTTGGGCGCGCTGCATCCGTTTAACGCAGTTCCGAAGGGCCACCGAGTGCGAACCGAACAAATCCGTAACTTCTGCATAGTCGCGCACATCGACCATGGGAAGTCGACGCTGGCGGACCGCCTGCTCGAGGCGACCGGCACGCTCGAGCAGCGCGAGATGCGCGCTCAGGTGCTCGACACGAACGAGCTGGAGCGCGAGCGCGGCATCACGATCAAGCTGCACGCGGTGCGGATGCAGTACGCGGCGCGGAACGGCACTGCGTACGTCCTGAACCTGATCGACACGCCGGGACACGTCGACTTCACCTATGAGGTGTCGCGCTCGCTCGCCGCCTGCGAGGGCGCGGTGCTCGTGGTGGACGCGAGCCAGGGCGTGCAGGCGCAGACGCTGTCGAACCTTTTCCTGGCGATGGAGGCGGGACTCGAGATCATCCCTGTGCTGAACAAGATCGACCTGCCGGGAGCGGAGCCGGAGCGTCGGCGCGAGGAGCTGGTGGAGCTGCTGGGGGTGGAGTCGGAAGAGGTGCTGCTGGTCTCGGCCAAGGAAGGGACCGGCGTCGCGGAGTTGCTCGAGCGCATCGTGGCGCGCGTGCGGCCGCCGACGGGCGACGCGGCTGCGCCGTTGCGCGCCCTCATCTTCGACTCCTTCTACGACAAGTACCAGGGTGCGATCCCGAGTCTGCGCGTGGTGGATGGCAGGCTGCGCAAGGGGATGCGGATCACGTTCGGCGCCTCCGATAGCGTCTACGAGGTGGATGAGGTCGGCGTGATGCGTCTGGGTCGGCTGCAGCGCGATGAGCTCGGGCCGGGAGAGGTGGGATATCTGGCGGCCGCGATCAAGAAGGTGTCGGACACCAGGGTGGGTGACACGATCCTGGATGCGGAGCGTCGAGCGAAGCAGCTGCTGCCGGGCTACCGGGAGGTGAAGCCGATGGTGTTCAGCGGCCTCTACCCCTCGGACGCGGACAGCTACGAGGAGCTGCGGGACGCGCTGGAGCGGCTGAAGCTGAACGACGCGAGCCTGCATTACGAGCCGGAGACGTCCACGGCGCTCGGCTTCGGCTTCCGTTGCGGCTTCCTCGGGTTGCTGCACATGGAGATCGTGCAGGAGCGGCTCGAGCGGGAGTTCGACCTGGACCTGGTGACCACCGTGCCGACGGTGGAGTACCACGCGGTCCTGACGAACGGAGAGCGGATCCACTTCGAGAATCCGAGCGAGATGCCGGATCGCTCCCGGATCGAGCGGATCGAGGAGCCGTACGTGAAGGCGCGCATTCTCTGTCCGGCGGACTACATCGGCAACGTGCAGAAGCTCTGCTACGAGCGGCGCGCCGACTACGTGGCGATGCACTACGTGGACCCGACGCGGGTCGAGTTCGTCTACGCGCTGCCGCTGGCCGAGATCGTGCTGGACTTCTACGACCGGCTGAAGAGCCTGACCCGCGGCTACGCATCGCTCGACTGGGAGTTCCTCGAGTACCGGGAGAGCGACCTCGTCCGGCTCGACATGCTGATCAACGCCGATCCGGTGGACGCGTTCAGCGTCATCATCCACCGCGAGAAGGCGTACGAGTACGGCCGTGCTCTCGCGGAGAAGCTGAAGGAGCTGATCCCCCGGCAGCTCTTCGAGGTCGCGATCCAGGCCTCCATCGGCTCACGCATCGTTGCCCGGGAATCCATTCGCCCGCTGCGCAAGAACGTCACCGCGAAGTGCTACGGCGGTGACATCACGCGCAAGCGGAAGCTGCTGGAAAAGCAGAGGGAAGGAAAACGGCGCATGAAGCAGGTGGGCAGCGTCGAGATCCCGCAGGAGGCCTTCCTCGCGGTGCTGCAGGTGGGTGAGTAGCATGGAGGGCACGAGCGCGACGGTCGTCCGGCTGCCCAACCACCTGGGCGATGCGGTCATGGCGCTCCCCGCCCTGGAGGCACTCCGTCCGGCCACGGCGGTCGTCAGACGGCCGCTCGCGCCGCTGATCGCGCTGGTGGTGCCGGACGTGATTCCGCTGCCATCCGGGGCGGCCGGCTTCGCGCGCACCGTGCGACGGCTGCGCGCGGAGCGACCGGAGCGCGGCGTGCTGCTCACCGCGTCCTTCTCATCGGCTCTGCTGTTCGCGATCGGGCGCGTGCCGGAGCGGATCGGCACGGCGACGGATCGCCGGGAGCGGCTGCTCACCGAGGCGATCCCGCCGGAAGCGCTCGAGGGGATGCACCGTGCGGCGGCGTTCTGGCGCATCGCGACCGGCGACTCGCCGTCGGAGCCGCCCGCATCGAAGCTGACCATCCCGCCCGAGCTGGTGGAGCGCTGGCAGGAGCTCGTGCCGCCGGCCGACGGTCCGGCTATCGGGATGATCCCCGGCGGAGCGGCGGCGTCGCGGCGCTGGGACCCCTACCGATTCGCGACGCTCGGGCAGCGGCTGGCGGGGCAGGGGGCGCGGGTGATCGTCTTCGGCGGCCCCGGGGAGGAGGAGCTGACGGCGGCCGTCGCGGGGTCGTGGGCGCTGGACCTCGGCGGACGCACGGACCTGCCGTTGCTCGCGGCCGGACTCGACGCGTGCGACCTCGTCGTGAGCAACGATACGGGCCCGCTGCACCTCGCCGCGGCGGTCGGAACCCGCACGCTGTCGTTGTGGGGTGCGGGCGATCCGGCGGTGACGAGGCCGCTGGGGACCGGGAACGCGATCCTGCGGCGAGGCGATCTGCCGTGCGTGCCGTGCGTGCTGAACGAGTGCCCGCGCAGTGGAGCCGGCTACGTACTGCCGTCGGCGGAGCGGGAATGCATGCGATTGATCCGCGTCGACGCCGTCGCGGAAGCGGTCGGCCGGGCGGTGACCCTGCCGATCATCGATGACTCGAACCGGACGGACGGCTGGGATGGCGCCATCGCCTGAGAAGAAGTGGATCGTGGGCGTCGATCTCGGCGGCACGAACATCGTCGTCGGGGTCCTGCCGATGGAGGGGGGCGACGGCTCCGTGCTCGCGCTGGAATCGAGGCCGACGGAGCCGGGCCGTGGCGCGAAGTTCGTGGTGGACCGGATCGTCGCGATGATCGACCGGGCGGTGGATCGGGTGGTCGCGGAGCATGGCGGATCACGTGAGGACGTCGGGGGGGTAGGGATCGGCTCGCCCGGGCCGCTCGATCGTGAGACGGGCACGATCATCAACACGCCGAATCTCGGCTGGCGCAACTTCCCGCTGCGCGACCTGATCGCGAACGAGGTGGGGATGCGCACGGTGCTGGACAACGACGCGAACTGCGCGACGTACGGCGAGTGGTGGCTCGGTGCCGGTCGCGCGGTTGACACGCTCGTCGGCCTGACGATCGGCACCGGCATCGGCGGCGGCATCGTGCTGAACGGCCGCATCTTTCACGGCATCACGGATTCCGCCGGCGAGATCGGCCACATGACCATCGACTCGACCGGCCGCAAGTGCAAGTGCGGCAACTATGGCTGCCTGGAGGCGTACGCGTCCGGACCGGCCATCGCGCTCCGCGCCGTGGAGGGCATTGAGGCGGGCGCCGAGAGCGTATTGCCGGAGCTCGTCTCCGGCAGGCTCGAGGAGATCACGGCGGCGACCGTGTACGAGGCGGTCGTGCTCGGCGATCCGTACGCGAACGACGTGATGCGCGAAACGGCCAAGTTCATCGGGACCGGGATCGCGAACATCATCAACGTGCTGAATCCGGAGATGGTCGTGATCGCCGGCGGCGTGACGCGGGCCGGCGACCATCTGCTCGTTCCGCTGCGAGCGGAGGTGCGGCGTCGCGCGTTCCGCAGCTCCGAGGAGGCGTGCACGATCGTGCCGGCCGCGCTGCAGGGAACCGCGGGCGTGATCGGGGCGGCCGCGGTGTTCAAGCACGAGACCTACGGCTCGGTGTGAAGCGGCTGGGCGTCCTCGGCACAATGGTGTGGGACCGCATCCACGCGCGGGACCTGCGCTCGGAGCCCGTGGAGGAGTGGGGCGGCATCACGTACGCGCTCGCGGCGGCGAGCGCCGCCGCGCCGGAAGATTGGACCGTGGTGCCGATCATGAAGGTCGGCACCGACGTGAGGGAGAAGGCGCTGCGCTTTCTGCGCGCGCTGCCCAACGTGGAGCTCGGCGGCGGGGTGCAGTTCGTGCCGAAGCCGAACAACCGCGTCGAGCTGCGCTACCAGGACCGGGAACGCCGTTGCGAGAAGCTTTCCGGCGGCGTGCCGGGCTGGACCTACGACGAGCTCAGACCGCTGCTCGACGGGCTGGACGCGCTTTACGTCAACTTCATCTCCGGCTTCGAGATGGAGCTCGAGACCGCGCAGCTCGTCCGGCTCGGCTTCGCCGGCCCGATCTACGCGGACCTGCATTCACTCCTGCTCGGGGTCGCGCACGACGGGATGCGCGTTCTTCGGCCGCTCGATCGCTGGCGTGAGTGGCTGCGCTGCTTCGACGTCGCCCAGCTCAACGAAGAGGAGCTCTCGACGCTCGCGGGTGCCTGGGGCGATCCCTGGCTCTTCGCCGCCGAGGTCGTCGGTGGTGAACTGCGAGCGCTGCTCGTCACGCTCGGTCCGCGCGGTGCCGCCTATGTCGCGGCGCCGGCGTTCCGACCGGGGCCGCTGTCGTGGCACAGCCGCAAGCTCGCGCAGCCTCCGCCGCTCGCGGACGTCGGGCCGGTTCGCAGCGAGCGAATTGCGCTCGAGCTCGGAGAGGCGGCGGGCGAAGTGGCCGATCCCACCGGCTGCGGCGATGTGTGGGGCGCGACCGCGTGTCTGCAGCTGCTGCAGGGCTCGGATCTCGAGGCGACGATCCGCGCCGCGAACCGCGCCGCGGCACGCAACGCCCGCCACCGTGGGGCGACCGGACTCCACATCCATTTGCAGGGACGGATCCACACGTGAAGCTCATCGAGGTCCCGGCGACGCTCGACGAGCGTTCCGCCGATTCGGTGTTCCAGCAGGTCGACGAGCTCGGCGGCTCCCGTGCGCTCATCGACGCTCGCCGCGTCCGCTGGGTCGATCCGTTCGGCATGCTGGCGCTGCTTGCGGCGGGTGAAGTGGCGGGCGGCGTGGGAGAGCAACCCCTGCTGCGGCTGCCGGAGTCGCCCGACGTGCTCGGTTACCTGGGTCGTATGGCGTTCTTCCCGCAGGCCGCGGAGTTGTACGAGGTGGATCGCGCGCCGAAGCGGGGACGGGACGGCGAATCCGACGTCCTGCTCGAGATCACGCCGATCCGCTCGCACGGCGATGTGCATACGGTTGTCGATCGGGTCCAGGATCGGGCCGGCTCGATCCTGACGCGCCAGCTCCGCTACCCGCTCGCCGCCGCGGTGCAGTTCAGCGTGATCCTCTCCGAGGTGTGTCAGAACATCATCGAGCATGCGGAATCGCACGGCTGGGTCGCCACGCAGACGTATTCGCGCACTCCACGCCTCGACCGGAAGGTGGTCAAGATCGCCGTCGTGGACCTGGGTGTCGGCTTCCGCGGCTCCCTCGCCTCCGAGCATGCCGCCCGCTACGGCGAGCGCTGGAGCGATGCGAGCGCGCTCGAGGCCGCGTTCATCCACGGGCTTACCCGCTTCCACGATCCGGGCCGGGGACAGGGGCTGCAGCAGATACGAAAGCAGGTCGGCAGGTGGGGGGGCAAGATCTCGATCCGAAGCGGTACCGCCCGCATCGCGGACGTCCCGCAATGGGACGATTCCCCTCCGCTCGAGGAGCGGCTGCCGCGGTTTCCGGGAGCGCAGATCGCCATCGAGCTGCCCGAAGCGCCGCTGAGCGCGCAGGCCGAGCCGGTCGCGCGAGGCCGCGGAGTGCGGCGATGAGCGGCTCCGGAGACCTCCGTGCGCTCAGCATCGATCTTTCCGCGATGGTGCGTCGCTCGGTCGCGACGCTCTACTCTCACCTGGTCACACGTCCGACGGGCCACGCGCTGCGGCTCGGGATCGAGAGCCAGATCGGCGAGGTGGAGGGACCGTGCCTCTCGGTGCTGGACTTCCGCCAGGTCGTGATCATGGACTACAGCTGCGCCGACGAGGCCGTCGCGAAGCTCCTGCAGCGGTACCTGCGGAACGACGATCCGACGGAGGTCTACTTTCTCGCGCGCGGGGTGGGGGAGCGCCACCGGGAGACGATCGAGGCGGTGCTCGAGCGACACGGCCTGGGGCTCGTCGCCGCGCTGGACGACGAGCCGATCGCGCTGCTCGGCGCGGTCAATGCCTTCGAGCGTGAGATCTGGATGGGCATTGAGACCCGCCGTCGCGTCCCGGCTGATGACCTGGACTCCGCCGGGCGGCGGGGAGAGGTGCGGCTCGCGCTCGACTCGCTCGTGTCGCGGCGCCTGTTGCTGAGGACGTCCGGTGTGCCGTCTTTCTACGTCGCGCTGAGCTCGCTCCTGCCGGCGCTCGACGACGGCTGACGCGTCAGTCTGCGGAGTGCTCCTGCTCCTGGATCTCCAGACTCCGCTCCACCACCCGGTTCGTGGCCTTCAGTACCGCCAGAGCCGCTGCGGTGAGAACGTCGCCTTCGACGGGGTGCGCGCCGACCAGCGCCACGGGTTGCCGCCCGAGCCACGGCGCCATCGCGAGCACGGATACGAGCGCGTAATCGCGCTCCAGCGCGCGCGACACCGAGGCAGCTTCGAGCTCCAAGCGCACGCTGTTCCGGCAGGCTGCCGCCGCAGCGCGCACGACCGCACCCGCCGCCGCCCGCGCCCGTCCCTGCCCGGCGTCGACTTCGTTGCTCTCGCCGACGAACTCCGCCCCCCGCCAGGAGAGCCTCACGCGCACCGACACCCGCGTTGCGCGTGCATGGGTCTCGAGGCCCTCGTAGACGAGGCGGGACGGGCCGACCGAGGCCAGATCAGCCGCGGCGGATCGGGTGTGGGCCTCAGTGCCCGGAGGGGCCGGCCGCTCGCGCTCCGTGGAGGGGTGCGCGGGCGCCGACTCGTGCACCGGCTCCGCGGGGGACGGCTCGGCCCGCGGGTCGGCCCGCCGGGCGGCGCCCTCTTGCGGGCGCTGTGACACGGGAGGCGTCGAGCTCGGCGGCCCGAAGGACGTCCCGATCCGGTCCGCGGTCCCGCCGTCCTCCTCGAACGCGCTGGCGCGCTCCTCGTTCTCGTCGGTCTGCGCTGCGATCTGGGCGATGCTGATGATGCGCTGGTCGATCGGCATCTCGAGCCGCTCTTCCAGCAGCTCCCGCACGTCCTGGGCAAGGTCCCTGACGCTCGGAACCGGCCGCACCAGCAGGTGCACTTCCCGCGGCCGACCCGTGATATCCTCGTGAACGCACGCGCCGATCACGGAAGGTAGCTCCCGGAGCACGGCTTCGGCCGCGTGCTTCGTCTGCGTTTGCTTCATCGAGTCGTTGTCGGCTGACCACTGGGTTAGGAACGGTGTCGGAGAATGCCCGCCGGGAGCACGCCGCGTCAAGCCCACCGGCGTTGCCCGCTTCGCGCGGCCTCGCTTAGCTTAACGGCGCCCGCGGCGGCGGATCCTGCGGGCGTCCCGAACTCGCGTTAGACGGCGGAGCGACATGGCTCGAGAGCAGGGTTCATCCACCCGCGCAGTCCACGCCGGCAGTCCGCCTCCGGAAGCGGGCGCACCGATTGTCCGACCGATTTACCCATCGACGACCTTCTACACGGGAAGGTCACCGGAAGGCGAGGTTCTCTACACCCGCTACGGGAACAATCCGAATCATATCGCGCTCGGGGCCAGGCTGGCGGCTCTGGAGGGGACGGAGGCGGCGCTGGTGGTCGGAAGCGGCATGGCGGCGATCGCGATGACGCTGCTTTCCTTTACCGGTGCCGGAGACCACATTGTCGCCGCCCGCGAGCTGTACGGCGGCACGCTCGACCTGCTGTCCAACGAGCTTCCACGCTTCGGCGTGCAGACCACGTTCGTGGCGTCGGAGCGTTCCTGGCGGTCGTCGCTGCGCGCGCGGACGCGGCTGCTGTACGTGGAGGCGCTCTCGAATCCTCTGCTCCGCGTGGCGGATCTGCCGGGGCTGGCGAAGCTGGCGACCGAGCGCGGCATCCCGCTCGTCGTGGACGCGACGTTCACGCCGCCCGTATGGTTCCGAGCCGCCGAGCACGGCGCGGACGTCGTGGTGCATAGCGCGACGAAGTATCTCGGCGGGCACAGCGACGTGACGGCGGGAGTCGTGGCCGCACCGGAGGACGTGGTCGAGGAAGTCCGCGCTCGCATGAAGCGCTTCGGCTCGGTGCTCGACCCCCACGCCACCTGGATGCTCGAGCGGGGCCTGAAGACCCTGGCGGTGAGGGTCGAGCGGCAGTGCGCCACGGCGCAGGAGCTGGCGAAGCGGCTCTCGACGCACCCGCGGATCGCGGCAGTCCACTACCCGGGTCTGGAGAGTCACCCGGACCACGAGCGGGCAAAGGAGCTGTTCGGCTCGTTCGGCAGCATGCTCGGGGTGGTGGTCGCCGGCGATGACGATGCCGCGCTCGATGTGCTTTCACGCCTCGAGTTGGTGAGCGTCGCGCCCAGCCTCGGCGGGGTGGAATCGCTCGCCTCGATGCCTCGCTTCACATCGCACGCCCACCTCTCCCGCGACGAGCGTCGTCGGCTCGGCATCGAGGATGGCTTCATCCGCCTGTCCATTGGAATCGAGGACCTGGAGGACATCTGGGAGGATTTGCGCCGGGGGCTCGGGTGAGGAAGCTGGGGCTCGCTGTCGTCGGGCTCATCCTGCTGCTGGCGCTCACGGCGGGAGCACTGACGCTCTACGTGCGCTCCGCGCTGCCGCCCGTGAATGGGACGGTCGCCGTGGCCGGCCTCGTCGCACCCGTCCAGCTGTGGCGAGACTCGCTCGGCATTCCCACGCTACAGGCCCGCGACGAGCGGGATCTCTTTTTCGCGCAGGGCTACGTCCACGCGCAGGAGCGGCTCTGGCAGATGGAGCTGCTCCGCCGAACCGTGGACGGTCGGCTCGCCGAGCTGTTCGGGTCCGAGCTGATCGGGACGGACCGTTTCCTCCGCACCCTCGGACTCGGGCGTGCGGCCGCGGTGGAGGTCGCGCAGCTAGGGCCCGAGGAGAAAGTGGAGCTGGAAGCGTACGCGGAAGGCGTCAACGCCTGGATCACCAACACGCACGGCGCGCTACCGCCGGAATTCCTCGCTCTCCGCGTGCGCCCGGAGCCGTGGACGGTTCGAAACACCCTGGGGATCGAGCAGGCGATGGCCCTCGATCTCTCCACTTACTGGACCGCTTCGGCCGCCGCGCGCGCCGTGCACCGACTCGGGGTCGATCGCGCCCGCTGGCTGTTCCCCGCCTATCCTCGCTGGGGGGTCACGATCCTGGAAGGACCGTCTCCTGCCTCGGCGGACAGGGCCCCACGCGAAGAGCCGGCCCCGAAAGGAGACCGGGTCGTGCTGGACGCCGCCGGCTCCGTCCACGCTCTTCCGCCTGCGATGCCGGCGGGCGCGGCGGCGTTGCTCGGCGCCGCGAGCATCACGCGCGCCTCCAACGCCTGGGTCGTGGGAGGGGAGCGGACCCGCTCCGGCAAGCCTATTCTCGCCAACGACATGCACCTCGAGCTGCGCGCGCCGTCGATCTGGATGCTGATGGGCCTTCACGCTCCGGGGTTCGACGTGGTGGGGATGACGATCCCTGGCGTGCCGTTCGTCGTCGCCGGGCACAACGGGGCGGTTGCCTGGGGCTTCACGAACGCCTATCTGGACGACTTCGACTTCTTCATTGAGCGGCTGGATCCGTCGGACTCGACCCGTTACCTCGTGCCGGGAGGGAGCGCCGCGTTCGAGGTCCGAACCGATACGGTCCATGTGCGAGGTGCCGAGCCGGTCTCCTTTCGGGTCCGTACGACCCGGCACGGGCCGGTGTTGGAGGACGCGCGGACGGACAGCGGCTTCGTGCTCAGCGCGGAATGGGCATCGACGCGGCCGTCGCCGACACTGCGCGGCATCCCGGCGTTCGACCGCGCACGCGACTGGGCGAGTTTTCTCCGCGCAGCGCGAGACTTCCAGAACCCGCATCAGAACCTCGTCTACGCCGACACGGCGGGGCACTTCGGCTACGTGATGGCCGGTCGAGCGCCCCTCCGCGGGAGCGGCCGTCCACCTCCGATCGGTCCCGTGCCCGGGTGGACCGGAGAGTGGGACTGGAACGGCTGGCTCCCGTTCGAGGAGCACCCGCAGGTGCTCGATCCGCCGCGAGGCTTTGTCGTCACGGCGAACAACCGGCAGACCTGGGGCTACCCGGCCGACCGGATCAGCACGGACTGGGAGGAGCCGTTCCGGGCGCAGCGGATACGTGAGCTGATCCTGTCCGCGCGGGAGCCGCTGGACGCGGCCGCGGTGCAGCGCATGCAGGCGGACGTGGGCGATGCGATGGCCGCGCGTTATCGTGACCGCGCGGTGGACGCTGCCGTCGAGGCCGGCCGCGAAGCGGTCGCGGACTCACTCCGTCGCTGGGATCTGCGGGCGAGCCTCGACTCCCGTGCGGCGGGCTTCTTCTACACGTGGTTCGAGACGCTTCGAGCGCTCGCGGGCGCCGATCTGTGGGGCCAGGATGACGGCTGGTTTCCGAACCCGGCGCTCACGGCCGTGCTGGAGCGGCGAGCGCTGCCGTGGCGAGATGCGGGTGGGGCGACCGCGTACGATTCTCTGGCCGCGCGCGCCATGCGGCGCGCGGATTCGCTGGCCGCTGGTCGTCGCTGGGGGGAGATCAACCGCGTGAGCGATCATCACGCCCTTGCGGCCTCCGGGCTCCTCGACCGGCTGCTCGATCTGGATATCGGACCGGCACCGCGTGATGGCTCGCCCTACACCGTGAACGTTTCGCATCTCCGGGGTAGGACACCTCCGTACGCGACCTGGGCAGCTCCGAGCCAGCGTCACGTGGTGGACATGGCGGATGTGGACGGTTCGGGAGGCTTCATCCTGCCGACGGGGGAATCGGGACTGCCTTTCTCCCCACACTACTCGGACCAGTTCCGGCTCTGGCTCGGCGGTGCGCTCCGACCGATCCCGCTCGACCTGAAGCGGGCGGCGGCGCGGACCGTGCACCGGCTGACGCTCGAACCGGCAAAGACCGAGCAATGAAGCAGATTATCGATATCGCCGTAGTCGGCGCGGGGCCGTGTGGGCTCGGCGTCGGGGTTGCAGCACGCCAGCGCGGCGTGAGCTGCACCCTCTTCGACAAGGGGTGTCTGACCCGTTCCCTCACGCTGTACCCACAGCAGATGCGCTTCTTCAGCACGCCCGAGCGGCTGGAGCTCGGTGGCCTGCCGTTCATCACGATCGAAGACAAGCCTACCCGCCGCGAAGCGCTGAAGTACTACCGCCGGGTCGCGGAGCACTTCGAGCTCGACGTTCGGCAATACACCGCCGTCGAGTCGGTACGGCGGACCGGCGACGGCTTCGAGCTCGACACCCGACTCCGTACCGGCGAGGAGGCGGTGCACGCCGCCCGCAACGTCGTCATCGCGACAGGTTATTTCGACACGCCCAACCTGCTCCGCATCCCGGGCGAGGAGCTGCCGAACGTCTTCCACTATTTCCAGGAAGCCGATCCGTTCTACGGACAGCGCTGCGTGGTCGTGGGTGCCGGCAACTCGGCAGTCGATGCCGCGCTGGAGCTGTATCGGGCGGGGGCGGAGGTCTCGCTTGTGCACTTCGCGGACCGGCTGGATCCGGGCGTGAAGCCGTGGGTGCTGCCGGACATCGAGAACCGGCTCAAGGCGGGCGATATCACGGCGCGCTGGCGGACCCGCCTGACCGGGATCGGGCTCGACCACGTGACGCTGTGGTCCGAGGAGACCGGCGAAACCGAGCGCCTTCCGAACGAGTGGGTCTTCGCGATGACCGGCTACCGCCCCGACCCGGTGCTGCTCCGGTCGCTCGGCGTCGAGATCGATGACGCGACCGGAATCCCCGTCCACGACCCCACCACAATGGAGACCGACGTACCGGGCGTCTTCATCGCCGGGGTCATCGTGGCCGGCTACGACGCGAACAAGATTTTCATCGAGAACGGCCGCCATCACGGCCCGCGCATCGTCGAGGCGGTCCGCTCGGGCCGGCAGCTCTCCGAAGCGACGCGCTGAGCCGCCGCTCCGCAGGCTCGCCGCATGTTCACTCTGGTTCGACGCTTCATCAAGACCGGGATCGGATTCCTCGTCGCCGGGCTCGTCCTGGGTGGCTACCTGCTGGTGAGGCGGGAGCTTTTCGGGGTCTGGCCGGACCGCTATCTCGTCTCGGCCCACGTCCACGCCGTGGGTGTCGGGTTCGTGATGTTCCTGATCCTGGGCGTGGCACTGTGGCTCTTTCCCCGCGCCCCGAAGGACGACAAGCGATACAGGCCGCAGCGGATCGAGGCCGCCTACTGGGTGCTCACCACGGCCACGGCGCTGCGCTTCGTCACCGAGGCGGCGCGCGCGTGGACGAGCGCGGGCTGGCTGAGCTGGGCGGTCGTGATCGGCGGTGCGGGACAGGTGCTCGGCATCGTCATCTACTTCTGGACGATGTGGCCACGGATCCGACCCGTCGGGAGCCACCTCCGCGAGGCGAGGGGAGAACGGTTCTGAGTAGCAGAATTCCGCTGGGGGAGCGATGTCGCTGTACTACGTAAACGTCACGATCCACGTTCTCGCGGCGCTGCTGTGGCTGGGCGGCATGTTCTTCCTCGCCGTGGTCGGCGCGCCCGTGCTGCGCGGCGTGGAGCCGCCTTCTCTACGCGTCGAGCTGTTCAGGGCGCTGGGCGAGCGGTTCCGCACCGCGGGATGGGCTTGCATCGCCATCCTTCTCGCGACCGGCGTCGGCAACCTGTACTTCCGCGGCGTGCTGCACGCGTCGGTACTCGGATCCGCCGGCTTCTGGCGAACGCCGTTCGGACGTGCCCTCGGTTGGAAACTGACTGCGGTGGTGCTGATGGTGGCCTTCAGCGCCGTGCACGACTTCATCCTGGGGCCGCGGGCTTCACGGGAGCGGCCCGGCTCCCCGGCGGCGAGTCGCTACAGGCGAAGCTCCTCGCTGCTCGCGCGGCTCAACGCGGTGCTCGGCGTGGTGCTCGTCTTCGCGGCCGTCCACCTGGCCCGGGGCGGCTGAGCCGTCAGACCGTGCCGACGCCCGGGCCGGCGCCGCTGTCGCGCTCGGAACGGTACGCGTCGAACTGAAGGTGCCGGCCCTTCTGTTTCCTGCAGAACATCCCGATCGTGGAGCGCGGCTCGCCGACGCCGGTGTTGCCGCTCAGGCCGACGCCGCTGGCGCCGAACGCCTCCCACTCCAGCGCGCTGTCGGTGCCGTCGTTCTCCTTGAGCATCCCGCCGATCACCTTGCGGGCGCGCTGGATCACGGTGTCGTCCTTCGACCAGATGGAGACGATCAGGTCGTAGGGATTCGTGCCGAGCGCGAAGCGGAGGAAGTCGTCGAAGCTCTCCATGTGCATCGTGCACAGGATCGGCTGGAAGAACTCCGTGATCGCCGGACGGAAGGTCTTTTCTCCCTTGCCGTCCCAATCGCAGGCGAGCAGGGTGTCGGGGGTGATCGGACCGAGGATCACCGGGCGCACGACCTCCGCGTTCTGCGCGTATTCGCCCTCCCTGATCTTTCCGCCCTCCCGGATGACGGGGACCCCGGCCTTGCGGGCCGCCTCCTGGATGTTGCTGGTCGTCTGGGCGGCGTGCACCATCAGCGGACCGATGACCCGGGTCTCCTCCGCGCGCGCGGAGCGAGGGTCTTTGACCTCCCACTCGTCCAGCTCGCGGTCGATATAGCGCGCGAGCTTCTCGATACTCGCGGCGGGACCGCAGATGCCGTGCAGCGTCGAGCATTTGTGGGAGGAGAATCCGACCTTCGAGTACGCGAGACGTACGGCGATACGCTGGAGCTCCGCGTCGCTGAAGCCGGCATCGACCCATGCCCAGTTCACACCCCCGCCCTCGAAGACGAGCTTCCCCAGCCCCCGACCCCTCTGGATCGCGAGCGCCGTCTGATCGGAGCCGGTGACGCTCACGACCTTGACACGCGGATCCGTGGCAAGCGAAGCGATACCCTTGCCGAAGCCCTCGAGCTTCTGTACGGCGCGCGGATCCGCGCCCGCCGCGATCAGCATCCGGATCAGCGTCGTGTTCGTGATCGCGGCGTCGGGATGACCCTTGAAGATCATCGGTGACCCGGACAGGTAGCAGCCGATGATCTGGATGCCGGGAATCCCGTAAATGAAGTTCATGGGTGTGATCACGGCGCAGATGCCGGCCGGGATGTAGTCCGTTTTCCAGTAGTCGTGGCCCCCGATCAGCGCGGGCAGCATCTGCCCCTGCATGGCGACCTCCGCGCTGCCCTCGAGGTGGTCCGCCGCGCGCTTCCCCTCCCAGAAGTCCTTCTGCGCCTCGAGGCGCGTCTTCGGGATCTGGTGACGGATCTCGGTGAGGCACTCTTCCTCGAAGTACTGCATCATGCGGGCGAAGTTCTTGACCACCCATTTCCGGTAGGAGAGCACCTCGTCCGCCCATTCGAGCGAGAGCCAGTAGTCCTCGGCGATCGCCAGCGCCTGCGACACATCGTCCTCGTCCGAGGCCGGCAGCTCGCAGAGCGACACGCGCCGATCGAACTTCGCCGGCATCGTCGCCGTGCGCTTCGCGCCCCGCCATTCGCCGCCGATCAGGTTGCGGATCCCGATCGCCGGGTCACCCTGCTTCTGCGGAAGACGGTCGTAGCAGAAGATGTAGGAGCGCAGCGCCTCGATCTCGGCGTCCGACATGGTGGGCGTGAACAGCGACCAGTCGGCGCGTCGATCGCGATAACGACGGGCGAGCGGGTCCTCGCCAAGCTGAGCGTTCGCCTCAAACGCCTCGATTTCTCGCTCCAACTGCTTCAGGTCCAGCATAAAGCGGTTTCCTCCGCTCGGGTGCTTCGGATCGTTTCGGCATGTTCGTGGCTGCGGCCGATCGCGCCCGCGCCGGTGGCGCAGGATGCTGCGTTCCGCCCCGCCGCGGCGGTAAGTTGGCCGATCCCCCGGCGGCGTCGCAAGTCGCGGTACGGGCCGGACCTCCTCGGTTGACCGGGGGTATTCGGGCCCGGTAGATTAGCCAGTACGGGGCTCGTGTGCACCAGCGGGCGGAGCGAGGCGCCATGACGGGGCGCGAGAAGATCGAAGAGGTTCTGACGAGCATCCGTCCCGCTCTGCACCTGGACGGCGGCGACGTCGAATTCGTGGACTTCGACGAGGACGGCGTCGTACACCTCCGCCTGATCGGCGTTTGCGGCGCCTGTCCGATCTCGTCGGTCACCTTGAAGCAGGGAATCGAGCGCCGGCTGATCTCGGCCGTGCCGGAGGTGAAGGCGGTCCACGCCGTCTAACGGGATTCAGTCGTCTCCGCACCCCTGCGTGCCTGCGGCCGTCGCCCACCGGGCGTCGGCCGTTTTTCGGTATGGGCAGCCACCGAATCGAATGGAAAAAGGATCGAGATGAGCCTAGATCGTGATGACCTGCTGCGCCGCGTGACGGCGAGCCTCTCACGGCTGCGGAACCCGAGGAGCGGGCAGGACATCGTCACCGGAAGTCAGGTGCAGGCGCTGGAGTCGGACGCGGAGGGGAACGTCCGTTTCCAGCTCCGGCTGCTGCCGGGCGACGATGGCAGCCTCGTGCGCGAGGCGCGCACGATCGCCGAGAGCGTCGAGGGCGTGGCCCGGGTGAGGGTCGACGTGAAGCTGCCGCAGTCTCCGCGCTCGGACCGGCCGCAGCAGCCGGCCGGCCGTCCACACCGGCCGCAGCCCGGGTCGGTGCCCGCGCCGACGCCGCAGGACGAGCTGCGGCGCGGGCTCCGACACGTGATCGCGGTCAGCTCGGGGAAGGGTGGAGTCGGCAAGTCCACGGTCGCCGTGAACCTTGCGGCGGCCCTGGCGTCGGCGGGTCATGCGGTTGGGCTGCTGGATGCGGACATCTACGGGCCGGACATCCCGCTGATGTTCGGCGAGACACGCCGGCCACAGGTCAGCGGTGCTCGGGGGTCGGAGCGGATCGTTCCACTCGAGGCCCACGGCGTAAAGCTGATGAGCCTCGGGTTCCTGCTCGACCCCGAACAGCCGGCCATCATGCGAGGGCCGCTCGTCGCCGGAGTGCTTCGGCAATTCCTCGAGCAGGTCGAATGGGGGGAGCTCGACTACCTCGTGGTGGACATGCCGCCCGGGACGGGCGACGCGCAGCTCTCGCTCGTGCAGATGATCGATCTGGATGGGGCCGTGATGGTAACGACGCCCCAGGAGGTATCGACGGGCGATGTCCGACGCGGGATCCGGATGTTCGAGCGGACGAACACCCGCGTGCTCGGTGTGGTCGAGAACATGAGCATGCTCGAATGCCCTCACTGCCATCAGCCGATCGACGTCTTCGGGCAGCACGGCGGAAAGACGCTCGCCGAGGATATGCAGCTCCCGCTGCTGGGCAGCGTACCGCTCGACCCGGCCGTCCGTCTGGCGGGCGACGCCGGTCGGCCGAGCGCGCTCGCCGAGCCGGATTCGGCGGCGGGGCGGGCGTTCCGCGCGATCGCGGAGAGCGTCGCCCGGCTCGTCGAGGACGGCGTCCCCGCCGGCCGGTGAGGAGCCGGACGCCAGTACCCCCGCGGCCCTCCGAGAAGCTCGCCGCGCTCGCGACGCAGCGGCTGCTGCGCGACTATCCCGAAACGCTCGCGGTGCTGCGGCGCCACGGAGCTGAGCTGAGCCGGGTGGCCACGCTCCCGCTGTCCGAGGTGGTGGACGCGGGAAACGAGGGAACGGAAGCGCTGGTCGCGGAAGTCGCGGCCACGATCGCCTGGCGGGGAGGAGAGCCATGCGGTGGATAACGCTGCTCACCGACTTCGGCTATGCCGACGGCTACGTGGCGGCCATGAAGGGCGTGATCGCGTCCATCGCGCCGGACGCCCGGGTGGAGGACGCGGCTCACGGTGTCGACGCCGGCGACGTGGCCGGAGCCGCATGGGCGATCTACCGATACTGGGATCTCTATCCCGAGAGGACCGTCCACGTCGTCGTGGTCGATCCGGGCGTCGGAAGCGAGCGGCGCGCGCTGGCCGTCGAGGTCGAGAAGCGATTCCTGGTCGGGCCGGACAATGGCGTGTTCTCGCACGTCCTCCGCGAGCACCCGGACGCGCGGATCGTCGCGCTGAGCGAGACGCGCTTTTTCCGCCCTCGGGTATCGGCAACCTTCCACGGCCGTGACGTTTTCGCCCCCGTCGCCGCGCACATCGCGAGCGGCACCCGACTGATGGAGCTCGGACCCGTCGTCGAGAATCCCATGCAGCTGATCTGGCCCGAGCCGAGGCATTGGCCGGACGGCGCGGAAGGGGTCGTCGTCCACACCGACCGCTTCGGCAACCTCGTCACGAACATCCCCGAGGAGTGGTGCGAGCAGGGGGCGCTCGTCTGGGTCGGCGACCGCGTCGCCGGCACGATCCGCCGCACATACGCCGACGTCGACCCGGGAGAGCTCGTCGCGCTCATCGGGTCGAGCGGCCTGCTCGAGGTGTCCGTCCGCGACGGGAGCGCCGCCGTCACGCTCGACGCCTCGCGCGGGACGCCGGTGCGGCTGGGCGGCGAAGTCGCCTGAGGCGGGCCTATTCGGCCCGGGGGACGGCGGGGCGGGTCCAAGAGCATGACTCCGAAGGATTTCCGGGTGCGAGCGAGATCGCAACGTCCGGCGACCACACCTATCACGGCCGAGTCACCAAACAGGGGTCGAGATGGCTCCGCTGGGCCTTGATCCAAGCGGTCATGCACGCGGTCCGCTGCCCAGGTCCAATCCAGCGCTTCTATCGGAAGCAGCTGAACCGGAAAGGCAAGCCGACCGCACGTGTCGCTGCTGCACGCAAGCTTCTGATACAGCTCTACTGGGTGCTGAAGAACGAAGGGCCGTACGATCAGATGATCCGTCGTCTCGGAGCCGCCGCGGTGTGCTCATGAAGGTTACTGGCGTGAAAGATCGCCGCCGCCCGAGATTGAGACACCGCGGTCGAACGACGCATTTCTTAGATCTGTAACCTTCCGGCCCCGAGCGACATTTGGATGTTGCCCCGAGACGCCCACAGCTACAGCGGGCCGGAGAGCGTCGTATGCAGGCGTCTGCCGCCGAAGCGCTTTCTCTGTATGCCTTCGAGCCACCCTACACGAAGCCGAGGCGCATCGGCAGCGAGCGCCTGCCTCGTTTGTTGCCGCGCGGGACGATCATCCTCCTGCGCCCATCCCCCGTTGCGGAGTGGGTCCGGATGGAGCGGGCCCTTGACTTTGCCGCTGCGGCGGCGAACGCAGCGGTGGTTCTGTGGGCGGACCAGCTTCCTGCTGAGACGTTGGCGGAAATGGCTGGCAGGGCTCGCTTGCGGTGTGTGGGCGCCATAGCAGGTCAGGTCCCGGAGCTGTCTTTGCTGCGTGCGCACCTGACACAGCCGGACGGCTGGCCCGATTGCGTCGTCGCCTGGACACGACGGCGGTACGGCGACCTGCAGCACGACGTGGCGAAGGTCCTCCGAGTGGCAGCACAGCGGGCTCTGACAGATCGAACCGTGACGAGAGTAGTGGCGATGTCCGGAAGCAAGCCTTGGACGGTGTATCGGCGCTTCTCCGCTTCCGGGATCGGTCCGCCCGCTGCATGGTTTCAGGCCATTCGCGCCACCGCAATGGCTATGGCCATCCAGCGCGAGATCGAACTCCCAATTCAAAGATTTGCCGTTCGGTTCGGATATGCCGCCTCGGACTCGCTGTCGCGGCGTCTCTGGCGCATTCTCGGGGTCCGGCCCCGATCGATCCGCACAGCGTTGGGGTGGGAATGGCTGCTGCTCGAGGCGATCTTGCGCAGCAGAGACATCCTGAACCCGGCCGGAATCTAGCAGTGCTGCAAAAATCTGGGACTTCTTCCGAGTGACGGGCCGCGCGCATATTCGCTATTGCGCGTGAGCGCCATTTCTTGGCGCAGAGTCGGAGCCAGCCATGACCCTAGAAGTCCGCAGGATCGTCTTCCTCCCGATCGCTTCCTTTCTTGTCTGTATCGGATGCACCGAATCCTTGTCGAAATCCGCTGAGGAGTTCTCCCTCGGCACCTTCTGTGCGAGGACGTGGCCGGTCTCGCTTGAGGAGACCGATGATGTCATTAACGTCAGCCCAATTCTCGATGCTGCCGATCCAGAGAAACTGATCGTCGGTGACTTCAAAGAGGCACAGTTACGACTCTACGCGTCTGACGGCAGACTAATTGGCCATTTTGGCCGCCGCGGCAGCGGTCCGGGCGAGTTCGAGAACATCATCAGCATCTCCCACCTACCGCCCGATTCGGAGTCGGTCCCCGTCACGGATGCGTCCGGAATACTCAAGTGGATGAAGCTGGATGGTTCGCTCGAACGGTCCCAGCCCACGTCCATTGGAACGGCCTACTCAGCTACCCCGCTAACCGACTCCACTGTGCTGATTGCGGGCCACCTTGTCGGAAGTGCTCGGCCGTGGTTGCTGCATGTCTGGAATACCCGAGCACGCTCCGTCGTGACGAGTTTCTTTTCTGCTCCTAGTCAGGCAGCGTCGCTGAACTTTCCGACATTCGCATTCGGATGGACAGCCTTCGACCTGATGGGGGACCGGAAGGAGATCGCCGCCACGTACTCGGTATCCGACACAGTCTACTTCTTCTCATTCGATGGCAGGCCGCGCCGAAAGCTGCCCCTGAGGTTGGCCCACTTCCGACCAGTTGATTCCCCGCCCCCGCGATCCGAAGGCAGATCCGAGGCCTTGGAAAGATGGTTGTCTTCTTTTTCCATGGTGCAGTCCGTAACCTTTCTCAACGATTCGACTCTCCTCATTCAGTTCGTTGACAGGCTCGCCGGGGAGGACTACTGGCGGCTGGCCGAGGTGCGTACCAGCGGCACAAAAGTCCTTGAGGCGTTAGATACGCCGAGACTCATGGGATGGTCCTCCGATCGAAAGCGCCTGTATTTTCTAGATCCCACAGCTTCGGTTCCTAGTCGACTTGTCGTATGCGTGCGATCCTAGCCCTGATGTCAGTAGCGGTCTACGCCGTGGCCGTGACAGCATGCGGAGCAACGCCTGGTGTGAGCCCCGGCAGAAGTTTAGGTAGAACGCTCGCCCCGGATCTGCGACAGCAAGGTGAAGACGGCCGTCTGACCGTGGTATGGGCGTTCCGAACAGTTGACTGTTACTCATGCGGCGCCCCCACTTTGGCACTTAGACATTCTGGCGAGCGCGAGGGGAGGGTCCGCGCGGATAGTTGCGATGCCGAGGGGCGTTCCAGACGACCTGCTTCGATCCTTTCTCCGTGACGAGCGTCTCGACGTCGAAATCATCCCGATTACGCGTCGCGAGTATGTCCACTTCTTTGGCTCGACCGAGCTGCCTGCCCTATACGTGTTTGACAGAGACACGCTCGTTGCGTCCTGGGAGACTTCCGGATTTGCATCGCTGCCGGACTTGTCCCGGGCCGCAGCCGCTGCTGTTGAGTACATTCGACGTACGTTGGATAGTCGGGGCACGACTTAGCTTTAGCTTAAGCCGCAATTCGGGCGGAAAGGAGCTCACGATGAGGAGACGGAAGAAGGCGGCCGGGGCAATTGCCTTGGTAGCCATTATGGGCGCGCTGGCCTCACTGGTGCCGTTGGGCCACGCGAGTGCTGCTTCAAAGAAAGAACTCGTGTATTATCCCGGAGTCGGCTATGTGTGCACCACTACCGAGTGCACCAGCCTGAGTTGCTGCAGCGGTTTTCCGCAATAGGACGTCTGCGGCTGGCGGTCGTGCCCCGCCTACTCCGCGGCGACCCAAAGTGGGAGACGCACCGGCTATGTCGCAAAAGGAAGTCATTGTGCTCGCTTGGCTTGCGACCGCCACGCTGCCTGCCTCGGCGCAGTCGACGGCGGGTAGGATGCTCGGACGGGTGGTCGACATGACCACGGGACAACCGGTGCCCAGCGCGCAGGTAATGATCTCGGCCGGCGCTGACTCCGCCGGACCCTACCGCGGTACATTTGCTGGCGCGGACGGCTCATTCTCGTTCGGCGACGTGGCCGACGGCGAGCACACGATCCGCGTGGAGTCGATCGGCTATCGCAGTGCATCGCGGGTCGTCCGGATCGATGACGCGGTGGATACGGCCGTAAGGATCGAGCTGACGCCGCAGCCCGTTCAGCTCGGCGGCGTTGTAGTCGAAGGGACCCGTTCGACGGTGTTGGGCGGGTTCTACGCTCGTCGGGCAACGCACGAAGGCTACTACATTGACCGAAGCGAGATAGCGAAGCGCGCGGCGCACCGTCCGACCGACCTGATGCGTCGTATTCCGGGCCTGATGGTCGTCTGCCCCGGCGTCTCCCCACGCTGCACGGTTCGGTTCCGATCGGCCGTCCCTGTCCTGGCGGGGCCGGACAAGGGTGATTGCCCTGTCGAGATCTTCGTCGATGGGGTCCCCGCGAGCCCCGATTTCGCGGTAGACGACCTGCGCGTCGAGGACATCCAGGCGGTGGAAATCTACGGTCATGCCGCAACCATCCCGGCGCGCTTCAACAGGGGAAGGAGTTCCCGCTGCGGCGTTATCGTCGTGTGGACGCGGCGACAGTAACGCCGTGAGCCCTGGTGTTCTCGGTCCTCGCGGTCGCGCTCGGACACGCCACTACCCCGCATGCCGAAGGCACCGGCTCGGCCGCGCCCGGCCCGGGGGCCGCGCCCGTGCCCCCGCTCCGATCAGCCGCCGATGCGAATCTCTATGGCCGGGGGCACGCTCAGCGTGTGTTCGACCGTGCACGCCGCGGCGACGCGAAGGGCGGCGGGGTGCCGGCTGGAGGGAAGGGAAGGCCACTCCAGGGTGAGGTCGAAGCGGCCGACGCGGTGGGGGTCTTCTTGGTAAGCCCACTCGGTGTCGATCGCCAGGTCGCGGTGATCGAGGTCGGCGGCGTGGGCCCAGCTCAGCAGTACCGCGTAGGTGCATGTGGCCAGGGATGCGGCAAGCATGTGAAGAGGAGAGAAGCCCACGTCGCTGGATTCGCTCTCGACGCTGAGCCCCTCCCCTCGTCCATCCACGCGGAGCTTCGTCTCGTCCTGCAGCAGCAATCGCATGGGCCATCGCGTCGGTGACGCCGACGGCCTCCGCGGGACCGCCGGTCAGATGTCGGCGCCGGCCTCCGTCCGCGGCTCACGAGGGCGCCTGGGGCGCAGGAACCGCACGATCAGGTAGCCGAGCGCCACGATCGGCAGGATCCTGAACAGCACGAAGCCGGCCAGCCCGAGCGTCAGCTTGAAGACGATGCCGATGGCGGCGAGCAGCACGCCGAGCAGCACGAGGCCGACGAGGCCGATCACGAAGAAGGTGAGCAGGGCCGTCAACATCGGTTTCCTCCAGTCACTTCGAAATCCAGACGACGTTCACCGAGCCGAACGCGGAGTCGAGGTCCACGTTCATGTGGCGTCCGGCGTCGGACCAGTTCGCCGAGTAGTAGTCGCCGCCATCGCGCTTCGTGAACCCCTCGCTGTCGAAGGAGGCGAGGAACCCCTTCTTCGTCACCTTGACGCCGATGTCGCGCGGGATCCGGAAGGTGATGGAGCCGACGCCCATTTGCACCTCGGCCTCCATGTCGCGCTGCCACTCGCCGCTGAAGTCGAGGGTCACATTGGCGACACCGCCCTGGACGTCGAGGCGTCGGATGTTCGCGTTGCCGAGACCGGACGCCCGGAAGGCGGCCGCGCCGACCTCGATCTCGAGCGACGACATCTCCTCCGGGTTCGGACTGGAGAAGCGCACGTCCGTCTCGCTCGCGCCGGTGGAGATCTGCGCCTGGCGCACGCGTAGGCCGCCGAGGTCGATGTCGGCCTGGACGGCGCCGAACTTGAGGTCCAGGTCGAGGGGCACGCCGCTGCCGAGCGCGAGCTCGAGGCGGCCGGCGTTGTGCTTGTTGATCTTGAGCCCCTTGCGCTGGTTGTCGACACCGATGCGCAGTCGGCCGTCCTCGTAGTCGGTGACGGGCTGGAAGCTGTCCGCGTCGTAGCGCAGCTTTGCGCGGTACAGGACGTCGGAGCTCGCCGGCTGCAGATGGAGCTCTCCCGCGCCGTACTCGAGGTCGACGTGCAGAAGCTCCTCGCCCGCGGACCTTCGCTCGGTGGTGACCGTGCGCCAGTCCTGAGCGCGAGCGCGGCCCGGCGAAGCCGCCAGCAGAGCGGCGACAGCCAGTACGGCCGGCCCGAACGGAGGGCGGCCGGATCGCAACGGCGGGCGGGGGTCAGACACGAGGCTCTTCCTCGAAGAGCGGCACCTCCTCGGACTCGAGCACTCCACGCCGCGTCAGCGGCCGCGTTCCGGCCCGGGACAGCAGCACGGCGCCGAAGCCGATCGTCAGAGCGGCCCAGGTCAGGACGCCGCCGATGAACATGAGCAGGCCGCGGATGAAGCCGAGCCACGGCCCCGCCATCTGGACGACGTGGGCGGCGACGAAGACCGCGAGCAGCAACCCGAGCCCCGTCATCAGGTAGTAGAACGAGTTGCCGCGGCTGAACCAGTCGCTTCCCTGCAGCCTGCGCTCCGCCAGAGCCTCGCCGCCGGCGTGCGCGACGGCGAGGTAGCCGAAGACCGCCGCAAGCACGACGGCGACCGGGAAGAGCGGCACCCACGCGAGCAGGAGCGGGATGCCGACGATCGAGACGGCCAGGCCGACGATCCCCAGGATCCAGACGGGCAAGGCCAGGAACGATCCGGCCAGGCCGACCGCCCACGAGCGCATCGTGTGGTGGCGTGCCGTGTCGGCGACCGCCTCCAGATAGGGTCGGCCGAAGAAGACGGCCGCGAAGCCCATCGCCAGCAGCACGATGTACATGGCGATCGTCGAGAGAATGCCCGCAACTCCGGCCCACAGGTGTCGGAACGGGCTGCGCCAGTCGGGTGCCCCGTCGCGACTCACACGCACGGCGGTGGCGGGCTGGTCCTCGAGCTCCTGTACCAGGCTTTCGAGCTGGTCGATGCGCGACTGCAGTCGGCGCACCTTCGCGTCCGGGCTGCCGGGCACCGTATCGGCCGCCCGCGCTTCCGCAGGGGCCGCGGTGCCCTGGAGGGCGGATTCGAGCGCGACATCGAGCTGTCGGCCGGCGCCCTCGCCGCCCGGCGGGCTCCAGCCGATGAGCAGCCGCGCCAGATCGCCGTTCGGTGTGTCCATCGCGTCGGTCAGCAGTTGACGCCAGCTGCTCCAGAGCTCATCGCCGCGGCTGTAGTCACCGATGTCATCGCCGTTCAACATGACATTGCCGTCGGCGAGGCCGAGCTCCAGCCGGTGGTCCCCCGGCAGCTCGAGAGTCAGGGTGGCGGCATCGCGAGAGAGCTGGACTTCACTCGCGATCACACCGCCGGGCGGCGTCGGAGGTTCGGGTGGGGGTGGCGTCGTCGCCGATTCCTGGGCCGCCACCTTCAGCGGCAGGATCAGGAACAACCCCGTCGCGACCGCCGCGAGGCGGCGCGTCAGCCGGTCAGACACTGTAGCTCGCATAGGTTCTTTCCCGCAGTCCGGGGCGAATCAGGTTCTTGTACAACACCCAGGCCGAAACGGCGGTCAGGGCAGCGAAGGTCGCAGCTGCCACTCCGAGCGGCGCCATGCCGCTGGTGGCGAGACGCTGGATCACGCCGGTGAGCCAGACGCCCACGCCGCTGTCGCGGAGCAGGTCGAGGCCGTCGGCGGGCAGCGTAGTCAGCGCGGTCAGCAGCTCGCTCGCGCCGAACGAGAGCAGACCGTTGATGGTGAGCCACGGCTGGCTGAGCACCCAGAGGAGCAGGGCCGTCATGCCGGCCGCAGGGAGCACGGCCGCGACACCGAGAAGGGTCCAGGTGCGACGCGATCGGGGCAGCAGCCGCTCCAGCTGGCCGGCAAGGGCGGAGACTCGTGCCATGAGTGGCCGGCGAATCCGGACGGCCGCCATGACGTTGTCCGCGAAGGTGGCGGACGGCTCCAGCCGAGGCAGCTCGGCGAGGGCTCCGAAGAGCGCCCTCCATTCCTCGGCCTCCACACGACAGCGGCCGCAGTCCAGGAGATGCGACTCCAGGACCGCGGTGTCGCCGTCGTCGAGCTCGCCCGCGGCGTAGGCCTCGAGCTGCTCCGGCGAAGGGTGGAAGAGTCCGTCCGTCACGTTGATTTCTCCATGTTCATTTCCCACATCCTGCCTTACGGTACGGGATCGCTGCGGGTTTCAGCAGCGGAGATGCTCGAGCCGCTCTCGCAGCTCTCGGCGCGCGCGGTGGATGTATGTCTTCACCGTGCCGAGGGGTACATCCATGATCTCGGCGATTTCCTCGTACGCGTAGCCCTCCATGTGGCGCAGCACGATCGCGGTGCGGTACTCGTCGCGAAGCGTGCCGATCGCGGCCTCGATCTCGCCACCCAGCTCGCGACTCTCCACGAACTCGTCGGGCGCAGGGTCGTCGGAGGCCACGACCGGTGCGGTCGCCGCCGCCTCCGCCGGGTTCAGCTGGTGCGGTGAGCCGTCGAGAGAGAGCGTCGGCAGCTCCTTGCGACGAACGTCGTCGAGTGCCGTGTTGTGCGCGATCTTGAAGATCCAGGAGCTGAACTTGTACTCCGGCTTGTAGCGGCCGATGTGGTTGAGGACCTTGACGAACGTGTCCTGCGCCAGGTCTTCGGCCTTCTCGCGATCGCGAACGACGCGGTAGATCAGGGAAAAGACCGGCCGCTCGTACCGCCGGATGAGTTCGCGGTACGCCTTCTCGCTCCCGGCGGATGCCCGAGCGACGATGTCCTGGTCGGAGAGCTTGGTCAGTTCCACTGGCGATTGGTTGCGCGCAACGCCGTGTGCCTTCGTGCCCACCGTACGGCCGCGCGATCGAGCCGGTTTCAACGGCGCGGACGCGGGGTCGGCTTCGGTGCGGCCTTGAGCGGGCATGTCAGCGGAGGCTAGTTTCGGCGCCATTCAGGTCTATCGGCCCCAGGAACTCGATGCGACACGATTGACTACCCCGCAGTCCGGAGTTCTCCCCGGCGAGCAGGAGAAGGCCTCCGCCGTGCGGCGGATGTTCGGCGCCATCGCGGGGCGCTACGATCTGCTCAATCACCTGCTCAGCCTGAACCGGGACCGGGCGTGGCGTCGTCGAGCCGTCGACGCGCTCCTCGCCCACCGCGGCGAGGCGGGCCCCCCGCTCGGTCTCTTCCTGGACGGCTGTGCCGGCACGTTCGACTTCGCCCTCGAGCTGGCGAGGCGGCGTGGCTTCGACGGAACGGTCGTAGCCTTCGACTTCGCGCTGCCGATGATGGAGGCGGGCAAGCGAAAGCTGGAGCGGGCTCCGGTCGAGCCCGTGTGTGCCGACGCCCTCCGGCTTCCTTTCCCTGATGCCGCCTTCGACGGGGCGACCGTAGGATTCGGCGTCCGCAACCTCGCCGACCTCGACGCGGGCCTGCGCGAGCTGCGCCGCGTGTTGCGCGCCGGCGCCCCGCTCGTCGTGCTCGAGTTCACGGTTCCTCGCCGGCAGCCGTTCCGGTCGCTCTATCTCTTCTATTTCCAGCATGTTCTGCCGCACGTCGGCCGCGCGATCTCCGGGCACGGCACCGCCTATTCCTACCTTCCGGCGTCGGTGCTCGAGTTTCCCGAGCCGCCGGAGCTGGCCCGGCGCATGGAGGCCGCGGGTTTCACGCGAGTCCGCTGGGAAAGCTACTTCGGCGGGATCGTCGCCGCACACGTCGGTCAGGCATCCTAGCACGCGGACGCTGACGCCCATCGGATTCGCTCGGGACTACGCGCCGGCGATCCACGCGGCGAGCCTCTCGGGGCTCGCCGCCTCGCGCACCGCGGCGGCCGGGATACCGGCCTGTTTCAGCAGCTCCATCTCGCGCCCGACGCTCGGTCCCGGCCGAACGCCCACGGCCGGATCGCCGGAGTCGCTTCCCACCAGCAGCGGGACCCCCGCCCGGTAGAGTCGAGCCGTGAGCGCCATCAGGTCGGCGAGCGCGAGGGCCCGCGCCCGTCGCAGCTGCGGGGTGGCAGCCAGCGCGATCCCGGCCTCATAGCGCACGAGGGTCGGCGTCACGAATACGCCCGTCCGGGCCAGATGGGCGATCATGGTGTCCCCTGCCGCCGATCGCCACCAGGCGAAGGCCTCCTGCGCGTCCGCGGCGTACCCCGCGTAGATCGGGCTCGCGACGACGGACTCCGCCGTGTGCTCGATGCTGCCTACCCCGGAGTCGGCCGCCACCCACGCCGGCACGCCCCGCGGCAGGTGCGCGGCGACGCGCAGACCGCGCAGTCGCGATCTGCGCAGGACGGCGAAGAAGGCCGCAGGAGGAATCGCGTTGTGGGTCTTGATGAAATCGACGCCGGCGTCGGCGAGCGAGTCGACCGCCCGCTCCGCCTCGGCCGGGGTCAGGACGGTCAGGCGGTATCGTGCGCCCGGCTTGGGTCCATCCAGCAGAGGGCCGGCGAGGTAGATGCGCGGTCCGCGGCGTCGTCCGGCGGCGATCTCGTCGCGCCACCGTTCCAGCTCCTCCAACTCGCCGCCGCAATCGCGGACGGCCACGACGCCTGCCGCGACCAGGCTGTCGAGCGCCGCCGGGCCGGCCTCGGAGAGGTGAATGTGCGCGTCCGCGAGTGGAGGAGGCGAGGAGTCGGATCGGTCCCCGGGCGGTGAGCAGGTGCCGGCCAGGGCGAGCACCAGAATGGAGATCGCGGCTCGTCCTGTCCTGGAGCGATCCAAAATCGCGAGCCCCGTCACACTCCGCTCTTCCCACTTTCGGCTCGATATCCTTGGGCCACCCCGGCCACCACCAGGCAGAGCCCGACCCAGCCGTAGAGGGTGAGGTTCTGGCCGAACAGCGCCAGCGCGAGGAGAGCGCCGACCACCGGCTCGGCGGTCGCCGCGACGGCCGCGGGAGCGGCCTCGATGCGGCGGACGCCGGCGAAGAAGAGGAAGTTGGCCACCACGGTCCCTCCGCCGAGCCCGAGGATGTAGAGCCAGCCGGCGGCGGTCGCAGGGGGCGCAGGCGTGTGGCCGAACAGCGGTAGCGCCAGGCCGAGGAGGATCGTGCCGCCGGCGAGCTCGAAGAAGAGAACGCGGATCGCGCCGTAGCGGGGCACGGCCCAGCGCGCCATCAGCGTCGTGGATGCGTAGCTGATGGCGGAAAGCAGCCCGCCGACGACTCCGATCGTGGTGACGTCGATGGAGGCGCCGGCGGCACCCATGACGGTCAGAGCCGCGCCCAGCATCACCATCACCGAGAGCGCGAGCCGCATCGGCGTGAGACGCTCGTGCAGGAGCGCGGCGCCGGCGATCGCGACCAGCACCGGCGCCGTGTAGAGCAGCGCGACGGCGGACGCGACGCCCGCGCGTGCGATCGCGAACTGATAGGCGACCTCGAACAGCGCGACGAGCGCGCCGCCGAGCAGCCCGACGATCAGCAGCCCGCGGCGGTCGATGCGGAAGAGCCAGGGGCGCAGCAGGCCGAACGCGAGAAAGGCGATCGAGGCGAGGAGGATCCTCCAGAAGCCGACATCGGTGACGGCGGCGCCTTCGCCGTAGAGCGCCGTGCTCAACGGGCCGGTCGTCCCCCAGAGGGCGCCGGCGCCGAGCGCAAAGAGGTAGCCGGCGACCCTGCGACGGGGACCCGAGGCCACGGGCGCGGCATCGCGGGCGATGGAGATTTCGCTCATGGTCGCGCAATCTAAGCCCGCGCGGCGGAGCCCGCAGCGCGGCTGTCGCGCCATCGGCGCCACCCTTACATTGGCGCCCCATGCCGGCCAGCAATCTGAGGGAGTTCCTGGAGCAGCTCGAGGAAGCGGGCGAGCTCGTGCGTGTGCGCGAGCCTCTGTCGGTGGACCTCGAGATCACGGAGGTCGCCGAGCGCGCCATGAAGAGCGAGGACGGCGGGCGGGCGCTGCTGTTCGAGCGACCGCTGCTGGGGGACGGCTCCGCGTCGTCGATCCCGCTCGCGATCAACCTGTTCGGCTCCTGGCGGCGGATGGCGATGGCGCTCGGCGTGGGCGACGTGCGCGAGCAGGCGGAGCGGATCGCGGAGCTGCTGCAGCCGGAGATCCCGAAGGGGCTGTGGGCGAAGGTGCAGGCGCTGCCGAAGTTTGCCGAGCTCGCGCGCGTACCGCCCCGGATGCAGCGGGGCAGGGCGCCGTGCCAGGAGGTGAGCCTCGACGGTGAAGAGGTGGACCTCGGCCGGCTGCCGATCATGACCTCCTGGCCGGGCGACGCCGGGCCGTTCATCACGATGCCGATGGTGATCACGAAGGATCCCGAGACCGGCATTCAGAACGTCGGAATGTACCGCATGCAGGTGACCGGACCCACCACGACGTTCATGCACTGGCAGCGGCACAAGGGGGGCGCGGCGCACTACCGGCGCTACCGCGAGCTGGACGTGGAGCGGATGCCGGTGGCCGTCGCGATCGGCGCCGATCCGGCGACGATGTACACGCCGACCGCGCCGCTCCCGCCGGGCATCGACGAGTACCTGTTCAGCGGCTTCCTGCGGCGCGAGCCACTGCACGTGACCGAGGCGACGACGTCGGATCTACGCGTGCCGGCCGAGGCCGAGATCGTGCTGGAGGGGTACGTCGACCCCGCGCAGCCACCTGGGATGGAGGGGCCGTTCGGCGACCATACGGGCTTCTACACGCCGGCGGACCTGTTCCCGGTCTTCCACGTGGAGCGGATCACCACCCGGCGAGACCCCGTGTACGTGTCCACGATCGTCGGTCGACCGCCCATGGAGGACTACTACCTCGGCGGTGCGACGGAGCGGATCTTCCTGCCGCTGCTGCGCATGACATTGCCGGAGATCGTCGACTACCACATGCCGGCGGAGGGAATCTTCCACAACCTCGTGCTGGTCAGCATCCGCAAGGAATACCCGGGGCACGCCTACAAGGTGATGAACGGGCTGTGGGGGCAGGGACTGATGAGCCTGGCGAAGGTGATCGTGATCGTGGACCACGACATCGACGTCCACGACGCGCGCGAGGTTTGGTGGTACGCGCTCAACAACATCGATCCGGAACGGGACGTGCGCTTCTCGAAGGGACCGATCGACGACCTCGATCACGCCGCCCGCGGACCCGCGTTCGGCACGAAGATGGGCATCGATGGCACGAGGAAATGGCCGGAGGAGGGACACGACCGACCGTGGCCGGAGGTGATCCGGATGGACGAGGCGGTGCGGCGGAAGATCGACGAGCTATGGCCGAGGCTGGGGATCCCTTGAGTGCGCCCGACGCGGCGGTGCGCGAACGGCAGACCTACGCCGGGCAATCCCTGGCGGCCCGCTACGCCAGCTTCGTAAAGCTGCCGCACACGCTGTTCGCGCTGCCGTTCGCAGGCGTCGGCGCCGTGTTCGGCAGCGCCGCCCGTACGGACGGTGTCTCGGTGCGATCGGTCGCCTGGATCGTTGTGGCGTTCACGGCCGCGCGCTTCGCGGCGATGGGCTTCAACCGGATCGTGGACCTCGATTATGACGCGGTGAATCCGCGCACGCGGCTACGGGAGCTGCCGACGGGGCGGCTGACGCGCTTGCAGGCGAGCACTGCCGTCGTCGCGGCCGCCGCGCTGTTCGTTCTCGCGGCGTGGCGGCTCAACCCCCTGTGTGGCTGGCTCGCTCCCGCCGCGCTGGCGTGGGTGTTCCTCTACTCCTACACGAAGCGCTTCACTGCGGCGGCCCACCTCGTGCTCGGTGTCGCCCTTTCCATCGCGCCGGTAGGGGCGTACCTGGCGATCACCGGTGCGTGGAGCCATCCCTGGTTCGCGCTGCTCGTGCTCTCGGGCGCGGTCATGTGCTGGGTGGCCGGGTTCGACGTGATCTACTCCCTGCAGGACGAGAAATTCGACCGGGCGCACGGGTTGTACTCGATCCCCGCGCGAGTGGGCGGAGGCCGCGCCCTGCTGATCGCGCGCCTGCTTCACCTCGCGGCGATCGTCCTCTTCGGCCTGATCTGGGCGCTGCGCTGGTTCGACGTCGGGCCACTCTATGCCGTCGCGGTGCTGGTGATGGCGGTCGTGCTCCACTTCGGTCACCGGCACGCGCGCCACGCCGCCCACGGCCCGGTGGACGTCCTTGCCATTGATCGCGCGTTCTTCCGCACGAACGTCGTCGTCTCGACGACGTTCTTCGCGCTGACGCTGCTCGACCGGCTGGCGTTCTCGTGAGCGAGGCGCGCACTCCCGAGCCGTGGGTGCCGCGGGTTCCGGCGCCGGAGGATGAGGGGCCGCCCGTCACGCTCGCCATCACCGGCGCATCGGGCGCGGCCTACGGAGTACGCCTGCTCGACGCGCTGAACGCGTCCGCCGTGCCCGTTCGGCTCATTGTTTCCGCGACGGGCTGGCGGCTGCTGCGGGAGGAGCTCGACATCGACGGGGAGGCGGGGCTGCGTGACCGAACCGGCGACTGGGGCCGGCTGATCCTGTACCAGGATGGCGACCGTGGGGCGACGCCGGCGTCGGGATCGGCGCCGTCGCGGGGCATGGCGATCTGTCCCTGCTCGATGGGCACGCTCGCGAGCATCGCGCAGGGCACGACCCGCTCCCTGATCGAGCGCTCCGGCGACGTGGTGCTCAAGGAGCGGCGGCCACTCGTGCTGGTGCCGCGCGAGACGCCGTACTCGGCGATACACCTGGAGAACATGCTGCGGCTGACCCGGGCGGGCGCCGTCGTGCTGCCGGCGTCGCCAGGCTTCTATCATCGGCCGAAGAGCATCGAAGCGCTGATCGATTTCATCGTCGGCCGAGTGCTCGCGCACCTGGGCGTCCCGAATCAGCTCGGGCCCCGATGGGCGGCAGGAGAGGCCGACTCCTGAGATCGTGCGTATCGGCCTGATCAGCGACACGCACGGCCGGCTTCGGCCGCAGGCGCTGGACGCGCTCGCCGGCGTCGATCGGATCCTGCACGCCGGCGACGTCGGATCGCTCGGCATCCTGGACGATCTCGGCGCGCTCGCTCCGGTTACGGCCGTCTGGGGCAACACCGACGGCTTCGATCTGCGCTCGCGCCTTGTGGAGATCGCGACGGTCGAGGCGCAGGGGCTCCGCATACGGCTCGCGCACGGCCACCAGCTCGGCAGCCCAAAGCCGGACGCGCTGCGGCAGGCACACCCCGATGCGGACGTGATCGTCTACGGCCACACCCACCGCCCGCTCGAGGACCGCTCCGCACGGATCCTCGTGGTGAACCCCGGCGCCGCGGGTCCGCCCCGGTTCGGGGCTGCGCCCACGGTCGCGATCCTGACGCTGAGCGGGGAGGAGCCGCGGGTGGAGATCGTCGAGATTTAGGCCCCGCGGCCGGGGCGCGCGCGGTCGAGCAGGCGTTCCGCGGGCACCGCGGATCGGCGCTCCTCGGGATGATCGCGAAACCAGCGGGCGACGAGCAGCATCTCGGCGACCGCGTCGGCCTGCAGCCGCTCCAGGGGCGTGCGGGGCGCGGCGAACACACGGGCGACACGGCGCCGCAGCTCGCGGCGCTGCGTGCGGCCGCGTGGCCGCTGGCATTCGGCCACGACGAGGCCACGGCGGACGAGGTAGAGGCGCGTCTCTCCTCGCCAGCCGCGCACCCGGTAAACGAAGGAGAGCCCGTCCAGGTCGTCGCGGGCTGCGGCGACGTCGCGGCGAAGGCGCTCGAGACGCTCGAGGCGATCGCGCAGTCGCGCGGCGTACTCGAACTCCAGACGCTCCGCGGCCTGCGCGATTCGCCCCCGCAGCGCCTCGAGCGGGCCGTCATCCTGGCCGGCCAGGAAGCGACAAGCGCGCAGCAGGCGGGCGCGGTACTCGGTCTCCGTGCACCCGCCGGCGCACGGCGCGACGCAGCGGCCGATCTCGCCGCGCCAGCAGAGCGGATGCCTCGCCTGAGTGAAGAGGTCGGGCTGGTCGGCGAAGCGCATCGGGGTGGTCGCGGCACAGTCGCGGAGCCCGAACAGATCGGTCAGGTCGCGGAGCGCGGCGGCAGCGCGCGCCCGCCCCCGGATAGGACCCCAGCAGGAGAGACGGCCGGGGGTCGGGCGCGCCCGCGCGAGGAACCGGGGGGCCGGCTCCCGGGTCAGCTCGACGAAGCAGAGCCCCCGCTCGCTCTTGTGCTCGATATTGTAGCGGGGTCGGTGCTGACGGATGAGCCTCAGCTCCCGCAGGAGCGCCGCGAATTCACTCGGGACGTACTCCCACGCGATGCGCTGGGCGTGTCCGGCGATCTCGGCCGCCTTCTCGCCTTCCGGTGCGCGAAAGTACGACAGCAGCCGGGTCCGCACGCGGACAGACTTGCCGACGTAGATGAGCTCGTCGCCGGGACCGTAGATCCGATAGACACCCGGCCGATTCTCGGCGCCGGCCTGGACGTGCTCCCGCAGCTCCCGCTCCCGCCGCTTCGGCCGGGGGGCGGCAACGGAACGGTTTGCATCGAGGGACCCGCCGAGCTCGGCGGAGAGCGGGGTCAGCTCTGGCACCGTGGACAGTAGAAAGCGGAGCGGTTCGACAGCACGATGCGCTTGATCGGCGTGCCGCAGATCGGACATGGCCGGCCCTCCCGACCGTAGACCTCCAGCAGCGGCTCGAACGAGCCCGCCTCGCCGCTGCCATCGCGGTAGTCGCGCAGCGTCGTCCCCCGCGCGTGAATCGCGTCCTGGAGCACGTCACGGAGCGCGTCGCGGAGCCGCGCGCTGTCGATGCGCCGCAGCGTGCGAGCGCGCCGCTGCGGCCGAACGCCCGCGCGGAACAGCGCCTCGTTCGCGTAGATGTTGCCAACCCCCGCGACCCGGCTCTGATCAAGTAGAAGGTTGCGGATCGGCACCCGCGTGTGCCGGCTTAGCGCATGCATCCGCTCCGCCGTCAGCTCATCGCCGAGCGGCTCGACGCCGAGGGCGACATCGCGCTCGCGCCACTCGCTTGGTTCCAGCAGCTCGATGCGACCGAAGCGTCGGACGTCGTCGTACAGCAGGGCGCCTCCGTCCTCGAAGCGGAAGCGGACGGCCACGTGCGCCAGGTCCCGTGCGCGCGGCGCGGCGGCATCCACCAGGCGGCCTGTCATGCCGAGGTTGACGAGCAGCCTGTCGCCCGTGGAGAGCGAGAGCACGACGTTCTTGCCCCGCCGGCCGAGCGCGAGGATCGTCGCGCCGCGCACGCGGGCGTCCAGCCGGGGGGCGTCCAGCCCGCCTCCCAGCACGTCGGGTTTCGCCACCTCCGCGCCGGTGATCCGCCGATCGGTGACCCGACGGCGCAGGTCGCGGGCGATCGTCTCGGCCTCGGGCAGCTCCGGCATGGATCAGTCGAGGGAGGCGAGACGCTCGAGCTCGCGCCAGCCGATGTCGTCCCGGAAGTAGCGTCCGTCGAAGTCGATCGCCGCGGCGGCCTCCCGGCTCCGCTCGGCCGCCCGCCTCATGTTCTTCGCCACGGCGGTCACGGCCAGCACCCGGCCGCCATCCGTGAGCAGCCGCCCCTCCGAGTCCCGTCGCGTACCGGCGTGGAACACGATGACGTCCTGCGCACGCTCGATCGAATCCGGAATGTGGATCAGCTGTCCCTTCTCGTACGCGCCCGGGTAACCGGCCGACGCCAGCACGGTGGTCAGAGCCGCACCTTGCCGCCACTCCAGCTCCAGTCCATCCACGCGCTCTCCTCGGCCGATCGCGAGCATCGGCTCGAGCAGGGAGCTGCTCAGCAACGGCAATAGCGCCTGCGTCTCCGGATCTCCGAAGCGCGCGTTGAACTCGATCACCGATGCTCCTTCGGACGTGAGCATCAAGCCCGCGTAGAGAAGCCCTCGGAAGGGGCGACCGTCATCGCGCATTGCGTCCAGCGTGGGCTTCAGGATCTCGCGCTGCACCGTCTCCAGGAAGTCGCCCGGCAGTCCGCTCACGGGCGCGTAGGCGCCCATCCCCCCGGTGTTCGGGCCCGTGTCGCCGACGCCGATCCGCTTGTGATCCTGCGCCGCGATCATCGGCACGGCGCTCTCGCCGTCGGCCAGCGCGAAAACCGAGACCTCTTCGCCCGTCAGTCGGTCCTCCACCACGATCTCCGCGCCCGCCCCGCCGAACGCGCCGTGTACCAGCATCGAGCGCGCTGCCTCGATGGCCTCTTCGGCGTCGTCGCAGACGATCGCTCCCTTGCCCGCGGCGAGCCCGGAAGCTTTCACCACGAGAGGCCGTTCGCGCTCCCGGATGTACGCTTCGGCGGCAGCGCTTTCGGTAAATGTACGGTACGCCGCCGTGGGCACGCCAGCGCGGCGCATGGTCTCCTTGGCATAGGCCTTGGAGGACTCGATGGCGGTCGCTGCTCGGCTGGGGCCGAACGCGGGGACGCGCTCGCGCGTGAGCACGTCGATGATCCCGCCGGCGAGCGGGGCTTCGGGGCCGATCACGGCGAGGTCGACGGCGTTCTGGCGCGCCCAGGCGGCGATCGCGCGGCCGTCGCCGGGATCGAGAGGGAGGTGGACGGCGAGCGCTCCGGTCCCGCCGTTGCCGCGGGTGATGAACAGCTCGGCGTCCGGCGCGTCCTGGTGGAGCTTCCAGAGCAGCGCGTGCTCGCGGCCACCGGATCCGACGACGAGGATCTTCATGGGCACCCGGCTTGGGAGAATCCGTCGCGTAGAAAGCAGGCGCCAAAAGTAGGCGCTGACAGAAGGCGCTGACAGAAGGCGTTGACAGAAGGCGCTGACAGAAGGCGCCGATGCCCGGCGCCGAAGCGAACGATGCGAGGGACCGGCGGCTGTCGGTGAGCGCCTGCGGCCAGCGCCTTCTGTCAACGCCTGCCGTTAACGCCTGCAGTTGGCGCCTGCCGTTCTACATGTTCTTCAGGCCCTCGGTGAAGGCGTCGCGCATGCGGCGCGCGGCGTCGGCCATCTGGCCGGCGAAGGTTCCGACCTCGTCGGCGTAGGCCTTGGCGGCCGCGGAGAGGTCGTCCGTGTACGGCGAGCGGGTGTCGCTGCGGTGGCGGTACTCGCCGCGCAGGATCCGGTCGTAGTCCCCGGCCTCGATCCAGTCGCGAAGCTCGGCGACGCGGAGTACGGGGAACGGGTGAGTGGAGAGCATCAGGTTGAGCACCTTGAAGACACCGTCTGCGACGTCGCCCCCCTCGCGGTACTCCTCGGCCTGGCGGATGAACTCGTTCAGGTTCAGCTCGTCCGAGTTGCCGCCGCCGGCGAGCTTCATGAACGAGCTCATTGCCCCGTCGGGCTTCTGCAGCGCGAGGAGCCCGGCGCGGTCGGAGGAGAGCTCGCTTTTGCGGCTCCACTCGAGGAGCCCGAGCAGCACGGCGCGAGCGGCGAGGCCGACGATCGGGAAGCCGGCCTGCGCGAGCTTCAGCAGCAGAACCATCATCGTCCGGTAGAGGACGTGACCCGACAGGATGTGTCCCAGCTCGTGGCCGAGGATGAAGGTCAGCTCATCATCATCGAGTAGCCGGATCGTGCCGGAGTTCAGGATGATGAACGGCTGGTCCATCCCATAGGCTCCCGCGTTCACGAGCGGCGTCTGCGAGACGAAGAGCGGATAGGGCTCGGAGTCGAGCACGCGCAGCACCTCGTCGTAGAGGCGCTGCACGCGCGGGAACTGTTTTGGCGAGACGCGTACCGCATTCGCCTGGAAGGCGAGCCGCACCGGCTTCTCGCCGAAGAAGCCGAAGAGCTTGCGCAGCACCTCGTCGAAGGCGGGGACCCGGCGCAGAGCCTGGAGGGCTGCGCGGTCCGCCGGGTGCTCCCAGGCGACGGGGCTGATGTCGGTCAGTACGATCGGGCCGCTGCGCGGCTCCAGGGTATCGCTCATCGGTACTCCAGGGTATCGGGAAGCGTGCTGCTAGCTCCTACGGCGCCGGCCGCGCCCGAGTTTCGTTCTTCAGCGACCTGCCAGCAGGTCGCTGAAGAATGGAAGCGAGCCGCGTTGCGAGCGCCGTGCCGCCGCAACCCGAAGGGAGCAGGGGGGTTGCGGCCTCACTCATCGTTGCTCGTCGTCGCCATAGCGCTGCTATGACTCCTCCTCGCGCCTTGACTGAGGCTCCGCAAGCCCCCTGCTCGCGGCCGCCCTCCCATTTTTCAGCGACCTGCTAGGCGCGCAGCGCCCGGTCGAGGTCCTCCAGAAGATCCTCGATGTCCTCGATGCCGACGGACAGCCGCACGAGTCCATCGGTGATGCCCATCGCCGCGCGCCGCTCGGGCGGGATCGACGCGTGGGTCATGAGCGCCGGATGACCGATCAGGCTCTCGACGCCGCCGAGGCTCTCGGCGAGCGAAAAGATGCGCGTGGCCTCGGCGACGCGACGCGCCCGCTCGAGCGAGCCGAGCTCCATGCTGACCATGCCCGTGAAGCCGCGCATCTGCCGGCTCGCCAGCTCGTGCTGGGGATGCGAGGCGAGGCCGGGGTAGTAGACGCGCTCGACGGAGGGGTGCTCTTCGAGGAACTCCGCGACCCGCTGGCCGTTGCGGTTGTGCGCCTCCATCCGGACGTGCAGCGTCTTCGTCCCGCGCAGCACGAGCCACGAGTCGAACGGGCCGGGCACGGCGCCCGCCGCCTTCTGCAGGAAGCGCAGCTCGCCCGCCACGTCGTCGTCGCTGGTGACGACCATACCGCCGATGACGTCGGAGTGGCCGTTCAGGTACTTCGTGCTCGAGTGCACGACGATCGTGGCGCCGAGCTCCAGCGGCCGCTGGTTGTACGGCGACGCGAAGGTGTTGTCGACGCAGAGATGGATGCCGCGGTCGCGGGCGATCTCCGCGCACGCCCGCAGGTCCGTGACCCGCATCATCGGGTTCGTCGGCGTTTCGAGGTGGATCAGCCGCGTCTGGGGCCGCAGCGCGGCGCGGACCGCCTCGGGGTCCCTCGAGTCCACGAACGTGAACTTCAGCCCGAGCCTCTGCAGCACCTGGGTGAACATGCGGTGGGTGCCGCCGTAGAGGTTCTCCTCGCTGACCACATGGTCACCGGCCGAGAGGCGCTTCACGACCGCCTCGATCGCCGCCAGCCCGCTGGCGAACGCCATTCCGTGGACGCCGCCCTCGAGCGCCGCGACGTTCCCCTCCATCGCCTCCCGCGTCGGGTTCTGCACGCGCGCGTACTCGTACCCCCGGTGCGGCTCGCCGAGCGCGTCCTGCACGTACGTCGACGTCTGGTAGATGGGCGGCATGATCGCCCCCGTAGTCGGGTCGGGGTGCTGCCCGGCGTGGACGGCGCGGGTACCGAAGCGCTGCTCGTTCTCTGTCATGGCAGGTCCGGTTGGAATCGTCGTTGCGGCATGGGGGCGAAGATAGGACGGGGCGCACCCGCTTGCCATAGCAGCCGCCGGCCGGCAGGATGCCGCCTCGACGCGAAGTGCCGCCGTGGAAGCGTCGGCGAACGAATCCAGCAGGTCAGCGAGCAGCTAGCGGAAGGAAGGTCGTGACGGATCCGGTGCTGGCCCACGACATCGTGACGGCGGAACCGTCGGCGCCGGGGCGCTGGCTGTACGTGCTGCACGGCATCTTCGGCGCCGGGCGCAACTGGGGCTCGGTCGTGCGGCGCCTCGTGACAGAACGTCCGGACTACGGTGGAGTACTCGTGGACCTGCGACAGCACGGCGCGTCGCAGGGCTTTGCGCCGCCGCACACGGTCGCGGCGGCGGCCGCGGATGTCGCGAGACTGGCCGCGACGCTCGACCGACCCGCGCACGCGATCCTCGGGCACTCGTTCGGCGGCAAGGTCGCGCTCGCCTTCGTCGCCGAGCACGGACCGGGACTGCGACAGGCGTGGGTCGTGGATTCGACCCCGAGTGCGCTAGCCCAGCCACGCGGCGGCGCCTGGGCAATGCTCGGCGTGCTGCGCTCGATACCCGATCGGTTCGGCTCGCGCGAAGAGCTGATCGCGGCGCTGGAGGCACACGGGATCGCGCGTCTGACGGCGCAGTGGATGGCCACGAACCTCGAGCGATCGCCCGACGGCGGCTACGGCTGGCGCTTCGATCTCTCCGCGATGGATGCGCTGATGCGCGACTTCTTCCGGACCGATCTGTGGTCGGTCGTCGAGTCCCCGCCGCCCGGCTGCTCGCTCCATTTCGTGAAGGCCTCGGAATCGAGCGTGCTGGACGAAGCGGCGATCGAGCGCCTGCGGACCGCAGAGGCCGCGGGCGCCCCGGTCCGACTGCACGTCATCGAGGGTGGCCACTGGCTCAACGCCGACGACCCGGACGCTCTCGTCGAGCTGCTCGCGCGGGAGCTGTGAGCGTGCGCATGACGTCTCGTTGGCGCGCTCCACGGGCGGCCTCTAGAATTCGGCGGCAGTCGCAGGAGAGTCACAGGTAGCGCGAGGATGACGTGAGCGGTGAGCTTCCGAAGGATCTGATGGTGAGCGTGTCCGGGGTGCGCGGCCGTGTCGGTGGCGCGCTGACGCCGGAGGTCGTTTCGCGCTTCGCCGCGGCGTTCGGCGCGTTCGCGCGAGAGCGCCGCGGCCGGCGTTCGCGTGTGGTGGTGGGGCGTGACACGCGGACTTCGGGCCCGATGTTCGTGCGGGCCGTCACCGCCGCGCTGCAGTCGGTGGGCTGCGACGTCATCGACATCGGAGTCGCGCCGACTCCGACGACGCTCTTCGCGGTGCGACACCACGAGGCGGCGGGAGCGGTCGTCGTGACGGCAAGCCACAATCCGGTGGAGTGGAACGCGCTGAAGCTGGCCTCGTCGAGCGGGATGTTCCTCGACGCCGAGGAGTCGGAGCAGATGCGTGCCTACCTGGCGGAGCGAGAGGTGCCGCGCGCCGGCTGGGACGAGCTCGGCGACGTCGCCGCCGATGATGGCGCGGTGCGCCGCCATCTGGATGCCGTGCTGGCGGTGCCGTATCTCGACCTCGAAGCGATCCGGCGGCGCGGTTTCAAGGTCGCGCTCGACTGTGTGCACGGCGCGGGCAGCGTGCTTTTGCCGGAGCTGCTGGAGGCGCTCGGCTGCGAGGTCGTCGGAATCGGGCTCGAGGCCGACGGCCGTTTCCCGCGCGAGCCGGAGCCGGTCGCGGAGAACCTTGCCGACCTCGAGCGGCTCGTACGCGAGTCCGGCGCGGACCTGGGGCTCGCAACGGACCCGGACGCGGATCGACTGTCGCTCGTGAACGAGCGCGGCGAGGCGGTCGGTGAAGACCTGACGTTGGCCCTGGCGGCGTCGCTCGTGCTGCGGCACCGCAGAGGGCCGGTCGTGACCAACCTCTCCACGAGCCGTGTGCTCGAGGATGTGGCCGCCCAGGCCGGCGTGCCCCTGCTGCGCGCTGCGGTCGGCGAGATCAACGTCGTCCGGCGCATGGAAGCGGAGGGCGCGGTCGTCGGCGGAGAGGGCAACGGCGGCGTGATCCTGCCGGATGTGCACCTCACGCGGGACTCGGCCGTCGCGACGGCGCTGATTCTTCAGCTGCTGCAGGAATCGGGATCGGGGCTCGATGCACTGATTTCGATGCAGCGGCGCTACAGCATCGTGAAGGAGAAGGTGCCGCTCGACCCGGCATCGCTCGAGGTCACGTACCGGATCCTGGAGAGCCGGCTCGCGGCGCCTCAGGTGGATCATCAGGATGGCCTGCGGCTCGCCTGGCCCGAGGAGCTGAAGTGGGTGCACCTGCGTCCTTCGGGCACGGAGCCGATCCTGCGCATCATCGCGGAGGCGCAGTCGGCGGAGGGTGCGAGGGAGCTGGTCGAGCTGACGCGGCACGCGCTGTCGGAGCCGCATTAGGCGCGCCACCTTCGGCGGGGGCGACCTCAGGTCGCGGCGGCCGGACACTTGCTACGAGGCCGGGGTATCAGGCGAGCACCCGGACCACAGCACGGAGTCTTCGAATGTGCGGCATAGTCGGATACGTAGGCAGTCGCGCCGTGACCCCACTCCTCATGGAGGGGCTAAAGCGGATGGAGTACCGTGGCTACGACTCGGCGGGGCTGGCCGTGCTGGAGGACTCGCGCATCACGACGCGTAAGGCCGTGGGCAACATCCGCGCGCTGGAGGTTACGCTCGGTAACGGCAGGTCGCCGAAGGGGAGCTGCGGCATCGCGCATACGCGGTGGGCCACGCACGGGGGTCCGACGACCGAGAACGCGCATCCGCACAGCGACTGCCGGGGCGAGATCGCGGTCGTCCACAACGGCATCATCGAGAACGCCACGCCGCTGCGCCTCAAGCTCGAGAGTCTGGGGCACCGCTTCGCCTCCGAGACGGACACCGAGGTCGTCGCGCACATGATCGAGGAGGCGTACGACGGCTCCCTCGAGAAGGCGGTGCGTTCGGCGCTGCGCCAGATCGAAGGGACGTACGGGCTCGCGATCGTCAGCAGCCGCGAGCCGGGCACGATCGTCGCCGCGAGACGCGGCAGTCCGCTTCTGCTCGGCATCGGAGAGCAGGGCGAGTACTTCGTCGCGAGCGATGTCGCCGCCGTGCTCGCGCACACCCGTCAGGTCGTCTACCTCGATGACGGAGAGATGGCCGTCCTCAATCCCGACGGCTACGAGATCTCCTCGTTGAAGGGCGGAGCCGTGGACAAGGAGGTCGCCGAAATCTCCTGGGACCTCGACGCGATCGAGAAGACCGGCTACGACCACTTCATGCTCAAGGAGATCATGGAGCAGCCGGAGACGCTGCGGAACACGATGCGCGGGCGGCTGCTGCCGGAGCAGGGGGATGTGAAGCTGGGCGGCGTGACCTTGTCGCGCGATGAGCTGCTGTCGATCGACCGGGTCATCATCACGGCGTGCGGGACGTCGTGGCATTCGGCGCTGATCGGCGAATACATGCTCGAGGAGATCGCGCGCCTGCCGGTCGAGGTTGAGTACGCGTCGGAGTTCCGCTACCGCAATCCGGTGGTCGGGGAGCGCACGCTGGTCGTCGCGATCAGCCAGTCGGGGGAGACGGCCGACACGCTCGCGGCGATGCGGGAGGCGAGGCACCGGGGGGCGCGGGTGATGGGGCTGGTCAATGTGGTCGGCTCGACGATCGCGCGCGACAGCGATTTCGGCATCTACCTGCACGCAGGGCCGGAGATCGGCGTGGCGTCGACGAAGGCGTTCACCAGCCAGGTCGCCGCGCTCGCGCTGTTCACGGTGCTGATGGGGCGACTGCGCAACCTGTCCGTCCTCGATGGCCGCAGGATCACCGAGGCGATGGCTGCGCTGCCCGAAAAAGTCGAGCAGGTCCTCGAGATGAACGACGCGATCCGCGAGCTGGCCCGCACCTACAAGGATTCGCCGAACTTCCTGTACCTCGGACGCGGATTCAACTTCCCCGCCGCGCTCGAGGGCGCGTTGAAGCTGAAGGAGATCAGCTACATCCACGCGGAGGGCTACCCGGCGGCGGAGATGAAGCACGGCCCGATCGCGCTGATCGACGAGAACATGCCCGTCGTGGTCATCGCGCCCAACGATGGCGTCTACAGCAAGATCCTGTCGAACATCGAGGAGGTGAAGGCGCGGGGTGGGCGGGTCATCGCGGTCGCGACCGACGGCAACGCGGACCTCGCCGAGAAGGTGGACCACCTGATCTCGATCCCTTCGACGATCGACATGCTGACCCCGATCCTGGTCAGCGTTCCGCTGCAGCTCCTCGCCTATCACATCGCCGTCATGCGCGGCTGCAACGTGGACCAGCCCCGCAACCTGGCGAAGTCCGTGACCGTCGAGTAGCGGTGCGGGTGCTGCTTCAGCGAGTCTCGCGGGCGGAGGTGCGAGTGGACGGCCGGCTGGTCGGCCGGATCGGGGCCGGGCTGCTTCTGCTGGTCGGCTTCCGCCGCGGCGATGCCGCGCCCGCGCTGGAGTGGATGGCCGAGAAGGTGGTCGAGCTGCGGATCTTCCCCGACCGCGAAGGCCTCATGAACCGCTCGCTGAAGGATGCCCGCGGCGACCTTCTCATCGTCAGCCAGTTCACGCTCTACGGCGATACGCGCAAGGGCCGGCGCCCCAGCTTCGTCGAGGCCGCCGCGCCGGAGGAGGCGGCTCTCCTCTACCACAGCTTCATCGAGCGGCTGCGTCCCCTGGCACCGGCCAGGCTCGAGACCGGGCAGTTCGGCGCCATGATGGACGTCGAGCTCGTCAACGACGGCCCCGTAACGCTGATGCTGGAGCGGTGAGCGCGAAGTCCACCCCGCCGCTCGTGCTGGCGTCGGCGTCGCCGCGGAGGGCCGAGCTCCTGCGCATGATGGGTCTTCACTTCGAGATCGTGCCCGCGGGCGTGGAAGAGGAGATCCGCTCGGGCGAGCCCACGTCCACGGCGGTCGAGCGGCTCGCCCGCGACAAGGCGCATGCGATCGCGGTGGATTACCCGGACGCCCTCGTCGTCGGCAGCGACACGGTCGTCTCGCTGGACGAGGTGGTGCTGGGAAAGCCTGCGGATGCGGAGGAGGCGGTGCGCATGCTGCTCGCGCTGCAGGGCCGCGAGCACCACGTGGCGACGGGAGTCGCCGTCGCGGCGCCCGGCGGCCGAACGGAAAGCTCGGTCGAGCTCGCGCGCGTCCGCTTCCGCAGCTTCGATGAGCTGACCGCGCGCGAATACGTCGCGACCGGAGAGCCGCTGGACAAGGCAGGCGCCTACGGCATCCAGGGCCGCGGCGCGACGCTCGTGGACCACATTGCGGGTGACTACTTCGCGGTCATGGGCCTGCCGATCGCGCGGCTCGTTTCGCTGCTGCGGGCGCTCGGCTGGCGGTACGACTTCAACGGCCTCAGCCACATCGAGACATGAGCGTTCCCGTCGCCGTGCGCTGGAGCGGAGACCGCAGCGCCGTGGACCTCCTCGACCAGACGCTGCTGCCGGAGGTGGAGCGGCGTCTCGAGCTCCGCAGCGCGGCCAATGTCGCCGTCGCGATCCGGGAGATGCGGGTGCGCGGCGCGCCGGCGATCGGAATCGCTGCTGCGATGGGGGTCGCGGCCGAGCTCGCCCGCGACGATGTCGACGACACGTTGTCACTCCGCTCGCGCTTCGACGACGCCTTCGGATTGCTCGCCGACGCGCGGCCGACCGCCGTGAACCTGCGCTGGGCATTGGAGCGGATGCGTCGCCGCTTCGAGGAGCTCGACGCGGAGATGGTGCCACGCGCGGACGTGATCGATGGGCTGCGCGACGAGGCGGAGCGGATCGCGGACGAGGACCGCGCGATGTGCCGGCGCATCGGTGAGCGCGCGCTGGAGCTCTTCGCGCCGGAGGTATCCGGCGTGCTGACGCACTGCAACGCCGGTGCGCTCGCGACGGGCGGCATCGGCACCGCTCTGGCGCCGGTCTACCTGCTCCACGAGCGCGGCCGGAGCGTGCGCGTCTTTGCCGACGAGACGCGGCCGCTGCTTCAGGGCAGCCGTTTGACCGCCTGGGAGCTGCGGCGCGCGGGTGTGGACGTGACGCTGCTCGCGGATGCAGCGGCCGCATCGCTCATGGCCTCCGGCGGAGTCGATCTGGTCATCGTCGGCGCCGACCGGATCGCGGCCAATGGCGACGTCGCGAACAAGATCGGCACCTACGGCCTCGCGGTCCTCGCGCGCCATCACGGCATCCCGTTCTACGTCGCTGCGCCATGGAGCACGGTTGACCTCGCGACGGCGACCGGTGCCGGGATCCCGATCGAGATGCGCGACCCGGACGAGCTGCGGCGAGGTTTCGGCAGGGCGACGGCGCCAGCCGACGTGCCGGCGCACACACCCGCGTTCGATGTAACGCCGGCCGCGCTGGTGAGCGCGATCGTCACGGACCGCGGTGTGCTTCGCGCGCCTTACGAAGCGTCGCTGCGCCGCATGGCCGAGCAGCCGATTCCTGGAGCGTCGGCCGCAGCGGCCGGCCCGGCGAACCCGCAGAGCAGGGGCTGAGCATGGAGGCGATCCTCGCGATCGATCAGGGCACCACGGGCACGACGTGCCTCGTGCTGGACGGGGCGGCGCAGGTGATCGGCCGGTCGTACTCCGAATTCACGCAGCACTATCCTGAGCCGGGCTGGGTCGAGCACGACGCGTCCGAGATCTGGGATGTGACGGTGCGCGTGGCGCGGGAGGCGCTCGAGCGGGCCCGCGTCGGGAAGGGCGGGGGGGCGCCGCGGCTCGCCGGCGTCGGCATCACGAATCAGCGCGAAACGGCGGTCCTCTGGGATCGCGAGACCGGAAAGCCGCTGCACCGCGCGATCGTGTGGCAGGACCGGCGCACCGCGGGGCGCTGCCGCGAGCTGCGCGACGACGGCAGGCAGGAGTGGATCCGCCGGCGAACCGGCCTCGTGCTCGATCCGTACTTCTCCGCGACGAAGCTGGAATGGCTGCTCGAGCACGTGCCCGGCGCTCGCGCGCGCGCCGAGGCGGGCGAGCTCGCCTTCGGGACGGTGGACAGCTGGCTGATCTGGAAGCTCTCGCGTGGGCGCGCGCACGTGACGGATCCGACCAACGCGTCGCGGACGCTGCTCTACGACATCGATCGCCGCGAGTGGAGTGACGAGCTGCTGTCGCTGTTCGGCGTGCCCCGCGCGGTGCTGCCGGAGGTTCGGCCCTCCTCCGGCATCCTGGCCCATTGCGACGGCGATCTGCTCGGCACCGATGTGCCCGTCGGCGGCGTGGCGGGCGACCAGCAGGCCGCGCTGTTCGGGCAGTGCTGCTGGGATCCGGGACTCGCGAAAAACACGTACGGGACGGGCGCCTTCCTGCTGCTGAACACGGGAGCGGAGCGGGTCGAGTCGGCGCGCGGCCTGCTCACGACGATCGCCTGTGATCGATCGGGCCAGCCCTGCTACGCGCTCGAGGGCGCGATTTTCGTCGCCGGCGCGGCCGTGCAGTGGCTGCGCGACGGGCTCGGTCTGATCGAGACGGCGGCGGAGAGCGAGACGCACGCGGCCTCGCTCACCTCCAACGACGGCGTATATCTCGTGCCCGCTTTCGTCGGACTGGGCGCGCCGCACTGGCAGCCGGAGGCGCGCGGCACGCTGGTCGGGGTGACGCGCGGAACGACGCGGGCGCACCTGGTGCGCGCCGCCCTCGAGGCGATGGCATACAGCACGGCGGAGGTGCTGGATGCAATGGTCGCCGACTCGGGGATCGACGCGCGCGAGCTGGCCGTCGACGGTGGTGCATCTGCGAACGACTGGCTGATGCAATTCCAGGCCGACGTGATCGGGCTGCCCGTGCGCCGGCCGAAGGTGCTCGAGACGACCGCGCTCGGCGCCGCGGGGCTGGCGGGTCTCGCGACGGGCGTATGGCGAGACGTGGACGAGTTCGCCGGCGTGCGACCGGAGCCGGACCGCTTCGAGCCGCGCATGAAGGTCGACGTGAGGGAGGCGCTGCACGGCGGCTGGAGACGGGCGGTTCATGCAGCGCGCGCGTGGGCGGAGCATCCGGATGGCTGAGCGGCCCGTCCGGATCGCCGTCTGTGGCGCCGGCTCGGCGGAGGCGGACGGCCTCGACGCGGCGCGCGACGTGGGCCGGGCGCTCGCTCGCGCCGGGGCCGTGCTGCTGTGTGGCGGCCTCGAAGGCGTGATGGCCGCCGCGGCCGCCGGAGCGGAGGAGGAAGGGGGTCTCACGATCGGGATCCTCCCCGGTCGTGACGACAGCGGCGCGAACCCGCACATCCGCGTGCCGCTGCCGACGGGCATGGGCGAAGCGCGCAACGCGGTGCTCGTGCGTGCCGCCCAGGCGGTGATCGCGATCGGTGGGGAGTGGGGCACGCTCTCCGAGGTGGCGCTCGCAATGAAGATGGCAGTCCCGGTCGTGCTGCTCATGCCCGGGCTCACCGCCGGCCTAGGCCTCGAGCAGGTCGGCACCGCGCGTGAAGCGGTGGAGCTCGCGCTTCGTCGCGCGCGCGAGCGCGCCCGGCACCCGTGAGCGGGGTCCTGGCCCTCTGCTGCGGCCTGCTGCTCGGCGTGACGGCCGAGCGTCCGCACGGCACGCCGCGGCTGGATGGTCGGATTTCACGCTTCGAGCTTCACGCTTCGCTCGGCACGCTTCGAACTTCGGAGTGTTCACCTCGACCGTCCGAGGATGCGTGGCTCGGTCAGGACAAGCTGAAGCACCTGACGACCTCGTTCGCCGCGACGACGATGGGCTACGCCGGGCTCCGCGCGACCGGCCTCGACCATCGGCCCGCCGCGACGCTCGCGATCGTCGGAGCCGGGGCCCTCGGCGTGCTGAAGGAGATCTACGACCGAAAGCACCAGCGGCCGTTCAGCCTTCGCGACCTCGCCTGGGACGCCGTCGGCGTTCTCGCCGGCGCGGCGCTGGTGGACCGCACGCGCTGAGCGCGATTAGATTCCGCGCCATGGATATCCTGATCGTGACCGTGGTAGCGCTGGTCGCCGTGGCGGCCGTGATGTACCCGATACTGAGGCCCGGATCAGGACGCCGCGGCCCTGTCATCGGCGACGAGAAGGCGTTGGAGGCGGAGGTCGGACGCTATCGTGCGGCGCTCCGGGCGGGGACGCTCTGCCTCGACTGCGGACAGCCGAATCCGGACGACAGCCGCTTCTGTGCGCGGTGCGGCTCGACGCTCATCGCGGGCCGCGTCGAGGCAGACGCGGGCGAGGATGCGGAGGAGGCGGCGACCCCCTCTCCAGCGTGATGCTCGGCCCTCCTCCAGCCGGATCCGCGGGGCGTCTGCGAACTGCGAGCGAACGTCTCCGACTCGCATTTCGAAGGCCCCGCGCGCCCTGTTTTCGCACCCCCCGAGGACTTACCTTTAGGTCGCCCAAACCGGACTCCGATGCAATCCTCACCCACACCACGGACAGGCGCAGCGATGCCCGCTCTGGAAGTCAGCGAAGAGAAGAAGAAGGCGTTGAATCTCGCCATTTCGCAGATCGAGCGCTCCTACGGCAAGGGCTCGATCATGCGGATGGGCGCCGACGGCGCGAAGGTGCTGGTGGACTCGATCTCCACCGGCGCGATCAACCTCGATGCCGCCATCGGCATCGGCGGGATCCCGCGCGGGCGGATCACAGAGATCTACGGTCCGGAGTCGAGCGGTAAGACGACGCTGTGTCTGCACATCATCGCCAACGCGCAGCGCGCGGGGGGCGTGGCGGCGTTCGTGGATGCGGAGCACGCGCTGGACATTGAGTACGCGCGCAAGCTGGGCGTCGACGTGGAGAACCTGCTCGTCAGCCAGCCGGACACAGGCGAGCAGGCGCTCGAGATCGCCGAGGTGCTGATCCGCAGCGGCGCCGTGGACGTCGTCGTGATCGACTCCGTCGCCGCGCTGGTCCCGAGAGCGGAGATCGAGGGTGAGATGGGCGACTCACATGTCGGACTGCAGGCGCGGCTCATGAGTCAGGCGCTGCGCAAGCTGACGGGCGCCGTGAACCGCTCGCGCACCTCGGTCGTCTTCACGAACCAGATCCGCGAGAAGATCGGCGTGATGTTCGGCAACCCCGAGACGACCACGGGTGGGCGCGCGCTCAAGTTCTATGCGAGCCTCCGGCTGGACATCCGCCGGATCGGCGCGATCAAGGACGGGCAGGAGATGGTCGGCAACCGCACGCGCGTCAAGATCGTCAAGAACAAGGTCGCTCCACCGTTCAAGCAGGCGGAGTTCGACATCATGTACAACGAGGGCATCAGCCACGAGGGGCTGCTGGTGGACCTCGGCGTCGAGTGCAATGTCGTCGACAAGTCGGGCGCCTGGTTCTCCTACGGCGACACGCGGCTCGGGCAGGGTAGGGAGAACTCGAAACAGTTCCTACGCGAGAACCCCGAGATCCGCGAGCAGATCGAGCAGAAGGTCCGCTCCGAGCTCGGAATCCGGGGCGTCCATGGCCCTGCGGGCGAGGACACGGAGGGGTACGACGAGTAAGTTGCACCGCAGAGGCCGCGGAGAGCGCTGAGGCGCTTTATTCAATTCACCGCAGAGCACGCGGCGACCGCAGAGCGGTTTCCGCGCCACCGCGCGCCGAGGCAGGAACGGGCTCTCTCGGCGCTCTCGGCGGTGAATATCACGAGTTCCTCGGCGCTCTCCGCGACCTCCGCGGTGGAATCCGCTCCGCGCGCTCCAACTCCTCGGCGACCTCCCTACGATGGCATGCCTCCGACCACGGGCAATACCTCGCCGGTGATGAAGCTGGAATCGGACGGCGCCGCCAGGAAGACGTACGCGGGCGCGATCTCCTCCGGCTGGGCCGGGCGTCCCATGCCCGCCGACTCTCCGAACGTCGCGATCTCATCCGCCTCGCGGTCCGCCGGGTTCAGCGGCGTCCATACCGGGCCTGGCGCCACGCAGTTCACGCGGATCTCCTTCTCGAGCAGGTTCTGCGCGAGCGACTTGGTGAACGCGTGGATGGCGCCCTTCGTAGCCGAGTAATCGAGCAGCCGGGCGCTCCCGTTCAGTCCGGTCACGGAGCCGGTGTTCAGGATCACCGCGCCGGAGCCGAGGTGCGCGAGCGCCGCGCGCGCCATGAAGAAGTAGCCGTAGATGTTGGTGCGGAACGTGAGGTCGAGCTGCTCGGTCGTGATGTCCAGCAGCGACTTCTGGTGCTCCTGGTAGGCGGCGTTGTTCACCAGGATGTCGAGCTTGCCGAACCGCTCCACCACGCGCTCCACGGCCTCCACGCAGAAGTCCGGCTTCGAGACATCACCCTTCAGCAGCGTCGCCGCGCGGCCCTCGGCCTCCACCGCCCTCTTGGTCTCTTCGGCATCGTCGTCCTCGCTCAGGTACACGATCGCGATGTCGGCGCCCTCGCGGGCGAAAAGCACGGCGACGGCGCGGCCGATGCCGGAATCGGCGCCCGTGATCAGCGCGACGCGGCCGTCGAGCTTGCCGGCGCCGCGGTAGGTCGGCGCCCGATAGCGCGGCCGGGGCCGCAGCTCCGACTCGCGGCCGGGCTTCTCCTGGTGCTGGGGCGGGTAGGGGAGCTCGGGCTCATCGCGCTCCATTGTCTGGACGGCACCGGCTCCGCCTTCCGCGTCCGATTGCTGATCGCGGCGCTCCCGCGCCCGCTCCTGCTCTTCCTGGAGGCGCCGCTCCTGCGCCGTACGCCGCTCGGCGTCGCGCTCGGGATTCTTGTCGTGCATGGCTGGCTCCGCACCGGGTGAAGGGTCTGCCGGATGGGCCGCAAGAGTGCAACCGACGTGCCGCCCCTTCGCACGGAGAGCCGGTCCGGCGTATATTTTCAGGCTTAGGCGGGCCACGCCCGCGGGCGGCCACGACAGAGTCGAGAGCGCATGACGGCTTCGGAGATACGCAGCACGTTTCTGGAATATTTCGCGCGCAACGGGCACAGCGTACGCCCGAGCTCGAGCCTCGTTCCATCCGACGATCCGACGCTGCTGTTCGTCAACGCCGGGATGGTGCAGTTCAAGCGCGTCTTCCTCGGAGAGGTGGACCCGGGGTTCCGCCGCGCGGCGACGTCGCAGAAGTGCTTGCGCGTGAGCGGCAAGCACAACGACCTGGAAGAGGTGGGGGTCACGCCGAGGCACCACACCTTCTTCGAGATGCTCGGCAACTTCTCCTTCGGCGACTACTTCAAGCGGGAAGCGATCCGACTCGCGTGGGATCTGCTCACCGATGAGCTCGGGCTTCCGAAGGACCGCCTCTGGGCCACGGTGCACCACTCGGACGACGAGGCGGCCGGGCTCTGGCAGGAGGTCGCCGGCCTCTCCCCGGATCGAATCGTCCGACTCGGCGACAAGGACAACTTCTGGCAGATGGGCGACACGGGCCCGTGCGGCCCGTGCTCCGAGATCCATTACGACCGCCGCTCCGAAGGCCGGCTCGACGAGCCGCTGTCGACGGAGGAGTTCGTCGCCGCCACCGATCGCAACGAGATCCTCGAGTTCTGGAACCTGGTGTTCATGCAGTTCGAGCGCGGCGCCGATGGCGAGCTCACGCCGCTGCCGGCACCGTCCATCGACACCGGCATGGGGCTCGAGCGGCTCGCGATGCTGCTCCAGGGCGTGGACTCCAACTACCAGACGGACCTCTTCACGCCGCTCATCGAGCGCGCCGTGTCCGTCGTCGGCGAGCCGTACACCTACGACTCGTCGAGCGGGGTCTCCTACCGGGTGCTGGCCGACCACGCGCGCGCCGTAGCGTTCCTGCTCGCGGACGGTGTCTTCCCGTCGAACGAAGGGCGCGGCTATGTCACGCGCCGCGTGCTCCGGCGAGCGGTGCGGCATGCGTGGCTGCTCGGGCGGCGGGAGCCGACGCTCGTCGAGGTCGTGGACGAAGTCATCGAGCGGATGGGCGACGTCTACACCGAGCTGCCCGAGCGGCGCGAGCACATCCTGCGCGCCACGCGCATCGAGGAAGAACGCTTCCTCGAGACGATCGGGGCGGGCATGGAGCGACTGGACGAGATCGCACCCGCCCGCGAGGTCGTCGCCGTCGGCGCCGGCGGCGGGGAATCGGCAGCCCCCGCGGTCGCCGGCGAAGACGCGTTCCTGCTGCACGGAACGTTCGGTTTTCCGCTGGACCTGACGCAGCTGATCGCGCGCGAGCGCGGCTATACGGTTGACGTCGAGGGGTTCGAGTGGGAGATGGAGCGGGAGCGGGAGCGCTCAAGACAGGATCGGCGCGAGTCGGATGTCGGGATGGAGGCGCTCGATCTCGGGGAAGCCTGGGAGGAGCTGGACCCGTCCGCCGAGCAGGAATTCGTCGGGTACGCCGAGACCGAAGTGGAGACCGAGATCGTCGCGTTCGCGCGCGAGGACGGAAGAGTGGCCGTGCGCCTGCGCCGCAACCCGTTCTATGTCGAGCAGGGGGGCCAGGTCAGCGACAGCGGCGCGCTCGAGGGGGATGGCTGGCGGATGGTGGTGGAGGACGTACGGCGGATCGGCAATCGCATCGCGGTCGTCGGTCGCGTGGAGGGCGATTTCCCGGATAGCGCGGAGCCCATTCCGGTGCGCGCCCGCGTCGAGGGGCCGGTGCGGCACGACACGGAGCGCAACCACACCGCGACGCACCTGCTGCACGCCGCGCTGCGACGGGTGCTCGGTGCGCACGTGGTGCAGCGCGGTTCGCTGGTCGCGCCCGACCGGCTACGTTTCGACTTCTCGCACCCCCGCCCGATGGCGCCGGAGGAAATCCGCCGCGTCGAGGAGGAGGTCAACGGCGCGATCCTCGCGGACGAGGACGTGTGCATCGACTTCACGGGCTATCCGGAGGCGGTTTCGCGCGGCGCCATGGCGCTGTTCGGCGAGAAGTACGGCGACGTCGTGCGGGTGATCGAGATCCCGGGCGTGAGCATGGAGCTATGCGGCGGCACCCACGTTCGCCATACTGCAGAGATCGGCCTGTTCCGCATCATCTCCGAGAGCGGCGTCGCCGCGGGCGTGCGCCGGATCGAGGCGGTGACCGGGACGGAGGCGTACCGGCGCAGCGTCGAGCAGGAGGAGCGGCTCGAAAAGGCCGCAGCACTGCTGAAGACGACGCCGGAGGCGCTGCTGCCGAGGCTGGAGAGCCTGGTGCAGGAGCAACGGGAGCTGCGGCGGCAGCTGGAGCGGGCACGGGAGGAGGGCGCCGCGGACCGCGTCGGCGAGCTGCTGCGAGGCGCGCAGGAGGTGGATGGCGCGCGTGTGCTGGCCGTCGAGGTGGAGGTCGCGACGCCCGACGAGCTCCGCTCGCTGGGCGATCGACTTCGCGAGCGGATCGGCACCGGCGTCGCCGTCCTGGCCGCCCGCTATCCGGACAAGACGGCGCTCTTCGGCATCGTCACGGATGATCTGATCGGCCGCGGTGTGCGGGCCGATCGAGTCGTCCGCGAGGTCGCGCGGATCACCGGTGGCTCCGGTGGCGGGCGACCGCACATGGCGGAGGGCGGTGTGGGCGATCCGAGTAAGGTGGCCGAGGCGCTGGACCGCGCCCCGGAACTGGTTCGGCAGCTACTGGAGGCGAAATGAGCGACGAAGACTCGGCCGTACGGCGGTGGCTGGAGCCGCGCATGGACGGTGCGCCGGAGGAGCTGCGGGAACGCATGTGGGCGGCGATCTCCGGGGTGGAGACAGACGAGGTGCCCCGCGCGCTCGCTCAGGCGGCGATCCGGTGTCTGGACGAGGCGCTCGCGCAGGGCGGCACGCGGGGTGGTGCGGGACCACTGCTCGCGGCCGACGCGCTGCTGACGCACGCCTGCGAAGCGGCGGCGGAGATGGCCGGTGTCGGAACGGTGGAGGAGGTGGCCGGCGTGGCCCCGCTCTCCCAGCGGCTGGAGCAACATCGGGCGTGATCAGTCCGGAGCTGGAGCACATCCGGAATCACCTCCAGGGGCTGGCGCGGGTCGCCGCGGTCGTCGCCGACGCGATGTCCGGCGAGATCGTCGAGGCGGCCGACATGGCGGTGCGCTCGCTCGAGGCGGGCGGCAAGCTCCTCTTCTGCGGCAACGGCGGCTCGGCCGCCGACGCCCAGCATCTCGCCACCGAATACGTGGTTCGATTCCGGGCCGAGCGCGGGCCCCTCCCGGCGCTTGCGCTGACCACGGACACCTCCCTGCTGACCGCGGCCGGCAACGATTACGGCTTCGAACAGGTGTTCGCGCGGCAGGTCCAGGCGCTCGGCAGCCGCGGCGACATCCTGTTCATTCACTCGACGTCCGGTCGCTCGGCGAATCTGATCGCGGCCGCCCGCGCCGCGCGCGCCGGAGGGCTGCGCAGCATCGCGATGCTCGCGCGCGATGGTGGCGCGCTGCGAGGCGAGGCGGATCTCGCGATCGTGGTGCCGACCGCCGAGGGCGCGCACGCGCAGGAGCTGCACCTGGCGATCGGCCACGCGATCTGTGGCCTCGTCGAGCACCGGCTGCGGATCGACCGGGAGGAGGTGGCGGCGGAGTGAGCCTCGGCTCGGAGACGCTGGAAGCGCTGCTCGCGGCGCGTGCGGCGGAGCGCGAGCAGGCGGCGTTCTATCGTGCGCTGGCCGCGGCGGCGGAAAGGGCTGGCGACGCCGCTCTGGCCGAGCGGCTCAACGAGCTGCACGCCGACGAGCAACACCAGCTTTCCCGGTTGACGGCGCGGCTCATCGAGCTCGGAGAGACCCCGCCGCCTCTGGAAGGCCCCACGTCGCGGGCCGCCGTGTTGAAGGGCTGGGAAGCGGATGCGCGGCGCCTGGAGGAGGGCGAGCAGCGACGGTACAGCCGCCTGCTGGGAATCGGCGATCTGGACGCCGGCACGCGCGAGCTGCTGGAGGAGATCCTCCGCGTCGAGAAGATCCATGCGGAGAAGCTGGGCGGAAAGTGGATGGGAGCCTGAATGTGCTGAGCATCGATCTGCAGGGGAAGCGCGCGCTGGTGACCGGTGGCTCTCGCGGCGTCGGACGCGCGATCGCGCTCATGCTCGCGGACGCGGGCGCGGATGTGGCGATCACCTACCGTCGCAGGCGCGAGGACGCGGACGCCGTCGTCGCCGAGCTCGCGTCACGCGACGTGCAGGCGTTCGCCGTTGCCGGCGACGCGGCCGATCCGGCTTCCACGGAGGCGGCGTTCGCGCGGGTATCGGAAGCGTTCGGCGGACTCGACATCTTCATCGCGAACGCGGGGATCTGGCCGCCGGAGGATGTGCCGATCGCGGAGATGACGGACGAGCAGTGGCGGCGCACGCTCGCCGTGAACCTGGACGCGGTGTTCTACGGGACGCGTCAGGCGGCCCGAGCGCTGCGCGACCACGGGCGGATCGTGCTGATCGGCTCGACCGCGGGGCAGCGCGGCGAGGCGAACCATGCCGACTACGCGGCGACGAAGGGGGCTCTGATCTCGCTGGTGAAGGGTGTGGCCGTGGAGCTCGCTCCTCGCGACATCACGGTCAACTGCGTCGCGCCGGGCTGGATCGACACCGAGATGGCCGCTCCGCCGTACGCCGGCGGCGGCCGGGAGCGCATCGAGGCGACGATCCCTCTCGGGAGGGTCGCCGCCCCGGAAGACGTCGCGGGGCCCGTGCTCTTCCTCTGCTCCACGCTGGGCCGTCACGTGACCGGCGAGATCCTGAACGTGAACGGCGGCGCGGTGCTGTGCGGCTGAACGGAGCGGGGCACTTCACGCTCGGACCGCGGTGAGCCGCGCCGAACGGAACGCGCGCTCCCTGCGTCGCCAGCTCGTGGCCTGGTTGCGCGAGCGCGTTCGTTCGACCGGGGCCGGCGGTGTCGTCTTCGGCCTTTCCGGGGGCGTGGACTCTGCCGCCACCTGCGGCCTCTGCGCCGAAGCCGTTGGCTCCGACCGCTGTCTTGCGCTCATCCTCCCCGTCCACTCCATGCCGCAGGATGCCGAGCTGGCCGCCCGGGTGGCGGAGCACTTCGGCGTCACGGCCGTCGAGCTGGATCTCTCGAGCGTCTTCGACGCGACGGTCGTGGCCCTCGCGAGCGCGCGGCGGGCGCTCGATCTGGCGCCGCTGGCGGATGCCGCCGGACGGGAGCGTCTCGCCGAGGCGAACCTGAAGCCGCGCCTGCGGATGTCGTCGCTCTACTACTTCGCGAACACGCTCGACTTTCTCGTCGTCGGGACCGGCAACGCGGCCGAGCGCGCCGTGGGATATTTCACGAAGTGGGGTGATGGCGCCGCGGACCTCGCCCCCCTCGGCGACCTGACGAAGGGGGAGGTGCGGGCCCTCGCGCGTGAGCTGAGTGTGCCCGGGTCGGTCATCGACCGGCCGCCGAGCGCGGGGCTGTGGCCCGAGCAGACCGATGAGGCGGAGCTCGGCCTCACGTACGAGCGGATCGACCGCTACCTGTTGGACGGGAGTAGCGGGGATGCGGCCGCGGACGCCGAGATCGAGCGACGTTCCCGGCTCTCGCGACACAAGCTCGAGCCCGTGCCGATCCCGCATCCCGAGTGAGCGGCACCGTGGAAATCCGTATCGGACCGCCCGACGCCGTGATCGAGATCGCGCGCCGACTCGAGGAGGCGGGGTTCGAGGCCTGGGCGGTCGGCGGCGCGGTTCGCGACGCGCTGCTCGGCCTGCAGCCCGAGGATTGGGACCTGGCCACGTCCGCTCGGCCGCCCCAGGTCCGAAAGCTGTTCCGCCGGACCGTGCCGATCGGTATCCCCCACGGTACCGTCGGCGTGCTGGACAGCGACGGCGGTTTGCACGAAGTCACGACCTTCCGCCGCGACGTCGAGACCTTCGGCCGCCACGCGGTGGTGGAGTTCGCGGACACGATAGAGGAGGATCTGGCGCGCCGCGACTTCACCTGCAACGCAATGGCGTGGCATCCGCTGCGCGACGAGCTCCGCGATCCCTTCGCCGGGCGCGCCGACCTCGGGGCGCGGAGGCTCCGGACGGTCGGCGATGCCGGCGAACGATTCTCCGAGGACTACCTCCGCGTGCTGCGGGCGCTCCGCTTCGCGGGTCAGCTCGGCCTGGACATCGAGGCCGGCACGTGGGGCGCGATCGAGGGAGCGCTCCCGTCGCTGACCCGGCTCTCGGCGGAGCGGGTGCGGGAGGAGCTGTGGAAGGTGCTCGCGAAGGCGTCGCGAGCGTCCGCGTCGCTCTCGCTGTACGCGGCCTCAGGCGTGCTCGCGGCGCTCTATCCCGAGTTGGACGCGCTGGTCGGGCTGCGGTCGGCCGCGGATGAGCCCGATTCGTGGACGGAGAGCGTGCTCGCGGTGGACGCTCTGCCGCCCACCCGCGTGCTGCTCCGCGTCGCCGCCCTGCTCCACGCGGTGGGCATGCCGGACGCCCGCACCCGGGACCTGCGGGGCGGATGGAACGTCACCGGCCACGGCGCCGCGGGGGCGCCGATCGCGAGGAAGCTGCTTCGTCGCCTCAAGGCATCGAACGCCGACACCGCGTGGGTGAGCGAGCTGGTCGGCCTGCAGGAGGAGCTGTTTCCGCCGGACGCGCGCCCGGCGGTGGTGCGCCGCTGGCTGCGCAGGGTGTCGCCGGCGCGGGTGCCGGACCTGTTCCGGCTGCGCATGGCCCTTTGGCGCGCCCGCTACCCCGGCGCGCCGCCTCCGGGCGATCTGCTGGAGCGCTGGCGGATGGCGCGTGCCGTCCTGCGCGAGCGACCGGCACTCGAGGTCGCCGACCTCGCGATCGGCGGCGCCGAGCTGCGCGAGCTCGGCCTGGAACCCGGACCCCGATACGGCGAGATCCTGGACATGCTGCTCGACCGCGTTATCGAGGAGCCCGGGCTGAACACCCGCCAAGCCCTCCTGGCGCTCGCCGAGGCCGAGCTCTGGTGAGCGTTGCGGTCGGCTACGCGCTGTTCGTCGCCGGAGCGAACGTGCTGGGTGGCGTACTCGTCACGGCTCACGCGAGCCGGCGGGATCTGCCGCTGCGAGTGCTCGTGGCTTTCGGCGGTGGCTTCATGCTCGCGGTGGCAATGCTCGAAATGCTGCCGGACGCGGCCGGGGTGGAGCACGGAATGGTCGCGGTGCTGATCGGCTACCTGGCCGTGCACCTGACGCAGCACATGCTCACGCCGCACTTCCACTTCGGCGAGGAGAACCACGCGCACGCGATGGTGAACCGCGGCGTCGGGGTCATGGCGCTCGTGGGCCTGCTGCCCCACTCCTTCTTCGACGGCGTCGCGATCGCGAGCGGATTCATGCTCGACCGGTCGGCCGGACTGCTGATCTTCCTCGCCGTGCTGCTCCACAAGGTGCCCACGGGCGTGTCGCTCGCGAGCGTCATGCTGGCCAGCGGAAACAACACCCGCAGCACCCTTGCCGCCGTATCCGCCGTCGGCGCCGCCACGGTGGTCGGCGCGCTGCTCACGCCGCAGATCGCACCGCTCGCCACGTACGGCATCGGGCTCGCCGGCGGCGTGACCATCTACGTAGCGGCCTCGAATTTGATCCCGGAATGTCAGCGCGAGAAGGGGTGGCTCGTGCCCGGCGGCGTCTTTCTGGGCGTCGTCGCCTTCTGGGCCGCCCGAATGATGATCCCGGGATCGTAGTCTTGACTGCCAGCGAGGGAGCGTGAGCGAGCCGGGACTCTTCGATTCGACCGGGGGAGCGGGCGCGCACGATGCGTCGGACGCCGGAGGCGGCGCGCCCGATCCGGGTGCACCGCTGGCGGCGCGGATGCGGCCCACCACGCTCGACGAGTTCGTCGGGCAGGAGCCGATCCTCGGCCCCGGGCGAGCCCTGCGCACGCTGATCGAGCGCGATGAGATCGGCAGCCTCATCCTGTGGGGGCCGCCCGGCACCGGCAAGACGACCCTCGCCCGCATCATCGCCGAGCGCACGCGCTCCGTGTTCGTCCCCTTCAGCGCGGTGACGGAGGGAATCCCGCGCGTGCGCGAGGTCATCGCGCAGGCCGCGACCCGGCTGAAGGCGACCGGCCGTCGGACGATCCTCTTCTGCGACGAGATCCACCGCTTCAACAAGGCGCAACAGGACGCGTTCCTGCCGCACGTCGAAGCGGGCACGATCACGCTGATCGGGGCCACGACGGAGAACCCCTCCTTCGAGGTGATCGGCGCGCTGCTCAGCCGCTCCCGTGTCTTCGTGCTCGAGCCGCTCGGCGCGGACGATCTCGCCACGATCGTGCGCCGCGCTCTGGTCGATCCGGAGCGCGGCCTCGCCGAGATGGCGCTGGAGGCCGACGACGATGCCCTCGCGCTGCTGGCGGAGCAGGCGGACGGCGACGCGCGCCGGGCGCTGAACGCGCTCGAGACGGCGGCGACGCTCGTCGGGACGGCCGGTCGCATCACGGTCGATGTGGTGCGGGAGGCGCTCCAGCAGCGATTCGCCCGCTACGACAAGGGCGGCGAGGAGCACTACAACCTGATCTCCGCGCTGCACAAGGCGGTGCGGGGGAGCGATCCGCAGGGTGCGCTGTACTGGCTGGCGAGGATGCTCGACGGCGGGGAGGACCCGCTCTACATCGCGCGGCGCATGGTCCGCATGGCCGTCGAGGACGTGGGGCTCGCCGATCCGGAGGCGCTGAACGTCGCCCTGGCGGCGCGCGACGCGTTCCACTTCCTCGGCTCGCCGGAGGGCGATCTGGCGCTGGCCGAATGCGCCGTCTACCTCGCGACGGCGGCGAAGTCGAACCGCCTGTACGTCGCCTACGGGCGTGCCGCGGCGGCAGCGCGAGAATCGCCGGCGGAGCCGGTGCCGCCGCACATCCGGAACGCGCCAACCCGACTGATGAAGGACCTCGGCTACGGTCGGGGGTATCGATATGCGTTCGACTCCGAGGACCATTACCTGCCGCAGGAGTACCTGCCGGAGCGTCTCAGCGGGGAGCGGTTCTACGAGCCGAGCGAGTTCGGCTTCGAGCGCAGGATCGGCGAGCGACTCGCATGGTGGGAGTCGAAGCGGAGCGAGGGGAAGGGCGGAGGCGGCGGTGACGGCGAGAGCGAAGGAGACCGGAATGAATCGCAGGATTAGCGGCAAGGCGCGGCTCGCACTGGCGCTGGCGGTAGGCCTCGGCATGGCGGGGTGCACTCGCTTCAATCGGCCGGAGGTGCGGATCGAAGGTGCGCGCCTCGGCTCCGTCGGCCTGCAGGGTGGCCGGCTGTACGTGCAGCTCGAGGTCTCGAACCCAAACGATTTCGAGCTGCGCACGAACGTGCTCCAGTACGACATGCAGCTGAAGCGCGTGGATTCCCAGGGGGAGCACTGGATGCCGTTCGCCAACGGCGAGTACAAGGAGGAGATCCGAGTGCCTGCGCACGATCGTATCAGCGTCGAGGTGCCGATCGAGTTCCGCTACTCCGAAATGGGTGGAGCTCTGCAGCAGGTTCTCGACAAGGGGTCGCTCGACTACCGCGTTACGGGGAGGGTCGAGCTGAGCCGGCCGTTGCGCCGGGACATCCCCTTCGAGCGATCCGGAACGGTCGAGGTCGTCTCGTGACGCTCGACCGGATGGTCTCGCTGGAGGTGCCGCCGGAGCGGGCGGTCCTGGTCGGCGCGCCCGGCCGGGCGGTCGCCGCCCAGGTCGCGACGGAGCACCTCCAGGAGCTGTCGCGGCTCGCGGACACCGCCGGAGCCGCCGTCGTCGGCAACCTCGTGCAGCGTCTCGACGCGCCGCACCCCCGCCTCTACATCGGCGAGGGCAAGGCGCAGGAGCTGAAACAACTCGTCGCGGAGCGCGAAGCGAGCCTCGTCATCGTGGACGAGGACCTCGCTCCGGCCCAGGGCAAGAACCTGGAGGATTTCACGGGCGTTCGCGTCATGGATCGCACCGAGCTGATCCTCGACATCTTCGCGACGCGGGCGCGCACATCGGAGGCGCAGATGCAGGTCGAGCTTGCGCAGCTGAAATACATGTTGCCCCGGCTGAAGCGGATGTGGACTCACCTCTCGCGCATTCGCGGCGGCATCGGATTGCGCGGCCCCGGCGAGACGCAGCTCGAGACGGACCGCCGCATCATCGGCCGCCGCATCCGCGACCTGCAGGAGAAGCTGGAGGTCGTTGGGCGCCGGCGAGCGACGCAGCGGAAGGGGCGCTCCGGTGAGTTCCGGGTCGCGCTCGTCGGGTACACGAATGCGGGCAAGTCGTCGATCCTGCGCAAGCTCTCCGGCTCGGAGCTGTTCGTAGAGGACCGCCTGTTCGCGACGCTCGACCCGGCGACCCGGGCCGTGGAGCTCGATGGCGGAGATCTCGCCCTCGTGACGGACACGGTCGGCTTCATCCGGAAGCTGCCCCACGACCTCGTCGCCTCCTTCCGCGCGACGCTGGAGGAGGCACGCGAGGCCGATCTGCTGCTCCACGTCATCGATGCTTCGCACCCGGGCTGGGAGGAACAGAAGGCGGTCGTCGAGGAGGTGCTGGCGGAGATGGAGCTGGAAGGCCGACCCCAGCTCCTCGTCTTCAACAAGGTGGACCGCCTCACGCACCCGGAGGAGGCCGCGATGCGCGAGCGGGTGCACGAGCTCTACGCCACCGACGCGGTGTTCTGCTCCGCGCACGAGGATTCCGGCCTGAGCGAGGTTCGCCAGGCGCTGCGGGTCGCGCTGCGCGCGCAACGGCCGGAGGTCCGGCTGCGGATTCCGATGATCGACGGAGAGACGCTCGCGGCCGTGTACAGGGAAGGCGAGGTCCTGCGCCGGGAGGAGAGCGACTCGAAGATCGACCTGCTCGCCCGACTCCCGCGCTCGGTCCTCGGCCGGCTCCGGCAGCGACAGGGTGTGGAGGTGATCGAGGCGGCGTGAGCGAACAGGTTCTGATCATCGGACCGGGGCGCGCCGGGCTCGCGCTCGGCGCCGCATTGCTCGACGCCGATGCGGCCGAGACGCTGACCTATCATGGGCGAGCACTCGAGGCGCCGCCTCACCCGATCTTCGAGACCGAGCGGGTGCAGTACCGGCTCGGACCCGTTCCGCCTCCTCCCGGCACCACCATCGTGATCCTCGCCGTGCCCGACTCGGCTCTGCCTCAGGTCGCGCACGACCTGGCGGCCAGTGGTCCCGCGCCACCGGGCTGCTCGGCGCTGCACCTCTCGGGCGCCCTGTCGACCGACGTACTCGCGCCACTCCACGCACGGGGGTACTCGACCGGCTCTCTGCACCCTCTCCAATCCATCGCGGACCCGTGGACGGCCGGCGACCGGCTGGTCGGCTCCGGCTTCGCGGTCGCAGGGGAGCCGGCAGCGATCGGCGCGGCGCGCCGCCTCGTCCTGTCCCTCGGCGGACGGCCGCTCGTGATCCCGCCGATGTTCCGGCCGCTCTATCACGCCGCCGCGACGCTCGCGTCCAACGCGGTCGTCGCGCTCCTGGCGGCGTCCGTTCGGATGCTGGGTGAGGCCGGGATTTCCGAGGACGATGCCGTGCACTCGCTGGTACCGCTGATGCGCGGCACTTTGGACAACCTCGAGCAGCTGGGGCCTGCGGCCGCGCTTACCGGACCGATCGCACGTGGAGACGCCGACACCGTCCGTCTGCACCTGTCGCGTTTGTCGCCCGAGGACCGTCTGCTATATTGCGCGCTCGGCAGGGAGACGCTGCGACTCGCCCGCGCGATGGGTCTCGACCCGGCCCGGGCGGCGGAGCTGGATTCGTTGCTCGAGACTCGATGATTCGCCTTCACATCAACATCGATCACGTCGCTACGGTGCGGCAGGCACGGCGCACGGACGAGCCGGACCCGGTCCGCGCGGCCGTGCTCGCCGAGCTCGGCGGCGCCGACGGCATCACCGTGCATCTGCGCGAGGACCGGCGTCACATCCAGGATCGCGACGTCCGACTCCTGATGGAGACGATTCGGACCGGCGTCAACCTGGAGCTCGCCGCGAACGAGGAGGTGCTCGACCTGGCCGTGGAGCTGCGGCCGAGGGCGGCGACGCTCGTACCGGAGCGACGCGAAGAGATCACGACGGAGGGTGGTCTGTCGCTGGCCGGGCCGGAGCAGGAACGGATCGGCCGGGCGCTGGAGCGGCTCGCTTCCGCAGGCATCCGCACTTCGCTGTTCATCGATCCGGATCCGGACGCGATCGACGCCGCGGCCGCGCTGGAGGCCGACGCGGTCGAGCTGCACACCGGCGAGTACGCCAACGCGTGCCTGCGGCGCGTCGGCTCGCCACAGCAGGCGCGGGCCGCGCTCTCACGGCTGCGCCGGGGGGCGGCGCTCGGCCGCTCGCTGGGGCTGGACGTTCACGCCGGACACGGGCTGACCTACGAGAACGTGCTCCCCGTCGCCGGCATCGCCGAGATCGAGGAGCTGAACATCGGCCACAGTGTCGTCAGCCGCGCGGTCCTGGTGGGAATGGAGCGCGCGGTTCGCGAGATGCGCGTCATCGTTCGGGAAGCGATGGGAAGCGACGCCCGGGGCGAGGCGTGATGACCTCCGTTCGCGAGCACTTCGAGCGCGAGGCCGCGGAGTACCTGGATCGGCTGGAGGCTCAGATCGCCGCCGGCACGCCGGATGTCGAGCAGCTGCGCAGACATTCGCGAGGGCTGCGCGGCGAGGCCCAGATGGCCCGGGAAGACCGCGTGCAGGAAGTCGCCGCCTCCCTCGAAAGTGCAGTGCGCGCCTTCGCCACAGGCTCGCTCGGATGGTCCGGCGACGTGAGGGAGCGCGCCTCGAGAACCCTCGACGACATTCGCTTCCTCATTGCGGCCGACGAGACGCCCGCCGAGCTGGAGGAGCGGGTCGCGCGGGCGGTGGAGCGCTGGAAGGAAGTGGGCATCGGGCCCGCGGTCCCCGGCTCCGCAGGCGCTGCGGACGTCCGGCCCCAGCTCGACGAATTCTCGCGCTTCGCCTCGGTCGAGCTCGGCGCGATCGTGGCCGAGCTGGACGGCGCCTTCGCGCGGCTGGACGTCGAGCCCGGGGCTCGTGAGCCGATCACGGCGGTGCTGCGGCGCCAGCGGGCGCTGCTCGGTGCGGCGCACGTCGATCGTCTCGGTCCGGCCGCCGGCACACTCCGAGCGCTCGACCAGGTCGGTCGCGTCGCGGCGGCTCCCGGGAGCCGGATCCCGGACGCCGAGCTGCGCACCTTCCTGCAGGCGGCCCGCGACGCGCTCTCCGCGGCGCTCGCCGTGGTCGGTCGTGGTGACACGCCGGGCGACGACCCGGCTTTCGACCGACTCGCCGACGCACGCAGGCGCGTGCTGCCGTCGTACGATGAGAGGGCGGGCGCCGCCGCCGCTGCCGACGGCGGTGCCGAGGAGGAATTCCCCGTCGAGGTCCTGAACTACTTCCGGTCGGAGTCGGCGGCGATCCTGCGCCACCTGGACCGAATCGCGGCGGAGCTGACCGGATCTCCACCGGAAGGGATCGCGGCCCTGCGCAGTGATGCGAGAAGCGCGCTGAGCGGACTCAGGGACACCGCCACGACGTTCGGCTTCCACTCCGTCGCGCGCCGCGCCGAGGAGCTGCTCGCCCGCAGCGGCCATATCGCTCCCGGCGAGCTGCACCACTTCGTGGAGCGACTGCGCGAAGAGGTCGACGCCGGTCCCGGCGAGGGACGGCCCCGACCGGCGGCGCCCGGAGCGACTGCGGCCGACGCCGCGGCTGCCGATGAAGCCGTGCCAATCGAGGAGCTGCTCTACCGCGGCGATCGTGCGCTGCAGCGCGCGCTCGAGCTGCGCGGCCAGATGGAGGCGGCGCTGGCGGGCGAGGATGGGCGGCGCCTGCTCGATGAGCTGTTCGAGCTGATCCGGCTCGCCCGATCGTGAGCGCGGGCAGCACCCCGCGTCGCGGGCCGAACTGGAAGGCGATCGCAGGAATCGCGATCAGCCTGTTCTTCCTTTATCTCGCCCTGCGTGATGTCGACGCGGCTCAGGTCGTCCGCGAGATCCGCCGTGCCGATCCATTCTGGCTCTTCCTGACGGCCGTGATGGCTACGGCCACCATTGCCGTGCGGGCATGGCGTTGGAATCCGCTGCTGCGCCCGGTCCTTCCGCGGTCGAGCTTCCGCTCGCGCCTCGCCGCCACGTTCATCCGCTTCGGCGTGAACAACGTCGTGCCCGCCCGAGTCGGCGAGTTCGCGGGCGCGTACTCGCTGTCGCGAATGGAGCGGATCAGCGTCAGTGCCTCCTTCGGATCCCTGGTGGTCGAGCGGGTGCTGGACGCGCTGCTCGTCGTGTTGTTGCTGTTCACCTCCATGTCGCTGCCGGGCTTCCCCGCGGAGCGGCTCGCCGGCTCGGCGATCGTCGCGGGCGCTCGGACCGTCCTGATCGGGGTCCTGCTTCTCGCCATCGCGCTTCTGGTGGCGGTGATCTGGCCGCACCCCGCGGTTCGCTTCGTCGATCGCATCGCCGCCAGCGTTCTGCCTCACCGGCTGCGACGCAAGGTCGTGGATGCGCTGCATGCGTTCCTGGAGGGCGTTTCATCCCTTCGGCGGCCCGCTCTGCTCTTCCAGGCGGTAGCGGGCTCGTTCGCCGTCTGGGGCGTCAGCGCGCTCTCGTTCTACTTCGCGCTGCGGGCGTTCGACATCGACGTGCCGCCGCTCGCTGCCTCGCTCTTCCTGCAGACCAGCATCGCCCTCGCGGTCGCGATCCCGTCGGCTCCGGGCTTCTTCGGCCTCTTCGAAGGCGCCGCTCGCCTCGGCCTCGTCGGCCTCTGGCAGGTCGACGTGAACAAGGCCGTCGGCTTCGCGATCGGGATGCACCTCGTCGGCTTCGTGCCCGTCACCGTGATCGGCCTCTATTACCTCTGGACGCTCGGGCTTTCACTGCGCGAGGTGGAGGCATCCGAGGAGATCGTGGAGGCCGGCATCGAAGCGGAGGCGCTCGCCGACGGAGCGGACGGCGACTCGACAGCGCCGTGAAGGCGATCGAGATCGACGCTCCCGCGAAGGTCAACCTCTGGCTCCGCGTCTTCCAGCGCGAAGCGTCCGGATTCCACGGTCTCGACACGCTGTTCTGTGCACTCGAGCTCGCCGACCGGCTGCGCGTGGAGAGAGGTGGGAGCGGCGTGCGGCTCGAGGTGCGCGGCGCCGATCTCGGCGCTCCCGAGACGAACCTCGCGTTCCGCGCCGCGCACGCATTTCTCGAACTCACACGGGCGGCGGAGGGGGTCTCGGTCGTACTCGACAAGCACATACCGGCCGGGGCCGGCCTGGGCGGAGGCTCGAGCGACGCGGCCGCGACGCTGCGGGCGCTGAACCTCCTCCACGACCGACCGCTCCTGCCGTCCGTGCTCTCCAGCCTGGGCGCCGCGATCGGCAGCGACGTGCCGTTCTTCCTGGCGGACGCCGTGCTCGCGCGGGGCACCGGTCGGGGGGACCGGCTCGACCCCTTGCCGCCGCTGCCCCCGCGGCCCGTCCTCGTCGCCATGCCTCCCTTTCGGGTAGGGACCGCCGATGCGTACCGGATGCTCGACGCGGCGCGCGGAGCGCCGCTTCCGGCCCCGTCGCCGTCCCACTCCGCTGCGGGCGTCCCCGCCGTCGCGGGCTGGGAGGATGTGGCGCGGCGCAGCAGCAACGACTTCGAGGGCGTCCTCTTCGAGGCGCACCCGCTGCTCGCGCGACTGCAATCCGCGCTCGAGCGCGCGGGGGCGAGGCCGGCCCGCCTCAGCGGCAGCGGCGCCGCGGTCTACGGCATCTTCGAGAGCGCGACCGCTCGTGACTCGGCGGCGAGCCATCTCGGCCGTGCGCACCCCGAGACGGCGTTCATCCGTACCGCGACGCGGACGCGAACCCCGCGTCCCTGACGCACCCGCCCAAGGCGCCTCCGGGCATGCTAATTGCCGATGGACATGGCACTTACGTGATCCAGGGAGGTGCCATGACAACGGCAGCTTGGGTATTTGCGATCGTGATCGTCGCGCTCGGCGCAGCGGTGGTCTGGCTGCTGCTCCAGCGCCGCGACTCGCAGCGCTTGCAGGCCCGTTTCGGGCCGGAATACGAGCGGGCGGTGAGGGAAAACGGAACCCGCAGGGGAGCCGAGCGGGAGCTCGAGAGCCGGGAGAAGAGGGTCGAAGCGCTCGACATCCGGCCGCTTCCGGAAAGCGCGCGGGCGCGTTTCCATGACGAGTGGCAGGGCGTGCAGTCGCGCTTCGTCGATGCTCCGGCCGAGTCGACCGCAGAGGCGGACCGTCTCGTCGCGGAGGTGATGCGGGAGCGGGGCTACCCGGTCGGCGACTTCGAGCAACGCGCGGCCGATGTCTCGGTCGATCACCCGCACGTGGTCGAGCACTACCGGGCCGCGCGGGAGATCGCCGTCCGGAGCGGTCGCGGCGAGGCGACGACGGAGGAGCTGCGCCAGGGAATGGTTCACTACCGGGCACTCTTCGAGGATCTGCTCGAAAACAACGCGGAGGTGAGAATTGAGAGAGCGTGAGCGGGATCTCGGTACTGCCGAGCTGGCCGGCGCCGGCGTGTCACTGGACGAGGAGACGACGTCGGAGTCGAGGTACGCGCCCGAGGGAGAAGAAGTGCGCGTCGAGAGGACGCGCGGCGGCGGGGACGAGGAGGCCGCACCGCTCTTCGCGGGCGATGAGGCTCGCGGCTTCCGCGCCCGCTGGGAGGAGATCCAGACGGCGTTCGTGGACGAGCCGCGCGGCGCCGTGCAGCGCGCCGACAACCTGGTCGCCGAGACGATGAAGCGGCTGGCAGAGGTATTCGCAGCCGAGCGCGCGGGACTCGAGGAACAGTGGTCGAGCGGGAGCGACGTCTCCACGGAGGACCTCCGCCTCGCACTGCGGCGCTACCGCGCCTTCTTCGACCGCCTCCTGTCCGTCTAGCAGGTCGCGGCCGGCAGGAACGCGAGGCCCGTCTGGCCCCCGGAACAGCCGGGGACCGGGCGGGTTTCGCACTTCACACTTCACAGGTCCCGCTTCACCCTTATCTTAACAGGTCGCTGTAGAACTGGGTGCGGCCGCGCGCATGGCGCTTGCGCGGGTCAGCCGAGCCTCAGCGATCTGCTGAACGTCCTGCCCCGTGGTGTAATCGGCAGCACGTGAGACTTTGGATCTCGAAGTCCAGGTTCGAGCCCTGGCGGGGCAATTCGTATGCGCTGCGATCCGGCCGTTCGGTACGGATCTTCCGCGGCGGGATGGGGCGACCTTCGCTCCGAACGCGAACACGACGAGGAGATGCAATGGCACCGGCGGGGCCGCTGTCCACGTTTCGTCTTCCCGAGCCCGTGAAGCGGCGCCTCGAAGTCGCCACGGCCACCGCGACCGAGGCGCTGCTGGAGACCCACGCACGCTACGGAGTCCACCTCATCCAGCTGTTGCGCGACCAGCTCCCGTTCGACGACGTCGTGGATCGCTATCTCGACGAGATGGGGCTCGTTGGCGATGTCGCACGCTCCACCCGCTCCCGCATCTTCGTGGCGCTCGAGGAGACGGAGCGGCGGGGCAGCGGGCCGGATTTCGGCGGAGAGCCAGACGCGCGGGCCGAGCGCTCCGGCCTCGATCGGCTGCGCCGCTTCCGGCCGGACGTCGTCGTCCGCGACATGAAGCAGCGGCAGCGGCGCCACGAGGAGACCGATCGGATCCTCCAGCTCGGGCTTGCCCAGGCGGAGGAAGGGCTGCTCGCGACGCACATCGAGAACGCCCTCGACTTCGCGGCGCTGCTCGACGATCACTTCTCCTACGAGCGGGCCATGGAGCAGTATCTCGGCGAGATGGGGCTTTCCGGCTGCCGTGCCCAGACGGTGATGCAGCGCGCGATGTGCCGCATTGCCGACGCGCAGCTCGGACGCCTGAAGCTCGAGGAGTGAAGCCCGGGCGCGTGGCGAAGCCTGAAAGCGACAAGGGCCTCCGAGTTGACACCTCCCGGCACATCCCCCTAAACTTTCGGGCTGTCGCCACTTGGCCATGAATCGCGATCCGAGCCCGGCCTCGATGCCCGAGCACCAATTCAAGGGACCGCTCCTGCTGCTCCCCGGCACGGCCAACCGACCGCTGTGCGAGGAGATCGCGCACGAGCTGGGGATGCCCCTCGGAGAGGTTACGATCCGTCGCTTCTCCGACGGCGAGATCTTCGTCAGGATCAATCAGAACGTGCGTGGCGGCGACGTCTTCGTGATCCAGCCGACGCCGCCGCCGGGCGACAACCTGCTCGAGCTGCTGCTCCTGGTGGATGCGGCGAGGCGTGCGTCGGCGGCGCGGGTCACGGTGGTGATGCCGTACTACGGCTACGCGCGGCAGGATCGCAAGGACCAGCCGCGCGTGGCGATCGGGGCGAAGCTGGTCGCGAACGTGATCGAGGCGGCGGGCGCCGATCGCGTGCTGGGGATGGACTTTCACGCGCACCAGCTGCAGGGCTTCTTCGACATCCCGGTCGATCACCTGTACGCGGCGCCCGTGCTGACCTCCTACTTCCAGCGCAAGGAGCTGGAAGCGCCGGTCGTCGTGGCGCCCGATGTGGGTGCGGCGAAGATGGCGCGCGGCTTCGCGCGGCGGTTGGACGCGAGCTTCGCGATCATCGACAAGCGCAGGCCGGCGGCGAACGTCGCCGAGGTGCTGACGGTGGTCGGGGACGTGGCGGGTCGCCCCTGCCTGATCGTGGACGACCTGATCGACACGGCCGGCACGTTGCAGAGCGTGGTGAACGCGCTGAAGGAACGGGATGCGACGGAGATCTATGCCGCCGCGACGCACCCGCTGTTCTCGGGGCCGGCTGTGGAGCGGCTGCAGGAGTGCCCGGTGCAGGAGGTGGTGGTGACGAACACGCTGAACGTTCCGGACGAGAAGCGGTTCCCGAAGCTGCAGATCCTCTCGATCGCGGGGCTGCTGGCCCGCGCGATCCGCTATACCCATTCGAACGAATCGGTCAGTCAGCTTTTCGATTGAGGAGAGATAGGTCATGGCGAATACGGCGACGATCACGGCGACCGGCCGGGATGAGCGGGGAAAGGGCGCGGCACGACGGCTGCGGCGGGATGGCCGCGTCCCCGCCGTAGTCTACGGGCGCGGCGAGGAGACGCGGGCGGTGTCGCTGGACGCGCACGAGCTCGAGGTGCTCTTCTCCCGGATCAGCGTGGAGAACACGGTGATCGAGCTGGCGATCGAGGGCGGCAAGGGCAGGCCGAAGTCTCTTCGCGCGCTCGTCCGCGAGGTCCAGATCCATCCCTACCGGCGCGACATCCTGCATGTCGACTTCTATCAGCTCCACGCCGGAGAGAAGGTGGACGTCGAGGTGCCGATCCGGCTGATCGGCACCGCCGCTGGCGTCAAGATGGGCGGCGTCATGCAGCACTCGTTGCACGACCTCTCCCTCCGCTGTCTGCCGGAGAGCATCCCGGAGTCGATCGAGATCGACATCTCGATGCTCGAGATCGGTGAGTCGGTGCACGTCGGAGAGCTGCGGGTGCCGGACGGCGTCGACATCGAGACCGATCTCGACCGCACGGTATGCGCGGTGATCCCGCCGACGGTCGCAGCCGTGGAGGAGCCGGAGGTCGAGGAGATCGAGGGCGTCGGCGGCGAGGTCGAGCCGGAGCTGGTGCGCCGCCGGGGTGCCGAGGAAGCGGAGGAAGAGAAGGAAGAGGCAGCCGAGGAGTGAAGGTCGTCTGCGGACTCGGCAACCCGGGTCCGGAGTACGATGCCAGCCGGCACAACGTAGGCTGGTGGCTCGTGGATCGGCTCGCCTCGGAGTGGCGGGTGCGCTCCTTCCGCCGCGAGGGGGCGGCGCTGGCGGCGCGTGCGATCGTCGGCGCCGAGCCTGTCCTGCTGCTCAAGCCGATGACGTACGTCAACCGCAGCGGCGGGGCGCTCGCGCCGCTGCGGAGAGATCCCGACTTCGACGTCGCCCGCGATCTGCTCGTGGTCGTGGACGACGTCGCGCTCGATGTGGGGCGCCTGCGCCTGCGTCCGCGCGGCAGCGCCGGCGGCCACAACGGGCTGAAGTCGATCGAGGCGGTGCTCGGCACGCGCGAGTACGCGCGTCTGCGCATCGGGGTAGGCGCGCCACCGCCGGGGACGGACCTCGCCGACTGGGTGCTCTCGCCCTTTACCGAAGAAGATGAAGACCGCATCATCGCGCTTCTGCCGCATGCGGCGGAGGCCGTGGAGGCGTGGATCGACGAAGGTGTCGAGCCGGTGATGAGCCGCTTCAACCGGTAACGGGTCGTTCGCAGAACGTCCCGGTGGCTTCGCATCGGACGATTGAACCTGAAACGGAGGCATCTGTGACGGCTGTGACGACCTGGACCGCATGGTCGCCGCTCGTGGGAGTGATCGGGCTGCTGGGCGCGCTGGTGCTGTACCTGTACGTGCGTCGGCAGCCGACCGGCACGGACCTGATGGCCGAGCTGGCCGACCGGATCCACGAAGGCGCCATGGCGTTCCTGCGGCGGGAGTACACCGTCCTGTTCGTGTTTCTGGTGGTCGTGGCGCTGCTGCTGTGGTGGGCCACGACCGGACTGACCGCCATCGCCTACGTGACCGGCGCCCTCAGCTCGATCCTGGCCGGGTTCTTCGGCATGAGCGCGGCCACCCGGGCGAACGTGCGGACGGCCGCCGCGGCGAAAGAGTTCGGCGCCGGGAAGGCGCTGCGCATCGCGTTCTTCGGCGGCGGCGTCATGGGGCTCTCGGTGGCGGCGCTCGGGCTGCTGGGCATCGGCATCTGGTACTGGGCGATCGGTGCGCAGGCGATCAGCGGCGCCGAGTTCCTGCGCTTCTCGGAGATCATCAGCGGCTACGCGATGGGCGCCAGCTCGATCGCGCTGTTCGCGCGCGTCGGCGGCGGCATCTACACGAAGGCCGCGGACGTCGGCGCGGACCTCGTCGGCAAGGTCGAGGCCGGCATTCCGGAGGACGACCCGCGCAACCCCGCCACCATCGCGGACAACGTCGGGGACAACGTCGGCGACGTGGCGGGCATGGGCGCCGACATCTTCGAGAGCTACGTCGGCAGCGTGATCGCTACGATCGCGATCGGAGCGACCAGCGCGGCCTACGCGCAGAACCGCATCGAGGCCGTCGCGCTGCCGATCCTGACGATCCTGGTAGGCCTGCTCGCCTCGTTGATCGGGATCGCGCTGATGAAGGTGCTGGAGCGGACGAATCCGGCGGCGGCGCTGCGCAACGTGACATTCATCGCGGCGGGAGTCTTCCTGGTCGCGATGTACTTCGTCATAGCGGGCATGGATTTCCAGCTCGTGTCGACGACGGGCCGGGACTACCTGGCGACGGGGCCGTTCTGGGCGCTGCTGGCGGGCACCCTCGCCGGCATCTTCATCGGGCTGGTGACGGAGTACTACACGGCGGGTCGACCGGTCCGGAAGATCGCCGACCAGAGCCAGACCGGCTCGGCCACAAACATCATCGCCGGCCTCGCCGTCGGCATGGAGTCCACCGCCGCGCCGGTCTTGCTGATCGCGACGGCGATCTGGGTCGCTCACTTCTTCGCCGGGCTCTACGGCATCGGCATCGCGGCGGTCGGCATGCTGGCCACGGTCGGCGTCACCATGTCGGTGGACGCCTACGGGCCCGTCGCCGACAACGCCGGCGGCATCGCCGAGATGGGCCACCTCGGTCCGGAGGTGCGCAGGATCACCGACGGGCTCGACGCCATTGGCAATACGACGGCCGCGATCGGCAAGGGATTCGCGATCGGCTCGGCGGCGCTGACCGCGCTCGCGCTCTTCAGCGCGTACGCGTCCGCGGTCGGGCTCAGCGAGACCGGCCTCGACATCGTCGATCCGCCCGTCGTCATCGGCATGCTGATCGGCGGCGCCCTGCCGTTCTTCATCGCCTCGCTCACGATGACCGCCGTCGGGCGCGCCGCGTCCGGGATGGTCGAGGAAGTGCGCCGGCAGTTCCGCGAGATCCCCGGCATCATGGAGGGGACGACCCCGCCCGACAGCGCCCGCTGCGTCGACATCTCGACCCGCGCCGCGCTGCGCGAGATGATCGCACCCGGCCTGACCGCCGTGATCGTGCCCGTGTTCGTCGGCTGGATCAGCGTCGAGGCGCTCGGCGGGCTGCTCGCCGGTGCTACCGTCACCGGCGTCCTGCTCGCGCTCTTCATGGCGAACGCCGGTGGCGCGTGGGACAACGCGAAGAAGTACATCGAGAGCGGCGCGCTGGGGGGCAAGGGATCCGACCCCCACAAGGCGGCCGTCGTCGGCGACACCGTCGGTGACCCGTTCAAGGACACGTCGGGTCCCGCGATGAACATCCTGATCAAGCTCATGAGCGTCGTGTCGCTGGTGCTGGCGCCGTTCTTCGCGCGCATCCACGGCCTGCGCGGCGGGGCCGCCGGCGAACAGCTCGGGATGCTCTGGCATCACGCGACATCGCTGCTGCACACGCTGCTGAGCTAGCCGGCCGATGGCCGACCTGTCCTTCGACCGGGCGATCGCGTTCGCGCGCGATCTGATCCGCATCCCGGGAGCGCCGGGCGGGGAAGGGGACGTCGCGGAACGCGTGCTCGGCGAGCTCGAGACGCTCGGCTTCGCGGACGCGCGGATCGACGCGACCGGGAACGTGATCGGCCGCGCGCCGGGCTCCGGCGGCGCGCCGGCCGTCATGCTCTCCTGCCACCTCGATGTGGTCGACCCCGGCGACCCGGCCGAGTGGCAGCACGGCCCCTACTCGGGCGACCTCGCCGACGGCTTCCTGCACGGCCGTGGCGCGATGGACATCAAGGGGCCGCTCGCGCTGCAGACGTACGCCGCGGCTTCCTTCCTGGAGCGTCCGCTCGCGGGCGACGTGATCGTCGCGCACACGGTGCTGGAGGAGCGCGGCGGACTGGGCATGGAGCGGCTGCTGGAGGACGGCGACGTGCGTCCTGGCATCGCCATCATCGGGGAATCCACGTCGCTCGACGTGTGCATCGGCCACCGCGGCCGCGCCGAGCTCGTCGTGGAGGTCCACGGCCTCGCCGGGCACGCCAGCGCCCCCGATCGCGCACGCAACGCGCTGGACCTGCTGCCGCAGGTGCTGCCGGCGTTGGTGGCATTCGCCGAGCGGCTGCCGTCCGATGATGTCCTCGGCAAGTCGTCGATGGTCGCGACCGGCATCGAGACGCTGCCGACCAGCCCGAACGTGATCCCCGACCTCGCCCGCATCGTCATCGACTGGCGGGTGCTCCCGTCGATGACGCCCGATAGCATCCTCGACGACCTGCGCCGCTGGCTCTCGACCCATGTGACGGTGCCGGAAGGCTGGGGCCTGGAGGTCCGCTTCTCGCGCGAGGTGCAGCGGACGTACACCGGCGTCGAGAGCGACCGCCGCCTCTTCACCCCAGGCTTCCTGCTCCCGCCGGAGCATCCCGCGGTCCGCGCGGCGGCGGCCGCTGTGACGGAGGGGATCGGCCGGCCCGCGGCTGTGCGGCCGTGGACGTTCGCCACGGACGGAGGCCACGTCTGCGGCGTGCACGGGATTCCGTCGATCGGCTTCGCGCCCGGCGAGGAGCGCCACGCGCACACGAACACCGAGCGACTCTCGCTCGCCGAAGCGGAAACCGCCTACCGGGTGTATCCGTCCCTGATCGCCGCCGTCATGGACGCCGTGGCCTGAGCCGCGGCACGCCGGCGGCGCCGGCATCATCATCGCTGAGAGCATGCCCAATCTGAGACTCGGGATCGTCGGACTGCCCAACGTCGGCAAGTCGACGCTCTTCAACGCACTGACGGCCGCGGGCGCGTCCGCCGAGAACTACCCGTTCTGCACGGTGGACCCGAACGTCGGCGTCGTGGAGGTGCCCGACGCGCGGCTCGACCTGCTCGTCGAACGCGTCAAGCCACGGGCGCGCACGCCGGCCGTCGTCACGTTCGTCGACATCGCCGGGCTCGTCGAGGGCGCCAGCCAGGGCGAGGGCCTCGGCAACCAGTTCCTCGCCAACATCCGCGAGGTCGACGCCATCGTCCACGTCGTGCGCTGCTTCGACGACGCGGACGTCGTCCACGTGCTCGGCGCGATCGACCCGGTACGCGACCGCGATATCATCAACACCGAGCTCGCGCTCGCGGACCTGCAGCTCGTCGAGCGCCGCATGGAGCGCGTCGAGAAGGTCGCGCGCAGCGGCGACCGCGACGCGCAGGTCGAGCTGGACCTGCTGCGTCGCCTTCAGGCGCTGCTCTCCGAGGGTCGGCCGGCGAGGCAGGTCGCGCTGGCGAACGCGGAGGAGGCGCGGCTGCTGCGCACGCTGCAGCTCCTGACCGCAAAGCGCGAGCTGTACCTCGCCAATGTCGCCGAGTCGGATCTGCCGGGAATGGAGAACGAGCACGTCGCCGCGCTACGCGCCGCGGTCGAGGCCGAGCACGAGCCGGCCCTGGTCGTTCCGCTCAGCGCAGGGATCGAGGCCGAGCTGATGCAGCTCGATCCGGACGAGCGTGACGCCTTCCTCGAGGAGCTCGGCCTCCACGAGCCCGGACTCAACCATCTCATCCGCGCGGGCTACGACCTCCTTCACCTGATCAGCTTCTTCACCGCCGGCGAGAAGGAGGTGCGGGCCTGGACGATCCGCCGCGGCACCCGGGCGCCGCAGGCCGCCGGCGAGATCCACACCGACTTCGAGCGCGGCTTCATCCGCGCCGAGACGCTCGCCTGGGACGACTTCGTGAAGGCCGGCTCGGAGAAGGACGCGCGCGCGCAGGGGCTCGTGCGCAGCGAGGGGAAGGACTACGTCGTTCAGGACGGCGACATCCTGCTGTTCCGCTTCAACGTGTAAGAGCGGCGATGTGATCGGGATCGGTCGCAGTTCGGCCATCATCCCACCTCGGGAACGCCGAGACCGCGACAAGTCTTCCGAGCCAGCACGTGAGGCGCGTCCTCCAGAAGGAAGTTGGCCTCGCCATGCTAGGATCGCCCTGCGGGTCGCAACTGGGAGTACCGCCACCGGAATCCCACGGACTACCTGTATCGTCACCCGGTGCTCCCGGATCTCGTGCGCCCCTCTTCTCGTCCCGCCTACCTGGGCCACAGCTAGCCGAACGTCGGGCCGGACACGAGCCCGTACACGGGGCCGTCCACCGAGTGCATGATCGTCTCCACATGCGACTCCGCCTGGTAGGACTACGTCCCGCGTACCGGGTAGCGCAGGTGCGTAACGCCGGTGCCCGCGATCACCTCCGGGTTACCAAGGACGGCTGGGCTGTCGGCGAGGTGGTCAAAGAGTCGAACGCCGGAGCCAAGAAGAACCGCCGCGATGTCGACGTGGATTTCGTCGAGGAGCCCGGCATTCAGACACTGCTGGATGGTGTCAGCGCCATGCACCCCAACCGAACGCCCGCCGGCGGCCGCTTTGGCTTGGTTCACGGCGCTTTCGATGCCATCGGTCACGAAGTGGACAGTCGAGTCGGGTCGCGGCCAGCCGGCGGGGATGTGGTGCGTAAGGACGAATGCTGGCCCCCACGCATGATTTCCGCCCCAGCCATGGGCGACCTCGAACGTGCGTCGGCCGGTGAGTACGGCCCCAAGTTCGGACCAGAGACCCCGAAGGTGCTCGGCGCTCGCCCTGGACACCTTGAACGTCATGGGCTCCGAGCCCCCGGTGTGAAATTCTACGTCCCCAGAGTTCATGTACCAGTCGAACACTTCGGCCACGCCATTGTTGAGGTCGGCGACGTAGCCGTCGAGCGACATCGACATGATTGCGACTACTTTCGACATTTCGGTTTCCTCTCAAAGAGCGGTGGCACTCAAGTTTGGCTCAGCGCCGGATGGCTCGGATCCGCTATGAGTCAGCGACTGCTTCGGCGCGTGCCTCGGGCTAGCATCTACTTGATCTTCACTTTCGCGATTTCCGGGTTCGGCGTGAACCCGTCGCCGAAACCCTCGACGTCCATCACCTTGCGGATCTTGACCTCCGCCTCGCCCTCCGGAAAGACGTTCGGAGCGCGCTTCACCCACTCGATCGCCTCATCGCAGCGAACGCTTCTGGCTTCGGCAGAATGCCCGCTTCGGATTCCTTCGTTGCCTTGCCAATGACCATGAAACGCATTGTCCTCTCCTGGATTCGGTTCGTGTCGGTTGCAGCGCCGTTCGCGGCCCCACTAACACGTCGAACGAGACCGGTCAAAATCGACACGAGCTTCAAGAGAGCCGTAAACTGTCGCCTTCCAAGAACTTGGCGTCATCCAGAGGAGTGAAACGACGAGGGGTCACCGGTAAAAGGTCGAGTTGGGTGCCTCTCGACCCGACAGAAGATTCCGTGTTCGCTGCCGCGACCGAGTCCCATGGCGGCTAACGTTTCCAGCTTGGCGACCCGCCGCGCCGAAAAAGGCCGGAGCGGCCGCAGGCCGCGTAGGCGGCAAATTCATGTTGGCCGAAGCCGCGTCATGACGGACCTTTTAGCCCTGCGCAGCCTCCGCATGAAGCTCGAGGCCGAGTGCACCCACGACCTTGAGGATCGTATCGAAGCTGGGCGTGCGCTCCCCAGACAGAGCCTTGTACAGGCTTTCCCGAGACAGGCCAGAATCCCGAGCGACTTGGCTCATGCCTCTGGCTCGAGCGATGTCGCCCAACGCCTTAGCGATAAATGCCGCATCACCGTTCGCTTCCTCCAGACATGCCTCCAGATAGGCGGCCATCTCCTCTGGGGTTCGGAGATGCTCCGCCAGGTCGTACCGGCTCGTGACAGTTTTGGCCATGATCCTACTCCTCCAGATTGCGCACCAGGCGAAGGGCCGTCTTGATATCTCTCGCCTGGGTGCTCTTATCTCCTCCGGCCAACAGGACGATCAGCTTCTGCCCATGCTTCTTGTAGTACACCCGATATCCTGGGCCATAGTCCACTCGCAACTCAGAAACCCCTTCGCCGACAGGTTGGACATCCCCGGGGTTGCCCGCCGCAAGGCGCTCAATTCGCGCCAGGATGCGAGCTCGGCCCCGGACATCCTTCAGGGCGTCGATCCAGCGTGCGTAAGAGTTCTGTCTTGCGGACTTCCATCATAGCCCAAGTGTAGCCTTTAGGCTACAGATGGTCAACCAAGCCAACACCTCAAACAGTCTTACGTCATTGATCTGCTTCTGCGGTTTCGGCTAACTGGTTGTATCTGCCCCCTTTGCTTCGTCTCCGCTCGCCCCCCCGGCACGTATTGCGAAATCCCAGCTCGCAGAATTGCTCCGTGCCCCGCGGTGTCGAGAGACCGGACCGCGGGCCTTCGTGGGCGCAGATCGAAGGCGTTGCACGGTGGGAGAAGTCACGCGATCTAGAATGCCGCGCGGCGCGAAAGGGTTACATATCTTGTTTTGGCCGTCGGCAGGAATCACGTGACCTGTTCGGCTCCGCGCGGATCGCGTGCGCCGGACGGATGAGGATCCGCGAGCCGGGACGCGCGGTACAGCGAGTCTGCCGATCGTGCGCGGGACGCGGCGGCGGCGGTAGGTGATTCTGGCGGCGGCAGCAGCTGCACGGCTTCGCGACATTCGCCGAGCCGGTTCTTCTGCCGCCTCTTTCCGGCCCGACATACAGGGAGACGCTCATGAGCAGGACTCGATTTTCGAGTCGGCTTCGGGATAGGGCGACGCGGATCCTGGTGGAGATCGTGAGTGTGGTCTTCGCCGTTCTCGTCGCGCTGGGCTTCGATGAGTGGCGGCAGGGCCGGCAGGTCCGCGAGCAGGCCGAGCAGGCTCGGGCCGCGGTGCTCGCAGAGCTGCGATCGAACCGCGACGAGCTGGCCCGCTCGTCGCCCAGCATCGACTCGATGCTGGCGCGGCTCCCCGCCGTCAGCGCCGCCATCCGGCGCGGCGAGTCGCAGGCCCTGGAGGTTCGCGTGAACCTGCCCGACTTCTCCGACGCCGCGTGGGAGACCGCGCAGATGACGCAGGCCACGGCGCGCCTGGACCTGACCTGGCTGATCCAGGTGGCCCGCGCGTACCAGGCGCAGCGGCTCTACTCGGAGCTGCGGACCGACGTGGTTCGCACGTTCACGGGGATCAACGCCGACGACTCCTCGTCGCTCCGCCGGCTCTCTGGTCAGCTTCAGGTGCTCCGCCAGCTCGGTCAGGGGCTCGAGGCGAAGTACGACACGATTTTCGCGTCGGGCCCCGGCTAGCATGGGCTCTGGCGACGTTCCGCTCCCGGCCCGATCTTCCGCTACCGACACCTCCCTCAACAGTCCGGAGATACCCATGGCCCACGTCGTATCGCGCATCGCGGCCGAGCGCGCCGTGCCCGAGCCCGTTGTGCCTCGTAATGCGAATCGCTTCGCTTCCGCGCGAAGGCTCGCCGTCGCTCTCCTGGCGGCCGCCGTGTTCGCCCCCGCGTCCCTGCGGGCGCAAGCGAGGCCCGCACCATCGACGGCCGCGGTCCCTACCCCGAAGGTGCAGATCGCGGCCGCGGTGCTCGCGGCGCCCGACTCGATGCGGGCCGACGCGACGGTCCTGGGGTGGACGAGCGACGGGCAGGTGGTCACGCTGCGGAGCGGCACCGGCCCCCTCATCTGCCTGGCCGACGACCCGCGCGACGAGTACTGGAGCGTCGCCTGCTATCACCGCTCGCTGGAGCCGTTCATGGCGCGTGGACGCGAGCTGGTGCGGCAGGGGATCACCGGCAAGGAACGGGAGCAGACGCGCTGGAATGAGATCCGTGACGGCAAGCTGAAGATGCCGTACGGCGCGATCCTGTACGTGCTCGGAGGCAAGGGCTACGACGCGGCGACCGGCACGGTGGACCAGCCCCACCTTCGCTGGGTGATCTACACGCCGGGAGCGACCAGCGCCTCGACCGGCCTGCCCACGAAAGCGCGCGGACCGGGCGAACCGTGGCTGATGTTCGAAGGCACGCCGGGCGCGCACATCATGATCGCGCCGGGCCGATAGCAGGGATCGGCTCGGGGTCCGACGCCTTGACTCGGCCCGCGGCCCCCACCAATCTTCCCGCGGGTGCAGGGGGCGCCCGCGGGTCCGCGCGAAGGACCGAGTCCACCCCACGAAGCTCCAAGTCGCCGCACGTCACTCCGTGCTGGCCAGCCTGCGGACCGCCGGCCACGAGCATGGAGGACGCATGACACCCGCACGGCAGTTACCCGAGCGCCCGGATCTCGGGCAGCTCAAGCGGCAGGCCAAGGACCTGCTGCGCTCCGCCCAGGCCGGCGACCCGGCCGCCCTCGCCCGCTTCCGTATCCTGCCTTCGCTGGCGGGGATCACCGATGCCGATCTCGCGCGAGCGTCGCTGGCGCTCCACGATGCGCAGTCGGTGATCGCGCGCGAGCACGGCTTCACCTCGTGGAAAGCGCTGCGCGAGCGAGTCGAGGAGCTGACGCTGGAATTCGGCGATGCGGTCGACCGGTTCATCGAGGCGGCCACTGATGGACGCCCCGAGCGGGCCGAGCGGCTGCTCGCGCTTAACCCGAGGATCGCCAACGCGAGCCTCTACACCGAGATCGTGCTGGGCGACGCCGGCGCGGTCGAGTCGCGTCTCGCCGAGGACCCCTCGCTCGCGCTGCGGCCCGGCGGCCCGCGCGACTGGGAGCCGCTGCTCTACGTCTGCTACACATCGCTGGCGGGACGGGAGGGGGGCGACCCGGATGGATACGTCGCGATCGCGCGGCGCCTGCTCCAACTCGGGGCCGATCCCAACGCCCGCTTCCCCTGGCTCCATCACGGTGTCCACCGCCCCGTGCTTTGGGGCGCGGCGTTCGCCACGCGGCTGCTGTCGCTGGCGGAGCTGCTGCTCGAGGCCGGCGCGGATCCGAACGACGGCGTGACGCTGCCGCTCGCGACGGGCGCCGGGGACCTGCCGACGCTCGAGCTGCTGCTCGCACACGGCGCGGACGTGAACCAGCCGTGGGCGACGGACGGCTCCTCGTCGCTCTATTCGAGCCTGTGCTGGTCCGACACGCCCGACGGCGAGCGCTGGCTGCTGGAGCACGGCGCGAACGCGGACGCGGTGTTCGCGGAAAACCGCGAGACGCCGCTGCACGTGGTCGCCCGCCGATGGGACGTCGCGCTGGCGGAGCTGCTCGTGGACACGGCGCAGACGTGTCGCGCCGGCGTAGGGATGGCCGTACGCCGTACGCCGTGGCGGAGCTGAACGGCAACCGCCAGGTCGCCGACTGGCTCCTCGCCCACGGCGCGGCGGCCGAGCTCTCCGGTGTCGATCGGCTCGTCGCGGCCTGCAGCCGCGGCGATCGCGAGACCGCAGAGGCGCTGCTCGGCGAGCACCCCGCGCTTCGCGGCCGCATCCTGCCCGAGCACCACGTCGCGATGTACGAGGCCGCGGCGCGGGGCGACACCGAATCGCTCGAAACGATGCTCGACTGTGGCTTCGACGTTAACCAGGGCGACGAGGAGATCGGCAAGACGGCGCTGCACGCCGCCGCGATGGCCGGACGCGCGAACTCGGTCCGCACGCTGCTCGCACGCGGCGCATCGGTGACCGTTCGCGATCGCGAGTTCAGGGCCCAGCCGCTGATCTGGGCGGCCGAATCGGCACGGTCGAAGGGCGGCGACGACGAGGAGTACCGGGAAGTCGCGCGTCTGCTGCTCGAAGCCGGCTCGCCCGTCGACTGGGAGCCGCCCACCGACGAGCCGGCGGAAGGGGTTCTCGACACCCTCGCCGACTGGCGCCGCACGCTGGGAGGACACGATGCGTAGGCCGCCGACCTCGATCCTCGTGATCGCCGCGCTGTTCCTCGCGCTGGGTTGTCTCGACCTCTACCTCGGCGGCGCGCCGATACTGCGGGGCCACCGCATCGCCGACGACGACCTGCTGGTCAGCGCGATCGGCATCGCGGCACTGCTCGGTGGGACATTCCTTCTCTACGGTCGCGGCTGGGCGCGCTGGCTGCTCGCCGCGTGGATGGCGTTTCACGTCGCGCTGAGCATCTTCCACGAGCCGCTGGAGCTGATCGCGCCCGTCGTGATCTTCGGGGTCGTCGCCTTCTTCCCGTTCCGACCGGGCGTCTCGCCGTTCTTCCACCGCCCGTCCGGCGGCGTGGCCTCCTGATCCGCCACCGTGGGCGGCTTCGCGGTCGCCGCGTAGCCGCCCACCCCTCCTACCAGGGTGCGTTCGTACCTGCTCCCGTTCCGTGCGCGTTGCCGAACGGCAAGAGATGGCAAGCGGCATAACCCGTTGTTACCAAACGAGATCGCGCTTTCACAGGAACTCACTGGTCAACCGATGAGTTGATCTGGGGAGATGGCCATCGGTCCTGCGAGTCAGCGGGCCGCCGGTCGGCGCGGTCGAGTCTGGGATCTGTCCGAACCGGCGAGCGATGGTCGTTTCATCGATACGAGACGCGCGTGCTTCGCGTTCGATCGCGGAGCCGCGCCGACGGCGTATGGAAGGTCCGGAACGAACGGCCGGCTCGCCTCGTCGTCGGATTCCTGGTGAAAGGAGAGCCGCCGATGTCCCGGATGTGGTGGGAATCAGTCGGACGCTCGCGTGCGCTCCTGCTGGCCGGCGCGGTTGTCGTTCTTGCGACACCGTCTGCCCGGGCATTCGCACAGACGAGCACGGTGACGGGACAGGTTCGTGAAGCGAGCGGTGGACAGCCGCTGCCGGGAGCGCAGGTCTTCATCCCGGGGACGAATGTCGGGATCCTCACCGACGCGCAGGGACGCTACCGGCTGGAGGGCGTGCCGACCGGCGAGGTCGAGGTGCAGGTCCAGATGATCGGCTATCGCAGCGATTCGCGTGCGGTCACCGTGGATGCCGGACAGACCGTGACGCTGAACTTCGACCTGAGCGTCGCGGCCGTCTCGCTGGAGGAGGTGGTGGTGACCGCCACGGGTGAGCAGCGCACGCGGGAGCTCGGCAACGCGATCTCGACGCTGGACGCTGGCGAGACGCTGAGCAAGGCGCCGGCCGTGTCCCTGACGGACTTGCTGCAGGGACGGATCACGGGGGTTTCGATCCGTCCGAACTCGGGGTCGGTAGGTACGGCGTCGAGCATCAAGATCCGCGGAAGCTCCAGCCTCGGGCTCGACAATACGCCGCTGATCTACGTCGACGGCGCCCGCATCGACAACAGCAACAACATCAACGCGGGTGTGGGCGGGCAGACGTTCACGCGCCTCAACGACATCAACCCGGAGGACATTGCCTCGGTGGAGGTGGTCAAGGGGCCGGCCGCTGCGACGCTCTACGGCACGGAGGCTTCCGGAGGCGTCATCCGCATCACCACGAAGAAGGGCCGGTCGGGCCAGACCCAGTACACGTTCCGGGCGGAGCAGGGGTTCAGCTGGGACGCCACGAAATGGTGGTCCGTGGCCTGGAACCCCGCGCGCGGGCTCGGACTGGATCTGCTCACGTCGAGCGACGCCAATCCGGACGGCTACGCGGCCGTGAAGGACACGACCTACACGCTGAGCCTGCTGGAAGGGGCGGGACCGTTCGCATCTCCGTTCCGAACGGGCCGGCGGCAGACCTATGGCGCGACGGTCCGCGGCGGTGGTCAGCAGACGACGTATTTCCTCTCCGGCGACTACACGGACGCAACGGGTGATCTGCCGTCGAACGACTCGAGGCAGTACCAGGTGCGCGCCAACTTCGATGCCGATCCATCCGAGAAGGTCCACGTCTCCGTCTCGAACGGCTTCGTCAGCAGTCACGCGCGTCTGCCGGAGAACGACAACAACCTGTTCGGCATCATCGGCAACGCCCTGGGCAACCCGTGGAACGGCCCGCTGACGCGGCCCGATCCCACCAGCGGCGGGGCCCCCGTGCAGAGCTGCTTTATCGCCTTCGAGGCATCGCGCAGCAGCGGGCTGCCGCTCGAACAGACGACCGCCGATTTCTGCGGAAGCCCGTACTTCATCAGCACGAACGACAAGATCTTCACGCGGGTGAACGACCAGGAGCTGGAGCGCTACACCGGAAGCGGGACGCTGAACTATCGGCCGGTCGGCTGGCTCACCAATCGATTCACGGTCGGCTACGACGAGCACTCCAGCCAGCTGCGAAACCTCGTGCCGGTGGACCCTGAGCTCCCGTTCTTCAACGACTCGAGGGGCTTCATCAGCCGGCTCGATGCGACGACGCGCGACCTCACGCTGGAGGCTACCTCGTCCGTGACGGCCAACGTCACGTCGGCGCTGCAGTCGGTGACGACGGTCGGCGCGCAGTGGTTCAGGGCCACGACCGAGACCACGCAGGCGATCGGTCGCGAGTTCCCCGCGGGCTCGCCGTCGGTCGGCAACTCGGTGACGAACGAGGGCGACGACGCGTTCTTCGAGTCGCGCACCCTGGGTCTCTACGCGCAGGAGCAGCTCTCCTGGCGGGACCGGCTCTTCGTCACGCCGGCCGTGCGCTTCGACGACAACAGCGCCTTCGGCTCCGAGCTCGGGATCAAGACCTATCCGCGCATCAGCGTCTCCTGGATCGCGAGCGACGCGCAGTGGTTCCCGGAGCTGTTCCAGACGTTCAAGCTGCGGGCGGCGTGGGGCGAGTCCGGGAAGCAGCCCGGGACCACCGACGCGCTGGCGCTGCTGACCCCCGTTGCCGTGGCCTTCCGCGGCGCGAACGTGCTGGGCGTGACGAGCAACCGGCCCGGCAACGATCAGCTGAAGCCGGAGACCGGGAAAGAGCTGGAGGTGGGGTTCGACGCGAGCATTCTGAACGGCCGGGTCGGGCTACAGCTCACGTACTACGACCAGCGGACCGAGGACGCGATCGTGCAGCGACCGGATGCACCCTCGCTCGGCTTCCCGGGCAACCGTTTCGTGAACGTCGCGGAGATCACGAACCGCGGGATCGAGGCGGAGCTCGACCTGACCGCGGTCTCGCGCCCGGATCTGACGTGGCTATGGAGCGCGACGATCTCGACGAACCGGAACCGGGTCACGAAGCTGCCCGAGCCGATCATCTTCGGCACGCAGCGGCACCAGCAGGGCTACGCGTTCGGCAGCTATTTCGCGCGGCCCGTGACGCTGGCCGCCGATGGCACACCGCAGGTGGCGGATGACGTCGCCTACCTCGGCCAGCCCACGCCGACGTGGGAGGGCTCGGTTTCCTCCACGCTGGGCTTCTTCTCCCGCTTCGAGCTGTACGCGCTGGTGGATTACGCCGGAGGACACAAGCTCCTGAACGGCCTCGAGGCCTTCAGCTGTGGGCTGTTCGGCGGGGGGGACCAGTTCGGCGCCTGCCCGGAGATCTTCGGCACCGATGCGAGTGGCAATCCGACGAATGAGGCGCTCATCAAGGACGCCGCGTCGGCGGCGGGGACGGAAGCGCCGTTCGTCTACGACGCCACGTTCGCCAAGCTGCGCACGCTGTCGCTGAACGTGCACCTGCCGGAGCGCTGGCTCTCGCTGTGGGGCGCCCACGATGCCACGCTCACGCTTTCGGGGCAGAACCTCGCGACGTGGACGAAGTACCCGGGCACCGATCCGGAAGTGAACTTCAACAACACCGATCAGGTTACGCGCGAGCAGCTGTGGACGCTGCCGCCGGCGCGCCAGTTCCTGGTGCGTCTCACCCTGGGCCTTTAGCAGGAGCGCGCCATGTCCATCATCGCAGTTTTCGGATCGGGCCGGCCGCTCGCGCCACACCGCGCGCTCGTCGCGCTGGCCCTCGTCCTGACCGGCTGTGGGAACCTGCTCGATGTTCGCGACCCGACCGTCGTGACGCCCGATCAGCTCAAGGGACCGACCGCCGTTCCGAACGCCGTCGCTAGCGTCGTCGGCGACTTCCAGGAGGCGTTCGACGACTACGTCCGCTACTCCGCGCTGTTCACCGACGAGATGATCCTCGCCGGGACCTTCCCGACGCGCATCGACGTCGACGAGCGCAACGTCCAGCTCGATCCGGACAACGGCACCATCACGGCTGACCTGTTCACTCCGTTGCAGGTGTCGCGCGCGTCGGCGGACCAGGGGCTGATGAACTTCCGCGACGCGCTGGGCGACCCCGACTTCTCCGAGGTGGAGAGCGACCTGCGCGAGGGCATCGCCCTGGCCGGGCTGTACGGCGGCTATATCCGGGAATTCATGGCCGAGCTGTACTGTCAGGCCGTGCTCGAGCCGAAGGCGGTCCCGCTCACCTCCGACGCGGTCGCCGAAGCCGCGCTGGAGCGCCTCCAGGATGCAGAGGCCGACGCGACCGATGCCGGTGGAGACGACGTGGCGATGGCCGCCCGCGTCGGCCAGGCGCGCGCTCTGCTCTGGCTCGGCCGGTACGACGAAGCCGCAGCCATCGCCGCCACGGTGCCCGAGGACTTCGTCTACTTCGCGGAGTACTCGGACAACCAGCCCGCGCAGTTCAACGAGATCTTCTCCTTCTCGACGGGAACCACGGAAGCGTTGCGCTGGACGGTCGGCGACGGACGGGCGGGGAACCGCCACAACGAGCGCTGGCCGTACCTGAACGAGTGGATCGCGCAGGGGCTGCTGGTAAAGGATCCGCCCGGCTACAAGGCCGCCGACATCGGCGTGCCCGTGGTGCTCCAGCTGTTGTACGACGATGGCGCCCGTCCGATCGTCCTCGCCTCGGGCTGGGAGGCGCAGATGATCATCGCGGAGAAGGAGTTGCGGGAGGGCGCCACGCAGGCCGCGCAGGATCGGATCAACGCGCGGCTGGCCGATCCGTCGACGAATCCGATGCTGCGGGTGAACCCGACGCTTTCGTTCGGGCCCTTTCAGCCCGTGGCGTTCACGGGCTCGCCGGCGACCGATCTGCCGCAGCTCGCTCGCGCGCGTTCCGCGGGCCTGTGGCTCAGCGGCGAGCGCCAGGGCACGCTGCGGCGATTCCTGGAGGCCGATGGCGTGAACCTCTATCCGCAGGGCACGCAGGGGAACGATGACAGCTTCCCGATCGTGCGGCAGGAGATCGACAACAACCCGAACGTGAATTCGGGCTGCGGAGGATAGGGCGGCGACGTCCGTCCCGGAGCCCGCTCGGCGGGGTCGGCGAGCCAGTGCGCCGGCCCCGCTTCGCATCCGGCGCGGATGGCAGCCGGCTTTCGCCATCGCCGGCGGCGGCCGATTATTCTGCGCGAGCTCGGGAACGAGAACCGGCCGCGCTCGAGCGACGTCCGGTCCTGCCTGCCCTCGGAATCGAACCCCACGCCGCGAAGCCGCGCGCCGATGACCGAAATCGTCGAGCAGCTGCGAGCCGTACTCGAGGGCCGTTACCGCATCGATCGGGAGATCGGTCGTGGCGGGATGGGCCTGGTGTTCCTCGCCGAGGACCTGAAGCACGGGCGACGCGTCGCGCTGAAGGTATTGCGCCCGGAGCTGGCGCGGTCGATCGGCGCGGAGCGGTTCCTTCGTGAGATCCGCATCTCGGCGCAGCTGAGCCATCCGAACATCCTCACCCTGATCGATTCGGGCAGCGAGGCCGGTGTCACGTACTACGTGCTGCCGTACGTCGATGGTGAGTCGTTGGGCGACCGGCTGGAGCGGGAGCGTCAGCTTCCCGTCGGACGGAAGGTTCCTCTACTAAGTGAGCGACCGCGGTGGCAGCATGAACCTCTGGCGGGTCAGGGTCGACGAGGACTCGGGACGCCCGCTCGCCGAGCCCGAGCCGATCACCTCCCCGGGAACTTCGCTGGCGCACGTGAGCGTTTCCGCCGACGGAAAGCACATCGCCTACAGCAGCATCCTGGTCACGAGTAACGTCCAGCGCTCCGCCTTCGACCCGGTCGCCGGCGCGATGGTCGGTGAGCCGGAATGGGTGACCCACGGCTCACGCCGCTGGGCGAACCCCGAGCCATCGCCTGATGCCAGTCGAGTCGCGTTCTATTCGCTCGTCGAGCCGGAGGGCGACATCTACCTGATGCCTTCCGACGGATCGGCCGCCCCGCGCCAGGTCATGGGAGACTCGGCCTCCGACCGCGTGCCCCGCTGGTCACCCGATGGCAGGTGGGTCGCGATGTTCTCGGACAGGAGCGGCCCTCTGCAGATCTGGAAGGTCCGACCGGACGGCAGCGGCCTCGGCCAGGTCACCGATGCGCCCGGCGGCCTCTCGTTTTCGGTGTGGTCCCCCAACGGCCGGCGGATGGCGGCCGCCAGTCCGACCAGCGGAAAGGGGTTCGCCATTTTGCTCGATCCCGATCGGCCGTGGGGCGAGCAGCGGCTCGACACGCTCCCCGCGCCGCCCGACTCGATCGCGCCGTTCGGCCCGAATTCATGGTCGCCAGACGGGGCCCGCCTGGGGGGCATGATCGCCGCGTTCGACCGAGGAATCGTCGCCTACGCGTTCGCGTCCCGAACGTACGAGCGGCTGACGGACTTCGGGCAGTGGCCGGTCTGGCTTCCGGACAGCCGCCGGCTCCTCTTCGTATCGGGTGGCGACGCCCTTTACGTAGTGGACCGCCAAACGAGGAGGGTGCGCAAGGTCTTCTCCGTGGCTCGGGACGTGATCGGACCCCCACAGCTCACGCGCGATGGGCGCGAGGTCTATTTCACCCGGCGGGTTACGGAAGGGGACATATGGGTTCTGACGATGCACTAGAAGGCCGCCGCTTACCCCCCGAGCAGCACCGCCGTTTCACGTGCATCGCTGATCGCGCCGAGTCGCTCGAAGCTGGAGGCGGCGGCGTGCAGCTCGAGCGAGGCGTCGTCGGCGTTGCCCGCTGCGCGATACGCCTTTGCGAGCAGCACGCGCGTCCGCGCCATCTCGTAGGGGAGGTCGCTGTCTTTCCATAGCCGCGCGGCGCGGCGGAACTCGGTCGCCGCCTCTGTCGCCCGATCCTCGGCGAGCGCCAACGAGCCCTGGGCAACGGCGGCGTGCGCGGCGAGGCTAGCCGTGCCGTAGGCCTGCGCCGTATCGCCGAGCTCCTTCGTCGCCGCGCGGGCGCGATCGACTGCGCCGGTGGCGAGCGCGGCATTGACGAGCGCGGGGAGCAAACGTGCGCGGTCGAGCCGGCCCAGTCCGGGCTCGGCCAGCGCGCGCTCTACGAGCGCCTTCGCCGACTCCGCGCGGCCTTCCGCGAGTCGGACCACGGCCAGCCCCGGCAAGGGATCCCGGCCCAGCTCGTGGGCCCGGCGAAACAGCTCCTCGGCGGCCGCGAGGTCACCCATGCGCAGCCGCACCTCGCCGAGCTCGTAGTACGCTTCCGCCGCCGCGTCGTCGAGGAAGCCGCTCAGCTCCTCCGATGCCCGCCGCGCCTGAGCCTCTGCCTCCGGCCAGTCGCCCTGGAGACGAAGCAGCTCGGCCCGGTGAACACGGCAGATCCCGGGGTATCCCGACTCCGAGTGCGGCTCACACCAGAGCCGTGCCGCTTCATTCCATTCGCCGGCGCGGCGATAGTCGGCGAGCTTTCCGCAGAGGCTCATCATGTTGCAGAACGTGCGGCCGGTGGTGCGCGGACCGACGCGGCCACCCATCACGGCCGCCATTGCTTCATCCATGAGTGGCAGCCCAGCCCCGGAATCTCCCTGCGCCACGAGGATGCGCCCCTGGTCCTGCAGCGCGAGGGCTTGCAGGTCCGCGTCGCCGACTCGCCGCGCGATCGCCATCGTCTCGTGCGCGAGCGCGAGCGCCTTGTCCAGGTCGCCTTCCGACTCGAACGCGATCATTGCCCGCGTCCGTGCCAGCCAGCCATGCTCGACACTCTCCGCGACGCCCGCGACATGCCGCTCGGCGCGCTGCAACCAGCCCTGGCTGACCGCCCGGGCGAGCTTGTGCATGTAGTCCTCGGCGAGCGCAATGGCGACTCTCCCCGCGCGCCGGTCATCGCCGTCCGCCACGTAACCCGCGTACGCTCGTTCCCGCGCGCGAATGCATTCCTCTCCGAGCCCGATCCACCAGGCGGCTTCGGCGAGCCTTTCCAGCCATTCGGGCGCGAGCTCGTGCCTCGCGTCGGCTGCGTGCAGCTTTTCGTACGCCTCGCGCCAGCGGCACGCTTCGAACGCCACCAGGCCGGCACGAAGATCGCCGTCGTCGCTCGGCGCCGTGACGCCGGGCAGTGGGCTCGTGCCGGGTATGAGCCGGCGCCCCTCGCCCGTCGCTTCGGCGTCGAGCAGCTCCACGAGCCGGTTGGCGGATTGGATGCGCAGCTCCGGATCGGGCTCCAGGCACGCCACGATGAGCTCGTCCAGCGCGGGTTCGATGTCCGGGCGAAGAACCGACACGCGCTCCGGCGGCTGCGTGACCTGCGCCGCGAAGAGCCGGGCTCCGGACAGCCCGTGGAACGGCCGCTGGGCGGTCAGCAGCTCGTAAGCGACGACCCCGAACGAGTAGATGTCCGCGCGGGCATTGACCGCCTCCCCGCCCAGCTGCTCCGGCGCCATGTACCCGGGAGTCCCGATGCCCACCGCGGTCTGCGTGAGGCGACGCGCGGGTTCCAGCATTGATGCCTGTTCGAGCGCCCGCGCGATGCCGAAGTCCGCCAGCACCGCATGGCCGTGCTGCAGGAGAATGTTGTCCGGTTTGAGATCCCGATGCACGACCCCCTGCACGTGCGCGAAGGCGAGCGCATTGGCCACCTCCCGAAGGAGACGCAGTGCTTCGCCGACGGACAGCCGATCCCCTCGGTCCAGCCGGTGCCGGAGCGATTCACCCGCCAGAAACGGCGTCACGTAATAGAGCAACCCGTCCTGGTGCCCGGCGGTGAGGATGGGAAGGATATGGGCGTGCTGCAGCCGTGCCGTGACCAGCATCTCGCGCTGGAATCGCTGCGCGCTCAGCTCATCCGCGAGCTCGGGCGGCAGGAGCTTGACCACGACCTGCCGATCGAGGGCGCGCTCGGTGGCGAGGAAGAGCTTGCTCATGCCGCCCGGCGGAAGCTCACGGTCGATCGCATACGCGTCGCCGAGCGCGCGCTGCAGCCGGTCCAGCAGTGCCGACGTCACGCCCAGCATCTCCTCGTTCGATGCAACGTCAGTGCGTGGCGCCGAGGTGCGTGACGTTCTCGCCGGCGTTCTTGCAGGTGACGCTCGGATTCCAATCGAAGAAGACCCCGTTCGGGTTCTCCTTCCAGACCCAGGCGTGCAGCGCCCAGATGCCGAAGACGCCGTTGTTCTCGAAGGGCAGGCCGAAGAGCGTCGGCTTGGGCGTGGTGTTCGCCGGAACGAGCTTGTAGGGGATCATGTACTCGACGCCGACCAGCTGCATGCGGCCGTTCTCGTCAGGCTCGTACATGAGCAGCTCGGGCTTGCGGACGTCCGGCACCGGGTCGTTGATGTAATCGTTGTTGCCGTAGTGGAAGCCCATGGTGCCCGCCGGCAGAGCGTCCATGCACTTGGTGACCTCCACCGTGTAGCCTGCGGCCTTGGCGGCATTGAAGTCCTTGAATTTCTCCGTTGCCTGGCGAAGCTCGGCGAGCTGCTTGGCGACCTCGGGCTTGCTTGCCTGATCCGACGACGCCGGCGCGGCAGCCTCTTGCGCGGCGGTGGGCCGGCTCGAGGCGACGAGCAGCAGCACGGCCCCTGCCGCCATCACCGTTCTGAACAGCGCCCCTGGTGCCTTCATTGAGACCTCCTCTGTGCGGTGAACCGTCCATCCTGGATTCATGCGCTGGCCGAAAACGCTCTGCGGGAGCACGACGCCCGCGGCCGGACGCTGTCATCACCGAGGCCCGGCTTCCCGCCTGTGCCTCGGCCTGTATGGCGACCCGGTCGACCCGGGCGTGCACTCGATCGGAGGACTTGATCGAAGATCTGCCGGAGGAAGGACCTGCTCGGGACGGCGCTGCAATTCAGGGACGCACGTTCCCTTCGTTACCCCGGCAACGTGCTTGAATATAGAGCGGCGGGCCGTCGGTCGAAAAGAGAGCGCGCGTCCTCCGGACGGACTCTGCGCCAACCCTCGATTCTCGCTCCCGGTCGCGATCGGCATCGCGGGTCACCTCGGCTCCGCGCTGTGCGCGGCGACGGCGTCGACCTCCTCGAGGTCGGTCGCGGAGCGGCCCGCTCACGGAGCGGACACGTCCCGGATGAGCTCGCAGAACTTCTCGAGATCGATGTTGCCACCCGAGACGACCGCCACGATCGGTCCGGGGCCCGCCTTCCCCGTCAGCGCCGCGGCGACGGATAGCGCGCCCGCCCCCTCCGAGATGATGCGCGCCTTCTCCGCCATCAGCCGCATGGCGCGCCGGGTCTCTTCCAGCGTGACCACGATCGAACCATCCACGACCGGACGCATCCGCTCCCACATCCGGGGGAAGAGGCTCTGGCCGCCGGCGCCGTCCACGAACGAGGGCTTCCACGCGTCGAACACCTGGGGTGATCCCATCGCGAACGACCGTGCCGCGGGAGCGGCCGTCTCCGGCTCGGCGCCCCACACCTCGACGCCCGGCTGGAGCGCCTTTAGCGCGCTGCCGAGCGCCGTGACGAGCCCGCCTCCACCGATCGCGGCGATGACCGCGGCCGTGTCCGGCGCGTCCTCGAGGATCTCCAGGCCCATCGTCGCGTGGCCCGCGATGAAGTCGTGGTCGTCGAAGGGGTGTACGAAGGTGCCGTCGATCCCCGGGTACTCGCGCGCCTCGAGCGCCTTCCAGGCGACGTCGTACGGCACCGGGACGACGCGCGCGCCGAGCGCGCGCATCCGCTCCATCTTCGAGGTCGGCGCCGTCTCGATCGCCACGACCGTGCAGCGCACCCCGGCGGCCCTCGCCGCGTACGCGACGCCCTGTCCCGCGTTGCCCGCGCTGATCGTCCACACGCCGCGTGCGCGTGCGGCGTCCGCGAGCAGCGCGACGGCGTTGACCGCGCCGCGCAGCTTGTAGGCGTTGATCGGCTGGAGGTTCTCGAGTTTGAGTCGAATGTCGGGATAGTCGGGTCCGAGCTCCAGCCGGACGAGCGGCGTGCGCACGACGACGTCCGCGATGCGCGCGCGCGCTTCACGGATCTCGTCCAGTGTGATGCGTCGAACGGGGTCCAGCGTTCTCACGGCTTCTCCCCTTCTGGTGGGCGGTTTCGAGCGCCGAGGCCACGCGCGCAATGCGGACCTGCTCATTTCGACTTTGCCAGCCTGGCCGCCGTCTCGCCCCACCAGTCGAGCACCACGTCGACGCTCGCGCGTGGGGGCGCCTTGATGAACAGGAAGCGCTGGCCGTCGGGCGAGACGTCGAAAGCCTCCGCCTGCGAGTCGCGGAAATACCGGCTGGCGTCGAACAGCCGCCGCGACGCCCCGGCCGGATTCGCCTTGCGCTCGTCCATGTCGGTAGTCACGAGCGCGGACTGGCCATTCAGATAGTACAACTGCCGTCCATCGTGCGCCCAGACGGGGCTGGTCCCGCCCGCGCTCGACACCTGGATCCGCGCACCCCCGTCCGGAAACGGCGTGAGATACACTTCGTCGCGGCCGGAGGCGTCGGACGTGTACGCGAGCCAGCGGCCGTCCCGCGAAACGGCCGGATTGCGTTCGTCCGCACGTGTCGCAAGCAGCGGGTGAGCCATGGTGTCACCCTTGACCACGGCGAAGATATCGCGCCGCGTCAGGCCGTCATCGAACCCTTCACGAAACGCGAAGTCGTGGCCGCCGCCTGGCCAGCTGACCTCCTGCACATGCCTGGCACGCGCCAGCACCAGGCGAAGCGTGTCGCTGCCGTCGACGGGCACCGAGAAGAGGCGGCGCAGGCCGCTCTTGCTTCCGTGCTCAGAGGCGAAGAGCAGGCGGCGCCCGTCCGGCATCCACGCCGGCCGGAACGAGTAATCGCCCGACGGGGTGAGCCGCGCGAACGTGCGCCGGTTCAGGTCGTACAACCAGATGGTGGACGCCGCGCCCGACGCGTCGCCGACTGCAACGGCGATCCGATCGCCGCCGGGCGAGAGGGCCACGCCCAGGTAGGGTCGGGCCAGCGCGGAGTCCACGACCGTCTCGACCCCGGCGCGCGACACCCAGGTGAGCAGCGAGACGGCGCTCGTCGCCGGCTGGTAGAACAGCGTACCGTCGCGGCCAACCGCCGCGGCCATGCCACCATCCGCCGTGTACACGCCCGTCAGCACGGGGACGGCCGTGCCACTCACGCGATGGCCGTCGAACCGCCGCGCCTGGATGGATCCGTCGGCGGTGGCGTAGAGCAGCCACCCGTCACGAACGGCCAGCGGCGACAGGCCGGCGACGAGGTTGGTGTGGGTGCCGGTCCGGAGATCGAAGGCCACGATCCAGCCGTTCGTGAGAGCGTCGAACCCGCGAGTCCCCGCCAGCAGCGTTCGGCCGTCGTCGAGCATGAGCGGAAACTGCAGACCCCCGCCACCCGTGGCCGAGACGCTGGAGTCGGGGATCGTCACGGCGTCCTCGACCGCGCCGCCCGCGGCCGGAACGCGCGCGATCGCGGTTCCGGCATCGCCGTGGCCAAAATAGATGTAGCCGTCCGCCGCCCAGGAAGCGCCGACGGCCGCATCTCCGCTCAGGAGCGCCGGCGCGCGTCCGTCCACGCCTATCGTGTGGAGCTCCTTGGATCGCGTGATGTACGCGATGGTCCTGCTGTCGGGTGAAAACGTGACGCGGATCGCCGCTTCCGTGCCGGGCAGCACCTCCGCCGTGTCGCGGTCCAGCCACCGCACCCGGATGCCCGGGGTGGCGCCACCAACGTCGGCATAGGCTACGGCCCGACCGTCCGGCGACACGGCCGGCTGAGTGGTCGATCCCACGACCGTGGATGCGCCCGGCAGCGAGAAGCGCACGACGCGCACGGGCGGCTGCGGCCGACGGATCGCGTATGCCATCGTGGCCGCGGCCAGGAGCAGCGCCGCCACCGCGGCGTACTGCCACCGCCGTGCGGGCCGGGCGGTCGACGTCGCCGTGAATGGGCCGGCGGCGGTCGCGGCGAACGATGGGTTCTCGAGCGCATCGGCAAAGGCCCTCGCGCTCTCGAACCGATCGGCCGGCAGCTTCTCCAGCGCCTTCGCAACCGCTGCGGCTACATTGGGCGGCACGGACTTCCGCAGCCTCGTGACCGGCGCCGCCTCTTCGGTCACGATCTTCATGATGATCTGCTGCGCGGAGGAGCCCGTGTGCGGCGGATCCCCTGTGAGCATCTCGTACAGAACGCTCGCCAGCGAGTAGACGTCGCTGCGCCCGGTAAGGTCCTTGTCCGCCGTCGCCTGCTCCGGGCTCATGTAGTGCGGGGTTCCCAACGAGAGCCCGGTCTCCGTCATCCGCCCACCGGCGGCCGCGCTGAGGGCGAGCGCGATGCCGAAGTCCATTACCATCGGCCGGCCATCGTGCAGGAGGACGTTCTCGGGCTTGATGTCGCGGTGGATCACGCCCTGGCGGTGCGCGTAGTCGAGCGCGTCGGCCACCTCGGTGGAGATGCGGACGGCTTCCTCGATGCCTAGCTGCGTCTCGCGGTTCAGCTTCTCGCGAACGGTCTCGCCCTCGACGTAGGGCATGACGTAGTAGAGGAAGCCGCCGGCCTCGCCGGAATCGAAGAGCGGCAGAATGTGCGGATGGCTGAGCGCGGCGGTGGTCTTGATCTCCTGCACGAAGCGCTCGGCGCCGAGCACGGCGGCCAGCTCGGGCTTGAGGACCTTGATCGCGACGTCGCGCTCGTGTCTGAGATCGCGCGCGAGATACACCGTGGCCATGCCGCCTTCGCCGAGCTTCGCGCTCGATGCGGTAGCGGTCGGACGAGGGCGGCGGCGAGGCGCTCCGGCAGGCCGCTCATGGGTTTGCCTGGTCCACGGTGCGCTCCATGTGCCTGACCCAGTGCGGGACGACCCGGAAATAGTGCTCCGCCCGCTCAGCCGGAGACTGCAGGTAGATGAGACCGCCGTCATGGCCAACGGCCCACGACCAGCCGGGCGTCTGGCTGAACTGCGGGGCCAGGGCGAGGAGCTCGGGCGCGTCGAACGGTGGATCGGCGCCGGGATGGATCGTCACCTCGTGGAACTCCCAGTCGCCCTCGATCGTCTGCGCGAGATAGACCAGCTCGGTCGCCGATACCCACTGCGGCTCGATGCCCCGAGCATCCACGAAATAGCGCCGGTCGAGCGCCGGCCACGGCTGGACCCGCAGATCTCCCGACGAATTCCCCTGGTACGCGATCCAGTGACCGCCCGGGGAGATCGCCACGAACTGACCCGTGGCAATCCCGAGCGAGTCGACGCCACCGTCTGAACCCACGATCATTGCGGATTCGCCCCCCGGGAATCCAACGAGGAGGGAATCACCGGCCAGGTACATGGACGGCCGAAACGTGGTAGGGGGCGCGCCCGTGGCGAGTACCCGAGGCTTCGTCGGCGAGTCGAGCAGCCGGGAGACGAGGGATTCTCGACCCGGTTCCTCGCTGATCGAGTAGGCGATGCGGTCGCCATTCGGGCCGAAGACCGGAACGTCGATGAACGAGCCGACGGCCACGGTCTCATGTGTGCCCGCCTGCAGATCGTAGACGCGCAGCTCCTGCTGTTCGAGGCCTTCCACCACCGTTGCCAACCGCCGGCCATCGGGGCTCTCGCGGAAGCGCAGGTGGGCGGCCTGCTCGACCGGCAGCGGCTCGATGCGCCCATCCGTGCCGACGCGCACGAGCCGGCCCACGGCCGCGTTGGTTCCCGGCAGGTAGACGAGGGTGCCGTCACGGGTCAGGTCGAACTGGCCGGTGCCGCTGTAGTCTCCATTGCGTACGCCGGGTACGAGGGAGACGGATCGGCCGACCGTGAGCGAGTCGACGCTCTGGATGCGCGTGCCCATGATGCTTCCGTCGACGCCCATGTAGACCAGGTACCGGCCATCGACCACGCGGAAGTCCGCGCCGCGCAGCAGCGCGCCCTTCCCGCCGCGCCCCTCGGCCGCGTGGTGCCAGTACCGAATGCGGCCCGGATCCGCCAGGTTGCGGCTGGAGGCGAACTTGTCGGCGCCGCCTCCGCAGATCACCTGGTCGCCGGTTCCGAGGAGAACGGGATTCAGGCAGTATCCCCCAACCGTGATCTGACGCGCGTCACCGCCCAGCGGGTCCACCCAGCGGAGCAGCCGCCCGTTGTCGTCGCTGAAGAAGATCCTCCCGTCATCCGTCCAGGTCCCGCCGAATGGAAGCGTGATGGAAGCGACCGGGGACACGGTCCCCCCGTCGATCCCCACCGCTTTCAGCTGATAACCGCTGCCGGCGGGGACGCCCACCGCTACGCGCTTGCCGTCGGGCGAGATCCAGGGCGCGGTGAATGTTCCTACCGTGCCCGGAATGGGGTGACCCTCTCCCGTCCTCAGGCTCTGGTACCACAGCTCGGTGGTAGCCCCCTTCTGCGCGGTATAGACGACGAACGACCCGTCCGGCGCTACCGAGAAAGCCCGATCTTCGGTGGTGACGTTGACCGCGCTCGTTGGCGGCGTTCCGATGTCCCGGACTCCGGCCGGGCGCCACATCAGGGCCCAGCCCGCGACGGCCACCGAAAGCGCCGCGACGATCAGGGATGCCGCGGCGACGGCCCAGGGCTTCCGGGAGGCGAGCACGGGGCCCGTGGTGGCGGCGTCGGCGGAGCCGGAACGCGGGATCCGCCAGCGCGTCCGCGAACGCCTTCGCGCTCTCGAAGCGGTCCGCCGGCAGCTTCTCCAGCGCCTTCGCGACCGCCGCCGCGACGTTCGGCGGCACCGACTTCCGGAGCTTCGTGACCGGCGCCGCCTCCTCCGTCACGATCTTCATGATGATCTGCTGCGCCGAGCTGCCCACGTGCGGCGGGTCGCCCGTCAGCATCTCGTAGAGCACGCTCGCCAGCGAGTAGACGTCGCTTCGACCGGTGAGGTCCTTCTCCGCCGTCGCCTGCTCCGGGCTCATGTAGTGCGGCGTGCCGAGACTGAGGCCCGGTCTCCGTCATGCGGCCGCCCGCAGCGGCCGAAACCGCCAGCGCGATGCCGAAGTCCGCCACCATCGGCCGCCCGTCGTGCAGCAGGATGTTCTCGGGCTTGATGTCGCGGTGGATCACGCCGTGGCGGTGCGCGTAGTCCAGCGCGTCCGCCACCTCCCGGGTGATCCGCACCGCCTCGTCGACGCCGAGCTGCGTCTCCCGGTTCAGCTTGTCGCGGAGCGTCTCGCCCTCGACGTACGGCATGACGTAGAACAGGAAGCCGTCGGCGGTGCCCGAGTCGAAGAGCGGCAGGATGTGCGGGTGCTGGAGCTGGGCGGTGGTGGTGATCTCCTGGACGAAGCGGTCGGCGCCGAGCACGGCGGCCAGCTCGGGCTTCAGTACCTTGATGGCGACCTGGCGGTGATGGCGCAGGTCCTCGGCCAGGTAGACCGTGGCCATGCCGC
>CAWCUU010000002.1:0-1932435 GCA_963798855.1 uncultured Gemmatimonadales bacterium | reverse complement strand
GCCTAAGTATGCGAGGACGTCGAGGCGAGAACCGATGAACAGGTCGATGGGTTCCAGGCGAGGTCGCTCAGCGGTCTTAGGCGGACCCCGCGCCGCGCCGCCAGCTCTAGAAACACGACCGCCGTACATTGCTCCGTCGGAGGGGACCGCTGGGCGATCTACGATCAGTGCTTCAGAACCGCTTGGAAAGGCACCCCGTTCGCGATGCGGCGATCATGCGGCCCACCAGACCCGGTCTGCAGTTTCCCGATGAATTCCGCGAGGTGGTGCAGACGATTGTTCGCGATTCGGAGGGGGGCGGTGTAAGCACCTGCTCGACTGGCTCGAGTCGCCGCGGGTCGTACCACAGCTGAATCGGTTGCTTGTATCGGCGTCATTGGCCACGATCCCTTGCCCGGGCGCGGCTCAGGCGAAGACTCAAGGGAGTCACCCTTGTGGGCCGCCTCGCATTCAGGTCCTCAAGGGTCCTTTCATAGACGAGAGCGCCGAGTCGATTCCTCCAGGCGGTAGGGTCGGCCGCCAGCATTCGTGAGGCCGAGAACAGCAACCGTTCGCGCGTCGTCCTCATAGGCTGCCTGCACCTCTTCGTCCGTGCCAATCGCACAGCCGCCTGTCGGTGCCGAACCCGCTCGGCCAGAATACGTGCGGGAGCCGTCGGCACCCCGAATGAGATTATCAGGGAAGTCCCGACGGCTTGAGAAAGCACTTGACCCCGCTCCTGGAGCATTGCTCGAGTAGCGCCACAGCCTGCTGAACCTGTGTCTGGAGAGCTATGAAACGACCTGCTATGAATGTTGAGAGCGTCGTCGATTGATAGCTCTGCTTTCGGCCATGAGTCCATAGGGCAATCCCGCCAATCCTGCTGTCACCAGTCGAGTCAGCGAGCCCCGGTAGGGGCCGTCTCTTCTTGGCGGTCCAGTCTAAAGGCCCTGCGGGCTGAGTCTTGCACTTCTCGCTGGTTCCACGCCCACCCGACCAGGGTCTGCACCGACCGACATCAACAGGATCGGTGAACTCGCCCCAGTCCTCCCTTTGCGGGAGAAGGCCCTCCTCCACGGACCGAATGCCGCGCGGACGAGCGCCTGTTTCACGAATCCACCAAAGACGGCCCGCTGCACGGAGAGCGTACACTCTGGAAGCTCGCAACCGGATAATGGCTTCAATACATTCGACTTTCCGGTGTGAGATTGCGGGAAGCGAAAGTGTCGTCCGCCACCTGAGCAGCAATCTGCTCGAAGGCTTCAGGCCGATCTCTTCAGTTATCAAGCTCACGAGTGTGGCATGACGCCCTTGTTTCAGCTGATAGAGGGCATTTGCGCCTTCCATTACGTCATTGGTCAAGGTCACTTCCTGCCGCGCGAGTTCGACCCGGAGACGACCGATCAGAAGACGGAGTGCGCCGCGGACTGTCTCACCTTGGCATTTCGGGCCATCCGCGCCACCATCGGCCATTGGTTCTCGTTCGCGCATATTACCAAGCCTTTAGTGGAAGCCCCGGCCCTTCCAGCCCTGCCCACCAGGTTCTTGATGTCACGCGTGAGCAGCTCTTCTGGGGGGCCTGTGGCAGTCTGCCGGCTTTTGAATACAGGACCAAGGTGCGAATGGGAAAGTTGACTCCTTCCGCGAGGGTGCTTGTGCACACCGCCCAGCGCAGATGCTTTTCAGTTGTCCTCTAATTCTTCCCGCGTCTCTGGGAATGTCTCCGTGGTGCAGGACCCCCCTGATTCTACATGCGAGTCCCACCCAATATTCGCCGTATTCTCGTCGGAGATATCCCCGGTCCGATGAACGGCAGTTGGGTCGGCTGCTGGCAAGGGAACTGGCAGCGAAAGAGGATGTGCAATTGCTCCAGAAGTTCCTCCGCAATCCCAATCGCTCCCTGGGATCCGCGTTTATTGGCGCAGAACACGACTGCACTCCCCATCGGGAATGCTTTCCGCGCGGCGGCTACAGCCTGTGCTTTACGCTTTGAAAAGGATACGTCTTCCACCTACCTGAGCCGGGATTCAGGTACCGAAGTCTGCGTTCCGAAGGAATCGCGAAATAGAATATCCAGCCTCTCCTGCTGAGTAGGGTGCATTACCAATGCGACGGCCGTGTTCACCCCCTTGCCTTCAGCACGCAAGAAGCAAACTCGTTGAAGCGCCGGGCGATATTGACTCCGGACTACTGACCGGGCTTGACCCGCCGAGCCACGCGATTTCCTCCACATTCGGGACGATGGCAGAAATGAAAACTCGAACCTCGGCTAGCCAGAGGAGACGCGACTTGAATCTGGCCAATAGCAGTTCAAAGGGACACTCCTCGGCCCTGCTGTCGAGAAGATGCCCTTCGTCGCAAATGACAAGGGAACCCTTCGCGAGAAATCGCCACTCGCGCCCAAGAGACCGGTCAGAAAGCTTCGGTGTCGCCACGATCACCCTTAGCTCTTCGAGATCGCTGATCTGATCTGGCTGCTGAACGGTGCCGCCGTAAACTGCTCGTGCCGGGAATACCCATCCGGTTGAGTCGGCTCACCATTGAGCGGCTTAGCTCTGAGGCCGAGGCGCGGTAAGGGACAGCAAATGCCGACACCCGTAGGGTCCAGTTGAGAGTGCCAATAGAGGAGGGTTTCCGAGAGTGTCGTTTTACCTGCTCCCGTCGGATTCGGAGCGATGAGCTTTTGTCGATGTAATAAAAACTCGGCTTGAATGGCCTGGATCTGCGACGGGAAGTACTTCCCACACTGGGGGGGTACGGCTGAGGAAGGAATGAGAAAGGCTGCCAAACCTCCGATTCTCCATTTGGCAGTACGGCCCGCAGGTTTGTATTAGCGAAACGCGCCATCAGTTCCGAATACAATCGATCAGGAATCCAGGCCTCTGGACCGGCTGCCAAGCTACGATTGGCCCGCCGCCGTGCTTCCACCACAGCCTCTTCCACCGCAGCCAGGTTGCCGAACCTGAGGATTTCGAGCAGCCGTGTTGCTGGTCCGAGGTGAGTTGCACCGGACGCGCCAGCAATTCGTAACACGGGCCCCCCTCATTGGCACCGGCACTTGGCCCGCTCGTCATAGCGAGGTACGCGGAAGCCGGATAGCCCCCGAAGTAGAAGGCAGCCGCCGAGAAGAGAGCCGCTTCACTCCTGGAAATGCCGGACGAGTCGCGTATCGATTCCCACTCCTCGGAGCGAACTGCCCCAAGGCATTTGCGACGCTCGCCCATTCATCAGAATCAGCACCAGTTCTGAGTTGCCTGAAGAGCTGGGCCGCCAATGCCAAGTACAGGTCGTCCCACCGCTCCGTGAGCGCCCTCACGTTGCGCGGAACCTCCGGAATACTGAAGTGCTCCAGGTGCCTCAATACATCCGCGTCGCGTATCCAGCGCTCCAGAGTATCCCTCACGGATCCTCCTCCATGGCCTCATCCGGACCGGAGGTCGAGAGAGACGCTTCCACGGCTCGATAAGCGGATGTGTATACCTGCTTCAACTCTGGAACGACGACTACTATCACGGAGCAGTGGTCAGGGGGCGTCGCCGGAGCGTCTTTCAGAGCGTCGGCTAAGAGGCTGAGCAAACTACGGCCGCCGCTTGAAACACCTTCTTGGGTTTAGGGTGCCGGTCGGGTTCTGTGAACCGCTGGAGTGCTCGCTCGTGACTTCCCCAAGATCCTCCCCGAGGGCTCGCTCCTCCAACCAAGCCAGCGTCCTGGCCAACCTGCTGGTGCGGTCCCTCTTGGCATCCCTGATAGCGTCAGGGACAGGACTGTTGCCGCCCGCTGTCGCCTTGGCCTTCACCTCAGTACAAACGACAGCGTCCTGATCGCTGGCATTCGGCCACTTCGGCAGAACGAAATGGATGAGGTCGGAGCCCGGCGCTGCCTTCATCCGATCCTGTTTGAGACGCCACTTCTTCGGACCGATTGCGATCGTCGGAAGGTGACGGGTGGACTCGAAGAGAAACACGAGTATCTCACCGAAGTCGCCCGACATTACGGCGCCACGATCCGGCAACTTTGCCCTCAAGATCTCAATCTGCGCCGCGCCGGTGGCCGCACTCCTATCCTTGAGTAGCCGATCATCGGCGTAGCAACGGCGAAGGGGAACGGCTATCTCGTCAGCGAGTGTCTCTGCTTGCTCATCGCGGACGTGAACGAGGAGATACGAAGACTCCTCATGGAGCAGAACCAATTCTTTGCGATCCTGAGGTCAAACCCCAGATCGAGGTCGAGAACCTCTACATCGTCAAGCGCAGGCGCGGCCGATCCGCTGTCGCTCATGCCGCCACCTCACGCTGCACTGCCATACACGCTGCTCCCCGCCCCTGCATACGCCTCAAAGATGTGCTGGTACACAGCCTCGCACTTCTTCTGGTACATCTCCGGTGAATACGCCCGGGGCAGCTTATCGAGAACGTCCTGGACGGTCACAAGTACCGCCGCACGGCTCTGTTGCCGCTTCCGCCAGTCGAGCACCAGCTTTTTTCGTTTCAGTGTATCGAGAAGCTCCCGCGTCACGGCCTTGACCTCTTTGATCTCCGAGTCTTCCAACTCCGGCCGCGGCTTCATCAGGAGGTCGAAGACGGCGAGTTCTTCTTCGGACAGGTTCTCGGTACGGCGCGCTTGTCTTCCTCCGACAGCTTCTTCGCGAATGCGAGCAGTTCATTGAAGAAGAGTTCGATGTTTTTGGATCCTGCGTTGTACTCCTCGATCATCTCCTGGAACTTCTCGAGGTAGTCGGTCCTGGTGCGGTTCAGGAGGACCATCTCCTCCAGCTTGTGACCGAGCGCAGCCTTCAAGCGCTCGACCTGCGTGCGCTTGTGGTCCGACGCGAACTTCTCACGCAGCAGGGCGAAGTCGATCTGGCTCAGATCGATGTGGTCGGCGCCAGCGTACTCCGGACGCGTCGGCCGGATCACGAACGGCTCGGCGGCGATCGAACGATCCAGGAGCTTCTCCACCTCGCCGAGCACTTCGTCCACGGAGACCGGGACGGTCACGGCACGGATCATTTCTGCCAGCGCGCTCAGCGTGGAGACCGCGGGCGTGTACGCCTTGGCGGCAGGATCAGGCAGAACGGCCTTGTAGATCAGGCGGAGACGTGCAATCAGCGCGAGGAACTGCTTCTTCACTTCCTCGCTGACGAGCAGTGCTTCGCGGGCGTCCTTCATCCTGGCAATGCGCTCGAACCCCTCGAGCGGTACGATCGCCGCCAGGTCGACGCCGTGCTCGTGGCAGAACGCCACCGCTCCGTCCAGCTGCTTCTTCAGCTCCTCGGCGACTCCTTCTTGTTCCGGATCGGCTTCTCACCACCTTCGCTGCCACCTGTGCCATAGATGGCCAGGGCCTTCTGCAGGTTCCGGAAGACGCCCACGTAGTCGACGATCAAACCAGCCTGCTTTTCGCCGAACACCCGATTCGCCCGTGCGATCGTCTGCATGAGCGTGTGGTTCTTCATCGGCTTGTCGAGGTAGACCGTCGATACAGTGCGGCGCGTCGAAGCCGGTCATCCACATGCTGCAGACGAAGACGATCCGGAGCGGGTCGTCCGGGTCCTTGAACCTGGTTTCCAAGTCCTCCTCCACCATCCGCTTGCGGTGGGGCCGGATGTCGAGGCCCTTCTTTTTGAAGTCGTCGATCTCGTTCTGCGACTGCGACACGACCACGGCCATATCCGTCCGCTCCATGAACGTGATCCGGTCCAGCAGCTCGTCGCGGCGCTCGCCCTCCGCCGCCTGGATCTCCGTCTTCAGTGAATCGAGCGCCGCTTCCACTGAGCCTGCACCTTGTCGTACATGCGGACCGCGGTCGGGCTTGTCCACGGACACGACCATGGCCTTGCCCTGATAGCCGCGGCCCATGAAGTGCTGGACGAGGTCCTCCGCGATGGTCTCCAGCCGCTCGTCGCGCGTGATCAGGTGGTAGTCGCGGCCGAGCTCGCGCTCGAGCTTCTTCTCCTGCTCCTCGTCGAGATCGGCTGCCTCCAGGATCTGCTCCATCTCCTCGTTGAAGTCTCCCCATTCAGGAGCTGGAGCTCAGGGATCCGGTTTTCGTAGTAGAGCGGGACCGTCGCCTGGTCCTCGACCGACTGCTGGAAGTCGTAGATGCTTACGTAGTCGCCGAAGACCTCCCGCGTCTTCTCCTCGCCCGCCATGAGCGGCGTCCCGGTGAAGCCGATGAAGGCGGCATTCGGGCAGGGCGACGCGCATGTTCGCGGCGAGCATGTCGTACTGGCTGCGGTGCGCCTCGTCGGTCATGACGATGATGTCGTCACGATCGGAGATGGAACTCCCGCTCGGTGCTGAACTTCTGGATCAGCGTGAACACGTACCGGTGGTTCTCACTCAGGAGCTGACGAAGGTGGAGGCCGCTGTCCGCACGCACCGATTCCTCGGGCTCCGTCACGGCACCCACGCTCGCGAAATTCTTGTAGATCTGGCCGTCCAGCTCGAGGCGATCGGTGACGACGACGAACGTCCAGTTCCCCGGCAGCTTCCGCAAGACCTTCTGCGCGAAGAAGATCATCGAGTAGCTCTTGCCGGAGCCCTGCGTGTGCCAGAAAACGCCGAGCCGCCCGTGGTTGTTCTCGATCTCGTGGACTGCTTCGATCGCGTTGTTGACGCCGAGGTACTGGTGGTTCTTGGCCAGCAGCTTCGTCAGCGCGCCGCCGGCGTCCGCGAAGAGGACGAAGTTCTCGACGAGATCGAGCAGCCGGTGTTTCTCGCAGGTCCCCCAAGCCACCGTCTCGAGCGAAACGACGCCGGGCTCGTCCTCGTCGCTGATCTTCTTCCACTCAGCGAAATGCTCCCACGCAGCCGTCAGGGTCCCGACCCGTGTCTCCGCGCCGTTACTCAGGAGGATGAACGCGTTGTACCAGAAGATCTGCGGAATCGTGTCCTTATAGTCCCGCAGGTTGTCGTCGAACGCGTCCTTCAGCGGCTTCGTCGGTGCCTTCAACTCACCGAGGAGGAGCGGGAGCCCATTGACGAAACCGACGAGGTCGGGCCGGCGCTTGTGCAGCTCACCCGTCGCCCAGAACTGCCGGACCAGGAGAAAGTCGTTGTTCTCGGGAGTCTCCCAGTCGATGACCCGGACCGTGTCTTCCACTTCAACGCCGTCCTCGTCCTTGAACCGAACGAGCACCCCGTTCCGCAGGAGTTGGTAGACTTCGCGATTCGCCTGCGCCATTGACAGCGCGCTCCGATTGCGCGCGAGCTCCTCAACAGCAAGGTTGAGCGCTTCGCGAGGTAGTTCGGCGTTCAGACGGGCGAGCACCGGAAGCAGGCGGGTGGTGAGGACCAGTTCCGCGGGGGTGGCGCGGCCAAGCAGGCTACCCGGCCAGGTCTCGTGCTGAGCGTTCACGACCTCCCAGCCGAGCGTTCCGAACAAGTCGGCCGCGGCTGCCTCGAGCGCGTCCTCGGCGTCCCGATGGTGCGGGTTCATGGGACAGGGGCTTCCGGTTCGAGGACTTCACTCACGTCGAGATCGCCGGAAACGAGCTTCGGGAGGAGGAGATCCCGAGTGTCCCGTAGGTTCCTGTTCTGGAACACAAGATTGACGACGTGCCCTGTGATCGCATCGAGGAGCTCGTTGAATCGGTTCAGCAAGTCGCAAGGCGGAGCGGCAACGGGATATTCCACCAAAATTTTCCAGTTCGCTCGAGGCATTTCGTGCCCTGCGAGGTCTGTGTCGCATGCGCCACGAACGGCTCACTCGAAACACAGCAGAGAACCAGCGCACGATATTCGGGGGATTTCGCGGAGATGACTATCGCATCCGTTGAGCAGACGCCGGAGAGCGGGGCGAGCGCAACCTTATGGAAGTAGGGCCGGATCTTTCCGAAGAGGATTTCTTTTTTCGCAAATCGCAGCTTTGTGCTCTGAACGTCTTCAGCACGCCCCCAATCGGCAAGCGCGATGGATCTCCGCGGAATGTGTTCCAGACCGACATAGGGGGTATCGGGATCTATCTCCGCCGGATCGACACTTCGTCTGTTCTCCTCGGCCAATTCCCCCAAACGCCTCGCCTCCCAACCCTCCGGAATCATCCCCAGCTCCGATTCCACCATCTCCACCTGCTCGTGACCGGGGAAGCGGAAGCTCACGAACCACTCGCGGTAAATCGCCTGCGCCATCTCCTCGAGGATCTGGATGCGGCGGGTGTTGTTTTCGATCCGTTCGTCGTAAGCGGAGAGGATGTCGGCGATTCGGTGCTGCAACGCAATCGGAGGCAACTCGACTGTCACGTCACCGATGCGTGATGGCGACGTATGGCGAACCTTTGTGCCGGAGGCGGTCGCCTGAATACGATTCCGAACGCAGGGAGTGTTGAAGAGATAGTAGAGAAAGCGCCTATCCAGCATACACTCGTCAAGTCCCACCACGAGCCCCAGGCGCTGATTGTGGAGGTAAAGATCATCCTGAGGAATAACTGCTGAACTCCCAAGCAGACCTCGCGATTGCTCGGTCATGGCCACGAGGAGGTCGCCTCTTCGTAGCATGTAGCCGTCGGGAACTTCACCGACGTAGTACTTCTCCTGGTCCTTCGCCTTGAAGCCACCTTCGTCGAAGAAGTTCCCGGGAGTTAGTACGATGAACGGTCCCTCATCAGCGAAGTACTCGCCCTTGAAGGCGTATCCGTGCTTGATCTGGAGGTGGTCGCCAAGCCGCGTCTCTTGCCACTCCCCTGCTCGACTCACGCCCCGGCCTCCAGCACGCGCCCCATGTTCTCGGCGATCTGCTCCTCCAATTCCCGCGCCTCGGCGTTCAAGACCTCCAACTCTTCGTTCAGCCCCTCCAGTCGCTCGTAGAAGTCAAAATCCTCCTCCTCGCTCTCCTTGACCCCTACATAGCGGCCCGGATTGAGGCTCCAACCCTGCGCCTCAATCTCTGCGCGGCTCTTCACCGCGCAGAGGCCCGGCACATCATTGTATCTCCGCTCATCGAAGCGCTCGGTGAGCAGTTCCACGCCACCGTGCCGACTCTCCGGCTCCTCCCCACGATAGAGGCGCACGATGTTGGCGAGAAACTCCAGCTGTTCTGGCCTGAAGTCGCGGTGCGCGCGGTCCACCTGACGGTAGACGTGCCGCGCGTCGATGAATAGCACCGTATCCTCGCGGGGGCCGCCCTGCTTCCCCTTGTCGAGAAACCAGAGGGTGCACGGGAGCGTCACGTTCAGAAAGAAGTTGCTCCCGATAGCGATCATCACGTCCACCGCTCCGCTCTCGATGAGCTGGCGCCTGATCTCCTGCTCGGAGCCTCGGGCGTCGCTGACAGAGTTCGCCATCACGAAGCCTGCGCGCCCGCGTTCGTTCAGCGCGCTAAAGAACTCCTGGATCCACAGGTAGTTGGCGTTGTCTGGGCGCGGAATTCCGAACGGGTATCTGGGATCGCCCTTGATCTTCTCCTTGTCCACGCCGTTCACATTGAAGGGTGGATTGGCGAGCACGAAGTCGAACCGGCCCACGCAGTCGTGGACGTTCTCGTAGTAGGTGTTCGCCTGCTTGATCTCGCCCGAGAGCCCGTGCACGGCGAGGTTCATCCGGCAGAGCCGGACGGTCTCGGCCACCCTTTCCTGGCCGTAGATCGAGATCTCGGATTGTGGGCTCTTCTGATAGCTCTCCACGAATCGGGCACTTTGCACGAACATGCCACCCGACCCACACGCCGGGTCCAGTATTCGGCCGTGGAAGGGTTCGATCACCTCGACCATGAGGCGGACCAGCGAAGTCGGCGTGAAGAACTCGCCGCCTCGCTGACCTTCAGACATTGCAAACTTGCCGAGGAAGTACTCGTAGATCCGCCCGAAGACATCCCCCTCCACATCCATCGGGATCCCGGAGAAGGTCTTCAGAAGCGCGGCAAGGGTGTCGTTCTCCAGGCGGTGGTAGGTCTTCGGGAGGACGTCCTTCAGCTCCGGGTTCTCCTCCTCGATCAACTTCATGGCCTCGTTCACCGCCTTCCCGAGATTCGTCCCCTCGGGCAACTCCAGCAGCGAACTGAAGCGTGCTTCCCCCGGTAGGTAGAGCACTCCCCTTGCCTGATAGTCAGCCTTGCCGACGCTCCTCCTGCTTCCTGCCGCCTGGGCCTTCTTCGATAGCCCCTCGTCGGCATTCCGAAACCGATGCTCGGCGTAGCGGAGAAAGATCAGCCCGAGGACAGGCGGCCCGTACTCCGAAGACCGGAGCTTGGAGTTGGCCCGGAGCTGGTCAGCAGCGCTCCAGAGCCGGTTGTTGAGATCGGCGATATTGGTGCTCACGCGGCAACCTTCGTTTGATACGTGCGAAGCAGAACGGGCCACGCGGGTAGGGGGTTCGGGACCGGTGGTCCTCGCGTGGCCGCAGGCAAGATGGCCTCTGCGTGTGACACCCGCAACGGAAACGGGGAGGCGGCGCCGTTCCCGGCCGCCGCCTCCCCGTCGTCCATCTCCTTGTCGCACCGCCACTTCCGCGAAATTACGAAAGAGCGTGCAACGAATTACGAGAGAGTCCGCTCAGGACTTACGAGACACCATGTAAGCCCACAGGAAGCCCACATCTCCTGTTAGCCTGACTAGCCTCCCTAGCCTGACTAGCCTCCCTCACTTCACCGTGTTGATCATATCAAAGATCGGCAGGTACATCGACACGATCATCCCCCCGACGACCACCCCCAGCACGACGATCATGATCGGCTCGAGCGCGCTGAGCAGAGCCTCGACGGCGGTGTCGACCTCCTCGTCGTAGAAGTCGGCGATCTTGGAGAGCATCTCGTCGAGGCCGCCGGTCTGCTCGCCGACGTTGATCATGGAGACGACCATGGGTGGGAAGACGCCGCTCTTCCGGAGGGGCTCGGAGATGGTCTCGCCGCCGGCGATGCTGGCGCGCGACTGCATGACGGCGTCGTGGATGACGCGGTTGCCGGCGGTCTTGGCGGTGATCTCGAGGCCTTCGAGGATCGAGACGCCGGAGGAGACGAGGGTGCCGAGCGTGCGGGTGAAGCGGGAGACGGCGCTCTTGCGCAGCAGGTTGCCCATCACGGGGATGTGCAGCAGCAGCCGGTCGATCTGGAGGTGGCCGGGGTCGGTCTTGTAGTAGAAGCGCAGGCCGACGACGGCGCCGGCGATGCTCGCGACGAACGCCCACCAGTAGCCCTTCAGCAGCGCGCTCAGGCCGATCACGATCCGGGTCGGCATGGGCAGCGGCACGCCGGCCTCGGCGAACATCTTCTGGAACGTCGGGATCACGAAGATGAGCAGCGTCGCGACGGCGCAGATGGCCACGCCGAAGATGACGGCGGGGTAGATCATCGCGCCCTTGATCTTGCGCTTGAGCGCGTCGCTCTTCTCGAGGAAGGTGGCGAGACGGATCAGGATGACGTCGAGGATGCCGCCGGACTCGCCGGCCGCGACCATGTTCGTGAAGAGGTCGGTGAAGACCTTCGGGTGCGCGGCCATGGCGTCGGCGAGCGTGTTGCCGGACTCGACGTCGTGCAGCACCCGCTCGACGACCTTGACGAGGAACTTGTTCTCGGACTGCTTGGCGAGGATGTCGAGGCTCTGCACGAGCGGCAGCCCCGAGTTGATCATGGTCGCGAACTGGCGCGTGAAGACGACGATGTCGCGCGTGGCGATGCCCGTGCCGAACGTGATGTCCATGTTCAGCGCGGACTTCTTCTTCTCCTCGATCTTGACGGGGATGAGGCGCAGCTTGCGCAGGTGGCCGACGACCTCGTCGCGGGTCGTCAGCTCGAGCTCGCCGTTCTGCAGCTCGCCGGCGATGGTGCGGGCGCTATAGCTGAACGTGGGCATCGTCTACCCCTGAGAGAGCGGAGATAGCGGAGACAGCGGAGAACGGCTTGACACGGAGGGCGCGGAGGGGCGGAGGGCGCGGAGCGGGGAGCGCGACGCCGGGACGATGAGCGTGGCTTCGCAGGCTACGCGAGCTACAAAAGACAAAATCATGGACGTCGGCCGGGCCGGGCCGCCGTCTCGCGCGTCGCGGCCGGCCTCCGAGCGCTCCGCTGCTCCGTGTGCTCCGTGTCAAGATTTCCCCCTCCCCCCTTCGATCCTCATGCGACTCAGTCCGTCTTCTGGCCGGTCATGCGCAGCAGCTCGTTCGGCTCGCTGGTCAGCTTGACGGCCTCCTCGAGCGCGATCTCGCCCTGCAGGATCAGCTGGTAGAGGCTGTCGTTGAGCGTCAGCATGCCGAACTTCTTGCCGGCCTGCATGATCGAGTAGATCTGGTGCACCTTGTCGTCGCGGATGCAGGCGCGGATCGCGGGGGTGCAGACCATGATCTCGACGGCGGCGACGCGGCCGCTGCCGTTGGCGCGGGGCACGAGCGTCTGCGTGACGACGCCTTCGAGGACGAACGCGAGCTGCGCGCGCACCTGGGACTGCTGGTGCGACGGAAAGACGTCGATGATGCGGTTGATCGTCTCGGCCGCGGAGTTGGTGTGCAGCGTGGCGAAGGCGAGGTGGCCGGTCTCGGCGATGGTGAGCGCGGCGGAGATGGTCTCGAGGTCGCGCATCTCGCCGATCAGCACGACATCCGGGTCCTGGCGCAGCGCGTACTTGAGCGCGGCGGTGAAGCTCCTGGTGTCGGCGCCGACCTCGCGCTGGTTGACGATGCAGCCCTGGTGGCGGTGCACGAACTCGATCGGGTCCTCGATGGTGAGGATGTGGCCGTGCTCCTCGCGGTTGATCTTGTCGATCATGGCGGCGAGCGTCGTGCTCTTGCCGGAGCCGGTGGGGCCGGTCACGAGCACGAGGCCGCGCGGCTTCTCGGAGAGCTTGGAGACGATGGGCGGCAGGCCGAGCTGGTCGAAGTTGCGGATCTCGAAGGGGATCACGCGGATCGCCATGGCGACGCAGCCGCGCTGGCGGTAGACGTTGCCGCGGAAGCGGGCCAGGTTCTGGATGCCGAAGGAGAAGTCGAGCTCGTCCTCCTGCTCGAAGCGCTTCTTCTGGTTCTCGGTCAGGATCGAATAGGCGATCTGCAGCGTGTCCTTCGGCGCGAGGCGACGGTCGCCGGTGTCGATGAGGTGTCCGTCGATGCGCAGCTTCGGGTTGTCGCCGGCGGTGATGTGCAGGTCGCTGGCGCCGCGGGTCAGCATCTCCTCGAGCAGCGCGCGCAGATTGATGTGGCTCTGCTCCGTCGCGGCCGGGGCCGGTACCGTGCTCATGCCGCCGTCTCCTTGATGACTTCTTCGAGTGTGGTGATGCCGCGCCCGACCTTGAGCAGGCCATCCATGCGCAGCGTGAGCATGCCGTCCTTGAGCCCCTGCTCGCGCAGCTCGTCCGTGCCGGCGCTCTGCATGATCAGCTTCCGGAGCGCGGGCGTGACGGCCATGATCTCGTACAGCCCCTGCCGCCCCTTGTAGCCGCTGCCGCCGCAGAGGTCGCAGCCCTTGCCCCGGAAGAATTTCGTCTTCCTGCGCTGCTCGGGCGTGATGTGCGCCGCGTCGAGGTAGTCGGCCGGGTACTCGGCCGGCTGGCGGCAGTGGCTGCAGATGCGACGCACGAGCCGCTGCGCGGTGATCAGGTTCAGCGCGGCCGCGACGTTGAACGGCTCGAGCCCCATGTCGATGAGGCGCGTGACCGTGGAGGGCGCGTCGTTCGTGTGCAGCGTGGAGAGCACGAGGTGGCCGGTGAGCGCCGCCTTGATCGCGATGCCGCCGGTCTCCAGGTCGCGCACCTCGCCGACCATGATGATGTTCGGGTCCTGGCGCAGGAACGCGCGCAGCGCGGCGGCGAAGGTCATGCCGATCTCGGAGCGCACCTGCGTCTGGTTGATGCCGTGCAGGTTGTACTCGACCGGATCCTCGGCGGTCATGATGTTCGTCTCGACCGCGTTGATCTTCGACAGCGCCGAGTAGAGCGTCGTCGTCTTGCCGGAGCCGGTCGGACCGGTGACGAGGACCATGCCGTACGGGCGCGTGATCGCTTCCATGAAGTCCTTCTGCGCCTTCGGCTCCATGCCGAACGTCTCGAGGTCGAGCGCGAGGTTGCCCTTGTCGAGGATGCGCAGCACGATCTTCTCGCCGAAGATCACGGGCAGCGTCGAGACGCGGAAATCCACGACCTTGCTCCTGATCTTCATCTTGATGCGACCGTCCTGCGGGACGCGCCGCTCGGCGATGTTGAGGTCGGCCAGGATCTTGACGCGCGACGTGAGCGCCGCCTTCAGCTTGAGCGGCGGCTTCATGATCTCCGCGAGCGAGCCGTCCACGCGGTAGCGGACGCGCAGCTCCTTCTCGTACGGCTCGATGTGGATGTCCGAGGCGCCGCGCATGACGGCGTCGGTCAGGATGCCGTTGATCAGCTTGACGACGGGCGCGTCGTCCACCTGCGCCTGCAGCGCGGCGACGCTGACCTCCTCCTCGTGGTCCTCGACGACCTCGATGTCCTCGTCGACGATCACGTCGAGCAGCTCCTGCAGCCGCTCGTCGGCGGACTCGTAGTACTTCTCGAGGTGCTTGCGCAGCGTGTACTCGCCGACGACGACGGGCTCGATGTCGTGGCGGGTGATGAACTTGAGCACGTCGATCGCCGCGGCGTCGGTCGGATTCGCCATCGCGACCGTGAGCGTGCGGCCGACGCGGCGCAGCGGCAGGACGAGGTGCTTCGCCGCGACGTCGGCCGGGATCATGCGCACGATCTTCGGATCGACCGTGACGCGGTTCAGGTCCACGGCCGCGACGCGGTACTGCCGCGCGAGCATGCGCGTCAGCTCGTCCTCGGCGATGAAGCCGAGCTTGATCAGCGAAAAGCCGAGCCGGGTCCGGCTGTCGCGCGCGTCCTTCAGCGCGGCGGTCAGCTGCTCGGACGAGATGAGCCCTTCGCGGACGAGAAGCTCTCCGATCCGGTCGGCCGGATGTACGATCGCGGGTGTCGCCATAAACGACGCTACGGGGCCCCAGCGCGGGGAATCGAAATTGTTCCGGGGAGTGAACCATGAAGGGTAGGCGGAAACACATGGGAAATCAAGGGATTGGGCGCAGCAGCGGGCGCAGCCGCTCGAGCGTGCGCGCGCCGATGCCGCGGACGCGGATCAGGTCGTCGAGGGTCTCGAATCGGTCCGGCCGTGTCTCGATAGGAGATGATGCGCGCGGCGAGGGCGGGGCCGATGCCCGGGAGCGCGATGAGATCCTGCTCGGTCGCGGCGTTCAGGTCGAGCGCGGGCGCGGCGGCGTTGCCGCCGGGCGCCGCGCTGCGGGGCGCCGCCTGGCGGCGGGGCGCGACTTCGTCGGGCGCGGCTGCGCCGCGGGGGCGAGCGCTCAGATTTCGCCAGGACTCCTCGCCGAAGGGCTCGGGGGGCGCTGCGCGGGGGGCGCCGCGCGCTGTCGCGCGCGAGCGGGGGGGCGGCGGCCTGCGGCCGGCCGGGGAGGGCGACTTCGACTTCGACTTCCGGGGCTGCTTCGCGGCGCGGGCGGCTTCGAGGTGGGCTTCGGCGCTGTCGGTCTGGAGGGCGAGGTCGACGGCGGGGGCGTCGATGGTGGCGGGGGCGGCCTCGGGCGAGGCGGCGCGGACGAGGGCGGCGGCGCCCAGGAGAAGGGCGGCGAAGGTGACGGCGCGGCGCTCGTCGTTCGTGAGTGGCACGGCCGCCTCCCGGCGGCCTTGGGCTAGCCGCCGCGGTAGATCAGGGTAGTCAGGACCTGGCCGACGGCCTGGAGGCCACGGGCGCTGGTGTGCTCCTACGTGTCCTCGTGCGTGTGCCAGTAGGCGTTGCCGGGGCCGTAGTCGAGGTCGATGATGTCGGCGGTCCGGATGCCGGCGTCGTTCAGCTTCAGATGGTCGTCGGTGACGCTGATTCCGCCGGTGCGCGGGAACGTGTCGCCGTAGCCGAGCTGCTCGGCGGTGCTCCAGACGCGCTCGACGACTTCGGGCGCCATGCGCTCCGAGTTCGCCTCGGGCGGGAAGCGGGGCGACTCGTCGCCGACCATGTCCACGAGCACGCCGTAGAGCGGCTGATAGCCCGGCGGCTTGTGCTGCGCGAACCACTCCGCGCCGAGGTACATGTCCGCCGACGGCTGCTCCAGCGTCGCGTAATCCTCGCCGTCGGTGAAGAGTAGATCCACGCCGATCGGCGGAGAATGGGAGGAGAGGACGTCGGCAAGCTGCATCAGGACGGCGACGCCGCTGCCGCCGTCGTTCGCGCCCTGGATCGGCATCGCCCGGAATGAGCCGGTGTCCTGGTCGGAGATCGGGCGGGTGTCCCAGTGCGCGACGAGCAGCACCCGATCGGCGGCGTCCGGGCGGAAACGCGCGAAGACGTTCGCGAGCGGGAGCGTGTCGCCGCCCGGCATCACGTGCGTGAAGCGCTGCACCTCGACGGTGTCGGCGAGCGAGCGCAGGTAGTTCGTCATCCACTCGAGCTGCTTCCGATGTCCCTCCGTCCCCGGGACGCGCGGGCCGAAGGCGACCTGCTGCTTTATCAGGGCGTGGGCCGAATCCCCGTCGAAATGGGGCACGTCGGCTGCCGCGGCGGGCTCGCCGCGGGCGGCGTTGCGCTCGCCGCCGCAGGCTGCGGCGAGCAGGGCTAGGGCAAGGGCTAGGGCTAGGAACAACGGGCGCGGGCTGCTCGCCTCGTGCCTGCCCCCGCCCCCGCGCGGCGCGTCCCTACGGGCGCGCGTCACCGGACGCCGCCGCGAACCGGGACGGGCGCCGCCACCGGCATCTCGCCGGAGCGCAGCCGGAACTCGCCGAAGAGGCCGAGCTGCAGCTGGCTCGTGCCGTCGCGGATGCCGATCGTGCTGCGTCGCTCGTCGTAGCTCATCTGCAGGCCCACGTTCATCTGGGAGAGCGCGGTCTCCAGGCCCAGATGGAGAGTGCGCGAGACCAGGTCAATGTAGGGAACGCAGCCGGTGTCCGCCGCCGCGCCGCGCAGCCGGCACTCCCGGTCGCTGCGCTGGCGGAAGCTGAGCTCGACGCGGAACGGCTGGCCCAGCCGGTCGCGAAGCGCGGCCGGCGCGATGAACGTACCCGCCATGCGGAGCGCGTGGTCCCGCGTGGTGGTGCGGGCGTCGCCGGTCGCGTCGCTGCTCCAGCCGGAGGCGAGCTGCCCGGCGTAGGAGGCGGACACCCCGCCGGCGAAGGTGAGGCCGAGCTCGAGCGGCACGCCGCGCTCGGTGCGGGAGCGAAGCTCGCCGGCGCCTCCGGTCAGCGTCTCGTGGATCACGCGCCACTGGTACCCTGTGGATACGCCCGCGCGCGCGATCGCATCGCTCAGCGCGGCGGGCAATGGCAGGACCGGCCACGAGATCCGCAGATCCGGCCAGGTGCGCTCGGTCTGGAGCCGGTCGGCGCCGAGGTTGTGGACGGTCGCGCTGCCGCTGCCGTAGCCGGCGTCGAGCTGCGCGCCGAGTGGCAGGCGCACGCCGCCGCGGACGCGGAAGAGGTCGCGGGCCAGCGAGGCGGCGGCGGTGTCTCCGCCGATGCGATCGAGCGCATCGACGCCGCCCCAGCCGAGCTGTCGGGCGAGTGACGGCGCGCCGCTGCCGCGATCGAAGCGGGAAGCGAGCGAGCGGGTCCAGGAGGCCTCCACGGGCAACGCCACGGCGTTGGGCGCCGCTTCGCGGGGCGCGCCTGTGGCGGGCGCGGCTTCGCCGGGCGCGGCTCCGCCGGGGCCGGCTTCGCCGGGGGAGGTCCGTCGAAGGGAGCGGAGCAGGGCGTCGGGATCGATCCTCACGCTGCGGGTCACGCTGCGCTCGGCGCCGGTGCCGCGGCGCATGGCGGCGAGCGTGTCGGGGCCGAGCACCTGCACCTCGAGCAGCGAGGGCGTCCGGCTCGAGCGGTAGGTCGAGCTCCAGCGGACGGATGGCTGCAGCCAGGCGGAGACGGTGGGCCTCCACTCGAGCCGCGACGCGACGGCGCGGTCGCGCTCCCAGCCGTAGTCCAGCCCGAGCAGGCTCGCGCGCTCGTTCGCGACCGCCTGCTGCTGCAGGGCCCCGCCCGGCACATCCGCGCTACCGAGCAGGTCCCGACCGCTGCGCAGCTCCACTCCGCCGGTCAGCGACGCGAGCGGCCGCAGCGCCACCCGGAGCTGCTGGTCGAGCCGGCGGCTCGGCGAGCGGAACGGCGCCGGATCCAGGGCGCCCGGCTGCGCGATCGCGTCCGCGTACTGCCACGACCGGTCGTCGCCGTCGTGCCAGCCGACGTCGACGTAGATGTCCTCCGGCGTCCACCGCAGCCGTGCGTCCGCCAGCGCGCCGAACATGCCGCTCCGCTCCAGCCACTCCGGCGCGAGCGCCCGCAACCAGCCGTCCAGGAACGCCGGCGTCAGCCCGAACGCAAGCGCCGCCGGCCGCCAGTCCCACGACACCCCCGCGTCGAAGGACCGCGCGCGCGAGCGGGACAACGTTGCCGAGGACGTCGCAGCCGAATATGCCAGGCGCAGGGCCAGTCCATCGAGGACGCCAGGGCTTCTCGCAGGGCCAGGGCAAGGGCAAGGGCCAGGTCCAGGAACGGAGTCGGTGCCGGCCGGGTTTGCGGCGACGGCGGAATCCGCCACTGCCACCACCGGGACCGCCGCGTCCCCCACCCCGCCGCGAAGCGGCGCACCCGCCCCGGCGTCAGCCGGCGCACCCGCCCCGGCGTCAGCCGGCGCACCCGCCCCGGCGTCAGCCGGCGCACCCGCCCCGGCGTCAGCCGGCGCACCCGCCCCGGCGTCAGCCGGCGCACCCCCGGCGCGAAGCGCCGGCTCCCCGGCCGGCACGGCCGGCTCCCCGCCGCCCAGCGGCGGACCCGCAGGCGCCCCGCCGTCAGGCGGCGCCCCGCGAAGCGGCGCCCCGACGCCAGTCGGCGCCCGGTCACGAACCGCCCGACGCACCACCAGCTCGAACCGCACCCGGTCGCCGCCGGTCGGCCGCAACCCCGCCAGCCCCGCGACGCTGACGTCCGAGCTCGCAAGAAACTGCGGCTCCACCCCGCTGTGCGACACCTCGAACCGCAACGGCATCTCCAGCCCGTCGATCCCCGCGGCGCGGTCGAGGCGGGCGGTGCCGGCGAGGGAGTACTCGGCGGCGGCCTGGTAGCCGGGCGTCTCGGCGAGCTGGCCGGTAGAGCGCGCCGCGACGGGCGACGGAAGCGGTCAAATCGAGCAGGTCGCCGGCGTGCAGCTCGAGGTCGAGATGGCCGGCGACGCCCGGATCGGTGACGGCGCCGCCCAGCCGCAGCTCGTCGAGCCAGACCTCGCCGTCCTCGGCGAAGCCGCCGGCGTTGTAGACGGCGAAGGTCAGCTCGCGGGCGGCGGCGAGGTTCGGCGCGCGTGCGCGGTCCTGCAGCACGACGGCGTACGTGCTGTCGTCGCTGAAGAGGACGAGCGGCTGGTCGGAGGGGCCGCGGCGCGCGAGCTCCTGCTCGGCGGCCGCGCGCAGGCGGAACCACTCGCCGAAGTCGACGACGCGCTCGGGCAGCCAGTCGTCGGCGCTCACGCCCGCGCCGCACGGCGGACCGGAGCTTCGACTGCCAGAGGTAGTAGTTGCGCTCGTCGGTGCCGACCTTCACGACGAGGCGCAGGTCGGCGGCCGCGTCTGCGCGCGCGGCGACCGCCCACAGCCGCAGCTCCCGGTAGGCGAGCAGGTTCCTGGCCTGCTGCGGCCAGCGGAAGTAGGCCTCGGCGCGGTCGCCGGGCTCGAGCGCGTCGAACGCGACACGGAGCGACTTCTCGTCGTGCTCGATGCCGGTGACGCCGTACGCGGCGGAAGGGTCCTGCAGCTCGTCGCGCACGCCGGGCGGCGACGCGTACGCGGCGCCTTCGGTCACGCGGCTGACGACGCCGACGCGTACCGCGGTCGCGCCGATGCCGGCGCCGGCGTCGTCGCCCACGATTCCGCGCAGCACGCCGTCGCCCCTGCGCTTCGTCCAGCGCGAGCCGATCAGCCGCAGCCGCGCGAGCTGGATCAACGCGTCGTCGCCCGGCCGGCCGGTGATGGTGACGCGCAGCTCGCGGACGTCGCGCAGCGTCTCGGCGCCGGCGCCGGCGAGCTCTAGCCCGTTGCGCAGCGGGACGCGGTAGAGCCGGAAGCCGGTGCGCGTCTCGGCGCGGTCGCGGACGAGGTAGCGCGACATCCGCTCGAGCGGCACGACCCAGCGCAGATGCGGGCCGTCCACCGCCTGCAGGAACCCGTCGCCGTCGAGGTCCTCGGTGTCGATCAGGCCGTTGCGGCGAGGACAGTCGGCGAGCGGATCGCCGAGCGGGTAGGCGCGGCCCGGCTCGGCGGTGCACGCGCCGTCCCACAGCCCCCGCGCGTCCTGCTCCGTCCCCCACACCTCGCCTTCGCGGAGCCGCGCCTCCTCGTCGAGAACGCCGAGCCCCCACGCGTGCCCGTCCGTCTGCAGCCCGCTCGTCGCGCCCGTGGCGTCGAGGTAGAGCGCGTCCTCCGAGACGGTGCCGAGGTCGAGCACGAGCGACAGGTCGCGGCCGTCCGGCGCGGCGGCGTAGAACTCGAGGTACTCCGTGCGCGAGAGGTCGCGGCCGGACGCGCCGAGCACGGTCGTGACCGAGCGCCACAGCCTGGAGGGCGACGTCCCATCGGGTGCCGCCGGCGCGCCGCCGAACGTCAGGTAGAGCACCGGCTCGCGTACCGCGGCGCCGGCCACGTTGATCAGGCTGTCGATGGACGCGGCGGTGCGCGCGCCGACGACCTGTCCGTCCTGCGTGAACTCGTGCTGCCAGACGAGCGGGGCCGCGTCGGCGGCGCCCGGCGAGGCGGGCAGCTCGGCGGTCGCACCGGTCGCGTCCACGGGAGCGGAGCCGAGATCCCAGGCGACGCGGGAAAGCGAGAGCGGCAGCGCGTCCGTCGCCTCGAAGTCGTCGAGCCAGGTGGCGCCGCGGGTGTTCGGGTCCGGCAGCGACGCGGCGAGCTCGCCGCTGAGGCGGAGGGAGCTCTGCGCGGGCGCGGGGGCGGGGAAGCCGCCGGCTCCGGACTGGCCGTTCCCCTCGCCCTCGCGGTCGCCCCCGCGCTCGCCCGCGCCGGTGACGGCGCCAATCAGCCGATCCAGCCAGGCGCCCCCCAGCTCGATGGAGCCGCTCAGCCCGCCGAGCATCAGCGAGGCGGGCTCCAATCCGAGCTGCGGCCGGGTCTGCAGCGCTTGCTGTGCGCGATAGAGGCCGACGACGCTCAACTCGCCGCGGTCGCCGAGAGTCCAGCGGGCGGTGAGGCCGGCCAGCGTCGTCGGCGCGACGTCGAAGCTCGCCTTCTGCTCGAAGGTCGCGTGCAGCTGCTGCGGCCCGCCCGCGCCGGCGAGCGCGGCGGGGTTCGACAGCGTGAGCGTGCCGAGGTCGTAGTCGATGGCGTAGTCGATGCCGCGGCGGAGCGTGCGGTCGCCGAGCGTGATGCGCTCGCTCCCCTCGCGGACGCCGAGCGCGCCGAGAGAGAAGCTCGCTCCGTCCGCGTCGACGGGGACGCGGTAGCGGAAGGTCAGCCGGAAGCGCGCGGCGGCGTCGCGGGCCGCGGGGTCCGCCTCGTCGTAGATCGCGGGGTTCGCCTGTGCGCCGAGCGCGGCGGCCGCATCGGCAGCGCTCAGAGTGGCGGTGGCCGGCGGCTCGGCGAAGGGTCGCAGCGTCGGCAGCACGAGGAAGGTGCCGGTGACGCGGACGTCGCCGGTGCCGCCGAGACCGCTGCCGGCGGCGGCGCCGATCCCGCCGACTCCCGCGACGCCGCTGCCGAGCAGCCCGGCGCCGGAGCCGCCGTCCGGCTGATAGATACGAGAGGCGTCGAGGCGCTCGAGCGGGGCTTCCTCGTCCAGACCGAACAGGCGCAGCAGCGGGACCTGCTCGCCGTTCGCGACCACGAACGATCCGCCCACGCCGGGCTGTCCGAGCGAGAGCTGCAGCTCGACCTGCGCGGGGTCCACCGCGGAGGAGGCGTCGATACGGTAGACCTGGTGCATCTCGTACTCCCACGACGGCAGCCCGGGTCGGTGCTGCGCCTCGGGTGGGCGCAGCAGGCGCAGCGTGGGCGTGGCGGCGCCCGCGCCGCGCTCGGGCGCGATCAGCGCGCCGACCGTGTCGCCCGTTTCCGTGACGTAGCCGATCGCGAGCGCCTCGTCGGCGCGCAGCGGCGAGCGGAGCACGATCCAGAGACCGCTGGAGTGGAGAAGGTAGTCGGTGCCGGGTGTGAGTCGGCGGAAGAGCCCGCTGTGGCGCTGCTCGCCGCCGGCCGTCGTCGCCTCGGCGAGGAAGTAGCCGAGCTGCGCCTGCTGCTCGGGGCTGGTGGTGGACCGGCGCTCGTCGCGATAGACGACGATGGCGCCGCCCGCCGCTGGCCGCTCCGACGCGGGCGCGGCGGAGGCGTCGATTCCCAGCGCGTCGATCCGGGGGTAGCCAGCGAGCAGCCGTGGATCCACGACGAAGAAGAACTGCCCCTTCACGTAGTCGGCATCGTCTTCGCCGACGTCGGTGTCCTGCGCCACGCCGCCGCCGGCGCCGCCCAGCGTCAGGTCGCGGGTGGTGACGTCGCCCTTCTGACGGGCGAGGACCGCCTCGATCGACAGCGGCCCCGAGGCGGCCTGCGCGCGGAGCCCGAAGTTGCCGCCCGGCACCCCCTGCGTCAGGTAGCGAGAGGGCGGCAGCGCGAAGGAGACGTCGCCGACCTCGACGCGGCGCAGGAACTCGCCGGCGAGGCCCTGATAGTACAGATTGACGGTGTTCGCCGCGCCGAACTCGCGGCGCTGGTCGTAGTCCACGTCCACGTGCACGCGGTCGGAGACGGTGCCGCGCGCGCGTATGCCGAGCTGCAGCCGCGGCCTGAGCTGGGGCAGGGCCCCGGGGTCGCAGGGCAGGCGGGACGTCGGATCGCAGGGCCGGAAGCGGGTCCATTCGCCACCCAGCTCGGTGCGTCCATCGACCTCGATGCCGAGGTCCGCGTAACGCTGCACGGCGCCCGGCAGCAGGTCGGGCAGCGTGGCGGCGACCGGCGTGCTGTCGGCCGCGAGGAACGGAAGGGTGAGGCGGCGGGGTATGCGGTCGAGACCGAGGCGCAGCGTGAGCGAGTCGCCGGGCGACACCGCCGGACGAGCGGGCTCCGGGCGCTGCGCGCAGAGCGGCGCGGCGCAGAGGGCCAGCAGCGTCGGGAGAAGGGCGACAACAGGTCGCATCCGCCGGGCCGTGATCGTGATGCGAGGCGAGCGGGCGGCACGGCGGGCGGACCTACCGGCCGGCGGCGGCTCATAGGAGCGTGGAACGTGGAACATAGCACATGCGGATCCTGACGCGATACCTGCTGCGCTCGCACATCGGGCCGTTCCTGTTCGCGGTCAGCGCGTTGAGCGGCCTGCTGCTGATCAACGTGGTGGCGCAGCGCTTCCAGGACCTGGCGGGCAAGGGCCTGTCGGCGTCGCGTGATCGCGGAGGTGTTCCTGCTGTCGATCCCGCACACGCTGGCGCTGACGGTGCCGATGGGGGTGCTGGTGGCGGTGCTGTACGCGTTCGGTCAGCTCGCCGCGGAAAACGAGATCGCGGCGCTGAAGGCGAGCGGCGTCAACATCGCGCGGCTGCTCGTGCCGCTGCTGCTCGCCGCGGGGCTGCTGACGATCGGCATGGTCTACTTCATGAATCGAATCCTGCCCGACTCGAACCACAAGCTGGCGAACCTGCTGCTGGACATCGCGCGCAAGAGCCCGACGCTCGAGCTGAAGGAGCAGGTCATCAATGAGATCCAGACGGATGACCAGCGCTCGCGCTACTACCTGCAGGCGGCGCACATCGACCCCGGCACGAACCGGCTGCACGACGTCGCGATCTACGACCTGAGCAGCACGGACCGCTTCCGCACGATCTACGCGGACAGCGGCCGGATGTCGTTCAACCGCGCACGCACGGACCTGTACCTGACTCTCTACGATGGCTGGATCCACGAGCTGGACACGGACCAGCCGGAGGCGTTCCAGCGCATCTTCTACGACCAGCAGCGGATCCGCCTCGCCGGGATCGGCAACCAGCTGGAGCGCAGCCAGGACAGCTACCGCTCCGACCGCGAGATGACGATGGCGATGCTGGACGCCGACATCGTGAAGGCGAAGCAGGAGCTGAAGCGCATCGAGGGCGAGGTGCTCGAGCAGTCGCTGGACGCGGTGGAGGGGGCGCTGCTCGGCTCGAACGGCTCCATGCTCGAGGGACAGGATACGGCGGCCTCCAGCTTCACGGCTCCGATGGGCGATCGCGCGCGGGACCCGCTCACGCAGCGCGTGCGCACGCGCGTGATCTCGCTCGACGAGCAGGCGAACGCGGCCCGGTCGCGTATCGATCAGCGCAGGGTGGAGTGGCACAAGAAGGTCGCGATCCCCGCCGCGTGCATTGTCTTCGTGCTGATCGGCGCGCCGCTCGCGATCCGCTTCCCGCGCGGCGGCGTCGGCATGGTGATCGCCGTCTCCGTCACGATCTTCGGCATCTACTACGTCGGGCTCATCGGCGGCGAATCGCTGGGCGATGAGGGCACGATCACGCCGTTCTGGGCGATGTGGGCGGCGAACGTCGTCTTCCTCGTGCTCGGGCTGCTCGGCGTGGCGCGGCTCGGCCGCATCATGGCGACATCGCGGGGCGGCGGCTGGGACGACCTGTGGTACACGCTGCACAGCATGTTCATGCGCCGCGGTCGGGGGAAGAGCTGAGCGATGCGCATCCTCGACCGTTACGTCGCACGGCAGTTCCTGCGGCTCGTCCTGCTGTTCACCTTCTCGACGCCCGCACTCTTCATCCTGGGCGACCTGACGGACAACCTGGACAAGTACCAGGCGCGCGGGCTGACGGGCGGGCAGGTCGCGCTCGGCGAGATCTACCAGCTGCCGATGTTCATGCTCTGGTCGCTGCCGATCGCCGCGCTGATCGCGACCGTGTTCACGGTCAACGGCATGACGCGGCACTCCGAGCTCGCCGCCGCGAAGGCCGGCGGCATCAGCTTCCACCGCCTCTACATCTCGATCCCTCTGCTCGGCGTGCTGTTCACGGCGCTCGGACTCCTGCTCTCGGAGGTCGTGCCGGTCGCGAACGCGCGGCGGGGCGAGATCATGGGCCTGAACCCGATCGTCGGGGAGACGCGCGAGGACTTCGTCTTCCGCGGTCAGCACGGCGACGTCTTCTCGATCCGCCGGCTCGTGCCGCAGGCGAACCGCATCTACGGCGTGACCATGGAGCGCGAGGGCGCCGAGCCGAGCGTGCCCGGAGTGCAGGTCGAGGCGCAGCAGGCCGTCTTCGATCCCGACAGCGGCTGGACGTTCATCAACGGGCACATGCGCCTGTTCTACGGCCCGGGCGTGGAGCGCACGTTCGCGTTCGAGAAGCTCGAGCAGCCCAGCTTCAGCGAGCGGCCGGAGGAGCTGCTCGTGCGGCCGAAGGAGCCGGAGCAGATGCGCTATGCCGAGCTGCAGCACTTCATTCAGATCCTGCAGCGCTCGGGCGGCAAGCCGCTCGAGCTGGAGGTCCAGCTGGCGCAGAAGATCGCGCTTCCCGTCGCGACGCTCGTCATCATCCTCTTCGCAGCGCCGCTCGCCACCTCCTCCCGCCGCGGCGGCGCGGCCTACGGCGTCGGCATCTCGCTCGCGGTCACGATCGTCTACCTGATGTTCTTCAAGATCGCGGGCGCCGCCGGCGCGACCGGCTCGCTCGACCCCGTGCTCGCGGCGTGGCTGCCGAACATCGCGTTCGGCGTCGCGGGGCTGGCGTTGATGGTGCGGGTGAGGACGTAGGGGCTGACCTCGGGCTCCGAGGATCGCACGCGGGCAGGCAAGCGGGTCACGCAAGCGGGCAGGGGGTGGGAAGCCGGGCAGGAACGACCGCACACGCACCGGCACACGCACAGGGGATCACCCTTCGGTGAATGCGGGGTAAACCACAACCCCCGGTGCGTGTGCGTGTGCCTGTGCGTCCGCCTGCCCGTCCGTATTCCCGTGACCCGCTTGCGCGTGCGTGACCCGCGTGCGTGTGCGGCCGTTCGAAAACCCTCGGGCCATGCCCGCGACTCGGCAACCGCCACGAACCCTTCGCGTCTTCGCCGTTCTCCGCGGCTCCGCGTGGATCGCAGTTTCTCTGCCGGCTCCGCGTGATCGCAGTTGTCCGCGTCCTCAGTCTACTCCCTCTCCAGCCCCTCCTCGTGCTCGAGCTCCTCGGTCTCGCGGCCCTCGAGCGTCTCGGCGGCGGGGCGCGGAACACCGCGGTGGCGGCGGCTCATGACGAGCAGAATGATGCCGAAGACGAGGAGCACGGCGCCCCAGACCAGATTCACGTTGTAGCCGAGGGAGCGGGCGTAGATCGCGGGGTCGGCGATGAGGCCGAAGACGACCAGGACGGCGCCCAGCAGCGTGAACAGGAGGCCGATCGGCAGGCGGATGTCGAGTCCCATGGCGGCTCCTGCCTTCTAGAAGAAGATGATGTTGAGGACCAAGACCGCGGCCAGGATGATCACAGCGAGCGTGGCGGGTCGCTCGAACCAGGGCAGGCCGCGCTCCTTGTGGCGCTCGGTCAGCGAGTAGACCAGCCCGCGCAGCTGCTCGGGCGGCCTCGGCGAGGTGACGAGGCTGACCAGGATCGTCACGACGAAGCAGGTGGTCCAGGCGAAGATCGCGGTCCAGAAGTTCTGCGCCATCTCGCTCGGGTAGCCGTGCACGATCGTGCCGAGCCACCCGCCCTTGATGCCGACGGGCGCGTTCGCGGGCAGCGTCAGCCCGTGGTGCACGGCGGCGGCGAGCGTGCCGGAGAGCAGGCCGGTGAACGCGCCGTGACCGGTGGTGCGTCGCCAGAACATGCCGAGCAGGAAGGTGGCGAACAGCGGCGCGTTCACGAACGCGAACACGAGCTGCAGCATGTCCATGATGTTGTTGAACTGCGTCGTCAGGTACGCCGTGAGGACGGAGAGCGCGATGCCGAAGACGGTCGCGACGCGGCCCATCCACAGGTAGTGGTGGTCGCTCGCGCCCTTGTGGATGTAGGCCTGATAGATGTCGTACGTCCAGACGGTGTTGAAGGCGGTGACGTTGCCGGCCATGCCGGACATGAACGATGCCATCAGCGCCGTCAGTCCGAGGCCGAGCAGGCCGGGCGGGAAGTAGTGCCCGAGCATGAGCGGGATCGTCATGTCGTAGTTGTAGGAGCCGTCCGGCTTGAGCGGCAGGTGGAAGCCGGAGACGCCGGCCTGCGTCGTCAGCGCGATCGCGATCATGCCGGGCAGGATCACGAGGAACGGGAACAGCATCTTCGGGAACGCGGCGATGAGCGGGGTGCGGCGGGCGGCGGACATCGAGTCGGCGGCCATGGCGCGCTGCACGACGAGGAAGTCGGTGGTCCAGTAGCCGAAGGAGAGCACGAAGCCGAGGCCCATCACCAGGCCGAACCACTCGACGCCCATGGGGTTCGCCGATGCGCTGCCCATGTGCTGCCACGACTCGCTCCAGGCGCCGGGCGCGAAGCCGGCCTGCTGCGCGGTGACGGCGAGACGGGCGGTCAGACCGGACCAGCCGCCGACGTCGCGCAGCCCCAGGAAGACGAGCGGCACGAAGCCGGCGACGATCAGGAAGAACTGCAGCACCTCGTTGTAGATCGCCGATGACAGGCCGCCGAGCACGATGTAGAGCAGCACGATCACCGCGGAGACGAGCACGCTCACGTTGAAGTCCCAGCCGAGCAGCGTCCCGAGCAGCAGCCCCATCGCGTACATCGAGATCCCGGACGAGAAGACGGTCATCGTCGCGAACGAGATCGCGTTCAGCCCGCGCGTCTTCTCGTCGAAGCGCAGCTTCAGGTATTCGGGCACCGAGCGCGCGCGCGAGCCGTAGTAGAACGGCATCATGAAGATGCCGACGAAGACCATCGCCGGTATCGCGCCGATCCAGTAGAAGTGGCTCGTCGCAATGCCGTACTTGGCGCCGGAGGCGGCCATGCCGATGACCTCCTGCGCGCCGAGGTTGGCGGACAGGAACGCCAGCCCGGCGACCCACGCCGGGATCGAGCGGCCGGACAGGAAGAAGTCCGTGCTCGATCGCATGTAGCGCCTCAGCGTCCAGCCGATCCCGATGACGAATACGAAGTAGACGGCCAGGATCGCGTAGTCGATCCCCGCGAGGTGGATGGTGCTCACGCGGCAAGCTCCGGGAGGAGGGAGTACCCGAGTCGTCGGATCATGGGGAGGGACGCGGGCAAGTTCAAGAGCGGCGGAGTCGCGGAGGGAGCGGAGAACTTCATCTCACGCGAAGGCGCGGAGTAGCGCGGAGACGCGAAGAGCCGCGGGGACCGGAAGCCACGCGGCGGGCCGGAGGCCTCCTAGCAACGGAACATTCATTCGTGGTGTTTGCCTCGCCGGCGACGCTCCCGCGCGCCGCGTCGTCAGACCTACGCCGCAAAAAAATATCACCAGGCGGCGAGTGAGCCCGGCTGGCGAGCCGACGTCGCGCCAGGAAGCCCGCCCCCGCGTCGCTTCGCGGCTTTCCGTCTCCTCTGCGGCTCCGCGTGATGGTGTTGTTGCCGAGGCGGCCCACCGGCCTAGGGTACCCGCACCACGCGGCTCAGCTTCGACACGCCGTTCTCGTCGAACGCCTCGATGGCGAACCAGTACGCCGGCTCGACGTTCAGCGCACGGATCTCGAGGCGCGTGGGGTGGTCGGCGAAGACCTGGTAGGTCTCGTGAAGCTTCTCCGGCCCGATTCCCCAGCGGACGTTGTAGCCGACGGCGCCGCCAACGGCGGCCCAGCTCACCTCGGCGTTGCGCCGATCCGCCTCGCGCCGGACGGTGAAGCGTGCGGGCATACGCGGGGGAGCGCCGTCGCCGGTGCCGAAGACGCGAAAGTCGCTGATGGCGAGGTTCGGCGAGGCGACGTAGCCGTGGTCGTAGCGGATGTAGCGCGCGCGGACGGGCTCCGGCAGCTCGATGTAGGCGTTCGGCCGGTCGCGGCGCTCGTCGCCGAGGTCGGCGATCACACGCCACTCTCGGCCATCGAGCGAGGCGCGCACGCGGAACTGCGTGTACACGCTCGAGTCGCTCGCGAAGAGGTCCGACCGGAAGTCCGTGTAGTTCACCTGCAGCGCGCGCACGTCGTACGGCCGGCCGAGGTCGAGCTCGAGCCACTGGTCGGGCGCGTTGCGCTCGGCGACCCAGAACGTGCGCGGGTCTTCGTCGGTCACGTTCATCGCCGGAAAGCTGTCGCGGGCGCTCGACGCGCTCGCGCGCTTGCGGTAGGAGAGCAGCATCCAGCCGGTGAACAGCTCGTCCGCGTCCGTCCACTTCCGAGTCGGCAGGAAATGCGGGAAATCGCCGAACCGGGTATCCGAGTACATGTCGCCATCGGCGTCGAAGCCGGCGGGGAACATCACGACACGCCGCTCGAAGTTCCAGTTCACGGCGACCCACGCCGTGCCGGTGTTCCACCAGTTGCCGTAGTCGTCGCGGAACGTGTTGCCGTGCCCCGCCCCGGTCATGAAGCCACCGGGCTTGTAGGAGACCGGGTTGTACTGCGCGTAGGTGAACGGGCCGAGCGGGTCGTCGGCGACCCAGGTGCCGTTCGCGTAGACGTTGTACTCGGTGCCGGGGGCGGCGTACTGCAGGTAGTAGCGGCCGTCGTGCTCGGTCATCCAGGCGCCCTCGATGAAGGGCGCGCGCGTGTCCGCGTGGTCCGGTCCGAAGCGCTCCCAGCCGTGCCGGTCCGGGTCCAGCCCGAGCAGCGGCTTCGGCTCACCGGCGTAGGCGAGGCGGCGCTCGCCATCGAGGGGGACGACGAACAGCGGATAGGTGTTCGAGGACCCGTAGTAGAGGAACCAGCGCCCGCTCGCCGAGTCGCGGAAGAGGGCGGGATCCCACGGTCCGGGCGCGCTGTCCGGCAGCTGCGGCCGGGCGCGGTCGTAGACCTCGAGGTGCCCGTTCCACGGCGTGGTGGTGGCGAAGGTCGTCGCGCGCTCGAACGTCGACGGCTGGAGGAACAACGTGTCCTTCGCGACCCACGCGGCGGGAGCGACGACGCCGTCGAGCGGCCACTTGTCGGGCGTCACGTGCTCCCAGTGCAGCAGGTCCCTGGAGTGCCACCAGCCGCCGGCGAGCGTAAGGAAGAGGTAGTAGTCGCCGTGATAGACGACGATCACGGGATCGGCGCCCGAGCGGTAGGAAATCCCCTCCCCCTGCTGCTCGAAGTTGTACATGTAGCCGATGTCGAGAGGGTTCGCGTACGTCTGCGTGCTGCGCGCGGGCGCGGCCGCGGTGCGGCCGGGCGCGGCTCGATTCGCTTCGCCGGGCGCCGCTTCGCGGGGTGCGGCTGCGCCGGGAGGCGCTGCGCGGGGCGCGCAGGCGGGGAGCAGGAACAGCAGGAGCAGGGCAGCGGCGGCGCGGGGCATGGGCGGAGAGTACGGCGGGCGTCGCGGGCACGGCAAGCGGGCGCGCCACCTCCACCCGGAACCAGTTGACCGGCGTGGTCCTGTACCATAGCCTGAACTCTGTGAGTGGGGTGCGCTGGCCGACCCCGACGCAGGGCTCGACGTCGCTGTAGCGCCGCATCGACCTCGGTAAGCCGCTCCGCACCTCCCTCCATGGGCCGCACCGGTTTCGCCGGAACAGCAGCAGCTTCATCCCGTCCGCACAGTCGAGCGGTGTTCCGGCACGACGGGTCGGCCGACGCCCCCGGGAAGACCCCGGCGGCGGATCCACCCGACCAGATGCAGGGAGCCATGAGATCAGCGTCGCGACTCACCCCCGTTCTCGAACCCCGCTCGACGGTCGCGCGGGCGAAGCTTCGGTCCGTGCTCACCGGGCTCGTCATCGTCCCCGCCGTGCTGCTGTGCGGCACGTCCCCCGTGTTGGCGCAGCAGCAGCGGGTGACGGGCACCGTGACCGCCGCCGCCGGCGGCCAGCCACTGCCGGGGGTACAGGTCTCCGTCAAGGGCACGGCCGTCGGTACCCTGACCAGCGGTGACGGCCGCTACGCGCTGACCGCCCCGAGCCCGCAGGACACACTCGTCTTCACGTCCATCGGCTACGCCCAGCAGGAAGTGGGGATCGACGGGCGCTCGGTCGTGGACGCCACGCTCGTGGAGCAGGCGGTTCCGCTGCAGCAGATCGTGGTGACGGGATACGGCACACAGCGGAAGCGCGACGTGACCGGCGCGATCTCTTCGATCCAGGGCGAGAAGGTCTCGCGGGTGCCGACGACCTCGGTGACGAAGGCGCTGCAGGGACAGGTCGCCGGCGTGCAGGTCACGCCCGCGTCGGGCGAGCCGGGCTCCGAGGCGGTCGTCCGCATCCGCGGCACCGGCACGCTGAACAACGCCTCACCGCTGTACGTGGTGGACGGCATGCTGCTCGACGACATCAGCTTCCTGAGCCCGAACGACGTCGCTTCGATCGAGGTGCTGAAGGACGCGTCGGCGACCGCGATCTACGGCTCGCGCGGCGCGAACGGCGTCATCATCGTCACGACGAAGAAGGGCAGCGCGAGCCGGGCGACGCAGTGGACGGCGAACGCGTATGTAGGCACACAGAGCGTGCTGCACCCGATCGACCTTGTGAACGCACAGCAGTACGCGACGCTGGCGAACGAGCTGGCCGCGAACCAGAACCTGCCGCCGTATTTCGCGAACCCCAGCTCGGTCGGCGCCGGCACGGACTGGCAGGACGCGGTCTTCCAGACGGCGCCGATGCAGAACTACCAGATCACGGCGTCAGGCGGCAGCGACAAGGTCACCTACTACTTCAGCACGAACTACATCGACCAGGAGGGTGTGCTGCCGCGCTCGCCATTCCGGCGCCTCACGGTGCGGTTGAACAACGACTATCAGCTCGCAGAGCACGTCAAGCTTGGCCACAACCTCAACTTCTCCTACACGGACGACAAGCGAGCGCCGGGCGTGCTCGGCATGCTGTACCGCGCGGACCCGACGGTCGCTCCGCGTGACGAGAACGGCGACTTCTCCGACGCGAACCTCCGCTCCTCCGCCGGCAACCCGGCGGCCGCGGTCTTCTACACGCACAACAAGGAGAACGGCGGGCGGCTGGTGGGGAACGTGTTCGCGGATTTCGACTTCCTGCGGCACTTCGATTTCCGCTCGAGCTTCGGCCTCGACTACGACCGCAGCGATCTGCGCACGTTCGTGCCGACCTACGTCGTCTCGGCGACGCAACAGAACCAGATCTCCGGCCTCACCGTCGAGACCGGCAACTCGCACTCCTGGCTGTGGGAGAACACGCTGACCTACAACTACAACGTCGGCGACAACCGCCTCTCGCTGCTGGGCGGGGTCACGGCGCAGGCGTTCTATACGGAGCTGCTGGGCGGCCAGCGGTCGAACATTGTCGGCACCACGTCGAACCTCTGGTACCTGGACGCCGGCGACGCGGAGGGGCAGACGAACTTCAACTCGGCGTCCGACTGGAAGATGCTCTCCTATCTGTTCCGCACGAACTACACGTACAAGGACCGCTATCTGTTCACCGGCTCGCTGCGCGTGGATGGATCGTCCCGCTTCGGCGCCGACAACCGCTACGGCTACTTTCCGTCGCTCGCGGTCGGCTGGGACATCGCGCAGGAGCCGTTCATGCAGAATCAGAACGCGATCTCGGCGCTCAAGCTGCGCGCGAGCTGGGGCGAGATCGGCAACGACAAGATCGGCGCCTACCCCGGCATCCCAGTGGTCACGGGCAACCTGAACGCCGTTCTCGGCAGCGACCAGACCCTGCACTATGGCGCCTCGCCGATCGCGCTGGCCAACCCGGATGTGAAGTGGGAGAAGACGGTGCAGACGGACGTCGGCGCGGACATGGCGTTCATGGGCGGCCGTCTCGAGGCGTCGGTCGACTACTATCACAGGCTCACCGACGGGATCCTGGTCCAGGTTCCGATCCCGCTCTACGTCGGCGTCAACGAGCAGCCGTTCGTGAACGCCGCGAAGGTGCTGAACCGCGGCGTGGAGGGCAGTCTCAGCCTGACGCAGGCGATCGGCGGGCTGCAGCTCACGCTCGGCGCGAACGGCTCGACGATCCACAACGAGGTCAGGGAGCTCGGCGGCGGCAAGGAGGAGATCTTCGCCGGCGGGCTCGGGAACGAGATCAGGCTCACGACGCGCACCGCTCCGGGTCACCCGATCGGCGCGTTCTGGGGCTATCAGGTGGTCGGCGTGCTGCAGGACGCGAACGACGTGGCCAGCTCGGCAATCCTGCCGGGCGAGGCTCCCGGTGACTTGAAGTACGCGGACCTGAACAACGACGGGACGATCACGACGGCCGACATGACGTACATCGGCTCGCCGATCCCGGACTTCATCTATGGACTGAACGCGAGGGCTGCCTGGCACGGCTTCGACCTCTCGGCGGTGTTCGCCGGGCAGTCGGGCAACGAGGTGTTCAACGGCAAGAAGGCGGTGCGCTTCGGCGTCGAGAACTTCGAGACCTCGTTTCTGCAGCGCTGGAACGGCGCTGGCACGAGCGACACGGAGCCGCGGGTCACGAACGCGGGCGTGAACTACCAGTCGTCGACGCGTTTCATCGAGGACGGCTCGTACTTCAAGCTGCAGACGGCCGAGCTCGGCTACCAGCTTCCGGAGAGCCTGACGAGCCCGCTGGGCGTGCAAACGGCCAGACTCTACGTTGCGGGATCGGACCTGTTCATGGTGACCGACTACAGCGGCTACTCGCCAGAGGTCACGAACTCGAGCGACCCGAACAGCGTCATCGCGGCGGGCATCGATCTCGGGATCTACCCGCCGGCGCGCACGATCACGGTCGGCCTCAACGTGTCGTTCTGAACTCGAACCGGTCGATGACTATCATGAGAAATATGGGACTATCGGCGAGCCGGGCGGCACGAGCGGCAGCAGTCGCGCTCCTGGCACTGGGCGCCGTCGCCTGCAACGACTTCCTCAGCACGGAGCCGAAGGGGAAGCTGACGACGGCGGACTTCTTCAAGACCGCCGACCAGGCGGTCGCGGCGACGAACGCGACGTACAGCATGCTGCGTGACTGGGAAGTGCACGTCTTCTCCTGGATCGGCATGACCGACATCTCATCCGATGATGCCACGAAGGGCAGCGTCCCCGCCGACGCCAGCTTCCTGCTCGACCTGGACAACATCGCGTTCGATCCAGGCAACATCGCCTTCCACGACACCTGGCAGGGCTACTACCGCGGGATCTATCGCGCCAACGTCGCGATCGACAACATCCCGAACGTGGACATGGACGCGACGATGCGGGCGCGTCTCGTCGGCGAGAACAAGTTCCTGCGGGCCTATTACTACTTCTTCCTCGTGCGCGCGTTCGGCGGCGTGCCGCTGATCACCACCGCGCTCAAGCCGGGCGAGTTCGACCAGACGCGCGCCACGGCCGACCAGGTGTACGCGCAGATCGAGCAGGACCTGACCGACGCGATCGGCGTGCTGCCGCCCAAGTCGGGCTACTCGGCCGACGACATGGGCCGGGCGACGAAGGGCGCAGCGCAGGCGCTGCTCGCGAAGGTCTACCTCTACCAGCAGAACTGGCAGGGCGCGCTCGACAACGCGCAGGCGGTGATCAACTCCGGCGAGTACAGCCTGTATCCCGACTACGCGACGATCTTCACGACGGCCGGCGAGTTCTCCAGCGAGTCGGTCTTCGAGGCGGGGTCCGTGGCGCTGGAGGCGGGCGGCGGCGGCAGCCAGTACGCGCAGGTTCAGGGCGTGCGGGGCGACCCGAACATCGGCTGGGGCTTCAACAACCCGTCGGCAGATCTCGAGGCATCGTACGAGCCGGGTGACCCGCGCCTCGAGGCGACCATCATGTACGCGTGGGAGATGCTCCCCGACGGCACGGGTCGAGTGGTCTACCTGAACGCCAGCATGCCGAACAACCGCTACAACCAGAAGGTGTTCACCTCGCCGGAGACGCCGGGCGGGACGGGCAACTCCGGCGTGAACATCCGCATCATCCGCTACGCGGACGTGCTGCTGATGGCCGCGGAGGCCGCGAACCACCTCGGCGATGATGCGACCGCACGCAACTACCTGAACATGGTGCGGGAGCGCGCGCGGAGCGGCCGCACGACGACGCTCGGGTTCTCGGTCGAGGCGCTGGCCGACGTCATGGCGAGCGAGCTCGGCCTGCCGGCGAACGGCAGCCGCGTCTTCGTCCGCTACGTCGGGCCGGAAACGGACGCGTACGCCGCGGGCCTGCGCAGCCTGGACTCGGAGCGCGACGACGACAACACGCCGCCCGCTCAAATCGTCAACATGGACATTATCCAGTCCGTCGGCGGAGTGGCGGTGACGACGCCGCAGCAGTTCATGCAGGAGGTGGACTCGAAGGCGCCGGGCTCGAACGTCGCGCTGGGCATCATGCGCGTGACGCAGGACGCGGACGGCTCGGTGTCGACGCAGACGATGACGATGTCCGTGCCCGCGATGGCGCTGCTGCCGAACGTGACCGCGGGTGGGCAGGCGCTGCTGGACGCGATCTGGCAGGAGCGTCGCTCCGAGCTGGGGATGGAGCAGCACCGCTGGTTCGACATCGTCCGGCAGGGTCGGGCGCAGCAGCTCATGCAGGCGCTGACGTGCGAGGACCGGGCGCTGCCGGCCGGCTGCACGCCGATCACGTTTACGGACGCGAACACGCTGTACCCGATCCCGCGCGACGAAGTGCAGAGCTTCGGGCTCCAGCAGAACCCGGGGTACTGACGAGCGTGGAATGAACTTCCGGGGCGGTGGCCGCCCGCCGTTGCGCGGCGCGGCGTTGATGGCGGCATGGGTGGCGGCACTCGGCTGTGCCTCCGCCCACGCGCCCGCCACGCCGGAGCACGGCCCCGCCGACCCGGCGGCCGCCGGCGTCGCGGATAGTGCCGCCGCCACGCAGGCGGAGCACTACGGCGAGGTACCCGTGCTGCAGGTGGAGCAGCTGATCGCGGGCCGCTTCGCCGGCGTGCAGGTGATCCGCACGCCGGCGGGCGGCTTTTCCATACGGATCCGCGGCCCGTCCACCTTCATGGGCAACAACGAGCCGCTGTACGTCGTGGACGGGATGCCGTTCGAGACGACACCGGGCGTCGGGCTGACCTGGCTCAGCCCCGCCGACATCCTCCGGATCGAGATTCTCAAGGATGCCATCGACATCGCACAATACGGAGTCCGGGGAGCCAACGGCGTGGTCGTCATCACGACGAAGCGCGGGAAGAAGCAGCACTGAGCAGAGACGACGTAGACTTCTTCCACGGCTTGCCGGCGCCGCGATCGCGACGCTGGCGCTGCTCGCCGGCTGTGCGAATCACGCGGGACCCAGCGGCGTCACGACCCGCACGGAGCCGGTCGAGCAGCAGGCGTTCCTGGATGCGGTCGAGCATCGCACGTTCGACTTCTTCTGGCAGACCACGAACGCGCAGAACGGGCTGACGCCCGACCGCTGGCCGACGCACTCCTTCTCGAGCATTGCGGCGATCGGCTTCGCGCTGAGCGCCTACCCGGTCGGCGTCGAGCGCGGCTGGGTCGGGCGAGGCGAGGCCGCGAGCCGCACGCTGACGACGCTGCGCTTCTTCTGGACCTCGGCGCAGGGACCGCAGGCGCGCGGCGTCACCGGCTACCGCGGCTTCTACTACCACTTCCTGGACATGCAGACGGGCGAGCGCTTCCAGAACGTGGAGCTCTCGACCATCGACACCGCGTTGCTCATGGCGGGAATCCTGACGGCGCAGCAGTATTTCGACGGCACGGATGCGACCGAGACCGAGATCCGCGCGCTGGCCGACTCGCTCTACCGTCGCGCCGAGTGGGACTGGATCCAGCCGCGACCGCCTCTGATCGCGATGGCCTGGAAGCCGGCCGGAAGCGACTACCAGGGCTTCCTCGACCACGACTACCAGGGCTACTGCGAGGCGATGATCCTCTACCTGCTGGCGCTCGGCTCGCCGACGCACCCGATCTCGCCCGCCGCCTGGGACGCGTTCACCAGCACCTACGACTGGGCCGACTTCTACGGCTACTCGATGGTCAACTTCGCGCCGCTGTTCGGCCATCAGTACTCGCACGTGTGGGTGGATTTCCGCGGCATCCAGGACGCATACATGCGCGCCAAGGGAATCGATTACTTCGAGAACTCGCGCCGCGCGACCTACTCCCAGCAGGCGTACGCCGAGGACGATCCCATGGCGTGGCGCGGCTACGGCGAGAATTCCTGGGGTCTCACGGCGAGCGACGGGCCCGGCGGCTTCCAGCTGACCATAGATGGAAAGCAGCGCCAGTTCCACGCCTACTCGGCGCGCGGCGCCGCCGCGACCCGGATCGTCGACGACGGCACTCTCGTGCCCACGGCAGCCGGCGGCTCCATCCCCTTCGCGCCGGAGATCGCGATCCCGGCGCTGCAGGACATGGAGCAGCGCTATGGCGATCACCTCTTCCGGCAGTACGGCTTCATTGACGCGTTCAACCTCACCCTCTCCGACCCCGGAGCACCGATCCGGACCGGCTCGATCGTGCCCGGCGTCGGCTGGTTCGACGTCGACTACCTCGGCATCGACCAGGGACCCATCGTCCTCATGATCGAGAACTACAGGAGCGGCCTGATATGGAAGCTCATGCGCGAGAGCCCGTACATCGTGCGCGGCTTGTGCCGCGCGGGATTTCAGGGTGGCTGGCTGGCTGGCAGATGCTGAAGAGTCGTTCGGCTCAGTGTGCAGCGCCGGGCGCGCCTTCGGCGGGCGCGGCCTTGCCGGGCGCCGCTTCGCGGGGCGCGACTTCGTCGGAGCGGCCGGCGCCGGGGGCGGCGCGCTTCGCTTCGCCGGGCGCCGCTCCGCGGGGGGCGGCTGCGCCGGGGCGCGTTCGCTTCGCTCCGCGGGGTGTCACCTGCCGTGACGGCTGGCTGGCGTCCGCCTCGGCCCTCGTCCTTGTCCTGTCCCTCGCCCTCCCCGCCTGCGCGCGCAGCGCGCAAGGTGGCCCCGGCGAAGCCGCTCCCCGCGCCGCGGCGCCCGGCGAAGCCGCACCCCCGGCCGCAGGCCGGCCCGGCGAAGCCGCGCCCGGCACAGCCGCGCCCCGCAGCGCGGCGCCCGCCGCAGGCGCGCCCCAGCAGGGAGTCGACGCGCGCGAAGCGCTCGTCGACTCGCTGCTGGCGAGAATGACTCTGGACGAGAAGCTGGGGCAGCTGAACCAGCTGCCGGGGCAGTGGGGCGACACGGGGCCGATCGTGAACAAGGGCACGACCGACGACATTGCCGCGGGGCACGTGGGCTCGTTCCTGGGGGTGTTCGGCGCCGATTACACGGGGCGGCTGCAGCACGTGGCGGTGGAGCAGTCGCGGCTCAAGATCCCGCTGATGTTCGCGCACGACGTGATCCACGGCTTCCGTACGATCTTCCCGGTGCCACTGGCGGAGGCGAGCAGCTGGGATCCGGCGGCGGTCGAGCGGTCAGCGCGAATCGCGGCGACGGAGGGCGCGGCGTGGGGACTGATGTGGACGTTCGCGCCGATGGTCGACATCGCGCGAGATCCGCGCTGGGGCCGCATTGTCGAGGGGTCGGGCGAGGATCCGTACCTGGGCTCGGTGATGGCTGCGGCGCGGGTGCGCGGTTTCCAGGGCGACAGCCTGGGTGCGAACAACACGCTGATGGCGACGGCGAAGCACTTCGTCGCATATGGCGGCGCCGAGGGTGGCCGGGACTACAACACCGTCGACATCTCCGATCGCACGCTGCACGAGATCTACCTGCCGCCCTTCCACGCGGCGGTCGATGCGGGCGTCGGGTCGGTCATGGCCGCATTCGACGAGGTCGGCGGCGTGCCGATGCACGCGAACGAGCGGCTGATCGACGGCGTGATGCGCGGCGACTGGGGCTTCCGCGGCGTCGTGGTCAGCGACTGGACCGGCATCATGGAGCTGCAGCACCACGGCATCGCGGGCACGCCGGAAGAGGCGGGCATCGCGGCGCTCGAGGCGGGCGTCGACATCGACATGGTCAGCGGCATCTACCTGAAGGACCTGCCGGCGGCGGTGAAGGCCGGGCGCGTCTCGATGGATGACGTGGACGAGGCGGTGCGTCGCGTGCTGCGCGCGAAGTGGGACCTGGGCCTGTTCGAGGATCCGTACCGCTATATCGACCCCGAGCGTCAGAAGGCGATGACGCTGACCCCCGAGAACGTCCGGGCGGCGCGCGAGGTCGCCCGCGAATCCATGGTGCTGCTCCGGAACGAGGGCGGGGTTCTACCGCTGCGGAAGGACGCGGGCACGATCGCCGTCATCGGGGCGCTCGCCGACGACGGCCGCTCCGCGATCGGCAACTGGGCCGCGGCCGGGCGGGCGGAGGACGCGGTCACGGTGCTGGAAGGAATCCGCCGCGCGGTCGCGGCGGGAACGAAGGTGCTGTACGCTAAGGGCGCCGCGCCGGAGATCGGCGGCACCGACACGACGGGCTTCCCGGATGCGCTACGCGCCGCGGGGCAGGCGGACGTCGTCGTCCTCGTGATCGGCGAGACGCAGGACATGAGCGCGGAGGCCGCCAGCCGCTCGGACATCGACCTCCCCGGCGTTCAGCTCGCGCTCGCCAAGCGCATCGTCGCCACCGGCAAGCCGGTCGTCGTCGTCCTGATGAACGGACGGCCGCTCGCGATCCCCTGGCTGGCGGAGCACGTCCCGGCGATCCTGGAGTCGTGGTTCCTCGGCGTCCAGATGGGACCGGCCGTCGCGGACGTACTCTTCGGCGACTTCGACCCGAGCGGCAAGCTGCCCGTAACCTTCCCGCGCGCCGTCGGCCAGGTGCCGATCTATTACGACCACAAGAATACCGGCCGCCCCGCGAGCCCCGAGGACCACTACACCTCGAAGTACATCAAGCTGCCGTGGACGCCGCTCTATCCGTTCGGCTGGGGGCTCAGCTATACCACGTTCGACGTAAGCGCCCCGCAGCTATCCTCCGCCACCATGTCGCCGTCCGATACGCTCATGGTCTCGGTCCAGGTGGCGAACACGGGGCAGCGCCAGGGCGCGGAGATCGTGCAGCTCTACCTCCACGACGAGGTCCGCAGCGTCACACCGCCCGTCAAGGAGCTGCGCGGCTTCCGGCGCGTCGAGCTGCGCCCCGGCGAGTCGAGGACCGTGCGCTTCCCGATCACCGTCGACGACCTCTCCTTCTGGGGCCTCGACATGAAGCGGATCTACGAGCCTGGCTGGTTCACCGTCTACGCCGGCGGGAGTTCGCAGGACGTCGAGAGCGCGAGGTTCCAGCTCGTGGAGGGTGGTGGGTGAGGGGCGGGCGACGAGGGGCGGGCGACGAACGGCGGGCGACAATTGGCGGGCGGCGAATGACGGGCGACGAATGACGGGCGACGAGTTGCGCGGAGAATGACGCGCGCGCGGCGGGGGCGGGGCACGATGGAGCCAGTCGTCGTATCGCTCCTGCTCGCCGCGGCAGCCTGCGCCCCCTCCCCGCGTTCGCCGCAGGCGACGCCCCGCGCAGCGCCAACCGGCGAAGCCGCCCCCGCGCAGCGCCAGATCCCGGTCTACTACGCGCACCGCACGACCGGCCGGCCGGCCGTCGCCACCGATCGCTACACGTCGAAGTACCTCGACGTCGCGAACTCCCCGCTCTACCCGTTCGGCTATGGCCTCGGCTACACGCGCTTCGAGTACTCCGATGTTCGGCTGGACCGCCGGCGCATCGCCCCCGGCGACACGCTGCGGGTCTCGGTCACGCTGACGAACGTGGGCGCCCGCGCGGGGTCGGAGGTCGTGCGGCTGTACGCGACCGACGAGCTGGCCAGCGTCGCGCCGGCCGTCCAGCGGTTGCGCGGCTTCCGCAAGCTGCGGCTGGCTGCCGGCGAGTCCCGAGACCTCACGTTCCTGCTGACCGATGCCGACCTCGCCTCGTACTCGACGGACATGCGGATGCACGCGACGGAGCCGGGCTTCTTCACGGTCTCGATCGGCGGCGATTCCGACGCGGCGTCACGCCACCGGGCGAGGTTCGAGCTCGTGGGGCGATAGCCGATAGCCTGGCTACGGTGCCGTGTGACCGGTCAACCGCCCCGCGAGGCGCGCTCCAGCGCGGCGATGTCCATCTTCTTCATCTGCAGCATCGCCAGCATCACGCGGCCGGCCTTCTCCGGATCCGGGTCACCCAGCAGCTTCGGCAGGACGGTCGGCACGATCTGCCACGAAACGCCGAAGCGGTCCGTGAGCCAGCCGCAGGGACCCTCCTCGCCCCCCTCGGACAGCTTCTCCCAGTACTCGTCTACCTCGGCCTGGCTCTCGCAGTTCACGAGCAGCGAGATCCCCTGCGAGAACGTGAACGACGGGCCGCCGTTGAGGGCGACGAAGTTCTGGCCGTCGAGCTCGAAGGCGGCGGTCATGAGCGAGCCTTTCGGCCCCGGCCCGGCGTCGCCGTAGCGGGTCGTCGACACGATCCGCGAGTCGGCGAAGACCGATGTGTAGAGACGCACCGCTTCCTCCGCCTGGTCGTTGAACGTAAGGAACGTCGTGATCTTCTGCATGAACCTGCCTCCTGATTCCGTGATCGTCTCGCGCGCCGCGGCCGCCTGGCCCGGCCCGCTTCCCTCCATCCCTCCGACGAATGGAGTCGGGCCGGATCGACAGCACCGCCTGGCTGTGCTCCGCCCGGCGGCATCGGCTGGCTCGAGGTCTGCGTCCGATCTGGAGCTGCTGATCCGCTGAGGCGACGTCGCCGCGCGATCAGTCGGCTGAACCCTGATCGTCCGCGCTCGCAGACCAGCTCGCCCACACCGCGGCCGGTATGGACCCCTCGAAGACGATCTGGGCCGGACCGCGCAGGTGCAGCACCTGCGCGGCGTCGCGATCCACGTGGACGACGCCGCCGGGCATGCGAACCGACAGCGGCGCCTCGGCGCTCTCGCCGTGCGCCAGCGCGACGGCCGTGACGGCGCACGCGCTGGACCCGGACGCGGTCGTCTCGCCTACGCCGCGCTCCCAGATCCAGACGTCCGCCCCACCTTTCCCCAGGCGGGCGAACTGCACGTTGGTGCCGGCCGGGAAGAAGGGATGGGTGCACAGCCGCGGCGCCCGGCGCAGGAAGTCCTCCCGGTCCAGAGCCTCGACCACGACGACACAGTGCGGATTCCCGAGCGAGACGGGGTGGACGTCGGCCTCGCCGTCGTCGCCGAGGTCGAGCCGGTAGAGCGCCGCACCCCCCCGCTCCGGCAGCGGCTCGAGAGCCGCGGCCGCGTCCACCCAACCGGCCGACAGGTCCGCCTTCCCCATCGCGACGGTGAGCATCAGCGCACCACCCGGCTCCTCTCCCTCCACCCGCATGACCACGGTGTCCGTCGAAAGCTGGACCTCGAACGGCTCGTCGGCGACGAGACCCCGGCGGTGCAGCCACGCGCCGAAAATGCGCAGCCCGTTTCCGCTCTTCTCCGCCTCGCTGCCGTCCGGGTTGTAGATGCCAAGCCGGAACGGGCGCTGCGCGACGCCGCCGATGAGGATGCCATCCGAGCCGATGCCCCGGTGGCGGTCGCAGAACGCGCGGACCACCGGCGCGCCCAGCGCGCCGGGCAGCGCGGCCGCGTCGATCACGGCGTAGTCGTTGCCCAGCGCCTGGCCCTTCGCAAAGGGGATCCCGCCGCGCCCGCTCATCGCCCCGGCCTCCGCCTTTTGAAACTTCCAACCCGAACGCCCGTAAGGCTGTACGGACAGTCGCGCTTCACCGGCGCAGCGTCCGCGCGCCGCTCATCGGGGTGCACCGAAGCGGGTCCCGACCCTGGAAATTCGCCGATCAAAGGAATACCCCCTATGCAGAAGCCTGGAGCTCTCGTCCTCGCCGCGCTGCTGACAGCCTTCGGTCCGACTGCGCGCGGCTCGGCGCAGAGCAACGGGGTAGCGGATTCGAGCTCGCCGGCCCCGAGTCACACGCTTTCATCCGACCTTACGATGTACGCGCAGCGGATCACCGGCGAAAGCATCACCGTGGACGGGAAGCTGGATGAGACGGCGTGGACGAGCGCGCAGCCGACTACACGGCAGTTCATCCAGAACAAGCCGGACCCGGGCAAGCCCTCACTGCAGCGGACCGAAGTCCGCATCATGTACGATGACCAGGCGATCTACGTCGGCGCCCGCATGTACGACACCGCGCCGGATTCCATCGTCGGTCGTCTGGCGCGCCGCGACGACCACCCGCAGTCCGACTGGTTCACGATCGGCTTCGACAGCTACAACGACAACCGCACGGCGTTCGTCTTCGCCATCAATCCGGCCGGCGTGCTGTTCGACGAGTTCATCTACAACGATACGCAGGAGGACGACAGCTGGGACGCGGTTTGGGAGGGCAGGACGAGCACGGATTCGCTCGGCTGGGTCGCCGAGCTCCGCATCCCGCTCTCTCAGCTCCGCTACGACGCGAGCGGGGGCGCACCCGTCGAATGGGGGATCGAGCTGGTGCGCGACATCTCCCGCTACGCCGAGCAGTCGTTCTGGGCGCCTCTCGATCCGCGCGAGTCGAAGACCGTCTCGGTGTTCGGGACGCTGGAGGGGCTGTCACGGCTGTCGTCACCACGCCGCCTGGAGATTCAGCCCTACGGGGTCGCCAAGCTGGACCGCGAGCCGGGTGACGCGCAGGACCCGTTCTACACGCCGAGCGACATCTCCGGCAACGTCGGCGCGGACCTGAAGTACGGCCTGACCTCGAACCTCACGCTGACCGCGACGATCAACCCGGACTTCGGCCAGGTCGAGGCCGATCCCTCCGTCGTGAACCTGACCGCCTACGAGAGCTACTTCCCCGAGAAACGGCCGTTCTTCGTCGAGGGCGCCGACATCTTCAATTTCGGGATCGGCCTCGGCGATGGCGACCTCGGCAACGAGTCGCTGTTCTACACGCGCCGGATCGGCGCCGCGCCGCACGGTGACCTGCCCGATGACGTCGCCTATGGCAGCGTGCCGACCTCCACGCCGATCATTGGCGCGGCGAAGCTGTCGGGCAAGACGCCCGGCGGATGGTCCATGGGCTTCATGGACGCGGTCACGGCCAGGCAGAGCGCAGACTACGCGCTCGATGGCGGCATCCGCGGCAGCGCCGCGGTCGAGCCGCTCACGAACTACGCCGTCGGCCGCGTCATCAAGGACTTCCGACAGGGACAGTCGGCGATCGGCGGGATCTTCACGGCGACGAACCGCCGCCTCGATGCGAGCCGGCTGGACTTCATGAATCGCGCCGCCTACGCCGGTGGCGCCGACTTCCGGCACCGCTGGGCGGGCGGCAACTACCAGATCCACGGCTTCCTGCTCGGCAGCGTGGTCAGCGGCAGCACGGAGGCGATCACGCGGGTGCAGGAGGCGCCGGGTCGCTATTACCAGCGACCGGACGCGGACTACGTCGAGCTGGACTCGACGCGCACCTCCCTCGCCGGCATGGCGGGACAGGTCGAGGTCGGCAAGATCGGCGGCGGCCACTGGATGTTCCTCACCGCCCTGCACGCGATCTCACCCGGATTCGAGGTCAACGACATTGGCTTCCAGACGCAGCGCGACCTCATTGAGCACGTCGGCTGGGTCGGCTACCAGCAGTACGATCCCAGCTGGATCTTCCGCCGCTGGCAGCTCAACGCGAACGTCTGGCACGGCTACGACTTCGGCGGCGACCGCACGAGCCTCGGCGGCAACGTCAACGGCAACTTCGACCTGCGCAACTACTGGAGCGGCTACGGTGGCATCGGTACGAACGCCGCCGTGCTGTCGACGGACGCGCTGCGCGGCGGGCCCGCGCTTCGCACCACGAATCGGATCAACTACTGGGGCGGCTTCGACAGCGATCGGCGCAAGGACCTGCGGGTCGGATTCGATGTGAACGGCGCTGCGGACCTCGACAACGACGGCCGCTCCTTCAGCATCGGACCGAGCGTGGGCTGGCGCCCCTCCTCACAGCTCGACCTGTCCTTCTACCCGTCGATCCGCTGGAATCGCAATGACGCGCAGTACGTCACACAGGAGGACTTCGCCGGCGCTACGCACTACTACTTCGGGCGCATCGACCAGACCACGGTCTCGCTGACGACGCGCCTCGCCTACACCCTCTCGCCGACGCTCTCCTTTCAGCTCTACGCGCAGCCGTTCGTCAGCGCCGGCGCCTTCGCCGACTTCAAGGAGGTCGTCGCACCTCGGGCGCATGACTTCGGCGACCGCTTCCACACGCTCGCGTCGAGCGAGATCCGCTACGACTCCGACGCCGAGCAGTATCTCATCTCCATCGATGGCACGCCGGACGCCGTCGCATTCGACCAGCCCGACTTCAACTTCAAGCAGCTCCGCTCGACTGCCGTGCTGCGCTGGGAGTACATGCCCGGGTCGACCTTCTTCATCGTGTGGAGTCAGAGCCGGACCGGCTTCGACACCCAGGACGGACGGCTGAATTTCGGGCGGGATTTCGGACGGCTGCTCGGCACGGAGCCGGGTTATGAGGTGCCGGCGTCGAACGTCTTCCTCGTGAAGGTCACGTACTGGCTCGGACAGTAGACAGCAGGTATCCGGCGACGCCGGCATGGCGCCGGGCGGCCTCAATCCTCTGAAGACGGTTCCAGCGCCGCGACGTCGAAGCCGAACTCGTCATTGTCGGCCTGACGGTAATAGTCGACGGAGAGCGTTCGTGGGAACCCGCGGGCCTCGTCGTACGACGCCTCCAGGTGATCGGGGTTGCGCAGCAACGCGTCGTGGATGAGCCCGAACAGCCCGTCGACCGTCGTGTACAGCCCCGGTGAGAGCGCGACGGCCTCTCCGCTGAGGGCATCCTCGATCGCGACGACGCTGTCGCCGCGCACCGTGATGATCACGGTGCGGCCGCCCTGCTCACAGTAGCAGGCGTGGGTATAGCGATAGGTGTAGTCACCGGGATCACTCTGCGTCCAGAGCGCCACCGCGTGATCCAGCTTCTGTCGCTCGCGCTCCAGGTCGTCCCCACGCCGGCAGCCGACGCACAGCACGGCGAGCCCTCCCACGATCAGGGCTTGGCGAACCAACGGCAGCGCGACCATCGAGGCCTCCACGGCAGAAGTCGCGATCCTTCATACCATAAGAACGAACGAGCGCGCGGGCGCTTGCACAGGCCGAGGTGTGCAGCCAACGGAGCGACGGCTAACTGCAGGACGCGGACGGGGGCGACGGCCCGGACTGCGGCCGCCGCCCCCGACCCCGGCAACGTCAAGATGTGTAGCGCGGGATGGGCTCAGACGTGCGCCTCGTGCGTGTGGCCACGTCACCCGGCGAAGGGCGGACTGAATCCGAGCGTTTCGGCCGCCTCCGCCGTCTCCGGCTCGACCTCGCTGCGGATCCCGTCGATCCCCTCGAAGACGCGCAGCGCGAAGGGGACCTTGCCGAACGGCGCGCTGACCTGCACGCCGCGCACCACGGGTCGCACGCGATCGAGCATCTCGCGCGCGATCGCGATCCCTTCGTCGAGCGCGGGCTCCTTGCCGCGCGCGCTCGCGCGTCGCATCCGCTCCAGGATCTCGGTCGGGACGACGACCCCTGGCACCTCGTTGGCCAGGAACTCCGCGTTGCGCGCGGAGACGAGCGGCCAGATGCCGGCCACGATGGGAATCCAGATGCCGCGCTTCTCGATCTCCGCGACGAACCGGAGCAGCTGCTCGGCGTCGAAGACGGGCTGCGTGATGGCGTATTCGGCGCCGGCCTCCACCTTCCAGTAGAACCGATCGAGCTCGTGCTCGAGGTCGGGCGCGCCCGGGTTGACGCCGACCCCGATCGCGAACGAGGTCGGATCGCCGATCGCGTTGTTGCCCGGATCCAGTCCCCGATTCAGCCGTGCGACCAGATTGGTCAGCCCGATCGAGTCGATGTCGAAGACCGCGGTGGACTCGGGGTACGGCCCCATCTTCGGCGGGTCGCCGGTGACGAGCAGCAGGTTGCGCAGCCCGAGCGCGTGCGCGCCGAGCAGGTCCGACAGCATGCCGAGCAGGTTGCGGTCTCGACAGGAGTAGTGGAGCACGGTCTCGATCCCCACGGTCTGCTCGATCAGCACCGCGGTGGCGAGCGCGCCCATGCGCATCTGCGCGCGCGGGCCGTCCGGCACGTTGACCGCGTCCACCCCGGCCGCGCGCAGCAACCGCACGCCGGCCAGCATCCTGGCGGGGCTGATTCCCTTCGGCGGCACGATCTCGACGGTCGTGACCAGCTCGCCCGCGGCCAGCTTCCGGCCCCACCCCGAGCGCTCACCGAGCGGCTTCGGCTCCGCGGCGGTGGGGTCCGGCTCCGGCAGGCTGACCCGCAGCGCTGAGCGTCCCGGCGACATCGCCCACACCGCGTCCGCAATCCGACGGATGTGCTCCGGGGTCGTGCCACAGCAACCGCCGATGAGCTTCGCGCCGGCCCGGATCAGGCGCTGCGCGTACTTCGCCATGTACTCCGGCGACGCCATGTACATCTTGCGTCCCGAGACCTCGCGCGGCAGGCCGGCGTTCGGCTGCGCCGAGAGCTTGCGTGTCGTGGCGGATGAGGCCGCCTCGATCGCTTCCAGGATCCCCTGCGGACCGACCGAGCAGTTGAAGCCGATCACGTCCGCACCCCACTCGTCCAGCCGCGCGACGCACGCCTGGGCAGAGGTGCCGTACGCCGTCGAGCCGTCCTCCTGGATCGTCATCTGCGCGACCACCGGGAGGTCGCACGCGTCCCGCACCGCCAGCAACGCCTGTTGGATCTCCGCGAGATCCGTGAACGTCTCCAGCACGAAGAACTGCACGCCCCCCTCCAGCAGCCCCTCCACCTGCTCACGGAAGACCTCGCGTGCCTCGGCGAGCGACGTCGGCCCGTACGGCTCGATGCGGATCCCGAGCGGCCCGACCGCCCCGCCGACGAGAGCACGCTCCCCCGCCGCCTCCCGAGCGAGCCGCGCCGCCATCGCGTTGATCTCGTGCACCTGCGCCTCGAGCCCGTACTGCCCGAGCTTGATCCGGTTCGCCCCGAACGAGTTCGTCTCCAGCAGCTCCGCCCCGGCGCGCACGTAGTCCCGGTGCACCGAGCGCACGAGGTCCGGCTCGCGCAGCACCAGCTCGTCGAAGCAGCGGTTGATGAACACGCCCTTCGAGTAGAGCATCGTGCCCATCGCGCCGTCGAAGACGTGGGGTCTCGAATCGGACAGGAGATCGGTTAGCATCATCGGGTTCAGAGGCTAATCAGGCTAATCAGGCTAATCAGGCTAGTCAGGCTAGTCAGGCTACTCAGGCTAATCAGGCTAGTCAGGCTAGTCAGGCTAGTCAGGCTAGTCGGGCTGGTCAGACCGGGCCGGCCTGCTGCGTGGACGGCTGCCGGTGTTCTGGCCGCTCCTCGGTTTCAACGGTCGAGCCGAATCTACCGGCTGCTTCCGCTGCCGACTGGCCGGAGGCTGCGCCATCGTCGTCGATTCCGCCGGACCTGACCGCTTCGGCGTCTTCGGTCGTCCTGCTGACGACATCGACGCAAGGCTTTCGGGCTCGCGTTTCGTCGACTCCATTCTCTTTGCCATACGGGTAAGCATCGCCGCGATTCGCTCCAGACGCGTCTCAGCTTCGGCCAACACGCCGTCGTCTATCAACTCGCAGGGTGAGCAAGGCGTCGAAGCCACTGATGGCTTCCGAGGCGCTGCGGCGCGCCATGCGATAGAAGCGCGCCTTCTCGCGGGGGGCGTATTCACCCGCACCCTCACCAATGTTCATCGCGATCGAAATCGCGGCCCTGATCAGCTGATCCTTCAGTACGAAGAAACCGCTACCGAGTCCCGCCGTGACCGTCCCCGCGAAGGCGATCAACGCCATCGTGTCGCGGTAGACCTCGAACTTCCGGTGCTCGAACGCCGCCATATGCGCCTCCTGAGTAGGTGTTCGCCTACTCAAGCGGGTTCGCCCGACACATGTCCATGGCGGGGCGAGTCAACTCTAACCGGCCATCGGCGGACCCCCGGCCTCGACCCAGACCAGCGAAAGCGCTTGATCAGCCTCCTAGCCTGACTAGCCCGCCTGAGCCTGACTAGCCTGACTAGCCTGCCTAGCCTGACTAGCCTGACTAGCCTACGTGAGGCGCCTCGCGCCTCACGTCCCGAAATACCTCGCCTCCGGATGATGCACGACCAAAGCGGCCGTGCTCAGCTCCGGCACCAACGCGCCGGCCTCCGTCAGCTCCATCCCCAGCTTCTCGCGCGCGGGCAGCAGCTCGAACAGCCGAAAGTGCTGCAGGTGGTCGGGACACGCGGGGTAGCCCCACGAGTAGCGCAGCCCCTGCCCGGCCGGCAGGCCGAGCTCGGTGCGGATGCGTCGGTGCACGACCTCCGCGGCAGCCTCCGCCAGACGCACGCCGAAACCGTGCAGATAATAGCCCTCGCCGTAATCCCCGCCGTGCAGCAGCGCCTCCGACTTCTCGAGCAGGCGGTCCCCGATCGTGACGATCTGGAACGCGACGACATCGGGACGACCGTTGCCGGCCGGGCTGAAGTAATCGGCGAGGCAGAGGTGATCGCGGTCCGACTGGCGCGGGAAGTCGAAGCGGACGAGCTCGCGCGAACGGTTGGCGGAATCGAAGACGACGAGGTCGTCACCCTCCGAGGCCGCCGGGAAGAAACCGTAGATGGCCCGGACCTGCGCCCAGCCGCCCGAGCGCGCCTCCTGCCGGTAGCGGCGCAGTCGCGGCTCGTACTCCTCCTTCACGAGCCGCTCCCACTGCTCGCCCTTCGCGTTCTTCGCGCCCCAGTGCAACCGGTAGAGCGTGTTCAGGTCGATGTGCCGGTACAGGTCGTCGAGCGGCAGCCGCTCGAGCACCTTGACGCCCCAGAACGGCGGCTCGGGGATCGCGATTTCGCGGGAGGGTCCGCTCGAGGCGCGCTTCGGCCGCGTCGCCTTCGCGCGCTCCTCCAGCTCCGCCCTGCGGCGGATCCCCTCGAAGATCGCACGCCTGCGCTCGGCCACGAACGTCTCGCGCCGCTCCGGATCCACCAGGGCCTCGACGGTCGCGAGGCCCTCGAATGCGTCCTTGCAGTAGAAGACGCCCGACTCGTAGACGTCGCCCTGCTCCTGGTCCACGAACGCGGCCATGCGCACGAAGGACGGGTTGATCGCGGCGCCGCCGCACAACACGGGATAGCGCAGGCCGCGGGTGCTCAGCTCCTGCACGCACAGCGGCATCTGCTTCGACGTCGACACGAGCAGCGCCGACAGTCCGATGGCGTCCGCGCCTACCTCCTCCGCCTTCTCCAGGATCGTGTTGACCGGCACCTGCTTGCCGAGATCGAAGACGGTGTAGCCGTTGTTGGAGAGGATCGTGCCGACCAGGTTCTTGCCGATGTCGTGCACGTCGCCGTACACGGTCGCGAGCACGACCTTGCCTTTGGTCTGGCCCTCCAGCTTCTCGAGATACGTCTCCACCCGAGCCACCGCCCGCTTCATCACCTCCGCGGACTGCAGCACGAACGGCAGGATCAGCTCGCCGGCACCGAAGCGGTCGCCGACCTCTTTCATCGCCGGCAGCAGGACTTCGTTCAGCACCTGGACGGCCGCGGTGTGAGCGGTTGAAGCTTCCTCTCCGCCCGGTCGGTCCTGATTAGCCTGACCAGCCTGATTAGCCTGATTAGCCTGATTAGCCTGATTAGCCTGCTCAGCCTCTGCGACCGCTGCATCCACCAGCTCCTCGATGCCCTCCCGCTTCCGGTGCAGAATCTTCCAGTGCAGCGCCTCCGCCGGCGTCATGTCCTCGGTCGGATCGCGCGCCTCCTCCTCCTCGATCGAGGTCGACTCGTAGTAGGCGATGAAGCGGGCGAGCGCGTCATCGTGCCGATCGAAGATCAGGTCGTCGGCGAGCGCGCGCTGGTCTGCGTCGATCTCCGCGTACGGCGTGACGTGCGCCGGGTTCACGATCGCCATGTCGAGCCCGGCCTCGACGCAGTGGTGCAGGAAGACGGAATTCAGCACGGCGCGCGCGTGCTTCTGCAGCCCGAAGGAGACGTTGGAGACGCCGAGCGAGGTGAGTGTGCCGGGCAGCTCGCGCTTGATCGTGGCGATACCCTCGATCGTCTCGACGGCCGAGCGGCGGAACTCGGCGTCGCCCGTGGCGAGCGTGAACGTCAGCGCGTCGAAGATCAGGTCCTCGGCGGCGAGTCCGAACTCGGCGGTCACGATGTCGTGGATGCGACGCGCGACCTCCAGCTTCCGCTCGGCGGTCTTCGCCATCCCCTCCTCGTCGATCGTCAGCGCGACGAGCGCGGCGCCGTGCTCGACCGCGAGCGGAACGACCGCGTCGATGCGCTTCCGTCCGCTCTCGAGGTTGATCGAGTTGATGATCGCGCGGCCGGGATACTGGCGCAGCGCCGCCTCGACCACGTCCGCTTCGGTGCTGTCGATCACGAGCGGCGTCTCGACCGTCTGCGCGAGCAGCTTCACGAGCGCCCGCATCTGCGCCGCCTCGTCCTGCCGCTCCGTCAGCGCGACACAGACATCGAGGTGGTGCGCGCCGCCTTCGACCTGCCCGCGCGCGACCTCGAGCACCCCCTCGTAGTCGTCGGCGAGCAGCATCCGTTTCACGGCCCGGGAGCCCTGCGTGTTGACCCGCTCGCCGATCAGCGCCGGCGCCGGCTCCTGCCGCAGCGCGACGCCTGTCATCGCGCTCGCTGCCATCGCCTGGTGCGCAGGAGAGCGCTCCGCGGGCCGGCGTCCCCACACCCGCTCGACCACCGCACGCAGGTGCTCCGGCGTGGTGCCGCAGCAGCCGCCCACGACGTTCACGCCGAGCCGCGTCACGAAGTGCTCGTGCGCGTCCGCGAGGTCGGCCGGCGTGAGCGGGTAGATCGCGACGCCGCCCTCGTTGTGCGGGATCCCCGCGTTCGGGATCACGCTGATCGGCAGCCGCGAGTGCTCGCTCAGCCAGCGCACGGGCTGCCGCATGTGCTCCGGCCCGGTCGAGCAGTTCAGCCCGAGGACGTCGACGCGAAGCGCCTCGAGCACGACGAGCGCTGCGGAGATGTCGGTGCCGAGCAGCATCCGGCCCGCGGTGTCGAGCGTGACCTGCGCCTGAATCGGCAGCGCCGCCTGGAGCTCGCGCAACGCCCGCCGGATACCGGTGACCTGCGCCCTCACCTCCAGCATGTCCTGGCTCGTCTCGATCAGCAGCACGTCGGCGCCGCCCTCGATCAGGCCGGCCGCCTGCTCCGCGAAGACGTCCACGAGCTCCTCGTAGGTCATCGCGCCGAGCGTCGGATCGGATGTGCTCGGCAGGAAGCCGCTCGGTCCGATGCTGCCCGCCACGAAGCGCGGCCGCTCCGGCGTCGCGAAGCCTTCGCACACCCGCCGCGCCAGAGCGGCCGCCTGCCGATTCAACTCCCGCGTGTGCTCGGCGAGCCCGTACTCCTTCAGCGTGAGGCGGTTCGCGCGGAACGTGTCCGTCTCCACGACGTCGCAGCCGACCTCGAGGAAGGAGGCGTGGATCGACTCGACCACGTCCGGGCGCGACATCACGAGGTGGTCGTTGCACCCCTCCAGCCGCGCCCCGCCGAAATCGTCCGCGGAGAGAGAGCATGCCTGGATGCTCGTGCCCATCGCGCCGTCGTAGACGAGGACGCGCTCGCTCAGTACGTGGAGGTAGCGACTGTCGCTCATTCGCTCTCGAGCAGGATCCGTTGCGATCGCAAATCAAAAGCCCCCGGACCGCTTTCAGGTCCCGGGGGCGAGAGGCTCGAGTGAGGGCTCGTGTCCCGGCACTTTAGCTTTTGGCTCGACGGTCCGCCCGAGGGCGCCGTCCGGCAGTAGCAAGCGGCCGCAAATCCGTCTGCCGGTGTGTCCCGTTTTGTGTGTCGAATTCTAGGCGGCGTCCGCGTTACCGGCAAGGCCCCTCGGTGACGCGGCGATTTCCGAGCCGTGCGACGCTGCCACCTCCGACACCATCTCGAGCGACGTGGGCTCATCCCTGCCGTGACGGCTGTGACGCCGCGCGATCAACCCCAGTCGGTGCACCTCATCGACGTTGCCTCGGCCGTCCCGGATCACCAGCTCGGCATCCGCATAGCGCGCGGCCCATGACGCGCCGAGCTCGATCGCCCGCTCGCGCGTCCGCAGCACGACGCCCGGCTCCGGATCGCCCCGCCGCCGCAGCATCCAGCCATTGCCGTAGCGGAACACATCCAGTATCGCGCGCTCGACTGTACGGGAGGACTGGGGACACATGGCCTCGCACCTCCTGAGACGGTCTGGGCTTGTTCTTCCGTCTGCGCGTCGGCCGACGTGCAAGAGGCGGGCCGCCCCCATTGACGTCAGTGCGGAGACGAGCGCGATCGCAGGAACTCGAGGACGGCCTTCCAGGCCGCTTCCGTGTCGCCACCCGCGCGCGCGGGCACCAGCATGGACGATCCGTGCGTGCCCGGTCTGGAAACGTACACGTCGATGCCCGCCGCGCGGAATCTGTCGATCTGGGCTGCGACCGAAGCCATCGCGGCCTCCGCCTCCGGCCGGAGCGCCAGGGCAGGGACCGAGAGCGAGTCCAGGTAGCGGGCCGGACGGCACCCCTCCATCGGCCCCCCTGATGGGGGCGAGAACGCTAGCACGCCGCTCATTCCCTCCGGATGCTCGGCCGCAAGCCGGATCACCAGCGCGGCGCTGAAGCTGCTCCCCCATGCGAAGCGCGGGCCGGCGAACCCCCGATCGACGACGTATCGCCAGGTGGCGACGACGTCCGGATACGCCGAGCAGTAGTCGTTCGAGTCAGGCAGATGACCGGCGTCGACGGTGCGGTTCTCCCCGCCGTACAGCGAGCCGCCGGTCCTCAGGTCGACGGCAAGGACAGCGTATCCGTTGGCGAGAAGTCTCGGAACGATCTCCCCGTACTCGCCTCTCGCGTTCGAGCCGGCCTGATGGAAGAGCACGATGACGGGTCCGTCCGGACCCGTGGACGATGGGTATAGATCGCCGTAGATCGTGATGCCATCAGCGGTCATGAACCGGACCGGCTCGGACGGAGGCCGCGCGTTGCGCTCCTGCCCGAGCAGGGTCCCAGGTACAGTCCCGCTCAGCAGGAGCCAGAGCACCGCCCGGGCCGCCCCGATCCTGCCGGGCAGGCGTCTCGTGACGCCTCCGTCATTTTCCACTACCGGACCTCCACCCCCGCTTCCAGGTCCGTCCAGCGCAGCACGATCCGCCCCCCCTGCTGGTCCGGCTCGATGCTGAACCGGAGCCGCTCGACGGGCTCGTCGAGCGGCCTCACCTGCATGTCGACTCGCCCGAGGTCCTGCGACGGATCGTATTCCGTGCCCCACTGCCCATGCTGCCGATTGATGATGAGCTTCCAGCCCTCCGGCGATGGTAGCGTGAACAGAGAATAGGTGCCCGCCGGCACGGACACGCCGCCGATGACGAGCTCACGGTCCGTGATCAGCTGCGTCGCCTCGTTCGCGCCCGTGCGCCACACCACGTTCCACGGCACGATACCGCCGAAGACCTGCCTTCCACGCGCCGATGGGCGTCCGTAGTCGACCGCGACGTGGGCCCCCGAGATCTCGCCCGCGGCGGTGTCCCGCGGCGAGAGCACGCCCACACCGCCGCCCTGCCGATCGCGCGCGGCGAACGCCGCGGCCAGCGCATCCACATCGACGGAGTCCACCCGCACGGCCAGGTACTTGTCCGTCGTCCCCCTGAGATCGAATTGCTGTAGCCGCCCCCGCGCGTCGAGCCGCGCGCCCAGCGGGCTGAAGTCCTCGCCACCCTCGCTGCCCACAGCCTCGATCCTGCCGTCGGGCCGCCTCGTCAACGCGTACTGGAAGACCCGCCGCCCCGCCAGGATCGGCATGGACTCGCCGGACGCGAGCGCGCGGGCGAGCGCCAGCTCCCATGGGCCGTAGATGCTCTCGCTGAACGGATACGGCGCGCCGGATGCCGCCACGGAGAGGTGCCGCTCGACCGTGTCCCGGTGCACCGTAATGCGAACACTGTCGGGACCGTATTCGTACGTCACCTCCTGCGCGACCGAGCCGCTCACCGGCCGGGTCGCGATTCGCATCGTCCGCGGCGATCCACCCGGCCCCAGCTCGACCGTGTAACGCCGAACCAGCGTGCTCGGCGTGCGCGTGACGCTCACACCGCTGAGCCGCTCCGCCGTGCGCGTGAAGCTCTCCACCGCGATCGTGTCATCACCGAGCGTCGCGACGAACGCCCCCCGCTCCGGCGCCTGTCCCACCACTCCGCCCACCGTCACCAGCAGCAGGACGCCTGCCCCGATCCCCTTCATCATCGTTCCTCCCCATTGTTTCCTCTCCCTCTCCCCCTCCTCCCTCCTATCCCTCACCCTCGCCCTCACCCTCGCCCTCGCCCTCACCCTCGCCCTCGCCCTCGCCCTCGCCCTCACCCTCGCCCTCGCCCTCGCCCTCGCCCTCGCCCTCGCCCTAGCCCTAGCCCTCGCCCTAGCCCTGCGCGCCCTCCGGGCGCGCCGGTACCCTCAACCGCGCCTCGCACCCGCCGCTTTCGCGGTCCGCCAGCACGAGCGAGCCGCCGTGCGCTTCCGCGATCTGCCGGCTCAGCACGAGCCCGATGCCGGTGCCACCCTTCTTCGTTGTGAAGAACGGCACGAACAGGTTCGCGCTCTCGGGCAGCCCCGGCCCCTCGTCTCGCACCCACACCTCGAGCCAACCGTCGGCCACGCTCCACCCGATCGCCACACCTCCGCCGGTTTCCAGCGAAGCATCCACGGCGTTGCGCACCAGGTTGATCAGCAGCTGATCGAGCTGGTCCCCATCCGCCTGCACGATGACGTCCGGGCCGCCCTCGACCTGGACCGCCAGCCGCGTCTCGAGCGCGACCACGCGCCGCACCCACTCGCGCACCCGAACCGGGGCCGGTCGCGGCGGTGGCAGACGAGCGAGCCGCGCATACGAGTTCATGAAGCGCCCGAGCGACTCGGCGCGCTCGGCAATGACCGCGAGTCCGCGCTGCATGTCCTCGTCTTCGCCCGTGCCGAGCTCGGCGACGTCGCGCCTCTCGTCACCGGCGTCGGAGCCGCCCGCCGGCAGCACCGCGTTGCGCCGGCCGAGCTGCTGGCGCAGGCTCGCCGCGATCGACTTGATCGGCGCGAGCGAGTTGTTGATCTCGTGACCGAGCACGCGCAGGATCCGCTGCCACGCCTGCCGCTCCTCCTCCCGCAGGGCGCGGCTCAGGTCGGTCAGCACGAGCAGCGTGTGCGGCTCTCCGTGCTGCCGGAAGCCGGTGCGACGGACCTCCCAGCGACCGACACCGCCCGGGAACGTCGCGTCGAGCGTGCGCGGACCCTCATCGCCGTGCAGGCACTCCTCGAGGCCGAGCTCCCACGCCGTCGCACCGAGTGCGCGCTCCGCGGGTCGACCGAGCAGCCGCTGGCCCGCGCGGTTCACGAGCCGCAACAGGCCGTGCTGGTCGAACGCGAACACGGCGACCTCGATCTCCTCCGCCACCTTGCGCAGCAGCGCCGTCGCCTCGACCGCGCCGAGCCGCTGCTGCCGGAGCGTCTCCGCCAGCGCGTTCGTCTCCTCGAGCGCGAGACCGAGCGAGTCGTCGGCCGAGGAGCGGCGGGAGCGGAAGGAGTAGTCGCCCTCACGAAGCGCGGCGAGCAGGTTCGACAGCGCCTGCAGCGGCCGTACGACCCGCTCGCGCAGCGCGACGGCGATCCACGACCAGCCGACGACGATGAACAGCGTGAGCGTCCACTGCACGCGCGGGGCGTGATCGCCGCCCCAGAGCAGCGCGAGCGCGACGATGCCGCCCGGCGCGCCGGCCAGGAGCGCGAGCAACAGAATGCGGCCTTCGTAGGAGAGCCGCGGGCCGCGGGGCCGTCGCTCGGTCAAGGGCGAGCCGCGCGTGATGCGGCACGCGTCGCCACGGACGGATCGACACGCCGCCTAGTTCGAGATCCCATACTGCTGGAGCCGTCGGTAGAGCGCGCTACGGCTCAGGCCGAGCGCGTCGGCGGCGCGACTCACGTTGCCCTGGTGCCGCTCGAGCGCGCGGCGGATGAGGTGGCGCTCGGCCTCCTCGATGGTCATCTCCTCGATGCGGGGAGAGCTGGGTCGTGGTTGCAGCGCCAGGTCGTCCACCGCGATCCGGTCGCCCTGACTCAGCAGCACGGCACGCTCGACGACGTGCTCCAGCTCCCGCACGTTGCCTGGCCAGGAGTGCTCGATCAGAGCGCCGAGAGCGGCGGGCTCGAAGCCGCGTACCCGCTTGCCGTAGCTGCCGCCCTGCCGCTCCAGGAAATGCGCCGCGAGCCGCGGGATGTCCTCGCGCCGCTCCCGCAGCGGGGGCAGCCGGATCTCCACGGTGTTCAGCCGGTAGAGCAGGTCCTCGCGGAAGCGGCCCTCGGCCACCTCGCGGTGGATGTCCACGTTCGTCGCCGAGAGCACGCGCACGTCCGAACGCCGGCTGCGCGACGAGCCCACCCGCTGGAACTCGCCCGTCTGCAGCACGCGCAGCAGCTTCGCCTGCTGCGGCCCCGGCATGTTACCGATCTCGTCGAGGAAGAGCGTGCCGCGATCCGCCAGCTCGAAGTAGCCGACGCGGTCCGTCTTCGCATCCGTGAACGCGCCCTTCACGTGGCCGAACAGCTCGCTCTCGAAGATGCCCGACGACAGCGCTCCCGCGTTCACCGTCACCAGCGGCCGGTTCGCCCGCGGAGACGACGAGTGCAGCCATCGGGCGACCACCTCCTTGCCCGTGCCGTGCTCGCCCGTGATCAGCACGTTCGCCTCGGAGGGGCCGACCTTCTCCACGAGCCGCAGCACCGGCTGCATGGCACGCGATTCCGCGATCAGCTCGGGCAGCCCCTCTCGCCGCAGCAGCCGGTTCTCCGACTCCAGCCGCTCGCTGCGCCGCAGCGCGCGTCCCAGCTCGATCTGGGTCCGCAGCGTCGCCACCAGCCGGTCGTTGTCCCACGGCTTCTCGATGTAGTCGCCCGCGCCACGACGCATCGCCTCCACCGCCCCCTCCACGCTCCCCCACGCCGTCATCACCGACGACGGGCAGCGTCGCGTCCGCCGAGCGCAGCCGCCCGAGCAGGTCGAGGCCCTCGCGGCCAGAGGTGGTGTCGCGCGCGTAGTTCAGGTCGATGAGCACGGCGTCGAGCTCGCGACGCTCGACCTCCTCCAGCACGCCCGCCGGAGTGCTCGCGGTCGCGATCTCGAAGCCTTCGCCCTTCAGCAGCAGGCGGAGCGCCTCCAGCACGTCCGGCTGGTCATCGGCGACGAGGACTATGGGGCGATCATCCATGGTTGAAATAGAGGCTAAACGGGTCGGTCGGGCCAGTCGGGACGATGCCACTGAGCGTTTCCGGGTCGTCGACACCGGCTCGCCGAGCTGGCCACGCAGCGCCGCCGCGGATCTCTACTCCGTCTTCAGGGCGGCCATCGGACGAACCCGCGCGGCGCGCCGAGCGGGCAACCAGGCCGCCAGCAGCGCCACGAAGCCGAGCCCGACCACGACGGCGCCGAAAGTCGCGGGGTCGTGCGGCCGCACTTCGTAGAGCAATGAGGTCAGCACGCGCGTCAGCGCGGACGCCGCTGCAACCCCGATCAGCAGCCCGAGCCCCGTGACGCGTAGCCCCTGGCCGACCACCAGCCGGATCACATTGGCCGCGCGAGCGCCCAGAGCGAGACGAACCCCGATCTCCCGCGTGCGCTGGCCGACGGCGTACGCGAGAACGCCGTACAGCCCGATCACGGAGAGCAGCGCGGCCAGCCCCGCGAACAGGGCGAGCAGCAGCGCGCTGAAGCGCTGGCGGCCGAACGCTCCCGCCGCACGCGCGTCCATGCTGGAGACGTCGAAGATCGGCAGATCCGGGTCCAGCTCGTGCACGGCGCCGCGCGCCGCGCCCGTGACGGCGGAAGGCGACCCCGCGGTGCGGATGAACACGTACGTCGCCGTGTTCGAGTACTGCGTCGCCGCGACGTAGACTTGCGGCTCCGGCGGCTGCGCCGGATCGCCGCCGTATCGGACGTCTCCCGCGACACCGACGACCTCGGCCGTCTCATCGTCGCCGAGGAAGCCGATGCCGAGGCCGATGCGGTGACCCACCGGATCCACGCCCGGGAAGTACTTCAGCGCCGCCGCCTGGTTCAGGATCACGACCTTCGGCGCGCCGACGCGATCGCGCTGCTCGAAACCGCGTCCTCGCACGAGCGGTATGTCCAGCACCCGGAAGTACTCCGGCCCGACGTAGTGGTAGCCGATCGCGTAGCGGTCCAGGTGGCCGGCAAGCTCGAGACGCCGCGCGTCCAACTGCGTGACGGCCGTGACGTTGCACCGGCCGGAAAGCGGAGTGCACGTCCCGACCGCCGCGGAGCGCACGCCGGGCAGCACGCGCAGCCGCTCGGTCAGCCGCGCGTAGAAGTCCGGCGCGTCCGCGCGGCTGAAGCGGCTCGGCGATGGCGCCAACCTGAACGTGAGCACGTGGTCGCCCCGGAATCCCGGGTCGATGCCGCGCAGCTGCGCGAAGCTGCGCAGCATCAGCCCCGCACCGGTCAGCAGCACGATCGCGAGCGCCACTTCCGCCACCACGAGCGCATTGCGCATCCCGCCCCGAGCGGAGCCGACACCCGCCGAGGAGGCGCCGACACCCTCCTTCAGCGACGGCGCCAGCGGCACTCTCGTCGCGCCGAGCGCCGGCAGGGTGCCGAACAGCAGGCCGGTGAGCAGCGATGCGGCCGCAGCGAAGGCGAGCACACGCCCGTCCACGCCCAGCGTCGCCAGGTCCGTCAGACTGGTCAGCGACGGCGCCCCGGATACGATCTCGCTCGCGCGGGAAAGGAACTGCGTGCCCCACACGGCGACCAGCACCCCGACCCCTCCACCCGCGAAAGCCAGTACGAGGTTCTCCGCCAACAGATGCCCCATCAGCCGGAGCCGGCTCGCGCCGAGCGCCTGTCGCACCGCCAGCTCCCGCCGGCGCCCGACCGATCGCGCCAGCAGCAGGTTCGCGACGTTCGCGCACACGATCAGCAGGACGAACGCCACCGCGCCGAAGAGCACGAGGATCGCCTGACGCAGCAGCGGGTCGACGCGTTGCGCGTTCAGGGGCAGCAGCGTCGCTCCCCACGGCGCAACCGCGGCCGACCCCGGGAACGTCTCGGCGATGCGTCCTCCGACGCGGCGCGTGTCCGCGATCGCGCTCGCCGTCGTCGCACGGTCGTCCAGCCTCGCGACGACGCCGAACCAATGCGATTGCGCTTCCTGCAGCATCTCCGGGTAGTCGAACACCGTCACCATTGTCAGCGGCGCCCACAGCTGCGCATTACCGCTGAGCCCGCGGAAGCCCGGCGGCATCACGCCGATCACCGTGAGCGGCTCCCCGTTCAGCTCGATGGCGCGCCCGATGACGGAGTCGTCGGCACCGTAGCGGTCGCGCCAGAGCCCGTCGGAAAGAAGGACCACGCGCCCGGGAGATGCCTCGCTGCCTTCCGCCGCCGTCAACGCGCGCCCCCGCGCGGGCTGCACACCCAGAACTCCGAAGTAGTCTGCGCCCACGAGCTCGGCCGACACCTGTTCGGTGCGGTCGGTTCCGGTCAGGGCCAGCTTCTGCTCCGCGAAGGGTGCCATTCCCGAGAACGCCGTCGCCGTCCGGCGCAGCATCTCGTACTTCGGGTACGACCAGTACTGCATGGTGTCCGGAACCGCGCGGTTCTCCGCCGGCACCGTCAGCGCGAGGAGAGCCAGCCGGCCCGGCTGCCGGTACGGCAGCGGGCGGAGCAGCACCGTGTCCACCGCGCTGAACAAGGCCGTCGTCGCCCCGATCCCGAGTCCGAGCGTCAGCACCACGACGATCGCGAATCCCGGCGCACGCCGCAGTGACCTGAACGTTTGTCGCAGATACGTCAAATGATCCTCCCGCCGTCCTGACCCTCCCCTCTCCCTCTCCACCCCTGACCCTCCTCGCCCCTGACCCGCCTAGCCCCTGACCCTCCTAGCCCTCGCCCTTGCCCTAGCCCTTGCCCTGCGCAGCCGTGACCCGCTCCCCCGCGATCCATCCGTCGCGCAGCTCGACGATCCGGCCGCCGTACTCGGCCCACTGCTCGTTGTGCGTGACCTGGATGATCGTGGTGCCGCCCTCGTTGAGGCGCCGCAGCAGGTCCATCACCTCGCGGCCCTGCTCGGAGTGCAGGTTGCCCGTCGGCTCGTCGGCAAGGATGAGCTTCGGCTCGGCGATGACCGCTCGGGCGACGCCGACGAGCTGCTGCTGGCCCCCGGACAGCTGGCTCGGGAAGAGGTCCTTCTTGCCCACGATCTGGAATCGGTCCAGCGTATCCGCCACCTTCGCCTGCCGCTCGGCGCGCGAGTAGCCGCGATAGGAGAGCGGGACCTCGAGGTTCTCAGCGACCGTGAGGTCGTCGAGCAGGTGGTACTGCTGGAAAACGAAGCCGATGTAGTGTCGATTCAGGTCCATCCGCTTCCGCGGCGAGAGGCGGTGCACCTCCTCATCCAGCAGGTGGTACTCGCCCCGCCATTCGTGGTCAAGCATGCCGAGGATGCTGAGAAGCGTGGTCTTCCCCGCTCCGGATGGTCCCATGATGCTGATGAAATCGCCCTTGCGGATCGCCAGGCTGATCTGCCTCAGGACCCACATCCGTGCGCCGCCCTTGAGGCCGTAGGACCGCTCGATGTTCTTCAGCTCGATCATGGACTTCCTTTCCGTCTCATCGTTTCACGGGGCGTCGCCCGATTGCCTGATCACTCGCCCCGCAGCGCGATCACCGGATCGGCTCGCGCGGCGCGGCGCGCCGGCAGGTACGTCGCCAGCAATGCGACGGCGGAGAGCACCGCAGCCACGATCGCCAGCGTCAGGGGATCCGTCGGGCTCACGCCGTACAGCAGCCCGCCCATGAGGCGCGTCAGCGCGAGCGCGCCGGCGAGCCCGCCGGCGAGGCCGACCGCGACGGGCGCCATCCCCTGGCGGATCACCATTCCGACCACGCGTCCGCGGTCGGCGCCCAGCGCAACCCGGATGCCGATCTCTCCGGTCCGCTGCCGAACGCTGTACGAGACGACGCCGTAGATGCCGATCATCGTCAGCAGCAGCGCGAGGCCGGCGAAGGTCCCGAGCAGCACGGTGTTGAACCGCTCCTGCGCCATTGACGCGCCGATCACATCGCTCATCGGCCGGACGTCCGGCAGCGGCATCTGTGGCTCGGCGGCCCGGATCTCACGGAGCACGGCCGACGTCAGACCCGGCGAGCTGCGGCCGCGTACGACCAGCGCGCCGAGGGAGCCGACCTCGTCCGGCGCCTGCGCGGACGGAACGTACATCGTCTCGGTGACATCCCGGCCGAGCCCCAGCGCGTGAACGTCGGCCACGACGCCGACGATCTCGCGCTCCGGGTCGTCGAAGTCGGGGATCACCTCCTCGCCCTTGTAACGGCCGATGTCGATCCGTCGGCCGATCGGGTTCTGGCCCTTGAAGTATTTGCGAGCGAACGTCTCGTCGACGATCGCCACGGGTACGGAGGAGGCCCGATCGACGGCCGTGAACGGGCGACCTTCGATCAGGTCTATGCCCATCGCCTCGAAGTAGGCGGGCGAAATCGCGCGCCACTGCACGTCACCGCGCGTCGCCTCCGGATCGCCGACCACCGTCATCGGGAAGTTGTACTGGCTTCCGGAAAGCGGCAGCATTGACGTCGTCGCGGCCGACTCCACGCCGGGAAGCGCGCCGACCCGGTCGAGCACCTGCCGCTCGAAGCGCCAGACGTCCTGCGCCGAGGCGAGGTCTTCCGGCGTGCGACGGAACTCGACCGCTACCACGTTGCGCGGGTCGAGACCCGGATCGACGCTGCGCAGCCGGAAGAAGCTCGCGACCAGCAGGCCCGCCCCCGACAGCAGCACCATCGCCAGAGCGGCCTCCGATGCGGCGAACAGGGATCGGACGCGGCCCCGCGCACCGCCGGCCTCCGTTCGCCCCGCGCGCTCGCGCAGCGCGCCGCCGATGTCCGACCGGGTGGCGTGCGTCGCCGCAGCCAGGCCGAACACCACGCCGGCGGCCACCGCCACCGCCGCCGTGAACGCGAGCACCCTCGCGTCGAGTCCGATCTCGTCCGCCCGAGGCAGGCTCGACGGCGCGAGCGCGAGCAGCGATCCGAGGCTCCATTGGCCCAGCACCACACCGATGACGGCCGCGACCGTCGCGAGCAGAAGGCTCTCCGTCAGCAGCTGGCGGGTGATTCGCGCGCGTCCCGCCCCGATCGCGGTGCGGATCGCCATCTCCCGGCGCCGCCCGGCGGAGCGTGCGAGGAGCAGGTTCGCGACGTTCACGCACGCGATCAGCAGCACGAAGGCGACCGCGCCGAGCAGGACCCACAGCGTCTTCGCCGTATCGCCCACGTAGATGTCGGTGAAGCTGGCGAGTCGCGCGCCCACCTCGCGCCCTTCCATCAGCTCGGGATGCTCCTCACCGAACTGCCGGGATACCGACTGCAGGTCCGTGGCGACCTGCGCCTGCGCGAGGCCGGGCCGCAGCCGCGCCCACGCCATGTAGTTCTGGCCGCCGTCGCGGGGGTCTGGCTCGAGCTGGTACGGAACGAGAAACTGCGTGGATTCGGGGTTCGGCGGGAACTGGAAGTCGGCGGGCATCACGCCGATGACCGTGTACGGCTCGCGGCCGAGCCGGATCGTGCGACCGATCACGTTCCGGCTCGAGCCGAAGTGCGACCGCCACAGGCCGTGGCCGAGAACGACCACGTTGCCGCCGCCGGGGCGGTCCTCCCGGGGCAGGAACGCACGCCCGATCGTCGGCTCGATCCCGGCCACCCGAAAGAAGCCCTCGGTCACGCGCAGTCCACGCACCTCCTCGGGGAGCTCCCCCTCGCCGAGCTCGGTGCCCCACCCCCGATAGGTCGCGACCGCCTCGAAGACGTGCGCGTTCCGGCGGAAATAGTCGTACTTGTACGCGGTCAGCGCGGTGTTGTAGCCGCCGTTGCCGAACTGCCAGCCGATGTATGCGAGGCGTCCGGGATCCGGAAAGGGTAGCGGCCGCAGCAGCACCCCGCTGACCACGCTGAAGACCGCGGTGTTCGCGCCGATCCCGAGCGCCAGCGTGAGCACCGCGGCGAACGCGAAGCCCGGGTTCTTGCGCAGGGTCCGCGCGGCGTAGCGGAGATCGCTCAGCAGCGATTCCATGCGGTCCTCCGACCTCGCCCTGGCCCTAGTTCAGCTCGAAGCCGCTCTCCTCCAGCTCCTCCGCAGCCCCCGGCTGCTGCGCCTCGTCACGAACGATCTGGCCGTCGAACAGGTGGATCGTCCGGTCCGCATAGCGCGCATAGCGCGGGTCGTGCGTCACCATGCAGATCGTCGCTCCCTCACGGTGCAGCTCGCGCAGCAGGTCCATCACGGCTTCGCCGTTCTTCGAGTCGAGGTTCCCGGTCGGCTCGTCCGCCAGCAGGATCGACGGCCGCCCACAGATCGCGCGCGCCACGGCAACCCGCTGCTGCTGACCGCCCGACAGCTGCGCCGGATAGTGCTTCACACGGTGCGACATTCCGACCCGCTCCAGCGCCTCCAGCACCCGCTGCTTCCGCTCACCGGACGACATGCCCCGGTACGTCAGCGGCAGCTCGACGTTCTCGTACACGTTGAGGTCGCCGATCAGGTTGAACGCCTGGAAGATGAAGCCGATCTCGCGGTTGCGGATCCGCGCGCGGTCCGACGCATTCAGCTCCGCCACCTCGTGGCCGTTCAGCAGGTAACGCCCATCGGATGGCGTGTCGAGCAACCCCAGGATCGACAGCATCGTCGTCTTGCCGCACCCCGACGGCCCCGCCACCGACAGGAAGTCGCCCTGCCGGATGTTCAGGTGGATCCCCGACAACGCGTGGGTCTCGACCTCCTCGGTCAGGAAGACCTTGCGCACGTTCTCCAGGCGGATCAGGGGGTCACCCGCCTGCTCGGCCGTGGCGCTCTCCCTCGCTTCGACTGCTCCCGCCATGGTCGTCTCCTCGGTTGGATGATGCGCCGGTCGCCCCGGCGCGGTCGTCACGGGCTCAGCGGATGCGCACCCGGTCCGTGTGATCGTACGCCGACATGTCAGACAGTATGACCTGGTCTCCGGGTTGGAGTCCGCTCAACACCTGCACGGTATTGACGGACGCCAGTCCCAGTCGGACGGTGACGCGCACCGCCGCGTTCCCGCCGTCCACCACCTTGAAGAGCCCCACGCTGCTGTTCGGCTGACCGTACGTCGGACGCCCCACATAGACGACGTTCTCGAGCCGGTCCACCTCGATCGTGCCGTCCACGCTCAGGTCCGGGCGCGCGCCGGGCGGAAGATCGCCCTCCAGCCGGACGTCCACCCCGACCGTCCCGTTCTGCGCCGCCGGATCCATCCGCGACACGGTGCCCTGCACGACCCCGTTGCGCGTGTCGATCTCCGCGGTCTGGCCGAGCTGCACCTCGTTCGCCTGCGTCTCCGGCACGCGCAGCACCGCCTTCAGCCTCCCCGGTTCCACGATACGCGCCAGCACCACGCCGGGATTCACCCACTGCCCCACCTCGAGCGGCAGATCCTGCAGCACCCCTTCGCTCCCGGCGTGCACGACCATCGATGAGACCTGGTCCCGGCGGAAGCCGACGATCGAGCGCAGCCGCTGCACCTGCGCCTGCTGCACCTCCATCTGCGCCTTCTCGGCATCGCTCATCACCTTCAGCCGGTCCTGCTCGACGTCGTAGCGCGTCTGCAGCTCCTCGAGACGCTCTTCCGATGTTTTGACGTCGTTATCGGCGATGAGGTTGCGTTGCTTCAGCTCGCGGTTCGTCTGTAGCGTTCGCTTCGCCTCCTGCAGCTGCTGGTACGCCGACGCCACCGTCGCTTTCTGGTTCAGCCGCTGCGCCTCCAGCGTCGAGCGTAGGTTCACGACCTCCGACTCCGCCTGTGTCAGCTGCCGCTGCGCCTCGAGCAGCTCCAGCTGGACATCCGGGTTGCTCATCTCCAGCAGCACCGTACCCGGCTCGACCGTCGTCCCCGCCTCCAGGTGGATCTTCTCCACCCGCCCCGCCGTGACCGCCGAGATCCAGCGGATCCGCTCCGGCACCAGCGTCCCCGGGCCGCGCACCTGCCGCACCATCGTCCCCTGTCGCACGGTGTCGCGCCAAAGCGTGCCGCCGTCCACAGATGGCGCCGCCGGCTGGATGCGCGAGATCCCCAGCGTCACGGCGGCGACCACGACGATCGCCGCGCCCGCGTAGATCCAGCGCTTCCTGTTCGATTTCTTCGGGCGCACGATATCCATGTCACTCCCCCGCTTCCAGGCGCCGCCCCACCAGCGCCTCGAGGCTCGTGAGAGCCTGGTGGAAGGCGGAAACCGCATCCAGCGCGTCCTGTTCCGCCCTCGCCACATCCGTCTTCGCCTGCTGCAGCTCCAGGTAGGAGCCGGCGCCCAACCGGTAGCGCTCCTGCGCTCGCCGGAACTGCTCGCGCGCAAGCTCCCGATTGCGCCGCTCGATTCCCACCGCCACGTACGACGCCTGAAGCTCTTCCAGCGAGCTGCCGACCTCGGTGCGGAGCCGCAGCTCCTGCGCGCTCGCCGCCAGCCGCGCATCGTCCGCGGTCGCCTGCGCCTCCTCCACCTGCCGCTGCCGCGTGAACCCCTGGAACAGCGGCAGCGACACCGTCATCGTCGCCGTCAGCGGCTGTGTCGAGAAGTTGAACGGGAACACATCGTTCTGTTGCAGCAGGAGCTGCCGCTGCTCGTCCGTGAAGCTGTACTTCGAGCAGTCCTTGGGGTAGCCCGACAGCGGCTGGGACAGCCCCGCCGAGATCGCGTTCATCTGCTCGCATCCCGCCATCTGCGACGCAGCCGACGACTCCGCGTTCGACACGAGGCCCGCAGGATCGCCCGACTTCCGCGTGAACCCGGACCAGCCCATTGAAAAGCGCAGCGACGGCAGATACGCGGTCTTCGCCGAGCGCGCCGCCGCGCGCGCAGACGACGCCGTCGCCCGCTGTGCGATCAGATCCGGATTCGCACTCAGCGCGGCCGCCAGCAGCTCCGACTCCGTCCACTTCGGCTCGAACACCGCCAGCTCGCTCGTGAGCTCCACATCCGTATCCATCAACACCCCGATCTGCTCCATGAGCCGGCGTCGCTCCGTGCGCGACAGCGTGCGCGCCCGCAGCTCCGTCACCTGCGCACGTCCCCGCTCCACCGCCGCCTGCAACGAGTCCAGCGGGCTCGCCGCCCCGACCTGCACCCGCGCCACCGCCAGCTTCCAGTTCTCCTCCGCCCGCGCCAGGTCCTCCGTCGCAAGGCTCAGCGCCTCCTGCGCGTGCAGCGCCGCCACGTACTGCGCCGTCACATCCGTCACCAGCGTGAACGCCGCCGCATTGACCTGCGCCGCCACCGCCTTCCGATTCGCCCGCGCTCGCGGCACGCGGAACAGCGTCGTGCCGTCCAGCTGGTAGTTCAGCCCGATGTAGTAATCCGAGAAGTAGTACGCCGGCGTTCGGCTTATGCCCACGTCCGCCGACGTCAGCAGCCCGAACAGCGGTGTGCCCGGCGCCTGGTATTGCAGCGAAACGTTCGTCGACGCGCTCGGCAGCAGGTTCGCGTACGCCTCCCGCACCTGCCACACCGCGACTGCCTCGTCGTTCAGTGCCTGACCGTATGTCGGGTTGTGCCCCCGGGCCAGGTCGATCGCCTGCTCCAGCGTCAACGTCGAATGCAGCGTATCCGGCGACTGCGCTCGCGCCGGGGCTCCCCCCAGCAAGAGCGCGAGAGTCCCCGCAATTGTCAGAATCCGGTTCCGATTCGCCGACCTCACGACTCCTTCACTTCCTTCCCTGTGTTTGAGCGCACCGCGACGGGATGCAGCCCCGCGGCGCACCCTACTCCAGAGGAAGTCGCGTGCCGGAGTCACACCTAATCATAAGTCGTTGGTAATACACGATATAGAGCGCCACTACAGAGGTGGTATACGTGCCTCGACGCCCGGCTACGGGATCGCACGTCCCGGAATCGGACACTCTCCCGCCTTCTGCGGAGCCGCCGCCGCTCACGTCTCGATCAGGAGGCTGCAGCAGGTCAGACCGCCCTCGGCCTTCGCGAGCTCTGAGGCCGGGAGGGTCAGCACCTCCAGCCCCGCACGACGCAGCCTTTGGGTGGTGCGCGGGAATCCGGCCGGATGCAGCACCCGATCGCCGACGCGCAAGGCGTTGCCGGCGAGTGGCTCCGCCGGGTCGACGTCGAGCCAGTCGGCGTGGAAGATGGCGGGGTCCACGAACGCGCGGTTTCCCAGGAGCACGCCGTCGGCGACGACGGTCACGGCGCTTTTGAGGTGCAGGCAGCCGGCGAAGTCCACGGGGCGGACCTCGTACCCGAGCGGGGCCAGCAGGCGCTCGAGCTGACGGATCCCGTCGGCATCGCTACGCCCGGAGCGACCGACGTAGACGCGGCGGCCGAGGCGAAGAACGTCGCCGCCGTCGAGTGTGCCGGCGGCGATCGCGCAGGATGGCCGGAGCGGCGCCAGCGCCTCCGAGACGGTCTGGACTTCGCCCCGTCGCGACTCCGCGCCCGGCCGACAGAGGACCGCGATCTCGTCCAGCACCAGCGCCGTATCCTCGACGAAAACGGCATCGGCGTGCTCGTGAAGCGGGGGTAGCCGCTGTACCGTGCAGCCAGCCGCCTCCAGTGCGCGCTCGTATGCGGCGTGCTGCGCGCGCGCCCGCCCCAGGTCGATCGGCTGCCGCTCGAGGTGCGTCAGCTCGCACCGCGCGATCGTGTCGCTGACCTCCCGTGTCAGCGCGATGACCCCTTCCTCGCGCTTCACGCTCCCCCGAATTCCCCGATTCAGAATCCCGAGCTCCCGATTCGACATTCCATCTTCATGATTCGCCCCTAACACTTTGCACTTCGCACTTCACCAACGAAACTTCAGACTTCATGGAGATCCTGGACACGGCTTACGCTCTGCTGGCGAGCCGCGCTCGGTCGGTCGCCGAGCTTCGCGATCGCCTTTCCCGCAAGGGCCATCCGGATGAGGCGGTGGATGCGTGCGTTCTCGAGCTGGAGCGGAGGGGCTACCTGGACGACGCCGCCTTCGCCGAGAGCTTCGTCCGGGAGCGCGTCCGCCTGCGACCGAAGGGGCGACGCGCGCTCCTGGCGGAGCTGCGCGCGAAAGGCGTCGCCGCGGACATCGCGCGCGTGGCAGTGGAGCGGGCCTGGGCCGAGGAGGAGGTGGACGAGGCGGCGCTCGCCCTCCGAGCGGCCCGTGCCTGGGCGCGCCGCTCGCTCGGCGGCATCGCCGCCCCGCCGGCCGGCGATCAGCGGCTCCGGCTGCGACATTGCCTCCATGCCCATCTGGCACGACGCGGCTTCACGATCGAGGCCGCACGCGCCGCGGCGGAGGACGTGTTGTCCTGATTCGGCCGGCCCGGGAGAGGCCGCTCAGCTCTGCTCGGTCCCCGGCTCGGCGGATCGCGGCGGGTGCGGCAGCGCCTCGATCGAGTCGAGGAACCAGCGGGCACGCAGCGGGCTGTCGTCCGGCGATTCCGCGATCTCGGCCAGGATCTCCGTCGCTCGCTCGTGCCAACCGAAGAAGAACGCCTGCACCCGCGAGTCGCGCAGCATCTGGCCGCTGTCGGACGCGTCCTCCCACTGCGCGCTGCCGCCCGGCGAAAGCAGGCCCGCCTCGGCGGCCGGTCGAACGACGTTCTCGAGGAAACAGGTCAGGGGCGCCTCCTCGAGCTGATCGGCGCTTCGTGCCCGTTCGGCTGCCGCGCGACCGTACGCCCGCGCCTGCACGAGAGCCAGCGCGCGCTCGCCCAGCGTGAGCGATTCGGGGGGTACGACGAGCAGTCGCAGACGATCCATCGCGCTCCGGTGCGGAGCCGGCCCGAAGCCGGCCGAACAGCGACCGAACGACGGCGAAGAGTGCGCCCGCGCTCGCCCAGCGTCAAGAGTCTCGCTCGCGCGCGGCCAGCAAGCGCTCGACCTCGCTGACGCGAATCGGGAGCGCGCCGGTCAGCACATCCGGGCCGGAGAGGGTGACGAGCACGTCGTCCTCGAGACGGATTCCGCTACCACGGAGCGCATCGGGAATGTCGGGTGTCCCGCTCTCGGCGAAATAGAGACCGGGCTCGACGGTCAGGACCATCCCCGGACGCAGCGTGCGGGGCCTGCCGTCCACGACATAGTCGCCGACGTCGTGGACCTCGAGGCCCAGCCAGTGCGAGGTCCGGTGCGGAAAGAACGGGCGAAAGCTGTCCGGCCGCTCGCGCAACCCCTGGACGTCCCCTTCCAGCACGCCGACGTCGACGAGGCCGGCGATCAGCACGTCGAGCGCCGCGTCGTGGATGTCGGCCGTCGTTGCGCCGGGCTGAGCGGCCGCGATCGCGGCATTGTGCGCAGCGACGACGATCTCGTAGGCGCGCCGCTGGGCGTCGTCGAAACGGCCTTTCACGGGGTACGTGCGCGAGATGTCCGCGGCGTACCCGCGCCAGCGAGCGCCGCCGTCGATGAGAACGAGCTCGCCGTCCTGCAGAACGCGCCGGTTCGCCACGTAGTGGAGCACCGTGGCGGCGGGCCCCGACGCGACGATGGTGCCGAAGGCGGGTCCATCGGCGCCGCGGCGCCGGAACCCCGCTTCCAGCGCCGCCTGCACCTCCCATTCGCCGACACCGGCGCGTATCGTGTGTGCGGCTTCCGCGAAGGCCTCGGCGGATACCCGCGCCGCCCGCCGCAGCCAGGCGATCTCGTCCGCGTCCTTCACCAGCCGCAGGTCGTCCAGCAGGACGCCGGGATCCGCCAGCACCCGTGGGCCGATCCCGCTTCGCTGCCTCGTCCGCTGCGCGTCCGCGAGGACCCCTCGTAGCACCCGCTCGACGTCCGGTCGCGACGAGGGCGTGCGGAAGTGTACCGTATCGGTCCCCCGAAGCAGCTCGGGGAGCCGCGCCTCGATCTCGTTCAGCGGATAGGCCTCCTCGGCACCGAAAACTTCGCGCGCGCGCTCCGGCCCGCCGCGAGGTCCGGTCCAGAGCTCGCGAGCGGGGTCGCGCGGCCGCACGAACAGCACGAATCGCCGCTCGCTCCCTTGCGGCAGCAGCACCGCCACCGCCTCCGGCTCCTCGAAGCCGGTGAGGTAGTAGAGATCGGGGTCCACGATGTAGGGCACCTCGATGTCGCGGCCGACCCGCAGCTCGGGGGTCGCCGCCAGGACCATCGCCGACTGCTCCGACAGCGCTTCCAGAACGCGGCTGCGCCGCTCGCGAGTCCGCGCGAGCAGCGCAGCGTCCGGCTCCGGCGCCGTCAGCTCAGGATTGCTCGGCCTTCCGCTCATCCTCGATGCACAGGCGGGCCCACGGCACGATCTCGAGCCGCTCACGGGAAATGTCCCTGCCGCATTCCGCGCAACGGCCATAGCGCTCCGGCTCCCGGTACAAGGCCCGCAGCGCCTCGTTGATCTCGTAGAGGCGACGACCTTCCTCGCTCGCGAGCAGATACTCCTTCTCCTGCTCCATCGTGTCGGTCCCCTCATCCGCCAGATGCAGCGGATAGCTGGTCAAGTCGCCATCGTCCTCGCCGTGGTGGATCAGCGTCTCGTCGAAATCCTGCAGATTCTCGAGCACCTTCCGACGCTCCTCCTGCAGCCGCTCCTCGAAGTGATGCCGGTCGCTTTCATCCATGTCGAAGCCTTTCGGTCTGATCAGCGTGGACCGCCGCCGGTGGTGTCCGGTCGCGCGGTCGTGTCCCGCCTCATGCTGTCGACACTCTCGCCCAGCACTCTCACCGGCCGTGGCGGCAGCGTGTCGCGTCGCGCTGTCGTGTCCCGCCTCGCCGTATCCCGCGCCGCCGTCGTGTCTCGGGCAGGGCGACGCTCCCGCGGCGTCCGCGCCGTGTCCGCTCGCGGGCGGGCCGGCGCCGCGGTCGTGTCGCGGCTGGTGTCTCTGCGCTGAGTCGCCGGGACCGCCGCCCTCGTGCTGTCCGCTCGAGGCGCGGCAGCCCGCAGGACGCCGGTCGTGTCGCGCTGCGGAGCGAGAGCCCGTGTGCTGTCTGCCACCGCGCTGTCGATCGCCTTCCCCAGCAAGGCGGGCGCCAGCGTGTCCGCGATCGGCGGGGGTGGCGCGGGGAGCGGGGGCGGGAAAAGATAGGCGGGCAGAGGAATCTCCGACCGGCGCTCGGCCTCGAAGCGGCCATCTCCGTTCTCGTCCCAGATCTCCAGCTCGGCGATGCTGTCCCCATCCAGGTCGTAGAGGTACTTGCGCGGGCGGTCGCCGATGCTGAGAGCGAAGACGCGACCGCCGGACGGCGTGCGCCAGAGCGTCGTTGCCATTGGCTCCGGATCCTGGACCGGGCCGCACGATGTCGCGTTGGTACCCGCGAGCCGGAGCGAATCCACCTCGGGCCAGGGAAAGGACGGCTGGTGCAGCTGCACCGGCCGCTGCGGCAGCGGCGGGTGGGGCGCGAGCGCAAGCCGCTTCCCATCCAGGTGCAGCTCGAGCAGACCGCCATTGCGACGCTGCAGATCTCCTCCCCGGAACGCGTAATACAGGCGGAGCTCCGAAAGCGCGGCGGCGGTCGGCTCCGGCGCGGCGTCGAACTCCGGAATCGAGTCGGCGGAGAGGAGACACCGCACGCGCGGGGCCGCGACCTCGATCCAGAGCGTATCGAGAGGCAGCGCCGTCACGCCGGGTGGAACGCGCAGCAATCCGCCGATGCGGTAACGGACCAGCGGCTGATCCGGAAGCGGGTCGAAGACGATGCGCGTGTCCTGTGGGGGGACCCGGAGCCGGTACTGTGCCGGCAGCAGCAGATCCAGGCTGCCCACCTCTACGGTGGAGCTGCCAACGTTGCGGACGTTGAGCAGCAGCGGAATGAGCGGGCGCCCGTCCACGAGACGCAGAGTATCCGGCTGCGGCGCCTCGACCCTTTCACCCGTCCGGCCGTCGGAGCCCGTCGCGAGCAGCTCCAGCGGCGTGCTACGCGCCTCGGCCGATCGGACGACGAGCACGAGAGCGACGATCAGCCCGATCAAGCAGACGGCGAGGAAGGCGCCGCCGCTCACCCCTAAACGTCGTAGCAGGTGAAGCATCGAGGCGCCTCAGCCGCCCACGTACTTGAGGCCGCTGCCGGTGTTGAACAGCACGACCTCCTCCTCCGGGCGCAGCCGTCCGTCGCGCAGCAGCCGCGGAAGGGCGGCGGCGGCGGCGGCGCCCTCCGGGCACACGAACACGCCGGTGGTGCTGCCCACCCGCGGCACCCACTCGCGCATCTCCTCATCCGGCACCGCGACCGCAGCCCCATCCGATTCGCGGAGGGCGCGAAGGATCAGAAAGTCTCCGACCGCCGCCGGAACCCGGAGCCCGGCCGCATAGGTCCGCGCATCCTGCCACGGCTCCGCGTGCTCCGCGCCCTGCTCCCATGCCCGTACGATCGGCGCGCAGCCGGTGGACTGGACGGAGACCATGCGCGGGCGCTCCGATCCGATCCAGCCGAGCTGCTCCATCTCGTCGAACGCCTTCCACATTCCGACCAGCCCCGTGCCCCCGCCCGTCGGATAGACGATCACTCCGGGCAGGCGTCCACCGAGCTGCTCGAATAGCTCGTATCCCATCGTCTTCTTCCCTTCCACACGGTACGGCTCCTTCAATGTGGACACGTCGAACCAGCCGTGCTCCGCGGCCCCCTCCGCCACCACCCGACCGGCGTCCGTGATCAGCCCCGCCACCAGCCGCAGATCGGCACCCAGCGCCCGGATCTCCTCCACGATCGGATACGGCGTGTCCTCCGGCACCACCACGTGGGCGGGCAGCCGGGCTGCCGCCGCATAGGCCGCCGTTGCCGAGCCGGCGTTCCCCGCGGACGGGATCGCGACCGCCACCGCTCCCAGCTCGCGCGCCCGTGCGACGGCCATCACGAGCCCGCGCGCCTTGAAGCTGCCGGTCGGGTTCTGACCCTCGTCCTTCAGCCACACCCGCTGAATTCCCAGCAGCTCGGCCAGGGCGCGGGTCTCCAGCAACGGAGTGAGCCCCTCTCCCAGGGTGAGCCGTTGCGCCGGATCGCGTACCGGCAGGACTTCCGCATATCGCCACAGCGTCGGCTCGCGCGCGGCAAGCGAATCGACGGTGAACGTACCGCGCAGGGCGTCGAGGTCGTAGCGGGCGTACAGAGGCTTCTGACAACATGGAGAAAGCCGGTGCAGACGCTCGCTGTCGTAATGTTCCCCGCAGCGGGTGCACTCCGAATGTGTCGCTCCGCCGACGGCAGCGGACCGGGCCATCAGCTCTCTCTCACGTCCGGCATCCGCTTGCCCGGCCGCCCATAGTAGTCCCCGCCGATCGGCCTCGCCTGACGAAACGCGGTCCGGAGCGCCTCTTCATCCATGCCGTCGAGCGCGCCTGCGTCCACGGCGAGCCGGCGAGTCGGCCGAAGCCCATCCTCGGGGCGGAACTCGATCATCTCCTGCCCTTCGCCGGCGCCCGATGCCTCCGCCGAAGCATCCCCCGGTACCACACGCACCTGCCACACCGACCCGTCGGCGCTCAGCTTCCGCCACATGCCGCGACTCTCCTCGAAATTCTCGATTGACTGCGACCCTGCCGGCGCGCCAGCCGACCGACTTCAGAACCGCCACGTCACGCCGGCATACAGCGCGGACCGCCCGTCGGGTCCCTGTACCACCCCCGCCTCCGGCTCCAGCCCTGCCGCCTCGAGACCGCCCGCCTTCCCTTCTCGCTCTGCATACCGGTGCGCCACCTGCGCGCCGATCAGGTATCCCACTAGAATGCCGAGCATCGTATCCGACGTCCAGTGCGCCTCCTGAAGGGTCCGCTCGACACCCAGCGCCGTCGCGAAGCCGTACAGCACCGGCTCGGCGACCCCCATGTCGAAGCGATGGTTCCAGAACGAGACGCACGACATGATATTCGCGACGTGGCCGCCGAAGAAGGAGTGATCGCTCCAGTCGCCCCCCGGAAACGCCCAATGGTCGCCGTCCTCCACATGCTCGCCCGTGTCCTTGTTGTACGGGCGCTCGCGCGAGACGAGCTCGTAAATGCCATGACGAATCAGCGACCCCGTCCCGTCCGCAGTGATGCAGCCCAGAGCCGCGTCCCGCAGGTCCCGTGAATCCGCCGCGAAGCCGACCGCGTACATCGCCCCGGAGATCTGGAGCAGGTGCTGCGTGTCGCCCAACCAGGCGAGGTGCTCGTCGCTCCACGGATCGAAGGCGCGGACCGCCGCCGACCCGGGGTTGCTCCTGATCCATCTCTGCACGGGCTCATCCAGCAGCGTCGCCGCTCCGAAGCCGGCCGCCGCAGCGAGCAGGCGCGGGACATCATCGGCATCGGTGCGAAACGGCGTCGCCCCCACGTACAGCGCATCGCCGAGCACGTGCTTCACGTCCTCGGCGGCAGAGCCGAGCGTACGCTGAGCGTGCAGTGGCGCGGCCAAGAGCAGCGCGAAGCCGCCGATCGCGATCGCCCGTCCAATCATGGTGTCCCCGGATTGACTGAATCCCCGCGCGAGCGGGACAGACCCGTTCTCGGCGCAACATATACGGCGGGGGCAAGTTCCGCGCCGATAACGACTTATCGGACCAGGCAACCCTCAGTGCAAGAAGTGGCATCCCAACAGTCGGATCCAGAGAGCGCGGACATGAACGAAACTCAGCTGATCGAGCAGGCCAGCCTTGGCGACGGAAGTGCGATCCAGGCGCTGTACAGCGCCTACGCGCCCCGGGTCTATGCCGTCGTTCGTCGGATCGCCGGCAACGACGCGCAGGCCGAGGACTGGGCGCAGGAGGCGTGGGTCCGTGCCATTCGTGCCTTGCCGGCATTCCGCGGAGAGGCTCGTTTCTCGACCTGGATCCACCGCATCGCGGTCAACAGCGCGCTGCACGGCCGACGCAGTGGCCGGCGGCGCGAGGAGCGGGAGGGGATGCTGCGGCTGGAGCGATCGGACGCCACCGGCTCACCGCGGACGCTGCTGCGGTTGCGGCTCGAGCGAGCGCTGGAGCGGCTCCCGGACGGCATGAGGCAGGTGATGGTGCTGCACGACGTGGAAGGCTATACGCACGAGGAGATCGGTGAGATGCTCGGCGTGGCACCCGGGACTTCGAAGAGTCAGCTGTTCAAGGCGCGAGCGCGCATGAGGGCCCTGCTGGGAAGCCAGCGCGCACGCGAGGAGGAGGAAGCATGTCACACCTGACGCTGGAGACGCTCGCCCGGCTGGTGGACGAGACACCCACCGAGCTCGAGAATGGCACACCTGAACGGCTGCGAGGCCTGCCGGCAGGAGCTGTCCGCGATTCGGGAGCAGACCGGCGGCCTGGCGGATCTGCCGCCGATCGCGCCTCCGGCTCCGGCGTGGCCGGCGCTCGCGCGCCGTCTCCGGGAGGAGGGGCTGATGCGAGCGGCAGCCACGCGCTCACCAGGCATCTGGCTGCGCCGGGCAGCGGTCGTGGCGGGGGTGCTGGCGTCGGGTGCCACGGGCGCCGCGCTGCAGGCCAGGATCGATCGGTCCCACGCGGACGACGTTCCGGCCGCGGCGGCCTCGACCTCATCCACGCTGGCGAGCTACCGCGCCGCCGGCGCGGCACCGCGCAGCGCGGAAGAGGCGCAGCGGCGTCTCCAGGCCGCCGAGGCCGGCTACGTGGCGGCGCTGATGGACTACAGCCAGTTCATGCCGGAGCAGCCTTCGGGCGACCTGTCGGCGCGGCTCGCCGCGCTGGAAGGGATCACCCTCACGACGGGCGCAGCGCTGAATCGGGCGCCCGCGGACCCTGTGATCAACGGATATCACCTCACGGCTCTCGCACAGCGTGAAGCGACGCTACGTCGCATCGCGGCAACGAAGCGGGAGCCGTGGTTCTGATGGAGAACGTCGCATCATGACTCGTACACTCGCACGTAGCTTCGCCGCCCTGCTCTGGCTCGCCGCACTCGCGCCGCTGCCCGCTGCGAGCGCGCAGGTCGTCGGATTCTATCGGCGGCCCACCGCTTGGCTCGGCTTCTCGTACAGCAATGCGCGGATCGCCGCCGAGTCCGGCGAGCGGATCCGCGTCGAGGAGGTCCACGACGGCTCCCCGGCCGATCGCGCAGGGCTCCGGGAGGGCGACCTGATCCGTCGCGTCAACGGCTTGAACGCGACGCCCGCCCTCGTCGCCTCGCTGGCGAGCTCGCTTCAGCCGGGCGACACGGTGCGCCTGCAGATCCGGCGCGGATCGAATACGCAGGAGGTGCGCGTCATCGCCGCACGTCCGCCCGACAACTTCGGGGCCGGACACGGGAATCCGTGGATCATCGTGGACGGCGACTCGATGCGAAGCCAGATCCGGGTGCTGCTCGACTCCGCGCGGATGGCGCTGGACTCGGTACACCTGCCCCGGCTCGAGGTCCTGAGCGATTCCGCCATGGTCTTCCGGGTCTTTCCCGGGGGCAAGGGAGACACGCTGGACTTCCGCGAGCTCAGGCTCCACCTCGACTCGCTCAGGCCGCTGCTCGCCGACAGCTTTCCGCGTGCGATGCACCGCCTCAGCTGGCAGCTCGACAGCATTGGCGACGTCTGGCCGGGTAAGGTCTGGTCCATGCAGCTCGAGATGGGCCGCCGCGCCGTCGCCGGCGCGGAGCTCGCCGAGCTGAACGGCGACCTCGGCGATTACTTCGGCGTCGACGACGGCGTGCTGGTCACCGGCGTCGCGCCCGGAACCCCGGCCGCGCGCGCCGGCCTCCAGGCGGGTGACGTCGTGGTGCGGGCCGGTGGGGACCGGGTCGCTGCGATCGAGGACCTGCGTTCGGCGATGCGCGACGCCGGAGATCGGTCGATCCGCATCGAGGTCGTGCGCAAGAAGCGGCATCGGACGCTCACTCTGCAGCCGGACTAGCAGGAGCGGAGCGCAGGACGTTCCCGACGCCCGCAGCTCGGACCGCCCGACGCCCTCCCGGCGCCGGGCGGTCGTCGTTAGCTTGGCGTGACCTCTCGCCGCGACGACCCCGGGCAAGCCGCGATCCATGCCGACGAGCCAGCGCACGCACCCCCACGGCCGCGAGCCGGGCGCCGATCCGCGCGAGACGATCACGCCCGAGTCATTCGCCATCGCGCCGGATCTGCTCGGACTGCCGCTCGCAGGACCGTGGCGGCGGCTCGGCGCGATGCTCGTGGACCTCGCCCTGGCGGGGCTGCTCAGCCGCGCCGGCGCCTACTTCCTTGCTCTCGGGGCCGCTTTCGTGCTCTGGCGCGCGATGGGCCGGCGGCGAGACGGCGTGCTGCGATCGTGGACCCGTCTCTGGCTTCGTTCCATCGCCGCGCTGGTCGTCTTCATCACCGCCATCGCCACCATCTCCAACATCCGCGGTCTGTTCCACGGCGACCGGTCATCGCGGCAGGACGCGGACGCAGAGGGCGGCGGCGGCATTGGAGTCATCGCGGCGGCCGGCCCCGAATTCCTGAGCCTGCGCAATGCGGCGACGCAGGAGGAAGCCCGCGCGGCCGCGGATCGACTCGTCGCCACGCTCGGCGAGCGAGAAGAGGTCGACGACGCCGAGCTCGCGGACGCCCGCGAGGAGCTGGCCGACATGCCTGACTCGCTCCCGATCCTCGGGCTGGACCCGATGAAGATACGCGCCTTGCGGGATGCGCTCGCCTCGCACACCGGCGCCGCGCACGCCGCGCCGGATGTCGACTCACTGTCGTTCGCGGCCGCCGAAGCACGGGCGCAGAACGATAGCTTCCGCGCCGCCGAGCTGACGCAGCGCATGCGCGCGACGATGGAGAGCGACAGCATCGCGCGCCTGCGTGGTCGGCTTGCGCGCGCGGAGCGGGAGAACCGGAGCCTGCAGGCGGCCGTGGACGACCGTAGCTTCCTGGACACGTTGAAGGACTGGGCGGATGAGCTGGGCCTCGGATTCGGCTGGCTCGGTCTCTACTTCACGGCGTTCCTCGCGCTGTGGAACGGGCAGACGCCCGGCAAACGGCTCTTCGGGATGCGTGTGCTCCGCCTGGACGGCAAGGACATCGGCTGGTGGGCCGCATTCGAGCGCTTCGGCGGCTATGCTGCGGGCCTCGTCACGGGGCTGCTCGGCTTCGCTCAGATCTTCTGGGACCGTAACCGGCAGGCGATCCACGACAAGATCTCCGAGACCGTCGTCGTCCGCGTCTGATGGCTCAGGCGCGCCGCACGCTGCCGAGCAGGTGTCGCGCGGCGGACGCGCCGCTCCGCACCGCTCCCTCCACGGTCGGAGCACCCAGATAATCACCGGCCAGCGCGAGGCCGGCGGGAAGCCACGTCGGGTCGTAGGACGTCAGGTGCTCCAATCCGCCCGGCGGCAGCAGCGTACTGCCCTCCGGAAACGGATACACACGCACCCGCTCGATCCGCCGCTGGACCCCCGGGATCGCCCGCTCCAGCGCCGGAACGATCCGATCCACGATCCGCTCGCTGCTCGCGTCCATGAGCCGCTCCGCCTCGGGCGGAGCGGGGTAGGCGAGCAGCGCCCCGCGGCCCTCCGGCACCAGCCCGCCAGGCTTCGCTCCGAGATTGCACACGGCGGCGAGCACGTCGCCGGGTGGCTCCGTGCGCGGAAAGGTCAGTCCGAAGTAGTCGAGGTCCAACCTGCCGCGGAGCAGGAGCGCGACGGACAGGAACGGACGCGTCCGCACGCCGGACAGCCACGAGGCCACGGGACCGGACAGGTCCACTATCGCATCCAACGAGGCGCGCGGCACGGCGATGACCGCGCCGGCGTGCTCCGCCACTCCCCCGTCGCAGTGGACCCGAACCCCGTCCGTCACGGGCTCGACCGCGCTCACCCGCTCACCCCGCAGAAGGTGGACACCGCGTCCCTCGAGCGCATGCGCCAGCGCCTCCGCGAGCATCCCGACACCGCCCCGGACCGAATACAACCGGACGTCCAGACCGGCAGCGGAGAGAGCGTGGTAATAGCCCGCGCTGGCCTCCTCCGGCGTCGTGTTGGCATACGCCGCGAGTAGTGGATAGGCGAGGAGCTCGACGAAGTCGTTGCCCAACTCCCGCCGCCCCCAGCGCGCGATACTCTCCGCGTCGTGCTCGAGAGCGACACCGCGCGCCGGCTCCGCAGCATCCAGCCGCCGCTGGTTCCGCAGCAGAAACGGCATGTATGTCCGCAGCAGCCGGAGCTTGAGCCCGAGTGGTAGCGCCCCGGACGCCGCCATGCTCGTCGCCGAGCCGTACGTGAGGGGGTGCGCCCGCCCGTCGCGCCAGAACGCATCCCGCCCCGGCGACCGAAGCAGCAGCTCGCCCGCGCCCGCCTCCTCCGCCAGGGACCGAGTCTCACGATAGTGCGACGCGAGGAACTGCACCGCCGGATCCACCCGCACCCCGGCGATCTCGTCGGTGCGCATCCGGCCGCCCACCCGCCCTTCGCGCTCGTAGATCGTCACCGGCATCCCTGCCGCGACCAGACGCCACGCCGCGGACAGCCCGGCCGGTCCCGCTCCGATGACCGCGACGCTCGTCGCGTCGCTCCCGTGCTCCTCGCTCATGTCGAAATCATGGCGAGCGATGAGACATCCAGGAAGGAGCGGGATGGATGAAGGGCGGAGGCGAGCTGCTCCGGCACCGCCCTCAGCCCGCCGGCGCCGGACTCCTCTGCGCTCAGCCCGTCGCTGTCTTCCAGCGGCCGAACGGGAGCGTCGTCGGCGGCGTCACCTTGCCGCCCCAGATGAAGGCCACGATGCGTGGCCCGGACGGTACCTGCCTGCCATCCGATATGACGATGCCGCGCGGCCCGCGCGCCGGCTTTGTCTCTTTCGGCTCCCTCACCCTTTGCATGTCTTCCTCCCTCTGCTGTAACAGGCCGACGCGCGCCTGAGGCACATCCTGTACCACTCCGCTCTCTATCTTCCAAGCGTTTGCCAGTGCAGCAGATGCGCGAGATCGGACGGTGCGCCGGAGAGCCCTGCGTCCTCGAAGCGGGACGCTGAATGTGTCCAAGTGACACGAGCACGCGACCGGGGCACGTCGGAAGGGGCGGGTGGTGCGCGCGAGAAGAGGAGCCGAGACGAAGAGGGAGGAGCCGGGCGTCAGCCTTCCGGTTCCCGGAGAACGGACTGGGCGAGCAGCACGGTACGGGCGATCTCGGCCATAGGCTGATTGCGATTCTGGCTCTCCTTCTGGAGCAGCCGGTAGGCCTCGGGCTCGGTCAGCTTGCGGGTCTCCATGAGCAGCGCCTTGGCGCGCTCCACGACGGCACGGTCCTCGAGCTTGTGCTCCAGGCTCTCGGCATCGCTGCGGAACTGCTGCCATTCCACGAAGCGGGCCCGGGCGACGGCGATGGCCGGGCCGAGGTCCTCGATCGAGGCGGGCTTCACGAGGAAGTGGAAGACCGGCAGCGCGGTGGCGCGCTCGATGTACTCGGGCGAGCTGAATCCGGTGAGCAGCAGGATCGGCATCGGGCGGATCTGGAAGATGGCCTCGGCGGCCTCTATTCCGCTGACCTCGGGCATGCGGATGTCGAGGATCGCGAGCGCCGCCTCCTCGGTGCGGGAGAGCTCGATCGCCTCTCGCCCGTTGGCTGCCGGGCCGATCACGTGATGACCGAGCGCCTCCAGCTGGGACTTCAGCGCGAGCGCGTTCAGTGGCTCATCCTCGGCGACGAGGATGCGGATTCCGCCCGGCTTCCGGCTGCTGCGGTTCATTCTCCTCATGGGTACTGCTGGGTAGCGCAAATATCAGACCCATCGCCGCGCAGGAGAAGGGCCACGTCGAGCCACTCAGCGGGACGGTTTCTCATCGGCGACATCATCCACCACGGAGCCGTGCAGACCGGATCCACGGAGGCGCCGAAGCGTCCGCTCGGCATCGACGCCGCTGGAGAAATGGCCGACGCGCACGCAAAGCAGCGATCCGGAGCCGACCATGACGACGCGCGGCTCGGCGCCGGCGGCCCGCGCCCGGTCGACGAGGGCGGCGGCATTGGAGGGATCGCGGAACGCCCCGAGCTGTATCGCGAAGCGATCGTGGGACGGCGCCTCGCAGCTCGCGGCGCGCTCGCGCTCGAGCAGCGCGGCGATTTCGGCGTCGGCCACGCCGCGCTCGAGGGCGTTGCGCGTGGTCTCGCAACCGGCGCGGTAGCCGCCGGCGCGCCGCTGTGCGCGGGCGAGCCAGACGAGGCCGGTCTCCCGCTCTCCGCTCCCCGGATAGTCACGCACGAGGCGACGCAGGTAGCCACCGGCGCGCTCCGTTTGCCCTGTCTCGAGCAACCCCTGCCCGAGCCGGAGAAGCGCGACGGGCGCGTAGGCCGTGCTCGGATGTCCGAGCACGATCTCCAGCAAATCGCTCTCCGCGGAGCGGAAGTCGTCCGCGAGGCTCGCACGCAGGTGGAGGGCGTGCGCCCGCCGTTCTCCGGTCAACTGTCCGCTACCGCTGTCGGCCCAGACGCGATCGAGCTCCGCCCGCGCGGGCTCGGTCGCGCCGGCGGCGAGCAGCGAGTCGACGCGCTGGAGGGAGGGCACCTGAGCCGCCGCCGGCGAGGCGAACGCCACAACGACCAGCGTTCGGAGCGTGGTCGCAGACGCTCTCACGCCGCTGCCCGGCCCGCCTGCAAGCGGAGGAGCAGCTCCTCCATCACCTGCCGCTCGTCCAGCGAGGCCGATTTCAGCAGACGGTCGGCGCGCAGCAGGTCGTCGAGCGCCGCGTCCAGCAGCTCGGGGGTCCAGCGCCGCGCCTGCTGCAGCAACCGGCGCGAGAGCCAGCGCTGATGGGGCGGCAGCTCCGCCGACAGCGCGCTCTCCCCTCCGCCGGCGGCCAGCGCGAGGCGGAGCAGCTGAGCGCCGAGGCCGATGATCAAGCCGACACCGGACTCGCCGCTCTCGAGCAGCACGGGCAGGGCTCTTCGCGCGGCGTCGAGGCGCCCTTCACCGACCAGATCGAACCACTCCCATCGGTTCTGCCGCGCAACCGGACCGACGGCCGCCTCGATGTCGGCGACCTCGATCCGGCCGCGCGCTCCCACGAAGTCGCGGAGCTTGTGGAGCTCGGAGACGAGGATCCCGAGGTCGGAGCCGATCGCGGACGCGAGCGCGCGGGCGGCCGCTGGATCCAGCTCAACGTCCTCGACCGCCGCACGTTGCATCAGCCAGCCGGGGAGATCCCCTTCCGGCAGCGTCGAGAACTCGAGCGCGCGCGCAAGCTTCGTCAGCCGCTGATAGAACTTCGCCTTCGTCCGCGACGGCGGTGTGGCGGCGAGCACGAGCGCGAGTCCGGGAGGCGGACGCTCCAGCACGGACTCCACGGTCTCGCGGAGCGTCGCGGAGGCGGCCAGCCCCTGCGCCTCGCGCACGACGACGACGCGCCATTCGGCCATCAACGGCGGTGTCTGGAGCAGCGATCCGAGCGTCTCGGGAGAGGCATCCGTGCCGCGCAGCTGATCGAGGTTGAAGTCGCGGGTGACGGGGTCGAGATGGGCGGCGATGATCGAGGCGACCATCTCCTCCTTCAGGAACTCCTCGTCCCCGAACAGATAGAACGCGCCGCCCTTCTCGCCGCGCTCCAGCGCGCGCTCCAGCGCCTCGGGGCTGACCAGCGGCATCGACCTCTACGTATCTTCGGGCGGAGCCCTAGCGAGTGTTCGCGGTCGGTACGCTCGACGTCAGGTGGAACGCCGGCGGCGCGATTACCAGCGGCGAGAACGGACCGGGTCGGTCAACGTAGCTCTCACCGATGCCGAGAAACAGGGGAGTCGGCGCCCGCCCGGGCGTCTCGATCCAGACGATCTCCGGCGCTCCCCGGTAGCTCGGGCTGAGCAGGGGACGGACGGAGCGATGCACGTCGATTCCGCTCTCCAGATCGCCGGCCATGTCGCCGAACCCATTGCCCGGTACGGCCTCGCCAGGATCGGCCTCTCGTTCTCCGTCGGCAGGCTCCGTCGCCATCACGGAGGAGCCGTTCCGCAGACGCGGCCCCAGCTCGCGCAGCAGCGGACTCCAGGCGATCGCCGCCAGGACGCCCGCGACGAGCAGTGCCGCAGCGGCGCTCGCCCCGGACCCGTACGACCTCTCGCGCTCCTCCTCCCGCACGTGCTGCAGCCGGTGTCGCAGGCCGAACTCGAAGTCCTCCGAAACGGTCTCCGTGCTCAGCGACCGCAGCATCTCGCCACCGCAACGGACCACACGGTCGTAGCGGGCGCAGCGAGCGCAGCGCTCCACGTGGTTCCTCCACCGCGCCGCTTCCCGCGCCTCCATTCGCCCGTCCGCGTACTCGGTGTAGCGGGCGAGAAACGCCTCGCAGCTCGGATGCGCACTCATTTCACGATCTTCGCCTGCTGCCTGCATGGTCGCCGTCTCGAGTCCACCTCCGGAGAGCCCCCGCGATTCGAGGGCCGCAGGGTGTTACGATCGAGCCGGTGACCATGTTCCCTTCCCGTTTCAACGGCCTGGATGAAGCAGGGGCCGGACGGGAATCATCCCCGTCCGGCCCCGCCCGCTCTTTCCCCGACCGGCCGCCTCAGTCGAGCAGCGGCGCGATCAGTTGCGCAAAGTTGTTGCGCGCCCGGTTCAGCCGGCTCTTCACCGTACCGAGATTGACGCCGGTGATCTCCGAGATCTCCTCGTATGTCTTCCCCTCCATCTCCCGCAACAGGAACACCACCCTATGGTGCTCCGGCAGCTCCGAAACCACGCTCTCGACCAGCTCCTTCAAGTGCCGCTTCCGGAACAGGTCATCCGGACGGTACGTGTTGTCCTCCCACTCCAGCGGCCGGTGGTCCGCCTCCCAGTTCGACTTGATCGCCTGGAACAGGACCAGCGGATTCCGCGAGCGGTTGCGCAGCTCGTTCTTCGCAAGATTGCTCGCGATCGTGTACGCCCACGTCGAGAACTTCTTGCTCTGGTCGAATCGATGCAGGTGCCGGAACACGCGTACGAACGTCTCCTGCACCAGGTCTTCTGCGCGGTCCCGGTCGCCGATCATCCGATAGACGAAGTTCAGCAGCCGGTCCTGGTAGCGGTTCACCAGCTCCGTGAACGCCCTCTTCTCACCCGCCAGGAACTGCGCGACCAGCTCGCTGTCGCTCGCCGGCGCCGCCGCCCCCGCGGTCCGCGCCATCGTCTGCTCCGGGGTCGCTCGGACTGCCCTCATCATCGTCCCCTCCGGGTCCGTGCCGGTCCGATCCGCGGCCCCTGGCCGCTCGACCCGACACCTCTGCGTGCCTCTCCTCAGAGGCACGGACCGTACCGCTCGCCACGCCCCGCGCCGCCGCCTCGCGGCACTTCCGCTAAGCTACTCTACGACAATGAATTGGGGAATGTTGCAGATGCCTGGCCCCCGGGCGGGGGTGTCCAATTACAAGGACATGGGTCGTCCCTTTTTTGAGAACGTCTCACCCTGCGACCGGCGGCTGCCGCCGTCGAAGCACGAAGTCGGCGGCGTAGAGGATGGTGCAGATCGACTTCGCGTCGCGAATCGAGCCTTCCCGGATACCCGCGACGGCCTGAGACAAAGGAAGGGTGGCGGGCTCGATGAACTCGTCGGGATCCCTGGCGCTACGGCCGGTGCGGCAGTCGAGGGCCAGGAAGAGGTGGATGCGCTCGTCGGTGAAGCCCGGGGTGGTGAAGATCGTGGTGAGCGGGATGAGCCGGCCAGGGATTAGCCCGGTCTCCTCCTCCAGCTCGCGTCGCGCACACGTCTGCCAGTCCTCGCCGGGATGCTCGGGGCGTCCGGCGGGCACCTCGAGCAGATCGCCGCCCGCGGCGTAGCGATACTGGCGGATGAGGAGGATGCGAGGATCGTCGACCGCGGGGTCATCCAGGACGGGGAGCACGGCCGCGGCGCCGGAATGGCGGACCATCTCGAGCTGTCCGGTCGTGCCATCTGGAAAGCGGACGGTGTCGACGGAGAGGTGGACGATCCGCCCGTCATGGACGAGTCGGCTGGAGAGGAGACCCGGTTTGTCGATGCGAGCGAAGCGGCCTGCGGAGTCGGTGTCGTCGGTCGGCTGCTCCTCGGGGTGGTCAGCCGACACGGTGGATCTCGATGTCGCCGATCTCGAGGTCGCGCAGCGGCTGCTCGATGCTTCTGGCGTCGCCGACCGCGACGATCGCAAGGCCCTCCGACTGCAGTCGTTCGGCGGATACGCGACGCACGTCGTCGACGTCGACGGCGGCGATGCGCTCGCGGTAGTGGTCGAAGTAGTCGTCCGGCAGGGAGTAGATGACCACGTCGGCGAGGCGGGCGGCGAGCTGATCGGTGGTCTGCAGCTGGAGGGGCATGACGCCGGCGACGTAGGCGCGGGCATTGGCCACCTCCTCGGTCGTTGCTCCGTCCCCGGCGAGCTGTCGGATCTCGCGGACCGCCTCTCGTACGGCGGGTGCCGTGACGTCGGTCGCGACAGCGACCTGCACGAAGAAAGGACCGGGACGTCGTCGCAGATCGAAGGCGCTGCGGGCTCCGTAGGTGAAGCCGTGTCGCTCCCGCAGGCTCATGTTGAGCCGGCTGGTGAAGGCTCCACCGAGGATCGTATTCGCGATGAGGACCGGGAAGTAGTCGGGGTCGCCGCGCGCGATCCCGACGTGGCCGATGCGGATCTCCGACTGCACTGCTCCGGGGCGGTCCACGATAAAGATGGTCGTCTTCTCGACACCGCCTTCCACGGCGAACTGGGGGGCGGGGTGCGCGCGGCCGGCCCAGTCTCCGAAGTGACGTCGTCCCATGTGCTCGGCCTCGGCAGGCTCGATGTCGCCGACCAGAATCAGCGTCGCCGCGTCCGGGGCGTAGTGGCGGCGGTGGAACGCGACGACCGCGTCTCGCTCGAATTTCTCGACGGCCGCAGCCGTGCCGAGCAGCGGCCGCGCGTACGGCGTGTCGCGCGCGAAGATGAAGCGGGCGGCCATGTCCGAGGCGAGGGCGCGGGGCTCCTTCCGTCGCTGCAACAGGTCGGCGAGCTGCTCCTCGCGGAGTCGCTGGATCTCCTCGGCGGGGAAGGATGGGGACCGCACGAGCGCCGACAGAATCTGCATTGCCGACTCCAGGCGCTCGCGCGTCACGGTCAGACGGAGGGCGACCGAGTCCCAGCCGACATCGGTGTCCAGCTCGATGCCGAGCCGCTCCAGCTCCCACGCGAGATCGTCCGCGCTCAGCTCACCCGTCCCGCTCTCCAGCGCGTGCGCGGTCAGATACGCCAGCCCTGGATTGTCGCGACCGTCTCGCTCCGCCCCGGCGTCCACCACCACCTCGGCGGTGACCAGCGGCAGGTCACCGTGCCGGGCGGCGAGCACCCGCAGCCCGGAAGGAAGCTCACTGCGCGTGACAGCGGGGAAATCGAACGGAAGAACGGGTCCCGGCGCCGGAGGGTGCGTCCGATCCGGCTCGCTCATTCGGCGCCCTCCTTGTCCTGGGGCAGATAGACGAGTGTCGCACGATTGCCCTCCGTCAGGTAGCGCACGGCGAACGCTCGCACGTCCGCAGCGGTGACCGCGCGCACCCGATCGATCTCCGTGTGGATGCGTTCGGGCGCGTCGAAAAGAGTCGTGTACATTGACAGCAGGTCGGCCCGCTCGTCCACCCGCTGCAGGTCGATCAGGTGGCGTGACTCGATCAGGTGTACGGCGCGAGCGACGTCGTCCTCGCTCGACTCGCGGAGCAATGCCACCTCATTGCGCAGCTCCCGCTCGAGCCGCTCGGCATCCACATCGGGACGCGCGGTGGCCCAGACCACGAGCATCCCCGCACCGATCACGACCGGAAAGGCGTAGGCGACGACATCCTGCGCCAGCCGCCTCTCCCGGATCAGCCGGCGGTAGAGACGCGAGGCCTTGCCCCATGCGAGCATGTGCGCGGCCACCGCAGCGCTGTAGTAGCCATCCTCGCCGTACGCAGGCGTGCGATAGCCGAGGTAGATGCGGGGCAGCGAGATGTCCTGCCGGATCACGACCCGGCTGTCGCTGCCCAGGGTCGGCTCGATCGTGGTGCGGCCCGGGATCGGCGGTACCGCGGGGCCGGCAGGGATCGGACCGAAGTAGCGCTCCACAAGCTTGCGAGCACGGTCGCTGTCGATGTGCCCGGCGAGCGTGAGCACGGCGTTGTTCGGCGCGTAGTAGGTGCGGAAGAAGTTCTCGACGTCCTCGAGGCGGGCCGCGTCGAGGTCCTCCATCGAGCCGATCACCGAGTGGTGGTACGGGTGATCGGGCGGATATACCATGGACTGGATCCGCTCATCCCAGTCCCCGTAAGGCTGGTTGTCTACCCGCCAGCGCCTCTCGTTCTTCACGACGTCCCGCTGGTTGTCGAGCTTCTGCTGCGTCATTGCCGGCAGCAGCAGACCCATCCGGTCCGACTCCAGCCAGAGCCCTAGCTCGAGGTAGTTGGCGGGCAGCGTCTCGTAGTAGTTGGTCCGATCGAGCCAGGTCGAGCCGTTCAGTGTTCCCCCCGCCTTCTCGATCTCCGCGAAGTGAGCGCTTTCCGGCACGTTCTTCGACCCCTGGAACATCATGTGCTCGAACAGGTGGGCGAAGCCGGTCCTCCCCTCGCGCTCGTTCCGTGAGCCGACATTGTACCAGATATTCAGCGCCACGACCGGCGCCGCACGGTCGGAAGAGAAGACGACACGAAGACCGTTTTCCAGCTGGAACCGCTCGATCGGGATACGGATCATCCAGTGCTCTGCCTCACAAAGGGTGCATCAGCCGCTCTCGCAGCATGGACGGCGCCACGGCCTCTTCGAGCATGCGGCGCGAAGGCACGGCGCCGTCGGCGATCCGCTCCTCCGCCAGCTGGATGAGCGCAGCATCCGCGCCCTGAGCGCCGTACTCGCTGCGCGCGAGCGCGTTGTGCGCCGCGTCCTCCCAGCCTACCGCCGCCGCGGCCAGCGCCGCGGCGACCTGCGCCTCGGGATCGTCGTCCCGTGCCTCCGCCGCGCGCCACAGCTCCTCCGCCGCTTCCTCGATCCGCTCCAGCCGCACGAGCACCAGCCCGAGCAGCATGCGCGTCCAGGAGTCGTCCGGCGCGAGGCCGAGCGCGTCCTCGAAACCCTCGACCGCCGCGGAGAGATCCCCCTTCAGCGCGCGCGCCGCCGCAAGCTCGCTGACGACCGACGGGTCATCGGGAGCGAGCGACCGCGCGGCTTCCAGCTGCTCGAGCGCCTCGTCGTGCAGTCCTTCGCGAGATAGATAAGCGCCGTAGTGGAGCCGCGTCATTGGAATGTCGGGGGCGGTCAGGACGGCGGCTCGCAGCGCGGTGCCCGCGTCGGGGTCATTGAACGCGGCCAGGCCGGCGCCGGCAAGGGAGAGCAGGTGCGGGTCGAGCGGCTCCGTCGCCAGACAGCGCTTGAAGTACTCGTAGGCGGCGCCGTCGTTCCCCAGCTCCTGCTCGGCGACGCCGAGCCAGCAGAGCAGGTAGGCGTCTTCCGGCGCGTCCTGGAGCGCGTCGGCGAGGCGCTGCGCCATCTCCTCCCAGCGGCCGTCCTCCCCCAGAGCGAGTGCCTCTCTCAGCACGTCCTCGACCATTGTCGCCTCAGGCGCCGAACTTGGCGAGTCGGCCCGCATGGGCGAGCGCCAGCGTCATCAGGTTCTTCGCGGGCACGCGCCCGAGCTCGCCCGTGAGACAGCTCCGCTCGCCGAACGACTCGGCGCCGACGCGACGCGTCCACTGCGACGCGAGCAGCACCGGCACCGGGTGCCACGAGTGCGCGCCCAGCCGGGAGGGTGTCGAGTGGTCGCCGGTGAAGACGAGCACGTCCGGGCGCAGCGCGAGGATACCGGCGACGAGCTCATCCACCGCCTCGATCGCCTTCACCTTCGCGGCGAAGTCCCGGTCCTCGCCGCGCGAGTCCGTGTACTTGAAGTGGATGAAATGGAAGTCATACCCTTCCCAGACCTCCCCCAGCCGCTCCACACTGCCGCGGTCGTCCTTCGCCGGCTGCTGCACGTCCATCCCGACCAGGCGCGCGACACCGCGATACATTGGGTAGCGCGCGATGGCGCAAGCGCGCAGCCGGTACCGCTCCTGGAAAGTCGGATAGGCGTGATAGGCGGCGAAGCCGCGCGCCAGCACACCGTTCGCGACCGGCTCGTCCGCCAGCGCCTCGTTCGCCGCATCGAGGACGGCCTGCGCGATGGGCGCGCTCGGCTTCGCCTCGTCGCTCAGCGCCTCGACCGGCCTGGCCGCCACGCCGGTCGCCTGCGGGTCCGTGTCCGACAGCTCGGCAGACAGCCCGCCACCCCGCAGCACCATGACGAGTCGGTGCTCCTTCTCCGGCTCGAAGAACAGCTCGGCGCCGTCGGGCGGCCGCACCCGCTCCCTCAGCTTCTGCACGAGGCGACGGTTTTCCTCGTCGGACGGGCGCCCCGCACGGCGATCGGTGACGCGACGCTCCGCATCGAAGGACGCGAAGTTCAGCCGCGCCGCGATGTCCCCGTGGAGGAGCGCGAAATCGACACCGAGTGCGCTCAGGACGCCCCGGCCGATGTTCCAGACGAGCGGGTCGTAGCCGAACAACGCCAGGTGCCCCGGCCCGCTTCCGGGTGTGATCCCGTCCCCGACCGGCACGCTCGATCCGAGAGCGGCGGTACGGGCCAGCCGGTCGAGGTTGGGCGTGCTCGCGGTCTCCAGCTCCGTGAGTCCGGTGTCGGGGTCCGGCAGCCCGCCCAGGCCGTCGGCCACGCACAGGACGATCCGGGTGTTTCCCGGCTCCACGAGGTCGTCTGGGATGTGGATGTCCACGTCGACTTCACCTCCGTTCGCTTCCGCCGGACGCGCAGCCTGCCGCCCAGCGCGTGAATTGTCGGCGCGCCCGGCCCCCGACGCAAGCACGGCGAGGCCTGGCTAGCGGCGACGGCGGCCGATATAGTGGCGCCATGGACGCAACCTTCATCCCGTTCGAGCTCGAGCGCTGGCAATCCGCCTGGGAGAACGACGTCGCGTTCAATCTGGCGGAAAGCGGCGTGCACCCGCTCACGATCGCCGAGCTGTTGGAGCTGGGCGACGCCGCTGACGGCCTCGCCGCGCTCGCGAACGTCCGCCTCGGATACGGGTGGGCGAACGGCGCAGCCGCGTTGCGCGAGGCGATCGCGGCGTTGTACGGCGGAGCGGTCGACCCGTCCGGGATCGCCGTCACGAACGGCAGCGCCGAGGCGAATTTCGTCGCCCTCTGGGAGCTGGTGGAGCCGGGAGCCGAGGTCGCCATCCTGCTACCCGCCTACATGCAGTCGCCGGGGCTCGTGCGCATGTTCGGCGGCCGCGTCCGCGAGGTGTGGCTACGGGAGGAGCTGGAGTGGCAGCCGGACCCGGACGAGATCCGGACCGCGATCGGCCGGAGCACGCGAGCGCTCGTCGTCACGAACCCGGTCAACCCCACGGGCTCGATCCTCTGCGACGAAGCGCGAGGCGCGATCATTGAGGCCTGCGATCGCAACGGCACCTGGATCCTGGCGGACGAGGTCTACGCGGGGGCAGAGCTGCACGGATCGCGCACGCCCTCGTTCTTCGGACAGCTCGAGCGGGTCATCGCCACCGGCTCGCTGTCGAAGGCCTACGGTCTGCCCGGTCTCCGCTTCGGGTGGGCTGTGGCCGACGCGGAAGTGGCGTCGCGTCTTTGGGCCCGGACCGACTACACCACGATCGGTCATGGACCTCTCACCGAACACCTCGCGGCATTCGCCCTCCGGCCCTCGACGCGCGACCGCCTGCTACGACGCTGCCGCGAGCACCTCCGCTCGAACCTCCCCCTCGTCGACGCGCTGGCAGACGCGGGCCTGATCCGCTACCGCCGCCCCGATGCCGGCGCTATCGCATGGGTGCGCTACGCAGCCGACATCCCGTCCGCGACGCTGGCCGATCGACTGCGCCGCGAACAGGACGTGCTCGTCGTGCCCGGTGAGCACTTCGCGATGGAGGGCTTCCTTCGCCTCGGATACGGAGCCGACAGCGCCATGGTCCGTTCCGGACTCTCCCGCCTCCGGTCGACGCTGCAGGCGCTGCTGCCCGCGTAGACCTCCATGCCCGCACACACGCGTGGCGCGCAGGCACGTCGCTTGCGCCCCTTCGCCAGGGGGCGGAGCCTTCGACTGCAATCGGAGAATCATGAAACGACCGGGTGCGATCGCGCTGTGGGTGGTGGCGGTGCTGACCCTGCTCGGCGCGGCCCGGCCGGTCTCTCGGGCGCCCCAGCAGCGCCGCGAGCTGCCGGATGCGCCGCTGGTGCTCGTGATCAACATCCCGGCGTTCCGACTGGACGTCTACGAGCATGGGGAGCGGACGCGAAGCTATACGGTCGCGGTCGGCGGCCCGGGGCACGAGACGCCGTCAGGCTCCTATCGAATCCTGCGCGCCGTGTGGAATCCATGGTGGCACCCACCGGACAGCCCCTGGGCACGGAAGGAAAAGGTGACTCCCCCCGGTCCGAACAACCCCATGGGACGGGTGAAGCTCTTCTTCGGGGATCTGCTCTATATCCACGGAACGCCCCTGGAGGGCACGCTGACGGAGCCCGCGTCGCATGGCTGCGTCCGCATGCGAAACGCGGATGTCGTCGATCTCGCCCACACGGTGCACCGCTACGGCACGCCGACGCTGTCGCAGCGAGCGGTGGACCGGCTCGCGAAGGGCTCCACGACACGAACGCTCGTGATGCAACGGCGGATCCCGCTGTTGATCGAATACCGGATCGCGGAGGTGCGCAGCGGTCATCTCGTGCTGTACCCGGACGTCTACGGTCGATCCCGAACGAATCCCGCCAGGCTCGCGCGGAAAGCGCTGAGCGATGCCGGCTATGACGTGAGCGAGCTCGACGAGGCGCGCCTCGCTATTGCGGCGGAGTGGAGTCGGCTCGGCTACATTGTCGTGCCGCTCCGCGAGCTGCTCCCGGCAGCGGCGCTCGCGGCCGGCCGCGAGAACGGGGCGCGGGAGTGAACCGTGGCGAGAATCCTGATCGTGGAGGACAACAGTGACCTCGTGCGCATCCTCGAGGAGGTACTCTCGGAGGAGCACGAGGTGCGGACCGCGCTGCGCGGTGACGAGGGCCTGGAGCGGGCGCGGGACTTCCAGCCCGACGTCGTGATCCTCGATCTGCACCTGCCGGTCATATCGGGGATCGAGGTCGGCCGCCAGATCAAGCGCGAGAGCCGACCCCGACGCGTGCCGATCCTCGCCCTCACGGCGCGGGCACACACGGAGGAGGAGATCATGCGGAGCGGCTGCTGCGACGCCTTCCTCGCCAAGCCGGCTCCGCTCCACCGGATCCGTGGCCGCGTCGAAGCCCTGCTGCGTAGCGGAGAAGAGGCCCCGGAATGAGCTTCCGGAAGGCCGTCCACCCCCGGCGCATGGGTCTGCTTTCCGGGATCGAGCCGGCACGCCGCGCTCGTGAGCGGCGCGCCTTCCCGTACGCGGTCGGCGACCGCATTGCCGGAGACCTCACCGTGATCGGCCACCTCGCCGTCGGCCGCCACGGCCACCTCTACCAGGTGTGGAGCGCCGGCGAATGGTGCGCCTACACCTGCAAGATCCTCGGGCCGGAGCAGCGAGAGGAGCGCCGTTCCGCCGCGGCGCTGCGTCGCGAGGCCCGTATCCTCCGGCGGCTGCAGCACCCAAACGTGATCCGGAGCTTCCGGGAAGGAGCCCACGAGGGCTTGCCATTCCTGCTCCTCGAGTACCTCGAGGGTCCATCGCTCTTCGACCTGCTCGAGCGGAGAGACGACCGGCGACTCGATGTGACCGATGCCGTGCGCACCGCCATCCACATCGGGGCCGGACTCTACCACCTGCACCGGCACGGCTGGCTGCACCTCGATCTCAAGCCGGCGAACATCCTGCTGCGCGGCACGGTCCCGGTGCTGCTCGATTTCGATGCCGCACGCCGCGTCACCAGCAGCCGACGTCCGGCACGGCCGCTCGGCACGGCCCCGTACATGGCCCCGGAGCAGGTCCGCTGCGACGTGCCTACCCCGGCGGCGGATGTCTACGGCCTGGCGGCGGTGCTCTACGAGCTGCTCACGGGCCGCTGGCCGTTCGAGGACGTGTATCGCGAGCTCGAGGCCCGCGAGGGCGACCAGCGGCAGTATCCCCAGCTCGGCTACGAGCCGCCGCCACCCCCCGGCCGCTTCTGCGACGCCATCCCCGCGGCTCTCGACGACCTGATCCTGCGCTGCCTCGCGAGCGAGCCGGCCGAGAGGCCGCAATCGCTGCACCCGGTCCTGCTCGCGCTCAGCCAGGAGCTCGACGAGCCGGTGGCTTTCTGGCCGGAGGGGGTCACAACCGAGCGACGCCGCTCTCCGCGAAGGGAGTAGGGGCTTGAGCGACGGCTACGATCTCTCCGAGCTGCTCCACGAGTTCCGCGACGAGGCCGGGGACCAGCTCGATCTGCTCGAATCCGTGCTGCGGGGCCTAGAGAGCGGAGAGCCGCCGTCGAAGGGCCGGCGCACCGAGCTCCTGCGCGCCCTGCACACGCTCAAGGGCAACGCGGCCATGCTCGGCCTCCGGCCGATGCGTGACTACGTGCACGCCGTCGAGACGTTCTTCCGCACTCCTCCAGGGCAGCACGAGAGCGGCCCGATCGAGGCGTTGTTCGAAGGACTGCTGGCGCTGCGACGCGCGGTCTCCTCCCTTCAGACGGAGGACCAGGACCCGCATCTCGCCGCGCTCGGCCGCCTGCCCGATCCGACCCGCGTACGCAGGCCGGCGGGGGTCGTCGAACGACAGACCGCGGCCACTCACGCCCCGATGGCCGGTGGCTCGGGCGCCGGCGCCGGACACGATACCCCGCCCCGATCCTCCACATTCGATGACCCTGTCGCTGACGTGGACATTGGCGAGTCCGTGCGCGTGCCGTTCGAACGTCTCGACGCATTGCTCGACGCGGTCGGCGAGCTGGTGGGCGTGAACGCCGCCTTCGACGAGCTGCAGCATCGGCACCGTCGCTCGTTCCGGGCCATCGGCATCGACGCGGAGGTCGAGAGTGCCGCTGAGCGGCTCGGTCGTTCGGCCGCCCTCGTCCGCTCGATGGTCATGGACCTGCGCCTGGTTCCGGTCGGCCGCGTTCTCGGACGCTTTCCCGCCCTCGCGCGACAGCTCGCCCGCGAGCAGGGAAAACGGGTACGGGTAGAGGTGGAGGGCGAGGCGATCGAGCTGGACAAGAGCACGGTGGAGCGTCTCGGCGAGCCACTCCTCCACCTCGTGCGCAACGCCATCGGCCACGGCATCGAGTCTCCCGAGGAGCGCGAGGCCGCCGGCAAGCCGGCGGACGGTCGAATCTCGCTGCGAGCGGAGCAGAAGGGGGATCGCGTCAGGGTCGAGGTGGAGGACGACGGCCGCGGTCTCGATCGGGACGTCATCGAGTCGCGGGCCCGGGAGCTGGGCCTCGCCGACGCAGATGGTCGAGTGCCCGATCTCGCCTCCGTCCTGTTCCGACCCGGCTTCTCGACCCGTCGCCGAGTGGACACCGTATCGGGGCGGGGCATCGGCCTGGATGTGGTCGCCGGCATGGTCCGGCGGGCGCAGGGATCGATCGAGGTCGCCGCGGGCTCGGCGGGGGGAGCTCGATTCACCCTCTTCCTGCCGATGCGCGCCGCGATCGTGCCGGCCGTCTTCTTCCGCCGCGGCGCGGAGCTCCTCGCCATCCCATCCCTCGAAGTCCACCAGACGGTGCAGCGCCCCGACCACCAGCGAGTCGGACGAACCGAGATGATCCGCTTCCGCGACCACCTCATCCCGCTCGTCGACCCGCTGAGGATCTTCCGCTGGGCGGAGTCGCCGTGCCAAGCGGAGGCGGCGCTGATCGCTCGCGGCGGGGAACGTGCAATAGCGATTGCGGCCGACCGCCTGGTCGACCAGCGGGAGGCGGTGGTGAGGCGGCTGCCTGACTTCCTCGGGCATCCGCGCGGCGTCTCCGGGGTGGCGGTGGTGGCGGAGGGCGCGGGCGTGCTGCTTCTGGAGCCGGATGGCCTCGCGCAGCTGAATCTCGAGCTACAGCGCAGGAGGGACGGTGAGGCCTGAGCAAAGCGGCATTCTCGTCGTCGAGGACAGTCCGACCATGAGGAAGCTCTATCGTCTCGTTCTCGAAGGGGATGAGGCCTGCCTCCGCTTCGCCCGCGACGGAGTCGAGGGCCTGGACCTCGCCGCACAGCACCCGGACGTGTCGCTGTTCATCGTCGACATCAACATGCCGCGCATGGATGGGCTGGAGTTCGTGCGCCGGCTGCGACAGGAGCTCGGGCGAACCGAAGCCTCCGTGCTGGTGATCTCGACGGAAGCGGAAGACGACGATCGGCGTGCGGCGCTCGAAGCGGGAGCGGATGGCTATCTCTGCAAGCCTCTGGAGCCGGAGGTGCTGCGCAGGGAGGTGGCGCGCCTCGGCGGCGGGAGGGCCGATGACTGAAGACCGGGGCGCCGCCACGGTCGAAGCGTACGTGGAGGTGCAAGTCCGCGGCCTCCTGCTGGGGTTGCCACTCGCAAACGTTCGGGAGGTGCTGCGCGCGCCGCCGATCACCCGGGTGCCGGAGGTGCCTTCGGTGGTTCGGGGGGTCGCGAACGTCCGCGGCGAAATCGTGCCGGTGGTTGATCTCGCGGCGCGGCTCGGAGAAGGAGCCGCGGGCGAGGATGCTCGCCTGCTGATGATCCGGGTCGGTCACCTCGATGAGCCCGTGGGGCTGTTGGTGGACAGTGTGCTGCGCGTCGTCGAGGCGGGTGTCCGGCTCGAGGCGGCGCCCGAGGAGGCGCGCTCGTCGCTTCCGACCGGCTTCGTGCTCGGCGTCGCCAACGCTCCGGACGGGGAGGCGATCACCGTGCTCGATCTCGATGCGGTGCTCGATCTGAACGGGGAGGGGAGATGAACGAAGGAGGAGGCTGGTTTCGCAACGCTCGGGTACGCACGAAGATCCTGCTGGGCTTCGGGGTGGTCCTCATCTTCATGGTGCTGATCGGCGTCGTGGCGCTGGTGCAGACCGCGCAGATCGAGCAGCTCCAGCGGGCGAGCGACCGAGCCGATCAACTGTCCGACGCCACGGACGGCATCCGCTCGGCTCTCGTCTCCCGCGTCGCGGCGTTCAGGGACTACCTGCTGTCGGGTGAGCAGAGCGGCCTCGACGCCTACCAGCAGGCCGACCAGGACTTCGCGCAGGCCGTTACCGAGGCCCGCCGCCTGGCGGACGACCGGACGGTCGCCGACCTGCTCGACCAGGTGCAGACCAGCTACGAGACCTGGCAGCAGCAGGTGGCCGAGCCCGGCATGCAGCTCCGCGCGCGCACCCTCCAGCCGAACGGGCCTCCGCTCGATTCCGTGGTCCGCTTCTTTCGCGAGACCGGCCGCCGCAGCGCGGACCGCGCCCGCTCCGTCCTGTCCACGCTCGATGGGCGGCAGCACGAGATCGCGGCCGAGCGGCGAGGCGCGGTGGACCTCGCGGTGCGCCGCATCCGCTTCGCGACGATCGGCCTCACGCTGCTCGCGGCGATCCTCGGAGCGCTCGTCGCTGCCTGGATCTCGCGTCAGATCTCGGGACCGCTCGGCCGCGCGGTGGGCTTCGCGCGGGCCGTCGCCGCCGGCGACCTGACCGAGCGACTGCCCGTCGAGAGCTCCGACGAGATCGGCACGCTGATCGGCACCCTCAACCGCATGGCCGGCGATCTCGGCGAGGCGGTCGGTGGCGTGAACGCGATCACGGCGCAAGTCGCGTCCGCGGCGGAGCAGATCGCCGCCAGCGCGAGAGAGATCCTGCAGAACGTGGAGGGTCAGGTCACCGCCACCGAGGAGTCGTCCAGCTCGATGGAGGAGATCGCGGCGCAGATCAATCGCGTCGCACAGAACGCGGCGGCGCTGGCGGCATCCGTCGAGCAGACCTCGACGTCCATCGGCGAGATGGGCACGTCGATCGAGCGGACCGCATCCAGCGCCGAAACGCTCGGCGCCTCGATCGAGCAGACCTCCGCGACGATCGGCGAGATGGTCGCCTCCATCACGCAGGTCGCTCGACACGTCGAGGAGACCCGGAAGATCTCGGCCACCGCCGCCGAAGAGGCCGGCGCGGGCGGCGACGCGGTCGAGCGGACGGTCGCCGGCATGCGGAAGATCCACGGCGAGATCAACGAGCTGAAGGAGACGATCGATCGGCTGCTGGAGCGCGGCGAGTCGATCGGCAGGATCTCGGAGCTGATCGAGGACATCGCCGACCAGACGAATCTGCTCGCGCTCAACGCCTCGATCGAGGCGGCGCGCGCCGGCGAGCAGGGCCGGGGATTCGCGGTGGTCGCCCAGGAGATTCGCCGTCTGGCGGAGCGGTCTGTGGACGCCGCGCGAGAGATCGGCGGTACCATCCAGGAGGTGCGCGGCGAGGTGGATCTCGTGGCGAGCTCGGCCGAGCGCGTCGTCAAGCGCACCCGCAGCGGGATCCAGGTGGCCGATGAGGCGCGCGAGGTGCTGGCCCGCATCGTCGAGTTCTCGGGCCGAACACGCACGTTGATGGACGAGGTCGCATTGGCGGCCAAAGAGCAGATCCGGGCGGCGGAACAGACCACCGACGCGACACGGCATATCGAGCACATTGCCGAGGAGACGCTCATCTCGAACCGGGAGCAGACGGAAGCGAGTCGACAGATCGTGCAGGCCGTCGACAACATGAACCGACAGACGCAGGAAGTCTTCGCCGCCACGGCGGAGCAGAAGAAGGGCGGCGAGCTCATCCTGAGGGCGACGGAGAACATCAGCCAGGGGGCGCGCTCGACGCGATCGTCCGTCAAGGAGATGGCACGCGCGGCAGCGGACCTGTCCACTCAGGCGACCAGCCTCACGGAGCTGGTGAACCGTTTCCGTGTCTGAGGAAAAGCGCACCCCCGGATTGCCGACCGACTCGACGGAGTCGGTGCGCCGCGTGGCCGAGCGCGAGCTGGCGGAGGGCCGCAGCGCGTGGCTGATCGAGATCGTTCTGGATCGGGTAGGCGTCGCGCCGTCGTGGGATCGGGCGCAGGTTCTGAAGGGGCTCTCCCAGGTCCACGGCGTCGAACGGCTCCTCGCACCGCTTTCGGCCGCGCTCCGCGAGCCAGCCGATGCCGCACGCCGCAACGCCGCTCGATCGGTGCTCGCGACCCTCGCCGCTCCCGAGTCCACGGTCGCCGAGCACGCGATCGAGGTCCTCGGCCGCGACGCGCGGGAGGCCGACGATGCGGACCACCGCATTCTCGCCGTGAGCACGATCGGCGACGCGGCGAACCCCATCGCCACCCCCTACCTCCTCCCGCTCCTCGATGATCAGGACGAAAACCTCGCCGCCGCCGCCGCGGAAGCGCTCGGCGAATCGGGCGATGCCCGGGCGATCGAGCCGCTGATGCGTGCAGCGACCGACGGCGGCCGCTGGGTCCGGCTCGCCGCGATCGCTGCGCTGGGACGCATCGGCGACGCGCGAGCCGTGCCCGCGCTGCGGCCGGTTCCGGAAGACTCGCTGCTCACCAAGGCCTCGCTCGCAGCGCTGGCGGAGATCGCCTCACCGGCCGCGCTACCGCTCCTCCGCGGCCCTGCCGAGTCCGACGACACGGCTCTCGCGGGCGCCGCCTGGCGCGCCTGTGCGGCCATCCTCGCGGCACACCCGGAGGTCGAGCCGCCGGACTGGCTGCGAACCGCGGTGGCCCCGCAGTCGGCGTCGCTGTCCACCGCTTTCAGCGCGCGGGGAGAGGAGACGTCGGCTCGCCTGCTCGGCATAGCGGGCACCGAGGACGCCTCCGACGCGCTGTTCGCCGGGCTCGAACGCGAACGAACGGAACCCGCCGCCCTCGCCGGGCTGCGACTCCTCCCGGCTGAACGTCTCGCCACGCAGGTGCTCGACCGACTCGCAGGCCCATCCGAGCATCGCCCGGCGCTCCTCGCCGCGCTTCCCTCCCTCGAGGCGGAGTCGGCCCGGCGTCTTCTGCCGCTCCTCGCCGACGCGGACGCGGGAGTCCGCGCCGCAGCCGCGGACGCGCTCGTGCGCTGCCCGGAGGACGTCGCACGGGACCTGCTCGTCGAAGCGCTGTCCGAGCCCGCGCGTCGCGCCCCCGCGGCCCGTGCGCTCGGCAGGCTGCCACACCCGCCATGCGAAGAGCTCGCCCATCTGCTGGACGACGTGGATCCCGACGTCAGAGCCGCGGCCGGCTCGGCGCTCGACGGATGCGACGCATCGTCTGCTCGTGACGCGGTGCTGAAGGCGCTGGAGCGGGAGCACGAGCCCTTCGCTCGCGCCGCGCTGCTCGGCGCGCTCGGCTCGGCAGGCGGTGAGGAGGCCGTGGCCCGACTCGCCAAGTTCCTCGACAGCGACAGCGCCTACGAGCGCTTCCAGGCAGCCCGTGCCCTCGGCCATACCGGTCTGTCATCCGCGCTCCCCCCGCTCCTGCGGGCGCTCGCGGATCCCGCGCCGGAGGTGCAGGCGGCGGCCCTGCGCTCCCTGGGTCTGCTCGGGGACCCGCGCGCGGCCGAACCGCTCGCCGCCGGACTCGACCGGCCGGACACCGACCTGCGCCGCACCGCGGCCTCAGCCCTGCAACATCTCGCGGCGCCCGAGGCCATGGAGCGACTCGGGCGCGCCCTCGATGATCCCGACTGGGAGATCCGGTTGGCGGCGGTTCGAACCCTGCGAAATATCGGCTCGGAGGAGTGGAGCGAACGATTCCGGTTCCTGCGTGATCACGATCCCGATCCGCTGGTGCGCAGCGCGGCCGCGGCCGCGCTGGGCGGGTTCGTCCCTGACGGGGGCGCCTGATGGCGGTGACCTTCACGGACGAGCAGTACCGCCTGTTCAGCGAATGGCTGGCCGATCGCTATGGACTGCGGTTCGGACCGGAGAAACGCGACATCCTGCGCTCACGCCTGGACGCGAGCCGGGCCGAGCTCGGCCTCGGCACGTTCGAACAGCTGTACTTCCACCTGAAGTTCCACCCGCTGCGGGCCGACGACCTGGACCGGCTGCTCACCTCGCTGACGAACAACGAGAGCTACTTCCTGCGCGAGCGACGACAGTTGGAGCTCTTGTGCGACGAGGTGCTGCCGATCCTGCGCAGGCGCCAGAGGCGTGACAACGCACCCATACGAATTCTGTCGGCCGGCTGCGCGTCCGGTGAGGAGGCGTATTCCCTCGCAATCACGGTAGCCCGCTGCGGTGTGGTGCCCCTCTCGGAGGTCCGGATCACCGGGCTGGACATCGACCCGCAGGCCCTGGAGCGCGCGCGTCACGGGCTCTACCGCGAGCACGCGCTGCGCGGCGTGGAGCCGGACGTGCGCGATCGCTACTTCCGCCGTGAAGGCGACCTCTGGCGGCTCAGCTCGGTGATCCGGCGCAGCGTCTTGCTACGCCGTACGAACCTGGTCGAGCCCGGCTGGAGCGAGTCGTTCCCGCCGCAGCATGTCGTCTTCTGCCGCAACGTCCTCATCTACTTCGACGACGCCGCGACCCGGCGCCTGCTGCAGGAAGTCGGCCGGGTGCTGGCCCCGGGCGGACTGCTCTTCCTCGGTCACTCGGAGAGTTTGAGCCGCACGCCGACACCGTTCGAGGCCGTGCGCAGGAGCGGCGCGATCTACTACCGCCTGCCGGAGTCCTGAGGTGCGCTCGCTCGACGTCCTGATCGTGGATGACTCCGCCTTCGTTCGGCGCGCGGTCGAGCGCATCGTCTCCGGGATCGCCGGGGCGCGCATTGTCGGCACTGCGGCCGACGGGCGCGAGGCCGTCCTGCGGGCTCGCGAGCTGCGCCCCGACCTCGTGCTGCTCGATGTGAACATGCCGGAGATGGATGGCCTCGAGGCGCTGCGCGAAATCATGCGTGTCGCCCCGACCGCGGTCATCCTTCTCAGCAGCGTCGCCAGCGCGGGCGCCACCGAGACGCTCGAGGCGCTCGAGCTGGGCGCCGTCGACTTCATAGACAAGAGTCTCGCCGGGCGCGAGATCGACATCTACGCGCTCGGACCGATGCTGGAGGAGAAGATCCGGGCGATCGCGGAAACCGGCGCTTCGGACGCGGAGCGGCGTGTCACTGCGACCGGCAGCTCCGCCGCCTTGGTGCCGGTGGAGCCCGAACGAGGCGGTGATTGCCCGTTCGACCTGATCATCATCGGAGCCTCGACCGGCGGACCGAGGGCCCTGGCCCGGCTCCTGCCATCCCTTCCCGGCACGCTCGGGGCCGCCGTCGTCGTGGCGCAGCACATGCCTCCCGGCTTCACCGGTCCCCTGGCGCGACGGCTCGATCCGCGCAGCGAGCTCGAGGTTCGAGAGGCGCAAGACGGCGACACCCTGCGCGCCGGATCGGTCCTGGTCGTTCCCGGTGGGTGTAGCGCCTGGATCGTGCGCGACTCCCGCGGCTTCCGGCTACGCGTCGACGAGGCGGGAGAGCAGTCCCTCTATCGGCCTTCGGTGGACGAGCTGCTCGCCTCCGCCGCCGACGTGGTCGGCGCGCGGGCCATGGGCGTGGTGCTGACCGGCATGGGCCGCGACGGCGCCGACGGATTGCGCCGACTACGGAATTCGGGGGGTCGAACGATCGCCGAGAGCGAGGAGACGGCTGTGATCTACGGCATGCCGCGAGCCGCGGCGGAGGTCGCCGAGCTGGTTTTGCCACTGGACCGCATCGGACCGACGATCGCGCACTGGTGCCGTGCGTCCATTGCCCCCCAGGATGGAGAGTGATGCCCAGAATCCTGGTTGTCGATGATCAGAAGATCCCGCGCGTCGCGGTCGCGGCTACGCTGACCGAGGCGGGGCACGAGGTGATCACCGCGTCCCGCGGCGAGGAAGGTATCGACCGCGCCCGCGAGTGGGGCCCGGACGTGGTCGTGCTCGACGTGCACATGCCCGACATGGATGGCTTCGGCGTCGTCGAGCGGCTCAAGGCGGACGCCCGAACCGCACCCATCCCCGTGATCTTCCTCACGGCGACATCGCCGACCGACGATCTCGTCGTCCGCGGCCTCGAGCTCGGAGCGTATGACTTCCTGAACAAGGGGTGCAGCCGCAGCGAGCTCCTCGCCCGCGTCGAAGTGATGGCCCGCATCAAGCGCAGCCACGACGAGCTGTCCGCGATCGCCCGTGTCTCGGACACCCTGATCCGCACCTCCGACCCCGCCCGCATGGCGGAGCACGTCGCCCGTCAGACGCGCGATGTCTTCCGCGCCGAGCTGGGTTTGCTCATCCTCACAGGCGATGACTCCCCGGACGCCGTCCGCGCCACGGCCGGCATCGACGCCAACGATCCGCTCGTGGACTCGCTGACCGAGTCCATACTCGGCTGGCTCGACAGCCACGACGATGATGCGGCGGTCGTGCCTTTCGCGGAGCTGCCCGAGGCCGGCCGCGACGCCCTCGAGCCGCACGGCCTCCGCTCGCTTCTCGCCGCAGCGGTCCATCGCCGCAACGTGCCGCCCATGCTCCTCGCCGTCCTCAGCCGCCGCGAGGAGGGCTTCCGCCGCGACTCCGACGCCGCGCTGCTGCACGCGCTAGCGCGACAGGCCGCGATCGCCATCGAGAACGCGCTGCTCCACGCCCGCGCCCGCACCCAGGCGGCCCAGCTCGAGCGCGCCATGACGGAACGCTCCCGCTTCTTCGCCTCGATGAGCCACGAGCTGCGCACCCCCGTCAATGCCCTCGTCGGCTACAACCAGCTCCTGCTCGACGGCTTCTTCGGCGGCGTCACCGATCGTCAGCGCGAGGCGCTCGGCAAGCTCAACCGCAGCGCCGAGCACCTTCTCGAGCTCATCAACGACGTGCTCGACATCTCCAAGATCGAAGCCGGTAAGGTCGTCATCTCCCGACAGCCGACGAATCTTGGCGCGCTGCTCCGGGACACCCTCACCTCCGTCGAGCTGCAGGCGCGCCAGAAGGGGCTGGAGCTGATCGTCGAGGCGCCGGAGCGCATCCCGGCCGTGACCGATCCCGCCCGCGTCCGACAGATTCTGCTCAACCTCCTGTCGAACGCCGTGAAGTTCACGGCCTCCGGCTCCGTGCGGGTCGCGCTGCGCGAAGCGCGCGACACCCTGACCGGCAACGAGGCGACCAGCTGGGCAGAGTGCACTGTCACCGATACGGGCCCGGGCATCCCTTCGGAGGATCTGGAGCGGATCTTCAAGGAGTTCGAGCAGGTGGAAGGGGCCGCCGCCCGCGGCGGAACCGGCCTCGGCCTGGCGATCTCGAAAAAGCTCGCCCACCTGCTCGGAGGCGACCTCTCCGTCCAGAGCGAGCCGGGAAAAGGCTCCACCTTCACCCTGCGCATCCCGAGAAGGCCAACGGAGGAAGGCGCGAACTGAAGGCGTTCACTGAAGGCGCTCACTGAAGGCGCTCACTGAAGGCGCGAACTGAAGGCGTTCACCGAAGGCGCCTGCCGTCAGCGCCTGAGCTTAGCGCCTGCCGTCAGCGCCTGCCGTCAGCGCCTCCCCATTATTCCCCCGATCGAGGTCGAGGATCTGGTAGTCGGGGTCCAGGACCGCGCGCTCGGGTCGGGCGGGCGTGGTTACTTCGACGACCTGCCTTCGCTCGTGCGAGGTCAACGTCTTCCGCACACCGTCCACCTGCAGGGTGACCGGCATCCACGCCTGTCCGGCGCGCAGCACCTCGACCTCGGTCAGCCACGCTCCGTTCGCGGCGCGATGGCTCGAGGCCGAGGCGATGCCGTAGTCCAGGCGGTCGGTCGTGTGGAGCCACTGCCGAAAGAACCAGGCGAGGTCCTGCGCGCTCGCCTTCTCCATCGCGGCACGTAGGTCACCCTCGTTCACGTGGTGGAATCGCTGCCCGAGCGAGTAGGCGCGGAGCCCCTGACGGAAGGCATCGTCTCCGATCAGCTCGCGCAGCATGTAGAGCACCGCCTCGCCCTTCGTGTAGCTCATGGTGTTGTACATGGAGAAGTCCACGAAGTCCGCCGCGGGCGTGGACACCGGCTGGGTCCGGCCGGACGCCTCGACCTTCGCGAGCCGGGTGAGCAGCTCCCGCCAGATCGTCGTGTCGCCGTGTTCCTGCTGGAACCAGCCCGCTAGGAAGGAGGCGAATCCCTCGTCCAGCCAGGCCTCCTTCCATTCGTTGCTACCGAGGATGCCCATCATCCACTGGTGCGAGAATTCGTGGATGATCAGTCCCTGACTGGCGCCGCCGTTCATGACCAACATCGGGAACTCGGTGCCGCCGCGCTCGAGGCGATGCAGGTTCGTGAGCTGTGGATACGGATAGGGACCGAGCACGCCCTCGAGCCACTGCAGCGCCCTGCGGGAGCGTTCGACGGCCTTCCCATCGCCCCATTCGGCCTCGTCGCCCGGACGGTAGAGGACGTGGAGCAGCACGTCGCCAGCTCGACCGCCCTCGTAGATGTAGGCGGGGTCGGTGCTCCAGGCGAAGTGGTGAACGTGCTCGGCTCTCCAGCGCACGCGCTTCCGCCCCGGCGCGGGCGCGGCGCCCGTCAGCAGCCCGAGCGACTCCGCGGGGAGCGGCGGGTATGCATCTCGATCGATCTCGACCGTCTGTCCTCCGGCCGCAGCGCGCTGCCAGCCGGGATCCCCTTCTACCGGCACGCCGGTCGAGCCGATCACCTGGTCGTCGGCCAAGTCCAGAGCAACGTCCCAGGTGGCATACTCGCCGTAGAACTCGCCTTGCGGCAGCAGCACGTGGTATTCCCACCCGGCGCTGTCGTAGGTCGCGATGCGGGGATACCACTGCGCGAAGTCCCAGTGGCGGCCGGCACGGCCCTGCCGCCGCGGCACGGTCGAGGGACGCGCGTCCCAGTCCATGTCGACCACGAGGGAGTCGCCCGATCCGAGCGGCGCCGGCAGCGGCACCGCCGCGACGGTGGAGTCCGGAGCGAACGGGTACGTCGGCGCCACGATATGGCCGTCCACCTCGAGCCGCGTGAAGCGCTCGAAGCCGTGCTCTTCCGGCCCCAGATCCTGGAAGCGGCGCTCGCCGAACTCCAGCTCCCGCCGTGCCCAGGCGCTGTTCGGGCGGAACGCATTGAGGTACTGGTGGAAATAGAGCGTGTCGAGCGACGCCGGGGCGTGGTTGACGTAGCGCATCCGAGCCCGGCCATGCAGCACCTGCTCCGTCTCGTCGAGCACGGCCTCGATGCGGTAGGTGACGCCCTGTTGAAACGCCGTGGTGTCCGGTGCGGTGGCGGCGCCGGCCGCCGCCGGGTGCACGGCTCCGACCACGAGAGCGGCCGCGAGGAGCCGTTCCTTCATTCATTTCCTCCGGGGAAGTGGAGCGCCTCCAAAATCAACGCACGCGGTCGCCGCCTGCGCCCGTGGAATCCGGCGCAGCCTCGGCCGGTCGGCCGAGCAGCGGCGGCGGCTTCTTCGCGCCTCGCCGGCCAGTCCGTCGGGCGGTGGGCGCCGAATCGGCAGGAACAGCCGCCGCGGCGCCAGAGCCGTCGGCAGGCTTCTGGATCAGCCCGTGCTCGAGTGGCCGGTTCTGGAAGGGTGCCGGCCGGCCGGCGAGCGGCGTCTGGGGCGGCGCGGCGGCAGCCCCACCGGGACCATCGTTACGGGCCGCCGAATGCGCCGCGCCCGCGGCAGCCGGATCCGCGACGGGATCGACGGCGGCCGGCACTGCGGGGTTCGGAATGGCGGCATCGAGCGGACGTCCTGCGAGCGGCGGATCCGGCGCGCCCGGCGCGGGAGCGACCGAACGGACGTCGGGAGCGGGCGAAGAGACGAGACTCTCCTCGGCCGCAGGCGCGGCGAGTGGGATGGTGGCGCCGGCGCGCAGCGGCACCTCAGCCGGTGTCGGCACAGGCGGTCCGGGCTCGTCGAGCGCGGGCGGCGCGTCCACCGGCCGACCCACGAGCTTCGGCGCCCCCGGTCGGTGCACCGCGCGCTGGCGCTGCGCGAGCAGCTCCAGCGCGGCCTCACGGCCGAACACGTAGAGTCCTTGGGCATCGGCCGCGACTGGCGTCAGTCGGTGCGTCTGCTCGAATATCAGATAGCCCTTCTGCAGGTTACGCCAGAAGCCGCTCAGGTCGGGCCGATCGGCGTACTGTCGCTCGAGCCAGGCGAGTCCCGGCGGGTCGAGACGCGTCGGGAAGATGTGCACCGGAATCACGCGCTGTCCCGCAGTCCGTGCCTCGACCGCCATCCAATAGATCTCGCGGATCTGCTCGTCCGTCATTGGAACACAGCCGATCGTCTTGCAGCCTCCGTGGATGAAGATGTCTCCGCCCGGAGGACTGTCGGCGGTGCGCAGCGAATCGGCGCGATTCGGATAGCTGATGCCTAGCGAGAGCAGGTACTCGCTGGATGGATTGAAGTACGTCAGATGGTAGAAGCCTTCCGGGACCTGATAGTCGCCCACCGCTCGCTTGGGACCCAGTCCGCCCGACAGCACACACATCGGATAGCTTCGAAACAGCGTGTAACGCTCGGTGCCTGCCGGGCGCACCCAGAGCTCGACGATCCGCTCCCGCTTGAACACGCGCAGGAAGATCCCCGATGGAGGGAATGCGATCTTCCTGGAGCGGAACTCGGCGACGAGGCCGCCGCGGATATCATCCCGCGCCGCGCGCACACGCGCGAATTCGAGCTGCCGCTCCATGAACCCGGGCTCCGGCGCCTCGTCGCCCGCTGCCGCGACGCCGAGGCCGCGGACAGCGGGCTGCGAGGCGCTCTGCGCGCGAGCGACACTCGGTGCGGCGGACATCGCCAGCGCCAGCACCAGGGCCGCGGTCCGGCCGATGACAGGGCTGTTCCTCTCGCTCATCCAGGGCTCCTTCGCCGCCTCCCGTCGTGCGTCCCCGCGCGACGGTATCTTTCGCTGACACGCAGAGATCCCGCCCTCAATGGCTAGGCAAGGCGGCGGCTTTCCGCAAGGAGAGCATGGTCCGTACCGCGACGTCGTTGTAACCCTCCGGCCCGCTGCGGCATTTAGCACAGGAACACGCAGACGCGGACGATACCGTGGAGGTGTCGTGGATACGAAGCAGCTCGGACACCCGGTGCTCGGCCGGTTGAGCGACTTCGCGGACGGCGATATGGGCTCCATCTGGAGGCGCCGCGTCACCGAGCACCTCGCCGTCTGTCCAGGCTGCCGTCGGCGTGTGTCCTTCATCCGCGAGATCGACGCGATCGCATCCCGGCTGCCGGCACCGGGTCCGCCTCGTACCCTCAAACACCGCATCCTGGACGAGCACCGGCGCGCGGCAGGAGGGGACAGGAGACGACCGTCCGACGCGGCCGAGCGGATTCTCGAGGGCCGTGTAACCTTTTGACCCTCTCGTGCATTTAGGTTGATGAGGGTGGCGGTGGAGCCGCGCCCGGCGTCGGTTATCCGGTGTGGGGCCGGGTGCCGCGTCACGGAGTGGCGCACCCGATGCGGGAGAGGAGTTCCCACCAACGAGCGAATCGCAATGGCGATTCCGAGAGCCGCGTACAGCAGTACACAGGAGCCACTTTAAACCCCGCGGTCCGACGGACCGTTTCTGCAGCACCGGCTCCTCGCCGACCCGCCGGTGACCGCCCTCTGAGCCCCGCCGCTTGCGGCGGGGCTCTTCGCATTGGCCCGGAACCTGATCCCGTTGATGTAGGTTCTAAGGAGGTCGCGCGCGGCGGGAAGGACCCACCGTGCAATCGGCTGAACCGACCACAGGCGGCGAGGTGGCCACACTCGGACTGATCCAGAGCGGTTTGTCACAGGTCCTGCGCGAGAGCCCGCTGCTGGCGCTCGCGACCGTCTTCGGTGCCGGCGTGCTGACCAGCCTGACGCCCTGCATCTACCCGATGATCCCGATCACCGTCGGCGTGATCGGTGGCGCCGTCGGTCGCGCTTCGAGTCGTGGCCGGACGATCGCCCTCACCCTCACCTACGTGCTCGGGCTGGCGCTCTTCTATGCGCTGCTGGGGCTGCTGGCCGGCCTGACCGGCTCCCTCTTCGGCACCATCAGCGCGAGCCCGTGGGCGCGCTTCGTGATGGGCAACCTGCTGCTGCTGTTCGGTCTCGTCATGCTCGATGTCGTGCCGCTCGCCGTTCCGCGCAGGATCGTGGAATGGGCGGCCGGACTCCGCGGCGGGTCCTACCCGGCTGTCTTCCTGCTCGGCGCCTCCTCCGGCGTCGTCGCGGCGCCCTGTGGCGCCCCCGCGTTCGCGGCGATCCTGACGTTCGTCGCCGCGACCGGGAGCGGCGCGCTGGGCTTCCTGTACCTGCTCGCGTTCTCCCTCGGCATGACGGCGATTCTCGTCGTCGTCGGGATCTCCTCCGGTTCGCTCGCCAGGCTGCCGCGCGCCGGACGCTGGACGCTCGCGGTGAAGCGCATCGCCGGAGTGATCCTCCTCGCGATGGCGGAGTACTACTTCATCCAGATGGGGATGGTCCTGTGAGGGAAGGTCGTGGAATGAAGCGGATATTGGAGCTGCGCCTGCTCGCCGGCGTGCTGATCCTGCTGGGCGCCGGGCCGGTCGCCGCGCAAGACGTCGGACCGCCAATCGGCAGCCGCCCCGCCGCGGCGACCGTCCAGGATCTCGACGGCAATGCGGTCGACCTGGGTCGATATGTCGGAAATGGGCCCGTGCTGCTCGAGTTCTGGGCGACCTGGTGCCCGATCTGCCGTGCCCTCGAGCCGACTCTCGCTGCCGCCCACCAGCGCTTCGGCGAGCGCGTGCAGTTCCTGCGCATCGGCGTCGCCGTCAACGAGACGCCACGCTCGATCCGCCGCCACCTGCGGGACCACCCGCTGCCGGGGACCGTGCTCTATGACGCCCGCGGTGCGGCGACGCGCGCGTTCGAGGCGCCGACCACCTCCTTCATCGTCATCCTCGACGCCGCCGGTCGCGTCACCTACACGGGCGTCGGCGAGGACCAGGACGTGTCGACGGCGCTGGAGAAGGTCGCCGGAGCCTGACCGTCAGCGAGTCCCCGCCGAATCCACCGGAGGCGGCACGAGGCTGTCGATCACGGCACCGAGCTGCTCGTAGGATGTCGGGTCGATCTCGCGGAACGGGATTGCACGGTACGCGATCCTGCCGTCCGGTCCCACCACGAACAGGTTGCGGTTGGTCACCGGGGCCTTCGCGTAGAGGGCGCCGTACGCCTGGCCGACGGAGAGCTTCTCATCACTCGCCATCAGGAACTGGAAGTCGTCATCGTGCGCCCACGACGCCAGCGCCTCCGGCGGGTCTGCGCTGATGGCGATGAGAACGACGTTCTGGCCGTTGTTGAAGAGCTGCGCGTACTGATCACGGTACGCGTGCATTTGAATCGTTCAGCCCTTCGTCCGGGCCTTGAAGAAGAAGGCGAGCACGACCGTCTCGCCCTTGTAGTCGCTCAGTCGTACCGGCGCCTGCAGGAGCCCGTAGCGGGTCGCCCCCGGCAACGAAAAGTCAGGCGCGATGTCGCCGACTTCGAGCGGCTTCGGCGTCTCGGGCTGCTGCGCCTCGGCGCCCGTCGCGCCGGCCAGCGCCGCAGCGCCGATCATCAGGACCGCAGCTCCCCTCACGCCTCGCCTCCTGTCTGAGTTCCACGTTCATGAACGTCGCCCGTTGTGGAACCGGTCCGACGGTGTCCAGGTTCCCGAATCGCTCCGCCGGCTCTCAGCAAGCTCACCGGGCGACGTCCAAAGATAAGCGTCGCGACCATCGCGCACCAAAGCCACGGCGGCTTCTGGTCGCCTTGCCGCCGCGCTTCGGCGTTCGCACTATCAACCGGCCGGCCCGCGTGCCTCGCGGGCGATGATCCGCCGCCGACCATCGGATTGCCAGGAGCCGAGTGAAGCGAGACCTGCCGGACGAGGAGCCCCGCGCGCGCCGCGGACTCGACCCGCGTGGATTGAGGAAGCGGCTCGATCGGCCGCGCAGGGTGGTGCTGCGAGACTTCGTCGTCTACGAGATCAAGCTGTTGCTGGACGGGGTGAAGGGAATCGGCATCAGCATCCTCGCGCTCGCCGCGCTCGTGTTCGACCTCGCCCACCCGGGCGAAAGCCCGGGTCATCGCTTTTACGGAGTGATGCGCCTGGGCGAGCGCCTCGACCGCTGGCTCAGCCTGTACGGCGCCGCCGAAGCCGCGGAGGAGGATCCCGAAGGCCTCTTCGGCGTGAGCCGCGCCGGTAGCCCGACGCTGCTCGGCCGCCTCGAGGCGCTCGTCCACCACACCGTCGTCGGAGAGGACGAGGACGAAAAGTACGAGGGTCCGGACGGCGCGGCCTCGCCGTTCAGAGGTGCGCGAGGCGGGTCCCCGCCCGCGGCGAAATCCCCACTCCACCCGGCCGGACTCTTCGACAAGGGGCTCGCCGTTCTCGACCGCGCCGTAGACACGCTGGACCCGAAGCCGATGGAAGCCGACGACGAAGCGGAATCCGAGCAGAGCACGCTCCCGGAAGCTGCGGCGAGCCCGCCGCGAAGCGGCGACGAGTCCCCTGCCGAGCCACTGGAGGCCGGGGACCGGGCGCCGCGGGGAGGCGACGAGGCTACCCCGCCGGGCGCCGCAGGCGGGGCTACCTGAAGGACCAGCGGCTGGCGAGCTGCTCCACCAGCTCCTCGTCGACCGTCGGCGTTCCTTCGGTATGGAAGCCGTGCAGACTCGCTGCCGTGGCCATCGTGATCTCCGCGTCGATGCGCAGGATCGCGTCCGCGGCGTCGCGCGGTCCGACCTCGCGCAGTCGTTCCCATAGGCCGCGGCGGAGAAGGTGGTACTCGCGGAAGAGCAGATCCTCCGAGAAGCCGTTGCCGCGCCGCTCGCGCCCGTGGATCAGCGCGGCGCGGATCAGCGCCTTGGACGCCCCTTCCTCCCCCCGCTCGCGATCCCTGGCCGCCTCCGCGAGCAGCCGGATCAGATCGCTCAACCCGTCTTCGTCCATGGGTTGAGGCACGTCGAGCCAGGCCGCCGACGCGGCGATCGCGTCCCAGTCCCGCACGACGCCTCCTGCGAGGACCGCTGCGGAGTCGATGACGTGCTGAAGGATCGGCATGTGAGAGTTCCCCGCCAGGTGAATGTCGGCCTCCGCCCGAGTAAGATCTCAAGATCGGCGCAGCAGAAGGCCTCCGCAATCGGGAATCGTGGGTCAGATCGTGGGGGATTCCCCGATATCCGGCTGTCGAACGACCCCCGACCGCACCGCGGCTGCGATCGCCGATCCGAGACGGCGAACCGCAGGAAGCCGCAGCAGCAGCAGGAGGGCGAGGATCGCGGCGAAGATCAGCGGGTCGCGCTCGTCGGCCTTCACCTTCCAGTAGAAGTGGATCACGGCGAGGATCGCGGCGGGATAGACCAGGCGGTGCAGCCGAGTCCAGCGGCGCCCCAGGCGACGGATCCACCCCTTCGTGGAGGTGGCGGCGAGCGGAATGAGCAGCAGCACGGCAGCTGTCCCCACCGTCACGTACGGCCTCTTGTAGACATCCTCGATGATGTAGCTCCAGGCGAAGAACTGGTCGAGGCCGATGTAGGAGAGCAGGTGCAGCACGATGGTGAAGAACGCGAACAGACCCAGCGGCCGTCGCCCCTGGATCAGCGGATTCCAGCCGGTAAGCCGCCGCAGTGGCGTGATCGCCAGGGTCGAGAGCAGCAGGATCAGCGACCAGCGACCGAGGTGCAGGATGATCGCCTCGATCGGGTTCGCGCCCAGCCCGGGCCCGAGCGCGCGGACGGCCAGCAATACGAGCGGCGTCAGACCGAGTACCCAGACCCCCACCTTGACGAGTCGGATCTGACGCCGCGTGGTCAGCCACGCGCGTGAGCCCGCATCCGCTCTCAATACCATTTCCGCAGGTCCAACCCGGAGTACAGCGATGCGACCTGATCGGCGTAGCCGTTGAACATCAGGGTCGGACGACGCCGGAACTCGCCGATCCGACGCTCGCGCGCCTGGCTCCAGCGCGGGTGGTCCACCTCCGGATTCACGTTCGCGTAGAAGCCGTACTCGTCAGGGGCCATGGCATTCCAGGTGGTGTAGGGCATCTTCTCCACGAAGTCGATCTTGACGATCGACTTGATGCTCTTGAAGCCGTACTTCCACGGCACGACCAGCCGCAGCGGAGCCCCGTCCTGATTCGGCAGGTCCCTCCCGTAGAGCCCGGTCGCCAGCAGCGTCAGCGGATGCATCGCCTCATCCATCCGTAGCCCCTCACGGTACGGCCAGTCGAGCACGCCCCGACGCTGTCCAGGCATCTCCGAAGGACGGTAGACGGTCGTGAACGCCACATACTTCGCCTTCGACGTGGGCTGCGCCCGCTCGATCACCCCGCTTAGCGGAAAGCCGCGCCACGGGATCACCATCGACCACGCCTCCACACAGCGAAGCCGGTACACCCGGTCCTCCATCGCATACGGCTTCAGGAAGTCCGCGAGGTCGTACTTCGCAGGCTTGCTGCACTCCCCGCCGACCTCCAGCTTCCAGGGTGACGGATGAAAGCCGCCCGAGTTGCGAGACGGATCCTCCTTGTCTGTGCCGAACTCGTAGTAGTTGTTGTAGTGCGTGATGTCCTCGTACGACGTCGGCTCCTCCTGCAGCCCCTGCCCGAACGCCACGTCCAGACCGGCTGCCAGACGGCCACCGCGCGTCCTCGCTTCTGCGCGCTCGCATGCCGCGCCCAGAGCCGCGGGGACAACCGCCAGCGCCGCCGCCGCCTTCGCCGCCTCATGCATGAATCGGCGACGATCCAGGTAGTCCCGCTCCGGCGTGATCTCCGAGGATGCAACGTCGCTCGGCCTTCGGATCAACATTGTCTTGCACTCCGGTCTCGGTGGGAACGCCAGGCACCTTTTAACTCCTCAACGGCCTAAAGCGTTCCGTCGCGCCGGGCGGAAGCGCAGGCAGCCGACGCGTTCGCGGCGCGGGCGACGACGATCCGCCGATTGCACGGCCGCCGGCGACGGTGCGCCCGATAGTCATGTTTCGCGGCGGCTGGGCCGCGTAGCTGTTGCGTCAATGCAACGTTCGCCCGGGTCTCGCGAGCGCTCAGGCACTGCGTTAGCGGATCTCCGGGCGGGCACGTCTGTTGCGGCCTCCGGTTCGTGAGCACGATCGCGCACCCCTCATCCCGACCCGGCGCGGTCGTTTCCGGTGATTCCCGAGTCTCGCGCCGCCCGTGGAAAAGCCCGAGCTATCGGTGGTGATTCCGCTTTACGACGAGGAGGAGAGCGTCGAGCCTCTGCTCGGCGCCCTGCGCGTCGCGCTGTCGGAGGTAGAGGGGTGGGAGGCGATCACGGTGGACGACGGTAGCACGGACGGCACGCTGGCGAGGCTGCATGCGGCGGCGGAGGAGGATGGGCGGATCCGGGTGGTCCAGCTCGCGCGCAACTACGGCCAGACGGCGGCCATGCAGGCGGGCTTCGACGCTTCGCGCGGGGAGGTCATCGTCAGCATGGACGGCGATCTGCAGAACGATCCCCTGGACATCCTGCTGCTGGTGAGCAAGCTACACGAGGGATACGACATTGTGGTCGGATACCGGGTCGGTCGAAAGGACCCTCTACTGACGAGGAAGATTCCGTCGCGAGTGGCGAACTGGCTGATCGGCCGGGTGACCGGAGTCCGCATCCGTGACAACGGCTGTTCACTGAAGGCATTCCGGAAGCCGGTCCTGGAGCGCCTGCACCTGTATTCCGACATGCATCGCTTCATACCGGCCGTCGCTGCCGCGACCGTCGGAGCGCGAGTTGCGCAGGTGCCAGTGCGGCACCACGCGCGACGGTTCGGCCATAGCAAGTACGGGCTGTCGCGGATCTGGAAGGTCGTGAGCGACATGCTGCTGCTCCGGACTCTCGCGCGGTTCCGGGAGGCGCCGCTGCTGGTGTTCGGGGGGGCCTCGCTGGTCGCGCTCGTGGTCGGCACGCTCTTCGGCGTCGGCTCCGTCGTCTCGCTCGAAACGCTCCGGCCGACGTCGGTCGATGCATGGGTGTTCCCGAGCGTCGCGGTGCTCTGGATCAGCCTTGCCTTCTTCCTGCTGCTGCTCGGCCTGATCGGAGAGGTGCTGCTACGGTGGTACCGGCCGACGAAGGGGCCGACGCCGCTCTTCCGCGCGGTGCCCCCATGCTGAGCGGGCATTGCACGAACGGCGAGCACCTGGTGGTCGGCTCGGGGGCTCCCTCCCGGCTGTCCGTGGTCGTGCCGGTCAGCGAGAGGCCGCAGGACCTTCGGCAGGTCTACGAGGAGTGCGCGTCATGGCTCCGCGATCTGGGGACGGAGTACGAGGTCATCTTCGTCGCGCAGCCCTGGTACGAAGCTCAGCTCCGGCCGATCGCGGCACTGAGCGCCGCCGGCGAGCCGGTGCGCGCCCTCGTCGCGAGCCAGAGCTCCAGCGAGGCGACGCTGCTCAAGATCGGCTGCGCCCAATCCAGCTACGACACGGTCCTGACGCTGCCCGCTTACCCGCGGATCGACCCGCCCGCGCTGCCGTCGCTGCTGCGACAGATGGGCGAGGGCGTGGACATGGTCGTGGCCCGTCGCTGGCCTCGGCGCGACTCCTGGATCAATCGGCTTCAGAACCGCGTCTTTCACGCGCTGGTCTCGTCCACCGTGGGCGGACAGTTCCACGACCTCGCCTGCGGGGTGCGCGTCCTGCGCAAGAAGGTGCTCACGGATCTGCCGCTGTACGGCGATTTCTTCCGGTTCCTTCCGCTCCTCGCCGCTCGAGAGGGCTATCGGGTGGTGGAGTTCGATGCCCCGCAGGACCCGCGGGACATGCAGCCGCGCGTGCACGGGATCGGCATCTACATCCGCCGCGCCATCGACGTGCTCGGCCTCTTCTTCGTCCTTCGCTTCACGCAGAAGCCGCTCCGATTCTTCGGCCTGGCCGGCACGGTCGCGCTCTTCGCGGGGATCGTGCCCCTGCTCTTCCTGCTCGCGGAGAAGATCGGGGGCTACGGCATCGCCGATCGCCCCCTCCTCGTGCTGTCGGTGCTCCTCATCGTGGTCGGGTTACAGACGATCGCGCTCGGCCTGATCGGGGAGATGATCGTCCACCTGCACGCACCCGGGCACCGCTTCTACCGCCTCGCGGATCGGCCCGGCTCGCCCGCTCCCTTCGTTCCCGAAAGCGCTCCCGAGCCGGAGGCCGAGCCCGTGCGATACGGAACCCTCGACCCACCCTCAGGCTGGTAGCCCTGCGGCGGACGAGGGCTCCCGGGAGGATGATGGAAAAATGGCGCAAGCCTCGATGGCTGCGCCATTTGTCGTAGAATGCGCCCGACAGGATTCGAACCTGTGACCTCGTGCTCCGGAGGCACGCGCTCTATCCAACTGAGCTACGGGCGCCTGAAGAGGGAAGCGAATAAGCCGAGTTCTGTCCCCGGCGAACCGGGGGCGGATCATTTCTCTGGGACGGCGATCGCTCGCTGCCTCGTGCGGCCTACCCGGGGCTTCATCGGCGCGGGCCGCGCCTCGCCCCTGCTTGGCCTTGCTCCGGGTGGGGTTTGCCGTGCCGCTCACCGTTGCCGGGAGCGCGGTGGGCTCTTACCCCACCGTTTCACCCTTGCCTGTGCCCTCGCGGGCCATCGGCGGTCTGCTCTCTGTTGCACTTTCCGTCGTCTCGCGACGCCCGGCCGTTAGCCGGCACCCTGCCCTGCGGAGCTCGGACTTTCCTCGGCCGGCACGTGACCGGCCGCGATCCGCACTCGCTTCCCTCGATTTGAAACAGCCTCGCGGAGCAACGTCACCCGACCCACAGCGCGCCCGGGAGGAGTCGAACCCCCAGCCTTCGGATCCGTAGTCCGACGCTCTATCCAGTTGAGCTACGGGCGCCCAGACACGTTCCCCGCGATTCGATCGGCTCTCGCCGTCGCCTCGCGGGGCACGCCCGACGTCACCGCCGAGCCTTGAAAGGATAGCGGTGCCCGTCGGGCGGGTCAACCGTCGACGGGGCTTTCCTGCGCGATGCCGACCGCCGATCTCAGCGACCTGGCTCCGAGATCCTCTCCACGGTCTTCTCGACCGACGATTCGTCGTCGAGCTGCAGCGCGAGGTCGGCCTGCGCGACGATACCGACGAGCCGGCCGGAGTCGCTGACGACGGGCACGCGCCGAACCTGCTCGCGCCTCATCACATCCATCACCCGATCGACGTCGTCATCCTCCAGCGCCGTCCGCGTGTCGCGACTCATGTGGTCGCCGACGCGGCAGCTGCCATCGTGCCCTTCCGCGACGCAGCGCACCGTGATGTCGCGGTCGCTGATCACGCCCTCGAGGTGCCGGTTCTCCTCACTGTCCACGACCGGGACGAGGCCGAAGTCGCCCTCGCGCATGAGCTGCGCAGCGTCGCGCACGGAAGCGTCCGGCGTCAGGCATCGGGGATTCGCGCTCATGATCTCGCGTGTCTTCATGGGACCTCCTGGAAGGCGATAGTTAGGGATTGAGCGACTTGATGTGGGCGCAATCCTCGTGCCTCCGTTCGGGCGCCCGCCGCGCTGCGGCCGGCCGGACCGCCACCGCGGGAGGTTCGCGAGCGGAGCGGCTCAGTACGCCGCGAAGCCCGTCAGGTCCTGCCCGAGGATCAGCCCGTGGATGTCGTGGGTGCCCTCGTACGTGTACACGGACTCGAGGTTCGCCATGTGGCGCATGGCGGAGTACTCGACGAGGATGCCGTTGGCGCCGAGCAGGCGGCGCGCCTCGCGGGCGATGTCGCAGGCCATCGAGACGTTCGCCCGCTTGGCGAGAGAGACCTGTTGCGGCCGCAGCCGGCCCTCGTCCTTGAGGCGGCCGAGCTGCAGTACGAGCAGCTGACTCTGCGTGATCGCGGTCAGCATCTCGGCGAGCCTCGTCTGCTGCAGCTGCGTCGCGGCGATCGGCTTGCCATCGAACTGGACGCGCTCCTTCGAATAGGAGCGGGCTTCGTCGAAGCACGCCATCGCCGCGCCGACGGCGCCCCAGGCGATGCCGTAGCGCGCCTGCGTCAGGCACATCAGCGGGCTCTTCAGCCCGCCCGACTCCGGCAGCACGGCGCTGTCCGGGACGCGCACGTCCTGCAGCGCGAGCTCGCTGGTGTCGGAGGCGAGCAGCGACAGCTTGCCCTTCTGATCGCGGGCGCTGAAGCCGTCCGCGTTGGTGGGCACGATGAAGCCGCGGATCGACGAGGCATCCTCGTAGTCGCCAGTCTTCGCCCAGACGATCGCGATGTCGGCCGTCGACCCGTTGGTGATCCACATCTTGGCGCCGTTCAGCACCCAGCCGTCGCCGTCCCTGCGCGCCATCGTGCGCATGCCGCCGGGATTGGAGCCGAAGTCGGGCTCGGTAAGCCCGAAGCAGCCGATGACCTCACCGCTCGCCATCCGGGGCAGGTACTCGCGCTTCTGCTCGTCGCTGCCGAAGGCGTAGATCGGGTACATGCAGAGCGCACCCTGGACGGAGGCGAAGGAGCGTACCCCGGAGTCGCCCCGCTCGAGCTCCTGCATGATCAGCCCGTAGGCGATGTTGTCGAGCCCGGCGCAGCCGTACTCCTCGGGCAGGTTCGCGCCGAAGAAGCCGAGCTCCGCCATCTGCGGGATGAGCTCCCTCGGGAAGCGGCGTCCGATGTACGCTTCCTCGATCACGGGCATCAGGTTCTCATCCACCCACTGTCTCACCGTGTCGCGCACCATGCGCTGCTCCTCTGAGAGCAGCGAGTCCATCTCGAAGTAGTCGATCCCTTCGAAAGCCATTTCCGGTCTCCTCAGCCGAGTCGTGCCACGACCGCGTCGGCGAAGCGTTCCGTCGTGGCGCCACCGCCCAGGTCGGGCGTGAGCGTCTCTCCTTCGCGCAGCACGTCGCCGAGCGCGCGACGCACCCGAAGCGCCGCGCTCGCCTGCCCGATGTGATCGAGCATCATGCAGGCGGCGAGCATCTGCGCGGTCGGATTGGCGATCCCCTTCCCCACCAGGTCGGGCGCAGAGCCGTGCACCGGCTCGAAGATCGCCGCGTCCCGGCCAATGTTTCCGCCCGGCGCGAGGCCCAGACCGCCGACGAGGCCCGCGATCTCATCGCTCAGGATGTCGCCGAACATGTTCTCCATGACGAGCACGTCGAACGCGTACGGGTCGAGCACCAGCTGCATCGCGGTCGCGTCGATGATGCGGTCCTCGAAGGCGACGCGCCCCTCATACTCCTTCGCGATCTCGCGGCCGATCTCGAGGAAGAGCCCCTGCGTGTACTTCAGTATGTTCGCCTTGTGGACGAGCGTCACCTTCTCGCGACCGTGCGCGACCGCGTACTCGAAGGCGTAGCGGATGATCCGCTCCGAGCCCGCGCGCGTGATGATCATCACCGACTCGGCCGCCGCCCGCGGGTCGTCACCTATGCCGATGTAGTGCTCGACGCCGACGTACAGCCCCTCGGTGTTCTCGCGGATCAGGACGAGGTCGATCCCATCGTAGCGCTGTCCCGGCAGCAGCGTCAGCGCCGGCCGCACGTTCGCGTACAGATCGAATTCTTTCCGCAGCGCGACGTTGATCGACCGGAAGCCGACGCCGCTCGGGGTCGTCAACGGCCCCTTCAGGGCGACGCGGCTGGCCCGGATCGACTCGAGCGTCTCGTCAGGAAGCGGCGAGTTACGCTGCTCCACCGCCGTCACGCCCGCCATCTGCCGGTCCCACTCCACCTCCGCGCCCCCGGCGTCCAGGACCCGCACGGTCGCCTCCGTGATCGAGGGCCCGATGCCGTCCCCCGCTATCAACGTCACCGTCTGACTCATGCCCTCACCTCGGCAGGAACTTCTCGTTGTATTCGAACTGCGTGTTGCGCTCGCCCCAGTCGATGAGGTCCTCGAGGCGGGCCGGCTTCTGCGTGCCTTCCTGCAGCGCGTGGCCCAGCAGGTTGAGGCTGCGTCGCCACTTGATGTCGCTCATCGTGTCCCGCGGCAGCAGCGCCCGCGCGACTTCCTCCCCCTTCGGGCCCGTCATGATCACGCGCACCCCGGCCAGGTCCGGATACCTGTCCAGCAGCTGCTGCGTGGCCGGGGAGAAGAGATAGATATAGGGGCCGACGCGCGCCCACAGCGAGCCGCCCCGCTCGAGGTCCGTGGTCGGCTGATGGATGTGGAACTCCATCACGTTCCCGCTCAGGTCGACGCTGTCCACGGGCGTGCTCTTCTCGTAGATGGCCCGCGCCTGCTCGGGGGTGGGCAGCCGAGCCTCACTGCCGCCGCCGCACGCCCCGGCCACGAGCAGAACCACGGCGGCCGCGCCACCTAGCGCGCGGCGTCCGCGCAGCTCGATCGAATTCGTGTCTCTCATCGTGCCACCTTCCCTGCCAGCGCGCGTGCCGCGGAGGCGATGACGCGCGGATCGCGCTCGTCGCCGCGGTCGCCGCCGGCCACACCGTACCAGAGCACATCGCCGCCCAACGTGTCGATCAGCGCCGCGGCGACCTCGACCCGGCCCGGCACCGTGTCTCCGGGCACGTACGCAGCGGTGACGGGGACGAGCGCATAGCGGGCATCCACCACGGCGCCGAGCCGGCGCAGGTCCCCGAACAGCGGATCCCCGATCCGGCGGACCTCCGCGCCGCGGAAGTGCGAGACCGAGAGCGCATTGATGTGGATGTCGGAGAGCGCGGGCGTCCTCTCCAGGACACTGCGCAGCTGAAGCGGAAAGACCCACTGCACGTCCGGGGCGCGGTCGCCGAGCCAGTAGCGGATCTCGTCGTCGAGACCGATCGGCGGACGAGCGCCCGCCCCGCCCTGCGCGGGCAGCACCATCACGACGCGGCCGGTCAGGTCCGGTGCCATCCGGCGCGACGTCTCGGGCGTGGGCGCCCGGTGGCTCGCGCAGCCGGTGAGAACGAGCAGCAGCGCGCCGATCACGGCCCGATACGACTTCGACGGCGGTGCGGCCACGGTGCCTTCAGGAGCGCGCGCGCTCAGAGCAGGTGCCCGCCGTCGACCGGGACGACGACGCCGGTCACGTGGCGGGCGAGCTCCGAGCACAGGAAGACGACGATATGCGCCACATCCCGCGGATCGCCGAGCCGCCGCAGCGCCGCGTGGTCGCGGGCGCGGTCCAGCACGTCGGCGGGTACCCCCTGCGTCAGCCGGGTCGTCCGGATATAGCCCGGCGCCACCGCGTTGACGTTCACGTTCGATGGACCCAGCTCGATCGCGGCGGAGCGCGTGAGCCCCAGGATGCCCGCCTTCGAAGCCGCGTAGTTCGCGAGACCGAACTCGCTGCGGATCGCATGGACAGAGCTGACGTTGACGATCTTCCCGTACTGCTGCTCCCGGAAGGTGGGAGACACCGCACGGATCAGGTTGAATGCGCCGGTGAGATTCGTGTCTATGACGTTTCGCCACTGCTCGTCGCTCATGCGCCAGATCGCCCGGTCGAGGGCGATTCCGGCATTGTTCACCAGGATGTGGAGCCCGCCGAGCCGCGTCTTCGACTCCCGCACGAACTGCTCCACGGCCGCCGAATCGCGCACATCGCAGGCGTCGCAGAAGACACCCACCTCCATCATGCGCAGCTCCGCGGCCGTTCGCTCGGCTTCCTCGCGCAGCTCCACATCCTCGAGGAAGTTCAGGGCGACGTTGACGCCGTGCGAAGCCAGCTCCAGCGCGACGGCGCGGCCGATTCCCGTGGCGCCGCCCGTTACGATCGCGCTGCGCCCCCGCAAGCCGCCGAAGTTCGGCGCCGGCTCCGGGTCCTCCGCCACCTCCTCCAGCAAGCGCGCCACCGCCTGGCCTGCCGCTTCCCCACCTACGGTCGGTACGAGTGGCTCCTGCCCGTTCGGTTCGCTCACGGAACGCTCCTGAGACGCTATCCGTCGGCAGGCCCCGGACGCCGCGACGCGGTCCGGAGCAGACTGCAGATGTTACTGCGGGGCTCGCAGGGCGGGCAAGCCGGCCTCAGGCGGAATCGAGCCCACGCTGCTCGGCGTGATGCTTGATGATGCGCCCCTCGACCATGTAGACGACGTCCTCGGCAATGTTCGTAGCCAGATCGGCGATCCGCTCGATATTGCGTGACACGAGCAGCAGATCCATGCCGGCCGTGATTCGGCGAGGGTCCGCCATCATGTGCGTCAGCAGGATCCGGAAGACGTTCTCGTGCAGCTCGTCGACGCGGTCGTCCTGCACCACGATCTCGCGCCCCTTCGCGCTGTCCGAGCGCACGTACGCGTCCAGCGCGTCGTTGAGCATGCGCGCCGCCAGGCGAACCATCTCCTCCAGCTCCGGCAGCGCGACGAACGGCGGCTCGCCGAGGATGTACTTGACGTTCTCCGCGATGTTGACGGCGTGGTCGCCGACCCGCTCGAGATCGTTCGAGATGCGCATCGCCATGGTGATGAAGCGAAGATCGCGCGCCATTGGCTGCTGCAGCGCGAGCAGGTTGACGGCCATGTCGTCGATCTCGAGCTCCAGATCGTCGATCTCGCGATCGCGTCGGATCACGCCCTCGGCTCGCACCGGATCGCGCTCGAGAAGCGCGCTGACCGCCCCCTGCACGGACTCCTCGGCGAGGCCGGCCATTCTGGATCAGCCGGGACTTGAGCCGATCCAGCTCCTCGTGGAAGTGGCGATGGCTCATCCGAACCTCCCCGTGATGTACGCCTCCGTCCGCTCCTCGCGCGGGTTCGTGAAGAGTCGCTCCGTCGGACCGAACTCCACCAGCTCCCCCAGGTAGAGGAAGGCAGTCTGGTCAGAGACGCGCGCCGCCTGTTGCATGTTGTGCGTCACGATCACGACGGTGTACTCCCGCTTCAGCTCGTAGATCGTCTCCTCGATCTTCTGCGTCGCGATCGGATCGAGCGCCGAAGCAGGCTCATCCATCAGCAGCACGTCCGGCTCGACCGCCAGCGCGCGCGCGATGCAGAGCCGCTGCTGCTGCCCCCCCGACAGCGACAGCGCGCTCCGCTCCAGCCGGTCCTCCACCTCCGGCCACAGCGCCGCCCGCCGAAGCGCCTGCTCCACCACGTCGTCGAGTGAGCCGCGGTACCCGTTGAGACGGGGTCCGAACGCGACGTTGTCGTAAATCGACTTCGGGAATGGGTTCGCCTTCTGGAACACCATGCCGATGCGTCGCCGTACGTCGACCGGGTCCATACCCGCGCCGTACACGTCCACCCCATGGTACAGCACCTCACCCTCGACTCGCGCGCCAGGGACCAGATCGTTCATCCGGTTGAAGCAGCGCAGCAGCGTGCTCTTGCCACAGCCGGACGGCCCGATGAACGCGACGACGCGGTTCGCCGCGATCGCGAGGTCCACCTCCTTCACGGCGGCGTTCTCGCCGTAGAAGACGCTCACTCCGCGCGCCTGCAAGACCGCGTCCCCGGCATTGACGTGCGGCTCGCTCTGGCGCGCCTGCGGCCGCGGTATCAGCGGCGCAGACGCGCCGTGCGGCGTCGGGTTCGGATCGTCTCCGGCGGATCTCACGCGAGGAAAGAGAGCAGGGGCGCGGAACGCGAGCGTCACCGAAATGTAACCGTCGCGTCACGCACGCGCCCCCCCAAGCGGCAGCGGCGGCGTTCCGGAGGCGAGCGGCTCACCGGGCGCTGGCAGCGTGAGCCGGACCGTCGTGCCCCTGCCGAGATCGCTCTGCGCCTCGACGCGTCCGCCCATGCTCTCGGTCAGGTGCTTGACGATGGAGAGACCGAGGCCGGTGCCCCCCTCCTCACGGGAGCGGGCGGGGTCCACGCGATAGAAGCGCTCGAAGACTCGTTCGAGCGCATCGCGGGGGATGCCGCTCCCGGTATCGGCGATCTCGATCGCGACGCGGCCGGGGCCGGCGCTGGCCGCGTCGGCGGAGCGGAGCGGCTCGGCGCGTGTGCGGATCACCCCTCCGGCAGGCGTGTGCCGGATCGCGTTGTCGAACAGGTTGGTCAGGATCTGTCGGAGCGCGGTTTCGTCTGCGGAGACCTCGAGCCCGGTGGAGGGCTCGATGCGGAAAGTGATGCCGCGCTGCTCGGCGCGGGCGGCGAACGGCTCCCAGGCCTCGGCTGCGGCCTGGTCGAGGCGAACCGGCCCGAGCTCGGGAACCCAGCCGCCGGACTCGATGCGGGACAGGTCGAGCAGATCGTCGACGATGTGCTGGAGCCGCTGCGCGTTCTCCGCGATCGTGCTCAGAAAGCGGCGTCGCATCCCGGGCTCTAGCTCATCGCCGAGAAGAGTCTCCGCGTAGCCACGGATCGACGTGAGCGGCGTCTTCAGCTCGTGGCTCGCGTTCGCGACGAAGTCGCGTCGGACGGTTTCGAGGCGGCGCAGGTCGGTGATGTCCAGGATCGCGAGCGCGACGCCACCGAAGATGGCGCTCCCATCGGCTATCCGGATGGGTCGGATCGTGTAGAACAGGACCCGATCCTCCGGGCGGAGCTCGCCCGTCTGGGTCGACCGCTCCTCGAGCGCCGCGCCGAGCGCGGAGCGCAGCTGCAGATCGCGCACGATCGTCTCGAAGGGCTCGCCCTGTGCGGACTCGGGGAGGCGCAGCAATGAGCGGGCCGCCGTATTGTAGCGCACCACCCTCCCCGTCGCGTCGAGCTGAAGGATTCCCTCCCCGACCGATTCGAGGAGTCGCTTTGCCTCCTCCTCCCGCGCGCGCAGGACGACCTCCCGCTGACGGAGATCCTCCGACGCCCTCGCCACGGCCGCGCTGAGCCCGCGCACCTCGGAGACGGGGGATCGGGAGCTGCCGCGATCCTGCGGCAGGGTGGCGACGCGCGCGCGAATCCCCTCCAACGAGCGCGAGAGCAACTCACCGATCCAGACGGCGCCGACGACGGCGATCACCGCCGCCAGGATTCCGGTCCACAGGATCCCGACCCGCACCTGGACCACGTTGCGCAGGCCGCCCGCCGCCGCGATCGTGCCGCCTTCGCTCATGAGCGCGGGGATGAGCAGATACGCCGTGGCCGTAACGAGCGCGACCGCGACGAGCGCGACGAAGGCGAGCAGCAGGCGAGCGGATACGCGCACGAGGTATCGATTCTCAGCGGGGGCGGGTGCTCAGCCCTCGGAGTCCTTGCGGAAGCGGTAGCCGAAGCCGCGCACCGTCTCGATCCAGTCCCCCGCCGTGCTCAGCTTGGAGCGGAGTCGCTGCACGTGCATGTCGACGGTACGCGTCTCGATCGGAACGTGGATGTCCCAGGCGACCTCGAGCAGCTGCTTGCGGGACTGCACGCGGCCGCGGCGTCCGAGCAGCGCCACGAGCAGCCGATATTCCGTCGGCGTGAGCTCGACCTCCCGTCCGTCCACCGTCACGCGCATGGCGGAAAGGTCGACGTGCAGCGGCCCGCCGTGGAGCACCTTCGTCGAGCCGGCGACGGGCGCCGCGCGGGCCCGCCGCAGCACGGCTCCCACGCGCAGCACCAGCTCCTGGGGGCTGAACGGCTTCGTCAGGTAGTCGTCCGCGCCCATCTCCAGCCCTCGGATGCGATCCGCCTCCTCGCGCCGGGCCGTGAGCACGATGATCGGGACGTCGCGAGTATCCTCGCCGCGGCGCAGCTCGCCGATGATCTCATAGCCGGAGAGGCCGGGGAGCATCAGGTCCAGCACCACCAGGTCAGGTCGCTCGTGCCGTACCGCCTCGAGCGCCTCGTGGCCTCCGCCCACGGTACGTACGCGGTACCCCTCCCTGGTCAGGTGATAGGCGAGGAGCGCCGCAATGTCACGCTCGTCCTCGACCACCAGCACCTGCGCCGCCTCGCGCTGCATCCGACCCCCAATCCGGGTCCGGGCCGACCGGGTCCGCGCCGCATCCGCGATCGCCGCCGGCAACAGACAGTGAACTGCCTCCTGAGGAATACGGGCTTCGCGTCAACGGTCGTTCACCGAAATGTAACGCTTCGATCACGGCGCCGGCCAAGGATGTTGTGGAGAGACGGGAACGGCACGCCGACGCCCCGCGGGCGGGAGCGCTCAGAAGAGGGACCGCAGATCCCTACCGAGGCGGTCCACTTCCGACGCTTGCGTTCCGGAATAGAGTCCGCGCACCCGACCGCGTCGATCCACCAGCATGAGCCGACTCGAGTGGGTGATCAGGCCCGCTCCCGGGTGTGCGGCCCCGGCAGCGTGACCGGGCCCGGTGACCCGGCGGCCGTCGGCGGCGGACGAAGCGCCTGCGGGGGCCGGCTCGGCTACGACGTGGAAACCGGCGAGTGTCCTGCGCAGGGCGGCCTCCGGCCCCGACAGGAACGCCCATTGGTCGGGGCTCCGGACGCCGAACGACCGCGCGAAGGAACGGAGCGTCGCGGCGCTGTCACGGGCCGGATCGACGGTGATGGAGACGAAGCGGATATCACTCCCGAGCCGGTGCTCGACAGGAAGGGCATCTCCCAGGCGGGCGAGATCCGCGGTGATGAGCGGGCAGACGTCGGGGCAGTTCGTGTAGATGAAGTCGACGATCCAGACCTTCCCCTTCAGCTCAGCGCTGTCGAAGGGTCGGCCGTCCTGATCGGTGAGCGAGAACGTGGGCGCCGCGAAGTAGTCCGGCAGCCCGGCTCCCGAGGATCGACCGGCGACGAGCGCGACGCCGGCCGTGATGGCGACGGCGAGGACGGCGACCAGGGCGAGGAGCGCGCGTCGCGACTTCACCGCGCGTGCGCCACCCGCGTCGCCCCGTATTGCCGGCAGCGCTCGTGCGCCTCGCCGTCGCTCAGAACGTGATCGGTCGTCTTCGCGAGCTCGAAGACGTGCGCGCAGAGGCCCTCGTCGTCGGGGTCATAACCGTTCTCGGCCAGCCAGCACTTCACGTTGGACATGCCGCTGACGTGGCTGATCTCGATGCGCTGGCGCCGTCCGAAGAAGCCGGCGGGCACACCTGAGTAGACGCGGTCGGCGAGCCAGTCATCGCCCTTAGCGCGCGCCTTGATGATCGCCGCGGCATGTACCCCGGTCCCGGTCCGGAAGGCGTCCTCGCCGAAAACCGGATAGTTGGCGGGGATCGGTACTCCGGTCGCGCGAGAGACTTCCTCGCAGTAATCCGGCAGCCGCGAGAGGTCGTAGTCGTGCAGCCCGAGCAGCTTCAGATTCACGAGCAGCAGGTCCATCTCGGTGTTGCCCACGCGCTCGCCGATGCCGAGAGCGGTACCGTGCACGCGGTCCACCCCCTCCTCGATCGCGGCCAGCGTATTCGGGATCGCCAGCGCGCGGTCGCGGTGGCCGTGCCAGTCGATCTTCACCGCCTCCCCGCTCGGCTCCACGATCTCGCGACGCACGAAGCGCACGAGCTGCCGGACGCCGTTCGGCGTCGCATGACCGACGGTGTCGGCCAGACAGATGCGGCGCGCGCCGCATTCGATCGCGCGGCCGTAGAGCGCCTTCAGCGTCTCCGGCCGCGCGCGCGTCGTGTCTTCGGTCACGAACATGACACGCAGCCCCTCGGACACGGCGAACGAGACCGCCTCCTGAGCCGCGTCGACCATCCGCTCGAGGGTCCACCCCTCCGCGTACTGGCGGATCGGTGAAGACCCGATGAACGTCGCCGCCTCGATCGGGACGCCCGTCTCCGACGCGATCCGCGCGATCGGCTCGACATCGGCGCGCACCGTGCGCGCGGCGCAGTTCGCATCGATGCGCAGGTCCGAGTGCGCGATCTCCCGGGCCAACGCTCGCACGTCCGCGACGGCACGGGGACCGGCGCCCGGCAGCCCCAGATCGACCGCCTGGATGCCGAGCTCCGCCATCAGGTGCAGGATCCGGACCTTGTCGCCGATCGCCGGATCGTGGACCGACGGCGACTGCAGCCCGTCCCGCAACGTCTCATCATCCAGCTCGACGGGGCGCAGCGACGCGTAGTCGAACGCGCCACTCACCGTGTTCCAGTCGTGGATCAGGTCCTGCTCGCGCATCGTCGTACTTCCCCGCGACCGTCGGACGCCTTCGCCATCCGCGCATCAATGTCGCGTCGGAGTGGCGGGTGACTTCCGCAGAACATGTCGCCGGTGCGACAGCGCGTCAACGCGAGGCGTCGCCGGATGACAGCGTCGCGCCGCCGACGATTTCGAGCGTTACGCGACGAAACCGCTACCCCCCGCCGATCTCCGAGTCGGCGGCGACGCTCAGGCTGCCACGGAACTCTCGCACGGTCGCACGGTCACCGATGAGGGCATCGTGCAGCTCGGAACTCTCGATGCTGCACCCCTCGCCGATGATCGCGTCGCGGATCTTCGAGCGGCAAATGACCGAGCTGCTCCCGATCGTGACGTTCGGGCCGATCTCGACATCCTGCAGCCGGACGCCATCCTCGATGCGGACGGGGTCGTGTACGCGCACTCCCTGTCCGCCCAGCGGGCGCAGCGCGCGCCCCGTCTCCAGCAGATGTCGGTTGGTCTGAAGCAGCGTCTCCGGCTTGCCGCAGTCATACCAGCCGTCCACCTCGACCGTGCGGATGCGGGCGTCACGGTCGACCATGTACTGGAACGCATCCGTCAGGTAGTACTCGTCGCCCGGACCCTTCGGCCCGTTCAGAGCCTCGTCCACGCCCTCCATCAACAGCCGCCAGTCGCGGATGTAGTAGAGGCCGATGTTCGCGAGCTCGGAGATCGGATCCTGCGGCTTCTCCACGATTCGCTTCATGTAGCCGTCCGCATCGGTGATCACGACGCCGAAGCGCTGATAGTCCTCCACGTGCTTGACCCAGATCACGCCCGCGACGTCCGTCGGCAGCTCCCGGATCAGCGATAGGTCCGCGTCGAAGAGCGTGTCGACGAAGACGATCAGCACGTCGGCGTCGATGTACGGTGCGGCCAGCTTGACCGCGCCGGCCGTCCCGTTCTGGACCTCCTGCTCGACGAAGTGGGACTCGAACTCCGCATACTCGGCCCCTATGTACTCCTCGATCCGGTCGCCGAGGTAGCCCGTGATGAACACGATCTCGGCAACGCCCAGCCGCTTCAGGTCGTCGAGGATGTAGCTCATGACCGGACGGCCGCCGACCGGAAGCAGCGGCTTCGGCGTCGCGTACGTGTGCGGCCGCAGGCGCGTGCCCTTCCCGGCCAGCGGGATGATCGCCTTCATGAAGTCCCCTCCGGTCGCATGAGCTCCAGGTCGCTGTATTCCACGGGGCCGCGACGGATCACCGCCGCGCTGGCGATCACCTCGATCTCCAGCGTCACCGAGCAGACCGCCTCGAAGACATGACCCCCGATCGTCGAGAAGTCGGCCCGGCCGAAGATGCCGTGCACGTGCGGCTTCGGCTCCTCGTCCAGCAGCGAGATGCTGCCCGTGATCGTCAGCACCTCCAGCTCCTCGTCGAAGCGGCGGCGCTCGTACTCCTGGATCGCCGGCCGGAAGTAGCCGAGCACGAGGTGGTCGACCGCGCCGAGGCCGCGAAGGAATGCGGTATCCACATTGCATTGCGTCGCGAACGACCGGAGGGTCGCGATCAGCTCGTCCCCGGGCTCGAGCACGAGGATGTAGCCCAGCTCCGTCTGTTTCTTCTGCACGCGGACCTCCCGTCGGTTGTCTTCGATCCTGCACTCCAAGAGGAGCGTGCCGACTGCCATGTCCGAGGTCGCCGAGCGGCTTTCCGCCCACTTCATCTATCGCAACGTGCGCAGCGCGGCTCGCGACGAGCTGCGCCGCTCCTCGCTCGGCCTCGCGTTCTCCGGGCTGTCGGCGGGACTGAACATCGGCTTCAGCTTCGTGGCCGTGGCCGTGGTCCTCGGGGCTATGGCGGAGCCCTCTCACGCCGTGCTGTGGCAAGCCGTCGCGTATCCGCTCGGCTTCATCCTGATCATCCTGGCGCGGGCGCAGCTCTTCACGGAGAACACGCTGACACCGGTGATCCTGGTACTGTCGGACCCCACGCGTCGCAACCTGATGAACACGCTTCGGCTCTGGGGCATCGTGCTCGCCGCGAACCTGACGGGCGCCTTCATCTTCTCCCTCGCCCTGACGACCTTCGCCGTCGCGCCGCACGTGGATGCGGGCCTGCTGCTCCAGACTGCGCAGGCGGCGTACGACGCGCGGTGGCAAGACCTGTTCCTGCGAGCGATCTTCGGGGGGTGGCTGATCGCCCTGCTCGTCTGGATGCTGCATGCGGGAACGGGCATGCTGGGTCAGATCGCACTGATCTGGCTCGTGACCTTCCTGCTCCAGGCCGCTGGCTTCAGCCACTGCGTGGCAGGGGCCGTCGAGGTGATCTATCTCGCCCATCGCGGCGTGATCGGCTATGCTGATTGGTTCGCCCACTTTCAGATTCCGGTCACGCTCGGCAACATAGTCGGCGGCGTCGTATTCGTCGCGCTCGTCAACTATGGCCAGGTGGTCGGCGCCGGCCGCGACGCGGAGCGCGCGGACCGCACGCAGCGGATCCGGCAGATCCGCGAAGCACGTCAGCTGAACCGGATCGCCACGGAGAAGGAAGCGGAACCCGAGGACGAGGACGGGGACGACGCATGAACAACCATGGAGGAACGATGAAGCGCGCTGAAAGCGACTCGGCGCTGCTCGGGCTGCTGGGGGGGCTGACGCTGGCGCTCGCAGCCGGCGTCAGTCCCGGCGCTGCGCAGCAGCCGGCGCCGCCTGGCCGGCAGCCGGACATCAGCGTGAGCGCGAGCGGCAGCGTACAGGTGCGCCCGGACCAGGCGGTGCTGCTGCTCGCGATCGAGACGACGGCCAAGGACGCGCAGGACGCCGCGCGGCAGAACGCGTCGAAGATGCAGCGCATCCTGGACGCGGTGAAGAAGCTGGGCGTGCCAGCCGACAGGATCCGCACGGTTTCCTACTCGCTGGACCCGGAGTACGCCAGACAGCAGCCGACGCCGGAGGCGGGAAACCAGGAGCCGCGGATCGTCGGGTATCGTGCGTCGAACATGGTGCAGGTCACGCTGGACGACATCGAAAAGGTGGGCAGCGCGATCGACGCAGGAGTCGGCGCGGGCGCGAACCGGGTCGCCGGTCTCAGCTACGGGGTGAAGGATGAGAGCGTGCCGCGGCTCGAGGCGCTACGCCGCGCGATGCAGTCCGCGCGTGCGCAGGCCGGGGCGCTGGCGGAAGCCGCCGGTCGACAGCTCGGTCCGTTGCTCCATGTCTCGACCGGCGAGGGGATCTCGCCCCCCCGGCCGATGTTGCGGATGGCGGCGCAGGCGATGGAGATGATTCCGCCTCCTCCCACGCCGACGGAGCCGGGCGAGCTGACCGTGACGGCGACGGTCGTCGCGTCGTTCGCGCTCGCCGGGGAGCGATGATCCTGCGGCGGCTGTTGCATGGCCTGACGCACAACGCCGCCGAGACGAGTCCGCAATCCGAAGACCCGCGGCTGCGGGGACGCACCTACGCAGTTCCGTTCGGGCGGGTCTGGGCGGAGGCGCTGCGGCTCGCCTCGGGTGCGCTGCGAGGCTGGGGCCTGGTCGAGGTGAGCGAGCAGCACGGGCTGATCCGGGCGGAGGCGCGGCGTCGCATCATGGGTGTGATGGACGACGCGACGATCCGAATCGGCCTCGACGACGACGGCCAGACCCGGGTAGACGTACGCTCGGTCGCGCGCGGCGGTCGCGGTGATCTGGGCGCCAACCGCCGACACATCCTCCTCTTCCTCCGTTACCTCGATCGCGGCATCGCCAGCCGCCGCGGAGCACGTCCGCCGACTCCCACGAGGCCCGAGTGAGCCCGACGGCGTCGGGCGTCATCGACTTCCACACTCACCCCTACCGGCCCCGCGATCTCGCGCCCGGGACGCGCGACTTCGTGCGTCGGGTCTCACGCGCGCTCGCCGAGCATGGACAGCGCCTCGAGGACCCCGTCTACTTCGCCGACGCGCTGCGGGCGCAGGGCATCGAGCGCGCCGTGCTGCTCCCCGAGCATTGCCCGGCCACCTCGGGCAACGTCCGCACCGAGACCGTGCTGGAGCTCGCCGCACGCGTGCCCGACTTCTACCTGCCGTTCGCGTCCGTCGACCCGGTCAGCGACGCCGAGCCCGCGGCGCTGCTGCAGAGCTACGTCGACGCCGGCGTGCGCGGGCTCAAGCTCTATCCGTCGTATCAGTTCTTCTATCCGAACGAGCCACGGCTGCACCCGCTCTACGAGATCTGCCAGAGCGCGGGGATTCCGGTGCTACTGCACATCGGCAGCTCGGTTCTGCCGGGAACGCGGCTGAAATACTGCGATCCGATCCACCTCGACGATGTCGCCGTGGACTTCCCGGATCTCACCGTAGTGATGGCGCACGGCGGCCGCGGCTACTGGTACGACGCCTGCGCTTTCCTGGCATTGCACCACGACAACTTCTATATCGATGTGGCCGGGCTCGTGCCCGAGCGGCTGCCGGAGCATTTTCCGCGACTCGAGCGGCTCGCCGGCAAGATGGTGTTCGGCAGCGATTGGCCGGCAATGCCGCGCAGCGCGGGCGAGAACGCGGCGACCCTGGCCTCGCTCGACCTGTCCGCCGGCGCCGTGAGACGGATCTTGCGGGACAACGCGGCCCGTATCCTCGGTCTCGAGGATAGCAGCCGCTGACGCGAAGACCGCCGAGCCCGCGGTCGAGACTGCAACCAGGAAAGCGATGTCCACCAGCCGGAGAGGGCCCGCACTGCCGAAGCGACTGCCGCTGCTGCCGCTGCGCAGCACGATGGTCTTTCCTTATGGCGTTTCCGGCCTGCAGATCGGCACGGCCTCCACGCTCGAGATGCTCGCGGCCAATCCGGAGGATAACGCGCTCGTGGCCCTGACCCTGGCGCCCGGCGACCCAGACGAGCCTCTGGACGTCCGGGCGCTGGGCAACCGCGTCGGGGTCATGGCCCGTCTCACCGACCGCCTCAACCTTCCCGGTGGGACGGTGCAGGTCACCGTGCAGGGTCTGCGTCGCGTCCGCCTGCGTGAAGCGGAGGACGCCGACGGCTACTACACGGCGCGCGTCGGCGCCGCGAGGGAGACGACACCGGACCCGGAGCACGCCGACGACGCGATCGCACGCGTGCTCGGCGCGCTCGAGGCGCTCGCGCAGGGGGTCGAGCGCGTCTCGAAGGAGGTGCCGCGAATCCTGCGCATGAACGTGACCGATCCAAGTCGCTTCGCGGACCTCGTCGCCACGCTCGCGAACTTCAGCGTCCGCTCCAAGGACGAAGTTCTGCAGCGGCTGAACGTGCAGAAGCGACTCGACTTCGTGCTCGAGGAGCTGGAGTCGCAACTGCACCGCGTCCGTCAGGTGGAGGACAGCGCGCGAGCGGAGGCCGCCGAAGCGCCGGCCGAGGGCCCGCAGCGGATCGCGGAGCTGCGCCGGCGCATCCGGCTGATGCAGGCCGAGCTCGGCGAGATCGATCCAGTAGAGCGCGAGATCGTGGACCTGCTGCGTCGCATCGAGGTCTCGGACATGCCGGCCCGCGCCACCACGCGGGCGCGCGCGGAGGTCGAGCGCCTGCGAGTGGTCCCGGCCGCTTCGCCGGAGGCCGGCGACATCCGCAGCTACGTCGACTGGCTGCTCCACCTGCCCTGGCAGGCGACGGCGACGGAGGGCGCGGCCAGCATCGACATCGAGGCCGTCCAGCAGACGCTCTCGGACGAGCTGCTCGGCCTCGACGAGCCGCGGGATCGGCTGCTCGACTACCTCTCCGTGGCACGGCTGCGCGCCGATCTCCGCGGTCCGATCCCCTGCCTCGTGGGCCCGCCGGCCGTCGGCAAGACGGCGCTCGCATGCGCGCTCGCGCGAGGCCTCGGCCGGCCCGTCGCGAAGCTGGAGCTCGGCGGTCGTGGCGAGTCCTACGTCGTCGGCACGCGACGGACCCGGCCGGGCGCCCACCCGGGCCGCATCGTCGACGCGCTGCGCGACGCCGGCGTCCGCGATCCGCTCCTGCTGCTCGAGGAGATCGACGAGATCGGCACGCCGAAGGCGGAGAGCGAGACCGCGGAGGCGCTCGAAGAGGCGCTGACCTGGGACGGGCGCGAGTTCTTCGTCGATCGTTATCTCGATCTCGACATCGACCTCAGCGAGGCGCTCTTCATCGCTACGGCGCAGGATTTCTATCGCATCCCGCGCGACCTGCGCGAGCTGCTGCTCGAGGTCCGCATCGCGGGCTACACGCCGGAGGAGAAAGTCGCCATCGCCCGCGAGCGGCTGCTCCCCCGGCTGATCGGAGAGCACGGTCTGGAGAGCGACGACCTCGAGATCGGCGACAAGGCGCTGCTCTACCTCACCCGCGGCTACGCCCGGGATGCCGGCCTCGGCCTGCTGCGCCGCGCGCTCTCCACCCTGCTGCGCACGCGCGCCCGCGCGAAGGCGCAGGGCGACACCGGCATCTGGACGTTCGGCGCCGAGCGCATCGAGGAGATCCTCGGCCCACCCCGCTTCGTCTCGACCGTCGCCGAGAACTCGCCCGAAGTCGGCGTCGTCACCGGCCTCGCCTGGACCTCCGCGGGCGGCGACCTGATGTTCATCGAGGCACTGCGGATGCCCGGCAGCGGCCGTCTCCTGATCACGGGACTGCTCGGCGACGTGATGCGGGAGTCCGTCAACGCGGCCTACTCCTACGTGCGCAGCCGGGGCGACGCCCTCGGCATCGACGATGAGATCTTTCGCGAATCCGACCTCCACGTCCACTTCCCCGAGGGCGCGATCCCGAAGGACGGGCCCTCCGCCGGCATCGCCGTCACTCTCGCGATCGCCTCCACGCTCTCGAACCGACCCGTCCGCCACGACGTCGCCATGACGGGCGAAGTGACACTGCGGGGGAAGGTGCTGGAGGTGGGCGGCATCAAGGAGAAGGTGCTCGCCGCCTATCGCGCGGGGATCCGCGAGATCCTGCTCCCCGAGGGAAACGAGCGCGACCTGCGCGATGTGCCGGCCGATGTGCGGGAGAAGATCACGTTCCACTTCGTGGAGCGCATGGATGACGTGCTCGCCGTCGCGCTCCTGCGCGACCGCCGCTCCCGCCGCGGCGGCAAGCCGCACGCTCCGCCGACCGAAGCACCGACGCCGCGGGCGGCACGGCCTGGGAACAGGCGCTGAAGGCAGGCGTTGACTACAGGCGTCAACTACAGGCGTTGACTACAGGCGGCGCCTCGCAGTCAGCGCCTCGCAGTCAGCGCCTCATTCAGCGCCTCGCAGTCAGCGCCTCATTCAGCGCCTATCGCGATCGGGTGCTCCTCGGGGTGCGGGATCAGGCGCTCGCCTTCGCTGCGCGCGACGAAGCTCGCCGCGCTGAGGTCGCCGGTCACGTTCACGGCGGTCCGCATCATGTCGAGGATGCGGTCGACTCCGAGGATCAGCGCGATGCCGGCCTGGGTTTCGGCGCCGAGCCCCACCGACTGCAGCACGAGGATCAGCGTGACGATGCCCGCGCTCGGCACACCGGCGGCGCCGATGCTGGCGAGCGTGGCGGTCAGAACGATCGTGAGCTGCTGTGCCCAGTGCATCGGGATGCCGTAGATCTGCGCGATGAACATGACGGCGACGGCCTGATAGAGCGCCGTTCCGTCCATGTTGATCGTGGCGCCGAGCGGCAGCACGAAGGAGGAGACTTCGTTCGAGACGCCGAGATCCTCCTCGGCGGTCTCCATCGTGATCGGCAGTGTCGCGCTGGAGCTCGAGGTCGAGAACGCGACCAGGGGTGCTTCGGCGATTCGGCGGAAGAAGTCGAGCGGGTTCAGCTTCGCGAGAAAGCGCACGAGGATCGAGTACGTCCCGAACGCATGCAACGCGAGCCCGATGACGACCGTCAGCGCGTACAGAAGCAAGGACTGGAGCAGATCGAAGCCGAAGCGGGCGACGACGGCGGCGATCAGCACGAAGACGGCGTAGGGCGCGAGCTTCATCACCCAGTCGATGATCACCATGACGGCGTCGTTCACGCCGTTGAAGAAGTCGATCACCGCGTCGCGGCGAGGCTTGTCGATCAGGCTGACCGCCGCGCCGAAGATGATGGTGAAGATGATCAGGGGCAGCAGGTCTCCGCTCGCGGCCGCGGCGAATGGGTTCGAGGGGACGAGGTTCAGGATGATGTCCTTGACGGTGGGCGACTGCGCGGCGAGCGCGACCTTGTCGGCCGCCTCCCCGGCGAAGCTCGCGGCGAGCCGGTCGCGCGTCGCCGGGTCGATGCGCGATCCGGGCTGGACCAGGTTGGACAGGACCAGCCCGATCGTCACGGCGACGGCGGTCGTGCAGAGGTAGTAGGCGACGGTCTTGCCCCCCATGCGGCCGAGCTTGCGTATGTCGCCGAGCGAGGCCGTGCCGACCAGCAGGCTCGCCACCACCAGCGGGATCACGATCATCGTGATCAGCTTGATGAACAGCGTGCCGATGAAATCGATGGATAGGAGGAAGTCGCGCAGCCACTCGAGGTGCAGGATGTTGGCCGCGAGGCCGACCAGCACGCCGGCGATGAGTCCGATCAGTATCTTCACGTATAGCGGCATCTGATTCGCGCTCTGCGTAGGTTCAGAAGGCTGCATCGTCTTCGGCGTTCGACCCCGTGTCGGCGTCCGGTAGCCCGCGCACGGCGACGACGCAGTCCACGTTCAGCGCGATGTCGCCGAGCCGCCGTCCGCCCCGCTCGGTGGCACGGAAGAGCGGCAGGAACGGACCCTCGGTATCGAGCAGATCGCTGAGTCGCTCATTGAACGCGATGTCGACGTGGCCGTCGAGGACGGCACCGCTCTCGAGCCGGACCTCGACCGGCATCGCGAGCGGCATGGCGGCCGTCGGCTTGAGTGGGATCTGCCCGTCCGCCGAGCCCACCCAGGCGATCTGCGTCAGCCTCACCGCCAGGTGCTCGAGCGGTGGGTCCGACAACCAATCCGCCGACACCGACGTAAGGTTCAGGAAGCCCGTCCGCTGCCAAAGGAAGCGGATCAGCGTCTGACCCTCGGGGACCGACACGATCCCGTTCACGATCCGTCCATCGCGAAGTGATACCTGGCACGGGCGCGGATCGAAGCGGTCGGACCGCGGGGACGGGGTCGTCTCGGATTGCATGGTGCTCCGGAAATGGCTGCTCGAGTTGGCGGTTCGGGGTGCGCCCAACTTGGGTCGGCGCGCCCCCGCTTGACAAGGAACGCGACTTGAGCGCTTCCGCAGGCGCCCGCTACCTTGTCGCGCCATGAGGATCCGCCCCTCGCACGCCGCCGCGCTGCTGCTCACCTGCCTGCCGCTGTGCGCCCGCTGCGATCGGGCGCCGGAGCGCAGCGATGCCGTGGCCACCGCCTCGGACACGGCCGTATCCGCCCTATACCGCCGCCGTTTCCTCTTCGTCGGCGGCACGCCCGACTCTCTGGTCACGGCGCTGCTCCACTTCACGGCCGCCCCCGAAGGCGAACGGCAGGTGCGGCACTCCGCATACGGCTGGATCGGGTCCGGAATCGGCTGGGACCCGCTGCTGCCCGAGGAATGGCGGGGTGAGCCGCTGCGCGATCCGGCGCTGATCCTTCCGCACGGCGAAGTCCGGCTCGTCGCCGGCGCGAACGATGAGCTGTCGGCGCTGCAGTACGGCCGTGCCCGAATCGAGCGTGGGACGCGCCTCGCCGAGTGGGCGCAGCCGGACGCGATCTCGCTCTCACTGAGCGAGGCACGGCTCCTGCTGAACGGTCGCCCTCTCGACGGCGCCCTGCTGTCCACACTGGACGCTCCGGAGTCGGCCGGCGCGGCGATCGACTCCGCGCCCGCCGTCGAGGCGCTGCTCTCCGATGGCGCCGGCGCCTACGTCGTGCTGGAGCAGCGCGGCGACGTCCCGGCCTCGTCGCTCCAGATCGCTGAGGACGGCGATGGCGCGCAGAGTGGCTCGCTCGCCATACGCCAGGATCCCGCCGGCGCGCTCGATGAGGATGGCCGCCCCACCGCATGGCTGATCGTCGATGCTTCCGGCCGGACCGTCGGCGCGCTCCACCGTATAGGCCCCGGCTGGGCCGGCACGAGCGGTCAGATCGGCTACCGCCATTTCGACGGCGTGCGGGGCGACCTGCAGCAGGGCGGTCGCCGCCGCCGGGTCGCGGGCATCCTCGAGCGCAGGGCGCGATAGCCCGTGGCCCCTACCCAGATCATCCTGACCGTGCTCTTCGGCGCGATCGCCGGCGGCGTGACGAACTCCGTCGCCATCTGGATGCTGTTCCATCCATACGAGCCGCCGCGTGTGGGCCGCCGCACGCTGCGATTCCTCCAGGGCGCCGTGCCGAAGAACAAGGCGCGGCTCGCCTCGGCCATGGGACGGACCGTCGGCAATCAGCTGCTCGCGCCCGGCGACCTCGCCCGCGCCCTCGACCGACAGGGCTTCCGCGCCGCGTTCGAGGAGAAGCTGGCCTCCGTGCTCCGCGACTTCCTCGAGCGGGACCGCGGCTCGCTCGCGCGGGAGCTGCCTGCGCGTCTGGCCGACGAGCTCCGGGCGCTGCTGCACGAGATTTCCGACGCCCTGCTGGCGCGGCTGCGCGAATACCTCGAGGGTGAGGAGTTCCGGGCCACCGCGCGCGGCTGGGCGGAGGGACTGGCGGCAGAGCTTCACGATCGTCCGATCGGCGACCTGCTGACGGAGGAGCGGGAGGAGGCGCTCGGCGCCGCGGCCGAGCGCTGGATCGGCGAGGCGACCGGCGCGCGTGGCTTCGAGAGCGCAGTGGATGAGTACCTGGAGCGCACCGCCGAGAGGCTGCTCGCGCCCGGCCGCACCTTCGAGCAGCTGCTGCCGATGGGCCTCGTGGCCGCGTTCGAGAGGGCAGTCGCCGGCTACCTGCCTCTCGCCATCGAGCGGCTCGGCACACTGCTCGAGGACGCCGACACGCGTGAGAAGGCGGAGCACATCCTCCACGAGGTGCTCGACCGCTTCATGCGCGATCTCAAGTTCCACCAGCGACTCGTTGCGTCACTCCTCATCACGCCCGAGACCGTCGACAGGGTGCTGCGAGCCGTCGAGGCCGAGGGCGCCTCGAAGCTGTCCGAGCTGCTCCAGGACCCCGCGGTGCGGGACGCGATGGCGCGCGGCGTCAACGACGCCGTGGTGGACTTCCTGCGAAAGCCGGTCCGCTCGGTCCTCGGCTCGCCGGAGGACACCTCGGTCCAGGACGCGCGCGAGACCGTGCGGAAATGGCTGCTCGACGCAGCGCGCGACCCGCACACTTCGCGCTTCCTCGTGGAGAAGCTGAAGGCTACGCTCTCCTCCCTGGAACGAAGAACCTGGGGGGACGTCTTCCGCCACATCCCGCCCGAAGGGATCGCGGATGCCGTCGTGGCGGCTGCGCGCAGCGAGCGGGCCGCGTCGGCCTATCACGAGACGGCCGACCGGTTGCTGGACCGGCTGCTGGACCAGCCGATCGGACGCCTCGCCGGGCACCTCCCTCCGGAGGCGGCCGACCGCATCCGGGACGCCCTCGCGGAGCCGCTCTGGGCCTGGATCATCGAACAGGTGCCCGTGGTCGTCGAGCGCGTGGAGATCTCGCGCCGCGTGGAAGAGAAGATCCTCGAGTTCCCGCCCGAGCGCGTGGAGGACCTGATCCGCGCCGTAACGGGGAGGGAGCTGAAGCTGATCGTGCGGCTCGGCTACGTCCTCGGCGCGATGATCGGCGGGCTCTCCGTGCTGGTCGGCATCCTGGCGGGCTGATCCGTACGATGCTCAGCCGCCGGCCACGGGGCGATCCGTGCCGGACTCGAAGCGCTCGATGCGGGCCCGAACCTCGGGAGGGACGGGGACGCTGCATTCGTCCCCGTAGTCGTACATCACCTGCACGGTCCGGCCGCTGGCCAGCAACTCGCCGCTTTCCGACCAGAGCGCGTACTCCAGCGTCAAGCTGCGGCGACCGACTCGGGTTACCCGGACGCCGACAGTGGGGCTTCCGGGGAAGCGGATCCGGGCGTGGTATCGGAGTAGCGCCTCCGCCATGATGTAATCGATCGCGTCGAGGCCGACTCGACCGACCACGTCGCGCCAGTAGGCCGCGCGAGCCTCCTCGAAGTAGATGAGTGGCAGCGAGTGGTGAGCGTGGCCCATTGGGTCGAGGTCGCGGAAGCGGACCTGGACGGCGTGACGGAATCGAAAGTCGGATGGAGCCGGCGGTCCGTCAGCCCGCTCCGTCGCCCCGGCCGCGTGGGCTTCCCCGGCCTCCCCTCGCGTCATCAGCGGCGCGGCGGACGCAGCCAGTCCAGCGGCGTGAACGAACGGCGCCGGCGGCGACGCTGATGGACGACGCGATCCTCGGCGCCCGGAAGACCCGGGAATCCGAGACCGATGTAGATTCCGAGGCCGAGCGCGATCACTCCGCCGAGGATGTAGAGCACCATCATTCTTCCTTCCCTTGCGTACGCGCGGCCGCGTCGGCCCGTCCCGTCAACCGCGGCGGCGGTGGCAGAGACGCCAGCCGCCGCAGCAACGTCTCGTGCAGCAGCCCGTTGGTCGCGACGATGCCGTACACCGATGGATCCGTCCGATTGTACTCGAGCTCGGCGCCGCGCAGATCAGTGACGCGGCCACCCGCTTCGTGAACGATCGCCGCTCCACCACACACGTCCCACTCGCTTTTCGGGCCGCGGCTGAAGAACGCGTCGGCACGTCCGGCCGCGACGCAGCCGAGCTTGTAGGCCGTGCTGCCCGAAGGGCGCAGGCTCCAGTCGTCGAACGGATCGAGCTCCCCGGCCGCAACCTCCGACCTGGACGCCAGCAGCACGAGCCGAGCGGCGTCCCCGTTCGTCGTCACCCGCAGGGCCTGCGCCTCCGCGACTTCACCGCGAATCGCGTCCAACAACCCTCGCTCCGTCGCGGCGATCCGCTCCACCCATGCTCCGCCACCCGACACGGCCCGGAACAGCTCGCCCGTGGAGGGGTTCAGCACCACGCCGAGCACCACCCGACCGCCCTCGGACAGACCCACCGATACGGCGTATTCCTTCCGCCCCGCGATGTAGGAGCTCGTGCCATCGATCGGGTCGACGATCCATACCCGTTCGCGGGAGAGACGGTCCGGCCGATCCGCCGTCTCCTCGGAGAGCCAGCCGTAGTCCGGCCGTCCCTGCTGCAGTAGCCTGCGCAGCGTAGCGTCGGCGGCGAGGTCCGCAGGCGTCACGGGCTGGTCGGGGCCTTTGTAGCTCACGTCCTGCGGGGCGCCGAAGGCGCGCAGGATCCCGATCCCCGCTTCGAGCACCGCGCTCCGCGCGAGCCCGAGGTCGCGTCCGAGATCGGCCTCGCTCATTCGACCGAAGGCGAGCGCTCGGCGGCGCCGCTCAACGGCTCACCCCGTCGACCGCTCCAGCTCGGCCTCGAAGGCCAGCCGCTCGTATTCGCTCTCCACCCAGACCTCGACCTCGAGCCCGGCGCTCGATTCGCCCTGCGCCCTCAGCAGGACCGGCAGCATCACCCCCGCCGCCTCTTCCGCGTCCAGGTTTCCGGCTCCCGTGCCGAGCGGCACCACGGCCACCCGGTCGATGCCCCACTCCCGGACCCGGCGGAGCCCATTGACGAGCGCGCGGCGCACGCCTGCCGGCGAGACCGGCTCCTCGCGGGAGCGGACCACCACGTGGACGAGGAACTGGGAGGTGAGGTCGCCGGCACCCGTGATCACTGCGGAGCCCACGGGCAGATCGCCCAGGCGCTCCGCCTGAGCGCTCATCTCCGGACCGGCGGCGACGTCCAGCCGGCGCATGGCGGGCGTGACGGCGGACCAGTCGGAGGCGATCGGGCGCAGGATCGCCGGCGCACCGCTCCGGGCGATGTCGCCCAGGCGGATCGCGATCACGCCGAGGCCACCTCGCGCGCCTTGCGATACATCGCCTCCGCCTGATGCGGCAGGTTCTTCTTGTCGTAGAGGATGCCCATCGTGTAAAACGCGCGCGCGTTGCTGCTGTCCAGCGCGACGGCGCGCTCCAGCATCTCGAGTGCCTCGTCCACGCGCCCCAGCTGGTTCAGCGCCTCGCCGCGGTAGAAGTGGGCCGCCGCGGATCCCGGGTCCAGCTCCGTCGCCCGCTTCAGCTCCAGCTCCGCCTGCGCGTAGAGACCGCGCTTGAAGTAGAGCACGCCCAGGTTCGCGTGCACATCCGCGCGATCGGGGTCGAGTCGCAGCGCACGTCGCAGCTCCCGCTCGGCCGGATCGAAGCGGCCGATCCCCGCGAGCAGCCGACCGAGACCCGCGAGCACGTCCACATCGGTGTCGTCCACCTCCCGCGCCGCCTGGAACTGCTCCATCGCGAGCACCGGCTCGTCGGACTCCTCGTAGGCTCGGCCGAGCCGGACGCGCAGCGGCACGCTCCGCGGCTGCTCGAGGACGAGGCCGCGCAGGATCTCGATGACGCCGCGCACGTCGCCCGCGACTTCCCGCCTGCGCAGCTCCATCAGCCGCGGCTCTTCCGCGGGCTGCGGCCCTCGCGTGGACGGCGCCAACCCGTCGAGTCGTGCACCGGCGCGCTCGTCGTTCGCCCGCTCGCCGGGCGCACCCCGCTCGAGCTCGGCCGCGTCCTCCACGAATTCCTTGTCTCCGGCAGACGCCCCGACAGGAGCACGCTCGGCCGCGCGGATCCTTCTCCGACTCATTCGCTTCCTAGGCATTCTCGTTCGTCCTCGCGTCTCATTCGACGCTCTCCTGGATCCACGCGAGGTACCCGCCGAGACCGCCGTCCACGCGCAGGACGAGGACCTCCGGCACCTCATAAGGGTGCAGCGTCGCAACCCTGGACACCAGCCGCGCCACCGCATCGGCGCGGGTCTTCAGGATCATCAGCACCTCCTCCGCCCGCTCGACCGCCCCCTGCCAGCGGTAAACCGACGTCACGCCGGGAACGATGTTGCCGCACGCCACGAGCCGCTCCTCCACCAGCTCCGTGACGAGCCGCTCCGCGACCTCGCGCTCGGGCGCCGTGACCAGCACGACCCGTGCTTCCGTCCCCGCACCGCTAATCAAGCTCGCTCTCGGCCGCTACGTCGTCCTCGCGCGAGGTGTGATAGAGCGCATCCACCAGATCACCGTAGCGCTCGTTCACCACGCGCCTTCTCACCTTCAGGCTCGGCGTCAGCTCGCCGCCCGCCACCGTGAACTCCCGCTCCAGCAGCGCGATCTTCTTCGGTCGCTCGTAGCGCGCGAAGTCGGCGACCACGCCGAACACCTCCGCCTCCATCTTCTGCTGCACACGGACATCACGCAGCAGCGTCTCCCGATCGTCACCCGCCTGGATGCCTTGCCCGGATGCCCACGCCTGCAGCGCCGAAAAGCTCGGCACCACCAGCAGCACCGGGTAGGGCCGCCGGTCCCCGACCATCACCGCCTCGTCCACGAAAGGGTTCGCCTTCACCCGGTTCTCGATCGGCTGCGGTGCGATGTTCTTGCCACCCGCCGTCACGATCAGGTCCTTCTTCCGATCGGTGATACGCAGGAAGCCGTCCACGTCGATCTCGCCGATATCGCCCGTATGGAACCAGCCCTCGACGTCGATCGCTTCTGCCGTCTCCTGCGGCATTTTGTAGTAGCCGACCATCACCTGTGGCCCGCGCACCAGGACCTCTCCGTCGGCCGCCACCAGCTCCTCCGTTCCCGGCACCGGCTTGCCGACCGTCCCGAAGCGCATCTGCGTCGGTGTGTTCACGTTCGTGACGGGCGACGTCTCCGTCAGGCCGTATCCCTCGAGGATGGGCAGCCCGGCCGAATAGAAGAACTTCGCGAGCTCCATCTCGAGCGGCGCCCCGCCCGAAACGAAATAGCGGAGTCGCCCGCCCACCGCGGCACGGACCTTCGCGTATACGAGCCTGTCCGCCACCCGGTGGCTCATCCACTGCAGCGCGGATGGGCCCGGCCCGTCGACGCTCGCCTCCGCGTATCCGATCGCGACGTCCCGCGCCCACCGCACGAGCCGGCCGCGCACCCCGCCTGCCGACATTACGCGCGTGTACACCTTCTCGTACAGCCGCGGCACCGAGACCGCGAACGTCGGTCGCACCTCCTGCAGGTTCGCAGGTACCCGCTCGAACGACTCCGCGTACGCGATCCTGCAGCCCAGCGAGAACAGCACGTAATCCACCATCCGCTGCAGCACGTGCGATAGCGGCAGGAAGCTGAGCGCCACATCCGCGTCCGACAGCGGCAGCACGTCCCCACAGGCCTGCACGTTCGAGTACAGGTTCGCGTGGCTGAGCATCACGCCCTTGGGGCGCCCCGTCGTGCCGGACGTATAGAATGATCGTCGCGACGTCTTCCGGCACCGCGCGCAACGCTCGATCACGGAACGCGGGCAGCGGCTCCTCGCCCGCGCCATCGCCGAGCTCGAGCCCCTGCTGCAGCGTGAGGACGTCGCCATCCTCGGCGCTCTGCTCGCCGAAGACCACGATCCGCTCGAGCTCCGGCAGCGCAGAGCGAACGGTCCGCACCTTCTCCAGCTGCTCGGCCGTGGAGACGAAGAGGACGCGCGCGCCGCTGTCCGCGAGCAGATACTCGACCTGCCCCGCCGGCAGCGTCGAGTAGACCGGCACATCGATCGCTCCGGTGCAAAGGCACGCGTAGTCGACGAGCGCCCATTCTGGCCGGTTCTCCGACAGGATCGCGATCCGGTCGCCACGCTGGACGCCGAGGGCGTCCAGCAGCCGCGCGACCCGGTGCACCTTCACGGCGACATCGCAGTACGTCGTTCCGCGCCAGGCCTCGCCCCGCTTCGCCTGGAACGTCTCCCGATCGGCCCACCGATCGACGGCGTCGAAGAAGAGACGCACCAGCGTCCCTGCCTCGAGCTGCGCCGGCGCAGCGACGTATTTTTGCGTGGCAGACCGTGTCGACATCTCGGCTCCATCGGAGCGCAGGGTATGACTGCGGGTTGCACCGGGAGCTCAGCGCAGGACGACCTCGCTCTCCACCTCAATGTCCGGACGCAGCGACTGCAGCGCGCTGCAGTACTTCTCGTGCGACAGCTCCACCGCGCGACGGACGTTGGCCTCATCCTCGGCCGCCAGCCCCGCGACGCGATAGACGAGCCGGATGCGCGTGAAACGGCGTGGCGGCTCCGGCACGCGGTCCGCTTCGGCCCAGATGTCCATCGCGTCCGGCCGCTTCCGCATCTTCACGAGGATGTCCACCACGTCCGCGGCGGTGCACGCCGCGATCGACGCCAGCATCGTCTGCATCGGGGACAGCGCCGTCTCGCCGTCCCCATCCACCTCCACGATCGGCCCGCCGGGGACACCGCCACGGAAGCGCAGCCCTTCACCCATCCACTCGAGCCCGAGGACGGAGTCCGCCATCAGGAAGCGCCTCCGTCGTCCGGCGTCGATTCCAGCAGATCCGGCGGACCCTGCTCCTTCCCTTCGAGGCGCGCCAGCGTCTCGCGAGCGTGCTGGAGGTGCCGCTCCGCGGCGGGGCCGGACGGTGGCTGACCCAGGAACGCCCGCAGGTGCTCGCTCGCCTCCTCCTGCTTCCCCTCGTTCAGCAGCAGGAACGCGAGTCCGTAGTGGGCACCGGGCGTCGCGGGATCGCGGGAGAGCACTCCGCGATAGGTCCTCGCCGCCTCCTCCGTCATACCGATCCGCGTATACGCGATCGCGATCTGCTGCATGACCGCCGTGTCGTCGGGTGCCTCGCGCTGAGCGAGTCGGAAGGAGGTCAGCGCTTCATGGTAGTTTCCCGTCTTCAGCAGCTCGAGGCCCTCGGTATAGTAGTCGACGCCTTTGGCGTCGGAGTCCGCACTGAAGATCTTCTTCCACCAGGCCATGTCCAAGCGCTGTAGGGCGGGAAAGTCGAGCCGCCGATCGGCGGTGGAGCCACAAGATAGACGGGGCGCCGTGATGGATGCAATCGCAGGCGTCGTTTGCCGTTGGGACGGCCTCAGAGCCTGCTCAGAGCGCGGTCCTGCGGGTGGCGACGAAGGTGCCGCCGTCGGCCGCGAGAACCTCGAGGCCCTCGGCGTCCAAGCGGGCCTCGGCATCGCTTCCCGACTCCTCCAGCACGAGCCTTCCCAGCGGCGCGACGGCCCGGGCAGCACTCTCCAGGCGGCGGGCATCCGTCGCACCGCTCAGCCCGACGCCTCCGAGCGATCGGTCGAGGAACGGAAGTGCCTCTCCGACGGCGATCCGGCTGACGCCGTCCTCCTCGGTCCAGGACTCGAGCGCGCGACCCGCGGCGATCACCTCGACGCCTTGCACGAGGTCCGCGATGCCGGCCGCCTCACGAGCGAGCGGCCCCATCAACAGTACCAGACGCCGCGGCTCGGAGAGCCCGAGCAGAGCGGCGAGTCGCGTGGCTCGCTCGACCGTGCCCGACCCGGCGACCAGCTCGCCGGAGTCGGGCGCCGCCTCGTCGCGGTCGGCAGCGCTCCGCTCCGGCGCCGTGCGTAGATCCGCGAAGCCGCGGCGGATCGGGTAGCGGTCGCGACAGTTCGGGCACCCGAGCTCCCCCTCGAGCACCCGACGCTCCACGACCCGCTCCGCTAGCAGGATGAGCCCGAAGCCGGGGCCGCAGCGCGGGCAGGCGAGCACGTCGGTGACGAGGATGTGCACGGAGCTTCAGGGCCGGATCGGCGCCTCGGAGTACTGCGCCCATTGATCGGGCGTTTCCCACACCCGCACGTAGACGAGCGCCGCCGCGAGCGCCGGAGCCATCCGCCGTTTGAGCTCGTCGTGGATCCAGCGCGCCTGGTTCTCGGCCGAGGGCTCCAGCGCGTCGAACGGCGCAACCTCGTTCAGGTTGCTGTGATCGAACGGCGCGATCACCGACCGCAGCTGCTCGTCCACCTCGACGAAGTCGAACGCGATGCCGCCTTCGCCGAGGTTCTCCGTCTCGAGGCCCACCTCCACGCCGAAGCGGTGCCCGTGCAGGCGCTCGGGAGCACCGCGGTAGCTGCGCAGCCCGTGAGCCGCATCGTAGTGCGCCCGCACGTTGACGAGGTACACGCGCTCAGCTCCGCGTTACGGGTGCCGTCCGGCCACCGACCCGAGCGTCAGGACAAGGTCCGATCCGCGCGAGCCGCCCGCGCAGCGGGTCCGGTCGCTCAGCCGAGGACATTTCCGACCATGCAGAGCCGCAGGAACTCCTCCCGCGTCTTCAGGTCATCCATGAAGACCCCGCGCATCGCACTCGTGATCGTCTTGGAGTTCTGCTTCTCGACGCCGCGCATCATCATGCAGAGGTGGTACGCCTCCACCACCACCGCCACCCCCTGCGGCTGCAGCACCTCCCAAAGCGCCTGTGCGACCTGCTCCGTCATCCGCTCCTGCACCTGCAGGCGGCGCGCGAAGACGTCCACGATACGCGGCACCTTCGACAGCCCGAGGATGCGACCGTTCGGGATGTACGCGACGTGGACCTTCCCGAAGAACGGCAGCATGTGGTGCTCGCACAGCGAATACATCTCGATGTCCTTCACGATCACCATGTTGTGGTGATCCTCATCGAAGACGGCATCGCCGATCACCCGCTCCACCGACAAATGGTAGCCGCGCGTGAGCCACTGCATACTTTTCGCGACCCTCTCCGGCGTCTTCAGCAGCCCCTGCCGCTCGGGATCTTCCCCCAGCCGGCGCAGCATCTCCTCCACCAGGACGTCGAGCGGGACCGCGCCAAGCTCCGGAGTGTGCCGGGACAGCCCCTCGCCGTCACCGGCCGCGAGATCGCGCCGGGTCACCTCCGCGCCGTCCTGCGGCGGGGCCGCCGTCATGCCTCTATCCCTCGTCGCCATACGACCTCAATTCCCGCTGTATTCCACGCAGTTTCGTGCCGTCTCCCAGAGCACCAGCCGCTCAAGCTCGATCCCCGCGGGGAGCGCCGGCGCCAGACGCGTCCAGATCGCGACCACCAGATTCTCCGTCGTCGGATTGATACCCCGCATCCACTCGACTTCCACATTCAGGTTGCGGTGATCGACGTCCACGACGACCCGCCTCTCCACCAGCTCCTTCAGTCGCTTCAGGTCCATCACGAAGCCCGTCTGCGGATCCACGTCCCCGACCACCGTCACATCCAGGTCGTAATTGTGGCCATGCCCGTTCGGATTCGCGCAGAGCCCGAAAACCTCCCGGTTCCGCTCCGCGCTCCAGCCCTCGTGCTCCAGCCGGTGCGCCGCGCTGAAGTGCAGCCGCCGCGTTACTCGTACCCGTGGCATGCGCGCTCTCCTCCACTCCCGCTCACGTTCCGCTCACCACCCGAAAAAAACGAGGCCGATCCGCAGGTAGCGGACCGGCCTGGTGTGAAGCGCCGAAAGGCGTTTTTGAAGCCCCATTCGGAAATGGGTGGTGACCTCCCCGATCCTTCCGTCTTCCCGCGTGGGCTTGACGTCCGGTACGGAAGTGGGCCCCTGCTTCAGTAGTGTCGGCTCAAAAATTGGCCCCCCGGCACCCCACCGCGCTCCAACGTACCGGCGCAGGGGACGGATGTCAAGCGATGACGCCGCTTTGCGGCGTCCGGGCCGGCGTTGCCAGGCACCCTTCTTCCCCACCTTGCCCCCCAAAAAAACGGAACGACCGCCGGATCATCTCCGACGGCCGCCCGTCCAGACCGCAGTGCTCTCCCCGAGTTCCCGTTCACTGCGGCTGTACCTTCGCCGCTCCCCAGAAGCAGGCTGGGTGCCAGACGGGGCCACGAGGACTCAACTATAGTTATGACAACCACTTAAGAAGCGCTCCGGTGCAGCGCAGCCATGCCGAAAGCGAATACTTTTTTCAGGAATCGGACCCTTTTCTCCCGATCAGACCGCTCCGGCAGCCCGGTAGCCGCGCAGCCTCGCCAGATTGCGGCGATCGCTGCGAAGCGCGTCGCCGTCCTTGGGCGTCTCGACTACCTTCGGCACCGCTGCGAAGCGGGCATCGTTCACGATGCGCTGGAACGGCCGCTCACCGAGGCTTCCCTCGCCGATGTGCGCGTGACGGTCGCGCCGGCTGGCGAACGGCGACGCGGAGTCGTTGAGGTGGAAGAGCCCGAGCCGCGCCAGGCCGATGGTATCGTCGAGCCGGGCGAAGACGCCTTCGTAGTCGTCGAGCAGGTCGTAGCCGGCGGCGTAGACGTGACAGCTGTCGAAGCAGACGCCGACGCGGTGCGTGAGCGGATCGGGGATGCGACGGATCAGCTCGCCGAGCTCCTCGAAGCTGGCTCCGAGCGCGGAGCCGCTGCCGGCGGTGGTCTCGAACAGGACGCGCACGGCACCGGGCACGGTCTCGAGCGCGGCGGTGACGGCCTCGGCGTTCTGCGCGAGGCCTCGTTTGCGGTCTCCGTCGGTGGCGTGGCCCGGATGCGTTACGAGAACGTCGATGCCGAGCCGCGTGCAGCGGCGCAGCTCGCACTCGAAGGCGTTGCGGGATCGCTCGAGCAGGACGGCGTCCGCCGATGCGAGGTTGATGAGATAGGAGTCGTGCGCGGCTGAGCGGTTGATGCGATTGTGCACGTGCGCCCGCGACCACGCCTGGACGCCGTCCGCCTCCAGGCTCGGCTCGGCCCAGCGGCTGGGCTGCTTCGTGAAGAGCTGCAGGACGACCGAGTCGAGCTCGGCGGCTCGGTCGGGCGCATTGTGGAGGCCGCCGGCGGCGGAGACGTGGGCGCCGAGCTCATCGATCCCTGCGTCGGGTACGCCCGGCCCATCGGACCGCTCGGCAGAATCGGAGTTCGAACGCATGTCAGTCCATCCGTGGCACGATCTGCCCCCCGGACCGGAGCCGCCGGCCCTGCTGAACGCGATCATTGAGATTCCGCGGGGGAGCCGCACGAAGTACGAGCTGGAGAAGGAGAGCGGCCTCTTCCGATTCGACCGGCTCCTCTACAGCTCGGTACATTACCCGGGCGACTACGGGCTGATCCCGCGCACCCTGGCGGACGACGATGACCCGCTGGACGTACTCGTGCTCGTGACGGAGCCGACGTTCACGGGGTGCCTCGTCCGCGTCAGACCGATCGGCGTCTTCGAGATGACCGACGCGGACGAGCTGGACGAGAAGGTGCTGGCAGTGCCGAGCCGGGATCCGCTCTTCGACGAGGTCGCCGACCTCGACGATGTCGCTCCGCACCTGCTTCGGGAGGTGGAGCACTTCTTCTCGGTCTACAAGGAGCTTGAAGGCGGGCGGACGGTGTCGCTCGGCTGGCGGCGACGCGACCACGCGCTACGGGTCGTCGAGCGCGCGATCGAACGCTACGCCCACAGCGCGGGAGCCGTCGGCGATGGATGAACGACGCGGCGGACATCGCTGCCCGCCGCGTCGTTCCGTGCAGTCTTTCGAGCTACAGGATCACATGCTGCCGGTGTCGGGCATCATCGTGTCCTGCATCATCGTGTCCGCGCCCATCATCATCGTGTCCGTCGTCATGGGTGCGGGGGCCGGAGCCGGTTGCGTGTTGACGTTCTCCTCGACGGGGGGGACCTCATCCGCCTCGTCATTCCCGCCGCACGCGGCCGCCGATAGGCCGACCATTGAAGCTGCCAGAATCATGAGCACCGAGCGCTTCATGTCTCTCCTCCGATGAGGGTCGCTTGGTCTTCGTCGCGCCACCCTGACGCGAACCCGGCCGTTCCCAACGGACTCCCGCTGGTGGGCAAAGACGCTGCGCGGCCGTTCCGGGTGCCGAGTATGCAAGCCGAGGGCCATCGGTGTCAAGAAGCCGCGGCGACGTCGCGCACTCGCTTCGTCGCGCCCGAAGCGCCGGCCTCGCCACGTCATTCCCGTCCTTCGCGAGGGCTCCGCGGAGGGTACGCAAATTGCTCCTCCCGACCGTGGATACGTACGAAAGGGAAATGGCCACGGTCATCGTCGCAGCGTACCTCATGTTCATGATCGGACTGCCGATCGGAGTCGCCTTCGTGATGCGATTCCGCTCGCTGCCGACCGGGCCCCTCTGCCCGCACTGCCTGAGCGAGACGCTCTGGATTCAGGGGTCTCTGCTCTCACGCGTTCCGCTGCCGCGCCGCCCGCTGATTCAGCGCCGCTGGTGTCCCGCCTGCGGCTGGGACGGGTTGGCGCGGCCGGGCGTTCGTCGGACGAGCCCGCGCACCGGGCCCACTCCGACGACCGTCGACCTGCGGGCGGTAGAGCTGAACGGAGCGGCCTTCCGGGTCCTGCTGCGGTGCCGAGCGGAATCTCAAGCGTGGCACGGCCGGCTCGTCTTCATCACGGAGGAGGGGGAGGCACGCCCGGAAGGCGTCGAAGCCTTCCATGGCAGAACCGTGTCCGAGGTACTGGCGCAGGCGCTCGCGCTCTCGGAGCATTCGCTGGCCTACCGGCTCCGGCAGGCGCTCTCTGGATAGAGTGGCGTTCGTAGGCCGATCAGTGGTCGCCTGCCTGCCCGATCGCACGCAGGGCCGCGCGCAGGATCCGGCGCCGCTCGGGATACCTGACCCGCGCGAGCGCCCGCTGCGTCGGCAGCCACGCGAAATCAGATGCCTCGTGCGCGGACAGCCTCACCTCCTCGATCTCCGTCTCGGCGAGGAAATAGGTGACTTCCTTCTGGACGAGGATCCGCTCCTCGCCGGAGCCGAGCGTGAAGCGGTAGCGCTCGGAGATCTCGAAGCCCTCCACCAGGCGAACGTCCTCGGCACGAAGTCCGGTCTCCTCCGCCAGCTCCCGCAATGCCGCCTGGAGGCGCGTCTCCCCCGCGTCGATCCCGCCCTTCGGAAACTCCCAGAGCGGACGACGCGTCAGCCGCGAGCGCAGCAGCAGGAAGCACAAGTCTTCCGCACAGCGACGGAATACGACGACGCCCGCGGAGCGATCCCGCCGCGACTTCATTGCCTCGATTCACCCGGCCGCACGACCGAATGACGCCGCTGATCTACGGACCCGGACCGGAGCCACCCGTGCCGCTGCAGGCGGAGCCGGATCTGGCCGGCCTCGCCGTGGACGATGTCGGTGGTCGTCCCACCGGTGAGGTCTACGGCGTCCTGATCGAGTCGGATAGCGGCCTCATCCGCTATGTGGACCTCTCGGTCGATGCGCTCGGTCGCCACGTCCTCGCCCCCATTGGGCACGTTCGGATCGACGAAGGCGCCGACGGGCTGCGACTCGCGCTGCGGGCGGTGACCCGGGAGGACCTCGCCGCGATTCCGGAATATCGGAGCGGGGAAGTTCCCGCGGACGCGTATGAGAATCAGATCCTCGCCGCCTACAGCCGGCTCTTCTACGGCGAGCGCTACTACGCGCATCCGGCGTACGATCACAGCCGGCTTTACGTCGGCGAGCACCCGGTCGAGCAGACGAAGGCGGAGGCACCGACGATCACGACGCTCGCGCTGCTGTCGGACCTCTCCGACTGGCGGCTCGCGGCGGGCGAGCCGGACATCCGTGGCTGGATCGCCGTGGACGAGGGCAATGCCTCGATGGGCACCGTCCGCGGCCTCATGGTAGATCCGGCCGCGCGTCGCGTGCGCTACCTGCTCGTCGATATCGAGGCTCACGGACCGGTCCTCGTTCCCGTCGGCTACGCCGAGGTGATCCCGTCGCTGTCTGCGGTTCGGCTGAGCGGCCTGCGCGCGGACGACCTCCGCTCCCTGCCGCCGTTCGCTGGCGACACTCTGACACGGGAGCAGGAGAGCGCGCTGCGCGCCGCGCTGGATGCCGTGCTCACCGGCGAGCGCCGCTTCGCGCGTCCCGAATTCGCCAGTCACTGAGGCAATCAGAAGAGACACCGGCCGACCCCCGGCGGTGTCTCCCATGCGTCGAAGAGCTCGGCCATCGGCGCGCCGCCGCGCCGCCCCGCCGCCTCGAGCCGCTCCCGGAGCCATGCCTCCTCCGGCCAGCCGACTCGCTCACGATAGAATGCGGCCAGGGTCATCACTCGATCCATCTGCTCGCTCACGTCCACCGCGCGCATGGGAAGGCTGGAGTGCGCGCCGCGCAGCGTGAACGGCAGAACCGGCTCGCGGTGCGGCTCGAGCGGGGCGACGACGCGACCGATGCGAGCGAGCGTGATCGCATCACGAACGATGACGCCGGTGGCCTGGTGATCCGGGTGTCGCATGCCACGCTCCCACGCATCCCCCCAAGTCACGACCGCGTCCGGCCTGATCTCGGCCAGCGTGGCCGCGACGACGCGGGCGGAGTCCGGCCCGGCGCGTACGGCGGTGTCGGGGAAGTCGAGGAAGCGGGCCTCGGCGCCGAGAATCCGCGCGGCCTCCTGACCATGCTCGGTACGGATCCGCGCGACCTCGGCTTCATCGAGCCCGGCCAGCGCCCCGGACATCGTGCCCCGGGTCAGCCAGAGCAGCACGACGCGATCGCCGCGCGCGGCGTGCAGGGCGATGGTGCCTGCGCAGCCGACCTCATCGTCCGGATGCGAAAGCGCGACGAGCAGAGTGCTCATGGTTTGACTTGCCCCCGAGCCCCGGACATCTTGCGCGCCCCATGGAACTCATCCTCTCCGCGATCTGCGAGGACGCGCAGGTGCGGCCCGACGGCAAGCTCGACCTGCGCGGTGCGTTCAGCCAGCTGCAGGCGCCCGGATTTCCCGCATCGCAGGACGCGATGACCGCCGTGTTCGTAATCGAGTGGACGGAAAAGGAGACCGGACGACAGCCGCTGCGAGCGGACCTCGTCGATGAAGCGGGGCAGAAGATCGTTACGATCCAGGGTCACACCGAGGTCGGGCGTGCGCCCGGTGGTGCCCCGGTGCAGACGCGGCTGATCATGCCGCTCGAGCGGATCGTCTTTCCTCACGCCGGCACCTACCGGTTCCGCCTCACCGCCGGGCCGTCGGCTCGTGATGGCTGCTCGCTGCACGTGGCGCAGCAGCCGCCCGCGTAGGCGGCGCTACCAATCCGGCCGACGAGTCCCGACCGAACCAGGGACCCCCCTCCGGGACCGAGGGTATCAGGCCCCACCTCATGGCCGTCCGGCCATGCACAACCACGCGTTTGGGGGGCGAGTGCAGGGAGAGCAGAGGACCGACGGCGCCGAGCTCGTTCGCGTGCTCGCCGCGCTGTCGGACGAAAACCGTTACCGCATCGTGAAGCTGCTCTCGGCGCAAGCGGAGATGGCATGTGGCGCCATTGGCGCCGAGCTGGGGCTGTCGGCGTCGTTGGTGTCGCACCACCTGTCGATCCTCGAGTCCGTGGGTTTGATCGACCGCCGCAAGAATGGCCTGTGGACGCTGAACCGACTGTGCCGCGACGAGCTGTCCCGACACGTCGACGCGCTCGAATCGCTGCTCCGCCCGGAAGTCACGCCCAACCCTTCCTGAAGCCACGTCACCCACCACCGGGACCGCTCCCCGTTCCCGGGATCCCCGGGTCCGTCATCTTACGCGCATCCAACACGCGGTCGAGCTCGTCGTCCGGCAGCACGCCCTGGTCGCGCGCCACCTGCCGCGCCGTCTTCCCCTCCTTGAACGCCTGCTTCGCGATGCTCGCGGCGGCATCGTAGCCGATGTGGGGGGCGAGGGCCGTGGCGAGGGACAGATTGCCTTCCAGCAGCTCGCGACACCGCTCCTCATTGACCTCGATCCCGTCGATGCACCGGGTGGCGAAGACGCGTGAGGCGCTCGCCAGGATGCCGATCGACTGCAACAGCGCGTACGACAGGATCGGCATCATCAGGTTCAGCTCGAAGTAGCCCCCTTGTCCCGCGACGGTGACCGTGGTCTGGTTGCCCATCACCTGGGCGGCGACCATCGTCACGGCCTCCGGAATCACGGGATTGACCTTGCCCGGCATGATGCTCGAGCCGGGCTGGATGGCCGGGAGGGTGATCTCGTAGAGGCCGGCACGCGGGCCGCTGCCGAGCCAGCGGATGTCGTTCGCGATCTTCGTCAGTGACACGGCGATCGTGTTCAGCGCTCCGTGCGCGTAGACGATCGTGTCGCGCGTGCCCTGCCGCTCGAAGTGGTCCTCCGCCTCCCTGAACTCCAGCCCCGTCTGCGCCGAGAGTCGCTCGATGGCGCGCCGGGCGAAGTCCGGGTGCGTGTTGATCCCCGTGCCAACGGCGGTGCCGCCGAGCGGCAGCTCCGCCAGGTCGGCGTCCGCCTCGCGAAGTCGTCGGATGCCGAAGCGGATCTGCGCGGCGTAGCCCCCGAACTCCTGCCCGAGGCGGACCGGCGTCGCGTCCATCAGGTGCGTCCGTCCGGACTTCACCACGTCATCGAACGCCTCAGCCCTGGCTTCCAGGGAGGCCCGGAGCGTCTCGAGAGCCGGGATCAGCTCGTCGTGGATCGCGACGCGGGCCGCGACCTGCATCGCCGTAGGGATCACGTCGTTGGACGACTGGCCGGCGTTCACGTGGTCGTTCGGATGCACCTTCGCGTCGCCACCGAGGATCTCGGCCGCGCGGTGGGCGATGACCTCGTTCGCGTTCATGTTGGTCGAAGTGCCACTGCCCGTCTGGAAGATGTCGAGCACGAAGTGCCGGTCGTGTCGGCCTTCGACCACCTCCTCTGCCGCCTGAACGATGGCCGCGGCGCGCTCCGCGTCCAGCAGGCCGAGCTCCACGTTCGTCTCCGCCGCCGCCCTCTTGATACGGCCCAGCGCGGCGATGAAGCCGCGCGGAAAGCGCAGGTCGCTGATCGGGAAGTTCTCGACCGCCCGCTGCGTCTGCGCGCCCCAGAGCGCGTCGGCCGGAACGCGCATCTCTCCCAGCGAGTCCTTTTCCGTCCTGTATCCCGCTTCGCCTTCGCTCATGCCTCCCCCTCGGGTACGGCCGCGGTCGCCGTCGTGTCACTTCCGCGGTGGTCTCGAGGGCCGCACTTCGATGCGGCTCTCGATCGTCCGCGGCGGCGTTGCCAGCAGATGCAGCACCGTCGCCGCGATGTCCTCGGGCTGGATCTTCCAGTCGCCGCCACCACCGGAGCCGAACTCCGTGGCGACACTGCCGGGCATGATCGTGCTCACCCGTACCCCGCCGTGTCGGACCTCCTGCATCATGGCCTCGCCGAAGCCGATCAGGCCGAACTTGCTCGCGTTGTAGGCGGCGCCGTTCGGGAACGCGTTCTTCCCGGCGAGACTGCCGATGTTGATGATCCAGGAGTCGCCGCCGCGGAGCAGGTGACGCAGCGCGTAATGGCTGCAGTAGAAGACACCATCGAGGTTCGTCCCCAGCGTCTGTCGCCACTCCTGCACGGACATCTCGGCGACCGGCCGGAACACCCCGACCCCGGCATTGTTGACCAGGATGTCCAGCCCTCCGAGCCGCTCGACGCCCTGCGCGACCAGACGCTCACACTGTCCCGCGTCCATCACATCGCACACGACCCCGCTCACGCGCTCTCCCGCCTCGCCCGCGAGCTCCCGCGTCGCACGCTCCACGTGCTCCGGTGTGCGCGAGCTGATCACGACGGAAGCGCCACGCCCAAGCAGGGCCTCGGCGATCGCGCGCCCGATGCCGCGCGTGCTTCCCGTGACGATCGCTCTCCGGCCCGTCAGATCCTGCATTGTCGCCCTCCTCCCTTATCCGACCCCGCCGCCGGCGGGAGTTTAATTGCTACCCCGAGGGGCCGCCACTATCATGCCGCTACCATGCAGCTTTCAGGAGCCGTAGCCCTCGTCACCGGCGGCGCGCGCCGGCTGGGGCGCGATCTGGCGCTCGCCCTTGCCCGCGCGGGCGCGGACGTCGCCATCGGCCACCACCGCTCCGATGCCGAGGCGGAGGAGGTCGTCGCCGCGATCGGCGCTCTGGGTCGCCGCGCGATCGCGCTGCGGGGCGACCTTTCCGATTCGCGGACGGCCGACGCGCTCGTCCGCGATACCGTCGCCGAGCTCGGTCGGCTCGACGTGCTCGTCAACAGCGCGGCCCGTTTCGACGCGGCTCCCGTGGAGTCGATCGGCGCCGAGGAATGGGACCGCGTGATGGACATCAACCTGAGGGCTCCGTTCCTGCTCGCGCGGGCGGCCGCGCCGCTGCTACGGGAGCGGGGGGACTGATCGTCAACATCGCGGACCTGTCCGCGTTCGAGCCATGGCCGGGCTACGCCCATCACGCGGTCTCGAAGGCGGGGCTGGTGCACATGACGCGGGTCCTCGCGCGCGCGTTCGCGCCGGAGGTGCGCGTGAACTGCATTGCACCCGGAACGGTGCTGCCGCCCGATGAATGGCCCGAGGAGGAGGTGTCCCGCCTCCGCGCGCGTATCCCGCTCGAGCGGATCGGTGAGCCGGGCGATGTGGCGCGGGCGTTGCTCTACCTCGCGGAATCCGACTTCGTGACCGGCGAGGTGCTGGTCGTGGATGGCGGGCGACTGCTCACCTGATCGGGATCCCGCGATCGGCACGGTGCCGCAGGATCCCGCGCTCGTTTCGCCGTGTACACCAGGCATGCGAACGCGCCACCTCGCCGTCCTGCTCGGCCTCGCGCTGACCGGCTGCGGTCCCGCCCGCGGGCGGCAGCAGTGCCCGACCGTCGCGGAGATCGCGGCCTACGAGCCGCCCGAAGCCTCCCGCGTCTTCGCCGTGGACGGCTCCTTCCTGGCCGATCTCTCGCCGCACCGCCGCGTCCTGCTGGACTACGAGCAGGTGCCGGCCGTGCTCAGCCGCGGCTTCGTCGCAGTGGAGGACCGACGCTTCTGGCGTCACGGCGGGATCGACTACCGCGGCATCGTCCGAGCGGTCGTAAAGGATGCGACAACACTCTCGCTGCGCCAGGGCTTCAGCACGATCACGATGCAGCTTCCGCGGAACATCTTCCGCAATCGGCTGCCGATGTCGAGCAAATTCGGCCGCAAGCTCTGCGAAGTCCATCTCGCGCCGCAGATCGAGGAGCGTCTCGGCAAGCGCGAGATCCTCACTTTGTACATGAATCAGATCTACCTGGGCGACGGCGCGTACGGCATTGAGGCGGCCGCCCGGACCTACTTCGGCAAGCCGGTCGGGGAGCTGAGCACCGCGGAGGCCGCGCTGCTGATCGGCCTCGCGCGCAGCCCGGAGGGGTACGATCCGCGGAGGCATCCGACCGCCGCGGTTCGTCGCCGCAACACGGTTCTGTCCGTGCTCGCCCGCGAAAACGTCATCAGCGCGGAGGAGGCGCGTCGCGCCCGGGGCGAGCCGGTGATCCTCGCCCCCCCCGTCGAGGCGACCACTCGCGCACCGTACTTCATCGCGGCGCTCAGGGCGGAGCTGCGTCAGCGCTTTGGCGAGGACGCGGACGTCAAGGGCCTACGCGTCTACACGGGGCTCGATCCGGCGCTGCAGCAGACCGCGGCGGAAGCGCTGCGCTCGCAGCTCGGCCGCATCGAGAGGGGCTGGTACGGCACATTCCGCCACCCGGTTCCGGAGCAGCAGCCTCTCGCTCCGGCCACCGGCGGAGGCTCGCCGTACCTGCAGGGGATGGTGGTCGTGCTGGAGCCCCGGACCGGAGCGGTGCGGGCGCTGGTCGGCGGCCGCGACTTCCGGCACTCGCAGTTCGACCGCGCGCTGAAGGCGCGTCGACAGCCCGGCTCCGCGTTCAAGCCGATCGTGTACGCGGCCGCGCTCGAGCAGGGGCTCACCCCCGCGACGCGGATCGCGACCGCTCCGGTCGGCCTGGCGTTCGCGAACGCGCACGCGTGGAGCCCCGACGACCACGTGCCGGACTCGGTCGCGACCCTCCCCGTGCGCGATGCGCTGGCGCTGTCTTCCAACAACGTCGCGGTTCGGATCGGCCAGATGGCGGGAGCGCCGCGTGTCATCGCGCTGGCCCACGCCATGGGGATATCGACTCCGATCCCGCCCTATCCATCCATCTTCCTGGGCGCCGCGGAGGTCGTGCCGATCGAACTGGTCGCCGCCTACGGCGCCTTCGGCAACAACGGCATGCGCGTCTACCCGCATCTGATCGTGCGCGTGGAGGACGGCGCGGGTCGTCTGCTCTGGGCCGCGCCGCCGAACGTCCAGCGCGTGCTCGATCCCGACGCGGCGTTCCTGACCCTCAGCATGATGCAGGACGTGGTCGACCGCGGCACCGCGACGTCCATTCGCCGGGACGGCTTCCTGCTCCCGGCCGCCGGAAAGACGGGGACGACGAACGGGGTCAGGGATTCGTGGTTCGTCGGTCTGACGCCCGACCTGGTCGGCGGCGTCTGGATCGGTTTCGATCGGCCGAGCACGATCGTGCCGGGGCGGGGTGGCGGCTCGCTCGCCGCTCCGATCTGGGCCGAGGTGATGAAGGCGGCCTACCGCCAGCGGCCCGCGGAGGCCGGCTGGCCGGCACCGCCCGACATCGTGAGCGTTCCGATCGACGTCGAGAGCGGAGCCCTCGCGACTGCCAACTGTCCGCCGGAGCAGGTACGCATCGAGTACTTCCGCCCCGGTACGGAGCCGCGCGACTTCTGCCCGCTGCATCCGGAGACCGGGCTGGAGCACTTCTTCGATCGGCTCTGGCATCGGCTGACCGATCGCGGGACCTGATGTGGACGGGCCCGCCTTTCACGAGGGCGGGCCCGTTTCACGATTCCGCGGCGCGTGGCCCCGCCGACTCACTGGTCCCCGGTCGACGCCTCTGCGGTCTCGAGCACCGGCGGCTGCGCCTCCGGAACCCCGTGATGCGCGAGCCAGCGCTCCGCCTCCAGGGCCGCCATGCACCCCGTCCCCGCCGCCGTCACCGCCTGCCGGTAATAGTCGTCCATCACATCGCCGGCCGCGAACACTCCCTCCACGGTCGTCGCCGTCCGCCAGGGCTGTGGCGTGCGGACGTAGCCGTGAGGGGTCAGCTCCAGCTGCCCGCGCAGGAACTCCGTATTCGGCGTATGGCCGATCGCGACGAAGAGACCGCCCACCTCCATCATCCGAATCGCGCCCGTGGCCGTGTCCTCCACCTTCAATCCGGTGATCTCGTCACCCCCCAGCACATCCAGAACCTGCGTGTTCCACTCCACCCGGATCTTGGGGTTCGACAGCGCCCGGTCCGCCATGATCGCGGAGGCCCGCAGCGCATCCCGGCGGTGCAGGATCACCACCTCGCTGGCGTACTTCGACAGGTATGTCGCCTCTTCCATCGCGCTGTCCCCCCCGCCGACCACCGCCAACCGCTTGTTCCGGAAGAAAGGCAGCGCACCATCGCAGACCGCACACGCGGAAACGCCGCCCCCCGTGCGTGCCAGTCTCTCCTCGTTCTCGAGCCCCAGCCAGTTCGCGCGCGCGCCCGTCGCCACCACCACCGCTCTTGCCCGGATCCGACTGCCTTCGCTCGTCTCGAGAACGAAGGGTCGCGTCGAGAAGTCCACCGCCGTCACGTCCACCGTGAACACCCGCGTGCCGAAGCGCTGCGCCTGGTCCCGCATCTGGGCCATCAGCTCCTGGCCGCCCACTCCCTCGGGGAATCCCGGGTAGTTCTCGATGTCCGTGGTCCACATCAGCTGCCCGCCCGGTATCATCTCCCGGCTCGGCTCCCCTTCATACAGGACCGGCCTGAGATCCGCACGAGCCGCGTAGATCGCCGCCGTCCACGCCGCCGGTCCCGAGCCGATTATGACCAGGGTCTCCACATCCACCGCAGGCATTGTTGTCTCGCCGATCGGGTACATTCATCCTGTCCGCCCCTTTCCAGGCTCGCGCCCGGATCGGGGACGGAATCTCGTTCAACGGGGGCCGCCGCGCGCTGTCGCGCCGCCGCATCACCTTTGTGGGGGCTCGCCCTCCGCTGTCGAAAGATAGAAAGTCGCGCAAGCGCCTAGCAACCGCGCCGCGGATCGCTGGCGTGTGTCCCGAATCGCCATTACCTTGGGGCCTCATCTGGGAGGAGAATGACCGGGTCTGCCATTCCTTTGCCCACAGCCCGAAAGATCGAGAGCCTGCTCGGATCCCTGGCTGGGATCGTATCGGCACGCGTCGTGCTAACTTCGGCGGGTGATCCGGCCGAAATCCACGTGTTGGCGGAGCCATCGCTCCACCCGAAACAGGTGGTGAGGAACGTCGAGTCGGCGTTGAGCGCCGGTATGGGGCTCGAGATCGACCGGCGCATCGTCAGCGTGGCGAGCGTCGAGGCGACGAGCGCACCGGAAGAGGCGAGGCACGCCGAGAATGGAGCGGGCCAGGGCAGGAACGGCCGGCGTCCCGCACTGGAAGCGGACGAGACGGACGAAGGGCGAGTGGTATTCGTCCGCATGGACAGCACCTCGGCCAGCGGCGGCGGAGTGCTCTGCAAGGTCACGCTGCGCAGCAGCGATGGGGAGCACGTCGGCGAGGGTCTGGGCCCGGCGACACCGCAGGGTCGCACGGAGGCGGGGGCACGAGCCGTTTTCGCCGCGCTCGCCGCGGTGCGGGGAGGGGAGCAGGTGGTGCTGGAGAGTGCAATGCTGTTGAGCGCGCACGGCCGCCGCTATGTGCTCGTTGCGGCCCACGCTCTGGAGGGGCGCCAGTCTGCCGAGCTGGCGGGGCTGGCGGTGCTGGACCGCTCAGCCGAGGAGGCTGCGGTGCTGGCCGCACTTCAGGCGGCCAACCGCTGGACCACACGCTTGAGCCAGTAGGCGGGACCGCGTCGGGACGCAGGCGCGGTAGTCGCCTGCGGAGTGACCGGACGTGCACCAAGCAGGCTTCACAGAGACAGGGCGCTGAGGATGATGCCGTCCGAAGGCCACGCGGGGGTCGACCTCGTCGCGCGGGCCGGATCGTTGATCCAGCACCGGATCCAGAATCCGTTGCAGGTCATCGTGGCCGAGGCCGAGCTGCTGCGGGGCAGCTTGCCGCCCGCGGAGGCCGGGGTGGCCGAATCGCTGGATGCCATCCGCACCGCCGCTCGCCGTATCGCCGATTCCGTCACGCACTTCGACGACTGGGCCCGCGACGCCCTCGAATCCCTCCAGCCTGCGACCGCCGCGATCCCGACGGCCGACGTGGTCTCCGAGCCCGCGCTGACCGGCGCGCTCGTGACCGAGCTCCGGCTCCTCTCCCGACAGGTGCGGGCGCTGGGGGAAGGATCATCGCCGGAGTACCTCCAGCCGCGCCTGCGCCGAACGGCGAGGCTCGCCGACCTCTGGCTGCGCAGCTCGCGTACGGTGGGCACCGCCTCGGCGGCCACGGGCGAGCCGCGGGGCGCCCCGGCCTCGGCGGTGGCGGTAGTCCCGGAGCCGATACGGCACGGTGCCGGCCCGGCCTCCAGTCAAGCGACGCCGGTTGCCGGGGATGCCGACCCGCGCATGATCGCGTTGCTCGATCGTCTGCGACGTCTGGAGAAGGAGCGTTCGACCCTCACCGACAGCCTCCGATCCGCGCGAGAGCAGTGGCACTTCGGGGTCCATGAGCTCCGCAACGCGGCGCAGGCGCTGACCGGCTGGCTCGACATTGTCGGCGATACCCCCTACGCGGAGGCGCCCTGGTACCGCCCTCTGATGCAGGCGGCGGAGGCGGTTCTGCAGCGGGCGGAGGACGCGCTCGGCCAGGTCAGCACGCAGACGCCGCCCCAGCAGGTCGAAGTGCGGCCCCGCACCGTCGATCTCGATCGCTTGGCTCATGAAGCACTGGACAGGGTGCGTCCACTCACGCAGGAGAAACACCTCCGCACGGCGCTCGTGTCGAGCCCTCCCGATCGCGGAGTGACGGTGCGTGCGGATCCGGAGCGCACGCTGCAGATCCTGCTCAACCTGCTGCGCAACTCCATCGCAGCCACCCCGGCGGAAGGCGCGATTCTGGTCTGCATCCGCGTCGAGCCCGGCCGCGGCGTGCTCGAGGTGGAGGACAGCGGCCCCGGCATTCCGCCGGAGCTCGCCGACCGGCTGGCCGGAGACGCCGGCGTGCCCGACGCCGAAGGCAGGAGCGGCGTCGGCCTCCTCCTTTCCCGGCGTCTCGCCGAACGGATGGGCGGATCTCTCGAGGTCGGCGCCCCCCCTCGTGCCGGCGGCGCCCGCGTCATCCTGACGCTGCCTCGCGACGAATGAGCCACGACTCCGGCCTCCGGTCCGGCGGTACCGCCGCTCTGACCGCGCGCCTCGAAGAGGTGCCCGGCGTCGCGGCCGCGGCCGTACAGCTCGACGAGCTAGGCATCGCACGCAGCATCCGCATCGCCGCGCTGGATACGCCGCCGCTGGAGCAGATCCGCTCGGGCGTGCAGGAGGTGCTCCTCAGCCTCGGCGTCCGCGCAGAGCCGGACGCCCTCCGCATCGGCGTCCTGACCGTGCCGCCGATCCCGAACGGCGTAGCCTCCTCGAGCTTCGATCCCCCGGCGGACTCGTCCGATCCGGTGCCACCTCGAAGCGCCGAACCCCACCACGGTGCCGCTGCTCCACAGCCGATTCCCGACGGCACGCTCCACGAGCGCAACGACCGGAGCGCCGCCTTCTCCCGCGACACCGCCGGGCAACCATCCGGGAGCGGCCCCTCGCCCTCCCCCGTGGGCAATGTCGACGCTGCGCCCTGGCACGGCCGGTTCCTGCTACTCGACGACCTGGATGTGCACCTCGACCGCACCCACTGCCGCTGCCGCGTCGACCTGATTCGCCTCACCGATCGCTTCGACGGAGAGGCCACCGATCTCGCGACCGAGATCGGTCGCGCGCGCGCAGCCGCCCGGGCGAGCCTCGCCGCTGCCCGAAAAGCAGCTCCCGGCGTGACCCTCGCCCTCGAGGGCGTCCAGATCGTGCCCCTGTTCGGCCGCCGCTATATCGCGCTCACCGTTGAGGCCGCTGCCGAACGCCGCTTCCAAAGCCTCTCCGCGCTCGTGGTGATCGATCATTCCATCGAGCACGCCGCCGCCCTCGCCGCCCTGCGCGCCGTCGAGCGCTGGATCGCCTGGTAGTCGCCGACCGCTCGAGTCCGCGACCGTTCCCGTCCGCGACTCGAACCTCCATTCCCGCGCCTCTCTTCTGTTGACCCGCCCCGTCGCCGCGCATAGGTTGGTTGAGAACGAATCTCATGCGCAAAGACAGCCATGCCGAATCCGCCTACAACCTCCACGGTCAGTCTCGTGCTCCTCGCGATGGGCACCCTGATCCTCGGCGCATGCGGCGGCGCGGACGGGGCCTCCGATGGGAGGGACAGCCCGCAGGCCGTGGAGGCCGGCGGGGTGGCGGCGGCGGGTGCCGATGCACCGGGTCTGCTGAAGGGTACTCCCCCGGGCGGCCTGCGGGAGTGGATCGCCGATGTCCGCGAAGGGCTTCTGCGCGACGTACAGCCGCTCGCGCGGACGTCGCCGCCGAAGGCGCTGGAGCGCGCGGTCGCGCTGTACGTGTCGCGGCAGGAGTACATTGAGCAGTACTACGAGAAGGGGCAGCCGCTCTACGCCGGCGAGGAGCTGTCCACGGCCGTGAAAGACGCTGAGTCGCGCTTCCACGAGCTGATGCAGGTGCTGCAGCGCGACCCGCCGGATGTCGACGCGGTCGACGAGGCCGTGGCCCGGCTGAACGCGGAGTACGCGCGGGTGCTCTCGAGGGCGGAAGCATCGAATGCGCGGCTGTCGCCACGCAGCGGAGCGGCGAGGGCGGAGCATCGGTCGTGAGGCGTCGCGGCGGTCCTGGGGGTCTCGCGCTGCTCCTCGCGGTCATCTGTGCGGCCTCTCTCCACGCCGCGGCGCCCACCTGGGCACAGGCTCCGCCGCCACCGTCGTCGCTCTCGAAGCAGCCGCAGACCGGGGCCGTGGGGTCGATGGCCGGGGATGCGTCGCACGATGCGTTGCCGGACTGGCTGTCGGCGGTGGCGGCCGGGCTGACGAGGGTCGATTCGCTCGCCTCGATAGGTGAGCTGGACGGCGCGCGACGCGTATCGCTGGGGCTCTACCTCGACTACTACGAGCGGATCGAGGGCTACTACGGGCCGGGTGGCGACTATGCGGCTCCGGTGCTCTCGGAGCGCGTCACATTCGGTGAGGACGCGTTCCACCGCCTGCTGAGTGCGAGCGACGCGGCGGTCATGAAGAGTTCCGTCGCCGATGTACGACGCACGATCGAGGCGATCGGCACGCTTGCGACGCGGGCGGGTGTGCCGCTACGCCCCGAGTCCCCGGTCCTCGCACAGGTTGGAGCAACCGCGACGGGCGCGGTGCGTACACCGGAGGTCGCGCGAATCCTGACCGAGGTGGATTCCGCGGCCGCGGCGTACACGCGGGGCGATGTCGCGGGCGCCCTCGCCGGCGTGGAGCGAGCGTACCTCGAGGGGTTCGAGCCTCTCGAATCCCGCCTGCCGGCCGGCCTGGTCGGTCGGGTCGAGCGGATCTTTCACCTCACACTGCGGCCGGAAATCTCGCGGCGCGCCTCCGACGCCGACGTACAGCGTGGCTTCTCGGCGCTGCGGGCGGAGCTGCTCAGCGTGGACGCCGCGATGAACGGGGGTGCGCCATTCTGGTTCGGCGCGTTCAACTCTTTCGCGATCGTGGTGCGGGAGGGGCTCGAGGCGGTGCTTCTGATCGGCGCCATACTGGCCTACCTCACCGCGATGGACGCGCCCGTCCGCACGCGCCGGCAGATCTTCGCCGGAGCCGCGGTCGGTGCGGCGGCGAGCCTGGCCCTGTGGGCCGTTGCCCGGACCATCGTGCCGATCGGCGGGGGGCACCGGGAGCTGCTCGAGGGAGTCACGGCGCTGCTCGCCGTCGGCGTGCTGATGTACGTGTCGAACTGGCTGTTCCAGAAGACGTACATCCACGACTGGAAGGACTACCTGCGGAAGCGGGTCGGCGTGGCGGCGACCGCCGGCTCGGCGCTCGCCATGGCGTCACTCGCGTTCGCGGCCGTGTTCCGCGAGGGATTCGAGACAGTCCTCTTCTACCAGGCCCTGACCTTCGACGCCGGCCCGGCCGCAGTGCTCACGGGATTCCTGCCGGGACTGCTGCTGATCCTCGGGGTAGGCATCGGCATCATCCGGATGGGTGTAAAGCTGCCGCTGCGCAAGGTTTTCGGCGTGACGAACGCGATCCTGCTCTACCTCGCGTTCGTCTTCATCGGAAAGGGGATCTACAACCTGCAGGAGGCCGGAATGTTCGCGCCGCACCCCATCGCGTGGCTGCCCGATCATCCAGCGCTCGAGCAGCTGCTCGGTTTCCACCCGATGGTCGAGACAGTGGCTGCGCAGACGGCCTTTCTGATGCTGCTCGGCGCGACGTACGGGTGGTACCGTCGGCGGATGGCGATCGTGGTCGGTGAGCTCGGATCCCGGTCACACCGCCGACGAAGCGCCGCCTGACCGGAGAAAAACAGGGGCGATCCGCGCTTCCGGCGCCGACCCGGCCGGTCGGCCGATCAGGACGCTTCTTCAGCGAACTCCGCCCGCTCGCGTTCCTGAAAGATCTTCAGGTTCGTCGAATGACCCGGGTTGTAGCGGGCCTTCGGATCCATGTAGTGGACGGCGTGGTTGACGGCCATCGTGGCCTCGCCGAAGCCGGTCGCGATCAGCTCGAGCTTGCCCTCGTATGCGGCGATGTCGCCGGCGGCGAAGACGCCCGGGATGTTCGTTTGCAGCAGGCGGTCGACGCGGATCGTGTTGCGCTCCAGCTCCAGCCCCCAGTCCGCGAGCGGACCCAGGTCCGGCCGGAAGCCGATCAGCGCGAGCACCCCGTCGACCTCGAGCCGCGTATCCTGTTCGGTCCGGTTGTCGAAGACGGTGATGGCCTCCACCCGCTCATCGCCGTGGATCTCACGGACCTCGTGATAGGTCAGCAGGCGGACCTGATCGGCGTCCACGGCCTGACCGAGCAGCCTCATCGAGTGCGGGTGAGCCCGAAAACCCTCCCGCCGGTGGATCAGCACGAGCGACGCTACGCGGTCTTTCAGGCCTAGAGCCCAGTCGACGGCGGAGTCGCCGCCTCCTACGATCAGGATCCGCTTCGTGTCGTAGGCCGACGGATCTCGGACGTGGTACTCCACGCCGCGACCGAGAAGCTCGTGATAGCCGGGACAGCCGAGGTGCCGCGGGCAGAAAGCGCCCTTCCCTGCCGCGATGAGGATGGTACGCGTCGGATATTCGCTTCGGTCCGTGCTCAGCACGAAGCCCCCGTCCGCCTCGCGATGCAGCTCGCTGACCTGCTCCTCGAGCCGCACATCGCAGCCGAACTGCAGCCCCTGCCGCACGAGGTTGCTCGCCAGGTCGCGAGCGAGGATGCGCGGGAAGCCACCCACGTCGTAGATGTACTTCTCCGGATACAGCGCAGTGAGCTGCCCGCCGAGCTCGGGCAATGAATCGATGATCCTGCAGCTCACCCCGCGCATGCCGGCATAGAAAGCGGCGAAGAGTCCGGTGGGCCCGCCGCCGATGATCGTCAGGTCTCTGGGGTCTGCCCGTTCCACAGCATCAGATGTTCAGGGTCGCAGGCGCGCCGCAATGCGGCCGAAATCGTACGCCGCAGGGCACTCGCGGGCAACGGTACACCCGACGGCGCGGGAATGTCCCTCACGGCGCGGGATTCTCCCGCGTGGCGCCCGCGTTCGGCGGAGGCGCGCGCGTGTCGCGGGTGCCGGCTGCGACGGGGCGCGACCTGCGGCCGGGCGCCCGATTTTCGGCGGGTCGCGGGGCTGATCAGCGTGGCTGGGCGAGGACTCCGGCCTCTGCGTGGCGGCGCAACCCTTCGCGGATCACGAGCTTGACGAGGACGGCGCCGGGCACGGCGAGCAGCAGGCCGACGAAGCCGAAGAAGACGCTTCCGATGGCGATGGCGAGCATGACCCAGACGGGGTGCAGTCCGACGGACTCCCCCACGATGCGCGGACCCGTGATGGAGCCGTCGATGAACTGAACGATCGCGAAGACGATCGCGACCTTGCCGAGCGACGCGAGCACGGAGCCGCTGAGGAGGGCGATAATGGTGGCGGGAATCAGGCTGACGACCAGCCCGAGGTAAGGCACCAGGTTGAACACGCCCGCCACGAGGCCGACCAGCCCGGAATACGGAAACCCGAGGACCCAGAGTCCGATCCAGGTGAGCACGCCGACGAGCGTCGCCTCGAGGAGCTGTCCGCGCATGTAGTGCGACAGCAGCCGATCGTACTCGCGGGCGAGCTCGAGCAGTCGGGTGCGCCCTGCCGGCACGAACCCGACGATCGAAGCTGTGATCCGTGGCCAGTCCCGGAGCAGATAATAGGCGAGAACGGGGGTGAGCACGACGTAGCCGAGGATCGTGACAATCGCGCGGACACCCCTGCCGACACCCAGGACCGCACCCCAGATGCGGCGCACGATCGCAGCCTGCTGCTGCTGCAACAGGGCCGTCAGACGCGCCGTGTCGTACGTCTGGAGCCAATGATTCAGCCAGTCCTGGACGAGCGGGATCTTCAGCCGCAGGACGCCATGGCGGGCTCGGTCGAGGAACTCGGCGAGGCGGACGAGCGCGTCCGGGATCTGCGCGATCAGGGCCTGGACCTGCTCGGCGAGCGCGGGAATGCCGAAGATCACGCCGACGACGAGGAGTGCGACGACCGGCAGCGCGAGCAGGAGGATCGCGAGCGAGCGAGGCACCCGCCGGGCGTTGAGGCTCTGGACGATTGGCGCCAGTATGTAGGCGAGCACCAGCGCCAGGACGAACGGCGCGAGCACCGAACCGGCCGTATCCAGCAGCCACAGCATGCCGAGAGAGCAGGTCAGCCCCGTGAGCACGACATGGGATCGGGTGCCGGAGAACGGCGATATGAGGAAGAGGAAGCCGGGCAGCAGCACCAGCGGCGTGAGGACCGGGCGCAGGCTGTAGAGGAGAATCCCGAACACGACCACGACGATAGCCGCGTACGCGGCTCGCCATTCGCGGCTATCGCTCGCCACCGGCATCGGCGTCCCCTCGGTACGGTTTCATCTGGACAGGGCGCGGGTCCGGGGCTTCCGGACTTGCCGCCGACCTGCCGACCTCCGTGGCCTCACGCGCGGGTCTGACCGTGCAGCCCCAGAACGCCACCGGCAGCGACGAGCACGTCGCGCGCGTTGTCGTAGCTGATCGTGCGTACCGCGTCCTCGTACGCGAGCCAGACGCACGCCGAGATTCCCTCCGCCTCGCAGGGTCGGACCTCGCCGCCCTCGCACAACATCAGGAAGAAGTGGCAGTACTTGTGGATCAGCCGGCCGCGCAGTCGGAAGAACCAGTCGATGCACGGAAGGTCGTGCTGGATGCGAACGCGCGCCAGCCCGGTCTCCTCCAGCACTTCGCGACAGGCTGCCTGCCGCGGCGTCTCCGACTCCTCCACATGCCCCTTCGGCAGGCCCCAGTTGCCGTAGGGATCGCGGATGAGCAGGAACTCGGGACCGTCTGCCTGACGGTACACGACGCCACCGGCGCTCGTCTCGATCTGCGCGCGCGTCGATGCCCGTCGCCGCTCCGCCGACTTCCGGCGGCCCCCGGTCGCATCACTCAACGTTCAGCCGCTCCGCGATCTGCACCGCGTTCGTGGCTGCGCCCTTGCGCAGGTTGTCGGCGACGACCCACATGTGCATCGCGTTCGGCACGTCCGGATCAATGCGGATACGGCCCACCAGCACGTCGTCGCGCCCGACGACATCGGCCGGCAGCGGGTGCCCCGGCCGCTCATCCAGCCTGATTCCAGCCATCGCTCCGAGGGCCTCGGCCGCGGCCTCGGTCGACAGCGCCTCCACTGTTTCGACCATCACCGCGATCGCGTGCCCCACCTCGACCGGCACACGCACGCACGTCGCCGCGACGGGCAGGTCCGGGATGCCGAGGATCTTGCGCGTCTCGTTGCGCATCTTGTGCTCCTCCTCGGTCCAAGCGTCATCGTGCTGCGCTCCGATCTGCGGCACGACGTTGCCCGCGATCCGCGCCGGAAACGGGGAATCCTCACTTCGGCCGCCTTCCTGCTCCGCCCGCAACGCCGCGATCCCGGCGTGGCCGGCGCCGGACACCGACTGGAAGGTCGTCGCCACCACGCGGCGCAGGCCGGCCGCGCGGCGCAGCGCCTCCAGTGCCACGACCATCTGGATCGTCGAGCAATTCGGGTTCGCGATGATGCCGAGCGGCCGGCGCTCGATGCACTTCCCGTTCACCTCCGGGACGACGAGTGGGACCCGGTCGTGCATGCGCCAGGCGGACGAGTTGTCCACGACCACCGCGCCGCGGCCAGCCGCGATGGGACCCCACTCGCTGCTGCGCTCCGCACCCGCCGAGAAGAGGGCGATCGCGCAGCCGTCGAATGCCTCCGGCGTAGGCTGCGCCACCGGCCACTCCCGGCCCCGCCAGCGGACCGTGCTGCCCGCCGATCGCGCGGACGCGAGTGGCACGAGAGCGTCGGCCGGGAAGCCGCGTTCCTCCAGCACGCTCAGCATCGTGCGTCCGACGGCGCCGGTGGCGCCGAGCACGGCGACTCTCACGCCTCGGCCCCGCTCTCTCCGGGAGTCTGGGCACCCATCGGCTCCGCTCGCGATGGCGCGCCCCCTGCTCCGCTGTCACCGAGCCTGAACGCCGCATGGAGGCGTCGCATCCCGGCTTCGATGTCACTGGCGTGGATCAGCAGCGAAATCGAGATCGCGGACGTCGAGAGTCCGAGCACATCGATCTCGCCCTGCAGCAGCGTCTCGAAAGCCGTCGCGTAGACACCGGGTCGGCCGTGCATTCCGCTGCCCACGAGGGTCAGGCGGGCGAGACCGCGGACCGTCTCGACACTCTCGGCGCCGAGCTCGCCCGCCAGCGCGTGGCACGAGCTCTCCGCCGTCGGCAGGTCGTCCTCACGGACGGTGAGCCGGATGTCACGACGACGGTCCTGTCGATCCATCTGCGAGACCAGGTCCACGCTGACCCCTGCGGCGGCGAGGCCCGACAGAACGGCCGCCGTCGAGCTCATCTCCGCTGGCAGACCGCGCAGCAGGATCGCGGCGTAGCCGTCCTGCGCCGCCAGACCTGTGAGCGCCAGCTCCTCCATTCCCATCTCCTTCCGTGTGATCATCGTGCCAGTCGAGCTCGCCTCGAACGACGAGAGGACCCGGATCGCTACACCGAAGCGCACTCCCATCTCCACCGCGCGGGGATGCATCACCTGCGCCCCGGCGGTCGCCAGCTCGAGCATCTCCTCGTATCCGATGCGTCGGATCCGCGCCGCATCCGGCACCATCCGCGGATCGGCCGTGAAGACGCCGGCCACGTCCGTATAGATGTCGCAGCGCTCGGCGCCGAGGGCTGCCGCCAGCGCGACGGCGGTCGTGTCCGAGCCACCACGCCCCAGCGTCGTGACCTCGCGCGCTCGGCTCACCCCCTGAAATCCGGCGACGATGACGACGCGACCCTGCGCCAGCTCGGCGCGTACGCGTTCGGCGCGTACCTCCTCGATGCGCGCGCCGGTGTGCACGTCGTCCGTGATGATGGCCGCCTGGGAGCCGGTGAAGCTGATCGCCTGGATGCCCGTCTCGCCTATCGCCATCGCAAGCAGCGCCATCGCGATGCGCTCGCCGGCCGTCAGCAGCATGTCCACCTCTCGCGAGTGCAGCCGTGCCGGGTCCGCCGAGACCTGCGAGGCCAGTCGAAGGAGCTCATCCGTTGTATGCCCCATCGCGGAGACGACGACCACGACATTGTTGCCCGCGCGCTTCTCAGCGGCGACGCGCGCCGCCACGCGCCGGAGCCGCTCCGGACCCGCCACCGATGTGCCGCCGAACTTCAGGACGAGAAGACCCATGCCCGGATCCAATGCAAATCCCGGGCAGCCGTGCTGCGCGCCGCCCTGCCGGCGCCGTCCGGGCGGCCGCGATCGGCCCTCCCGGAGCCGTGGCGTCAGAACACCTTCAGGTTGATGTACTTGCGGGGATTCCTGCGGAAGTCCTCGAGCAGCGCCTGGAGCTCGGCGTTGCTCTGCACGAGCTGCGTGTAGAGCGTGCTGTCGCGCAGCAACAGTCCGACGGTTCCGTTCGGCCGTGACGCCAGCTCCGCGACATTGGCCAACGCGCCGAACGTGGTATCGGCCTTCCCGAGCGTGCTGTTCAGCCGATCGGAGAAGACGAGCAGCGATGCGCTGATGGAGTCGAGCTGCGCGCTGGCGCTGTGCACGTTGCCGACGATGTCCGTGAGCTGGCCGCCCTCAACGGCCGTGTTCACCTGGTCCGCGACGCGGCGGATCGCCTCGGCCGCCTGCGTCATCGTCTCCGTGGTCGCGTTCAGGTTGCCCGCCACGCCCGACAGCGTCTCCTGCTGCCGCTCCACCATGTCCGTGAGCTGCTGGCTGAGCTGTTGGATGTTCTCGATCGCGTCCCTCAGCTGATTCGCGGTCTCCTCCGTGAACGCAGCTTCGAAGCGACCGCTGAGCGTGGAGAGATTCTCCGCAATGCGGTCCGCGACCGCCGTCAACTTCGAGATGTCGGGCAGCGAATAGCCGGGCAGCACGCCCGACTCCCGGGGCGCTGCGTAGTCGTAGAGCGGGAAGCGGCTGCGAGGAAAGATCTCGGCCTGCCAGTCGCCGAACATTGACTCGGGCGAGAGCAGCACGACCGCGTCCTTGGGAAGCCGCACGTCCTGGTCGACGTCCATGGTCACGATGACGCCGTCGCCGTCCTCCTCCAGCGCGATCTCGTCGACGCGGCCGATCGGCACGCCGCGCAGCTTCACGGTGTTGCCCTTCATCAGCTGGCCGACTTCCCGGAAGCGGGCCTCCAGCGTCATCCGGTCCTGCACCAGGCTGCCGCCCTTGAGCCACAGCGTGCCGAAGAAGATCGCCGCGATCCCGATCACCACCGTCAGACCGACCAGCACCTCGTTCCGCCGCATCACGCTGCCTCCTGCGCGAGCTCGGGCCGTCCCTCCACGAAGCCGCGCACCACGGGATCCTCCGTCTCCTGCACCTCGCGAGGCGTGCCGATGAAGCGGATCCGCCCGCGGTAGAGCATCGCGATCCGGCTCGCGACCCGGAACGCGCTCTTCATGTCGTGCGTCACGAAGACCCCGGTCACCCCGAGCTCGGAGCGCATCCTCAGGATCAGGCCATCGATCACCGCCGTCGTCACCGGGTCCAGCCCGGTCGTCGGCTCGTCGTAGAGCAGGTACTTCGGCCGGGTCGCGATCGCGCGCGCGAGCCCGACCCGCTTGCGCTGGCCACCCGAGAGCTGCCCGGGGAGCTCCGGACCGAGCTCCTCGAGGTCGACGAGGCGCAGCGACTCCCGGACGCGCTCCTCGATGCGCGGCTCCTCCATTCTCATCCGGCGCAGCCCCATCGCGACGTTTTCCGCGACGGTCATCGAGTCGAACAGCGCAGCGAACTGGAACACGTAACCGACGTTGCGGCGCAGCTCGTAGAGCTCATCGCGCGGGAGAGAGGTGACCTGGCGACCATCGACCTCCACCGTGCCCCGCTCGGGGTGCAGCAGCCCGACGATGGTCTTGAGCATGACCGACTTGCCGGAGCCCGAGTAGCCGATCACCGCGACGGTCTCTCCCTCCTGCACGTCGAGCGAGACGCCATCCAGGATGACGTTGCCTCCGAACGCCTTCGCGACATCCCGCAACACGATGCTCACAGCAACACCACCGCCCAGAAGGCGTCCAGGACGAGGATCAGCATGCTGCCCACCACGACCGCGCGGGTCGTCGAGCGCCCGACCGCCTCGGCACCGCCCAGCGTGTTGAAACCGAAGTACGCTCCGACCAGCGTCACGATCAGGCCGAAGGACGCGCCCTTCACGAGAGAGAACGTCACGTCGAACGGCTTGAAGAAGAGCCGGAGCCCGCGAACGAATTCAGGGGTCGTCAGGTCGAGCAGGTACAGTGAAGTGATCCATCCCGCCACGACGCCCACGGCATTGGCGAACGCGACGATGACCGGGAACATCAGCAGCCCCGCGAGCACACGTGGCACCACCAGATAGGAGAGCGGGTCGTAGGCGAGGGTCTCGAGGGCATTGATCTGCTCGGTTACCCGCATCGTGCCGATCTCGGCCGCGATGTTCGCGCCGACGCGCCCCGCCAGCGCGAGCCCCGTCAGCACCGGCCCCAGCTCCAGGATCATCGTCTTTCCCGTCAGCGTGCCGACGAAGTAGAGCGGGATTGCACCGGTGAAGGTGTAGGAGGCCTGCAGCGCCAGCACGATGCCGGTGAACGCCGCGATGAAGATCGCGATGGGCAGGGAATCCACGCCGATTCGCGCCATCTGCACGACCAGCAGGCGCAGCCACGTCGCCGTGTCGCGCGCCGCGCCGCCGACTGCGGCGACGAAGCCGCCGAAACGGCCGAACGCGGCGACCGCCGAGGTCGAGCGGCGGCCGATCCAGGCCAGGGGCGCCGTCACCGGTCGAGGCATCGGCGCCAAGATAGGCCCGTTCGCGCTTCAGTGTCCACGGGGGGTCCAGCAAGGCGTGGGCGCCGACGGCACTTCCCCGAGCCGCTCAGCGAGCTCGTAGAAGCGGCGCAATCCCTGCATTGCGGCGTCGTCCAGGGTGTAGCGGAGCTGCCGCCAATAGTCGAGGAGCAGCGCCTCGTCGAGGCGGAGCGCGCCGGCGTGCCGACGCGCCAGGCCGGCGTCCTCGCCGCGGAAGTAGTCGAGCGAGCGTCGCAGCAGCGCGTGCAGCTCGGCGAGCTCGCCATCGCGGTCCGAGCCGGCGTTGGTCTGCCACAGCGCGAACACGAAGGGGAGGCCGGTCCATGCCAGCCACTCTTCGCCGAGATCGAGCCACGCCCGCGCATTCGAGTGGCGGCGCAGCGCGACGTCGCCGATCCAGAGCGCGGCGTCGGCACCGTCCTCGAGGGGCCGCGCGGATTCGCCCTGTTCGAACCAGCGGTAGCGGGGTTGCACGCCCTCGCGGATCTCGAGCAGCGCGCGCAGCAGCACGACGGATGTGGCCGACGCGGTCGGCAGAGCGATGAGCGCGCCATCGAGGTCCGCAAGCGACCGGTCGGTTTCGAAGCGGATGCTACGCACCGCGCCGTGCGCGGCGATCGTGAAGTCGGGCAGGATCCGGTAGCGGTCCGCATTGCGTGCGAACTCGATGCTGGAAGAGGGCGCCACCTCGACGGAGCCCTCTCGCAGGGCGGCGTTCAGGACGGACGGAATGCCGCGCCGCAGCTCGATCCAGGTCGGCGGTCCGCGGTCCAGCAGCTCGGCGTGGACCGGGAAGCAGTTGCTGTAGTCGATGTGACCGAGTCGAAGCATGCGAATTCCCGAGCGCGGCGTCCGCACGCCGCGGGTGAGCGGATGAAGAGGAACGAGCCTGACCACCGGCCCCTGATCGGCGCTGCGATCATTGTCGTGCTGTTGACGGGGTCCATCGGGATCTTCTTTCTGGACGCGCTGCAGCGCAAGGTGGAGAAGCACGTCCAGCTGGTCGCGGTCCTACCCCGCTCCTTCGGCATCGGCGCAGGCGCGGAGGTCTGGCTGGCCGGAAAGGCGGTGGGGCGTGTCTCTCGGGTCGAGTTGTTGCCCGCCTCCCGCGATACGCTTGCGCGGGTGGCCGCGGTGCTGGTCCTGCCACAGGCGCAACGCGAGCTGATCCGAACCGACACGCGTCTCAGGACAGCGCAGCGCACGCCGCTCGCGCCGCCGATCCTCGCGCTCACGCCCGGGACGCCGCGTGCACCACCCCTGACGGAAGGCGACACGCTGCGCCTGACTGCGAGTCAGGGGCTGCGGGTCCAGCCGGTGCTCGACCAGGCGCGGGCGCTGTACGGAGCGCTCGACTCCCTCGTCGCGGATGCGGAGACTCTCGGTGGCAAGGCCGAGTCCCGACAGGCGCTGCTGACGCGCACGGCCGCCAACGCGTCTGCCGCGCGGAGCGAGCTCGACCGGTTCCGCAGCACGGCCGGCAACGGGTTGCTCGCACGCCTCTCATCGGACCCGGCGCTCGGCGCGCGTCTCGACACCGTCGCAGCGAATGCAGCGACGATCCGCCGGCTACTCGAGCAACGAGCGGCGCGGCTGGATTCCGCGCTGGCGCCGGGCGGCGGTACGCACGAGCGGGCGGCACGCCTCCGCGCCGTCGCGGCACGCCTCGGTCGCCTAGCCGATGCCCTCGCTCAGGGCGACGGCACGCTGGCGCGCCTCCGCCGCGACAGCGCGATCTTCGTCGCCCTCGATAGCGTGCGGACCGAATTGGACTCGCTGGTTGCCGAGACGAAGCGGAATCCGCTCCGCTTCGTCTTCTAGCGGACGTCAGTCGACCGTGGAGAGAAAGTTGTCGACGGAGAGCACAACGGTCCCGGATTCGGAGGGGGCGCCCGGCACCTCGACTTCGACGGTGATCCTGCGAACGACCCGACGGGGATCGTCGACCGTCAGCTCGAAGTCCAATCCCTGCGCCTTCGAGGCTACGTGGGTACGCACCTTGCTTCCGGGCTTCTCCTCCGGGTGATTCGGGTTGCGGAAGAGGGTCTTTGTCGATTGCCGGCCGCTCTCGAGCGTGCGCGTCACTTTCACGTGCCGGAGCCAGTCAGGCTGGTAACCGATGACGTATTCCTCGTCGCGCTGGTCGGAGCCGCGTCCTTCTCGATTGTGGCGCGCCATCATTCCTCCGAAGCCGGTTCGCCTGAGGGACTGGGCGGAGAATCTCGACGCCCCGTGCGGGGCTGTCAACCGCGCGCTCCGGCATCGTCGGCCGACCTACCCAGATCGCTCTTGACCCGACGCAGAGCCGGTGCTAGACTATGCGCATTATCCACCAGCCGATCCTTCCCACTCAGTCGGAGGCGCGAGGCCGCGCCCGGTAGTCCGCACGCTCGTTCTCTCGCAATCCTTGAAGCCTGACGTCGACGATCGGAGAACAGAAGCGTCCGGGACGGATCCCTCACTGATCGGCCGCTCGATTTCCCGCCTACGGAGTGTCTCGTGGACATCGCGGAACTGAAGAGCAAATCCATCGCCGAGCTGCACGAGATGGCGGAGGAGCTCAACATCTCGAATTATTCCGGCCTGCGTAAGCAGGACCTCATCTTCCGAATCGAGCAGAACCTGCTGGACAGCGATGTCGTGCTGCGCGGCGAGGGCGTGCTCGAGATCCTGCCGGAGGGCTACGGATTCCTCCGCTCGCAGGACTGGAACTATCTGTACGGACCGGACGACATCTACGTGAGCCCGTCGCAGATCAAGCGCTTCGACCTGCGAACGGGCGACACCGTGCTCGGCCAGGTGCGGCCACCGAAGGATGGCGAGCGCTATCTCGCGCTGCTCAAGGTGGAGGCCGTGAACGGCGACGACCCGGAGCGCGCGAAGCACCGGATCGCGTTCGACAACCTGCGGCCCCGCTATCCCGAAGAGCGCATCAAGCTGGAGCCGGAGAACGGCGACCTGTCGATGCGGCTCATGGATCTGGTCTCGCCCTTCGGAAAGGGGCAGCGCGGCCTGATCGTCTCTCCGCCGAAGGCCGGAAAGACGACCATTCTGCAGAAGATCGCGAACTCGATTCTCGAGAATCATCCGGAGATTCACCTCATCGTCCTGCTCATCGACGAGCGGCCGGAGGAGGTCACGGACATGGAGGAGCACGTCGGCGCGGAGGTGATCTCCTCCACGTTCGACGAGCCCGCCGACCGGCACACGCAGGTCGCGGAGATGGTGATCGAGAAGGCGAAACGTCTCGTCGAGCACGGCCGCGATGTGGTCATCCTCCTCGACTCGATCACCCGCCTCGCGCGCGCCTACAACGTGACCGTGCCACACTCCGGCAAGATCCTGTCGGGCGGCGTGGACGCGCATGCGCTGCACAAGCCGAAGCGCTTCTTCGGCGCGGCCCGCAATATCGACAGCGGCGGATCGCTGACCATCATCGCGACCGCGCTGATCGAGACGGGATCGCGCATGGACGAGGTGATCTTCGAGGAGTTCAAGGGGACGGGTAACGCGGAGGTCGTGCTCGACCGCCACATCGCGGACAAGCGCGTCTACCCGGCGATCGACATCAACCGCTCAGGGACCCGGAAGGAGGAGCTGCTGCTGGAGGAGTCGGAGCTCAACCGGGTCTACCTGCTGCGCAACTTCCTCGGCGACATGCCGCCCGCGGAGGCGCTGGAGTTCCTGCTCGACCGCATGCGCCGCACGAAGACGAACCAGGAGTTCCTCGACAGCATGGCAAAGGGTTGATCGGACGGCGACGTCCATTCCCCGATCCAGCGGCGCCGCTCGGCCACGACCCGACGGCGCCTGTTTTCAGCGCCCCAGCCTGCCGAGCACGAGCAGGTCCACCGTCGCTTGCTGCGCGTCCGAGAGCTCGGCCGGTCCGGCAAGCAGGATCGTCGCCGCCGTCGCCTGGTCCGGCAGATAGAGCAGCAGAGAGTCCGGGTCGCGCTCGTCCGAGCCGTCCAGCGCCCGCCCGCTCGGGTCCACCGCCACGTAGCGACCGCCGCCCGACAGCTCGGCGATTCGGCGCCCGTAGGATAGCCAGGCCTCCAGCGGGTCGCGCTCCGCGGCGACCTGCGGCAGCAGCACCTCCTCGTAGTAGCGCAGCGCCTCCCGAAACGCCTCCGGCCGCGACTCCTTCAGCGCGCGCAGCGCGGTCCGGTACGGCCCCCGCGGATCAAACGCCGAGGCGTCCCCCAACGCCGTCTCCAGGCGCGCCGCCGCCCGATCGTGAAGCTCCTGGTCCATGACGCAGGATGGCCCACCGGCGGGCACCGCCGCAAGCGCCACGAGGCCCGCTGCGTAAGCCCCCGCGACCAGCCCGCGACGCCTCACCCTTCTCGCTTCCTACTTCAAACTTCCCCCCCCACGTGCTATGTTGAGTATCCCTTTTCCCTGCAGCCCCCGAGTCACCATGGCCTCGTATCCGCCGACGTACTCGAGTCGCCGCAGTCCGCGACGCCCCTCCGGGCAGCCCATCCTGGAGCTTGAGTGGGAAATGTTCGGGGAGCTGTGCCGCGCCCTCGCGCTGAAGGTGGCGCGTAGCGGGTATCGGCCCGATCTGGTGGTCGGGATCGCGAACGCCGGCGTCATTCCCGGCGCCGTCATCGCCTCCATGCTGCGATGCGATTTCTTCTCCATGAAGATCAGCCGTCGCTCGGGGTTCGAGCGGGCACGGGACAAGCCGAAGATCCTTTCCGCCGCACCCCGGCAGGCCGCCCGGCGCCGGATCCTCATCGTGGACGAGATCTGCACCAGCGGCGAGACGCTTCGGCTGGCGCTGGCTGCGGTGCGGAACGTGAACCCGGAGGAGGTCCGCACGGCCGTGAGCTTCGTCCGGATCGGCGGCTATGAGCCGGACTACTACGCGCTGCAAACGGACGACGCGATCGTCTTCCCCTGGGATCGGCAGCTGGTCGGCGAGGAGGGTGAGCTGCTGGAGAACCCCTCGTACGGCGACCTGGTCTGAGGGTCTTTCAGGCGCCGAGCCGCGCGGCGCGTTTGGCATCCCGGCGCGCCGCCGCGGCCACCGCAGCCCGCACCGTCCCCAGGTGTACGTCCACCGTATCCTCCACATCCGCCGCGTAGCCTCCGGCCATGGTCACGGCCACGGCCGTACCGGCGCGGGTGCACCGATCCAGCACGAGCCCGTCGCGCTCGGCAAGTGCCTTCTTACCGACCGCTAGCCGCCCCAGCCGGTCCTGCCGGAGCGGGTCCGCACCAGAGACATAGATCGCGAGCTCCGCTGCGGAGCGGCGCAGAGCCTCCGATACGCCTCGATCTACGGCGTCCAGATACTCCGCATCGCCGGTCCCATCGTCGAGCTCGAGGTCGAGATCGCTGCGCTCCTTCACGAATGGGTAATTGTGACGGCCGTGGATCGACAGCGTGAAGACCGAGGCGTCGTCCGCGAAGATCGCCGCGGTCCCGTTGCCCTGATGCACGTCGCAATCGAGGATCGCGACACGCCGCGCCGATCCCGAGGTCAGCGCCTCCCGCGCGGCGACGGCCGCGTCGTTGAAAACGCAGAACCCCTCGCCACGCTCCGGAAACGCGTGGTGCGTCCCGCCGGCGAGGCTCACGGCGACGCCCTCGTCGAGCGCGGCGCGGCACGCCTCGATCGTGCCACCGACGGAGCGCCGCGATCGCTCGACCAGCGCAGCCGACCACGGAATGCCGATGCGCCGAACCTCCGCTGCACTCAGGGTTCCCTCGACCACGCGGCGCAGGTACGCGGCCGAGTGGACGCGCAGAAGCTGCTCGTCGCTGGCCGCGGTCGGCACACGCAGCGACTCGGGCGCAGCGAGCCGCTCCGCGACGACGCGCTCGCGTAGCCGGACGTACTTGCTCATCGGGAAGCGGTGGCCGTCGGGCAGCGGCAGCGCGAAGTGGTCGCAGTAGAAGATCAGCATGGCACGAACCTTACCACGTACGCCTCACCATCGCATCCCGCGACCACCGGAGGCTGTCCCATGGAGTCGAAACGAGGCCGAGCGTACGGCCGGCAGGGGACGGTGCGTCGAGCCGTCCTCTTCAACGCCGGGCTCCTGCTCACGCTGCTGGTGCTGCCGCTCGGCGCGTGCCGGCCCGGCGTGCCGGGCGACGAGGCCGGCGCCCCGAACGACCCCGGGTCATCGGCCGCTCCCCAGGACGGCACCACTCCGCCGGACACGACGCTCACGCCGGCGAGCGGCTCGCCGGACGCGAGCGGCCAGCGGTCCGGCGCGGTCAGAGCGGAGCAGCGCACGGACACCATCCAGGTCGAGGGGATGCCGCAAGCGCAGCGCAGCCTCCTATTCCGCGCGCCCTGGCGCGAACCGCTCGCGTTCAGCACTTATGTTCCCGACGACATGATCGCGGAGAGCAGCGGCGACACCGTGCGCTTCATCGCCGACTTCGGCGGTGTGCGCCAGGACTCGGCCTTCGTGCAGGTGGTCGCGCTACCGCCGGGGATCACGCCGGATCGGGCGCGCGGCCGGGCACGGCGGATCGCCGAAGGGGTGGGACTCCAGGACCCGCCGCCCGCCGCGAGCGGATCGGAGCTGCCCTGGGCGATCGCCGAGTTCGCGTTCCGCGGCAGCGGATGCAGCGCGCCGGCGTGCCCGACCGGCGTCGTCGCGCTCGCGGCGCATGGCGGCCGTTACTTCCTGATCCGCTGGCAGTATCCGGCCGAGTACGGCGATGGCATGGGCCCGCGGATCCGCTGGCTCATCGAGGAGTGGCAATGGCAGGATTCCGGCGACCGGCTGGCCGGTTGAGGCGAGCCCGAGAGTCGGGCCTTTTCCGCGTCGCGGGTCTGGTGGCGCTGACCGCCGCGATCTCCACCGCCTGCGGGGGCGGTAGCGAGCATGAACGGACAGCGGGCCAGGACAGCGCCTCGTCCGGCAGAGCGAGCCGAGCGAACGTCCGGCCGGGCGCGATGGAGCTCGTCGCCTACCGTACGCCGGACGACTTTCCGCTGCAGTTCCGGGCCTGGATCCCGGCCGAAGCGATCGTGAGCGCGGAGGGCCCGGACGGCGGTGCAAGCCTGCGCATCGCGATGCCGACGACGGACTCGTTGTCGGCGCCGTACCTGAATATCTACGTCTTCGCCGAGGGAACGACGAAGGAACAGGCCGAAGCGCAGGCGGAGGCGGAGATGACCGATCTCGGCGTGCCGGTCAGCCGGGGGGAGTCCCCGTCGCCCCGGGTCGAACCCGAGGGCCGCTTCGACTGGGCGCTGAGCCGGATCCCTTTCACCTACCGCGCCAACGATGGTCGCGATCACACCGCTACGATCCTGACCGGCCGCCACGATGCCCGCGTCTTCAACATCACGCTCGACGGCCCGCTGCCCCGCGCGCGCTGGTGGCCGGCAATGCGGACGGTGCTGGACTCATGGCGCTGGAGCGGCGGCACGCCTCTGGTCACGCCGCCCGGAGACGCCGGCGTTCGACGTTCCCCGGACTCGGCCGCGGCCTCGCCGCGCCCCCTCTGACCTCGACTCGGGACCGACGATGGCCCTGGCCTTCGACTCCATCTACTCCCACGGCTTCGTCCGAACGGCCGTCGGCGTGCCGTTCCTGCGCGTCGCCGAGCCGGAATACAACCTCGAGCGGGTGCTGGGGCTCGCCCGCAGCGCGGATGCGCTCGACGCCGGGGTGCTGCTCTTCCCCGAGCTCGGCATCAGCGGCTATTCATGCGAGGATCTCTTCCACCAGGACGCGCTGCTCGACGCCGTCAACGCGGCGCTCGGCCGCCTGCTCGAGGAGAGCCGCGCGATCGCCCCCGTGCTGATCGTAGGCGCTCCGCTCCGCGTCGACGAGCGGCTGTTCAACTGCGCGGTCGTCCTTCATCGGGGGCGCCTCCTCGGCGTCGTGCCGAAGAGCTATCTGCCGAACTATCGCGAGTTCTACGAGCGCCGTCAGTTCGCGCCCGCCCGGGCCGCGGTCCGCCGCGAGGTGTCCCTCTTCGGCGACGTCGTGCCCTTCGGCCCCGACCTGATCTTCGAGGCGACCGACCGCGAGGGATTCGCGCTCGCCGTCGAGATCTGCGAGGACGTTTGGGTGCCGGTCCCGCCATCGAGCTTCGCGGTGCTCGCGGGGGCGACCGTGGTCGCGAACCTGTCCGCCAGCAACATCACCGTCGGAAAGGCGGAGTGGCGGCGCGCGCTCTGCGCGGCGCAGTCCGGCCGCGGTATCTGCGCCTATCTCTACTCGGCCGCCGGTCCCGGCGAGTCAACCACGGACCTCGCCTGGGACGGTCACGCCCTGATCTACGAGAACAGCGAGCTGCTCGCCGAGAGCCGGCGCTTCGCGAACGAGGAGCAGCTCATCGTCGCCGACGTGGACCTCGAGCGGCTGGCGCAGGACCGCATGCGAATGACCAGCTTCGGTGACGCCGCGGCCGATCACGCCGAGCGCGCTCGCGCCTTCCGCCGCGTCCGCTTCGAGCTGGGATCGCTCGAGCGCGACGTCGCGCTCCGCCGGCGAGTCGAGCGATTCCCGTTCGTCCCGTCCGATCCGCTCGTGCGCGACGAGCGCTGCTTCGAGGCCTACAACATCCAGGTGCACGGGCTCATGAAGCGGCTGACCGCGACCGGGATCGAGAAGGTCGTGATCGGCGTCTCGGGCGGTCTCGACTCGACGCAGGCACTCATCGTCGCCGCAAAGACGATGGACCGGCTCGACCTGCCGCGGGAGAACATCCTCGCCTATACGATGCCCGGCTTCGCCACCGGCGAGCGGACCCGCCGCAACGCGCATGCCCTGATGCGCGCGCTCGGCGTCTCCGCCACCGAGATCGACATCCGCCCCTCCGCGCAGCAGATGCTGGAGGACATCGAGCACCCCTTCGCCCGCGGCGAGGCCGTCTACGACGTCACGTTCGAGAACGTGCAGGCAGGCGAGCGCACATCGCACCTCTTCCGCCTCGCGAATCGCCACGACGCCCTCGTCATCGGGACCGGCGACCTGAGCGAGCTCGCGCTCGGCTGGACGACCTACGGCGTCGGCGACCAGAATGTCACACTACGCGGTCAACGCTTCGGTTCCGAAGACGCTGATCCGTCACCTGATCCGCTGGGTGGTCGAGACCCGCCAGTTCGACCCGGAGGCGTGCGCGGTGCTCACGTCGGTACTCGACACCAACATCTCGCCGGAGCTCGTGCCAGGCGAAGGCGACCAGCCGGCGCAGAGCAGCGAGGAGGTGATCGGGCCCTACGAGCTGCAGGATTTCCACCTCTACTACATCAGCCGCTTCGGCTTCCGTCCGAGCAAGGTCGCCTTCCTGGCGCGGCACGCGTGGGGAGAGGACTACGACCTCGCCACGATCCGGAAGTGGCTGGAGGTCTTCCTCTATCGCTTCTTTCAGATCAGCCAGTTCAAGCGCAGCGCGATGCCGAATGGTCCGAAGGTCGGCAGCGGCGGCTCGCTCTCGCCGCGCGGCGACTGGCGCGCGCCGAGCGACTCGTCGTCGGAGGTGTGGCTGGAGGAGCTGAGGCGCAACGTGCCGGGGGGGTGAGGCAGGCGCAGAACACCAGGCGCTCACGGCGAGGCGCTCACGGCGAGGCGCCTGCGGCAGGCGCTTGCCGGCGACAGCGCGACGTCAGCTCCGGGGCGCGGCGTCCACTTCGCGCAGGAAGTCTCGCACGGCCTTCAGGTTGGCGTCCGGGTTGTCCCAGGCCGTTATGTGTGCGGCGCCGGGGATCACCACGTAGCGGGATCCCGGGGTCAGGTCGGCGAAGCGCTTGATGATGTCCGGATTCGCCTCGTCGTACTCGCCGACCGTGTACAGGGTCGGAACCTTCACGTCCTTCAGGAACGGCGTCGCGTCGTAGCGTTTCAGCGTGCCGACGATCGTAAACTCGCTGGGGCCCTGCATGTAGTTGTAGATGCCCTCGTTGACCGTCGCCATCGTGCTGTCGAGATCGGCCTCCACGGGATGGCGCCAGACGTAGCGGCCGTAGAACTCGCCCAGCGCTGCCTGATACGCCGGCGAATCGTAATTCTTCTGCTCCTCCGCCGTGCGGATCGCCCGCTGCGAGGAATCGGGCAGCGTCGAAACGAGCTGCCGGGCGTTCTTCTCCCAGACCGGGATGTCGAGCGCGGCGCTTTGCAGCGTCAACGAGGCGACGTGCTCGGGGTGTGCACGGTAGTACTCGAGCGCGAGGATCGTCCCCCAGGAATGTCCCACGAGGTGAACGCGGTCGTAGCCGAGGTGCGAGCGCAGCGAGTCCAGCTCGGCGACGAAGTGCGGGATCGTGAACAGTGTGGTGTCCTCGGTCCGGTCGGAGCGGCCTCCGCCGAGCTGGTCGTAGCGGACCACCGGCCGGTCGCTTCCCAGCCGCTCCAGCGACTTCATGTAGTAGCTCGAGAAGCCGGGGCCGCCGTGGAGCAGGATCACGGGTGTCCCGGAGCCCGAGCCGGACACGCGGTACCAGATCCGGCCACCGTTGACGGCAAGCATGGCCTCGGTCGCAGACGGGGCCGCCACAGAGTCGGTGGCGACGGCGCCCGATTGCGGCACGTCGTTGGCGCACGCGGCGAGCAGTGGGCAGAGCAGCGCCAGGGCGAGCCGACGGGGACGGTGAGCGCGGGAGCTCATGGGACTTCCAGGTCGCCGATCGAGCGATCTCCGGCGCACGCCGGTCTCGCGGCCGCGCCGGTTTCAATGATCCTGCGACTGCGCCCACCGATCGGGTTTGGCACGAGGGCGTCGAGGCGGGCCGCGAGAAATCTGCTCGGGGGCAAGGCGCCGGTCAAGGATCGCACATAGGAACGCGGTCAATCTCGACACGGCGTGCTGAAGCCGATGCGCCGCGTCGGCGTCCGGGCCTGAGAACGCGGTCGATCCGGGGCGCCGATCCGCTCGGGCCGGGGTGCGGCCGGAGCACCGCACCCTGGACGCAGCGCCGACGCGGCGCGCTGCCCTTCAGCACCCCGGATCCGGCCCCGGCACCGTGATCGGCGCGCCGACCGGTCGCTCTCGGTCGCGCGGGAGGTCCGCTCCGCCGCGGGTGTCCAGACCCGCCGCTATCCGCGCCGGAGCAGCGTGCCGACCAGAACCGCCGCCGGGTAGTGCACCTCCTCCTCCATGCGCGCGTGCAGCTGGAGCTTCTGGGCGAGCTCCTCGACTTCGGCGTCGCCGTGTTCGCGCGCGATCTGCTCGAGCTTGCGCGCCGCAGCCCCGATACGGACGTGCTCCTCCAGCATGCGCGGGAGCTCCGCACGGAGCGAATCCGCCATGGCGAGCGCACGTGCCGCCCGGTCTTCCGGAATCGCTTCGCCGTGCGCGAGCGGCGCGAGAAGCGCGAGCGGTGGCAGCGCGATCTGGTTCTCCCGCTCGAAGTGCGGGCCGAGGACGCTCGCGAGCTCGCGGGCCGCGGCGCCGACGGGGCCCGGCGCATGCGTCGCACCGCGAAGACGACCGTGGATCTCCTCATGCTCCATGCGCATGGGCTCCGGGACCTGCATCCCGGTGTCCTGCGCCTGCCCCGCGTGCTGAGCGGCGGCCGGCGAAGAGACCGCCAGCACGGCCAGGGCGCCCAGCATTGTCGACGTGCGGCCGACATCGGTGATCGTCATGGTTCCTTCTCCCGAAACGGGTTCATGTCTCTGCGATCCGCGCCCGCGCTCGCTTCAGTGCTTCTCGATCTCGGACTGAGCCGGGGGGCGCTGCGCCGCTGCACGCTCCGCGTAGGCGCTCGCGGCGTTGTGCCGGTAGACGAGCTCGCCTCCGGCCGCGCCGACCTGGACGCCGGCAGCGGCCACCCCGAGCGACCCCACGACCGTGATCAGGCGCGCGGCCCTGCCGACGTCGCCCCGCGCTAGACCCGCGGCGGTGACCAGCAGCAGCACGCCGCTCAGCACCAGGAACCGCTCGGCCGCCTCCTCGTGCTCGTGGATCACGGTTTCGGGGACCACGGCCTCCACGCGGTCCTCCTCGGCCGCTCCGGTCCGGAGCGCCACGTACGCGGTCCCGACCAATCCGGCCGCGAGGACGAGCGGGACGGCCCATGTCCGCCGCGAGCCGACGCCTCGGCGGATGGCCCATATCGCGCCGGCCGCGAAGAGCGGCAGCAGGATCGCGAGCACGAGCGGGAAGTGAACGACCGCCGGATGGAGCGGTTCGGGCAACATGCGGGTATCCTCCGTTGGGGGTTCACCCGTAAGTTGAGTCCGGACGCGCCGCGACCGAATCCGTCATTCGACGCAAATCCGGCCACGGGCGCGCGATTCCGACAAACGACGGAGCCCGAATGATCGGCCTGGGCCGCGATTCCCGGCTGTCCTTGCTTCTCGGCCTTGCCCTCGGCTCCATCGTGGTCGGGGGCACGATCGACCTGCTGCTCGACCAGCCGCAGCGGTGGCTCTCCTTCCATGTGATCTTCGAAACGCTCATGATCGGCGGTGCGCTGCTCATGGCGACGACGCTCTGGGTGGGCTGGTGGAAGGCCGAGCAGTCACTGGAGGAGATGCGCGGGCGTCTGGAGGCTCGACAGGCCGAACGCGACGCGTGGCGGGAGAACGCGCGAAAGGCGCTGGAGGGACTCGGCCAGGCCATTGACGCACAGTTCCGGGCCTGGCACCTCACTCCCGCCGAGCGCGATGTCGCGCTCCTGCTCCTCAAGGGTTACAGCCACAAGCACGTGGCGAGCGCGACCGGCCGGAGCGAGCGGACCGCCCGGCAGCACGCGACGGCCGTCTACCAGAAGGCGGGGCTCGGCAGCCGCGCCGAGCTGGCGGCGTACTTCCTCGAGGATCTGCTGCTTCCGGATGCCGAGCGCGGGGTGATGCCCGTCAGCAGCCAGCAGGAACGGCAGTAGCCGGGAGCGTGGGCTTCGGCGATGCTCGGCGGCGAATCCGCGACGAGAGCTCCGCCCGCTTCTCGTTAACTCACTCCGACCGTGTACCGAGCGCGGTCGCCTACACGTCCAGGTTCTTCACGTACCTGGCGTTCTCCTCGATGAACTTGCGGCGGGGCTCGACGTCGTCGCCCATGAGGGTCGTGAAGATGCGGTCGGCCTCGACGGCGTCCTCGAGGGTGACCTGCAGGATCGTGCGGTTCTCCGGATCCATCGTCGTGCTCCAGAGCTGCTCGGGGTTCATCTCGCCGAGGCCCTTGTAGCGCTGGATGTTGACGCCGCTGCGCTCGCTCTTGCCGTTGCCGGAGAGGCGCTCGATGAGCGTGTCGCGCTCCGGCTCGGTGTAGGCGTAGTGCTCCTCGCGCCCCTTCGCGACCCGGTACAGCGGCGGCTGCGCGATGAAGACCATCCCTTCCTCGATGAGCTGCCTCATGTGGCGGAAGAAGAACGTCAACAGCAGCGTGCGGATGTGCGCGCCGTCGACGTCGGCGTCGGTCATGATGATGATCTTGCCGTACCTCGCCTGCTTGACATTGAAGTCCTCCTCGCCGATGCCCGTGCCGATCGCGGTGATGATGGTGCGGATCTCCTCGTTGGAGAGGATCTTGTCGAGCCGCGCCTTCTCCACGTTGAGGATCTTGCCGCGCAGCGGCAGGATCGCCTGGAAGGATCGGTTGCGCCCCTGCTTCGCGCTGCCGCCGGCGCTGTCGCCTTCGACGAGGTAGATCTCGCACACCGTCGGATCGGTGATCGAGCAGTCGGCGAGCTTGCCGGGCAGGACGCTGCCCTCGAGCGCGCTCTTGCGCCGCGTGAGGTCGCGCGCCTTGCGGGCGGCGATGCGCGCACGCGCGGCCTGCACCGCCTTTTCGATGACGGCCCGCGCGACGGGCGGGTGCTCGTCCAGGAAGTCTGCCAGCTTGTCGTTGACGACCTGCTCGACGGCGCCGCGAACCTCAGAGTTTCCGAGCTTCGTCTTCGTCTGGCCCTCGAACTGCGGCTCCCTCACGCGCACGGACAACACGGCGGTGAGGCCCTCGCGGACGTCATTGCCGGAGAGCGAGTCGAGGTCCTTCTTCAGCAGGTTGTTCTTGCGCGCGTAGTCGTTCAGCGTCCGCGTCAGCGCGGACTTGAAGCCCGTGAGATGGGTACCGCCCTCGTGGGTATTGATGTTGTTGACGAAGGTGAACGTGTTCTCGTTGTAGCCATTGTCGTACTGCAGCGCGAGCTCGATCTCGGCCTCCTCGCGGGAAGCCTCGAGGTAAATCGGCGTGGCGTGGAGCGCCTTGCGCGTGCCGCGCAGGTACTCGACGAACTCGAGGATGCCGCCTTCGTAGCGATAGGACTCCTCATGCGCCTCGTCGCCTCGCTCGTCCAGGAGACGGATCAGCAGCCCCTTGTTCAGGAAGGCCAGCTCGCGCAGGCGGTTCGACAGCGTGTCGAAGCTGAGGTTGAGGTCGGGAAAGATCTCCGGGTCGGGGCGGAACGAGACGGTCGTGCCCGTCTGCCCCTTGGGCGTCTTTCCAATGACCTCGAGATCCGTCTCCTTCAACCCCCTCGCGTAGCGCTGCCGGTACACCTTGCCGTCACGCCAGCGGATCTCGACCTGGAGCCACTCCGACAGGGCGTTGACGACAGAGACGCCGACACCGTGCAGCCCGCCGGAGACCTTGTAGGCGGTCTTGTCGAACTTCCCGCCGGCGTGCAGCATCGTCATCGCGACCTCGACACCCGGCTTCTTCTCGACAGGGTGCAGGTCCACCGGAATGCCGCGGCCGTCGTCGATGACGGTCACCGACAGGTCCGGCCGCAGAATCACTTCGATGTGCGTGCAGTAGCCGGCCAGCGCCTCGTCCACGGCGTTGTCGACCACCTCGTAGACGAGGTGGTGCAGACCGCGCGGTCCAGTGGAGCCGATGTACATGCCCGGGCGCTTGCGGACCGCCTCCAGCCCCTTGAGGACCTGGATCTGTCCGGCCGAGTAGTCCGACGGCTTCTTCCTGCCCTGGTTGCTCGCCATTTATCCGTGCGTGAGAGTCGGTCGAAACAGCCCTTTCTACTACCCTTTCGAGCTTCCGGGGTGCCCCCGGAACTCCCTCCCGCTCCGCCTTCGTCCATGACGAAGCGGAGCCCATCGATATGGCCGTGCAGGCGTCCCGCGTTGATGCGTCGCAGGATCTCCGACTGCATCAGCTTCAGCTCCATCAGCCAGGCGCTGGAGCGCACCGCGACGAACAGCACGCCGGCCGATACCGTGAGCGGCCGCGTCACCGCGGCGATGCGCGGGCCGACGCGCTGCTGCCAGTCCGGTACCGCGCCCGCTTCCTCGATCCGCTCCGCCAGCCCGGAGCGGGCGAGGTAGTGCTCGAGCGCCTCGCCGACTTTCGTCGGCCGCGACCGTTCCGGGCGGTCGCTCATTCGAAGATCCTGCCGGCTTCGATGCGCAGGCGCGGCAGCGAGGCGTGCCTCACGTCCAGATCGGATTCCTTTGGCGCGGTGAGCACGACCTGGCCGCGCTGCTCCTCCTCCAGCATCTCGAGGATCCGGTGGGAGCGCCCCGGATCCAGCTCCGCGAAGACGTCGTCGAGCAGCACGATCGGCTCGCCGCCGCGTGCTTCTCGCACCGTCGCGGCTTCGACCAGGCGGAGCGCCAGCGCAGCGGTGCGCTGCTGCCCCCCCGAGCCGTAACTACGCAGATCGGTCTCTCCGTGCGGCTTCTCCATCGCGAAGTCGATGTCGTCGCGGTGCGGCCCGGCGAGAGTCGCGCCGCGCTCCCTCTCGCGCGTGGCGATCCGGCTGAGCTCGGCCGCGAAGGCGTCCGCCGCTTCGTCGCTCGACGGTGGGAGGTCGCCTCGTAACGGGATCCCCGGCGCATAGCGCATGCGCATTGCGGCTCCGCCGCCGATCCGCGTCGCGCGCTCGCCGAACGCCGCCGCCCGCTCGGCGATCCACTCCGCTCGCAACGCGGTCACCCTCGCACCGGCCTGCACCAGCCCTCCGTTCCATGCCTCGATCATCACGGCCGCCGCGCCTTCGCGCAGCAGCGCGTTCCTCTGTCGCAGCGCCTGGCGGTAGCGCTGGAGCGCGGGCAGGTAGCCGGGACGGTTCAGCGACAGCACGATATCCAGGAAGCGCCGGCGCTCCGACGGTGGCCCGGCGATGATCGCGACGTCCGACGGCGAGAAAACGACCGCCCCGACGCCGCCGATCGCATCGCCGAATCGTTCCGGCTCGGCGCCATCCACCGTCACCCGCTTCTGCCTGCCCCGGCGCGCGAACGCCGCCGTGATCTCGTGCACGCGCGCGGCGCTCGCGCGCGCGAAGCGCCCGCGCACGTGAAAAGCCTCCGCATCGAAGCGCACCAGCTGCTCATCCGCGGCTCCGCGGAAGGAGCGGAAGATTTCGAGGTAGAAGAGGCCTTCGAGGAGGTTCGTCTTTCCCGAACCGTTGTCGCCGACGATCACGACGCCCTCTGGAGGGAGCGTCAGATCCAGCTCCGGGAAGTTGCGGAACTCCCGGAAGCGCAGCTCCAGACAGGCGAAGGTCGCAGGGGCACTCATCGGCCGCAGGGAAAGTACCGATATCGGCGCCCGGCCGCAAACGCGCGGTGAGGCGCGGAACTCGTTCGGGGAGAGAGGGTTCAGAGGCGGATATCGGCGGTGCCAGGATGGGTGCCGCGACGCTGCCTCGAGCGGGCCGCGCCGGTGGGGTCAGCGGCCGTGGAAGTCGGCCTTCCGCTTCTCCAGGAACGCGCTCATTCCCTCGCGCATGTCGTCGGTGGCGGCGAGCAGGCCGAACAGGTTGGACTCGAGGACCAGCGCGTCTTCCATGCCCGTGTCGCCGGCCCGGTCCACGGCCTCCAACGCGAGTCTCAGCGCGACGGGGCCGTTCGCCAGTATCGTGCGCAGCAGCGCCTCGGCGGCGGCGCGCAGCTCGTCGGGCTCGGCCAGGCGGTTGACGAGCCCGATCCGGTGGGCTTCCTCGGCATCGATCATCTCGCCGGTCAGGATCAGCTCCAGCGCGCGCCCGCGGCCGACCAGCCGAGGCAGGCGCACGGTACCGCCGTAGCCGGGAATGATGCCGAGCTTGACCTCGGGCAGGCCGAGACGCGCGGTCCGCGCGGCGATGCGCAGGTGGCAAGCGAGGGCCAACTCGAGACCGCCACCGAGGGCGAAGCCGTTGATCGCCGCGACCACCGGCTTGCCGATCCTCTCGAGGTAGCGGAACGCGTCCTGCCCCTTGCGCGAGGTGCCGATGCCGTCGAGCGGCCCCATGCGCGCGAGCTCGGCGATGTCCGCGCCGGCGACGAACGCCTTCGGCCCGGCCCCCGTCACCAGAATACCACGCGCACCGTCGTCAGCCGCGAGCTCCGCGAAGGCGCGTCGAAGCTCGTCGATCGTCGCGTCGTTGAGGGCATTGAGCCGGTCGGGCCGCGACACGATGAGCGTCGCGACGCCATTGTCGCGCTCGATGACGAGGTTCTGATACGAGCTGCCCATGGGATGGATCGGTACGGGTTCGCGTTGCCGGCGGGACGGGTGGGTCTCGCCGCTCGCGAGCAAGGTAGACGGAAGGAGAGGCGCGCGGCAAACGGCCGTTCAGCGGCCGCCTCCGCTGCCACGGACGATGCCTTCGACCATACGATCGGGGTCGAAGTGCCGCCGCACCGCATTGCGTACGTCGGCGGTCGTGACCTCGTCGATGCGACGCTCCAGCTCCGCCAGCTCCTGCAGCCCGTTGCCCAGCAGCAACGCGTCCGCGATCGCGCCGAGGTGCGCACCGTTCGTCTGATTGCGGATCTGCCACGCGCCGATCGTGTAGCGCTTCGAGCGCTCCAGCTCATCAGGCCAGAGCCCCTCGTCCGCAATACGGGCGAAGCCGTCGATGATCGCGGCGCGGGCCTCCTCCTCCTTCTCGGGCGACGTTGCGATATAAGCGACGAACGCACCGGCGAGCCAGCGCGTGACCGGGTACGTCGAGACCGTGTAGGCGAGCGAGCGCTTCTCGCGCAGCTCGTCGAAGAAGCGACCGCCCAGCCCGCTCAGTGCGTTGGCGAGCACCTGCAGCGGGTAGATGTCCGGCTCGCGTCGCGTCGGCCCCGGGAAGCCGATGAGCATCGCGGTCTGCGCCTTCGCGCGCTGCTCGACCTCGCTCAGGGAATGGCCCGGCCACGCGGGTGGCCCGGGATCCCGGGCCTCGGCTCCCGGTGAGAAGCCGGCAAAGGCGGCGCCGATGAGCCCCGCCGCCGCGTCGGGGTCCACCTGCCCGACGACGACGACCCACGGCCTCCCCTCGAGGACCTCGCGCCGATGCCACGCGATCAGATCGTCCTGGGAGAGCCGACGCAGACCGCTCTCGGCCGTCGCCGTCGTGAAGCCGTACGGATGATCGGCGAACGCGGTCTGCAGAAAGAGGCGGTACGGGTAGCGGTACATGTCGTCGCGCAGGCGCTCCAGCTCGCTGAGCGCCGCCTGCCGCTCCTTCTCCAGCTCCGGCTCGGGGAACTGCGCGTTGAGCACCACGTCCGAGAGGAGCTCGAGGCCGTGCCGGAAATGTCGCGCGGGGAGCCCGACGGACCACGTGAGCAGGTCCGCCGACACCCCCGGGGAGATCGCTCCGCCCAGTGACTCCGTCTCCTCGGCCAGACGGGCAGCGCTGCGCGATGCCGTGCCCTTGATCGACGTCTGTGCCATCAGCGCGCTGATGCCGGCGAAGGCGGCCTCTTCGTGCAGCACGCCGCCGCGGAAGCAGACCCCCATCGAAACCAGCGCCGTGGAATGGCGCGGACGGATCGCCACGCGGACGCCGTTGTCGAGGCGGTAGAGGTGCACGGGCTCGGGCCCGATCGACTCCACCGAGGAAGGCGAAAGCCGCGGCGCCGGCAGGGCACCGGCGGCGGGGACGAATGGCTCCTCGAGCCCTACGCTCCGCGGCGAGGCGGAGCTCAGACGTCGCTGCAGGGAATCGGCTCCGACGCCCAACGGCACAGCGGACTCTGGGCGGTAAACGACCAGCGCCGCGAGATCGAGCGGGAGATAACGGCAGGCGACCTCGTGGAGCCGCTCCGGCGTGACTTCCAGGATCCTGTCGTGATACTGCTCGCCGAGCCGCCAATCTCCCAGCGACTGCCATTCGGCGAGCATGGTCGCCTGGCCCTCGGCCGTCTCCTGGCGTCGAAGCAGCCGTGCGTCCAGGATGTTCTTCGCCCGCTGCACCTCCGCCTCGGTTGGGGGCTCGCGCAGCATCGCATCGACTTCGACCCAGCTCGCCGACAGCGCATTGAGTGCGTCCTCGGCGCGTCCCTCCGCGCTGACGCCGAAGACGCCTACGTCCGTCGGCGTGTAGTTGTAGGCGCTGATGGCGCTGACGAGGCCCCGCTCGCGCACGCCGCCGTAGAGCCGCGAAGCGCGGCCCTGGCCGAGGACGACCGCGAGCACATCCAGCGCCGCGCTGTCCTCGTGGAGCGTGCCCGGTGTCTTCCACCCCCATTCGGCATAGCAGTGCGTGATGTCGCCGGCGATCTCCCGAACGCGTAGCCCGCGTCGCTGCGGCTCCGGGGGCGACATCTCCTTCGCAGCCTCACCGGTCGCCATCGAGCCGTAGTGCTGCTCGACGAGATCGAAGGCTCGCACGGCGTCGACGTCGCCGACGACGACGAGCACGATGTTGGAGGGCCGGTACAGCGCGCGATAGTAGTCCCACACATCGCCGCGCGTGAGCCGCTGCAGTCCCTCTTCCGTGCCGATGCGCCAGCGGCGCATGCGGTGGACGTCGAACATCAGCTCGTAGAGGTTCTCCGAAGCCACGGCCGAGGGATTGTCCAGCTTGCGCTTCGCCTCCTGGATGATGACGAGCAGCTCGCGGCGCAGCTCCTCCTCGTCGATCTTCGAGTTGCGCAGCGCATCGGCCTGGATGTCGAGCCCCTGCTCGAGAGAACTCGCCGGCAGTACCGTGTAGTAGGAGGTGTAGTCGTAGATCGTGCCGGCGTTGAGGTATCCGCCCGCCACCTTCGTCTCGCGCGCGATCTCTCCCACCCCTCGCCGCTCCGTGCCTTTGAAGAACATGTGCTCGAGCACGTGGCTGATGCCCACGATCCGATCCGGCTCGTTGAAGTAGCCGGCGCAGACGTGCGTCACGATCGCGACGACCGGCGCGGAATGGTCCTCGCGCACGAGCACGGTCAGACCGTTGTCGAGGCGCCGTCGGTGGGTGGAGAGCCGGGCTGTCGAGGATTCGGGTGGCATGCGGTGCGCGGTCGGAGTCGGTGCTTCGGCGCTTGCTGCAGGGGGCAAGCGTCGTGCCGGCCCCGGTCGTTTGACGCGGCGTCGGAGGCTGCCCATTCTGGGAAGTCCGCGGCCGGAAGGAAAGCGACCGGACCGCGTACAGACCGGACCCGACGCGCAGGAGCCGTCCGTGCAGGTGTACCTGAATGGCGATTACGTGGCACTCGAAAGCGCCCGCATCTCCGTGGAGGACCGCGGTTTCCTGTTCGCGGACGGCGTCTACGAGGTGATCCGGGTGCACCGCGGCCGCCCGCTCTCCATGCCCGAGCACCTCGCGCGCATGGAGCGCGGGCTGCGCGAGCTCGGCATCGGCTTCCACGAGATGGGCGAGTTGGCCGAAGCGGCCGGACGACTGCTGAACGACAACGGCCTCGACGCCGCCGACGCTACGATCTACATGCAGGTCACCCGGGGACCCGCCCCGAGGAAGCACGCGTTTCCGAGCGACGCGGAGCCGACCGTCTACGCCGTGGCGAGGCCGTTCACGCCCTACGCCGATGCGCACTTCAGGGACGGGGTCGAGGCAATCCTCGTCGGTGACGACCGCTGGGCCCGCTGTGACATCAAGTCCGTCTCGCTGCTGCCGAACGTCCTCGCCAATCAGCGCGCGCACGAGGCCGGCGCGTTCGAGGCGCTCTTCGTCCGCGACAACATCGTGCTCGAAGGCTCGCATTCCAACCTGTGGGCGGTCTTTGACGGCGAGCTCGTCACCTACCCGGCGTGCAATTACATCCTCTCCGGCATCACGCGCGCTCAGGTCTTCGATTTCGCGCGCGAGCTGGCCATCCCAGCGCGCGAGGGCCTGGTCCCGCTTTCCCGCCTCTTCGAGGCCGAGGAGCTATTCCTTTCCGGCACCACGACGGAGATCATGCCGATCGTGCGGGTGGACGGCCGCGACGTCTTCGACGGGGAGCCCGGGCCGATCGCGCGCAGATTGCTCGAGCGCTACCGAGAGGCGCTATAGCGGGCGGCTCCGGGGGGCGGCCGCTGCCCGGCCGGGCGCCGCCCTCGGGGCGGGGCGCCTTCGGGGCAACGGCGTGACCCATTCCACCCTTCCCTTGCCCCGGCGGCAGGCCGACCGTACCGTTGCCCGTCGGCCGTCCCGATCAGCGGGGTGGCACGCTCCGCATCCAACCCGTCAAGGTTCCACATGGCCCGCTCACTCAACAAGGTGATGCTGATCGGCAACGTCGGCGCCGAGCCCGACATCCGCACGACCGGCTCCGGCATGAAGGTGGCCAAGGTGTCCCTCGCGACGAACCGGCAGTTCTCCACCCGTGCCGGCGAGCAACAGGAGAAGACGGAATGGCACCGACTCACCTTCTTCGACCGCCTCGCCGACCTGGTCGAGCAGTACGTTCACAAGGGCGACCGGCTCTACGTCGAAGGACGAATCGAGTACTCCCAAACGGAGGATCAGGGGCAGACGCGCTACTGGACCGACATCGTCGTTCGCGAGATGGTGATGCTCGGCTCGGGCAGCGCTCCCTCGGGGGAGGGCTCCTCCGGAAGCTGGCAGGGCCGCTCCGCCGCGCCGCGCGGCGCCGCCCCGCCCTCCTCGCCTTTCTCCGACGAGGACGACGACCTGCCCTTCTGAGGGGCCGGAGATGACGAGAACGGTGAGGACGACATGAAGCGCGGGCGCCGCCGAAACGCCCAATCAGGGACGCGCGAGTCGCCGCAGCGCCGCCTGCCGATCCTTCGGCAGCTCCAGCGGCTGCAACACCTCCAGCTCGAGCGGCGAGAACTGCCGCACCTCGCCCGTACCGTCCAGGGACACGTCCACGCGGGAAGGATAGTATTCCGTCGAGACGATGACCGTGCCGGTACGGCCGATCAGCGCCGGATCCATCGGGAGTGTGCCCCGCCGCACCTTCACTCGCGCGCCCGGCGGGATCAGTGGGATGGGAACCGCCATTGTCGTCGCGCCTCCGTGTGATGCCAGTCCGAGCGTAACCTAGCCGCGCCGCGGTCCCGCGGCAAAGCGGCGCCGCCCTTGCAGCGGCTCCGCCCGCACCTATATTCGCCCACCCGGAAGTCGTCGCGAGAATTGCAGCGGGGGATTGGCATGTCCGTCGAGAAGCGTCGCACCGCGATCGCGTGGGCCAGCGGGATCATCGTGGGTCTGCTGTGGATCGCAATGGCGGCGACCTGCATCGTCAGCGGCCTGCGCGGCTATGCGAACGACCGCGGCGACTGGGGACTCGCCTGGACGATGATCGGGACGCTGCTCCTCGTCGCCGGCCTCGCCGCCATCGCGGGCACCTGGTGGCACCAGCGAAGGGTCCTGCGCCGCGCCAGCCCGCACTAGCGCTCGTCCTCGTCCTCTTCCCCATCCCGCTCCCCCCCGGTCGGCTTCCAGAACCCGAGCAGCTCGCTCTCGAATCGCTCCGGAGCGGCCCGGTATTCAGCCGACCATAGCTCATAGGGCGGCAGCTGCATCCGCGTTGCCAGCCGCTCCGTGACCCGGCCGACCAGCTCCCTATACGAAAGGCGGCCTTCCGCCGCCTCGTTCGAACCTCCCGTCCCCGACGACGACTCAGCATCGCCCCCGCCCGATGCAACCTCCTCGTGCGCGATCCGATAGATCTCCTCCGGCGTCAGCTGGAGGAAGTAGTCCGCGATCCGCGCAGAGCACCAGTCAAGGTATTTTCGGCGGAGAACTTCGTCGTCCGATCCAGCAGCCGGCATGGCTCCTTTCGGCACCGGGCAGCGTATCCGTCACCCACCGCGGTGGAGTCCGCCGCTCGGCCGGGCAGAACTCCGAAATGACGGCGCCTGCAAGCTCAACCGTACCGCCGACCCCTCCCCCCGTCAACCACCTCACGATCGCGCCTCGCGAATCGATCCGCGGAGGCCGCCCCCGTTCCTCCGCCCGCCTTCCCTCACACCCGGTCCCGCTCGCTCGACCGCAACCGCCGATAGATCGTTCGCCGGGTCAGGCCATACACCAGAATCCGACTCAGGACCTCAGGATCCTCCCGCTGCACTTCCTCGATCTCGGCCGCGAGCGCCTTCGGCAACTGGACTCGCAGCTCGACGGCACGACTCTCCTGGGGACGATCCGCTTCGATCATGGACAATTTTGTGGAAAACGATGTGGAAACCATCCGGGGGATGCGACACCCATCTCTTCACGGGAGGAGTCGCAGCCGATCGGTCGAGCGGCTCCCAAGGTAGGGCATGCAGCGGTCCCGCGTCAAGTGCCTCGACGGACGCGTCGCGCGACACCACCTTACATGCATATCGTTGCAGCAGAATGACTTAGAGAAATCGTGCCGCGACGGAGCCGGAGCAGTTTCTGCGTCTTTTCGAACCCGTACAGGACGAATGCTCGCGGTGCGAAAGGCGTGCAGCGGAGGGGCTTTATGGGACAGTAGGCGGGGCATTTGGGACGGCTCGGTGTGGTGGAAAAATTCTAGAATTTTGGGTCTCTCACGGTGCCCACCGAAGCACGTGCTTGACGCTCCTGTTGCCGCCGCGATACCGTGCAGCAGCCGTCGGCGTGGGGCCGGCGGATCCACGATGTGTGGACGATGAGGCAGTCGGTCGATCCGAATCAGCGCGTCCTCGAATTCGAGCCGCAGAGCCTCGATGCCGAGCTGCCGCCGGGAGGGCGGTGCCGCTCCTTCAGCTTCCTCGAGCGGGAGGGAGAGCGGTGGACGGTGTTTCTCGTGACGTTCCCGTCGCGGGTGGAGGACTGGCGCGGGTATTTCGCGTTCCGGCCGGCGAGTGCGGGGGCGGGGGCGGCGGTGATCCGGACGGCGGATCTCTTCATGGAGGAGAGCGAGGCGGAGGTTGGAGCGCGAGCGCGCGGCCTGGGGCGTCCGCTGGTGCTGGCGCTCCTGGAGTCGGCGCTGACGACGTACGAGCGGCAGCACGGCTTTTCCGAGGACGCGCGGGCGTGGTTCCGGCAGCTTCTGTCCCGGCACTCGGCGGCGGTGCTGCGGGAGCCCGGCTCGTCGGACGCGGAGAGCCCGTCGCTGGCGCACTTGCGCTCACTCTACGACTCGTATCGACTCGACCAGGTGACGCACCTGATCGCGCTGATGCGGCCGGAGCACTTCCGGGCGCTGGTGAACCGGGTGCTCGAGGGGCGCTCGATCGATTTCGGCGAGCGTGACCGGCTGCAGCTGGCGATGATGGTGGTGCAGGAGTTGGAGCGGCGCCTGCCGCTGCCGCCGTTCGAGGCGTGGGTGGAGGACTATCTCGGCCACCGCGAGGAGTACCAGCGCTACACGTACGCGCTGCACCGGGGCGAGCGCCTTCCCTAGCGATGGCAATCGGCAAGCAGCGAGCGCTGCTGATCCTGCTCGTGTTCCTGCCGATCGCGCTTCTGCTCGAATACGTGGTGCGGGCGAGCGCGGTTGCGGTGTTCGTCTGCTCGGCGCTCGCGATCGTGCCGCTCGCCGCGCTCATGGGTCGGGCGACGGAGCGGCTCGCGATCCGACTGGGGGAAGGAATCGGCGGGCTGCTGAACGCCACGTTCGGCAACGCGGCCGAGCTGATCATTGCGACGATGGCGCTACGCGAGGGGCTGCACGACCTCGTGAAGGCGACGATCACGGGATCGATTCTCGGCAACATCCTGCTGGTCTTCGGCCTCAGCGCGCTTCTCGGCGGCCTGAAGCGCCCGATCCAGCGGTTCAACCGGACGGCCGCGAGCCTCAGCGCTACGCTGCTGGTGTTGAGCGCGGTGGGACTCGTTGTGCCGGCGCTCTTCCATTCTGGTGGCCGGCTCGGGTGGCGCCCGGCCGGAGCAGGAGCTGAGTCTGGAGATCTCGATCGTCCTGATCGCGACCTATCTCGCCAGCCTCGTGTTCACGCTGCGTACGCACCGTCATCTCTACGGCGGAGGCGCGGGGCCAGTGGACGGGGGTACCGGGACGGTGCCTCTCGTCGGTCCGCTGCTCCAGCTGCTGGCCTCGACCGCGGGTGTGGCGGTCATGGCCGAGCTGCTCGTTTCCGCGACCGAGACGACGGCCGCGACGCTCGGCTGGAACGACGTCTTCGTCGGTGTGATCCTGCTGGCGATCATCGGCAACGCCGCCGAGCACTCGACGGCCGTGATGATGGCGCTCGCCGACCGCATGGATGCGGCCGTGAACATCGCGATCGGCTCGTCCATCCAGGTCGCGCTGTTCGTCGCCCCGCTGCTCGTCTTCCTCAGCTACGCGATCGGCCCCCGCCCGATGGATCTGCTGTTCACGACGATGGAGGTCGTGTCCGTGGCCATCGCCGTCGCCGTGATCTCCTCCATCGCCGACGACGGCGAATCCAACTACATGGAAGGCGTCCAGCTCCTCGCCGTCTACGCGATCCTCGGCCTCGCGTTCTTCGCCCTGAGGTGAACCATGCCTGACCGAAGGCGCACACGGCGAGGCGTTGACGGCAAGGCGCTGACGGCGAGGCGCTACCGCGAGGCAGCGCCTTCGGTCAGCGCCTTCGGTCAGCGCCTTCGGTCAGCGCCTTCGGTCAGCGCCTTCCTCTAGAACATGGGCACCGGCTTCTCGCCGGAGTAGTCGTAGAAGCCGCGGCCGGCCTTGCGTCCGATGTAGCCCATGCGGACCATGCGCTTGAGCAGGGGCGGCGGCGCGAAGCGCGCCTCGCGGTACTCGTCGAACATGATCTCTGCGATCTTGTAGAGCGTGTCGATGCCGACGAAGTCGCTGAGGGTGAACGGTCCCATCGGATGGCCGGTGCCGAGCGTCATGCCCTTGTCGATGTCGGCAATGCTGCCGAGACCCTGCTCGAGGGCGCGGATCGAATCGAGCATGTAGGGGACGAGCAGCCGATTGACGATGAAGCCGGACGTGTCCTTCGCCTCGATCGGCTCCTTGCCGAGGGAAGTCGCAAAGTCGGAAGCGCGGCGGAAGGTCTCGTCGCTGGTCGCGATCGTGCGCACGATCTCGACCAGCTTCATGACGGGGACGGGGTTGAAGAAGTGCATGCCCAGGAATCGGTCCGGCCGGCCCGTCGCGGCGGCCATGTCGGTGATCGGCAACGAGCTGGTGTTGCTCGCGAAGAGGGTGGCCTCGCCGCACAGGGCGTCCAGCTCGCCGAACATCGCGTTCTTCAACTCGATGTCCTCGGTGACCGCCTCGATCACGATGTCGGCGTCGGCGAGATCGGCGAGGCGCGTCGTGAAACTCAGCCGGCCGAGCGTCTCATCGCGGGCCTCCGCCTGCAGCTTGCCCTTCTCCACGGCGCGACCGAGGCTCTTCTCGATCGATCTGCGGCCGCGCTCGACGAGCTCGTCGCTGACCTCGCGCACGTGCGTATCATAGCCGGCCTTCGCCGCCACCTCGGCGATGCCGCTGCCCATGAGGCCGCAGCCCAGCACGGCCACCTTCCGGATCTCCGCCATATCGTCTCCAGTCGCTCGATTCCAGGTTGTCGAGGGTGCGCAATATCTGCCGCTCAGGGCAGGTCGAGCCCAGTCGTGCGCCGGATGTAGTCGCGGGCCTTGCGGCCCCAGGCCGCATCGGGCTCACTCAGCAGGTCGCGCCGCTCGACGCGGTCGAGCAGGCCCTCCGTCTGCGTCCTGAAGCCCACCTTCAGCTTTCGGAGCCATGCGCGCGCGATGGCCATGCTGCCGCTGAAGCCGAGCCCCGCGCCGACGACGGCTCCGCCCCCAGCGACGGCGGCGAGGGCCGCGGCATCCGCTCCCGTGACGCCGGCGAATGCGCCGATCGTTGTCGCGAGGAGGCCGCCGGCCACGAATCCGCCCGCGGTTCCGGCAGCGACTGCGCCCATGGCGTTGCGACGACGGTCGGTCAGGTCGAGCTCGAGCCGCACGTGTGCGCGCTCCGGCGCCAGGGGCCTGACGGCGAGCGCGACGCCGTGAGCGCGGCCGAGGTCGTGCTCCGTGCCCTTGCGCCGGAACGCGCGGGCGACCTTGGAGATGACATCCTCGGCGGGCTGGAACGAAGCGAACTCGTCGCGCCGACGGATGAGTCTGAGATACTCCTCCGTGGTCAGGTAGCGCTCCATGCGCTCCATGATCTCGTCGGCTCTGCCCGGAACGGCGCGGCCGACGACGAGCCTCGAGGTGCCGAGGTGGCGGTCCGCCCACCCCTGCGGAGGCCGGCTCTCGCCGAGCTCGTAGAGCGCCTGGCGGACGTGGTGGGGCGGCAGACCGAGCTCGCCGGCGATCCGGATCAGCTCGGGTTCGGAGATGCGGTCCTCCGCGTCGACGTCGGCGCTCGCGAGCTCGGCTGCCCGCCGGATGACCAGCTCGAGCTGGTGCCGGCTGACCCCCGGATCGCCGGCGGCCCCGGAGCCCGGCTCGGGCGGTGTCTCGTCGTCGGCCATCGTCGCCTGTCTCCCTACGGCTGCGGCGGCTGCGTGCGCCGCTGCGCCTCGGGCTCGCGGGCTGCCTCCGGCACCTCCTCGGCGACGACGCCGCTCGGCAGCCGGTGGGCCTCCTCGCCGTGTCGTGCCTCGATCTCCTCGAGCTCCTCGATCTCCTCCTCGAGGTCCGGCTCCGGCTTCCCCGCCTCACCGGCACCCATCCGGCGCAGAAACGGCGTGATCATGTCCATCGGAATCGGGAAGAGGGTCGTGGAGTTGTTCTCCGCGGCGATCTCGGTGACCGTCTGCAGGAAGCGCAGCTGCAGCGCCACCGGCTGGCGGCTGATCACCTGCGCGGCCTTGGCGAGCTTGGTGGACGCCTGGAACTCGCCCTCGGCAGCGATGACCTTGGCGCGGCGCTCGCGTTCGGCCTCGGCCTGTCGCGCCATCGCCCGCTTCATCTCCTGGGGCAGGTCGATGTCCTTCACCTCGACCGCGGTGACCTCGATGCCCCATGGATCGGTGCCCTCATCGAGGATCTCGCGCAAGATCTTGTTGATGTGCTCGCGCTCGGAGAGCAGCTGATCGAGATCCGCCTGGCCGACGACGCTGCGCAGCGTGGTCTGGGCGAGCTGACTCGTCGCGAACAGATAATCCTCGATCTCGACGATCGCCTTCACCGAGTCGATCACGCGGAAATACACGACCGCGTTGACCTTCACGGAGACGTTGTCGCGCGTGATGACGTCCTGCGGCGGGATGTCCATGGCCACGATGCGCAGCGGCACCTTGACCAATCGCTCCACGCCCAGCGGCACGAGGAAGATCAGGCCGGGCCCGCGCGGCCGGGTGAGCCGTCCGAGCCGGAACACGACGCCGCGCTCGTACTCGCGCAGCACGCGCAGGCTCGAAAAGACCAGCGCCCCGACAAAGATGCCGGCGGGAATGAACAACTCGAGCATGGAATGCCTCCTAGCTGATTGCCTCGACGACCACGGCCATTCCCTGACCCCCGCCGATGCACGCGCTGCCGAGCCCGTAACGGGCACCGCGGCGCCTCAGCTCGTGCACGAGGTGCACGGTGATGCGCGTGCCCGACGCCGCGAGTGGATGCGTCAGCGCCACCGCGCCGCCGTCCACGTTCGTCCGATCCATGTCCAGATCCAGCTCGCGAGCAACCGCAGCGACCTGCGGCGCGAACGCCTCGTTGACCTCCACGAGATCCATGTCCTCGAGCCCCAGGCCCGCGATCTCCAGCGCCTTTCGGCTCGCGGGCGCGGGACCGATGCCCATGATGTCGGGCTCCACTCCCGCAACGCCCCAGGAGAGGAGTCGAGCGAGCGGCTTCGCGCCGTTTCGTTCCGCCCACTCGGCGCTCGCGATCACGACCGCCGCCGCGCCATCGCCGATGCCGCTCGCGTTCCCCGCCGTGACCAGCCCGTCCTTCTTGAAGTAGGGGCGCAGCCTGGCGAGCGCTTCGCGCGTCGTATCGGGACGCATGTGCTCGTCGGCGCGGAACTCGACGTCGCCCTTGCGCGTCTTCACGGTGACGGGCGCGACCTCGGCGTCGAAGCGCCCTTCATCCCAGGCGGCCTTCGCGCGCATCTGCGACTGATAGGCGATCTCGTCCGCCTCTTCACGGCCCACGCCGTACTTCTCCGCCAACTTCTCGGCCGTCTGCGCCATGGACAGGCTACACTGCGTGTCCGTCAGCGCCTGCCAGAGCAGGTCCTCGAAGAACTGACCTGCCTCTCCGAGGCGCAGCGCTCCCCAACGTGCGCCGCGCACGATGTGGGGCGCCTGGCTCATCGACTCCGCTCCACCGCACAGGCAGACATCGACCTCGCCGACGAGGATCCGCATCGCGCCCTGCGCGATGGCCTCGAAGCCGGAGCCGCAGAGACGGTTCACCGTCACCGCCGGTACCTCGAGAGGCACGCCGGAGCGCAGCCCGACGTGTCGCGCGAGATATATGGCGTCCGCCGACGTCTGCAGCGCATTGCCGAAGATCACGTGCTGGATGGCGCCGGCGGCGACACCCGATTCCTCCATCGCCGACCGGGCGGCGACGACTCCGAGGTCCGTGGCGGTGAAGTCCTTCAGCGTCCCTCCGAACGTGCCGAACGGCGTACGGCGCGCGGATAGAAAGACGATGTCCTGGCTCTGGTTCTGCGTACCCATCGGTCTCCTCGACGTTCTCTTCTCGTCTAACGGGTCCGAATCTAGATTTCGGCGGCGGCGCGGACGGCCTCGGCGGCGACCCAGTCTCCGACCTCCGCGGTGCGGAGCGACCCGCCCAGATCCGGCGTGGTCCGGCACGCCGCGAGCGCGGCGCGCACGGCACGCTCGACCGCGGCGGCGGCGTCCGGCGCGTCCAGATGGTCGAGCAGCATCGCACCGCTCAGGATGGCCGCGAGTGGATTCGCCCGTGCGGTGCCGGCGATGTCGGGCGCGGAGCCGTGCACCGGCTCGAAGACCCCGATCCTCCCCGGGTGCAGGTTCGCGGACGGCGCCAGTCCCAGCCCGCCCACGAGCCCGGCGGCGAGATCGCTCAGGATGTCCCCGAACAGGTTGCCGGTGACGATCACGCCATAGCGCGCGGGCCGCCGGATCATGTCCATCGCGAGCACGTCGACGTAGAGCGCCTCCCGCTCGACGTCCGGAAACTCCTCGCCGACCTCGTCGAAGGTCCGACGCCACAGCCCGCCGGCATTCCTCATGGCGTTTGCCTTGTCGGCCATGGTCACGCGCTCGCGGCCCGTCCGGCTTGCGTACTCGAATGCGGCGCGGAGGATCCGCTCGACGCCCTTCCTCGTGTTGATGTCCTCCTCCACCGCCACCTCGTCGGCCGTGCCGCGCTTGAAGGTGCCGCCGACGCCGGTGTAGATCCCTTCGGTGTTCTCGCGGAAGATGACGATGTCGATATCGGCGGTCGTCACGTCGCGCAGCGGCGAATGAGCGACGTCGAAGAGACGGACGGGGCGCAGGTTGACATAGAGGTCGAGGCGAAAGCGCATCCCGAGCAGGATGTCGCGGGCGTGTGCGTTGTCCGGCACGCGCGGATCGCCGAGCGCGCCGAGCAGGACGGCATCGCAGCGGCCGAGGGTGGCCATCTCCTCGTCCGTGATCGAGGTGCCCGTCCGCAGGTAACGGTCCGCGCCGAGGTCCCACTCCTCGAAATCGAGATGGATGCCGTGCAGCGGTGCGACCGCGCGCAGCACCTTTACGGCCTCGGGGACGACTTCGACGCCTATTCCATCGCCGGGAACGACCGCGATCCTTGCCACGCCTGAAGATAGCCGCGGTCCCTGCGAGCGGCTACCGCGGACCCGGTGCCCCCACGATGGCCCTACCGGAGCCCCCGTGCGCGAGACAGCGGAAGGGGTAGTCGCCGGGTGGAGCGCTGTCCAGGCTCACCACCCAGCTGGCGCCTTGCCGGATCAGCGGCGGACTCGACACCTGGGAGGTTGCGGCGAGGAAGCGACGACCCTGCGCGTCCATCGCCACGGTGTCGAAGGCGATGGCGTGCGTCAGCGCGTCGCCCGCAATGAATCGGATGGCGTCGCCCGGCTGCGCCTGGATGGCCGCCGGCTCGATCCGCTCCTGCCCCTCCGAACCGCTGATCCGGACCTCGTGGAGCCTGGCTCCTTCGGCAAGCGAAACGGATCCGCTGTCGAGCTCGACTTCCGTCCGAGCGCCGGGCGGGTGGACACGGTCGCACGCCGCCCAGACCAGCCCGAGACACAGGAGCAGACGGGCAAGAAGAACGCCGGGGCGGCCCCTGCGGACACGCCCCGGCGTGGTAGAGTCCTGCCCCAAGTCAGCCCTGTTTCGGATGGCTGATCGCGTAGATGTAGGCGGCGACGTCCTTGACCTGCTGATCGGTCAGCTGGGCCCCGCCCATCGGTGGCATTGGCGCCGGGTGCTGCTTCGGCGTCGGCACACCCGTCTTGACCGTCTGGATGATCGACTCGTAGCTGCCGTCGATGTTGATCCATTCCTGGTCCGTCTGGTTGGGAGCGAGCTGAGTTCCCTTCGCGTCCATCCCGTGGCAGGTATAGCAGTTGCCTTGCCCGTGGAAGATCTTCCCGCCCTCCTCGACCATCTCCATCGTGGCGCCCTCCGGGATCTGGCCGATCTCCGGCCCCTGCCCGGCCGCGGACGCCATCTGGTTCGTATCCGAGGTCGCGGGCGCTGCCGCGCTCGCCTCGGGCTGCGCGGTCTCCGCCTGCTCCCCCTGATCGCCCCCGCCGCATGCGGCCGCGAAGGCGCCGATCGTCAGCGTGGCCACCACCACACTCCACTTGCTCGTGCGCATGCTCCTCCTCCTCGAATTGGCCCTGCCATTCCACCCGGCAAAACGCTCGGACTCCACGCAATCAGCTTGCCATGGGCGGGGGAATGTAGGCGCTGCGGCCCGAGCGTCAAGCACGTGAAGCATCGAGGGGCTCGGCCCGCGAGCCACAGCGGATGCAGAACTGCCAGCCGGCCTGCAGCGCCTCGCCGCACGACGGGCAAGGTCGCGTACGCTGATCGGCGCCACAGCGAGGGCAGTAGAGGACATCGCGCTCCGCGGGGAGTGGCGCGCGGCAAAAGGAGCACCGGTTGGACCCGGCCGAGGGCCCGTCGGCGTCCGGAGCCGCACTGCTCCGCGCAGCCGCATCGCGCTCGGGGAATACGCGATCGACCGGCTCCTCGTCCGCGCCGGACGGCGTGCCCTCGCGCGTCTCGGCTCCGGCAGGGGCCGTCGAAACGACCGCATTGGCCCACGGGTCACCGCCGCGTCCCGCATTGGCGTGGGAAGACGGACCACTGGCCGTCGCGCCCGGCTCGGGAGGCTGCACCCAGACATCGCACGCGGCATACTTCCGATACAGCGTGATGTTCGGATTCGCCGAGCGCAGCTCGCGCTCCAGCTCGCCTCGGGCCGTGCCTGGCTCGAGCCGGACCCGGCCGTCCTCGCCCGCGAGCAGCCGCATCAGGGCGTGCTCATAATCCTGGTTGATCTCGACGCCGATCACCGAGCGCACGTTCCGATAGGGGGCGAGGTCCTGGTAGATCTCGGCCACCGTGATCGGCCGCTCGTACGGCGCATTGCGGCTACGCTCCAGCTCCGTCGCCAGATAGCGATAGAGACGATCCACTACATCCGTGTTCATCTGCATCAAGAGGGGTGAAAGCTCAGTTCTGACCGAACGCGCTGCGCACGTCGGCGGGTGCCTGTCGCAGCATCTCGGCCGCCTGAGGATCGCCGGCGGCACGCAGCGACTGGATCAACCCCATCCAGCTGAGCTTCGAGTCCGGCTGAGCTTCCAGAGCGCGACGGTACTGCTCGGCGGCCTGCGGGTAGGCCTTCAGCGCGAAGAAGAGGTGCCCGAGCTCACGCCGCACGTCGGCATCCGATGGCGCCAGCGTCGCAGCCACCTTCAGCTGGTCCGCCGCCTCGGGATACCGCTCCTGCCGACGCAGGATACGCGCGAGATACAGCCGCGCGGTCACATTGCTCGAGTCCTTGCGGAGCGCCGCCTCGAACTGCTGCTCGGCGACACCCATGCGTCCCTGCTCGAACGCTTCGACGCCGCGATCGAACGCGCTTCCTCGCCTGAGCAGGAAAAACCCCGCGACGAGGACGACGACAACCGCTCCGGCCACCGCGATCCATGAGCCGATCCTCCCTCGCGCGGGAGCGACGACCTCGGCCGGCTCCTCCGCCAGCGGGTCCGGTGCCGGCTCGCTCGGGGACGGCGGCTCCGGCGCGGGCGACATCGCCGCGACCTCCGAGCGCAGCCCTTCCACGGCCTCCACGGCGGGATCGGCGTCCGATGCGCGGACGGCGCCCTCCCGGGCCCGCTCCGCGGCCGTCCGGGTGCCGTGCACGGCACCGGCCAGCTCGATCGAGATGAGGTCACGCTGCCGCAGCCCGTCCAGCAGCGCATCGAAGGGAACGTCCTGTTCGGAGAGGGCCGCGAGCCGCAGGGAGTCGGGCGCATCGCGGTCGGAGCGCAGCAGCAGTCGCAACGAGCGCTCGATCGCGGCGTCGACCGCGATCAATGCATCCGCGAGCTCGTGCGTGTCGCGGTAGTGGTAGAGGGCACGGACTGCGCCCTGCGCCTCGTCCAGGGGGAGCAGCACGCGGTGGGCATCGACCATGTACGCCTGCGCCTAGAAGGCCGTTGAAGAACTGGAGCGAGCCGCGTTGCGGGCACCACGGGGCCGGATCCGAGGCGGCGCGACGACGCGATGTCGAACGCCATCGGGGAGGAGCGCCAACGCTGGAGATGGCCCCGTGCCGCCCGCAACCCACAGGGCGCATGGCGGTTGTGCGGGTGATCCTTCGTCTCTCGTCGTCACCGATGCACAGGGCATCGCTTCCTCCTCGTTCCTCGGCTGACCCGCGCAAGCGCCACGCGCGCGGCCGCACCCCAGTTCTACAACGGCCTTCTAGCGGTCGATCTGCACCACGCCGGCCCGTGCGAGGCCGAGCAGGAACGCTTCGGGGTCATCCGCCGGCACGTGCCGGCCGCCGCGCGACGCGGCGTCCCGGGCGTTGCGGCGCATGAACTCGCCCACCGTCTCGTCCGGCCGGCCGCGCGCGTCCCTCATCTGCCGCACGATGTCCAGCCAGGTGCCGGCGAAGAGATGGCCGGCCGAGTCGCGGACCTGGTGCAGCAGCTGACGAGGCAGCGGTGGTTCCGCGCGCTCGAACAGCTCGAGCTGCGGCGGCTCCGAGGCCTCCTGCTCCAGCCGCGAAAGCAACTCCTCGGTCGGGTCGTCAAAGGATTCGAGCTCGTCGAGCCGATCCAGCCACGGCTTCTGCTCCGCCTCCCCGTCCGCAACACCGTGCAGCGCGCGTTTCAGCTCCAGGATCCGCCAGATCGCGACGGCGTCCCAGTGCTCCTCCGGAGTGACACGCTCGTACTGGTCGAGGGCGGCCTCCCATTCGCCGCGATCGTAGTGAAGGTGCCCGAGATAGATCCGCGCCTCGTGATGGGCGGGCTCGAGCTTCACGGCTCTGCGCAGCAGGCGCCGCGCAGCGCTGGACTCGCCGAGCCGGTGCAGCGTATAGCCGAGCGCGGCGGCCGCCTCGGCGCTGTCGGGCCGGATAGTGGCGGCCTCCGCGAACGCCTCCCGCGCCTCGACGAACAGCTCCTCACGGTACAGCGCGCGGCCGATCGACAGGAGCAGCTCGAGGTCGTCGTCGCTGACGAGCTGGCGAACGCGCTGGAACAGCATCAGCGCCTCGCGCCTGCGTCCGATGCGCAGCAGCACCTCACCCAGCCCCACGAGCGCGTCCTCGTGCTCGGGATCGAGCACCAGCGACTTCTCGAACGCCTCGCGCGCCCAGGCGAACTCGTCGCGAGCGAGACGGGCGTACCCCAGCCCCACGAACAGCTCCACCGAATTCGGATAGAGCCGGATCCCCTCCTTCAGGGTCTCCAGCGCAGCGTCGTAGTCACCATCGTTGTAGAGCTGATGTGCGCGCTCGTCGTACTCCTCGGCGCTGAGGAACGGAGTGGCCATGAGGTCCGCGCCTCCTCTGACTTCGGTTGTCGGGGTTCGTCCGGTGGGAGCCGCACCGCGCGGCTGCCACAATGTAATAGGGGCTGGAGAGAGCGGCTACCTCCTCCATCATTGTTGCGCGCTGACGGCCGGCGGCTTCGGCGGATCCACGACCGGCCGGGAGAGCTTCGACCAGTCGTAAGGCATGTTGTGCTGGCCGCGCAGTCTCGGTGTGGCGTACAGCTCGAACGGGTGACCGTACTTCCGGTCCAGGTAGAAGTTGATCGCCTCGGCGACCGGGCCTGACGCGACGTAGCCGTGGTGACCGTGCTCCAGGAATCCGGCCACGACGATCTCCGGCTCCTTCCCCTCGGGGCCGCCGAGGGCCACGAACCAGGAGTGGTCCGCGCCGCTCGGGGCCTGCGCCGTTCCGGTCTTGCCCATGATGTCCCAGTCGGGGAGGCGGCTGAGGTACGCCGTGCCGCCGGGCCCGAGCACGCGGCGCATGCCGGCCTCGAGGTACCAGACCTTCCGCGGCGTGAGATCGATGTGGAAGGTGTCGGCCGGCGGATATCCCACGGCGAGGCGAGGCGCCGGGACCCGGCCGTCCGGCCGGGACAGCGCGGCATAGATCTGCGCCATGCGCAGCAGCGTCATGGTCTGCGGTCCCTGTCCGATCGCCAGGGACAGGATCTCGGGATCCTGCGCGCGATAGCCGAAGCGGCGCATCCAGAAGTCGCGGCTGTCGGGGAAGGTGTTGGCGATCTCGTTCGGGAGATCGATCCCCGTCTTCTTCGGGAAGCCAAAGCGGACGCCCGTCTTCAGGTAGCGATCCAGCCCGATCTTGATGCCGACCTGATAGAAGTAGACGTCGCACGAGTTCATGATGCCGCCGACCAGGTCGAGGTAGCCGTGCACGCCCCAGCAGCGAGCGTAGCGGCCGCCGTAGCTCATGCCGCCAGTGCACGGCAGCGGCATGTGCCCCTCGGGGTCGATCGCGTCGAGGTCCAGCGCCATGGCCGCGACCGCGAGCTTCCATGTGGAGGCCGGCGGCTGGGCGGAGGCTCCGACCCGGTCGAGCAGTGGCTTGTTCGGGTTCTGCGTGAGGCCTCGGTACAGCTGCGCCGAGATGCCGCCGACGAAGGCGTTCGGATCGTAGGAGGGATTGCTGTAGTAGGCGAGGATGCCGCCGCTCTTCGGGTCGAGCGCGACGATCCCGCCGTTGAACTCCTTGGGGAAGATGGTCGCGATGTACTTCTGCAGGTCGAGGTCGAGGTAAAGCTGAACGTCGTGGCCGGGCACGGAAGGCTCGCCGACGTCCTCCGGCAGCCAGCGCTTGATGCGGCCGGCGGCGTCGACCTCGAGGTAGCGGACGCCCGGCTGCCCGCCGAGCACCCGCTCGTATTGACGCTCCAGCCCCGCCTTGCCGATCCAGCGACCCTGCTGATAGCCCTCGAACTGCGGCTGCTTCAGCTCCGACTCGCTGATCTCGGAGACGTAGCCGACCAGGTGCGCGATGGCCGACCCCGCCGGATAGTTCCGCTGCGGGTACTCGTGGATCAGCACGCTGGGAAACTCGTAGCGCCGCTCCTGCAGCCTCGCCACGACCTGCGCCGGAGCGTCGCTCATCACCTCCATCGGCAGGTTCGGCGCGCGGCGGTACTTCCGGAACGCGAGATCCACCGAAGCCTCGCTCATCCGCAGATAAGGCTGCAACCGCTCGATCTGCTTCTTCAGCGAGTCCATTGGCGCGGGCATGAGCAGAATGCGGTAGCCGACGACGTTCTCGGCGACGACGTTGCCGTGGCGATCGTAGATCGTGCCGCGTGGCGCCCGCACGGGTATCGGCCGCATGCGGTTCTCCTTGGCCATCAGCGCGTAGCGGTCCGAGGAGAAGACCTGCACGGCGAGCAGCTTGTAGCCGAGCGTGAGAACGAGAAGCGCGATGGCTACGCGCGCCCAGTTCCCGCGCCGCCTGCGCTGTGACCTCGGCTGTTCCAGGTGAGTGCGACGATCCACAGTCGTATCGGCTGATCAGGCAAAAGAGGAATCGGGCCCGACGAACGCCTTTCTGACGCTACACGCCCCGGCGAGGGGCGTTCCCCCGTGCACCGATCGCGCCGCGATGCGGCTATGACGGTCGCTCGAAGAGGTAGGCCGAGTCGCGGAGGCCGGATTCGCCGTCGACGTTCGCGGCGTACTGCGCTCCGCTCCAGATCGCGGCGCCACCGACCTCTCCGTTCTTGTTGACGGCGTAGAAGCTCAGACCGTAGTTGGGGCGACCGTCGGGGCCGAGAAGCCGCTTCTCGACAGTCCAGCGGACGGCGCGACGACACGCCTCCATGCACGCGTCGGTCGGGCTCGTCCCCCGCCGCATCTCCTCGACCACCGTGTGCGCGCCACAGACCTTGATGTTCGCCTCGCCCCGTCCGGTCGAGCCCGCGGCCCCGACGTCGTTGTCGACGTAGACGCCCGCGCCGATGATCGGCGAGTCGCCGACTCGACCCGGCAGCTTGTAGAACACACCGCTCGTCGTGGTCACGCCGGAGATGTCGCCCTTCGCGTCCACGGCGTTGCAGGTGATCGTGCCCCAGGGCCGGACGCCGTCGTGGGAGTCGAGCATCGCCTGAACCTCGTCGCCCGCCGGTCCGCTCACCGAGCCAGTGCGGGGTGGCGCATATCCCCGGATGCTCTCGGTGGACTGCTCCGGCGTCAGCCAGCCGTCCCGGTCGCTGAGCTTCGCCTTCCATTCGAGCCAGATGCGACGAGCCTTCTCGGTCAGCAGGTCCTCGTCGGCGTCGAAGCCCATCCGACGGGCGAACCGGCGCGCCCCGTCCCCCACCAGGAAGACGTGGTCGGTGTACTGCATCACGGCCACCGCGACGCGCGACGGGGTCTTAACCCCCTCGATCGCGCCCACGGCGCCCGCCCCCCGCGTCGGGCCGTGCATCACCGAGGAGTCGAGTTGGACCACCCCGTCCTCGTTCGGCAGCCCGCCGTAGCCTACCGTATAGTCCTCCGGATCGAGCTCGACGATATTGACGCCCTGGACGACGGCGTCGAGGGTATCGCCACCCTGCGCCATGACCTCCATGGCCTTGCCCACCGCGCGCAGTCCGTTCGCGCTGGCGATCACGACGGGTCGGCCGGAGCTACGCCGGATGGCGGGTGCGCCACTCAGCTCAGGGGGAAGGGGAAGGGCTCCGAGCGCGGCCGCGCCGACGCCCGCGCCGGCGCTCCGAAGAAAATCGCGACGGTCGAGCATGGAACAGCCTCCGGGTCGGTGGACTCAGGACGCCAGGTCCGTCATCACGGGCCTCTCACGCAGCGCGATGAGCGCGGCGTCGACGACCTCGGGGTCGAACTGCGAGCCGGCGCAACGAGTGATCTCGCCCAGCGCATCGCCCCAGCCGCGAGCGGGGCGGTAGGCGCGGGCGGACGTGATCGCATCGAGCGAGTCGGCCACGGCGACAATACGCGCGTGCAGCGGGATCGACGCCCCAGCGACTCCGTCCGGATAGCCGCGCCCGTCCCAGCGCTCGTGATGATGACGCACCACGCCGAGCGCGTCCGGCGTGTCCAGGATCGGCGCCAGGATCCTCTCGCCGACGAGCGGGTGAGTGCGGATGTGGTTGGCCTCGTCGGGCGTCAGAGGGCCGGACTTGCCGAGCACGTCGTCGCGTGTGCCGATCTTGCCGATGTCGTGGAGAGCGGCGCCGATCGCGAGGGAGCGGGTCCCACCGTCGCCGAGCATTTCGGCGATGCGCAGCGAGTACTGCGTGACGCGGTCCGAGTGTCCGCGCGTGTGCGGGTCCTTCGCCTCGAGCGCGGCGATGAGCGACCGGATGCCGGCAAGATAGAGCTCCTCGAGCCGGTGCGCCTGGCCGCGGACGCGGTCCTCGAGATGAGCGCGATACGCCTGATTCTCGACCAGGAGGCGGCGGTGCTCGAGGCAGCGGTTGACGCTGTGGATCAGCTGCTGCAGGTCGAACGGCTTCAGCAGGTAGTCGTCGGCGTGCAACCGGAGCGCGCTCACGACCAGATCGATCTGCGCGTACGCGGTCATCACGATGACCTGCGTGAACGGCTCCCGCGACTTCACCTCGGCGAGCAGATCGAGGCCGCTCATTCCAGGCATGTTGATGTCGGTGATGACCACGTCGAACGCGTCGCCGGCGAGCTGCTGGAGCGCGGCTTCACCGGACGCCGCGGTGCAGACCCGAAGCCCCTCGCGCCGGAGGTGGCGGAGGATGGCGGAAGTGATTCCGTGCTCGTCGTCGACGACGAGCACGCCCGCTGCGGCCGTAGCCGCGGAGTCCTCAGGCGGCGTTTGCGTCCTCCTCGGACGGCGGAATATCTTGGCGCCCGTGCGGAATCACCGGTCGGCAGAAGCGGAGTCCGATGTCCCGTAGCTGGGCGAGCTCGCCGGCTTCGAGGTTCGGGTAGCGCTCGGCCATGAACTGCAGCGTCTCGTCGAGCCACTCCTGCTGCTGCTCCTCCGTCGCTTCGAGAACGCCGCAGCGGTGGATGTGGCTGAACAGCTCATCGCGCGCCCTGTCGAGCGCCGTTGTCTCGTGTCGGTTCTTTGCCAAGGCGGCCTCCAGTATGTCGAGCAGCCGAGCCGCCTGCCCGCGGGAGCGGCCGGTCATCGGCCCGGGAGAGATGTGAGCTTGGGACGAGAATATACGGACCACCGTAGCGGGCGCAACCGGTGAGCAGCGAGCTCGGGCCGGTTCGCATCGAGACCTACCGCCACCTGCTCACGGCGCTGACGGAGGAGATGGGAGCTGCGCTCCGCCGCTCCGCCTATTCGCCCAACATCAAGGAGCGCCGCGACTACTCCTGCGCACTCTTCGACGGCCTCGGTCGCGTGATCGCGATGGGTGACCACATGCCCGTCCACCTGGGCGCCATGCCGGCGAGCGTCGAGGCCGCGCTGGACGAGCTCGGCCCGCTCGGCGAAGGCGACGTCGTCGCACTCAACGATCCCTTCAGCGGCGGCACGCACCTGCCCGACATCACGCTCGTCGCGCCCGTTTTCGCTACGCCCGCCGCTGAGCAGGCGCTGGCCTACGTCGCGGCACGCGCGCACCATGCGGACGTGGGCGGCATGGCCGCGGGGTCGATGCCGCTCGCGCGCGAGATCTACCAGGAAGGACTTCGGCTGCCCCCCGTCCGGCTGATGAGCGCGGGACGCCACCACGAGGACGTCTGGCGAATCATCCGCGCGAACGTGCGTACGCCCCGTGAGCGGCAGGGTGACCTCTCCGCTCAGCTCGCCGCGCTGAGCACGGGGCAGAGACGGCTGCTGGAGCTCGCTCGTCGCAACGGCGTTGCGGAGCTGCGCTCCGCGATGGACGGGTTGCTCGCCTACGCGGACCGCCTCGCGCGGGCGGGCGTTCGCGCGATCCCCGACGGGACCTACGAGGGTGAAGACTTCCTGGAGGACGACGGCTTCGACTCCGGCCCACTCGCCATCCGGGTCGCGATCCGCGTTCAGGACGATGAGCTGGAGGCGGACTTCACCGGCACGGCGGCGCAGGCGCGGGGCGGCGTGAACGCCGTCGAGGCGATCACCGCCTCGTGCGTGCGCTACGTGCTCCGCTGCGTCATCGAGGCGCTGCTCGGCCAGGCGCTGCCCGCCGGAGGCGGTGAGATGTCGTGCCTGCGCCTGGTCCTGCCACGCCGCTCGATCGTTGCGGCCGGTCCTCCGGCCAGCGTCGCCGCCGGCAACGTCGAGACGTCGCAGAGGATCGCGGACGTCGTGTTGCTCGCGCTCGCCCGTGCGCTACCCGCGCTGGTGCCGGCGCAGTCCCAGGGAACGATGAACAACCTGAGCGTCGGCGGCACCGACCCTCGCGACGGCGAGCCGTTCGCGTACTACGAGACCCTGGCGGGCGGACAGGGAGCCGGCCCCGCGGCGGACGGTCTGTCCGCCGTTCACGTGCACATGAGCAACTCCCGCAACACGCCCGTGGAGGCACTCGAGCACGCCTACCCGGTGCGCGTCGAACGCTACACGATCCGCAGGGGGAGCGGCGGTGCGGGGCTGCACCGCGGCGGCGACGGGGTGCGCCGCGACATACGGCTCCTGACGGACTGTTCGATCAGCCTTCTGACCGAGCGACGCGTGATCGCGCCCGCGGGCGCGGCCGGCGGCGAGCCCGGCCAGGTCGGTGCGAACGTGGCGATCGACGCGGACGGACAGGAGCGTCCGCTCCCTGCGAAGGGCACGCTGTGGCTTCCGGCCGGCACCGTCCTGAGCCTGCGCACGCCCGGCGGTGGTGGGTGGGGGAGGCGCTGAGGGCGAGGCGCTGAAGGCGAGGCGCTGAGGGCGAGGCGCTGAGGGCGAGGCGCTGAGGGCGAGGCGCTGAGGGCGACGCGCTGAGGGCGAGGCGCTGAGGGCGAGGCGCTGAGGGCGAGGCGCTGAGGGCGAGGCGCTGAGGGCGAGGCGCTGAGGGCGAGGCGCTGGCCGCAGAGGAAATCCAGGGCGATGGTGTTGGCGCCTGCAGTTGGCGCCTGTAGTTGGCGCCTGTAGTTGACGCCTGCAGTCAGCGCCTATAGTCAGCGCCTGCTTGTAGAAGCGCGAAATGTTCCCCAAGTTGTCCGGAATATTTCCGGACAGCAGGAAGGCACTGCAGCTCGCGCGGACGAGCGCCGCGCCCGCCGCCCGTCGCGAGGCGAGCGGAGACTTCACCCGAACAAGGGAAAGACCGTGAGCCTGTTCGCCCGAAAGTCGATCGACGAGCTGCGCGTGGAGGCCTTCAGCCAAGACGAGCATTCGCTGCGCCGCGCGCTCACCGCGACGAACCTCGTGCTGCTGGGGATCGGCGCGATCATCGGGGCCGGCATCTTCGTGCTGACCGGCACCGCCGCCGCGCAGTACGCGGGACCCGCCGTGGTCCTGTCCTTCATCATCGCGGGGCTGGGATGCCTGTTCGCGGGGCTGTGCTACGCGGAATTCGCGTCGATGATCCCGATCGCGGGCAGCGCTTACACCTATGGCTACGCGACACTGGGCGAGCTGATCGCGTGGATCATCGGCTGGGATCTGATCCTGGAGTACCTGTTCGGGGCCTCGACCGTGGCGGTCGGCTGGTCCGGCTACTTCGTCGCGTTCCTGGACGAGCTCGGGGTGAAGCTCCCCACGGGCTGGACCCAGGCGCCGCTGGATGTGGAGGGGACGCACCACCTCGTGCGCACGGCAGGCGGGGTCATCAACCTGCCCGCCATCGCGCTGATCCTGCTCATGACCAGCCTGCTGGTCATCGGCATCCGCGAGTCGGCACGCTTCAACAACCTGATCGTGTTCGTGAAGACCGGGATCGTGGTCCTGGTGATCCTGTTCGGCTTCAGCCACGTGAAGGCGGCGAACTGGCACCCCTTCATCCCGGCGGGGACGGGCGAATTCGGCCACTACGGCTGGACCGGCATCGTGCGCGCCGCGGCGGTCGTGTTCTTCGCCTACATCGGCTTCGATGCCGTATCGACGGCCGCGCAGGAGGCGAAAGACCCGCAACGCGACATGCCGATCGGCATGCTGGGCTCGCTGGCGATCTGTACCGTGCTCTACATCCTGATGTCGCTGGTGATGACGGGGCTCGCGAACTACACGACACTGGACGTCCCGCACCCGGTGTTCGTGGCCGTGGCCGCTGCGGGTCCTGCGCTGGGGTGGCTGACCTACCTGATCAACATCGGCGCGATCGCGGGCCTCGCGTCGGTCGTGCTGGTCATGCTCATGGGGCAGCCGCGCATCTTCTACTCGATGTCGCGCGACGGACTGCTGCCGCCGGTTTTCGCGAAGGTGCACCCGAGGTTCCGCACCCCCTACATCACCACGATCGTGACGGGGCTCACGGCGGCGGTGATCGCGGGCTTCTTCCCGATCAGGCTGCTCGGCGAGCTCGTCTCGATCGGCACGCTGCTCGCCTTCGTGATCGTCTGTGGGGGCGTCTGGTACCTGCGTGTGAAGGAGCCAGAGCGCGAGCGGCCGTTCCGGACGCCCTGGGTCCCCGTCGTGCCGATCATGGGCATCCTGGTGTGCGGCTTCATGATGTACTTCCTGCCGATCGACACGTGGCTCCGGCTGCTCGTCTGGATGGCCATCGGACTGCTCATCTACTTCTTCTACGGTCGGCACCACAGCGTGCTCGCCCGAACCGGCCATGCCGCGCGGCACGAGCCCGTGCTGCCGCCCGAGCGGACCTACACGGAGCCGAAGTAGCGGTCCGACCGGAATGAGCCCGCAGCGAGGCGCGTCGATTCGAACGGGCCCCGCGCTGCTGGGGCTGATATGGGCGGCGGCGCTGCCTCACGCCGCCGCCGCACAGCGGCCGGAAGGAGGCCGCGAGCCTGCCGACACGGGCGCCGCCATCCCGCTCCGACCGCTGATCGTGACGGCGCTCGGCCCGCGCCTCACGGTGCTCGCTGCGCCGTATGCGGTTTCCGTCGCGGTCGCGCCGCCGCACCAGCCCGGCCCCGACCTCTCGCTACTCCCCATGCTGCGCGGTGTGCCCGGTGTGCAGGTGGACGACCGCGCGAATGCGGCGCTCGGCGACCGCATATCGATCCGCGGCTTCGGCGCCCGGTCGCAGTTCGGCGTGCGCGGCGTGCAGGTGCTCCTCGATGGAATCCCGATCACCCTCCCGGACGGACAGACGACGCTCAGCGTCGTGGACCCGGGGTTCCTGGAGCGGGCGGAGATCGTGCGCGGGCCCGCCTCGGCGCTCTACGGCAACGCCGCCGGCGGCGTGATCCTGCTCCAGTCCCAGCCTGCGCCGTGGTCCGCCGCGACGGCCGCGGTGACGGCTGCCGCAGGAGCCGACGGACTGCGCCGCGTCGAGGTGAACGGCGGCGCGGGCTGGGACGACGGCGGCATCCGTACACAGATCGGCGCGGTCCACACCGATGGCTACCGGGAGTACTCGCGCGCCGATGTCCTGCGTGGCCACGCACTCGCGACCCTCGCCGTGCTGTCGGGGCGCCTCGGCCTGTCGTTCGACGGTACCACCTACGATGCACGCAATCCGGGGTCGCTCACCGATTCGCTCCTCGCCGTCGACCGGCGCATGGCGTATGGCGCGAACGTCTCGCAGGCGACGGGAGAGAGCGGGAAGCAGGCACAGGTCGGCGTACGGTGGAGCCGGTCCCTTCGGAGGAGCGGGCCCGATCTCGTCGCAGCCGCGTACGTCCGCGGACGGAGCGTGGACAATCCGATTCCGTCGAGCATTATCGGACTCGACCGACGGCTCGTCGGCGGACGACTATCGATCGGATCGGGGGCCGGCCGCTTCGCCTGGGGAGCATCGCTGCAGAGCGCGCTGCAGTCGGACGCGCGTCGTAACTGGGAAAACCTCGGCGGCAATCGCGGCGCGCCGACGCTGGACCAGCGTGAGCGCGTGGCGTTGCTCGCGCTCGCAGCCCGCGCGAGCGCGGCGGTGGCGGGCAACGTCGACGTGCTCGCGGCGCTCCGCTTCGACCGCGTCGGCTTCAGCGTGCACGACCGCCTGGTGAGCGCCGGCGATCCCGACGACTCCGGCGGACGCATGCTCCAGGCGTGGAGTCCGACCGTCGGCATCCGGCTCGGGCTCCTCCCGACCCTCTCGCTGTACGCCAACGTCGCGACCGCGTTCGAGACGCCGACCACCTCCGAGCTCGCGAACCGGCCCGACGGTGCCGGCGGCTTCAACCCTTCGCTCCAGCCGCAGCGCACCACGTCGGTGGAAGCGGGCGCCAAAGGGATTCTGGCCTCCCGATTACGCTACGAGGTAACGGTGTATCACGCGCGCGTGCGCGACGCGCTGGTGCCGTTCGAGGTCCCGGATGCGCCCGGGCGCGAGTTCTTCCGCAACGCGGGCCGGACCCGCCATTGCGGGCTGGAGACTCTGCTTCGCGCCAACCCGATCGCAGGCGTCGGGGCAACGGCCGCCTTCACCTGGACCGACGCGCGCTTCGAGAGCTACGTGCTGGATGGCGCCGATCTCGGCGGCAACCGCGTGCCGGGCGTCATCCCACGCCGGCTGGAGCTGTCGCTGGATGTGGCGGCCGGTGGAGCCCTCCAGACGCTGAGCGCGACGTGGGCGTCCCCGATGCCGGTGGACGATCGCAACCGTGCGCGGAGCCCCGGCTACTTCGTGGCGGACTACTCGCTGGACCTGCAACCCCTGGCGCTGGGCAGCGCGGACATCGCGCCGTTCGTGTCCATCCGCAACGCGCTCGACCGGGCGTACAACGGATCCGTCGTCGTGAACGCGTTCGGCGCTCGCTACTACGAGCCCGCGCCGGGGCGGACGCTCACGCTCGGCGCGAACATCCGCCTCGGCGGCCCTGCCGGACCGTCCTGAGGCGCTGTCGGCCGCGTCGGTCACGGACTATCTTCGCCCCGGAGCCCACCACGAGCCAGATGATATCGCGATGAGCAGGACGCGCGAGACGGAGAGCTACTATCGCACCCGCGGCGCCCGCGCGACGCCGGACCGGGAGGTAGATGCGGAGCCCGGGTCCGATCGGAGGCCGGCGCCGCGCCACGTGAAGGGCCGAAATGCCGGGATCCCCCTCGAGCTCGACTGGGTACGCGAGGTGCGGGTGAACCGCAGCGCCGTCGAGCGGCGCGCCGACACGATCGGCACGCGCCGCTCGGTGAAGAAGGCCTGGCAGGCGGCGTGGCTGCTGCGCGCCGTGACATGCATCGACCTCACCACGCTGTCCGGCGACGACACGCCGGGGACGGTGCGCCGTCTGTGCGCGAAGGCGCGTCAGCCCGTGCGGCGGGACGTGCTGGAGGCGCTCGGCGCCGAGGGCCTCGGCATCCGCGTCGCGGCGGTGTGCGTCTACCACGCCATGGTGCCGACCGCCGTGGACGCCCTGAGTGGATCAGGGATCCCGGTCGCCGCCGTTTCCACCGGCTTCCCCGCCGGGCTAAGCCCGTTCCCGCAGAGGGTGGCGGAGATCGGCGCGTCGGTCGAGGCCGGTGCGGACGAGATCGACATCGTGATCACGCGCGCCCACGTGCTCACCGGGGACTGGCAGGCGCTCTACGACGAGGTCCGCGCCTTCCGCCAGGCGTGCGGCGGCGCCCGCCTGAAGACCATCCTCGCGACCGGCGAGCTGGGCACGCTGCGCAACGTCATGAAGGCGAGCCTCGTCTGCATGATGGCCGGCGCCGACTTCATCAAGACATCGACGGGCAAGGAGAGCGTCAACGCGACGCTACCGGTCGGGCTGACGATGGCGCGGGCGATCCGGGACTACCGCGAGCGAACCGGCAACATCGTCGGGCTCAAGCCCGCGGGCGGGATCCGCACGGCGAAGACCGCGCTGACGTGGCTGCTCATGATGAAGGAGGAGCTGGGCGACGCCTGGCTCCGCCCTTCCCTCTTCCGCTTCGGCGCGAGCTCGCTGCTCGCCGATATCGAGCGGCAGCTCGAGCACTTCGTGACGCAGCGCTACTCGGCGTCGCATCGGCATCCCATGGGTTAGGGCAGGCTAGGCATCCTAGTCAGGCTAGTCAGGCTAGTCAGGCTAGTCAGGCTAGTCAGGCTAGTCAGGCTAATCGGGCTAATCGGGCTAATCGGGCTAATCGGGCTAATCGGGCTGATCAGGCATGAGCACGGTCGCGGACATATTCGAGAGCATGGAGTACGGGCCGGCGCCGGAGAGCGTGGCGGAGGCGCGGGCGTGGCTGGAGGCCAGAGGTGGGCGCTTCGGTCACTTCATCGCGGGCGAATGGCGCGAGCCGGTCGAGGGCGAGCGCTTCGAGACGATCAACCCGGCGACGTCACAGCCGCTTGCATTGATCGCGCAGGGATCGGCGGCGGACGTCGATGCAGCCGTTTCGGCCGCTCGCGGAGCGTTCGACGGGTGGCAGGCCCTCGGGTGCCACGGCCGGTCCCGCTACCTCTATGCGATCGCGCGACACCTGCAGAAGCACTCCCGGCTCTTCGCGGTGCTCGAGTCGATGGACAATGGCAAGCCGATCCGGGAATCGCGCGACGTCGATGTGCCGCTCGTCGCACGACACTTCTACCACCATGCCGGCTGGGCGCAGCTCCTCGATCGGGAGTTCCCGGGGCAGATGGCCATCGGCGTGTGCGGCCAGATCATCCCCTGGAACTTTCCGCTGCTCATGCTGGCGTGGAAGATCGCGCCCGCACTCGCCGCCGGAAACACGGTCGTGCTCAAGCCCGCCGAGTTCACGCCGCTGACCGCTCTGCGATTCGCGGAGCTGTGCGCCGAGGTCGGGCTGCCGGCGGGGGTCGTCAATATCGTCACGGGTGACGGACGCACCGGCGAGCTGATCGTTCAGCACGACGACGTCGACAAGATCGCGTTCACCGGCTCGACGGAGGTGGGACGGCTGATCCGCATCGCGACCGCGGGGACGGGCAAGAAGCTGTCGCTCGAGCTGGGCGGCAAATCGCCGTTCGTCGTCTTCGAGGACGCGGACCTCGACAGCGTCGTGGAGGGGGTCGTGGACGCGATCTGGTTCAACCAGGGACAGGTCTGCTGCGCCGGCTCGCGCATCCTCGTGCAGGAGGGCATCGCGACCCGCCTGACGGAGAAGCTGCGCGCGAGGATGGAGACGCTGCGCATTGGCGATCCGCTCGACAAGGGCATCGACATTGGCGCGATCGTGGCGCCGGTCCAGCTCGAGAAGATCCGCGCCCTCGTCGAGAAAGGCGTCGAGGAGGGCGCCACGATGTGGCAGCCGTCGTGGAGCTGTCCGGAGGAAGGATGCTTCTTCCCGCCAACCCTGTTCACCGATGTCGCGCCCGCCGCGACCATCGCGCAGATCGAGATCTTCGGCCCGGTCGTCGCGATGATGACCTTCCGCACCCCGACCGAGGCGGTCACGCTCGCGAACAACACCCGCTACGGCCTCGCCGCCAGCGTATGGACGGAGAATATCAACCTCGCGCTTGACATTGCGCCTACGATCAAGGCCGGCACAGTGTGGGTGAACTGCACGAACGTCTTCGACGCGGCGTCCGGCTTTGGTGGCTACCGCGAGAGCGGCTTCGGCAGGGAGGGCGGACGGGAGGGGATGTACGAGTACTTGAGGGCGAGCGCGAGGGCCGGCGCGAGCGCGGGGGAGAAAGCCGGGCCTGAGAGTGCTGGGGCCGGGAACTGGGGTGCGCCTGGCTTCTGCGCCTGCTTCTGCGCCTGCTTCTGCGCCTGCTTCTGCGCCTGCTTCTGCGCCTGCTTCTCTGCCTGCTTCTCTGCCGCCGATCGACCGCACGGCGAAGCTGTACATTGGAGGCAAGCAGGCGCGGCCGGACCAGGGGTACAGCACCGTGGTGCACGGGGCGGGCGGGCGGGTACTCGGGGAGGTGCCGCGCGGCAACCGGAAGGACATCCGCAACGCGGTCGAGGCGGCCCACCGTGCCGCCGGCTGGGCGCGCGCGACGGCACACAACCGCGCGCAGGTGCTCTACTACATTGCGGAGAACCTGCAGGCTCGCGCGGACGAGCTGGCGCGGCGGATCGGGGCGATGATCGGCGACGACGCCGGCGCATGCGAGGAAGTCGAGAGCGTCGTTCGTCGCCTCTTCGACTACGCGGCGCTGGCGGACAAGTACGACGGCTTCGTCCACCACACGCCGTTCCGCAACGTGACCCTCGCAATGCCGGAGCCGATCGGTGTGATCGGCATCATCTGCCCCGACGAGCCGCCGCTGCTCGGCCTCATCTCGGCCGTGGCGCCGGCGGTCGCGATGGGCAACACCGTGGTCGTGGTGCCGTCGGAGCGCCACCCGCTCGCGACCACCGACCTGTATCAGGTGCTCGACACCTCCGACGTGCCGCCCGGCGTCATCAACATCGTCACCGGCGCGCGAGCCGAGCTCGCGGCGGTGCTCGCGGCGCACGACGACGTCGACGCCGTCTGGTACCTCGAGTCCGACGGCGGCGACGAGGCGGTCGAGCGGCTCTCGGCCGGCAACATGAAGCGAACGTGGACCGCCCGCGACGAGCCGTGCGACTGGGCCGCCCCCGTCGAGGGAGCCGGCGACGAGTTCCTACGGCAAGCGACGCAGGTCAAGAACATCTGGGTGCCGTACGGCGACTGATGTCGCCGTACGGCAGGGGCAAGGGCAAGGGCAAGGGCTAGGGCGAGGGCCAGGAGGGGCAGGGAGAGGGGGAGGGCAGGGCGTGGCATGTCGGTTGCGCGCTCGGCGGGGCGATGAATACGGTCAAGGTGATCTTCCGTGAGGCGGTGAAGGACAACATCACGGGGGAGTCCGCGAAGGCGGCCTACTACTTCTTCCTGTCGATCTTTCCGCTGATTCTCGCGGTCTTCGCGTTCACCGGGCTGGTTGGCGGAGACGACGCGTTCGGCTGGATCATGGGGCGGATCCAGGCGGCTGCGCCGCAGGAGACGTCGCGCTTCCTGACCCGCTATGTGCGTCAGGTCACGAACGGCGCGCGGCCGGGGCTGCTGTCGCTCGGCATCGTGCTCACCCTCTGGTCGGGGTCGAACGTGTTCTCGGCGCTGACGGACGGGCTCAACACGATGTACGACCTGCGGGAGTCGCGGAGCTGGTGGCGGAAGAAGGCGCTCGCGATCGCGGTCACGGTCGGCGCGTCCATCCTGCTGGCGCTCGGCGCGACGGCCATCGTAGCGGGGCCGGAGCTGATTCACCGCCTTGGCATTGGCCTCGCCGGCGAAGTGATCCGCTGGCCGCTGGCGTTCCTGCTCATTGTCGCGATGATGTGGATCGTCTACTACTTCCTGCCGGACCGGGAGCAGAACGAGGTCAAGGCGGAGACGCTGATCGGCGCCATGACGGGCGCGCTGTTGTGGCTGGCGGCGACGGTCCTGTTCCGGCTGTACGTGACCCACTTCGGTAGCTACGCCGAGACGTACGGCTTCGTCGGCGCGATCATCGTGCTGATGCTGTGGATGTACCTGACGGCGCTGTGCATCCTGTTCGGCGGAGAGGTCGCGGCCGTGCTCGAAGGTCGACGCTCCCCTCGTCGGGAGGCCCTTGCGGAGGGAACGGAAGGTGCGTCAGCTTCGAGTGAACCATGAAAGGATGAGGTGATGGCATCCAGCAAGCAGACGGCTACGGAGCCCGGCCGCGACGGTGCGCCGCGCGACCCCGAGCAGGCCCGGCGGCGCATCAACGAGACGCGCGACCGGCTGTCCGCGACGCTGGATCGCCTCGGCGAGCAGCTCGAGCAGAAGCGCGACGAGTTGAAGAGCAAGGCGGATATCGTGCGGCCGGTGCGGGCGCGCGTGCGAGAGCGCCCGCTCCCGATGCTGGGCGTGGCCTTCGCCGCCGGCGTCGTGGTCGGACTGCTGCGCGGCGGGCGAGGCGACGACGAGGAGGAGCCGGAGCGGGTCGTCGACTACGTCGAGCCGCCGCCGGTCTACCGGACGGCCGAGCCGCGAGATCACGGCTTCTGGCTCGAGTTGCGCAGCGTGCTGATGCACCAGATCGGCAACGCGATCGTCGCTACGATCGCGGGTCTGATCTCCGCGCGGGTGTCGCAGCATCACCAGGAAGAGCGCCCGCCCTATTTCGAGATCCCACGCTGAGCGATCGAAGCGGCCCGACCCGCAACTTTCCGGCACCTCGCGCGTAAGACTCTGCCATGGCGAGCAAGCAGAAGAAACAGAGGCCGCGGAGCGCCGAGCCCGCGCCCGCTCAGCGCGCACCGCGGGCCCCCGCCGCGGGTCCACGGAGCGGCGGTGCGGCGCGCTGGATGTGGGAGTGGATCAAGTCGATCGGTGGCGCCGTCCTCCTCTTTCTGATCATCCGCACCTTCCTGATCCAGACGTTCGTGATCACGTCCGGCTCGATGGAAAAGACGCTGCTGGTCGGTGACTTCCTGGTCCTCAACAAGGCCGCCTACGGCGCCGAGGTGCCGTGGGTGCACAAGCGGCTGCCGGGCTACGCCGACTTCCAACGGGGCGATATCATCGTGTTCCGCGCCGCGCACGCGCCCGACCTCGATCTGGTCAAGCGTCTGATCGGCCTGCCCGGAGACACATTGTCGATGCGGCAGAGCGTCCTCTACCTGAACGGTGAGCCGGAGAAGGAGCCATACGTCATCCACAGCTCGCCGGGAACGGACGGCTATCACCCCTGGATGGAGTGGCAGCGCCAGTATCTCGCCCCGGGCGTGGACAGTCGGACCTACCATCCCACGCTGGATAACTGGGGGCCGATCATCGTGCCGCCCGCCCATTTCTTCGCCATGGGCGACAACCGGGACCTCAGCCTGGACTCCCGATACTGGGGGTTCGTCGATGCGAACAAGGTGAAGGGGCGGGTGCTCGGCATCTACTTCTCCTACGATCCGCAGGGCGGCGACCTCGTACCCTGGATTCAGGACATCCGCTGGAATCGCATCTTCCGAGGCGTCCACTAGCCCTCACTCCGGCCCTCCGTCTCGCCGCCATCATCACCGCGCGCGAGCGACGCCGCTATCGAGATGGCCAGCAGCGCCAGCACGACAATCAGCGTGAGCCAGGTCGGCACGGATACCAGCTCGGAGACCAGCATCTTCACGCCCACCAGGATCAGCACCGCAGCAAGACCGTACTTGAGGTACTGGAAGCGGTCCAGCATCCCCGCCAGCGCGAAATAGAGCGCGCGCAGCCCCAGAACCGCGAAAATGTTCGAAGTGAAGACAATGAAGGAGTCCGTCGTCACCGCGAAGATGGCGGGAATCGAGTCCAGCGCGAACAGCACATCCGTGGTCTCGACCACCAGCAGCACGACCACGAGCGGCGTCAGGCGGATACCGCCCTCCCGCTTCACGACGAATTGATCGCCGTGGTACTCCGAGGTCAGCGGCAACACCTTTCGCGCCACGCGCACGAAGACGTTGCGCTCAGGGTCTACGCGCTCCTCCACCCCGGAGAGCATGCGGATGCCGGCGTAGATCAAGAACGCGCCGAAGATGTAGACCAGCCACTCGAACGCATTGATCAGCGTCGTGCCCAGCAGGATCAGGCACAGACGCATCAGCGCCGCGCCGATGATCCCCCAGAACAGCACCTTGTGCTGGTATTCGCGTGGCACCGAGAAGTAGGAGAAGATGAGCGCGAATACGAAGATGTTGTCCACGCTCAACGACTTCTCGATGACGAATCCGGTCAGGAACTCGAGCGCCGGACCCGGCCCCTCGACGAGCAGGATCACGAGGTTGAAGAGGAGGGCCGTCGCGATCCAGACGCCAGTCCAGATCAGCGACTCCCTGATGCTGATGACGTGCGCTTCGCGATGGAAGACGCCGAGATCGATCGCCAGCATCACGATCACGACGCCACCGAAGATCAACCAGAACCAGATGGACTCTTGCATCCTCTCCGTCGCGACGGCGGGAGGCCCTACGGATCGCCTCCACGTCGAATGATCTGCCACGCGAGGCGCGCATGAGCCCCGAGACCCCGGCCTCGCCGCGCCGATCCCCCGCCCCCGTCGTCATCGCCCTGCTGCTAGCCGGGGCGCTAATACTCGCCCTCGGCTACGGGGTCGGCAAGCGAAGCGAGCACGCTGCCGCACCCACCGCAGAGGCCCCCGCCGGATTGCGGATCCTTGCCCCGCAGAGCGGCGATTCGACCGCCGGCCCGACGCTCCGCCTCGTATTCCGAACCGATGCCCCGCTCGAGCTCACGCCCCGCGGCTGGCTGGCCGGAAGCTGGCACGTGCACGCCATGGTGGACGGTCAGCCGACCATGGCCGCTGCGCCGGACATACAAGCACTCGGCGGAAACCGCTTCGCGTGGTCGCTGACCCTTTCGGCGGGCGATCACGAGGTGCAGCTTCGGTGGGCGGATCTCCGGCACACGATGGTGGCGGCCGGCGCGTCCGCAGCCGTTCGCATCCACGTCGGGCCGGGGTGATGAGGGGCTGGGAACGGATGGCGGAAGCCGGTGTAGCATTATGGCTCACGGAACGACGATCAATCCAAAGGGTGGAGGGCACTTGGGCAAGAATCATCGCAGGACGGACTTCGACAAAGCACGCGACGAGCTGATGAGCCTCGTTCACCAGTGCAACGTGCTGCAGGCGGAAACGGAGCAGCAGAACGCATGGCTGAAGGAGACGGTCGAATACATGGCGGATCGCTACTCGGGGCTCTCGAAGATGGAGCTGGCGCAGCTGGAGCTCGTGGGGCGGCGCTTCTGTGCGCCGGTGATCGCGCACGGAGCCGAGAGCACGGCGCTGACGCAGGATGAGAGCGAGGCGGAGGGCGAGGCCGCAACGGAGGAGAAGAAGGAAGGCGAGATGCAGGCGGCCTGAGCCGAATCGCCTTTCATCCGACGGCTCGCCGCCAGGCGGGCCACGGAGATCGAGGACCGCGGGAGCGAGGCTTTCGCGGTCCTTCGTGTGTCCGGGCGTCGGCGGCGGGCACAACGGGTCAGGCGAAGCCGCGAAGCCGGGATCAGGGCTTCAGGACGCGCTCCAGCTCACGGAGTCGCTCCGCACGACCGGCGTCGTCGTGCGAGCGCAGCGTAACGTGGCCGAGCTTCCTGCCGGGCCTGGGCTGCTTTTCGTAGAGATGGATGGCGGCCTCGGGGATGGCGAGAAGGGAGCGGAGGGGCGGGACATCGCCGAGCAGGTTGAGCATCGCGACGCGGCCGTAGGCGTGGGTGGCGCCGAGAGGCAGACCGAGGATCGCGCGGAGGTGGTTCTCGAACTGGCTGCACGGGGCGCCTTCGATGCTCCAGTGCCCGGAGTTGTGGACGCGCGGAGCCATCTCGTTCGCGAGCAGCCCCTGCTCCGTGTCGAACAGCTCAATGGCGAGGACGCCGGCGTAGTCGAGACGATCGAGCGCGGCACGCGCGATCGCCTCGCCCTCGCGCTGGAGGGTGGGATCGAGACCCGGTGCCGGGGCGAGGCTCAGGCGGAGGATCCCGTCGCGATGATGGTTCTCGACGAGCGGATAGAAGGCGGTATCGCCGTCGCGCCCCCGCACGGCGAGGATCGAGAGCTCGCGCCGGAAGTGCACGAAGCCTTCGAGGATCAGGGGGGCGCCGCCGAGCTCGGTCCAGGCGGAATCGAGGTCGGCTTCCGCGTGCAGCAGGTGCTGCCCCTTGCCGTCGTAGCCCCAGCGGCGGGTCTTGAGCACCGCGGGCAGGCCAATGTGTCGGACGGCGTCGCGAAGCTGCTCCGGGGAGTCCACCGGCTGGAAGGCCGCCGTGCCGATGCCCAGGTCGCGGAAGAAGCGCTTCTCCGCGAGCCGGTCCTGCGCGACCTCCAGCGCGACCGGTGGCGGAAAGACGGGGACGCTGCGGGCGAGGCGACGGGCGGCCTCGACGGGCACGTTCTCGAATTCGTAGGTGGCGACGTCGATGCCGTCGGCGAAGCGGTCGAGCGAGGCGGGATCGTCGTACTCGCCGATGACCTCCTCGGATAGCGGCGCGGCGGGGACATTGGGGTGCGGCGAGAGGTGACGGAAGCGGAGCCCGAGCGGATAGCCCGCCAGTGCGATCATGCGACCGAGCTGTCCTGCGCCGAGAATCCCGACCTTCACGGCTCGACGGAGGGGTCCGGGTCGTCGAGTACGCGTCGGGTCTGCTGCTCGCGGAAGCGGCGGAGCGAGTCCGCAATGGCCGGGTCTGTGAGCGCCACGATGGCGGCGGCCTGTAGGGCGGCGTTGATGGCCCCGGAGCGGCCGATCGCGAACGCGGCCACCGGGACTCCAGCGGGCATCTGCACGATGGAGAGCAGCGAATCGAGGCCGTTCAGCGCGCGGCTCTGGACGGGCACGCCGAGAACCGGCACGGTCGTTTTGGCGGCGGTCATCCCCGGCAGGTGCGCGGCGCCGCCCGCGCCGGCGATGATGACCTTCAGGCCCCGACCCTCCGCTCCGCTGGCGTACTCGTAGAGCAGGTCCGGCGTGCGGTGGGCGGAGACGACGCGCGTCTCGTATGGCACGCCGAGGCTCTCCAGCGTCTCCGCGGCATGACGCATCGTCTCCCAGTCCGAGCGCGAGCCCATGATCACGCCGACCACGGCGTCTTGCATTCCGACCTTCCGTTCGGGTGCTCGAGCGCGGACCGCCGTGGTGCGGCCCCGCGACCCGCGTATCTTGGAGACGGGCGCGGGGAGCGTCAACGCCACGCGCGACGCTGGCACGTCCGCTGCACCCTCCACCGTGGCGCCGATCGCCGCGGCGCGCCGGCTACGCCCGGTGACACCCACTCACGCGAAAGGTCAGGGCCATGGACGGCACGAGCACGAAAGAGCGACAGAACGTGGCGGAGGCCGAGCGGTGGGCATCCGGCCTGCTCGGTGGAGCGCTGACACTGGCGGCGCTACGGCGCGGTGGCCTGGGCGGACTGCTGGTGGCGGCCGCGGGAGGATTGCTGATCGAGCGCGCCGTCACGGGCCGCTGCCGTGTCTACAGCGCGCTGGACATCGATACCGCCGTGGTGGATCGAATCGCGGCCTCTCCGCGACACGAAGCCGGAGGACCCCAGCGCGGCGTCTCCGACCGACCCCACACCCCGAACCGCGTGGAGGAGGCGTCGGAGGAGTCGTTCCCGGCGAGCGATCCGCCGTCGTGGACGCCGACCACGTCGATCCGCACGCACGACGACGAGGAATGAGCCGCGGATGGCGGCGCAGAGCGGCGATGGCATAGTGGCTCAGGCAGCCGGCGCGCTCGCGGAGCGCTTCGGTGCCGACCGCATCGAGCGACAGGTGCCGCTCGCGCCGTTCACGACCTTCCGTATCGGCGGTCCGGCCGACCTTCTGCTGCGGGTCCGAACGCCGGAGGAGCTTGCTGACGCGGTGCTGCTGGCCCGGGAGTCGGAGTTGCCGCACTTCCTGCTCGGCAGCGGCGCGAACATCCTGATCGGCGACCGCGGCTTCCGCGGTCTGGTGATCCGCAACGAGTCGGCCGGCATCGAGCCGCTGAACGAGCGGCGCGTCCGCGCGGCGAGTGGCGTGACCATGTACCCGGACCTGATCCAGGCGACGGTCGCGCGCGGGCTCGGCGGGCTCCACCACTACGTCGGGATCCCGAGCTCCGTGGGCGGCGCGATCTGGCAGAACCTGCACTTCCTCGCACCCGACCGCGAGCGAACGGTGTTCATCGAGGAGGTCGTCGAGAGCTGCGACCTGCTGACGCAGGAGTCGGAGCGACGCACCGTCGGCGTCGAGTACCTGCGCTTCGGCTACGACCACAGCATCCTTCACGACCGCGAGGACGTCGTCCTCTCCGTGACCTTCCGCCTCGAGCCGCAGCCGGAGGCGGAGCTGCGGCGGGTGATCCGCTCGAACCTCGAGTGGCGCGATGAGCGTCACCCGGACCTGTGGCTGTATCCCTGCGCCGGCTCGATCTTCCAGAAGATCGAGGGCGTCGGCGCCGGCCGTCTGATCGACGAGTGCGGGCTGAAAGGACACGTGCACCCCCGTGGACGCGCGATGATCTTCCAGCGGCATGCGAACATCATCGTCAACCTTGGCGGCGCGACGGCGGCCGAGGTCCGGGAGTTGATCGAGCTGGCGCAGACGACGGTGGAGCGGGAGCTCGGTCACCGGCTCAAGCCGGAGATCGGCTTCATCGGCGAGTTCTAGCAGGCGATCGCGACGACGCCCTCCAGCAGGCGATCCACCTCGGATTCCTCCGTGTAGCACGCGCATCCCGCGCGCACGAGGCCGTCGGCGGCATGACCGAGCCGCTCGACGGCGGTCGCTGCGTAGAAATCGCCATGGGAGACGAAGACGCCGAGCTCCGCCAGCCCTCGAGCCACCTCCCTCGCCGGGGCTCCGCTCACGGCGAAGGCGACGGTCGGCGTCCGCGGCCGGCCGGGCGGCGGGCCGTACAGGCGCACCCCGGGGACCGAGCCCAAGCCCTCCCAGAGTCTCCGAAGCAGCGCCGCGCCGCGCGTGTGGAGCTCTTCGAGAGCGGATGCCAGGCGATGTCGCCGGTCGAAGCCCCCGGCGCCATTCCCCACGGCGGGACCGGCCAGCTCCGCCAGGAAGTCCACCGCGGCAGCCGCGCCCGCGATAGCCTCGTGGTTCTGGGTCCCGGTCTCGAGACGCTCGGCCGTGCGGTTCGGCGCCGGCTCGAGCCGCGGAACATTGAGCTTCTCGACGAGGTCTCGTCGCCCCCACAGCACGCCCAGGTGCGGCCCGTAGAATTTGTAAGGCGAGCAGGCCAGGAAGTCGCAGCCGATGTCGCGCACATCCACGAGCGCGTGCGGCGCGTAGTGGACGGCGTCGACGAAGCAGAGCGCACCGACATCGTGCGCGAGCCGCGTCGCGAGGCCGATGTCGTTGATGGTCCCCAGCGCGTTCGAGGCGGCGCCGATGGCGACGAGGCGGGTCCTCCCACCGACCGCGCCTCGCAGCGCATCGAGGTCGAGCTCGCCCGTGCCCGTGTCGAACGGCACGGCGCGCACGGTGATGCCGCGCTCCCGAGCGAGCGCCCGCCATGGGTCGATGTTCGCGTGGTGGTCGAGCTCGGTGACCACGACCTCGTCGCCGGGTCCCCAGCCCCGGCCGAGCGCCCGCGACAGGTGATAGGTCAGCGTGGTCATGTTGGAGCCGAACGCGATCTCCTCCGGCGCGCCGTTCAGGAAGTCGGCGAAGGTTCCGCGGGAGCGAGCGAGGATCTCATCGGTCTCGGCGCTCGTCGGGTAGGCCCAGTGCGTGTTGGCGTTGTGGCGGAGGAGGTAGTCCGCGATCGCATCGGCCACCGACGCGGGAATCTGGGTTCCGCCAGGGCCATCGAAGTAGGCGACCCGGTGACCACCGTGTCGGCGGTCGAGCGCCGGAAACCGGGCGCGGATCTGGCTCACGGAGGCGACGTTCATCGGCGGAATCTGCGACGCAGCTGCCCGCCGATCAAACGCTCGTCACTTCACCCTCTCGAGCAACGCTCGCAACCGGTCCTTCGGGATCGGCGCGTGCGCGGTGATGCGGACCGAGCCGGCCAGCATCGTCGCGTCCCCCTCCGGCGTGAAGCGGACGAGCCAGGGGATGTCGGTGATCGCCTTGCCGGTCTGCTTTCTGTCCTTGCGGAACAGGTCGAGGATCGAGCCGAGGCCGCCGTTCCCGGTGGACGGCTTCGCGGGCTCCGGCTTGCCGGACGGCGTGGGGCTCGGCGCGGTCGGTGGCCGCGGCGTCGGCTGCGGCGGCGGAGGCGTCACCGCTCCGGTCGGCTCGTTGCCGCCGCGGCGGGGGGCGGCGACGGCCTTCGAGGGCTCCTCACGCCTCTGGTACAGCTCGATCTCGCCGCCGTCGTCCAGCCGCTGACGCACGCGCACCACACCGCCGCTCTCCTCATCGGCGCTCGCGACGGCCGTCGTCTCGAGTTCGATCACCTCGAGGTCCGGTACGAGATACGGGTCGTGACCCAGCAGATCGGCGGCCTCATGCTCGTCGATCGGGCGCCAGGCGATGGCGTCCTCGGGTTCGGATCGCGCTTCGCTCGCGTCGGCGACCGGTGTGACGGACTCGACCGGTGGACCGACCGGGTCGGGGTGCATCGCGTGCGCGAGGCGGGCAGCCGGCTCACGAGCGGCCGGGGCTTCAGCCGCGCGCTCGCGGCTCGGCGCGAACGCCGCCGTCTTCGGCTCGGCTGCCACGGGCATGCCTTCGACCACGACCTCCTCCAGCGCCACGCGCCGCGATGAAAGCGAGTCGGCTCCCGTCCCCTCCCGGGTCGCGACGGGGGGGGCCGTCGTCTCGCGCGGGCGCGTCGTGGCTGCGGCGTTCTGGGGGCGCGACGCAGCCTCTGCGGAGCCGTCCAGGACGGGCACAGCCAAGTCCGCCGCCGCACCCGCAGCGGCCGCCGGCCCTGGCGTGGCCCGCGTGGACTCCGTCGCCGCGAGCGGCTCACTACGCTCGCCCGATGTCAGCAGCGTGCGGCCGAACCAGCCGAGGCCGAGCGCGACGATCAGGCTCGCCGCCCAGGCGGCGCCCCGCAGGAGGCGGTGGCGCGAGCCGAGAAGCCTGCCACGCTCGCGATCGGCTCGGGCCTGCACCAGTCCGAACGGCGGCTCCTCGATGGCGCTCGGCCCCGTGCCACGCAGCAGGAACCGACTCTCCTCCCGGAGCGCACGTGCCTCGTCCAGCTCGCCGCGGCATGCGCGGCAGGCGGCGAGGTGAGCCTCGAGATCGGCCCGCCCGGCGGCATCCACCTCGCCGTCCAGATAGGCGTGCAGCCGACCTTCATCCACGTGCGACATTCTCTGCCTCCAGCGCGTGATACGCATCCGCCAGACGGCGGCGGGCGCGAGCCAGCGTCGTGCCGATCGCGCCTGCCGCGAGGCCGCACTGCGCTGCGATCTCGCGGTAGCTCAGGCCAGCATCCCAGAGCAGGAGCACCTCGCGGTCCCGCTCGCCGACCTGCTCGAGCGCGCGCCTAACGCGGCCAGCGCGCTCCTGCTCCTCCAGCGATGCCTCCGCGTCGCCGGCCGGGTCGCGGACGGCCGCCTCGATGCGCAGGAACACGGCGTGGCGGCGGCGGCGCGCGGCGAGACGTGCCTCGTCTCTGGCGAGGTTGCCCGCGACGTGGAACAGCCACGCGCGCGGGTTGTCGGGCTCGCGCTCGAGCGCACGAACGAACGCCTCCTGGGCGAGATCCTGGGCGCGCTCGGCGTCCCAGACCTTGCGGTGCAGGTAGCGGACGAGGTCCGTGTACGTGGCACGGTAGACTGCCGCCCAGTCGACGCTCATGCGCTCATGCGGTCGTGCGCTCGCTCAGCTTCTCGTTGCCCGGAACTGCTCGACGAGGCGATCCAGCTCGGCATCCGTCAGCCTCTCGGCACCCCCATCATCCACTACCAGCGCGACCCTGCCGCCCGCCACCCGGACGTGCTCGAACTCCGAAAAGTAAGGCTTCAGCTCGGGCAACCGGCGCAGCAGCTCGAAGTACGCGCTGCCGTACGCCCGGATCCGAACCGTGGAAAGTCCGGCGGGCTCGGTCGCGTCCGTCCATACCCCGTCCTTGGGCTCGAAGAGCCGACCCGCGATCACGCGCCCATCGCGGGGCACGCCCGAGACCGTGATGGACTCGAGCGAGACCTCGCTCGCGGCGAGGTCGGCCGAGCTGCGGACCTCGCGCCGGGCGCGCGCCGCGTCCGCCGCCTTGACGGCGGCCGCTCCGACCGACTGGCGCATGGGCGCTGGGGCCGCTGCGCCGCGGAAGTCCGGTCGGACCCCCCCGGCGGCGACCTGGGCCTCGGGCTCCTTGACCAGGTAGGCCGTGTACTCGCTGAGCAGCCCGTAGCGGAGCGCCGTGCGGCGGATCTCGGCCTCGATGTCGGCGTTCGGCCCCTCGAGCCGCAGCGTGCGAACGAGCACGCCGAGCTTGCGCGATGCCCACAGCCGCGGGATGAACGCGTTCCCCTCCTCGTGGGCGGCGAACGTGGCCGTAGTCGCGAAGCGCTCGGCTCGACCGCTGCGGCGGCCGGTGACGACGACGTCGCCGCGCCGATCCCGATTCGCCCCGGCGTACCGGCCGAACACCACGAGATCCTCGCCGGCGAACAGGTCGGGGAGCTGCGACGGATAGATCTCGCGCAGATCGACGGGTGCGTCGCCGATCGACAGGTCCGTCAGCACCGGGTAGCGGATCTTCGCCGCCAGGGTGCCGATGGCCGTTTCGACGTCCTGCCCCGGCTGGACGTACTGCGACGCGCCGCGCCCGGCGGCTCCCAGGCGGTCGAGCAGATAGGTGTTCACGTCGTAGCCGACGCCGAACGCGAAGACACGGCGGTTGCCGCGATCGGCCTCCGCGCGGGCCGCGATGCGCTCGGGATCGTGCTCGCCGACCGTCGGCAGGCCGTCGGTCAGGAAGATCACGATGGGCAGCCGACCGGCGCCGGCACCGACGCGGAACGCCTCCTCCAGCGCACCACCGATGTTGGTGCCGCCGTTCGGCTCGAGGTGAGCGATCCAGTCGCGGGCGGCGCGGAGCGCGTCCGCCGTGACGGGCGACCAGTCGGCGGCCTGCGTGGTGACGCCGCTGCTGAACGCGATGAGCCGGAATCGGTCCTGCGGCCCGAGCGAGCCGAGCAGCCCGCGCAGCGCCTCGCGCGCCTGCTCGATCTTGTCGCCGGCCATCGAGCCGGAAACGTCGAGCACGACGGCGACGTCGCGTGGCAGCGCCGCCGCCGTCCGCGCCCGCGCCGGCGACAGCGTCAGCATGAAGTAGCCGTCCTCGCCCTCCGTCGGCCGGTGCGTGACGATCGTCGTTCCGACGAGGCCGCGGGCGAGGGGCAGGAAGAGCGCGAGATCGCCGTGCAGCTCGCCGTCCGGGCGAACGACGAGGCGCCCGCCGTCCCGGTGCACATCGAGCCGGTGGGTCGGCGAGAACGGATCGCGGAACAGCGCGCCGTCTTCGGCGATCAGCGTAAAGGTGAGCGGAGCGTCTTCGGCCGCGGGCGGGGCGACCTGCGCCTGCGGCCGGATCGGAAGCGGCACCGGCTGCCCCGGCGCGGGTCGAGTGCGGTCGGGCATGCCGCCGGTCCCCCGGCGCGAGGCGGCGTAGCGGAAGTGGAGCGCGTCGCCATCGCGCTCGAGGAGCTGGGTGTAGCGCAGCGTGATGGCGCGCGTCTCGCCGGGCGGAATCGGGAACACGCGGGCCCGGATCAGGCCGTGGCCGACGAGCTCGATCAGCGCGGGATCGCGCCTGCGACGCACGATCTCCTCGTAGACGGAGCGCGCCTCGTTCGCGTCCATGGTCTCGCCGCGCAGATCCTCCTCGCCCTGCCGGAGCGCGAAGTCCGAGAAGACCGCTTCGCCCGGAAGCGGATAGAGGTACTCGCCCTCCGCCAGCCCGCCCACGTCGTTGCGGAACCACTCGCGCACCTCGACGCGGGCCACCCGGCCGTCGACGTGGACCGTCACCTCGCTCCGCAGCTTGTGCACGCCCGCGGCGCCAGCGCTCGGCTCGATCCATCCCTGCGCCGCGGCGGCCGTAGGCGCGCCAGCCAGCAGGGCCAGCAAAATCACGGATCGCCTCACGTTGCACCTCCTGTTGAATCCGACCCCTATGACGAGCGACCGCGACGCGATTGCACACGGCGGCAGCATCCTTGCACCCGGACGGCCGGGGCGAGCACTATTGGTTGCCCCGCGGTGTATCGGTAGCAGAAACGGCAGGCAGAATGAGAATCGTCGCAGCGGCTGCGGCAGCCGCCCTCCTCGTGATCGGTCCCGGCACAGGCCCGCCCCCGCGCGCACAGGCGCCGCGCACGCCGAACGAGATGGGCCGGATCCCGATCCTCGAATACCACCTGATCGGCGACGGCGACACGCGCTGGCAGCGTGACCGGCGAGCGTTCCGCGAAGACCTGCAGTTGCTCTACGAGCGTGGGTATCGGCCGGTCAGCGTCTCGGAGCTGGTCGACCGCAAGCTGAATCTGGCGAAGGGCCTCTCGCCGGTCGTGATCACGTTCGACGATGCGTCGCCCTCGCAGTTCCGCTACACGGAGCACGACGGCGAGCTGGAGATCGACCCGACGAGTGCGCTCGGCATCTGGCTCGCATTCCACCACGACCACCCGCAGTGGCGCAACCGGGCGACGTTCTGCGTGCTCTCGAACGCCGAGGCCGGACGCGCGTTCTTCGGCAACCGCGGCATCGAGGGTCAAGAGACGGAGTGGCGCTTCCGCAAGCTCCGCTTCCTCGTGGACCAGGGCTTCGAGCTGTGCAACCACACGCTCTGGCACGCGAACCTGGGGAAGTACTCCGATGCGGTCGTGCAGGAGCAGCTGGCGCGGGCACAGTTGGCGATCGATTCCGCCGTGCCCGGTTACGAAGCGCGCACGATGGCGCTGCCACTGGGCATATTCCCGCGCAACCACGAGCTGGCCCACGAAGGCGGCTGGACAGACCCGCGCACCGGACGAACGGTGAGCTACCGCTTCGACGCGATCCTGCGCGTCGGCGGCGAGCCCGTAGCGAGCCCGTACTCTCCGGACTTCGATCCGCTGCGCCTGCCGCGCATCCAGGTCACCGATGATGCGCTTCGGGAGGTGCTCGATCGACTCGACAAGCACGGCGAGCGCTACGTCTCGGACGGCGACACCGCGACCGTGGCGAGACCGGCCGACCCGAAGCGCCTCGCCCCGACGAGATGAGCGAGGCGGGGCCGAAGTACCCCGATATCGGGGACTACGCGATCATCGGCGACGGCCGCTGCGCCTGCCTCGTCTCCCGCCACGGCTCCATCGACTGGCTCTGCCTCCCCCGCTTCGACGGCGCATCCGTATTCGCGGCAATCCTCGACGCCGACGACGGCGGCAACTTTCGCATCGCGCCGACGGACGGCTACCACACGAAACGCCGCTACGTCGGACCCACCAACGTGCTGGAGACGACCTTCCGCACGTCGCGGGGAGTCATCACCCTCACGGACGTGATGCCGATCCCGGAGCGCTCGGACCGCGACCGCGAGCTGCTTCCGGATCACGAGGTGCTGCGCCGCGTCGAATGCACGGAGGGCGAAGTCGAGGTCGAGGTCTTCTTCCGGCCCCGCTTCGGGTACGGTCGCCGCGAGCCGCGGCTGGAGGCGCAGAAGGGCGTCGGCATCATCGCCGCTGACTACGGCCAGGTGCTGGCGCTGCAGTCGGCGATCCCTCTCGAGATCGAGGGGCGAGGCGTGGCGCGCGGCCGAGAGACGCTGCGACAGGGCGACGTCCGCTTCGTGTCGATGACGGCGGAGGTCGGACCCGCGGTCGTCGCCGGCCTTGGCGAGCTGGCGCAGCGGCGGCTGGACGGGACACGGCAATGGTGGCAGGAATGGATGCGCAGCTGCAGCTACGAGGGGCCGTTCGCGGATGCCGTCCACCGGAGCATCCTGCTGCTCCGGCTGCTCATCTTTTCGCCGTCCGGCGCCATCATCGCCGCGCCGACGACGTCGCTGCCGGAGGAGATCGGCGGCAAGCGCAACTGGGATTACCGCTACTGCTGGCTGCGCGACGCGGTCATGACGATGCGCGCGCTGCTCGACCAGGGGATCGCGGACGAGGGCGCCGAGTTCATGGGCTGGATGCTGCACGCGACGCGACTGACGTGGCCGAAGCTGCAGGTGATGTACACGGTGTTCGGCAACACGGAGATGCAGGAGAAGGAGCTGTCGCACCTGGCCGGCTACCGGAACTCGCGACCCGTTCGAGTGGGCAACGGGGCCGAGGACCAGGTCCAGCTCGATGTTTACGGCGAGGTCCTCGCGGCAGCGCTGGACTACGTGGACCGGGGCGGCGAGCTCGACGATGACGAGGTGAAGATGCTGGTCGGCCTCGGTCGCACCATCTGCGAGGCGTGGCGCGAGCCGGACAACGGCATGTGGGAGATCCGCGGCGAGCGCACGCACCACACGCTTTCGAAGGCACTCTGCTGGGTCGGTCTCGACGCGCTGCTCAAGCTGCACGAGCGCGGCATCGGTGACGTGCCCGTCGAGGCGTTCCGCTCGGCGCGCGACGAGATCCGGGAGGAGGTCGAGCGCCGCGGCTGGAGCGAGGCGTTGCAGAGCTATGTCGCCGAGTTCGATGGAGAGCACCTGGACGCCGGGCTGCTGCTGCTCGGGCTGTACGGCTTCCACGAGCCCGACGAGGAGCGGATGATCCGCACGTGCGAGCGCGTGCGCGAGGACCTCGGCGTGGCCGGTCTGCTGTATCGCTACCGCCGCGATGACAACATCGACGGCAGCGACGGCGGCGCCTTCGGGATCTGCAGCTTCTGGGAGATCGACCTGATCGCCCGACAGGGCATGCTGGCGGAGGCGAAGGAGGCGTTCCGGCACCTGCTCGGATTCGCCAACGACGTGGGTCTCTATGCCGAGGAGATCGATCCGGCCACGGGCGCGTTGCTCGGCAACTTCCCGCAGGCGTTCACGCACGTCGGGCTCATCAACGCGGCGAACACGATCGCGCGTATCGAGAGGGGCGAGCAGCCCACGGAAGTCGGGACGGGCAAGCAAAAGGGAGCGCTATGAACTGGGGGAGCGTGTTCCTGTGGGGCTTCGTCGCGACCATGGTGCTGACCGGCATCATGATCGCTTCGCAGAACGCCGGTCTGCACCGCATGAGCATCACGTTCCTGATCGGCAGCATGTTCACACCGAGCCGCCGAAGGGCTCACCTCGTCGGCGCAGCCCTGCATTTCGTGGACGGATGGGCGTTCGCGATCTTCTACGGCTTCATCTTCGAGAGCCTCGGCCGCGCGAACATCTGGATCGGTGCGCTGATCGGGCTGGTCCAGGGGCTGTTCGTGCTCGGCGCCGTCATGCCGCTACTGCCGAGCTTTCATCCGCGCATGGCGACCGAGCAACAGGGGCCGTCGCTCGAGCGTGCCATCCAGCCGCCAGGGTTCCTGGCGCTGCATTACGGCGTGAGGACGCCGTTCGTCACGGCGCTCGCGCACGCGGCGTACGGGGCGATTCTGGGCGCGTTCTATCATCTGGCGTAGCCCGCGTTCGCGGGCTGCGGGCGCCGCCCTAGGGGCGGGGCGCCGAGCCTGGCGGCCGGGGCGCCGGGGCTGCGCCCGGGGCGCGCGCGGTTCGCGCGGGCGCCCGCCTGACGGCGGGCGGGGGGCGCGCGTTCGCGCGGGGAGCCGCGCGCTTCGCGCGAGCGGGGGCAGCGCGCTTCGCGCGGGGGGCCAGCGCGCTTCGCGCGGCTGGGGGGCCGCTGCCGCAAGCCGTAGGCGCGGAATCAGCAGAATCGGTGGAAGGCGCGGGTCAGGTCGGCGGCGATGGATGCGGGGTCGCGGGTCTCGATCTGGCGACGCTCGAGCATGAAGACGAGCTCTCCGTCGCGCAGCAGGGCGACGGAAGGGGACGAGGGTGGATACGGCGCCAGATACTCGCGGGCGCGGGCGGTCGCGTCGAGGTCCTGGCCGGCGAATACGGTGACGGCCTCGTCGGGACGGGGCTCGTGACGGAGCGCCTGGACGAGCGCGGGGCGCATGCGCGTGGCGGCGCAGCCGCACATCGAGTTCACGGCGAGCACGACGGTGCCGGCTCGGCGGAGCGCCTCGTCCACCTCCTCGGCAGAGCGAAGCTCCCGGACGCCGTTGTCGGTCAGCTCGCGCCGCATGGGCGCGATCATCAGCTCGGGATAGGGCATTCTCACGCTCCCTGGCCGGCGGTCAGCATCATGCCGCCATCAATGAACACGGACGCACCGGTAATGTAGGCCGCGTCGTCCGACGCGAGAAAGGCGACGAGGGCGGCGACCTCGCGCGGCTCGCCGGCGCGGCGGAGGGGGATGTGCCGGGCGTGCCGGCGGCGCACCTCGGGGTCGTCGAGCGCCTCCTGGTTCATTGGCGTCAGGATCATGCCGGGGGCGACGTTGTTCACCGTGATCCCCTCCCCCGCCAGCTCGAGCGCCAGGGAACGGGTCAGGTTCCGCAGGCCGCCCTTCGCGGCGTTGTAGGACGCGCCGTTCAGGATCGGCGTCTCCTCGTGCACGGATGTGATGTTGATGATGCGGCCGCCCCCGCCGTCGCGCCGGCGCTCGCGGATGAAGCGTCGGGCGCAAAGGAAGGGACCGTAGAGGTCGGTTCGGACGCGGAGGTCCCACTCCTCCAGCGACAGGTCCGCCGCGGGGGTGCCGCTGAAGTTGACGGCGGCGTTGTTCACGAGGGTCCACGGCGGCCCCAGCTCCTCCAGCGTCCGATCGAAGAGGCGATCGACATCCGCCTCCTGACGCACGTCCGCCTGAACAACGACGGCGTGTCGCCCCGCCTCCTCCACCTGCCGCCGCGTGCCCTCTGCGCCGTCCCCATCGGTGTGAAAGACGACGCAGATGTCCGCGCCCTGGTGAGCAAGCCGGATCGCGGTCGCCTCACCAATACCGGAGTCGGAACCGGTGATGATGGCGACGCCGGGGCCTCGAGACATCGTGTGGAGCTCCTGGGTCGAATGGACGGCTACGGCTTGGGGCTGTAGAGGCAAGAGGCGGGCCTCGAAGGGCCCCGAACGCGCGCGCCGCCGCGACCGGAAGACGGCCGCGGCGGCGCAGGACGTGGGGCGGGCGTCCGTCAGTCGACCGGGCGACGTCGCCAGTGCCGGATCACGGAGACCACCAGCCAGCCGATGAAGGCCAGCGGAAGCACCGTGAACAGCAGGAACGAGGCGATGCCGAAGACCGCACCGAACAGACCGAGCACCAGCTTGAGGGCCACCAGACCGGCGACCACGATTCCCACGGTCGTCAACGACTTCATGAAGAGCCCGCCCATCTCATCCTCGCTGAAAGAGTACTTGCCACACGGTACTCTACGGTCCGGCCGTGCGGAAGTTTCAGCACGATTCCCGGCGCCCCGGTTGCCTCGAGGTTCACTCCGATCGGGGCGGCTGCCTCAGATGTGCACCCGGTCGCGTATCCGGTTGCGCAACCGTCGTGGATCGGCGAGACCGGGCGGCTGCGAGCCGGTGATCCGCTCCCAGCCCTCGACCGCAACACGGCGGGCGAGCAGCCTGCCAGCTGCGACGCCCATGCCCACGGACGCGCTCCAGATGATCGCGTCCCCCCACCCGGTGAACGGGGCGGCGGGGTTCGCCGGAGGCTCCTCGTGGCGGATCGCCTCCCACAACGACCGCATGACCGCGCGAACGGCGATCGCGGTGAGGATCCCCGCTCCCGTGGAGGAGAGCTTCCAGAGGATCTCCGCTCTGTCGATTTCCGGCATGTCCATTGTCGACCTCCATGGGGTTCTCCAACGCCCACGGAGTAGGTGCAAGCGTGGTGCCGGCGAGCTTCACCGCAGAGCGCGCCGAGCGGCGCGGAAGACCTTGCACCACAGAGAGCGCCGAGAACGCAGAGGAAACACCGGCGACGCCGAGGCTGCCGGCGGGGTCAATCACCAAGAATGGATGGTGGCGTCGCGGCTCGATCTACTCCGGCTCGCCTCCTCGGCGCTCTCCGTGCGCTCTGCGGTGATCACCCTCTGCGTGCTCCGCGTGCTCCGCGGTGGGGTCAACGCAGGCGGAGGGCGGGGATGCGTTGGGGCGCGTGGCCGGGGCGGCCGCGCGGGGGACGGCGGGCGCCGGTGAGCTCGAGCAGCGACACCTCGGGGCGGGCGAAGAAGCGGGCAGGCAGCCCCACCGTGCCGATGCCGCGAGACACGTAGACCTGAGTCCACGGCCGGCGGCGCACGCCGTCCTGGTAGAGCCGGGGGTGCTCGGCGGAGCTGAGCGGCGCACCGAGGAGCGGGATGCGGATCTGACCGGAGTGCGTGTGGCCACTCAGAATCAGGTCCACCGCATCGTAGCCGCGACGGCAGCGCTCGGCCTGGTCGGGCGAGTGGGCCAGCAGGATCGTGGCGTCGCGGGCTTCCGGCGGCGGCAGTCGCAGCCGCGGTGAGCCGCGGTAGTAGTCGTCGATCCCCGCGATGCACAGCCGGGCGCCGTCCACCGTCAGCAGCCGGTGCTCGTTCGTCAGGTCCACGATCGACGGATGCGCTCCGATCTGCCGCCGCCACTCCTCGATGCCGACCACGTAGTCGTGGTTGCCGGGCACCGCGTAGACGCCGAGCGGCGCCGAGAGCGGCCGCAGCGCGTCCAGCACCTCGGTGAAATCGGGCGCATCGTCGGCCGCGAAGTCGCCGGTGAGGGCGATCAGGTGCGGCTCGTCACGGCAGGCGAGCCGGACGGCGCGGCGGATGAGCGAGAACGGCGTCGCCCCGCCGGCGTGCAGGTCCGTCAGCAGCGCGATGCGCAGGCCCTCGAGTGACGGAGGCAGATCACGAATGTGGATGCGCGTGCGACGCGGCTGGAGCCATCGGGGCTCCACGGCGACTGCGTACACGACGGCCGAGCCGATCAGAGTAGCGGCCCCCAGGGCCAGCCAGCGGGTGCGATCCACGGGGTCGCGGGGTAGCAAGGCACGCGCCACCTCCGCTCGCTGTCAGAGCAGCCGCACGACCGCGAGGCTCGCACGCTCGATGAGCCGCGCGCCGATCCCGCGCTCGCGGAACGTGCCAAGCTCGAGCTCGTCGGCGAACTCGATGTCCTGCAGGAACGCGAGCTCGAGCTGCTCCGCGAACTCACGACCGTACACCATCAGCGTGACCTCGTCGTTCAGCGCCATCGAGCGGTTGTCGAAATTGATCGTGCCGACCGTGGACCAGATGCCGTCCACGACCAGCGTCTTCGCGTGGACCATCGTCGGACGATACTCGTAGATCCTCACGCCGCCGCGAAGCATCTCCTCGTAGTGCGCCCGACCGGCATACCACGTGGACCTGCGGTCGGTGTTCTCACCAGGCGTCAGCACACGCACGTCGACGCCACGCCCCGTCGCCTCGAGAAGCAACCGGCGGAAAGCATCGTCCGGAATGAAGTACGGGTTCGTCACGTAAAGGCGACGTCGGGCGCCCGCGATGGAGAGGGCGAGGAAGCGCTCGGCATCCGTCGAGCCCATGGACGGAGCCGCATACACGAGGCCGGCGATGCCGTGACTGCTCGTCGGATCATGTCCGTCCTCCGGCACGCCGCGCGCCCCGCCGGACAGATCCTCTGGAAACACCCGCTCTCCCACCAGCAGCTGACCCGTCGCCTCCGCCCAGTCGGCCGCGAACGCGGACTGCAGCTGCCTCGCCGCCGGCCCCTCGAAGCGGGCCGACGTATCGCGCCACTGGTCACGCTGCCGGCCATCGCCGATCCAGTGATCCTCGATCGCGAACCCACCCGTGTAGCCGATCCGGCCGTCGATCACCACCGCCCGGATGTGCGAGCGCTGCTGGACCTTGTGCAGCGTGTTCCACCGCAACGGCCTGAACGACGCGACCTCCACGCCGGCCTCGCGCAGCGCCTCGTAGTAGGAGGACGGGATACCCTTTGCCCCGAAGTAGTCGTACAGGAACAGCACCTGCACCCCGGCCCTCGCCCGCTCGACCAGGATGCTCTTCAGCCGATCCGCGACCTCACCGGGCTTGAACCAGAACACGTGCCAGGTGATCAGATCCCGCGCCTCCGCCAGGTCCTTCCAGAGACGCGGGTACACCTCACCGTTCGCCAGCACCTCCAGCCGGTTTCCCGGCACCAGCACCGTGTTGACGTGCGACTCGAGCGTGTCGCAGAACGACGGATCCTCGATCGCCGGCGGCTCGCCGTCCCCGTCCAGGTTGCGCACCATCTCGATCGGCGTGCCGCGCGTCAGGTGGAGCAGCCCGACGAACGCGAGCGCGGCGAGCAGCACGGCCAGAGCGGCGATCAGCGCGGGGTACAGGATCGGCGGTCCCTCCTCCGTCAGGGATCAACGGCCGGCAGGGAGAAGCAAGGTGCTTGCCGAGGCTAGCAGGGCCAGGGCGAGGGCCAGGGCTAGGGCTAGGAGGTCGAGGGGCAGGGTGAGGGCAAGGACTAGGGTGAGGTGAGGGCGAGGGGTAGGGCCAGGGACTCGGGGTGAGGTTCAGGGGAGAGGGGGTGCAAGCAACCACTTGCGCTCAATTTGTAACACCGTTAGGTTCGCGCCCATGGAGATCAGAGATCAGATCCTGCAGGCAGCGCTGCGCGTCTATGGCGGAGATGGGCTATCGCGGCGCGACGACGCGTCGCATCGCGCAGCAGGCGGGCGTGAACGAGGTGACGCTGTTCCGGCATTTCGGCAGCAAGTCGCAGCTGATCCACGAGGCGCTGAACCGCGGACTGCCGGAGCTGGAGTGGGCGGGGCTGCCGGAGGAGCCGGTGGATCCGCCGGCGGAGCTGCGCGCGTGGGCGCGGGCGCATCTGCGACACCTTTACACGTTGCGCTCCGTAATCCGGACCGGGATGAGCGAGTGCGAGGAGCACGCGGACCTGAGCGAGTCGGCGGGGGAGCGGCCGCGTCGTGTGACGCGGGAGCTGAAGCGTTACCTGGAGCGGGTGAAACGGCGGGGTCTGGCTTCTGTGGATTTCGACCCGCAATCGGCGGCTCTGATGCTGATGGGCGTGGTGTTCGCGGATGCGATGAGCCGGGACATCATGCCGGACATGTTCAGGAAGTCGCTGGAACGTGCCGCGGACGAATACGTAGAGCTGTTTCTCCGTGCCATAGCGGTGGATCCCGCCGCAACGGTCGGAGGCGAAGCCGAGGAGGCATGATGGCGAGCGATCGGACACGTCGCCGGCCGGCAGCCGTCGCGACGTTGGGGGTTTTTGTCTGGCTGACCGGTGTGCCGGCGTCGGCGCAGCAGCCTGTCGCGGCTCCGGTGACGCGGGACTCGATGGGTGTGACGCTGGAGCAGGCGCTGGAGCGGGCCGAAGACGCGAGCGAGAGCGTCGCGATCGCGCGCGCGGGTGTGTTGCGGGCGCGAGGGCAGCAGTACCAGGCGGTATCGCAGAATGCTGCCGCAGCTGAACGGCTCGCTCGGCTATACGCGGACGCTGGCGACGGAATTCTCGTCGATCACGAGCGGCACGGATACGACGACGGCGCCGCCGCTGCCGGAGGGGTGCACGCAATTTTTCGAGCCGGACCCCTCGCTGCCTCTCACGGCGCGGGTGGACTCGCTGGAGAAGGCGCTGCAGTGCTCGACGAACACGAGTCCGTTCGCGGCGTTTCGCGACCTACCGTTCGGGCGGCTGAACCAGTACAGCATCGGCCTGACCGCGTCGCAGACGTTGTTCGCGGGCGGGCGGCTGTGGGCGCAGAAGTCGGCGGCGGGCGCGGCCCGCTCGGCTGCGGAGATCGTGCTGTCGTCGTCGCGGGCGCAGCTGGCGCTGGACGTGACGCAGGCGTACTACGACGCGCTGCTGAGCGAGCGGCTGCTGACGATCACGGAGACGCAGCTGCGGCAGGCGGAGCGGACGCTCGAGCAGACACGTCTCGCCAAGCAGGTCGGCAACAAGCCGGAGTTCGACCTGCTGCGGGCGCAGGTCACCGCGCAGAATCTGCGGCCCACGGTGATTCAGCGACGCTCGGCGCGGGACCAGGCCTACATGCGACTGAAGCAGCTTCTCAATGTGCCGATGGATTCGCCGCTCGAGCTGGCGACCCCGCTGGGTGATTCCCTGCCGACGCTGCCGAGGGCGATCTCGCGGCTGGTCAGCACGCAGCCGGGAGCAGCCTCGATCGGCGACACCGCGACGGACCAGCGCGCGCCGGTGCGTCAGGCGGTCGAGGCCATGAACGCGCAGGAGCAGCAGCTCAAGGTCGCGCGCGCGGAGCGATTCCCGAGCGTCGTCGTGAGCTCGCAGTACGGTCGGGTCGCGTACCCGAGCGCCGGGCTCCCGGCGTGGGACCAGTTCCGGACGAACTGGACCGTGGGCGTCAGCCTGCAGGTCCCGCTGTTCACCGGTGGGCAGATCACGGGCGACCAGATGATCGCGAAGGCGAATCTGGTGGAGGCCCGCGCGCGGCTGCAGCAGACGCGGGAGCTCGCTGCGCTCGACACGAGGAGCGCGCTGGACCAGCTGCAGGCGGCGCAGGCCTCGTGGCAGGCGAGCGCGTCGACCGTGCAGCAGGCGTCGCAGGCATACCAGATCGCGGAGATCCGCTACGACGAGGGGATCTCGACGCAGCTGGAGCTGGACGACTCGCGCCTGATGCTGCATCAGGCGGAAGCGAATCGGGCCACGGCGGCGCGGGACCTACAACTCGCGCGCATCCGGGTCGCGCTGCTGCCGTACCTGCCGATCGGCGCGGGCGCGAGTACGACCCAGCAGACGCTGCAGCAGAACGGCACGACGACCACGACGGAGCAGTCCCGGCCCTCGACCACGCCGCAACGCGCGACGCAGGGCGGGACCCAGGCGATACAGGCGAACCGGACGGGCGGAAATGATTAGGGCGAGGCCAAGGGCTAGGGCGAGGGCGAGGAGGGGAGGGGTGAGGGACAGGGGGAGGGCTGCCCTGGCCGGGGTTCTGGTGGTTTCCGGTGTGCTGGCGCTGGCGGGATGCGGGCACGACTCGCGGGCGGAGGCGCCGGAGGCCGAAGAGGCGGTGACGCTCGGGCCGGAGAACATCTACGTGGTGCGGACGGAGTCGCTGCAGAGCGGACCCGTCATCTCGGGATCACTCGTGCCGGAGCGGCAGGCGGTGATGCGCGCGCAGGTCGCCGGACCGATCGTGGCGACGTCGGCGGAGGTCGGGCAGCAGGTGCACAGGGGCGAGCTGCTGCTGCGCATTGACGACACGGCGATCCGCGACTCGTACCTGTCGGCGAAGGCGACCGTGGCCTCGGCGCAGCAGGCGGCCGAGCTGGCGAAGCGGAACGCGGAGCGGTCGGAGCGGCTGGCGAAGGCCGGCGCGATCGCGGAGGCCGACCTCGAGTCGGCTCGCTCGCAGGCGGCGTCCGCCGCGTCGCAGCTGGCGGACGCGGAGGCGCGGCTGGCGCTCGCGCGCAAGCAGCTGGACCAGACGATGGTGCGGGCGCCGCTAGACGGCATCGTCTCGGAGCGGCCGGTGGATGCGGGCGACGTCGTACAGCCGGGTGCGGCGCTGATCACGGTCGTGGATCCGAGCAGCATGAAGCTGGAGGCGGCGGTGCCGGCGCAGGAGATCGGCTCGATCGTGCTCGGTCAGCACGTCGAGTTCGAGGTGCGCGGCTATCAGGGTCGCGCGTTCCAGGGCACGGTCCGGCGCATCAGCCCGGTCGCGGACCCGGCCACGCGCCAGGTCGGTATCACGGTTTCGATCCCGAACTCCGGCCGCGATCTGGTCGGCGGCCTGTACGCGGAGGGGCGCGTGCAGACCCAGTCGGCGCAGGGGTTGGCGGTACCGACGGCCGCGGTGCTCGAGACGGGCGGTCCGCCGGCGGTGATGCGGCTGAAGCAGGGCAAGGCGGAGCAGGTGCCGGTGCAGCTCGGGCTGCGCGACGAGCGCTCCGAGATGGTGCTGGTGAGCGGCAACATCGCGGCCGGCGACACGCTGCTGCTGGGCGCGGCGCAGGGCGTCACACCGGGGACGGCGGTGCGGGTCCAACCTTCGGCGGAGGTCGGCGGCGCGGCCGCCGGCGACCCGCAGGGGGAGTGAGGAGCGAGAGCCATGTTCATCTCGGATTTCAGCATCAGGCGGCCGATCGTCACCATCGTGACGATGCTGGCGCTGGTGGTGTTCGGCCTGTTCGCCCTGTTCAGCTTGCAGACGGACGAGTTCCCGGACATCGAGCAGCCCGTCGTCGCAGTCTCGGTCGCCTATCCGGGGGCTTCGCCCGAAGGCGTCGAGCGCGAGGTGACGGACCCGATCGAGGAGGCGATCGCCGGCATCAGCGGCGTGGACAAGATGCAGTCCTCGTCGATGGACGGCTTCACGCAGATCATTGTCTTCTTCACCTTCGAGAAGGACCCGCAGGTCGCGACGCAGGAGATCCGCGACAAGATCTCGTCCGTGCGCTCGGACCTGCCCCCGGAGATGAAGGAGCCGGTGCTGACGCGCTTCGACCCGGACCAGTTCCCGATCATGTCGCTGGCGCTGTCCTCGAACCGGCTCACGACGCCGGAGCTGTCGCGCATCGCCGACCCGGGCATCACGCGCGAGCTGAGGTCCGTCTCCGGAGTGGCGGAAGCTCGCATCTCCGGCAACGTCGAGCGCGAGATCTCCGTACTGCTGAAGCCGGCGGCGCTGCAGTCGGCCGGGGTCAGCGTCGGCGAGGTCGTGCAGGCGCTGCAGTCACAGAACCTGGCTGCGCCGGTGGGGCGCGTGACGGGCGACCTGGACGAGCGCACGATCCGGCTGCGCGGCCGGCTGCAGGGCCCGGAGGAGTTCGGGCGCCTCGTCGTCAGCGAGCGCAACGACCACGTGGTCCGGCTGGCCGACGTCGCGGAGGTGCGCGACGGCACTGAGGAGCCGCGCACGGCCGCGCTCTACAACGGCAAGCCGGCGATCGGCATCGAGATCCTGAAGTCGAAGGGGTACAGCACGACGGAGGTGTCGGACGAGATCCGCGGGCGCGTCGCCGCGATCCAGGCTTCACTGCCCGCGGGCGCGCAACTGGACATCATCCAGGACTCCGGCGTCCGGGTCGCGCACTCCGTGCGCAACGTGCAGGAAGCGCTCTTCGAGGGCGCGCTGCTGACCGTCCTGGTCGTCTTCATCTTCCTGAACTCGTGGCGCTCGACGGTCATCACCGGGCTCGCGCTGCCGATCAGCGTGCTGGCGGCGTTCGTCGCGGTCTGGGCGCTCGGCTTCACGCTCAACACGATGTCGCTGCTCGGGCTGTCGCTCGCGATCGGGATCCTGATCGACGACGCGATCGTCGTGCGGGAGAACATCGTGCGGCACATCCAGATGGGGAAGGACCACTACGAGGCGTCGCGCGAGGCGACCGATGAGATCGGGCTCGCCGTGTCCGCCACGACCTTCTCGATCATCTCGGTCTTCATCCCCGTCGCATTCATGTACGGCGTGGCCGGCCAGTGGTTCAGGCCGTTCGCGCTGACGATCGCGGCCGCCGTGCTCGTTTCTCTGTTCGTCTCCTTCTCGCTCGACCCGATGCTGTCCGCGTACTGGGCGGATCCGCAGCTGGAAAAGGGCGAGCACCGCAACTGGCTGTCGCGCCAGCTCGAGCGCTTCGACGCGTGGTTCGACCGGCAGGCCGACAACTACAAGCGGGTGATCGCGTGGGCGCTCGACCACCGGCTCGCGATGGTGCTCATCGCGGCCGGCACGTTCGTCGGCGCGCTCTTCCTGCAGGCGACGATCGGTGGCGCAGGATTCATCCCGGAGAGCGACCGGAGCGAGCTGACCGTGATGGTCGAGACGCCGCCCGGCTCGAACCTCGAGTACACGCGCATCAAGGGCGAGGAGGCGGCGCGCATCGCGCGGACGTATCCGGAGGTCGCGTACACCTTCGTCACCGTCGGCGGCTCTTCCGGCTCTGTGGACAAGGGCATGCTCTACATCCGGCTCACGCCGAAGAGCGAGCGGGGGAAGAGCGCGGCGGAGATCTCGCAGAGCCTGCGCGAGCGCTTCGGACGCGTCGCCGGAGCGGACTACGCGATCTTCAGCAACATGATGGGCGGCGGCATCAAGGAGATCCAGGTCGAGATCCGCGGCCCGGACGCGCGCACTCTCGCACAGATCGCGGATCGGGCGGCCGCCGAGGTCCGGCAGGTGCCCGGGGCGGTGGACGTCGGGCTGTCCACGCGCGGACAGAAGCCCGAGCTCGAGGTGCAGCTGGACCGCGGCCTCGCCGCGAATCTCGGCATCAGCGTCGCCCAGGTCGCGCAGGCGCTGCGCGTCGCGTTCGCCGGAGTCGACGCCGGTGACTGGGTCGACCCGACCGGTGAGACGCGCGACGTCGAAGTCCGCCTCGTGCCCGAGGCACGACGCCGTCCAGCGGATCTGTCGAGCCTGCCGCTGATCGTGCAGTCGCAGGGCTCGCCGGTCCCGGAGATCATCCCGCTCGGCCAGATCGCGTCGATCCGTCAGGGCATTGGCCCGGCGCAGATCGATCACCTCGATCGCGAGCGCGTCGTCAACGTGCAGGCCAACACGGCCGGACGGTCTCTCGGCGAGGTCACGGCGGGCATCAATGCACGCCTCGATCGGCTGCACCTGCCGCCGCGCTACCGGATCACCATGGGCGGGTCCGTCGAGGATCAGGTCGAGGTGTTCACGAACATCTTCAAGGCGCTCGGCATCGCGATCCTGTTCATGTACCTGATCCTGGTGGTGCAGTTCGGCAGCTTCCTCGACCCGATCGCGATCATGATGTCGCTGCCGCTGTCGCTGATCGGCGTGGTGATCGCGCTGCTGGTGACGGGCGACACGGTCAACCTGATGAGCCTGATCGGAGTGATCCTGCTCATGGGCCTGGTCGTCAAGAACGCGATCCTGCTCATCGACTTCGCGAAGTGGGGGCGCGAGCAGGGGCTCAGCCGCCGCGACGCGCTGATCGAGGCCGGCCGCATCCGGCTGCGCCCGATCCTGATGACGACGTTCGCGCTGATCGCGGGCATGATCCCCGTCGCGCTCGGCGCCGGCGAGGGCGCCGACTTCCGCGCACCGCTCGGCCGCGCCGTCATCGGCGGCGTGATCAGCTCGGCGCTGCTGACGCTGATCGCGATCCCGACGTTCTACGAGATCCTGGACGAGTGGAAGGCCGCGTTCCTGCGACGCTTCGGCCGGTCGAAGGCGAAGGCCGAGGGCGGCGCGCGGCCGGCGGCGCCGGCGACGGTGAGCCGCGAGGTGGAGTGAGCGGCGCGGCCGCTCGCTCCACCAGGGCGAGGGCGAGGGCGAGGGCGAGGTGGGGAGGGGCTTGGCCGTCAGCGGGCGTAGCGGGCGCTGGCGAGCTCGACAATGCGGGCGATGAGGGCGTCGTAGTCGAGACCGGCGCGCTCGGCGGCGCGGGCGAAGACCTCGGCGCGGGCGAGGTAGCAGTTGGGGTTCGCCTCGATGATGAAGACGCGGCCGTCGGGGTGGAGGCGCAGGTCGATGCGGCCGTAGTCGCGCAGGCGGAGCGCGTTGAAGGCGTCGACGGCTGTGCCACGCATCGCGGCCGCGGTCGCCTCGGGTAGATCCGGCTCGAAGATCTCGATGGCGCTGTCGTATTCGACGCCGTCGACCTGCCACTTCGCGGCGTGGCTCGCGATGCGCGGGAGCTTCGCCGGGTAGCGCGACATGTCCAGCTCCACGATGGGGAGCGCCTCGGCCTGGGCGTTCCCCAGCACCCCGACGTAGAACTCGCGCCCCTCGATGTACTGCTCGACGAGCACCGGCTGGGAGTAGGTGTCCTGGATCTCGTGCATGCGGGCCAGGAGCTCCTGCACGCTGTGCACGACGGAAGCCGCCGTGATCCCGAGCGACGCATCCTCCTGCGGCGGCTTGACGATCAGCGGAAATCCGATCTCTCCGGCCCAGTCGACGGTGCCGCGGTGGACGGCCGCGAATTCGGGAGTCAGGATGCCGTGGAAGCTGAGAACCTTCTTGGCGAGGGCCTTGTCGCCCGCGAGCGTGAGGCCGGTGTGGCTCGAGCCCGTGTAGCGCAGGTCGAGCAGGTTCAGCAGCGACGCGACGCTCGACTCGAGAGCGCTCTTGCCGCGGAACGACTCGGCGAGGTTGAAGACGAGGTCGGGCGGATCGTCCTGCACGCGCCGCACGAGCTCGGCGATTCGGCCGTCGAGCCCGAGGCGGGCGATGTCGTGGCCCGAGCGCCCGAGCGCACCCTCGAGATCCGCCAGCACCGGATCGGCGACGTCCTCGGCCTCGCGGGTGTGCAGCAGCAGGATCTTCATGAGTCCGGTTGTCCTTCCGAGCGGCCGATCACGTCCGTGTAGCGGTAGTTCATCATGACGGCCGTGCCGAACGCGGTGAGCTCGATCAGCATCGAGCTCTCGCGCCCGGCCTGCCCCAGTTCCAGCGCCTCGGCGCGGTCGGCCAGCAGGTCGATGAAGCGCTTCACCTCCGCGCCGGTCTCACCCGTCCAGTAGGCGATGCGACCGACCAGCTCGCGACGGTGGGAGCGGATGAACGCGGCAGCGCTTCCATCGACCGCGCCATCCGGTCCACGCTGCGCGAAGATGTTGCGGAGGTCGCCGTCGAAGTGGGACGGGTCGTCGATCGGCAGCGCGCCACCTCCGCCGTAGTGCTCCTCGAGCGTGTGCATCAGCATCTCGATCGGCACGTGCTCGGGCGTCAGCTCGGCGGAGACGGGCGGCTCCCGCCCGCCCACCTCCGCAAGCGTGCGGTCCACGTACTCGAGCTTCTCCAGCGCGGGCGAGCCCGCGTAGCGACGTCGCCAGTCGCTGCCCGGCGTGAGCCAGACGGCGAAGGTCTCGGCGAAATCCTCGTCCGGGTGCTTCTGGCCGTACCACCCGAGGATGTTGCGGACGTAGGCGCGGCTGAACGGGTCGACGCGGAAGCGCTCGCGGTAGGGGCGCGAGTAGGGGCCGAAGATGCGTCGCCATTCGGCGCCGTCGAAGAGGCGGTACGCGTAGTTGAACGCGTGGCCCGCCTCGTGTCGGAGGATCTTCATCGGGTCGTCCTCCTCCTCCAGCTCGACGGAGAACTCGCGCTCGATCCGCTCGAGGCGCTCGTCCGTGAGCCAGAACGGAACGCCGATGATCGGGACGCCCTCGGGGCAGCCCCACTCGTCGGTGAGGTAGGCGCGCGGCCGGAAGACGAGGCCGCGCGCGCCCAGCTCGTCGTGGAGCTGCCGGAGCATTGCCTCCACGCGCGTGCCCTCTATGCGGAGGCCGAGATCGGAGATCCGCCGACCGAGCAGCTCGCGCCGCTGGCGGTCCCAAAGGTCGCTGGTGGACATTTGGAAGGGGAGAGTGCAAGGGGTGGGCCCTCTTTCAAGGGCGAGGGCGAGGGCGAGGGCGAGGGCGAGGGCGAGGGTCAGGGCGAGGGCGAGGGCGAGGGCGAGGGCGAGGGCGAGGGGAACGGCAATTCGAGTTCGAGTTCGAAGGGGCGATCAGCGGGCGCCGCGGTTCCTTGTCATGCCTGAGCTCAGGCCGTCCCGGGATCGGCTACGCTCGCGCCGACCGCCGCCTCCTTCTGCTGTCGCACGACAGCCGCCACCTGCGCGTAGGCCCAGACCGTCGCGCTGCCCAGCACGACCAGGGCGGCGAGGCGGATCCACAACCCGGTGTGCGTGGCAGGAGCCGGGAAGGCGCGCGGTGCGGCGGTGGCCCCGGATCCTGCCGGTGTCCCGAGCGCCTCGCCGACGAGCGTCAGCGCGCTCAGGGCGTCGCCGCCTGCATGGAGCGCCATGGACGGAAGGATGGAGTCGGTGATCCAGGCGAGGCCGCCGTAGACGGCGGCGGCAGTGAGGTAATAGGGCATGAGCGCCAGCGACCACTGCGCGTGCGTGGCGTGGGCGAGGCCGAACCAGACGCCCACGACGAGGATCGCGACGACCGGGCCGTGCCGTCGCTCGATGGGACGCTGCATGTAGCCACGGAACGCCGCCTCCTCCACCACTCCGGCCACGACCGCCCCCATAAGGGGCATGAGCAACAGCGTGAGCGGCGAGAGTCGCGACAGGTAAGGCAGATCGTCCTGAAACGGGAGCCCGACCAAGCCGACCGTGACGCGGTTCACCTGTACGACGGTGGCGAGGCCCAGGATGCCCGCGAGGATGGCCGCCCCCCAGACATTGGCGGAGACGGGGCGCGCGCGCAGCATCCCGCGGCGGGCGGCGGACGTGGATGCGGGCCAACCGTCGCCGCGCAGCCAGCGCCAGAGCAGCCAGAGGTACAAGGCGGCGATGGGCACCGACCACGGCACCGCGGGGAGGTGCCGGATGTTCCACGCGGCCAGCACGGCCCACGGCACCGTACCGGCGGTAGCCACGGCGCCGCCCAGGAGGAACGCGCGCACGACCACGGGCGCCCGCGACCAAAGGGACGCGATGCGGGGCAAGTTGTGGCCTCCAAGAGAGTCGAGGCGAGGAATTTAGGGCATCCCTGGCTCGGCCGGGAGGCAAGGCCGCGGAGCGAGGTGACGTCACCGTGGGCCGCCCCGCGTCCACACCACGACGACGCCGCAGCGGGAGCTCACGCCGATGTTGAAGCGGGCGGGGACCATTGCCGCGTGAGGATAATACTCGATCGCCTCGATCTCGCTGGCAGACAGATCGTCGAGGCTGAAGCCCATTGGCGAGCCCGGAGAAGCGTCGCCCTGCATCAGGCGGCCGTCGAGGAAGTACTGGACGGGACAGTCCCGGGTTGTCGGGGAGGGCACCGCCGACGGCACGCGGATCGAGCAGCGGATCGACACGCCGGGACAGATCACCTCCACGTCCGGCAGCTCGCGCATCAGGTCGCTCGGCCGGCGCGGGCCGAGCCGCTCGATCTTAGCGCGGTCGAGGTAGTAGCCCTCATTGCGCGCCCTGCGGACGTAGAAGCCGCCGACCTCGGTCGAGGCGTGGCCCTCGACGACGACCTTCTCCAGCTCGACGGGGTGCGGCTCGAGCCCGACGTGCACGCTCGCTCCGGAATGCGGCGCGACGCTCACGACGCGCGTCGAGGCCTCGTAGCCGACGGACTCGACGCTCAGCCGGTGATCGCCGGGGGCGACGTCGCCGAACGCGAACGAGCCGTCGACGCCGGTCAGCGTGCCACGCGCGGGGGCTGCGGAGTCCGGACCCTGGCCGAGCAGCACCTGCGCGCTTGGCAGCGGCCTGCCGGTTCCGGCCTCGACGACGCGGCCAAGCACGGTGCCGGCGCGGGCGGCCACGGCTCCCGGCACCTGCGTCACCACGGCTTCCGCGCCGTACAGCCGGCGACCGTCCTCGCCGCGCACGCCGACGATCGCGCCGCCCTGCTCGATGATGCGCTGGAGGTGGCGGCCCTGCAGATTCGGCGCGACGTCGGAGAGGCGACGGCCGGGCTCGGGCGCCGGCAGCACGGGCATGCGGACGTACCAGCGGGAGACGATCCAGCGGCCGGTCGGCACGCGCGCGAACTCGACGCGGCCGCCGAGCCGCTCGGCGTCGGGGACATCGAGGCCGGTGTAACGGTACTCCAGCGCGCGGAGCTCGCCGGCCGACGGGTCCACCCAGAGGGTTCCTTCGACGTCGGCTTGCGCACCCTGCACGACGGGTCGAAACGCGAGCCCGACGCGACCCGCCTTTCCTGCCCCGCCCTCGTCGGCGACGACCCGGAAACAGTGGCGTGCCAGGAACGCGTCGGAGAGGAGGACGTCGGCGTCGGGCGCGAAGTAGGAGGTCTGTTCCGGGCCCGGACGCACGAAGCCGTCGCGCATCAGCTCGTCGACGGGCGCCGACACGAACGGGTGCTCCGCGACGCCGGATCGCGCGCGCGCACGCGCCGGACCGAGCGGCCGCAGCGTCGCGGGGTCCAGGTCGCGCACGTACTCGGCGACGTCGTAATGCAGACGCTGCTCGCGCTTCGTCAGGCTCGCGGCGGAGAGCGCCGTGCGGATCGCGCTCCACAGCGCCTGCGTCTGCACACCCTGGTCGGGGCGAAGCCGGCAGCGCGAGGTGCCGCGCACGGTGACGCCCTCGAGCGAGATCGCGCGGACCGCCGCGGCGATGTCGCGGTCGAGCACCCGACCCGCGCCGAGCACGAACGGCTCCGTCAGGAAGTCCGCGTAGCCGATGCGCGAGGCGCGAAGCCGGTAGCGGCCAGGTGCGGGCGCGCGCAACGCGTACCACCCGCGCGCGTCCGTGAGCACGCTCGTGACCTCGGAGCCGTCCATCGCCAGCAGCGACACCACACCGCCCTCGATCGGCGCGGTGGCCGAGACGTCGGTGAATCGGCCGCGCACGACCTGGGCGGACGCGGGGGCAGAGGCCGCGAACAGCAGCGTCAGTAGAACGTGCGTCAGGACCGTGCGTCGCATCTCACTCCTTCACGATGCGGTACAGCTCGACGTGCTCGACATCCATCTCGTCCTTCCGGACGCCGAGCACGTAGTCGTCACCGATGTCGAGCGCGGTGAAGTGGTCCGGTCCATTGACCGGGCCGAGGAGGCGCCCGTCGGCGTCGAACACCAGCCAGCGGGTGCCCGAAGTTCCCGGCGTTCGGTACTCCGCGACCCAGAGATCGCCGGCAGCGTCGGCGATCATCCCGCCGTAGGCCGGCATGGTCGCGGGCACCGGTGCCTCGTCGAGCGACTTCTCGATCTCGCGCCGCATGTTGCCGTTGACGTGGCCCACCTGCTGCCGCTTCATCGCAGCGACGTCGGTCGAGGTCACCTGACGGCTCGGCCGATCGAAGCGCAACAATCGGTCGAGCGATCCGTCAGCGGAACGCACCGCTATCTCGTAGTCGTCCTCCGTGCCGACGAAGAAGCGGCTGTCCGAGACCGCGAAGACCGTGCGCCGCCCGAACGGTGCACCGGTGGCAATGAACCCGTGACCGGCGCCGGTGGTCACATCTCGAACGTACCCCTCGCCGCCGAGCACCTTGCCCAGCGTGTCCACACGGACACCGTCCGCGGACAGCCGGAAGAGGAACAGCGAGTCGCGCACGACGCCGCGCCTGGGGTCGGTGATGGTGATACCCCTCCCCGTGTAGACGAGCAGCCCTCGGCCGCCCAGCGGGCCGAGCACCACAGACCCGCTGTAGCCGGGGATTCGCGGCACGGCGAAGCTGCGGGCGTACACTCCTGCATTCGTGAAGACGGACACGCGGCCGAGGTCGGAGTCCCACGCGTAGATGGAGTCCGGACCATCGCGATAGAGGCCGGTGAGGTCCCGGAACTCGCCGGGACCGGCGCCGTTCGCTCCTGCGCGAGCGACAAGCTTGCCCTCGGCGCCGTAGAAACGGATCTCGTTCGAGCCCGCATTCGCGACCGCGACGAGGCCGTCCGGCAGTCGCAGCGCGCCCGCGACCCTATAGAGCTGCTGGTCCTCCGGGCCCTCTTCGCTGCCGATCGCGAGCTCCGGCGTCCGATCCAGCCGCCACCCCCGCCCCGACGACCAGCGTGGTCCGGCATTCCGGACGATGCGGACACCGGCGCTGTCGCGGACCGCGGACGCGGCGGTGGCGTCGCCATGGCCACAACCCGCCAGCGGCAGGGCGACGATCGCGATCGGCAGGAATGCTCGAGGAAGCGCTCGGAGCACGGCGGTCCAGCACGGTTGCAGGCGGCGCGGGAACGGTCTGGCGCGCAAGCCAACGCAGACGAGCAGCAGGCGGAGTCGGGCGGGTTTCATTCCACCTCCACGAGGGCGGCGGAGCGGAGGGTGGGGCCTCGGCCAGGATGGGGCTCCCTGCCGCGCTGGTCAACTGTGCGTTTAGCTGAGCGTGCCCGTGTTCGCTCATGACCGCCTTCGTTCAGCGCCTCGTCGTCCGCGCCTGTCGTGAGCGCCTTCAGTCGGCGCCTCACCGTCAGCGCCTCGCAGCGAGCGCCTCGTCGTCATATCTTGCCGTCCCGACCCCCTTTATCCGGAGGCCTCGATGCGACGTCCCCTTCTCACGACTCTCGCCCGTCGCCTGGCTCGCTCCCTCGCGCCGGTGCTCGTACCCGCCGCCGCAGCCGCGCAGCAGGCCGCAGCGCCGACGCTGCCGCCGGACGCCGAGCACGCCGAGGCGCAGCTGAAGTCGTCGCCGCGGCACGGCGAATGGGTCAGCATCCCGGCCGGCGAGGCCGACAGCGTCCGCGCCTGGGTGGTCTACCCGGAGCGCAGCGACAAGGCGCCCGTCGTGCTGGTCGTGCACGAGATCTTCGGGCTCTCGAACTGGGTGCGCGCGGTCGCCGACCAGGTCGCGGCGCAGGGGTTCATCGCGATCGCTCCCGACCTGCTCACCGGCAAGGATGTGCCGGCCGCCGCGGACGGCGCGCCCGATCCGCAGGCGGCGGTCGCCGCGATCCGCGGGCTCGACCCGGAGGACGTGCAGCGGCGCCTGCTCGCGGTGGCGCACTACGGGATGAGTCTGCCGGCCGCGCAGCCCGTCTACGGCATCGTCGGCTTCTGCTGGGGCGGCACGACGACGTTCCAGCACGCGGTCCACTCGCCGCAGCTCGGCGCCGCGGTCGTCTACTACGGCACGTCGCCGTCGAAGGAGGATCTCGAGAAGGTGAAGGCGCCGGTGCTGGGGCTCTACGGCGGCGACGACGCGCGCGTGGTCTCGACGGTCGCGCCCGCGGAGGCCGCGATGAAGGAGATGGGGAAGGCCTACGAGCCGCACATCTTCGAGGGCGCCGGTCATGGCTTCCTGCGACAACAGGACGGGCGCGACGGCGCGAATATGAAGGCGTCGCAGCAGGCGTGGCCGCTGACGATCGAGTGGTTCAAGGCGAAGCTCGGGGCTTCGCAGGGCGAGGGCAAGGGCGAGGGCAAGGGCTAGGAGGGGGACGGATAGGGGAGGGTCGGGGCTTCGCGGTGGGGCTGGGGGTCGAGGGGGGCGACCGGGGCGGCTGCCGGTCGCGGGACTCATCGAGGGGGGCGTATGGCCGAATGGCGCTTGAGCGGCAACGTGGTCATCGCGTGCAACTGCGACTGGGGGCTGCCCGTGCAACTTCAACGCGCGACCGAGCCGCGGTAAATGCGAAGGCGGATGGATCTGGGCTATCGAGGAGGGGCGGATCGGCGACGTCGCCGTCAACGGGCTCGCCGTCGCCGTGTTCGCCGACTGGCCGGGCGCGATCCACGAGGGCGGCGGCCGCGCGATCGGCTTCATGGACGATCGAGCCGACGACGGGCAGCGAGGCGCGCTGACGTCGCTCGTGCGGGGCGAGATCGGCGGACCCTGGGCGATCTTCATCAACACCTACGATCTCGCCGGGCCGGAGCCGACGCGGTTCGACCTCCGGCTCGATGGATACGACTCGTGCCTCGACATCGGCGATGCCGTCGAGCTCGAGCTGCAGCCGATGCGCAACCCGGTCACGAACGCGGAGACGCATCCGGAAATGGTGCTCCCCGAGGGGCTCGTCGTGAAGCGGGCCCGACTCGCGGCCTCCAGGCGGTTTCACGTGCGCGAGGGCGTCGACTACGAGCACTCGGGCCAGTACGCGTCGTTCGGCCGTTTCGAGTACGGGTCGTGACGTTCAGCGGGCTGCCAGCGCGAAATGGTAGCCGGCGCCCTGAAGCGCGAAGCCGGCGTCGGCCAGGCCCTGCATGGCGATGAGCGCGATCAGCAGGGCGAGCAGCACGGGGGCGACGCGACGCCGCTCCGGCAGGCTCGCGCGGTACAGCCACCAGCCTACCGCGACGACGGCGGCCTCCAGGAGGAAGTCCACGCCGGGGCGGGCGTACAGATCCAGTCCGATCTCCGGCCCGCCCGGCCACGTCGGCTTCGTGCCGGTGATCAGGTCCAGCACCCAGTGCGACGCGTAGATCGGCAGGACCGCGAGCGCCGCGCCCGCCGAGCGCGTGATGACCCAGGCGAGCAGGCCGAGCAGCGTCGCCCCGATGGCGACCGCGGGGAGGGAGTGCGACAGCATCGCGTGACGCGGGTCGCGCGCGAAGTCGATCAGCCAGACGTCGACCCAGTCGCAGCCCTGCGCGGCGATCACTCCCAGCCAGAGCGGCAGGTCCTTGCGCACGCGCCGCGCGGCCAGTGCGACGCCGACGTGGCCGATGTACATCAGGGGCGACGCAGCCAGCGGTCGACGACGATGGGCGCGACCGCGGCGCACAGCATCGCGAGTGTGAGCAGCAGGTCCTTCATCCGGCCAAGCTAACCGGCGACGGGCGGGCGGGCGCCGTGAGCGATCACCCTCGAACTCATCCTTTGCGCCTCAACGAGAATCCGTCCAGGGACCTGACGATTCATATCAAGGTGAATGCAGACCTCGAGAGTCTTCTTGGCCGGCGCGGCAGGCTCCCTGGCGGCGTTCGACTACCGCGCATTGGTCGCCCGCCGGGTTGAGAGGTCAATTCGGAAGTCCCTTCAGTCGGACGGGGGCTGGACGGAAGGCTCTCCGGACTCGGCTTGGCCTTCTGCTGGCCCAAGTGGAGGACGTACGCCCCTAGCCCCCAAAGCGCGGCACCTTCGACTGGAGCTCGCGTCCCCAAACCGGGAGGCTCGGAAAATGACTCACGAGACCTCCCGGCGCGAAGCACCGGCCGCCGCCGCCCCCGCCACCACCACCGGATGCGGAAACGAGGTGCGACACTCGGAGCGGCAGCGACGCTACGAAACGCAAACATCCCGCATGTCTGTAAGCACTCCAGATCTCTAGCGTTGGCGCTTCGGCCGCGGTCGGCGCTGTTCTTTCTGCTTCGTCCGCGCCTTCTCTTTTGCAGGCGGGTAGCGATCCACCAATTTCGCGAAGTCATAGCGCTCGCATATCACCCCAGGTAAACCAGGACCGAACAGCCGTCCACCGTGTGACGTGTCCCATGCGACCAAGTCGGCCGCCGCTATCGCGTAGCTGTGCGCCGCGTTGCTATTGAAGCTGGAGATGTCGGCGATTCGTTTTGACCATGCTAATTCGTGTGTTACATGCTTCTTATCGTGCGTCCATATCTGCTCAATTTCTTTCTTGAATTTTTCGCCTCTATCAAACACTAGGTGCACCAAGAAATCTGAGCGCAGGGGCATAGAGCCGACGCACGTATTGACACAGATCGCTTCCGCTGGCCGAAGCCACTGATTGCGGGTTTTAGCGCGCTCATAGTCAGCGCGGTGGACCGCGCAGCAGGAAATTTGGAAATTCCATTCAGGCTCTTGGGCGGCATAGCGGATAGCTAGATCGCCCAACTCCCGAAATGCCGCGGCGGAGTGCGCAGACTTCCATCGTGACCGAGAGGCCGGCTTAACCAGATCCAGTTTGCTGCAAGTCATGAGGTCAGACGAATGCCATCCGTCTAGCTGGTTCCGTTCCAAAGCCTCGTGCCACACCTGCTCAAAGCTTCCCCATACGGCGACCGACTCGCAATTCCGCCGAGCGCAATGCATGACCTGCGCACTGCTGCCCTCGAAGTAAGCGCGAAAGACCATCGACAGGTGCCTCGACTCCGCTCCGCTGCAACAGCGGGATCTGGACTAGCGATATTACCGGCCTGAATACGGGCAGTATGACGCCCAGATGCCCGCGCGCGGTCCCTCGCGGACGCACTGCGCAGCGACGGGCACGGATTGCCGCCCGGCGCCTGATCGGTGGCGTCCTGCCCGGTCAGCTTGGATGCCAGTCGAGACGTCGATACCGGAACCGCGGTCCTGCGTGCGGATGATCCGATTCCGCGCAGGCGCGCTCTCGCCGCCGTCGCTCCGACCCTAGTCCTCTGTGAAGAAATAGTCCGAGTCCAGCCGCTTGATCTCGTACGTCTGCGTGAGCGTTACGCCGACCCCGTGGTCGATCATGAGGGAAGCGAGCTGACCGCCGTCGATGAGCACAATTCTGCTGTCGATGCCGCCTGTATACTCCTGTGCTTCTTTCGTGAAGGAGGAGCTGGTGATGAAGATTCCCTTGCGGGCTCGCGCCCCCTGTAACGCACCGGCGAACTTCTGTATCTCGGGGCGACTGACAGTGCCCTCCCAGCGCTTTGCCTGAACGTAGATTGCATCCAGGCCGAGCCGATCTTCCTTTATAATTCCGTCAATTCCACCGTCGCCGCTTCGTCCGACGGCCCGCCCGGCGTCTGCTTGGGACCCACCGTAACCCATGGCAACGAGCACATTGATGACCAGTTTCTCGAAGAACTCAGGCGGGCAACGGCGGATCTGTTCGAGTATTTCGGCGGAGAGTTGCTCTCGGATAAGCTTGTTGCCGTAATCGATCAGCTCTTCCGGAGTGAGTTCAGTGTTCAGCTCGCGCAGAGCACCCCGATCGTGTCGGTCGCCTGTCTCTTTGGATCCGCCGCGAAACTCCCGATAGGATTCGAACTCCTCCAGCACCTTCATATCGATTCGCCCCGGAACCCGGCGAAGCAGATTCCGACCGGCGTCAGTGATTCGATAGACCGCCCTGCGCGGCGACTCGATGAGTCCTGCTCCTTTAAGATGTGACTTCGCCCACGCAACTCGATTTACGAAGATCGGCTGTTTCCCGGAAGGTAGCAGCTGCGCGCGTTCGTCGGCGCTCACATTGAACGTCGACGCCATCGCCTCAAGCGTGTCGGAGTTCGCGTGCTCCAACCCGTCAGAGAGGTGCTCCAGCACCGGCCGCATGATCGACTGGAAGTCCGGTATCACCTCAAGCCTCTCCGGAAAGCGGAAAGAGCGCTGCCGCGCCCGGCGGTGAGGCGTGCATATCCGGCTCGGCCCAGCGAGGGACCTGATAGAGGACCAACCTGAATCCTTCCTTCAGCGTTGGCAAGCGATGACTCGATTCTCTTGCCATTGGCATACTGACGCCGGTCTTGACGCCCGAAGACCACCGACGCCGATACCGGCTGCCTTAGCGTCTGCCAATGACCGAGATCGCGTACAGCGTCGAGCCTACAGGTCGGATAAGACTCTTCGGGGGAGCAGTGAGAAGAAGAGCGCCGCCGCGCTTAGAAAGGGTCGCGATATAGTCTGTCCTTTAATAGTCTGATGGTACATGCGCCCGAAGGTGCCAAACCCAGACGGCGCTTCCTCCTGCCCACCTGAAGAATGTGTTTGTAGACTAAAGTCCGATAGGCAAGTAGCGGATCTCTTGTCGGAACAAAAACCGAGAGCTCGCTGCTTTGGCAGCAAGTGCGGATCACCAGACGAATATTGGTATGTCCAGCGTCTTGCGAACCGCTGCCGGTGACCGGGAAACCGGGTTGCGGTCAATGGCTCGTCTGTATGCCCGAAACAATGCCATTGGTGAAATAGACGTACGTCTGAAGGCCATCCACCCACTGTTCCATGCGCTGACCCGAGACAACAGTTGTGTTGACTTGCTGGGGTCGGCTCCATGCCTCCCGTACCATGTCCTGCGTCATACCCAACGAAACCTGCCTCGATGTCACTTGCTCCGTGACCGCCCTCGACCGCCCCTTAGAACGTATCCTTCTCACGCGACGCATTCTCGGCGGCACGAATCTTCTGCTGTTGGGCAGCCTCCTCTTCAGCGGCCGAATCAAGTGACGATTGAATGCGCGCCAGCTCGATGGAATCCACCGCCGCCTGGTCAGCGATGCTGTCACCGCTCCAGCGGGCGACAACCAATCCCTCGCCTTCTCTAGCGCGGACGAACAGCGCCCTCATGTCATGACGATAGGCATTGAACACGCCGGGCGTGTAAAGAACCGTGTCGGCGCCGACGAGGAGTACGAGAGCGGCCAACTCCCGACCACCCCTCTTGGCTGGGTGTCGGATGCAGAAGGCACCCGCGATCGCCAAACCCAACGTATCCGCGGGCGGTGTGACAACTCCGGGGAATACCTGCCTCGTTGGATTAGCGCTTACCACCCATACAGAGTCAGCGCCCGGGTCGCACGATTCAGAGCGCGCGGGAACAGGGGTCTCCCCATGGTGCGCGCCGCCGTGGATCGCAGCTTGCCACCTTTCTTGCGCCTGGAGGCGACCCGCACCGAAAGCAAAGGCCATGCAACATGCCGCGGCGAATACAGCAGGTAGCCTAAGCATCTCCCTCTCCTCTCGTACAACAGCAGCTCATTCCTTCACTACCACGATGCCGCGACGGGGCGACCTCTGGTTCGGCCCACGCCCGCCGCTCGAATCGCCACGCGCGACGCAGGGCTTTCCGGCGCGACGGCCGGAACCCGAGGGGCGATTTTCTCTATAACCGGAGAGATCGATCCCTTGCCACGAGGAACCACCCGATGAACGTACGAACCCGATCGGGCGCGGCCGCCGCGCTGCTCTCGCTGCTCTCGCTCGCGCCGGCCGCTCTCGCGGCGCAGGACGCGCCGATCGAGCACGGCGACACCTCCATCTTCCGCCGCCTCGACCTCGACCCGCCGAACCAGTACCGCTCCGCATCCGGGATGCCCGGTCCGAAGTACTGGCAGCAACGCGCCGACTATACGATCACCGCGTCGCTCGACACCGCGGAGAAGGCGCTGACCGGCGACGAGACGATCGCCTACACGAACGACTCGCCCGACACGCTGCGCCTCGTATGGCTGCAGGTCGACCAGAACATCTACCGGCCGGAGAGCTGGGGCTCGTACATGAATCCGAACGACGCGCGCTGGGCCGCGCGCGGCTTCGAGGGCGGCATTGACGTGCGGTACGTGAAGGTCGGCGGCGACAACGTCGAGCCGTACATCCGCGACACGGACATGCGCGTGGACCTGCGCCAGCCCCTGCCACCGGGCGGCAACGTCACGCTGCAGATCGGCTGGGCGTTCAAGGTGCCCGAGCACGGCTCCGACCGCATGGGCCGGCAGGGCACGCTCTACGAAATCGCGCAGTGGTTCCCGCGCATGGTCGTCTACGACGACGTGCACGGCTGGAACGTCGACCCGTACCTCGGCCAGGGCGAGTTCTACCGCGAGTTCGGCGACTACGACGTCAGCATCACGCTGCCGGCGGCTTACGTCGTCGCATCCACGGGGCTGCTGCAGAACCCGCAGGAGGTGCTGACGGCGACCGAGCGCGAGCGCCTCGCGAAGGCGGCGAAGTCGTCGTCTCAGGTCCAGATCATCGGGCCGGAAGAGGTCGGCAGGGCGACGACCCGGCCGGGCACAGGGGGCGTGCTCACCTGGCACTTCGCCGCGGAGAACGTGCACGATTTCGCGTGGGCCGCTTCTCCGACCTTCCGCTGGGACGCGCTGACCGGCAAGCAGGGTGTGCTCTGCCAGTCCTACTACCAGCCGCAGGACACGGCGTGGGTCACGGGCGCAGACATGACCTGCTTCTCGATCGACGAGTTCTCGAAGCGCTGGTACCCGTTCCCCTGGCCGCAGGCGACGAGCGTCGCCGGCCCGGTCGGCGGAATGGAGTACCCGATGATCGTGTTCGTGCACGGTCGCGGCGGCGCGCAGAACGTGTTCGGCACCATCGCCCACGAGCATGGACACGAGTGGTTCCCGATGATCGTCAGCTCCAACGAGCGGCGCTACACCTGGATGGATGAGGGATTCAACACCTTCATCGACACCTGGGCGAACGACCTGCGCTACCCGGGCACCGACACGAAGGCCGCGTACCTGCAGGCGTACTACCAGGGCGTACGGGGCGGGATGGACGAGCCGATCATGACGCCGCCCGACCGCGTCGTCCCCGCCGCGCTAGGCCTCGTCGGCTATCGCAAGCCGGCGATGGTGCTGCACCTGCTGCGCGACCAGGTGCTCGGCCCCGAGTCCTTCGACCAAGCCTTCCGCTCCTACATCGCGCGCTGGGCGTTCAAGCACCCAACACCGTCGGACTTCATCCGCACCATGGAGGACGTCGGCGGCATGGACCTCGACTGGTTCTTCCGCGAGTGGCTCTACACCACCGACCGGCTCGACCAGGCCATCGCCGGCGTCGAGCAGACGCAGCAGGCGGACGGGACCTGGCTCGCCACCGTGCACATCGAGAACAACACGCCGCTCGTGATGCCGGTGGATCTCACGCTCGCGACGGCGGACGGCAAGGCGCGCGAGGTCGAGCTGCCGATCCAGATCTGGTACCGCGGCCAGAGCTACGCGTACACCGCGGCGCTGCCGTCGAAGCTGACCGGCGTGACGATCGACGCGGGCGGCGCAATGCCGGACGTCGAACGGGACAACAACGCGTGGGGCGACGGCGTGGCCGCGGAGTCGGGAGGGAACTAGGGCGGGCGCGAGGGCGAGCGCGGGCGCGGGCGCGGGCGCGGGCGACCATGTTCTCTGAGTCCGCCGAGATCTACGACCTGATCTACGGCCAGTTCAAGGACTACGCGGGGGAGACGCGACGCATCGCGGAAATTGTGCGCGGGCTGCACCCGGAGGCGCGCACGGTGCTGGACGTGGGATGCGGCACCGGAGAGCACGCGCGCCTGCTCGCACGCGACCACGGCTTCGCCGTCGACGGCATCGACATCGAGCCCGAATTCGTTCGGCTCGCGCGGCAGAAGAACCCGGACGCGCGCTTCGCCGTCGCGGACATGGTCGACTTCGATCTGGGGCGACGCTACGACGCCGTGCTCTGCCTGTTCAGCTCGATCGGCTACGTGACGACGCCGGAGAACGTCGAGCGAGCGCTGCGCAGCTTCCGGAGGCAGCTCGTCCCCGGCGGCGTCGTCGTGGTCGAGCCGTGGATCGAGCCGGACGCATGGACTCCGGGAACGGTGTTCATGCACACGGCCGAGTCGGACACCGTGAAGGTCTGCCGCATGAGCCACTCGGGACGACGCGGACCCATCTCGACCCTCCAGTTCCATTACCTGATCGGCACCGAGGCGGGAATCGAGCACCGCACCGAGCTACACGAGCTGCTGCTGCTCCGCCGCGATGAGATGGAGACGATGCTTCGCGCCGCAGGCTTCGACGACGTACGATACGATCCGGAAGGGCTCGTGGGCCGCGGGCTGTTCATCGCCAGAGCGACGGCAGCCCAGGCGTGACGCCCGGAGCGCTGCTGCTCCTCGGCACCTGCGGCAGCGGCAAGTCGACCGTCGCGGGGCTGCTCGCGGAGCTCCACGGCCGGGCACGCTTCAGCGAGCATGATGTCTGGCGCGAGCGCTATCACCTCGCCGTCGGCCGCGACTTCGTTGTCGACGCCACGGTCCTCAGTCAAATCACGGATGACCCAGACATGACATCGGATCCCCGCCATTGCCCGGCGAGCCTGGACCATCTCCTCGACAACAACCGCGACTGGGCCGAGGCCATCACCGCCGACGACGCCACATTCTTCGAGCGCCTCGCCGCACAGCAGACGCCGGACTACCTGTGGATCGGCTGCTCCGACAGCCGCGTCCCCGCGAACCAGATCGTCGGGCTGCTGCCCGGCGAGATGTTCGTGCACCGCAACATCGCCAACGTCGTCGTGCACGCGGACCTCAACTGCCTCTCCGCCATCCAGTTCGCAGTCGACGTCCTGAAGGTCGGCCACATCATCGTCTGCGGGCACTACGGCTGCGGCGGCGTGCTCGCCGCGCTGCGCGACGACCGCCTGGGGCTCGTCGACAACTGGCTGCGCCACGTGCAGGACGTGCGGTGGAAGCACCTCGAGCAGATCGAGGCGCTCGACTCGGAGGCCGGGCGCCATGCCCGGCTCTGCGAGCTGAACGTGATCGAGCAGGTCGTCAACGTCAGCCAGACGACCGTCGTCCGCGACGCCTGGTCACGCGGGCAGCCTCTGGCCGTGCACGGCTGGATCTACGACATCGGGGACGGCCGCCTGCGCGATCTGGGCCTGTGCACGACCGAGGAGTCGTCGGTGGCCGCGCAGGCCGAGTCGGCGCGTTCGACACTGGTCGTGCAGCAGGCCCGGAGCTCTCTGACATCGGACGAAGTACTTTGCAGCATCAAGGAAAGGAGGCGCCATGGATCGGATCTGGTTCAAGCCATGGGGGTGGGTCTATCGTCCCGCCTCCTGGCAGGGTGCAGGGCTGGTGCTGCTGGCAACGGTGTTCTGCGTGAACGTGTTCCTGGCGGTGGACCGGCACTCGCATTCGGCGAGTGACACGTTGTACGGGATCTTCCCCTATGTCGTGCCCTCCATGATCGTGCTCCACTGGATCGCGTCGAGGACGAGCGGCCGGGCGCGACACTAGCTTCGGCGCCCGTGACCATTCCGGGCGGCCGTGCAATTCTTGTCGCCGGCCTCGACGGCCCTAGAAGGCCGTTGTAGAACTGGGGTGCGCCCTGTGGGTTGCGGGCGGCACGGGGCCATCTCCAGCGTTGGCGCTCCTCCCCGATGGCGTGCGACATCGCGTCGTCGCGCCGCCTCGGATCTGGCCCCGTGGCGCCCGCAACGCGGCTCGCTCCAGTTCTTCAACGGCCTTCTAGCCGATAGGCGGGCGGGCCCATCCCGACAATCCCCTTGCAGGACGGTCGCTGCGGCTGAGGATTTGCAGTTTCGTCCTCGGACCGGAGCGGCGCGTGCCTCGGCGGCGTCGCGTGAGGGGTGGCAGACACGCGGCGTTCACCTCGAGAGCAAGAGGAATCGTGTCCAGCGAACTCCATCAGATAATGGGATATCTGGTCGCGTTCGTCGGCCTTCCGGCGGTCGTGATCGCGCTCGCGTACCTCATTATGAGACGCCCGGTGGAATGGTTGCTCGACCGGCTGGTCGGCGTGCTGAGCCCCGAGGCGACCGTGTCGAAGACGCTGCACCTGTCGGTCGCGCCCCACGGCGACGGCGCGATCGCGCCCGCGCCGCCGGCCGCCGATCCACTCCCGAAGCCGGATGATCCAGCCGATGCGTCGCCGCCTGATCCGGCGATCCTCGCCCGCTATTACGGTGAGTGGGGCGCGATCCACGACCGCTTCGAGGCCGATCCGGCATTGGCGCTCAGGGATGCGCACGCGTTCACGCTCGAGCTGGCGGGCAGGCTGGGCCGGCGCCCGGCGCTGCGTACGAAGCTGAACCTCGGCGACGGCGGGACGGGCTCCGTTGGCGAGCTGCTACACGCCGCCGGCAACGGCGCGTCCGCCCACCACGCCATTGAGGTGGTGCTGCGCGGAGGCGACGCGAGCCGGCGCGAGATGGAGACCGCAATGCGACAGTACGCCCGCATTGTCGGCGCGATGCTGCGCGGCGAGTAATCCCCCGAGGCCGCACGCGCCTCGTGCTGACAGATTGAGATGCTCACCGGCCGAGCCCTGCTCCAACCGAGTGGCCCCATGGACAAGCGGAGAGTCGAGAGCTTCAGCGATGGCGTGCTCGCGATCATCATCACGATCATGGTGCTGGAGCTACGCGTCCCGCACGGCGCATCGCTCGCCGCGCTGCGCCCGCTCGTGCCGGTGTTCCTGAGCTACGTGCTGAGCTTCGTCTATCTCGGCATCTACTGGAACAACCACCACCACATGCTCCACGTCACGCGGCATGTCAGCGGCGCGGTGCTGTGGGCGAACCTGCATCTGCTGTTCTGGCTCTCGCTCGTGCCGTTCGTCACCGGCTGGATGGGGGAGAATCATTTCGCGGACGGGCCTACCGCCATTTACGGGGTCGTGCTGCTGATGGCGGGCATCGCCTACCTGATCCTGCAGCGCACGATCCTCTCCGTCGAGGGCTCGGATTCGCTGCTCGCGCGAGCGGTCGGGCGGGACCTCAAGGGCAAGATCTCGCCCTTGCTGTACGTCATTGCGATAGCGTCGGCGAGGCTCTCGGCGTGGATCGCGGGCGGAATCTACGTGGCCGTCGCGCTCATGTGGCTGATCCCGGACCGTCGCATCGAGCGGGCGCTCTTGCAGCGCGAGCCGCACCGCGCCGCGACCTGACGACCGACTCTGGAGGAAGGCATTGACTTCACGTGCGAAGGGCGCGTTCGACGTCGAGCTGACGCCGCAGCCGGTACCCGAGAATGACGGGGAGGGCTGGGCCCCGAGCCGCATGGTCATCGCGAAGCGATTCCACGGAGATCTCGAGGCCAGCAGCCATGGTCAGATGCTCGCCGCCGCGACCGAGGTGAAGAATTCCGCCGGATACGTCGCGATCGAGAGGGTGAGCGGCTCGCTGCAGGGCCGCTCCGGCACGTTCGTGCTCCAGCACAGCGGCACGATGAGCCGCGGCGCGCCGTCCCTCAGCATCACCGTAGTTCCGGACTCGGGCACGGGCGAGCTGAAGGGGCTGGCCGGCCGGATGGCGATCGACATCCGCGACGGCAAGCACTGCTACGAGCTCGAGTACTCGCTCGACGCCGCCGGGTGAATCGCGGCGGGTCGGGTCGGGAAGGTCGCGCGGGCCGAACCGTCCTGGCCGGGGCGACCGCAGCGGTGGCGCTGACGCGGCCGCTGTACCTCGATCAGGTAGAGCCGCCGGTTTGTCGCTGAAGCCGGATGGAGGCCGAGGGTGTGCAATCCGCGGGCGTAGACGCGTCATCGGGGTGTGGCCACGACGCGACCCGCAAGCAGGAGTGGACCATGCACAAACATCTCAGCGCGCCGTCGACCATCCTCGTCGCGACGTTCCTGGCAGTTTCCTGCTCGAAGCCGGAGCTGCCGACCGGCGGTCTGCCGGGCCTGGAGCCCGCGATCTATCCAGGGGAGCCCGGGCGCGAGAGCGTGGACCGGAGCACGGAGATCGCCACCAAGCTGGATCGCATCGTCGCGAAGTGGCAGGACCACGAGCGCGCGGTGCTGAAGGGTGGCGTGGGCAGCCGTCTGCACAGCCTGAACCAGCGAGCGGCCCAGCGGCTCGCCACCTCCAACGACCCGAACGGCCAGATCGGCATGGCGCGGTCGCGCCTGAACCGGCTGCTCGGGGCGCTGAAGCAACGTGGCGTGAGGAAGGACGAGCGGCTTATCATCACGGACGGAAATCTGGACGACGCGCTCGAGTGGCTCTGTCCGCTCGATCCGTTCTGCTGAGCGACGCACGCGCACCTTCGCGCCGGCACCGCGAGGCCTCACGTTCACCCACCGGAGCACACCGTGGATCAGCGGCTGGCGACATCGAGTGAGACGGGTTCCTGGGAGGGCGAGGTCCGATCGCTGGAGGACGAAGCACGGCTCGCCTTCGTCGCCCGAGACACCGCCACGCTCGATCGTATCTGGCTGGACAGCTTCGTGGTGAACTCACCGCTCAATGTCGTCAGCCCAAAGCCGGTCGTCCTGGAGCTGCTGCGTACCGGCCGCATCGGGCACGTCGAGTACAGCGCCACGATCGAGCACATCGGGCGGCACGGCGATCTCGTCGTGGTCATGGGCGGAGAGACGATCGTGGACCATGTCGGCGAGCCGGCCGTCCAACGTCGCTTCAGCCACGTATGGCGCCGCGAAGGTGCCGGGTGGCGCCTCCTGGCGCGACACGCGAACAACGTCGCCGAGGCGCGGTGATTCGGCTGACGAAGCTGCTGTGGCTGGCGCTGGCGCTGCCGGCCGCCGCCTGCGCGCGGTCGGCGGAAAGCCACTTCTTCGACTCGGACGGCGTCCGGATCCGATACATCGATGAGGGCGCCGGCGAGCCGGTGCTGCTGATCCACGGCTTCTCCGTCCAGCTGGACGCGAACTGGGTGGGGCCGGGAATCGTCGGCGCGCTCGTGGACGCCGGCTACCGCGTGATCGCCTACGACAACCGCGGACATGGCGCGAGCGACAAGCCGCACGACCCGCCGGCGTACGGGGTTCCGGAAATCGAGGACGCCGTGCGACTGCTGGATCACCTGGGAATGGAAAGCGCGCACGTCGTCGGCTACTCGCGGGGCGGCGCGATCGCCATGGGGGTTTGGGCGTTGCATCCGGAGCGTGTGCGCACGCTCGTTCTCGGCGGCAGCCCCGGCCAACGCCTGCCCCCATCGGCCGCGGCCGCCGAGATCATCGATTCCGTCGCGGCGGGCAACGCGGGGCCGATGATGCGAGCGCTGGCCCCCGCCGACGGAGCGCCGCCCCCGCCGGGGACGGACTCGATCGCCGCAGCGCTGCGGCAGATCTGGGCCGCGAACGACTTCGCGGCGCTCGCTGCGGCCCTCCGAGCCGGGCCATTTCCGGCGGTGGCGCCCCATCGCCTGCAGACGAACACGACCCCGACGCTCGCGATCGTGGGCGAACGCGACAGAGCGAAACCGGCGGTGGACGCGCTCGTCGCGCGGATGGCCGCCGCCGAGGAGGTGGTCATTGCGGGAGCGAGTCACACCTCGGCGCCGGCCGACCCCGAGTTCGTCCGGACATTGCTCGATTTCCTGGCGGAACACGCGTCGCACGAATGAACGATCTATTCCGGAAGTTCTCGCATCGAATCGCCGCGCTGGTCGGCTCGGCGTGGGCGTTCACCGCCGCCGTCGCCATCATCCTCGCCTGGGCGGTGACCGGGCCGATCTTCGACTACTCCGATACCTGGCAGCTCGTCATCAACACGGGCACGACGATCGTCACGTTCCTCATCGTGTTCCTGATCCAGAACACGCAGAACCGCGACGCGAAGGCGATCCACCTCAAGCTGGACGAGCTCGTGCGGGCGACGCGCGGCGCCCGCAACCAGATGGTGGACATCGAGCAGCTGCCCGACGAGGAGCTGGAGTACCTGAGGCAGGAGTTCCAGGAGCTGCGCGAGCACTTCGAGACGCGTGCGCAGCGGCTCGCCCGCGAAGCGAAGCGCCGCAAGGGGCGCCATTGACATGCCTGCGGAGGAGGCGGCGGTGAGCCGACACGTCGCCTTCCTGCGCGCGATCAACGTCGGAGGCCACGTCGTGAAGATGGACCGGCTGCGCACCCTGTTCGAGAAGATCGGGCTCGATGGCGTCGGAACCTTCATCGCCAGCGGGAACGTGCTGTTCGACTCCGCCGAGCCGCCCGACCGACTCGAGATGACGATCGAGCGCCACCTGGCCGCCTCGCTCGGCTACGAAGTCGCCACCTTCATCCGCTCGGCCGCAGAGCTGCGCGCGATCGCCGAGCGCGTGGCCGCGCCGGACATCGCGCGGGCCGACGCCACGGTCTACGTGGGGTTCCTGAAGAGCCCGCCCGACGCGGCCGCGAAGCGCGCGCTGCTCAATGCGGGCACCGAGACGAACGCGTTCGTCGTGGACGGACGCGAGGTGTACTGGCGGTGCCACACGAGGATGAGCGATTCGCCGTTCTCCGGAGCCTGGCTGGAGAAGACGCTCGCGACGGCCACGACCATGCGCAACCTCAATACGGTTCACCGCCTCATCCAGCGACTGCCGTCGTGACCGGGGAGGTCCTGAGGCCCGACTACATCCGCCTCGACCGGAAGAGCACGGGGCGTGGGCGACGGCGGGTGATACGAGCCGCATGAGCGGCCGCGACACATCGGGATCGCGCCGGTCGATCGTCGCCGGAATCGTCGTCGCTCTCCTCGGCAGAAGCAGATGAGGCTTGCGCGGTCCGGCGCCGCGTTCCATCCTGCGTCCGTGCCCTGAATCCTCGACGATGAGGAGGATGTGATGCACGGGATTTCCCGCTGTCTCACCACCGCAGGCGCCGCCGCGACGATCCTCACCCTGGCCGCCTGCTCCCAGGACCCGACCTCGACACCCGCCGTACCGACCACCGTCGCGTCTCAGACCGAGACAGGCAACGGCGCGCCGAGCGGGCCCCACTACAACCTCAACGTGATCGGCGTACCGAAGGACAAGACGGCCACGATGGACGGCTCGAACGGCCATGTGATCTTCGTGCCGCTGTGGGGAAACGCGAAGATCTATCTGTGCGAGTCGGGCCCGGACCCCGACAACTGCACGGACAGCGACTTCGCCGTCCTCGACGCCAACGGGACCGATAACAACGGCGCGACATTCGCATTGCCGAATCCGGATCCCGATGGCGACGGCACGACCGCCTACTCCATCTTCGTCCGCGGGCTCGGCAAGCCGGGCGGCAAGGCGACTGTGCAGTCGTGTTACACCGACGAGACCGGCACCTGGTGTGCGCTCGACTTCACCGGCGGAGTGGACTCGGTGGAGGTGGGGAGTGCCAAGGGTCCATCGAAGTTCAGGAACGTGAGCAAGGACCTGCTCTACGTCGACTACTGCACGAGCTGGAGCGCGGGGATCGACGGCATCCTCGGAACCGACGATGACGTCTGCGACAACGTGGACCAGATCGCGCTCTTCAGCGACGACAACCTCGGATACCTGTGGGACTACGACAACCACGGCCTGAAGCTGGCCCAGTTCCGATTCTACCCTATTCCGACGACCACGCCCTGGTGACGGCGCTCGCCGGCTGACCCGCGGCACCGCGGGTCGGCGTTGCAGTGGAAAGGGCCTCGCCGCGCGCACGATCGCGAGGCGAGGCCCTCTCGTTTCGGGATCCGAATCCGGCTCCGACGCGGGGCCGAACCCAAACCCATCACGCGAAGCCGCGGAAACGAACGGAAAGCCGCGAAGTCGGACGTCGTGGCGCGAATGCCCACTCGCGGCGAAGCAAACCAACGATCGAAATGGTCGTGAGGGCCGCGGTACGCCCCGCGGCTCCTTCCCGTCTCCCGGCTTCGCGGCGCGATGGCTGCAGCCCGACGAGGGCCTCAGCACCCCGGCGTCGGGACTTGCGGCTCCGGTGATGTCTCCGCGGTGGGATCACCGACCACGCCGAGGAACAGGATCGTGCCGGAGAAACGCTCGCGGATCGCGACGACGAACGGGTGATCGATGCGCAGCTCGGGGGGCGAGGCGGGCGCGGAGGTCACGCCGATCCCGACGACCGTCACGGCGGCGGCCTCGGTGCCCTTCTCGTTCACCTCGACCCACGTCTTCTGCTGCACGTACTCGACGCAGGCGCCGTCCTCCGGCGTCAGCCGATCGAGCTCGGCCATCGCCGAGAACGCGCGAGACATGCCCATGTCGCCGAGCGAGCGGTTCAGGTAGGCGTTCCAGGTGATGCGGAAACGCGGAAGCCCGAGTCGAAGATTTGTCGAATCCATGGACGCAAGCAGCTCTGCCCACGACGCCGGTGTCAGCGATGCGACGACATCCTGCAACGGGTGTCCCTCGCGGGGCAGCACGACCGTCATCGTGTACGCCCCGCCACCATAGCCGAGCTCGACCGCCGAATAGTCGGGCGTCTGGACGAATGGATAGCTTCCTTCCGCCCACATCATCGAGACGTCGATGCGCGACCCGTCGGCGCGCGTGAACGTCTCCGTGCGGGTGAGATCCGGATCGAAGCGCGCGGTCCACGTCGCCTTGAAGTAGATCGCGTTGATCAGGAACGCGAGCATGCCATCCGGGATCGGCACCGGCACGATCTCGGGGATGCGGCCACCGGTGTTCTCCTTCACCCACCCGTTTATCACGTCGGCGGAGGACGGCGAGTGGAAGTCCAGCGCGCGGGCCTCCGCATCGAACCAGTCGGCGACACTCTGCCCGAAGTCCGGCAGAATCGGGAAGGTCTGGTCCGTCCACACCGAGTTCGCGATGCGGAAGTCCACCCGCGGATCGAGTCCCCGCAGGAGATCGATCAAGCCGCGATACCCGCTGTCGATCTCGATCTCGCCGAGACTCCCGACGCCGAGCGTCGACCGGATCCCTTCCCACGTCTCGCCACTCGTACCGTTCAGCAGCATGCCCAACGCCATCGACGCGCTCAACGGCGAGAGGAAGACATTGGGCCCATCAGCCTGCGCGTGCTCGCGCTTCAAGAGCTCGAAGCCGAAGACGTTCGACGACTCCGCGAGCGTCGACTCCGCGAGCGTGAGCTGGCGCGGCAGCTGCTCGATCGGCTGCAGCGGAGAGCCCCGCTCGCCGCACGCCCCCACGGCTCCGGCGAGCACGATCGCCGGCAGCATCCAGCCCCGATTTCCCATTGCCTACCTCCTCCACGCGTCCATCGCGCGGCCCACGAGAAGAACGTCCGGCCGAGGTCGTTGGTGACGGGCCATAGCGATGGCGCCACTCCTCCGGCTCCGACGCCAGGCCGGCTTCAAGACCATCGCGAAGCCGTGAAGACGAACGAAAAGCCGCGAAGTCGGACGTCGTGGCGTGGACGCCCACTCGCGGCGAAGCAAACCACCGATCGAAATGGTTGGCCGGCGTCGAGGGCCGCGGTACGCCCGCGGCTCCCTCGCGCCTCCGCGACGCTTCGCGGCTCCGCGTGATGGCTGTTGCAGTTCGCGTAAACACCGCGGCAGACCCTTGCGCGGCGGACCTAACGATGTTAAGTATGCGACGGACGTTAGACACCAGGAGCACATGGGCAGCAAGGAACGCAGGGAACGAGCGCGCGCCGACACCCGGCAGAGCATCCTCGACGCCGCACGCGACATGTTCGTGCGCGTCGGCTACGACGCCACCACCATGCGCGCCATCGCGGAGCGCATCGAGTACACGCCGACCGCCATCTATCATCACTTCCGCAACAAGGAGGCGCTCCTCACGGAGCTCTGCGACATCGACTTCCGCGCGCTTCAGGCCGCCTTCCTGCGCATCGGCCGCATCGATGACCCGATCGACCGCCTCGAGAGGCTCTGTACCGCATACGTCGGCTTCGCCGCCGAGCACCCGATGCAGTACGCGCTCATGTTCATGACGCCCAGGCCCCACGTCGAGTCCAGCATCCAGCGCGGCGACCCGGGCGAGGATGCGTACGCGTTCCTGAGGGAGACGTGCGCCGAGGCGATCCGCGATGGCCGGCTGCGACCGGAATACCACGATCCGGACCAGGTCGCTCAGATGGTCTGGGGTGGAGTCCACGGCGTCGTGTCGCTGTGCATCGCCAAGGAGCACGACGATTGGGTGCAGTTCCGCGACGTGCGCGAGACCACTCGCCTGCTCCGCGAAGCCATGATGCGTGGGCTGCTGCGGGAACCGAAGTGAGCCTGGCGGTATTTTTTTTGGACCCGAACCTAACGGTGTTACATATGCTTGCGACGTTAAAGAAAGCCCCGCTCGCTGCCGCCGCCGCGGCCCTCAGCTTCGCCGCGGTCACGCCGACGGCCGCGATCGCGCAGGGCGTGGGGCCGTCCGTGCCGGGGGTGGAGCGGATCGCCCAGAGCGCCTTGAACGCACGCGCATCGAAGGTGGCCGCGTCGCCGTCACCCGACCCGCTGCGCGCACTCGTGGAGGAGGCGTGGCGGAACAATCCGGGCCTGGCCGCGGAGCGGCACGCCCAGGACGCGGCGCAAGCGGGAGTGCGCGAGGCGGGAGCGCGCCTGCTTCCGTCGCTGACGGTGGACTCGCGCTACAGCGACCAGCGGGGCGGGCTGAACCTGGGTGATGTGGTGAACCCCGCGTACGCGGCGCTGAATCAGCTGACGGGGACGACGCAGTTCCCGACGAACGTGGACCTGACGCTGCCGCAGCGCTTCGACGGTCACGTGCGGCTGTCGCAGCCGATCGTGAACCTCGGGCTGTGGGCGGGGCGTGACGCGGCGCGGGAGCGGCTGTACGCGCGCTCGGCCGAGACGCGGGCGGCGGCGAGGAGGCTGGCGGCGGAGGTACAGACGGCGTGGCTGGATGCGGCCTCGGCGCGCGCGTCGGCCGGGGTCTGGGAGGCGGCGCTCGCGCGGGTTCGGGAGAGCGAGCGGGTGGCGCAGCGGCTGGTGGAGGCGGGGCAGTCGACGCCGGACGCGCTGTTCCGGTCGCGCGCCGAGGCGAGCGACGTGGAGCAGCGGCTGGCCGAGGCGCGCAGTCGGGCGAAGTCGGCGGTGTGGGCGCTGAACGAGCTGTTGGGTCGACCCCTGGACGCGCCGCTGGACTCGATCGCGGACTCGCTGCTGGTGCGGGAGGTCCCGGTGACGGAGGAGGAGGCTGTCGCGAGCGCGGTGTCGCACCGCGACGAGCTCACGGCGCTGGAGGCGGGTGCGCGCGCCGCGGACGCCGGGGAGCGCGCGGCGACCGCGGCGTTCCTGCCGAGCGTGGCGGTGGCGCTCGACTACGGCGTTCAGGGCCGCGACATCCGATTCGACGGGGATCACGACTACGCGGTCGCTTCGCTGGTGGTGTCGTGGAATCTGTTCAACGGCGGCGGCGACGCGGCGAGGCGGGACGAGGCGCGGGCGCAGTCGGCGTCGCTGCGCGCGCGACGGGAGGAGACGGAGCAACGGATGCGCGTGGACGCGCGGCGCGCGTGGGACGAGGCGACGGTGGCGCGCGCGTCGATCGGCGTGGCGCAGGACCGGCTCGCCGCGGCCCGGCGCACGTTCGAGCTGGTGCGGCGTCGCTACGAGGAGGGGGAAGCGCCGCAGATCGAGTTGATCGACGCGCGCACGGCCCTGACGGACGCGGAGCTGAACTCGACGCTGACGCTGTACGGCTACGCGGCGAAGCTGGTGGACCTGGAGCGGGCCGCGGCCCTGCGGACGCTCGACTGAGAGAGAGGAAGGCTGGACATGAGACGCACATATGCATTCTGGATCGTCGCGCTCGCGGGGCTCGGACTCGCGGGGTGCGGCTCGGGCATGGCGGAGCAGGCCGCAGGCAGGGAAGCGACGGTGCCGGTCCGCGCCGCGGCCGTGACGCGGGAGGCGGTCACGCGGCCGATCTCGGCGACCGGCACGCTCGGCCCGAAGGAGAGGGTAGAGCTCGCGTTCAAGGTCGGCGGCGTCGTCGCCGGGATCTCGGTGGACGCGGGCGAGACGGTGCGGGCCGGACAGCGGCTCGCGGCGCTGGATCCGCGCGAGATCGATGCGGCGGTGACCCGGGCGCGCAGCGCGGCAGAGAAGGCGGAGCGGGACCTGGCGCGCGCGCGGCGGCTGTACCGGGACAGCGTGGTCACGCTGGTGCAGCTGCAGGACGCGGGTACCGCGGCGCAGGTGGCGCGGGCAAACCTGGAGGCGGCGCTGTTCGACCGGCGCTACGCGTCGATCGTCGCGCCTTCCGCGGGCGTCGTGCTACGCCGCGACGCGGAGCCGGGCGAGCTGATACAGCCGGGGCACACGGTGCTGGTGCTGGGCAGCCGGGCACGCGGCGACGTCGTGCGCGTCGGCCTCTCGGACAGGGACGTCGTGCGGGTGCGCGCCGGCGACCCGGCGAGCGTCCGCTTCGACGCGCTGCCGGACTCCGAGCTCGAGGGGCGCGTGGTGACGGTCGGGGCCTCGCCGGAGCCCGGGACGGGCACCTACACGGTGGAGATCGCGGTCCCCCACGGAACGACCGGTCTGCCATCGGGCCTCGTGGGCTCGGTGGACATCCGGCCGCGCGGCTCGAGCGACGTCTGGCTCGTTCCCGTCGAGTCCGTGCTCGAAGCCGACAGCGATCACGCGACCGTGTTCGCGCTGTCGGCCGACGGCCACAGCGCGATGAAGCGAACGGTGGCGGTCGCGTTCCTGGACGGCGACCGCGTCGCCGTGACCGCCGGGCTGGACGGCGTCCGGCGCGTGGTGACGGACGGTGCTGCCTACCTCGACGACGGCTCCGCCGTGAGGGTGCTGCAATGAAGCTGCTCGAGTTCCCGGTCCGCAACTGGCAGTTCACGATCGTCGTCTTCGCGATGCTGGTGGCGCTGGGCGTCAGCTCGTGGCTGACGATCCCGCGGGGCGAGGACCCGCCGCTGGACTTTCCAGCGTACACGATCGTCGTGGCGTACCCGGGCGCGAGCCCGAAGGACATGGAGCGGCTGGTCGTCCGCGACATCGAGGATCGGCTGCACGAGCTGGACGCGATCGACAAGCTGGAGAGCCGCGTCACGGACGGCCTCGCGGTGATCCGCATCCAGTTCGAGGCCGGCGAGGACGCGGACGCGAAGTACGACGACGTGCTGCGCCAGATCAACGCGCTGCGGCCGGACCTGCCACCCGACCTCGCCCGCCTCACGGTCGAGAAGGCGACGACGCTGGACGTCGCGATCGCGCAGCTCGCGCTCGTCGGGCCGGACGCCCCGTACGCGGACCTCGACCACTGGGCGGAGCGGCTGGAGGACCGGCTGAGCTCGGTGCCCGGCGTGCGCGGCGCGAAGCGCTGGGGCGTGCCCGAGCGGCGGGTCGACGTCGCGCTCGATCTCGGCCGCCTCGAGGCGCTGCACCTGCCGCCCGGTGTCGTGCTGCAGGCGATCGGCGGCGAGAGCGCCGACATCCCGGCGGGCGCGGTCGAGGCGGGCAACCGCCGCTTCGACGTGAAGACGAGCGGCAGCTACGAGTCGCTCGAGCAGGTCCGCCGTACCGTCGTGCGCTCCGGCACGACCGGCCTCGTGCGCGTCGGCGACGTGGCCGACGTCCGCTGGGGCTACGCCGACTCCACGTATCGGGCGCGCTTCGACCGGCGGCGCGCCGTGTTCGTGACGGTGACGCAGCGCGAGGGCCAGCGTATCTCCGACGTCCGCGATGGCGTGTGGCGGGCGGTGGACGACTTCGAGGGGCAGCTCCCCCCGTCGATCCGCATCGAGCGCGGCTTCGATCAGGCCGCGAACGTCGACCACCGGATCGGCCGGCTGCGCGAGGACTTCGCGATCGCGATCGGCCTCGTGATCCTGACGCTGCTCCCGCTCGGGCTTCGCGCCGCGGGCATCGTCATGATCTCGATCCCGCTGTCGCTCGCGATGGGCGTGACGTTGCTCGCGCTAACCGGCTTCACGATCAACCAGCTCAGCATCGTCGGCGCGGTGATCGCGCTCGGGCTGCTGGTGGACGACTCGATCGTCGTCGTCGAGAACATCACGCGCTTCCTGCGCGCGGGCTACTCGCGATCAGAAGCCGCGATCGCCGCGACCCGGCAGATCGCGGTCGCCGTGCTCGGCGCGACCGCGACGCTCGTCTTCGCGTTCGTGCCGCTGCTGCTGCTTCCCGGCGGGCCGGGCGACTACATCCGCTCGCTGCCCGTCGCGGTGATCTACACGGTGGTGTCGTCGCTGATCGTGTCGCTGACGATCATCCCGTTCCTCGCGAGCAGGGTGCTGCCGGAGCGGGAGCCGGAGGGCGGCAACCGCGTGCTGCGCGCGTTCGAGCGCGCGATCCACGCGACGTACGCTCCGCTCCTCGACTTCGCGCTGCGGCGGCCCCGCACGACGCTCGCGGCCGCGGGCGCGTTCGTGCTCGCCAGCCTCGCGCTCGTGCCGGTCGTCGGCTTCTCGCTTTTCCCGAAGGCCGAGACGCCGCAGCTCTACGTGAACGTCACGTCGCCGGAAGGCGCGAGCATCGCGGCAACCGACAGCGCCGCCCGCTTCGCCGAAGCGGTGCTGTCGCGCAGGCCGGAGGTGAAGGCCCTGTTCACCTCGGTCGGCCACGACAACCCGCGCGTCTACTACAACGTCTTCCCCCGCCGGGACGATCCGCGCGTCGGGCAGCTCTTCGTGGTGCTCGACCGGTACGACCACGACCGCACGCCCGCGCTGCTCGACTCGCTGCGCGCGCAGCTCGCGCTGTATCCGGCCGCGCGCATCGAGCTACGCGAGTTCGAGAACGGCCCGCCCATCGACGCGCCCATCGCGCTGCGCATCCAGGGTCCGGACCTGGACACGCTGCGCACGCTCGCGGCCCACGTCGAGCAGGTCCTCGAGCGGACGGACGGCACCCGCTACGTGACCGACCCGCTCCGGCTCGAGCGCACGGACCTGCGCGTCGCACTCGACCGCGGCAAGGCCGGCCTGCTCGGCATCCGCACGGCCGACGTGGACCGCACGCTGCGGCTCGGGCTGGCCGGCCTCGAGGCCGGCGTCCTGCGCGAGGCGGACGGCTCCTCGCGCGACATCGTCGTGCGCGTGGCGGACCGGCCGCGCCCGTCGCCGGCCTCGCTGGACCGCATCTACGTCCCTTCCGCGACCACCGGGGCGCTCACGCCGCTGCGTCACGTCGCCGACGTGCGCTTCGAGACCACCACGCCCGAGATCCAGCGCTACGACCGGGAGCGCGCCGTCACGGTGACGAGCTCCGTGCGCACCGGCTACAACACGGATCGCGTCACCCGCGCGGTGCTCGCGCAGGTGGACTCGATCCCCGTTCCCGCCGGCTACCGCATCGTCCCCGCCGGGGAGATCGAGAGCCGCCAGGAGAGCTTCGGGGGCGTCGGCGGCGCCGTCATCGTCGCCACGTTCATGATCCTCGGCATCCTGGTCCTCGAGTTCGGCAGCTTCCGCAGCACGCTGATCGTGGCGTCCGTGATCCCGCTCGGCATGGCCGGCGGCATCCTCGCCCTGCTGCTGACCGGCACCACGTTGTCGTTCACGGCGACGATCGGTTTCGTCGCGCTGATCGGCATCGAGATCAAGACGTCGATCCTGCTCGTCGATCTGACCAACCAGCTGCGCGAGCAGGGCGTCGGCCTCGAGGAGGCGATCCGCCGCGCCGGCGAAGTCCGCTTCCTGCCGATCGTGCTGACCAGCATGACCGCGATCGGCGGCCTGCTGCCGCTCGCGCTGCAGGGGGAGGGCCTCTACGCGCCGCTGGCGTGGGTGATCATCGGCGGGCTCGTCTCCTCCACGCTCCTCGCGCGCGTCGTGACGCCGGTCGTCTACCGGTTGCTCGCGCCGGCCGTGGCGACGTGATGCGCGGCGAGCCTCACGTCCGGCTCCGGCCGCCGCTGCGTCCGGCTTCGCGTCATGCAGTTTCGAGATCGCACCTGGCGATGCGGGTCGGGAGTCGCGATGCGCATCGACGTTGCCCAGGCCTCTCCCCATCGGCATCTTGGCGATTCGCCCCGGTTCCCGACGCACACCGTGCACCCATGATCCTCCGCAGTCCGTGAGCGATATCGTCCCGCGCGAAGTGACCGCAGACCCGGCGCCGGCCGCGGCCGAGCCGCTCGTCCCTCCCGCGCCGCAGCCGGCGCGGCGCTACGACCGCTCGATCATCGAGGGGCCGCTGACCCCCGCCGTCTGGCGGCTGGCGTGGCCGACGATGCTGCAGAACATGATCGGCGGCATGCAGGGCATCGTCGACCACGTGATGGTCGGCCACTACGTCGGCTACACGGGCAACGCGGCGATCGGGGTGAGCTGGCAGATCTTCCTCGTCGTCGTCGTCTTCATCTCATCGCTGTTCACGGGCATGAGCGTGCTCGTCGCGCGCTTCGCCGGCGCGGGCGACCACGAGAGGGTGGACCGCACGGTCTACCAGGCGTTCCTCGTCGCGATCGGACTCTCGCTCGGCGTGCTCGCGCCGGCCGGTTACTTCCTCGCGCCGACGCTGCTCGACCTGATCAACGCCGCGCCCGAGGTCCAGCTGCAGGCGCTGCCCTACCTGCGCATCATGTTCGTGTTCAGCAGCGGCATGCTCGTCTTCTTCATGCTGGGCGGCGCATTGCGCGCCGCCGGCGACGCGCGCACGCCGCTACGGCTCGGGATCTTCGTGACCGTGCTGAACATCGCGCTGAACGTGATCCTGATCCGCGGCCTCGGACCGATCCCCGCGTACGGCACGGCGGGCGCGGCGATGGGCACGGTGATCGCGTCTGGGCTGGTCGGCGTCTTCGCTCTCTACCGGCTGACCAACGGCGGGTGGGTGGTCGCGTTCCCGCGCGGCGGCCCCCGTGGGATCGAGAGCCGGATCGTCAAGGAGATCTTCCGCTTCGGACTGCCGACCGGCATCCAGGGCATCGCGATGAACGTCGGCGGCGTGCTGCTGCTCTCCTTCGTCGGCTCGCTCGCGGCGAGCGCGGCGGCGCAGGCCGCGTTCGCCGTCTCCTACACCCAGCTCTTCTCATTCATCACCTGGTCGTCCGTCGGCTTGATGGGCGCGGCGGCGGCCGTCGCGGGACAGAACCTCGGCGCGCACCGACCGGAGCGGGCGGAAGAGGCGGTCCACGTGGCGGCCCGCATCGGACTCGGCACCGCCGTCGTGCTCGGCACGCTGTTCCTGCTGATCCCGCGGCAGCTGCTCGGCATCTTCGGCATGGACGATCCCGTCGTCGTGCACCTCGGCGTCCAGCTGCTGCACGTGCTCAGCGTGTCCGGCCTGTTCATCGCCGTCGCGCTCACCTATACGGGCGGGCTGCAGGGGACCGGCGACACGAAGAGCCCGCTCTACATCTCGATCGTGTCGCAGATCGTGGTGCCGCTCGGGATCTGCTTCGTGCTGCAGCGCATGGGCACGCTCGATCCGATCGACATCTGGCTCGCGATCCTGCTCGGCCACATGACGCGCTGCGGCCTCAGCGTCTGGCGCTTCCGCCAGGGGAAGTGGCGCGGCATCGCGGTCGACATCGGGGATTGAGCGCGGACCGGCGACTCCGAGATCGATTCGACGCCTAGCCCCGCGCCCGCCTCCTCCACAGCACGTATGCCGGCGCCCCGCTGAAGACGATCGCGAGACCCACCGCGGCGCGCCCGGGCTGCGCGACGATCGTGTTCACGACGATCGCGGCGGCGGAGAGTACGAAGAGCGCCGGCGTGAGCGGGTAGCCGGGCACACGGAACGGCCGCGGCGCGTCGGGGCGACGTCGCCTGAAGACGAATACCGCGGAGGCCGCGAGCGCCCAGAAGATCCACCCCGCGAAGATCACGTAGGTCAGCAGCTGCTCGAACGTGCCGCTCGCGGCCAGCAGCATCGCCCACGCCGAGCCGGCGACGATCGCGGCCGCCGGCGTGCCGAAGCGCGGGTGCACGCGCGCGAGAGCGCGGAAGAACACGCCGTCGCGCGACATCGCGTAGAAGACGCGCGGCGCGGTCAGCGTGATCGCGTGTGCGGCCGAGTAGATCGCGACGAGGATCGGCAGCGTGACGAGTCGCCCCGCGAGTGGCCCGAGCACGGCGGTCGTCGCGACCGACGCGACGCGGTCCGTCCCCGCGACTCCCGTCCGCGCCGATCGCCGCGACGTATCCGACGTTGGCGAGCACGTAGATGCCGATCAGCGCCGCCGTGCCGATCGCGATGCCGCGCGGGAAGGTGCGCTGCGGCTCGCTGACCTCGCCGACCGTGTAGGTCCCGAACTGCCACCCCTCGTACGCCCACAGCACGCCGATCGTCGCCAGGCCGAGGCCGGAGAGCAGCGACCCGGTCAGCGGCGTCGCGAAGCATGACCGTCCCCGGTCGGGTCCAGCCGTCGCCGAGCGCGATGAACAGCGCGCCCATCGCGACGATCGCGAGCACCTTGATCGCGGTGCTGACGTTCTGCACGCCGGCGCTGCGGCGCGTGCCGAGGACGTTGATCGCCATCACCACCGCGATCATCGACAGCGACACTGCCTTCGCCGCGAGGGGCCCGAGAGCCACGATCTCGCCGAGATACGTCGCGAACGCGACAGACAGCGTCGCGACCGCGCCCGCCGCGATCACGAGGAAGAGGGTCCAGCCGAACAGGAACGCTGGGAAGCGGCCGAACGCGTCGCGGATGAAGACGTAGACGCCGCCCGCCTCCGGCATCATCGCCGCCAGCTCGCCGTACGTCAGCGCGCCGAGCAGCGTGAGCACGCCACCGACCGTCCACACCAGCAGCGCGATGCCGACGTCGCCGCCGACCTGCCGCAGCACCGCGCCCGGCACGAGGAAGATGCCCGAGCCGATCACCAGCCCCACCGACAGCAGCGCGACGTCGCGCGTGTTCAGCGTGCGCCGCAGCTCGGTCTCGGAGGGCTCGGCGACGCGGGTGGGGTCCGCGCCGACTCCCGCCTCGCGCTCGGTGTGCCGCGTTCGCGCCATGCGGGTGCCGAGGCCTACCCTTCCTCGCCCGCGATCGTCACCGACTCGATCTTCACGTCCTTCCTCGGTCGGTCACCGGAGCCGGTCGGCACGCCGCCGATCTTCTTGACGACGTCCAGCCCCTCCGTCACGCGGCCGAAGACCGCGTGCTTCCTGTCGAGCCACGGCGTCGCGGCCAGCGTGATGAAGAACTGCGACCCGCCCGTGTTCGGACCCGCGTTCGCCATCGACAGGATGCCCTCGCCGGTGTGCCGCAGCTCGGCGTGGAACTCGTCCGGGATCTGGTAGCCCGGGCCGCCGCGCCCGGTTCCCGTCGGATCGCCGCCCTGGATCATGAAGCCGTCGATCACACGGTGGAAGATCGTGCCGTCGTAGAAGCCCTTCTCGGCGAGGTCGATGAAGTTCTTCGTCGTGATCGGCGCGCGCTCCTCGAACAGCTCGACGTCGAACGCGCCCTCGCTGGTGTCGAAATGGGCGGTGCGGTTCGGCATGGGTGCTCCGTGCTGGGGTCATCGGGACCCGCAAGCTAGCGCGAGGGCGGGGTGGGCGCTACGCGCGGAGGGGGCGCGGCGCCAGGCGGGCGCGGCGCGGAGGTGCCGCACGCGCTCGCGCCCGCCCCCGCGACCGCCCATCTTCCGGCCATGGCTTCCGGATCCTCGCCCCTCTCCCGCTTCGCCTGGTACAAACGCCTGCAGGCGTGGCTGATCGCGCGCGCGATGGGCAGGTACGAGCGGGCCGTAGAGGATCGCAAACGGGAGCTGCTCGGGCCGCTGCGGGGGCGAGTCGTCGAGATCGGCCCTGGCGTCGGCGCGAATCTACGTTTCTACGCGCCGGGCGTGGAGTGGATCGGCATCGAGCCGAATCCGTTCATGGAGCAGCGCCTGCGGGACGAGGCCGCGCGCCTCGGTCGAGAGGTCGAGGTGCGACGGGACGCCGCCGAGACGCTCCCCTTCCCCGACGGCTCGGTCGACGCCGTCGTCTCGACGCTGGTGCTGTGCAGCGTGTCGGACCCCGCGGCCGCGCTCGCCGAGGTGTGCCGCGTGCTGAAGCCCACCGGCCGCTTCATCTTCATCGAGCACGTCGCCGCTCCACCGGGCACGCGGCTGCGGCGGCTGCAGCGCTGGATCCGGCCATTGTGGCGCTTCGCCGCCGACGGCTGCGAGCCCGATCGGGAAACGTGGAGGACGATCGAGCAGGCCGGCTTCGACGACGTCGCCCTCGAGCACTTCCGCGCGCCAGCAGGCGTCGTGGCGCCGCACATCGCGGGGTGGGCGGTGCGGTGAGGGGCGGCGCCGGCTCCTCCTCCCGGTCAGGCCGTTCGGCGGCCACGGCAGGGAGATCTGGGCGCTTTCGCCGCTCGCGCAGGACCTCGTCTTCGCCGGCTTCCTGTACGGCTGGCTCGACCGCTGGCTGCCCGGGCGACTCTCCCGCGATGTGCCGCTCGAATCGCGGGGCGCGTGGCCGTCGCCGCTCGCTGGACCGCCATTGGTCCCGTCGCTGCCCTTCGTGCTATAGTCCACATGGACCTCTCGACGGAGGCGCAGTGGACTCCAGAGCGGATGTGGCAGCCGGCCGCCGCGCGTACGAGCGGCGCTCGTGGGCCGAGGCGTACGAGCGGCTCTCCGCGGCGGACCGGCGCCGGGCCCTGGATGCAGAGGACCTCGAGCGCCTGGCGACGACCGCGTACCTCACGGGTCGCGACGACGAGAGCGCCGACATGTGGGCGCGTGCGCACCAGGCGTTCCTCGAACGGGACGAAATCAGGTCCGCGGTCCGCTCCGCGTTCTGGCTCGGCTTCGCGCTGCTGAACCGTGGCGAGGCGGCACGCGGCGGCGGCTGGATCGCGCGAGCGCAGCGGCTCGTCGATGATGTCGGAGAGGAATGCGTGGAGTCGGGGTTCCTGCTCCTGCCGGTAGCGGTCCGGCAGCTCGAGGGCGGCGAGCCGAGCGCGGCACTCGAGACATTCGCGCGCGCGGCGGAGATCGGCGAGCGCTTCGGCGAGCGCGACCTCGCCGTCGTGGCGCATCACGGGCGAGGTCGCGCTCTGATCCGCCTCGGCCCGGTCGAGGCGGGCGTCGGGTTGCTCGACGAGGCAATGGCGGCGGTAGAAGCAGGCGAGATCTCGCCGGTCATGTCCGGCTTCATCTACTGCAGCGTGATCGCCGCGTGCGAGGAGATCTCCGATCTGCGTCGGGCACACGAGTGGACCGACGCGCTCAGCGACTGGTGCGAGTCGCAGCCCGATCTCGTTCCTTACCGAGGGCAGTGCCTGGTGCGCCGGGCGGACCTGATGCAGATGCACGGGGCCTGGACCGAGGCGATGGGCGAGGCGAGGCGCGCGAGCGAGCGACTGACGTCCGGCCTCGGCCACCCGGCCGCGGGCTCCGCGTTCTACCGGCAGGCGGAGCTGCACCGGCTGCGCGGCGACTTCGAGCGTGCCGAGATGGGATACCGCGAGACCGGCAAGTGGAGCGGGAAGCTGCGTCCGGGCCTCGCCCTGCTCCGGCTCGCCCAGGGTCGGATCGACGCCGCGGAGGCCACGATCCGGCGGCTGCTCGACGAGGCGCGCGAGCCCTCCGACCGCTCCGCGCTGCTCCCCGCGTACGTCGAGATCATGCTGGAGGCCGGCGACGTCGACGCGGCGAGGGCCGGCGCCGAGGAGCTGGAGTCCATCGCAGCCGGGCTCGGCGCGCCCAGCGCGAACGCTGTCGCGGCGCAGGCGCGCGGGGCGGTGCTGCTGGCGAAGGGCGACGCCCGCGCCGCGCTCGCATCACTGCGGGAGGCGTGGACCGGGTGGGAGGAGGTGGAGGCGCCGTACGAGGCCGCACGCGTGCGCGTGCTCATCGGCCTCGCCTGCCGCCAGGTCGGCGACGACGACGGCGCCGCCGTCGAGCTGAACGCCGCGCGCTGGGCGTTCGAGCGGCTCGGCGCGGCACCAGACGTCGCGCGCGTCGACCGCCTGACGGCGCCCGTCGCGCCGGAACGGGCGAGCCCGCTGACGCCCCGCGAGCTGGAGGTGCTGCGGCTCGTCGCCGCCGGGGAGACGAACCGGAGCGTGGCCGAGCGGCTCTTCATCAGCGAGCGCACCGTGGAGCGGCACGTCAGCAACATCTTCACCAAGCTCGACGTCCCCTCGCGCGCCGCGGCGACCGCGTACGCCTACCGGCACCGGCTGCTCTGACGGCAGAGCCAACGCCCCTCGGCCCGCCAACGCCCGCCCGCCACCTCGAGCCGCCGACCCTCTGCGTGGAACCACCCACGCCGCGGACCGACGGATTTGCGTGGTTCCCCCGAAGCGGATGCACCGGCCCCGCCGCACCTTTGATGGGGACGCCGGAAAACCCACCGCACACGGGGAGGAACCATGAGCTCGATGTCCGTTCACGACGCGCCGGCCCCGCGGCCGCTCGAGCGGCCGCTCTCGCGGCTGGTGGCGGAGCTACCGGTGACGGGGCACAGATTGGAGTTGGAGGGCGTGTCCACGGCCGTGCTCCAGGGCGGGCAAGGCCCGCCGGTGGTTCTGCTGCACGGGCCGGGCGAGTTCGCGGCGCGCTGGCTCGGCGTGATCCCGGGCCTCGTCGCCCATCATCGGGTCATCGCGCCGGACCTGCCCGGCCACGGCAGGTCCCGGATCCTCGGCGGGGAGCTGACCCCGAAGCGCGTGCTCGCATGGGTCGACGCGCTGATCGAAGCCGCCTGCGACGAGCCGCCGGCGCTCGTCGGCCACGTCGTCGGGGGCGCGATCGCGGCGCGCTACGCGATCGACCGCGGCGATCGGCTCGACCGCCTCGTCCTCGTCGACTCGATGGGGCTCGCGCCGTTCCGCCCCGCACCGCGCTTCGCGCTCACGCTGCTCGGCTTCCTCGCCCGCCCCACGCCTGCCTCCTACCGCCGCTTCATGGGCCAGTGCGAGTACGACCGTGACCGGCTGGCCCAAACCCTCGGCGAGCGCTGGGACGCGGTCACCGAGGTCGCCATCGAGAGTGCTCGCGACCCGGAGGCGAAGGCCGCACTCCAGGTGCTCATGCGCGGCTTCGGCTTGCGGCCGATCCCGGCCGAGCGGCTCGCGGGCATCACCGTCCCTACGACGCTGATCTGGGGGCGCCATGACCGCGCGCTCCGCCTGTCCATCGCCGAGGCGGCCAGCGCACGCTACGGCTGGCCCTTGCGCGTCATCGAGGGCACCGCCGATGACGCGCCGTTCGAGCAGCCCGAGCGGTTCCTCGCGACGCTGCTCGAAGTGCTCGCCCCCTCCACGAGAGGAGCGTTCTGATGCCGATGACCACGATCGACCTGTCCGGCCTCGAGGGGAACACCGTCGCCCTGACCGGCAACCAGCTGGATGAGCTCCGCCGCCAGGTCCACGGGCCGGTGCTCCGAGCCGGAGAGGACGGCTGGGACGACGCCGTCCTGATCTGGAACGCGATGGTCGCGAAGCGGCCCGGGCTCGTCGCACGCCCCGGCTCCGCCCGCGGTGTCGCGGGCGCCGTGCGCTTCGCGCGCGAACACGGGCTGCTGCTCAGCGTGAAGGGCGGGGGCCATAACATTGCCGGCACGTGCATCGCCGAGGGTGGGCTGACTCTAGACATGTCGCGCATGCGCGGCGTCGATGTCGACGCACCGGCCCGACTCGCCCACGTCGCCCCCGGCGCGCTGCTCTGCGACGTCGATCGCGCCACCCAGCAGCACGGCCTCGCCACCGTCCTCGGTTTCGTCTCGCAGGTTGGCGCGGCCGGACTCACCCTCGGCGGCGGCTTCGGCTACCTGGCTCGCCGTTTCGGCTGGGCGGTCGACAACCTCGAGGAGGTCGAGATCGTGACGGCCGACGGGGAGATCCGGGTCGCGAGCCACCATGAGAACCCCGACCTGTTCTGGGGCGTCCGCGGCGGCGGCGGGAACTTCGGCGTCATCACCCGCTTCACGTTCCGGCTCCACGAGGTCGGCCCCACCATCCGCGGCGGCCTCATCGCGTGGGGTGCGGAGGGCGCCGAAGGGGTCCTCGAGGCGTATCGTGAGTTGACGGGCGACGCGCCCCGCGAGCTCACCGCCGCGACCGTCATCCGGATCGCCCCCCCGGCGCCCTTCGTGCCCACCGAGTGGCACGGCCGCCCGATCATTGGCGTGATGGTCTGCCACAGCGGTCCATACCCCGAGCGCGACCTCGAGCCGCTGCGCGCCCTCGGCGAGCCCGTTCTCGACATCATCGCGGACCGGCCGTACGCCGAGCAGCAGCAGCTGATGGACGCAACCGACCGGAAGGGAAACAACCAGTACTGGAAGACCGAGTACCTACCGCGCCTCTCGGGCGACTACCTCGACACCTTCCGCGACGCCGCACTGCGCCTCACGTCGCCGATGTCGTACTCCGTCCTCTTCCACATCGGCGGCGCGCTCAACGAGCGCCCGGCCGACGACGGCGCCGTCGGCAACCGTGACGCCCGCTTCGTCACCGGGTTCTCCGCCGTCTGGCCCCCCGAGGATCCACGCTCCGCCGAGCACATCGACTGGACCCGCCGATCCTGGAAGTCGATCCGCCCGTTCTCGACCGGAGGCAACTACGTCAACTTCCAACTCGCCGAGGACGGCGCAGGCCGCACCGCCGAGGCGTACGGTCAGAACTTCGAGCGGCTGCGGCGAGTCAAGGCCGCCTGGGACCCCGACAACCTGTTCCGCGTGAACCGGAACATCGCGCCCGCGGCCAGTCCGGAGATCCCGCTGTAGCCGGGGAGCGGGCGCTGGGGGTCGTGAGCGACGGCCGGATGATCGATGCGACCTCCGCGCTACCGTCCGTCGGCGAGCCGGTGCCACCGTTCAGCGCGCCGTTGCTGAACGGTGGCTCCGTGTCCGCCGACGATCTGCGAGGCCGTCGCGCGCTGCTCGCGATCTGGTCGACCGACTGCCCCGGCTCGCGCATAGCGCTCGGCGCGCTCGAAAACCTTCCCTCGCCCTCGCCCTCGCCCTCGCCCTCGCCCTCGCCCTTGCTCTAGCCCTCGCCCTCGCCCTCGCCCTCATTCCTCCCTCAGCACCTTCCCCGGATCGGTCCTCGCGGCGCGCGCCGCCGGCGCCAGCGCGGCGACGGCCGCGACCAGCAGCATCGCCACGGTCACGAGCCCATAGACGAGCGGATCGAACGGCTCGACCTGAAACAGCAGCGAGGCGATCAGCCGGTTCGCGGCGAGCGCGCCGACGAGGCCGACCACGCTTCCGATCGCGGCCAGCCCGACGCCGTAGCGCCCGATCATGCCGAGCACGTTCGCCGGCGTCGCACCCACGGCGATGCGCACGCCAAGCTCCTGGCGGCGGCGCGCGACCGCGAGCGAGAGCACGCCGAAGATGCCGAGCGCGGCGAGCAGCACGGCGCACGCGCCGAACAGCAGCGTCAGCGTGCCGAGCGCGCGACTCGGGCCGAGCGCGTCGGACACGATGTCGCCCAGCGGCCGCAGGTCGACGAGCGCGACGGCGGGCTGCAGCGCGTTAACTCGGCGGCGCAGCAGGTCCGCCACCGCGGCCGCCTTGCCGGGCCGGTGCTCGACGACGACGCTGAGCCCGTTCGGCGTCGCCTGTCGCATTGGGACGTAGATCTCGATCCTGGACGGGCTCTGCAGCTCGTAGTGCCGCACATTGGCGACGACGCCCACCACCGTCATCCAGTGCAGCGCGTTCTCCGGCTGATCGGCGCCGTGGTCCGCGAAGGCGACGCGGTGGCCGATCGGGTCCTCGCCGGGCCAGAACTTCTCCGCCATCGTCTCGTCGATCACGGCGACGGGATCCGAGTCCGCGCGATCCGTCGCGTCGATCACACGACCGCGCAGCAGCGGAATGCCCATTGTCTCGAAGTATCCCGGCGACACGATGTCGTAGAGCACCGACTCCATGTCGGACGGCTTGCCGGTCAGCGGCCGGTTGTCGGGCGCTATGCCGCGCTCCCACGACCGGTCGTTGAGCGGGATGAGCAGCGTCGCCGCCGCGGACTTCACGTCGGGCGACTGCTCGAGCTCCGCGGTGAGCTGGTCGTAGAACGCCCAGCGCCGCTCCGGCGTGTCGAACGTCCCGTCCGGCGCCTGCAGGCGGCTCGTGACCACGTCCGCCGCGTCGAAACCCTTGTCGACCCGCGAGAGCCGCTGCAGGCTGCGCGCGAGCAGGCCGGCACCGATCAGCAGCACGAGCGACAGCGCGACCTGCGTGACGACGAGCCCGTCGCGCAGCCGGCGCGCTTCGCGGCCACCGCTCGCGCCCGTTCCGCGCGCGCCCTGGTGCAGCCGCCTCGCGTCGCCTCCGCCCGGCAGTCGCAATGCGGGCACGATGCCGAACAGCGCGCCGCTGAGCAGCGTGATGCCGATCGCGAACGCGATGACCGGCGCGTTCAGCGCGACGCGGGAGGCAAGCAGCGCCGGCAGGTCGAGCGGAAGCAGCGCCGGCAGCGCGCGCACGCCGACGACGGCGATGGCGATTCCGAGCGCGCCTCCGACCGCCGCGATGATCGCGCTCTCTCCGATCAGCAGCCCGATCAGGCGACGTCGCCCCGCGCCGAGCGCCGCACGCACCGCGAGCTCGCCCGCGCGGCCCTCTCCCCTCGCGAGCGCGAGGTTCGCGACGTTCGCGCACGCGATCAGCAGCAGCAGCCCGACCGCGCCGAGCAGCACCCACAGCCCCGTCTGCACATCGCCGATGAAGACGTCCGAAAGCGAGCGGACCTCCGGCGTCGCGACCACCTCGCCGTACTCGTTGGCCAGCTCGGAGGCGACGCGGCTGAGATCGGCCTGCGCGGACTCGATCGTCGCGCCCGGCGCGAGCCTCGCGTACGCGCGCATCCCGAACGAGCTCTCCCGGTCGTCCCACGGCAGGTCCGGCATCAGCCCCATCGGGATATAGACGTCGACATCGGCGGACGGGTAGCCATCGCCCGGAGGCAGCACGCCCGCGATCGTCGCCGTGAACTCGTCCGTGACGAGCGGCTGCCCGATCGCGTTCGGATCGCCGCCGAACGCGCGCTGCCAGTAGCCGTAGCCGAGCACGACGACCGGGTCCGCGCCGCGCTCCGTTTCCGCCGCGCTCAGCACCCGGCCCCGCGCGGCCTCGAGGCCGAGCGTGCCGAAGAAGTCGCCGTAGACGAGCCGCGCGTTCAGCATCTCCGACCCGTTCTTCCCCGGTCGCAGAGCCGACCAACCGGCCGACTCGCCCCAGCTCGAGAACACCCGGCTGCGCTCGCTCCACGCCTTGTAGTACGGCGTCGACAGCGAGATCAGGTAGCCCTGCGGCGAGCGCACGTCCGGCGTGACCAGCCGGTCCGCATCCGGGAACGGCAGCCCCTCGAGCAGAACGTTCTGCACGAGCGAATAGACGGCCGTCGTGCCGCCCACCCCCAGCGCCAGCGCGCCGACGGCGAGCAGTGTGTATCCCGGACGACGGATCAGCGAGCGGAGAGCGGTTCGCAGGTGCATGGTCGGCGGCTCCGGAGAGGGGGCGGAAACCTTTGGGTATTGGATACGCTGACATGCGGGAAGGTTGGAATCGTGGGGCGGGGGCGGGGGACAGCATCGGGCGAGGGCGCGGGCGCGGGCGGGGGCGGGGGAACTTGAACGGGCAGGGGCGGGGGGGCGGGCGGGCGCGGGTCAGTTGCGACGGCCGGGATTGGGTGGCGTTCTCAGGGCTTCGGTTGAACTATGGGGACGTAGCCGCGAGCGCGCGAGGCTGCCCCGGGGTGGGCCGACGACCTCGACGATCGCGTCCTCGTAATCGACATCCCGTCGGCACGCGGGGTCACGCTGGGTAGCACCGGCGACGGACCATCCGAGCTGCGGCGGCCGGTGTCAATAGGCTCGCACGGCGATACCTTGTTCATTTTCGACGCCGGCAATGGCCGAATCGTGACCTGGAAGACGGATGGAGCTCCGCTCGGAGTCACGCCGACCGAAGCGAGCGTCTATGCGAATAGCGCCAGCCTGGATCGGGCGGGCTTCCTCGTGCCGGCGACCGGGGGATTCACGGGCGAGCTCATCAGCCTCGTCCGACCTGACGGCCACCGCATGGGCGGATTCGGCAAGCCGATCCCGCTCCCCCCGCACTTCGCTCCGAGCGACGTTCGAGACGAGCTCCGCATGGGGCAGGTTCCCGCGCTGTTCCGCAACAACGCCATCGCGACCCGAAGCCCGAAGGGAGCGGTGTTCGTCGCGATGATGGCCACACCGGAGGTTACTCGCTTCGCATCCGACGGCCGCGTAAGCTGGCGAATCCGCCTGGTGGATCCGGTGCACGAGGAGCTCCCGGAGTTGTACACCGAGCTGAACCTCGACGAGTCGGACCCGCGGGTCGTCCACCCGTTCCGATTCTTCTCCGATATCCAGGCCGGGGACACGACACTGTGGCTGCTCGGTCCGCCCGAGGCCTCGCCTACGGTGCTCTGGGAGCTGAGCGGGGCTACCGGCGCGGTATTGAGGAGATGCGAGTTTTCGGGGCCGAATGGGATCTCGGCCTTCGCCGTCGACCCCCGGCGAGCCGCGTCTTCTTCGCCGATGAAGACCGCGCACGGATCCTCGGCGCGCCGCTCACCGCGACGGGCCCGGCTCCCACGCATGCCGAGCGACTGCTACCCCGCTCATGACGCCACCGCCGGTGTTCGTGGCTGCGGCCCTCGTGCTCGCACCGGGACACGCGGCATCCGCGGCTCGGCTCAGCGAGCCGGAGCCGCCCGACCCGGTTCAGCTCCTCGCTGACTCCTGCGCACCCGCCTCGCGTCTGGACGCCGCCGCCAGCGATCTCTGGCAGACGGCCCGCCACGATCTCTCCGCCGCCGCCACGTTGCGCAATGACATCCGCTTTCGGGTTATGACCCACACGAGCGTGCTCGACCCGGGACGCCTGCAGGTCATCGAGCAGTCGGCCCGCGAGTCCGACACCGCCCGTCCGGACTCGTTGATGGGCGATGCGGCGGCCGCTGCGATCGAAGCTGCCGTCGGCTCGCAGCCGCCCGAGGCTGCGACGTTCGCTTACCCGTCGACCGCCTGGCTCGCGTCGAGCGACTTCGCCGACTCGCACTGCTTCGACCTCCAGCCGCACGACGGCTCGGTCCGGGCGCCCCGTCTCGCGTTCTGGCCCCGCGACCCGGCGTCGCCCGACATCGCGGGGCTGCTCGTATTCGAGTGGGGCGAAGGCGCACGGCTGACGGCGGTGCGCTTCGAGCAGAGCGGCCTGCGATGGGGTGTGCCACCGGGAGGGCGCGATGCGCTCCATCGAGCTCGCCCGCGACGGCTCGGGAACGACCTACATCGCCGACTGGGTGATGCGGCTGTCGAGGCTCGAGTCGGAATCGGGCGATGCGCCGCCCACGCTGACCGGCGTGCTGCAGGTCGGCGGCCACGTCACGCGACTCCGTTCCGACTCCGGCGAGGTCCTGGCGGAGCCCGGAGCGGCGGCGCTGCGAGGTACCATCGTGGACACGGCGGCCCATCCGGTCGCCGGGGCGGAGGTGCGCCTGGCGGGCACAGGCCACGTCGGCCGGACCAACGATGCGGGCGACTTCGCGCTGGAGGGCCTGCCGGCAGGCCTGTACCGCCTGCTCGTGTTCCATGCCGACCGCGCGGAAGCTCCATCGTTCGGGACGGACGTCTCCATCGATTGGACGAGCGCGCCGGCCGTGACCCTCGCGCTTGCGGCACGGACGGGAGGCTCGCCGGCGAGCATCCTCGGCAAGGTCGTGGATCAGGCGACCAGCCAGCCCGTCGAGGGAGTGGAGGTCGGCGTGGCGGGCGTGGCTCGCCGCGTCGTCAGCGGGCTGCGCCCTGCCCATGCTCGTAGTTGACGGGGTCGCGATCGGCGATGCGACCGAGTCGGCGCGCATGCTCCTGCAGCTCAGCCCGAGCGAGCTCGACGAGGTCCTCTTCCTGCCGCCGTCCGAGGCGGTATTCCGATACGGCACCATCGCCGCGCAGGGCGCGGTCGTCGTGACCATGCGACGGGGTGGCGGATGAGGGCGACGTCACCGTCATCGGCCCGCCCCGCGCTCACGCTCGCCCCCGCGCTCGCTCTCAGCCTCATTCTCCCCGCCTGCTCCGGCGAGCCGTCCGGCGATGCGGTGCTCCCGCCGCTGTCCGGCGGCGAGACGCGGACGATCGACGGCGACGTCGCTTGCCCCGACTGCCGCATCGAGCTGCGCGAGGTCGCCCTGCTAGGCGACTCCGCCGATCCCGCCTCCGTCCGGGAGGACGCGGCCGCATACGGGTGCATGGTCGCGCCGCTCGACCAGACCGACTTCGTCGTCAGCGGACTCGTCGGCGGCGGGCAGCTGGCGGTTTATCACGGGAGCGGGCCTCGGGTGCGGACGATCGGACGGGCCGGCAAAGGACCGGGGGAGTTCGGGCGCGACCTGATGGTGCAGGTCGGGCCCGGAGACACGATCGTCGTCGTCGACAACTCGAACCGGCGCCTCGCCATGCTCACGCCGGCGGGCGACTTTATCCGCTCGTTCCCGCTGCCCGGCCGGATCCACGCGTTCGCGCGCCTCCCCGACGGCGACTTCCTGCTGCACGTCCGGCCGACCGGCGCGCCCAGCGACCGGCACCCACTCTTCGTCCTCTACAGCGCGGTCGGACACCCGGGCGGCGGGTTCGGCCACTCCGAGCGCCGCGATCCCGGGAGCGACCAGTGGATCGTCGCCCCCGCGCGCCCCGACGGCTTCTGGACCGCGAGCATGTGGCAGTACAGGCTGCACCGCTACACGCCGGCGGACACCGTGGCCGGCACGCTCGTCCGCGACGCCGACTGGTTCCCGCCCGACGACGAGCTTTCCGAGGACATCTACACGAAGCGGCCGCCGCCGCCCATGCTCTCGACCATCCGCCAGACGTCTCGCGACCGACTCTGGACGTACACGCTGGTGCCGGATTCGCACTGGAAGCCGGGGGAATGGCGGCAGCCGTCGCCCACATGGATGCGAGAGACGTTCGACACGCGCATCGAGGTCATCGATCTCGCTCACGACGGCATCTTCGCCGTCGGCCGGTATGACGAATGGCTCGCGCCGGTCTGCGGTAGCGACCTCGTCTACACCGTCGTGGAGACCCCTGGAGGCGACACCCGGCTGCGCGTGCTGCAGCCCGTGTTGGTCGAGCCCGATGGCCGGGCACGCTGACGGGCCGGCGGACGCCACGTCGCCCCGTCCACGCATGCCGCTGCCGCTGCGCATCGGTGCGGTGGTCGCCGCGCTGATCTCGCTGATCACCGCCGCGACGGTCGTCCTCGCCTGGACCGCCGGAGGCCCCTATCTCGTCGGCGGCCGCGTCGTCCCGCGCGACGTGTGGATGCGTATCGCCGCGCCGCCGCTGCTGCTGGCCGCCGTGCTGATGGCCGCGCTCGCCGGCGGCGCGTTCGCCCGCAGCCCCCGCAGCCGCGCGACCGCACCGATCCTCTTCTCGGCGGTCGCGATCGACGGCGTCGTCGCGGCGATCGCGGGGGACATCCCCGTCGGTCTCGCGCTGCGCGGCCTCGCCGAGTGCCTCATCATCGGCGGCATCGCCGTGTGGTACCTGTACCTCCGGCCGGAGGTACGGGCGTACTATGCCGCGGGACGGCGGCGGCGGAGCGGGCGGGAGGCGGCACCGTGAGCCGGACGCCCCCACCGGCCCGCGGCGCGTCGGCGGTGCGGGATGCGCGGATCGCGGCGCGTCGCCAGCGCGGGATGCGCGGACCGCGGCGCGTCGCCAGCGCGAGTGCGGGATGCTCATTGAACTCCCCACACTGGGGCTGTCGAACCTCGAGTCTGACATTTGTGGGCGCCTGGCGCATCGAACTCCCCACGCGTCGTCGCGCCGGGGATCGAGTGCGACGTTCGGGGCCGCTCAGCGCAGCGAACTCCCCACGCGCGTCGCAGAGAGCATCGAGTGGGGCGTTTGTGACCCCACGGGCCCGGCACCGGACGGATCCGACCGCCACCCCCGGACGGGATCCGACCGCCACCCTCCCCGGGCCCCGCATTGCGCGATCGGCGTGCCCCGCTTCATCGTGCCTCGGTGCTCACGGCCGTCCCGGCCGTTCCTCCGACCTGCGAGCTCGCCTTGTCCGACGCCGACGCCATCGCCGAGCTGGTCCGCGCGATCAACGACTGCTGGCTGGGCGGCCGCTACGACGACCTGAGGCGCTACTTCCATCCGGGGATCAAGCTCGCGATGCCGGGCTTCGAGCAGAGCGTGGCGGGACGTGACGCGATCATCGACTCCTACCGCGACTTCGGCGAGCGCGCGACGGTGCGCCGCTTCGAAGCCCGGCCGTCGCACGTCGACGTCATCGGACCGACCGCCGTTTCCGCGACCCGCTTCGAGATCGACTACGAGATCGAAGGGAATTCGTTCAGCGAGAGCGGCACGGACGTCCTCGTCTTTCAGCACGGCGATGACGGCTGGCGCGTCGTCTGGCGTACGGTCGTCGTGTCGTGGACCCGATGAGTCAGCCGGATCCGCCACCTGCCACGGCGTCACCGGCACGCGCTTCACGGTCGAGGCGGACGATCCCGAGCTGCGCATCGCGATCGGGCCATGGTCGATCGATCGCATCGAGCGCGAGAGGGTCGCCGACCAGAAGGTGTTCCTCGACCGGCCGTACTACCCGCTGGAGGATCTGCCTGAACCTCCCGCGCGGAGGCGAGATCGCCTTTGGCGCCTGCGGCTTCAGCCAGCGAGTCCTGGGGGACGGACTGATTCTCACAGGGAGGCAGCACCTCACGATGCGCGAGCGGGACCACCTCCTGCGCGGTCCCGCTCCGAGCTGAGCCCCGCTGGCCGGAGCGCCCATGTCCGCCACCGAAGCCAGGTCCACTACGCGACGCGTCTACCGGCTCTATCTCGGGCTCTACCTGAAGGTGCTGCTCCCGCTGCTGCTCGGCGGCTTCACGGTGCTGGGGATCGTATGGCTGATTCCGGGTCTGGTGAGCGGCGGCCCGCCGTTTCCGTTCCCCATCGTCTGGCTGGGAGCGCTCGCTTACATGTGGATCTTCCTGCTGAGCGTCCCCTACCGCATTGAGGTCGACGAAGCGGGTCGCGTGACGTTCGTCAGCCGGCTGCGTCGCATCCAGGTCGCATCCGGCGCGATCCGCTCGATCCGCCCGCGCCCCCTCCACATTGGCTTTCTCGTGGTGCGACACGACGGCGGCCGGATCCTGCTTCTGTCGCAGTTCGACGGCTTTCACGAGTTCCTGACCGAGCTGACGGCGCGAAGTCCGGGCGTCGAGCTGCGGGGCTGCTAGCCGTGTCAGCCGAGTCGTGACGGCGTCCCCCGCCCCCCTTCCCTGGCTCCTCGACGGCGACCCCGCCATCCGCTGGCAGGCGCTGCGCGACCTCGCCGGCGCCGGCGAGCCTGCCTTCGAGCGGGAGCGGCGGAAGGTCGCCCGCGAGGGGTGGGGCGCGCGCCTGCTCGCGCTCCAGGACCCCGACGGCCGGTGGGCCGGCGGGCAGGCGTCGGACTCCGGCCTCTACTCACCGAAGTGGATCTCGACGACGTACACCATGCTGCTGCTGCGCGACTTCGGCCTTTCACCCACGAACGGGCAGGCGAAGAAGGCGTGCGGGCTCCTGCTCGATGAAGGGCTGCAGCCGGACGGCGGGATCAACTACGGCACCTGGGCGAAGCGTATCCGCCGCGGCGAGACGTGCGTGACCGGCATGATCCTGTCGATCCTCTGCTACTTCGGTTTCGAGGATCCCCGCGTCGACACCGTCGCCGACCACCTGCTGGAGCAGCAGATGCCGGATGGCGGCTGGAACTGCCAGCGTCCCCGGGGGGCGACGCACAGCTCGGTGCACACGACCATCAGCGCGCTCGAGGGTCTGCGCCACTACGAGCTGCGGCGCGGCCGCAAGGCTCGCGCGGTCCGCCGCGCCCAGCGCCTCGGCCGCGAGTTCCTGCTCGTGCACCGCCTCTTCCGCTCGCACCGGACTGGCGAAGTCATCATGGCGCAGTTCACTCGCTTCACCTTCCCGCCTCGCTGGCATTACGACATCCTGCGCGCGCTCGACCACTTCCGCGAGGTCGGCGCGGCGCGCGATGAGCGGCTCGGGGACGCGATCGCGATCGTCCGCGAGCGACGCGGCGACGACGGTCGCTGGACGCTGCCGAGCGCCTACAGAGGCAAGACCTGGTTCGACCTCGAGGCCGTCGGCGAGCCGAGCCGCTGGAACACGCTGCGCGCGCTGCGCGTGTTGAAATGGTGGGAGGCCGGCTGAGTGCTGGTCGAGAGCTTCGCGCCCGTCATCCCGCCCACCCCCGGCGTTCTCGTCCTCGGCTCCATGCCCGGCGTGCGCTCGCTCCAGGCGGGCCAGTACTACGCCCACCCGCGCAACCGCTTCTGGTCCGTGATGCGGGAAGTCGCGGGCGTCGACCCCGATGCGCCGTACGGGATCCGCCTCGATCAGCTCGGGCGCGCCGGCATCGCGCTCTGGGACGTCCTCGAGCATTGCCGCCGGGAGGGCAGCCTGGACTCGGCGATCCGCCGCAGCTCCGAGATTCCGAACCGCATCGGGCGTGTGCTCGAGGAGCACGACCCGATCCGCGCCGTGGCGTTGAACGGCGCGAAGGCGGCGGGCGCGTTCCGTAGGCGTGTCCTGCCGGGGCTCGGCGAGGCCGTGCGCGAGCGCGTCGAGATCCTCGAGCTACCGTCGACGAGCCCCGCGAACGCAGGCTGGAGCCGCGCCCGGCTGGTCGAGGCGTGGTCGGCGATCCGGGCTTACACCCGCGTGTCGGTGGGGAGAGAAGAAGGTTGACCCACCGCCTCTCCGGGTCGCAACGTCCCTTGACTCCTTCCGCCACGACCTACGTAAGATCGAGGGAGTTCGGCGGCGCGACGAGAAATGGGAGGCGCCGAGGCGATGGCTGGCGTGCGTCGGCCCCGCGCTGCGCGGCTTGCGGATCCGGCCCGTGGAGGCTTTGAAGGAAGGATAGAGACTCATGAAAGACTTACGGCGGATTCACCGGAAGACGGCTGTTTCGACATCCCGCTGCCCCGTGTCCCCGAGTGCTTCCCCCGACCGAAGACGCCCGAGGGGTGCTTCGACCCGTTCCCGCGCGACCGCCGGGAGCCGGGGAAGCGGACCGCCCGACGCGACGGCTCCGCCGGCCGCAAGCGAAAGGAGGACCGGCGCGCCGATCGCAAGTCCCGCTGATCCCGGGAACGGCTTCCGCGCCCGCGCTCGTCGCCCGCAGTCCCCTGGCGCTCGCGTCTGCCCCCGCGCTCGCCCCGAGTGGTCCCCCCGCCCGCGCCCGCCCCCGCGCTCGCCCGAATATCCCACCCGGATGGCTCGCCCCACCTTGCCCCGCCACCCATCGCGCGCCCACCATCCGGTATGCCCGTGATCGAGCGATTCGAGCAAGTGACCGTCAGCTGGCTCACGCGTGTGCTCCGGGAGGCCGGTGTGCTGACGAGCGGCCACGTCCTCCGCATCGAGCTGGATGCCGGCGAGACGACCCTCTCGACCGTCGCGCGTCTGCGCGTGACCTACCGTCCCGAGCGGGCGGGGCCCGAGCGGCTGTTCCTGAAGTTCACCCGTTCCGCGCCGCCCGGAACCCGCAGGGAATCCGGCGCCGAGGTGGCCTTCTACGCGACGATCGCGCCCGCCACGCCGGTTCGCGCGCTCCTGCGCTGCCTGGACGCGCAGTTCGATCCCGAGGCTGCCCGCATGCACGTGCTGCTGGAGGATGTCTCGGACACGCATTTCGCCGAGCCGCCATTGCAGCTTCCCATCCGGGAGGAGCACGCCGGCATGGTCGTCGACGAGCTGGCGCGGTTGCACGCCACATGGTGGCGGGAGCCGCCGTTCGAGGCGGCGGGCCAGGCGCGGCCGAGCGCGGAAGGGATCGAGCGACGGATCGCCGGCGTGCGCGAGCAGGTCGGGCGCTTCGCCGGGTTTCTCGGCGACCGCCTGTCGAGGGGGCGTCGCGTGATCTACGCGGAGGCGCTCGCCGCCCTGCCGAAGCTGTACGAGCGGCTGCTCGAGCCCGACGCCTACACCGTGGTCCACGACGACGTCCACATCGGCAACGTTCTCTACCCGAAGGACCCGGAGCGGGATACGATCCGCCTGATCGACTGGCAGACGTGGAACGTCGATCTCGCGCTCAAGGACCTCGCCCACCTGATGGCCCTGTTCTGGTTCCCGGAGCGGCGCCGTCGGCTGGAGATGCCGCTTCTCGAGCGCTACCATCGGGCGCTGAACGGCGCCGGCATCTCGGAATACACGCGAGAGCGAATGCTCGCGGACTACCGCCTCTGTGTCCTGCGCAAGCTGTTCCACCCGCCGTGGCAGTGGGCGACCGGCCACCATCCGAACATCTGGTGGAACCACCTCGAGCGCGCCTTCGCCGCCTTCGATGACCTCTCCTGTCGCGACCTGATCGACGGCTGAGATCGGGATCCGCCGCCCCCTCGCCTGCTGTCAGCGCCTGTCGTCAGCGCCTGTTGTCAGCGCCTGTTGTCAGTCGGGTGCTCGCGCCCGGACAGACGCAGGTCGCGGCGATGGCCGCGCAGAGTCCGACCTTCGTCTCGGTCGAGCTCATGACGAACGAGGTCCTGCCGGCGAGCACCGGCCGGGTCTCGGCGCTGACGCCGTACGCCAGCTGGGAGAGCGACTACGACGATGTCGTCGCCGCCGTGGCCGGAACGGGTGCCCGCGCGCTGCTCGTCGGACTGCCGCACCACGCGGCGGACTTTCCGAGCGTGCGCACGTCGCGCGAGCTCTTCAACCAGTGGCCATACCTGCTCGGCCTCGGCATCACGGTGAGCTGGAGCTGCTACTTCAGCCCGAACTACATCTTCGTTCCCGGTTACATCCTGACGCTCCTGTCGAACACGCCGACGAACGCGACGTGCGCCGACGTGCCGGGCGAAGTGGACTACGTGCTGACGCCGTCCGACATGGCGACAATCGATGCGCAGATGGCGCAGATGAACGACCACGCACGGGCCGTCGCCAGCGCGAACGGCTGGGCGTACTTCGACATCTCGGTCGTCTACGACCTGCCGAAGATCCCCTTCGACCTCTCGAAGGTGCTCTTCTCGAACGAGTCGTTCGGTCCGTACATGAGCAGCGATGGCGTGCACCCGAACGCCGCCGGACAGGCCCTGATCGCCGACGCCGCCGCGAGCGCGATCGGCGCGCAGTACCACGTCGCCATCAAGTGAGCGACCTCGTTGACCGACGATGCGGAGGTGAAGCCAGCAATGGGTCGGCACGCCCGCAGCGTGCGCCGCCGATGAAGGCGCCGCGGGGCGGCGGCGAGCCGGAGGGGGTGACCGCGTGAGCTACACTCTCGGCTTCGTGGTGATCGCCGCCGTCGCGGTCGTTTCGTTCGACGCGATCGCCGCCGTCGCTTCGATCGCCTTCAAGGTCCCGTACCGCGCGTTCCGATTCGGCTCGGTGGCGATCTACTTCATGGTCGGCTACATTGCGAGCCTCAGCTTCGGCGTCTTCTTCGGCCCGATCGCGGGGGCGTACGCGGGGCTCGTCGACGCGACCGCCGGCTGGGCCGTCTCCTGGTGGCTCGGCCCCGGACGCCCCCCTGCGGCGCAGGCGCGCTGGCCCGTCATCGTCTCGACCGCCCTCTTCGTCACGATCCTCGCCGCATTGTTCGGCGGGCTCGGCGCGATGCTCGGGGCCTTGGTGAACCCGCAGGGGGTGCAGTGAGCAATCGGATCCGTCGGGCGACCATCGCCCTCCTGCCGGTCCTCTGCATCCCGTGCGCGCGGAGCATTTGTCCCGGCAGCCGTCCGTTCCGCATCTTCGACCGATAGGCCGCCGCCCGAAGCGCCCTTCCCGCCCCCCAAACGGATGGAGCGAGCAACGAGATGATGACGGTTGCCGTCGTGGACAACCGGCTTCGCACGGTCGAGGAGCTGGATACTGACGCCATCGATCTCGGCTTCCTCGCCGGCATGGAGCTGGACCCCGAGATGGCCAGCCAGTGCTGCCTGCGCTTCATTGACCCGCGCGGCAACACGATCTTCAACCGCCTGCAGATGGGCGCTCTCGCCCGGGAGCTCGAGTGGCTCGCGCGGCGCGCGTCGAGCCCGACCGAGAAGAAGGCCGTGAAGGAGCTGCGCCGCCTCGCCCGTCGCGTCGGCGAGGGGATCCACATGTACCTGATGTTCAGGGGCGACTGACCGCGGAGGTCCGCATGCGAAAGCCGATCATCGCGTTGATTCTGGCTGCCTGCGCCCCGTCCGGCCCCCGTTTCACGCCGGACGATGAAGCCGCCGTGCGGGCGCTCGAGGAAGCCTACCGGACGGGCTGGGTCGCGAACGACAGCGCCGCTGTAATGGCGACGCTCGCTCACGACGCGGTGCTCATGCCCGCAGGCACGCAGCCGCTCGTCGGCGACTCGGCGATCCGCGCGTTCTGGTGGCCGGACGACGGGTCGCGAACGACTATCTCGAGGTACGACATTGCCGTCGAGGAGCTGAACGGCGGCGGAGACATTGCCTACCTGCGCGGTCGGGGCACCCTCGAATACAGCTATCGGAGCTCGATGGGCGAGGTCAGCGAGCACACCAGCCGGAGCGTGCACCTGTCGGTCGCCCTCCGCGGCGAGGACGGACGGTGGCGGATCAGCCGCCGGATGTGGAGCGCGCTACCCTAGCAGGTCGCTGAAGAATGGAAGCGAGCCGCGTTGCGAGTGCCACGGGGCCGGATGCGAGGCGGCGCGACGACGCGATGCCAGGGCGCATCTCGGAGGAGCGCCAACGACGCAGACGGCCCCGTGCCGCCGCAACCCGAAGGGAGCAGGGGGGTTGCCGCCTCACTCATCGTTGCTCGTCGTCGCCATAGCGCTGCTATGACTCCTCCTCGCGCCTTGATTGAGGCTCCGCAAGCCCCCTGCTCGCGGCCGCACTCCCATTTTTCAGCGACCTGCTAGGGGTGACGGGCCCCACGATGGCCGGCAAGGCGACCTGTCGCCCGCGCGGACAGGAGCTCGCGCCGCTGGATCATTGTGCGAACCCTGCCGAGGTGAGATCGATGCGAATTCGCCACTGCCTTCTGGCCGTCAACTCTCTCCTCGGGCTCGCCGCACCGGCCCGCGCCCCGGCGCGACGCTCGACGACGTGCTCGGCCTGCTCAAGGAGGTGCGGGCAAGGATCGCTGCGGCAATGAACGTCGGATCGTGACCGGTAGCGAACGATCGCGCGCCTTACGGCCCGCCGCGCTGGTGCCCGCCCTTGCCGGCCTGGTCGCCGTCGCCTCGCGGGACGCTCCGGTCTGGGCGCCTGCGCGAGGACTGGACCGCGATCGAGCCCGGATCCTCGCGAACGACCTGTTCCTCTGCGCCGTCGGTGGCGCGCTCGCGGCGGCGATCGCGCTTGCCGTCCACCGCATCGTTCTCGCTCGCCGCGACGGAGCGCCGCCGCTGACAACGACGCTTCTTCGCGCGCTGCCGATCACTGCCGCCGCCCTGGCGGTGGTGAGCCTGGTAGCGATCGCGAGGATGGATCGTGGCCAGCCGCCCGAGCGTGGCGGCGTGCTCGCCGGTGGTGGGCAGCACGCGAACCGTCGAGGCCGGCCGTTCAGTATCGATTGGTTCAGCACGATGGTCATCGCCGGCCGGGGCACGGCCGACGCCGCGGGGGGCGACGGCGCCGCGCCCGAGCCGACCGCGCGTTCCGGCTGCTCGTCTCTCTTCGGATCGCGGTCGCGGCGGCGCGGCTGTGGCTCCGGACGCGGCGAGCCAGCGGCTCCGACCCGGCACGCGATGTCGACCTATCGCGCGACGTCCGAGGGCGTGCCGACACGTGTCGCATTTTCGACGCTCTCGACGATCCCGTCGAACCCGCTGGCCGCATACGCGAGTCTGCTCGAGGGCCTCGTCGCCTGCGGCACGGGCGCCGTCACCACGGGCGCCGGAGGAACACCTCCACCGCGTGCTCACGCTTCGACGTACGGCCCGCACCGCTGCGCCAGCTGATCGATCTGTTCGCGGTCGCGCGCTTCTCGGTGCACCCGCTGACCTCCCGGCACCGGGAGCAGGCGCTCGGCGCGCTGCGCGTCGTCGCGGCGGACCTCGAGCATACGTCCGCCAGCCGCGCGCCCAATCAGAGACCCGCCGCGGTGACGTCGTGAGCCCGCGCAGCGGCCCGGGGCAATCGCGCGGCGATCCGCCGGTGACGCCGTTCGGCCTGGCCACGATCGTCGCGAGCGTCGCGTTCGTGGTCGCGGGGATCGCGCTGCCCGAGGTGGCGGAGTCCCTGCTCCGACTGATGATCGCGACCTTCGCCTTCGGCTTCGTCCTGTCCCGCGTGTATCGGGCCGGACTGCCGGAGCGCACGACCACGGACGAGTACTCCCCCTTCCGCGGCCCTGCCGGCGCGCGCGAGTCCGCGACGGCGCCGCGGGTGCTGCGCGACCTCGCCTCGAAGCTCGCCGCCGCCGACGAGCCGCGGTCGGCGAAGCGGTGCGAGATCCCGCGAACTTTCGCTGGACGGTGGTCGACGAGCGACGCGCCGGCTGGCGGAGCACCGCCGGCTGAGCGTCGCCGATTCGGCCGACCACGCGAGCATCCGATCGCTCGTATCGGACTCCACCTGGCGGCTCATCCGTCCTTCCGACGCCGTGGCCGGCGCGGGCGACCGCGCGCGCGCCGTGACGATGAGCGAGCTCGACCTCGTCCTCGACGACCTGGAGAGACTGTGAAGGCATCTTCCGAGATCCACGCACTGCCCGAGGCCTTCCCGGTCGAGCGCGCGGCCGACGCCGCGCAGCGGCTGCTGGCCGAGGTGGAGAAGGCGGTCATCGGCCAGCGGGCGGTGCTGGAGATCGTGCTCGCCGGCCTGCTCGCCGACGGGCACGTGCTGCTGGACGACGTGCCCGGCGTCGCGAAGACGCTGATGGCGCGATCCTTCGCGACGGCCGCCGGCCTGCACTTCTCGCGAGTGCAGTTCACGCCGGACGTGCTTCCCGCCGACATCGCCGGCGCCACGGTCCTCGACCTGGCGAGCAACACGCCGACCGTTCCGCCGCGGGCCCCGTCTTCGCCCAGCTCATCCTCGCCGACGAGATCAACCGCGCCCCCGCCAAGACGCAGGCGGCGCTGCTCGAGGCGATGCAGGAGAGCCAGGTCACGGTCGGACGGCGACGACGCACCGCGCTGCCCCCGCCCTTCCTCGTCGCTCGCGACGCAGAACCCGATCGAGTCCGAAGGCACCTACCCGCTGCCGGAGGCGCAGCTCGATCGCTTCATTCTGCGAACGACGGTCGGCTATCCGGCCCGACTGGACGAGGTCGAGCTTCTGTCGCGGCGGCTCGCCCGGAAACGGATGAGGTCGCCCTCAGCCGGTCGTCGCGGCCGCGGAGTTCCGCGCGATCAGGCGAGCCTCGAGGAGGTCCACGTGACGAGAGCCTGCGCGAGTTCGCCGTCTCGCTCGTACGCGACCCGCCGCGACGGCCACTCGATCGGCTCCAGCCCGCGCGGCTCGCTGGCCCTCATCCCGCCGTCGCGGGCGCGCTCGTCCTCTCCGGACGCGACTTCGTCACGCCCGACGACATGCGAGCGATCGCCGTGCCCGCGCTCGCGCACCGCGTCGTTCTGCGCGCGGGGCCTGGGCGAGCAGGTCTCCGCGACGATATCGTGCGCGAGATCGCGACACGGTACGCGCCGAGCTGGCAGTGAGGTCTGCGCCCGCAGTCGCCGCCGCGACCACGTAGCTGCAGCCGTCGCGCGACGCGCCTGCGCCGTACTGCCTGATCGCGCTCAGCTGCGTGCGCTGCTCCGCCAGCCGCGTTCCTCTCCGCCCGTTCGCACTGCGCTGCGCTCCCTCCCCCACCCTCTCCACATCAGCTGGGTTCGACCCGCTCCTCTACACGTCGTCAGCGACGGCCTAGCTTCCGCGTGGGTCGCCGCGATCGACGCCGGGCGATGCTCACCGTGCCGCACGGCATTGCGGCGACGCCCGGCGGCCGGACTTCCTGTCTCTCCGGCCGCGCACCTCGCGATCGAGCTGCCGATCCGGCTGCACGCCGAGCACTGGGCCGCCACACCAGCTTCGAGGTGTGGGTGTGGCTGGAGAAGCCGTTCGGCTGCTGTCGTGGACGGGCCGGTCGCGGCCGGACCCACGCTGCGCGTGCTGCCCGCGACCGAGCGGCTCAACCGACTGCTCGATCCGTCGGAGTCGCGCGCGGTGCTCGGCATGCACCGCTCCCGGCGCATGGCACGGACGGCGAATTCGCCGAGCTGCACCCCTACTCGCCGGGCGACCGGCTGCGCGACCTGAACTGGGCGCCACCGCGCGCTACCGCCGGACGTTCGTGAACCGCTACCATCCCGAGTTGCCGCGACGTCCTCGACAGCGACAATCGTCCGACGCTATCCGCGGCTCCCGGCGTCTGGAACCCGCGCATCCGGCCTCGAAGCCGGGGCAGCCGTGCCCGCGCGACACGAAGCGCTTCGACCTCGCCTGCGCTGCTGATCCGCGCCCCCCCCTTCGCCTACCGGCTCCTCGGACGCTCCCGCATCGCGCAGACCTCCACGGCCTTCGATCCGCCCGGCCGGCCGCCCGTTCCGGCGTCGGCCCTCGTCATCCGCTCACGCCGCCCACGAAGCCCGCTCCACTCTCGCTCGCGCGCGAGGCCGGCGTCGCGCCGCGATGACACCGATCTGCCCGATCGTCCGATCCCGCCCAGACGCCGCCTACGCCGCCGCGGCCGCGCCTCGATCCCCCCCCCTCCCCCCTCCCGCACAACCGCGCCCTTCCCTCCCTCCGCGCCTCCGATCTCGTTGCGCGACGCCCCCCTCGCCCGAGAACGCCGACGCTGCTGCGCTCCCGCGGCGCTCCCCCCCCCCCCCCACCCCCCCCCCCCCCCCACCCCCCCCGCCCGACCTCCTGCCGCTGCGCGAGCACCCGCTCGACACGTTCAACGACGCCGACCCGGCACGACGCTCGACGACGTGCTCGGCCTGCTCAAGGAGGTGCGGGCGAGGATCGCTGCCCCCCCCCCCCCCCCCCCAGCCCACGCGCCCCCCCCGAAAAGCAGGCGCTCACGACGAGGCGTTGAAAACAGGCGCTCGAGGCGAGGCGCGAACTGCAGGCGCCGGCCGTAAACGCCTGCAGTAGGCGCCTGCCGTCAGCGCCTTCCGTCAGCGCCTTCGAAAGGAGCCTCTTTTGTTTCCCAATCCGCAGGACGTGCTGCCGCTTCCGCCCAGTCCCGGCCTCGACCGCTACCGGAAGCTCGCGAAGGAGCTCGTGAAGGCGTGCCGCTCGCCGGAGCCGGACGCCATCAGCCGCTGGTGCGAACGGTGGGTCATCGGCCTGGCCAGGGCGGGGGCGCCGCTCGAGCACGCCCGCGCTGGCCGGACGATGGACCGCGCCGCGAACGACGTCGAGGAGTTCGCGCTTCGGCTCCTGCGCCCGTCGGGCCGGCCGGCCTGTGTGCTGGCGAACGCGCAGCTCGTTATCGCGCGCTCGCACGGCTTCTCCGGGTGGACCGCGTTCGCCGAGCACCTCGACCGGCTCGCGCACGAGCAGAGCGACGAGGCCGCGTTCGAGGCCGCCGCCGACGCCATCGTGAGTGGCGACGAAAGCTCGCTCCGCCGGCTGCTCGCCGCGCACCCGGACCTGGTCCGCCGGCGCTCGAAGCGCGAACACGGCGCGACGCTGCTCCACTACGTCTCGGCCAACGGCGTCGAGGGCTACCGGCAGCGGACGCCGCGGAACATCGTCGCCATCGCCCGCCTGCTCCTCGATGCGGGTGCCGACGTCGACGCGGAAGCCGATGTGTACGGCGGCGGCTCGACCACTCTCGGCCTCGCGGCCACCAGCGCGCACCCGCGGCGGGCGGGCGTGCAGCTCGACTTGCTGGACCTGCTCCTCGACCGCGGCGCCCGCATCGAGCACCCGAACCTCGCCGGCAACGGCCACGGCGCCGTGACCGCCTGCCTGGCCAACGGCTGTCCCGAGGCCGCGGAGCGCCTGGCCGGCCGCGGCGCCCCCCTGGGTCTCGTAGACGCCGCCGGCATCGGGCGCCTCGACGTCGTGCGTTCGCTGCTCGACCAGGGCAACCGTAGCGCGGAGGAGGTCAACGAAGCGCTTCGCTACGCGTGCTTCTACGGGCACCAGGACGTCGCCGCGTGGCTGCTCGACCACGGCGCCGACGTCGCGCACCGGCCGGCCGACGGACAGACGCCGGCGCACTACGCGGCCATGGGCGGCCGGCTCGACGTGCTCGAGCTGCTGCTCGCCCGCGGCGCGCCGCTCGACGCCCGCAACGCCTACGGTGGCGACGTGCTGGGGCAGGCGCTCTGGTCCGCGGCTCACGGCGGCGACCAGGACGTCTACGCGGCCATCATCGAGCGTCTGATCCGGGCCGGCGCGACGCCCGGCGACGGGCACCCGCCGGTGAACGCTCGCATCGACGCGCTCCTGGCGGTACACGGCAGCCGGGTCGTGCCCGAGTGGCGCTGGACCGGCGACGAACGAAGGCAGTGGCTCGAGCCGCGCTGAGCGACGTCGCCGTCACGCCATCGGCCGCTCGTGCAGCAGCATCCACGACGTGCCGAAGCGGTCGCGCAGCATCGCGAAGCGGCTCGCGAAGAACGTCTCCTCCATCGGCATGAAGATCTCGCCGCCATCCGTCAGCAGCGCGTAGATCCGCTCCGCCTCCTCGTCGCTGTCCAGGATCAGCGTCAGGTACGCGCTGCGCATCGGCTTGAAGCGCTCCGGCGGGATGTCCGCGCCCAGCAGCGACGTCCCGCCCAGCTCGATCCTCGCGTGCAGCACGGCGTCCTTCCACTCCGGCGGCACGTTCGTCATGTCGGGGCCCTCCCCGTGCGTCATCAGCATCGTGACCTCGCCGCCCAGGTGCTCGACGTAGAACTCGAACGCCTGCCGGCAGTTGCCGCCGTAGTTCAGGTAGGTGAGCAGCTTCATCGTTCTCCTCCCGTCAGCTCGAGGACATCCCCATCCGCTTCCATACCTACGTCGAACGAACGCCCGTGAAGTCGACACCGGCGCCATGGCTCAGGGGCAGACGCCCGCCGCGAACGAACCGCATCACGCGAAGCCACCAAGAACTGCGGAGACGCGAAGCAGAAGCGGCGCCGTGGTTTCCCCAGCCCTCGACGCCGGACAACCATCATGATGTGGTCTTTCCGCCGGCAGCGAGACCGTCCGCCGCGTCCTCCGACTCCGCGGCTTCGGCACGCTGTTCGGCGTGCGCACCCTCGATCCGCTCACGTTCGCAGCCGCGATCCTCTTCCTCGTCGCGGTCGCGACGACGGCGGCCTGGCTGCCCGCGAGCCGCGCAGCCCGCGCGGACCCGGCGAGGGCGCTGCGGGCTTCCTGAGCCGAGGGGCTGGCGTCCGCCGCGAACGAACAGCATCACGCGAAGCCGCGAAGAAACGGAGAGCCGCGAACGGGAAGCGGCGTCATGGTTCCTCTCGCCTCGACGCCGGTCAACGCCGGTCAACGCCTGTCGTCAACGCCTGCGGTCATTGCCTGCGCGAAATCACGACGCCGAACCGGCCAGGACCCATGGGGAAGACCGTGACCCGCGACCGCAGCACGACCGGCTCCCAGCGGCTTCCGGGGTGAGCATGTCCGATAATCGCCCCCGCGACGAACCCCGCGAGCCCGAGAACGAGGCCTCCAGCCGCCGCCTTCTCCGCTGCCGTCATTTCGAGGAAGCACCACTCACCGCCCGGGCATTCGTCATTCCCGCTCGCGAAGCCGATCATCGCGCCGGCCGCCGCCCCGGCTCCGAAGCCGATCAGTCCGCCCCTCAGCCCTCCGGCGGTGGGCGCGCGCGGCCGCCGACGCGCGATTCGAGTCCGCGCCTGCGGTTCGCGCCTGCCGTCAACGCCTGCCGTCAACGCCTGCCGTCAACGCCTGCCGTCAACGCCTGCCGTCAACGCCTCGCTCCCTGTAACTTTCCCCACGCCTACGGCATTCAGGATCAGCCGCATCCGCGGTCGCCGTGTTCCCGATCGACGACCCACAGCCGACGAGTCCCTCCCAGCCTGCTGGTGATGCATGCTCGACGAACGGCGGTTCATCGCGCGCCTCGAGGCGACCGAGCCGGAGGAGTACGCCCGGATCCTCGCGCACCCCGGCCGGGAGGAGGAGGAGGCGCTCCGGAAGTACCTCGGCGACCATGAGTTCGAGCGGCAGCACGAGCTGGCGACGCAGCAGCAGACGAGGGGGGCTGCGCCGAAGCGCGGCAACGTCGTCGTCATCCACGGCATCATGGGCGGGATGCTCTCGACCATGGATCGAGAGCGGGACGAGGATCGCGTGTGGGTGAACTACTTCCGGCTGCTGTGCGGCGCGCTCGAACGCCTCTGGCTCGCCGCGGACGGCGTCGCGGAGAGGGACCCGCGGTGGAAGGTCCTCGTCACGGGGATGATCAAGAAGGTCTATGGCAAGCAGCTGCTGCGGCTCGCGGCGGACTGGAACGTCCGCGGCTTCTCGTTCGACTGGCGCAAGGACCTGCGGCTCGCCGCCGATCGCCTCGCCGGCGAGATCGAGCGGTGGTTCGGCCGCGGCGCGCCGGTGCACATCGTGGCGCACTCGATGGGCGGTCTCGTCGCCCGATCCTTCATCGTCCGCCACCCGGATGTGTGGGAAGGCATCCGGGGCGGTGGCAACGGCGGCCCCGCCGGCGGCCGGCTCATCATGCTCGGCACGCCGAATCAGGGGTCGTTCGCGGTCCCGCAGATCCTGACCGGGCTCGAGGGGCTGGTGCGCAAGCTCGCTCTGCTCGACGTCGCGCACTCGCTGGACGAGGTGCTGGAGATCGTCGGCTCCTTTCCCGGCTCCTACCAGATGCTCCCCTCGCCTTTCGCGATGGACCGGATCGAAGAGCTGTACCGCTCCGCCGCGTGGCACCGCTTCGCCGTACCCCAGGCCCGACTCGACGACGCGCGCGCCTTTCACAGCGAGCTCCGCGACGCCGTCGACGCCGGCAGAATGGTCTACGTCGCCGGCTACAACCGCGTGACCCTGTGCGGCCTGCGGACCATGGACGTCGGCAGCCGCGACGACTACGAGGCCACTCTGCTGGGAGACGGCCGGGTGCCGCACACCCTCGGATTACTCGACGGCGTGCCGACCTACTACGTGGACGAGGTCCATTCGGACCTGCCCCGCAACGAGGCCGTCCTGGCCGCGCTCAACGGCCTGCTCGAGACGGGGAAGACGGAAGAGCTGCCCACGAAGATCCCGGCCCTGCGCTCGCTGCGGAGCAGGACGGCGATCCAGGAGGCCCTCGCCGAGGAACGCGCCCGGGAGGCGGCCGAGGAGCGGGAGCTCGAGATGTACGCTCGACGGGACCAGCTCCGCGGCGAAATGATGGCCGAAGGGACACTGCTCACGGACACCGAGCGAAGAGCGACGAGCATTCTGCTGCGCGGATGGCTCGAGGGCGAAGCCGAGCCCACGGTCGTGGAGGCGCCTTCGGAGCCGCGCGATGCGGACGCTGCGAGCGACGCTCCCGCGCTTCGGATCGATCTGCTCCACGGCGACATCTCCCGGACGCCCGACACCGGCAAGGATGCCCCCGATGCGATCGCGGTGGGACACTATATCGGGGTCCGGCCGCAGTTCGCCGAGCGCGCTCTCGACGCGAGCATCAGCCGGAAGGTCGCGGGGCTGGGGCCAGGCAAGCAGATCCCGGAGTCGGACCTGCTGCTCACCGCCTACACGGAGCGGGGAACGATCCGCGGCGACCTCGGCCACCCGTTCCTGCTGCCGGACCCGCGGCGCAGCGGACGCGTCATCGCGCTCGCCGGCATGGGGGTTCCCGGCCGCTTCGGAAGCCCCGAGCTCGCGGTCCTCGCGCGGGAGCTCGTCTGGGTGCTCGGTCGGATCGGCGCGCGGCACCTCGCCACCGTGCTCATCGGATCGGGAGCCGGCAACCTCGAGCCCGACGAGGCCGTGGCCGGATGGGTCCGCGGCGCGCGGCAGGCGCTGGCGGGCTCGCGCGACGTCGAGCCCGCGGGTCGGATCGAGCGCATCACGATCGTCGAGCGCGATCCGGAGCGGGTCATCGCGATCGACAGAGCCCTCGCCGAAGAGGTCGCGCGCCCGGACCGATCCGGCGCCGGCGTGAAGATCTCCTACGCGCGGCTCACGAAGCGACGCGTCTCGGCGCTCCGCAAGGCGGCGGCCGAGCAGAGGATCGCGCGCGCCGCGGAGACCCGCGAGGACGATCCGGCCGAGCGGGAGCCGACGCGCGTCACGCTGACCGTCGACCGGCGCCAGGGGCGCGCCGTCTACCGCTTCGGCGCCATCACCCGCGACGCCTCGGTGCCGGAGCGCGAGGTGATCCTGGACCCGAAGCTCGTCGACGAAGCCAACGACGAGTTGCCGCGGATGTCCGACTTCACCGACCAGCTCCGCCGCGGCCAGTACATGGAGCGGCTGCTCGTCCCTCGGGACCTCGGAGCCGCCATGGCGACGAGCGCGCCGCTCGTCATGGTGCTGGACGCCGCCGCGGCCAGGGTACACTGGGAGATGGTGGCGCAGCCGGAGGTGGGGCCGCCGGAGAACGCGACGGCGGACGTCGAGGGCTCCTTTCTCGCGACGAGCCGCGGCTTCACGCGACAGCTGCGCACCACGTTCTCGCCCGTGCCCGAGGCCCCGCCTCCGTCCCGGCGCCCGCTGCGCGTCCTCATCGTCGCGGATCCCGCGGAGGACGCGCCGCTCCCCGGCGCGCGGGAGGAAGCGAACGCCCTCTACGACCTCTTCGTCGCCTTCAACGACGTCTACGCGCGGGCGCCGCGACCGGTCGAGGTGCGTCGTCTCTCCGGCCCCCACGACGCGACGCGAACCGCCGTGCTGGAAGCGCTCTTCACCGAGCAGTACGACGTCCTCCACTTCGCGGGGCACTGCATCTACGACGCGGAGGAGCCGTCGGCCTCCGGCTGGATCTTCGGACGCGACGCGCGCCTGTCCGCGAACGAGCTGCGACGCGTCGACCACATCCCGAAGTTCGTCTTCTCGAACGCCTGCGAGTCCGGCATCACGCCGGACCGCTCGGAGAAGCGTGAGGCCGCGCTGGCGCCGTCCTTCGCCGAGGCGTTCTTCGAGCGCGGTGTCGCCAACTTCGTCTGCACCGCGTGGCCGATCGACGACTCCGCCGCCCTCGCCTTCGCCTGCCGGCTGTACGCCGGGCTGCTCGGACTCGAGCCGCCGACCGGCGCCGCGAGAGGCGGCGCCCGCACCCCGCTGGCGATGCATGTCGCGATGAAGGAGGCGCGCGTCGCCGTCGCCCGGATGGCGAGGGGCCGGCGCTCCTGGGGCGCGTACCAGCACTACGGCAATCCGTACTTCCGCTTCTTCCAGCCGGAGGAGCTTCACGGCTGAGCTGACCGGAGCAGGCGCCCGGCCCCGTCCGCGCACCACCGCTACTCGTTGCGAGGCGCTCACTGCGAGGCGCTCACAGCGAGGCGCTCACTGCGAGGCGCTAGAGGCGAGGCGGACCACTCCCGACGACTCGAGTCGCGCCTGCTGTTCGCGCCTGCTGTTCACGCCTGCTGTTCACGCCTGCTGTTCGCGCCTGCTGTTCGCGCCTGCTGTTCGCGCCTGTTGTTCGCGCCTGCTGTTCGCGCCTGCTGTTCGCGCCTGCTGTTCACGCCTGCTGTTCACGCCTGCTGAGAGCCGCTCGACGCGGCTCCCCCGCACTCGTAGCTTTCCCGAGTGGGCCATCGCGACGGCGACCGGTCCCGAGCTCTGCTCACCGCGCGGAGTGCTCCGATGATACCGAAGAGCTCCAGGCCTTCACGCGCCGCGCTGCTCGGCGCCGTGCTCACCCTGTCCGTCGGGTGCGGGCGGACGGCGCCGCCTCCGCCGGCGACGAGCGCCCGGCCGGAGCGCCTGATGACCCCGCGGGACCTGGTGGCGCTCCCCAGCCGCCCGCCGGACCGGCGCGTCCCGTACGGAGCGGACTCGAGCCAGTACGCGGAGCTGCGACTGCCGGCGGGCCGCGGACCGCATCCGGTCGTCATCCTGATCCACGGCGGCTGCTTCAAGGCGGAGTACGCAACGACCCGGGACCTGGCGCCGATGGCCGACGCCCTGAAGGCGGACGGCATCGCCACGTGGAGCATCGAGTACCGCCGGCTCGGCCAGCCCGGCGGCGGATGGCCGGGGACGTATCTCGACGTCGGGCGCGCCGTGGACCACCTCCGCGCAATCGCGGAGCAGCACGATCTCGACCTCGGTCGCGTGGTCATCGTGGGACATTCCGCGGGCGGGCACCTCGCGATGTGGGCGGCGGCCCGGTCCCGCCTGCCGGCGACGAGCCCGCTCTACCTGCCGAGCCCGCTCCCGGTGCGCGGCGTGATCGACCTCGCGGGACCGGTCGACATGACCGCGAACATCGACGGCTACGAGGCGCTGTGCCACGACCGCGTCATCACCTCGCTGCTCGGCGGCACGCCCGCCGACGTGCCCGGCCGCTACGCGGAGGCCTCCCCGATCCGACTACTCCCGCTGGGGTTGCCCCAGGTGCTCGTCGTCGGGGAGTACGAGGAGTTCGTGCCGCGGCCGCTGATGGAGGCGTACGCGCAAGCCGCCACCCGCGCCGGCGACGCGGTGCGGCTCGTCGTCGTTCCCGGCGTCGGCCACTTCGAGCTCGCCAGCCCGCTCGCCTCGCCGTGGCCGCAGCTCGAGTCGACGATCCGCACTTTGCTCGATGGGAAGAAGCTCGAGTGAGCGGACGATCTCTAGAACCGGAGCGTCCCCTCGCGCTCACCCTCGCCGCGTCGCTCGCTTCGCTCATTCCGCTCTTCCTGCTCGCACCCACCGTCGCGGCCCAGCAGGCCGACGTCGTGCTGGAGGGACGCGTCTCCGAGATCGAGAGCGGCGTCCCGATCGCGGGCGCCACGGTCGTCGTCGACAGCGCCGGAATTACCGTGACCGACGGGGCCGGCGTCTTCCGGCTCGACCACGTGCCCCCTGGCCGCCGCGACGTGCGCGTGGAGGCGATCGGCTATGCGTCGTGGGCGGGGAGCTTGCTCCTTCGTGGCGACACCGTTCTGCAGATCCGGCTCCAGCGGGCGCCGGTGCCCCTCGACACGCTCCGCGTGCGGAGCCGCACTATCGGCATCCGCGGGCGCGTTACGGCCGCCGCGACTGGGCGAGACCTCCGCGGCGTCGAGGTGCGCGCGGGCGCGGAAACGACGAGGACGAATGGCGCCGGCCGCTTCCGGCTACGCCGGGTGCCCGCCGGCGGGCCCGTGGACGTGCAGCTCCGGCTGTTCGGCTACCTTCCGGGCGGCGTCACGATCGATGCAGAGCGGGACACGTCGATCGCGCTGGAGCTGCGAGTCGACTCCGTCGCCCGGCGCATGGTCGCGGCGCAGGTCCGGCGGCTCGAGCAGCGGTCCCACCCGTACGCATCCACGCTCATGAAGCCGATCGATCGCGCCGAGCTCGAGCGCAAGGAGAACCACTCGCTCTACGACCTGCTACGCGAGGAGTACGGGCCCTGGATCGAGCGCGTGCAGTGCATCCTGATCGACGACGAGCAGAGGTACGAGGGTTTCGACCTCCTGAAGCTCTACGCCGCGAGCGACCTCCAGCGCGTGGAGGTGCTGTTCGGCGGCCACATGCTTCGCATCTATACACGCGACTACGTGATCGACATGATCGCCGGCCGGGCGCGACTCGTCCGGCCGCTCTACCTCGATCAGGTCAGGCCGCCGCTCTGCCGCTGAGATGGCTGACCGCGGCTCCGCGACCCGCGGCGGACGTGATGCCGGAGCAGCGGCAGCGGGATCATCTCGCCGTCCGATCCGTCCTGAGCCGGCCGCGCCCTGGGCCGCTGTAACCCTGACGCCTCGGCCGGCATTTCTTTCCTGAGGCTACACACACTCATTGCGGTCGGAGACGGGCATCTCCACGAGGACCGCCCCTCGACGAGAAGGCGGAATCGAACGATGCGATCGCGGACGGAACTCGTATTGCGCGCCCTGCTGCTCGCGCTCCTCGCCGGCGTCGTCCCGCTGCCGGCGGTCGCGCAGGCGCGCCGGTCGACGCCCGAGGACGCGCGTGAGCGGGTCGCGCGGCTGAGTCGGGCGTTGGGCGCCGGATACCAGGTGCCGGACAGCGTCGCCGACGTCGTCCTCGCCACGCTGCCGGCCCGGGCGAAGTGGGCGATGTGCTCCAGGCCGTCATCGGCCTTCGATATCTCCTGCAAGGACGCCTCGCCGGACTCGACCGCGCTCGGCTGCCGCGCCGCGGCGATCGGCGTGCTGGCGACGCGCGCCACCACGCTCGGAGACGGTAGAGCGACCGCGCGCCGGCTGAAGACGGAGATGACTTGCGCCAGTCACCGCGTCACCATGGCGATGGCCGGTGACGGCGGCTCCGAGCTGAGGGAAGTCGCGATGGCGACCGGCGAGGTCGTGTATGAGGGCCGGGCACCCGCCCCACCCGCGGAGGTCCTCGCAGAGCCCGACGAGCCCGCGGGCGGCTCGGATGCAGCCGCTCGACCGGCGGGCGACAGCGCGGCCGGCTCGACATCGCGCTCCCACGGCCAGCCACCGGACGTCATCAACCGCCCCGGCATCGCGCGACGGCTCCAGGAAGCGTACCCGAAGGACCTGCTGGAGTCGCACATCGGCGGCACCGCCAACGTCTGGATGTTCGTCGACGAGAAGGGACGCGTCTTCACCACCCTGTTGCAGAAGTCGAGCGGCTACCACGAGCTGGACGCCGCCGCGCTCGCGGTCGCCTTGAAGATGAAGTTCCGACCGGCGAAGCTGGACGGCGAGCCCGTCGCGGTCTGGATCGCCATGCCGATCGTATTCGCGACGCGCTGAGCACGGCAGGCGCTCACGGCGAGGCGCTCACTGCGAGGCGCTCACAGCGAGGCGCTCGCGGCGAGGCGCTCACTGCAGGCGCCAACACCCAGGCGCTCGGGTCGCCTGCAGTCAGCGCCTGCCTCTGAGCCTCGCCGTCAGCGCCTGCCTCTGAGCCTTCAGTCAGGCGGCCGCGACCATAGGGCGCCCCCGTTCGAAGGCCGTCCAGGCCTACAGTCGACGCGAGATCGCGACGCCGATTCGGCCGCGAGGCAGCGGCACGACGGTGACCCGCGACCGCAGCACCTGTGCGCAGGCGCCGACGGCAGGCGCCCACTGCAGGCGCCGACGGCAGGCGCTCACCGCAGGCGCCACCACCAAGCGCTCGCGCCGCCTTCGTTCAGCGCCTGCCTCTGAGCCTCGCCGTCAGCGCCTGCCTCTGAGCCTCCTTGTGGCTTCCCCAAAGGGCGCCTACCTTTGGCCAAGCCAGTGAAACAGCCAGATGAAAGCCGAAAGCCGCTAGATGCCCGACGAATCCCTCTCCATCATCCCCGGCACCCTCGAGATGCTGGTGCTGAAGACGCTCTCGCTCGAGCCGATGCACGGCTGGGGCATCGGCGAGCGGATCCAGGAGCTCTCGCGCGACGTCTTCAGCGTGAACCAGGGGACGCTCTACCCGGTGCTGGAGCGGCTGCAGCAGCGGGGCTGGGTGACGGCGGCGTGGCGGTCGTCCGAGTCGAACCGGCGGGCGAAGTACTACACGCTGACGCGGGCTGGCGCGAAGCGGCTCGCCGAGGCGCGACGCGACTGGGAGCGATCGACGAAGGCGGTGAATCTGATCCTGCGAACGGCGTGGTGAGCGATGTCCAGGTGGAGCGGCATCAAGCACATCCTCTGGTCCCTCCTGCACCGTCGCGCGGCCGACGCGGAGACGCGCGAGGAGCTGGCGTTCCACCTCGAGCGGCAGACCGAGAAGCACATCGCCGAGGGGCTGCCACCGGCTGAAGCCCGGCGACGAGCCGCGCTCGAGCTGGGCGGCGTCGAGCAGTGGCGCGAGCGGACGGCGGACGCGCGGCGCGGTCGGTTGCTCGAGGACGTGACGCGCGACGTCGCCCATGCGCTGCGCGGGCTGGCGGCGCGCCCGGCGTTCGCGCTCTCCGCGCTCGCGACGCTGGCGGTCGGGCTGGGCGCGGGCGCGACGATCTTCGCCGTGACCTTTGGCGCGCTGCTGCGCCCGCTCCCCTTCCCCGGCGCCGACCGCGCGATGAGCGTCGCGCTTCGCATGCCGATCCCGGCGGCGAACCGCGTGATGGACATGACGTGGTCGTACCCGAAGTACGCGATGTTCCGCGACCGGCAGCGCGTGTTCTCGACGTTGGCACTGCACGACGACGAGACGATCGTCGTGAGCGGTCCGGACGGGGGCGAGCGCGTGTCGGGCGAGATGGCGGGCTCGGAGTACTTCGGCATCCTCGGCGTCGGGCCGGCGCTCGGGCGCACCTACACCGCGGCGGAGGACCGGGTCGGCGCGCCCGGCGACGTCGTCGTGCTGAGCGACGACTTCTGGCGCACGCGCTTCGGCGGAGGCCCCGACGCGCTCGGCGAGCGGCTGCGCATCGACGGCCTCGAGCGCACGGTCATCGGCGTCATGCCTCCGGGCTTCCACGGCCTGAGCGGCGACGCGCAGCTGTGGCTGCCGGTCCCGGCGAGGCGCAGCGCCGCGGTGCTGGCGCAGGCCGGCGCGCACAACATGGAGCTGGTCGGGCGACGCGCCGACGGCGTGGCGCCGGACCGGGCCCGCGCCGCCGTCGCCGCGCTCGGCGCGAGCATCGACGAGGCCTACCCGGACGACCAGGGGCACTGGGGCGCGGCGGCCTACACGCTCTCCGAGCTGCGCGTGAACCCCGCGATCCGCCGCTCGGTCCGGCTGCTCGGCGTCGCCGCGGCGCTGCTGCTCGCGATCGTGTGCGTCAACCTGAGCACGCTGCTGCTCACGCGCGGCGAGGCGAGGCGCGAGGAGCTCGCGATCCGGCTGGCGCTCGGCGGCAGCCGTCCGCGCGTCGTCCGCCAGCTCGTCACCGAGAGCGTCGTCCTCGCCGCCGTCGGGCTCCTGTTCGGCCTTGGCCTCGCCTTCGTCGCGACCCGCGGGCTCGCCTCGATGCTGCCTCTCTCGATGCCGACGACCGGCGTCGGCACCGACCTCACGCGGCTGAGCTTCCTCGGCGTCGCCCTCGACGCGCGCGCGGTCGGCTTCGCCGCGCTGCTCGCGCTCGCGATCGGCGCCGGCGTCGGGCTGCTGTCGTCGCTGCGGGCGGCCCGGTCCGCGATCGTCGCGACGCTCCGGCAGGGCGGCTCCTCGGCGGGCCGCGACGGCTCGCTCGCGCGCTCGGCGCTCGTCGCCGTGCAGGTCGCGCTCGCGCTCGCGTTCCTCGCCGCGTCCGGCCTCACGCTCGAGAGCTTCCGCCGCACGCTCGACGTGCCGCTCGGCTACCATCCCGATCGCCTGCTGGCCGTGAACGTCACGCTCGACCCGATCCGCGCGCAGAGCGAGCCGACCGAAGCGCTCTGGCGCGCGGTGACGGATGAGATCCGCGAGGTGCCTGGAGTGCGCGACGTCGCCCTCGGAGACTGCTCGCCGCTCGGCGACCACTGCGACGGCACGAGCATCGCGCCGGTCGGGACGGTCGGCAGCGTCCATGTCATGTACGCGACCGTCGGGCCGGGCTACTTCGGGACGCTCGGCACGCCCATCGTCCGCGGGCGAGATTTCCGGGCGGGCGACGACACCGCGTCCGACCACCCGCTCATCGTCAACCGCGCCGCCGCGCGCCTCGCCTGGGGAGACGCCGATCCCATGGCCGCGCCGGTCGAGGCGGACGGAAGCACCACGCGCGTGGTCGGCATCGTCGAGGACGCCCGCTATGGCGACATCGAGCAGCCGCCGCGGCCCGCGATCTTCGTCCCGTTCTCCGGGCGACAGCGCGGCGTCGTCTTCATCCGAGCCGACCGCGACGCCGCGTCGCTCATCGCGCCCGTGCGCGACGCGATCCGCCGCGCGGGAAGTGGACACGCGCCCGGCCGGGTGCAGACGATGACGGCGCAGCTGCGCGACGCGACGGTACGCAGCCGGCTCGGCGCCCAGGTCTTCGCCGGCTTCGCGCTCGGCGCGCTACTCCTCGCAGCCGTCGGCGTCTACGGCACCGCGACGCTTTCCGTCCTGCAGCGCTCGCGCGAGATCGCGATCCGCCGCGCGCTCGGCGCCAGCGCCGCGTCGCTCGTCCGCGCCATCGGGCGGCCGACCCTCGCCGTCGCCGCCGTCGGCGCCGCCGCCGGCGTCGCCCTCGCCGTTCTCATCAACCGCCAGCTCAGCGGCGTGCTCTACGACGTCCGCGCGCTCGAGCCGCGCGTGTACGTCCTCGCCGCGGCCGTGCTGCTCGGCGCCATCGTCGCGGCGACCGCCGTGCCGACGGCGCGGTCGATGAAGGTGGATCCGCGGGAGGCGATGAGGGCGGAGTGAACGGCAGGCGCTGACGGCAGGCGTTGAGCAGCAGGCGCCAACAGCAGGCGCGGGCAGCAGGCTCTCGGGCCTTCGGGAGTGCGCCGCCTCTTTCGAGCGCGCCGCAGTGAGCGCCTAGCCGTGAGCGCCTCGCCGTGAGCGCCTCGCCGTGAGCGCCTCGCCGTGAGCGCCTCGCCGTGAGCGCCTCGTCTTCAGCGCCCGCCATATTCCACCCCGCTCGAGCGTTCTTTGGGTGACGGGACGCACGCAGGCGCCCCGCCCACGCGAACCCGAGCTCAAAGGCGGAGGATCGAGATGAGGTGGAAACCGGCCGCCCTCCTGCTCGCGCTGGTCGCCGCACTGGCCTGCGGCTCCGGGATCGCCGGCCCGGTCGTCCGCGACGGCTTCTCCGCGGCGGCGTTCTCCGGCCGTCTCGTGCTCCGGAACGACTCGCCCGCGACGATCCGGTACGTCGCGCTCGAGGAGCGCATCGCGGCCGTCGTCGACCTCGCCCCGCCCGAAGACTGGCCGGCCCTCGCTCCCGGCGAGGCGAAGCGGATCCCCTACCAGGAGCTCATGGGCTATGGCTCCGATGCCACGCAGGCGCGCATCTACTGGTGGACCGACGGGCATTACGGGAAGGACATCGTGATCGACCTGCCGTAGCCGCCGTAGTACAGGTACGTGCCCGGCGTGTCGAGCCTTAATTCGACGTCGCGAGTCTGGCCGGACGGGACCGCGACCGTGTCTTCCGCACTCGCGGGACGGGGGAACGAAGCCGTGCACTTTCAGCGTTCGACCCGCGATGCGATTCGTCAGGCTCAGCCGCACCAGAGTGCCGGCCGGCACCCGGATCAGGGGACCGGGCACCTGCGGCGCTCTTCCGACTTCTGCAAAGGTGTAGGCGACCAGGCCCGGATCGTACACCCTGAGAGGCGCGAACTGCAGGCGCGAACTGCAGGCCTGTAAGCAGGCGCCAACACCAGGCGCCAGGGCTGCCTTCAGTCAGCGCCTGCCTCTGAGCCTCGCCGTCAGCGCCTGCCTCTGAGCCTTCAGTGAGCGCCTGGCTCCGGCCCCCGCGCTCGCGCTCGACCCCGCGCTCGCCTAATTTGCCCCTCTCCAGCCACAGGTCCCGTTCCGACCCCCCCAGAACCGGAGCGACACCATGAACGTGCCGACCGCCCGGGCAGCGAGGACGCCGCCGTGGCGTCGTGCCCTGGGACGCCTCGTCCTGGGCTCCGCCCTCACCCTGCCGCTGTGCCTCGCGAGCCCGCTGCGTGCCCAGACGTCCACGCCTTCCGCGGAGACCACGCGGCTGACGCTGGACAGGTACATGGACATGGAGGGCGTGCGGGAGCCGCGGCTCTCGCCGTCCGGCGAAGAGATCGTCTACGTGCGGAGCTGGATCGACCCGATGACCGACTCGCACAAGTCGGCGCTCTGGATCATGGACGCCGACGGCGGCCACGACCGCTACCTGACCGAGGGGAGCTCACCGCGCTGGTCGCCGTCCGGCGATCGACTGGCTTTCCTGGCCTGCGGCACGCCGGGAAGCGACCCGAGCGCGCTGGAGGAGTGCGACGAGGGCACCCACCGTCAGATCTACGTGCGGATCATGGGCGGGCGGGGGCAGGGAGCCGTCACGCAGGTCACCCGTCTCACGGAGAACGCATCGAACCTCGCCTGGTCTCCGGACGGGAGCCGCATCGCGTTCGACATGCTGGTGCCGAGCCACGACCGCTGGACGATCGATCTGCCGCGTCGGCCGGAGGGCGCCAAGTGGACCGAGGACCCGCGCGTGGTCGACCGCCTCGACTACCGGGCCGACCGCCAGGGCTTCCTGCCGGACGGCTACCGGCACATCTTCACGGTTCCCGCGGCGGGCGGAACCCCGCGCCAGGTCACCGACGGCGACTGGGACGACGGCGAGCCCGAATGGAGCCCGGATGGGAACACCATCTACTTCAGCGGGCTTCGCCTCGAGGACGCCGACTACCACATCCGCGAGTCCGAGGTCTACGCCGCGGACGTGACGAGCCGGCAGGTGCGGCAGCTCACGCACCGGACCGGGCCCGACGGCTCTCCGAAGGTCTCTCCCAACGGCCGTCGCATCGCGTACGTCGGCGCCGACTCCACGGGTCGGACGTACCTGGTGCAGCACCTGTACGTCATGAACGCCGACGGCTCGAACCCTCGCCTCATCGACGCCGGCCTGGACCGCAACCCCTACGACGTGACGTGGTCTCCCGGCGGCGACGGCGTCTACTTCACCGTGCGCGGCTCCGGACGCCAGGACCTCTACTTCGCCCCGCTCGACGGGCAGCCGAGGAAATTGTCCCCGGACGGCATGCACGTACTGTCGCTGTCGGATGTCGGACGCGGCGTCGGCGTCGGCGTGATGGCGACGCCGGACCGCCCCGGCGACGTCGTCACATTCTCGCTCAAGAACCCGCAGCCGAAGTACCTGACCGCCGTGAACCAGGACGTGCTCGCGGACGTGACGCTGGGGGAGGTGGAGCAGATCGACTACGAGTCGGACGACGGGCTTCCCGTCCAGGGCTGGGTCGTGAAGCCGCCGGACTTCGATCCGGCGCGCAAGTACCCCCTGATCCTGCACATCCACGGGGGCCCGTGGTCGATGTACGACGTCGGCTTCAACTTCTCGTTCCAGAACTTCGCGGCCAACGATTACGTCGTCCTCTACGTGAACCCGCGCGGCTCCACCGGCTACGGCACGCCATTCGTCGACGAGATCGACCACGCGTATCCGGGCAAGGACTTCAACGACCTGATGCGCGGCGTGGACGAGGTGATCGGCCGCGGGTACGTGAACCCGCAGAACCTCTTCGTCACGGGGTGCTCCGGCGGCGGCGTGCTGTCGTCGTGGGCGGTCGGCCACACCGACCGATTCGCCGCCGCCGTGGTCCGCTGCCCGGTCATCGACTGGCTCTCCTTCGTCGGCACGACGGACGGCCCCTACTGGTACTCCAACTTCAGGAAGTACCCGTGGGAGGACCCCACCGAGCACCTCCAGCGCTCGCCGCTCATGTACGTGGGCAACGTCAAGACGCCGACGCTGCTGATGACCGGCGTGCAGGACCTGCGCACCCCGATTCCGCAAACGGAGGAGTTCTACGCGGCCCTGAAGATCCGAAAGGTCCCGACGAAGATGATCCGCATGAACAAGGAGTGGCACGGCACCGGCTCGCAGCCGTCCAACTTCCTGCGGACGCAGCTCTACATCATGAAGTGGTTCGGCCAGTACATGACCGAGGACATGCGGGTCAGCCGCAAGGACGGACGACTGCAACGGCAGGCGACAACTACAGGCGCGAGCAGCAGGCGCTGAGGGCGAGGCGCTGAGGGCGAGGCGCTGACGGCGAGGCGCTAACGGCAGGCGCTGACAGCAGGCGCTGAGGGCGAGGCGCACCAGGCGCTCACGGCGAGGCGCGAGCGGCGAGGCGCTGACGGTGAGGCGCTGGGGCTACATCCGTAGCGCCGGCCAGGGCGCGGTTATGGTCCAGCCGGCGGTACCGTCGGTGGCGCGTCCGCGCGGGCTTCGCCTGGAGCGGCCGATGATTTCTCGCCGGCCTTCCAGGTGCCGAATCGCCGGCGCAGCGGCCCCGGATCCGGGTCGAACGGCGGCCGCTGACGGGCGAGCCGCTCTGACGGCGAGGCGCTGAGGCGAGGCGATCTCTGCAAGCGTGGACAGCGGCGATCGATTTCTGGCAGTGGACGCAGGCGGCTGCATCGCGATCCGCCCGTCTCGGAATTCGAGCGATATCTCGATCGCGATGCGCCGGTCCGCCGACCGAATCTACCTTTCTTTCGATACCCGAGCTGATTCCAGAGCCCGTTCGCCGCCGGGCCGTCGCCTGCGAGATTTCGCTCGGCCCTCGCGGCGCCCCCCACTCGGCCCTCGCGCCGCGCCCCCGCCCGGCCGTGTAACCCCACGAGCCCGGCCGGCATTCCTATGTGGATGGCGAGGCGCTCTATGGAGGTCACGATGAAGGTCCCGGTCCTTCTCGTACTCTCGCTCATGCTCCTGGTCGGATCCGCCGCCGATCTCGCCGGGCAGGGTGCCGAGCCGCCTCACGCGGGGGAGCGCGTCCGGATCACCGGCGGACTCCGCCCCGGCGAATTGCCAGAGGGCCGATACCCTGGTGCTCCGTGACACCGCCAGCGCGGACACCTTCCGGGTGCCCGTGGCCGCGATCGATCGCTGGGCCGTCCGCCGAACCCGCAGCCGCGCTGTGGAAGCGCTCCGCGGCGGCGGCGTGGGTCTCCTGTTCATGGGGGGAACCGCAGCGCTCCTCGGTGGTCTGTCCGGCGACGATGGGCCCTGCGACCTCTGCCTCTCGGCCGGGCAGAAGGCACTGCTCGTCGGCGGAGCGCTCGCGTGGTCGGCCTGATCCCGGCGCAGTCGTCGGATCGCTCAATCCGGGCGAGCGGTGGGAGAGAGTGGCCGCCACGACGCACATGAGGGTCGCGCCCGGAGCGGACGGGAGGATCGCCATCTCGTTCTCGATCACCCGATGACGGACCAGGCCGGAATCCCCCACCCGGTCCCGCCGCGCGATGCGACGGACGGCAGGCGACGGGCGATGCGCTGGCTCGGCGTCGTCGGCGGAATCTACTTCGCGGGTATGCTCCTCGTGGTCGTGGTGCCGAGATCCATCCTTGGCACTCTCCTGTTCGGCAAGGGCGCGATGGACCGCGGCATGCTCCTGGCATCCCTCGCCTCCGCCGCCTACGCCGCGTGGCGCGCGCCTTCGGCGCGCTCGGTTTCGTCCGTCGGGAGTCCCGTCCGCCTCGAGTAGTGGAGTATGCGCGCTCAGTTCGTTTCGGCCCGTTCCGCGAGGAGTCCCCCACGCAGCACCGCCGTCCCGTGCCCGCTGTCCAACCACCCATTAGGAGTCGCTGTCGATGTCACCCGAGAAGAACGCGCCAAGGCCGGGAGCCTGGAGCGGCGACACCCTCGAGACACGCGATTCGCAGATCCAGCACACGGAGCCGACGAGCCCCGCGGAGCGGCGGCTTCCCTACCCGGTGCCGAGAACGAGATGGAGCCGGGCCATCCGCCTTCCCCTTTCCTGCGCCCGGCCTCCCTACCGGTTCTTCGCGACCGCGAGGAGGTGCGATCCACGCGCGGCGGGGAACGTCCTCGCGCTGCACATCACCGAGCGCACCACCGGGCACGCTCTCCGGCGCGACGCGGCGGCGGTCACCCGTGTGGCGCCCGCGGCCTCGGTCGTCGCCGGGTCCTCGATCGCGGCCGTGGCTCGCGGCGACGTCGCCCTCATCGCGCAGGCGGTGGGCCTGCCCCTGGTCGCGCTGGACGCGCGCCCCCTCGAGCCGCTCCTGCGGCAGACGGTAACGGATCTGGAACCCATCCCGCGCGCGCTCGGGGGGTGGCTCGAGTACGCGGGCGTCGTGCGGGATCGGCGGCTCGCGGACCTCCTGGGCGACGCGCTCGGTCACGCCGCGGAGCAGGGACGGAGGCGCTGGGCCGGCCGGTCGCTCGCCCGCGGATCCGGCTCGACCGGAGTGCCCGCGATGGCGAAGTTCGTCGGCCTCACCGCCCGCGGGCTCCGCGACGCCTTCGCCCGGAGCGGCCTGCCGGCACCCGTGCGGTGGAAGGTTCTGGTCCGGACGCTCATCGACGCGATGTTCGTTCAGGCCGATGCTCGCGAACCGCTCACCCGCGTCGCCCTGAGGCTCGGGTACCCGGACTCGCAGGCGCTCGCGCACGCGTTCAAGCGGTGCTTCGGCGTGACTCCCTCCGTCGTTCGCGCGCACCTCGGCTGGCAGTGGCTGGCGTGGCGCTGGTGGGAGCGGCAGCGGCGCGCACGGCAGGAGTGATCGGCTGCCGGTTCCTGACACGCGGTTTGGAGGTCGCGTCACGATATTGAATGGTGGTGGACCGTTGGCCTGAACCGCGGGGACCGTTGACCGACGTCGTCGTTCGCCTTCGCAGCGATGTCGCGCGTGCATGGCGCGGAGGCACGGAGGTTCCAAGCGCGACGCAGCTGCAGGAGGTGCTGTCCCGGTTCCAGACGGTGCTGCAGCCCCAGCACCCCGGGAGCGCGGATCCGCAGTTGGAGTCCTTCTTCACCGCCGCCGCCGAGACCCCCGACCAGGCTGGCCGCCTCGCCGCGGCCCTGATCGAGCTGGACGCCGTGGATGCGGCGTACGTACAGCCGCCCCCGACGCCGGCCTGATCCGTCCCCGACGCGGCCGCGCCACCCATCGAGCGACATCCGGTCGCGCGTGTAGAGCATCCCGTGCCGAGAGGAGGCAGTCCATGGCACCGAGAAAGACGACACCACGGGAGGCAGGGAACGGGGAGCGACCCGAGGAATTCGCACCGCCGCGTGTATTGGTGATGATCGCCGAGCGCGACGCGGGGCTGCGCGCTCGCGCGACCGGGATCACCTCCGCGGTGGGCGCCGACACCGGCGCGATGAACGATCTGCTCGGCGAGAGCGGCGCCAGCATGCGGCCGCTGTTCGGCGATACGGAGGAGCGCATCCAGGCCCGCGTCGCGGCGCCGACCGTCGGCGGAGCGGAGGCTCCCACGGATCTGGACCTGTACTACTACGTCGACGCCCCCGACGATGTGCTCGACGATCTGGCGGAGCGCCTGACCGACCTTCCGGAGGTGGCCGGGGCGTACGTCACGCCGCGGCCGGAGCCCGCGACTCCGGTCGAGGCACCGCCGCGGCCGCGCGCGGGAAGGACCGCTGCCCCGGAAGCGCCACCCGAGACCCCGCCCGAGCACATCAACGAGATGACGGCGACGGTGACCGAGGCGCCGCCGACCACGGCGGACTTCACGAGCCGCCAGCCCTACCTCGATGCCGCGCCGACGGGGATAGATGCACGCTACGCCTGGACCGTGCCCGGCGGCCGCGGCGCGGGCGTCTACGTGATCGACTGCGAGGGCGCGTGGCGCTTCACGCACGAGGACCTGCGCGTGAACCAGGCCGGCGTCATCCGCAACCCGACCACCGACCTCGGCTGGCGCAACCACGGCACCGCCGTCGCAGGCGTGATCGGCGGCGACGTCAACGCATTCGGCATCACGGGCATCGCGCCGGATGCCAACGTCCGCGGCTCCTCCATCTTCGACACGGGCGGGCTGCCGGGTGCGATCACGGCGGCGGCCGACCGTCTGCGCCCCGGGGATCTCATCCTGATCGAGGTGCAGTACGGCCACCCGTCGAAGGGCTACACTGCGGTGGAGTTCTGGCCGGCCGAGTTCGCGGCCATCCGCTACGCGGTCAGCCGCGGGATCGTCGTCGTGGAGGCCGCGGGGAACGGCAACAACAACCTCGATGACGCCGTCTACAACACCCCGCTGACCGGCTTCCCGGCCTCCTGGCGCAACCCGTTCAACCCCGCGAGCCCCAGCTCCGGCGCCGTGATGGTCGGAGCCGGCAATCCCCCGTCCGGGACTCACGGGCGCACCAGCCAGCCATCGTTCGGCGAGGTCTACGTCGACCGCGCCCGCTGCTTCTTCTCCAATTTCGGGAGCCGCATCGACTGCCAGGGCTGGGGCTGGGAAGTCACCAGCACCGGCTACGGCGACCTGCAGGGCGGCAGCAGCGAGGACCTCTGGTACACGGACCAGTTCAGCGGCACCTCCAGCGCATCCCCCACCGTCGTGGGCGCCCTCGCCTGCATCCAGGGCGTGCTCCGGCGCGCGGGGCGCATCCCCCTCTCGCCCGCCCGCGCGCGAGAGCTGCTCCGGGCCACCGGCTCGCCGCAGCAGGACGCACCCGGCCGGCCGCGCACGCAGCGGATCGGCAACCGGCCGAACCTGCGCCAGCTGATTCCGCTCGCGCTGCGCACCGCAGAGTGGCTGGGCGTGCAGTTCACGGGCACCGTCGCCGCGAACGCGACCCAGCGCTGGTTCACCTACAACTGGCCGGCGCACTGGCACGTGGTCTGGACGGTGGTTCCGGTCACGCCGCTGCCCGGCGGACCGCAGATCGGCCATTCGGTCCAGGTCGAGCGCGCGACCGACCAGTACATCACCTACTGGATCTCGATCACCAACTACACGGCGGAGCCGGTCAACATCGAAGCCCGCTACGCCGTGCTCGGCTGGTAAAGGAGGCGACGCCATGCGTATCACCATCGACGTGACAGAGGCGGGAGCCCCCGCGCTGACCCTCGAGCAACGCACCGCCGGCGAGCCATCGCGGGCGACCACCTCTACCGAAGGCCCCGCGATCGACGGTGGCGCTCCGCCCGACGCCCTGGTCGCGGCCATGCAGAGCACGACGTCCGGGCCCTCGTTTCCGATCGTTGGCGCTCGGCCGGGCGACGGCGGCGGAGCGCCGCGGCGGCTGGCGCAGTCCGTAGGACCGACGGCGCCGCGATTTCCCCAGACGCGCTAACCGCGTGTGGCCGGGGGCGCACCGCCCCCGGCCACCGTCGCGCGGCCAGAGGTGCCCCCTCACCGCGAAGCGCTCACGGCGAAGCGTTGACTGCAGGGCGCTCACGGCGAGGCGCTGACTTCGAGGCGTTTGACGGTGCCGCGTGGCGGCGACATCCTGAGCTTCACAACGGCCACTGCTATTATCCGCTGAACGGCGAGCCGGTGCGCATGCCGCGCGACAAGCGCGATGCGCCCGATCCCGAACTCCTGCGCTGGCACGCGGAGCACGTGTTCGCGGCGTGACGCGGCCGGCGCTAAAGCGCGCCACCCGGCGAGCGATCGATCTCCAGCACAGGACGCCCGTGGCAGGATCGCCCGCCGGATTCGTCTCGGAATTCGAGCGATATCCCCACCACGATACGCCAGCTCCTAAGCCGCTCTCGGTCCCTCTCGGTATCCGAGCGAAATCCAGAGTCGTCCACCACCGTCGCGTCGGCTACCAAATTCGTCTCGGTTACCGCGCCGCCGTTTCCGTGGCGGGCAGGCTCGGCTTCTGCGCGTACTTCCGTCGCAGCTTCCGAAAGGGGAGGCGAGCAGGTCCACGTGACCGGCGCCGACGGCGCTGGGCGGAAGGCCTCTCGTCGGGAACTCGATGACGAACGAGACTGATGTCCCCCGACGAATCGCCTGTCGAGACCGGAAAGCCGAGCCGATCACCGTGAACGGCCCGTTCGGCAGCGCCGCGCTCGCTCGGCGCTCGCCCGGCGCTCGCCCGAGGCACCACCCGCGCCCACGCTCGCCCCCGCCCTCGCCCGCGAAGCACCCCTCTGGATGCGCGAGGACCGCTCGTGTATCGTCGAGGCATCTCTACGCCGTCTCACCACGCGGCTCGGCTGAGTCCCGACGGCGGCGCTGCTCCCCCTTCCCGTGTGCCCATGGCAGGCCCAAGTCTGCGGGATCGGCTGCGAAAGGTCATCGTCGAGGCCCACCGCCGGTCTCTCTGGCAGGTGATGGGACTCTACATTGCCGTTTCGTGGATCGGCTACGAGGTGATCCTCGACATCACGCAGGGCGTGGGTCTGCCGGACTGGGTGCCGCCGCTCGCCATCGTCCTCTTCATCATCGGCCTCCCCCTCGTCCTCGCGACGGCGTTCGTCCAGGAGGGACTCCCGATCGACCGTTCGGCGAAGTCGGACCGCGAGACGCCCGCGGAGCCCGAGCGCCGGACACCGTCGGAGCCGCCGGCGCCCATCGCAGCGGACTCGGCCCCGGACTCCCCTGCCGGGCGGCCCGCCTCCGCGCGATTCCTGACGTGGCCGAAAGCCATCACCGTGGGCGTCCTCGCGTTCGCGCTCCTCGGGTTGGCGGCCACCGGCTTCCTCGCCATGCGCACGCTCGGCATCGGCCCCGCGGCTACGCTCGTCGCGAACGGCACGCTGGACGAGAGGGCGCCGCTGGTGATGTCCGACTTCGTCGCGGTGAGCGGCGACTCGTCGCTCGCGGCCGTGGTGACCGAGGGGCTGAGGGCGGACCTGGAGCAGTCGACCTTCGTGACAGTTGCGGACCGCACGCAGATCCGGGAGACGCTGCAGCGGATGATGCGGCCCGCCGACACGAGGCTGGATCCGGCGACCGCGCGTGAGGTCGCGCTCCGCCTGGGGCTCAAGGCCGACATCGAAGGCGAGGTGGGCCGCGCGGGCGCGGGCTACATCCTGACGGCGAGGGTGGTCACGGCCGACTCGGGTCGAACGCTGGCGACGTTCCGCGAGACGGCCGACGACTCGACGAAGCTCGTGCGGGCGATCGGCGCGCTGTCGCACGACATGCGCGAGCGGATCGGCGAGTCGCTCAAGTCCGTCCGTGCCTCCACTCCGCTGATGCAGGCCACGACGCCCTCGCTCCCCGCGCTGCGCCTCGCAGTCGAGGCCTACCGCGAGGAGGCCGCGAGCCGGCGCCCGCGGGCGATGCGCCTCGCACGGGACGCGATCCAGATCGACACCGCCTTCGCCTGGGCCTGGCTCGAGCTCGCGGTCTTCCACTACAACAACGGCGACCGGTCGGCGACGCTGGACGCCGTCGACCACGCCCTTCAGCACGCCGACCGTCTGGACGAGAGCCGCCGCATCTACGCCCAGCAGATGAGGGCCGGACTCGTGGGCGATCACCGGACGTCGGTCGATCTCTCGAGGGAGGCGCTTCTGCGGGATTCGCTCGACGCGAAGAGCTGGATCGCTCTCAGCGACGAGTACTGGACGCACGGCGAATGGGAGGACGCCGTGGACGCCGCGCGCAAGGGCATCGAGCTGAGCCCGGAGAGCTGGGTCGCGCGCTGGAATCTCGTCGTCGCGCTCATCGACGGAGGACGAACGGCCGACGCCCGGGAGGCCGCCCATCGCGCCGCGGAGCAGCTGCCGCAGAGCGGGGCGGTCTCCGAGCTCCGGGTGATGACGCTCGCGGCCGCCGAGCAATGGGACTCGATTCGGGCGATGGGTCCCGTCATGCCGAGGGCGAAGGTGCTGGCGGACCAGGTCATGGGCCGCTGGGCCGAGGCCGACCGCTACATGACCCGGTCGAGCACGCCCCCGGACCCCGGGTTTCGACGGTGGCTGGACGCCAGCGCCAGGATCCTGGTCCTCGGCGACACGACGTCGCTGGCGTGGCTGAGAGCGCAGCTGGACAGCGTGGGAGCCGAGGGGAACGAGATGCGGGAGGCCGGCCTGGCCGAGTTCGCTCTGCTGGCCGCCATCGCGGGCGATTCGTCGACTTCGGCGCGCGCCCGGCGCGCCTACGAGGAGCGAGTCGTGCCGCCCGCGCGCTGGCCCGACGCCTGGATCCTCGATGCGGCAGACGGTTTCATCGCGTTGCACGACGGAGACGGCGAACGGGCCATCGCGTCGCTCCGGCAGGCGCGGGAGAGCACGGCCTGGACCGCCCCCGTCGACGCCTTCCTCGGCCGCGCGTACGATACGCTCGGCCGGCGCGACTCCGCCATCGCCGCGTACTCGCGGTACCTCGACACGCCCTGGGCCTACCGCGCAGCCGCGAACGCCGGCGTCTCGGATCGGACGCTCCTGGTCCCGATCCACGCGCGCCTCGCAGCCCTCTTCCAGGAATCGGGGAACACGGCCGAGGCCGTGCGCCACGCGTCCGCCGTCGTCCGCCTGTGGGGCCACGCCGATCCGGAGCTGCAGCCGACCGTCGCGTCTGCACGGCGCATCCTCGAGCGCGCTTCGCGGGAGGGCGGGCCGGGGTAGATTCGTGGGCGAGCGCGGGGGGGCACGGGCGCGGGGAACGCGTAGCCCCGGCTGTGAACGCCTCGCCGCGAGCGCCTGTCGTCAGCGCCTTTTTTCAGTGCCTGTCTCTACGCCTGGGGTACCATGAACTATCGACGATTCGGCCGGACGGATTGGCAGGTCAGCGAGATCGGCTACGGCATGTGGGGGATGGCCGGCTGGAAGGGTTCGAGCGACGCGCAGTCCGCGGAGTCGCTGCACCGGGCCGTCGAGCTCGGCTGCAACTTCTTCGACACGGCCCTCGCCTACGGCGACGGGCACAGCGAGAAGCTGCTGGGAGAGCTGGTCCGAGCGCTTCCGGATCGCGAGCTGTACGTGGCCAGCAAGATCCCGCCGAAGAACCGGGAGTGGCCGACCCGTCGGCACATCCCGCTGGACGAGGTCTATCCGCCGAGCTACATCGACCAATGCGTGCACGAGAGCCTGGAAAACCTCGGCCTCGAGCGGATCGACCTGATGCAGTTCCACGTCTGGGACGATGACTGGCTCGACGATCCCCGCTGGTCGGCGACGATGGAGGACCTTCGCCGGCAGGGTCTGCTGCGTGCGGTCGGCATCAGCCTCAATCGCTGGGAGCCGTGGAACGGGATTCGCACGGTGCGCAGCGGTCTCGTCGATGCCGTTCAGGTCATCTACAACATCTTCGACCAGGCGCCCGAGGACGAGCTGTTCCCCGCGTGCGAGGAGATGGATGTCGGCGTCATCGCACGGGTGCCGTTCGACGAGGGCACGCTCACCGGGACGCTGACGAAGCAGACCACCTGGCCGGAAGGCGACTGGCGCAGCACCTACTTCGTGCCGGAGAACCTGAACGCGAGCGTCGACCGGGCCACGGCGCTGATGAAGGAACTGCCCGAGGGCATGAGCCTTCCGGAAGCGGCGCTGCGTTTCATCCTCTCCAACGCCACCGTCGCCACGACGATTCCCGGGATGCGCAAGCGTCACCACGTCGAGGCGAACCTCGCCGCCAGCGATGCGGGCCCGCTCCCGGACGACCTGCTCGGCACGCTGCGGCGACACCGCTGGGACCGCGAGCCGACAGCCTGGTCCCAGTAGCAAGCCGTCCGTGCCGGGACCGGGATCGCGCCGAAGAGCTCGTAAGGGTGGTCGCGATCGCGGCGATGGCGCCGTCCAATGTCGCGATCGTGGTGATAGCGCCGTCCAATGTCGCGATTCTGGTGGCGATCAAGATCCGGATTGCGACGCCATAGCCGCCGTCCTCATCCGGATTCGTCTCGTATTCCGAGCGAAGTCAGGATCTCGACGCGCCGGCCATCCACCAGATCCGGATCCATCTCGATTTCCGAGCAAAATCCGGATACCGGCCCGCGCGACACCCTCGATTGCCGGATTCCTCCCGGTGCTCTCGCGACAATGAGGCCCCGCTTCGCCGTCAAGCTCCGCGCCCGTCCCCGCCTCCGCGCCCGCGCCTGCGCCCCCGCGCTCGCCCGGAAAACCGGCCACGGTTGACACTCCCGTTTGTACAGACGTTAGAGTGCATTCGTACAGTCAGCCCGGAGAACCCCATGCCCAGATCGGGTGTCGTGCGCAAGAACTTGCGGCTCACGCAGAAGAAGATCGATCGCGCGAAGGAGATCCTCGGGACCAGCACGGAGACCGAGACCATCGAGCAGGCGCTCGACCTCGTCGCGTTCCTGCAGGAAGTCGCGACGCGAAGGACTTCACCCTGATCGCCGGCGTGGAGCCCGTCCGCTGGATCGAGCCGTGGCCGACGTGAGGAGACGGCAGGCGCTCAAGGCGAGGCGCTCACGGCGAATGGCGCGTGGTCGTGAGCGAGCGCAAAGCCGCTGCTGCCATGTCATCCGCCATGTCATCCGTCCCCTCCCCGCGCCGGCCACTACGTGCGGCAGCGGAGCGTCTACGACGAGCCGCGGTGACGCCCCCGCCCCCCCGCGCCCTCGCCCCCCGCACCCCCGCCCAACGCAGTCCCCCCACGCCCGCGCCCGCCCCCGCGCCCTCGCCCCAAGCAGTCCCCACGCCCCCGCCCCCGCCCCCGCGCCCTCGCCCCAAGCAGTCCCCCCGCTCCCGCGCTCGCCCGATCAGAACGTGCAGTTACCCGGATCCGGCTGATCGATCCGCAGCGTCGCTCCGGGCGGCGCCAGGTACACGACCACGTTCTGCGCCGGCGATCCCGTTTCGTTGCGCGCGATGTGCGCGTGGTCGCCGACATCGAGGAATCCCTCGCCCGCGCTGCGGACGACCGGAGTGCAATCGGGGTCATCCGATTCGTAGAACGTCATCGTCCCGGACACGACCTGGATGAAGACGGGGCCCGGGTGCCTGTGCCAGCCGCTCTGCGCGCCCGGCTGGAAGAGGATCGACTGGACGGCCACGTCCAGGCCGGACTTCACCTTCACCTCCGCGTGCCAGTCGCCCGTGATCCGCTTGACCTTGAAGTCGCCCTCGTAGGTCCCGCGCCCGAGCAGGGTCGACTGGCTTCCCGAGCTCATCGTGTACTGCGGTCCGGTGACTGCCGCTACAGGCTGGTCTGCGTCGTCACACGAGGACAGGACCAGCCCGAGCGCTGCCGCGCCAGCCATGACCGTCAGGGCCACCACCGGCACGCGCTTCTGCGATCGACCGTGCATGGGAATCACTCCTCGATGAGGGGGATGGAGAGCCGGATTCTTGCTCCCGGCGTTACCCGCACGGCATCTTGGCAACGGCCGATCACCCCGTTGTCCCGGCGGATCCCCTGCCTCACTCGCCGTCACGTCGCCGGCCACGGACCCGTAGCTCGTGCGTGAGCACCTCACCATGCGCCTGCCGCTCCTCGTGACCGTCCTGTTCGCCACCGCCGGATCCGCGGGAGGACGGAGCCTGCTCGCGCAGGGTGTGACCACGAGCGAGATCGCGGGCACCGTCCGCTCGAGCGACGACACCCCGGTCGACGGAGCGCGCGTCACGGTCGAGAATCCGGCGACGGGCCTCACGCTGGAGGCCGAGGTACGTGGGGGTCGCTTCCTCTTTCAGGGCCTCGAGCCCGGTGGGCCTTACCGCGTGACGGTCGCCCGGTTCGGCTTCCACGACCAGCGACGCGAGGATGTGTACCTGACGCTCGGCGAGCGCCTCGAGCTGAGGTTCGTCCTCCAGCCGGCCGCGATGCCTCTGGATCCGCTCCAGGTCGTGGGGGCGGCGCCAAGTGCGGCGGGGGGCGGAACCGAGACCACCATACCCGACTCCCTCCTGCACCGTCTGCCCACGATGAACCGCAACCTGTACGACTTCGTCGGGCTGGCTCCGCAGGTCTCCACGGGTGTGGGCCTCTCTGGCGGCGGCACGGGATTTCGGCTGAACAGCTTCCTGATCCAGGGCGTGCCGGAGCGGTCGCTGCTCGGCAGCCAGCCGCCGGAGTTCGCCGGCGGGAGGTCCATTCCGCTGTCGGCCGTGTCCGAGTATCAGGTCCTGCTCTCGCCCTTCGACGTTCGCTATGGCGACTTCGCCGGCGCGCTGGTGAATGCGGTGACGCGATCGGGCACGAACGAGCTCCGGGCCTCGGTGTTCGCGGACTCGCGCAACGACGCGCTCGCCCCGGCGAGCGGACCGGGCGAGGAGCTGCCGTACGACCGACTCCAGGTCGGGTTCTCCGCCGGCGGCCCGCTACGCCGCGATCGGCTGCATTTCTTCGTGGCGTCGGAGCTGCAGAGGCTCACCTCCCGCGCACCCGGCCCTTACCTCGGCCAGGCGTCCGGCGGCGCTGCCCAGTTGCCGGTGGCCGAGTCCGACCTGGCTCGGCTGGACGAGGTGCTGCGGACCTACGGCCTCGCGGCGGGCTCTGCCGGCCCGGTGGAGAACCGCAACGACATCGGCAGCCTCTTCACCCGGCTGGACCTCACCCTGCCCGGATGGAACAGCCGCGCAAACGGCTGGCTGAACGTCGCGCGCTCATGGAACCGCAACTTCTCGCGGCCTCCGGCCGGCGCGTTTCCGCTGTCCACCAACGCGATGACCCAGGAGTTCGCGACGCGGACCGCTGCGCTGCAGCTCCACACCGCTCTGCCGCGCGCCGGTGGAGGCCAGAACGAGGTGCTGATTTCGCACCGAGCCAACTCCACCGAGTGGCTGCCGGAGGCTCGGCAGCCGCTCATCCGCGTGGCGGTGCCCGGCGCGGGCGGTGGTCCGGTGAACCTGGTCACGGGCAGCCCGCTCCCAGCCCAGGGGTCACACTTCCGATCCTGGGAGATCACGCTGCGCGACGACCTCACGCTCCCGTTCGGCCGCAGCCACGCGGCCGCGCTCGGATTCTACGCGAGCTGGTTCCACGCAGGTGGACGCGAGGCGCTCAACGCGTACGGTACCTGGACCTTTTCGAGCCTGGACGCGCTCGAGCAGGGCAGCGCCGCCCGCTACGAGGTGCAGCGCGACTTCGGCAGCGCCGGCGTGCCCATCGACGGCGCGCACTACGCGGCGTACGCCGGCGACCGCTGGGACCTCGGCGATCGACTGACGCTCACCCTCGGCATCCGGGGTGAGGCGCTGGCCGTGCGGGGAAGGCCGCCGTACAACCGAGCCATCGATTCGATCTTCGGTCGGCGCACCGATCTCGAGCCGCCGGCGCGTCTGCACCTCTCGCCCCGGCTCGGGTTCGGGTGGGACCTCTCCGCCACCGGACGGGACAGGGTTCGTGGAGGGGTGGGCGTCTTCACGGGGCGCCCCCCGCTTGCGTGGCTACAGTCACCCTACGTCCGCTACGGGACCGGCGTCGGGACCTTGCGCTGTGGGGGTCTGCCGGTAGACCTGGGACCTCCGCCGCCGTTCGACCCGGATCGCCGATCGCCGCCCGCCGCTTGCGGGGACGGCACCGGTCTGTCCACCCCACCGGCCGGAGACGTGGACCTCCTCGATCCGGACCTGCATTTGGCGCAGGCGCTGCGAGGCACCCTCGCCTACGACCGCCGGCTGCCCTGGGGATTGGTCGCAACCCTCGAAGGACTCGTGACCCGCAACGTCTCCGACTTCCTGTTCGTGAACCTCAACCTCCTGGGTGCACAGGGGGCGGATCGCAATGGCCGCGTGATGTACGGAACCATCCGCGCCGGACGGAGCGGCCGCGCCCGCGTTGCGCTCCGATTCCTTCCCTTCGGTCGTCGTCCTCGAGAATACGTCCCGTAACCGCTCGTATCAGCTCTCGGCCCGCATCGAGAAGCGGTTCGCGGCGGGCACCGCGCTCATGGCCTCCTACGCGTTCTCCCGGGTCCGGGACGTGCAGACGCCGCTTCGCGTGGCCATGGCAGGCGCGGTCGACTGGTCGACCGGAGGCCCCGTCTCGGGCCGCCACGACGAGCTCGTGGCGGCTCCGTCCATGAACGACGTGCCTCACCGGATCGTCGTGGCGGGCACGTATCGGACTCCGGCCGCGGGATGGTCCACGGAGATCGCCGTGCTCTACGTCGGGGAGTCAGGTCGACCGTTCACGTACGTGGCCTGGGGGACATTGGGACGCGGCGATCTGAACGCCGACGGCTCCGACGTGAACGACCCGATCTATGTGCCCCGCAGCGCGTACGATTCGGCCGAGATCCGCTTCGTCGGGTCGGAGGCCGAGGTGAGCGCGCAGCGGGCGGCGCTCGAGCGGTTCATCGCGGGCACGCCGTGCCTGGATCGGCAGCGCGGTCGGATCATGGAGCGCAACAGCTGCCGATCTCCGTGGACGCAGACGACGACGGCGTCGGTGCGGCAGTCGATCCCGCTGGCCGGTCACAGGGCCGAGGTCGAGGTCGACCTCTTCAACCTCCTCAACCTGCTCGATCGAGACTGGGGGCTGCAGCGCGTGCCGGGGACGGGCTGCGGCGCCTGCAACGAGGAGTGGACCCGCTGGACGGGATCGCCGGCCCTGCTCGAGCACGCGGCGCAGTCGGCGGGCTCACCACCGGAGGCGCAACCGGTCTTCCGCTTCGACGCGACCCTGCCGCGCTGGAGGAGGGTCCATCCCGAATCGGAGTTCCAGGTGCAGCTCGGGCTGCGCTACCACTTCTGAAGCCCCATCCTGCGCGCCACCCGCTCGAACCCAGGCTGGCGGCGGAGCTCCTCGAACATGGGCTCGCTGATCTCGACGATGTTGGTTCCGGGAAACGTCCCTTCCTGGACGGACCGCTCGATCCAGCCCAGCGCCTCGTCGAGGCGACCCAGCCCCACGCACGACTCGGCGATGGCGAGCGCGTTGCCCCTGCCCTGGCGCCATTCGCTCAGAAGCCGCTCATGAATCTCCAGCGCTTCCGCTTCCCTGCCGGAACGGGCATACGCGTAGCCCAGCAGAGCGTCGCCCTCGGGTCCTCGGTTCGGGCCGGCTCGCTCGAGCCACACGATCGCCTCGGGCCACATTCGCTGCCGTCCGTAACACTGGAAGGCGATGGGCGCGGCGCGGAGCAGAGGGGGATCGAGATCGGCGAGGAGCTCGAGGTGGGACAGCGCCTCATCACAGCGGCCGCTCGCCGCGAGGGCCCGGGCGACCTGCGCCTCTGCGGCCGGCGAAAGCGGCTCCAGCGCGAGCTCATGCCTGGCCTCACGCAACGCCTCATCGAAGCGTCCCATCATCAGGTAGACGTTCGACAGGATCTCCCACGACTTCGTGTTGGCGGGCTCGAGCGCGATTGCCCGCTGCACGGAAGCTTCCGCTGAAGGCAGGTCCAACAGCTGGAGCCGGACGGCGGCGAGTGCGGCGTGTCCCTGCGCCAGCGATTCGTCCAGCGCCACGGCCCGAAGCGCGGCCCGCTCCGCCCGCTTCAAGCGGTCGCGGCGGGGAGGTCCCGGCAACTCGGTTACCCGGACCCGAAGCTGGATGAAGGCCATGCCGGCCCAGGCGGCGGCGAAGCCGGGATCGAGCGCGACGGCCCGCTCGAGATACCGGAGTGCTTCCCATGCCGTGCTGTCGCTCCGCAACAGGATGGGGTCGGTTCCCCGGCGGTACAACTCGTACGCGGCAGGATTCGTCGTCGACCGAATGGCGGACGAGGCCGGGGCGTCACTCCGGGTTCCAGACGGGGCGTCGTCGGACATGGCGCGCAGCACTCCCGCGATGCCGAGCCCGGCGACCACGACCGCGCTGAGGTAGGCAAACGCCCGTCGAGTTCGTGAACGGCCGGGGGCGAGCGCCCGCCTCCCGGACACCTCGGGCCCCGCCGCCGGAACCGCTCCGTCCGCGGGTTCCAGCCGCGACGGCACCGCCTCCGGCCGCTCCGGCCCCGCGCCGCCCTCGACGGTCTCATCCGTTCGCCACGAGCGCTCGCGCGCGAGCCGCTCCGCGAACGCGACCACCGCGGGGTCGGGCTCGATGTCCAGCTCGGCCCGCACGAGTGATTCGTACGCTCGTGCGGACCGCACCGCCGGCTCGATGTCGCCGGCAGCCTCGAGCGCCCGCATCAGGTGGAGCACCGTGCGGCCAGCCAGCGGGTCCATGTCCAGGCGCCGGCGCCACCAGTCGGCCGCCGACCGATAGTCCCCGCCCGATTCGCTCTCCGCCGCGAGTCTCTCCAGCGCCTGCGCGCAGGCGCGGGCGAGGCGCTCGCGCTCGCCGTCGGTCCACGCCTCGAACCCTTCCGTTCCGGCGAGATGGAATCCGTCCAGGAACGGACCCCGGTACAGCTCGACGGCGGCGGCCCACGCCCCGCCGGCGATCGCAGCGTCGAACTCGCGGACGTCGCAGCGGACCCGGTCCGGGTTCAGGCGCAGCGCGTCCGCGGTCCCTACGATGACGTCGTCGCCCAACGCCTTCCGGAGGATGTGCACGGAGTTCGACAGCAGGTGCCGGCTGCGCGGACCCGCCTCCGGCCAGAGGACGCTCACGAGCCGCTCGCGGCTGACCGGGTCCGTCCGGGAAGCGCCGAGCAGGGCCAGGAGCGCGATGCGGTGCCGCTGAGCGGCCCGCCCCGAAACCGGCTCGTCATCCACCGTGAGGGAGAGTCCCCCGAGCAGTCGCAGGAGAATCATGGTCCGCGGTGAGGACGGGGTTATCGAAGGGGAGAGCGTGACGATACCCCTCGGCAATGATGCTCGGGACCGGCCACCCAGGCAAGATCCGACACCTCGATCGCGGGAGGAACCCATGCGTATCGTCCGCATCGTCGGATTTAGCGCCTTCGTCGCCCCGGTGGCGTAGCTGAGCTGTACGGACGGGGGAGCGACGCCACGGCACGGGGTCGGAGCACGGACTGTACACGATCGCCATGAACGGGACCGACGAAACGAGGACGGCTGGCCTCCGGAAAATCCCTCGGAGCTGTGGAACGGCCTGTGGACCATCCGCGCCGACGGCACCGACCCGGTCGCCCTCACGGACGCCTTCTACCACTACACGCTCGCGTGGCGGCCGTGAGAGCGGGGCATCCCCCCGGCCCTCGCGCTTGCGCAATCTGCCGCGCAGCGCCGCCGCGGCGCGCCCGATAAACTCGGTCCGCAGAGACTCCGGGCTCGTCTCGAGATCCGAGCGAATGTCCAGATGTCATGGCCAAGGCGCGTCGGCCACTCGATCTCTCTCGCCACGTCCGGGACGGCGGCCAGGCCGAATTCTTGGATCCGAAACTCGTCGGCCCTGTCCGCACCGGCGCCGCCCGATCGTTCCTATGTCAGAAGGAGCCGAGCTCCCCGGTCAACGGAGCCTGCAATGAAGTGGACGATCCTCGCGCTGTTCCTCACGATCGCCGCAACGGCCTCCTGCAGCTCCGGCATCGCTGGACCCATATCCGACGACGGCTTCTCCGCGAGCGCGCGCTGGGGCTACTGGCCTCCGACATTGGCCATCGCCTACGTCGTCTCGCCTTCGCCTCGCTCGAGTCGCTCGACACCGTAACCTCGACACGCCGACCGGCATTTCTTTCCATGCGACGATCCGCTCGCGACGACGGCATCGTGAAGGGGGCACCGTGGTCGGGACCCTCACACGCGAGCGGCCGAAGCACGCGGTTTTCGACCGGTGGTTCATGGAAAGGCCGAGAAGTGAAAATGGCAGAGGATTGGCGATGAGCGATCGATTTCCAGCGTTGGACGCACGTTGCCGCATCGCTATCCGGGTGGGTCTCGCTATTCGAGTGATATCCAAATGCAACGCGCCCGTTCGCCGACCGACTCTGGGCTCGTCTCCAAATCCGAGCCATGTCCAGATGTCATCCGTGGGGCCGCGTCGGCTACTCGATTCCTCTCGCTGTCGAGATCACACCCCGAAGCAATTCGCTCTCGTGCTCGCCACACCTCACCTGTCGTAGTGTCCGACCAGCTCCGCGCTTTCCCCCCCCGCCAGCAGGTAGTTCACCACGTCCGCGGCGGAGTAGTCCCCATTGGCGGGTACGAAGTCGGCAAGCCGCCGCAGCCCATCGCCGCTCGTCACCACCGGCCGCTCGGGCCCGTCGGCACGGAGCTGCGCGTATCCGGCGTCGGCCATGAGCGCGTTGCAGAGGCACTTCCGGCCCTCGGTGTCCTCCGGGCGGCCGCCTTTCTTCACGTACGCCTCGACCGGCTCCGCCGGACAGCGGTAGCCGATGCGTCCGTTCTCGCGCCGGTAGGCCGTTCGCAGGTAGCCCAGGTCGCACATCCGCTCGCGCTCCCGGTACGGAGCGGCCTCCGAGTTCGTGCGCGCCAGCGGCACCACCTTGAACGGGAAGCCGGTGGGGGAGGCGAGCGGGTCCGTGGTCACGTCCACCGTGCCGTCGCGCACGCGGGCGAGCACGCGCCGGCGCAGCGACGGATCGAGGCCGCTCTCCCGGGCGTAGGCGAACAGAGTGCCGACCTGGATCCCCGCGGCGCCGGCCTCGAGCGCGTCGCTCAGCCGGTCCGGAGAATCCGCGCCGCCGGCGAGCCAGAACGGCAGCCCGAGCGAGCGCATCTGCTCCAGGTCCGCCCGGTCCCGCTCGCCGTAGATCGGCTCGCCGCGCTCGTTCAGCTCCCGCCGGCCCCGGGGCGGCGCGTTGTGTCCGCCGGCGCTCGGCGCCTCCACGACGAAGCCGTCGACGCGACCGTTCGCCTTGCGCGCCAGCATCGAGGCGAGGGTGTGCGACGCCACGATGGCGAGGAAACGGGGCCGCCGCAGCTGCCCGGGCGGCCCACCCGCCCAGTGTGACGCGGGATCCATGCGGAGCTCGGTGGACTCGCCCGGTGGTGTGCCCTCCACATCGAGCCGTATTGCCGCGGGCCGGTGCTCGGCCAAGGCATCCAGCACGCCCGGGATCTCCTTCGGGATCCCCGCACCCATGAGCACGAAGTCCACCCCGGCGAGCATGGCGCCGTAGAGCGTCGGCAGGTTCGGAAGCTGCACCTTCGTCAGCAGGTTGAGACCGACCGCGCCGTGGTGCCCCTCCTTCGCCAGGTGCACCTCCACGAAGCTGGCCAGCATCGTGAGCTGCTCGCGCGCACGGCTCACGGTCTGCTGCCACATGGAGAGCATGCGGTACGGCGTCCGCTCCGGCCGGCCGCCCGCGAGGAAGTACTTCCTCAGCGCAGCCGCGCTCACCTCCGGGATGGGGAACCGCTCCATCGCGCGGCGCAGATGCCCTCCCACGTCGCCGTCCTGGAGGCGCCGCACGAATACCGTGTCGATACACGTACCGGAGACGACGCCCAGCTGACCCCGCAGCGACACCGCGCGCGCGAGCCTCCAGTTCGAGATGCCGATTCCCATGCCTCCCTGGATGATCCGGGGAAGCGGGGCCGTCGCAGTGGCGCTCACGAGTCGATCGTCGTTGGAGGAGCGGACACGGGCGCCGCAACCATACCGGCGCGACCGGGCGCAGTCTGTGGGGGATGCCCCCCGGAACGCGTGGGGGGAATCCTGATAGCCCACCTTTCGCGGCGACGGCATACTGGCGCATGCTCGATCGCCTGCTCTCGCTGCTGCTCTGGGTCGTGATCGGCGCCGTCGTCCTGCTCTGGCTGCCGCTGCTGTGCGTCGTGTTCGTGCTCACGGCGCCCTTCGACCCCGGACGCTATCGCGTCGGCCGCTGGTTCCGTCGCGCCGCCGTGACGTGCGTGAAGCTCAATCCGCTGTGGAGCTTCCGCGCGTCGGGCGTGGTCATAGAGGACCCCCGGCGCCCGTACGTGGCGGTGGCCAACCACGAGTCCTTCGCCGACATCTTCCTGCTCAGCCACCTGCCGTGGGAGATGAAGTGGGTGAGCAAGGACGCGATCTTCCGCATCCCGGTCATGGGCTGGATGATGCGCATGGCCGGCGACATCCGCGTCCGGCGCGGCGACCTGGGGAGCCGCTCGGAGGCGGTGCGGCAGATCCGGACGCGGCTGCGCCGGCGGGTCAGCGTCATGGTGTTCCCGGAGGGCACGCGCTCGCGCGATGGCGAGCTGCTGCCGTTCCGCAACGGCGCCTTCCGCATCGCCGTGGACACGGGCACCGCCATCCTGCCGATTGCGGTGGCCGGCACGCGCTCCGCCCTGGCGCCGGACTCCCTGCGCTTCGGCCGGGCACGCGCCGTGGCGCGCGTCTTGGCGCCGGTGGAGACGAAGGGTCTCGCCGCCGCGGACATCCCCGCGTTGCGCGAGCGCGTGCGCCGGCAGATCGCTGACGCCCGCGAGGAGATCCGCCGCGAGCTGGCCGGCGCTGATCGCCCGCGCCGGCAGCTCGCCCAAGCAGTCCCGCCGCGCCCGCGCCCGCGCTCGCCCCCCTACCCCCTGCCGCATGCCGCGGCTTCGGGCGGCCCATCAGGCCGGCGGAGCCTGCGTATTCCACATCTGCCGCGAGATCAGCCACCCCTCGTTCGTGAGCTCGAAGACGAACAGCGCCTTGAACGCGACGTGGACCGAAGACCCGCCGCTCAGCGGGGTCAGGTATGCATCCACGAACGCGATGCCATCGCCCCAACGACCGTTCTGGCGAACTTCCTGGATCGAGAAGCTCACATTGAAGTGGAACGTGTTGAAGGCGCCCTGCTGGGCTGCACGGATGCCTTCGCGACCGACCTGGTCGCCCGAGCTCGGTCCCATCCGGACCGCGTCCTCGGTGAAGATCCGGGAGAACGACACCGCATCCTGGTCGTTGATGTGTGTCTCGTATTCGAGGAGCAGGTCGATCATCTCCCGTTCCTGCGGATTCGAGCCGCCACCGTTCGCGTTGGCCAGCGCAGTGGCCTCGACGGGCAGCGTCCCGGATGCGACGGGGTCGTCGGGCGAGTCACACCCGGTCAGTCCCATTCCTCCCAGCAGGAACGCGATGAGCCCAGGCGAGGAGCCGACGGCGGCAAGATAGGGGCGGACGTGCATGAGTACCTCCGGTGGACTTCGAGACGCTTGCTTCACCTCCGATGCTCGTGGCATGATGGCCGCAGCGGGTGAACTCGAGGTGTCGCCGCATGAACTCTCCATGAACAGCAGCCCGCCCTCCTTCCGCCTCCGGCTGCTCGGAAGCCCCCGTATCGAGGACCGGGATGGGGTCCAGCTCGGCGGCCGAGCGGCACAGCGACACCGGCTGGCGCTTCTCGCGCTGCTCGCGCTTCCGCCGCCCCGGCCCATGAGCCGGGAGAAGCTGATCTCCTATCTCTGGCCCGAGAGCGACGCCGACCGGGGCCGCAACCTCCTCAACGTCGCCCTCTACGTCATCCGGAAGGAGCTGGGTGAGGCGGCGCTCCGGTCGGACTCCGAGCAGGTCCGACTGGATACGACGCTGGTCGGGCCGGATGTCGTGGCGTTCGAGGCCGCGCTGCGGAGCGGAGATCCGGCGCGCGCGGTGGAGCTGTACGCCGGCCCCTTCCTGGACGGGTTCTTCCTGCCGGACGCACCCGAGTTCGAGCGCTGGGCGGAGGCCGAGCGCGGCCGCCTTTCCGGCCACTTCGCGACGGCCCTGGAAGCGCTGGCCGGCACGGCCGAGGCGACGGGAGACCTCGTGGGCGCGGTGGCGTGGTGGCAGGCGAGGGCGGCGCACGACCCGTACGACTCACGCGTCGCCCTGCGGCTGATCACCGCCCTCGAGCGCAGCGGGAACCGGGCGGGCGCGCTCCAGCACGCCAGCATCCACGGGAGGCTGCTGGAGGAAGATCTGGGCGTGACGCCCCCGGTGGAGCTGCACGCGGCCGTCGACGCGCTCCGCGAGCAGCCGATGTCGCACACCGCGAGCCTCGCCCCCACCGCGTCGCGCGACGCATTGGCTACGGGCGCGAACGGGATTCCCGCCGACGACGTGGATGCCGACCTCGAACCCTCGCCCGCGGATCCGCTCGGCGGGCACGCGCACGAGGGCGACGAGCCGGACCGGCGCCACGGGCGTGCCGCTGTGGCCGTGCGACTCACCCTGGTCGCTGCAGCCGTTTCCGGCGGCGCATGGTTCTTCGTCCGGGATCGTCCGGACACCCCGAAGATCTTCCCGAGCGTATCCCGCGGGGAGGCGACCGCACCCGCCGGCGCACCCGTTGCCGCACGGTCCGCGACCCTGGCCGTGCTCCCCTTCGCCAACCTGAGCCGCGATCCGGAGGAGCAGTACTTCGCCGATGGCCTCACGGAGGACCTGATCGAGGTCGTGGCCCGGGTGCAGGGGGTACGCGTGCTCGGCCGCATGTCCGTGTTCGCGCTCGAGGGGAGGCATTACGACGTTCACGAGATCGGAAGGCGGTTGAAGGCGGACGCGATCCTGACCGGAAGCGTGCGCAGGGAGGGCGACCGCGTCCGCGTGAGGGCGGAGCTCGTGGAAGCCGCGAACGGAGTTCAGCTGTGGTCGCACAGCTACGATCGCGAAGGTACCGACATCTTCGCCATCCAGAGCGACATTGCGCTGCACATTGCCGACGCGCTGGAGGCGGAGCTCACCCCGGCGGAACGCGCGCTCCTGGCGAGGCGCCCCACCGCGAGTCAGGAGGCCTACGTCCTGTACCTGAAGGGGCGGTACTTCTGGAATCAGCGGACCAGCGGCGGATTCGCCCGGGCCATCGACTACTTCCGGCGTGCGATCGAGGCGGACCCGCGCTACGCCCGAGCGTACGCCGGCCTCGCCTTCGCGTACGAGATGCAGGGCTTCCAGGGCGACGTCGCACCGGCAGAAGCGGGCGAGCGGACGCGCGCGGCCGCGATGAAGGCGCTCGAGCTCGATGGCGATCTGGCCGAGGCGCACACGGCGCTCGCCGGCTACCTCGACGTGTACGCCTGGGATCCGCAGGCGGCCGAACGGGAGCACCTGCGCGCGATCGAGCTCGACCCCGACTACGCCACGGCACACCAGTGGTACGGCAACCTGCTGACCGCGATCGGCCGCCTGGATGAAGCGGTCGCCGAAAAGAGACGGGGCGTGGAGCTGGATCCGCTGTCCGCGCCGCAGAACGAATCGCTCGGAAGTACGCTCGCCGCGGCCGGTCGCTACGGTGAGGCGGTGGCCGCGCTCGAGAGCGCGATCGAGCTCGAGCCGACGTACTGGCGAGCCCAGACCAGCCTCGGAAGCATCTACGAGGTCACCGGCCGGACGCCGGACGCCGTGCGTGCCCACGAGCGGGCCGTCGAGCTCGCGCCCCGCAGCTTCACCGCGAGGGCGGGTCTGGCACGCGCGCTCGCGCTCGCCGGGAGACGAGAGGACGCGAGGAAGATCCTGCTGGATCTGAAGGCGGAGGCGGATCGGACCGGACGCCGGGATCCCGTCCTTTCCACCGTATGGCTGGCCCTGGGTGAGGTCGATCCGGCGATCGGATGGCTCGAGTCCGCGTATCGTCAGAAGCACCCGGCACTTCGGTTCAAGCTCCGGCTGGAGCCCCTGTTCGCCCCGCTCAGGACCGATCCCAGGTTCCTGGCCCTGCTGGAGGAGACCGCCCGGCCACAGCAGGGTCCGTAGATCTCCCCCCACGTCGCGGATGGCCCGCGCGCGGCCCCAGCATTACGGAAGCAGCTGGAACCCCATGATCCGGAACCAGCGCTAGCCCACCCGCAACGCCTCCATTGGATCGATCCGCGCCGCCCGGCGCGCCGGCACGTAGGTCGCGAGCATCGCCACCGCCCCGAGCACGAGCACAGCACCCGCGAACGTCACGACGTCCAGCGTCGAGACGCCGAACAGCATCGAGCTCAGCGCGCGCGTCGCCAGGGCGGCTCCGGCGATCCCGAGCACCAGGCCGCCGATCACGAGCCATAGATTCTCCCGCAGCAGCTGGCCCACGACCTGGGCGGGCCTGGCGCCGATCGCCATGCGCAGGCCCAGCTCGCGCGTGCGCTGGGTCACCGCGTACGCCGTGATGCCGTAGACCCCGATCAGCGCGAGCACCACCGCCAGCGCCGCGAACAGCGTGAGCAGCGTCATGCTCAGCCGCCGCGCCGCCGTCGAGCGCGACAGCGCCTGATCCAGGGTCACGAGGTCGCCGATCGGCTGCTGGGGATCGACCTGCCGCACGGCTTCGCGCACCGCCCCCGCGAGCGCGAGGGGCGAGCGCTTGGCCTTGAGCACGACCCACATCTGCTCCGCGCCCTGCCGCTGGAGCTGCGGCAGGTACAGCTCCGGCATTGGCGTGGCGTCGAGCGAGGCGTAGCGAACGTCTCCGATGGTGCCGATGACCGTCGCGTCGTATCCGTCGCCGCCGAGCGACGGCACCGGGAAGATCTTGCCGATCGGATCCTGCCCCGGCCACAGCGCCGTCGGTGAGCCGCCGGTTCATGATGACGACCTTCGGAGCATCCGCGCGGTCCTGCGGCGTGAAGTCGCGCCCCCGCAGCGGGATGCCCATCGCCGCGAAGTAGCCCGGCACCGACCACGCTCAGCCGCGCGGCGAGGAACTCCTCGCCGGCGTCCGGACGAATGCGCCGCGGATCGAAGGCCATGATGTCCACGCCGCCCGTGAGCGGCAGCGTGCGGGACACGCTCACGTCCGCCACGCCGGGATTGCGCGCCAGCGCGTCCGTGAGGTCCTGGAAGAACCGGTTCTGCGCCGTGGGATCCGCGTAGCGCGAGGGCGTGAGCCGGATGCTCGCCGCCAGCACGTCGTGCGTGTCGTAGCCGGGATCCACCGACGTCAGCCGCACGAAGCTCCGGATCAGGAGCCCCGAGCCAACCAGCAGCACGAGCGCGAGCGCGATCTCCGCCACCACGAGGCCGCTCTGCGTCCTGTGGCGCCGGCGCGAACCCGTCGTCGCGCCGCCCTCGTCGCGCAGCACCCCCTCCACCCCGGGGGCCGTCGCGCGCAGCGCCGGCAGCAGCCCGAACGCCAGGCCCGTCACGAGCGAGACGACGAGCGCGAAGCCGAGCACCCAGGGGTCGATCCCGATCTCGTTCATGCGCGGCACGCGCGGCCAGACGGCGAGCACGGCGGCGACGCCCCAGCGCGCCACCAGCACGCCCGCGGCCCCCGCGATCAGCGCCAGCACCACGCTCTCGGTCAGGAGCTGCCGCGCCAGCCGCGCGCGGTCGGCGCCGAGCGCGCGGCGCACCGCGATCTCCTTCCTGCGCTCGGCGGCGCGGGCCACGTACAGCCCCGCCGCGTTGGCGCAGGCGATCAACAGCACCAACCCCACCGCGCCGAACAGCACCAGCAACGCGGAGCGGACGTTCTCGACCCCTTCCACCTTCAGCGGATCGACGCCGAACTCGGTGCCGGTCGTGATGGCGACCTTGGGGTTGGGGCCGGCGCCACCGGGGCCCGGGCCGGGACCGGCCGAGCGCATCCTGATCCCGATGCGCCGCTCGCCGCCCCCCGGCTGATCCCGCTCGGCGGCGCTGATGCGCTGCGCCACCACGCCGACGTCGGCGCGCGCCTGCACGAGCGTGGCGCCCGCAGCCAGGCGCGCCACGGACTCGAAGGCGTAGAAGTGGCGGTTGAACTCCAGCTGCGGATCGGAGCGCAGCGCCTCGCCCAGCGGCACCCACAGCTCGGTATCCTCGTTGGGGAACGCGAAGCCGCGCGGCATGACGCCCACGACCGTGAAGCTCCGGCCGTCGAGGTCGATCGCGCGGCCCACGATGCTGCGGTCGCTGCCGAACGCGGTGGCCCACAGGCCGTAGCTCAGTACGGCGAGCTGCTCGTGCAGCTCGGCGCCGGTGAAGGCGCGGCCGACCGCCGGCCTCACGCCCAGCACGCCGAACAGGTCGGGCGAGACGACCGTGGCGGCCAGCTCGACCGCCTGGTCCTGGCCCGCGTAGTTGTAGCGCGCGTCCCTGTACAGGGCGACACCGTCGAAATCCCTGGTGAGCGCCTGCAGCTGCTGAACGTCGGGGTAGGACATCGCCGACGCGAAGACGTCCTTGCCCGGTCCCGACACCTTCGTGTCGAGCGACACCAGGCGGTCCGCCTGGGGATAGGGCAGCGGCTCGAGCAGCACCGCGTCCACCACGCTGAAGATCGCGGTGTTGGCGCCGATGCCGAGCGCCAGCGTCACGATGGCGATGGCGCTGAAGCCGGGGTTCCTGCGCAGACTCCTGAGCGCAAAGCGGAGATCCTGGAGCAAATCACCCTCCGGTGACAGGGGCACGAGTCCCCAGCGAGGGGCAACAGCCGTACCTCGTTCGTCGCCTCCGAAGCAACCGATTGGCAGAACGTGACTTGGGCCGTGCAGTGCAGCGATTGGGCCTGCTCGGGCTGTCCGCTCGTGGGATGCCACGACCCAAGAGCGAGCACTCCTCCGTGCACCGTACCATGCCCGTAGGGCCTGTCCACAACCTTGCCTCAGCCGGGCCGGGACCAGAGTTTTCGAAGGAACGGCAACGTCCAGAGGCGAGGCACGGTGAGGAATGCCGACGGTTCTCCGAAAGGGCCCATATCGCTGCCATTTCGTGAGCCATGACCTCGGAGAGCCGGCCCACGTACATGTCGATCGTGAGGGCATGAGCGCCAAGTTCTGGATCCATCCCGAATGACTTCTTCGGGGCCTAATGCGGGTGAGCGAGTGAAGGACGTCCGCATCTCGGATGACATCCTGAGTGTGGATCTCATGGATGGGCGCACAATATCGGTTCCACTGGCGTGGTATCCTCGCCTGCTGCACGCCTCTCCGGATGCCCTGCAGCAATGGGAGGTTGCGGGCGTCGCTCCGCTGGCCCGGCTCGGGCCAGAGGCGCAATCTGCCGCATAGCGCCTGCGCGGTGCGCCCGATAACTTGACTTCACCATGGCCGACGAACCCTCTGCTCGCCGCCGAGGCCGGAGCGCGCGGATGACGGTCCGCAGGACATCGCTCGACGAGCAGGCCCTCCCTCCTGTGCCGAGCACCGTCGAGGAGCGGCTCGCGCTCGTGGAGATCCTCACGCGTGAGAGCTGGGCCCTGGCCGGCCTGCCCCTTCCCCGCTACGCCCGCTCCCGGATGCCGATCCGCATCGCTCGCCTCGGCGACGTGGCCGACGGGCCGTGAACCCGGATTTCCTCGACTTCCTGCAAGCGCTCCTCGATGCCGGCGCCCGTTTTCTCGTCGCGGGCGCGCATGCGCTGGCCGTCCACGGCCTGCCGCGGGCCACGGGTGACATCGACATCTGGATCTCGCGAGACGCGGACAATCCGGAACGCGTATGGAATGCCGTCATCGCCTTCGGCGCGCCCGTGGCGGACCTTCAGATCACGGTCGACGATCTGCGACGTCCCGAAGCCGTGATCCAGCTCGGGCTTCCGCCCCGGCGGATCGACATTCTGACCGACGTGAGCGGGCTTCGCTTCCAGGACGCCTGGCCGCTTCGCCTGGTTCAGCGGATCGACTCTCTCGAGGTGCCGTTCCTCGGTCGCGAGTCCCTCGTCGCGAACAAGCGCGCGTCCGGCCGACTGAAGGACCTGGCCGACCTGGAGGCGCTGGGAGAGTAAGTCCCCCGCGCCCGCGCCCACTCCCCCCGCCCTCACCCCGCGCAGTTCCCCTCGCCCTCGCCCGCGCCCCCCGCCCTCGCCCGCGTGACCCTTGTAACCATCCACCCCTCTCCGGCATTTAGAAAGATGTCCCGAGTTCCTATCGACCAGAACCCGACGCAGGGCCACGCTTCATGCGCCGCTTCCTCGACGACGACATCATCCGCGTCTACGACCGCGACCACTTCCTCGCGACCGGGAAGAAGCAGCTGCTCGCGACGCTCTTCTGGGGCGACGACGTGCGCGTCGCGGGGCAGGAGGGCGACTTCTGGCACGTCGTCCAGCTCAAGCGCGTCTGGAACGACGCCACCCATCGCTACGACTGGCTGGACGGGCTGATCCCCGCGACGGCGCGATTCCGGCCGGCGCCGCTGCTCAAGGTCCGCTTCGTCGACGTCGGCCAGGGCGACGCCGCGATCATCGAGACGCCGGGCGGCCGGCTGATCCTCGTCGACGGCGGCGAGGAGGAGCACCTGACGCGCTACGTGGGCGCCGCGTGGTCGCACGTGCTGCGCACGAAGTCGCTCGACGTCGCCGCGATCGTCGTCACGCACGGCGACGCCGACCACTTTGCGGGCCTGACGAAGCTCGCGAACGCGACGCGGCCGGGTCGCACCGGCCCGATCATCGACTGCGCGCGCGTCTACCACAACGGGCTCGTGAAGGCGCCGGCGTCGAAGAACGGCAAGCGTCGCCCCGAAGCCGAGATGTTCGGCGCCAGCAGAAAGGCGGACGGCCGCACCTGGGCGACGGAGCTGGAGGACGACCTGCGCGCGGTGCCGGACTCGCGCATGAACGGCGACTTCCGCGACTGGAAGGCCGCGCTCGTCGCGATGGGCACGCGTACGCCCGCCCTCGACGTCCGGCGCCTCTCCTACGGCGACGACGCCGCGTTCGACTTCGTCGCCGGCGACGGCGTCGGCATCGAGGTGCTCGGCCCGATCCCGGGCGACGTCGCCGGGAAGCCCGCGCTGCCCTTCCTCCACGCCGAGGGCAGCAGCTCGCTCTCCGCCAGCCACACGATCAACGGCCACTCCATCGTGCTCAAGCTGACCTACGGCGACGTGCGCTTCCTGTTCGGCGCCGACCTCAACGCCGAGTCCGAGACCGGCCTGCTCGAGCGCACCCGCGCCGACGGCACCTCCCTCGCCGCCGAGGTGCTCAAGGTCCCGCACCACGGCTCCGCCGACTTCAGCCCGCGCATGCTCGAGGCCGTCCGCCCCGTCGTCAGCGTCGTCTCCTCCGGCGACGAGAACGCCGCCAAGGAGTACATCCACCCGCGCGCCGGCCTTGTCGGCGCGCTCGGCAAGTACTCCCGCGCCACCGTCGAGAAGCCGCTCATCTACGTGACCGAGATGGTCGCCTTCTTCCAGCGCCTCGGCCCCCGCTTCGTCCACGACATCACCGACGCTGGCAACGAGTCCGCGAAGTCCGAGCGCGTCCAGAACAGCTACGCCAAGACGACGTTCGGGATCGTCCACATCCGCACCGACGGGCATCGCGTGTTGGCGGTCACTCATAGCGGGCGTGACGACCGCAAGGAGAGCTACGCGTTCACGGTGGACGCGGTGGGGGAGGTGGGGTGGGAGGAGGAGGTGAGGCAGGTGTGAAGGGGGAGAATGGCTCCGAGAAACGTAGCCGTTACGAACGGGTGTTTCCGATACGGTCTGGGTAAGGAAGCCGAACACGGTTCGGTTCGGTAACCAGTAGTTATCTGAGATGCGTTCCGTTGAGCGGACGGTGGGTCAATTTGCACAGCGTGGTGGGTAGATGTCGGACGAGCACGAAACAACGTGCCAAGGCGGTTCTTCCGAAACGACTGCGATCGTCGCGGCACTCGCTGAGGGCGCAGCGAAGATCTTTGACAACGCCTCCGATCTGTATAACGAAGCCGTCCTCTTGCGTGGTGCAGGCGCCTTGAGCCGCGCGTTGACGCTCCATCAGATATCACTCGAAGAGTGCTCAAAGATTGACATGCTGGGGGCTTGGGCGTCGGGTAAGCTCATGGGCTACGAGGGGCCTGACCTAGACGAATTGGCGAGAGTGTTCGCCAATCATCGGGCGAAGAACTACACGAACGCCTATATGATACCCGCCGCCGAAGCGGAGTTGACTGCTCGGAGCGAGGGCAACTCGGATCTGGCACTCAGCGCGTTCAAAGCCATGCAAGCAGAATTTCACAGTCAATCTAACTCCGCTAAGAACGCGTCCCTGTACGTTGATTTGAGGGACGGGGAGTTCATCGCTCCGAAGGATCGGATCACGATCAAGATGGTCGAGGACATCGCTGCCATGAATGAAAGGTTCCTTGGCCAGGGCCAGTTGATGACCCGCATGCTGTCCCGCTGGTCAAGGAACCCCAACGTAGTGGACGCACTGTTCAGCTGGTTTGAGCCGCGGCTGAGAGACTCCGCTCTCAGGACGCCGACGTTGGTGACGTGGTGGCCACCATGCTGGACGAACTTCTGGATCGGGCGAGGTCGACGGGATATGCCGAAGCCATGACAAGACCGGTGGACAAGGGCGATTGAGTAGTCATACCTCGGCATGAAGCCCGAACGCACCTCAGATAAAAAACGAGTTGCGCCTACGCCGCTTACGCGGCTCCGGACAAACCGGCGCTGACGTGGTGGCGTTGCGAAGCGGTACCAGATCGATCGTGGCTTGCGGAGCCCGTGGTTGGGAGGACGCGCCGGTTCGCAACTCTGGAACGTTAGACGCAACTGCATTCGCAGCGGAATCTCAGAAGTGAGGCACGTTGACACTGACACCTGGATTGACGACGGTCGAAGCCTTGTACCGGAAGCTCGAGCGCGAGGGATACCGCACGTATCACGCAACGCGTCGGCTCCACAAGGCTGACCACTTCTTCAATTTCTGCGTGACTGCGCATTCGTTGCGCGACTACTTTTGGGAAAGGGTAGGAAAAGTCCGGAGAAAAGAGCGCGGAGCGTACGAGGAAACATGGCGCCGAGAGCCGTTACTGGTGGCGGTTGCGGAGGTGGCGAACTCCGCGAAGCACTTCACTCTGAGGGCCAAGTCTGGCGCGCCTCGCGCCGTGGCAACTCGAAGCGTCGTCGCCCGCACGTCCGATTTCGTGGACATCTACGGGACTCGCGCGGGGAGGCTCATGCGCGTGGTTGCGCCGCGGCCCGATCTCCGCCTCGCTCTGAGCGATGGGAGCACCCAGAGCCTGTTTGCGTTTCTGCAAGCGGTTCAGGATTACTGGTACACGTTCCTTCGTGCGGAAGGGATTGGAGTTCGCCGGCAATCTCTTCGGCAACTGATTGATACCACCGAAAAGTAGTCGAGCGGGCAGGCAGCGGATCCCGCAGCGCCCAACACGAGCGTTCACGCTCCGCTCGCTCCCGGGGGCTGACGCCCGCCTCCGGGCTATCGTGAACCCCTGTGAACGTTACGAGAAATCGAACCTGGCTCAATTCGATGCACGCCCACTGAATAGCAGCAGACGCATGAAGCCATCTGACCTCAACTGGATCGCGAACTTCATCTGGGGCATCGCCGACGACGTGCTCCGGGACCTCTACGTCCGCGGCAAGTACCGCGACGTCATCCTGCCGATGACGGTGCTGCGCCGGCTCGACGCCGTGCTCGAGCCGACCAAGCAGGCCGTGCTCGAGCATGAAGGCCTCGCTCGATGAGGCGAGGATCATCCACCAGGACCAGGCCCTCCGCCAGGCGGCCGGCCAGGCGTTCTACAACACGCTCGAAGTTCACGCTGCGCGACCTCAGAGCCCGCGCCAGCCAGCAGCAGCTCAAGGCCGACTTCGAGGCCTACCTCGACGGCTTCTCGCCGAACGTCCAGGACATCCTCGAGAACTTCGAGTTCCGCAACCAGATCCCGCGGCTCGTCCAAGGCCGATGCCCTCGGCACGCTGATCGAGAAGCTCCTCTCGCCCGACATCAACCTGAGCCCGAAGCCCGTGCTGAACGGCGACGGCTCGGTGAAGCACCCCGGCCTCGACAACCACGCCATGGGCACGGTCTTCGAGGAGCTGGTCCGCCGCTTCAACGAGGAGAACAACGAGGAGGCGGGCGAGCACTGGACGCCGCGCGACGCCGTGAAGCTCATGGCGAAGCTGATCTTCCTGCCCGTCGCCGACGAGATCGAGTCCGGCACCTACCTCCTCTACGACGGCGCCTGCGGCACCGGGCGGCATGCTGACCGTGGCCGAGGAGACGCTCCAGGAGCTCGCCGTCCGAGCACGGCAAGCAGGTGGCGACCCACCTCTACGGCCAGGAGATCAACGCCGAGACCTACGCCATCTGCAAGGCCGATCTGCTGCTCAAGGGCGAGGGCGATGCGGCGGACAACATCGTCGGCGGCCCCGAGCACTCGACGCTGTCGAACGACGCCTTCCCTTCGCGCGAGTTCGACTTCATGCTCTCCAATCCGCCCTACGGCAAGAGCTGGAAGAGCGACCTGGAGCGCATGGGCGGCAAGGGCGGCCTCAAGGACCCGCGCTTCCTCATCGAGCACGCCGGCGACCCGGAGTACTCGCTCGTCACCCGCTCGAGCGACGGCCAGATGCTCTTCCTGGCCAACATGCTCTGCAAGATGAAGCAGGGACACGAAGCTCGGCAGCCGGATCGCCGAGGTCCACAACGGCAGCTCGCTCTTCACCGGCGACGCCGGCCAGGGCGAGAGCAACATCCGCCGCTGGATCATCGAGAACGACTGGCTCGAGGCCATCGTCGCCCTGCCGCTCAACATGTTCTACAACACCGGTATCGCCACCTACATCTGGGTGCTGACGAACCGCAAGCCGGAGCACCGCCAGGGGCGGGTGCAGCTCATCGACGCCACGCAGTGGTTCAAACCCCTGCGCAAGAACCTCGGCAAGAAGAACTGCGAGCTCTCGGACGAGGACATCCAGCGCATCTGCGACACCTTCCTCGCCTTCGAGGAGACCGAGCAGTCGAAGATCTTCCCGAACGCCGCCTTCGGCTACTGGAAGGTCACCGTCGAGCGGCCGCTGCGCCTGGCGGGCATCGACCCCGAGCGCGCCTACGCCGCCAAGGAGATCAAGGCGCTCAAGGAGAGCGCCGAGCGCACGGACGACGCGCCGCCGGTGATCAGGAAGATCCACAAGAAGGGCACCGCGCCCGACCCTCTGCGCGGCCTGTTCGAGACCACGATCGGCGGCAAGCCCGCCGTCGTCGAGTACGAGCCCGACTCGGATCTCCGCGACACCGAGCAGGTGCCGCTCCTGGAGGAGGGCGGTATCGAGGCCTTCCTGCGCCGCGAGGTGCTGCCCTACGCCTCCGACGCCTGGTATGCGCCGGACAGCGTCAAGACCGGCTACGAGATCAGCTTCACCCGCTACTTCTACAAGCCGCAGCCGCTGCGCGCGCTGGAGGAGATCCGCGCCGACATCCTGGCGCTGGAGAAGGAGACCGAGGGGCTGCTGGAGCGAGATCATCGGGGAGCGACGCACGATGAAGGAGATCCGCGGTGAGGCGAAGAACATCCGTGACCTCCTCAAGGGCGTAAGTTCTCCATCGACTACTATCAGCGCGAATACCGGTGGGAGACAAGCAGATCACGAGAGCTCATCGATGATCTGATCGGAAAGTTCCTCGAGAGCTATCGAAGTGAGGCACGAGCGCAGCGCCGTTGAAAACTACGGACACTACTTCCTGGGCTCGATCATTATCAGTGACAAGGAGAGGCCGGAAGTTCATTATCGACGGCCAGCAGCGCCTGACTTCCCTTACCCTGCTCCTGATCCTACATCTACCGGCAACCTCCAGAACGACGGACGAGCGGTCAGCTCGCCGACTTGATCTTTTCGCAGAGTTCGGTAAGACGCTCCTTCAACCTCGACGTGCCGACGAGCGGACTGCATGCATGGAGGCACTGTTCACGGGCGAAGCCATGGACGATGACCGGCCAGTCTGAGTCGGTAGTAGAATATCCTGGCGCGGTTACCGTGACATCGAGGAACAGTTCCCGAGATCTGCTTAGAGGTCAGGCCCTCCCATACTTCGCCGATTGGCTCATTGAGAACGTGCACCTCGTTGAGATCACCGCCTATTCCGACGCGGACGCATACACGATCTTTGAGACCATGAACGACCGTGGACTCTCCCTGACGCCCACGGACATGCTCAAAGGTTATCTCCTTGCCAACATCACGGACGCAGACCGCCGTATCGAATCCAGCAAGGTCTGGCGAAAGCGCGTCGCGCTCTGCATCGAATCGGCAAGGAGGAAGACGCCGATGCGATCAAGGCCTGGCTGCGCAGCCAGCACGCGCCAGAGATCCGCGAGAGGAAGCGCGGCGCCCAGCCGCGAGACTTCGACCTGATCGGCACGGAGTTTCATCGATGGGTTCGCGACCATGCTGAGACGCTGGGGCTGACCAGCAGCGTCGCATTCGGGCGGTTCATCCATGGAGGACTTCGACTTCTACTCGTCCTGGTACCTCCAGATCCGGCGAGCAGCCGAGACGCTGACGCCGGGCCTCGAAGCCATTCACTACAATGCGCAGAATGGTTTCACTCTTCAGTATCCTGTGCTGCTGGCTCCGCTTTCACGTAGCGACTCTGAGCCCGACATCCTCCGAAAGCTCAGGATCGTCGCCGCCTATCTGGACATCACTGATCGCGTGCCGCGTCTGGAACTGGAAGGACACCAGCTACTCCACGATGCAGTACAACATGTTCCAGTTGGTGATTCTGAGCCATCCGCGGCAAGTCCGTAACCGAACTCGCGAAGATCCTGAAGGCCCGGCTCGAAGCTGAACCCGAGACGTTCGCGAGCAACGATCGCTTCTATCTCCATGGGATGAACGGGCGGCAGATCCATCGGATCCTTGCCCGAATGACCGATTTCGTCGAGGTCCAATCCGGGCAGTCCGTCTCGGTACGCGGAGTACATCAAGCGGGGCGGGAAACATGGATACGAGGTGGAACACATCTGGGCCAATCATCCAGAGCGGCACAGTGAGGAGTTCGCGCACTCCGACGGACTTCGCTGAATACCGCAACCGGATCGGCGGGCTGCTCTTCTTCCGAAGAGCTTCAACGCCAGCTACGGTGATCTGCCTTACGCGAAAAAATCGAGCACTATCGGGGCCAGAACCTCCTCGCTCAGAGCCTGCATCCGAGCTGCTACCACCACGATCCCGGCTTCCGCAGTTTTCGGGAACTGTCAGGCCTCACCGTTCCGACCGCACGAAGAGTTCCGCAAGCAGGACATGGATGGGCGGCAGACCCTGTACCAGGCATTTGGCCGAACGGATCTGGGACCCCGAGAACATTCTGCGGGAGGCGGAGGCATGATCGCCGACCTCAAGCCCTATCCCGCGACAAAGGACTCTGGCGTGCCGTGGCTGGGGCGAGGTCCCGCAGCATTGGAAGGTTCGAACCGCTCGGGAGAATCGGCCCGCTATTCAAGGGGAACGGCGGCAACAAGGGGGACGAGGTTGGCGCTCGCGTACCGTGTGTTCGCTATGGCGACCTTTACACCAGCCACGAGTTCTTCATCACAAGCACCAAAGCGTATGTATCCTCGGAACGCGCCGCGGATTACACGCCATTACGTTATGGCGACTTGCTGTTTGCGGCCAGCGGAGAAACGATCGAGGACATTGGCAGGTCCGCGGTCAATCTCACTGCGCACTCATTCTGTTTGTGGCGGCCATGTGTTACTGCTGCGCCCCAAAGTGGCTGCGGTTCCTGAGTTCCTCGGTTACGCATCCGACTCAGCCGCGTCACGCGACCAGAAGGCGTGCATGGGGCGTGGCTTCACGGTACGTCCACATCTACGGCTCCCAACTGAAGCGGCTGGTTCCCGCTCCCACCCCTCGCCGAACAAGCCGCCATCGTCCGCTTCCTCGACTACGCGGACCGGCGGATCCGGCGGTACATCCGCGCCAAGCAGAAGCTGATCAAGCTGCTGGAGGAGCAGAAGCAGGCCATCATCCACCGCGCCGTCACCCGCGGCCTCGACCCCGACGTCCGCCTCAAGCCCTCCGGCGTGGAGTGGCTGGGGGATGTGCCGGAGCATTGGGAGGTGGTCCGCCTAAAGTCGCTGGTGTCCCGCGCAACAAGCGGTTCCCGAGGGTGGTCCAACTTTGCAGCTGACTCAGGAGTCTTGTTCATCCGCATCGGTAACCTGACACGAGCGTCAATCGATCTCGACCTGGAGAACAAGGTCCGTCTCGCTACCGTACGTACTCGGCGAAGCGGCGAGAACCGGCGTTGAACGGATGACATCCTTCTGTCGATCACCGCGTTTATCGGGTCGTTGCGGTGGTGCCGGCCAATGTGGAAGAGGCATACGTAAGCCAGCATGTCGCTTGCTGTCGACCTCGGACTGGACGTGCCAATCCCTCGCTGGGTGGGGTACGTGCTGCTTTCGAGTGTGGGGCAGACGCACGGGCAGCTCAGCATGTACGGAGGAACGAAGCAGGGTCTGTCGCTTGATGACGTCAAGCAACTATGTCGTGCTTCTCCCTCCGCTGAACGAGCAGGATCGCCTCGTTGAGTGCGATTGAGTCCACAACGGCAAGTCTCAGGGCCGGCGTCGAAAGCACTAAGCGTGAAATCAACCTCCTCCGCGAATTCCGCACCCGCCTGATCGCCGACGTTGTCACCGGCAAGCTCGACGTGCGCGAGGCGGCGGCGCGGCTGCCAGACGAGGCCGACGAGCCCGAGCCGCTCGACGAAACCGAAGCCGAGAGCGACGCGGATGAAGCCGGCGCCGGCGACACCGACGAGATCCCCGAGGAGGCCGAGGCGTGAACGAGAGGGAGCGCACGGAACTCATTGATCGCCTGCGCGCTCTGCCGTCGGAGACGGAGTGGCTCGAGTTCAAGCGCAACCGCCATGAGCCGCAGGCCATCGGGGATTACCTGTCGGCCCTCGCGAACGCCGCCTGCCTGGCGAATCAGCCTCGCGGCTATCTCGTGTTCGGCATCGACGATGCGACTCACACCGTCGTCGGCACACGCTTCGAACCTTACTCGGCGAAGGGCAAGGGCAATCAGGATCTTCTGCCCTGGCTCGCCGCGGGACTGCGGCCGAACCCCGGGTTCGAGGTGCACACCGTCGCACATCCAGATGGGCGGGTCGTTCTGTTCGAGGTCGGACCCGCCAAGGGTGAGCCGGTCGCCTTCTACGGCACGCCGCACGTGCGCGTTGGCGCCAGCAAGACGGAGCTTCGCAACCATCCCGAGAACGCACGGGCGCTCTGGACGCGCGGCAGCGACTGGTCGGCGGAGCTGTGCGAGGCGGCCTCGCTCGTCGACCTCGATCCCGAGGCCGTGGCCAAGGCCCGCGAGCAGTTCGTCGTTAAGCATCCCGGCCAGGCCGCCGACGTCGCCGACTGGGGCGAGACGACCTTCCTGAACAAGGCCCGCGTCCTGAAGCAGGGAGCCGTGACCAACGCGGCGCTGCTGCTCCTCGGCCGCCCCGAGTCCGCGACCCTGCTGTCGCCGGCGGTGGCCAAGATCTCGTGGATCCTGAAGGATGCAGACAACCGCGAGCTCGACTATGAGCACATTGGTCCGCCGTTCCTGCTCGCCGGCGATCGCATGCTCAAGCGCATCCGCAACCTCATCGTGCGTGCGCTGCCGAGCGGAACGCTGTTCCCGCAGGAGATCACCCAGTACGACCCGTGGGTGATCCGCGAGGCGCTGCACAACGCCATCGCGCACCAGGATTACCGCCGGCACGGGCGCATCGTCGTGGTCGAGTTTCCCGACAGGGTTCTCGTGACCAACGTCGGCGACTTCCTGCCGGGCGACGTCGAGACAGTCATCCGGCAGGACGCGCCGCAGGCTCTCTACCGCAACCCGTTCCTCGCCGATGCGATGGTCGAGCTGAACCTGATCGACACGCAGGGCGGGGGCATCAAGCGCATGTTCGAGACGCAGCGACGACGCTCGTTCCCGCTGCCGGACTACGATCTGAGCGATCCGGGGCGAGTGTCTGTGAGCGTCACCGGTCGCATCCTGGACGAGCGCTACACGCGACTGCTGATGGAGCGTACCGACCTCGACCTGGGGCAGGTCATGCTGCTCGATCGGGTGCAGAAGGGACAGCGGATCGGGCGGGACGAGCACCGCCGCCTGAAGGCCGCCGGGCTCGTCGAGGGCCGCTACCCCAACCTCATCGTGGCCGCGGCGGTGGCCAGGGCGGCCGGCGAGGCCGGCCGGCACATCCGCGAGCGGGGATTCGACAAGCAGTACTACCTGGATCTGATCCTCGCCCTGGTGCGAGAGCACGGGCCGGTCAGGCGGAAGATGTTGATCAGCTTCTGCTCCCCAAGCTCCCGGACCGCCTGACCGAGGAGCAGAAGCTCCGCAAGGTCCACAACCTCCTGCAGGAACTCCGTCGCACGCGGCAAGATCGACGAAACGCGGCACTCGCGCGCAACCGGAATGGGTGTCGACCGTGGAGGATCCACGCGATGGTTCAGCATGATCAACGTATGGAGCTCTGCTCAGAGGCGTCGGTGCCGCCTCGGCGTCCGCAAGCTACACGCAACAGCGGGCTTACGCCTTTGCTAGAGTCTGGAGATCGGCGTCGGTTAGCAAAGGGATTAGCAAAGGGCCTAGTAAAGGGGCCCGGCGACCCGCTTCAGGCGTCGCGGAGCGTGTTGCTTGATGGGTACTTGATTCAGCGGATCCTGGCAGGGCGGACGAGAACCGATAAGCCTGTTTATAACGGGCACTTAACCTGGATGCGGTACTTGACGGGTACTTGATCTGGAGGAGGTGCGTGACCCGATGACCACCGACACCTCCGAACGCGGCCTCGAGCGGCTGATCTGCACGGCGCTGACCGGCTCGGCCTGCGATCCGGGCGCTGCCGCGGGCGACGCCGTGCGCGAGCGGCCGGCCGCCTACAGCGGGGGCTGGATCTGCGGCGATCCGAACGACTACGACCGCGATTATTGCGTCGACCTCGCCCAGCTCTCGGCCTTCCTGGGCGAGACGCAGCCCGAGGTCGCCGAGGCGCTCGACCTCGGCCAGGACGGGCCCACGCGGCGCAAGTTCCTGGCGCGGCTCCAGGGCGAGATCACCAAGCGCGGCACGATCGACGTGCTGCGCCACGGGCTCAAGCACGGGCCGCACCATCTCGACCTGTTCTACGGCACGCCGTCGCCCGGCAACGCCAGGGCTGCGGAGCTGATACAAAGCCAACCGCTTCAGCGTCACCCGCCAGCTCCGCTACAGCCGCGACGAGACGCAGCGCGCGCTCGACCTGGGCCTGTTCATCAACGGCCTGCCCGTCGCCACCTTCGAGCTGAAGAACAGCCTGACGAAGCAGACGGTGGAGGACGCCGTCCAGCAGTACAGGCGCGACCGCGACCCGCGCGAGCGGCTCTTCGAGTTCGGGCGCTGCGTCGTGCACTTCGCCGTGGACGAGCACGAGGTGCGCTTCTGCACTCACCTCGAGGGCAAGGGCTCGTGGTTCCTGCCCTTCAACCGGGGCTGGAACGACGGCGCGGGCAACCCGCCGAATCCGGACGGCCTCAAGACCGACTACCTGTGGAAGCGCATCCTCACGCGCGCGGGGCTGACGGACATCCTCGAGAACTACGCGCAGGTCGTCGAGACGAAGGACGAGAAGACCGGCAGGAAGAAGGCGGTCCAGATCTGGCCGCGCTTCCACCAGCTCGACGTGGTGCGCCGGCTGCTCGCCGATGCGCGGGCGAGCGGCGCGGGGAAGCGCTACCTCATCCAGCACTCGGCCGGGAGCGGCAAGTCGAACTCGATCGCCTGGCTCGCGCACCAGCTGATCGGCCTCGAGAAGGACGACGCGCGGGTCTTCGACTCCATCATCGTCGTCACCGACCGCAGGATCCTCGACCAGCAGATCAAGGACACGATCAAGCAGTTCGCCCAGGTGGGCGCGACCGTCGGGCACGCGGAGCGCTCCGGCGACCTGCGCAGGTTCATCGCCGAGGGAAAGAAGATCATCATCTCCACGGTGCAGAAGTTCCCGTTCATCCTCGACGAGATCGGCAGCGAGCACCGTGGCCGGCGCTTCGCGATCATCATCGATGAGGCGCACTCGAGCCAGGGCGGGCGCACCTCGGCGGCGGTCTCCATGGCGCTCTCCACGGCCGGCGCCGAGGAGGACGACGAGACCCTCGAGGACAGGATCAACCGGCTGATGGAGGCGAAGAAGCTCCTGCCCAACGCGAGCTACTTCGCGTTCACCGCGACGCCGAAGAACAAGACGCTCGAGATCTTCGGCGCCGCCGAGCCGCAACCGGACGGCACGGTCAGGCACCTGCCGTTCCACAGCTACACGATGAAGCAGGCCATCCAGGAGGGCTTCATCCTGGACGTGCTCGAGCACTACACCCCGGTCGAGAGCTACTACAAGCTGGTCAAGAAGATCGAGGGCGATCCCGAGTTCGACACGAAGCGCGCGAAGAAGAAGCTGCGCCGCTACGTCGAGAGCCACGACCACGCGATCCGGCTCAAGGCCGAGATCATGGTCGACCACTTCCACGAGCAGGTGCTCGCGCTGAACAAGGTCGGCGGCGAGGCGCGCGCGATGGTCGTGACGAGCGGAATCGAGCGCGCCATCCAGTACTACCACGCCATCCGCGACTACCTCGCCGAGCGCAGGAGCCGTTACCAGGCCATCGTGGCGTTCTCGGGCGAGCACGAGTACGGCGGGGCGAAGGTCACCGAGGCGTCGCTCAACGGCTTCCCGTCGAGCCGGATCGCCGACAGGATCCGCGAGGACCCGTACCGGTTCCTGATCTGCGCCGACAAGTTCCAGACCGGCTACGACGAGCCGCTGCTGCACACGATGTACGTCGACAAGCTGCTCTCGGGCATCAAGGCCGTGCAGACGCTCTCGCGGCTCAACCGCGCGCACCCGAAGAAGCACGACGTCTTCGTGCTCGACTTCATGAACGACGCCGACACGATCCAGGCGGCGTTCGCGGACTACTACCGCACGACGATCCTCGCCGACGAGACCGATCCGGACAAGCTGCACGACCTGAAGGCGGCGCTGGACGGCTACCAGATCTACGCCGACGCGCAGGTGGACGAGCTGGTCGCGCTCTATCTGGACGGGGCGGACCGCGACCGGCTCGACCCGATCCTCGACGCCTGCGTCGCCGATTATCGCGAGCAGCTCGACGAGGACGGGCAGGTGGACTTCAAGGGCAAGGCGAAGGCGTTCCTGCGCGCCTACGGCTTCCTCTCGTCGATCCTGCCCTATACCAACGCCGGGTGGGAGAAGCTCTCGCTCTTCCTGACGTTCCTCGTGCCCAAGCTGCCCGCGCCCGTCGAGGAGGATCTGTCCAGGGGCATCCTCGAGGCGATCGACATGGACAGCTATCGGGTCGAGAAACAGGCGGCGGTCCGGATCCAGCTCCCCGATGCCGACGCGGCGATCGAGCCGGTGCCGACCACCGGCGGCGGCCACAAGCCCGAGCCCGAACTCGACCGCCTCTCCAACATCCTCAAGGCCTTCAACGACCAGTTCGGCAACATCCCGTGGTCCGACGCGGACCGCGTTCACAAGCTGATCACCGAGGAGATTCCCGACCGCGTGTCGGCGGACGCGGCCTACCAGAACGCGAAGAAGAACTCGGACAAGCAGAACGCCCGCATCGAGCACGACAAGGCGCTCCAGCGGGTGATGACCGCGGTGCTCAAGGACGACACGGAGCTGTTCAAGCAGTTCATGGACAACGAAGGCTTCCGGCGCTGGCTGACGGATACGGTGTTCGGGCTGACGTACGCGGGGGCTGGGGTGGCGGAGAGTGCGGGGCGGTAGTGGGGCGGACTAGGAATGCTTGGCCCTTTCGCGCTGGCCGTGGCCGGCCTCACCCGTTCGACGGTTGAATGCCAGGGCCAGAGCCGGTCGCGTGATTCCTAGCGCGATCGCTGATCCTGGTCGCGCCTCCGCTCGCCGGACGCCCGCCACCGCCCCGCCCTCGTCCAAAGCTTTTGTAACCGTTCGCCGCTCCCGTGTATTTAAGCAGTATCCCCATTCCACCATTCCGCGAACCCCGAGGGAGGGACCACTTGCCGGAGCCCGAACTGCCGACGCTCCCTTTTTGTCCCTCGGAGACTTCGATGACGGAATTGGAAGTCGAAGACTATATGAGGAATTATGAGCGATAACATCTGGCCTCCTGAATTCACACTCGATCAGGAGCGGATCCTCAATCTCTTGACGGGTGACAGATTCTACTCGAATCCCAGCGCAGCTCTCCGAGAGGCCGTCCTCAACGCAATAAATGCCATCCAGCGGCGACAGGGGGTTTCTCCTGCCCTGCAGCCAACTATCAGCGTCACCTTCGACCGCGACCAGGGGACAATCAGCGTTTGTGACAATGGCACCGGCATGAGCCAACTGGAGGTAAACGAACTGTTCACGAAGGTCGGCGCATCCGCCGCCAACACCGAAGCGAACAAGCGCTCTGTTGGAGAATTCGGGATCGGAGTCATTAGCTATTTCATGGCAGCCGACAGTTTCGAACTGCAATCCAATGACGGATCGAGTCTCCCAGTGGGACTGATATTCAACAAGACCATGTTGGCTGGTGGCGCTGCGACAGAGGTAACATCCACGCAGATCGTCCAAGGAACCACGGTTAGCCTTAACATCCGCGATGCAGAAAACTTTGAAATGCTCCTCGAAAAGTACCCGCATTGGTGCAGGGATGTAGCTGGGTTGAGTGCGACTCTGTTGCCTGAGAACGAGCCGGTTCTTCAAGGCGACGGGAAACCCCCGAAGGTGCACTGGACCTGCCTCACCCGAGTTGGATCGAGCGATCTCACCTGATGCCGGTTGCAGACCCGCCTGGTTGGGAGGGCATGACGGGCGTATCAACTGTCGCCGTTCTTTACAGGGGCGTATTTGTTCAAGAGTTCCAGGTAAGGGGCGTGTGGGGGATCGAAGGATCTATCGACGTTGATCCCAAGCACTTCAAGCCGCGATTAAACAGAGAAGGGTTTGTCGAAGGGCAATTTCAAAGCGAAGTAGAAGCGTTTCTGCGTCAGTGTCATCCGCCGATCCTGAAGGCGTTGGCTCAACGCCTCTCGGAGGCCGTACGACAGGGAGTCCTCGACAAATGGACAGAAAAGCGGTGGGCTACTCTCTGGTTGTCAGTGCCACGAACCCCGCCATACGCCGAAGCAGTCAGGGCCTGGGATGCGATCTTTCGAAACATACCGGCCTTCGAACTTGCGGTCGGCAACAATTGGAAGGCCGTCTCTGTAGACCAGATAAAGACAACCGGAGGAGAGGTCTTTGTTGCCCCCGAAGCGCACGAGAAGACGAGCGATGTCATTCGAGCAGCTCTTCATTTCCTCAGGAACACTGGCCGCCCGGTCATTCGTGGTATTCGAAAGGATACCAATTGGATGCGGTTTGCGCCCGTCGTCTACGGCACCACCGCGGATCTAATTTCTGCGGTGTTCGCAAACGAATTACCGCCGCTCGTCTCGCTGGCCACAAAGGCAGAGGAAATTCTTGAGCAAATCACGCGGACAGCGCCGCTCTATACAGGCCCGCCGGCTGTCGATCTGGTCCGGCTAGGCACCGAAAGCCCCCCAGCCATTCGAGTTAGGACGCGCTTGATTCTCAATGTAGACAACCCAAAGGGCGTATCAATCGTGCGCGACGCGTTGAGCGAAAACAAGGGCGCAATTGCACTTATAGCGATCGCGGCTCGTCACGCACACGAACAGCTAACTGAAGTTGCGGCCGCTGTGCGGGAGAGCCCAGGGGAACCGGAAATCCTCAGCCCAGTTCGCCGCCGATTTGTTAGCCGGTATCTGCCATGAGGCTTCTACTGTTGGCCGGGGCGGGCACATTGATTGAACTCGGGGTGCCCGGGATGCTCGGTATCGGCGAAGAGTTTGTTGAGCATGCTAAACAATGGGATATCGAGCCTGAGTTGGTTCCGAAACTCATTGGTGAGTCACTTGACGTGGAACACTTGATCGAAGCTCTCGATCAGGTTTGCGCGGCGCGTGAAGCGCTACGAGTGATTGGCGAGTCCCCGATTGCAGTCGATCGCGCCGACAAAATCCGCGCGGAGGTCGAGTGGTTTGTTCAACATACCGCCGAGCGCGTGGTTCCAAGCGATGCGCGGCTCATGTGGGGCCCGCTATTGCGGGCGGCGTCATCGATTGAAATGACACTTGTGACCACCAACTACGATCGTGCCATTGAACTCGCCGCCAACGCGGAGAATGTCGCCCCCGATGATGGTTTTGGACTCTTTGGTGAACGCGAGGTTGCAGAATGGAGCGGATTTCAGGCTCAGCAAGCCCGTCCGAGGCTGATCAAACTGCACGGATCAACGGATTGGTATGCACCAAGACACCTGCGTAGGCCGGTAAAACTAAGACATCCAATGCCTCTTTTTGGCAGGGCAGGCCTGCAGCTGGCGGACGGGACGACACTCGGCTCGGCGCTCGTTCTGCCATCAAGAGAGAAGTTGCTGACACACGATCCCTATCCACGGCTCTCTCAGGCGTTTCTCAACGCGGCAGACCAGTGTGACCTCGCAGTGTTTGTGGGATCATCGTTACGCGACCATCATATCCGCGGTGCTGCTGAAACAACCGCCCGACGGGTTCCAGTGTTCATAGTTAATCCGAAGGGAGATGACTTTTCGGTTCAAAATGCAAAGAGCATCAGGCAACACGCTAGTACTTTCTTGATTTCAACGCTGCCGCGAGCTCTTTCGGCCACAGATCCAATCGCTTCCCTTGTATCGAATAGCGGTCTACCTAAAAAGCCGACAAGCATTTTCCTGCCGCTCAGAAAGGCCTTGAATTCGGACGCGACGGTCCCCGACCGATGCCAAGCGCTAGAATGGATCGACGACATGAGCATCGCACTGGAACCTTTTTTTCTGAGGCAACTGCTCAATGATCCCGACCCTTTAGTTGCGCGATACGCCCTTGGACTGATTTCGCTCTCGTCTAAGGCCGCAGAATTGGTGGAAGAGGCCTCGCGCCTCAACCACGCTGGGCACATTCCGTTTTCAGAAGATCTTGCCATGCTGCGTCAGTTGATTCAGCCGTAGTTTTTGCGTCCACGGACCCGGACACTCGACAGGTGACCAGCTCGCACACCCGGTCTGGACGTTACGGCGGCGCATACTCGCAAGCCCTCGCCGCAGACCCTGCCGAATCCTTCCATCGCCTTCGCACCACCCACGGCACCACCGCCGCCGTCGCCTGCCTCTTGCTCGGCGGCGGCCTCGCCGGCGCAGCGCTCGGCGTCCTCGCGCCGGCGCCTTCGCGCTGGCCGTGGCCGGGGCTCACCTGCTCGGCGCTTCCTGGCCGGAGGGCCGGAGGCCCGTCGCGCTGCTGCCGGCAGCGTCGCTGATCCTGCTCGCGCTGCCGCTCACGGTCGCCGCGGCGCGCGCCGGCGCCGGTCCGGCGCCCGCGTCCGAGCTCGCGGGTACCTTCGGCCTCGGTCCCGCGCGGACCAGCGGGCTCCGCCTCGCCGACGGCGGCCACAAGCCCGAGCAAAGCCCGAGCCCGAGTTGCACCGCCTGTCCAACATCCTCAAGGCGTTCAACGACCAAGAGCACGACAAGGCGCTCCAGCGGGTGATGACCGCGATGCTCAAGGACGACACGGAGCTGTTCAAGCAGTTCATGGACAATGGAGGCTTCCGGCGCTGGCTCACGGACACGGTGTTCGGGCTGACGTATGAGGGGGCTGGGGTGTGAGTGTGCGCCTTCGGCATGTCGGAAACCCTGGAGGTCAGCCGCGGCGCTCGGAGAGGTGTATGATCGTTCTACCGGCTTTTCCGAGGAGAGCGCGTGGAGATCGTCCGGTCGCATGGCGGGGTCCCAATCCGGCTCACCGACGAGCGGTGGAATCACCTCGTCGCTAACCACCCGGAAGTAGCGCCGATGCGCCAAGAGATCCTCGACACCGTGGCTCAGCCTGATATTATTCAGGAGGGTGACAGCGCCGAGCTCCTGGCGGTTCGGCGCTATGAGAAGACCCCACTCACCAGCAAGTTTCTCGTGGTCCCCTACCGCGAGGTCTCGAAGGAGGACGGATACGTCCTGACGGCCTACCTGACCAGTCGTCTCTCGAGCTCGAGGTCTGTCATATGGAAGCGCTAAGGATCCTGGAGAGAAAGCAGAACCTCAGCTGGGATTACGACGAGGAGGCGGACGTCCTTTATCTCTCCGTTGGAGAACCCCGCCCTGCCCTCGGTGTCGACATCGGCGAAGGCTTGATTGTTCGAATGGATGCGGCTGAGAAAGAAGTCGTGGGTCTCACCGTCGTCGGTCTACGCTCCCGTCTTCTGAAGAGCCTGCCACGGGATGGTCAACCGTCGTGAGGTCGCACGGCGGCGAGCACGTGCGAGACCAGTGAGTCGCGGTTCACAGTGCATCCGGAGCGGCCTCGATGAGTATCAATGTGGCTGAGATCGCCTCCTACCCGTGGTCCGCAACTCAGCGCGCCACACCACGTCCGTAACCAGCAGCAGACGGGAGTGGATGTCGGCTTGGCGCACTTGCGCTGATCGACCGCGAGCGACACGAGACTCTGTTGCGATGATCGGGGGCTCGTCGACTGCGGCTGCGTTCGTGCGGCCCCGCCCCGAGGTGGTGCGTGATCTCCGCCTCGAGGAGTTGGTTCAGCACGTGCTCGACCAGCCCCGCCGTGATCGTGGGACGTTCAACAACAGGGCAAACCGTTGCCCATGCTAAACGCTACGTTTACTATGGCTGGGTGGAGGAGTCCATGGTAAACGCACAAGAGCGCATGGCGCGCGTCGGCCGGATGATCATGCAGCCGGCAGGGTATCGGGCCCTCGTGCCCGCACCCTTCCCGCCCGATCCACCGGTAGCACTGACCCCGGAGCTGGTGCGCCTTCTTTCAGAAGCCGACCGCGCGCTTGGCGTGCTAGCCGGCTCGGTGCGCACGCTGCCGAGCGCCGATCTGTTCGTCTCGATGTACGTGCGCAAGGAAGCCGTGCTCTCGAGCCGGATCGAGGGGACGCAGAGCTCGTTGCAGGATGTCCTCGGCGCCGAAGCCAACATCGCCGATCCGAAGCGGCCGCGAGACGTTGCGGAGGTTCTCGCCTACATCGACGCGATGAACCACGGCCTGCGGCGGCTGGCGGAGCTGCCGGTCTCGACGAGGCTGATCCGGGAGATCCACGGAAAGCTCATGGCCGCTGTCGGCTCGCACGTGGCGGCGGGTGAGCTTCGTCGCACTCAGAACTGGATCGGCCCACCGGGCGCGACGCTCGCCGAGGCGACGTTCGTGCCGCCTCCACCGGACGTGGTGCCCGGGGCGCTCGCCGAGCTCGAGCGCTTCCTGCATGGCGAGGACGACGTGCCGCTGCTCATCAGGATCGGCATGGCGCACGCGCAGTTCGAAACGATCCATCCCTTCCTCGACGGCAACGGCCGCGTAGGCCGGCTAATGATCACGTTCCTGCTGTGCGAGCGAGGAGTCCTGCCAAAGCCGGTGTTGTACCTGTCGAGCTTCTTCGAGCAGCACCGGGCCGACTACTACGGCCTGCTGCGGGCCGTGCACACCCGCGGCGAGCTCGAGGAGTGGCTCGCATTCTTCCTTCGCGGCGTTGCTCGAACCAGCCTCGACGCGGCCGAGACGGCCGGGAGCATCCTGCAGCTTCGCGAGCGCCATCGCGCTGAAGTGGCCGAGCGGCTCGGTCGCGCCGCGGGCAATGGGCTTCGCGTGCTGGAGCATCTCTTCGAGCAGCCGATCGTCAGCACGAAGGACGTGCAGGCGCTGCTCGGGATCACGTTTGCCGGCGCAAATCAGATCGTCCGGCGGCTCGTCTCGCTCGGCGTCCTCCGTGAGGTGACCGGCCGGGCCCGCAACCGCCGCTTCCGCTACGACGCCTACGTGCGGCTGTTCGAGGCGGGGGCGGACTCATGATCGCCGAGCTCAAGCCCTACCCCGCAATGAAGGACTCAGGCGTGAAGTGGCTGGGGGAGGTTCCGGAGCACTGGGAGATGCGGCGGCTGAAGAACCTATGGAAACGAGCATTGGGAGAGCAGGGTTGACCGGGGTTGACTTCTATACGCCATTGGCGTATCCTCACGAGGAATTCCGAGAGTGGGCCGTTCGCCAGGACCTCATCCTGATGCTGCTTGCCTACGGAAAGGCCGAACGAGATGATCTCACGCCCAGGCAGCTGAAGCTCTTGCGCCGTGTGGTCGAGGAGGAGTTCAAGTGAGAGACGACCTGTTCGAGGAGCTGTTGCAGAGTGTCCGTGAGGCTGGCGAGATCCTGCGCAAGGAGGCGAACCCTCGGCGCTCCACCCGGATCGAGGATCCGGACGTGGGCTCCATCCGGGAGCGCTATGGGCTCTCGCAGGAGAAGTTCGCCTCCATGCTCGGCATCAGCACCCGCACGCTACAGAACTGGGAACAGGGCCGGCGCCGTCCCCACGGACCGGCTCGTGTGCTGCTGCGCGTGGCCGCCAAGCATCCAGGTGCGGTTCTCGACACCGTCCGCAAGGCCGGTTGATCTCAGCCCGGCAGTCTGCCGGTCCGAACGGATAGGCCGGTGACACCATCTCGGAGGCTCAGCATGAAGCTCGAGATCGAGGTCGAGAGAGAGGAAGACGGCCGCTGGATCGCGGAGGTGACGTCTCTGCCCGGCGTGTTGGCGTATGGCGCCACGGAGCCCGAGGCCCGGGCGAAAGCCCAGGCACTGGCGCTCAGGGTGCTGGCATCGCGTGCTCGCTCGTGAGGGCTGGCCCGACTTCGTTTTTGCTTTCCATGACTCGGTCGAGGTGGGACCCAGGATGCTGGCGAGGATCGGGAAGCATACCGGCCTCACCCCTGACGACCTCCAGCAATGGCGGGCCGGTTCCTGGTTAACGCGTGTTCCGTCGGACAGACAAACCGTCGCGAGGATGGCTTTCGACTACTCCGAGCAGGACACCATCCGGGCCCGAATCCAGGCCGCGAGCTCGGTGCGATTCATCCGGCCATCTGCGACGCGCAGAATCGTATCCACCACCTCCGGCTCGGGTGCGTCGACCTCGAAACCGTTGAGGATCAGGAATACGTTCGTGGCCACGAACGCGACGCGCTTGTTCCCGTCGAGAAAAGCGTGATTCCTGGCAAGCTCGAATCCATATTCCGCCGCGATGGAGGCGAGGTCGGCGCCGGCCTCGTATGCCCGGACGTTTCGCGGACGGGCCAGGGCCGACTCGAGCACTCCGGGATCGCGTAGCCCGAGGGGTCCGCCGTGCTCGCGAAGCTGATCGCCGTGCACGGCCTCGACCAACGTCCGGGTCAGCCATACCGGCTCCTCCACCGCTACTGGGCCAGCTCCCGGAGCGCATTGCGATACCTGCCGGCCGTTCGCTTGTACGCGGCCATGGCCTTGTCGAACGTCGGATCGTAGGGCGTGATGAGAAGGCCCTGCTCCGTCTCGACGACGAAGACCTCGTCTCCCGCCTGAACGTGAAGCCGATCGGCCATGTCCTTCGGCAGCGTCGCGCCGATGGAGCCGCCGACCTGGCGCAGGATCACTTTCCGAACCACGATCCACCTCCGTGCGCAGTACACGAAGAGCGTAGCACAATGGTGCTACTCTCCGCAAGCCATTCTGGAAGGGCGGCACTCGCCCGATCCGCCGTTCCTGGTGCTCGCGGAGCGGGCTCGCGTGCGGGAGGAGGCGGCACTGCACGCGGCGCTCGGCGCGACGCGGCGACGGCTGTCGCGGCAGGCGATGCTGGAGGGGCTCGGGTTCGGCGGGCTGGGGACGCTGGGCGCGCTCGCGCTGGCCGTGGCCGGCGCTCACCTGCTCGGCGCTTCCTGGCCGGACGGCCGGATGTCCGTCGCGCTGCTGCCGGCACCGTCGCTGATCCTGCTCGCGCTGCCGCTCACGATCGCCGCGGCGCGCGCCGGCGCCGTCGCGGGTCCGGCGCCCGCGTCCGAGCTCGCGGGAGCGTTCGGCCTCGGTCCCACACGGACCAGCGGGCTCCGCCTCGCCGCGCTCCAGCTCGGTGCTTCGGTTCGCAGATACGGTCCGCACCGAGGGCGCCGATGCGCCCCGGCTGCAAGGCGCGAGGAGGAGTCGTAGCCTTGCGCTACGGCGACGACGAGCAACGCCGCAGACGGGGATGCACCGGCGGCCGAATGCGATCGTATCTGCGAACCGAGGCACCATGGTCGCGCTCGCGCTCGTCTCGGGCGCGTCGCTCCTGCTCGGGGGCGGGAGTAGGGCGCCCGGCGCGGCGGCCGACGTCGCTTCCGGCTCGAGGCACACCGACTACCGGGATAGACTGGTATTGGACCTCGGGCCGCGAGGCCGGGTGCGAGCCGGCGACGGCGGCGCGGCGGGACTCGGCGACGTCGCCCGACGCGTCCGCACGCTGCCGGGCTTCGCGGCCGCGAGCGTCGCGAGCCCCGGCGCCTCCGTGGGGCTGGGCCCCGACGACTCGGTGCTCGCCGAATGCCCCGGCTGCGTCGTCGGCGGGCTGTACTCGCCGCTGCACGGCGGCCGCGCCCGGATCCACGCGGTCGGCCCCGACTTCTTCGAGGCGGTCGGCACGCCGTCGTGAAGGGCCCCGGCATCGAGGAGGGCGAAGACGCGGACGCCGAGCGCGTCGCGGTCGTGAACCGGGCGTTCGCGGCCAGGATACTCCAGTGGACCGCATCCGAAGTAAGGTGAGCCCCGAGAGAGCCGCGGGGCCACGAGGCGCAAGGCGCGAGGAGGAAGGAATAGCAGCGCTATTTCGACGACGAGCAACGCCGCGAATCGTGGCCCCGCGGCTCTCGACTGCCGCCGCTACTTCGGTTGCGGTCCACCAGGCAAGCCGCCGCTCGGGCTGCGCCTCCAGGTGGGAGCGCTGCGCGCCGAGTCGGCGTCGCTCGACGCACCCGACGGCGGGTCCTGGTACCGGATCGTCGGAGTCGTCGCCGACGCCCCGCTGGGCGTGCCCGGCGGCCCGGCGGCCGACACGCCGGCGGTGTACCTGTCGGTCCTCCAGCACCCGGTCGTCGCGGCCGAGGTCGTGGCGAGGAGCGCCGTCCCGATTGGGCCGGGCGAGGGGCCGCTCGCGGGCGAGCTGCGTCGGGCCGCGGTGGAAGCGGGCTGGACGGCACGCGGACCGGCGACGTCGCTGGCGTCGCTCATCCACCGCCTGCGCGCTCCGCTGCGCTGGCTCGGAGCGCTCGACCTCCTCCTCGGCCTCGCCGCGCTCGTCCTCGCCGGCGTCGGCGTGGAGGCCGCGCTGCGAGCGGGCGTGGAGCGGCGACGCGGCGAGCTCGGCCTGCGTCGCGCCGTGGGCGCCTCGCGGACTGCGCTGCGTCGCCTCGTGCTACGCGAAGCGCTTTCGGTGGCCGGCTTCGGCGCCGTCGCCGGGCTGTGCCTCTCGCTCGTCGTCGGCCGGGCGGTGCAGACGCTGCTGCCGGGCACACCGATCCTGGAGCCTCGAGCGTTCGTCGCGCTCGTGCTCGCGCTGACCGCGGCGGCGCTCGCGGGCGCGCTCCGGCCGGCGGCGCGGGCGGCGGCGGTGTCGCCGGCGGAGGCGTTGAGGGGGGAGTGAAGCCCGGAATTGTTCGTGACCATGGCCGCTCAAGGCGCGCGAGCGGCATGCGGTCGAGCCCGTCGGCTCAGCTCAGTGGCGGTCCGGCCTTCCGCATCCGCGAAGGGTCAGGTCCGTGGTTGAGGTATCTTGCGGCAAAGTCGCGGACGTAAGGCGACTCACAGGAACCTCAATACATCACCAGCATGCTCCCGGCCACCCAGATCCCGAGCGGGATCTGCCCAACCAAAGCCTGCTGGTCCAGGTCCACGATCAGGAGTCGTGCCCGCTGGAGATCGTAATACAGTCCGCCTTCGCCGGTCCCAGCGTAAAGGTACAGGCGATCGCCGGCGGCGTCGGTGGCCAACTGGTTTACGAACGGCGGTGCGTGCTCGCCCGGCGGCCAGACGTTGATCGAATCGATCAGCATCGGCGACGGATCAAACACGTAGATATTCCCAGGCCCGGGTTGTTCAACCGTCACTCCCATCGCTGCCTGGAAGACAAGCCCGCGTGCCAACGCGACCGGCCCGGCCGCCGGGGTTGCCGTCGCAGGGCCAACGTTTCCGTCAACCAGGTTGAGCCGCAGGAGTGACGGGAACGCGGCGAAATACGCGCTCGCGGCGTCGGCGCTAGCCGCGAGTGCACCAGCGCCGTACGGGGCATCCAACCGGAGATCCAACTCCGGTAACGGCTTTTCCGTCCTCAAATCGTACCCCACGATCCTGAGGCTCCCGAGGATCGGCTGCCCGGTCTGGTCCACCTCCAGGCCCTCTACGACCAGCGCACCGGCCGGAGCGTACGGAAGGGGGCGTGTGACTGCCATTGCGAAGGGCACGACCGGAACTGAAGAGAGCACCGATAGGAGTCCCAGGCTTCGCGCATTGATCACGCCGATCGCGTATGCGTCGCCGGTCCGTGCAAGAGGCATATATAGGTGCCCCTCACTCACCGCCAAGGGGCAGTCCCCAGCCGGCTCCGCACTTTCAAGCCCCGCCGCCCTCGCCAAGTCATCGTAGCGCCGCTCCTCCAGGATCCGACCACCATCAACGTCGATTCGGTAGAGCGAGACTGTAGTCTGGTGCGAGCGTCGGGCCACGAAAATCTCTCGACGGCTCGGATCCGCCGTCGCGCCACACTCCACGGGAGGTAGTCCAAGATTCACTCCTCGAACCGCGCCCGAGGCCGCATCGACCTCGAGGATCCGGCCATCGGTCGTGCCCGCGATGACGATTAGCTTCTGGATAGCCGGCTCCGGCTTGTCGCAGGCCCCTAGGACGAGCAGGACTGCGACGTACAAGGCCCCCCTCTGCAGCATCTCGGCTCTCTCATTCGGTTGTAAGTGGCGGGCCCGCCCCAACGCGGGCGTCTGGGCCCGCCCTCCACGTCCGCTACACTTGACTAGCAAATATCTCCCGGGCTGCAGGTGATGTTCACAGTCACATGCTTAGAGGAGCTGGTTGCCGTTGAGCCCCCTGAGGTGACCTTCACGCGTAGATAGAAGCTGCCGTCCGATCCCTCGTACTCGCTGAACGTCCGGCTATTCGTGCCGATGTTGAACCACGTTGATCCGTTCGTGCTCCTCTGCCACTGATAGGCGTAGCTCCCGTTACCACCCGACGCCGTCGCAGTCCACGTGTAGGTGCCTGCCGCATCGATGTAGGCGGGCCCAGAGATGGTGACACTCAGGGGGGGCTGAGATGGTGCCGCGCCCGCTGCGTCCACCTTCCCCGATCCGTACCAGTCCGTACGGCCCCAATACACCGCTGTAGAGCGGATTCGCGACTTCACCTCCCCTGCCGTGAGGCCGAAATCGCTCGTAAGCACCAAAGCTGCGATGCCGGAGACCTGAGGCGCAGCAGCGGATGTGCCGCTGAAGGTGTCGGTGTAATCGTTAGTGGGTCCGTCGTTACATCCATATGATCCGGCCAAGTCCGTGGTCACTATTTCCCCCACGCACGGATTGGTGTAATGGCCCGACATGGCGACAACAGAGATCTGATTCGTCGCCACTGCCTTCGGCGCATAATCGGCAATATACCCGTTGCGATCAATCGCAGAAACAGAAATCACATTTGTACTAGACGCAAGGGAACCTGGAAACGTCACAGCTTGTATGTCATTGTATTGACGGCGGGACGGATTACCGGCAGCAAATACCACCGTGGAACCGAGCCCAGAGCGTCCGTTTGTGAGCGCACGCAAAACCGCTGCACGGATCGCGTCAGAGTAGTCCCACCGCCAACTATTGTTGAGAATATCAGCTGATGCTATATCATGCCCAATCAATCGCGTATGCCACCTCAGCCGATGTACCGTGGTTATCAGTGCAAAACGGGCCGTATGTGCAGCGATAGATTCGGATCGGCACCAGCTGTGCATCGGGCGCAATGCCGGCGACACCTACACCGTTGTGCTTGGCGGCCGCAACTCCCGCGACGGAGGTGCCATGCGTATCATTGCCGCGGGGCGAAGTCGCGCAATCGGTACATCCTGAGGCCTGCCGGCCGAAGACATCGTAGGCCAGCCACGTGCTCACCAGGAGATCCGGATGGTCGACATCGACCCCATCATCAATGACCGCGATTCGGAGTCCGCCGGCACTCGGAATCCCACCCCCCTTATTCCCCGTATTCCACACTGGTTCCACGTTGTCGTCCACGTGCACGCCATTAAGTGCAAGGGTGTTCTTGAGGTGCCACTGAAGACCGATGTATGGCTCGGGGGGCAACGACAGGGGTCCGGCCGACGCCGAAGTTCGGTCAGGTTCGGCGTAAAGCACATGCGGATCTTGGTAGAGCGCTGCTACGAAGGATAGTGGGTCGACCCCGCGAGGATATGCGACCCAATAGGTGTAACGAGCGCTGTCAGGTTCCGGCCTTCGCAATACATGGGTCCCATAGGACTCGAGCGTTGACTCCGCCTCGGAAGCGGTGACACTAGGTTGGAACTCGACGATTGCCCGATTCCACAGGCGAACCACGGCACCCTCCGAATTGCGGTAAAGTGGCGCAGCGAACGTTATGTCGGGACGAGATCGGACTCTCGAGAGTACTGTGTCGAGCGCCCCCGGCGTCAGAGATGCGGGGAACTCGACCAGGCCCTGCCCTGCAAGGTGCTCGATCAGCTTCTCTTCTTTGACCGCTACGCCGGCGGACCGTAGTGCGCTGACCGCACGACCAACTGCGCCCGGCTCTCCTGCTAGCGTCATTCCAGCGCCGTCTACGACAAGCGGAATCTCAGACCCTTGATAGTAGTAGAAGCCGTTCTGAGAAGGGCTCAAAGCCCTTTCCGAGGGCCGCTGTGGTGCAACCGAACCGGCGGGGTCATCGGCGCACCCTGCGAGGATGCCCGCGAAGATGACTGCTGCGGCCACGGCTGTAGCGGAACGTGTCATAACCACCTCCACGTAATTGGGCGGGGTGCGACGAGCGTGTGGGCAAAGCCGCGCCACCTCACTGAGTCGGCCGACCGCAGGCGGCGGTCGCGCTTGGCGAGCGGGCCGCCTGGCTGGACTGTCGCGACTGGCCTAGACTCGCGAGAGATACAGCCGTTCCGAGGCACGACGAATACCCTGCACCTTCGAAGACCTCGCGTCCACACCCAATTTCGGAATTATCCGGACCCGGTTTCGGACTCAGTGGCATAGGGCGATCCGCGAATAGGCTTGCAAGTCCATTGGCGCTGAACGTCCGGCGCAGACGCTGCCGAGCCTTTCGTACCGCGTTGACGCTGAACCAGCCGCACGCCTCGCGGGCGGCGGCCGGATCCGCGCCGAGGTGAAGAGCTTCCTCGTACGCGAAAGACCGCGCCTCAAGCAGCAGTGTGACTGGGCGGAATCCGGTCAGCATCTTGATCCGCTTGCGCATCCAGCGCTCGCTGATACCAACCGAGGAAGCAGCGGCCGAGACCCCGCGGCCGCAGGAGCCTGCAGCAATGAGGGCTTGGAAGAGCGCTAAATTCTTGCTTACGGAATCGCCAAACCGCTCTCTCCATCTCTCGAGAATGCGTCCGGCCACCGCGCGTCGACGGAGTCGATCAAGATCGCGCATCGCCACGGCGCCGCCGTTTAGCGCCGCTGGGGTAATCACCGGCTCAATTGAAAAATCCGCCTTGCCCAGGGCGGTCAGCGCCGCGGCGGTGGGTGCGACCACAAGCCCGATCGCCACGTCCGGTCGCGCACGATGTATCTGCTTCGCCCATTCCAATGTCGAATTCAGTTCGACATCGCCAACCACTTGAATCAGAAAAGCATGGAATCCTGTAGCAGGTGGCTGCGGCAAGCACGCCAAGTTCCGAAGGCCTCTAGGCTCCCCCGGCGGACAGAGTACGCGGATGAGCCCAATCAAGTTCTACTCCTGATACCCAGCGAGGAGAGCGGGGAATACTGCCGAGATCCGGCGTGCTTCATCATCGGAATTGTTAGCGGACGCAAGCCGTACAGGCGGGTCTTCGGGTCGCCCGCATCTTCGGATTGCGTCGAACCGTCATCTAAATGCCGCGCGGCCTCGGAAGGTTACATGCTTAGGAACGCGCCCATTGCGCCGGAGGGCGCGTCCCGTCGCCTCCGGCTGGGCCTACGCCGACTACCGCGACACCCTCGTCCTCGAGCTCGGCCCGGCGGGCGCCGTGCGAGCCGGCGACGGCGGCGCGGCGGGACGCGGCGACGTCGCCCGACGAGTCCGGACGCTGCCGGGCTTCGCGACCGCGAGCGTCGCGAGCCCCGGGGCTTCGGTCGGGCTGGGCCCCGACGACTCCGTGCTCGCCGAGTGCCCCGGCTGCGTCGTCGGCGGGCTGTACTCGCCGCTGCACGGCGGCCGCGCCCGGATCCACGCGGTCAGCCCCGACTTCTTCGAGGCGGTCGGCACGCCGGTCGTGAAGGGCCGCGGCATCGAGGAGGGCGACGACGGCGACGCCGAGCGCGTCGCGGTCGTGAACCGCGCGTTCGCGGCCAGAATACTGCTCGGCAAGCCGCCGCTCGGGCTGCGCCTCCAGGTCGGCGCGATGCGCGCGGGGCCGGCGTCGCTCGACGCGCGCGACGGCGGGTCCTGGTACCGCATCGTCGGAGTCGTCGCCGACGCCCCGCTGGGTGTGCCCGGCGGCCCGGCGGCCGACACGCCGGCGGTGTACCTGTCGGTTCTCCAGCACCCGGTCGTCGCGGCCGAGGTCGTGGCGAGGAGCGCCGCGCCGATCGGGCCGGGCGAGGCGCGGCTCGCGGGCGAGCTGCGTCGGGCCGCTCTGGACGCGGGCTGGACGGCACGCGGGCCGGCGACGTCGCTGGCGTCGCTGATCCAACGCCTGCGCGCTCCGCTGCGCTGGCTCGGAGCGCTCGACCTCCTGCTCGGCCTCGCCGCGCCCGTCCTCGCCGTCCTCGGCGTGGAGGCCGCGCTGCGAGCGGGCGTGGAGCGGCGACGCGGCGAGCTCGGCCTGCGTCGCGCCGTGGGCGCCTCGCGAACGGCGCTGCGTCGCCTCGTCCTGCGCGAGGCGCTGTCGGTGGCCGGCTTCGGCGCCGTCGCCGGGTTGTGCCTCTCGCTCGTCGTCGGACGGGCGGTGCAGACGCTGCTGCCGGGCACCCCGATCCTGGAGCCTCGAGCGTTCGTCGCGCTCGTGCTCGCGCTGACCGCGGCGGCGCTCGCGGGCGCCCTCCGGCCCGCGGCGCGGGCGGCGGCGGTGTCGCCGGCGGAGGCGTTGAGGGGGGAGTGAGTCCGTGGTGTAACCATCCGCCCCTCTCCGGCATTCCTTTACCGCGGCTGAGGGCCGATGTGGCGCGTCACTGTCCCGGCTGTCAGTAGCACACCGCATCTTGACGGTGGCCCCAATCCAGGTACCGGTCGCAGGCAAAGACAGGAACCAGGACGGTTCGGATAACCAAGCTCCCCCCTATCCCCACCCCGACGACCACCCGCAATACTTCCGCACTGGAGGCAGAATGGGCATCGCGCGACGAGCAGCGCTCTCGGCCATCGCCGCCTTGGCGGCCAGCAGTCTTGGCGCCTGCGCCACGACAACGACGAACCTGGTCCAGGTGGATCCCGCACTCGTGCGGGCCGAAGAGACGAAGGAGCGAGAGCTGGCGCTCGAGACAAACCGTGACGTCCAAGCCCACCTCGACGAACTCGCCCGCCCGCTATTGATCGCCGCCAAGCCGCTGTGCGGTGCCGATACCGCCCCGCTTCTCGGGTTTCGCTATGGCACGTTGACCGACTACGAGAAGGAATGGCGTGCCCCGGCGGCAGCCGCCTTGAGCCTGACCGAGACGCCCAAGGTGACGAGCGTCACATCCGGTGCGGCAGCCGCGGCGGCCGGCCTCGAGCCCGGGGACGAAATCGTGCGTGTTGGCAGCATCGACGTTCCGCCCGGCAAGGACGCGAACAAGGCGCTCGGCGAGTGGTTCGAGGCTTACCGCAAGGAAGGCGGCCCGGCGCAGCTGAGCGTGCGTCGCGACGGAAACAGTGAGAAGGTGACGATCACTCCGGAGTTGGGCTGCAATTACGGCGTGTTTCTCGTTCGGTGCGACTTGAACGCGTACGCGGACGGCGAGAATGTCTACGTCACGTCCTCGATGATGCGCTTCGCGACCGACGACGAGCTCGCGATCATCATCGCCCACGAGATCGCTCACAACGCCATGGGCCACATCGCGGCGAAGAAGAAGAACGCCTTGTTTGGCGCCATCCTCGGCGCGTTCGGCGACATTGCCATGACGGCGAGCGGATACAACACCGGCGGCTACTACGCGCAGCAGGGGGCGGCATACGGGGCGATGACGTTCTCACAGGACTTCGAGCGCGAAGCCGATTACGTTGGCATGTACATCCTGGCGCTGGCCGGCAAGCCGCTCGAGCCTGCACCGCGCTTCTGGCGGCATATGGCGATGGAGAGCCCTGAGATGATCAGCTTCGCCGGATCGCACCCGTCCAACGCCGAGCGATTTGTGCGAATGGAGCACGCAATCGCAGAGATCGAGGCAAAGGAGGCAGCGGGCGAGCCTCTAAGGCCTGAAATGAAGAAGGACGTCGCAAGGAAGGAGCATTAGTCGGGGTCGTCGCCGACGCCCCGCTGGGCGTCCCCGGCGGCCGCGCGGCCGACACGCCGGCGGACTACCTGTCGGTCCTCCATCACCGGCTCGTCGCGGCCGAGGTCGTGACGCGGCGCTCGGCGCCGATCGGTCCGGGCGAGGAGCGGCTCGCGGGAGAGCTGGATCGCGCCGCGCTGGAAGCGGGCTGGACCGCTCGCGGGCCGGCGACGTCGCTGGCGTCGCTCATCCACCGGCTGCGCGCTGCGGCCGGCGGCGCGGGCGGCCGCGGTGTCGCCGGCGGAGGCGTTGAGGGGGGAGTGAGGGCCCGCTTGCGCTCCGTCCGGAGCGCCAGGTACCCGCGGCCTCGGGTCAAGGGTAGATTGATCTGGGGCCATACTTCGGAGGCGCAGCATGAAGCTCGAGATCGAGGTGGAGAGAGAGGAAGACGGGCGCTGGATCGCGGAGGTGGCGTCTCTGCCTGGGGTGTTGGCGTACGGCGCCACGGAGACGGAGGCACGCGCGAAGGCCCAGGCACTGGCGCTCAGGATGCTGGCCGATCGACTGGAGCACGACGAGGCCGATCCGGACCTGCTGAACATCTCGTTTTCGGCCGCGTGAGCTCGTGGTCGAGTACTCGTGCCAAGCGAGTACTGGCTGCGCTGAAGCGAGTCGGGTGGGTGGTCAAGCGCGGCGCATAGACCGCCTCCCGGGCCATCACCCGCCCATGGCGCTCCTCGAGAAGTCCCCTACCCCATCTCCTCGGCGAGCCCGATGAGAATTCCTTCGGGCCCCCGGACATAGCACAACCGATACGCGTTTTCGTACTGCACCACCTGGCCGACGAGCTCTGCGCCGCGCTTGCGGAGCCGGGCGACTGTATCTTCGATGTCGTCCACGGAGAACATGACGCGCAGGTAGCCGAGAGCGTTCACCGGCGCCTTGCGGTGATCGGCGACCACGGGCGGTGCGAGGAATCGGGACAGCTCGAGTCGGCCGTGGCCGTCCGGCGTGCGCATCATCGCGATCTCTACCCGCATGTCGCGCAATCCGGTGACGCCGTCCGCCCAGTCGCCTTCGATCGGGGCGCGCCCTTCGAGCTCGAGGCCGAGCTCGGTGAAGAACTCGATCGCGGCATCGAGGCTTTCCACGACGATGCCGACGTTGTCCATCCGCTTGACGGTCATTGACGGTGCACGGGTTGCGGTGGATGAATGGGGGCTTGGCGGACCACGATCGCCGCGGGCACGGCCAGCATACCCGGCCTCCGCAGCATTCCGCAACGGTCGAAGGGCGCTCGACCCGGGTCTGTCGCGCGACCGACCGCTGTGTCGATTTCGGCCGGCCCGATTCGACGTCCGGGTGAGCACACCCTATCGAACGAAACAAGGAGGAGTGCCATGCGCAAACTCATCATGTGGAACCTGATGACGCTGGACGGCTGCTTCGAGGGGCCGCGGCCCTGGGACCTCGCCTTCCACGAATACGCCTGGGGCGATGAGCTGCAGCGGTTCTCGCTCGAGCAGGCCGGCGAGGTGGACGCGCTGCTGTTCGGACGGGTCACGTACGACGGCATGGCGGCGCACTGGACCACCGCTAAGGGCGAGACCGCCGACTTCATGAACGCGGTGCCGAAGTACGTGTTCTCCCGCACGCTCGAGAGCGCCGACTGGAACAACTCCACGCTCGTGAAGGGCGACGTCGCGGAGACGGTCGCGCGGCTGAAGAAGCAGCCCGGCAAGGACGTCATCGTCTTCGGCAGCGCCGACCTCTCGGCCACGCTGATCCGCAACGGGCTCTTCGACGAGTACCGCATCGGCCTCGTGCCGGTCACGCTGGGCGAGGGCAAGGCGCTGTTCAAGCGGGATGCGGAGCCGCTGAGGCTGGAGCTCGTCGAGTCGCGACCGCTCGGTGCGCGCTGCCTGCTGCTGCGCTACCGGCCGGCCGCCGTCGCCGAGGAGGCGGGCTGAGGCGAACTTCCCATCCTGGAGCCGCGCTCGTCGGATACCAGCCATGCATCGGCAGTCATGTGAAACGGCGCGCCGTTGGGTAGGTTGAGAGCATGAGCAATGAGTTGCGGCAGCTCCAGGAGCGGATCACGCCCAAGCTGCGAGAGTACGGCGTCATCAAGGCCGCGGTTTTCGGCTCTCGCCCGCGGTGAGGCCGAGCCGGAGAGCGATCTCGATCTTCTGGTCGAGTTCGAGAAGGGTCGCACGCTCCTCTCGACCACCCGGCCGCCGTCCCGCGTAGCTCGTCGGGATCCTCGATGTCGCTGTGGGTGAGCGTCAGGCGGACGACCTCACCGATCGGCTCGATTTCGAGTGCCACCTGCGAGGGGCGCTCGCGGCCGTCCAGGAGCCAGGCATGCACCAGCCGGCTCGGCCGCTGCGCCTCGGCGCTCGCGGGCTGGCGGGGCCGTGGCGAGGACTTCGAGAGAAATATGGCGAGCGACGCCGCGGCCCGAGACGCGTTCTCGATTTCACGCGGATATCGAGCCGAATCCAGACCGGGTGGGCAGGCGCGCGCATCGAGACCGAGTTATCTCTCGGATTCCGAGTCGAGTCTGGATAGCGATCCGACGGCCTGCGTCGAGTGCTGGACATCGATCACCGGCCAGCAGGCCGCGAATCAGCGTTAGCCCAAGGAGATCTGCCATGTCCTCGGACGAGCGATTGGTCTCCGATCGATTTCCCCGCTCCTCCCGGTACCATCCCGAATGGGTCATCGCCGGCGCGAGCGGTGGGGCCAATGCGCTGTGGCTCACCGAGTGGCTCGCGGAGGCAGTCGAGCTGCGGCCGGGAATGCGGGTGCTGGACCTCGGCTGCGGGCTGGCGACGTCGTCCGTCTTCCTGCGCCGCGAATTCGGCGTGCAGGTCTGGGCCACCGACCTGTGGTTCAGCGCCTCGCAGAACCTTCGGCGGATCCGGGATGCCGGCGTCGAGGACGGCGTCTTCCCGATCCACGCGGACGCGCGGTCGCTGCCGTTCGCCAGCGAGTTCTTCGATGCCGTCGTGTCCATTGACTCCTTCGTCTACTACGGGACGGATGACCTGTACCTGAGCTACCTGGCCCGCTTCCTGAAGCCGGACGGCGTGCTGGGAATCGCGGGGGCGGGCGCGATGCGGGAGATCGAAGGTCGCGTCCCCGACCATCTGCGCGAGTGGTGGGAGCCGAGCCTGTCCTGCCTGCACTCGGCGCCGTGGTGGCGGCGGCACTGGGAGCGGACCGGCATCCTGGACGTCGAGGTGGCCGACACGCTGGCCGACGGCTGGCGATTCTGGCTCGATTGGCAGAGGGTGGTCGCCCCGGACAACGCGGTGGAGATCCGGGCGCTGGAGGCGGATCGTGGCAGCTATCTCGGCTACGTTCGCGCGGTCGGTCGTCGCCGCACGGGAGCCCGTCTGGAGGAGCCGATCGTGTCCGTTTCCAGCGAGTACTCGAAGAGGCCCTTGCTGCGCAGCGTGGAGCCACGCGCATGAGGCGTGACGCTCGGATCGCAGCTTGGGAGGTCGCGCGACGCCGGGCCGGGCAGGGCTTCTACCTCGAGGACATGCTCCTCGTCACCCCCACCGGCTACGAGGTGCTGACGACCGGGCTGCCGTACACGGCCGAGGAGATCGAGGCGGCCGTTCGTCGGGGACGCTAGAGGGGCAGGTTTGCGCGACGCTATCGACGCGTCGCGGTGGCGACGGCGGCAGCGACCGCGGGCAAAAGGCGCCAACGACGACGGCGTCCGGAGGCGTTGGCGCCTTTTGTACGCCATGCGGATACGATCGACCGGGTCATTGCTCGCGCGCACATTGCCTGCTGCATTCGAGCTCGCTGGGCGGACACAATGCGCCAAGCTGCCTTCGACCTTGCAACGGATGGAGGATTTTGACCGCGAGACCCCCGGGGCGGCCGGGGATCTCCGCCTGCCCCAGCGCGTTTCGCCAGCGCGGCATAGGCGACGCCGCAGAGTATGACGGCAATCCAGCGAGTCCGACCGCGGCGCCGCTCCACGCTCACCCCTGACGACCTGTAGCAGCGCGTCGTTGGCCACACCCTTCGGGTTGCGGGTCGCTCCCGTTCTTCAGCGGCCTGCTAGGACGATTTCTGCCCGACGTTCCGGAGCCGCTTCGACGGCGCCTTCGCGTCCTCGCTCAGCTGCCGCACGATCTCCGTCGCCCTGCGGATTTCCGTCTCGCCGAGCCCACTGCCCATGGTCGAGGCGATTGCGTGGAACCTCGCGTCGAGCTCCCGGTAGTGCGCCTCGCCCTTCGCCGTCAGCCGAACCAGCTTCGAGCGCCGGTGCTTCGGGTTGTCGATGTATTCCACCAGCCCGTCGGCCGCCAGCTCGTTCGCCAGCCGCTGCATGCGCTGCCGGCTGGTCGGCCGCATCCGCGCGATCTGCGGCACGGTCAGCGGGCCGAGAAGCACGAGGCTCCGCAGAAAGCCGAACGCGCCGCCGCCCCAGCTGGTGATCAACCCGGTCTTCCGGCCGACCGCGCGTATCCGGAAGAAGCATTGCGCCACCTCCAGGAACAGCTCGGCGACCGCGTCGGCCTTGCCGTCGACGTTCGAGCCCGCCGCCGTATCCGACGGGGGGCCGGCGCCGCGCCGTGATGGCATCCTCGCTTCCCTGTCTTCATGCTCCATCGCGTTCTCCTGTTGACACCGTCGCAGTCGGCGTTCAAAAATGACACCGTGGTTGTCATTTTGCGAACGGAGCCATGCCTGGCATGGCGCGCCAACGGGAGCGGCAAACGGCCATGGACGGAAATGGACCACGGGTGACCGACACCAGCACCGCGGGTGCCCTCGTGCGCCCGCCCGTCCTCTTCCTCGGCGGGCTGGCCGCCGGGTTCGTCCTGGATCGGCTGCTGGCGCTGCCCTTCCCGATCGGGCGGACCGGCGAGGGCCGCTGGGTCAGCGCCGGCATTGGCGGCGCGCTGATCGTCCTCGGGATAGCGGTGTTCGCCGCGGCCGTTCGCAACTTCTCCCGCGCGGCGACGCCCGTCGAGCGGACGAAGCCCACCAGCGCGCTGGTGACCGCCGGCATCCACGGCTGGAGCCGCAATCCGATGTACGTCGGCATGTTCCTCGTCTACGCCGGCATCGGCCTGGTCGCGCGGAGCGCGTGGATCCTGCTCCTCCTGCCGCCGATCGCGGCGATCATGCGCTACGGCGTGGTCGCCCGCGAGGAGGTCTATCTGGAACGGCGCTTCGGCGACGCCTACCGCGACTACAGGGCGCGCGTGCGCCGCTGGCTGTAGCCGCCGGCGAGGACCGGGGTCCCGGCCTTCGCCGGGCCCGAACGTTCGTTCAGGCCTCGGGCGCCTCGCCGGCGAGCGCGGCCTCGATCCTGGCGATGTCGATCTTCTTCATCGTCATCATCGCATCGAATGCGCGCTTGGCGGCGGCCCGGTCGGGATGGGTGGTCGCCTTCATCAGCGCGCGCGGGGTGATCTGCCAGGAGACGCCCCATCGGTCCTTGCACCAGCCGCAGGCGCTTTCCTGCCCGCCGTTGTCGACCACCGCGTGCCATAGCCGGTCGGTCTCTTCCTGATCGTCGGTGTAGACCTGGATCGAGAACGCCTCGTTCGGGGTGAAGGCGGGGCCGCCGTTGAGCCCGAGGCAGGGAATTCCGCAGACGGTGAACTCGACCGTCAGCACGTCGCCCTGCTCCCCGCTCGGGTAATCGCCCGGCGCGCGGTGGACCGCGCCGACCGAGCTGTCGGGGAAGGTCGCCGCATAGAACCGTGCGGCCTCTTCGGCCTCGCGGTCGTACCACAGGCAGATCGCAGCCTTGTCGCTCATCGTCATTCTCCTTTCGGTCCTACCAAGGCGCTCGAAGGACAGGAAGTCCAACGGCCCGGTAGAGGAGAGGAGCACGGTAGGGTGCGGATAGGCAGGGGGCAACCGCGGATCGTCGTGGGCGGAGGGCCTGCGACGGACGCTGGCTCAGTCACCGCCATTCGCCGGTCGCCCGGGCGCCCCCCGGCTCTCGCGCCGCTGGCGGGGCCGTAACGAGGGTTGCGAGAGAAATCCGGTAAGCGACGCCGCGGCCGAAGCCGCGTTCTCGATTTCGCTCGGATATCGAGACGAACCCAGACCGGGCGGGTGGACCGGCGCATTGAGATCGAGATATCGCTCGGATTCCGAGTGGAATCCGGAGAGCGATGCGGCGGCCTGCGTCCAATGCTGGACAACCACCACGCAACGCGGGAGCCGCGCGCGTTGTCCCACAGCGTGATCCCCGGGTGGGACCCGCTCCCAGGAAGCGCCATGCCAGCGACACGACGATCCGCCTTCGCCCTCACGTTCCTGGGTGCCGCGCTGGCGCCGCTTCCGGGCACCGCGCGGCCACCCCGCCCACCCGCCGCGGCCTCGCCGGTCGCGGCGTGCACCGATGCAGCGTGTTCCTGCGAGGCGGCGCTCGACTCCCTCGCCGCCAGGGTGGAGGTGAACTACGCGGGCTACGCGCTCGAGGTGATCGGCCACCAGGAAGCGGCGTACCGCCGTCACCTCGCCGGCGCACGGGCGCGCGCGGCCGGGGCGCAGGGCATCGCCTGCGAGCGCGTGCTCCAGGGCTACCTCGACTTCTTCCCGGACGGACACCTGTTCGTCGGCAACGTGCCCGCGCTGAGCGGCGCGGACAGCGCGCGGCTGGCCGCCGAGACGCGCAGGCTACCGTGGACGCTGGACGTCGCGATCGCGTACTTCGACGCGCACGCGGACGCGCTCGATCCCGTCGAGGGGATCTGGTACGACGGCGACGGCATGGGCGTGGCCATCGTCGCCGACACGATGGCTGAAGGCTCGACGCGCGATAGTGCGGCGGGCGACCGCTTCGCGGCGGTCGTGGTCGCGGGCGCGCCGGCCGGCTGGCACGAGGGCGACGTCAGGGCCGAGTTGACGCGGCTGCCGGACGGCAGCTACGACGCCGTCCTCTACGGCGGGGCGCACTAGCCGCAGCACCCCTACGTGCACGAGCGCGGCAGCGCCGGCGGCGCGCACCTGCGCCGCGACGGCCTGCTGCTGCACATGCCGCCGACGCTGTGGGGCAAGGCCTACCCCGTCGCGCCGTCGCTCGCGGGGCGCATCGACCCGTCGGACCCGCGCCGGCCGACCGCCCGCATGCTAGGCGACTCCACGCTCGCGATCGCGATTCCGTCGCAGTCGCCCGAGTACGCCGCTGCCCTGACGACGCTCGTGCTTCAGCACCGTCTCCTGCTGCTCGGCATTCCCAACCTGGTGATCGACCTGCGCGGCAACGAGGGCGGAAGCAGCTGGGTCACCGACGTGCTGATGCCCTACATTGTCGGCCCCGGACGCAGGCCCGCCCGCTACCTCGCCGACAGCCGGCCGGCCGTGCTGTCGTCGCCGGACAACATCCGCTACTTCGAGGCGCAGTCGTGGGCGCCGGCGGGGCTCGTGGACAGCCTGCGCGCGCACCCCGGAGGGCTCGTGCCCTTCTCTTACTCCGATGACGGCGACGATGCGGCGCCGACAGCGACGGCCAATCCGCGGCGCGTCGGGATCGTCGTGGACGGAGGCACCGTCAGCGCCGCCGAGGCCTTCTTGCTGCGCGCCATGCGCTACCCGAAGGTGACCACGTTCGGCGCGCCGACGGGCGGCAGCATCGACTACCAGACCGTCACCATCGTGCGCTTCGGCTGCCAGGAATGGGGCTTCTACCTCGGCTACCCGGTCATCGCCGGCAGCCTCGAGCTGCCGGCCGGGAGCGCGAACCACACCGGCATCGTGCCCGACGTGCCGTACCGGGGCGCCGACCCGGTCGCGCTCGCGGCGAGGTACCTGGAGGGGGGAGGCGGCGGGACGCGGTAAGGCGGGCGGGCGTGGGACCGAGTCCCACGATTGCGTCGTTCGGGTCGCGGAACTCCCGCCACGGGCACCGGGCTTTTCCTCGAGAGCGTGGCGACATTGCGTGGGATGCCTCGGCGCCACGAGATGCCGACACGAAACCATCTCGAGGGAGACAGTACGATGCAGACACCACCAACGACCGCACGAAAGCCTGCGCTGGGAGGGGTCGCCGGGCTGGCCCTGCTGGCGGTGCTCGCCGCCGCGTGCTCCGGCTCCAGCACGGGTCCGGGCGGCGGCGGCCATACGACCGCCATCGACGCGATCGGCACCAGCTTCAGCCCCGCCAACGACACCGTCGCCGTGGGGGCCACTGTGACCTGGACGATCCGCTCCGGCGGGCCCCACACCGTGACCGCCAACGATGGCTCGTTCGACAGCGGATCGCGCACCGACGGGGAGACGTTCCAGCACACGTTCGGCGCGGCCGGCAGCTACCCCTACTACTGCCAGTTCCACGGCACCCCCACCAGCGGCATGAGGGGCGTGATCGTAGTGAAGTAGGCGACGCCGGCCGAGACCGCGGTGATCGCGGCCGCCGCGTGGGTCCGGTCATTTGCCCTCCGTCGGAGGAAGACCGCATCCACGCCGGCGAGGCCGGCTTCCAGCGACTCCGGCAGCGTGAGATCCCCCGCGACGACCTCGACCTCGGCGGGCAGGCGCGCGGCGGGCGGATCGCGCGTGAGCGCGCGCACCTCCGCTCCGGCCGCGGGCAGCCCCGCGACCACCTCCCCGCCGACCCGGCCGGTGGCGCCCGTGACGAGGACACGACTCATCTCAGCCGACTCCGGTGTGGGGGCCGTTCCCTGGACGCGACGCATGATGCCTCCTGTGTCGGGGATACATTTATCCCGCCGGCGGTCGGGTTTGCGCACGCCCCCGGCCCGCGGATGGCGTGGGTGAGGCCAGCGAAGGGGTCGGGATGGTCTCGTGGCCTCTCCGATCGAAATCCAGAAGCCGACGCGCCGGACACGAACGAAATCCAGATTTCGATCGCGTAGCGAGACGAATCTGGCATGCGTCGGCCGGCTGCCGATCGCGAACTGGATGGCGCCCGCTAACCGGGATGAGCCCGGATCTCGACCCTCACGGTTGCGTCCGGTACTACCTATCGATCGCTTCGGCGCTCCGGGCGGCCGTCGGGTCGCGCGCACCGGCGAGTGAGGCTTCATCGTGCCTCCGGGATCGGGGCCTACCTGCCTTCCACCCGCTCGAGCCGGAGCTCCGTGGGCCGCCCGCGCCAGTACGGGGAAGCGACCCTCGGGCAGCAGCCAAGTGACCTCGCCCGATCTCGGGACCCGGACACCATTGCTGACGCAGGAGCGCAGAACTCCCTAATCTCGGATCTCCGGCCTGACGAGCAGGCGCTCGAGCTCGCCGAACGCCTGCTCCAGGTCGTCCGCATCCAGCAGGCCTGGCGCACCGGCTCCCCACAGAAACGCTTGCATGACCTTCGCCATCGCCGCGACGTCGAGGTCGGGCTGAAAGACGCCCTCATCGACGCCCTCCGCCAGGATCTGTCGCAGGCCCTCGCCCCAACCCGTCAGGAGCGTGTCGAGAGCCCCTGCGATGCGCGCGTCGCGGCGGGCGCGCACGGCCAGCTCTCGCACGACGGTCGTGATCTCGGAGTGCTCGAACCGGTACGCGCGGGTGTCCGCGAACTCCTGGCGGAGACGATCCAGCGCCGGCCACGCGCTCGGCGCGACCGGCGCCGCGTGGACCGCCTCGAAGGCGCGCGTGATGTAGCCGACCACCTCGACGATCAACGCCTCCTTGGTCGGAAAGTAGTAGTGCAGCGTCGCCACGTTGACGCCGACCCGGCCCGCCACTTCGCGGGTGCGCAGCCCCTCGAAGCCCCGTTCCGCGATGACCTCGAACGTCGCGCGGACGAGCGCCTCCCGCCGATCTTCCTCGGGTGCGTTCGCTCCGTGAGGGTCGTGTCGGGGCACGCGCCCTCAGCCCGGTTCCGAGGGATGGGACGTCGTCCGCTGCCTCGTGATCCTCACGCCGAGCGCCGTCATGACGACGACGGCGAGCACATCGACGACGACCTTGAACCACAGGTCCATGCGTGAAGCGCCGATGAAGCCAATGAAACCGACCGTCATCGATCCCAGCATCGTGCCGAATATCGCCGCGAACACGTGGCGGCGCCGCCAGCGCGGACTCGTCGTCCAGCGCGGCAACAGGACCAGCGGCGCGGCCGCCATAAGCAGCCCCGCGCCGACCGCGACGGTCGGAGGAAACGCCGGAGCGATTCCGAACGCCAGCAGCACGAGTCCATACCAGAGCACCGCCCACAGGAATCCCATCGCGCCGAGCAGCCAGGCCGGGGGCGGCCCGAGCGGCGCGGACCGGGGCGTCAATCGATCCCGGTAGCGGCCGAGCGCCAGGAAGCCGAGGATGCAGATCGCAGCGCCGGCGATCAGGACGGCCACGACCGGCGGCTGGTACACGGGCACGTGAAACACGTTCGGCCTGGCGATCCGGGTCCAGGTGAACCAGGCCAGGCAACACCCGATCAGGAAGAGCGCGCCGACCGTGACGAGTCCGCCCTTGCCGACCCACGATCCCTCCCGCCGGCTCGGAAAGGCCAGCTCCACGAGATGAACCGGCAGAAAGACGACGAACACGCTTTCATAGGCGAGGGCCCATAGCAGATAGACGTAGTTGACGCCGGCGGCGCGCGCGTAGGCCTCCCCTTTGATCTGCAACACCATCGGCGCGAGCGAGGTCTGCTGGATCAGGCATTCTTCGGCGACCGCCAGCCCGAGCGCCAGGAACAGCATGTTGAGCCAGCCGAGCCCCCACCGTCTGACGGCCTCGCGGATCAGCAGCGCTCCACCGCCCCATACGCACACCTCGATGGGAAATACGAACAACGCGCTGAAGCGCGTCGAGCCCGGCAGCACCTCCGCCAGGAGCGGCGCCGCCACCATGAGCGTGAGCGCCGGCGCGCTACGCCGCCAGCGTGAGGAGTACGGAGCGTCCGGCATCGCGGCTCGCTCCCCGTTGACATGAGTGAGCATTCTCCTCTCAATCAATCAGTTGATTGAGATAGGATAATGCGGGCCTCATGGCAAGGCAAGGAGGACGTCGCGACAGAGTCGGCACGACATGATTCCGCGGCGGGGCTGCGCATCGGGCCGCTGCGGCGCTGAGAGGCGGGCGGCCGGAGGTGTAACGTTCGGCACCTTTCGAGCATTCCTGATGCAGGGGCGCGAGCCCACCTGCCGACTCTCTCCCGGGGGGCTGCCATTCGCTCATCACCCGCGTTGGTGCTCCGCAGCGCCTGCGTCGCGACGATCCTCGCCTGCTCCGGACCCGCGCCCGCGCCGCGCCCGGCTGAGGAGCGGCGCGCGCCCGATCGCATCCCGCCGCACGACTGGGGCGAAGTGGTGATCTCCGGCCGCGTCGAGCGATTCGGCGGATCGCCAGCCGTCGGCTTCGGCGTCCGGCTCGAGATCACGGCGGAGCTCGCGCTTACCGAGCGCTCCGGGGAGTGCAGCGGGGACCCCTGGGCTCCGGTGATGGTGACCACACAGCGCGACGGGACCTTCGAGCACCGGATCCCGGGCGGGGGTCCGTCGTTCTGGCTGTGTGTTCGCGCACAGGCGATCGCGCCGGGAGGCTCCGAGAGCTCGGACGCGGTGCGGACGCGCCTCTTCTACGGAGCGGAGGATCTCGGCCCGAAGACCGCCGACCTGCGACTCGTGCTCCGCCCGCGGGTGTCCTCGCGCTGCGTACCGATCGACACGGCGGGCTATCGCAGCTCGAGCGCTCGTCTCGTCGACGGCACCTTCACCCGCGAGGACGGCGAGTGCTACGTCCTGCTGCGCGGCGAGTCGGCGAAACGGGAATACGAGTGCGGCAAGGTCGTGGTCATGCTCGAGGACGGGCCCGCGCGCGTAGAGGCGCTCGCGGACGCGATGCACGCGCGGATCCTTCGAGCCGCTGCGACCGGATGCTTCCTGCGGGTCTACTATCGCGTCGATCCCCATGCGATCCGGCAGGCGCTGGAGGCGGCGTACGCATCGGCCGGCGTGTTCAGCGTGGACGTGAACTACTTCGCGACCATCGAGATGGACGAGGAGTCGCAAGTCGTAGTCAGGCGCGATAGGGGAGGCGCCGGACCGCGCGAGCACCTGGCTCACGCTCGTCACCAGAGAGACGGGACGCTACGCGTTCCGCACCTACCGGGTGGAGCTTCGGATCGCGGGGGGCGGCTGGAGGGTAACGGCTGTGACTCCGGTCGCGATCTACAACTGAGCCCGCTGTACGAGCTGCAATGGATAAGACGCGAGAGACGCTGACCCAGAACCAGCGGGGCGAGGCACTGAGGCGGCTGCTCGACGAAATCGCTCCCGGCGACTGGTTGGAGGAGCGAGAGGAGCCTGGGAGCGACCGGCCTCGGGACGACCCATCGATCTCCTTCACGCGGTCTTCGGATCGGCCGTATGGACGCCTCGCCCTGGAGGTCGTCATCCGGCATGACGGCGATGTCGACGTCGTGTTCCGAGTCCCTGGCCATAGCCCGGAGCTGCATGAACGACACTTTCTCGTGGCGACCGGCGGCGAGCTCGATGCGCTGGAGGAGGTCGCCCAGGTCGCCGGCGATTTCAACGCCGAGCGGATGGTCCTGGGGAGGAGCAGAGGCCTGTTCGGAGGCACCGTCTTCGTTCCGGCCGCGGAAGCGACCCCCGAGCGCCTGCGCAAGCTGGCGTGGGCCGTGTCGTGGCACGGAAGCTATGATCATCCTCGCGCTGAGACCCCTGCCTGAACCGGATCCTCGATCCCTTCGGGAGGCGTGACCTACCATCTCTACCTTTCGGTCTTCCCGCGGGCTCTCTCGAACGGGCTGCTCGCGATCGGGGCCGCGCGGTGAGGGCCGCCGCGCTCGCCGCGCTCGCTCTCGCGTGCCTCACTGCCCCGGCCCGAGGTCAGGTCGACCGGCGGATGGCGGTCACGCTGGACGACCTCCCGGCCACGGCAGCGCGCCACACGACCGCCCAGCAGGAGCGGATCACGGACGGGCTGCTGGCTGCGCTCACGGCCCACCGGGTCGCCGCCATCGGCTTCGTGAACGAGTCGAAGCTGGAGGTGGACGGCACCGTGGACCCCCGGCGGGTCGCGCTCCTCGAGCAGTGGCTCGACGCCGGTCTCGAGCTCGGCAACCACGGCTACGACCACCTCGACCTCCACGGGGTCGCCGCCGAGCGGTGGATGGCCGACGTCGTGAAGGGGGAGCGCGTACTGCGGCCGCTGCTGGAGCGCCGCGGACAGGAGCCGCGCTGGTTCCGCCACCCGTACCTCCACCTCGGCCGCTCGGTGGAGGTCCAGCGCCGGACCGCGGACTTCCTGATCGGGCACGGCTACCGGATCGCGCCGGTCACGATCGACAACGGCGAGTGGATCTACGGCGCTGCGTACGCCGACGCGTGGAACCGGGGTGACTCGACGGCGATGGAGCGGCTCGGAAGGGACTACGTGCGGTACATGCTGGAGGTGGTCGCCTTCTACGAGGGGCAGGCCCGGGAGATCGTGGGACGCGCGATCCCGCAGGTCCTGCTGATCCACGCCTCTGCCCTGAACGCGGACTGGCTGGACGCACTCCTCGAGGCGCTGGAGGCCCGCCGCTACCGTTGGGTCTCGCTGGCGACCGCCCTCGAGGACGCCGCCTACGACCGGCCGGCCGACGGCTATACCGGCCCCGCGGGGATCACCTGGCTCCATCGCTGGGCGATCACCGCGGGGATGGACCGGTCGATCTTCCGCGGGGAGCCGGAGGTCCCCGACTGGGTGCGGCAGGCCATGGAGGTCGCAGGGCGCTGACGCTCACGATGCGCCGTCCCGGGCGGCGGGGCCGCGGCTGCCGGCGTTCAGCCGACGCCGACGGCCGCGCGCTCCACCCGCGTGGCCGCGATGTGACGGGCGATGCGGGCCGCGTCGCGACCGACGCCTCCGAGCAGGGCCGAGCTCAGCGAGCGCAGGAACGGCAGCCCCATCATGTAGAGCCCTGGGCAGGACTCGACCACGCCCAGACGATGCAGCGGGACGCCGTAGCGCGAGGACAGCGGAGAATCGATCCAGTCGTAGTCGGGCGTGAGGCCGGTACACCAGACCACGTTCGACACGTCCGGCACGGTTCCATCCGCGAGTACCGGGCGACCGCCCCGGACGCCGGTCGTCCGGGGCACGCGCCGGATGCCCGCGGCGGCGAAGTCCTTTCGCCGCACCCGCCCCAGCGGGATCCCGCGCGGCGGGTCGAGAAAATGGTCGCGGACCTTCCTGCCGATCGGCGTTCCAACCGTCAGCACCCGCGTCGCCATGAACCACATCAGCGGCGTGAACAGGTAGCTGTCGGCGAAGCTGCCGGCGCGCGTCGGCTCCTGCCCCGTGTCTCGCCCCGACAGCCAGACGCGATGGTGGCGCGCGAGCTCGATTGCGATTTCCGCGCCCGAGTTGCCCGCGCCCACCACCAGTACGCCCCCGTCCAGGATCTGCGACGGGTTGCGGTACTCGTTCGAGTGCAGCTGGACGATAGTCGGGTCGAGCTGGTCCGCGAACGACGGCACCCTGGGCCTGTGATAGGCGCCGGTCGCCACCACGACACTGTCGGCCAGCAGCGCATCCTCGCCGGATACGACCTCGAACCGCTCGCCGACCCTGGACAGCCGATCTACGCGGACGCCGGTGCGAAGGGGAAGCTCGAACTCCCGGGCATAGGCCTCCAGGTAGTCGGCCACCTCGTCCTTGCTCGGATAGCGCGACGGCGCTCCAGGGAACGGCTTCCCCGGCAAGGCGTCGTAGCGGGCGGGCGTGAACAGGCGCAGCGAGTCCCAGCGCTTCCGCCACGCGTCGCCGACCCGCTCGTTCTCGTCCAGGATCAGGAACGGCAGGCCCAGCCCCTTCAGATGGTAGCCCACGGCGAGCCCGGACTGACTGCCTCCGATCACGACGGTTCCGATCCGCTCATCGGAGACCCGGTAGCCTCGCGCCGCTGCCGGCATCAGCGCTCGAGCCGGTAGATCTCGCGCCGTCCGTTCTCGACCAGGTCGTGATAGCCGCTCATGGCGTCGCGGACCGCGGGGTTCGCCATGAGCTCTCCCTCCATCGCGAAGAAGTCCTCGACTCGCTCCACTTCCGCCTCGGCGACCAACGTCCAGAAGCGCTCGCCCGATACGTCCGTGAGCAGCCGCAGCGGCGCCTGCCCCAACTCCTCCAGCGCAGCGGAGATCGCCCTGAACCCCTCCATCAGCGGTCGGACCTTCCCGGGCCTGCAGTGCAGGACCTCGCGGATCACGTACATGCGCCCCCCTCCGAGCAGTCGGAAAACCGTCCCTTCCCAACACTACACGGCTCGGGCGTGGCTCGAATCGGTGAAATCACCCAAATACCGCGCGGGCCGCGCCATGGGTGATCCTGTGTACGCGGGCGCCGCGTCCGCCACGCTCGTCAGCGCCTGCGCCGGTCCTGAGGTCTCACCGCTACATTGACGAGGTTGACAGGGCACGCCCCATCGCATAATGTGTCGATTATATAATCTGTAGATTATGGATCATGACCGCGACCGAACAGCTCGACGCCACCTTCTTCGCACTCGCCGACCCGACGCGACGCGCCATCCTGGCCCGGCTCGCGAAGGGGGAGGCGTCGGTGAACGAGCTCGTGGCGCCATTCGAGATGAGCCAGCCCGCGATCTCGAGACACCTGAAGGTGCTCGAGCGGGCGGGGCTCGTTTCCGTAGCCCAGGACGGCGCGCGTCGTCCGCGGCGTCTCGAGCCGGCTCCTCTCGCGGCCGCGACGGAGTGGATCGAGCGCTATCGTCAGGCGTGGGAGGAGAACTTCGAGCGGCTGGACGCGCTCCTGACGGAGCTGCAGGCGGAGCGCCGGGGCTGAGACCCGGCCTGACGGACCGTACTTTCCCGGATCGGCGCCTACCCGGCGCCGTTCCGATCCCGACCAACCAGGCGAGGAGCTGAGGACATGGGGACCGATCTGGAGAAGGCACAGGTGTCGCTGCCGAGCGACCGTGAGGTGCTCGTCACGCGCCGCTTCGCGGCGCCGCGAGCGCTCGTCTACGAGGCGTACACCCGCGCCGAGCTGGTGAAGCGCTGGCTGCTGGGGCCGCCCGGGTGGTCGATGCCGGTGTGCGAGATGGATGTGCGCGCGGGCGGCGAGTACCGCTGGCGCTGGCGCTCGGACGCGGACGGCAGCGAGTTCGGCTTCCACGGCGAGTTCCTCGAGGTCGACGCCCCGGCGAGGATCCGCCACACAGAGATCTACGACGCGGGCGACACGGCTTTCGGGGACATGGCCGAGGCGCTCGTCACCGTCGAGTTCGCCGAGAAGGACGGCGCCACCGTCCTCACGACACGTGTCGAATACGCCTCGAAGGAGGCGCGCGACGCGGCCGTCGCCACCGGCATGACGGACGGCATGGAGGTGAGCTATCAGCGGCTGGACGAGCTGCTGGCGGAGCGCGCCGGCGGCTGAGCCCGACCGGCTATTCTTCTGCCCCGGGGGCGACCTCACCTCCTGAACACCGTGTTCTGCAGGTCGTCGATGCGCTGGCGCCCGGCGGTTGGAAGCGGCCCTTAGTAGGGGGTGAATCAAGAGACGTTTTCCGAGCCCTCCGAGACCTCCGACCGCTCCGTGTCACGCTGTTGACGTCCGATCCTCCTCGACCCGAAACAGCTGCCACTCGCGGTCCGTGCCGCGGAGCCGGAACGCACCCTGGTCGTCGAAGCGCAACCCGGAGCCGGCGACGAGGTCGCGGACGGTGCTCGACGCCCACACCTCGTCGGGGCCGGCACGCTCCATGATGCGAGCGGCGACGTGGAGCGCGATGCCGGCGAGGTCGGTGCCGCTGCGTTCGATCTCGCCGGTGTGGACGCCGAGGCGGGAGGCGAGGCCGAGCGCGCGGACGGCGTCGCGGACGGCGCAGGCGCCGCGCGTGGCGCGTGCGGGGCCGTCGAACGTGGCGAGGAAGCCATCGCCGAGGGTCTTGACGAGGTCGCCACGGAAGCGGGCGACCTCGCGCCGGGCGACGCCGTGGACGGCCTCGAGCCGCTCGCGCCAGCCGCGGTCGCCGAGGCGGGTGGCGTGGCCGGTCGAGTCGACGACATCCATGAACACGATGGTGGCGAGGATACGATCCGACGGCGGCGCCGCGCGTCCGCCGGTGAGGAATTCCTGGAGCGCATCGACCACGGCGTCGGCGTCGCCGATCCAGGGGAGGTGGTCATCGCCGGGCAGCTCGAGGAACCGGGCGCCCGGAATGCGGCGGGCGATGAAGCGCCCTTCCTCCACGTTCGCGTCGCGGTCACCCGTGCGGTGGAGGATGAGGGTGGGCACGCGGACGGTGGGAAGCACGTCGCGCACGTCGATCTCGGAGTTCATGCGGCCGAGCGCGACGGCGGCGCTGGGGCTCGCGCTCCGGCGCAGGAACGAGGCCCACCAGGCGCGGAACTCGGGTTCGTGGGCGCGGCTGGGGGCGAGGTCCTCGAGGTCGGCCGCCCCGCCCCACTCGGTCTCGAGCCGCCGCAGCCAGCTCTCGCGCTGCTCGGTGGTCGGCGCCCACGGGTAGTCGGGCGCCCGCCGGCGGCAGGCGTAGGTGCCGTAGCACGCAAGCGCCGTCGTACGCTCGGGATGCGTCGCGGCGAAGAGGATCGACAGCGGGCCACCCTCGGAGTAGCCGAAGACGGCGGAGCGGTCCGAGGCGACAGCGTCCATGACGGCGCGGACGTCGTCCATGCGCTGCTCGAGCGTGGGCAGCTCGCGGTCCGCGACGCGGTCCGACAGGCCGGTGCCGCGCTTGTCGAAGAGGATGAGCCGGGAGAAGGCGGCGAGTCGCTCGAGAAATCGGGCGAGCGGCGGCGAGTCCCAGAACGCCTCGAGGTTCGAGACCCAGCCCGGCACGAGGACGAGGTCGAGCGGGCCGTCGCCGACGACCTGGTAGGCGATGTGGACGTCGCCGCTGCGGGCGTAGCGGATGGTCATGGACATGAGAGGTTTCGCTTCCAATGTGCGCGGTGTCGTGAGACGGCGCGAGGAAGTCCGTGATCGGCTACCCTCTTCGCTCGCGGCGGCAGCTCCGCCCTGAACATTGTAACACCGTGACACGGACGGGTCGGAAGTTTCCGAGGGCTCGGAGGTCGTCGTTTCGTTCACGCGCTCCCGAGGACTCGCTTCCAGCCGCCGCGCCCGCCCCCGCGCCCGTCCCATAATCCCCCCCCCGGCCCGGATGTTGAGGGAGAGCGAAGCCGCTCGACGATGGCAACCAACCCGCGGTGCTGACGAAGGACGATGCAACCGGCAATGGCACCCGATCCGCTGCGTGATCCCGGTCCTGGCGAGGAGGGCCGCCCGGACATGCCGACCTTCCTCATCATCGGGGCGGTGAAGTCCGGCACGACGTCGCTCTACCACTACGTCGGCCAGCACCCCGAGGTGTTCGTGTCTCCCGTCAAGGAGACGAACTTCTTCGCGTTCTGCGACGGGATGCCCGAGTATCGGGATCCCTGGGCGGTGCTGCTGCGCCAGGAATGGGTCCGGGACCTGGAGAGCTACCGGCGGCTGTTCGCCCCGGGGACTTCGTCCCGGGCGCGCGGCGAGGCTTCGCCGCAGTACCTCTTCCGTCCGGGCACGGCGGAGCGCATCCACCGGCATCTGCCCGGCGTGAAGCTGATCGCGATCCTCCGTCACCCGGCCGACGCCGCGTTCTCCTCGTTCATGATGCGGCTCCGCGACGGGCACGAGCCGTACAGCGACTTCCGTCGGGCGATCGACGCGGAGGAGCGCGGCGAGCGGGAGGGCTGGTCGTTCGGCGAGTACGTGAGCCGATTCTACTACTACCGGCAGCTGTCGGCGTACTACTCCGTGTTCCGGCGCGAGCAGATCCGCGTCTACCTGTTCGAGGACCTGATGACGGATCCGGCGGGCCTGCTGCGCGACCTCTTCCAGTTCATCGACGTGAAGCCCGACTTCCTGGCCGACACGTCGATCCGGCTGAATCGCTCGGGCGTGATCCGCAACCCGCTCCTCCGCAGGGTGTGGCACCTCTCCGGCCCCCTCCGCGCGCGTGTGCGCCCGCTCCTCCCCCCTCGACTGCGTCGGCGCGCCTACCGGATGGTCGTTCGCGACATCGAAAAGCCGCGCTTCGATCCCGCGCTGCGCCGCGAGCTGGCGGAGCGCTACCGGGACGACATCGTCCGGCTCCAGGAGCTGATCGGCCGGGATCTGACCGCGTGGCTGGACCCCGCCGAGACGCGCGACGGAGGCCATTTGTGAGCGCCTGTTGTGAGCGCCTGTTGTGAGCGCCTGCTGTAAGCGCCTGTTGTACGCGCCTGTTGTAAGCGCCTGCTGGTAGCGCCTCGTCGTCAGCGCCTCGCCCTCAGCGCCTCGCCGTCAGCCCCAGGAACGTGTACACCGCCTCCAGCTCCAGCGGCGGATCCGCGGCCAGTCGCTCGAAGCGGACCGAGTGCGCGGCGGCGCCGTGCCGCGCCTCGAATGCCAGCATCGCCCGGTGCTGATGGGCGACGTAGGCGCAGCAGGCCGCGAAGCTCGATGGATGCTCGCCCAGCCAGGGAGCGAGCCGCGGCTGCGTCTCCATCGGGTCGCGCTCCATCATGGAGTGCACGACGTCGAACGGATGGCGGTAGAGCAGCAGGAAGCCGGCGTCGGGACACGCTTCGTGCAGCTCGGGCAGCCACTCGACGTTCCCGGGCGTCGCGTCCACCCAGAGCCGCCGGCGCTCGACGGCGGCGTAGGTCTCGAGGAAGCCGCGTCCGAAGTCACCGAGCGAGCGCGCCAGAAACTCGCGGTGAAAGCCCACGTTCCACATCGCGCGCACTACCCGCTCCTCCCTTAGCGCGCCGAGCAGGTGCGGGAAGATGCGCGTCTCGAGCGGTGCCGCGACGTCTGGGTGGGCGCCGAGGATCGACCGCAGCCGCGAGGCTCCCGAGCCCGGCGGCGCGATGATGAAGGCGCCGGGCAATCGTCCGTCGGCATGCCGCTCGATGACGATCGGGCGCTGAAGCGACTTGCGCACGATGCGCTCGATCCGCCGCCGGATCCGACCGAGCCGTGGGATGCCGATGCCGCTCACGGCTCGTAGCCGAGCGCGTCGAGCGACGCTCGCAGGTAGCTCGCCGCCTCTCGCCGCTGCTCGTCCGACCAGCCGGCATAGGTACCGGTGCGCGACACGATGGCCTGCGTGTCATTGACCTTCTCGTCGCCGAAGCCCAGGTCGTGGGTGGCTCGCGCGAAGCTCAGGATCCGCGGGTCGTAGAGCACGCCGAGGAAGGCGCACACGGCCTCGAGCTCGCGCGGCGGATCAGCGACCAGCCGCTCGTAGCGGATCGCGTGGGCGAGGCCCGGGCTTCGCTGCTGGAAGCCGAGCATCAGCTCGTGCTGGCGCGCGACGTACGCGCAGCACGTCGCGAACGCCGAGGCGTGGTCGCGGCGCAGCGCCGCGATCTCCGGCTGCGTCTCCGCCATGTCGCGCTCCATCATCGAGCGAACGATGTCGAACGGGTGGCGATACAGCAGCAGGAACCGAGCGTCGGAGAACGCCTCGACCAGCTCGGGCAGCCAATCGACGTAGCTCGGCGTCTTCTCGATCCAGAGCCGCTTCCCCTTGCTGCGCGCGTAGGCCTCCACGAAGCCGGAAGCATAGTCACCCAGCGCACCGGCGAAGCGCTCGCGATCGAACCCCAGGCTCGACATCGCCCGAATCGTCGCGCCGTCCCGCAGCGGAGCGAGCAGATGACCGAACAGGAACGTCTCGGGCGGCGCCGCGATCTGCGGATGGCTGTCCAGAATGAAGCGCAACAGCGTGGTCCCGGAACGGAACGGCGCGATGATGAATGCGCCCGGCAGTGGGTCCTCGCCGCGCCGATCGACCACGATGGGACGACGCAGCGACTTCTGCACGATGCGCGCGAAGCGCCGCTTGAGGTCGCCCAGCGTCGGCGTGCGCCGACCGAGTCGCAATCGCGTCAACGAGCTTCCCTCCCGAAGCGGTGAACGTAATCCCCGGCGTACACCACCGCTACGATCGGCCCCGGTCTTGCGGTCGCCCGATCGTCCTGTTGCCCGGGCGGTTTCGAAAACGACGTGTGCCCAACGTCGGAAGACCGGTGAGTGGCAGGGCAGGCGATCGACCGACTCTCGAGCCGAGAGGTCCGCGTGAGGATTCTGACGCTCAACTACGAATTCCCCCCGGTCGGTGGTGGTGGATCGCGGGTGTCCTACGAGCTCGGACGAGAGCTCGTCGTCCAGGGCCATGACGTCGATGTCGTGACCATGGGCTTCGAGGACCTCCCGACGCATGCGGTCATGGACGGGGTGAACGTGTACCGGGTGCCGTGTCTGCGAAAGCGGCGCGATCTCTGCCGGACCCACGAGATGGTGTCGTTCGTGCTCGCGGCCCTGCCGAAGGTCGCCAGGCTCGTCGAGACCCGCCGATACGACGTGAACCACACCCATTTCATCATGCCGACCGGTCTGCTCGCGCGCTTGGTCAAGATTCGGACCGGCCTGCCGTTCGTCGTGACGGTCCACGGCTCCGACGTTCCCGGCTACAACCCCGACCGGTTCCGCTACCAGCACCGGCTGCTCGGGCCGACGTGGAGAATGGATCGTCCGCGAGGTCGATCATCTGATCTCGCCCTCGCGATTCATGCGGAGCCTCCTCGACCAGCGGCCGCACGACCGGCCTGTCAGCATCATACCGAACGGATTCCGCTACGAGCGGTTCCGGCCGGATCACCCCAAGGACCGACGGATCCTGCTGGTCACTCGCATGTTGCCGCGCAAGGGCGTGCAGCATCTGCTGGCCGCGCTGACCCGCATCGATCTCCGGCACTTCGCGGTCGACATCGTCGGCGATGGACCCTATCTGCCGACGCTGAAGCGGATGGCCTCCGAGCTCCGCGTGCCGGTCAAGTTCTGGGGGTGGCTGGACAACCGCTCGGAGCAGCTCAGGAAGCTGTACGAGAGCTCGTCCATCTTCGCGTTCACGTCCGAGGCCGAGAACTTCCCCAACGTGCTGCTCGAGGCGATGGCCGCTGGCCACGCGATCGTGGCCTCCGACACGACGGGAAGTCCGGAGGTCGTCGGTCAGGACGCCCTGCTCGTGCCTCCCGGCAGCCCCGAGCGCCTGTCCGACGCCCTGGCCCGCCTGGTCCAGGATGACGACCTTCGCGCCGAGCTCGGCCGCCGCGCGAGACAGCGAGTCGAACGGGAGTTCGGCTGGCCCACCATCGCCCGGCGCCATGTCGCGCTCTATCACGAGGTGCACGGTGACCCGCGGAGCGACGGCCGCCGGACCACTTCGGCGGCCGAGCGCCGGATGCATCGCCGCGTATCGACCACGACAACGCAGCCGGTTTCCAGCGGGACGCACGCCCGATGAAGGTCTGCTTCGTCGTGAACGAGTTCTTCGGCTGGGGCAAGTACGGCGGTTTCGGGAGTGCGACGCGGATGATCGCGACCGGCCTGGCCGCGAAGGGCGTCGACGTCGACGTCGTCACACCGATCCGCGGAGGTCAGGCAGCGATCGAGCGGATCGACGGCGTCACGATCCGGGCCTTCCAGCCCTGGTCGAAGCAGGAACAGATGCGCGCGTACCGGGACAGCGACGCCGACATCTATCATTCCCAGGACCCGTCGATGGGCACGCTGCTCAGCCAGCGCGCCATGCCGGAGCGGCGGCACGTCGTGACGTGTCAGGATCCGCGCACCGCGCGCGACTGGTGGATCGAGCTGTCGTGCTATTTCGCCGAGCGTCGCTTCAGGAGCATGCTGACGTGGCTCTACGAGGACAATCCGTTGGTTTGGCGCGCCGTCCGCAACGCCGATGCGGTCTACAGCGAGGCCAGGCACATCGTGCCCAAGGCCGAGAAGAAGTACGGCCTGAAGGTGGCGCCACGGTTCCTGCCGAATCCCGTGCCGCTGCACGAAGGCCCGGTGGTCAAGGCCGACCGCCCGACGGTCTGCTTCGTCGGGCGATTCGACAGGAGAAAGCGGCCCGAGCGGTTCTTCGAGCTGGCCAGGCGCTGTCCGGACGTGCGCTTCATCGCCGTCGGGGCCGCGAACAGCGAGCGCGTGGATCGCTCGCTACGGCGTCGTTACGGCGGCATCGCCAATCTCGAGCTCACCGGCTTCCTCGATCGCTTCGCGTCGCCGCGCTTCGCCGAGATTCTGTCCCGTTCGTGGGTTCTCGTGAACACGGCCGCGCGCGAGGGCCTGCCGGTCACGTTCCTCGAGGCCGCTTCGTACCGCTGCGCGATCGTGAGCCGGGTGGACCCGGACGCCTTCGCGAGCCGATTCGGCTACCACGCCGAGGCGGGCGACTTCGAGGCGGGCCTCAGGAGCTTGATCGAAAGCGGCCGCTGGCGTGAGTGCGGCGCGGCCGCTCACGACTACGTGCGCACGACGCACTCGCTCGAGGCCGTGATCGACCAGCACCTGGAGGCCTACCGCTCCGTGCTCGCGGGGAGGCCGACGGGTTGCGTGGGGCGACCGGGTCTCGACTCCGACGTTCGGCGCGCGGGCTCCGGTTACGGCTCTGCCGGCTTCGTCGATGCCGTCCGGGAATAGAGCGGCGGTTCGTCCTGGCCGTGCCGAGGCCATTCCCGTCTCCGTTCCCACCGTTCGGCGGCGCAAGGTGGTCTATATCGCCGGCTCGAGCTTCAGCGGTTCCACTCTGCTCGGTCTGATCCTCGGCACGGACGAGAACACCGTGTTCATCGGCGAGGCGAACCAGTGCACGCGCCAGTGGAGGCCGCGCAAAGGCGCACCCCACCCGAAGTGCACCTGCGGCGAGCCGATCGAGACGTGCGCGTTCTGGTCCGATGTGCGTCGGCGCTACGACCCGGATGTCGAGCTGAACCCGTCGCCCGGGCTCTCGCTCCTCAACCTGCGCCTCATGCTCCGGATCCTGAGTCCGTTCCCGCTGCCGTCCGGGACCGGGACCGTAACGCCGTACGGGTCCCTCCTCGATGCGGCCGCGGAAGTCGCGCGAACCGAGAAGGCCGGCCCCCGGCTCATCATCGACTCCTCGAAATCGATACACGGCCTGGACGCGCTCGCGCGGTCCCCGAACATCGACCTCGTGGTCGTTCACCTGATCCGCGACTGCGCGGGCGTGGCCGACTCCTACAAGGGGCGAGGGTCGAGCGCGCTGTACGGAATGCTGGCGTGGGCACTCGTGAACGGCTTCCTGCGACTCTACTCGAAGCGGCGTCGCCTGCGAACGATCACCGTCGACTACGAGGCGTTGTGCACGTCGACCGAGGCCGAGATCGCGCGTCTGAACCGCGCGCTCGGCACCTCGCTCTCCGCGGAGCATCTGCCGGGCAGGATCCGCGCCGGACGCTACCACGTCTTCGCGGGGAACAAGGGGGTTCGGCTCGGTAGCCGCGACATCACGCGCATCGAGTATCGCGGCGATGCCGGCCGGCTCGGCCGGTTCGAGCGGTTCGCCGCCGCCGCCGTGCAGCGGATCCTGTACCGAGTCCTGGGAGCTGCGGTGCGTGCCGATTCGCGCTGAGCCGGGCGCCGCGCCCCGCCCCGAGCCGGACACGCCAACGCCGGCACCGGCGGCGAAGGGCTCGGGGCTGCGCCACATCCTCCTCTACGGCGCCTCCCGCGGCACGGTCGAAGCCCTGCTCGCGCTGCGCGGCTTCCTGCTCGCCACGATCCTCGGGCCGGCGGCGTTCGGCGGGTGGGCGCTGTTCCGGCTCGCGACCCGCTACGCCGGACTCGGCGCGCTCGGCGTGCAGCGCGGGCTCGAGTACGAGATCGTGCACGCGAACGCCACTGAAGACGGCGCCGACCCGCGTCGCGCCGAGCTGGCGGGTCGGACCACGCTGGGGTTCCTGCTGATCGTGTTCGGCGCGATCTCCGCCGTCGCGATCGTCGCGTCGCTCATCACCAACGACGCCCGACTCGCTATCGGCATGCGCGCGTTCGCTGCGGGGACGCTCGCCGAGCAGGTCTGGCTGTACATGGTGACGAGCCTGCGGGCGTTCGGCGAGCTGCGTCGCTTCGCGCTCAACGAAGTGTGGAACGCGGTCGCGCAACTCGTGCTCACCGGCGCCCTGGCCGCCGCCGTCGGCTTGAGCGGCGCCTACGCCGGGTTCGTGCTCGCAACCGTGCTCAGCATCATCGTCATCGTCCGCCGCGTTCCCATGCGGCCCGGCCTCTCGGTCGAGCGGCTTCGCCGGCTGCTGCGCATCGGCGTGCCGCTGGTCCTGGTTCTTGCCGCCGGCCAGGTGCTGACGACCGCCGATCGCTTCGTCGTCGTCGCCTGGGGCGGCACGGCGCTGTTCGGTCAGTACGCCTTCGCCATCGCGATCTCGAGGCTCGCGACGGCGGCGGCGATGGCCATTCGCACCGTGGTCTTTCCAAGGGTCTACGAGCAGGCCGCCGGTGCCGGCGCCGCCGCCGCGCTGCGCGAGCACATGCACCGCACGCTCGTGCCCTTCGCCATGGTGTTCCCACCCGTGCTCGGCGTCGCCGCGATCGCGATCGGACCGGCCGTCGCGCTCCTCGAGCCACGCTACCTCGAGGCCGTGGCCCCGGCCCGCGTGTTCGTCTTCACGGGGGTCACGGCCGGGATCGCCAGCCTGACCTCGGTCGGCGTGGTCGCGGCCGGAGCGCAGCGCGCGCTGCCGCCGTTCTCGCTGCTCGCCGTCCTGATCGACGTCGCGCTCTCGGCCATCGCGCTGCGCAGCGGCCTCGGCCTGCCGGGGGCGGCCGCCGCCGCGCTGCTCAGCCAGGCCACCTTCGCGGCCGCATCGCTCACCATCATGGCGCGCTCCGGCGACCTCGTCGGCGCCGCCGGGGCGCTGCGCCGCCGTGCCCTGATCCCCCTGTTCTGGTGCGTCGCGATCATGCTCGTGCTCCAGCAGATCGACGACATGATGACGCCGCAGTCGGCGCTGGCCGGCGCCGCGGCGTTCCTCCTGCTCGCCTCGCCGATCTACCCGGCGATCATCCGCGCAGTACGCAGGGCGCGACGCTAGCGGGGCATTGCTGCCGCGCTCTGCCCGCCTCTCGGTGAGCTCGTCCGCATGATCCAGCCGGGCGCTTGTGTCCGCATCAGCGGAATGCGAAGCGCTGGCCAGCGAGTCCCGCCCGTCAAATGCCTCACTGTGACCGCTCGTGCAGGATCGTCCACAGGGTTCCGAACCGATCCCGGACCTGTGCGAACCGCGTCGCGAAAAACGTCTCGCCGAGCGGGATACCCACGTCTCCTCCATCCGAAAGAGCGCCGTAGATCCTCTCGGCCTCCTCCGCCGAATCCACGGAGAGATACACGTAGCAGCTCCGCATCGGCTGGAAACCGCCCGGCGGTACATCATTCCCGATCAGCTCCACTCCGGCTATCTCCATGCGAGCGTGGATGACGGCGTCCGCCGAGCCCGGCGGCGGAGTCATTCCGGCGGGCAGATCGCTCACCTTCATCACGGTCGTCACGCGTCCGCCGAGGTGCGTTTCGTAATAGCCGAAGGCTTCGGCGCAGTTGCCGCCAAAATTGAGGGTGTGTGTAAAGCTTCATGATCGATGATCCTTTCATGATGGCCGAAGTGACGAGCAGTCGACGATGCCGATTTCGTCGCAACCCCACCTGCCCCCTCGCCTCGAGGATAATGCTCGAGTTGCGATGACGCTTCGCCCCTTATCAAATAATGGATGACATCAACGGAGGAGGTCGACCATGGAGGAGTCCACTCGACCGGACGAGGCGGTTGCTCGGATCGCTGCCGCGATCGGCGAGCGGGCGCGGGTTCGCATGCTCTACTGCCTGATGGACAACCGGGCCCGGACCAGCACCGAGCTCGCGCTCGTGGCCGAGGTGAGCCCATCGACGGCGAGCACTCATCTGGGCCGCTTGAGGCAGGAAGGCCTGGTGCGCGTGCACGTGCAAGGGAAGCACCGATACTACAGCCTCGGGGGATCCGAGGTGGCTGCGGCGCTGGAGAAGCTCAGCTTTCTGAGTGGTGGCTCCACTATGTCGTTCGAGCCTGGCACGCCGAGCCACCTGCGCGCCGGGCGGACCTGCTACGACCATCTGGCCGGCGCCCTCGGGGTGGCTCTCCACGACCGGGTCTTCGCGCTGGGCTGGCTCCAGCCCGCGCTCGAAGAGGGCGATGATGCGTACGATCTCACGGCCCCGGGCATCGCGGCTCTCGAGGCACTGGGCGTCGATGTCGGAGCGGCGAGAGCGCGCCGGCGGCGCTTCGCCTACGCATGCCTGGACTGGAGCGAGCGCCGGTCACACATTGGCGGCAGCCTGGGGGCGGCGCTGCTTCAGCTGGCGCTCGACCGCCGCTGGGTGTCACGCGAGCGGACCGGCCGCGCTCTGCGAGTCACGCCCTTCGGTCGCAGCGAGTTTCGTAGCCGCTTCGGACTCGACACCTCGGCCCGGGGCTGAGGTCAACGCGCGTCCCATTGCCGGCAGCCACCGTCGCAGTCCTCCCGACATCCATTATTTGACAATTGCCGAAGCATGACCGCCACCCACCTCTTATCCTTGAAGCCATGGATACCGGTCGGAGGCGATCGGACACGATCACGCGCCGTCGAGCGATCGCGATCGGGACGGGGGGGATGGCCGCCGCCCTGCTCGGCGACGCGGCCGCGTCAGCCCGGGGGAGAACAGGGATGCTCATCACGTGCGTAATCCGCTACCAGATCGACCCGCATCAGCGGGATCGATTCAAGGCTTATGCGGAGAGCTGGGGTCGCATCATACCCCGCTGCGGTGGCCACCTCATCGGGTACTTTCTGCCCTATGAAGGGACGAACGATGTTGGCTGGGGCCTCATCGCGTTCGAGAGCCTGGCTGCGTACGAGCGGTACAAGGAGCGCCTGCGCTCGGATCCGGAGGCCCGCGCGAACTTCGAGATGGCGGCGCGCGAGCGGGTGATCCTGCGCGAGGAACGGAACTTCGTGGAGGTCGTGGACGGGACGTTCGAGCTTGCAGCCACTCCGAACGTCCGGTAATCGGCCGTGAAGAGGATCGGGCTCGTGGGCGGTGTGGGATGGCGCTCGACCGTCGACTATTACGCCGGCATCTGCCGTCGCTGTGAGGAAGGCCGGCCGGACCCACCGTGCACGCCGGAGATCGTAATCGAGTCCCTGGATTTGGGCACGGCGATCTCGTACCTCGGCGTCGATGACGACGACCGGTCCTGGATCCGTTTCGACGAGTATCACCGCTCGGCGCTCGTGCGTCTGGTCGCGGCCGGGGTCGACGTCGCGCTGATCGCGAGCAACACGCCGCACCACCGCTTGGAGTCGATCACCCGGGGGATCGACCTTCCCGTCGTGGATCTCTTCGAGGCCACGGCCCGGGAGGTCGCACGACTGGAGGTGGAGGAGGCGCTGGTCCTGGGTACCGCCACGACAATGGATTCCCGGCGACTGGCCCAGGTCTTTGCAGGATACGGCGTCGAGTCCATCAGTCCGCGAAGCCCGGCGGTCCGGGTCGCACTGAGCGAGCTGATCGCGGACGTGCAGACGGGGCGAGCCGAAGGTGGTCGGGCGCGACTGACCGGAATCGTCCACGACGCGCTACGTGGAGCGCGGCCGGCAACGACTGCGGTCTGCCTGGCCTGCACGGAGCTGCCGCTGGCTTTCCCCGAGCTGAGCGTGGCGCCTTCGTGCCTGATCGGAGGCGTCCGCTACGTCAACACGACGGCCGTGCACGTCGATGCGGTCCTTCGTTTCGCTCTGGGCGAGGAGCCGGCGCGCGCGGTCCAGGGCCGGCACCAGGGCCATCAGGGCTCCCAATCCGCATAGGCATCCTGCGCGCCGATCTCGAGGCTGGTCCTGCCGGGCAGGTGTCGTTCCACCTGCTTCGCGAGCCACTCGAACCACTCGAACGTCTTCCTGGAACCGGTTCGCCGGCGCTCGTCTTCGATGTACGGGCCCAACTTTCGCCAGGCGAGACGAATCGTGCCGCCCATCAGGTCGCCGACGGTCGTCAGCGGGACCGCTCGTGCGTAGACCGAATAGCCGACTCCCTCGAGGATGATACCGACCGCCGCAACCGCGTCGAGCACGCGTGGGTCATCCTGGATGTCCGCGCGACTCGCCTGGTCGGGGATGTCGTGGACGACCAGCATGGACCGCATCCACTCGGGGGTGACAAGGACCTGGACGGCCGCGAGCGCCGCCCGTTCCTCTCGCTCGCGTCGCGCCGCGCGCATCTCGATGACGCCGAACACGACGGCACTCAGGACAGTGAGGGCCGTAGCCAGATTGGCAATCGTAGACAGGTCCATTCCGCACCGCGGTTGAGGTCGACTTCGACGCCGCCACCGAGCTGCCGCGGAGGCAACGCTCGGCCTTTATCCCGGTCTTGCGGAGGCGCCGTGCGGAATCGTGATAAGGGCTCGTGCGGTGGCACGCCAGGAGCGGTCCTAGAAGTCCAGCCAGTACGATGCCTTGATGAGAAACACGTTGCGCGGCCACGTGGCGAAGATATCCGGAGTGTCGCGTCGAAGGTCCAGCGTGCCGGCGGCGGTCTCGAGCTCGCGGGACTGGGTCCACACGACGAAGAGGGTGGCGCCGGGCCGGTATTCCCATCTCAGCACGGCGTTGCTGCGCCAGGAGTGCAGCGTGAAATCCGGATCGGCGATCGGGAACGACAGCGCAGGACCCGAGCCATCCGGATCGACCGTGTAGGTCCCGGGCTCCGCCGCGTCGTGCCGAATGGTCCCGCGATCGACGCCGTACACGAGCCTTGCCGTCGTGCCCGGCCTGGCGAACTCGCCGAGATCCGAGTAGGCGCCGCTCGCCAGGAAGGGCTGCGCATACAGGCTGAGAGAGAGCTCGGGGGTCACGGCCGCTTCCAGCCGGAGCCCGAGCTCGACGGTTCGCTGACGCAGCGTGGCGAAGACGTATCGCCGTCCGAAGAACTCCCCGGCCGTCTCGTCCGACACGGTCGCCACATACTGCGACGGGTCGCGTGCGGCGCCGACCGAGGGCTCGAGACTGGCCGCGACACCGGCCGCCGGCCGCAACGTGAGCCGCCCGATCACGTCGTACGTGTATCCGCCGTCACGTCGGCGTTGCCACTCGAGATCGAGTGCCCCCGCCACGGTGCCTCTCTCTGCGGTGGCGACGGCGAGCGACTCGTGCCTGCCGGCGGGAATGCCTACCAGCGGCCCGCCTCGGGTGAGCCGGTCGCTGACGACGGGCGGCATCTCCACGTGCGTGGCGGTCAACGTCCACGCGCTGGGGAACACCACATTGACTCGACCGGTGAGCTGGCGATCCAGTACGTCGCCGGAGAAGTTCGTCGACTGCTGAACGCCGGCGGTGAAGCTCATGGATCGATAGTAGCGCGCCGGCCGGGTGAGGTTTCGCCGCAGGCTCGCAGCGAGGAACACGGCATCCGCCCTGGGTTCGTAGCCCGCCTCGTTCACCTCGAATCCCGGGCTGTGCGCGACTCCGAGCGCCTCCCAGCTCCAGTCGCCGGCTTCTCTGGCCACGCGGCCGTTGAGAGCATACCCCGCCAGATGCCTTGCCAGCGGATCGAATCCGTCCGGGGATGCCCCACCGCTCGTGCCCGTCCGATCCGGCCGATCCAGGTAGTGGACGCTGGACTGCTGAATGCGCCGGATCGCGCTCGTGTCTCCGCTGACATAGGAAAGGGACACGCTACCCTGCACGTGGTAGGTTCGCCGTCCCCACCACCACTCGGTGTCACCCGCGATGGCCACCTCGTTCCTGGGCAACAGGCCCGCAAGAGCAGGGGTGGGAAGGTCCCGGGTTACGAAGGTCAGCATCGATCCGAGCACGCCCCGGCCGTCCGCGGCGCTCCCCTTCACGCGCGCCACGAGGAAGTTGGTCACCGGCTCCACGGGCACACGCGCCACCCCGGCCGCGTCCTCGACGACCGCATTGGCTCGCAACGTCAACGCATTGAGCACGCCTGCCGACAGCCCTCCCCGCGACTGGACGACGAGCTTGGCGGCGGCTGCGATCGTGCTCGCGTCCGGGGACGTCACCGATGTCCCGACGGGAACGTAGCGAGGCGATCGCCCGATGCGCCGCGAGTAGAACAGGCCGGTCAAGGAGCCGGCGGCACACGTGAAGCAGGTGAGATCCGTGAACGCGAAGAGCCCGGAGGCATCCACGAAGAACGGCCGTTTCTCCGGATACAGCGTCTCGACCGTTCCGAGATTCAGGACGGCCGGGTCCGCCTCCACCTGCGCGAAGTCGGGGTTTATCGTCGCGATGACGGAAGCACCCGGCGAGAGCAGGTATCGGAGATCGCCGCCCGCCCCGGTGTGCGTAGCCCACCGGCCGGGTGCCGGCGATTGCGTCGACAGCACGGCGTAGGGCAGCAACTCCATTGGATGACCCCGGGTCGGCAGCCGGAGGCCAGTCAAGTGGCCGAAGAAGGCAGGCCCTCCGGCGTCCCGCTTCGTCCAGTACGCCCACTGCGACGTCTCGTCGAGCCGCTGGGCGTAGCGCCACATTCTGCACGCCCCAGGTCGCGTCGGAGCCGCTGGCGAACCTGAGCTGGGAGAACGGGATCCGGATCTCCGCCGTCCAGCCGAGCGAATCGATGACGGTGGCCGCCTCCCACACGGCATCCCAGGAGAAGTCGGCCTGCTCGGTGCCCAGCCCGCGCGCATCTCGCTTCACGCCCAGCGGGTTCACTTCGAACACCGTTCGCCCCAGGTGATCGTGGAACGTGTCCAGAATCACCATGAAGTAGTCCGAATGCGGGTCCTCATCCCGGCGGACGAGCCGGGCCGAGACACCGGCCGCTCCCATCGCATTGAACATGCGGGCGCCGATGTAGAGCGCGCTTTCGTCGAAGAGGAACCGAACCTCCGTCCGATCGCGGGCCGAATCACCCGGTGCGGGATCCTGCTGGCGGAACCCCGTCGCCACGGGGGCGTCCCGCCAGGCGGAGTCCGCGAGCAGGCCGTCGACCATGATCCGCCCGTGTCGCTCGACCGCGGTGGCCCGAGGGGGCGGGATCGGGTGGATCGTCTGGGCCGAGACGCCGCTCGGCACGAGCAGCACCGAGCAGACGATCCACAGGCGAGGGGCCCGTCCCCGTTGGCGTCGGGACGGCGGGCGCGGAATTGCGGAGCTCAAGCAGCCCCCTTTTGCGTGTTCGGTCCGAAGGGTCCGGTTGCCCAAATCATAATATGATAGTATGTATTCGCAAGGCCGGTACCCGCCGCGCGCACCGGACGCACGGCCGCTGTCGATTGCACACGCCCTCGTTCGACGCCTGGACAGGAACAACGCGGAACGCAGGAGAACCGAGATGAAGACCCGCACCATTGTCGCCGTCGTGTCGCTCGCCGCAGCGATGCTGGCCGATTCCTCGAGTCTTGAAGGACAGTCGGGGGCGGCCCTGGCGGACGCCACCGTTCCCACGCCTCGGAAGACGGGGCACGTAGCCGCCAACGGGCTTAGCTACTACTACGCCATTTACGGCACGGGAGAACCGCTGCTGCTCCTGCACGGCGGACTCGGTCAGATCGAGATGTTCGGGCCGAACCTCGGGAAGCTGTCTCAGGCGCGGCAGGTGATCGGCGTCGACCTCCAGGGTCACGGGCGGACCGGGCTGGGCAACCGCCCCATCGAGGCCGGTGCCATGGCCGACGACATGGCGGCTCTGCTGGACAGCCTCGGCTACGACGAGGTCGATGTCATGGGGTACTCGCTGGGCGGCGCTGTCGCCTTCCGCCTGGCGGTACAGCATCCGGAGATGGTGAGGCGCCTCGTCCTCGTCTCCACGCCCTTCGCCCGCGAAGGATTCTATCCCGAGGTGTTACCGCAGCAGGCCGCGCTGAGCGCGGCGATGGCCGAGGAGATGAAAGGAACCCCCCTGTACCAGGCGTACGCCGCGACAGCCCCGGATCCCGGTGAATTCCCTCGGCTGCTCGACGCCATGGGGGCATACATGCGCCGGTCCTACGACTGGTCGGCGGACGCGCGGTCGCTCCGCGGGCCCGTCATGCTCGTATATGGCGACGCCGACATCATCCGGCCCGAGCACATGGTCGCGTTCTACCACCTGCTGGGCGGCGGCTTGAAGGACGCCGGATGGATGAGAGAGAACATGTCTCCGAATCGACTCGCCGTGATACCCGGCGCAACTCACTACGAGATCTTCGCCGACCCTCGTCTAGCGGACACCGTGCTGCCGTTCCTCGACGCGGGGACGACGAAAGGAGGATCGTGATGCGAAAGCTGTTGGCTGCCGAGATCGTGTCGATCGACGGGGTCGTCGAGTCCCCGGACGAGTGGACGCCCAGGTATTTCGTGCCCGAGGTGAGCCAGGTCATCGGCGAAGCGCTGCAGGCAGCGGATACGCTTCTGCTCGGCCGGCGGACGTACGAGGAGTTCGCGGCGGTGTGGCCCGCGCGTGGGGTGGACAATCCCGTGGGCGCCTTCATGAACAACACGCCCAAATACGTAGCGTCCAGGACGCTCGACTCGCTCGAGTGGAACAACTCCTTTCTGATCCGGGATGTCGCGGAGGGTGTCGGGCGGCTCAAGAAGCAGGAAGGGCGCAACATCAACGTGACGGGGAGCGCGACGCTCGTTCGCTCGCTGCTCCGTCACGACCTGGTCGATGAGCTCCAGCTGTTCGTCTACCCCGTGGTGAGGGGAAGCGGGAAGCGCCTCTTCCCGGAAGAAGACACGGGCCAGACGGTTCTGCACCTCCAGGCCGCGCGAAGCTTCGATGGCGGACTCGTCCTTCTCACGTACACGCGGGAGCGCGAATAGCGATCGCTCATGAGCAGGACCTCCGATCCTCCAGGCGTCTTGCGTCACCGGCTCGTCGATGTCGCGGGTGGTCGAGGCGATCATGCGTGCACTCGGACGACACGCCTACGTCGCCGCGTTGGACCTTCCAGGCATTGGGAGCTCCGTGACCCCCGCGCAGTCGAACGACAAACGCACGCTCGCGCGGCACGTGCGCGAGGCGATCCGTGCGCTGAGCCCGGGTGAGGTCACCCTCGTCGGACAGGACGTCGGCGGCATGATCGTATACCGTGGGCCGGGCTACGCGACGTCCGAGGTGTCGCCATCCCGAACAGCGGACACTTCGCGCCGAACGAGGCTCCGACCGAGGTGGCGGCGGCGCTTCGCACGTTCATGGGCCTTCCCGATTGAACGCGACCGACCTCACACCTGGCGCCATTCCGGGGAGCGCGTCCAGGCAGGCATCCTTGACGAGTCTCCTGCACGTCATAGGATGATCGCATGACTCGCCTACCCCTCGGCCCGACGCAGAAGCGCCGGCGCCTGGCTCACCTGGTGATCGACGAGATCCAGGAGTGGATCTCGCTGGGCCGGTTCGCAGCCGGCGACCGCTTGCCGACGGAGGACGAGCTCACGAAGCAGCTGGGGGTGAGCCGGACCACCTTGCGCGAGGCGGTCGGCGTGCTCGCGCATGCAGGTCTCCTCGACGTGCGCCAGGGAGACGGGACGTATGTCATGGCCACGCCGATCCCGGGCGAGCCGCTGGACCAGCGGGTGCGGAGGGCGCAGATCCTCGAGGTCTACGAGGTCCGGCGGGTCCTGGAGATCGCCAGTGCCCGGTTCGCGGCCGAGCGCCGGACCTCGGAAGACATCGCCCGGCTCCGCCAACGCCTGGCGGATCGAGAGGCAGCACGCGCGCAGGGGGACCAGGAGGCGGTCGCCAGCGCAGACGTGTCGTTCCACCTGGGCGTAGCGAGGGCCGGCGGCAACGCCCTCCTGGTCGACCTCTTCCGCTCGTTCACGGGCGTGCTGCGCGAGACGATCGCGGCCGTGATCGAGGATCCGGCGCTCACTGAGGATACGGCGGCCATTCACGCGCGCCTCATTGACGCGATCGAGCGACGCGATGGCGACGAGGCCGCAGCCGTGACCACGGAGCTGCTCGAGGCCGACGCTCGCGTATTGCGACAGACCCTCGGCCGGGGCTGATGGAGATGGAGCCGACTACCGGCTCTACCGCTGCGACGCCCGATCCCACGAAGGGTGATCAGGGCTCCGGGCCGTCCCATGACCAGCGAGGGATGCGCAACTCGGCCGGTACGGCATCCGCGCGTTCCGGATAGGCCGACATCGTGGTGGTCGTCGCCCACGCGAAGTAGTCGTGCAGCACGCCCCGCAGCAGAGGATCGACGAGCCCGGCGTCGTCCATCGCCCGGTCGAAGCAGTCGATCGCGCGGCGGTCCATCTCCTCGTGAGCTCCGTTGCCGCTGTGCATCCGGACCACCGACGATTCGTCTCCGTACCGCTGGCTATACGTCGATGGGCCGCCCCACGCCTCGCCCCAGTAGGCCGCAAGCCGTTGCGTGTGCTGCGGGTGAAATCCGTGGCTGAACGCGTGCGCGACGACTTCGTCGGCCAGAACCCGTTCGTGCCACGCCCCCGCGAGGCGAAGCACACCCTCGGAGCCTCCGACGGCGTCGAAGATGGTGGAAGCTGGCATTGCCCCTTCCCTATCAGATGTCCTCGGCATACCCGGATTGCCCTCGCCCTCGCCCTCGCCCTCGCCCTCGCCCTCGCCCTCGCCCTCGCCCTCGCCCTCGCCCTCAGTAATGATACCGGCACATCAGGAAGTCGACACGGTCATTCCGAACCAGGTAGACGAGCCGGTGCTCCTGCGTGATTCGACGCGACCACACGCTCGCCCCCATGTGCCTCAGCGGCTCCGGCTTGCCGATTCCGCGAACCGGATCTCGCAGGACCGCCTCGACGAGGTCGAGCACCCGCAGCGCCACGCGCCCGCGACCAGAAGACGGCGCCTGCTGATCGCATTGCGCGCCCGTCCGTCCGAGTTCTAGCTTTCACGCTTCGCGGCGACGCCAACCCTTCCTCGTCGCCGAGATCCTCATCCGATGCACACGAGTCCTGGTCCGAGCCGATGAGCCGATTCCTGGCCGAGCTGAAACGCAGGCGCGTCCCGAGGGCGGCAGCGTTCTACATTGCCGCCGCGTGGGCCGCCGTACAGGTGGTCGCCACGATTTCGCCGGCGCTGGACTGGGCGTCGTGGGTGCTGCGGGCGACGCTCGTCGTCTGCCTGCTCGGCTTTCCCGTCGCGCTCGCGCTCGCGTGGCTGTTCGACGTCCGCGGCGGCGGGATCCATCGGGAGGCGCCGGCGGTCGAGTCGGCGGCGGGCGCCGGTGCGGCGGCTCGCGTCGCGCTCGCCGCGGTATTGCTGCTCGTGCTCGGCGGTGCCGGCTGGGCGGCGTTCTCGGGCGTGCGCACCGCGGCGCACGACGGCGCGACGATCGCGGTGATCCCCTTCGCGGACCTCGCCGGCGGGCCCGGCGGGAAGCCGGACGCGTACCTCGCGGACGGCATCAGCGACGCGATGCTGACGAGTCTCTCGCGCGTGCAGTCGCTGCGCGTGATCAGTGAAGGCTCGGCGGCGAAGTTCGCCGGTGTCGAGACGACGACGCGCGAGATCGGCGACGCGCTCGGCGCCGACTACCTGCTACGCGGCAGCGTGCAGCGGGAGGGCGGGCGCCTGCGGGTCAACGCGCGGCTGATCGACGCGCGGACGGAGCGCCAGCTGTGGGCGGACAGCTACGACCGCGAGATGTCGAGTGTGTTCGCGATAGAGAGCGACATCGCGCGACGCGTCGCACACGCGCTCGAGCTGCGCCTTACGGACGAGCAGCGGCAGGCGATAGAGGCGGTGCCCGCGGCGAGCCTCGACGCCTACGAGCTTTACCTGCGCGGACGGCAGTACCAGGACGCGCGGCGTAAGGAGGAGACGGAGGTCGCGATCGACTTCTACCGGCGTGCGCTCGCGGCCGATCCGACCTACGCGCCCGCCGCGGTGGGACTGGCGGACTGCTTCTACCGTCGAGCGTACGAGTACGGCGAGTCGTCCGCGTGGCTCGACTCCGCGGTGGCCGCGGCGAGTCGCGCGGTCGCGCTGGACCACGATCTGGCGACCGCCCGTCGCGCGCTCGGCGGGGCGCAGATGGCGCTCGGACGGATGGAGGAGGCGCGCGCGTCGCTCGAGAAGGCGGTCGAGCTGAACCCGAGCGATGCGCTCGCGCTTTCCGTCCTCGGCGCCGTCGCGTTCCAGGACGGCCGCGTCGAGGAAGGCATACGCCGGCTCAAGGCAGGCGATCTCGCTCGATCCCGCGACCGTGCGCGGCAACCACTTCAACCTTGGCGTCGCCTACTACGAGATCGGACTCTACGACGACGCGCAGGGGCTGATCGAGCAGGTCGCGGAGGCCAATCCGGGCGTCTCACTCGCGCAGCAGAAGCTGATCGACCTCGCCAATCCGGCGCGGCGACCTCGTCGCCGCGAGGGCACGCAGCACGTCTCTGCTCCAGGCAAACCCCACCGACCCCGCCGCCCTTGCCTACGCCGGCGAGGTCGCGCTGGCAGCGGACAAGCTTAGCACCGCCCGCGGCTACTTCCAGCGCGCCTACGACCAGTCGCACGCCGCGGTCGGCCGCGAGCTCTTCGCCGCGGTCGAGCTCGCCTACGTCGAGCACCGTCACGGCGACGTCGCCGGCGCGCGGAAGCTGCTCGCCGAAGTGCAGGCGCTCGCGGACTCCGCGATCGACCGGGGGTCTGCCCCGAGCGGGCTGTACTACAACCTCGCGGTCGCGGCGGCGATCGAGGGCCGGGCGGCCGATGCAGGCCGATGGATGCGCGAGGCCGAGTCGCACGGCTGGCTCGCCGCCGATCCGCTGCACGCCGACGCCGCGGCGGCGCCGCTCGCCGCGATCCCGGAGGTCCGCCGCATCGCCGCCGTCATCGCGGACCGGCTCGCTGCCATCCGACGCTCCGTCCAGGCCGCGGAGCCGCCGGCGCGGCCGGAGCGGAGCGCGGGGTGAGATCATACAACGCCCCCGACAGGACCCCGCGAGCCCCATCGTCCCGCCGAATCGGCCGGACGACCGATCGGGGCACGCGCACCGTCAGCTCATCGGGTACGTCGGCCTTGCGCTGCCGATCCTCCTTCTGATCGTGGCCGCGGCGCGCCCGACGCCGGAGCTGCGGAGCTGGCCGCCGCTCGACTCGGTCAGCGCGTACTACTACACGGGGGCCGTCGCGATCTTCACCGGTCTGCTCGTCGCCCTCTCGCTCCTCCTTCTCACCTACCGCGGATACGACAACGAGTGGGGAGCGGCGGACCGGTGGATCGCGCGCATCGGCGGGATCGCGGCGTTCTGCGTCGCCTTCTTCCCGACGAAGCCGCCGGACGGCCTGCCGGAGCCGCCGTGGTGGGATCCGGCCGCGAACGTCGTGCACTACGTGTCGGCGACGGCGCTCTTCGCGACGTTCATTGTCTTCTCGCTCTGGCTGTTCCGTAAGACGGCAAAGGGCGAGGCGGTCACCGACGAGAAGCGGAGGCGCAACCGGATCTACGTCGTGTGCGGGGCGGTGATGATCGCGGCCGTCCTCTGGGCGGGCAGCTCGAATTTCACCGGAGCACCGATCTTCCTTCCCGAGTCCATCGCGCTGGTCGCGTTCGCGTTCTCGTGGCTGACGAAGGGGCGGGCGGGCGTGACCGCGGTCCGCGCGGCGAAGCGGGCGAAAGCCGTCGTCACCCCTTCGAGCTGACCCGGCGCCGGCCTGACACTCCCAACGCGCCTCACACCCCCGCGCTTCGAGCTCCCGCGACACCGGCCTCGTGTCGGAGCAGCCACTCCTTCCGCGCGATGCCGCCCGCGTAACCCGTGGCTCGCCCGTCGGCGCCGATGAGGCGATGGCACGGAACGGCGATCGCGATCGGGTTCGCGCCGCTCGCGGTACCGACCGCGCGCGTCGCCGTCGGCCGGCCGATCCGTTCGGCGAGCTGGCCGTAGGTGACGGTCTCGCCCGCGGGGATGCGGCGCAGGCCCGCCCACACGAGCCGCTGGAACGCGGTGCCGTCGGCCCGGACCGGGATCTGCGCGAGCGCCGCGACGTCGCCCTCGAAGTACGCCCGCAGCGGTTCGGCGAAGCCGGCGCCCGGCGCTTCGACGAGCGTGTGCCGGCCGCAGTACCTGCGGAGCAACCGGTGCATCCGGTCCTCGCAGTCGTCGAAGTCCAGCGCCCGGAGCGCTTCGCCGTCGGAGACCAGGAGGATCCGCCCGAGCGGAGAGCGGATCCGGCTAAGCCACAACTTCACGGCGGTCCTCGTCGCGTGCGGGAGAGATGTCGCCCGCTCGTCCGTCTCGCCGTTTTCGGACACGACCGATGACACCGCGCGCATCACTCCTCCCCGACGTCGACGTGGACGCGCCCGGCCATCACGGTGTGATGCTCGACGTGCTCCGGGCGATCGAGCAGGAAGCGGTCATCGTCGGGATAGTAGCGCGCGAGCTCGGGCTCGGAGCCGGCGAAGGCACGGATCGCGTCCATCGACTCCCACCAGCTCAGCGTCGTCACCTCCGTCGATCCGTCGCCGAGGTCCCGGTGCAGGATCTGGAAGCCGAGGTTGCCCGGCGTCCGCTCGTAGTCGCTGCCTCCGGTCTCCAGGACGTAGTCGACGTACGTTTCACGGTCGGCGGTCCTTATGCGGCCGGACCACCTGCGGAGGATCACCCGGGTACGTTGCATCTGCCTACCGGGGAGATCACGAGGACCTCGAGTGTGGCCATTCCCATGACGTTCACGGAAACCTCCAGTCCGGCCGGAGCGATTCACCAAGGGCGACCGAGCACCCACCGCTGCCCAAGCTACGGCGGTATAGGGGCAACGCAAGCGACTCTTGGGGGGTCATGAGAGCGTCGGAGTTCCGCATCGTCCGCAGCGCGCGGCGCTCGACGCGTACCACCCGGGACCGATCGCTCCAGGTCATCCTCTACGGACAGTCCCTCGCGTTCCTCCTTGCCTTCGCGCTGGCGTGGATGCCATCGCTCCAGGCCCGCTCGGCCAGTCGTGTCTGGATGCTCGGGGCGGGGGTCGCGCTGCTCGGAGAGAAGTCCTCCCGCGTCGCGAACCTCGATGACGCGGCTGCGGTTGTAGCCGCCGGGCGACGAAAAGTGCCGGCTGATCGGTTCTGCTCCTCGACGCGGGCGCGCTTTTCTCCGCATGGCGGCACGATCTGCACCCCCGTCGCCGCCGCTCGATACGGACCTGCGGTCTTCGCCGGCACCTCCAAAAAGGGGGCTCCCCGGTCGGCAGCCGACCCACCCACCCGCGCCTCGTCCGCCCCCCGACCCCGCCACCACCGCCCCACACCCGCCCTCGCGCCCGCTCACGCCCTCGCCCACGCCCTCGCCCTCGCCCTCGCCCTCGCCCTCGCCTTACGCCCGCGCCCGCCACCCTACCGCCCCACCCCCAGCGCATCCGCCACCCGGTTGATGTAGTTGAACCACGACGCGATCAGCGTGATCTGGAGGATGGCGTCGTCGTCGAACCCGGCCGCCCGGAGCCGGTCGTGGTCGGCGGGCCCGATCCGCGTCGCGTCCCGCGTCACCTGCACCACGTAGTCGAGCATGGTGCGGTCCCGCTCGGAGATCGGCGCCGAGGCGTAGTCGGTCTCCAGCGCCGCCACCAGCCCCTCGTCGAGGGTGACCCTACGCAGAAACTCTGCGTGCGAGTCGATTCAGTAGCGGCACCGGTTCTCGAGCGACACCATGGTCGCGATCATCTCGTGCTGCCGGCGCTCGAGCGGCAGGTCCGGCGACATCAGCGCGCCGAACGTCGAGAACGCGTGCCGGAGCGCGGCCGGGATCAGGCTGTGCGACGCGACGATCCCCGACGTCCCGTCGCCGGTCGGGTGGACCGGCGTCGCGTACTCGGCCGGGTAGAGGTCGGCCTGCGCCTCGACGGCGCGGCGCAGCTCGTCGTCGCCTTCGGACAGTGGCACCGTGCGGATCCAGGTCATTCCTCGGTCGTCCTCCGTTGCGGGTGGGCGTCGGCGGAACACCGCGGGAGGCACGGGGGCGGACGCGGGCGCGAGGGCCACCGCCGCCGCGCTCGCCCGCCGCCTACCGTCGGCGGAACACCGCAAGATACACCGGCACGCCGAGGGCGACGACACCGGCGCCCAGCGCCGCCTGCACCGGCCGGCCACCGCCGAGCAGCGCCAGCACGACCACGACCAGGGCCAGGAAGATCACGGGGGTGACCGGGTAGCCGGGGGTCTGGAACGCCGGCGGGTCGGGATCGCGGCGTCGCAGGACGAACAATCCGGCCACCGTCAGGCCGACGAACAGCACGGTAACGAAGATGAAGTAGCCGAGGATCTGGTCGAACGTGCCGATCGCCACCAGGAGGGACGCCAGGGCGGCCTGCACCGCGATGGCCGGGAGCGGCGTCCGGAACCGGGGGTGGACGGCGCCGACGGCACGGAAGAAGACGCCGTCGCGCGCCATGGCGTAGTACACGCGCGGCAGCGCCATCAGCAGCGCGGTCAGGCTGCCCAGGACCGAGACGACGACGATGGCCGCGAACACCTGCCCGCCCGCGCGGCCGAACAGCGCCTCGCCCGCCTGAGCGGCGAACGTCTGGCCGTCCGTCACCCGGTCCATCGGCACCAGGTAGATGAACGCCGCGCTGGTCAGGATGTAGGCGACGGTCACCACGGCCACCCCGATCGCCAGCGCCCGCGGCACCGTCCTCGCCGGGTCGCGCGCCTCGCCCGCAAGCTTGCTGATCTCCCACCAGCCGCCGAACGCGAAGAACGCTCCCACCAGCGCGCCAGCCAGCGCGCCGGGGAGGGGGTCGGAGCCGGGGCGCTGCGCGACCAGCGGGAGGAAGTGCGCCACGTCGCCCCGCCGCAGGCCGATCGCCAGGAGGATGATGGCGGCCAGCGCCAACAGCTTGAGCGCGGTGAGCCAGCGGATGACGCCCGCGCCGAGCCGGAGCCCGAGCGCGTTGACGCCGGCGAGGACAAGCACGGCGCCGATCGCAACGGCTTTGATCCCCACGGGCGACAGCGCCACGGAATAGCCCACGTAGCTGGCGAGCCCCACGGCCAGCGCCGCGGTGATCCCCGGGTCCATGACCAGCAGGCACTTCCAGCCGTAGAGGAACGCCACCAGCGGGCCGAACGCGCGACGCAGGTAGATGTAGCCCCCGCCGGCCTCCGGGTAGCGCGCGGCCAGCTCGCCGTAGCAGAGCGCACCGCTGAACGCCATCCCGCCCATCACCAGCCACACCACCAGCAGCCAGAACGGTGAGCCGAGGGATTTCGCCATTCCCGCGGGCGTGAGGAATATGCCGACCGCGATCACCTCGCCGATGACCAACGCCGCGATGGATTTCACCCCGAGCCGGCGCTCGAGACCGGAGGAGGTGGCGAGGACGGAGGGCGGGAGCGTGCCGGGGCTCATCGCCGATTCCCGTTCGCTAGACCGAGCCGTCGGTGTCGCCGTTCACGAGACGCCGGGCGGCGACCCGGGCGCCGTCGCCGCGCACGGCGCCGGCGAGGGACCCGGCGCGGGCGGCCACATTGGGTCGGAGCGTGCGTTCGAGCGCGCTCGTCAGCGAGTCGGTCGTGGGTGTGCCGTGCGGATGCGCGGTCCCGATGCCGAGGTCCTGGATCCGCCCCGCCCAGTAGTGCTGGTCGTAATGCTGCGCGATCACCACCTGCGGCGCGCCGGCGCGCGCACTCGCGGTGGTGGTGCCCGCGCCGCCGTGGTGGACGACGGCCGCGACTCGCTGGAAGAGCGCCTGTTGATTGACCTCGCCGATGGCCAGGCAGTCGGGCTCGTCGTCGACGGGGGACAGCTCGGCCCAACCGTGGGACACGATCGAGCGGCGGTCGAGCGCACGCGCCGATTCGACCATCGCGCGGGCGAGGCCTTCCGGCGCGCTGATGCTGCCGAATCCGAAGTAGACGGGCGGGTCGCCGGCGTCGAGGAACGCCTCCAGCTCGGCGGAGAGCGGACGGTCGTCCGGCAGGATCCAGGCGCCGGTCTGGAACACGGCCCCATCCGTCGGATCGGGCCAGGGCGCGAGCGTCGCGTCGGCGGCCAGCCAGGGCCGGTCGGTGTGCACGTAGCCGCGCACGTCGCGGACCGGGGGGAGGTCGAGCGCCGCGCGATGCGAGTCGATCAGGGAGGCCCACATCTCGTTCCATCGTCGGGCATCCCGTGCCCAGAGCTCGGCGTAGTCGGACGCCGAGGGCGCCGGCGCGTCTCCCAACGCCGCGAGCACGGGCGGCGCGTGGTGTGGCGACGGCAGGACGGCCGGACAGTAGGCCGCGAAGACGTACGGCACGCCCATGCTCTCCGCGATGGAGGGAGCCGCGACCTGCAGCGCCGTCGCTCCGACGATGGCGTCGCAGCCCCGGGCCGCCGCCGCGATCGTCTCGAACTGCGCGGCGACCGTGCCCTCGATCATCCGGCGCCGCTCCTCGGGCGTGGGGACGGCCCGATGGGCTGGCCTTCCCAGTCCAGCGAAGCTCGGGACCGATCGGCGTGACGTCGAGGCCCAGGCCCTGGATCCAGTCGCGGAAGTCGGGCGGCACGCACAGCCAGACCTCCTCGCCGAGCGCCTTCAGCTCCAGCGCGAGCGCGACCAGCGGCTGCACATTGCCGCGCGACCCGATCGTCGACAGCAGGATCCGCATCGAAACCCTCCGGTGAATCGCGTCGCGTCCATCAGCACCGGGTTCGTGGTGCTGGCGGCCCACATCAATGCAGCAGCCCCTTCCCCGCTGCCGTAGCGGCCTGCTCCTGCCAGCGCTCGTCGTCCACCCCCTTCACCCCGAGCCACACGACCAGCATCACTTCGCCGAGGCTGGCAAGCACGATGTACGAGGAGAGTGCGCGCGCGAGCGGCGGATACAGGTATGCGAGCCAACCCACGCCGAACACCGCCACGATCACGCCGAGCCAGCGGGGCAGGAAGCTCGAGCGCGCGGTGAGATAGCCGATCTGGAGCAGGTAGAACCCGAAGAACACCAGGCTGACGTTGTAGGCCTGCCCGTAAGACCTGACAAAGAGGAGCGCCAGCGCCTGGAGCTGCGCCGGCTGGAACACGCTCAGGTACGCGCTGTCGCCGGCGCCCGGACTCAGCACGAGCAAGGGCGCGAGATGAAACAAGAGCGCGGACGCCTGGACGGTGCATCCCGTGAGGCTGAAGAACGCCGCGCAGAGAGAGAGCGTCCGGCTCACCGGCTCGAACAGGCGGTAGAAGAGAGCCGTCACGACGAGGTAGGCCGCGACGCCGATGGCCGCAGCGGCGAAGCCCGCCAGGAACATCGATTGATGCGCGAGGATGTTGGCCGCGGTGGCGGCCACGTCGCCCCGCACGACCAGCTTGCGGAAGACGTAGAATATGTCGAACCCGGATCCCAGCAGGACGAGATAGAAGACGGCCACCATCCTGGCCAGGAAGCTCGGGGCGACGACGCGAGGCGAAGTCCGTGGGATCGCTTCCATGCTTTGCCCTCTCGTGCTTCGGGTCCGCGCACTGCGGGGGTCGGCGGTCGCGGGAGTACGATACTCGCTCCCTGCAGACCCTGTCGATGTCGGGCACGCGTGGGCGCCGGACGTGCGCGCGCCGGCCGCGAAGCCGCTCTGAGGACGTGCGGCGGGGGTCGCGCCCGCGGGGGTCGCGCCCACGCCGGCACCCCCCGTTCACGCCGCGCTGTACCGCGGCAGCTCCAGGTCGTCGCGCAGGGAGCGCGCGAGCAATGGCTTCGCGAGGAACCGGAGTGAGAGCGCGTGGATGGCGACGCTGCGCACTCTCAGCCCGAGCGTGGTCTCCGGGGCGAAGAAGCCTCGGAACGGTCGCGCCGCCTTCTGCTTCCCGGTCACGAACGAGCGCAGCCGGGCGTCGTACGCGGCGAGGGCCCTCGTGAAGTCGCCACCGGCTCGCTGGAGCTCCCCGGCGATGACGTAGGCCTCCAGCATCGCCAGGCCGGTGCCCTCTCCGGCGAGGAGGGACGGGCAGGCTGCGGCGTCACCGAGCAGGGCCACGCGGCCGGAGCTCCAGCGCGGGATGTGGATCTGGCTGACGCGATCGAAGTAGAGGTCGTCGACGCCGTCCATGCGGTCCAGAATGTCGGGCACCTCCCAGGCCATGTCGCCGAACGCGCGGCGCAGGGCCGCCTTCTGCCGGTCGCGCGGCGGATCGCCATCGATGAGCTCCGCCCGGCACACGAGCAGCACCAGGGTCTCGTCGCCATGCAGCGTCACACGGGCGACCTGCCGCCGGAGCACCGTGTGCGAGACGTAGGTCAGCTCGTCACGGTGCGGATAGCCCTTCAGTCGGAAGGCCGCGATGTAGCAGTCCAGGAACGTCTCGTACCGCTCTTCGGGGCCGAACGCCAGAGCCCGCACGTGCGAGTGCAGTCCGTCGGCGCCGAAGACGAGATCGAAGCGCTCCTGCCGCCCGTCCGAGAGCGTGGCGACCACTCCATCGCCGTCCGGCTCGATCCCCGAGATGTGCACACCGAAATGGGCCGGAATGCCATCGCAGGCGCCGAACAGCGCCGCGGCCAGGTCGGCCCGAGCGATGCTGATGAAGCGGCCGTGAAGGACCTCGCGCATCGGCGCCAGGTCCACCGACGCCTCCGGCCGACCGGCGCCGTCGACCATGCGCATCAACTCCATCTCGTAGCAGCGTTCGCGCAGCGCGGGGATCAGCCCCATGCGCTCGGCGATCTCGTAGCCGAGACCCCAGAAGTCGATGAGATAGCCTCCGGTGCGCAACGCCGGCGCCTTCTCGAACAGCACGGGCTCGTGACCGTACTCTCGTAGCCAGTAGGCCAGCGTCGGTCCCGCCACGCCGATTCCGTTTATGGCGATTCTCATTTTCCCATCCTCGTCCATGCATCGGCTCGGCCCCATCGACCTGCGGCCGACGCCGCCGACGGATGGACAAACGCGACGAGCCGTGAGCCGCGCGCGCCGCGCGCCCGGCCCCGCGCTCGCCCGCGCCCTACCTCCCGCCGACGATGACCGAGTAGCCGATCGACAGGAAATACGTGCGGGTCTTGAAGCTCGCGCCGCCCGTATCGAACAGGTCCGTGAGGCCGAAGTCGGCGCCGACGCTGGCGCCCAGCGCCCCCGTCTCGCCGACCGGGAATCCGAAGCCCGACCCCGCCGGCGACGCCGAACTCGGTGCTCTTTCGGCCGTCCACGTCGCTTGCAGTCGAAGCCGTCCTCATCACATTGATCTGGAAGCCGACCTGCGGGCCCGCGAACACGGAGCCGCTCACGCTTTCCCCGACCGGGAAACGGAGACCCAGGAAGACCGGGATCTCGATGTAGTCGTAGGAGAGCGTGGCGTCCACGTCCGAGAACTTCGCACCCTTCTGGACGTAGGCGACGTACGGGCTGACGAAGAGGCTCTGGCCAGCCTGGATGCTCGTGCCGACGGCGCCGAAGAAGCCGACCTTCACGTCCGAGCTCTCGAAGTCCGGGTCGTCCGTCGAGATGTTCGCGAGCACCGGCCCGGCGATGAAGTTGATCGTCTGCGCTGCGGCGCGCTCGGGAACGATCACGGCCGCGAGTGCGACGACTGCGGTGACAGCGATCCAGCGAGCGATGCGCATTGTGGCCCTCCCACTCGAGGGTGGCGTGCCGGGACGGCCGGGTGCCGACGCGGCTGCGACGCTGCGTATCCGATTCAAGCGCCAAATGCGGGGATCACCCGACACCCGAGATCCGACTAACCTCTCTCCAGGAGAGTGGAGTGCCGGGGAGACGGACGCTTCAACGATGCAACCGACTGGTGGACGCATCAATACTGTTTGTCGCCCGCCCCCGCGCTCACGCCAGAAATCCGCCCCATACGCTACCCGAATCCATTGCCCACCGCCGGCCGGCTCGTCTATGTGTAGCACATCCGAAGCTCACCCAACCCAGGGAGGTACTCATGCCGAAGTACCTGATCCAGGCGTCGTACACGGCCGAAGGGACGAAAGGACTGTTGAAGGAAGGCGGCTCGGGTCGCCGCAAGGGCGTCGAGGAGATCGTGAAGGCCGCGGGCGGCCGGATGGAATGCTTCTACTACGCGTTCGGGAAGCGCGACGTCTACTCCATCATCGACGTGCCGGACGCGGCGACGGCCGCGGCGCTCAGCATGGCGATCAACGCGTCCGGCGCCGTCCAGCTGCGCACCACGCCGCTGATCTCGCCCGAGGAGATCGACGAGGCGGCGAAGAAGACGGTGAACTACCGGGCACCGGGCAAGTAGCGTCGGATGCACAGCTCCGTGCCCGCGTCGCCGGCGATGTGATGCGCGGCGTGCCCAAGCAGGCCAGCCGGATCACGGTTCGCGAAGCGGTCGTCGCCGATGCGACGCGAGTGGCGGAGCTGAGCGCGCAGCTCGGGTATCCGGTCGAGAGCGACGCCATTCGCACGCGGCTGGAGCGGATCGTCGGACGGGAGGACATGGCGGTGCTCGTCGCCGAGGCCGGACCGGGCGAGCCGGTCGGCTGGGTGAACTGCGCCGAGCTGGAGATCCTCGAATACGGACGCCGCTGCGAGATCCTCGGGCTGGTGGTGGACGGGCGACGTCGCCGTCAGGGAATCGGGCGTCTGCTGGTCGACGCGGTCGAGTCGTGGGCCGCCGCCAGGGGTCTCGGCGAAGTGGCGGTTCGCAGCAACGTCGTCCGTCCGGAGGCGCACCCGTTCTACGAGGGGATGGGCTACGCGCGCGTGAAGACGCAGCACAGCTACCGGAAGAGGCTCGGCTCCCGAGGCGGGGGCGACGTCGGCCCGTGAACGCACGCGCAGAGGCCGGTTACGCCGGCCGGCCGAGCGGCTATCTCCCCACGCCCAGCGCCTCCCGCACCTCCCGTCCGCTCATGCCGGTGTTGTAGACCGGGGTGCCCGGCTCGAAGTCCTTCCCTCGCGACAGCGGCCCCACGAAGACCGGATCGAAGCCGGCGTCGCGCACGAGCCGAGCGGCGCTCTCGAGCGCGTCGGGATCGTCGCCGGCGAGGGGGATGCCGACGCGGTCTCCCGCCCGATGGGCCTCGGCCTCGAGCGTCGCGTAGTAGACGGTGTTGAACGCCTTGACCCAGCGGGCGCCCGGGAACATCGCGGCGGCCCACCCGGCGGAGCCCTGCGGGTGCCGCGTCGCCTCGGCGGCGACGTCGCCGTCGCGCTCTTCGTAAGCGTTTCCGGTATCGAGCACGACCTTCCCCGCCAGCAGCGAGGCGAGCGTCGGCGCGAGATCGGGAATCGCCTTGAGCGGCACCGTCAGCATCACCACCTCCCCGAACTCCGCCGCGTTCTCGGGCGTCCCGGCGGATCCCCTCCCGCCGAGGCGTTCGATCAGCTCGCCGAGCTCGTCGGGATGACGCGACGCGACGCGGACCTCGTGTCCGGCGTCCGCCCACAGCGTCGCCAGCGTCGAGCCGATCATGCCGGCGCCCACGATTCCGATCCTCATGGCGATCCTCCGCTCCCTAGCGTCAAGCGAAACCGAACGTACTCCGAACTTACCCTTCCACGAACGCCTTGAGCCGGCCGAGCGCCTCGTCCCACTGCCGCGAGATGCGGTCGAGGTACGCGTGCGCGTCGGCGAGCCGTCGCGGCTCCAGGTCCCACACCCGCTCCCGGCCTCGCCGGGCGCTGCGCACGAGCCCCGCCCTCGACAGCACCTGCAGGTGCTTCGAGATCGCCTGGCGCGACACAGCCGCCTTCTCGCTCAGCTCCGTCGTCGTGCCCGGGCCGCCCGAAGCGAGTCGGACGAACAGCCGCAGGCGCGTCTCGTCGCCGAGCGCGGCGAACAGCGGCGCCGCGTCCTGCACCTCGCGCGCGCCGATCGCGCTAGCCGCCGACATGCCGGCGAACGTTCTCCACCTGCGCCGCCCACCCCTTCTCGTTCATGCGGAACGCCTCGTCGCGGCGCGCCGCCGGGATGGCGTCGAAGCCGGACTCGGTCACCGTGAGCAGCGTCCCCTCCGGCACCTGCTCCAGGCGGAACTCCACCAGCGTCGTCGGCTCGTCCGAGTAGTCGGCGTCCGGATCGATGGCGTACGGGTGCCAGCGATAGGAGAACAAGCGCTCGGGCTCCACCCGCTCGACGATCACGTCCATCGTCATGTGCGCGTACTTCGGGCTCGTGAATCGCGCCCGGACGGCCGCGCCCGGCTCGAACGGAGCGTCGAACTCGACCCCGAACCACGTCCCGAACTCCGCGGAGTCCGAGATCGCGCGCCAGACCCTGCCGAGCGGCGCGTGCAGCAGCAGCTTCTTCTCGATGCGATCGGTCGTCATCATGTGTGATGTCCCGTTGCACTGGAGGATCGGAAGGACGGTCGCGGCGAAGCGCAACCGTCCGATTGTGCCAACGATAGGCGACGGGGGCCGGAAGCGCAACCCTTTGGTTGCATGGTCGACCCGCGGAGCAGACCTTCCTTCGCCGATGGCATACAACCCATTGACAATGAGAACTACCTGCCGGTGTTGTAAGCTATTGTTGATAACAGAGATACGAATTCATCGGTTGATTACCCCGGTCAATCGCTCCAGCCTCGACCCCGGGTGATGCCGTCGGCGCGTCGACGGTTCGAGCAGCCTGTAACCCTATCGCCTCCGCCGGCATTTCTTTCAACGCGACGATCGCGTGGCCGGCCGGGGTCCTTCCCGGACCGGGCGATGGCACGTCGCGGAATCGCGGAGTCCGATATGCGGGCGATGAGGTGGCGTATCGTGGTGATCGCGCTGGCTCTCGGGGGTCTGGCCCCCCTGCGCGCGGGCGCCCAGGAGAGCGACCCCGCCGCCGCTGCGGAGGCCATGCGGCGGCAGGCCGAGGAGCTGGGTCGGACGTGGGCGGTGCGGTACGACGTGACGGAAGCGGAGTACGCCGAGGCAAAGGCCGCCGTGCCGGCCCGGCTGGAGTGGGCGACGTGCTCAAAGAAGGACTCGCCGCTGCGCGTCTCCTGCCTCGATCGCTCTGCGGTGGCGACCGTGGGCGGCTGCCGCGCAGCGGCGATCGCCGTCCTCAGCGAGCGCGCGGCCACGCTCGGCCGGGGTCGCGCGTTACCCGCGCGTACGACGACGGAGATGGCATGCGCGACCCGTCGGGTCACTTTGTCGGTGCAGCGTGAAGGGGCTACCGAGCTGAAGGAGAAGGAGGGCGGCGTCAGCGGCGTGCCCGCCTCGAGAGCGAGCGCACCCGCGGCCCCTCCGGACTCGACTACCTTTGATAAGCCAGACATTGCGAACCGCAAGGAAGTCGCGGAGCGACTGAGCAGGGTGTACCCATCCCCTCCTGCGCGATTCGACCGCCACCGGCACCACCATTGTCGCGCTCTTCGTGGATGAAACCGGGCGGGTCCTCAACGTACTGGTGGATCGGCCGAGCGGAAGCGAGAAACTGGATGCGGCGTCGCTGGAAGTGGCGCGACATATGACGTTCACGCCCGCCCGCGTGCGGGGTCACGCCGTGGCCCTGTGGACGACAATGCCGCTCAGTCTCGGCGTGGTGCGATAGCGTACGCGGTCTCCAACGGCGGTAATCGAGCTGGCCGGCGCGTGGAGCGCGTCGACGAGCTGGGGACCACGTATGGCCGGGGTCCTCTTTTGGCGAGGACCGTCGCCGTGGCGTCCTCGCGCTACTGGCGCCTCAGCTCGTAGAGCACGATCTCGCGCTGCGCCTGACTCGAGATCCCCTCCTCGGTGTCGGCCGCGACGAGGTCCCATTCGTCGCGGAAGCGGCGCTCCACTTCGTCGCGATCGATGCCGCGGGGCCGCTCGCCGCCCGTCGGGAACGCGCCGACGATCAGCGTCGCGCCCGGCGCCGCGAGAGCGGCGAGGTGGCGGACGTAGGCGTCGCGGACGTCGTCGGCGAGGCCGTGCAGCAGGCCGCTGTCGACGATCAGCCGGAAGTCCTCGCCGATGCCCAGCTCGTCGAGCCGCGCGACGTCGCCACGGACGAAGCGGACGCGGGCGCCGGCGACCTCCGCCTTCGCGGCCGCCTGGTCGAGCGCGCGCTGCACGAAGTCCACGCCGACCACGTCCCAGCCGTTCTCCGCGAGGAAGATCGCGGTGTCGCCGGTGCCGCAGCCGACGTCGAGCGCGCGTCCCTTCGGCGTCGCCCCGGCGGCCTCGCGCACCGGCGCCGGGATCGGGTGCCCGTCCCAGGGCGTGAAGCCGAAGCGGTACATGAGGGCGAACCTGAGGCGTTGCAGAAGAGAGCCGGGCATTTTTGCGCATCCTTTGTAGAGGGGTGCGGAGAGATAAGGCTAGTCAGGCTAGTCAGGCTAGTCAGGCTAGTCAGGCTGGTCAGGCTGGTCAGGCTGGTCAGGCTAGTCAGGCTGGTCAGGCTGGTCAGGCTAGTCAGGCTGGTCAGGCTGGTCAGGTCAGGAGGCTTCGCTCAGGCTGACGAGTGGCGGATCTGCACGTCTAGCGACGGCCGCCGGGCGGAAAGGGGGGGCGCCCGCCGCCACGACGCGGTTTCCGGCATGGTGTAACGATCCGGACTCGAGCGGCATTTAGGGTGCAGGGTCGTCCGCAGGCGGCACCGTACCGAACCGGAGTCGCACGGAATCCATGCGTGCCGGATCGACGCTTTGGCGGATCGTGGTGTGGAGCGCATGCCAGGCCGCGGCAATGTCCGCGATCGATTGCAAGGGCGCGCGGCCAGGTGCCGGCGTCGTCGTCGAGCGCGACACCGTCGATGGCGTCGAAGTCGTCCGCAGCGACACGGTCGACCATCCGTTGGAGTGGAGAATCGAGGAGGTGTGGCGCCTCGGATCGCTGGACGGGCCGGACGCGCTGTTCGGCGTCACCGAGATGGGCCTGGCCGCTGCGGGCGGGCGCCTCTACGTCCTCGACGCCGGCAACCACCGCGTCCTCGTCGTCGATTTCGCGACAGGGCGGATCGTTTCGCGTTTCGGGCACGACGGCGATGGACCGTTCGAGCTGCGCAGGCCACACGAGCTGTGGGCGAGTGCCGATTCCACGTTCGTGCTCGAGGGCACTCGTCGATCGCTGCTCGCGTTCAGCGCAGCGGGCGAGCCGCTGTGGACGCGGCCGATCGAGATCTGGGCGATCGGATACGTGGGTCCGACCAGGGTAGGGCCCGATGGGTGGTACTTCCCTGTCGTGCAGGCCGGTGCCGATTCCAGCACGCTCGCGCTGCTGAGCGCCTCGGGAGCGGACACGTCGAGCGTCTACGAAAGCAACATTGGCGGGGAGCGCGTGATCCGCTTCGACGATTGCGGGACGCGGGTGAGCGTCCATCTCTGGCCCGTCGGCTCGCCCGAGCTGATCTGGTCCGCCGCTCCGTGGGGCGTCGCCGTAAACGGAACGGCCGGTTACACGGTCGAGGTGCTCGGCGCCAAACGCATGGAGATCCGGCGGCCGTTCGGTCCCCGCCCGCTCGACGATGCCGAGGCGCACAAGCTGCTTCGACCGACGCTCATCCGAACGAGGTGCGGGATCGACGAGGACGATTTCCTCGCGAAGCAGGGCATGGCGCCGGAGCTCCAGCTGATCGAGAGGCTGGCGCTCTCGCCCTCTGGCGAGCTGTGGGTACGCCGGCGCACCACCGATCCCGGCAGGCCCGGCCCGACCGACGTCTTCGACGGCGACGGAGCCTACCTCGGATCGCTACGGCCCGACGCGCCCTTCCCGGCCGTGTTCGCGCGGGACGGCTCCTTCGTGACGCTGGAGCAGGACTCGCTCGGAGTCGAATACGTCGTGGACTACACGATCCATCGCCGGGAAGAGAGATCGCGCAGATGAACACAGCCGACTCCCGATGCTCATCGCGATCGCGCTCGACACCGTGGGCACCGCCTACGTCGCGTGCGTGGTCTGGGTGCAATCGCGGTTTTCGTCAGCGATGCCGTCGCGTCCAGGCTCTCGCCCGGGGGGTGGTATCGAATCGCGGGGTTGCGGCTGGCGTCGTCGGCGCGGCGCAATTCGCGCTGACGAAGCCGTTCATGTGATCGAAGGAGGGCGAGATGGCCCCGATGGGATCCGGCGGTTCGCGGTCGCGGCGGCGCGCGCGGGGGGGATGTTTCGCCCGGCACGCGCTCGCATCCGGACGCGCGCCGCGGTGGTGATCGGCGCCCTCGCCCTGCTCGCTCGGGGGCCCAAATCCATCTTCGCACAGGGGACCCCTGGCGTCGAGCGGCCGCGCGTGTCGTATTTCGCGGACGGATTCATCCCCGTGCTCATCGCCGTCGTGGACTCGATGCCATACCCGGACGCGCACGCCGTCGTGATCCGGCGGACGGACGTCGCGCCGGACGCCGCGCACGACGTCCTGTTGTTCGAGCGCTCGATGGCGACGCCGGCGCTCCTGCGGAGTGCGATCCTTGTGCAGTACATCGCGCAGACCGCGTTCACGGCGTGTCCGAAGGAGCCGGCCGTGGTGCGCGTCGACGAGCAGACCGGCCTGCCACCAGGATGGCGGCGGGTGGACGTTGCGAGGCTCGTCCACGCGCTGGAGCGTGCAAAACAGACGCCGATGGGGCCGGTCGAGGAGATGGACCGGGTGCAGCGCGCGAGCGTGCAGCAGGTGTGGATCAAGAGGTACTACGGCGCCAGCGAGAAAGCGCCGACCGGGGTGGTGCCCGTGCGCGGCGTCTGCCCGGAATCGGCTTCGGCCCCGACCTCGCCGACACGTTCGCGGGCGCCGTTTCCGATCGTGGAGGTCCGGCGCGGGGTCTCGCCTTCCGTCACACCGGCGGCGACCGGTGCCGACGCGGCGACGCAGCAGCCGGACGAGTTGACCCGGGCGCTGGCGCGTTACGCGGCTCAACAGTTCCCGCCGGACCTCGTGCGACTGCTGCCGGATGGGCTTCCGGAATCGGTCCGCGAGAATGGTGTTCCTCCCCGAAGGAGCCCGTCTGCTGGGCAGTGTGGAGGCGCCGCAGGCCGTGACCGTGCTGGCGCTGACCGCGCTGTCACCGGACTCCGCCCGGCGCCTGTACCGGCGCGAACTGCCGCAGAAGGGCTGGCGCGGGGAGGGCGCGCCAGTGCGCGGGCCGACGGCGACGGGCGGGGTCTCGTTCTACTGCCGGCCGGACGGCTGGAGGCTCAGCCTCGACGTCGAGCCCCGGACCGGGGCACCCGCAGACCTTCGCCTGTTCCTGTTCCGCGGCGGCGGGGTGTCGTGCGGCGGCGAGCGGACGCCCCTCGGCCCCTACCCGGACAGCATCGTGCCGAAGCTGTATCCGCCGACGGGCACGGATTACACGGGCCAGGATTGCACGCAGCCGGGATGGGAGAACCGGTCGGCACCTCCGTTGTCGAATGCGCCGCCGCCCGACTCGCTGCTGAGGCACTACGGTCGGTTGCTCGAGGAGGCGGGGTGGACTCGCGTGGCCCCGGATCCACCCACCGCAACGGGCGCGTGGGAGCGGACGCTCGCGGACGGGCGGCGGCTCGTCGGCACGATGATGATCGCCGTCGAGCCGGACCGGCCGGATTGCACGTTCACGGACTTCGTGATCAGCCCGCGACGCGATCGGTAGCCGGAGACGTTATTGCCGGCAAAGCGTCGGCACGAGCGGCGTTGTCGCCCGGGGTGCGATTCGGACGTTCTACAAGTGACGGCACCGCTCACCGAGGAAGGCATGCAATGCTTAGAATTCGCTGGCTGGTTTGCGCGACGCTGCTCGCTCCGCTTCTGCCCTCGAACGCGGCCGCGCAGTTCCGGCCGATGACCGAAGTGCACGGGTCGTTGTGGCGGCTGTCGGGGACGAACGCGGCCGGGATCGGGCTCTTCGTCGGCGCGTCCGCCCGCCACGCGCTGGCCGGCGTGTCGGTGGACTGGGCTCCGGCGTCGAACGAGCGGCGCGGCATCGTTGTCTTGCAGGGTACGCTGGGGTCGCGGTTCGCGCTTTCGGACGTGGTCCGACTCGGCTTCGATTTCCGGGTCGGCACGCTGGAATCGTACGGCGGCCGGATCTCGTACTACTACCCCTGTATCCAGGTCGGGGGCTGCGTCCCGCAGTCATCGGACCGCCCGGCCGATTGGTCCGTGATCGGGGGCGGCGACGCGTCCGCCGAGGTCGGCGCGGAGAGCGGCCCGACCGTCGTCGTCCGCTATGGCGTCAGCCGGCTCTTCGGCAGCGACCTGGCCGACACGGGATTGTCGACGTTCGACCTCGGCGTTCGATACCGGCTGCGTTGAGGGCGGACCGCCTGTAACGGGTGCACAGCTGCGGCCCCGGGCTATGCCCGTCTGGACAGGACCCGCTCCCTGCCCGCTCATCGCTCCGCATGGCGCAGCTCCGCGACCGCCGACGTCGCGCGGGTCAGGATGCTCTCGGCCGGCAGGCCGCGAAGGTAGTGGTCCAGAAACGCGAGGGAGTAGTCGAGGATCGGCGCGTGCGCGCCTGGACGCAGGTCGGTCCAGGCGAGGTGGCCGTCGCGCTTGAACTCGACGTAGTACTTCGGCGCCGGGCTCTCGTCGTAAACGCCGTTAACGCGCTTCAGCGACGGCTCGATGCCCACGTCCAGCGTGCCGGTCTGGTACATCACGGGCGCGCCGATGCCACCGAGCGTGCCGTGCGCGACGAAGGGCGTGCAGTACGGCGACAGCGCGAGCACGGCGACGACGCCGGGCAGTCGCCACGACGGCCACGCGCCGCCGAGGCCCAGCACGGTGTATCCCCCGAGCGAGTGCCCGACCAGTGCTACGCGCGAGAAATCGATCCGCCCCGCGTAGTCCGCGTCGTCATGGAGCGCCTCGAGCACCGCGCGCAGGTCCTCCGCGCGGTCGCGATACGTGGCGTCGCTCCACTTGTCCGGATCGCGGAACGGCTGCTGCGGGCGGCCCACTCCACCCGGGCGGCCGCACGACGCGTCCGCGTGATCCACCGCGAAGACCCAGTAGCCGTGGTCGGCGAGCGCCTCCATCAGGAAGCGCGACTGCGTCGCGCAGCCGCCGAAGCCGTGCGAGAACAGCACGAGCGGCTGAGGCGCGTCCGAGTTGATCACGGCCGGCCACACGACGACGCTGCGGCCGGCGAGCTCGACGTGTCGCTCGCGCGCCTGCCCGCTCGCGGGCGAGGCGAGGGTCGCGAACAGGGCGACGATTGCGATGGTGGTGCGCATGCCGCTGTCTACACCGCCGGCGCCGCCGCGCGTTCCGCCGCGCGGGGGCGAGCGCGGGCGCGGGGGGGGTGCCGGGCGCAAGCGCGGGGGCGCGAGGGGCGGGCGAGAGCGACCGCCGCAGCCGCCGAAAGCGGGCGTCGCGAGCGCACCGCCGTAGCGGCGATCGGGAGCGACCGCCGAGACCCCGCAGCGCCGCAGGCGCGAGGAGGCTCGGCGAGGCGCGGACGTCGCCGCCGAGGCGGATGCGCTCGCGACGCCCGCGCGCCGAGGATCGCCCGGCCTACTCCTGCCGCAGCGCCTTCGCCGGATCGAGCCGCGTCACCCGTCGCGCCGGCAGCCAACAGGCGAGCAGGGCGACGGCGGCGAGGCCGAGCGCGACGGCTGCGAGCGTGGGCGCGTCCCACGGCGAGACTCCGACCAGCACCCCGCGCAGCACCCTACCCGCCGCATAGACGCCCGGCGCGCCGACGAGCAGGCCGAGCGCGGTCAGCCGCGCGCCCTCGCCGAGCACGAGGCGCACGATGCGCCGGTGCTCGGCGCCCATCGCCAGCCGGATCGCGAGCTCGTGGCGCCGCCGGGTCACGGAGCCCGAGACGACGCCGAACAGGCCCATCGCGGCGAGCAGCAGCGCGCCGAGCGAGAAGCCGGCGATGAGCACGGCGCTCATGCGCTGCTGCGAGAGCGACTCCGCGACGATCTCCTCCATCGGCTTCACATCGGAGACGGCGAGGGTGGGATCCACTCGGGCGACCGCGGCGCGGACCTCGGAGATGAGGCTCTCGGGATCGCGCGGCGAGCGCACGACGTAGGAGAGGGATGCGAAGCCGAGGTCGCCCTCGTTGCGGACGTACACCTGAGGGCGGCGGTCCTCGTGGACGTCGTAGAGCCGGGCCTGCCGCACGACGCCGATCACGCGCAGGCTCACTCCGTTCAACCGGATCGTCGAGCCGAGGGCGCCGCCGGCCGGGAAGAACTGCGTCGCGAGATGCGTGTCGATCAGCGCTTCCTGGCCCCCGCCGGGGGCACGCTCCTCGAAGCCGCGTCCCTCGAGGAGGCGCATGCCCATGACCGCGACATAGCCGGGACGTACCGGGATGTAGTCGACTAGCGGGTGGTCGGTCTCCTTCTCGCCGGTGTTTCCGGGCGCGCCTTGCACGTCGACTGTCGTCTGATTGGAGCCCGCGGAGAGCGGCAGCGCGCCGGTCGCGCCGACCGCCGTCACCCCCGGGATCGCCGCGAGCGCGCGCTGAATCGCCTGCTGCTTCGCGTCCGCCTCGGCCTCCGTGTCGAAGCGAATGATCGGCACGCGCAGCGTGAGCACGCCCGCGGCCTCGAAGCCGGGGTCCGCCCGCAGCAGCCGCTGGAAGCTGCGCACGACGAGTCCGCCGGCGGCGAGCAGCACGAGCGACAGCGCGACCTGAGCGACGACCATGCCCCGCCGCGCGCGGCCGTGGCCGCCGCCACCGCGCACCGCCGCGGCGCTGAGCAGCGTCGCGAGCCGGGTCCGCGTCGCCCAGATGGCGGGCACCGCGCCGGCGAGCAGCCCGAGCGCGACGCCGATGCCGACCACGGTCAGCCCGATCGGCCAGGTCACCGCGATGGACGCCCGGCGGGGCAGGTCGGCGGGCGCGAGCGAGACGAGCGCCTTCGTCGCCCAGATCGAGATGACCGCGCCCGCCGCCCCACCGAGCAGGCCCAGCACCCCGCCCTCGAGCAGCGTCGCGCGCACGAGCGCGATCCGGTTCGCGCCGAGCGCCCGCGAGACCGCGAACTCCTTCTCGCGCTGAACGGCGCGTACGAGCAGCAGCGACGCCAGGTTTACGAGCAGCACGAGCACGAGGAAGGCGCCGGCGAGCCCGAGCACGACGAGCGCCGGGCGCACCCTCGAGACGAGGTCCGCCTCGAGTGGCACCGGATAGAGCTTCAGCCCCCTGCCATTGAAGTCGCGCTCGTCGATCGCCCGACCGACCGACGCAACCGCGCTGGATACGACGGACTCGGGGCTTCCCGGCCGGGCGCGGATCAGCGCGGCGTACGAGCCGTTGTTCGGACGCGTCGTGGCCAGATCGAACGGGAACGTGATGTAGGCGTCGGCGCCCTCGGCCGGACCGAGGCTGGAGTTGCGCACGAAGTCGAAGTCCGAGCCCATCACGCCGATCACCGTATAGGCATTGCCGTCCAGCCGCAGGTCGGTGCCGATGATCGAGCGATCGCCGCCCAGCCGGCTCCACAGCCCGTGCGTAAGCACGACCACCCGGCGGGCTCCTTCACCGCCCTCCTCCGGCAGGAAGCCTCGACCGAGCACCGGCCGCACGCCGAGCACGTCGAAGAGGTTCGGCGTCGTGCTCATCACGCCGATCTCCGCCGGCCGCTCCCGTGTGACCCCCGTCAGCGTGGTGCGCTCGCGGCGAAGCCCGACGGCGTCCTCGATGACCCCACCGGCCTTCGCGAGCGCGGCCACATCCGTCCCGCCCGTCCAGCCGCGGTCGAGGTCGAAGAACGCGCGGTAGTCGCGCCAGACGTAGTACAGGTCGTCCGGATGCTCGTACGGCAGCGGCGCGAGCAGCACCTGGTGCACGACGGTGTAGACGACCGCGAACGCGCCGAGACCGACGGTCAGCGTGCCCGCGATCGCGAGGGTGAAGACCGGCGCGCGGGCCAGCCGCCGAAACACCAGCTCCGCGTCGCGACCCCAGTTGCCGCTGCGTCGCCACGCGACCGCCGGGTTCAGCCGCTCGCCGAGACCGTTCCGCACCGAATCCAGCAGCGCCCGCAGCCACACGCCGGCCACTGCCATGCGGCCCCGCTGCCGCGCGTCCCGCGCACACTCCTCGTACGTCGCGACCAGCGCCTCGCCCATCTCGTCGCGGAAGTCCTGCGGGTAGAGGCGCAGCAGGATCCGGAAGTAGCGGTCGGTCATCTTCGTATCCGGGCCCGTTCGCGCCGCATCACCGCGCCGGCTCCGGCAGCAGGCCGCCCAGACGGGCCGCCCGCGTGAGCGCGTCCAGCCGGCCCGCCTCCGCGCGGGCGACGCCCAGCCCCAGCTTCGTCACCCGGTAGTTGTTGCGACGTGGGTCGCCCGGGTCGTCCGCCGCGGGCGCGATCAACCCCTGGTCCACCATTCGAGCCAGCGCGCGGTACAGCGTGCCGACGTCGATCCGCTCCCCGCGCTGCTCCGCGTCCTGCAGCATGCCGTAGCCGTGGCGCTCCGCCACGGCGAGGCTGAGCAGGATGTGGAACTCGACTGGGCGGAGCGGGAGGTAGGCGTCGAGGGGTCGAGGAAGGTCCATTGGGCTTCGCAGGGCTAGGGCTAGGGCTAGGGCTAGGGCTAGGGGGTCAGGGGTCAGGGGATACAGGCGTGGCACATATATGCGTTATGCATATAGGCGGCGTCAAGGGGATTCAGGATTGGCGCGAGGCGAGACGGGCGGCGGAGCGCGACACAGGCTGCTGGTGGGCTGCTGATGACATTCGCGGAGGTGATGCTCGCGAGCGCGGGCGCGGGGCGACGGCGGCGTGCTTGCCGAGGCTACCCGAAGCGGGCGGCGCGGGCGCACCGCCGCCGAGGCGGATGCGCCGCGTCGCCCGCACCCACCCCCGCCCTCACCACCCCTTGTACAGCGACCGGATCCGGGTTGCGCGGAAGACGTAGCCAGGGTTCTCGAGGCTCCAGACGACCCTGCCGGCGCCGTCGTACTCCTCGACGCGGCCGACGTTGCCGTACGACACGAGTACCCGCTCCCCGGCGAGTGGCTGCGTGCTGCCGCCGAGCGCGACGGGACCGGCGACGGAGCCGTAGGAGCCGACCTGCGCGACCCAAACGTAGTCGTAGTCGAGCGCGTAGCGCTCGACGCGCGCGCCGTAGTCGTTGCCGCGATTGTCGAGCAGTACCAACTGGTTGTATCCGTCGTCGAGACGCATACCGTGCTGCCACGCGAAGCTGGGAGCGCCGTCCTGGGAGTAGAAGTCGTTCCTCGGGCCGCCCAGGTGCTCGTACAGGGTGCCGTCGCCGGTGTGGATCAGCGTGATCTCGCCGAGGTTGCGGAAAGAGACGAAGAGGGTCTCGTAGACGCCGCCGAAATCAGCGATGGCCAGCGCGTTGCCGTGCGTCCAGTTCACGTCGGCCTTCGCTCGTTCCTCCTCCGGGATGGTCGAGATATCGAAGTGGTCGAACACGCTCCAGGAGAAGAGGAGCGTACCCGCACCGTCGATGTGCTGGATCACCGTGCCGGTCACGCGCGCATTGGGGCTGCCACCGATCGGCGACAGGTCCATCGTCCGCACCTCGTCGCAAAGGACCCAGTAGGACCCGTTCTTCTCGACGATGATGTCGTGGAAGCGCGGCCTCAGGCCGTCGGCGCAGTCGAGCGTGCGCGTGACCCTGCCGAGGACGTCGATCTCGACCCACGGGCTCGGCTGGTCCGGGGCGGCGACCGGCGGTCTCGCGACGTAGCGGCCGGTCGGCTGCGGCTGGACGTTGAGCCCGGGGCCGTTCGGGAATCGGTGGTACCACACGACACGCCCGTCATTGTCGATCGCGATGCCGTACAGGCCGGCGGCGAAAACGACGTATCCGGGCGACGGATCCGACCCCGCTGCCACATAGGCGGGCAGATCGGCCGGCAGCGAGCCGGTCGCGAGCGTGAGCGTGTCGCTCGTGACGGCCGCGGATCCACCCCACGCCGCGACCTGCAGCGCGTACTCGGTTTCCGGCAGCAGCCCGAGGACGGGGATCTCGAGCGAGTCGCCGGCCGGCGTGAACGCCGGCGTGGACTCCTCCAGCGGACCACCGACGGGCGCGAACCGCACCGCGACGCTATCGGCGTCTCCCAGGCGCACGGTGACCATCGCGCTGAGCACGTTGTCGGGGTTCGCCGCGACCGCAGCGGCGGCGAGGTGCGGCTGCCTCGGCGTCGGCTCGACGACGTCGTTGTCGCTGCACGTCGCGAGCGCGAGCGCCCCCGCGCACAGGATCGATCGCCGCATGGTGGCGGCACCGGTTGGGGTCATTGAACGGTCGACGTGAACTGCACGGGCTTTCGATCGGGCAGCCGCGCGATGGTGATCCAGACGCCGACCGCGTAGGGCATCGTCCGAACCGCAGACGCGAGGCCTTCGGCATTGGTCAGGCTGATCCGAGGCGTCACAGCGCCGTCGTCGTCCAGGCCAACGATCGCCCAGCTCACGCGCACAACTTCGAGTGGACGCGCCGCGTGATCGGTCACCCGCACGACCAGTGGCTCGGCCAGCACGACCCCGGGACGTCCGACCTGGTCATCGCCGACGATCGCGATCCGGCCGCGGTACGGCGCGGTGGAAGGGTAATCGTCGCGGCAGGCCGCGGCCGCGAGCGCGAGGATGAGCACCGGCGCGATGCGGCCGGGCACGAGGGAGGCGGGCATGGGATCCTCCGGAAGGCGTCGCTCCTGCTCCAATCGGAGCTACCGCGCTGATGATGCGATCGAGGCATCACCAGATCCTCCCGGTCCATCACCGGACTGTCACTCGCCCCCGAGCGCGCCCGCCCCTTTCGGTCGGATTGGTAGCACCCCAAGCTCGGGCGCACGTTCGAACGAGTCAGCGACGAGGGCGTCTCCGCGACGACTCCGGAAGCCCCAGCCTCCTCGCCAGCGCAGCGAAACGCGGGTCCATGCGCAGCTCCGCGAACATTGGCTCCATGATGTCGATGTGTAGCGTGCGGTCGTCGACCGAGCGCTCGAGCCACGCGAACGCGCGGTCGCGGTCGCCGCGGCCGGCGTAGGAGATCGCAATGGCGAAGGCGCTGCCTCTCCCGTGCAGCCGGTCGTCGAGCAGGGAGCGGTGGATCTCGAGGGCGCGCTGGCGCTGACCAGCACGTGCGTAAAGGTAGCCGAGCAGCGCACGCCCGCGGGGGGCTCTTTCGGCGAGCGCGCCGCTCAACTCGGAAATCGCCTCGTTCCACCGCCCCTCACCGGCGTAGCACTGAGCAGCGATCGGCGCGGCGCGGAGGAGCGGGGGCCGGACGCTGGAGATCCTGTCGAGCTGCTCGAGCGCCTCGTCACAGCGGCCGCTGGCGAGGAGCGCGCGGGCGAGCTGGGCGTGGGCGCTGGGGGACAGCGGATCCTCCCGCACGGCCATTCTCGGCTTCTGCAAGCGCCTCGGCCGCGCGACCCTGCCAGACCAGGACGTCGACGAGCCATTCGTGGAAGAGGGCGCGGCCCGGCTCGAGCTCGATGGCGCGCCTGAGCTCGGCCTCGGCGGAGCCGAAGCGGTAGGTTGCCATGTGGACCCAGCCGAGGGAGCCGTGCGCCTCCGCGAGCGAGTCGTCGAGGTCGACCGCCCGGGCCGCGGCCGCCTCGGCGAGGGCGATCCGGTCGCGGCAGGGCCCTGCCTCGCTGCGCTCGCAGGAGCGCACGTGCAAGCGGGCGAGCGCGGCGTGGGCCGCGGCGAAGGTGGAGTCCAGCGCGATCGCCCGGCCCAGATACTCGAGCCCGGCTTCGACGCCGCTGTCACTGCGATGAAGCGCCGGGTCGCTGCCGCGTACGTACAGCTCGTAGGCCGCGACGTCGCTGGTTCCCGGCCGCCCGCCGATCGACGTCGTCTGCGGCCCGACCTCCCGGGCCATCTCGCGCGCGATCACCCCAGGCGAGTCATCGTACGCGGCCCTCGAGCCGGGCCCCACCCGTACGAGGGTGACAATCGCCACTACGGCGACCAGCGCGAGAGCGGCAAGGTGGAGCGGTCGCGCTCGTCGCCGGGGGCCAGGGACGGTAGCCGCCGGGGCGAGTGATCCGACCGGTGACGGGCGTGCGGACTCCGCGACCGGTGGAGCAAGTGCGGGTTGCACCGATGTGGACTCCGCGGCCGGCTCGGTCGCGGAGTCGCCGCCGAGCCCGGCGGCCCCCGCCGTCTCTTTCGGATCGAGCCCTGGGAAGGTGGGGGGATAGCCGCGCTCGCGGACGAGCCGGTCCGCGAACGCCGTCACGGAGGGGTCGGGATCGATGTCGAGCTCGGCGCGTACCGCCGACTCGTACGCGCGGGCGCACTGCACGGCCTGGTCGACCTCACGCGCCGCCTCCAGCGCGCGCATGAGCCGTAGCACGACCCTCGACGCGAGCGGGTCGAGCGCGTGCAGCTCGCGCCAGCGCCGCGCGGCGGCGCCGAAGTCGCCCGCGGCCTCCCGCTCGCGGGCGAGCGCCTCGAGCGCCTGGGCGCACGCCAGTCGCAGACGATCCCGCTCGCCCTGCGCCCACGCCTCGAATTCCGGCGTGTCGCTGAGGAAGAAGCCATCCAGGAACGGGCCGCGATACAGGCGCACCGCGCCCGCCGGATCCCCGCGCGCGAGCGCAGCCTCGAACTCCCGCACATCGCAGCGGACGCGATCCGGGTTCAGGCGCAGAGCGTCGACCCCACCGACGATCGCATCCTCTCCGAGTGCCCTACGGAGGATGTAGACGGAGTTGGACAGCAGGTGACGCGCGCGGACGCCGGCGTCCGGCCAAAGGATGAAACAGAGCTTCTCACGTGCGACAGGCTCGGCGCGCGAGACACCCAGAAGCGCTAGAAGGGCGAGGCGACTGCGCTGCGCTGCACGGCCCCTGACCGGCACGCCGTCAGCGGTGAGCGACGCGCCTCCCAGTAGATCGAGCACGACCATGGGGCCTCGGGTGAGACGTGGGTGATCGCACGGGAGGGTCGGGCGACGTCCTGGACGCATGATGCGCCGACGACTCGCTGCAGGGCAAGGGATCTCACCGTGAGGGCCCCCATGTCGACATCGGCCAGAACGCAACCCATCGCCGCGCTCCTGCTGGCGACTGTCCTCGTCGCCGGCTGCGACCGCGGCCCGGAGGTCCCGGTCGTACAGCTACTCGAGATCGTCTCCGGCGACAGGCAGATCGCTCCCGCGGGTGTGACACTCCCCGAGCCGCTCGCAGTCAGGGTCATGGACGCCGGCGGTCGACCGATCGAGGGCGTCAGGGTGACCTGGATCCCGGGCGACAGCGACAACGGCGGCTTCGTGAGCAGCGCGACGTCGCCCACCGGCACCGACGGCATCGCGACGATGCAGCGGACGATGGGCAGCGAGGCCGGCGAGCAGGCCACAACGGCGCGGCTGGAGTCCGACGATTTCGTTCGCTTCACCTCCATCGTGCAGGTCCAGGGAGCGACGAACATCCAGATGACGCCAGACGCGAGCGGCGACCAGCAGGCGGACACGGTGCGCACGACGCTAAAGCAGCCCTACCGGGTCCGCGTCATTGATCAGGACGGAGCGCCCGTCGCCGGCGTCATCGTGAACTGGACCCTGGACCACGGCAGCGGCCAGCTGTCCGCCGAGGTCGCCGCGACCGGCGCCGACGGTATTGCGGAGGTGACGCTGACGCTCGGCAGCGACGCGGGAATAGTCGGAGTCGTGGCGATCGTTCCCGGCCTGGTCGGCTCGCCCGTCTCCTTCGAGGCGACGGCGAAGCCGGGAAATCCCGTCACGATGCTGGCGTATGGCGGTGATGATCAGGTGGGGATAGTGGGACGGCAGGTTTCGCCGTACACGGCCGAGGTCGCAGACGCCTACGGCAATGGGATCGAGGGCGTCAGAATCGACTGGGCGGTCACCGTGGGCGACGGTGCGGTCGATCCGCAGACGAGCATCACCGCCGCAAGCGATTACGATTACTACTACTATTACTATGGCTGGGATCCTACCCCGGTCGCGAGCACGACGCACCTGCTCGGTGACGACGAGGGTGAGCAGACGGTGACCGCGAGCGCGCCCGAGCTCCCCGACCTGCCCGGCGCCACGTTCACGAGCCGGGCGGTGACCGCGATCGTCGAGCTCGACGGCTCCTCTTTCACGCCCGCCGACGTGACCGTGCCGGCGGGACGCACGGTCGCCTGGATCTGGGTTTCCGGTCGACACAACGTAACGTTCGAGGACGACCCGACCGAGCCGGTGAGCTCGCCGACGAAATCGCAAGGCCGACACCTGCGGACCTTTGACGATCCGGGTACGTTCCGCTACCGGTGCACCATCCACTCCACCAGCTTCACCCAGGGGATGGTGGGCACCGTCTCCGTCCAGTAGCGGGCTCGGCGAGGCGCGGACGTCGCCGCCGAGGCGGATGCGCGGCGCCGTCCGCGCGCCGAGGAAACGCGTTGCGCGACGCTTACCGCCCTGCCTTCCACGCCTCCCGCAGCCGCTTCTGCCGCTCCGTGGCGGCGGGGAGATCCTCCACTCGCACCGAGACGGCCTCGTAGCCCTCTGCCCGAGCGACGATCGTGCGCGCTGCGCCGTCGCGTACGATGTCGAAGCGCACGGAGTCGCCGAGCTGCAGCGGACGGAGCAGCGCCTGCATTTGCGGCCACGTCTCGACGCGCTGGCCCTCGAGGGCGATGAGGCGGTCCTGCGTGTGCAGCCCGGCCCGGACCCAGGCGGATTCGGGGTTCCAGAGCAGGAGCCGCAGCGTGTCCTCCGGCGAGTACTGCAGCGCGCGGATTCGCAGATCCACGGCGGGGCGGCCGGCGGAGTCGACGGCCGGCGCTCGCGTCACGACGGGCCGCAGGCCGAGCAGCGCGAGCGGACGCGCGAAGTCGATCGGGTGCGCGGAGCGCACGTGCGCGTCGAAGAACGGCTTCACGTCGCAGCCGCATACCGCGTGGACGGCGCTCTTGATGTCGTCGTCGTGGAAGCGGCGCGACGAGGGGCGCGCGAGCAGCAGGCGCATGACGTCGTCCATGGAGCGCGCGCCATCGGTCGCGTCGCGGATGATCATGTCGAGCATGGCGCCGATCAGCTCGCCCTGAAGGTGCGCGCTGCCGGAAAAGTCGCCGAGCGCGCCGGCCGGCGAGTTGTAGGCGGTCCGGCTGATCTGCTCCGCGGAGAAGCGCCAGTTGCCTGAATTCGACAGATAGCGCCCGATCAGCGAGGCGAGGTGCTCCTCGCGCGTGGGCTGCTCGACCGGCAGCGAGGCGCGGCGAGGCAGCAGGTCCGCGTAGAACATCGTGAGCCCCTCGCTGAACCAGAGCTCCGGCACCGGCGGCTGGACGCGGTAGTCGAGGTCGCGGTATTCGGCGGGCCGGATGCGCATCAGGTTCCACGTGTGGAAGAACTCGTGGGCGACCTCGGGGATCACGTCGCCGGGGTCCCTCGCGAGCGCCTCGCTCTGCGCGCCGAGCGTGACCGAATTCGCGTGCTCGAGGCCGCCGCCCCACGCGCCGTCCTCGAACATGAAGACGTAGCGGCGGTAGGGCATGTCGCCCCAGAAGCTGACCGTCCGTCGCACCAGCCGCTCGATCCCGGCGCGGAACGCAGCCGTGTCGAACGGCGTGCCCGCCGGCGTGCCCCAGTACGCGATGTCGTGCGGCACGCCCTCCACCGTGAAGCGCGCGACGCTCAGGCTCGACCCGACCAGGATCGGCGAGTCCATCAGCTCCGCGATGCTGGCGGCGACGTACCTCCGCGGGCCCGTCGAGTCGAGCGCCGTCGCGATGCGCCAGCTCCCCGGCACGTCCAGCGCGACGTCCGCGCTCGCGGCCTCGCCGCCCACCACGTAGAGGAAGGAGTGCGGTCCGCCGACCAGCCCGCCGTTCGGCGTCAGGAACGCCTTCCACGCCGAGCGCAGCCCCTCCACGACCGGCGGCCGGATGCGGTAGGAGATCGTCGCGTCGCCGGCGGGGGCTCGGATGGCCCAGCGCACGCTGTCGATGCGCTCGACGCTTCCGCCGTCCACCCGCAGGTCCTCCAGGTAGCGCCAGTACTTGTCGTCGTATTCGGGGTGTGCCGCCGCCGCGATCGTGAAGCGCGCGGGCGCGCCGGCCAGGTGCATGCGCACGGCGAACGCGGAGAGGTCGGCGGTGTCGACGCCCAGCGTGTAGGCGATGTGCATCTTGGAGGTCGGCGCGAGCGCCGGCGCGAGGGCCAAGGCCGGCGCGAGGGCGAGCGCGGGCGCGAGGGCGAGGCAGATCAGGCGCATGGTCTCCGGCTCCGGGCGGGTACGTGCGGGTACGTGCGGTTGAGATGCCGCGGCGCAGGCAGGGGTTTGAACGCCGACGAGGCGTGCGCGGGGACGGGCGCGCGGGGGGGTCGGGAGGCGGAGTCGCCCGGCCGGGGCGGACGCAGGCGAGATGGCGGTCTGCCCGGCCGCCGGAAGCGGGCGACGCGAGCGCACCGCCGTAGCGGCGATCGGGAGCGCCCGCCGAGACCCCGCAGCGCCGCAGGCGCGAGGAGGCTCGGCGAGGCGCGGACGTCGCCGCCGAGGCGGATGCGCTGGCGGAGCCCGCGCTGCCGAGGAAAAGCCGAAAGACCCGGCCGCATTGGCCCGCGCGACCGCGAGAGGTAGGTTGGATCGAGCGGCAGTCCGCCGTTCCTCGCCCGCACCCGACGGATCGGAGTCGCCCCATGAGCACCGTCGCGAATGGACTCGATGACGCCGCCTACCCGGTCGATGTGTACGTCGATCCGGCGATCGACGACCGCAACCAGCTGACCTGCGCGTTCCGCCTGATCCTGGCCGTCCCGCACATCATCCTGGTGGGCGGCCCGCTGGCGGCGGGGCTGTTCTGGGGGTGGACGGCGCGATCCGACCACGTCCGCTACGAGTGGGGCTCGAGTGGCGGCGTGCTCGGCGCCGTCGCCGGAGTGGTCGCGATCATCGCCTGGTTCGCGATCCTGTTCACCGGCCGCTACCCGAAGGGGCTCTGGGACCTCGCCGCGTTCTACCTGCGCTGGCGCGTGCGCGCCGTCGCCTACAGCTCGCTGCTGCGCGACGAATACCCGCCGTTCGGCGACGGCCCCTATCCGGCCGGTCTCGAGCTCCAGCCGCCCGATGCCCCGCGAGACAGGCTCTCCGTCGGCTTCCGCATCCTGCTCGCGCTGCCGCACCTGTTCATCGTCTGGTTCCTCAGCATCGGCTGGGCGTTCACCAGCGTCGCCGCGTGGATCGCGATCCTGTTCACCGCGCGCTACCCTCGTGGCCTCTACCACTACGGCGTCGGCGTGCTGCGCTGGAGCACGCGGGTGGAAGCGTACGTGCTGCTACTTCGCGACGAGTACCCGCCGTTCTCGCTGCGATAAGCGGGCGCGAGGGCGAGGGCGCCATGCGCGACTTCGAAACGAAGCGACTCCCCTCACGGCACTCTTCCGAGCTTGCCGCGACCCGCCTATCTTTGCCCCGTCTTCCTTTCTCCGCCCACAAGCAGAGCCGAGGTATCCCCGGGTGCAAGCCGAGATCGGCGCGCTCATACGGAGCGCCGACGCCGGTGACGAGGCCGCTGTCGCCTTGCTCTTCACCGCGCTCTACCGGGATCTCCACGAGATCGCGGAACGCGAGCTTCGCCGCGGTGGCGGTCAGCTCACGCTCGGCACGACCAGCCTGCTGCACGAGGCCTATCTGAACATCTCTAAGCGCGAGGGCATTGAGTTCGCCAACCGCGCGCACTTCCTCGCCTACGCGTCGCGTGCCATGCGCGGCCTCATGATCGACTACGCCCGGCGGCGCCAGGCGAAGAAGCGCGGCGGCGAGTTCCACCTCACATTGGCCAGCGCCGAGATTCCCGCCGCAGAGCGCGCTCCGGCGCAGCCGCTGGAGGAGCTCGGCACGGCGCTCGACACGCTCGCCGGAGTGCATCCGCAGCTCGCGCAGCTCGTGGACCTGCACTTCTTCTGCGGCTTCTCTTTCGGCGAGCTGGCGCAGCTCCGCGGCGTGTCGGAGCGCACCGTCCAGCGCGACTGGCGCAAGGCGCGCCTGCTTCTGCATCGAACCCTCGGCGCGGCGTAGCGAACAGGAACGCCGGCCACCATGGAGGAGCTCGGGAGCCCAATGCCTCGTTCCTCGAGGGAGGACCTCATTGCGGCGCTGAGTCCGCTGCTGGACCGCGCGCTGGAGCTGCCGGCAGCGGAGCGTGCCGAATGGCTGGAGAACCTGCGCCCGGGTCAGCCGGAGCTGATCGCGGAGCTGGAGGCGTTGCTCGCGCGCGAAGCGGAGCTGGACGCGCAGGGGTTCCTGGAGGGCGACATTTGGAGTGAGCTGCCGATCGCGCGGCCGTCGCTCGCGGAGCGGCGGATCGGCGCGTACACGCTGGATCGGCCCCTGGGCAGAGGTGGAATGGGGACGGTGTGGCTCGCGCACCGGAGCGACGGCCGGTACGAGGGGATGGCGGCGGTCAAGCTGCTCAACCTCGCGCTGCTGGACCCGGTCGGCAGCGAACGGTTCCGGCGCGAGGGCACGCTGCTCGCCCGCCTCTCCCACCCGAATATCGCGCGACTCATCGACGCGGGAGTCACGGCCGAGGGGCAGCCGTACCTCGTGCTCGAGTACGTCGAAGGCACCCGCATCGATCGCTACTGCGACGAGCGACGCCTCCCACCGGAGCGGCGCCTTCAGCTCTTCCTGCAGGTGCTCGACGCCGTGGGGCTCGCCCATTCGAACCTGATCGTCCACAGGGACCTCAAGCCGTCCAACATCCTGGTCACCGCAGACGGCGACGTGAAGCTGCTGGATTTCGGCATCGCCAAGCTGATCGAGACGGAGGGGGATGGCGGCGACGGGCCCGCGCTCACGATGCTCGGCGGCCCCGCCCTCACGCCCGAGTACGCGGCGCCCGAGCAGGCGCTCGGCGGCCCGATCACGACCGCGACCGACGGCTACGCGCTGGGTGTTCTGCTGTACCTGCTGCTCGCGGGCCGACATCCCACGGGAGCCGGCTGCCGCTCCGCGGCCGAGCACCTGCACGCGATCACCGATACCGAGCCGCCACGGCTGAGCGCCGCCGTCACCACGGCCGATCCGGCGAATCCGGCCGCGGCGCAGCAGGCCGCGGAGGCACGGGCGGCGACCCCCGACAGGCTGCGTCGCACCTATGGCGGAGACCTCGACAACATCGTCGCGAAAGCCCTGAAGAAGGACCCGCTCGAGCGCTACCAGAGTGTCGCCGCATTCGCCGAGGACCTGCGCCGCTACCTGCACCACGAGCCGGTCAGCGCACGGCCCGACACGCTCCGCTATCGTGCGCAGAAGTTCGCCCGGCGGAACCGCGCTCCGCTCGCGGTCGCCGCCGCCGTGGTGCTCCTGATCGCGAGCGCCGGGTTCCGCGAGCGGCAGCTGCGCGGTCGCGCCGAGGCGGAAGCCCGCAAGTCCAGCGCCGTGGAGCAGTACCTGATCGGAGTCTTCGGCGCGGCGGATCCCTTTGCGCCGCCCGGAAGCCGCCCCGCCGATGTCTCCGCGCGTGCGCTGCTCGACCGCGGCGTCGCCGGCATCGATACGACGCTCGCCGACCAGCCCGACGTCCGGGCGGAGCTGCGGGGCGCCCTCGGCCGCGTGTACATGAACCTGGGGCTGTACGGCGAAGCCGAGACACAGCTGCGGCGCTCGCTCGAGGAGCGCCAGGCGCTCTACGGCGCCGAGCACGCCGAGGTCGCCGCGGCGATGGACCAGCTCGGCGTCGTGCTCGACGACCAGGGACGGCTTCCCGCGGCGGACTCGATGCTGCGCGGCGCGCTGGCACAGCGGAGGCGCCTCCTCGGCGACCGCAGTGAGGCGACGGCCGAGAGCCTGATGCACATCGCCTCGATGCAGGTGGAGCAGAGCCGTTTCGACAGCGCGGACTCGCTCTACCAAGAGGCGCTGCAGATCCGCCGCGAGCTGCACGGCGACGGCTCGCTCGAGGTCGCGGAAGCCGAGCACTGGCTGGCGGAGACCCGGTGCAGGCAAGGCCACTGCGACGAGTCGCTCGCGCTCTTCCAGCGCGCGCTGGTGACGCGAGAGCGCGAGCTCGGTCCGGAGCATCCAACCACGGCCGAGACACTGACGCGGCTCGCGAGCGCCGAGGAGCTGCTCGGGAAGTACACCGACGCGGAGATGCACTACCGACGCGCGCTCGCGATCCAGCGCAAGGCGCTGGGGCCGGAACATCCCGCCGTCGCCAACACGCTGAACAGTCTCGGTCAGATGCTGTTCAAGGTGCCCCGGCCGGACGAAGCGGAGTCGCTGCTGCGGCAGGCGCTCGCGATCAACAGGAAGGTACTCGGCGAACAGAGCGAGCCGGTCAGTGCCAACATCGCGAACCTCGCCCTGATCGTCCGCGACCGCGGCGACCTGGACGAGGCGGAGCGGCTCCTCCAGCGCTCGCTCGTCATCGATCGCGCGCTGTACGGGCCAGAGGACATGCGGATCGGCTTCGACCTCAACGAGCTGGCCGTGGTCATGCGGCTGAACGGTCGGTCGGAGGCGGCGATCCCGGTGTTGCGCGAGGCACGCACCATGGTCTCCCACCTGGTCAGCCCGACGGAGCCGGGCGCGTTGGCCGTGACAGGGCACCTGGCGACGGCGCTACGGGAAACCGGGCGGCTCGAGGAGGCGGAGGCCCTGTTCCGCGACGTGCTCGCGCGGCTCGACACGACGAACGTCAACGCGCAGCTGATGGCGATCCCGTATCGCGTGCGGCTCGGGCGCACGCTGACCGCGACCGGCCGCGCCGCCGAGGCTCTGCCGATGCTCGAGTCCGGCCTCGCCATGGCCCGGACCCGTTTCGGTGACGCGGACTGGCGTACGGCGGAGGCCATGATGGGTCTCGGCGACTGCCTCGTCGCGCTTCGCCGGTACGACCGTGCCGGTCCGCTGCTGCTCGAGGCGCACGCCTCGCTCGATCGGCAGCGAAAGGCACAGCCGAGGATGGCGGAGCAGGCGGATGACGCGCTCGCGCGTTTTCAGCGGATCGGGAAAGGCTGAGAAGGCCTCACACCTGCATCGCCGACTGCACCCGCTCCGGCTCCTCGCCGAGCCACTCCGGGTGCTGCGCCGTTCCGTCGAAGACGGATGTCGTCTTGAACAGCTCGTACTCCCCCTCCGACGCGGCTTCGGCGGTCTTCGCGAGCAGCGCCTGCACCTGCTCATCGCTCATCGGCTCGAAGGAGCGGGCGGCGTCGAGCGCCTGGTCGAGGTCCTTCTCGCTCTCGCAGCCGGTGATCACGACGGACGTCGGCAGGCTCAGCGCGTAGTGCAGACACTCCGTCGCCGTTACGGTGCCGGAGTCCAGGATCTGGCCGTTCGCCATGCTCTTCATGCCGAGCACGCCGATGTCCTTCCGCACCAGCTCGGGCAGGACGAGCTTCTCGAAGCTGCGGAAGTGCGCGTCCATCACGTTGAGCGGCATCTGCACGGCGTCGAACGTGAAGCCGTTACGCTCCGCGACCTCGAGCATGTAGAGGTGCACGCGTGGGTCCTTGTGCCCGGTGAAGCCGATGTAGCGGAGCTTGCCGGCGTCGCGGGCCTCGACGAGCGCCGCGTTCGCGCCGTCCTCGGCGAAGATGCGGTCGGGGTCCTCGAAGCGGAGGATCTCGTGGTGCTGCACCAGGTCGATGCAATCCACTCCGAGGCGGCGCAGCGACTCCTCCAGCTGGCGGGCCGCCTCCTTCTTCGTGCGCCCGTCGATCTTCGTCATGACGAACGCCTTCTCGCGATAGCCGTCGCGCAGCGCCCTCCCCATGCGGGCCTCGCTCCGCCCGTCGTTGTAGTCCCAGCAGTTGTCGAGGAAGTTCATCCCGGAGTCGAGCGCGCGGCGGATGATGCGGCTCGCGAGGTCCTCGTCCAGGTAGTCGAAGCCGAGGTGCCAGCCGCCGAGGCCGATCGAGGAGACCTTCTCGCCTGTGCGGCCGAGCGTGCGGCAGGGGAATTCGGGCGAGGGCTGGCGCGAGCGCGAGGGCATCGAAGACTCTCCGGCTGATGGGACGATCCGCGTGGGTGCGTCGCAAGTCGAGTGCCTTGCTCCGCCGTGTCTGCCGGTGAATAGTGCAGCGAGTGCTCCGCTCGTATTTCGTCCGTCGGCAGCAGAAAGCCGTGCGTCGATCCTGGTATCGAATCGCCTTCACGACGTGCCTGAGCGGCGTCATCGCCGTGCTCACGTCCGCTGCGCCGGCAGATCTCGTCGCGCAGGGCGAATCGCTCGGCGTGGTCGACTTCCCGATGTCCTGCGGCGAGGGCGTGCAGGAGCGGATGAATCGGGCGGTGGCGCTGCTGCACCACATGACGTATCCGGAGGCGGAGCGCGCGTTCGAGGAGGTGGCGAAGGCATCGCCGACGTGCGCGATCGCGCAGTGGGGCATAGCGATGACGCTGTTCCAGCCGCTCTGGCCGACGCGGCCGACGCCCGACGACATGCAGCGCGGGTGGACGGCGGTTCAGACGGCACAGCAGCTGGGCGCGCCGACGCCGCGCGAGCGCGGCTACATCGCCATGGCCGAGGCTTTCTTCGCGCCGGGTCCGGAGGACTACTGGGATCGCATCGCGCGCTGGGAGCGGGCGGCTGCCGACCTCCACCGGCACTTCCCCGATGACCTCGATGCGGCGACCTTCTACGCGCTCGCGCACCTCGCCACCGCGCCGGCGGGAGGCGGGACGCAGCACAACGCGGAGGCCGCCGCAGTCCTCGACTCCGTCCTGCGGGTGCAGCCGATGCACCCCGGCGCTATCCACTACACGATCCACGCGAACGACGTGTCGGGTCGCGAGCACGAGTCGCTCGACGTGGTGAGGCGGTACCTCGAGATCGCGCCCAGAAATCCGCACGCGCTGCACATGCCGACGCACATCTTCGTGCGCCTGGGCGAGTGGGACGACGTGATCCGCTGGAACCGTGAGGCGGTCGAGGCCGCGCTGCGGCAGCCGGCCGGCGAGAACGGGCAGTGGGTATGGGACGAGTTCCCGCACGCGACCGAGTATCTGGTCTACGCGCTGCTCCAGCGCGGCGACGATTCCGCGGCGTTCGAGGCCATCCGCAGGCTGCGGAGCACCGCGAATCTCCAGCCGACGTTCAAGACGGCGTTCCACCTGTCATCGGTCCGCGCGCGCTACGCGCTCGAGCGCCGCGCGGTGGAAAGAGGCGACGCTCCTCGATCCGCGACCCGCAGCGGCGCTTTCGTGGGACCAGTACCCCTGGCCGGAGGCGATCACCTGGTTCGCGCGCGGGCTCGGCGCCGTACACGGCCGAGATCTCGCCGCCGCGCACGAGGCGGAATCCCGCCTGGCTCGGCTCCACGAAGCCGCGGAGAAAGCGGGTGAAGCGCTATTCACTCGGCAGATCGAGATCCTGCGCCTGGAGCTGGAAGGATGGATCGCTTACGGAGAGGGTGACCAGGCGCAGGCGCTGGAGCGGCTGCGATCGGCGGCCTCCCTCGAGGAGGAGACGCCGAAGCACGCCGTGACTCCCGCCCCGACGCTGCCGGCGCAGGAGCTGCTCGGTGACCTGCTGATGGAGCTCGGTCGTCCAGCGGAAGCGCTGCAGGCGTATCGGGCATCGCTGCAGACGATGCCCGGCCGCCTGAACAGCCTGCTCGGCGCGGCGCGCGCCGCCAGAGACGCCGGGGACGAGGCCGCCGGCGCGGCGTACCAAGCACGGATTCGCGAACAGGTGATCCCCGGCTCCCCCCGCGGCGACCTCGTCGGCGTGATCGGCGCGGACACCGGCGCCGTCCCCTGACCCCCATCCTTCGAATTCGAATTCGAATTCGAAATCGAATTGCCGTACCCCTAATCGCCTCGCCCACGACCCCTCACCACCTCCCTCACCTCGTCGCTCGCCTCACCGATCTCCGCCGGCACGTTCGCCCCCGCTTCGATCAGCATCCCCGCGATCTCCGCGTGCTCGCCGCGCGGGCCGTGCACGGAGCCGTGCAGGCACCAGCCGAGCGGCGTCGCACCGTACTGCCGCTCGCGCAGGTCGAGCATGGACGCGGCGGCCGGATGTCGCAGCACCGCCTCGACGCAGGCGGCCGAGCCCTGCCATGCCGCGCAGTGCAGCACGGTCGCGCCGTTCTCGTTCGAGGCGCGCGGGTCGAGCCCGAGATCGAGCATAAGCGCGACGGCTCGGGCATCGCCGGCCCAGCCGGCCTCCGGGAGCACGCGCAGGTCCTCGGGCGAAAGCGATTCCAGGAGTCCGGCATCCCGATCGATCAGCGCGCGGGAGGCGGCCTGGTCGCCCTCCGCGAGCGCGGCGAGCAGGCGCTGCCGCGGCGAGGCGAAGGCGCGCATGACCTCGAGCGTCTCGTGCTGATCGAACTGCGCGGCGACCCGCAGCGGCGAGCGGTCGGCGCCGATCGTCCACGTGTAGATGTGCTGGCTGGACGGCGGCTTCTCGCCGTATTCGCCGTTGCCCGTACGCAGATCGAGCAGCGAGGGATCGGCTTCGAGCAGCGCCCGGGCACGTCCACTCAGCCCGAGTGCGGCGGCGAGGAAGATGTCCGCCGAGGCGCCGCGGTCGACGAGGTAGCCGGCGAGCTCGTAGCGTCCGGCGCCGCGCCGGCGGTCCAGCATCCACTGCGCCGGCGTCGCGCGGTGGTCCACGTCGCGCGCGTGGGGATCCGCGCCCGCTCCGAGCAGCAGGTCCACCACCTCGCGCGAGCGCGCGAAGTGCAGCGGCGTCTGCCCGTCGCCGCCGCGCTCTCGCACGCGCGTGGGATCCTCTTCCAGCAGGCGGGCCAGCAGCTCCGGTCGATCGAGGTTCGCGGCGGCGCAGGCGTCCGGAATCGATCCCGCCGCGAGCAGGCGCTCGGCGACCTCGCCGGTCGCGACGTGCAGCGGGTGGAAACCGCCGGCCCACCACGAGCTGCGCAGGTTCGGATCGGCGCCGGCGTCGAGCAGCACGTCGACCAGCGCGACGTCGCCGCGGCCTGCCACGTGCACGAGCGCGGGCGAATCGAACGGGAAGAGCGGCTGGTTCAGGATCGAGCGCAGCTCCGCGTGCCGCCCGAGGACGCGGCGCAGCGCCGCGGCATCGCCGTCGCGAAGGGCCGCGTGCGCCGCCTCCAGCGCCGGGCGCTCGTCCAGCGCGCGGGTGGTCTCGATCCGCCGCTTCAGCTCCGTCCAGCTGCGGCAGCCGTACTCGCGAGCGAGGACGTACTGCGCGTCCGCGAGCGTGATCTCGGGCTTGTCGGGGAGCTCCGCGCGGATGCGCGTGCGGGAGTCGACGTCGCCCTCACGGAACGCGCGAAGCAGCTCCTTGGCGAGCTTCTTCTGCTGCTCGAGGTCGGGACGGGATGGCAGGGAACGGCGCTGCGGGGTCATCCGAGCCTCCTTCGATCACGGCCGGCGTCCGCGCGATCGGCCTCGAAAGAGGTCATCCGTCGCTGCTGCTTCTCGATCGGGTGGGCCCTGCCCTTCCCGCGGACCGGAGGCGCCCCGACGACGCCGACCGAAACATCGTCGCAGGCTGCGGCGCGCGCAAGCGCGAAGGGGGAGCGCCAGCTGGGGGCGTCGGGTGCTCGACCAGGCGTCGGGCCGAAGGATGGGAACACGGTCCGGTCCACTCGGAGTTGAGAACCTGGGCGTCGCTCGCCGACGCCGATCCGTTACCCTCACCTCGACTTCCCGGGAAGGCATCGCGCAATGAACGACAAGCCAGCCGCGCCGCTGATTCTCGCCATCGCCGCGGGCCTGACCAGTGCCGGAGCGGTCAGCGCGCAGAACCGCCCGCCTCCCGAGCTGCTCACGCTGCAGCCCGCTCATTCATCCGTGCAGTTCACGAGCCGGTTCATGCGCGTGGTGAGGGTTCCGGGCCTGTTCCATCGAGTGCACGCCACCATCGCCTATGACACCGCGGACGTCACGCGGTCCGTGGTCGCGGCAGTGATCGAGACGGGGAGCCTGGATACCGACAACGAAGCGCGCGACGCCCATTCTGAAGTCTCCCGACTTCCTCGACGTCGAGCGCTACCCCACGATCACGTTCCGCAGCCGAAGCATCGCAAGACGGCAGGACGGCTTCGTAGCACGGGGACCACTGACGATCCACGGCGTGAGCCGGGAGGTTGAAATCGCATTCGTTCAGCTGATGCCTCGAACCATCGGAGCCGCGGGCAATGTGTCCATGGCATGGGCAGGCCAGATGAAGCTCGATCGCACGGACTTCGGCGTCGTCGGAGGTAATCGGTTCAATCCCGGGTTCGACCTCGCAGCCGTCGCGCTCGGTGACAGCATTGATGTGACGCTCAACGTGTTCGCCCGTCGCATCTCCGCACTCAACCTCCACTATTCGAACGGCCCGAAGCCCTCGATCGGGGCCGTGCTCGACTCGGTGATCGACCGCGACGGGATCGATGAGGCCGTTGCTCGCTACCGCGGAATCGTGGCGACGGATCCGACTGGCTACGACCTGGGCGAGGCCCAGCTGACGCTGCTCGGCTACCGGCTGCTCGAGAAGGGCCGCGCGCACGAGGCCGAGCGGATCTTCGCGCTCAACGCGGCCGCGTACCCGGACTCGCCGAACGCGTACGACAGCCTCGGCGAGGCGAGGCTCGCGGCCGGTCGCCGTGAGCCCGCGGTGGGCGCCTACCGAAAGGAGCTCGATCTCGACCCGAACAGCACGAGCGCTCTCGCCGCACTCGGCTGGCTGGGCGGCTAAGGGTCGTACGGAAGCGCCGTCATCGGCCGCGACGGCGATCACCCGTGATCGGAATCGAATTGCCTTGCATCCCGTGAGCGACGCATTCGAATCTACCAAACTTCACGCATGTCCTCCCCGAACGTCGGAGGCCACCCATGGCGCCCGCCGCCGCCGCACCGACCCTCGAGAGCCTCGCCGGGCAGCTCGTCGCGGCGTGGGAGCAGAACGCCGCGCTGACCGTCCACCTGCTCGAGAACATCCCGGATGACGGGCTGCAGGCGGTGCCGGCCGGGTCGCGCGGTCGCACCGTCGCCGAGCAGCTCCGGCACCTCGACCGGGTGCGCCGTACCTGGCTCGGCCTGCATTGCACGGGACAGCGGCCGACGTTCCCGAAGGCCGTGAAGGGCGAGCCGATCCCGCGCGAGGAGCTGCTGCGCGAGCTGCGGGAGTCGGGCGGCGACGTCGCCACACACCTCGCCGCCTGTCTGCGTGGCGAAGCCCGCGTGCGCATGTTCGGCGGCGATCCGGTGCGCTGGATGGCGTATTTGATCACCCACGACGCCCACCACCGCGGCCAGATCCTGCTGGCGCTCAAGCAGAACGGCATGCGTATGGACGAGTCCGTGAGCATGGAGGGATTGTGGGGGCGCTGGTACGCCTCCGCGAAGGCCCGGCCGGCGTGAGGCCTACTCGTACCTCAGCGCCGTCATCGGATCGACCCGCGACGCGCGCAGCGCCGGCACCGAGCTGGCCAGCAGCGCCGCTCCGCCGAGCACCGCCACGACCCCGGCGAACGCGAGCGGATCGAACGGACGGACGCCGAACAGGAAGGAGGAGGCGAGCTTGCCGAGCGCGGCGCCGCCGATCAGTCCCAGGGCAAGGCCGAGGCCCGCGAGTACCAGCCCCTGCCGAATGACGAGGCCGAGGACACGGCCGCGGTCAGCGCCGAGCGCCATACGGATGCCGATCTCCCGCCCGCGCTGGCTGACGCCGTAGGCGATGACGCCGTAGAGGCCGACCGCGGCGAGTACCATGGCGAGCCCGGCGAAGAGCGACAGCAGCGTCGCCCCGATCTGCTGCGGCAGCAGCGCGAACGACATCAGGTCCGTCATCGTGGAGAGCGTCGGGATCGGCAGGTCGGGGTCGCGTTCGTGGATCACGCGACGAACCTCCGGCATCAGACGGGCCGGGCTGCCGCTCGTGCGCACGTGAAGCGAGACCGCGTTCTGTAGCTGGAGCCACGGCGCATAGATGAACGGGGTCGGCTCCTCGCCGAGGCTGCGGTACTTCCCGGTCGGGACGACGCCGACGACCTCCAGGTCCTCCAGGCTGCTGAAGTGGGTGAGCCGCTTGCCGAGAGGGTTCTCGCCCGGCCAGAAGCGCCGCGCGAACGCCTCGTTCACGATGACCACGTTCGGAGCGCCCGCGCGGTCGGCGTCCGTGAACGCGCGGCCGCGCAGCAGCGGGATGCGCATCACCGCGAAGTAGTTCGGCGACACCACGCTGTAGTTGAACTCCATGTCCTCGCCCTGCGCGGGCTGGTAGCCCGCCACTCCCGTACTCGTGCGGCTGCCTCCCGCCGAGAGCGGCACGCGCGACGCCAGCGCAACGCCGCTCACGCCCGGAAGCGTGGACAGCCGGGCCGAGATGTCGCGGTAGAACTCCGCCGTCTCCGTGTCCGTGTAACCCTGCGTGCTGAGATCGAGCTGCGCGACGACGACCCCGCCGGGATCGAAGCCGGGATCCACCGCCTGCGCCGCGTTCAGGCTGCGCACGAACAACCCCGCGCCGATGAGCAGCACGGTCGAGATCGCGACCTGCGCGACGACCAGCCCGCTCTGCAGCCTGCCCCGGCCGCGACCGCCGGCCGTCGGGCCGCCCTCCTTCAGCCCTGCGACGATATCGGGCTTCGTCGCCCGGAGCGCCGGCGCCAGGCCGAAGATCAGGGCGGTCGCCAGAGTCGCCAGGGCGGTGAACGCGAGGACCCGCACGTCCGGCGAGAGGTCGATCTCGACCGGCACCGGGACCGGGGGCTGGAATCCGGACAGCAGCCCCGTCGTCCAGTAGGCCAGCAGGAGTCCCGCGGCGCCGCCCAGCAGCGCGAGCACGAGGCTCTCCGCGAGGAGGTGGCGGATCAGCCGCGCTCGACCTGCGCCCAGCGAGATGCGGATCGCGACCTCACGGGAGCGGCCGGCCGCGCGGGCCAGCAGCAGGTTGGCGACGTTCGCGCAGCAGATCAGGAGCACGAGGCCGACCACGCCGAGCAGCAGGGCGAGAAATCCCATGACCGCGCCGCGCACCATGGGAGGCACGCGCGCCTCGCGCTCCGGCACCACCGTGAGCTTGCGACCCTGCTCGTGGACGTCCGTCCAGTAGTCCGGATACGCCTGGTGCATCCGCTCCGCGAGCGCGTTCAGGCGCGCCTGCGCCTCCGCCACCGTCGCCTGCGGAGCGAGGCGGCCGACGACCATCAGCCCACGATTCCCGCGCTCGCCGACGAAGTCGCGCGAGCCGGTCAGCAGCTGCTCCGCCCGGATCGGCACCCAGGCATTGGTGCGGAGGCCGCGGATCCCGCCGCTGTAACCTGGCGGCGCGACGCCCACCACCGTGAAGGAGCCGCCGTTCAGGTGCACCGCGCGGCCGATGATGCCCGCGTCGGCGCCGAAACGCTGCCGCCACAGCGCCTGGCTGATCACCGCGACCGGCGCGCCGGATGCGGCCTCCGATGCGTCGAAGCCGCGGCCCGGAGACGGCCGCACGCCGAGCACGTCGAAGTAGTTGCCGCTCACGAGCTCCGTCATCAGCCTCGACGTCTCTCCGCCCTCGACCAGATTGGTAGGCCGCGGGGCGAACGCCGCCACTCCGGCCAGCACCGCCGTCTCGTTCCGCAACTCCTCGTAGTCCGGGAACGAGCTCGCGCCGTAGCGTGGGCCGCTGTAATCGCTCGTGTAGATCCAGACCACCCGGTCCGGCTCCTGGACGGCCGCCGGCGGGCGGAGCAGCAGCGCGTCCACCAGGGTGAAGATCGTCGCGTTCGCGCCGATCCCGAGCGCCAGCGTCGCCACGACGACGATCGCGAAGCCGGGATTGCGCATCAGGGTGCGGAGGATCGCCCTCATGTCCAGGTCTCCGGCTGAGATTAGGTCCGATCACTCAGGTCGGTGATCGGGGCGATCGGCCAACCGATCGGACTTCGGAGTTCGGGCCGAGCGCCCTAACCGATCGCTGAAGAGCTGTGGCGAGCCGTTAGCGCGCCCGTTCATTCAAGGAAGGCGCCAGTACTCCTCGAGACGGCGCAAACCTCATTCTCACTACATCTTGGCGGCGTGCCGGAGCCCGGCATCGGGAGCGCGCGGACGGGCGCTCGTGGGACGAGCGGTCCCGGGAGCGGACGGTCTCGAGTCGCGTCAGCCGGCGCACGCCGCCGCGCGGTCCAGCAGCAGCGTGCGCTCGCGCTCGTTCTTCGTCAGCGACGCGGCGCGCTCGAGCTCGGCCCTCGCCTCGTCGCGGCGACCGAGGCGGAGCAGCAGGTCGGCGCGCACCGCCGGGAGCAGGTGGTAGGACCGAAGCGACGGCTCGACGCCGAGCGCGTCGACGAGCTCGAGGCCGGCTTCCGGCCCGAACGCCCTCGACAGCGCGACCGCGCGGTTCAGCTCGACGACGGGCGAGGGCGCGAGCTGCGCGAGCGCGTCGTAGAGCGCGGCGATCCGCTGCCAGTCCGTGTCCTCGGCCGAGCCGGCGCGTGCGTGGCAGGCGGCGATCGCCGCCTGCAGCGTGTAGGGCCCGAGCGAGCCGCCGAGCCACTGGGATCGCTGCAGCGCGAGCAGCCCGCGGCGGATGAGGAGCTGGTCCCAGCGCCCGCGCTCCTGGTCCTCGAGCAGGACCGGCTCGCCGGACGGGCCGAGCCGCGCGCGCAGCCGGGACGCCTGTATCTCCATCAGCGCGACGAGGCCGTGCACCTCCGGCTCCTCCGGCGCGAGCTCGGCGAGGATGCGACCGAGGCGAAGGGCGTCCTCGCACAGCGCCGGTCGAACCCAGTCCTCACCGCCCGTGGCGGAGTAGCCCTCGTTGAAGATCAGGTAGATGACCTCGAGTACCGAGGTGAGCCGTTCGTCCAGGTCGGGCCCGCGCGGCACCTCGTACGGCACGCGCGCTTCCGACAGCGTGCGCTTCGCCCGCACGATCCGTTGCTGCAGCGTCGCCACCGGCACCAGGAAGGCACGCGCGACCTCCTCGGTCGTGAGGCCTCCGATGAGACGAAGCGTCAGCGCGACCCTGGCGTCGGTCGAGAGCACGGGGTGGCACGCCGTGAAGATCAGGCGCAGCATGTCGTCGCCCACCGGATCGTCGATCGCTCCCTCGATGTCCGGCACGTCCTCCTCCTGTCGCACCTGGAGCTCGGAGCCGAGCTGCTCGTGCTTGCGATCGAGCATGCGGTCGCGGCGGAAGTGGTCGATCGCACGGCGCTTCGCCGTCGCCATCAGCCACGCGCCGGGCCGGTCCGGCACGCCCGACTCCGGCCACTTCTCGAGCGCGACGACCAGCGCGTCCTGCGCCAGGTCCTCCGCCAGCCCGATGTCGCCGACCATGCGCGCCAGGCTCGCGATCAGACGCGGCGACTCGATGCGCCACACCGCGTCGATCGCCCGGTGCACCTCGGATCCCGCTGCTGCCACGGCCGCTCCTGAAGGAAGTCGAGAGTTCAAGTGGTCGCCGCAGAATCAGCCCCCCGCCAGCGCCCCCAGCACCACGAACGGCTCCTTCCCCTCGGCCACCTCCGCCGGCAGCTCCGCGTCCGGCGAGTCGTGCGACAGGTCCTCCTCGCACGCGAAGAAGCGGACGAAGTCGCGGCGCCGATGGGTGCCGTGATCGCGGATCGTGCCGCGCAGCATCGGGTAGCGCTCCTCGAGCACGTCGAGGACCCGGCGCGCGGTGACCGGGCCCTCGAGGTCGAGCTCGACCTCACCGCCCACTCGCGCGAGCGTGCGCAGGTGCGGAGGAAGCACGACGCGGATCATGGCAGCGTCTGGACCTCGACGGACATCACCGCCGGCAGGTCCCGAACGATCGCGGACCACGTGTCCCCTCCATCACTGGACGCATAGACCTGGCCGCCGGTCGTGCCGAAGTAGATGCCGCACCCGTCGAGCGTGTCCGCGGCCATCGCGTCGCGCAGCACGTTCACGTAGCAGTTCTCCTGCGGCAGCCCCTTCGTCAGCGGCTCCCACTCCTCGCCGCCGGTGCGGCTGCGGTAGACGCGCAGCTTGGCGTCCGGCGGATAGTGCTCCGAGTCGCTCTTGATCGGCACGACGTAGACCGTCTCCGGCTCGTGGGAGTGCACCAGGATCGGGAAGCCGAAGTCCGTCGGCAGGTTGCCGCTCACCTCGTGCCACGTGTCGCCCGCGTCGTCGCTGCGCAGCACGTCCCAGTGCTTCTGCATGAAGAGCACGCTCGGCCGCGAGGGGTGCATCGCGATGCGGTGCACGCAGTGCCCCACCTCCGCCTCCGGGTCCGGGATGTACTGCGAGCGGAGCCCGCGGTTGATCGGCTTCCACGTCTCGCCGGCGTCGTCGCTGCGGAACGCGCCCGCCGACGAGATCGCGACGAAGATCCGGCCCGGATCGGTCGGGTCCAGCAGGATCGTGTGCAGGCACAGCCCGCCCGCGCCGGGCGCCCACTTCGAGCCGGTGTCGTGGCCGCGCAGGCCGGCCAGCTCTCGCCAGCTCTTCCCGCCATTGTCCGACCGGAAGATCGCCGCGTCCTCGACCCCGGCGTAGACGGTGTCGGGGTCGGTGAGTGACGGCTCGAGGTGCCAGACGCGCTTGAACTCCCACGGGTGCGGCGTGCCATTGTACCACTGATGTGTGCCCGGCACTCCCTCGTAGGCGAACTCGTTGCCGACGGGCTCCCACGTGCGGCCGCCGTCATCGGAGCGCTGGATCAGCTGACCGAACCAGCCCGTGGACTGCGACGCATACAGCCGGTCCGGATCGGCCGGCGAGCCCTTCAGGTGGTACATCTCCCAGCCGCCGAAGTGCGGGCCGTCCACCTTCCAGCGGTCCCGCTTTCCGTCGGCCGTCAGGATGAACGCGCCCTTGCGCGTGCCGACCAGCACCCGTACGCCGCTCATGGCTCTCCCCTTTCGCTGAACCGTTGCCCGTCGTCACGGGCCGAACGTGGATCCACGGATCCAGCCACTCCGACTACCCCTGCTTCGCCGCGACCTGCGCCCGCCGCTTCTCCTCCTGCTCCCGCACCTCCGGCGTCGCCGCATCGCCGAAGTCCTCCAGCTCGAACACCTGACGGATCTCGACCTGGCCGATGTCGCCGGTCGGGTTCGGGCAGCGTTTGAACCATTCGACCGCCTCCTCCTTCGAGCGCGCCTGGATCAGCCAGAATCCGGCGACCAACTCCTTCGTCTCCGCGAACGGACCGTCCACCACCCTGCGCTCCTTGCCGGAGAAGTAGATACGCGCGCCCTTCGAGCTCGGCTGCAGCCCCTCCCCGGCCAGCATCACGCCGGCCTTCACCAGCTCCTCGTTGAACCTGCCCATCTCCGTCAGCAGCTCCTCGCTCGGAAGTACGCCCGCCTCCGTGTCCGCGTTCGCCTTCACCATCACCATGAATCGCATCGTCGTGTCTCCTTCCGGTAGGGGTTCGGAGCCGACACCGCCCCGGCCGCTCGAATTGCGGCTCCATACTGTCGACGAACGAGGCCAGCGGGAATCGACAGATGAGGGATGAGCTTCGAACCGCAACCGTTCGGGCGGCTTGACCCGACCCGCCCGCCGAGCCATTAAGTGCGTGTGACCACGAGCCTTCCTATGCCGCTCGGCCCGGATGATTTCCGGGCCATCGCGCTTTCGCTGCCGGAGCCGGAGCCGGAGGGATCCCGCCGATGACCTCCGACCCTGCGGCCGCCGGCGCCCGCCTCCTGGCGACGTGGCGACGCGTGCGCGGCTGGCCGGGCGGCGGCCGGCTCTTCGGCTGGCTGGTCGGTCGGACGGCGCCCTACAGCGGCACGATCGCGCCCGTCGTGCTGGAGCTGGAGCCCGGCCGCGCGCGCGTATGCATGCGCGACCGCCCGCGCCTGCGCAACCACCTCGGATCGCTGCACGCCATCGCGCTGATGAACCTCGGCGAGCTCACCACAGGCCTCGCCCTCACCACCGCGCTTCCGCCCGGCGTACGCGGCATCCCCACCGCCCTCTCCATCGAGTTCGTCCGCAAGGCGCACGGCCTGATCGAGGCCGAGTGCGTCTGCGCCGCGCCGGCCGTGGACGGCGAGATGCACCACGAAGTCGCCGGTGCCCTCCGCAACAGCGAGGGCGCAATCGTCGCCCGCGTCGTGGCCACCTGGAATCTGAGAAGCTCGAACTTCCAAGCTCGAAGCTGAGCTGCCGTGAAGCGTGAATCTCTCACTCCACGCTTCCAGCTCCACCCCGCACCCGTCGGTAGTGCCTCCTCGCTTTCGCGCGGTTGCCGCAGTCCTTCATGTCGCACCAGCGGCGGCTGCGGTTGCGGCTGAGGTCCACGAAGAGCCAGTTGCAGTTCTCGCTGCCGCACTCCTTCACCCGCGTCAGGTCGCCTTCTGCCAGCAGCTCGCCGGCCGCCCACGCCGCCGGCCACAGCAGCTCCGCGAGTGGCTCGTCCGTCGCGTCCCAGCTCCACGCCCAGCCGTCGCCGCGACGCTCGACCCGCCGGTGCGACGCCGCCTCCGCCAGGTACGCGTTCAACAGCTCCAGGTCGGACGCGGGCGGCTCGCCCTCGCCGGCGACGGCCGCGAATACCCGATAGAGCGCCTCGCGCAACTCGAGCGCCCGCTCCAGAACCGCCTGCGCCACGGCCGGCCGCGCCTCGGCCGCCGTGCGCAGCTCCGCCGCGCCGTCCGCGTCCAGCAGGCCCGTCCGCTCGCCCCATACGACGAGGTCGTCGTATACGAACAGCTTCTCGTGCGGCGTCGGGAACTTCCTCGCGCTCGACGTATTGACCAGGTCGAGTGCGACGTTCCCGCCCACCGGATCATAGCTCTCGATGGGCTCCCAGTTCTGCCCGGGTATAACTGTCATCATCGCTCTTGACAGGTTAGAACCTCCCCTCCATCTTATAACCACCATAACGCAGGTTACCGGTGCCCACAAGGAGGAACGGATGCGCGACGTGCGGAGCAGGACGACGGCGAGGCGGCGAGAGGGACTGTTGCGGAGGGCCGGCCGGGCGTGGGCGCGGGGCTGGCTCGCGTTCGTGGCGTCGACGGCGGACTCGCAGCCGCCGCTGGCGGGGCCGGAGCCGTGGCGACGGGACGCGCGCGGTCCCCGGAGCCGGAGCGCGTGAGCGGTACCGGCGCGCGCGGGGCGACGTCGCCCTCGCGCGCGCTCGTCGTTGCGGCCTTCGCGGCCGTTTACGGCATCTGGGGCTCGACCTACCTGGCGATCGCGGTGGCTGTGGAGACGATGCCGCCGCTGCTGATGGTGAGCGTGCGCTGCGTTCTTGCCGGCGGCATCCTGCTGGGGTGGGCACGACTGCGCGGCGAGCCGTGGCCGGGGCGGGGGGCGTGGCTGGCGGCGGCGCGGCTGGCGGTATTCCTGTTCGGCGCGTACGGCCTGGTCGCCCTGGCGGAGCGCACGGTGCCGTCCGGGGTCGCGGCGCTGCTGGGGGCGACGTCTCCGCTCTTCGTGGTACTGCTGGACCCGCGACTGCGCCGGCGCGCGGGGGCGCTGGCAGCGGTGGTGCTCGGGCTGGGTGGCGTGGCGCTGGTGGCGACGCCGTGGCACAGCGGCGGCGTGAATCCGGCCGGTGCGCTCGCGGTTCTCGGGGCCGCCGCGCTGTGGGGTATCGGCGCGCGGAAGTCGCGCCTGTCGCCGGTGCCGGCATTGGCGCTGATGGCGACGTCGCTGGAGCTGTTGTCGGGCGCGGCGCTGCTGCTTCCGGTGGGGCTGGCGCTCGGGGAGTGGCGCGGCGTGGATGCGGCGGCGGTGAGCGTGCCGTCGCTGCTGGCGCTCGGGTACCTCGTCGTGTTCGGCTCGATCGTCGCGTACACGGCGTTCCACTGGCTGCTGCAGGTGACGTCGCCGGCGCTGGTCTCGACGCACGCGTACGTGAACCCCGTCGTGGCGCTGCTGCTCGGCTGGCTGCTGCACGCGGAGCCGATCGGGATCGGCACGCTAGCGGCGGCGGGCGTGATTCTGGCGGCGGTGATCGCGCTGAGGCACGTGATCGTCGACCGACCGGTCTCGCGGCCGCGCGAGCCCGCGGCGGCGCGGAGGCGGGCGGCGTGAGCTCGAGGACGCGAACGAGCATGATCGACACACTGCGCGGCTGGGTCGCGCACATGGAATGGGCGGACCACCGAATGCTGGAGGCGCTGCGGGCATCGGGCGGCGAGCCCGCGCAGGCGCTCGAGATCATGGCGCACGTGCTGGGAGCGGAGCACGTCTGGCTGCAGCGGATGCGGGGCGAGATGGCGGAAGTCGCGGTGTGGCCGGACGCGGACCTCGACGCGTGCGCGGAGCTCGCCGCGCGGAACGCCCTCGGTTACCGTGAGCTGCTGGACGGCTTCGACGTCGATGCGCTGCGGGAGTCGGCACGCTACCGCAACAGCGATGGCCTCGAGTTCGCCTCGAGGCTCGCAGACATGCTGTCACAATCCCTGCTCCACGCCTCCTACCACCGCGGCCAGGTGGCGCTGCTGCTCCGCTCCGCGGGGTTCGAGCCGGCGGCGACGGACTACATCGCGTTCGTGCGCGGCGCGCCGGCGGCGAAGCGACGCGCCTGAGGCCAGGATCGCGCGCTCGCCCGATGATCGCGAAAGGCGGCTTCGAGGGCCACCTCCTGTCGATTCCGGTCCTTCCCGAACGACTACTTCACGGCCACGTTCGTTTTCGAACCGTTTTTCCGGAGGGAGCCATGCGGTACCTGTGCCTGATCTACCGTACCGAACGCGATGTCGCCTCGCTGTCGAAGGAGGAGCTGGAGGCGATGACGAAGGAGTATTCTCGTTTCACCGACGAGATCCGCGGGAGCGGGCACCACCTCGCCGGCGACGCACTCCAGCCGGTGGAGACGGCGACGACGGTGCGCGTGCGCAACGGCCGGGTGTCCACCACCGATGGGCCGTTCGCCGAGACGAAGGAGCAGCTCGGCGGCTTCTACATGATCGAGGCGCGCGACCTGAACGACGCCATCCAGATCGCGGCGCGGATCCCCGGCGCGCGAACCGGCAGCGTCGAGGTGCGGCCGATCAAGGAATTCGACCGCGATGGTGGCGCCTGATCCGGCTGCCCGGCGCGTGAGCGGCAGAAGCTCGTGACCGAGCCCGGGTCCGACCGCGGCCGCTCCGACGAGTCCGTGGCCGCCGGATCCGCGGCGAAGGGCGTGCGAGAAACGGTCGAGGCCGTGTACCGCGCCGATTCCCGTCGGGTCCTGGCGACGCTCATCCGCCTCCTCGGCGACTTCGACCTGGCCGAGGAGGCGATGCAGGACGCGTTCACCGTCGCGCTGGAGCGGTGGACGCGCGACGGAGTGCCCGCGAATCCGCGGGCGTGGCTCGTCTCGACGGGACGCTTCAAGGCGATCGACACCATCCGGCGACGTTCCCGCTTCGACGCCACGCTGTCCCGGCTCGCGGAGCGGCTCGCGCTCGATGCCTCCGCGGCGGCCCCGACCGACGACGTCAGTGACGAGGACGTCGAAGACGACCGGCTGCGCCTGATCTTCACCTGCTGCCACCCGGCGTTGTCGTCGGACGCGCAGGTCGCCCTGACGCTGCGGGAGGTGTGCGGGCTCACGACGGAGGAGATCGCCCGCGCGTTCCTCGCCGCGCCGTCCACCGTCGCTCAGAGGATCGTCCGCGCGAAAGGGAAGATCCGCGACGCCGGCATCCCGTATCGCGTGCCCGAGCGGAACGAGCTTCAGGACCGCCTCGACGCGGTGCTCCGAGTCGTCTATCTCGTGTTCAACGAGGGGTATTCGGCGTCGTCGGGCGAGTCTCTGATGCGGGCGGACCTTTCGCAGGAGGCGATCCGGCTCGGCCGGCTGCTGGTCGAGCTGCTGCCCGAGCCGGAGGCGATCGGGCTGCTCGCGCTGATGCTGCTGCACGAGTCGCGACGGGCCGCGCGGGCGACGGACGACGGCGAGCTGGTCCTGCTCGACGCTCAGGACCGTTCGCTGTGGGACCGTGCCGGGATCGCCGAAGGGAGTACGCTCGTCGAGCGTGCACTGCGCTCGCGCCGCTTCGGCCCGTTCACGCTTCAGGCCGCGATCGCGGCGGTCCACGCCGAGGCGCCGACAGCGGGCGACACGGACTGGGCGCAGATCGTCGCGCTCTACGACGTGCTGCTTCGGCTCGAGCCGTCGGCCATTGTCGAGCTGAACCGCGCCGCGGCGGTCGCGATGCGCGACGGCCCCGACGCCGGCCTCGCGCTCATCGACCGCCTCCTCGCCGGCGGCGAGCTGGACGACTATCACCTCGCCCACTCCGCCCGCGCAGAGCTGTGCCGTCGCCTCGGCCGGCCCGACGAGGCCCGCGCCGCCTACGCCCGGGCGCTCGAGCTGGCCCGGCAGGGCCCGGAGCGGCGGTTCCTGGAGAAGCGGTTGAGGGCGCTGCAACCGTCCCCGCGAACCCGGTCGCCGTGACCGATTCCCCCCGATCCACGCTCACCCTTCACCGTTCAGCCCTCACCGCAGGTCCCCAGACTACGCGGCCCGGCTTCGCCCCTGTCGCCTGGCCATCCCGCACGATCTCGACGCCGTTCACGAACACCCGCTTCACGCCCACGGAGATCTGGTGCGGCTCCTCGTACGTCGCGCGATCGAGGATCGTCTCCGGGTCGAATACGACGATGTCGGCGTAGAAACCGGGCCGGAGCACGCCGCGGTCCGGGATCGACAGGCGCGTGGCGACCGCGGAGGTCATCTTGCGGACCGCATCCTCGAGCGTGAGCACGTGCTCCTCGCGGACGTACCTGCCCAGGATCTTCGGATAGGTGCCGTACGAGCGGGGGTGTGTGAGGAGCCCGTGTGCCTTCGCCGTATCGGGATCCATGCCGGCCGCGTCGGTGCCGATCTTGATCCAGGGCTGGCGCAGCTGGAGCTTCACGTTGTCCTCGCTCATGAGGAAGAACACGGTCCCCACGCGCGAGCTGTCGCTCTCGACCAGGTCCATCGCCGCGGTGACCCAGTCGGTGCCCATCGCGTCCGCCACCTCGGACAACCGCTTCCCCGCCCACTTCTTGTTCGCATCGTTGTGGAACCCGACCAGGAGCACGCCCTCGGGCCCCGCCTGCGTGCACAGGTTCTCCCAGTCGGACGTCTGCTGCAGCACTTCCGCCCTGATCTTCGCGCGCTCCCCGGGGTCCTCCAGCCGCTCCTGCAGCTTACCCCCTTCCGACGCCGCCGGCGGAAAGCACGCGCTCAGCCCGGTGCTGCCCGCGGTGTACGGGTACATGTCCGCCTGGACGTCGATGCCGGCGGCGCGGGCGCTGTCGATCTTCGCGATCTCGAGCGCGGCCTTGGGCCAGTTCGGGTTTCCGGCGGCCTTCAGGTGGTAGATCTCGACGGGCACACCGCCCTCGCGACCGATGCGGATGGCCTCGTCCGTGGCCTCGAGCAGCTTGTCCGCCTCGGAGCGCATGTGCGTGATGTAGATGCCGCCGTACGGAGCCATCGCCCTGGCCTCCTCGATGAGCTCTTCCGCCGACGCGTAGTTGCCCGGCGGATAGATCAGTGCCGAGGCCAGCCCCAAGGCACCGTCCTCCATCGCCCGCCGCACGACCGCCCGCATCGTGTCCAGCTCCGCTGCGGTCGGCGCGCCCATCGCCTCCCGCTTCGCGTAGACGCGCACGGTAGCGGCGCCGAGGAAGGACCCCACGTTCGGTGCGATCCCGTGCGCCGCCATCGCCTCCAGCCAGCTCCGGAAGCCGTGCGCCCCGGCGAACGTGCGCACGACTTTCGCCCGCGCCGGGTCGTGTGGCAGCGCCTCCTCCAGCCGTGCGGGATCGATCGGTGCCGGCGTCGAGCCCTCCCCGAGGATCTCGGTGGTGATCCCCTGCGTCACCTTGCTGACGTCCCTGCCGTCCCCGAACAGGAATGACGCGCCGGACTGCCCCTGGATGTCGATGAAGCCCGGCGCGACCACGAGCCCTCGCCCGTCGATGCGCCTCTTCGCCGCTGCGCCCGCGAGCAGCCCCGCCGGGGTCATTGCCGCGATGCGATCCCCCCGGATCGCCAGGTCGCCGTAGTGCCACGCCGCACCCGTACCGTCCACGATCCGGCCGTTCTCGATCACCACGTCGAAAGCGCGGTCGGTCGGCGCGGGCATCCCCGACCCCGCCTTCCCGGCGCAGCCGCAGAGCAGAATGAAGAGTGAAGTCAGAGGTGAGAAGTGACCGCGCATGGAAGTCCGAAGGGTGGAAGAGTACAGCTCAATTCCCGATCGCCGCGCTGTCCTGGTCGCGTGGATCCGGTGCCCCGAGCCGGTCGCCGGTGGCCGGGTCGATCATGATGCAGTCGGCGACGCCCTGCTCCCCGCCGACGCGCACGTCGTGGCCCATCGCGCGCAGCGCCGCGATCGTCGCGTCGTCGGCGCCGCCCTCCTCAATGTGGATCACGTCGGGGAGCCACTGATGGTGGAAGCGCTTCGCGTCCACCGCCCGCTGGATGTCGCGGTCGAAGTCGACGATGCCGAGCACGATCTCGAGCACGGTGTTGATGATCGTGCGGCCGCCGGGGCTCCCGACGACTGCGACGAGCCTGCCGTCCTTCGCCAGGATCGTCGGCGTCATGCTGGACAGCATGCGCTGCTCGGGGCGGGCGAGGTTCGGAGGCGTGCCGATCAGTCCGGTGCTGTCCGTGACGCCGGGCTCGGCGTTGAAGTCGCCCATCTCGTTGTTCAGCAGGAAGCCGGCGCCCGCTACGACGATCTTGGAGCCGTAGCCCTGCTCCAGCGTGTAGGTCACCGAGACCGCCATCCCGTCGCGATCGACGACCGAGTAGTGCGTCGTCTGCGGGCTCTCATACGCCTGCGCGATGTCGGCCGGCTCCGAGCGCGTCGCGCGGTCCGGCCGGATCGTCGCGCGCAGCCGCGCCGCGTACGCCTTGTCCGTCAGGTGCGCGATCGGCACGGCGACGAAGTCGGTGTCGGCCAGGAACTCGGCGCGGTCGCGGTAGGCACGGCGCATCGCCTCGGCCACGGTATGGATGTACTGCGGCGAGCCCGCTCCCATCGCGCGCAGGTCGAAGCCTTCGAGGATGTTCAGCATCTCGACGAGAGCGACGCCGCCGCTGCTCGGCGGCGGCATCGAGATGACGTCGTAGCCGCGGTATGTGCCGTGGATCGGCGTGCGCTCCTTCGCCTGGTACCGGGCCAGGTCCTGCTCGCTGATCAGCCCGCCGATCCGTCGCATCTCGGCCGCGAGCAGCCGCGCCGTCTCGCCGCGGTAGAAGCCGTCCCTGCCCTGCTCGGCAATGCGGCCGAGCGTGCGCGCCAGATCCGGCTGCCGCCACCGCTCGCCCGTCTCGTACGGCCGGCCATCCTTCGTGAACACGGCCAGGCTCGCGGGATAATCGGACATCGCGCGCGCCGCGTATCCGAAGCTGCGAGCGAGCGACGGCGTCAGCTCGAAGCCGTCCGCCGCCAGCTCCCGCGCTGGCTCGACGAGCCGCTTCCACGGCAGCTTGCCGTAGCGCTCGTGCGCGAGCGCGAGCCCGGCGACCGTGCCCGGCACCCCGACCGACAGCGGCGAGTCGTGGTGGAGCTCGCTCGAGTACTCGCCCGTCGAATCCACGAACATCAGCGAATCCGCCGCGAGCGGCGCCTTCTCGCGGAAATCGAACGCCGTAGTGCGACCGTCGGGGAAGCGCACGACCATGAAGCCGCCGCCTCCGATGTTGCCCGCGCTCGGGTGCGTCACCGCGAGCGCGAAGCCGACGGCGACCGCCGCGTCGATCGCGTTGCCGCCGTCGCGCATGACCTCGTCGCCGACGCGGCTCGCCAGCGGAAAGGCGGAGACGGTCATCGCGTGCGCTGCGCGCACGGGCGCGGCGTCACGCCCGGGGGCGCCCGCGGCGGGGGCGGCTCCGCCGGGGGCGCTGGCGCAGCCTGCGGCTGCGAGCGCGGTTGCGAGGATCAGGACTCGAGCTTTCATGGCTGCGCTTCCGAAGGGGACACCCTCTCAATTTCCGGCGGCCATTCCGTCCTTCCTTGGATCGGACGCCGCGGCGTATCCGCGGGGCAGTCGCAGGATGAGCTGGGCGCCGCCGAAGGCGACGTCGCTCTCGTCCGCGATGACGTGGCCCATCGACTCGAGCGCGCGGCGCACGTCGTCGCCGATCGGAGGCTCGAGCGCGACGCGGCGGCCCGACAGATGCCGGAAGCGCGCGGCGTCCACGGCCTGCTGGGGGTCCATGTCGAAGACGAGCAGGTCGAGCAGCAGCTGCACGTGCCCCTGCGGCTGCATCGACCCGCCCATCACGCCGAACGACATCCAGGGCCGCTGCGCCCCGGTCGAATCGGGGCGGGTGACGAACGCCGGGATCAGCGTGTGCAGCGGCCGCTTGCTCGGGCCGACGGTGTTGGCCCGGCCGGGCTCGAGCGTGAAGCCGGCGCCGCGGTTCTGCAGAACGAAGCCGGTGCCGGGCACGACGATGCCGGAGCCGAAGTACTCGTAGTTGCTGTTGATGAAGGAGACCATGTTGCCGGCGCTGTCGGCCGCCGTCAGGTAAACCGTCTCGCTCGCGGTCGCGACGCTCCCGGGCTCGACCCGCTCGGCGGCGTGCAGCGTGTCGAGGTCGGCGCGCCGTCGCGCGATGAAGTCGTCGGAGAGCAGCGCCTGCGGCGCGATGTCCATCGCGGCCGGGTCGCCGATCCAGCGCTCGAGGTCGGCGAACGCCAGCTTCTTCGCCTCGATCAGCCGGTGCAGGTAGGGCGGACTGTTCCGGCCCAGGGACTTCAGGTCGTACGGCTCGAGGATGCGCAGCATCTCGAGCGCGGCGATCCCCTGCCCGTTCGGCGGCAGCTCCCAGACGCGATAGCCGCGGAAGTCCACGCCGATCGGCTCGACCCAGTCGACCGCGTGCCGTCTCAGGTCATCGATCCTCAGGAACCCGCCCTGCCGCTGCAGCTCGGTCACGATGCGCCGACCGAGCTCGCCGCCGTACAGCGCGGACGGCCCGCTCGAGGCCAGCGGCGCGGTAGCTCGCGGCGAGGTCGGGGTTGCGGAACCACTCGCCCGCCTGCGGCGCGCGTCCGCCGGGCAGATAAGTGGCGCGGGCGCCCGGGTCGCGTTGCAGCTTCTCCGTCTCCGCCGCCCACTGTCGCGCAATGATCGGCGACACGGGGAATCCCTCCTCCGCCAGCCGGATCGCCGGCTGCAGCGCCTCGGCGAGGGAGATCGTGCCGTAGCTCTCCAGCAGCGCGGCCCAGCCGGACACGGCGCCGGGAACCGTCACCGACTCGGGGCCGTCGTACGGCACGCTCGTGTGCCCGCGGCGCAGCAGCTCCTCGCGCGTCTCCGCCTGACCGGAGCGGCCGCTCGCGTTGAGTCCGACCAGCCGCCCTTCCTTCGCGGACCAGAGCAGCGCGAAGACGTCGCCGCCCATCCCTGTCATGTGCGGCTCGACGACACCCAGCACCGCGGCCGCGGTGACGGCCGCATCGATGGCGTTGCCCCCTCGCCGCAGCACCGTGAGCCCGGCCGCCGTCGCGAGCGGCTGGCTCGTCGCGATCGCGGCGTGCGGCGCGTACACGGTCGAGCGACCCGCCATCGAAGTCGGCCGCTGCTGCGCCATCAGGGGAGTCGCCATGAACAGAAGTGCGATGCGAGAAGTCGGAAGCTTGAGGTGCACGCTCTGCAGTCCGAGGTATGAACGGTGAAGTTCGCAGCCTGATCCTCCAGGACTCCGAAGGTACGACGTCATGGTTGCGGCCGGCAATCGCACTTCACGCTTCGCGCTTCGCCAGCCCCCAGACGGCGAGCGCGCCGAGGCCGGCCAGGTCCACGAAGAGCAGCGGCGCGAAGATCGGCGGACCGTAGATCACCCGCTCGGCGAGCGTGGCGAGGGTCGGGTCCAAGAGGTGGCGGAGGTGGAGCACGAAGCCCAGGAGGCCGGTCGCCGCCTGCAGGGCGAGCACTACCAGCGTCGGGACGCGCAGTGTAGCGTCGTCGGGACGGAGCACGAGCACGAGGAAGAAGCCGACGGCGAGCGCGCTCGCCGCGACCGAGAGCCACTCGAGCGCATGGAAGAAGCCGTTCTGCGCGTGGTCGGCGAGGGACAGGCCGAAGTTGCCCACGAACCCGCCGAGCGCGAGGAGCGCGACCCACTGCCCCCACTCGACGCTGCCGCGCGGCACCATCCGGCCGAGCAGCACCAGGAACCCGAGGCCGGTGAAGGCGAGAGGCGCGACGAACGGAGCCGAGTAGACGAGGCCCCTCAGCGTGAACGTCTGAAAGAAGGCGCTCTCGAGGTGCAGCACCAGCCCGCCGATTCCGACGAGGATGCATCCCGCCCCGACGACGTAACCGACAACTCGGCCCGGTCCCTTCCAGAAAGGCCGCGATACGAGGAGGTTGACGGCGAGCGCCAGCGCGGCTGCGGCAGCGAACGCGACCGGGATCCACTCGCTCCAGTGGTGGAACGCGTTCGCCGAATGCGCGAGCCAGACGTCGAGGACGAGGAAGCCGAGGTTGGACGCCGCGAAGAGCTCGACGGCGACGGCCGGCGTCAACGCGGACGTCCAGCGGCGCCATGCGGCTACGGCGGGGGAGTCCACGGCGGCAGCGGTGCCGCTCAGCGTCGAGCGCCGGCGGCGGCGTGATCCCGCTCGATCTCCGCCGCCGCGGCCCTGAGCTCGACCATCCCCTTGAGCAGCTCGTAGTTGCCGTGCCACTGCACGAAGTCGGCGCCGCCCATGAACGCGCCGTGCTTCGCCGTTCGGCCGTAGTAATGCCAGTAGTCGAAGTAGTCGAACTCGATCGGCTCGTCGAAGGGCGTGGCCGTGAGCAGCCCGCGGCCACGTAGTCCCTTCACGAGATCCTGCGCCTCGCGGACCTTCGCGTTCGTGGCCTCGAGAACCTGCTCCGCCTGCTCGAAGTACCGTTGCGTGTGTGGCTCCGTGTGACACGCGTTGCACACCGACATCATCGCGTCGCGTCCCTGCTGGTAGTTCGGCCTCCTCTCGGAGATCTCGGCGAACAGGTAGTAGGACAGCCGGTTCCCCGGATCGTGCGTCGACGCGACGCCGCCGATCCCGCTCATGTGGCACGTCGCGCACGTCGGCACGGGCATGTCCGCCACCCCCAGCCGCCGCGGGTCCGCCCCAAGGTTCATCTCCTGGTGAAAGGCGTTGAACATCACGCCGTGCTTCGACTCGGTGTAGATCTCCAGCTGTGAATGGTCCGGTCCCATGTGGCACTGGCCGCACGTCTCCGGCATCCGCGCCAGCGCGACGGAAGCGCGGTGCCGCGAGTGGCACGCCGTGCAGCTGCCGATCGAGCCATCATCGTTCGGGCGTCCGATCGAGTGACAGGAGATGCAACCGGAGGTCACTGCCGCGTTCCCCTCCAGTGTCGTCAATGGGTTGGCGGGACGGTCGACCGCGCCGGGATTGTATCGCTCCGCGGCGGCGACCTGTGAGGCCGTGAAGCCGCTCGGCCCCAGCACGGCGGCGTAGGCCGGCGCGGCGTGGCGGCTCCGCAGGAACTCGCGATACTGCGTAGCATGGCACTGCGCGCAGTTTGTCGGAGTGATGGTGCGCGCCAGAACGAAGCCGCGGTGGTCGAACTTCTCCTGACCTTCCACCGCGCCGTGGCAGTCGAGGCAGGTCGTGCCAACCGCGGCGTGCCGGCTGAGCTCGTACTCGTGCACGATCGCGCCGGTCTCCTCCCGATGGCAGGAGGCGCACTTCCCCGTCGCACGCACCGCCTGCGCGGTCGGCTGCGTCCGCTCGATCGGCGGCCTCCGCGCGTTGAGGAGCAGAGCGCCGACCAGTAGAGCGGTGGCGATCACCACGGCGACGAAAATCCAGCGGAGCGACAAGCGGGTTCCAGGGCTAGGGCCAGGGCTAGGGCTAGGGCTAGGGCTAGGATAGGGACAGGGGCAGGGACAGGGCCAGGGCGAGGGCGAGGGCGAGGGCGAGGGCGAGGGCGAGGGCGAGGGCAAGGGCGCGGGGCAAGGGCGAGGGCGCGGGGCGCGGGTGCCGCTGGCGCCGGAGCGGGGATGAGCGCACCTTGGCGAAACACTTCAACCTTCGAACTTCAAAATTCGACCTTCGAAGATCATCTGCGGCGCGATGTATCCGTGCAGCAATCCCGAGCTGGTCGCGGCGGTCAGCGAGGCGGGCGGGCTCGGCATCGTGCAGCCGGTCTCGCTGACCTACGTCTATGGCTACGAGTTCCGTCGCGGGGCTGCGCCGGATCCGCGAGCTGACCACTGAGCCGATCGGCATGAACGCGCTGATCGAGTCCTCATCGCGGATCTATCACGAGCGCATGGTGCGCTTCGTCGAGGAGGCGCTCGAGGAAGGGGTCCGCTTCTTCATCACCTCGCTCGGCAAGCCGCGCTGGGTGGTGGACGCCGTGCACGCCGCGGGCGGCGTCGTCTACCACGACGTGACGGAGCGGAAGTGGGCCCTGAAGGGGTTGGAATCGGGGGTGGACGGTCTGATCGCGGTGAACCGGCGCGCCGGCGGGCACGCGGGACCGAAGGGCGCGCAGGCGCTGTTCGACGAGCTGGCCGACCTCGGCGTCCCGCTCGTCTGCGCGGGTGGCATCGGCGAGGAGCCCGACTTCGTCGCGGCGCTGCGGATGGGCTACGAGGGCGTGCAGAATGGGCACCCGCTTCATCGCGACCACCGAGTGCGCGGCGAGCGACGCCTACAAGGCAGCGATCGTCGCGGCCGACGAGGACGACATCGTGCTCAGCGAGCGAATCACCGGCGTCCCGCTCGCGGTCATCCGCACCCCCTACATCGAGCGGATCGGCACGCGCGCGAGCGCGCTGGAGCGGTGGATGCTGCGCGGGCGACGTCGCAAGCGCCTGATGCGCATGATCTACGCGGTGCGCTCGGCGAGGAGCATGAAGCGTGCGGCTCTCGACGCGCGGGGAACGAAGGAGTACTGGCAGGCCGGCCGCAGCGTGGGCGGCATTCACTCCGTGCGGCCCGCCGGCGAGATCGTGCGCAGCTTCCTCGCCGCCGCCCGAAGCGCCGGACTCGACGACAGCCCACGTCGAGAATAGCGACGGCGGACGGCGACGGGCTCAGCCGGCGGCCGCCTTGCCGGTCAGGACGCGGTGGCTCACGGCCGTGCCGATCCGCTTCTCCAGGCGGCCCGTGCTCGCGCACGCGACGCGGTCCGTACCGGTGCCCAGGTCCCGCGCGGTCGCGCTGGCGCGGCTGACGACTGCCGTAGTGCTCTCGTCCATCGGCCGCAGCTCGGTGCGCACGGTGACCGTGACCAGGTACGAGTCCGCCTTCGGTGCGGTCAGGCTGCGGCCACAGTCGAAGTAGTTCGACAGCCTCTCCCCGCCGAGCTGCCGGCGGATCGTCTGTCCGCCGACGCCGATCGTGAACGCCTCCGTGTCCATGCTCGTCGGCTTCAGCTCCAACTCCTCGTAGACGGCCAGCACGGACGGCCACACCGCCTTCGGCGGGCCGACCGCGGCGACGGCGTTCTCTGCCACCGTCTCGTCGATCCGCATCTCGGCGTCGTTGACGCTCCCGCCCTTCGTCAGGATCGCCGGTGGCGTGCGCGTCGGCGTGGCACCGCCACCCTCGCTTCCGCCGGACGCGCAACCGGCGCCGAGCACGACGATGCAGAGCACGAGAGCCCTGAAACGACCACACCGTCCAACATACATGGCTCGTTCTCCTGCAGGTGGGTATCGCGGCGAGAAACCGGCGTCCCCGAAATGCTGCGCCACGAGCGTATCCCGCGCAAGACGCACGAAGAGGCCGTCCTCCATACTTCTCACTTCTTCAGCTCCTCGAGCTTCTGGCGCAGCCGGCGGTTGTCCGGCTGGAGCTCGAGCGCGCGTTCATACGCGGCTAGCGCGCCGGCGCTGTCGCCGCGGCGGGCGAGGATGTCGCCGATAGCCTCGTGCGAGGCGGCGTGCTCGGGATACTGCTCGACGTTCAGCCGCAGCATGGCGAGCGCGGCGTCGCCCTCGTTCTCGGCGAGCAGCGTGCGCGCGAGCTCGGCCAGCGTGATCGGGCCGAAGTCGTACACCCCCATGCCGTACGTCTTCTGCCGGAGCTGACGGTACTCGGCGATCGCGCTGTCCACGCCGGCGCGCGTGATCGTCGCGGCCAGCACGTCCTCGAGCCGCCGAGGCCGCTCCTGCCCGTGGTGGCAGGTGACGCAGCGCACGGTCACCGGCGGGTCGCCGCGCTCGCTCAGGCGAGGCAGCACGGTGTCGTTCAGCATCGCGACCATCCGCAGCATGAAGCGGGCAGTCCGCTTCGGCTGCAGGCTGTCCGCGGCGAAGTCGAACGCGCGGAATCCTTCGCCGCGGCTCTCGTCCCGGAAATGGCAGAACTCGCACCGGACGCCGAGCCCCAGCGCGAAGCTTCGCATGATGCTCACCAGACTGTCACGCCCTATGTCCTCCGGCAGGACCTTCAGGTTCGTGAACGTATCCGGGATCTGCGCCGCGAGCGGCGTGGTCGCCGGCAGCAGCGGCAGGGCGAGCAGCATGGCTAGCACCCGCATTGTGCCGGGGCGACGGTCGCGGCGGTCTTCCGATCGGCTCATGGGTGGATCTCCGGGCCGGGGGCGCGAGCCGCGGCGGGACCGCGGCATACAGAGGGTAACCGCTCGCAGTTTCGCGCGGTTCCGCAGCGCGGCGCAATCCTTGCCCCGTTGGCGACCATGCGCCGGGGCCGGAACGGCCCGCGCGCAGGCGGACCCACCGCCATTCTGGGAACGTTGACGCGCCGACCCCGGGCGCGAGTGCCGACGAAGAGGTCGTGCCGATATCGAAGCCGCAGCGTGGTTCTCGTAGCGATGGACGGCGACGCACGTCGTCCGTCATCGGCTTGTTCGCGGCGCTTGCCTGCCTGGCGGCGCCGGGATCGCTGCACGCTCAGGCGGCGGACTCGGCACACGCCGCCCACGAGGCGGCCGAGCGGGAGCACCCGCTCGTCAAGAGCGTGACGTTCAACGGCGTGAAGAACGTCGACCTCGAGGAGCTGAAGCAGCGGATCGCGACGAAGACGTCCCGGTGCCGCACGTTCCTGCTCGCGCCGTTCTGCCTGCTCTCCAAGTCGCACGTGATCTACCAGCGCAACTTCCTCGACCGCGACGAGCTGCTGCGCGACGAGCTGCGCGTGCGCGTGTTCTACTACAAGAAGGGGTATCGCTCGAGCGAGGTCGAGGCGCGCGTCGTGCCGCCGGACGCGGACCAGGTCGACATCGTCTTCGACGTGCGCGAGGGGCCGCCGACCGTCCTGAGCGAGCTGTCGCTCGAGAAAACGGACACGGTCGAGCCGCCGCTGCCCGCGAACGTGCTGCAGTCCGTCCGCGCGCCCGCGAAGGGGAAGCCGCTCGACCTCTTCGCGCTGGATTCCGCGGAGGTGAAGCTGCGGAACCTGCTGGCCGACCGCGGCTACGCGGGCGCCGAGGTCAAGGACACCGTGATGCTGTCGCCGGACGGGCTTACGGCCTACGCCGGGATCCGGCTCCAGCCGGGCGAGCAGGTCACGGTCGAGAACGTCGCGATCGATGGCAACGAGCGCGTCTCCGATCGCACGATCTCGCGCATGCTGACCTTCCACGCCGGCGACCTGTACCGTCGCAGCGACCTGCTGGAGAGCCAGCGGAAGATGTACGAGTCGGGGCTGTTCCGGCTCGCCACGCTCGGCAGCATGAGCCGGCGACCGGTTGTCGCGCGCGGCGACGACGGCGGCACGACCACCGCCCCCGCCGCGCAGGACACGACGCGAACCGTTCGAGTGCTGGTGCGCGAGGCGCCGCTGCACGGAGCTCGCATCAGCGCCGGCTTCAACACCGTGGACTTCGTCCAGACGGAGCTGCGCTACACGGACCGCAACTGGCTCGGCGGCGCGCGTCGGCTCGAGATCGACGGCGTAATGGGCAACCTGCTCGCGAACCAGCTCAACGGGCAGGGGATCTTCCGCGACGTCACGCCGGGCCGGCTCGGCCCCGATGAGGAGGCCACCTTCCTGCGCCCGACGTGGCAGGGCAGCATCGGCTTGACGCAGCCGTACCTGGGCTCGCCGCAGAACTCGCTGGGTCTGAGCGTCTTCGCGCACCGGCGGACGGTGCCCGGCATCGTCGTGGATCGCGGCGTCGGCGCGGGCATCTCGTTCACCCGCCGCGTCGCGTCGGACATCCCCGTCAGCCTCGACTACCACTTCGAGCTGAACCGCCTCGAGGCCGGCGGCGTCTACTTCTGCGTCAACTACGGGGTCTGCGACCAGCCGACCATTGCTGCGCTGCGCAATCGGCAGCGCCTGTCCCCGCTCGCGTTCAGCATCTTCACCGACCGGACCGACCGGGCGCTCGAGCCGACCTCCGGCTCCCGGCTCAGCCTGGACATCGAGCACGCCTCGACCTTCACCTACTCCGGCTTCCGCTACAACCGGCTGGAAATGGAGGCGAGCCGCTACCTTCCGCGCGGCGGTGGCCGCGTCATCGCCGGGCACCTGCGCTACGGCTTCGTGCGCCCGCTGCAGAGCACCGGCAGCGCGATCGGCGTGCAGAGCGTGACCGGCGAAGCGCTCATTCACCCGCGCAAGCGCTTCTACGCCGGCGGCTCCCGCTCCGTCCGCGGCTACGGCGAGAACCAGCTCGGGCCGCGCGTGCTGACGATCCCTGCCGCGGCGTTGCTGGACACCACGAACGCAGGCGGCTGCACGATCGACGACATCACGGCCGGAACCTGCGACCCGAATGGCGTGTCTTCCGCATCGTTCACGCCCCAGCCGCTCGGCGGCGATGCGGTGCTCGAGGGCAGCATTGAGTATCGGCTGCCGCTGACCGACAGACTGCTCGGCGCGCTCTTCGTCGACGCCGGTGCGGTCGGCACGGACGGGCTGAACCCGTTCGCGGGCGGGAACGCCGCGCTCACGCCCGGCATCGGCATCCGCTACCGCTCGAAGGTCGGGCCGGTGCGCGTGGACCTCGGCTGGCATCCCTCGGGGGTCGACCAGCTGCCGGTCATCACCCAGGTCCAGCAGCCCGACGGCACGTTTCGGCTCGTGCGCCTCGAGACGACCAAGCGCTTCGATCCGCTCGAGGGCTCGGGCGGCCTCGGGCGCACGCTGAAGCACCTCACGCTGCACCTCTCGATCGGGGAGGCGTTCTGATGCGCCGCCTGGCGAAGGTCGCCGCGATCGTGCTCGGCACGCTGCTCGCCCTGGCCGCGATCGTCCTGTTCGTGCTGCTGGACACGCAGTTCGGCCACGAGAAGGTCGGCAACTTCGCCGTGTCGCAGATCCAGAACGCGATCCACGGCCGGCTCACCGTGCCGAACGTGGAGGCCGGCCTTTCCGGAGCGACCTTCCACGACGTCACCCTCACGGACGCGAAAGGGCGGCCGTTCCTGCGTGCGAAGGAGGTTCACGCCCGCTACGACCTTCGTCACCTGCTGCACAAGCGGATCTACCTGAGCAGCCTCGAGCTCGTGGACCCGGTGATGGTGCTGAGCCGGCCGCCCGGCGAGGACTGGAACTTCAAGCGGATCTTCGGAGGCGGAGCGCCGCCACAGCCGAACGCCCCGCCCGGCTATGGCTCATGGGTACGCTTCCGCAACGTCACGATCGACAATGGCGAGATCATCGTGAAGGAGGCGTGGTCGCCGCCCGACAGCCTGCCGGCCGCGACCCGGCGGAAGCGGCTGACGGACGCCCTGGCCGGCCGCACCCGCTGGCGCGTCGAGCGCGCGCCCGGCGGCTACGAGCGCATCATGCGGTTCCACGACGTGGATGGTCGCCTCGCCACGCTGCGGCTCGCGAACCCGGAGCACGAGGGGATCTTCGCCGACGTCGCGCGGCTGAACATGATCGCGGAGCCGTACCTCCCGCCGGCCGCTCACGTGCGCAACGTGGAGGGCCGCTTCTGGTTCGCGAACGACACGCTGCGCGTGCGCGACGGGCGGCTGCGGCTGCCCGGATCGGTTCTCACGGGCAGCGGCATGTACGCGGTGCAGGAGCAGGACGTCCGGCTGACCGGCACGGCCTCGCCGCTGCGGCTGGGGGACGTCCAGTGGGTGCGGCCATCGCTGCCCGACGAGGGCACGGCGAGCATGCACATCGTGCTCGCGCGCCAGGGCGGCGAGACGCGCCTGACGGCGACGGACCTCGACGCGAGCATCGAGGGAGCGACCGCGCACGGCAGGGTCGGCATCGCGTTCGGAGACTCGCTCCGCTTCCACGACACCGACGTCCGCTTCGCCGACGTGCGAACGCGGCTGCTCGAGCGGCTGTTCCCCGGCTTCACGGCGCCCCGGCAGGGCACGCTGACCGGCACGCTCGCGATGCAGGGGCAGCCCGCGTCGCTGCGCGTGACCGGCGACGTGCGCTTCGCCGACGCCGCTGACGGCGCGAGCCACGTCGTTGCGGATGGCCGCCTCGCCTTCCGCGGCAACGGCGTCATCGCGGACGGTCTCGACGTGCGCATGCAGCCGTTGCAGGTCGCGCTCGCGCGCGCGTTCGCTCCTTCGCTCCCGCTCGCCGGCACGCTGACCGGCACAGCCACGCTGAACGGCTCGACGGACGGCCGCATGGCGATGCGGGTCGACGTGACGCACGACGGCGAGGCGGGCGTCTCGCAGGTGACCGGCGATATCGCCCTCACCCCAGCCGGCGGCGCCACACGAAGCGTGGACGCGGACGTCGCCGTCCATCCGCTCGCGCTCGCCACCGTCGGACGCTTCGCGCCGGCCGCCGGGCTGCACGGCTCCGCCACGGGCACGATCCGGGCGCACGGCACGACGGGCGAGCTGAGCCTGGACACGGATCTCGATTTCGCGAACGATGGTGTGCTGCACGCGGAGGGCACGCTCGACCTGACCGGAACGCCCGGCTACGACATCCGTTCCCAGCTGACCGGGCTGAACCTCGCCGCGGTCGCGGCTCACGTGCCGGCGACGAAGCTGACCGGCACGGCGACGGTGCGGGGCAGCGGCACCGATCCCGCGACGCTGCGCGCCGCTCTCGCGGCCGACCTCAGCGGCGCGAGAGTGGAGGGAGTGGGCGCAGATGCCGCGCACCTGCGCGTCGCCGTGGCGGACGGGCTCGCGACCGTGGACTCCTCCACGCTGCGACTCGCCTCCGGGAGGCTCGCGCTGGATGGGCGCTTCGGCGTCGCGGCAGGACGCAGCGGAACGCTGAATTTCGTCGTGGACGTCGACTCCCTGCGCGACTTCTCGCGCTGGCTGCCCGGCGACACCGGCATCGTGACTCCGCGGCCGGCGCGCATGAGAGCGATCATCGCGAAGGCTCGTGCCGACTCGCTGCGCATCGCGATGGCCACCCAGGTCGAGCGCGCCGCGACCGGCAGGGCCCCGAACGCGAAGCTGGAGTACGACACGATTCCGCCGCTGTCGCGCGACTCGATCGCCGGCACGCTGCACGCGACGGGCACACTGAAGGGGAACGTGAGGCGCTTCGATGTCGCCGGGCAGGCGCGGATGCACGATCTCGTGATCGCCGGCAACGTGGTCGGCAACGGTCAGGCGACGTTCACCTGGCTCGGCGCGCCGTCGCCCGGCGGCACGATCGGCGTCGAGGCCGCGGGGGATTCGGTGCGCGTCGCCGGCTTCACGCTGGACAGCGTGACCGTGCGGGTGCGCCAGACGGGGCTGCCCGGCCATGGGCAGCCGGCGAACGGGACAGCGGTCGTCGCCGTGCGGCAGGACACGCAGCGCAACTACAGCGTGGATGCCGAGTACCGCATCGAGCTGGACAGCCGGCGCGTGAAGCTGAACGACGTGATGATGCGCTTCGACTCGCTTACCTGGCACACGACCCGGCCGGGCGCGGTGGTCTGGGGCGGCAGCGGCTTCGAGCTGGAGACGATCGAGATGACGAACGGCCAGGGTGGCCGCATCTACCTCGACGGGCGACTTCCCAAGGTGGGCTCCGCGGACCTGCAGATCGCGCTGGACAGCGTCCAGATCGGCAACATCATCGCGCTTCTGCAGGACTCACTGCAGGCGCAGGGGCTGGTGTCGCTGCACGCGAAGGTGAACGGGACACAGGCGGCGCCGCAGCTAAACGGCGACTTCCGGCTGGCGAACGCGGAGATGGGAGGGCACGGAAGTCCCGACCACCGACGCGACGTTCGACTACGCCGATCGGTCGCTGAGCGGGCACGCTCGCATGACCCGCCGAGGGCAGCAGCTCGCCACGGCGGATGGCATGCTGCCGATCGATCTGGGGCTGTCGGGCGGCCGGCCGCACCTGCTCGACCGCACCGTGCGGCTCGACGTACGCGCCGACTCGTTACCGGTGGATCTCGCCTCCCGGTTCACCAACGCGGTCTCCGACGTGAACGGCTACGTCTACGGCAACATCGCGGTGCGCGGCACCACCCAGCAGCCGGACGTCTCCGGCGATCTTCGTGTCGCCGCCAACTCGATCCGCATCGCGTCGACGGGCGCGCTGCTGCACGACGTGCGGGGCTCCCTCGACCTGCACGGCGACTCGCTCACGATCGCCTCCTTCACCGCCACGGCGGGCGGCAGCCCGGTCAGCATGAGCGGCGGCATCGGCCTCGAGACGCTGAGCAGGCCGAGCTTCGACCTGCGGCTTCGCTCCACGGACGCGCTCGTGCTCAACAACGAGCGCGGCAACCTGCGCGCGGATGCCGACCTGCGCGTCGAGGGACCGTACGACGCGGTACACGTGACCGGCGATGTGCTGATCCGGGGCGGCGTCTTCTATCTGCCCGAGCCGAAGCAGGCGATGGTGCTCGGCCAGAACGACGAGGCGGTGTTCGCCGTGCTGGACACGACCATTGCCGCGCAGCGCGATCTGGTACCCCGGCCCTCTCCGCTGATGGCGAACCTGCGCCTGGACGTGGCGGTGCGCGTGGATCGCGATACCTGGGTCCGTAACCAGGACGCGAACGTCGAGGTGTACACGCCGCCCGACCTCGGCGCGGTCACCGTGCACATGGACCGCTCGCAGAACTCGTTCAGCGCGACCGGCGTGATCGACACCGAGCGAGGCTACTACACCTTCCTCGGCCGCCGCTTCGACATGCAGAACGGAACCGCCCAGTTCACCGGCACCCCCGGTGTCAACCCCGTGCTGCAGATCACCGCCGCGCACGAAGTGAAGCTGCCCGGGCAGCAGGCGCTGCAGGTGCGGGTGATCATCGGCGGCACGCTGGAGATGCCGCGCATCTCGCTCGAGAGCGACGCGCAGCCGCCGATCGCGCAGTCCGATCTGCTCTCCTACCTCGCGTTCGGCCGCGCCTCGTCCTCGCTCCTGCAGGAGCAGGGCTCGGCTCTGTCCGGGCCCGGATCCAGCAGCGGAGACCTGGTCGGCTCCGTCGCCGCGCTCGCCACGCAGCAGCTCACCGGTGTCGCCGCCGGCGTCTTCCTCGGCGACGTCTCGCACGAGGCGACCCGTCAGCTCGGGCTCGACTACTTCAACATCACCCCGGCCGACGTGCCGGTCGAGCTGTCGTCCGGCAGCGCCTCATCTTTCCTGCGCGCGACCGAGGTCGAGGGCGGCAAGTACCTGAACAGCCGGACCTTCCTCAGCGTGCAGGTCCGCGGCGCCAGCGCGACGCCCGGCGTTCGGCTCCAGTACAAGACCCTGCAGGGCTACGGCGTCGACGCCGCGTGGCAGCCCCGCTTCCTGCCCATGCAACCGTCTCTCGCCACGCAGTCGGCCGTGACGACCAGCGTTTTCGGACTCTTCCTGTTCAGAGACTGGAAGTTCTAGGTCTACACTGTTGCATGGACGCACTCTCGCGACGCACCCTGGCGGCCCATGCGAGCCATTGACCGCATCCTCACGCGGCAGGCCCGCGCGCTGATCGTCGTCGAGGCGCTCGTCCTCGCCGTCCTGATCGGCGTCGTGGACTGGCTCACGGGGCCGGAGCTCAGCTCCTCCGTCTTCTACCTGGTCCCGATCTCGATCGCTGCCTGGTACGCCTCGCGCCGGGCCGGGACCCTCCTTGCGGTCGTCTCCGCCATCGTCTGGCTCGTCGCGGACCTGCAGGCGGGGCACGCCTACAGTCGCCCCGCCATTGTCGTCTGGAACATGGCGGTGCGGGCGAGCCTGTTTCTGGTCCTCGCCGCAACGCTCCATGCTCTGCGGGAGGCGCTGGAGCGGGAGCGGAAGCTCGCGCGAACGGATCCGCTCACCGGCGTCGCCAACGGCCGCGCGTTCCACGAGACCGCGGCTCGCGAGCACGCCCGCGCCCGCCGCTACCGCCACGGCTACGCTCTCGCGTTCATCGATCTCGACGATTTCAAGAGCGTGAACGACCGCTACGGTCACGCCATGGGCGACGAGGTGCTGCGCGCGGTCGGCGACGCCCTCTCGCGACGGCTGCGCGGCACCGACACCGCGGCGCGGCTAGGCGGCGACGAGTTCGTCGTGCTCCTGCCGGAAACGGACGCCGAGGGCACCCGCACCGCCATCGCTGCGATCCAGGAAGAGCTGGTATCGGCCATGCGGAGCGTGAGCGCGGGCGTGACGTTCAGCATCGGGGTGGCGACGGCATCGGCGGCGCCCGAGGACTTCGAGACGCTGCTGCGCCGGGCGGACACGCTCGTCTACGCCGCGAAGGAAAGGGGCAAGAACATGGCGGAGTTCGGGGAGATCGCAGAGGGGTAGATACGGCAATTCGATTTCGATTTGGCTCGGGAGTCGGCGACTGACTCAGCCGGCTATTTCCGCGCCCGGGGCTACCTGTGATGCTCGACCGCGGGTTCGATTTCGAATTGGAGTTCGACGTCGAGCTCAAAGGGGTGAGGGCATGGCGAGGTTCGATCCGGAGAGGATGGCGGTGTACCGCCTGGCGCGGAGGCACAGCCGCGCGGTGTACGACCTGCTCGAGGCGGCCGACACTCGCGGCTACTCGGATCTCGTGAGCCAGCTCCGTGGATCCGCTGCTTCGATCCCGGCGAACGTGCTCGAGGCGGCCGGCGAATGGAGGCCAGGCAAACGGTTGAACTACCTGATGATCGCGAAGGGCTCGACGTGGGAGAGCTGGGCCCACACGGACACCCTCGTGGACTTCGGGGTAGTCCCGAAAGCAGCGATCGGCGACGTTCGTGACGCACAGGGTCAGATCACCGCACTCCTCATCGCCACGATCCGTAGACTGGAGGCCGTCCTTTCGAGGAGCGGCCCGAGAGCACGAAGGCGCGATGAACCCAGGGAGCCGGGCTAGCAGCAAGCAGCGAATTCGATTTCGAATTCGAATTCGAAACATTCGAAATCGAATTGCCGCTCACTCCGCGACCTCCAACCCCACCTCGGCCTCTCCGCTCTCTCCATACCGGACGGTGACCTCCCACGGCCGGCAGCACACGGGACAGTCCTCGATGTAGCGCTGAACGGCGCCGCAGCCGGGATCCAGCGCGAGCTCGACGGGCTCGGCGCAGTACGGGCAGAGCGCATTCGCGACGGTCGCCGCGACGCCGTCGCCCAGCGGGAACAGCTCGTCCAGCGGATCGTGGGCAGGAAAGACCATTGGCTTTGTCAGGCGCTGCGCCGGTTCCGCCGGCGGATGCGGGCGTCCGTCCGCGCCGCGGCCTCGCAGCCGACACGCTCCGCGACGCGCCGCCAATCCTCGCCGTGCCCCCGATCGCCATGGACGAGCCACGCTTCGATATGGGCCATCTCGTGCAGCAGCGTGTCCAGCAGCTCGAGCTCGTTCTCGGGATACATCAGGTGCGCGTTGACGGCCAGCTCGAGCACGCTGCGAGCGCCGCTACGGTCCACGTAGAGCTGCACCTGCCCGAATCGCCGCTCCATCCTGCGACTGATGCGCAGCGGCAGCGAGCCGGGAAGCCGATCGCGGAAATGGCTCCGGTTCAGCCGCGCGTAGAGCGAACGGAGCTGCCTGTGGTGCTCGATCGGGACGCCGTCGCGCAGCGCCGCCTCACGCGACGCTCTGATCGCCGCCCGCCTCGCCGCCCGCCGCCTCGCCGCGCGGATCGCCTCCGCGCCACCCGGCCAGGCCCGGATCCGCTCGACCGCCTCGCGGAACTCCGCGCTGCCTCGTCGCGCCTTCAGGAACGTCGCGACCGCGTCCATCACGGAGCGTGGCGCGCGCGCGAAGCACTCGTGCGCGTTCAGCGTGGATCCCTCCCGCGAGACCGACAGGAGCACGTGCCGGTTGTCGCGGAAGCGGACGCGCCGGATGCGCCGCACACCCCGCTCGCGCAGGGCTGCCAGAAACGTCTCTCCGCCCATGCCTCCTCTCCTGGGCCGACTGTCCTCCCCGTTCCTCGGCTGACCCGCGCAAGCCCCACGCGCGCGGCCGCACCCCAGTCCTTCAGCGACCTGCTACAGCGAGCGGGGGTTCACGGCCGCGATTCGGCGCAGCGGTGCCGCCTCCGCCTCCTGCGTGAAGTCCTCGCCCGGGTTGATGAAGGTGTCCAGCTCGATCCGGTACTGCGTCTCGTAGAGCCGCTGATACAGGCCGCCCGCCCGGCGCAGCTCCGCGTGCGTGCCACGCTCGACGATGCGCCCGCCGTCCAGCACCAGGATCTGATCCGCGCTCTGGATCGTGGACAGCCGGTGCGCGATGACGAACGTCGTGCGGCCGTGCCGCAACGAGCGCAGCCCGTCGCGGATCATGCTCTCGCTCTCGCTGTCCAGCGAAGACGTCGCCTCGTCCAGGATCAGGACGCGCGGATCGGCGAGGATCGCGCGCGCGATCGCCACCCGCTGCCGCTGCCCGCCCGAGAGCTTGACGCCGCGCTCCCCCACGATCGTGTCGTACCCCGCGTCGAAGCGCTCGATGAACTCGTCCGCGTGGGCGATCCGCGCTGCGTCGCGAACGTCGCCATCCGTCGCGCCGGGACGCGCGAACGCGATGTTGTCGCGGATCGTGCCGTCGAACAGGAAGTTGTCCTGCAGCACGGCCGCGAGCTGCGCGCGGTAGTCGTGCAGCCGCAGCTCGCGCAGGTCCCGGCCATCCACGAGGACGCGGCCGCTATCCGGCCGCTGGAACGCCATGACCAGCCCGATCAGCGTGCTCTTCCCCGAGCCGCTCGGCCCCACGAGCGCCGTCGTGCTGCCGGCCGGCGCGCTGAACGAGACGTCGTGCAGCACGGGCACGCCGGGACGGTAGCCGAAGCCCACGTGGTCGAAAACGACGTCTCCCTCGATGACGTCCACCCCGTCGCGCCCCCGGTCCTCATCCACCTCCGTCGGCATGCCCATAAGCTCGCGGATACGGTCCAGCCCCGCGAACGCCTCGCTGATCTGCGTGCCGATCCCCGCGATCTGCACGAGCGGCGCGACCATCACCCCGACGAAGATCGTGTAGGAGAAGAGGTCGCCGAGCGTCATCGCTCCGGACTGCACGGCGCTGCCGCCCATCCACATGATCAGGACTCCCACTCCACCTACGATCACCGCAGAAACGGCGGAGACCGCGGAGGAGCCGGTGATCGTGCGCGCGATGTTGCGGAACAGCCGGTGCACCCCCGTCGTGAACGCGCGCTCCTCGCGCTTCTCCGCCGTGTACACCTTCACCGTGCGCACGCCGCCGAGCGTCTCCGCGAGCCGACCCGTTACCTGCGCGGTCAGCTCGCCCCGCTCTCGGAAGATCGGACGCAGGTGTCGGAACGCGTACGTCATCGCGCCCGCGAACGCGAGCAGCAGCACCAGCGTCACCGACGTCAGCCGCCAGTTCAGGTGGAACAGCCAGGCCAACGCGAGCGTCGCGGTGAAAAAGCCACCGACCAGCTGAAGGATTCCGGTGCCGACCAGGTTCCGGATCCCCTCCGCGTCCGTCATGATCCGCGAGATCAGCACGCCGCTCTTCGTGTTGTCGAAGTACGACGATGGCAGCTTCAGCACGTGCGACTGCACTCGACGCCGCATCTGCGCGATCGCGCGCTGGCCGGCCACGCTCACCACCTGCGACAGCAGGAAGCTCATCGTCGCCTGCACGATCGTCGCGCCGAGCGCGAGCAGCGCGATCGGCACCAGCAGCTCCGTTCGCCCGCCGCGGAGCACGTCGTCCACGACGTACTTCGTGCTCGCCGGCAACACCAGACCCGCGAGTCGTCCCACGATCATCAGCACCAGCCCGATCCCGAGGGACCGCCGGTGCGTCCACATGAGCGACTTCGCCTCCCGCACCACGGCGGAGCGGCTACGCTTCGGCTTTTGTACGGTGTCCATCTGCGCTTCGACAGGAGATGGCCGCGACCCGCGTCACGTCCCGCATGCAAGCTAACGAGACGGGCAAGCCCGGGGGAGTTCCCCCGATCGGCCTCGTGCAGGTCCCCGGCTACGCCGCCATGTCGATGTTGCTACCGATGATCGGCCTGCCGATCGCCAGGATCCCGGCGACGATCAGCACGAGGCTGAGCGCGACGCCGACCATTTGCAGCGCGTAGCCGCGGGGGCTGGGCTCGCGTCGCCGGTTCAGCGCGAGCGTGATGTGCACGACGACGGCGGCGCCGAGCATCATCACGATGTGGCCGATCAGCGCGCTGTAGAACGGGCGGGTAAGGAGGGTCAGCAAGCCGAGGAGGACCTGCAGGTCGAGCGTGCCGGTGTAGACCACGAGCAGGAGCCGCCCGCGAGGGTCGTAGGTGCGGCGACGGCTGGAGGCCCAGAGCGCCTGGAACAGCGCGATCAGGCCGAAGAGCAGGACCAGGTAGCGGACGCCCGAGTGCGCGGCGTAGAAGAGCGACATCAGCGGCTCCCGTTCCGGCGCAGATAGTCGACGGCGAGGCTCGACAGCGCGCGCACGCCGATCGGCAGCGCGGCCTCGTCGGCGAAGAAGCGCGGAGAGTGGTTCGGCGCGACGGTGTCCGGATCCGCGCCGGGGGGTGTGACGCCGAGGAAGAAGAACATGCCGGGCACCTTCGCCTGATACTCCGAGAAGTCCTCGGCCGTCGTGGTCGGCGGGATGACGGCGACGTGGTCCGCGCCCGCGACGCGGCGCAACGTCGGCACCATGCTCTCGGTCAGGTCGGGGTCGTTGTACGTCACGAGCCCGCCCTCGCCGACGTCCACGTCCACGCTCGCTCCCGCCGCCTGCGCGATTCCCCTGGCGACGCGCTCGATCCGCTTCGGGATGTCTTCCCGCATGGCCGGATCGAGCGTGCGGACCGTGCCGGTCATGACGACGCTGTCGGGGATGATGTTGCTGCGCACGCCGCCGTTGATCGTCGCGACGGTCACGACCGCCGGTCCGTTTCGGATGTCCTCCTGGCGACTGACGATCGTCTGGAGACCGAGCACGATCTGCGACGCGACGACGACCGGGTCCACCCCGTTCCACGGCTCGGCGCCGTGCGTCTGCCGGCCGTGGACGACGATTCGCAGCCCCGCGGCGCTCGCCATGATGCCGCCCGGCCGGTAGCGGATCTCGCCAACCGGGTAGGGGAAGACGTGCAGCCCGAACACCGCGTCCACCTTCGGGCTCTCCAGCACCCCCTCGCGGACCATGAGCTCCGCACCCGCGTGCGTCTCGGAGGAGCCCTCCTCCGCCGGCTGGAAGATGAACTTCACGGTGCCCGGCAGCCGCTCGCGCATCCCCGCCAGCACCTCCGCCACGCCCATCAGGATCGCGACATGGTTGTCGTGCCCGCACGCGTGCATCACCCCGACCTCGTGCCCGTTGTACGTCGCGCGAACCTTCGACGCGAACGGCAGGTCCACCTCCTCCGTGACCGGCAGCGCGTCCATGTCCGCACGCAGGGCGACGACGGGCCCCGGCCTGCCGCCCCGCAGCACGCCCACCACTCCGGTCCGCGCCACCCCCGTCTTCGTCTCGATGCCGAGCGAGCGGAGGTGATCGGCGACCAGCTTCGCCGTGCGCACCTCGTGGTCCGACAGCTCTGGATGCTCGTGGATGTCTTCCCGCCAGGCGACGACCTTGTCCAGCACCGCGGCCGCGCGCCGGTCGATCTCCGCCGTGAGCGGGTCGGTCGCGCCCGCGCGCGGCGTGCTCTGGGCCGATGCCGGACCTGCGAGCGCGAAAGTCACCGCCAGCAGCGCGGCGGCACGAACGTGAGACCGGACGGTGGTCGGCACCTGCATGTGCTCCTCGGCGATGGAGTCCCCGTGGCGGAACGTCGGCTCACGATAGCCCGCATTGGCCGCGCATGCGATGAGCGGGCTTCACCCGGGCGCCGCAATGCGAGGCGCGCCTGACGGCGGGCGCGGGCTTCGCCCGGGCGCCGCGATGCGGGGCGCCTGCGGCGGGACGTCAGCGCGCCGCCCCGCCCGCGCACCGAGGTCGAGCCAATCCGCCGAGGCGGAGCGCCGCGCCGAGGCCTCCTACCGCCCCCCGTCCGTCGCCTGCGCGCCTGCGCCGAAGTGTCGGTCGAAGAATGCGGCCGTCGCCGAGTCGGCCTTCAGCCACGACGCGTGCCGCAGGAAGTCGTGGATTTCGTCGGGCAGCACGATCTCCTCGAACGGCACCCCCTTCGCCCGCAGCCGCTGCGCGAGGTCCACGGTCTGGCTGAAGCGGACGTTGCGGTCGTCGTCGCCCTGGATGAGCAGCACGGGCGAGCGCCAGCTGTCGACGTACGCCACGGGCGACGACTCCCACGCGATCTTCGCGCGCTTCGCCAGCTCCTCGTCGCTCAGCTCGTAGCGCCAGTCCCCGCGGCCGAAGCGGCGGCCACCGTCGGAGGTGAAGTCGTGGACGCCGTGCAGGTCGACGCCGGCGGCGAAGAGGTCGGAGTCGCGACCGAGGCCGAGCGCGGTGAGATAGCCGCCGTAGGAGCCGCCCCACAGCCCGATCCGCTTCGGGTCCACCTGCGGCAGCCCGGCGAGGTACTCGCCGCCGGCCTTGATGTCGCGGTACTCCGATGCTCCTCGCACGCCGGCGCTGTCGGGATGGTGGAACTCGTGGCCGTAGCCGATGCCGAGTCGGTAGTTGACGGACAGCACCACGTAGCCGTGCGTCGCCAGGTACTGGTTCACGGCGTACGCGTTCGAGTAGTAGTACGAGTAATGCCAGCCGAGCAGCATTTGTCGCGGCGGGCCGCCGTGGATGAAGATCACGGCCGGTCGCTTGCCGTTTCGCACCAGCGACTTCCCTGCGTCCGTCGGAGGCTCGAACAGGTCCGCGTGCACCTCGATGCCGTCCGCGGCGTGGAACGTGACCGCCTTCGGCACGACCAGCTGCGACGTCGGGAAGTCGGACGGGATGCGGTCCTCTCCGATTGCGACGACGTCGCCGCCACCCACGCGCATCGCCTGTGGCAGAGGCGGCCGCCTCGCGTCGCCGCCGATGAATGCGATCCAGCCTACATTGCCCGTCACGACCGGCGTCCAGCCATTGCGCGCGCCGGGCGTCAGGTCCCGGAAGCCGGAGCCGCCCACCCCGACCCGGAAGACGTGGCGACGCTCGACGTCATCGGGGCCGTTGCCCATGTTGCCCGCCCAGACCAGAAAGCGCCGGTCCGGCGACAGCGAGATGTACTCGGCCATACCCGCGTGCGGCGTCAACAGCTTCGCGTCTCCACCCGCCACGGGCACGGAATAGAGGTGCGGCCAGCCGTCGAGGTCGGCCAGGAAGACGAGCCGGTCGCCAGCGCCCCAGTGGAGGTTCGCCTGCCCCTCGGTCGTCGGGTACGAGCCGCGCAGCGTGTTCGGGCTCGACCATACCCGGCTGCCGTCACCCGTCTTCGCGTCGGCGACGCGGATCTGCCACGGCTCCGGCGTCTGCACGAGCCACGGGTCGGGCGAGCCACCCGCACCGGGACGCCGTACGAACGCGACGCGCGTACCGTCCGGGGACCAGCGCGGCATGAAGTCGCGGCCGGTGGACGGGTCCAGGTACAGCACGGGCTGAGCGCTGTCGGTGAACACCCCGACGAAAGCGTGGTCGCCGCGCCGCGACACGAACGCCAGCCGCGACCCATCCGGTGACCACGCGAGATCGCCGTTGCGCCCCTTCTCGTAGAAGAGCCGCGCCGCCGGGCTCGATCCGTCCGACGGCACCGTCCACACCTGCCCGCTCTTCTCGAACGCGACGACGCCTCGCGACGACACCGCCGGTCCGTCTCCCTCCGCGAGCAGCTTCGGCTCCCCGTCCCCGACCGGCACCGACCAGATCTGCACCTTCCTCTCGAGGATCGATCCGGTCGGGTCCGGCTCCAGCTCCGCCTCCCAGTTCGAGCCGTGGTCGCCGCCGCGCACGTAGACGACGCGCGAGCCGTCCGGCGTGAACGCGAGCTGCGTCAGCTCCTGACCGTCGTCTTCCGTGTACGAGGTCAGGCGCGTCGCCTTCCATTCGGGCGCGGCCGCAGTGTAGACGTTTCGGACGCCCTGCTCGTCGAAGACCCACGCGACCCGTGCACCCGAAGGCGCCGCGACGAGCTCCGTCGGAAACGGGTAGCTCCGGATCCGCTCGAGCGTCTGCGCTTCGCTGCGCGACGCGCAGACGAGGGCGAGGGCTAGGGCGAGGGCGAGGGCAAGGGGTCCGGGCGTGGGAAATGCCGGGAGGCGGGTCATGTCTCGGGGCTCCTGTTCTTGGGCTACGCCAGGTTAGTTAGGCTAGTCAGGCTAGTCAGGCTAGTCAGGCTAGTCAGGGTAGTCAGGCTAATCAGGTTAGGAGGCCGGTCCGTTGTCGGGCTACGGGCCGATCGGGCATCGGCCGGTCACCTCGGGCGGTCGACCCGGGAGGCGGAACGTAGGTCCGCGGCGGCGGCGGCGGCAAGCGGAGCGCCGCCTTGGCGGCGGTCGGTAGCGCCCGCAGATATCTTGGCAGCGGGCACGCGGCACGTTATCCTGCGAAGCCGAACAAACCCCGAAATCAGCGAGGCACCATGGACGCGAAAGAGATGATGGTGGCGGAGTTCGACTCGGAGATGGTGCGCACGCGGCCGTTCCTGGAGCGGGTACCCATGGACCGGCTGGACTTCCAGGTGTTTCCGGAGGGCATGAAGCTGGGTGCGCTGGCGTCTCTTGTGGCGCGTCTGGCTCGGTTCACCGGGCTGGTCATGGGCTCGGAGGAGCTGGACTTCAACGCCGTCGACCCGTCGGAGTGGGCCGTGCCGACCACGACCGAGGCGCTGCTGCAGGTCTTCGACTCCGGAGTGGAGTTCTCGAGAGCGGCGCTGACCGAGGCGAGCGACGAGGCGCTGCACGAGCCCTGGACGCTGCGCGCCGGGGAGGTGGTCTACTTCCGGGAGCCGCGCTGGGCGGCGCACGAGCTGTACACGCTCAACCACCTGGTGCACCACCGGGCGCAGCTTGGCGTCTACCTGCGAGCGCTGGGGCTCCCGCATCCCGCGGTCTACGGACCCTCGGCACACGAGCAGTAGCGATTCGGTGGCGCGGGGGCCAGCGCGAGCGCGGGGGCACCGTCTCGGGTGCCGAAGGCGGGCGGCGCGGCGCACCGCCGTAGCGGCGATCGGGAGCGCCCGTCGAGACCCCGCAGCGCCGCAGGCGCGAGGAGGCTAGGCGAGGGGCGGACGTCGCCGCCGAGGCGGGTGCGCCGCGCCGCCCGCGCCCCGTGGAAACGCGGTTCCGAGGTGCGGCTGCGCCGCGCCGCCCGCGCGCCGATTCAGCGGCCTTCCAGCTCGGCGACGATCTCCGGCCGCGTCAGCACGAACATCGTGTACACTCCGAGGATCGTGCCGAACGGGAAGTTCAGCAGGTTGAGCGCGCCGAGCACGAAGCCGAGCGGTCGGGACCACGACCGCCGTCGCAGCAGGCCATAGGCGAGGATCAGGCCGGGCAGCCCGATGGCGACGAAGAAGACCGAGACAACGGTGAGCATGCCCACGCTCAGCGCGAAGCTGGAGGCGTCGGCGGCCAGCAGCCCCGCGCCCATCCCGACCACGAGGGTGAGGAACGCGATGAGCAGCTCGCCGAGGCTGCCGAGAAGGTAGAACGCCGCCAGGATCGTGATGTGGATCGCCATCGTGCGCCTGCCGGTCTTTCAGTGAGGGTCGGGCGGCGGCGAAGTGGCGCCGCCCGACAACGGATCGAGCGGCGACGTCGCATAGATGCGGCCTGCCTGGCCGGCGCCGCAACCCGGCAGGCTTGCAGTCCGGCATCCGCCGACGTCATCGTCCGTGCATGCTGCAGGCGCTCCTGATCCTCGTGCTTACCGTCGCGCAGGCCCCGCGGCAGGCCGCGACCGTGCCCTGGCCGCCGTTCGAGCGAGGTTGGACCGCGACCGAGCGGCTCTGGTACATGACCTCGTCGGAGGCGTCGTTCGAGAGCTTCCGCGCGCACTCCGATCGTATCGACGTCGTCGCGCCGCAGGTCTACTCGCTCGACTCGCTCGGCACGGTGTGGGGGTCGGTCGACCCGCGCGTGCTGGCGCTCGCGCGTGAGCGCGACATACGCGTCATGCCGCTGATCGTGAACCCCGGCTTCTCGCAGCCGACGATCCACGCGCTGCTGCACCGCCCCGAGTCCAGGCGCCGCGTGGTCGACTCGCTCGTCGCCCTCGCCGGACGCGACGATTACGACGGCTGGCAATTCGACTTCGAGAATATCCCGCAGGAGGACCGCGACTCGCTGACGTCGTTCTTCCGCGACGCTGCGACGGCGCTCCACGACGCGGGGCGCCGCCTCTCCATCGCCGTCGTCCCGGCGCTCGCCGAGCCGCCGGCCTCCCGCTTCGCCGCCGGCATGGAGGAGTCGTGGCGCGGGGCGTACGACGTGAAGGCGCTCGCCGAGGCCGGAGACTTCATCTCTCTGATGACGTACGCCGAGCACGCCGCGTCCACCACACCGGGCCCGATCGCGTCGCTCGACTGGATGCGCGCCGCGCTGGACGAGGCGCTGGCGCAGGGCGTGCCGCGCGCGAAGCTGTCGCTCGGAATCCCCGTCTACTCCGGGCACTGGTATACGCAGTGGCAGGAAGGCGGGAGCCGCGTGGTCGGCGAGGAGATCGGCTGGCAAAAGGCGACATTGCTGCTGCAGCGCGCCGACGCGCGGTCACGGTGGCTTGACGACGCCGGCGCAAGCTTCGCGTTCTGGCCGGTCTCGGGTACGTGGGAGTGGCTGTTCCTCGAGGACACGCGCTCCTTCCGCGCGAAGCTGCGGCTGCTCGGCGAGTACCCCGGCCTGCGCGGCTTCTCCGTCTGGGTACTCGGTGCGGAGGACCCGGACGTGTGGGACGTCGTGCCGCGCTGAGGCGGCGCCGGCCCCGTCACTCCCGTAGCGCCGGCAACTCCTCGCCCTCCGCAACGAACCGCAGGGAGAGCCCGTTGTTGCAGTAGCGCAGACCCGTCGGCGCCGGGCCATCCCGGAAGACGTGGCCCTGATGCGCGCCGCACCGCGCACAGTGGTACTCCGTCCGATGCATCAGCAGCTTGTAGTCCGCCTTCGTCTCCAGGTGCCCCTCGATCGGCTGAAAGAAGCTCGGCCAGCCGGTGCCGCTGTCGAACTTGCGCGACGCGTCGAAAAGCGGAAGGAAGCACGCGGCGCAGACGTAGGTGCCGGTCTCGTGCCGATCGTTCAGCGGGCTCGAGCACGCGCGCTCCGTCCCCTCCTCGAACATCACGTGGTATGCGTCCTCCGGCAGCAGCTTCCGCCACTCGGCCTTCGGCTTGTCCAGCTTCTCCACGACCGCCATCCATGCCTCCGCGCTCGGTTGACCCTCGCGTTTGAAGACCCGCCATGCGACCCCGGAGTTCCCCGACGCCGACCGTGCGCCGCCCGCCGCAAGCGCGCCCCGCGAAGCGGCGCCCGGCCGTAGGCCGCGCCCGCCGCAGGCGCGCCCCGGCGCAGCCGGCTCTGTCGATTTCGTCATCCCTCGTTCGACGCACCCATGAAGCCGGACACTCAGCCGGCGCCGAAGCGGCACTCGAACCGAGGAGAGACGACCATGCGCGCGATCATCCGTAGCACCACCATCCGGAACCGGGCCCTCTGGACCCTGCAGCTCCTGCTCTCATTGCTGTTCCTGTTCGCTGGAACGGCGAAGCTGCGCATGCCCGCCGACGTGCTCGCGCAGCAGACGGGGCTGCCGGGCGGATTCATGCATTTCATTGCCGTCGCGGAGACCCTCGGCGCACTCGGGCTCGTGCTCCCCGGCCTGTTGCGGGTCCGACGGGAGCTCACGGGTCTCGCCGCGGCAGGCCTCGTGACGATCATGATCGGCGCGGTCGTCGTGTCGATCATCCGGCTCGGCGTCGCGCCCGCGGCCTTCCCGTTCGTCGTCGGCGCCCTCTCCCTCGCCGTCGCGCGCGCTCGCTGGCAGCGCGCGTCACGAGCCGAGGCGCACCCGATCCAGTCCGTCCAGTACCGACCAGCCGCCCCTCTTCGAAATTCTCGCGCACGGCGGCGATCCGCAGCCCGGGTCGCGAGCTGGTAGTGCGGGCGATCGCGGAAGCTGTGCCAGTCGCCGCCCACGGCAGCGCGTAACGGTTACACCCCGTCGGACCGGCGGTAGAATGTCAGCGCGGAGTCGCCATGGCGCTGGGTGCGGCCGCCGCGGGGCAGGACGTGATCGGCGGCGTGCTCGAGCGCGAGCGTACGGCTGAACGGCACCTCGAGCCAGCGCCGCACGATCCGGTCGGCCTGTCTGGAGCCGTACGGCGGGTCGGCGAGGGCGATGTCGTAGGCGCCCGCCTCGAGCCGCTCGATGAAGCGGACCGCGTCCTTCACAAAGACGCGTGTGCGGCCGCGCACCCGCAACGCCGCCACATTGGCCTTCAACGAGTGCAGCGCGGCGAGCCCGTTCTCGACGAAATCCACGCCGGCGGCGCCGCGCGACATTGCCTCGAGACCGAGGGCGCCGGTCCCGGCGTACAGGTCGAGAACGCGCGCGCCGCGAAGCTCGCCCTCCAGCTCGCCGAGCCAGGCATCCCTCAGCGTCTCCGCCGTGGGGCGTACCCGTCCGCCCGGGGACACGAGATCACGGCCGGCCCATCGTCCGCCCACGATGCGCAACCCGTCCCCCTAGCGGTCCGAGAGCGACAGGCGGTAGGCGACGACGGCTGTCTCGTCGAGCTCGCCCACGAAGAAGCCGAAGACGGTGTCTCCGATCGCCGCCCGCAGCCCGACGCGACCCGGCGCGCGGACCTCGCCGAGGTAGCGGCCGCGCTCGTCGAAGACGTCCCACAGGCCGCCGGCCACGCCGCCCTGCGTGAAGGGGTCGGGGCGATCCCGCTCGACCCACAACCGCCCGCGTGCGCCGAGGAACAGCGCGCCGAACGCCGCGAGGGTATCCGGTATCGGAGCCGCCGCGAGCGCCTCCACCAGCCGCTGCGGCACCGGCGCCCCCTCCGGCGGCCGGCGCTCCCGCTCCACGAACGGCAGCGGCGACACGTCCCGGCAGATGCGCCTCGCCGGCTCGCCCTCGCCGTCGAAAACAGTCACCTGATACGACGGGTCCAGCCCGCCGATCGCGATCTCGCCGCTCGGCGCGACGCTCGCCGACGGGTGCGGGGATCCGGGCAGCGGCACCCCGCGAAGCGCGGGATCACCGAGCGAGCGCGTGGTCCCCCGCGCCAGCGTGTCCGGCTCCGCCTCGCCGGGGCCGAGCCTGAGGAACGCGATGCCGGACACTCCGTCCCGGGACGCTGCGCCGGCCGGGACCTCCAGCAGCCCGGAGCCGTCCGGCTGGACCCCGGCCCACAGCACCTGTCCCGAGCTCACGGCCGGCGCGGTGAAGGAAGCTTCCATCGGAAGATCGTCCTGCCGCGGGCCGCTCCGCTGCAGGAAGACCGCTTTCGGGGCGACGATGTCGAAGACCACGAGCGTGCCGGCGGCGTCCCACGTCGCGGCGACCGGCGTCGTGATCTCGCCCGGCCCCTCCCCATTTCCTCCCCACGGCCCGTCCCATCCGCCGTCCTCTCCGATGACGATCACCTCGCCCAGCTGGAAGTCCGGCACCGCGATGCGGCCGTCGGGGCTCGCGGCGATCGTGACCGGCATCGCGAGCTCCTGCCCCTCGGTCGTCCCGCCAGCCCGCCACAACTCGACGAGCGTCGCGCTCCGACCGGATCTCTGCCACTCTCCGGCTCCCGTGTTCGCGACCGCCGGCACGCCGTCGTCGGGGCCGCACGACGCCGCCTGCGGATCGGCCGCGCATGCCGCGATGAGCGCCGGCACGAGCAGCGCGAGCGCGGCCTTCACGGCGCGCGGGTCCCGCCGCGCCGGCGGCCGCACGACATCGCAATCAGAAGAACACCCACCACACGCCCAGACCGAAATCGCCCACGCTACCGGTCCACGGGCGCACCGACCTGAGCCGCGCTTCGCCCAGGATTCCCACGGTCGGCGACAGGCGGATCCGCGCGCCCAGCGCGGCGGAAAGCGTGGACTCGGTCTCGCCCGACCCGGACGTCAGCGGCACGGCGAAGCCCGGTCCGACGCCGACGTAGGGGATCACCGCACCGCGGGCGAGCGGCACCCGCGCCTGCAGCTGCAGCTCAGGCAGCAGATAGTGCACCCGATCGCCGCTCTGCGCTTCGTAGCCGAAGTACTCGAGGGCGGGCTCGACCGCGACGTAATCGTGCAGCGACACCAGCACCCGCGCTGCATAGAACGCGGACGTGCCCGTCCCGCTCAGGTCGTAGGCGGACGCGCCGGCCACGATCTCCGCGATGTCGCCGCTCTGTGCGCGCCCTGCGGGCGGGACGAGAATGGCGAAGGCTGCGACGGCCGCGGCCAGGCGCAGGGAGCGGCGGAGGGTCTCGGTCATCATGGATGGTGGCTCCCGATGTCGGTTGAGGAGGAACCTCCTCTTTTCCCTCAGGACGCGCGAGATCGCGCCGCTTGCACATGCGGCGAGTCGCCGACGGATCACGCCGCACGCGCCTCGTCCGCCTCCCGCTCGCCGGCACCCCGTCGCACCGTCTCCGGCACCACGCGCCACACGATCAAAGCGCCGAGCAGCGAAAGCACGCCTCCGACCAGGAACGGCAGCTCGAAGAAGACGACCGCGAGCGCGCCGGCCATCAGCGGCCCGACCGCGATACCGAGCCCGAACCCCATTGTCACCAGCGCCATCTGGCGCCCCTGCCCACCCTCCGTCGAGAGCTCCGCCGCCATCGCGAACGCGGGCGCCGCGATCGCGGCGGATGCGATCCCCTGCAGCACGCGTACTGCGGTCAGCTGCAGCGTGGAGCCGGCGACCCCGAGCAGCGCCGTCGCCGGGGCCATCAGCACGAGCCCCGCGAGCACGAGCGGTTTGCGGCCGATCCGGTCCGAGAGCGAGCCGAGCGGGATCTGGAAGATCAGCCGGCTGATCATCAGCGCGCTGAACGCGACGCCGAAGCCGAGCGCGCCCTGCGACAGCCGCGTGTTGAACTGCTTCTCCAGCGACACCATCTCCGTGAACGCCGCTGCCATGACGAACGTCGCGATCCCGAGCCCGACGATGCCGGGGGTGATCAATCGCCGCTCGAAGAGTCGGAAGCGGGTGCCACGCGTTTGTGAGACATTGATCGGCTCCTCGTGCACCCACAGCTGCACCAGCAGCATCCCCAGCGCCACGAAGCCCGCCCCGACGTAGAACGCCGGCTTGAAGCCGAAGGCGTCGTGGAGCCAACCGCCGAGCAGCGGCCCCAGCGTGAAGCCGGCCATGCGCATGCTCGTGTAGATGCCCATCGAGCCGCCGCGCGTTCGCGTCTCCGTGGCCGCCGCCATCAAAGCGAGCGAGGCCGGAATCGTCATGGCCACGCCGAGCCCCTGCACGCCGCGGATCAGCAGCAGGTGCAGGAACCGGGTCGCGAAGACGAACGCGAGCGTGCCGGCCGCCATGATCCCGAGGCCGACGAGGATGATCGGCTTGCGACGGCTGACCCGGTCGGTCAGCGCCCCGACCACGGGCTGCGCCAGCGAGTTCACGAAGCCGTACAGCGAGATCAGCACGCCGACCAGCAGCGGCTCCGGCAGATCGAACGCCGGCGACGGCAGGCGTGCGACGTACAGCGGGATGATGACGAACAGGATGCTGTTGCCCATCGCATCGGCCAGGCGAGCCGCGGACAGCGCGAGCACCACCCTGTTGGCGCCGATTCGATCGGCGATTCCGGAAATCACTGGATCTATTTGGCTCTACGAGTCTCTGCGGGTGCGCCTCGATGACCTCCAGCAGATCCTCCTGCCGGTTTCGGGCCAGCACGGCCCCTCGCCCTGAAAAAAGTACGCCTGCTGTCCACCTCAATGCACACCCCATCACGGCCGTGGCCTCGCCAGCCGTCTACCAACTGTAGCGGCCGCAGTGACTTCAGCTGTTTCCGCGGCCCCGGAACGCGGCTTGCCCACACCACATCCTCGCCGTTTTCGGGGTCGGTCCCCGGCCGCAACCCCTCTCGCCAACCAAGACGGAGGGTCCCACATGAGGTCCAGACACGGCGTGCCGGCGCGCACGGCCGCGATCGCGCTGGCGATCGGGCTCGTCGCCGCGGGCTGTGATTCCGCTAAAGTGGCCGGGCCGAACGGCCCCTACGATCCGCAGGGAGCCGCGACCGCCGCGCAGAACGTTACCGGTGTGCCGGCCGACGCGAACGCGCTGAGCAGTATCGGGCTCGCCGCGGATGTGCTCGCCGGCACGATCTCGGCGCAACTCGTTCCCGGCCCGACGTCGCCGGCCGGGCTGCTGCCGTCGTACGATCGCGCGAGGCGCTACGCGGAGCAGCCCGCCGGGCTGCCGATGTTCCCGTCCAACCTGCTTGGCAAGACGCTGGTGTGGAGCACGACCGACGGGTATTACGTGATCGATCCGGACGCGATGGACGCGCCGGCGAACGGCGTCCGAATCATCTACTACGCGATCGACCCGACTACCCAACGGCCGGCGGCGCCGCTGAACGCTCTGGGCTATGTCGACCTGACGGACCTCAGCACGGCTGCGTCTACGCGCCTCGGCATCAAGGTCGTGCGGACCAGCCCGACCTCGGCGGTGCTGGCGGACTATTACGTGGATGCGTCCTACACGGAGACCACGACGGCGGTCACGGCCACGCTGGGCGCGGTCGGCCTCCTCTCCGACGGGTCGAGCCAGGTCGACTTCGACCTCTCGCAGACCGTCACGATCTCCCAGAGCTCCGACTTCCTCCAGCTCGCGATCGACTACTCGGTCTCGAGGTCCGGCACCGATGACACCATCCACCTGATTGGCACCGGCCAGATCGCGATAGGTCAGGAGGAGCCCTTCACCTTCGACGTGACGATGACCGTCACGCATGATGGCTCGACCGCGGTGCTCGCCACCACGCTGGCGCAGGACGGTTCCATCGACGGTCAGCTCACCTACAACGGCGATGCGATGGTGATCATTGGCGGGACCGCCGAGAGCCCGACATTCACGCATCCCGACGGATCCGCTCTGAGCGACGCGGACGTGCAGGCACTGCAGAAGCTCTGGCAGGCCATCGACGACCTCTTCGCCTTCGCGGAGAACGTCTTCCAGCCCTTCCACCACGCGCACGATCACTAAGAGGCTAGGGCTAGGGCGAGGGCGAGGGCGAGGAGTCGCCGGGCTGCTTCCGGGTCCCTCGCCCTCGTCGCATCCGGGGGCTACCCTGCATGCATGACCGACGTGACACCGCCGGAAGAGCCAGACGCGATCGTGCGACGGCTCGGTTCCGAGATTCAGGCCATCGAGGGAGTGGTCCGGCTGCTCGTGACGGCGGACCGCGTCTGGGTGGTGGTCGACGATCCCGCCCGAAAGCCTCCCGTCCGCCGGGCCCTGCTCGATCTCGGCGTCCCCGACGCCCTCCTCGAGCTCCACGCCGCCACCGACCTCCTCTTCCCTCACCCCTCCGACACTCCCCCACCTGACCTTTGAGCCCACCGACCTCCTCCCTTCCTCGCTCTTCCCCTCCTAGCCCTGGCCCTTGCCCTTGCCCTTGCCCTTGCCCTGCAAGCGAAGCGCAGCCACCACCCCTGCCTCATCCGCCTCCAGCTCCTCGACCCGGAAATCGGCCGGCACCGCGGTCGCCGGATCCTTGAGCCCGTTTCCGGTCAGCACGCACACGCAGCGTGAGCGCGCATCGATGCGGCCTTCCCGCACCGCGGCCCGCAGCCCGGCGACCGATGCGGCAGATGCCGGCTCGCAGAACACGCCCTCCTGTCGCGGAATCTCATGATAGGCCTCGAGGATGGCGTCGTCGGGAACGGCGAGGATGTGACCTCCGGACTCCGTCGCCGCGGCGATCGCCGGCTCCCACGTCGCCGGGCGGCCGATACGGATCGCGGTCGCGACGGTCTCCGGCGCGTCGATCGGGTGTCCGGCGACGAACGGCGCGGCGCCCTCCGCCTGCACCCCGATCAGCGCCGGCCGGGCTGCGATGCGCCCCGCCTCTTTCCAGCGCGAAAACCCCATGGCGTACGCCGTGATGTTGCCGCCGTTGCCGAGCGGGAGCGCCAGTACGTCGGGCGCGCCGCCGAGCGCCTCGCAGATCTCGTAGGCGGCGGTGGCCTGACCCTCGAGCCGGTACGGGTTCACGGAATTCACGAGCACCGCGGGGTGACGGGCGACGATGGCCCGCGCGAGATCCAGCGCGACGTCGAAGTTCGCGCGCAGCGAGACGATGCGGGCGCCGTGGACGACGGCCTGCGCCACCTTTCCGGCCGCGACCTTTCCGCCGGGGAGCAGCACCACGGCGCGGATCCCCGCCCGCGCCGCATAGGCGGAGGCGCTTGCGGAAGTGTTCCCGGTGGACGCGCACAGCACGGTCTCGGCGCCATCCTCGAGCGCCTTCGCGACGGCCACCACCATGCCCCGATCCTTGAAGGAGCCGGTCGGGTTCAGACCCTCGACCTTCAGCAGCAGCTCCTCGACCCCGACCCAACGCGCGAGGCGGGGCGCCGGCAGCAGCGGCGTGTCTCCCTCCTGCAGCGTCAGGCGGGGCGTCTCGGCGGTGATGGGCAGCCAGGTGCCCCAGCGGGCGATGACTCCGTGCCGGCTCATGCGCGCCTCGCGCCCTGGAAGTCCGGCTGCATCGCGAAGGCGATGATACCCTCATCACGATCGTCGCCGAACGCGTCGCGCATCGCATCCGCGATGGCCGGCGCAGCATCGGGCGCGCACGCCGCGATCAGCCCCGAGCCGCTGCCGGAGATCGTGACCGCGTAGGCGCCGGCGTCGCGCGCGGCGTGCAGCACCGCGTCGGCGCGGGGGATGAGTGGAAGCCGGTAGGGCACGTGCAGCTCGTCGGCGAAGGCGATGCGCAGCGCGTCCTCGTCCCCGGTGCCGAGCCCGCGGATCAGCGCCGCCATCCGCGCCGCCGCCCGCACCGCGACGGCGTGCGGCACCACGGCCGGCAGCGCCGCACGCGCCGCGGCGGTCGAGACGCCGCTACCGGGGGCGGCGAAGGCGAAGCCCAGGTGCTCCGACAGGCCGAGCCGCATCGGCCGTGCGACCCCGTCCTCCCGGCGAACGACCGCCAGCAGGCCGCCGAGGAGCGCCGGCGCCACGTTGTCGGGGTGCCCCTCCCACCGCTCGGCCTCGGCAAGCGCCTCGCCCGTCTGCACCAGGGCGCCGATCGCAGCGGCCGCCAGAGCGATGGCCGCGACGATCGCCGCGGCGGAGGAGCCGAGCCCGCGCCCGACCGGGATCTCCGAGGAGACGCGGAGTCGCCCCGCAACCTCGGGCCACCCGCGACGCTGCATCTCGCTGCGGAAGACGCGCACGATCAGGTCGTCGGCCGGACACACGTCGAGACCGTCGAGCGTTCCGGCCCGCTCCAGCTCCAGGCCCGGCCCGTCGCCCGGCTGGAACGCGGCCGTGAGGTAGCGGCGCAGCGCCAGCCCGACGCAGTCGAAGCCCGCGCCGAGATTGGACGTGCTGCACGGCACGCGTACCGCTACTTCCCGCAACGCTTCCACGGCCACCACCCTCCCGACAGAGACCAGACTTTCCGCGAGCCGCGCATCCTCGCACCGCGCCGCGGCGCGCCCCGGCCCGCTGGCGGAGCCGCGGGACGCCCGTCAACTTAAGCGCATGACTCAACGCATTGCGATCCCGGCGGTGCTCCGCGAGCACACGGACGGCGCTGCGGAGATCGCCGTCCAGGCAGGAACCGTGGGCGAGGCGCTCGGCGAGCTGACGCGACGGCACCCGCGCCTGCGACGGCACCTCTTCCGCGACGACGGCACGCTCCGCTCCTTCGTCAACGTCTACGTGAACGAAGAGGAGGCGCGTCGTCTCGGCGGGACCGCGGCGCCGCTCGCCGAGCGGGACACGGTCACGATCCTGCCCAGCATCGCGGGCGGCTAGCCGGTGCGGCTCAGGGTCCTGTCGCGACACCAGATCGCGGCGGCGATCGACATCCACGCTGCGATCGACGCGATGCGCTCCGCCTTCGCGCAGCTCTCCGATGGTCGTGCGACCGTGCCCGTACGAATGTCGCTCGCCACGCCCGACGGGACGACCCTGCTCATGCCGGCCTGGTTGCCAGACCCGGGCACCCTCGGCGTAAAGCTGGTCTCCGTATTCCCGGGCAACCGGGAGCGCGGCGTCCGCTCCGTCAATGCCGCGACGCTGCTGTTCGACCCTCGCTCCGGAGAGCCGCGGGCGTTGCTCGAGGCCGGCTGGCTCACGGCGCTGCGCACCGGCGCCGCCGGCGCCCTCGCCGCCGACCTGCTCGCCCGACCCGACGCGAGCACGGTCGCCCTGTTCGGCGCCGGGGTGCAGGCTCGCGCGCAGCTCACCGGGCTTCGCGCGGTCCGGCCCATCCGACAGGTGCGGATCGTATCCCGCAGCGCGGCATTGGCGCGGCGCCTGGCGGAGGAGCTGCGGCGAGAGGCCGACGCGCCGAGCGTCGCGACGCCGGCCGATGCGGCCGACGCCGTGCGCGGCGCCGATCTGATCGTCGCGGCCACCGACAGTGCCACGCCGGTATTCCGCGGCGCGACAGTGGACGCCGGCACGCACGTCAACGGTATTGGCTCCTACGATCCGGCGATGCGCGAGGTCGACCGCGAGCTGATCCGCCGCGCCCGCATCGTCGTGGACAGCCGCGAGGCGGCGCTGCGAGAGGCGGGCGAGCTGGTGGACGCGATCGAGGCCGGCGCCCTCGACGCGTCGGCCGTGGACGAGATCGGCGAGATCGTGGCCGGAGCGCGCCCGGGCCGCCGCTCGGCCGATCAGATCACGTTCTTCAAGGCGGTCGGCAACGCGGCGCAGGATGCGGCCGTCGCCGCCCGCGTGCTCGAAGCGGCCGAGGCACGCGACCTCGGTGTGCTCGTGGACCTCGACTGAGCGAGGACGGCGATGATCTTCCGCAGCCCCTATCCGGATGTCGAGATCCCGGATAGCCCGCTTCGACCGATACGTGCTCGAGCACGCGACGGAGCGCGACGAGAAGCCGGCGCTGATCGACGGCCCGAGCGGCCGCACTCTGACCTATGGTGGGCTCGCCAGCGCGGTCCCCGCGGCCGCCGCCGGTCTCGTGGAGCGCGGGCTGCGCCCCGGCGACGTCGTCGCGATCGATGCGCCGAACATGCCGGAGTACGCCGTCGTCTTCTGCGCCGTGGCCGCCGCCGGCGGCGTGAACACCACGTCGAATCCGATCAGCACCGCGGAGGAGCTCTCGCGCCAGCTTCGTGACTCCGGCGCGCGCTTTCTCGTCACCATCCCGCCTCTGCTCGAGAAGGCGATGAGAGCCACGGAGGGAACGGCGGTCGAGGAGATCTTCACGCTCGGCGAGGCATTGGGCGCGACGCCGTTCGAGACATTGCTGCGGGAGCCGGCGGCGGGAGCCGGCCGCGATCCGGCGACCGATCGATCTTCCGCGCGCGCGGAGCCGGCGCTCGACCTCGCCAGCGCCCTCGTGGCGCTGCCCTACTCGAGCGGCACGACCGGCCTCCCCAAGGGCGTCATGCTGACGCACCGGAACCTGGTCGCCAACATGGCGCAGATGCTCGCGGTCTCGGTGCTGCGGGACGACGACGTCTGCATCGGCATCCTGCCCTTCTTCCACATCTACGGCATGACCGTCGTCATGGGCAGCGTCCTGAGGTCCGGCGGCACCGTCGTGACCATGCCACGCTTCGATCTGGAGGCGTTCCTCGCGACGCTCGAGCGCTACCGCGTCACCGTCGCGTTCCTGGTTCCACCCATCATCCTCGCGCTCGCCAAGCACCCGGCCGTGGACCGCTTCGATCTGTCCGCCCTGCGCTGGATCAACTCCGGCGCGGCCCCGCTCGGCGAGGAGCTGGCCCGGACGTGCGCGTCCCGCCTCGGCTGCATCGTCGGCCAGGGATACGGGCTCACGGAGACGAGCCCCGGCACGCACTGCAATGCGCCCGACCCCTCACGGCTGCGGGTCGCTTCGGCGGGGCTCGCCGTGCCGAATACCGAGTTCATGATCGTGGACCTCGGATCGGGAGAGCCGAAGCCGCCAGGCGAGGACGGAGAGGTGTGGATACGGGGGCCACAGGTCATGCTGGGCTACCTGAACCAGCCGGAGGCGACGGCGCGCATGCTGACCCCCGATGGCTGGCTGCGCACCGGCGACATCGGCCACGCCGATGACGACGGCTACCTCTACATCGTCGATCGCGCCAAGGAGCTGATCAAGTACAAGGGGATGCAGGTCGCTCCGGCCGAGCTCGAGGCCGTGCTTCTCTCCCACCCCGACGTCGTGGACGCCGCCGTGATCGGACGACCCGACCCGATGGCGGGTGAGATCCCCAAGGCTTTCGTCGTGCTTCGGCGCCCGATCGAGCGCGGCGTCCTGCTCGACTGGGTCGCCGAGCGGGTCGCGCCGTACAAGAAGGTGCGCGCGCTCGAGTTCCGCGACTCGATCCCGAAGTCCGCCTCCGGCAAGATCCTCCGGCGCGTGCTGCTGGAGGAGGAGCGGCGGGCGCTGGCGGAGGAACACGCCGCCCATGAGCGGGGCGCCGCATCCGGTCCGGCCTGAGACATCGGTTCAGCGACCGAGCGCCCGCCGCACCCAATCGGCGTTTATCTGCGCGCTGTCCGGCGAGCCCGCGGAGAGGTATGCGCGCGTGAGCAGCGCATGGACGTCGCGCCGGTTCACGTAGAGGTTGCCAGCGTCGAGCGGCCCGCTCAGCACGCCCCGCAGCACCGGAATCGCCTCGGCCGGACGACCGAGGGCGAGCAGGGCGCGGCCCAGCTCCAGGTTGATCCGGCCGTACCCCTGGGTGAGCGAGAAGACGGCGCGACGGTACGCCGCGGCCGCCGACGCGGTATCGCCGCGAGCGGCGAGCAACAGGCCCCGAACGAAGTGGTGGAGCCGCGGGTCGCGGCCGTACGAGCTCTGACTTCCTAGCGCCTGGATCGTATCCGCGAGCCCCGCCAGCACGGCCGTGTCGCCCGCGGCGGCGTACGCGGCCGCGGCCTGGGTCAGCGTCCACGCCCGATGACGCGCGCTCCTGGAGGGAGAGTCCGGCTCGTACGGCGGCGACGCGATCTGCCGCCAGAGCGCAGCCGCTTCCCGTGCCTTGCCCATCTCCTCCAGCACCTGCGCCTGCAGCACCGGTGCCCACAGCGGCGGGTGCCCGGCCACCGCCGCGCTCGCGACGATATCGCGGTAGCGCACTGCGCTCTCGAGTGCGGCATCGAAGCGACCCTGGTAACGGCTGCTGAGGGTCCTGTACCAGAGCACGTTCTGCCGCACCAGCGGATCGGTCACTCCCTCGAGCTCGGCGAGCAGCTGATCCGCGCGCCGGAAGTCACCGATGCGCAGCGCCAGCACGGCGCCGTATACCGCGTCGCGCGGGTTCTCCGATCCCAGCGAAGCCGCCAGGCTGCGCGCGGCGAGGGCCTCCTCCGTGCGATCCTGATACTCGAGCGTCGTGGCGAGCGAGCGCCACGCCCGAGCCGATCCGCGCTGCAGCGCGACCCAGCGCCGTGCCTCGCGCTCGGCCGCCCACATCGAGTCCGCGAGCAGGTACGCGGCGATCATGCTGCCCAGTGCGTCGCAGGCACGGCAGATCGGATCGTCTCCGATCTTGGCGGAGTCCATCCGGAACACGCGGCGGAGCGGCGGCAGCGCGCCGAGAAAGTCGCCGCTCGACAACCGGGCCTTGCCGACGAACAGATGTCCATCAGGCTCGGCGGGGTAGCGCAGGACGAGCGAGTCGGCGAGCGCGAGCTTGCGCGGCTCGTCCATTCTCGAGCGCCCAGGCGTTCAGGATCAGCAGGCGCTCGCGCTCCGAGGCGCGCCCCGCGAAGCGCCTGGCCCGGCCGAGGTCCCCCCGGAAGGCCGCCTCGTCGATGCCGCGGTTCGTCAGCGCCCTGTGGTAGGCCGCCATCGCGAAGGTCGAGTCCTCGTCGAGAGCGACGGTGAACAGCCGATACGCGGCGCGATAGTCGCCGCCGTAGAAGCTCCGCAGCCCCTCCTCGTAGAAGCGGTAGCCGATCAGGGACGAGGTCGTGATGCTCGCGACACCGCCCGGCGGCGCGGGGAGGCCGAACGCGCCGAGCAGCAGCGTGGTCGCGCTGTCCACCAGCGCGAACGCATTGGCGCCGTCGACATCGTAGCGAGAGGTCAGCCGACCGGAGCCCAGGTCGACGCGCCGGAGCTCGAGGCGCAGCCGATTCCCTTCGAGATAGCGCACGCTGCCGGTGAGCACCTCCTGAGCTCCTGCCAGCCGCGCCTCGTCGGCGAGCCGCTGCCCATCGCCCGGGCGACCGTCGACCCGCTGCGAATGCAGCGAGACGACCTGGATCGCCGGGGAGCGCGCCAGGTTCGTCGCCAGCAGCTGCGAAAGCTGCGTCGCGAGACCACTCGCGTGTGGCCCGGTCCGATCCGCGATCGGGGCGATCGCCAGCCAGTGAACCGGTTCCGGTCGGGGAGGAACCGGTCGCGACCACGCGCGCAGAGCGAGCGTGCCCGCCACGACGAGCGCCGCCGCAATCGCGATCCGCCGGCCGCCACGCAGGACCTTCCTGCGTCGCCACACCGCGACGTCGCGTAACGCGGCCACCGGCGCTCCATCCAGGTGGCGGACGAGATCCTCGTGGAGGCTTCGGACGTCCGGATAGCGCTCCTGCGGGTCGCGCCTCAGCGCGCGGAGCACGATCGCATTGAGGTCGCCCCGGATCGAGCCCCTGAGCGTGCCAATGTCCGTGGCCCGTGCCGCCGCCGCATTGGGTCGGACCACCCGGCTCGGCGGCTCCGGATCGTGAGTGTCGATCACCGCCGCGTACTGCTGGCGCGACAGCCCTTCGAACGGACGCCGCCCGGTCAGCAGCTCGTAGAGCAGCAGCCCGAGCTGATAGACGTCGGAGCGCTCCGTCACCTCCCGTCCGAGGATCTGCTCGGGACTCGCGATCGCCGGAGTCATCGGGCGCACTTCGGGGCAGGTCGCCGGGTAGCCACCGGCGAGCTCCGCCTGGTCGAGGATCTTCGCGATGCCGAAGTCGAGCAGCTTCACGTGCTGCTCTTCGTCGGTGACCAGGATGTTCGACGGCTTCAGGTCACGGTGGACCACTCCGTTGTCGTGGGCGTGGGCCACCGCCCGGGTCACCGCCATGAAGAGCCGCAGCCGCGCCCGCACGTCCAGTCGGTTCCGATCGCAGTGCCTCGTGATGCTGCTGCCGCCGACGTGCTCCATCACGAGATACGGCCGTCCATCCGCCGTCGTGCCGGCGTCGAACACGTTCGCAATGCTCGGATGGTGCAACGAAGCCAGGATCTGGCGCTCGGCCCTGAAGCGCGCCACCAGGTCCTCCGTGTCGAGTCCCCGGCGCAGCACCTTCAATGCGACCCGCTGCGGGAACTCCGGGTCGTCCCGGACCGCGAGATAGACGGACCCCATCCCGCCACGTCCAATCGGCTCCAGAATCCGATACGGACCGATCCGGTCGGGTCGGGTCGGGTCCGGACCTTCGCCGTCCCCGGTCGAGGCGACCTCCCGGAGCGCCGTCAGCATCAGCGAGCCGCCGAGCCCCTCCGCTAGCGGGTCCTCGCTCTCGCTCGCAGTGAGCAGCTCCCGGAGCGTCCGCTCCAGCTCGGGGTCGTCGGCGCAGGACACCTGCAGCCGGGCCTCCCGCTCCGGTGGCGCGAGGTCCAGCAGCTGCTGCAGCAGCGAGTCCACCTCGTCCCAACGCGCCCAGATCGCATCGACGGACGAACGCATTCCCGATCCTCTCCGGCGGTCGTCGCACCTCCCTCTCCTTGTAGAGCGCAGGATCGCGCCGACACCCGCCAAACCCGCCGTGCGCGGACCGTGGAGGCGGATGGCGGCATCCGCCTCGCTTTTACGCTCTCAGGGGGTGAGATCACCTTTCCCTCAGCCGGAGGCTCCCGTGAAGACCGTCCACCGAAGTGCCCGCGCTCTCTGTTTTTCTGCTGTCGCGATCGGGCTGCTGCTGCCCGTTGGGGCGCAGGCGCAGATCATCAGCACCAAGCCGAAGGTGAACCTGCCGAGCCCGCCGGAGCTGGAGGTCTACACCTACCGCATCTATGACGACAGCGTGGGAATCAAGGACGCGCTGAAGCTCGTCGCCGCGGTGCGGAACAACGGCGTCATGCAGGGCTCCTTCGACTTCGCGCTCGGCTCGACCCGCATGGATGCGGTATGGTTCCGCGCCTCGGGAACCACCCTGGACGGCGGCGAACGCACCCTCGGCAGCTTCAGCATCCCATGGCAGGCGCTCAGCAACCAGCTCGGCTACAGTCAGGCGAACGGCTGGCAGGACACCTGTCTGGGCATCTTCCTCGTTCGGCAGGGCTCGACGGACGCGTGGAGCGACGCCGACATCCCGAACCACCGCAAGCGCGTCTGCTTCAAGATGTACAGGACGACCCGCTAGCGATTCTAGAGCGCCGCCAGCTCCTGAGCCGACGCATCCCCGGTCGTGCGGGCCGGCAGTACGGGCTCGAAGCGTCGGAGGGGAAAGGAGAGGGCGGCGCTGCTTTTTCCTGCTAGCGCAGCACGCCCGGCTGCAGCCCGCCGGTGCCGCCGAAGCCGTGCGGCACTCCGAACGAATAGCCGAGCATCACGGAGAACGCCCGGTTGTGGACGTCGCCATTCTCCGCCAGCCGGCTGAGTCCGTGGGTGTAGCGGGCGTCGACGTTGACGGAGCCAAAGCTCATCACGGGAACATCGATGCCGCCGCCGAAGACCAGCCCCTGCTCGTAGTCCTTCAGCGTCTGCTCGAGGTTCTCCCCGTTCAGGTCATCGCAGCTCGGATTGCTCGAGCCGCCGGTCGCGTCGTAGGAGATCCCGCAGTCGACACGCCACGCGAAGGCAGGTCCGCCCTCTAGGTAGGGGAAGATGCGGCGGCCGAGCGACGGCAGCGTCGCCCGGAGCAGCAGCGGCGCCTCGACGTAATCGATGCCGATCTCCACCGGCTCGCCGGAGATCGCGGCCTGCTGGAAGTCCTCGACGCCGCGGGCGCCCTTCTGGCGGTAGTACCCCTCCGCCCGCAGCTGCAGCGCTCCGACGCGCACGATCGGGATCGAGGCGCCGAGGTCCAGGCCCGACTTTCGGTCGACCGTGCCCGCATCGCCTCCCATGAAGTCGCTCAGGTTCAGGCCGCCGCCGAGGCGGAAGCCCTGGCCCTTGAGGGGGGCGGTCGACGAGCAGAGGAACAGGGCGAGTATCGGTACGAGGGAGCGGGGCATCGCGGCCTCCTTCAGGGGTGGCGGCATACGGCCTCTCACTCGTCGAGCGCAGAAACCGCTGCCTCCCCGCCACTCCTGTCCCGCTTCGTTACGACCCTCGCTCGGCCACGCTCCGCTCGCACGCGCCTCGCCAGCCCTCCTCGCAGGCGAGAGCGTACAGCTTCGAGGGGTCCGTCTCGCGCAGCCTCGGCTTCGTCCCCCGCAGCACGACCGGTAGGTCCGCGAGCTGCGGCTCCGATCGGGCGAGGGACCCGGGCGCCGTGAGCGGACGGGCCGCGTTCTCACAGCCGGGCGAGTAACCGAGGCGGCACGCCTTCTCGAACTGCTCGCGCGCCGGCCCGCCGCGTGCCACCTGCTCGATGCCGACCTCGTTGCACGCCCAGCCGGAGCCGTTGTGGCAGTAGGTGTCCGTCAGATAGGACGCGTAGCGGCACGCGCGATCGCTACCAGCGGCGCACGCGTTCTTCCAGAACGGCAGGTACTGGCCCGGGTGCCGATCGCCGAGCGCGCGACCCGCGCTCAACCCCAGGAACACCACCGTCCAGACGGCGGCGAAGGCGACGCCCCGCGCCTGAGGCGACAGCGCCGCCGCAAGGCGCGACGGGCTGAGCGCGGAAAGCAGCCGGGGCGCCGCCGGCCCGAAGGACGGCTTCCACGTCGTAAGCCGCTCGATCGCCCGCACCGACAGGTTCAGGATCGGCACCGGCAGCAGCTTGTCGTAGAACGTCGGCACGCCGAACCTCGTCAGCACCACGTACAACACCACCGCCGCCAGCCCGTACAGCACGCCGAACACGACGCGCCCCAAGTCGTTGCGCGGCGAGGTGGACGGGTCCGTCACGATCAGGTGCATCCCGAGGAACACGGGCACCGGGATGAACGCGTCGAGGAACAGGTAGGTGCCGGTGGCGTGCAGATACGCGAGCCCGATCAGGTACGCGGTCAGCACCGCCGGCAGCGTCGTGCGCGCCACGCCGAACAGGAACATCCCTGGCAGGCTGACCAGGAAGATCACCAGATAGATGTGCGGTGGATCGAACAGCGTGTTCGCGATCACGCTGCCGAAGGTCATGTCCGAGCTCTTCGTGAGGATCAGCGCGAGAGAGAAGAACGCCAGCGGGAACGACGACGGATTGAAGATGTGCGCGGAGCGGCCGTCCCGCTTCCAGCGGATCAGCTCCTTCGCGAGGAAGCCGATCAGGATCATCAGGAATTGTAGGTAGAACCACTGCGGCCGGAACCACAGGAAGAGGTTGATGCTGAAGATGACCGGGAAGGGCCCGAAGCCCAGCGTGTACGTCTCCCTCCTCGACCAGCTCAGCAGGCTGTCGACCGCATACGCGAAGATCAACTGCGCGAAGATGAACGGCAGCCACGCGTATACGATCGGGACGTGCCATCCCCAGTAGAGGATCAGGGTCAGCTGCGCGCACGCCTGCACCCAGTGCTGCTTGCGCACTGCCGTCGCGAGCGTCAGCTGCCGACCCGCCGCCTGCGACCGGACGTACAGGACGCCCGTCCACGCCGTCAGCACCCCCACCGCGGCGAGAAAGCTCCAGTACACGGGCGGCAGGCGCCGGAACACCAGCCCGAGCAGCAGCAGCGTGAGGGTGAACGTGGCCGGCAGCGCGAGCGCCCGCGCCGGCGAGAGCTGTCGCCCCGCCGCCAGGGTCCCGGACGTGGCGACGGCGGGCGCCGCCGAAGCCGTCGACTGCGGAGCCTTCTTCGTTTTCATGCCTTTACCCTGATGGAAAACACGCCGCCCCACAAGTCATCGGCCGGGCGGCGCCCTCGCGCACGGCGGACGACGCGGCTCGCGGCGCTCACTTCGCTCGAAGCCACGGCGGCCGCTCCGCCGCCACTCTTACGGCCACGGGGCAGTCCGGATCGTGCGCGCCCGGCAGATACCCCGTGCTGAGCAGGAACTCGCGGACGATCTCGCCTCCCGTGAAGCGGAACGTGCGACGGAACAACTTCGCCCACGCTTCCGGCTGAAGCGGATGGTGCGCGTCCAGCCAGCCGGCGAACGAGCCGTGCTCGACGCCGAGCTCCAGCACCCGGCGCGCGTTATGGATCACCGCGTCCACCTTGAGGCGGTTGCGGACGATGCCGGCGTCGGCGAGCAGGCGCGCCCGCTCCGCTTGGCCGTACTCCGCCACAATGCGCGGGTCGAAGTCGTCGAACGCTCGCCGAAAGTTCTCACGCTTCTTCAGGATCGTGAGCCACGACAGCCCCGCCTGGTTAATCTCGAGCGCGAGGCGCTCGAGCAGCGTGGCGTCGTCGCGAGCCGGGAAGCCGTACTCCTCATCGTGGTATGGCCCGTGGAAAGGGTGACCACGGGCGATCGTGCAGTAGCTCATCGCGACAAGCTACCCGCGACCAGCGAGCGCGTACACCCCCGCTGAAACCTGCGGCCCGCCGCCGCCGTCAGGAGGAGTCGACGATTCGTTACGCGCTCGAACGGAGGCTGCGTGAACATCATCGAAACCCGCGGTTTGACGAAGCGGTACCCGAGGCAGGTCGCGGTCGATCGCATCGGTTTCACGGTCGAGGCCGGCCAGGTCTTCGGCTTCCTCGGCCCGAACGGCAGCGGCAAGACGACCACGATCGGGATGCTGCTCGGCATCATCACTCCGACGGCCGGCGAGATCCGGCTCTTCGGGCTGAGCGGCCGCAGCGGACTGCACCGCGCCCGTCAGCGCGTCGGAGCGACCCTCGAGAATCCGAACTTCTACCCGTACCTTAGCGGGCTCGACAACCTGCGCGTAGTGGCCAACGTCAAGCGCGTCGGGCGTCGCGACATCGATAAGGCGCTCGAGCTCGTCGGCCTTACGGCGCGTCGCAAAGACCGCTACTCGACCTACTCCCTCGGCATGAAGCAGCGCCTCGCCGTGGCCGCGACGATGCTCGGAGACCCGGAGCTGATCGTGCTCGACGAGCCCGCCAATGGGCTGGACCCCGAAGGGATGCGCGAGATCCGCGAGATCATCGGCGAGCTCGCCGCCCGCGGCAAGACGATCTTCCTCTCCAGCCACCTGCTCTACGAGGTCGAGCGTACCTGCACCCACGTCGCGATCATCCGACGCGGTCGCATCATCCGGCAGGGCAGCGTCGCAGACATTGTCAGCGGGGCCGTCGTCGCCGAAATCGGCGGTGGCGATGCGACGGCCCTCGCCGCGATCGCCTCCGGATACCCGGCCGCGACAATCGTCGAGGCCGAGGGCGACGTCGTGCGCGTGACCCTCGAGGATGACGACCTCGCCGCGCTCAACCGCTTCATCGCCGACCGCGGTGTGTACCTCTCCCGCCTCGGGCTGCGCCGCCAGTCGCTCGAGGATGCCTTCATGGAGCTGACGCAGGCCGAAGAGCCGGCTGACGCCATTGAGATGGAAGGTGTGGCATGACGCTCGGCGTGCTGGCCCGGAACGAGACGCTCAAGACGAGGAAGCGACCCGCCGCGATGGTCACCGCGGGGCTGTTCACCGCGATGCTCGGCATCATGATGTTCGAGACCATCCGCGAGCACGCGAAGCACCCCGAACGGCTGCCGCTTGCGCTTCCGACCGCCTGGTCCGATCTCATCAACGACCCGGCCGTGCCCGCCGCCTTCTTCGCGGCGATCCTGCTCATCCTGCTCGTCTCCAGCGAGTTCTCCTGGCGGACCGCCCGACAGAACGTCATCGACGGGCTCTCCAAGGACCAGTGGTTCGGCGGAAAGCTCATGCTGTGGGCAATGGTCGTGGTCGGGTTCTTCGCCCTCCACATCTCGGTCGTCGGCGGCGCGACGATCGCCACGGGCGGCGTCACCGGGCCGATCGTTCGCGTCGGCGATGCCCAGCTGATGGGCGCCGAGCTGCTCGCGATAGGCGGCGTCACGTCGCTCGGCTTCTTTGTCGCCTTCCTCGCCCGCAGCTCCGGGCCGGCCATGGCGATCCTGTTCTTCTACCTGGCCGTGCTCGAGCAGCTGCTCGGCGCCGGGCTCCGGCATCTCGGCGGCGCGTGGGCGAAGGCAGCCGGCTTCCTGCCGATGAGGCTCTTCTCCGAGCTCATCGAGCCCGCCCGCTACGATGCCGCCGCCTACGAGAAGATGGTCGCCACGCTGACCAAGGCGAACCGCCCGATCCCGGCGCTCGACGACACCGGCCTCCTCGCCGCCGTCGCCACCGCCGAGATCGTCTTCTTTCTGATGCTCGCTTACCTCGTCTACCGCAGGCGCGACCTTTAGAGGCAGGCGCTGACTGCGAGGCGCTCGAACCGAGGCGCTCAAAGTGAGGCGCTCAAGGCGAGGCGCGCACGGCGAGGCGCGCACGGCGAGGCGCGCACGGCGAGGCGCGCACTGCGAGGCGCTCAGGACGATGCGTCGAAGCAGGATACGCCTGCTGTCAGCGCCTGCCGTCAGCGCCTGCTGTCAGCGCCTGCCGTAAGCGCCTGCCGTCAGCGCCTGCCGTAAGCGCCTGCTGTCAGCGCCTGCCGTTAGCGCCTGCCGTCAGCGCCTGCCGTCAGCGCCTGCCCCTACACCCATCCGCGGCTGCGGAATGCGCGCAGCACCTCGGCGTGGCGCTGCATTTCCCGGGGCAGGCCAATGGACACGCGGTTCCAGCCGAGCAGCGGAGGGAAGGGGCGGCCGACGCGCACTCCCTCCTGCGCCATCCGATCGATATACGCGCCCAACTCACCAGCAACGCGGTGCATCACGAAGTTCGCATGGCTGGGAATCCGCTCGAGCCCCAGCTCGTCCAGCACGCCGTACAACACGCGGCGCCCCGCCTCGTTCGTCCGCTTCGCCTCCTCCACGTACGCCTCGTCCTGCAGGCTCGCCTCCGCCGCGAAAAGCGCGAGCTGGTTCGTGTTCACATCCGCCGCGTACGGGGACAGGCGCTTCGCCGTCTCCGCCTGCGCAATGCCGTATCCGAGCCGCAGCCCCGCCATGCCGTAAATCTTGGAGAACGTCCGCGTCACCACCACGTTCGGCCGCTCCAGGGCCAGCGGGATCGCCGTCTCGTGCCCCGCCACATCCACGAAATGGATGTACGCCTCGTCCACCAGGAAGAACAGCTGCTCCGGAGCATCCGCGATCCATGCCGCCACGTCCGCGGTCGACGTGAGCGACGCCGTCGGGTTGTTCGGATTGCAAATGTAGACGAGCGCCGGCCCGCGTCCCGCCAGTTCGCGCATGCGCTGCAGGTCGTGTGACCAGTCCGCGAGCAGCGGCACCTTCACCAGCTCCAGACCGGACGGCGCCTCGTAATCCGCTACGTTCTCGAACGTGGGATCGGGAATTACGTAGCGCATTCCCGGCCGCGCCAGCGCCTGCACGGCCATCTGGATCACTTCCGTCGAACCGTTCCCCAGAACCACGCTCTCGGCCGGCACTCCATGGAATTCCGCCAGCTTCGGGCGGAACGCGGCCGCGTGCAGGTGCGGGTAGCGGTTTCCCTCCGAAAGCCCGTCGATCACCGCCCTTCGCGCCGCCGGCGACAGCCCGAGTGGGTTCTCGTTCGACGCGAGCCGGATCGGCCCGTCGCCCCGACCCCCGGAGTCCGATCCCGGCCGCCGCTCGCGGAGCGCATCGAGCACGGCCGCACCGCCACCGGCGGGAGCGAGACCCAGCGCCCCCGTCCCCGCCAGGGCGATCGAGCCACGGAGGAAGTCGCGTCTGCGCATGGGTGTCTCCATGAAGGGGAACTGTGAAGGGTGAAGTGGATCGGCGAAGTAGGAGTGCTGCGAGATCGCGGCAATATACGACGAGGGACGGCGATCGAGGATGGTCCGCGCGCGGGCGCTGGAGTAGTGCGGGCTGCTGCCGATCACCGAGCGGATCCGACCGGAGCCGGGGCCGCCCCCTCGACAGGAGGCTCGCGGCTCCGGCTCGGAGTCGGCCGGGACGGCCGGAGGGGACCCGGGGAACGCCGCGCGCCGGGGCGCGTCGCGGCGCGGGCACCCCTACCGGACCGTTGCCGGCTCCAACTCGAACGCCAACGCGCCGATCTCGAGGTGCGCGCGCCATCCCATCCAGACGAGCGCGCTCAGGCTGACGAGCAGCATCGCGAGGAACGGCTGCGGCCCTCCGAGCGCGTTCATCCAGGGCTGCAGCGCGCCGCCCGCGGGCAACGCCTGCTCGGTGAGGGGCCCGAGCGCCATGATGATCGCGTTGTGTGCGGCGTGCAGGATGATGCTCGTCCAGATCGAGCGGCTCAGGTAGACCGCGCAGCCGAGAACGAGCCCCATGAGGAAGCGGCTCGTGTTGCCCAGCGATGCCCCGTGCGCGACCGCGAACAGCGCGGCGGCGAGCAGGATGCCGGGCAGGGCGCCGAAGCGCCGCTCGAGCGACCGCTGGATCCAGCCCCGGAACACCAGCTCTTCCAGGATCGGCGCGAACAGCACGACCATGACCGCGAGCGGAAGCCAGCCGAACGGCTGCAGCGCGTAGCCCTGCAGCAGGTCGGAGCCGCGCAGGGCGGGCGGGAATCCCAGCCAGATCAGCAGGAAGGTCCCCGAAAGGCTCACGCAGAACATCGGCAGCGCGGCGGCGAGCGCCCACGGAACCGCTGCGCCCGGCGGGCGCAAGCGCAGCGTCGCGCGCTTCTGCTCTCGCCCCGGTCGCAGCGCGCGGCCGATGTGCACGTAATAGAGCAGCGCGACGGCCAGCATCATCCAGAGCGTCGCCCAGAGCGGCGGCAGCAGAAGCATTGGCACGATCATCACGTTCCACAGGACGAAGATGATCGCCGCCTTTAGGATGTCGCCCGCAGCCCCGAGGGTCTGCCGCGCGCCGTGAAGGATGCCTCTTCTGGACATTGCCACCTGCTGCTTCAGGGGTTTCGCTCCGCGTCGCCATCATGCACGGAGCGGACCCACCCGGTTGCGCGGCGGGGGGCTAGCGTCGAATGCGGTAACGGATGAGCCACGGCACATCGGCGGAGTCCGCGTAAGTGCCCCAGACACAAGAGGTATCGGCGGCGAGCAGTCGAACGTCGGTGGGCAGCTGCAGCGTCCAGAGGTCGCGCCCATCGCGGGAGATAACGCGGGCGCTCCGCTGCTCCTTGTCGCTTCCACGCAACAGCCAGATCGAGCCATCCATCCCGGTCCCGAGGGCCGTCACCGCCGGCGGCACCGCCGGCAGCCGCAGCCCCGCCCTCACCCAGCGCTCCGCCTGCCCTATCGTCGCCGGACGCGGACCGTTCGAGTGCATCGCGCGCTCCGCCCACGTGTGCACGAATGCCCCGACGGCGGCGGAGTCCGCGACCGGTGCCGGATAGCGGATCGTGCGCGCGAAGACGGTATCGTCGCGGAAGAGACGGAGCCCGAGGACCTCGACGGAAACCGACTCCCGCGCCACGGCCGGCACTTCGCGGCGGACCACGACGAGCGTCGAGTCGGCTTGCGAGATCTGGAAGAGTGGCGCGTCAGGGTACGGCTGGAAGGTGTACAGCGCGACCGAGTCCTGCGCATCCGGATCGCGCACGGCGAGGACGGTCGGCGTAGCCGGAAAGCTCGCCACCGTATCCACGACGGCTCCATCGCCGGTGAGCCGAACGACCTGGCGCGCACCCCCGCGCCCCTCCGCCTCAACCGCGGCCGGCCAGGACGTGGCGGCGAGGACGGAGCCGTCGGGCAGCGGCGCCACCGGCCGGAGCGGGAACGATGACGGGCCTGGTCGCGGCGCCCCCGGACGCAGGGCGCGGGCGAATCGCCCCTCGCGGTCGTACACGTTGAAGCGGCCGCCCGCAGGATCGGAGACCCAGATCGAGTCGCGCATCCACCCGATGTCCTCCGCGTGGAGGAGCTGTCCCGGACCTTCGCCCGCCGCGCCGAACGAGCCTTCCAGTCGGCCGTCGGCGCCCCAGATGCGAACCGTCGATTCCGCCGGATGCAGCGTATACATCGTGCCGTCCTCCGCGACCGCGATCGCCGCGATCCAGGTGAACTCAGCACCGGGAGCGTCTCCCTGGATGCGCAGCTCCGGCCGCAGCGCCGGCCGAGGCTCGCCGCGGGACATCTCGCCCCCGCCGCAGCCGGCAAGCGCGAGCAGCATCACGACGAACCACGCGCGTGCGCACGTGCGCGCGGGTTGCCTCTGCAGCGCCGGCAGCGCCGCGCTCAAGCGGTCGCGCCTTCCCGCACGCGCCGCACCTCGCGCATCGCCGTCACGGCGAGGCCGAGGCCGATCGCGCCCAGCGCGCTCAGCGCCGCGAGCGGAGCGGCTCCTCCGTGCCGTGATATCCAGGGGATCATGTCCGCGGGGGCGCTCCAGCTCTCCGGCATGAAGCCTCCAACCGCCACGGCGGACGCGTTGTTCACCGCGTGCAGCAGCACACCGCTCCAGATGGAGCGGCTCGCCCACACGGCGGTCCCGAAGGCAAGACCGAGCACGAAGCGGTTCACGTTGCCTGCATTCCAGCCGTGCGCGGCGGCGAACAGCAGCGCGGTCACCGCGATCGCCGGCGCGACCCCGACGAGCCGCTCGAGCCGGTGCTGCAGCCAGCCCCGGAACACGAACTCCTCCAGCAGTGGGGCGAAGACGATCAGCAACAGCGCCACGGGAAGCCACGCGAGCGGGCCCGTGTAGTCGGGGATCCCGGCGCCGGCATCGGAGGGTGTCTGTCCGACGTAGACGAGCAGCGCGCCGAAGGCGAGAGTGAACACGACCACGAACGGCGCCGCGATCACGAGCCGGCCGAGCGCGTGCGGCCGCGGCGGGTCGAGGCGCAGAAGCTCGCACTGCGCCACCCTCGTCGCTCTCAGATTGAGCGCGACGTGCACGAGGAGGAACAGCGCCAGCAGCGCGAGCAGCCAGGCCGCCGCCTGCGCCGCGCTCATCCCGATGATCGGCGTGATCGCGAACAGCCACGCCAGGTACGTGAGCGCCGTGACCAGCAGCCCCACCGTCGCGGCCGCGATCTCGCGCACGTTCACGGCGTCCGGCCGCCCCCGCAAGCCGGCACGCCCGCGCGCGACGGATCCGAATCTGTGGAAATTCATGGCGCCGAATATAGCGGAACACAGCCGCTTGCGCGGGCCGAGGGCGCATGCGACCGTGCGGGGCGGCGCCCTCGAGCGGACGGCCGCCGCCGTTCACCCAGCTGCCGGAGTCGATCATGGCACGGAACGCGGACCGCCACCCTTCCGAGGCGTCGGGCCCCGGCTTCGGCTCCACCCCTAGCGACGGCCGGCCGCCGCTGGAGGAACGGCCGGAAGAGGGCCTCGACCCCTCCGGTCCCGTCGAGTGGGACGCGCTCCGCCGACTCGGCCACCGCATGGTCGATGAGGTCATCGAGCTTCAGCGCGACCTGCGCGAGCGGCCCGCCTGGCAGCCGCTGCCGAGCGCGTCGCGCGCCGCTCTGCGTGTGCCCCCGCCCCGCCTCGGCCAGGGCGCGGATGCCGCCTACGAAGCGTTCCGCGAGCACGTCCTGCCCTACCCCTTCGGGAACAATCATCCCCGCGCCTGGGGGTGGGTCAATGGACAGGGCACGCCGCTCGCTGCGCTCGCCGAGATGCTCGCCGCGGTCATGGATCCGAACGTCTGGGGCGGCGAGCAGTCCGCCACCTACGTCGAGGCGCAGGTCGTAGACTGGCTGATCGAGCTGCTCGGCTTCGCGCCCGGCGCGAGCGGACTCCTCACGAGCGGCGCCAGCCTCGCCAATCTGATCGGCATCGCGGCCGCGCGCGATGCCGCCGGCGGTGGCGACGTCACCCTGCGCGGGCTGCACGCGCTGGACTCCCAGCTCGTCGTCTACACGTCCGCCGAGGCGCACAACTCCGTCGACAAGGCGGGCGGCATCCTCGGCGTCGGCCGCGATAGCGTTCGACACATTCCCGTCGACTCCGGCTATCGGATGAAAGTCGATGAGCTCGAGGACGCGATCGCGATGGACCGCGCCGAGGGACGTCGCCCCGCCTGCGTCGTCGCCACCGCAGGCACGGTCAACACCGGCGCGATCGATCCGCTCGACGACATCGCCGACCTGTGCGCGCGCGAGGCGATCTGGCTGCACGTCGACGGCGCCTTCGGAGCCCTTGCCGCTCTTTCGCCAAACCTCCGCCCCCTTCTCTCCGGCATGGAGCGCGCCGATTCCATTGCCTTCGACCTCCACAAATGGATGTTCATGCCCATTGAGGTCGGGTGCATTCTCGTCCGCTCCCCGGCCGCCCACCGCCGGCCCTTCTCTCCGCACGCCGCCTACCTCGAGACCTTCCAGCGAGGGCCCGCATCCGGGCCCCTCGACTTCGCGAGCCTCGGGCCTCAGCTCACCCGCGGATTTCGCGCCCTCAAGGTCTGGCTCTCGGTCCGCGCCCACGGTACCGACGCGTTCGCACGGCTCGTCGAGCAGGGAGTCCGTCAGGCGCGCCGCCTCGAATCGCTCGTCGCCGCACACCCCCACCTGGAGCTTCTCGCCCCCGTTCCGCTCAACGTCGTCTGTTTCCGCTACCGTCCGGACCGCTTCCTCGACGAGCCCGCCATCGATGCGCTCAATCGCGAGCTGCTGCAGCGCCTGCAGGAGTCCGGTACCGCAGTCGTCTCCAGCACCGTGCTGCCGACCGGCTTCGCGCTGCGGGCCGCCTTCACGAACCACCGCACGCGCAGCGCGGACATCGACGTGCTGGTGGAGGCCGTATCCGGAATCGGAGATGAGCTCTAAGTTGCTCCGGCACAATCGGTTGCCGTCGACACTGTGACGATCCTGCACTCCCGCTCGTCCTACTCCCTGGCCGGCGTAGAGCACGCCGGCGACCGCCCAGGGAGACATGAACCGAGGCAGGAGAGCAATACGCATGCGTCGCAGAACCACAGCGATCGGTCTCACAGCCGCAGCTCTCGCAGTCGGCCTGGCGGCGTGCGAGGGGAGCAACATGGCGAGCGGCACCGCCCGCCTTTCTGTACGCCTCACGGATGCGCCGGCGGCGAACATCACGGAGGCGGTGGTCACGATCTCTCGGGTCTACCTGCAGGGCACCCCTGAGGAAGGCGCGGATCCGTCGGCCGACATGGTCCTGATGTCGAGCCCCGTCACCACGAACCTGCTCAGCCTCTCCAACGACGTGATCAGCCTGGTAGACGGGCATCCGGTCAAGGCCGGAACGTACGGCCAGATGCGCTTCGTGGTGGACGGCGGCTACATTGTGGTGGACGAGGGCGGCTCGACGAAGGTCTATGCGACCCCGGGCTACGACGTGCCTCCGGAGCTGACGGTCGACGGCGAGCTGAAATGCCCGAGCTGCAGCCAGTCGGGGATCAAGGTGAACTTCCCCGACGGCGCGCTGACGCTGACAGAGGACAAGGTCATCCTCGTCGACTTCGACGTCGCCGATACGTTCGGACACCAGGCGGGGAAGTCGGGCAAATGGGTGATGCACCCGAGCCTGAAGGCGACGGACGTGCGCTTCGCCGGCACCGTGCACGTGCTGGCCAGCGTGGCGGATACCGTCGAGCTCCCCGACCTGGACGGCAATCCGACGACGCTGGAGGCGTTCTCGGCCGAGCTCCGGTCCGCGGACCTCGATCCAGGAACGCTCGGTGAGCAGCTCTCATTCACGGGTCCCGATGCGGACGGCAACTACGAGGCGACGTTCATGAGCGTGGTCCCGGGCGACTACGACGCGAACGTGCTCTCGCCCATGGATGGCGGGAACCCGCTGATCGACTTCACCACGGATCCATCGATGCCGCAGAGCATCACGGTGGACTCCGATGGCGACGTGACCGTTCACTTCGAGATCACGTCGGCCACGCTGCACGCGGGCGGCTGAGTCCACGCGCCGCGCACGACGCTCGAACGGCGTCCCGGCCTCCGCCGGGGCGCCGTTCCGTCATCTCATCCAGGCACCATCGCGGCCATGACCATGCCGACGATCGCGACCCAGATCGCGGTGTAGAGGGGAACGAAGCGGCGGCGGGTGAGCAGCATCGCCGGGTAGTGGACCGGCTTGCCGGCGAACTTCCCGCGCGGCTTGTCGGCGTGGTAGAACGTCTTGTACGTCTCGAGCGTCGCGATCGTGAAGCCGAGCGCTGCAAGCCCGACCAGCGCGAGCGACGGCACGAAAGAGAACAGCAGCAGCGCCCATGCCCCGGCGATCACGGGGCTGCGGAAGAACTTCCGGATCTCGAACCCCTCGAACGGCGCGTCCTTCCACGCCCCGCCGAAAGCCGAGACCCAACCGCCCAGGCTGCCGATCAGCGCTACGGCCGGCGGCGTCGGCACCGCGGCGCTCGACGCCTGCAGCCGCACCACGAGGCCGAGCAGGCAGGCCCCGAGGAAGACGGCGACCGAGGCGATCGCCAATCGCGCGAGCCGGCTCCGAACCAGCCGTCCCCGCACCGCGAACTGCATCGGGATGAAGTACTTCGACTGGTCCTCATCGCGCACGAACGTCTTGTACAGCTCCGTGGTGACCCGCTCCAGCACGTAGACGACGCCGAACAACACGAGCAGGTGTCCCGGATCCGTCAGATCGAGGCCGAGACGAGGGCCGAGGGCGACGCCGAGCACGGCGCCCGCCAGGACGCTGCGCAGGTACTTCGGCCACGTGAAGCCTTCGTGCACCGCGTCCTTGTACATGCCCCACGTCGCCGTGTGCAGCCCGGCCAGAACGCCTACCAACAGCGCGATCAGTACTTTCAAGGGATTTCTCTAGAGCTTGACCACGTTCTCGGCTTCCGGCCCCTTCGGAGCATCGACGCGCGTGAACTCCACGCGGTCTCCCTCGTCCAGCGACTTGAAGCCCTCCCCAACAATGGCGCTGTAGTGCACGAAACAGTCGTCGCGCGCGTCGTCGGGGGTGATGAACCCGAACCCCTTCGCATCGTTGAACCACTTGACCGTGCCGAGCGTCCGCGGGCCCGATCGTGCCGCCGCGTTCGCATCCGGCGCCGTGTTTCGTACCGGCTGATCCCCCGCCGACGACTGCGCCGCCGGAGTCGAAGCCGCGGCCGACGACACGCGCTCCGCCGGAGCCGTCGTGGGCAGCCCCGCCTCGATCCACTCGGCATCGCGCGCCGCCGCGCGGGCCAGCTCTCGCACGGCCGGCGTCAGATCCGCGGCCATCAGTATCGCGGTCCGTCCGCTCGGCACGGCGTCGAGGATCGCTGCGAGCTCGGTCGCCGTTAGATCCAGCCGGTGCGTCTCATCGAAGACGAGCACCTCTACCTCCGAAAGATCCAGCTCGTCGCGGCGCAACAGCTCCACGAGCCTCGAGGCCGTCGCGACCAGGAGGTCGAACCCCGCCCGGACATCCCGGATCTGCCGCTCGAGCGGTTCGCCCTCGTGAACGGCGCCGATCCATAGATGGGCCTCGCGCGCTAGGGCTCGCGCCTGCCCGACCACGGTCTGCACGCACGATCGGTCCGGACAGACCACCAGCGTGTGCAGCCCCTCGCGGTCGAGCTGCCGCTCCAGCGCCGGAAGCAGATACGCCGCCGTCTTTCCCGCACCCGTCGGCGACACCGCCACCACCCCACGGCCCTTCCCCGCCGCCGCGATCACCGCCGACTGCACCGGTGTCGGCCTCTGCCACCCCTGTGCCTCCACGGCCCTCAACAACAGTGGCGATGACACGAGCTCCGCGAACGTCCGCTGCTTCGGGGGCACGGCCGCGGCCGCCGCCTCCGCGAGATCCCGCCGCGGACCACCGGGTCGCGGCGGCGCAGCCGTGCGCAGCTTCGGCGCGGTCTTCGTCGGCTCCTGCGTCCGCCGCCCCACCATCAGGAACAACAGCAGCCCCCCGACCACGAGCACGATCAGGAGGGTCCAGATCAGGGGTCCCCAGTGGAAGCTTTCCAAATTCGTCCGTGTCGCTCCGGAGGCGTTGAACGAGCCCGACGCTGTGCGCGCCGCACGGCATTCTGGACGGAGGGGTTCCTTCGTGTCAAGAAAATCGGCCGGCGCCGGCGCCACGTCGCGTCGGCGCCGATCGACTCAGTGCCTCGCGAGGAGCCACACCCCGACGGGCACGGCGAGCGCCGCGGCGGCGAGGGCGGCGGTCTGGCGGCTGCGCAGGCCGTAGTATGCGGTGAACGCCTTCGTTCCCTTGACGGGGTGCTTCACCATGAAGGTCGCTCGGGGGGCCTTCGCGTATCCGATCATGGTCGCAATGCGGTTCAGCATGATGACTCCCGTGGTTCCGGTCCAAAACGGGCTTCTAACGGTCGGTGCCCATTGTAAGTGCAATAGTCACGCCACTTAGGGCACATGCCAGACGGCCCGCTTGCGCGCGAGGACGGCGCGGCCACATGCTCCGGCACGGATGCATTCCTCGCCACGGGAGACGACATGAGAGTGATCGTGCTGGGCTCCGGACGGGTCGGCGCCGCGATCGCGCGGGACCTCGCCGGCAGCGACGCCTTCGAGGTGACCGTCGCGGATATCTCCGAGCGCGCCCTCGCGAGGTTGAGCGACGTGCCCCGACTCGAGCGACAGCGGCTGGACCTCTCCGCCCGCGAAGAGCTGCGTCGGGCGGTCGCAGCGCACGAGCTGGTCGTTGGCGCGGTACCGGGGCCGATGGGATTCGAGACCGTGCGACGCGTGCTCGAGGCCGAGCGCGACATCGTCGATATCTCATTCTTCGAGGAGGACGCCTTCGAGCTGGACGCGCTGGCGCGCGAGGTCGAGCGGACCGCGATCGTGGACTGCGGCGTCGCGCCGGGCTTCAGCAATCTCGTGCTCGGAGACCTCGAGCGGGAGCTGGACGCGGTGGAGCGCTTCCATTGCGTCGTGGGCGGACTTCCGAGCGTGCGGCACTGGCCCTACGAGTACCGGGCGCCGTTCTCGCCGATCGACGTCATCGCCGAATACACGAGGCCGGCCCGCATCCGCCGCGGCGGGCAGGAGATCACGCTGCCGGCGCTATCGGAGGTGGAGCTGCTCGACTTCGACGGTGTCGGCACACTGGAAGCGTTCAACACCGACGGCCTCCGCACGCTGCTCTATACCGCGGAGGTGCCCGACATGGTGGAGAAGACGCTCCGCTATCCCGGCCACGCGGAGCGGATGCGCATGCTGAGCGAAACGGGATTCTTCGCCGAGGCCCCGCTGCGCGTCGGCACGGCCGAGGTCCGACCGCTGGACCTCACCGCCGCGCTGCTGTTCGAGGCGTGGAGCTTCCGTGAGGGGGAAGAAGACCTGACCGTGATGCGCGTGGAGGTGGACGGCCGAACGGACGGCCGGACCGTGCGACACGTCTGGAGTCTGCTCGACCGCCACGATCGCACAACCGGAATATCGTCGATGGCCCGCACGACGGGCTACACCTGCACGGCGGCGGTTCGACTGCTGGCCGAAGGCCGCTACCGGAGACCAGGCATCTCGCCGCCCGAATACATCGGTCGTGAGCCCGGCTGCCTCGACTTCGTCGTCGACCACCTGCGTCAGCGCGGCGTCGCCTGGCGGCACGACGTGGTGTAAGGCGCTGACGGCGAGGCGTCGAAGGAAGGCGCTGAAAGCAGGCGTTGGCGGCGAGGCGTCGAAGGAAGGCGCTGACGCCGAGGCGCCTGTGGTGAACGCCTGCAGTCAGCGCCTGCAGTCAGCGCCTCGCAGTCAGCGCCTCGCAGTCAGCGCCTCGCAGTCAGCGCCTCGCAGTATCAGCGCCGACGTCACCCGTGCGGTCCTCATCCGCGGCCCCTATCTTTCAGCGGAGGTTCCCTCACCGAGCGCCCCCAACCCGGAACGACCATGATCGGCTTCCTGTTCGTCGGCATTCTGGTGATCCTCGTCGTCGGCTGGGCCATAGTCACGTACAACCGGCTCGTCTCCCTGCGGGTACGGACCGACAATGCGTGGTCCGACATTGACGTGCAGCTCAAGCGCCGCCACGATCTGATTCCCAATCTCGTCGAGACCGTGAAGGGCTACGCGGCCCACGAGAAGGGCACGCTCGACGCGGTGGTGCGGGCGCGCGCAGCCGCGATGCAGGCGAGCGGTCCCGCGGAGAGCGCACAGGCCGAGAACGTGCTGACCGGAGCCCTGAAGTCGCTGTTCGCCCTTGCCGAGAGCTACCCGCAGCTGCGTGCGGTGGAGTCGTTCTCCAGCCTGCAGGCTTCCCTCTCCGGGATCGAGGAAGCCGTCCAGAATGCGCGACGCTACTACAACGCGGTCGTGCGCGACCTGAACACCCGAATCGAGCAGTTCCCTTCGAACCTCATCGCGGACAGCTTCGGCTTCGAGCCCCGCGAGTTCTTCGAGGCGCCCGAGACCGAGCGAGAAGTGCCGGAGGTGAAGTTCTAGCAGGTCGCTGCAGCGATCCACCCACTCCGAATCTCGCGCGAGGCCACGGCGGCGGATGACGGCCGCGGCCTCGCACACGATCGAGCGGGTGACGACGGGCGCGGCCCCCGACGATCTCGGCCACCCGATGTTCGAGTGAAATAGAAAAGTCCTAGGGTTGAGTGAAGTAGAAATGTCCTAGGTGCCCCCCGGCTTCGTGGATGTTGATGGCGTCTTTGCTGCCACGTGGGTGTCGGGCCGTAGCGAAGCGGCGGCCACGACTGAAGTGCGCATGCGGCCTCGGCCGACCAGGACGGGGAATCGGCGCCATGGGTGGTCAGCGGCCGGGGGCCTGTCTGCAGCGCCAGTCGCCAAATGGGGCTTCGGACACGCAGGCGCCGTGGTCTGCTTCGGTTGTGGAGGCGCCGCGAGAGCGGTCGGCTGCAGGTAGCGCCCTCGCCACCGGAAGTGCGTCGTGCCGTCGAGGCGCTCTTCGATCGTCAGCCGCCTCCTGGGCATGGCGCCGTCCGCCTCGTCCGCTTCGATCTGGAAGTAGCGGCTGTTGTAGCGGAAGACGAAGTCAGCCCGAATGACACGCTCCTCAGTCTCTGCGAACAGGCGTAGGAGGTCGGCGTCTCCGGGGAGCGGGCGGTGCGCATCTGCGCTCTGGGCTGGCTCGACAACGAAGCGCTCGTTCCAGAACGGAATGAAGACCTCCTGAAGAAAGCGGTTCGCCTCCTCCAGGCTGGAGATCCCGGCGACGCGCATCTCCTTGATCAGCCGGTCCTGCAGTGTGCCGAAGAGCCGCTCCACTCGTCCCTTGGCTTGAGGAGAGAGGGCGCGGATCAGCTCGATCTCCAGAGCAGCGAGGCCACGCTCGATGAGGGTAAGCCCTGCCTCCAAGTCCTTCTCCCGCCTCTCGGAGGCGCGGAAGTGGACCTCGAAGTGGCCGGCACGGTCGGTGTAGAGAGCACCCATCCGCCCGTGCAGACGGAGGTAGTCGATGAGGAGTTGGCGATTTGCGGCTCCCGTGTCGCGGGGGAAGAAGCGGGCGTAGAGGCGACTCGTCGCATCATCGATCATTGCGATGAGCACGATCTCCTCGGTGCTGCGCTCCTCGAGCCAGGGGTGGATCGAGGTGTCCATGAGCACGAGCTCGCCGTAGCAGGGGCGCCGCTCCCTTCGTCTGCGGTGCTTGTGCTTGCGGGGTGTGATCTCCCAGCGCCCGTCCGCGATAAGCCAGAGCCGCAGCGTAGAAGGGTGGATCGACCCGATCACCGGATCGCGCGCGAGGTGCTCGCTCAGAAGCGTGGGTCCGAAGTCCTTGTAGAGCGTTTCACGGGCCTTCTGGAGCGCTCGAACGCGAACCTCACCCTTCACGCGCCGGTTGGAGGGCCGCCCACGAAGCCGGTGGATCACCGCAGCATCCCCTTCCTTCTCGAATCGGCGGACGAGACGCCGCATGTGCCGCACTCCAAGCCTGAGTCGGCGAGCTCCTTCGCTCACCGACAGCTTCTGATCCTGGACTTGGCGAAGGACGAACAGGTAATCACGATCACTCTGGCTCAAGCTCAGCACGTCCTCTCTCCGGGAGCAGGGTCCGCCCGAACGTATTCGAACAGATCCCGAAGGAGGACATTTCTACTTCACTCAGCTAGGACATTTCTACTTCAATGCTACACGATCTCGGCCACCCGACCTTGCCCGGGCACCGCCGTTCCGCGATTTTCCGTACAGACGTTTCCTCTCGTCATCTCTTCACAACGCGGCTGGGCGAGCATGCAGGCCGTCTACTGGTTCGCGCTCATCGTCGGCGGTGGAATGCTGCTGGTCTCGCTGATCGGCGACTTCTTCGGCGACCACGGCGGGGATGTCGGCATCGGCGGCCACGACGCCGATCTCGGGCTCGGCGGCCATGATGTCGACATCGTGGGCGACGCCGGCGTCGATGGCGAGCTGAGCGACGTGACGGCCGGCGCCCATGGCGCGGCCGCGGGGCACGCGAGCGCGCACGACATGCAGGCCGCGCGTATCCTGTCGCTGCGGACGATCACGTATTTCCTGTTCGGCTTCGGCGCGGTCGGGCTGGTTCTCGCGCACTCGGGACTCGACGCGCATCCGTTCGTCGACGTCGCGGCGAGCGCTCTGGGCGGCGTGCTGGCCGCTGCAGTGAGCGTCATCACGTTCGGCTACGTCCGGTCGACGGAGGCGGGGGAGCGCGAGGACGAGAGCAGCTTCGTCGGGCTACCGGCGAGGGTCGTCCTGCCGGTTGGCGCCGCGCGCTCCGGTCGGATCCTGGTCCGGCGCGGGGAACGGGAGTACGAGCTGCGCGCGAAGCCGTTCGGCTCCGAGGATGTATCCAGCGAAGGCTGGAAGCAGGTCGTGATCGTGGAGATGCGCGAGGGCACCGCCCTCGTATCGCCGTTCGATTCACCTATAGAGTAGGAGCTCCGGCCATGATCGAGACCTTTGGAATGGCGGCGGGTCTCGTCGTCCTCTTCGCGCTGCTGGTCGTCATCTGGACGATCAGGAACCTGATCATCATCGTGCCGCCGAACCGCGCGGCGGTGATCACCGGGCGACGTCGCTCGCTGAGCGATGGTCGTCGCGTCGGCTATCGCGCGGTGATCGGCGGACGCACGATCCGGATCCCGATCCTCGAGAGCGTGCAGTACGTCTCGCTGGAGACGATCCCGCTCGAGATCACGGTCTCGAACGCGTTCTCGAAGGGGAACATCCCGCTCAGCGTCCAGGCGATCGCAAACGTGAAGATCGCTTCGGAGCCGGAGACCGACTTCAACAACGCGGTCGAGCGGCTGCTCGACAAGCTGCCGGAGGAGATCGAGGGACTCGCGAAGGAGACGCTGACGGGCAACCTGCGCGGCGTGCTCGCGACGCTCACGCCCGAGCAGGTGAACGAGGACCGGCTCATGTTCGCGCAGAACCTGGCGGAAGAAGCCGAGAACGACCTGAAGAAGCTCGGCTTCTCGCTCGATGTGCTGAAGATCCAGAACGTCAGCGATGAGGTCGGCTATCTGGAGGCGATGGGCCGGAAGAAGACGGCGCAGGTGATCAAGGACGCCGAAGTGGCCGAGGCGGAGAACCAGTCGGAGACGCGGCAGAAGAAGGCCGCCGCGGACCAGACCGCCGCGGTCGCGGAGGCACAGGCCCAGATCCAGATCTCGGAAGCCCAGACGCAGCTGAAGGTGCGGCAGGCGCAGCTCCGCCAGGAGTCGGAGACCGCCGACAAGGTCGCCCGCGTGCTGGCCGAGCGCGCCGAGGTGGAGGCCGAGCGCGATCTGCAGAAGCGGCGCACGGAGACCGAGCGCGAGCGCCTCAACGCGGACGTCATCACGCCGGCGGAGGCCGAGCGCACCGCGGCCGAGGCGCGCGCGAAGGCGATGGCCGCGCCGATCCTCGAGACGGGGCGAGCGCAATCCCAGGTGCTGCAGCTGCTCTTCTCCGCGATCCGCGAAGGCGGCGATCGCGGCTTCCAGGTCTTCATCGCCGAGAAGCTGCCCCGGTTGATGGAGCTCGCATCGGGCGCCATCGAGGGGATCGACATCGACCGTATGGTCGTGGTCGACGGCGGCAACGGAGACGGGGTCGCGAACGTCGCGAGCCAGCGCTTCCGGGGTACGCTCGCGCTCGTCGAGCAGCTCTCATCGGCGTTCGGTATCGACGTCGAGTCGCTGCTGCAGGCGGCGGCCCGCCGCGCCGGCGACGGCAACGCCGTGACTGCCACCACGCTCCCCCCCGAGGACGACCGAGGGCCGCTCAGGTCCGTGCCGAAGTGAGCGCCCGCGGAACGCTGTGCCTGATCGCCGCGGTGGCGCTGCTCCTGCCGGGGCGCGCCGCTGCGCAGGCCGCAGCAGCAGAGCCGGCCCACGATCCGGGGCTGGAGCGCGTCGGCTTCTACGCCCGCATGGCGAAGCACGCCGGCAGCTACATGACGCCAGAGCAGATCGCGGATCGTCACGCCCGCAGGATCTCGGACCTGCTGCGGGCCATGCGCGGAGTCGAGATCGTCACCATGCCGGCCGGAGCTGGCGCCACGGCGATCATGCGCAGCGCGAGAACCATGTCCTCGCAGGGCACCTGCTATCCGACGCTGGTCCTGGATGGCCAGGTCGTGCAGCAGGGTGGCTACGGATCCGCGACGGGCTCGGTCGACGATCTGCTGTCGCCCGACGAGCTGTCGGGGCTGGAGGTGTACGCTTCGGCGCAGGGGATCCCGCAACGCTACTCCGGCTCCACAAGCCCGTGTGGCGCGATCCTCTTCTGGACGGCGAACTAGCTCACCACTCCTCGATCTCGTCCCAGTCGTCGAAGAACCTCTCCTCTTCCTCCCGGATCGATTCCAGGTCGAGGGGCTCCTCGTCCTCGACCCACAGCTCGCCGTCATCCTCGACGCGGCGGATCATGTCGTCGGTGATGTGAGGGCGTCTGTATCGAGCCGAGCGGACGCGCTCGACGCCGATGACGCCCCCGATGACGGCGAGGACTGCGAGCAGGATCCAGAAGAGGTGCATCGCAGGAAAAGGAAACCACGCCGCAGCCGCCGCGCAAGCCGCATCCGCGCTCCTAATCGGCGCGCATCGCGACCAGCGGATCCACGGCCGATGCTCTGCGGGCGGGGACCAGGATGGCGAGCGCGGCCACGACGCACAGGGCCGCGCTGACGACCAGCCACGTCACCGGATCGAGTGGGCTCAGCCCGTACAGCAGTCCGGACAACAAACGGGTGAGCATGGCTCCCCCCGCCAGTCCGACGATGCCGCCGATCACGACCAGCCCGAGCCCCTGCCGCATCACCAGTGCGACCGTGCGGCCGGCGGTGCTGCCCAGGGCGGAGCGGATCCCGAGCTCGTGGCGACGCTGCTCGACGAAGTAGCTCGTGATGCCGTACAGCCCCGCGAGCGCCAGCAGGAGGGCGACGCCGGCAAAGACGCCGATCAGCACGAGGTAGAAGCGCGGTCTCCCCTCGGACTCCTCGATCACCTGCCGCATCGGCCGGACCGCGCTCACCGCCGCCGTCGGATCGATCGTGTGGATCGCGCTCTCGATCGCGCGCGCGCTCCGCGACGGATCGCCCTGGACTCGTACGATCAGCGGAAAGCTGGTGCTGCTCGACCAGCCGCGCGCGTAGCTGTAATAGACCTCCGGCGAGGGCGGGTTGTCGGGACCCAGGTTCTTGATGTCGCTGACGATGCCCACGATCGTCGCGAACGTCGTGTCGCTGGTGTGGAATCGCTTTCCGATCGGATCCTGCCCGGGGAAATCGCGCGCCGCCAGCGCCTCGTTTGCGACGACGACCGTTGGCCCGTTCGGCGACGCATCATCCGCGGGTGAGAGCAGGCGCCCGCGCTCCAGGCGCATGCCCAGCGTGGCGAAGAGGCTCGGCGTCGCGATGCGCGTCTCGACCAGCGGCAGCCGGGTGCGCTCCTCGACGGGTTGCCCCTCGTAGCGGATGTTGAAGTTCCAGCCCCAATCGGTGTACGGGATCAGTGAGATCGCCGCCGCCTCCTGCACTCCGGGTAGCGCCCGGATCTGCTCCAGGGCGGGGTGCAGGAAACGCTCGGCCGTACCGCCGTCCGGGTACCGATCCGGGGCGAGATCCACGTTCAGCGTAAGCAGCGGCACCGGATCGAAGCCGGGATCCTGACTGACGAGCCGCTCAAAGCCGCGCAGCACGAGCCCCGCCCCCAGCAGCAGCACAAGAGACAGAGCGACCTCGGCGATGATCAGGCCCCGGAGCAGCCGGTGGTGGCGCCCCGCGCTCCCGGAACGGCCTTCACCCCGGAGCGCATCGGCGGGCGCGACGCGCTGCGCCTGCAGCGCGGGCACGGTCCCACACACCAGCGCGACCAGAGCCGCGAGTCCGAGCGCGAAGGCGAGAATGCGCGCATCGACGTGGAGCTCGACCAGTTGCGGCAGCCCACTCGGCACCAGCGCTCCGATCAGCCTGACTCCCGCCCAGGCCAGTCCGATGCCGGCTGTGGCCCCGACGACGGCGAGGACCGCGCTGTCCAGCAGCGTGGCCCGTAGCATCTCGGCCCAGCCGGCGCCCATCGCGGAGCGGACGGCCCATTCCCCGCGGCGCGCCAGACCCCGCGCCAGCAACAGGCTCGCGACGTTGGCCGCGGCGATGAGCAGGACGAAGCCGACGGCGCCCAGCAGCAGCAGCAGCGGCCCTCGAATCGCGTACACGGACGCCGCCTGCAACGGGACTACCCGCACCTGCTCGCCCTGCAGGTCCGGGTTCTCGCTCGCGATCCCGTCCATGATGCCGTGGAGCTCGGCATTCGAAGCAGAGACATCCGCTCGCGACCCGAGCCGTCCGATCAGCATCAGGAAGTTGTTGCCGCGCCCTGCCGCCTGCTGGGGCGTGAAACGCAGCGGCACCCATACGTCGGGCTGGAACACCCGGCTGCCGTTCGGCACCTTGAATCCGGGCGGCAGGATACCGACGATCTCGTGGCTCTCGCCGTCAATGCGGACTCGCCGCCCGACCGTGCCGGGGTCTCCACCGAACCGCTCCCGCCAGAGCTCCTCCGTGATCACCGCGACGGGATCGGCCGCCGGGTCGTCGTCACCCGGCCGGATCACGCGTCCGTGCAGCGCCTTCGCGGCGAGCGTCGAGAAGAAGTCGTCCGACACCCGCGCCTTCGAGATCCTCTGCCCGTGCTCACCGACCTGCAGCAGCGCCGAGCCCGACGTCACCGCGGAAAGCGATGAAAGTGAACCGACGGAGCGCCGGAGGTCGAGGAAGGTCGCCGGCGAGAACGGACCGCTGTCGAATTGTGGGGTCGTCCGGAAGACGTTCACCAGCCGCTCGGCCTGCGGGAAGGGCAGCGGGCGCAGCAGCGCGGCGTCCACCGCGGTGAAGATCGAGGTCGTCGCCCCGATCCCGAGGGCGAGGCAGATCACCGCTGCGGCGGCGAGCGTTCGCGCGCGGGACAGGCCGCGGAGGGTCGAGCGCAGCTCCATGCGAAAGTCCGACATGGGTCTCTTTCCGGGTCGCCGGGGAGGGTTACGACTCCTTACATATCCATAGACAGCCCCACGGGCAGAACCGTTGGGATGCCGGCGTGAGCCGGTGGACCCGGCACGTTGGCATGGCGGCTCATCGGGCGGGTGTGGTACCATCCGCCGCTCAAGGCTCACAGTACCGACGATCTTTCTTGCGATGACGTGGGGCAGGCCGGCGCGCCGCCTCTCAGCCAGGAGGTGAAGGATGGCTCAGGAGACGCAGCAAGAGAAATGGGGAAGCCGCCTCGGCGTGATCCTCGCCGTGGCGGGCTCGGCAGTCGGGCTGGGCAACTTCCTCCGCTTCCCCGGCCAGGCCGCGGCCAACGGTGGCGGCGCGTTCATGATCCCCTATTTCTGCGCGCTCTTGTTCCTGGGTATCCCGATCGGATGGGCCGAGTGGACGATGGGCCGGTACGGCGGCACCAAGGGGCTGCACTCGGCGCCCTCCATCCTCGGGCTCTTCGGCAAGGGAGACTGGGCCCGCTACCTGGGGGTGATCGGCATCCTCATCCCCCTCGCCGTGTCGTACTACTACGTCTTCATCGAGTCCTGGTGCCTCGCCTACTTCTGGCAGTACCTCACCGGCGGGATCGGCGTCGATCCAACCACTCCGATCGCCCAGCAGACCCAGGCCTCCGCCGACTTCTACAACAACTTCATCGGTACCCACGCCAACGGGATGCTGAATGCCGGCCACGGCACCACCATCCTCTTCTTCGCCGCCACCATCCTGGTGAACCTTTTCCTGGTCTATCGAGGCCTGTCGAAGGGGATCGAGAAGTTCGTCACCTGGGCCATGCCCACCATGGCCGTGTGCGCGCTGATCGTCCTCATCCGGGTGCTCACGCTGGGCACCCCGGACCCCGCCGTTCCGGACCAGAACGTGCTCAACGGCCTCGGCTACATCTGGAACCCCGATTTCTCGGCCCTCGGCAACTTCCAGACGTGGCTGGCCGCGGCGGGCCAGATCTTCTTCAGCCTCTCGGTCGGATTCGGGATCATCCTGAATTACGCCTCGTACCTGTCGAAGGAGGACGACGTGGTTCTTTCCGGCCTCACCGCCTCCGCCACCAACGAGCTGTTCGAGGTCGGCTTCGGCGGGCTCATCACCCTCACCGCCTCCTTCATCTTCCTCGGTCTCACCGGCACCACCGCGGCGGTGGCCACCGGCACGTTCGGGCTCGGCTTCAACACCCTCCCGGTGGTGTTCGCCCATATGGGAGGTCTCGGCAACTTCATCGGCGCGGTCTGGTTCCTGATGCTGTTCCTTGCCGCCATCACTTCGTCGTTGTCGATGTACCAGCCCTCCATCGCGTTTTTCCGCGAGTCGATGGGTATCTCACGCCGCGCCGCCACCACCGTGCTCGCCTCCCTCGCCCTGGTGGGCGGCAGCCTGGTCGTCTATTTCAGCCGCAACAGCCTGTTCTGGTCGACCATCGACTTCTGGGTCGGGACGTTCCTGATCTTCGTGCTGGCGATGATCCAGATCATTCTCTTCTCGTGGGTGTTCGGCATCGATCGCGGCCTCGAGGAGGCCCATCACGGCGCTCAGATGAGGATCCCCCGGCTCTTCCGCTTTCTGATGAAGTACGTGGCGCCGGTCTACCTGGTGGTGGTCTTCGTCGGATTCTGCGTGCAGAACCTCAAGGGCTCGATCGCCGCGGTGGTGGCCGACCCCGAGGCGACCTACGCCATCGGGTGGATCGCCCTCAACGCGGTGATGCTGGCCGTCATGGTCCGGTACGGCCGGCGGCGCTGGCGGCGCACAGGCCTCGACAACGACGATCGCAACCCTGGTGTGGAGGAACGCTGATGACCCCGCTCGGATGGATCTTCCTGCTCCTCTCCCTCGCCTTCGTCTGGGGGCTCGCCGGCTGGTGCTATGTGAAGGTGCTCACCGCGCCGCGTGAGATCGAGAAGCCGCCCGACAGCCTCGGCGGCTGAGACGCTGAGCTCAGAATCCGACCCAGTAGTTCACCTTCACGAGGAAGATGTTGTCGGGTCGGGCGGCGAAGAGCGCGGCGCGGTCACGTCCGAACGACAGGTCCCCGACCGGCTCCGTGTCGCTCCGCTGCTGGGTCCACACGAGGAAGAGCGTCGAGCCGGGGCGGTATTCCCAGCGCAGCACGGCGTTGCCGCGCAACGAGCGGAAGTTGAAGTCCGGCGCGCCGAACGTGAACGGCTGGGCCGGCCCCGCGGCGTCCGGGTCCACCGTGAACTCGCGGTCGAAGCCCTCGCCGGCCGCTGCGATCGTGCCGATGTCGCGGCCGTACAGCGTCTTCTCGAGCACCCGCGGCGCAGCGAACTCCTTGTAGTGCGAGTAGCTGCCGCTGGCGATGAACGGCTGCGCGAATAGCTCGAGCGAGAGGGTAGGCGTGAACGTCATGGACAGGCGCGTGTCCATCGACAGCGTCCGCTGGTCGAGCGTCGCGAAGACGTAGCGCCGGCCGTAGAAGTCGGTGGCGGTCGGATCGCCCACGCTGGTCACGTACTGGTAGGAGCTCCAGTTCCGCGACAGGTTGGGCCCGACCGAGACGCTGACGCTCGGGACCGGGTGATACGTCGCCCCGAGGTAGAGCGAGTAGTTCTCCAGGCCTTCCTCGTCGCGACCCCAGCTCCCGCTTCCGTCGAACGAGACCGCGTGCCGCGAGTTGGTCGAGACGTTCAGGAAATAGCCGTTCCATGCCGGGGTGCGGAGCTGCGGTCCGCCGCGGGCGATGCGATCGTCGAGGTGTCCGAAGCGGTGCATGACGAAGCCGGAGAAGTTCCAGTAGTTCGGGGCCTCGTACTGCGCGTACGCCTGGACCTGACCGTCCGTCCGGTCGCCGTCGAAGTTGAACTGCTGCTGCCCGCCGACGTCGAACCAGAGGCTGCGATACCAGCTCGTCGGCTTCGTGTAGTGCCGCACGAGATTGGCATTCATCCAGATGTAGTCGGCGCGCGTCAGGAAGGAGAGGTCGTTCACCTCGAAGCCGGGGCTGCGCACGTTGAGCGACGACTCCCACTCCCAGTTGCCGGCGTCCTTCGCAACGCGGAAATAACCCGCGAAGCCGCGCAACGACGTCGCCTCCGGGTCGTAGGCATCGGAGAACAGCCCGTTGCCGGTCCCCTCTCGATCCGGGCGCTGGAAGTAGCGGGCGCTGGAGCGTTGCGCACGCAGGATCGCGTCCGCGCTGCCGCCGATCTGGGAGACGGCGAACTGCCCCAGAACGTGGTAGGTGTGCTTGCCCCACCACAGCTCCGTGTCCAGCCCGGCGGCCTCCGCGTGCCGGTTGAGCAACCCCTCGAGCGGCGCGCTGTTCAGCGACCGGACGGTCGACGTGGCCATCCCGCCGACGACCAGATTGCCTCCCAGCAGATCGCGCTTGATGCGCGCGACGAAGTAATTCGTCGCCGGCTCGACCGGCACGTCGAACTGCCCTGTGCCGTTCAGCACGTGCGCGGACTCATGACTGGTGACCGCGTCGAGCAGCGCAATCGAGTATCCGGACGGCGTGCGCCCGGTGATCTTGGCCGCCCCGAGAATCGTCGTGCTCTCCGGTATGTCCGCGTAGTCGCCGGCGTCCCGGGCGATCGAGGCGCCCTGCGGGGAACGCCCGATACGCCGCGAGTAGAAGAGGTCGAGTGACGACGCGTTGCTGCAGAAGTGGCACCAGAAGGAGCCGTAGTCGAACAGCCCCGAGCCCTCCACGAAGAATGGCCGGCGCTCCGGAAAGAAGGTCTCGAACGCCGACAGGTTGACGACGGCCGGATCGACCTCGACCTGACCGAAGTCCGGGTTGACCGTCGCCGCCAGCGTCAGCGTAGGCGTCAGGACGTACTTCAGGTCGAGCCCCGCCCGGTAGTGGTTCTCGCGGCTGGAGCGGAACGGGTTGCCGGCATCCACGGAGTTGAGGAAGGAGGAGCTCGCGACAACGTAGGGCAGCGCTTCCGCCCGCCCCGGCTGATTCGCGATGCGAATGCCCTCCAGCTCGCCGAACCTTGACGGTCCACCCTGCTCGTTGCGCCGCCAGAACGACCACATCGAGATCTCGTTCGTCCGCGCCTCCGTCCTCCAGAGCTGCAGCCCCCACGTCTGCAGTGAGTCAGTAGGGAAGTGCAGCTGGGAGAGCGGGATGCGCATCTCCGCGGTCCAGCCGAGCGAGTCCACCGTGGTCTTCACCTCCCACACCGGATCCCAGGACTCGTCCGTGTTGCTGCCGCCCGGACCGTAGGCGTCCCCTCGCGAGCCCGACGGACCCACCGAGAAGACGGTGCGCCCAAGCCGGTCGTGGTAGGTGTCGAAGATCACCTCGAGCTCGTCCGCGCTGTTGTCCGCGTCGCGGCGACTTAGCCGGGCCCGGACGCCCTTTGCTCCCTCCGAATCGAACATCCGCGCACCGACGTACAGCGCCTCGGCGTCGATCAGGAAGCGCACCTCGGTGCGCTGCGTCGCGGGCTCGCCTTCGTTCGGCTGGCTCTGCAGGAAGTCCGTCGCCGCGGGCGCCGCGGCCCAGGCGCCTTCGTCGAGCCTGCCGTCGAGAGCAATGGTCCCGGCGCGCTCGACGGCGTGGACGGAGGGTGCGGCAGGGATCGCGGCGTGTGCGGAGCTCTGTGCCGCGAGAGGGCTCGCTGCGACCAGCACCGCGATGGCGCACGCCGCCGGCCATCGCGGAAGTGACGCCTCGGATGCACGCCTGAGCGATTCCATCGGGGGATCTCCGCAGGGGGTGAGAGCCGGCCATCAATGCATTGGACACCGCCAGCGCGGAGATGGTTGAATCCGCTCCTCGCCCGAGCGCTGGTGGCCCGCTCGCTCGCACCGGCGCCGGAGGGCCGTGACGGCAAGGCTGCCTGCCCCGAAAACCCCTGTCGCCGGCCGCGGGTTCAACGCATCTTGGAGCGGCAGTGGTGGCGAGGTGGGGATGAACGCGACGAAGGTACGAAGGCGCCTCCCGCGGAGCGCCCTGATCCGCCCGTTCCAGACTTTCCTCCGGATGGAGGCGTCGGGCGGAATCATCCTGCTGGCGGCCGCTCTGACCGCCGTCCTCTGGGCCAACAGTCCCTTCGCGGCCTCCTACGACCGCGTCTGGGAGATGCCGATCGGCGTCTCCAGCCCGTTCTACGCCCTCGAGAAGCCGCTACGCGACTGGATCAACGATGGTCTGATGGCCATGTTCTTCTTCCTCGTCGGCCTCGAGATCAAGAGGGAGTTGCTGATCGGCGAGCTTTCGGCACCGAAGAAGGCGCTTCTACCGCTGATCGCGGCGCTCGGCGGAATGATCGTGCCGGCTACCATCTACCTCGCCCTGAACGCCGGAACCCCGGCGCACACCGGCTGGGGTATCCCCATGGCCACCGACATCGCCTTCTCGCTCGGGGTGCTATCGCTGCTGAACCGACGGATTCCGCTCGGCCTGAAAATCTTCCTCGCCGCCCTCGCGATCGCCGACGACCTGGGGGCCGTGATCGTCATCGCGATCTTCTACACCGGGAAGATCGCATGGACCAGCCTCGGCATCGCGCTGCTGTTGCTCGCGTTGATCGCGCTCGCGAACCGGCTGCACATCTGGCGACCGGTCGTCTACGCCGTGCTCGGTGGCGGCGTCTGGATCACGGTCCTGGACTCCGGCGTGCACGCCACCGTGGCGGGTGTGCTCGTCGCGCTGCTGATCCCCGCGACGCGACGCATGCATCGCAGCGACTTCGTCCAGCACGTGCGCGGCCTCGCCGAGATCCTCGACCCCCACGGCCACCGGGCCGGACCACCGACGATCGAGCAGCGCCACGCCGCGCACCACCTCGAGATGGCCTGCCGGCACGTGCAGAGCCCGCTCTGCCGCTTCGAAAACGCTTTGCACGGATACGTCGCGTACCTCGTCATGCCCCTCTTCGCGCTCGCGAACGCCGGCGTGCACCTGCGCGGCAGCACCGGCGCCGCCGCGAACGTAACCGCCGGCGTCGCGCTCGGCCTCGTCCTCGGCAAGCAGGCCGGCGTCATGATCTTCGCCCGCGCCGCGATCGGACTCGGCCTCGCCCGTCTCCCCGCCGGCGTCACCTGGCGCCAGATCTACGGCGCCGCATGGCTGTGCGGCATCGGCTTCACGATGTCGATCTTCATTGCGACGCTCGGCCTCGGCGACCCCCATGCCCTCGCCGCCGCCAAGGTCGGCGTCTTCGCCGGCTCCATCCTCAGCGGCGCGGTGGGCTGGCTGCTCCTCCGCACGACGCCACCCGCTGGATAGCCCCCCGCGACCGCCCGTCAGGGCGGAGCGCCCCCCGCGATCGCCCGCCAGGGCGGAGCGCCCCCCGCGATCGCCCGTCAGGGCGGAGCGCCCCCCGCGATCGCCCGTCAGGGCGGAGCGCCCCCGCGATCGCCCGTCAGGGCGGAGCGCCCCCCGCGATCGCCCGCCAGGGCGGAGCGCCCCCCGCGATCGCCCGCCAGGGCGGAGCGCCCCCCGCGATCGCCCGCCAGGGCGGAGCGCCCCCCGCGATCGCCCGCCAGGGCGGAGCGCCCCCCGCGATCGCCCGTCAGGGCGGAGCGCCCCCCGGCGAAGCCGCCCCCGCGAAGTGGCGCCCTCCGCAGGAGCGCCCCGCGCGAAGCGCCGGCGCCCCGCCCGCCAGGGCGGCGCCACGCGCCGGCCCGTCCCGCTCTGGATTCAACGTTGATGCCCCCTGGCGCGTCTCTATTCACATGACCGAAACGGACGCCCGACTGGTCGAGCTCGCCCGGGAGGGTGACAGGGACGCGTTCGAGGTTCTCGTCCGCCGGCACGTCGGAGCCGCCTACGCCGTCGCGCTCGCGACGCTGGGCGAGCCGGCGGAGGCGGAGGATGCCACGCAGGACGCGCTGATCCGCGCCCTGGAGCGCCTCGATGACTGTCGTGAGCCGGCGCGCTTCGGTGCGTGGCTGATCACGATCGCTCGCAACCGTGCATACTCGCTCCGTCGCCGCCGGAGGGTCCGGCAGGCCGAGCCGCTCGAGCACGTGCGACGTGGCGATGCGAAGTCGGACACGGCCGCGGTCGCGGAGCGCAACGAGCTCCGGGAGCGTCTCGCACGGGCGCTCGAGACGCTATCGGAGGTGCAGCGCGAGGTGGTGCTGCTCCACGATCTCGAGGGCTGGACCCACCGCGAGATCGGGGAGCGGCTGATGATGCCGGAGGGCACGGTTCGGTCGCACCTGTTTTACGCCCGCCGCGCGCTGCGCGAGCGGCTCGGGCAGGGGTTCTATGCGGAGGAGCTCGATGAAACGCGACGGGATTGATCTCGGTCCACTGCTGACGCCCGTGGCGCGGGAGCGCCTGGTGCGGCGGGTGATGGAGGCCGCGCTGCCGGAGCTGCAACGACGGGCGACGGAACGCGGGGCGATGGTGGTCCTCGCCGATTGGGCCCGACCGGCTCTGGCGGCGGCGGCGCTGATCGCGCTCGCCTCTGCGCTGGCCCTCGGGCTCGCGCGGCCCGGCGCGGCTGCATTGCCGGCGCCGTCCACCGGGTTCGCGGAGGCACTCAACGTACCCGCGCCCGTCAGCACCTGGATCGTCACGGAAAGGGAACCGACCGTCGGCGACATGATCGCCGCCGTCGAAGGAGGAATTCGATAATGAACATGTCAGGCCGCTCCCGCTGGATCGGGCTGGTGGTGCTGATCGCCACGTTCATCGTCGGCACGCTCGCGGGCGCGGCGACCGTGCGCGTGGTCAGCGCTCGGGAGCCCGCTCGGGTCGGGGCCGATGGCGACTCCGCGTCGCATGGCCACCTGCTCGACCGGCTCGACCTGACGCCGCAGCAGCGGCAGCAGGCCGAGGCGATCCTCGAGCGGCGCCGAGCCCAGATGGACGCGTTCTGGAAGCAGCGCGGACCGGAGCTGCGGGCGATTGTGGATTCAACACGCGCCGAGATCCGGGAGCTGCTCACGCCCGAGCAGCGCATGAAGGAAGACAGCCTGCGCGCCGAGCGCAGGAGAGAATACGAGCGGCACGACCACGACCGCCGCGGAGATGGAGGCAGGCGATTTTGAAGAGGATGCGAACACCGGTGATCGTGATCGCGGCGCTGATCGCGCAGGGCGTCACCGCGGCCCTCGCCGCGCAGGTGCCCACAGCGGCCCGTGACACGACGGGTCGGCGCGTCTTTTCCGCGCAGGCGATCGTCATCGATACGACGACCCCGCGCGCCTTTCCGGCGCCGACGGACTCGGTGACGCTCGACGAGGCGATTCGCCTTTCGCTCGAGCACAGCCCTGCAATGGTGCAGAGTGAAGGCAACGTGCGCACCGCCCGCTGGGGCGAGCGCACCGCGATCGGCAGCTTCCTGCCCTCGCTCAGCATGTCCACGAGTGCCGCGCTGAACAGCACCGAGCGATTCAACTCGCAGACGAACACGACCGTCTCCGGCTCGCAGGACAGCTACTCCGCGGGTCTCTCCGCCTCCATGGACATCTTCACCGGCTTCCGGCGAGGCGCCGAGCTGAGCCAGGCGAAAGCCGAGACGCAGGCCGCGCGGGCGTCGCTGCTCGAGCAGCGCTTCGCCGTGACGCTGTCCGCCAAGCAGACGTTCTTCGACGTACTTCAGGGCGAGGAGCTGATCCAGGTCGCGCGGTCGCGACTCCAGAACGCCCGGGCGGGGCTGCAGGCGGCGCAACGCCGGGCCGACGTCGGCACCGCCACACGCTCTGACGTGCTCCGCTCGCAGCTCGAGCTGACGACGGCGCAAAAGGCTCTGCTGGAAGCGCAGACGACCCGCAATAGCGCCGCGTACAAGCTCGGACAGCTGGTAGGTGAGAACGGTCCGGTCGGTGCGGAGAGCACCGAGCTCGCCGAGCCGGAGCCGCTCGTGCTCGCGGATTCGGCTCTGATGGACATCGTGCTGCACCAGGCGCCGACGGTGGTGACCGCCGAGGCATCGCTCAAGGCCGCGAGGTCCGGCGTCGGCGCCGCCCGCTCGCAGTACCTGCCCAGCCTGCGGCTCTCCAGCGGCTACGACTGGTTCAACGAGACCCCGGCGTTTTCGGGTGCCCGCGGCAGCTGGAGCGTCCGGCTCGGCCTCTCCTACCCGATCTTCAACGGGCTGCAGCGCGAGCAGGCGTCTGCGCGCGCATCGATCCAGGCCGACGTCGCCGATGCCCAGCTCGAGGACGCGCGGCGGGGCGCGCGTACGCAGCTGAACGACCTCCTCGCCGCGCTGCACCTGGCCGAGGAGCAGGTGTCGCTGTCCAAGCAGTCGCTGACCGTTGCGGAGGAGGACCTGCGGGTGCAGGAGGAGCGCTACCGTCTGGGTGCGTCCACCATCCTCGACCGGATCACGTCGCAGGTGAACCTGGTACAGGCACAGACGGACCTGGTGACGGCGAAGCACGCGTACCAGATCGCCCGAGCTCAGCTCGAGGCGCTGGTCGGGAGGGAGCTGTGATGACTACGAACTCGAAGCCGGGGCGCCGCACGGGTGCCAGCCGGATCGACTTGGGGAGGTGGAATCCGATGCGTTCCAAGTACGCGCTGGCAACCGTGCTCGCACTGTCGAGCGGTGTCGCGCTGGCGGGCTGCAATCGCTCCGACGCGGCCGAGACGGAGACCAGCTCCTCGGAGGTGGTGGTGGTGGAGCGGCGCGATCTGAACATCCAGGCGGAGGCGGCCGGCACGGTCGAGCCGATCCGCGTCGTGGAGGTCAAGTCGAAGGCATCCGGCGAAGTACTGGATGTTCACGCGGAGACCGGCGACAAGGTGCCGCAGGGCACGCTGCTCGCCGAGATCGATCCCCGCGACGTGCGCAACGCGTACGAGCAGGCGGCGGCCGACCTCGACGTGGCGCAGGCCCGCTTCGAGACCTCCTCCGCCCAGCTGAAGCGGACGCAGGAGCTGCGGCAGGCGAACGTCGTCACCGAGCAGGAGCTCGAGACCGCCCGGCTCGATGAGGCCAACTCGAAGGCGCAGCTGGTCAAGGCGAAGACGAACCTGCAGCTCGCGCAGGAGCGGCTCAGCGATGTCACGATTCGGGCGCCGATCGCCGGCACGATCATCGTGAAGAACGTCGAGCCCGGCGTGATCATCGCGTCCGCGAGCGCGAACGTGTCGGGCGGCACGACGCTGATGACGATGGCCGACCTATCGGAGATCCAGGTCCGCACGTTGGTCGACGAGACCGACATTGGCAAGGTCAAGCCCGGGCAACCGGCGGACGTCACCGTCGAGGCGTACCCGGGTCGGCACTTCGACGGGAAGGTCTACAAGATCGAGCCGCAGGCGATCCAGGATCAGAACGTCACGATGTTTCCGGTGCTGATCCGGCTGCCCAACTCCGAGGGGTTGCTGCAGCCGGGGATGAACGCGGAGGTCACGATCCGGATCGCGCAGCGGCAGGGCGCCATCGCGGTGCCGAATGCGGCGATCGTCGCGCCGAAGGACATCGTGGCCGCCGCCTCGGTCCTCGGTCTGGACATGTCGAGCATGGGCATGGGCGGTCGTCCCGGCGACAACGCGGGCGGCGCCGCCGGCACCGCACGCGCGGGTGGCGGCGCCGGCAGGCCGGCCGCGGCAGGCTCGGCCCGACCCGGCGGGTCCGCCGGTGCTCCTGCCGTCGCCGCGGACGACACGCAGGGACGCACGCCCGCGGCCGCCGAGAACGGAGCCACGGCCGGGCTGAGCCAGGAATGTGCGGCACTCCGTGACAAGCTACGCTCCGCCGGCGGCCCCCAGGGGCTCAGTGAGGCCGACCGCGCCACGTTCTCCCGCTGTCGCGAGCAGTTCCGCGCCGCGCGGGGCGGCGGCCGCTTCGGCGCCGCGAGCTCGAACCCGGCAGCCGTCACGGCGGCCGCGCAGGAGGGGATCGAGCCTCGCCCGGGCTTCGTCTTCGTGCAGACGCCGGAAGGACCGGAAGCCCGCCGCGTGCTGCTCGGCCTGTACGACTGGGACTACACGGAGGTCCTCAGCGGAGTCGAGCCGGGCGACAAGGTGATCCTGATGTCGGTTGCCCGCATGCAGCAGCAGCAGGAGGAGATGACGAATCGGATTCGCCAGCGGGCCAGCGGGCCGCTCGGCGGCGGCGGGAGGAGATAGACCATGCTGCTCGGCGAGATCCTGCGCGTCGCGCTCGGCGCGATTCGCGCCAACAAGATGCGCTCGTTCCTGACGATGCTCGGCATCATCATCGGCATCGCGGCGGTGATCGCGATGATCGCGCTCGGACAGGGCGCGCAGAAGTCCGTGCAGGACCGGCTCGCCAGCCTCGGCACGAACGTGCTGACCGTACGTCCCGGGCAGCAGTTCTTCGGCGGAGTCGATCGCGGAGACAACAAGATGACGGCGCAGGACGCTGACGCGCTCATGGCCGAGCCGCAGAACCTCGCCCGCGTCTCCCCGGAGATGTCGCGGCGACTCCAGGTCGCATACGGCGGGGCCAACGCGAATCTCGAGATCGAAGGCGTCTGGCCGGACTACTTCCCGATTCAGAACTCGAAGATCGCGACCGGCCGCCTCTTCACGCCTGGCGAAGAGCGGGGTCGGCGGCGTGTCGCCGTCGTCGGGTCGGCGGTCGGTGACCGGCTCGAGACCGCCGGATCCGCATCGTTGATCGGACAGTCCATCCAGATCAAGGGCGTGCCGTTCGAGGTGATCGGCATGCTCGAGAGCAAGGGCGACGAGGGCTTCCGCAACCCCGATGAGAGCATTGACATCCCGCTCGCGACGGCGCAGTTCCGCGTCTTCGGCACCGACCGCGTCAGCCAGCTCTACGTGCAGACGACATCCGAGCGAACGATCGATCCCGCCTACGCCGAGATCGACCGCGCGCTGCGCCGCTCCCACCGATTGCGTCCCGGTGAGGCGAGCGATTTTACGATCCGCAACCAGACGACGCTGCTCAACACGTTCCAGGAGACCGCCCAGACGTTCACGTACCTGCTCGCCGGCATCGCGCTGATCTCGCTGCTCGTCGGCGGCATCGGAATCATGAACATCATGCTCGTCTCCGTGACCGAGCGGACCCGGGAGATCGGCGTGCGCAAAGCGCTCGGCGCGCGTCGTCGCGACATCCTGCTGCAGTTCCTGATCGAGGCGTTGACCCTGTGTCTCGCCGGCGGCTTCCTCGGCAGCACCCTCGGTATCGGCGGTGCATTCATGCTGCAGCGCATGGCCGGATGGAACGTCGCGATCGCGCCCGCCGCTGTCGGCCTGGCCTTCGGCTTCGCGGCCGCCGTCGGCATCTTCTTCGGCCTGTGGCCGGCGCGCCGGGCCGCCCGGCTCGACCCGATCGGCGCACTCCGCTACGAGTGATCCGGAGGTGATGGTCATGACCGCCAGGATGCTCGCCCTCACCGCGCTCGTGGCCGGCGCCGGCTGCGGCTACCGGCCTCCGCCGGTCCCGGTCACGGGCACCGCCCCCGCCATCGCGAAGCTCGTCGGCGACTGGGAGGGCGAGTACGAAAGCGGGGAGTCCGGCCGATCCGGCTATATCGCCTTCAGCCTGGCCGAGGAGCGGGACACGGCGAGGGGAGATGTGCTGATGCTCGCGCCGGGCGAGCCGGAGCCTCGCTGGAGCAGCCCGGAGGCGGGCCGCATCCAGACGATCGGCTCCCGGCCGACGACCAGCCGCGTCCTCACGATCCACTTCGTGCGGGCCGAGGGAGGCACCGTCAGCGGCAGCCTCGAGCCGTACACGGACCCGGGCTGCGGCTGCACGCTCGACACACAGTTCATCGGCCGGATGGAGGGCGATTCCATCCGCGGCACCTTCACCTCCAGGCACATCCAGGCGGGCCATACCGACCACGGGACCTGGGTGGTTCGGCGAAAACGGCCCGGGATTTGACGCCCGACGGGTCTCGCGCGCAATCTCAGGCGCCCAGACGCCGCGCATCGCGACCCGAGCCGAGCGTGAATGGAGACGACCGACGAAGCCCAGCATCCTGCCGGTGAGCCCAGCGGCCGACATCTCTCATTTCCTGACGCTGACCGCCCTCGGCGTCGTCTACGGCGACATCGGGACCAGCCCGCTGTACGCGATTCGCGAATGCTTCTACGGCGCGTTCGCGGTGCAGATCAGCCACGACAACGTGCTCGGCGTGCTGTCGCTGATCTTCTGGTCGCTGATCCTCGTCATCTCGTTCAAGTACCTCGTCTTCATCATGCGCGCCGACAACAGGGGCGAGGGCGGCATTCTCGCTCTGATGTCGCTCGTCGCGCCGCAGAAGAGCGCGAAGACGTGGAGCCGGGCCTGGATCCTCGTCGCGATGGGCCTGTTCGGCGCCGCGCTGCTCTACGGCGACGGGATGATCACGCCGGCCATCTCCGTGCTCGGCGCCATCGAGGGGCTCAGCGTCGCAACGACCGCCTTCGACCCGTTCATCATCCCGATCGTCGTCGCGATCCTGGTCGCCCTCTTCCTCTTCCAGCGCCGCGGCACCGCGGGCGTCGGCCTGATCTTCGGGCCGATCATGCTGGTCTGGTTCGCGGTCATCTCGGTTCTGGGCATCGCGGCGATCCTGCGACAGCCCGCGGTGCTCCGCGCGCTGCTGCCACTGTACGCCGTCCGCTTCTTCATCGACAACGGCGGCCACGGCTTCCTCGTGCTCGGCTCCGTCTTCCTCGTCGTGACCGGCGGCGAGGCGCTGTACGCCGACATGGGGCACTTCGGCCGCCGGCCGATCCGCCTCGGCTGGTTCACGCTCGTGTTGCCCGCCCTGCTGCTCAACTACTTCGGCCAGGGCGCGCTGCTGCTGATGTACCCGGAAGCAGCCCACAACCCGTTCTACCGGCTCGCCCCGGACTGGGCGCTGTATCCGCTCGTCGGACTCGCGACACTGGCCGCGATCATCGCATCGCAGGCCGTGATCTCCGGATCCTTCTCGCTCACGCGCCAGGCCGTCCAGCTCGGCTACTGTCCGCGCCTGAACATCGAGCACACCTCCGCGGAGGAAATCGGCCAGATCTACATCCCGTTCGTCAACTGGGTGCTCATGCTCGCGACGATCGGGCTCGTCATCGGCTTCGGCTCCTCCACCAACCTCGCCGCCGCTTACGGCGTCGCCGTCACGACCACGATGGTCATCACGACCCTCATCTTCTACATCGTGGCGCGCCGCCTCTGGGGATGGAGCGTTTGGAAGGCCGGCGCACTCTGCGCCTTCTTCCTCTGCTTCGATGTCTCCTTCTTCGGCGCGAACATCCTGAAGGTCGTCGACGGCGGCTGGTTCCCGCTGCTCGTCGCCGGTATCGTGTTCACCGTGCTGACGACGTGGAAGAAGGGGCGCGCGATCCTGCGGAACCGCCTTTCGACCACCGCCGTGCCGCTCGACTTCTTCAAGAAGAACATCCTCGCCGAGGAGCCGATCCGCGTCCCGGGCACCGCCGTCTTCATGACCGGCAACCCGGACGTCACCCCGCCCGCGCTGCTGCACCACCTGCAGCACACCAAGGTCCTGCACGAACGGATCATCGTGCTCACGGTCGTCACCGAGGAGGTGCCGCACGTCCGCTCCGACGAGCGGCTCGAGGTCGAGGATATGGGCGACGGCTTCTTCCGGATGGTGATACACTACGGCTTCATGGAGGACCCGCACGTCCCGCGCGAGCTGATGCACGCGAAGAATTACGGCATCGAGTACAGGGTCCTGCAGACCTCGTTCTTCCTCGGGCGCGAGCGGATCCTCGCATCGAAGCGACACAAGGGCATGGCCTTGTGGCGCGAGCGTGTCTTCGCGTTCCTGTCCCGCAACTCCGAGTCCGCCACCGCGTTCTTCCGCATCCCACCGCACCGGGTGGTCGAGATCGGAATGCAGGTCGAGCTGTAAACGCCCGTTTCCTCCGTTTCCCCACCCGAGCGGGGACTTTCCCCGACTGACGGCGCCACCGGCCGGCGGCAACTTGCAGCCAACCCCAGCCGGAAGGCCGCATGCTTCGTCGCATCCTCGTCCCGCTGGACGGCTCCCCGTTCGGCGAGTCTTCCCTGCCGTTCGCCCTAGAGCTGGCCCGCCGCGGCTCCGGCTCGATCGAGCTGGTGCACGTGCGCCCCGCGAGCGGGGACAGTGCGCCGGACGCGGATGGCGCGGCGCGGCTCCGTCAGCTCGCCGGGAGAATCGAGGCGGAGACGGGCGTCGAAACCTGCTCGGTGCTGCTCACCGGAGACGTGGTGACCGAGCTCGAGAGGCGCGCCACGGAGAGCGCGGACCTGATCGCGATGGCAACGCACGGCCGGACCGGCCCGAGCCGGGCGTGGCTCGGGAGCCTGGCGGAGGCGCTCGTCAGCCGGGCCGGCGTGCCGCTGCTGCTGATTCGTCCTCCGGAAGAGGGGCAGGCCGGCCTTGGCGCATCGGCGGTCGATCACCTGTTGATCCCGCTCGACGGCTCGGCGTTCGCGGAGCAGGTGCTGCCGCTCGCGCAGGCCGTCCTCGCCCTCGGCTCCGACGCGCGCGCCACCCTGCTGGTCTCCGTCTCCGCCGAGGACGCGGCGAGCAAGTTCGCCGGCCCCGCTCCTTACGATGTACGGGCGGAGCGCGACCGGGCCGAGGCGTACCTGGAACGGGTGCTCGGTCGCATGGCGGTCCCCACCGGCCGTCGCATCATCGTCAGTGACAGCGTGGCCCGCGCCATACTCCAGGTTGCGGCCGAAGACGACGTCGACCTCATCGCGATGGCCACGCACGGCCGCAGCGGCCTCACCCGGCTTCTCCTCGGTAGCGTCGCCGACAAGGTGCTGCGAGGGACGCACAAGCCGGTGCTGCTCTTACGCCGCGGCGTGCAACCCATGGCGGGGGTCACAGAGAGCTCGACGATCCCCGCGCCGAAGCCGGCCTTCTGAACGGTGCGCGGAGAAAGCGGAGGCGACAGAAGGAGGCGTGACGCGAAGGCCGCGGAGGGACGGAGGACGCGGAGGACGGAACGACGAGCTACGGCGGGTTGCTAACGCTGCAAGGGCCCGTACATCTTCCCCGGCGCACAATCCCGAATCCACAGCGTCAAGCCGCTCTGCGCGCGCGGGGCGGGAGGAAGCCATGATGAGCTCCGGCACCCGAACGATACTCCGTCCCGGCGCAAGGGTCGGCTTCGCGCTAGCGGCCCTGCTGCTGGCGGGCGCACTGGCGGCGCAGAGCGTGGACACGAGCCTTTACGCGCGGCTGCCTTACCGCTTCATCGGGCCGGAGGGCAATCGCGCGATCGCCGTCGCCGGCGAGCCGGGCAACCCCCTCGTCGCATACGTGGGCGCGGCGTCCGGGGGACTGTTCAAGACCAGGGACGGCGGCGCGAGCTGGGAGCCGGTCTTCGACGATCAGGATGTCTCATTGGTCAGCGCGCTCGCGATCGATCCGCATGATTCGGATGTGGTCTGGGCCGGCACGGGCGAGACCTTCATCATCAGGCCCGCCCTCTCGCTGGGCGATGGCATCTACAAGTCGACCGACGCCGGAGCGAGCTGGCGCCGCATGGGGCTCGAGGAGACGGGGCGAATCGGCCGTATCGCCGTCGATCCGAGCGATCCGAACGTGGTCTTCGCGTGCGCGCTCGGACATGCCTACGGGCCCCAGCAGGAGCGTGGCGTCTATCGGACGGCCGACGGCGGCCGCACCTGGAAGCGCGTCCTCTTCGTCGACGAGAACACCGGATGCGCCGACCTCGACATCGACGCGAACGACCCCAGCGTCATCTTCGCCGGGATGTGGAGCCTGCGCATCGATCCGTGGATGCTGGCGAGCGGCGGCACCGGCGGCGGCGTCTACGTCTCGCGTGATGGAGGGGACACGTGGGCCAAGGTGAGCGGCCACGGACTACCGGCCGCCGGCGATTCGATCGGCAAGATCGCCGTGCGCGTCGCGCCCTCCGACTCGCGTCGTGTATACGCCCTGCTCGAGCGGCACGATCCCGAGCTCTACCGCTCCGATGATGGCGGCCGCAGCTGGCACCTCGTCAGCCGCGATCACGACATGGCCGAGCGCGCATCCTACTACACTCGCTTCGCCATCGATCCGCGCGACGAGGACCGGCTCTACTTCGCGTCCGTCAAGTTCAGCGTCTCCCGCGACGCCGGCGCGACGCTGGAGAGCGGCTTCCGCGCCGGCGGCGACAACCACGACATTGGATCGACCCGAAGGACCCGGACCGCTACATGGTCGCTCACGACGGCGGCGCTTCCATCACGCTGAACCGCGGCCGCAGCTACCAGCGCGTGGTGCTCCCGATCGCGCAGATGTACCACGTCCACGTGGACAACGAGATCCCCTACAACGTCTACGGTAACCGGCAGGATGGCTACTCCTACAAGGGCCCGAGCAACAGCCGGCAGGGCTCGATCACGGAGGGTCTGTGGCACTCCGTCGGCGGCTGTGAGAGCGGCTTCGCGATTCCGGATACCGCCGGCGGCAATGTCGTCTGGTCCGGCTGCTACGACGGCGGACTCGAGGTCTACGACCCGGCGACGCAGCAGAAGCGCAACGTCCGTGTGTGGCCGGAGGCGGGCTACGGCTGGCCGCCGGCCGAGCTGAAGGAGCGCTGGCACTGGACCTTCCCGATCGCCATCTCGCCTCACGATCACAATCGGGTCTACGTCGGCAGTCAGCGTATCCACCTGACGACCGACGGCGGCGCCTCGTGGAACGTCATCTCGCCCGACCTGACGCTGAACGACAAGTCGAAGCAGAAGAGCTCCGGCGGCATGACCACCGACAACCTGATGACCTTCGACGGCTCCGTGCTCTTCGCAATCGCCGAGTCGCCCGTGCAGGCGGGGGTCATCTGGGCCGGGACCAATGACGGCCAGCTCAGCCTCACCCGCGACGGCGGCGGCAGCTGGGTCAACATCACCAAGAACATCCGCGACCTGCCGCCCTACGGCACGATCTCCAACGTCGAGCCGTCGCGCTGGGATGCCGGCACCGCCTACATCTCGGTGGACCGCCATCAGATGGCCGATTTCGAGCCCTACATCTACGAGACCCGCGACTTCGGGCGCAGCTGGAAGCGAGTCAGCGGGGACCTGCCCCCCTCCGTCTTCTCCTTCGTTCACGTCGTCCGCGAAGACCCCGTCCGTCGCGGCATGCTCTACGCCGGAACCGAGAACTCGACCTGGTTCTCGCTCGATGACGGCGCGCACTGGAACGCGCTGCGCAACAACATGCCACCCGCGCCCGTATACTGGCTCACCGTGCAGCCACACTTCCACGACCTCGTCATCGGCACCTACGGCCGCGGTTACTGGATTCTCGACGATGTCACGCCGCTGCGCGCGCTCGACGCCGAGCTGCTCGCCTCCGACGTGCAGCTCCTCGCGCCGAGGCCGGCCTATCGCTTCATTCCGATCCACGACGTCGCCGCCGCGCCGAACAGCAACGTGACCGGCAGCGACCCGCGCTACGGCGCCGACATCGACTACTGGCTCGGCGCCGACAACGAGGGCCCCGTCGAGGTCGAGATCCTCGAGGCCGACAGCGTCATCCGCACTCTCGACGGGGGGAAGAAGCAGGGGCTCAACCGCGTCTGGTGGGACCTCCGCTACGAGGCGCCGCCGAAGCCGGCGCTGCGCACGCCGCCGCCTGCGGCGCCCTGGGTCGAGATGCGCGAAGATGGCACTCGTCCGCTCGTCACCTGGGACCTCGACCTCACCGGCGGACAGGTGGGGCCGCGTGTCGCGCCGGGACAGTACACGGTCCGCCTCGCCGTCGGCGACCGGACGCTCACCCAGCCGCTGACGGTGCTGAAGGACCCGCACTCCACGGGCTCTGTCGGCGACATTGCCGCACAGGTCGCGATGGGGCTGCAGCTGAGCGACGAGCTCGGCGACCTGACACGCATGGTCGACCGCCTGGAGTGGCTGAGGAAGCAGCTCGATGAGGCACAGACGATGCTCCACGACGACTCCACCGCGTCGGACATCGTCTCTGCGTCGCGCCAGCTCGAGCAGAAGACCCTGGACGTCGAGCGCCAGCTCTTCGACGTCAACCTGACCGGCGCCCGCGAGGACGCGTTCCGCGCGCCCATGAAGCTCTACGGCCGCCTCAGCGCCCTCGCCAGCGACGTCTTCGCGAACGGCGCGGATTTCCCTCCCACCCAGCAACAGCGCGAGACCCACGACGTCCTGCGCCAGCGACTGGAGAAAGCGCGCCAGGACTACCGCACGCTGATGGAGACGGAGCTCCCCTCCTTTCAGGCGAAGCTGCAAGGGCGAAGGCTGCCGGTCATCATTTCACGGTGAGGCGCTGACGGTGAGGCGCTGACGGCGAGGCGCTACTGAGAGGCGCTGACTGAGAGGCGCTCACTGAGAGGCGCTGACTGGAAGGTAGTCCATCAGTCGGTTCGCACGGGAGGCCGCGAGCCGTCGGAGCGTGGGTGAGGAGCGGCCTCGAACCGCCGGCACAACCGTGTCAACATGCCGGCCACCGTGATCAGGCGCTCCTTCGCGGTCGCGATCGTCGGACGCTCGAGTAGTCGAAGCGCGATCGCAAGCTCCAGCACGGCGGATGCTTCGGTCGCCGAGCGGCGGGCGATTCGATAGAAGCGCGCCTTCTCCGGACTCCGGTGCTCTCCGGCTCCCTCGCCGATGTTCAGCACGATGGAGGAAGCGGCCCTCCGAAGCTGGTCCGCAAGATACAGGTGGACCCTCGGCAGCAGTCGTGCGAGCTCATCCGCCGCGACGGCCGCTTCGACCGCCAGCGTGAAGACCGGCATCCGCTCATGCCGGAAGAGTAGTTCCCGAGATTCGCTCGACATGCCATAATCTCGGCCGAGCCGACGCGCACCTCCATAGCCGGAGCGGCCACTCCGATCAGCCCCCGCCCCTTCGTCAGCGCCTTCCGTCAGCGCCTTCACTTCATGAGCAGCCGCACCGCCACGACCACCAGGGCCAGCGACAGCATCCGGATCACCACCGCGCCGTGTACCCGGCGCGCCAGCCGGGCACCGAGCTGGGCGCCGACCACGACGCCCACCCCCATCGTCAGCGCGGGGCCAACCATCACGTGGCCCAGGCCGAAGTGCGTGACCGCGCCCACCAGCGCCGAGATCGCCAGGATGAAGTGAGATGTCGCCGTCGCGACGTGTGCCGGAAACGCCAGCAGGTGGATCAGCGCCGGCACGTGGATGATGCCGCCGCCGATCCCGAGGATGCTCGACAGGAACCCGACGAAGATGCTCAGCACCGTCCCGACCAGGATGTTGTAGCGGTAGTGGAAAACGTGACCGCTCGCATCCTCGATGCGGTGCTCGACCTTCCACCAGTGGTGTGCCTCATGCTCCTCGAGCGGCTCCGGCGGTCCCTCCTCCGCCACCCCGGTCGGTCGCCAGATCAGCACGCCGGCGATCGCCAGCAGCAGGATCGCGAAAATGATGTGGAAGTCTCGCCCCTTGAACAGCTCCGCCATGTACGCGCCCGCCACCGCGCCCGGCACCGTCGCGACCGCGAATGTGAGTCCGGCCCTGTAGTCGATCCGCTTCTGCCTCGCATAGGAGAGCGAGCCAGAGAACGCGTTGAAGAAGACCACCGTGATCGACGTCCCCGCCGCCCGCGCCGGATCTGCGTGGTACATCAGCAGCAGCACCGGCACGATCAGGAACCCGCCCCCCGCCCCAACCATCGTCCCGTACACCCCGACGCCGAACCCGAGCACCACGAACTCCGCCACCTCCGCAAATCCCATCATCTCTCCTGTGACTCTTCCGATCCTGCCGTTTGCGTCCGGGCTGCCCACGCCGCTGCACGCCCGGCTAAACGGCCACCGATGCCCGTCAACCGCTCACCCGATAGGCGGCAGACCGTGACGCCAACCGTCAACGTCACTTCCAGAGCGGTCAACGCCCACTGACGGTGGCGAATATATTACGCCACGGCGAAAACACCTCGTCGATCGATCTGGCCGCATCGCGTCCCCGACTCCTAGCGAAACGGCGCCTGCCCTCAGCGCCTGCCCTCAGCGGCTGCAGTAAACGCCTGCCCTCAGCGCCTGCAGTAAACGCCTGCCCTCAGCGCCTGCAGTAAACGCCTGCCCTCAGCGCCTGCAGTCAGCGCCTTCCCTCAGCGCCTGCAGTCAGCGCCTGCCCTCAGCGCCTGCAGTATACGCCTGCCCTCAGCGCCTGCAGTCCCCCTTAACGTTTCCTCACCGGCAGGCGTCTAGTTCGTGGACGGAGCCGATCCAACGACGGACGGCGGACGTTCGCATCATACGAGGAGAGTGGACATGTCGAAGATGCTACGCGGGCTCGCGATCCTGGCGTTCGCGGCCCTTCCTGGTACGCTGGTCGCGCAGGGTCCTCCGGCGGGTGGGCCCGGACCGATGGGTCCGCGGGGAAGGGGTCCCCGCAACCCGATCGCGACGATCCTGGCGCAGAAGGATACCCTCAAGCTCACCGGTGACCAGGTCGCGAAGCTGCAGGTCATGCAGTCGCGGCTGGAGGAGAAGAACTCGCCGCTGGTGAAGCAGATCGAGGCGAAGCGTCCGCCGCGGCCGGAGGGCGATCAGGCCGCTCCCCCGACCGACGAGCAGCGCCAGCAGTGGCGTCAGGCGATGGAGGAGCTACGTCCCGTCATGGAGCAGATCCGCACGAACAACCGCGAATCGATGGACGCGGCACTGAAGCTGCTGACGACGGATCAGCAGAACGCCGTTAGGGAGATGATGCGCAGCCGCCGTGACGGCATGCGCGGACGCGGCATGCGTCGTCGTGGCGGCTCGGGTGGCGCCGGATCCCGCGATGGCGGCGCCTGGCGAAAGGGAGGAAGCGGGGGCTCGCCGATCGGGCGCTGAGCTCCGATTTCGCCGCCGGGCCCCCCGGCGGCTTCGCCGGCCGCACGCCGGCCTTCGACGCCGGACCGCTGACGCGGCGGGCCGGCGTCTTTCCTGCGCTCCCACCGGGCGAAGCAAACCCTGACGCGATTCTGCGCGTCTAATCCAAACGGACACGCGACTCGATCTCTGACCCTCCTCCGGCAGCCAGATGAATCGCGACATCCTCTCGATCATTGTACTCGCGGCCGCCGCGTTCACGGCGCCACGTCCGCTCATCGCGCAGGGCGCGCAGCCGCCGTCGAACGGGCACCTCGGCCCGACGCCCGCACTCGACGCCGAGCGGCGCACCGGGCCTGTCGACATCGACGGGCGGTTGAACGAGGCGGCGTGGGCGGCCGCCCCGGTCGGCTCGGACTTCATGCAGAGCTGGCCGCAGCCGAACGCGGAGCCGACGGAGCGGACCGAGGTGCGAGTGTTGTACGACGACGACGCGCTCTACGTGGGCGTGCGTCTGCGCGACGACCAGCCCGACTCCGTCGCGGCCCAGCTGGCCAGGCGCGACGCCAGCGGCATCTACTCGGACTGGGTCCACGTCATCATCGACAGCTATCACGACCGACGTACCGCCTTCCGCTTCTCGGCCAACCCACTCGGTGTGAAGAAAGACGTCTACACCTCGAACGACGGCGACGAGGACGTCTCGTGGGACGCGGTGTGGGACGTGGCGACGCGTGTGGACTCGCTCGGCTGGACGGCGGAGTACAGGATCCCGTTCTCGCAGCTGCGCTTCGGATCACAGCCAAGCGACAGCGGCCGGGTCTGGGGGTTCCAGGTGATGCGCGACATCGCGCGTCACGACGAGCGCGACTCGTGGTCGCCGTGGACCCGGCGCTCGCCCGGCTTCGTCTCCGCGTTCGGGAACCTCACGGGCCTCGACGGCATCCACCCGCCACATCGCTTCGAGCTGCAGCCTTACACCAGCGCACGGCTCGTCCGCGCGCCGGGCAGCTCCGCCAACCCGTTCTTCGAGCCGACAGACGCCTCGTTCTCCGTCGGGGCGGATGTGAAGTACGGGCTGCCCGCGGGGCTGACGCTGACCGCGACGGTGAATCCCGACTTCGGTCAGGTCGAGGTCGATCCGGCCGTCGTGAACCTGAGCGCGTTCGAGACGTTCTTCCCCGAGAAGCGGCCATTCTTCGTCGAGGGATCGGACATCTTCTCGTTCGGCAACACGCAGAGCTTCAACAACTACAACCGCTACATCTACTTCTACTCCCGGCGCATCGGGCGGCCACCGCAGCGCGGCCTGTCCGGCTCGCAGTACGCGTACGTCGACGCGCCGGACCAGACCACGATCGCGACCGCCGCGAAGGTCAGCGGCAAGACGGCGAGCGGCTGGTCGATCGGCTTCCTGGACGCGGTCACGACGCCGGAGGAGGCCCGCTATGCGGACCCGACGGGTGACATGCGCACCACGCGGGTCGAGCCGCTGACGAACTACATGGTGGCTCGCCTTCGCAAGGACCTGCGGCAGGGGCGTTCGGTGCTGGGCGGGATCTTCACGGCGACGAACCGCGATCTGTCGCTGCCCGCGCTCGCCGGGCTGCTCCGCTCCGGCGCCTACATTGGCGGCGCGGACTTCCTGCACACGTGGGCGAACCGGGCGTGGTCCGTCTCCGGGTACGTCGCGGGGAGCCGGATCCGCGGCGAGCCCGACGTCATCGCCGCCGCACAGGCGTCGAGCGCGCGATACTACCAGCGGCCGGACGCCGACTACCTGGAAATCGACCCGACCCGGACCGCGCTCGACGGCCACATCGCCGAGCTCGCGCTCGCGAAGGCCGGCGGCCGCCACTGGACCGGCTCGCTCTCCTACCGCGACGTGAGCCCCGGCTTCGAGCTGAACGACATCGGCTTCCTGTCGCGAGCGGACGCCCGCGCGTTCTCGACGTTCCTGCGCTACGTCGAGGACCGGGCGAGCGGCTGGTACCGCAACTACTCCGCCTACGTCTACACGAATCAGGCGTGGAACTATGGCGGCGACCTGATCTACGACGGCTTCGCGGGCTCCGGAAACGTGCAGCTGTCGAGCTTCCACACGATCGGCGCGAGCTTCACCTACAACCCCCGCACGATGAGCGACCGGCTGACGCGCGGCGGCCCGCTCGCACGCTCGCCCTCGCAGTGGTACGGCTCGGCCTACTTCTCCAGCGACGCCCGCAAGCCGATCGTCGCCCAGGTCTTCGGCTCCCTCAGCCGTGATGAGCTCGGCGGCAACAGTCGCGAGATCAGCATCTCCCTCGACGCGCGGCCGGCCACGAACGTGCACGTCAGCTTCGGCCCCGACCTGCAGAAGCAGACGACCTATCAGCAGTACGTGCGCACCGTCGCGGACCCCAGTGCGGACGCGACGTCCGGTCGCCGCTACGTCTTCGCCAGGCTGCGCCAGACGACGCTCGGGCTGGACACCCGCCTCGACTGGACCTTCACGCCGACGCTGTCGCTGCAGCTCTACGCGCAGCCATTCGTCTCGGCCGGACGCTACTCCTCCTTCCGCGAGCTGGATGCGCCGGCCTCGCTCGACTACGCGATCTACGGGGTCGACCGCGGCACGATCGTCCGCGGCGTGCAGGGCAGGCAGGGCTTCTACACCGTCGACCCCGACGCCGACGGCCCCGCGCCCGCGTTCCAGTTCTTCGATCCGGACTTCACCTTCCGATCGCTGCGCGGCAACGCCGTGCTGCGCTGGGAATACCGCCCCGGCTCCACGCTCTACCTGGTCTGGCAGCAGCAGCGCAGCTACTCGCTGCCCGACGGCACCTTCGAGCTCGGCCGCGACACGCGCGGCATTTTCGACAGCGTCCCCACCAACATATTCCTGCTCAAGCTCTCCTACTGGATCGGGAATTGACGTCACCCTTCGGACTTCACACTTCCCAATTCAGTCTTCACGCCTCACACTTCACAGTTCTCACTTCACTCTTCAATCGAGAGCGCCCGTGAGCCGAGTCGAACAGCCCGCTCCCCAGCGTCTGGCTGCCGAGGTCGAGGACAAGCTCCCCCGCCGCCTCGGCGTGTGGAGCGCCGCCGCGGTCCTCGTCGGATCGACGATCGGCAGCGGCATCTTCCGCGTGCCCAGCACGGTGGCCGGTGACGTCGGCACGGTCGGCGCCGCGGCGCTGCTGTGGGTGGTCGGCGGCGTCGTCGCGCTGTTCGGCGCGCTGACGCTGGCGGAGCTCGCCGCGCTCTTCCCGCGCTCGGGCGGGATCTACATCTACCTGAAGGAGGCGTACGGCGACCTGCCCGCCTTCCTCTTCGGCTGGACCGAGCTGCTCGTGATCCGGCCGTCGGCGTACGGCGCCATCGCGATGATCTTCGCGGAGTACCTGCAGACCTTCGTCCCCATGAGCGACGTGCAGGTGCACCTCGTCGCCGCGGCCGCGATCGCGTTCGTCGCCGCAGCGAACTACCGGTCGGTGATGTTCGGCGCCGCGATCGAGAACTCGACCACCGCCGCGAAGGTGCTCGCGCTGATCGGCGTCGCGCTGCTCGCCTTCGCCTTCGGCGACCCGGCCCGCGGCGCGCTCGCCGGCGCGATCTCCTTCCAGCCCTCGAGCTGGTCCGGCTTCGGCGTCGCCCTCATCGCGGTGCTCTGGGCCTACGACGGCTGGGCCGACCTCACGTTCATGGCCGGGGAGGTCAAGGACCCGGCGCGCACTTTGCCTCGCGCGCTGCTCGGCGGCACCCTCGCCATCCTCGTCATCTACCTCGTCGTCAACGCCGCCTACTTCTACGTGCTGCCCATCGGCGACATGGCCGGATCCCAGCTCGTCGCCGCCGACGCCGCCGTGCGCATCTTCGGTCAAATCGGAGCCTCGATCATCGCCGCGCTCGTGATGCTCTCCACCTTCGGCACGCTGAACGGCTCGATGATGACCGGTCCGCGGATCCTCTGGGCGATGGCCGACGACGACCTGCTCTTCCGCCCCGTCGCCAGGGTGCATCCGCGCTTCCGCACGCCTCACGTCGCGATCACGCTCGCCGCTCTGCTCGGCATCGCCTACGTCTCGATCCGCACCTTCGAGCAGCTCGCCGACGCGTTCATCCTGGGGATATGGCCGTTCTACGCCCTCGCCGTCGGCGCCGTCTTCATGGTCCGCGCCCGGCGCCCAGACCTCGAGCGGCCCTACCGCACCGTCGGCTACCCGATCGTGCCGCTCGTCTTTTTGATCGCCAGCGTCATCATGCTGCTCAACGCACTCTATAAGCAGCCGCTGTCGACCGCCTTCGACTTCGGCGTGATCCTGGTCGGGATCCCGGTGTTCTTCGGGTGGCGGGCGTGGAAAGGGCGGGCGAGGTAAGCCACCGATGTCCGTCCGGTCTCCCGCTCATATCAACTCGCAAGCCGTGAGCGCCCTGCGATTCCTCTTCGACCGCGTGCTCCGGTCGGGACGGTCAGGGTGAACGAGGAGGCGCTGCTTCGAGTGTCATTCGCCACCATCCTCATTACCGCGATCTCGGTCTCGGGATACCACAGACGCAACGCGCGGAAATCGGGGGAGACCATTCCGAGGCGGAGCGAGGGTGGCGCGCTGATCACGGCACGCCTCGCCTTCGCACTACCCCTCGTGCTCTCGTTCCTGACTTACCTCGTCCATCCTGCCTGGATGACATGGTCTCGACTCGCGATCCCGTCGTTTGCGCGCTGGACCGGCGTGGTGCTCGGCGGAGTCATGCATGGCTCTCGTCTACTGGGTCGTAGCAAGCCTGGGCGACAACATCAGCGAGACGGTGCTTACGAAACAGGAGCACGAGCTCGTAGTGCACGGGCCGTATCGATGGATCCGGCACCCGCTTTACGCGACGGGTCTGCTCCTGCTGGTGTCCGCGTCGTTGATCACGGCCAGCTGGTTCATCGGAGCCCTTACGATCACGGCTGCGGCAGGGATCCGGTGGGTGGTGATCCCGGCGGAAGAATCCGCCCTGATCGCGAAATTCGGTGACGGATACCGGGACTACATGAAGCGCACCGGACGCCTGGTTCCAAGGCTGACGATTGAGTCGTAGCAGCCGCTCCGGCGTGTCGGCTTCCAATGAATGCGCCGATCGGCGCAGTTCGATACGCTCTTCGGAGGGGTCCTAGGCCTCCCCCCATCTCGCTAGAAAGTCGGTGACGAAGGCGTTTGCCTGCGACGGCTCGACCGCGAGCGGGGCCAGTGCCATCGCGACGGTGAGGGCGAGGTGGTACGGCTCGGCACGCCCCTTCGAGGCGCGGCGGTAAGCCGGGTGCGCGTCGTTGACCCAGACGGTCGATTCGATGAGGCGGCCGAGGGAGGGATCCTCCGGCCGGCTCTCGAAGCGGATTGCGAGGCGATACCGGCCGGGGCGACGCCTCGCGCCCTGCGACGGCACGAGCGCGCGTCCGGCCACGACGCCCGGAACGTCGCCCTCGCCCTTGGCCTCTCGATCCGCGTCGGCCTCTCCCTTGCCACGATCGGATCCGGCGGCTTCGTCGCGTTCGCCGGTTCCGCGCTCTCCGCTCCACGACCCGGCGACTCCGGTGTCCGGCGACATGGGCGCGGGCTCGGGCGAACCATCGCTCCCGTACGCGATCTCCGCCTCGGCTTCGGCGACGAGCGCGGCGGCGGCGGACCAGCCCCCGCCCGCACCTTCCCCGGCGAACGGGATGCGACGCTGTCCGCCGGCCCTGCGCTCGACGAGCGCCGTCAGTAGCGGATAGTCTTCGGCCATCTCGGCGAGCACGCCTCTGAGGTCTCGCTCGACCGGTCGCACGCGCGGGCGGCGGGGCGACGGCGGGGGCACGGCATCGCCCCACTGCTCGAGCTGCGCCCCGACGGCCTCCTGGATCGCCTTCCTGTACCCGAGATAGACACCCCCTCGCGCGCCGGAGCGGATGAAATCCGACTTGTTCAGCGTGAGCGCCTCGGCGAGCGCGGGCGCTTCCACGAGCCCTGTGATCCGCTCGGCGCCCGGCGGGGTGAGCCCGAGCCAGTCCCAGCCGCGGCGGATGACCTTGCCCAGCGTTGCGACCGCGACGCCGCGGCGATCCTCCGGCAGCGGCTCGGCGTGCCGCTCGACCCAACCGAGCGCGGACGGCTTCCGCTTCCGGCCGACGCGAACCGCGATCGGCGCTCGCTCGGCCCGATCCTCTTCCCCGTACTGCGACAGCAGTCGCCCATTCAGCACGAAGCGGACGCCGGCCGGGTATGCGGCCTCGAGGATCGGCGCCAGGTCGCGCTCGAACAGCGGCTGGAAATGGTGCCGCAGCAGGGATTCGAGCCAGCTTCCGTCGAGCAGCGGGGACAACGCGTTCTCGAGGAGGAATCGGACGGCGGTGCCGCGCTCCTCCACGAGCCCCGGCGGCTCCGTCCACCGCCACGGGGCGCGGTGCTTCGAGGCGAGGTGCCACGCCGTGGCGATGTGCGTCCGGCCGCGCCGCGTCTCCGTCTCGACGCCGCCACCGAGGAGGAGACCCAGCTTCACGCCCACGCCCGCGAAGCCGATCCCCGTCCCACGTCGCTTCGTGCTCGCGCCCAGGTCGTGGAATCGGCGGAGCTGCGGCCGCGTCATGCCGGTGCCGTCGTCGACGATCGTCAGCGTCGCCTCGTTCGCCGCCGCGACGAATCGAATCGACCGTGCACCGGAGTCCAGCGCGTTGGCCACCAGCTCCGTAACCACGGTCTCCTCGAGCGAGCCCGGGTACGCGTCCCTCAGGTCCTCGAGCAGGTGCAGCAGATCGACCCGCGTCTCTCCCACGCCTCACCTACCCGTATCCAGCACCACCACCCCGTACGTCGGCAGCTCGACGCGCTCGCCCGACTGCACGCCCCCGCCGATCAGATCCCGCGCCCCGTCCACGCCCGCGACCGTGACGCGCACCGGCTGTGACCGCGCGTTCACCAGCACGATGGCGTCGCCCCGCCGGTACGCGATCACGTCGTTCTCGGCGTCGGTCGGCACGACCTCGATCCCGGCCCCGGCGAGGCCGAATCGTCGGGACAGCTCGATGGCCCTGCGGTAAAAGGCGCGCGCCTCGTCGGCCTGGGGCTGGTTCCATTCGATGGGATCACGCTCGAAGAGCGGCAGCTTCTGCGGGCTCTCCACCGCCTGCCCGTTGTAGAGCAGCGGCGGCCCGGGCAGCAGCGCCATCGCGACGAACGCCGCGCGCGCGCCCGCGGAACCGCCGAAGAGAGTAACCGGCGCCTGGTCCCACGCCGTCTCGTCGTGATTCGTCGTCATGCGCATGCGCATTCCCGTCGGCGGGATCTTCCGCAGCTCCTCGATCTCCTTCTCGACGAAGTCGGCGGCGCGCTCCCCCTTCCAGACCTCCTTCAGCCTCGCGTACGACGGCCAGGGGTACGTGAGGTCGAAGCCGTCCACCTGCATGCGCGGCTCGTCCCACTCGGCGAGCAGCAGGATCGGCTTGACCGCACGCAGCTGCGGGATCGCCTCTCGCCAGAACGCATCCGGCACGAAGCCCGCGACGTCCATCCGGAACCCGTCGATGTCGAATTCCTGCAACCAGTACTTCATCGCTGCAACCATGGCGCGGCGCAGCTCCGGCTTGCCGTAGTCCAGCTGCGCGACGTCGGTCCAGTCCGTCAGCTTGCCTTCGTTGTCGCGGGGCACCGTCATCTCGCCGGCCTCGTTGCGCGCGTAGTACTCCGGATGCTCGGTGACCCAGACGTTGTCCCACGAGGTGTGGTTCGGCACCCAGTCCAGGATCAGCTTCATGCCCCGCGCGTGCAAGGAGTCCACGAGCGCGTGCAGATCCTCCTCCGTCCCGTACGCCGGGTTGATCGCGTAGTAGTCGCGCACCGAGTAGGAGGAGCCGAGCGACCCCTTCCGCTCCATCTCCCCGACCGGGTGGATCGGCATCAGCCAGACCACCTGCGCGCCCGTCGCGCGGATGCGGTCCAGGCCACGAATCACACCCTGGAAGTCGCCCGACGCCGAGAAGTCGCGCACGAAGACCTCGTACAGCGACGTCTGCGCGATGAACGACCGCGACCCGATCGCGGGTGCGCTCGTCGCCGCAGCCAGACGGACCCCCGGGGTATCCTGCGCCGGAGGGACCGCGGACTGCCCCACACAGGCCCCGAGCAGCGCGAGGCAGAGGAACAATCCACGAGCCAGCGCGCTCGCCCTCGCGCCCGCGCTCGTCCTCCCGAATCCGATCATCGACCCTCTCCGCAACGAGTCACATCAGCCTCCCGGCCGCCCAGAATCCTACGAAGGTGCCGAGCGCGTTGCCCAGCGCTCCGACGAGCACGCCCGGCAGCACGAGGTCTCCGCGTCCGAGGCTGCGCGCGAGCGCCAGCGCGGAGGTCGAGCCGCCCACGTTGGCCTGCAATGCGACCGCTGCAGTCGCGGCGTCGATGCGCAGCAGCCTCGCCGCCACGAACGTCACCACACCGTGCACGAGCACGAGCGTGGCCGCGAAGCCGAGCAGAACCAGGCCGGTGCGGCCAAGGCCCAGGAGGCGCGGGACATCACAGAACGCGCCGATCACGGCCAGGAACAGGTAGACCGCGAACATGCCGAGCACGCGCACCCCGCGCAGTCGCGAGATCGCCGGGATCTGCGCGAGCACCAGCGCGATCACCGTGAGCACCAGGATGGACGGCACGGTCACTCCGGCCCGCTGCAGCAGATCCGAGATGCCGTCGGACGCGATGAGCGCGAGGAATCCGAGCGCCAGCACCAGCCCCAGGTCGCCCGGATCCACCCGCTCCGCGTCCGCGTCCGAGAAGTCCGTGACCGCGGCGCGCTCCACCCGGTCGGCGAGCCCGACGTCGCCCTCCTCGCCGGCAGGAAGCCGCATCCACAGCGGCGCGAGCAGGCGTGGCAGCGCGAGCGTCGCGATCATCCACGTCGTCGTGACGACGTTGTCCACCGCGACGGCACCGGCGTAGAGGGTGCCGTTACGGATGACGTCGTAGCCGAGCGCGACCGCGTTGAAGTTGATGCTTCCGCCGATGTAGGTCGCGACGAACATCCCGCCGAGCGGGCCGTGCAACGGCCCGATTCCACGCATTCCGGAAAAGGTGTGCAGCGCGATGAAGGCGCCGAGAACGACGCCGCCCGCGCCGATCACGAACAGCGTGATGATCGGCAGCCCCGCCCTCATGATGTCCCGCAGCGAGACGGGCAGCAGCAGCCAGAAGATCGCGATCGGCGCAACGTACGCGAAGATCGCGTCGTACACCGGGACGGGCATCTCCGGACTCGACCCCGCCGGGATCAGCCTCAGGTTCGCGGCGATCGCCGTGATCAGGATCACGAGCAGCGCCGTCCCCAGGTGTCGCAGCGCCGTCCTGCGCACCAGCCACTCCGACACCATCACGAACAGGCACAGTGCCGCCAGGATGAACAGCGGGTTGTAGATCGGCATGGGGCGAGTAAGATAGCGCGGGCGCGAGGGCGGGCGCGAGCACGAGCCCTCGCCCTCGCCCTCGCCCCCGCCCTCGCCCTCGCCCTCGCCCTTGCCCTCGCCCTATCTTCCTACATGCCCAGCCCAGCGACAACCCCCTGGCCCTTCCTGGCCCTTGCCCTCGCCCTCGTCCTCGCCATGCTCGCCCGCAGGGCACCGGCCTCGGATGCCCAAGCAGTAAACGACCTGCCCGTACCGGAAGCCGAGGCGCCCACCGGCGAGGCCGCGGGCGAGCCCAACATCGTTTTCCTCTTCTCGGACGACCATGCAGCTCATGCAGTCTCCGCCTACCGGCCGTATCTGCAGTACGGCGCCCGCCTGCCGGAGACGCCGAGCATCGACCGCATCGCGCGGGAGGGCATGCTGTTCGTGAACGCGTTCGTCGCGAACTCGATCTGCGAGCCGAGTCGGGCGACCGTGCTGACCGGACAGTACGGGCATCTCAACGGCGTCATGACGAACCTGCAGCCGCTGCACCCGACGACACTGACCTTCCCGAAGCTGCTGCACGCGGCCGGATACGCGACAGGCCTGTTCGGGAAATGGCACCTCGAGACGGCGCCGGAGGGCTTCGACCGCTACGAGATCCTGCGCGGCCAGGGGCCCTACTTCAACCCGCAGCTGATCACGGGACCGGGAGACACGACGCGCGCGATCGGCTACACGACCGACCTGATCACGGACAGCGCGCTGGCGTGGGTCGATCGCGCGCGCGGAAAAGGGCAGCCTTTCCTGCTGATGCTCCAGTTCAATGCGCCACACCGGTACTGGGATCCGGGCCCGGCGCAGCTCGGCCTCTTCCGTGACACGGTGCTGGCGGAGCCGGCGACGCTGTGGGACGACCATTCCGGCCACGCACGTCCGGCACGCGAGTCCGAGAACACGATCGCGCTGGACCTCTTCGATCGGGACCTGAAGCTCATACCGCCCGACGATCTCACGACCGAGCAGTTGCGGGCCTGGCACGCGGCATACGACTCGGCTAACGCGGCGTTCCACGCCGGGGACCTTCGCGGCAACGAGCTCACGCGCTGGCGCTACCAGCGCTTCATCTCCGACTACATGCGCGTCATCGAGGGGATGGACGCCGACATCGGCCGCGTGCTCGACTACCTGCACCGCAACGGTCTGGATCGCAACACCATCGTCGTCTACACGTCCGACCAGGGCTTCTTCCTCGGCGACCACGGCTGGTTCGACAAGCGCTGGATGTACGAGGAATCGCTGCGCACCCCGCTGCTGGTGCGCTGGCCCGGTGTCGCCGCTGCCGGCTCGGTGAACCGCGATCTGGTGATGAACCTCGACTTCGCGGAGACGCTGCTCGACGCCGGCGGCGTGAAGGTGCCCGCCGAGATGCAGGGAAGAAGTCTGCTGCCGCTGCTGAGGGGGCGCACGCCCGCCGACTGGCGCGACGCGATCTACTATCAGTACTTCGAGTACCCCGGCTGGCACATGGTCCGTCGCCAGTACGGCGTCCGCACGCAGCGTTACAAGCTGATCCGCTACTACGAGACCGACGATTGGGAGCTCTTCGACCTCGCGCGCGATCCGGCCGAGATGAACAGCGTCTACGACGACCCCGCCTACGCCGATGTCATCGCCCGGCTGAAGGAGCGGCTGCAGGAGCTACGAGTCGAATACCGTGTCCCGAGCGCCGACCCCGTGCCGCACACCCCGTTCGATCCCGGAACCAGCCTGAGACGTCCGCAGGTGACGCTGCCGGATACGACAGGCTGGTCAGGCTAGCCGTCGTTCCTGACTAGCCTGCCCAGCCTCCCAGCCTGATTAGCCTACGCTGTCGGCGCGATGTTCTGATTGATCCGGAACAGGTTGCCGGGATCGTAGCGGTCCTTCAGCTCGACCAGCCGCTCGTAGTTCGGGCCGTACGCGGTCCCGACTCGAGCGCCCTCCTCCTGCGTCATGAAGTTCACGTACGCGCTGCCGGTGGCGAACGGCGCCAGCGCGTTGAAGACGTCGCGGCACCAGCCGATGCCGGCCTCGTCCTCGGCAGCGGTCTCCCAGCGACCGTGCACGTTCATGATGTACTCCGCATCCCGCGCGCCGTATGCGGTCGCGTCGCGCGGCTTGCGGTTGACCTCGCCGCCCATGTGGCCGAGAAAGATCTCGCAGTGTGGCGACGGCATCTTTGCGGCCAGATCCGCGGCCAGGTCCAGCGCGTCCGACGAGAGGTCCGCGAAGTCGTGCGTCTTCCAGTAGTTCCGCGCGCCCGGGGTGAGCAGCGGATCGAACGCCTGCTGCCAGCCGGCGTACGGCTTCGGTCCCATCACGTCCGCGATCGGCTTGCCGATGGCGCGGAGCGGTGCGAGCCCGGCCTCGCCCGACGCCACATCGCCGGCCCACATCCCCGCCAGCACGATGATCGGCTTGCCGTGCACTTCCGGCGGCAGGAACGGGAGCGGCGGGGCGGGTCGCAGCACCACCCAGATCGTGGCCTCGTCCGGCGCGCTCTGTGTGAATTCGTGCCAGCCGCGCAGCACGTCGGCCGCGTCGTCCAGGGAGTGCACGATGAGACCCGACATGACTTCCGGCCCCACCGGGTGCAGCCGGAACTCGAACGACGTCACGACGCCGAAGTTCCCGCCGCCGCCGCGGATCGCCCAGAAGAGGTCCGGCTCGTCCTTCTCGCTGACTCGGACCAGCTCGCCATCGGAGGTCACGACGTCCGCCGCGATCAGGTTGTCCGACGTGAGACCGTATTTCCGGCTGAGCCAACCGAAGCCACCTCCGACCGTGAGCCCGGCGACGCCGGTCGTCGAGTTGATGCCGAGCGGAGTCGCGAGGCCGTGCACCTGCGCCGCGGCATCGAAGTCCGCCAGCGTACACCCGGGTGCTACACGCGCCGTACGCCGCTCCGGATCGATCTGCACGGTGCGCATCGGCGACAGGTCGATGAGCAGCGCTCCGTCGGCCAGCGACAGCCCGCCGATGTTGTGACCGGCGCCCTTGATGGACAGGAGCAGGTCCTCCTGCCGTGCGAAGCTCACGGCATGCCGCACGTCATCGGAGTCGACACACCGCGCGATCATCGCAGGCCTGCGGTCGATCATGGCGTTCCAGATCGTGCGCGCTTCATCGTAGCCGGATGCGCCGGGCAGCAGCACGCTCCCGTGCATGCGGGCGCGGAGGCGCTCCGCGGAAGCGTGAAGTGATGGATCGTCGGCTGGACGGGGACGTAACTTCAACGGCGCCATAACGACCTCCGAATTGGGTGGGGATTCCGCAGGCGCGATACAGGCGACTTCTTCTTGGTGGCGGGATTCGACGGGTCGTGACGCCGGCCCTGTCGGAGCCTGATTACGGGTGCCATTTCGGAAGGGTCGGTGGGCCGCATCGCCCGAGCGCGCCGCTCGGATTTCAGGCTACACCAACGCGCTCCCCGGGGTCAAGGTTCCCGACGCGCCACCCAATGTGAAGCGGACGGCGAGCCTCATCCGCCCGCCGTCCGCTAACCGCCCCCCCTAGCGTTCCCCTTCCCCTTCCCCTCTCCCTCCTAGCCCTTGCCCTCGCCCTCGCCCTAGCCCTGCGAAGCCCCGGCGAGCCCGCGGACCGCCGAAACGAGCTTGCCGACCTTCGCTCCGTCCGATGAGCCTGCGACCTCGCCTTCGAGCTGCGACGCCAGCTCGCTCAGCGCTCCGCGGCGGGCGTCGCCCATGGTCTTCTCGGCCGCGGCGAGGTCCCGACGCACGGACGCGATTCGCTCGGCCGTGAGTCCCTTCGAGCGCTCGAGCTGGTCCACATAGGCGCGTGCCAGGGCGAACGTCGCCGGCCATACGAACTTCTGCTGGCCCTGCGTATTGTAGTAGTCGAACTTGACGGACTTCGCGGCGTCGATCTCGTTCTGGCTCAGGAACTCGCTCGGCGCGAGCTCGAAGATGTCGAGGCCGCGAGCGATCTCGGAGCTGACGATGACGCCGTTGTACCAGTACGCCGACCAGCTGCCGCCCATCGCCATCTCCGTCGAGTCCACCGGGCCTCGGTCGAAGAAGGCGATCTCCTTCGGGTGCGCCGCGTCGCTCCAGTCGAAGACGGAGATCCCGCCCTGATACCACGCCTGCACCATCACGTCGCGCCCGGGGATCGGGATCAGAGAGCCGTTGTGGGCGACGCAGTTCTCGAGCGATGTTTGCGGCGCCGACATCTTGTAGTAGCTGTGGAAGTTCAGGTCGCCATTGTCCACCGTGAAGATCGCGTCCGCGCCCCACTCCTTCGGGTCGCTCGCGCGGCACTTCGGCTGACCGCCGCCGCCCCACTCATCGCTGAACAGCAGCTTCGTACCGTCGTTGTTGAACGTGGCGGAGTGCCAGTACGAGAAGTTGGAGTCGCTCACCGCCGCGATCCGCTTCGGATCCACCGGATTACTGATGTCGAGCAGCAGGCCGTAGCCGGCGCACGCGCCGCCGGCGAGACCCATCGCCGGGTAGAGCGTGATGTCGTGGCACTGAGTCGGCCCCGGGCGCGGGCCGTTCCCCTGCGCGGGTCGGTTACCGATCATCTTCGCGATCATCGCCGGCAGCTGCTCCCGCAGCGTGGCGCTGTCCGCGGCCGTCGGGGCACCCGTCCCTCCACGCTGCTTCACGATGCTGTCCAGCATCGGCTCGGTCATCCGCGAGGGCAGCACGAAGTCGTTTCCCTCGATGTCGACGACGAAGGCGCCCCGCGCCTTCGCTTCCGCGATCGCCTTGATGTCCTCGGGAGCCTGCCCGTGCTGCGGCGGCGCGACGAGGTCGTTGAAGATGCGCGGCGAGCTGACGATCGCCGCCTGCTCCGGGTGCGCGACCGGCACCTTGATCACCTCGATGCGGAACAGCGCGCTGTTCGGGTCCTCGCTCGGCGGCGCGCTCGAGCAGCCCGGCAGCTCCTCGTCTGGACGCACGCTCGCGGAGCCCGAGATGTAGACGTAGACGTTGTCGGGATCCTTCGGGTCCACCAGCACCGAGTGCGTGTGGGAGCCGCGGCACGTCTGCACGTTGCCGACGTTCTTCGGGTGCTGCAGGTCGCTGATGTCGAAGATGCGCAGCCCGCGCAGCCGGTCCTTGCTGACGACCTCGGACACACCCTCGCTCCCGCAGTCCAACCGGCCGGAGAGCCCCTCGCCGGAAACGAACAGCAGGTTCTTGTAGACCGAGACATCGCTCTGCGATGCGGGGCAGACGTAGCCCACCGCCAGCGCCGGCGCGGAAGGATTCGAGATGTCCCAGATCTGATAGCCGTTGTAATTGCCCTGGATCGCGTACCTGCCCGAGAACGCGAGGTCGGAGTTCGTGATCCCGATGAAGTCCTTCGGCGGCGCTGTCTTCGACAGCACGCGCAGGTTCCACACGGCCTCGCCGGCGTCCGTGAGCCCCGCGCGCAGTCCGACGCGCGGATCCGAGCCCGATGCCGCGCTGGTCGCGCTCGGCGTCGGTGTCGCCATCGAAGCGGACTCGGCGCCGGCTGGTGCCGGCGTCGCGCCACTCGTGGTTCCCATTGAGGATGCGCAAGCGGCCGCGCCGAGTAGCGCGCCGGCGATGAGCGACAGCGAACCCAGGCGGGCGACGGCGCGGCGGCCGGTCACCCGGTAGGTCAGAGCGGTGGGTGCCATGGTGTATTCCCCTGTTCGCACGAAGTGGGATCGGAAAGGAGTCGTCTCCGGGGTGGTCATCGGGCGTCGCCGCTGGCCTGCAGCGTGGCGAGCATGCCCTTCATGCGGGCGATCTCGGTGCTCTGATCCGCCTGGACGTCGGTCGCGAACTTGAACACCACCTCGTTCTGTCCGGCGCCGTCGGTGCTGAACAGTCCGTGCACCATGACGAGGGCACCGCTGTGGTGCTGGATCATGTAGGTCAGGAACAGCCGGTCGAACTGCGTATCACGGGCGGCGTCCAGATCGTGCATCTGCTCCGGCGTCAGCATCCCCGGCATCTGCATCGCGGGGCCGCCGCCGACCATCAGGTCGGTTCCCATGATGTGTACTTCCGGCACCGGCTTGCCGACGTCGCGCAGCCACCGCTGCATCAGCGCGATCTCGTCCTGCTGCGAATTGATGATCCGCGCGGCTAGCGTCTGCACCGACGACCCCGCGCCGTGTGACGGCGCGAGCCGCGACATGACGACCGCCTGCGCGTGGTGGTGGATCATGCCGGTCATGAAGCGCACGTCGGCGTCCGTGTATCGCTCGCGCGCGCTGTCCTTTCGCGCGCGGTACACCGCCTCCACGTCCGCAGCGCTGGCGCTGCCTGCCGCCGGCTGAGGGGCGGCCGAAGGCTGCGCGGCGGCGGAAGGCTGAGGGGCGGCCGAAGGCTCCGCGGCGGGCGCGGGGCTCTGCACGTCGCTGCCGGCTCGCCCGCCGCAGGAAGCCGCCACGAAGGTCAGTAGCGCGATGCCACACATGCGCGCGGGTCGCATGGTCATGGTCCTCGAGGTCCCGGGACTGCGGCGCGAGCGGGAAAGTTCGGCCGCGTGAAGGACGGAAGATACCGCGGCAGCGGGCCGATGTGTAGGGGCCCAACGTCAGCCCTCCGCGCCCGCGGCTACCCCTCCTCCGGTCTCACCCTGCCCCGCCGCCGCTTCACCTCTGAGCGCTGCTTCTTGTCGCGCAGCCGCTTTTCCTTCTGGGCCCGCGGCACCTTCGTCGCGCGCCGCGGCCTCGGCGGCCGTAATGCCCGCTCCACCGTCCGCCGTAGCCGCTCCGTCGCCTCCTCCCGGTTCCGGTGCTGGCTGCGATGTACCGCCGACACGACCCGCAGCACCCCCGCCTGGTCCATGCGCGATGCCAGCCTCTCCCGCAGCCGCGCCCGCTGCTCGTCGGTGAGCGACGGCGAGCCCGCCACGTCCCACGTCAGCTCGATCCGCGTTGCCGACGTATTCACGTGCTGCCCCCCCGGCCCGCCCGCCCGCGTCGCCCGATACGTAAGCTCCCCCAGCGGGATCCGCACCCCCTCCCCCACTTCGATGTCCTCGCCCATATCCTCTCCCTCCTTCCCCTCTCCCTCCCCCTATCCCTCCTCGCCCTAGCCCTCGCCCTAGCCCTCGCCCGTGCCCTAGCCCTACATATGCGTATGCGGCGAATCCTTCTTTGCGACTGCGACGCCTTCTTCGTCCAGGTCGCCCGCCTCGTCGACCCGGACGGCGCCGGCCGGACCCCGCTTCTGCTCGTCGGCGGCCGGGCCGATCAGCGCGGCGTCGTCACCTCCGCGTCGTACGAGGCGCGACCCTACGGCGTCCGCTCCGGAATGCCGACGGCGCGCGCGCTACGGCTCTGTCCAGGAGCGACCGTCGTCCCGGTGCCGCGCGGCGAGTGCGCGCGCAGGAGCCGCCTCATCCGCGAGGTCCTCGGCCGCTTCGCCCCGGTGGTCGAGGCCGCTTCCATCGACGAGTTCTACCTCGACCTGACCGGCACCGAGCGGCTTTACCATGACGAACCTCTCGACGCCACCTGCCGGCGCATCCGAGAGGCGGTGCTCGCCGAGACCGGGATCTCCATCTCGATCGGCGCCGGGGCGAACCGTCTGGTCGCGAAGCTCGCCGTCCGCCGCGCGAAGCCGGCCGGCGTCCACGTCGTTCCGCCGGGCGGCGAGGCCGATTTCCTCGCCGAGTGCGCGCTGAGCGATATCCCCGGCGTCGGACCTCGCTTCGCGGAGCGACTCGAGCGTTACGGCATGCGCGCGGTCGCGGACGCGCTCCCACACGACGAGCGCACGCTGATCGGCTGGCTCGGCGAGCGCGAGGGGCGCTGGCTGCACCGTCGCATCCGCGGCATCGACGACGCGCCCGTCGCGCCGCAGGACCGCGCCCGCTCGATCTCCCGCGAAGAGACTTTCGCGCATGACGTCGACGATGATGCGACGCTGGAGCGCGAGCTGCTCGCCCTGTCGAACGAAGCCGCCGCCCGCCTTCGCGCCGCCGGCCTGGTCGCGCGAACGATCGGCGTGAAGCTCCGCGACCACGATTTCCGCACCCGCCAGGCCAGCCGCACGCTCCACGCCCCGGTCGAATCGGACCGCATCATCCACGAGGTCGCGAAGGAGCTGCTCGGGCGGCTGCGCTCGCGGCGGCGGACCGGCGCGCGACTGATCGGCGTCACCCTGTCGCAGCTGCAGGGCGACGAGGCGGCCGCCGCCCAGCTCGCGCTCTTCGGTCCCGCGGCGGCGCAGCGCGCCGGGCCTGGCGTCGAGACGGAGCGGGACCGCGGCCTCTCTCGCGCGCTCGACCGCGTCCGCGAGCGCTTCGGCGACGACGCCGTGCTGCCCGGCCGCATCCTCTATCGCCGCGGCGCCGGAGGTGATGGCGACGCGGGGGACGAGGCGTGACGGCACCGGAGCCGGCCTCCCGCTGGCGACTCCTCGCCCTGCTCTCCGGCGCGGAGCTGCTCGGCATGTCCCTCTGGTTCACCGCCAGCGCCGTATCCCCGCAACTCCAGGCGCTGTGGGGGCTCTCGCCGGAGCAGACGGCGGCCCTTACGACGGTCGTGCAACTCGGCTTCGTCGCCGGCACCGCTGTCGCGGCCGTGCTCAATCTCGCCGACCTGATCCCGGACCGCCCCTATTTCGCCGCGTCGGCGCTGCTCGGCGCCGCCGCGAACGCCGCGCTCGTCGTCGCGCCGGGCTACGGCTTCGCGCTCGTCGGCCGCTTCCTCACGGGCTTCTTTCTGGCCGGCGTCTATCCGCCGGCGATGAAGATGATCGCGACCTGGTTCCGCCACGGCCGCGGCCTCGCCATCGGCACGATCGTGGGCGCACTCACCATCGGCAAGGCGACGCCCTACCTGGTCCATGCGTTCCCCGATGCCGGCATCGCGGCGGTCGTGCTCACGGCCTCCGGCGGCGCGGTGCTCGCCGCCGGCCTCGTCGCCTTCGGCTACCGCCCCGGACCGCACGCTTTCGAGCGCCGCGCGTTCTCCTGGAGTCTCGTGCCGACCGTGCTCCGCCACCGCGAGACGCGCCTCGCCATTGGCGGGTACCTCGGCCACATGTGGGAGCTGTACGCGATGTGGACCCTCATCGCGACCTTTTACCTCGACGTGCTCACGCGACGACTCGGCCACCCGGCAAGGGCGACGACACTGTCCGCCATCATGGGCTTCGCCGCGATCGGAGCCGGCGGAATCGGTGCCGTGATCGCCGGCGCGTGGGCGGACCGTTGGGGACGCGAACGGGTGACGATCGTCGCGATGGCCGGCAGCGGCGCCTGCGCCCTGACCGCCGGCTGGCTCACGGACGCTCCGTTCTGGTTGCTCGCGCTGATCGGTCTGATCTGGGGCTTCGCGGTGGTCGCCGACTCCGCACAGTTCAGCGCCGTCGTGACCGAGGTGGCACCGCGTCACGCCGTCGGCACCGCGCTGACGGTGCAGACATTGCTCGGCTTCGCGCTCACCGCGCTGTCGATCTGGATGACCGTGCGCGTGCAGGAGGCCGCCGGCTGGGGGCCGGCGTTCGGCCTCCTCGCGGCGGGGCCGGCGCTGGGGATCGCGGCGATGCTGCGGCTGAAGGCGCTGCGTTCCTAGGTGGGCCTTCTCGATGACGGGTAATCCTCGATGTTCTCCCACTCGGACGCGTCGGAGCGCGCGACCACCGCGACGACCGGCTTGCTGTCGCTCAGGTTCACGACCTCGTGCGGAACGCCGGGCCGGATATAAATGAAGTCGCCGGGGCCGTTCTCCATCGACTCACGCAGGCCCTCGCCGTACTCGTGCCGCACGCGGCCCTCCAGGATGAACAGCATGACCTCGAAGCCGACGTGCACGTGCGCGTACGCGACGGCGCCGGGCGGCACGGTCGCCACGTTCATCGACAGGCCGCTCGCGCCCACGTTCTTCGCCGACAGACCGGTGCGGTAGCGGATCCCGTTCCAGCCTCGATGGACTTCCGGGTTCCGGATACAGAGGATGCCGCCGCCATCTTCGACGCGCGCGGCGAGGTCATCGTGATCCATCAGAGCCTCGGCAAGGGGAGGATCGGCGTCGCCAGCGCGAAATATGCCCACCGCGGCTCCGGCGCGGCAACGAGCTTTCGACGCCGATGCCTGATCGACGCCCGGCGCACGGGCATTACCCTCGGGCGGCCCCCGCATTACCGTAGTAGACCACCGGGCCGCACTCCACCCCATACCCCGAGGGCTTCGATGACGAAGGTTCTGCGCAGTGCCGCTGCTGCCGCCCTGGTGCTCGCCAGCGCCGGCTGCTACCACGCGATCGTCGACACGGGCAGACCCGCGTCCGGCGAGATGATCGAGGAGAAGTGGGCGCACGGCTTCCTGTGGGGGCTCGTCCCGCCCAAGATCGTGGAGACCGCCTCGAAGTGCCCGGACGGCGTCGCGAAGGTGGAGACGCAGCACAGCTTCCTGAACCAGGTCGCGTACGTGCTCACGGGCGGGATCTACTCGCCAATGCAGATCACCGTGAGTTGCGCCGGTGCCGGGTCTGGCGACGACGCCGACGCCGCGGCTTCCGCACGGCGCATCGATGCCGGCGCGCCGATCGAGACGCAGCGCGAGGCACTCGCCCGGGCGGCGCGCCGCTCGCTCGAGACCGGACAGCCGCAGTACGTGAAATTCGAGTAGCGCTCGCGGGCGAACGGAGGCGACACCGGTGGATCCGCCCGGTGTCGCCCCCGATCCACCTCCCTATCCGCCTTCCAGCTTCCGCAGCGCCTTGGCGCACCGATCGACCAGGCGTGCGTCGCCGAGCCGTTCCGCCCAGTCGGCGAACTCCGCCATCGGGCCGCGCCAGCGCAGCTCGTCCACGTCCTCGAACAGCGGCGCGTCCAACCGCAGCGTCGCGAGGTCCTTGAACAGCAGCGCCCGCTCGCGATCTTCCGGCCCGAGCACCTGCGGGGGCAGCCGCTCGATCGCGCCGTAGCGGTTCAGCACTCGCGCGGCGGTCTTCGCGCCGATCCCCGCGACACCGGGGTAGCCGTCCGCCGCGTCGCCCACCAGCGCCAGGTAGTCCGCGATCAGCGCAGGCGGAACACCGAACTTCTCGCGCACCCCCGCTTCTCCGAGAATCCTGCCGCTCCGGCGATCCACCTGCACGACGCGCTCGTCGACCACGCACTGGCCGAGGTCCTTGTCCGTCGTCCAGATGCACACCTTCTCGACACGCTCGTCCGAGGCGGCGAGCCTCGCGGCCGACGCCAGCCCGTCGTCCGCCTCCAGCTCGACCATCGCCCACACCGGGACGCCCATCGCCCGGAGCGCTTCCTCCAGAGGCTCGAACTGCGCCCTCAGTACGGGCTCGACCCCCTCGCCGGTCTTGTACCCCGGCCAGAGCTCGTTGCGAAACGACTCGATCACGTGGTCGGTCGCCACCCCGACGTGCGTCGCCCCCTCCTCGTACATCTTCAGCACCGTGCGCACGACCCCCAGCACCGCGCCCAGCGGCGGGTCCGCGCCCTTGATGAAGCGCCGCAGCCCGTAGAAGTGCCGGAACAGCTCGTAGGTGCCGTCGACCAGGTGGACGATCATTGCGGTCGGTGCCAGAGAAACCGTCGATCGCAGAAGCTAACCCATCCGCTCGGCCGGCGCGTGCGGGTCCCCAGCCGGCGCCCGGACCCTTCCTCTTGACTTCTAGAGGGGAACTCGCGATGCTTTCTCTAGATTTCTAGAACAAACCTCGGAGGACACACGTGGCGCCCCAGGCCGATGTGCTGCGCGGCTCGCTCGAGCTGCTCGTGCTGAAGACCCTCTCCCTCGCCCCAATGCACGGCTGGGGCATCGGACAGCGCATCCAGCAGATCTCGGGAGGGCGGCTGGAGGTCAACCAGGGTTCGCTGTATCCGGCGCTGCAGCGGCTGGAGCAGCGGGGCCAGATCACGAGCGCCTGGCAGACGACGGAGAACGGACGACGGGCGCGGTACTACGGATTGACGGCGGCCGGGAAGCGGGCGCTGGGCGAGGAGACGGAGAGCTGGCGGCGCTTCGCCGCGACGATGGAAGTGGTCCTTCGCACCACCTGAGGTCACCGCTCGGCGACGAGGGGAGCATTGCGGATGAGCTGGATCGAGGGACTTCGAGCCCGGCTGCGGAATCTGCTCGGGCGTGCGGCCGCGGAGCGGCGCATGGACGAGGAGATCGGCTTCCATCTCGAGATGGAGACCGAGAAGAACCTCCGGGCCGGCCTGAATCCCGGGGAAGCACGGCGACGTGCGCTGCTGGCGTTCGGCGGAGTGGAGAAATACCGCGAGGAGGTGCGTGAGGGTCGCGGGCTGCCGTGGGCGCAGTCGTTCTTCCGGGATCTCCGTTACGCCGCCCGCTCGCTGCGCAGGAGTCCGGGCTTCACGATCTCCGCGGTGCTGACGCTGGCGCTCGGCACGGGTGCGGCGACGGGGATCGCGGGCGCGGTCCACACGGTGTTGCTGTCGCCCCTGCCCTACCCATTGAGCGATCGCCTCGTGCGTGTGTTCCTGGAGAACTCGCCGACGAACCGCTGGGGGCCGTCGGTCGTCGACTATCGTGCGATCGAGGCACAGCAGCGGAGCTTTTCGGCGGTGGGCGCGGTCCGGCTCCGCGAGGTCGCGCTGGTCGCAGGCGACGCGCCCGAGACGGCGCGTGCGGGCGCGGCGACCGAAGGCTTCTTCGCGGCTCTCGGAGTCCGGCCTGCGCGTGGCCGCGCGATCTCCGCCGCGGACGAGACGCCGGGGGGACGGCCCGTGACGGTCATTGGTCACGCCCTCGCGACCCGCGCTTTCGGGGGGGACAGCCAGGCTCTCGGTCGGGCGGTGACGATCGATGGCGTGTCCCACGAGGTGGTCGGAGTGCTGCCGGAGGGCATGCGGGAGCTGGCCGGCATTCGGTCCGAGGTATGGCCCGCGCTGCGGCTGCGGCCGCCGGAGCGGCGCGGGCCCTTCGGGATGGTCATCGTGGCGCGGCTGAAGGCCGGGGTGACGCTCGACGCCGCACGCGCCGACCTGTCCACGATCAGCGCCAGGATCTTTCCGCAGTGGTCGTCCAGCTTCCAGGACCGCACCGCGGTGCTGATCCCGATCCCGCTGCGGGAGGCGATCCTCGGAAGCGGCGGCCGCACGATGTGGATGTTCGCGCTGGCGGTCGGGCTGGTGCTGCTGATCGCGCTCGCGAACGTCGCCGGCCTGATGCTCGTGCGGGCGACGGGGCGCTCCCGCGAATGGGCACTGCGCAGCGTGCTCGGCGCGTCGCGCCGCCGGCTGGCGCGCCAGCTGCTGACCGAGAGCATGGCCCTGACGGTGGTCGGCGGCGTCGTCGGGCTCGCGCTGGCTTCGGCGCTGCTGCGCGTCCTGCGGGCGATCGGTCCGGATATCCCGCGGCTGGAAACTGCGCGGCTGGATCCGATCACGTTCGGCATCGCGATCGCGCTCGCCCTGCTTTCGGGCCTGCTGGTCGGATGCTACCCCGTTGTCTCGCTGTTCAGGAGCGATCTCGCGCCCGAGCTGCGCAGCGGCGATCGGGAAGTGGGCGCCGGCCGGCGCACGAGCGCGGTGCGCGGCGCTTTCGTCGCCGGCGAAGTCGCCCTGGCGCTGCCTCTGCTGACCGGGGCGGCGCTGCTGCTGAACAGCTTCCTGCGGCTCCAGCGGGTGGATCCGGGCTTCGATCCCGGCCACGTCCTGACGCTCTCGGTCACGCTGCCCGCGGCGAGGTACCCCCAGGCCGCCGACGTTGCCGTGTACTGGAGCCGTTCCATGCTCCTCGTGCGCGACGTGCCGGGAGTCGTGGCGGCCGCCGTGAGCACCGCCGTGCCGCCCGAGATGCCGATGAACGAGAACAACTTCGACCTCCTCGATCATCCGGTCCCCGTCGGAACCTCGCAGCCGGTGGTGCCCTGGCCGTCGGTGACGCCGAGCTTCTTCGACGCGATCGGAGTGCGGCTGCTCCGCGGACGCACGTTCACACCGGGCGACACGGCGGGAGCGCCGCCGGTCGTTGTCGTCAGCCGTGCCTGGGAACGGCGCTACTCGCCGGAGCACAGCGCGGTCGGGCGGCGACTCGTGAGCGGCGGGTGCACCGAGTGTCCCCCGACGACGATCGTCGGGGTCGTCGGCGACGTGAAGTACGGCGGCCTGGCCGGCGGGAGCGAGGCGGCGTACGAGCCGCTGGCACAGGGGGAATGGCGGAACGCGAGCCTCCTGGTCCGGACGGCGGGATCACCCGGCGACGTCCTCGATGAGGTGCGGCGGGCGATGCGCTCCATGGATCCGGAGGTTCCGCTGGACGACGCTCGGACGCTCGAGGATCGCGTGTACGCCACCATTGCTCGGCCCCGCCACTGGGCAACCCTGCTCGGCGCGTTCGCGGCCAGCGCGCTGGCGCTCTCCGCGGTCGGGATATTCGGCATGCTATCCTACTTCGTCGCCACGCGTCGCCGCGAGATCGGAGTGCGCGTCGCGATGGGAGCCCGGCGAGGCGAGGTCGTGGCGATGATCGTCCGCAGAGGCATGACGTACGCCGCTTTCGGCGGCGCACTGGGTGCCGTCGGAGCGCTGCTCGCAGCGCGCTCGATCCGGCGGCTCCTCTTCGAAGTCGGCCCCTACGATCCGGCGATGCTGGGCGCGGCCGGGCTGGTGCTTCTCGCCGTCGCGCTCGGAGCCTGCTGGCTGCCGGCGCGCCGCGCCGCGCGCATCGACCCGATGGAGGTCATGCGCTCCGAGTAGCCGCCCGTGCCGGCGCCGCGGCGGACCCTCCTGCGTTCAGCGCAGCGACCGCGGCCGGGATCCCCTCCCGCACGCTGCGCCAGCGCGGGGCCCAGCCGGTGGCCGCCTTTAGCTTCGCGTTGCTCATCCGCTGCGAACGCGAGAGCAGCTCCATTGTCCGCCCGCCGAGCCTCGACAGCCAGCTCGGGAGCTGCCTGGGCGCGGGTACGCCGAGGGCCTCCGCGAGCACCCGTGCGAACTCCTGTCGCGTGACCGGCACGTCGTCGCAGACGTTGTAGGTCCCAGCGCCGATACGCAGCGCCGCGACCACCGCCGCGGCCGCGTCATCGTGCGCCAGCGACGACCAGAACGCGTCCGCCGGCCCCGGCAGCGGCGCCCACCCGCGGCGAACCACGGCGAGCATCTCGTGCAGGAACCGGTCGGGGCCGTAGAACCCGGCGAAGCGCAACACGATGCCGGTGCCTCCCCGCTCCGTGAAGCGGGCCGCGGAGCGCTCCGCATCCAGCGCCGAGCGGTTGTACGCTGCGGGGCGCACGAACCAACGCTCGTCGATCCAGTCCTCGCCGCCGTCCTCGTAGATCGGCGCGAACGATTCCTGCACGAACACGCCGACGCCAGCACCCAGCGCCGCATCCACCAGAGCCGCCGAGCCGTCACGGCGCACCCGGTCGTTCTCCCGCCACGACCACCGAACCATCATCCTGCGCATTGATGAGGGCATATGGGTGGCCAGGTTCAGCACCACGTCTACGCCGGCGTCCTCCATCACGCGCCGCGACGCCTTCCGATCGAGGATGTCCAGCGCGACGCCGCGGGCTCCCTGCGCCTCCAGCCACGCACGCTTCTCCGCGCTCCTGCCGACCGCCGTCACGCGATGGCCCAGGGCGGCGAGTGCCGGGACGACGCGCCGTCCGACCACCCCGGTCGCGCCCGTGATGAGAACGCTGCGCGTGCCGCCGCGGGCGCCGCTCATCCTGGAGTCGGCGTTCGACCCCGCCGCGGGACGTCCTGTCTGCTCCCTCATCGTTGTCCTCCTTTCGGGAATCCAGCCATCCTCGAAGATGGACGAGGACACCGGTTGTGACAGTCGCCGCCGCATACCGCATGCTCGGCGACCTCCGCTGAACCAGCGGCGCCGGCAGTATCGTCCGCGGTCCGGATCGGCAGGCGGCTCTCGCGCGCTCCACCTCTTGACCCTCACGCAACGTGAGGTATTACCGTAGCGCATCGAACTACTTCCGATCGCCGGCGGTTGGCCCTCCTTCCGGACGGAGCGGCAGGAGCGCGTAAACCGAGGAGAAGGTCGTGGCGAAGTACTGGACGGTGAGCGAGGTAGCCCGACTGGCGCACGTGACCGTACGCACGCTGCACCACTATGACGAGATCGGGCTGCTCGTGCCCTCGCAACGCACGGAAGCGGGCTATCGGCTGTACGACGAAGCGGACCTGGAGCGGCTGCAACAGGTGCTGCTGTATCGGGAGCTGGGGCTTCAGCTGGAGGGCATCGCGCAGCTGCTGGACGAGCCCGCTCTGGACCGGCGGTCGGCACTCAAGGCGCAACGCGCCGCACTGTCCGAGAAGCTCCGCCGGACGGCAGCATTGATTCGTGCGGTGGACCGCAGACTCGGAGCGATCGAGAGAGGAGAGAAGATGGCCGCGGACACGGGTTTCGAAGGCTTCGAGGCCTTCGATGCGCCTGAGGAGATCAAGGCGCACCAGACGAAGCACGAGGAGGAAGTGAAGGAGCGCTGGGGTGAGACGGACGCCTACCGCGAATCGATGCGCCGCGCCCGCAGCTACTCGAAGCAGGATTGGGCACGCATCAAGGAAGAGGCGGAGGCGATCGACGCGGAGATGGCCGCGCTGCTGCGCTCCGGAAGCGATCCGACGTCAGCGGAAGCCATGGCGGTCGCGGAGCGGGCGAGGCAGCACGTCAGCCGCTGCTACTACGACTGCAGCCCCCGCATGCACGCGGGTCTCGCGGACATGTACGAGGCCGATCCGCGCTTCGCCGCCCACTATGAGGAGCGGGCGACCGGCCTCGCCGCCTTCACCGCGGCGGCGATCCGCGCGAACTCGAAGCGTGCCGAGGAGGAGACGGCGAGGTGAAGGGCTCCGCGTGGAATCTCACTGCCGGGGCCAGACGTTGTCGCTCGAGTCCGTGTCCGGGAAGCGCCCGTGTGGATCGAGCGTGATCTGCTGGATCGCGCGTCCACCGAAGTCCAGCACCGCGTCGAACGTGCGGCTGCCCCCGAACCAGACGTCGACCGGCCAGCGCACCTCCGCCGTCGTCGCATCGATCATCGTGCTGTTCGGCATCGGGCGGATCTCCGGACCGCTCCCCGCGAGCTGGACCCGCAGCACGACGGGGGAGGGCATCTGCCCGTCCTGCCGGACCGTCACGGTGGCGCGGCCGCCCTCCGTCGTCACTCTCTGGATCGAGCCGTCCACAGCATCGGTCGTGAACAGCCAATAGTACCAGAACCAGCCGAGGTCGCGGTGCAGGGCGTTGTCCATGAAGAACGCGTAATCCCACGGCGACGGATGCTTGAAGCGCCACGCACGCGCGTACTCGCCCATCGCCCGCCACACGGCCGTGTCCCCGACCACGCCCCCGAGCATGGACAGCATCATCGGCGCCTTGCCGTACGCCTGGAACGAGTAGAGCGGCCCGCCGTAGTTCGCGTCCCACATCAGCGGCGCCTCGTACTCGGTGCCGCTGATCCTACCGTACGCCTGCCCGACGCCGTCTAGCGGCGGCTGCTGGTTCCGTCGGTCGGCGGCGGAGAGGACGTTCATGTACTGATTGAAGCCCTCGTCCATGAAGCCGTACCATGTCTCGTTCGTCCCGACCATCATCGGCCACCATTGGTGCCCGGTCTCGTGGTCCGCTGCGCCCGTGCTGGACATGATGAACATCGGGTACTCCATGCCGAGCTCGGGCCCGTCCACCACCGTCATCCGCGGAAACGCGTAGGGCATCCAGAGCTTCGAGTAGAAGACCAGCGCGTGCCGCACGACCTCGCCCGCCGTCGCGTATCGCTGCGCGTGCCCGGGCAGGTAGAGGATGTCGATCGGGACGAAGCCCTTCCCCGGAATCTCTGCCCGGGTCGCGTCCCAAACGAAGCGATCGGACGTCGCCCACCCCACGTCCGCAACGCTGTCCGCGACGAAATGCCACACCAGCCTCCCGCCCGCCGGCGTTGCTTTCCCCGCCCCACGCTGATCCGCGGCCACGATGCTACGCTGCTCGTCCGAATCCATGACGTGGGACAGCCGCTCCCGCACGCCCGCCGTGAGCACCGCCTCCGGGTTCTGGAGCACGCCCGTCGCGCCGACCAGCCACCCCGCCGGGCACGTCGATCTTCACGTCGAAGTGGCCGAAGTTGTTGTAGAACTCCGATGGACCCAGGTACGGCTCGGTATCCCAGCCGCGCAGATCGTCGTACACCGCCACCCTCGGATACCACTGCCCGATCTGGAAGAGCGTGTCGGCCCAGCTTCCCATCCGCATCCCGCGCTCGTTGAACGCCCGCGGCACCCGGAAGCTCCACTCCGCATGCATGCGGCCCGTGCCGTGCGCCTCGATCGGCGCCTGCAACGGAATGCGCGCCGAAGTCTCCGTGATCGCCGCGGTGACGGGTGTGCCGTAGCGCCGTCCATTCCGCGCGACGTTCGGCCGCGTCGAATCGGCGAGATCGACCGGCTGCCCATTCAGCACCAGTCGCTTCAGATCGAGACCGCCCGTGATCTCCGTGACGGTCTCGGCACGAGGCACGTTCTGGCGAAAGATGTTTTGATCCAGCCGCAGCACGATCGCCGTCAGCGTCGAGTCGCTGTCGTTGTGGATCACCACGTCCTCGCTCCCAGCGACCGTCGCCGTCGACGGCTCGAAGCGCGCTTCGATCGTGTAGTCCGTCCGCACCTGCCAGTAGCTCGGCCCCGGACTTCCCGTCGAATCCCTCGTGCCTGCCGCGAAGCCGCGACGGATCATCTTCGTCAGCGGGATGTCACGGCGGATCGCGCGCTCCGGCCGGGCCGTAGCCGTCACCTGCGACTCCGGCGTCGGAGTCCCGGCCATCGTCGGCTCCTGCGCCGATGCACAGCTGCCGAGCACCAGCGCCCCGGCGACGCCGACGAGCGAGACGACGTCTCCCATGCGCATTCCTGAAGGGGTGCTCTCGCTCATCCCGCTCCCTCGGTCCGATCGTGTGCGTTCCATGCCAGCGCCCCGAAATAGCACGAGAGCGAGCTCGATGCGAGTCGAGTCAGGCGGCTGAAGGTCTGGCAAGCGCAAGGAGACGGGGGCGGAGACGAGCGGGCGAGGGGGATGCAAGAACCCCCGCCGTCGGACGAATCCGAACGTCGGGGGTCCTAGCCACTGGCGAAGACGATCGGGTCCGCTTGGTTCGGTTTCCGCGTCCGAAGACACGGCCGGAATCCCCTCGCCTTCTCCACCCGAGCAGCGCGGCCAGCGATCTCGGGAGCTCCCCCGTCGGAGGAGCGCAACGACTGCGGCCAGTGACCTCGCAGTCGCCTCACCGGGTCCGAACTTCCGGCGAGCAGCCTCCGTCAAAAGCGTCCTTTTCGGAGGCGACGCCCTCAGCCGAATTGGCCGCTCGGCTGCTGACGTCTGCCACAACGATAAACCGGCAGAACGGCCGCGTCAACCTTTTTGGTGAAAGTCGTAACTGCTTAATCGGCAACGTGTTACGGCACCAGACGCGAAGCATGCAGAAAAACGCCGCCGCCTCGATCCGTCCATCCTGCCGATCCACTTCGGCTTGCGCAAATGTAACACTTCAGATCCACAAAAATTGCGAAATTGCCCACACGCTTATCCACGCAGCCCCCGGCCTTTCCCACATCCCACTGTGGGAAAGCAACTCTCGCCGCACGATGCTTCGCCGATCAAGTCCCAGCGGGGCGACGCGGCAGCGGCGCACTCCGCGGTTGCGCTAAAAAACCTTCCTGATTAGAGTTGGCCCGGCGACCCCAATGCGCAACGCCGCGCATCGGGGCGCAACCGCAGACAGCTCGACCAACATTGCAAGCCGCGGCCGCGTGGCGACGCGTGGCCGCCCCGTCGGAGAGCCGTGCCCGGGATCATCCGCAGGACGACCATCGCAGCCGTCGCAGCGGCCGCGCTCCACTTTGCGGCGCCACCGCTCCAGGCGACCGTTCACCCCGTGCTCATCGGGTCGCACGAATCCATGGTGCGACAGAACCACCGGGCGCACGAGCTGGACTTCACCTTCGCCCGCACACGCGGCGAGGTCCTCTACCTGGCCCGCAAGGGTTACATCGTGCCCGTGCGCGAGGACGACCACCTCCTCATGAGCGGCGTATCGTATCCCTACACGCGCCCGACTGTCCGTCTCTTCCTCCGCCACCTCTCCGCCGATTACGACGCCGGCTGCGGCAGGCCTCTCGTCGTCACAAGCCTCACCCGCCCCGTCGACGAGCAGCCCTGGAACGCCTCACCGCTTTCCGTCCATCCGGCCGGCATGGCCGTGGACCTCCGACGCCCCGCCTCGAGGCGCTGCAGACGATGGCTCGAGTCCCGGCTCCTGGAGCTCGAAGCCGCCGGCGTCCTCGACGTCACCCGCGAGCACGACCCGCCACACTACCACGTGGCGGTCTTCCCCGAGGCCTACCGCAACTACACCCTCGCGCGGCGCATCGCGGCGGACTCCCTGCTCGCCTGGCCCTCGATCGCGGCGGACACCGCGTCACTTCCGTCCCCGCCGCTCCACGCGTTCGCCTCGCAAGCGAACGCCACACCGTACACGGGTCTCGGCCTGGTCACGGGAATGCTCATCGGCATGCTCGTGCTGATTGCCGACCGGATACGTCGGCGAACGCAGGCGGACGGCGCGGAGAGGTAAAGGCTGAAGGAGACGGGGGCGGAGACGAGCGGGCGAGGGGGATGCAAGAACCCCCGCCGTCGGACGAATCCGAACGTCGGGGGTCCTAGCCACTGGCGAAGACGATCGGGTCCGCTTGGTTCGGTTTCCGCGTCCGAAGACACGGCCGGAATCCCCTCGCCTTCTCCACCCGAGCAGCGCGGCCAGCGATCTCGGGAGCTCCCCCGTCGGAGGAGCGCAACGACTGCGGCCAGTGACCTCGCAGTCGCCTCACCGGGTCCGAACTTCCGGCGAGCAGCCTCCGTCAAAAGCGTCCTTTTCGGAGGCGACGCCCTCAGCCGAATTGGCCGCTCGGCTGCTGACGTCTGCCACAACGATAAACCGGCAGAACGGCCGCGTCAACCTTTTTGGTGAAAGTCGTAACTGCTTAATCGGCAACGTGTTACGGCACCAGACGCGAAGCATGCAGAAAAACGCCGCCGCCTCGATCCGTCCATCCTGCCGATCCACTTCGGCTTGCGCAAATGTAACACTTCAGATCCACAAAAATTGCGAAATTGCCCACACGCTTATCCACGCAGCCCCCGGCCTTTCCCACATTCGACTGTGGGAAGACCGCCTCTCCAGGCCTCTCCCCGCCGCTGCCCGCGACCTCATATTCGTCGAGCCAAGGTGCGTCCCGTCGTCGAGGAGCGTCGGAGCGTTCGATAACGGACGCGCCCGAGCTGCTTCCGCCGGCGATCTCGCCCGACTCGCCGCCGCGCTGCTCGCCGGAGGTCGCGTCGACGGCGCCCATGCGATTTCGCCGGCCGCAGTCGCGCGGATCTGGCAGCGGGGGGACGCCGACGGGCAGGGGACGCGGGGATTGCGGCAGCGGCTGGAGAGCCCGGCGCCGAGGTGAGACCGGGGCAGATGCAAGAACCCCCAGTGTCGGACGAATCCGAACACCGGGGGTTCGAGCACTGGCGAAGGCCGGAGGTTCCGCTAGGTTCGGTTCCGCATCCGAAGATGCAGCCGGATCCTCGACTTTCTTGACCCTTCGCCACGCGGCCGGCGGCTCGGGTGCCCCGTTTTTGGGGCGGAACGACTGTGGCCAGTGACCTCACAGCCGCCTCACCGGGTCCGAACTTCCGGTGAGCTGCCTCCCGAAAAGCGTCCCCTTCCGGAGGCGACGCCCTCAGCCGTGTTGGCCGCTCGGCTGCTGGCGTCTGACACAATGATAACCCCGTGCGGCAGCCCGGTCAAGCCTTTCAAAGTTCTCCATAACTGCTTATACGGAATCGAGTTAGGGCGGTCTACTCCGACAATCGCCAAAGACCGAATTCGCGGCCACTGGGATAAGCCCCGTAGCAACGGCACATCCGGATTTGTAACAGTTGGGATTCACAAAATTTGGTGATTTGTGCACAGTCGATCCGCGGATTCCAACACGATTTCCACGAAATCCGGCACGCTTTCCACAACGCCCGCCGCTCCCTGACCCGCACGGCCCCACTCGCCCGATGCCGCTCCTCCGGAACGCCTCCGCGCCGCGAACTCGCTCCGCGGCACCCGCCGCGACTTCGTCTCTCTTGCGGCTGCGACGCCCTCGATCCCATCTTACCCCTGAACATTTCATGGGGAGGCGAGGTGCCCGGCTTGACGCTGGTACAGGGGACGCTGGACATGCTCGTGCTGAAGGCGCTGATCTGGGGGCCGCGGCACGGCTACGCCGTCGCGAGCTGGATCCGCTCGACCACGGATGGCGAGCTCGAGGTGGAGGAGGGCGCATTGTACACTGCGCTTCACCGGATGGAGCGGCGCGAATGGGTGGAGGCCGAGTGGGGGGCGTCGGAGAACAACAGGCGCGCGAAGTTCTACCGACTGACGGAGGAAGGACGTCGGCACCTCGGCAGGGAGTCGCGGACGTGGGCGCGTTATGCGGAGGCCGTGTCGAAGGTGCTGCGAGCGACGGAGGCGACGACGTGAGCGGGTGGCTGGAGCGGGCGCTGCGCGGGTGGCGGCGGCGCCACGTGGAGGAGGAGGTGGGCGAGGAGCTGACGTACCACCTCGAGCGTACGGAGGCGGAGCTCAGGGCTCGCGGATATGCGCCGCAAGCGGCAGGGGAGGAGGCGCGTCGACGCTTCGGCGACGTGACGGCGTATCGTCGGGAGCTGGTTTCGATCGATCGTCGGACGGACGCGGGGCGGCGGCGGCGTCTGGGGGTGGCGGAGCTGCTGGAGGATGTGGGCACGGCGGCGCGTCGGATCCGGCGTTCGCCGGGTCTGGCGGCGGGGATCGTGCTGACCTTCGCGCTCGGGATCGGCGCGAACGCTACGGTTTTCGCTGTGGTGGACCGGCTGCTCCTCAGTGCGCCGACGGGGATTGCGGCTCCTGACGAAGTGGCGCGCCTGTACGTGGACGCGCTCATCCCCTGGGTCGGTCACCGCATGACGTCCGCGACGTTCACGTATGCGGACTACCGGGACCTGACGGGCGTGCGGTCGTTCTCGGCGGTTGCTGCCTACGCCGACCGGCCACTCGTGGTGGGTCGAGGGGAATCGGCCGAACGGCTGAGCGGAATGCTCGCGAGCGGAAGCTATTGGGCGGCGCTTGGCGTCCACCCGCAGCTGGGCCGGTTCTTCACGCCTGTGGAGGACCGGATCGGAGGAGCACGGGTCGCCGTGCTCAGCGACGGCCTCTGGCGGCGGCGCTTCGGAGCGGAGCGGTCGGCGCTCGGCCAGACGGTTGATTTCGGACACGGGCCATACACGATCATCGGCGTCGCACCGCGTGGGTTCACCGGGGCCGATCTATCGGCGGTAGACGTGTGGCTGCCGCTGGAGCCGGCAGCGGCCGACCTTCAGGGTACGGAGTGGCGGGAGGGCCGCGGCTGGTACTGGATCGGCGTGGTGGCGCGCCTGGCCCCCGGCTCCACGCGCGCGATGGCGGCGGCCGAGGCGACGACGGTGTACCGGAACGGCCGCCGCGAGGAGGCCGAGCAGGGGCGCGACGATCCGCAGGCCCGGGTGATCCCCGGCAGCGTGATCGCCGCCCGCGGTCCGCAGGCATCGAGCGAGTCCAAGGTCTCCCTCTGGCTGGCGGGTGTTTCGCTGATCGTGCTGCTGGTCGTGTGCGCGAACATAGCGAACCTGCTGCTGGCGAGGGCGACCCGCGAGCAGCGGGAAAACGGGGTTCGGCTCGCGCTGGGGATCTCGCGCGGGCGTTTGCTGCGGCAGGTTCTCATGGAGACCCTTCTGCTCGGGCTCGCCGGGGGTGTCGCGGCGTTGGTGGTGAATGCGACGGGGGGCCGGCTGGTCCGTGGAGTCCTCCTGCCGGATGTCCAGTGGACGGACTCGCTGGCGACGCTGCGGGTCGTCGCGTTCATCGCGCTCGCGGCCGCGCTCGCGGGTCTGTCGTCGGGCGTGCTGCCTGCGCTTCAGGCGAGCCGGCCCGATGTGCTCGCGGCGCTGAAGAGCGGCGGCCGTGGCGGCTCGGGCGGGCGTTCGCGTCTCCGCGAGTCGCTGTTGGTCCTGCAGGCGGCGCTGTCGGTGGTGTTGCTCGCCGGGGCCGGGCTGTTCGTCCGCAGTCTGCACGCGGTGCGGGCGGCGGACCTCGGCATCGAGCCTCGGGGAGTGATGCTGCTTTCGTCGACGTTCCGGCCGGCGACGAGCGATGACGCTCGTATGGATTTCTTCCGCCGCGCACTGGAGCGGGTGCGGGTGCTGCCGGGGGTCTCGTCCGCGTCGGCGCCCGCGACCCTCCCGATGGTGATGAGCTGGGCCGTCGAGTTGAAGGTGCCGGGGCTGGATTCGCTGCCGCGGCTCTCGACGGGAGGCCCCTATATCCAGGTCGTGGACCCCTCCTATTTCGACGTGCTGCGACTGCGCGTGGTGAAGGGACGCGGCATCAGCGCAGCCGACGATCGGTCTGGCGCTCCTCCGATCGCGCTCGTCAACCGGACGATGGCGCGAATGCTGTGGCCCGGTGCAAACGCCCTCGGCCAGTGTCTTCTCGTCTCGCACGGCGGACCCGGCGCCGAAGCGGACGTCGTGGACGCATCGTGTACGACGGTGGTCGGCGTCGTCGAGAACTCAATGCGACAGGAGATCGGAGAGGCGGAGACGATGCAGTACTACCTCCCGAGCCGGGCGTTTCCGAAGCAGGTTCCTGTGGGACTGCTGGTTCGAACTCGGGGCGACGACGCCGTTCTCGGCGATCGGGTCACACGCGAGCTCCTCTCCATCGATCCGAGCGTCCGCTACATCAGAGCGCGGCCCTTCACCGAGCTGCTCGACCCGCAGACCCGATCCTGGCGGCTCGGCGCCGCCATGTTCACGCTCTTCGGGATTCTGGCAGCCGTCGTAGCCGCAGTCGGACTTTACGGCGTGCTGGCCTTTTCGGTGGCGCAGCGACGCCGGGAGCTCGGCATCCGGGCGGCGCTCGGCGCCGATCGCCGCCGTCTGATTTCCGTCGTGCTTCGTCACGCGCTCGGCGTCACGGCGGCGGGTGTCGCCCTCGGCCTCATCGCGGTGGTCATCATCGCGCCACGCATCCAGGATCTGCTCTACCATGTCTCGCCCCGGGACCCGCTCGTGCTCGGCGCAGTCCCGATCCTGCTGCTCATGGTGGCCTTGCTCGCGGCGCTCCGGCCGGCGTGGCAGGCGATGCGGGTCGATCCCAATGCCGCGCTGCGGGAAGACTGAGCAAGGTCCCGCCGGGAGCGATGCGCCTCTGTCGTTGTCGCACGATCGTCCTCTGCCGAAAACGAGAACGCGGCCGATCCGGTCATCGCGGCCGAGTACGACGGAACGGGAGGCATGATGGCGCAGCAGAGTCGCGGGATGGGCACCATCTGGCCACGCGGCGTGCCGCGGGTCGGGCAGCGGGCGGAGCGGTCACGACGCGTCGGCGTCGACGACATCGTGCGCTTCACCGAGATCAGCGGCGACCGCAATCCGTTGCACTACGATGAAGCGGCCGCGAAGCGATCGCGCTTCGGCGAGATCATCGTGCAGGGCGGTATCACGAGCGCCATCCTGAATGCCGTCGTCGCGGAGGATCTCCCCGGGCCCGGCACCGTGTTCCTGCACGTGGACTGGAGCTTCAAGGCGCCAGTGCGTCCCGGCGACACGATCACCGGTGCCGTGGAGGTCCTCGAGGTCCGGGAGGACAAGCCGATCACGAGGCTGAAGACGACCGTAGTGCGTGACGACGGCGTGGTCGCGCTGGAGGGAACCGCGCTCTGCTACACGGCACCGCTGGACTGACTCCAGGCGCGGCGCCTACGGCTGGATCGAGGCGGATGTATCGCAGCGATCCACCCGGCCGCTCTCGAAGCCTCGCCGGAACCAGCCGGACCTCTGCGTCGCCGTGCCGTGCGTGAAGCTCTCGGGCACGACGTAGCCCTGCGAGCGACGCTGCAGCCGATCGTCGCCGACCGCCGCGGCCGCGTTCAGCGCCTCGTCGAGGTCCCCCGGCTCGAGGACGTGCCGACCGCGCTCGGCCTGATACGCCCACACTCCTGCCAGGCAGTCCGCCTGGAGCTCGTCTCGGACGGAGGCGCCGGTGGCTCCCGATGCGGCGCCGGCCTCTCCCTCGTTCAGCAGGCCCAGCAGGTTCTGGACATGGTGTCCGACCTCGTGAGCGATGACGTACGCGCGGGCGAAGTCGCCGGGCGCGCCGAGCCGACGCTGCAGCTCGTCGAGGAAATCGAGATCGAGATACAGCTTCTCGTCGCGCGGGCAGTAGAAGGGACCCACGGCGGCCTCCGCCATACCGCACGCGGATCGAACCGCGCCGGAAAAGAGCACCAGGGTCGGCGGACGGTACTGCATGCCCTGTTCGGCGAAGAGCGACGACCAGACGTCCTCCGTGTAGCCGAGCACGACCGACGCGAAGTCCGCCGATTCGTCCGAGCCCTGCGCGGCGGGGGCGCTCGCCGCCGGCGCCGGCTCACTCTGATCGAGGATCGCGCGCGGGTCCACGCCCAGCAGCAGCGCGACCACGACCAGGATCACCGTCCCGATCCCTCCGCCGACCACGCCCGCCGACATTCCGCGGCGGTCCTCGACGTTCGTGCTGCGCCTTCCGCTTCTCCATCGCATCCGATCCTCCGAGGCGAAATCCGCTGCGGCCTCCTGGACGGCTCGCTGCGTGGCAGGAACCGGGCCCAGGGATGGCGAGGATCCGCTGGAATATCGCTAGAAGGCCGTTGTAGAACTGGGGTGCGGCCGCGCGCGTGGCGCTTGCGCGGGTCAGCCGAGGAACGAGGAGGAAGCGATGCCGTGCGCATCGGTGACGACGAGAGACGAAGGATCACCCGCGCAACCGCCATGCGCCCTGTGGGTTGCGGCTCGCTCCAGTTCTTCAACGGCCTTCTAGAAGTCGTTCGCGTAGGACAGCAGCTTGTATTGGCCGTCCTTCTCGAGGATGGAGCCGAACAGTCGCAGCGTCTGCGGTGCCCCTCCATCGATCGTGAAGGTGACGGTGCAGCCTTCGGTGACGCGCAGGGCGCTCGATTGGGTCGCCTCGGGACAGCGCCACGCGCGGAGCTCGAGTCGCCGTCCTCCGAGCTTCCGAAGCGCGCGCTCGATGCCGGTCTCGCTGTTCTGCTGGATGAGGAACCAGACGATCCGCGGGTCCTCGCGCCCGGGCGCGCGTGCGGACGCCGAACCGGGATAGTAGAGGTACGCAAACTCTGCGCGCGTGAGGGCCATGGCGCGCAGGTCGGCGGTATCGGAGTGCTCGACGGCCGCGAGGAACCGCCGCGCGAGGGCGTCCGCGGTGGCGGATCCGCCTTCCAGGCCGGCGGGCCGAGGGAGACCGGCCCGGAAGCGGCGCAGCTGCTCGGCAGGTGGAAAGATGCTGTCCACTACGTGGATGGGCCGTAGCGGATCGCCCGGACCGTCCGGCCTGGCCGCCACCGTCGCCGCACCGTTCGAAGCGGGGCCGGCTGCGGCAGCCTCGGCTCGGGCCTCGGGAGCCGCACGGCCGCACGCGGTGGCGCCGAGCGTGGCGAGCATCAGCGCGGCTGCTGACGAACGGGCGAAAGGGTATGTCGTCATCTGCCTTCAATCCGGGGATCGACGAGAGAGCGGCCGGCGCGATATGCGCCGGCCGCGATCGTCCGCACGATCGAGAGGTCAGTTGCGCGCGTAGTACGTCCAGCCCTGCCACCACTTCGGGCCGGCCGGATCGACGGCGCCGCGGAACGCGGTGCCGGTCACGGGACCTGCGTGGTTCGCCAGCTCACCGGTGAACGTCTCCAAGCCGCCGCTCTCCGCGAGCGAGCCGCTCGCAGGCGTCCAGTCGAAGTCACCGGCCGTCGTCGAGCTGGTCGCGGTGGGCATCGCCGCGAACAGACTCGCCGCATCGCCGCTGGCGGTGTCGATGTGGTTTGTCGTCTCGTCGACGGTGAAGCGCGCATCACCGCTCTCGAACGTCGTGGCGTTGTCCGTCAGCACGAGGTTGCTGATCCCGAACAGGCCGGCCTGGATCCGCTCGTTCGTGCTGGAGTCGCGGATCGCGATCGCTGCGTTGGGCCAGCGGGCGACGACGCCGTTGATGTAAAAGCCACCCGTGCCGCGGCGAAGCATCATGCCGAAGCCGCCGCCGGCCGGCACCACGCCGGGCCCCGTGCCCACGAGCGTGAAGTTCGCGATGACCGGGATCGTGAACGGCTGCGAGGCCTCGCCGTTCAGGCAGTTCGAGCCGTGGCAGCCGTCGTTCTCGATGCCCTCCGGGTCGTTCGACGTGTTGCCGGCCCCGGCGCGCGGCGGAATGATCGTGCTCTGGAGCGCGATCGCGTACTGGATATGCCCCTGGTAGCCCTCGGCCATGTCGAAGTGATCGTCGCCTGATTCGTAGGAGACGATGTGATCGAGGTCCGCGGCGCCTCCCCAGAACTCGTAGGAATCGTCGAGGCCGGCGACCGCCTGCAGGTAGTGCATTTCGGTCCCAGCGCCCACGGCCGCGAAGGTGAAAGCGTTCAGCTCGGCGTCGGGCGCCGGGCCGTAGCCGGCGAATTCCACGCGGACGTACTCGAGGTGGCCGCTGCTGTCCGTGTTGTCGGTGCCGCCGCCGTAATCGATCGTGTAGTTGCTCGAGTTCGTGCCCGTCCCCTCGACGAGCACCGGGGCCGCACGGTTGATGATGCCGTTGCCGATGAACAGCAGCCCGCCCCAGTCGCCAGGCTGACGCTGCCCGACCGGGCTGGCGGAGGTCAGTACGATCGGGGCATCGGCCGTCCCGACCGCGTTCAGCTTCGCGCCACGCAGGATGAACAGCGCGGACTGCGGCTGCCCCTCGATGCGAGTGCCGGCCTCCACGGTCAGCGTCGCCCCGTCGGCGACGTGAATGAAGTTGCCGAGCACGTACACGGTGTCGGCATGAAACGTCCGGTCCGCCGTGATGTCGGTCGTGATCGTGAGCCGCGGCTTGTCACCGGTCGTTATGGCGACCTCGCCGCTGTAGGAGCTCGTCTCGGTCCCCTTCTTCGCCGCCACGCGGTAGCGATAGGCGCTGGCGGCGTCCAGGCCGTCCTCATCGAAGCTGGTCGAGGCCGGCATGCCGACCGTCTCGAAGGTGCCGCCCGAGCCGGGCGCCCGCTGCACGACGTAGCTCTCGGCGCCGGTGACGCTACCCCATGTCACCTCCACGGATGTCGGCCCGGTTGTGCTCGCCTGCACGTTGGCGGGGATGCCGAGTGGCGTCGGCTCCGGCTGCGTGCCGTTGTCACCGCAGGCACCCAGTGCAAGGGCGCCGAGGGCGAGAGCCGCGATCGCGGTTCGCGAGTGTCTGCGAATCATTTCCCTACCTGAGTCTGGAGGATGGTTCCGGCGGCTCGGTCGTGAGCGCCCGCCGTGAGGGTAGCCCTGGCGCGTCTCGCACCGGTGCCCGATCGGTCTCGAAGTCGTCACGCTCAGAACTGCCAGGCGAGGCCGAGGGAGAAGGCGCGGCCGGTGCGGTAGTGCTCCCGGATCACGTCGCCCTGCGTGCGCTCGTATGGCGGGTCGAGCAGGTTCTTGCCGTCGAACTTCACCGTCACGCCATTGAGGAGCGGCGCGCTGAGCGCCACGTCGAGCACGTTGCGCGCGTGCTCGTACACATCGGGCAGCGGGGCCTCCGCGGCGTTGACGATCCGCTTACCGACCACGTTGTAGAGCACGCTCGCGCTGGTGCCCGAGTTCGCCGTCCAGGTGAGCCCGGCGTTGAGGACGTACGGCGCCTGGCCGACCATCGGCCTTCGGTCGTTCGTCTTGCTGGCGACGTCGCTGCCGATGCGGATGCGGCTGCGCATGACCGTCGCGTTCGCGAAGATGCTGAAGGGGGCGAGCGCGTCGCCGAGGAATCCGAGTCGCTTGCGGGCTTCCGCCTCGACACCGTAGTTCGTCGCGCCCGCCGCGTTGATGAAGGTGACGATGGCGGTGCCCGAGGAGGCGAGGTACACGCGCTCGATGGGGTCCGTGAAGTGCTTCGCGAATACACCGAAGGAGAGCACCTCGCCGGTCGCCGGATACCACTCGAAGCGCAGGTCGGCGTTCTGGATGAGCGTGCGCTTCAGCGCCGGGTTGCCGAACACGTTCTCGGCGCCGATCACTTCGCGATAGAGGATCGGGGCGAGCTCGCGATATTCGGGACGGGCGAGCGTCTGCGAAGCGGAGAGGCGGAGGTTGTGACTGTCATCCGGACGGAGGTTCAGCGCCAGGGACGGCAGCACGTCGGTGTAGGTCGGGTTCGTGCGCACCGTCTCGCCGGTGGTTGGAGCGGCATCGACCACGACCTCCGAGCGCTCGAGGCGGGCGCCGCCCACCACCTGCAGCCAGCGCAGCGGGGCGAGATCGAGCATCGCGAAGCCGGCGGCGACGTGGTCGTCGGCCGTGTATGAGCCGCCGGATCCAAGCGGCGTGACGTGCAGGATGTTGTAGCCGGGCTGTGTGTAGCGGCCATCGAAGATCTGCTCGGGCTCGGCCTCGCGCTCGTCGCGGCTGAGCGTCCCGGGAGCGGCGATGCTGTAGGCGTGGTTGTCCGCGACGCGGCGGGTCGTTCGATACTGACCGCCGATCTTCAGCGAGTTGGAGCCCGCCGGATCGAAGGCGAGCTTGTACGCGGCCGAGCCTTCGTAGGCGTGCTCGGAGAGATGGCCGAACGTGCGGACCGCCGCCTCGTTGCTGCCGCCGAACCAGGCGGGAGTCAGGGGCTGTCCGGTGGCGGGGTCGTTCTCGCTGATGTAGACGATCTCGGAGCGGTCGGGCTCCTCGCGGCTCACCCAGGATCCACTCGCCGACCAGGAGAGGCGGTCCGCCGAGCGGAGCTGGTGCTCACCGCGAAGCTGGTGCGAGCGCACGCTGCGCGCGACGTAGCGGAGACGGTCTACCGTGAGCGGGTAGCGACCGAGGTTTTCCGTCCAGCCCAGCTCCTCGCGCGCCTCGGAGTCTGCACTCCGATCGTAGGCGTTGTTCAGCTCGATCTCCGAGCGGGACCCGATCAGCGTGCTGAGGTTCAGTATGCCGCCCCAGAGCACGCTGCTCTGTCCGGTCGTACCCGTGAACTGTGACTCGACGGATGCCTTGCCCTGCGCATCGGGGAATGCAGTCGAGCGCACCTCGTCGAGGCGGGCCTCGTCAGAGTAGCTGTAGGTGCCCGACGCGACGTACGAGATGCCGGCGCCGAACGGCGCGATCTCGCCGCCGAGCGAGACGGACGCGGATAGCGGCGGCGATCCGCTCGCGCTGGCCGGCGACCAGACGTCGCGGAAAGCGCCGGCGATCCTGTTCATCTCGTCGGGACCGATGGGGTTCTGGAAGTCACCGGCCGAGAGCACCGGGGCGGGGATCTGCCGATTCGAAGGGACGAAGCCGAAGAGCTCGACTCCATCGAGCGGCGCGAGCGGGATGTTGCGTCCGGTAGCGGTGGTGTAGCCGAGCGAGACGGACACCGAGCGGAACCGCTCACCCAGGAAGCTCTTGGTGCGAATGTCGACATGGGCACCGGAGAAGTCGCCGGGCTGATCCGGCGTGAAGGTCTTCGACGTGCTGACTTCCTGCAGCAACCCCGCCGGGAAGAGATCGAACGGGACGACCTTGCGCTCGGGCTCGGGGCTCGGAACGCGCGCGCCGTTCAGCGAGGTCGTCGTATAGCGCTCTCCCAGTCCGCGCACGAAGACGTACTTGCCGTCCTGCAATGTGACACCGCTGACACGGCGGACGACCTGCGCGGCGTCACCGTCGGGACTCTTCGAGATCTGGTCGGCACTGACCGAGTTCACGACCCCGACCGCGACGCGCTGATCGTCGAGAGCCCGCGCGACGCTGCCGCGCTCGGCCGTGGCCGTGACAGTGACCGCCTCGAGCGCGATCGCCTGCGGCGGTAGCGTGATGAAGAGGGTGCTCGTGGAGTCGGCGACGATCCGCACGTCCGTTACGTGCTTCGTCGCATAGCCGAGCGCCTCGATGACGATCGAGTGGACGCCGGCGGGGACGCCGGCGATCAGGTAACGCCCATTGATGTCGGTGAGCCCGCCGGCCGTGGTTCCGTCCACCGCGATCTGGGCAGCCGCAACTGAGGAGCCGTCGCCGGTGCTGATGACCCTGCCCGCCAGCGTGCCCGTCGCGGTGCGCGCCGCGGCCGGCTGCTGTGCCTGTATCGGCGCCGCGATCGCCGACGACAGCGCGAGCAGGAGCGCGCTGCCCGCAAATACGGACCGGGGTCGACGGCGGAGTGCGTGCCGGCGTAGGGGAAAGGCGAGTAGCCTCATCGGTGCCGTGTCGGTGAAGTGTGCGAGAGTTCGGGAGCCATGCTGCCGGGCTCGCGCCCGGGTCTCCCTGAACTTCAGCCTGCGGCGTCACGGCGAACGGTGAGAATTGTCGCGATCGGGTCACGGCACGAGCACCGCCCGATGAAGCGATCGAGACATTCGCGCGGTTGACCGCCTGCCCCGCGCCCCGATACGCTTCAGTCCGGGAAGGGTCGGATGAGCTCGGTTGGGTGAGGTATGGACGAGCGCGGCGCGCCTGGCCGACGCAGCTCAGTACGACGTTTCGGCAGCGGGTGGGGTCGTGTGCCGCGCCCGGCGGCTCATGCCGGGCGAATACCAGAACGTGTAGAGCGCCCAGATGCCCACCGCGAGCACGACGAGGGCTACGATCCAGCGAACGCGCCAGCGGCGCTCCGGTGCGGCCTCGGCCCGCCTGTTGTCCATGCCTCCCTCCTCTTCATGCCATGATATGTCGGGGCAACCGCCGTGCCACTAACGAATTACGCGTTTCCCGGAGAGGACCGGTGACAGGGCCCCAATACCGCCCCGGCACTATCGTGGTCGTCGGCAGCGGACCCGGTGGCGCGACGCTGGCGCGCGAGCTCGCACGCGCGGGAAGACGCGTGGTGCTGCTGGAGCGCGGGCGCGACTGGCGCCGCAACCCGCTATACGGCACATCCGCAGGCCCGCTGCTCTACGCCGACCGGCACGCCCTGCTCTTCACGCGCGAAGGGCTGAACATCATCCGCCCGCTGATGGTGGGCGGCGCGACGAGCATGTACTGCGCGTGCGCTTCGCCGCCCGGAAGCTGGTGGCGCGACCGCTACGGGATCGATCTCAAGGCGCACGGCGAGGCGGCCGCCGGCGAGCTCGGCGTGAGCGAGCTGCCGCCCGAGCTGCGCGGGAAGGCATCGACCCGGATCGCGGCGGCGGGCGCGGAGCTCGGCATGCCGTGGACCCCGCAGGCGAAGTTCATGCGGCCCGACCGCGGCGACCCGTTCGACTGCGGCGCCCACTGCATGCTCGGGTGCCGGTGCGGCGCGAAGTGGAGCGCCGCCGAGTACGTCGACGACGCGGTGGCCGCGGGCGCCCAGCTGTGGACTCGCGCGCACGTGCAGAAGGTGCTGCACGAGGATGGCCACGTAGCGGGAGTGAGCGGGCGCATCGGGCGCTCGCCGTTCCGACTCGATGCGGACGCGGTCGTCGTCGCGGCGGGCGGGATCGGCTCGCCCGTGCTGCTGCGCCACAGCGGCTTCGCCGCGGCGGGTGTCGGCATGACCATGGACACCACTGCGATGGTCTACGGCGTCTCCCGCGATGGCGTGGGGCTCGGCAGCGATCCGCCGATGACCTGGAGCTGCCCCGACGACTCGCTGGGCGTGCTCTACTCGACCCTCATCGATCCCTGGCTGATGTACCCGATCATCATGGCGCGGAAGGCGCCTGCTCACGCGCTCCGCTGGGCGCGCTGGCGACGCACGCTGGGCGTCATGATCAAGCTGACCGACGAGATCAGCGGGGAGGTGGGCGCCGCCGGCGATATCTCGAAGGGGCTGACGCCCGCGGACCGATCGAGGTTGATGCGCGCCGAGGAGGTGGCCGGCGCGATCCTGCGCCGGGCAGGGTGCGACCCCGACACGATCGTGACGACACCGCTGCGAGGCACACACCCGTCATCGACCGTTCGCATCGGCGAGATGCTGACGGCCGACCTGGAGACGGAGGTGCGGGGGCTCTACGTGTGCGACGCGAGCGTCTTTCCCCGGGCGCTCGGTCGGCCGACCGTTCTGACCATCATCGCATTGGCGCGGCGTCTCGCCGCGCATATGCTCGCGTCGGCGGCGCTCGATTCTCCGACGCCCGCTCGCCAGGCGACGACTCAGAGCAGCCGCGTCGAGTAGAGCACCGTCAATCGCTGCACCCCGTTCTCCATGCACTCCGTCGTGGCCGGGCCCGCGCCCGCTGGGCAGAGCATGTATTCGGGCGGCACGCCCAGCACGAACAGGTCCATGTGCCCGTCCCGCCGCACCACCAGTCGCATGAAGCCGGGCTGAGCCGCCTTGAAGCGCATGTTCGGAGCCCGCCCGATCTTCGTCCCCTTCGACGCGCTGCCGGAAACGAGCGCGTAATAGGGGTCGCCGGCGCCCGGTCCGACGAACATCTGCAGGGAGTGGTCGTGCCCGCCCGCGTAGAGCAGCGGCCGGCGCACGGTCGCGAACGTCTCTCTCAGGCGCCGGAGCAGCTCCTTGTACGGCTCGGAATTCAGGTCCTGCAGCAGGGAGCCGGTCTTGTATAGCAGGTATTCCAGGCCGAGCGTCTGCCAGAAGGGAACGAGCCCGCCGTGGGAGCCTGAAGACATGTAGGGGTGGTGGGAGGCGAGAATGACCTGCCGGCGGCCGGCGGAGCGGAGCGCCTCCTGGACTCCGTACATCAGAGAGTCCTTGCCCGCTAGGTCCTGCTCGTATAGCCACCAGGCCGTGTCGAGGAAGAGCAGCCGGACGTGGCTGCCGACATCGACGAGCGCGGGGCCCGGGGAGCCGGCCTCCGGCACGAGTCGGACCGAGGGCCCGCCGACGGCGATGCGAGCGAGCATGGAGTCCTCGTTCTCGAGGCGCTGGACGCCGCTCTCTCCCAGCAGCTTGCCCCAGTCGTGGTTGCCGGCCACGAAATAGGCACGCGCGCCGTGGCTGCGGGCGGTGGGACCGGAGACGACCTCGACCTGCGCCCCGAGGTGCGCGGAGTCCTGCGAAAAGGTCGCCGTTCCGCGGTCGTGCAGCCCTGCCGGATAGACGTTGTCGCCGAGGAACAGGACGACGACGCTCGAGTCCTGCGCCAGCTGCCCGGCCCAGCGATCCACGTCCTCCCGGAGCGCGCGCAGGATCGGACTGTCTCCGGGCAGAGCGTCACCGGCGTCCCCGATGAAGTAGATCACGCTCTCCACGTCCGGCGCGGCGGGGACGGGGATCGCCTCCCACTCCGGCAGTGGCGGCAGGGTCGCGCACGAGGTCGCGGCGCAGCATAGCGCGAGCGTCGCCGCGAGTCGCAGTCGGCGCATTGTCGCGCTCAGAAGCGGATGCGGATGCCGATGGGAACGCGGGCGGCGGCAGCAGCCGGTGTCGAGCCGCCGCCTCCACCGCCGGGCGGGAAGATCATCCCCGCGATGCCGCCGATCGCAAGCCCTGCCGCTCCACCGATCGCGGCGCCGGCCCACTTGCCCTCGGGCGGCTCCCACACGCGTCCACCCACGAGCCAGCCGATCCCCCAGCCGAGAGCGAAGCCTCCGGCGCCATAGTAGACCGAGCCTCGCAGCCGACGCTCGTCGAGCGCACCGAGCGTGGCGCCGGCTCCGATGCCGACGAGCACGGGCACGGACTCCCAGCCGAGCACGTCCCGCGTCGATTCGGTGTAATGTCCGGCGCGCGCTTTCGCGACGATGACGCCCATGGTGATGAAGCCGCCGGCCGCCAGCCCCGCGGCCCCGCCCAGCGCGGTGGGCAGCAGCCGATCCGCGATCTGGGCGCGAGCGGGCGCGACGCCGCCGATGAGCAGCGCGGCCGCTAGCGTCAGCACGCCCAGCCGGCCCGTGCGTGGGGCGATGTGGACGTTCGCTGTGCTCGGCTCCATCCTCTTCCCCTCCTTGCCTTTTCCGTCTCGCGGGCATGCAATGTCCGTGCACCACGCTGCGCGGCTCCCTTCCACGGCCGGGCGGCCGCGACTACTATTGGTGCAGAAGGGATCTCCCCTCCCGCTCCCGCGGGAATCCCCGGTCCCGCTGGAATCCGCCGGACTGTCGAGCAGGAGACGCTTTGCTCCGCAAGACCCTCGTGCCGTTCGCGACACTGGTCATCGTGGCCGCAGCCGCCGTGTCGCTACTCGCCGGACGCGCGCCGACGGTGCAGCCCGTCCAAGCGGCGTCCTCCGACACCGTCGTCGCGAACGACAGCGCCGACGCATATCTGCGGGCGGCCGCCGCGGGGATGGACGCAGCGGCGCTGGAGCAGGCACGATCGGCGCTCGCGCTGCGTGCGAAGGGCAATGGCGCCGGGGCCCGGGCGGGGCTGGAGCGCGCCGCGGCGCGGCTGCCCGGCCTTCGCGACTGGCTGATGCTGCTCGCCGCGGAGCTTGCCGCCGAGGAGGGGGATGTCGGCGGCGTCCGCGCGAGCCTCTCGGCGACGGACGCGACCCTCGCGAAGCAGCGCGGGTGGAGACTCGTGCTGCGGGCCCAGCGCGTCGCCGGCGATCGCGACGGAGCCCTGCGGACCGCCGAGCGGGCGGCCACGGCCCTCGACGACTCGACCGGTCGCGGCGAAGCCTGGCTCGCGGCGGCCCGCCTGCGGCTGCAGCAGGGGGACACGGCAGGCGCCTTGACCGCGCTGCGCGCCGCGATCGACGCGGCTCCGCTGTGGAGCGGCAGCGTGTCCGCGGCGTGGGTGCTGACGTCGCTGCCCGGCGTCACGCCGGAGGATCGGCTCAGGATCGGCCGCGTCTACCTGCGCCAGGGCAACCGCAAGCGCGGCATTGAGGGCGTCGACGCGTACCTGGCCTCCGGCCGCGGCACGATCGCGGAGCGGGATTCGCTCCGTCTCGCGGTCGTGCGCGCGCTGTTCGCGGGCAGCGAATACATTGAGGCCGAACGGCGCGCGCGCCGCCTCGCAGCCTCCGCAGCGGATGTGAACATTGCCGCCGAGGCCGCGCTGCTCGGAGCGCGGGCGCTGTACCGGCGGGACCGCAGGACGGATGCGCTGTCCGATCTGCGCGACCTCGTCTCGCGCTACCCGCGCGGCCGTGCGGCGGGAGAGGCGCTCTTCATTCTCGCGGACGTCGAGCACGATGCCGGCCGACTCAACGGCGCGCGCGCCCTCTACCGCAGGGTGCTGGCGGTCTGGCCGCAGGGCGATGAAGCAGCTGAAGCCGCCGTTCGGCTCGGCGGGCTCGCGTTCGTCGCCGGCGACTTCGCCGAGGCCGCCCGGATCTTCGATGCATCGCGAGCGGCCCACCCGTCCGGTCAGCGATTCGCCCAGGCCAGCTACTGGGCGGGCCGCACCTACCTCACCGAGGGCGATACCGCCCGCGCGCGGCTGCGCTTCGAGGATGCGCTGCTCGGCGACGCCGCTTCCTATCACGCGATGCGAGCCGCCGATCACCTCTCCGAGCGGGAGTGGCACGACGCGCTCGCGCGCTCACCCGAGACCCCCGCGGAGGCGGATCTCCTCGCGCGCGGCGGTCTCGCGCGCATCCGGGCGCTTCGGGCGCTCGGGCTCGACTCGCTCACCGGCACCGAGACAGCGCACCTGCGCCGTCAGCTCGCAGACCGCCCCGCCGCCCTCTACACGCTCGCCGAAGGGCTGCTGCGCGATGGCGACATTGAGCGCTCGATCGGCATCGGCCGCGAGATCCGGCGTATCGAGCCGCGCGTCAACGAGCGGCTGCTCCGCATCCTCTACCCGTTCCCGATGAAGCAGACGGTGCTCGACGAGTCACGGCGGCACGGGCTCGACCCGTATCTCGTTGCGGGGCTGATCCGGCAGGAGTCGCTCTTCAACCCGCACGCGGTCAGCTCGGTCGGCGCGGTCGGTCTCATGCAGCTCATGCCGCGCACGGCCAAGGCGCTCGCGCCGCACGAGGGCGTGAAGCGATTCCGCCCGGCGCTGCTGCGCGAGCCGGACGTCAACGTGCGCCTCGGCACCCGCTTCGTCGCCGAGCTCCTGCGCGAGTACGACGGCCGGCTCGTCGACATGCTCTCCGCCTACAACGCGGGCTCCGGCCGCCTCGCCCGCTGGCGGAGCAATCCGGAGTACCGCTACGAGGACCTCTTCGTCGAGCGCATCCCATTCCCCGAGACGCGGGACTACGTGCGCACGGTCCAGCAGAACGCGCGGATCTACACGCTGCTGTACCGGGACGAGACCGAGCGCGAAGCCGGGGAGGACTGAGGGTCCATCCGCGCAATTCCGGGTTGTCAACGCACGCGCGTTCCCTCAGGTTGCGGATCCAGCGCCGCAGAGACGTTCGGGCGTCGTCGCGGCGAAGCCGTGAACCGAGCGGGGCCGCGCCGCAATGGACATCCTGAGCTACACGCTGCTGGGCAACAGCCTTAGGGCCTGGGCGATCGCCGCCGCAATCTCCCTCGGCGCCTACATCGTACTGGACCTCCTCCGTCGCCTTCTCTCCCGCAACCTCCGCCGCTTCGCCAGCTGGACGAGCGGCGACTTCGACGACCTCATTGTCGAGCTGATCCAGAACACCGGCATCTTCTTCCTCGCGGTCCTGGCCGTCTATGCCGCGTCCCGGCTGCTGGTGCTGTCGGCGCGGGCGGAGACGGCGTTCGGCTGGATCCTCATCACGGCCGTGGTCTACCAAGCGGGCCGCTGGGGCAACCAGGTCATCTCGTACTTCATTCGCGCGCATCTGCGCAGGGTCGGCGAGGACCCATTGGCGGAGACGACGTTGCAGGGGCTCGCCTTCATCGGCAGGCTGCTGCTGTGGGCCGTGCTCGTGCTGCTCGCCCTGAACAACATGGGCGTGCAGATCACGGCGTTGGTCACCGGGCTCGGCATTGGTGGCGTGGCGATCGCGCTCGCCGTGCAGAAGATCCTCGGCGACCTGTTCGCCTCCCTCTCGATCGTGCTCGACAAGCCCTTCGTGCTCGGCGACTTCATCATCGTGGACGACCTGATGGGTACGGTCGAGCACATTGGCATGAAGACCACGCGACTGCGCAGTCTGTCCGGCGAGCAGCTCGTGTTCGGCAATACGGACCTGCTCTCCAGCCGCATCCGCAACTACAAGCGGATGAGCGAGCGGCGAGCACTGTTCGGCTTCGGCGTCGTGTACCAGACGCCGCGCGAGAAGCTCGAGAAGATCCCGCAGATGGTCCACGACATCATCGGCTCGGTCGAGAACACCCGGCTCGACCGCGCCCACTTCAAGGGCTTCGGCGACTCATCCCTCGACTTCGAGGTCGTCTACTACATGCTCGTGCCCGACTACAACGCGTACATGGACGCCCAGCAGGAGATCAACCTGCGGCTCTACTCGTGCTTCGAGGAGCAGGGGATCGAGTTCGCGTATCCGACGCGCACGCTGTTCATCTCCGGCGATGCCGTCGCGGACGGAGCGGAGGAGGTGAGGCGGGCGTCGGCGGCGAAGGGCTAGCCGGCCCCTGTCCGACAGGCGCCTATCGGCGCTCGCATGCGCCCGGTTCTTGCGTGGTGCGGCACCGGCTCTCCGCGCGAACAGAAACGCTCATGGCTACGCTCGCACCACACCGCGCCCCCGGCCCGGACTTCCTGAAGGCCCTCTTCGACAACGGCGTTCCTCGCGACTTCTCGATCCGCCTGTGGGATGGAACGCGGCTCGATGCGGATCGGCCGCGGCCACGCTTCATCCTCGTCTTCCGCCATCCGGATGCGCTGCGCGCGCTGCTGCAGGCACATTCCGATCTGCGCGTCGCGGAGTGCTATCTGCGAGGGGAGCTGCGCATTGAAGGGGATGTCGAGGCCGCAATCGCCTTCGGCCAGCGCCTGCTCGCGCGACCGCGCGGTGTAGTCGAGAAGCTTCGCTTCGGCTGGACGGGGCTCCGCCTCGCCTCGACGCTTTCGGACGGGACGAGCCGCGAGGCGCGGCTGCACGGGCGCCGGCACAGCCGTGAGCGGGACCGCGCGGCCGTCCGACACCATTACGACGTCTCGAACGACTTCTACGCCCTCTGGCTCGACCGCGCGATGGTCTACTCCTGCGCTTACTTCGAGCACGAGCATGATGACCTGGACACGGCGCAGCGACAGAAGCTCGACTACGTCTGCAGGAAGCTGCGCCTGCGCGAGGGTGAGCGGCTGCTCGACATCGGCTGCGGCTGGGGCGGGCTGATCCTCCACGCCGTGCGGCGTTACGGGGTCATCGCCACCGGCATTACCGTGAGCGCGGCGCAAGCGGATCTCGCGCGCAAGCGGATCCGCGCGGCCGGGGTGTCCGGGCGCTGCACGGTGGACGTGTGCGACTACCGCGAGATGACCGCGGAGCGGCCGTTCGACAAGCTCGTCAGCGTGGGGATGTTCGAGCACGTCGGGCGCGAGCGCATGGACATATTCTTCCGACGCGCCTTCGCGCTGCTGAGACCCGGCGGCATTCTCCTGAACCACGCGATCGCCGGCAACGTCGGCAACGGCGCACGCTCGGAATTCTCCGACCGCTACGTCTTTCCCGACCACGATCTGGTGCCGATCGGGGCGACGCTGACCGCAGCGGAACAGGCCGGCTTCGAGGTGAGGGATGTCGAGAGCCTGCGCGAGCACTACATGCGGACGCTTCGGCTCTGGGGGGCGGGGCTGGAGCGCTACCGCGAGCAGGCGACCGCCGCCGCGGACGAGGTGACCTGGCGGGCGTGGCGGCTGATGATGGCGGGCGCAGCCCACGCCTTCCAGACCGGCGCGATGAACCTGTACCAGAGCCTGCTGTTGCGGCCGGAGCACGATGTCAGCGGGCTACCGGCGACCCGCTCCGACTGGTACGGGGAAGAGGGCGAGGACAACGGCGAGGAGCTTACGGGGAGGAGGATATGGCGAGGAGGGTAGGGGGAGGAAGAGAGGGCCGGAGCCCCGGGGCTCCGGCCGGCTCTCGGGTGATGGGGGCGCGCTACTGCGTCGCGGCGGCGCCGTAGGTGACCTGGCCGATCCGGCTCTGGATCACGGAGACCAGGGCGTCCGGGAGCGGAGCGTACTGCAGCGCGGGTGCGTACTGCTGGCCCTGGGTCACGCCCCACTGTACGAAGTCGATGAGCTCGTGACCCTTCGGTGAATCCGGCTGGTTCTTGCAGACGAGCATCCAGGTGAAGGACGCAATCGGATAGGCCTGCGCGCCGGGCGCGTTGACGACCGAGATGCGGAAGTCGGTGTTCGCCGGCAGGCCCTGCGCCACGCCGGCCGCCGCGGCCGTCGCGCCCTCCAGCGAGGGCAGCACGTAGTTGTCGGACTGGTTCTGTAGCGAGGCGTAGGGCAGGTTGTTCTGCGTCGCGTAGGCGAGCTCGACGTACCCGACCGCGCCGGGCACCTGCTTGACCTGGCCAGCGACGCCCTCGTTCCCCTTGCCTCCGAGTCCGACGGGCCAGGAGACGTCCTTGCCCCTGCCGGGCCCGTTCTTCCACGCCTGGCTGACCGCCGACAGGTAGTCCGTGAAGATGAACGTCGTACCGCTGCCGTCGGAGCGGTGCACGACGAGCACATCCTGGCCGGGCAGCTTCATGCCCGGGTTCAGCGCCTGGATCTTCGGATCGTTCCACTTCGTGATCCTGCCCATGAAGATCTGCGACAGAACGTCGCCGTCGAGCTTCACGGGCTGCTGCAGCTCCGGCAGGTTGTAGGTGACCGCGACGGCGCCGAGCACGGTCGGGATCTGCATGACGTCGTGGCACTTCGCCTTCGCCAGCTCCTCATCGGTCATCGGCGCGTCGGTCCCGCCGAAATCCACGGTTCCTTCCGAGAACTGCCGGATCCCGGCGCCGGAGCCGACCGACTGATAGTTGACCTTGGTCCGCTTCTCCTGCTCGTACTCGTACGCCCATTTCGAGTAGATCGGGTAGGCGAAGCTGGAGCCGGCACCCGTGATCGACGCACCTCCGCCCGAGGCGGCCGCGACACTCGAGTCTCCCGCCGCACCCTGCGACGACGAGTCCCCGCCCCCGCACGCCGCCAGCGCGACCATGGCCGCGACAGCCATCCAGCGTCTCATCGTGCTCTTCCTTTGTGAAATTTCGACTGCAGCGCCCATGGGCGCCCTGCCGTTCGTCACGCCCGATTCTGCTATCGGGATGTAACGAGACTCGCGAGGGCCAGGTAACGGCCGCGTTACGATCGGCGCGTTCTCACCCGAAGCGACCCGTGATGTAGGCCTCCGTCCGCTCATCGCGTGGCCGTGTGAAGAGCTCCTCGGTAGGCGAAAACTCGATCAGCTCCCCGCTCAGCAGGAAGGCCGTCCGCTCCGATACGCGAGCCGCCTGCTGCATGCTGTGCGTCACGATCACGATCGTCATCTGGGCGCTGAGCCGGTATATCAGCTCCTCGACGCGCTCGGTGCTGATCGGGTCGAGTGAGGCTGTGGGCTCGTCGAGCAGCAGCACCGCGGGCCGCATGGCGAGCGCCCTGGCGATACAGAGGCGCTGCTGCTGTCCGCCGGAGAGCTCGACCGCGCTCTCATCGAGCCGGTGCTTGACCTCGTCCCAGAGCGCCGCGTGACGCAGCGCCTCCTCCACAACCTCCTCTCGGGAGCCATTGCGGTGGCCGGCGACGACGAGCCCGGCCCCGACATTGTCGGCGATGGACAGCGTCGGGAACGCGGTCGGCCGCTGGAACACCATGCCGATGTGGCGACGCACGCGCACCGGATCCACGCCGGGGGCGTAGATGTCCTGCCCATCGAGCAGGACCTCGCCTTCGGCGCGCGCACCGGGGATCGTCTCGTGCATCCGGTTGAGGCAGCGCAGGAAGGTGGATTTGCCGCAGCCGGACGGCCCGATGATCGCCGTGACGCTCCGGTCCACGAGCGGGAGCGTGATGCGCTTGAGGGCGTGCACGGCCCCGAAGTGCGCGTCCAGATCGCGCACGACCATCCGCGAGCGCTCCTCGAGCGCGGCGATGTCGGGCGGCTGGGCCCGGGTGGCTTCGACGGTGGCTCGCGGCTCGTCCACCTACTCCCCCTTCCCCGTGAAGCGGCTGCGGGTAGCGGCGCGCGCGACGATGGAGATGAGGAGGATCACGGTGATGAGCACGAGCGCGCCCGCCCAGGCCTGACGGTGCCAGTCGTCGTAGGGGCTGATCGCGTAGTTGAAGATGCGCAGCGGAAGCGCGTCGATCGGGTGGTTCAGCGAGAACGACCAGAAGTTGTTGCCGAAGGTGGTGAACAACAGGGGCGCGGTCTCACCGGCGATGCGCGCCATGGCGACCATTATGCCCGTGATGATCCCGCCGATGGCGGTCGGCAGCACGATGCGCAGCGACGCCCGCCAGCGAGGATAGCCGAGCGCGAGCGCGGCTTCGCGCAGCGCGTTCGGCACAACGCGCACGATCTCCTCGGTCGTGCGCGTCACGGTCGGAACCATCATCGCGGCGAGCGCGACGCCGCCCGCGAGTGCGGAGAAATGTCCAATCGGCCGCACCAGCAGCTGCCACGCGAAGATGCCCATGACGACCGACGGCAGCCCGTTCAGCACGTCGGCGAGGAAGCGCACCATTGTCGCCAGCAGTCCCGTCTTCTTCTCGGCCAGGTAGAGTCCGGAGCCGACGCCGATCGGCACCCCAACCGCCGACGCGACGCCGACGACGATCAGCGTGCCGACGATCGCGTTCGCCATCCCGCCACCCGCCTCGCCCGGCGGGCGGGGCAGGTGCGTGAAGAAGGACGGCCGCAGCGATGTCGCGCCCTTCTGAAGCAGATAGAAGAGGATGAAGAGCAGCGGCAGAAGCACGATGCCCGCGGCCACGTACGTCAGCGCGATCATGATCCGGTTCGAGGCGCGGCGGCGCATTGAGGTCCGGTATGGCGCCCAGGGCAGAGCAGCGCGGTCGGCGCGGGAGTCGCTCACGTCCCCTCGTGAGCCGTGCGCCAGACCAGCCAGCGCGCGAAGGCGTTCACGATCAGCGTGATCACGAGCAGCACGAAGCCGACCGCCATCAGGGCCGACAGGTGCAGGTCGCCGGACGCTTCACTGAACTGGTTCGCGATCAGCGACGCCATCGTGTACCCCGGCGCGAACAGGGAGGCGGCGATCTCGTTGCGGTTGCCGATGACCATCGTCACCGCCATGGTCTCCCCGAGAGCCCGGCCGAGGCCGAGGATGATACCGCCGATGATGCCCGAGCGGGCGTGCGGGATCACCGAGCCGCGGATCATCTCCCAGCGCGTCGCGCCGAGCGCGAGCGCCGCCTCGCGCTGCGACCGGGGCACGGCCATCAGCACCTCGCGTGACACGGCCGAAATGTACGGCAGGATCATGATCGCCAGGACCACGGCCGCCGCGAGCATGCTGGGGCCGTATGCCGCGCCGGTGAAGAACGGCGTCGACCCGAGGTGGAGCGTGTCCCGCAGGAACGGCATCACGGCCGACCGCAAGAGCGGGATCAGCACGAAGATGCCCCACAGTCCGTACACCACGCTCGGGATCGCCGCGAGCAGGTCCACCATGAAGGAGACCGGCTGGCGAACGCGAGCCGGCGCGAACTCGGACAGGAAGACCGCCGTGCCGACCGCCAGGGGCGTCGCGAGCAGCAGCGCGAGAAACGAGGAGACGACGGTGCCGTAGATCGCGGCCGCAGCGCCGAAGCGCCCCTGCGTCGGATCCCAGGCGCTCGACGTCAGGAAGGAGAAGCCGAAGCGGGTGAGCGCAGGCCACGCCGCGATCGCGACCACGAGGAACACCAGGAGCAGCAACACAGGCACGCAGGCCGCGAACACCGTGAGCACGACGTCGTAGATCCGGTCGCCACGTCCGGCGCCAGCCGAGAGCACGGCTTCATCCGGCCCGCCGCGTGGCTCCGGCGACGAATCTCCGTCCGCCGCATCTACGATTCCCGACCGCAATGACATGCTCTCGCGCTGCTCCCGATCAGGATGCCGCGTCCGGCCGCCCGATGCGCGCCCGGAGCCTTGTGCGTAATCTCGACGAAAGCGTACTGTGCCGATCACGGACCTGTAACAGCCGTGTATCTAACTCTGCGGCACGCCGGCTCGACCTTACCTTCTGAAGCCATGGATCGCTCCGCACCGCGCCGAACCTCGATCCTGTCGATCGCCATCGTGCTGACGGTCGCATTCGGGCCGGTGGAGGCAGTAGCGCAGCGAGTCGAGGTCACCTCGCGCTTCGAGCCCCTGGTGACGACGCCTGCCGTGCTGCCGCTCCCTGCACCAGTCCGCGCTCGTCCCGCGTCCGGCGAGCGGAGCACGGCGCGGGGGGTCAAGATCGGGGCCATCGCGGGCGCGGCGGTCGGCGCGGTGGGCGGGGCGTTCCTGGGTCTCGTGGTGCGCGCCCTCTGCGAGTCCGATTGCCATCCGCGGAGCGCCACTCTCTTCGCCGCCGAGACGGGCCTGCTCGGGGCGGTGCTGGGCGCGGGCAGCGGTGCGATTCTCGGGGCGATCGTCGGCGCCGCGGTGCCGGCGCAGGCCGGTGAGCCGGCGGAGGCCGAACGCGAGCCTGCGTCCGAGCGCGGCATCGGGCGTCTGATGTTCGTGCCCGCCGTCTCGATCCCGGCGACCACGGCCGGCGGCGCGGGCCCGGGGGGGAGCGCCGGTTTCGCGGCGCTGCTGGGCCGGGCGAGCATCGGGCTGGAGGGCGGTGTCTATCGTCTGGGCGGTCGCGTCATCACGCGCTATCCGCCGTGTCTCCCTCCGGGCCCGTGCGTGGACAGCCTTTCGGTGTCGGACTACGCGTGGAGCGCGGGGGCCGTGGTGAGGCTCGAGCCGCTGGGCGGCGATCGACTGCGACCCTACGCGCTACTGGGCGCGGGGCTCTACTCGTGGCGGACGCGTGAGGAAGCCGAGGTGTCGACGTCGCTCGAGCTGGTGGGCTATTCGTGGGGGCTGGGCGTGCAGGCGGCGCTGCCGAAGAGCGGGCTGGGCCTGGCGGCCGAGGCGCGCCGCCACGACAACCTCAGCGTAGGAGCGCAGGACCGGGAGCTCGGCTTCTATACGCTGGGGCTGGGCTTGACCTACAGCTGGTAGCGGACGAATACCGTGCACAGCCGAGGAGAGGCCATGGGTAGCGACGTGCAGCAGACGACGGCGGGGCTCAGCCGACGCGACTTCCTCAGGACGGGCACGCTCGGCGGCGTCGCGGCGCTGAGCGCCCCCGGTATGCTGCGCGGCGATGTCGCCCTGCGGGACTCCGCGGTGAAGGCGTTCCAGGCGAGCGCGTTCGAGCTGGAGGAAGCGACCATCGCGCAGCTCCAGGAGTGGATGGACGCCGGTCGGTACACGGCTCGCCGGCTGGTCGAGCTGTACCTGGGGCGCATCGAGGAGCTGGACCGACAGGGGCCGATGCTCCGCCACGTGATCGAGACGAACCCGCAGGCGCTGGAAATCGCCGAGCGGCTCGACGCGGAGCGGAAGCAGAGACGGCTGCGCGGCCCGCTTCACGGAGTGCCCGTCCTGGTGAAGGACAACATCGACACCGCCGACCGCATGACGACGACGGCGGGCTCGCTCGCGCTCGAGGGCTCGGTGCCGACGCGGGATTCGTTCGTCGCGGAGCGGCTGCGCGCCGCCGGCGCGATCCTGCTCGGCAAGGCGAACCTCAGCGAATGGGCGAATTTCCGCTCGACCCATTCCTCCAGCGGCTGGAGCGGGAGGGGCGGGCAGGGGCGGAACCCGTACGCGCTGGACCGCACGCCGTGCGGCTCGAGCTCCGGCACGGGAGGAGGCATCGCGGCGAGCTATGCTGCGGTCGGCGTCGGCACGGAGACGGATGGATCGGTGACGTGCCCGTCTTCGGTCAACTCGCTGGTCGGCATCAAGCCGACGCTCGGCCTGATCAGCCGCGCCGGAATCGTGCCGATCGCCCACAGCCAGGACACCGCCGGACCGATGGCGCGCACGGTGCGCGATGCCGCGATCCTGCTCGGCGCGTTGGCCGGCATCGATCCGCGCGATGAGGCCACGGCGGCGGCGCGCGGGCACATCGCTCCGGACTACACGCGCTTCCTCGACGCGGCGGGGCTCGCCGGCGCGCGGATCGGCGTGCCCCGCAAGCACTTCTTCGGCTACAGCGAGGAGGCCGACCGCGTCGCTGAGGAGGCGCTGGGTGTGCTGCGAGACGGCGGAGCCGTGCTGATCGATCCCGCGGAGCTTCCCAACGCCGGCGACTACGGCGACAGCGAGTTCACGGTGCTGCTGTACGAGTTCAAGGCGGACCTGAACAGGTATCTGGCCTCGCTCGGTCCTGCCGCGCCGATCCGTACGCTCGCGGACGCGATCGCGTTCAACACGAGCCACTCCGACCGCGAGATGCCGTACTTCGGCCAGGAGATCCTCGAGATGGCCGAGGAGAAGGGACCGCTCACCGAGAAAGAGTATCTCGACGCGCTCGACAAGGACCGGCGGCTCGCGGGCAAGGAAGGGATCGATGCCGTTATGGGCGAGCACCGCCTGGACGCGCTCGTCATGCCGACCGGCGGACCGGCGTGGCCGATCGATCTCGTGAACGGCGATGCCGGCGGCGGCAGCGCTACGACGCCTCCCGCCGTCGCCGGCTACCCGCACATCACCGTGCCCGCCGGCTACTCGTTCGGATTACCCATCGGGCTCTCGTTCATCGGCCGCGCCTGGAGTGAGCCCACGCTGCTCAGGCTCGGCTTCGCGTTCGAGCAGGCGACGAACGCGCGCAAGCCGCCCGGCTTCCGTCCCGCGGCGGACGTCAGCTTCGGGTGAGCGCCTCGGGACAGCCCCTCATCGATCGCTTCCGCCGCGCGAGGAGGAGCCCCGCGGCGGCCGTGCTCGAGGGGCTGCACCCGCTCAAGCACGCGCTACGCTTCGGCGCCCGGATCGAGGAGGCAGTCGCCACGGATCCCGATCGGATCCTCGAGCTCGCCGCCGAGCTCGCGCCCGACACGCTCGATCGTCTCCGCTCCCTGCTGCGGGTCGTGCCCGAAGAATTGTTCCTCGAGCTCGCGCCGACGCCTCCGCCATCCGGCGTGATGGCGATCGCGCAGCGGCCCCTCACCGACGCGCGGGAAATGCTCGCCCGGGACGACGATGCGCCCGTGGTCCTGCTCGACCGACCTACGCACCTCGGGAACATTGGTGCGGTCGTGCGCGTCGCCGCCGCCGCCGGCGCCGCAGCCGTGCTCTGCACCGGACGACACGATCCGTGGCATCCCGCCGCGCTGCGCGGCTCCGCCGGCCTCCACTTCGCTATCCCGGTGGCGCACGTGGATTCGATCGCGACCGGACGGCGGGCCCATCTGCCCGTGCTCGGCGTCCAGACCGCCGGGAGCCAGGTCGAGCTGCCGGACGACCGCCCGCTGATCGCGGTGCACCCGGAGGGAGAGCCGCTCGGGGGCCGGGCGATCCCACGTCGGGCCGTGCTCGCCTTCGGCTCGGAGCGCCGTGGCCTCGGCGTCGAGCTGCTCCGCGACGCGGTCCGCACCATTGCGATTCCGATGCGCGCCGGCGTGTCCAGCCTGAACCTGGCGACGGCGGTCGCGGTGGTGCTGTACGTGGAGCGGGGCGGGGCTTCCCGAGGCTAGCCGGCGCCGGGGACCGAGGTGCATCGACAGTCGCGATCGTGTAGCGCGGCTGCAACAGCGCGCCGGACACCGGCCGGTACGGCCGCGAGAGTGCGGCGAAGCGGAGATCCAGCGGCGACGGGCATCCCCGGGTTGTCGGACCGCCAGGCCGAAATAGAGGCCCGCGGGTTGCGTGATCCTCGCCGGCCTCGTAGCGTAGGCGTGAGCTGCTGCCGCAGCTCCTCCCCGAACATGCGTCTGGAGACGGAACGGAGCGCAACTCCGTTTTCTGCTTCGCGCCCGTGCCGCTGACGGCGGCCGAGAGAGAGGGCGCGTTTTCTCCAACTCGGAGTGCGTAGCATGAGAAGGTGCCTCCCTCTCCTGCTCGTCGCGGTCGTATTCGCGGCGTGCCAGGATGCATCCACACCCGTCGCCCCGGCGACCGGTCCGACGGCGAGCGTGGCTCCGGCCCCGCTGCAGGCGGGACCGGAGAAGGTCGTCGCGGGCGAGGTCATCGTGAAACTGCGTGACGGCGCGAGCCTGCAGAGCGTCGCTTCGGCGCACGGGCTGGGCCTCGCGCGCATGGGCTATCGCGACGCCTTCGCCGTCTTCCGCGGCGCGGCCGGGGCGGAGCACGCGAACGCAGCGCGGCTGCGGCAGGACGCGCGGGTCGTGTACGCGGAGCCGAACTACCTGCGCCAAACGACGGCGGTGGATCCGAGATTGTGGGCGTTCGTGAATCCGGGCGGGCTGACGATCGACTTCACGCGAGGTCGCAACAAAGGGCAGCCGGTGACGTCGTACCTATCCACGAACGACGCGGATGAGGACAACATCGAGGGATACGCCTCGGGCGGCTCGGACGTCGTCGTCGGCAGCATCGACACGGGGGTGGACTTCAACCACACCGAGTTCCTGGCGGGGCAGCTCATCCCCGGCCACGACTGGTATTCGAACGATAACGACCCGACCGACGAGGACGGCCACGGCACGCACACGACGGGTACGATGGTCGGTCGGACCGTCGGGGTCGCCGGCGTCTCCGGCGCCGGTCCCCACGTGAAGGTGTACGTGCAGCGAGTCTGCGGGCCGATGGGCTGCCCTACCAGCGCGATCGTGAGCGCGATCCGCGCAGCGGCCGATTATGGAGTCGTCGCGATGAACCTCAGCCTCGGCGGATCGAGCGAGTCGCAGTCGGAAGCGGACGCGATCTCGTACGCAACCGGGAAGGGATCCCTCGTGATCGCCTCCGCGGGCAACGGCGGTACCGGCACGGTATCGTGCCCGGCGTGCGACCCGAACGCGACCTCGGTCGCCGCGACGAACTGGCAGGACGGGCTGACGTACTATTCGAACTGGGGTTCCGGCCTGGATATCTCGGCCCCGGGCGGCGAGATGTACTCGAACACGACCGAGGAGAGCGGCATCTACAGCTCGTACCTCGGTGGCGGGTACGCCTACCTGCAGGGCACGTCGATGGCGGCGCCGCAGGTCACGGGGACGGCGGGCGTGGTGGCCTCGGTGTCCGGACTGAGAGGCTCCGGCCTCCGAAGCCGGATTCTCGATACCACCGATGACCTCGGATCCTCTGGCTACGACACGACCTTCGGGAACGGCCGACTGAACAGCTACCGCGCCGTGACCAGCCTCGATCTGGTGGAGAGTGGCGGTGGCGGTGGTGGCGGTGGCGGCGGCGGTGGCGGCGGCGGCGGCAACTGCCACAAGACCCACACCTGCTGAGACCGCGCTGACGAAGTCGCAACGCGAACACGAAGAGGCTGCGCCGGGCGAACCGCCCGGCGCAGCCTCTTTCTTTCCTCTTCCGCAATCGGCCTCGGAAGCGCACCGCGAAAGGGAGCACGGGAAAACCCGGGCACGACCTGCGGCCCATGGCCGCCGGGGTCAGAGCCTCGCTAGAAGCGGATCCCCGCCTCCAGCATCTCCTCGGTCAGGCCGGGCTCGTCGTCCTCCTCGCCCGTGCTGCCCTCCACGTGCAGCTTCCGCGTCAGCGTCTTGTCCCCCGCCGTGATCACGACCGTGTAGTCGCCGGCCGGCGCCGGCGCGCGGCCGCCGCCGAAGAAACCGCCGCGGCCGCTGCGCGGCAGCCGCAGCCCCTCATCGCGCAGCTTTCCGGTGATGGTGCGGATCACGTCGATCATGTCTTCGGGCGATTCGCCTCCTCCCGGCTGGCCCTGCTCCGCCTGCGGCCGCTCGGCCGTCCCGGCCGGCGGCGCGGACTCGGCCGGGCGCTCCTTGAACGTTTGGCCGGCGAGGTTCGCGCTCCCGGCGCCGCGGCCGCCGAAGAGACCGCGCAGGCTCCCGCCGCTCAGCAGCCGGCTCACCGCGCGATCGACCAGGCGCTTCTCCGTGCCCGCGGCGACGAGCGAATCGCCGATCTGCCGGACGCGCGCGGCGGCGCGCACGCTGTCGCGCAGTTCGGAGGGCGAGAGTGGCTTCCGCGGCTCCTCCTTGCGTTGGAAGTTCCAGGTCACGGTGTGCAGGCCGTGCGTGCCTGGCCCGGTCATCGTCTGCACCGTGTCCCCGCCCTGGTTCAGGATCGCCACGCTGACGGACGGGCCGCGCCGCTGCGGGCGACCCGGCGAGGCAGCGGCGCCCTGGTCGCCATCCTGATCGGAGGCGACCGACGTCGCGGACGCGGCGACGTCCGCGGGCAGCCAGTACGTGAGCTGCGCACCGTAATCCGGGCTCGGCGCCTGGAAGAACTGCTGCGCGACCGACTCTCCTCCAACGGGTGGATCGCCGAACTCGAACGCCGGCGCCGGGTCGAAGAAGGCGGGCCCGGCCAGGACGTCGCCCTTCCCGAGCTGCTCGAGCGGTGCGATGCCGACGATCCAGATGGAGCGACCGTGCGTCGCGGCGATCAGGTCGTGGTCCCGCGGGTGGATCTTGAGGTCGTGCACCGGCACGGTCGGGAAGTTCTCCATGAAGCGCCGCCACGTGGCGCCGCGATCGGTGGACACGTACGCTCCGACGTCCGTGCCCACGAACAGCAGATCGCGGTTGGAGGGGTCCTCCCGGATCACGTGAACGAAGTCCGGTCCGCCGGTCGGCAGCCCCTTCGCGATCGAGCGGAACGTCTTGCCACCGTCGGCGGTGACGAAGAGGTACGGCGTGAAGTCGTTCGTGCGATGGCCATCGAACGCGACGTAGAACGTGCTCGCGTCGAAGTGCGACGGCTCGATGCGGCTGACCCAGGTGGTGTCCGGCACCAACCCCTTGAAGCGGCGGGTCAGGTCGCTCCAGTGCGCACCGCCGTCGGGTGACAGCCAGACGTTGCCGTCGTCGGTGCCCGCGTACAGCAGTCCCTTCTGAACCGGGGACTCGGCGAGCGCCGTTATCGTCGCATACGTCTCCGCACCGGTCACGTCGGGCGTTATCCCTCCTGTGGTGACCGTGCTGACGCGGATCTTCGCGGTGTCGCGCTTCGTCAGATCCGGGGAGATGACGAGCAGGGTGTCGCCCCGGTCCGGCGCCTTGAGCACCTTGTTCGCGCCGATGTAGAGCACGTTCGGGTCGTGCGGCGAGAGCAGGAACGGCGTGTTCCAGTTGAAGCGCAGCGCCCGATCCACGGAGTCCGCGAACTGACGCGCGCGCAGCTCGGCGAGGTGCTTCTTCACTTCGGGCGGCGGGGGCGCGGTCGTATCGCCACGCTCCACGATGATCGAGTCCTCGTACTCGCGGTAGCGATCCTCCCATCCGGGCTTGCGCAGCCGCTTGCTCACGCCCGTCGCCATGTTGACGCGCGAGATGTTGCCACCCTGCGACTCGGCGTAGACGGTGTTCGCGTCGGTCGGGTCCTGCGCGGTGTAGAACCCGTCGCCGCCCGCGATCGTAGCCCACATGTAGTTGTTGATCGTGCCCCGCGCCCGCCGGGAGGGGCCGCACCACGAGCCGTTGTCCTGCAGGCCGCCGCACACTCGGTAGGGCGTGGACATGTCATAGCTGACGGCGTAGAACTGGCCGATCGGCAGCAGGTTCAGATACTCGAAGTTGCCGCCGCGATCGAAGGTCTGGGAGACCCCGCCGTCGTTGCCGACGATGAAGTGCTCGGGGTCCACCGGGTCGATCCACATCGCGTGGTCGTCGACGTGCACTCCCTGGGTCCCGGTCCGCACGGTCTTGCCGCCGTCATCGGAGAACTGCCACGGCGTGGAGGACCAGTAGACGCGGTTCGGATCCTTCGGGTCCACACGCACCTGCGAGTAGTAGAAGGGCCGCGTGTCGCGGTCGTTCATCTTGATCCAGGTGGAGCCGCCATCGGAGGAGCGGTACAGCCCGGACTCGTTCGGCGCCTCCTTCGTCTTGCCGGCCGCCTCGACGAGGGCGTACACGACATTGTGGTCGCTGGGCGCGATCGCAACGCCGATGCGCCCCTTCATTGTCTCCGGGAAGCCGCCGCCCTTCACTTCCGTCCACGTCTGCCCGGCGTCGGTCGTCTTCCACAGCGCGCCGCCCGGACCGCCGCTCTTCAGGTAGTACGGCCCGCGCACCCGCTCCCAGCTCGAGGCGAACAGGACGTCGGGATTGGTCGGATCCATCGCGATGTCGACGAAGCCCGCTCTGTCGCTGACGAACTTGACCAGCTTCCAGGTCCTGCCGCCGTCGACCGTCTTGTAGAGGCCTCGCTCGGGATTCGGCCCCCAGACGTGCCCCAGCGCGGCGACGTAGACGACGTCCGGGTTGCGAGGATCGACGACGATCCGGCCGATCTGCTGCGTCTGCTCCAGCCCCATCAGCGTCCAGGTGAGGCCGCCGTCGACCGACTTGTAGATGCCGCCTCCCGGCGAGATGGAGTTCCGCGAGTCCTCCTCGCCGGTCCCGGCCCAGACCTGCATGGTGTCGCTGGGCGCGATGGCGAGGTCGCCCATCGAGACGACCCGCTCCTTCTCGAAGACGGGGCGGAAGGTCGTCCCCGCGTTCGTCGTCTTCCAGATGCCACCGGCCGCCGACGCGACGAAGAACGTCTTCGACGGCCAGGGGATCCCCTCCACATCCGTCACCCTTCCGTCCACGTTGGCGGGACCGATCGTGCGCCATTCGAAGCCGGCCCAGAACGCGGAATCGGAACGGGAAGCGAGCTGGCCGTGGGCAGGCACGGCGCAAAGGATCGCCGCGGCGACGAGCGCCCAGCGGAGGCGTTGCATCTCTACGCACCTCGTCTGTCGGTGAGACTGCAGCGTCGCGTGCGACGCACGAGAAGAGCGAGGCTGGCGCCCCGTCGGAATCCAGACGCACGAGCGGCCCGGCGCGTTGAAGTCGGGACCACCCCTTGTACCGGGGCGCTCCCCTCAGCCGCGAACACGTCTCCGGGAGCGGAGGTCAGGCTGGTGCCGGAATGGCTGATGGTCATCGCAGTCGAATCGCTCGCGAGCGCAATCATCTGCGCGACCATCGTCGCAGCGGACATCATGGCTGGTCACCGGCAGAACATGTGGATCATGGATCCCGTCTGGCCGGCCACGGCGCTGTACTCGGGACCGCTCGGCCTGTACGCGTACTACAAAGTCGGCCGGCTTTCCACAAGGGAGGCGGTGCAATCCGCAAAGGCGCGCGGCGAGCAACCCCCAGATCGCGATGCCGTGCGGCTTCGCGACGACTCACCCGGTGAACTGGTGTCTGCTGAGGAAGGGGATCAAGGAGAGGATGTAGCGCTCGGCATCCGCGGGACGGTCAAGGCGCAGCCCCGATCGTGCGCTCCAGCAGCGGACCGATCTCCGGCTCACGGCCCATGAAGTCATGCCAGAGCCGCGACGGCTCGGCGCTCAGCCCGCGGCGAAGGATCGCCGACGCGAAGGCCTCGCCGACGCTGCGACTGAAGAGCCCTTCCGTGCGGAAGCGGTTGAACGCATCGGCGTCGAGCATCTCGCTCCACTTGTACGAATGATAGGAGGCGGCATAGCCGCCGCCGAAGATGTGGGTGAAGGAGCACAGGAATGCATCGCGCGCAAAGTCCGCACGGATCGCGTAGCGGCCGAGCACCTCCTGTGCCCGGGCCAGCGGGTCGTCGGTCGGGTGGAGGTGGAGGTCCAGGTCGCTGGCGCCGAAGCCGAGCTGCCGCATCTGCGCGCTGGCGGCGCGGAAGTCCCGCGACGCGCGCAGCCGCTGGACCGTCTCCGCGGGAATCGGCTCGCCCGTCTCCACGTGACGCGAGAAGAGCGGCAGGGCCTCGGGCTCCCAACACCAGTTCTCCATGATCTGCGATGGCAGCTCCACGAAGTCGCGCGGCACGCGCGTGCCGGAGCGGGTGCGCAGCTCGACCTCGGAGAGCGCGCCGTGCAGCAGGTGCCCGAACTCGTGGAAGAGCGTCTCGACCTCGCCGTGCGTGAGCAGCGGCTGCCGCCCGTGCGCGGCCGGCGTGAGATTGGCGCAGACCGTGAGCAGGTGCGGCCGGAATCCGTCGGCTGTGGGGCCGCCGGTGACCAGGCCGGCCTTCCAGGCTCCGCCCCGCTTCGTCGGCCGCGGGTGCAGGTCGAGGTAAAAGGACGCGCGGTGGATCCCGGCGTCGTCGCGCAGCTCGAAGTAGCGGACCTCGGGGTGCCAGACGGCCCTCGTGGCCTGCTCCCGGATTTGCACCCCGAACAGACGGTGCGCGACCTCGAACAAGCCGTCCAGCACGCGGTCGAGCGGAAAGTAGGGGCGCAGCGCTTCCTCGTCGATGTCGTAGCGCTCGTGGCGCAGGTGCTCGGCCACGAAGTGGACGTCCCACGGCTCGATCCGATCGATGCCGAGCGTGGCGGCGTGCCGCTCCAGCGCGCGGGTCTCCCGCTCGAACGCGGGGCGCGTACGGTCGGTGAGCAGCGCGACGAACTCCTCCGCGCGGCGGGCGGACCCGACCATGTTGAGCTCGAGCGCGTAGTCGGCGTAGCTGCGGCGGCCGAGCAGCTCGGCGAGCTCCTGGCGGAGGCGCAGGATCTCGCCTATGAGCGGTCGGTTGTCGTGCGGCGGCGCCGAAGCGACGGTCGTGAACGCCGCGTGCATGCGACGCCGCTGCTCGCGCCGCTCGGAATGGCGCATGAAGGGAAAGTAGGACGGCGCGTGCAGCGTGAAGGTCCAGCCGACGACACCCCGCCGCTCGGCCTCGGATCGGGCGAGCTCGAGTGAGGAGGCCGGAAGTCCGGCGAGATCCGCCTCGTCGGTGAGGTGGAGAGAGAACTCGTTGAGCGAATCCAGCACCCGGTCCTGGAAGCGCGTGCCGAGCTCGGAGAGGCGCACCCTCAGGTCGGCGGCCCGCGCGCGAGATTCGGGGGGCAGATCGGCCCCGGCGTGGCGGTATTCGCGCACCGCGCGCTCGACGAAGAAGCGGCGGTCGTCGCGCAGCGTCGCGGCCTCGGCGGTCCGCTCGTATTCGCGCAGCGCGCGCCAAACGCCGGGGTCGGTCTCCAGCCGCGCGAAGAACGCCTCGTACAGTGGCTGCGCCTGCGCGTGGGCGGCGCGGATCTCGGCGGTGCTGTCCACGTTCACCAGATGCTCGACGATCGCGCTCACGGATTCGACGCGGGCGATGACACGGTCGAGGCGTCCGATCGTGCTCTGAAAGCTCCACTCGGTATCCTCCGCGATGCCGGCCACCTCCCGTTCCGCGCGGTCAATCACGTCACGGATCGCGGGCACGATGTCGGCCGCGTCGATGCGGTCGAACGGCAACGGCAACTCTTCCGAAAGCAGCGGATTCACGATTTCTCCGGTGTTGCGGCTTCGGCGCGAAGCAGCCATGCGCCGAGCGGACCGGCGTAGCCGAGGCCGCCCGAATCCGAGCCGAGCAGCAGCTCGGGCGCGCCATCGCCGTCGAGGTCGCCGATCGCCGGCGTCGAGCTTCCGAACGGCGTGTCAAGAGTGCGCGGCTCCGTCGCGAACTCGACGCGCTGCGCCGAGCCGACATTGCGGTACAGCACCAGCTCCCCCCGCTCCGTACCGACGAGCAGATCGAGGTCGCCGTCACTGTCCGCATCGACGAGCGCAGGCGAGCTGCGGCGGCCGACATCGATTCCCTGAAGCTCGTCCGTGACGAGTGTGAAGCGTGGCTGCTTCGCGGTGCCGTCGTTGCGATAGAAGTTGATCGTGCCCGACGCTTCGCCGACGAGGAGGTCCAGGTCGCCATCGCCGTCCAGATCGCCCGGCGCGGGCGTCGCATTGCTTCCACGCGTGAGGGTGATCAGAGCGGAATCGACGAGGGAGAAGCTCGGTCCGTCCGGTCCGGCACCCTCGTTCCGATAATAGTCGATGCCGTCGTTCCAGGTCCCGAGCAACAGGTCCGGCCGGCCGTCGCCGTCGAGGTCGGCGAGCGCCGGAGCATAGTGATAGGCGCCGCGGATCGGCAGAATGCTCCGCTCGCGCAGCGCCGGCGCGGTCGGCGTGCCGGCGTTCTCGAACCAGTAGATCCTCGAGCTCTGCGGGTCGGCGGGATCGAGCTTGTTCGCGATGAGCAGATCGAGGTCGCCATCGCCATTGAGGTCGCCGAGCGAGGCCATGCTCTCCGAGCCGACGTCGATCTGATCGAGGAAGCGGCGAGTCGGCACACGATAGCCCGCCCCTGCGCGCTCGAGCAGGTAGAGGTTGTCTGCCGCGGTCAGCGACGGATTGTAGGCGCCGCCGAGCACGCCGATCAGGATGTCGGGGTCGCCATCGCCATCCAGGTCGGCGACGGCCGGCGCGTTGAAGCCACTCGTCCGCAGCGGGTCGCCCGGCGGGAACGGCACGGGCTGGCCACGCAGGGAGGGGCTCTCGCAGCTGCCCGTATTCTCGATGAGGAGCAGCCCGGGCTCGAAAAAGTCGCCCCAGAAGAGGTCCTGGTCGCCGTCATCGTCGACGTCGGCGAAGTCGAGGGAGTTGGCCCCGTGAGCCGAGCCGACGAACTGGTTGACGATCGAGATGTCCTCGAACTTGTCGGTCACGAGCCGGAAGCGGGGCACCGCGCTCGTCGGATCCGTCGCCTCGTAGCGCGAGACGTTGCCGGTGAGCCGGCCAATGAAGAGGTCCGCGAGTGCGTCGCAGTCGATGTCCGTCAGGTTCGGGATGTTCTGCCGGTCCGAGAACAGCGGCTCGCCGTCGGCATCGCGGAGCGTGTCCGTCGCCAACACGAAGCGAGGCGAGCGCGCTCCGCCGTCATTGCGGAAGTAGCGGATGTGGCTGAACGGCTCCTCGGCGAGCAGGTCGGAGTCGCCGTCGCGGTCCACGTCCGCGAAGCGGAACCACTCGCCGATGCGCAGCCCATCGTAATGAATGGTTCGGAGCTCGAAGCGAGGCTCGGCGCCGGGGCCGGCGATGTTATCGAAGAACATCAGCTGATTCGTCCGCTCCTGGACGAAGAGGTCCAGGTCGCCGTCTCCGTCGATGTCGAGGAGCTGCGGGCGCGGGTGGTCGAAGCCGCCCAGGAATGGAAACCGGTACGGTGAGCCGTCGGCGTGGAGCACTGCGAACGGCGCCACGAGGAGAGCCGGCGCCGGTCCGCCCGCGGCTGTCCGCCGGTCCTCGTCGCTTCCCGGCGCGACGCGTGGCGGAGGCGGTCCGGCCCCCGCCGCGCAGCCGAGCAGCAACAGCGGCAGAAGGAGCGAGCTCCTGGGCACGTCAGCGAGGCGGCGTCGCGCCGAGACCGGCGGCGTTCAAGCCGACCGGGATCACCTTCGCGATCTCGTTCGTCCGCGTGTCGATCACGACCACCGTTCCCGTGGGCTCGGCGCCGCCCGGCGGTTCGTATTCGCCCTTCAGGTTGTTGTTCGAGATGTAGACCCAGCGGCCGTCAGTAGAGACGGCGGAGCCGTGCGGCTCCGCGATGCCATCGCCGCTGATCATCTTCGCGACCGTCCATGTGCCCGCGTCGATGACAGCTACGGCGTCGTCGCCCTTCAGCCCGAAGTAGACGTGGTGGCCGTCCGGCGTGAACACGGGGTGCCAGGGCCGGCTGCCGACGTGGAGCGACTTCACGAATTGGGGATGAGCCGGGTCCTCGAGGCTGTAGATGACGAGGTCGCCGCTCATCTCGCCCGTGCCGACGAGCGTGCTTCCGTCGGGCGAGATGGCCCACTGCACGAGCGTGTGGAGCGGCCCCGGGATCTCGGAGAGGTCCACGTGCTGGTCGGACGTCCGCATTACACCCATGCGGTTCTCGGCGAGGCTGGCGCTGTAGACCCAGCTACCATCCGGCGTGACGGCGATCGCGTGCGGCCGCGGATAGACGACGCCGACCTCGTCCAGGCTCATGTCCGAGCGCCGGAGCACGCCGATGCTGTGCGGCGGATTGACCGCGGTCATGGAACGGCCCACGTACAGCGCGTCACTTCCGCGGTCGAGCACCATCATCCCCGGCCGCTCGAACTCCGTCTGTGCGATGACGCCGCCGTCCGGATCCATCTTCAGGATGCGGTTCGCGCCGATCAGCGAGACATACCAGTAGGAGCCATCGGGCTCGACCGCGATGTGATGGGGCTTCGCGTCGTCTCCGAAGCCGAGCGCCCGAAGGTCCACCGTGCGGACCACGCGGTTCGTCGCCATATCGATGATGGAGACGGACGCCGCGTTCTGGTTCGCGACGTACAGCCGGTCCCCACCTCCCTGCACCCTGCCGCTCGACCCGGCACGGTCGCCCGCGGCAGCGCCGATGCCGGTCCCGGACGAGCTCGAGACCTCGATCGTGCGGGCGCACGCGCCCGCCACGAGCGCCGCGGCGACTATCCCCGCCGCGACGCCGACCTTCGTCGCACGCCTCATGATACCGGCTCCCTCTTGCGCAGGATGAAGACGCCCTCGTTTCCGCTCGTGACGACGATGGTTCCGCTGCGGAAGAAGGGATAGTTGCTCCACGACCCGCCGAAGCCGGGCGTGTTGTCGCCGTAGGGGACCGTGTCGAAGTAGCCGACCTCCTTCGGGTGCAGCGGATCGGAGATGTCGATGATGCGCAGCCCGGCGACGTAGTCGGACTGGTACATCAGGTCGCCCTTGATGTAGAGATTGTGATCGGTCGCGTGGGTGGTGCCGAGGTAGGTGCCGACGAGCTGCGGATCATCGAGGTCGCTGACATCCCAGATCAGCGTGCGGGTGCGGTCGGTCTTTCCCTGCAGCTCGTCCAGCTCGTCGTCCAGGAAGAAATAGTGCTGGTCGTCGGTGAGCCAGCCCTGGTGCGTGTAGCCGACGTTCGGGTACTCGGCGCGCGCGAGCGCCACGGGGTTCGTCTTGTCGGTGACATCGGCGATGCTCAGCGCCGTCTCGTTGGAGCCGAGGCAGATCTCGCGACCCCGGTGCCCGGCATCCGGGCCGTGATAGACGACGCACTCCGCATCGTGTGTGTAGCCCGTGCTCGCGCGACCGGTGGTAGGGTCCGAGAAGCAGCCCGCGAACTTCGGCTGCTCGGGGTCGCGGATGTCGATCATGTGCAGGCCGCCGCCGCACGTCTCGCCGCCGCCGCTGTTGCCGACGGTGTAGGCGAAGCCCGTCGCGGTGTCGATGACGATGTTGTGCGCGCTGTGGATCCGGGAATAGTGCGCGTCTTCATGGAAGGTGACGGGTCCGCGGTCCAGGCCGCGCAGGTGCGTCAGATCGAAGATCTGCACGCCGTGCTCCCCCGCCGCGTCCGACACGACGTACGCGTGGTCCTTGTAGACCTTGATGTCTCGCCAGACGCTGCCGCGCGCGCCCTCGGTCTTGGGCAGATCCCCCACGACGAGCGGCCGCGACGGCTCCGACACATCAATGAAGGACGTGCCGTCGCTCCGTCCGACGAGCGCGTACTCGTGGCCGGTCTGCGGGTCCGTCCACCCCCACATGTCGTTGACCTCGACGCCGCGCGCGCCGCCCAGCTTCTCGACCGGAAGGAAGGAGAGGAGGTCCACCTGTCCGCAGTCGAAGGCGCCGGCCTTGCCGCTCGCGCACTCGACCTTGCCGCCCGTCACGGCGGCGAAGTTGTCACCGGGAGCGACGAGCCGCGACGTCTGCTTCCAGTCGCCGTCGGCCGCACGCTCGAAGACCAGCACCGCACCCGAGCCGAAGTTCGTGCCCGGAGCGGCGATTGCCGCCACGTCTCCGCGCCGCGCCATCTGCATCCCGAACAGATCGCGCCGCGCCCCGTCGGACCCGAGGATGCGTGCCGCCTCCCACTCACCCGACGCGCCGCGGAGGAAGCGATAGACGGCGCCGCGCCGCTGGTTCGCCGCCGGCGCGGCGACCCAGACCTCCGAGCCCTCGGCGGAAACGCGGAAACCGAAAAGCGAGCGTGGGGCTCCGACGAACGGCTGCAGGCGCGGCTGCTCCTCCCAGCTCCCAGGGTCGGCGCCGGGGCGAAAGGGCACGACGCCACCCGTCTGCTGGGTCCCGCCCGGACCGGCGACCAGGATCGCGTCGCCGGCGATCGCGACGCCGACGCCGTAGGCCTCACCGCCCCCTGCATCGCTCGGCTGCAGACGAGCCCGGCGGGTCCAGCCGCCATCCGCGGCGCGGGAGAACAGGTACGCCGCGCCCGCCTTCCCTCCCTCGCCGGGGGCCCCGACGACCAGCCGCTCGCCATCGAGCGCGAGGCTGATTCCGAACAGCGCTCCGGCGCTGTCAGCCACGAGCTTCGCCACCTGCTTCCAGACATCGGCGGCACGACTGAAGAGGTAGACGGCGCCGCCAACGCCGGCGCCCGGGGCTCCAACGGCGACGAGCTCGCCGGAGGCGGCGAGCGAGACGCCGACGCTGTCGCCCTGCGCGGCGTCCGCCGGCGAAAGCGCCGTGGGGCGACTCCACTTCGTGCCGGACCCGGAGTAGACGAACGCCGCGGCGGCGCCGGGCGCGCCGATGACGAGCGTGGAGCCGGACACGGCGATCGCGCTCGAGAAGCTGCCGTCGCGGGCTCCGTCCGGCGCCGCGAGGCGAGCCGCCTGAGTCCAGCGGCCATCCTCACCCCGGTGGAATACGTAGACGCCATCCGTCCGAGTCCGGCTCATTGGCTCGCCGATGAAGATGTCGCTCTCGCCAACGGCGAGGCCGCCGCCGAAGCGGCCCAGGGCTGCCGGCTCGGCGCCGGAGCGGAAGGTCTGGGCAGCGGCGGGGCAAGGAAGGGAAAGCAACCATGTGACCGCCACGACGAGACGCGACAGCGTCGGCATTCGCCCTCCTGGTGGATCGAGGCCTCTCCCGGGATGGGCGGGGCGGACGGGAATTAATAGTGATCCTGCTGGTGCGACAACCCCCGTCACGGATGAACCCCCACAGCCATTCCGCCGTTTCCCTACGCCCCCTCCCCGACAGGCCGGCTACCGATTCATCGGAGCCGCACCGAACGAGCGCCGGCCGCTGCTTGGATTCGCTCGCAGCGGCGTAACGGCAGAGTCAGGAGGATGGCTGGATGGCGACACGTACGTTCCCGCTCCCGCACGAGCTGATCGCGAACGAGCGGTTGAAGAGGCGCTGGCCGAGCACGTTCTGGATGGCGATGTTCGCAGCGACCGTCCTGCATTTCGGGCTGTTCAGCCTCTTCCCGGCGATCCAGGTTCGGGACATCTCGTACAGGCCGTCCGAGCTCCAGGCGGTGGACCTGCCGCCGGAGGTGAAGATCCCGCCGGCGCCCGCGGCCATCGCACGACCCGCCGTCCCGGTCGTCTCCGCTGACGCCTCCGTCGACCCCGACATCACGATCGCGCCCACGACCTTCGCCGACAACCCGGTGGAGAACCTGCCGCCGCCGCCGACCTCTACCGGCCACGCGGTGGAGGTCGAGCAGGAGTTCCACATGTTCTCGCCGACGATGACCGCGCCGGAGCTGCTGAACCGCAAGGAGGTGAGCGACGCGGTGCTCCTCAATTACCCGAAGATCCTGCGCGACGCCGGCATCGGCGGTCAGGTCGTGCTGCACGTGTGGATCGACGAACGAGGCAGCACGGTGAAGAGCAAGGTCGTGCAGGGCAGTGGACAGCCGATGCTCGATGACGCGGCCGCCAAGGTCGTGGGCATCATGCACTTCCGCCCCGCGCGCAATCGGGACATTCCGGCCCGCGTGATCGTTGAGCTTCCGGTGCTGTTCACGGTCTCTAACTGAGCGTAGGCGCTGACGGCAGGCGCTGACTGCAGGCGTTCACCGCAGGGGCCAACGGCAGGCGGTGGCGCCCGCCCCCCGCCTGCCTCTGGCGCCTGCTTCGAGCGCCTGCTTCTGGCGCCTGCTTCTGCGCGCCTGCTTCTGGCGCCTGCTTCTGGCGCCTGCTTCGAACGCCTGCCTCTCGCGCCTGCCTCCGTCGGCCCTTAGCTTCCCGTGTCCACTCTCCGACCCATAGCCACGAGGCCGTCATGAAGCTCACGAGAGCCGCGTGCCTGCTGCTCGCGGCGCTCGCTGCGCCCGCCGGCGCGGCCGCGCAGCAGGACACCACACACGACGCATCGAAATCCGACGCCACCGCGACACCCGCGCATACCGTAACCCAGCACACCGCCACGATCGGCGGACAGCGCATCGACTACGACGCGACCGTCGGCAGCATCATCCTTCGTGATGATGACGGCAGGCCGACGGCCGCGGTCTATTATACGGCGTACACGCGTCGCGGCCCGCGCGACATGGATCGCCGCCCGATCACCTTCGCCTACAACGGAGGCCCAGGCTCCTCTTCGATCTGGGTGCACATGGGCGCGTTCGGGCCCCGCCGTGTGGTCACCCCGGATGCCGAGCACGCCTCACCGCCGCCGTACGAGATCGTCGACAACCAGTACAGCCCGCTCGACGAGACCGACCTCGTCTTCATCGACCCCGTCGGCACCGGCTTCAGCAAGCCGCTCGGCGAAGGCAAGGGCAAGGACTTCTGGGGCGTCGACGAGGATGCCCGCTCGCTCGGCCAGTTCATCAGCCGCTATCTGAGCGAGAACGGACGCTGGAACTCTCCACGTTACCTGATGGGCGAGTCCTACGGCACGACGCGCTCGGCAGCGCTCGCCAACTACCTGCAGCGCTCCGAGAACATCGACCTGAACGGCGTGATCCTGATCTCGTCCGTGCTGGATTTCCAGACGATCGCGTTCTCGCCCGGCAATGATGTCCCCTATGTCCTCTACCTGCCCTCGTTCGCGGCCGTCGCATACTACCACCACGCGCTGCCGGAGCAGCCGCAGGCGCTCGATCCATTTCTCAGGCAGGCCGAGCAGTTCGCTCTGGGCGACTACGCGCACGCCCTACTCGCCGGCGGCACGCTCGAGAGCGCCGAGCGCGACCGCATCCTGGAGCAGCTGCACCGCTACACGGGACTGAGCATGGACTACCTTGACAAGGCCGATCTGCGCGTGAACAACAGCCAGTTCGAGAAGGAGCTGATGCGCGAGCACGGCATCGTCATTGGCCGCCTCGACGCACGCTTCGCCGGTCCCACCGACGACATGCTCGGCGAGTACGCCGACTACGATCCGCAGTCCGCCGCCGTCAGCTCCGCCTTCACCTCGGCGTGGAATTCCTATCTCCACAACGAGCTGAACTTCGGGCGGGACATGCGCTACACGGTCAGCGGCAACGTGAACCCGTGGAACTGGACGCACGGCGGGCGTCGCGGCTGGCCGGGCTTCACGAACGTCGCCGTAGACCTCGCCCAGGCGATGAAGCACGATCCCAAGCTTCAAGTCCTGGTCAACAACGGCGTCTACGACCTCGCGACCCCGTATTTCGCGACCGTCTACACCATGGACCACCTCGGGCTGCCTCCGGAGCTCCGCTCCCACATCCAGCGCGTGGACTACGAGGCAGGCCACATGATGTACCTGCACGTGCCATCGCTCGCGAAGCTGAAGCAGAACATCGCGGCGTTCATCGAACGGACGTCTTCTCCGAACGCCCCGACCCGCGCCGTGGCCGAGGAAGGGGCGCACTGAAGGCGCTCACCATAGGCGCTCACTACAAGGCGCTCACTACAAGGCGCTCACTGCAGGCGCTCACTGCAGGCGCTCACTGCAGGCGCTCTGCAGGCGCTCTGCTGGCGGCTACTTTCGTCGGGGGGCGGATCAGCGTGGAGAAGGCCGCGCTGTCGGCCGGGGTCACGGCGCGGGCGCGTTCGTCGACGCGGAAGTGGGCGCGCGCGGAGTCGAGCGGCAGGTCGGTGTCGAGCAGGCCCAGCCGGAGCGCTAGGCGGTCGGAGTAGCCGGGGAGGGCCAGAGCGTAGTTCCAGCCGACGCGGCCGGGGGTGACCTCGTTGATCGCGCGGGCGATGTTCGTTGTGCAGTTGTCGGTGACCGAGTTGTAGAATTCCGGTCGGTGCTCCAGCTCCTGCGCGCGCCTCAGCATCGCGAGGAAAAGGCGCCGGACCTGCTCGGGGCTGGCGCGGCCAGGGTAAAGATAGACCGGGTCGCGCCAGGTCACGGCGCGCAGTCCGACGAGGTCTGGCTCATCGGCGATGACGTACATCAGCTCGTAGTTGCGAAGCGCGCCGGCGAAGGGCGAATAGTCCTCGCCGGTCTCCTTCCGCGCCTCGACGGAGATCCCGATGAACACGGAGTCGGCGAACTCGAAGCTGACGAAGGTGTGCGCGGGACCGCGCCACAGGCCGGCGAACGGCGAGACGCCGAACCACACTCGCCGGATCCGGTCGAGGTCGTAGACCCGCTCGGCGTAGCCGGGTTCGACGCTGGAGTCGGGGCCGTAGCGGAACGTTCGGACATGGTCGATGTGGACGCGCGAGCCATCGATCGCGATCGATGGCAGGAGCGCCTGCTCGGGGCGGTAGCTGTGGGCGTAGGAGGGGCGGCGAACCGCGACGCGCGCGCCGAGCGCGAATGCCGACGAGCCGACCAGGATCAGCCCCACGATGATTCCGCGCGTGCGAGGTCGCATGCGCATCAATATACGCCGCCGTCTCTGCGTGTTAAGATCAGGCGCGCCTCGAGCGACGGGGCCGCGCACACCAGCCCGAATGGTCCATGGCGCGAAAGAAGAAGCTACCGGTGCTGTACGACTGCGACGCCTGCCCCGCATACTGCTGCTCGTACGCACGCATCATCGTCACGGCCGCCGACATCCGCCGCCTCGGCGAGCGATTCGGAATTGACGAGCAGAAGGCCCGTGAGCGCTTCACGAAACGGGGCGACGAGGATGGCGAGCGAGTCCTGCGTCACCGCAAGGACTCGCTCTTCCAGACCGTATGTCGCTTCCTCGATCGGGAGACGCGGCGCTGCACGATCTACGAGCACCGCCCCGCCGTGTGCCGCGAATTCCCCGGCACCCGTCGCTGCGCCTACTACGACTTCCTCAGCTTCGAGCGGGAGGTGCAGGAGGATCCGCAGCTGGTCGTAGCGGCCTGGGTCGCCGACCAGTAGATCGCCGTGCCTGCTCTCCGGCCCCGGGCGATCGCTACCCCCAGCGTGGCTGCTCGTCGAGGCTGATCCCGAGCATCGTCTTCGCCACCACTTCGCGCGTGAGCAGCGGATTCGCCGGGTGGATCCGACCGAGCCGCGCATCGCGGAAGAGGCGCTCGAAGCCTGCCTTGCGGAAGATGGCGAAGCCGCCGACCGCGTCGAGCGCCAGGTCGACCGCACGCCAGGACGCCTCCGTGGCGTGGTGCTTCGCGGCGAAGATCTTCGCCGGCCAGAGCATGCCGTGATCCACCCCCTCGGACCAGTCGTTCGCGACGCTCTCCAGGTGGGGCTCCACGGGCGCGAGCTCGAGCGCCATCTCTGCGATCGTGTGCTGGACCCCCGGGTGGTACGCCATCGAGCGCGACAGCGCGGCGGACTTCTTCCCCTTCACCGTCGCCACGGTCATGTCGAATACGCGGCGTGCCAGGCCGTAGTAGATGTTGCCGAAGCCGAGCAAGGCCCAGGCGAAGATGCCCAACACGAACATGTCCACCCCGGCTCCGCCGGCCGCGACCACGCGCGCGATCCTCTCCGGCGGGACCACGACGCCATCCAGCACGGTGTCGTCGCTACGGGTGGCACGCATCCCGAGCGTATCCCATGTCTCCTTGTAGCTCATGCCCTCGGCGTCGCGTGGCGCGAATCCATGTATCACTTTCGGGGCTTCAGGATCGGAGGTGTCCAGCCCGTGGATGCCGATGTAATCCCAGGCAGACCCCAGGCTGCCGAACGACTTCCTTCCCGTGAAGCGGTAACCGCCGCCCTCGACCGGCTCCGCGCGAGTCGTGGAGAGCAGCACCGGGATGTCGTTGCCGCTTTCCGCGTGCCCGGCGGCGAACACCTTCCCGGCCGCCGCCTCGCGCAACACCCACTCGAGCGAGCGGTCGCCGGCCCGCCACAGGTCGGCGATGAGCCCGGTCCAGTAGATGTGCATGTTGACCGCGAGGGCCGTCGCCGGTGCGTAGTAGGCAAGCCGCCGCTGCTCGCGGCACGTGGCGGCGAGGGAGAGCCCGCGACCGCCGAGCTGGCTCGGCACGGCGGCCGTCAGATAGCCGCTGTCGCGGAGATCATCGAAGTCCTCGGTGAAGAAGCGGTTCTCGCGGTCGTATTCCGGCGCGCGCTGCCAGAACCTCTCGAGCGTCTCCTCGCTCAGGATCGGCCTCGAGTCGGGTGCCTCCTGCGCCAGTTCATTGCCGTGCTGCGTCGAGCTCTCCATCGTGTCCATTGGATTCCTCCGCACATGGGATCAAGGCGTTCATCGAGAGAAGCGGAATCCTCGCCTGGATCGGCTCATCGGCCGGAAGCCGGGAAGTGGAACGGGGCGGGCGCCCCGCGTATATTCGTTTGGTTGCATGGCCTTATGCGCGTCGCGGCCGAGGCCGGGGCGCGCATCTCACCGACTTCCGCCCACCCCTCATGACTCCAGCTGGCGAGGTCACACGACTGCTCCGGGATCTGCGCGGGGACGGACGCGCCGGCCTCGACGTCGTCTTCCCGCGCGTCTACGAGGAGTTGCATCGGCTCGCTGCGAAGCAGATCCGCGGCGAGCGCACCGACCATACGCTAGGCGTGACCGGCCTCGTCCACGAGGCGTACATCAAGCTCGCATCCCTCGACCGCATCGAGTGGCAGAACCGCTCCCATTTCTTCGCGGTCGCTGCGCGCGCAATGCGGCGGATCCTGGTTGACTACGCGGTCGCCCGCGGAGCGAAAAAGCGCGGCGGCGGCTGGCACCGCGTCGCGATCGAGGACGCCGATCGGATCGCGTCGCAACGGAGCCGTGAGCTTCTGGATCTCGACGAGGCGCTCGACCGTCTCGACGCGATCGACCCGCGCTATGGAAGGGTCGTCGAATGCCGTTTCTTCGCGGGTCTCACGATCGACGAGACGGCGGAGGCGCTCGACGTCTCACCGGCCACCGTGAAACGAGACTGGTCCTTCGCCCGTGCGTGGCTGCACCGGGAGCTCGCCCGGTGAGTGCCGGCAGGCTACGAGGGCTGCTCGCCGAGCTGCGGAGGCGGCGTGTCTTCCGCGTCGCCGTGGGCTACGCCGCTGCGGGCTTCCTCGTGCTCCAGGCGGCCGAGCTGCTAATCGAGCCGCTGCGCCTGCCCGCCTGGTCGATGCCGCTCGTCCTGGCGCTGGTGCTGCTCGGCTTCCCCGTCGCACTGGTCATGGCCTGGGCGTTCGACATCACGCCGGCGGGCGTGCGCCGGACCCCCGTCCTCTCGCCCGTCGACCTGCGAAAGGTGGCCGATCTGACGGCCATGGCGATCGATCTCGGACCCGGGGAGCGGACTGCTTTCCTCGATCGCGTCGCCGCCGGGCAGCCAAGGCTGCGGCGCGAGGTCGAGTCGCTGCTTTCGGCCCACGCCGCTCGAGGTCTGCTCGACAGCAGCGCCGCGGAGCTGATGGAGGTCCTCGCCCCGGCTGGCGGACCCTCCGCCCGGACCGGCCACTCGATCTCGCATTACCGCATACTCGAGCGCCTCGGCGAGGGCGGCATGGGAGTGGTCTACAAGGCGAGCGACACCCGGCTGCGTCGCGTCGTCGCGCTGAAGTTCCTCCCGCCCGCCCTGAACGAGAACCCCAGCGCGAAGCAGCGCTTCCTGATCGAGGCACAGACGGCGGCGGCGCTGGATCATCCGAACCTGTGCACGATCCACGAGGTGGGCGAGACCGAGGACGGCCAGCTGTTCATCGCGATGCCGTTCTATGACGGCGAGACGCTGAAGCAGCGCATTGCGCGCGGGCCGTTGCCGCTCAGCGACTCGATCGACATCACGAGGCAGGCCGCGCGCGGCTTGGCGAAAGCGCACGAGAGCGGGATCATCCACCGCGACATCAAGCCGGCGAACCTGATGCTGACCGCAAGCGGCGTCGTGAAGGTGCTGGACTTCGGCGTCGCGAAGGCTGCCGACGTGAACCTCACTCGCCCCGGCGGCAGGCCCGGCACGGCCGCCTACATGAGCCCGGAGCAGGCACGCGGCGAGGCCGTGGATGCGAGAACGGATGTGTGGTCTCTCGCCGCCGTGCTCTACGAGATGCTGAGCGGGCAACGCCCCTTCGGCGGCGAGTGGGAGGAGGATGTCATGAGCGCGCTACAGCGGGCCCGACCGCAGCCCCTCGCGTCGCTCGTGCGTGGCCTGCCGCCGGCGATCGAAGCGGTTCTCGGCAGAGCACTCTCGAAGTCGCGCGAGTCGCGCTACTCCAGCACGCTGGAGTTCGCCGCGGACCTCGAGCGGGCCGCGACCGGAGGGCCGCCGCCCCCGCGGGCGGCGGGCGCGACCGGGGCTGCCGCGGAAGCCCGTCCCGAGACGGACGCATCGAGCTCCGGCGTGCTCCCGGAGGGCGAACGCCGGCAGGCGGCCGTGCTCGCGGCGGGCATCTCAGGGTACGCCGAGCTCGTGGACCGGCTCGCCCCAGAATCGCTCGAGCGCGTGCTGGACCGACTCCGCGGGATCGTCGAGGAGGTCGCCCGGGCGAACGAATGCGAGGTCGAGCGCTTCACGGGCGAGGACTTCCTGCTCCTCTTCGGCATCCCCGTCACTCACGAGGATGACCCGGTGCGAGCGGTGAGGGCCGCGCTCGTGTTGAGGCGCCGCCTGGCCGAAGTGGAGAGCGAGGTCGCGCTGGGAGGCGAGCCGCACCTCCGCCTCGCGCTTCACGTCGGCATCGACGCGGGGCCGGTCACGGCGAGGCCGAAGACCGACGCGAACGGCGGCTACCGCATTGGCGGCGCTGTAGCGCAGAACGCGACGACGCTGTCGAGCCTCGCGCCGGCGGGGGAGATCTGGGTCACGCCGGAGACGCAGCGGACGGTGGCTGCCTTCTTCGAATTCGTCACCGCGCCGCCGATCCGAATGCGCGGTCGCGAACGGCCGCTGGTCCCTCACAGAGTGGATCGCGAGACGGGGCTCGAGACACGACTCGAGGCTCGCGAGAAGGGCGGACTGACGACGTTCGTGGGGCGGCAGCAGGAGCTCGCGACGCTCCAGCTCCGCCTCGCGGAGGCGCTCGCCGGGGAGGGCCGCTTCGTCACCGTGATCGGCGAGCCCGGCCTGGGCAAGAGCCGGCTCCTGCACGAGTTTCGGCAGAGCACCACCACCGGCGGCGTCGTGCTGCTGCAGGGCCGCTGCCAGAGCTATGGCGGAGGGACTGCCTACCTCCCCTTCGTCGGCATGCTGCGCGAGGCGCTCGGCGCATCGGACGGGGGAGGGGATGAGGCCCACGACGACATCGGTGCGCGGATCCGGCGGCTATCAACGGAGCTGGACGAGTTCATTCCCCTCTACCTCCATCTGCTGTCGGTGCCGCTCGAGGACTCCCCGCTCGCGCGGTACGGTCACGGTGAGCAGTTCCGGATGGCCATACAGGATGCGCTCGCCGCGTTCTTCACGGTGCAGGCCCGGCAGCGCCCGGTCGCGATGGTCCTGGAGGACTGGCACTGGGCCGACGAGGCCTCGCACGGCGTGCTCCGGCAGCTGGCCGAAATCACCTCGGGCTTCTCGATGCTCCTCATCGTTACATCGCGCCCCGTGCAGGCGATCGACTGGGGAAACGCGGCGCATCATACCGTGCTCACGCTCGAGCCGATGGACGCGACAGGCTCCCTGGATCTCGCCCGCTCCGCTCTCCGCGCACGCACGGTACCGGCCGGGCTGGGACGCATGATCCACGAGCGGTCCGGCGGCAACCCGTTCTTCATCGAGGAGATCTGTCATTCGCTGATCGAGGATGGAACGGTGCGGGTGGAGGCGGGGCAGGCGCAGCTCGCGGGCTCGATCGATGCGATCTCGCTGCCCGACACCGTCCAGGCCGTGATCCGCGCCCGGCTCGATCGACTCGAGCGCGATCCGCGAGAGGTGCTCCGCATCGCGTCCGTGATCGGCCGCGAGTTCTCGCGCCCGCTGCTCGAGCGGTGCTGCGCCGATCCGGAGCGGCTCTCTGCGTCGCTGGAAGCGGCGAAGCGCGCCGGTCTGATCCGGCAGACGCACGTCGTGCCCGAGCCGGCCTACCGCTTCAAGCACGTGCTGACCCAGGAGGCGGCATACGCGAGCCTGCTGGAGCACCAGAGACGGGACCTTCACGGCCGCGTCGGCACGGCGATCGAGGAGCTCCACCGTGACCGGCTGGAGGAGTACCTCGACCGCCTCGCCCACCACTTCAGCCGCGCCGAGGACTGGCCGCGGGCGATCCGCTACGGGATCCGCGCCGCGGACCGGACCAGTGCCCTCAGTCAGTTCGTCGATGCGTTGCACGCGCTGGAGCGGGTGCAACGGTGGCTGGCGCGGCTGCCCGCAGGGGAGGAGCACCGGCAGCGGCTGATCGCGATCCTGCTCCGCCAGGAGCGGCTCTGCGAGACGCTGGGGCTGCGGGGCCGGCAGCAGCACATCGTGGACGAGCTGATCGCGCTCCTCGAGCCGACGAGCGACGAAGACCAGCTCGCGGAGGTCTACCTGCGGCAGGGCGACCTCTTCACGCTGCTACGGCGGTTCGGGGAAGCCGAGAGACCGCTCATGCGATCGCTGGAGCTGCGCAGGAAGCGACACGATCGTGAGGGCGAGCGGAACACGCTGCGCAGCCTGGGCCTGCTGCGCTGGCACGGTGGGCGCCCGCGCGACGCGATTCCGTTCATCGAGCAGTCGCTCGAGATCGACCGGGAGCGCCGGGACATGCTCGCGACCGTGACCGACCTCTCGAACTACGGCGCGGTGCTGAAGTCGATGGGCTCGCTCGATCAGGCGCGCGAGCGGCTCGAAGAGGCGCTGGCGCTTACGGAGTCGGTGCCCGGCGACGACGTGGCCGTGAGGTCCGGCGAGACGTTCCTCAAGCAGACCTACATCCTGCACAACCTCGCCAACATCCATCGCGAGCTCGGGGACGAGCAGCGCGCCCTCGAGTACTACGCCCGCTGCCGTCGGCTGACGGAGGACAAACGGCTGCCGATACAGCTCTCGTATCATCTCACCTCCGTCGCCCATATCCTCCTCCAGCAGGGGAAGGTGGACGAGAGCATCGAGCGCTACCGCGAGGCCGTCGAGCTGACGCGCCGCGCGCGCTTCGTGCCCGGGCTCGCGCAGTCGTTGCGCATGCTCGGCGAGCTGCTGCTCGGGATCGGGCGCCCCGAGGAGTCGCTGCCACTGCTGGAGGAGGCCGCCGCGCTCTTCTCGCAGCTCAAGGATGGACCGACCGAAGCGGCGATGTGGGTCCGTGTCGCGTCCGTCCACGAGAGGGCGGAGCGCTGGACCGAGGCGCTTACGGCTTGGGGAAAGGCGCGGACGCTGCAGAGAGAGGCAGGTGACCGGCGCGGCGAGATGGAGGCCCTCGAAGCAATCGGTCGCGCCTGCGGCCGACAGCTGCCCGAGCCCTCGATCGCGCTGGAGTATTACCGCCAGGCACTCGAGCTGGCGTGCTCGCTGCGCGACCCTGAGGCGGAAGGCCGCCTGCGGAACGCGCTCGGCATCATGGAGTGGCGGCGCGGCGATTACTCCGCGGCTCTCACGCATTATCGGACGGCGCTCGGCATATTCAGGGAGCTCGGCCGGGAGCAGGAATCGGGGCTGATGCTGAACAGCATTGGCGTGACCCTGCAGGCGATCGGCGATGGCGAGCGGGCCCGGGAAACGCTCGAGTCGGCACTCGAGCATCATCGCGGATGCGGGCTGCGGCTGCTGGAGGCCCACGCGCTCGCCGCCCTCGGCGACCTCTGCGCAGAGGGCGGCGAGAGCGACCGCGCAATCGAGCTCTTCGAGCAGTCGCTCCGGCTCCGCCGTGAGCTCCGCGACCGCCGCGGCGAGGGCTGGATGCTGCAGCGGCTGGCCGCGTCGCACCGAGCGTCCGGGGCGGCTGCGCGGGGCAAGGAGCTCGCGCGCGAGTCCGCCCGGATCGCGGCGGAGTGCGGGGACCACGAGATGGCGGAAGCCTGCGAGGCGCTCCAGCGCTGAAGGGCCCTGGCGCGTCGAACGTAACCGAGCACAGAGGAGGGAACATGCCCCGTTACCTGATCGAGCGGAACGTCGGCACGCTAACCCGCGAGGAGCTGGACGCGGCCGGCCGCCGATCCAACGGCGTGCTGGCCGGAATGGCCGGCGTCGTCTGGATCCGGAGCTATGTCTCGGACGCGGCCGGCAAGATCTACTGCGAGTACGACGCGCCGGATGAGGAGGCGATCCGGGAGCACGCGCGTCGGGCCGGGCTCCCCGTCGACGGGATCACGGAGATCCAGCTCGAGATCAATCCGGCGATGTTCCGTTAGTCAGGAGAAAGTCCAGCGCCTCGAGGGCGGACGCATCGACGTCGCCGCCGGGTCTGATCCTGCCTTCCAGCTCACCGGCTTCCAGCATGGCGGCGAGGCCGGCGCCAGTGGAGAGCTTCGAATGAGGCCAGGGACGCAGCGTGCCGGCCGACATCTCCAGCAGCTCACGCGCGACCGCGTGCATGATCGTCGGGGCCGCGTTGGCTGCGGCTTCGATCTCCACCTCGTCGATGCGCAGCTCGAGGCTCGGGAAGACGTAGGCGACCCGGTCGATGTCCAGCTCCGCGAGCACCGCCGTCGCCGACTCGGACGAGAGCACCGCACGCCGACGCCGCGAGGTCACCCGCTCCTGGATCGCGGCCAGGCCCACCGCCCGGATTGCACTGCCGATCTCGACCCCGCCGTCGGGCTCGGCCCCCAGCGATACACCGGACTCGTGCAGCGCCTGCCACACCGCCGCCGCCGCGCCCGGCGACCACGGCTCCTCCAGCTCGGGGCGACGCTTGCCGCCACCCGGTAGTCTCTCGGCCGGCCCCTTCAGCGTTACCAGCTCCTCCCCCTGCTGCCGGCGCCGCCGGAGCGAGATATCCGCCGCCCCGAGGCGCCGGTCCGGGAAGTCGAAATAGGTGTCGCGGATCCGCATCCCGTCGAGCGGTCGCAGCCTGTAGTCGCCGATCTGTTGGAGCGCGGCGATCTCATCGGCGACCGCGCCCGGCCTCTCGGCCACGACCAGCAGAGCGATCTCGGTCTCTATGCTGGCCAATCAGGAAGCATCCTTCAACAGGGCCTGGTAGCGCGGATGTCGGCGGATGTAGCTGCGCACGAAGGGGCAGCGAGCCACGACGCGCAGCCCGTTCCGAGAGGCCTGCTCCAGCGCCTGCCGGACGAGCTCCTCCCCGACGCCGCGGCCGCGCAGCGAGCGCGGCACCTCCGTGTGCGTGAATACGATGGTGCCGTTTTCGCGCCGGTACTCGGCGACGGCCACGCCTCCGTCCACGCCCGCCTCGAATCTGCCGGCGGCGGGATTGTCGATGACTTCGATGTCAGGCGTAACGCCCATGCGTCCTCGAGGCTACGGGGCGGCAGGTCGAAGCTCAACGCTGCCTACCCCGTGCGCCAGCCGCAAGGCGGGCGCCACCGCTCCGGTCAGCGGGCTCGGGCGCTCAGGATGTCGACGATTATGCCGGGCACCGAGCCGGGCTCGTGCCGCGCGCGAGTGGCCCAGTCGTAGTCGGCGTCCCAGCCATCCCCGTTGTAGAGGATGAAGGCGCCCGCGGGCACACGGCCACGCAGCGAGCTGCAGCTCGTGGAGGGTGGCTGCTTTCCGGGGGGGCGACCCGGGAACCAGAGACGGCACTGCCCCTTCGGCGGGAAATGCCCCGGCGGCACGCCGCCGAGCTTGCGGGGGCCGCGGGCCGGAGCCTTGCCCTTCGCATTCTGCTTCGCCTTCGCTCCGCCGCCGTCGTCGTCGTTCACGGCAACGACGGTCGGAGAGCCCAGGACCCGGGGCGAGCTCGTCGTCGAGACCCGCCGGGCACAGCCTGTTGCAACCAGCCCGATCAGCACAGCGCCAAGCATACGCATGCCGCCCTCCAGCGTCAGAGGATCCCGGGCGAGAAGAAAGGACGATCGAGCGGCGGCCCGCGTCACAGCTCCGCCAGCACGCGGTCCAGTGTATCGACGAGACGGTCCGCATCGGCTGCGGAGAAGACGAGCGGGGGCTTGATCTTGATAACGTCGTGATCGGGGCCGTCGGTGCTGAGCAGAATGCCGTTCTCGCGCATGCGCTCTACTACGTGGATCGCGTGCCGGGGGGCGGGATTGCGGGCCTCCCGGTCCACGACCAGCTCTACACCGATGAAGAGGCCCGTCCCACGAACATCGCCGATCAGCGCGTGACGCGTCATCAGGGAGCGGAGCCCGGCCAGCAGCCTGGCACCGACCTCGCGCGCGTGTGCCTGTAGCCCCTCATCCTCGATCACGTCCAGCACGGCCAGGCCGACCGCGCAGGAGACGGGATTGCCGCCGAACGTGTTGAAGTACTCCATCCCGTTCGCGAACGAGGCGGCGATCTCCGGCGTGGTGACGACGGCGCCGAGCGGATGGCCGTTCCCGATCGGCTTTCCGAGCGTGACGATGTCCGGCAGTGCCGACTGCGCCTCGAAGGCCCAGAAGTGGCTGCCGACGCGGCCGAACCCCACCTGCACCTCGTCCGCCACACACACTCCGCCGCGCTCGCGAACGCGCCGGAACGCCTGCGCCAGATATCCGGCCGGCGGCACGATCTGCCCGGCGCAGCCGGGCAGCGCCTCGGCGAAGAACGCCGCTACCCCCCCGTGCCCGTCCGCCTCTGCCATGGCCTCGCCCACTCGTTCGGCGTATCGCGCGCCCGCGTGTTCATCCGATGAACGGTACTCGCCACGATACGGGTCCGGAATCGGCGCGACGTGGACGTGCGGCGGTCGCCCCGCCCCTCCCGGGCCGTCGAACTTGTAGGGACTGATCTCGACCAGGGAGCTCGTGTTGCCGTGGTAGGCGGCGTCGAGCACGACGACGTCGCGCCTGCCCGTGTGCGCGCGCGCGAGCCGCAGCGCCAGCTCGTTCGCCTCGCTGCCCGAGCATACGAAGAAGCAGACCGAGAGCTGCGGATGCAGCTTCGCGCTCAGCCGCTCGGCGTATCGGAGGATCAGCTCGTGCAGGTAGCGCGTGTTCGTGTTCAGCTGCGAAGCCTGTCGCCGCAGCGCGGCGACCACGCGCGGGTGGCAGTGGCCGACGTGCGCCACGTTGTTCACACAGTCGAGGTACGGCTGCCCCTCCGCATCGTACAGGCGCTGCATCCACCCCCGCACGATGTGAAGCGGCCGCCTGTACGACAGGCTGAGCGACGGCCCCAGCCTCTGCTCGCGGCGTCGCCTCAGCGTCGGGATGACCGGCCTTTCCGACGCCGACCCCCCCCGAATGCGCAGCAGCAGGTTCGGATCCGGGCAGAGAGACGTCCAGACGCGTCGCTCCGACGGCCGCGCGACGCCGGGGAAGGAGCCGGGACGGTCCAGCGCATCGACGATGAGCTGCAGGTGCAGGTGCGGCGCCCAGTCGCCGTTGCGGGGATGATCGCCGATCGAACCGATCCGGTCGCCGGCCCGGACGGTCCGGCCCGGCGCGAGGAGATCCAGCGAATCGGGCGAGAGGTGGCCAAAGAGAGTGAAGAAGACACCCCCGCCGGTCGGCTCGTGGCGGAGCACGACCGTTGGACCGTAGTCGAGGCGTGCCGCGTTGTCCCGAACCGTTTCCACACGGCCGTCGAGCGGCGCGAGCACGTGCGTGCCGGCCGGCGCGAAGAGGTCGATGCCGATGTGCACGGTCCGCCACTCTCCGCCCGCGTCCGTGTCGACGCGATAGGAGTCGGCCGTGTACCAGCAGCGCGGCTCATCGTATCTCCCGATCCCGACGCCCGCACCCGCCTCCCTGATGCGGCGGAACACCGCCTCGCTCCAGGCCGCGGCGTCCGCCTCCCGACCGAGCACGTCCTCGAGAAGCGGGCTGTCCACGCCGAGGTCGAGCACGAGCGGCTCGGCCGAGGCCGGGTCCGGCTGGAGCACGGGCCCGATCTCCGCCTCGTGCGCCCCGATCCACGCGACCACGGCGCCGGCGGCCGGGCACGGCGGCAGTCCGCACGCCTCGCGGATCACGTAGCGGGCGAGGCGGGGGTGCACGGCGTCGAGCCGCTTCAGCAGCTCCCAGGCCGGAGCTTCGCTGATGGACAGGTACTCGTTGGCGGGTGCCGTCGCACGCTGTACCGCCGCGAACGTCACGCTCATGCACAGCCGCAGCACCGCCAGCTGATAGAATACCTCCACCTCGGCCACCCGTAGCCGAAGCGTCCTGTGGTAGCCGCGTGCAACGCTCGCCGCCGCATGGATCGGGTCCTTCTTCCCCAGCATGGCGTAAGCCGCCGCGATCGCGGGCTCGGCGACGAGCCACGAGCGCCCCATGTCCCCGAAATCGAGCAGGCCGCCCAGGCGCAGCTGCCCGGGCTCGCGCGAGGTCGCAGCCGCCGTTCCCCGGGCAGGGTCGGCCGGCCGCGCCGGTCGCGAGACCAGCACGTTCCAGTCGTTCGCATCGCCGTGGATCAGCGAGCGGCGGAGATCCGGCAGACGTGGCGCGGCCTCCGCGTCGAAGCGGACGAGGTGCCTGCGGATCATCTCGCGCCGCGGCCCCGCCGCGATCGCGTCGATGTGAGCTTCGACCAGCTCGCGCCCGCCTACGACGTTCCAGTAGAGCTCGCGGCCGGCAGCAGGGTGAACCACCTCCTCGAGAGCGCGATCCACGGCGGCCAGCATCGTCCCGAGCTCTTCCAGCAGCGCCGGCGTGTGCGGCCGCACGGTGGCCAGCGGCTCGCCCGGCACGTAGTCCATCAGGCGGACGAGGTGCCCCGCGCCGCCGGGGAGGTCGACGCTGGCGATCGCCCGCCCATCGACCGAAAGCCGCGGGCGCGCAAACCGGAATCCTGCCAGCACGTGCGGGTCGTGTTCCTCCGAAGCTGCCCGAGCGAATGCCGAGTCCAGTCGCTCGAGCGCAAGGTGCTGCAGCTCGAGGACGCCGAGCGCCTCACCGGCGTGCGATACCTTGAGCACGAGCCGCTCGCCGGCCGCGGTCGCCAGCAGGAAGTTCTGATCGCGCTCGCTCGGCAACGGGGTCACCGCCTCCGCGGCGACGTCGAAGACCCGGAGCACCAGCGCAGCGGCCTGCTCCGCCGAGAATGTCGGTGCACGGTCGGCCGCGCCCGGCAGCACCGGCGCTCCGCTCGATCGCCTCCGTCCCATTGGCATCTGCCTCACTCCCCGTCGCCGACGCCGAGCCGCCAGTCACGGCCCCGGATTGCGACGACGAACGCGGGAACGAAGAAGAGCGTGATCGGTGTGGACAGCCCCAACCCGCCGATCACGGCGAGCGCGAGCGGACGCTGCATCTCGCTTCCGGCGCCGATACCGAGCGCGAGCGGCAGCAGCCCGAACAGCGTGCACAGCGTCGTCATCAGGATCGGGCGCAGCCGGATACGAGCGGCGGCGTGGATGGCCGGGCCGAGCGCCTCTCTCTCGTGGCGCATGCGGTGCCGCGTAAAGTCCAACAGGATGATACCGTTCTTCACGATCAACCCCACGAGCAGGATCATGCCCATGAACGAGGAGACGTTGAGCTGGGCCCCGGCCAGCAGCAGCAGCGTCAGCGCGCCCACGAAGGAGAGCGGCGCGACGAGCAGGATCACGAGCGGCTCGACGAAGGACTCGAACTGGATCACCATCACGGCGACGACCGATAGCGAGGCGAGCGCCAGCACCAGGAGCAGGCTTCGAAACGCCCTCCGCTGGCTTTCGTACTGCCCTCCGAGCACGACGCGCACGCCGGGCGGCGGCGGATCGGCCGCCAGCGCGCGCTGCACTTCGGCGACGACGCCGCCGAGCGAGCGTCCCTCGACACCCGCGGTCATGGCCACGAGCTGCCGCTGGTTCTCGCGCAGCAGCTCCGCCTCCGATGCCGTGTCACGGAAGCTGGCCAGCGCCGACAACGGCGTCGCCTCGCCGCCGTCCGGCGGGAAGATCGGAAGCACGCCCAGGCGCAGCGGGTCATATCGGACACGATCGGGTGCGCGAACGCGGATCGGCACCGTCCGCTCCTCCGTGCGCAGCTCGCCCGCGTCGGAGCCGAGCATCGCCGCGTCGGCCTGCGCCGCGACATCGCCCGGGGTGAGGCCGATCCGGCCCGCCGCCGCCGCGTCCACGCGCAGCAGCAGCTCCGGGCTCGGATCGGACACGCCGTCGTAGAGATCCACGAGGCCCTCGATGCTGTCGAGAGCCGGCGCCAGCCTTCGGGCGTAGCTCTCCAGCTCCGCGAGGCGGTCGCCGAACAGCTTGATCTCGATCGGGTTCGGATTACCGGCGAGATCGTTGATCAGGTCCGTCAGGATCTGAACGAACTCGATGCGCAATCTGGGAAGCCGCTCCTCGACCCGCACGCGCACGTCCTCCATCACCGCGAAGATGTCGCGGTCGCGACGATTGGATGGCTTCAGCCGCGCCACGATGTCGCCGGTGTTCTGCTCGGTCGCGAACAGCCCCATCTCCGCGCCGGTCCGGCGCGACGTCCCCTCGACCTCCGGCTCCGACGCCAGGATGCTCTCGACGCCGTGCAGCTGTCGGTCGGTCTCGGCCAGGGACGTGCCGGTCGGCGTCCAGTAGTCGAGAACGAACGCGCCCTCGTCCATGACGGGCAGAAACCCGGTCCCGATGAAACGGTGCACGAGCGCGCCGGCGACGATCAGAAGCGCCGCGACCAAGGCGAGCCGCCGCGGGTGGCGCAGCACGCGCTCGAGCGTCGCGCCGTAGCCGTCCGCGAGCCGCTCGAAGCCGAGCTCGAGACGATCCGGCATCGAGCGCCAGCCGCGCGCCTTCACGACCATCTGCTCGACCTCCGCCGCCTCAATGGTGACGAACTGGTCGGCGAGCAGCGGCACGAGGAAGAGCGCGAGCACGAGCGAGACGAGAACGGCGACGACCAGCGTGAGCGAGAGTGCGGCGAAGAATTGGCCGACGACTCCCTGCAGCAGCCCGAGCGGCAGGAACACGACGACGGTCGTGAGCGTGGACGTCGTGACCGGCCAGACGAGCTCGGCGAGCGCCGAGCGAATCGCCATCCGCCGCACGGATGTCAGCGCGAGGTGTCGTGCGATGTTCTCCGTCACGACCACTGCGTCATCGATCACGAGCCCGATGGCGATGGCCATGCCGCCGAGCGTCATGAGGTTGAACGTCGCGCCCACGAGGTCCATCACGAGCACCGTGATCGCCATCGTGAGCGGGATCGCGGCCGCGCTGATCGCGGTGATCCGCCCGTTGCGCAGAAACGCGAGCAGCACGAGCACGGCGAGGATGGCGCCGATGAGCATGGCGTCGCGGACGGAGCCCACGGCCTCGCGCACGAGCGCGGCCTGGTCGTAGACCTGCTGGATCTGCACGCCTGGCGGCATTGACGTCTGCAGCGTCGCCATCGCGTGCGCCACGCTGTCCTCGAGCGCGAGCGTGTTGCCGCCGGCCTGCCGGGCGATGTTCACGAGCGCGGCGGGCCGCCCGTCGCCGCGGATCAGGCTGACGCGATCGGCGCTGCCCATACGCACGTCGGCGACGTCGCGGACGCGGATCCCGCCGCGGATCACGACATTGCCGACGTCGGCGATCGAGTGCGCCTCGCGGTCGAGCAGCACGAGGGACTGGCGGTAGTCCTGATCCACGCGGCCGACCGCGCGTACGCCCAGCGCATCGCGGATCGCCGCCGCAAGCTCCGCGTAGCCGAGGCCGGTCGTCGCGAGCCGGGTGGGATCGGCGATCACTTCGACCTGCCGCACGTCGCTGCCCTGTACCTCGATACGACCTACGCCCGGGATGCCCGCGAGCGCGGGGCGGATCTGGTAGCGCGCAATGTCGTAGAGCCGTCCCGGATCCGCGCCCATCACGTTGTAGGTGATGATCGGGAACAGCGACGGGAGCTGCCGCTCCGCCTCGATCTCCAGCCCGGCGGGCAGATCCGGCCGCGCATCGTTCACCCGCGCCTGCACCTGCTGCAGCGCGACGACCATGTCGGTCCCGGGGGCGAAATCCAGAGACAGCTCGCTGGCGCCGCGGATCGAGCGGGAGCGCACGCGCTGCAGCCCCGGCACGACTCCCACGCCCTGCTCGAGCGGCCGCGTCACGCTGAACATCTGCTGGCGCGCGCCGAGCGACGTGCCCTGCGCCACGATCGTGATGCGCTGGAACTCGAGCTCGGGATAGATCGAGGATGGCAGCGAGAGCGCGGCGCCGATGCCGGCAACGGAGAGGAGCGCGACCGCGAGGTAGATGAAGCGACGCTGCCGGACCAACCCGCCGAACAGGCTCACGGCTCGGCGCCGCCAGCCGCGTTCGTGTCCGCGGCCACGGCCGGACGGACTCGTGAGCCGTCCGTCACTCCGTACGCCCCCTCCGTCACGACGACCTCGCCCGCCCGGAGACCGGTGAGCACCTCCACCCGGCTCGCCGTTCGCCCACCGAGCGTGACCGGCCTCGCGTGCGCGATGCCATCCGCGCCGACGACGTAGACCTCGTTCGCGCCGCCCTCCGGCACGATCGCGGCGGCCGGCACCACGATCGCGCCCGGATGCCGAGCGACGATGATCTCGCCGGCCACGGTCTCGTTCACGCGCAGCGCGCGGGTCGGAGCCGTCACGACGGCCCGCACCGCGACGCTGCCGGTCGCGGAGTCGACAGCCGCGCTGATGCCCTCGATTCGACCGCGGCCGAGCACGAAGGCGGCCGAATCGTCGCCGGTGCTGAGCTCGACGGCCGCACCCACGCTCACGCGCCCCGCCTGCGTCGGCGACAGGTGGAACCGCACCTCCAGACCCGTCGGGTTCACGACCTCGACCAGCGGCTGGTTCGCGTCCACCGGGCTCTCGAGCGCGACATCGAGGTGGGTGACCACGCCGGCGATCGGCGAGCGGAGCACACCGAGCGACTGCCTGCGCTGCGCGTCCGCCAGCTCCGCCTGCGCCCGCGCCACGTCCGAGAACGCGCTCTCCATCTCCTTGCGGGGGGCAATACCCTCGTTCACGAGGCGCGAAGCCCGGTCGTATGCCTTTCGCGCCGCCTCCATCTGCGCCTGCGCCTGCTGCGTCTGCGCCCGCCAAACGGACTCGTCGAGTGCGACGAGCGGCTGGCCCGCCGTCACCGCATCACCGACGCCGACGTAGATCTTCGAGACGCGTGTAGCGGCCGGTGCGGCCAGGCGAGCCGCCGCCCCCGGCCTCGGCGCCACCGTCCCCAACGCATGGATCGTGACGGCGAAGGTGTCCCGCCGGGCCACCGCGGTCGCCGCCGTGACCACCGGCTGCGGCTCCGCCTCTTCGCCACCCCCGCGCAGGACGCGCTGCAACGCGAGGAACGCGATCAGGACGACGACCGCGGCGAGAATCGAGAGCAGGAGGCGACGCCTCACGGCGTCCCTCCAGCGGTGCGGGCAAATGCCAGAGTCGCCTCCGCCGTGCGTACCGCCGCGAGGTCCTCGATCAGCCTGCGCAGCGCATCGCGCGCGTTGCGCTGCGCCTCGATGACGTTGACGAGCGGCGACTCCCCTTCCCGGTAGGCGGTCGCGGCCATGCGGGCCACCTGCTCGGCGTCCTCCGCGACGGCGCGGTCTCGCTCGAGCTGCGTCCGGGCGATGTCGCGCCGGCGTCCGGCCGCCGCCAGCGCGGCGCCGGCGTCGCGCTCCGCATCGGCGAGAATCGCGCGGGCACGCTGAGCCTCGGCGGCCGCGGCGGCGACTTCGCCACCGCCGCGGTTGAACAGCGGCAGCGGCAGGCTCACGCCGAGGGTGGGCAGCAGCCCGGTCTCCTCGCCGCTCGGATCGCCCTGATCGAACCCGAAGCGCACGGCGGGGACGGGGAGCCGGCCGCGTCGCGCGAGTGACAGGCCGGCCCGGCTGGACTCGAGCTCGAGTCGGGCCGCATCGACTCTCAGGGTGGTCGGAATCCCGGCGGGGACGTCCAGCGCGAGGCCGGCGAGCGAGTCCGCGGGCTGCACGCGCAGCGTGTCTGAGTCGATCCCCATCAGCACCTGCAGCTCGAATCCCGCGTCGAGCGCGGCGAGTGAATCGGCGAGTGCCTCCGTACGCAGCTGACCGGCGGTGACGCGGGCAAGCGCCACGTCCAGACGACTCGCGTCACCAGCGGCCTCCCGAGCCTGCGCAATCCGCAGCAGCTCGCCGCCATCTGCCGTATTCCGCTGCGATAGACGGAGCAGCTCCGTGCTCGCCGCGGCGCGGACGTACGCGGTCTCGACCTGATAGCGAAGCGCCGCGCGCTCGGCCTCGAGCGAGTATGCCGCGCCCGCGGCGGCCGCGCGCGCCGCGTGAACGCGCGCCGAGCGGACCCACGGGTACTCGAGCGGCTGCTCGACCTCGAGATGGCGCTGCGGGATGTCCTTCGTGTATCCGAGCGCCAGTGCGGGGTTGGGAAAGGCACGGGCGGTCGCGAGTCGGGCGCGGGCCGCGGCGGAGTCCGCGCGTGCGATCGCGACCCCGGGTGCCCGCGCGAGCGCGGAATCGAGCGCCTCGGCCAGGCGGACCGGCCGCTGCGCGGCCGCGCCGTGCGGAATGAGCGATACCAGCATCGGCAGGAGTCGGAGGCGTCCGCCACGCTTCCGCCGCGATCGGGTCACCGGGATCGGCTCATACGTCGGCGGTCATGATGAACAGGGGCCGACCGTTGAACTCGTAGATCGGCCGCAGCCGGTCCGTGTTGTAGTACCGATCCACGTTCACGAACTTCTTCTCGCCGGACACCCGCTCGAGTGGCACGCTGTCGTAGAGGCCGCGATGGATGCTGACCAGGCGGCCGTATTGGCCGCCCAGCACGAGGTCGAGCGCCAGGTTGCCGAAGGCCATCGGCACGATGGAGTCCATCGCGTCCGGGTCGCCGGAGCGGACGAGGTAGCCGAGGCGCTGGTTGACGACGTCCACGCGCCGGCCATTGTTGTGCTTCGGCGAGAGCTCCTTCAGCGCCGACGCGACCTGATCGCCGATGCCGCCGAGCTTGCGGTGACCGTATTGGTCGGTTTCCTCGCTCTCGTAGCTCATCCCCGCCTGATGCGCCATGGTAGCGCCCTCGGACACGAGCACCACGGCATAGCGACTCGGCGCGCGGTTGCGGTCGTAGGAGAGCAGCTCCGTCAGCCGCTCGACGTCGAACGGGTGTTCCGGGATCACGCAGCGGTCGGCGGCCCCGGCCATGGTCGGCAGCAGCGCCGTGAAGCCGGCGTAACGGCCGAACACCTCGATGACGAGGAAGCGCTCGTGCGAGCCGGCAGAAGTGCGCAGCCGGTGCGTCAGCTCGATCGTGCGCGTGACGCAGGTGCTGAAGCCGATGCAGTAGTCCGTGCCGGGCACGTCGTTGTCCATCGTTTTCGGGATCGCCACCACGGGCACTCCCTCGCCATGGAGTCGCGCGCCGTAGCTCAGCGTGTCGTCACCGCCGATCGGGATCAACACGTTCACCCCGAGGAACTCCAGGTTCTTCAGCACTACCGGCGTGATGTCGTTGGTGTCGTCCTGATAGCTGTCCGCCAGGTGCCGCGGGATGCGCGAGCGCGGCAGGTGGCTGGGCCGGGTACGGGATGTGTGCAGGAACGTGCCACCCGTCCGGCCCGCGCGGTTCACGATCGACTCCGTGAGCTCCTGCACGCTCTCGCTGTTGTCCGTGCCGGCGTCCGGGACCATGTCGACGAGACCGGCCCAGCCGTGACGGATTCCCAGCACGCGATAGCCTTCGCGCAGCGCGCGGATGGTGATGGCGCGGATCGCCGGATTGAGCCCCGGCACGTCGCCGCCGCCGGTGAGGATCGCGATGGTGCCCTTCTTCGATGCGACCATGAGCTTTGCGACTGAGGGGTGATTTGCGCGGCCGGGCCCGGCCGCGGCGGAGAGTCGCGGGAGGGCCACTGAGCCGCCCCGACCGGAGAGAATGGGGCTGCGCGGCCGCCATGGCAATGGACGGCGCCCAGAGCAGCTAGCTGCGCCGGCTCTCGCCTGCGCGGAGAAGCGCGTAGCGGAAGATCGGCGGGCCGACGAGCTGATTCACCGCGATCATGGCGACGATCACCGTCGCGATGTGCGGGCCGAGATCGGGGAAGCGGTCGCGGATCAGGTTCGCGATTCCGAGCGTGACGCCCGCCATCGCGACGAAGCCGGTCCAGGCATAACGACGAATCGCCGGGCCGTCGCCCGCGATCCGTGCGCCGAGGTAGGTCGACGAATAGAGCGCAACGAACCGCGCCACGAGGACGACGCCGGCCAACTTCCAGACGTGAGCCAACGTGTGCAGGTCGAGCGCGGCGCCGGCGAGCGCGAAGAAGAGGGCGAAGATCGGCAGCGAGTTGGCCTCCAGGGCGGCGATCAGGCGCGGCCCCTCCGTCGAGAAGTTCTGCACGACGAAGCCAGCGACCATCGAGAGCAGGATGTACTCGAGCCCGATCGTCTCGGCGAGCTCGACGGAGAGGAACGCGGCGGCGAGGATCAGCAGCACCTCTCTGCCGCGGAACCAGGCGAGCAGGCGTCCGATGCCGAAGCCGAACGCCGCGCCCACGGCGAGCGACGCGACGATCACGACCGATACCTCCTCCAGCGCACCCAGCGCGAAGCTACCCTCCGGCCGGGCGATCGCGGCCGCGAGCGGGATCAGAAGCGCCGTCAGCACGAGGATCAGCACGTCCTTGATGACCGTCACGGCGAGCACGGTGTCCGTGAGCACGCCACGCGCCTTCTCCTCCGTGATCACCGCGATCGTCGTCGCCGGCGACTTCGCCACCGCCACCAGCCCGAACAGCAGCGCGACCGCCGCCACCGCCCGGAAGGGGCGCCCCTCCAGGAAGTCGAAAAGGTGCCGCGCGAGTATCACCACGCCGCCGACCAGCGCGAACACGATCAGGAGCTGCGCCCCGGTGATCATCACGATGCTGCGCGTCCGCTGTCGGATCGAGGCGAGTCGCAGCTCGCCGCCCGCCGACAGTGCGATCAGGCTGAGCGCGATCTCGTCGATCGCGCGGAGCCGCACCAGGCTCTCCGGTCGCAGGATACCGAGTACGTCCGGACCGATGACGAGGCCGAGCGCCAGGTAGCCCGTGATCCGCGGCACCGCCGCGCCGCGCGCGACCTGGCCTGCCACGTACGATGCGAGCAGCAGGAAGCCGAGCTGCAGCGTTGTCGCCGCGGCGGTGTCGGTGCGCGCGGGAAGCCGCAGTAGCACGAAGCCGAGCGCGACGAGCAGCACGAGCGTGAGCAGCCGGATCGCGAGGGCGGAAGGCCGCCGCACCCCGACCGGAACCTCCTCCCCGATCTCCACTTCGGGGCCGTTCACGGGGGACCAGCGTCACGCGCGCGTGCCGGTCGGACGGCCGGGCTCACCGCCACGGCGCCGCCGTGCGCCGCGGCTCGGCCCGGCTCGCCGTGACCGGCGGCAGTCCCCGGCGCTTCAGGCGCGCGTCGAGCGACGACAGGTCCCCATCACGCAGCGCGTCCCAGCGGCTGCGCTCCGCCGCGAGCTGCGCCTGCATCTGTTGAAACGCCTCGCGCACCTGCCGCGGCGGCTCGCGATCGGCGCTCTGCACCGCGCCCTCGAGCGACGCCATCGCATCACCGATCGCGCCGGGGTGCAGCCCGGCGATCGCCCGACCGGCCGCCGACAGCGCGTTCCGGCCCGTGCTCTCCAGCCGCGCGCCGTCCAGTGCGCGCAGCCGGGCAGCGGTCGAGTCGATCTCCTGCTGCAGCGCCCGCGCGTCCGCCATTGCGTTCCAGATGTCCAGCGCGAGCGCGAGCTGGGCGCGGAAAACGGAGTCCGGCACCTCGACGCGTGGGTCCCGGATCACGCGTAGCGGCTGCGTATCCGTACGCCCGCCTGCCGTCAGCCGCAGCGTGTACTCGCCCGGCGGCACGAGCGGACCCTGCGGCTCCGGCACCGTGCCGTGCCCCGCGATCGCCGCGATGCTGTAGTCGTAGCTCGAGGCCGGGGGCGGCGGGTAGCGCAGGTCCCAGACGAAGCGGTTGAGCCGGCTCGGTCGCCGGGTCAGCGCACTCGGCTCGGGCAGCCACTCGTCCATGAAGTACTGCGACTCCGCCACCCGGAACGTGTCCTCGCTGGAGAAGCGTCGGATGACGGCGCCGCTCGGCGCGAGCACCTCCAGCGTGACGGGACCGCCGCCGGTGCTCAGCCAGTAATCGATAATCGCGCCGGCCGGCGGATTTTCCCCCTGCGGCTCCTCCGGCGGGAGCGGTGTGTCGTGGCTCTCGCTGCGGGACAGCCGGACGGCGGGGCGCGGCCGGAGCAGATGTAGTTCTCCCGAGGCTGCCGCGGCCGCCGCCTGCATCTGCCGCAGCGGCGACACGTCGTCCAGGATCCAAAAGGAGCGACCGTGCGTGGCTGCCACGAGGTCGCCACGCACGATCGCGAGATCGCGCACGGGACTCATCGGCATGTCGAGCTGCAGCGACTGCCAGTGCGCCCCGTCGTCGAACGAGACGTAGACGCCCCGCTCGGTGCCGGCATAGAGCAATCCGTTCTTCTCGGGGTCCGCGCGCACGGCACGGACGAATGCGCCGTCCGGTATTCCGGCATCGATCCGCTGCCAGTGTGCGCCGGAGTCGTGGGTGCGGTAGATGTACGCGCCGAAGTCGTCCAGCCGGTGGCGGTCCACGGCCGCGTACGCGGTGCCCACATCGCGCGACGACGCATCGATCAGGCTGATCTTGCTCCACGCCGCGAGGCCGGCCGGGGTCACGTCCCGCCAGCTGGAGCCGCCATTCGTGGTGAGCTGGATGCGGCCGTCATCGGTGCCGGCCCAGACCACGCCCTCCCGCACCGGCGACGGCGCGATCGTGTACACGACACCGCGTCCGCCACCGGGGCCGGTCAGATCCGGGCTGACCTCCTCCCACTGCAGGCCGCCGTCGCGCGTGCGCAGGACCTTCTGCGCGCCGAGATAGAGCGTGCTCGGCTCGTGCGGATCGAAGACGATCGGCGACGTCCACGTGAAACGGTACTTCCGCTCGGACAGCGGAGTGGCGAAGCCGGCGGCCGGAGCGGGCGAGATCACGTGCACCTGACCGTTGCGCCGATCGTAGCGGAAGACTCCGCCGTAGGTGTCGCCGCCGTAGACGATGTTCGGGTCGCGCGGATTGGGCGCGATGTAGCCGGCTTCGCCGAGTCCGGGCTGGAACCAGTCGCGATAGGTGATCTCGCCGAGGTCGCTGCGGCTCGAGATGGCGACGCTACCCGCGTCCTGCTGCGCGCCGTACAGCCGGTACGGGAACTGACTGTCCGCCGCGACGTGATAGAACTGCGCGGTGGGCTGGTTGTACCAGCTGCTCCACGTCCGCCCATCGTCGAGGCTGATGGAGGCGCCCTGGTCGGAGCCCTGGATCATGTGCCTGGGCTGCTGCGGGTCGATCCAGACGTAGTGGTAGTCGTCGCCGCCCGGCGAGCCCTTGATCGTCGTGAACGTCGCGCCGCCGTCGGTCGAGCGGACGATGCCGCGGTTCGGCAGGTAGACGACGTCCGCATCCTTCGGATCGGCGAAGACGCGGCCGAAGTACCAGCCGCGGGTGGTGATGCGCCCATCGCCGCTGACGAAGCTCCAGCTCGCGCCGCCGTCATCGGATCGATACAGGCCGCCGCCGTCGGTCGCCTCGATGAGCGCCCACACCCGGCGGCCGCCCGGCGCGACGGAGACGCCGATACGTCCGAGGCGGCCCGTCGGCAGGCCGTGCCCGGTGATCTCGGACCACGTCCGCCCGCCATCGGTCGAGCGCCAAATGCCGCTGCCGGCTCCCTCCTCCGGAGGGTACTGGCTCCATGTCGTGCGGCGCGCGTTCCACAGCGTCGCGAACACGACGTCGGGGTTGGACGGGTCGCGGGCCAGGTCCACCGCGCCGGTGTTCTCATCGCGGTAGAGTACCTTGCTCCACGTCCGGCCGCCGTCGTCGGAGCGGTAGACGCCGCGCTCGCGGTTCGGACCGTATGCGTGACCGAGCGCCGCGACCAGCACGATGTTCGGGTCGCGCGGATCCACCAGCAATTTGCCAATGTGACGGGTCGCCTCGAGGCCCACGTGCGTCCAGTGGCGGCCGGCGTCGTCGGAGCGATAGACGCCATCCCCGTACGTGATGTCCGAGCGCATATCCGCCTCGCCCGTTCCGACATAGATCACGTCCGGATCCGTCGGCGCGAGCGCCAGCGCGCCGATGGACGCGATCGACTGGTCATCGAAGATCGGCTCCCAGGTCACCCCCGCATTCACGGTCTTCCATACGCCGCCGCCGACCGCCCCGAAATAGAACGTCGTGGGATCGCCCGGTACGCCGGCCGTCGCGAGCACGCGGCCAGCGCGGAACGGGCCGATCAGCCTCCAGTGCAGCGCGCCGAGCGGGCCGACTGTGTCCCGGCTCATGATCACAGGCGGTCCACGCCGGGCGGCGCCCTGACACGGCACGGCCAGCATCCCGAAAACCGCAAGGAGGATCGGCACCCGCGACATGCGGGCGCGGCACCGGCGAGCGCCGAGCGGCATTCGTGGAGTTGCGGGGCGATGACTCATGTCGTTCCTCTGGTGGGTGATGCCGCGGAGTAGGGCCGCGGCTTCCGGATGACGCCGTGCTGTGTGCGTCCATTCATCATGACCACGGCGGGGCCGTCCAGCCCGATGTGGCGAACTCCCGCGCTCTCCGCCACCACGGGCTGCTCCGCCAACCAGCCCCAGTCGACGAAGCCCTCGCCGACCTCGGCGTTGACCGAGAAGTAGCCGACACTGCCGGACACCAGGTTCTGGAAGAAATGCGTCCCCTGCGAGGGCGCGACCGGGAAGTCGCGGAAGCCGACCTCGACGATGGCACGGGCGCCCGAGATCTCCGGCCATTGCAGCGGGATGCCGAGCCACGGGTCGCTCGAGCCCCAGCGCCCGGCTCCGAGCAGGAGATAGGATCGGCCGCGCGCGATGAGCGCCGCGCTGAAGCGCGCGACCGCTCTCGCCGCCTCGTGGCCGCGGCCCCTCTGGAAGCTGCGCGGATCGACGACCAGCAGATCGGAGACGCCATCCACGGTCCCGCTGCCGAGCACGCACGGGCTGCGGCAGATCAGCTCGTTGTCGGGGATGCCGTCGAGGGCGAGATCGTCCACCTCGCCGGCGCCCGTCAGCGGACGCAGCTGGAGGAACGCGAAGCGGGCCGGCTCGCCGAGCGGCACCGAGAGATTGACGGCGAACTCGATCTCGACGGGCGAGCCGGTGCCGACCTCCGCGATGACGAGCAGCTCGCGCAGCAGATCCGCCAGCGGAAACACACGGTGCTTCAGGATCGGGGCGAAGCTGACGAGCCGGACACCTCGTCGGCCCACCCCGTCGTAGACCGCGTCGTTCTCCGGCGAGAACGTCGAGGCCAGCGACGCCAGCACTCCGTCCGCCTCGGCCACCTCGAGCTCGCGACGCACCAAGTCCTCTCCGACGGCTCCCGCCTCCCCACGGTGGCGCCCCATCGGCAAGGCCCAGAACTCCCGTTGCGAGTTGCGCAGCATGTCGGATGCGCTCGAAAACTCGACGATGTGGCGCGGGTGCGCGGGCGAGAAGCGCACGCACGGCTCGCCGGCGACGACGGTGCGGCCGAGGCCGAGCGCGACCGCCACGATGCCGTCGGCGGCGACCAGCGGCGGGGTCGGGTAGAAGTTGTGCGAGCGGGCCACGCCCGCGAAGTCCGGATAGAAGAGCGACCCGTGCTGGCTTCCCACGAGCTCCTGCACGATGACCGCCATCTGCTCTTCCTCCAGCCGGAACGTCGTGCCGCGCACGAACGCGCGCGCCATCCGGCCGTAGGTGGATGCGTAGATCCGCTTGACCGCCGCGATCAGCCGCTCCACCCGGATGTCGAGGCGCGGGTGGTCGTTCGGCAGCATGCGCGTCTCGAAGATCCCCGCGAACGGCTGGTTCGGAGAGTCCTCGAGCCGGCTCGAGGAGCGCACGGCCAACGGTCGCCGGAATCGGTCGAGCAGCGTGCCCAGCTCGCGCCGTGCGGCTTCCGGAAACGCAGCGGCCGCGAACGCGGCGCGCAGACCCGCATCGTCCTCGGACCGCAAGGCGACATCGCGCAGGCGGTTCAGCTCCAGGAAGTCCTCGAAGACCTGCGTTCCGAGCACGACCGCGGTCGGCACCGTGACACGCACCTCGGGGAAGCGCTGCCGGAGCTGCGCTCCCTCCAGCAGGCGGACCGCGAAGGCGAGGCCGCGCGCCTTGCCTCCCAGCGAGCCGCCGCCGATGCGCGCGATGCCGCCCTCCTCGAACGTCGCCGGCGCGAAGTCCGCGACGGTGCTGCGCGTACGCTCCCGGCGCCGCTCCTCTATCGAGCGGATGACGTCCAGGCGCAGCTGCTCGATCGAGCCGTAGTCGGAGATGCGCCGCGGCCTCAGCCGGCGCGCGATGCCGAACTCCGCCCGCGCACGCAGCCAGCGCGAGAAGTCGTTGCGCTCGGCGTGGTACACGACGCTCTCTTCTGGCACCGTGTGCAGCTTCTCCACCAGCGAGCGGACGTCCGGCGCGCGCGCGACCTCCCTCCCGCCCGGCAGCCGGAAGACGAAGTCGCCGAAGGAGAAGTGCTCCGTCAGCAGCTCCTGGAGCTGATGCAGCATCACCGGCGAGTCCTTCAACAGGAAGCGCGCCCCGATCTCGTCGGCGAGCCGGCGGTTCTCCGGAAAGCTGGACTGAAGCGCGAGCGCGACGTCCGGCTGCGCGTCGTGGATGCGGCGCGCCAGGTCGATGCCGGCTCCCGGCCACATCTCGCCTTCGCGCGGGAACTCGATGTCCGTTATCACCCCGAGCACGTCGTCCTGGTAGGCCCTGAAGTGGCCCCACGCCTCCTCGAACGTCGTCGCCAGCAGGATCTTCGGACGTGCGCGGCCTCTCAGCAGCTTCTGCGTCAGATTCAGCCCCTCCGACACCACCGCCTGCGAGTGCTTCATCACCTCGGCGTAGATGGTCGGCAGGAACGAGGAATAGTAGTGGACGTTGTCCTCGACTACGATCAACACCGGCACGCCGAGCACCGTGTCCTGCGGAGCGTTGAGCCGGTCCTCGACCATTTTCACGATGGCCAGGAGCAGCCGGACGTCGCCCTGCCAGAGGAAGACCCGCTCGATGCCGGCCAGGTCGTTGCGGGCGAGGTACTCCGTGAGCGCACCACCGTCGTAGGCGAGCAGCACGACCGGGATGTCCAGCCCTTCCGCCCGGACGGCGTCCGCGAGCTCGACGGCAGAGACATCGCCGGTGTGAAGACTGGTGATCAGCAGGTCGAAGCGCCGGCGCCGCCGGAGCAGCTCGAGCGCTTCGGCACCCGACGAGACGTGGGTCAGCCGCGGCGGATGGCTCAGGTTCAGCTCGAGGAAGTCCGTCAGGACCAGCTCCGGCAGCTGAGCGTCCTCCGCCATGATGAAGGACTCGTACTGCGAAGACACGAGCAGGATCTCGCGTACCTGCTCGCGCATGAGGTGGTGAAGCACCTCGCTGCCGGCCGCGAGGAAGCCGTTCGGCACCGCTGACGTGGCCTCGTCCGGCGCCGACGTCCCAACGGTGCCCTGGCGAAGCTCCATCAGCGGGTCACCGGAACATGGTGGCGAGCCCCGCCCGACTCAGACGAGGCCCTGGTCCATCATCGCGTCGGCCACTTTGAGGAACCCGGCGATGTTCGCGCCATGCACGTAGTTGCCGGGTACGCCGAAGCGGTCCGCCGCGGCGAGGGCGGTGCCGTGGATGCTCTTCATGATGCGCTGCAGGTGCGTGTCCACTTCCTCGCGGGTCCAGGCGTAGCGCATGCTGTTCTGCGCCATCTCGAGCCCCGATACCGCGACGCCGCCGGCGTTCGCGGCCTTGCCGGGCCCGTAGAGGATGCCCTCGTCGAGGAAGAGGTCCACCCCGTCGGGCGTCGTCGGCATGTTCGCGCCCTCGGAAACGACGTAGACGCCGTTGCGAAGCAGATTCGCGGCGTCCTTGACGTTGACCTCGTTCTGGGTCGCCGAGGGGAAGGCGCACTGCGCCGGATGGTCCCACACGGGGTTCTGGTCCTGAAGCGGATCGTGCCTCGAGTAGACGGCGTTGGGCCACCGTTCCAGGTACTCCCGGATCCTGCCCCGCCGGCGGTTCTTCAGCTCCATCACGAAGCGCAGCTTCTCGCGATCGATGCCGGCCTCATCGTAGATGGAGCCGTCGGAGTCGGACAGCGTCACCGGCTTCGCACCCAGATCGAGCAGCTTCTCGACCGTGTACTGGGCGACGTTGCCGCTGCCGGACACGAGGCAGACCCTTCCTTCCAGCGTCTCACCCCGCGTCGCGAGCATCTCCGCCGCGAAGTAGACCGCGCCGTAGCCGGTCGCCTCCGGCCGGATCAGCGAACCACCCCAGTTCAACCCCTTGCCCGTCAGCACGCCCGTGAACTCGTTCGCGAGCCGCTTGTACTGGCCGAACAAGTAGCCGATCTCCCGGCCGCCGACACCGATGTCGCCCGCCGGAACGTCGGTATTCGCCCCGATGTGACGGTACAACTCCGTCATGAAGCTCTGGCAGAAGCGCATCACTTCGCCGTCGCTCTTCCCCTTCGGATCGAAGTCCGAGCCGCCCTTCGCTCCACCCATCGGCAGCGTCGTCAGCGCGTTCTTGAACACCTGCTCGAATGCGAGGAACTTCAGGATCCCCAGATTCACCGACGGATGGAAGCGCAGGCCGCCCTTGTACGGGCCGATCGCGCTGTTCATCTCGATCCTGAAGCCGCGGTTGATCTGCGGCCCGCCCTGGTCATCCATCCAGGGCACACGGAAGACGATCACGCGCTCCGGTTCGACCAGGCGCTCCAGGATCTTGGCCGCCCCATATTCCCGATGGCGATCGAGCACGAGCCGGACCGACTCCGTCACCTCGAGCACCGCCTGGTGGAATTCGGGCTCCGCGGGGTTCTTCGCGCGGACATCCTGCATGAAGGAGCCGACGTAGTCGCCGGCCTTCTCGCGACCTCGCTCCGTCATCGGCCCGCTTGCCGGCGCCACGCCGGCGGCTGACTCGATCATCTCGATCTCCGGCTCTCGCAGGTCAACGACCTGTCGGGTGGGGTGCGCGGAGGAGCCCCGCGCACGAAGAAGGCTCGGCACGGGAGCCGGGGGGGCACGCCACCCAAGCTGCCCCTGCGCCGCGCGCGGGGCAAGACCACGGCGGAGTCCCGGCCGGCCCGTACGCACAGCGCGAGGCATTCGATTTCGACTTCGATTTTCGACTTTCGAAGGGCGGCGCGACCGCAGAGCTCGGAAGCCGAGGCTCAGTCCTGCTTCTGCTCCATTGGTTGAGGACAGCGGACTCTCGGAAGGGGAAGTGCGGAAGCGATGAGCCTGGCGGGTTCGTCGCCTTGACGGCACGAATGGACCGTCGCTCCCCTCCTACTTCGAGCGGCGGGGGCCCGTGTCTCCACCCTTGTAGCGGTAAGTGATGCGGCCGCGCGAGAGGTCGTATGGTGACAGCTCGAGGAGGACGCGGTCGCCCTGCAGCACCCGGATCTTGAACTTCGACATCTTGCCGCTCGCATAGGCCAGGACCACGTGGCCGTTGTCCAGCCGAACCCGGAAGTTCTGGTCGGGCAGAACCTCCTCGACTACGCCCTCCATCTCGATCGCTTCCTGCTTCGCCATACCACCTCCCTGGAACCTCGACAGAAACGCCCGCGGCGCCCGGCACGAGCGCACCGCGGGCGACTACCGGGATGCACCCGGTTTCTCGCGTCGAATTTAGCCCCACCCCAACCACCGCGCCACCGATCCCACCCCACCCCGACCTCCCACTTCAGAGTTCCCACTTCATACTTCCCCTGCCTCTCGCAGGCGCGCCTGATCGGCTGGAACGGCCGTGGTCGGCTTGTCTGCGCCGAGGTCCAGCGCGTTGAAGACGAGGGCGGCCGCGAGCCCTCCGGCGAGGTCGGCCACGAGGAAGATCCACAGATTGGCGGGTGCGGAAAGGCCGAGGATGGTGATCCCGACAGCGACCGCGGGATTGAACGCGCCTCCGGAAACCGCGCCGACCGAGTAGGCCCCCGTCATCACGGTAAACCCGATCGCGAGGCCGTAGTACGAGTTGCCCTCCGTGCCCCGGGTCGTCGCGACGTTGAGGACGACGTAGACGAGCGCGAACGTGAACAGGAACTCCGCGACGAGCGCGGCGCCGACGACCGGCGACGCGGCCGAGATCTGGGCGCCGGCCTTCAAGTAGAGCACGGTCAGCGCTGCGACGACGCCTCCGGCGATCTGCGCCATCCAGTAGCCGATCATCTCACCGGCCGTCATGCGCCCGCGCAGCCACACGCCCAGGCTGACGGCGGGGTTGTAGTGCCCGCCGGAAATGTGGCCGCCTGCGTAAACCATGATCATCAGCGCGGAGCCGATCGCTAGAGGTGCCAGCGCGCCGGCGCCGGGCTCGACGACAACCATCCCGACGGTCAGCACCAGGAAGAACGTACCGATCGCCTCGACCACGAGCTTCCGCATGATGGCGCTCCTGTGGAGGTAGCCCGAGCTGCTGCGATGAAGATCGGCTTGCGACCGGACCACGGCCAGGGCCTCGCTGGAACGGTTCCTGCCCAACGGAAAGCCGAGCAGACTCGTCGCCGACAGGAGGAGGAAAGTGCCCTCTCGACCGTTCGCCGCTTCCGGATCCGGTGGCAGCGCGATCGCTTCGAGCGCCTCGCACCGCCGCGGATGGATCGAGGCGCTGGCCCGCACCGGCTATGCGGCGAAAGGCGGCGTCTACATCCTCGTCGGAGTGCTCGCCGTCGAGGCGGCACTCGGAAGCGGCGGTGCGGAAGGCTCGCGGCAGGCGCTCGGGACGCTCGCCGGCGGCACCGTGGGACGCGTGATCCTGGGCATCGTCGCAGTCGGGCTGGTCGCCTATGCGCTGTGGTGCGCGATCCGGTCCGCCCTCGATCCTGAAAACGAAGGCACGGCGGCGAGGGGCGTCGCCGGCATCGTCGCCCTGATCTACGCCGCCCTGGCGCTGCAGGCGGGGCGACTCGCGCTGGGCGGGACTGGGGGAGGCTCGCAGGGAGGTCAGGGCGCACGACACTGGTCGGCTCAGCTGATGGCCGAGCCCGCCGGGCGCTGGCTGGTCGCGGCGGTCGGCGCCGCGATCGCCGCCTACGGGCTGCAACAGCTCGTGCATGCATGGCGGGTCGAGCTGGACCGGAGGCTGGACCTTTCGCTGCTCAGCGCTCGCGCCCGCGGCTGGATCGTTCGCGCCAGCCGCTTCGGCCTCGCGGCACGCGGCATTGTCTTCGGGCTGATCGGCGCGTTCTTCGTCACCGCCGCGGTGAACCGGAGCCCCGGTCAGGCGCGCGGTCTCGGCGGTACGCTGCGCGCGCTCCAGGGCCAGCCCTACGGCCCGTGGCTGCTCGCCGTCGTCGCTCTCGGCCTCATCGCGTACGGCGTCTACAACCTCGTGCGCGCCCGGTACCGCCGGATGACGCGAGTGTGACCTTGACCGGGCTTCGTTCGTCAGATTTGGACGATGGACCGATTCAGGCCAGGCGAGGGCTGCTGACGCGGGCAGCGAGGCCACCACGATGAACCGCTGGAGCCCCATGACGTACCCCCCCCATCCCCGCGTCCTGCTCGTAACGGACGAAGATCCAATCCGTAGTCAGATCCAGGACCATCTCACCGCTCTCGATATCCAAGTCGAGACGGCGGCCGGCGCATCGGAGGCGATGCTTCGCCTGCAGGCCGGTCCCTACGGCATGCTCATCACCGAGCTGCACCTCGAGGAGCGCTACTACGGCCTGCGGCTCATGACGCTCGCCCGCTCCCTCGACCCCCAGATCCGCTGCATCGGTCTCACGGCGAGCGCCTCCGAGCCGCTCGGACTCACGCCGGGCGGCGGTGACGCGATCATCGAGACTCCCGTTCAGGGCGACTACCTCAGGGACGCGGTCACCCGCGCGCTCAGCCTGGAGCGCTGAGCGACACCACGGCCGGCGCTGGCAGCTCCTCGACCGGATCGGCCGGCTCGAAGCTCAACGCGTACCGCTCGCCGGGCAGCCGCACGATGGTGTCCGCTCCCGGGATTCCCCATCCCGGAAGTGAGCGACGGGTGCGGATGCCGACGTCCTGCTCGTACGGCGCATCCCCAACAGCTCCAATGAGTTGCGTATTCCTGGCGCCCCGGCACGGCTCTTTCCTCGATGTCGCACCGCTCGGCGCGCACCGGTCGCGCCCCTCATCGATCCTTTCCAGGAGTCGCACGGACATGCGGAAAGCGCCTCTGCGCGAGGAGAAGGATCTCGTGCGCCGCGCGCAGCGCGGCGACGAGCGCGCGATGCGACAGATCTACGACGCGCACGCCGCGCGAGTGAACGGCGTCGCCCTGAGCGTCCTCGGGGACGAGGAGCTGGCTCAGGACGCGTCGCAGGAAACGTGGATCCGGGCGTTCCGCTCGCTCCATGCGTTCCGGGGCGACTCGTCGTTCTCGACCTGGATCTACCGCATCGCCGTCAACTGCAGCATCCGGCTGCGGCAGCGCAATGCTCGGCGCACGCAGCGCCGCGAGCCGCTGTCCGCGGTGGTTGCGCCCGTCGCGGCCCCGTCGTCACCGCTGCTCCGGGTACGGCTCCATCGTGCGGTGATGCGTCTGCCGGCGGGCATGCGAGCGATCCTGTTGCTGCACGACGTCGAGGGCTATACGCACCAGGAGATCGCGCGGCGGCTGCGCATCTCGGCCGGCACATCGAAGAGCCAGCTCTCCCGGGCACGACAGCGCCTGCGCGGTGAGCTGCATGGGCAACTGAGGGTGGGCGACGTGGTCTGTGCGGCGTGACGCCGGCGCCACACGTCCAACCTGCAGCGGATCAGCGCATCCGTCGCCCGAAGTGGTACGCGACGCCGAGCGATAAGCCGATGTCGTTGCGTGTCTTCGATTCGTCCAGCACCGGATTCCTGTAGGCGATGTCGCGCGCCTCGAGCCGCAACGCAGTGACTCCGTACTGGAACTCCGTCCCGACCGCGCCGTACCCGGCCAGGCAGGTATTCGTGTCGAAGCCGCTCGCCGCGTAGTCGTACGTCCGGGCACCGACCCCGGCGCCGATGAGCTTTGAGATCCCAGCTCGGCCCGAACGGACGGATCAGGTTCAGCTCGACGCCGACGTCGTACTGGAACACGTGCACGGCGTCCGCGACGCCGACGAACTTGTTGTGGGTCGGAAGGTAAGCGAACGAGCCGACGACATGGAACGCCGGCTTCACCTCCATCGCCGTCTGAAGCCCGTACATTGCCGACGCCTTGAACAGATCCTGCTGCGGACCCGTCGGAATGTACGCACCGGCCATCGGCCGGAGCTCGAACAGCGGGACGGTGGCCATCTGTGCGCGGGCAGCGCCGGCCGTCGCCAGCAACGCGACCGCAATGAGTAACCTGCGCATTTGAACCTCCGATTGGCTCCGCGCCCCGCCGGGGAAGGATCGACCCGCCCCGCGCCGGTCGAGTCGCGGAGCCTCTCCTCCCGCGACGCGTTTCGATGAACCCGGGCGACGCGCCGCGCTCGCGGGAGCGGGCCGCCTCCAAAGTGCGTCGCTACCGCCTCCCTGAATGCAGGGAAAAGGCGGAGATCGTGTAGTCGAACGTCGGCCACCCGGCGTGTTCCGCCTTCGATCGAGATCTCGCACGGTTGTTGCCCGTAACGAGTTACGAAAGCGCACGATCCCACGTGAACCCCAACTGGAGGCGAGCATGCCGGACTCGTGGAGCAAGAAGGATGAGCGGCAGTACGAGCACGTGAAGAAGAGCGAGAAGGAGGAGGGGCGGTCGACGAAGAGGGCGAAAGAGATCGCGGCCCGCACCGTCAACAAGCAGCGCAAGAAGGAGGGGCGGACCAAGGGCTCGTGACCAGATGGACGGCGGCGGCCTTCGGGCCGCCGCTTACTGTCTCGCGGCGCTGAAGCGACCCGCCAACACGATCACCCCGTCGGGCGCCCCGAGATCGATTCGCCACGTCGCATTCCCGCTGATGATCGCGCCCGCGAGAGAGCCCGAGTGGTGCAGGTCGGCCGTTCCGAAATCGAAGGAGACGGACTGCCCGGACACGCGGCCGTTCACGACCGCGACGCCGTCGAGCGAAGTGGACGCGCTGTCCACGGCCGACACGCAGGTCAGGATTCCGCCGTTGCCGGAGCCGCCGAACGTTGCGCCGTTCTGCCGCAGCGTGAGCGTCAATCCGGCGACCGAGCACGACACGCCGCTCGCGGTGAGGTTCGTCGCCGTGTAGCTCCACTGTCCCGACAGATCATCAGCCGGCCCTGTCGCGTCGCTGCCGCACGCCGTGACGAGCGGCGCGACGACGCAAAGGAGCGCGCGGCTAGGGGCGCGAAGGGCCATGCGGGAGATCGCTCGTGATTGCGCCGCGAGAGGTACGGGAGCCGGCGTCCCGGACGGGGCGCCGGCACCGGGAGTCACGCCGCGGCCATCGCCTCTTCCAGCTCGAAAACGACCATGATGCTCTGCACGTTGACGGCAAGGTCGCCGAGAGCGGTGCCGGCGATCGTGCGCGCGTTGTAGAGCGGCACGAACCCGCCATTGACCCCGCTCAGGTAGTCGCTCAGCCGCTGCCGCTCGGCGATGTCGAGCCCGGCTCGAATCACGCTGCCATCCTCGAGGTGGACCTCGACCGAGCTGACCGATCTGCGGGACGATTGGCGCGCCAGCGGCATCGCCGCGTCCAGACCCGTGATCCACAGCACGTGGTTCGTCCGGACCGCCAGGTGAGGCAGCACCTGCGCGTCGCCGGCCCATCGGACCGCCGTCAGGTTCGTGAAGTCGGACTGCGCGGCGAGAAAGACGGTGAGCGGTTGTCCCAACGGGACGTGGATTCGTGCATTGAGGGTCCGGTGGTCTCGCAGAAGGATGCGGACCGGTCGCGGGCAGAAGCGGGAGGCTTCCTCCGGCGTGTACGAGCCAACGCGTCTCGGCAAAGCAACCTCCGGGAATGAGGCAGCACCTCGACTGCAGGCGGTTTCGGGCGTACCGGCGCCTGAATGTTACACATCCGTCGGCACGCTGCAAGACGCGCAGTGCCGCCGAATCGCGCCGGGCTGCTCGCAGGAGGTTGAACGTCGCCCGCCCGACCTGCTAGTTTCCGCGCCGAAACCAGCGCACCTCCGGCGAGCGGCCTGCGGGGCGTAGGGCCGGGCAATGAGCATCATGGAGAGCCATGCTATCCGACATCGGTGTCTTCCATCCGCAGGTCGTCCACTTCGTGATCGCGTTGCTGGTCGTCGGCGTCGCGTTCCGCTGGATCTCGCTGACTCCGTGGGCGCGCTTCACGAATCCGGCCGCGGTGACGCTGATCGTCGCCGGCACGTTCGCCGCCGTCGTCGCCGTCTCGACGGGGCAGCGGGCCCATGGAGCGGTCGAGCGGATCCCCGGCGCGAGGGAGGCCGTCGAGGAGCACGAGGAGTGGGGAGAGCGCACCCGCAATGTCTTCCTGGTCGTCGCTCTTCTCGAGATCGCCGCGGTGGCCGGCGTGACGCTGGGCTCGCGAGACCCGAACGATGGCAGCGCGATGGGGGTCAAGGCGGCGAAGGCGCTACGCATCGCGAGCGCCGTCGTCGGCTTGATCGGGATCGGCGCGCTCTACGAGGCCGGCGAGCACGGCGGCGACCTCGTATACGGCTACGCGGGTGGCGTAGGGACGCGCTCCGGTGATCCCGCGGACGTGCAGCGACTGCTCGTCGCCGGCCTGTACAACGAGGCGATGGTCGCCCGCGAGGCGGGCAGGCATGAGCAGGCCGCCGGCCTGATCGACCAGCTCGCGCGGCTGCGGCCCGAGGATCCGAGCACGCGGTTCCTGCAGCTGCAGTCGCTGATCGAGGACCGTAACCAGCCGCGACAGGCCCTCGCCGCGCTCGACAGCATGGCGGCCGCCGCCGGCGAGGATCGATTCGCCCGATTCCGCATCCAGCGACTCCGCGCCGATGCCTACACCAGGCTCGGGATGGACGACTCGGCGAAGGCCATTACGGAGGCGTTGCAGAGACGCTGAGGCTCCCCTCCAGTGGCCGGTCGAGGGCGCTCCACTTCTGGACGAGGATCGCAACCGCGACGAACAGAATCAGCATCCCGGCACCGAGCATGAGACCGGCTCCGATCCCCTGGTCGGTCCGGGCCGCGAGCCCTCCGACGGGCGGCGCGAGCTCGTACGTGCGATAGACCGGCCAGCGCCAGAGCAGCAGCCAGATTCCGATCGCCTTGTCCGGAAGCATCGCGGCGAAAAGGTAGATCAGAGCCTGCGGTCCGGGCGTGAGGCGCTCCTCCCGCCGGGGCGAGAGCAGTGGCCACCACAGCAGCATCCCGGCTGCGAGCCACACCAGATCCAGGAGCAGCGACCCGAGCTGCGTCGCCATCAGGCCATCCACCACGGCCGGCGTGTGTCCTGCCACCACGAGCATCGCGGAGAGCGAAAGCGCGACGAGCGGACGCGTCAGGAGCCGTAGCACCGGGCCACGGCAACGACTCGCTCCGCCAGGATCGGGGGGGAGACCCTCGAGCAGCAGCGGCGGCGCGAGCATCACGATCAGGATGAACTGCGCCATGTGCGCGATCTCGAGGTAGCCGGCCCCGAGCGGGCCGACCGGCCAGTCAAGAGCGAGCCAGAGTAGCAGGACTCCGAGCACGGCGGAGAGCGGTCGAAGCCCCGGAGACAGACCACTGGCTCGGCGCTTCGCCGCCTGCCAGCGCAGGGCGTAACCCGCCGCGATCGCTGCGACGAAGAGCCAGACGCCGGGATAGGGTCGCCACGTCCACGTCCAGGTCCCGCCACCGGCGGAACACCACCACTGCAGGCCGTCACTCCTCATGACCCGGCGCGGTCTCCGCCTGGATAGAGCGAAAGAAGCAGAGGCAGGTCGTGGGCCCAGTCCTGCTGCCGCGTCCCGAACGGATAGACCACGTGCGAAAATCCGTCCGGCGTGAAGGCGATGACCTGCGCAGCGTGACCGATGCCTCCGTCGCCCGCCGCGCTGGAGTCGGGAATCGTAGGCGGCAGACCCAGCTCCCGCTCGATCCGCCGTACCTCCCGCTCGGTACCGCGCAGGCCGACGAAATCGGGATCGAATTGGTCCAGCCAGCTGCGCAACCGGGCGGGAGTGTCGCGCTCGGGGTCCACCGTCACGAAGACGACGCGCGTCGCCCTCACGACCTCCGGCCGCATCTCCGCGAGAACCGCCGCGATGTTGGCCATGTGCACGGGACAGACATCCGGACAGTGGGTGTAGCCAAAGTAGAGGAGTGTGAGCCTGCCCGCGGTGCGGCTGCGGAAGTCGAAGCGCTCGCCGTGCGTGTCGGTCAGCGTGAAGTCCGGTCTTCGGAGCGGGGCCGCGAGGCGTTCGCCACGCAGCTCGACCGACTCGGCCGCCGCGGCCGCCGCCGGCGTCGCGTCGGGCGCGCCGGCTCCTCCGTCGCCACAGCCCGAAACGATCCCCGCGATGAGAAGGAGGTGCACTGGTAGCGCCACGCCTCTGCGGGGCACGACGCTACGCCGCGACGTCGCGAGAGCGGGTGGACGGCAGTCGCAGCGAGAAGCGAGAGCCGTAGCCGGGCTCGCTCTCGACGTCGATGTCGCCCCCCATCATGCGGGCGAGGCGCCGGCTGATCGCGAGCCCCAGCCCCACCCCGCCATGGACGCGCGTGTAACCACCCTGTCCTTGCACGAACGGCTCGAAGATGCGGTCCAGCTGCTCGGGCGGGATCCCGACGCCCGTGTCCTCGACCACCACGCACACCCACTCGGAGGAGTCCCCATCTTCTCCGCGCGTCTCTCGCTCCACGCTGACGGACACACGACCATCCGCTGGCGTGAACTTGACCGCGTTCGAGAGCAGGTTGATCAGGATCTGATTCACGCGTTGCGGATCGCCGGCATAGCGCAGGTCCGGATCGCCGCCGCACGCCCGCCGCAGGCGCACCCCCTTCCGATCGGCCTCCGGCGCCACCACCGCGACCGCCTCCTCGACCGCATCGCCCGCCCGGGCCGCGCGATCTTCCACCTGCAAACGCCCGGACTCGATGCGCGCCAGATCCAGCACTTCGTCCACGAGCGTGATCAGCAGCCGCCCACTCATCCGGATCCGCTCGAGCTGCGTGCGCTGCTCCTCCGTGAGCGGCCCCGGCACTTCCAATTGCAGCAGATCCGTGTACCCGATGATCGCATTGATCGGCGTGCGAACCTCGTGACTCATCGTCGCGAGAAACTCCGACTTCACCCGACTCGCGGCCTCCGCCTGTGAGCGCGCCCGCTCGGCCAGGTCCTTCGCCTCCGTGAGTCGGGCGTTCGACTCGCGCAGGTCGTCCGCGAGCCGGTGTGCCTGATCGTACTGCAGCCGCAGGGCTTCGTGTGCCGCCTCGACCTCCGCGGCCATCGTGTCGAAAGCGGAAGCCAGCGAGCCGAGCTCATCGCCGCGGTCGAGCTCCGCGCGCCGTGTGTAGTCACCTGCCGCGATTCCACGAGAGGCTTCCCCCAGCCGTCTCAACGGCACCGTGATCCGCCGACTCACCAGCCACGCACCCACGGCGCCAATCACCATGAGTAACAGCGCGCCCACCAACAGCCGACGGAGGAAATCGGCGGGACGGCGCATGACCTCGGACATCGGCATCTCCACCACGACCGAAAGCGGCGAGCCGACGATGGAGGTGGCGTGCGCGATGTAGCTCCCGCCGTTCGGCCGATCGTAAGCCGCCAGCTCGGAGAGAGGCGCTGCCGTCGGCGGCGACCGCACCTTGCCGTCCAGCATGATCCACGGCCCACCGGTGCTGTTGGCCAGATACAGCGTCGCTCCGGCGCCGATCAGCGCCGCGATCTGACTTTCGGCGGTCGGACTGCCCAGAAGACGCAGCTGCGCCACCTCCCCCACCGTCTCGCCCAGCGCGGTCACCGGAGCGGCGATCCAGATGTACGGCCGGGAGCCCACCACGATCAGCTGGCTGTAGCCACCGGAGTCGGGCAGGACCGCCGCTCGTCGCACGCTGTCCGCCTGCCCCGGACGCCATTCGGCCGGCAGCACTCCCGTCTGCGCGACGAGGGCGCGATCATGCCCCCACAGCTCGATCGCGAAAGTGCTGTCCGGAGCTCGCCGCAGTCTCTCCAGCTCGGCCCGCACCGCGGCTCGGCTCCTGGCGCCGACCCGACCGGCACGCAGCACGAGCGAACGGACCGTCGAGCTCGCCGCCACCTCCCGCGCCGCGACCACGCGCTGGAGCATCGAGCTGTGAATCAGATCGGAGAACTGCCCGGACATCCGGTCCAGTCGATCGGCCGCCGCCAGCTGAGCCGACTGCCTCACTTCCCGATAGGCCAGGCTCGAGCCGATGATGACGAGCGCGAGCAGCAGCGCCGTGATCAGCAGCGGCAGTTTCTGCTCCAGGGATAGTCCGCGGCGGTATTCGGACAAGACCCACTCCCGAATGGAAGATGCGCCGCTTCGAGCGCCGAGGAGGCAGCACGCGGCCCCGGCGAGCCGCATGAGCGCCGACCCATGACGGTGATGGTAGTCCCGCCCTCCGACGCGCGTCAACCGACCGGGCGGCGCACTCCCCGGCAGCGGTACGCGACGTGCGAGCTAGCGCAGCTCGCGCCGCATCGCGCGCACCCGGCCGATCAACTCCTTCGTCCGCTCCTCGAGGGCATCCTCGAGCGCCTCCAGCTCGATCGCGCGGCCGCCGACCGGGAGCACGTACGTCTCCGGCTCCTCCGCGCGCACATCCGCCACCTTTTCCCGTGCGTCTTCCGCCTTCCGCAGCGCGAACAACGCCTTTTGCAGCCACACCGACTCGCTGTTCAGCTGCCGGATCTCCCTCCGTCTCCGCCTCTTCTCCTCATCCATGTCTTCCTCCTCCTGTCTTGTCTCCGTTGCCTCGATCGGATTGGCAGGGTTCGACTGCAGGATCCGTCCCGCGGACTCCGCCCGCGCCGCCGCCCTGGAACCCTGCGGCGTCTTCCTGCGTTCGAAAAAATGGGTCGGGATGCCGCCCGAAGTGTCCACAAAGCCGCAGAGGACTTCATGCAGCGTCACCGTCGCACCCACACGATTCCGACCTCGCTCCTCCTCTCCGTCGCCGTTGCCGCCTTCGCGGGCCTCGACGAACGGCAGATCCGCTAGGAATGGCAGGAGTCTGAATGGAGCGATCCATCGCACCGGCAGAGGCCGGGGACATGGCGGCTCCGCTTCGCCCCGGGCGACGCACCCCGCCGGGCGGCATCGTCCTCGATTACGCGCTCCTCTTCAGCCGGATCGTGGATCGCGCCGCACACGCGTCGCCAGATGGCGCGACCCTCGGTCACGAGGGTAGCGAGCGGCCGGCAGCAGCCCTTCGCCTCTAACGGCGGCTGCTGTCCGCCGCGATCCGTCCGCCGCTGTCGCTCCGACGACTCATCGGCTATTCTGTCCCGAAACGAGACACATCTCCTCCCTGCTCGCGTCGCGTCCACCTCATTCCGAATGGCGCCGGCCCGTCATGCGGCGTGGGTGCCGGGCGTTGTCTACCGACGAGCACGAAGCGAGCCCGGCGCAGGCCTGTCAATGCGACGGGAGAGGGAGCTGCGACGATCCAGGAGGCCCTCTGGCCGAGGTTGCCCTTGTGGTGGTTGCGCGCGCGGACACGTTCGCGAGCGTCTGGCCCGACCTTGCCGAATCCGCTGAAGCGCGGCTGCAGGTCGTGGGCCGTGCGGCGGACGTCGGCTCGGCGGCCGACGTGTGCGGCACGATCGTCGTCGTCGCCGGCGACGAGGCGAACGCCGGCGATGCAGTGCACGAGGCGCACGTCGATGGCGCGAGAGAGATCGTCGTTGTAGGTGCCGCCGAGGACCACCGGCCGGCCGTGGCGTCGATCCGTGCGGGCGCCTCCAATTACTTCGCGCTGCCCGCGGATCTGGAGGCGCTCCGCTCGTGGGCGATCGAGCGAGCACGCCGCGCGCGCGACACGGAGAGGGCGGCGGCGCTCGCCACGCACGAGCGATCGCGCTACGACTTCTCCCAGCTGATCGGCAGCAGCGAGGCGCTGCGCAAGGCGCTCGACCGCGCCGCCCGCATCATCCCCCGTTCGACCGCCACGGTCCTGATCACGGGCGAGACCGGAACCGGCAAGCAGCTGCTGGCCCAGGCCATCCATTACAATGGTCCGCGCGCGCCGCAGCCGTTCGTCGAGATCAACTGCACCGCACTGCCCGCGACGCTGCTCGAGGCCGAGCTCTTCGGCTACGAGAAGGGTGCCTTCACCGATGCGCGCGTCCCGAAGCCCGGTCTCTTCGAGGCCGCCGATGGAGGCACGCTCTTCCTGGACGAGATCGGAGACCTTCCTCTCGACCTGCAGGCCAAGCTCCTGAAGGTCCTCGAGGATCGCATCGTCCGCCGCCTCGGCAGCCTTCGCGGCCATGCCATCGACGTTCGGGTCATCGCCGCCACCCACGTCGATCTCCCCGCCGCCGTCCACGACGGCCGCTTCCGCGAGGACCTCTACTTCCGCCTCGCCGTTCTCCCCATCCACCTCCCCCCGCTCCGCGAGCGCGGCGACGACATCCTCGACCTCGCCCGCCATTTCATCGACCGCTTCAGCGACGAGTACGACGTCCCCCGACCCCGCCTCTCCTCAGCCCAGTGCTCCGTCCTCCTCGCCCACCACTGGGCCGGAAACATCCGCGAGCTCCGCAACGCCATCGAGCGAGCCATCCTCCTCGGCGGCGGCGATCTGCACACCGACGACCTCTTCGTCGACCCCGCCCCCGCCCAGGCAACCGACAGCGTGTCGGGCCCACTGCCCTTCCCGGCCACGCTCGACCACATCGAGACCGCCGCCGCCCGCGCCATGCTCGACCGCCTCGACGGAAACAAGCGCGCCGCCGCCGATGCCCTCGGCATCAGCCGCTCCCGCCTCTACCGCCTGCTCGACCGCAAAGTGTAGTGAATCGCTACACCTGTAGCGCAGCGGGACAAGGTTGAAAATCGCTAACTTATTAACCAGCAATCACTTAGGTCTTGGAATGGCCGTTGCGACCTGCTCGGTGGCGACCCCTCTTCCTCACACTGGAGTCCGAACATGCGTCGTTTCCTGCCGCTCCTGCTCGGCCTTGCCGCCGCCTGTGAGCCGCTGACCGGTCCCGATACGGGGAAGGACCCGACGGGCAACAACACGGGCGACGGCTCGCCGATCATCGCGCCGATCGACCCGGCCTACGTGCCGATGGTACCCGGCGATACGAGCGTCTGGGCAGTGAAGGGACAGGCGCTGGACGTGGTGCTGCGCTTCCGGGGCTCAGAGCCCGGTCAGTCGGGTGACCGGCTCCTGGAGTTCCATCTCTCGGCGGAGTCGCTGCTGCGAACGCCGCAGGGGGTGCCGCTGCAGGACGGCGACTCGGTGCTCATCACGATTCATCCGGACGGTAAGAAGATGAGCTTCGAGTTCGAGCCATCGGGGCTGTCGTTCGATCCTTCGGTGCCCGCGTTGATCCGCATGTGGTGCACGCACGCCGCGGACGACCTGAACGGGGATGGCACCGTGGACGGTACGGACGAGCGGCTGTGGTACCAGATGCGGATCTGGAAGCGGGAGAGCACGAGCGATCCGTGGTCCGCGCTGCCGACCACGCGCTCGACGGACGGCGAACAGTTCGAGGCGTCGGTCGACGGCTTCACGGGCTTCTCGGTCGCGAGCTGAGCGAAGCCCGATGCCGGAGACTGGTGTCCTGTCGTCGCTGCTGCAGAAGGCGCGCGGCCTTCAAGCTTCGCGCGACTACCCTGGGCTTCTGGAGTTGCTCTCGGGTGTGGCGGCGGAGGCGCTGCTCGAGGAGCCGGAGCTCGGCTTCCTGCTGGCGGAGTCGCTACGGCGCGCCGGCGAGCGGGAGCGTGCGCTGAAGCTCGCACGCGACCTCGGGCCCGTCTGCCTTCGGCGCGGCAACGACATGCTCTTCCGGCGGCGATCCAACCTCGAGGGCATCCTGCTGTTCGAGCTGGGTGACATCGAGGGAGCGGAGGCCGAATGGGGACGGCTGCTGGACGCCTCCAGTCGCGCGGGAGACGAGGAGTTCATCGCGCGGGCGAACCAGAACATCGGAATCATCCAGACGCTCACCGGCCAGCGCGAGGCCGCGCTGGCGAGTCACGAGCGCGCGATCATCTCCTATCAGCGACTCGGCTACATGAGAGGCCTCGCCCAGGCGTACAACAATCTCGCGATCAGCTACAGGGAGATGGGCTTCCCGAACGAGGCGGGGGCGGCGTTCCGGCAGGCGCTCGAGTTCGCGCGCGCGGACGGAAGCGAGGATGAGGTCGGACGCATCGAGCAGGAGTGGGCGCTGCTCGAAGCAATGCGCGGTGACGGCCGCCTCGCGCGGGTAACGGCCGAACGCTCGCTGCGCCGCTTCCGAGAGCTCGGCGAGCCGGCCGGAGAGGGCGACGCTCTGCGCGTGCTCGGCGTCGTCGCGCTGTGGGATGGTCGGCTGGAGGAGGCGAGGCAGCGACTCGCGGAGGCGGCGACGATCGCCCGCGAGCGCCACCTGCGTCTGCTCGAGGCCGAGACCCTCGAGGCCCGTGCCGCCCTCGCCGAAGCCGCCCGAGAGAATGACTCCGCCGCAGCGCTGCGCTGCGACGCGGAGCGGATCTTCGCCGAGCTGCACGCCGTCGAATGGGGTCGCCAGATCCGCACGCGGCTGGCGAGCCGGACCGATCCGTCGCTCCAGGAACGATAGGAGTCGCATGCACGCCGATCGATTCGCGACGCCCACTCCCCAGCCCGCATCCACCTGCGAGCGCGCGACGCCCCGCAAGCCCGGCTTCCACGAGGAAGCGCTCCCCTGCATGGACGCGGTCTACCGTTTCGCGCTGCGCATGTGTCGGGGCGACGACGCCGACGCCGCGGACGCCGTGCAGGAAACCTTCCTGCGCGCCTACCGCAGCTGGGGCACCTACACGCGAGGCACGAAGGTCCTGTCCTGGCTCTTCACGATCTGCCGCAACGTCGTGCTCCGTCACGCCGAGCGCCGCTCCAGCCGGCCCGAGTCCACTGCGAGCGACCTCGACGTCGATGACATCGAGCTGCTGGCCGCGCGCGTCGACACCGCCGGCAACGGACCGAGAGACTCGGAGGACGCGTACTTCGACTCGATCGTCGATGAGGAGGTGCTCCGCGCCATCGACGCGCTGCCTGCAGAGTTCCGCGAGCCCGTCATTCTGAAGGACCTGCAGGACCTGTCGTACGCCGAGATCGCCCAGGTGCTCGGCATCCCCCGCGGCACGGTGAAGAGCCGGCTCCACCGCGGCCGCAGGATCCTGATGGACACGCTGCACGACTACGCCATCGAGGTCGGCTACATCCCTGACAGCGGTCGCGCGGGGCGACAGGCGTGAGGCGGGCCACGCGCATCCGTGCCCGGCGAAGCGCAGCCCTGGCCGACGAGCAAACCCCGGCCGGCGAGAAGAGGATGCACGCCCCCATACGCGGGCCGCGGAAGATCGTGGCCTCGCAGCCGACACCGAAACCGGGAAAGGGATGAGAAGCGCGCCGTTTCAGGCCGCGACCGCGATCGGGCCCACGACCTGAGGCCCGCCCGCCGCGATGAAGTCCGCGGCGGCCTGCTGGATGGCGGCCTCCGCACGGGCGCTGATCTCGGCGAACTCCGGAAGCTCCCGCACCGAAGCGAGCCAGGGATCGTCGCGGAGCTGGTGCGCACAGCAGTACCCGCGTCCGAGGAGCTGCTCGAGGTGCGCGAGAGCGCCCTCGGCATCGCCGAGGCGGGCGATGTGTCGAACGGCGTAGAAGCGGCCTTCCGGATCACCAACGTGCTGGAGCGCCTCGCGCGCGGCGGCGAGGCCACGCTCCCGGTCGCCCTCGAGGATAGCCCGCAGCGACTCGAGGTGATGGCTGGCCGTCGTGCCGGCTACCCGCGTCTGGTTCTCGTGCAGCAGCCGCAGCGCATCCGCCTTGCGGCCGAGCATCGTGAGCGCGAGCGGCGCGAGGTAGCCGATGTCGCCGTACGCCTCATCCACGACGCGATCGTAGCGCCCGAGCATGAAATAGGTGTGTCCGACGCTGGTCGCGATCGCCGGGTCGAGGCGGCGTGCCCGCAGGTGCGCCGAGATGGAGGCCTCGAGGAGCCCCGCGAAGCGGCACGAATGCACGACGCCCGCGAACAGCTCCGGATCCGCGTCGCTCTCGCGCAGGCAGCGGATGAGTCGGGTCATCGCCGACGAGGCGCGGCCGAGCTCGACCTCGAGCTGCGCGAAGAAGTGATGCGCGATCGGCAGGTCCGGGTTGAGCTCGAACGCGTGCTGGAACGATGTCTCCGCCTCCGCCCGCATGGACTCGCGCACGGCCGGATCGGGCGACCATTTCGCGATCAGACGGTAGCACCGACCGAGACACGCCCACGCGGGGGCGTACTTCGGATCGTCGTGCAGCGACTCCAGGTAGAGCTTGCGGGCCTCGTCCCACTGCCCCGTCTGATGGCTGAGGTGGTTCGCGCGCAGATAGAGCTCATAGGCTCTCGCGCTCACCGGCGCGTCGCGCCGCAGCCGCATCCGCTCCCGCGCCGTCAGCGAGACGGACAGCGAGTCCAGGACCCTGCGCGACAGCTCGTCCTGCAGCGCGAACAGATCGTCCAGGTCGACCACCGTGACCTCGGACCAGAGGATCGTGCCTTCCGGAGCGTGGGCGAGCTGCGCCGTCAGGCGGAGCTGACCGCCGATCCGCAGCAGCGTGCCCGTCAGCACCGCGTTGACACCGTGCTGCGCCAGCGCGGTCAGGTCGGGTCCTTCCGCGCCGTACCGGCTGCTCGTCATCATGGAGCGCACCACCAGGGAGCGCAGCCCCGCCAGGGAGCAGCTGATCGCGTCGGGCAGGCTGGACGACAGGAACTCCGTCTCGGGATCCGGTCGCAGCATCCGGAAAGGCAGCACGATCAGGTGCGTGCGCTCGTTTTCCGGTGAATCGCCGGGTGGCGAGGAGGCCGCGGTTCCCGCAGCTGCGACCGCGTCGGATCGGGACGTCCCGGCGTTCGCCACTCCCGGGGGTGATGCCGCACCGGAGGACGGCGCCGAGGGGGCCCCGGACGCGACACCCGGCGGCGGCGCCGCCGCCGGAGCGTTTTCGACGCTGGCGGTGACCGCGGCATCGATCGCGGATGTCCGCTGAATTCCCTCCGGCGTGATGTCGTACGCCCAGGCGAGCACCACCGCGATCGGCAGGCCGAGGATCAGCAGGACGATGACGAAGGTGAGCGTCCAGGGCGGCAGCTCGAGAGCGGGCAGTACGATGCTCGAGCCCTCCGCGAGCATGTACGAGACGGCACCGTACACGAGGAGTACGCGAAAGACACGGCGGCGCTTCAGCTCGGCGACGAGTCGAGCGATCCCGGACTCGGCCATTCTGTGTCTCGCGAAAGGGATTGGTGGAAACGGCAAGGTTGGCGCCAGATCAATAAGATACGTCGATGCGCCCGATCAGGCCAGATCGCTGAAATCGATGCGTTTCCGGTTGTATTCCCCGTGAAAGGAGACAGCCGGGGCGGACCACATGCTGGGCACGTTGACGGGGATCTTCGGACAACGCGTCACCCGCTTCGCGATGCTCCATTTCGCGATCGAGCACGAGTCGTATCACCGTGGCCAGATCGCGGTGTGCGCGCGGGAGTTGGGGCGCGTGCCGGCTTTGACCCGAATATTACAGGCGCCGGCGTCCTGAGGACGGAGGCCCGCGGGAGCCACCGCGTATGTGACCCGAGGGGGCCCTGCTTGAAGCAGGGCCCCCTCGGGAGCATTCGATGCGCGGCTACTCTACTGCGTAGGCGGCGCAAGGTTGCCGCACGCGATGGTGGTCTCGGCGTTGCCGGCCGACGCCTGGACGCTCACGAAGTAGCTCCCCGCTATCGGCGTTTGCTGTGCGATGCGCGCCGAGGCCGTCGCTCGGCCGTCGTCGCCGATCTCGATCGGCTTGTAGGACGAGCTGGAGCCGAAGACGCCCCCGTCAGCGCCACACTGGCCATAGTGCAGCTCCCAGGGATGCACGCCGCCCGGCGAAGCATTGGCAAGGCTGAGGGTCACCGTCGTGTTGCGGCTGCTCGAGCCCGGAGCCATGGTCGCGGTACCGCTCATCTGCACCGCCCCGGCGAGGGTAGCGGGGCTCGCTAGCGTAGCGTGCCAGCGGGAGTTCAGATTCACGTCTTTGGCGCTCATCTCGACGGCTGGCGTGTGGTGGAACGGGTTACAGCCACCGAGCACGAAGGCGAAAAATGCCAGTATGAGCAAACGTTGACGGGGCATACGACCTCCTGGACGGAGGAGAGTGTCTGGCCGGGCTGCGTGTCTTCGACGCGAGGACCGGCAGCAGCCCTACCCCACCAGCGTTGCTATCAACATATACGCATGCTAATAATAAGTCAATGGTAAGGCGATGTAGGTATCAACTTCTAAAATACAAGGTATATTTTCTGGAGAATGTTCCTGTTCCTAGCAAACCATTGTCGAAATTATGTGGTATTTCACATTTCGCGTGGCCTTCGGGCATGGTTCGCGCATCGCCAAATGGTACCCCGAGCGCACCGCCCGGTATGTTTTTCGCGCCGGGCGGAGCGGGTGCCGCCGGGTGGATGACGATCCGCATCCGCGAAAGAGTTCGCTCACTGACTTCGCTCCCGCTCTCGATGAAGGACGACCTCGCCCGATGATGGTGCCGCGATAAGCCCGCTCCGTTTTCTTCCCTTCGCGACGGCCCGTTCCGGCTCCCGGCACGACGTGCATCATGCAGGTCCGATCCACGGCGCGTTGCTGGGCACGGATCAACTGGCCGAGAAGGCTCGTGCGGTGGCAGGGCGCGAGCGCGTCCGGCCCCGGTCGCCGGGGCGCCGACGAGCACCGCTCCTGACCCGTCTTGGGCAGACGCGGCGGATACTCGATGACGCTCGCGACCGGCTGGCGTCCGGGGCCGCGCGGGGCGTCGACGTGGGGCCGGCGGGGGAGTGGCTGCTGGACAACTTTCACGTGGTCCGGGAACACACCCGGGAAGTATACGAGACGCTGCCGCGGGGTTACTACCGCGAGCTGCCGGAGCTCGCCACCGGCAGGCTGGCAGGCTATCCGCGAGTCTACGAGCTGGCGATTGCCCTGATCTCGCACTCGGAAGCGCGCGTCGAACTCGACAACCTGGAATTGTTCGTAAGCGCCTGGCAGTCGGCCGCATCGTTGTCGCTCGGCGAGCTCTGGGCCCTTCCGGCCATGTTCCGGCTGGCGCTCATCGAGAGCGTGCGGCGCATGGCGCTCCGCACGGTGCAACGCATGGACGAGATCGAGATGGCCGATGGCTGGGCGGCCCGAATCGAGGCCGCCAGCGAGCAGGGGCCGGCCACTCTGGAGGCGGCGCTCGATGCATTCGTGGACGCTCCGCCGCAACTTTCGCCGGCGTTCATCGCCCGCTTTCTGCGCCAGCTCCGGCTGACCCGCGGCTCGTACGAGCCGCTCGTTCGGATCGAGGCGTGGATAGGGGAGCACTCGCTCAGCCTGGAAGATGCCACGGCCCGCTCGACGCAGCGTCTGGCGCTGACGCAGGTCATCATGGCGCACAGCATCCACAGCCTGCGCACCATCACTCACCTGGACTGGCGGGCGTTCGTCGAGCGGCAGAGCGTGATGGAAGCGGTGCTGCGAGCCGATCCCGCAGCGGCCTATGCGCGCATGACCTTCGCCACGCACGACCGGTACCGCCATGTGGTGGAGCGGATCGCCCGGCGCACGGGGCTGGGCGAGGAGACGGTGGCGCGCACGGCCGTGGAGCTGGCCCGCGCGTCGAGGGACGAAGACGGCGCTCCCGACGTCCGATCGCATGTGGGATACTTTCTCCTCGATGGTGGGCTCGGCGAGCTCGAGGCCGCCGCCGGGTATCGGCCCACGCTCGCCGAGGCGGCGCAGCGCCGGGCCCTGGCCCACCCCGACGTCGTCTTCTTCGGCAGCATCCTCGGTGCGACCGCGGCGACCCTCGCCGCCCTGCTCTGGCTGGCGGGCCCGGCTGCGCGGGCGGGCTGGCTCCTGGTGCTCGTGCTCGCTCTGATCCCGGCCAGCGACATCGCCATCGCCCTGGTCAACCAGCTCGTGACGGCGTTCCTGCCGCCCCGAAAGCTCCCCAGCCTCGACCTGCGCGGGCGCGCGGGCGTTCCGGCCGGGCTCCGCACCGCCGTTGTGATGCCTACGCTGTTCGGCAGCGTGGACGCCGTGCGCGAGGCGCTCGACCACCTCGAGGTGCAGTTCCTGGCCAACCGGGCCGCCCACCTCCATTTCGCCGTGCTGAGCGATTTCACGGACGCCCTGGCGGAGACTCGCGAGGAGGACGCGGCCATCATCGCCGCGGCCGTGGACGGGGTGACCGCGCTCAACGCGCGCTACGGGGGAGGCCGGACCGACCTCTTCTACCTATTCCACCGGCCACGGCGCTGGAATCCGCGGCAGGGCGCCTGGATGGGCTGGGAGCGGAAGCGCGGCAAGCTGGCCGAGTTCAACCACTTCCTGCGCGGCGGGGCCCGGCATGCGTTCACCACCGTCGTCGGGGACGTCGAGCCACTTCAGGCGGTTCGCTACGTCATCACGCTGGACTCCGATACCGTCCTGCCGCCCGATACGGCCGCGGACCTGATCGGTGCGCTGGCCCACCCCCTCAATCAGGCCGTCTACGACCCCGCACGCGGCCGCGTCACGCGCGGGTACGGCATCCTCCAGCCGCGCGTCGGCGTGTCCCTGCCCAGCGCGAACCGTTCCCGTTTCGCGGCAATCCACTCGGGTCACCCGGGCGTCGATCCCTATACCACCGCGGTCTCCGACGTCTACCAGGACCTGTACGGAGAGGGGAGCTTCACGGGCAAGGGCATCTACGACGTCGACACCTTCGAGCAGGCGACCCACGGTCGCTTCCCGGAGAACACGCTCCTCTCCCACGACCTCATCGAGGGCAGCCATGCGCGCGCGGGGCTCGCCACAGGGATCAGCGTCTACGACGACTATCCAATGCGGTATCTCGCGTTCACGCGCCGGAAGCACCGATGGATCCGTGGGGACTGGCAGCTGCTCCGCTGGCTGACACCGCGCGTGCCGGGTCCCGACGGCCCGGAGCCGAACCGACTGCCCCTCCTCGCACGCTGGAAGATCCTCGACAACATGAGGCGCAGCACGGTCGAGATCGGACAGCTCGTCTTCCTCATCGCGGGCTGGACGCTGCTCCCCGGCTCACCGCTGCGCTGGACGGCGCTGGCCCTCGGCGCCGTCGCCGCGCCGTGGATCATCCCGCTCCTCTTCGCCGCGCTACGCCCGCCCCTCGACCGATCATGGCGGGCGTACTACAGCGCGGAGGCGCGGGACGCGGTGATGGGCGCGAAGCAGGTCGGATTGGCCCTAGCCTTCCTTCCACACCAGGCATGGATCTCCGCCGACGCGATCGTGCGCACCCTCTGGCGGCTCCTCGTCACGAGGCGGCACCTGCTCGAGTGGCAGACAGCATTGACGACCGAGCTCGCGATCGCCGCTAGCCGCGGCGAGATCTGGCGGGCAATGTGGCCCGCCGTCGCCATCGGAGCCGGTGTCGCGCTGCTGGCCTTCGTCCAGGCGTCTGGCGGACACGGCGTCGCCCAGGCCCTCGCGATGGGGAGCTTCGCCACGCTCTGGGCCGGCTCCCCGGTCATTGCCCGTGCGCTCAGCGCGCCGGCCGTCCCGCGTGCGCGGCGGCTCACCGGCCCGGCACGAGCCGAGGCCGTGCGCCTCGCGCTCCTGCACTGGCGCTACTTCGACCGCTTCGTCACCGCCGAAACACAGTGGCTGGCGCCGGACAATTTCCAGGATAACCCGGTGCCGGTCGTGGCCATGCGAACGTCGCCGACGAACATCGGACTCCAGCTGCTGGCTATCGGGAGCGCGCATGACCTCGGCTTCATCAGTGCGGGCGAGATGGCGCGGCGCCTGGAGCTCGCGTTTCGCTCGCTAGAGCGAATGCAGCGCTATCGCGGACACTTCTTCAACTGGTACGATCTCCACGATCTGAACGTGCTGGAGCCGGCGTACGTCTCCACGGTGGACAGCGGCAACCTGGCCGGGCACCTCCTGGCCGTGAGGCAGGCATGTCTCGAGGCCGCAGCTGCTGCCGATTCCGATGGTCGTCTGGTGGACGCGCTGCGGGCCGCGCTGCACCTGGCGCACCACCGCCTGCGCACGCTCGCCGCATCCAAAGGTGCAGGCAAGTCGTCCGCCATTGACGATGCGACGAAGCAGCTTCAGCTCAGCCGGGCGGCGCTCGCCGCCGACGCGGGCGCCGACGCGCCGTCGGCGGCGCTGGAGGAGGTAGCCGCCTCGCTGTCTTCTGCGCGTGCCACGCTCCTGAGCGCCGGAGTGGAACAGGACGCCGTCGGTCCGGCGGAGGAATGGATCACCTGGAGTATCGAGCGGATCCGGCAGCATTTCGCAGGCGATGCCTCTCTCCTCGCCTCACTACCGGCCCGTCTTCAGATGCTCGCCGAGCGTGCTTCGATCTACTTTGCGGAAATGGACTTCCGCTTCCTGTTCGACTCGGACCGGGAGCTGTTTTCCATAGGCTACCGGCACGACGCGCGCGCTCCCGACCCGTCGTTCTACGATCTGCTCGCCTCCGAATCGCGCCTCGCAAGCTTCCTGGCCATCGCAAAGAACGACGTCCCGGTGGAGCACTGGTTCCACCTCGGACGTACGCTGAACCATGCGGCCGGAGAGACGGCGCTCGTCTCCTGGAGCGGGAGCATGTTCGAGTACCTGATGCCGGCACTGGTGATGCGCACCTTTCCGTTCACGGTGCTGGATCAAACCTATCACGGCGCCGTGCGCCGCCAGATGGCGTACGGCGTCGAGCGCGGTGTGCCGTGGGGAGTGAGCGAGAGCGCCTACAACGGGCGGGACCGCCAGCTCATTTACCAGTACCGTGCTTTCGGCGTGCCCGACCTCGCGCTCAAGCGGGGCCTCGGCCGCGACCTCGTGATCGCGCCCTACGCATCCCTCCTCGCGGTCATGGTCGAGCCGGTGCGCGCGCTGGACAACCTGGTCGAGCTCGCAGGCGCGGGCGCCCTGGGGCGTTACGGCTTCCGCGACGCTCTCGATTACACGCGGCCCGATCCCGGCCGGAGCTTCGCTCTGGTGGGTACCTACATGGCGCACCATATCGGGATGAGCCTCGCCGCCCTGACCAACGCGCTCACCGACCGGGTTTGGCAGGAGCGCTTCCACGCGGATCCCCTCGTTCGCTCGGCGGAGCTGCTGCTGCACGAGCGGATCCCGCGCCGCGTCACGCTCCAGAAGCCGCAGCACCTGCGCCCGGACGAGGCGCTGCCCGTTCCATTGTTCGAGAGCCCGACCGTGCGTGAGTTCGACCGGCCGGATACGTCGCGGCCGCACATCGCGCTGCTTGGCCGGCAGCCCTACACGCTCATGGTGAGCCATAGCGGCTCGGGCTACAGCCGCTATAAGGAGCTCGCGGTCACGCGATGGCGGGCCGACGGCACGGTGGACTCCACGGGACAGTTCTGCTACGTCAGGGACATCACCCGCGACGCCGTCTGGTCGGTAGCGCACCAGCCGGTCTGTGCGCCGGCCGACTGGTACCGCGCGCTGCTCGCCACCGACCGCGTGACTTTCCATCGCTCCGACGGCGGGATCGAGACACGCACCGAGATCGCAGTCGTACCGGAGGATGCGGCAGAGGTCCGGTCCGTCACCGTGACCAACCATGCTCAGGCCCCCCGCGAGATCGAGCTCACGAGCTACGGCGAGATCGTGCTCGGGCCGCCGGATGCCGACCGGGCACACCCGGCGTTCGCCAACCTTTTCGTCGAGACCGAGTGGCACGAGTGGTGTACGGCGATCACGGCCACCCGGCGGCCCCGTTCCGCTGCGGAGCCGTCGCTGTGGTGCGCTCACGTCGTCGATACCGGCGCCGCCCGCGTCGGTCGCGTCAGTTTCGAAACGGACCGTGCACGCTTCGTCGGCCGCGGCCGCAGCACTCGAGCGCCGGCCGCGCTTAGCGTCGACGGCCCGCTTTTCGGTAGCACCGGGGCCGTACTGGACCCGATCTTCGCTTTGCGGACGCGTATGAGGCTGGCGCCCGGCGAGTCGGCGTCCGTAGCGTTCACCACGCTCGTCGCCGACACGCGGAAGGGCGTATTCGAGCTCGCGGACCGCTACCACGATCCGCACACGGCGCAACGCGCCCTCGATCTCGCCTGGACCTCCCAGCAGGCAGAGCTGCGCGAGCTCGAGTTGAGCTCGGGCGACGCGGCGGTCTTCCAGGAGCTGGCCGGCTGCCTCCTCTATCCGCACCCCGACCTCCGTGCACCGCAGGCGGAGCTGTATCGCAACCGCGGCTCGCAGCCGCTGCTCTGGGTAAGCGGCGTGTCCGGTGACTGGCCGATCGTGCTGGCCACCATCGACAACGCGGACGGGCTGCCGACGCTGCGGCAGATACTCTCGGCCCACCACTACTGGCGCCGCTGCGGAATGACGGTCGACCTGGTCGTCCTCGACGGCCAGCCGTCGTCGTACCTGCAGGAGCTGCACGAGCGGATCATGGAGGCGATGTTCGCCTCCGGCGATACAGGCGTGGATCGTCCCGGAGGGGTATTCGTCCGCAGGACCGACAGACTCGGAGCGGACACACTGCTCATGCTGCGGGCTACCGCGCGCCTCGTCATCCATTGCGACGGTCGCCCCCTCGGCCGCCTCCTGGGCGCGGTCACGGTGCCCGAGGATAGCGACGGCGACGACGACGCTAACGCCCGGCCGCGGACGCTCGAGGCACGACCGACGACCCCCGCGCCGCCGGCGCACAGGGTGCACGCGTACCCGACCCGGTTCGACTACCCGATTTCGACCGCGTCCGACACCCCCTCCCGCGACCCGGACGATGTGTCCCCGTCGCCTTCCGACCCCGCGGCGGACACGCACGCCCTGCTCTTCGACAACGGGTTCGGCGGCCTGAACGCGGCCGGAGAGTACGAGATACGGGTGCGCTCCGACCGGGTGCCACCCGCCCCCTGGGCGAACGTCGTCGCCAATCCGGACGGAGGTTTCGTCGTGAGCGAGCGGGGCGCCGGCTTCACATGGGCGGACAGCAGCTACTTCTTTCGGCTCACGCCCTGGCACAACGATCCGGTCTGCGATCCGGTGTCCGAAGTGGTCTACCTTCGCGACCTCGCGACGGGCGAGATGTGGAGCGCCACGCCGGCGCCGCTCGGCGGGGGCACGACCTACGCCGTGCGCCACGGAGCGGGCGTGTCCGTGTTCGAATCCGAGCGCGATGGCATCGTTACCCGCCTCACGCTCCGGATGGCCGACGAGGGGCCCGTCAAGCTGTCCGTGCTGCGTCTTACGAACCGCGGTGCGGCCCACCTCCGCATCGAAGTGACGGCATACACGGAATGGACGCTCGGCGTGCTGCGTGAGCACACACAGCATCAGGTTCGGACCGAGTTCGACGCAGAGTTGTCCGCGATTTTTGCCTGCAACCACTTCGATCCGCAGTTCCGCGACCACGTGGCCTTCTGCGCCCTGAGCGAGCCGGTTTCGAGCCATACCGCGGACCGGCGCGAGTTCCTGGGCCGCAATGGGAGCGTCGAAGCGCCCGCGGCCCTTCGCGGCAGCCGCCTCGCCGGCGCCACCGGCGTCGGCATCGACCCGTGTGCAGCGCTGCAGTGCGTGATCGAGCTGGCGCCCGGCGAGACACGCGAGGTAATCGTCGTCCTTGGCGCCGCGGCAGACGCCGCCCAGGCGCGGCAGGCCGTCGGCCGGTTCCGCAACGCCGACGCAGCCAAGGCTTCGGCCGCGCAGGGCACCGACCGTTGGCGGGACCGCCTCTCCGTCATCACCGTGCGGACGCCCGAGCCCGCTTTCGATGCCATGCTCAACCACTGGCTGCTCTATCAGGCTCTATCCTGCCGCATTTGGGCTCGCTCTGCTCTCTACCAGAGCAGCGGCGCCTACGGCTTCCGGGACCAGCTCCAGGACGTGCTGGCGTTCGTCTATGCGGAGCCGGGTATCGCCCGGGAGCACATCCTGCGGGCGGCGGCGCGGCAATTCGTCGAGGGAGACGTGCAGCACTGGTGGCATCCACGAAGCGGGCGCGGCGTGCGCACCCGTTTCTCCGACGACCTGGTCTGGCTGCCGTACGTGGTCGACCGGTACGTGGTCCTGACGGGTGATTCGGCCGTGCTGGATGAACGCGCGCCGTTCCTTTCCATGCGCGCGCTGGAGCCGGGCGAGCACGACGCCTACGCCCTGCCCGACGTCACCCCGGAGGACGCCAGCATCTACGAGCACTGTCTGCGCTCACTCCGCAAGGCGTCCACGGCGGGGGCGCACGGCCTGCCGCTCATCGGCACCGGGGACTGGAACGACGGCATGAGCCGCGTCGGCGCAGAGGGGCGCGGGGAGAGCGTCTGGCTCGCCTGGTTCCTCATCGACACGCTCCGTGGCTTCGCGACGCACGCCGCGCAGCGCGGCGATGCCGCCGCGGCTGCCGACCTCCGCGCTCGCGCCGACAGCTACGCGGCTGCCGTCGAGGCCCACGGGTGGGATGGCGAGTGGTACCGCCGCGCCTATTTCGACGACGGCAGTCCGCTCGGCTCGGCGCAGAGCGACGAATGCCGCATAGACTGCATAGCCCAGAGCTGGAGCGTGATCTCGCGTGCCGGCGAGCCGAATCGGCAGGTACAGGCGATGCGCGCGGTCGAGGAACACCTCGTCGATCGCGACGCCCGGCTACTCAAGCTGCTCGCACCGCCGTTCGACCGGACGCCGCGGGATCCGGGCTACATCAGGGGCTACCTGCCCGGTGTCCGCGAGAACGGCGCGCAATACACGCACGCCGCGATCTGGAGCGTCCTCGCCACCGCGCTGCACGGCGACAAGGACCGCGCCTTCGAGCTGTACCAGATGCTCAACCCCCTGCTGCACAGCCGCACGCCCGCCGAGGTCGAGACGTACAGGGTCGAACCCTACGCGCTGGCTGGGGATGTCTGCACCGCTGCCGGACAGGTGGGCCGGGGGGGCTGGACCTGGTACACGGGAGCAGCCGGCTGGATGTACCGCGTGGGCCTCGAGACCATCCTCGGCTTCACCCTGCGCGGCGACACGCTGCGTATCGAGCCCCGCGTTCCGGCCACATGGTTCGAATTCGCCATCGATTACCGTTTCGGCACGGCAACCTATGCCATCACCGTGCAGGAGCCCGGCAGAATCGGGAGCGCCGATCCCGAGCTGCTCCTCGACGGACGCCGCCTGACGGTCGCCGAGATCCCGCTGCTGGACGACGGCGGCCGCCACGAGGTGCTCGTGCGGCCGGCCGGCTAGAGGCGCTGAAGAACCGGGGTGCGGCCGCGCGGGGCGCTTTGCGCGGCTCGACCCACGAACGAGGAGGAGGCAAATGCCCTGTGCATCGGTGACGACGAGAGACGAAGGATCAGCTCCGGCAAGGCGAGTCGTGCCGCCGTCCAGCTGCCAGGGCCGATCGAAGATCCGGGCCTGGTGCTCGGCCGCAATGACGATGCCTTTGTCGCGGACCTCGGCGTCTCCGAAGGACTCCCCCAAGCCTCCTGCGGGAAGGAGCTGGCCGATGAGCGGGATCCGGTCTGCCGCACCCGGCGGCGCGCTCCTCCTGACTGCGCTGCTGGCGCTACCCTGCCGCGCCATCGCACAGAACCCGGCGCAAGCGACACAGCCGGCGAAAGCGGACCACCAGGCGCGCCGGCTCGCGGCGGCGGAGAAGACGCTCGCCGACTGGCCGAACCTGGGACGTTACCGTGAAGCGAACAGCGAGCTGGGGCCGCCGAAGCCGGGCGAGCGCCGCGTGGTCTTCTTCGGCAACTCGATCACGGAGGCCTGGGCGCCCTCGTTCCCGACGCAGTTTCCCGGAAAGCCGTACGTCGGCCGCGGCATCAGCGGACAGACGACCCCGCAGATGCTCGTGCGGTTCCGCCAGGATGTGATCGACCTCCACCCGGCAGCCGTCGTGATCCTCGCCGGCACGAACGACATCGCGGGCAACACCGGGCCATCGACGCTGGAGATGATAGAGGACAACCTGCGCTCGATGGTCGATCTGGCGCACGAGAACGGGATCACGGTCGTGCTCTGCTCGGTGCTCCCGGCGTATGCCTACCCGTGGCGACCCGACGTCAGGCCGGCGCCGAGCATCGTCGCGCTGAACGGCTGGTTGAAGGGCTACGCGAGAAAGCGGGATCTGGTATACGTCGACTACTGGGGCGCGATGGCCGATGAGCGGAAGGGTCTGCGCGGCGAGCTCAGCGCCGACGGCGTCCACCCGAACGAGGCCGGGTACCGCCTAATGGCCGACCTCGTTGAGCCGGCGATCGCGAAGGCACTGGGCCGGCGATAGAGCGTCGGCGGCACCGCCGCCGCGCCTGCCTCACTCCCCCTCCCCGCGAAAGTGCCGACACTCGATGGACTCCAGAGTGCGCGCCTTGTCCGTCTGGATCACGAAGTCGCCCCACTGCCCTGCCGGCGCGGCCTCGAACGCGTCCACGTCCTCCACGGGCCGCAGCGCCACGGTCATCGTCCGCACGCCGGGAACGTACGTCGCAAGCTGCTCCGGTATGCCGGTGCCGCGCTCGACGTGGAATCCTCCGGCGACGTGCAGGACGAGACCCGCAGGGTGCTCCGCCAGATATCGCGAGATCGAATACGCCATGGTGGCGTCCCACAGAACCTGGCTGTCCAGCTGATTCCCCATGTTCTCGTGGCTGCCGACGGGCGCCGCGGCGTGCGCCACGGGCACCCCACACTTCATCCCCTCCTCCTCCATGACCTCCGAGATGGTCGCGATCCACTGGTTTCGATAGGCCGGCGACGCCTGCCCGTAGGGCAGCGGCGGGAGGTACGCGAGGGCCTGTTCACTCAGCTCATTCAGCGACTGCCGGCCGTGCCGGGCCACCAGGGTCACATATCGGCGAGGCGCGTTCGCCGCGATCACGGGCAGCTCGTGCTCCTTCGCCAGCTCGACCAGCGGCCTGTAGTCGGTCTCGTACCGCTCCCACGGCCTGGAGTCCGCGCGGAACGTCGTCTCCGGAACGAGGCCCGCGAGGTACTCGTTCAGCGGTAGCTGCACGTCCCGCTCGAAGAACTCGAGAGACAGCGCCAGAGGCCGCGCGGATCCGGACCCGGCCGCGGCGTAGCGTTTCGCGGCCCGCTTCAGCAGCTCGAGCTCGAGCATGTGCGCCGTCGGATCATCGTGGGTTTCTCCCACGAATACGACCCGCACCCCGGTCATCGCTTCAATGATGGCATCCAGCGAAGACGGCTCGCCGGCACCGGTGAAGATGCGATACTCGCCCGGGGCGTACGCCGTGTCGCGGACGGCGCTCGAAGGGGCTTGTCCGGACAGCTGCATGGCACCCCCGAGGGCGAGGCCCAGCAGGATGACGAACGGGCGGACAGTCATGCAACGGATAATACGGGTGTCGCGCCGCATCGAAAATGGGCGAAGGTGCCCCGCCGGCGACAACGCCGTGTGCGGCTCCCCGCCCTGACCAGCGGGCTCGGATCGCCCGAACGCCCTCCCCAGCGCCGCGGTGTCGGGGAATTGCCGATGTCGCACCATTGACCACCGGCCCGACGCGACGGTATCGTCGGCAGCGTCCCGGCCCATCGCTCCACCCAGACCGCGTTGCCATGCGCAAGCCGATCCTCGCGATCACCGCCGGCCTGCTCTTCGCGCGCGCCCTCTCCGCGCAGGCGAGCCCGAAGGCGATCGGCGCCGATCCGCCGCGCGACACGGCGAACCCGGCGCGCATGCAGGTGCTCCACATCCCGACGGGCGGCGTCCTGATCAACGGCATCGCCTATCTCGCCGCGGGCGCCGGCGCTCACCCGACCCTCGTCCTGCTGCATGGCTTCCCGGGGAACGAGCAGAACCTCGATCTGGCGCAGGCGGTGCGGCGCGACGGCTGGAACGTCGTGACCTTCCACTATCGCGGCTCGTGGGGGAGCCCGGGTGTCTTCCGTTTCGCGCAGAACCTCGAGGACACGGACGCCGTGCTGGCGTTCGTACGCGACAGCGCCCGCGCCCTAGGGGCTGATACGGCGCGCCTCGTCCTCGGCGGTCACAGCATGGGCGGCTGGATCACCGCGCTCACGGCCGCGCACGACCACCGGCTTCGCGGCGCGATCCTGATCTCCGCAGCCGACATGGGACTGCTCGGCTCGACCATGACGCGCGACCAGCTGATCCCGGCCATGAGGCAGAACATGGAGTCGCTCGCCGGTGTGACGGCGGAGGATCTCGCCGACCAGCTATCGTCAGGACCGCCCGCCTGGCGTCTGGTGAACGCCGCGGCGGGCCTGGGCGGAACGCCCATGCTCGTGGTGAGCTCCGACGATGGGCTCGCCGAGCACTCCGACCGCCTGGTCGCGGCCGCGCGGGCGGCGGGAAATCGCAGCGTTAGCACCGTCCACATCCCGACCGATCACTCCTACTCGGACAGCCGCATCGAGCTCGAAGCGACCGTGCTGCGCTGGCTGAACGCTTTGCGCTGAGCAGCCGGATCCCAGCCCAGGCGACACTCCGCCCCCGGACGACGGTCGTTCGAACCCTCGAGCCGCCGTCCGGACCCCACGACTTGACCCGCAACGGCCGGCCCACGAACGTCGAGGATCGGCTCACCCTCGCCCGGGATCCTCGCATGGACGCAGCCCGCTCCCGTATTCCCGTCGCCCTGGCCGCTCTCCTGATGCTGACGCCAGGCGCCGCGGACGCGCAATCCTCGCCGACATCGCAGCAGGCGGGTGCGCTGCTCCAGCGTCAGCAATTCGATTCCGCGGCCGCCGTCGCTCGTGCCGCCATCGCGCGGGATTCGAGCGACGGGGAGGCCTGGACGACGCTCGGCGCGGCGCTCCTCTCGGGAGGGCACGCCGCGGAATCCATCCCGGTTCATCGCCGGGCGATGCAGTTCGACGCGAAACGTCCCGCCGCCATGTACAACCTGGGGCTCGCTTACGGCAGAATCGGACAGCCGGATAGCGCGTTCCTGTGGCTGGAGCGTGCCCGTGGAACGGGTCGCGTCAACCTCGCGGACATCGACCTGGATCCCGACGCCGCCCCACTGCGCGACGATCCCAGGTATCGTGCCTTGAAGCCCTCGGCGGACGATCTCGCGCATCCCTTCGTCGAGCCCGCCGCGATCCTCCAGGAGTGGCGCGGGGAGCACACGGGAGACCAGTTCGGCTGGATCGCCCGTGATATCGGCGATGTGGACGGGGACGGCGCGCACGATGTCGTGACCTCCGCGCCGACGTTCGGCTCCGAGCGAGACACCTCGGGCGCGGTGTACGTCTACTCCAGCCGCTCCGGGAAGCTGCTGTGGCGCGCGGTGGGCGCTGCGGGAGACCAGCTCGGTACCGGCGTGGAGGCCGCGGGCGACGTCGACGGGGACGGCGTGCCCGATGTCACGGCCACCGCGCCCGGCGGCGGTAAGGCCTACATCTACGCGGGCCGCACCGGCCGCGTGCTGCGCACGCTGCAGCTGACCGGCGCGCTCCAGGCCGCGGGCGTCGGTGATGTGGACGAGGACGGTCACGCGGACGTGATCGTCGGTAGCCCCGCCGCCGCCGACGGCTTCGGCGCGGCGATCGTCTTCAGCGGCAGCGACGGCTCCGCGCTCCTGTCGCTGCACGGGCCGGCGCGAGGCTCGCGCTTCGGCTCGGCGGTGAGCGGCACCTCCGCGAACGGCCACGTACTGCTCGTCGTGGGAGCGCCCCGCGCCGGCCCCATGCGCACGGGTGTCGCCTACATCTACGACGCGCTGGACACCGTCCCGCGTCTGACGTTCGACGGTGACTCCACCTCCTTCGCGCTGGCCGGCATGTTCGTGTCCGTCCCCGGTGACCTCGACGGCGACGCCTCTCCCGACGTCTACCTCTCCGACTGGAACAACTCCGCTCGCGGCCGCTCCACCGGCCGCATCTACGTGCTCTCCGGGCGCAGCGGTCATCCGATCCTGAGCCTCACCGGCGAGAGCGCCGGCGAGGGCTTCGGCACATGCCCGGGTAAGGTCGGAGACGTGAACGGCGATGGCCGTGACGACCTCATCATTGGAGCATGGCAGTTCGCCGGCCGGGCCGTCTCGGGCGGCAAGATCTACCTCCATTCAGGCCGCGACGGAGCGCTGCTGCGCACCTGGACCGGCCGCATACCCGGCGAAACGCTGGGATTCGACGCCGTCGGGCTCGGAGATGTGAACGGCGACGGCGCCATCGATTACCTCGTCACCTCCGCCTGGAGCTCCGTCCGCGGCAGCCACTCCGGGCGGGTCTTCATCCTGTCGGGCGCGACGGGGATGTGATGCCGCAACAAGTCGCACCAGCCGCCGTCGCGGTTGCGCTGTGAGGCCGGTGGGCAGGCGTATGGTTCCCGGTCCATCCTCAGCGCATGCCGCCGGACAGCAGGAGGCCGTGACATCGTGGGCCACGCGGGTTAAGATCGGCAGAACCATGGTGACAGCCTTCTCGTTGCGCGCAGCCAGATTCGCTCTCGCATGACGTTCGCAAGACAACCACGACGTAGGTCCTCGCAGTTCTTTGCCGCGGCCGCCTGGCTGATGGCGACGCTCGCGTCCGTCGCCGGCGCTTCGCCCCTGTCCGCGCAGGTCGCGACCGGCCCCCACGACTACACGCAGGCGGATGTCGACTTCATGCAGGGGATGATCGTCCATCACGCGCAGGCGGTCGTCATGTCCGACTGGGCGCCGACGCACGACGCGAGCCCGGCGCTGCTGGTACTCACCAGGCGCATCGCGCTCTCCCAGCGCGACGAGATCCAGCTGATGCAGCGCTGGCTGCAGGACCGCGGCCTGGCCGCTCCCGACCCGCTCCACACGCTGCAGCCGGACACCGGCGGGGTGCACGACACGAGCCCCATGCACATGCCCGGGATGGATATGGGCGAGCACCCGATGATGATGGACGGCATGCTCACGCCGGCGGAGATGCGCGCGCTGGATGCGGCGCGAGGAAGCGCCTTCGACGGCCTCTACCTCACGGGCATGATCAAGCACCACCAGGGCGCCCTGGACATGGTGGCCGAGCTGTTCGCGAAGCCCGGCGCGGGACAGCAGCCCGAGATCTCGACCTTCGCCACCGACATCGATGCGGGCCAGCGCGCCGAGATCGGGCGCATGCAGGCCCTGCTGGAAACCCTGACCGCAGGTGGAACACGATGACCGATCGCGCTCCCTTCCGTAGCTTGACTGCCTCTTGCGGGCTCTGCTGCCTCGTCGCTTCGCTCACGCTGCCGGCTGGCGTGCGCGCGCAGTCGAGCACGAGCGATCCACGCGCCGGTCTGGCGGCCGGCCTCTACGATGCGGCCGTCGCGAAGCGGGGTCTGGAGCGGGTTTCGCACCGGAACAAGCCGGACGCATTCCACCCGAACGATCCGGGCGGGCTGATCTACGCGAACTCGGATCTGGCCTTCGGCGGCCACTTCGCCTACCAGGGGAACTTCAGCGGACTGCAGATCTGGGACATCGCCGATCCGGCCGCGCCGAAGCTGGTGGACGCGGACGTCTGCTTCACCGAGCAGGGCGACGTCTCCGTCTACGGCAACCTGCTCTTCGTCTCGGCGGAGAACACCGGAAGCCGACTCGACTGCGGCACGCAGGGCGTGCAGGACAGCGTGAGCGAGCAGCGCATGCTCGGCATCCGCATCTTCGACATTTCCGATCCGCAGCACCCGAAGCAGGTCGCTGATGTGCAGACCTGCCGGGGCTCGCACACGCATACGCTCGTGCCCGATCCCGCCGACGCGGGAGTGGTCTACGTGTACGTCTCCGGACTGGCCCGCGTCCGCTCGAGCAGCGAGATGCCCGGCTGCGAAAGCGGCGACATCACCGATCCGAACACCGCGCTCTTCCGGATCGAGGTCATCCGCGTGCCGCTCGACCACCCGGAGCAGGCGGCGATCGTGAGCTCTCCGCGCATCTTCAACGATCTCACCGCACCGCCGTCGCACGGCGTGGCCTATGCCGACACGGCGAACGGTGCCGCGGTGGCTGCCGCCCGCCGGATGCTGCCCCGGCTCGGGCTGCCGCCGACGACGACGGCCGCCGACTCGGAGCGCGTGGCTCGACTCTTCGCCAGGCTGAGGACCGGCAGCGACAGCGCCCTCGTGACGGCCGCGCGGGACTCACTGGCCGAGATGGGCGTCAACATCCGGTTCGGCGGAGGTCGGGGGCGAGGCGGGCCATCGCAGTGCCACGACATCACGGTCTATCCCGCCATCGGACGCGCGGCCGGCGCGTGCTCCGGGTACGGGCTGCTGCTCAACATCGAGGATCCGGCGCACCCCGTGCGCCTCGATGCCGTCGCCGACTCCAACTTCTCCTTCTGGCATTCCGCCACGTTCAGCAACGACGGGTCGAAGCTGCTCTACACGGACGAGTGGGGCGGCGGAACGCAGGCCAAGTGTCGCGCCACCGACCCCAAGGAGTGGGGCGCCGACGCCATCTTCAACGTGCACGGCGGCTCGCTCGAGCAGGCCGGCTACTTCAAGATGCCGGCGGCGCAGACGCCCGAGGAGAACTGCGTCGCGCACAACGGCGGGCTCGTCCCGGTCCCTGGCCGCGACATCATGGTGCAGGGGTGGTACCAGGGCGGCATCTCGGTCTTCGACTGGACGGACCCGGATCACCCGAAGGAGATCGCGTACTACGACCAGGGCCCGATCGATTCGGCGAAGCTCGTGCTCGGCGGCTACTGGGCGGGCTACTACTACAACGGCTACATCTACGGCTCGGAGATCGCGCGCGGCCTCGATGTCTTCGAGTTGACGCCCACGGCCGACCTCACGCAGAACGAGATCGACGCCGCGAAGCTCGTCCGTTTCGACCGGCTGAACCCACAGAGCCAGCCGAAGCTCGTGTGGCCCGCAGCATTCGCGGTCGCGCGTGCATATCTGGATCAGCTCGTTCGTGACAACGGATTGCCGGCGGCACGCACGGCGGCGATCGCGAAGGCGCTCGACAGCGCCGAGAAGGCGCAGGGCACCGCGCAGTCGAGCGCGCTCGACAGGTTGGCGGCCGAGCTCGACTCCGATGCCAGCGGCGCCGACGACGAGGCGCGCGTGCGCGCGCTGGCCGAGGTGGTGAGGGGGCTGGTGACGCCGAAGCGCTAATCGTCGGGAGAGCCCGTCAGCAGCCCTTCGAACGTCTCGAGCTCGGCGCCGTTCTCCGTGCACACGGCGTACTGGCTCTCCTCACGACCCCACAGGGCGACGCCGGCGTGGTCGCCGGCCTTGGAGAGCACGAAGAAGCGGACGTCGAAGTTCGGCTCGCCGCGCGAGTTCAGCAGCCGCGCGTCCTTCGTGTTGTCGCGGATCCGTTTCACCGCTTCCATCCCGGCGTCCAGCGGCGAGAGCCCTCGGCGCATCGCCTCCACGATCAGAAACGACGACAGGTTGTAGAGGTTCGCCTCGCCCCGCCCGGTCGAGCCCGCGGCGCCGACCTCGTTGTCGACGTACAGCCCCGCGCCCAGGATCGGCGAGTCGCCGACCCGGCCGGGGATCTTGAACGCCAGCCCGGATGTCGTGGTGACGCCGCACACATCGCCGCTCGGGCCGACACCGTCGCAGTTGATCGTGCCCCAGTAGGAATCGGCAGGGATCAGCCCATCGCGGATCATCGAGAGCGCGGCGAGGCGGCCGCGCCGCTCGCCCTCCGCGGCACCGACGTGGCCCGACTTCCGCTTGTCCGGGTCGAGCCAGTGCCCGGGGTCCGTGCGACGCTTCCACTCCAGCCACGCGGCCCGCGACCGCTCGGTGTTCAGGTCGTCCAGCACCTCGAAGCCGAGCTCCCGCGCGAACTGCTGCGCCCCCTTCCCCACCAGCAGGTGGTGGTCTGTCTGTTCCATCACCGCCTTCGCGACGAGCGACGGGGTCTTCACCCCTTCCAATGCCGCGACACCGCCCGCCCACCGCTTCGGCCCGTGCATGCAGCACGCGTCGAGCTGGACCACGCCCTCCGCGTTCGGCAGACCGCCGTACCCGATCCCGCTCTCCTCCGGATCGAGCTCCGGGATGTTGACGCCCTCGATCAACGCATCCAGCACATCCTCGCCCTTCGTGATTCCATCGAACGCGCGCTCCACCGCGTTCTGCTTCCCGCCGTTGCGGAAGTCGAAGCCGCTGCGGTCGGAGATCACGACGGGACGAGCCGGGCGTCGGACGAGGATCTCGGGGGAGCGGCTTCGGGGCGACGTCGCAAGGCCGGCGAGCAGGGGCTGGGGCAGGGCCGCCGCGAGGCCTGCGGCGGCGGTCGTGCGGACGAACGTGCGGCGGTCGAGATCGGACATGGCGGCTCCTGGATCGCGAGAAGCTCGGGTGGGTTGGTCCACCTCAGGGCGTGTACGACAGCGTGATGCTGCCGTACCAGCGCGCGTGATACGGGGCCGGGATGATATAGCCGTCGCCGTGCCCGCCATCCTCGGGTAGCGCCAGCCCCTCGATGTTCGGCCCGACGAACAGGAATGAGTAGTACGTCTCGTTCGTCAGGTTGTCGGCGCCGCCGAAGACGTTCAGGCGCCATCTCGGCGCGAGCGCGCGCTCGACGCCGGCCTTCAGGTCCACCAGGTCGTAGCCGTCGACCCAGGTCGAGTTGTCGAACGTGACCGGCACCTCGCCCACACGCCGATACGTGCCGTTCAGATAGACGCCCGGTTGGGTCGCGAGGTCGACCCCCGCGCTGAACATGTTCTTCGGCACCCGCGGCACGGCGTTGCCGGAGTAGTCGACGGTCTCCGTCGTGTTGTTTGCGTCACTCTTGAAGTCGATAAACTCGGCATCCGTGTACGAGTAGGTGATCCAGGGCCGCACGCGCGACAGCACGCCCTCCGGCTCGTCCACCGCCAGCCAGCTGAGCGACAGCTCGGCACCGCGGTTGCGCTGCTTGCCCGCGTTCGTCGTGTACGTAACCGAGTTCGAAGTCGCCGAGACCAGCTTGTCCTCGTTCTCGATGTCGTACAGCGACACGCGAGCCGAGAGGCGTCGGTCGAAGAGCGCGCCCTGCGCTCCGAGCTCGTACTGCACCGCGCGCTCCGGGTCGAGGGCAAGGTTTACGGTCCCGTCGTTCGCCACCGTGTTGCTCAGCAGCGGCGGAGCGTAGCCCGAGCTGACGCTTGCGTATACGGATGTCCCGCCACCCAGCTCTTTCGCGAGCGAGATGCGCGGCGTGATCACGGCGTCGAAGGAGCGCACCTGCACGGTCGCACTGTCGAATACCTGCCCGTTCCGCAGCAGGTTGCGGATACCGAACGCGTTGTCGTGCAGTCCCGCGCCCACGGTGAGGCGCGCGCCCGCCGGCACGTCGAAGCTCCACTCCGTGAACAGCGACGCGTTCGTCGCGTAGTTCTGCTGGTCCGTCGGCCGCTGCGGGAACGGCGGCGCCGGAATGATGAAGACGCCGTTCGTCGTGATATTCGACCGCTGCAGCATCCCGCCCAGGCTGCCGGTCACGCCGACGCTGTTGCCGATCCGGCCCGCCCACTCCAATACCGAGCGCGCGCCGAAGCTGAACTCGTCGTTGTCCGTAAGCCCGTGCGCGAAGCGCTGATCGAACCTCTGCCCCGTGCCCCACACCGTCGTTCGGTTGGACAGTCCCGGTCCCAGCCGGACGTGGTCCGTGACACCGGCCAGGAAGCCGTCCACCGCGATGTGCGAATCGTTGGCCAGGTACGCCGCGTTGCTGAGCGGGTTGCGTGCGTACAGGTCCGACGCGTCGATCTCGCCCGCCAGCTCCTCGAACGAACGGTTGTACGCGAAATACGTCGACACCGTCTGCGCGTCCCCCGCCCGGAAGTCCGCGCTCGCCGTGACGTAGTGCTTCGTCGAGCCGCTGTGGGCCCGGAACGAGTCGTACGCCTGATAGCCGTAGTTCAGCACGACGTCCGAGTTGTCCGTCCCCTTCCGCAGCGTCGTGTTCGTACGCAGCAGGCCGTACCTGCCACCCGTCACCTCCTGACTCAATGCGGTCTCGTTCGGCGCCGGACGCTCCGTCGTGAACCGTACCGCCCCGCCGATATAGCTGCCGTACTCGCTCGACGCCGGACCCTTGATCACCTCCACCTGCCCGAGCGTCGCGAAGTCCACATCGTCGAGGATCGTCACCCCCGCCGCATCCGTGATCGGGATGTCGTTCAGAAACACCCGGTAGCCGAGGCCGTTCGAGTTCGGGCTGTTCCCGCTCGTGCTCGGGTAGTAGCCGCGGATCGTGATCCGGGCCCCACCCCACGGCGTCCGCGACTGCATGAACACGCCCGGAACCGTGTTGATCGAGCTCTCCAGCCTCAGCTCGTTCCCCCGTTCCAGGTCGTGCTGCGTCAGCACGCCGACCGCCGGCGTCGCACGCCCCGATACCACGTCGATCCCCGGAATCGGCACCGGCGCCGGCCTCAGCCGGATCTCCAGAACCGCCGTCGCATCGCTCACCGCCACCGTCTGCGTCTCGTAGCCGATGCTCGACACCGTCAGGCTCGATACCGGTCCGCGCGAACGTAGCGTGAACGAGCCGGCGTCGCTCGTCATCGTGCCGTTCTCCGTTCCCGTGATCACCACCGCCGCGCCGGCCACCGCCGCACCCGTCTGCCGGTCCACCACCCTTCCGTGCACAAGGGTCTGCGCGGCCAGCCCGACCGGCGCGGCGAGCAGCAGGGCGACCAGGGTCACGATGCGCGCATTCAGGCTCATCATGTGCGAGTTCCTTGGTTCATGAAATTTTCATGAACCGCGATCTTACGCGCGACGACAGGCGGCTGCAAGCCAGGAGTTGGAGCAGGCTGCTCGCGGCAGAACGGTGGGCGCGCCACGCATACTCAGCCGACCGCCGATGGCGGCGACGCCGCCCTGGAGGCGAGCGACAGCGAGACGCGGAACTCCGTGCGGCCGGGCCGCGAATCGACGAGGGCGAGGGTGCCGCCGTGCAGCTCGGCGATGCGGAGGCAGATGGAGAGGCCGAGGCCCGCGCCGCTCGTGAGCGTGCTCTCCTCGCGCGAGCGAGCGCGGTCGACGCGGAAGAAGCGCTCGAAGACGCGCTCGCGGGCCTCGATCGGGATGCCGGGCCCGGCGTCGACGACGGAGACGTCGCACGACGTCCCCCGGAGCCGCATGGCGACCTCCACGGCTGCGCCGCGCGGGGAGTGCTTGATGGCGTTGTCGAGCAGATTGAGCATGAGGCGCCCGAGCAGGTCGGGGTCACCGACCAGTGGCGCTTCGACGACGCTGTTGATCTCGACGGACACGCCGCGCTCATCGGCGATGGGCCTCACCGCGCGCGCGGTGTCGCGCACGAGGTCGTCCAGGTAGAGCCGGTCGGGCGACATGACGAGGTGGCCGGCGTCGGCGCGGGCGATGAGGAAGACGTCGTCGACGATGCGGGTGAGGCGGCGCGACGCGTCCTGCACGACGTTCATCGAGGCGCGGTACTCCTCGGGCGCGCGCTCGGCTCGGGAGAGGGTCACGTCCGCCTCGGACCTGATGATCGCGGTCGGCGTACGCAGCTCGTGGGAGGCGTCGGTCATGAAGCGGCGCTGCTGCTCGAAGGAGCGCTCGAGCCGATCGAGCAGGCCGTTGAGAACACGGGCGAGGCCGCCGAGCTCGTCGTCGGCGCCGACGGGCAGACGCTCGTGGAGCGTGCTGGCCCCTATGGCGTCGGCGTGCGCCGCCATGGCCGAGATCGGACGCATGCTGCGCCTCGCGAGGAACGACGCGCCCGCGGCGGCGACGACGAGGATGAGCGGAATGGCGACGACGAAGAGTCGGCGGATGCGTCGGAGCATGGCCTCGACTCCGGCGAGCGGCTGCACGCCGGCGATCCGGAAGGTCCGCTCGCCGGCGGAAAGCGCCCGCACGAGCACCCGGAAGGAGCGGCCGCCCCCCCGTACGGTGCGGGCCTCGCCGGGAGGTACGGAGTCGAGCCGGGCCGCCAGCCGGGCGGCATCGGCTCCGGGCACGCGCGGTGCCCGACCCGCGGCGCGATGGACGGGTGCGCTCGCGCCGAGGACGGCGCCGTTCCGGTCGAGCACGACGAAGGCGACCTCGCGGAAGCGCACCTCATCGAGAGTTCGCCGGATGACGACGTCGATGCCGGGGCCGGCCCTCCGTTCGGCGCCGAGCTCGCGGGCAAAGACGGTGAGGGCGTCGCTGATGAAGGCGTCCGTGCGGACCCGCACGGTATTGGAGAAGATCAGGTACGACGCGATCGCGAACGCCACGAGCGGCAGCCCGAGGGCGGCGGTATACCACAGCGTAAGCCGGGTACGCACGGATCGCGGCTCCCAGCGCATCGCCTCAGCCGCCTCCCGCCGCGTCGTCCTCGGCGCCGTCCCTGGCGTCCCCGGCGTGCCGGTCGAGCAGGTATCCGACGCCACGTCGCGTCTCGAACAGGCGGACGGCCTCGGCCTCGTCGATTTTGCGGCGCAAGCGACTCGCGTAGACGTCGATCACGTTCGAGTGGGCGTGGCTGTCGTCCCAGACGTGCGTCATCAGCTCGGCCCGCGTCACGACATGGCCGGCGTTGCGGGCGAGGTGGAGCAGAAAGTCGAACTCCTTGGCGGTCAGCTCGATCTCGCGCGAGCCGCGGCGGGCGGTGCGCCGGTGCGTGTCGATGGCGAGGTCGGCGACGCGCAGCTCGCGCTGGTCGGTCGCGCCCGGCCGGCGCGTGAGCGCGCGAACCCGGGCGAGCAGCTCACCAAAATCGAAGGGCTTCGGCAGATAGTCGTCTGCACCGGCGTCCAGCCCAGCGATGCGATGGTCGACGCCGTCGAGCGCGGTGAGCATCAGCACGGGTACCCAGTCGTCGCGCGAGCGCAGCTCGCGGCAGACCGCAATGCCGTCGCGGCCGGGGAGCAGCACATCCAGGATCACGCATCCGTAGCCTCCTGCCGCGGCCCTGGACTCCGCCTGAAGGCCGTCCCCGGCCTCGTCGACCTCGTAGCCGGCCTCGCGGAGCCCGCGGGCGATGGAGCCGCGGAGCTGTCGATCGTCCTCGACGAGCAGGATGCGCATCCGCTCAAGCTAATTGCGGGGGGCGCCGCTCGCCCATACGCTAGCAGCTCTCTGGAGATCGGGGGCGCGGCCGCGCGCGTGGCGCTCGCGCGGGGCCGGCCGAGGAACGAGGGAGGACGGGAACATGACGCGGTCGGCCACGGTGGTGTCGCAACTCCTGATGTTACTGGCCGTCGCGGCCGCGCTCGGGTGCGGGGACGCGGGTCAGCGCGCCGACGCGGCGACGTCCGGGTCCGCGGCGGCCGCGGGATCACCGGCGACGCGCGGACGGATCGCCGCTCCCGCCGGGACGGATTCGCTCGACCTGAGCCGGGTGGTCTGCGTCTCGAAGCAGATCAACGAGTTCATCTATGACATTGGCGCGCAGAAGCATCTCGTCGCGGTCGATCTCACATCGGTCTACCCGCCGGAGATCCGGAAGCTGCCCAATGTCGGCTATCACCGCGCGCTGAGCGCGGAGGGGATCCTGTCGATGAAGCCGACGCTCTTCCTGACCGACGGAAACGTGGGGCCGGACGCCGTGCTCGAGCAGATCCGGCGCGTCGGGATCCCGATCGAGGTGATGGAGCCCGGGCGTACGATGGACTCGGCGCAGGGTCTGATGCGCGAACTCGGCGCGCTGTTCGACCGCAACCGCGCGGCGGACAGCGTGGTCGCCGGATGGCAGCGCGGCATGCAGGCGGTGTGGGCGGATACCGCGCGCTGGACAGGCGCCGCGAAGCCGCGCGTTCTGTTCATGCACTTCGGCCAGCTCATCAACAACTATCTCGCCGTGAATTCGGGCGGTGCCGCCGGCCGGCTGCTCGAGTGGGCGGGGGGCGTGAACGCGATCGACTCGATCGGCGGGATGACCCGGCTCAGCCCGGAGTTGATCGCGCGGCTGAAGCCGGATGTGATCATCGCGACGGAGGTCGGCTTCGACCGTGTCGGCAGCCCGGAGGCGTTCGCGAAGCTGCCCGGAGTGGACCTGACGCCGGCGGCGAGGAACGGTCGGATCTACAGGATCGAGGAGGACGAGATCATGTACTTCGGCCCGCGCACCCCGGCCGCGGTGCGCCGGATCGCCGGCATGCTCCATCCCGGCGCCGCCGGCGCGGGATCCTGAGCGGGTGGCGCGCTGAGGGCGAGGTCGCGGTGCTGAGGCGGCTGCCGGACGGAGCCGCGCACCTGCTCCTGGCGACCGTGCTGCTCGCCACGCTGGTCGCCTCCGCGGGCATCGGCGCGCTCTCCTTCTCTCCGGCCGAGATGCTCCGCTATGCGGCGCAGGGCCTCGGCTTCTCCGCGCCGACGGCCGCCGACGCTCTCGGCCGCAACGTTTTCTTGCAGCTGCGTCTGCCGCGCGTGCTGCTCGCCGGCCTCACCGGCGCCGTGCTCGGTGTCTCGGGCACGATCATGCAGGGGCTCTTCCGCAATCCGATCGTCGAGCCGGGGCTCGCCGGCACCTCGGCGGGCGCGGCGGTCGGCGCCGCGCTGGTCTTCGTCTTCGGCGGCAACACCGCAGTGGACTTCACCTCGCCCCTCGGCTCGTTCGCGGTGCCGACGCTCGCGTTCCTCGGCGCCTTCGCCGCGACGATGCTCGTCTACCGAGTGTCCACGTCCTTCGGCAAGGTCGACGTCTTCACGCTGCTCCTGGCCGGGATCGCCGTCAACGCCGTGTGCAACGCGGGCACCGGCTTCCTGTCGTACGTCGCGCGAGACCCGCAGGCGCGCAACATCACGTTCTGGAATCTCGGCACGTTCACGACCGCCGACTGGCGCGGCGTAGGCATGGTCTCGCTCTGCTTCGCGCTCTGCTTCGCGTGGACGTTGCGCAAAGGCAAGGCGCTGAACGCGCTGATGCTCGGCGAGGACGAGGCGAGCTATCTCGGCTTCGATCCCCGGCGGCTCATCCTCGCCATGCTCGTCGCGAACACCATCATGGTCGCCGTGGCGACGGCGATGGTCGGCGTGATCGCGTTCGTCGGCCTCGTCGTGCCCCACGTGCTCCGCATGACGAAGTCGGCCGACTACCGCTATCTGATCCCCGGCTCGGCGCTCCTCGGCGCGATCCTGATGGAGGCAGTCGACATCATCGCCCGCATCATCATCCCGCCGGCCGAGCTGCCGATCGGCATCATCACCGCCGCCGTCGGCGCGCCCGTGTTCCTCTGGATCCTGCTGCGAGAGCGCGGACGCGGGGCCGCCGGGTTCTATGGTTGAGCTGCGCGACATCGCCTTTCGCGTCGGCGCCGTCGGCATTCTCGAGGACGTCTCGCTCGCGTTTCGCCGCGGCGCTTTCAACGTGGTCCTCGGGCCCAACGGCGCGGGCAAGTCGACGCTGCTGCGCGTGGCGACGGGGCTGCTCCCCCCGACCGCGGGGCGCGTGCTCTACGACGGGGAGCCGATCGACGCGATCGCGCCGGAAGCGCTCGCCCGGCGGCGAGCCGTGCTCTCCCAGCACGTCGAGCTCGCGTTTCCGCTCCCCGCCCGCGACGTCGCGATGATGGGCCGCTACCCGCACTACGGCCGCGCGCCGAGCGCCCGCGACCGCGCGATCGTCGATCGCGCCCTCGAGATCGTGGGCATCGGCGCACACGCCGATCAGGAGTACCCGACCCTCTCCGGTGGCGAGCGGCAGAAGGTCCAGCTCGCGCGGGTGCTCGCGCAGATCTGGAACTACGACGCGCCGTCCGGCCACAAGCTGCTCTTCCTCGACGAGCCGACGACGAGCCTCGACGTCCACTATCAGATCCACCTGCTCGACGTCGCGCACGATCTCACCCGCCACGACTGCACGGTGGTCGCGATCCTGCACGACATCAACGTGGCTCTGCAGTACGGCGACGCGTTCTTCGTTCTGAATGGCGGAAGGCTGGTCCGGCAGGCAGACAACGCGGGCGAGATCGACGCGGAGCTGATCGAGCGCGTGTTCCGCGTACGCGCGCACCGCATCGTCGACCCGGAGGACGGGCAGACGGTGTGGCGCTTCGGGCTGTAGCCGAATCGATTCAGCGCCCGCGCAGCGCGGCTTCCGCGTCCTCGAGCGCGGCCGTCGCGCGATCGAATCGCTCTGCCAGATCGCTCAGCTCCTTCACCGTACGCGCCTGGTCACCCGCCCGGACGGCCTCATTCACGGAAGGGAAGACCATGTTCGCGTAGCCGTTGTCTTCGTCCGCGACGTAGATGAGGTTGCGGTACCACGAACGTCCGAGGAGCCCCTCGGCACGGGTGAGCGCCCGCTCGATCCGGAGCAGCGCGGCGTTCGTCGCCTTCAGCACCTTCGCGGGCGGCGCCGAGCCGGCCAGCGCCGAGTCCCTCGCGGCCGCGAACGTGCGCGCCCGCGCCTCCATCCGATCGATCGCGGCCGACAGCGACTTCGTGTCGAGGCTCCACCCGCACGCCGCGAAGGCGCTGTCGAGCGCCGGCAGGTAGCCGCGCATTGTCGTCGCGTACTCGACGTAGTCGTAGGGCAGGATGTCCGCATTCGCGAGCCGCAGCGCCATTGCCGCGCCGAGCCTCGCGGCGGCGACGTGGTGGCGGTAGCCCGGATCGCCGAAGCGCTGCATCCAGGCAGGGTCGTCGTAGGCGGAGTGGTAGATGCCCTGGCCGCCGCCGAAGCCCCACTCCAGGATCGGTATGCCGAGATGATTGTAGAAGCCGGCGTAGTCCGAGCCGCCTCCGGGATCTCCCATGCGCGGGAGCTTGCCGTCGGCGACATTCGATTCCGCGACCCAGGCGTCCCACAGGCTTCCGGTCGTGTCGGGCGCAGGCACCTCCTCGGCCGCGGAGCGCAGCACCGCCCGCAACGAGGGCGAGCCGCCGGCGCCGAAGCGCGGCCCCGAGGCGATCATGTCCTGGTTCAGATACGCGACGCCGCCCTTCTTCAGCCGGAGCGAGTCGTCCTCGACGTACTCCACCGAGCCGACGAGCCCCCACTCCTCGGCATCCCAGGTCGCGAAGATCAGCGTCCGCTTCGGCCGCTTGCCCGCCTTCAGCTGCTCCGCCACCGCGCGCGCGATCTCCATGACGCTGACCGAGCCACTCACGTTGTCGTCGGTGCCGGGGCCCCAGGCGTCGCGGTGGCCGCCGATGACCACCATCTCGTCCGGAAGCTCGCTGCCGCGCACCACGCCGAACGTGTCCCAGATGTCCTTGTATGGCTTCGTCGCGGCGTCCGTCTCCACCTGCACGCGGGCCTCGACCGGCCCCGGCCCGACGTGATAGCGGAACGGCAGACCGCCCTGCCAGTCCTGCGGAATCTCCGTGCCGCCGAGCCCCTCGAGCAGCTTCGCGGCGTTGCCGTACGAGATCGGCACGACCGGGATCTTCGGCATGATCGAGTCCGGATCGATCCGCCGCGCGCCTTCGGTGCTCGGGTAGCCCGGCGTGCTCGGGTCGCCGTTCACGTTCAGGATGCTGCCGCGCTGCACGCCATAGGACGGCCGCATCGGACCCTTCGGATAGACGTCGCCGCGGACGTAGCCGTCGTCCTCCGGATCGCTGTAGATCAGCAGCGCGACCGCGCCGTGCTTCTGCGCCTCGCGGGCCTTGATCCCACGGAAGGACCGACCATAACGCGCCACCGCGATCTTCCCTTCCACGGAGACCCCCAGCGAGTCGAGCTTCGCGTAGTCCTCGATGAGCCCGTAGTTCACATAGACCACCGGCGCGGTCACGTCCCCGGCGGCGCTGCTCCCGTTCACCGTCGGATAGTGGGCGACGGCGCTGACCGGATCGCCCGGCACCGCCGGCTCATCGAGCGAGAGCTGCTCGGGATCCGGCTTCACGCGCCAGACCTGCACACCGGTCGCGTGCGGGAGATAGACGCTGTAGGCGCGTACCTGCGTCGGCAGCCCCCACGACTTCATCTGCTCGATCACGTAGTCGCGCGTCCGCGCCTGCGCCGGCGTGCCGGCCACGTGCGTCTGGCTGCTGAGCGCGACGGAGTGCGCCCGCGCGTCGGCGGTGTCCGGGCGCGTCACCACATTGGCCTCGAGTGCGCGCTCGCGGGTGGAGCCGGCGGGCGTGTAGCCGGGCAGCTGCTGGGCGGCGAGAGGGGCGACCCACAGGAAAAGCGCGGAGCCGACGGCCGGAAGGAGGTGGTGCAGTCTCATGATGTTTCCGCGAAGGGGGAGTCCGGGCGCGGAAGATAGAGGCGGACGGCGACGCCGGACAACCCGGGCGCTAGCCACTCAAGACGCGCCGGACGCGCCACGAAGCCGCGACGTGCGCGGATCGCCGCGACAACGTAGACTTCGCCCCCTCTCATTTTCCTTCCCTCGCGCAGGACCACGACCGATGATGAGGATGCGACCCTCGCTCTTCGCCGGCGTCGCCCCGGCCTTCGTGCTGGCCGCCCTGCCGGCCTCACCGCTCGACGCGCAGACGTTCCCGACGAGCGACGCCCTGATCCGGCGGATCTACGCCGTCGGCATGGATAGCTCGCGTCTGGAAGTCGAGGCGCACGCACTGTTCGATTCGCTGGGGCCGCGGCTCATGGGGAGTCCGGATCTCAAGCAGGCGCAGGACTGGCTGGTCAAACAATACTCCGGGTGGGGGATCGACGCACGCGAGGAACGGTACGGCACGTGGCGCGGATGGGTGCGCGGGCATTCGCACATCGACCTCGTCGCCCCGCGCGACCGCACGCTGCAGGGTCAGATGATCGGTTACAGCCCCGGCACGGGCGGGAAGGCGCTCACGCTCGAAACGATCATCCTCCCGACGTTCCACGACAGCACCGGGTTCGTTCGATGGCTCCCGAACGCGAAGGGGAAGCTGGTGATGATCTCCGCCGGGCTTCCGACGTGCCGACCGCAGGACGACTGGGCGATGAACGCGACGCCGCAATCGAAGGCGCGAATGGACACGCTCATGGTGGAAGCGCAGCGCGCGTGGAGCGTGGTTCGACCCGGGCCGGATGAGGACGGCGCGAGCGCGGGGCTGCGCGGCACGGGGTACTATCCGGCCCTCGGAGGCGGCGACCTCGGCGTACGACTCGAGCAGGCGGGCGCCGCCGGCATTGTGAGCTCGCGCCCCAAGCTGTCGTGGCGAATGGGCGGCGGGCGAACACCGGAGCAGATCGTGGCCGCCGAGCTCGATCCCGAAGGCCGCGAGAGCAGCGGCTTCGGCGGGTTCGCCGGAGCGCTCAACACCGGCTGGGGAGCCATGGAAGTCTTCGAGACATACGACGTGAAGGCACCGGCGATCGCGCTGGACTGCGAGGACTACGGTCTCGTCTACCGCCTCACCGAGCACGGCGACCACCCGAAGCTCAAGCTGGACCTGGACGGGAAGCTGCTGGGAGAGCAGCCGGTCCACAACGTCATCGCCGCCATCCCCGGCGATGAAAAGCCCGACGAGTACGTCATGATGTCGGCCCACTTCGACTCGTGGGACGGCTCGTCGGGCGCCACCGACAACGGCACGGGCACCCTCACGATGCTGGAAGCAATGCGCATCCTGAAGGAGGTCTATCCGCATCCGAAGCGCACCATTCTGGTCGGCCACTGGAGCGGCGAGGAGGAGGGCGAGGTGGGGTCGAAGGCCTTCACAGAGGATCACCCCGAAGTGCTGCAGGGGCTGCAGGCCCTCTTCAATCAGGATAACGGCACCGGCCGCGTCGTGCGGATCGGCGGCGGCGGTCTCGTGCACGCCCCCGAGCACCTGAACGCGTACCTCGCCCGCATTCCGCTCGAGTGGCGCCAGCGCATCAACGGCGGGGAGCCGGTCGTGGCCGGACGCCCCGCGGGCGGGGGCAGCGACGACTTCTCCTTCGGCTGCCACGGCCTGCCCGCGTTCGGGCTCGGCGCACTCTCGTGGGATTACGGCAACGTCACCTGGCACACGGAGCGCGACACGTACGACAAGGTCGTCTTCGACGATCTCCGCTACAACGCGACGCTGACCGCCATGCTCGTCTACATGGCTTCAGAGGATCCGGAGCGGATCCCGCTCGACCGCGTCGACCTCGCGAGCCTGCCGCCATCCACGTTCCGGCGCGGCGGCGGCACGACGTGGCCGGAATGTGTCGCGGCGCCGCGCTCCACGAATCCGAGGCTGCACTAGGCACGAGGCGGAGTCACGACGCGACCGCCGGAGGAGAAGTATGGATCAGCCGCGATCGGCAGGAGCCAGCCTCCGGCGGACATCGCTTCTCGTCTCCAGCGCCTGGCTCGCCCCCGCGCTGCTGGCGGTGACGAAAGAGTACGTCCGCGGGCTGGCCGATCGAGGTGGAGCGCCGGATGCTCGGGTGCTGGTGTTCGAAGGCGGGGACTGGCTCATCTACGGCCTTCTCACACCACTCGTCTTCCTGCTGGCGCGGCGGTATCCGCTCACCCGTGCCGCGATCGCCCGCAGGCTGCCGGTCCACCTCGCCGCGTCCATCGTGCTGTGCGCCGCGTGGGCGCTGGCCGGCTGGTTGCTGAGCATTGCGCTTTTCCGGACCGGCCCCTACGGCGCCACCCTGCTCGACTGGTTCCTCACCTCATTGCCATTCGGGGCGGCGGTGTACTTCGCGGTACTCGGCGTGGAGCACGCGCTGTTCTACTTCGTCGCGGCGCAGGAGCGCGAGACCCAGACGGCCCGCCTCGAAGCGCAGCTCGCCGACGCGAGATTGGGCGCGCTTCGGATGCAGCTCCAGCCCCACTTCCTGTTGAACAGCCTCAATGCGGTCACCGTCATCGTGAGGGACCGTGACGCGGCCACCGCCACCCGCATGCTCGAGCAACTCGGAGACATGCTGCGGCGGGTGATGCGGGCCGGCCGCGCGCAGGAGGTCCCGCTGGGCGATGAGCTGGAGTTCGTGCGGCAGTACCTGGGCATCGAGGCGATCCGCTTCTCCGACCGGCTGCAGCCGATCTTCGCTGTGGACCCGGCGGTGCTGCGGGCGGGGGTGCCGGAGTCCTGCTGCAGCCGCTGGTGGAGAACGGCGTGCGCCATGGACTCGCCGAGCGCATCGGGGCTACGCTCCTCCGGATCGAGGCGAGCCGCGAGGGAGACGAGCTCGTCCTCGCGGTGATCGACGACGGGCCAGGCCCCCTCGACCCGGCCGAGGGGGTGGGGTTGGGAACCACGCGGGAGCGGCTGGCCACGCTCTACGGGGACCGGGCTCGTCTGACGCTCACGACGAGCTCCGAAGGCGGGGCGCGGGTGAGCGTGCGTCTGCCGTACCGCGAGGTGAAGCCCGCCGATGCCTGAGATTCGCGCGCTGATCGTCGACGACGAGCCGCTCGCGCGTCGGGGCATCCGCCAGCTGCTCGCGCCGTATCGCGACGTCAGGGTGGTCGGCGAATGCCGCGACGGGAAGGAAGCGGTCCGGGCCCTCGCGACCACGGACCCCGATCTCGTGTTCCTCAATGTCCATATGCCGGGGTTCGACGGGTTGGACGTGATCGCGTTCCGCGGCACGCAGCGGATGCCGCTCATCGTCTTCGTCACCGCGCACGAGGAGTATGCGGTGAAGGCGTTCGAGGCCCAGGCCCTCGACTATCTGGTGAAGCCGCTCTCCCGGCCGCGATTCGAGGCGATGATGGAGCGCCTCTACCAGCGGCTCCGGGATCGACCGCAAGACGCCCGGATCGCCGTGCCCACCGCGGACGGCGTCCTGCTGCTCGATTCCGCCGAGGTGGACTGGATCGAGGCGCAGGGTGATCATGCGGTGATCCACGCCGGCACGACCCTCCACCGCCTGCGCCAGCCGCTCGCTTCGCTCGAGGCACGGCTCGACCCCAAACACTTCGCGCGCGTGCACCGCTCCGTGATCGTACGGCTCGACAGGGTGCGGGAAGTGCGATCATCGGCGGGAGCCGATACGACCCTCCTGCTGCGCGACGGGACCGAGGTGCCAGTGAGCCGCCGGCGCAGCGCTCGGATCAAGGCTCGGCTCCGTCACATCGACCGTTCCCCGCCCGAAAACGACCATTCGCCGCGCCGGAATTGACCGCAGAGCCACACGCGGTTGAGCTTGGCGGTCATGCGCTCCGAGTCCATGCGCCCGGATCCAACCGCCGGGCCGACCGACGCAGAGGATCGCCTCCAGCGATCCTCCGAGCCCCCAGCCAGGGTCGTCGCTCCGCCCGGCGCGACGGCGCCGCTCGAGCCGCCGGCGCGCGTCACTTCACGAGAAGGTGCGCATCGCGGCGAGCGGCTCGTCTCGGTCGACCTGATCCGCGGCGCCGTGATGATCCTGATGGCCGTCGACCACGTCCGCGTGTACTCCGGTCTTCCGGCCGGCGGGCCCACGCCCGGGATCTTCTTCACCCGCTGGATCACCCACTTCTGCGCTCCGGCGTTCATCTTTCTCGCCGGCACCAGCGCGTTCCTGTACGGCCGACGGCATCCGGGCCTTTCGCGCTTCCTGCTGCTGCGCGGGCTGTGGCTCGTGCTGCTCGAGCCTCACCGTCCTCCGGGTGGCGTGGACCTTCAACCTCGATTTCGCTCATTACCTGCTGGCCGGAGTCATCTGGGCGATCGGCTGGTGCATGGTCCTCATGGCCGTGCTGGTGCGACTGCCTGTACCGCTGGTGGGGGGCCTCGGCGTCGCCATCATCGCGCTGCACAACGCCGTGATGCCGCTGTTGCTCCCGGCCATGCCGGGCGCGCTGCGCGAGGTGCTCTATACCGCGTTCACCGAGGAGCCGATCGGGCCGCTCGTGGTGCTGTACTCGATCATACCGTGGCTCGGAGTGATGGCCGCCGGATACGCCTTCGGCCGCATCCTGGTCCTGGATGCGCCGCGCCGGGACCGGCTGTGCGCCGGGCTCGGCATCGCTGCGATCGCCCTCTTCGTGCTGCTCCGCGGCTTCAACCTGTACGGCGACCCACACCCGTGGACCGCTCGTTCCTCGATACCCGCACTGCTCTCGTTCCTCAATACGACGAAGTATCCGGCCTCCTTCTGCTTCCTGCTCATGACGCTGGGACCGACGATCGCGCTGGTGCCGCTGCTGGAGCGCGCGCGCGGCCGGGCGGCCCGCTGGGTCGAAGTCTTCGGACGGGTGCCATTCTTCTACTACCTGCTCCACATCCCGCTCATTCACGGCCTGGCGGTGGCGGTGTCGGCCGTCCGTCAGGGCGGCGTCGACCCCTGGCTATTCGCCAACCACCCGATGGGGAATCCGCCGCCGCCGGCGGGCTACACCTGGAGCCTGGGTCTGCTATACCTCGTGTGGATCACGGCGATCCTCCTTCTCTATCCCGCCTGCCGGTGGTTCGCCGAGCTGAAGGCGCGACGGAAGGAGTGGTGGCTGCGCTACCTTTAGCAGGTCGCTCCAGTTCTTCAGCGACCCGTTAGGCCGGCTGGCTCCCGCAGTGTTCGTTCGATCAGGTCGACAGTCCCTCTCTACGGAACACGGCAATGGATGAGCTGCTCCGAGATGTGGCAAGGCGGGCATCCGCGTATCTACGGGCGATAGCCGATAGGCGAACCAGCCCACAGCCGGCTGATGTGGCGCGCCTGGAACGCCTCGGAGGTGAGCTGCCGGACCGCCCTGCCGATCCGGCGGACGTCCTGGCCCTGCTCGACGAGATCGGATCGCCCGGCACGGTGGCCACCACGGGCGGTCGCTACTTCGGATTCGTTATCGGCGGCGCCTTGCCTGCGGCCCTGGCCGCGAACTGGCTCGCAGGCGCGTAGGACCAGAACGCCGCGCTACGGGTGATGTCGCCCACGGCGGCGAAGCTGGAAGAAATCGTGATCGAATGGATCGCCAAAATGGTGGGATTGCCGGCCGGTAGCGGCGGCGGCCTCGTCACCGGCACCACGATGGCGAACTTCGCGGCATTGGCCGCTGCCCGGACGGCGCTGCTCGCGGGCGCCGGATGGGACGTCGAGCAGAATGGTCTTTTCGGCGCTCCGCCGATCACGGTCGTGGTGGGCGAAGAGGTGCACGTCTCGGTGCTCAAGCCCCTGTCTCTGCTCGGACTGGGCCGTTCGCGCGTAATCTCGGTTCCGACCGACGGCCAGGGACGCATGCGGGTCGACGCATTGCCCCGATTCGACGACCGTACGCTCGTCTGCATCCAGGCGGGAAACGTGAACACCGGCGCGTTCGATCCCGGACGGGAGATTTGCGAGCGCGCCCGGGAAGCGGGCGCCTGGGTCCATGTGGACGGCGCCTTCGGGCTGTGGGCGGCGGTCTCGCCCCGCTACGAGAAGCTGCTCGATGGCTACTCTCTCGCTGATTCCTGGGCGATCGATTGCCATAAGTGGCTGAACGTACCGTACGATTCGGGCATCGCATTCGTTCGCGAGTCGGAGCATCTGCGGCGGGCCATGGTGCTCAGCGCGGCCTACATTCAGCTCAGCGCAGAGCGCGACCCCTGCCAGTACACTCCGGAAGCGTCGCGGCGGGCTCGCGGGGTCGAGCTGTGGGCCGCGCTTCGCTCCCTGGGCCGGCACGGACTCAGCGATGTGATCGAGCGCAACTGTCGATTCGCCCGCCTGTTTGCAGAGCGCTTCCGCGAAGCGGGCCACGAGGTGCTCAACGATGTCGTGCTGAATCAGGTCCTGGTGTCCTTCGGCAGTGACGACCACACCCGCCGCGTCATCGCCGGTGTCCAGGATGACGGCACGTGCTGGTGCGGCGGAACGGAATGGCATGGCCGAACCGCCATGAGGGTCAGTGTATCGAGCTGGGCGACAACGGAAGAAGACATTGAGCGCAGCGCGGCGGCGATCCTCCGAATCGCGAAATCGACCGCCGCGGATGGATAGAGGCTCTGCGGCGCCAATCCGATCGCGGTCGTCGTCCCCTGCCATCGAGCCATCGGCGCCGATTCTCGCCCGACGGGATACGCCGGCGCCCTGCGGCGCAAGGAGTGGCTGCTCAGGCGCGAGACCGGAGCTCTGCAGGCTTCCTGACGGATGGATTCCGAGGGATTCGCGTCCTTGCCGCATCCTCGACCAGGACCCGACTACCGCACACCTCCCCCGCCGCGGAAGGCGACGAATCGCTCCGGGCCCACGTCGGGAAAGGAGCCGCGGCCAAAGAAGACCTTCCCTGCGAGCCGCCGCCCCGGATGCGTGCGCAGCACGCCGCACGCGGCCTCCGCCAGCAGCGGGTGCCCGACGCATTCGAACGCACGGCGGGTCCATCGTCGCCTTCTGAAGTGACGCTGGAACGGGACGCCGGAGTACGCCTCCAGGAGGGCCGGCGAACCGCCCTCCAGCACCGCGACGATCCTTGCGGTCGCAAGCCGCGTCAGGCGGTAGCAGGGGTCGAGGCCTCCCGCCGTAAGCGGCGAGACCGCGCCGGCAGCATCCCCGATCAGGAGCCCGCGCTCGCAGCCGATCCGCCTCAGCATACCGCCCACCGGGATGCGCCCTCCTCGACGCTCGATGGGGAGTAGAGTGCGCACCGGCGCGAGATCCGGAACGCGCTCGAGTCGCGCGTAAAACGCGGCGAGCGCGGCGGCGGGCTCGAATCGGCCGGGCGCTCCGCCCACGCCCACGTGCACCGACTCGCCATCGTCCGCCAGCCACGCGATGTATCCCGGCGCCAGTCGAGGATCCACGATGCAGTGCAGCTCGGGCTCCGCGGCGGCGAGCGTGCCGTCGAAGACGTCCTCGACGCCGACGATCCACTCGCGGTTTTCCTCCAGCCCCAGGTCCCGTGCCACCCGCGAGCGGGCCCCGTCGGCGCCGACGATCAGCCGTGTCCGCACGCGAGCAAGGCGCCCCCGCCGCTCCAGCCCGACAACGCTCCCGGGCGGCGCGGGCTCGGACGCGAGGTAGCGCGTTGCCGGCGAGTACTCGACGCCGTGACTCCGCGCCTCGGCCAGCAGCCGGCGGTACAGCCGCCGCATGCGCCCGACGCGGAACTCCTTCGAGCGCGCCGTGACTGTCAGGCGACGCCCCGCAGGGGAATGCACCACGACCCGGCGGATGCCGGGCCCGAGGCAGTCCTCCGGTGGTCGGAAGTCCTCCAGCGTCCGTCGGACGAAGATGCCCGTCGTGTGAACGGACCGGTCCACCGCCGGCCGCGCATCGACCAGAAGCACGCGCCCGCCTCGCCGCCCCAGCTGCCCGGCGGCGACGAGCCCGGCGAGTCCGGCTCCCACGATCATAACGTCGTACGCGTCGTGCATCGATGCTCCGGGACAAGTTCTTTGTCTAATAAAGTACATCGCCGGCGACCCCTTGCCAAGCGCGCACAACCACAGTCCATGGACGGTCCTGCAGTCGAGGCCGCACAATCGAACGCCCCGGCAGCCTGGGCGCCGGGGCGCTTCGACTTCCATTGACGCCGACGTCGACGACGGCTGCGGGCCGCCGAACGCAGCCGAGCAGAGGCCGTTGACGTCATGATCGAGCACCACGATGCGGCGCTCGACGCGCTGTCGGCCGCGTTCCAGGCGCGGTCACCGATGCTGGCACCGCTCAGGACCGCGCCTTGGTTCGATCCGCCGCGTCAGGATCCGCGCCTCACCGCCCTCCTGCGACGGATGGGATTCCCCTGAGGGCCGCCGCGCGCGAGTAGCGCGACCGCGGCCGATCCGTCAGCCGCCGGTGCTCGCGACGTGCGGATACTTCACGACCTGGCCGGCGCCGGGCTGCCCGAGGGCGCTGATCGCGACGTAGGCGTTGCCTTCCTTGTCGAACGCGAGGGCGGTCGGCAGCTGGAGGCCCGTCAGGACGGCTTCCGACGTCTCGTCCGGCCCGATGCGGATGATCGAGCCGGAGTTCGGCGTCGGCCCCTGCTCGGTGAACGTGCCCATGGATACGCCGTAGAGCTTGCCGTCCGGCCCGGTCTTGAGGTCGGAGAGCATGGAGAAGCCCGTCGCGTAGTCGCTGTACTTCCCGTCCGACGTGACGTGCACGACCTTCCCGGATCCCGGCACGAACGGGGCGCCCGGCAGGAACGACACGTAGGCCTCGCCGTTCATGAACGCGACGGCGGTCGGCACGGGCTCGGTCTCCATCGCGTTGCCGCGTGCGGCGTTCGGGACGGGGCTCGGCAGCGCGTCGAAGACGGCGACCAGCTGGAGCGAGTCCGATGGCGACGCGACCCGGAACAGGTCGTTACCGGCCGCGTCGGCGATCCACAGGGCGCCGTCGGGTCCGACCGTGATCCCGAATGGGTGCGCTTCGACGAGTGCCCCGGCCGGGTTTCGGCTCTTCTCGATGTCCCACGTGTCGAGGACTTCGGTCAGGGAATCTCCGTCGAGCCGGAGCAGTGCGGCGTTCCTGGGCTGACGCGGCCCGGTTCCGTCCTGCCATCCACCGCTCGTGAAGTACAGCGATCCATTCCACATGGCCAGCCGGGCCGCGCCGATCGGTGCGTCGGGCAGGATGATCGAGGGGAGGTCGCTCACGACGTCCGTCTGCGTGCCTGACGGGTCCACGCGCACGAGCCGCGCGGTCAGGCCGAAGGGCAGCTTCGCCACCTGCCCCGTCGCGGCATCGGGAGTCGCGACAGAATCCGGACCCCCGGTGCCGCTGTCGGTGATCCAGACCGTGCCGTCGTCGTCGACGAGCACACCCATGGGCGTGTTCAGACCGCTGGCGACGACGGTCGGCTCGGTGCTTTCCGGCGTGGCGGCACTGTTCTCCGCGTCGTTGCCGCCGCCACACGCGGAGAGCGCGAAGACGGAACCGAGTGCGAGGGGCAGGAGTCCTGTCGGACGTCGCGTCATCATCGTCCTCCTTGCGCTGTGGGTTGCCAGAGAAGCATCCGAACCAGTGCATCCACTTCGGAGTCGGTCAGCTGTGTGTAGGCCGGCATCAGGAAGCGCGTGTGCTCGAACCCCGGGACGCGATATGCGCCGGGATCGCGGATGCTCTCCCGCACGTACGCCTCCGGCGTCGTCGCGTGACCCGTGTACGCTGGATCGTGGAGCCGGCGTGCGGCGTTCACGCGCAGGCTGTCGTGGCTCGGGCCGAAGATGCCGGCGGTGCCGGCGAGCGTGTTGCGGTGGCAGGTTCCGCAGTAGTTCGTGCGGTAAACGCCGATCCCCTCCGCGATCGGTTCCGGAACCGCCGGCATCGTCCAGGGCGCGGCGTGCTTGGAATCCGCGGCCGCGGAGCTCCCGGCACGCGAGCCGCTGGTCGGAGCAATCCCGGCATTCGAAACGCCAGCCGCGGGGAGCGCGCCCGCGGGGCCGCCGACAGACGCCGTTGTCCGCTGCGCCGCCGCCGGAGGCTCCGGACCGCAGGATGCCACGAGCAGGACGAGCCCGGCGGCGAGGCGGAGCGGCGCCGTCGCTCCGCGGCGCATCCGAAGCGGTCGTCGGGCCTGCGGGCGCTCCGGCATGGGTCAGGACCCCACGGTCAGGCGAAGGTCGATGGCTCGCCCCATCCCCGGATGGATCATGCGCACGTTCTCGTTGGCGAACGGGTCGTAGAGCAGGAAACCGAAGCTGCCGTAGTCGGCGTCGAACACGTTGCGGACGGAAAGGCGAGCGCCGACCCTGCCAACCCGCCACTGCACGCCGGCATCGAAGAGCGACCTGCCGGACAGTGATTCGGTGTTCTCGTCGTCGAGCCAGACGCGCCCGACGGCGCGATGCGTCAGCGTGAGAGACAGGGGATCGGCAAGCGCGATGCGGGCCGTCGTCGTGAACGCGCTCTCCGGGATGTTCTTGAGTTGGTTGCCGTGGTTGGCCGAGGTCCGGAACGTGGCCCGGCCGAGCGTCGCGGCGTGTGTGAGCTCGAGACGCGGAGAGAGCACGGCGCGCACCGACAGCTCCGCCCCGGTGTGGCGGCTCGCCAGGATGTTGCCGTAGCGGTACGTCAGGATGTCGAAGTCGATCTCGTCGTCCAGCCACTGACGGTAGGCGGACACCGACAGCTCGGCGTAGCGCTCGCCGCCGCCCAGCGGGAGTCGCTGGTAGACGCCGGCCTCGATCGCGGTCGAGCGCTGCGGCTTCAGCTCGCCGTTCGAGATGCTGATGGTCGCGCCAGGCTCGCCCGTCGGGATGGCGCGCACATTGAAGAGCTGGTCGAGCGTGGGCGCCTTGAACGCGCGCGTCCACGACACGAAGACGTTGCCGGCGCTCGCCGGGTCCTCGCGGTACGCGAAGTTCCCGCCGACACGCGGCGACCACTGATGGAACGAGGGCGAAGCGGGCGACGCGGGCGTCTCGTCCGTCGGCAGCACGGCATTGAAGCGGATCCCACCGACGATTCGGAGCCGCTCGGTGGGCGAGCCGCTCAGCTCGCCGTGGAGGCCGAGCTTCCACTCGTGGCCGTCGCCGGACGTGAGGGGCGCGCCGGTGCCCGGCTCGGTGTAGCGGGTCCGGAACGAGGCACCCTGCGCCTCGGCGCCGACGTGGAGAAGCGCGCCGCCCAGTGGCGCCGCGAGCTGCGTGCGCGCCCACACCCCCACCTCGCGGTCGTCCTGGTCCTGCGTGTCGCCGAAGCTCGGCGTGAGCAGGAGCGTTCGCATCCTTTGCTGATCGTACCAGCGCAGGCGGACGGCCGCGTCGAGCCGACGGCCGCCTGACCAGGCGCGCCGGCCCTCGACGCTCGCCTCGGCCGCCTTCTGCGTGCGTTCATTGTTCGCGAAGGCGGGATGGGTACCCCGCCGGTCGAATCCTGCCTCGGTCTCGGGGACCGGACCGGGATCCTCGTTGAACAGGCGGCTGAATGCCAGCCGTCCGGTGAGCGCGTTGCCGCCGTACCCCGCTGACCGGCCCAGCGAGAGCGACGTCGTCAGCCGATTCGAGCGAGAATGGTCGCGGAAGCCTTCATCGCGATCGTAGTCGACCGCCGCATCCAGGCCGGCGGCGCCGAGTCCCGAGCCGGCGGACGCGTGCACGCCTCCGCCGCTCCACGACGAGACGGACGCGGCCGCCCGACCGGAGACGCCGGCGGACGGTGGCGCGCGCCGGGTCACGACGTTGATGACGGCGCCGAGCGCGGCGTCGCCGTAGGATACGGAGGCGGAGCCGCGGAGCACCTCGATGCGCTCTATGTTGTCGAGCGGGATCCGGCTCCACTCGACGAGCCCTGTCCGGCCCTCGTTCGCCGGGACGCCATCGATCGTGAGCAGCACGTAGGAGGTCTCTCCGCCGCCGAAGAAGCCGCGCGCGATCGCGATCGGCAGATGGCCGGAGCCGTCCTGCTCGACGAAGATGAGGCCGGGCACGGTCTCGAGGGCCTCGGCGAGGGTGCTGGCGGGCAGCGCATTGAGGTCGGCGCGCGTCAGCAGGCTGGTCGCCGCGACCGTGTTCCGGAGCGCCGTCGCGTAGCGGTCGGCCACGACCACCAGCGCGTCCAGCCGATACGGCTGCGACGCGATCGAATCGGTCCCCGCCTGCGCGAGGACCGGCGCGGGCACGATGAGCAGCGCGGCGACGCGAACGCACATCGTGATCCGGTGCGACCGCGGCGGCATGTTCGCGATTCTTCCTGTTCCGTGATCCACTCGGCGGACCTCGGCGAAGGTGCGCAGCACGACCGGCCGGTGCCGATGCAGAATGGAACCCGTTCGGTCGGCATGCGAGGAGCGTCGGCTGCCGTCTATTCCGGGCGCCGCGGGGGTCCGCTTTCAGAGCGGAGCCCCGCGCCGCCGTCGCCGCCGGCTCGAGGACCGGCGGTTGAATGGGTGTGTGTTATTGTGCGTCGAGGTGTTTGCGTGTCTGCAAGGGTAACGGGTAGTCGGCCGCATGCCAAGGATGCCCGATCGCCGCTGTCTGCCGTATGGTCGCGGCAGGACCGGTCAACGATTAACGTCGATAGCCGACTGATCGGTGGGTTGGCCGTGTCGGCGGCCCTATACCTCGCGTAGAGCGGCGTTGACGTCTCTGCGAGCGCCGTGGAGCGCGGGCCACACCGCGGTGAGACAGCCGGTCACGACCATGCCCACGATCAAAAGAGCGTAGGTCTCAAACGGCACTCCCGCCGCGCCCGGGATGAGGTGCCGCAACACGCGGTTCAACAGAGCCCCGCCCGCGCCGCCCAGAATCGACCCCGCGCCGAGCAGCAGCAACAATTCACGGAGCTGGCGCTCGAAGATGTCCCGTGGCGTCGCGCCCATTACGCGGCGAACCGCGTGCTCGCGCCTGGCCGCCAGGATCGCGTGCGTCAGCGCACCGAAGATCCCCATCAGGGCGATCAGCATGCCGAGCGAGGCGAACCCGGCGCTGATCAGCGCACCCGTACGCTCGAGCACGTATTCCGGGCCGCGCACCTCCGTCAGCGGCGCGACGCCGAAGACCGGGATGCGAGGATCGACGGCACGGATGCGCTCGCGCACCGCGCCGAACGCCGCGCTCGGCTTGCCGACCGTCCGGACCATGAGGTGGACCTCGCGCATCAGCAACGGGGCCGTAGCCTGCGCGTAGGGCACGTAGAGGGCGCGCTCGGGGCGGTCGGCCCAGCGGGTGTTCGCGGCCACGCCCACGATCGTCAACGGCGGCGCGTCGGGATCGATCCGCACCCGCCGTCCAACGGCGGAGCGGCCCGGCCAGAAGGTCTTGGCGAGGTCGCGGCTGGCGATCGCGACAGGAGGTGCCTCGAGACGATCGCCCGGGCCGAAGTCCCGCCCCGATAACCCCACCCGCATCGTCTCGAAGTAGCCGGTGGAGACGGCCGGGAACTGCACTTCCAGTGGGTGTGCCGAGGGATCGCCGCCCACGGCCGTGACCCGCGTACTCCACGAACTGAGGCGCGGGCTCGTGGTCGTGGCGGCGACGGACAACACGCCGGGCACGCCGCGGACCTGATCCAGCAGCGCGGCGACCACGCGCGCCCGCGCCCCAGGACCCGGATAGTCCGCATTGGCGAGGCTGAGCCGCATCGTCAAGACGCCGTCCGCATCGTACCCCGCGCTCCCGCCGAGCCCACGGGTGAAGCCGAGGATCACCCCAGCCGATCCGACGAGCAGCACGAGAGCGAGCGCGACCTCCCCGAGGACGAGCCCGCGGAGCGACCAGCGGTGGGCCCGGCTGCTGCCGCCCCGCTCGCCCGCCCGCAGGGCGCCCTCAAGATCGCGCGGCACCGAGCGGTACGCCGGGAGGAGCCCGGCCAGTAGCACGGCCACCAACGCCAGCGAAAAGGCGAACGCGAAGCACGCGCGGGTCGAGCACGAGATCGTTCTGCGCGAGCTCCACGCTCATGACCGGCGGCACGAGCGCGCCGAGGATGGGGAACAGGAAGATGGTCAGGATCAGCCCGACGATCGCGCCAGCGGCGGACAGCAGCAGCGCTTCGGTCGTAATCTGTCGCAGCTGCCGCACGCGGGACGCGCCGAGCGCTGCGCGAAGCAGCAGCTCGCGCCGACGTCCGTGCATGCGCGCGAGCATGAGGGCGGCGACGTTGACGCTCGACAGGATCAGCAGGAAAGCGACGGTCGCGAGAAGAGCGAGCGTGACGTGATCCGCCCCGCGCACCAGGTTCTCACGCAGGTCCTGCGCGCGCATGCGCCAGTCCGTGTTCGTCGCCGGATATTCGGCGGCGAGTCGCCGCGAGATCGTGGCGAGCTCCGCGTTCACCGCCTCGATCGTGGCACCGGGCTTCCGGCGACCGAACGCCAGCAGGTAGTGCGCCTCCCCGTTCTGCGGATCGTAATGGATCGGCACCCATACTTCAGCCTCGTACGGGAAGTGGAAGCCGCGCGGCATCACGCCGACTACCGTGCGGGGCGTGCCGTTCAGTACGACGGCGCGGCCCAGCACGCTGCTCGACCCGCTGAAGCTGCGCTGCCAGAGATCGTAGCCGAGCAGGACGGCGGTGCTGCCGTCACCACCGCGCAGCTCGTCCTCGCTGAAGCCGCGGCCGATCACCGGCTGCACTCCCAGCGCCCGGTTCCAGCCGCCCGACACGGCCGCTCCGCGCAGGCGCACCGGCTCATCCCGGCCGCTCAGCACGAACCAGCGTGCCTGCTGGACGGTGACGGCGGCCAGGGTGCGGGAGCTCCGGCCCAGGGCATCGACGTTGAGCGGCGAGATGTTCCTCTCGTCCCCGGTTCCATCCGGGCCGAGATTCACGTCGTCGATGCGCACGAGCTCGTCGACGTCCTCGAGCATCATCGGGCGCAGCAGCGTGTTGTTGAGCACGGTGAAAACGGCGGTGCTCGCACCCATGCCCAACCCGAGCACCAGCACGATCAATAGCGTGGTGCCCGGAGTCCTGCGTGCAAGCCGCGCAGAGTAATGGAGGTCGTGCATGAAGACACTCATGTCGGGCCGGGGACGGGGGACACGGACCTGGACGTTGATGATGCACCGGAATCGGCTGAGCGTCGCTCGTGCAGGAGCCGGTCCATTGAGGCCGTGAGGCGGAAGTCGTTTGCAGGCCATACCTTGGAGCTACGAAAGCAACGCGAGCATTCGGATAGTCTTGTGCGGATGCGGGATCGGCCGTCCCGGACCCGAACGCAACCGGCGCGGTCTGCGTCGGCACGGCGCAACCGCATCTCGACCCACCCGTTGAGTCGATAAGGCAGGTCGTTCAGGAGATCGGTTTCGAGGATGTCGACATTGGCCAGGGCCGCGCGAGGCCGCACGGCTGGATGGTCAGCTTGCGCGTCGCCGTCCGAAAGCGAGCGCTTTTCCAGAGGGGGTCGAAGAGCGGATTGCAGCCGATCGCGCCGCCGTTGTAGATGAAGCGTCGCTGGCCGGCCTCCGACGTCAGGAGTCGCAGGAGGGGCTCGGCGTCCCCGAAAACCAGGTCGCCGATCGCGGCTTGCCCGTCAAATGCGTCGGTGCCGGGCTGGTGGAGGTGCGCACGCATCCGGTCCCCGTCCGGCCAGCGCCCGGCCGCCGCGTAGGCGAAGAGCAGCGCGGAGGCGATTCTGGAGTCGCGCGGGTACAGCCGCGCGCCTCGCTCGAGGGTCTGCACCGATGCGTCGGCCTGTGCGCTGAAGGCCTGCGCCAGTCCGAGCCCGTAGATTGCCAGCGGGAAGGTCGAGTCGAGCGACAGCACGCGGCGGGACGCTTCGATGGATTCCGGAAATCGCCGGGCGATCAGCAGCGCGTAGCCCAGCGCGCTCGTGGGGGTCACCGCCAGGGGGTCGAGTTGGCTCGCGTGGCGCAGCTCGACCAGCGCGTCGTCGGTATAGCCGAGATTGAGCAGGCTGAAGCCGAGAAAGTGGTGGGCGGTGACCGACGAAGGGTCCAGAGTGACCGCTCTGCGGTATTCGTCCAGGGCATCCCTGAAGCGCAGCCGCAGGTCCAGCGAACCGCCGAGGGCAAGGTGTGCGTCCGCCAGCGTGGAGTCGAGAGGATCTGGACGATTTCCAGGGGGAGGTTCCACACCTGCCCCTTCCACACCTACGTCCCGGGACAAGCGGGACAACGTATCCACCCCGTCCCCCCACTCCACCTGCGTGACGAACGATCTCCACTTCGTCGATCGCTGAGGCGTGAGGTGTGCTATAACGAGAACATGGTGATTGACGACGCCGCCAGGGAGTTTCCGACGGAAGGACAGGTCGAGCTGCTCCTGTTGCGCCGGAACCGGTGAACACGAACAGTCCCTCTACCTCAGCGTCGCGGCAGCTGGCGGACGAGCTGATCGAACGCCCGGCCCACCCGATCCAATGCCGGGCGCAGGGCGGGCTCCGGGTCAGTTCGCGTGGCCAGGTAACGGCGGTAGGCCTCGACCGCCTCGGTCGTGTCCCCGGCAGCCGCAGCCAGCCGGCCCTGCTCCCGGCGGAACGTGGAGGTGTAGTACTGAGCCGACGTGAGGAAGCTCCGGTCCAGGGCGTCCCGGGCACCGGCCAGGTCGCTCCGCCCTTCCCTGATCCGCGCGAGGACGAACCCGGTTTCACGGAGCAGCCGAGGGTCCGAGCTGCCCTCCTCCAGCATGTGATCCGCCGATATCGGCGGACCAGGTTCACCATGCACCTGCCGCGCTGGACGGAGCGTCGGATTACCGCCCGATCTGGCGTAGCGCCCCCAACGTGTGCTCCCGCACGAGCGGCTCCGGGTCCTCCAGCGCCTCCCGTAGCACCGCCACCGCCTCCTCTGGCGGCTCGTCCACCGACGCCAGCCCGTTCCCGATGGCGACGGCGACGTTCCTCTTGAACCCGGCGTAGCCCGCGCGCCGGATCGCCGACCCGCGCGTCCAGACATCCCACTGCTCGCGGCTCATCCGCATGATCTCCGGCGGGCGGTCGCCATGGCGCACTGGCTCGGCGAGCTGTCGGAACACCTGAGGGTCGGCCCCGCCGGTCGGCTGGTGCTGCCGGGGATCGACGGGACGATCGCGGTGCTGTGCCACCCGAATGAGCTGTCGGCGCCGGTCCGGTAGGGCAGGAAGTCAGAACGGGTTCTAGACCCAACCTTCCAGAGGTTGGCTGGAACCCGTTCTCTTTACTGCATTGTATGGTCGCGGTAGGACCGCGCTTCTATGCCCGGTGATTCGAGATGATTCCGCTTTATCCCCGCCGTTGCTGGGTGTTTGGCCTGGATGGAGGCCGTGAAGAGCGAGGAACTGGCCGAGTTTCGGGGGGAGGTTCCACACCTTCCCTTTCCACACCTATGTCCCGGGACAAGTGGGACACGACATCCACACCTCCTCCCCGGTCGCCCCACCCACCTGATGCCGCAGATGGGGGTTCCGCGCCGCCACGTGGCTGTTCCGCTCCAGCCGGAACCACAGGGCCGCTACGACCCGATGCTCCAGCCGCGGGTGGACGCGGCTCGGCGTGCACCCCGGCGGCTGATCTCCGCCGAGGGAGCCGCCGGAGCCGATGGAACAGGGGGCTCTTAGCGGCGTCGCCAGATCGGATGCCCCGCCTACCCCTCGGCCTCCTCCCGCTCGGCAGTGAAGAGGTCTCGGGCGTCCGGGAGCGGCGGGGCCACGATGGGCAGGGGAACAGGGGCGGCGTCGCCCGGGCCGTAGCGGAGATTCATCCGTTTCAACAGGGCCTGGTAGCGCGGGTCCTTCAGGTAGCTGTCCCACTCCGGCTCGAACTGGGTCGCCATCCCGGCCACCCAGGCGTGGGGCTCCTCGTAGGCGAGCCAGCGGAGGGCCGCGTCGCGGTTGCCGAGCGCGGCATGGAGGTGGGCGAGGCAGAGGGCGTTCCAGGGGGTGACCGGCTGCTCCTCGATGTCGCGGAGGATCCGGACCGCGTCCGCCGCTCGCCCCGCGCGGGCATAGGTCCGGCCCAGGTAGCAGTTCCACGCGGGCGCGCGGTGGGCCATGCGCTCATGGGCGGCGATCGCCTCGTCCACCCGCCCCAGCCGGATCGCGCTCTCCCCCAGAACGTAGTTGGCGACAACGCCGTCGGGATAGCGCTCGCGCACTTCCCGTGCCTCCTCCAGCGCCCGCTGATAGTCCCGGTCGAACCAGTGGAGGGCCGGGGCCCAGGTCGAGTGGAACGGCGTGAGCGGATCCAGGTCCTGCGCCCGGCGGTGCTCAGAGATGGCCTCGTCCACCCGACCGAACAGCCCCAGGAACCACGCGTAGTGGTAGTGGTTCATGGCGAGGCTCGGATTGAGATCGTTGGCGCGCCGGAACGCCCGTTCCGCCCCCGCCCAGTCCCGCTGGGAGTACGCCTTGTAGTCGGCGAGCGCAGCCCACCCGTCGGCCAGCGTGGAGTCGAGACGGATGGCCCGCTCGGCCGCCGCCCGGGCCCGGGGCCAGACCCCCGGCGGCGGGTCGAAGCCGTGGCCGAGGTTGGCGTAGACGGCGGCGAGTCCGGCGTAGGCCCGGGCGTCGCCCGGGTTCTCCGCCACGGCCCGGCTCAGGAGCGCCACCGCGCTGTCGGCCTCGGCGCGGGTGGTCCGGATGTTCACGAGCTGCATCCCCCGGAGGTAGGTCTCGTAGACGCCGGGATCGACCACGGGAGTCCGGCGCAGGCGCGCGTCCGCTTCCGGGCTCAAGCTCAGCCGGATCTGCTCCGCGATGGCCCGGGCGAAGCCGCGGTAGAGCGTCAGGATGTCGGCCAGGCCGCCCTGGAAGGCACCCGACCAGACCTCGTCCTCGTCGTCGTCGTACAGCCGGACCGTGATCTCGAGGCTGTCCCCGGCCCGGAACACCGCGCCCTCCACCACCCCGTCCACGCCCAGTTCGCGGGCGATCTGGCGGATCGGCTCCTCCGTGTCCCGGTATTGCACCATGGTCGACCGGGCCGTGATGGACAGCCCCAGCTGCCCGAGCTCCGAGATGAGCGCCTCGTGCACGCCCTCCGTCAGGTACTCCTGCCCGGCGTCACCCGTGAGGTCCGCCAGCGGCAGGATGGCGAGCCGCTGCATCCGCGGACCCGCAGGCGAGTAGCGGGCGACGAAGGCCGCGCCCACCCCGCCAGCCAGGACCAGCCCCGCGAGAGCGACGACCTCCACGGGCGTCGCCCTCTGGCGACCCCGCTCCCCGTGGTTCCACGCCAGAATGACGGTGGCCACCAGCCCGAGGGCAAGGAAGAGGAGGATGACGTTGACCACCTCGGCGGGCCAGCCGTACTGATCGGCAAGGAAACCCGTGAACTCCAGGACCGCCCACGCGCCCGCCAGGTACGTGGCGGTCCACAGCACCAGCTGCCGCCGCTTCAGTGCCGCGAGGAAGTCCGGTGCCGCCCCGGTCTCCGGTGCCGTCGTGGTCGCCGGTGCCGCCGTCGTGGGGTCCGGCTCGGCCGACCGTTCCGGTGGAGTCGGAGGGAGGGAAGGCTCGCTCATGGCGCCGTCCGCACATGCAGGAAGAAGGTACTCCCGCCCATTATACACGTGTTCCGGTCCACCGAAACAGCCAGACGAACTGCGTCGGGTTGCTGACGGATTGTTCCGGGTGAATGCTCGACATCTTCCGATGGCAGACCCCGGACCGGCCCTTGTCTCCTGGAGCCTCCCGCCCGAGGCCGACGTGGGTGCGTGTATAGCACGCTCACAGGAGGCGATCCATGGAGATGCGACTGCTGTTCGGCGCAGTGATCGTGGCCCTGGCCGTGCGCATGGCTGCGTGCGGGAAGGAGGCGGCGCGGGAACCGTACAGGGGGTACCGGACGCCGGCGAACGAGCTGCTGATCGGGCCGAGCGCGGAGGAGGGGAAGTTTCGGCTCTATAACGTGGCGAACGGCTCCGCCCGCGGCTATATCCGGCAGACGGCGGGGAGGCCGGGCGGTACAGGCGGGCGACGGCTGAGCGGTGCGGGAGGCGGCAGTGATGTTCCTGAGGTTCCAGTCGGAGGCCGGCAAGTCGACCCTCAGGATCGAGGAGCGGGGCGGATCGAGAACCGGGAGCGGCGTATCACGGGCTGGCACCCGGACTTCCTCCGCACCGAGGCGGAGTGGATGGCGCGGGTCGCAGGCGTGGGGGCGGCGCGGTGGTGCACGCCTCTCCGGCTCCGCCTTGCAGAGGCTGGGAGGGGAGACGCGCACGAGCCCATGGCCGCGCTCGACTTCGCGATGGTGCCTGTCGGATGACGGAGGATGTGGGCGGGGTGTTACGGAGGAAGTGAACAGCACCCTCCGGAGTCATTGTCGCACAACGGATTTTTGGTCTCCGGACGAGGGCGGAGGATGGAGACCATCTCGTCGATCATCGGCCAGCCGGAATGCACCACTGCGTTGGCCTTGGCCTGTGGCGGAGGCGCCCGTGTCAGCCGCGAAGGATACAAAAGGATGCAAAACGCCGTAAGTCGCTGTATTGCAACGACTTACGGCGTTTATGGTCGCGGTAGGACTCGAACCTACGACCTCACGGATGTGAACCGTGCGCTCTAACCAACTGAGCTACGCGACCGGATCCTTCAAGACACTCCAGTGAAATCGGGAGGTTGCCGCCCTCGGCGTCGATCCGGTTCCCTCATCCGACCGCGTGCGGCTTTCGCGCCGCACGCCTGCGCGGAGGACGTATGGGCGCCGCACGCATGTGGAAGCTGGGCGGGGCGAATACCCCCACGGGGAATCGAACCCCGGTTTTCTGGCTGAGAACCAGAATGTCCTAGGCCACTAGACGATGGGGGCGTCTCGGCGTCTCGCCCTCCCACCCACCTACCCACCCCAGACGACGATGTTTCCGCGGGCTCGGGCGTGCCGCACGAGCGGCACGCCCCCGAACCGCGAGCGAGACCCACTCCACACGGATCCAGGCACCCGCCCCGTCCGACCGCATGTGCTCCTCGAGGCCAACGAGGGCCTCTCCCGGCGCGGTCCTTCCGAACAAGCTTCGGTCGCGGCGGCAGCGGACCCGCGCCGGAGCGCTTCCACCGCGGGCTCGGGCGTGCCGCACGAGCGGCACGCCCCCGAACCGCGAGCGAGACCCCACTCCACACGGATCCAGGCACCCGCCCCGTCCGACCGCATGTGCTCCTCGAGGCCAACGAGGGCCTCTCCCGGCGCGGTCCTTCCGAACAAGCTTCGGTCGCGGCGGCAGCGGACCCGCGCGGAGCGCTTCCACCGCGGCTCGGGCGTGCCGACCGCGCTCGGGCGTGCCGCACGAGCGGCACGCCCCCGAACCGCGAGCGAGACCCACTCCAGACGGCGCGATCACACCGAACCCGCTCGGCACCGCGCCGATCCCAGGAGCGAAAAAGCTAGCGGAAGCACCTGGACTGTCAAGGGATCGCGACGTCACGTAGGCCGGGCCATGCGCCGCCTCGAACCCTCCGGTCAAGGCGGGCCCTCAGCGCCGGCTTGGGGGCCATTGGGGGGTGGAGGAGCGCACCCCCCACTCGCTGCTTGCCAAATGCCGACGAAGAGTTGAAGCCCCACGGCGCCCCAAAGTCCCCGACCGGACCCCGGGGAACGCCGAGCGGGAGTTGAAGACGCGTCGCGAACCGAAGCCCCACCCGCCCCCGCATCCCCTTCGCTTCGGGCAGACTCCTTGCAAGCCCTCGCCCCCCGAACGGCCAACACGTAAACGGAGGTGGAATGGCCACGCTGCTGCTTTGGATCGGGATTCTGTTGCTCATCGCATGGGTGCTCGGATTCCTGGTGTTTCGGGTCGCGGGCTGTCTGATCCACGTGCTCGTGGTGGTGGGTCTGATCCTGCTCGTCCTCTGGTTCTTCGGGATCGTCGTCTAGACGCCGTCGTTCGGACCCGGGCGGTTGCTCCGCACGGCCCGATCGAGAATTCTGCGGCGCCATCCTAGCACGTGCCTTGCACTTCGATTATCCACCGTTCCCGGATGAAGGAGGCAGCGATGATCGGATCCACGCTCGAGCTCTACAGCTACATCAAGGCGCCGAAGCTGACGTTCGCGGTGAAGCACCCGGGCAAGGCGCTGAAGCTGGCGAAGGCTCGTTGGGACATGAAGCATGCCTACGCGCCGCGGATCGCGGCGGCGGGTGCGGCGCTGGTCGCGCTTCCGGCGGGCTATGTCGCGGGTCGGTTGCGCAGCGGAACGAGCACGCTCGGCAGCGGCCTCGCCGCGGCGCTGATGGCGGTGCCGATCGGATACCTCATCGGACGGGCGGCCGCGGCGGAAAAGGCGGCGGAGTCTCGCTCGGCGCGGTGGCGCGAGGGCGGCGAGCGCAGGCCACGAAACGGTCCTGCCTCTCGCGGGCGTGGGCGTGAGATCTCGGAGCCGAGAGGCTCGCGAGCGGCCGCGCATCGAGAGTCGACCGGCGAGCGAGTCCCCACCCAGGCCACGGCGCCGCTCACGGGTCCTTCCGCAGCCGCTCCAGCACGGCCCACGCGAGCAGGGGCACCATGATCTCGTGGTGGCCGGTGATCTGATAGCCGTGCCCGCCGCCGCTGCGCGTCGGGCGCTCGACGACGTTGACGCGCGGCCGGTAGTGACGGTTCATGTCGAAGTCGGCGGCGGTGAACGCGCGCGGTCGCCCGTCGTGGATGTTGCGGCACACCGTGAGCGCCTTCAGGAAGACCTCGGGCATGATGACGGCCGAGCCGAAGTTGAGCACGACGCCATCCTCGAGGTGCTCGAGGTGCGCGGCAAGACGGCGGAAGTCGGTCATGCTGGTCGCGCCGATCGCCGCGCCATCCGCGGACGGGTGCTGGTGCGTGATCTCGGCGCCGATCGCGGCGTGCACCGTGAAGCCGATCCCGAGGCGCCGCGCGGCCAGCAGCAGTGACAGCTCGGGTCGCGCCAGGTCGTTTCTCCCGGCCAGGTCGCGACCCAGCGCCTCACCGAGCCCCCGCCCCTCCGCCATTCCGCGTGCGATCGCCTCGTTCATGCCGCGCCCTGTCTCCTCGGCCATGCCGAACGAGCCATTGGCGAGCCCCGCCTCGACGTCCTCGGAGGTGCCGCCGAAGCGGGCCATCTCGTAGTCGTGAATGACCGCGGAGCCGTTCGAGGCGAGGTGTGTGATCGCGCCGACGCGCATGAGCTCGATGAGCACCGGCGCGAGCCCGGTCTTCACGATGTGGCCGCCGAGCATGCAGACGCCGGCCCGCTGCACGCGAGCCGTGGCGCGGTCGGCGACATTGTCCGGCGGCTCACCGGCTCGTTCACTGGCGAGCTCCCCCCGCGGCCCGTTCGCCCGCGCGGTCGCGGCGAGCGCATTGGCGACGGCGAGGAAGCTGCGCGCCTGCAGGAGGTCGGGCAGCGAGTCGAGGAACGCGAGAAAGGAGCGGTCGGCTCCGGGCGGGCGGGCGAACTCTCGCGCGGTCACCTTGTTGGAACGGGCCGCGACGGGGACCGTCCGGATTTCCTGCGGATCGATCTCGCGCGGGCGCTCGCTCATGAGGTGGCGGCAGTGTCGCTAATGGGAGTCGCCGAGCTGCCGGGGCCGCTCGCCCGGCATGTAGCCGGTCAGCTTGAGATTCAGGCTGCCGAGCACGGGCACGTCGGACTTCAGCTGGACCAGGATGCGACGGTCGTCGTCGGTGAGGTAGAGCTCGGCCTTGCCGCCTTCGGCGAACAGGCCGTCGGTGCGGATGATCGGCTGGATCACCAGCGTCTCGAAGCGGCCGGCGGGGACATTGATCGTCTCGCGGCGCAGCACCTTCAGCGTGACCGGGTTGCCGTCCGGCGCAAAGTAGCGGTTCAGCGTGTACGTCTCGCCGACCTCGAGCGGCAGCAGCCGCGCGTAGTATAGGAACGAGACGTCGTCCAGCGGCCGATCGCTGCCCAGCTCGCCGCTCTTGCCGCGGTCCGAGACCCAGCGCATGGAATCCGGATAGAAGTCCAGCGTGCGCTTCCGCTTGTAGTTGACTTCGTGCTGGTCCTGGTGGAAGCGCACCGACTGGAAGTCGGCGCGGTCGACCCAGGACTCCATCCGGTCGTCCACCTTAGCGAACAGCACGCCACCGACGATGTCCATGCGCAGCCGGTACGCGGCGATGCCTCTCACCGTGTCGAGCCCCATCACCTTCAGCGCGCCCCTCCCGACGCGGCCGAACGGGCTCAGGCTGACGTCGTACGTCATGACCTCGCCCTCGGCCGCGGTGTCGGGTGGCGCCCCGCGCCCCTCCTGCGCGTGGCCGGGAAGCGACACCACCGTCGCGGCGATCGCGAGCAGCGGCAGCAGTCGGAGCCCGCTCATTGATCCCGCTCCTGACGCGCGCCGTTGCCGCTCGGCGTCTCCGCGGTCGTCCCGGAGTCCGTCGCGGGAGCGCCGGAGCCGGAGCGACGACGGCCGCCACGCCTCGAGCGGCGACGCCGCCGCCGGGGCCGGTCCGGATCCGCCGCCGCGGCCGACTGCTCTTCCGGCGCGGCGGCCACCGTCGAGGCAGGCGAGTTGTCCGAGGATTCCTCGGGCGCCCCGTTGCGCCGTGCGCCGCGCTTGCGACGCCGACCGCTGCGGCTGCCTCCTCCGCTCGATTTCACGGCCCCCTCGTCCTCGGCCTTCTGGGCCTCGCTCGCAGTCCCGGAGCGACGTCGGCGCCGACCTCCGCCGCCGGAGCTCCCCCTCCGACGAGAGGGCTCCTCGCCGCGCTGCCGGCGGACGGTGCCCGCGGCCCACTCCTCAGCGACCGGCGGCGCCTGCATCTCCTCGACTTCGGCATGAGAGCCGAGCCGCGCGACGGGCGCGTTGCGCAGAAAGCGGACGAAGTCGAGGATCGCCGCCGATGGCTGCAGACGGCTCGCACGACGCCGCGAGCCGTAGCGCGGCGCCACATTGATCTCGTCCACGCGCCTCGCCTCCGGCGCGACGAGCTGCAGCAGCTGCGCGTTCACGGTCCACGTCGCGCCGTGAAGGATCGGCGCATCACCGTGCTGCTCGAACATCTTCCGCAGACAGATCACACGATAGGCGCGGTAGCCGGACAGCGGATCCGACACCTCCGCCGGCCAGCGCCGGAACATGCGCGCGAGCCTCGCCGCTATGGCCCTGGCCCAACGGACCGTCCGCGGCGTCTCGGCGGGCAGCCGCGCCACGCTGGCGACGACGTCGATGCCGCCCTCGATGCGCTTCACCAGATCCGGGATGTGCTCGGGATCATCCGTGAAGTCGGCCTGCAGCGTGACGACGCAGTCCCGCTTCGGGTAGGGAGCGCGGGCGGCGGCCTCGCGGAGCAGCCGCTCGAGCGACGGTGCGTGACCCTGTCGCCCCTCGTGGCGAAGCACGGTCAGCGGCATGACCCGCAGGTACGGCTCGAGCACGGACGGCGTCCGGTCCGTCGAGCCATCATCGAGCACGAGAACACGGTAGTCGCGCTGGAATTCCGCCATTACCTGACGGACCTTCCAGAGCAGCACACCGATGGTCTGCTCTTCGCCGTGTGATGGAATGCAAATATAGATCACGGTCTTCTTCGTGCTTTCGGGGAGTCACACCGTTGATAGTGTACCGGTCTCCCATGCATCCGGTTCCTCCGGTGGTGGCGTCTTCCACCGCTTGTGCAGCCAGAAGTACTGTTCCGGCGCCTTCCGTATCTCGTCCTCCAGCCACCGTGTGAAGCGTGCGGTGGCGTCGCGAACCGCCTCCTCGGGGTCCGTCTCCCGGTGGACCGGTATGCGCTGGAAACGGATGGCGTAGCGCCAGTCCGCGACCCGACGGATCGAGACCGCGAACAGCGGAGCGCCCGAGCGCAGCGCCAGGAGCGCCGGCCCCCGGTGCGTCGACGCCGGCCGGCCGAAGAACGGGACGAAGACTCCGTTCCGCCCCGCGTTCTGGTCGGCTACGAAATATACCGCGCGGTTGCGCCGCAGCGCCCGCATCGTGCCGGCGGCCGCGTGCCGCCGGTCGATCACCTCGGTGCCGAAGCGCCCGCGACCGGTGTTGATGAACGCGTCGAAGAGCCGGTTCTTCTGCCGCTGCATGATCGCGCTGGAGGGCAGCCCGCGGACGGCCATCACGTGCAGCCCCACCTCCCAGTTTCCGAGGTGGGCGGTGACGAGCACCGCCCCGCCGGCACGCACCGCCTCCATCAGCGGCTCCTCCCCGACGACCGTCGCCGTCTCCCGGATGCGGTCGGCGCCGAGCTCGTTGTAGCGCAGCGCGACGATCGTCTCGCGGGCGATGTGTGCATAGCTCGCCGCGGCCGTCTCGCGGATCCAGGCATCATCGCGCTCCGGGAATGCGGCGCGCAGGTTCGCGCGCACCACGTCCCGCCGGATCCGCACCGTGTGATAGAACGTGCGGCCGATCCTTTCCGCGGCCCGCAACTCGCCCGGGGAGCCGAGCGCCATGCACGCCCCGGTCGCGGCCCGGAACAGCGCATACTCCGCGCGGTGCCGCAGGGGCACGCTCGGACCGTCACTCATCGGGCGGTCCCGCGCCTCCGCAGCACGCAGCGGTAGACCTCCAGCGTCCGCTCGACGAGCCGCTGCGGGGAGAGCCGCTCGACGGCCGCGAGCGCGCTCGCGGCGAGCCGCTCCCGCAGCTCCGGCGATTCGAGCAGTTGCCGAAGAGCGCCGGCCAGCGCAGCGGGATCGCCGGCCGGGACGAGCAGACCGGTCTCTCCATCGGCGACGAGATCCACCAGCCCGCCGACGGCGGACGCGACGACGGGCACGCCGCGCGCCATCGCCTCCATCACGGCCGTGCCGAGTCCCTCCCTCGCGCTCGGCTGGGCGTATACCTCCATTCCGCGCAGGCCGTCACCGATCTCCTCGAGATGCCCGGGCAAGTGCACGCGCGCGTCGACGCCGAGGTCCGCGGCGAGCCGTAGCAGCGCCGTCCGCAAGGGGCCGTCCCCCGCGATCGCCAGGTGCACCGAAGGGTCGAGGAGCGCGACCGCCCGGATGAGCGTCGCGTAGTCCTTCTCCCCGGACAGCGCCCCAGCCGACCCGACCACGCGCGCGTCGGCCGGTAGATCCAGGCGCCGGTGCCAGTCCACCGGCGTCTCGGTGCCCGGAGCGGGAAGCGCCACCGCGCTCGGGATGACGGTGATCCGCTCCAGTGGGACGCCCAGACGCGCGAGATCCTCGGCGACCGCGCGGCTGATCGCAATGTAGCGCTCGGCGCCGCTCACGTACTTCAGCCGTGACGCCGCTCCGACCCGCCCCTGCAGGCTGCGACGCGTGACGATCAGGGGCGAGCCCCGGCCGAGCAGCCGGGCCAGCGCGGCGACGCCGTGCGATGTGGCATTGTGCGCGTGCAGCGCGTCGGTGCCCAGGCGCTTTTCGAGTCTTGCGATGCGCAATGCGCCGAGCGGGTCCATCTCTCCGAGCGCGGGCAGCGGCACCGTCTCCAGCCCCGCAGCCGCGGCTCGCTCCAGGATCTCGGCGCCGGGCGGGGCGACGACCGGCGCCCGCACCCCCCGATCGGCCAGGCCGCCGGCGAGTAGCAGCGTCTGGCGCTGCCCACCGCGCCAGCCGCGGCCGAGCGCGAGCTGCGGCACGATCACGGCTCCAGCAGCTCCCGGTACACCGCCTCCGTGCCCTCCGCGAGCGTCGCTGCGGTGAACCGCTCGGCGACCGTTTCGCGCGCTCGCGCGGTCAGCCGCTCGCGCAGCCCGGGCTCGTCGAGGAGCCGCTCCAGCGCGACGGCAAGGGCGGCGTCGTCGCCCGGCGGGAAGTGCAGCCCGTTCTCCTCGTGCCGCACGAGCTCGGGGGTGCCGCCGATCGCTGCGGTGGCGACCGGGATGCCGAGCGACATCGCTTCGAGCAGCGCCTGGGACAGCCCCTCCGCGCGGGTCGTGAGCACCTTCACGTCCAGCAGAGCATAAAGCGGCCGCACGGGATCACGGAAGCCGGTGTAGGCGATGCGGCTGCCCGCGGGAATCGATCCGGCGATGCGCTCCTCCAGCCGCGCGAGCGCCTCGTCGCGCTCGATGCCGACGAAGAGGGCGTTCACGGGACGGCTCAGCCGCGGCAGCGCGCGCAGCAGCGTCTCCTGGTCCTTCCTGCGCGCCACGACGCCGACGGTCGGCAGCGCCGGATCGAGGCCGAGCTCGGCGCGCAACGCCGCGCGCTCCGCGTCGGCGACTTCGCCCTCGATGCGGCGCGGGTCGAGCCCCGTGTGCACCACGCGGATGCGCCGACGCGGCATGCCTCGCCCCGCCAGCTGCTCCGCCACCCCGCGGCTGATCGCGATGACGCGGTCCGCGGCCAGGCCGTACAGCGTGTTCTCGAGCACGAACGACGAGCTCATCTGCCGGCGGGTGATCACGAGCCGGGCGCGGCAGCCGAACAGCGTGCGGGCGAGGATCGCGGCCTTGCGATCGCGGGACTCCTGCGCGTCGATCAACTCCGGCCGGAGGCGCCGGGCGAGCGTCGCGAGCGCGCGACCGGAGCGCAGGCTCCAGCCGCGGTCGAAGCTGAAGTCCTCGACCGGCACCGGTCCGGAGCTCAGCCTGCGCCCGAGCACGCCGTCGGCCGGGCACGCCACCCGTACGTCGTGCCCGCGCGCCTTCAGTCCCTCCGCGAGGTACTGCACCGACTGGATCGAGCCGGCCCCGAAGTCCTGCCACGTGGTCAGCAGGATGCGGTAGGACCGGCTCACGACTCCGCCGCCGCGGCTTCCGGCTCTCCGGCGTCCTCGCGCGACGGCTCCGCGAACTGCAGCTCGTGGAGGCGACGGTAGACGCCGTTCCGCTCGAGCAGCTCCTCGTGTCGGCCACGCTCCACGATCCGCCCCTCCCGCAGCACCAGGATCTGGTCGGCGTGCCTCACCGTGGAGAGTCGGTGCGCGATGACGAACACCGTGCGCCCCTCGAGCAGCCGGTCGATCGCGATCTGCACGAGACGCTCCGATTCACTGTCCAGCGCGGAGGTCGCCTCGTCGAAGATCAGGATCGGCGGATCTCTCAGCAGCGCGCGGGCGATCGCGATTCGCTGGCGCTGCCCGCCCGAGAGCCGCGTGCCCCGCTCTCCGAGCACCGTGTCGTAGCCATCCGGCAGATGGCCGATGAACTCGTCGGCGTGCGCGGCGTGCGCCGCCCGCTCGATCGCCTCATGCGGTGTCGCGGGAAGCCCGTACGCGATGTTCGCGCGCACCGTGTCGTGGAACAGCACCGTCTCCTGGGTCACGATGCCCATGCGCGAGCGAAGCGACTCCAGGGCGTAGTCGCGCAGGTCCACGCCGTCGATCGTGATCCGACCCTCGGTCGGGTCGTAGAAGCGCGCGAGCAGGTCCACCATGGTCGTCTTCCCCGCTCCGCTCGGGCCGACCAGAGCCACGACCTCCCCCGACCGCACCTCCACGCTCACCCGATCGAGCACCGGCTCCCCCGGCTCGTAGCAGAAGGAGACGTCCTCGAAGCGGATGACCTCGTGTTCGCCGCCGAACGGCCGCGCGTCCGGCCGGTCCTCGATCTCGACCGGCACGTCCGTGAACTCGAAGATCCGCTCCGCCGCGGCCAGCCCCGGCTGGATGACCGACGGGAACTTGGAGATCCACTTCACGGGCGCGTACAGCTTCATCGACAGCGCCAGGAAGGTGATGAACGTCGCACCATCGAGCGCGTGCTCGATGAGCACGAGCCGCGTGCCGTACCAGAGCAGCAGCACCGTCCCGAACGCGGCCATCATCTCCGTCAGCGGGCCGGCCAGGGAGCGCAGTGCCTCGGTTCGCACGTAGGTGCGGTAGTAGGCGCGCGTCAGGGTACGGAATCGCTGCGATTCGAACGGCTCCGCCGTCGACGACTTCACGAGCCGCACGCCCGCCACGGTTTCCTGGATGTGCGACGACACGTCCGCGGCCAGGTTGAGCACCCGGCGATCACCCGTGCGCAGCCGGCGCAGCATGCGCCCCCACACCCCGAACATCGCCGGCAGCACGACCAGCGTCAGCAGCGTCAGCGATACCGAGATACGCAGCGCGAAATACAGCGTGACGAGGATCTGGAACACCGAGGTGGCGAGCTGCGCGAGGTTGCGCGTGACCAGCAGCCGGAGCTGATCCACGTCGTTCGTCAGCCGCGAGATCACCTGCCCCGCGCGAGTCCGCTGGAAGAAGCGAAGGTCGAGGTTCAGCAGGTGGTCGTACACCGTGTCGCGCAGCCCGCGCGTGACCTTCTGCTCGAGCGCCGCCGAGAAGTACGACTTCAGGAAGTCGAAGATGTTCTTGAGCAGGAAGACGATCAGGATGAAGACGATGATCCCGGTCAGCACCTGCTGCGGCGAGTCGCCCGGATGAATGAAGCGACCGACTGTCGCGTCCAGGATCTGCTGGATCCCCTTCTGCCCCGCCGGCATCGCCAGCGGCGACTGCCCGAAAAGCTGCTTCAGGAACGGGATCAGCATGAGCAGGCTGAACGCGTCCAGGGCCGCGAACACCAGCGTGGACACGATCACCGCCGTGATCAGCCCCGGGTAGCGGAGCACGTACGAGAGGACGCGCCGGTAGAGCCTCATGCCCCGCCGGCTGCCACGGTTCCCTCCCGCCTCGCCCGATCGCCCCTCACGCCCCTCTCCGAATGCTCATCGAGTGCACTCCCCGTCCTCCGAGCCGAACACGATACCCCACCTCCGCCCCGATTCTCCCCCGCCCTCGCCCCTTCGCCCTCTCCCCTCACTCCTCCCCCTGCCTAGCCCTAGCCCTCGCCCTCGCCCTCGCCCTCTCCACGGCGTCGAGCACCATCTCGACCGTGATCCGCGACATTCCGTCCTCACGGTACTCCATGCTCGGACCGTATTCCTCGCCGGGATAGCGGGCGTAGCCGTCCACGATCAGGTCCGTGTCCTGGCGGTAGGGCCCGTAGCGTTTCGGGTTCGTGTACCCGTAGAGGCCGACGACCGGCGTGTCGAGCGCCCGCGCGATGTGCAGCGGTCCGGTGTCGGGGCTGATCACGAGTGTGCTGGCATCGAGCAGCGCGACGAGGCGGGCGACGCTGTCGCCGAGCGCGTCGATCACGTGCGCGCCGGTCGCGGCAAGGATGCGATCGGCGGCGCGGCGCTCGATCGTCGATGGACCGCCGACCAGGACAGGGCGGTAACCGAGATCGGACTCGAGCGCCTCCGCCAGCCTCGCGTAGCGCTCGGGCTCCCAGTTCTTCTGCGGCTTGCTCGTGCCGACGACGAGCCCGACCGGCGGCCGATCGAGCGAGTCGACGAATGCTCGCTGCTCGCGGCGCACCGCGTCCCGGATCGGGATCTTCCACCTCACCGGCTCGGGATCGACGCCCAGGTGTCGGAGGAACTCGAAGTACTGGTCCTGCACGTGCTGCACCGGGTGCGGGTCGATGCGCTCGTTCGTGAAGAGCCAGTTGAGGTCCCGTGCGCGTGAACGGTCGAAGCCGAGCTTCACGTCCGCGTCAGCGATCGCGGTCAGCAGCCCCGCCTTGAAGTACACCTGCAGCGCGAGCAGCAGGTCGAAGTGCCTCCCACGCAGCCGTTCCCGGACTTCCGCGAACGAGTGCCGGGCAGCCAGCCCCCGGTGGCGGCGAAAGAGGACGAAGTCGTCGATCGCCTCGTGCCCTTCGACGAGCCGGTGGGGCACCGGCTGGATGACCCAGGTGATCCGCGTCGCGGGCCATGCACGCTTCAGCGCATTCGCCACAGGCAGCACGTGCACCGCGTCGCCGAGCGCGCTCAGCATCAGGATGCAGATGCTGGCCGGTCCGCTCTCGCCCCAGCGACCGGCCGCGTCGACGCTCGTCACTCGGGAAGCGGGGGTCGGGCGGGCAATCCGGCATAGCCGGCGCGGAACGCGGCTAGCGGTGCGCCGGCCGGCCCGGCCCGGCGCTGCCACTTGTGCCACGAGCGCTCGAAGCGCTCGAGCATGGCGAGGCGACGTCGCTCCGGGACCGGCGGCGCCAGCCGGCACCCGTCCAGGTCCAGGATCCACGCTTCGAGGCCGTCCGCGCCCTTGCGGATGAGCACGTTCTTGAGGTTCAGGTCGGGGTGCACGAGGCCGCGCTCGATCGCGGCGCGGATCGCGGCGCCCGCGGCGCGAGCGGCGAGCGCGGGGTCGATATCGATGCGGTCCTCGCCCGTCGGCTCCTCATCCGCGTCGAGCGAGGAGCGGCCGAAGACGATCCGTGCAAGATCGGCCGCGCCGGTCACGAGACGGGTGACGACGTCGCCGCGGTAGAGGCGCGGACGCACGGGGTAGACGGCCGCGGCGACGACCTCGGGCGTCGCGATGCCCGCGTTCCGCGCCGCCCACGATACGCGCAACTCCCGGATCGGGCGGGGCACGCCCACGCTGAGGTAATGGTCGCCCAGCAACGGCGCGATCGCTCCGCCGCGACGGGCGTGGCGGACCACCCACTCCTCGCCGTTCGCCGGGATCAGGGCGAGCGGCCCCCGACCGGAGCCGAGCGTGCGGCGGTCGGACCGGGAACGGGCGTGGGCGAAGAGCGTGCCGTCGTTCTGGATCGCCGCACGCAGCCGGGTCGCGGCGTCGGTCCTGGCCACGAGCAGCGCGGGTCCGACCGTCTCGGCGCGGTAGCCCGGCGGCACGGGGATCAGCACCGGCGGCGATCGTCGGGTCCAGCGGGTTCGCGGATCACAGCACCAGAACGTAACGAAACCACTCTGCGACGGCTCGTCCTTCCTTGCGGGCGGGATCGAACACCCACTCGGCCGCGAGCTCCCTCAGCCGGCGGTCGAAGCCACGGTCGCCGGTGCCCGGGTCGATACGCGTCGAGTCCGCCACGACGTCGCCGGCCGCATCCACGAAGACCCACACCGCGACCTGCTTGCCCCTCACGCGGCGCGGTCGGTCGCCGGGAGGCAGGATCAGGCCCCGAGGACTCGGCGGCACCGCGCGGAACGCACCCTCGGCTTCGGTTCCCCCCGCCCCGCGACCGGTGCCGTCGCTCCGCCCGGCACCGCTGCCCGCGTCGCCGAGGCCGAGCACGCCCGCGGCCACACCGACATTGACGGGCGCCGCGGCGACGCTCGGCTGGACCTCCGGCACCGGCTCCGGCACCGGCTCGGCGATGTCGACAGGGACCGGAACGGGCTCCGGCGGGCGGGCCGGCGCACTCGGTGCCGTGAGGGCGAGCTGCACCGCCTGCATGCCGCCGCCGGCCGCCGCGCGCGTGTCGCCGCTCTGCGGACCGGCCGCGGAGAACGGCGATGGCGGCAACCGCACGCCGCGCCAGATAAGGAACAGCGCGACGTGTGCCAGAACCGACAGCACCAGCCCGATCCGCAGAGTGCGGGCGTAGCGCCGCCTCAGCTCGATGGATCGGCTGGGAGCGATGGAAGTCATTGCGCGGCACGCTTCGACGTCGGAAACTTCGCGGCCGGGCGCTACGACGCGCCCCGCCCCAACCTCTACCCTGCCGCGGCGGCGCCGGTTTCGGGCGCCTCTCGCGGACACCGCAGCGAAGGGAGCGAGCGATGCAGGTAAAGTTGGCGATCCTGGCGGACTACGCCAACATCACGGCCGAGGGCAAGCTGAACATCCTCGGCGTCTTCGATCGGATCCACGTCGGGGCGCTGCCGGCCATACACGCGCAGATGCAGCTCATCCTTCGCCTCGAGGCGCACGCGGTCGAGCGGGAGCGGAAGCACGCGCTGGAGATCCGACTGCACGGCCCTGATGGCCAGATCGTCTTCGACCTCGGTGGCGACGTCGTGCCCCGCGGGGGCGGACCCGGTCAGGCCATCGCGAGCAACCAGATCATCGGCATCAACAATCTCGAGCTGCCCGTCGCCGGCGAGTACAGCTTCGCCATCTTCGTCGACAACGACCTCAAGCTCGAAGTTCCGCTGTTCGTCGAGATCGCGCACCGCCCGCGCGGCGGGAGCGGCGCCGACGCATGAGCCGCGACGTCATCCTCTTCGACCTCGACGGCACCCTGATCGACACGCGGCGCCTCTACCTCGAGGCGTACCGCCGGGCTCTGCTGCCCCGGCTCGGCCGCGCGCTCGCCGACGAGGAGATCCTGCGCGCACGCCCCCGATCCGAGCTACGCTTCCTGGCCGCCCAGCTCGCGGGAGCGCCCGACCCCGAAGCGGCGCTGGAGCGATGCATCGCAGACTTCAACGCCGCCTACGATGCACTGCACGGGGAGCTCTTCGGCGGCGTGTACGCAGGCGTGCCCCGGATGCTGGGCGCCCTGCGCGCTGCCGGTCGCCGGCTCGGCGTCGTGACCGGGAAGAGCCGCCGCTCCTGGGAGGTCACCACCGTGCACGCCTCGCTGGGCCCCTTCGAAGTGCTCGTGTTCGATCAGGACGTGACCGAGCCGAAGCCGCACCCGGAAGGTATAGAGATCGCGCTCGACCGGCTCGACGCGCGCCCCGGCGACGCGATCTACGTCGGTGACACGCGCGGCGATCTCGACGCGGCCCGCGCCGCCGGCGTCGCCGCGGCCGCCGCGCTCTGGTCGCGTCCGCCCGAGTGGCGCGAGGACCTGCTGAGCCACGCCCGGAACCTCGGGGCGCTCGTGCTCGAGGCTCCGGACGACCTGCTGCAGGTGATCGGCGGGAGTCGAACGCCCGAAGACTGAGAGAGCTGCCGCGCGAGCAACGCGTCTCCACCCCTCCGCGCGACGGGGGCACCCGCGAGCGAGCAGGCGACTAACGGCGAAAGTCCACGACCAAGCGCGATGGACCGCCGAGCTCCAGCACTCGATACACCGTGCCCCGCGGCACACCCACCGCCCAGCCGACGTGACCCTCGAAGTCGCAGATCGAGCGCAGCCGGCGGATGACGGGCAGCCCGGGCGAGCGGTCCCGATCCGTCACGGTGGCGTGCCCATCGTCATCGTGCGCGGCCGCCGGAGCGAGCGCGATCTCGACCACCGCGCCGGTGCCGAGGTCCACCGGTCGCCCCGAGCCGCACTCGTGCAGCGGCCCCGCGCCACGCTCCACACGGTATCCGGGCAGCAACCCACCGAACTCGAGCACCAGCCGATCGAACGCGGCGTGCCGGCCCGTCCTCACATCGATCAGCACCGCCGTACCGCCGGAAGGCGCCTCTCCCCGCACCACGCCCGCCGTCCATCCCGCCGTATCCGGTGGTTCCTCAGCCGCCGAAGAGCCGGCCGCGCCCATAACGCCCGCAGGACCGGCGACGGTATCGCCGTCAGCCCGGCCGCCGCTCGCCGAGCCGCCTCCACCCCCCGAGCAGGCCATCGCGGCGACGAGCCCTGCCAACACTACTCCCCACCTCGGACCGTACTGTACACGCTCCATACCCCCTCGCCATCCAGATACGCGCCGCACTTCCGGTTCTCACTTTCCGCTTCTCGCTACGATTGCGCACACATCTCTGCTATATCCGACACAAAGCATTGCAAGAACAGTACATACGAGTTCCGAGGAAAGGGAGAGACGACGATGAGGAAGCGACTTTTGACGATGACGTTGGCGCCGCTCTTCGCGCTCGCCATGGGCGCCTGCACGGCGCAGAAGACCCAGGAGGGCGAGGCTCCGGACGTGGACGTGGAGGGCGGTCAGCTGCCGAAGTACGACGTCGAACCGGCGGATGTGGACATTGGCACGGACACGACGACTGTGGAGGTCCCGACCGTGGACGTGCACCCCGACACCGGCCAGGTGCAATAGCGTCGTCCACGCGGCTCTTGTCCTGGCGGGGTCGGAGCGCGACTCGGTCCGCACGGCCCCGCCAGGCGCGTCATCGCGGAGCCTGGCTCTGCGGAGCCACGCGGAATCCCCTCGCATTGGCGCTACAGCTTCCTGACTCGCACGCCCAGACGCGCGCGGTCATAGTCGCCGCGCGAGAGAAGGTCGCCGCCTTCCGCGAGCAGCACGGCGGCTCCGGCGGCCACCGCGCAGGCGAGCGCGTCCGGAGGCTCCGCGCTCGAGTCCAGCTCCAGGAGAAGTGCGGCGAGAAAGGCGTCACCCGCGCCGACGGCGCTACCGGGCTCCGCCGGCGCCTCGGCGACGGCGTGCCATGCGCCGGCATCCGTGGCCAGCACAGCGCCTTCCGCGCCGAGCGTGACGGCGACCGCGGTGGGCGCGCCGAAGGCGAGCAGCTCCCGAGCGGCGCGGCCGGCGTCGATCGTGTCGGTGATGGAGCGTCCGAGCAGCCGCTCGGCCTCGTGGAGGTTCGGGACCAGCGCGTCGCAGCCGGCCTCCGCCGCGAGCCGCAGCGCACCGCCATCGCAGTCGGGCACGAAACGAGCCCCGAGCCTCCTCGCCTCCCTGCCGAGCTGCGCGTACAGGTCCTCATCTGCCCCCGGCGGCAGGCTGCCGCAGCAGAGCAGCCAGGGCGCCGGCCAGCCGGTGCGCGTCTCCGCCGTCGCTTGGCCGAGCTCATCGCGTACGGCCGCGGTGAGCGCGTCGACCTCCGAGGGGCGCAGCTCGGGCCCCCGCGGGTTCAGGAGCAGGCTGCGGCCGGTCTCGTGCTCTCTCACGCCGACGAAGACTCGTGTCTCGCCTTCGATCGGGACAGCGGTCAACGGCATGCCCTCCGCCTCGAGCATCGCCCTCAACTCGATCCCCGCCGCCCCTCCCAGAGGCGCGATCGCGGCCGCCTCTCCGCCGAGCACCCGCGCGGCCCGTGCGACGTTGATGCCCTGTCCTCCGGCCCGCCGACGCGGCATCGCGATCCGGTTGGCGTCGTCCCAGACGAGTCGGTCGGACTCGAACAGCAGATCCACCGAGGGATTCGGCGTGAGTGTCAGGATCATGGCGGCTTAGGAGGACGGAGGTGCGCCCTAACCTAATCCGGTGCCCCTGCACCGGCGAGGCAGGAGAACGGCGGCGGCGACCGACCGGCCTGGCCGTCCCCGCTCGTGCCGGTCCCCGGCTTGCCGATCCCCGCCCACGCGCTGAACTTTAGCGACGATAGCCGAATACTACGGAACCCACCGGATCCAGATGCCAGCCGACCTCCGAAAGATCGCCGTCCACAAGCGGCCGAGCCACCTCCGCTTCCAGGGGCGGATCCTGTTCCTCGTCGACGATGCCGAGCTGATGCGCCGGCAGCTGGCGGGCGAGGACATCACGCTCGAGCAGGCGCGCGACGCCGGGCTCCGCGACCAGATCTCGACGGACGAGATCACGCCCGCGTACATCTGTTACTACTTCGACGAGACGCTCGGCGATTTCCCGTACCTCGGCCTGCGCGCCGGCGGCGAGGCGCCCGTTACCCGAGGAAGCGTACGGAAGGGAGGGTTCGTCTGCTCCGTCGCCGGGAAGCGCCGCGGCAAGGGCAGCTCCCGCGAGCAGTCGCCGTACGCCGAGCTCATGGCCGGGATCCGGATAGTCATCGCCGAGAACATAGAGCGCATCTACAACGAGAACTGCCAGAACCTGGGGATCTTGACCTCCACCGACTTCTCCCTCGTCGACCGCATCCGCGCCGGCGAGGAGATCGAGTTGGCCGAGTTCACCGAAGGCGTCGACGCGATCACGCGGCAGATCATCGAGTACGGTGGGCTGTTCGAGTTCAACGTCGCGCGGATGCAGGGCCGCGTGTCGATCCCGCTGCCGGAATCGGCGGCTGGCGCCGCCGGCTGTGGCGCGGGCGAGGTCCCGGGCGGGAGCGAGCGCGGGCGCGACGGAGAAGCGCGGGATCAGGACGAGTCGAGGCGGCTGCGTGGCGCAAGCGCCCATGATGTCCCTCACAACCACTGGACGCTGGAGGAGGCCGCAGAAGAAGCCGAAGCCACCTCACGCCCGAACAACCCGTCCGCCGCTGTTCCACGCCCTAGCCCTAGCCCTCGCCCTGGCCCTGGCGCGCCGAAGGCGCGCCCCATGACCGTCGCAGAGAAGATCTTCGCGCGACACTGGGTCGTCGACGCCGCGAAGGGCCTCTTCGGCGTGCCCTGGGTGCGGGCGGGCGAAAGCGGGTTCGTCTTGACCGACTGGCGCTTCTCGCACGAGTACGTCACGCCGATGGCCGCAATCTTCTTCGAGGAGAAGCTGGGCGCGGACGCGAAGGTCAACGATCCGTCCACCATCATCATGTTCCGCGACCACCTGACCTACCTGCACCAGGTGATGCCGCAGGAGCGCGTGCAGCTCGGCCTGCTGGACGTCGCACGGCAGCTCAAGGACAAGCAGGAGGACTTCGCGAAGAAGCAGGGCGTGATCTACTACGGCGAGCGGCTCGGCGTCCGCCTCGGCTCGGAGGCGATCTGCCACTCGAAGATGCTCGAGGAGTACGCCCGCCCCGGCGACCTCATCGTCGGCACCGACTCGCACACGCCGCACTCCGGCGCCATCGGCGCCATCGCGTTCGGCGTCGGCACGACGGCGATCTTCAACTCCTGGATCACGAAGGACGTCCGCGTCTCCGTGCCGCCTTCGTTCAAGGTCCTGGTCCGCGGCGAGAAGCCGGACAACGTCACGGCCAAGGACTTCATGCTCGAGATCCTGCGCCACCCCTATATCCGCGACGGCCACGCCATCGGCCAGATCATCGAGTACGCCGGCGACGCCGTCGAGGCGCTCTCCGTCGACGAGCGCGCCACCATGACCAACATGGCCGCCGAGGTCGGCGCATTCACCGGCATCGTCGCGCCCGATGAGAAGGCCGTGGGCTACCTGGTGTCCGAGCGCGGCATGGACCGCGCCGAGGCGGAGCGGCTCGGGGAAGGCCTCTACTCCGACGACGGCGCCGAGTACGTTAAGGTCATCGAGATCGACGCCTCGCAGATCCGCCCCATGGTCGCGCTCCCCGGCGACCCCGGCAACGGCCTCTACATCGACGAGCTCGGCGACGAGCCCGTGCGCATCGAGGTCGCCTATGCCGGCTCGTGCACGGCGGGCAAGAAGGAGGACATGGACATGTACGCCTCCGTCCTCCAGGAAGCGCGCGACCAGGGCCTGCGCGTGCACCCGGACGTGAAGATGTACATCCAGTGCGGCTCCCAGGAGGTGCGCGCCTACTGCGAGCGCGAGGGCTACCTCGCCCTCTTCGACGAGATGGGCGCCGAGTTCATCGAGCCCGGCTGCGGCGCGTGCATCGCCGCCGGGCCGGGCACCAGCGCGCGTCCCGACGAGGTCACCATCAGCTCGCAGAACCGCAACTTCCCGGGGCGATCCGGGCCGGGGCGGCTGTACCTGGCCTCGCCGTACACGGTCGCGGCGAGCGCGATTGCCGGATACGTCGTGGAATGGGAGCCGGGGAAGGCGATCGAGGTGCTGCAGGGGGCGGAGCCGGCGGGAGTGTAGGCGGCGCTACGCGGGCCGCGTCCGTGGCGGATACCCGTGGCCGGCTGGGTGCGGCGGTTCGTCCTATTTCCTGGCAAGCGTCACCCGCGCGACCTGGACGGCGCCGCGATCGCCGGTTTCGTGTCGCACCTCGTCGACGACCGCCGTGTGAGCGTCTCCACGCACCGGCAGGCCGCGAGCGCGCTGCTGTTTCTCTTGGGCACCCCCCGCCGCGTCACCTGCCACACGCTGCGCCACCCGTTCGCGACCCACCTTCTACACCCACGCCCTCAACCGCGGCGCCGGGGGCGTGATCAGTCCGCTGGACCGCCTGGCGATAGACCACCGAGGTGGCAAGCTTGAAGCAGTCCTCCGCGCGACAGCATTGCCTGCGACGTTCGCAAGGTTCGCGCGAAAGCGAGGGAGGTTGGCCTGACGGCAACCGCGCGCACTGACCCGGCTCGGGGACGAGGAAATTCCTGCTTGGCGCGCACGAAGGCGCGAGAGGCGCGTGCGGTATAGAAGGGGTTAGCGAGCTCCTAGGGTGAACATGACCGAGCAGCCACAGCCGAGTCCGCGCTACCATGGCGATGTCTGGGGGGATCTGCCCGACCCATTTCCGAAGTCTGTCGCGCAGATCGTTTACCGATCGCTTCTCGACGCTATCCCCAGCCAGAGCGATGCTCGTTCCCTAATGGCGGGCGGATTCAAGGCAGCGGCGTACCGCTGGTGGATGACCCGAGAAAGCCACAATAGCTACGTGGGGGTCATCCAAGAGCAGGGGCTAGCGCCCGGTGCAGAGGGTGAGTGGGAGCAAGAGGCCGCCCTCTTCAGCTTCTTCGCTGGTGGCTTGGCCGTGCTTGAGTCCTTTTCCTTTGCCCTCCACGCCGTTGGCTCTCATTTCGCGGAGGAGAGTGGCTTCCCGCTGTCAACGCCGATTCAAAAGTTGACAGGTGCAACGGTTTAGAATTGGACACTTTCGTCGGTGTGATGGCTAAGGCGGCATGACGGATCTCCTCTGTCAGCTGTTGGGGGTGGTGAGGCCGGCGCCGCGGCGGTTGCGCAGTCGATAGCTCTCGCCGCGGATGTTGATGGTGGTGGCGTGGTGCAGCAGTCGGTCGAGGAGCGCAGTGGCGAGGACGGGATCGGGAAAGATCTCGTCCCACTGGCCGTAGCTCTTGTTGCTGGTGAGGATGATCGACTTCTGCGCCTCGTAGCGGCGGCTGACGGCCTCGAAGAGGAAGGTGGCGTCCTCGCTCTCGAGCGGCAGGTAGCCGACCTCGTCGAGCAGGAAGAGGTCGGCGCGGATGATGACGCGCAGCAGGATGTCGAGGCGGTTCTTCTCCCTCGCGACGCGGGAGCGGGTCACCAGCTCGTGCAGGCTCAGGAAGTAGGCGCGGTGCCCGCGCTCGATCGCCTTCATGGCCAGGGCCACGGCCAGGTGGCTCTTTCCGACGCCGCAGGGGCCGAGGAACACCACATTCTCGCCGTGGTGGAGGAAGCGCAGGGTGGCGAGCTCCTGGATCACGTCCTTCGGCACCGACGGCTGCGCGTCGAAGTCGAAGCTCTCGATCGTCTTCGGGGCCGGGATGCCGCTCAGCTTGAGATTGGTGCTGACGCGGCGCTCGAAGCGCGTGGCGAGCTCGCGGCCGAGCAGCTCATCGAGGACCTGAACGGGGAGCTGCTCCTGCTTCTGTCCCTGCTCCAGAACGGTATCGAGCGAAGCCAGCGCCGCATCGAGCTTGAGCCGCTCGAGCTGGTCGCGCACGCGCTCGTAGCTGACGGCAGCGCTCACGCCGCACCTTCCACGAGCAGGCGCTCATAGACCGAGAGCGGTTGTACCTGGACCTGCGGCGCCAAGCGTTGGAGGCTATCGAGCAGGAGGATCCCTTCGCTCTGGGGCACTTGCAGGTAACTCGGCTGCCTGCCCCGGCGGCGTGCGGCCGCCTCGGCGCTTCCGCGCGTGAGGCGCCGGACCAGCGCTGCGTGCTCCGGCAGGGTCACGCGGGGCGAGCCCTTCGGCCTTCTTCGGTGACGCGCCACGAGCCGCTCTCCGAAATAGACGGCGAAGCCGGCCCCTATGGCTTCTCCCTCCGGGCGGACCACCACGGTGCCCCCGACCGAAACGGGATCGACGCTGTAGCGCACGCCAGCGTAGCTGATGTGGCTGTCGGACGGTACGGTGCGGATCTCGACCGGCCGCACGTCGTAGGCGGGCACGGCCGCGAGTGGGCGCAGGTGCGCGAGCTCGAGCGCGTGTCGATCGAGCGGCCGCTGCCCTGTGGTGCCGTGGATCCGTACGTTCGCCACCGTGTCGAGCCAGACCTGCAGCTGGCGGTTCAGGTCCTCGAGGTCGGTGAAGCTGCGGCCCTCGAGGAAGGAGGCTTTGATGTAGCCCACGCCCCGTTCGACCTTGCCCTTCACCCGCGGCCAGTAGGGTGGGCTCGCCACCGGCAGGAATCCATGATGCTCGGCGAAATCGAGGAACGCCTTGTTCCAGCGGACGGTTCCGGTGGTGACGTCGTGCTGGTCGACCGCCTGCTTCATGTTGTCGACCAGGATCTCCTTCGGGATGCCGAGCGCATTGAAGGCGCGCAGCAGGCAGGCGAGCAGCACCGGCAGCTTCGAGCTGGTCGTGAAGCGGGCGTACATCATCCGGCTGTAGCCCAGCACCATGACGAAGACGTAGAGCGTCCTCTTCTCGCCGCCCACGTCGATGTTGCCGCACTCACCCCAGTCGATCTGCGCCTGCTGGCCGGGCAGCGTCTCGAAGCGCTCCGTCACGCGGCGGATGAAGTCCTGCTTCACCGGCCGACGAAGTCTCGCAGTACGGTGAGCCCGCCCCGGTAGCCTCGGCTCCGGATCTCGCGCAGCAACGTCGTGGCCGGAAGATCGAAGTGTTCGAGCCGCGCCCGGATGTAGTCCTTGAATGGATCCAGCTTCGAGCCACGCTGAGGCCGAGGCTTCGGAAACGGCTCGTTCCGCTTCCGCTTCAGGTGGTTGTAGACGGTCTGGCGGCTGACGCCGAGCCGCTCGGCGATCCGACTCTTCTGCATGCCCTCGCGGGCCAGGAATTTGATCTGCATGGACATCTCCCGTAGGATCAACGCGGAGCCCTCCGGTGCTCGGGAACGTCTTTCAGCGGACGCCCCGATCCTACGCATCGCGAGGGCTTCGTTCATCTCCCTGTCAACGTGGCCTCCCGCGCCTGCGGCGCTTCGGCCCTCGACTTCACCCGTCGACGGAAGTGTCCATTTTCAAACCGTCGCTTCTGTCCAGCTTACAACCGGTGGTGAGACCGCTAACCGAAAACGCTCTCAGCCACGTCAAGCCCGAGAGTGTCTCCAAGGCATACAGAGCGGAGTGGCCCAATCTTGGTCTGAGCGTGACTCTCGGGCGGCTCGTCGCGGCGGACAGATATCGCGGATGGAAGACCATCCGGAATATCCTTTCGCACCGAGCTGTGCCCTCACGGAACTACCTAATAGCCGCGGGGAGCAACACAGAAGCGACTTGGGTGGTGGACGCTGCCGGAGCCACCGGCCACAACCGAGACCTCAAGGACGTCACCAGGCCCTGGTGGGATTGGATCGCCGAGAATGACCTGCCTTCTCTGGTGCAACCTCCGAGAAGCTCTATCCACCTGGGACGTCCCAGAGTACGACGGGAGCTAGCTAACAAGCTGTTGAGCCTGGCGCGGAGAGCGGGCGGCCTGTTCCTCCGCGGGTGGCCCGCGCAGATTAACAGCGAGACGTTAGACAGCGAAAGTATGAATTACGACTCCGCAGCTGGTGAGTTGAACAAAGCGTTCGCCGAATCGGGCCTCGCACCTGATGCGCTGGATCCGTGGAAGGCGTGGAAGGTCTTCAAAGCGTTTCTTCGTAAACCGCTCGACGGTGGTCCTCCGAGGGACGGGCCGCGCAGCTTACGCCCGAGCCGTTATGCAGCCCCACGAGCACCCAAAGCTGTGAGGTGACACGATAAAGAATCTGTTGATCAGCCTGTGTCTCCTTCTGGGCGCATGCGCGAAGACGCCGATGGCCGAACTCGCCATCCGCGGGGTCACCATTGTCGACGTGACCGATGGGTCCCTGTCGTCCGGGCAGACCGTGCTCGTCCAAGGCAACCGTATCGTAGCGGTCGGTCCGGTCGCCGAGGTCGCGGTGCCCGACGATGCCGAGGTGGTCGATGCGCCGGACGGCTACCTGATCCCCGGACTGTGGGACATGCATGCGCATACCTCCTCCATCCCGATCACCCGCGACATCTTCTTTCCCCTCTTCATCGCCAATGGGGTCACCGGAATCCGAGACATGAGGGCAGACTGCTTCGAGTCGGAGCAGCCGGACTGCATCGAGGAGGGATTCGCCGACCCGTACCCGTCGATCGACGACATCAAGGCTTGGCGGGAGGAGATACAGGCCGGGACACTCATAGGACCGCGTATCGTTGCGGGAAGTGCCTTTCTTGACGGTCCGGGTCCGGAGGAGCAATCCACTCCGTTCAAACCGGGCACCCCAGAGGACGCCCGCCAGCACGCACGCATCCTCAAGGAGCGGGGCGTGGACTTCGCCAAGATCTACAACTTCATTCCCCGCGAGGCGTACTTCGCCTTCGCGGACGAAGCGAACCGGATCGGGCTGCAATTCGCAGGGCACGTCCCCGAGGGGGTTCGAGCCTCCGAGGCCTCCGAGGCCGGCCAGCGCAGTATCGAGCATGCCGGTTTCACGAACGTAGCTGACGAATGCTCGGCACGTGAGGATGAGCTCCGGCGCCGCCTCCATGCAGCGCTCGAGTCGGAAGAGCCGCAGATCGTCCCCATTTGGCGGGACATGGTCGAGACCTACAATGCGGCCAAGTGCGCCAAGGTCTTCGACACGCTCATAAAGAACGGGACATGGGTTACCCCGACACTGGTGTCCGGCGAGAGCCACTTCAATTGGCACGACGATCCCCGGCTGCGGTACCTGCCTCGGGAAGAGCGGGACTTGTGGGGCAACAGCGAGGAGGAACACAATGCCATGGGGGGGAATCCCGAGCAGCAATCCCTCGTGGACTTTCAGCTCGAGGTCACCCTGGCGATGCACCGGGCCGGGGTTCCGCTGCTGGCCGGATCTGACGACGGAACCGCGGGCGTCTTCGCGGGCTTCGGGCTCCATGATGAGCTGGAAGTGCTCGTGGCGACCGGGTTGACGGAAGCCGAGGCGCTTCGCACGGCTACCCTCGAGCCGGCACGCTACTTCAATGCGGTGGACACGCTGGGGACGGTCGAGGTGGGTAAGCTCGCGGACCTGGTGTTGCTCGATGCCAATCCGCTCGACGATATCCGCAACACTCAAAAGATCCGCGCCGTCGTCGCAAACGGCCGGCTCCTGCGGCGTGCCGACCTCGACCGTTTGTTGGAGGCCGTGGCAGCTTCGAGCCATCAAATGGACCAGCCGGAATAGCGGGCAAACACGGTGAACCGTCCTTACCGATCGGCTGCCGTGCTCTCCTTGCTGGCAGGCGCCGGGTTCCTCAGGCTCTTACCGAACGAGTACGAATCCGGATCATCTCTGTGCGCCACGCAACGCCAATGTGGTAGCTGGCCTCGACTGAGCGGCTTCTCGCATTGCAGCGTCCCGACGCGGCCTAACAAGCGCTAGCAGCTGGCGGCACGAGCTTTCTTGCTTGCCTCGAGATCTCGAGCCAATGTGCATCTCGATAACCGCGGCAGTCTGGGTGCCGCAGCTGAAGCGGAAACCCGTTAGCTAGACTTCGTCCTTCCCATGGGCTGCGCGCATTCAACCATTCTCCATGGCTGGTTTCCGGCCGAGGGCCCTTAACAAGCGCCGTGTGTTTTGAGCGCGCGGGTGTCACGCGTCAGGAAAGGAAGTGGGTATGGCAAAGCTCGTGTTCGGAATGAACCAGTCCCTGGACGGCTACGTCGATCATACGGCGTTTGCGCCAAGCGCCATGCTCTTCCGCCACTTCATCGAGGAAGCTCAGGGGCAGGCGGGCAGCGTGTACGGCCGCCAAATGTATGAGGTCATGCGTTACTGGGACGACGATCATCCTGAATGGGATCCAGAGGAGCACGCCTTCGCGGCGGCGTGGCGGAAGCAGCCGAAATGGGTCGTCTCGCGCTCGTTGAAGCCGGTCGGTCCCAATGCCAGGCTAGTTGAGGATGATCTTGAGGCCGCGATCCGCCAGCTGAAGGCCGAGTGCGACGGTGAGATTGAAGTTGCTGGCCCGAACTTGGCACAAAGCCTCACCGAACTCGACCTGATCGATGAGTATCGAATCTACCTACACCCCGTCGTGCTTGGTCATGGCAAGCCATATTTCGCCGGACCCCGGCCGCCGCTCCGCCTTATCGCTAATGATCGGATTGGAGAGGATGTGATCAGGTTGACCTACGTCCCTGCTTGATCCCGCGCCCGATAGCCCCGGCCAGTGTGAGCCGGGACTATCGGACGACCGACCGCGAGATCCACGTTTCTGTTACTGTCCCGAGCTCTCACCCAGGGCGACGAGAAGCTCGTCCAGCTGATCGAACGTCTCGACCATTGCATCGGCTGCTCCGGTGCCGGCAGCGTCGAGCGCTTCCTTCGAAGGATAGATCTCGCGCAGGACCACCAGCGTCTTGCCGCCCTTTTCCTCGAAGGTCACCGTGGTGACTGGCCCGCCCTCGCCACCTTCTTCATTGGTCCACGCGAGGCGCGAGTACGGCTTCACTTCGACATACGAGCCGAAAAACGCGGCTGGCTCGGGGCCACCGTGGTCGAATACCAATCGGTACTTGCCCCCGACACGAGCATCCACCTCGCAGGACAGCAGGGTCATTCCCATCGACTTGGGCACCCACCAGCGCTCGAGCAGCTCGGCCTTGGTAAATGCCTCGAACACGATGCGCGCCGGGCCGTTGATGGTCCGCGTGACAACCACCTCGCGGTCCGACTTCCGTTCCACCGTGGTGCGGTTCTTCACGGGGCCGGGCTTACTTTCGATTCTTGCGTTCATCGCTCTTCTCCTTTCGTGTCAGTTCCTCGACAACCTTGTCCAACTCGTCGAAGCGTTCGTCCCAGCGCTGGCGGTACCTCTCGAGCCACACCGTCTCTTCCTCCAATCGGCGCGGGCCCAGCCGGCACGTCCGCACGCGCCCGATCTTCTTCGTGGTGACGAGCCCCGCCTGCTCCAGCACGCCGACGTGCTTCTTCATGCCCGTGAGCGTCATGTGGAACGTCTCGGCAAGGTCCGTGATCGAAGCGTCGGCTCGTCCGAGCTGCTCCAGCACGCCACGCCGCGTGGCGTCCGACAGCGCGGCGAACGAAGTATCAAGTCGGCTCGTCCTATACTGAACCATATGGTTCAGTATTTAACACAAGCGTTGCGGCATGGCAAGTCTGAGCTCCAGCGATCCGCCGCTCCCCGGACGGAATGTGGCGTTACTGGCGGCGCCCGACAGTGGCGCGCGCAATGCGTCCCCACGATCCGGACGCGTCAACCGACGCAAAGCACGAGCAGCGCTCTACCCGGAGGCATTCCATGGCCATATGCGAGGTCTGTGGCAACGACTACGACAAGTCCTTCGAGGTGACCGCCGCCGGACAAACGCACACGTTCGACAGCTTCGAGTGCGCGATCCACAAGATGGCGCCGATCTGTGACCACTGCGGCTGCAAGATGATCGGTCACGGCATCGAGTCCGACGGCAAGTTCTTCTGCTGCGCGAGCTGTGCCCGCGCGGCGGGCGTAGAGGGCGCGGTCGACCGCGTCTGAGCGGTATCCGGCGAACCGCGGGGGCGTCCGGCGGGTACCAGGGCCCATGGTCGGACCTGCACGCAACCGCCTCCGCCTGCTCGTCGTCACGGCTCTCGCCGCGCTTCTGACGACCGGGGCAGCTTCTCGCGCCGGCGCGCAAGTCGTGACCGGGACGCTCGTGCGTCAGGACACGGACCAGCCGCTTCCGGGCGCCACGGTGGTGCTGATGACCGAGGCCGCGGCGCCGGTCGACTCCACCCGCAGTGACGCCGACGGCCGATTCCGCCTGCGTGCCCCCGCGCCCGGCCGCTACCGCCTCTACTTCGATCAGGCTGGCTACACCAGCATCACTTCGGAGGCGTTCGCCGTCGCCCGAGGCGCTGCCGTGGAGCGGCGCTTCGAGGTTCCGCTGATCTCGGGCCAGGCGCTGCAGCGGGTGAGCGAAACGATCGACCTGGAGAAGCGGCTGCAGGGCAACCTGACGGAGTTCTGCGGCGAGCGGCCGCGCTCCTGGGAAGCGGGGCTGCTCGTCGGCACGGTCCGCGACGCCGCCACGGCCGAACCGCTCGCCGGAGCCGTCGTGCGGGTCGAGGCGCCGGCCGCCCCCGGCGCAGAGCCGTTCCGCCGTTCCACGCTCACCAGCGCGAACGGCGTCTACGTCGTGTGCAACGTCCCCGCCGGGCGCGCGACGATGCGGGTCGAGCTCGACGGCTATCGGCCCGACATCGGCCCCGTGGAAGCGCACGCCGGCGACGTCGGCTGGTACGATGTCGACCTGCGTGCCCGTACGCCGGTCGCGACCGCGGAGAGTCACGAGCCGCGACGCGAAGTCGAGCCGCGACGCGAAATCGAGTCCCGAAAGCCCGAGGCGCTACCTGCATTAGCCTGGCTAGCCTGACTAGCCTGATCAGCCTTCCAACGATAGCATTCGCGCCATGAGCCGACATCGCCTCCTCGCCGCCTCGCTGGCGACGCTCCTCGCGCTGATCCCCGTCGCGCCCGTCAAGCCCAGGCCCCGGAACAGGAGCACGAGGGCGCCGCCGGCCTCGGCCTCGCGCTGCGAAAGCTGGGCACGACGAAACGCCTGCTCATGATCGCGGCGCACCCGGACGACGAGAACACGGCGCTGCTCGGCGAGCTCGCGCTCGGCCAGGGCGCGGACGTCGCGTACATGTCGCTGACCCGCGGCGAGGGCGGGCAGAACCTGATCGGCCCTGAGCTGGAGGAGGGGCTCGGCCTGATCCGCAGCGAGGAGCTGCTGGCCGCGCGACGGCTCGATGGCGCGCAGCAGTTCTTCAGCCGCGCCTACGACTTCGGCTTCTCGAAATCGGCCGAGGAGTCGTTCGCCCACTGGCCGCACGACTCGATTCTCTCCGACGTCATCGGCGTCGTGCGCCGCTTCCGGCCGGACATCATCGTCGCGGTCTTCAGCGGTACGCCGCGCGACGGTCACGGCCAGCACCAGGTCTCCGGCATCGTCGCCCGCGAGGCGTTCGAGGCGGCGGCCGACCCGGGCCGCTTCCCGGAGCAGATCCGCCAGGGTCTCTCGCCGTGGCAGACGAAGTACTTCTTCCAGTCGCTGTGGCGCGGCTCGACCGACTCCGCGCTGACGCTCTCGACCGGCGACATCGACCCGCTCCTCGGACGCTCGCACTACCAGGTCGCGATGGAGAGCCGGAGCCGGCACCGCTCGCAGGACATGGGGCAGCCCCAGCCGCTCGGTCCGCGCTCCGTCTCGCTGGACCCGCAGAAAGGACCGTTCCCGGACGGCGCCTCGAGCCCGTTCGCGGGCGTGGACACGACACTCGCGCAGTGGGCGCAGGAAACCGGAGCGCCCGGTCGCGCCGCCGCGCTGCTGAGCGAGTATGGCGACCTCGCCGCGCGCGCGCGCGCCGGCTACAACCCGTTCCACCCGGACTCCATCCTGCCGCTGCTCACGCACGCGCTGCTGCTGCTCGACAGCGCCGACGCGATCGTCACGGGCGCCTCCCGCGCGGGGGCCTCCGATCTGCGCTTCCGGATCGCGTCGGAGCGGGAAGACGCGCTGCGTGCGGCGTGGGCGGCGGCGGACCTGGTCTTCGACGCGACCGTCGAGCAGCCGCGCGTCGTGCAGGGCGAGGATTTCGAGCTCGCGCTGAAGGCCTGGAACGGCAGCCCCACGCCGGTGCGCATCGAGCGACTGGAGCCGGTCCTGCCGGACGGCTGGAAAGCGACGCCGCTCGACCCCGCCCCTTCCGCGCCGCTCGCGCCCGACTCCCTCGTCTCGCGCCGCTTCCGCGTGAGCGTCCCCGCCGACGCGCGGGTGACCGAGCCGTACTACCTCCGTCGTCCGCGCGACGGCGACCTCTACCGCTGGCCGGACGATCCGTCGGTCCGTGGACTACCCTTCGCGCCCGCGCAGGTGCGCGCAGCCATCGCGGCCACGGTCGACGGCGTCACGCTGGACAGGCAGGCTGCGGCGACCTTCGTGGACGTCGACAAGGCGGTCGGCGAGAGGCGCATCCCGGTTCTCGTCGTGCCCGCGATCTGGGTGGCCGTACGGCCTGAAATCACAGTCGTGCCGCTGGAGCGGGGTGTCGCGAAGGTCGTCTCCGACGGCGCGGGCTCGAGCGACTCGCGGGCCAGCGAGTTCACGGTCGAGGTCCGCTCGTCGGCGTCGAAGCCGCTCAGCGGGCGCGTGACCGTACGCGCTCCGTCGGGCTGGACCGCGGAGCCGCAGAGCGCCGATGTAACGCTGCAGCACGCCGGCGACTCGAAGAGCGTAAGCTTCACCCTGAGCCCGCCGGCATCACCGCGCGCCGGCCGGGACACCGTCCACGCGGTGTTCACGACGGCCGACGGCCGAAGCTATGACCGCGGCTACACGGTCATCGACTATCCGCACATCCGGCCGCACCCGCTGTACCACGAAGCCGACGCGGTGATCTCGGCGTTTCCCGTCTCGGTCCCGGCCGGGCTGCGTGTCGGCTACGTCATGGGCGCCGGCGACGACGGTCCGGAGGCGCTGCGCCAGCTCGGCGTGAGCGTGGACCTGCTCGACGCGGCGGCGCTCGCGACCGGCGACCTCTCACGCTACGACGCGATCGTCACCGGCATCCGCGCGTACGAGGTGCGGCCCGATCTCGACGCGGACAACGCGCGGCTGCTCGACTACGCTCGCCGCGGTGGAACGCTCGTCGTGCAGTACAACAAGTACGAGTACCCGCAAGGGGGCTACGCGCCCTGGCCCCTCACCATCGCCAGACCGCACGACCGGGTGACCGACGAGGGCGCGAAGGTCCGGCTGCTGGAGCCCGACCACCCCGCCCTGTCGAAGCCGAACCGCATCACGCCCGCCGACTTCGAGGGGTGGGTCCACGACATGGGCCTTTACTACGCCCACACCTGGGACGAGCACTACACGCCGCTGCTCGCGATGAGCGATCCGGGCGAGCCGCCGCTGCGCGGAGGGCTGCTCGTCGGCAAGCTCGGCAAGGGCTGGTTCGCCTACACGGGGCTCGCGCTCTTCCGGCAGCTGCCCGAGGGCGTCCCCGGCGCGTACCGCCTGCTCGCGAACCTGGTCTCGCTCGGCCGGTGACGCTCTCGCGCTTCGCAGCGCCGGCGACGGCTCTTCTCCTCGCTCTCGCGGCGTGCGGCGGCGACTCCGGCAACGTGCTCGTCGTCTACTCGCCACACGGCCGCGACATGCTCGAGGTCTTCGAGCAGCGCTTCGAGGCGTCGCACCCCGGCGTGGACGTGCAGTGGATCGACATGGGGTCCCAGGAGGTGCTCGACCGCCTGCGCTCCGAACGCGCGAACCCTCAGGCCGATGTATGGTTCGGCGCGCCGGCGGCGATGTTCCAGCGCGCGGCCGCGGACAGTCTGCTGCAGCGCATGGCACCCGCCTGGGCCAGCGCCGTGCCGGCGGACGCCCGCGATGCCAACGGCTACTGGTACGGTACCTACGAGACTCCCGAGGTCATCGCCTACAACAGTGTGGCCGTGAGCGCGCAGGACGCGCCGAAGGACTGGGAGGATGTGCTCGATCCGAAGTGGCGCGACCGCGTGCTGATCCGCGATCCGCTCGCCAGCGGCACGATGCGGACGATCTTCGGAATGATCCTCGAGCGCTCGATCCGGCAGACGGGGGACACCGCGGCCGGCTTCGCCTGGCTGCGCCGCCTCGATGCGCAGACGAAGGAATACGTGCTCAACCCCACGCTGCTCTACCAGAAGCTCGCACGGCAGGAGGGGCTGATCACGCTGTGGGACATGCCCGACATCGAGATCATTCGCAGCAAGCAGAACCTGCCCATCGGCTACGTCTACCCGTCCAGCGGGACGCCGATGGTCATCGACGCGATCGCGATCCCGCGGGGAGCGCCGCATCCGGAGCTGGCTCGCGAGTTCGTCGATTTCGTCGGCGGCGAGGCCGGCGTGCTGCTCGCAGCGCGGGAGTTCTACCGCCTTCCCGCCCGCCAGGACATTCCGGACGACTCGCTGCCCGCGAACCTGCGCGATGCGCGACGCGCGATCGTGAAGGAGCCGATGGACTGGCAGCTGCTGGAGCGGCGCCTGCCCGACTGGATGCGTGACTGGGACGAGCACATCCGCGGACGGAGCTGACGGCTTGCTGCGCCTCGAGGCGCTCGGCAAGCGCTTCGGCGAAACGCCCGCCGTCATCGATCTCACGCTCGAGGTGCGCGATGGCGAGCTGCTGACGCTGCTCGGACCGAGCGGCTGCGGCAAGACGACTACGCTCCGAATGATCGCCGGCTTCGAGATCCCCGACGCCGGCCGCATCCTCCTCGCGGGCCGAGACATCACCCGCGAGCCACCCCGCCGCCGCGGCGTCGGCATGGTCTTCCAGAACTACGCGCTCTTCCCGCACCTCGATGTCTTCGAGAACGTCGCGTTCGGGCTGCGCGTTCGCGGCGTCTCCCGAGGCGACGCAGACTCCAGCGTCGAGCACGCGCTCGACCTCGTGGACCTCGCCGGCTACGGCGGCCGCAAGGTCCAGGAGCTGTCGGGAGGGCAGCAACAGCGCGTCGCACTGGCGCGCGCGCTCGCGCCCGAGCCGCCCGTCCTGCTGCTCGATGAGCCGCTCTCGAACTTGGATCCCGCGCTCCGTGAGCGCACCCGCGACGAGCTGCGCCGCCTGCTCGAACGCCTCCGCATCACGACGATCTTCGTCACCCACGACCAGGAGGAGGCATTCGCGCTCTCCGACCGCGTCGCGCTCATGCGGGAAGGAAGGCTGCAGCAGCTCGGCACGCCCGAAGACCTCTACGACCGCCCCGCGAACCCGTTCGTCGCCTCGTTCCTCGGTCGCGCGAACTTCCTCGACGCCGCCGTCGTCGCCGCCCAGGACGGCCGTGTCGTCTGCGACGTCGCGGGCGTGCGCTGGAACGTCGGGGCGGGCGATACGCTGTCGGCGGGCGACGTCGCGCGTCTGATGCTGCGTCCCGAAGCGCTGCGCATACGGCCGGAGGAGGAGGAAGGGCTGCCGGGTGAGGTCGTCGAGCGCCGATTCGCCGGCGCCGTCACCCACTACCGCGTGCGCACCTCGTCGGGCGAGCTGCTCGTGCTCGCGGAGGCCGATGCTGCCGCGATCGGCGAGCGCGTCGCGGTTCAGCTCCCGGCAGGCGGTGCGCTCGCGTTCCGAGCGCGGCCCGCCCCTGAGGCCGCGTCGCCCACCGAGCAATCCGCTCGCGCCGGAGCGGCTGAAGCCCCGTGAGCCCCCGCACACGAACGCTGCTGCTGGCGGCGCCCGTCCTGCTACTTCTCCTCTGGCTGGTGCTGTACCCGAACGTCTTCCTCGTCGGGGACAGCCTGAACGTGGACGGGCGCGCCGGGATCGCGAACTACGTCCGCTTCTTCCACAGCGCGGCCGAGCTGCGCGCGCTCTGGAACAGCATCTGGATCTCGGCCGCGAGCGTGGTCCTCGCCGGCGCGCTCGGCGTGCCGCTCGCTTTCCTCTTCACGCGCGCCCGATTCCCCGGCCGGCGCGTGCTCGGGGCGCTGATCTCGCTCCCCGTGCTTCTGCCGCCGCTCGTCGGCGTGATCGCGTTCCTGTTCCTGTACGGCGAGACCGGCTTCGTCACCCGCAGCGTGCAGATCCTGCTCGGTTTGCGGGAGCCACCCTGGAGACTGAACGGTCCCGGCGCGATCCTGCTCGTCCACGCGTACACGATGTACGTCTACTTCTATCTCTTCACGAGCGCCGGACTGGCCCGGCTCGACGCGTCCCACGGCGAGGCCGCCGCCGCGCTCGGCGCCTCGCGCTGGACGACGCTGCGACGAGTCACTCTGCCGATGCTCGCCCCCTCGATCCTCGGCGCGGCCCTGCTCGTCTTCATGACCTCGATGGGCTCCTTCAGCGCGCCCTACATTTTCGGTGGCGGGTTCCGCGTGCTGACCACGCAGATCTTCGCGAGCAAGCTCAACGGCGAGCTGGGCATGGCCGCCGTCGAGACCGTGCTGCTGGCCCTCACCTCGCTCGCCTTCCTCGCGATGCTGCAGCGCTACGAGGCGGGTCGCGCCTACACGGGAAGCGGCAAGGGCGCGGTGGAGAGCTGGACGCGGAGCGCGCCCGCGGGACGTGCGGGGCGACGTCGCCGCCTCGCGCTCACCGCGCTGGCGACCACCATCGTCGTCGTGCTGCTGCTGCCGCACGCGACCGTCGTGCTCGTCTCGCTCGTGCCGCAGGGTACGTGGACGACCCAACTCGTGCCCCCGGCATACACGCTCGCGAACTACGGTCGGCTGTTCTCCGAGCCCCAGCTGCTACGCCCCGTGCTCAACTCGCTACAGATGGCGACGCTGGCGACCGCCGCGAACATCGTCGTCGCCTTCGTCGCCGCATACCTCCTCGTGCGGCGCCGCTTCGCCGGTCGGGGACTGCTCGGCGCGCTCGTGGTGTTGCCGTGGGCGCTGCCCGGCACCGTGCTGGCCATTGCGCTCGCGACCACGTTCAGCGCGAACGAGCCGTGGCTCGGGCGTTTCGTGCTCGTCGGCACCTTCGCGATCCTGCCGCTGGCTTACTTCATCCGCAACCTGCCCCTCGTCGCTCGCGCCGCGCTGGCGAGCTTCCGCCAGCTCGATCCCACGCTCGAGGAGGCCGCCACCTCACTGGGCGGCAGTTGGACGTACACGATGCGGCGCGTGGCGCTGCCGATCGTGCTGCCCGGCCTGATCGCGGGCGCGATGCTCGCGTTCGTCACCGCGCTCGGCGAGTTCGTCGCGTCGATCCTCCTCTACACCTACCGCACCCGCCCCATGTCGATCGAGATCCTGTCCCAGCTGCGCGGCTTCGACTTCGGCACCGCCGCCGCGTACGGCGTGATCCTGATCGCGATGATGGCCGCCGTCTTCATCGCCGGCTCGGGACGGGGCACGGTGGGGTGAGACGCACGCCCACGCGCACGCCCTGTTCAGCTCGCGTACCTGCACGTCACCATCGGGTTCCAGTCGGCGAACATGCCTGCGGGGTTGTGTCGCCATATCCACGCGTGCAGTCCCCACAGCTGGAATGCGTCGTTGTGGTGGAACTCGTGCCCGAACAGCACGGGCGGCGTCGACGCCGCCGGCACGAGCGAATAGGGGATGATGTACTCCACTCCCACGAGGCGCAGGCGGCCATTCGATTCGGGCTCGTACAGCAGGAGCTCCGGCTCGAGCACACGGGCTTCGGCGTCGATGAACGCGGTATTCGCGTAATGGTATCCCATCGCTCCCTCGGGCGGATTCGCGAGGCAGCCCGTCAGCTGGACGTTCCAGCCCGCCTCCCCCGCCTTTCGCACGTCGTGGAACGGCGCTGTCAGGCGACGTAGCGCCGCCAGATCGCGCCTGACCGCGGGGGATCCGCCGTCAACGGATTCCTGCACCGGTGCCTTGTCGGCCGCGGCCGGCTCCCCGATCGGTGCCGTCGCCACGGACCGGTCACAACCGGCGAGCACGAGCGCCGCCAGCGCGACACAGACGATGAGGGTCAGAATCCCCGCGATCGGCCCCTCCACCGGATCCTGGACCGACATGCGCTTGCCCTTCATCCGAGCCTCCTCTCGTAGAGAATCGAGCGCCGGCCGGCTGCCGGCGCTTCAACGATAGAGGCGGAAAAGCGGAGCGCCCCGGCTCATCGGCCTTGCAGCACACGAATCAGCTCCGCCCGCACGAGCCCCTGCTGTACCTCCCGCGAAATGGTCGCCCGGTGATCGCCGAGCTGCGGTCCGTAATACGCGAAGTGGGCGTGGTTCGCGCCTTCAATGACCACGGTTCTCGTCGATGGCGGCAGCATCGCCGCGTTGTGGCGACTCCTCTCCGTCGACGCGACGCCGTCGCGACTGCCGAGGATCTTCTCGACCGGGAACGCGGAGCCGGAAAGATCCAGGTCCCGCGGATGCGTCGTCGCCATCAGCACGAGCGACCCGACCAGATCCGGGTGCGTGGCCGCGAATCGCGCCGCGAGCGCGCCGCCGAGGGAGTGCCCCGCAATCACCCAGCGGCGACCCGGGCCCTCTCCGGCGATGAAGGCCCGCGCCCGCTCTACCGCCTCCGCCCGATAGTCGTCGGTCGGAGCGTGACGTCCGAGAAACGGGAGTCGCACGATCGCGACCGTGTAGCCCGCCTCCGCCACCGCCCGCGCCAGCGGCGCGTACGCGCGCGGCTGCACCATGCCACCGGGAAACAGGACCATGCCGCTCCCGGCAGTGTCCGCCGCCGGCCGGAAGACGATCCGGTCCGCGAGCCGTTCCACGCTTACCGCCGGACCGCTCCGCAGCGTCCCGGCCGGCACGCCGTGCGCCTGGAAGGAAAGCGCGAGGAGCACGAACGCCACGACCCCGAAGCTCACCCAGACGATGCGGATGCGGCGGCGCAGCTCGCGCAGATCCATCATGGCTCCAGAAATCCGTGTTTCCCCACCTCGCGACGATCGCTAGACTGTGCAACATGCCACCCGAATCGCCCCGCATCCAATCGCTTCGCCGAATGGCCGACAGCGACCCCGCCGATCCACGCCCCCACTTCGGTCTCGCCGCCGAGCACGAGCGCGCCGGCGACTGGGAGGGCGTCGTCGCGGAGTTGCGCATCTACCTCGAGCTGACCGACGACCAGGGCAACGCCTGGGGTCGCCTCGGCCACGCCCTGCGCGAGCTCGGCCGCCATGAAGAAGCGAAAGCCGCCTACCGCCGCGGCATCGAGCAGGCCACCCGCCATAACCACCCCGGCATGGCCGCCGAGTTCGAGGACACCCTCGCCGACTGGTAACCCCCGCGGAGCGAAGCGATCGCGCCCCCCGCGGAGCGCCCCCCGCGCAGCGAAGCGATCGCGCCCCCCGCGGAGCGCCCCCCGCGCAGCGCCCCCGCGGCCGCCAGGCCGCGCTCCGCGCGTACGCGCGCGCCCGCCAACAGGCGCGCCCGCCGAGCGCTAGCGAGGCGCGCCCGGGCAACGCCCGCGCCCGGGCGCCCGCGATTCCAACCTGCACACCCAGCGTCCCCGCACTAGATTCCCACGGCGACCTCACCAGCAACTCGAACGCCCGAAACAGCCGATGCCCCTAGACGCCCGCGAACGCATCCTCCAGCGCTACATCGAGGAGGAGATGCGCGAGTCGTTCCTCGACTACTCCATGAGCGTGATCGTGCAGCGCGCGCTTCCCGACGTACGTGACGGGCTGAAGCCCGTGCATCGTCGCATCCTCTACGCGATGCACGAGCTGGGGCTGAGCCCGACCCGTCCGTACAAGAAGAGCGCGGCCGTCGTCGGCGAGGTGCTGGGCAAATACCACCCGCATGGTGACGCCGCTGTCTACGACACGCTCGTGCGCATGGTGCAGGACTTCTCGCTGCGTTACCCGCTCGTCGACGGGCAGGGCAACTTCGGCTCGATCGACGGCGACAACGCCGCCGCCTACCGCTACACCGAGGCACGCCTCGCCGCGGTCGCGCAGTCGCTGCTCTCGGACATCGAGAAGGAGACCGTCGATTTCACCGACACCTTCGACAGCCAACGAAAAGAGCCTGTCATCCTGCCTGCGGTGCTGCCGAACCTGCTCGTGAACGGCAGTTCCGGCATCGCGGTGGGAATGAGCACGAACGTGCCGCCGCACAACCTGTCGGAGATCGCCGAGGCGGTCCGTCTTCTCATCAAGAAGCCCGGCTGCACCCTGGAACAGCTCCTCGAGATCGTGCCGGGACCCGATTTCCCGACCGGCGGCCTGATCATCGGACGCGGCGGCATCGCGGACGCCTACGAGACCGGCCGCGGCCGTATCGTCATGCGCGGACGGGTGCACAAGGAAGTGCGTCGCGACGGCCGCGAGCAGCTCGTCGTGACGGAGGTCCCCTACGGCGTCGCGAAGTCCCGGATCGTGGAGCAGATCGCCGACCTCGTACGCCACCGGAAGCTCGACACCGTCTCCGACATCCGCGATGAGTCGGACCGCGACGGCATGCGCGTCGTCATCGAGCTGAAGCGCGGCGCAAAGCCGAAGGATGTGCTCCGCTATATCTGCCGCCACACCTATCTGCAGGCGACGTTCGGCGCGATCATGCTGGCGCTCGATGCGGGGCAGCCGCGGGAGTTTCCGCTCAAGGAGCTGCTGGAGAAGTATCGAGACCACCGCCTCGAGGTGATCCGCCGTCGCGCGCAGCACGAGCTGGACGCGGCGAAGCGCGAGGCACACATCGCCGCAGGGCTGCTCAAGGCGCTCGACCGCATTGACCTCGTCATCGACCTGATCCGCAAGTCGAAGGACCGCGCCGCGGCGTCCGAAGCGCTGCAGAAGCGGCTGAAGCTCTCGGACGTGCAGGCGAAGGCGGTGCTGGAGATGCCGCTGCACCGGCTCACCTCTCTGGAGCGTTCCGAGTTGAAGCGGCGCGCGAAGGAGCTCGCGGCGCGCATCGGAGAGCTCGAGAAGCTCCTCGCCGACGATCGGCGGCAGCGCAAGCTCCTGCTCGAGGAGCTGGACGCGCTGGTGGAGCGCTTCGGCGACAGCCGTCGCACGACGATCGTGGAGGCGGGCAAGAACGAGTACGACATACCGGATCTCGTTGCGCAGGAGGAATGGGTCGTCGCGCTCAGCGAGCAGGGCTACGCGAAGCGCATGCCCATCTCGCTCTATCGGCGACGCGTCGACTCGGGCAAGCCGCTCGCCGGAATGGAGAACTACGAGGACGACCGCATCGCCCGCGTCTTCCTGGCCGGCTCCCGCGACACGTTGCTCGTCTTCACCGGCGACGCGCGGGCGCACCCGCTCCCGCTGCTGGAGGTTCCGGAATCGGGCCGCTCCAGCCGCGGCCAGTCGATGACCCGCCTGCTCGGGGCGGGCAGTGTGGAGGTCGTCGCGGTCGTGCCCGTGTCGAACTTCGACGAGGAGGAGCGCTACATTACGTTTGCGACGCAGGCGGGCGTGGTGAAGCGCACGCGGCTGCTCGAGTTCGCGAACGCGCGCTCCGGCGGCATCGCCGCGATCGGCCTGCGCAAGGGTGATCGCATCGTCGAGGCTCGTCTCACAAGTGGAAACGCCGAAATCGTGATCGTCACGCGCAATGGCCGTGCGATCCGCTTCCCGGAGCACGACATCCCCTCGATGGGTCGCACCGCGCAGGGCGTGCGCGGGATCCAGCTGCAGAGCGGGGACCGCGTAACCGCAATGTTGCTCGCCCGGCGCGAAACCCGCCTGGCTCTCGTGAGCGAGAAGGGGGACGTCGCCACCTCCCCGATCGACGACCTGAACCTGCAGCACCGTGGCGGTCTGGGATCCGTGATCATGACGACGAGCGCGAAGACCGGGCCGGTAGTCGCCGCCCGTGAGCTGCTTCCCGGCGAGAAGGCCGAGAAGGCGGCGGAGCCGGGGGCCGAGCAGCTCGAGCTGATCGGAGGCTGACTCAGCCGGCCGCGACGTCGCCGAGTAGACGCGCGATTCCGATCGAGAGCTCGACGGGCGCTTCCAGACTCGAGACGTGGCCTGCGTCAGGGATCAGCAGGAGCCGGGACCGCGGCAGCTCGGCCGCCATCGCGCGCGCCTGCTCCGGAGGGGTGAGCGCATCCTCTTCCCCGACGGCGACCAGCACCGGCACGTGGATCTCCGCAAGCCGCGTCGTCGAGTCCGCACGCTCGCCCATTCCGAGCGAGGCGCGAGCGACCCCTTCCACGCTCGACCCGAGCATCATCTCCCGCAGCCGCGCGACGACCCGGGGTCGTGCCGACCGCGTGCGCTTAGCGAGCAGCCGGGGAAGCAGATCCTCCACGACGCCGGCGACGCTACCTTCCGCGCGCACCCGATCTGCCACCGCGGCACGGTTGCGTCGCGCGTCCTCGCCGTCCGCCCCCGCGCGCGTATCGATCAGCGCGAGCCCCCGCACGCGCTCGGGCGCGAGCGCCCACAGCGCGAAGGCGATGTAGCCGCCCATCGACAGCCCTCCGACGACCGCGTGGCGGAGATCCAGGTGGTCGAGCAGGCCGAGCAGGTCGCGCGCGAACAGCTCCATCGTGTGGACGGGCGCGTCGCCGAGCGCGCTCTCGCCGAAGCCCCGCAGGTCCGGCGCGATGACCCGCCATCCCTCCGGCGGCTCCGAGAGCGGGTGGGACCAGAGCCGGGAATCGAAAGGGAAACCGTGCACCAGCAGGAGCACGTCGTCGCCGTCGCCGGCCTCCCGCCAGCGCAGCTCCGTACCTGCGGGCGGGGCGGACATCAGATGCCGAGCGAGGAGCGGATCAGCGGGTCCATCCGCTCGGGCGACCACTGCGGCTCGAACGTGAGCTCGATCTCCGCCTCCTCGACGCCGTCCAGCGACTCCACCGCGGTCCTCGCGTCCTCCACGATCTGCGTGGCCGCCGGACACATCGGCGAGGTCAGCGACATGAGCACGTGGACACGGTCGTCCTGCACGCTCACGTCATAGACGAGGCCGAGCACGACCACATCCAGATTCAGCTCCGGATCCTTCACGCGCCGGAGCGCCTTTCGCACCATCTTCTCGTCGACCATGCCCTCTCCGTCCTCGACATCGGGATCACCTCGCGGCGAGCGCCGCGTCCGTCATCTTAACCCTGTACCCGCCGGCGCGGTCCAGGCCCCGATCACCCGCCGGGGTGGTATTGCCGCTCAAGAGAGCTCCGGATCTCGGCTTCCGTGAACGCCACGCGCTTGAGCTGCCCGCGCGCGAACATCTCGGCCTGGTCCGCGTGGTGGGGCGACGACGGATCCGCGCTCTCGCCATAGGCGAGCACGGAGTACGCCCGCGGCGTCCGGTCGAACTCCACGGCGAGGATCCAGCCATCGCCGCCCGTCGCCTCGAGCTTGCCGTCCTCGCCCTCCTTGTACCAGAGCACGCGGAAGCAGCCGAGGTCGCCCGAGCAGCCGCCCACCGGCACGTCGACATCGCCGACCCGCACGCGGTGCACGTCGCCCCAGGCGATATCCCACCTGCCCCACCGCCGGGACGTCTCCGCCACCGCCCACTCGAAGGCGGCCGCCGCGCGGCCCGGTGAGGAGAGGCCGCGAGGTGTCGACATCGGCTTCGCCGCACGCCACGGCTCCGCGAACAGCGAGTCGGCCGGCGCGCCGAACCCCGCCGACGCCGGCGTGTCCTCCGCCTTCGGCGCCGTCTCCAGGTAGCGGCTCCACCACGTCTCGAACAGCACGCCGCCGCGGCTGTCCGGCGCGACCCCGCGGTCCCAGCGCTCGATCATCGAGATCGCGCGAGCCGCCTCCGGTGACGGCGACGCGGCTTTCACGGCGCGCACCAGGTCGTCGGTCACCCGCTCCGCGAGCAGCATCCGGTAGCTGTGCTTGCGACGCACCACCTCCTCCAGGGAGAGCCTGTCGTCGCCGCCGATCAGCGCCACCGCGTGCTGGCTGCGCAAGCGCAGCTTCGGCTCGGGGACGTGCCACGGCGCCTCCTCCGGCCGGATCGGCTCCTTCACGTTCATGAACCAGAACGGGTCGTTCTCGCTGTGCAGATAGCCTCCCTTCGGGTCCAGCCGGTGCGGCAGCGAGTCCCACGGCACCAGCCGCGTCCAGACGTCGGCGGAATCGGTAGCCGGCACGGCCATGCTGTCGCCCCCGGACGGGCCCGGCAACTCCGGCAGCGCCGCGTTCCACACCTGGAAGATGTGCCCGTCCGCGTCCGCATAAGTGAAGTTCGAAGCGCCCCGTGCGAGCAGGCGCATCGCCTGCTTCCACTGCTCCAGCGACGTCGCCCGCATCATGCCGAGAAACTGCTCGCCGATGTGCGTGTTCGCCCACGCACCTGCCTTCAGCACGTAGACCTTGCCGTGCGCCCGGTGGACGACGGGGCCGAGAGACGTGAACCACAGCTCCGCCGTCTGCGACGATACGCCGGGTCCGTTTTTGACCTCGACTGTGAAGGGCACCCGCTCGACCGGCACAGACCGGCCGCCGAAGAGGTAGTGATCCGCCTTCGCTGGATCCACATCCAGCGCGTACAACTCGTCCGTGTCCGGGTAGTTGTTCGTCGTGGCCCAGCCGAGCCGGCGATTGAACCCGCCCACGATCCCGAACGGCCCGCCGATCCGGAAGTCGCCGTAGAAGTCCAGCTTCCCCGGCACCGTGACGTGTGCCTCGTAGTATCCGGCGTCCCAGGCGAGGTGCGGGTTGCGTAGCAGGATGCCGTGGTGATCCCTGGTGCGGGACGGCGCGAGCGCCCACGCGTTCGAGCCGACGTCCGGATTGACGGCGTCGGGCGACGTCCCCGCCGCACGCTCATCGAGCATCGCCGCGATGCGCTGCGACGCGCCCCACATCCCGGTAAGGATGTCCGCCGCCGAGACATCGGGCCCGTCGAAGTCCGACGGCACCCACTGCGGCATCGAGTCCCGGTGCAGCTCGACGTAGCGGTTCACTCCCTTCGCGAAGCCGCGGTAGACGTCGCGCACGTCCACGGGCAACGAGTCCCACGCGGCTACCGCGCGGCCGTGCACCCACTGCGCGCGCGCATCCCCCTCGACGCTTCCACTGTCCGGGCCGAACGCGCGCAGCGTCTCTCCTCGCGCTCCGATAAGACCGCGCGGCACGCGCGGCCCGTAGTCCTCCATCTGCGCCCAGCCCATAGCGTACCCGGCCGCCTCGAAGTCCTCGGCGAGGATGTGTGGCACGCCGTACGCCGTCCGCCGGATCGTCGCGCGATCCGATGCGGGTGTGCTGTCGGATGCAGCTTCGAGGGCGGCCCCGGCCGCCCGGTAGGCCGCGGCCCGCGACGCCGGTCCTACGAGTGCAGGCGCGGCGAGGCACGCGCCAATGACGCACGCGGATGCGGCCGGCGCCAGCGCGGCCTTTCTCGGCATGGGCTCACTCCCGGGTGTGCGGGTGCGGAATACATGGAACCGCGTAGAGTAGAACTCGCGCGCGTGCGATGGAAGCACGGCGGATCCACACCTCGCGTCGCGCTCGCCGCGGGGAGTACGTGGATCCGAGCCAGACTCGTCTGGATGACCTGGACAGAGAGGTCTACGAGAGCGAATCCTTCCTAGCGGACGGCTGCCCTTCCACCCGAGCCGGAGCCCACCGCCATGACCGATCCGCAGCTTCGAACGCAGACCGATGCCGCCGCGGCGTACGAGGAGCTCCTCGTGACTGCCCTATTCGGTCGCTGGGCCCCGATCGTGGCCGAAGTCGCGCGGATCGAGCCGGAGCAGAGAGTCCTCGACGTCGCCTGCGGAACGGGTGTTCTCGCGCGACGGATCAAATCGATCGCGGGCTCCGAAAACCGGATCGCGGGCGTCGATCCGAATGCCGGTATGCTCGAAGTGGCGAGGCGGCTGGCCCCAGCCGTGGACTGGCGGCAGGGCACGGCCGAGTCGCTTCCATTCCCGGACCGCAGCTTCGACACCGTCGTCAGCCAGTTCGGCATGATGTTCTTCCGCGACCGCGCCGCGGCGATCCGCGAGATGCTGCGCGTACTCGCTCCGGGTGGCCGGATCGTGGTCGCCGTCTGGGGCGCGCTCGCCGACAATCCCGCCTACGCCGCCGAGGTGGAGCTCCTCGACCGGATGGCCGGCACGGTTGCCGGAGATGCGCTGCGCCTGCCGTTCGCGTTGGGCGACGCGCGATCACTCGCCAGGTCGTTCTCCGAGGGCGACGTCGAGGACCTGCAGGTGACGGAACGTACGAGCACGGCGGAATTTCCGAGCGTACGCATCATGGTCGAGGCCGATCTGAGGGGCTGGCTCCCGGTGATGGGTGTGGTGCTGAACGAGGAGCGGATCGCGAGCATTCTCGAGCAGGCGGAGATGGCGCTCGAGCGTTGGGTGACGCCGCGCGGATCGGTCGCCTTCGAGACCCACGCGCTCGTCGTCACCGGGATCTCCGGCGGCGCGCGTTGAAGAGGTGAAGCTGACGCGGCGCGAAGGCTCTACCAGGCCGCTGAAGAAGAGGGATGTCATTGGCATGTGTCCATTTCAGACCGCCGCTTCTGTACTGCTTAGAGCCCATGGGAGGCTGGCATGTGTCGACTGATGATTCTGTTTCAGATCCCTTTTGTTTTCGGTTGGCTGCCACAACTGGCGTTAGCACAACAACAGGCAAGCCGCGCTCCGATTATCGACGTTCACCTCCACGCTCTGGGAGTGGAAGCACTGCGGAGCTTCGGCCCCAACCCGATCACACATGCGACGCCACCGACCTCGGTCGAGGAGCATGTCCGGCGCACGCTCGCTGAAATGCAGAAATACAATGTGGTTCTCGGGATTGTGGGCGGAAGTACCGTGTGTCCCGACAACTGCGGGGAAGAAGTGGCACGATTCCTCGCCGCTGCGCCAGAACGCGTCTGGGGCTCGGCCGCGTTTGGACGCCCCGGCTCGAACGTCGACTCACTTCGTGCGCAGTATTCAGCGGGTAAGATCGTAGCCATGGGTGAAGTGCTGGCGCAGTACGAGGGCCTTTCTCCCTCCGATTCGGCATTCGAGCCGTACTGGGATCTCGCCGAGAAACTGGACATCCCGGTGGGCATCCATACCGGGCTCAGCTTCCCCGGTATCACGCAGCTGCCCGCCCCGCTGGGCGCCCCGAACTTCCGCGTTGCTTTCGGTGACCCGATGCTCTTCGAGGGCATGCTGAACCGGCACCCAAAGCTCCGTGTTTACCTGATGCATGCGGGCCACCCATTCCTCGCCGAAACCATCGGGATCCTGCAAATCTATCCGCAAGTGTACCTGGATATTGCCGTGGTCGACTGGATCCAGCCGCGTGAGGAGTTTTACGCGTACCTGAAAGCGCTGATTCGTGCGGGGTTTGAAGACCGGATCATGTTCGGCTCCGATCAAATGGTGTGGCCGGATGCTATCGGTCTCGCCATCGATGCAATCGAATCGGCTGACTTTCTCACAGAGCAGCAGAAGCGCGATATCTTCTACAATAATGCCGCGCGCTTCCTGAAGCTTTCGCCCGAACAAATCAGGCGCCATCAGGGGCGCTAAGAATGCCCTTTCATGGGTTCTGGCTCGTGTGGCCTAATCAAGCGTTGGGCGGCAGTTGTTGTCGAGCACGCAGTCGAATGACACGTATTACGTAACAGAGAGGAAACAAGGTGAACACGTTCGATAAGGACTACGGAGCGGGGCTCTTGGACAATTGTGATCCCCCTTGCCTTTCGCTCTATCAGCCGACGCATTGGCGCCATCCAGACAATCAGCAAGATCCGATACGGTTCGGGAACCTTGTGAGGACGCTGGAGGAGTCGCTCCTGCAAAAATTCCCGAAGGACGAGATACGGCCATTGCTGGAACCGCTTCTGGCATTGGCTGGCGATCGCGACTTCTGGAATCACACCCTCGACGGCCTGGCAGTGCTGAGGGCAAGGGGGATGTTCCGCGTTTACAAGCTCCAGCGGCCCGTCGCCGAATTGGCTATCGTGGCGGATAGCTTCCACACCAAACCCCTGATCCGCATCCTTCAGTCAGCCGACCGCTATCAGGTTCTCGGCTTGAACCGAAGAGAGATCAAACTCTTCGAGGGCAACCGTGATGCTTTGGACGAGATCGAACCGGCCCAGGGTGTCCCGCGAACGATCACCGAGGCGCTGGGAGAGGAATTGACCGAGCCACACCAGACCGTCGCCTCATACGGAGGTGTAGGTGGCGGGCACTCGCCCATGCATCACGGCCACGGCGGCCGCGAATCTGAGGTGGACATTGACGCGAAGCGCTTCTTCCGCGCCGTCGACCGCGCGATCCTGGAGCACCACTCTCAGCCATCGGGCCTGCCGCTGGTCCTGGCGGCGCTGCCGGAGCATCATCATATGTTTCACGATGTCAGCCACAATCCGTTTCTGATACAGGAAAGCATCGACATCCACCCGGACGCCCTGTCGTCGATCGACGAGCTCCGCCTGCGCGCCTGGCAGCTTATGGAGCCTCGCTATCTGGCGCGCCTGGCCGCACTGGTCGAGCAGTTCGGCAACGCAAGGTCAGAGGGGCTCGGTGACGACGAGCTAAGCCATGTCGCCAAGGCGGTCGTGGGCGGACGGGTCGCCACACTGCTGATCGAAGCCCGCCGCGAAATTCCCGGCCGGATCAATGCTGAGACCGGCGACGTCGAGTTGGACAGCGTGACACACCCGGAGGTTGATGACGTACTCGACGACCTGGGGACGTTAGCTCTGAAGATGGGCGGACAAGTCGTTATCGTTCCCACCGAACGGATGCCGACGAAGACTGGAATAGCTGCGATCTACCGGTACTGAATCGCAGTTACGATGACCGCAGGAGGACGGGCCTATGCAGATTCAGATCAACACCGATAGCAGCATCGAGGGTGATGACCGGTTGGCTCAACAGGTGGGAGCAGTGTTGAGGGACGCCCTGGATCGGTTCAGCGCGCAGGTCACACGGGTGGAGGTCCACCTCAGCGACGAGAACAGCGACAAGAAGTTCGGCACCGAGGACAAGCGCTGCCTGCTGGAGGCCCGTCTCGCCGGTCTTCAACCGATCTCGGTGACGTATCGGGCGGCGACTCTGGAGCAGGCCGTCGACGGGGCTGTCGAGAAGTTGACGCGCTCCATCGAAGGCACTCTCGGGCGGTTGGGCAGGCGCTGAGGGATGGCGCCTCAGCCGAAGGCGCCGCCGGCGGCCGAGCGCTGGCGTAGATATGACTCGACTGGTGTCAAGCGCAAAGTCGCTCGAGCCGTGGTGAAGGTGGTGATAGAGGCCGCGGGTCCGAGGCCGTCTCGACCGTAATCCTGCCCGCTTGTAGGCGAGCAGCGCTCGCTCAAAGGTGGGATCTTAGGGCGTAATCAGGATGCCCTGCTCCGTTTCCACGACAAAGACTTCGTCGCCGGCCCGAACGTGGAGGCGATCTGCCGCCCTTCGGGTTGCGGGCGAGGACCGCATCCTGCGTCGGCTCCGGGCGTGTCGCACTCCCTGTTGACACCCTGCGAGCGCCCGGGATAGGCTATCGGGACAACGGCACCCCCGGAAGAGGAGAGGCGATGGCAGCGACATCGCGCCACATCACGATCGAATACTGCGGCGTTTGAAATTACGAGCCGCGGGCCTCCAGGCTGGAGGCGCAGATCAAGGAGCACCTACCCGACGCCCAGGTCGAGCTGATCCGCTCCAGCGGGGGCGTGTTCGAGGTCGTCGTCGATGGCGAGCTCATCTATTCCAAGAAGGCCACGGGTCGGCACCCGACGTGGGACGAGATCCGCGACGAGCTGGGCTGATCTGTCACGCCGGCCGGAGCCGCTCCTGAGTCCATGCCACAACCCATTCGAAAGCTCGCACTGAACACCGGCGGCGGCGACGCGCCGGGGCTGAACGCCGTCATCCGTGCCGTCGTGCTCGCCGGGGCACGCCAGGGCTGGGAAGTCTGGGGGATCCGCAAGGGATACGGCGGGCTGCTCGGCGAGGATGCGATCGTCCGGCTCGATGAGGAGGCCGTGCGCGGCATCACGCATCTGGGCGGAACGATCCTCGGCACGACGAACCGCGGCAACCCTTTCCTCTGGCCGGTGACCCATGCGGACGGCACGATGGAGGTGATCGATCGCTCCGACGAGCTGGTCACCGAGTTCCACCGCATGGAGTTCGACGCGCTCATTGCGATCGGTGGCGACGGCTCGCTCGACATCGCGAGCCGTCTCGCCGCGAAAGGGCTCCCCGTCGTCGGCGTGCCGAAGACCATCGACAACGATCTGGCGGCCACCCAGGTCACGTTCGGCTTCCACACCGCCGTCCAGACCGCAACCGATGCGATCGACAAGCTCGTCTCGACGGCCGAAAGCCACGAGCGCGTCATGGTCGTCGAAGTGATGGGCCGCAACACCGGCTGGATCGCGCTGCACTCCGGAGTCGCAGCAAGCGCCGACGTGATCCTCCTGCCCGAGCTGCCGTTCAACGTCGCCAGCATCTGCGAGAAGGTCGAGGAGCGCTACCGCCGCGGCCGGCGCTTCGCGATCGTGGTCGCCGCCGAAGGCGCGCGCGATGCCGAAGGGCACCTCTTCGTGCAGGAAGCCGCCGCTCCCGGCCGCGCCGCTCGCTACGGCGGCATCGCAACCCATCTCGCCGACGAGATCGGCGAGCGCACTGGCCGCGAGACCCGATCCATCGTGCTCGGCCACCTGCAGCGCGGCGGCTCGCCGACCTCCTATGACCGGCTCGTCGCGCTCCGCTTCGGCGCGGCGGCAGTGCGCTGCGTGCAGGAGGGAAAGTTCGGCACCATGGTCGCGCTCGACCCACCCGAAGTCCACGCCGTTCCGCTACGGGATGCGATCTCTCATCTGAAGCGCGTGCCGATGGACTCGGACACCGTCCTGACCGCACGGGCTCTGGGTATCTCCTTCGGCGACTAGCAAGTGGGCGAGAGTCGCTCGAAACTCGAACTCCGGAGGCTCACCCCGATGCGCCGTTATCACCGGCTTTGCGTCGCGCTGATGCTCTGCGCCACCGCCGTACCGGCCGCGGCCCAGCAGGGCGCCGCCGGCCAGCCACCTGCCTCGCAGGACACCACCACCGGCTTCGCGCTGACCGTCGCGAACATCATGCGCGGTCCCGAGCTCGTCGGAGAGTCCCCGCAGCTCGTCCGCTGGACGCCCGATGGAAGCTGGATCTACTTCCGCTGGAAGCCCGGCGGCCATCCGTGGTACGAGGAGCCCGAGCTTTACCGCGTCCGCGCCGCGGGCGGCGAGCCCGAGCACCTGACGGATGCACAGGCGGACTCGCTCGGCGTGTTCATCGCGCGCGGCGACGACTCCGAAGATCTGCGTCGTCGCGTCGTCTCACACCGGGGCGACATCTATCTCATCGATTCGCGCCCGCTGCGCCTGCGGCGCCTGACGGATACGAAGGCGAACGAGACGGACCCCGTCTTCGGCGGCTCGGGCGACCGCGTCTACTTCGTTCGGGATGACAACGTCTTCTCTTTCGAGCTGGAGGGCGGCGCCGAGCACCAGCTGACTGATCTGCGCAGCGAGGTCGAACCGGCCGAGGACGAGGAGCCGGAAGGGCAACGGGCCTTCCTGAAGAAGCAGCAGTCGGAGCTCTTCGAGACGATTCGCATCCGCGAGAAGCTGGAGAAGGAGCGGAAGGCGGAGGAGGAGGCGCGCGAGAAGCGGGAGCTGCACCCGGTCTATCTCGGCAAGGATGTCCGTGTGTTCGACCTCGCCGTCGAGCCGACCGGCCGCTTCGGGCTCGTGACCGTCGGCAAGCCCGGTGACGAGACGCGGACACTCGTGCCGAAGTGGGTCACCGAGACCGGCTACGTCGAAGAACTGAAGTCCCGCCCGAAGGTCGGCGACGACACCGGATTCGACGGCCGCATGGGCCTCGTGGACCTCGGGACCGGCGACGTGAAATGGCTCGACCTCGGCGCCGGCGTCGCCGGACCGGACACGGCCGCCGCCGACAGCAGCGCCGCGGCGCCCGCCGACAGCGCAGCCGACGCGAAGCGACACCGCCCTCGCTACGCGTCCGTCGCGTTCCTCGGCTGGAGCGACGACCGCACGATGGGGCTGATCGGATCCGTTTCCTACGACTACAAGGACCAGTGGCTGCGCGTGCTCGACACGCGCACGGGCGAGATGCGCACCATCGCCCATGACCACGACGACGCTTGGATCGGCGGCCCCTGTGATCCATGGCTCCAGGACAGCTGCGCCGGCTGGCTCCCCAACGGTGATGTGTGGTTCATCAGCGAACGGGATGGCTGGTCCCACCTGTACCGTGTCGGCGCCGAAGGCTCGAAGCTGCGGCAGCTGACCTCCGGAGAGTGGGAGGTCGAGAACGCCGCGCTGACGCCCGACCGCCGCGCCTTCTTCTTCCACAGCAGCGAGGTCTCGCCCTTCCAGCGCGATCTCTACCGCATGAGCATCGGCGGCGGAAGCCGCACCCGTCTCACCAAGAAGGTCGGGCTGCACCAGGCGACGCCGTCCCCCGACGGCAGCCGACTGGCGGACGTCTATTCGTACGCGAACCAGCCGCCGGAGCTCTTCATCGCGCAGGCGAGGCCCGGAGCGGAGATGCGGCGGGTCACCTCATCGCCTACCGCCGAGTGGAGCAGCTTCCCCTGGATCGTGCCGCAGATCGTGCGCATTCCGGCCCGCGACGGCGTGGAAGTCCCGGCCCGGATCTACCGGCCGGCCGACTTGCACGCCACGCCGAACGGCGCCGGCGTGATCTTCGTGCACGGCGCCGGCTACCTGCAGAACGTGCACATGGGCTGGTCCGACTATTACCGCGAGTACATGTTCAACCAGCTGCTCGCCTCCCACGGCTACGTCGTCCTCGACATCGACTACCGCGGCTCGGCCGGCTACGGCCGCGACTGGATGACCGCGATCTACCGCCACATGGGCGCCAAGGACCTCACCGACCAGGTCGACGGCGTCAAGTACCTCGTCGCCGAGGAAGGCGTCGCCAGCCCCGAACGCGTGGGAATCTACGGCGGCTCGTACGGCGGCTTCATCACGCTCATGGCCCTGTTCACGCAGCCGGACTGGTTCGGCGCGGGCGCGGCGCTGCGCTCCGTCACCGACTGGGCCCACTACAACCACTGGTACACGAGCCGCATCCTGAACCTGCCCCAGGAGGACAGCGTCGCCTACCGCCAGTCCTCACCCATCTACTTCGCCGAAGGGCTGGAGGACCCGCTGCTGATCGCGCACGGAATGCAGGACACCAACGTGGAGTTCCAGGACGTCGTGCGGCTGACGCAGCGGCTAATCGAGCTGAAGAAGACGGGGTGGACGCTCGCGCCCTATCCAGTCGAGAACCACAGCTTCGTCGAGCCCGCCTCCTGGACCGACGAGTACCGGCGCATCCTCGAGCTGTTCGAACGGACGGTCGGCGGAGGGAGCACTAGGGCGGAGCAGGGCGGCTAGCAGGCGAAGCGGGCGGTCCAGCGCTCGCAGGGTCTAGCTGGTATGGCGCTTCAGTACCTTAGCGGCGTAGCCGTTGTCGGGGTCGTGGCCCAGCCGGACCAGCCGATCTACCGTGCCCGGGCCGCGGTTGTAGGCTGTGAGGGCCAGCTCGAGATCGCCATCGTAGCGATCGACCAGATAGTGGAGATAGCGGAAGCCGAGGCGCAGGTTCGTCTCCGGCTGGAACAGATCGCCCTGCGACGTGCCCGGCTCGAGCCATCGAGCCGTCGCCGGCATCACCTGTGTATAGCCGACCGCGCCCACCCGCGAGATCGCCGCCCGCCGAAAGCTCGACTCCGTGCTCACCAGCTCGAATGCCACCCGCGGGTGGATCGACTCGGCGACTGCCGCCCGCGTGATCCGATCCGCCAGCGCGATCGGCACCCTGTACTCCCGCGCTAGCGCGCCGGTGAGCCGCATGCGCTCCGCCTCGCTCCGGACGAGCGATGCCTGCGCGCTGCCCTCCGGCCCGAAGGCGCCGTGAGAGCCGGCCGAGAGAAGCGAAAACGGCCAAAACCCGCCATCCTGGCGCAGCGTGCCCGCCGTAGCGGGCATCACCAGCACCAGCGCGAGGAGCAGCTTCGCCAGCGGTCGCCGGTGGCGCTCTGCCACCGATCCTATCTGAGATAGCACTCGCGTCACCGCGCATGCCTCCGGTTCGAGCTTCAGGAGCGATCCGGCTCTACCCCACCCCTTCCAGATCGGTTCCCGTCACGCCATTGCCCGCCCGGCCTCCGCGACGCTTTGTCAGGGTCCCAGCCGCACCTGCACCGCCGACGTCCGGTTCAGCGTCACCGTGCGGTCCACCGTGCGACTGCGATCCTCGCTGACGGCGCTCACGTGCACCGTGGTGCTCACGGGGTCGTTGATGACGAAGCGCTGGCTGTCGTTCGCCGATACGGTGCCGAGCAGGTGCGACCCCGCCCCCGCGTCGTAGGACACTACCATGTCCACCGGCGCGTCGTTGACGACCTCCAGCGTATAGACGACGCCCGGCTCCGACTGTACCGCCACGGCCCGGGAGCACGCGGCGAGCGGCACGAACAGCAGCGCCGCGCACAGCAGACGCAATGAGCCTCGCGACCGGATCATCCCACTTCTCCTGTTGGGTGGATCGTCTGGACGGCGGCCTGGGTGCAGGAATCGTGCGCGCCCGGGAGGACGCGACGCGGCCGCTCGGGTGGGATCAGTCGGGGAAGGTAATCTGGGCCGCAGTGGCGGGCGTCGGTCCTTCACCGGTCATCAGCTCGATCATCGCGGCCATCTCCTCGCCGAGCCGCGCCATCCGCTCGCACACGATCAGCACGTGGCCGTAGTCGAAGTAAGCCAGCACCGCATCTTCCGAGGCGACATCGCCCGCGAGGATCGCTTCATCCATCCGCACGTTCAGGTGCTCGAGCACGAAGTCCAGAGTCGCCTGTAGCTGCTGCTGCTCTTCGAAGGTGCCAACCGTCAGATCGCCGATCAGTCGGGGCAACAGGGCCTCCACGCCGGCGATCGCTTCCGGAGGCGCCGCGACGCCACCGCCCCCGTGCGAGGCCAGTATGCTCTCGATCCCGTTCGTGAGGGCCGTGAGCTCCTCGTAATCGCACCTAAGTATCACGGGACCTCCTTTCATCGCACCGAGAGGACCTCCGCCCACCGGAAGACATCTCGCTCGCCTTCACGCTTCCGCAACCCGCGTTCCGTCCTGCGCCATCAGGCCGCATGCGCTCACCGCATTGTTGCGGAACTCGCATATCTCTATACGTACAAAGCATTAAGAAAAGTTTCCGGGTTCCATCGGCGAGCGGCGAGGGCCAGGCGACGAATCGAGAATCGTATCGAAATCGAGCACCAGGGCTGCACGATTCGTGGCAACTGCAGCGCGTGCGCGACAGCGCATCACGCGTCTCTCAGAAGCCATAGGCCCGCGATCAGATCGAGCGCCGCGTGCGCGACCATGGACGGGCCCACCATTCCGCCGACGACGAGCGGCAGGGCGAGCACGAAGCCGAGCAGCGCAGCTCGCGCGGCCCCGGCGCCTCCCTGGTGGGCGTGCACGACGCCGAATGCCCCGGAGGAAATCGCGGCCCCGACCCAGACAGAGCCGGACGCGGCGCCGAGCGCCGGGACCAGGAAGCTGCGGAACGCGAGCTCCTCTCCCACGCCGGCCGACAGGCTGAGCCCCACGAAGACGACCTTTTCGAGCGGGGTGCGGGGGACGACGAGGTTGACGAGTCCCGATTCGGAGACGCCGAGCAGCCGGGCGATGGCGACGATCGCCAGACCTCCGGCCGTCGCCGCAATGGTCCAGGCAGCGAATCGACCGGCTGGCAGCGCGACGAAGCCCATCATCTGCCAGGTGAAGCCGCTCGCCAGCGCTGCCGAGAGCGAGAGCCCGCCAATGATCCAGATCGCGGCTCCCGAGGAGAGATATAGGGCGATCCTCCGGTCGTCGGCGGCCTCGATCTCCTCGGCGCGGATGACCGCCATCTGGAGCAGCATCAGGACCGGGAGCACGACGAGCAATCCGACGGCGCCGGCTCGCGCAGGCCAGGGCAGCACTCGCGTCGCCATCCAGACGACCGTTGCCGCGAGTATTGTCGCGAGCGCGAGCGTGGCCCGAGCGGACCGCCGCGAGCCGCTCAACGCCCTCCCATCCTGCGATAGAGCCCCGGCGCGACCAGCGCGGATAGCAGACCCAGCCCGAGACCGGCCATCGCGTCCGTCGCATAGTGGAAGCCGCCGTACACCGCACCGACGCCGAGTCCGATCGTGAGGAGGACGGCCACGGGCGCCAGCCACGGGATGTAGCGTACGACGTTCACGCATTGGGCGACGGAGACGCCGACGTGCGATGACGGGAATGCGGCACCCCGGCTCGATCCGGCTTCCAGCAGACGGTGAGCCAGCGCATAGGCGTGTCCACGGGCGATCGCCCCCCCCGGAGCGGGGAACAGATAGCGGGGGCCCTGGACCGGGAAGTAGATGAAAAACAGATAGTGCGCGAAGAACGCGAGCATCAGCGTGAAGACGGCCTTCGCGAACGCATCCCGTCGCCCTCGCAGCCAGAGCACGAGCGGCGGCACGTAGATGATCAGGTAGTACGACAGGTAGGAAGCGTGAAGCGCTTCCGACAGCGCCGGGTAGGGCGCCGACGCCGCCAGGGCCCGGCTCGGCTGGACGCCGAAGAGCGCACGCTCGGCCGCGAGAATGAGCGGGTCGAAGTAGCGGCCGTTCCAGACCGTGAGGTTCAAGGCCGCGAGCTCCGTGTAGAGCGCGGGGACGAGCAGGAGCGGGTACCAGTCGGCGATGAAACCCGTTACTGCCGGCGCCGCCGCGCCCATCCTCCCGCTCATGCGGCCGAGCGTTGCCGGCCTCAGCACCAGCAACACCCCGCCGATGTGCGCCGCCACCAGCACCGGCCACGCATGCGTGTGGTGCGGGAAGAACAGAGCGATCCCGGAAGCCACCAGGTACACCGCGAAAAGCCGGTCAACCGGGCGTGGATGTGCCCTCTCGGGCGCGGGCGTGGCTCTCCCTACTTCGGGCTCAGCGGCTTGTCGTAGATCCGGTACGCCTTGTACTCCGTCCCGCCCATCTTCTCGAGCGCTCGCCGCATGTCCCAGTTGTCCTCCAGGATCCAGGAGCATTCCCCCCTCTTGATCGCGTCCTGCGCCGCCTGCTCGAACATTCGAAGGTACATCATCGCGTCCAGTCCGAGCCGGCGGTATCCGGGCTTGATCCCGAGCGTGATGATTCGGACCTGATCGATGTTTCGCTTGTGCCACAGCAGCTTCAGCAGCCCGAAGGGAAGCAGTCGGCCGTTGATGTGCTTGAGCGCCTGGTTGAAGTCCGGCAGAGCCAGTCCGAAGCCGACCGGCTCTCCGTTGACCTCCGCGATAAGCGTGTAGTTCGGGTCCACGACCGGCTTGAGCTGCTTGGCCATGAAGCCGAACTCCGCCGGCGTCATCGGAACGAATCCCCAGTTCCGCTCCCAGGCCGCGTTGTAGATCTCCTCCAGCAGCGCGACCTCCTGCTCGAAACGCTTCATGTCCAGCGGCCGGATGCTGATCCCCTTGCGCTCCGCTACCCGCCTCACGCCCTTCGCCAGCCTCGATGGCTTCTCCTCCGTGTAGAGGATATAAGCCAGCAGATCCCTGGCCTTTTCGTACCCGGCACCCTCGATCAGCCGCGCATAATACGGCGGGTTGTACGTCATCATCACGAACGGCGGCTCGGCCGCGCCCTCCAGCAGAAGACCGCACTCCTCGTTCGTGGAGAAGTTCATCGGCCCGCGCGACATCTCCATTCCGCGCTCCGCCAGCCAACTCTCCGCGCCCTCGAACAGCGCATTGGCGACGGCCTGGTCATCGATGCATTCGAAGAAGCCGAAGAAGCCGGTGCGATCCCCGCTGAACTCGTTGTGCAGGCGGTTCACGACGGCCGCGATGCGTCCAACGACCGCTCCCCCTCTTCGGGCCAGGAAGTACTCGACCTCGGCGTGCTGGTGGAACGGATGACGCTCCCGGTCGAGCAGCGTCGACACATCATGAAGCAGAGGGGGGACCCAGAGCGGGTCCCCCTCGTAGATCTTCCACGGCAGGCGCAGGAACTGCTTCAGCTCTCGGCGCCCTCTGACCGGCGTGATGTGCAGACCCGCGGCCGTTGCGGGTGCGCTCACAGGATGCCTGCCTCCTTGCCGATACGGGCGAAAGCGTCGAGTACCGCGTCCACGTGATCGTCGGTGTGGGTGGCCATCATCGAGACGCGCAGCCGGCAGGAGCTGAAGGGAACGGCGGGAGGCACGACCGGGTTGGTGTAGACGCCGGCATCGAAGAGGGCCCTCCAGAAGCCCATTGTCCGGTACAGCTCGCCGATGACGACGGGGATGATCGGGGTCACGCTGCCGCCGAGGTCGTAGCCGAGCTCGCGCAGGCCCTGCTGCATGCGGCGCGTGTTGTGCCAAAGCCGCTCCCGGCGCTCGGGCTCCGACTCGATCAGCTCGAGCGCGGCGACGACCGTCGCGACCGATGCCGGAGGCATGCTGGCGCTGAAGATCAGGCTGCGCGCCTGATGCTTCAGATAATGGATCACCGGCGCGTCTCCAGCCACCACACCGCCGATGGAAGCCAGCGACTTCGAGAACGTGCCCATGATCAGCGACGTCTCGGCTTCGAGACCGAAGTGTTCTGCCGTGCCGGCCCCGCGGGCGCCCAGCACGCCGAGCGAATGCGCATCGTCGACCATCACCTCCGCACCGTAGCGGCCGCATACCTCGAGCAGCCGAGGCAGGTCGACGATCGTGCCCTCCATCGAGAAAATCCCATCCGTCACGATCAGCTTGCCGCCCTCGGCCGGGCTCTCCGCCAGCTGCCGCTCCAGCGCCTCGAAGTCCCCGTGGCCGTAGCGATGTACGGTGCCGTACGACAGCCGCGCCCCGTCCACGATGCTCGCGTGGTCCAGCTTGTCCAGATAGACGTGATCGCCGCGCCCGACCAGCGTCGCGATCGCGCCGAGGTTGCTCTGGAAGCCGGTGCTGAAGACGAGCGCCGCCTCCTTGTGGAGGAAAGCGGCCAGCCGCTCCTCGAGCTGCTCGTGCAGGTCCAGCGTGCCGTTCAGGAAACGGCTTCCCGTACATCCCGAGCCGTAACGGCGGAGCGCACGCTCCGCCGCCTCGAGCACCTTGGGGTGGTGCGTGAGCCCGAGGTAGTTGTTCGACCCGACCATGATCTTCCGCTCGCCGCGGATGATCACTTCCGTGTCGAACGAGGCCTCGATCGGCTGGAAGTAGGGATACACGCCGGCCGCCTCCGCCTCGCGTGCCGCCGTGTAGCCGTGGCACTTGTCGAAGAGCCCCATTGCTGCTCCCTTCATCAGACCCGCAACCGTCGCATGAGACGCCATGTCATAGAGCCTCCTCGGCTCCTCGCAAGTAACCGTGTTCGCGATACCAGCGCACCGTGTCCCGCAACCCCTCCTCCAGCTCCCAACGCGGCGTCCAGTCCAGCTCTCGGCGTGCCCGCTCCGTTTCGCACAACCACCCCGCCGCGAGCAGCTCGCGCACCTTGTCGCGGTTGAAGATCGATGCGCGACCGACCATTGCCGCCGACGCCTCCACCAGCGCCGCCCCCATCCACACGCTCCACCGCGGAACGCTCAGCCGCAGCGCTCGCCGCCGCAGCACCCGCTCGATCATGCCGGCGACCTCGGCCCAGCGGTACGCTCGCGGCTCTGCCACCTGGTAGACGCCGCTCACCTCCGCTGCCCGCGCCGCCGCGACCAGCGCCCGCGCCAGATCGGCGACGTGCACCAGCTGGATCCAGCGGTCCGGTCCGGCCGGCAGCGGCAGCAGCCCGCCTTGAACCAGCCGAAAATAGATCAGCAGATCCCGGTCGCGAGGCCCGTACACTGCCGGCGCGCGGATGACGCCGACGTCGAAGGCATCGTCGGCCTCCAGCACCAGCTGCTCTCCCGCCAGCTTGCTCCGACCGTACACGGTGATCGGCCGCGGCGGATCGCTCTCCGCTACCGGTCGTCCAGCCTGCGACGGCCCCGCCGCCGCCATCGAGCTCATGTACACCAGCCGCCGCGGCCGCGGCCTGGCGCGACGCATCGCCTCGATCAGCGCACGCGGTGCATCTACATTGGCCGCCCTGTACTCCTGCTCCGTGCGCGCACGCGTCGCAGCCGCGAGGTGCAGCACGACATCCACTCCCGTCACGGCACGCTCGAGCGAACTTACGTCCTCGAACGAGCCAAGCACCTGCTCCACACCGAGCGAATCGAGAAGCGCGACCTGACTGCTGCTGCGCACGAGAGCACGCGGCTCGGCGCCGATCTGCCGCAGGGCCTCGACCAAATGGCCGCCGACGAAACCGGACGCACCGGTCACCAGCGCCCTCAAGGCTCGCCCTCGCCGGCGGCGCGTGCCGCGCGGCGCGGCGCACGCATGAGAGGGTGAGATGCGCGAGCGCCGGGCCAATTCATTCCGCGAAAGCTAGGTAACGTGCGAGTTACGATCAAGGCGACTGCCGGAACCCGCCCCGGCGATCGCCTCGAGCTCGGTCTCGATCACGTCCAGCGCGTAGCCGAGCTGGGCCCGCGAGATGCTCAACGGCGGTGTGATCGCGAGCACGTCGGCGGCCGGCCCCTCGGCGAGAACGATCACGCCCGCTCTCAGGCAGCGCTCAGCGAGCTGCAGCGCGAGCGGCTCGGCGGCTGGCCGCAGGTGCACGCCTCGCAGCAGCCCGATCCCGCAAGGCGCAGCGACGATGGCGGGGAAGCGCATGGCCCAGCGCTCGGTGCGAAGCGCGACCCGGTTCCCGAAGGATGCGGCGCGGGCGACGAGTCCGCGCCGTCCGATCTCGCGGAGGTTTGCGAGCGCCGCGGCGCACGCGACCGGGTTGCCGAGAAAGGTGCTCGTATGGATCGCCTCGCCCGTCCAGGGCGGCCATGCTTCCATCACCGCCGGGGTGCCGATGGCGACGCTGAGCGGGAGGGAGCCGGAGAGCGCCTTGCCGACGACCAGTATGTCCGGAACCGTGCGGAAGTGCTCGCACGCGAACCAGCGGCCCGTGCGACCGAAGCCCGTGTAGATCTCGTCGAAGATGAGCACCGCGCCGTGCTCGTCGCAGAGGCGCCGAAGCCCGGGCAGGAAGTCCGCGGGTGGAACGACGATTCCGCCGCGGCCGAGAACGGGCTCGACGATGACGGCCCCGGCGCCGGCGGCGAGCTCTGCCTCGACTGCACGCAACGACTCGGCGGCGCTGTCCCCGCGCTGGCCATCCGGATACGGTGCGAAGCGCACGCCGGCGAAAAGCTGCTCCTGGAACGGCCGCCGGAACTCGGCACGTGCCGTGACGGCGAGGGCGCCGTAGGTCAGCCCGTGATAGGATCCCTCGAACGCGACGATCCGGGGTCGCCCCGTCCGGAGCACGGCGGTCTTCAGGGCCACCTCGACGGCTTCCGCGCCCGAGCTCGCCAGGATGGACACCGATAGATCGCCCGGCGCGAGTTGGGCCAGCCGCTCGAGGAGGCGCAGCTTCGTGACAGGGGGGTGGACGTCACCGAGAGCGTGGGCGAGCCGGGACGCCTGCCGCGCGATCGCGCGGGCGACCCTCCGGTTGGCGTGGCCCGCTGCTGCGACGCCGAAGCCGGCAGTCAGATCGATATAGACATTCCCGTCGGCATCGCGTACGTTCGCGCCGCAGGCCGCGGCCCAGAAGATCGGCGGCCGTTGCCGCCCGGGCGAGATGTTCCGCGACTCCACCTGCCCGAGCCTGACCGCCAGGCGGGCAGAGCGCGGGCCTGGAATTTCGGTGAGCCTCAGGGGGAGCTGCAGACCGAAGCGTGCGCCGCTCATGCGGGCACGCCCGTTGCGCCCCCGCGCTGGCTGGCCCGCACCGGACGATCGAATCGCATGGCGATGAATATACACGCTGACCTCCGCCTCCCGCTCTCCGTGGCGATGCTGACCGCCGCGAGTGCGTGTGGCCGCTCGGCGCCCGCCGGTTCCGCGCCTCCGGCGGCCAGCCGCGTAGCGGAAGGCGCGAACAGCGTCGGCCGCTCCGAGGATGCCGAGGACACAACCGGAGCTCCGGCTCATATCTTTTACGAGCTGACTCTCTACGAATGGTACCGGCACGGGCAGCCGCTGCTGGTCGATGGGACGCCGTATCAGCCGGCCGGCGCGCCCGTGCGGCTTCGGTCCTCGGAGCTGGAGCCCCTCGGCACGTACGAGGGCGTCGACTACTACCGCAACAGCCACTCGCCCGATCTCGTTTTCGTGCCGGTCTATCCCGGCTACTGGCAGCCGTTCGCGCCCACCGGAGCCCATTCCTCCACGACGGCCGAGTGAGCAGCGAGCCGGGGTCCGCGCTCGCGACCGGACGCAGCCACGGAGCCGCACGTCCAATTCGCCCGCCCCGGCTCCAGGAGGGCGATCGCGTCGTGCTCGTCGCTCCGGCCGGTCCCGTCTCGCGCGAGCGCGTACGCACCGCGCTGCGCCACTGCCGTCAGCTCGGCCTCGAGCCGCTGCTCGGTCCTTCGGCGCAGGCGCGCAACGGCTATCTGGCGGGCCCCGACGAGCAGCGGACAGCGGATCTGCAGGCCGCCTTCGACGACAACGACATCGCCGCGGTCTGGGCGATCCGCGGTGGCTACGGTACGATGCGCCTGCTGCGATCCCTCGACTTCTCGGCAATGGCGCGTCGACCCAAGCCCGTGATTGGATTCAGCGACAACACCGCTCTGCATCTCGCGCTCGCACGCGCGGGTGTCGTCTCCTTCCACGGGCCCCACGCCGGCTTCGTCGACTTTCCGGACTGGACCCGCGACTGCTTTCGGAAGGTCCTGTTCGTCGCCGAGCCGCCCGGCCGCTTGCCCATCGCGCCCGACGAAGGTCCGGCGGCCACGCTCCGCGCGGGTTGCGCGGAGGGCGCACTCACGGGTGGCAACCTCTCCCTCCTTGCCGCCCTGTGCGGGACGCCCTGGGCGCCGGAAACGCGCGACAGCATCGTGCTGATCGAGGATGTGAGCGAGCCGGTCTACCGCATCGACCGCATGCTCGCACAGCTCACGCTCTCGGGCGCGATGGACGGCGTCCGCGGCGTCGTCTTCGGTCATTTCACTCGCGTCACGCCGTTGCGGGATCAGCGCCCGCTGGGCGTCGTGTTGAAGGAGTGGGTGGACGACCTCGGCGTGCCCGCGGTCGCAGGCATGCCCTTCGGGCACATTGGCCACAACTGGACGTTGCCGCTGGGCGTGCGGGCTCGGCTGGATGCCGACGCAGGGACGCTGGACATCATCGAGTCGGCGGTGACCCAGTGAGCCGCATTTACACCCGCACGGGAGACGAGGGGGAGACCGGCCTGTTCGGCGGCGGCCGCGTAATGAAGGCGCACCCGCGCGTCGAGGCGTACGGCGCGGTCGACGAGCTGAACTCGGTGCTCGGCTGGGCCGCCGGGTCTCAGAGCGCGATCGACATCGCGGACCGGCTACGGCCGCTGCAGGCGGACCTGTTCGTGATTGGAGCTCATCTCGCCCGGCCCCCCACCGTCGAAGGACGACGCGCCCCCGAGTTGCCGGAGTTGCCGATCGGGCGGATCTCCGAGATGGAGGAGAGCATTGACGCGGCGGAGGTCGAGCTGCCTCCCCTCCGCAACTTCGTGCTGCCCGGTGGTGTGCCTGCGGCGGCCGCGCTGCACGTGGCTCGCACCGTCTGCCGCCGGGCCGAGCGCCGTGTCGTCGCGCTCGCCACCGCGGACGCGGCTGCCGTAGACCCGGCGATCCTCGCCTACCTCAATCGCCTCTCCGATCTCCTCTTCACGCTCGCCCGCCTTGCCAATCTGAGGTCCGGCAGTCCCGAGCCGGAATGGCGGCCGGACGAGACGACATGAGGCGGTCCGACCGACGCTGTCGGCCGCGGTAACGGCACCTTGCGGCCCGATGCCCCGGCCTGCACTATGCAAGCCGAACCGACGCCGGACCGATCGGTTCAGATACCTCGGATGAGGGAGTGGGTGGAGAGCAATGCCGTACGTGATCGCGGAGCCATGCATTGGGGTCAAGGACGCGAGCTGCGTCGAGGTCTGCCCCGTCGATTGTATCTATGAGGGGGAAGACCAGTATTACATCCATCCGGATGAGTGCATTGACTGCGGCGCCTGCGAGCCGGAATGTCCGGTGACCGCAATCTTTCCCGACACCGACGTCCCGCCGGAATGGACCCACTACATTGAGAAGAATCGGGCTCACTTCGACTAGTCTGGTCGTCGCGCTGACGGCGCTGGCGGCATGTGCGAGGGGCGGCGCGGTCGAGACCGCGCCGCCCCCTTCTGCGCAGACGGAACGCGACATACGGACGCTGCTAGTGCGCTCCGCGGATGCCTGGAACGACGGCGACCTCGACGGCTTCCTGCTCCCGTATCTGCACTCGGATGAAGTGAGCTACGTCGGCTCGCGGGGCCCGGTGCGTGGCTACGAGCGGCTGAGGCAGAACTACGCCTCCAGCTACTGGCGCAATGGCGACCCCGACCGGAAGCTCGGCTTCCGCGACATTGAGGTCACGCCGCTCGGCGCGAGCTACGCCCTCGCGGTGGGGTGGTACGTGCTGTCGAATCGGGGAGATGGTCGCGAGACGGACCGGGGGATCTTTTCACTCGTCCTGCGTCGAACGCCCGACGGTTGGCGTATCCTGCACGACCACTCATTCGGCCGTCCCGCCCGCGCGCTGAGGAGAGAGCGCGGGAGCCCGGCGCTAGAGGCCGGCTGCGCGGATCGCGTCCAGACTCGGAAGCGGCGGCGCCGCATTGCCCGCCGGAGCAACGCCCGGCTCGTGCGTCTCTGGCCCATCCTGCCGGGTCCGACCGATCATGACGCTCGCCGCGATCGCCGCGGCTGCGACCAGCCCCATTCCCAGTGCCCGGAGGCTAGCACCCCCCTCCGCCAGGCCCGGCTGGACGGGGCCCGGAATGCGCAGAAGCTTGCGGCTCATTGCTATCACTCTCACCTTTGCCCTGTTTTCGGAGGAGCCGTGCGACTGTGGCACCCAAACAACGAACAACGCCACGATTTGTGACTCCTCCACTGTAACGCCGCGATGCGGCGGAGGTCCCGCAAGCTCATGTCGAACCAGCCCAAGATCGCTATGATCGCCCTCTGTCTGCTGACCATCGGGCCCGGCTCGTCACCCCCTGAGGAGGCAAGTCTCGTGCTCAGCGGCGGGGCCGTCTGGACCGGAATACCCGACGCGCCGCTGGCGCAGGCGGTAGCGGTGCGGGACAGCCGGATCATGGCCGTAGGAACGGATGCCGACATTGCCCCGCTGATCGGGCCCTCGACTCGGGTGATCCGCCTCCATGGCCGTTTCGTTGCACCCGGCTTCATGGACGCGCACACGCACTTCATTGACGGCGGCTTCCAGCTCGAGAGCGTAGACCTGCGTGACGCGGATTCGCCCGAAGAGTTCGCGCGCAGACTTCGGGACTTCGCCCACGCGTTGCCCGCGGACCGCTGGATCACCGGTGGCGACTGGGATCACGAGCGCTGGCCGGGGCAGCCGCTGCCGACGCACGGGTGGATCGACTCCGTGAGCGAGAGAAACCCGGTCTTCGTCTCGCGGCTGGACGGTCACATGGGCCTCGCCAACGCGCTCGCCATGCGCTTGGCCGGTGTGACGCGCGACACGCCCGACCCACCCGGCGGCACGATCGTCCGCGACGAGGCAGGTGAGCCGACGGGCGTCTTCAAGGACGACGCGATGGGGCTGATCACGAGATCCATTCCGGAGCCGGGCGAAGCCGAGTACGACGAGGCCTTGATGCGAGCTCAGGATCACGCGCTCTCGCTCGGGGTCACGCACATCACGAACATGGGCACGTGGGCTCACCTCTCGGCATTCCAGCGGGCGGAGCAGCGCGACGCGCTCAAGGTCCGCGTCTACGCTCTCGTGCAGATTCCCGGCTGGACGCGCATGCGCGACTACGTCGCCGAGCATGGCCGCGGAGACGACCGGCTGCGCTGGGGCGGCATGAAAGCGTTCGTGGACGGCTCGCTCGGCTCCCACACGGCCTGGTTCCACGAACCCTACTCCGACGCGCCCGCCGACCACGGCCTGCAAGTCACCGACACCGCCGATTTGCGACGCTGGATCCTCGCCGCGGACGCGGCCGGCCTGCAGGTCGCCGTCCACGCGATCGGTGATGCGGCGAACGACTGGATCCTCGACGTCTTCGCCGACGCGGAAGCGCAGAATCCGGCGCGGGACCGCCGCTTCCGTGTCGAGCACGCGCAGCACCTGACCGCGGAGGCGATCGATCGATTCGCGCGGCTGGACGTGCTGCCCTCCGTGCAGCCGTACCACGCCATTGACGACGGACGGTGGGCCGAGAAACGCATAGGGGCCGATCGCATCCGCCGCACCTACCCGTTCCGCTCCCTGCTCGATTCGGGAGCCCGGCTCGTGCTCGGGAGCGACTGGACGGTGGCGCCGCTCGATCCGCTTTCGGGGATCTACGCCGCTCTGACACGCCGCACGCTGGACGGCGCGAATCCCGGGGGCTGGATCCCTGAGCAGAGGATCGGGCTCGACGAGGCGCTGCGGGGCTACACGGTGGACGGCGCCTACGCGGCGTTCCGCGAGCGCGATCTAGGTTCGCTGCAGACGGGCAAGCTCGCCGATCTGGTCGTCCTCTCGCGCGACCTCTCCACTCTGGCACCCGATCGCATTGGCGATGTGAAGGTCGACTACACGATCATTGGGGGCGAGGTGGTGTACTCCCGATCGGCTCAGGAGACGACGCGGCCGACAAGGAAATAGACGAGAACGGTCTCGACCACGAGCGCGATCACGTTCAGCCAAAGCCCCGCGCGCACCATCTGGCCGATCGTGATCTGACCGCTGCCGAACGCGATCGCGTTCGGCGGCGTGCCGACGGGCAGCATGAATGCGAGCGAGCTCGCGACGGCGGCGGCGGCCATGAACGTGAGCGGGTCACGCCCGAATCCCGCTGCCGCGGCCGCCACGACCGGCATGGCCATCGCCGCCACGGCGGTGTTCGACGTCAGCTCGGTCAGGTAGATGAAGACGGCCGCGAGCGCGCCGAGAAGAAGCCACAGCGGCAGCGAACCGAAAACCGCGACCACGCCGCCGATCGCACGGCTGAGACCGCTCGACTCGAAAGCCGCCGCGAGCGAGAGCCCGCCGCCGAAGAGCAGCAGGACTCCCCAAGGCAGACGCCGAGCCCAGGCCCAGTTCATGACCCGCTCGCCGCTGCCGCGCCCCGCCGGGAGCATGAAGAGCACGACGGCCGCCGTCATCGCGACCGTCGCGTCATCGATCCCGGGCAGAACACTGGCGATCCCGGGCACATGCAGGCTGCCGAGCTCCTTGGGCTCGCGTATCACCCACGCCAGAGCCGCGGCACAGAAGACGACGAGCGTGATCCGCTCGCCCGGGTGCATCGCCCCGAGCGCGCGCCGCTCCTCGGCCAGCACCCGCTCCGCGCCTGCGGGCAGCGCGCCCGGCCGATAGAGCCCGTAGACGAGCACGGCCCACGCGATCGGAAGCATCACCAGCACTACCGGCACGCCCAGCACCATCCAGCCGGCGAAGCTGATCTCTCGCCCGAGGAGCTGCCGCGCGGACGCAGCGAGGATCACGTTCGGCGGTGTCCCGATCAGCGTACCGACTCCGCCGATCGTGGCCGCGTAGGCGATACCCAGCATCAGCGCCGTACCGAATGGAAACGGCGCCTCGGGCGCCGCACCGGCCGGCCGCAGCAGCTCGACCAGCGCGATGCCGATCGGCAGCATCATCGCCGCGGTCGCCGTGTTCGAGATCCACATGCTGATGAACGCCGTCGCCACCATGAACCCCAGCACCAGCCGCCTCGGACTCGTGCCCACCGCAGCCACAACCGCGAGCGCGATGCGTCGGTGCAACCCCCACCGCTCCATGGACAGTGCCAGGATGAAGCCGCCCATGAAAAGAAAGATCACCGGATTCGCGTACGGAGCCGCGGCGTCGGCAGGGGAGGCGATTCCGAGCGCCGGGAAGAGCACGAGCGGCAGCAGCGACGTCGCCGGCAACGGCAGCGCCTCCGTCATCCACCACACCGCCATCAGCAGCGCGACCGCGGCCGTGCGCAGCGCCGGAACCGGCAGGGAGTCGGAGGGCGGAAGCAGCACGACGATCATGAAGGCCGCCAGGCCGGCCCAGAAGCCGATCCTGGAGCGTAGCGTCGGATGGACGGCGTCGGCGCTACCGTCGCCGCTCATCCCGCGCGCAGCACCCTCCCGAAGCGACGCTCACGCCCCGCGAAATCGCGCAGCGCCGCGTCCAGATCCGCGGCTTCGAAGTCCGGCCACATGCGTGGAGTGAAATGCAGCTCCGCGTACGCGCACTCCCAGAGCAGGAAGTCGCTCAGCCGCTGCTCGCCACCGGTCCGGATCAGCAGGTCCACGTCGGGGAGCGGAGCGTCGGCGTGCAGCGCGCCGGCGATCGCATCCCGAAACGCGTCGCGCTCCCTCTCGCCCGGGCCCCTGCCATTGCCACGGGTCGCGAGCGAGCCGTTCCCGCCGCCGTTCCGCCGGCCACCCTCGAACGCGTCCGCGCCCATCGCAGCAGCCGCCGCGACGAGCGTGTCCCGCGCCGAATAGTCGATCGCGAGCCGCAGGACGAGGCGCTCCCCATTGGCCGTCGCAGACTCCGCCGCCTCCACGGCGCGCAGAACGCCGGACGGCAGGCGGTCGCGCCGACCGATCACCTTCAGCCGCACCCCATTCTCGACCAGCTCCGCCGTCTCCGACCGCAGGTACCGCCGGAACAGCGCGAGCAGCGTCCGCACCTCCGCCGCCGGACGCTGCCAGTTGTCCGACGAGAACGCATACAGGGTCAGCTCGGAGATCCCGCGATCCGGGGAAGCCTCCACCACCCTGCGGACCGCCTCCGCCCCGGCCCGATGGCCCGCCGTTCGAGGCAGGCCCCGAGCCCTCGCCCAACGTCCGTTGCCGTCCATGATGATCGCCACGTGGACCCCACCCGCCTGCGCGCCATCGCCATCACCTCCACCCCGCTCGGCCCCCATCAGACCTCCCTCACAGCGCGAATCAGCGCCTCCATGTGCTCCAGGTACTGCTCGAGCGCCTCGCGCCCCGCCGGCGTGATCCGGTAATCGGTCCTGGGAAACCGGCCGCGGAACGACTTCAGACACTCGAGGTAGCCCGCCTCCTCCAGCTTTCGCGCGTGCACACTGAGGTTCCCGTCGCTCACGCCCAGTAGACCCTTCAGATCGTTGAAGCTCAGAGACTCGTTCACCGCCAGCGCGCTGATGATCGCCAGACGCACCCGCTCGTGGATCAGCCGATCCAGCTCCGCCGACGCGCTCAGCGATGCCGCCGCGCTCACCGGCTCGGTATCCCCATCCTGCGTATCGTCTCGCTCCCTGTGCGCCAGCGAGCTGCGCTTAGCCACCGTGCCTCCTCGCGATCAATACGCCAAACACCATGTGCACCACACCGAAACCGAGCGCCATCACCGCATCGTTCGCCCACGCCGGAAGAAGCAGCGACAGCACACCGACCGCCATCACCGACAAGCCCAGCAGCGGGACCGTCCGCACCGAGAAGGCGCCGCCCGTCACGACTCCCGTGCCGTACAGGAGCAGCCAGACACCTGGTAGCAGCTCCCACAGTCCCGCCGCATAAACCACCGGCGTCAGCACCGCACCCGCGAACAGCGGCGGAGCGAAGCTCAGCGCGAACTTCCGGGTCGGGTGCGCCAGCAGCGGGATCCCCGCTCGGCGCGACTTCCGCAGCAGCGTCACGGCCGCGATCGTCAGCGACACCGCAGCATTGAGCAGCCACACCGTCAGCCAGAGCGCCGGCGTCGGCTGAACCGAGGCGATCACCGCGGCCACCACCGCAGTCGCGCCGATCGCCACGATCCCCCACCCCGGCACCGCGGTGAACGAGCCAGCGCGCTCCATCGTCTCGCGGATGAAGCGGAGGTTGTCCATCGCCCGCGTGTGCAGGGCGACCGGCTCATCGCGTGAGGGTCGGGCGCTGGGCTCGGGAATGCTCATGACGCAGGCTAGCGGGGGTCCCGTCGTCTGTCAAGAACTTTGCACAGAAAAGTAGCGGCCGCCTCTCGAAGCGTCCGACGGCTAGGCTCGCTCCACGACCATGGCGAAGCCCAGCGCGCCGGCGGCGCAGACGGTGATCAGCCCGAGGCCGAGGCTGCGCCGCTTCATTTCGTTGAGGAGCGTGACGGTAATGCGACCGCCGGTCGCGCCGAAGGGGTGCCCCAGGGCGATCGAGCCGCCCATGACGTTGATCCGATCCTCCGGGATGAGCCCGACCTTGTGGTCGCGACCGAGGCGCTCGCGGGCGACGTCGTCCGAATCGAGCCACTGGAAGTTGGAGAGGACCTGCGCGGCGAAGGCCTCGTGGAGGTCCCACAACTCGATGTCCTGCATGGTGATTCCCGCGCGGTCGAGCGCACGCGGCGCCGCGAAGACGGGTCCCTGGAGCAGCTGGTCGGAGGGGGCGAGCGCGGTGTAGGCCCAGGACCGGATGAGTCCGAGCGGCTCGTAGCCGAGCGCCTTCGCCCGTTCCTCACTCATGAGCACGAGCGCGGAGGCGCCGTCGGTGAGCCCGGACGAGTTCCCTGCGGTGACGGTGCCATTGCGGCGATCGAAGACCGGCTTGAGGGCGGCGAGCTTCTCGAGGCTGGTGTCTTCGCGGATACCGTTGTCGCGGTCCACGACGGTCTGGTAGTCGGGAGGCACGAAGACGGGTACGATCTCGCGGGTCAGACGGCCGTCGCGGGTGCCCTCCGCGGCGAGGCGGTGCGAGCGCAGCGCCCAGCGGTCCTGCGCCTCGCGCGAGATGCCGTTCTCCTTCGCCATGCGCTCCGCGCTTTCTCCCATCGTCTCGCCGGTCGTCGGCTCGGCGATGGCCGGTGTCATCGGAGCGAGCTCCGAAGGTCGGAAGCCGGAGAACGCCTTCAGCCGCTGGGCCAGGCTGCGCGCGCGGGAGGCGGCGACGAGGCGATCGCGGAGCTTGCGTCCGACGAGGATCGGGATGTCGGAGAGGGACTCCGCGCCTCCAGCGATCGCGATGTCGGCTTGGCCGAGGAGGATGTCCTCGGCCGCGGAGGTTATCGCCTGGTTCGCAGAGGCGCAGGCTCTCGACACGGTGAAGGCCGGGATCTCGGGCGGCAGTCCGGCCCGGAGCGTGACTTCCCGTGCGATGTTGGGGGCCGAGACCGAGTGGACGACCGTACCGTACACGACCTCATCGACCTCCGCCGGGTCGAGGCCCGCGCGGTCCACGACCTCGCGTACCGCGATGGTGCCGAGCTCGATCGCGGTCATGTCCTTGAACGCGGTGCCGGCGCGGGTGAAGGGCGTGCGGCACCCCTCGACGATTGCGACGCGGCGACCGGTTGGCGCTTGCATTGGTGCCCTCCGGGACGGTTGCAGCGTCATGATCGGCCCCGCCCGGAGGCAGCGCAAGCGCCAGGCGGGGATTGTGCGCCCGGGGGCACCTCCCACACGTTCGTCCCTGGAACAACTTCTGTCGCGAGGTGAGATGGCGCTCGAAATGGAGCCGGATCTCTCCGGTCCGGTGCTTACGGCCGCGGGTCGGGCCGACGTGCGCGCCCTTGCGGTGCTCTGGTCGCGCGCCTTCCCGGATCGCCGAACGCCGGACGACCGCGAGAGGCAGCTGCGCGCCGGGGCGGGCTACGGCGGCCTGGAGGACTCGTGGGTGGTCAAGCGGCGCGGGCGGCTCCTGGCGGCCTGTCGCCTGCATTCCCTCCACGAGTATCTGACGGGGGTGGCGGTGCCGATGATGGGGCTGGCCGCGGTCGCCGTGGCTCCCGAGGCCCGCCGCAAGGGGCTGGGCGCCGCCCTCTGTCGAAACGCGATCCGGATCGCCCGCGAGCGCGGAGACGTGGTGAGCGTGCTCTACCCCTTCCGCCCCGGCTTCTACCGCAGGCTCGGCTGGGGGTACGTGGGTAGGCTGCACGCGCACCGCTTCGCGCCGGCGCAGCTCGTCGTCGATCGTGACGCGGCCGCGGCGGTCCGGCCGGCGGAATCCGCCGACCGCCACGCGCTGCAGAGCTGTTACGCGCGGGTCGCTCGCGCGAGCCACGGACCGATCGCGCGCTCGGAGAACGTCTGGCACCAGCACCTCGGAGGGCACGCCTACGCGGCGGTCGTGGAGCGGAAGGGATCCGACTCCGTAGGCGGATACGTCATCGTCGTGCCCGGCCGCCAACGCGTGAACGCGGATCGCCGCCTGCGCATCCGGGAGCTCGTCGCGGAGGACCGGGATGCGTATCATTCGCTGCTCGCCTGGATCGCCGCCCAGCGCGATCAGTGGCCACAGGCGACCTACGAGGCGCGGCCGGACGAGCACTTCGAGCGCTGGCTCGACGATCCACGACCACCCCGCTTCCCGAAGCCGAGCCGGCCGCTCTGGGACCCGATCGCGACCATATTGCGCGGGCCGATGCTGCGCGTGCTCGACGTCCCCGCCGCGCTGCAAGCCCGCCGCTGGGCCCCGACGGCAGGCACCCTGCGCCTGCGCATCGAAGTCCGCGACGCGGAGCTCCCGGAGAACCTGGGACCGTGGCTCGCAGACGTCCACGATGAGCGGGCAGCCCTCGTCCAGGGGCCGTGCAACACGGCGGATGCCGCCTTCACCGCCGACGCGTCCACCTTCGCCCGCATCTGGACCGGCGAGATCCGCGCGAGCGAGGCAGCCGTGGCCGGTCACGCCGAGGTCGACGACCCCGACCGTCTCCTGGACACCGCGCTCGCCGTGCCCCACGCGTTCTGGCTGCCCGACGAATTCTAGGGAGGCAGGCGCTACCTGAAGGCGCTAACTACAGGCGCCACCTGAAGGCGCTAATGGCGAGCACGGAGTTCCCGATGCGGGCGGCGTACATCGGCATCTCGCCCTCAAGGGGATTGTTGACCGCGTAAGCGATATACCTGTGCACGTGCAGCAGTACAGCGTGACCGGCCAGGCGTGCGAGCATTGAGGAAAAACCCGCCGCCGGCCGACTGATTGTTTGCGGCGCCCCGCCCCGTCATCCCGGCCGCGCTCCTCTGCGGCCGCGCCGTGGTCGGAACCGGGCTCCTCGCTGTTCGGAACGGGTGCGTAGGGCTAGAAGGCCGTTGAAGAACTGGAGCGAGCCGCGTTGCGGGCGCCACGGGGCCAGATCCGAGGCGGCGCGACGACGCGATGTCGCACGCCATCGCGGAGGAGCGCCAACGCTGGAGATGGCCCCGTGCCGCCCGCAACCCACAGGGCGCATGGCGGTTGCGCGGGTGACCCTTCGTCTCTCGTCGTCACCGATGCACAGGGCATCGCTTCCTCCTCGTTCCTCGGCTGAGGCGCGCAAGCGCCACGCGCGCGGCCGCACCCCAGTTCTACAACGGCCTTCTAGGCTAGGTTAGGCTGGGCGCCTCGGTACCGCCTTCAGTCAGCGCCGGCTGTCAGCGCCTCGACTTCAGCGCCTCCCTCAACGCATCCCACCCGAGTAGCGCGCACTTGATGCGCACGGGGAACTTCGAGACACCGGAGAGAGCGCGGAGCTGACCGAGCTCGGCGTCCCGGGCGGCGGCCTCGTCCCCGTGCATCATCTCCGTGAACCGCCTTGCCAGCGCGAGCGCCTCCCCGGACGTACGCCCCTTGATGAGATCCGTCATCATCGACACGGAGGCCTGCGAGATCGAACAGCCCTCGCCGATGAATCGGGCGTCCGCGATACGGTCATCCTCGACGATGAGCATCAGGCGAATGTCGTCGCCGCAGCTCGGATTCCGCACGTGCACATTGGCGCTCGCCCCCTCCAGCTCCCCCGAATTGTGCGGGCGCTTGTAGTGGCTGAGGATGACTTCCTGATAGAGCGAGCCGAGTTCCATTGGTGCCAGGGCTAGGGCGAGGGCTAGGGCAAGGGCAAGGAGTCGGTAAGGGTAAGGGTCAGGGTAAGGGTGAGGGGCATGGGTCGCTATGAGGTGAACAGGGCTCGGGTTTCGTCGAGGGCTTCGGCCAGCCGGTCGAGCTCCTCCGTCGTGTTGTAGACGAAGCAGGAGGCTCGGGTGGTTGCCGGAACGCCGAGCCGGCGCATCAGTGGCTGAGTGCAGTGGTGACCCGCGCGAACAGCGATGCCGCGGGCGTCGAGCACCGTCGCGACGTCGTGCGGGTGCACGCCTTCCAGCGCGAACGAGAACACTGCGGTCCTGCCTTCCGGCTCGTCGGTGCCGAACATGCGCAAGCCGCGGACGGCGTTCAGCCGCTCGAGCCCGTAGCGGGCGAGATCGGCCTCGTGGTCTCGCGCCGCGGAGCCGAGCGATTCCAGGTAATCGATCGCCGCCGCCATGCCCACCGCACCACCGACGTTGGGCGTTCCGGCCTCGAACTTATGCGGGACGGCGGCCCACGTCGAACGCTCCAGCTCGACCAGATCGATCATCTCGCCGCCACCCTGATACGGCGGCATCTCCTCCAGCAGCTCGCGACGCGACCAGAGGGCGCCGATGCCCATGGGGCCACCCAGCTTGTGGCCGGACAGGGCATAGAAGTCACAGCCGATCGCCTGCACGTCCACGGGCAGATGCGGCGCCCCCTGTGCTCCGTCGATCAGCACCCGCGCTCCCGCCTCATGCGCGCGGCGCGTGATCTCCTTGACGGGGTTGATCGTGCCCAGCGCGTTGGAGACGTGGCCGACCGCAACGAGCCGCGTCCGGTCGCCGAGCTTCGCGTCGAGCTCGTCGAGCAGTAGCCGTCCCTGTGCGTCGACTTCGATCGCGCGGATCCGCGCGCCGGTCCGCTGCGCGGCGAGCTGCCAGGGCACGAGGTTGGAGTGGTGCTCCAGCAGCGTGAGCAGGATCTCGTCGCCTTCGCGCAGGTTCTGCAGCCCCCACGTCATCGCGACGAGATTGATCGCCTCCGTCGTTCCGCGGGTCCAGACGATCTCCTCGACGGCAGGAGCGTTGAGGAAGCGCGCAACCGTGACTCGCGCTGCCTCGAACGCCTCCGTCGCGCGTCGCGACAGCTCGTAGAGCCCTCGATGCACGTTCGCGTTGTGGTGGCGGTAGAAGTGGTCGACCGCATCGAGCACCGCGCGTGGCCGCTGTGCCGTGGCGGCGCTGTCCAGATAGGCCAGCGGATAGCCGTCGACCATCTGATCGAGCGCGGGGAAATCGGCGCGCACCGCGCCAATGTCGAGATCGGTCGCCACTCTCACGATGCTACCTCTGCCGAATCGGTATTCGCCATGATCCTCACGCGTCCAGGATACACGGCGACCGCAAGGGATCGACGACGGGATCGTAGTGGACCTGCGCCCCAGGCGCACGAGATCTGTCGCGGATTCGTGAAGAGGGGACCCGATCCTCCGGCGGCCTGCTAGAGCAGGACGTAGATGTCGCCTCCATTGATGCGCACCTCGAACGTCTTGACGGGCCGGATCGCGGGAAGCGCGACGGCGCGACCGCTGGGCAGATCGAACTTCGCCCCGTGCCAGGCGCACTCGATCCGGTGGTCCTCGATCTGCCCTTCCGACAGCGGAAAGTCCTTGTGCGTGCAGTTGTTCCGCAACGCATAGATCGTCCCTTCCGCGTTCGCCAGGCAGATCCGCTCACCACCAATCTCCAGCGCGAGCTTGCTTCCTTCGGGCACGTCGGATAGAGAGGCGACACGCACGTACTCCGCCGCCATCAGCCGATCCGCGCCTCGATGATCTCCTTCAGCTCGGCGGCCATTGCCGGAAACTCGAGGCGGTCGAGGACCTCCCCGAAGAAGCCGAACACGACCAGCCGCTCGGCGATGCCTCGAGGGAGCCCCCGGCTCATCAGATAGAAGAGCTCCTCCTCGTCGAGCTGGCCGACCGTCGCTCCGTGCGAGCAGCGCACATTGTCCGCCTCGATCTCCAGATTCGGCAGCGAGTCTGCGCGCGCCTCCTCGGAGAGCAGCAGGTTGCGGTTCGTCTGATAGGCGTCCGTCCGCTGCGCCTTCGGGTGTACCCGGATGATGCCGCGGAAGATCGCTCGCGATCGGCCGTACAGCGCGCCCTTGTAGAGCAGGTCGCTGGAAGCGTGCGGCGCGACGTGGTCCTGTCGGGTGTTGTGGTCGAAGTGCTGGTCCTCCGCGCCGAAGTACAGCCCGAGCATGTCGCTTCGTGCACCGGGCCCCTCCAGCGACGCCGCCATGTCCACGCGCGCGACGCTGCCGCCCAGATTCACGACCAGCGTGTCCAGGTTCGCGTCGCGCTCTGCGCGGGTCCTCTGCATCGACACGTGCCGCACGCCACGGCCCCACTGCTGCACGGCCACGTGCTGGACCTGCGAGGCCTCACGGGCCACGACCTCGACGGCGCCGCACGAAAGGCTCGGACGCTCCAGGTCCGGCGACACGAACTCCTCCACGAGCGTCACGCGGCTGCCTGCTTCCGCGACGACGAGCGTGCGGGGGAATACGGCGATCCCCGCGCGGGTGAGGCAGCGAACCACGCGGATCGGACGCTCCAGCCGCACGCCCTCCGGGATGTAGAGTAGCACGCCGGCGCTCCACAGCGCCGCGTTCAGAGCCGAGAACTTCCCGGCCTCCGGTGGCACCGTCTCGCCGAGGTGCTCGCGCACGAGGTCGGGGTAGCGCTCCGCGGCTTCGACGAGATCGGTGAGCAGGACCCCCTGCGCCGCCGCAGCGGGATCGAGCTCAACCGCCGCGATCGCCGCGTCCACCTGCACGACGGAGCCCGCGAGCTCACGTCCCTCGAGCAGCGCACTCGCCTCCGCCGGGACATCCGCCGAGGGCACGGCTTCCGCCGGCCGGACCTCGTCCAGCGCGAGCTGCGCCACATCCGTGTAGCGCCACTCCTCGAGGCGGGTGCTCGGGAACGGCAGCCGCTGGTAGGTGCGCCACGCTTCGCGGCGCCATTCGCCCAGCCACGCCGGCCCGGACGCGGCGAGCCGCTCGACGGCGCCGGCCCCGAACGGCTCCGCCAAATCCGGCGCGGTAGCGGACTCCGCAGCAGAAGGCTGCGTCGTCCGCCTGCGCGCCGCGGGTGTCGTGGTGCCCGCCGCCTCAGCCAACGCTGCCCTCCATTCTCGAGCTCGACGAGGCGGTTCAGCTCGACCGCGTACTCCAACGGCAGGTGCTTCGCGATCGGCTCGATGAAGCCGCGCACGATCATGGAAGCCGCCTGCTCTTCCGAGAGCCCGCGGCTCATCAGATAGAACAGCTGCTCCTCGCCGATCCGCGAGACCGACGCTTCGTGGCCGACGTTCGCGCTCCGTTCCTCGATCTCGATATACGGGAACGTGTCCGTGCGCGACGTCGCGTCCAGCAGAAGTGCATCGCACTCCACCTTCGAGCGCGCACCCTTCGCACCCTCGTACACCTTGCACAAGCCGCGGTACGAGGAGCGTCCCGTCCCCTTCGAGATCGACTTCGACATGATCTGCGACGTCGTGTGCGGCGCCGCGTGCACGACCTTGCCGCCCGTGTCCTGGTGCTGGCCGTCGCCCGCGTAGGCGATCGACAGGATCTCGCCGTGCGCGCCCTCGCCGACCAGGTAACAAGACGGGTACTTCATCGTCAGCTTGGAGCCGAGGTTGCCGTCCAGCCACTCCATGTGGCCGCCCTCCTGCACCAGCGCCCGCTGCGTCACGAGGTTGTACATGTTGTTCGACCAGTTCTGGATCGTGACGTAGCGGAAGCGAGCGTTCGGCTTGACGATGATCTCGATCACGCCGGAGTGGAACGACTCCGTCGAGTAGACCGGCGCCGTGCACCCCTCGATGTACTGCGCGTTCGCGCCCTCATTGACGATGATCAGCGTGCGCTCGAACTGCCCCATCCGCTCCGCGTTCACGCGGAAGTACGCCTGCAGCGGCGTCTCCACCTTCACGCCCGGCGGGATGTAGACGAACGACCCGCCCGACCACACCGCCGAGTTCAGCGCGGCGAACTTGTTGTCGCCTGGCGGAATCACCGTCGAGAAGTACTCGCGGAACAGCTCCGGATGGTTCTTCAGGCCATCCTCGATCGAGTCGAAGATGATCCCCTTCTCCTCCCACTCCTTCTTCAGCGAGTGGTAGACCATTCTCGGACTCGTACTGCGCCCCCACGCCGGCCAGGATCTTCCGCTCCGCCTCCGGGATGCCGAGCTTCTCGAACGTGTCCTTGATCTCCTGCGGCACGTCCTCCCACGAGCGACCCATCCGATCCTGAGGCCGGATGTAGTAGTAGATCTCGTCCAGCGTGGCATCCAGCTGCGAGAGATCCCCGCCCCACGTGGGCATCGGCTTCGACCGGAAGATCTCCAGCGCCTTCAGCCGGAACTTCAGCATCCACTCCGGCTCGTCCTTGTGCGCCGAGATCTGCCGCACCACCTCCTCGTTCAGCCCCTTCCGTGCCTTGAAGACGGGCTTGCCCTCGGTGATGAAGCCGTACTTGTACTCTTCCAGCCCCAGATTCGATACGGTCTCGTTGTATGGCATGTCCCCTCGCTACTTGGCCTTACGCCATTGGCACAGGCTCGTCGCGCCACACCTCGTATCCCCGCTCGTCCAGCCGCTCCGCCAGCTCCGGCCCGCCCGTCTCCACGATCCGGCCACCAGCCATCACATGCACCACGTCCGGGCTGATGTAGTTGAGCAGCCGCTGGTAGTGCGTGATCAGCAGCACCGCCATCTCCGGCCGCTCGCGCCTCAGCTGGTTCACCCCCGCCGCCACGACCTTCAACGCATCGATGTCCAGACCCGAATCCGTCTCGTCCATCACCGCCAGAGCCGGCTCCAGCATCGCCATCTGCAGGATCTCGTTCCGCTTCTTCTCGCCGCCGCTGAACCCCTCGTTCACGTTGCGCTCCGCGAACGACCGGTCCACCTCCAGCAGCTCCATCCGCTCCAGCAGCTTCTCCTGGAAATCGAAAATGTCCAGCTCCTCCGATTCGCCGAGCTTCGCCTGCACCGACGTGCGCAGGAAGTTCGCGATCGACACCCCCGGGATCTCCAGCGGATACTGGAACGCCAGGAACACCCCCGCCCGCGCCCGCTCGTCCGGCTCCATCTCCAGCAAGTTCTCGCCATTGAAGAAAACCTCCCCGTCCGTCACCTCGTACGCCGGATGGCCGCTCAGCACCTTCGCGAGCGTGCTCTTACCAGAACCGTTCGGACCCATGATCGCGTGGATCCGCCCCGACTCCACCTCAAGATCCACGCCCTTCAGGATCTCCGTCCCATCCTCCGCGACGACGGCGTGAAGGTTCGATATCTTCAGCAGCGGCTCGCTCATCCCTTCCCTCGCTCTGCCCCGTCACCCTCGGGTCGCGGAGCACGTTTCAAGAATGATTCTCGGTATCAAGTGAAGCTACCCGCCCCGCCGCCCCCATGTCAAGTGCAAACCAGCAGCGGAAGCGGCGGCCATTGTCGCGGCGGCGATCATGGCCGCCGCGGTCGCCGCGGAGGTAGAATGAGGAGGAGGAGCAGGTCGTCGAGACCGCAGGGGGGTGAGCGAATGGCCAGAGTCGTACTGGTGCTGGGGGGAGGCGGGACGAAGGGGCTCGCGCACGTGGGCGCCTGGAGAGCGATACGCGAAGCGAGGCTGGAGGTCGCGGCGATCGTCGGCACGAGCATTGGCGCGCTGGTCGGCGCGAGCATCGCGGGCGGCATGGAGCTGCCGGAGCTGGAGCGGCGAGGTCTGGCGCTCACCAAGACGGACATCGTGGGGCTGAACCGGTGGGCGCTCCTGCTGAACGGCATCCGGCAGCCCAGCGTTTTCCGGGACGAGCCGTTCCGGGAGTACATCCGGTCGGTACTGCCTGTGGAGAGCTTCGATGCACTGAGTCTGCCGCTGGCGATGAACGCCGTGGATCTGGAGACGGGGGAGCAGGTATGGTTCGGGGCCGGCGGGAGGACGGACGTCACGCTGGCGGACGCGGTGTACGCGTCCGGCGCGCTGCCGCTCTTCTATCCGCCGGCGGAGGTGCTGGGGCGGCACCTGGTGGATGGTGGTGTGGCGGATTCACTGCCGATCTCGCGGGCGGCCGGCCTGCTCGACGGGCTCGGGGCTGAGCGGATCATCGCCGTCGACGTGAGCGCCGGTGCGACGAAGGACTCGCTGGACACGATCGCGAAGGGAATGGTGGCGGTGCACCATCGTGTGTACGACATCATGAACTACACGCGCAAGCGCGAGCGACTCGACGGGTGGGATGGGCCGCCGCTGGTCTATGTTCGGCCGGCGCTCGACGGCTACTCGACGTTCGACTTCGACAGCAACGGCCGCTTCATCGAGGAGGGCTACCGCTCGACGCTGGAGGCGTTGGGCACCTCAGCGGCGCAGCGGAGCGCCGCCGTCTAACCCTCCGGTGTCGCGAGGGACGGTGGCCGGCGGGACTGCCGGCGTCGCAGCGCCCGTGCTCTCCGGCTCCGCCTTCGCCGAGCCCGCCGGAGCCGTCTGGGGTTCAGTGGCGGGAAGGGCTTCCGCCGGCCCACCGACCGGAAGCGCCTGCTCAGAACCGCCGACGGCGACGCGATAGCGCACGAGCTGACTCGTCAGCTCCTCTCCGCTACGCGGATCGCCACGCGAGAGCAGCGTGATCGTGGCATCACGACGGTCGAGAATCTGCCCCAGCTCCGCGGCCGCAGGTGTCCGCTCGGAGATGCGCGTCTGCAGGTCGGTATAGAATCGGCTGGCAAGCTGCCGCGCCACCTCGTAGTTGCCCGTCAGTGCCTCCACGGTGGCGGCCGACAGTGTGGACTCGAGGCGCTGGAGGCGCAGCTCCTTCTGCGTGTCCTCGAGCACGAGCTGATAGGAGCGCGCCTGCAGGTACTGCCAGCCGAAGCCGGCCAGAAAGGCGACGACGATCCCGACGATCACGATCAGAATCCATTTTCCCCGTGTCATGGCCGAGCTCCTTCCGCGGCAACGAGCGCGACGATCCGATCCATCGCGTCGCGAATGGTCGAGGATGGCAATCCGGAGCCGTTGCTCAGGATGCTGAACACCAGCTCGCGTCCTTCATCGGTGATGAGGAAGCCGCTGAGCGAGTTCACGTTCGATATCGTACCCGTCTTCGCGAAGATGCGCCCGCGGTAGGCGATCAGTCGGTGCTCGAGCGTCGATTCCGGCTCACCCGGCGACGCGAGCGCATTGAGGTACTGCTCGCCCCACGGCGCGAGACGGTCCCAGGTGAGCAGCCGCACGATCATGTCCGGCGTCACGAGGTCCTGCGCCGCCAGCCCCGATCCGTCCTCGATGCGGAACGCGAGGGAATCGATTCCCACGCGCTCGACGAGGAAGCGACGGACCACGTCCAGCCCGCCATCCCAGCTCCCGCCTTCACCGACCTCCGCCCCAAGCGTCTTGAGCAGCTGCTCGGCGATCCAGTTCTGGCTCGGCTCGAGCAGCCCTCTTACGATCGCGATGAGCGGCGGCGACTTCCAGGTCGTGAGCAACGGCGCGGGTCCTGCCCGGAGCAACGTGCCCACGACCGCCGAGTCGTAGACGACCCTGAGTCCCGCACCTACCTCCACACCTCGGCGCTGCAATGCCAGCAACAGCGCGCGCCCCGCGTACTGCGCGGGATCTTGCACGGCGATCCACGTCGTGCGCTCGGGCGAGCTGCTGCTGATCGTGCCGGTCAGCAGCAGTGTGTCCGCACCCAGGCGCTTCACGTCCCAGCGCGCCGAATCCCCACCGACGGTCGTCACGCGGTTCAGCACCGTCACCATTCCGGGGGGGCCCTGATACTCGAACTTCGCCGCGGCGCCAGCCGCGGCGCCGGGCCCGTAGAGCAGCGGGATAGCGCCCTCGGAGGCGCCGAAGGCGGCGATCGGGGCAGCGTAGTACCAATCCAGATCGCCGATCTCCCAGTCGGGATTGATCAGGGTGCTGTCGAAGCGGCTCACATTGATGATTACCGGACCGATGATGCGACGCACACCCGCAGCGTAGACGGAGTCGGCGAGCGAGTCCAGCACGGAGAGCTCCTCCGGGCCGAATCGCTTGGAGAATGTGGGGTCCCCGCTGCCGCGAACGAGCAGAGAGCCGGCGACGCCGCTCGGCCGATCGAACCCCGGCGCCCGCACCTCGGTCGTATAGCGGTGGTCGGGACCGAGTAGCGCCATCGCGGTCGATGTGGTGAGCAGCTTCTCGTTCGATGCGGGGATGAAGTGCTTGTCCGCGTTGATGCGCACGAGTGCGCGATCCGTATGTGCATCGTAGACCTCGACGCCCCAGTGCGTGCGGTCGAGCGGCGGCTGCTCGAGCACCGCCTGGATACAGAGCGCGATGGAGGCGAGCCGGCAGGCGGGCGGTTCCTGCAGCGCGGTCGCGCTGTCCACGGCCGGCTGGACGACCGCCCCGGCACTGTCCGGCTTCGCGACCGTGCCGGTATCGGGCGACGCGGCAGCTGCAGGCGGCGCGCCGGGCGCCGCTCGGGTCGGCGGCGCAGCCGCCGCGCTGGCGCAGCCGCCCGAGACGAGCAGCACGCCGAGCGATCCGACGATGCGCCGAGCCGGCGACACTTTTCCGCGCGCGTCCACATCGGCGCACCGGCGGCGGGGGCGGTGGACGCCGTCCGGGCCGGCGGGTACGTTGCCGTCATGAGCGCACACGATGCTTCCTCACTCGATCCGGGACAGGAAGGTCTCGGGGACATGGATCCGGAGGCGTTCCGCCGCCATGGCCATGCCGTCATTGACTGGATCGCCGACTATCTCGGCGGCGTCGGCGAGCTGCCGGTGCTGCCGGACGTCGCGCCCGGCTCGCTCCGCTCGGCGCTTCCTGCAGCGCCACCCGTTCTGCCGGAGCCGATGGCGACGATCCTGGACGACTTCCAGCGGCTGATCATACCAGCCACGACGCACTGGAACCACCCCGGCTTCCTCGCCTACTTCGGCATCACCGGATCGGGACCCGGCATCCTGGGCGAGGCTCTGGCTTCCGCGCTGAACGTGAACGCGATGCTGTGGCGCTCCGGTCCCGCCCAGACCGAGCTCGAAGAGGTGGCGCTCGACTGGCTGCGTCAGCTCGTCGGTCTGCCCATTGGCTTCGAGGGCGAGATCAACGACACCGCCTCGACCAGCACGTTCTACGCGCTCGCCGCGGCCCGGGAGATCGCGCCGGAGCTGAAGCTGCGCGAGATGGGGCTGGCCGGAAGAGAGGACGTCCCGCGCCTGCGCGTCTACTGCTCGGAGGAAGCTCATTCGAGCGTCGACAAGGCGGTGATCGCGCTCGGGCTCGGTGTCGACGGGCTACGTCGCATCGCCACGGATGACGAGCTGCGTCTCGATCCCGACGCGCTCCGCCGCGCGATCGATGAGGATCGCCGGTATGGTGTGAGACCGCTCGCAGTCGTCGCCACGGTCGGGACCACCTCCACGACTGCGGTGGACCCCGTCGCGATGGTCGCGGAGATCTGCCGGGAAGAGGGCCTCTGGCTCCACGTCGACGCCGCGTACGGCGGCGCAGCCGCGGCGGTGCCGGAGCAACGCTGGGTGCTGGACGGCTGCGCTGAAGCCGACTCGATCGTCATCAACCCGCACAAGTGGCTGTTCACGCCGATCGACTGCTCGGCGCTGTTCACGCGCCGCCCCGATCTGCTGCGCGCCGCCTTCAGCGTCGTGCCGGAGTACCTGAAGGCGCCGGAAGGCGAGGTCCGGAACCTGATGGATTACGGGCTGGCCCTCGGCCGCCGCTTTCGTGCGCTCAAGCTGTGGTTCGTGATTCGGTACTTCGGCAGCGAGGGCATCGCGGCGCGCATCCGAGAGCATATTCGCCTTGCGGCCGACTTCGCCGGGTGGATCGACCAGCGCCCGGGATGGGAGCGGCTCGCACCGACCCTGCTCTCGGTGGTGGTCTTCCGCCACCGACCCGATGGAATGGCCGACGCCCGGCTCGACGCGTGGAACGAGAGCCTCCTTCAACGGCTGAACGCCAGCGGGGAGGTGTTCCTCTCGCATACGCGCGTGGGCGGCCACTATGCGCTCCGCATGGCGGTCGGAAACCTCCGCACCGGGGGCGCAACGATGGCGCGGCTGCGCGAATCTCTGGAAGAGGCCGTCGCCACCGCCTGAACGCGAATCTGGCGGTTCAGGGAGTACAACGAAGAGCACGGGCACGTGGCAGTCGACCAATGGCGACCGGCGCGGCGCCTCAGCCGAGCTCGACCCCCCGCCGCAGGACGTAGTGGCTGACCGAGCCGTCCCTTACCACCTCGACGACCACGTAGCCCTGGCCGAGCAGGGCGAGGAACGCGGCCCGCGCCGCGGCCTGCCAGCGTCCCGCAAGCTCAGGGGCGGCCCGCCTGAGCGCCTGCGCATTGGCCGGAATGGCGATCCGTACCGCGTCTGACCCGGCGCACGGCTCGACCGACGACGGCTCCGGCCACGTGCCGGCGGTGTCCGCCACCACGGCCGCAGGCAGCGCCCTCCAGTCGAAGGACTCGGCTCGATCTCCCGCGAGACGGCGTCGCACGCGCTCCGATGCGATCGCCCAGTCCGCGACGAGGCGGTCCGTGGGGAGGCCGCGGTGAAGCGGCGAATCGGTCTCGCCGTAGTAGTCGGGCAGGTACTCGCTCGCCACGACACCGAGACGCGCGAAGTTCAGATAGGCGTTTCGCGACTCGATGGGATCGAACGTCCAGTAGACGTGCCGCACGCCCCTCCGCAGCAGCGCGTCGCGCTGGAACCTCTTCAACCTCTCGCCCAATCCCCGGTCCCGGAGCTCCTCGCGGACCGCCAGCATGTCCGACCAGTGAATGGGTGCGCCCTCGACGTCGAAGCCACCGAAGCCGACCACCAGGCCAACCAGGCGCTCGCCCTCGAACGCTCCCGCCACGACGCCGCCCAACCTGGGAATGGTGCGCAGCACGGAGACGGGGACGACCTCGGTGCACTCCTCGCCCCACGTCTCCTTCTGCAGCCGGACACAAGCGTGGAGATCGCCGAGCGACTCGAGCATGCGAACCTCGATGTCCGGTACAGTCACAGCTCCTCCAGCAGTCGGAGGAGCAGAGCGACTCGGCGGGGGAGATCGTCGACAAGCACGTGCTCGTCCACCGCGTGGGCGCCGCCGCCCTGCGGGCCGAGACCGTCGAGCGTAGGAATCCCGATCGAGGCCAGGTAGCTGCCGTCGCTGCCCCCACCCGTCGCGCCTTCGCCGAGATCGAGGCCCGCGTCGCGCGCGGCGGCCCGTGCCCGCTCGTAGAGTGCGACCACGCCGGCGGTCCGCTCGAGTGGCGGCCGGCTGCCGAGTGTTTCGATCTCCAGCGTCGTCCCCGGCAGCGCGGGTCGCAGCGCGCGCAGCGCCGATTCCACCCGCTCCGCCTCGGCGGTGTCCGCAAAGCGGACGTCCACCTCCGCCTCCGCCGCCGCGGCGACGACGTTGGAGGCCGTCCCGCCGCGAATCGTGCCGACATTGACGGTCGTGCCGATTTCCGGGGCCGCGATCGAGAGCACCGCCGGAATCTGTCCGGCCAGCTCCGCGATCGCGCTGACCCCGCGCTCCGGGTCCACGCCCGCGTGGGCGGCGCGGCCATGGACGCGCAGCCGGAACGTGGCGACGCCCCGGCGAGCGGTCTTCGCCGCGCCGCCGGGCAGCGACGGCTCGAAGACGAGCGCCGCCGCCGCTCCGGCGGCCTCCCGCTCGAGCCACTGGCGGGACGCGGCGGAGCCGACCTCTTCGTCGCAGCTCACGAGCACCATCACGCGGCGGCGCGGACGCCGGCCCGCAGCGGCCAGCCGGGAGAGCGCCTCTACGATGACGGCGAGGCCCGCCTTCATGTCGAACGTGCCGGGTCCTTCCACGCGCTCTCCCTCGACGCGAAAGGGACGCTCGGCGAGCGTGCCGACGGGGTGGACAGTGTCGAGGTGACCGAGAAGAACGACCGGCCGGAGCGTCGGCTCGGCGCCGTCGAGGTCGGCGCGCACGTGGTGCCCGAAGCCCGGCTCCGGGTGGAGCACGACGCTGGCGCCCGCGCCTTGCAGATCGGCCGCCAGCAGGCGCGCGAGCGCATCCGCCCGTGCCGCGTCACCGGTCGGCGTCTCGTGCTCGACGTAGCTGCGCAGCCGCTCGAGCGCGCCGCCTCCCGCCTCCGTGCCGATCACCCGCCTGACTCCGACCTGCGGTAGCTCTCGGCCAGGAGCTCGACCGGGTGCAGGACCGGCCGCGGATCGCCCGCCAGCAGCAGACCCGCGCCGATCTGCATCATGCAGCCCGGATTGCCGGTCACGACCACGTCCGCCCCGCTTTCGCGGACTTCGCGCACCTTGTCAGCGAGGATCCGCCCGCCGAGCTGTGGGTGCATCAGGCCGTATGTCCCGGCGCCGCCGCAACACTCCTCGAAATGGGGGAGCGGCACGAGCTGCAGCCCCGGCACCGACGAGAGCACCCGCTGCGGAGCGTGCTGGATCCGCTGCGCGTGGTAGAGGTGGCATGGCGCATCGTAGGCCGCGCGCAAGCGGACCGGCGCCCGCGGTGAGACGCCGACCTCGTCGAGGAACTCGAAGACGTCGCACGACCGCTCCGCCAGCAGGCGGGCGCGCTCGGCGTAGAGGGGCTCGTCGGCGAGCAGCTCGCCGTACTCCTTCATCATCGCGCCGCAGCCGGCGGCGTTGACGATCACCGCATCGAGGCCCGTCACTTCGAACGCGTCCACGTTCAGTCGCGCGAGCGCGCGCGCCCGCTCGAGCTCGCCCGAGTGGGCGTGCAGCGCGCCGCAGCAGCGCTGGCCAGCCACCCGGATCACGTCGAAGCCGTTGGTCTTCAGCACGTAGGCGGTCGCCCGGTTCACTCGGGCGAAGAGGCTCTGCTGCACGCATCCGGTCAGCATTGCCACGCGGCCACGCGCGACTCTGTCCCGTCCAGGCGAGCGGGCCGCCCGCGAGCCTCCACCACTGGATCGAACGCCAGCGCCACCGGTGCTCTCCGCCGTCTCGAGATCCGCGTGGCTCTCCTCGCCGCGCTCGGCGCGCGCGGATGGCGAGCGCGCGGCCTCGCGCAATCCGCCCCGCCGACCATGCGACGCGCCGAGCATCGCCAGGCCGAACCGGACACGGCCGAACCGCTCGGGCAGCAGTCGCAGGGCCAGCGGCACGAGGCCGAGATCGCGCAGCACGCGGCCGGCTCCCAACAAGGCGCGGCTCACGGTGGGGTGCTCGAAGATCCGCAGCAGCAGGCGCGTCGATCGCGGGATGCCGGTCGACTCCGCGATCACCGCGCGTGCCCGCTCGAGCAGGAAGCCGTACTGCACGCCGGACGGGCAGACGGTCTCGCAGGCGCGACAGCCGAGGCACCGGTCGATGTGACGTCCGAACGCCTCCGACTCCACCGGCAGCCGCCCTTCCACGACGGCGCGCATCAGATAGAGGCGCCCACGTGGCGAGTCGGCTTCATCCCCCAGACGGGTGTACGTCGGACAGGCGTCGAGGCAGAAGCCGCAGTGCACGCAGGTGAGCAACCGCTCCTCCTCCGCATGCAGCGCGTCGGCGGGCGAGCTGCCGGCTCCGTTCCTCCCGGACACCGCCGGGGACTGGTGCGATGCAGTCATCTCAGACCACGAATCGATCGGGAGACAGCACGCCGGCCGGGTCGAAGCGCCGCTTGAGCTGCCGCATCAGGCCCAGTGATGCCCCCGCCGCACCGAAGGGATCCATGTCCCGCAGCGCCCGCACCGGCGCGCGAGCGACGATCAGCCTCGCACCCGACGATGACTCCGCGCGCGCCTCCTCCACGCTGCGCGCCAATTCGGCTTCGGGCGGCAACGCCGATCCGCGCTGCCACAGCCGCACGATTCCCTCCGCCGCGTGAGCGGCGAGCGCCGCGCCGGTGCCGCAGCGGGAGGCGAGCTCCTCCGCCCGGGCGAGGACCTGCGGCAGCGATTCGGGCAGCCCGCTGAGCCGGATCACGAGTGGCGACGCCGCCTCCGATGCCGCGAGCGCACCCCAGACCCCGGCGCGAGGCTGCCAGACATCCGCCGCGACGCACCGGCGCAGTCGACAACCGAGGTCATCGACGCTCGCCGCGCGGCCCAGCAGCCGCACGAGCAGCGCCCAGCTGCCGCCGCTCAGGCCGCACAGCACGCCCGCCGCGGGCGAGAGTAGCTCGAGGGCCGCCGGCTCCAGACGCTCGGCTCGCAGCGCAGCCACGCCATCGAGCAGCGGCTCGGGTGCGGGCGCACAGAACCCGATCGTGACATCCATCCGCGGCCTGGGCCGCAGCCTCAGACTCAGGCGAGTGATGAAGCCCAGCGTGCCGCGGCTCCCGACGATCAACCGCACCAGATCGTAGCCGGCGACGTTCTTCACCACGCGGCCCCCCAGATGGAGGACCCGGCCGTCCCCCGTGACCACCTCCAGTCCCAGCACGTGGGAGCGCGGGGTGCCGAATCCGGTTCGGAGCGGCCCGGTGGCTCCGTGCGAGAATGTCGCGCCGAGCGTGCCGGCTCCGGGTGGGTCGATGGGCAGCCACTGCCCGTGCCCGGCAAGCTTCCGCTCGAGCTCGGCGTGGGTGGTCCCGGACCCCACCGTCGCGATCAGGTCCGCGGGCTCGTACTCCGGCGACTCGGTGAGACGTCTCGATCGGAGCAGCACGTCCACCCGCCGCGGCGGGCGCCCCCAGTCGAGCCGGCCGCCCGCGCCCGCGGGCTCGACCACGAGGCCGTCCACGGTCGCGGCGGCGAGCACCGCCGCGGCCTCGTGGGCATCGCGCGGCTCTGCGACCGCGGCGGGCCGCACGCCGTAAACCGCCGGATCGTCGGGTCCGGGCTCGCGCACGAACTCCCGTCCAAGGGCGGCGAGGACGCGGGCGGTCTGGACGTCGCCCATCACGCCACGCCGCCGGGCAGGAACGTGGGCTCGCCGCCGCCGCTCCCGGATGCGGCTCGGTCCGCGACTCGGGTGCCGGGACCGATCCATTCCCGGCACACCCTGAGCGGCAGGACCTTGGAGGGGTTCGCGAGGCCGGCGGGATCGAAGACGCGCCGGATGTCGCACATCGCCGCCAGCTCCGCCTCGCCGAAGATCAGGTCCATGTAGTCCCGCTTGTCCAGCCCCACGCCGTGTTCGCCGGTGATGGTGCCGCCAGCGTCGACGCAGATCCGCATGATCTCCCTGGAAGCAGCCTGCACCCGCTCGAGCTGGCCGGCGTCGCGCCGATCGAAAAGGATGTTCGGGTGCAGGTTGCCGTCGCCGGCGTGGAAGACGTTCGTGACCGTGAGCTCGTAGCGGCGGGCGATCTGGCCGATGCGCCGCAGCACCTCGGGCAGCCGCGTGCGCGGCACGACGGCATCCTGCACCAGTAGCTCCGGGGCGAGGCGGCCCATCGCGCCGAACGCCTTCTTGCGCCCCTGCCAGAGCTTCAGCCGCTCCTGCTCGTCACTGGCGCGCCGCACCTCGCGGGCCCCGTGGGCCTCCAGCACCGCGCGAGCCCTCTCGGCATCCTCCTGCAGCCCGACACGAGGGCCGTCGAACTCCACGACCAGGGCGGCCTCCGCGTCCGTCGGATACCCGGCGGCGTAGATGCTCTGCTCCACGGCCCGGATGGTGTTGCCGTCGATCATCTCGAGCGCCGCCGGCAGAAGCCCTTCGGAGATGATGCCGCTGACGGCACGGGCCGCCTCGTCGAGGGAGTCGAATATGCCGAGCAGCGTCTCGACGGCTTCCGGCAGAGGCAGCAGACGGACCTCGATCTCCGTCGCGATGCCGAACGTGCCCTCACTGCCCACGAACGCGCCGACCAGGTCGTAGCCCGGCGCCTCGTCCCGGCCACCTAGCTCGACGACGGAGCCATCCGAAAGCACGACCGTCAGGGCGAGCACGTGGTCGCTCGTCACGCCGTACTTCAGACAGTGGGGACCACCCGCGTTTTCGGCGACGTTGCCACCGATCGTGCACGCCGCCTGCGAGCTAGGGTCCGGCGCGTAGTACAGCCCGTGCGGGCGGGCCGCTCGCGACAGCCGCAGGTTGACGACGCCCGGCTGAACCCGCGCCCGGCGGTTGGCCGCGTCGAGCCCCAGGATGTCCACCATGCGACTCGTGCCGATCACGGCGGCGCCTTCGAGGGCGAGAGCGCCGCCCGAGAGTCCGGTGCCGGAGCCCCGCGCGACGAACGGCACGTCCGCGTCGGCGAAGGCCCGCACCGCGGCCGCGACCTGCGCCGTGTCGCGCGGCAGCACGACCGCGGACGGGGCGACCCGGTGCGCCGTCAGCCCGTCGGACTCGTAGACCAGCAGCCGCCCCGGATCCGTGATGAGGCCCGGCTCGCCGACCACGTCCCGCAGCCGCTCGACGAGCGCTTCCGGCAGAACCCGGCCGCCGCTCATTGCGCCGCTCCTGGCCGGTCGGCCACCGCCCACCTCCCCGCCCCATCCACGCGTATGCGGCCCGCCGCCCGAAGGTGCTCGAGGTACGCGGGCAACGCCGCGCGCGCCGCCGGCAACAGCTCGGTGGACAGCCCGGCGCCATAGACGCGCATCACCAACTCCTCCTCTCCGGCCGGCCCTTCCTCGAGCGCCTGCAGCACCTGGCGCTCCCTGTCCCGGCGGTGCCCGACGTAAAGCTCGATCGCTGCGGCCGGGTCCCGGAACGGCTCGCCGTGCGCCGGATAGATCACGGCCGGCCGCAGGTCCGCCAGCCGGCGCAGAGAATCGAGATAGAGGGCGAGGTTCCCCTCGGGCGGCGCGATCAGCGCCGTTTCGCGTCCGCCGAGCATGAGGTCACCGCAGAACACCGCATCCTCCGCCGACCAGTGGAACGCGACGTGGTCGGGTGTGTGCCCGGGCGTCGCCAGCGCGACGAGCTCGCCAGCATCGGTGTCGATCCGGTCGCCTTCGGCCAGCGTCCCCTCTGCCAGTCCACGAACCGGCGCCTCGAGTCGCGCGGCCAGCGCCGCGGCACCGGCGGCATGGTCGGGATGACGGTGGGTCAGCAGCACGGTGACCACGCCGGCGTCCGCCACGCCAGCCGCGATCCGATCCAGATGCGAGTGCGCCGCAGGCCCGGGGTCGATCACGGCGACCCGTCGCCTTCCAACCAGATACGTCCGCGTCCCGTCCAGAGTCAGCGCGGACGGGTTGTGCGCGCGGATGCTGCGTAGCGGCGGGGTCGGCGCGTCGCCGCCGGTCGGGGATCGGAGCGCCGCCACTCCCCTAGCGGCTCGGCGACGGTACGGGCGTCAGCGGCGCTCCGCCATCAGCACTTCGGCGAGCTTGTCCGCGACCAGCTGGATCTCCTGCTCGTCCGAGTCGGAGAAGGCCTCGGGCCGGTGGCTGTCGATGTCGATCTGCCCGAGGACCTCGTCGCCGGCGCGGATCAGCACGACCAGCTCCGACTTCACGCGCGGATTGCAGGCCAGGTAATTTTCGACCTTGGAAACGTCGGGCACGTTCTGATTCGACCGCTCCTGCACCGCCACGCCGCACACGCCCGTGCCGACCGGGATCCGCGCGTGCTCCGTCGAGGCGCCCACGTAGTTGTGCAGCCACAGCACCTGCTCCTCCGGGTTCAGCAGATAGACACCGACCCAGTTGAATCGATCGTCCTCCGTCCTCACCGTCTTCACCGCTTCACGAAGGATGGCATCCGAAAGGTATCCCTCCTCGCGCATCTCCTGCAGCCGCTTCACGATCTTCGTTGAATTCATGTCTCCTCCAGTAGCACCGCTCGGGCCGGACTGCTGTCCGCCTCGATGAGTCGCAGCGGCAGCACGACGAGCGTGTAGTCGCCCGCCGCGACACCGTTCAACACCAGACCCTCCACGATCGTAACGCCGCCATCCACGAGGATGCCGTGCGCCTCCAGCGTCTTCGAGTCGAACGGATCGACCGAAGGCGCATCGGTCCCCACCAGCCGGATCCTCGCCGCGACCAGACCCCGCGCCAGCTCCGGCGTGATCGCGGCGAAGCGGCTCGGAAAACCCGCCGCGCCGGATTTCAGCGTCCGGAAGAGCACGCGCTCCACCCGACGGTGCGCGTGGTCGATCCGCTGCATCATCTCGCCGCCGAGCTCGTTGCGACCGCGCGCATCGACGACGCGGGCCGGCCCGATCATGGCCTCGAGCGGCTGCAAGCCGATTGCCGGCGCCCCGCTGCGGATGTGCAGCGGCCCGTCCACGTGCGTGCCCGTGTGCGCGCTGAGCGACAGCGCCGCGACATTGACGCTGTCCCCCGACTCGAGGCGCATCGTCCAGTCGAGGCGGAACGGACGGTCGCCCGGCCACACCGCGCTCTCGCCGCCGACTGGCTGGCTAATGTCCAGGATCCGCACGTCAGCGCGGGACGAAGTCCGTGTCGGCCGTGAGGTCCCGCACGAAAGCCGCGATCAGCTTGGCCGCGGCCGCCAGGTCTCTGCGGCTCACGATCTCGTTCGGCGAGTGCATGTACCGGTTCGGGATCGAGACCACGCCGGTCGCAACGCCCGACCGCGACAGATAGATGGCGTCCGCGTCCGTAGCGGTGTGGCGCGGCGAAGCCGCGATCGTGCACGGGATCGCCTCCCGCTCCGCCGCGGCGATCAGCCGCTCGAACACGACCGGATGAGCGGCGGAACCGCGCGTAAGCACCGGGCCTCCCCCCAGCGAGTGCTCGCCCAGCTCCTTCTTCTCGAGCCCCGGCGCATCCGTCGCGAATGTGACGTCCACGACGATCGCGACGTCCGGCTCGAGCGTGTACGCGCTGGAGCGGGCACCGCCGCCCGAATAACCGATCTCCTCCTGCGACGTCGCCACCGCCGTGACCCGAGCGGCGGGCGGCGACTCCGCCAGCAGCCGCAGCGCCTCCAGCACGACGAACGCACCGATCCGGTTGTCCACCGCGCGGCTGGCGAAGAGGTCGTCGCCCAGCTCCACGACGCCGGCGTCGATCACACCCGCATCTCCCACCCGAATTCCGCGACCGAGCGCGGCCGCCCTGTCCTTCGCGCCAATGTCCAGCCAGAGATCGGTGAGCTTCGACGCCTTGCTCTTCTCCTCGTCTTTCATCAGGTGGATCGGCTTCTTGCCGATCACGCCGAGTACCGGAGCATCCCGCCCGAGCAGCCGGATCCGCTGACCGACCAGCACCTGCCCATCCCAGCCACCGATTCCGTCGATGTACAGGTAGCCCTGCTCGTCGATGTGCGTGACCATCACGCCGATCTCGTCGATGTGGCCGGCAAGCATGACCCTCGGCGCGCCATCGCCATGCACCGTCGCCATCGAGTTGCCGCTCACGTCAACCGAGACATCATCCGCGAAGCGCTCGGCCTCCTCCCGCCATACGCGCGCCGCAGCGGCCTCGAAGCCGCTCGGTCCCGGCGCGTCCAGCAGCCTGTTCAGGAATTCTCCCGATCGCACACGTCCTCCGCCGTGAATCCGGCCCCTGTCGAGCACGCCAAAGTATCGTTTGCGCACGTGAGTACGCCAGTCCCCGCACTGTCGAAAACGCTTGATCCGTGGTGCCGCACAGCATACAATCGGGGAACCTCCCCGCGCCCACGGCGTAGCAGCCGTCGGATCCCCGAACGGGTCGGCGCGACCCGCCACCTCACAGCACACACCGATCGGAATGTCAGTCGAGCAGACGTACTTCCGACGGGGCTTCGGCCTGAAGAAGCAGATCGAGCCGATCCTCGAGTCGGAGTACCACAGCAACCTGGTCGAGGAGATCCGGGCGCGCGGCTATACCGCCGAGTTCGGCGACGTCACCGTCCACCTCGCCCGCGAATTCGGATTCTGCTACGGCGTCGACCGCGCCGTCGACTACGCGTACGAGACGGCGCACAAGTTTCCCGATCGCCGGATCTTCCTGGTCGGGGAGATCATCCACAACCCGTTCGTAAACCGGCGCATGCGGGAGATGGGGATCACATTCATCTATCCCGCGGACGGTGGCGACTTCGACTTCTCGGGCCTGACGCCCGACGACGTGGTGATCCTGCCCGCGTTCGGCGTGACGCTGACCGACTTCAGGCGGCTGCAGGAGATCGGCTGCATCCTGGTGGACACGACGTGCGGCTCGGTGCTCGTGGTGTGGAAGCGCGTCGATTCGTATGCCCGCGACGGCTTCACCGCGCTGGTTCACGGGAAGTACTACCACGAGGAGACACGCGCGACTGCCTCGCAGACACGCAACCACGAGCGCGGTCGCTATCTGATCGTCCGCGACATGGACGAGGCGCGGCTCGTCTGCGACTACATCGAGCAGAACGAGCGGGCGCTATCCCGCGAAGCCTTCATCGAGCACTTCCGCGAGAAGGCGAGCGCGGGCTTCGATCCGGACGCGGACCTGCAGCGTATCGGGGTCGCGAACCAGACGACGATGCTCGCCGGTGAGTCCCTCGCGATCGGCGCCGAGGTGCGCGCGAGCCTGGGCCGTCGCTACGGCGGGGAAACGCTCGACGACCACTTCCGCTCCTTCGACACCATCTGCTCCGCCACGCAGGAGCGGCAGGATGCGGTGCGCGCGCTGATGGAGGAACCGCCCGACATCATGCTGGTCATCGGCGGATACAACTCCTCGAACACGAACCACCTCGCGCACCTCTGTCGCCAGTACACGGCGACGTATCACATCGCCGACGCGGAGTGCATCGACATCGCCAGCAACACGATCCGCCACAAGCCGGAGCTGCCCGCCGATCGGCCCGAGGTCGTGACCGAAGAGTGGCTGCCCGCGCACCCGTTCAGCATTGGACTGACGGCGGGCGCCTCTACGCCGAACAACAAGATCGGAGAGGCGCTCGGACGCGTTCTGGCGACGCGCGGAATCGAGGCCGCTCTCTAGCCGGAGCGCTGGCGCGCGGTCTGCAATCCAGGGGTTCGGGACGACCCGGAACGAGGACTCGAAGAGAAGTCGCAGCAAGCAGATGCGGGAAAGACGAAAGCGATCACGCGTCCTCGGGGCGATGCTGCTGCTCCTGGCCATCGCCGCCGTTGCGGCGGTGGGCCTGGCCATTCAGCGGCCGGACCGATGGAGCCTGGACGGCGCGCACATCCGTGCTACCGCCGCTTCCCTGCGAGACGATCTCGCCGAAACGGCGACCCGCGTCGCTGCCCGCGCGGGAGAGCTGCGGCGCTCCGCCGTGCGCGTGGCCGAACGCGCGCGCTCGGAACGGCTGCCGACCGCGGAGGCCACCGCCGAGCCCGTGCCCGAGGAACTGGAGATCGCGCTGGGACCGGGTCCGGCCGGTGGCGGCGGACCGCACCTCGCCGCCGCGGCCGATACACCCACGACGCGGCCCTCGACGCGGGCCGACTCGAGCGCAAACGCCGACTCCGCCGCGGCATTCGACTCCACGGCCGTCACGGATTCGACGCTCGCGGCGGCCGCCGATTCCATGGCCGTGACCTCGACCTCCAGCGCGGCCGACACGACGCCGGCCGCCGACGCGCGGGCGCATCCCGCGTCCGGCGAGGTCGAAAAGGCAGGCTCCACTCAGGCCGGGTCCGCCGGCTCATCGGCTTCGACGCGCATCGAGATCTCGCTGGAGAAGCGGCGGCTGTGGCTGTTGCGCGGACGCGACACCGTCCTCGTCGCGGATATCGCGATAGGCAAGGGCACGACCTTCGAGTACGAGGACAAGATCTATCGCTTCGAGACTCCGAAGGGCCACCTGCGCATCCTGTCGAAGATCGAAGACCCGACGTGGATCCCGCCGGACTGGCACTACTACGAAAAGGCAATCGATCAGGGGCTGGAGCCGATCTTCCTGCGCCCCGGCGACCGATTCGAGCTCTCGGACGGCAGCTACATGGAGATGCGCGGCGACACCGTCGGGCGGGTGAACCTGCGTGGCCAGTGGTGGGAATGGACGCCCGGGATGGAGATCATCCTGGATGGCAGGATCTTCGTGCCGCCACTCACTTCACCGCAGCGTCGGATCCCCGACGCCCTCGGCCCCTACAAGCTGGGCCTCGGCAACGGCGTGTTCATCCACGGGACGAACCCCTACGACGAGGACTCGATCGGGCAGGCGGTCAGCCACGGCTGCATCCGCGTGACCAACGAGCAGCTGCACGAGATCTACTCTCTCGTGAAGGTGGGCACGCGCGTCTATATCCACTGATGCGGCAGGCTGATCAGGCCATGCAGGCTGATCAGGCCGCCGGCGCCGATGATGAAGAGGCCGCGTCACGAGGCCGCGCCGGCGCCCGTGGCCGAGGATGAGGCGAGCGCCTCGGCGAGTCGCTCGATCCCGGCGGTGATCGCCGCGTCCGACGCCGCGTAGGAGAGACGGACGTAGCGGTCATCGCCGAACGCGGAGCCGGGCACGAGCGCGACGCCGGCCTTCTCGATCAGCCAGCGGCAAAAGGCCACGGAGTCGGGACGCGTCTCGTCGAACCAGCCGTCGATGCGGAAGAAGACATAGAACGCGCCGTCCGGCTGAACGTAGTCGACCTCCGGCAGCTCTCGGCCGAGGAGTCGTACGACCAGGTCGCGGCGGCGCCGGAACGCCTCGCGCATCCCGCGCACGGTATCGTCGCTCGCCGCATCGAACGCCGCGAGCGCGGCGTGCTGTGATGGGGTGCTCGTTCCCGACGTAATGTGGCTCTGCACGGCGGAGATCGCACCCGTCAGATCCCGGTTCGCGTACGAGTAGCCGATTCGCCAGCCGGTCATCGCGTAGTTCTTCGACGCACCGCCGATCACCACATGGCCGGGCACCAGCTCCCCGACGTCGAGCAGCCCCGCCGCGCGCTCCGCCACGAAGCAGATCCGGTTGTAGATCTCGTCGCTCACGATCGCGACGTTCCGCTCCTGCGCCCAGGCGACCAGCCCCCGAAGCTCCTCCAGCGGGTAGACCGCGCCGCTCGGATTGCCGGGCGAGTTGAGCAGCAGTCCGCGAACGCCGTCCTCGTACGCCGCATTGAGGTCCTGCGGCCGCACGCGGTATCCGCGCGCCGAGTCGCCCTGCACGAATACCGGCTCCGCTCGCGCCAGGTGCAGGATCTCGGGGTAGCTCGTCCAGTACGGCACGGGCACGAGCACGCGATCACCGGGGCCGAAAAGAGTGAAGCACGCATTGAAGAGCGCCTGCTTCGCCCCCGTGCTCACGACGATGCCCGCAGGATCGACCGACCCTTGGCGCCCGCGCTCCATGTCCCGTGCGATCGCGCGGCGCAGCTCCGCGATTCCAGCGACAGGCGTGTAGCGAGTGTGACCGGCGGTGATCGCGTCCATTCCAGCGCGCGCAATGCGATCCGGCGTGGGGAAGTCCGGCTCGCCCGCGCTCAGATCGATGATGTCGCGCCCCTGTGCCGCCAACTCGCGGGCGAGCGATGCCACGGCGAGAGTGGCGGACGGCTTGATTTCCGAAACGTTCACGCTCGTCCGCACTTTTCCTGCCCTCCTTGCTTCGGTCGTTCCCGCCGGCGGCCCTGCACCGCGGACCATCGCGGTAGCCACTCGCCGGCGCTCGGGGGCCGCCAGCGCGCCCTCCGAGCGTCACGGCGACGCATCGGAAGATGCGGCGGCGCGGGTCCCCAGACAACGGCGCATTGCTTGCACGCCCCCGGGTCCGGGATAGATTACGCCGCGGCCGTTCGTCAGCCGACTGTGGGTACGAGCCGGAGCCGGACCGCGGCCCGTCCGGTATCCGGGAGAAGCGAGGATGAACACCGAGCCGGCCGGATCGGAAAGCCAGGGCCCGGCCGTGCTCACGGTGTTCGCCGACTACGTCTGCCCGTTCTCACGGCTTGCGCAGCCGCTGCTGGCGCGGCTGGAGGACGGGGGGGTCCGCACCCGGCGGCGTGCGTTCCAGCTACGACCGGAGGGAACTCCACTGCCGCAACCGGACTCGCGGGACCTGGTCGCCGTCTGGCAGGATGCGGTAATGCCGATCGCGCGGGCACTGGGCGTCGAGATGCGATACCCGACCAGAGTCCCGCGTACACGAAAGGCGCACGAGGCGGCCATGTTCGCCCGCCAGAGCGAGCGCCACGGCGAGCTCCGACGTGCGCTCTACGACGCGTACTTCATCGAAGACCGGGACATCGGTCGTGTGGACGTCCTCGTGGAGATCGGCCGACGTGTCGGCCTCGATCCGCTTGAACTGAAGGTCGCGCTCGACATCGACCGGTTCGCGGACGCGGTAACGGAAGACGAGGACCTGGCCGTCCGTCTGGGAGTGACCGGCGTGCCGGCGTTCGCCTCGTCCGGAGAGCTGATCCAGGGGCTCCAGCCGTACGGCGTGCTGGTGGCGCTGGCGCACGGGGAGCCGACACGCTGAGGTCGAGAGCCTGACCATGGGTACCTACGAACGCACGACGGTCGCGCCGGTGTCGGAAGCGCTTCGGATGGCGGAGCAATTCCTCACCGCCCGGATCCCCCTCGAGAAGGCGCAAGAGAGCGGACATTCGATGACGCTGCGCGGCGGTGACGGCGTGGCCGTGATCTCGGCGCATCGGCACGGCCTGGACACGGTGGTCAGCGCGCGAACGGACCAGGTGCGGACCTCCCGGATCGACGTGGAAGTGCAGAATTACCTGAACCAGCTTCCGTACCAGCCGGGCGACGTACCGCGACTCTGACCGCCGGCGCGACGGCCCGATTCGCACCGCCGCGTGCGCCGGGCGGGTCCAGCGGTCGAATCACAGCACAGGAGCGGGATGGACGACACCTTCGAGGCACTGGGGCTCCAGACGCAGCTCGCGCGGATCGCGGGAGAGCTCGGCTACGACGCACCCACGCCGATCCAGCGGGAGGCGATCCCGATGATCCGGCGGGGCGGCAACGTGGCGATTCTCGCGTCGGCCGGGGCGGGCGTGGTCTCGGCCTACGGCCTCGGCCTGCTGGACAGGCTCGCGCGCGGGGAGCGCCCGAGCGAGCGACCGTTCGCGCTGATCCTTCAGCCGACGGCTGATGCCGCCTCGGCGGTCGCGCTGTCCCTCGCGCGTCTCGCCGCCGCCGTGGATGGCCGGGTCGCCGTTCCCCTCGCGGGCTGGCGCTGGACCGGCGAGGCCGATCTGGTCGTCTCGACCCCGGCCGGTGCGGCATCCGGCCTGAGCGCATCGATGCTCAAGCTGGACGAGCTGGAGGCGGTCGTGCTCGACGGCGTGGACCGGATGATGGAGCTCGGCGCGGAGGAGTCCCTGGAGGCGCTGCTCTCGGCCGTGCCCCGCGATGCACAGCGCGTGGTGACGGGCGAAGCGGGACGCGTGCTCGACGACGTGATCGAGCGGCACGTGCGCCGGGCCGTGCGCGTCCCTCCGCAGCCGGCCGACGAGCGCGCGGTCCAACGCCCGACTCCGGCAACGCAGCCGCTCGGCTTCCTGGTCGTCACGGACGGAGACCGGTCGGCGGCTGTCGCGCGCCTGCTCGAGAGCTGCCCCGGAGGAGCGGTGCTCCACACCCGCGGTCGCCGGGCGGCCGAGCGGCTGGCCGACGAGCTTTCGTTGCGGAGCTACTCAGCCCGAGCGGATGGCCCCCGCATCGTCGTGGAGGGAACGGCCTCCGATACCCCATGCATCATCAGCGCTCAGCCGCCGTTCGACGAGGTCACGATGCGGGAGCGACACGCGGAGGCCGGCGGGCATGTGCTGGTCTGCGCACGCGAGCTGCCGCACTTGCGACAGATCGCGGCACGTGCGGGCGTCCGCCTCGTCCCGTCGGCAGTCGCGACGACCCCCGCCGACGAGCTCACCGCGTTCCGGGACAGGGTCCGCCGTGCGCTGCGCGAGGAGGATGTCGACGCCCAGCTCCTCGTGCTCGCGCCGCTGTTCGAGGAGGCGTCGGCGGCAGAGGTCGCGGCCGCCCTCGCGGCCCTAACCCGCCGCCGCACCACCGCCGCCGAGACCCGAGAAGCCGCCGAGACGGCCGGACCGGCACCGTCACCACAGCGAGCCGCGGCCCCCCCGGCGCTTACCCGGCTCTTCATCAGCATTGGCCAGAAGGATCGGATCGGACCCGGGGACCTGGTGGGCAGCATCACTGGCGAGGCCCAGGTCCGGGGCGAACAGATCGGGCGGATCGACATCCGGGAGACGTTCTCGATCGTCGAGGTGGAGAGCGCGATCGCGGAGAAGGTGATCCAGACGTTGAACGGTACGACGATCCGCGGACGCAGCGTCCGAGCCGACTACGACCGACGGTCGACTTCTGCCGGGGCGCAGCAGGCGCGCGGCGCCCGCCGCCCCCGTCCCGGCGCGAGGCCCCGACGCCAGTCGGAGTAACACCTCCCTCGCGCGACTTCAAAAACGAAGCGAGCCGCGTCGGATCGACGCGGCTCGCTCGGCTTCGTACCGTCGGAGGTCCGGCTACCGGACGGCGTCCTTGAGGCCCTTGCCGGCGCGGAACGAGGGGCTCGTGGACGGACCGATCTTGATCTCCTTGCCGGTCCGCGGGTTGCGGCCCGTACGCGCCTTGCGACGTCGGGTCTCGAACGTGCCGAAGCCGGTGATCTGGACACGATCACCCTTCTTCAGCGTCGACGAGATGATCCCCTTGTTCGCGCCGAAGAGCGCGTCGACCGCTCTTTGCGCGTCGGCCTTCTTCAGATTCGCCCGGTTCGCCAGCGTCTGGACCAGCTCCGACTTGTTCATCGCATACTCCTCGCCGAGGTGAACGTGTGAAAGGCGACGGTATCGGCCGTGCGGAGTCCAGAGGAGGCTCGACCCGCGGCGTCCCTTGCGCGCCCGCTGGCGGCGCGGGCAACTTGACGCGCATCGCGGGCCGCAACGATCACCGGCCATCGCGCCAGGGCCGGACAACGCTTCAAAAGACTAGACTGGCGCCCAGGACGCGTCAAGAGACTCGTCCTCCGACGATCCGGCGTTTGCGGCCTCACAGCGCCAAATTCTCGACCTGATCTCCGCTGGAGCCGATCGATGGAGTCGTCCGCCACACCGGAGCCGCCCCAGCAGCGCGAGCTCGAGGTCGCGCGAGAGATCGCGCAGGCATTTTTGACCGCGCCTCGGCCTCTCGAGGTGTACCGCCTCGCACTCGCCCGCGTCCTGCCGCTCGTCGGTGCGAGCTTCGCGTCGGTCTTCCTGCGCGAGGACGACGACCCGGAGCTGTTACGCCTCATCTGCGCCCACAACTGGCCGCAGTCCTCCGCCCGCTATCTCGGGCAGCTTCGCATCCGCGTCGGCCGCGGCCCGACCGGCAGCGCCGTCGCCGAGCGGAGCGCCGTCTGGGTCGAGGACCTGTTCGCGGACCCCTCTCTTCGCGAGTGGTGGGAGCCCGCCCACGAGCTCGGATTCGCGTCACTGATCTCCCTCCCTCTCGTCTCCGCCGAGCGCACCGAGGGAGCGCTCAGCTTCTACTTCGAGAAGCCACATGCCTTCTCGGACGGCGAGCTCAGCCTGCTCCGCCTGATCGCGGAGCAGCTCTCCGCGACGGCGCAGCGCGCCCATCACATTGATCGGCTCGAGCGGGCGAACACGGAGCTGGAGCAGCGGGTGCGGCAAATGGAAGAGGACCTCCGCGATGCCGAAGAGGCGCGCCGGGTCAAGGACGAGTTCCTCGCCAACATGAGCCACGAGCTGCGCACGCCCCTGACGGCGATACTCGGATACGCCGACCTGCTGCGGGCGGGGCACGGTGGACCGCTCGCCGACGAGCAGGCGGGCCTCGTCGCGAAGATCGAACGCTCCGGAACGGCGTTGCAGCGGCTCATCACCGATCTACTGGAGCTCTCGCAGCTGAAGCTCGGACGAACGGCCGTGCTCAACGAGACCACGGAAGCGGTCGAGCTCGCGGAGCGCGCGATCGCCGATGGCGACGAGCCACCGGAGGGGGTGACGGTGTCGCTCCAGACACCCGACGGGCGGATTCCGCTCACGACAGACCCTCGCAAAGTCGGCCGGATTCTGTCCAATCTGGTCTCGAACGCCCTGAAGTTCACGCGCTCGGGCGAGATCCGCGTGACCGTCCGCCAGCAGCAGGGCTTCGGCATGCGCGCCGCTGGGCCCGGCGCTCCCGCCGCCGCGGTGATCGGCTCGAACGGCTCCGCACCGCGTGTCATCGAATGGGTCGTGCAGGACAGCGGCATCGGCATCGAGCCGGGCGACCTCGACGCGATCTTCGACGAGTTCCGGCAGGTCGACGGCTCCTCCACGCGGCTGTACGGCGGCACCGGCCTCGGCCTCGCTCTGTCGCTGCGCCTCGCCAGGCTGCTGCACGGCGAGATCCTCGTGCAGAGCGAGCCCGACGTCGGCTCCACATTCACGCTGCGCCTGCCCGTGCGACCGCCGGGTGAGCATCCCGCCGCTCGCTCCTCCGCCGCAAAGTCCGCGGCGGCCGCGTCCGCGCAGAGGGCCCCGGATGCCGCACGCGCGACTGCCGAGGCGGATGAGCTGGCGCGGGACGAAGCGCCGCCGTCGGCCGGTCCCGCTCCGAGCCGGGACGCCGAACCCCGGGAGGATTCGGCTTCCGATCCCGAGTAGCGAGCGGCGGGTCCGTGCCTTGCCGCCCCGACGTGACACGCGCGGGTTGCAGCGATTACATTCGCGCATCACACCGGAAGGCTCGCTGCGGCGCGGGCACCGAACGTCCGCCGCCCCCCACCCCGGAGTGCATCGCCCATGACCAAAGACCGTCCGACCGAGTTCGCCGGCGAAGATAGTCAGGCGCTCCCCGACGTGCCGACGACCGCCGCCGCCGCGAAGGACCGCGGCTTCTTCGGCCATCCACGCGGACTGCGGGTGTTGTTCTTCACCGAGATGTGGGAGCGCTTCTCCTACTATGGCATGCGGGCGCTCCTGATCCTCTTCATGACGGCGGCGATCACCGGTGTCAACCCCGGCCTCGCCTTCGACACGGAGAAGTCCGGCGCCATCTATGGCCTCTACACGTCGATGGTCTACCTGCTGGCGCTGCCCGGCGGATGGGTGGCGGACAACCTCTGGGGACAGCGCAGGGCAGTCTTCGTCGGCGGCTGCATCATCGCGCTCGGCCACTTCACGCTCGCCGCGCCGCTGCTCGGCTTCCCGACCACCATCTCCTTCTTCCTGGGCCTCTTCTTCATCGTCATCGGGACCGGGCTGCTGAAGCCGAACGTGAGCACCATGGTCGGCGAGCTGTACCCGAAGCCGGGTGAGGTGTCGGAGCGGTCGATGAAGGAGTGGGGCGCGCGGCGAGACGCCGCGTTCTCGATCTTCTACATGGGGATCAATCTCGGCGCCATCCTCGGCCCGTTCGTCTGCGGCACGCTCGGGGAGAAGGTCAACTGGCACTGGGGCTTTTCGGCGGCCGGCTTCGGCATGCTCCTCGGCCTGATCCAGTACCGGCTCGGCGGTCGGCACCTCGGCCGCGCCGGCCTGCTCGACACCGGAGAGGACCCCGAGCCGCTGCGCCGCCGGAACCGGCGCTTCTACCTCACCGCGGGCCTCATTGCCGGCGCCGCCGCGCTGTTCATCTTCCTCGCGACCACGGGCGTGATCACGCTCGCGCTCCAGACGTTCGCGACCTGGCTCGGCTACTCGATCCTGCTGGTCACCATCCTCTTCTTCACGTGGCTCATCTTCGACGCACGCTGGGCGACGGGCATGCTGGCGCTGTTCCTCGTGCTGAGCGTGGTCTTCGCCTCCGCATTCGCCGGCTCCACCGAAGGCGGGCAGTGGGCGATCGTCGCGACCCTCGGCGTGTTCATCGTGCTCAACCTCGGGCTGCTCGCTTCGCGGGGCGACGCCGTGCCGGTCGACAAGAAGCGACTGATGCTGATCTTCTGGCTGTTCCTGCTCGCCGCGATCTTCTGGTCCGGCTTCGAGCAGGCCGGCTCGTCGATGAACCTGTTCGCGCGAGACCTCACGGACCGCGTCTTCTTCGGCTGGGAGATGCCCACCACGTGGCTGCAGAACGTGAATCCGTTCTTCATCATCGTGCTGGCGCCCGTCTTCGGCTGGCTCTGGACATGGCTCGCTCGCCGCAACGCGAATCCGTCGATACCGATCAAGTTCGGACTCGGTCTGCTCGGCCTCGCCGCAGGCTTCTTCGTGCTCGCCTGGGGCTCGGCGTACGCGACCAACGGCGCGCGGGTCTCGGCGGCATGGTTGGTCGTAACGTACTTCCTCCACACATGCGGCGAGCTGTCGCTCTCGCCCGTCGGGCTGTCGTCCATGACGAAGCTCGCTCCCGCCGGGCGCGTGGGTCAGATGATGGGCGTCTGGTTCATCGCGGCTGCGCTGGGCAACCTGTTCGCGGGCCTCGTGGCCGGCAGCCTCGAGACGCTGCCCCCGGCCACGCTGTTCCGCGATGTCGCGATCTTCGCCGGCAGCGCCGGCGTCCTGGCCCTGCTCGTCAGCCCGTGGGCCAAGCGGCTGACGGCAGGCATTCGGTAACCATGCCTCGAATCCGGAGGCCGACGATGCTGGCAGACGATCAGATCAAGGACCTCGCCCGGCGCATTGCCGACGAGGCCGACCACCGCATCCACGCCCGGCAGGCGAGCGATGAGCAGCAGCAGCTCTGGGAAGCCGTGCGCCACGCCTGCAACATGGTCGCGGCGGTCGCGGAGCTCGAGCGCGACGAGGCGGACCTCGATCGACCCGAGCAGGGACAGCGGGCCCGCTACGCCATCAGCGAGCTCGAAACGGCTCTCGAGTCCGCGCGGTCCGCCCGCCGTGTTCTGGACTGGGGACACGGACCGGCCGAGTAGCGGATGCACGTCGCCCCCGCCGGCCGACGCCGGACGGGGGCGATCCCAGGCACGGCCGACGCAGCCGCGACGCGACGTCAGCGCATCTTCCGCTTGAGCTCCTCCAAGCGCGCTTCCGCGGCGCGCTCGCGCTCCTCCCGCTCGAGCCGACGGAAGTGCGCGTCCTGCTCGTCGCTCTCGAAGATGGATGTTGCCCGCCTCGCGCCGGCGGCCGGCCCGGCCGGTCCGTCGGTCGGCGATGATGCCTCATCCGCCGCACCCCCGCCTTCGGCCGCGCCGCCGCCGAGACCCGCCGCGCCCCCTCCCGCCGCCACCTTCTCGGCCGCGCTTTCGGCCTCCGCGAGCGCCGCGCGCATCTCCTCGACATCGTGTCGGCGCAGGTCCGCCTCGGCCGCGAGCGCCATCACCACCTGCTCGAGCACGGCGACTCGCCGGGCGTGCTTCTCGGCGAAGCGGCCGGCGACCTCAGCGGTATCGCCGTCATCGATCTCGACGGCCATCGCCTGTCGGCGGCGGCAGACCGCCTCCTCCTCGCGCTCGTGCGCGACTTCCGCGCGGGCGCGATCACGCTCGCGCTCCACCCGCCGGCACGCGTCCACCGCCGCCGCATGGTCGCGCCGCATGGCCCCGAGCCGCCCCGAGCCATCGCCCGGCTCGGACCTCAGCTCGCGGTAGAAGTTCTCTACCGCTTCCCGCCAAGCGCTGCGCAATTCTTCGAACATGGGAGTGAAGCTAACATCGCTCGGGAGAAGGGGGTAGCGGCCCGATCCTTGCGCCCGCAGGCCCTGGATCCGACGTGCTGACGCGCCTTCTTCCACGACCCCGAGGTCAATGCCCGTGCCGAACGCAAGCAAGGACTCCGCTCCCCGGCCGGGCCGCCTCGGGGCCGACGTGGCGGAGCTTTCCATCGAGGAGCGCCGCTCCCTGACGCACGGCGAGTTCTGGATTCCCGAAGGCGAACGCAACGTCTACCGGGACGCGCTGACCACGTTGAACCAGGCCGGCATCCCGTACGTCGTCAGTGGGCTCTACGCGATCTACGAGTACACCGGCATCTACCGCAAGACGAAGGACCTGGATCTGATGCTGGAGCCGGCCCGCATCGTCCCCGCGGCCCGGGCGCTCCGCGAAGCTGGCTTTCGCACCGTGCTGCACGAGGCCCACTGGATCGCGAAGGCGTTCCGCGACGGCCACATGGTGGACATGGTCTACGGCATGGGCAACGGGCTCCACTTCATCGACGGGGCGTGGCTCGAGCATTCGCGGCCGGCGATCCTTGCGGCGACGCCGGTGCGGATCGCGCCCCCCGAGGACCTCATCTGGCACCGCCTCTTCATCTCCGAGCGTCACCGCACGGACATGGCCGATGTCGTCCATTCTGATCCTCACTCGCGGCGACGAGCTGGACTGGGGCCGGCTCCTCGAGCGTACGGGGGAGCACTGGCGACTCCTGCTCGCGCAGGTCCACCTCTTCGACTACGTGTATCCGACACACCGCCGCCGCATCCCCGACTGGGTCCGCGAGACCCTGCTGGACCGGGCCTGTAACGCCGAGCAGGAAGAGCCTCTGGACGATGAGCCCTTCCGCGGCACACTCGTGTCGCGCTTCTCCTTCGCCATTGACGTCAACGAATGGGGGTTCCGCGACCTGCGCACACAGGCGATCGCCGCGGCCCGCTCACTCCCCATCGTGCGCGAGATCCGCGACAGCGACGTCTGGCAGAACGCCGACGGCAACCACCACAGGAAGGCCGATGGACGGCGGTAGAACCATCCGCATAGCCGCGGTCGGCGACCTCCACTTCAACGGCTCCAAGGGCAGCCTGGTCGATCTGTTCACCGAGGCCAACCGCTCCGCCGACATCCTGGTCCTCTGCGGCGACCTCACGACCCACGGCACACCCGAGCAGATGCACGGCTTCTGCGACGAGCTGAGCGGCGTCTCGATCCCCGTCGTCGGAGTCCTCGGCAACCACGACCACGAGGCAGACCGCGCCGAAGAGATCACCGGAATCCTCTGCGATGCCGGCGTGAAGGTGCTCGACGGCGGCTACACCATTGTCGAGGGCGTAGGCTTCGCCGGCATCAAGGGCTTCGCCGGGGGCTTCGACCGGGGAGCGCTGTCGCCGTTCGGTGAGAGGATCATGAAGGAGTTCGTGCAGGAGGCTCTGAACGAGTCCCTGAAGCTCGAAAACGCGCTGCGCTCGCTGTCCACGCCGCTGAAGGTGGCCGTGCTGCATTACGCGCCGATCGCGGCAACCGTCCGCGGCGAGCCCGAGGTGATTTACCCCTTCCTCGGCTCCTCCCGACTCGTCCAGCCCATCGACACCCTCGACACGTCCGTCGTCTTCCACGGCCACGCGCACCACGGCGCGCTCGAGGGCCGCACACCCGCCGGTGTGCCGGTCTTCAACGTGTCACAGCCGCTGCTGCGAGAGCAGGCCCTCGAGGTGTTCGTGTGGGAAGGACAGGCGCCCGAGCGACGATCCCGTCGCGATTCAGCGCCCGCCGCCGGCGAGGAGGAGCCTCAGCCGTACCGCTCCAGGAACCGCACCAGGGCCGCCTCCTCCGGATAGAACTCGCGCGGCGCCTCCGCCGGCACCGGCCGGGGCTTCTTCCGCATCAGCGGATCGATCGTGCGGCCTTCCCCCTCGTACTCCTCCAGCACCCGCGGGTGCACGTACGCCTTCCGGCAGATCGATGGCGTATTGCCCAGCTCGCTCGCCACCAGCTTGCACGCCAGCACCACGTTCCGCTTCGCTTCCCGCTCGCTCTGCGCGGGGCCCATGTCCGCCAGGATCGTCGCCGCCCGGACCGTGCCGCCGAACGTGCGAATGTCCTTGGACGTATAGCGACCTCCCAGCACCTCCTCCAAATATTCGTTCACGTCCTGCGCCCTGATCGGCTGCACGTTGCCGTTCTGATCCACGAACTGGAACAGCCGCGATCCCCGCAGCTCCATAAGCTCCCGGATCACCTCGACGAGCGGCGTCTCCGCGACCACTCGCCGCTGGTCGATCCGCCGCTTCCCCTTGTACGTGAAGAAGAGGTCGTTGCCCTGGATCTCGAGATGCTTCTTCCGCAGCGTGCAGATGCCGTAGGTGCGGTTCTCCACCGCGTATCGCTCGCTGCCGACCCTGAAATACCCGCGGCTCATCAGACGCACCATCGTCGCGATCACCTTGCGGCGCCCGAGCCCCGATCGCTTCAGGTCACGGTTCGTCGCCTCGCGCAGCTCCGGCAGCACCCGCGCGAACGCGAGCACGCGATCCCACTTCCTGCGGTTGCGCTCCTCCACGTGCTCGTCGCTGTAGATGTACTGCTTGCGCCCCGCCGCATCCCGCCCCCACGCCTGCACACGTCGACCCGCCACCGGCGAGATATGCACATTGGTCCATGCCGGCGGTATCGCCAGGGCCTCGATCCGACGCAGCGCACGCTTCGAGCGTAGCTCGCCCCCCCGCACCGTGCGGTACCGGAAGCCATCCCCGATCGCCTCACGCCGCCACCAGCTGTCTTCTCGCGTCCCGGCCATAGGCCGCTCGACCCGTTCAGGTAGCGTGCCAGCGCGCCGGTCCGTCACCACGGCCCGCGCCGAGCCCACCCGCGAGGGCGGGCTCCCGGCGTAGGACCCGGCTCATCGAGCGATTGACAATGGCTGATCCGAATGTATACCATAGGGGGGTACCGTTCCTGGAGGACGCATGCACACCGAGTCACACCGACACGCCGTCGCCGTCGACCCCGCGCTACGCGATGCCGCACGTACCCGCCTCAAGCGCATCGAGGGGCAGGTCCGCGGGGTGCAGCGGATGGTCGATGACGGCCGCTATTGCGCGGACATCCTCGTGCAGATCTCTGCGATTCACGAGGCGCTGCGCTCCGTCGGCAAGCTGCTGATGCGCAATCATCTCGAGCACTGTGTGACGGATGCGCTGCGATCGGAGGACCCGGTGGCGGCCGAGCAGGCGTACCAGGAAGTGCTGGAGCTGATGTATCGCCATGCGCGCTGAACGGGTTCATGAGGCCGATGAGGCGAGGGAGGTCATGAAGGGGAATGCCGACGACGGCGGCACGGCGCTCTTGACGGAGCAGCGGATCGCGGATCATCCCGTCCGTACGCTGAGCATTCCGGTGACGGGGATGAGCTGCGCGGCGTGCGCGACGCGGGTGCAGCGCTCCCTGCAGAAGACGCCGGGCGTGCGTGATGCGGCCGTGAACTTCGGCTCCGAGAAGGCGCGGGTCGAGTTCGAGCCGGGCGTAGTCTCGCCCGTGGCGCTGGCGGCGGTCGTGCGGGGCGCGGGCTACGGGGTGGCGACGTCGCACGCAGTGCTGCAGGTGGAGGGGCTGGAGTACGCGGCGAGCGGAGCTCCGCTCGAGCGGCAGCTGCTTGCGGTGCCGGGTGTCGTGAAGGCGGACGTGAACCTTGCCACATCGCAGACGCGGGTCGAGTACATCGCCGACGCGGCCGGCACGGAGGCGCTGGAGGATGCCGTGGCGGAGGCGGGCTACGGCCTCGCGGCGCCCATTTCGGGGGAAGACGCGGGGCAGGTGGAGCGAGCCGCACGTGAGCGCGAGGTGCGGCGAATGAAGCGGAAGCTCGCTTTTTCACTGGTTGTCACGGTGATCGCGATGCTGGTGTCGATGCCGCTGATGATGGCCGACATGTCTGCGGCGCCGGCCGACCTGTTCCAGCGCCTGATGACGCCGCTGGCTCGTGTCTTCGCGTTGGTCGCACCCGGGGTGTTCGCGGTCCCGGCGGGGGTGCTTCGCTGGCTGCTGCTCGGCCTGACGACGCCGGTGCTGCTGTGGGCTGGACGCCAATTCTATCGCGGGGCGTGGAGCGGTCTGCTGCACGGCAGCGCGGACATGAACACTCTCGTCGCGGTCGGCACCGGCTCGGCCTACCTGTACAGCGCGGCGGTGACGCTCGCACCGCGCCTGTTCGAGCGGGCGGGGCTCGGGGCGGACGTGTACTTCGAGGCGGTCTCCGCCATCATCGCCCTCGTGCTCCTGGGCAAGGTCCTGGAGGCACGCGCCAAGGGGCGCACGTCGGACGCGATTCGGAAGCTGGCCGCGCTGGCACCGCCGCGAGCGCGCGTGGTGCGCGAGGACGGCGAGGTGGACGTCCGCGTGGAGGACGTCGCCGTGGGTGACGAGGTGGTCGTCCGCCCGGGCGAGCGCGTGCCCGTCGACGGCACCGTGACGGAGGGACGCAGCGTGGTGGACGAGTCCCTGCTCACCGGCGAATCGCTTCCGGTCGCAAAGGCGGCCGGCGACGAGGTGATCGGCGGCACGATCAACGCCAGCGGGTCGTTCCGCTTCCGCGCGGAGCGGGTCGGTCGCGACACGGCGCTCGCCCAGGTCGTCCGGCTCGTCGAGGAGGCCCAGGCGTCGAGGGCGCCGATCCAGCGACTGGCCGACCGGATCGCCGGCGTCTTCGTGCCGGTGGTGGTCACAATCGCAGCGCTCGCGTTCGTGATCTGGCTGGTGTTCGGTCCCGCGCCCTCTTTCCTGTTCGGGCTGGTATCGTTCGTCACGGTGCTGATCATCGCGTGTCCGTGCGCGATGGGACTGGCCACGCCTACCGCGATCATGGTCGGCACGGGGGCAGGCGCTGAGCGGGGCGTCCTGATCAGGGACGCCGCGACGCTGGAGCAGGCGCATCGCGTGACGACGGTTGTGCTGGACAAGACCGGAACGGTCACCGAGGGCCATCCGGCGGTCGTGGATGCGCACGTGGCGGCCGGCGATGCCGATGAGATGCTGCGTCTCGCGGCGGCGCTGGAGCGCGCTTCGGAGCACCCTCTCGGAGAGGCGATCGTCGCGGAGGCCGAAGCCCGCGGCCTGCCGGCGGACGAGCGCGCAACCGATTTCGAGGCGGTCGCCGGTCGCGGCGCACGCGGCCGCGTCGGCGCGCACGCGGTGCTCGTCGGCAATGAAGCGTTCCTCGGCGAGAGCGGCGCGGTGTTGGGGGATCTCGTGCGGATCGCGGATGGCTTCGCGGCCGCGGGTGCGACGCCGGTCTACGTCGCCGCCGACGGGTTGACGCTCGGCGTGATCGCGATCGCGGACCCGCTCAAGGCGACGAGCGTAGAAGCGGTCGCTCGGCTTCGCTCGCTCGGGCTCGAGGTCGTGATGCTCACCGGAGACCACCGGCGCACCGCGGAAGCGGTCGCAGCGGCGGTCGGCGTGGACCGCGTGCTCGCCGAGGTGCTCCCGGCCGACAAGGCCCGCGAGGTGCGGCGCCTCCAGCAGGCGGGCCGTGTCGTCGCGATGGTCGGCGACGGGATCAACGACGCGCCCGCGCTAGCGCAGGCCGATGTCGGCGTCGCCATCGGCACCGGAACCGACATCGCGATGGAAGCCTCGGACATCACCCTCGTGGGCGGCGACCTGCGCGGTGTCGTCACCGCGCTGCGCCTTTCGCGTCGCACGGTGAGGGTGATCAGGCAGAATCTGTTCTGGGCATTGATCTACAACGTGATCGGCATCCCGGTCGCGGCCGGCGCGCTGTACCCGTTCTTCGGCATCCTGCTCTCGCCGGTGTTCGCGAGCGCGGCCATGGCGTTCAGCTCCGTCAGCGTGGTGATGAATTCGCTGAGGCTGCGTCGTGCCGCTCTTTGAACGGGTCGCACGAATGACATTTCAACGGCAGGAGCCTCCAATGAGCACGGTCACCTTGAAGGTCGAGGGAATGAGCTGCCAGCACTGCGTCCACGCCGTCACGAGCGCTCTGGAGGGGGTGGACGGCGTCGAGCGAGCGAGCGTGGACCTGGACGGAGGCCGCGCGGTCGTCGAGTACGATGAGGCGCGCGCGACCGTCGACGCGCTCATGCGTGCCGTGGAAGAGGAAGGCTACGGCGCGCGGGCCGCCTGACCCCGATTCTCCGGTCCGATCCCTCGACTTGCCACGCCTGCGCGCCCTCAGCCGACCAGCTCGGGGCTGAAGCCCTCGCGCCGGATGACGTCCAGGATCTCATCCGGCGCCAGCTCATCGTCCTCGTACTCCACGACGACACATGCGTCCTGCCGGTTGGCGACCGCGCCGTAGACGCTGACCAGTCCACAAAGCGCCCGCTCGAGGCGCGTCTCATTGTCGCGCGAATCGAGCCCTGCCACGCACACCTTCACGCTCGACATGGTCTAGTTTCCTCCGGGCAGAAAGATGTATCCGTCCGCGACATCGGCGAGCGAATAGTCTTCCGGCACGATCTCGAGGCTGAGCCCCGCGCTCGCGCGAGTGCGGATCGGATCGCGCAGAAACGCGAACGAACGATCGAGCGGTACCGCGAAGGCGTCCGTTCGCCCCAACCGGGTCTGGATCATCGTGAACGCCCGCGTGCCCGTGTACGCGGCCACGCTTTCCAGTGCCGCGCCCGGACGGGTCCCCGCATCCACGAGCGCGCTCGCGACTTCGCCGCCGTAGCGCCGCTGCAGTCTCGCCGCGAGCCACACGACGGGGATGCGCTCGCCGCCGCCCACGCGCAACTCCCCCCGCACATCCTTCAACGCGTGGTAGCCGTCGAGGAACAGCAGAGCGCGGGCCCGCGGGGACGGTCCGAGCAGCGTGCTGTCGAGCACGGCGACCATGTGGGCGTCCCGTCGCGCGTAAAGATCGGCCGACTGCCGCGGCGACAGCGCTCCGGTGGGCGGCCATCCAGGCAGATCCACCGCCAGGATGCGGATTCGCCTCGCCGCGCCGCGCTGGTCGTTGAGCTGCCATACCTGATGATACAGCGCCAGATACGCGCCCGGGGCGCCCCACTTCAGGTTCAGCGTGCGAGGATTCGCAAGCAGCAGCGATGCATCTTCGGGCGTCGTATTCAGATACTGATCGATCACCGGCTGCAGATCGGACGCTACCTCGAGGACGACCGCATCGAGTCCCGAGGAGCGGGCGAGAGCGGCGATCGCCTCCGCGGCCACCCGCTTCGTGGCCGCCGATGTGTGGATGTCGGCCAGCATCACGAGTCGGTGCGATCGCGCGAGCGTCGCGAGCAGCGCGCTCGGCGCGACGCGGCGCTCGGCCACGTGCACGGCGAGATCCGCCGCCTCGTCCCCTCCCGCGTTGCGGTTCAACAGCCCGACCCCCGCGACGGCGAGCACGATGATGACGACGGTCAGCCCACCGCGCATTCCCAATCTCACACGGCGGCGGTTCCGGTAGAGAGTGCGACGCATCGATCCCCGTGAAGATGGAAGCCGCAGCCCTTCGGCTCGTCGACTCTGCACGACCCGCACCGCAACGCCATCAGCCGTTGCTCGCCGGCCCCGCCTCGCCTATACTTATGGGTCTATTACCCCGACAGGAGGAGCCTCGATGGATGATAGTGTGGCCCGGGACGCCAAGCGCCTGTTGCTGCGCTACGGGGCGCCGATCGCGATCGTGGACAAGCTGCCCGACGACGACCGCATTACCTACGCGCGATCGATCGTGAAGACCACTCTCAGCAAGCGGCCCGGCCGACTCAAGGAGCTGCTCGCCGAAGGCGGCTGGACCAACCGCGACTAGAGGACTACCCCTCGAAGGCCGACCGCCCCGAGCTCAATGCCGGGGCGGTTCGCTTTTCCCCCGCCGACCGCAGAGCTTACCCGATCCGTCGCGGCGGCGCCAACGGCATGCATTCGGAGGACGCAATGACGCGATTTCCCCGCGGTGGGAACTGCGCCCGGCGCATGGCGGCGCTCCTGGCGCTGGCGTGGCTGCCCCGTGTTGCCGCGGCCCAGAGCGTGGACACTGCAGCCGTGGGCAGCTGGCTTCCGTCGATCGAATGGTTTCCCGCGCTGATCGCGGACCCGAGCCAGCCACGCAATACGGCAGCACTCATCGCGACCGACGTCCTCGAGAACACCGCCTCGCCGGCGGAGCGGCCGCCGTTCGAGCTCGCCGGCGCAAGCGGAAGCCGCGATGTCGAGGGCGCAGTCGGCCTCGGCTTCTCCCGCTCCATCATCCGGCTGGATCGCTGGGCCGACGGCGGCATCGATCTCGGCATCACGGCCGGCGTGTTCTCCCGCTTCCGGCTCGAGCAGCCCAGCCGCGATGAGCTCGCAGACGACTGGTTCGTTGGCCTGCCGGTCACGGTCGCATCCGGCCCCATCTCCGCACGCTTCAGGCTGCTGCACCACAGCTCGCACATGGGTGACGAGGCGCAGGAGCAGGGCGCGGCGCGCATCGAGTATAGCTGGGAGGGACTCGACGGCGTCGTGGGCTGGTCTCCCCGACGGGGCTCTCGCGTCTACGGCGGCGGCACGGTCGTCGTGCGCAACAACTCCTACACCTACGTTCAGACCACGCCGCCGAGCGGTGGAGCGCAGTACGAGCCCCGTATCTTCACCGAGGCCGGTGCGCTCCAGGCGGGCGCGGAGACGGGCTGGTTCCCGTGGGCGGACGGCGACGCAGGGCTCGTCGCGGGCTTCGACTTCCAGGCGGCCGACCGCTCCGACTGGCGCGGGCAGTACGCCATCGTCGCCGGCCTGGAGCGACGCGGCGGCAGCCACGTGGGGCGGCTGCTCGCACGCTGCTACAGCGGCCCCTCACCCATGGGGGAGTTCTTCCTCAGCGAGGAGAAGTATTGCGGTCTGGAGGCGACGATCCAGTTCTGATCGGAACCGCTGCGGAACGGCCGCGTCTCGCTGGAACGTGACGGTGATGTCCCCCTTCACACGCATGTCGCGAAGCTGAACGAGCGGCAACGTCTCCGCAACCCGGCCGGGCCACCGGCGAGCCGGACGTCCGAGTTGCGACCACCCCCGCGGTTTCGTACGGTTGGCCCATGGTGACCCCTGGCACATCCCAAGGCGAGCAGCCTGCACGACGTCGTGCCCAGCGCGTGTTCCGGGAGGTCTACGGCGCCATGCCGGATGTGAATGCGCGCGCGCCGGGTCGGGTGAACCTGATCGGCGAGCACGTGGACTACAACGACGGTCTGGTGCTCCCCGCCGCGATCGACCGGGACGTCGCGGCCGCGCTTCGGGGTCGCGCGGACCGCGAGGTGTTGGTCGTGGCGGCCGATCTCAGGCAGTCGGACCGCTTCTCCCTGGACACGCTGCACACGATGACCGGCAGCAGTCGCGGTCTCGGCTGGCGAGCGTTCGTGCGAGGGGTGGTGGCGCTTCTGCTCGAGCGCGGTGTCCGGCTTCCAGGCGCCGAGCTCGTCATCGCCGGGGACATACCGCGCGGGGCGGGTCTGGCCTCTTCGGCGGCGCTGGAGCTCTCGGTGACGGCGGGGCTGCTGACGCTCGCCGGAGCCACGCTGCCGCGCGTGGAGATGGCGCTGATCGGGCATCGGGCGGAGACGCTCTGGGCGGGCGTCAACTGCGGCATCATGGACCAGTTCGTCGCGGCGCTGGGCCGTCAAGAGCACTGTATCTTTCTCGACTGCCGCTCGCTCGACTACCGCCAGGTTCCGCTGCCGGCGGACGTGCGTCTCGTGGCGACGGACAGCGGCGTGCGGCGGGCGATCCGGGACTCCGCCTACAACCGGCGCGTCAAGGAATGCCGCGACGCCTGCGCACTGCTCGGGATCGCGTCGCTGCGCGACATTGATGCGGACGAGCTCACCGAGGCCGAGCCGTCACTGCCGGAGTCCGTCCGTCGCAGGGCCAGGCACGTGGTGGACGAGATCGCGCGGACGTACGAGGCGGCGCTGGCGCTGGCCGCCGGCGATGTCGCTCGCGTCGGTATCCTCATGAATGCGTCCCACGCCAGCCTCTCCACGCTCTATCAGGTATCCATGCCCGAGCTGGACGCGCTCGCCGAGATAGAGCGCGTAAGGCCGGGCGTCTACGGCAGCCGCCTCATCGGCGCCGGCTTCGGCGGCTGCACCCTGTCGCTCGTGGAAGCCGGCGCGGTGGATGCCTTCGCACGGGAGGTCCCCGCCGCGTACCGCGCGGCCACCGGCGGCGCGGCGACCGTCCACGTGTTCGCGACCGGCGACGGCGCATCGGCCGGATAACGCCGCCCCGATCGCGCGAGCGCATCCGTATGTCACGCTCCGGACGTCGAACCGGCACCGCTGACCTGCCGCTGCATGGCGGCCGCGCACCGACGTGGCTTTTCCAGCGCCCGGCCCGGTTCAGCTTCGCGCACGGCGGCAAGGATGGTCATCCGTATCCCGTCGACCGCCTCACCTACGACCAGACCATTGAGTGGCTCGAATCGGCGCTCCGGCGAGCACGCCTCGGAAACGGCGACCGCGTGCAGGCGCTGAAGCGACTGGCTGTCTGGCCGCTCGCTCCCTGAGCCGCTCACGGGCTGGCGCGCCTGCTCACGCCGCCGCGCCGCCCTCCAACGCGAGAAGCCGACGCTTGAACTCCGGTCCGCCACCGGAATAGCCGCCCGTCGATCCGTCGCTGCGGACGACCCTGTGGCAGGGGATCACGATGGGCACCGGATTGCGGCCGACCGCGTTGCCGACCGCGCGCGCGGCCCTGGGCCGACCGACCCGACGGGCCAACTCCGCGTACGGAACGACTCCGCCGAACGGCACCCGGCTCACCGACTCGAGCACCCGGCGCTCGAAATCCGTCGCCGGTCCGAGATCCAGCGGCAGGTCGAAGTGCGCACGCTCGCCCGCGAAGTACTCGTGCAGCTGCCGTTCGGCCTCGGCGAGCGCCTCGGGATCGGAGACCAGCGGCCGACCCGGGAATCGCTCTCCGAGCTCGCCCATGAACTCTTCCGTATCCGCGTGCGTCCACGATACCCGGCAGACGCCGACCGCGGTCGCGGCGACCCGCAGCTCGCCGAACGGCGTGGCGAATGCGTGCCACCTCACCGCGTCCTCCGGCCTCAGCTCCGACAGCGCGCGTCGCAAACCCGCGTAGTCCACGGCGGTCGCGCGGCAACTCTCGCATTCCACGAGATGCAGCGACAGGCTCTGCGCCTCCTCCGCATTGACCTCGCCGAGAACGAAGGCTTCGATTCTCTCTTCTGTCACGGGGCAGTCTCTCGGGCTCATGTCACGCTCTCACTTTCCCACAGCGACGCCAGCCTTTGCCTCAGCCGTCTGGATCCCTGGTACACGTTCGCGCGGGCGGCGTCCACGGTGCTGTCGATCCTCCGGGCCACATCTTCGTAGTCGAGCCCTTCGACCAGGCGCAGCCAGACCGCTTCGCGCTGCTTGCGCGGGAGTCGCGCGCATTCGTCCCGGATCCGCCGCTCCGCGCGCTCCCCGAGGCCCGGCGACGTAACGCCGGTCGTCTCCTGCTCGCCGATCGCCACCGGCTGGCCCAGACGCGCGACCGCGTCTCGCCGTCGGCGACGTGCCAGCTCGTCCAGCGCAGCGTTCGTCGCGACGCGATAGAACCACGCCCTCACGTTGGAGCCGGGGCCATCCTCCGGAGTACGGCGCGTCGCCGACAACCAGACCTCCTGGAGGACATCATCCACATCGGCCGCTTCCCCCAGCAGCCGTTGCACGTGCCGTCGCAGCTCCTGCCCGTACCGCTCGATCCACTTCCCGATCGGGTCTGATCGCTGCTCGAGCTCGAGCGCCATCCCCTCAGACCGTCAGTGAGGGGTAGACCGCCAGGAGCACCGGAACGAACAACATCACCGGAACCACCGTGCATACTCCAAGCACGAAGACGACACCGCCCACCGCTTCCGCTACCTGCCTCATGCGCGCCGACATCAGGGCCTCCCGACGAACGAGTGAGTCCGACCGCTTCCATCCGCTTCACTCTTATAACCGTCCGGACGGCGTCGGCGTGAAATGCCGCCGCGACACCCGCCGATCCCTCCACCGTCCCTACTCCTCGCGCAGCGCCCGGGCCGCATCGATACCAGTCGCGCGCAGCGCCGGGATCAGCAACGCGACGGCCGCCGCGGCGCACAACAGCAGCGTGGCCGCCGCGAGCGACAGCGGGTCCGCCGGCCCGATGTCGTACAGCAGCGAGCGCAGCGCCCGCCCGGCGACCCACGCCCCGGCGATGCCGAGCGCGACACCGACGCCGACCGCGCCGAGGCCGTGCGCGACGACGTGCCGCACCACGCGCGCCGGCGTCGCGCCGAGCGCTACCCGGATGCCGAACTCGCGCACCCGGCCGGCAGTCGCGTACGCGACGACGCCGTAGATCCCGGTCGTCGCGAGCACCAGCGTCAACAGGCTGAAGACGCCGAACAGCGCGGCCGCGACCCGCTGCGGAGTCAACAGCTGGCGCAGCCGGTCCGCGAGCGACTCGCTTCGCAGCGGCAGTGAGGCATCCAGCTCCTGCGCCGTCGCCGCGAGCACCGGCAGCAGCGCGGCGGGCTCGCCGTGTGTGCGGACGAGGAGGCTCGCCGAGCCTCCGGGCGTGGCGCCGGGAGCGTAAAGGTAGATGAGCGGCTGCACCCGGGCGCCCGGGCCGTGCAGGGCCACATCCTCCGCCACGCCGACGATCGTCGCCGCGAATCCCCGACCCATGTACAGCGTCCGGCCGATCGCGACTTCCCCCGGGACGAACCGCTCGACGAACGCCCGGCTGACCACCGCCTCCGCCGCCCGGTCGTTCTCGTCGTAGCCGCGGCCGCTGAGCAGCGGTGTGCGAGTCGTGACGAAGTAGCCCGGTCCCGTGTAGCGGACCTCGCTGTGCGGGTACTCCGAGCCCGCCCCTGCAGGGGCGTCCAGCGTGAAGCTCTCCCGGTCCTCATCCGGGTCGAGCGGCGCGAAGCTCACCCACGCCGCCGCCTCGACCTCCGTCCGCACCACCACCCGCCGTCGCAGCTCGTCCATGTAGCCGCGCACCCGCGCCTCGGCGTAGCCGGAGTTGCCCAGGTCGACGCTCAGCAGCGCGAGATGGCTCGCATCGAAGCCAAGGTCGGTGTGCATCGCCGCGCGCAGGCTCCGCAGCAGCAGCCCGGCGCCGGAGAGAAGAACGAGGCATAGCGCGAGCTGCAGCGCGACCAGTGCGGAGCGGGAGCGAACGCCACGTGGATCATCCGTGGCACCACGCGCCGATAGCGCTCCGGTCGCGCGCGTCGCCGTGGCGCGCAGCGCCGGCAGGGTTCCGAAAAGCACCGCCGTGACGGCTCCGATCGCGACCGCGAAGCCGAGCAGACGACCGCTGATGCGGACACCGCTCGCGCCCAGGTCGATCCCGCCCGGAAGCGTCACACCGCCGAGCACGGCCACACCCCAGCTCGCCACCACCAGCCCCGTCACGACGCCGAGCGAAGCGAGAAGCGCGCTCTCCGCGAGTGACTGCGTCACGATCCACGCGGTCGACGCGCCGAGCGCCCGCCGCACCGCCATCTCCTGACGGCGACGAGTGCCCCGCGCAAGCAGGAGGTTCGCCACGTTCGCGCACGCGATCACCAGCGCGAGCGCCACCGCCCCCATGAGGATCCGCCCAAAGCGCGCGATGTCCCGGCTCCCCCGCAGACCCGCCGCCGCCGCCGCCGCCGGCACCACCTTCAGCTCCGGCGGCGGGCTCGGCACGTACTTCGGGTAGAGCCTGGCCTCCTCTCGCTGCATCGCTGCAAGCTCGCGATCCAGGGCCGCCGCCGTTCCCGTCGGCGCCAGCCTGCCGACGACGCTCAGCCAGCCCCATCCGCGGTTCGACACGTCCAGCCCGTCGTACAGACCGCGCTTCACCCGCGACCACCCGGCAACGCTCAGCCACGCGAGAGGCCGCGTCCCGAGCCGACTGCCGCGGAAGCCACGAGGCGCCACCCCCACGACCGTGAACGGCTGCCCGTTCAACACGATGTCCTTTCCCACCACCGCCGGATCGCCGCCGAACCGCTCGCGCCACGTGGCATCCGAGAGCACCGCCACCAGCGGCGCTCCCGGCTCGTCGTCCCGCGCCTCGAGCGCCCGGCCACGCAACGGCCGCACCCCGAGCACCCCGAAGTAGTCGCCCGTCACTGCCACCACCTCTACCCGCTCCGACGCGTCCACGCCGTTCAGCGCCAGCGCCCGCTCCGAGTAACCCGCCAACTCGGCCTCGCGGGCGCCCGCGATGAAGTCCCGCACGGCCGGATACGAGAACGACTCGTCCGCTACCTCCACCACCCGATCCACGTCCTGCACGCCGGGCAGCGGCCGAAGCACCAGCGCGTCGATCAAACCGAAGATCGCCGCGTTTGCCCCGATCCCGAGCCCGAGCGAGAGCACGGCCACGATCGTGAACACCGGCGAGCGAGCGAGGCCTCGCGCGGCGTCGCGGAGCGAGCGGTAGAGGAGGTCGAGCATTGGGTCGCATTCTCCGGCGAGAGGGTGACGGAACGCTCTGCCGAAAGGGAAGAGGCATGCCCGTACCTCAGGCAATACAGTAAGCTGTTGAGTGACAACATCTTCTCTGAATCCACACACCGACCACACCGCTGCGCTTATGTCCGCGGCCGGACGCGCCGGTCCCGCAACCGGACAGGCGGCGGACCGCCTTGCCGGCGGCCGGCCGGCCCCTCAACTTGCCCTGCGACGAACCCCGTCCTCGAAACACGGAACCGCCATGTCCGAGTCCAGCTTCGGCCGATTCTTCCTTCCCGGCCCGACCGAGGTCCGCCCCGAGGTTCTGCAGGCGCTTCTCCGGCCGATGATCGGGCATCGCGTTCCCGAGATGGAGGAGCTGATGGGCTTCATCCAGCCCCGGCTCCGGGATGTGTTCCAGACCGAGCGACCGGTCTATATCGTTCCCGCCTCCGGCACCGGAATGATGGAGGCGGGGGTTCGCAACGCCGCGCGGCGCCGGGTGCTCTCGCTGACGAACGGCGCGTTCAGCGAGCGCTTCGCGCGCATCGCCGCCGCGAACGGTCTCCAGGTGGACACGGTAGCGGTGGAGTGGGGACGGGCGCACACGCCCGAGATGCTCCGCGAGGCGCTGGAGAACGACGATTACGATGCGGTGACCGTCTGTCACTCCGAGACCTCGACCGGCGTCCTCAACCCGATCCACGAGCTCGCGCAGGTGACCCATGACGCCGGCGATGTCGTGCTGCTGGTGGACAGCGTCTCCGGTCTGTCGGGCGCGCCGGTGCATACGGACGAGTGGGGCCTCGACTTCGTTCTCACCGGCTCGCAGAAGTCGATGGCGCTTCCGCCGGGGCTCGCGTTCGGCGTCGCGCAGGAGAACGTGCTGCGCCGCGCCGCGCAGAAGGAGAACCGCGGCATCTACTTCGACTTTCTCGAGTTCGAAAAGAACATCCAGCAGAACCAGACGCCGAACACGCCCGCGGTCTCTCTGCTGTACGCGCTCGCGAAGCAGGTGGAGCTGATCGAGGAGGAGGGCATCGAGCGCCGCTGGCAGCGGCACGCAGAGATGGCCCGTGTCGTCTACGACTGGGTGGACGGGTTGCGCGCCCAGGGCGTCGATGTCTCCATTCTCGCGCCGCCTGCCACCCGCTCGCCGACCGTCAGCTGCGTGCTTCCGCCACCCGGCTGGACGGGGCCGCGGGTCGTCGCCGCGGCGAAGGAGCGCGGCTTCTCCCTCGCCACCGGGTACGGCAAGCTCCGCGAGCAGACGTTCCGCATCGGCCACATGGGCGATCATGACGCGTCCGAGGTCCGTACGCTGTGCGAGGCGCTCACCGAGATCTTCGTCGGATGACCGTCGGCGGCTCGCTGCGGGTTCTCGTCACGGACCCGGGCGATCCGGCCGCGCTCGCGCCGCTGCGCGAGATATCCGCCTTCGAGATCATCGAGAGACCCGGGCTTCGCGACGACGAGTTGAGCCTGGCACTGCGGACTGCGGACGCGGTGGTCGCGCGCACCGGGACGGCGCTTTCGCGCGAAACGCTGGGCGAGCCCGGCCGCCTCAAGGTGATCGCGCGCCCCGGCGTCGGTATCGACAACATCGACATTGATGCCGCCAGCGCGCTGGGGATCGCCGTCGTCAACGCGCCGCGTGGGAACACCATCTCGGCCGCGGAGCACACGCTGGCGCTCCTGCTGGCGCTCGCGCGCGCCCTGCCGGCGGCAGAGCGATCGATCCGGGAAGGTGGCTGGGACCGATCCCGGCGCGGCCGCGAGCTTCATGGCCTGACGCTCGGGATCCTCGGGCTCGGACGCATTGGCCGCGAGGTCGCCGCGCGGGCGCGGGCGTTCAGGATGGAGGTCGTCGGCTTCGACCCGCTGCTCGCCGATGCCCGCGCCCGCGAGCTCGGCATCGAGCCGGCCCCCCTCCCCGACGTCATCCGGCGAGCCGACGCGCTGACGCTGCACGTGCCACTCTCGCCGTCCACGCGTGGGCTCATCGATCAGCCGCGTATCGGCACGTTGAAGCGCGGCGCGCTGCTCGTGAACGCCTCGCGCGGCGGAGTGGTGAATGAGGCGGACCTGCTCGAGGCGCTCGATTCCGGCCAGCTCGGCGGCGCCGCGCTGGACGTCTTCGAGCACGAGCCGCTCCCCGCCGACCACCCGTTGCGCTTCCGACCGGACACCGTCGTCACGCCGCATATCGGCGCCGCGACGGGCGAGGCGCAGCGCCGGGTCGGCCGCGAGATCGCGGATGCCATGGTCCGCGTGCTGCTGCACGGCGATGTCTCCGTCGCGTTGAACGCGCCCTACCTGCTGCGGCGGCCCGGCGAGGGCGGACCCGACCTCGCGCTGGCCGCGCGGCTGGGTCGGCAGGCAGCCGAGGCAGCAATATCGCCGATCCGCGCGATCCACGTACACGCCCCAGCGCACGGCGAGGCTCTCTCGGCGATCACCGCGGCCTCCGCCGCGGGCGTCCTCGAGGCGATGCTCGGCCCGGGATCGTCCAACCTCGCGGACGCGTTGTCGATCATGGTCGATCGCGGGATTCCCGTGCACTCCGAGCCGGCCCCGATCTCGGCAGGGATGCCTCCGCCCCGGATCGAAGTACGGGTCGAGCTGTAAACGCTGCCCGCGCTCGACCGATCCTACCCAATGACGCGCGACTGACGGGTCCCTCGCAGACGCGGAGCGCATTGACCGGAAGTCTGAAGGCGGACGAGGAGCGGCTGGCGCCGCTCGTCCAGGACGCGCGCGCCGGAGACCGCGACGCGATGGAGGCTCTGCTCCGCGCCGCGCACCCCCTGATCCGGCGCTGGGCCCTGGCCCGCGCAGGCTCCGTGGAGATCGCCGATGACGCGGCGCAGGACGCGCTGGTGCGGGTCTACCGCTATCTCGGCGGCTTCGCCGGCCGATCCCGCTTCACGAGCTGGCTGTACCGGCTGACGAGTCACGCGGTACAGGACCGTCTGTCGCGCCGAGGGCGTCGTCGAGAGGAGGTCGTCGATCCCGAGGCCCTGGTCATCCGAGTGGACGCCGCCTCGGTCGAGCAGTCGCCGAACGACCCGGGCGATGCGGTGGACCTCAAGCGCACGATGGAGCTCGTACGAGCATTCTTCGGTGAGCTTCCGGACCGGCAGCGCGAGGTCTTCGACCTGGTGGACCTGCAGGGATACACGCCGAGTGAGGTCGCCGACATGCTCGACATGAAGCCCGTGTCGGTGCGTGCCAGCCTGCTACGGGGCAGGCGTACGATACGGCGACGCATCCTGGAGCTGCGACCCGACCTGGTGGAGGCGCCATGAGCTGCGAGAGGTGGCAGGCCAGTATCCTGGAGGCGGAGCCGGCGGAGCTCCGGGGCGACATCGCCGGCGAGCTCGCCCGGCACCTCACCGACTGCGACGCATGCCGCGCCCTCGCGCGCGCCATCCTCGAGGAGCAGGCGAGCCTCGGTGCGATCCTCCGCCAGGCCGCACTGCTGCGGCCAGTCGACGCGGAGGTGGTCGTCGGGCGCGCGCGACTGTCCGCCGCGCCGGCCCGCACGCGTTTCCGCCGCGCCATCATCGTCGCCGCGACCGCGGCCGCGGCGGCCGCCGCGCTGCTGATGGTGCGACCCGAACGACGGACGCCGTCGCCCGCCCCCGCTTCAATGGGGGAGCAGGCAGCCCGGCCGCGGCCGCTCCAGCCTCTGGTCGACGCGCCGCCCGGAGGACGCGTCGCGGTGCTCCGCACATCGAATCCGAAGATCACCGTAGTCTGGTACTTCTGAACGGCGATGCCGCCGAGGAGATCCTCAATGGTCCGATCCACGGGTCGTACGAGAGTCCTGTCGCTCGCGCTCGTCGCGGTCTGCGCCACCGGTGGCTGTGGCCGCCAGCGTAACATGCGAACGGTCACGCTCCCGCTCCAGCACATCGATCCGCAGAGCGCCGAAAAGCTGGCGCGACCCTATGTCATCGGAACGGGCGGCTTCGTCGAAGTGAGCAACATGCCGGCTGCGATGACCGTGAAGGGAACGCAGGAGAGCATCGACGCCATCCAGCAGCTCCTCGAACGCTACGACACGGCTCCTGCGACCGTGCAGCTCCGCTTCCAGGTCATCGAGGCAGATGGATTCAGCGGCACGGACGCCGACATCGCGGATGTCGAAGGAGCGTTGCGCGAGCTGTTCCGCTTCCGCGGCTATCGCCTGGCCGCCGATGGCATGTTGAGCGGCACGGCTCGGAGCACTGTCCGGCAGGCGCTCGGCGGAGGGGGAAATGACCAGGACAGGTACTTCATCGAGGCGACGATCGGGGACGTTACGCTCGATGGGGATCGTTCGGTCGTGACGCTGCAGACGGAGCTCTCGGTCGGAAGGTACGGGCGCGTCCTGCAGAGCGGAATCTCGGTGCCGAACGGGCAGACCGTCGTCCTCGGCTCCGCCCGGCCGGACCCCTCCCAGGGCGCGATCATCCTCGTTGTGAGACCGGTGATCACCGGCGTAGCGGCGAACGCGCCACGCGAACCCTCGAAGAGTGACGGAGGGCCTTGAGCGCTACTCCACGATCGTGAGCTGGTCGCGGGAGAGCGACGGGACCTCGTGGCAGTCGCGGCAGCGTGCCTCGTAGCTCTCCAGCCCACCCACCTGCACGGTGGGCCCTTCCGCCGGCGCCGGCCGCCCCTCGATCAGCCGCTGGTTCCGCGTCGCGAGGCGGCCGCACTTCATGCAGATCGCGTGCAGCTTGTCGATCGTCTCCGCTACCGCCAGCAGCTCCGCGATCGCGCCGAACGGCTCGCCGCGGAAATCCATGTCCGTTCCCGTCAGAATGACCCGGACCCCCCGATCGGCTAGCGCATTCGCCACGTCCACGATCCCGTCGTCGAGGAACTGGACCTCGTCGATCGCTACGACCTCCGTGTCCGGCCGCACCCGCTCCATGATCTCCGTCGAGCTGCTCACCGACTCCGAATCGTAGCGCCGGCCATCGTGCGACGTGATCGTCGCCACTCCGCCGTAACGCTCGTCCAGGTGCGACTTGAACACCTGCACCTTCTTGCGAGCCAGCATCGCCCGTCGGGCCCGGCGGATCAGCTCCTCCGACTTGCCGGAGAACATCACCCCCGTGATCACCTCGATCCAGCCGCCGCCATCCTGCGCTTCCATTGGCGCCAGTCTAAGCGCCCTCCCCTTCCCCCGTCCAGCCGGACCGCAGTCGGCGCGCAGGCCGCTGCCCGCTCGCTAGCCGGCTGCTGCCGGCTCCGCGCCGCACTGGCGGCCCGGCGTCGAGACGCCACATCTTTGGCGGATGGCGGCTCCTGTCAGCACCCTTCCCGACACGGCCCGCTGGGTGGCCTTCTACCGCGCGCTGGAGAGCGAGCGGTCGGATGCGCTGTTTCGCGACCGCTACGCGCGCGCGCTCGCCGGGCCCGACATTGAGGCGAGCGTGCGCGCGATGCGCAGCGGCATGTCGACCGCGTGGGCCATGATCGTCCGGACCGCGGTCATGGACGAGATCATTCTCCGGCTGGTGCGGAAGCAGGGCGTGGACCTCGTCGTGAATCTGGCCGCCGGGCTCGATACCCGCCCGTACCGTCTGCAGCTGCCCGAGTCGCTCACCTGGGTAGAGGTCGATCTGCCCGGCCCCATCGACTACAAGGAGGAGAAGCTCGCCGATGAGAGGCCGCGCTGCTCGCTGCACCGGGAGCGAGTGGACCTCAGGGAGCAGGCCGCGCGCACCGCGTTTCTGGAAGGGATGTCGGGCCTCGGCAGCCGCGGACTGGTCATCACGGAGGGGCTGCTGATCTATCTCGGAACCGGGGCGGTCGCCGACCTCGCCCGGGATCTGCACCAAACCGCCGCTCTGCGCTGGTGGCTGACCGACCTCGCCTCGCCGCGACTGTTGCACATCATGCGCCGTACGTATGGACGCGGCATTGCCGGCGACGTGGTGTTCCGCTTCGCGCCGGAGGAAGGGCCGAAATTCTTCGAGCGCCATGGCTGGAAGCTCGCTGAATACCGGTCTTCTCTCGAAGAGGCGCACCGCCTCGGCCGGGAGATGCGCGGCGCCTGGATCCCGCGCGCCATTGCCGCCGTGTCGGGGCGGTACCGCGAGATATACCGGCGCATGAGCGGCATCCTCCTGCTCGAGCGGGGGGAAGCACGGTGAGGGAATCCTCCTCGAGGCGGCATCACTGGATCGTGCGTCTCACGCATTGGATCAATGTCGTCGCGCTCGCACTGATGGTCGGTACGGGGCTGCGGATCTTCAACGCCTACCCGGCATTCGCACCGCGCGGCGGCACTTTCTGCTGCTATCCGTTCGCCGGCAAGCCGATCCCCGCATGGCTGACGTTCGGGGGCTGGCTCGCGGGGGCGCGCAACTGGCACTTCGCGATGATGTGGATCCTCGTCGTGAACGGGTTCATCTACCTCGCGTTCATTTACCTGCACGGCGAGTGGCGCGACATTGTTCCGCGCCGCGGGGACGCGCGCGACGTCTGGCAGATGACTCGCTTCTACCTGTACGTGAGGAGGGACCATCCCCACCAGGGCAAGCATAACGCGCTGCAGAAGCTGACCTATTTCTCCTTTCCGCTCATCGCCCTGCTTGCCGTGGTGACAGGGATCGCGATCTGGAAGCCGGTCCAGCTGGGAGCGCTGACGCGGCTGCTCGGCGGCTACGCATGGGCGCGCTACTGGCACTTCCTGGCGATGCTCCTGCTGGTCGTCATGACCGCCGTCCACATCTTCATGGTCTTCGCCGTGGACCCATGGTCGCTGCGCTCGATGATCACGGGCGGCTACGACGCGCGCCGCTCGCCCGAGGCCCGCAACGCGCGACCGCTCCACTGGCGGCGGCCGCACGGCGCCCCCGACGAAGCCGCCTTCCCGCCGCCCGAAGCCGAACCCGCCGGATTCGCCGCTGCGCAAGGGCACGGCGGCACCGGGATACGCCCGGGCGCTCCACCCGGCGTCGAGACGGACGAGCGGGATCTCGACTCTTCTTCACCGTCCGAAGAGATATGAACCGCCGCGACTTCTTCGGCGCCGGCCTGACGGCCCTGCTGGCCGCCTGCAACTCGCGGGGTCCGGACGAGGCGAAGCCGCTGCTACGCTGGGCGATGCGCCGCAATGAGGGGCTCGAGCGCGCACTGTTCCGTCACACCTCGATGGATGTGGCCGCCCGACGTCGCCTCGTGGACGGCGCGCTGCCGCGCTACTTCGTGTCACACCGCGTGCCGATGTGGGACGAGGCGGCCCGCGGCGCCTGGACGCTCGAGGTCTCGGGGCTCGTGCGACGCCCGCTGCGCCTGACCCTGCACGACCTGATGACGCTGCCGCGAGTAACGCAGCGCGTGAACCACTACTGCGTCGAAGGCTGGACCGCGACCACCGAGTGGACCGGCGCTCGCGTCAGCCGCATCGCCGAGGTAGCGGGGGTGCAGCCAGAGGCCCGGTACGTGGACTTCCAGTCGTTCGACTCGGATTACCATGAGAGCTGGGATCGCGCGAGCGCGATGCACCCCCAGACTCTCGTCGCCTACGCGTGGGAGGGCCGCATGCTCGGGCCCGCTCACGGCGCGCCCGCCCGCATCCACTCGCCGGTCAAGCTCGGCTACAAGAGCGTGAAGTATCTCACCCGCATCGTTTTCATGCCGGAGCGGAACGGCGGCTACTGGAGCGACCGCGGCTACGAATGGTACGCCGGGGTTTGAGCACCCCCGCACCACCGTCCCGCCCTCGCAACCCCCGCGACTTCACCAGCGGTCCGATCCTCTCCGCGCTGCTGGCACTGGCGCTCCCGATCGTCGGCGCGAATATCCTCCAGACCGTCTATCAGCTGACCGACACGTTCTGGCTGGGACGCATTGGGGCGGACGCGGTGGCCGCGGTCTCGCTCGCCTTTCCGGTGATCTTCCTCCTGATCTCGCTCGGCGGCGGGCTCGCGGTGGCCGGCGCGATCCTGATCGCGCAACACCACGGCCGCGGGGATTCCCGCGCGGTCGACCACGTCGCGGCGCAGACGCTGGGCTCGGTGTTCGCCGTCTCGATCGTCCTCTCGATCCTCGGCTACTTCCTCGCGGAGCCGATGATGCGGCTGTTCGGGGCCTCTGGCACCGTGCTCGTCGACGCCGCCGCCTACCTGCGCATCTCGTTCATCGGGCTCGTCTTCCTGTTCATCTACTTCGTGTTCCAGTCCCTGCTGCGCGGCGTCGGCGACGTGAGAACGCCGTTCCTGATTGTGCTGATGACCGTTCTGCTCAACTTCGCCGCCGACCCCGCGTTCATACTGGGCTGGGGCCCGATCCCCGCGATGGGTGTCGCGGGCGCCGCGATGGCGACGGTCATCACGCAGGGAATCGCGGCGGTCCTTGGACTGTTCATCCTCTTCAGCGGCCGCTACGGCGTGCACCTGCGCACGGCCGACCTGCCGCCCGACCTGCCCCTGATCCAGCGTATCCTCGCCCTCGGCCTTCCGGCGTCGATCGAGCAGTCCACGCGGGCGCTCGGGCTCTCGATCATGATCGCGCTCGTCACCGGCTTCGGCACCACCGTCGTCGCCTCCTACGGCATCGGCACCCGGATCCTCAGCTTTATCATCATTCCCGCGCTCGGACTCTCCATGGCGACGAGCACCGTTGTCGGTCAGAACATTGGTGCCGGCAAGATCGATCGTGCGGAGCGCACGGCGACGCTCGCCGCGACGCTCGCGTTCGCTTCCCTGACGGTGATCGGAGCGCTTCTGTTTCTGTTCGCGGGTCCGCTCACGGCCGCCTTCATCCCCGATGATGCGGACGTGATCGCCGAGGGTGCCCGCTTCCTGCGCATCATGGCGCTCAGCTTCGGTTTTCTCGGCGTGCAGCAGGTCCTCGCGGGAGCGTTCCGTGGTGCCGGAGACACCATGGCGGCCATGGCACTGGCCATCCTCTCGCTCTGGATCCTGCGCTTCCCGCTCGCCTGGATCCTCTCGGCCCGGACGCCGCTCACCGAAAGAGGCATCTGGTGGGCGTTCCCTGTCTCGAACGTTATCGCCGCGATCGTCGCGGTGATCTGGCTTCGACGCAAACGCTGGCTCCGCCGCGCGATCGCCGGTGAGGAGGCCAGGCTGCAGGAGGAGGTTTCCCGCGAGGCGCTGGTGGAGGAAGGCCTCGGCTGAGGGGCACCCGCTCGCGCCATTGCCGAGTCACGATCGCTTGCGCCGTCGCCGCACCGCCGGAAAATTCACCGGCCACCAGCTCGCCCGCGCGCTCACCGGGCGAGGAAGGCTCCGCTCCCATACGAATGGACGATCCGAGATGCGATCGCTCGCCGCGTCGATCCTGCTGCTCCTCCTCGTTCGTCCGGCCAGCGCGACGCCGCGCCGCCCGCCGATCACCCCGCGCGACTCCACGCGCACCGACGCGGGGCTACGCTCCCTGCGCTGGCGGCTGGTCGGCCCGTTCCGCGGCGGCCGCGTCGACGCCGTGGCCGGGGACCTCTCCCACCCGCTCGTCTTCTACATGGGCGCCGTGGACGGCGGAGTGTGGAAGACGAAGGACGCGGGACTGACCTGGAGCAACATCAGCGACGACGCCGCGATCGGCTCCGTCGGTGCGATCGCCGTCGCACCGTCCGATCCCAACGTCGTCTACGTCGGCGGCGGTGAGTCCAATCCTCGCGAGGACATCACCTACGGCGAGGGCTTCTACCGCTCGACCGACGCCGGACGAAGCTGGGAGCACACCGGCCTCCGCGACACCCGACACATCGCCGACATCGTCGTCGATCCGAAGGATCCGGCCACCCTCTGGGTTGCCGCGCTCGGCCACGCGTTCGGCCCCGGGCCGGACCGCGGCGTCTACCGCTCCCGCGACGGCGGCCGGACCTTCGACAAGGTGCTCTTCGTGAACGACAGCACCGGCGCGATCGACCTGGCCATCGATCCGGCCAACCCGCGCGTGCTGTACGCGGCGATGTGGAAGCTTCAGCGCACGCCGTGGGGCTTCTCCGCCGGCGGCGGCCGGAGCGGTCTGTGGAAGACGACCGATGGCGGCGACACGTGGACCGAGATCTCGCACGCCCCCGGCCTGCCCGACGGGCCCCTCGGCCGGATCGGGGTGTCCGTCTCCGCCGCGAATCCGGACCGGCTCTGGGCCAGCGTCGAGGCGCGCGACTCGACCGGCGGCATCTTCCGCTCCGATGACGCGGGCAAAACGTGGAAACGGGTGAACGCCGATCAGAAGTTCATGGTCCGGCCATGGTACTTCTCCGCCGTCACCGCCGACCCGAAGGACGAGAACACGGTCTACGTCCTGAACCTGGGCACCTGGAAGTCGGTGGATGGCGGGGAGCGCTTCCAGCGCATCCGCGTCCCGCACGGCGATGACCATATCCTGTGGATCGACCCCGCCGATCCGCAGCGGATGATCGAGGGCAACGACGGCGGCGCGACCATTCGCTGAACGGCGGCGGCAGCTGGAGCAGCATCATGAACCAGCCTACCGCGCAGTTCTATCACGTCGTGACCGACGACCGGTTTCCCTACCGGATCTACGGCGCACAGCAGGACAACACCACCGTCGGCATCAGCAGCCGCGCACCGGACGGCGCGATCGACGAGGAGGACTGGTTCGCGGTGGGCGGCGGCGAGTCCGGCTACATCGCGCCCAAGCCCGGCGAGCCCGACACCGTCTTCGCCGGGACCTACATGGGCACGATGACGCGTTGGACGAGGGAAACCGGCGAAGAGCGCGACGTCTCGGTCTGGCTCAACAACTACGACGGCTACGCGGCCTCGGACGTGCCGTACCGCTTCCAGTGGACGTTCCCGATCGTCTTCTCGCCGCACGACCCGAACACGCTCTACGTGGCGTCGCAGTACGTGCATCGCTCGCAGGACGGCGGCGCATCCTGGAAGCGGATCAGCCCGGACCTCACGCTGCACGACCCCGCCACGCTCGGCCCGGTGGGCGGGCCCGTCACGCTCGACATGACCGGCACGGAGTGGTACGCGACGATCTTCACACTCGCCGAGTCGACCGTGAAGGCCGGCGTGCTATGGGCCGGCTCCGACGACGGCCTCGTCCACGTCTCCACGGACGGCGGCGGAACGTGGAGCGACGTCACCCCGAAAGGGCTGCCGAAGTTCACGCGCATCAGCCTCATCGAGGCCTCCCACCATGACGCCGGCACCGCCTACGTCGCCGCCAACCGGTTTCAGCTCGACGATTTCCACCCCTATCTCTACCGCACGACGGACTACGGCCGGAGCTGGAGCCGAATCGACGCCGGCATCCCGTCCGGCGCCTATACGCGGGCGATCCGTGAGGACCCCGCCACGCCCGGTCTGCTCTTCGCGGGCACCGAGACCGGGGTCTATTTTTCCACCGATGAGGGCGCACGCTGGCAGCCGCTCCAGCTGAACCTGCCGAAGACGGCCATTCGCGACATTGCGGTCCACGATGCCGACCTGATCGTCGCGACCCACGGCCGCGCCTTCTGGGTACTGGACGACATCTCACCGCTCCGGGCTCTGGCCCGGGGCATGCCCCACGATCGGGCGGAGCTGCTTCCGCCTCGCCCCGCCATCCGCTACTCGGGAGCGGGACGCCGCGCCGTCAGCGGCGCCGGAGAGAACCCGCCCAATGGGGTCACCGTCGACTACTGGCTGCCCGCCGGCGCGCGCTCCGCACGGCTCGAGTTCCTCGATGCGCAGGGCCAGCTGATTCGCTCCTTCGAAGCGGACACCACGACCGCCGACACGGCGGGAGAGGCGGACACCGACTCCCTCGCGTTCGTCGCCGCCGACTCCCTCGTCCAGACCCGGATCGGCTTCGACCGCTTCGTCTGGGATCTCGCCTATCCCCCCGCCCGGGAGGCGAAGCACATCGTCCTGGACGTCGGCCTGCTCGACGGCCCCACGGTCGTGCCCGGCGACTACACCGTCCGCCTGACCGTCGACGGGCGAGTGCTCACGCGGCCCTTCAAGGTGATCGAGGATCCCCGCATCCGCGCATCCGCCCAGGACCTCCAGGCCCAGTTCGAGCTCGGCACGCAGATCCACCAGGCGATCCAGGACGTGGTCGACGCAGACGAGCAGATCGAGGCGCTGGACCGTCAGCTCGTTGCGTGGAAGGAGCGGGCCGAGGACCAGCCGTGGGCCGACAGCGTGGTGATTCCGGCGAACGCGCTGCGCGACTCCCTGGCCGCCATTCGCGATCAGCTCGTCTGCGTCCACTGTCACGCGGACGAGATGACGCTCGCTTACCCGATCCGCGCCTACAACAAGCTCCTCTCCCTGAACCTGCAGGTGCTGCCATCCCATACGCGGCCCACCGCGCAGGAGGCCGCGGTGTTCCATGAGCTCCGGGCCGATGTGGACGTCCAGCTCGCGCGACTCGAGGGGCTGCGGAGCGGGCCTCTCGCCGCCTTCAACGACATGATCGCGCGGTTGCGCATCCCGGCCGTGGCTCCGCCCGCGCCAGGGTCCGGCGGTGCCTGAGCGAGCCGGGACCCGCCGTTTTGCCACCTTCTCCGGCGCCGCCATATTCCGATATGCCTCCGACGCCCCGCAGACTCCGCGTGCTGGCGGCCGCGACCGCGCTGCTGCTGCTGACGGCGCTCTTCCCCACGCCGCGGCTCGTCGATGCGGCGACCCTGACAAGCTGGACCGGAGCGAGGCTGCATCTGCCTCCCCTCTACATTCTGCTCGCGCCGCTCTGCGACCTCTTCGACCAGCTGTCCCTGCTTTCGAAGGACCAGCACATCGCCTTCCTGGCGACGTTGCTCGTGGGCTTCATCGCCTGGAGGCTGGCGCGCCGGCGACGACGCGCCCGCGGCTGGCTCGGACGCACCGGCGCGGAGCTCAGGGTCGCGCTTGCGGCGCTCGCCGGCGTCGTCGCCTTCTACGCCGTCGGCGTGCTCGTGCCGCGTCCGATGGCGGCGCTGCGGCTGGAGAGGAGTGATGAGCTCGCCGTGGATTTCCACAGCCACACGGAAGCCTCACACGACGGCCGCCCCGGCTTCACCGCGGAGTGGAACCGGAGAATGGCACAGCGGCGGCGGCTTCGCGGCCGTGTTCATCACCGACCACAATACCTGGGACGGCTGGCGCGCCGGTGAGGCCGCGAACGCGGACAGCGCGGGCGCTGGGACGATCCTGCTGCCCGGCGTGGAGGCGGTCTTCCGTCATGGACACGCCGTGGCCCTCGGCTCCGCACAGCGTTACGCCTCGGCGATCAGTGGCCGACATATCGATGAGCGCGTGCTCCGCACGCAGGCAGCAGCGATGCCCGCTCCAACCCTGCTCCTCACGCTGCCGGCGGGGCTGGAGACGGTGAAGCTGACCGACGCCCGCGACCCCCTGGGCTATCTAGGAATCGAGCTCCGGGACGCGTCTCCACGGGGGATCGAGCAGGCACGGAAGGACCGGAGCCGGCTTCTGCGGATCGCCGACAGCCTGGATCTCGCGCTCGTCTCCGGATCGAACAACCACGGCTGGGGCTGGACCGCGACGACGTGGACCGTGCTGCGGATCCCCGGCTGGCGAACAATGGACGCCGCAGAGCTGACCACGAGCATCGAGGCACTGCTCCACACCCGACGGCGCGCCGCGACACGCGTCCTCGCCCGCTGGGCTCCGGACACAGACGGCTCTCCGCTGCGGCTGGCCAGCACGGCGCCGGCGCTCTTCTGGGCCATGCTCAGCGGCCTGACGTTCCGCGAACGACTCGCCTGGCTCTGCTGGATCTGGCTACCGGCCCTCCTGCTCTGGAGGCGCGCGCCCCCGAACCGTCGCCCCGCACCCGAGACGCCGAAGCGATGATGCGCCGCGACACGCACTTGGCGCACGCACCAGGGACGCCTACGTTGCGACCATGGACGTAGGGAGCGACCTGGCCCGAGCGCTGAAGGACGCCGAGGAAAGGAGCCGGTTCCAGGAACGGCTGCTCGCCGCAGTCGGAGAGGCCGTCATCGCGACGGATCTCGAAGGCCGGATCCTGTTCTGGAACCCCGCCGCCGAGCGTCTCTACGGCTGGAGTGCCGCGGAAGTGCTCGGCCGATCCATAGTCGATGTGACGCCCGCGCTCGCCGATCGTGAACGAGCAGAGCGCATCATGGCCTCGCTGCGTCGCGGAGAGCGATGGGTCGGCGAGTTCCCCGTCCGCCGCAAGGACGGCAGCGAGTTCACCGCCCGCATCACCGACACACCCATCCTCAACGCCGCGGGCGCGTTGATCGCCATCGTCGGTGTCTCGTCGGATGTGACCGCTCAGGCACGGGAGGAGCAGCGACAGCGTTTCCTGTCGCAGGCCAGTGGGTTGCTGTCCGAGTCGCTCGATGAGGACACGCTGCTGCACGCGATCTCCGAGCTCACGGTGCCGCAGATGGCCGACTGGTGCTTCGTGCTCCGCGTCGAGGCTGGCCACACCCGCACGCTGCCCCTCAGCCATCACGCCGACCCCGGCAAGGCGGAGCTCGCGCGCCGACTGCTGCGTGACTACGCGGCCCCCGAGCACTCGCCGACCGCGGCCGCGCTCGAGGGCCGACCGACGCTCATCGCCGAGCTCACGCCCCGGCTCATCGAGCGCTTCGCACGGGACCCCGTCCACGCGACAATGCTTCGCGACATCGGCGTCGGATCGGTCGTCGCCGCTCCGATCATCGCCGGCCGCAGCGTGCTCGGTACCATCACCCTCGCTGCCGGCGAGCCGGGCCGTTACGACCCGCGAGACCTCGAGCTGCTCGGCGAGATCGGCCACCGCGCCGGCACCGCCGTGGAGAACGCTCGCCTCTACCGTGCGTCCCAGGAGGCGAACCAGGCGAAGGCCAACTTCCTGGCGATCGTCTCCCACGAGCTGCGCACACCGCTCAACGCAATCACCGGATACACCGATCTGATCCTCGATGGCGTCGCGGGAGAGGTGGCCGAACAGCAGCGGCAATACCTCGATCGCGTGAAGACTTCGGCCGCCCAGCTCGTGCAGATCATCGATGAGATCCTGATGTTCGCCCGTCTCGAGAGCGGGAGGGAGGTCGTCCGCGTCGCCGACGTCGATGCTGCCGAGATCGTTCGGCACGCAGCGGAGGCCATCGAGTCATCCACGCGCTCGAAGGGACTTCGCCTGGACCTCCGCCTGCCGCAGGCCGCCATCCCGCTGCGCACGGACGGACGGATGGTCACCCAGATCCTCGGCAATCTCGCGGCGAACGCTGTCAAGTTCACGGAGAAAGGCGGAATCGAGCTTGGAGCCCGCCCACTCGATGATGGCGCCATCGTCTGGATCCGCGACACCGGTCCCGGCATCGCCGCGGATCAGACCGAGCGGATCTTCGATGCCTTCTGGCAGGCCGAGCCCGCGAACACACGCGCCGTCGGCGGAACCGGGCTCGGGCTCGCCGTCGTCCGCCGCCTCGCGACCCTCATCGCCGGAGAGGTCGACGTGAAGAGTGAGCCGGGACGCGGGAGCGTCTTCGAGTTGCGTCTGCCATCGCTGCGGCCAACCTTCACAGAACCATCCGATTCATGAATTCGCGCTCCTCGCGCGTGAGGCTGTCGACGCCGTAGACGTCGATCTTGCGAAGGATGCGCTCGACCTCCTGCCGATTCAGCTCGTGCAGACGGTCGAGGTCCATGGAACGCCACTGCTTCTCCTCCCGCTGCAGACGCCCGGATACCTTGTCCAACGTGGTCGCCGCTCGCTCGACCACGCGACGGCGCGTCTGCCGGTCCCGCCACTTGAGGTACAGCCACCCCGTCGCGAAACCTCCCAGATGCGCAAAATGAGCCACACCGGCTTCCGCCCCCGTGATCCCGCTGAACAACGGAGATGACGACCAGTCCGGTGATCAGCCACTTGGCCTTGATCGGCACGATCATCCAGAGGTAGATCGGCGCGTCGGGCCAGTACATCGCGAAGCCGAGCATGATCCCGAACACCGCGGCCGACGCACCCACGACCGGCGCATTCGGCGCGAAGATCAGCGAGGCCAGCGCGCCGCCTAGCCCACTGATGAAGTACAGCAGCAGGAAGTCCCGGGAGCCGAGGCGCACCTCTATCTGCGGCCCGAAGAAGAACAGCGCCAGCATGTTGAAGAAGATGTGCGCGAAGCCTGCGTGCAGGAACATGTAGGTGAGCGGCGTCCACGGATGCCGCAGGATCAGACCCGGCGAGGGGAACAACGCGAGCGCACGCTCCAGACCCGGAATCTGCAGGGTCAGGAAGAACATCACGCCGTTCGCGATGATCAGGCGCAGCACCCAGGGGGTCATCGACCGTTCCGCGCTCCTCGAGACGTCTGCGGCCCGGCGCCACGCCGGACCACGAGCGCAAGAATGTCCGAAGAAACCCGGCGGGGTGCAAGCGCGCCTCGCATCGGACCGTCATCGCGACGGCCTGCACACTCGTTTGTCTGCTGGTGCGGCGCCGCAGAGGCCGGCGCGTGCCCTTCAGCGCGGTCCCCCTCCCGTCCCCTGCGCTTCCGCCACCGACGATACGGCCGCCGGCGCGACCTGACGAAGCAGCGCGCCCAACGGCGGCACGACAATACCGTCCCCCGCCAGGTGCGACGGCGGCAGCGGCACCGGCAGTCGGCCCACGATCGGGACCTCACCCGTCAACGCCCGAGCCGCCGCGCGGATCGCGGCCTCCGTATCCGTCCACGCCAGCAGATAGGTGCTCGCGCTCGGCACCTGGCGGATCACGTACGGATCTCCGAAAGAGATGAGTAGTGCGCCGCGCGCAGCGAGCCGCTCCGCCAGGCCGGCGACTCCCGAAGGCAGGCCCAGCGAACCCTTCCAGGGCGACGCCGAGGCATAGGTCGAGAAGAGGACGACGTCGGCGTCTCGCGCTGCTGCCTCGGCAGCCCGCAGGTCCGTCGGCCTCGAGCTGCGCCACAATCGCACGGTCGTCACGAGCGCGCCCCGTCGCTCGAGCTCCGACCGCATGGTCTCGCCGAGATGCCTTCGGCGATAGTCGTCGTACACCACGTTCACCACCCGCCGGATCGGACCACTGCCGAGTACCACCGGAAAGAGCGTGTGGTTGTACGAGACCAGGGTGATCGAACGCGCCGTCGTCTGCGCCGCAAAGCGGCGATGCGCCGGTTCCGTCAGCATCCGCCGTTCCTCGCCCAGGTCCACCAGAGCACCGAACGGCAACCCCACTGCTTCCTTGGCCTCCAGGATGCGACGCACCGAGGCATCGATCCTGTGCCGGCTGATCCGACCCGACTCGACCGCTCCGACTACCGCATCGATCGCCTGCCCCGCGTTCGGCGGCATCAGCAGGATGTCCACCCCTGCCTCGACCGCCTCCACCGCCACCGTGCTCGGATCCGCGTACTTGCGCACCCCATCCATGATCAGTGCGTCGCTGACGATGATGCCGCCGAACCCCAGCTGTCCCCGCAGAAGCGTCTGCACCGCCGCACTCGACAACGTCGCCGGACGCCTGGCGCCATCCGGCTCGATGCCCGGTACGGCGATGTGCGCCGTCATCACCCCCATCACGTCCGCCGCGATCGCGGCGCGGAACGGCACCAGCTCGACCGAGTCGAGGCGGGCTCGCGTGGCCCTCACCACCGGCAGCCCCAGGTGCGAGTCCGTCTCCGTATCGCCGTGTCCCGGAAAGTGCTTCGCCACCGTCAGAAGTCCCGCGCTCCTGGCCCCTTCAATGAACGCCGCGACGCACCGACCCACACGCCGCGCATCGGCCCCGTAGCTCCGCGTGTTGATCACCGGATTCAGCGGGTTCACGTTCACGTCGGCCACTGGCGCGAACGCCATGTGAATGCCGGCCGCACGCGCCTCCTCACCCGTGATCCTCCCCGCCTCCCGGGCCAGCTCCGCTCCTCCCGCCGCCGCCAGCGCCATGTTCACCGGCAGCACCGTCCCTCCCTCCAGCCGCGTGCCGGGACCCCATTCGAGATCGGCCGCCACCAGCAACGGCACGCGCGTGAGCGCCTGCAACGTGTTCAGCCACGCCGTCGTCCCCGTCGCCGGCCCCTTCCCCACGATCACTCCGCCGACCCGCTCGTCCCGCACCAGCTTCTGCACCCGCCGCCACTCCGGCGACCCCGTCCGCGGCAATCCACCATCAATGTACGGCATGACCATCTGTGCCACGCGCTCGCGCAACGTCATCGACTCGAGCGTGCGGTTCACCCAGCTCGAGCCCACCTCGCCCCGCACGCGCTCGCGCGCAGAAGCAGGCGATGCCACCGCCACCGCGCCGATCGCGATCAGCATGACCCCGAGCCGGATCCGATGCACTTTCTGCCGTCCTTCGATGTAGCCGTGGAAGACGCCGCGTGTGGCGGCGGTACGCGACATTCCGGAGAGAGCACCTCCCGGCATCCGGGAGATGCGGGACTTCCAAGTTGCTTCGCCACACCGCCTTGCACAAGGCTTACGTTCTCACGACCCTGCCAGCCATTTCACCACGCCGAATCCGACACCCGACGCTGCGCTTTTGACAGACCCCGCGAACTCGTTTTCCCGTTGCACCTTACGTTCACCGCCGCAGCCGACTTGTCTCTTGACATCCACCCGGTCCCGAAGCACTATCTACACGGCGCGTCTCATTGAACGACGCAAAGCCCAACTTCGATTCAGATTTCAAAAAAACAAGACCGCCGAAGTCACGGCATACCCTGTAGGATACGTGTCTCCGCCGCTGACCCTAGCGGTCGCCCGATGATCCCTCGCCCGGGTTCGCCCAGGAACCCGGCGACGCCGTTTCCACGGCGCAGGGTTGTTTGACACGAACGGAATAGCCCCCTCGCTTGCGAGCGGAGCCCAAGCGGAGTCCTAGCGGAGCGCCGCGGCCCGTCCTTAGCGGACCCGGGCCGACGTGACCCGAAAGGAGGTGAGCTGGGTGCTCGCGGCACTATTCACATTTTTGGCGAAAGTCATCACGGCTGGTATCACCATCGTGACGTAAGCAGGCGAGGGGGCGTATTCTCTTTCTATGACAAGATCTGCCCGCTTCTTCACCGCTGTCGTAATTGTCGCTGGCGGAATTTGCCTGCTGCGACTTGATTACCTTTCGATCGAGTCGCTAACGCAGGCAGATGCCGTTGCTGTGCTTTTTTTGGTCATCCTCGGGATCGTCAGCGAGGCCCTCCCTGTATTCTACTCGGTGGGTGGAAAGACAGTAACTTCCTCGATTGCCTTCGTTCCGCTATTCACAATCGCCGTTCTGTTCCCCCTCCCAGTTGCCGTTATCGCGGCCATAGCAATCTGGAGTCCTTCTCTTTACCTCATTAGGAAGTTCAAGCCATGGATAGTAACCTTTAACGTCGCCCAGGTAGCTATCGCGATCATCTTTGGAGCTTGGTTATACAATTCATCCGCAGGGGCACCAGTTGTCGGAGAACCGTTGGTGCGACTGTTCTTGATGTCGGCCACATTCTTCGCAGTTAATGTCGCGGTGATTGGTGTATATCTATCCCTAAACCAGCAACTCGCTCTTGAGAAGACCATACGCAGCATTATCGGGCCGGGTGGTTCAAATCTCTATTATGATTTGCTTGTCAGTCCGCTCGCGCTACTCGCCGCGATTGTCTACCGAGATGTGGGGCTTACCGGGCTGATTGCGCTCATTCTGCCACTGCTAATTATTCGCTATTCCTACCTAAACATTGTTGAGATCCAACACGCCAACAAAGCGCTCCTGCGGGCTCTGATCAAGGCGATTGAGACCCGGGATCCGTACACCTCCGGGCATTCCCTTCGGGTCTCCATTTTGGCCCGAGCGATTGCTGAGGATCTCGGCATGCATGGGAAGCGAGCAGAAGAGGTGGAGACCGCGTCTCTGCTCCATGATATCGGAAAGGTCGACGGGATTTACGCGCACTTGATCCAAAAGCCACATTCGCTGTCCCCTTCGGAAATGCGGGTCATCCGTACTCACGCGACCCGCGGAGCTGAATTCGTTTCTAGTCTTCAGATCTACAACAGTCGGGTACTACAGGCGATCAGACACCACCATGAGAAGTTTGACGGATCCGGCTACCCGGATGGAATGAATGGCGAGAACATCCCAATCATTGCTAGGATAATACAGATAGCAGACTCTGTCGATGCAATGCTTTCAGACCGCCCGTATCGTCCTGCCCTGCCAATAGACCATGTCTATTCAGAACTTACCCGCTGCTCTGGAACACAATTCGATCCGTATATAGTAGATCTAATACGAACAAAGGACACGATAGCAAGAGTATTACCGCAATTGCGGCAAGATGCACCTAGCGTACGGGTCGCGCCGGCTCTGGCGGCACAATCGTAGTACCCTGCGGGCCTCTGGCCGCAACCCCGTTTACACTGACGCAAACAGCTATTCCTTTCAAGACTTGCCTGTACGTTCCTTTTGAGTTGCCATTTGAGCATCACGCCCTGCCCCTGAGGTGCGCCATGCTGGCGGTGCGGCCATTCAGAAGTCCCTCCTTGCTTTGGAACGGGGAGCCAATTCAACTCAGTAGCAGGAAGGCCAGAGCCCTGCTGCATATACTAGCGGAGCAGCCTAAAAGTAGATCAGAGCTCGGGCAGCTCCTTTGGCCTAACACGAATCCCAAAAAATCGCTTCACTCCCTGAATCAAGCAATCTCGACGATCCGGCAGGCTACCACCCGATCGTTAATTGCGGAGACAGCCGGGATCCTCAGGATACAAGATGGGCTCAGCTGCAGCGACCTGACACAGGTTCGCCTCTCCATCCAGACGGCGGACACCGAGAACCTCAGTCGATTGCTCGAGTGTGATTACCTCGCTGACCTACCTGGTCTGGGCGAATCCGATTTCGACGATTGGCGAGAGAGAAAGGGGGCCGACCTACTCGTCACCTTAAGCTGCTCTCTTGTCCAAAGACTGGACGAGTTGGGGAATGACGGATTTTGGGAGCGCTCAATCGCCCTATGCAATTTGTTTAGGCGCATTGGCTTCTCATTCGATGTAGAGGTAAGAAGAGTGCGCGCACACCTCCTCACATCCGAGCACAACGTAGGGAAGCTCGAATATCAGCGCCTGTGTGAGGATGTACAGGCACGTGGTTTCTCTACGGATGATCTTCATGAATTGAAAGCTCTTCTACTACCTACGCGTACTCAGAACACTTTTCCGGCCGTCGTAGAGGTAATCCCATTTATCGGCCGCACTGCCGAGCATCGCCGGATTGAGGATCTCTCCAGAGTCGCCTTTTCTGGAACTTCACAGATATGCGGAATTCTGGGCGTTTCTGGAATAGGTAAGACGCGGCTGGCCGAGCGCGCAGTACGAAAGATGGTTTTGTCAGGTGCGCGAGTAGTCAGCGGTCGGTGCACGCGAACACAGCGACTGAGCCCGTTCTCAGCACTAAGAAATCTGCTCAGATCAGCGGTCCAGAAATCAGATCTTAACAAGATAGAAGGCGCTTGGCGTGAGGCAATTTCCGTTCTTCTTCCGAAGCTTGACGTTCACGTTAATCAAGATCGCTTACCGGATCTAACAGTGGCCGATAATAGACTTAGAATGCTAGAAGCTCTTACAACGCTATTCACTCACATGTCCAATGAACGGCCGCTGGTTATCTTCTTGGATGATATCCAGTGGATAGACAGTTCTAGCAGCGACGCTATAGCGTACTTGGCCAATACCGACCCAGACTCGCCAATGTTTATCCTCTACACTCTGCGTACAGCTGCGGGGACCGCGGAGGCTGAGGTCATTGAGGGCAATTGGCCTTCAACATTTATCGTTCTGGAAGACCTGGACCCATCCCAGGTATATGATCTAACACAAAGGTATTTGCGAAACGTGGGCGGGTATTTATCTGACCAGTTGGCTTACGAGCTATCCAAGACGTGTGGAAATCCCTTCACTCTAAACACCGTACTCCTCGGATTGCGGCAAGCACCTCCAATCGATTCGATGGTACCGGAGCGAATTTCCCTGAGGACACGCCTCCAGTATCTGCGCTCTACAGATCTGCAGATCATCTCCTTGCTATCAGTAGCATCGGTTTCGCTGAATATAGGAGAACTATCATGCGTTGCCCCTTCCGCAGAAATTTCGTTGGCGATCAACCGGCTCGCGGCCGGAGGATTCGTCATCTTGGAGGCCGATCGGGTCGTCCTAGCCCACGACATCATACGAGAAGAACTCGAACACATCGTGCCCCAATCTCGATTCCGTCTATTGCACCAAAACGCGGCGGGCATTCTCGCATCCCGAGGATCTGACTTCGCCGCTATTGCTTGGCATGCTCATGCTGCGGGCGACCTGGTGGCGTCGCACAGTTACGCCATTGCCGCTGCGCATGAGAGCAAGACGATGGCGGCCTATCCTGAATCGATAGATCAGTTGCGGCTTGCGGCAGATACGGCGCCGACCCTGTCAGGCCGACTCCAGGCTGAATATGAGCTGGCGGAGCTGTTGCACGAGCTAAAGCGGGACCGAGAGGCTGAGATATTGCTTCGAAAGATACAGATGAACTTGGACCCTTCCATGGACGTGCAAATCCCTTCGCATATGGTTGATGTTTATCTTGCTGAAATAGAGTGTGAGCAGCCGAAATGTAAGAACCCAACAGCTCTCTTGCGAAGCCTCTACGCTGATCTCAAGCTTCGAGATGAACCCCTCGCACAAGTTCGAGTTCTCGCTCGCCTAGCGGCCGCTTTTCAGTTGCGCGGGGACATCATGGGGATGGGAGAACTGCTGAGGCCCCTACAGGATCTTGCCGGCCGGTGCAGCGACGGTATTTCGGCTCTTGAGGCAGGTACGCTGGCCGGTACCATAATCCTCCACAGCAAGAGCCGCCGGGCTGCCCTAAAGAGAGCTGCGATAGAGATAGACAGAACTGGTTCTCCGCCTCTGCTCCGGCTGAAGACGCTCCGTCTACTTGGCTCCGCGTACCTACATAACGGGCTACTCCTCTCCGCCTTGGCGACCTTCCGCGAGGCAGAGGAGCTCGCGGAGGAGATCGGCGCGAGCATTTTGCTGGCGATGGTATTGAATGACGTTGCAGTCGCGGAATTGGAACGGAAGGCATTCGCGCGAGCTGAGGCCCTCCTGCAACGCAGTATTGAAATCTCCGAGTCTGCAGAACACGCCCGTTTGTTACACTCCGTCGCAAAGTTGAATCTCGGGATTACGTCCTACGAGCGCGGTGATTTTCCCCGGGTAATGGAGATCGGGGACAGCCTGCTTAGACAGTTTACGGAGGAGCTTGTCGCCACATCCGCTCACGGCCTATTAGCGTTGTCGGCTCTGCAGATTCGCGACTATAGATCTGCTCGAGAACATATTGATCAACTGGAGCCGACTACGAGCAGAGCGATCCGATACTCCGGCGATCTCTCCTATGTAATTATCCCGGCAGCACGCCTGGCGGAGCACGACGGCGATGCGGAGCAGGGGCTCCATCATCTGAACCGACACCTGGCAAGAGCCATCCGATTGGATGTGCTTTCTGGAACGCGACTTGTACTCGAAAAAGCACGCCTTCTTCGAAATATCAATAGAGCGGCTGCACTGCGGGCGGCCGGCAGAGCCTTGAAACGCGCCCGGTCGCTCGGGGCGACGCTGGTCGAAGATCAAGCCGCTGGTTTGCTTATCGAGTTGGGTGGCTAACCTAAAAAGAATGCCGCCCGAGACCGACTAGCCCTCGTTGGACGTTCTGCCGACCTGAGGGTAGCGCTTCAGGTCGATGTTGCCGGCTCTGCGTTCGGCGTCGAGCCAGGCCTCGATTAGCCACTCCCATCCCAGCAGCTCATTGAGCTGACTGGGGCGGTATCCGATGAGCCGCTTCATCTGGTTGCTCATGGTGAAGCCGTCCGGGTACCCGAGCTGATGCGCTGCGCGGGCGATGGTCGTTCGGTCGGTGCGTAGGCGGAGGGAGACTCGGAACAGACGCGCGAACTGGAGCCAGTGCGAAGGGGCGGGGAGCCCGGCTCCGCGGAAGTGTCGGCCGAGGGTCCGACGCGAGACGCAGAGGAGGCGGGCGAGGCCGGCGATCGAGCGGACGGTGGCGGAGGCGCGCAACACGGTTTCGATCGTGTCGAGAATGCGTTCCCCTTCGAGGCCGAGTCGGAACGCGACGTAGTCGCCAGCGGCGGCGGCGATGTCGGGCGGTGCGGCCCGCAGGAGCGAACGGATGAGCGCAGGTGTGAGCGGGGTGTCGGGCAGGATGCCGGTCGGATGGAGCGGGCGCAGCCGACGCAGGACGGGCATGATGGGGCCGAGCTCGGCGGGTGGCGGGAGCACGATGAAGCACGCGACGCCGGGGGGGCGCGCGGCGATGAAGCGGAGCTGCGCCTCGAGGCGGCGGTCGGGCCGCGGAGTCCAGAGCACCGCATCGCCCCAGGCGAGGGTCTGGGGCGATGCGGCGAGCGGTAGCGGGGCGAGCCGATCGTAGGGTGGGACGATGCGGAGCATGGGCGGATCGGCGGGTGAGTGGCCGAATTCCGGCATGGGTCCCTCCAAAAGGCAGGCGTTGAGGCAGACTCCGCGGCGGCGGGGTGGTCACGAGCGAGGATGGGGCCGGGCGGTCAATGTGGAATCAAATGGCTTTCGCCGCTGAAGTTGTGCTGCAGTGGCGGTCCGCTGGTGCGGCGGAGTCCGGACGGCCTACATTGGGGATCCGGAACCGCCCGCCCTAACCAACGCAGGACCGAATCGACCGAGCGCATGGACTCCGCGCTGATCTGGCATGCCGACCTGGCTCGTTACGCCTTCTCGCCGGGGCACCCGCTGAACCCGGTGCGGCTGGAGCTGACCTTGTCCTTGATACGGGCGCTCGGTCTCCTCGCGGAGTCGGACATCGAGGCGCCACGAGAAGCGACGGACGCGGAGCTCGAGCTGTTCCACGCGCCGGAGTACGTGGCGGCGGTGCGAAGGCTGTCGGTGGAGACGCCGGCGGAGTCGGACCTGGCGACGGCGCCGGGTTGGGGGATCGGGACCGATGACGTGCCGATCGTCGCAGGTATGCATGATGCGGCGAAGAGGATCGTCGGATCGACGCTGAGGGCGACGGAGCTGGTCATGTCCGGGGCACGGAAGAGGGCCTTCTCGATCGCGGGTGGGCTCCACCATGGGCACGCGGCGGGCGCGGCCGGGTTCTGCGTCTACAACGACCTCGCGGTAGCAATGAAGTGGATCCGCCGTGAGCACGACGCGCGGATCCTCTACGTGGACTACGACGCGCATCACGGCGACGGAGTACAGGAGGCGTTCTGGGAGGATCCGGAGGTGCTGACCGTCTCCTTCCACGAAAGCCCGGCCTATCTTTTCCCGGGTACCGGCTGGGTGGAGGAGCTGGGAGGGCGGGACGGGCACGGCTACTCGGTGAACGTGCCGCTGGACGCACACACGGGAGATGATTCGTTCTACCGGCTCTTCTCCGAGCTGGTGCCGACGCTCGCCGATGCGTTCCGTCCCGACGTGATCGTGCTCCAGAACGGTTGCGACAGTCATTGGAAGGACCCACTGACGCATCTGCGGTGCACGACGCGGCTTTACGAGCGGCTCGTGCGTGTGGTGTGCGAGGTGGCGGAGCGGCATTGCCGGAGCCGCATCATCGCCACGGGCGGCGGCGGATACGCAGTATACGAGGTCGTGCCGCGAGCCTGGACGCTGGTCTGGGCGACGCTCTGCGGCGTCACGGCCCCGGACGCGATGCCGCGCGATTGGCTCGACGCCGTGCTGGCGGAGAGCGGCGTCCTGATCCCCGCGACGCTGCGCGATCCGCAGGGCGCGTTGCCCACGACAGCTGGGGAAGCGGAGGCGGCGGAGCGGAACCTGCGGACGCTGGAAGCGGTACGGCGACAGGCACTTCCTCTCGTCACCGGCTGGAGCCTGGGTTTCTGAGAATCGTGGCTCTCGCTTCCCGAATCGAGCTCGCCGACAAGCGCGGAGGCGTCTTCGCGGTGCGGCCGTACGCCGCAGCGGATCGCCGCGCGCTGGAGGAGATGTACGTCGACTTCCGCCCGAAGCGTATGGCGCAGGGCCTTCCGCCGGACAGCGAGCTGGACCTGAAGCACTGGCTCGATCGCGTCTTGGGCACCGGCCATCATCTGCTCGTCGAGGTGGCGGGCGAGGTGATGGGCCACGGCATGCTCATTCCGATGGATGGCTACGCGGCGGAGCTGGCCAACTTCCTTCACCAGGCGGTTCGCGATCGAGGAATCGGAACGGCGTTGAATCGCATCCTGCTCGAGGCGGCGCACGAGCAGGGGCTCCAGCGCGTCTGGCTCTGCGTCGAGCCCTGGAACCGAGCCGCAGTGCGCTCGTACGAGAAGGTCGGCTTTCGACAGCTGCCTGGATCGCTGTGGGCGCCGGAGGTCGAGATGGAGGCGAATCTCGTCCGACCATCGGAGGACAGCCGCGGAGAATCGCTCGAGCCCGGAGTTCCGGGGAAGGAGTGACGCCGCCGCCGCGATTCGGGCATGGCACGGCAGTTGCCACCCCGCGGCCCGTCAGGACGGCACCGAAAGGTGCCTTTTTTGTTTCCCGACGGGAGGTGCGACAATGGCGACTCGAGAAACCCCTCCGGCAGGCGAACCCCCGCGGGCAGGTGGTTGGCGTGGCTGTGCCTGGTGGTGGTGGGTCATCGCGATCATCATCATTATCCTGATCATCTGGTGGGCGTGGTGGGGCTGGGGCGGCCGAGGCACCGCTACGAACGTCGCACCCGGCGAGGAAACGGCCCCGGCGGCGCCGGCACCCGGCACAGATGTCCAGCCGAACAGCGGCGTGCAACCGAACACTGGTGTCGAGCCGGGCACGTCCCAGCCCAACCCCGTACCGCAGCCGGACACCGGTGCAGCAGGCGCCGCCGGCACTGGGGCGCAGAGCCAGGTCACTCAGCCCATGCCCGTCCAGCTGACACCAGGGTCGGTTCTGCGCTTCGCGCCACAGCAAGGCGCGACGGCCGCGTGAGCTGCGGCGGCAGGGCGGCGCGCCGGAGCACGGCTCTTCGCTGCTCCGGGGGCTCGTCCTGCCGCTCCTCTGGCCGCTCATCTTCGGGGCGAAGCCGACGCTGACATCCCCCTCCTACGAGGTGCGCTGAAGGTCGGACGCTCCTGCTGCCGGCCTGGGCATCGTCGGGCCGACGACGTCCACTTCAGAAGCCGGCCCGCTCGAGCGCCTCGCTCGTGGCGGAAAGGTATCCGCCGCCGAAGAGGTTCACGTGGACGAGCAGGTAATAGAGCTGATAGACGGGGCGACGTCGCTCCCGATACCCCGGCAGGAGAGCCCAGGCCTCCTGATACGCCGCATAGAAGGTGTGGGGAAACCCGCCGAACAGCTGGGTCATCGCGAGATCGACCTCGCGGTGGCCGTAGTAGCTGGAGGGATCGATGAGCGCCGCCCGTTCGCCGCTAAAGTGGTGCACGTTGCCGTTCCACAAGTCGCCGTGGAGAAGTGACGGGCCCTCTTCGGCGGCAACGGCGAGGATCTCACCGAGGCGCTGGAGCAGCCGATCGAAGCGATGACGCAATGCGGACTGAAGCCGGCCAGCGTCCTCCGCGAGGCGGAGCTGCGGCTCGAGACGGTGATCGCGCCAGAAGGAGGGCCAGTCGTAGCCGGCCGGATTCCGCTGCGGCAGAGAGCCGATGAAGTTGTCGGCTTCCCAGCCGATGGCCGGTGCCCGTCGGTGGTGCAGTCGCGCCAGCTCCGTCCCGAGCGCGTGCCAACCTGTGTCGCTTGGTGGCGCGGGTTCGAGCCACTCCAGCAGCAGCCACGGAGCGAGCGCTTCGGCTTCTCGCGCGGGACCCGTGGCCAGAACGTCCGGTACGTGAACGGCGTGTGTGCCCTGGAGGACACGAAGCGAGCGCGCCTCCTCCGCGAGCATGCGACGTGCATGGGCTCCCTCGTCCCATTTGAGAAAGGCGACGTCGCCGGCGTCCGTCGCGATGCGCGCGACGCGGCTGACGCAGCCGCCGGATACGCTGCTCGTGGCGGCGATGCGGACGCTGCGTCCGAGGTGTTCGCCCCAGCCGCGCTCGATGTCGGCGCGGAGCGACCGCGGCAGTCGTGTGGCGGTCACAGGCCGTGCTCGTCGCGGATCCGGCGGAGCAGATGCGCGCAGGAGCGCTCGACAATGTCGTGGACGTCTCGGAAGCCGTGCTCGCCGCCGAAGTAGGGATCGGGAACATCCAGGTGGCCGTTCGCGTCCGGGTCGTAGTGACGGAGCAGCTCGAGTCGCGGACTCGTTCCGGCGTCGTCGGCGAGCAGACGGAGCTCCTCGAGGTTCGTGGAGTCCATCGCGAGCACGTAGTCGAACGCCGTCAGCTCGGAGGATCGCACGCGATGGGCGCGGCCCGTGAGCCGCATTCCTCGGCGCCGGGCCTCGGCCACGGTTCGCTCATCGGGAGCGTCTCCCTCGTGCCATGCCGAAGTCCCGGCCGAGTCGACCTCGAAGCGATCCTCGAGGCCCGCCGCGGCCGTCAGCTGACGGAACACGCCCTCGGCGAGCGGAGAGCGGCAGATATTGCCCAGGCAAACGAAGAGAACGCGAATGGAGTCGCGAGATTCCATGGTACCCATTTGTCCGGAGTATCGCGAGCACGGCGTGCAACGTCGGTGCCGCCTCGCCGCCCTATTGCTCCTTCTCGCGGCCAGCGCGTGTGACCCGCCTTCTCCCGGATGCGACGCTCCGGTTCGTCTCGGGCCCCTGCCGAAGGTGGTCCGCGAGTCGAGCGGTGTCGATGCAAGCCGTCGGCGGGCCGGCGTGCTCTGGACGCACAACGACTCGGGGGGGCGGCCGGAGCTGTACGCAGTCGACACCGCGGGGGCGGAGCTCGGAAGCGTACGGATACGGGGAGCGTCCGCGCTCGACTGGGAGGATGTGGCGGTCGCCCCGTGCTCCTCCGAGGGCGGAAGCTGCCTGTACGTGGGCGACATTGGCAATAACCACCGCAATCGTGACGGCGCCACCGTGTATCGCGTCGTCGAGCCCGCCGCGGGAGACACGGTCACGGCTGCGGCCGAGGCCCTGCCCATCCGCTATCCGGACGGGAGCTGGGACGCCGAGGCTCTGTTCGTGCTGCCGGGCCCGGCGCTGTACGTGATCACGAAGGGAGTCCGCCACGCGGTGACGGTGTATCGCTATCCGGCGCCGTTTCGGCCCGGGCAATCCGTGACACTACAGCAGGTCCAGCGGCTCACGAGCGGACCCGTCACGCTCCCGGACCAGATCACGGCCGCGGTCGCCACGCCGGACGGACGCTGGGTCGCGCTACGAACGTACACCGCGATGCGCTTCTACCGCGTCCGGGCCGGCAGGTTGGAGGCGGTCGGAAGGGACTCGGCGGGCGTGGATCTCTCGCCGCTGGGCGAGCCACAGGGCGAGGGCTTGGGGTACGGTGGCGGCGGGGCTTTCTACCTGACCAGCGAGCAGGGCCTGGATACGATCGCGCCGCTGTCGCGCATTCGCTGCCATCTCCCGTAAGGGGGTGCGAACCGGCGGGACCTGGACCATCTTTGGGTGTTGGAACATCGACGGTCCTCGCGATCAGGAGCCTACTTTGGCCGACATCATCGACTTCGAGATCCTGGGCGAAGAGCTGCAGGCGGTCGAGATCCAGCTGGACCCGCAGGAAGGTGTGCGCGCGGAAGTCGGCGCGATGCTCTACATGCAGGAGGGCATCGAGATGCAGACGTCGACCGGAGGCGGCATGTTCCGCGGGTTCAAGCGGATGCTGACGGGGTCGGGCTTCTTCATCACTACCTTCCTGAACGCGGGCAGCGGAAAGCGCCGCGTCGCGTTCGCCGCGCCGTACCCCGGCAAGATCGTCCCGCTCGAGCTCGATGAGGTCGGCCGCCGCTTCATCTGTCAGAAGGATGCATTCCTGTGTGCGGCAGCCGGCATAGAGATCGAAGTGGCCTTCACGAAGCGGCTCGGCGCCGGCCTCTTCGGCGGCGAAGGCTTCATCCTGCAGAGGCTGGAGGGCAGCGGCCGGGCGTTCCTGCACGCGGGCGGGACGGTGCTGCGTCGCGACCTGGCCGCGGGCGAGACGCTCCGCGTCGATACCGGCTGCCTCGTCGGCCTGGAAACGAGCGTGGACTACGACATCCAGTTCGTCGGCGGCTTTCGCAATGCGCTCTTCGGCGGCGAGGGCCTGTTCCTCGCCCACCTCACGGGGCCCGGCAGGGTGTATCTCCAGACGTTGCCCTTCTCACGCCTCGCCGATCGGATCGTCGCCGCGAGCGTGAGCGAGCGCGGCGAGAAGAAGGGAGTCGGCGGCATTGGCGGGGCGGTCCTCGGGGGGCTTCTGCAGGGCGACCGCTGACGCAGGGCCGGCGCGCCGGCGCACGGCTCTTGCGGAAGGGGCGCGCGGCCCGTGAGGGAGGTGCGACATGAGTCCTGGAATCGTAGTCCTTCTACCGGGCGCGTTGCTGGTCGGGCTGCTGACCGCGGCGGGGCCTGGAGCGAATCGCTTGCCGCCCATCCAGCAGGTCGCGGCGGCCCTGAAGGTTGCGCACAGCGATCAGTACGGGGCGTATCTGACGGACGACCGCGGGCGAGCGCTGTACGTCTTCACCGGCGATCAGCACGGCGAGAGCGGCTGCTACAGCGACTGCGCGCGGATCTGGCCTCCGTTCGTGGCGGCCTCCGCTCCGACGCTCGCCGATGCGTCTCTGGACGGTCGACGGCTGGGCGCCATAATCCGCTCCGACGGGACGCGTCAGGTGACGTACGCCGGGCATCCGCTGTACCGCTACCTGGATGACCGGGCCGGCGGTCCACATGGTCAAAAGGTGACCCAATTCGGTGGGGAGTGGCACCTGCTGTCCCCCGACGGCCGGCCGATCGGCTCCTGAGGGTCAGGGCGAGGGGCGAATCCGGAAGCGAATCTCGGTCTCCGAGAAGCGCGCCACGGAAGCCGGCAGGGCGAAGCGGAGGGTCGTGAGCCCGGGTGCAACCGGGACCGTGATGTCGCTCGCAGCTGCCGCGATTTCGGCCCCCCGTACGCCAACGAGCGAGCCGATGGACCGGATCGTCAGGGGGTACACCTCACCAGCCAACCCCTCCACGGCGATGACGTAGTCGTCGCCGTCCATACGGAAATCCAGCAAGCGCAGACCGTGGGGGCGGTCCCCGACCGAGATGGCCGGCTCCGGCGCGAGCACCTCGGCACCGCCGCTATACGCGTAGATGACGCTCGCATCGGGGCGGATCGAGTCGAGCGCGACAACCACATCGGCGTGGACGTCGTGTGCGGTGCGCTCGAGGCGCGGTTCGGCCGCCGATCCGGCGATCGACCGGGACCCGACCCGGCCGATGCGTACGGCCAGCGCCGCCGCGCCGAGCGGCAGGGCAGGGGTGACGGTGACGCGCATGGCGTGCTCTCCGCCCCCGCTGCGCGAGACATCGACCGTATAGCTGCCGGGCCGTCTACGCAGCCGTACGTCGAGCGTGCCGCACCCGGTCCGGAACCCGTGGACGGCGACGGAGTCCCAGCGGGCCGGCAGGTGCGGCGCCACCTTCACCTCGCACGTGTGCGAATCCGCCTCCAGTCCAAGCAAGCCTCTCGTGATGGCATTGGCCATCATGGCGGTGCCGAAGTACTGGTCGGGCACGGCGGTATCGAGCGTCCGGTAGTAGGCGCCCGACATCAGCTCGGGGTTGCGCCCCAGGGCGAAGTCGAACGTCGTTCTGGCAATGTCGCGGATCAGCTCGAAGCCCGCCCAACCCCGGTGATAGCGGTAGTGCGCGAGCGCGGCGAAGCCGGTCATGAACGGCCAGACCGCCCCGTTGTTGTAGTGAAGCGGCTCGTAGAGCGGGTGCTCGGCGGACAGCAGCCGGGTGCCCCAGTCGGTGGTGATATCGGCCGACGCGATCCGCTCGAGAGTCCGATCGGCGCGGACCGGATCGAGCAGCCCGAAGGACAGGGCGGTGCTGGGCCACACGGTGAGCGCGTCGTTCACCCGGAGATCGGGTCGGCCGGGCGCGCGCCGGCTGCCCCGCGCCGAGGTCCCTCCACCCTCGAGCAGCGCGAACGCGTATATGCCGGCCATCGGATTCCAGAACTCTCGCTCGACGGACGCACGCGCCCGCTGAAGCATCGAGTCGGCGCGCAGCGCACGAGTCGAGTCTCCCATCAGTCGTGCCAACTCTCCCACGCCGTGGAGGGCCGCGACCCAAACGCCCGCCAGATAGATATCGGTGTGCAGCCCCTCGCCGAGGCCGCCGACCTCGATCGCTCCCGCGCCGGCAGAAGCATTCTCCATCAGCCCATCGCCGTCGGCGTCCGTTGCCGCGGACCATTCGAAGGCGCGCACCAGCTTCGACCAGATCTCTCGGATGAAGCCGTCGTCACCGGACGCCCGCCAGTATTCGTAGCAGGCGGTTATCCAGAACGGTGTCGTGTCGCCGTGGAAGAACGTGTAGGGGTACTCGACGAACCAGGGCAGGCGTCCGGCGGCGTGCGAGATCTCGTGCGGGATCTTGCCATCCGCGCGCTGATACATCGAGCTGAAGATCAGTCCCTTGCGGACCGTCTCGAACTCGCCCAGCTGATCCATGGCCATCGAGTTGATCGCCGCGTCGCCGCCGAAGTACCAGCCGAAGCCAGGGCGGTAGTTGCCCCTGCCCGCGCTCCCGAATCCGGCGACGAGGCCGCAGCCCAGATCCGGGTTGCAGGCAAGCTGCTGATCCAGATTCACCTTCGCCCACTCCAGCGCCTCGTCCAGCGCCGGGTCGGGGGACCGGATCGAAAGACGGTCCTCGCGCAGGCGGCGGTAGTGCGCCGCCTTCTCGTGGTAGTAGCGCGGCGCCCGAGTGAGCAGCCGATCGTAGATCGTGGCCGCGCTGTCGCGCGGACCCGCCCAGCCGGCGACCACGATCGGAATCATTTCGCGCGTCGCGGTGCCCGCCTCGAAGTGGAGCTCGAATCGTGACGGGATCGTCGGCGCGTCGTGCGCCGGGTGCGATGTCCCTCCGACCGCGAACGGCGAGCCGACGTAGCCGTTGTACTTCTGGACCCCTCCCTGGGAGAGCAGGAAGCGGTGCTCCTCGGCCACCCAGGTCATGTACTGACCCCCGAAGCTACCCGGCCATGCGAGATCGAAGTCCGCATGCATCTGTACCAGGACCTCGAGCGGCCGCGCCGTCTCGACCTCCAACAGCAGCAAGGCCCCCGGCTCGTCGAGCGGGACGAGGATGTGCTCCCGTACCGTGAATGTCGCGTGGGAGTAAACGATCGTCTGCATCTCCGGGCGCACGACCACGCGTCGGGCGACCTGCGTGGCGGGGATCGGGTCGTCGTAATCGGGGATGCGAAAGGAGAGGTGCAGTCCGCTGACCAGCTTCAGCGGCCACGCCCACACCTCGAGCCCGCCCTGCTCATCACCGAGCACGGCCGCCTTTCGGCCAAGCTCGGCGATAAACTCCCCGGATCGGGCCGGTCCTTCGAGCGCGAGAGGCTCGTCCTCCAGCGTGAAGCGCGGAACGCCGTGGACCGAGGCCGGGGGCTGCTGTGCGCGCGCGCCACGGGCGGTGGCGAGAGCGACCCCGAGAAGGAGCACACCGATGTTCACGTGCCGCTGTCGTCGCTGCATCGACGCCCGGAGGTCGGAGGAGTGCTGGGAAGCAGGCAAGCTAGCCGGTCCCATCGAGGGTCTCAAGGCGCGCGGCGATGAGGCGGCCGAAGCCGCGTAAACAGCCTCCTGACTTACGCTTATGAACCGAAGGCATGGATACTGCACTCTCTGGCGACGGGGAGGACACCCGAGATCGGAGGGAGAATGACCGAAGAGAGCCGTAGCGAGCGAGGGGACAGACGGGATGCGACACCGGAACATCCGCAGCCGTTCGAGCGGCGAGGAACGGGGATCGAGACCGACGAAGCTTCGACCGACGCGGCCAGCGATTACAGCGGACCGGAGCGTCGTGCAGGACATTGGCGTCCGTCGGACCGCAGGCGCTGGAGACAGCTCCTGAACCGCTGGAAGGAGCCGATCATCGGGCTGACGGTGGCGGGCGCGGCGGCGCCTCTGATTCATGCGGGCGTGCGGCCGGACGAGCGCAAGCCCGCGACCCGGACGACGAAACAGGACGCAGAAGCGCAGGCGACCGACGCGTCCGCGACCCAGGACGCGGTGGCGGACCAGTGGCGGCAGGCGGCGGAAACGCGGATGCGGGAGCTTACGATCGCCGGTGCCGTGGCCCGTTACGACATCTCGCACGATCTGGCACGGAAGATCTTCGATACCGCGGTCGACGAGGGGATCGAGCCGGATCTGGCCTATGGCCTCGTCAGAACGGAGAGCACGTTCCGCCCGCGGGTCGTGAGCAGCGTCGGCGCGCGCGGGCTGACCCAGCTGCTGCCGCGCACGGCACGGTGGATCCTGGGAACCAAGCACACGCCGAATCTCTTCGATCCGGATACGAATCTACGTGCGGGCTTTCGTTATCTCCGGAAGCTGATCGACGACTATGACGGGGACGTGCGGATGGCCCTGACCGCATACAACCGCGGGCCGGGGACGGTGAACCGCATCCTGCGGCGGGGTGGTGATCCGGACAACGGATATGCGGGACGCGTGATGGACGAGTAGGCGACGCCTGCGGGCGCGGCACCTGGCCCGGAGGGACGGGGTAGCGCATGTCGAGATTCGACGGAACTCGACCTGGACGACCCCGCGAATGCGACGACGCCTGCTCTGCTCGGCCGCTCTCCTCGCGACGCTGACGGCCGCGTCGCCGGCGCACGCGCAGCGCACGGCGACAGCGCCGAGCCATCCGGCACCTCCCGAGATCGACACGCTGGCGCTGCGCGCGCACACCCGTTTCCTCTCGGACGACCTTCTGGAGGGGCGTGGGACGGGCACGCGCGGCGCCCACGCAGCCGCGCTTTACCTCAGCAGCGAGCTGATGCAGCTCGGGCTCGAGGGCGCGGCCGACGGCGGCGGATACCTTCAGCCGATTCCCATGCGCGAAGCCGTCGTGGACACCGCCGCGACGAGGCTCCTGCTGGCGAAGCGAGGGAAGCACCAGAGCTTCGCTACACCGCGGGACTTTCTGCTGAACACCGGCGGCGCGGCCGCATTCAGATCCTTCCAGGGCGACGTCATTCTACGCCGGTGCGCCGCAGTACGCGTCGCGTTCGCTGGAACCGCGCGATCTGCGCGGCCGGGTCGTCGCCGTGGCGGGCCCTCTCGGTGCCAACGCCCTGGAGCTGATCCCCGAATGGAGGCGGAGGGGCGTCGCGGGCGTGCTGCTGCTGATCCCGGACACGTCGCGTTACGAGCTGTACCGCCGGAGCCGCGGGGACTCGCGATTCTACGTCGACGCGGCGGTCGCCGATCCGGTCTGGCAACCGGAGCTCCCTGTCATGCTCGCAGGGCCGGCGCTATCGCGGGCGCTGCTCGCTGGAACCGGGCTGAACCCTGCGACCGCGCCCGACAGCGGCTTCGAGGCGCGCACGCTCGATGGGAGCGTGGACGTGGCCGTGAAGGTGGACGTCCGCCGCCGGGAGTCCGCCAACGTTGCTGGAATTCTCACCGGCAGCGATCCGCGTCTGCGCGACGAGTACGTCGTCTACACGGCGCATTACGATCATCTGGGGATCAGCGTGCCAGACGAGCTTGGTGATTCCATCTACAACGGCTTCTCGGACGACGCCGCCGGCGCAGCCATGCTGCTCGCGATCGCGCAGGAGATGAAGCGCGATCCGCCGCGTCGGTCGGTGCTGTTCCTGTTCGTGACAGGCGAAGAGCGCGGACTTCTCGGCTCCTCGTACTACGTGGCCTCGCCGCTGATCCCGTTGGATCGAACGGTGGCGGACATCAACCTCGACGCGGGTGCACCTCCGGCCCCACCCCTGGAATGGCGGCTCGCCGGCGCAGCGACGTCCACCCTCGCTGACGTCGGCCGCCAGGTCGCCGCCCGATTCGGCTGGGAGGCGACCGCCTCGCCGCCCTCGCCGAACTCGGACTACTGGCCGTTCCTTGCGCGCGGCGTGCCGGCGCTCTTCCTGATCCCCGGCTCGCGCTGGGAGGGCGTCTCGCCCGAGGAACACGACCGTCTCGCCGAGCGGTGGGACCACTACCACGAGGCGGCAGACGAATGGAAGTCGGATTTTCCGTTTCGCGGCCTCGCCCGTTATGCTGCGCTGGCGCTCTCGATCGGACGCGACATCGCCGATGCGGACCAGCGGCCAATGCCCGTCGAGGCGGCCGGTGGGGCAATACCGCTCCGCTGAGGGCCACCGGAGGCGCTGGACCGTTGGGCACGCGGCCTGCGAGGGCCGGCCACGCTCACGTCAACCACCGAGAGGAGCACCACATGCCGAGCAGCACCGACCGCACCGCGCACGCCGTCTGGGAAGGCAGTCTGATGGAAGGGAAAGGGCGCGTTCGTCCGGAAAGCGGGGCCTTTTCCGAGCTGCCGGTGACCTGGGCCGCCCGCACCGGTGGGAATGACGCACAGACCAGCCCCGAGGAGCTTCTCGCCGCGGCTCATGCAGCATGCTTCTCGATGGCTCTCTCCCACGCGCTCGCCGGCGCCGGACACCCACCAGAGCGGCTGGAGGTCAGCGCCACCTGCACCTTCGCCCCGAGGCCGGAAGGCGGATTCCGCGTCTCGGCCATGCGGCTGAACGTCCGTGGCTCCGTGCCGGGAATGGAGGAGGCGGCGTTCGGCGAGGCCGCGCAGAATGCCGGGCGCGGCTGCCCGATCTCCGGAGCACTCGCAGGCAATGTCGAGGTCACCGTGAGCGCCGAGCTCGCCTGAAGGGTGGGCCGAATCCCGGGAGCCCGACGAGTCATCCCGAAACAAAGAAGCGCCCGGCAGCCACGTTGCCGGGCGCTTCCGAGCTTCCGCGCCGATCGGCTGTCAGTTGAGAAGCGGCTCGATCCGCTCCGCGAAGCTGGTGCGTGCACGGTGCAGCCGGCTCTTCACCGTGCCCAGGTTCACCCCCGTGATCTCCGCGATCTCCTCATAGCTCTTGCCTTCCAGCTCGCGCAGTCGGAAGACCAGTTGATGGTGCTCCGGCAGCTCCTTGACCGTCTCCTCCACGATCTGCTGCAGATAACGCTTCGTGTACAGACGGTCCGGCTGCTGCGTGCTGTCCTCGAACTGCAGCGGCCGGTGCTCCGGCTCCCAGTGCGTCGTCAGCTTCTGGAACAGGACCAGCGGGCTGCGCGAGCGATTCCGCAGCTCGTTCTTCGATAGATTCGAGCAGATCGTGTAGATCCACGTCGAGAACTTCTTCGCCTGGTCGAAGCGGTGCAGATGGCGCGTCACACGGATGAATGCCTCCTGCACGAGATCCTCTGCGCGATCCGGATCGCCCGTCTTGCGCATGATGAAGTAGGCCAGCTTGTCGTGGTATCGGTCGTATAGCTCGGTGAACGCGCCCGGCCTCCCGGCCAGATGCGCGGCCACGAGCTCGGAATCCGTCATCGCCGGCAGCGGGGTCTTCGCCATCCCGTTGCTCAGCGCCTTGCTCTTACGGGGCGCAGTGGTCGCCATCCGTTCTCCTTTCACCGAAGCGAACAGGGGTGCCTCGGGCACCCCTTCGTCGCGTCCTTCGCTCACCTGAAAAGCGCGCGAAATCGCGCGCTCCCACAGTTCCCAAACTCAACTCCCTTACACTATGTAATCTAATGGAATCCGCTTCGCTACTCAAGGGTTCTCACTGGACGGGTTTTCTGTGTTTCCAATGGCCGTTGAAACAGCCCGAAGCGCGAATATACGGCCTTTCTTCGCCCCACGCCAGGGGGTTCGATCACTGCGGCGCCGGGCGGCGCGCTCCGAGCGCGCCGCCCGGCGCCCATTCGCTTGCAATCAGGCCGCGTCCGGCTCCAGCATCATCGTGAGCTGCCGGCCGTCGACCTGAGGGGTACGAGTGACGACGCTGGCGAGGTCCTTGGTTTCCTCGATGACCTGGTCGAGCACTTCCTGGCCGAGTTCGGGACGTCGAAGCTCCCGGCGCCGAAAGCGGACCGTGACCTTGACGCGCTTGCCCTTGCGCAGAAAGCGGCGGGCGTTGCGGATCTTGAAGTTCAGGTCATGGTCGTCGGTCTTCGGGCGGAACTTCACCTCCTTCACGTCGACGGTGTGCTGTTTCTTCTTGGCCTCCTTGGCCCGCTTCTGCTGCTCGTACTGGTACTTGCCCCAGTCGAGGATACGGACCACCGGGGGTCGGGCTCGTGCGGCGACCTCGACGAGGTCCAAGCCGGCGTCGCTGGCGCGTTCGCGGGCCTGTTCGAGCGGCACGATGCCGACCTGCTCGCCATCCTGATCGACGAGGCGGACGGGGCTGATGCGGATGTCTTCGTTGACGCGGGTTCGTCGCTGGGCAGCTATGATTCCTCCTCCATCAGGGGTAAACGTCACCCATTGCGGTGCCGTGCTCGTGAGCCGGCGCACGCGGTGGGCTCTGCGAAGGTGATCGAGACGGTGCGGTCCGGGAGCTCCTGCCTCACGGCGCTCGAGCAGCGGGACCGGACCCGGCCGTCGATCACGGCGAGGGCCGGTGTCGAATCGAGGTGCAGCGCGAAGCTGCGCGCGTCGGGCGGCAGCTCGATCGTCAGCCGGGCACCACGGGAAGCGGGACCGACCCGGATGAGGTGCTCCGTTCCGGGCCGCAGCTCCAGTCGCCGGTCGGCCCGAATCCCAAATCTCCGGAGACCGAGGCGGACGGTGATCGAGCGCAGATCGCGCGCGCCGCGGATGTCGAGAACGCGCGGCACGGCCGCGGCGCTCTCGAGAACGTAAACCGATACGGAGCGCGATGGTTCCGGGGCCGCGACGGCGTCCGGCGGCTCCGGCGCCCCATCGGGGGATCGCTGGGGCGTCGATTCGTCGGAGGTACGCGCGCTCCAGGCATACGACGCCGCGTCGCTCGGCGAGCCGAACGTCGCCGCCTGCACGCGTCCGGGCAACCGTATCCGGACACGGGCTTCCGGCGGCGCGGCCACGATCCAGTCGGAGCGTTCGCCGCCGATGCTCGCGAGCGTCAGTTCATCGCCGCTGCGGCCGCCAAGCGACGGGACGGCGGTCCCGCCGCGGGCGCTCCCGGCCACATCGATCCGGCCGAGTCGCCCGTGAAGGAGCCGCAGCCGGCCGGCCTCCTCGGAGCGGACGACGATGGTCAGCTCATCGCCGATGAATGAAAAGGACCGGCGAAGCGCCGACTCCTGCGCCCGCAGGGGCAGGGCATGAGAGAGGACGCCGGCCACCCCAAAAACGCCGATGCCGACGAAGAGACCGCAACGTCGCAATTGTGGGCCGAATCTTCGTTCCATGCTGCCTCCGGCGGCCGCGTATGCGGCCGCTCGGAACGGGGGCGCAAGTTGCATTCCCCGCCCCGGGCACGACTGGACCGGCCCAGCCGGCGGCCGGCTCAGCGGACCTGTCTGCGAATGCGGATCCCCCGGGCGGCGAGCGCCTCGATGTAGGCGTCGGCGGGAACGCACCGATCCGGTGTGCAGACGCCGGTCTCCTCCACGCGTCCGGACGCCTGCATGTGGCCGATGATCGAGAGCGAGAAGCCGGTCGTCCGCTCCATCGCGCTGATACCGGTCTTCTCGTCGTAGTAGTCGATCAGATCGTAGACGACCTTGTGCGGCGCGCCGGTGTCCGTCTTTCCTTCGACCTCGACGCGGAGCGCGACGAGATCGTGTCCCGGAGCGTTGCGCAGGACGGGTCCGACCACGGCGATGAACAGATCGCGCGGGACGACCCGAACGCCGGCCACGTCCACCGGCTCGAGCGAAAGGAGCCCGAGGTCCCGGATCACCGCCATCTTCGCAGCGTGACCGGGATAGCGGAGTGTCTTGTACTCCATGCTGGGCACCTGGCCCTCGAACGTCCATGGCATGATCGAGAGCCCGCCGGCGGTGTGGAACGCTTCGAGCGTGCCGACAGGCTCGGGAAACTCGACGGTCTCGATCTCCGTCAGAGGCTCGACCTGACGCCTCTCCCCCTGGCGGACGATCCATGACGGAGTCGTGTAGTAATCGAGCACCCCCTCGAGGGAGTAGACGATCTTGTAGTCGAGCGGCGGCTGGGGGTCCTGCGGCAGGCCACCGACCCGGATCTTCACCGACCGCGCCTGCCCCATCTCTCGCACGCCGGCAGCCGCCAGGATGTTCACCATCCCGGGGGCCAGCCCACAGTCGGGGACCACGCTCACTCCCTGCTGATTCGCCGCCTCATCCAGCTCCAGCTGCTGGAAGACGATCTCGGTATTGCCGCCGAGATCGCAGTAGTGGGCGCCGGCCTCGATGGCCATCCGAGTCATCGCCAGGTTGAAGTAGTACGGCAACGCATTCATGCATGCCGTGGCGCCCTCGAGCACCCGTCGCACCGCGCCTTCGTCATTCGCATCGAGCGCGACGAGCTCCATGCGGGGGTCCTCGCGCAGCGCCTCGAGGAAGGGCGGCAGGGACTCGACCGACTGATCCGCGACGACCACGCGCTCGGCTTCGCCGTGCTTCAACAGGTCGTAGGCGCACGCGGAACCCTGCAGCCCCGCACCCAGAACCACGAATCGCATAGGGAATCGGCTCCGGTTACTCGGTCTCCAGCGCCTCGAGCATCGACTTCGTCTTCGACCGCAGCACGTAGCAGGCCCGACGCACCTGCTGCGGGCTTCCGAAGGTCGATGGGTCGTCGAACTCGCGCAGCGCTTCGCGCGCGGACTCACGCTCGCCGGTCACGCCGTTGTCCTCCGAGGCGGCGTCGACCAGCGTCTCGAGTGCGCCGTGGAAACGGCGAGCATGGCTCGCGAGCACCTGCTGGTCCATTCGATCGTCCCGGCTCAGCGCGTCGTAGCTCTCCACGGCGGTGCGCGCGTCCTCTCGGGCGTCGTCGAGGCGATGTTCGGCCATTGTTCTCAACTCCTTTCCACGGGTGACAGCGGGTCGCGTTGCCTTCCTCATCTAGCGGGGAAAAGCATAGCCTCGCAGAGTGGGCAGCGCAGCGGGTCGTGTCAAATCAGGGCCAGGGCTAGGGCCAGGCCCAGGGGGAGGGGGAGGAGGCCGGGGCGGGGGGCTCGCCGGCGACCTGCTTGAGGATCCAGGCGTCGGGGTCGAGGTGCAGGGCGGTGGGGCGGACGGGCAGCCGGATATGAAGGGTGTCGTGACGCGTGGTGAGCTCGATGTCGCGTCGGATCTCGCCCTGCGGAGTGGCGAAGGCGACGGCCATCGGAATGCGGAAAGCGGGCCAGCCGTCGGGCTGCACCTGCGAGACCTGCAGCGTGACCTCGTTGGCGGCGGTGTTCCAGCTCCAGTCATAGGTGAGCTGCGGGTAGCCGGGGTGGCGCAGCCACTGATCGAAGAACCAGCCGAGCTCGCGGCCGGAGGCGCGCTCCATGGCTGCGCGCAGGTCCCGCGTAAGGGCGTTCCCGTTCCGGTGAGCGGCGTAATAGTCGCGTATCCCGGAGAAGAAGGCGGAGTCGCCGACGACGCCCCGCAGCATGTGCAGCACCCATGCGCCCTTCTGGTAGCTGTTCGCGTCGAGCAGCTCGAACAGGTCCTGCTGCGTGGTGTCGAGTACCGGGCGCTCGACGACGGCGGAGGCGAAATAGGTCTCGGCAGCCTCCTGGAGGATGTCGCGGAACGCCGCTTCGCCGTCGGCATGCTCGAAGAAGAGGGCCGAGAAGTAGGTGGCGAAGCCTTCCGACAGCCACAGGTGCGGCCACGCGGCTTCGGTCACTGCGTCGCCGAACCACTGGTGGGCGGTCTCGTGGGCGACCGTGCCCTCCGAGAGGCTTCCGGCGGCGATCGCCTTCTCGTCGTAGAAGATGATGGACGCGTTCTCCATCCCTCCGAACATGGTCGCCGACTGCACGTGGGCGAGCTTCTCGTACGAGAACGGACCGACGACCTCCGCGTAGTAGCGCAGCATGTCGGGCGCACGACGGAAGATCCGCGCGGCTCTCGCGCTGTCCGCGTGGAAGCTCCAGGCCGAGACGCCGACGCACCCATCCCGTGCGGCGACATCGCAGACGGATCCGAGAGGGATCTCCGCGATGTCGGCGGCCGCAATGACCATCGTGTAGGTCGGAATGGGCACGGGTGTGGCCCACCGCACGACGTGCCGCGGAGTGAAGCTTCCGGCAGGCGGCTCCGGCGGGTCCGGCGGGGGCAGCACGAGAGAATGGACGGACGCCGAGCCGGAGTCCGCCGTCGGCGAGGCCTCACCGTCGTCCATTGGGAGCCCGTTCGCCAGCACCATCCGGCCGGCCGGAGCGCTCACGGCAAAGGAGATCGCCGCCTTGTCCGAGGGGTGGTCGATGCAGGGGAACCAGAAGCGCGCACGGTCGGGCCAGTCGTCCGCGAACACGGTCCAGTCACCGTGCACGTCGGGTCGCACGATCAGCCCGTCGTCCACACGTCCCTCGTAGTCCACGGACACGAGCAGCGTGTCCCCGACCTGCACCCCCGCAGGCAGCGGCACGATCAGCTTTCCGGCTCGCTGCAGGAAGGGCCTCTCCTCCGCCGCAGCGGCACCGACGGCGACAGCGAGTCCGGTCACGGCCAGCCCGCTGAGGTCCAGGCGCAGCGTGTCTGTGCGCGGCGAGACGACGGCGATGCGAGCAACGGCACGCGCGCGGATCGCGCTGCCCGTGTCCGGAAGCGAGATGGCTACCGCGTACTGCAGCGCGTCGAATCCAGGAGCGTAGGGGGCTTCAGGGGGAGCCTGGCCGCGGTGGATCGGCGGCGGCTCGACGGGCACCGCCGAAGGTCGCTCGGGCGCCGCTCCGGCAGGGGCGGGCGGCGGCGGCGCCGTCCGACGCGCGGGCGCGCACGCGCCCAATAGCAGGAGCGCGAGCAGGCAGGCGCGAGGGCGCGGCGACGAGCGCCGGGGGCTCAGCCCGCCCCGTGCCTCGGTGGACGCCCGCTCGAAGTCGTAGTAGCTGCCGGTCGGAATGTGGTGTCGGGCCGAGCCGGCGAGGTCGTGTCGGGCCGAGCCGGCGACGTCGTGTCGGGGCGTGGCGGAATCGTGTCGCGCTCGGGGCTCATGCTGTCGCGCGGCTGCGGAGGCTGTGGGCTCCGGGTAGTGTCCGCGCGCGGCCGCGGGGGGGGCGTCGCCGTGTCCCACGGCGGAGGCAACGAGTCCCTGCCGGGTCGCCGGTCGGCAGGGTTCGCGGTGTCCGGGCGCTGCAACGAGTCCGCGCGGCTTCGAAGCTCCGCGAGACGGCTGCTGTCGCTGGAATCGCCGCCGAAGAACCGATCCTTCAGACGCTGCCACCAGCCCTCCTCGTCCTGTCCCGTGCCATACGGCACGGTGTCTCCGTACTCGTCCACGTAGTAGGCGGGATAGCAGCTCGAACCCGCGGCCACGGTCCCCTGGAGGAAGTACTCTCGACGCACCGCGCCCTGGGGGATGCATCCCTCACTGATGACGTTACCCGCCTCATCGACCGTCTCGGCCACCACCCCCGGCGGTGGCGTCCAGTCCTCGCCGCCGGCGCCTGTCCGCGCCATGATCCGACCCCATACCGGCGCTGCGAGCTCGCCTCCGGTCGCTCCCGGCACGATCCGGGATGGGTCGTCCATGCCGATCCACACGCCCGCGACCAGCCGGGGGGTGTAGCCGAGGAACCAGGCATCGGTCCCATCGTTGGTGGTGCCCGTCTTGCCGGCCGCGGTGCCGCGATAGCCGACCGCGCGCACGGCCGTGGCGGTGCCGCGGTTCACGACGTCCTCGAGCATGGTGTTGAGCACGAACGCGATGGACGCGTCCAGAACCTGCCTGCTCTGCACGGGCTGCTGCCAGACGACGTTGCCGTTCCGGTCCTCGACGCGCGTAACGTAGCGCGGCTCCGGCCGCTCGCCCAGGGTCGCGAAGGCGGCATACGCGCAGACCATCTCGATCAGCGGAACGTCCACGCTGCCGAGCACGATCGAGGGGTACGCCGGTATGTCCTCCGAGAGCCCCAGCGTGTGCGCGGTAGAGATGACGTTCGGCAGCCCCACTTGCTCGGCGAGCCGGATCGTGGCGACGTTCTTCGAATGTACCAGCGCCTCGCGCATCGGGATGCGCCCCGAATAGCTGTTGCCGTAGTTCTGCGGATGCCAGGTCCGACCGTCGATGGTCATCGTGAGCGGCGTGTCATCCACCAGGTATGTGGGTGGGTACCCCCGCGCGATCGCCGTTGCGTACACGAAAGGCTTGAACGCGCTGCCCGGCTGCCGCTTCGCCTGCGTGGCGCGGTTGTACTTCGACTGCTCGTAGTCGCGGCCGCCGACCATCGCGAGCACGTTGCCGGTCGCCGCCTCCATGACCACGGCCGATCCCTGGACGTACGGGGTGGTTCCGCCGAGCAGGCTGTCCGGCATCTCGGGATCGTAGTGCGCGTGGCGATAGGCGCCGTAGCGCCCCGCATCGATCGCTGCCAACTGATCGGACAGCGCCCCGCGCGTCGCCCGCTGGATGCGTGAATCGAGCGTCGTGTAAATGCGGTAGCCGCCCGTGTAGATCGCGTCGCCGAGCTGCCGCTCGAGCACGTCCCGCACCGCATCCATGAAATACGGCGCTTCTGCGGTATCCCTGCCGGAGGCGTGAGCGAGATCCAGATCGGCGTCACGCGCCTTCTCCGCCTGCTCGGCGGTGATCATCCCCTGCTCAGCCATCTTCTGCAGCACGACGTTCCTGCGCTCGATCGCGGCCTTCCGGTCGCTGCGCGGATTGTCGCGCGACGGCGCCTGCGGCAGGCCCGCCAACAGCGCCGCCTGCGCCAGCGTGAGCTCCGAGGCCGGCCTGCCGAAGTACTCCTGCGACGCCGCCTCGATGCCCCAGGCACCGTTCCCGAAGTAGATCTGGTTCAGGTACATCGACAGGATCTGCTTCTTCGTGTAGACGTCCTCGATCTCCTCCGCGACCCGCATCTCCCCCAGCTTCCGCCAGATCGTGCGCCGCTGGGCCGGCAGCTTCTCCGGAAACACGTTCCGCGCGAGCTGCATCGTGATCGTGCTGAACCCCTGCTCGACGCCGCCCGCCCGCAGATTCGCGAGCACCGCACCCGGAACCCTTCTCCAGTCGACGCCGTGGTGCTCCCAGAAGCGCTGGTCCTCCACCGCGACGAACGCTTTCCCGACGTAGTCGGGCAGCGAATCCAGCGGCACCACCACCCTCTGCACGAGGTAAAGCTTGCCGATCTCCTTGCCGTCGTGGTCCAGCACGACCGACGCCTCGTCCGGCACGTAGCCCGCCAGCTCGTGCACGTCCGGGCAGCCGCGCAGCCCGCAGCGCTGCCAGAGCACTACCGCCCCGACGATCAGCACCAGCACCACGACCAGCAAGCCCTTGGAAATGCCCCCTCGCGTCAGGGCCATCCTTCGCCCTCCCCAATTGCATTGAATTCGCGGCTAACTGCTTGTACCGAAGGCAAATATGGGGCCAGGGATTGAAGTCTGAGGCGCCAAGCCCGAAGGGCGAGATTCTACAAGAGGAAACGGCAGGTGGGGCGCGTGAAGACGGCGGCTCTGGAACCGGACCATTCTGGTGCCTGACCGAGTGGATGATGGCGCCTCGGCTTGACGGTGCGGGTCGCGGCTGGATATGATCCTTCGAACGATCGTTCGAACGGGGGCGCGCCGATGGGCCATTTCAACGATGAAGAGCTGAAGGCGAAGGTCCAGGAGGGATACATCCTGGAGTCGCCCGACGAGATGACGGAGGGGTACCGCAGCGCGATCATCGTACAGCTGACGGTACAGGGCGACACAGAGCTGATGAGCGCGCCGGCGTACTGGGGCGCGGCGCAGGACGCGCCTTCGACGAACACGATGGTGTCGGCGGTTGCGATCATCCAGGACGAGATGGCGCACGCGAACATCGCGTACCGCCTGCTGGAGGACATGGGTGTGGACAAGGAGTGGCTCGTATACGGTCGGGAGCCGCACGAGTTCAAGCATCCATACGGCTTCGACCAGCCGCTGGAGAGCTGGGCGGAGCTGGTGGTCGCGAACGGCTTCTTCGACCGGGCGGGAATCACGCTGCTGTCGGACGTCTACCGCAACACGAGCTACGGCCCGCTGAAGCGGGCACTGGTGAAGGTGGACCTGGAGGAGACGTTCCACCTTCGGCACGGCGAGGTCTGGATGAAGCGGCTGTGCCAGGGGAATGGGGAGGCGAAGGCGCGGGTGCAGCGGGCAGTGGACTGGATGTTCCCGATGACGGTGGAGTGGTTCGGACTCCCGGACAGCATGAAGCGGCACAGCGGACAACTGGAGTACCGGTTGAAAGGGATGACGAACGACGAGCTCCGGCAGACGTGGATGGGTGCGACGGTGCCGCTGTGCGAGTCACTCGGGCTCAATGTCCCGGCGCACTGGGACGACGCCGAGCAGAAGTACGTGCTCGACTTCCCGTTCCCGTGCCCGTACGACGCGGAGGCGAAGCGCTGGCTGTTCGACGAGGGCGAGATCACCTGGGACGAGGTCTTCGCCCGCTGGAAGGAGCGAGGCCCGATGAACGAGCGCTACGTGGAATCGGTGCGGCGCAGCCACGGTCCGCTCGCGCGGTTGGTGGAGGGCGCGGCGTGATCCGTCGCCTGCCTGTCGTGCAGTCCGACCCGGCGACGCGCATCCGGCAGGTGACGGAGGACAGCGTGCGGGGCGGAGTGCTGGCGACGGCGCGAGCCGCGGCCAGCGCCGTCGCCCGCGCGGAAGCCGCCGCGCCTGCGAGCATGGCGCCGGTCGGCGCGGTGGCAGCGGACGCCGGCGAGGGCGCCGAGTATCCGCGGAACGCGCTATGGAACGCGCTGCGCGAGGTGGACGACCCGGAGTTCCCAGTGAGTGTCGTCGATCTGGGGCTCGTCGTGGAAGTGCGTCGGGACGGGGGGCGCGTCGAGGTGGACATGACGTACACGGCCACCGCGTGTCCGTGCATGGACTTCATCCGGCAGGACGTACGCGACCGGCTGCTGCGCGAGACCGGCGTGAGCGCGGTGATCGTGACCGATGTGTGGCAGCCGGCGTGGACGCCGGCGCGCATGACGGAGGAGGGACGCGCGATGCTGCGCAGGTGTGGGGTGGCGGCGTAGCGCGGCCGAGGCCGCGCTACGAGGCTAGTCAGGCTAGTCAGGCTAGTCAGGCTAGTCAGGCTAGTCAGGCTAGTCAGGCTAGTCAGGTTCAGGCTTATCCGGACATGGGGGAGGCGTGATCTACGAGGTGTTCGCCCGGAAGAGTCGCGGGGAGCCGCTCCGGCACGTGGGCAACCTGAACGCGCCCGATGATGAGCTGGCCGCGATCTACGCGTACAACACGTACGACGAGGAGCGGTGGTTCGACATGTGGGTGGTGCCGCGGGAGCACTTCATCGAGGTCTTCAATGCGGAGAGGCCGGAGCAGGGCGTGGCGCCGGCGGCGTCGGCCGGGGGCGGGAGCTGATGTCCGGGACGGAGGCCGCGGCGCTTGCGCCGGAGGTACGGAAGGACATCGGGGACCTGATCGTCGCCCTCGCCGACAGCAAGCGTCTGCTGGGAATGCGTTACGCCGAGTGGATGCTGGGCGCCCCGGAGATCGAGGCGTGCATCGCGTGCGCGTCGATGGCGCAGGACGAGTGGGGGCACGCACGCCTTCTGTACTCGCTGCTCAAGGATTTCGGGCAGGATCCGGGGCCGCTCGAGCACGGTCGTGAGCCGGCCGAGTATCGTAACGTCGAGGCGCTGGACGCGGCGCCGGCGGACTGGCCGGCGCTGATCGCGCTGAACGTGCTGCTGGATGCGGCGCTCAGCGTGCAATTCCATGCGCTGCGCGACTGCTCCTATCCGCCGCTGCGTCAGCGGGTGGAGAAGCTTCTGGACGAGGAACGCTTCCACGCCGCGCACGGGGCGGCCTGGTTGCGCCGGCTGGCGCATTCGGGCGAGCACGCGAGCACTCGCATGCGCGAGGCCGCCGACGCGGTGCTGCCAGTGGCGCTTCGATGGTTCGGACCGGACTCGATCAGGGCGTCGCTGATGGTCGAGGCCGGCGTCGTCAGCGCCGCCGGCAGCGAGCTTCGCCGCCGCTACCTCGACAAGTTGGGTCCGCTGCTCGACCTGCTCGACATTGCATCAGCCGAGCTGCCGGCTCCCGACTTCGACGGCTTCGATGAAGCGACCCGCCGCGCCGCCGGAGCTGGCCCGGATGCCGCGACGATCGAGCGCATCCGCGGCGATCGCAACCGCGTCTTCCTCATGGATTGAAGGGCGTGCTGATGAAAGGAAGCAGCGAGAGCAGCCTGACAGGCGAGAGTCACCCGAGCAGCCGCTCGAGCACCGGCACCGTTCTGAGTGCATCGGACTTCGGCCTGCCGGAACGGCTCTTGTGCCCCTTCTGCGACGGCGATGACACGGAGCTCCACTCGCCGTTCGGCTCCGCGCTGTCCGTCGCGACCTACTGGTGCCGGGCATGCCATACGGCGTTCGAGTGGTTCAAGGGCTAGGACAAAGCCAGGGCAAGGGCGAGGGCGAGGGCAAGGAGGGGCCGGGGGGAATGGGCTGAGGGTGCGGCACGGGTCAGGGGTTGAACCAGGCGACGGTTTCGGGCAGGCCCTCGGCGAGGGAGCGAGGGTGGTAGCCGAGCTCGCGTTCGGCCTTCTCGTACGAATGCAGCCAGCGCAGGCGGCTGGTGGTGTCGACGTTCTCGCCATTGAACGAGTAGCCGGAGCCGGCGAGCCGGAGAACGGGGTCCAACGCGCGAGTGGTGAGGCGCGCAAGGGAGGGAGGGAATCGGAGGCGGGGTGCGTGGCCCCCTGCCAGCGTCATGACCCGCTCCGCGAAGTCATTTACTGTCGCCGGCTCGCCGGAGAGCACGTAGATCTCGCCGATCCGACCGTTCTCGCCCAGCCGCACCAGTCCTTCCGCGATGTCGTCCACGTGCACATAAGACAACCAGGCCGGTCGGGTGAGGAGACCGGGCAGGCGGTGCCCGAGCAGATCGCGGATGAAGCGGCCATTCGGACCCTCGTCCCCGGGACCGTAGACCGCGGCGGGGCACGCGATGATCACGGGCAGACCGGCCCTCTGCGCGTCGAGCGCGAGGCGGTGGGCGGCCAGCTTGGTGCGCTCGTACGCCGAACGCGTGCCCGCGTCGTGGATGGTGTGCTCGTCGCCGAGGCCGTGCTCGACCGGTCCGAGCGCGATCGTGGTCGATACATGGACGGCGCGCGGCACGCTGGCGCTCTCCATGGCGCCGAGGAACGCGGCGGTTCCGGCGACATTGACACGCTCCATCGCCTCGACGTCCACCGCGCCGAGATCGTAGACACCGGCGAGGTGGTAGGCGAGCTGGACGTCACGGAGCGCGATATCCATGGTGTCGGCGTCGGTCACGTCACCGCGGACCAGCTCGGCGCCGAGCTCTTCGAGGGTGCTCGTGTCGGAGCGGGGTCGAACGAGACACCGCAGCGTCCAGCCGCGGTCCGCCAGCTCGCCGGCCAGGCGACTCCCGATGAAACCGGTCGCGCCCGTCAGGAAGGCACGGCGCGGCGTGCTCACGGGGCGGTCGCGAACCAGCCGATCTCCACCGGAGTGTCGTCGACCAGCGCGTCGTCGGGCGAGATGACGATGTCCAGCTCGCCGGTGCGGTCGAGCCGTTCCTGCGTCGCGCGCCCACCTGTCGTGGAGTAGTCCACGATCGTGATGTCGCGCTCGGATCCGTCCGGCGCGATAAGACGCAGCTTCGATCCCTTGCGGAGCTGCTTCATCGACGGCTGCCCCTCGATTCTCCGCAGGCGCAGCAGCATTCCGCGCAGCGGCACGGCCACGGCATCCGATACGCGGAACCGAAAACCCCGCCCGTTCGATTGGGTGCGATCCGCCATGCTTCCTCCGGTGCTGGTCCGGCCGCTCGCCGGCCGGCGAGACATTGCGGGAGCGTAGTGCCACAGCGCCGAACCGTCAATCGGAGCGGCATTGACGGCGACGCGGGCCGCGACGTAGATCGGGCGGATGATCGCCGACGATGACGGAATGCACGCGGACGCGACCGACCCGGTCGATCCGCTGGAGATGGACGCCGAGACCATGCGCCGGCTCGGCCATCACGTGATCGACCGGCTCGTCGACCGCATCCTAGCGCTGGACGAGGACCGTGTCTGGCGCTGGGCCCCGCGTACCGAGCTGGAGGCGCAACTGCCCGCCGGGGCGCCGGAAGGCCCGCTGGATCCCGACACGGTCCTGCGTCTGGTCGAGGAGCGGGTTCTGCCGTACGCATCTCGGATCGACCACCCGCGCTTTCTCGGCTACGTGCCGGGCTGCCCCACCTGGCCGGGCATCCTCGGTGATCTGCTGGCGAGCGGGTACAACATCTTCGCGGGGACGTCACAGGCCTCCTCCGGCCCGAGTCTGCTGGAGCTGCAGGTGCTGCGCTGGTTCTGCGACTGGGTGGGCTACCCGGCGACGGCGGGCGGCCTGCTCACGAGCGGCGGCTCCGCCGCGAATCTCGACGCGCTCGTCTGCGCGCGCGAGGCCTGGCGAAAGAGGGAGCGCGGCGGGGACGCCCACGATCGACATGGGGTCATCTACTTCTCCGATCAGACGCACTCCTCGGTGCTGCGCGCCGCGCGCATGATCGACGTCGATGAGTCGCGCCTGCGCGAGCTTCCGAGCGATGACCGCTACCGCATCGATCTCGATGCGCTGCGCGCCGCGGTCGAGCAGGATCGGCAGACGGGTCGTTCGCCGTTCCTGGTGGTGGCGAACGCGGGCGCGACGAGCACCGGGGCGATCGATCCGCTGCCTGAGCTGGCGGATTTCTGCGCCGAGAGCGGGATCTGGCTGCACGTCGACGCCGCCTACGGCGGCTTCGCGGTCCTGACCCACGAAGGACGCGAGGCGCTGCGGGGAATCGAGCGGGCGGACTCCATCGTTCTCGATCCGCACAAGTGGCTGTACCAGCCGTTCGAGGTCGGCTGCCTGCTGGTGCGTGAGACGGGCCTGCTCGCCGATGCCTTCCATATCATGCCCGACTACCTGCAGGATACCGCGGTGGCCGGCGCGGAGGTGAACTTCGCCGACCGCGGGCTACAGCTCACCCGAGCGGCGCGTGCGCTGAAGGTGTGGATGTCGCTGCGCACTTTCGGCGTGCCCGCGTTCGCGACCGCGATCGAACGCTCGCTCGCGCTCGCCCGTCACGCCGCGGAGCTCGTCGCCGCGAAGGCCGAGCTGGAGCCGCTGGCCGGGCCGGCGCTCGGAGTGGTGTGCTTCCGGCGTCACCCGCCCAGCGTGAACGATGAGGCAGAGCTGGAGCGACTCAATGCACGGCTCGTCCGCGGCCTCGCAGAGAGCGGGGTCGGCCTGATCTCGTCCACTCGGCTGCACGGCCGCTATGCGCTGCGACTCTGCGTCCTCAACCACCGCACCCGCGCCCATGACCTCGAGCGCGTCATCGACTGGCTGAGTGAAGGCGCTGACTGAAGGCGCTGACTGAAGGCGCTGATGAAGGCGCTGAAGGGCAGGCGCGAAAGCGAGGCGCCCCCGCCTGCCGTTAACGCCTCACCGAGAGCGCCTCACCGTTAGCGCCTCACCGTTAGCGCCTCTCAATGAGCGCCTCGCCGTTAGCGCCTCACCGTGAACGCCTGCCTCACCCCGGGGTAGAGGTGCGGGACCGGGATCCAGGCATGGGAGAGCGAGAATGGCGGACGTGACGTGCGTGCGGTGCGGGAAGACGGGCGAGCCGTTGGAGCGGGCGCCGCTGCGCAACGAGCTGGGCGAGCGTGTGCTTGCGTCGATCTGCAGGAGCTGCTGGGCGGAGTGGCTGCGTTATCAGACCGCGCTCATCAATCACCATGGGCTCGACGTGCGGGAGAAGGACGCGCGGGAATTCCTCTCGACGAACATGGAAGCGTACCTGTTCCGAACGAGCGCGCCGGAATCCATCGACACCTCGCGGCAGGGCGACATCAGCTGGTGAGCGGTGGGGGCTCGGGCTCGGGTTGGGGTCGGACATTGTGGCCCTCTGGAGTGCCCGCATTCGGCTCTCGGTCCTGAGACGACGGCGGGTGTTCGGGCGACGGGGTGGTTCGGAGGGAGGACTCCGGACCGATCTGCTCGATCTCTTCGGTTACGCGCTCCTCCCAACCAATGGATGCGGCAATCAGCAGCGCGCCGAAGGTGATCGCGACATCGGCCAGATTGAAGATCGGGAAGAGCACCACGCCGAAGTCTATCGGGCCTATGAAATCGACCACTCCGCGGGCCCAGCGGACGCGGTCGAAGAGGTTGCCCGCCGCACCTCCTCCCACCAGCGCGATGCCCGCCATGCGATAGGGGTCGCCGGGTCTCGCGCGGCGATACAGCCAGACCAGCGCGAAGCCGACGGCGAGCGTCAGCGGCAGCAGGACGGCCGGGCCGCTGACGATGCGTATTCCGAACGCGATGCCGGTGTTGAAGGCGAGCGTGAGCGGCAGGAGCCCGCCCAGGGCGTGGAAGGTATCGCCGTTCTCCAGCGCTCCGAGCGCCCACCTCTTGGTGAGCTGATCGGCGATGAAGATGGCGGTCGCGACGGCGAAGAGGCGCGGCTTCGTCCACGCGTTCCGGCCGACGATCAACGCCATGGGCTCTCCTGCATCCGCGTGGCTCCTTGGAAGCGGGTGTGACGGCGGATATCTTGCGCGCTCTCGAATCGATGATCCGTTATGCGATGAACATAACTCCGCGCCGCGCGGCGCCACCACGAGCGGCGGCGACCGTCGCGGCGATCATGCTCGTTGCGACGGCGAGTGCACCGCTCTCGGCGTCTGCTTCGGACCCGGGGCACAGCGATCTTGACCACCGAGCGCGTGTCGCGGCCCGAGGGATCGGCGCGGCGCGTTCGATCCAGGCGCCCCGGCCGGACCCGGAGCACCCACGCACCGCGGCCGCGACGATGCGCGCGGGTCCGATCGAGATCGACGGCGTCCTCGACGAGGCGGCCTGGACCGCTGCCGCACCGATCAGCGGCTTCGTGGAGCGCGAGCCGATCGAGGGCGCGCGGCCCGAGGAGCCGACCGAAGTCCGCGTCCTGTTCGACGAAGAAGCCCTGTACGTCGGCGCTCGCCTGCACGAGTCGAATCCGGACCTGATCGCGCGCCAGCTGGTGCGCCGCGACGACGGTGGCAACTTCGACTCCTTCGAGCTCGAGCTCGACACCAACCTGGACGGTCGCACGGGATACCGTTTCCGCGTCAGCGCCGCCGGCGTCCAGGGCGACGACTACCTGTACGATGACGAGCGGGAGGATGATTCGTGGGACGCCGTCTGGAGCTCGGCGGTGTCGGTGGACAGCGCGGGATGGACCGCGGAAATGCGCATCCCGCTCTCGCAGATCCGCTACGGCGCGTCCGACGAGGCGCAAACGTGGGGCGTCAACTTCTCGAGGCAGCGCATCGCCGCCCACGAGCGGGTCGACTTTGCGCTGCGCAGTCGCGAGCGGCCCGGGCGGGTCAGCCAATTCGGGCGTCTGACGGGCCTCGTCCTGCCGCACGCCGTGCGCAAGATCGAGGTGAAGCCGTATGCGCTGGGGAAGGTGCGCACGGCGCCCGTGGAAGCCGGCAACCCCTTCTTCGACGGCTCAGACGCCCGCATGCGAGCGGGCGCGGACGTGCGCTACGGCCTCGGCTCGGCGTTCAGCCTGGACGCGACGTTCAACCCGGACTTCGGCCAGGTCGAGGTGGACCCGGCGGTCGTGAACCTGAGCGCGTTCGAGACGTTCTTCCCGGAGAAGCGACCGTTCTTCGTCGAGGACGCGCGGATCTTCGATTTCAGCCTGTCCGGTCGGCGCAACACGCTCTTCTACAGCCGACGCATTGGTCGAGAGCCGCGGGGCTCTGGACCCGACGACGCGGATTTCACGGACACGCCGGGCACCGCGTCGATCCTCGGTGCCGCGAAGCTGACCGGCCGTACCGCATCCGGCCTTTCAGTCGGCGGCCTCGTCGCGCTGACGCAGGAGGAGCGCGGTCGCGCCTTCTTTCTGGCGGGAGACTCGACCGTCGACTTCCTTGCCGAGCCGCGAACGGGCTTCGCGGTGGCCCGCGTGCAGCAGGACCTGGGTGACGGCGCCAGCCAGCTCGGCGGCATCGTGACCGCGCTCGATCGGAGCCTGCCCGATGACGGCTCGTTCGATTACCTGCCCGGTCGCGCGTTCAGCGGCGGGCTCGATTTCGAGCACACCTGGTCGGACCGGGAGTGGGCGGTCTTCGGCTTCCTCGCCGGAACGCTCGTGGAGGGCACACCGGAGGCCATGCTGGAGCTGCAGCAGTCGAGCAGTCACTACTTCCAGCGGCCTGACGCGCGAGGGCTCGACGTGGACAGCACCGCGACGTCGCTGCGCGGCGCCGAATGGCGGCTGCAGCTGGAGCGCCGCAGCGGCCGCCACTGGACGGGTAGCGCGTGGCTCGGAGAGCGGACGCCGGGCTTCGACTCGAACGGCCTCGGTTTCTTCCAGGGAAGCGAGCGCCTCGACGCGGGCGCCCGGCTCGGCTATCAGGAGATCGATCCCGGAACGGTGCTGCGCAGCTATCGAATCGAGGCGATGACCTTCCAGAACTGGCGTCACGAGGCGCTGCGCGATCCGTGGTCGCTCGGCTCGTGGGCCCACGCGCACAAGAACGCCTCCTACTCGCTCGACGGCCACGCGACGTTCCTCAACTACTGGTGGGTGGACGGAGACCTGGAGCACTCCCCCCGCCTCCTGGATGACGCCGCAACCCGGGGTGGGCCGCTGATGGTGCAGCCCGCGTCGTGGTCGCTCGGCCTGCGGGCCGGCAACGACCGGCGCTCGCCGCTCGCGATCCAGCCATCGGTAGACCTCGAGTGGAACGGCATCGGAGGGTCCAGCTTCCGGGCCGGGATCGAGCTCACCGTGCGGCCGTCTTCCCGCCTCGAGATGCAGATCCAGCCGGAATATTCGCGCGGCACGACCTCCGCGCAGTACGTGACCGGTACCGACGACCTCGGCTACGATCCGACGTACGGCCCGCGCTACATCTTCGCCGACCTGCGGCGGCACAGCCTCTCGATGGAGACGCGCCTGAACGTGACGTTCACGCGCACGCTCACCCTGCAGCTCTTCGCGCAGCCGCTGCTCTCCTCCGGTGACTACACCGCATACAAGCAGCTCGCCCGCCCCGAGAGCTTCGAATTCCTGCCGTTCACCGAGGGAGCCGCCGTGCGGGCCGCCGATGGCGTGCGCTGCGACGGCGGCGCGACGTGCGTGCTGGACGAGGAGCGCTACGTCGACGCGGACGGCGACGGCGTCGCGGAGATCGATTTCGAGGACGGCGACTTCTTCGTCCGCTCGCTACGCGGAAATGCGGTGCTGCGCTGGGAGTATCGTCCGGGCTCGACACTCTACCTGGTGTGGCAGCAGAGTCGCTACGTACGCGACGCCGATCCCCGCTTCGATTTCGCGAGCGATGCCAGCGGTCTCTTCGCGACGCCGCCGGAGAACGTCCTGATCCTGAAGGCCTCCTACTGGCTCGGGATCTGATCTCTCGCACGCTGCGTGCATCCGGTCGGGATCCATGAGCGAGACACGCGACTTCGTCGAAATCCACAATCACCTGCTGCCCGGCGTCGATGACGGTTCCCGCTCGCTGGAAGAGACGACGCGTCACCTCCGTGGCCTGGCGGCTGACGGCGTGCGCCGCCTCGCCTTCAGCCCGCACCTCTTCGGGTTCCTCGCGGAACAGCCCGGCAGGCTCGAGGCGAGGCTGCGCGAGCTCCGTCGCGTCTACGAGGCCGTGACCGCCGAGCTGCGCGGCCGCGACGATGTGCCCCGGCTGCAGCTCGGCCAGGAGCTGCTGCTGACGACGCCCGAGAGCGTCGCCCCGGTCCTCTCCGTCGACGGGGTCGGGCACGCAGGGAGTCGCTACGTCCTGATCGAGTTCGGGTTCGAGCTGCCGGAGGGCTGCGTCGAGATCATCCGGGCGGTGCGGGAGCACGGGCGCAGGCCGGTGATCGCGCACCCGGAGCGGTATCGCAGGGATGGCGGCAGGGTCGCATTGGATGAGATCGTCGAGTGGAAACAGGCGGGCGCCCTGCTGCAGGTGAACGCAGGCAGCCTCGCCGGCCGCTACCAGCCCGACATGCGGCAGCTCGCATGGGACCTGCTCGCCGAGGGCCTGCCGGACCTGATCGGCTCGGACAACCACGCCGACTCGCGGCCGCAGTCTCCGCTGGAAGCGGACCGCCTGCTGAGGGCTCGCGACGCGGCCGAGCACGCCACGCTGCTGCTCAACGAGAATCCTAACCGCCTGCTGGACGACCTCGACCTGCTCGCCGTGCCGCCCGTACCCCGCCGCGCCGCGGCCTGAGGCGTATCGGGAGCGGGCGCCAAATGGCGGCGCGGCCCCACTCCCAACTTCGCACGTCGCTTGCCGAACATGCGGGCCTCAACCAACTTGCATTGGTTGTGCAACGGACGCGTTCGGGCGTGCGCGGCACGACGCCGTCGCGCGCAACGGGCCTCCCGGCAAACGTCGAGAGCCCTCTTCCCGTTCCCGAGGTGCGCCATGCGGTACTCCCTTCCGACGTACATCACCCTCCTGATGCCGCTCGCGATCGCTGCGTGCAACGCGCCCGGCACACAGGAGGCGAACGCGCCGTCCGACACGATGGGCGGCGCCATGGCCGCCGCCGCGCCGGCCAACCCGGCGTCGATCGACAGCGTCCGGGATGCCTATCAGCGCGCAGCCAACGCCGGAGACATGGATGCGCTGGTCAATCTGTTCGCAGACGATGCGGTGATCGTGACGCCCGATGGAATCCACAGTGGCAGAGGGGACATACGCGACGTGCTTTCCGATACGACGATGGCCCCGAGCAATCTTCAGATCAACAAGGGCAACGGGCCGAACATCTCCGGCGACATGGCCTGGGAGACCGGCACCTATTCGCAGGATGTCATGGTGAACGGCCGAAAGACGACCGTGAACGGAAGCTATCTGGTCGTGCTGAAGCGGCAGGCCGACGGCAGCTGGAAGCTCGTTGCCGACGCCGACGTCCCGCAGATGTCGCCGCCGGCGGCGCGCGCGCCGACGAACTGATCGGTGAGCGGAGAACGCCTTCAGAGACCACCTCCGATCGGGACGCGGCCGGACGCGGCAGTCGATTCGGCTCAGCCGGCTGCCCGCAGTGAGGTCGCGACGGCACCCGCGTCCGGCTGACCGCGATACTCGACGGTCAGGCGCGTCCCGGCATCCCGCCACGCCTCCAGCTGACGTGCGGAGGCGCGGCGGGGCGCCACCGTGAAGAGATAGCCCCTGCCGGCCGCATCCATGACGCGGATGCGGTCCTCCTGCACGATTGTGATCCGGCCGACGATCACGCCCTCCGGCGACTCGCCGTGCGCCCGCCCGTCGCTCATCCGCCGAGATCCGCGTTGCGTGCGTGGACCCAGGTGTCCTCCGGCGTATGGGCGGAACGGCGCCCCTCGTGCATGATGAGCAGCCGCAAAGCCAGGCTCCCGGCCAGCGCGAGACCCGCGGCGATCAGCGTCCGTCCGCTGCCCGGCTTCGACGAGCTACGGCTGCCCGGGCGCCGGCGCAGCTCCCCGGCAGCGGAGCCGCGCCGCGGGGCGTACCCGTCGATGGCGTTCGAGACGAGCGGCAGCGCGGCGCCGGCGGCGAGGGTCAGCCACCGCGACGCGGTGACGCGTCGCGGCTCCTCGCGCGCCGAGGGAAGCCTCGCCCGGGCATGGGCGTGGGCGCTGAGGCCGAGGGCGAGCTCGGCGGCGAGCGCGATGCTCTCGGCCCGCGCGAGCCGGCGCCGTGCGGCGGCCGAGCCACCACCGGTCGCCGCTAGCGCGGTGGAGACAGCGGCCAGCCCGCTGGACGCGGACGACGCGACGAACAGCGGGCCGAGCAGCAGCCAGCGCTCCGCCCAACTCGGCACGTTCGTCGCCCCGATGAGCACCCCCGTGTAGCTGCCGACCAGGAGCGCGAGCGGGAGCCCCGCCGCATGCACGAGGCGGCCCGGCGCGCCGCGGGACCACCGGCCGACGAAGCTTGCGGGCGCGGCGTCGTCGCTCAGCTGGAGCATCGTCGCGAGGCCGGACAGGGCGCCGAACGAGGCGAGCGCCCAGGAGCCCAGGCTCATCGGCGAGCGGAGCCGGATCACGCGCAGCATGTTCAGGAAGCGCTCGCGTCGGCCGAGGTCGAGGATGAGCAGCGCGGTCCCCACGATGGTGCTGCCGGTCGCGACATAGCGACCGGCGCGGACGACGTCCCTGTCACGGTCGCCGGCAGCGTCCTCGAGCGTCGCGGCGAGCCAGCTTCCGCCGGCGATGCCGCCGACCCAGAAATAGACGGGGATATACTTCATCTCCCACGGCGGCGGCTTGACCGGCGGCACACCGCTCGGGCTGCGGTGCCGGTCCAGACCGCCGCGGCTCTTGCGGCGGCGTCGCGCGACGGCGCCGCCGTACTCCTCGGGTGCGGGCGTGACGGCGGCGGCGCCCTCGGCGGCAGGCCTCTCGCTCATCGGTCTTCTCCATGGCTGCGGAACGCCAGAGCGCCGGCGACGGTCAGCGCGGCCGCCGTCGCAAGCCCGGCGATCAGCCCCGGCAAGGTTCGCTCGGACGGTCGCTTCGGCGCCGGCGGCAGGTTGTAGACCTCAGGCCGGTCGATGAGCAGGAAGAAGGAGTTGAGGCCTCCGAGCGCGCTCGTGTCACACCCGTCCTCGAGCGGCCCACCCGAGCCGTACAGGTAGGCGGGAATGCCGCGCTCGCGCAGCTCGCGCACGCGGGCTTTCGCGCTCTCGAGCAGCTCGTCGACCGGCCCGAAGCGGATCGAGTCGGTCGGACATGCCTTGGCGCACGCGGGCTCGAGACCGTCCTTCATGCGGTCGTAGCAGAGCGTGCACTTGTGCGCCTTGCCGTCACCGTCGCGGTCGATCGCAACCACGCCGAAAGGGCAGGCCGGCACACAGTAGCCGCAGCCGTTGCAGACGTCCTGCTGGACGTAGACGGTGTCGAACTCCGTGCGGATCAGCGAGCCCGTCGGGCAGGCCTCGAGACAGGGGGCGTGGACGCAGTGCTTGCAGACGTCGGACATGAAGATCCAGCGGCTGCCTGGCTGCGCCCACTGCTCGCTGGTCGTCAGGTTGCCCCATGGCTCGAAATCGGCGGGTAGGTTCGCGTCGCCCGGCATACCCCGCCCCGGCAGACTCGCCTCTGCGGGCACCTCGACCTTCGGCAGGCTCGCGAAGCGGTCGCGGTCGAACTGCTCGATGAAGTAGACGTGCCGCCAGGTGTTCGCTCCGAGCGCGCGCGTGTTGTCGTAGGAGTGGCCGGATAGCCCGAAGCCATCGGCCGGCAGCTGGTTCCACTGCTTGCACGCGACCTCGCACGCCTTGCAGCCGATGCACAGCGTGGTATCGGTGAAGAAGCCATAGGACACGCCCGCTTCGATCGTCGTGCCGGCCGTCCGCCGCGCCTGGTCCAGCCACCGCTCATCCATTGCCATGCTCCCCGTTGCCCGCGACCCCCGCTCCGACCCGACCCGCCCGCAGGTCGCACGTCAATACCTTCCCCTCGTGGATCGTCACGTTCGGCTCGCCGACCATCGACACGAGGTCGTTCGCCGACGCGCCCTGCGCGATGCCGCCGTAGCCGTAGTGCCAGGGGAATCCCACCTGGTGAATCGTTCGACCCGCCACCCGGAGTGGCCGCAGCCGGCGCGTGACCAGCGCGCGCGCCTCGGCCTCGCCGCGCGCCGTGGAGATCGTGACCCAGCCTCCGTGTCGGACGCCCTTCTCGGCCGCGAGCTCGGGGCTGATCTCGACGAACGCCGCGGGCTGCAGCTCCGCCAGCCAGCTGTTCCAGCGCGTCATGCCGCCACCCGTGTGGTGCTCCGTAAGGCGATACGTCGTGAGCACGTACGGGTACTTGGGATTCCCGACGCCGTGGTATCGATTTCCCTCCACGTCCCACCGTTTAGCGGCGGGATTGCGCTCCTGCTGGTCGTAGAGCGGGTTGTGCACCGGTGATTCCCACGGCTCATAATGCGTCGGCATCGGCCCGTCCTTCATGCCGAACGGGAAGAAGATCCACGCCTTGCCCCACGGCTTCAGGATGAAGGGCGAGTCGCCCGCGAGCAGGTCGGTCCCCTCCGAGTCCGGATCGCCCGGGTCGTCCGGGCGCTTCTCGTCCGGGAAATCGGGCTGGTCGAGCCCGGCCCACTTCCCGTGCTCCTCGTCCCACCAGACGTAGCGCTTCCGCTCGGACCACGGGTTGCCGCTCGGATCGGCCGAGCAGCGGTTGTAGAGCATGCGCACATTGTTGGGCCAGGCGAAACCCCAGTCCTGCGCAATATAGCCGTCGCCTTTGTTGCGCGAGCGGGCGCGGTTGCGGCCGGGGTGAACGCCACAGTAGATCCAGCAGCCCGAAGCGGTGGAGCCGTCATCACGGAGCTGCTTGTAGCTGGAGAGCTGCTCCCGCCCATCCCACGTCGGCGCCCAGATGTAGCCGTTGATCTCGCGCACGATGGCGTCGATCTCGGGCTCGCCGTCGGGCTTCTCCGGATAGTCCCACGTCAGCGCGTGGATCGGCCGGTCGCGCTCCTCGTCCGAGCCCGCATACAACTCGCGGACCCGCTTGTGGAGCTGGTGCATGAACCAGGTCTCGGAGCGGCAGTCGCCCGGAGGGTCGACCGCCTTGTCGTGGAACTGGATCAGGCGCTGCGTGTTCGTGAACGAGCCATCCTTCTCCGGCACGGTCGAGGCGGGCAGCAGGAAGACCTCCGTGCCGATCTCCTCGGGGCGGACCGCGCCCTCCCGCACTTCGGGCGAGTCCTTCCAGAAGGTGGCGCTCTCGATCTCGAAGAGGTCCCTGACCACGAGCCACTTCAGCCGCCGCAGCCCGGCCCGCTGGAAGCGCGCGTTCTGTCCACCGACGGCGGGGTTCTGCCCCATCAGGAAGAGCCCCTCCATCTCGCCGGCGTGCATCTTCACGAACATTGGCATGTGCGAATGGTCGCCGGTGATGCGCGGCAGCATGCCGTAGCCGAAATCGTTCTCGGCGGTGGCGTTCTCGCCGAACCACGCCTTCAGCAGCGAGACAAGGTACTTGCTCGTGTTCGCCCACAGGCCACCCTTGCCGCCCTCGTTCCAGATGTAGGTCTCGAGGTCCGCATCGATGTCCGCGTTCGCCGGCATGTGCAGGTAGCCCGGGAGCAGGTCGTATAGCGTGGGAATGTCGGTAGAGCCCTGGATCGTTGCATGGCCGCGCAGCGCCTGGATCCCGCCGCCGGGACGGCCGATGTTGCCGAGCAGCAGCTGCAGGATCGCGGCGCTCGCGATGATCTGTGGGCCGACCGTGTGCTGCGTCCAGCCGACGGCGTAGCAGATCGCGGTGGTCCTCTCCTGCCCGGAATTGTCGAGCAGCGTCTCGGCGATGCGACGGAAGCGCTCGGCGGGGATGCCGCAGGCCGCCTCCACCATCTCCGGCGTGTAGCGCTCGAAGTGCCGTTTGACGACCTGCAGCACACAGCGCGGGTCGAGCATGGTGGGATCGGTCGGCGGCGGTCCGCCTTCCGTCTCGCCCGTGCGAGGACCGAGCGCCTGCGACTCCTTCACCGCCGAGATGTCCTCTTCCTCGCCCGACTTCGTCTTCGCCTCTCGGCGGTGCCCGACGTACTGCCACGACTCGGGATCGTAGCGGCCCTTCTCCTCGCTCCAGCCGGAGAAGTAGCCGCCCAGCGCCTCGGTATCCTGGAACGCCTCCGAGATGATGTCGGCGGCGTTCGTATAGTGCCGGACGTAGCGCTGGAAGAAGGGGTCGCTGCTCCACCGCTCGCTGCTCAGCACGTAACGGATCAGACCGCCGAGGAAGGCGATGTCGGAGCCGGCGCGGATCTGCACGTACTGTGTCGCGTGCGCGGACGTGCGCGTGAAGCGGGGGTCCACGTGGATGACCTCGGCGCCCCGCTCGCGCGCCTTCATGACGAAGCGGAACCCGACCGGATGCGCCTCGGCCATGTTCGAGCCCATGATGAGCAGGCAGTCGGCGTTGGCGAGGTCCATCTGGAAGGTGGTCGCGCCCCCGCGCCCCATCGGCGTCCCCAGACCGGGGACCGTGGCGCTATGTCATATGCGGGCCTGGTTCTCCACGTGGACGATTCCCGTGCCCACGCAGAACTTCTTGATCAGGTAGTTCTCTTCGTTGTCGAGGGCGGCGCCGCCCAGGAATCCGATCGCACCGGTATGCCGGACCGGGCGTCCCTCCTCGTCCTCCGCCACCCAGCCACGATCGCGCGAGTCGCGGAACAGCCGCGCGATCCGATCCATTGCCCAGTCGAGGCTGACCTCCTCCCAGGCCGTGCCGTACGGGCGACGCCAGAGCGCCTTCGTCAGCCGCTTCGGGTTCACGGCATACTGGAAGATGCCGGCCCCTTTCGGGCACAGCGTGCCCTCGTTGATCGGGCTCTCCGGGTTGCCCTCGACGTCCACGATGGCGTCGTCGCGCACGTGGATCAGCGTGCCGCAGCCGACGGCGCAGTAGGGACAGATGCTCTCGACCGTGCGGCTCCCGTGCAGCCGCGAGTGCATCGCGCGCGTCCGGCTCGAGAGGGCGACGTCGTCCGGCTCACCGGCCGTATCGAACGCTCCGCCCCCTAGCGCGCTCGCGATCTGGCGCGCGGCCGGCCAGCGGGACAGAACGTCGGCGAGCAACGGAAGCGGGCGTGGGGGCATAACGGGACCTCCGGAACGGCGGTGGGCGGGCAAGCGCCGCACAGCGGGGCGGCTCCTGGCGCGGGGTACTGCAACATGCGTGCTGTGAATCGTAGACGCGCGGATCATCTTGTGGGGAGAACGGTACATGCGCATCTTCGAGACATCCTGCCTCACCTCATCTTCTCTCCTGGAGGTGGTGCGATGAAGCGCGTCCCCGAGATCCTCTTCCTCGCCGTGATCGGAGCCGCCACAGCGTGTGGCACCCAGGATCAGGCACCCGCTGCAGATTCGACCAACGCCGTCGCGGCCTCCGAGACGACCGCAGCCTTGGGCGCGACGAAGGCGCAGGCATCGGGCGACATCAATGTGAACGGGCAGTGCTCGGATATCGAGACCGTCATCAACATCGGCCCGCTGAGCAAAGGCGTGAACAAGAAGGACGTGCAGACCGTCACGTGGCGGAAGGCGGCGAAGTTCGACAGCATCGCCGTGGCGCCCCACGCCGGAGGCACCTGGCCGCCCAGGAAGACGTCCACAGGGGACATCGCGGAGCCCATCGACACCGTGCCTCCCGGGACCTACCCCTATTCGCTGACCATAGACTGCACGACCCGCAGCGGTGCGACCCAGCATATCGTCATCGACCCGGATGTGGTCATTGACGACACGAAGGCCGACACGACCAAGACGCAGTGAAGTCGAGCCGCGCTCCGGGGGGTGCCTACCCCACGGGTAGCTTCGCCCGGATCGCGGCCGCGCGTTCGACGAGGGAAGCGGCCGCGTCGTCGCGCCCGCTCCTTCGCATTAGCTCGGCGTAATCCTCCAGCGTCTCGGCGATGAGGCGGTCGTCCGGGCCGAGGGAGCGTTCCCGAATGGACAATGCGCGCCGATAGAGCGTCTCCGCGTCATCGAAGCGTCCTTCATCTCGGTACACGTTCGCCAGCCCGTTCATCGTGACGGCCAGCGACGGGTCGCCGGGCGAGAGGAGCTTCTCCTTGATGGCCAGGGATCGCTGGAAGTCGCGCGTGGCCTCCTCGTACCGCTTCTGGGCCCACGCTACCTCGGCCAGGTTGTTCAAGACGTTCGCGATTCTGGGGTGCTCCGGACCGAGTGCGGCTTCCCAGATCCGGCGCGCGCGCTCGTAGGCCCGCTGGGCGTCCGCGTAGCGGTGCTCGCTGAAGTACAGCGCTCCCAGGTTGTTGTAGCCAGTCGCGAGCTGGGGATCGTCGGGAGACAGCAGCTTCTCGCGAAGAGAGAGCGACTGCTCGAGATAGCTCCGAGCCCGCGCGTAGTCGCCCATCCGCCAGTACAGCACAAAGAGATTGTTCAGGACGGTGGCGGTCGAGGCGCCAGCCGGTTCCACCGCCTGCTGGTAAATGCGCAGCGCCTCCTGCAGGAGCGGCTCCGCCTCGGTATAGCGTCCGGAGATCTCATAGAGTCCGCCCAGGGAGTTCATCGCGGTGCCGACCAGCGTGTCCCTCGCCCCGAGCACACCGCGTCCGAGCTCCAGTGCGCGCTTCAGGTGCGCTTCGGCGCTCGTGTAATTCCCCTCTTCCCGCTCCAGCTGCCCCAGGTGCAGCAGCGCGTCCATGAGCTGAAGGCCGTCGCCGTCGGACCGCTGCTCCTCGAGCGCCACCGCCTGTTCGAGCATGGGGTGTGCGGCCGAGTACAGTCCCAGCCCGGCATAGACCGCGCCGATCGTGCGCATGAGCCTCGACTCGATGAGCGGGACGCCCGCGAGGGCATGGATCCGAACGGCGCCGCTGTCCAGCAGCTCTCGCGCGGTGATCGTGTTGCCCCGCGTCTCGCCGGGATCGCTCACCCGGAAGAGGTTCACCAGGAAGTCGGCGACGGTCTTCGACGCCTGCCCCTCGCGCTCGGCGCGGGCCTGCGCCTCTCGCGCGTGCAAGAATCCCGCGCTCGCGGCCCCCGCGCCCGTCACGATGGCGATCGTCGCGATGGTCGCGGCCGCCACGCCGCCCCGGTGCCGCCGCACGAACCTGCCGGTGCGGTAGACCATGCTCGGGGGCCGAGCGAGCACGGGCTCGCTGTTCAGATGCCGTTCGATGTCGAGCGCCAGAGCGTGGGCGGTCTCGTAGCGGCGGATGCGATCTTTATCCATCGCCCGGAGGATGATCCAGTCGAGATCGCGCCTCAGCTCGCGCCGGAGGGACCATGGCGTGGTGCGCCGCCTCTCCGCGACTTCCGTACCTGCCTCGCCCGCTGAGGTAAAGCGAGCGCTCGGCCTCAGCGGCTCCCGCTCTCGCAAGACATGCGGAACAATATTCGGGGATCGCGCTGCCAGGTCGAAGGGCAGTATACCGATCAAGAGCTCGTAGAGGATGACGCCGAGCGAGTAGATGTCAGTTCTGGTATCGACGTCGAGTCCCGACATCTCCGCCTGCTCGGGACTCATGTACTCAGGCGTGCCCACCATCTGCCCGATGCGCGTCACCGGCCAGGATTCACCTAGTGGGCGCCCGACGGCCTTGGCGATGCCGAAGTCGATCACCTTCACGACGCGGGTGCCGTCCTGCACCGTCACCAGCACGTTGGAAGGCTTCAGATCCCGATGGATCACTCCCTTCAGGTGCGCGTGCTGCACCGCGGCGCATACATCGAGAAACAGGCGCAGCCGCTCCGCGGTGCTCAGCCGGTGTGCGTCCGCATACTCTGTGATCGCCACACCACGGACGAGCTCCATAACGAAGTACGGGCGGCCCGACTCTGTCGCGCCGCCGTCGAAGACGCGTGCAATGTTCGGGTGGTCCATCAGCGCCAGTGCCTGGCGTTCCGACTCGAAGCGCGAGATCACCTCGCGCGTGTCCATCCCCTGCTTGATGAGCTTGAGGGCCACGCGCCGCTGGATTGGCTCCGTCTGCTCGGCCAGATAGACGACGCCCATGCCGCCCTTGCCAAGGACATCGAGGAGCCGGTAGCGGCCGATCGTTCGAGGCGGGACCGCGTCGACTTGGCGCCCCGTCTCGCTTGCGGGCGCGTCGGATGCCGGGGAGTCGTGGGAGCCCATCTACCCTCTCCATGCCACGGGCCCGCGCGTGCTGCGGGGGCGGGCGCGGCGGAATCGGAAGGATGTTGACCGCGGAGGGGTTCGCGTCGTGGCACGACCTCTCTCTCCAAAGTGCATGGAGGGACGTCCGCTCGGAAGGACCTTACACGGCGGGCCAGATTGCAGCCGGGCGCGGCGTCTGGCCGGGTGGGGTCAGTGGCCGCGCAGACCGATGCTGACGCCGAGGTGGAAGGTCATCAGGTTGGCGGCGCTGCGGATCGGGTCGAAGGCGATCGAGCCGTCGGGCAGGTCCTCGATGTCGCCTTCGCGCAGATAGCTCGCGCGTCCGTTCGCGTGATAGCGGGCGCCGACGTCGAGCCAGAAGGGGGTGTGACCGTGGCTGAGCGGGATGTACAGCCCGGTGCCTGCGCCCCACGCGAATGTGGCGTCGTCGTAGTTCGTATCGCTGGCGAATGCGCTGCTGTTGTCGCCGCCGATGCTGGAAACGGTCGCGAAGTAGGCGACGCCGACAGAGGCGTCCACGTAGGGCCGCACGACGCCGGTCGGCGCGACGAGCTGCGGTCCGACGCCGGCGTAGATGATCATGTTCGTCGTGCGCAGGTCGCCGAGGACGCGACCGCCGATGGTCGGACTCAGCATGACACGGCTCTGCTCGCTGCCGTACTGGAGAAACCCGGCCTCGGCGCGGAGGCCGAAAAGGCCTCGACGGTCCATGCGGGTGACCACGTCGAGGCTGCCGCCGGGCATGTCGTTCAGGTAGCGGCCCAGTTCCCCGACGGGATGCCCGAGCAGGAGCGTACCGCCGAGAAACACGCGCGGCGGCCGCGCATCGGATCGGGTGGCGCGGCGGACCGTGGAGTCGGCGGCGAGCTGCGAGGTCTGCGCGACCACCGGAACCGCAGTCACCGTCGTGGAGAGCGCGATCAGCGCGGCGGCCAGCCGGGTGGGGAGGATTCTCTTCGACATCGCTGCCTCCAGTGAGGTGGGAGGGTGGGCTCATCCACCCCTCACACAGGATGACGTCCAAGCGCGCGCGACTTGCACGCGGACGGCCTGACCTTGCCGGCTGACAGGCTCGGCCTCAGCGAGTCGTCGCTACGTCGGACGGGCACGGATCGAGCCGGCGGCGTCGGCCGGCGGCGAGCCGTCCTCGGCACATCGGAGGTCAGGAGGTCGTTCTTCCGCCGATGGGCACGGGGATGCCGAGGCTCTCGGCCGTCGGCAGCGTATGCGTGCGGTACCACTGCTGCCGCGCGGACTCGAAGCGGTCGATCCTGCCCAGCCAGCGTTGCGTGGCGAGGTCGTAGCGGGCGAGCACGTTGTGCAGCCAGTAGGGTCGGTTCTCGCGCAGCCAGGCCGCCTCGTACGCGTCGCGCAGCAGGGTGTAGCCGTCGCGGATGTCCTGCATCCGGCCATTGATTCCGGAGATGTCGCCGAGGTAGCGGCCGGCGGAGACGCCCTTCTGCTTTCCGTCGGCCGCGTCGCGCGCGGCGGCATAGGCGCCGGCGATCTCCTCCGCGAGCTGGTACTTCATGCCGAGGAAGTCGACGCGTCGGGCGCCTAGTTCCAGCGCATTGAGCGCGTCGCTCTCCCGCAGGGGCTGCTCGCGGGCACGGGCGATGTCGACCAGCGCGCGCTCGGCGAGCAACCGCAGCGAGTCCGCCACGGGCAGGATCTGCTCCGTCGTGCGCCGGCCGTCCACGCTCCACGGGTCGAGCCAGAAGAGGTAGTCGCTCGCGTCGCCGACGTGCGCGCGGAGCAGAAGTCGGTGCGCCGCCGCGAGGCGCATCTGTGCGGAGTCGATCGCGCCCGTCGCGTCGCCGTGAAACACGGGACCGTAGGCAAGCTGGAAGGCCGTCGTGTCGCTCTCTCCCGGCTGCCACGCCGCGGCGGCGCCGAAGAGGACGCCGTACCACGTTTCATTGAACAACGCCTCGCCGTCGTCGTCCCACGTCGTATTCAGCAGCCCGACCGCCCCGAGCCGCTGGCCGTCGCGTGCGAAGCCCTGGATGTTCGGAAGCGCGACCGCGAAGTCCGGCCAGATCCGGTTCCAGCCACTGACGCCCGGCGCGACCCACACCTGCATGCCGGCGTCCCGGAACGGCTTGATGAAGCGATCGAAAGATTGCTCCGCGGAGTAGACCCACGGCACGGCGATCAGGTCCTTCGGCAGCGTGCGCACGAGCTTCGGCTCGTTCATGGCGACGTCGCCCCAAAAGAGCAGCTTCTTGCCGAGCGGCCGCAGCCGGACTTCGACCCTCTTCAGGAAATCGAGGTACACGGGGCCCAGCCCCTGGGCCTTCACCCTCTCCTCGGTGCGACCGCGGCCCAGCTCGAACGTTTCGTCCGCGCCGATGTGCATGAACGGCCCGGGAAAGAGCGAGTCGATGTGGGCGAACATCTCAGCGATCAGCGCGAGCGACCCGGTGTCGCCAGGCGCGAGCACGTGGCCGTGCGGCGTTTCGCCGAGCGGCGCGTAGAGCTGGCTCGTCAGCACGTGATGTAGGTGACCGAACGCCTCCTGCTCCGGCACGACGGTCACGTGGTAGCGCCGCGCATATGCGACCAGCTCCTTCACCTGCTCGGCCGTCATCGCTCCACCCGGCGGCGCGATGAGCGGATTCGACGGGTACTCGAGCGTGTGCTCGTAATACGGCGAGTACACGTTGAGCTTGTACGCCGCGAAGGTGCGGATCTGCTTCTTCTGGAAGTCGAGCGTCGGCACCGGCCCGCGCGAGAGGTCGTCGTGCAGCCCGCGCCAGCGCATCGTCGGCCAGTCCCGGATCCGCGCTCCGTGCAGCACCGCGTCGTCGGCCGCTCCGGTCACCAGCTGCTTCAGCGTCTGCACGCCATAGAAGATCCCGGCCGCGGTCGCCGCGACGACATCCGCGCGACCCCGCTCCACGACGAGCACATAGCCCTCGTCACGCCTCGCGGCGGGTAGCTCGAGCCGGGCCGACCGGAGGACCGCCTGTCCCGCCGGGGTATCCAGCCGGTGCACCGCGACGCGCACCGCCCCCTCGATCGGACGGGGTGAGACCAGAATCTGCCTCTCCCGCAGCGCCTCCTGCAGATCGTCGATGGCGAACTGGTCGTCGGCGCTCGTCGGCGCGACGACGTGCACTCCCCGCCTCAACGGCACGGCGCCGAGCGGGGTGAGCTCGCGGGGCTGCGGGATCAGCGGGATCGGGGCGGCGGCAGGCGGGGCGGCGGGCGCCGTTCGTGGCTGCTGGCCCACCAAGGCGGAAGCGGAGGCGAGCAGCGCGGCCACCAGCGCGTTGCGGAGCGCGATCCTCATGTGTCCCCATCCGGTACGGGAGCCGCTCGACGACGGATCGCCAGCACTCCGACCAGGAGCCCGACGTGCGCGGGCAGCGCCAGCGCGATGATCTCACCGTTCACCTGGTCCAGGCCGGGCAGCGGCTGCATCGCGAAGCCGATGACCGCGAGGCCAGCGACGACGGCGGCGGCGAGCGTCGTCGCGCTGCGCGCGCGGCCGAGCGCGAAGAGCGGCAGCAGCGGGACGAGCGCGAGCGAAAGGGGCCCGAACTGCAGCACGTTCTCGTTCGAGTACGTGGCCCAGTGGTCGGTGAAGCCCCAGAGGAACACGAGCACGCAGCCGAAGATCCCGACGAACGCAGCCCATCCGGTGCCGAGCACGGTGAAAGCGAATCGTCCCACGCGGGTGGCCGCAGCCGAGGCGCCCGTCAGCGCGAGGGCGAGCCCGAGGCCGATGCCGATCGCGAGATAGAAGGGCCAGCGCGTCGGTGGCCGCGAGGGCAGCGGTGGCCGGTCGGACGGGAGCAGCGTGAGCTCGCGCTTCACGAGGGGCGCCGCCCTGCCGTCGGGTCCCGTGACCTCGATGTCGCGCAGCTGCTCCATCAGCTGCATCGGCAGGAACATCTCCTCCCAGACGGTGATCTCGTCGTCGGTCGGCTCGCCGAGGCCGAGCTCGATCCCGGAATACGCCGCGGGCTGCGGCTCCATCAGGATCCGGGTGTGCCAGCGGTAGGTCGTGCCGGACGGCTCGCTCTCCGTCGCGCGACGGATCACGCCGCCGAGCGCACGGTCGATCGCATCACGCACCCTCGTGGTGCAGTTGTCCCGGAAGGGGTCGTAGCGGTAGAAGCGGTTTTCCGGTCGCGCGTTCCACTCCAGGAATCGCTTCAGCTCCAGTCGCTGCGGGGGTGTGAGGCTCAACTCCTGCGCCCACACCGTGCGGTTCTCCTGGCGATAGATGGGCAGGATCCAGGCGAGGGGATCGCCCTCCATCCAGTACATCATCCGGCCCTGGACGAAGTTGCTGTAGAAGTGGGGCGCATTGAAGTCGAACATCCCGTAGTTGTAGGCGATGTCCGTTCCGGCGACCGGATCGTGGACGAGGATCGCGTCGTGACCGAAGCGCTCCCAGACGGCATCGCCGGGGCCCATCGTCAGCAGGTAGATCGTGAGATCTGCGCCGGACTCGCGTCCCCGCCCGGCGGAGCCGGGGGTCGGCGCCTGCGGGCGGCCGGTCTGCGCAAGGGTCTCGGAGCCGGCAGCGGAGCCGAGCTGCAGGAGCGCGAGGAGGGCGGCGACGCGCGTTCGATGGCGAAGCTTCAACCGTCCTCTTTCCGGAAGGTGACGCCGTTTCGTTGCGCCGACGGCAGCACGTACATCTCGAATATGTTCACGTGCGGCGGCGTGTTCAGCACGTAGGCGACGGCATCCGCGATGTCGTCGGGGTCGAGCGGCGTGTATCCGCGGTAGACGCCGGCCGCGCGCTCCTCGTCGCCGTGGAAGCGCACGACGGAGAACTCCGTCTCTACAGCGCCAGGATTGACGGCGGAGACCCGAATCGATGTGTCGACCAGGTCGAGGCTCATCCCCTCGTTCAACGCACGGACCGCGAACTTCGTCGCGTTGTAGACGTTGCCGGACGGGTAGACCCAGCGGCCGGCGGTGCTGCCGATGTTCACGACGTGGCCTCTGTCGCGCCGGATCATGCCGGGCAGCACGGCCCGCGACACGTTCAGCAGCCCCTTCACGTTCGTGTCGATCATCCGGTCCCAGTCCTCGGCGTCCCCGCTGTGCACGGGGTCGAGTCCGGAGGCTAGACCGGCGTTGTTGATCAGAATGTCGAGCTCGATGTCGGCTTTCTCGATCGCCCGGACGGCCGCACCGACTGCGTCGCGGTCGCGCACATTGACTTCATCGACGCGCACATCGATGTCGGTTTCCGCCAGGTCCTCGCGCATCGCTTCGAGCCGTCCGAGGCGACGGGACCACAGCACCAGGCTCACGCCTTCGGCCGCGAGCCGCCTCGCGCACGCCTCACCGATCCCGGCCGATGCCCCCGTCAGCAGCGCCCACTGTCCCGTGATCCGGTTCATCGTCTCACCCTTCCCTCCGACCGTTCTCCGCCCGGCTCCGAGTGCGCGCTTGCCCCGCTCCGTCGCTCGACCGGAGCGGACCGCCGCTCGTTCACGCGCAGCCGGAACACATTGGGTCGAGCGTAATGCCCGACGACATTGAAGTCGAACTTCGCCCGTGCCAGAGCCTGCGGATCCAGGTCGGCGTAGAGGATGCCGGGGCGGCCGTAGAGCGGACCCGCGAGCTCTTCGCCGAGCGGTCCGACGATCGCGCTGCCGCCGCGGCAGAGCACCTCCGGAGCGCCGTCGAGCTCCTCGATCCCCGGCAGATCGGGCGGATACATGTCCCGCGTCACATACTGGTTGCAGCCGAGCACGAAGCAACGGCCCTCGCAGGCGATGTGACGCAGCGTCGCCTGCCAGGTGTCGCGCGCGTCCGCGGTCGGGGCGAGGTAGACCTGCACGCCTTTCGCGTACATCGCGGTGCGCGCCAGCGGCATGTAGTTCTCCCAGCAGATCAGACCGCCGACGCGGCCGAGCTCCGTCTCGACGACCGGCAGCGTGCTGCCATCGCCCTCGCCCCAGATCAGGCGCTCCGCGGCCGTCGGCTTCAGCTTGCGGTGCCGGCCGAGCAGCCGCCCGTCCGGGCCGAAGTGGAGCAGTGTGCAGAACAGCGTGCCACCGGAAAAATCGGCGTCCCGCTCGATGATGCCGACGGCGAGGTGGATCCCGGCATCGCGCGCCGCGGCGGCGAGGTGGTGGAATGCCCGCACCGCGGGGTCGCCGGACGTCGTCGTCGCCGCCGCGCGGTCGAAGGGCACGACAACGGAGTTGTCCCAGTAGCGGGCGAACATGCTGCGACCGACGTCCGTGCGCCCACCCACCCGCGTCCCGAAGATCAGCCCCCACGGGTACGCGGGGACGAACGCCTCGGGAAAGAGCGCGAGCCGAGCGCCACCCGCCGCGGCCTCGGCCGCGAGCCGCGCGACCTCTTCGAGGGCGGCCTCTCGCCGAAACGGACGGGGCGAAGCCTGAACCACGGCGACGCGGCGCACGTCGCTCAAGGCTCTTCCTCCAGCCCCTCGATGCGATGCCGCCCGCGCTCGTCCGTGGCCTCCTCACCGGACCGGTAGAGGATCACGCGCGCCCGTTCGAGCGTGACGAGCCCGCCGCCGATCATCGGCTCCAGCTCCGGCAGCAGCTCCTGGATGCGGTCCTCCGTCTCGACCACTTCGATCACGATCGGCAGGTCCAGCGACAGCCTTAGGATGCGGTCCGTGTGCAGCCGTGCGCTCGCGCCGAAGCCGGCGATGCCGCGCAGAATCGTCGCGCCCGCGCACCCGCGCTCGCGCAGTGTGAGCAGGAGCGCCTCGTAGAGCGCCTTGCCGCGATGCGGCCCCTCCTCCGCGCGGTCGCTCTCCCCGATGAAGATGCGCATCAGCGTGCGCTCGCCCCGGAACCGGTGCGTCACGTCACCCCCCCGTTCGCAGAGCTAGAGAAGCCAGCCAGAAGCCGAAGAACACGCCGACGAGCCCGAGCGCCACGCTGCCCAGCGAGTACAATGCCGCCGCACCCCATTCCCCGTCCTGGAGCAGCGCCGCGGCCTCGTAGCTGAAAGTGCTGAACGTCGTGAACGCGCCCAGGAAGCCGATCGCGACGAACGCGCGGGTGCCGGGCGAAACGAGCAGCGCTTCCGCGGTCCGGTAGAACAGCCCCAGCATCGCAGCGCCGACCACGTTCACGAGCAGCGTACCCCACGGGTACGCGTCGCCGGCCCAGGTGTGGACCCAGCCGGCCGCGCTGTAGCGGCCGAGGGCACCGAGCGCGCCGCCGACGGCGATCAGAAGATAGGTCATCGGCCGGGTCGAGGCTCCGGCTCGAGCTCGAGCTGTGGCTCAGCTTCGCTCCCCGCCCCGGCCCCCGGGGGCTTTCGCGCCGACGCCGCACGGCCATCGCCGGAAAGCCCTGGCACGGAGACGCGGAAGGAGGGCGGCTCGTACGAGGGAGGCAGGGTCGCGGCCGGCATGGCCAGCGCATTGCCATCACGCAGAGCCTCGTAGTGAGGCGACATGATCTCGATGCCCGCGTCGACGAACGCGTCCTGGATGTTCTGGTGCAGCTCGGAGTAGGTGACGGCCATACGGTTGGGCTGATCCGTGTACGCGTTCAGCTCGTACGCGACGTAGAAGTCGCTCAGCGCGGTCTGCAGCACGAATGGGTGCGGCTCCTTCAGCACGCCGCCGGTCCTCGCCGCGGCGTCGATCAGCGCCGCATGCACGTCCCGCCACGGCGCGTCGTAGCCGATGGTCACGCTCGTGTTCAGGATCAGCCCGCCCTCCTTCACGGTCGAGCTGAAGTTGATGATGTGGCTGCCGAGCACCATCGAGTTCGGCACGGTCACGTCCACGTTCTTGATGGTGCGTACGCGGGTCACGAGCAGGTTCTTCTCGACGACGTCGCCGATGGTGTCCGCGATCTTCACCCGGTCGCCGACCTGGAACGGGCGCATGTAGATCATCACGACGCCGCCCACGACGTTCGCGATCGCCGACGCGGAGCCGAAGGTAAGCAGCGCGCCGAGGAACACGGAGACGCCCTTGAAGCCCTCGGACCCGCTCTTCGGCAGGTACGGCCAGGTCAGGATGAGTGCGAAGGCGATGATCAGGAAGCGGACGATCTTGTAGGTCGGCGCGGCCCAGTCCGCATAGAAGGTCTCGAACGTGATGGAGCCGCGGCCGATCCCGTCGAAAAAGAGCTTGACGAGCTTCAGGACGTAGTACGTGACGACGACGATGACCGCGATGATGAAGAGATCCGGCAGATAACTACCGATCGCCTGGCCGACGCCGACGATCGGGGTCCACACGTACCCGACGAGGTGCGCCGCCAGCTCCTGCGTCCACGGGAAGAAGCTGAGGACTAGCGGCAGGTAGAAGTACAGCAACAGCACGGTGGCCGCGATCCGCACCGCACGGGCGATCAGGATCAGAGCGTCCGCGATCCGGTCCGCCGACACCAGCTCCAGCTTCTGGATCCGAACGGAGCGCAGTCGCGTACGCCGCCACATGCTGATCAGCCGGTAGAAGCGCGGGAACGCGTTCGCGAACAGGCGCAGGATCAGGATCAGCACGCCGGTCGCGATGAGCGTATACAGCACGCCGAGCACCAGCGCCTTGACGCTCACCGCCTCCGCTCGCTCGCGTAGCGCCCGCTGGAGCGTCGCGGCGTACGCCGCCGCCAGCGAGTCACGGCTCGCGCCGACCGCCGCGGCATCGGCATCCGTGACGGTCATGATGATGAGGTCGCCCGCGACGAGGTTCATGCCGCCCTCGGCGGAGTCCGCGTGGACCACGCCATTGGCGCCGAATCGGCCAGGGGTGGTCGCGAGCGATAGCACCCGTCCCTGCACCGCCGCCGCCCGATCCGCCGCGGAGAACGAGCCGAGGCGGGTACGCACCTGAAGCAGCGTGTCACGTCCGAGCACGACCGGCGCGCCCGGCGGCACGGAGTCCACTGCGACGGAAGCAGTGCCGGGCGTCACCGTCGTGGGCTGCGCCGGCACCTGCGCCTGTGGCCTGGCTGGCCGCTGGGGCACGGAGGCGTGCAGCCCCCGCGGGGCACCGGCCACGGCGAGGAGCGCGATCAGCGCGATCACGGAGCGTCTGTCGGTCGGCATGGCGAGCTGCCTTTCCATCACTCCACGATGTAGGCGACGCCCCAGGCACCCGGGCCGATGTGCGTCGCGATCACCGGCGTCGCCGGCGAGCTGAGAATCTCGACATCACCGAACGTCGCGCGCAGCGCCGCGGAGACCTCCGGCACGACACGCGCATTGGCGACGTGGATGACGCCGAAGCGTACGGCGGATCCCGGCGGGACGCGCCCGCGCAGCAGATCGAGCATGCGCGGCTGGATGGCCGCGATTCGCGCGCGCGCGGCCACCTCGACCGTGCCCGTCTGCGTGAGCGACAGGATCGGCCGGACGCCGAGCATCGTGCCGAGCCACGCCGCTCCGCGACCGAGCCGACCCGACGCGATCAGCCGCTCGAACGACTCGACCGTGAACAGGATGCCCGAGCGAGCGCGGATCCGCCGCAGCTCCGCCACGATCTCGGCCGGCGGCATGGCCCGCTCGGCGAGCTCGGCCGCCTTCAGCACAAGCAGGCCCTGCAGCAGCGAGGCGCCGAGCGAGTCGACCATGTGCACGCTCGCGCCCTCGAGGCGCTTCGCGGCGACCTCGGCGGAGGCGAACGTGCCCGACAGCGTCGAGCCGAGCAGGACCGCGATGATGGACTCCGCGTCTTCCGCAGCCCGGCGTATCCCCTCCACGAACTCCGCCGGCGGCGGCTGCGACGTAGTGGGATGGGCGCCGGCGACCAGGCGCTGCTCGAACTCGGCGGAACTGATCTCGACGCGGTCGCGCAGCACCTCTTCCTCGAAGAGCAGCATGAGCGGAACGACCTGAATGCCGTGGGCGCGAATCACCTCGTCCGGGAGATCGCAGGCGGAGTCGGTGAGCACGCCCACCGGCCGCCGCGCCAGCCCCACGTGCGCCGCCGACGATCGCCCCACCGCGGCGTGCTGGGCCGACATGTCCTCCGCCTTGTGGGTGACGACCTCGCCGGTGGCACGCAGCCAGGCGAACACGCGCTCCGGCTCGTCCGTGTGCACGTGAACCTTGAGCACCTCGCCGGAGCGGATCACGATCAGCGAGTCGCCCAGCTCGCGGAGCCCGGCCCGCACCGTCTCCTCCGTCGGCAGCGACCGTCCGCGCACCAGTACTTCCGTGCAGAAGCGGTAACGCTCGGCCGGCCCAGGGAAGTCGACCGCTCCTGCGGCCAGCGGCGCCGCGGTGTCGCGCGGCCCGGCCGCCCCGTCCGGATCCGCCGTCGTCGGCTCGCCGCGGATCAGCCGCCCCACGCCCTCGAGCAGCGCGACGAAGCCCTTCGCGCCGGCGTCCACGACGCCGGCGCGTTTCAGCGCCGGCAGCAGCTCGGGCGTCCGCGCGAGCGATTCGCGGGCACGCGCGAGCATCGACTCGATCAACTCCGCGAAATCGTTCTGCTCGCGGGTCGTCTCCTCCTCGGCTCCGTCGGCGACGTCGCGCATCACGGTCAGCATCGTGCCCTCGACCGGGCGCTCGAGCGCGCGGGTGAGGTGCTCGACGGCGCCGCGCAGCGCGCGCGCGAACTCGACCGCGCTGAGCCGCGCGCGCTGTCCCATTGACTCGGCGAGCCCCAGCAGATAGTGGGACAGGATCATGCCGCAGTTGCCGCGGGCGCCGAGGACCCCGGCTTCCGCGGCGACCGCCGCGACTTCCGCCGCGGATCCGGCATTGAGGTCGTGCAGCTTCTGCATGATCGAGCGCACGGTCAGCGCGAGGTTCGTCCCCGTGTCGCCGTCCGGCACGGGGAAGACGTTGATCCGGTTCAACTCGGCGCGTGCGGTCTGCGCGTACTCGCACCCCGCGATCAGGGCCCGCCTCAGCCGCGGTCCGTCGATGTAGCCGATGCGCATGCAAGCAAGGTGGCTGTGGCGGGTTTGGTCGCGCAATGTATTGTGCGATGCGTAACTTCCCGTTTCAGGTCTTCAGCCGGAGCCGGAGTCGGCGGTGCGCATTTCCGACATGAACTGGATGCAGGTCGAGCGATACCTGCAGCAGGACGATCGCTCGGTGCTGCCTCTCGGCAGCACCGAGCAGCACAGCCACCTGCGGCTCACCGTGGACTGCATCCTCCCCGAGCGCGTCGCGGTGGAAGCCGCCGAGCCACTCGGCATCCCGGTGTTCCCGGTCCTCGCCTATGGGGTCACGCCCTACTTCCGCGAGTTTCCGGGCTCGATCTCCCTGGGCGTGGAGACCCACCTGCGGGTCGTGCGCGATATCCTCGACGGCATGGCTCACAGCGGGTTCCGTCGCATCCTCATCGTGAACGGGCACGGCGGCAACGGCGCCGTTCGGCAGCTCCTGCCGGAGTGGATCGCCGACCATCCCGACTGCCGGGTCCTGTTCCACGACTGGTGGAGCGCGCCGCTCACGCTCGCGAAGGTCCGAGAGATCGACCCGGTCGCGTCGCACGGCTCCTGGATGGAGAACTTCCCGTGGACGCGACTGCCGTGGGTGGACGTGCCATTGACGCAGCGGCCAATGGTGGATCTCGCGCGCGTCCGGGCGCTGGACCCGGAGGCGCTCCGCGCTTACCTCGGCGACGGGAACTACGGCGGGCTCTACCAGCGTCCCGACGAAGAGATGCTCGCGATCTGGGGGGTGGCGGTCGAGGAGACGCGCTCGCTGCTCACCGGCTCGTGGGGTGAGGAATGAACGGTGAGTTCGACGGCCGAACCGTCGTCGTCACGGGGGCGGCGCACGGCTTCGGCCGCGCGATCTGCCTCGCTTTCGCGCAACGCGGCGCCAGCGTCTGGGCGTGCGATGTGCTCGCGGACGAGCTCGACGAAACCCGCCGGCTCGGCGAGGCGACCGGCGGGTCATGCTTCGCGCGAGTGGTCGACGTCGCCGACAGGCAGGCGGTGGAGGCGCTCGTGGCCGAGGCGTACGCCGGGACCGGCAGCGTCGACATCCTGGTCAACAACGCGGGCGGCGTGCTCGGTCAGGTCGGCCGGCCAGTGGAGGAGGTCTCGCCGGAGGAATGGCGCGGCATTTTCGACGTGAACGTGACCGGCGCCTTCTACTGCTCGCAGGCCGTCGCGCCGGCGATGAAGAAGGCGCGCAGCGGACGCATCATCAACATCTCGAGCGGCGCCGGCCTCGGCATCAGCCTCACCGGCATCCAGGCGTACGCATTGGCGAAGGCGGCGCAGATCGGGCTGACGCGGCAACTGGCGCACGAGCTCGGGCCCTGGGGGATCACGGTCAACAACATCGCGCCCGGCTTCGTCCGCTCGAATCCGGCCACAGAGCGGCAGTGGCAGTCGTACGGCGAGGAAGGGCAGCGCGCGCTCGTCGAGCGCATCGCGCTGAAGCGGCTCGGCAGCCCCGAAGACATTGCTTACGGCGTGCTGTTCTTCGCCTCCGATCGCGCCGGCTGGATCACCGGCCAGGTCCTCTCGATCGACGGCGGGAAGTGACGCGGCGGACGCCGAAGCACCCGGGGTCGACGTGAACGCTACTCGCGGGGCAGCCTCACGTACGCCGCGAAGATGCGGTCCAGCTCCGCGGCCGGATCCGAGCTCAGCCCGGAATGGACGGAGGAGGCCTGCAGCACGTCGGAGCGCGGGGCCGAGAGCCAGTGGAAGCGCTCGGGCGGGGAGAGCAGCGCGATCGGACCCGCGGCCGCGTCGCCAGCCGCGATCGCCTCGCAGGAGGCGAGGTAGCGGGCGAGGAGATCGATGTCGACGTCGCCGACCATCCGGCGCAGGACGGCGGCGTCCGAGACCACGCGGATGCCCAGGAAGGCGGCGGGCCGCGAATGCACCACGACGCCGACGTCCACGGCCTCGCCGATATGTGGATGGGGCACCACCCGCAGCACCGCGAAGCTGTACTGTACGCGGCGCCCGGCCGTCGACTCGCTCATTGGCGCGTCACCAGTCGCTGGGGCATCTCCTCGCGCTTGCGCCGCCTCGCCGCCTCCGCCTCGGCGACCCAGGCCTCCCGCTCCTCGAGTCGCGCGCCGAGGTACCGGCGGTAACGATCGCGGGCCTCGTCCGCGGAGCGGAACTCGCCCCGCGCGAGCGGGTCCATCAGCAACTCGTCCGGCACGGCCTCGAGCGTATGGGCTACCCGATCCCCGGACAGGCGAGGTCCGATCTCCGCATTGGCCGCCAGCACGTCGTTGGCGCGCGACAGCAGGACGTGCTCGGCGATGAGCGGAAACGGCGCGCGGCTGCGAGCGGCGTCGGCGGCCGCCCACGAATGGTGGACGTAGATCGCGGAGCCGTGATCGATGAGCCACGGCCGGCGCTCCCAGATCAGCAGGTTCGGGTTCCGCGCGGTCCGATCCGGGTTCGTCAGGAACGCGTCCAGCCAGACGACGCGGGTCGCGAACGCAGCGTCCAGCAGCTCGCCCGCCGCGCGCGCGTCATAGTTGAACGCCCCATCCAGGTACCGCAGACCGACGTTGATGCCTACGCTGCGCTGCAGCAGCTCGCGGATCTCGGGGTCCGGCTCGCCGTCGCCGAAGCCGGCGGGGAGGTCGACGACGGCGAGCTCCGGGACGGGAAGCTCGAGCGCGTCGGCCAGCAGCCCGACGACCAGCTCCGCGATCAGCGCGCGCGGTCCCTGCCCCGCGCCGCGGAACTTGACGACGAACAGCCCGCCGTCCTCGGTGTCGACGACCGCCGGAAGCGAGCCGCCCTCGCGCAGCGGTTGGACGTATCGAGCGGCGATGTGCTTCGTCAGGTGGGACATGCCGGAAAGCTACGGCCGAGTGAAGCGGCGCGGGAGATCGTAACCCCCGAGCTCTCGGAAGAACGGCCCTGTCACACCGGCATGCGCCCGGGCCGGGATAGCCCGGGCCGACTGGAACCGCCCGGTGGCTGCCGCTAAATTGCCCGGACTGCGGCTTTCCGCCGCGGCAAGCTCGGGGGCGACGAGGAGATCGAGTGGATCAGTTCGCGGAGCGGGCGATCGGGGAGCTGACGGTGCGGATCGACCGCTGGGCGTGCGTCGGGTACACGGACTGCATGTCCGTCGCCCCGGAGGTCTTCGTGCTGGACGAGCGTGGGCTCTGCTCGTTCCAGCCGGAAGCGCCGGCGATCGAGCGGGAGCGGCTGATCACGGCCTGCGACATCTGCCCGGTCGGCGCGCTGTCGGTCTCGGACACGGAAGGAAACCGCCTGGTCCCATGAAGGCGAGCTCGACGATGGCGACGAATCCCGCATCGGTGGGAGAGAGCCGACCGCAGACGAGCGGTGATGCGCTGCTGGCGCTCGAGCCGCACGGCCGCGGCGTACGGGTCCGGGTCGGCGCCTACATTGAGTTGACGAAGCCCGGCATCACGCGGCTCGTCGCGATGACCTCCGCGGCGGGCTTCTACATGGGCTCCCACGGCGGGATTCAATGGATCCGGCTGCTTCATACGCTGATCGGCGTGCTGCTGGCGGCTGCGGGCGCGAACGCGCTCAACGAGTACGCCGAGGCGGATCTCGACGGGCGCATGCGGCGAACGCGTCTGCGCCCGCTGCCATCGCGCAGGATCGGCCGCCGTGGTGCGCTCCTGTTCGCGCTCGCGATGTCGCTGGTCGGCGCGGGCTATCTGCTGATCGCGGTCAACGCCGCCACCGCGCTACTCGTCTCCGCTAGTATCCTGTGCTACATCCTCGTCTACACTCCGCTCAAGCGCCTCACGACGCTCGCGACGCTCGTCGGCGCGATCCCTGGCGCGCTGCCGGTGTTGGCGGGATGGACCGCGTCCGGCGCTCCGCTCGACCCGGCGGCGTGGAGCCTCTTCTGGATCCTTTTCCTGTGGCAGATCCCGCACTTCCTCGCGCTGGCGTGGATGCACAGGGAGGACTACCGGCGCGGCGGCTACGCGATGCTGAGCGTCTTCGATCCGGACGGCCGGGCGACGTCACGACAGGCGATGCTGTACGCGATCGCGCTGCTGCCGGTCTCGCTGCTGCCGAACGTGCTCGGTCTCGCCGGCGCGATCTACTTCTTCGGCGCATTCGCGCTGGGACTCGCCTTCGTGGCGCTGGCGGTAGCCATGGTGCTGGACCGCAGCACCGATCGCGCCCGTCGCCTGTTCCTTGCATCCGTCATTTACCTCCCGCTGTTACTCGTGTTGTTGGTGGTGAACAAGGTCTAGGCAGAGCCGGCAACGCTGGCGGCAGGACAGAGCGTCGGTGATCGCCCACCAGCGTGTTCCTCGGGCCGACAGGAGGGCTGGGTGGAAAGCAATCGTAGCGTGGTCCGCGGCGTCGTCGCCGGGATCCTGGCCGCGACGGCGGTCATCGTGTTCTTCTTCCTGTTCGACCTCGCGCGCGGCGACCTGCTCGCGACACCGCAGTTCCTTGCGGCGACGGTGCTCGGCCAGGGTGTCGAGACGATCGGCGGCGGGACGATCGCGATCTACACGGTCATCCACTACATCGTCTTCATTGCGCTCGGCGTCCTCGTCGCGTGGCTCGTCGGCTACGCGCGTCTCGCGCCGGGGCTCATCGTGGGCGTGCTGCTCGGGCTCGTCTTCTTCGATCTGATGTTCTATACGGGGCTCGTGATCAGCGGAGTGGACGTGCTGCGTGAGCTCGGCTGGCCCTGGGTACTGATCGGGAACCTGATCGCGGGCCTCGTCATGGCCGGCTGGCTTCGCTACACCAGCCCCTACGAGGTGTCCAGCTGGCGAGAGGTGCTGGCCAATCACCGCATTGTCCGCGAGGGCATCATCGCCGGCCTGCTCGGCGGAGGCACCGTCGCGGTCTGGTTCCTGTTCTTCGACCTCGTCACCCGCACGATCCTGTTCACGCCGGCCGCGCTCGGCTCCGCGCTCTTCTACGGCGCGCAGGGCAGCGCGCAAGTGCAGATCACGGCCGGCAGCGTCCTGCTCTACACCGTGCTGCACTTCGCCGCCTTCATCGCGATCGGTATGGTCGCGGCGGCGATGCTCGTCCTCGCACAGCGCGAGCCCGGGCTGCTGATCGCGTTCATGCTGGTCTTCGTCACGCTCGAGGCGTCACTGCTCGGATTTCTGTCGCTCTTCGCGAACTGGATCCTGAACTCGCTCGGCGGCTGGAACGTCGCGCTCGGCAACCTGCTGTCCGCCGCGGTCATGGGTTGGTACCTCTGGAAGGCGCACCCGGAGCTGCGCGAACGATTCCGCGACAGCAGCCGCTCGCTGGAGGACGCCGCCGCGGCCTGACCGTCGGCAGCGCTCTCGTCCGACGATGAGCCCCGCTCCTGCGCTCCTCTGCCTGACGAGCTACGACAAGGGTCAGGACTTCCTGCGCTCCGCGGGCGAGCGCGGCGCGCGGGTGCTGCTGCTCACGGTCGAGTCGCTGAAGGACGTGGAGTGGCCGCGGGACGCGCTCGCCGCCGTCCACTTCATGCCGAGCCTGACCGAGCCGGATCACGTCATCCGGGCGGTTTCCTGGCTCGCGCGCACCGAGCGCATCGACCGCGTCGTCGCGCTCGACGAGTTCGATCTCGAGGTCGCCGCGGCCCTGCGCGAGCACCTGCGAATCCCCGGGATGGGCGAGAGCGCGACCCGCTTCTTCCGCGACAAGCTCGCGATGCGGATGAAGGCCGCCGAGGCCGGCATCGCCGTCCCCGATTTCACCGCCGTCTTCAACGACGAGGCCGTCCGCGACTTCGCCTCGCGCGCCCCCCCACCGTGGGTGCTGAAGCCGCGTCTTGCAGCATCGACCACCGGCATCGAGCGGATCGGCTCCGTCGAGGAGCTCTGGCGCGCCCTCGAGCGCGCCGGCGACGAGCGCAGCTTCCGGCTGCTCGAGCGCTTCGTGCCCGGAGCGGTCTACCACGTGGACGGACTCGTACAGGACGGCGAGCTCCGCTTCGCGGAGGCGCACCGCTACGCTCGCCCGCCGCTGGACGTCTACCACGGCGGCGGGCTCTTCTGCAGCCGGACGGTCGAGCGGGGCTCGGAGGAGGAAGCGGCGCTCGTCGCGATGACCGTCGACCTGGTCGCAACGCTGGGGCTTCACCTCGGCGCGCTTCACGCGGAGTTCATCCGCGGCGAGGATGGGAGGCTCTGGTTCCTGGAGATCGGCGCCCGCGTCGGCGGCGCCCACATTGCGGACATGATCGAGGCGGCCACCGGCGTGAACCCCTGGCGGGAGTGGGCTGGGCTCGAATTCGCGGCCGCGACCGGCGGTGATTGGCGTCCACCGACGGCGCGGCGTGAATACGGCGGCGTGCTGATCACGCTGGCGCGCCAGGAGTGGCCGGACACGAGCGGCTACGACGCACCGGAGATCGTGCTCCGTCCGGCCCGTCGGCACCACGCGGGGCTCGTGCTCCGCTCTCCGGATTCGGCGCGCCTCGACGCGCTGCTGTCGGAGTACATGGCGCGCTTCCTCCCGGACTTCCACGCGTCAATGCCGGCGGCCGACCGGCCCACGGCGTGAGCGGGCACGGCCTCGAGGCGCAGCGGGAGGACGCCGCCCTCGAGTCGGCCGGCTGGACGAGCTGGCCGCCCGACGACGATGGTCGCGAGCATACCGTCGTCGGCACCGTGAAGCGGCTCGCCGATTTCGAGAGCCCGCAGCTCGGCAACCGCCGCGACCTGTTCGTCTACCTGCCGCCGTCCCTGGGAGCAGCGTCGGACCGGCGCTACCCCGTGCTCTACATGCAGGACGGCCAGAACATCTTCGACGACGCGCTCAGCTTCGCCGGCGAGTGGGCGGTGGATCAGACGCTCGAGGCCGCCGCACCCGAGGGGCTCGAGGCGATCGTCGTGGCCGTGCCGAACATGGGGACGGCCCGAATGGACGAGTACCTGCCCTTCCATGACGCAAAGCTGGGCGGTGGCCGTGGCCACGACTACGTCGCGTTCCTTGCCGACACCGTGAAAACGCGGGTGGACGCCGACTTCCCGACGCTTCCGGATCAACAGTCGACCGGTGTGATGGGCTCGTCCATGGGCGGGCTGATCAGCCTCTACGCGTTCTTCGACCGGCCGGACGCGTTCGGCTTCGTCGGCGCGATGAGCCCCGCGCTCTGGCCCTCCGGCCACCGGGCGCTGCACGAGCTGGATGAGCGGCCGAACGTCGGCGGCCGCATGTACGTCGATGTCGGGACGCGCGAGGGATGGGGCGAGCTGCGCGACGTGCGGCGGCTACGCAAGCTCCTCGAGCGCAAGGGATACAGCCGGGAAGAGAATCTGCTCTATATCCGGGAGCGTGGCGGTCACCACCGGGAGGCGGCGTGGCGACGCCGCTTCCGCCGCGCCGTCGAGTATTTCCTGCGCCCGGACTCCGTCCGCTCATCCCCGCGCGCCCGCCGCCGCTGAGCGTCAGCGGCCGCCAGTTTCCGGCCTCAGCCGGAGATGCCGAGCGTGCCCGCCCGGCGATGCTCGGAGGCGGCCTCGATGAAGGCGTGGAAGAGTCTGCGGGTGCCGGCGTCGCTCTCCACCAGCATCTCCGGGTGCCACTGCACGCCGACCGCGAACGGGTGGCCTTCGACCTCGGCCGCTTCGACGAGCCCGTCCCTGGAGCGGCCGCTCGCACGCAGCCCGGCGCCGAGCCGCGAAACGGCCTGGTGGTGCATGCTGTTCACGAGGATCTCGCCGGCGCCGTAGATCGCGCGCAGGCGCGTACCGTCGGTGAGCTCGACCGTGTGCGCGAGGTAGTCGCGCGGGTGGCCCTCGTTCGGCATGTAGTCGTGCTTGATTGCCGACGGAGCGTCGGTCGGGCAGTCCTGGTACAGCGCGCCACCGGCCAGCACGTTCAGCACCTGAAGGCCGCGGCAGACGCCGAACAGCGGCTTCTCCTCCTCGAGCGCCCAGCGCGCGAATAGAAGCTCGACGCGGTCGCGATCGGCGTCGGTCCGGCCGCAAACCTCGCGCTTCGCCTCGCCGTACGCGGCCGGCTCGATGTCCACGCCGCCGGCCAGAAAGACGCCGTCGCTGCGATCGAAAATCGCGCGCAGGGTCGCCTCCCGGGAGGCCGGCAGGAGCGGCACCATCCACGGAACGCCTCCGACGAGCGTCAGCGCGGTGAAGTAGCGGTGGTTCATCACCCAGGAGTGAGGCAGCTGCGGCGGAATGCCGTCGATGGCCTGCAGCGTCTGTGTCGGCACCGCGATCGTCGGTCTGCTATCGTTATGTTTCATCGAAGTTCATAGGTCCCGGAAAAGCCGCTACTCTCCCACGCCCTCGAACGTCTCCCGGGCGAGGCGGTCCACCACGGCGGTCAGCTCGCCGGTTTCGCGGAACGTCGCGAGCTGCCGGTCGGCGCTCGCGCCGCCCTCGAGGATCGTGTACGCGTACTCCACCTCGGCGCGGCTGCCGAGCTCGTCGACGACGTCGCCGATGAACCACTCGATCAGCTCGCGGATCAGCTCGCGTGCCGGCTTCTCGCGCTCGCTGCCGAAATCGATGAGCCGGCCGTCCAGCCCGTAACGCACGGCCCGCCACTTGTTCTCCTCGATCAGCTCCGAGGGATACACCCGAAAGGTCATGTTGTCGCGGCGCAGCTTCCACAGCTTCGCGACGATCGCCTGCAGCAGCGCGGCGAGACAGACCGCCTCCTCGATGCGCGTGCACACGTCCGCGAAGCGGAACTCGAGCGTCGGGAAGTGGTGGTGCGGGCGCACATCCCAGTAGATCCTCGAGCCGTCATCGATGCTGCCCGTCGCGACGAGCTTGCGCTGCAGGTAATCGAAGTCCGCCCACGAGCGCATGACCCGCGGGATGCCCGTGCGCGGGAAGTTGCGGAACACCACGCTGCGGTACGACTTGAGTCCCGTGTTGCGCCCCATCCAGAAGGGCGAGCTCGTCGTCAGGCAGAGCAGGTGCGGGATGAAGTAGCGTGACACGTTCATCGCGTCGATCAGGAACTCGCGGTCCTCGATGCCGACGTGCACGTGCGTGCCGAAGATCAGCAGCTGCTGCGCCAGCTCCTGCATGTCCTCCTTCACGCCGATGTAGCGCTCCAGCGGCGTGATCTCCTGGTCCAGCCAGGAGGAGAACGGGTGCGTCGCCGCGGCGACCATGCGCAGCCCCTTCTTCGCCGCGAGCTTCGCGATGATGCCGCGCAGCCGGCGCAGCTCGCCACGCACCTCCGCCGGCGTCTTGCACACCGTCGAGCCCACCTCCACGATGGATTGGTGCAGCTCCGGCTTCACCTCGCCCATCACCACGTGGTCCTCATGCAGGATCTCCGTGATGTAGGAGCGCAGCTCGCGGCTTTCGGGATCGATGATCTGGTACTCCTCCTCGATCCCGAGCGTCAGCGAAGGCGCCTGCATCATCCACCTCCTCGGCTCAGCGGGCCTCGACGACGAAGGTCGCGAGGCTCGATCCACCGCCCGCTGTCACGTTCACGAGGGATTCCGTCGAGAGGCGCGTCAGCACGCCCTCCATGTAGGTGCCGTGGAAGACGAACGGCGCGGTGTCAAGGATGCGCTCCTCGATCCGCAGCCGACCGTCCACGAGGAGGGGGTACGGCTCCGTCGGAATCGCGACCCGCTCCTGCGCGACCGTCGGGCGGGCCAGCGCCTGCCGCAGCGCCGCGGACCACTCCTCCGGCGTCGCCTCCCAGCCCAGCACGATGCCCTTGCCGCCGTAGTCGTCGTTCGGCTTCAGCACGATCCGCTCGCGGCTCGATTCCAGGAACGGCAACAGGTCCACCTCGTCGCCATCGATCTCCGTGACCCGCTCCTCGACGACGCGCGTCCACGGGATGTGCGCGCCGATCACCTCGCGCTCCGTCTCGGTGAACATCGCCGCGTTGCGCTCGTCACTCATCACCGCGAGAGCCGCCTTCTTGTGCAGCGGCTTGCAGTGGAAAGGGTTGACCATGCATACCGCCCGCTCGCGCACCGCGCGGACCACGGGGTGATCGAGCCCACCTCGCTCGATCAGTTCGTTGATCAGCACGCGCTTGTAGATCATGTCGATCTCGAAGTCGCCAGCGCGCAGCCGCCCGCCCGAGTACTCGACCTCGCGCGGATCCGCGATCGTGCACTCGAGCCCTTGCGAGCGCAGGTACTCCGCGCTGATCACGAACTCGCTGTAGGTCGGCACTTCCCGCCAGTCGAGGATCGCCAGTCGCGGCCGGGAGCGCGCTCCGCCCGAAAACTGCTCCCACGCCGACAGCAGCGCGTGCATCACGTGGTGCCGGGCCGGGAAGGAGCGAACTTCGTATTCGCGCAGGAACTCCCGCATCACGGGCAGGCCGTAGAACACCTGCGCGAGCACGTCCGTGTACGCCGCGGCCGCGGGCGTCTCGGCGTTGTACTCCGTGAAGCGCAGCCCGCCGCGCTCCGGAGTGAAGAAGGCGTCCAGCCGGGAGACCGGGCTCGGCTCGTCGAAGCCGGGGTCATCCGCGAGCAGCGACTCCTCCCACTCCTCCAGCCGCAGCTGGCGGCGGAACTCCGGCACCGCGATCGCGCGCGCGTGCACCCGCGCCAGTGCTCCGAGCAGCACGGCGACTCGGGACTGCAGGAATGCGTACTGCTGCGGCGTCAGGAAGCGGGGCCGCAGCACGCTGCACAGCGGCCGATCGCCGAAGTACAGGCCGCGGCGGCGGAGCTGGTCCTGCATCTGCCACGCCGACGCCTCGGCCTCGCCGTCCGCCAGCAGCTCGTGGTAGCGCTCGATCGCGCCCGCCAGCGACACGAGCCTACATCTCCGCGCCGAAGAGACGGCTCCACGCCAGCTCGCCGAGCTGGGGCCGCGGCTCGAGCGCCAGCGCGATCGCCATGTCCGCCATGTGCTTCACCACCCATTCGAAGTAGTGAGGCGTCAACGAGTTGATGTCCATGTCGGGCGCCGGGTTCATGAAGTCGATCGCGTAGGGGACGCCATCGCGGATCGCCCACTCCATCGAGTTCATGTCGTAGCCCAGGGCGCGCACCAGCTTGAGGGAGTCCGAGACGACGTGGTGGCCGAGCTCCGGCGACATATGCTCGTGCTCCACGAGGTAGCGTCGCTCGCGCGGATCGTACTTGATCGGGAGCACGTGCTCCCGCCCGAGGCAGATGCAACGCACGAAGTGATCCCACTCGATGAACTCCTGCATGATCATCTGCAGGCGACCCGAGCGGTCGTACGCCTCGAGCAGCTCCCGCTTGCTGCGGCAGACGTACACCTCCTTCCAGCCGCCGCCGTGCGCGTCCTTCAGAATGCACGGCAGGCCCACCCAATCCAGCAGCGAGTCCCAGTCGAGCGGATAGCTGAGGTTGCGCAGGCTCTCGTCGGGGACGATGCCGGGCACGTACTCCTTGTTCGGCAACGCGACCGTCTTCGGGCTGGCGATGCCGAGCTTCGACGCGAGCGACGCGCCGAAGAACTTGTCGTCCGCCGTCCACATGAACGGATTGTTCACGACCGTCGCTCCCTCGAGCACCGCGTGCTTCAGCCAGCTGCGGTAGTACGGCACCTCGTGCGAGATGCGGTCGATCAGGACGGCATATTCGACCGCGTCGTCCATGCGCGCGCCGCCCAGCTTCACGTACTCCGCGACCACTCCCGCATCGCGGCCGTTCACCTCCTCGATGAAGCGCGGAGGGAACGACCACTCGCGGCCAACGAGCAGCCCGACCTTCTTCGGCATCCGGTCCCCCTTCATGGCGGTCAGGCCGCGCCGTCCACGTAACGCACGATCATCTCGCGCCACCACGGCCAGTCGTGACACCAGCCGTCCCACAGCCGCAGCGCGTGCCAGATTCCTTTGCTCCACAACGCGCCCGAAAGATGCTCGTTGTCGGCGCGGTTCGGATCATCGCACCCGATCGCCAGGATGATGTCGAGCCGCTTCAGCGCCTCGATTCGACCGGCGTCCTGCTCGTGGATCATGAAGTGCGAGGGATCGTTGTAGTAGACGTCGTCGCCGCCCTGCCCGCGGAGCAGCCGCTTGATGTCGTACATGCCGCTGAGCCCGATCACGCGACTGGCAGCGCCGGGATGCCGGAAGGCGAGGTTCACGGCGTGGTAGGCTCCGAAGCTCGCACCGGAGAGGATCAGGTAGGGGTTCGGGTTCTTGCTCCAGGTGAGCGGGATCACCTCGTCGAGGATGTAGCGCTCGTAGCGAACGTGACGCCGGGCCCGCTCGTCAGCAGGGAGATCGCGCGCGTACCAGGTTTCGGCATCCACGCTGTCGACGCAGCAGAGCTGGATCCAGCCGCGCTCGAGATGGTGGTGCAGCGCCGTGACCATGCCGCGGTCCTCCCACTCGAAGAAGCGGCCCTGCGAAGTCGGGAAGACCAGCAGTCGAGCGCCGGACCGGCCGAACAGCAGCAGCTCCATCTCTCGACCGAGGGACGGGCTGTGCCAGCGATGGTGTTCGCGCTGCACGTCGGATCCGGGTAGCTGCGCCGGTGCATCCGGCGCGATTCAGCCGGCCGTGACGAGCTCGGCGCCGTGGGTGCGCCCCGTGTCCGGCTCGAGCCCGAGCCCCCCGCCCGTCGGCACCGGATGCGGCCCGTACGGCGACCTGCTCCCGCCATCCCCCTCCCCCTCTCCCTGACCCTCCTCGCCCCAGCCCTTGCCTTCGCCGTCGCCTGGCCTGCCATGGCTCTCGCCACGCTCCTCGCGCGACGAGTAGCGGAGGAACAGGATCGTCACCGCCGTCCAGTAGATCAGCATGCCGGGGACCCACATGATGACGCCGCCGAGCTGCTGGTCGGAGAGCGGGGTCAGGCCGAAGAGCCGCGGCGCGCTCGCGTACCACGGCAGCATCGAGTGGTCCGAGAAGGAGAAGATCGCGGCCACGACGGACATCGGCAGCCCGAACACGAACACGTAGAGCATCTTCAGCAGCGGCGCCAGCTTCGACAGCTCCGGCAGCGGCGCCACGATCGGCCACCACATGAGCACCGCGGACGCCATGAACATCAGGTGCTCGACGATGTGCGCGCCGTGATGCTCGAGCGCGTAGTTGTACGCGGAAGGAAAATGCCAGCCGATGAAGACGGCGTTGTAGACGACGAAGGCGGTCGCAGGGTGCGTCAGGGCGCGGGCGATCGGCTCGATCCCGCGCCGCAGCAGCAGCGGTCGCAGCAGCCAGTCGGGCAGGCCCAGCAGCAGCAGCGGCGGCATGATCATCATGAGCAGCATGTGCTGCACCATGTGGCCGCTGAACAGGAAGTAATCGCTGAGGTCGTGGAGCGGGCCGTTCAGCGCGACGAACATGAACGCGACGCCGGCCAGGAAGGACACGACCTGCCAGGGATCGACGCGGCTTGCCCAGCCGCGCCGGCGGCGTAGGGGCCCGATCGCCCAGAGGTACAGCGCGACGAGCGCGAGATCGCCGATCAGGACGGACGGGTGGAGCTCCCAACTGGTCCAGGAGAAGGTGCCGGGCGCCTCTCCGTGCAGCAGCGCGAGCGCCGCCAAGGGGACACCCGTCATGCGATGCTCAGCTCTGCACCAGGTAGGGCAGGACCCGGAAGAGCAGGATCAGCGAGACCACGATGGTGATCCCGAGGATCAGCGGCGCGACGAAGACGCCGCTGAACAGGTTGTGGTCGAAGCGGAGGTGCATGTAGAACATCACCACCATCGTGAACTTGACGGCGGACAGCGTGACGAGGATCGGCACCATCACGCTGTGAAGCGCTGAGATGTAGAAGACCGCGACCTCTACCGCCGTGATCGCCGTCAGGATCGCGCCGACGATCACGTAGAACCTGGCGCTCGGGTGTGCGTGGGCGGAGTGCGCCTCCTCCATCGCGCGCGCATCGTGTTCGGCGGCCGTCATCGTGCTTCTCCTAAGAGATCAGGTAGATGAGCGTGAAGATCGCGATCCACACCACGTCGACGAAGTGCCAGTAGAGTCCGGCGATCTCGACCCGCAGCGAGTTCTCCGGCCGGATCCGGCCACGCAGCGTGTCGAACCACAGCGCCAGCAGCCACATCACGCCCACTGTCACGTGGGCGCCGTGGAACCCCGTCAGCACGAAGAACGTCGAGCCGAACAGGTTCTTCTGTAGCGACGCGCCCTCGTGGTAGAAGTGGGTGAACTCGTACGACTGGAAGCCCAGGAACGTGGCGCCGAGTACGACCACGGCCATGATCCAGAACAGCGCGGCGCGGCGCCTGTCCCGCTGTACTGCGTCCAGGGCGAGCACCATCGCCAGCGAGCTCATCAGCAGGTCGAACGTGCTGATCGACGTCAGCGGGATGTTCAGGATGCCCGGGTGCCCGTTGATCGCGTGGGGGAACGGCCCGACCACGCTGCGGCCCCGATAGACCATGTACGTCGCGATCAGCGAGCCGAAGAACAGGCACTCGGACCCGATGAAGGTCCAGAAGCCGAGCTTCCAGGTCGGCAGCCCCGTGGACGTATAGTGGTGGTCGTCCGCGTGGACGACGGCCGCGTCGCTCAATTCTCCTCCCGTCGATTCCGTACCGCCCGCAGCCCGCTCACCGGAACTGCGGCTCGTAGGCCCAGTTCATGACCATGAGCGCAGTGATGCCCAGTCCGATCAGCGGCGCCCACCACAGGTGGGTCATGAACAGGATGAACGTCGTCGCGATACCCGCGGCCGTAAGGATCGGCCAGTACGACGGCGCGGGCATCTCCACCGGCCGATCGAGCGGCTTCTGCGCGGCCGCGACCACCGCGTCGCGCTCGTCCCACATCGGCTCGCGGCTGTGCACATGCGGCAGCGCCGCGAAGTTGTGGACGGGCGGCGGCGAGGTCGTCGCCCACTCGAGCGTGTGCGCGTTCCATGGGTTGTCGCCCGCGGGCTCTCCGCGCTTCCAGCTGCGCACGAGGTTCCACGCGAAGATCAGCACCGCCAGCGCCTGGATGAACGCGCCGATCGTCTCCAGCATGTTCAGCGTGCCGACGCCGAGCTCGGGCGAATACGTGTAGATGCGGCGGGGCATCCCGAGCAGGCCGGCGAAGTGCATGATGAAGAACGTCGTGTTCATGCCGATGAAGAACAGCCAGAAATGCCAGCTGCCCAGCTTCTCGCTCATGAAGCGCCCGGTCAGCTTCGGATACCAGAAGTAGAAGCCGGAGAAGAGCGCCATGATCAGTCCGCCCACCAACACGTAGTGGAAGTGGGCGACGACGAAGTAGGTGTCGGTCTGCTGCAGGTCGAGCGGCGGTGAGGCGTGCCAGACGCCGGAGATGCCGCCGATCGTGAACAGCGCGATCGCGCCGATGCTGAACTTCATCGCGGTCGTGAACCAGATCCGCCCGCCCCACATCGTCGCGAGCCAGTTGAAGATCTTCACGCCCGTCGGGATCGCGATGATCATCGTGGAGACGGCGAAGAACGAGTCGGCGATCGGCCCCATCCCCGTCGCGAACATGTGGTGGGCCCACACGCCCCAGCTGATGAAGCCGATCAGGATGCCGGAGTACACGACCAGTGCGTAGCCGAACAGCGGCTTGCGGGAGAAGACCGGCAACACGTCGCTGATCACGCCGAAGCCCGGCAGGATCAGGATGTAGACCTCGGGGTGGCCGAACAGCCAGAAGAGGTGCTGCCAGAGGAACGCCTCGCCGCCCGCGGAGGTGATGTAGAAGTTCGTGCCCCAGAAGTGGTCGAACGTCTGGAAGAACAGCGCGACGGCCAGCACCGGCAGAGCCGTGATGAGCAGGAAGCTCGTCACGAAGGCCATCCACGTGAAGAGGGGCATGCGCATCATCTTCATGCCGGGCGCGCGCAGATTGATGATCGTTGTGATGAAGTTCACGCCGCCCATGATGGACGCGACGCCCAGGGTCTGCAGGCCGAGGACCCAGAAGTCGATGTTGAGCCCGGTGGAGTATTGCGGTCCCGTGAGCGGCGTGTAGCCGAACCAGCCGCCGTTCGGCGCCGCGCCGAACAGCCAGCTCACGTTCATGAAGATCCCGCCGAACAGGAAGACCCAGTAGGAGAGCGCGTTGAGGCGGGGGAACGCGACGTCTCGCGCACCGATCTGCAGCGGAACCACGTAGTTGAAGAACGCCACGGCCAACGGCATCCCGACCAGAAAGACCATGGTCGTGCCGTGCATCGTGAAGATCTGGTTGTAGAGCTCCGGGCTGAGCAGCTTGCCGTCCGGCTGCGCGAGCTGCAGCCGGATGAGGAGCGCCTCGAGCCCGCCGGCCATCATGAAGATCAGCGCTGTGGAGGCGTAGAGCACGCCGATCTTCTTGTGGTCGATCGTGGTGATCCAGTCCCAGATCCCCGATCGCGCGGGCGCCCGGGTGACGGTTGCTTCCGCTGTCGCCATTGTTCCCGTTGGAGCTGGTTACGCTACTTGAGGCTCGACAGGTACGCCGCGATCTGGCGGGCCTGCTCCTCGGTCAGCCCTGTCGCCGGGATACCGCCTCCCGGCACGTTCGCACCCGGCATCATCGCGCCCGGCTTGATCGCCTGGGGGTTCATGATCCAGCGCGTGATGTTGTCCGGCGTGTTCGGCAGCGTGCCGGCGCCGATCGCCCAGCGCGCGCCGATCTTCGTCAGGTCCGGCCCGATCAGGCCGGGCGCCGACGTGCCCGCGATTCGGTGGCAGGCCACGCACGCGTGCGACATGAAGACGTCATAGCCCTGGCGCTCCGGCGTCCCCTCCTGCGGAGCGCCGGGCCTCGCCGGGGCAGCGGCCTGAGCAGCGGCCGCGGCCGTATCCGGCTGCGCCGGTCCCTGGCCGGACGGCGCTGCGCCGGCCCCGGCCGCGGGGAGCACGCCCGCCTGCACTGGAGCGGGCCCTGCCGCGGTGGGTGCCTGGCCGGTGCTGACCTGCGTAATGAATTCCTGGAACGCCTGCGGCTCCACGACGACCACGCGCATGCGCATGAGCGCGTGCTCTTCGCCGCAGTACTCGGCACACTGCCCGGAATACTCGCCCGTCTCCTCCGGCGTGAACAGCAGCCGGTGATAGCGGGTCGGCTCGGTGGCGCCCTCCGGCTGTGCAGGGATCGGGAAGTTGTCGCGCTTGCCACCCAATCGCGGCACCCACCAGCTGTGGATCACGTCGACGGAGGTCAGCACGACCTCGACGGGCCGACCGACCGGCAGGTAGAGCTGGTTCGAGGTGCGCGCGGTCGGCCCGTACTGCGGATACTTGAACTCCCACCACCACTGGTGGCCGATCGCCTGCACCACGAGCGCGTCCTGCGGCGCCTTCTGATACGTGTGAAAGATCGTGCGGACCGAGGGGACCGTGATCGCGACGACGATCACCGCCGGGATCACCGTCCACAGCAGCTCGAGCTTGTTGTTGCCGTAGATCCGCTTCGGCTCCGGCGCACCCTCACGGTCGCGGAAGCGGAAAAGGATGTAGACGAGGCCCAGCTCGACGAGGATCAGGATCCAGATCGTCCACCAGAAGACGTCGGCGAACAGATCGTTGAGCTGGCGTCCGTAGTCCGTGACCGGATGGAAGATCGTCTGCGGATACAGGTCGGGACCGCAGGCGACGGCGAGCAGCGTGAGCGTGCCGGCCGCTGCCACAGCGAAGGCATGCCGTAGAGCTCGTCTAAGGCAGGACATCCACTCCTCTCTCGATCACCGGAAAACGCGCCGCAGCGCCCGCGTTCACAGAACGCGAAAGGTTACCATGCACCCGCCGGGCGGTCAAGCGGAACCGTACACGCGGACGGGCAGCCGATTACGGCCTTGTCAGGCCGTGCCCCGCACCGGGATCGGCGCGGTCGTCGGCATCGGAGCGGCAAGGCGCTCAGGGACCCGGCGCGCGACCGCGGTCCATACGACCAGCCCGCCCCAGACGGCCTCGCCGGCGGCGAGGTGCAGCCCCTGCAGCGGGTGCGGCAGGTGCATGAGCACCATTCCCGCTGCGATCGTGATCTGCGCGATGACAAGCAGCAGCGCGGCGACGGCCGCCTTCTGCACGGCGGCCGGCGCAGACCCTCGCAGCGCGGCGATCGCTGCGCCGAGCACGTGCAGGAAGAGCAGGTAGGCGATCAGCCGGTGAGTCCAGTGCGTGTGCACGAGGCTGCCACCCGCCGGCAGCCCACTGCCGTTGCATAGGGGGAAGCCCTGACAGGCCGGCGCGGCGCCGATATTGGCCGTCAGCGCACCGAGCGTGATCGCGAGCAGACCGAGCGTCGCACCGATGAACGCGGAGCGGGCCCACCGGCCGGTCTCCGGCGTCCGCAGCGATCCGCTCATGCGGCCGCGCACGGCGAGCACGAGAAGGATCGCGAGGATCGAGGAAGCAGTGACGAAATGCAGCACCGTCACGGACGGGGGCAGCTCCATCTTCACCGTGACGGCGCCGAGCGCCACCTGCACCACGAGCAGGGCGAGGAACAGCGCGACGGGGCGCAACAGCCCGCCGGCCCCGCCGAAGCCCTCGTCGCGACGGTGCCGCCACGCGTAAAGGGTCACCGCCAGAACCGGGACGAAGATGCCGGCGGCGAGCAGCCGGTGCGTGTACTCGATGAGCGTCTCGACACTCATCGGCGGAATCCAGTGGCCGTGGCAGCGAGGCCAGTCGTCGCCGCAGCCGAGACCGGATCCGGTGATGCGCACGATGCCGCCGAACACGATGAGCAGATACGTATAGGCCGCGGCCGCCGCGGCCAGGAGGCCGAGTCGCCGACGCGATGTCGATGGGGCCACTGACGACGCGGCCGCCGCTCGTGTACTGTTCTGGGACATGATCGACCGTGATCCGACTGCTGAGACAGTGCACCTGGACACCCGGAATCGCTGCGCCACGGGCCGCAAGCGCGCCCAATATCGCGAGTTGCCGCTGGCCGGCCAACCCCCGGCGCTGACCGCCCTGTTGCTCGCGGCCGCGCTCGGCGGCTGCGGCGGCCTGAGAGCCGGGAGCGCGCCGCGCGGCGTGGCCGCCGCGTCGCCTCTCGCGCACATCCCCGTGATCGAGCTGTCGCCACCGGCGCGGCGCGACAGGGCGGGCGACCCTACCGCGTCGGAGTACTTCGCGATCCTGCTCACCAGCGACGGCGGCTGGGCACCGACGGATCGCGAGCTGGCGGAGCGGATCGCGGCAGCTGGCGTGCCGGTGGTGGGCTGGAACAGCCTGCGCTACTACTGGCACCGCAAGACCCCCGAGACCGCGACCCTGGACCTCGCCCGGCTGATCGCGCATTACGGGGGGAGGTGGCACCGACCGCGGGTGCTGCTCGTCGGCTATTCCTTCGGCGCGGACGTGTTGCCGCTGCTCGTGAACCGGCTGCCGCAGGCGGAGCGGAGGCGGGTGGCCGGGCTCTCGCTGCTAGGCCTCTCGCACGACGCGATCTTCGAGTTCCACCCGCTCGAGTGGATCGGCGTGATCCGGGCGCGAGAGCACTACCCCACGGTGCCGGAGATCGCGCGCATCGACGCCGTGCCGATCACCTGCATCTACGGCGAGAAGGAGCACGACACCGCGTGCACGGACCTTCACCAGCCGAACGTGAGGGTGTACCGCTTCCCGGGCGGGCACCACTTCGACCTGCTGAACGACCTCGAGGCGTGGGCCGTGCTCCGCACGATCGGCCTCGGCCCGTTCGGCGCATGACGACGCCGCAATCGGCCGGGCGGCAGCATGGTCGGCGCCCGACGCGGCTCCCCGGGTTGACACCCACGCGGCCGCGGCGGATCCTTCCGCCATGCGCCCTCTGCCGATGGCTCTGCTCGCCCTCGCCCTCGCCGCGGCTCCGCTCGTGAGCCAGACGCCCGCGTCCCGGCCGCGCGCCCGCGAAGCCGGCGTCGCCGTCGGGATCCTGCCGACCGGTCCGCTGAACGCGATCACCGACGTCGCCGGCGTGCGCGTCGGGCAGACCACCGTCGTGGGCGGCGACTCGATTCACACAGGCGTGACCGCGATCCTGCCGCACGCTGGCGACATCTTCCACGAGCGCGTACCGGCCGCGATCGTCGTCGGCAACGGATTCGGCAAGCTGCTCGGCGTGACGCAGGTGCGGGAGCTCGGCGAGCTGGAGACGCCGATCCTGCTCACCTGCACGCTGTGCGTGTGGAAGGCCGCAGACGCGATGGTCGCGTGGCTGCTCTCGCGCCCCGGCATGGAGGACGTGCGCTCGATCAACCCCGTCGTCGGCGAGACGAACGACGGCTTCCTGAGCGACATCCGCGCCCGCCCGATCACGCCGGAGCACGTCGTCAGCGCGCTCGAATCGGCGTCGGGCGGCCCCGTCGAGGAGGGCGCAGTCGGCGCCGGTGCGGGGACCGTCGCGTTCGGCTGGAAGGGCGGGATCGGCACCAGCTCGCGGAGGCTGCCCGTGTCCCTCGGTGGCTGGACCGTCGGCGTCCTCGTGCAGACGAACTTCGGCGGCGTGCTGTCGATCAACGGGGCGCCGGTCGGCCGGGAGCTGGGGCAATACGCCTTCCAGCGCTCACTCGAGGGCGACGTCGGCCCGGACACGACCGGCGCCGGGCCCGCCGCGGGCCGGGATCGGCAGCCCGGCGCCGGCGCCGACGGCAGCATCATGATCGTCGTCGCGACGGACGCGCCGCTAGGCCCACGCAACCTGGAGCGGCTCTCGCACCGCGCGCTCTCCGGGCTGGCTCGCACCGGCGCGTCCATGACGAACGGCTCCGGCGACTACGTGATCGCGTTCTCCACTGCGGAGGGCGTGCGCATCCGCTCCACCGAAGGGGTTCGTTCCTCGCAGGCGCTCGGCAACGACTCGATGTCGCCGCTCTTCCAGGCGGTCGCTGAGGCGACGGAGGAGGCGATCTACGATTCGCTCTTTCGCGCCGTCACCGTGCGCGGTCACCGGGGCACGGTGGAGGCGCTGCCGCTCGACCGCACGCTCGAGATCCTGCGGAAGTACGAAGCGCTCCACCAGGACGAGCGGCTCCCGCCCCACTGAGCCCGCCTGTGGAACATGACCCGGGTCTCGCGTACGTGGCGCGCGCGTGAAACCCGATCGGCTTACGGCCCGTTGTGACGGGTGTCGCGGCGCCCCCGGGGCGCCCCACCGTGGTACCCGTGCAGGAGACCTCCCATGAGAACGATCGCCCTCGCGGCCGCGCTGCTCGCGCTCGCGACGGCCGCGCGCGCGCAGGAGCAGCGGATCCTCGATGCGCGGCTGCCGCGCGACACGGAGCACCGCTTGCTGGACCTCGCGCACGACCCCGCCACCCGATGGCTGCAGGGAGGCGGCGAGATCGCGGCGTCCGAGGTGGTGCACGGTGCCGTCATCGCCACGGACGGGTCGCTGAGCATAGCTGGACAGGTCGAGGGAGACGTCGCCGTGCTCGGCGGGGAGCTGCGGCTCGAACTGGGCGGCCGCATCGCTGGCGACGTCACGCTCGTGGACGCGCGACTCGAAGGCGATGCGCTCGCCGGCATCGGCGGCAGCCTCGTCGCCTACGATGAGGGAGCCCGCGAGACTGACCGGGAGCGGCGGCGAGATGGTGACCGCGAGCGCGGCCGGCGCGACGGCGACCGCGATTTTGTCGATGACGACGGGCGCTGGGGCAGAGCGGACCTGCGGCCCTACTTCGGCGGCTACGACCGGGCGCAGGGCTTGGCATTCGGGGTGGGTCCGGTCATCACGACCGCCGGCCGCAATCCGCTGCGCCTGCGCTCCGCCGCGTTCCTCCGCACGGAGGCAGGGTCCGTCGGGCTGGACGACGTCGGCTACGACGTCGTGCTCGAACAATTCCTCGGCGGGGTGCGCACGCTGCGCGTCGGCGCCGGGGTGCACTCGACGATCGTGCCGATCGAGACCGGCGGAGTCGGCGATATCGAGTCCGCCGCCGCGACGCTGCTCGCGCACCGCGACTATCGCGACTACTTCGAGCGACAGGGGTGGCGCGCCTTCGCCGCCTGGGAGCCGCGCTCCGCGCCGCTGCGGGCGATGCTCACCTATGGCGACGAGGACGAGAATGCGGTGCCCGCCGGGGACCCGTGGTCGCTGCGCCGCAACGACGAGGCGTGGCGGCTGCAGCCGCTGATCGCGGAGGGATCGTTGCGCAGCCTGTCCGCGGAGCTGGCGCTCGACACCCGCCACGGCCTCGACCGCGACTCCGACGCCCCGCTCGATCGAATGCTCGACACGTGGCACCCGCTCAGCGACATCGACAGCGGCTGGTACGCGAGGATCTCGGTGAGCCGGGGACTCGACGGCGAGCTGACGGTGCCGACGTGGAGCCCGTCGTGCCCGCCGCAGCTGGACCCGACCTGCGATCCGACCGCCGATCTCGGCCCACCCGTCGGCGCGCGATCGTTCGACACCGGCTTCACGTCCGGCGTGCTCGACCTGCGCCGCTACGCACCCGTCGGCTGGAGCTCCGTGCTGGCGCTGCGCGGAATGATCGCCGGTACGCCGGGCTCGACGCCGCTGCCGCCACAGATGCAGCACGCGCTCGGCGGGCTCGGCACGCTGCCGGGGTACTCCCTCTTCGAGGCGGACTGCGGCGCGCGCTCCGGCGTCGCGTACGCGCCACCGACGAATGCGGACGGCTCGAGCGAGGCGCGCTACTTCTATCCCGCCTACGGCTGCGACCGCGTCGCGCTCTTCCAGGCGGAGTATCGCGGCGCGGTCCACCTCGACATCTTGGACTGGTTCGATCACTGGGGTGACCACTGGGTCGATGACGACTGGCGATCCTCGGCCACCCACGACCCGCGACACAACGACTGGAGCGACTGGGACGGCGTGGACATCGGCTGGTCCGTCTTCTTCGACGCCGCACAGGGCTGGGCGCTGGATCCCGCCGGCGGCTCCGCGCTGAGCAGCGGCGCGATCTACGACGCAGGCCTCGGCGTGCTGCTCGGCGACTTCGGCGTCTACTGGGCGGCCCCGCTGCACGGCGGAAGTGGGTCGCGCTTCTTCATCCGCTTCGGACAACGGTTCTGAGTCGATGCTGCCTCCTTCCGTGATCCGCACGGCCGGCCTGACGCGCCGCTTCCCCGGTGTCGTCGCCGCCGACGACCTCGCGCTCGAGGTCGCGCGCGGCGCGGTCTACGGATTCCTCGGCCCGAACGGCGCCGGCAAGACAGTGACGATCCGCATGCTGCTCGGCCTGCTGCGTCCGACGGCGGGCGAGGTTCTGCTCTTCGAGCAGCGGCTGGAGCGCCGCTCGCGCCGGGGTCTGCTCGGCCGGATCGGCGCGCTGGTCGAGGCACCGTCGCTCTACGGCCACCTGACCGGTCGAGAGAACCTGGAGGTGACGCGGCGTCTGCTCGGCGTTTCCCGCAAGCGCGTGGGCGCGGTTCTGTCGGAGGTCGGGCTGAGCGATGCGGCGAGCCGCGCGGTCCGCGACTACTCGCTCGGGATGCGACAGCGGCTCGGCATCGCGCTCGCGCTACTCAGCGAGCCGGAGCTGCTGGTGCTGGACGAGCCGACGAATGGTCTCGACCCGGCCGGGATCCACGAGGTGCGGCAGCTGATCCGGACGCTCCCAGTGCAGCGCGGCATCACGGTCTTCCTGTCCAGCCACCTGCTCAGCGAGGTCGAGCAGGTCGCCACGGACATCGGCATCATCCGCGGCGGCCGGCTGCTCTTCCAGGGGCCGGCGGAGGCGCTGCAGGTGGAGCGGCAGCCGCGCGTCCTGCTGCTCGTGGACCGCACCCCGGAGGCGCTGCGGCTGCTGCGGGCCGCGGGCTGGAGCGCCGCTCGCCGCGAGGACGAGCCGGGCGCCATTGTCGTCGACGCCTCGTCGCCCGACGACGCCGCACGCATAAACACCCTGCTCGTGCTGCAGGGCGTGACCGTGCGCCACCTCAGCCTCGCGCGCTCCAGCCTCGAGGACATCTTCCTGCGCATGACCGGCTCTCCGCGCGACCCGGTCCCGACCGGCGGCTCGATCGCCGCCGGGAGGCCCCGATGAGGGCGCTCGGCCGCGCGCTCGCCGCCGAGGCGCTCAAGCTGCGCCGCACGCTCGCGCTCTGGATGACGCTCGTCGCGCCGCTGATCGTCGTGCTCTTCCAGTTCCTAAACTTTCTCGACCGCGGCCAGTACATGGTGAAGAGCGGCACCGACGCGTGGGCGATGTACGCCCAGGGGTCGTTCGCGATCTGGGCGCTGTTCATGCTGCCGCTGCTGATCGCGCTCGAGGCCGCGCTGCTCGGCGCGCTCGAGCATGGGACGAGCTCCTGGAAGCACCTCTTCGCGCTGCCGGCGCCGCGCTGGACCGTGCTGCTGGCGAAGCAGATCGTCGCGCTGCTCGCCGTGCTGACCGGGACCATGCTGCTCGTCGCCGGAATCGCCTGTTCCGGAATCGCGCTGCACGCGCTCAAGCCCCAGCTCGGCTTCGGCGGGATCCCCGATCTTGCAGGCCTGCTGCGAACCGGTCTGACCATCTATCTCGCCGCGTGGCTGATCCTCGCGATCCAGTCCTGGGTCGCGCTGCGCTGGGCCAGCACCGCGCTGCCGCTCGGCGTCGGCGTCGCCGGCACCTTCTTCGCCCTGTTCGCCGCCGGCAGCGAGCGGCTGCGCTTCTACCCGTGGGCGCTGCCGATCCGCTCGATCGGTGAGCAGGCCCCCAGGGCGGCGCTCATCCTCGGGCTCGGGGGCGGAGTCGTCGCGATGGCGGTGGGGACGTGGGCGCTGGCGAGAAGGGACGCGGCGTAGGCGACGACGATGACCAACCGTCAGGAGCCGTAGAGCTCGCGATACAGCTCCCGGGCCGAGCGGTGCACCCGCTCCTTCTCCTTCCGCACGCGGCGCAAGACATTCGGTGCGACGCCCGCCTCGATCCAGTCGGCGAGCGGGTCGATCACCCAATCGAGCAGTGACGCCCGTCCCAGCACCGGGAGCCGCCTCGCCACCCCGGAAGGCTGCGTCGGCGCGACCTGATCGAGGTACTTCAAAGGCGTGAGGTCGGTGCGATCGGGCCCGATCAGCATCGTGAGGTCTATCGCCGGGTCGCCGATCCTCAGGTCATCCCAGTCCAGCATATGCCACGAGGCGGGGTCCTTCCACAGCACGTTGTCGAGCCACGGGTCTCCGTGAACGGGTGCCTCGAGCGCTTCGGCGAACGCTTCATCCGAGCGGACCCGCGCCATGAGAAGGCCGACTTCCTCCTCCAGACCTTCGAGATCGGATGGGGACAGGAACGGCGGCGGCGCCGCGCGGATCGCACGGAGGTCCTCCGTGAAACGATCGTGGTACGTTTCGAAGTACGCGTCGATCGCGTCGAGCCCATCGGCCTTCGGCAGAGCCGCCGTGAGCTCGGCGTCGCGGCCGAGCCCGCCGAGTGCGGACATGACCTCCCGCAGCACATCCTGGGTGAGGCGCGGAATAGACCCGTCGACGTGAGGAAAAAGGAGCCCGGCGCCGCCCGGCACCTCGATCCACTCCAGCACGGGCGGCGCATGGTGCCGTCTCAGGACGCGGTCCAGGCCTTGCCATTGGCGTAGCGCCTCGCGCGCGTCGTCGGTCGTCGCGAGCTTGAGATGATAGCGGGTGAGTCCGTCGCTGACACGGAACGAGTGGTTGACGAACCCGCCCCAGTTGACAACATACGAGACCGCCACCAGCGACGGCCGCAGCCGGAAGCACTTCGCCTCCCGGACGAAGAGCTCCCGCACCGCTGTCTGCAGATCGTCGACCGTTTTCGTCGACCCGATTGCCTCCGGTTCACCGTCCGGTGGCCGGTCCGAGGGGTTCCAGCAGGTGCGCATCACCCGCCTCCGGCCCGCAGCACGAGCATCGGCGCGCTCCAGCGGAACGTGCCCCATTCCATCACGAGCCGCGCCGCGGCGCCGCGATCGGCGCTACGACCTCTATCCCCACCGCCGCTCGCCGCCGTATCCGGCTCCACCCGCATCGTGAACGACCCACGACAGCGTAGCGGCGTCAGGCGAGGCAGGCGAGGCGCCGAGGCGGCCACCGAGACGAGAACCCTCCGCCTCCCCATCAGAGCGAGCCCAGCGCCTTCTCGAGGTCAGCGCGGTTCATGACCGGGACGAACTCGACGGACGCGTCCGCCCCCCGGAACAGGATCTCCGCTATCCGGGGGATGTCCGCCGGCTCCTTCATGTCGAAGAAGAGCATCCCGGATCGCTCGCCGTTCTCGGCAAGGAAGTAGGCGGCCTCGGGCTGGGCACGCTCCAACGAAGCATCATGCGCATGGTGATCCCCCCTGACGGAACGTGAACGACAGGAACACGTCCGGTACTGCCTACCGCACCAGCGCCGTGTAGACGAGCTCCTGGAACCGCGCCTCGAGCGGGTACCGGCTCCCCGGCGAGAGCTGCGTCCACACCATCGCGATCAGGTCGTTCGCCGGGTCGACCCAGAAGTACGTTCCCAGGTAGCCGGACCACCGAAAGATACCGGTCGGCCCCGGCCGCGTCGCGCCCGCCGTGTCGACCTTCACGGCCACGCCGAGGCCGAAGCCGTACGTGCTGTCATTCAACGCCGGGTAGGACACCGGCGTGAGCGTAGCCGGCAGCGCGTTGTGGGTCATCATCTCGACGCTCTCCCGGCGCAGGATGCGTTTCTCCCCAAGGACACCCCCGTTCAGCAGCATCTGCGCGAAGCGGAGGTAGTCGTCCGGCGTCGAGAGCAGCCCGCCGCTCCCCCAGAGAAAGCGTGCCTCAGGCTCGAACATCGCCATCAGCCCTCCGCCGGCGAGGGCCTCGAGCGTGCCGTCACTGCCGACCGAGTAGACCGCGGCGACGCGGTCTCGCGTGGCCGGCCGGACGCGGAAGCCGGTGTCGCGCATGCCGAGGGGCCGGAAGATCTCCTCGTCGAGGAAGCGGTCGAGCGGCTCGCCGGAGGCGACCTCGATCACGCGTCCCGCCACATCGAGCCCCGAGCTGTAGCTCCACCCGGTACCCGGGGAGAAGAGGAGCGGAATGCGAGTGAGGCTGTCGGCGAACTCCGCGAGCGTCCGGTCCGCATCGTAGAGCTTCGCGCCTCGGAAGATCGTGTCCACCGGGCTATCCGTGAGGCCATACGCCAGGCCGGAGGTGTGGTTCAGTAGCTGACGCACCGTCATTGGCGAGCCCGGATCCTCCAGGACCGGAGCCTCGGCCGTCCCGCCGGCGAAGACCTTCACGTTCGCGAATCCGGCAATGTACTTCGAGACGGGATCGTCGAGGCCTAGCCGTCCCTCTTCGACGAGGCGGAGCACGCCGACCGCGACCACCGGCTTCGTCATCGAGTAGATGTGGAAGATCGCGTCACGGCGCATCGGCTCGCGGCGCGCCACGTCCATCCAGCCGAACGTCCGCTCGTAGCCGAGGCGACCGTGGCACGCGATCGCCGCGTAGATCCCGCTCACCTTCGCGGAGTCGACGTACGACTGGAGCACCGCGTCCATGCGGTCGAGCGCCGCCGGCGACAGGCCGAGCACTTCGGCGGCCGCCCTCGGCAGCGCGGGCTCCTGCCGAGGCGCACACGAAGCGGCGGAGCCGAAGCATGCGGTCACCACGGCCGCGCGGAGGATCCCCAGTCAGCTACCCACCATGGCGCCGGCCGCCACGAGATTTCCTACCACCGTGTGGCTTGCGCGATCGACGATCGCGAAGCCGTACCGCCACGGATCGGGTCGCGTGCGCGTACGGCACGAGTCGGATGCGCGCGGTCTCGAGCACCGCAGTTCGCGGTTCGGTCATGGCAGTCCGGCTCGTTGAGGGCGACCCACTGTCAGGCGCCGTAGAGGACCGCGGTTACCAGCTCCTGGGGATCGGCTTCATGATCAATCCTCGATCGCGAGAATGCCGGCTGGTATCGTGCGCTCCAGTGCATCGGGCGCGTGCCACTCGCGCCCGAGCTGCTACGATCCCAGGCGCGTGCGCACTGCTTCGACGATCCTGCTTGCCGACGGCAGGACGCCGACGATCACGAGCGGACCGCCGTCCACGACCGTCTCATCATCGACGAGCACCTTGTACTCGCCGTAGTGCCCACCGATCATGTCCACCTCGGTCTCGAGCTGACGACGAATCCGCGCCGCCACCCGGACGGCGTGCAGTCCCGAGACTCAGAAGCGACAATACCGGATCGAAACCCTAGCCATCGCGGTTCCTGTTCGTTGCAGACGAAGCTTCGGCCAGGGCCGGCCTGCACCTCTGCGGTCTCTTCGTGAATCGCTATAATCTACGCAGCGGCCGGACAGCGTGTCGACCGCCGACCCGACGGTGTCATGGCAACGCTCCGATATGGCGTGTTGGTGCCTTTTTAGCCCTTGCCCTCGCCGTGCCCAACCCCCAGCACCCCGACCACCTCCCCCACCCCCACCTCCTCCACCACCACCCGCTGCGGGTGCGGCTCGCAGCGCGCGAGCACCACCTGCCGCGGACCGTCCGACGCCTGCAGGTGCGCGGTAATCGCGAACGGCGGAGCCCCGCCACGGCGCGCGCCGCCGTCCAGCTCGAGCTCGATCCAGAGCGCGGAGCCCGGCGGTCGCGACGCGAGCCACGCGAGCATCCCGGCGCGGTAGCGTTGCCACTCGTCGGCGGCGACGTAATCGCGCACGACCGTCTGATACGCGAGCGCGAGGCGGCCATCGTCGCCGCGGGGAAGCAGGCCGGGGATGTCGGCGGCGGCGGCGGCGCGGACCGACGGCGCGTCCGGCCGCGTCTGCGCCGCGCGGAACGCGTCGATCGCGGCGAGCAGTCGCGCCTCGCGGCGCTGCTGCCCGGGCCAGACGCAGGCGCGCAGCCAGCGCGCGTCGTCGACGTCCAGGGCGTCGACGGGGCGGAGGTCGAAGCCGACACGCGACGCGACCTGCGGTATCGGCGAGACGCGCAGCGGCGTGCCGCCGTCGCGCTCCCAGATCGGAGGCAGCGAGTCGGCGATGAGGTTGAGGCCGGCGCTCGCTCCGATGTCGAAGAGCGCGAGCGGTCTGTCGGGGGCGCGGTCCGCTGCGAGCGCCGCCGGCCACAGCCACGCCACCGCGCGCGTCGGCTCGTTCGTCTGAACGTGGCGCTCGGCCAGCGTTCGCCACAGTCGGGTCCGCTGTGGCGCGAGCGCGTCGGCAACGACGCCCGCCTGAATCGTCGCCGGGTCCGGCTCGGGCACCGCGACCGCGCGCCACAGCGGGTGTGGCTCGCCGTCGCGGAGTGCGTCGTCTCGCAGCCCGGCGAGGAGCAGCAGCGGCCGCTCGTAGAAGGCGCCGAACGTGCGGCCGCGCCACACTTCCGCCAGACGCTGCTCCAGCCCGCGCTCCAGCTCCGCCTCGATCGCCTCGAGCAGGCGCGCGTACGTCGGAGCCCGCTCCTGCAGAAAATCGCGCTGCGCAGCGAGGTCCTCGCGCAGCGTCCCCGGCCGACTCTCCATGATCCTCCTTGTGCGCCCCGCGCTCGCGCTCCCCGTGCCCTCAGCGTCGCAGCACCACACCAGCCTTCTCGCCCGTGAGCTTTCCGTCGCGGATCGCGAATCGCCCGTTCACGAGCACGTCCACCATCCCCTTCGCGAGCTGGTGCGGCTCGGTGAAGGTCGCGGGGTCGTCGACTTTCGCGAGGTCGAATACGACGATGTCGGCGTAGGTTCCCTCGCGCAGCTCACCGCGGTCCTTCAGCCGGAACACGCTCGCCGGCAGGCCCGTCATGCTGTGGATCGCGGCGGCGAGGCCGATCACCCGGTCCTCGATGACGTACTTGCGGATCTTGCGCGGGAACGTGCCATAGGCGCGCGGATGAGGCACGCCGACGCCGAACGGGACGAGGTCGCCGTCCGAGCAGGTCATCGTCCACGGCTCGCGCATGAAGCGGGCGATGTCGCTCTCCTGCATGTTGAAGGAAACCACGCTCGCGCCGCCCTTGCGAAGCAGCGCGATCGCGGTCTCGATCGCATCGCCGCCGCGCGACTCGGCGATCTGCGCCAGCGTCTTTCCCTCGAGCGACGCGTCCGGCTTGTAACGCGCGATCTGCAGCCGGTCCGCGCCGCCTCGCCGGTCGAGCCCGTCGCGCATGCCCGCGCGCACGCTGTCCTTCAGCGCGGGATCGTCGAAGCGGCGGACCATCGCGCTGTCGCCGCCGTCGCGCGCCCACGCGGGGACGAGCGCCGCCTCGAGGCTCGTGGACGACGCGGCGTACGGGTACTGGTCGGCCCACATCTCGACGCCCTCGGCGCGAGCACGGTCGATGTGCTCGACGATCGGCTCGGAATACCCCCAGACGTGCGGGCCCAGAACCTTGATGTGCGTCACGACGCCGGGGATCTTCGCCTCGCGCGCGACCCGGATCACCTCATCCACCGCCGCCACCACTCCGACCGTGTAGTCCGACTCGTCACGGATGTGGCTGGTGTACAGCCCGCCGAACGGAGCGACCTGCTTCGCCAGCTCGATCACCTCCTCGGTCGCGGCGAAGCCACCCGGCGTGTAGAACAGCCCGGAGCTGAGCCCGAACGCGCCCTGCTTCATGGCGCCGCGCACGAGTTCCTTCATCCGCTCCATCTCCTGCGACGTCGGTGGCCGATCGTCGGGGCCGATGACCGCTTCGCGTACGGAGCCCTGCCCGATCAGCAAGCCGATGTTCACGCCGAGCCCGTCCTTCATCAGCGCCTCTCGCTGCTTCGCCAGGTCGACCGGGCCACCGCCATTGGGGTTGCCGAACAGCGTCGTGATGCCCTCCGCAATGAGCGGCTTCGCGTCGCTCAGGCCGGGCGTCGCGAGGCCCGGCGCGGCGTGAGAGTGCACGTCGATGAACCCGGGCGCGATGTAGAGGCCGCGCGCATCAATGACGCTCGCGGCAGAGTCGCCGGAGAGGTCGCCGACCGCCGCGATGCGGTCGCCGCGGATGCCGACGTCGGCGTAGCGCCACGGCGAGCCGCTCCCGTCGAGGACGCGGCCGCCGCGGATCAGGACGTCGAAGCGCTGCTGCGCCTGCCCGGGGGTAGTCGCCGCGAACAGGACGAGGCCGAGCAGCAGGGAGGTGGAGCGTATGCGCATCGTGGCAGGCGTCGAGGTCGAGGTGGAGCGGCCGCCGCGCGGCCGCGCGATCAGGGAGCGGTGTCGGGGCTGGGCGTCCCCTCCCGTGCGGCCCGCGACTCGCGCTCCGGCGCCTCCTCCGGCCGCTCAGCGGCGCCGATCCGCTCGGCCGCTTCCAGAGGCCCCTCCGTACCGGGCTCTGTCAGGAACTCGTGAAGCTCGTCGGCGCGCGCCTCCGCGTCGTGCTCGCCCAGCTCGAGCAGACAGCGCAGGTAGTCCGGCTGGAACATCAGCATCGACAGCAGGTCGGGGCTGCGCGTCTCCCGCGTACCCAGCCCGCGGGTCATGAAGCGGAACGCTGCGGGCAGCTGTGGCTCGTAGTCCCCGGCAAGCCGGCCGAGGTCGCGCGATGGTCGCATTACCAGCAGCCGGATCGTGTGCAGCCCCTCCCGCTCGTCGGGCGGCAGCCTGCGCAGCACCTTGTTCAGCCGCTGCAGTCGCAGCTCGTCCTGGTCGATCAGGTCGAGGAAGATCGCGTTCATCAGCAGGCCCGCGACCTGCGCGGGCGGGGGGTAGCCCATGACGTTCGGCCGGTCGCCTTCCTGCTGGCTGCGGCCGTAGCGCGTCGAGATCGCGAGCAGCCGTCGCGCGCCCAGGTGCAGCGCGGGCGAGAGCGGCGCGGTCTGGCGGATGCCGCCGTCGCCGTACCACTGTTGTCCGATCTTGACGGCCGGGAAGAACAGCGGCAGCGAGGTGGAGGCGAGAATGTGGTCCACGCGCAGGCGAGTCTGCACGGAGCGGCGGTTCGGCCGCCGCCACCCCTCTATACCTTCGCCCTGCACGAACACCACCGACTGCCCTGTCGAGTAGCTCGTGGTCGTGATCGCGACGGCGCGCAGTCGCCCGGAGCGCAGGTTGGCCTCGACGCCGGTCAGCTCGCCGTCCAGGGCGGCGTACACCTCGTTCAGGTGCGCGCGCAGCGGCGAGGTGTCCAGGAACGAGCGCACCTGCGGCGCTCCGATGTGCCCGCCGGACATCAGCCGCAGCCCCCAGCGGAGCACGCTCCAGCCGAGGCGCGGCGCGCCGATCTTGAACACGCGCTCCACCGTGAGCTCCGCCCACAGCTCCGCCAGCTCGCGCGCGGACTCGGCGAAGGTGCCGTGATGCGAGGCGAGGTGCCCCGCGTTGACCGCGCCGGCGGAGACGCCCGTGATCACGGGAACGCGCAGCTCGGGGTAGTGCCGGGCGATCCAGCTCAGCACGCCGACCTGGTACGCACCGCGCGCACCGCCGCCCGTCAGCGCCAGGCCGAGGTCGGCCGCGCCGTCGCGGGACCGTTCCGATACGAGGTAGGGATCCTGCATGCAGCCAGAAATCTACGCGTCGACGTGAATGCCGCCAGCTTCGCGGCGATGCGGCGTCCCCGCCTGCCGCCCGCGCCCGCGCCCGCGCGGAAGAAGGGCACTCCGAACCACGAAAAGGTAAGCCAATGCAGCGAGTGACGCTGGAGGCGCTCGGCCGCGACGTCTCGCGTATCGGCCTGGGCACATGGTCGATCGGTGGGCTGGACTGGGGCGGCACGCCGGAAGATCAGGCCATTCGCACGATCGGCGCCGCGCTCGAGGCCGGCATCGACTTCATCGACACCGCGCCCGTCTACGGCCGCGGCGCCGCCGAGGAGCGCATTGCGCGCGCCCTCCGCCAGAGCGGCGACCGCGACCGCGTGGTGATCGCGACGAAGGCCGGTCTCGCCTGGACCGAGCGCGGCGGCACGTTCCGCGACGCGCGCCCGCGCAACATCGAGAAGGAGGTCGAAGCGTCGCTGCGACGGCTGCAGACCGACTACATCGACCTCTATCAGATCCATTGGCCCGACCCGCGCGTGCCGATCGAGGCCACCGCCGAGGCAATGGAGCGGCTGCACTCGAAGGGCCTCATCCGCGCGATCGGCGTCAGCAACTTCAGCGTAGAGCAGGTCGAGCGCTTCCGCACCGCCTCGCCGCTGCACGCCGTGCAGCCGCCGTACAACCTGCTCGAGCGCGCCGTCGAGACGGAGCTGCTGCCCTACTGCCGCGAAGCCGGCATCGCCGTCATCGCCTACGGCGTGCTGTGCCGCGGGCTGCTCAGCGGAAGGATGAACCCGGCGACGACGTTCCCCGACGACGACGTCCGCTCGGTCGATCCCAAGTTCCGGCCGCCCCGCTTCGCCGGCTACCTCGACGTCGTCCGCCGGCTCGACGCCCTCGCCCGCGAGCGCTGGAGCCGCGGCGTCGCGCAGCTCGCGATCCGCTGGACGCTGCACCAGCCGGGTGTCACGGTCGTGCTGCTCGGCGCGCGCGGGCCCGGCCACCTGCAGGTGCTCGACGGCCTCTTCGACTGGGAGCTGGACGACGAGACGCTGCGCGAGATCGACGCGACCCTCGATACCATTCGTGAGCCGATCGGCCCCGATTTCCTCGCACCACCGCTACGGGACGATTGACATGACGCTGGACGCCCTCTTCGCCGGGCCGTGGGGGCCCGTGCTGATCTTCTGCCTGCGCATCGTGGACGTCTCGCTCCAGACCGTCCGCGTGCTGCTCACCATGCGCAACATCCGCGCGCTCGTCCCGCTCATCGCCGTCGTCGAGGTCACCGTCTGGATCGTCGCGATCGGCTCCGCGATCCGGAACCTCAACAGCCCCTGGCACGTCGCCGGCTACGCGCTCGGCTTCGGCATGGGCAACCTCGTCGGCATGTGGATCGAGGGGAAGCTCGCGCTCGGGCTCTCCACCGTGCGCATCATCTCCCGCTGGGGCGGCGTCGAGATGGCCGACGCGCTGCGCGAGCGCGGCTTCGGCGTCACCGAGTTCTCCGGGCAGGGCGCGACCGGCCGCGTCGAGGTCGTCTACACCGTAGTCAAGCGCCGCCACGTGCCGCAGGTGCTGAAGGAGGTCGAGAAGTGGGACTCGGAGGCGTTCATCACTGTCGAGGAGCCGAGGGCGATCCAGCGCGGCCGGCTCTACGCGGGGCCGCGGAAGTAGTCGCGTTCAGCCATTCCAACGCCCCCGGCCATGCGGCTTCTTGGCCGGGTGGGCGAGGAGCGGAGTGCACTGCGGGCCGCGCTGGCGGCCCTGGACGCGGCAGGCGGCGACCCGGCGCGAGCCGATGCGGCGGTCGACGCGCTGGCCCGGGCGCTCGGGCTGGAGCCCGGCGGCGTGGAGACCGCACGGCTTCCGGCCGAGACACGGACGAGCGCCGGCGAGTCGAACTCCCGGGCCGCGGCGCCGCGCGTGCGCGTCGTCGGCAGGCGAGCGACGCTGCTCGCCGTTCACGTGCGACTGCGGCGACTGCGCGCCGATGCCGCTGTCCGCGCCGCCCGGCGGATCCGAACGCGGCACGCCTCTGCCCTGCACCTGTTTCTGCTGACGGAGTCCCGCGGGCCGCGACTCACCGTTCTCACCTTCGATCTCGGCGGCCGGCCGCGCCAGCTGACGCTCGAGCCCGGCCGCCCGCGCGACTCGGACGTCGAAGCGCTCGAACGGATGATCCCGCGATCCGGCGAGGGCGGCGTCGAGCTGGCGATGCGCTACGCCCGGGCGCTGGACCGGACCCGGCTCAGGCGTCGCTTCTTCCGGGATTTCCGCGCGCACCGCGCCCGTATCGCGGCGGATTGGATAGGGCTGCCCGAAGGGCTTGCGACGGAGCGCCAGCGTCTCGCACTGCTGCTGCTCTGTCGGCTGATGTTCCTGCGCTTCCTGCAGGACCGAGGACAGCTCGCCGGCGACAGGGACTACCTCGCCACCCTGGCGCGACGACCATCGCGGGGCGGCTCCATCTATCGCACGGTGCTCTCTCCGCTCTTCTTCGCCGCGCTGAACGCGCGGCCGGAGACGCGCGGTCCAGAGGCGGCCAGGCTGGGGCCGCTGCCTTACCTGAACGGCGGCCTTTTCGAGCCGCACGCGTTGGAGCTGCGGCACCGGGACCTCGACCTGCCGGACCCGACGCTGGGCTCGGTGCTCGACGACCTTCTCGACCGCTATCGCTTTACGTCGCTGGACATCGGTGAGCGAGCGGATCCGGAGTCGGGCGACCTCGGCATCGATCCCGAGATGCTCGGTATGGTCTTCGAGGAGCTGATGGAGTCCGGGCGTCGCGGTGAGACGGGCAGCTTCTACACGCCGGCCGCCGCGGTGGCCGATCTGGTGCGGGAAGGCGTCGCGGCTTACCTCGGCACCACATCCGACCCGGCCTCCGCAGCACGGCTTGCCGCCGAACGACGCGCGGAGCTCGCGGCGCGCGTGCGCAGCGCCCGGGTGCTGGACCCCGCCTGCGGCTCGGGCGCCTTCCTGCTCGGTGCGATGGGATGCCTCGCTCGCCTCCGAGCCTCACTCGACGGCGTATCGCCGGCGGATGCCAGACGCAGCCTCGTCGAGCGCCGGCTGTATGGCGTGGACATCCAGGGCGACGCGGCGCTGCTGTGCTCGCTCCGGCTCTGGCTCGCAATAGCGGTCACATCGGACGGCGAACCGCCCCCGCTACCCAACCTGGATCGCCGGATCCGACAGGGGGACGCGCTGCTGGCACCCTTCGATATCGCGGAAACGGCCACGGCCAGTGCCGCGCCGCGTGTCGGCGACGCGCAGCTTCTCGGCGCGCTGAAGCGGCTCGTGTCGCTGGGCGAGGCATACGTCGCGGCAGGACCGGCCGAACGGGAAGCTCTGCGCCGGCGGCTCGCCGAAGCGGAGAACGACCTCGCACGGGCCTGGCTCGCCTCGTCCGAGCGGCGACGAGCCGCACGGGAAGCCGACCTGCGCACACTCGCGACCTCGCGCGACCTGTTTGGCGAAGTGCCGACCGTGGCCCGCCGCGCGGTGACGGCGCTCGCCGCCCTCGCCGACGAGGCGAGCGACGCCTCCGACCTGCGCCGGGCGCTGGAGGAGTCACGCTCGCTGCCGTTTTTCAGCTTCCCCATCCACTTCCCGGAAGCCGCGGGCGGCTTCGACATCATCGTCTCGAATCCGCCGTGGATCCGCGCGGCACGCTGGCCTCGGGCGCTGGCTCCGCGGCTCCGTCGGCGCTACGTCGAGGTGGTGCGCGGCTGGAAGCGTGGCGCGCGACTGTGCGCCACCCCCGGCGCCGCGACCGCGCAGGCGGACCTGTCCGTGCTCTTCCTGCAGCGTTGCGCGGAGCTGCTCGCGCCCGGCGGGGTTCTCGCCCTGTTGCTGCCGGCGAAGGTGCTCCGGTCACTCTATGGGGCAGGGGCGAGGAGATTGCTCGTCGAGCGCACCGAGCTCGTCTCGCTGCACGATCATTCCCTTGATGCACACGCCGTCTTCAGGGCGGACGCGTTCACCGTAGCGGTCGTCGCTCGGCGACCGGACCGCGCGGAAGTCGGGCGTGCACCGTCACCGGTCCGGGTCACCCTCACCCGACGGGGTGTGCCGCCGCTGAGCTTCGAAGCTGCGCCCGCCGAGCTGCCTGTCCTGACGGGAGACACCGAGTCGCCGTGGCTCCTCGCGCCGGCCGACGCGCGAGCCGCGATGCGGCGGATGCAGCGCGCAGGAGCGCCGCTCGGCGAGAGCCGGCACGTCCGGCGAGGCATTGTCACCGGCGCGAACGACGTCCTGCTCCTGCGTTCGGTCGAGCCCAAGCTCGGCGGCCTCGCGTGGGTGCGGCCCGAGGGCAGCCGGGGCAGGGGAGGGCGGGTGCTGGTCGAGTCGGAGGCGCTGGCGCCGCTGGTCCGCGGCGGCGATGTCGCCGCGTGGAGCTACGAGATCTCCGGACACGTCGTCTGGCTCCGCGATGACCGTGCGCGGCACCGCCCCGCACCGCCCCGCCTGGATCGCTACCTGCGGCGCCACGCGGCGCGGCTGCGCGCTCGCTCCGGCGCGGCTGCTAGCCCGGTGGGCGCCGTGTTCCGCGTGACGTGCGACACGCTCCGGCCGAAGGTGGCGTGGCATGATCTGGCCGAGACGCTGAAGGCGGTCGCGCTGCCCGCGTCCGTCCGCACGTCCTGGGGCGCGAGCCGCCCGCTCGTGCCGCTGAACACGACATACTTCGTGCCCGTGGACACTGAGGACGAGGCGCTGCTGCTCTCGGCCCTGCTCAACTCGACTCCGGTCCGGACGTTCGCCCGCGCCGTCGCGGAACGCGCGAAGGACGCGCGATTCCGCTTCTTCGCATGGACCATTGCGCTGGTGCCCCTTCCCACCGGCGTCTTCAGCAGCGACGCCGCCCCCCGGCTCGTAGCCCTCGCGCGGCAGGCACACGTCGATGCCGGGCTCGATCCAGCCGACGCTGCCGAGCTCGACGACCGGGTCTGCGGGCTCTACGGTCTGTCGTACAGCGACCGTGTCGCGCTTGGCGTGTTCGACGCATGGCTGCGCGGGACGCGCTCGTGAGCGCGCCCGTCGCCTTGCCCGCGCCGCTGCCGCGGCTGCTCGGGACTGGGAAGGGTCCGACGCTGCGCGACGTGGTCGGACGGCTGCTGCGGATCAGTCGGCAGGCGGACTTCGCCCTCGGTCGCATCCGGCTTGCCGCGGTCGACCTTCTGCCACAGGAGATGACCGGCATCGAGCGGTGCCGAGTGCTGATCGGACGATTGGACGCGGCTACGCTGCTGGACGCCGCCCTCGACGCCCGCCGCGACGCATCGGGACGCCGACGCATCGCCGTCCTACGCGAGCTCGCGATGAGCGGCAGCCTCGAAGCGCGGGCCGCCGGGATCGAGGGCTGGAGCCCCGACTTCTCCGTCTTCCGCGGATCCGTCGCCCCCGTCGCCGCGCTCATCGGGGCCCACTGGTTCCACACGCCACCGGCCGGCACCGCGTCTACCGCCATCCTGCACGGCGACGCCGAGCCCTCCGAGATCCTCGCACTCACCTCACGCTTCGAAGCGCTCTGGGCCGCGGGCCACGATGTTCTCGATGTTGTCCGGGAGGCGCTCGACGCCGGCGCCGCCGAGCCGAGGCCATTACCGCGAGTCGGCGAGGCCCGCCCCGGCTGGCCCGACGCGGACGTTCGCGACGTGGTCCGCCTCATCGGCGAACGCTGCTTCGGAACCGGCAAGGCGGATGGGGCATCACATATCTTTGAGCTCGCCACCTTTCAGGCGGAGGCGGCGCGGCGAGCCGACGCCGTGTTGCAGCGGCGCGGCGGCGTACTGATCGCGGATGGCGTCGGCGTCGGCAAGACGTACATCGCGCTAGCTCTGATCGAGAGCCGGATCCGTGAGGGCGGAAGCGTGGCCGTCGTGATCCCGGCTGTAATGCGGCGACAGTGGCTGGTCCCGCTCAGACGCCTCTGCACGCGTCTGCGCCTTCCGCCGCCGGCCGAGTCGGGCGGCGGCCAACCGATCCGGGTGCTCGTCGTCACCCACGCCCAACTCAGCCGACGTCAGCCGCAAGCGCGACCGCAGATCGGACTGTCCCTAGTCGTCGTCGATGAGGCACACGCGTTCCGGAACCCGGCGACGAATCGCTATCGTGCGCTGGCGGAACTCTGCCGCGGCGTGCCGGTCGCGCTGCTCACGGCGACGCCGGTCAACAATTCGCCGCTCGATCTTTACTGGCTGCTGCGACTGTTCGCTGGCAACGGGGACTTCGCCGACGTCGGTATCGCGGATCTCCTCGGCGCCTTCCGCGAGGCCGCAGGCGCAACGGGCATTGCCGCCCCCGAGGTCGTCCAGCCGGTGATGCGCGCGGCGATGGTCCGGCGAACCCGGCCATTCCTGCGCGACCACTACAGCGGGGTTCGACTCCCGGCGACCGGATCGACCCTCGTCTTTCCGAAGCGGGAACCGCCGCGCTCGGTCGACTACCGGCTGAGGGACACCGCACCGGAGGCGCTCCCGCGCATCCGGGCCGCGCTGGCGAGGTTCGGCGGCCACGTATTCTCGAGCGACTTGACCCTTCCGCAGCCGGCGGCAGCGGGCGAACGGGTCCCACCCCCCGGGCACGGCGGGGTTGCCGCGCTGCTCCGACTCCTGTTGCTGAAGCGACTCGAGTCCGGCGTGCCGGCGTTCCGGTCCAGTGTGAGGCGGCAAGTCGACTTCCACGAGGCCGCACTGCGGGCTCTCCGCGAGGGCCGCCTGCCCGAGCCGCGTGCATCCGTCGCGGCCGACGACGCGGATCCGCTCCAGCTTCGACTCGACGAGCTGCTGCTCCGACCGCTTCCCCGCAGCATAGACGCGGACGAGCTGTCCCGACGCGTAGCCGCGGATCTCGATCGCCTCCACGAGTTGCTCCGCGCGACATCGCCCCTCGACGGGGATGCCGACCCGAAGCTGGCCGCACTGCGACAACTGCTCGATGAGTTGCGAGGGCGGAAAGTCCTGATCTTCACCGAGTACCGCGACACAGCGCGATATCTGCACCGCGCGCTCGCGCCGCGAGGAGGCGTGGGGCTCGTAGATGGCGCCGAGGCGCGCGCCGGGACCCAGCGTTGCGGGCGGACCGACGTCATCCGGCGCTTCGCGCCCATCGCGAACGGCGCGCCAGAACCCACGCCCGCACAGCGCATTGACGTGCTGATCGCGACCGACGTGCTCGCTGAAGGATTGAACCTGCAGGATGCGGCCGATGTCGTCTGCTACGACCTGCCGTGGAACCCCGTGCGGATCGTCCAGAGGATCGGACGCGTGGATCGGCTCGGTGCCCGCCACGCTTCCGTGCGCGCGTGGCACTTCCTCCCCGAGGCGCGACTCGAGCGCATGCTCCGCATCGCCGACAGGCTGCGTCGCAAGATCGCCACCATTGTCGGCACCGTGGGCTCGACTGAGAAGATCCTTCCCGCCGCGCCCGCGATTGCCTTCCCGCGCGACGTCGTGGCGCGCCTGCGCGCGGGCGACCCGGCAGTCCTCGAGGACATCGAGCGCGACGACGCCGCGCCCTTCGAGCTCGACGAGCGACTGAGGCTCGAGCTGTCGCAACGGCTGCACGACAGAGGAGGAAGGCGGTGCGACGCGCCGCTTCACGCGCGCGTCGGCATCCCGGCACCATCGCCGCCGTCAATGCCACGGGCGGCCGACGAGACCGAGCCTGGGTGGGGCAGCCAGCCTCCGCCGGGCGACCCGCCCCGGATGGTCGTGCTCGTCGCGTTGGAGACGTCCCGCGGCAGCCGGTGCGTCATCGTCGAGCCAGGCGGCCGCGTCCGCCGCGACGACGCCGTCGCCCTGCGGCTACTCATCGACGTACTTGCCGACCAAGAACGCACAACGGACACGGCACGGATGCGGGCCGGTGCCCCGTCCACCGCTGCCCGCCGCGCTATCGCTGCCGCGCTGGCTGGCCTCGAAGCCGATGGAGGCACGGCGGATCCGCTCGCCGGGGCGTCTCTCAGTCGCACCGCTCGACGCGCCGTCGCCCGGCTGCTACGGGCAATCTCGCTGGAGCCCGCACCCGCGGCGGATCTCTGCCGGCGCGCCGACACCCTGCTCCATGCCCTACGCACCAGTGCGCAAGTAGTCGCCGATCTCCGCCTGCGCGAGGCGCTGCGCCGGCTCGGCCCGATCGTCCCCGGCGACGCGCTCCGGGTGATCGAGACGCTCGAGGCCACGATCCTGGCTTCGAAGGGCGAGGGCAGCAAGAGCGAGGGCACGAACGCTGGCAGCGGCAAGGGCGAGGGAGGCTGGAGCCAGGAGGAGGTCGGTGAGACCTACGGGTCGGAGGCGCAGGCGGTGCGCGTCCTGGCTTCTCTCGAATTCAGGCCTACTGTGCGGCCGGCAAAGAGCCTCGAGGAGCCTGTCGACCCACGCGTTTCATGCCCCGATCGGAATAGCCCCGGCACATATTGACCCACCCCGGGGAGCGTTGGCGTGCTTCGGGGAGGTAGGGCGGGGGCAGCTGGATTTTGTGTGGAAGAAGCTGTTTGAAGACGGGGGTGGTCGAGGGCCGAAGCGCCGCAGGTGCGGGAGGCCACGTTTTGTGAGGGAGTTGCCGCAGGAGTAGGCGGGAGATAAAAGAAGCGGGTTCACAGGCCTGCCCGAGCTGGAACTCGGTGTAGGTCGCTGTCCTTGCACGACAGCGGAGGCGCCATGAACCCGCCGACGTACCGTAGCATGATGCGCGGGGCAAGGTGGAAGAGAGTCGCTTCACGTTCCGGCTGGAGTTGGTGCGCTACGCGCAGGAGCATGGCGTGCGGGAGGCGACGCAGGGTCTACGGCTGCAGCCGCAACACGGTGCGTCTGTGGGTGAGGCGCTTCGAGGCGGAAGGGGCCGGTGGACTTCAGGAACGAAGCCGGGCACCGAAGCGGATTCCACACAAGACGTCGAAGGAGGAGGAAGAGCGGGTGGTGGCGGCGCGACGAGCGGTGAGCTGCTTTGGAGCGCGGCGGCTGAAGTCGATGTTCGATCTGCGGGTGGGCAAGAATGCGATCGGCCGGATCCTACGCGAGCGCGGCCTGACGCGGCGCAAGAAACGCAAGCACGAGACGAAGCGGGACCTGCGGGAGGTGAAGGCCGCCTATCGAGCGCTTCAGCACCTGCAGATGGATGTGAAAGTGCTCTGGGACATCCCGAACTACTGGGCGCAGCTCGAGGCGTTGGATCTGCCACGCTACGAGTACACGATTCGGGACACGAAGAGCGGGGCGCTCTTCGTCGGTTTCGGCAAGGAGCTGAGCGCGACCTACGCCTCGCTGCTGATCCGCCGCTGCTTGACTCACCTGCAGCGGTGGGGGATCGATCCAGCGGAGGTGGTGGTGCAGACGGACCGGGGCGGTGAGTTCAGTGGAGGGCAGCGGCGCGTGCATGACTTCGGCTTCGTGCACACGGTGCGCAAGGTCTGCGGGGCACGACACACCTTCACGCCGCCGCGCTGGCCGAACGCGAATGCGGACGTGGAGGCCTTGCACCGGCTGATCGAGGAGGAGTTCTTCGATCTGGAGAGCTTCGCCAGTGCGGAAGACTTCCTGCGCAAGGCGACGCTCTACCAGCACTACTTCAACCTGGCGCGGCCGAACGGCTACAAAGGCGGACGGACTCCGTGGGACATCATCCACGCCGACCACCCCCAGATGCGCCCCGAAGTCCTGCTGCTCCCGCCCGTCTTCATTGAGGCCGAGTTCGAGAAGCAGCGCGTGGGTCAGGATGTGCCGGGGCTTGACGGTTTCATGCCCCGATCCCGTTGACCGTCGGGCGGGCTTCGGTTAGAATTCGCCCCCTGACCCATTCCGGCGTAGCTCAGTTGGTAGAGCAGACGGCTGTTAACCGTCGGGTCACAGGTTCGAGTCCTGTCGCCGGAGCTTTTTTCCTCCGCCACCCACCCGCAAACATCCGTATCGGTTGACGTCAGATCCTCCACTCCTTGAGGATCCGGTACAGGTCGTCCTTTCGGACGCCGAGCACGTAATCCTCACCAATGTGAAGTGAAGCGATCTGGTCCAAGGACGGACCCGGCCAGGCGCCCCGCGGGTCAACCGGCATCGTCTTCGGCACCGGCATCTCGTCCAGCGATTCTCGAACAGCCGACGTATGCTGGCATTGGATCGGATCGAGCTCCTGGCGCTTTGCGGCCGCGACGTCCTCGCGGTCACCTCATGATCCGGCCGATCAGAGGGGAGCCAGCGTTCGAGCGAGCCGTCCTCAAGAGGACCTACGTCGGTCGGCGAAGCGACGATCGTTGCGAATACGCTCCGACACGGTCCATTCTTTTTTCACGCTCGCCTTCCGTCCCTCGCAAGTGGAGCTTCATGTCCGCGATCCGCAGGCTCATCGCCGAGCTGCACCGCCGCTCCATCTGGCAGGTGCTCGGCATTTACGTCGTCGGAGCGTGGATCGCCTATCAGGTGGTGCTCAGCCTGGTCGAAGGCCTCGGGCTCCCCGACTGGGTGTCTCCGTTCGCGGTGATCCTCTTCATCATCGGCCTGCCGATCGTCCTTGCCACCGCGTTCGTGCAGGAAGGGCTGCCCTCGGTGCAGAGGGTGACGAAGCCGGACGCCGGGTCGACCGCCACGTCGGAGCCGACCTCCGATGCAACCTCCTCGCCAGCCCCGCGGACGCCGATTCATCGGACGCTGACCTGGAGTCGCTCGATCACCGCCGGCGTACTGGCGTTCGCCGTGCTGGGTCTGGGAGCGGCGGGCTTCATGGGCATGCGCGCCTTCGGCATTGGTCCGGTGGGCTCGCTGGTCGGGCGAGGCGAACTGGACGCTCGCGACCCGGTGCTCATCGCAGACTTCGAGTCCGTGACGGGGGACTCCGTGCTGGCGCGGGTGGTGGCCGAAGCCTTCCGGGTCGACCTCGCGCAGTCCCGGTTCGTCGGCCTCGTGGACCGCTCTCGCGTTCAGGAGGCCCTGGAGCGCATGGGTCGGCCACGCTCTCTTGGACTTCACGGCGACATTGCCCGCGACGTGGCCGTGCGGCTGGGGCTCAAGGCGCTCGTGGAAGGCGAGGTGTCGGGCGCGGGCGGCGCCTACCTGCTCGCCGCGAGCCTCGTGACTCCTGACTCAGGGCGCGTGCTGGCGAGCTTCCGTGAGACGGCACGCGACTCCACCGACCTGCTGCCCGCCGTCGACCGCCTGACCCGTCAGCTCCGGGAGAAGATCGGGGAGTCGCTGCGCACGATCCGCGCGAATCCGCCGCTGACGCAGGTCACGACCTCATCGCTGCCGGCGCTCCGCAAGTACATGGAGGGCCGCCTCGCGTCCCACGCCGGGGATTCAGACCGCGCGATCGAGCTTTTCAAGGACGCGCTGGCGCTCGACTCCACTTTCGCGAACGCCCACCGCTCCCTCGGCGTCATGGCGTGGAACCGTGGCCAGCGCGACGATAGCATGCTCTACCACCTCCACCAGGCGGCCCGCCAGGAAGACCGGCTCACGGAGCAGGAGAAGCATCACGCCCGAGGGATGCTCTACACCGCCACCGGCCGCCGCGACGATGCAGTGCGCGAGTTCGAGACGCTGCTCGCGATCGACTCCACGGACGACGTGGCGCTCATCAACCTGGGCGTGCTCTACTCGGACATGGGCCAAGCCGCGCGATCGGAGGAGCTGAACCGGCGCGTCGTGGCGCTCGGCGGCGGAGCCAGGCGCACCGCGTACTGGAACATCATGATGGCGGAGTTGGACCAGTCGCACTTCCACGCCCTCGACACCACCATCGCCGAGATCGACGCGGCCTCCATCCGCGGAACGGAAACGGACTACCCGCGCTGGCTTCTCACCATGGCGCGAGCCGATTACGAAGGCGCCGACTCGCTCCTGGCCACGTTCGACCCGCCAGCTCCATTCCTCCAGGGAGTGACAGATGCCACCACCGGCAAGTGGGCCAGCGCGATGCAGAGGTGGCGCCTTCTCGAGGATCCACCGGGCGAATGCTCCTTCGACTGCCTCTTCGCCGCTATGTCCCGGGTCTGGGTCTGGAGCGACCCGGATGGTGCTGCCGCGCAGGTCGATGCCCTACTCCGCACCCCCGGGCTGGACTCGATGCCGATGGCGCAGCGGCCCTATCCCGCGCTGGCGCTCGTGCTCGCAGCCGCCGGACGAACGCGCCAGGCGCGGGAGCTCGCGACGCGCTTCAAGGCCGGCATCCCCGCCGAGCTCAGCTTCGCATCCGAGCCTACGATCCTCGCGGCGCGCGGCTTCGCCGACGCGCACGACGGCCGCCCCGACTCGGCCGTGGTCAAGCTCCGTTTAGCCCAGCAGCGCGCCAACTGCGACGCCTGCCTCGGCGCGCTGAGAGGGCAGATCTTCGAGATGGCCGCGATGCCGGATTCCGCGATCGCCGCCTATGAAGCATACATTGACACAGGGTGGCAGGACCGGTTTCAGAACTTCGGCGCCGGAATACCGAACGATCCGTTCCTTCTTGCCCTCGCGCACGAGCGGGCCGCCGCGCTCGCGGACCGCCTCGGGGAGCGAGACCGTGCGCGCCTCCACTACGCAGCGCTCGTGCATCAGTGGGAGCACGCAGATCCGGGCCTCCTTCCTCGCGTGCGCGCCGCGCAGACGCGACTCGAACAGCTCGTCCAGGAAGGGCGCTGAGGCGACCGGACGCCTCCACACCGTCCCCGCACCAGCGGTCGCGTTCAACCCCGGATGGCACACCGGGGTCTCATTGATGCCGGTTTCGGCCCGATCGAAGCCGCGGCGCGCGACGGTGGCTCCGTCAACACGCCCCCCTCACTGGATCGTCAGCCTCACGGTGATCGTCTGGGGGCTGTTGGCGGCGCCCTTGGACGATACGACCACCGCCGCTTCGTAGCTGCCGGCCGGCAGGAAATGGCCGGACTCATCCTCGAGCACCGCGTAGAGGAGCAGATCCGTGGGCGCGGTGGTGCGCACGAGGGTCGCCACGAGCCAGCCCTTGGGCTGCTCGGGGGCATACACCACCGAGACCTTCAGGTCCTTCAACGTCCCCAGCCCACCGTTCTCGATGCCCACGGTCTTCAGCCCCGGCGGCGGACCCCCGAGGATACCGGAGTAGCTCACTTGCGTGGAGTCGAGGAAGATCCACGGCTTCGGGTTCGGCGCGACCTCGAGCGTGACGCTCAGGCGTTCGGGGCTGTTGACAGCGGTCGTCGAGCTGACGGCGACCGTCGCCTCGTACGAGCCGGCGAGCAGCCGGGCTGCCGAGCCGCGCAGGTCCAGCGTGGTCGGGGCATTCGCTGAAGGAAGCGATGCGCGGAGCCATGCCCCGCCGGAAGCCGCGTAGGTGATCGTCGCCTGAAGGCCGGACACGCTGCCCGTTCCGCCGTTGGTCACGGAAACCCGCTTCAGCGAGCTCGAGTCTCCGACGACCGTGGACAGCGTTACCGCGGAGGAGCCCAGCACGATCTCTGGGGGCGGCGGCGCCGGCGTGGTCGCGGAGGCGGTCGCCGAGTACGCGGAGCAGCCGTGCTCCGAACACGCGCGGATCCGGTAATAGTAGGTGGTGCTGGCCGCGACGGTGACGTCCTTGTAAGACGTGGCGTTCGCGGCGGGCACGGCGATCTGCGTCCAGTCGGTGGAACCCGCGCCCTCACTCCGCTCCAGGCGGAACTCGGCCTCATTGTCGCTGTTGTCGTCCCAGGCGAGGTCGATCTCGGCCCAGGAGACGGCCGTCGCGCCGAGCGAGGAGGGGGCGGCCGGAGGTGGCGGCGGCGCCGGCGTCGTGGCGGACACGGTCGCCGAGTAGCCGGAGCAGCCCGCCGAGGAGCACGCGCGCACTCGGTAGTAGTACTTCGTGGACGGATCGACGTCGCTGTCGGCGTAGGCGACCTTATTCGCCGGAAGAACGGCCAGCTCTACCCAGGCCGAGCCGCCCACGCCCCCGCTCCGCTCCAGCCGGAACTCCGCTTCATCGCTGCTGTTGTCACGCCAGGAGATGTCGATCCGGGTGTGTGACACCGCCGTCGCGGACAGTTGCGATGGCGCGGCCGGAGGCGCCGGCTTGACGCGGAAGGTGACGGGGATCCGAATCGTGTCGAGCGCCGCGGGCGCCCACACGCGGACGGTCGCCCGATAGCTGCCGGCGGACAGCCCCGCTACCTTCGCGCTCGCCGTCAGGTCCACCGGCACGGCGGAGCCGCCGAGCGAAACGCTGAGCCAGCCTCCCGGATCCGTGGCCGCATAGGCGATCGTGGCCGACACCTGGCCCGGGTCGGCACCCGCGCTGCTCACCCTGACCTTCACGGGCGCGGGATTGGCGGCGCCGGCCGTGGCGACGAAGCCGACGCTGTCCGGGTCCGCCGAGATCGGCACACCGGTCACGACGACGCCAGCCTGCCCCTGAACGCCCTCGACGGTCGCCGTGATGGTGACGTCGCCCGGCGCGACCCCGTGCACCATACCGTCGTCGACGGTCGCTCGGCTCGCCGCGCTGGTCGACCAGGTGATCGTCCGGCCGCGGAGCTCGTGACCGTCGCCATCTTCCAGCGTCGCCACGAGCTGCACCGCGGCTCCGACCTGCACATTGACCCGTGCGGGAGAAACTTCGACCGAGGATACACGGACGGCCGTCACGACCTGCTCGGTGCATCCGGCAGCGAGAAAGGAAAGCGCCGCCAGGCCGGTGGAGAGAGCCAGCTTCGACCGCATACCCTAATGACTCCGTGCCTCGAGGGCAGATCCGGAGCGGGTCCAGCTCGAGCCTGCGGGCGGCACGCCGGCGCGTCGAAAGCGAGGCCGACTGCGACTGGAGACCGCGTGCACCACACCTGGGTCAGCCGAGGGTACCCGCGAGGACGCACAGCCATCCTCTGCGCCCCCGGGATCCGACAACACCTACCTCAGCTTTTACGTTACGTCGGCCGCCTCGACATCCACAAGGGCGACTGCGCCGCTCCGGCGATCCCGCTATCCTTCCGATCGGCGTCCCCGACAGGGGTCCTTGCGTCCCCCGAGGAACGGAAGATCGACGTGTCCGCCGACCCGAGCGGGTGTTCTGCAACGTACCTGCGTCTCCTCCCCCCGGAGTCCTTCGATTTCGGCTGGGTTGCCGGCTTCCTCTCGCTGCGCGCCGTGCCGTCGCTGGAGCGGGTCTCGCCGCTGTTCTACCGGCGTGGCCTCATGATCGCCGGGCATCCGCACACGATCGAGCTGCGCATGCGGTCGGGCGCGCTGCTCGCCCGCAGCTCGCCATTGCTGGCGGCGCCGGCTCTGGAGGAGCTTGCATTGCGAATGCTCGACCTCGGCGGCCACGCCGAGGCGTTCCACGAATTCGCCCGCCGCGATCCGGTCCTTTCCACGCTTGTCGAACGGCGGCGGTACGTGCGGCTGCCGCAGCTGATCGACCCGTTCGAGTGTCTGATCCGAGCCATCCTCGGTCAGCAGGTGAGCCTCGCGGCGGCCGCGACGCTGACGGATCGGCTCGTGCGCCTCGCCGGCGAGCCGGCGCCGCAGATCGCGGAGCAGGCTCGCGCTCCGGCGGAGGAGCGTAGCCGATCGCCTGCACAAGACCTGTTCTGCTTTCCCTCGCCGGCGTCTGTCCAGCGTCTCGAGCTGTCGGAGCTGCGTGCGATCGGGCTGCCGGCGGCCCGAGCGGCGGCGGTTCGAGCAGCGGCCCGCGCCGAAGTCGACTGGGACGATCTGCGCAACGCCGGACGGGAAGAGGCCGAGAGGCGATTGACGGAAATCCGCGGCGTAGGGCCGTGGACCGCCGCGTACGTTCGGCTACGCGCGCTCGGGGACCGGGACGCATTCCCGGCTTCGGACCTCGGCGTGCTGAAGGCGCTTCGGCGGCTGGCGGCGGTGACGGACGCGCGCGCGGCGCTGGCTCACGCGGAGCGGTGGCGGCCGTGGCGCGCCTACGCGGTGCTCTCCCTGTGGGAGCTGCTGCATGGCGACGCCGAAGGCGTCAGAGCGTCGTCAGATTGAACGTGACTTTCACGGACTGCGGGCTGTTCGACGCGCTGCCGGAAGCGACGTAGACGGTCGCCGTGTAGGTGCCGGGCAGGAGCCCGCTGCGCGAGACCGACAGCGTCAGATCGGTAGGCGCCTTGCCCCGCCCCAGTTCTGCGGACAGCCAGCCGGTCGGCTGCCCCGACCCGTACTCCACACTGGTGTAGAGCCCGCCGAGGTTGTCGGACCCGCCGTTGTCCACCTGCACGGTCTTGCTGCCCGGAGCGGGGCCGAGCAGCGTCGCCTCGAACGTGACGGCGGACGAGTCGAGGACGATGACGGCGTTGCCGGCCGGTTGTACCACCATTGTCACCGACACCGTCTGCGGACTGTTCGACGCGGCGTCCGAGCTCACGGCGACATTGGCCGTGTAGGTCCCCTCCCCGAGTCCAAACGCGCTCGCCCCGATCGTCAGCGTCGCCGGCGCGGACGTCCCGGAGAGACTCGCCGTGAGCCAGCCGTTCGGGCCCGAGCCGTAATCGACGCCGGCGGAGAGGCCGCTCAACGTGCCGCCACCGGAGTTGCTCACGTCCACCTGCTGTGAGCCCGCGCTGTTGCCCGCGTTCGCGGTGAACGACACGCTCGTCGGATCCAGCGCGATCACCGGCGACGGCGGCGGTGCGGGCGTGGTCGTGCTCGCCTCGTTCGAGTACGCCGAGCACCCGGCGGCCGAGCACGCCCGGATCCGGTACGAATACGCGGTAGAGGCGTGTGCGGTCGTGTCCGCGTAGCTCGTCGCGTTCGTGGCAGGCGTGGCGATCTGCGCCCACGTCGATCCGCCGTCGGCGCTGCGCTCCAGCCGGAACTCCGTCTCGTCCGTGCTGTTGTCCGTCCACGTGAGGTCGACGCGCGTCGCCGATGCGGCCTCCGCCTGGAGGCCGGATGGCGCTGCGGGAGCCGTCGGCGCTGCAGCGGGGGTCGTCGCGGTCGCCGCGTTCGAGTAGGAGGAGCACCCCGCGCTCGAGCACGACTGGATCCGATAGGCGTATGCGGTGGACGCCCTCACCGTCGTGTCCGCGTAGCTCCTCGCGTTCGGCGCGAGTGTCGCGATCTGCGTCCACGTCGTGCCTCCGTCCGTGCTGCGCTGCAGCCGGAACTCCGTCTCGTCGGTGCTGTTGTCCTTCCACGTCAGATCGACTCGCGTCGCCGACGTCGCGGTAGCGCCGAGATTCGTCGGGGCGGCGGGCGGCTGTGCCGGCGGAGCCGGTGTCGTCGCGGTCGCCGCGTTCGAGTAGGAGGAGCACCCCGCACTCGAGCACGACTGGATCCGATAGCCGTAGCTCGTCGACGGCTGGAGACCCGTATCGGAATAGCTCGTTGCGTTCGCAGCGACGATCGCGACCTGCGTCCACGTCGAGCCCCCGTTCGCGCTCCGCTGCAGGCGGAACTCGGTCTCATCCGAGCTGTTGTCCTTCCACGTCACGCTCACCTGCGTGGCCGAGATCGCGCTCGCCTTCAGGCTCGAGGGCGCAGCCGGCGGACTCGGCGGCGGCGAGGTCGTCATGTGCAGCAGGACGTGGAGGCGAGCCGTGTCACCTGCAGCCGGTGCGGTCAGAGAGATGGTCGCGGCATACTCGCCGGCCGAAAGCGCAGCGCTGTTCACCCGCGCCGTGACGTCCAGTGGCGTCTTGGTCTCCGCGAGCGCGACGGTCAGCCAGCCACCGCCTCCCACCGTGTAGGCGACCGAGGCGGTGACGCCGTCGACCGCATTGCCGCCGCTGGTCAGGCGCGCCTGTGCCGGGGCCGGATTCTCGCCGCCGACCTGCGCGCCGAAGGTGAGCGTGTCGGGCTGAAGCAACAGCGATGTACCGGCGACCGTCACCGTGGCCTGGCCTTCGGCGCCCTGGATCGATGCGGTGATGACCGCGCCGCCCGGCGCGACACCGCGGACCAGACCGTTGTCGACCGTCGCGTGGTCGGGATCGCTCGTCGACCAGGTGATGTCGCGCCCGTGCAGCGCGTTACCCGATCCGTCCTTCGCGACGGCACCCAGTTGAACGGTGTTTCCGACTCCCACGGTCGCCGCGGGTGGGCTCACGTCCACGGAGACGACGGGAACGGCGTTCACGACCTGCTCCGTGCACGCGGAGAGGGTCGCGAGAAGCGCGACGATCGATATCCCGGAGAGCCTCGACGTCATATGCGTCATATGCGGCGACTCAGAAGCGAATGCGGATGAAGTGAAGCTCGACTCCGTCGGCACCGGCCGATCCCGACGGCGGCAGCAGCCTCGCCGAAGTACGCTCGGCGGCGCCGCTGCTCCCGGCGCGGGCCTGGATCTGCTGCGAGCGGTAATGGTACGCCTCGATCGCGGCCAGGATCGTGCCGGCTGCGGCGACGGCAATACCCGGCACGAGCAGGGGCCGCTCGACCTGGCGGCGCAGCACGTCGGCCGCAGGGCAGACTCCGTCCGCGGGCTCGGAGAGGCAGTCCACCGACACCTTCTTCGTCAGCACGCCAGCCGCCACCGCCCCACCTACGCCGATCCCGACGGCGAGACCGAGCGGAGTCCGCCCTGTGCTGACCTGCCCGGATCCCGGCAGCAGAAGCCCGCGCACGAGGACGCTCCGGGGCGGCGCCAGGCTGGAGATCCCGGCGGGGGGAGCGGCCGCCGCAGGCTTCTGCGGCTGCGGCACCGAGCGCCGGGTCGGCCCGCTCTCGGACGCGGGCAGCGGCGGCGGAGCGAGCGCCAGCAGCCGCGCCTCCGCATTGGCACGATCCTGACCTCCCGGCGCGAGCGCGATGTAACGGCAGTAGTCCTTCACGGCGGCGACCGTGTCGCCACTCGTCTCCAGCAATCTCGCGAGACGGTAGCGGTCGTCGGCGCTCGACGGATCGGCACGCAGCGCCCGACGCAGCAGATCCACCGCCGCCTCTGCATCACCGAGCAGCTCCGCCTGCGTCGCGGCCGCGGATAGTCGCCGCGCTTCCTGACGCGCGTCCACGCTGGTCGCATCGCCGGTACCGGTCGGCACCTGCGCCCGCACCGCGGCGGCCGACGCGCCCGCCCGGTCACACACACCCGCGACGGCAGCCGTGTCGGCGACTCGACCGGCCTGCTGCCCGCGGGCCGCCGAAGGCACAGCGAGCAGAACCAGGCCGAGCGCTGCGAAGCTCCAGGGGGTCCTCACCGGCGCTCCCGAGCGCTGGCCGTCACGGGAGTCGGCTCGGAGCGACTGGTACGCGTTCCATCTCCGAGCTGACCCTCCATGTTGTAGCCCCAGCAGTAGTCGCGCGCATCCGTGCCGGTGGCGCAGGTGTGTGCGCCACTCGCGTGGATCGCGCGGAAGTGGTGGCCGCCGAGGACCGCTACCGGCGAGGCCCGCGACGTTGTGGTGCCGTCGCCGAGCTGCCCGTGCGTGTTCCCGCCCCAGCAGTAGGCGCTCCCGTCCGCCGTCAAGCCGCAGGTGTGCACGCTGCCCGCGGTCAGTCGCACGAAGTGCTCGGAACCGGCCACGGGCACCGGTGTGGAATGATCCCGGCGTGCGGAGCCGCTGCCCAGCTGACCCTGGTCGTCATGTCCCCAGCAGTAGGTCACGCCGTTCTGACCTAGCCCGCAGGTGTGGGCGCTGCCCGCCACGAGCGTCCGGTACGTGTGCCCGCCCGCCACGAAAGCCGGGCGGGACCGGTCGCGCAGATCTCCCGTTCCGAGCTGACCGAGGGCGTTGCGACCCCAGCATTGCGCCAGTCCGCGCTGATCGAGCGCGCAGCTGTGGCTCCAGCCGAGGGCCAGCATCGAGAAGCGAGTATCACCCGCCACGCGCCGCGGAGAAGGGGCGACTCGCGTGCTGCCATCGCCGAGCTGTCCCGCCTCGTTGCCCCCCCAGCAGTACGCCAGCCCATCGGCGTCGAGCGCGCACGAATGGGAGGAGCCCGCGGCGATGGCCGTGAACGGCCCTCCTTCCACCTCCTGAGGCTCGGCAACATTGTCGAAGCGGCCGTTGCCGAGCTGCCCTTGCGCGCCGGCCCCCCAGCAGTAGGCAGCGCCGTCGGCGCTGATCGCGCACGTGTGCGACACGCCGCCCGCGACGACGGCGAACCGGATATGGCCTTCCGCAACGGTCGGATCGGAGCGCCCGCGTGAACCACCATCCCCGAGCTGTCCGCTCGCGTTCCCGCCCCAGCACGTAAGCGTTCCCTCCGCGCCCAGCCGGCAGGTGTGGGTTCCGCCGGTGGCGATGCCGGCGTGCACCTGGAGGGGAGCCGAGAGAGCGCGCGCGGACAGATCCATCGCATCGATGCCGTCGGGCTGGATGGAAAGGTGTTGCTCCCCCGGCTGCGGTCCCAGCCGCCATTGCGTCCTCGCGACCCCCTGCGCATTGGTCGTGATCTCCGCCGGCGAGGCGGCGCCGCCCTGACCCGGCCGGAACGTCACGCGCACCCCTGGCGCAGGATGACCGCTGCGATCCTCGACACGCACCTGGATCGGCCGCGCGAGAGACGCGCCCGCCACAGCCGACTGATCGGCACCCGACAGCACGGCCGCCCGGGCCGCCGCGGCCCCGGCCAGGCGCGCGGTCACGACCGTCTCGATGCTGTTGTCCTCCGCCATCGCCGCGATCGCCTGCAGCGGCTCGGTCGGGCCCAGCGTCCAGCGCGTTCGCACGACCCCGCGCGAATCCGTCACCGCGCTCCTCGGGGCGACCCTGCCACGGCCGGTGAGCACGACGAACGATACCCGTTGGTGCGCGACCGGCTCGCCGGAGCCGTCCACGAGACGCACGACGATCGAGTCCGCGAGAGGCGTCGACGCCGATCCCGTCTGCCCGGCGCCGTGCACCGCGACAATGCGGGCCCCCGACGCGTCGCTGCGGACCGGACCCGACACCGTCGCGGCTGAGCTCCCCGTCGGCGCGGCTCCGCCCCCCGCGCTCGCGATCGGAGATCCGGTCGCCACGACCGCGCCCGCCGCCAGCTCCTCCGCCGGAGCCGATGCGGGTCTCGAGGGCGGCCGCGGCCCCCGCGCCAGCGCGCCCACGGCCGCACCGGCCGTGAGAACGAGAGCGGCGGCCGCAATGGCTACGCTCGGACGACGAACCACGATTCCCGGGATCGCGGCGATCTGCGTGCGCCGCCGGTGGAAACGCCGCTGCATCAGGTTGGCCGTCTCTCCGACTGCGCGACGGGCCCCACGGATCCGCCTCATGAGCGCCGAGGTGCTCTTGCGCCGATACTTCCGCTCCGGCGGCATCAGGATCTGCCGACGCGCGACGAGCTTCAGCACGAGATCCCCGCGCGAGCCGTCGCTGCCCAACGGCAACCCCGCGCCCGGGATCCGCAGCGACTGGCCCCAGTGGGCGTTCTTCGGCAGGCTGACGTCGAGCGTCTCCGTGATTCCCTCGAACCGGTGCAACCGTCCGCCGATCAGGTCCCCCGCCGAAACCTGGAAGTCCGCCACCAGGTCGGCGCCCTCCGACCGGAATCGCGGATCGGGCTCCAGCAGCACGATGACGGGGAGGTCGCGCGTCGCGGAAAGAACTTCCACCGACTCCTGGAGCTCCGCGCCCGGGGCCGTGCCGGCCGGAATCGTGACGGACACCATGCCCCCGTCGGGATCCGTGCCGAGGCCGGAGCAGGCCGGACAGGCGCGCTCACCGATGAAGCCGCGGTCGTAGCAACCCCCGCAGCCGACCTGCACTCCCATCCGCACCAGCACGGGCGAGAGCGCGCGACGCGACGGCGCCGTCGTCGAGCAGGTCGGGCACGGGAGCGGCGCGATCGGCAGCCAGCCGACGCCATCGCAGTTGGTGCACGGGACACGCACACTACGGGTCGTGCCCCGCAACAGATCCGCCGCCGCGGTGACCGCCGTAGCGACGCCACGGATCCAGCCCTCGCCGTTCCGAACGACCATGGCCGGCCGCAGGCGCACGAGCGCCGCGTCACGCTCTCCGACCGCCCGGCAGTGGAGCTCCGCCGGATCGAGCGAGCACTCGCCGTCCCGGTCGTACTCGTGACGCAAGTGAGGCTGCGAGAGGACGTGATAGGCCTCGGCGACCGGCAGCAGCCGATCGGCGAGCTCGAGGTCGTTGGACTGGTCGCAGAAGATGATGAAGCAGCAGCGGCGGAACGCACGCTCGATCTCGACGCCGTCCGCACTGGCGGCGACCGAGAGAAGCTCGTAGTAGCTGCGTGCGCTCGACCTTACCATTTCATTGGTTCGGCCCGGCGACACGGCGGACGCAGGCCCCGGGAGATGCGGGCAGCAGCCGACGCGCGGCAGGCCCCTCCCCGGGCTGAGTTCTGAATTTATTTCACGCTAGCCGGCCCAACGTCGTAAGACAAGAGCCGACTGCATGATCCGGCGCTCCTCAACGACAGGGCCGGACCTCGATTTCACGAATTCCGGGTCCGGCGGGGATCATCAATCCGAGCCCGTCCGGCCCCCGAAGGCGCACGAACCGCCCGTGACGGTGCGCGTCCCTCAGCACGTCCTGCAGATCCTCCGGCGTCGCAGCCCCCATGCTCGGAAGCAGCACCGCCGCCGCATAAGAGCCGCCACCCGTCAGCAGCACGGCGACCTCGGCGCAGCCGGCATCGCCACGCGGGAGGGACGCTCTGCCGTCACCCTCGACCGCGATGTAGGCGCCGGTCGCCGGAGCGAGCGAGCCGCCATCCTCCACCCGCTCCGTCGGGATTGCATCCTCCATGCCGGCCCACTCGGCGTCGGACGCCTGGTCCGCGATATACCGGCTCTCGTCCGCGAACCACGGCACCGGAACGATCAGCACGGCGCCGACCCCACGGGACCGGTGGAGATGACGAGGAGCACCGCCGAATGGTAACACGCGGCCACGCATGGTGCCGAACGAGTGGGGCCGGATCCGGCTGCGGAAGTGCGGCACCGGCAGGAACCCTCTCAAGCGCAGCGACGAGGGAGCGGAAAACCGGAGCTCCCGACCGTGGCCGCGGCTCGGGAACGGCTGGCCGAGCCGCTGACCCGCGGCCGGAAGCACGAGAGCGAGAGAGAAGACGGCGGACAACAACGGAGCTCGATGCATGGTCGCCTCACGGACGGGACAACGTGGGGGAGAGGGCGAGCACGACAGATCCGCGCTCGCTGCCCCTCTCTCACGATGTGCCCGGCGGGCGATGGACGCAATCACCCCTCTTGCCTGGGACCACGCCCCGGCCGTCAGGCGGCGTGGACGGCGTGGTCCTCCTTCGCCCTCCGCAGCTCGCCTCGCAGCCGCTGCCTCGCCCTCGACAGCTGGCTCTTCGACGTGCCTTCGGAGATGCCGAGCCGAGCTCCGATCTCGCGGTGCGTGTACCCCTCGATGTCGTGCATCTCCAGGACCGCCCGCATCCCGGTGGGCAGCGAGCGGACCGCGCGAGAGAGCCGCAGCCGGAGCAGCGGAGGCGCGGACACGGTCGGAAGCTCCGCACACGCCGGCCACGGCCGGTGCACCCGACGCCACCGCGCCCGGCAGCGCCTCGCCGCCAGAGCCGAGTTGATCGCGATCCGATAGATCCAGGTGCCGAAGCCGCTTTCGCCCCGGAAGGCGGCCAGCGACGCGAACGCCCGCAGCCACGCTTCCTGAGCCGCATCATCGGCCGCCTCGTCGCTCGACAGCAGACGCCGACACACGGCTCTGACCGCGCCGGCATGTCGGTCGTAGAGCTCCCGCAGCGCCCGCTCATCCCCGGTGCGGGCGAGCCGCACCACCTCGGCTTCGGCGCCGGGCTTCATCGGGGGAAGGGGCGGGGCATGGGCATGGGCATGGGCATCGGCCACGCCCCGCCATGGCCGCCGCCGAGCGCTCGGATCGCCTGCGCCCGCACCTCGGGCGCCGGGTCCCTGATCGCATCGAGCAGCGCGTCCCTGGCGGCGTCGGTGTCCAGCTGCGCCAGCGCCCACAGCGCCGTGCGCCGAACACCGGCATCCGCATCCCGAAGCGCCGTGCGCAGACCCGGGACGGCGGCCGCGTCACCGATCTGACCGAGCGCCCACGCGGCAGTCCTGCGCACGTCCGGCGCGTCATCCTTGAGGCCACCGATCAGCCCCGCCGGGGCATGAGCCGGCTCGACCTGGCCGAGCGCCCACGCCGCCATCCGACGAACCGCTTCGTCCCGGTCTCTCGTCAGCGCGGCACTCAGAGCGTCCGCCGCCGCTCCATCTTCGATCTGACCCAACGCCCATGCAGCCATCCGCCTCACAGACGCGCTCTCGTCCTGGCGCAGCCGGGCCCGCAACCCATTGATCGCCTCCTTCGACTCGATCTCGCCGAGCGCCCAGACCGCCATCTCGCGAACACCCTCATCACGATCCGCGCTCGCCCGGCCGAGCGACGCGACCGCATCCTTCGACTCGATCTGGCCCAGAGCCCACGCACTCGTCCGCCTCACACGCGCGCTCCCGTCGCCGAGCGCCTCCGCCAGCGCGGGCACCGCCGCGGCACTCTCGATGTGGCCCAGCGCCTCCGCCGCGGCCACGCGAACCTCCTCCGAGGAGTCGCTGCGCAGCACCTTCACCAGCGCCGCGACCGTCTCCGGATCCTCCAGCTCCCCCAGCGACAGCGCAGCCGCCGCACGCACGCTCGACACCCCATCGCCCAGTGCCTTCTCCAGTGCACCCGCAGCCGACCGCTCGTCCAGCCGCCCGAGCGCCCACGCCGCAGCCTCGCGAACCGACGCCGCTCGGTCGCCGAGCGTTCCGATCAGGGAATCCACCGCGCGCCTCGCTCTCGCGAGCCCCAGACCCACCGCCGCCTCCACTCGCGTGCCCGCTCCCGTGCCACGCAGAGCCGCCAGCAGCGCGTCCACCGCCGTCGCACCATCCGCTCGCGCGAGAAGTCGGGCCGCCATACCGGATACGCACCCGTCTGCGTCTGAAAGCCCCGCGATCAGGAGCGGGACCGCTTCCGCCTCCGGACGCTCCTGCAGCGCCCAGCGAGCCGCACGCGCGCCATCGGCGCTCAGCCCCTCCGATGGCCCGTGCCCCCAGCCACCACCTCCCTCCAGCGACCGCTTCGCCAGCGCGCAAAGCAGGGGCGAAGCACCCCGCGCCGCTTCCAGCACTGCGCGCGCGTCCTCCGGACCCGCAGCACCCACCTCGACCGTCACGCCGGAGGCCGGCCGGCCCGGTCCCCCCTCGCCGCCAACCTCGCCACGCGTCGGACCCACACGCAGCGGCCCCAGCGCCATGGCTATCGCACCGCTCACCACTCCGATCGCAATGCCGCGCATCACCGTCCTCCGTTCCACCGGTCTCCGTTGGTGCTGAAAATTTAGCAGACTATGTGCTAATATTTTAGCAGAACGCACACGTGTCAAGGGTGTCGGACGGCGCGGCCGCATTGAAACGCGGGGGCGATGTTGCGGCGGGTCGGCTCCTGGAGCAGGACGGCGCGCGAGGAGATCTCGCGCGCCGGCGTCGTCAGAAGGGAAGATCCGGGACCCGCTCAGGCGGGCCGGCCGCCGTGGGCGGGGAGCTCATCGGTGTATCGGCATCGGCCAGGGCCAGGGCCACGGCTCGCTGCTTCCACCGGCAAGAGCGCGGACGGCCGCGGCTCTGACCTTGGGGTCATTGCTCTCGAGCGCGCGCAGCAGAGGCAGTCGCGCCTCCTCGGTGTCCATCTGCCCGAGCGCCCACATGGCCGCGGAGCGCACTTCGGCGACCGAGTCGTCGGCCGCGCGACCGAGCGCCGGTACCGCGGCGGCGTCCTCGATCTGGCCGAGAGCCCACGCAGCTCGGAGCCGGACCTCCGACGCCGGGTCGGTGAGCGCTTTCAGGAGGGCAGGCGGGGCGGAGCGCGGCTCGACGTTACCGAGGGCCCAGGCGGCGCGGCCGCGAATCTCCGCGGAGCCGTCGGCAAGGGCGGCGGAAAGGGCGGGCACGGATGCCGGATCCTCGACCTGACCGAGGGCCCAGACGGCCATGGAGCGCACCGTCTCGGCGGGGTCGGAGCGGGCGGTCCAGGAGAGCGCCTCGGTGGCGTCCTTCGTTTCGATCTGGCCGAGGGCCCACGCGCACATCTCCCTGACCTTCACGTCATCGTCCTGACGTAGCCGCCTCCCGAGGGCGGTGGCTGCGGAGCGGGCCTCCCGCTCGCCGAGCGCGTACGCGGCGTTCTGGCGGACCTCGGCCGCAGGGTCCTCGAGCGCGCGCGCGAGTGCCGCGATGATACGCGCACTCACCGTATCCTGTGCGCCCTCCGTGCCGGAAGCGGAGGCGAGCGTCCGAACGGCCGCGGTGGAGCCCGACGGCCCGGCCGGATCCGATTGGGGACGGTGCGCGACCTCCGGGTGTTGAGGGAGCCGCGGAGCGGGTGCGGCGCCGGACGCGAGCGAATGCGACACGGGCGCCGGGGCTGCCTGCTGCGTGTCCGGTCCGCTCTGCAGGGCCGAGCTCCGGCTCGTCGATCGCATGGCCGCGAGTGGCACAACCAGGAGGAGGCACAGCGCCGCCGAGGCGACCGCGTCGCGACGCGAGGGACCCCGACGCCTGGCGCCGGGCTCGAGAATGGCGAGCATCCGTCCCTCGAATTCCTTCCGCTGCGCCATGGGCAGCGCGACCGCGGGCGTGGACGCGCGTCCGGCGCGGCAGACGATCTGCAACAGGTGGTCGGCATACTCGGATGCCCGCGTTCCGATCGAGAGCACCATGTCGTCGCACGCGCGCTCGCTCTCTGCCCTCTGCCGCCGCACGGCCAGCCATACCAGCGGATGGAACCAGTAGAGCGCGCACGCGAGCCGTCCCAGCATGTTCACGAGCAGGTCCAGCCGCCGCACGTGCGCGAGCTCGTGGAACAGCACCGCGCGACGTCGCCGATCGCTCCAGCCTTCGGCGCTCGCCGGAAGCACGATCACCGGACGCATGACCCCGGCCACGAACGGCATCGGCATCCGCCCGCTCACGACCAGCCGCGGCGCGACACGCAGCTCCAGGCGGTCCGCCACCTCGAACAGCGGCCTTCGCCAGTCCGCCGTGTCCAGCGGACGCGCCTGAGTCACGATGCGCCGAACTAGCACCGCCCCGAGCGCCAGCCGACTCGCGATGAGCAGCAGCCCGACGAGCCACAGCCCGACCAGCACCAGCACCAGCCTCGCCGGCGTCGGCCGCCACGTCCGCTCGCCGGACGCGAGCGTGCGGCCCAGCGCCGTGCTCGCATCCTCGACCGGCCGCGCGCGCTCCGCCTCCAGGCCCGACGAGGCTCGATTCCCGCGCGGGGACGCCGGCTCCGCCACCGCGCCGGGTACCTGCCCGTCCGGGCCGGATACACTCGGCTCCGCCGTGACGGCCACGGCCGGCACCGCGGGCAGCACCGCCAGCCTCCACGGAACCACCACCGACGCGATCGGCAGCGCCAGCACCGCGACAATGCCCGTGCTCCACACGAGGTGGCGGAGCCCGGCGGATGAACGCCGCAGCGCCGCCGCGACCCCGAAGACCAGGAGCAGGAGCAGCGTCCCCTTCACCAGCTCTCCCACCGCCCACGCCGCGCTCGGCGTCAGCGCCATTCCCGTGAGATTGAACATCGCTCAGCGCCCCTCCCGACCGGCCTTGCGGATCTCCCGCGCCAGTCTCTCGATCCGCCGCTCGTCCAGATCCATGTCCGACTTCCGCAGCAACGCTACCAGCGCCTCTTCCGTCGATCCGTCGAAGAACGTCTCCACCAGGTGGTCCAGCGCCGCGCTCTGCGCCCGCTCGCGCTCCACCGCCGGCGCGTAGACGTAGCGCGGACCGTCCTCCCGGTGTACCACGTGCCCCTTCCCCTCCAGGATCCGCAGCGTCGCCCGCACAGCCGAATAGCTCGGCGGATCCGGCAGGTCCTCCATTACCTCCGCGACCGTCGCCTCGTCTCGCCGGTACAGCACATCCATGATCTGTCTCTCACGACGGCTCAGCGTCTGCTTCATCTCGCGCCCGCTCCGGCCGGGGATGCTAAATTTCCAGCAGCAATCTCCGCCATCTGCTCCGCGACGTCAAGGGGAACGCATCAGGCGCCTGTGGGTTTAGATGGCGGTCCGCCCAACTTCCTCTGCAGTGAAGCCATCCGAATGAGCCGGCGACGTCGCTATCTGATCCTGTTCCTGATCCCGGTCGCGCTGCTTGGCATCTGCGCGGCGGTCGTCCTTTCACTTCCCGCGGAGCGGGTCGCCGCCCTGGCGGCATCGCGGGCGGGCGAAGCGCTGGGACGCGAGGTGCAGTTCGGCGGGGTCGGGGTGCATCTCCTGCCCCGCCCGGCTGTCGAGCTTCGAGACGTCCGGGTGGCGGGGGCGCCGGGCGACAGCACGCCGCTGCTGCAGATGGACCGGGTCGCGCTGCGGCCGCGCATCCTTCCCCTGCTCCGCAGGCAGGTGCTGGTGGATGCCGTGATCCTGGACCGCCCGGTGCTGCGGGTGGCGGTGGACAGCTCGGGCGTGTCGAACCTGCCCGAGCTGTCCGGCGGCGATACCTCGCCAACGGGATCAGGCCGGGCCGCCGCTTTCGCGGTGCGCAGGCTCGACATCCATGACGGCAGCATGGAATACACGGATGCCCGCAAGGGAACGGTTCGCCTGGACGGCGTGCAGCAACGGCTGTCTGTGTCCGGTGAGCTACGCGGCGGGCAGCTCGGTTCTGTGGAGACCGATGGCGAGCTGGACGTGGCCGCTCTCTCGGCGAGCCTTCCGGGTGTTCTCGCCGTGCCGATCGAGGGCGTCCGGGTGCGGCTCGAGCACCTGGGGACGCTGGACCGGCGAGCGGATGTACTGCAGATCGAGCGGCTGAAGCTCCGGGTTCAGGACATCGAGCTGGAGGGATCCGGCCGCATCGACCACATGGCCGACAGCCTCGCGCGGACCGTCGATTTCCGACTCGAGACGGGGCGCTTCGATATCGGCCGGTTGCTCGCATCGCTGCCGGCGACCCTCCGGGAGCGCGCGGAAGAGGCGGGGCACGCCCTCGACGCCGGTGGCGAGGCGCGCATCTCGGCGCGGGTCCAGGGTGCTGCCGGAAGCGGCCGACGACCGGACATCGCCGGAATGCTGACGCTGAGCGGCGCATCGCTGGCCCTGCGACCGGGCGGCGAGGTGGTTTCCGGATTGCGGGGCGACATCGCGTTCTCTCTGGATTCCCTGTCGAGCGAGCGACTGACGGGATCGCTGACCGGTCGGCCAATGGCGCTCGCCTTCCGGGTGAGCGATCCCGCGGCTCCACAGGGGCGGATGGCCTTCCGTGGCGCCCTCGATCTCGCCAGGCTGGACGCTCTCGGGCTCCTGCCCGACAGCGTGGACGCCAAGGGCACGGTCGCGCTGGACGTCCGCGCGGCGGGGTCAGTCATGCACCCGTCGGGAGCCGCGGTCGATGGGCAGGCGACGCCGAGCGACGTCGTGGTGCGCACCCCTTCGTCGGGCCAGCCGGCCCGGCTCGCCTCGGGCCGCTTGGTGCTGGCGGGTCGGGATCTGCGCGGCGAGGCGCTGCGCGCGACCCTCGGCAGCAGCGATGTCACGGCCGACTTCCGGCTCCGCGACTGGCTGGCGTTCGCGCTTCACGACTCCACGAAGCTGCCGGCGCTCGACTTCGATGCTCGCTCCAAGCGCCTCGACCTCGACGCGCTCCGGCCGGACCCGTCGCCGTACCGCTACAGCCAGCTCTTCTGGGCCCGCATGCGCGGCACGAAGGTGAACGGCATGACGGCGGAGCAGGCGGCCGACTCCGCCGGGCTCGGGCTGCCCGACCTGCCACGAATCGCGCTGAACGGCCGGCTGCGAGCAGCCACGCTCCGCAACGGCGGCACCGACTTTCAGGACGTAGACCTCTCCGTGGGCGGGCGCGCGGGTCAGCTCGAAGTGCGCGCCGGCAGCTTTCGCATGCTCGGTGGCGGCGTTCAGCTCGCGGGCGAGCTCGGCAGCCCGGCCACTCCAGGGGCGGCCCACCCCCTGCGGCTGAAGTTCCAGGTGCGCGATGTCGGGATCGAGCCGTTCCTGCAGCGGTTCACCGCATTCCGCGACAACCTGACCGGGGGGATGCTCCTCGTCGGAGATGCCCGGCTGGCGGTGGACGACCATCTGCTCCCCGAGCGGGAGAGCGTCGCGGGAGACGGGCAGATTACGCTGAGCGACGGGCGCCTCGTCGGATGGCCGGTGCTGCGCGCGCTCGCGCAGCGATTGGGTGCTCAGGGCCTGGACACCCTCGCGTTCAAGCAGTGGGACGGAAGCCTCCGCTTCGCAGGCCCGCGGCTGCTGCTACGTGATTCGCGACTCCGGGCCGGCGACGCAGACATCGAGCTCGCCGGATGGTTCGACGTGAACGGCTCACTGGACATTGGCGGTACGATCATGGCGCCCGGCGAGTGGGCCGCGCGCCTCCCCGGAAATGCCGGCCGCCTCGCCGCCGCCGGCGCCCGCCCGGACGGCCGGATCCCGATCGGTGTCGCCATCACGGGGACAGCTGCGAAGCCCGGATTGAAGCTGGACTTCTCCGAAGCCGCCGGGCAGGCGGCGCGCGCCGCGAGGCAGCGAGCCGAGGAGGAGGCCAGGGCGCAGGCTCAGAAGGCGGTGCAGCGCGCTGCCGAGAAGGTCGTCGGACCGCTGCCGCCGGTCGCCGATTCGGCTTCGGCCATCGTCGACACGGCGCGTCAGAAGCTCCAGCGCGCCGTGGGGGACAAGCTGCGCTCGCTGCTCCCTACGAAGAAGTCGCCCGCCGACAGCACACGGCCGGACAGCGCGCGCCCGGATACGACCGGCGGCGGCGCCTGAAGCGAAACAGCCGGTCGCCTCGAGGCGACCGGCTGTGTGCGGCGGGCCGGAGCGATCTTCACTCGGTCGAGACCAGGATCGCTCCGTCCGTATGGCCCCTGCCGAATCGGTACGTCGCTTCGCCCGGGCCCAGACGCTCCACCGAAGTCACCAGATAGGCCGCGATGTCCCGCAGCGCCGTGAGATCCCCGGCGCGACCGCCGTTGACGTAGACGACGATGCCGTCGTTGCTCACGCACGCGCCGGCGACCTCGGCAGGCCCGCGGCACTCGACCGTGTCCTTGCCACGTTCGTTCAACCACTGCGGCGCCAGGATCTGCAGCGCATCGTAGAGCGTTGCGGATTTGGTCTGGCGGATCTGCTCCTGGGTGATGATCGGGCCCTGCGACGGCCGCGGCGGCGGCGGCCCGACGGTCGGCTGATTGAACCAGTGGTCGCCCCAGATCCGCTCCATCGCGAGAGCGCTCACCGCACCGATGATCGCCCCGGTCGCGGCCCACCGGGTCCGGTGCGTGCCGGCATCATCACGCCAGTCGCTCACCGAGACCTGGGAAGCGAAGTACCCGATCCATCCACCGAGCATCGCGCCACCCGCCGTGAACGCGACGGGCCGCCATAGCGGCGTGCTCTCACGGACGCCCGGGTCGGTGGCCCGCGTTCCGGCGTCCGCGGCGGCGGGCGCCCGAATCCGAGCCGACTCCGTCGTCGGAATCATCAGTTGCGCGCCGAGCCGATCCGGAACGGAAGCGGTGGAGACGGACAGCAGCAGCGCGATCGAAAGAGTCGGGACGGCGTGACGAGCGGACATCAAAGCACCAGGGTGCGGGCGATCACGAATAACACGGCCGCCACCGCCGCCGCCGCGGGGATGGTGGCGAGCCACGAGTTTACGATGTTACGGACGACCCGGATGTTCAAGGCCCCCATGCCCTGGGCGAATCCGACGCCGATCACGCCTCCGACCAGCGTGTGCGTCGTCGAGATCGGCAGACCCATGCGGCTGGCGACGAGGACCGTCGTCGCCGCACCGAACTCCGCGCTGAACCCTCGTGTCGGCGTGATCTCGGTGATCTCCCGTCCGATCGTCGCGATCACCTTGTGGCCCATCGTCGCGAGGCCGATCACGATCCCCACACCGCCGATCAGCAGGATCCACGGCGGAACAGGCACCTGCTGCGCCACCTGGCCGAAGCCGTTGCCGGCGAGGTCGACCACGGCCGCCAGCGGGCCCACGGCATTCGCGACATCGTTCGCGCCGTGGGCGAACGCGACGTAGCAGGCGGTCGTCACCTGCAGATACGCGAACATCCGCTCCACGTACACGTACGGGTTGCCCTGCCGCGGTCGCGTGCGCTTCAGGATCTGGCGCGTGATTTCGCCGGCGACGACGGCCGCGACCGCCGCGATCGCGAGCGCGACGGGCAGGGACGGCACCGAGATGATGTTGTGCAGCCCCTCGTAGATCACGGAGAGCACGATGATCCCCGCGACCGTCGCCACGAGAAACGGCCCGATGTCCCGCGTCGCTCTGACCGGATCAACGCTGTGCAGGACACGGCGCCGGATCAGAGTGAACATCAGGAACGCGAGAACGCCGCCGAGCACCGGCGATACGATCCAGCTCAGCACGATCTGCCAGATCGTGCCCCACGCGACGCCGCTCCACCCGAAGCTGACGATGCCGACGCCCACCACCGCGCCCACGATCGAATGGGTGGTCGAGACCGGTAGCGCCAGGTGCGTCGCCACCTGCAGCCAGACGCCCGCGGCGACCAGGGCAGACAGCATGGCGAGCGCGAGCAACAACGGACCGTGCTCTCCGAACGGGCCCGAGGTCTGGAACTGACTCGTCTCGAGGATCCCCTTTCGGATCGTGTTCGTCACGCTCGATCCCGCCAGGATCGCACCGGCGAACTCGAAGATCCCCGCGAACACCACCGCCCGCCCCAACGTCAACGCGCCCGAGCCGACCGACGTGCCCATCGCGTTGGCAACGTCGTTCGCCCCGATGTTCCACGCCATGTACAGGCCGCCGATCAGCGCGACGGCCAGGATCAGCGGCGGCAGGCTCATCGTCGCGCGAGCATGAGCCGGAGCAGGTCGGCCGTGTTCTCCGCCCGGTTCGCGACATCACCGATTACGCGCAGGATGTTCATCCAGTAGAACACCGAGACCGCGCCCAGCTCCTGCTCGTGCCCGAACAGTAGCTTCGAGACCAGCGCCTGCTGCTTGTCGGCCTCCCACTCCAGATCCGAGATCTCCTTGATCCGTTCGATCGTCTTCTCGACCTCGGGCCCCGCGAACGAGGCCTCCTGCAGCGTGGGCAGCTCCTTCGCGATGTCGTACCAGAGCTCGCTCGTGTGGACCACCTGCCGAACCAGCTCTGCCAGAGGCGCCTTCATCTCCTGCGGCGTCGGGGTGCGCCGCATCGTCAGCAGCACCCCCAGGTCCTCCGCCGCATCCGCGATGCCGTCCTGCTCGCGAAGGAACAGCAGCACGTCTCCCCGATCCACCGGCATGAACAGCGACTTCGGGAGATGGTCGCGGATCTCGTTCTTGATCACGTCCGCTTTGTGCTCGAGCTTCGAGATCTGCTGGTAGAGCTGCTCGGTGCGGTCCCACTCCCCCTCGACGAACGCGTCGAAGAGCGGACCGAGCAGCACGACCGTCTCGTGTACCCGCTCCGTGTGTTGCGCGAGCGGGCCGAATGGGGATCGGCCGAAAAGGCCGAAGATCGTTCTCATCGGTCGCCTCCTGACTGGACTCGAGAACCGCGGAAGTTACCGGTCTGCTCCAGGAGCAGCCAGTGCGGCAGCGCGCACAGGATCCGCCCGCCACGGCGGCACCTACCCCTTCAAGCCCGTCAGCTGGATGCCGCGGACGAAATAGCGTTGGAAGAAGAAGAAGATCACGAGGATCGGCAGGATCGCGACGACCGCGGCCGCCATCTGATACGGGACATTCGAGTAGTAGATGCCGGCGAAGCGGCTGATGCCGACCTCGACGGGGCGCATGTCCATCGAGCGCGTGACGATGAGCGGCCAGAGGAAGCTCTTCCACTGGTCCACGAAGATGAACAGCGCGACCGTCGCGAGGGCGGGCGAAGCGAGCGGCAGCGCGACGCGGCTGAAGACGGTCCACTCGCCGGCTCCATCGATGCGCGCCGCATCCTCGAGGTCGCGCGGGATCGAAAGGAAGTACTGGCGTAGCATGAAGATTCCCCAGACCTGCACGAGCTCGGTCACGATCAGCCCCCGCAGGCTGTCGATCCATCCGAACGCGTCCACGAGCAGGAAACGCGGCAGCAGCAGCACGATCGTCGGCACCATCAGCGTGGCGAGATACAGCAGAAAGACACGATCGCGGCCGGGGAAGCGCAGGCGCGCGAACGCGTATGCAGCCGCGGAGGAGGTGATCAGCGTGCCGAGCACGACGCAGACGCTGAGAACGAGGGAAACGACGAAGAACCGGTCGAACGGCAGAGCGGTGAGCGCCTCCGGATAGTTCTGCCAGCGCGGCCGGTGGGGCAGCAGCGGCGGCGGAAAGGAGAACGCCTCGGTCTCGTCCATCAGCGAGGTGCTGACCATGTAGAGGAACGGCGCCAGCATGGTGAGGCCGAGGCCGGCGACGAGGGCGTAGCCGAAGAAGCGGGTCCAGCGGCCCGCCGGTCGCCGCCGGTCGCGACGTCCACGATCGGGCCGCCTCATTCGACCCCTCTCGACCCGAGCAGCCGCCATTGCGCGAGCGTCACGACGAAGATGATCGCGAAAAGCACCCACGCCATTGCCGAGGCGTAGCCCATGCGCAGGTACTCCCACGCGCTTCGGTAGATGTGATAGACGACGACGTCGGTGGCGTGGACCGGTCCGCCCTCGGTCATCACGTAGACGGCGGTGAACACCTGAAACATGAAGATGATCATGGTCGTCAGCACGAAGAAGGTCGTCGGCCGCAGCAGCGGCAGCGTGATGCGCCGGAAGCGCTGCCACGCACCGGCGCCGTCCAGCCGCGCGCTCTCGTACAGTCCCCTCGGAATGCTTTGCAGCCCCGCGAGAAAGAGGATCATCATGTAGCCGGCGTACATCCAGATGCTCATCAGCATGAGCGAGGGCAGCGCCGTGGCCGGAGAGGCGAGCCACGGCGAGGGTGGCAGGTGCAGCAGGCGCAGCGCGGCGTTGAGCAGCCCGAAGTCGGGCTCGAACATCCACTTCCAAACCAGGCTGATCGCGACGAAGCTCGTTATGTAGGGCAGGAAGAAGACCGCCCGGAGCAGGCGCACGCCGCGGAAGCCCCGGTCCACCAGCAGCGCCAGCCCCAGAGCCAGGGCCATGCCGACGGGTACGAAGAGCACGTAGATCCCCGTGTTCGCGACGGCCCGCCAGAACGAGGCATCCCGGAGCAGCTCCCGATAGTTCTGCAGCCCGACGAACGGCCGCTGCGGCTCCACGAGATTCCAGCGGTGGAAGGATAGATAAAGTGCGAACAGGATCGGACCGACCGAGAAGAGCAGCAGGTGCGCGAACGATGGCGCGAGGAAGCCCCAGGCGGCGAGCGCCTCTCGCAGTCGATTGCGCCGGGCCAGGAGACGGAGCAGCGAGAGGCCGATCGCGGCGATGACCGCCCAGGCGATCGCCGTCGCGGCGATCCAGAGGCGGAGGCCCGCCGCGGCCCGCGCGTCCAAGGGTGGCGGCGCTCTCCTGGGCGCCACCACGAGCGCGCCGATCACATCCCAGTCGTCGCGGTCCTTGATAGGGGCCGCCGCGACTCGACCGGACGCGAGCTCCATCGCGCTCGCCCGGTCCTCCCGCAGCAGACGGCTACGAAAAGCCAAAGGCAGCGAGTCTGTGCCGAAGCCGTCGGGCTCGGCTGTCACCCTCGCGCCGTTCACGTACAGCGCCCCATCGAAGCCCGCGTCGTGCAGCCACCTGAGGAACTCCCTCGGCGCCTCATGCACGCGCTCCGGCCAGCGTCCGGGGAGCCCACCGGCCGCGCGGCTCCGCTCTTCGCGGTACAGGCGAACGGCGCTGTCCGCCGCAGCGACCGCGGCGGCGTCCGCGGCATCGCGTTGCACACGCCTGACCCGCCAGACGGTGACCCCTGCCGCGGCCGCGAGCGGCGCGAGCAGGAAGGCGAGCACGATCCGGCGACCGGCGCGGGTCACCGCGGCTCTCTGCCGGACCTGGCCAGGATCGCGTCGATCCGCACGGCGAGGTCGTGTGCGACCTCCTGGACCGGCTCCCCCCTGACGAGTGGGCGGTCGAGCAGGTCGAGCAGCAGGTCCTGCACCTCCCGCCACTCCTCCACCTGGGTCCCCCACGGCTGCCGGCCGTATCTCGTCTCGTCGAGGAACACGCTGTCGCGGCCGGTACTGTCCGCCGTTGCGGCCTGCCTCGACACGGCGGTGAGCGCGGGAACCGCCAGCCCGCTCCGCGCGCGAATCCGCTGCGCGAGCGGGGAGGCCAGGAACGCCGCGACCTCGACCGACCACCTCCGGTGCGGTGCGTTCTCGGGCACCGCCCAGCCGGAGGCGTAGAGCGGCGTCACGGGAGGCACGCCGGATCGAACCGGGATCGGCGCGATGCCGAAGTGGAAGCGACCGGCCGCCTCGTGCGGCTGCAGCAACGGCTGCGACCAGTGTCCCGACTGCATCATCGCGACATCGCCGCTGTAGAACAGCCTCGCGACGCCACCCAGCCCCCGGCGGAACATCTCGACGCGCGGCGCCACGCCCCAGCGGGTGTTCAGATCGAGATAGAAGCGAACCGCGTCGACGGTCGCCGGGGAATCGAGGTAGCCGGTGGCGCGGCTGCCATCGGGAGAGAGGAGATCGCCGCCACCCGCCCAGATCCACGACTGCAGGTAGAAGAAGTCGCGCGGCCAGCCGAATCCCCACCGGTCGATTCTGCCGTCTCCGTCGGCATCGCGCGTCAGCAGCCGCGCGTCCTCGAGGAATTCGTCCCACGTCCAGTGGGCCGAGGGATACGGCACGCCCGCAGCATCGAACAGGTCCTCGTTGTAGTAGATCACCATGGGCGTGTAGTCCTTCGGGAACGCCCACAGGTGGCCGTCGGGCGCGAACGGCTCGAGGATCCTGGGATCGAACTCATCCAGCGTGAGGCCGACGCGCGGCAGGTACGGCCGCAGGTCCAGCGTCACGCCGCGGCGGACGAACGCGGGGATGTCGATGCCATCGAGCAGGAACACGCCCGGCGGAGTGCCGGCGGCGATCGAGGTGAGTACCTTCTCGCGATAGATCCCCGATCCCTCCAGCGACTCGTAGCAGACCGGGATCTCGGGGTGCCGCACCTCGAACGAGTCCACGATCTCCTCGTCGATCGCGAGCTCCTGGTACCCGGCCCACGAAACGACCCGCACGCATTCCTCGGCGCGATCACGACCGCACGACGCCGCCGCGGCAGCGACCAGCGCCCCGAGCCATGCGGCACGGAGTGGGCTCACCGGTCCGCCGTCGCCCCGTCGCCCCGCCGAATGCGTCGCCCGCTGCCCGTGTCGAACAGGTGCAGCTGGCTCGGGTCCAGCCTCAGCCGCACTGCGTTCCCGGCCCGCAGCGCGGGTCGCCCCGCCGTTCGGACGATGGCCTCCTCGCCGGCGGCCGTGCGGCAGTGCACCAGCGTTTCCGAGCCGAGCGCCTCGACGACCTGGACCGTGGCCGGCATCACCGCGTCCCCACCCGTACCGCTGTCTCCCGTGGCCGCCTCCGCGCTCAGGTGCTCCGGGCGGATGCCCAGCACGACGTCGCGGCTCTCTGGACTCGCCCCGGCTCCGGCGTCCGGGATCGCGTCCGACCCTTCACCGGGCGAGTCGCCGGAGCGACCGACGGTCACGATGAAGCTCGGGCCGTGGAAGCGGAGTGAATCCTCGTGTGCGATCACCGTCCCCGCGAAGAAGTTCATCGGAGGCGAGCCGATGAAGCCGGCGACGAACAGGTTCGCGGGCTGGTCGTAGACCTCGAGAGGAGAAGCGGCCTGTTGTAGCTCGCCCTGGTTCATCACGGCGATCCGCTCCCCCATCGTCATCGCCTCGGTCTGGTCGTGCGTGACATAGATCATGGTCGTGCCCAGCTCGCGGTGCAGGCGCACGAGCTCGGCCCGCGTGCGGACGCGCAGCTTCGCGTCGAGGTTCGACAGCGGCTCGTCGAACAGGAAGGCCACCGGCTCCCGCACCATCGCCCTGCCGAGCGCCACCCGCTGACGCTGCCCGCCGGACAGCGCGGCCGGTTTGCGAGCGAGCATTGGCTCGAGTCCGAGCTGCGACGCCACCGCCTCGATTCGTCGCCGGATCTCCGCCTTCGGCGTCTTCCGCATGCGTAGCCCGAATGAGAGGTTGTCGCGAACCGTCATGTGCGGGTACAGCGCGTAGTTCTGGAATACCATTGCGATGTCGCGGTCGCGCGGCTCGAGATCGGTGACATCTCGCTCACCGATGAGGATGCGGCCACCCGTCACAGACTCCAGCCCGGCGATCATCCGCAGCGTCGTCGTCTTGCCGCAGCCGGACGGCCCCACCAGCACGAGCAGCTCGCCATCGCCTATGCGCAGGTCCAGCTCGCGCACCGCGACCACCCCGCCATCGTAGCTCTTGCTCAGCCGCTCCAGACTCACACCGGCCATGGCCTCAGCTCCGTCCGTCCGCGGTAGCCAGCTCCACCGTGCGCTCCGCGTCCAGCACCACCTGGAGCGGAGCCAGAAGGCGCTCTCCGAAGCTCCGCGTCTCGAGCCGAGCCTCGACTCCATCCACGCGGATCCGCTCCAGCCTCGGGGTCGGCAGCGCCGGCTCGAGCACGACCCGCAGCGGCACCGCGCCGCGGTCCTGCCGGAGCCGGAAGCTGTGAACGTCGCCGTAGCGCTCGTAGCGGAGCGAAACATCGCAGTCACCGATGCGCAGGCGCTCGACCACCAAGCGATCCCACGCCTGCGGCAGTTGCGGCCTGAGCCTCACGCGCCCACGAGACGCGTCGGGCACGACACCGAGCATCCCGTAGATGAAAGGCGAGATCGCCATCGCGGTGGACCACGCCTGATCCGGGCAGACTCCCACGAGTCGCTCCTCCTCGCCGTGGAGGACCTCCGGCCATGCCCCACGCTCGTGACGGTACGGCCGCTCCGCGTTCATCAGCCACAGCCGCGAGCCGAGCTCGGATCGGCCAGCGGCGTACGCGGCCCAGCTCGCCCAGCCGGTGTAGAGCGGCCAGACGGCACCGCCATGATAGCTCGCCGGATCGTAACCGGGGTCGGAGCGCGGCACCAATCGGACGCCCCACGGCGCCGCGAAGTCCGCGGAGGCCAGCGCGTCGAGCCAGCCGCCCGCCCGCTCCGCGCTCACCACGTCGAGCAGCAGCGGAACGGCCTGCATCGCCGTCTCCGCGCCGTTTCGCTGCCACTCCCTCTCCGCGCCGCGGCGGACGTTCAGCGCGTAGCCGGAGCGGTCGGGGTCGTAGAAGGTGCGCTCGAGCGCCTCCCGCGCGACGCCGTGCCTCGCGCGCAGCTCGGCCGCCCAGTCGGCATGTCCGAGCGATTCGGCGGTATCGGCGAGCTCGCGGAGCAGCGCGGTCCAGATCGCGGCATTGTAGAACGTGACGGTGCCGCCGCCGAGCCGCCCGAACTCGATCCAGCCGTGACCCTCGCCGGCATTCTCGATCAGGCCGTCGCCGTCACGGTCCATTGTCAGGCAGTGGACGAACGCGGCACGCACCCGCGCCCACTCGCCGCCGATGAAGCCGCCGTCCCCGGTCCAGGCGTGGTATCGAGCGACGAGTAGCAGATAGAGGGGTGTCGCGTCGGCCGCATCGTAATGCACCGCGCCACTTGTCGAGCACTCGTGCAGAATCTTTCCCGAGAGATCCTGGTGCCGGCCCAGGAACTCGATCACCTCGCGCGCGGCGCCCGCGTTGCCGGCCGCGAGGGAGGCGAGAGCGGTCCAGGCTGAATCCCGGCCGAAGTACCAGGCGTAGCCGGGCCGCCCATCGCCCCACCCCGGGGTGCTGCGCCAGTATCCGGCGACGAGCGAGCAGCCGAGGCCGGGAGTGTCAACACGGTACGAGTCGAGTCGATACTTCGCCCACTCCACCGCCTCCCCGACTCTAGGGTCCGGTGCCTGCACGGACAGGCTGTCCGAGCGCAGCCGGCGCACCGCCGCGGCGCGCGCGCCGGCGACCCGCGCCGCGTCCATCAGTCGCGCCGCTTCGGCGGCCGCGCACTCGGCATCCGGCCCCGAAGCAATGCACATCCGCAGCCACTGCCCGGGTTCCAGACGCAGCGCGACACGAGACATCAGACCGACCCCGCCACCCTCCCTTTCGGCCTTCCGGACCTTCCAGGTCGACGGCTCCCGGCTGAGGAGGAACGCCGCCGCGTCGCCGAAGCCGGCCCCGCCGGTCGCGATCGTCAGGGCGCGCCCCTCACGACGCCAGCGAAGCGAGCCCAGCGCGGCCGCCGGATACGGCCACATCAGGCGCAGGTCCGTTGTCCAGGCGAGCTCCAGATCCACCCCCTCCGGCGCCTGCCATTCGAGCACGGCGCCCGGCGCATCGTGCGGCGCGAGCAGCCGCTCGGTGAGCCGGATCGGGCCGGCGACCAGCTCGCGAGTGATGCCGATCGGCGTTACGGACGTGTGCACGCTCCGTGGGCCGTCGCCCCCCAGCTCAATGCCGAAGTCGGCGACGAGCCGCAGCGGGTGGACCCATATCTCCTCGACACCGCCTTCCTCATCGCCGGCCATCATCGTGCGCCGGCCGGCTAGCGTGAACGGACGACCCGAGGCGGCGCCTACGCGGATGGAGCGCCGCTCCCCCTGGCCGCCGACGGGCGCGTGGGCTTCACCCGGGTTTCCGCCGAGACATGCACCGACCTCCGGCAGCTCGAGCGGCAGTCTTGCATCCACCTGCCGCGGCAGCGGCAGCCGGCCGTCCACGGAGGCTCCGGCCGGCCGCGCCAGCCACTCGCCCCGCGGCCCCTCCAGCGGCAGGCGACCGGCAACATACCGCAACGCGTTCGTCGTCAAACGCTCGAGATGCGGGCGGAACGCCCGGTCACGGGCCGCGAAGTAGAGGTATGCGCCGATGCACAGCACGCCGGACGCCGCCTCCCAGATCGTGGCGCGGTCATGGTGGACCCGGATGTAGCTGCGCTGGACGGCGATCGCCCTGCCATCCAGCCACGCCGAGCGTGAGCGCAGCGCGGCGAAATACACCTCTCCCTCCGCGGGACGCCAGGTGTAGCACCCGGCGCCGAGCCCGCCGAACAGCGGGTGCGCCCGCAGCGGCATGTGCCCGCGGATGTGGGGAAAGACCGAAAAGGTCTCGAAGATCCCAGGATCGTCGTCTGCGTCGTGCCAGACGTCGTCTCGCACGTCGTCGGGGGCGGTCGCCCGCTCGCCGAGAGCCGTCGGAAGCAGCGTCCCGGCAAGGGACATCAGCGCTGGCCGCACGCTTCGATCCTCGGGCTGGAGAGTCGCCGCGACCGCCCGCAGCCGCTCGGGACCGAGCCGCGTCGACGCGTGCAGCCACACCACGTCGATCTCCGGGGCGAGCGGCCCCACCACCTCGAGCGCGCCCACCGCCCGCAGCCACCCGGCAGCCGCTCGCTCCTCCGCGGCGTCGGGATCGCCGGGGATGAAGCAGACCCGCAGCCGACGCGACCCCCGGCCCTCCGTCCCCGGGCGGCCCCTCACCACCGCACTTCCGCCGCCTCTCCGCTGCGGGCAACGAGAACCCGACCTCCGCCGATCAGACGGACGGTGTCTTCGTGGAGCTCGACCTCGAGCAGACGACCACGGAACGGCAGCCGGTGCAGCCGCGCCTGCCGGAGTCCGCAGGGCAGGGGCTCGAGCCGCAGCGATCCGTCGTGCCGCGGGCGAATGCCGAAGATGTACTGCACGACGAGGTCGTTGATCCACGAGTGTTGGTAGTCATCGATGCCCCGGTAGATGGAGGCCCGGCCGGTGAGCGGCGAATAGTGCTCGAAGCTGTTCGGCCGGGCTGGGTCTCCGTCGAAGCAGAGCATCCGGATGTAGCGCATCAGCAGCTCACCGGCACGGAGCCGCAGCTGTGGGGCCATCCCGGCGGCGCAGGCGAGCGCCTCGCAGAGATGGGAGTTCGTCATCGGCCACACCCGGCCATTCCACGCGCAGCTCCGGCGCACGCCCCGCCAGGTGGCATCAGGGTCGAAAGTCGGGTCGTCGGCCGCCGTCGACGGAACCGGGTACGGCAGCCAGAACTCCGCCGGATCGAAGAGGTGCCTCTGCAGTCCTGCCAGGTGGGACTCGCCGACGATATCCGTCATGTAGGGATAGAAGCACACCGCCGCCTTCACGCCGGTCCGCGCGAAACTGCGTGGGTCCACGTCCGAGAACATGCCGTCGGCGGCATCCCACATGTGTTCGCGAACCGCTTCAGCGATCCGGTCCGCCACCCCGTCGTGCGCTCGCACTTCGGCGCTCTCGCCCAGCTCCGCGGCCGCCCGGGCGAGCGCGCGACGCAGGCGGTACGCGTACACCGTCGCGTCGACCCCCTTCAGCCGCAGCCGGAAATCGAAGTGCTGCCGGTCAGCCTCGGGATCGACCGCGGTGTAGCGGCTCATGTTCTCCTGCCCCGTCTCGTAGGGGTCCCGGACGGTGTAGAGCCCGCTCTCCTCCGGATCCCGGTCCGCATCCAGCCACTCCGCGTACCGGGCTAGACCGGCATATGCGCTGCGCAGGAAAGCCGGGTCCGGGTGCACCGCGTGCAGCGCGAGGAGGCTACCGCCCCAATCCGCGAAGTAGAAGTCCGTGTGCTCGCCAGGCGTCAGGTACACTCGCCCGGGCAGCATGCCGTCCTCCTGCTGGTGGTCGAGGAAGGTGAGCAGCGCGCCCTGCGCCCGCCTCGGATCGGCGTGCCAGCGCAACTCCCGCATGTGGCACCACGCGCTGTACGCGATCGCGCAGTGGAAGTATTCCACCCCTTCGGCGACCGTCGGGTACCGGTACCTTCCGGCTGGCGAAAGGTAGTTCAGTCGCAGCCCGTACCACCGGTAGGGGAAGTAGTGTTCGAGGTGAGGATCATCGCTGCTCAGGGCCGGGACGCCGTCGAAGAAGGTGGCCCAGTCGGCGTCCGCGGCAGCCGCGAGCACACCGGCAGGCAGAGGTGTTTCCCTGAATCCTCGCGGGTTTGCCTTCTCGGCGGGGCGGATCGTAAGCACGACCGCGAAGACGGCCACTCCGCGCGCGGGCACCCGCAGGGCCTTGGCGATGCCGAAGTGGATCAGCGTGCGGCCCGCGGGATCGGCGGAGCCCAACCGCGCCTCGGAAGGAAGCCCCGCAGCGAGCCAGCGATCCCGCAACGGGCTCGATTGCCAGTCGGGCCGGTTCAGCGCACCCCGCGCATGCTGCGCCTCGAGGATCGCCCATCCGGCGTTCGCTTCCGAGCGCGCGAAGCGCAGCCGCAGCGCTGCGCCGAGGGCATCGAGCCGCCCCTGCGCGTCGGGCAGCATCACGGTGAATGAGACTCCATCCCTGCCGCCGCTGGCAGCCGCCCGATCCGCGATCGCACCCGACTCGTGCGCGGTCCAGGCGACGGCGTGGAGCGCCGCCTCCCGCATCGAGCGATTCTGCACCCGCCACTCCGAGACGAGGTGTCCGCCCGGCAGCACCGCGCGGCGCTCCTCCAGCACGAGCCCGTCCGCGACGTAACGCGCGGCGAGGGCCGCCGGGGTCCAGCTGCGGGACTCGAGACGCAAGAGGCGCTCGCCGCCATCGCTTCGCAGGAAGCTGACCGTGAAGCCCGGCTGGAGAGCGTGCAGGTAGAAGTGCGCGGCATCCCAGAAGCCGGGATGATCGAGCCACAGCGGTTGCGTGGCGTCGAACAGCACGCCGTCTCCGGCGCCCAGATAGTGCTTGTCCTCGCGTCGGAGCAGCTCCAGGATCTCCGCGCCCGAACGGGGGGACGCCGCATCGGACTCGATTTCCATGAGCGCAGAATGCCTCGGAGGGGGACAGTCGGGCACGGCAAGCTAGAGACGAGCCGGAGACAGGACAAGGCGACAGCTCGCGTTGCTCCTGCTCCGCCGCGCGAGTAGACTCTTCACGGCCTCCCTCCCGCACCGCGCGCATCCGACGAGGTCCACCATGTCCGACGCTGCACGAGCCCCCACACCACCGCCTCTCGCCGCCGTCAGCTCCCATGCCGACGCCGCACGCCTCGGAATCGGCGTGGAGGAGAACGTCCGGCGTCTGCTCCGCTACCAGTGGATCGAGCAGCGCCTCGCATTCATCGCCGTCGCGCACCTGACAGCCACGCCGGAATGGGAGGTGAAAGGAGCGCTCGCCTATCATCAGTGGCTCGACATCGAGCACGCCGATGCTCTGCGCAGCCGCGTCGCCGAGCTTCGTCACCCCACGCCCCCGATGCAGCGGGCGCCTGACGCGGCGCTCGATGCCTTCCTCGAGGAGCTGCTGAGAGCTCGGGACACGGTCGAGCTGCTCGCCGGGCTCTATCGCGTTACGCGCCCGGCGCTCGCGCGAGCCTACCGCGACCACCTCCGGTCGAGCAATCCGCTCGCCGACCAGCCGACGCACCGGCTGCTGCGCCTGCTGCTGGTGGAGGAGGAGGATCAACTGGCGTGGGGGCGCGCGGCATTGGAGGCGCTGACGACCGGAGACCCGGCCGCGGCGAGGCGTGCGGAGGCGTGGACCGAGCACCTGGAGGCGTGGCTGCGCGCCGCCGGCGGCGCGGCCGGCCCCGCCCCCGCGCACGCGCCGCAGCGCCCGGCCGCACGCGCGACCGCCCCCTTCGCGCCCGATCCCGTGCCGCGCCGGGACGGCCGCTTTCGGGGCGCGCACAACTTCAACTTCCCGCCACACGTGGTCTACAACGACGTCTCGATCCCGGCCGACGAACGGAACCTGGCCCTGATCTGTAAGCGCCTGCTGGAAATGGATGTGCCCGAGATGATGGCTTCGTTCATGGCGGAGCGGCCCGACCGGCCCTGGGAGTACCGGCGCGATTACGCGCGGCAACTCTGGGACGAGGCCAGGCATTCCATGCTGGGGGAGGCTGCGCTCGAGGCACGCGGCATCGAATGGCGCGGGATCCCGCTCAACGTCGGCTTCTCGCTGCGGCTCAACCTGAACGCCACGCCGCTCGAGCGGCAGCTCGTGCTGTACCGCATCGAGCAAGGGCTCATGGACGGCGACACCGGGAAGCGTTTCGAGTATAATACCGCACGCGAGGCGGAGGACCCTCTGTCGGCGCTCTTCCACGACTACGACTGGGCGGACGAAGTGCTCCACGCGCAGATTGGTCGGAGGTGGATTCGCGCGGAGGGGCTCACGGTCCAGGAGGCCCTGAGGCGCGCCGAGGAGGTGCAGCAGCGTACCTGGAACGCGCTCGAGCCGTACCGCGGGCGGGAGGAGCAGGTGGAGTGGTGGCAGTCGTTCGTGCGGGAGGTGCTGGGCAGGGAGACGGCCGCACGAGCCGATCAGCTTCAGGAATCGGAAGAGCTGACGGAATGACATGTTGAGTGACGTCGCCGTACCGCTGATGAGCGCCCTCGTGCTCGGCTCCGCCCACGCCCTCGAGCCGGATCACCTCGCGGCCGTCAGCTCGTTCGTCGTGCGACGGCCCACCCCGCGCGCCGCGTTGGGCTTCGGCGTGCGCTGGGCTGCCGGCCACGGCGCCGTGATCCTCATCGTGGGCACGCTGCTCGTGGTGCTCGGGATGCAGCTCCCGGAGTCCGTCGGCGTCTTCTTCGAGCGGCTCGCCGGAGCGATGCTGCTCGGCCTCGGCGTCTGGACGGCCGCGAGCGCTCGGGCCGTCCACGCGCATCGTCACAGCCACGACGATGGCACCGTGCACGTGCACGTTCACTCGCACCAGCTGCAGAAGACGCCGCATCACCACCACGGTCACGGCGTCACCGCTGTCGGCGCGATGCACGGGCTGGCGGGCACCGCCCCCATCGTGGCGTTGCTCCCGCTCGCCGGCTTCCACTCCGCCGGCGTCGCCACGATGTATCTGCTGCTGTTCGCCATCGGTACCGCCGCCGGCATGGGGTTCTACGCTCTGTTGGCGGGGTGGGTGGCGGGAACGGCCGCCCTGAAGTCGCAGACCCTGGCGCGCGGAATCACGCTGTGCACGGGGTTGTTCACAGCCGGCATCGGCATCTTCTGGCTGCTCCGGTGATGCACCTCGTCGTGACCCGGCGCACGATCGCCCTCGACCGTATCGAGGAGTACCTCGCGCTGTGGGCCGTGGTCCGCGACGCCGCCGAGTCGCTCGATTGCCGCGCATGGCTGTTTCGCGCGGCGAGGCGCGATGACCACTTCCTCGAGTTCCTGGAGCACGCGGGGGAGCGCCTGCCCCTCGACCAGCCGCGCCTGATGGAGCCGCGACGTGAGCTGCACGACAGCTTTCCGCCGGACGCAGACGACGAGTGGGAGGAAGCTTCGATCGAAGTCCAACCCTGACGACCGTTATTCGTACGACCGCAACCGACGACGACCGCGGAAGTCTGCTCCGGCTGCTGCGCGACCGCTCGCTTCGCCGTGGAGACTTCGTGCTCAGCAGCGGCGCTCACTCTTCGTACTACATCGATGGTCGCAAGACGACGATGAGCGGACAGGGGCAGCGGCTCATCGGCCGCCTGGGACTCCGCGCGATACTGGACGCCGGATGGCGCCCGCAGGCGGTGGGCGGGCTGACCCTCGGCGCGGACCCCGTCGCCTATGCGATCGCCCACGCTGCGACCGATTATACGCTCGACGCCTTCACGGTCCGAAAGCAGCCGAAGCAGCACGGCACCGGGCAGCGCATCGAGGGCGGATTCGAGCCGGGCATGGAGGTGGTGGTCGTGGAGGACGCGATGACGTCGGGCGCGAGCGCGATGAACGCGGTGCAGGCGGTGCGGGAGGCAGGCGGCGAGGTCCTCGGGGTGTTCTGCGTTGTGGATCGGGAGGAGGGAGGGCGCGAGCGCCTGTCCACCGAAGGTCTGCGCCTGGCCTCCCTCTTCACGGCCGGGGAGCTGCTCGCTACGGAGTAGGGACGGTCAGGGGGCAGCCGTCGGACCCGGCCAGCTCCGCTCCCGCTCCACCCCCTGCGCGATGTCCAGCAGATAGCCCTGCGCTTCCTTCAGCTTCGCCTCATAGTCCTGTCGTAGATCCTCTGGCATCTTCAGCCGGAAGTACTCGCTCGTCAGCACTTCTCCATTCCGCGGCGCATGGACCGAGACCACGTCCGCCAGGAAGAACGTGGCCGCGCCCGCGTCCATCGCGTTGAGCACCCGACACTCGAATGCGGCAAACACATCGGACAGAAGCGGACAACCGGTCACCGGCCCGGCCTGCGTCTCGAACCCTGCGAGCTTGTCGGAGTCGCGGCCTGACGTGAGCCCCAGCCCCCGAACCACCTGCCATTGATCGCAGCGCAGCAGATGGACGCCTAGGACGCCGGAGCGGTAGACGAAGTCGTGCGTCAGGTTCGTCTTCGAGACATAAAGAGATACTCGCGGCAGCGAAGGCACCAGCGATGCCCGCTGCGCGCTGTTCGCGATCATGCCGTTGCCACGTCCTTCCAGGGAGCTGGTCACGGCGACGACCGGCAGCGTCAGGTGACGCAGCAGCCGGTACAGCTCCAGCCCGCTCGGGTTCTCGTTGCCCGCGTCCGCCACGTCTCCGCTCACGTCCCGCCTCCACCCGCGTTCGTGCTATCCATCCGGTGGAGCCGGCGCAACGCCGGCGCCATCTTCAGGACCTCTTCCCGTGCGATAGCGGCGCTCTGCGCGGATGCGCTCAGCGCCGCCAGCGCCGCGCGCTTCAATGCCTCCTCGGACTGCCCGCGGTCGAAGCCGAGCGCGCTCGCCCAGCCGCGTGCCGCTTCGAGGCGATCGCTGCGAAGCCGCTGCACCGTCGTGTCGTCGAGCGTCAGCCCCAAGGAACGGGCGCGATCCACGAGCAGCGCGTTGCCGGCCGCTGCCCTGACCACCTGCTCGTACGCCTCCGGCTCGGCCGATTTCAGCCGGGCGAGCGCGTCCGGGGCGAGCGTATGTTCGAAGGATTCGAACTCCGCGGCGGAGTACGTTCCGCCGTCCCAAACGGCCAGCTTCGTGGCAGCGGTGTCGCCCGATCTGAAACGCCGGATGGCACCCCGATCCAGCCGGAGCTCGGCCTGCTCGCGCTCGGCCCAGGCGCGTGCCGCATCGGGCTTGCCGACCTGCTCCGCGACGCGGGCGAGAACCTCGGCACGGACGCTGTCGAACGGGACCACCTCGCGTTTCTCCAGCTTCACCACATGGAAGCCGTACGGCGACTGCACGACGGCGCTCACCTCTCCGGGCTGCAGGTCGGAAGCGGCGTCCCAGAACTCCTTCACCCAGGTGCCTTTCCGTCCGGGTGGCAGCAAGCCGCCGCTCTCCTCCGCGCCCGGCTCCTCGGAGACTTCGCCGGCGACACGGCCGAATGGCTCGCCCGCGCGGATGCGATCCAGCGCGGCTCGAGCCCGGTCTCGTGCAGCTTTCTTCTTCTTCTCGGATTCATACGGCTTGGCGAGTACGACCAGATGGCGGACGGTGAGCCGGTACTCCGGATCCTGGAGATACCGATGTCGGAGCTCGGCATCGTCGACGCCGGCCTCGCGGGCTTCGACCACGAGAGCAAGTCGCTCGAGCAGCCGGCTCCGTCGATCCTGCTCGATGAAGGGAGTCAGCGCCTGTTCCAGGCTGTCTTGGGAGACGGCCTCGCCGAACGCCGTCAGCGTCGCCAGTTGCTCGCGCTGGCGGCCGTTCAGCGCACCCAGCTCCGCTTCGGAATAGCCCACATTGCCGACCACGATGACAGGCGGTGGAGCCGGACGATCGCAGCCCAGCACGAGGAGCGACAGTGCCGCTGCTCGTGACCACCCTCCGATCGGCGAGCGCAGGGCGGTGCGCACTACTCGAGAAGGCGGAGCGGCATCACGAGGCAGAGGTAGTCCGGCCCTTCCTCGCCATCCGCAGTCGACGAAGGCTGAAGCGTGGCCGCCCGCTCCGGTGCCTTGAAGGCCATTCGCACGTCATCGGTCGGGATGTACTTCAGGACCTCGAGCAAATACGCGGCGTTGAAGCCGATGTCGAGCGGCTCACCGGAGTAGTCGAGCTCCAGCTCCTCGCGCGCCTCCCCCAGGTCCGGAGTCTCCACCGAGAATCGGACGACGTTTCCGGCGAAGGACAGCCGCACCCGGTGCGTCTGCTCGCTCGCCACCACGGCCATACGCCGCAGCGCCTGCGACAACACGCCCTTGCCGACGATCGCGATCTTGTCATTGTCGCGCGGAATGACCTGCTCGTAGTTCGGGTAGGGCCCCTCGATCAGCCGGGTGTACACCAGAGTGCCCTCGTGCCGGAACCCGAGGTGATTCTCGCTGCGCGCTACCTCGATCTCGGCGTCGGACCCGAACAGCCGCTCGATCTGGCCCAGCGCCTTCGGCGGCACGATCAGGTCCGCGTGTGGCGCTCCGCCGGCGTCGGTCGGCACCTTCATCAGGGCGAGGCGATGACCGTTCGTCGCGACCATTCGCATGTCTCGATCCCCGAGCTGCCAGAGTACGCCGTTCAGGATGGGTCGGCTCTCCTCCGTCGACACGGCGAACGACGTCTGTCGGATCAGCCCCTGCAGCACATCCCCACGGATCTTCCAACTCTCCTCGAAGTCGACCGACGGAAAGGTGGGGAACTCGTCGCGCGGCATGCCGTTCAGCTTGAAACGCGCCCGACCGCATTCGATCTCGATGCGATCGCCCTTCGCGGAAACACGGACCGGCTGCTCCGGCAGCTCCCGCGCCAGCTCTTGCAGCTTCTTGGCGGGAACTGTCAGCGACCCCGGCTCCTCGACGTCCGCCGGCACACGCAGACTGACCGCCATGTCCAGGTCGGTACCGCTCATCCGCACTCCCTCTGGCCCCGCCTCCACGAGAATGTTGGAGAGAACCGGTAAGGTCGTGCGCGCCGGGATCGTGGCGGCTACCGCAGCCAGCCCCTGCTGCAGGTTTTCACGGGTTATCGTGAATCTCATCGAGTCCTCGCCTTGCGACGGGTGAGCAGCCTTTTCCACGGGGAGCTGTTATGACTCCCATTCTAGATGAAATACATCGTCGTAATAGTAGGGGCTGTGGAGCCGTGGAAAGCCCCTGTCCCCGTTCGGCTTCGTCGCGTCCTATCGCGCTATCGGCTCCCGGCTACACCTGTGGAAACGAGTCTGGATTCATGTCGATGACTGGCTCGAATCCCACACTCGACACGCTCTCGTGGAGAACCACGCCGGACTCCACACCGTTTCAACAGACGTTCTCCCCAGCCCGGCACCGCCTCACGCGCCGAGCTCGCCCCGCAGGGCTACAACGCGCCGGCGGAACGACTCGTCCTGCTGCATCTCCTGATCGACCTTCTGAAGAGAGTGGATCACAGTGGAGTGATCCCGACCACCGAACAGCTTGCCGATATCGATGAGCGGGATCTCGAGCAGCTCGCGGATCAGGTACATCGCTACCTGACGCGGCACGGTCAATTCCTTCGTGCGGCGCTTTGACATCAACGCATCCACGGTCACGTCCCACTCTTCCGCCACACGCGCGCGGATCTCTTCGGCCGTGAACGCATCGGCTCCCCGACCCCCCGAGAGCACCCCACCCAGGGCCTCCTGCGCCAGCTCGACGTTGATCTCCCGTCGCGTCAGCGAGGAGTAGGCGAGCAGCTTGATGATCGCGCCCTCCAGCTCGCGAACGCTGGAGCGACAGTTGCGCGCGATGAAGTCCAGCACCTCGTCAGCCAGGATGAGCCGGTCCTCTTCCGCCTTCTTCCGCAGGATCGCGACACGCGTCTCCAGATCGGGCGGCTTGATATCCGTGACCAGTCCCCACTCGAAGCGCGAGACCAGCCGGTCTTCCAGCCCCGGGATCTCCTTCGGCGGCCGATCGCTGGTCAGCACGATCTGCCGCTGCGCCTCGTACAGAGCGTTGAACGTGTGGAAGAACTCCTCCTGGGTCCGCTCCTTCTCCCCGAGGAAGTGCACGTCGTCGATCAGCAGGACATCGATCTCCCGATAGCGGCGCCGGAACTCGGCCATCTGACCCGACTGGATCGACGCGATCAGGTCGTTCGTGAACCGCTCGCTCGAGATGTAGGCGATCCGCTTTCCCGACTCGCGCTCGACGACGGAGTTGCCGATCGCGTGCATCAGGTGTGTCTTGCCGAGCCCGACTCCGCCGTAGATGAACAGCGGGTTGTACATCCGGGCAGGCGCCTCCGCCACGGCCCGGCAGGCGGCCGCGGACAGCTGATTGTTCGTGCCGACCACGAACCGGTCGAAGACGTAGCGCTCGTTGAGCGGCGCGCCCAAACTGCCCGGTGCGGGCACCGGAGTCGCGCGGGCCGCCCTCTCGCCGCCCGCCACGACCTCGGTCATCGGCGCCGGCTTCGGAGCCGGTCCCTGGCGCTCGTCTTCCTGCGAGTGGTACTGGAACGAGATGGTGATGTGGCGACCGAAGATCTCCTCCGCGAGGTCGGTCAGCAGATCGCCGTACTTGTCCTCGATCCACTCGGCCGCGAACTCGCTGCCCGTGCCCACGACAAGCAGATCCCTCGACAGAGCCACTGGCTCGGTATGCTCGAACCAGGTTCGGTAGCTCTGCTCCGGGAGCAGAGATCGAGAGCGCTCGAGGATGCGGGTCCAGGCCTCGGAGGCTGTAAGCTCCATCACGTTTCGGCAGGGAGGAGAACACAGGCGGAGCAAGCTAGAGCAGCGTTGTGGACAAGTCAATGAATCGGACCGTCCGCCCCGCGGAATCGGTCGTTCGACCCTCCCCCGGCGGCCTCCGTGGTCACGCCGTCATACGCTCCCTCGCCGCCGCGGCTGCGATCCCCTCGCCCTTCACTTCACAACGCCGCCGTCATTTGCTAGCTTTACAAGCTTTGCACTCTCACGAAACGGGATGGAGTCACGATGGGCAAGCCGACGTACAACCCGAGCCGGCGACGCCGCAAGAACAAGCACGGCTTTCGCGCCCGGATGGAGACGCGCGCCGGCCGAAAAATTCTCAGCCGTCGACGCAAGAAGGGCCGCAAGCGCCTCTCGGCGACCGTCGGTAGCAAATAGGCGCGCCGCTGTCGACCTCCCCGGCGCAGGAAGGGCGGGAGCCAGCGTTGCGGCTCCCGCGTAGCCGACGGATCGGGCGAGGCGGTGAGATTCGCGAGCTGCTGAGGCGGGGGAAGAGGAGTCGGATGTCCCACCTGGATGTCTTCGACTCCCCTTCCCCCCTTTCGTTTGCGCGCGTGGCCTTCATCGTGCCGCGCCACAAGCAGACCGCCGTGCGGCGCAACCGGCTCAAGCGGCGGCTGCGAGAGATCGCCCGCAGGGAGATGCTGCCGAGGATCGATGCGGTCCGCCTCTCCCGCGACGTGCTGGTGCGCGCAAGGCGCGAGGCCTACGATGCTTCCTTCGCAGAGCTGCGCGGCCAGATCGTACGCTGGACGGAGCGGCTATGCTCCAGAGCATCCTGTTGAGGGCGATCGGGTTCTACCGAAAGGGGATCTCGCCGCTGCTTCCGGATTCGTGTCGCTTCACGCCGACCTGCTCGGCGTACGCGGACGAGGCGATCCGGAAGTATGGAGCCGTGCGCGGGGGCTGGTTGGCCTTCCGGCGGCTCATGCGCTGCCATCCGTTCGGCGGCCACGGCTACGATCCGGTGCCCTGAAATCGAACGACGCGGCGGCTCGACCGCCCGCGACCTGATCACGTGCGCGCTCCGCCGCGGCCTCGGCCGCGTGGGTTGCGCCTGGACGAGCTGACAGCGAACGCCGTCGATGGACAACGCCCGGTTCCTGCTGGCGATCGTACTCGCGATCGCCGTGATCGTCGTCACGAACCTGCTTTTTCCGACCCGCCGGCCGGCGCCCGTCGCGTCACCGGCCGACACGGCCGCCATCCAGGCGCCGGCCCCGGCGTCGCCCGGCTCGACCGCGACGACCGCGACGACCGCGACGGCGCAGCCGGAGAGCGCGGTGGCGTCGCTCCCGGTGCCCCGCCCACCATCCGACGGGTCCACGGCCGCCGTCGTCCGCGCCGATACGGTCACGGCAGCATCGCCGATATACGACTACGGAATATCCGCGGCCGGCGGCTCGATCGTGCGAGCTCGACTTCTCCGCTACGAGTCCTTCACCCGCCCTGGCCCCGTCGATCTCGTCCCGGCCGCCGCCCCCGACCTCGTTGACTACGGGCTCCAGATCGGCGACCAGGTGCTCGACTTGCGAACGCTCGCCTTCGACCACGACGCGCGCTCCTTCGAGCTCGACGCCGCCGAAGCGCCGCGCACGGTGCATTTCGTGCACACCGACGCTGAGCGAGGGCTCGAGATCCGCATCGACTACACCTTCCGTCCGGACGACTATCTGCTCGACGTGAACGGGCAGGTCTCCGGCCTCGGGGACGACCCCGGCACGCTGCTCCTTCGCATGGGCCCTCGGTTGTCCGTCAACGAGGCGGACACGCTCGAGGACATCCACTCGCTCGCCTACGTGGTCGACGCCCGTCGCGCGGGCATAACGAGCGTGCCCTTCCGCAAGGTCGAGGGTCGGCAAATACAGGAAGGACCGCTCTACTGGGCGGCGCTGAAGAACAAGTACTTCCTGGGCGCGCTGATCGCCGAGTGCGGCGACGAGGGCGGAACCTGCTTCGGCGGCACGATCGCCGAGCCCGTCGTGGGCAATGGCGCTCCCGCAGGTGTGCGCATCACCACCACCCTGCCGCTATCGCGCTCCGGCACCTTCGCCTACTCCATCTATCTGGGTCCGCAGGAGTACAATCGGCTGGCCGCCATCGGCCACGATCTGCAGGACGTGAATCCCTGGGGATTCAAGGTGTTCCGGCCGATCCTGCGCCCGCTCTCCCACCTCATCGTCTGGACCATCTCCGCGCTGCACGACGTGCTGCACCTCGGCTACGGCTGGGTCCTGATCGTCTTCGGCTTCCTGCTCCAGGTCGTCCTCTGGCCGCTCTACGCCCGCGCCACCCGCTCGCAGCTCAAGAACATGGAGCTGCAGCCCGTGATGCAGGAGATCCAGAAGAAATACAAGGACGATCAGGAGAAGCTGCAGAAGGAGATGATGCGACTCTACAAGGAGGAGGGCTTCAATCCGCTGGGCGGATGTCTGCCCATGCTGATTCCCTACCCCGTACTGATCACCCTCTTCTTCGTCTTCCGCAGCACCATTGAATTCCGGGGCGTCGATTTCCTCTGGCTGCCCGACCTCTCCCGTCCCGATCCCCTGTTCATCCTGCCGATCATCCTGGCGCTCAGCATGTTCGTGCTCCAGTACCTGAGCTACCGCAGCACGCCGACCGCCAACGCGCAGATGAAGGTCATGATGTGGGTCATGCCGGCCTTCATCGCCTTCTTCTTCTTCAAGCTGCCCGCGGGTCTCAACCTCTACTACGCCGCGTCCAACATCGCGAGCGTTCCCCGGCAGGTGCAGATCATGCGCGAGCGCAAGCGGGTCCAGCAGAAGCAGAAACCCGGCTGACCGGGTCTTTGGGCTCCGATTCCCGCCGGCTGCGCTAACCACCTCCCTGTCGAGGCTCCAGAAGCTTCTGTGGGAACCCATCCCCCGACCGCCGACACATATCTGCGCCGGGCGGGTCCTGCGGAAACGAAGTGGCCGCCGGCGTCACCGCGCGATCGTGAATGGGTGAGGAAGGGGACCCGTTCCGGGCTCCAGATCCTCGACGGACACGACCCGCGCCGAGGAAGGGCCCTGCCGCAGCCGCTGCCTTAGCGCCACGACCGCCGCTCCGGGGCCTTCCGCCTCGATTTCCACGGTGCCGTCCTCACGGTTGCGAACGGTGCCGGCCAGCCCGAGCGCGTCGGCCTCGCGTCGGGCCCACCAGCGGAATCCGACGCCTTGCACGCGGCCGTGCACCCGGAGGCATATACGGGTTTTCTTCGGGTCGGGTTGTTTCACGTGAAACACCTCAGCGGGTTTGCAGGGTGCGCAGGCGATTGAGGCATGCGGCGAGCTCGTGGGGCCGGAACGCGCTGTACTCGCCGATCGGCTCCGGATCGACGCTCGCGACACCCATTGTGCGGATCCGCTCCGCCACGGCCGCGACGATTTCGCCTACGTCCCCGCCTTCCTGCATCACTTCGCGACCCGCCCACACCAGCGCCTGCGCGATCGCCGCGGTCTGCGCACGCTCCACGAGCTGCTCCAGCGCGCCCAGATCCACCTCCGTCTCGCCGAAGTCGAGCCGGTCCCGCGCGTGGATCCGGATCCGGATCCGACCGCGCCGGTCCGTCGCGTCCACCGACTCTGCCACCAGACGACGTCGACGTGGCGCTTCCCAGCGGCGCGCCTCCGCACGGCGACCCGTCGGCTGCTCGGCGGCCACCCGCTTCGCGCGCGCGGTCACCTCCATTGGCTCGTATTCGTGCATCGCGATCACCACATCGGCTACATCGAAGTAGTCGCCCGAGCCTCCCACCACCAGAATGGTCGACACGCCGTGGTCGCGCGCGAGCTCCCGCGCCCGGTCCAGAAACGGGGTGATCGGCTCGTGCTCCCGCGGGATCAGCGCCTGCATCCGCGCGTCGCGGATCATGAAGTTCGTCGCCGACGTGTCCTCGTCGAGCAGCAGACAGCGCGCCCCGATCTCGAGCGCCTCCGTGATCGCCGCGGCCTGCGACGTGGAGCCGCTGGCGTTTTCGGTCCGGAAACGCCGGGTGTCCTCGTCTCCCGGCAGTCCGGCGATGAAGTTCGAGATATCGGTACCCTCGATGCGGCGGCCATCCTCGGCTCGCACCTTGACCGCGTCCGCGATGGCGACGACGCGCTCGCGTCCATCGCCGGGCGGGTGGTCGTACACCCCTCGCTCGATCGCACGCAGCAGCGTCGACTTGCCATGGTAGCCACCACCGACGATCAGGGTCACGCCCCTCGGGATTCCCATTCCGTCCACCGGACCGGTGTTCGGCGTGTCGAGCCGGATCCGAAGCTCCGGTGGAGAGCGGAACGGGCGGGCGCGATCGGGCTCCAGAGGACGGTCGTCGATGCCCGAGCGTCGAGGCAGGATCGAGCCGTCTGCAATGAACGCGACGAGGCCTCGCTGCTCGAGCTGGCTTCGCAGGGCAACCGCGTCCTCGACGGTGAGGACGTGGCGGCGGAGCACCTCGGCGTCCAGCGCTGTGAACGGGAGCGATTCGAGCACCGCTGCCGGCACCGTCTCGGTGAGCAGTCTCGCGGCCGCGCGCCCCATGATGCGGCGGCCACGTGCGGGAAGCCCTGCGCGGAAGCGCGCCTCGATCGCGCCATCCTCCGTCACGGTCAGGCTCGCGCGCTCCAGGACTTGCTGCTCGGGGCGCAGGATCCGCAGCTCGCCGCCCCGTCCGGACCCGATGCGCTCCGACCGCGCGGCGAGCGCGACGGCGAAACGGCGGTTCAGAAAGTCCGCGGCGGCGCGACGGCGGTCAGCGGTCGCGGTCGCCCACGCCGGCAAGGCGGCGCCGGTGGGGGAGAGCCGCGCACGCAGTCGGGACGGTCGAGCGAATGGATCACCCTGCACGTGATCGATGCGCAGCTCGAAGCGGCCTGCGTCGTAGCTTCCCTTTATCGCCTTGTAGCGGGGGTAGCCCTGCCCGTCGAGGCGCTCGACGCGCCCGCGCAGTGCTGCGAGATCGTGCATTCGGCTCTGGCTGGGGTGTTGGTCGGCTCCTGGCCCGCGTCCGATGGCGGTCCACGGGTGCACGGTTGCAGGTTTCGCACCGTACGGGCGGAGCTGTTTCACGTGAAACGGAGGAAAATCTGCGTCCCGGCCGGTTCGCGCCTTTACCGCCCGAGGTGGCGCCGGTATATTCGGCCTCGACCGTGAGGCGTCCTCCAGCAGGATCCGAATGTCCCGCATCATCGCGATCGCGAATCAGAAGGGCGGCGTGGGCAAGACCACCACCGCGATCAACCTCGGCGCTTGTCTCGCGGTCGCCGAACGACGCACACTCGTGATCGATATGGACCCGCAGGGGAACGCGACCAGCGGCCTCGGGATCGCCAAGGAGGAGCACCCATCGATCTACAACGTGCTCGTGGAGGGCGCTCCTCTCTCCTCCATCCTGCTCCGCGAAGTGCAGTTTCCGTATCTGGACGTGGCACCTTCCTCGAGGGATCTGGTGGGATCGGAGGTCGAGCTCGTAAGTCGGCCCGAGCGGGAGCTGGTGCTGCGCCATGCGCTCGCCGAGGTGAGCGACGACTACGAGTTCGTCCTCGTCGACTGCCCGCCCTCGCTCGGTTTGCTGACGCTGAACACCCTCGCCGCGGCGGACGCGGTGCTGATCCCGATCCAGTGCGAATTCTACGCGCTGGAGGGGCTCTCCCAGCTCCTCAACAGTGTGCGTCTCGTGCAGCGTAACCTCAATCCACGACTGCAGATAGAGGGTGTTCTGCTGACGATGTACGACCAGCGGCTGAACCTGTCCAAGCAGGTCGCCGACGAGGCGAAGGAGTACTTCGGCAACCGCGTCTTCAAGACGGTCATTCCCCGCAATGTCCGACTCGCGGAGGCCCCCAGCTTCGGCAAGCCGATCGTCCTTTACGACATCCTCTCCGCCGGCGCTCAGAGCTATCTCGCACTCGCCCGCGAGGTCATCGGTAGACACCGCAGCCGGGAGCGGGGGAGCGCCGAGACGAGAGCCCTGGAGGAGAAGGTCCTGCAGCCGAGGACGGAGGAGCGGTGATGGCCGTTCAGAAGCGGGATCGGCTGGGACGCGGGCTCGGAGCCCTGCTTGGCGAGTACCTCGGAGAGGAGAAGGTCGACGGAGTCGAGATTCGCGACGTGCCCCTCGGCGGGATCGGCCCCAATCCGTTCCAGCCGCGGCGGGAGTTCGACGAGTCGGAGCTCGCCGAGCTCGCCGATTCGATCCGTGCGAACGGCCTGCTCCAGCCGATCGTCGTCAGGCCTGGCTCCTCGGGATCGGCGGAGTGGGAGCTCGTCGCCGGCGAGCGCCGGTGGAGGGCGGTGACCCGTCTCGGTTGGGAGACGGTGCCGGCGATCGTGCGGGACGTGGACGACCGCACGCTGCTGGTTCTGGCACTCATCGAGAATCTGCAGCGATCGGCGCTGTCGGCCCTGGAGGAGGCCGAGGCGTACCGCACGCTGGGCGAAGAGTTCGGCCTCTCGCACGGGCAGATCGCCGAAACCGTCGGCCGCGATCGCTCGACAGTGGCGAACTCGCTTCGGCTGCTGCAGCTTCCCGCTTCGGTCCGTCGCCTGTTGAGCGAGGGAGAATTGACGGCCGGTCATGCACGCGCTCTCCTCGGCGTGGACGGTGAGCGACGGATGCAGCAGCTGGCGCGGAGGGCCGCGGAGGAGGGATGGAGCGTTCGGCAGACGGAGGCCCGCGTAAAATCCGGCAGGGGCGAACAGAAGCCGAAGAGAGAGCCGGGACGCCGGCGGGATGCGGCCGAGCGGCGTCTCGAGGAGGAGCTCCAGCGAGTGTTCGGGGCGGAGGTACGGATCCGGCGTGGACGGGGGCGAGGGGGTCGGATCGAGATACCATTCCTCGGAGCCGAGGACTTCGAGCGGATCTTCGAGCTGCTGGTCGGGGAGTCGGCGGGCGATCTGGTCTAGTGGATCGCCGGATCAGGAAATCGCGATGCGGTAGCTTCTCGTGGAGCAGGAAGGCGGCAGGCGGGGCATGGATGATAGGCGGCTCACGGTCATCGTGGTTCCCGACGGGGAGTCGGAGACGCGCAGTTACCGGATTCCGTATCGACGGTTGAAGCTTGGGGTGGGGATCGCGACCGTGGCTCTGGTCCTGTTCATTGTTATGGCCGCTTCCTGGTGGTACGTCGCGGCCCAGGCGGCCCGGGTGCCGGGGCTGGAGCGCCAGGTGACGCTGCTGGAGGCGGAGCGTGCGAAGGTCACCGAGCTAGCGCGTACGCTTTCGCAGGTCGAGGCCCAATACGAGCGCGTGCGCCGGATGCTCGGAGCGGATGGAGCATCCCGAAAGGGGACGGACGAGCCCGCGCTGCTGCCGCTAAGGGACACCGCTGCCACCCCGGAGCCCCGCGTTCCGGACCGCGACGCATCTTTGCCGACGAGCTGGCCGCTCACTGTCGCCGGCTACATCACCCAGGCCCTGCGGGGGGCGGGTGGCGATCATCCGGGCATCGATGTCGCGGTGCCGAAGGACTCCTATATCCGCGCTGCGGGTGCGGGAAAGGTGGTTCGTGCCGGTCCGGACGAGGTGTATGGAGAGTACGTCGTCATCGACCACGGAGATGGCTATCAGACCCTCTACGGCCATGCCTCCCGCATCTTCGTACAGCCGGGAGAGACGGTAGAGCGGGACCAGGTGATCGCCCTCACGGGGTCGACGGGACGGTCGACGGCACCGCATCTTCACTTCGAGGTACGCAGGAACGGTCAGCCGGTGGATCCGCTCCAGATCGTGCAGCGGCCCTGACCCGGTTCACGCTCACAGCCGAGAGATTGCACCCATGGTACGAGACAGCAGAGACACCGGAGCTCCGGGCAACGAAGGCGTAATCTCCATCATCGGCCCCGGCATGCGGGTCATAGGAGATTGCGACACCCCCGGCACCATTCGAATCGAAGGCGCCGTCGAGGGTAAGGTCCGCGCCGGGAAGGCGGTGGTCGTCGCGAAGGAAGGCGCCGTCAACGGCGACATCATCACCCAGGACGCCGTCATTGGCGGTTCGGTGACCGGCAGCATCGCCGCCGAGAGCCGGCTCGAGCTGCAGGCCACCTGCGTCATCGACGGCAAGGTGCGCGCCCGCCGGCTCAAGCTCGATGAAGGCGGCCGCGTCTCCGGCGAGGTCCATATCGGTGAGCCCGAGCGCGCCTCGTCCTCCGCCTCTTCCGCGACGTCGGTGGGGCGCGCTACCACGGCTTCGGCAGTGTCCGGCGGCCCCGAGCAAAAGCGCATCGAATCTCTCTGATTCGGGGTTTGTTCGGCAGCCTTCTCCACAATTTGTGGATAGTCCGGAATCCTCGTGCTGACAAGGAATTAGCGGATTCCCCCGGCATTGCGGATCACGATTGCACGCTCCGGGCGGCGCCTTATCCACAGCCCGCAAGCGGGGTTCGGAATGCAACTTAGCGAGCTGTCTGGATACCTGAATGATTACCTCCGCGTCGAAGAGGTACCCGACTCGGCCGGTGCGCTGAACGGCCTCCAGCTGGAGAACGCCGGAGAGATCACACGTGTGGCCGCTGCAGTGGATGCAAGTGAGGCGAGCGTGCATGCTGCGATCGACGCCGGCTGCGACCTGCTGCTCGTCCATCACGGGCTCTTCTGGAGCGGCAATCTGCCGCTTACCGGCCGTCGCTACCGTCGTATCCGACCGCTCATGGAGAAGGGCGTGGCGGTGTACTCCGCCCACATCCCGCTGGACGTCCATCCGGAGGTGGGCAACAATTCGGTTCTGCTCCGTCGACTCGGCATCGAGCCGGAAGGTCGTTTCGGTCTTCGGGAGGGAATTCCGCTGGGCGTCTGGGGCTCCGCACAGGTCGGCCGCGGCGAGTTGAGAGAACGGCTGAGCGAGGCGCTGCAGGGTCCGGTCAAGCTGATCCCGGGCGGAGCGGAGCGGCTGAGGCGGGTCGGCGTGATCACGGGAGCTGCCGGAAGCATGATCGAGGAGGCGATCGCGGCTGGTCTGGATGGGTTCATCACCGGCGAGGGTGCCCACCACACGTACTTCGATGCCGTGGAAGGCGGCATCAACGTCTTCTACGGTGGTCATTACGCGACCGAGACCTGGGGGGTCCGGGCTCTTGCCGCGCACCTCGAGGATCGTTTCGGCCTACCGTGGACGTTCCTCGACCTTCCGACTGGTCTCTGATCCTGCGACTGCGACGCGGACCCGGCTTCGCGATTGTATGGGGGCGGAGTGGCGGCGGAGCGCCGAGCCGAATGTCCATCAGCGAATCGCGGGTCGGCGGCCCGCGTACCACTCGGGCCGGGTCCTCGCCTCCGCAATATCGAATCCGACACGGGCCGACAGTCGAGCCTGCTGTACGGCTCCCTCGAACGTGAACGACGGGTCCATCTCATCGGATGGGCGGTGGTAGCGCTCGGCGTCGTAGAGGCGGAGCTTGTCGCGACCCCAGCCGGGTGGTCTGCCGCGAAATACGAGGCCGTGGACGATGGCCAGGGCCGGCACTCCGGCCCGAGCGAACGGAAACTGGTCGGAGCGGAAGAAGAGTCCCTGCTCGGGGGCTCGCTCGGGCGCGACGCGCATGTGCATCTCGGTGGCTTGCTTCTCCAGCACGGCGCCGAGAGTCGATCGGTCGGCACCGAAGGCGCTGACGTCGTCGGTCTCGCCCCACACGTTCGCTCCGTCGACGTTCAGGGCGGCGACCGTGCGGTCGATCGGCAGCAGGGGATGGCGCGCGTAATAGGTAGAGCCCAGCATTCCCGCTTCCTCGGCAGTGGTGGAAAGGAAGAGGATGGATCGGCGTGGAGGGGTCTCCAGCACCGCGAGGACACGCGCGACCTCGAGCATCAGTGCCACACCGCTGGCGTTGTCGTACGCGCCGTTGTAGATGGAGTCTCCGGCCACGGGCGGGCCGACACCGAGGTGGTCGTAGTGCGCCGTATAGACGACGACCTCGTCGGAGAGAGTCGAGTCGCGGCCAGGCAGCAATCCGACCACATTGGCGGCCTCGATCCGGTGGATGGACGCGGGCACGCGCGCCCGTAGCGTGATGCCGGTCGCCACGGGCCGGAAATCGCGGCGCGCGGCGGAGACGTAGAGCTCATCGAGGTTCTGACCGCCCAGCGCCAGCAGCTTCTTGGCGAAATCGTAGGTGACCCAGCCCTCGAGCGGCAGGCCGGTCGGCGCGCCGGCCTCCCGCGGCAGAGTCAGCACTTCGCCCGCCCAGGAGGAGCGGACCACGCTCCACGGATAGCCCGCGGCATCCGCCGTGTGGATCATCATGACGGCCGCGGCGCCTTGTCGCTCCGCCTCCTCGATCTTGAACGGCCAGCGTCCGTAGTAGGTGAGCGCGAAGCCATCGAACAGGTCCGGCTCCTCGGGCGGGGCGGGCGGCTCGCTGACGAGGACCAGCAGGATCTTTCCTCGCAGGTCCTTCCCCTTGAAGTCGTCCCAATCGAAGGCGGGGGCCGCGATCCCATAGCCGGCGAACACGACTTCACCCGTCACGCTCGCCGGAGCCGATGGCGATCCCGGCCAGACGACCGCATCCGTGCCGTACCCGGCCCGCAGCTCGTCCGCGCCGCCGTCGAAAACGAGCAACGCGTTCGCCGTGTCCGTCCGGATCCCGAGCAGCGGAAACCGCTGATAGTAGGACCCGCCCACCGGCTGGAGCCCGGCTCGCAAGAACTCGGACGCGATGTAGGCGGCCGCCGCGGCGCCGCCCGGTGAGCCGGGCGCCCGCCCGCGCAGCGCGTCGCTGGCGAGGAAAAACACGTGCGCGCGAAGGACCGCGGCCGTGATCGTTTCGAGCGCCCGATCGAGCGGGCCACCGGAGGTGGGCGCGATGACGAGGACGGCGCAAAGCAGGGGCGCCGTTCGAGCGAGAATACGGCGAAGGGTCATGTTTCCCGGATGTTCGGGGCTGGACCGCGGCTAAATCTAAGGCCGCACCGCCGTCTGGCGAATCGCGCGCGAGCCGGTGGCCCGCGCGCGGCGCGCGTGTTATTCTGCCCGTCCCATCCCCCGGGGTCCTCGAAAACAACAGCATGAGGAGCGGTCGATGAACGCGATCCGACGTCCGCTCGGTCTACTCTCCGTCCTCGCCGCCGCCACGCTCGTGGCCCCCCTCCGGGCGCAGGTGCCGCGTCCGGCCGATGTCTTTGGCTTCGAGCCCGGAGCCGACTATCACCTCGCGACGTATGAGCAGGTGCAGGCTTACTTCCATCGGCTCGACGCGGCGAGCGATCGCATCAAGGTCGTGGAGATCGGCAAGAGCACGCTGGGCAAGCCGATGCTGCTCGCGTTCATCTCGAGCGAGGAGAACCTGAGGCAGCTCGATCACTGGCGCTCGATCAGCGAGCGGCTCGCGCTCGCGAACGACCTCACGGACGTGGAAGCGAGGCAGCTCGCGGACGAGGGCAAGGCGATCGTCTGGATCGACGGCGGGCTTCACGCGAGCGAGGTCGCCCACGGTCAGGAGACGCCGCTCATCGCCTATGACATGGTGACCGACGACTCCCCCGAGGCACGCAGGATCCGCGACAACGTCGTGCTCCTGCTCATGCCGAACATGAACCCGGACGGACTGGATATCGTCGCGAGCTGGTACGCGCGAAACCTCGGCTCGCCCTTCGAGACCGCATCGCTGCCGTGGCTCTATCATCACGATGTCGGGCACGACAACAATCGCGACTGGTTCACGATGTTCATGCCGGAGAGTCGCGCGGTCGCGAACCAGCTCTACCACGTGTGGTACCCGCAGATCGTCTATAATCAGCACCAGTCCGGGCCGTTCCCGTCGCGCATTTTCACGCCCCCGTTCGCGGACCCCGTAAACCCGAACATCCCGCCGCTCGTCGTTCGAGAGACGAACCTGGTGGGCGATGCAATGAACAAGCGCTTCGCAGAGGAGCACAAGGCGGGCGTGGTTTCCCGCACCGGCTTCGACATGTGGTGGAACGGCGGAATGCGGACGGCTCCGTACTACCACAACCAGGTCGGCATCCTCACCGAGACGGCGCTCTACGAGTACGCCACGCCGCACTACTACGAGCCCGACTCGCTGCCCGCGACCATCCGCGGCAGCACCCTATCTGCGAAGACGCCGAGCGTCTTCTATCCGAATCCGTGGAAGGGAGGCTGGTGGCGACTCCGCGACGCCGTCGACTACATGGTCACGAGTGACTACGCCGTCCTCGACGTCGCCGCCGACAAGAGGGATGAATTCCTCTACAACGCCTATCGGATGGGGCGCGACGCGATCGACAAGGGGAAGGCCGGAGGACCGTTCGCCTACGTGATTCCGGCCGACAGCCAGTGGAACCCGCGCGAGGCGGTGGAGCTCGTGAACATGCTGCGACGCGCCGGCATCGAGGTGCAGCGCGCGACATTGCCGTTCCAGGCCGCCGGCCGCTCCTTCGCCGCCGGATCCTTCGTCGTCCCCGCTGCGCAGGCGTTCCGGCCGTACGTGATCGATCTTTTCGAGAAGCAGGTCTACCCGGACATGCGCCTCTACCCCGGTGGGCCGCCGGAGCCGCCGTACGACATCTCCGGTTGGACGTTGCCCATCCAGATGGACGTCGGCGTGGCCCGGGTCGAGAAGCCGTTCCAGCTTGCCGCGGAGGCCGTGGGCGACAGTGCGGTCGTGGCGGCGGGCTCGGTGACGGGCACCGGCCGCTGGGGCTACCTGCTGTCGCACCGGCCGAACGCAGCGGCGATCGCGGTCAACCGCCTGCTGGCCGCGGGCGAAAAGGTCGGCTGGGTCATGCGGCCGACCAGCGCCGGCGGCAGGAGCTGGCCCGCGGGTACGATCGCGGTACAGGCGCGCGGCGGAACCGGCGATCGCATAGGCGCCCTCGCCCGCTCCCTGGGCGTCGATTTCGTCGGCGTCGATGCGGCGCCGGCCGGCCTGCAGCCGCTCTCGACGCCGAGGGTCGCGCTCTACAAGTCCTGGGTCGCGAACATCGACGAGGGCTGGACGCGATGGATCCTGCAGCAGTACGACTTCCCCGTCGACACGCTCCACGACGCCGACGTCCGTGGCGGTGCGCTCCAGCGCTACGACGTCCTGATCCTGCCCGACCAGTCCGCAGGCGCCCTGCTGAACGGCCACGCGACCGGCACGATGCCCGCGGAGTACGTTGGCGGCCTCGGTGTGGAGGGCGCGGCGGCGATCGATCGCTTCGTTCGCGCAGGCGGCCTGCTCCTCACGCTGGACGCCGCCTCCGACTTCGCGATCGAGCAGCTCGGTCTTCCCGTGCGCGACGCGACGCAGGGGCTCGAATCCTCGCGCTTCTTCATTCCCGGGACGCTCATCCGGATCACCGTGGATGCGTCGGAGCCGATCGCGTTCGGAATGCCGGACGAGGCGGCGGCGTTCTTCTCTCGCAGCCGGGCCTTCTCGATCGTGGCTCCTGCCGCCGAGGGCGACAAGAAGGCCGCTCCGCAGCCGGTGGACGTGATCGCGAGGTACGCGACGGAGGACCTGCTGCTGAGCGGGTGGGCGCTCGGCGAGAAGCGGTACATTGCCGGCCAGCCGGCGGCGGTACGCGTGCGCCACGGCAAGGGCGACGTGGTCCTGATCGGATTCCGCCCGCAGTTCCGTGCGCAGCCGCGCGGGACCTTCAAGCTGCTCTTCAACGCGCTGCACGCCGCCACGGTTCCGGACCTTCCCGCGCCGGGGGCGACGGCGGTGTCGGAGAGCCCGCAGCCGTCGCGCTGAAGGCTGCGACATGACCGGAAACGAACCGCAATGCACCCGGAGCGCTCGATGACGAAGACCCTGCGAGTCGCGTGTCTTTTGGCTGTCCTTCCGACGCTGTTGCCGGCGTGTGCGGCCGCGCAGCGATCCGCCGGCGCCGTCACGTCGGGCGCGACGTCGGAGCGACGGGCGGATCCGCCGACCCCGTCGGAGTACCTCGGATTCCAGCTCGGCGCGGACCGCGAGATGGCCGATTGGGGGCAGGTCACCGGCTACATGGAGACGCTCGCCGAATCGAGTCCGCGGGTCATGCTCGACACGCTCGGCAGCACAACGCTCGGACGGCCCTTCATCATGCTGACGATCTCGGATGAGTCGAACCTGAAGGACATCGACCGGCTGCACGAGATCCAGATGAAGCTGGCCGACCCGCGTCGCATCGCGTCGGACCAGGAGGCTGAGCAACTCGTCCGGGATGGCAAGACGATCGTGCTGATCACGTCGTCGATCCACTCGACCGAGGTCGGCGGCACGCAGGTGCCGATGCAGATCGCCTACCGGCTCGCAACGTCCGAGAACGAGATGGAGCGATCGATCCGGCGGAACACGATTCTGCTGCTGATTCCCTCGCTGAACCCGGACGGCGCCGATATGGTCGTCCACTGGTACCGCGGCACGGTGGGCAAGCCCTGGGAGGCCGCCTCTCCGCCGTTCCTCTACCACTACTACGCCGGTCACGACGACAACCGTGACTGGTACTACTTCGCGCTGAAGGAGACGAACCTGACGGTGGACAGCGCGCACAACGCGTGGCACCCCCAGATCGTGCACGACATCCACCAGCAGGGCTCGCGCGGCTCGCGCTTCTTCATCCCGCCGTGGATCGATCCGTACGAGCCGAACGTCGATCCCATCCTCAACGAGGGCGTCAACGACATTGGCACGCACATGGCCTGGCGGCTCGGAATGGAGGGATACAAGGGCGTCGTGATCGACGCGACCTACGACGCCTGGACGCCGGCGCGCGCGTATCAGCACTATCACGGCGGCGTACGCATCCTCACCGAGACGGCTTCCGCCGATCTCGCCACGCCGATCACCGTGCCATTCGACTCGCTGCAACCCGGGCGGAACTTCGATGCTCGCGTACGGAGCTGGAACTTCCCCGACCCCTGGCCGGGCGGCGAGTGGCACCTGTCCGATATCATCGACTACATGGAGGCCGGCGCATTCGCCCTGCTCGAGCACGCGTCCCAGAACCGGGAGCACTGGCTGCGCTCGTTCCTCGAGGTGGGCCGCAAGGCCGTGGCGAAGTGGGACCGCTGGCCGGAGGCCTGGGTCATCCCGGCCGAACAGGCGAACGCTACGGGCGTGGGGGAGATCCTCCGGGTTCTCGTTGAGGGCGACGTCGAAGTGCAGACGGTGTCGCAGTCCTTCGACGCCGGGGGCCGCACCTTTCCCGCGGGCTCCTACGTCGTCCGGATGCACCAGCCGTACGCCTCCTTCGCGCAGGCGCTGCTCGAGCGACAGGACTACCCCGACCTGCGGCAGTATCCGGGAGGACCGCCGCGTACGCCGTACGACGTCACCGCCCAGACGCTGCCGCTGCTGCTGAACGTTGATGCAGTCCCCGTGGAGCACCTGCCCGCCGGAGTCGGGGCGCAGCTGTCGGCGCCGCTCGAGACCGTGCCCGCGTTCGAGCGCGTCGCCGAGGGGCTGAGCGGACGCAAAGCGGGTGGAAGGGTTCCGCGTGTCGCGCTCTACCAGAGCTGGTCCGGCAACATCGATGAGGGGTGGACGCGCTGGGTCTTCGACCACTACAAGATCCCGTACACCACGGTGCACAACACCGACCTCCGCAACGGCAACCTGGGGCGCCGCTTCGATGTCGTGCTGTTCGCGTCCGAGTCGCCGCGGTCGATCTACGAGGGTCGCCGCCCGGGATCCGTGCCGGACTCCGTGGCGGGCGGGCTCGGAGACGAAGGCGTGCAGGCACTCCGGGCATTCGTCCGGAACGGCGGCACGGTCGTCACGCTCGAGGAGGCGAGCCGCTTCGCGATGCGCTACCTCGACGCGCCCGTCCGCAGCATCACGGACGGCCTGAAGTCACAGGAGTTCTACATTCCGGGCTCGATCCTGCGCGTCCGGCTGGATCCCTCGAGCCGGCTCGCAGCGGGGATGCCAGACACGACGGCCGCGTGGTTCGGCACGAGAAGCATGGCGTTCGAGACGACGGGTCCGGGCGTGCAGGTCGTCGCGCGCTACGGCGCTCCGCATCCGCTGCTCAGCGGCTGGGCTCTCGGCGACGAGAGGATCGCGGACCACGCCGCGGCAGTGATCGTGCCTCAGGGGAAGGGAAGGCTGATCCTGTTCGGCTTCCAGCCCCAGTACCGTGCCCAATCGCTGGCGACATTCCCCATGCTGTTCGACGCCCTGCGAACGGCAGGCGCGGAAGGCAGGCGCTGAAGGCAGGCGCTGAAGGCAGGCGCTGAAGGCAGGGCGCGAACGGCAGGCGCGAACGGCAGGCGGCGAACGCCTTCAGTCAGCGCCTTCAGTCAGCGCCTTCAGTCAGCGCCTTCAGTCAGCGCCTTCAACTGGTCCCGGGCCTGCTGGCGGTACGTCGGCAACACGTTCGCATGGTCGACGTACTCCTGCAGGCCCTTCTTGCTCTCGGTGTCGTAGACGCGGAGGAAATGTCGCCAGTAGTCGGCCGCGGTCGCGCTGTCACCAGCAGCGAGCGCGGCTTGGGCCGCCGAGCCCAGGCCCAGCAGGTGATCGGGCGACGTCGTCAGGATCTGCTTCGCGGTCTGTAGCGCGTCCTCGGGCTTTCCGGCCGCCGATTGCAGCAGGCTCAAGTGGTAGAGGCCATCGGCGTCCAGCTCCCCGGCCATCTGATACGCCTGGATCCCCATCGGCAGGAAGAACTCCGCCTGCTGCCGGTCGCCGCTGTCGAGAGCGGTCATGATGCGATTGAAGAGCCGATCGGCCTGCTCGCGCGGCGTGCCCGTCAGTGGCCCGGGCGCCCCGCCGGCCACGGGTGCGGAGCCCATAGCCGGGGCCTGCGCTCCCGCGTCGCCGGCGGGGAAGGACGCCGACCCGCCGCTGCCGCCGTCACCACGCAGGACCGGCAGCAGCAGCGTCAGGATGAGCGCGACCACCGCCACTCCCGCGATGTACCAGGGAAGGCTCGATGCGGCGGAGCGTACCGGCGCGCCACAGTGGGTACAGAAGCGTGCGCCGGGCACGAGCCCGGCCCCGCAATGAGGGCACGGCGCACCGCTGAGTGGCGCGCCGCACTCGGCGCAGTAGGCTCCGCTTTCGGATTCGGCTCCGCAGCTCGGACATTGCATGGGTGGGAAGTCTAGGGCTTGAAGTGGGAACTGTGAAGTGCGAAGTGTGAAGTTGGAGGAGCGAAGGGCGAAGTTCAACGGCTCTCAAACTGCCGAGAGGTCCGCGCGTGACGGGTGAAAATCGGGCCGCCGAGGAGCGGGCGGCGCAGAAGGAGACGGAAAGGGCGGTGAAGGGGTCGGCGGGCGGGAGGCAGCGACCGGAGCCCGAGCTGAACCGCGGGCCAACGACCGAGGACGAGCGGCTGCTCCAGCGGGTAAGCGAAGGCGTGCCCTTCACGCACACGGATCCGTGGCGCGTGTTTCGGATCATGGGCGAGTTCGTGGAAGGCTTCGACACGCTGGCAGACCTGGGCCCGGCGATCGCGATCTTCGGAAGCGCGCGCACCCAGCCCGACGACCCGTCCTACGACGCGGCGCGGCTGACCGCGCGGTTGCTCGCGGAGGCCGGCTTCGGCGTGATCACGGGGGGGGGACCGGGGATCATGGAGGCCGCGAATCGCGGAGCGGTCGAGGGGAATGGGCGGTCGATCGGCTGCAACATCGAGCTCCCGTTCGAGCAGGGGACGAACCCCTTCGTCCGCACGTCCATCAACTTCCGCTACTTCTTCGTCCGCAAGACGATGTTCGTGAAGTATTCCGAGGGCTTCATCATCTTCCCGGGCGGATTCGGAACGATGGATGAGCTCTTCGAATCGCTCACTCTGATCCAGACGCAGAAGGTCAACAACTTCCCGGTCGTTCTCTATGGCTCGGACTACTGGCGGGGCTTGCTCGATTGGCTCTCCGCCGTCATGCTGCCGGAGGGCAAGATCGCGCCACAGGACTACGATCTCCTGCGGATCACGGACTCGCCGGAGGAGGCGGCGCGGATCATCGTCGAGAGCTTCGGCGAGCTCCCGGGTCCGACGCTCGATCCGGCTTGAGATCGGCCCGCCGAGCCCGCATTTTCGAATGGACGCCCGATGACAGGTGACAGCCAGTATCTGACAGGACGTCGAATCGATCCCGCCCCCATCCGGGGCGGCCTTTCCGTGCCCGACCTCATCGATGGAGCGTTCCTCGCCTACAACGCAGGTCGACTTCAGGAGGCGTGCAGGCTCTTCACGCAACGCATGCTCGAGCCGGACGTCACGATCGGCCTCTCGCTCACCGGTGCGCTGACACCGGCCGGGCTGGGGATGAGCTCGCTGATCCCGCTGATCGAGGCCGGCTTCGTGGACTGGATCGTCTCGACCGGCGCGAATCTCTACCACGACGCGCACTTCGGCCTCGGGCTGGCGATGCGGCAGGGCAATCCGTTCGTCTCGGACGTAGACCTCCGAGCGGAGGAGGTCGTCCGCATCTACGACATTTTCTTTCACTACTCCGTGCTGCTCGACACCGATGCGTTCTTCCGACGTATCCTCCAGTCGAGTGACTTTCAGCGGCCAATGAGCACCGCGGAGTTCCACCACCTTGCCGGCGGCTTCGTCGCCGAGCGCGAGCGGGCGCTGGGCATCGGTCGCAAGTCGCTGCTCGCCGCCTGCCACGACTACGACGTCCCGGTCTACACCTCCTCGCCGGGCGATTCGTCGATCGGTATGAACGTCGCCGCGATGGCCCTGCAGGGAAGCGAGTTCCGCTTCGACGTCAGCGCCGACGTCAACGAGACGGCCGCGATCGTGCTGAACGCGAAGCGCGGCGGCGGCCGCTCCGCCGTGATGATCATGGGCGGCGGCAGCCCGAAGAACTTCGTGCTGCAGACGGAGCCGCAGATCCAGGAGGTCCTGGGCATCGAGGAGAAGGGACACGACTACTTCCTGCAGGTCACGGATGCGCGGCCGGACACCGGCGGCCTGTCCGGTGCCACGCCTGCGGAGGCCGTGAGCTGGGGGAAGGTGGATCCGGACCGGCTGCCGGATGCGGTCGTCTGCTACACGGACAGCACGATCGCGCTACCGCTGCTCACCGCATACGCACTCGATCGGCACGCGCCGAGGGAGCCGAAGCGGCTCTATCGCCGTCGCGCGGCGATGCTGAGGCGGCTCTACGAGGAATACAGAGCCTCCGAGCGAAACGAAGCCATCCGGGAGCACGCCCGCCACGGCGAGGATCACGGCGTCACGCTGGAGAGGGACCGCTGATGCGAGTCGCGCTGACCGGCTCGTCGGGGCTGGTCGGCCGTCGCCTGCGAGCCGACCTCGGCGCCGCCGGGCACCGGGTCGTGCGCGTCGTACGGAGCCGGCGCGCCGCCCGAGCCGCCGAAGCCATCTTCTGGAGTCCCGCCAGCGGCGAGATCGACGCTGGCGGCTTCGAGGGTCTCGATGCCGTGATCAATCTCGCGGGCGAGTCGATCTTCGGTATCTGGACGGACGCGAGGAAGCGCAGGATCCGCGACAGCCGGGTCGACGGTACGGCGCTGCTCGCCCGTACCCTGGCCGGGCTGAACCGGCCTCCACACACCCTCCTGAACATGTCTGGCGCCGACTACTACGGTGACCGGCCCGATGAGACCGTGGACGAGGAGTCGGCACCCGGGACCGGCTTCATGGCCGGGGTCGCCGTGGAGTGGGAGCGGGCCACGGAGCCGGCGGCCGAGGCGGGCCTCCGGGTCGCGTGCCTGCGCTCCGGCGTGATCCTCAGTCCGCAGGGCGGAGCGCTCCGCCTGATGCTGCCGGTGTTCCGCCTCGGCCTCGGCGGGCGCATCGGCGATGGGCAGCAGCCATTCCCCTGGATCTCCCTCACCGACGTGAGCGGTATCTTCCGCTACCTCCTCGAGCACGACTCGATCGCCGGGGCCGTTAACATGGTCGCACCCGACACCGTCACGTTCGGGGAGTTCGTCGATACTGTCGGCCGGGTGCTGCACAGGCCGACCATCATTGCCGTGCCGGCCTTCATCGCGACACTGGCGGCAGGAGACCTCGCCCGCGAGCTGCTCCTGAGCGGCGCCCGCATCCGCCCCCGTCGCCTCCTCGAGAGCGGCTATCCGTTCCGTCAGCCCGAGCTCGAAGCCGCGCTGCGGTCGCTGCTGCAATGACACGCCTATCCGAGCAGCTCGTCCTGCAGGGCACGTGGCTGGGCGACACTCTGCGGCTGCACGACGCACCGCGCGGAGCGGAGCTGCGGTTCGTGCGCAGGAGCGCACACGGCGGTGCGCGAAATTGAATTCGCTTGCCGGGCCCTCTACCTTTATGGGTTCGGCACTTCAGCTCGGGTGGGGCCTCGAGGGCTCACCCGTACGGAGCGGATACGATGAAGGGTGATCATATGGCGACGGCCGGATATGCGCCTGCGGGCAAGGACAGCGGCGTCGTGAAATCGAAGGGGACCGCCCGGCTCCCGGTGCTGGAGGGGCAGACACCGGTCGAGATGGGGTCGCGCAAGCCCGCCTGGCTGAAGGTACGCTCTCCCGGCGGCCGCAACTACCTGCGGCTGAAGAAGTTGATGCGAGGCCGGCGGCTGCACTCGGTGTGCGAGGAAGCCGGCTGTCCGAACATCGGCGAGTGCTGGGAGGCGGGCACGGCGACCTTCCTGATCCTCGGCGACGTCTGCACGCGGGCGTGCAAGTACTGCGCGATCGCGCACGGAATGCCGACGGAGCTGGATCGCGATGAGCCGCGTCGCGTCGCGGAAGCCGTCGCGGAGCTGGAGCTCGAGCACGTCGTGGTCACGAGCGTGAACCGGGATGAGCTTTCGGACGGCGGCGCCGCGATCTTCGCGGAGACGATCCGCCTCTGCAGGCAGACGCGGCCGAACTGCTCGATCGAGGTATTGATCCCCGATTTCAAGGGCGACGAAGCGGCGATCCGGATGGTCGTCGAGGCGAAGCCCGACATCCTGAACCACAACCTGGAGACGGTCGAGCGGCTGCACCCGTGGGCGCGGCCAGGCGGGCGGTACTGGCGCAGCATTTCCCTGCTGGGCGCGGCGAAGCGGATGGACCGGTCCATGCTGACGAAGTCGGGGATCATCCTCGGGCTCGGCGAGACGGGGGAGGAGATCCACACGGGGCTGCGAGACCTGCGCAAGGCAGCCGTCGACATCGTCACGCTCGGCCAGTATCTGCGGCCCTCGGAGCACCACGCCCCCGTCGCGCGTTGGGTCAGCCCGGCGGAGTTCGCGGAGTGGAAGCGGGTGGGGGAGGACGAGCTCGGGTTCCGTCATGTGGAGGCGGGGCCGCTCGTTCGCTCCAGCTACCACGCCGAGACACAGGCCAGGACCGTCAGCGCCGGCGGTGTGGGCGAGATCCGCGACATCGTGGAGGCGGACGTGCCGGCCCCATCGGAGGTGGTGAGTCGGCGCTCCGGCGTGGCCGAGGCATCGCCGCTGGTACGGATTCAGCCCCGGCGGGCATCGTAACGAGGGGACATGGCCGATTCGAAGACGAGGAAGAAAAGCGCCGGCCGCACGAGCGGCGCGAAGGACCCGGAGCCGAATGGCCGTCGCTCGAGGGTGGCGAAGGACGACGGCGGGCTCGCCGGCCTCGACCGCGAGGAGCTGCATCACATCCTGCACCGGATGCTGCTCGGCCGTCGCTTCGAGGAGAAGGCGGCGGAGTCTTACGCGCTCGGCAAGATCGGCGGCTTCTGCCACCTCTACATCGGCCAGGAGGCCGTGGCGATCGGCGCGATCTCCGCGTTGCGCGAGGACGACTACGTGATCAGCGCGTACCGCGAGCACGTGCAGGCGATCGCGAAGGGGATGACGCCGCGCGAGGTGCTGGCCGAGTTGTACGGCCGGCGCGATGGGTCCTCCGGCGGCAAGGGTGGCTCGATGCACCTGTACAGCCGCGAACGGAGCTTCCTCGGCGGTTGGGGCATCGTCGGCGGACAGATCCCGCTGGCGACCGGTGTCGGCTGGGCCATCAAGTACCGCGGCGAGGATCGCGTCTGCGTCTGCTTCATGGGCGAGGCCGCGGTGAACCAGGGCGCGTTCCACGAGTCGCTGAACATGGCGGCCCTGTGGCGGCTGCCGGTCATCTACATCGTCGAGAACAACCGCTTCGGCATGGGCACGGCCTGGGAGCGCGTCGCGTCGCTCTACGACATTGCGCAGAAGAGCCGCGCGTACGCGATGCCGGGCGAAGTCGCGGACGGCATGAACGTGCTCGCAATGCGACACGCCGTGCAGAAGGCGGTCAAGCGGGCGCGCGAGGAGGGCACGCCCACGCTGATCGAGGCGCGCTGCTACCGCTTCATGGGCCACTCGATGTCGGACCCGGTCAGTGGCGTTTACCGCACGAAGGAGGAGGTCGAGGAGGAGAAGGCGAAGGACCCGATCAAGATCTTCATCGACGATCTGCGCCGGAACGATCTGATCACGGAGGATGAACTGAAGGCGATCGACGAGCGGGTCAAGGAGGAGGTCGCGGACGCGGCCGAGTTCGCGGAGAGCTCACCGGAGCCGGAGCCCGATCAGCTGTACACCGATGTGTACGCCGAGCAGGGCCACGGCCGTCTCTTCCTCGACGGCCGCGCCGAAGCGGGGTCGTGACCATGGCGACGATCACCTATCGCGAGGCATTGGGTCAGGCGCTCGCCGAGGAGATGGAGCGCGACCCGGACGTCTTCCTGATGGGCGAGGAGGTCGGGCTCTACAACGGCGCCTACAAGGTCTCCAAGGGGCTGCTCGAGCGCTTCGGCGAGATGCGTGTCGTGGACACGCCCATCACCGAGCTCGGCTTCGCCGGCCTCGGCGTCGGCGCCGCGATGGTCGGCCTGCGCCCGGTCATTGAGTTCATGACCTTCAACTTTTCGCTGCTTGCCACCGACCAGGTCTTCAACTCCGCCGCCAAGATGCTGTCCATGACCGCCGGGCAGTTCAACTGTCCGATCGTCTTTCGGGGTCCGACCGGAGCCGCGCTGCAGCTCTCGGCGCAGCACTCGCAGGCGCTCGAGCCCAACTACGCCCACTTTCCGGGCCTCAAGATCGTCACGCCGGCGACGCCCGCCGACGCCAAGGGACTGCTCAAGGCATCCATCCGCGACGACGACCCGGTCGCCTTCTTCGAGGGCGAGCTGCTCTACGCGCTGAAGGGCGAGGTCCCCGATGAGGAGGACTTCGTGATCCCGCTCGGCGTCGCAGAGGTCAAGCGCGAGGGCGCCGACGTGTCGATCATCACTCACGGCAAGATGGTGCACGTTTCGTTGCAGGCGGCTGCCCAGCTCGAGAAGGCGGGGATCGCCGCCGAGGTCCTCGACCTGCGCACGCTCCGGCCGCTGGACGTCGACGCCGTGCTGGCGACCGTGCGCAAGACGAACCGCGCCGTCTACGTCGAGGAGGGGTGGGGCTACATGGGCGTCGGCGCCTCGATCATCCAGCTGATCCAGGAGGAGGCATTCGACGACCTCGATGCGCCGATCCTCCGTGTCTGCCAGGCGGATGTGCCGATGCCGTACAACAAGAACCTGGAGAAGCTCGCGAAGCCCTCCGCCGAGAGGGTGGTGGAGGCGTGCAATCGCGTTCTTTACAGAGGCTGATCAAGCTCGCGGAGCCCGAGTCATCTCGCCCAGATCAGTCTCACCAGCCTGATTGGCCTGCACCCGAGGTTTGGAATGGCGACGAAGGTCCACATGGAGGCGCTGTCCCCGACGATGGAGGAGGGGCAGGTCGTTTCCTGGCTGAAGAACGAGGGCGACGCCGTGGCCGAGGGCGACGTGCTCGCCGAGATCGAAACCGATAAGGCGACGATGGAGCTGGTCGCCCGCGGCGAGGGCGTGTTGCGGAAGCAGCTGCTCGCGGAGGGGCGGTCGGCGCCGGTCGGCGCAGTGATCGGCGTGATCGCGGCCGAGGACGAGGATATCGCGGCCATCCTCGAGGAGGCGGGCTCCGGCGCCGGACCGGCCGAGGCGGGCCCCGCGGCGGCCCCCGAGCCGAGCACGAGAGAAGAAGCGGATGTGTCCCGCGCGCGCGATGACGTGTCGGCGCCCGCCCCGACCGAGCGCGAGCAGGTGGCGGAAGGCGTTGCGGCTGCCGTCGAGGCGCCGCAGCGGCCCGCCACCCCCGAACCCGGCTCTGTCGCCGCGCCGGGTGCGGGTGGGCCCCCGGGCGGCGGCAACGGCGCCGGCAGGGTCAAGGCGTCCCCTCTGGCGAGGCGGCTCGCGGCGGAGAACGACATCGAGCTGGGCGGGGTGAGCGGGTCCGGCCCCGGGGGTCGGATCATCAAGCGGGACATCGAGGCGGCGCTCGAGGGGGGGGCGCCCGCTGCTGCCACGGCGCGGCTTCCTGCAGTCCCCGCGCCAGTGCCCTTCCAGGCCCCGGGTCCGCAGGCGGAGGAGCTCGTCGAGATCCCCGTCTCGCAGATGCGGAAGACGATCGCGAAGCGGCTGGTCACGTCGATCGGGCCGGTTCCGACGTTCTATCTCACGATCGACGTCGACATGACGCGGATGGCGGCGGCGCGGCATGGCATGAACGCTCGACTCGAGGAACGCGGTCAGAAGGTGTCGGTCAACGATCTGCTGCTCAGGGCGGTCGCGGGAGCGTTGCGCCAGCACCCCGAGGTGAACGCGTCATGGGGCGAGACGGTGGTCCGCCGTTACGGGCGGGTACACCTCGGCGTCGCGGTCGCTGTAGAGGATGGCCTGATCACGCCCGTCGTTCGCGATGCGGATCGAAAGGGCGTAGCGCAGATCGCGCGGGAGGTTCGCGAGCTCGCAGCGCGGGCGCGGCAGAGGAAGCTGCAGCCGGAGGAGTACACGGGCGCGACCTTCTCGGTGTCCAACCTCGGGATGTTCGGAATCGAGGAGTTCACCGCGATCATCAATCCACCCGAGGGGGGCATCCTGGCAGTGGGCCGGATGGAGGATCGGCCGGTCGTCCAGGAAGGGGAGGTCATCGTGCAGCCCCGCATGCGAATGACCATGAGCTGCGATCATCGCGTCATTGACGGCGCGACCGGCGCGCGCTTTCTGCAGACCCTGAAGGGCTACATCGAAGAGCCGATGCTGCTGCTGGCGTGAAGGCACGAACCGCGCGGCGCGGGACCCGCTCCCCTGCCGGCCGGCGGCAGGCGGCCGAGCCACGCCGGCGAGTCAAACCTGGGACACGAGACGAGGTGAGAGGTGGCGGAGAACACGTACGACGTGATCGTGATCGGCTCGGGGCCGGGCGGCTACGTCGCCGCGATCCGGGCGGCACAGCTCGGATTGAAAACGGCGTGCGTCGAGGCGCAGAAGCTCGGCGGCGTCTGCAACAACTGGGGGTGCATCCCGACGAAGGCTATGCTGGAGAGCGCGAACTACGCGCGACACGTCGGCGAGCTCGGCGACTTCGGCATTACGGTCGGCGAGGTGCAGCTCGATGTGGCGAAGGCCGCCGACCGCGCGCGCTCCGTCGCAGACAAGGGAGCGAAGGGCACGGGCTACCTCTTCAAGAAGAACAAGATCGATCGCATCGAGGGATGGGGCCGGCTGGCCGGCAAGGGCAAAGTCGAGGTCGAGCCGGGGAAGAACGCCGGTCATGGGGATGAGGCGCCCGCCAAGGGGGGCAAGAAGCGCACGCTGACCGCGAAGCACATCATCATCGCGACCGGATCGAGGCCTCGCTCGCTGCCGATGCTGAAAATCGACGGCGACAGGGTCTGGAGCTCGGACCACGCCGTCTTTCCGGGCGAGCTGCCGTCCAGCCTCGGCATCATCGGCGCGGGCGCGATCGGGATGGAGTTCGCCGACGTCTATAACGCATTCGGCTCGGAGGTCACCCTGGTCGAGGCGCTCGACAGGATCCTGCCGCTGGAGGATGCCGAGGCATCGCGCACGCTCGCCAAGCTGTACAAGAAGCGCGGCATCGACGTGCTGGAGGCGGCGCGCCTGGAGAAGGCGGACATCGGCAAGAAGGGCGTGAAGCTCCACATCAAGGCGAAGGACGGGAAGGCGCAGACGGTCGAGGTGGAGCGCGTGCTCGTAGCGGTCGGCCGCGCGCCCGTCATCGACGACATCGGGCTGGATGCGGCAGGCGTGAAGACGGAGGGCGGCTTCATCCAGACCGACGAGTACATGCGCACGAGCGCCGAAGGCGTGTATGCGATCGGCGACGTCACGAAGCCGCCGCTGCTCGCGCACAAGGCCTCTCACGAAGGTATCGTCGCGGCGGAGCACATCGCGGGCGTGGCGGAGCACGTCGTGGACTACGGCAACATTCCGGCGGTCACGTACTGCCACCCGGAGGTCGCGTCGGTCGGGATGACCGAGGAGCAGGCGAAGGAGGCCGGCTACGACGTGACGGTCGGAACGTTCCCGTTCAGCGCGAACGGACGGGCGCGGACCGCAGGCGAGACCGACGGCTTCGTCAAGGTGATCCGCGACAAGAAGTACAGCGAGCTGCTCGGCGCGCACATCGTCGGCGCCCACGCCAGCGAGATGATCGCGGAGTTCGTTGTGGGACGGCAGCTCGAAACGACGGTCGAGGAGATGGAGCTGTCGATCCATCCGCACCCGACGCTCTCCGAGGCGATCGGCGAGGCGGCACTCGCGGCGCTCGGCCGGGTCATACACATTTAGCCGGGCTGACGCCCGGGGCGCCGCTTTGCGGGGCGCCGCTTGCGGGGCGCCGCTTCGCGGGGCGCGCTTCGCGGGGAGGCCGGAGAGCAACCAGCTGGACCAGCAGAGAAAAGGGAAATGAAGATGAAGCGGATTCAGCGGCCCACCGTGGCCATAGCGACGGCCGTGGGCCTGGTGTTGCTCCTGGGGTGTGGGGGCGATTCCCCGACCGGGCCGGCGCTGCCGTTCAGCGCGGTCGCGGGACTGTACGACCTCGGCGCGCTCACGTTCGATCCGGCGGGGTCGCTGCCGGCGATGAACATCAAGCCGCGCCTGACCGGCGTGGTCGCACCGCAGCTCAACCTGAGCAATACCGGCACCGCGCAGCTCGTTTTCCGCGATCCGGTCAGCGGCGAGTTCAAGACGGCGGCCGGCAAGTACACGACGGGCGACAGCACGGTGACGATCACGTGGAACGACAACGAGCCGTACGGTCTGTTCCTGCTCTCGAAGCGGATGAGCTATCAGTTCTCGACCAGCGGATCGGGCGGCGTCCAGCTCTCGTTCAGCGGGACGTCGCCGGACGGGGTGAGCCGCGCCAGACTGGTGGGGCTCGTCCCCGAATGGCAGGACGAGCAGCTATTCGATCCGGTGCCGGGGACCCTGAGCGTGGTGTTCACGCTGTCGGGGAGCTAGCCGGCGGCGATTCGCCGGCGCTCAGGCGTCGGCTGGCGTAGCGCCGACCACGCGGATTCGCCCGGCGTCGCCGGCCTCCACCTCCCCGATCACGGCGGCTGGCCCGGCGGTGCCCAGCCGTTGCAGCAGCGACGGCGCCTGCTCCGCCGACAGCGCGATCAGCAGGCCTCCCGACGTCTGCGCATCCCACAGGAGGGTCCGTAACGGTTCCCGCACGGGCGCACCACTCCACTCCACGTATGCTCCGAAGTCCTCACGGTTGCGGAGCGTCCCGCCCGGCACCTCTCCCGCCTCCGCGAGCCGCATCGCGTGGGGCAGAAGGGGGATGGCGGATGCGTCGAGCCTCGCCGCGACGCCGCTCGCCCCCAGCATCTGATGGAGGTGTCCGAGGAGGCCGAAACCTGTGACGTCGGTCGCCGCGTGGACATCGGACGCCAGCATCGCCTCCGATGCCTCGCGGTTGAGCCGGGTCATGGACGCGGTCGCCGCCGTTATCGCCTCGGCGGGCGAGGTCCCGTGCTTGATGGCGGTCGCGATCACCCCGGTTCCCAGCGGCTTCGTCAGAACGAGTCGGTCGCCCGGCCGGGCGCTGCTGTTGCGGATGATGCGATCCGGGTGGACCTCGCCGATCGCGCACAGGCCGAAGAGGGGCTCGGGCGCGTCCACCGAGTGCCCGCCGATAATCGGGATACCGGCGAGCGCGGCCATCTCGCCGGCGCCGCGGACGATCTCCTCGAGAAGGCCGCTGCCGAGGTGGCGTCGTGGAAAGCCGATCAGGTTCAGCGCGAAGAGTGGGCGCGCGCCCTTCGCGTACAGGTCCGAGAGCGCGTTCGCGGCCGCGATGCGGCCGAACTCGCGCGGATCGTCGACGATCGGCGTGAAGAAGTCCACTGTTGCGACGAGGGCGCGCTCCGCGTCGAGACGGTAGACGGCGGCGTCGTCGCCCGCACCCGCGTCCATCAGGACGGCCGGATCATCGAATGGAACCAGGTGACGCAGAACCTGCGTCAGCTCGGCACGGCCGAGTTTGCAGGCTCAACCCGCGCCGTGCGATAGCTGCGTAAGGAGTAGCCGCTCGCGCGCGTCCCGGTCTCTGGTATCTCTGCTGTCGCTCATGCGGGAAAGCGTACGCGCGGAACGGGCCGGAGTAAAGCGGACGGAGCGAGGCGACCGGGCCGCACGGCGATTTCACCACGGTTGCCGCCGTGTTCCGCCCGCGGGTACCTTCGTTCGGAGCCGCGGTCGGAACGGATCGGCGGTGCGGAGAAGCACATGGAGGTGGGCTTGAGCAAGCAATCGAGAGGCAAGTCGTGGCTCGATTTCCGGCTGGCGGACCGGCTCGACGTGGGTGGCCGCGGCCATACCGTCGACCTGCTCGCGCGGCGGGGGACGGGTGTACAGGGGTTCCGCGTCACGATCGTGTTCCTGCCGCGGGAAGGCGGCGACGAGATCCAGGTCGAGCTGCCGAACGCGGCGTCCACCGCGGACGTCCATCGCCTCGTGCGCGAGCTCCAGGGCGACGCGGCTCGACTCCGCTCGCTCGGAGAGCGTGGATTCGCGTGAGCACTCCGATGCTGTCGCCTCGCTCGCGGTTCACGGCAATGGTGGAGCGCACGGACGAGAGCGTCGACCTCGCCGAGGCGGCGCTGCTCGTCGCGGCGGAGGAGTACCCGCAGATCGCGCCGGTGGCTTACCTGCGCCGGCTCGACCTGCTCGCCGAGCGGGTGAAGGACCGCCTGGCGGATGAGAGCGCACCGCTCCTCGTGCTGCAGGAGATGAACGATGTGCTGTTTCAGCAGGAGCGTTTCCGCGGGAACACCGAGGCCTATTACGATCCGCGCAACTCTTTCCTGAACGACGTGCTGGACCGGCGGCTCGGCATTCCGCTGACGCTCAGCCTCGTCTACCTCGAGGTCGGCTGGCGGCTGGGACTCCCGCTGGTCGGGGTGAACTTCCCCGGCCATTTCCTCGTTCGATACGTGGGGGAGGCGCTCCAGGTCACGGTGGATCCCTTCCAGGGCGGCCGGATCCGCTTCGAAGCGGAGATGCAGGAGCTGCTCGACCGACTGTACGGCGGGATGGTGAAGCTGAAGCCGGAATTCCTGAGGCCGGCGACGCGCAAGGACATGGTCGTCCGGCTGCTCTCGAACCTCAAGGGGATCTATTTCAACACCCATGATGACGCGCGAGCCCTCTCCGCTGTCGAGCGGATCCTGCTGGTGAGGCCGGACTCCGCCCATGAGATTCGCGACCGTGGCGTGCTGCTGGCGCGGAAAGGACGCGTGGACGAGGCGATTCAGGACCTCCAGCAGTACCTGAGCGCGGCGCCGGACGCGCGTGACGTCGGCAGAGTTCGCCTCCTTCTCGAGCAGCTCAGGAAGGAGGGCTGACCGCTGTCCGCGCCGGAGACGGTTTCAAGAACGCTGCCTCTGGACGGAGTGCATCGTGCCCTCGGCGCGAGCCTCGGACCGGCCGGGGGCGCCCTGGTGCCACGACACTACGGCGATCCCGCCGCGGAGTATGCCGCTTCGCGGAACGGCGCGGTCGTCGTCGATCGATCCGAGCGCGCTCTGATCCGGCTACATGGCCGCGATCCAGTGCGGATGATCCAGGGCCTGATCTCGAACGACCTGACGAACGCGCCCGCCGATCGGGCCGTCTACGCCGCGGTGCTCACGGCAAAAGGACGCATGGTGGCGGACGTGCGCGCGTTCCGCCGCGCCGGGGGCGAGGTCTGGCTCGAGGCGGAGGGCTCGGCGCGCGACTCTCTCGCCGAGCACCTCGGCCGCTTCGTTCCGCCGCTATTCGCGCGACAGGACGACCTGACCGCGAAATGGGGCGACGTCGCTGTCCTCGGACCCCAGGCCCGATCGATCCTCGAGCGGCTAGTGGGCGCTCTTCCGACGGGCATGCCGGAGGAGGGGCTGCGGGAGGTCGCGGTTGTGGACGCTTCGGCGCTCGTCCTGCGAACCCTGTACGCCGGTGTGGACGGCTACGACGTGCTCGCGCCGGCCGAGGTCCTCGCGCCGCTGTGGGCGAAGCTGAGCGAGGCCGGTGCTCGACCCGCCGGGCACGGTGCGCTCGAGGTGCTGCGGATCGAAGCGGGCCGCCCTCGCTGGGGAGCGGAGCTCACCCCGGACACGATTCCGCTGGAGGCGGGTCTGCGGGAGCGGGCCATAAGCGAGACGAAAGGCTGCTACACCGGACAGGAGGTGATCGTCCGGATTCTGCACCGCGGACACGTGAACTGGCTGCTGCGCGGCCTGCGGCTCGGGGAGGCGCCGGCCCCTCCGCGCGACGCGCCGCTGCTGTCGGAGGAGGGACGGCGGCTCGGTCGGATCACGAGCGCCTGCGTCTCTCCCCTTCTCGGAGAGACGATCGGGCTCGGCTACGTGCGGCGCGAGGTCGAGCCGCCGGCGGAGCTGCGGTTGGGAGAGGAGGGCCGGCCGGTCCGCGTGGTTACATTGCCGTTCGAGAAGCCAGCCGGATGAGCAGCGGCGCCCGCGGTACCGCCCGCGAAGCCGCAACGAGCGAGACGCCGGGTGGCTCTCGGGTTCCGGCAGCGCACAGGTCCCGGCTCTCCGCGCTGCGCCAGGCTGGTCCTGGCGCGGTCGTCGCTGCCGCGTTCATCGGCCCCGGCACCGTGACCACCGCGACGCTGGCCGGTGCGCATTACGGCTATACGCTGCTCTGGGCCCTGCTCTTCTCCACGATCGCGACCATCGTTCTCCAGGAGATGGCGGCGCGGCTCGGTCTCGTGACCGGCGCCGGGCTCGGCGAGGCGATCCGGCGCAGATTCGAGGGAGCCGCCCGCTGGCTGGCCGTGCCGCTCATCATTGGAGCGATCGCGTTCGGCAATGCTGCCTACGAGACCGGCAATCTGATGGGCGCGGCGCTCGGGATGGACGCCGTGGCTGGAGTCGCGACCCGCGCGTGGGCGCTCTGCGCGGCCGTCGTCGCGTTCGCGCTGCTGTGGCTCGGCAGCTACCGCGCCGTCGAGCGAGCGCTGATCGCAATGGTCGTCGTCATGTCGGCCGTGTTCCTCATCACGGCGATCGTCATCGCTCCCCCGCTGCTGCCCATGCTCCGCGGGGCGTTGGTCCCGCATCTTCCGGAGGGGCCCCGGGCGCTGCTCGTCGCGGTCGGCCTGATCGGCACGACGGTCGTGCCGTACAACCTGTTCCTCCACGCGTCGGCCGTCAGCGAGAAGTGGGACGGCCCCGAAGCACTGCCGGCAGCGCGCGCCGATCTCGCGGTCGCGATCGGCCTCGGCGGGCTCGTCAGCATGGCGATCGTCGCGACCTCCGCGGTCGCGGCGAGCTCTGGCGTCGAGAGCGCCGCGGACATGGCCGTGCAGCTCGAGCCGGTGCTCGGCACATGGGCGCGTGCGTTCTTCGCCGCTGGCTTGCTGGCGGCGGGGCTCACGTCTGCCATAACGGCGCCGCTCGCCGCCGCCTACGCGACGGCCGGGGCCCTCGGCTGGCCGCGCGACCTCAGCGACCGCCGGCTCCGCGCTGTCTGGATGCTCGTGCTCGCCAGTGGCGCCTTCTTCGCCGCGAGCGGGATCCGGCCGATCAGCGCGATCCTGTTCGCCCAGGTCGCGAACGGCGTGCTGCTTCCCGCGGTTGCGGCCTTCCTGCTCGTCGCGGCGAACGACCGTGACGCCATGGGTCGCTGGCGGAACGGGCTTGCTCTGAACCTGCTCGGTGGCCTGGTTGTGCTCGTCACGCTGGTGCTGGGGCTGCGGGCCGTGTGGACGGCACTGTCCTGAGCGGCATCGAGCCGATTCCGGAGGCGAGGCCCGGCCTCGCGGGCCGCCGCGCGAGCCACGAGGCGATTGCGGACGTGCGGGCCCGGGCGCATCTTCCAGCCGTGGAACACGATCCATTGAACGCCGACTCCGCCCAGGAAGCGAGGCGGCTGCTGGAGCGCCTTCAGCAGGCCATCGAGACGTCGCGGCAGGAGCTCGACCGCACCGCGGACGTGCTGCGCCAGGCCCAGGACGGGAGCTTCTCCGACGAAGCACTCGCGGAGCTGGCGGAGCGTCTCGGCGTCGCCGGCGAGCGCGTCGAGGAGGAGGCGCACCGGCTGCGAGCGCTTTTGCTGCAGGTCGGCGTGACCATCCAGCCGGAGGAAGGGTGAGCGGCGGCGGGGTCACGCGCTCGGAGATCCACCTGTTCGTCTACGGCACGCTGATGGACGGCGGCAGCGCGGCGCACCTGCTGAAGGGATGCGAGCGCGTTGGCGCGGCATTCGTCACGGGCACCCTCTACGATACGGAGGACGGCTACCCCGCCCTGCTCCTCGCCGGGCCGGGGTCGGTCCACGGCGAGATGTGGCGCTGCCCCGTGGACCGCCTCGCCGCGCTTGATTCGCACGAGGGCGTCGCGTCGGGGCTGTTTCGCCGGGTCGGCGTCGAAATCGGCGGCCGTGGCTGCTGGACGTATGTCGCCGGTCCGGCGCTCGGTCCGAAGCTGGTGGCGGGACAGCGTGTTCGCGGTGGCCGCTGGCGCCCCCCGGCCCGCCGCGTCTCCGAGGTTTGACGCAGCCGGGACCGCTCGCAACCTTGGTCGTGCACATCCGCGTTCCGTTCCGGAACGATCCCCGAGATCCCTGTGGCATGGAGGCCTTGATGAAGAGGCTGATGGTGCTGCTCCTGGCGGTGGCGATCGTGCCGGGATCCGCGTCTGGGCAGATGCCGCCCGAGCGGCGTTCGGACGTCGAGGTGGCGCCGTTTCTCGCGATTCGTTTTCCGCAGGCCCTCACCACGCAGCGCGATGGCTCGGCAGGAACCGGAGACTATCTGTTCGCGCTCGACCGTCGGACGACGCCCGTCGTCGGGCTGGAAGCGCGCGTACCGCTGACGCGGGACTGGGGCGTGGTCGCCGCGGCCGGGTACGCCCTGCGAGGCGATGAGCTCATCGAAGTGCGCTCGCCGGCCGGTGTGGACATTTACTCCAACGGCTATGGGCACCTCCTCTTCGTGCGCGGCGACGTACAATACCGATTCCCCGAGCCCGATCCTGCATCCGACGCGCGGCTCCACCACCCGAGTCTGCACGCGTTCGCCGGGCCGGCGCTCGTGATCGGATGGCCGCCGCCCGATCCCGTCGCGCCGCCGTACCTGACCGCGCGCTACACGCAGGTCGCCGCTCATTTCGGCTTGCGCGCCACGGGCGATATTCCGTTCTGGAGTCACCTCGGATTCGAGCTGAGCGGTGAGGACTTCGCACTCCTCACGAATCGTTCGATCCGACAGGAGCGGCTCGAGCGTTTCTTCCAGGAGGGCGGCCGCACCGATGGGTCGGGTACGCTCGTGGGTGGTGGCGGCCACATCTTCGGCCTGCGTGCGGGGCTCGTCTGGCATCCCTGAGCGCATGCACTCGGAGGGGGTAGCTCCCGTGGTGGATCGAACCCCGACCACGACGCCGCGCGGTGTTCCGGGGGTCGAGCTGGAGGGGGTCGTCAAGCGCTTCGGCGCCAAGACTGCGGTGGACGGCCTCGCGTTGTCCATCCCGGCCGGCGCGACGTACGGCGTGCTCGGCCCGAATGGCGCCGGAAAGACGACCACGATCCGGATGATCCTGCGGATCATCGAGCCCGACAGCGGCTCGATTCGGCTATTCGGTCGCCCGATCGAGCAGCACGCGCTCGATCGAGTCGGCTACCTGCCGGAGGAGCGGGGGCTCTACAAGCGCATGAAGGTACGCGAGATGCTGGAGTTTCTCGCCGAGCTCAAAGGCGTGCCGCCGCGCGTCTCCAGGCCGCGCATCCTCCCCTGGCTTGAGCGGCTCGATCTCGCGGATCGGGCGGAGTCGCGGGTGCAAGAGCTGTCCAAGGGCATGCAGCAGAAGATCCAGTTCATCGGCGCGGTGGTACACGAGCCCGAGCTCGTGATCCTCGACGAGCCGTTCAGCGGACTCGATCCGATCAACCAGAGGGTGCTGAAGGAGATCGTTGCGGAGCTCAGGACGCAGGGCCGCACGATCATCTTCTCGACCCACCTCATCGAGCACGCGGAGCGTCTCTGTGACCACGTCTGCATCATCGCGCGCGGACAGAAGGTGCTCGACGGCGCGATCGCCGACGTCAAGCGAGACCACGGCGGCGATTTCGTAACGGTGGATCTGGAGCGGTGGACCCCCGAGGCGGAGGCGGTGCTGCGCGCTTCGCCCGTCGCCGAGCGCGTGAGGCTCGAAGGGACGCACGCAGAGGTGGCGTTGCGCCCCGATGGCGATCCGCAGGGCTTGCTGGAGGCGCTGGTGGCGTCGGGCATCCGGCTGCGGCGATTCGAGTACAGCGAGCCCTCGCTGGAGCAGATCTTCGTCGAGCGCGTCGGCGCCGCTCGGGAGGTCCTGGAGGAGGCGACGACCATTGTCTAGAACGTGGGCGGTGATCAAGCGGGAGTTCCTGGCCAGCGTTCGCACCCGCACGTTCATCCTGGGAACGCTGTTCGGTCCGCTCCTGATGATCGGGATCTTCGTCGTTCCGTCGCTCCTCGCGGGGCGCGGAAAGCGCGAGAGCAAGGTCGCGATCGTGGACCTCACGGGCGTGGGGATCGGCCAGCAGAGCGCCGAGGCGCTGCGCGCCCTCTCGCCGCCGTCCGGTGCGGGCAGGGTCGAGCAGGACTCGACCCGGGAGAGCCGTGGCGAGATCACGTATCTGCCGCAGGTCATCGAGCCGAACGGTCGATCCGCCGATCAGCTACGCAGCGAGCTCGACGCCCGCATCGCCGCGGACAGCCTCGACGCCTACATCTGGATCCCCGCCGATGCGGCGCAGACGGATACGGTCCAGTACATCGCTCACAATGTCACGAACTTCGGTGAGCTGTCGCAGATCCGGAGCGCGGTGCAGTCGGCGGTGCAGCAGCGGCGGCTGTCGCAGCAGGGGATGGATCCGGTCGCGGTGGCCGGGGCGATGCGCCCGGTGCGCTTCGCCGCGAGGAAGGCGGGGGAGACGGGAGCGGGCGGCGTTCCGGAGGTCGCCTTCATCATCGCCTACATGCTCGGCTTTGCCGTTTACCTGATCGTGATCTTGTACGGCAACGGGGTGATGCGTGGGGTGCTCGAGGAGAAGCGGGACCGCGTGGTCGAGCTGGTGGTCAGCTCGATCCGCTCCGAGCAGCTCATGGTCGGCAAGGTGCTGGGCATCGGGGCGGCGGGCCTGACGCAGGTGCTCGTCTGGGTGCTCTTCGCCGCCGCGGTGATCGGCTACGGCGAGGGCATCGCGGCGAGCATCGGCGTGGACCTTCCGGGCATGCCTGCGATCCCCGCCTCCGTCGGACTCCTGTTCGTCGTCTTCTTCGCCGGCGGCTTCCTGATCTACTCCTCGCTGTATGCGATGATGGGCGCGATCGCGACCACGGACCAGGAGGCGCAGCAGATGCAATTCCCGGTGATGCTACCGCTCTTCATCGCGATCCTGATGCAGCAAGCGGTGCTGCAGGAGCCGGACGGAGCCGTAGCCATCTGGGGCTCGATCATCCCGTTCACCTCTCCGGTCGTCGTCCCCGCACGCGCCTACCTCACCCACATCCCCGCGATGCAGATCGCGGCCGGGTTGCTGCTCGAGATGGTCGGCGTCGTCGCGCTGCTCTGGGCCGCGGCGAAAATCTACCGTATCGGCATCCTGTCGACCGGCAAGCGCCCGAGTCTCGCCGAGCTGCTGCGCTGGCTGCGAGCCGCGTGAGCGACGCGTGTCCACCGGCGTCGTCGTGCTGGCCGTCGCGCTGCTGCTCGTCGCGGCCCTGCTCGTCCTCGTGCTCCAGGAGATGCGCCGAACGTCGCGGGCGACGAGGGAGCCGCTGACCCGGCTCGACGCGCGCGTCGAATCGCTCTCCGGTCAGCTCGGCGCCCGCCTCGGCGAGTCCACCGAGACCGCGCGCGCGATGAGCTCTATGGTGGGACAGCAGCTCGTTGGGGCAAACCGCTCGCTCTCGGAGCTGGCGGAGCGGCTCGGCCGGCTCGACGAGGCGACCCGCCAGATCGAGCGTGTCGGCCGCTCGATCAGCGGACTCGAGCAGCTGCTGGCCTCGCCGAAGCTGCGCGGCGGGCTCGGCGAGTGGTCGCTCGAGTCGCTGCTCTCCGAGGTGCTGCCCGCCGGGCAGGTCGAGCGGCAGTACCGGCTCGGCTCCCGGGACGTGATCGTCGACATCGCGATCCGCGCACCCGAGGGGCGACTCCTCACGATCGACAGCAAGTTTCCGCTCGAGGCGTTTCGGCGGCTGGCCGACGCGGAGTCGGTTGGCGAGGACACGACCTCGCGCCGACGGGAGCTGCACAGGGCGGTGCGTGCCCGCGTCGACGAGATCGCCGAGAAGTACATCAGCCCCGAGGACGGCACCCTGGACTTCGCGCTGATGTTCATTCCCTCGGAGTCCATCTACTACGAGCTGGCCGTTCGTGATGAGGCGGCGGACTTCCTGGCTTACAGCCTCGGACGACGTGTCTTCCCGTGCTCGCCGAACACGCTCTACGCGTACCTCCAGACGATCCTGCTCGGTCTGCGCGGACTGCGGATCGCCGAGCACGCGCGCGAGATTCACGCCGCGCTGCAGCACCTGGGCCAGGATGCGGCGCGCGTGCGCGGGCTCTTCGACCGTGCCGCGACCCAGCTCCGGAACGCGGGCCAGAACGTAGAGGCCGCCGGCGCGGCGCTGAGCCGGCTGGAGGCCCGACTGGAGGCGATCACGCGAACGGAGCCCGGGAACCTGGAGGCACCGGAACGTCCCGATCCTTCGGCGCCTCTGCTCGGCGAGATCGGCGGCGGATAGCAGGCAGAGCCGGGAGAGGGTCGAACGCCCACTAAACGCCGGGTCACTCTGCCGGCGTCTCGTCCGACCGCTCGCGAAGAATCTGCTCGACGATGCGCCGGCGCAGCTGCGGCGGGGCGGTGCCGACCCGCTGCCTGGCCAGCATGCCGACGAAAGCGCTCTGGAACTCGTACTGCGCGAGGCACCCATCGCAGACGGTCAGATGCTGTCGAACCCGCTCGGCGCGCCCAGGCTCCAGCTCCCCATCGATGAGCTCCCAGAGCATCGGGACCACTTCCTCGCACGCGATGGGGGGCGGGCAGCTCATTGGGGTGGCTCGGGTAGGGGTTCCTGCCGACTCGTGGAACGACGTGGCCGGATGTAGCCGGATTCCACGGCGTAGCCATAGAGGCTCTCCTGCAGCAGCCGCCGCGCGCGGAAGAGTCGGCTCTTCACGGTGCCGAGCGGCACGAGCAGGATCTCGGCGATCTCCGCATAAGACAGCCCCTGCAGATCGGAAAGCGTGACGACCTCTCTGAACTCGGGCGGGAGTGCGTCCACGGCGTGGGCGACCTCGCCATCGATGAAGGAATCGAAGAACTCGCGCTCTGGATCCTCTGGTCGCGAGCCTTCGAACAGTGCTCGTGCCGGCAGCGATTCCGGCTTCACCTCGAAGTGGCTCATCGGCGTCTCCGGCCGCCGACCGGCGGATTCACGGCGCCGAAGGAACACGTTCCGACAGATCGTGAAGAGCCAGGAGCGGCAGTTCGTGCCGCGCTCGTACGTCGCCCACGCTCGATAGGCGCGCAGATACGTGTCCTGCACCACGTCCTCCGCTTCGTCCGTCTGTCCAGCGCAGAGGCGTATCGCGAATCGGAACACCGCGTCGAGATGAGGCAGCGCCTCCTCGGCGAATCCCGGCTTCGGCGCGGCATGCGACGGCGGCACCGGGTCCTGACTGGAGGCCATCTCGCTCAATGTGAGAGCCGTTGGACTGCGACCGCGCCGGCGACACCGGAAACATGGGGCGGCCCGTGCTTTCGATCAATGAGAGCCGTCCCGGGAAATCGAGCGGTGTCGCCACGTACCCGTCGGTCTCGCGCTGCTAATCCCCGGGGGCTGCGCCGGGTTTCCGACCGGCACCCTCAGGCATCCGGGCGGCTTCCGACCTGGCGCGCCGCCGTGGACATGGCCTCCGGGCGAGGCTCCGGCAGGTCGAAGCCGATGCGCCGGGGGCCACGCGGGCTCTCGTGCTTCAGCGTCTCGGCCAGCTCGCTGTACTCCCGCTCCATCTCCGGTGTCACCGACGCGTGCGTCTCCGTCAGCGCCTTCTCGAAGAAGCGCATGGGGATCCGATCCGCTTCGAGGTTCTCGCGCAGCGCCTGCATCCCGGCCCGCCGCACCAGGTCCTCCAGGTCGGCGCCGGTGTAGCCATGCGTCTCGGCCGCCAGCCGCTCCAGCGAGACATCCTCGCCGAGTGGCATGTCCTGCGTATGGATGCGCAGGATGTGCAACCGCCCCTCTTCCTCGGGAACGGGCACGTACAGCAGCTCGTCGAATCGGCCTGGCCGCAGCAGAGCCGGGTCGAGCAGCGTCGGTCGGTTCGTCGCGCCGAGCACGACGACGCCCTGCAGCTCCTCCAGGCCGTCCATCTCGGACAGCAGCGTGTTGACGACGCGCTCGGTCACCGCGGGCTCGCCGAGCCCACCGCCACGGTGGGGGGCGAGCGAGTCGATCTCGTCCAGGAAGATCACCGTCGGCGCGACCTGGCGTGCGCGCTGGAACAGACGCGACACCTGCTGTTCGGACTCGCCGTACCACTTCGAGAGGAGGTCGGATGCCTTCGTCGCGATGAAGTTCGCTTCCGCCTCGCGCGCCACGGCTTTCGCGAGAAGCGTCTTGCCGGTGCCCGGAGGGCCGAAGAGCAGGAACCCCTTGGCGGGTCGGATTCCTATGCGGCGGAACGCCTCCGGATGACGCAGCGGCAGCTCGACTCCCTCGCGGAGCAGCTCCTTCGGCTCCTCGAGCCCGCCTACATCCTGCCAGCTCACGTTCGGGACCTGGATCATGATCTCGCGCACGGCCGATGGCTGTACGCGCTTGAGCGCGTTCAGGAAATCTGCGCGCGTGACGCGCAGCGACTCGAGCACCTCACGCGGGATCTCGCGCTTGCTGAGATCGATCTGCGGCAGATAGCGGCGGAGCGTCTCGATCGCAGCTTCTCGCGCGAACGCCGCCAGGTCGGCGCCGACGAAGCCGTAGGTCGTCCGGGCGAGCTCGTCCACATCCACATCCTTGGCCAGCGGCATGCCACGGCAGTGGATACCGAGGATCTCCTTGCGCCCCTGCGTGTCCGGCACGCCGATGACGATCTCGCGGTCGAATCGACCGGGCCTGCGCAGCGCCTCATCGATCGAGTTCACCCGGTTCGTCGCCCCGATGACGACCACGTTCTGCCTCGGCTCCAGTCCGTCGAGCAGCGTCAGGAGCTGCGCGACGACGCGCCGCTCCACCTCGCCCGTCGCCTCCTGCCGCTTCGGCGCGATCGAGTCGATCTCGTCGATGAAGATGATCGACGGCGCCTGTTGCTGCGCCTGCTGGAACACCTCGCGCAGCCTCTGCTCCGATTCGCCGTAGTAGCGGCCCATGATCTCCGGGCCGGCGATGTGGAAGAATGTCGCCTCGGCCTCGTTCGCGACCGCGCGCGCCAGCAGGGTCTTGCCGGTGCCGGGCGGCCCGTGCAGCAGCACCCCCTTCGGCGGGTCGATGCCCAGCCGCTGGAACAGCTCCGGGTGCTTCAGCGGCAGCTCGATCATCTCCCGGACCTGCTCGATCGTCGGACCGACACCGCCGACATCGTCGTAGGTGATGTCCGCACGCGCCGCCTCCTCCGCCTCGGCATACTCCGGGAGCAGCTCGATCTCGGTGTCCTGCGCGACCTTGACGACCCCGCGCGGCGTGGTCGAGATCACCCGCAGTCGGATCTCCTGCAGCGCGTAGGCCGGCTGCTCGAAGAAGGTACGGAAGATGTCCTCCGACATGAATCCGTCGGACGCGCCGCCCGTCCGCCGCATCGTCGAAGTCGACACGATGTCCCCGGCGACCAGCGGTCGCTGGAACAGCGTGCGCCGCAGCATGTCGCCGGATCCCATCAGGCGAACGTTCTTCTGCGCGGGTGCCAGCACCACGCGGCGGGCGGCTTTCACCTCCGGGCGCACCACCTCGACGTAGTCGCCGATGCCGGCGTCCGCGTTGATCCGTAGCAGCCCATCCAATCGGATCAGGTCGAGCCCCTCGTCCTCGGGGTACGGCGGCAGCGCGATCGCGCCGGTCATGCGCTTGCCGGTGACCTGGACGACGTCGCCCTCGTTCAGTCCCAGACTGCGGAGTGCCTTCTGGCTGAGCCGGGCCATCCCCTTGCCCACATCCTGCGCCTTCGCGCTGGCCACCTGGAGCCGGACGCCGTTCTGCGCCTCCTCTGCCATCCGTCACTCTCCTCGGCCACGGGTTGATCTCGCCGGCGAACTGGCGAGCCGGAGCAAGTTCCGTGCATCGGATGGACTTTAACGTAGCGGCGCCTCGCCGCATCCGATCAGAAGCAACCGGGAGGCGCCATGAAATTCGCTGCAGCTCTGTGCGCCGCGCTCGTGGTCGCCTCGTTCACCGATTCGACCGGAGTCGGCGGTCCGGTGCCGGTCGGCCCGACCGACCGGCAGGCGGCGGTCCACCTTCTCGAGCGGGCCACGTTCGACCCGCGGCCGGAGGACATCCTTCAGATCGCGCAGCGATGGCTGCAACCATTTCCGCACGCACGCGGTCCAACTCCACGACGGCGGATGCGGGATGGGCGGTCGGAAACTCGATCACACCGCCGTCCGTAGGGAAGTGCGAGGTCGGCACTGTGCGGGGCCCCGCCACGACGACCGGACCAGGAGTGTCGAGGAGGCAACCGAAAACGGGAGGACGCGGCGAGCGTCCTGGAATCGGAGGAGATCATGCTGTACGAGATCGTGGCTCGGCGGGACCGGCGCGACGCGACGGCGCTGGCGATCATCGAGGTTTGCGGGACGGCGGCGCTGTACGTTGCAGTGATCGGAGCCCTGCTCTATCAGGTGGGTCGTGCGGCCGGCTACTTCATCTGATCGCCCGCCCGGGAACCGGGCGCGGGCGAGCGGGGTTTGCACCGAACGGGGCGTCGCTGGAGCGGCGCCTCGTTTCTTCTCGGGTCGCCCTCGCTAACCTGTGGGGCCCGCGGTCTGCCCGAGTGGCCGCGCCGTCGCGCAACGAGGAGAGGAGCTACCGAGTGATTACCCGAAGCCCCGCAGGACGCGCTCTGACTCTGCTGTGCTCGGTCGTGGTCTGGGGCGCCGTCGCGCCGCGGCAGCTGCGAGCGCAGGAGCCTGCGGACTCGACCCCGGCTCGCCGCCGGCCGGAGCTCCGCGGCGGCACTGCCTTCTCCGTGGGGACCTGGAACGTGTCGGACCCAAGCGTCCCGACCGATGTCCGCACGACGACCTGGCCGGTCTTCATGCTCTCGCTCGAGCGGGGCCGGGGTCACGCGGCCACTGAGACGACCATCGGCCTCTGGCGGCGCACCCTCGAGACGGATCGAAGCGATGGAGTCTTCGGCAACGGCTCGAGCCCCCGGATGACGACGTACGTGATCCCGCTCACGGCGGCGGCGAAGCTCTACCCGCTGACGCGGCCTCGGGACGTCGTCGAGCCGTTCATCGACGCGGGGGCGGGACTGGCGCTCGGTGTCGACCACTCCCGTCCGGGAACCCTGGCCGGCAGCGGAGGGACGCACCTGGTGACCGGTCTCAGCCTGCGGGGTGGAGGCGGCTTGCAGGTGCACCTCTCGCCGGCCGTGGGGCTGGAGCTGCGCGGCGGGTATCTGTGGACCCGCTACGGCGATGACGTGGGCGTCACGCGCACGTTCGACGGCTTCCACGCCGACCTCGGGCTCGTCTATCGCGTCAGGCCCGCGCTTCCGACCTCCTGAGCCGGCGTCGGAAGCTGCTGTCGGCAGCGGACTTGACACACCGGATTCGGCGCCGCATTGTGGTCCTGCGCCCGCAATGCGGAATCATCCTCCCCTGGTTCTCGGCGCAACCGAAAAAGACATATCTGAGTTCAATCTCGAATACCCGAGGGGTAGGCGTGCTCCGATCCGCCGTCGCGGCCCTCGGCGTCCTCGGCGCCGTCGCCGCAGTGCAGCCGCTGAACGCGCAGAGCCTGCGTGGCTCTGCGCACTCGCTGACCGTGCAGAACCGTCAGGCCCGCGCGCACGACTACACGTACCTGCAGAGTCCGCGGGGAATCCGCCATTTCGTCGAGCTCGGCCTGCTCGTCCGGGTTCCCGGCAACGCGGACTACATGCTCCACCGCGTCTCGTATCCCTATGCGAGACCCGAGGTCAAGGTCTTCGTCCAGCGGCTGGCGCGGGAGTATCGGTCCGCCTGCGGCGAGCAGCTGGTCGTGACCAGCCTGGTCCGCCCCGAATCGATGCGGCTGTGGAACTCGTCGAACCGGACCGTGCACCCGACCGGGATGGCGATGGATCTGCGCCGCAGCAATCGCTCGAGCTGCCGACGCTGGATCGAGCGGACGCTGCTGTCGCTGGAACGACAGGGCGTGCTGGAGGCGACCCGCGAGCACCACCCGCCGCATTACCACGTCGCGATCTTCCCGCACCCGTACTACCAGTACCTCGCGGACATCGGAGAGAATCCGCGATCGCGGACGGCCTCCTCCACGGTCGCCCTTGCCGACGACGCGGCGGAGGACGCGAGGGCGGACGCGGATGACACGGATGCGGGCGCTGGAACGCTCGCGGCCGCCGGGTCCGGGGCGGGACCCTCGGTCGGAGCGGGCGGCCCGTCCGACGCCGCCGGAACCCCGCAGCGGACGGACGCGACCGGGGCAGCGGCGCCTCTCCAGGCGGATCTGATTCCGCACGTCGTGCTGCGCGGCGAGACGCTCTGGGGTATCGCGCGCCGGTTCGGCACCACCGTGGCAGCGCTGCTCGACGTGAACGGCCTGGATTCCCCGGATATCGTGGCCGGTCAGCGGCTCAACGTGCCGGGTGGCGACCGCGCGGCCTCCCAGCTGGCCGCCGCCAGCGTGACGCGCTACCGCGTGGACTCCGGCGACACCCTCTGGTCCATCGCCCGTCGACACGGGACGACCGTCAACGCGCTCAAGCGCGTGAACGGCCTGCGTGGCTCCCGTATCAAGCCTGGCCAGGTCCTGACCATGCCTTCTGAACGTTGAGCTTCGAAGTGTGAAGTTCGTCATCGCCCCTCTGTTCTTTTCAGCCCCGCCGCTTCACACTTCCCACTTCACGGTTCACACTTCAGGGAGGCCGCATGCGCCGTCGCGCGTTGTCGTCCGTGCTGCCGGTCGTCGTCGTCTCATCGCTCATCGTGCCCGGCTCCGCGCGCGGGCAGGTGGCGGACACGAGCGATGCCTCGCCGGCGGTGCCACAGAGCTTCGACTGGTGGCGCGCGCGTGGAATACCGGCGGGGACGTCATGGGGGCAGTCGGTGGACACCTCCTCCACCCGTCAGATCCTGTCCTGGACGACGATGCCGGAGTACACGAGCCCGCTCGTCGACTACCTTACCGACGGCGGCGCCGTCGTGTCGCCGACGAGGCACTTCGGTTATCCGATCGGCAAGCCCGGCGTCCTGCACGACGTCGATGAGATCTATGGTTACTATCGCGCTCTCGCGGGCAGCACCCCGCGCGTCCGTTTCCAGGAGCTCGGCGCGACTGAGGAGGGGAACCACCTCGCGCTGGTCCAGGTCGGGAGCGAGAAGAACCTGCAGCGGCTGGATGAAATCAGGGCCGGGCTCGGCCGCCTCGCCGATCCGCGCGAGACGGACGACGCCGAGGCGCAGCGGCTGATCGGGCAGCTGCCCGTCATTTACACCTTCTACGCCGGGCTGCACTCGCAGGAGACGGGGCCGCCAGAGATGGCGATGGAGCTCGCCTACCGACTGGCGACCTCGGACGACCCGGCGCTCCAGCGGATTCGCGACGACGTCGTCGTGTTCATCATCCCGGTCGTCGAGGTGGATGGCCGCAATCGCGTCGTGCAGTGGTACCGGGCGCACAACACGGAGGCGTACGACCCGGACGACGAGGTGCCCGGCCCGCCGTACTGGGGGCACTACATCATGCACGACAACAACCGTGACGGCCTCCAGATGTCTCTCGCGCTGACGCGCATCCTCGTAGACCTGGCGCTCGAATGGCACTACACGGTCGGCCACGATCTACACGAGTCCGTGCCGTACCTCTACACATCCACGGGGACGGGGCCTTACAACAACGCGATCGACCCGATCACGATCGGCGAATGGCAGTGGCTCGCCAACGACGAGGTGACCGCGCTGACGGCATACGGAATGCCCGGCGTCTGGACGCACGGCTTCTACGACGGGTGGTATCCCGGCTACCTGATGTGGGTGACGAACAACGATCTGAATACGCTCGGCCGCTTCTACGAGACGTTCGGCAACGGCGTGCCGCTGACACAGAAGCGCAAGCTGGAGAGCAACGCGACGGACGTCGAGTGGTACCGACCGCTCCCGCCCCGCAAGGAAACGCTCTGGTCGCTGCGCAACAACACGAACTACATGGAGACCGGTGCGCTGACCGCGCTGTCGCTGGTCGCACAGAACCGGGAGCGGATGCTCCGCGACTTCTGGACGAAGTCCAGGAACTCGCTCCAGCGAGGTCGCACCGTGGCGCCGTATGCGTGGGTCGTGCCGCAGGAACAGCAGCGGCGGGCCGACGCCGCGACCATGGTGAACCTGATCACGGCGCACGGGATCGAGATCCACCGGGCGACGGCGAGCGGCGACTTCGGTGACGTGCACGTCGGCAAGGGCGACTACGTCATCCGCATGGACCAGCCGTACCGCGACTACGCGCTCACGCTGATGGAACGGCAGAAGTTCCCGGAAGACGCGCCGCGGCCGTACGACGATGTCGGCTGGACCTATCCGCTGATGTTCAATGTGGTCGCTTCGGCCGTGCAGGATTCGGCGGTGCTGTCGCTGCCGATGGAGCCGGTCGGCGGGGCGCACGTCCAGATCCCGGGCACCATCCAGGCGGCCAACCGTGCCGACTGGTACGCGATCCTGCCGCACGCATCCGCCCACTCGATCCGCGCCTACTACGCGCTGAAGGACGTGCCGGTGCTCGCCGCGGAGCACGGCTTCCGGGCCGGGCGCGATTCACTGCCTGCCGGCACCTGGCTCGTCCAGGGCGCACGTCTCGACCGCGGCCGCTTCGACGCGCTCGCACGCGAGATGGGGATGCAGGTGATCGGGCTGCGCGAGCGCGATGTACGCGATGTCGTCCGACACGCCATGGACCCGCCGCGGATCGCGCTGCTGCACACGTGGCGGAATACGCAGGACGATGGCTCTGTGCGGGTCGCGCTCGACCGCTTCGGCGTGCCCTACGCCTACCTGGGCGTCGACGAGCTGCGCGGCCGCCCCGGGCTGCGCTCGCGCTTCGACGTGATCCTGATGGCGCAGCAGGGCGCCGGCGCCAGCGGGCGCTCGATCCTGGAAGGCATTGATCCGAAGTGGGGGCCGCTTGCCTACGTCCCGACCGCCGAGTACCCGGCCCTCGGGCTGCCGGACAGCGCCCAGGACATCACGGGAGGGTTGACGTACGAGGGTCTGGGCGCGCTGCGCGACTTCGTGCGCGAAGGGGGTACCTTCCTCGCGCTCGGCTCGGCGGGTACGCTGCCGGTCGACATGGGCATGATCCGCAACGTCTCGACGGTGAGCCCGAAGAACCTTTTCGTGCCTGGCTCGATCGTCCGCGCCACGGTCGAGCAGCCGGAGAACCCACTCGCCTACGGCTACGATGCGACCGTGCCGCTGTACCACCGCTTCGGTCCCTATTTCCGGGTCGGCGACGATCTGAAGCCGAACGTGGTCGTCAAGTACGCGGCGGTGAAGGACACCCTGCTGCTCAGCGGGCTGGCGAAGGAGCCCGCGGAGATGGCCGGCGGCCCGGCGGTGATCGTCGCGCCGGTCGGCAGAGGCACGATCGTGCTGTTCGGCTTCGATCCGCTGCACCGCTTCCAGAATCAGGGCGACTTCGCCTTCGTCTGGAACGCGATCATGAACTGGAACGATCTCGGCGTCGGGCTGAAGAAGCCGCCGGAGGGCGGCGACGTCGCCGAGGCTCGCTCGACGGGGCATTGATGGCCTCGGGGGGGAGCGCGCCTCACGTCGTGATCCTGGGCGGCGGCTTCGCCGGGCTGAACTGTGCCCGGGGGCTTCGCCGCGCGCCCGTACGCGTCACGCTGGTGGATCGGCACAACTACCACCTCTTCCAGCCGCTGCTCTACCAGGTCGCGACGGCATCGCTCTCGCCCGGCGACATTGCCTCGCCGCTCCGCTCGATACTCAAGCGGCAGCGCAACGTGGAGGTGTGGCTCGGCGAAGCCGTCGGCATCGAGGTCGAGCGCCGCGTCGTCATCCTAGCCGATGCCACTCTCGGCTACGACTACCTCGTCGTCGCGACCGGCGCCACGCACGCCTACTTCGGCCACTCCGAGTGGAGCGGGCAGGCCCCGGGGTTGAAGACCGTCGACGATGCCGTGGAAATCCGCCGGCGCTTCCTGCTCGCGTTCGAGGCGGCCGAACGTGAGGCCGACGCCGAGGCGAGGCGGCGACTGCTGACCTTCGTGATCGTCGGCGCCGGACCGACGGGCGTCGAGCTCGCCGGCGCGATGGCCGAGATCGCGCGGCAGGTCATCCCTCGTGACTTCCGAGCGATCGACACGACCACGACACGCATCCTGCTCGTCGAGGGCGCGCCTCGCGTTTTGCCCGGATACCCTGACGCGCTGTCCGCGAAAGCCGAGCGACAGCTGCGGCGCCTGGGCGTCGACGTCCGTACGGGCACGCTCGTCACCGGGATCGACGCCAACGGCGTGCAGATGGGGGAGGAGCGGCTGGAGGCCGGGAACGTATTCTGGGCGGCTGGCGTCGCGGCCTCGCCGCTGGGCCGGAGCCTCGGCGTGGAGGCGGACCGCGCGGGGCGAGTCATTGTCGAGCCGGACTGCAGCGTGCCGGGCCATCCCGAGATCTTCGTTACCGGCGACCTGGCCAGCTTGCGGCAGTCGGACGGCTCGCTCGTCCCGGGCGTCGCACAGGGCGCCATCCAGATGGGTAGACATGCGGCCCGCCAGATCCTGAGAGATCTCGACGATCGCGCACGGGCCCCGTTCCACTACCTGGACAAGGGGAACCTCGCGACCATCGGTCGCGCGGCGGCCGTCGCCGATATCCGCGGTCTGCACCTCTCCGGTTATCCGGCCTGGCTCGTTTGGGTCTTCGTCCACATCCTCTACCTGATCGGCTTCCGCAACCGGCTGCTCGTCATGATCCAGTGGGCCTGGGCCTACCTGAGCTATCAACGGGGAATCCGACTCATCACGGGCTCGCCCCACATCGAGCTGCGGCGCGCTCGAGGCACGGGCGAGAGGATCACCTATCCCGGTCCCGGCGGTCCGGCCCTGAACCGGCGTGCGGACGCGAGCATCGGACGGCCGGAGACCGCGTCACCATCGCAGGGAGAAGAATCGACGGAGGGGTAGCGGATACGCAGATCCACTCGCTGCCCCGGCGGGTCGCCAGCCCTGTTCGCTGCGAGCGGGATCGGCTAGATTGAGCACTGCTTCAAGGCCGCGTGTGGCCGCGCGGCTCGGAGTCCTCTTGGTATGCCTGCGAATCCTGTCAGCTCCGAGCCCGTGTCCCGGATCATCGCGCGGGGGCGCTTCTTCTGTCCGGTCTGCATGGAGCAGCGCGGCTTCCGGCAGACGGAAGTGCTGCGAGCCCTTCACCTCGGTCCGCTCCGCTTCCGCCTGGGGCGACTCGGCGAATACGTCGAGTGCGAGCACTGCCTGTCGACGTTCCGGCTCGAAGTCCTCGCCTACGACGCGGGAGAACGGACGCCGTACGTTCGATCGGAATACCAGCGGGCGCTGAAGCGGATCCTCGCTCTGATGGTGATGGTCGACGGCGTCATCGAGGCGCCGGAGATCGAAACCGTGCGTCGAATCTTTCGCGACGTCGCGGGGATCGAGCTGGAGCCGGAGGAAGTGGAGCGAGAAGTGCATGCGGCGAGCAGAACCCCGACGACCGTGGCGCGCTATCTGGCGCGGGTCGTCGGCTACCTGAACAGCTACGGCAAGGAGCAGGTGTTGAAAGGCGCTGTGCTGGTGTCCTGCTCGGACGGCGACCTGCACCCGCGGGAGGCGGCGATCGTGCGAAGGTTGGCGGGCGTGCTCCACGTCGCCGATCAGACGGTCGACGAGCTGCTCGCGGCTACCTGAGCGGCGCGGACCGCGACCCGCTCGGATACGCCCGCTCCCGCTGCGGCCCTTGGCTGCGGCCCGTACACCGGAGGCTAAATGACGATCGCGAACGCAGAGCCACAGGTCGCGCTGGCGGACGAGCTGCGCGGCTTGCTGGCCGAGATCGAGGCACAGAACGCCGAGGTCGAGTCCATCATTGCACCGTTGAGCGAGGGGCAGCTGTGCTGGCGACCGGCACCTTCGAGATGGTCGGTGGCGGAGAACCTCGATCATCTGAGGCTGACGAACCGGCGCTATCTGCGCGCCGTGCGCGAGACGCTCGCGGCTGCGCGTGCGCGCGGAATGCTCCGCTCCGGACCCTACAGGCACGGCAGGCTCGCCGAGCGCTACGTCCGCGCGATGGAGCCGCCCCCACGGCTGCGATTGAAGACGTTTCGCTCGCTCGAGCCGCACCGGGACCTGCGACGCGACACCGTCATCGCGGACTTCATCGCCAGTCAGGACGAGCTGCGAAAGGCGATTCACGAGGCCGACGGCGTGGATCTCGGCAGGGCGAGAATGCGCTCGCCGTTCTTCCCGCTCCTTCGCCTCTCCATTGGGCAGGCGTTCCGCATGATGATGGCGCACAACCGGCGGCATTTCTGGCAGGCCCGGCAGGTGCTCGGCGATCCCCACTTCCCGACCTGAGCCGCGGCGCGGTTTTTACGCTTGCGGACCCGAGCGCGTCCATCCCGACATAGTTCCGGCTCCCCGACCAATTTCGCAGGAGCGAGGACGATGGACAGCTTCACGATTCCCTCTGCCGCCTGGCCCGTCCTGGTCGCACTCGCGACGGCCGTGCCGCTCGCCGCCTGCAGCGATGCTGCCGGACCCGTCGACGGGTTCACTCAGGCCGACGCGGAGGCGCTCGGCGACTTCATCGGCAGCATCGAGGCCGACGGCCCCGAGCTGCCCTCCCTGAGTGTCACCACCTCCGGCTCGCTGACGCCGGCTCTCGCACGCAGGGGCAGCTACTCGCGGACGGCAGAGTGCGCCGCCGGTGGCACCCGCAGCGTCCAGGGCACGACTCAGTCCGACTTCGATCCAGAGACGCGGATCGTGCAGACGACCTGGAGCCATACGCATTCCTTCGACGACTGCGCGATCCCGCTGCCCCCGGCCACGCTGACGCTGAACGGTTCCGTGACCGGCCAGGGTTCGGGTTCTTTCCAGATGCCGGCGGAGCCGTCTCAGCCGCGTACGGTCCTCTCCCTTACCGGCACTCGCACCGGCGTCATCGATTGGACGAAGGGCGACCGATCAGGGAGCTGCACGATCGATCTCACGCGGACCTGGGACCCCGATGCGCAGGCCATGACGATCGATGGAGCCGTGTGCGGCCGCGAAGTCCATATCGTCAGAGGCAGAGCCCGGGGCTGAGCCCAGCGGCCTCGGCCACAGATCGAAGTGGGCGATCACGCGGGAGGCCGCCACACGGCGGCCTCCTTCGCATCCGGCGTCGGGCATCGCTCCGGGTGGAGCAAGCCCGCGAGGATCTCCACGCCCCGAACCACCCGCGGGCCCGATCGGTTGAAGAAGGACGAGCCGTCCACCACCCATGCCCTGCCCTCCGTTATCGCCCGCTCAGCGACCCGGCTCAGCCGCTCCGCGTGTGCCTCAGCATCCGTGAGCGAAGCCTCGAGATCATAGCCGCACGGCATCACGACCAGCGCGTCGGGGTCCACACCTTCCAGCGCTTCCCAAGGCACCTCGCGCGACCGCTCCCCCGCATCCCCGGTCAGGTTGACGCCACCCGCCAGCTCGATCTGCTCCGGCACCCAGTGACCCGGAGAGAACGGCGGCTCGAGCCACTCCAGCGCGAGGACGCGCGGACGGCCGGCACCGGCGAGCGCCTCCTGGACGTGCCCAAGCCGAGACCGCAGATCCGATATCAGAGCGTCCGATGCGGCTATGCAACCTGCCACTTCACCCACGAGACCTATGCAGCCGAAGACGTCCTCGAGCCGGTGTGCGTCAAGCGACACCACCCTCGCCCCCATCCCCCGCGACGCGACCTCATCCCGGACGCCGGGTGTCGGAACAGCGCAGACTTCGCACACCGCCTGCGTCAGAATCAGATCGGGATCCAACCGCTCGAGCGCTTCGCCATCCACGAGGTATACGCTGCCGTGCTCCTCCATCGCGCGTCGCACCGCCCGATCCACTTCGCCACTGCTGAGCCCCTCCACCGCGAAGCGCGGACGGCTCAGCCGGGGCCGGTCGAGCACGGCGGTCGGGTAGTCGCACTCGTGCGAGATGCCCACCAGCCGATCCCCCAGTCCGAGCGCGCTCACGATCTCCGTCCCGCTCGCGAGCAGCGACACGATTCGCTGCGCCCCTCCACTCCCGCTCTTTGCCATCGCGCCTCACTCCACACCTCGTTAAGCTCCACTTCCGTGCTCCACTCGCCGGCAGCATACTTCGATCCGGTGCTCACTGACAGCGGCGGTAGGCACGATTGTCCACCCGCTGCACGCTCCGCCTTTCGCGCGCGGGCGGGTCGCGACGCTCGACAGGTCAAAAAAGGGACTTCGTTGCCGGATGTACAGGAGCGCAGCCGCGCGGGCGGCCGGTGTGGTGATTTGTTGACTTTATTCATTTCTAATGCATACTATCGCATTTCTCGGTGCCCGCGGGGCGGGCGACAAACCCTTCACATGTGCAGTGGAGCGAGCGGCATGACGAAGAGTGAGAATCTGGTCCGGATGGCCGAGCAGTACAGCGCGCATAACTATCACCCACTTCCGGTGGTGCTGGAGCGGGGGGAGGGGGTGTGGGTGTGGGACGTGGAGGGCACGCGCTACATGGACATGCTGTCGGCCTACTCGGCGCTCAACCAGGGACATCGGCATCCGAAGGTGATGGCGGCGCTGGCGGAGCAGGCGGCGAAGCTGACGTTGACATCGCGGGCATTCCACAACGACCAGATGGGGCCGTTCCTGGAGGAGCTTTGCGAGCTGGCGGGTTACGATCAGGCGTTGCCGATGAACACCGGCGCGGAGGCGGTGGAGACGGCGATCAAGATGGTGCGGAAGTGGGGATACGCATCGAAGGGTCTCGCGGCCGGTCAGGCGGAGATCATCGTGTGCGACGGCAACTTCCACGGCCGGACGACGACGATCGTGGGGTTTTCGTCGGAGGATCTGTACAAGGAGGGGTTCGGTCCGTTCACGCCGGGGTTCCGGCGGGTGCCGTACGGTGATCTGGCGGCGCTAGAGGCGGCGTTCACGCCGAATACAGTGGCATTCCTGGTCGAGCCTATCCAGGGTGAGGCGGGGGTGGTGGTTCCGGCGGAGGGGTATCTGAAAGCGGCGGCAGAGCTATGCGAGTCGAATGGGGCGCTTCTGGTGGCGGACGAGATCCAGACGGGCCTCGGGCGGACGGGCAAGCTGTTCGCCTCGGAGTGGGAGGGCGTCCGTCCGGATGTCGTGATCGTTGGGAAGGCGCTCGGCGGCGGCGTCTACCCGGTCTCGGCGGTGCTCGCGGATGAGCCGGTGATGAAGGTGTTCACGCCGGGCACGCACGGCTCGACGTTCGGCGGCAATCCCCTGGCGGCGGCGGTCGCGCGCGCGGCGCTGAAGGTGATCGTGGATGAGTCCCTCGCCGAGCGCGCCGCTGAGCTGGGGGCGTGGTTCATGGATGAGCTTCGCGCGCTGGAGTCCCCGCACGTTGAGGAGGTTCGGGGCAGGGGATTGCTGATCGGGGTGGTGATCAAGGATGAATCGGGGCCTGCCCGTCCGTTCTGCGAGGCGCTGCAGGAGCGCGGCATCCTGGCGAAGGAGACGCACGAGCAGGTCGTCCGCTTCGCTCCGCCGCTCGTGGTGACGCGGGGCGAGCTTCGGTCGGTGCTGCCGGCGATCGCGGCGGTGCTGGAAGCGCGGACACGGGCGGCAGTCGGCTGAGCCGGGGCGGGCTGACCCGCAGATCGTCGGTAGAGGCGCGGTGAATCGGTCGGGCGGACGCCGATCGGGGACAGGATCGACGGAGCCCGATTTCGAATCGGCTTCCGACGGTCCGGTTCCGCTGCGATGGCGGACCGCTCTGGCGGCGCTGCGGGCGCTGCCCCAGGGTGCGCTGAGCCGGGCGTTCGGCCGCGTCGCGGACATAACGGTTCCGCCGCGGCTGCGGCCGCTGGTGATCGGCGCGTTCGCGAGAGCAGTCGGCGCCGACCTCGCGGAGGCGGAGAAGCCGGTCGCGTCGTATCCGAGCCTGAACGCCTTCTTCGTGCGGCGGCTGCGGCGGGGGGTCCGCAGCTGGCCCTCCGCGGCGGACGTCGCCGGCAGTCCCGTGGACGGGATTCTCGGCAGGCTGGGGCGCGTCGAGTCCGGCCGCCTGATGCAGGCGAAGGGAAGGGATTACTCCGCGGCGGAGTTGCTGGGCGATGCTGCCGAGGCCGAGGCGTTCGACGGCGGCAGCTTCCTGACACTCTACCTGAGCCCGCGTCATTACCACCGCATCCATGCCCCCATATCCGGCCGTATCCCTCGGGCACGCCACGTTCCGGGCGCCCTCCTCCCGGTCAACGTTGCGGCGGTCGCCTCGATCCGTGAGCTCTTCGTCCGCAACGAGCGACTCGTCTGCTACATCGATGCGGCCGGCGCGCGCTGGGCCGTGGTCGCCATAGGCGCCTACAACGTGGGTCGGATCTCCGCCGACTTCGATGCGGGCGGGAGCGGGTCGCCGTCGCCGGAGGAGTGGGTCACCAACCGCCGAGGCGCCCGAACCGCCGTGCGCGAGTACGACCCGCCGCTACGGATCGAGCGTGGGTCGGATCTGATGGCGTTCCATCTCGGCTCGACGGTGGTCCTTCTCGTCACTCCCGGCATGACGCTGGAGCCCGCCCTGCGGCCGGGGGCTGAGATCCGGCTCGGCGAGCCGATCGCGCGCCCCTGAGCCTACCGGCGTCGTCGTCGCTGCAGCCCACCACGACAGCGCCCACGACGGCGAGAAGCGCCACGAACGGCAGGGCCAGGTGGCCGGAGATGGCGATGACGAGCAGTCCCATCAGCAGATGGAGAATGGCCGCCGCGGGGACGACCCATCGGATTGTTGCGCGAACGGCGTGGTCAGGCCATTATCAAAATGGATAGTTCTCGCCGCCGCTGCCGTCGAGGCCGCGCCCGGCCTGCCCGAAAGGAGGCCCGCATGAGGATCCGACCTTCCGCGCTGATCGTGGCCTCCCTCCTTGCCGGTGCGTGTGCCCTGAACCCGAACGAAGAGATCGGACCGGCGCCGCTCCAACCGCTGGACGCGCACGTCTGGGTCGGTGGCAACGAGTACATCACCTTCTCGACGAACCGTGCGGCTTACGTTGCCGTCTTCGAGATCTCGCCGTACGACGGCGTCGGCCTGCTCTACCCGCAGTTCGGCGGCCAGGAGACGCGCCCCGTCTCGGGCATCGGCTGGGTCTATCCCGGCTTCGGCACCCACCGCTGGGCGTACTTCTCGCAGACGGGTGGATCGCTGCTGGCGAGCACCTATCTCGGGCCCCACTACATCTTCATGATTGCGTCCGACCATCCACTCGACATCTCCGATCTGGTGGCACGGCCGTTCGCGCTGCGGAAGATGATGGGGTACACGGACTTCCAGGCCCGTCATCCGTTCGAGACGATGGATCAGCTCGCGTCGATGGCGATCCGCGATCCGAACGGCTCCCGGTGGGCGACGGACGTCTACATGCTGTGGCCAGACATCAGGCCGCCCGTCACGCTGTACGCGCTCGTCAACTGCAGTGGACAGCTGATCCGTGTACCGCTGGAATTCGCCCGGTACGTCCTGAGCTCGTGCAGTCCGGCGACGAACGTATTCGCCGTTGCGACTCCCCCGGCGAGTCGTGACACGGTGAGCGCGATCGCGAAGCTGCAGAGGCGCCCGCGCGGGAAGGATCCGACGCCGGTCGCATCGGAACCGAGCGTCGAGACGCAGTCGGTCGACCGCTATCTGATGGGGCGGGAAGGCCTCGCCGATGGCCGGCGTGATCCGAGGGGACTGAGGCACGGCGTCCCGGTCGAGCCGACGGTGCCGGGACGCTTCATTGGAATGGACGGCAGAGGGACATTGAGCTTCGAGGAGCGACAGCAGCGGGTGCGTGACGCCCGCGGCGCGGACCTGCCCGGGTACGATTCGCGGACGCGCGGACGGAGTCGCGCCGGCTGACGCACCCGGCGAGCGGCCGGCGAGGCTCTGCCGGCCCGGCGCGGTCATCGCGGCCGGCCCGCAGCGCGCCAGCCCCGGCGCGCTCATCGCCGCCGACGCGCAGCGCGCCGGCGCCGCGCCCCACCAGCAGCCCGGCTCCGCGGAGCGCGCCGAGCCACCCGGCACCGCCGGCAGGCTCGTCCGGCAGCGGGGGCCACGGCCACGGCCACGTGCGCTGAGCCTCGGCGAATCACTGCAGGAGAGGGGGGCGCTCGGTCGGGTGCCCCCTTCTTCTTGCGGGGTCGGGAAGGGCTGCCGGAGACCCTCGGAAGAATCACACCGCGAAGAGCGCGAAGAGCGCCGCCGCCGCGAGGATGAGGAAGCCGAACAGCACGAGGATGGGCAGGTCCGTCCGCGGATCGATGCGCATGTCGTGGCGGCTCCGGCTGGCTGTGAGCGCGTGCTGCTAGATTCCAGGCGACATGCTGCAAGACCTTCGCCGCGGCTGGATCCAGGCCGCTGCGGCGGGTGGCGGGGATTCTCGCGACCCGAAGCGCGTTGCCACGCCGGTCCCTGCGGCCAGCGTGGGGCGTCGAGCGCGGAAAGGAGACGGAGATGGCGCCGCTGCATGGCATTCGGGTCGCCGACTTCACGGAGAGCCTCGCGGGACCGTTCTGTTCGCAGATTCTCGCCGATCTCGGGGCGGATGTCGTAAAGGTCGAGCGGCCGGGCGGGGATCCGGCGCGCGCGTGGGGCCCGCCGTTCTGGAACGGAGAGAGCACGATGTTCCTGTCCGCGAACCGCGGAAAACGCAGCATCGTGCTGGATCTGCATGAAGCCGCCGGCAGGGAAGCGGCGGGAAGGCTGATCGCGCGATCCGACGTCGTGCTGCAGTCGTTCCGGGCGGGTGTCGCAGAACGGCTAGGTCTCGGCTTCAAGGACGTCCGGGCGCTGAACCCCGCGGCAGTCTACTGCGACATCACGGCCTGGGGTCACCGGGGACCTCGCCGCGAGCAGCCCGGCTACGACCCGATCCTGCAGGCGTATACCGGCCTCATGTCGGTAACGGGTCACGCGGAAGGGCCGCCGGCGCGGCTCGGCGTCTCCGTTGTGGACATGGGGACGGGGATGTGGGCGGCTCTCAGCGTGCTGGCGGCGCTGTGGGAGCGCCGCGAGAGCGGCGCGGGAGGGCGAGTCGTGACGTCGCTGCTCGAGACCGCGCTCGTGTGGGGTTCGTACCACCTCATGGGCTTCCTCGCGACGGGCTCGGCTCCGGGACCGGAAGGCTCCGGGCTGTCGATGATCGTGCCGTATGGCGCTTTCCCGACCGCCGATGGCTGGATCATGATCGGCGCGGCGACGGATTCCATCTTCGAGAAGCTGTGCGGAGTGCTGGGCGCCACGACTCTGCCGGACGACCCGCGCTACTGCGACAATCCGACCAGGGTGCGGCACCGCGCCTCTCTGGAGGCCGCGATCGCGGAGCTGACGCGCGGCTGTACGACGGGCAGCCTGCTCGCGCGGCTCGAAGAGGTAGGCATCCCGTGCGCGCCGATCCACGACGTGCGTGCGGTCGCCGATGACCCGCAGGTGCGATCGAGCGGCTCGCTGCGCCGCATTCCCCACCCTCGTATTCCGGACTACAGGGACGTGGCGCTCCCCGTCGAAAGAGACGGTCACCGCTGGGGCTCGGCCCGGGTGCCGCCCCTGGCCGGCGAGCACACGCTCGCGGTGCTTCGCGAGCTGGGCTATGGGGAGGAGGAGGCCGAGGCGATCGTCGCCAGGACCCTGCCGGTGGGAGAGCCGCCTCGATCCGGGCGATAGAGACCTCGTTCGCGCCGAGTGCCGGCGCCGCGGATCGTTCGCGCCGCCCGCTCTGGCCGGCCACGCCCGTACTGCGTGTCGTTGCCTCGCCCGAACAGAGGCCAGCGCCTCAGCGCGGCCGCTGCACGGTCGCGGCCTGGATGCCCGTGGCGACCTCTGGGATGATCCCCTTCTCGACGTAGATCGGCCGCACGATCGCTCGCAGCGCCGGGATCCGGGTGGCGAACCACGCCCCGGTGGCGAGGCAACCGGCCCCACCCAGCACGACGGCGAGCGGAGCGCCCAGCGCACCGGCGACGGCTCCGCCGATCAGGCTGCCGAATGGGGACATCCCCATGAACGCCATCGTGTAGAGGCTCATGATCCGCCCGCGCATCTCTTCCCGCACCAGCGTCTGCAGGACCGTATTGACCGAAGCGGAGAAGATCATCACGCCGAAGCCGGCGACGAGGGCCGTGACGGCGGAGCTCCAGAGCGCACGGGATGCGCCGAGCGCGATCAGGCTGACGCCGAAAAGGATGGCGCCGAAGGCAATGATGCGGCCGAGCCCGCGGACGGTGGTGCGGGAGGCGAGGTAGAGCGCGCCGGCCAGGGCGCCGAGCCCGGCGGCCGAGGTGAGCAGGCCGAGGGTGCCCGCACCCCCGTGTAGCACGTCGCTCGCGAAGATCGGGAGCAGCACGACGTAGGGCATGCCGACCAGCGAGACGCACGCGAGCGCGGCGATGATGTCGCGGATCGGGGGGAAGCCGAACGCGTAGCCGAACCCCTCGCGCAGATCGCGCAACACGTGCGGCGCTCGCTGCCTCTGCACGGTCGGTTGGCGGCGGATCCCCAGCAGCGCCGCGAGCACTGCAACGTAGCTGACCGCGTTGAACAGGAAGACGGCCCCTTCGCCGACGAGGCCGATGAGCACGCCGGCGATCGCCGGCCCCACGAGGCGCGCGCCGTTGAACATGGAGGAGTTGAGCGCGATCGCGTTGGCGAGATCCTCGGTGCCCTCCACCAGCTCGACGAGGAAGGCCTGTCGCGCCGGGACGTCGAGCCCGTTCACGGTCCCGAGCACCACGGCGAGCGCGATCAGGTGCCAGACCCGCACGCCGCCGGCAAGCACGAGCGCGGCCACCGTGAACGCCTGCACCATCGCGACGGTCTGGGTCAGCAGCACAGTGCGGCGGCGGTCCCATCGGTCCACGAAGACGCCTGCGAGCGGCGCGATCACGAAGCCTGGGAACTGGCCGGCGAACCCGATCACGCCGAGCGCGACGGCGGAGCCCGTCAGGCGGTAGACGAGCCAGCTCATCGCCACGGATTGCATCCACGTGCCGATCAACGACAGGAACTGACCGCCGAAGAAGAGGGTGAAGTCCCGGTGTCGGAAGGCGCGGAGCGTGGTTGGCAGGCGGGGCGCACGTCGCCGCGGCGGTTCGCCGTTCGACGCGCTCACGTCAGGAGGCGGCCTCCTCGATGTCGCACTGCTCGCAAGGGCAGATCTTGCGCAGGAGCTCGTAGGGGTAGATGCCGGTCGTGTGCCCGTCACTCCAGTCGATTCGGATCGCGTAGCGGCCGACGTACTCGATCTTCAGCGGATAGACATCGGCGGGGACGCTGCGCGGGTCGAGGCGAGGACGGCCCGTCATCTCGTCCACGCAGGTGGCGCAGCGGCACTGCAGGCGCAGGTAACGGGGCGAGTACTCGGAGACGTGGCCGTCCGTCCACCTTATCCGGAGCTGGCTGGCGTCCTCGGTCGGCCCGATGTGCGTAGGAGTCGTCTCGTCCTTCATGCCGCCTACGGCGAGAGGATCGGCGCCGCTCCGGGCGTCGAGGGGCTCGCTTCCGCGATGGCCGCGCCAGCGCCCCTTCACGGCCGCTCCGGCGCGGGAGCCGTGCCGGTAGCGAATGGACGTTGGATGGACGGCGCAGGCACGGAGTGCGGTGTGGCTGGAATCATCGGCGCTCGTGAGTGTTCCTCGTTGGCGGCGCCGGAGCCCGCAGAAGATCGGTTGAAGGGCGACCGGCGGAGGGCGGTATCGTACTGCCGCCCCCCGCCGCTCACAACCCCAGCCGGAAGCGATCGTCCGATTCGGACGCCACCGGGTCGTCCGGTGCCGCCGCTCAGCGGTATGCGAGCGGGCGACTGCCGATCGGCAGCCGGAAGCCCGCCGTGAAGAAGACGGCGCGGCTCTTCATGTCGAGCTTCGCATCGCTGTTGTCCAGAGCCGTGAGCCCGAAATCGTAGCGTGCATCGAGCGACAGCGCGGTCGGGCCCATCTCGATCTCGAAGCCGCCGCCCACCACTCCCAGCACGTCGAGCGACTTGAAGTCGAATCCGCCAGCGAAGGACGGGTCATCGCAGGGGGCGCTCGCGCCGGTGACCTCGACGTCGCATCCGACGCGGAACCCGACGGCCGGCCCGAAGAAGATGTGAGGCCGCACCGCGGGTGCCGAGGGGAGTGGGGCGGCGACGCCGAGCAGCAGCGGGACCTGCACGAATCCGAGGCGGAGGCTACCCTCATCATTGCCGATTGCGAGGCGTGCGCCCTGCCGGACGTAGAGGACCTCGGGCTGGAGCGACACGAGTCGGCTCAGACCGAAGGTGGCGGACACGCCGCCCAGGAAGCCGGTCTCGGTGTCCAGCGTCGCGGCGTCGGCGCCGGCGAGATTGGTGACGCCGATGCCGCCCTTCACGCCGAACTGCTGCGCGGAGGCAGGGACGACGAGCGTCAGAGCGAGTGACAGCCCGATCAGGCCGATCTTCCTCATGGGATCCTCTCCTCGGTTCGGCGCGACTCGGGCGCGCCCTGTTTTCAGCTGTCCGCCGACTCCTTCGACGGTGACGGCCGCGACCGCCGCCGCCGGCTCGACCGGGCGATGCCGACCATCTCGATGATCGTCGGTGCCACCCGCTCGAGTGGGAGCACGCGGTCGAAGGCGGACTCGGGCAGCGGTTCCCTCGACGCGTCGACGACGCCCTCGTGCTGGAGGAGCGTGGTGCCTCCTCGCTCACGGATCGCGCGCGCCTCCTCCAGCGGCACCCCACCCCCGACCGTGAGCAGCACCGCGAGCGCTCTGTCGCCGAACACCTCGCCCACCGATTCCATCATCGGCGTGAGCTCCTGCTCCCGCCCCCGCCGACTCCCGCTCAGCGAGACCGTCGGGCCGGGGCTCACGAGGAGCGCGCGCTGTGGAGGGGCGATGTAGACGGTGCCCGGCTGCAGCGGCTCGCCGTCCTCCGCCAGCTTCGTCGGCAGCTTGCTGCGCAGCGCGAGGATCGCCGTGAGCACCTCGGGCTGACGACTGCCGCGGTGCTGGGCGACCAGGATCGGCGCCGGAAAGCCGGCCGGCAGGTCCGCCAGGATCCCACCCAGCGTGCTGACGCCACCGGATGAGGCTGTGAGCACGACCACATCGTAGGGGCACCGGCCCCCGGACCTGCGACGCCTCGGCCCCGAGCCACTCTTCGGCTTCGACGGCAAGCGCCCACTCCAGGCAATGAGATCATTGGCTCCCGCCGCGATCCGTCGTGCGACGGGCGCGCCGGGGATCCGGAGTCGAACGCTATGAGTCCGCCGTAAGAGGGTCTGTAGGGCGGAGTCCGCGAGATGGGTGGGAGAAACCCCGAACCGTCCGAAAGGCGCTCCGAAGTCGCTGCCTCGCGGCGGCTGCGAAAGCGGTAGCACGCTGCGGGTTGACGCGCCGCGCGCCGAACGACACGCTTCTGCAGCCGGCTCCCCGCGCGGGACGGCCGATGCTCCCTCAACAGCCGCGCCGATGAACGCCGCACTTCCGATGATCGGGCTTCTGCTCGCGCAGACGGGGCCGGTGCCGGGCCCACCCGCTTCGCCGAGCTACTCCTCCGACGGCAGGCTCGCCGTCACCGTCCGAGGCGATCTCTGGGTTTCCGCCGGTCCTGTCGGGGTCGGCCACGCGGCCGCCGACTGGATCCGCGTTACGAGCGGCCCGGCGCTGGACGTCGATCCGACGTGGAGCCGCGACGGCCGCTTCCTCATCTTCGCCTCCGACCGCGGGCACGGCTTCGATCTGTGGCGCGTGCCGGTGGCCGCGCATGGTCCGGCGGATGCGCCGGAGCGGCTCACCTCCGATCCGCTATCGGACCGGATGCCGTCGGTGGCGCCGAACGGCGCGATCGTCTTCGTGCGCGGCAGCGGGAGCGACGCCGCGGTGTGGATCCACCGCCCGGACGCAACGGAGGCGCGTCTCGAACACGCCCGGCAAGGCGCGTTCGATCCGGCGATGTCGCCGGATGGAGCGTGGATCGTCTACGGCTGGGCCAACGCGGACGGCGCGGGCCTGCGGCGCGTGCGGCTGGACGGCTCGGCGGATTCGGCCGTGGTCCGAGGTGTCGCCGCGGAGCGCCCGGCCTGGTCGCCCGATGGCGGCCGCATCGTCTACGCGGTGCGCCGCGGCCGGCCCGGCGTGTGGGTCACGGATCGCGACGGACGCTACGAGAACCTCGTGTCGCGGCGATCGGCGGCGCCCGCGTGGTCGCCCGATGGGGGCACGCTCGCGCTCACCGAGCTGCCGGGTCCGGAGCCGGACTTCAACGGCGATCCCGATCGGCTCGGCGATCGAGAGGCGCGGGAGATCTTCGGATCCGAGGGCTTCTGGCTGATGCCCGCGCCATCGGCGCCGGATCGCGGGCTCGAAGCAACCGCACTCTCCGGAACCGTGGATCTTGGGGCCGCGAACGCGGAGGCGTTCGACCGCGTCTGGGAGCGCGTGCGACGGCTCTACTACGAGGACCGGCCCGGCGCGGCGCACCGCTCGGCCGAGTCGCTACGCAGGGCGCAGGCGGAGTGGGCGCGACTGCGCGGGAAATACCGACCGCAGGCCATCCGGGCGGAGGACGGTGCCGCGCTCGAGTCGGTCGTCCATCGGATGCTCGAGGAGCGGCCGCCGCTACGCGATTCTGCGACGGGAAGGGCCGCGGTCTCGAGCGCGAACCCGGACGCGACGGCCGCCGGGCTCGAGATCCTGCGCCGCGGAGGCAACGTGGTGGACGCGGCGGTCGCTGTATCGTTCGCACTCGGCGTGGTCGAGCCCGAGGCGAGCGGGATCGGCGGCTACGGTCAGATGCTGATCTGGCGCCCAGGAATGCAGGACCCGAAGCTGATCGAGTTCATGACGCGCACGCCGCAGGATGCCACGCTCGACAACGGAGCCCTCACCGATGACGGCGAATACCCGGACGACGGGCCGGTGCTGACGCAGGTTCCCGGCACGCTCGCGGGGATGTACCGCGCGTGGAAGGAGCACGGCAGCCTACCGTGGAGCGATCTGCTGCAGCCGGCGATCCGGCTGGCCGCGGACGGCTTCGAGGTCTCCGATGGGCTCGCGACGACGCTGACGACCGAGCGCGAGCACTTCCTCAAGTACGACGGCAGCCGCCGTCTCTTCTTCCCCGGGGGCGAGCCGCTCCAGGCCGGCGACACGCTGCGCAATCCGGACCTCGCCGCGACGCTGAAGACCCTCGCGGCGCACGGCGCCGACGCCTTCTATCATGGTGACATCGGCCGACGGATGGTCGAGGATCTGCGGGCGCACGGGAGTCCGATGCGCCTGCGTGATGTGGAGCGCTACTACGCCGCCGTGCGTGACCCGGTAGCCGGCCGCTACCGGGGCTATACGGTCTATTCGAGCGCTCCCCCGTCCGCGGGTGGCGCGACGCTCACCGCGAAGCTGAACCTCCTCGAGAACTTCGCTCCGATGCGCCGCTACACCGACGACGCCGCCACGCTGCACGCGATGATCGAGGCATGGAAGCTCGCGCCATCGACCCGTGGCCGGATCGCCGATCCGGGCCTCTGGCCCGTCACGCTCGAGCCGTTCACGAGCAAGGACACCGCGCGTTTCCGCTGGCGGTGCTTCGATCCGGGGCACGCGACGTCGCCGGAGCTGTTCGACGATCGCACCCCCGAGTGCGCCGACGCGAGGGGAGCTGCCGGTCGAGGGGGCGCAGGGCGCGACAGCGCCGGATCGAATCGGACCGGGGCCGCGAGGCGGCCGCGAGCGAGTCGGCATAGCGCGGCGGTCGAGTCGCCGACCGCTTGCGTCCGCCTTCACGTCGGGCACTGCCACTCGAGCGGGACGACGGCATTCGTCGTGGCGGACGCCGACGGCGACGTCGTGTCGGTCACGCAGACGCTCGGCACCTGGGGCGGAACGTTCTACGTCTCGCCCGGGCTCGGCTTCACGTACAACGACAAGCTGACGTCGTACGCGCTCGATCCCGGCTCTTACGGCGCGCGGCTGCCGAACTCGCGCCACGGCAGCACGATCAGCCCGACGCTCGTGTTCCGCGGCAGCGGCTCGGCCCGACGACCCGTGTACGCGTTCGGCACCGCGGGCAACGCATGGATCACCGCGGGCGTGTACGAGGAGCTGGTCGCGCTCGTGGACTTCGGGCTCGGGCCTCAGGCGGCGCTCGAGATGCCGCGCTTCCTTGTCTCGGGCGGGAGCGATGAGAACGGCGAGCCGGAGAGCGTCGTTCTGATGGAGCGCGGCTTCGCGCCGGAGGTGGTGCGGCGGCTGGAGGCGCTCGGTCACAGCGTGCGCTTCGTTTCGCTGGAGGGCGAGCTCCGCGAGGGTTACGGTGCGGCGCTCGAGATCGGATCGGGGAAGGTCACGGCGGGCGCGGACCCCCGCCGCGGGGGCGCCGCGGGGGCGATCCGGTAAACGTCGGGCCGCCGAGCGGATCGGGGTTTGACCGCGCCCCTGCGGCATGTGTAACCTGCACGGTCGCTGCCGCGGCTCAACGCGCCGCGTGTGCAGCAATCGCTTCACGGGCACGGAACGGCAAGGGAGAGGATGAACGACCGCATTGTGCGTGCGTTGCGCCACGAGAAGTCGGACGCGACCCCGGTCTGGTTCATGCGCCAGGCGGGACGGTCATTGCCGCGTTACCGCGAGGTGCGCTCGGAGCGGGGCATGTTCGACGTGATCCGCGAACCCGAGGCGGCCGCACGGGTGACTGAGTTGCCGCTGGAGTATTATCCGGTGGACGCGGCGATCCTGTACAACGATCTCTCCACACCGTTCCTGGCCGCCGGCCTCGATGTCGAACTGCATGCCGGAGTCGGGCCGGTGGTATCGCCGCGGGTCGAGCGTCCCTCGGACGTGGATCGTCTGCGGCCTTTCGATCCCGACGTCGAGCTTTCCTACACGATGGAGCAGATCCGCATCCTGAAGGCCCGGCTCGATGTGGCTCTGCTCGCCTTCGTCGGCGCCCCCTTCACGCTCTGCTCCTACCTGATCGGAAGCCGGGGAGCTGCGCGCAACGTCGAGGAGACGAAGGCGTTCATGTGGCGCGAGCCCGAAGCGTGGAAGCGACTCGCCTCTTTCTGGGCCGAGCACCAGGCGGCGTACGCGATCGCCCAGCACCGCGCCGGCGCCGACGGCATCCAGCTGTTCGACTCCTGGGCGGGAGCGCTCTCGCCGCGCGACTACGAGCGGCACGTTCTGCCTTTCTCGAAGGTGGTGCTCGAGCGCTGTCGCGAGGCGGCCGTTCCGACGATCCATTTCGCGACTGGGAATCCCGAGCTGCTGCCGTTGATCGCCGAGGCCGGTGGGGACGTGATCGGCCTCGACTGGCGCATTCCGCTGGACCGTGCCTGGCGAGCCGTCGGCGAGGGTCGAGGCGTGCAGGGGAACCTCGATCCGGCCACGTTGCTCGCCGGGCGCGACGTCGCACTGCGCGAGGCGCGAGACGTGCTGGACCGCGCTGGAGGACGACCCGGCCACATCTTCAACGTCGGCCACGGCATTCTGCCCGGCACCGACCCGGACGTGATCCACGCGGTCGTGGACCTCGTCCACGAGCACGGGTGCTGACGTGAGCGTTGGCAGTGGCGGTGCCCCCATCCGGCTGGGCGTGCTGGTGCTGAACTTCGGAGAGCCGGCCCGTTCCACGCTCGAGGAGGTGGTGCCGTTTCTCGAGCGTATCTTCATGATCAACGCGGACCTGGAGGGCGCCTCCGGCGCCGCAGAGCGGAGCCGGACGCTGGCGCAGCGCAGGGCACCCGGGCTGATCGAGGAATACGAGCGGATCGGTGGCTCGCCGTTGAATCGCCAGGCGCGCGAGCAGGCGGACCGCCTGCAGGCCGAGCTCGGGCGACGCGGCTACGATGCGCGCTGCTACACCGGGATGCAGTTCACGGAGCCGCGGATCGCCGATGCGGTGGAGCGTGCTCGCGCCGACGGCGCGGATCTCCTCATTGCGCTGCCCGTCTTCCCGGTCTCGGGTCCCTCGACGAACCTGGCCGCCCTGGGGCAGGTCGAACGAGCGGTCGACGATCTCGGCTGGGATGTCCCCACGAGGGAGATCAGTGGCTGGCATCGGCATCCCGAATACATACGGCTGCGCGCGGACGGGATCATCGCGTACGCCGCTGCCAACCGGCTGGATCTCACGTCGAAGAAGACGCTTCTCGTCTTCTCCGCGCACGGCACTCCGGTGAGGTATCTCGAGCAGGGCAGCCGCTATCAGGAGTACACCGAGGACAGCTGCCGCGACGTCGCCGCGGCGGCCGGAGTGCGGGACTACCGGCTCGGCTACCAGAACCACACGAATCGTCCGGTCGAGTGGACGCAACCGGACGTCGCCCAGGTCATCGATCGCATCGCCGCGGAGGGAGAGACCGACGACGTCTTGGTGGTTCCGATCTCCTTCATGCACGAGCAGTCCGAGACGCTGTCGGAGCTCGACATCGTGCTGCGACAGGAGGCCGAGGAGAGAGGCCTGCGCTTCCATCGCGTGCCCGTGCCGCACGACGATCCCCGGCTGGCCCTGTTGCTCGCGGATCTCATTGAGCCGCTCGCGGGTGGCGCCGCGCCGGCCGGGGTGCCGTTCGGCCCCTGCCGCTGCCGGCCCCGGCCGGGCACCTTCTGTACGAACGTCGGCTGAGCGAAAGGTCGTCGGCGCCCGCCGCTTCGGCGGGCGGGCGGAGCGGTGTCAGTCCCGTCCGGCGGTGAGGCGCTCCGCGAGCCGCGCGGCCTGCGCGAGGCGCCCGGTGATGCCGACGCGCCCGGTGAAGTTCGTGGCGAGGTGGATGTCGGGGGGCAGCTCCAGGGAGTCCAGCGCATCCCAGCTCCGGTCCCACGCGGGCATCGCGACCCGCTCGATGCCGAGCACACGGGCCTCGACCGCCGTCGCCGCGCGGAACTCGTTGCAGGCCACCTCACCGATCCAGTCATCCGGCATGTCCACCAGACCGGGGTTTCTGGAGCCGCCCAGGAACGCGGTGTAAATGCCGTCCCTCCCGTTCGCCGCCCGCGTCGGGGTTCCCGCGGAATCCAGCGCCGTCGGCCCGAAGAGCGAAGCATTGAACGTGACCCCACGAGTCTGCAGCGGCTCGCCGATCGCGACCTGATAGCCGAGGCCGCGAAGCGGCGCGGTGGACTGCAGGAACGAGATCGCGAGCGGGTTGTAGCGGAGCGAGGCGAGGGCGGCGGAGGCGTCCGGCAGCGCGCGACGGAGAAGCCGTGCCACTTCGGCAGCCTCTGCGGTTACAACCACGTGTTCCGCACTCAACCTTTCATCATCCGACTCGACGACGAGGGACGCTCCGGAGCGGCGGATCTGCTTGACGGGGGAGCCGAGCCTGATGCGATCGGCGTGGGCCCGGTACAGCGCCCGAGGCAACGCTTCCAGCCCGGAGCGGAAGGAACAGGCGGGGACTTCCGCCCTGGAGCGGCGCAGCGAGCGCTTGAGAAAGGCGAGCAGCAGGCTCCGGCCGGCCAGCCCGAGATCCTCTAGCAGTGGCGCCAGCGAGTGACGCACCGGCATGTCCGCGGGGTCGGAGCCGTAGAGCCCGCCGAAGAACGGCCCGAGCAGGCGCGCGTACGCCTCCGCTCCGAACGCCCGCGAGAGGTACTCCGCGACGGTCTCCGCCGGCTCGGCCGGCGTGAACACGGGCTCCGCCAACAGACGCAGTCGCCCCAGGGGCGACAGGAGGTCAGAGGTCAAGGCGGTCGCGGGAGAGAGGGGTGCCCGCCGCAGCCGGCCACGGGAGAAGACGTAGAGCGGCAGCCCGGGCTCGGCCAGCAGCAGCTCGTCCTGCAGGCCGAGCTCGCCGACCAGCGCCCTCATTCCCGAGGTCAGGCGTGTGCGCTGGGGCCCGGCCTCGAGCACGCGCGATCCGTCGCGCAGGCTGCGGATCACGCCGCCCGCTCGCTCGGTGGCCTCGAGCACGACGAAGTCGCACCCCCGCCGCTCGAGCGCGTGCGCCAGTGCGAGGCCGGTGATGCCGGCCCCCACCACCACGATCATGGACGGCCCCCGCCGGTGCAGTCACGCCTCGCCCGGTCGCGCCGGTGCGCAGGCACGGACGGGTCCATCGTGCGCGGACGACCGCCCGGCCTGGATCGCCGCGGAAGATGCCCGCAGCACCCATCGGAGTGCAACCGACTCCGGAACCGGGCGCACGCGTCTTGCGCAAATCGGAGCGGACGTGCAACGTTTGGGCGCCGGCGAGCCGGCGTCGGAGCGCCGCGCTCGCGCTCGCAATCCACTCGAAATCCCTGGAGGACGAGGATGGCTCAACGTAAGCCGAACGCCGCTTTCATGAAGCCGTTGACCCCGAGCCCCGAGCTGGCTGCGGTGGTCGGCAAGGAGCCCATGCCGCGTACGGAGGTCACGAAGCGGCTGTGGGACTACGTGAAGAAGCACAACCTCCAGGATCCGAAGGACAAACGGACGATCGTGGCGGATGAGAAGCTCAAGCCCGTGTTCAACGGGAAGAGCCGGGTCTCGATGTTCGAGATGACGAAGCTGGCGAATCAGCACCTGAAGTAGCACCAGCCGGTTTCGGACGCGAGGAGGGGCGGGCACCGTGGATGCCCGCCCCTCTCGTTGTCTGGCCGCGTACGCTCTCAGTCCCCGGCCTCGCTCGTGCAGCACCTCCCCGTCGCCGTCTTCAGCATGATCCGGAACAGCACGGTCCGCTCCGGCGTCGGGTCTTGCTCGGTCAGCGCGGTCGGCACGAGGGTGCGCAGGAGCTGCAGGGCCCGGCGGTGAAGCGGTGGCTCGCGGCCGATGCGGTCCTCCGGGATCCGATAGAACGGTCCGTGCACGACCACGCTGCACCAGTCGAACGTGCCCTTCACTTCATCCACCTCGAACGCGACGACCGGGCTCTGGCCGACCGCGCTCAGCTTCGCGCCGGGCGCCGTGCGTCCGTAGAGCGCCCCCTCCTCGAAGACGTAGTGGATCGGCTCGACATCGACGCGGCCATCGCGCAGGAAGGCGATCCGCCCGACGTTGTTCCTGAGCAGGATCTCCTCGATCTCGAGCGTGTCGAGGTCCCGCACAGAGGCGCGCAGGAGCTGGGGCATGGGTCCTCCGGGGTCTGGCAGGGTCCGCAGCGCCAAGCGAGCGATCGCGCCGTCGAGGCGTGCATCCATGTTCACGATACGCCGCGCGCCGAGCGGCGTCTGTGGGGCGATGGCGGATGGCGTGTGGGGCGGACCCGTACAGCGGGACAGCAGCGCCCGGCCGCGCCTCGAATCTCAAAGTGCCGACCGGCCGCCGCCCCGCTACAGCGTCCGTTCCGGAACCGCCGCCTGCATTCTCTCCGCCATTTCCTCCGCCTTTCGCATCGATCGCGCCTCCAGCTCGAAATCGGGGCGAGGTGCGTCGCGGAGCTTGTCGAGCAGCTCGCGGATCTCGCGCGGAGAGAGGCCGTATTCCTGCAGCCGCTCGGTATCCAGCGGTGCTGCGTCGACGCGGGCCCGCAAAGTGTCGTCGCACGGGGTGACGAGAGCGCGCAGCGCGTCGAGCTCACCGCGGCTCAGACGTGCGCCGCACAGGTCGTAGTCGACCCAGGCCTCGTAGCTCAGCGGTGCGACTCGCTTCACCATGCCCGCCATGATCTCGGCGAACGCCCGGATCTCGTATTGCGCGTGCGGATCCACGCGCAGCGTCAGGAAGTGCAGCAGGTTGTGCAGATCGATCTTCCAGTACCACTGCGTGTACGTGGATAGCGGAAGGTCGATTCGGGCCAGCTCGCGTGCGACGTCGCTTCCGACGAGCCAGGCGTAATCGTCGGCGGCCTGCTGGCGCAGGCGCTCCCAGCGCTCGACGGCCTGACGGTACAGCGCGGGTGCGGCGGCGCTCGGCTCCCGCCCCTGGTTGTTGGTCGAGCTCTGAAGCGCGAAGTGCGTCTGTTCGGGCGTATAGAAGAGCAGCGGCATAAGCGAGTAGCGGCCGCTGTACTCGTTCACGTTCGCCGTCCGATGCCGGATCCACTGGCGCGCCACGAACATCGGCATCGCGCAGTGGAACTTCAGCTCGACCATCTCGCTCGGCGTGGTGTGATGGTGTCGTCGCAGGTAGCGGATGAGCCCGCGGGTCGCGCTCGTCCGTCGGGTTCCGTAGCCGTAGGAGACGCGCGCTGCACGCTCGATGCTCTCGTCGCTCCCCATGTAGTCGACCAGGGCGACGAAGCCGTGATCGAGCACCGGAAAGTAGCCGCCGAGGATCTCTTCGGCGGCGGGGCTGGTCGGACGCAGAGTGTCCATCGTTCGGCGGCGGTCGGGGGCACGGTCGGAGTCTGACGGAATAGGCGAAAGCCCGGGGACGGGCGCAAGGTGCGTGGGGTCGGCCTCTGCTTCGAGGGGGCGCATCGTCGCCGCGAATCGCTCGGCGGCGGCCGTCGATGCTGGCGTCGGCGTCGCCTGGCTCGCATCCTGCACTCGAAGGCGGGACGCCCACAGCCCAACCGAGCCGCCGGTCCCGCGCCGGAGGACAGCAGAGCAGTATGATGCACGACCGGATTTCCCGTTTGTTCGCCGACCGCTACGGCCGCCAGCCGGCCGCGATCCTCGAGATCGCGGGCGACGGCTCCAGCCGTACGTACTTCAGGCTGATCGGCGAGGACTGGCAGACCGCCGTGGGGGCGATCGGACCGGACCGCGAGGAGAACCGTGCGTTCCTCAGCTATTCACGCTCCTTCCGGCACGCGGGCCTGCCAGTTCCCGAGATCTATGGCGCGGACGAGGAGGCGGGCGTCTGGCTGGAGGAGGACCTCGGCGATACGACGCTCTTCGATGCCCTGTCGGATGCCCGCGAGCGCGACGACGTTGCTCCCTTTCCCGATGCGATCCTGCCCGCCTACCGACGCGTCCTCGAGGAGCTGCCGCGCTTCCAGGTCGTCGGCGGGCGCGCGATCGACTACGGTGTCGCCTATCCGCGGTCGGCCTTCGACCGCCAGTCCATCCTGTGGGACCTGAACTACTTCAAGTACCATTTCCTGAAGCTCGCCCACGTGCCGTTCAACGAGGCGCGGCTCGAGGACGATTTCCACCGGCTGGCGGACTTCCTGCTCGAGGCGGACGCCAGTCACTTCCTCTACCGCGACTTCCAGTCACGCAACGTCATGATGCGCGGCGGCGAGCCGTGGTTCATCGATTACCAGGGTGGCCGGCGAGGGGCGCTGCAGTACGACGTCGCCTCGCTGCTGTACGATGCGAAGGCGGCGATTCCTGATCCCGTGCGGGCCGACCTGCTCGAGCACTACCTCGACGCTGTCGGCGAGCACATCACCGTCGACCGCGCCAGCTTCCGCGAGCACTACCGCGGCTTCGTGCTCGTCAGGATCATGCAGGCGATGGGCGCCTACGGCTATCGCGGCTTCTTCGAGCGCAAGTCGCGCTTCCTGCAGAGCGTGCCGTACGCCGCGCGCAACCTCTCGGCGCTGCTCGAGCAGGGGCTGGCCGTGCAGCTTCGCGAGCTGCGCCGCGTGTTTGGCCGCATTGTCGAGCAGTGGGCGGAGGGCGACGAGGGACCCGGCGAGGCGCCTGGCCTGACCGTGCACATTGGAAGCTTCTCGTACCGGCGGGGTTACCCCGACGACCAGGGCGGGCACGGCGGCGGCTTCGTGTTCGATTGCCGTGCGCTGCCGAACCCCGGGCGACACCTGGAGTTCAAGGACCGCTGTGGCCGCGATGACGATGTGGCTCGCTTCATCGAAGAGACGCCGGAGGCGGACGTCTTCTGGAGCAGCGTGACGGGACTCGTCGATGCGCAGGTCGAGGAGTATCTGCGCCGAGGGTTCCACTCGCTCACCGTCATGTTCGGCTGCACCGGCGGCCAGCACCGCTCCGTCTATTTCGCCGAGCGGCTCGCGCGTCACCTCGGTGAGCGCTGGCCGGTGACCGTCCGGCTGATGCACCGCGAGAAGCCGCACTGGCCGCAGCACCGGGGCAGCTCGGCTGGCGCGGCGTTCGCATAGCGCCGGTTCGATGGATGCCGTGCTCTTCGCCGCGGGCCTCGGTACGCGCCTCCGACCACTGACAGATCTGGTTCCGAAGGCGCTGATCGGCGTCGGCGACGTGCCGATGCTCGAGCGCGTGGCTCTGCGGGTGATCGCTGCCGGCGCGGATCGACTCATCATCAACGTCCATCACCGCGCGCTGGAGATCGAAGGCTTCGTGCACGAGAAGCACGGGTTCGGTGTGCCCGTCGTCTTTTCGCGTGAGACCCGTGAGCCGCTCGAGACGGGCGGCGGTCTGCTCGCGGCCGCAGGGCTGTTGCGCCGAGACCGGCCGATCCTGCTCCACAACACCGACGTGCTGACCGACTTCTCACTCGCGGCGATGCTCGAGGCGCACGCGGCCGCCGGGGCGCTCGCTACTCTCGCGGTTCAGCGCCGCCGCGCGAGCCGCTATCTGCTGTTCGATCAGGAGGGCCTTCTCGGCCGCCGCGACACGCGCACCGGCGAGGAGCAGCAGGCGCGAGCGGCGGTCTCGGAGGCGGTCGAGGTCGGGTTCTCCGGCGTGCACGTGATCGAGCCCGCGCTGCTGGATCGCATCGAGGAGCGAGGCGTGTTCTCGATCTTCACCACCTACCTGCGCCTTGCCGCCGCCGGCGAGAGGATCGCGGCCCACGACATTGGCGGCGCTCAGTGGATGGACATCGGCACGCCCGAGCGGCTGGCGGCGGCGGCGCGGCTGATCAGACCCTCGGTTCCGGAGTCGTGGCCATGACCGCTACGGCAGCCGTCGAAGGCCCGCGCCCGCCGATCACGACCGGGGGCATCGTCGCGAACCAGTTCGAGGCGGCGGCGGACCTGCTCGGGTTGACCACCTCAATGCGCACGATTCTGCGCGTACCGTTTCGCGAGGTCGCCGTCCAGGTGCCCGTCCTGATGGACGACGGCCGGGTGGAATGCTTCATGGGGTACCGCGTCCAGCACAACGGTGCGCGCGGTCCCACGAAGGGCGGCATCCGCTACCACCGGACGGTCGATGCGGCGGAGGTCCGAGGGCTCGCGTACCTGATGACATGGAAGACGGCGTTGCTCGACCTGCCTTTCGGCGGGGCGAAGGGTGGGGTAGACGTGGATCCGCGCGGTCTCTCGGAGCACGAGTTGGAGCGACTGACCCGGAAGTTCACGAGCCGGATCGCCATCCTGCTCGGGCCGTACCGGGATGTTCCCGCGCCGGACATGGGGACGGGCCCGCAGACGATGGCGTGGATGCTCGACGAGTACAGCGCGAAGCGAGGGTACACGCCCGCCTGCGTGACCGGCAAGCCTGTCGCGCTGGGTGGGTCGCTGGGCCGGGAGGAGGCGACGGGGCGGGGGGTGGCGATCGCTATGCGCGAGGCGGCGCGCGGCCTCGGCCTGCCGTGGGAGGGCGCTACGGCGGCGATCCAGGGCTTCGGCAACGTCGGAAGTCACGTCGCGCTGGCGCTGCACGCTGCGCGACTGCGCGTCGTCGCGATCACGGACGTGGACGGCGGCGTTCATAACGAGGCCGGCCTCGACGTGCCAGCCCTCGTGGAGCACAGCGCGCTCACCGGAAGTGTGGCCGGCTTTAAGGATGGGGACGTTCTCGCCGGCGACGCGCTGTGGCGGGTCCCCTGCGACTATCTCATACCGGCGGCGATCGGCGGCGTCATCACGAAGGAGACCAACGTAGACGCCCTACAATGTCGCATGGTAGTGGAGGCGGCGAACGGGCCGACCACGCCGATCGCGGACAAGGTGCTGGAGCGACGCGGTATCCCGGTGTTGCCGGACTTTCTCGCGAACGCGGGCGGCGTCATCGTCTCGTACTTCGAGTGGACGCAGAACCTGCAGCAGCTGCGCTGGCCCCTCGAGAAGGTCAACGCCATGCTGGAGGCGAAGATGGTGGAAGCCTATCGAGCGGTCGCGGACCTCGCGGCCGACCTCGCCGTTCCGCTGCGGACGGCGGCCTACGCGATCGCGCTGCGCCGGGTCGCCGACGCCGAGGAGATGCGCGGGCATTGAGTGACAGCGCGAAGCCAGACTTGCCCCGCGGGTGCCTCACCGAGACCCGCGCCGCCTCAGTGGTGGACCGACTCGTCGGCGGTCCGCTCGACCAGATCGAGGCCGAGCGTACGTCCCTTCTCGATGGCCGGGACCCCCTCGACCAGCCAGACGGGGGCGGGCGCGCCCTTCAGGAAATGGTCGAAGAACTGCTGCAGCCGGATCGCCCAGTCCTTCCGGTCGGCCAGCCGCGAGAGGCCGTGAGGCTCACCGTTGTAGACGACGAGCCACGCTGGCTTCTGTAGTCGACGCAGCGCCATGAACATCTCGATCCCCTGCTGCCACGGCACGGCCGTGTCCGAGTCGTTGTGCATCATCAGCAGCGGCGTCTGGATGCGATCGGCCGAGAACAGCGGCGAATTCTCGAGATAGCGCATCGGCATCTCCCAGAGCGTGCCACCGAGTCGGCTCTGTGTGTGCTCGTACTGGAACTCCCGACTCATGCCGGTGCCCCACCGTATGCCGCCGTAGGCGCTGGTCATGTTCGCGACGGGGGCGCCGGCCTCAGCGGCCGCGAACATGTTCGTCTTCGTGACCATGTACGCGGTCTGGTAGCCGCCCCAGCTATGACCCTGTACGCCGATGCGGGCCTCGTCCACGAAGCCGCGGCGCACGAGGCTGAGCACCCCCGGCACGATCGCATCGACCGCGCTCTCTCCCGGATACCCGATCTGGTACGGGATGTCGGGCGTGAAGACGAGATAGCCCCGGCTGACGTAGAACGAGATGTTGATCGAGGAGCTGCCCGGCGCCGGAGCGATGTACTGGTGCAGCCGATCGCTCAGCCGCTCGTAGAAGTAGACGAGCAGAGGGTACTTGCGGGAGGGATCGAAGCCGTCCGGCTCGTACAGCACGCCCTGCAGCTTCGTCCCCTGCGCAGAGCGCCAGCTCACCAGCTCCGCCGTGCCCCAGCGGTACTCGGACTGCTGCGGGTTGACGTCGCTGATCTTGCGCGGAGAGCGCAGCTCCGTGTTCGCCACCCACAGATCCGGGAACTCGCGGAAGCTCTGTCGCGCGTAGAGCAGCACGTCCGCACGCGCGGCCTTCAGCGGCCGCGAGAACGAGCGATCATCGTAGAGCAGTCGCTGCGGCGGCAAATCGCCGTTCACGCGGTCGCGAAAGAATCCCTCGGCCTTCGTCGCCGTGTTGAACGCCGCGAGCAGCATCGGCGCGGCGGGATCCACTGCGGGCTCGTCCGGATCGAGATCCATGCGACGCAGGCGCAGCGAGTCGCGACGGCCCGCCCCCTCGGTGACCGCGCGCGGCGCCTCGCGACCCGTCGGATCGACCGCCCAGAGGTCATAGTTGTCGTACACGAGGAAGCGGCGGTCCCCCACGGTCCAGCCGGCGGAGCCGTATGCCGCGGCGGGGGTCGGCTGATCGTTCAGCTCGTCCCGGATCGGGAAAGGAATCCCGGCCGACAGCGATAGCGTCCGGTTCCGTCGCACGTCGTACCCTTCCCAGGCGCCCTTGTCGGCGTCGTACCAGGAGACGTAGCGTCCTGCCGGCGAGAGGCGGGCGCGCCCGTCCGCGAAGCTCTCGAGCGTGCGGCTGTCGCGCACCCTTTCCGCGATCCGCCGGCGCTCGCCGGTGCGCACATCGATCAGCCAGTAGTCGTAGAAGCGGTCGTCCCACGACAGAGCTTGGCGGTACGGGACGTCCGTGCGGCCGACCGCGAGATCTCTCGCACTGTCGGCGTCGAGCTCGACGTCGGGCACGGAATCCGTCTCGAGCTGAACCAGCCGACCGTCCGGGAGAGCCACGGCGAGATAGCTGCGCTTCCGCTCTTCGGCGAGCTCTTTGAGCTGCATCGGCTGGATATAGCCGTCCGTCCAGCTCCACACATTGACGTTGACGCGATCATCCTCGGCACGCACCGGGGGATCCGGCTGCGCGAGCGGCGCGCTGCCGAAGTAGAGCCGCTCGCCGTCGGGCGAGAAGGCCAGCTCCGCGTTCGGGCTGACACCCCAGCCGGATGGCAGCCCCCGCGCCTCGCCGGTCGCGACAGGGCGCGCATTGGGATCACCGGAGCGCCGAGCGTACAGCGTCCAGCGGGGTGCTTCAGCCGCGTAGGCGTCTCGATTCGAGACGAACGCGACGCGGTCGCCGGCATCGCTGATCGCGACGTGGCGATAGTCGCCGAGCCCGGTCAGCAGCGCCGAGCTCGAGCCGTCTCGCGTCTCCACCACCCAGACGCCGTCGCCGTCTCCTTTCCGCGAGGAGGTGGCGTAGGCGAGGCGGCGTCCGTCGCGCGAGAGCGCGAAGTCGACGACATCGTTGTAACGCCGCTCGCGGCCGCTGGTGAGGTCGCGGAGCATGAGCGGGGCGCCTTGCTTACGGTCACCGCGCGGACCCGCGGAGTCCGCTGCCGCGGCCTGTCCCGCCGGCGGCTCCGGCATCACGCCGGGAGGTGGAGCGGGCGGTGGTGCCGCGGGGCTCGGCCCCGGCCCTGCGGCGGAGGTGTCGGCGGCGCCCGTCGAGTCACCGGTCTCGAGCAGGTAGGCCAGAACGCCGCCGGAGTCCTCCGGCAGCTCGAACGACTCCAAGGGTCCGGCGCGGAAGATCGCGCCGTCCGACAGGTCGAGGACGCCGATCGAGTCGTGCGGCAGCGGCGGCGCCTTAGGCTTTGGCTTCGCCTTCGATTCCTCCGCCCTTGCACGCTCCAGCTTCACTCGTTGCAGCTCGGCGTAGAGCGGGTGGATGCGGAAGACCACCTGGCGGGTATCTGCGGTGAAGCGGGCGTCGGTCCCGCGCGGGACGACGTATTCGGTTGCCGAGTGGACAGAGCGGACGTGCAGCGCAGCGTCCCCTTCCTCGGGCTCGGCGGTGTAGAGCAGCCACGCGCCATCGAGGGAGAGCGCCTCGCCGCGGATGCGACTCCAGCGTGTGTAATCGGCGTGATCGAGCGCGCGCGGCGTCTGCTGCCCTTGCAGCGGAGCCGTCGGGCTTCCGACGAGGGCGAGGAGGAGCGCGGCGCGTGCAGCCCGGGGGCCGCGGTGGTGCGGACGAGTGATCAGAGCCATGACATGTTCGACGCGCAGGGGTAGCGTAGACCGGCCGGGCGAAAGGTAGATTCGGTGGCGGCGCGCGGCAAAGCGACCCGCGACCCGGCACCGCCCATCACGGCCGGGGTATTGCGGCAGGAACCCGGACCCCGCCACGATCAACGGGGTGGCATGCATGGAGACGATACCGAGATGCTGACGTTCACGGACGCCGCGAGGCGGACCATTGTTTCGCTGACTTCGTCGATGGACGGGGCCGCGCTGCGCGTCGCGTGCGCGAGCGCGAGTCCGATCGCGCCGGAGTACGAGCTCTCGCTCGTCGATGAGAAGGAGCCGGGTGACATCGTCATCAACGAAGGTGACTTCAAGGTCTTCATCGAGGGCTCCAGCCTGCAGCGGGTGCAGGGTCGCACGATCGACTACATCGATGCGGCCGGAGGCAGCGGCTTCGTCGTGCGCCAGCCGGAGCCGGTGCGACAACAGGGGCCGGTTCCGGAGGGCCCGCTCGCGGAGCGTGTGCTGCAGGTGCTGGAGGCACAGGTCAACCCCGGCATTGCAGCGCATGGCGGCAGCATCACGCTCATAGACGTGCGCGAGGACGCCGTTTTCCTCGAGATGAGCGGTGGCTGTCAGGGGTGCGGCATGGCCCGCGTGACACTGCGCCAGGGCGTCGAGCGCATGCTGCGGCAGGCGATCCCTGAGATCGGCGAGATCGTCGACGTCACCGATCATGCCGCGGGTGAGAACCCCTACTACCGCCAGGCGAAGTAAGACCCTTCACTCCAGAAGGAAGCGGATCCGCGAACCCGCATCCCGCAGCGCCGCTTCCACGGCGGCCGGGTCCGAGCCCCTGCCGAACACGAATCCCGGATAGCGGTGCCCCTCCGGCGCGGGAACCAGCATGTCGCCCGGCCGCGCCAGGATCGTCACCCCTTCGATTCCCGGGATTCCGAGCGCCGCCTCCCTCCCCTCGACGCTGCGAAGCACGCCGGCCTCGGGCACGGGCAGCATCAGCACGCCCGCTGCGCCGCGTGCCTTCTGAGCTGGCGGTGCGGTGGCCGGGTCCGGTGGGTCGAGCGGCACCTCTCGCCCATGTCCGCCTGCGATACCGTCCGGCAGCAGCGGCTCGAGACGGCAGGCGTGGCGCAGGATCAGCTCCTCGAGCGATACGCCGACTCCGAAGCGCAGCACGCGCGAGCAGAGCCCCCCGATCGAGCGGGGGGCCACCTCGAGCGGCCACGCGAGCTTCCCGTCCCAGCGAATCTCGGCGTGGATCGGCCCGTTCTGCAGGCCGAGGGCCGCGCACGCCCGCGCCGTGACCTCGAGCGCTGCGCGCTGGGCCTCCGGAGCCCAACGCGACGGCGTCACGTACAGCGTCTCCTCGAAGAACGGCCCTTCCAGCGGGTCCGGCTTGTCCAGCAGCGCGAGCAGGCGTAGTTCGCCGTCGTCGAGAATGCCCTCCAGCGCCATCTCGACACCCGGGATGTACGCCTCTGACAGGATCAGCCCCGCGCCCTCGCGGTCGGCTCTCCGCACATCGGGCTCATCCAGGATGGCGACGATGAGCCGCCACGCCGAGCGGAATTCGGCCGCGTCGTTTGCGCGGATCACGCCGCGGCTCGCCGAGAGCGAGACCGGCTTGAGCACGAGCGGATAGCCCACGGCCTCGGCGGCCCGCTCCGCGGCGCGCGCGGGCTCGACGTCGGTCGATTGCACGATCCACGGCGGAGACGTGACTCCCGCCGACTGGAGAGCGCGGCGCATATGGTCCTTGCGGTGAGCGGTCGCCACCGCCTCCGGCGGATTGTGCGGCAGTCCCAGCGCACTGGCGGCCTGCGCCGCGAGCACGACGCCGTCGTCCTCGGCGGCGATCACGGCTCGCAGCCGATGCGACCGGTCGAGCTCGAGGATGCAGGGGATCGACTGGTCCGGATCCGCCAAGTCGAGGTAGAGCGTCGCCTCCGGCGCGAAGCGCTCGAGCGTCGGGCGATGGTCGGTGCCGACCGTCACCTCGACTCCGAGGTGTGCCGCGGCGTCCAGGAAGTCATCCGCGCGGTAGGACCGCTTGGAGAGGAGGATCAGCACGCGGGCGGCCACGGCTCGTTCGCGTGATCCCGGTGTATCAGAATCGGTCCGACGAATGGAGGCTTCCATGAAAAGAGCGGTTCTGGTCGCCGCTGCAATGGCTCTAGGTTTCTCTGCCTGCGGGCTGCTCCGGCACCATCGCAACGCCGCCCCCGAGCCGGTCAGCGTGCATGTCGAGAATCAGAACTTCAACGACGCCACCGTCTATGCCATCACCCAGGGAGCTCCCTATCGGCTGGGCAGCGTGACCGGCCATTCCGAGGCGGACTTCGTCCTCCCGAACGGATCCCGCGAGGTCTCGTTCCACATCCACCTGCTGGCATCGTCGAACTATCGGACCGAGACGCTGTCGGTGTTCCCGGGCGACCGGCTGGAGCTGGTCATAGCGCCGGACCTCGGCACCACGCGACTCATCCGGCGCAGCTGAGACCGGGCGCCTCCTCCATGCGTCCAGCGGTGCCGTCCACATAGCCTCGGTACATGCCTTCGGTGTTGAACGGCGAGGTGATCTCGCCGCGATCGTCCAGCGCGATGATGCCGCCGTCCCCGTTATGCTGCACCAGCTCACGATTGATCACCCAGTCCGCCGCCTGCGCGAGCGTCACGCCCTCGTAGGCCGCACGGTTCCGGTCGCCGGAACCGCCGGTCGAGCGATGAAGGTATCCGCCGCGCCGGCGCACAGAAACCCGGATTTGATTGTGACCCGCTCCGTGCGGAGATTGCACGGGCGCACATGACCGGAGCGAGCGAGAATGACGAAGCGGATCCTGGGCGGCCACACCATCGATAAAGGCGGCATCGACATGGCCGTGCGGCGCGCGTCGGCGGCGGGCATGTCGGCGCTGCAGCTGTTCACCGCGATACCGAAGTTCTACGGCGATCGCTCCTCGATCCGCGCGGAGCGCGTGGAGCGTTTCCGAACCGCGCTCGCCGGCAGCGGCATACGGGCGGAGCACGTGATGGCTCACGCTGCGTACGTGCTGAACGTGGCGACGGAGGACGAACAGAAGTACGGCCGTGCCGCGGCCGGTCTGGCGAAGGAGATGGAACGGTCGAGCGCGCTCGGCATTGGCGCCGTCTGCTTCCATCCCGGCTCCGCGCGAGGTGGCGCTGTGGATGCGGCGCTGGAGCGGGTCGGACGCGCGATGGCGGGCGCGCTCCAGCACGCGGGCGGCGAGGTCCGCCTGCTGGTGGAGAACACCGCGGGCGCCGGCCGGACCGTCGGCCGCACGCCGGAGGAGGTCGCGGGAATCCTCGCCGCGCTTCCGCGTCGTCTCCGCAGCCGGGCGGGGTACGGCCTGGACACCTGCCACCTGTTCGCATCCGGGTACGACATCAGCGCATCGCCCGATGCCCTCGGCCAGGTGCTCGACGCGTTCGAGAATGCGGTCGGCGAGCCGCCCGCTTTCTTCCACCTGAACGACAGTGAGGGTTCGCTCGGCTCCAACCGCGACCGACACGCGCTGATCGGCGAGGGGCAGATCGGCGCCGAGCCGTTCGGCTGGCTGCTGCACGACCGTCGCAGCGCCGATGTGCCCCTGATCCTGGAGACGCCGCAGGAGAAGATGGATGTGGACGATGCCGATCCTACGCCGGATCCCTGGGACGTCCGCATGATCGAGCTGCTGCGCTCGATGCTTTGAGCGGAGCGAGAGATCGCCGAATGGAGATCCGAACCGAGATACAGATCGACGCATCCGCCGAGAGGGTTTGGGCAATCCTCATCGACTTCGATGCCTATCCGGCGTGGAATCCCTTCATTCGCCGGATCAGCGGCGAGCCGCGTCGAGGTAGGACGCTGCACGTTCGGCTCGAGCCGCCGGGGACCCGCGCCGTGACTCTGCGCGCAACCGTGCTGAATGCCCAACCGCAACGCGAGCTCCGTTGGCTGGCCCGGCTGCTCGTCCCCGGAATCTTCGACGGCGAGCACGTGCTCGAGATCGAGCCGCTCGACGGCGGCAGCATCCGGTTCGTTCAGCGCGAGCGCGTCATCGGCCTCGCCGTGCCGCTCCTGCAACGTTTCTTCGAGCCGAGCGCCCGGGCCGGGTTCGAGGCCATGAACGAGGCGCTGAAGTCGCGCGCCGAATCGATGTCGACCTGATCGCACAAACATTTGCCGGCACTCAACTTGCACCCTCCCTTCCTCTGACGACGTCATCGTTGTCCGGCGCCCCCGTCGGAGCCGGGGCGCCGCGAATCGAATGCCCGCGGAGCCGGCGCGACGGCGGTCGTAGCCGGCTCCGCCTGCATCACCACCCACGTTGAAGGAGGATCCTCCATGAAGCTCGAATCACTGAAGGAACTGTACGTCGATCAGCTGCGCGACCTGTACGACGCCGAGCACCGCATCACGGATGCGTTGCCGAAGATGGCTGGCGCGGCGAAGCACCCGGACCTGCGCAACGCGTTCAACCGGCATCTGGAGCAGACGAAGGGGCACATTCGGAGACTGGAGCAGGTATTCGAGAAGCTCGGCGAGAAGCCGAAGCGCTCCGACTGCGAGGCCATGAAGGGTCTCATCAAGGAAGGCGATGAGGTTCTGAAGGCGAAGGGCGACTCGGACGTGCTCGACGCCGCGTTGATTACGTCGGCGCAACGGGTGGAGCACTATGAGATGGCGGGGTACGGCAGCGTCCGGACCTACGCCCGCGAGCTCGGACTCGACGATCAGGCGGACCTGCTACAGCAGACGCTGGACGAGGAAGGCAACACGGACCACAAGCTCACGCAGCTCGCGGAGCAGGTGGTGAACATCGAAGCGATTCGCGGCTAGGCCGCGCGTCGTCAACGGAGTGGGCGGGCCGTCGCGTGCTGCGCGACGGCCCGTTCCTCATCCGCGGAGCTCCGGCTCGGGGTCTTCGGCTGACGAGGCGGGCACGACTGCCCCGCTGCGGCGCGCGAGCAGCCCCCAGCCGATGAGCGCGATCGCCGCGAAGCTGAACCATTGTACCGCGTAGCTGAGGTGCGGCCCTTCGGACAGCGTGGGGGGTGGGAGCCGCGCGGGCAGGCTCTGCGGCCCGACCCGGCGTGGGTCAGGTGATTCGGCCGGCAAGGCCTGCAGGTAAAACGAGGCGCTCGGATAGGGAAGCTGCCGCCGCATTGCGGCCTCGTAACCGTACCAGACGCGCCGGAATCCGCTGGAATCCGCGGCGCCACTGTAGTCGACGCCGTCCTCCCGCGGATCGAACGGCAGCGCGAGACCGATCACACCGAGCGTACCGACGGTGTCGTAGGGCTGGATGTCCACGGTCGCGGCGTCCGGTGACGGGAGCCAGCCGCGATTCACGAGCACGGCGCCGCTTCCGATCCTGACCGGCGTCACGAGGTGGACGCCGGGGGCGCCCTCGTAGCTCCGTCCGGCAACGACCAGGGAATGGGCGGCATCGATCGGCCCTCGCACGCGGACGCGGCGAAACAGGAGCCCGCCCGTGTCGGACGGAACCCGGTCGAGCGTTATCGGGGGCTCGTCCATTCGAGCCTCTACCGCCGCGTTGACCTGCCGGCGCTCGTGTAGCCTGCGCAATTGCCAGATACCGAGGCGGATGCACACCAGCGCGATGGCTATGGCGACGACGCTGCCCAGCACCCCGGACCAGGTGAGGCGGAGGGTTGGACCGGGCGGAGGGCCGCCCTCGTCAGTGTGCCGGGGACTCATAGAGCCGGTTGCCCGTCAGCCGGACAGGCGTCCGTCGCTCGAAGCCGAGCCGCACCGGATCCCAGCGGAATGTCTGTACCAGCAGCCCCGCGCTCTGATCGAGGATGAGCGTAATTATCGGCGGTCCGCCGCCGTCCGGCTCGATGATCTGGAAGCGGGGCTGCGCGAGCTGCACGAACTCGTCGAACAGTCGGTAGATCCGCTCCTCCGCGCGCACGACGAGCGCCCAGCGCTGGCCGTCATCCAGCATCAGCCGGCCCTGCCGGTCCCGTGACGCCTCGACCCACAGCTCCACGCTCTCCTCGCGGCCGTCTCCATTCACGTCCGCGCGGTGCACGTCCAGCATCAGGTAGGGCAGATCGTCCAGCGTGTCGAGCGGCACGAGGTTGTCGGTCACGCCGGATGGGGCTAATGGGGGTTGGGCTTGCGCCGGTGTGTGCTCGGCCGTGGTGTCGCCTCGGGCGTCCATCCTGGATCCCGCTCTCGCGGGCGCCCGGGTGGTGGTATCGGAAACCGCCCCTTCGGAGCCGCCACCCGAGCAGCTCGCCGAGAGCACGGCCAGCGCCAGGGTCGCACGTGAAAAGGTTCGACGATTCATGCCGCGGTGTACTCCGGGCGGTGAAACGGGTTCCGATAGTGGTCACCCCAGCCGCCGCCACCCAGTAACGAGAGCCAGGTCCGTCGGGCGCCCATGCTGTAGATTCCCAAGTCCATGAGTGCGCCTCCTCGTCGTTGCCGCGCTGCGATTCCGGCGTGCGGGTGTTGGATTGGCGCTACACCAGTCGGGGAGCGGACCGGCCGACGGACGGACGGGCAACTCGCTAATTCGACGGAACATACGCTCCGGTAGCGGGTTGGGCCGATTCGATCGTTCGCGCGCCGCTCCTGTCGCGAATCTTGCTGCGGGTTGCGGTGAAGCGGTAGATCGCAGGGGCAGCGCGTGAAATCTGGTGTCCCCGCCGAGCATTTCCGACCCCGCGGCATGGGGGACCGTACGGTACCAACGGGAGCGTCCTTCGGTCGTGACGAGGCAGCGGGATCAGGATTCGATGCTTGCCGGCGCGGACAGCGAGCTCACGGAATCGAGCTCGACGTCCATGCCCGCGGCGGTCGCGCACGGCGGTGCGGAGGATGTCACCGCCGGGGTGCGGCGCGGAGTCAGCGTCTGCGTGATCAACTACAACGGTGCGGCGTATCTCGAGCATTCGCTAACGGCGCTGCTACGTGACGGCGTTGCGGGTGCGGAAATCCTCGTGGTGGACAACGGGTCCACGGACGGGAGCCCAGCGCTGATCGAGGAGCGCTTCCCCTCCGTGGGGCTCGTGCGAATGACGACGAACCTGGGGCCGGGAGGCGCGCGCAACGAGGCGCTGCGGCGAGCGGCCGACGACGTCGTCGTGTTGATCGACAATGATGTCACTCCGGAGCCCGGCGCGATCGAGAGGCTGCTGACCGCTCTGGAGCGTACGCCCGACGCCGTGATGGCGATGCCGGCGATCGTGTACGCAGCCGACGGCACGATCGTGCAGTACGACGGAGCCGACACGCACTTCCTGGGACAGCAGACGCTGCACCACCAGGACGTCCCGTACGCCGAGATCCCGCGAGAGCAGCGCGACATCGGCTCGCTTGTGAGCGCGTGTCTCGTCGTCGACCGTCCTCGACTCCTCGCTGCGGTTGGCGGAGGCGAGGTGTTCGACGAGGACTTCTTCATCTATTTCGAAGATCACGACCTCGGGCACCGGATGCGCCTGCAGGGGCTGCGGATCCTGTCGGTGCCCGCCGCGGCCTGCCGCCACGGCCTGGGCACGGAGGGGCTTTCGATCCGCGCGATCGGCGGGTACTCCCCGCGGCGAGTCTACTATCACATCCGCAACCGTTGGTTCTTCATCGCCAAGAACTACTCTGTCCACTCCCTGGCCGTGCTGACGCCGATGCTGATCGGCTACGAAGTCCTCCAGCTCGCCGGGGTCGTGAAGAAGGGCTGGCTGAAGCAGTGGCTGCGCGCCGTCGGCTGGATGGCGACTCACGCGCGACTCGTGCTGAGGAAGCGGCGGATCGTGCAGCGACGGCGCCGGCTTTCCGATCGGCTGCTGCTGCGGGGCGGCCCCGTCCCGCTGAGAGAGGAGGCGACATCGAGCGGCGTCGAGCGCCGGGCGAAGCGCATTCTTGACGCTGCATCCGCCGGTTACTGGCGCATCGCCCGGGAGCTGCTGTGAGCGAGCCGGATCGCGATTTTTCCGCGGCGGTGCGACGCGGCGAGTCCGCGGCGGCGGATGCCGCCCCGATGCGGGTAGCGGTGGTCGCGGCGTGTCCGTTTCCGGAGCGCCGCGGGACGCCAGTTCGCATCCAGCGCATCGCGGAAGGCCTGCAGCGACGCGGCCACGAAGTCCACGTGGTCACCTACCCGTTCGGGACGGGGACCCTCGACGCGCCGCTCGCGGTGCATCGTGTATCAAGGGGTGGGACCCGCTACCGTTCCTTGCCGGGCCCTTCGATCGGCAAGCTCGCGGTGCTCGACCCTCTGCTGGTCCGACTGCTGCGGCGGGTATTGTGCAGGACACGTCCCGATGTCGTTCACGCCCATCATTATGAAGGGCTGCTGGTGGCGGCGGCAGCGCGCATCGGCACGGACGTGCCGCTGATCTACGACGCGCACACCCTGCTCGAGTCGGAGCTGCCCTCGTATGGGCCACGGGTGCCGGCCAGCGCGAAGCGCATCGTGGGGCGAACGCTGGACCGCTGGCTTCCGGGCCGAGCCGATCACGTGATCAGCGTGACGGAGACGATCCGGGAAACGCTGCTCGCCCGCACGGGACTGGGCCAGGACGACGTCACGACGGTGTCGAACGGCGTCGAGCTGGAGCTCTTCGACTGCGGAGCCGGCACGGACGGCGGCCTGGCCCAGGGCGTCGATGGCGGGCACCCACCGACCGTCGTGTTCAGCGGCAATCTCGCACGCTATCAGGGCATCGACCTGTTGCTGCACGCGTTCCGCGAGGTGCTCGCCCAGAAGCCGGCGACTCGCCTGCGCATCGTGACGGAGTCATCATTTGGCGGCTACGAGGAGCTCGCCCGCGAGCTCGGCGTGCGGCAAGCCGTGGATGTGATCGCGTCCGGATTCGAGGGCGTGCCCCGGCTGCTCGCGTCGGCCGACGTCGCCGTGAACCCTCGATCGGAGTGTCACGGCATCCCGCTCAAGCTGCTGAACTACATGGCGGCATCGAAGCCGGTGGTCTCGTTCCGCGAAGCGGCGCCGGGGGTCGAGCACGGCCGGACCGGCTGGATCGTAGAGAAGGGCGACGTCCCGGCGTTCGCGGCCGGAATCCTCACGCTGCTCGACGACCCGGCCCGGGCCGGCGCGATCGGGGCGGCCGCGCGGGTGCACGTGGAGGCCAACCATTCCTGGCAAGCCGTGGCGGAGATCACCGAGGCCGTCTACCGGCGCGTGATCGCCCGCATGGGGGCGGCTTCGCGCCCGGCACGTGAAGTCACCGGCGCGAGCGGTGCGGCGCCGGTGGCCGCGGAGCGTCGATGAGCGATCTGCGGCGACCCTCCCTGCTGTACGCGGTTCCCGGCAGCGATTTCATGCCGTCCGCCGGTCCGACGCGAAACGTGCTGAATCAGGCGCGTGCGATGAATGAGTGGGCGGACGTCACCCTGGCCTTCCGTCGCGTCCTCGACCCGCCATCCGCGGGTGACCCGCCGGTAGTGGAGATCGCGCCGGCGCGCACCGCCACCGGCGGCGCCACGGACGACTCTGCGACGCGAGGAATGAGCTACGGCCGATTCCTGGCATACCTGAGGGCCATCCGCGCCTTCCTGGCGGAACGGCTGCCGGAGGTCGACGTCGTGCTCGAGAAGGACTGGATGCTGACCGGGTGGGTCGCGCGCCAGAGCCGGAGAGCGGAGGTGCCCTGCATTCCCGTGAAGAACTGGATGGCCGGCGCTGCACCCGGTCGCTCCGGAGGCGTGATCGCCGCTGTGCGACACCGGCTGGGTGCAGCGATGGAGGGACGGCTGCTGCGCCAAGCCCCGTGTATCGTTGTCGAAACCGAGATCCTCAAGGAAAGCGTCGTCCGGCGCTGGCGCATCGATCCGGCTCGTGTCGAAGTGATCGGGCTCGGCGTCGATCGCGATCGTTTTCGCCCGTCGGACCCGGAGGTGGCCCGCTCGACGCTCGGGCTGGCGGCCGGGCCGACCATCCTGTTCTATGCAGGAATCCTCGACCGTACTCACGACCTGGAGCCGCTTCTCCGCGCGTTGGTGCGGCTCGGGAACGGTCTGGTACGGCTGCACGTCGCCGGGGATGGGCCGCTGTGGGGGCGATTCCAGCGCTATGTCCGCCAGGCCGGGGGCACCATTACGTTCCACGGGCGAGTGCCTCACGAGGAGGTGCCGCTCTACATCGCCGCTGCCGACCTCTGCCTGGCGCCGTACGACACGTCCGGGTTCCCGAGGGGGGAAGTCGCCTACTCGACGCTGAAGGTGCGGGAGTACCTGAGCGCTGGCCGTGCCGTCGCGACAACGTCCAGCGGAACGCTTCGCTCGCTGGTGCGCCACGGCGAGTCCGGCTTCCTGCTGGACAACACCGAAGACGCGTGGTACGACCTCCTGCGCCACCTTCCGGCTCGAGCCCGGCTCCAGGAGATGGGCTCCGTGGCGGCGGAGACGGAGCTCGACAGCTGGGCGGACGTATCGCGAGCGTTCGAACGACTTACGGATCGGATGATGGCCCGTAGCGGCGGAGGATCCGCCACTGCAGCCGACGTGCAACGTCTCGCCGCTCGGAAGGCGTGAATGCCCTGGTATCTCGCAGGAGTCTACCTTCACCTGGTGGGCGGCGTCCTGCTGGGCGGCTATGCGCTGTTCTGGCTCGTGATGGCGCTGGGCCTGCGCAGCGAGCATGAGCTGGACGCCGAGATCCTGCTGGCGCGGGTCGGCCGATCGCGATGGCCGCCCTTCGGGCTGCCGAAGGGCTTGCGAGTCCCGATCCTCGGGCTCGGCTGGCTGCTGGTCCTGCTCTTGGTCGGTAGCGGTGTCGGCCTGCTCGCCTCCCGCGGGATGAGCTTCTCGCAGCTGCTGTCGGCGGCGCTCGCGGGCAGCGGCTTCGCGCAGGTCCTGGTGATGAAGCTGGTCCTCGTCGCCGTGTTCATCGGGGCACACGCCCGTCTCTCCGCGCGTGCGCCGGCGGGTGCCGCGATCGTGGCGGCGGCGAGCGCCGCGCTGATCGTCTGCTTCTCGGCAATGCTCGTCTGAGAGAGGGATCGATGACCCTTTTCCGGGTGGCGCTCATGGCGCACCTGCTCGCGACGTTCGTGTGGCTGGGCCACATGTTCTTCTGGTCTGTCTTCGCCGGTCCCGTGCTGAAGAAGATTCAGCCGCCGGAGACGGCGGAGCGGCTGCGGGCCGTGAGCATGCGGATGGGCGGCCTCGGCTGGCCGGCGTTGGCGGTGCTGAGCGTGACCGGCGCCTACTTGCTGGCGGCGCGAGGCGTCGCGCTCGCCGACCTGATCCGGACCTCGTTCTGGAGCGATCCCGCCTCGCACGTGCTGGGATTCAAGCTGTTTCTGGTCGCGCTCATGATCGCGTACCAGCTGGTCGTCGGGCACCGCCGCGCGCCGCGCGCGATCTATCTCGACATGGTGGCGGCGCTGCTCGTGCTCGGCGCGTCCGTGCTCGTCGCCAGCGGCGGTTAGCCCTCACCCCATTACCAAGGAGCCGCTATGTCCGGATTGGCCGGAGTCATATCGCTGCGAGCCCCCTTGGATGCTGGCGAGGCGGAATCGCTCGTCGAGACCATGGCCCGAGCTCAGGAGCACCGCTCTCGCTCCGGCTGGCGAGTCGTCGTGCGCGAAAGGGTCGCATACGCTTCGGATGCGGTCCAGGGCGAGGCCGCGGACCCGGGGCCGACGGGTCTCGTGGTCACCCTCGACGGGGTCATCACGAACCGCGAGCAACTCGACCGAGACCTGGAGACGGCCGGTGTGGCGTCGAACGGAGCCGACGGTGCCGGCGCACTGGGCCGCGCATGGTCCGCGTGGGGGTACCACTGCCTCGAGCGTCTCGATGGCAGGTTCGCGGCCCTGGTCCGCGATGGTGGGACCGGCGCTTCGTTCCTGGCCAGGGACCCATTCGGGCACAGGCCTCTACACTACGCCGTGCGGGGCGACCGTCTCTTTTTCGCGAGCGAGGTCAAGACGCTCCTGCCCGTTCTGCCACCGGCCGAACCGGACCAGTTCGCCCTCATGGAGTGGACGCTGTACGGCGACGTGCTCGCGCCCCGCACGCTCTTCCGCGGAATCCGGTCGCTTCCGCCCGGGCACGTGCTCGAGGTCTCCGGCGACGGTGTGGTCGGAGAGCCGCGTGCGTACTTCGACCCGGCCGATGTAGTCGACCGCACGCTTTTCGAGGAGTATTCGAAGCGGTCCATCCCCAATGTCATGACCCTCGTGGAATCAACGGTCGACCATGCCGTTCGGCGCCACATGGGTGGGCGAGCCAATGTGGCCGTCATGTTGAGCGGCGGTGTCGACTCGACGATGATCGCCGCGCTCGCGAGGCGACACGCCGACATCCGCGGGTACAACTTCTCCATCGCCGGCAATGCGACCCTCGACGAGCGGCCGACGGCGAATCTCGTCGCCCAGCGACTCGGCATACCGATCCAGTCCGTGCCGATCGATGGCGATACGTACCGCCGTGAGCTCGCTGCCACCACGTACGAATACGAGATGCCGCTGTGGCACATGCAGGCCGTTCCGATCCATCTGCTGGCTCGTCAAGCGCGCAAGGACGGCGTGGGACTGCTCCTGTCCGGGGTCTGCATCGGGCCTTTCCTCAGCGCCGCCGCCGGCCGCTACAGGTGGGTGCTCCCGCCTGCCGCCCTGGACCGGGTCCCCGCTGCTGTCCTTCGCCTCGGACAGAAGGCGATCTATTCCGCTTCGGGCCTGCCCATGGCCAATCCGGCCTTCACGAAGACGCTGAGTATGGCGCTGAAGCTGATTGACGTCGGCGCACGCGCGACGCTCCTGGCACGCCACGACGACGTCTACGGTTTCCTCGAGGACGATCGCGAACGGCGGATCCAGGTCATGCGGTTGACCGACAACGCGCTCTTCGAGCGCCGTTTCTTTCACCAGGGCGACCGTCTCTGCATGGCGCAGGCGGTCGAGTACGCTGACGCGGCGGTCGACCGGGAGTTTCAGCGCCTGGCGTTCAATCTCTCTTCCCGCGTCATCTACCGGAAACGGCAGTGGAAATGGGTCCTCAAGGAGCTGGCCAGTCGCTACGTTCCGCGGGAGGTCGCGTTCCAGAAGAAGATTCCGCTGGACGTGCCGATCGACGAGTATTTCGCCCCTCAGTTCCGGCGATCTCTGTTCGCCGACGGCTTTCTCGCCTCTCTCGTCGGCCTCGGCTGGGATGCTGCCGTCGCGATGGTCGCCTCCGCGGGGGACCGCGCTGCGGTCCTCCTGCGACTCGTGAATATAGAGACATGGGGCAGGCTCTTCTTCATGGGCCAGTCGGTCGAGGAAGTCACGAGCACGCTCGTTGGCGACGCCGAACCCGCGAACGCCAAGCGCCGACACCGACGCACGTTGACCGGTTAGAACGGCGGTGCGAGCCTTGCCCGGGCTCGCGTGTCCGCCGCGAGCGTGCTACGGCGACCCGGCGCCGGTGTCGTGTCGATTCGACACCGGCAGCGTACCCGCAGTCAGGACGCGCGCGCCGGCATTCGACCGGAGTGCCCTAGATCGCTATCGTTCATGCGGATGGGCTCGGCGTAGCCGCGAAGATCCGGGGTTGTTGCGAATCTTGCGGAACCGGCATCGGCTGAACGGTGCCCGGCCTCGCGCCGACGTCCGCGGGTGGCATCGATCTGCGACTGGATCGGAAAGGGATGAAGAGCCGAAACGACGGCCGTGCCGGCCTTACCGCGCCCCGGGAAGGTCTGTGAGTGCACCGCGGCCACGGACTCGTACGGTGGTCATCGGCCTCGATCTCGGGGATGGCGGCCTGCTGCGCGAGTGGACGCGCGAGGGGCGCCTACCGAGCTTCGCGCGGTTGATCGATCAGGGCGTTACGCTGGAGCTGGGCACGACGGCCGAATGGCTCCACGTCTCCGCCTGGCCTTCGCTGTACACGGGCGCCCCGCCCGGCGTGCACGGGGTCTACTATACGTTTCAGCCCGCGCCGGGACTTCAGGGCTATAGACGATTCTCGGCCGGACAGTACGGCGTCCCTACCCTGTGGCGGCTGCTGGGCGACGCCGGGATCCGGTGCACTGTGTTCGATGCGCCGTACACGCATCCGGAGCCGGGGCCGAACCTGACTCAGGTGATCGACTGGGGCACGTGGGCCCACTACATCCAGCCCGTTTCGACGCCGGCTTCCCTTCTTCGGCGGCTGTGGCGCCGGTGCGGCCGGTATCCCGTCGGGCTGGAGGCGCACGATCTCGGTTTGGCCGGAATGGATGGCGCCACGATCCAGCCTCGCCTGCTCGACGGCGTGCGTGCGAAGACGAATGCGATTCTCTGGCTGATGCGGGAGCAGCCGTGGGAATGCTTCGTAACCGTGTACGGCGAGACGCATCCAGGAGCGCACTACTGCTGGCGGCCGTCGGCGGATGCAGGTGCCTCCGCGCTGTCGCTGCTGCGGGAGCTATACGAGGAGATCGACCGTGGCGTGGGACGCATCCTCGAGGCGCTCCCGGCTGACGCCAACGTATTCGTCGTTTCCGGCGACCGGATCGGACCCAACCACTCGGGCTGGCACCTGCTGCCCGATGTGCTACGACGACTGGACCTGCTGTGCGAGCCCGCGGCCCAGTCGGAGGCCGGGAGTGGAGAGCAACGGCAAGGGGCGGTTTCCGGTGGCGCCGCATCGAAGGGGTGGGACCCCATTCGGACGCTCCGGGATCTGCTTCCGAAGGACTTCCGGAAATCGTTGGCGAGGCGGCTCCCGACGAAGCTTCGCGACCGGCTGGCCCGCCGTGTCGACATGGGAGCGATCGACTGGTCGCGCACTCGCGCTTTCACTCTGCCGACCGACCTGGAGGGCTGCGTGCGTATCAACCGCGCCGGTCGCGAGCCATTCGGAATCGTCCAGCCCGGATCGGACTACGAGCAGCTCTGTGGCCAGATCACGGACGCGCTGATGGAGCTCGTGAATCCGGAAACCGGCCGCCCCGCCGTGCGCGAGGTCGTCCGTTCGGACCGACGATTCCCGGGCCCGCGCCGGGACTATCTGCCGGACCTCATCGTCCTGTGGAACGCGGAGGCGCCGATCGTCCGGCTGGAGTCGCCGCGCATTGGCACCGTATCCGGTGCGTCGCCGGATGGCCGAACCGGAACCCACGCTTCCCCGGGATTCATGATCATGACCGGTCCGGGCGTGGACTCGACGATGGATCGCGGTAGCGCCGATGTGCGCGACCTCGCGCCCGCGATCCTGTCGCTGTACGGAGTGAAGCAGCCGGACTACATGAAAGAGAGCGGCGCTGTTGCGGGTCGCCATGACATGAACGAGACGGGAGATGCTGGGTGACGATTCGGATCCTGCAGGTCGGCGTCGGCATCCGCGGAGGGCACTGGGCCGAGATCGTGGACGCCCATCCGGATGTGCAGTGCGTCGGATACGTGGACAGGGACCCGGCCGCTCTGGCGGCTTGCCGAGCACGCGGTGCGGCCGACGGACGGGAGTTCTTCGCCGATCTCGACGCCGCGCTCGAGTCGTGCCAGGCCGATGCGGCGCTGATCGCCACGCCTTCCGCGCTTCATGCCGAGCACGCGTGCCGTGCGCTCGAAGCCGGCCTGTCCGTGATGGTGGAGAAGCCGCTCGCTACGACGATCCAAGACGCGGAGCGCGTGCTCGGCGCCGCCCGCGCCGCAGCGCTGCCGCTCGTCGTGGCCGAGAATTACCGCTATTGGCCCGCCGAGCGCACCGTCCGCGAGCTGATCCGCCAGGGCAGGATCGGTCGCGTAGACTCCACGACGCTGGTGGATCGGCGACACATGCCCAGCGCGACGGAGGGTCCGTGGCTCGCGTCGATCGACTATCCCCAGCTACAGGAGATCGCGGTCCATCATTTCGACAGCCTGCGCGCCTTGTTCGATCGCCATCCGACCAGCGTGTCCGCGCGGGCGTGGAACCCGCCGTGGAGTGATTACCGGCATGGCGCCGCCACGGAGGCGCACATTGACATCGACGGCATCCAGGTCCAGTACCTGGGCACGATGACCTCGCACCGCTTCTCCTTCTCGCTGTGGGTGGAGGGTGAGGAAGGCGTGATCTGGACGAACCGGAAGTACGTGGCCTGGCGAAAGGCGGGGAGCCGGCTGTTCCGCCCGGTCCGCCGGGTAAGCGTGCCGCCCGGCGACGAGGCGCCATATCCCAAGGGAGGCACGACATCGCTGCTCAACGCGTTGCGGGATGCGGTGACGTCCGGTCGACCGGCCGAGACGAGTGGCGAGGACAACATCTGGAACGTCGCGATGATCGAGGCGGCGAAGCGGTCTGACGGTGAGGGCCGCACGGTATCGATCGAGGAGGTCTGGCCCGGCAGCGCCACCGCCCGGAGTACCCCGAGATCTGCTCCCACGCCGCAGAGCTGACGGTGCCCCGAATCGTGCTGATCGGTCTCGATTCGGCCGATGCGGTGCTGATCGACCGTTGGTGCCGCTCGGGCCACCTCCCCGTGCTGGCTTCGCTGCGGTCGGACGGAGCATGGGCGCGCCTGAAGACGAGTGCCGAGGTCATGCACGTCTCGGCGTGGCCGACGCTCTACACCGGCGCGTCGCCCGGTCGCCACGGGCTCTACCACGCGTATCAGGTGCGTCCGGGCGAGCAGGGCGTGCACCGCACCCGGCCGCGGGATTGCCCATTGCCGCCGTTCTGGAAATACCTCGACGACGCCGGTCTTCGCTGCATCGTCTTCGACGCGTTCATGGACTACCCGCTCCGAGACTTTCACGGTGTCCAGGTCCTGGAATACGGGACCTGGACCTGGTTCGGGAAGCCGGGGTCAACCCCGTCGAACGCGCGCAGTCGGCTGATCGGACAAGTGGGACCCTATCCGGCGCCCGAGCACCTTCACGTGCTCAGCGTTCCCGACCCTGCCCGCTTTCGCGATCAGCTCATCGCGGGCGCACGTGCCAAGGCCGAGGCGACGCGATGGCTGCTTCGGGAGCACGACTGGGACCTGGCGTTCGTCACCTTCGGCGAGCCGCACGGCGCCGGGCACTATCTCTGGCACACCGGCGATCCGGACCACCCGGCGTCCCGCGACTACGACATCTCCGGAGCCGCCGACGCTCTGCGGGATGTCTACGTCGCAGTGGACGGCGCGATCGGCTCGATTCTCGAAACCATCGATGACAGCACTGTCGTGGCCGTCTTTTCCGGCGACGGCATGGGTCCGAACTACTCCGGCTGCCATCACATGCCCGGGTTGCTTCGCGAGAAGGGATGGTTGTACGACGGGGAGGGCGCGAGGGCGGTGGCCGCTGCCCCTACGATCCCGGCCCGCAACCGCCTGCTCTCCCGGCTCAGAAAGGCGATTCCGCTTCCCGCTCGACAGGCGATCTCCCGCTGCCTTCCGCGCAGCGTGCACTACCGGATGAGCATGAAATGGGTGAACGATGGCATCGACTGGGAGCGGTCGCGCGTCTTCTGCATACCGAACTCCAATGAAGCGTACTTTCGCATGAACCTGAAGGGCCGCGAGCCGCTCGGCCGTGTCGATCCGGATGCCGAGGCCCTCGAGATCGTCGGGGAGCTCCGCGACGACCTCCGGAAGCTCATCAACCCGGACAACGGGAAGCTCGGTGCCGATCGCGTTCTGGCCATCGATGCCGTCTATCCCGGTCCCGAGCGCGGGCGTCTGCCCGACGTCGTCGCCGGCTGGAACCCCGACGCGCGGATTCTCGGTCGCCTGGCCTCGGCCCGTGAAGGGCTCCTGGAAGGCGCTGCGGGATATCAGACGGCTCCGTACTACACGGGCAATCACCGGCCGAACGCCTTCCTGCTGGTGAGGGGTCCGGACACTCCGGCCGGGGTCGAGGTGAACGGCCGTGACGTCCTGGATGTGGCGCCCACGATTCTCGCGAAGCTGGGCGTGGAACTGCCGGTGCCCTTCGAGGGCGCGCCGGTGGCGGGGCTCATGTGATCGTGAATGTGACGAGTGCCGGCTCGGCCCGGACCTGCTGTGCCGAGCTCCACGGACACGCCAACGATCCCCGGGCGAACGCGACGAAGTCACGCCGAAAGCTGGGGATCCCGGAAGTTCGGCCAGGGCAGTGGTCGCTTCAGGAGCCGCTCGAGGCTGCGCACGTCCTCCGCATAGTACTCCCGGAGGAAGTCCCGGGCCGCCGCCGCCATCATGGGCTTGGCCACCGCCTTGACGAGCAGCTTCTCCCGGACGGCCTTGCGGAAGGCGGGCGGCAGCACGAACTCGGAGACCCGGGCGATGGTTCGGTTGCCGAAGATGTAGCGGGCGAGCGGGCCGCGGGCTCTGGCGTAGCGCCGGTGAACAGCGGATCGAAATCCCTCGAGCGAATGGTCGATGCCGACGAACTCGAGCACCGCGGCGAGCGTACCTCTGGGATCGGCGGCGAATTCCTCGAAGAGGATGACTCGGACTCGATTCTCGCCCGACGTTTCGAGCAGCCGCTGCAGCTGACCATGGTACAGGCCGATCTCCGGCCTGAGCAGCATCCGGCTTCGGTCGTGCCCGTACTCCAGGCCGCGGCGGATCTCCTTCATGAAATCGGGACCCGCGCTGCCGTTGTTGACCATCATGAGGTAGTGGGAGTAGAGGCGCTCTACCGGATCACGGAGGCTGACGAGCATGCGGGCATCCGGTGCCACGTCGCGGATCAACCGTGCGGCCTCCGGGTCGGCGAGGTACGTCGGACTCGCCTCGCCAATGACGGTCTCGGTCGTGACGCCGGAGAACAGACGCAGGTACGCTTGCTCGTCGCGTATCGGCCTCACGGGGTGGTCGTCCGGCACAAGGACCCGCGAGAAGTAGTTGGGCTCCTTGATCCGCGACATGAAGACTTCGGGAATCTGCCCCAGGTGCGCGTGGAGGGACGACGTGCCGCCCTTGGGAACGCCGGCGATGAAGAAGTTGGGCCACCGGTCCATGATACCTGCCGGCGAGGGGGAGCGCTGGCGCCCCGGACCTTGAATCGGCTGAAGCGCCGGGGACGCTCGGCGGTAAACTGGTCGCGGGGCACCGACCGGTCAACTGCAGGGTTGCTCCCGGTCGGCTCGATTTGGATGGGCAAGGTCAGGAGAGGCCGAGGTCGAATATGTGTGGAGTAGCAGGACTCGTGTGCTTCGAGGGCGATCGCTGCCGCAGCGATCACGAGTCGATGGTCGCCTCCCTGTGCGCGATCCAGACGCACCGCGGGCCGAACGACGAGGGCGTCGTTTCTCTGGGGGACGTCTGCCTCGGATCCCGTCGACTCAGCATCCTCGATCTGTCGGCCGCCGGGCACATGCCCATGAGCGACGAGAGCCGTCGCTGGTGGATCGTCTACAATGGCGAAGTCTACAACTTCCGGGAGCTGCGCTCGGATCTCGAAAGCCGGGGACACCGTTTCCTTTCGGGAAGCGACACCGAAGTCATCCTGCATGCATTCACGGAATGGGGCGACGCGGCGTTCGACCGTTTCGCGGGCATGTTCGCGGTCGCGCTGCTCGACCGGCAGACCCGAACGGTGACGCTGGTCCGCGACCGTTTCGGGATCAAGCCGCTCTACTACACGAGGGCGGCCGGCCATTTCGTGTTCAGCTCCGAGGTGAAGGCGCTGGTCGAGTTTCGCGGGCGCGTCCGAGTCGATCAGCAGCAGTTGTTCGAGTGGTTCCTGTACCGCAACATCGACGCGATCACGCCCGAGACGCTCCTCGAAGACATCTCGAGCGTACTGCCGGGCCAGGTCCTGAAGATCCGCGGCGATTCGATCGCTTCCACCTTCTTCTACCGCCCGCAGGCGCACGTGGAGGCGGCGGCACTCGAAGCGTTCGAGCGGATGCGAGGGAGGGAGATCGTCGGTCGTATCGAGGAGACGCTGCGCGAGGCGGTGCGATGCCGGCTCGTCAGCGATGTCCCTGTCGGAACGCTGTGCAGCGGCGGACTCGACTCGAGTCTCGTGACGGCGATGGCGGCCGAGCACACGACCGACATCACGGCCTTCAACGTGTCGGTCGAGGACGCGCCTGACCTGGATGAGAAGCGCTTCGCGCAGGCCCTCACGCGGTCGCTGGGAATCGATCTCGTATCCCATCCGCTGACGGCCGACTCCTTCCGCCGAACGCTGCCACGCGCCGTCTACCACGCGGATTTCCCGTTGACCCACCCGAATTCGGTCGCCTACCTGCAGATCAGCGAGGTTGCCCGCGCGCACGGCGTCATCGTGCTGCTGTCGGGCGAGGGAGCCGACGAGCTGTTCGGGGGCTATGGCTGGCGGTACCGTCGGCTCCGGACCCTCGCGCGCTTGGACCGGCTGCTGGGGTTGCTGCCCGGGAAGATGCTCGATCGGCTTCTGCTCGTCGCCTACGCCGCCGCGGGCCTGCCCGCAACGGCCCACCGGCTCCGGGAGCTGTTGCCTGAGGCGGTCGCAGCGAGCGATCGCTTCGCCCGCACCGGCTGGGTCGAGGAATGCAGCCAGGCGTATGCCTTCATCAAGAACGCCGGCGACCGCTCCATCCTTGCGAACATGCTCGCGGACCTGAACGATTTTCTCGCGCCGCTCCTGCGTCGCCTGGATCGCCTGACGATGGCGGCGTCCGTCGAGTGTCGCGTCCCGTTCCTGGATCACCGCCTCGTTCACCAGGCGATCAATCTGCCGTTGGCCTATCGGGTCGGCGCCCGGTCTGACAAGTGGCTGCTGAAGCAGGTTGCTCGCGCCTACCTGCCGCGCCGGAACGTGTGGCGTCGCAAGCTGGGCTTCCCGATCCCCCTAGCCTCCTATCTAGGACCGTTGGCCGACTACAGATACTTCAGGGCGGGGTTCTGTGAAGGCCATCTTCGCTTCGGCGAAACGGGACTCCGCAACGCGATCGGCCGCTGGGATAGGCGTCCGCTGGCATTCTTCGGGATCCTGACGTTGGAGATGTGGGGACGCATGTTCGTGCTGGGGCAGGAGCTGCAGGAGGTCGAGGAGCTCTTCGCGGGCTCGCCGACGCGCGCCATCGCGGTTGCGAGCTGAACGAGTATGGCTGCGCCTCGACTGCACGCGCTACCATCCGCCAATACACCATGGAGCTATGGCGATGAATGCCGCCGGGAGGTCGCATGATGCACCATCGTGAGCGACCGGGGATCCGCCCGCCGCGCGGCCGGTGGGCACGACGTGCCGCCGTCGGACTCGGCGTCCTGGTGCTCCTCGCCGCGGGCGGTGAGCTCACGCTACGGCTCGTCGGCGGGCCAGACGGCTCGCAGATGCGGATCAAGAAGCAGATCGAGTCGGCCGGCACCACCTATGCCCCCGACAGGGAGCTCGGCGCTCTGCTCGCGGCGAACAGGACCGACACTCTTCGCACGCCCGACCATACCTTCGTCCTGCAAACCGACCACGCGGGCTTCCCGAACCCGGATCCCTGGCCGGACCATGCCGACATCGCCGTGCTCGGAAACTCGCTGTTGGAGGGCGCCGGGGTCGGCGCGGAGGGAAGGTACACGAGTCTGCTCGAACGGGCTCTGCCAGGGCGCACGGTGCTGAACTTCGCGCTGCCCGGCGGCGGCACGCAACACGAGTTGCTCGTCTACCGCAGGTTCGTCCAGCCGCTCCAGCCCCGCCTCGTGATCGCGACGGTGTGGATCGTCTGGGACGTCGAGAATACCCGTCAGTTCGCCCACTGGCTGATGGAGAACAGGCCGGACTCCGACTACACGCACTACCGCTTCACCTACGGTGAGACACACCGGCGACGGGTGCCGCACCGCCCGTCGACGCTCGATCGAATTCGCAGCGCCGCGACCGGCTGGCTCGGCCGGTCGTACCTGGTTTCGGCCGCCTACCGGAAGCTCAAGTCGATGACCGGGGGGTCGCTCCTGGAGGGGACCGTGGTGCTCCCCGCAGACGACACCGTCTTTCTATCCATTCGTTACCAGAGGCGACTCGCGCAGGGGCTGGACCGCAGCGCCACGCCGGATATGCGGGAGCTGATATTCCGGCCGCTGCAAGAGATGCAGAGGGAGGTGGAGGCGCGCGGCGGACGCTTCCTGGTGGTGCTGATGCCGAGCAAGGAAGAGGTCTACGCCGTCGACAACTTTCCGCCGGTGCTGCGCACGATCCGCGAGGCTCGAGCCGAGCTCGAGTCGAGAGGGTTGCCCGTCCTCGATCTGTATCCCGCGTTTCGCCGGCGCGGTGCGCGGAATGCGGCCTTCTATCCTGCGGACATGCACCCCAACGAGCTGGGAAACCGGATCATGGCCGATGTGACGGAGCAGTGGATCCGGGAGCACGGCGTCTTCGCCGACGCCTCATCGGCGCCCGCGCAGCCGCGCGCTGCCGACAAAGAGGGGGTCAGGTGAAGTTTACGCTCCGGCAGATGGAGAGCAGATGGAGAGCGTGGTGCGGGGAGAGGCCGAGTGGAGTCGCTAGGTCAGCCTTCAGGCGACTTCCTTCAGCACCGCGAGCGTCTCGGCGGCACACCGATCCCACGGGAATTCTTTCGCGCGCGCATAGCCTTTCTGCACGAGCTCATCTCGCAGCCGGCTGTCGCTGAGGATGCGACGGATCGCGTCCGCGAGGGCCTCGTGGTCCAGCGGCTCGAACAGCAGCGCGGCTTCGCCCGAGATCTCTGGAATCGCACCGGAGCGAGCCCCTATGACGGGGCATCCGCAGGCCATGGCCTCCAGCTGCGCCAAGCCGAACGACTCGTAAAGCGACGGATAGATGAAGCAGTCTGCCATGCTGTAGACGAGGGGCAGATCATCGTTGGGAACGAAATGCAGGAACTCGACCCGATCCGTGATTCGGAGCTGTTGGAGGAGCGCGAGGTCCTCCTCATACTTCCAGCGTGGCCTTCCCGCCACGAGCAGCCGATGCGGTATCTGGTTCTTCAGGCTCGCGAACGCCCTCGCTAGCGTCCCGAAATTCTTCTGCGGATACAGGTTGCCGACGAAGAGGAGATAATGGTCGGGCAACAGGTACTGCTCGCGTGCCCATGCCAGGCGCTCACCGTCGTCGATCCGGCGAAATTTCGGACTCACCCCGTGATAGACCGTCCGCACGCGCTCGAGCGGATAGTGCATCAGCCGCCGGAAGTCGAGGGTCATCCGGTGTGAGATCGAGATCACTCGATCCGCCGCAGGCAGCATGACCTTCTCCAGGAACTTCCAGCGCGCGAAGGTGCCAAGATCGTAGACATTCGGCACCGTATGATATTCCACGTTGTGCATGATCATCACCTTCGCGAACTTGCCCCGGACCGGCACCGAGAGGAATGGATTGAAAAGGACGTTGGCACCATACTTCCGGGCCGCGCTAGGCACGATCATCTGGTCCCAGTAGGGGCCGAAAGGTACTCTCGATTCTGTCGTTTCGACTTCCACTACATTGGGATACCGTCGGTACTGTCCTCGAAGCTTCCGCGGCGCGCCGAATCCTGGATAAATCAGGACGTATTCGTTCTCGCGGTCGAGGCGCAGAAGACTATTGACCAGCTCCTTGGTGTAGACACCGATGCCGCCCCAGGTCTCGTCGAGACTCTGTAACGTGATGCAGATCCGCATGGTCGTTCACCGTCCAACGTTCATAAGAGCTGTCGCCGCCCCCGATTACGGCGACGCTCGCATCGGGGACTTCGCCCGCGGCAGCGCGAAGTCCGCCCGCGTGATTTCGCCGAGCAGCCACAGCACGGCAAGATAGACCACTCCGAGGGCGGCCATTTTCACGAGAATGAGCGCACCCGGGGATGGGATCCAGGCGGACGCGATCGCCACCGCGGCCGCCGCTGCCGCCACCCGTGCGACCGTGCCACCGTCGAACGGGAATCCGAATTGGCGCCACACCATGATGCTGACGACGACCGTCACCCCTGCCATCCCGACGAGCAGCGAGATCGCCGCGCCGACGGGACCAATGCGCGGGATCAGCAGGAAATTCGAGGCCGCCACCAGTGGTATGAACGCGACGAGCGTCAGCGCGGTGCCGCGTTGCCGCCCCGCCGCCATCAGCGCGTGGGCGAAGGTGTCCATGATAGCGAAGAAGCTGAAAGCGAGGAGCTGAAGCACGAGGTAGATCCCGCCGCTGGCGTATGCACTCGAGTAGAGGAAGCCCATGAGGGACGAGGCGCACCCTCCGACGATGGCGCACGCCGCCGCGGCGAGAATCAATGCAAAGCGGCTGGCCTCCAGCATGTGCCGGCGAGCGCCCTCGCGGTCGTCGGCGGCCAAGGCCCAGGCGACGGACGCGAGCAGCACACCGGACTGTACCATTGGGATGACGATCAGCGTCTGAGCGATCTTGAGCGCGGCTATGTACTGTCCCACCGCGGCTTTGCCGCCGTGCCAGATGCTGCCGAGGAGCCATACGTCAAGGCTGATGAGGACCTGAAGGGCGATCACGAATGCGCCCATTGGGATGCCTATGGAGAGGATCCGACGGATGAATGGTTTGCCGGGCCGGAAGCCATCCGGCGGATAGCGAACGACGAGATAGAGGAGCGCCGTGGCGGTCGCTGCGACGTACGCCAGCAGGGCGTGCTCCACCGAGACTCCGAGCTCGAGAAGCGTGAGCACGGCGATCAGCCTCGCTGCACCGAGGATCCCCTGGCTCGCCGCGTAGGGGCCGAACCTGCGCCGCGCCATCAGTATCCCGCCGTACCCCGCGTACGCCGCGGACAAAGGCAGATCCAGGATCGCGATTCGGAAGAGTCGTCCGCCATCCGGCAGTTGAAACATGCGCCCGATCGCCGGTGCCGCCGCCCAACCGATCCCGAACAGCACCATTGAAGTCAGGAACAGCACGAAGCGGGCGGCCCGTTCCACCTCGACCGCCTGTTCGCCGTGCTCGGGGATCAGCTTCCCGACCGCGGCGGGAACGCCGGCGTAGCTGACGATCTCCAGCCAGATCATCGTCGCGAGCACGACTCCGTAGAATCCGAAGTCGGCCGGCCCCAGCTCCCGCGCGAGAACGACGGACGATGCGTAGCCGAAGACCATGAACAGCGCGCGCACCATGAGCAGCTGCCGCGTGCCTCGACGCTGCAGGGCTTCGGCATCCGCACGCTGCGTCTCCGTCGCCTCTATCGGCGTGGCCTCCGCGGATCCGCTCAAGCACGCAGCTCCGTGGCCCGCAGGTGATCGGCCAGGCGCAGCGCGAGCGCGACGATGGTGAGTGTCGGATTCTTGTTGCTCGCGGACGGAAAGGTCGAGCTGCCGGCGACGTACAGGCCGGCAACCCCGTGGACTCGCCCGTTGGGGTCCACCACGCCCGAAGCCGGACTCGCGCTCATGCGCGTCGTTCCCATGTGATGCGAGGCATCCGTGAACCTGACTTCATCCGTGCCCTCTTCCAAGAAGCCGACCCCTGTGTGCTCGAGGCGTGCCTTGAGCAGCGCCTGCAACCGGTACACCGAGTCCCGCACCGGCTGCCCCACGCGCCAGTTCAGGACGAGCCGCTGAACTCCCAACCGATCCCGTTCCCTGCTCAACGTGAGGCGGCTGTCCCGGTCCGGCGGCTGTTCGCAGAAGTAGACCACGACTCGTCGGCGAGGCGCCGCCCTCCACCGCGATGCTGCCCGTCTCGCGCGCCAGTAGAGACGATAAAGCGAGTGCGGCACCAGTTCGCGCGGCGTCAGCAGGTAAAGCAGCCCGCTTATGTCGCCGAGCTTCGCACGTCCCACGTTCCACCGACTGCCGGCGTAGCCGCGGCGCAGCAGGACCTTCATGGTGCGAATGAACGACTGATACTGGCGCGCGGTGTACTCGGAGTGCTCGACTTCCAGAGTGGCATAGTGGTCAAGGAGTTGCTCCCGTCGCTGTGCTTCACGCGAGAAACCGATCCCGAGCTGGACCCGCCCGTCCGATCGCGGCACCCCTTCCAGGAGGGTCAGACGCGCACCGGCATGGAGGCGTACCCTGCCGTATAGCGCGCGCGGGTGGTCCATGAAGTAGCGACCGACAAGGTCATGGGCGTTGCCAATGCCGGCCGGGTGCTGGGAGCGCGACACCAGGAGCAGCCGTGCATTCTCGATCCCGCCACAGGCGAGCACGACGACACGGGCCCGGACGTGGAAGTGAGTGCCCGACAGCGTGGCTACATCGACGCCCGTCACTTGGCAGCACGCATCGTCGAGTCGGATGTTCGTCACATTTCCGTGCAGCAGAAGCCGGATATTGTGCGAGCGCCGGAGCCGGCCGCGATGCGCCGCGCCGAACCGCGTCGGTCGCTTCGCCCAGAGAGAGACGGTCGGTTCGAGCGAATCGTCGCCGTAGATCGCCCTCTCGTCCGATGTCAGATCGTCGAGGTAGCCGCCTGCCTCGAACAGCTCGACGTCAGGAAGCCCCAACGCGCGACCGGCAGCCGGGTAGTATCGAGCGAGCTCTCGATACTCCAGAGGCCAGCCGCTCTCGGGGACCCAGCTCCGCTGCTCAATGTCACCTGCCGCGAAGCGCATGCAGCGTCCTGCCCAGAGGTTGCAGCTCCCGCCGTAGTAGCGGGCGCGAGACATGAAGTCCTCGCGAATCGGGTAACCCCGATTCGTCAGATCGTGCAGGGCCTGTGTATCGGGATCGGGCTCGAGGCCTCCGCTCTCGACGACGCAGACGTCTGCCGCCAGGCCATCGAGGGCGGCAGCGAGCGTCAGCCCGGCGGCGCCGGCGCCGACGATGCAGATTCCGGTCGCGATCTGCGCACCCGGCTCCAGGTCTCTCGCGTCGATGATGCTCATGGTGCTATCGGCGGAGTTTCACCCGAGCCGTCGAGGATCCGATCCGCGGTCCGCGGATCCGGGGTCGGTGGGGCCGGGCACGCGATACGTGGTGCAGGCGGCTCCGTACCGCTCGAGGGCGGGCCTCGGAAGCCGCTGCTGCGTATCGAAATCGACCCCGATGAGGCCGAACCGCGGCGAGGTACCGAGCGCCCATTCGAAGTTGTCGATCAGGCTCCAGTAGAAATATCCGCGCACGTCGATGCCCTGTCCCAGTGCCTCTGCGATCTGGGCGAGGTGGTCACTCAGAAATCGGGCGCGCAGGGCCTCGTCCGTCGTGGCCACGCCGTTCTCCGTCACCAGCAGCGGGACGCCGAACGCCGAAAACCGCTGCAGCGTCTTTCCCAGTCCGCTGGGATAGATCTCCCATCCGGTGTCGCTTCGCGGACCGCGGTCGGGGTGATGGTCCGCCAGACATTCCCTGCCCGCCAGCGGGATGATGCCGCGACCCCCACGGACGACCGTCCGCGTGTAGTAATTGAGCCCGACGAAGTCGAATGGGGGCTCGGCGCGCCATGGCAACGCGCCGACAAGCATGAAGAACGTGCGGTTGAGCACGAGGTCGCGGAGCCAGGCGGCGGCCCGGTCGAGACGCCGATCGGCGTCGCACGGCTCTATGACCGGTGCGCTGTGGGCGAATCCGACGCGCGCCGAGGGCACCTGTTGCCGAACCCGCTCGCGCGCGAGCCGATGAGCGCGAGCCATGTTGACGAACGCTCGCGCGGCCGCCATCCACGCTCGACGCCGGCACGGCGGCCAGTCTCCCGTTACATAGGCGTGCTTCACGAGCACCGTCGGCTCGTTCAACGTGACCCAGTAGCGGACTCGATCGCCAATGGCTCTGGCGACCCGGTCCACGTAGCGAGCGAACCAGCCGACGATCCGAGGGCTCGCCCAGCCCCCTCGGCAGGCGACCCAGTGCGGGAGCGTGAAGTGATTGAGCGTGACCACCGGCTCCATCCCACGATCCCGCAGCGATTCGATGACCCGCTCATAATGTCGGAGCGCCTCGGAGTCCCACTGTCCGTCGTCCGGCTCGAGCCGGCTCCACTCGAATGGAGAGGCGATGCGCGTTCTGCCCTGCACCCCGAGCAAGATCGAAGTCGGACTCAAAACGCTCCCAGTGACGGCAGGCGGCCCCCGACATGTGCGGCAGTCGTCCGGAGTGTTCGAAGCTCCACCAGTCGCTCGACCGATTATCGCCCTCGACCTGATGGCCGGCCGTGGCCGAGCCCCAGAGGAACCCCGTCGGGAAGTCCCTGCCGTCCCTTCTCGACGATGCGACCGGCCCGGTGCGCCCCCGCCCCTTCGAGCGGGCGAACTCAGTCGTCGAGAATGGAACTCCTCCGCGTGCTGCCGGAGATGCGTGACCACTGCGTCGGCAATCACGCGGTACCCCGTCGCGTCCGGATGGCCATCCACTTCGAAGAAGAGCCGCTTCCCCTTCCGCGCCTCCTCCTGCAGCGGCACAGTGAGGTCGAGGTACGGCACGCCTTGCTCGGCGAGCGCGTGCGCGAACACCGGTAGCACGGGCGGGACACTGTCTCCTCGAAGCGGCAGGTAGACCTCCTCCTTCGTCGGAAACAGCAGTACCAGGAATGCGGCGGAATCCCGTTCAGCCAGCGCCCGCGTCTCATCCACCACCTGCATCACCCGCTTGAACTCGGGCCTGTCCGGCCGCGCCAACCCCGCCTGGCGGGAAAGAAACACCGGCGCGAAACGGATCCGGCTTCCATCGGCGAAGCGGACAGGCTTCACAGACTCGTTGTCGCGATTCCCCGTCATCCCTTCGCGCGCGAGCCAGTAGAGATAGCTGTGTTCCATGAACCGCTTCACGAGACCGGGCGACGCGCCATGATTGAACTTCCACGTGGAGAAATTCCCCGGGGACCCCGCGGCCAGCCAGCTGTCGAACTCCCGCTCATCCGTGAGATCGTTTCCGGGGAACAGTCCGAACAGGACCACCCTCGGCCGCAGCGCCGAGCCGAAACGCTCGTACACCCGCAGGTACTGCGTCGGCGCCATCCCGGGCAGCCCAAGGTTCATGACGCAGACATTCAGGCTGCCGGACACCCGCGCCGTCCAGGCCGAATCGGCGCTCACCCCCCAGCCGAACACCTCCGAGTCTCCCACCGCGACGACGTCCGCACGCTCCGGCCATGGCCCGGTATTGCGGAAGCCATGCGCATCGGTCGTGTACGAGAAATCAAAATCGCGACTCGTCACCCGACCCTGTGAGTTCGGAGGGTACAAGAACCCAATGTAGCTGTCCGGTCGTGTCTCCGTGGTGCCTTCTTGGCTCCAGTGCACTCTCATTCGAGCTGCCGCCGGCAGGAAGTCGGGAAATACCCGAAAGAACATCTCCGCGCCAACACCGACCAAAACCACGCTGATCAAGACCAGCCCGAGATTCAGCGCAAGCCTAACTCCTTCTCGACGCATTTTTCCTGCGCTTTGATGCTCTTGGAACGCTCGAAAGACCGAGGATCGGCACGTACTGTGCCTCGACACGGCGGTTGGACCGCAGCCGGTGCACTTGCGCCTGGCGTGAGTCAAAGGGGCACCGCCCACCCGGAATCATAACGCGGAAGCTGCATTCGGCCATGTTGCACGTGCGCCACATTTCTCAGACGACGGCCGCGCACCCGGTGAATCCGTGCAACGGAGGAGAGTCTTCCCGAGATTCGCTCGGCTCGCGCGGAACCGAGTCGACTCGTTCGTCTCTGCCCTGGAACGATAGGAAGCGCGGGTGGATGCGAACATCGGGTATTGATCTTGCCCCGACGACAGGATCGGTTACGGACGGTCGAGCTCGCCTCACCGATCCCGAAGTCTCCGGTCTCAAGTCCTCGTTCGCCTGTGGGTACGCGCTCGTCTGCGGCGGCTTGCCGCGATGCTGGACAATGAAGGGATTCGACGCACAATCCGGATGAGAGGTTTGACGGAATGAGCGGATCGGGAAGGAGCCCGGCCGAGCGGATGGGTTTGGCAGGAACCCCGGCGACTGAGGGCGGACCGGTCCACATCCTGGGCCTTTCGGCCTTCTATCACGACAGCGCCGCGTGTCTGCTGCGCAACGGGGAGATCGTAGCCGCGGCGCAGGAGGAGCGGTTCACCCGAGTGAAGGGCGATGCATCCTTTCCGGCGCGGTCGGCGGCGTACTGTCTCCGCGAGGGTGGAATCGGCGTGGCGGATCTGGACTACGTCGCGTTCTACGACAAGCCGCTGCTGAAGTTCGAGCGCATTCTCGAGACGTATCTCGCGATCGCGCCGAGAGGCTTTCGCTCGTTCCTGAAAGCCGGCCCGCTGTGGATCAAGGAAAAGCTGTTCATCGATCGGACGATCCGCAGCGAGCTGGAGTGGGATGGGGAGGTCCTCTACGCGGAGCACCACGAGTCGCACGCGGCGAGCGCTTTCTTTCCGTCGCCGTTCGAGGCGGCGGCGATCGTGACGATGGATGGCGTGGGCGAGTGGGCGACGGCGTCGATCGGCATCGGACGCGGCAGCGAGATCGAGTTGCTGAGAGAGCTCCACTGGCCCGATTCCCTCGGACTGCTGTACTCCGCGTTCACTTATTACACGGGGTTCAAGGTGAACTCCGGCGAGTACAAGGTGATGGGCCTCGCGCCGTACGGCGAGCCGAAGTACGTCGATCTGATCTTCGGCGAGCTAATGGATCTGCGCGAAGACGGCTCGTTCCGGCTCAATCAGGAGTATTTCAACTACCTGGGCGGCCTCACGATGACGAGCGAGCGGTTCGATCGGTTGTTCGGCGGGCCGCCACGTCGTCCGGAGACGAAGCTGACGCAGCGGGAGATGGATCTCGCCCGCTCGGTCCAGGACGTGTGCGAGGAGGTGATGCTGCGCATGACGCGGACGGCGCACCGGGAGACCGGCGCAAAGAACCTCTGCCTGGCAGGGGGCGTCGCGCTGAACTGTGTGGGCAACGGCCGGATCCTGCGCGAAGGCCCGTTCGAGCGGATCTGGATCCAGCCGGCGGCGGGGGACGCCGGTGGTGCTCTCGGGGTGGCGTATCTCGCGTGGCACCGTCACCTGGAGCACCCTCGTCGCACGGTGGCCGCGGCTGGCGTGCATGCCATGCCGAACGGCGCGGGTGCGGCCGAAGGCGCGCGGCAGCGCGACTCCATGCGCGGCGCGTATCTCGGTCCATCCTTTTCTGCGAAGGCGGTCGAGGCGTTCCTGCGGGCTCGCGGCGCGCCTGGGGAGCGGGTGGACCGGGCCGAGCTGATCGAACGGGTGGCGGAGCTGCTTGCGGAAGGCAACGTCGTGGGCTGGTTTGCCGGACGAATGGAGTTCGGTCCGCGGGCGCTGGGCGGCCGAAGCATACTCGGTGATCCCCGCAATGCCACGATGCAACGGACCATGAACCTGAAGATCAAGTTCCGGGAGAGCTTCAGGCCATTCGCCCCGAGCGTGCTGCGGGAGCGCGTGTCCGAATACTTCGAGCTCGACGTCGATTCGCCGTACATGCTGCTGGTTGCCGACGTGCGAGAAGAGCGCCGGCTGCCGGCGGCGGCAGGTTCGGGGGAGCTGTGGGGGATCGAGCGACTGAACCAGCCGCGCTCCGACATCCCGGCGGTCACCCACGTCGACTACTCCGCGCGCATCCAGACGGTCGCGCGGGAGGACAGCCCGGAGTACCACGACCTGCTGCTCGCGTTCGAGCGCCGGACCGGTTGCGGCGTTCTCGTGAACACGTCCTTCAACGTGCGCGGCGAGCCGATCGTCTGTGATCCGGCCGACGCCTACCGCTGCTTCATGCGGACCAACATGGACTACCTGGTTCTCTGGCCGTATCTGCTTTCGAAGGCGGAGCAGCCGGAGTGGCAGGACGAGGAGGCGGATTGGAGAGAAACGATTCCGCTCGACTGACGCCCGGCGAAGGTCGCAAGTTCGCACTCACCGTCGGAGGCGCGTTTCTGGTGCTGGCCGCGATCTCATTCTGGCGCGGTCATCGAATTCCCGTGGTGGTGCTCGGCGCCGTCGGGTTGGCCCTGATATTGGCCGGGTTGCTCGTCCCGGCTCGGCTGGGGCCGGTGAGGCGCCGCTGGATGGCGCTCGGCGAGGCGATTTCGAAGGTGACGACCCCCATCTTCATGGGCGTCGTCTACTTTCTGGTGCTCACCCCCACCGCGCTGGTCTTGCGCCTGAGCGGCCACAACGCCCTGCGTCACGCGCCCGAGGAGGGCAGCTATTGGAAGCGGCGCCCCGAAGGGAACCGGGCGGGCGACCTCACACGGCAGTTCTGAGATCGACGACAGATCGGAGGATGCATACCCCCATGGCCAGACACGGCATAGCGGTTGAGATCTGGGACTTCCTGAAGGTCCGCAAGAAGTGGTGGCTGCTGCCCATCATCGTCATGCTCGCGCTGATCGGCGCTCTCATCGTGCTCGCGCAGGGGTCCGCCCTCGCGCCGTTCATCTACACGATCTTCTGATCGCCCCTGACGCGCGTCGCCGGTCTCCGAACGAGCGCTCCAGCGCCTCGCGCCACGGATCGGGCGAGCGGGGTCCCGGTCCCGGTGCAGGGCGAAGCGATGGCGGATGCTCAGATCCCCGGCGGCCGCTCCTCGCTCAGCTCGCCTCGCGCGATCGGACCTTAGCGGTGCTCCAGTCGGTCATTCGCTGCCGATAGCGGTCGAACCCCTCGACCGGAGTCGTGCGCGGCGGGCTCCTTGGCGTCCTCCTGCTGAAACGTCAGCAGCCGATCCGACGCCACCCCATCCATCTCCTGTACACTGCCGTCCGGCCACACCACCTGCACGCCGTCGATACGACCTTCGTCTCCGAGGCCGAAATAGAGTCGATAGTGCCCTGAGGATCGCACGGAGCCTTCGGCCTGCCCGACGACCTGGACCTGGGTCGCGGCCGCCGCGCGCACGCGGACCGACGCGCCGATCGCTGGCCGATTCCCTCGGGCCCCTATTAGTCCCACTTCGAGCCAGTGCCGATCACCTCCGACCGCCTGATACAGCCGGAGGTCCCAGATTCCGGGTTTGAAGAACGAATGGCCAATCGTCACCCCTTTCAGGAAGGAGAGAACCCGGTTTTGTGAGATCCAGACCTCCTCCTTCCCTATTCGCTGAGCGATCGTGGAACCGATCCTCTTGAACAAGTTGGGCTTGTGTGGGAGCGCGACGAGCAGGTCACGATACCCATTGTTGTCCGAATCGAACCAGATGCAAAACGCAGAACTCGGTCGGTCCGGCGTTCCGAGAAGCCCCACCCTGTAGAATCTACGATCCGCTCGCTGCTCGAAGACGCCGCCCGGCAGCGCATGCAAGTCCGGAAGGCCATCATTGTTGTAGTCTACCCAGTTCCCGCAGACCGCGTCCTGCGGTAGCCCCAGGCGCTCCGGCTCCACTATATCGAAACCACCGCTTTTGCCTATCAGTAAGCTACTTCCGTTGGGTGCAGCAAGATAAATGTCGAGATCGCCATCGCCATCGTAATCCGCCTTGGAGATCTGCCGCGCTGCGGCTCGCAGCCTGCCCACCCGTTCCGCATCGAAATGGCCATTCTGGTTCCTATATAGCCACGTTTCGCGCCTGGTGGTCCAGAACAAATCCATATCACCGTCACCATCCGCGTCCAACCACGTTGACAATCCACCGTTCTTTGCTCCCAAGCCTTTAGCAACCGCTAGCTCTTTGAAACCAGCATCAGCAGCTTGTTGAAAAAACTGGTGCGCCTGCTGGGATCCGCGGCCGCACACCACGTAGAGGTCGAGATCATCATCCCTGTCGGGATCGACGATCGAGATCTGACGGGCAGGACATCCATAGTGCGACAAGCCAGCATACGGGAAACTCTCCCTGAACAGAGTACCCTTCCGCAAGAGGACCTGATAGGAGCCAGACCCTTCCTCGACCCGGCCCCTGATCCGGCCGCCCTGGCCGCCGTTGGCAATCACGACGTCGGTCGCGCCGTCATCGTTCAAGTCGAACCAGGCCATACCGTGCCGATCGCTCTCCGAGAACTTGAAACTATGGCCGACCGGATGTGCTCCCTCTGAGCCCATGTAGATTGCATCGAGAGGCCACGTATCCTTGATCTCGAATCCCGGAGAGTAGTAGTAGTTGCGAGATGACTTGATCGTGAGGGTGCTGGATCCTGACATGACGAAGCCGAGCGTTTTCTGTCCCGACGGGACCGCCGGAATCGACTGATGTTCCTTGATCGTCACCGGACCCGCCGTTTCGGCGATCTCCTCCGGGCGAACGAAGATCGTTCCGGAGGCCGGTCTCGAGTTGGGGATACGGTGCGAGCGAACGATCAGCTCGTCAACATGCCAATAAATATAGAGTCCCGCTCTAGAAAAGACCGGTTCTGGATTCTCGAAAGTCGGATCCGTTCCAGCATAGTCGCGGGCGGTGCCCAGATGCAAACTAAGCACGTCGTCTTTGAATTCGCCCCCCGGCCGATTGATCAGCATCAACGGTCTCGCCTGATGGTTAGTGGTGTATATATCCAACCAGCCATCATCATTGATGTCAGCGACACCCATATCGTCTAGATACATGGTTGAGGGAAGCGCACGCCCGACGAAATCAGCGCCGGTGTGTAATGGCGCTGGTTCGCTGCAGCCGGGCGAAAGCCCGGAGGCGCACAAGCACATGAGCGTATGAGCCATGCGTGCGCTGGCAGTGCGAGCGTATTCGACGGGTCGCATACGAGAGCTCCGGGTGCGGCTGCTGAATGGATACGCTGAACCTCTCCGAGGGAGCCAACCATGGCTCGACATCGATCTCCCCGCCCTTTTCCCTGAACTCCTGCCGCTTCTGTTGCAGACTACGCTCGACGTACTCGAGCGGAATTGGTGAACCGCCAACTCGCTGGCGCCGCAGTCCCTCGCGCTCTCCTTCGGATCCGTCGAAATCCACATCCGCTCGCAGGCCGTTGCGCGGGCATGCGGCTGCCGCGTTCCACTATCGTTCGGCGAACAGCCCCATCGGTCGCCTCACCTCGGAAAGAAGGGGATCCTCAATCCGTGACGGACGCGAGCGCCACGGGAGGTACCTGACCCCCGATTGCGCACCGTCGGCGGTCGAGGGCGGTGGCCGGACGCGTCAGACGGTGCAGCGGTCGCGCGCCTGGCGAAGTCCGGTCTCCGGATCGATCGTCGGGATGAACTCGTGCGCGACCCAGCCGTCGAAGCCGGTCTCCGCGATCGCGTTCATGATCGCCCCGTACTGCAGCTCCTGCGCGTCGTTCAGCTCGTTGCGGCCCGGGTTGCCGGCGGTGTGGTAGTGCGCGAAGTACTCGTGATTCGCGCGGATCGTGCGGATCACGTCGCCTTCCATGATCTGCATGTGGTAGATGTCGTAGAGCAGCCGGACGCGCGCCGAGCCGACGCCTTTCGCGACCTCCACGCCGTAGCGCGTCGAGTCCGCCTGGTAGCCACGATGATCGACCTTGCTGTTCAGCATCTCGACGATGACGTTCACGCCCGTCTCTTCCGCCAGCGGCGCAATGCGACGGAGCCCGTCGATGCACGCGTCGATGCCCTCGCTTTCCGTTCGCCCGCCCGCGTTGCCGAACATCGTGATCACGTTGCGGACGCCGTGCCGCTGCGCCACGGGTAGCGTCGTCTCGAGCTCTTTCAGCAGGAGCGCGTGACTCGCGCGATCGTTGAAGCCGCGCGCGATGAAGTCGGACCGGTGCGACGGGTAGCCCGTCGAGCAGACGAGCCCGGCATCTTCCGCCACGGCCCACTCATCGGCGTACAGCAGGTCGATCGCGCCGAAGCCGAGACGCCCGCACATCGCCGCGAATTGCGGCAGCGGAATCGACGCGAACGGCCATCGGCAGACGGACTGACGCAACCGCGCCGGCCGCGGGTTCTCAGGAGGCGTCGAGCGTACCGCATCCGACCGCTCGACGGCAGATGCGGCTCCATCTTTCGCGTGCGCGAGCGGTCCGATCTGCCGCCCGATCGTTTGAATGCCGACCGCAGCGACGGCTGCGCCCAGAAACTCCCGCCGGCCGAGCGGCGCGCTCTTCGGTTCAGAGCTCATTGCGCTTCATCAGCCCGACCGCATGGTCGACCGCCCTCGCCGTCAGCGCCATGTAGGTGATGGATGGGTTCTTATTCGCTGTCGAGGCCATGCAGGCGGCGTCCGTGATGAACAGGTTGGGATGCCCCAGCGGTCAGCGCCGAACCCGGGCGTCGAGCCGCCGCGGTCCCAGCTTGGTCCCAACTTGCTTCGGGTCGCCGGGTCGCGCCAGTCGAGCGGGACTCGCAGCCGCGACTCAGCCCCCCGGCCGGAGGCGCTCCGCCGCCTGCCAGTTCCCGCGGCGCACCGGCACGTACATCCCGTCCGTCGCCTCGAGACGGTCGAAGAGCCGGTCCCGCATCGCGGTGGCTGTGTCGGTGAACGGTGGCGTTAGGATCAGGTTGTGCTGCTCCAGCGGGTCGTTTCGGATGTCGTACAGCTCACTGATGTCCCAGACGCCGTGATACGTGATGTACTTGTACCGATCGCCCCGCAGCGCGAACGTCGTGGGTGTGTGGGGGAAGGCGTACTCCCAGTAGTACTCGTAGAGCAGCTCGTCCTGGTCGGCCGGCGTCTCACCTCGCAGGATCGGCAGGAACGACTCGCCGTCCACGGTCCACGGGATGTCGATCCCCGCCATCTGCGCGATGGTGGGCGCGATGTCGATGTTGCGGACGGTCGCCTCCGTCGCGCTCCCGGCCGGGATCCATCCAGGCGCCCACGCCAGCATCGGCACCCGGATCGACTCTTCGTACGCATTCCGCTTGTCGATCAGGCCGTGCTCGCCGAGCATGAATCCGTTGTCGCCGATGTACAGGACGAGCGTGTTCTCCGCGAGGCCGCTCTCCTCGAGGTAGTCCAGGAGCCTGCCAATACTCCGGTCGAGGCCGAGCAGCGTCTCCGCGTACCGGCGGTAGAACTCGTCGAAGTCCATGGCGCCGTGGTAGGGGTACGCCACGCCGTGCCAACCGTAGCGCTGTGCCTCCACCCAGTGCGGCTTGTCCCGGTAGTTCGCCTCGGTGTTCGACATCGTGACCGGGTACGGGATCTCGACGCCCGCGTACGTGCCGGAGTCCTTCGGCGACGGGACGAACTCGGCGTGGGTGGCCTTGTGGGAGAGCTGGAGGTAGAACGGGTGCGAATCCCCGCGTCGCTTCTTCAGCCAGTCGAGGGCGTAGTCGGTCAGGATCTCCGTCGTGTAGCCCTCCACCTGGAACCGGTCGCCATCCACGTTCAGCGTGGGGTTCACGTACACGCCCTGGCCCTGGAAGCTGACCCAGCGATCGAACCCCGGCTTCGGGTTGTCGGTGTGCTCGCCCATGTGCCACTTGCCGATGAATGCCGTGCGCCAGCCCGCCTGCTGGAGCAGCTCGGGGAACACGTGGGTGTCCGGGGGCGGCGGCGTGCTGTTGTCGACGATGCCGTGGCGGTGCGCGTACTGCCCGGTGAGGATCGACGCGCGGCTCGGGGAGCAGAGTGACGTGGTCACGAACGCATTCCGGATGTGCATCCCGCCCGCTCGCATCCGGTCAAGCCCCGGCGTTTCGAGCCAGGTGGGTGCGGAGTCCATGAAGCCCATGAAGTCGTAGCGGTGGTCGTCGCTGACGATCAGGATCACGTTCTTCGGCTGCGCTGACTGCGGCCTCGCGTGCGAGGGCGACGGCGCGACCCCCGCCGCGACGTACGCGGCGGGAGAGGTCGGGCCACCGACGCGCCCGCCGGCGCCGCCCGCCGTCCGGTCCCCGCCGTAGGCCTGGCCCAGGGCGCCGAGGCCCGCGAGGAGCGTGACCGCCGTGGCCGTGGTCCCGAGCTTCATCGTGCCTCCACCGTAAACGAGGAGTTTCCGGTCGCCGACTCATAGCTCACCGCGATTCATCAGGTCGACGGCGTGATGACACGCTCGCGCCGTCAACGCCATATAGGTGAGTGACGGATTCTGACATCCGCTCGACGTCATGCATGCGCCGTCGGTGACGAAGAGGTTGGGGACATCCCACGCCTGGTTCCATCCGTTGAGAACGGACGTTTCAGGGTCGCGGCCCATGCGTGCCGTACCCATCTCGTGGTTGGTGCCGCCGGGTGTGCTGGGGCCGTCCGTATTCTGGCGGATGTTCCGGGCACCGGCAGCCTCCAACAGCTCCGCCGCCGTCACGTTCATGTCGCGATGGATGGCGAGGGCGTTGTCGTCCCAGGCGCAGTCGATGTGCAGGATGGGAATCCCCCATGCGTCGACGCGGGCGGGATGGATCGTGGCGCGGTTGCTTTCCCTCGGCAGCATCTCGCCGAAGCCCCCGAAGCTCATGACCCAGGGACCCAGCTCCATCAGGCGGCGTTTGAAATCCAGGCCGATCCCGCGGGACTGCAGCCCTCGCTGCCAGCCACCGCGTCCGGCGCCACCCTGGAAGCCGTATCCGCGAATGAAGTCCGGGTGATTCGAGCGGACGTTTCGAAACCGCGGAACGTAGATGCCGTTCGGGCGCGCTCCGATGACCGTGCGGTCGGTCCATCCCTCGAGCTCCCCGCTGGCGCCGCCCCATTTGATGTGGTCCATGATGTTGCGCCCCACCTGGCCGCTCGAATTGGCGAGGCCATTGGGGAAGCGTCCCGATCTGGAATTCAACAGGATGCGTGCGCTCTCGAGCGCTGACGCGCAGAGGAACACGATGCGCGCGGTGAACTCGCGCTCGTCGCCGGTCCGGGGGTCGACCACGGCGACGCCGGTGGCCCTTCCGGTCCGCGGGTCGTGGAGCACCGTGCGCACGATGCTGAACGGGCGCAATGTCATGCGTCCGGTGGCCTGGGCGGCGGGCAGGGTGGCGTTGATACTGCTGAAGTATGACCGCGTGATGCATCCGCGCTGACACGGTCCACAGTAGTGACATGCGCTCCGCCCGTTGATCGATTCGGTGAGGACGGCGACGCGACCGATCGTCAGCACGCGATCCCGGCCGAATCGCGCCGCGATCCGGTCCCGGGCATGCTGCTCGGCGCAGTTCATGGCCATCGGCGGAAGAAACGCGCCGTCGGGCAGGTGGGCCAGCCCCTCGCGTTGGCCGCTCACGCCGATGAAACGCTCGACGCGATCGTACCAGGGGGCGATGTCGCCATACCGAATGGGCCAGTCGACGGCAATGCCGTCCCGAAGATTCGCTTCGAAGTCGAGATCGCTCCAGCGATAGACCTGTCGCCCCCAGATAATGGACTTCCCGCCGACCTGGCGCGCCCGAAACCAGTAGAACGGCTTGTCTTCAGGGGTGGTATAGGGGTTGTCCACGTCGTCGCACCAGAACACGTGGCTGAGCTCATCGAATGAGACGGAGTTGTGTTGCATGGCCTGTCGTGTCTGTACGGCACGACGGTCCCCCAAGCCGCGGAACGACATTTCCCACGGTGGCACGTGCTCGTGATAGTCCCGTTCGGGGGCAATGGGCCGACCCGCTTCCAGCACCAGCGTCCGCAGTCCGAGCTCCGTCAGCTCCTTGGCGGCCCAGCCGCCGGTCATGCCGGAGCCCACGACGATTGCGTCGTATTCGGGCTCTCGAACTCGGATTCTCATTCAGGGCCTCACGGTTTCGGGGTCGTAAGGCGCGCATCCGTCGTACCGCATTGGGAGGGGGAATGCGCGGAGCGTTCGGCGCATGGCGACCTCGGACGTGAAGTACCCCCACACGGTCAGAAACTTGAGCGTCGCGAACCACTGCTCACTGCGGTCGGCGGCTTCGTCGAGCTCGGTCAGGAGCGCCACCTGTCGTGGCTCGGGCAGCCCGACGAAGTCCTCCGCACCGAACGCGCGGCTGCGATCGTCCAGCGCCGCCAGGCCGGCTCGCACGCGATCGCGGTCCGTCGCGTCGTACCAGTCCGCCAACATGTGGTCGATGAACGGCGCGACACCGGCATCCGTCGCGCCCGGCGTCTCTCCCGCGGGAATGATCCGCTCGGCCACCACCATCACGGTCGAGGTCTGATGCGGATCGAGCGCGCGAGGCCGCGTGCCGCCGGATCGGAGGCGCGCATGCAGCCGTCGACCGAACAGCAGAAGCTGGTCGACGTCGCGACCATTCAGTACCCCGAGGGCGGCGCCGGCGGCGAGGAGTTGCAGGGCCTCACGTCGATGCATCGTGGCCTTCCTTCATACCTCGAGGTGTAGCGTATCCTCGATATACGTGCGGGCCTGTTCGGCGGATGCCCTGGCCGTTCGATCGGGAGCGACCGGACTGTCCAGCTCGACGATCGCCCATCCGCTGAATCCCACCCCCTCGAGCGCGGCAAAGACGGCCGGCAGGTCGACCTTGCCTGCTCCGAGCTCCACGAATCGATAGGACTCCGGTCCTCTTCCCGGCACCGGACTCTCGACGTCCTTGATATGAAGGAACAGGAGGCGATCGCCGTAGCGTCGGACCGCGTCGGGCGCGTCGCCGCCGCCCTGCGTGTAGTGGGCGACGTCGAGGAGCACGCGGACATACCGTGGATCGGTGGCGTCGATGATTCGCGCCACCCCCTCGGGCGCCTGCCCCAGGCTTCCCATGTGATTGTGATAGCCCAGCGGGATTCCGAGATCGGCCGTGCGGCGTCCGAGATCGGTGAGCAACGCCCCCAGCCGACGATAGTCATCGGGAACTACGCTCCGACCGTGCGGCCGCTCATCCAGGACCTGGAGGTACGATCCGCCCGCGCCCTTCATGAACCGTGCATTGCGCACGTGTAGAGCCAGCTCTTCGTCCCTGACCGCCGGGTCGAGCCGTACGGTGCCGCTCGACAGCGCTACGAACGAGAGTCCGCGTCGGCCAAGCAGGTCTTTCAGCTCGTCGGGCCGGTCGCCCCACATCTCGACCGCCGATGCCCGAAGCTGAATGCCGCGGAAACCGACCGCCGCGATGTCGTCGATGGCTTGACGGTCCTCACCGCCCCATGTGATCGCCGCGTACCCGAACCTGATGTTCTGGCGGGAGCTTGGAAGCCGTATTGCGCGGGACCGGGGCAGTGCGGCCGCGATTGCACCGAGTCCATGGCGGAGAAATGTGCGGCGTTTCATCGGCTGCGGTCCGAGAATCGAGAACGGTGAGGCTGGACGTCGGGCGCTCGTCGCACCATATGATGCATACCGCGCATCGATCCATGCCGCCACCACGAGGAGATCAGATGAGCCAGGACACCTACTCCCGCCGCGAATTTCTCGGCGCCGGCACCGCGATCGCCGGTGGGTTCTTCGTCGGCAAGCCGATGCTCGGCGGCCCCGCCGCGCCGGAGCCGTACGCGAAGGCCGGACGCGTGGCGCCCAGCGATCGCGTGCGCTTCGGCATGATCGGCATCGGCATGCAGGGCTCCGGTCTTCTCGCGACCTCCATCACGCTCGAGGATGTAGAATGCGCCGCCGCGTGCGATCTCTACGACGGCCGCCATGTGCTGGCGCGCGAGCTTGTGCGCCCCGACCTGACCGTCACCCGGCGCTACCACGATCTGCTCGACGACAGGGACATCGATTGCATCGTGGCTGCCGTGCCCGACCACTGGCACAAGCAGATCGTCGTCGACGCGGTGAGCGCCGGCAAGGACATCTACTGCGAGAAGCCGATGTCGCACACGCCGGCCGACGGCCTGGCGATGGTGGACGCCGCGAAGCGAAGCGGCCGCATCGTGCAGATCGGGTCGCAGCGCGTGAGCTCGCAGATCTGCGCCCGGGCGAAGGAGCTGATCGCGAACGGTACGATCGGTGACCTGATGCTCATCGAGGGCTGGCTCGGCCGCAACAGCCCCACGGGGGCGTGGGAGTATCCGCCGCCGCCCGATCTCTCGCCGGCGAACCTCGACTGGGACACCTGGCAGGGCACGGTTCCCAGGGTCCCCTTCAACCCGCTGATCTTCGCGCGCTGGCGAGCGTGGAAGGAGTACGGCACCGGCGTCGCCGGCGATCTGCTCGTGCACCTCGTGAGCGGCATGCTGTTCATGACCGGCATGAATCAGGCGCCGGACCAGGCCATGGCGATGGGCGGCATCCGCAGGTGGAAGGACGGGCGCAACATGCCCGACGTGCACGCGGTGCTGTTCGACTATTCCGGTCTGCCCGTGTACTTCCGCCTCAATCTCGGCACGGCGATGCCGGAGACGTACCGCTTCCAGGGATCGAAGGGGATTCTCGAGGTGACCGGCGACAGCATCACCCTCTCTCCGCAGAGCGGAGAGGACGAGTCGCCGAGCTACTACGCCTACGGCTTCCCGCAAGCGATGCGCGACGCCTACTTCGAGCAGTGGCACGCCGAGCATGATCCCGAGATCGGCCAGGCACCGATGCCCGAGGGGTTCGTCATCCGCGGCCCGGACTTCGACGACACTCGGCCGCACCTCTGGAACTTCTTCCAGGCGGTGCGCTCGAGGCAGCCGGTGGTGGAGGACGCGGTCTTCGGGCACCACGCCGCGCTCGCGTGTCACATGGCCAACGAGTCGTACTTCACGAAGGCGGCGGTCTCGCCGCCGAGGAGCGCGGGGTAGAACGCCGCTGAAGAACCGGAGTGCAGCCCACTCCCACCATCCGTCAGCGGGGCGGCGTAAGGCGGATGTCGCGGTACTCGATGGGCATGTGGTCGCCCTGGAGCAGGATCGGGCCCGGCTCGCCTTCGTCGCTGTCCAGCGCCCCGCCCGTCAGGCCGGGGATCAGCTGGTCGGCGATGACGGTGTGGCCGTTGAGCACGACCGTCACCCGGCGGCCTACGAGCGTGATGTCGTACGTCTGCCAGGTGCCGGGTCCGGTCGCGGCGTTCTCGTTGGGCCACAGGAAGCCGTAGACGCCACCGATGTCGTCCGGTAGCGGGATGTCGCGGTGCGGGCTGTCTTCGATCTGGACCTCGTGCCGCCCGCGCAGGTACACCCCGCTGTTGCCCCCCTTCGGGTAGCGGAACTCGACGTGAAGCTTGAAGTCGGTGAACGTGCGCTCGGTCATAAGGTTCGCGCCGCTCTCGCTACTGGTGAGCACACCGCCGATCACCTTCCAGTGGCTCTCGCCACCCTCCGTTTTCCAGCCGGTGAGATCCCGGCCGTTGAACAGCGCGATCGGCTCGCCCCATTGCGGCGCGGCGTGGAGCAGCGCAGGGGCGCGCGTGCCGGTGAACGTGTGCCGGCTGCCGTCCGGATCGGTGATCGTTCCCACGAGACGATCTCCCTCGAGCTTCCCCTCGAAGCGGAGATCGGCCGTGCCCTGCTCCCATTGCGGCGGGATCGCGAACCGCGCCGTGCCCTGCTCCCAGGCGATGCGACCGATCGGGCGCGCGCTCCCCACCCGGCCCACGAAACGCCCGACGATGTAGCCGTTGCCCGACGGCGTCGCCTCGAGCCATGACGGGTACACGCCATCCGGACCCGTCACGTGCAGGTCCCAGCGGCCGAGGATGGGGGGCGGCGTGTCCGCCTGAGCGACGGCGAGGCTGGGCAGCGCCAGCACGAGGGCGGCGGCCAGAATCCATCCTCGAGCACCGCCGACCGGAACGGAGATCCTCACGATGAACTCCTTGTGAGAGTGGGGAGGGCGGGATATCTGCGGCAGCCTTCTGGCGTGGTCGCGCCCGGGGAAAACCTATTCGCGCTGCAGAAGTGGCACCAGAGCGGCGTGGCTCTGGCCGTACCGGCCGCGAGCGCCTCGGCAGCAACGTTGCCGCGCGCGCGACCGACGTGCAGTCTTCCAGGATGCGAACCGATCCAGCGGAATTCTTTCAGCCGGTCGATTTCACGAACGAGCGCTGGCTCGAGCAATCGCTGTTTCCGTGCCGCCATTATCCGCCCGACAAGTATCCCAGCTTCGAGGAACTGCTGACCGAGGCGCGGCTGGCGTCGGGCAACTTCGCGGTCGCGCCCGTTTGCACGCGACGGCGATCTTTCTGCCTTTCATCGAGTGGTTTCTCCCCCGTAGGACGTCGCGGCGACTTTCTTGTGCCGTTCAGGTGGCGGTCGTAGCGTGGCCGCACCTCACGGCCCGGCACGTCCCTCTTCGCTAGGGGTCCCCCATGCCGCCCCATTCGATCGCCTCCGCTGGCCCGGGCGTCCGCGACACCGCTCTCGCTCGGGCCACCCTCCGCCGCGCCGGTCGGCGCCTGCTCCCGTTCGTGTTCGTGCTGTACCTGGTCAATTTCCTCGATCGCACCAACATCGCGATCGCGGCGCTGCAGATGAACCGCGACCTCGGCTTCAGCGCGACCGCGTACGGCTTCGGAGTGGGCATCTTCTTCCTCGGCTACACGCTCTTCCAGGTGCCGGCCAACCTGGTGCTGGCCCGGATCGGAGCGCGGCGGTGGATCGCCGCCCTCATGGTCGGGTGGGGCGTGATCGCCTCGGCCATGATGCTCGTGCGCACGCCGGCGCAGTTCTATACGCTCCGCTTCCTGCTGGGCGCCTCGGAAGCCGGCTTCTTCCCCGGGATCGTCTTCTATCTCGGCCAGTGGTTCCCGAGCGCACAACGCGGGCGGGCGATGTCGTTCTTCATGCTCGGGATCCCGTTATCCTCGGTCCTGGGCGGCCCGCTCAGCGGCGCGCTGCTGGGGCTCGACGGCCGTATGGGCCTGCACGGCTGGGAGTGGCTCTTCCTGCTGGAGGGCCTCCCCGCCGTGCTCCTCGGTTTCGCCACTTTAGTCCGCCTGACCGACCGGCCCGATGAGGCCCGCTGGCTCTCCGACGAGCAGCGCGCGTGGCTCGTGGCGACGCTCCGGCGCGAGCACGACGCGCACCCGGCCGGCGCCGACGTACCGCCGCTCCGCGCGCTCCTGAACCCACTCGTCTGGCTGCTCGCGCTGCCCTATTTCCTGATCGTCACGACGGCGTACGCATACACCTTCTGGGCTCCCACCTTCATTCGCGACACTCTGCACGCGACCGACCTGGCGACCGGCCTACTCATTGGCGCCCTTGCAGGGATCGGCGCCGCGGCGATGGTCGCCATGGCGGCCGCCTCGGACCGCAGCGGCGAGCGCGCGCTCTTCGTCGCCGCGAACGCGGTGCTGTGCGCCGCCGGCTTCGTCGGCGCCGCGCTGCTCCCGACGCCCGTCGCCCGCGTCGCCGCCCTCTCGTTCGTCGCCGTTGGGGGAACCGCCTTCCTGCCGCCCTTCTGGTGCCTTCCGACCCGGTTCCTGCGAGGCGGCGCCGCCGCTGCCGGCATCGCGGTCATCAACTCCGTCGGCAACACCGGCGGCTTCGTGGGTCCGTACCTCGTCGGCTTCCTCAAGGACGCGACCGGCGGCACGGAAGAAGCGTTTCTGGCCGTCGCGGGAATCGCGCTGGCCGCGGCGGTAATGCTGGTCGCGTTGAGCCGCCACGCCGCCGTGCGGCGTGTTCCAGGCCGGGCGGCAGCGGCCGTGAGCGGTCCTGCCGTGGGGTGAGCCCGGGCTCCCCGTCGGGGGCGGCGAGGAATCGCCTCCCGTCGTGGAAGCCGACTCGAGGGGGCAAGGTCGGCTCGGCGGCCGTCGGCTCGGCTTTCCCGTCCCGCTCGCAGCCAAGGTAGGTCCCACGACGACGCGTCCAGCGAGCCGGGCGGAGTGTCCCTGGAATGAGACACTGGCTTGTCACTCGCAACGGGCGCCGGGGCCCCTCACTTCGCCATCCTTCACGCGAGAACCCTTGATCTTACTGCCTCCAATCCCGCGCCGGGGCTTGGCACGGAGCGTGACTCTGTCCGGAGTCGCGTGTCCCGATGCGATAACCTGGAGGCTCCATGCGACGGCTCATCCTACTCCCTCTGGTTCTGACGCTGCTCCTCGGTGCCTGCAGCGACATCGCGGGCCTCGGCGGCAGGTCGACCGACGGTGACTGGCGTGCGACCATCCACGGCGAGGACGTTCGGGTCTCGCTGCGGGACGACCGCGGCGATGTCTGGGGGGACGGCTACTGGGGTTACGACGATGTGTACGTCAGCGGCGATCGGCGCGGCTCGGTTGTCTCACTCCGGTTCGAATTCGACCGCTACAACCCGATCGACTTCGACGGAACCGTTCGGGATCGCCAGATCGAAGGCCGTCTATACGGCTCCGGGTATAACGGCGACTACGTGCGCTTCTACCGGTATTGAGGCTGCGGAGGAGCGGCGAGGAGCCGGGCTCCAGCCACCGCATTGGCGCCGACCTGAGGCCGAGCATGAAGCTGCGAGAATGCTGGAGCGGCGTCGCGTGCGGCCGGCTAATGGATTGATCCAGTCAGTTTGTGCGCCTCGGCGGGAAGGCTCCCTTGGCGACTTCAACCTGCCTCGCCCAGAAGGTGACGGCTTCGCCGATCCATCCCTCCGCCTCCGTGCCCGTGCCCGCGCCGAACCCGTGTCCGAGGCTCGGATAGACATGGTACTCGACCTCTGTCCCTGCTGATCGCAATGCCGCGATCCGGCGCTCCATCGCGGCGGGCGGGGCGATACCGTCGCGACCGCCGACCACCACGAAGGTCGGCGGCTCATCGTGCGAACGCCCGGAGTAGCCGGTATAGGCCATGACGACGGCTGCGGGCCTCGGAGGCTCGCCCGCCCCGAAGGCGGCCCTGCCATGCGAGCCGATCCCGGCAGCCATTCGCGCGCCGGCCGAGCTACCCCACACGGAATAGCGGACCCTCGAGACCCCGAGCTCCTCGGCATGCGCCAAGACATGGTCGAGCGCCCGAGCCATGTCCGCGGTGGCGGCGCGTGCGCCCTGACCGGTGCGATAGGTCAGCACGAACGCGTTGTAGCCGAGGGCGCTGATCTCCGCGGCGTACGGGAAGCCCTCGTGGAGGGAGGCGACGTAGGCGAACCCGCCGCCCGGCGCGATGAGTGCGAAGGGCGCGCCGGCCCGTCCGGGAAAGAAGAACAGGCCGGTGGCGCGAAGGTCGGGATCTGAGCGACGTTCCTCTTCCGAGTAGATCTCATGAAAGACGGGGACCCCGCGGCGTGCATTCTCGATCAGTCGATTCAGGCCTCTCACGACGGTGACCGGATCGACCTCACTGTGATAGGGAAGCAGCGATCCGATGCGGTTGAGGGGAAGGCCGCGGTCGTAGGTTCGACCATACCACGGCAGCGTGCGTTCGGCGAAACCGGCCAGCGACGGATGGTCGAGCAGAACGCCCAGGCTGTCCCCGGGGTCGAGATCCGGTGTTGCCGTCACGGCGTCGGCCGCCGATTTCTCGATCCGACCGGCGCCGTCGACCTGGGCGACGGCGGAGTTCAGCGGGGCGACGATGGCGGCCGCGACCCAGATGCGCAGGCTACGCCGCGCTGCCCGCAGGGCCTGCATCAGGCCCACGCGGCCGTATCCGTCGGTGCTGACCTTGAGATCACGGGTTCCACGGGTGCGGTTCTGCATCATGGCCCCCCATTCCTGGTGGCTGCTAGCGCGGCATCATGATCGTGACAGCCTTTTCAATGACGTCCAGTCTCGCCTTCTTGGGGTCGGGCTTGCCGACCGGTCTACCATCCGATTGGATCTCGAGGATCTCGTTCCCTTCGGGGCTGTAGGCGGGCCAGTCCGGCAGTCCGTCTCCGTTGGGATCACCGGTCCTGGCGAAGTTTGCCCAGTAGGTGTTCATCATCCTGGCGACTTCCCGATCCTCGGGTGCAACGGTGGCGCCGTCGCGCTCGCTGAGCTCGTCGAACACGTACGGGATTTCAGATCCGTGCGCTGCACCGTACGGCATCCTCTCTCGCATCGAGGGGGAGACGTAAGAGAAGAGATATACGTAGGCCGGTGCGCCCTTCGCGGTGAAGGCCCTTGCGGTGAACCGGGCCGGCTCCGCCCATACCTTGTCCGTGTTGACCATCGTGAGCAGCTCTTCGAAAGCCGTGGTGCCGTCAGGATCGTAAGCCGCCACCGCTTCATCCCTCAGGCTCCCGAACAGAGACAGCAGTTCTTCCTTCGATCTGGCATTGACGAAGCCGGCCGGCACTTCCGCGCTATTCGACCCGATCATGAGCCGCACGACTGCCTGCCTGCCGGCCTCGTACGCGCTTTCAGCCGTCTCCACGACCAGCTCACCGTCGAGAATCGGACCCGAGTAGATCGGCGGCCCTCCGGGGCCATCACTTTCCTGCCCTCCATCCACGATCTCCTCAACGCTCAAGGCGCGGAGCTCGGCCAGCGCGGCCGCATCCGTGCCCTCGATCCCATGCTTGCGAGCGAAATTCACTCCGATGGTTTCCGCCGAAACGGGGTAGAACGGGTCGGCGTTCTCCTCACGGATCGGCCTCCCGGTCAGAACCCCATCCCGGCCCCCGCCGGACTCGATGATCGCCTTGTGGAAAAGGCCCTGCGCTTCAGGTATGGTCAGGAGTGAATGGACCGAGACGCCACCTGCTGACTCACCGAAAATGGTCACATTGTTCGGATCGCCTCCGAACGAGGCGATGTTCTGCTGCACCCACTGGAGGGCGGCGATCTGGTCCATGTAGGCATAGTTGCCCTTGGGCTCTTCCGGATGCTCGTTGCTCAGCGCCGGGAATGCGAAGAAGCCAAGGCGCCCCAGACGGTAGTTGAAGCTGACCAGGATGACGCCTTGCCTGGCAAACTGGCCCCCATCCGGCTGGGAACCGCTGCCGAACACGAAGGCACCGCCGTGGATCCACACCATCACCGGCAGGTCATCCCCCTGCTCGGCCCCGGCAGGTCGCCAGAGATTGAGAAACAGACAATCTTCCGATGAGCCTTCTGCAATGGATCCGGAGCCGCGCGGCCATCCCGCCTGCGCGCAACTGGCGCCGAACTTCCCCGCATCCAGCTCTCCCTGCCACGCCGGCACGGGTTGCGGCGGACGCCATCGTTTGGCACCGACCGGCGCGGCAGCATAGGGAATCCCCTTGAAGCTGGAGACCTCCCCCTCTGTCCGGCCCCGCACGACTCCCGAGGCGGTAGGAACCGACTGCGCCCAGAGCGGGCCGGCCACCAGAAGGGAGGCCGAGATCATCCCGACCAGGCCGAAGGATCCGCACCGCGTCCAATACATGGTACTTGCCCGCCTGATCAGAGGGTGTCGGATCGGCCTATCAATGTTCGAGGCCGTGGGTGTCCCGCACGCTGCTGAACGTCAGGGCCAGTAACTTCCAGCCACTCCCCTGTTTCTTGTAGACCTCGGTGACCGTAAAGGGGTTCGTCACCTCGCTGCCCCTCACCTCGGCGAGAAGAGTGATGCGGTTCCACAGGATCGCGATGTCGTCGAACACCTCCACCACGACGTCGTGGACATCGGCCCGCTTGTAGCGGATTCTCCCGCTCCTGATGATCTCGAGCTCCTCGTCCGTGCCCCACGTCCCGCTCATGTGGACGAACCTGGCATTGTCGTGGAAGAGCGTGGCGAGCGTATCCGTATTCTGCTCGGCCATCCATTGCCATTTCCCTGCGGAGAGATCGGCGATCTCCCGTTCGACGGCGGAGCTCTGCGCGCTGGAGGCTTGCACGCCAGATATGAAGAGCAACAGCCCGATGATCGGTGTCCTCATGTCCACCTCCATGTTTGTTGTTCCAGGGCTATCTCCGCTCGAGAGCATCCCGGGCCACGCCGATCGCGGTGACGGCGCTCGGCCAACCGGAATAGAACGCGAGGTGGGTTATCGCTCCGATCAGCTCGTCCTCGGTGACACCGTTCCGCAGCGCCAGGCGGAGGTGGGATCGAAGCTGGTCGGGACGGTTCAGCGCGACGAGCGCGCTGACGGTCACTAGGCTCCGGTCGCGCGGCGAGAGCGTCGGGTCCGACCACACCTGGCGGTAGAGGACCTCGTCGGTGAGGTCGGCCAAGCGGGGGGCGATGTCACCCATCAGTCGCTGCGCGCGCGATGGTTCGTCGTCGCCGGGCACGGGCGGTGGCGACCCGCCGGCGTACTGGTCGTCCGTGACCTCCTCCAGCCACTCGGTGCCGGGTCCTGTGCCCGGCTGCTCCACGAGAGCCACGTGGGTCATGGACGCGCGCGGTGAAGCGCCATGCCAGTGCTTCACGCCGGGCGGGATCCGGACGACGTCACCCGGCCGGATCTCCTGGACCGGGCCGCCCCAGCGCTGCACGCGTCCGGTGCCGGCCGTGACGACGAGGGTCTGGCCGAGGGCGTGGACGTGCCAGTGGGTCCGGGCGCCGGGCTCGAAAACGACGGTGGCGCCGGAAGCGCGCGCGGGAGCCTCCGCCCGGAACCAGCCGCCCACCCGGACGGTGCCGGTGAAGTTCCCGGCCGGCGCACGATTCGTGGGCGGCGTCCCATGGACGATGGTCAGGCTGTCCTGGGCGTGGGCAGTCGCAGGGGCTGCGAGGGCGAGGATCAGGGTTACCGCGACGATTCGTGTCATGGCACCTCGCACGTAGGGGTGGGCATATCGGTTCCGGAGGCCCGTTGTAGGCTACGCAGTGCCCATCAGCGGTCGATCAACCGCTGCGAGCTCTCGGAGTAGCGGTGCCCGTGTACATTGATCTGCGCGGCGCCCTTCTCGATGTCGCTGAGGTCATCGTCCGTCAGCGTGAGCCGGGCCGCGGCCACGTTCTCGTCGAGCCGGTGCTGTTTGGTGGTCCCGGGGATCGGCACGACCCACGGCTTCTGGGCCAGCAGCCACGCGAGGGCGATCTGCGCCGGCGTCGCGTCCTTCTCGGCCGCGATCCGCTCCAGCAGCTCGACGAACGCCCGGTTGGCTTCGCGGTTCTCCCTGGACAGCCGGGGGACCGTGTTCCGGAAGTCGCCGTCCTCGAAATCGGCCGAGGCGTCCAGCTTGCCCGTCAGGAAGCCCTTGCCGAGCGGGCTGAACGGGACGAGCCCGATCCCGAGCTCCTCGAGCGTGGGGATGATCTCGTCCTCCGGCTCCCGCCACCACAGCGAGTACTCGCTCTGGAGCGCTGTCACCGGCTGGACGGCGTGCGCCCGCCGGACCGTCTCCACGCCGGCCTCGGACAGCCCGAAGTGGAGAACCTTTCCCTCGTCGATTAGATCCCGGACGGCCCCGGCCACGTCCTCGATCGGGACATCCGTGTCGACGCGGTGCTGGTAGAGCAGGTCGATTCGGTCCGTCCGCAGGCGCCCGAGCATCCCGTCGACGGCCCTCCTGACGTGCTCGGGCTGGCTGTTGACGCCGCCCCGGCTATCGCCGGTCTCCGGGTCGATGTCGAACCCGAACTTGCTGGCGATCACGACGTCGTCGCGGACCGGTGCCAGCGCCTCGCCAACGACACGCTCGTTCACGAATGGCCCGTAGGCCTCGGCCGTGTCGAAGAAGGTGACGCCGAGGTCGACGGCGTGGCGGATCACTCCGACGGCCTCGGCGGTGTCGATACGGGTGCCGTAGCCGAAGCTGAGGCCCATGCAGCCGTAGCCGAGGGAGGAGACGGTGAGGTCGTTGCCGAGCGTGCGCGTTTGCATTTCGGTTCCTTGGTCTTGATGGGACGGGATCGCGTCCGTCGCTCCGCGGGGGGCTCGTGGAGTGTCAGTTCTTCGGCGGCGCCTCCACGCCCGACATGGACAGCACCCCGTCCGGGAGGCGCTGCCCACGGATCTTGATGCGCGAAAGAGACGCGTTCAGCTCGGCGAGCTCGGAGGGCGTGAACTCAATGTCGGCCGCGCCGGTGTTCTCGAGCATGTGCGCCATCTGCGTCGTCCCGGGGATCGGCACGATCCAGGGCTTCTGGGCCAGCAGCCACGCCAGGGCTATCTGGCCGGGAGCGGCCTGCTTCCGCTCGGCCCAGCTCGTCACCAGCTCCACCAGCGCCAGGTTGTGGGGCAGGTTCTCGCGCGAGAAGCGGGGCTCGACGCCGCGGATGTCACCGGGGGCAAAGCCGGTCCGTGCGTCGATTGCACCGGTGAGGAACCCCACGCCTAGGGGGCTCCACGGAACGAAGCCGATGCCCAGCTCCTCGCAGATCGGGATGATCTCCTCCTCCGGGCCGCGCCATAGCATCGAGTACTCGTTCTGAACGGCCGTGACGGGCAGGGCCGCATGAGCGCGGCGCAACGTATTGGCACCCATCTCGGACAGGCCCCAGTGCAGGACCTTGCCCTCGGCCATCAGCTCCTCGACCGCACCGGCCACATCCTCGATCGGGACCTGCGGGTCGACGCGGTGCTGGTAGAGCAGATCGATCCGGTCGGTCCGGAGCCGGTCGAGCATGCCCTCTACGGCCCGCTTGATGTGGGCCGGACGGCTGTTGCGTCCCCCGCGCTCGCCGGTTTCGAGATCGACATTGAAGCCGAACTTGGACGTGATCACGACCCCGTCCCGGAACGGCGCCACGCCTTCGCCGAGAAGACGCTCCACCTCGAGCGGTCCATACACCTCGGCCGCGTCGAAGAACGTGACCCCGTGGCCGAAGGCCGTCCGGATGATTTCGAGCATCTGGGGCCGCCTCGGAATCAACGTGGTGTACGTGCGGGTCATGTTCTGCACGCCGAGTCCGACGCTGGAGACCTCCAGCGAGCCCAGTCGCCTCCGACCGGGCCGAACGGCCACCCCGGATGGCGGCTGCGGCACGGCCCGCGCCCCGACGCCCGCTGCCGGCAGCAGTGCCGCCGCGGTCAGGGCGGCGCCGAGGGTCAGGAAGTCCCGGCGCTGCATCGCGGAGTCTGGCCTCCGGACCTGATCGCCCATTGTTGCCTCCCTCTCTTCGCTAGGCTTCGCTAGACGGGGGACGCTGACGTGAACCGCGCCTCACGCCTCGGGGATCTCCTTGCCGTACTTCTCGAGCGTGACGCTCTCGGGATCCGGTCCGCCGCGCATTCCGGTATCGAGTGCGTCGATCGCGGCGATCTCCTCGCTGGAGAGCTCGAAGTCGAAGACGTCGAAGTTCTCGGCGATGCGGGCGGGTCTGGTCGACTTCGGGATCGCGGAGCGGCCCTGCTGCAGATGCCAGCGCAGCATCACCTGGGCGGCGGACTTGCCGTGCAGACGCCCGATCCCACGCAGCGTCGGGTCGTCGAAGGTGCTCCGCTCCGCGTCCCGGTAGGAGGTGATGCCGCCGATGGGCGACCACGCCTGGGTCAGGATGCCGTGCTCCGCGTGCAGGCGCTGGAGCGCCGACTGCTGGAAGTACGGATGGACTTCGATCTGATTGACCGCGGGCACGACGGACGTCTCGGCCAGCAGGCGCTCGAGGTGATCCGGCATGAAGTTGCTCACGCCGATCGCGCGCACCCTGCCGTCGGCGAGCAGTTTCTCCAGCGCCCGGTACGCGTCGAGGGTGCTGTCGAAGGCCGAGGGCAGCGGCTGATGCAGGAGCAGCAGGTCGAGCCGGTCGACGCCGAGCTTGCCGGCGCTCTTGTCGAACGCGTGCAGCGTGGCGTCGTAGCCGTAGTCGCTGATCCACACCTTCGTCTCGACGAACACCTCGGAGCGGTCGATGCCGCTCTTCCGGATGCCTTCGCCGACCTCCCGCTCGTTGAAGTAGGACGCCCCGGTGTCCACGAGCCGATAGCCAGTGGCGAGCGCGGCCTCCACGGCGCCGGCCGTCTGCTCCGGGCTGCTCTGGAATACGCCGAGCCCCAGGGCCGGCATCTGGACGCCGTTGTTCAGGGTGATGAGAGGGCTTCCTGGGGTCATGGTCGTTGTCACCGCGGGCGATAGGGCACGACGACAGCTTTGGTGAGGTCGACGAGAACGAGGGCTGAGTCGCCAACGAGGGTGACACCGGTCGCGCGCGTGAACCCGTCCTGCACCACGCGCACTTCCGCACGATTGCCATCGATCGTCAGCTCGGCGACCCGTCCCTGCCCTTCGGCCTGGATCAGCGTCTGCGGACCCGCGGTTCGTAACCCATCAGGCCGCACGAGGGGCATTGACGTCTCGATCGGCACGATCGCCGCTGCGCTTCCGTCCGCGTTCACCGGCACACGGTAGAGCTCGCCTTTGGTGAACTCGTTCACGTACAGCGAACCGTCGGCGAGGAAGGCGAGACCGTCGATCACGGCGATCTGCTCGTCCTGGACCCACACCTCGAGCTCGGTGGCGCCGGGTTTCAGCCGGTGAATCCGGCCGCGAAACGATTCCGAGACGTAGGCCGTGCCGTCGGCGGACAGCGCGATGTCGTTGCACACGCCGCTGTCGGGCGGGAACGGGTACGTGCCCTTCGCGCCACCGCTCTTCAGGTCGAAGGATCGGAGCGCGGTCTGTCCGGATACCGGCTCTCCGCCGCGGCGATCGGTGGCGTTCTGACAGACCCAGAGGGTGTTGGTCCGGTCGTCGGCGAGCACGCCGAGCACCCTCGTCAGGCCGGCGGCGGATGCGAGAATCCACGGCTCGGCCCGCGAGGCACCCGGCGCGGCGCGGTAGATCGTGCCCTTCGCCATGCTGCCGAAGTACACCGTTCCGTCCTGGCTCGACGTGAGATTCTCCGGGGCTACGTCGGTGTCGTCGATCGTCACTTCCGTGCGATTCTGCGCCCTGGCGACGGATGCGAACGACGTGCAAGTCACGACCGCGACGATCACGCTACAGACGGCTCGGGCTGTGTTTCGCATGCAGGGTCCCTGTATTGAAGGCGACATGGAGAAGACCTTCACCACGATCGTTCGTTCGGCAGCTACCGTCGGTAGCTGACCCGGAGGATGCGATTTCCGGTGTCGTCGCTGATCAGGATCGAGCCGTCGGGCAGCTGCAGCACATCGACGGGCCGACCGGCGGCCAACCTCCCGGCATCCCAGCCGCCCGGGGCGCCGGAATCCCGGTTGGGAAGAAAGCCGCCATCGACGAGGGGCTCGTAGCTCGTCACGCGGCGTGCATCCGTGCGCGCCACCATGACGCGGTAGCCGCTGGGGACGGACCGGTTCCAGGAGCCGTGCTCCGCTACGATCACCGCGTTCCTGTAGCTGGCCGGGAACATGTCGCCCGTGTAGAACGTGAAGCCGAGCGCCGCCACGTGCGCGCCGAGCTTCAGCACCGGCGGCTCGGTCGTGGAACACGCCCGCTGCGCGCCGAACTCCGGGTCCGACAGGTCGCCCTGGTGGCAGTACGGGAAGCCGAAGTGCAGCCCGGGCTTCCACGCGACGTCGAGCTCGTCGCTCGGCACGTCGTCGCCGAGCAGGTCGCGACCGTTGTCGGTGAACCACATCTCGTGTGTGATCGGGTGCCAGTCGAAGCCCACGCTGTTGCGGATGCCCTCGGCGAACGCCTCGAGGTCCGACCCGTCGGGCTTCATGCGCAGGATGGCCGACACCATGGGCGGCGCCAGGCAGACGTTGCACGGGGCTCCGACCGACACGTACAGCAGGCCGTCGGGTCCGAAGGCAATGAACTTCCACGTGTGGCCGGCACTCGGGTTCGGCAGGCTGTCTCGTACGGTGACGGGGGCAGGCGGCGAGTCGAGGTGCTGCTCGATGTCGTCGAAGCGCAGGATCCTGCTCGCAGTCGCCACGTACAGCGCCCCGTCGTGCATCGCGACGCCGTTGGGCTGATCGAGGCCGCTGGCGATCACGACCACCCGGTCCGCTTTGTGGTCGCCGTCGCGATCGATGACCGCGTGCACCTTGTCGCCGGTCCGCGATCCGACGAACACCGTGCCCTGCGGACCGAGTGCCATCTCGCGCGCGTTCTCCACGTGCTCGGCGAAGACCTCGACGTGGAATCCCGCGGGGACCACCCACTGGCCCGGCGTCTGCCCCCGCGCGCAGCCGGAACCGGTCAGGCCCGGGACGAGCACGGCGCACAGGAGCGCAGCGCCCGCGGAGCGCTTCGAAATCGTCATTACGTCACCTTTCTGCGCGACTTCGCTTGCGCGCGATCACTCTCCCAGGAGTCGGGTGAACGACAACGAGCCCAGCTTCCAGGTACCGTCCTGCCGCACGTACACTTCCGTCACCACGAAGGGATTGCTGACCTCATTCCCGCCCACGACGGCATCCAGACGAATTCGGTTAAGGACGATGGCCGTCGTGCCGATGACCTTGACGGATGCCTCGTGGATCTCCGCGTGCTTATACTGGATCGCTCCGCTCCGAATGACCCCGAGCTCCTGGGTCCTGGACATTGTTCCGCCCATGTGGACGAAGACCGCGTCGGCATGGAAGAGATCGGCCAGGGCATCCACGTCGCGATCCGCCATCCACTGCCATTTCTGCCTGGAGAGGTCGAGCAACTCCTGCTCCACATCCGCCGTATTGCCAGCAGCCGGACCGGCTTCCATCTGCCGCGCGCAGGCGAACAGCACACTCATGGCCGCGAAGCACAGCCCGAGAGCTGGCACTTTCATCGAAGGGTTCATCCTTGGCCTCACAAGGGGGATCGGGTGTGCCCTTGTTCATCATCCATGGGGCGGCGGAGTCACAGCTCCTGCCGGGTCGGCCGGAAGAGGATCTCGTTGATGTCCACGTCCTCCGGCTGGCTCATCGCGAACGCGACGGTCCGCGCGAACGAGTCGGCGGGGATCGCGTATTCGTCGTAGAAATCAGCGACACCCTCCGCGACGTCGGCCTCCGTGATGCTCTGCGGCAGCTCCGTCGCCACCGCACCCGGCGAGATGATCGTCGTGCGGATGTTCCACGACTTCACTTCCTGGCGGAGGCCTTCCGAGATCACGCGCACGGCCGTCTTGGTCGCCGCGTAGACCACCCGCCTTCACGACCTCGCCCGCGAGCGTCTCGATGCGATCCGAGCGCCGCGCGCCGAGCACGACGGTCGCCCCCTGCGCGGAGAGGTGCCGGGTCGTGGCGTGCCCGAGCCCGCTGCTCGCGCCGGTGATGACGACGACCTTCCCCGCGATGCCCTCTGTGCCGGTGCTCGTGACGATCGGGCTCATGGTGACCGAGCTGGTAGGCTACGCCTCGTCCCGAATGGTGCTTCTGCAATCGAACGGAACGGGTTCGGTCTGTCTACTGGTCAGCGCCGTCCGAGCTGGTTAACATTTTGACCAATGGCGGACGAGTTCGAGGGGATGGCGACGTTCGTAGCGGTCGCCGAGGCGAAGGGCTTCCGCGCAGCCGGGGAGCGCCTGGGCGTGAGCCACTCGACGGTGAGCCAGGCGCTCCGCCGGCTCGAGGAGCGGCTCGGGGTCACGCTCGTGCAGCGCACCACGCGCAGCGTGCGACTCACGGAAGCGGGCGAGCGGCTCTACGCAGCGGTACGGCCGGCGCTCGAGGAAGTGCGGGCGGCCGCCGCGGGCGTGGGCGAGCTAGCGGACGTGCCGCGGGGCACGCTGCGTCTGCACACGTCGACGGTCTCGGAGACCACGTTCGTCGGATCGCTGCTGAGCGAGTTCCTGGCGTCGCACCCACGGATTCGGCTCGACCTAGTGGTGAGCGATGTTGCGGTCGACATCGTTTCGGAGGGCTACGACGCGGGCATCCAGCTCGGCGAGGTGATCGACAGGGACATGATCGCCGTCCCCGTCACCGGTGACCTGCGATTGGTCGTCGTGGGCGCGCCGTCCTACTTCGAGCGCCGGGGCGTGCCGGCTCACCCGCGCGAGCTCTCCCAGCACGACTGCCTCAACTGGCATCCGACCGCCGCAAGCCCGCCCTACCGCTGGGAGTTCACGGAGAACGGGAGCGACTTCGCCGTGACCGTCCCGGCGTGCGTGCTTTCGACCGACGCGACCCTCAACCGGCGCTTCGCCATCGCGGGGCTGGGCGTGACGCTCGCGTTCGAGGGCCACGTCCGCGGGGCGATTGCCCGCGGCGAGCTCGTCCCGATCCTCGAAGAGTTCTGCGCTCCGTTCCCAGGATACTACCTGTACTACCCACACCGGCGGCGCGCGTCGCGGGCGTTGCGGGCGTTGATCGAGCACCTGCGTCGCTGGCGACAGAGCGCGGGAGACGACAAGCGGAGCAGCTGACTGGTCCCCTGCCGTGCCGCGCCGCCCGGTGCTCCCCGGGGCCCGCGTCGGGCGCTGTGGCGGGAGGAAGGTAGCACTGAAGGAGGCGCGATCATGCTGGAGGTCAGGGAGAGGATCCCCGGCGTCACGCGCCAGCGGGTAGCGTCTTCTCAACGGGAACCCTTCCATACGCCGTCCGGTTCGCCCCCCCGGCGAGGACTGTAGCCGGCTCGCCGTTCGGCGAGGCTCCGGCTCCACGCGTACAGGGGAGGATCCGATGAACATCAGGGTTGGCAGGGCGATCGTCGCCGGGTTGGTGGGAACGCTGGTGATGACCGGCATGGGTGTGTGGATGGCCCCCCTCATGGGGATTCCGGCCATGAACCCGGCGAACATGCTCGCCGGGCCAGATGGGAGGGGTGATCCTGCTGGGTTGGGTGGGACACCTCATGATCGGGACGATGCTCGCGATCATCTACGCCGTCGTCGCTCCGCGGCTGGCGGGTCCGCCGGCGGTGCGCGGCGCCCTTTACGGGTTCGCGCCCTTCCTTCTGGCGCAGATCGTCGTCATACCGATGATGGGAATGCCGCTCTTCTCCGGCTCGGTCGCCATTGCCATGGGCAGCCTCGTCGGTCACCTGGTCTACGGGGTGGTCGTGGGTGCGGTGTACGGGCCGGTCGCCCTGCGCACGGGAATTATCGACGCGCGGCCGGTGACCGCGACGCGGTGACGCCGGAGCGCGTGGGGCCAGGCGCGAGGAGGGCGGTCGGCGGGCGGCTGACTGACGGGCACCCTCGGAAACGCGCTGGAGTGAAGTGGTGGCCGAGGTTGTCCGGCGCGCGAGCGCGCCCACGGCACCACCCGCTATCGCTCCTCGGTCCGGCAGAGGCGTGGCGACGGGAGGCCCGCATTGGGATCGAGGCGGAGCCGGAGCCCTGGGGTCGCGACGAGGGCACCGGGCGCGAGGGCCGGCGGGCGGGCGACTGAGGCCGGACCGGGATCCCGGACCCAGAGTGCCTCCACCCCTTCGGCCGCAGCGACCGCGCAGCCCGCCTCGGGCCCGAGCACGTAGAGGGCGGTCGAGAGCGCGTCGCTCGCGATGCCCGTCGGCGCGACGACCGTGGCGCTCGCGACGCCACTCGTCGGAGCGCCCGTGCGCGGGTCGAAGATGTGGCCGTAGCGCCGCCCCCCGGCCTCGAAGAACTGTTCGTAGCTTCCGGAGGTCGCGACGGCGCCACCGTCCATCGTGATCACACCGAGCGCTGCTTCGGGGAGGCGGGGATCCACCACGGCGGTGCGCCACCACCTGCCGGACGGCGGCGCCCCGAAGACGAGCACGTTCCCGCCCAGGTCCACCATGCCGCGGCGGGCACCGGCGCGGCGCATTGCACGCGCGGCGAGGTCGAGCGCGTAACCCTTCGCGATCGCGCCCAGGTCGAGGCGCATGCCGCGGTGAGGCAGGCGCACCATGCGCGCCGCGGAGTCGAAGGCGACCCTCCGCCACCCCACGAATGCGCGCGCGGAGTCGAGTGCCGGGCGGGGAGGGATTCTGCCGGCGTGCGCATGGAACCCCCACACATCCGCGAGCGGGCCCACGGTCACGTCGAGCGCGCCGGCAGTCGAGGCCGCGTAGCGGAGCGCCGCCGCCAGAACGTCCGTCGTTTCCTTCGAGAGACGCGTCGGCGTGTAAGTCCCCGCTTGCGCGTTCACCTGCGAGATCTCGCTCTCGGGCCGGTACGTCGACATGAGGGAGTCCACGCGCTCGACCGCGGCGCGGGCCGCCCGAAGCGCGCTGCGGGCCGCGGCGGGATCGCTCTCCCACACCGTCGCCGTAAAGAAGGTGCCCATGGCCGGCCAGCTTCGGCGGGTGGGCGGCGGCGCGGCGCCACCGTTCCCGCCGCACCCCGCGAGCGAGAGGCCGAGCAGCGCCGCGAGCGCCCCGCGGCCGGGTGTCCGCGGTGACGGCGCGCCCCGCCGGCCCGCGCTCACCGTCAGGAAGCCTCGCGCCCGCTGCGGCGACGCCGCGTGGCCCGCTGCCTGCTGGCCGCGGGTGCGAACCAGAGCTCGCGGAGTGGCACCGCGACGAGCACGACGAACGTCGCCGCGAGCACGACCGTGCCGGCCACCTGGAGCGGACCGAAGAGCGGCGAGATGTAGCGGATGAGCCACGGGGACGCCGCGTCCACCATTACGCTCGCGAAGGCCGCGACGTAGACGCTGAGCTTGAGCCGCGGGCGCACCGGCGTCAGCGCGAAGAGGTGGCACAGCACGAAGAACAGGAACGCCTGCCCGAAGAGGTGCGGGTGCGTGGCGTCCAGCAGCTCGAGCGGGGTCTTCTCGAAGAGCGGCCCGCTTCCGCCGGGCGTGCCCCGGTACCACAGGACGGCGCCGCCCGCGGAGAGCCCAGTACGCACGCGATAGTTCACGATGCCGAGCGCCACCGCGGCCGAAACGGTCAGGAGGAAGCAGGTAAGGAGCACCTTCGTCGGGGTGGACGCCGCCCGGAGGCTGAAGTCACGGGTCGCGAAGAACTGCGTCACCGGGGCACGTCCAGCGCGCGCAGCCCGGGGCCCGGGACGGGCGCCGGACGGCCGGCGAAGGCCGTCGTCGCCAGGAGGAGCACCCGGCGCACGCCCGTGCTCACGGAGCGCGCGGAGATGGTGGCGCCCGTCACGTTCACGATGTCGCGGTCGACGCGGATCGGATCCTCCGCCCGCTTGCCCCGGTACTGGGCCAGGAACCGGCGGCTGCGCACCTCACCTCCCCGGCTCTCCCGGTACACCAGGATGGCCACGTCGCGCACGCGCAGGTCCGGCGCGATCCCGACCATGAAGGTGATCGGACGGTATTTGCCCCGCTCTTCCGTCACCAGCGCATACCCGAGGAACCGCCCGGCGGCATTGAACGCCGCCAGGAAGGTGTAGGCGGAGTCCGCCGGCGGCGCACCGAGGCGGTCGGCGAGGGCACCTCGCTGGGCGGCGGTCGACGTCCAGCGGATCGGCTCGGTCGCAGCCGTCCCTGGGAAGATCTCGCGCACGGCCTCCGGCTCCGTGAGTGGCGCCTGCGTCTGCCCGCCCCCGTCCTGGGCCGTAGCAAGGCTGGGAGCGGCGGCGAGGCAGGCGAGGCCCAGGAGGAGCGCGGACGCCGCGCCCCTCAAAGCACCGTCGTCCGATCGAAGCGCGGCCCCTCCTCCGCGCGCCACCACAGGTCGCGGAGCGCCACTGTCGTCATGGTGAGCGCGAGTGCCGGGAGCAGCACCAGCACGGCCGTTTCCACCGCCGCGAAGCCGGGCGAGACCCAGCGCACGAGCGGCGGGGCCGCCCCGGCCACGAGCGCCGCGGCCGTATAGCCGCCGATGAGCGTCGCGCGCACTGCCGGCGCGGCGTCGCTCCGGTAAAGGATGCCCCCGAAGATCAGGAGCGCGAGCGTGTAGGTCGTCACCGCCAGCCATGCGTCGTCCAGAACCTCCTCGGCGGATCGCGGGAAGAGCAGCGCTTCAGCCGCCCTGTCGTTCTCGTTGCCGCGGTACCACGCGACCACCGCTGCGGGGCGGATCCCCGCCCTCGCCGCCTGGTGCGCGGTGTGCGCCACCGTGCCGGCCGTCATGAAGAGCAGCACACCCGTGTACAGCAGGCGATAGCCAGCATCCAGCCGGTGCAGGGTCAGCACGCCGGCGCCTCAGAACCCCACCGCGGTCCCGAACACCACCGCGTGATTCGTGCGGTCCTGCGTCTCGGGCGCGATCAAGTCGCCCGCGTAGCCGTGGTCGCGCTGATAGAAGAGTTGGACCACGAGCGCGGCCACGGGGCGGAGGGCGATGCCGGCCAGCAGCCGGTCCTGGCGCACGCTCGACGTGCCCTCCTCGAGCCGCCCGCCCGAGAACGCCAGTTCCTCGCGCAGCCCGGTCAGCCAGGCGCGCTCATAGCGCACCGTCGGAACGAGGAGCGCGTCGTCGAGGCCGAGCGCGCCGCGCGCGAGCGGGATCGGCCGCGAGAGCGCCGCCCAGTAGCCGTAGCGCCGCTCGGCCAGGTTCTTGAGGGTCACCTCCACCTCCGTCTCCAGCGTTCCCTGGTCCGCCGCAGTCACCGCCTCCACCGCGTTCTCCGACGCGAGGAGCGCGAAACTCCGGGCCACCTCGCCCGCGTTCGTGTAGCGCGTGTAGAGCCCCTCGGCTTCGACGTAGAACGATCCAAGTTTCTGGGTTCCGTCGAGCCCGACCGTCGTGATCCGGCCCGAGGCGTCCAGGTAGTCCGGCGTGTAGGAGCCGGTATACCCCGAAATCGCCACCTCGGAGCCGAGGCGCGGGCTGAAGCGCAGGCGCGCTGCTACCGCGTCCGCCGTGTTTGAGCCGTCCACCGCCCCTCGACGCGGCTCCACTTCCGCCTCGACACCGACATGCCGCACGTCCCGCTCCTCCGTCGCCACCGCCCGCTCGAAGGAGAACCCCAGCTCGACGCCGTTCACCACATATACCTCGTAGCTCAGCTCGCCCCGCTCTCCCACCGCCGCCGAGCCCACCACCCCCAGCCCAACCTCCGTCCACGCAGCCGATGCCGGGAGGACCTGGGCCGCACGGTCAATCAGGGGCCGCACGGGGAAGTTCCAGAGATTGTCGTCGTGCTGTCGGTTGAATCGCCCGACCGGCGGCAGCACCGCGCCGAAGCGGACCGCGAAGCCGCGCGTGAGCCGCCACTGCCCCCACGCCTGCTCCAGGGAGAGCTCGCTCCCGGGAGAGCTCTCGAGCGCCTGGACGAACTCCAGACCCGAGCCCGCCGCTCTCGCCTCCTGTTCCACCTCGATCTCCGTTAGCCGCTCGTACTCGACCTCCGAGTAGACCTGGAACCGGTCCCCGATGCGCGCGTCCGTCGTTACAACGAAGCGCCGCAGCGTGAACGAATCCTTCAACCCCTCGCCGCTGTTGGCCGACAGCCGAAAGGACCCGTAGCCGCCCACGTCCGCGCGCGAGCGCGCCTCATCCTGCAGGCCCTCGCCCGCCCGGTCTCCCCGCCCGTCCGTATCGCTGTCCGCCGTTGCCCGCCCGCTGTCGGGCGCGGGCTCCTGCCCCGCTACGCCGCCCGCCATCACGGCGATCAGCATCGCTGTCATGAGGGCCATTGTTCGCGCTTGCCGGCCCGTGAGTCGCATCGCGCCTCCTGAGATTGAGAGCCATTCTCAAAGAAGGGGTCCAGTCTCGGGCGCGCCGGGCTCCGTGTCAAGGGATGCGGTGGCGCCCCACTCCACCAGGCGAGCACGGGCGGCGATGGCCGCGGTCGGTCAGCATGATTCGTGGTCTTCGGGAATCGTCTGAACGCGGCCCTCGCGCTGGTGGCGGGGATGATCTGGGGGATCGCCATCTGGGCGATCAACACGTGGCTGATCCTGCCGTGGCTGAACGAGGTCATCCTCCAGCGGCAGATGGTGGCGCCCGGCTGGTGGTTCGTGTACCACCTGATCTACGGTGGCATGCTGTTCCTGGGCCCGCCGCTGGCGCGCGCGTTCGGCCACCGCCGAACTGTGGCCGCTCCCGCGTACTCGTGAGTGACGCGTGGTCATTAGCATGTCGCCGACGTTCACGCTCGGCCTGGGCGTCGTGGAGGTACTCGGAGCCCCCTCGCTGGCGCTGGGATCTTCGCGCGGGAGGGGCCCGATAGTCTATCGCGGCGCCGCGACGGATGCCTCCTCCGTGAGCTCCGTCCGAACCAGGACGCCCGCGCTCAACGTCCGATGCACCGGGCAACGGTCGGCGATCTCGAGTAGCCGCGCCCGCTGCTCCTCGTCCAGCGGACCGGTCAGCGTGACCTCCCGGTCCAACCGGTCCAGCCGCGCCTCGCCGTTCTCGCAGCGCTCCTCGTCCTCCGCGTGTATCCTCGAGTGCTCGAGTCGTACGACGACCTCCTCGAGGGGCCACTGCTTGCGGTCCGCGTACATCCGCAGCGTCATGGTCGTGCAGGCGCCCAGCGCCGCGGCCAGCAGGTCGTAGGGCGTGGGGCCGAGATCCTCGCCCCCGACCGCCTTCGGCTCGTCGGCCACCAGGGCGTGGGTCCGAGCGAGGATCTCGGTCCGGTACGCGCCGGTCGCGGTCCGGACCGTCACGCGATTGTCCCTGCGCAGATCATCTACGGTTTCCGGCTCGGGTGCCTCGGGGAGGTAGCGGCCGGCCCACGCGGCGAGGACGGATCCGACGTAGAGCGAGTCGCGCTCGCGGAGCAGGAGGTGGTCGGCGTCGTCGAGCGAGACGAAGCTCTTGGGGTGGCGCGCGGCCTTGTAGATGAGCGCGGCGTTCTCGATGCCGACGGTCCTGTCCACCGGCGAGTGGAAGATGAGGAGCGGCCGGCCCAACGACGCGATCGTCTCCTCGACGTGACGTCCCTCGAGGTCGCGGACGAAATCACGGCTCAGGGTGAAGCGGCGGCCGCCTAGGGACACGTCGGCCTCGCCGCGTCGCTCGATCTCCTCCAGCGACTCGACGAACAGGTTCTTCACGTGGGCCGGGTCGAAGGGCGCGCCGATCGTCGCGATGGCGCGGATGGACGGCATGCGCGCGGCCGCCTGGAGCACGGCCGCTCCGCCGAGCGAGTGGCCAACCAGAATGGCCGGCGCTTCGTACTGGCGCTCCATGAACTCGGCGGCCGCGACCAGGTCCTCGACATTCGACGTGAAGGTCGTGTCGCCGAAGTCTCCCTCGCTCTCGCCGAGGCCCGTGAAGTCGAAGCGCATGACGGCGATGTGTTGCTGCGTGAGCGCCCGGCTGATGTCGATCGCGGGCTTCAGGTCCTTCGAGCAGGTGAAGCAGTGGGCGAACAGTGCGCACGCCCGGACCTCCCCGTCGGGTGGAAGGCTCAGGCGCGCACTGAGCTGGGCGCCTCGGGAGCCCGGGAATGTGATCCTTTGATTTCTCACGAAACGCCTCCGTGATTGCGCAGCCGCCGAAGGAGCCGATGCCTCGAGTAGCCGGCCACGAGGAACGGCACGATGAAGTTGAGCAGCAGAGGCATGACCAGGTCCAGCCCCACCCGCAACCGGATGACCTGGGGGTGGTTGATCAGCGTCAGTGCGATGCCGACGACGAGCGAGGTCCTGACCGCCGCCGCGCCGAAGGCTCGCTCGCGCATGAGTACGGCCGAGCCGGTGTGGCCCGTTCCGCCCACGTCAGTAGGCGCCCTCGCCAAGGAACAGCGCCGTCGCGCCCGGCAACCAGGGCCGCAGTCTCTCAATGGCGGCGGCGAAGCCGGCACCCGGCACCCCCGCGGCGATGGCGATCAGAGGCCCGGCACAACAGACGGCGGAGGCGAACGCCGCGCCCACGCCACCCGCCCCGAGGAGAAAGACATTCCGTTCCTGCCTCATGCGCAGCAGCTCAGTTTGGAGACATCGATTCGGAAGGCCTGCACGGCCAACCTGAAGCCTTCCACCCACGTGAGGTAGGGGTGGAGCGTGTCGACGATGTCGTCGATCGTCAGCCCCAGCCGCACCGCCAGCGTTGCCTCGCCCAGCAGCTCCGCCGCGTTGGGGCCGACGGCCTGCACACCCAGGATCCGCGCGGACTGCCGCTGCGCGACGGCCTGCACCCAGCCGTCCATGCGGTGCTCCACGACCGCGCGGGGGACATCCCGCAGTTCCAGCCGGCTCACCTCCACGTCGAGGCTCCGCTCCCGGGCCTCCGCGGGCGCGAGTCCGACCGCCGCGACCTGCGGCGACGTGAACGTCACCCGCGGGACCGCCTGCAGATCGAGGGTCCGCCCCCCGGCGCCCACGGCGTTGTCCGCCGCGATCCGTCCTGCGGTCGCGGCGACGTAGACGAAGCCGGGAATCCCCGCGACGTCTCCCGCCGCGTATACCTGGGGATTCGTCGAGCGCATGCCGTCGTCCACCCGGATGAAGCCTCTGGCGTCGGTCTCGACGCCGGCGGCTTCGAGCCCCAGCCCCGTGGTACGGGCGCGGCGGCCCGCCGCGGCGAGGAGCCGTTCCGCCTCGAACGCCCGCTCGCCGTCCGACGTCCGTGCACGCAGCGAGACGGCGCCTCCACCGTGCTGAACTCTCTGGACCTCCGCGCAGTGACGATCTCGATGCCCTCCCCTTCCAGCCGGCGCCGGAGCACGTCGGCCGCATCGCGATCCTCGCCCGGCAGGAGTCGGGGAAGCATCTCGATGACGCTCACGCGAACCCCGAGGCGCGCGAAGGCCTGGCCGAGCTCGAGACCGACCGAGGCCCCGCCGAGCACGACCAGAGACTCGGGAAGTTGCTCCAACTCCATGGCGGTCGCGCTCGTCAGGACGTCCACATCCTCGATGCCCCCGATCGGCGGCACCCAGGGCGACGTACCCGTCGCAATGATGACTTTGCCGGCGCGTTGGTTCACTCCATCGACCTCCACCACTCCGCCGCCGGTCAGCCGCGCGTGTCCTTGCAGGAGGGTGATCTCCGGATACGACGCGAGGACGTCGAGGTATTTGGCCGTGCGGAGCGACTGAATGATCCGCCGCTTCTGCGACTGGACCTCCGGCCAGCCGAGGGCCGGCTCACACGGCTCCACCCCCGGGAAGCCGGTCCGAGCCGAGTGGTACGCCTCCGCCACCGCGAGCAGGTTCTTCGACGGAATGCAGCCGACGTTGACGCAGGTGCCGCCGACGGTCCCGCCCTCGACGATCCCGACGCGCCGGCCCAGCTCGGCCCCACGGATCGCCGCCGCCATCCCGGCGGAACCCGTGCCGATTACCAGCAGATCGAACTGCGTAGTGCCACTGTTGGTCATCCGCCGTTCGTCTCCTGCTCGAGGATCCTGCGGAAGAGCCGCCGGCGCAGCGATGGCGGCGCTTCATCCCTCTCCTTCAACCGCCGCGTGTACTCGAAGTACGCGCGCTGGAAGTCGTACCGCGGGTAGCACAGGTTGCAGACGTCGAGGTGCTTCTTGACGGCGACCTCGTCCTCGACCGACAACTCGCCATTGAGGAACTCCCACAGGCGGACGAGGACGTGCTCGCACCGGATCATCCCCACGCCCTTCATCATGACGTCGTCTCCCGAACGTAGCCGGACTCTATAGCGATGTCCCGCAACTGCTCCTGCAGTATTCGTCTGGCCCGGAAGAGCCGGCTCTTTGCCGTGCCCACCGGGATGTCGAGGACCTGCGCGATCTCGCCGTACTTGAGATCGCCGAAGTCGCTCAGCACGAGGACATCGCGGAACTCCTCGGGCAGGGCGTCGATCGCGTCCACTACCCGATCGTCGATCAGCCGCGCGAAGAACTCCTGCTCGGGGTCGGGCGATCGGGTGCCGAACGCCGATACCGCCGAAAGCGCATCCACCCGGGCGTCCAGGTACGTCTCCGTCCGTTCGTACCGGTTCCGGACGAGCTCCTTCTGGTGCAGGTACGTATTCCGGCAGATCGTGAACAGCCAGGACTTCGCGTTCGTGCCTCGCTCGTACGTGTGCCAGAACCGGTGCGCCCGCAGGAACGTCTCCTGTGCGAGGTCCTCGGCGGCGTCCCGGTCGCCTCGCGTCAGGCGCAGCGAGAAGCGGAAGACGGCGTCGAGCCAGGGAATCGCCTCCTCTGCGAAGCCTTCGGCGGCGAACGTGGGCGAATCCGCCTCCTTCGGCGGCCGCACGTCCCGCGGCCGGCCGGGCTGCACGTCGCGCCCCGACCGGCCCGCCAGCATCGACCAGGCCATCCGCACCCGCTCCCACATGACCTCGCGACTCACCTCGGGCGCTCCGATCTGGTGGCACGCATGACCGCTGGTGTGCCTGAATGCTGGCGCATCCCGTCTACTCTTACCCCTCTTCGTCTCGGCGGCCGCGGTGACGGACTCAGCGGCCGAACCGGATGGAGGCGGAAAGGGTTCCGCGCACACCAGAAGCGAGGCTGCGCCGCCGTTCACCCCCCGACGCCTGAGCGCCCCGCATTCGCGATCGGCAGGGTGAACGCGGACGTCAGCCCGGCCCCCGGCCCGGGGTCGATCCAGAACTCTCCGCCGAGACTGCGGGCGGTGCTGCGAGCTTCGGCGAGGTCGAGAGGGCTCATCCCCGCGGTCTCGCTGAACCCGGCGAGGTCCTCGGCGGTGATTGGTGGCCCGTCGTCGGCGACCGTGAACTGTACCCAGTCACCCACGCGATCCACCGCAACCAGGACCCTGCCGGCGGGGCCAGCTCGCCGCAGCGCCCGCCGCAGGAGTGAGGAGACCAATGCGGAAGCGCGCTCCGCTTCCGAGAGCACCCGCGGCAGTCCCGGCTCGAGCTCGACCTGGATAGCCGGTCCGGAGGCCTCACTCGGCATCGTGCAGGCGCGGCGGGCGTGGCGGACCAGCGCGGCGGGGGAGATGGGGCGGGCCCTGGGTGACACATGTCCGGCTCCGGCGCGCGCGGCGGTGGCGAGCCGGTCGACGACTTCGTGGAGCTCGGCGGCCGCCTCGACCGCGGAGCGGCCGCGCCGGCACGTGTCGGTCGCTGCCGGGGCCGACCGATTCAGCTCCCGCTCGAGACGCTCGAGCGGCGCCCGCAGCTCCTCGGTCGCGGTGTCGAACACCTCGGCGCGGGCGCGGCCGGTCTCGAGCAGCTCCTCGGCCCGGCGCGTCTCCTCCACCAGCCTCGCACGGTCGACGGCGGTCGCGATCTGATCGGCGAAGGTCTCCAGCAGGTGCATATGCTCGGGGTCGCGAAGGCGGCGTCGGGCGCGGATTCCCAGCACGCCCAGCCGCTGCCCGGACGCGCCGAGCGGAACGTAGAGACGCTCGGCATTGGGCAACGTCTCGGTGCCGCTGCCGGCCGCCTGGCCGTGATCGAACACCCACCGTACTACCGCATCCTCTCTCGCGCGCAGCTCCCCTCCCAGCCGCGCTGGTGCCCCGAGCGGCGTGGGAGCCATAAGGTCCGAGCCCGCGCCCGAGCCCGCGCTGGCGACAGGCCGCAGCTCGCCCAGGGCGTTCGGCGCGACGATAACGACCTCCGCGTCGAAGGTGGATGCGACGTGCTCGGCGCCGACGCGAAACGCCTCGCGCGGGTCGCGGGTCCGCACCAATTCGGAGCTGAGCTGGAGCAGCGCGGCCGTGCGGCGCTCCCGCCGTCGCGACACGGTCGCCTGCCCGCGCAGCCGGTCCGTCAGCGTGGTGATGATCAGCGCCACCAGCAGCATCACGCCGAAGACGATGAAGTACTGCGTGTCGGTGACGGCGAACGTGTAGAACGGCGGCACGAAGACGAAGTCGAACGTGGCCACGGCGGCCACGGCGGCGAGCACGGACGGTCCGCGCCCGAGGCGACTCGCGACGAGGACCACCGTCACGAGGTACAGCATGAGCACGATCGACGGCGCTACGTGCGGGCGCAGCGGGAAGGCCACGGCGGTGCACACCGCCACCGCAGCGGCCGCCGCGCCGTATGCATGCGGCCGGACCCGTTCGGGCTCGCGACTCGGCCGCCGCGGCGGCGCGCGGGTCTCCTCGCCCGGCGCGGTGATGACGTAGACGTCGACGTCGCCGCTGCCGCGCACGACGTCCTCGAGCTTGGAGCCCAGCAGCCGGTCGCGCCACGCGGGGTGCGTCGGCTTTCCGACGACGATCTTCGTCGCGTTGTCGCGCCGCGCGTACTCCAGCAGCTCGTCCACGTCGCGACCGCCGATGGTGACGGTCTTGCCGCCGAGTTTCTCCGCCAGCCGCAGCGTCTCCCAGACGCGGTCGCGGTCGGCCTCCGACCAGCCGGCGTATGCGGGCGTCTCCACGAAGACCGCCGTCCACGCGGCGGCAAGCCTGTCCGCCAGCCGCTTCGTCGCCCGCACGAGCCTCTGTGACGACGGCGCGGGCCCCACGCCTACGACGATCCGCTCGCGCACCGGCCACGTCCGACGCACCCCGAACGCCCTCCGGTAGACGCGAAGGTCCGCGTCCACGCGCTCCGCCGTCTGCCGCAGGGCGAGCTGCCGGAGCGCGATGAGGTTGCCGCGTCGGAAGAAGTTGTCGACCGCGCGGCGCGCCTGCTCCGGGACATAGACCTTCCCCTCGTGCAGCCGCTTGAGCAGCGCCTCCGGCGAGAGGTCCACGAGCGCGACCTCGTCCGCCCGTTCCAGCAGCGCGTCCGGCACCGTCTCCCGCACCTTCACGTGCGTGATGCGCGCGACGACATTGTTGAGGCTCTCGACGTGCTGCACGTTCAGCGTCGTGTACACGTCGATGCCCGCGTCCAGCAGCTCCTCGGCGTCCTGCCAGCGCTTCGCGTGGCGGTTCCCCGGGGCGTTCGTGTGCGCCAGCTCGTCCAGCAGCAGGATGCCGGGCCTGCGCTCGAGCGCTGCGTCCAGGTCGAACTCGCTCAGCGTGACGCCGCCGCGCTCGATCGCCTTTCGCGGCAGCACCTCGAGCCCCTCCAGCAGCGCCTCCGTCTCGCGCCGCCCGTGCGTCTCGACGACGCCGACGACCACGTCGAGTCCCTCGCGCCGCCGCTCCCGCGCCGCCTCCAGCATCGCGTACGTCTTACCCACGCCCGCGACAGCGCCGAAGAACACCGTGAGCCGCCCACCCCGCCGCTCCTCCTCGACGGCCTCCACGTGCGCCAGCAGCGCATCGGGATCGGGACGCCGCTCCTCCGGCGGCATCAGCGCCGCTCGCGCGAGGCGGAGAGGGAGTCCAGGGAGAGGTTGAGTTGCAGCACGTTCACCCGCGGCTCGCCGAAGATCCCGAGCCAGCGGCCCTCGGTGTGGGAGCGCACGAGCCGCCGGACGACATCGGGCGCCAGCCTGCGCGCGCGGGCTACGCGGTCCGCCTGCCAGAACGCGGCGGCCGGGGAGATATCCGGGTCGAGGCCGCTCCCCGACGCGGTCACGAGGTCCGCCGGGATCGGCGCATTGTTGTCTGGGTCGGCCGCGCGCAGCGCCGCGACACGCGCCTTCACCGCCTCCACCAGCGCCGGGTTTGTGGGCCCGAGGTTGGAGCCGGTGGATGCGGCGGCGTCGTACGGGAATGGCGACGTCGCCGAAGGCCGGTTCCGGAAGTACGCCGGGCTCGTGAACCTCTGGCCGATGAGCGCCGAGCCGACGACCACGCCGTCGCGCTCCAGCAGGCTCCCGTTGGCCCGGCCGGGGAACACCGCCTGGGCGATTCCCGTGACGACCAGCGGATACACGCCGCCGGTCAGGAGGACGAAGGCGAGCAGGGTCAGGAGCGCCGTGCGCGCGAGTTCGGGAACCGGATTGCGCAGGTTCGTCATCTCATGTCAAGCCGAGTGTCGCGAGGAGCATGTCGATCAGCTTGATGCCGACGAACGGCGTGAGCAGCCCGCCGAGCCCGTAGATCAGCAGGTGGTCGCGCAGCAGCCGCGCGGCCGGATGCGCGCGGTAGCGCACACCCTTCAGCGCCAGCGGGATCAGAAAGACGATGACCAGCGCATTGAAGATCACGGCCGAGAGGATGGCGCTTGAGGGGCTGGTCAGTCGCATGATGTTCAGCGCGCCCAGGCGCGGGTAGATGCCCACGAACGCCGCCGGGATGATGGCGAAGTACTTCGCCAAGTCGTTGGCGATGCTGAACGTCGTGAGCGCGCCGCGGGTCATGAGGAGCTGCTTCCCGATCTCCACGATCTCGATGAGCTTGGTGGGGTTCGAGTCCAGGTCCACCATGTTGCTGGCTTCCTTCGCCGCCTGGGTCCCCGAGTTCATGGCCACGGCGACATTGGCCTGGGCGAGCGCCGGCGCGTCGTTCGTCCCGTCGCCGGTCATGGCCACGAGCTGGCCGCCCGTCTGATAGCTGCGGATGAGGTCCAGCTTCGTTTCGGGCGTGGCCTCGGCCAGGAAGTCGTCCACCCCGGCCTCCGCCGCTATGGCGGCGGCGGTGAGCGGGTTGTCGCCCGTGATCATCACGGTCTTGATCCCCATGCCGCGCAGCTCCGTGAAGCGCTCGCGGATGCCGCCCTTCACCACGTCCTTCAGATGGATCACGCCGAGCACGCGCGTCCCTTCGGCCACAACCAGCGGGGTCCCGCCGGCGCGCGCCACCTCGTCCACGGCCGTCCTCATCGCGCGAGGTAGACGACCCCCCTGGTCCTCGACGTAGCGCTCGATCGCGTCCGCGGCGCCCTTCCGGATCTGCCGTCCATCCAGGTTCACGCCGCTCATGCGAGTCTGCGCGCTGAAGGGCACGAACTCGGCCTTCATGCGCTCCATGTCGCGGCCGCGGATGCCGTGCTCCCGCTTCGCCAGGACGACGATGCTGCGCCCCTCCGGTGTCTCGTCGGCCAGCGAAGCCAGCTGGGCCGCATTGGCCAGCGTCCGCGGCTCGATCCCCGGCGCCGGCAGGAACTCGGACGCCTGCCGGTTGCCGAGCGTGATGGTGCCCGTCTTGTCCAGCAGCAGCACGTCGACGTCGCCGGCCGCCTCCACCGCCCGCCCCGACGTGGCGATGACGTTCGCCTGGATCATCCGGTCCATGCCCGCGATCCCGATGGCGGAGAGGAGTCCGCCGATGGTGGTGGGGATCAGACAGACCAGCAGCGCTACCACGACGCTGAACGGGATCGGCGCGCCGCGCCCCGCTGCCGCGGCGCTGTAGATCGAGAACGGCACAAGCGTCGCGCACGCGAGCAGGAAGATGATCGTGAGTGCCGCGAGCAGGATGTCCAGCGCGATCTCGTTTGGCGTCTTCTGCCGCGCCGCGCCCTCGACGAGCCCGATCATCCGGTCGAGGAATGACTCTCCTGCGTCCACGGTCACGCGGATCACCAGCCAGTCGGAAAGCACCCGCGTGCCTCCCGTGACCGAGCTGCGGTCGCCGCCCGCCTCTCGGATGACCGGCGCGCTCTCGCCCGTGATCGCGCTCTCGTCCACCGAAGCGACGCCCTCGATCACCTCGCCGTCGGCCGCGATGGTGTCGCCGGACGTCGCCAGGATCACGTCGCCCTTTCGCAGGTCCGTCGCGTTCGTGGCGTCGAACTCCAGATGCTTCGATGGGTCCCGCAGCTTCTTCGCCACCGCCGTGGTACGCGTGCGTCGCAGCGCCTCCGCCTGCGCCTTGCCGCGGCCCTCCGCCATCGCCTCCGCGAAGTTCGCGAAAAGCAGCGTGAACCAGAGCCAGAGCGCGACGGCCAGCACGAACCCGGGCGCCTCGCCGCCGTGCCCCACCAGGGATGCGACCCACAGCGCAGTGGTGGCCACGCTTCCCACCCAGACCACGAACAGCACCGGGTTTCGCACCTCGTGGCGCGGGTGCAGCTTCCGGAACGCCTCGGCGAGCGCCCGGCCGATGATCGACCCGTCGAAGAGGCCCCTGCGTTCCGCATGCTTCGCCCGCGCGGTCGCCTTCTTCTCCGCGATGTCGATGACGTCGCGCCGGCGCCGCGGATCGGTCGTGAGTCGAGGCGAGCTCATGGGTGCAGCAGGAAGTGCTCGGCCACCGGCCCCAACGCGAGCGCGGGGATGAACGTCAGCGCGCCGACGATCACCACGACGCCCAGGAGCATGGCGACGAACAGCGGCGTGTGCGTGGGCAGTGTGCCCGCGCCGCCCGGCACCTTCTTCTTCGCGGCCAGCGAGCCGGCGATGGCGAGTGCCGGCAGCAGCACCCAGTAGCGCGCGAACAGCATGGCCAGGCCGCCCAACGTATCGATGAGCGGCGCGCCCGCGCCGTAGCCCGCGAAGGCGCTGCCGTTGTTGTTGCCCATCGATGAGAAAGCGTACAGCGCCTCGGAGAAGCCGTGCGGCCCGGGGTTGTGCATGGCCGCGACTCCCGCCGGGGTCACCACGACGACGGCGGTGTTCATCAGCACCATCGCGGGCGGGACCAGGATCGCCAGCGCGGCCATCTTCATGTCGAAGGGCTCGATCTTCTTGCCCAGGTACTCCGGCGTGCGGCCCACCATCAGTCCGGCGACGAACACCGCGACTATTGCGAAGATCAGCATCCCGTACAGCCCCGATCCCACCCCGCCGTAGACGACCTCGCCCAGCTGGATCAGCGCCATCGGGATGAGCCCGCCCAGCGGCGTGTAGGAGTCGTGCATCGAGTCCACGGAGCCGTTCGAGGCCGCCGTGGTCGCGGTCGCCCAGGTGGCTGACGCGGCGACGCCGAAGCGTACTTCCTTCCCCTCCATGTTACCGCCGGGCTGCGTTGCGCTCGCGTGCTGGGCGACGCCGAGACGTTCCAGCCGGGGATTGCCGCGGCCTTCCGCCGCCGCAGTGCCGACGAGCAGCGGGACGAACAGCACCGTCATGGCCGCGAGGACTGACCAGCCCTGGCGCCGGTCGCCCACCATCACGCCGAACGTGTGCGTGAGCGCCGCCGGGATGAGAAGGATCGCCAGCATCTCGATGAAGTTCGAGAGCGGCGTCGGGTTCTCGAAGGGGTGCGCGGAGTTGGCGTTGAAGAAGCCGCCGCCATTCGTGCCGAGTTGCTTGATGGCCACCTGCGACGACGCCGGGCCTAGCGCGATCCGCTGTCCGCCGGCCGGAGCCTCGGGCGCCGGATCGAGGACGTGCTCGGTGGCGTACGGTCGCAGTGTCTGGACCACTCCCTGTGACGTCTGCACGACCGCCAGGATCAGCGCCAGCGGCAGCAGGATGTAAAGCACGCCCCGGGTCAGGTCGACCCAGAAGTTTCCGATCGTCGCGGACTCTTTCCGCGCCAGCCCGCGCACCAGCGCCACCAGCACGGCCATCCCCGTGGCGGCCGAGACGAAATTCTGGACCGTGAGACCGACCATCTGCGTCAGGTAGCTCAGCGTGCTTTCGCCGCCATAGCTCTGCCAGTTGGTGTTGCTGGTGAAGCTGACCGCCGCGTTCCAGGCGGTGTGCGGCGGGACGTCCGGAACGTGCGCCGGGTTCAGTGGCAGGTGACCCTGAACGCGTAGGAGCGCGTAGAGGAAGAACAGACCGCCGGCATTGAAGAGCAGCAGCGCCACCCCGTAACTGCCCCACTCCATTTCTCGCTCCGGGTCCACCCTGCACAGCCGATAGATGAGGCGCTCGATGGACCCCAGCGCGCGCTCGAGCCCGAGGACGGGCTGGCCCTGATAGACCCGCGCCATGTAAGCGCCGAGCGGCTTCACCAGGACCAGAACGGCGAGGACGTACAGCGCGATCTGCGCCCAGCCGTTTGCGGTCACGAGAAGCGTTCCGGCGCGAGCAGCGCGATGGCCAGGTAGAGCAGGAGCAGAAGCGCGATGCCCCCACCGATCCAGTACGCCGCGGTCACGGACGCCCCTGGAGGCTCCGGGCGAGTCGCAGAAGGCCCATCGAGACCGCGAAGAACGCGACCGCGAGGGCAGTGAAGGCAAGATCCGCCATTCCGAGCCTCCTCCGGATCGAATGAGCCCGCTCGGGGCGACCGGCGAGGCCGCTCGCCCGTACACCCGTTCAATCTGCCGCTCGGCGTCTCAGGATCGCGTGAGGATCGACAGCCGAGCCACAAGGATGTCGTGAAGAATTCCGGAGGTGGGTCCGAACGCCGCGCGAGGCGAGGCTCGACGGCGAGTCGGCTACGGTGTAGGCCGGAGTTCAGACTGCGGGCAGGCCGTCGTGGACCAGGTCGACCGCCCGGAGGCGCAGCTCGAAGCGGCTGCCCCCGCCCGGGCGCGGCAGGTAGCGCACCTCGCCGCCCTGCGCCTCGGCGAGGGTGCGTGCGATGGTGAGCCCGAGCCCCGTCCCCGGCTGACGTCCGGAAGCCGGGTCGACAGGTCGATAAAACGCCTCGAAGATCCGCTCCGCTTCTTCCGCCGGAACCCCCGGCCCGCGGTCCCCGACGGCGAACACGATCTCGTCTCCCTCCATCGAGACCTGCAGCTCGACTCGCGAGGGGGCCGGCGAATACTTCAGCGCGTTCTCCAGCAGGTTCACCAGCGAGCGCAGCGCGTGCACGAAGTCGAAGCGGCCGACGAGGATCTCATCGCCGGGCAGGTGGACGTCCAGCCGTTCCGCGCCCGGCGCCGCCGAAAGCTGCTGCAGCGCGGCGCCGACGAGATCGTCTGCGGCATTCAGCTCGAGATCGAGCGGCAGCGCCCCCGAGCGGGCGCGCGACAGCTCGAGCAGGTTGGCCACGAGCCGGTTCAATCGGTCGGCTTCCTCCTCGATCGTGGCCGCGCGCTCGTCGCCGCCGGCGCGCAGGTCGCTCGCGAGTGCCTTGATGGTGGTCAGCGGCGTGCGCAGGTCGTGGGAGACCGTGGCGATCAGCGCGTCCTTGAGTCGGTCCGCCTCGCGCAGCGCGGTCGCGTGCTCCGCTTCCGCGGCCAGGCGCGTCCGCTCGACGCCGAGCGCGGCGTAGTACGCGAGCGGCGCGGCGAGCCTCGCTTGGTCCGCGAGCAGGCGGACGCCGCGGGGATCCTCCAGCCGGAGCAGCCCCACCACGCGCTCCCGTGCGCGCAGGGGCAGCAGCACCACGCGCGCTTCTCCCGCCCCCAGCAGTGCCGCCTCCACGCCCTCACCCGGGGGACGCAGATGGGACGTGCCGTCCAACCGCTCGAAGGCGACGACGCCATTCTCCGTCACCAGCCGGAACAGCTCGCTTTCGCCTCGCACCGAGGGGCCGGCGGCGTCGCGATCGACATCGGCTTCGGAGGCCGCGAGGAGGCGGATGCCCTGACCCTCGTCATCGCGCAGGTACACGCCGCACGACTCGACGCCCAGCTCGCTCCGCGTCACGCGCGCGATGGCCGCCACCGCGTCCTCGGCGCGCGCCACGCTCAGCGTCTCGGCGCCCAGCGTCGCCAGGCGATCCAGCTCGGCCGCGCGGCGCCGCGCCAGCTCCGCCTCCCGCCGAGACCGGTGCAGCAGCTCCGCGGCGACCGCGCCCGTCACCAGGAACGCCCCCAGCACCAGCCAATCCACGGCGTTCTCGATGGCCAGCGTGTAGTAGGGCGGCAGCAGGAAGAAGTTGAAGGCGAGGAAGCACGCGACGGAGATCGTGAAGCCGACGACGCGCCCCGAGCGCGCGCTGGCGAAGAGCACGACCAGCAGGTAGGCCAGCGCCATGTGCGCTTTGTCCAGCCCGCCGCGGAGCTCGTGCAGCGCGAGCGTCACCGCCGCTGCAAGCGCCAGCCACAGCAGCAGCGCCGGAAGCAAGCGAGTCCGTGCGCGGGGATCGTCAGTCGAGGGCGACGAAGCGGTATCCGACACCGGGCTCCGTGATGATCAGTCGGGGCCGAACGCTCTCGCGCTCGATCTTGCGACGTAGGCTCGCCACGTAGACGCGCAGGTACTGCTGCGGATCGCCGGAAGACCGCGCCCAGACGCTGTTGAACAGGCTCGCGTGCGTCATCGTCCGGCCGGCATTGCGCACGAAGGCCCTGAGCAGTTCCCACTCCGTCGGCGTCAGGTGGATCGGCTCGCCGTCGCGCTCGATCGTGCGCGCGCCGAGGTCGATGCGCAGTCCGTCCGCCAGCACGGGACCCTCACCGGCCGGGTTCGCTGACGCCGCCGCGCGCCGGAGCTGAGCCCGCACGCGCGCCCGCAGCTCTCCGGGGCTGAACGGCTTCGTGACGTAGTCGTCGGCGCCCGCCTCCAGCAACGCTATCTTGTCCCCCTCGCCGTGCCGCGCCGAGAGCACGATGATGGGCGCCGTCGACCACTTCCGGACCTCCCGACACACGGCCAGGCCCTGCCCGTCCGGCAGCGCCAGGTCCAACACGATGAGGTCGGGGCGCTGCGCCGCCGCGAGGTCCAATGCCTCGGTCGCTGAAGCCGCCTCCACCACCCGATCGAACTCCTCGGCCAGTGCGTTCCGCACAGCGCGGCGGATGTGCGGCTCATCGTCCACCACCAGCGCGACCGACGGCGTGTCTCGATCCATTCCGCTACTTCCCGGGTCCGCCCGAAATCTCGCGCTCCTGGGGTCGCCCGCAACAGGGGAGAGGTGGGCCGGACGATTCCTTTGCGGTTTCTTTGTGCGATGGGCGCCGGTCCTTGTGCGATCCTCACGCCAGCGGTGGCACCATCAGTTGCTCGGGAGCACCCATGAAAGGATGCAGGAACGAACGTGGATCCGGCTCACGACGGGTACGAAGCGCTCATTGAGCGGGCACATGCCTGCCTCGACGCCCATGACCTCGAGGGGGCTGAAGCCTCAGCGCGCTCGGCCGCAGGGTTCGATCCCGGCGCACCCGCGGCATTCCACCTTCTCGGCGTGATCTGCGAGGCGCGCTCGCGCCGGCTGGACGCGCAAAGGTTCTACCGGGCCGCGCTCGCGCTCGATCCCGGCTACCGTCCGGCGCTCCACCAGCTTCAGCGCTCAATGCAGCCGCCGTCCCAGCGAACGTCGCCGCTCTGGCCTTCGCCTGCGGAGCCGATCGCCGGCAGGGGGTCAGCCGCGGAACCGGCCGGCAGCCGCTGAGGCAACAGGTGTCCGCAGCCGTACCGGCGCGACGACCTCCCGGCGAGCCGGAGGCGATCGCATCGCCGGGGCTCGAGCCGACCGCCGGCGAGCCCGCCGGCCGCAGGCTCTTCCTCCTGTCGCTGGCCGCGCTCGGCGTCGTGTACGGCGACATCGGCACGAGCCCGCTCTACGCTATCCGCGAGAGCTTCCACGAGAGCTATGGCCTCGCCGTCGCTCCAGCGAACATCCTGGGTGTGCTCTCGCTCATCTTCTGGGCCCTCGTACTGGTCATCTCGGTCAAGTACCTGGTGTTCGTCCTGCGCGCCGACAACCGCGGCGAGGGCGGAATCCTCGCGCTGACGTCGCTGGTCACGCCCATGCAGGCCGGGCGTCGGGGCGGCAAATGGCTGCTCATCCTGATGGGCCTCTTCGGCGCCGCCCTTCTCTACGGCGACGGCATGATCACCCCCGCCATCAGCGTGCTCTCGGCCGTCGAAGGGCTGCAGGTGGCGACGCCCGTCTTCCGGCCGTACGTCGTGCCCATCACCGTGGGCATTCTCATCGCGCTCTTCCTCTTCCAGCGGCGAGGCACGGAGGGAGTCGGCCGCATCTTCGGCCCCGTCACGCTGGTGTGGTTCTTCACCCTGGCGGCGCTGGGCGTCTACCAGATCGCGCAGGAGCCTGGAGTGCTAGGCGCCGTGAGCCCGCTCCACGCCACCGGCTTCTTTGCCGCGAACCGCGGCAAGGGATTCCTCGTACTGGGGAGCGTCTTCCTCGTGGTGACGGGCGGCGAGGCGCTGTACGCAGACATGGGCCATTTCGGGCGACGCCCCATCCGCCTCACCTGGTTCGCGCTCGTCCTTCCCGCGCTACTGCTCAACTACTTCGGCCAGGGCGCGCTGCTGATCCGGAGCCCTGCTGCCATCGAGAACCCGTTCTACCGCATGGGCCCCGACTGGGCGCTCTACCCCATGGTCGCGATCGCGACGGCCGCCACCGTGATCGCGTCCCAGGCGGTGATTTCCGGCTCCTTCTCCCTCGCCATGCAGTCCGTGCAGTTCGGCTACAGCCCGCGCCTGAACATCGAGCACACCTCGCCCACCGAGATCGGCCAGATCTACATCCCGGCCGTGAACTGGGCGCTCATGGTGGCGTGCATCGGGCTGGTGATCGGCTTCGGCAGCTCGAGCAGCCTCGCGGCCGCGTATGGGGTCGCCGTGACCACGACCATGGTCATCACGACCGTGCTGTTCTACGTGCTGGCTCGTGAGAAGTGGGGCTGGACGCTGCCCGTCGCCGCGGCGGTCGCCGGCGCATTCCTCGTGATCGACCTCTCCTTCTGGGGCGCCAACCTGGTGAAGATTCCGGATGGTGGCTGGTTCCCGCTGCTTGTGGCCGGCCTCGTCTTCACCCTCATGACCACCTGGAAGACCGGCCGGCAGATTCTCGCCGCCCGAGTCAAGGCCGGCGAGCTGCCCGTGCCGCACTTCATCGGCTCCATCGCGCCGCGTCCGCCACACCGCGTCCCAGGGACCGCCGTGTTCATGTCCGGAGACCCTGAGGGCACTCCGCCGGCGCTGTTGCACAACCTGAAGCACAACAAGGTGCTGCACGAGCAGGTGGTCTTCCTGGCGGTGCTGACCGAGGAAGTCCCACACGTGGCGCCCGCCGACCGCGCCGAGGTGCATGCCTATGGCCACGGCTTCTTCGGCGTGGTGCTACGCTACGGCTTCATGGAGGACGTGGACGTGCCACGCGCGCTCGCGGCGCTGGATGGCCTGAACAGACTCGAGCTCAAGCCGATGCAGACTACCTACTTCCTCGGCCGCGAGACACTCATCGCGCAGCGAAGGACGCAGGGCATGGCGCTCTGGCGCGAGAAGCTGTTCGCGTTCATGAGCCGGAATGCGCGAAGCGCGACGTCGTTCTTCCGACTGCCGCCGAACCGGGTGGTGGAGCTGGGAACGCAGGTGGAACTGTAGCGACGCCAGCAATTCGCTCGGTCAGTGGCGTGTTCGCGGGGCCTACGGACGCAAGTCCGCACGCAGGTGATCGATCAGCGCCCGCAGCCCGGCCGACCGCTGGCGGCGGCGCGGGAAGTAGAGGTGGAAGCCCGCCAGCGATCCGCGGCGCCTCGATCTAGCGCCTCGCCAACTTGCTGAAAATCGATATGCGTATTATCGTTTATCGATAACTTACCTGGAGGGCCGAATGAGGGATTCGTCCGCACTGCCTGTCGCCCGGATCAGCCTGCGCATCCTGATCCTGCTCAACTGGATCTTCGGCGCGCTGATCTTAGCCCTGCTGGCGATGACCTTTCTGGCGGAGGCGTGGACCTGGCGCGCCCTTGGTGTCGGCGCCCCCGCCGGTCAGGAGCGCGTGGTCGCCGGAATGCGCGGCATCATGGGGATCGGGATCGTCGGCGTTCCGATCGCTTTCGTCGTGTTCGGCGAACTCTCGAGGATCGTCGAGTCGGTTCGCGTCGGTGAGTCGTTCACCAGCCAGAATGCCGGCCGGCTTAAGACGATCGCCTGGGCGCTTCTCGCGCTCGAGCTCCTTCACATTGGAGTAGTCGCGATCGCCTCGGCAGTTTCGAGCGCAGGAGTCCCGCTGCGAATCAGTGGCGACTTCAGCATCACGGGCTGGCTGGCGATCCTACTGCTGTTCGTCCTCGCCCAGGTCTTCGGCGAAGGTAGCCGCATGAGCGAGGACCTCGCGGGGACGGTGTGATGGCGATCATCGTCAAGCTCGACGACCTGCTCCACGACCGGCGGATGACCCTGACGGAGCTCGCCGAGCAGGTCGGGATCACGCTCGCCAACCTGTCGATCCTGAAGACCGGGAAGGCCCGGGCGATCCGTTTTTCGACGCTCGAGGCGATCTGCGGAGTGCTGCACTGCCAGCCCGGCGACCTGCTGGAATTCCATCCCGATTCCGGCGCGACCGAACATTCCAGCGCCGCTTGACCAGGAGACCTGAGATGGCATCGACTGCTGCGTCCGTTTCACCGGCGGCTGCGTACACCGGGCAAGGCGAGGTCTCGCTGGTCCGGCTCTATGTCCTGCGCGCGATGTATTTGGTGCTGGTCATTGGCGGCGGCGTCGTGTTCGTCCCCGAATACATTGTTCATCAGCCGATGTCCCGGGGCGTGATAACGAGCCTGCTCTGTGCCGTGTGGGTCCTGTCGATCTTCGGGCTTCGCTATCCGCTGCAGCTGCTCCCGGTGCTCCTGTTCGAGCTCCTGTGGAAGAGCCTGTGGCTGCTCGGCTATGCGCTGCCGCAATGGAGGTCGGGCCAGCTTCCGCCGACCTTCGCCGACGATCTCCGGGCGATCGCCGCGGCGCCGCTGATCCTCATCCCGATCATCCCGTGGGGATACGTCTGGCGGCACTATCTGAAGCGGCCAGGCGACCGCTGGCGCTGATTGGATAGCGCCGCCTGACCGAAGCGGAGAGAGCTTGGCGTCGCCCCACGTCCACGGTATTCGGCTGCAAAAACATCAGCCAGGGATGGTATGTTAGGGGCCATGGCGGACCCTACGAGATCTTCCCTGTCGAGCTCGCTTCCGATCATGCCAGCGTCGCCCCCGACTGAGGCCGGAGCGGATGCCGGGGGCGCACCCCCGAGCGCTGTCTGTCGCTACACCGTGGAGGGCCTGTGCTGCGCGGCGGAAGCCCGGCAGATCGAGGCGAAGCTCGCGCCGCATCCTGAGGTGACGTCGCTCCTGTTCGACCCGGTGCGCCACACGATGGATGTGGCAGGCCCGATCCGGTCGGACGAGGTGGAGCGGGCCATCGCGTCGCTGGGGATGAAGGCGAGGCGCGTGGACGCACCGCGGCAAGCCCGGTCGTGGTCGGAGCGCCGGGGTCCGCTCATGCTCGCGATCCTGTCCGGGCTTCTGTGGCTCGGCTCCATCGCGGCCAGCGTAGGGGCCGGTTCGGAAGCGGCGGCCGCGACGCTCGCCGTCGGCGCCGTGCTGGCGGGTGGTTGGCACGTGTTCCCGCGCGGCTGGCGCGCAGCCGTGAACCGGGCGCTGGACATGAACTTCCTCATGTCTGTGGCCGCCCTCGGCGCGCTGGGGATCGGGCAGTGGGCGGAAGCGGGGTCGGTGATGTTCCTGTTCGCCGTTGCCCAGCTCCTGGAGGCGGCCTCCATGGGCCGGGCGCGGAATGCGATCCGGTCGCTGATGGAACTGGCACCCGACGAGGCCGCCGTGCTCCGCGGCGGCCGCGAGGTCCGGGTGGCAGCCGAGGCAGTGGCGGTGGGCGAGACCGTTATCGTCCGCCCTGGGGAGAAGATCGCGGTGGACGCGATCGTGCTCGGGGGCCGGTCGGCGGTGAATCAGGCCGCCGTAACGGGCGAGTCGATGCCGGTGGCGAAGGAGCCGGGCGACGAGGTCTTCGCGGGCACGCTCAACGGCGAGGGCGCGCTCGAGGTCCGCTCGACGCGGCCGCACACCGACACGACCCTGGCGAGGATCATCCACGCGGTGGAGGAGGCGCAGGCGTCGCGTGCGCCGAGCCAGGCGTTCGTCGACCGGTTCGCCCGCGTGTACACGCCGGTCGTGGTCGGTACCGCCATCTTCCTCGCCGCCGTGCCGCCTCTTCTGTTCGGCGCCGCCTGGGGCGAGTGGTTCTACCGGTCGCTGGCGCTGCTCATCGTGGCGTGCCCATGTGCGCTGGTGATCTCCACGCCGGTGACCGTGGTCAGCGCGCTGACGGGGGCGGCCCGGCGCGGCATCCTGATCAAGGGCGGGCTTCACCTGGAGAACGCGGGCCGAGCGCGGGTCGTCGCCCTGGACAAGACGGGCACGGTCACCGAAGGCCGGCCGGAGGTCACGTCCATCCGCCCGTTCGACGGCACGGACCCGAGGCGGCTGCTGTCGCTGGCGGCGGCCGTCGAAGCCCGGAGCGACCATCCTCTTGCCGCGGCCATTCTCGAGCGGGCGCGGGCCGAGGATGTGATGCTTCCCGCCGCGGAGGCCATGCGGGCCCACCCCGGCCGGGGCGTGGAGGCAGTGGTCGAAGGCCGGCGAGTGCTGGTCGGCAGCGAGCGGCTCTTCGAGGCGATGGGGCTCGCGGATGAGCGCGCGACGGCCGCGGTGCGCCGCCTCGAGGCCGAGGGCGGCACGGCGGTCCTGGTGGCCACGGAGGACGGGGTTTCGGCTTCAGCTGCGGTGGAGATGCGCTTCCTCGGCGCCGTCGCCATAGCGGACCGCCTTCGGCCGGACGCCGCCCGCAGCGTCGCGTTGCTGAGGTCAGCCGGTATCAGAACGATCGCCCTCCTGACCGGCGACAACCCCACGACGGCCCGGGCGGTCGCCGCCGCCCTCGGCGACCCGGCGCTCGTGGTGAAGGCGGGGCTGCTCCCCGACGAGAAGGTCGCCGCGGTTCGGGAGCTGGAGGCCGTCCACGGTCCGGTGCTCATGGTCGGCGACGGCATCAACGACGCACCGGCCCTCGCCGCCGCCTCGGCCGGCGGCGTGGCGATGGGCGCCGCCGGCACCGACGTCGCCATTGAAGCCGCCGACATCGCGCTCATGGCCGACGACCTCTCAAAACTGGCCGACCTCATCGCGCTGGCCCGGAAGGCGGAGAGGATCATCCGCGGCAACATCGTCTTCGCGCTGCTCGTGAAGGCCGTCTTCGTCGTCCTCGCCGCGACGGGGATCGCGACCCTCTGGATGGCCGTGCTGGCGGACATGGGGGCAAGCCTGCTCGTGATCGCGAACGGAATGCGCGCGCTCGAGGCACCATTGGCACCGAGGCGCGCGCCCGGCACCGGATAGCTCGGTCAGCTACGGGATGGTTTCCTTGACAAGGGGCCGCGCGTCGCGGAGGCGTTCTCCGCTCCGCGCACGAAGCGGTCGCCGCGGCGTTCTACGGCGGCACACTGACGGTGCTCGGCATCGTCGTGAACGTGATGCGGCGCTACGCGCCGCACGACCACTGTCTGCTCGGAGGCCAGATCGGGGCGGACGAAGCCCGACGCATCGGCCGACGCTTCCTCGTCGGGCCTCCCGTCTACGCCGTCGGTACGCTCGTCGCGTCAAACGGAAGGGCTCGAGGAGGGACTTGAACTGAGAGACCTCTCCGCCTGGCAACCATACGGCCACCTTCTCCGCCAATCCGTCGGCCACCGGCAGATCCTCGACGGCGTAGACTGGTCGCTTCCGAGCCCAGCCTTGGCTCGTCCAGAGGGCGAGTCGCCGGGTTCGCTCCGGCAGGGCCGCTGCCTTGGCCGTCTGCGCCAGGAACCGGAGGGATTGCCCAGGAAGGATCAGGAATCCGGAATTCTCGGCACGTAGATCTCGCTCCCCGACTCCCGGAACTCCGCGGCCTTCTGCGCCATTCCCGCCTGCGCCGCGTCCCGGATGTCCGCCGAAATTCTCATGGAACAGAACTTCGGCCCGCACATGGAGCAGAAGTGCGGAGCGGGCGAAATTCCGCGGAGATCCTGGAGTCCTGACGCCCTGAAGACACATCTGCGCTCAGGGAGTGGCACCCAGAGTGGCACCACGGCCATTGGAAGTGGCACCGAGATTCGGCCGAATGCTATACGTCGGGCCACCGTAGGTTCACGCTGGGTCACGAGCTCGGACACTTCGTGCTCGACGGCCACGTGGACGAGTTGCTGCCACCCGGCATGACCCTGGCCGTGTCCCAGGGCGGCAACTTCCGCGATCAGAGGCGAGCGGTAGAGAGGGAGGCAGACATCTTCGCGGCCGAGCTGCTCATGCCCTCCGGCCACCTTCCCGGTCTCGGGGAGGCCATCCCATGCCTCGACTCCGTGCGCATGCTGGCGAGTAGCTGCGACGTATCGATCAGCAGCGCGGCCATCCGCTTGCTGGACCTAGTGGACGAGCCCGCGGCGGTGATCCTGAGTTACGAGGGGACAGTGGAGTGGTCCGCCGCGTCAGCCTCCCTTCGTGAGCACACGTGGGCGCGACGGCCTCTGAAGGGGGAGTGGGTGCCGGAAGGTAGTGCGACCAAGAGGCTCCTTGGCAACAGAGCGGTGAGCATCCGAGAGATTGAGGAGCGTGAATCCCTCCTTCTGTGCGAGTGGTTCGACGGAGCGCCTCCCATGTGCCGGGTGGAGGAGGAATGCCTGAGCATGGCTAGCTATGGCCGACTGCTCACGCTGTTGAGACCCGTGGCTCTGCCGTCGGCAGATGAAGAAGAGGAGGATCGACAACGCGCGATCGATCGCCAGCGCCAGATGGACTGGCGCGATTCGGTCCGATCGTGGAGCTGGGATTGAGCACGAAGGCCGTTCGTCAAGACAACACCCAAAGGCCCATGCAACATGCTGATGTCGTAACTCGGCTGACTCGGGAGGAGCTCTACGGACGAGTGTGGGAGCGGCCGATGCGTGTTCTGGCACAGGAATTCGGAATGTCGGACGTGGCCTTGGCCAAGGCGTGCCGTCGTGCTGAGGTTCCAGTGCCTGGCCGAGGTTATTGGGCCAAGAAGGCGGCCGGGAAGTCGGTGCGTCGCCCCCCTCTTCCGGCACTCAAGCAAGACCGTGAAGGCGCGTCAGACATCCAGCTACACCGGACCTTCCCCCGAGCCCAGTCTGAACCGGTTTCGGCGCAGATCGACTTCGAATCCCGCCCAGAGAACCGGATCCTTGTCAAGGACAGCCTCCGAGCCCCGCATCCCCTCGTGCGCACAACCCTCGACGCCCTAGAGCGGCCCACGAGCGGTCGCATCGAAGGCTATCCCGCAAACTGGAAGGTCCGTCACCTGGATGTTGAAGTCTCCAAGCCGCTGCTCAGGCGTGCGCTGCGCATCATGGACGCTGTCATCAATGCATTCGAAGAGCGCGGCTACGAGGTGTCCCTCGGCAGTGATGACCGTAACACTTACGTGGTGATTCTCGGGCAGCGCATCCCGTTCGGAATCCGTGAGCCGCGGCGCCAGATACCGACCGATCCGTCACCGCGGCGCGAATACGAGCCATCATACCGCGAGGAACCCGCAGGCCGGCTGGCATTGGTCCTCCGGGAGTATTGGGGCCGGTCCATCAAGAAGAGCATAGTGGAGACTGAACGGCGGCCGCTGGAGGACCGCCTGAACGACTTCATGGTCGCCGCAACGCGGCTGGCACAAGAGCGGGCGGATTGGGAGCTCCGGCGGGCTGAGGCAGAGGAGCGCCGCAGAGTCGAGGAACGCGAGCGGCTCGATAGGCAGCGGCAGCGGGAGGCTGAGGCGGGCCGAATTCGAGATCTGGAGGAGCAGGCGCGGCAGCTCCAAGGCAGCAGGCTGATACTCGATTTGGTGGCCGCCGTTCGGACCGGAGCCGAAGACAGGGGGTTGACGGGGTACGAGCGCATAGAGGAATGGGCAGATTGGGCCACGGCTCACGCACAACAGCTGGATCCGGTGGCGGGATTGCTTCAGGCCCTGGCAGGCCGTCCGACAGGCCACGATCAAAACCCCAATGAGAATTGACCTGTATCCGTGCCGGGAGCTGGAGGCCGAGCCGCGCCTCTGCTCGAGCGCCGATCGAAGACTAGCTGCAGCAGATTCGGTGCACCGCGCCGGCTAACGAGGTTCGCCGGCAGAACTGCGCGATGGCAGCTGGCTTCAACAGCGTGGCGCATTGCCCAGTCCGGTGACTGTCACAGGCGCATCTCAGATTCGAACATTGTGCGTCTCGCACGTCATGCCTATGCAGGGAGGGTGCCCGTGCCCGCTGATCCGGAGGCCGCGGACGTGGAAATCCAGGACGAAGGCCCGGGGGTGTTCGCCAGGCTCCAACAGGTGGATGAGGTCCGGTACCTCGCAACGGATAATACGCCCCTCTATAGGGCGATCGTAGCGTTCCTCTACGAGCGCTACGAATCCAGCGAGATGGGATGGGTTTGGCCCTCCGAGATCGTGAGCTTCCTGCGCGATTCGGGGATGGCAGCTGGCGCGTATGACGAGCGGGTATGCGTGCAGCACCTCACGCAGCTGGAGAAGTGGCGGGTCGTGACGTCGGAGCACGACCTGGAGAGCGTGCGCACGCTCCAGGAATTCGTGTCGCAGGCGCGCCGCTATCAGATTACGGAACGCGGCCGGCTCGTCGAGGAGTTCGCGCGCCAGCTTGAGGCCGACGACTCGACCCGCGGTTCGCTGGAAGTTGGCCGGATCCGACGGCTGCGGGAGGCCCTGGTCGCCATCGACGCGCTCCTCAAGCAGCACGCCTCGTTCTCGCACAGCCTCTTCGCGGAATGGAAGAGGGGCGGTCTCACCGAGCGACTCGCCGCGGCGCTGGTCGAGGTGGAGCGGAACCGGAAGGTGGACCGGCGCGAACCGGAGCTCCTGGCGGAGATCTACCGCGGCCGGCAGCTACGTGATCCTCTTCGGCCACCGGCGGGTGCGTGCCTGGCAGCTCGGGGCACTCGACGGGCGCCTGAACGAGAGAATCCGCGTCTTCGTGCGCTCGGACCTCACCGAGGGCGAGGCCGTCAAGTTGATGATGGCCGAGTACGCACATCGGGTGGCGTACTCGACGTTGCACAAGGCGCAGCTCGTCGGTGAGACCAGCAAGTACTTGTCTCTGGACGGGAGGATGAGATCTCTAGGCGGAATCTTGCGGTGGCTCTGCCTTGGGAAAAGATCGGCCGTGACGGACTTATCTCACGATCTACCGCGGCCTTCAGGATCCCCGTCTGACGGCCGCTGTCCGGCGAGCGGACAGTGCTCCCATCGCGTTGCTGTGCAATATGTTGAAGCCAGCGGGAGTTTTCGACAAAACTCGCTGCGCTGGAAGCGTACGCGGAGCAGGGAGCCGCCGCCGCGAAAGCGATCATGAGGACGGCGAAGCCGGCGAGAAGGGGAGGGCGGCCGCTCAAGACGGTCACGCGGACGAAGCGCGGAGAAGGATACGACATCACGGTCCGGATCCGACCCACCATGAACGAGGCCCAGGTGGAGGAAGCGCGAGACGCCGCACTGCGACAGGCGCTGGAAGACCTGGACGCCATCCCCCGTTGGAGGACACTCGAGGAGTAGACCAGCGGTCCCGCCCCCTTGCGTCCGGTCCGGAGACCGTCGCTGGCTTGGATCAGGCTCTCATGCAGTTCCCGCTATGAACCTGATCCAGCCAACGCTCCCCCACCTACCGGACCATGACGCTTCCTCACGCAGATACCTACCTCGACAGTCCCCCTGTAAATGACCGGATCGCAATCCTGGAGGCCCGTCTTCGCCGAACGCAAGAAGCCCTGGCCGACCAGCTGATCAGCCGCCGGCTCGACCGCGATCGGATCGCCGTACTCGAACTGGAGGTCCAGGATCTCCGCGGAACGATCGCGGCGCTCCGCAGGGCGCTCGCTGCGGCGCAGCCGGACCGCACGGAGAACCGACCGCGCCGCCGCAAACGCGGTAGCCCATTCGCCGTCCCCTCCGGACCCGTGCCCGCTGACTACCAGCAGCGGGCGCGGCGCTCACGGAATTCCGCGCGCCCGTCGGAGCCGGGTAGGCTGCCACCGTCTCGAACCTGGAGGCGGAGATGCGGCACCCCTCATGGATGCTGGACCTGCTTGCACCGCGCACTCCCGCGGACCGGCGGGCCCTCTACGACCTGATCGCGGACGGGCTGCGACGCGCCGGATTCGACGGCTCTCCGGCGCGTCGGTTGGCCCTCGCCGCCGTGGATCACTTCGACGGGACCGGCGCTCGCCTGCTGCTCGAAGGCGACGGTGTGGTCAGTGGGATCGCCCTCGTCCGCTCTCTCGTACAACTCCTGGATCTCCCCTCGGCTGAGGTCGATGCGGGGGGTCTCTCCGAAACGAACTGGGAGGGCGCCGATCTCCCGTGGCATCTCGCGCGGCTCCAGGCACGACTCGCACAGACGTTCCCCTTGGCTTCCGTCGCCGCGCTCAGCGAGCGGGCCGTCGTCCACCTCCATCACCTCGAGCGGCTGCGGCTTCCGGGATCGTACGGCGCGAAGGCGACGACCACTGCGGAATATCGCACCGGGAAGCAGACCAGCATCCTCCCGCTGCTGGAAGGAACCCCCATCCCGGTGGACCTGGGGTCGGGGAAGGGCTTCACCTGGGACGGCAGCCGGGCCCTGATCGTCGTCTCCGGCACCTTTGCCGGGCTGCCGCCGCGGCCCCACGCCGAGGACCTAGCCGATTGGGGACTGCTGCCCGAAGTGGCTCAGGGACTCTCCGCCTTCACCACGCTCAGGATCGATCCGCCGTCACCCGAAGCGACGGTGCGGGCAATCAACGACGGCATCCGGGCGCTTCAGGTCCGGTTCCTGTCCTTCGGTCTTCGCCTTGAGGTCACTCCGCAGGTCATCAGACACGTCACGGAAGCCGTGACGTCCGGTCCGACACCCGGGCGCCGCCAACGCCGGCATACGGTGGATCACCGAGGCCTGCGACGTCGCCCTCACGCGACTGCTCGACGAGGCCGCCCCGCCTCTCACGACCCATGTCCTGGCCGTTGACGACCTCTCCCTTCCCCCGGCCCCCCGAGGTGTCTGGCGGGAGTGAAATCAGCTCTGCGGCAAGGGAATTCTTGCCCGCGGACTGGACCGATTTGGTCGGGACCCCCGGCGCCGGGTAGGGTGGCGATGTGAACCCCCGCGCGCTGGACCCCGCTCGAGCGTCTCGCGGCGGCTGTTGCCGAGCACGGTCAGGGAAGCAGGAAGGAGAGCGACTGGGCCGCGCATGCGGGGCATGCAGCGCTGGTAGGCGATGATGGGCGGACCGCCGGAGGCGAAGAAGGCGACTGCAGGGCTACGGCAGCCCGCGATGCGGGGCCGCCCGCGATACGCGGTGAAGCATCGGAAGCGCCGGAAGGGATTCCAGCTGACGGTGAAGGTCGGCATCAGCACGCCGCCGGCGGGAGTTCAGCGTGCGCGCGACGCGCTCAGGCGTGCACTCTCCAACATTGAGGCGCTGCACGGCCCCGGGGATGTCCGGGCGGCAGACACGCCGCCGGCGTGAGGTCCTACGGGGAGTCAGCTTCAGGGGGACCGGGCCAGGCGGCCAGTGCCGCCCTCTCGCCGAGTTCTTCTGGCGGGCCGAGGATCTCGAGAGGGTCCAAGCCGGCGACGCGGTAGGACTCCAGTATCGCGACGAGCCGCTCTCGGAAGGCCTCGGTGATCTGCTCGATCCAGGCGTCGAGTTCCATGCGGCTGATCATAACGGGGGTAGCCCAAGAACACGAGGAAGGAAGATCGTCCGGGGGCTGCGGCCGGCCACTAACGCCGGCTCGATCGCTAGGAGAAGCCGGAATCACCGGCACCGGCCCCACCCAAACCTGCACTCCGCCTCCTATGCGCTCTCCGGGCGATCCGATCGAGATGTCAGCCCTACCCCTACCGATACCCTCGACCTCCTGCAGGCCCGGCTCCGCCGCACCCAGCAGGCACTCGCCGACCAGGTGATTGAGAGACGAATCGAACCTTGTACAAACCCCCTCCTCTGCCCCCGGAGTAGCGGCTAGCGGTGCCCAATGCGAAGCAGGAGGCCGTGTGCCGCCGTGCACTGGAGTACCTGCGCCCCGCGGCGACCGCCGGAGATCCGGATTGGCTGACCCTTCCCGAGGCCGCGGCACGGCTGAGGACGACCGAGAGGGCCCTGAAGCGGGCATTCTCGAACCGCGGCGGGGCGCCGCGCATACGGCTGGCCGCGGTGGCGTGCGAATCGGTGGTGGACATTCCGGCAGGTCGTCGATCGTCGCTCGCGCCTGGCTACTTTGCCGCCTGCCAAGGCTGAGCCATGGCCGAGTTAGGAATTCCCTGCTTGGCTCTCTGCCACCTGATTCGGACAAGCTGACCAGGAGCAGCGGAACCCGCCCCATTCGCTGAGCGCGCCTCCCGCCGTCCCTTCGACCAGTAGTTCTCAGCCGCCGCGGATTCCGCCCAAAACGTCGTAAGCCTCCGTGCACGCCCGGCCCCTTCCTGAAGAGCACCCCGGGCTTCGCCCCCACTCCAGCGAGTGAGCGTTGCCGGCTCCCAGCTAGATCTGCCAGGGGGTTCTCAACGCCACCTGAAGTCCGACACCCTGTGGCCAGGTGATGAGCGGCCGTTTGGAGACGACCTCATTGACCGGGTAGTGGTGGAGCAGAAGCTGGCGGCAGAACGGGCCGGTCACCGATGAGGGTGCGCGATGATGAGCTTGGACGAATTCACGAAGGTGCTTCCTTGGCTGCGGGAAACGGATCCCGTGACCGTCACCCTCCCGGTGGGAGTGCTCGCTGCCGCTTGGCAGATGGCGAATGGGGGCCCGGAAATCCTGTCAACGGCCCAGGCTGCAAGGCTTTACGGCGGGACCTCGCGCCGCTGGCGCGAGTGGGCCAAGGCGCAGGACGTGGAGGGCGCGTGGCAGGAGGAGAACGGCGATTGGCGCCTGCCTCGCAACTCGTGCCGGGCGCACATGGACAAGCTCCGCCGCAGCGCTGAGACGAGCTACCCCTCCACGGGATTCTCGGTCGCGCCTGGGCGACAGGTAGACAGTCGGCGTCCGACGACGACGACCGACAAGCCCAGGAGCGTCCGCCGTGGCCCGCGCAAGAAGGCCCAGAGGTAGGAAGGGAGCCCCGACGGTGGGGAAGCAACGCTCGCACGATCCGGAGAGCCTCGGCTCTCGCATCTTCCGGAAGGCCGGCGGAGAGACCTACTACGTGGATCTCCGTTGGCTAGGCCACGGCCGTCCCGCCCTTCGGGACCCGTCGAGCCCGGGATGGCCGAGCGGGCAGACCGGCGCTACCACCACCTGCGAAAAGACCGCCACGAGGTGGGCGGCGAAGTACGACGAGCACTACCTGCAGAAGCGGGACGCTGATCACCAGAAGGCCACCGGGGTCTACCGGACGCTCAAGCTGGCCAGCGAGGCCTTCCTGACGCACAGGAAAGCCCAGTTCGAGGAATCGACCGCCTCCGGCAGCTCGACGGCGCTGTCGCACCTCGCCGAGAAGGTGGGCGAGCGCGCCGACCCCGCTACGATCACGGCGCGTCAGATCCAGGAGCTCTGCGACGGCTTCCTGACGGAGGGATACGCCGTCCGCTCGGTGGACAACACGGTGAGCCACCTCAAGATGTTCTTCGACTTCCTCGAGGTGGCAGAGAACCCCGCGCGCGCCGTCAAGTTGCCGCCTCCGGCCAAAGAGGACGTGCAGCCTTGGTCGGACCCGCAGATGGAGTCCATCAGGGCGGCTGCTGAGGCGATCGATCTCGAGAGGAGGGAGGACGGGCTTAGTCGCCGGAAGCTGGTGGACTTCTTGTACTCTACGGGAGCCAGATTGATGGAGGCCGCGGCGGCCTCCATCGTCAGGTTCGACGAGGAGGAGAAGACGGTCCGGATCGTCTTCCAAGTGTCCCGCCGCACGGGCGAAAAGAAGCAGACGAAGGGGAAGGAGCCCCGAACGGCGGTGGTGCTTCCGGAATGGTGGGAGATGTACGACCCGACCGAGTGCGGGCGGCTGTTCCTGCGGCCCGACGGGAAGCCGTTCCGAGCCCGCAAGCTACACGATCACCTCGTGGAGGTCCTGGAACGGGCCGGCGTGAAGGAGGACGGCGAAGCCGCGCATAAGTTCCGGCACACCTACGCCTTTCACTTCCTGCAGCGCGGCGGCAGCATGGACGAGCCCTCGAAGTCCCTCGGGCACAAGCGGGTGAGCACGACGCAGAACTACTACGACCACTTCACGAGCGACCACGCCGCCCGCACCGCCGCGGCCAAGATCTACGGGAACCGCAAGTCCGTCAGGCGGGGGCCGAGGAAGTGACGGCCGCCGGTCAGTCCTCCTCGGCAAGCTCTGAGAACTCGTACACAAGCGAACGGCTCGACCGAATCCCCGAGAACGGCATCGACGTGCGTTCCGACGGCTTGAGTTGAGCGAGCGGGTCGAGGACGATGCGCACCCTCGGCTCCGGGTTCTGGCCTTCCAGGTTAGACACGACGACGAGGAAGAAACCGGGCGTCGTGGCGGCACGTTCGATCTGCGATCCCTCCAGCGTGACCTCGTCCGGCTCCGCTCCCGAATACACCTTCAACTCGTAGGGGCGGCCCTCCAGATCCACGGCGTCCGCACCGGCCCCGCGAGCTCCCCGGATGTCCTTGATCTCGTTGTCATCCGCCGCGAGCACTTTCCTCAGCAGCGCGAGTCCGACCGCCTCCTTGTCGATTTGGGTGTGCGCGGGCGGAGGCGTCACCGATCGGGCCGGACTCGCGCGCGTCGGGAGCGGCTTCGGCGGGGAGCGTTTGGTTGATGGCCTAGCTGCGGCCGGACCTGGCTTGGCCCCACCTGGGTCGCGGCGGTCATGCCGCTTGAGGTCGTACCGCCCCGGATCGATCAAACCTGGGCGCGGAGACGGCGCAGGGGGTGCGGTCCCGCCGGGCCCTTTCTGTGACTTCGACGGGCGTCCGTCCTCGGCCGCGGATTTCGCGGCGGCCTGCTTCTGAGCGATATGCGCGGCCAGACGCCCCAACTCTTCGTCGATGACCTTGTCCTGCGCGGCCGCGCGCTCCTGCGCCAAGCGGATCTCGACCGCCTTTCGGCCGGCGCCCGCGAGGGCGCACGCCGCCAGCCATGCGTGTGCCACCCGCCTGGGTTCAGAGCCGAACAGGCTTGCGATAGCCCTGCCGCCGGCGTCGACCGCGGTCAGGCCGGTGGATTCCCGCAGCAGGAGACGGCCACCTTCGAGGTCCGCCCACGCGGAGACGTCGACGACCTCGCCTCCTTCGCCGCCGACGCCTATCACCCGCACCTGCAATACAGGATCGAGCTGGACGTCCAAGCTGGACAGACGATCCCAGGAATTCGCCATCCTGTATGCCAGGGCCGGCTCGTTCCGAACGAGATCCTCCTTCAAATGGCTCGCGGCTTCGCGGAAGAGGCTAGTCGCTGCCTCGTCGAGTACCGCAGGCCGAGCCCCGACGACTTCGGCGGTGCCCGTGGAGACCCAGTTGAGCCGGAACGGCTCGAGTAGAGACTTGAACTGCGACACCTCTCCACCCGGCAACCACACAGGGATCCGATCGGCCAATCCGTCCGCCAGCGGGAGATCCTCGACGGCGTAGACCGGTCGCTTCCGAACCCACCCCTGGGTGGTCCAGACCGCGAGCCGTCGGGTTCGATCCGGCAGAGCCGCCGTCTTTGCCGTTTGCGCCAAGAATCGTAGGCATTCGATCATGATCGCCAGGTCCTCACCTTCGGGGGCCTGGCGGCCGCGGGCCACCTCCGCCAACACGTCGAGATAGTCGCTGACGGTCGGACGCCTGACCTTCAGCGTGTCCCACAGCTTAGCCGCTTCTTGTCGCACCGGTGCGAATGCGCGGCGCTCGCCGAACACCGGATTGCCGAGCAGAACGTCTCCGGGGCTCCGCCATCCGACGTTCGTCAGCACCAGCCCACTGCCCTCGGCGAATTCGGCCCGGATCTGCATGGGCGCAAGGTCGCCTTGCAGGTGAGTCGAGTCCCTCAACCGGCCGTCCAAGGTGCGGTACAGCGCCGCCGCATGCGCCCTGGTACCGTCGTCCATTGGCTCTTCATCCCGGAGGCCACGGAGGCGACGCGCCAGAGTTCCCGTGTCGGGATCTCCGGCCACGCCGACCGAGCTCAGGATGTCGACCCGGTGATCGTGTAGTTCGGGATGCAGATAACCCGGAGCCTCGGGGCCGTGGACGGCGATCGTGCCTGGTGTGCGCCGCCTGAGGGTGGCCGGCGGATGCGGGAGCCTGTCGGCGCCGTCGAGCCATGCAATCGACGAAGCCTGCCATAGCCAGAAGGCCCGCACTTCGCCCTTCGGGACCCACCCGTAGTTGTCGTCCGCCGCCTCGGCCGTCGCGTCTTCTTCCAAACGATCCCACGCGCGGCCCAACGCCGCGAGAAGTGCTGCGGCGCGCGCACGGCGCCGGGTGGCGCGTCGCTCACGACCGATCGATTGCAGCACAGATACGAGGTCGGGGCTCTCCTTGTCCTCGAGCGTATACGACGAACCGATTGCATGCAGCGCCGTCGCCCTGGCGACCGGGCCGTTGCGGACGAACGCGGGGAGGCCGCGCTTCCGTTCGTTCACGTAGCGCCGTTCGAGATCCACATGGGGGCGAAGCCGCGGCGCCGTCTCGGCTCCGAGCAGGCGCAGAAACCGTAACGCGCCCAGGCCCTTACGCCCCTTCCGGGACCGCAGGATCTTAGCATAGCTGCCGTCCAGCCAGACCAGCCCCGGCGCACGGCCCGCCGCGGCCGCGAAAGACTGCTTCTCCTTGTCGATCTGCTTCGGCAGGTAAGCCTCCGCCGCGAGGGCCTCCAGCTCCTGGCGCTTTCCGGACTCGTCGTAGGCGTGGGCGCGGAAGCGGACTGCGAGGCCGACGCCGTCGGAGAACCGGCCCCAATCGTCCGGGTCGAGGTTCTCGAACGCCTCTCGTAGCGCGGACACTTGGTCGTCCGTGAGGGCGGTCTCGAGCGCGTTTCCGCTCTGCCCAACCATGGCCAACCTCTCGAGGACCGCCATGGCCCCTGGGTCTCGGCATACCGCCCCGCACTCATCCAACCACCCCAGGACCGCGGCGGCGGGTGTGGTCGCTTCGAGGTGGGCCGGGTGGAGCCGGCACGCCAGGCCGAGCCGGTCGGCCAGCCCCGCGGGCCTTCCGGAAACGAGGAGCACAGGATCGCCCTCGGCGGGCCTGGCGATGCGGCGCCCGTCCTCCAAGACGACCACCGGCAACTCCGACAACTCGTCTTCGAGCTCGGCCTCGAGTCCTGCTGCGACGAGCGCTATGGTCGCGGCCGGCGAACGGGACGGGTCGCTGAGCAGGGGCAGGGCGGCCGGCACGTCCACCAGCGGCGGCAGCGAGGCCGGGGAGCGCCAATCTTCCAGCACCGCGCGCCAGCGCTCCTGCGGATCGCGCGCATCCCGGGGGAGAGATGCCGCCACCGAAGCCAGACTGGCGATCTCTTGCTCCGTAAGGACGCCGGTCAGCGCCGGGACCTCGGCGGCGACCTCGCTGAGAGGTCGAGATTCGCCGCGTATAGTGAGGCGGACCTCCCTCGACAGTTCATTGCGTGCAGCGTCGAGTAGCTCACGCTCGAGCCGCCCCACCTGACCGTCGGACGCCACGCCATCCGCCAGGGGCAGCGGGACCGAAAGCCAGCCCGCCACAGGGTCGGCTTCGAACAGCTCCAACATTGCGGATTTCCACAGGGCACAGATCAGCGGGTAGAGCGCGCGGTTCCACTTCGTCGACGCGAGATCCTGTCGGTCGGTGGTCGGATCGAACTGCGCGTTGACCCGGAAGGGGAGGTGCGTCCGTGCGAGCGGGAGCCCCGCATAGATGTAGCCGCCCTCCGGGCCTTTGGCCGGAAGCGCGACACTCAGGCGGGTCTTGCCGCCAGTGACCTTGCCGAGGCGCGCTACGCCTTCCGGCGACTTGAACTCCGCCATGTGCAGGATCCAACTGCGCCCGTCGCGCGAGCGCGCGCGGCGGCGGCGCGTGCGTGGTGGCCCCGCATCCGCTCGGTCGTCTGCGATGTCCTCCCACTCAAGGTGGAGAGACCGGACTTCCTCTCCGGCGATCGCGATGTCCACGGCGCACACGTTCGAGCAGAAGAGGAGGGCGGTGTCGTCCCACCGCTCGAACCATTCCTCCAACTCGCTCCTATCGAGCGCTCCGGCGCTCAGGGGCAGGCGCAAGACCGTGCTCCGGGCAACACCGGACGAAGTTTCAGCCGGCGTGGAACCGATCCAGGACAACGTCGGCGCTCCGAGCTGCATTGCGTACGGCCCGGAATAGACCTCAAGCGTGTGCGAGATCGAGCGGAGCGTCATGAGGCCGATGCCGAACCGCCCCGTCGCCAAGGCGTCGTCTCGCTTGGTCGTGAGCCAGGGGGTCGCCAGCGCCAGGACATCCTTCAGGTTCGCCAGGCGGCCGTCGTGGGTGACAGTCAGGTAGTCGTCGTTCAAGGCGACGAGCACCCGCGTGGCTCCGGCGTCATCGGCGTTTTGGACCAGCTCTGAGATGCCCTGCAGCCGATCGTGCGACAGGGTCTCCGCGCCCTCGCGGGCCCCGTCGAGAGCCGCCTTGAACACGCCGGGTGCATTCGCGAATAGGTGAGCGAAGCGTTCCACCGCCGCCTTCGCCTCGAGCGGCGACGACGGCTCGAAGGGGGGCGTAGATTTCGGCTGATGGAACAGCGCGTCCGCGGCTGCGACGGCCTGTTGCATTGTATCCGGGTCGTCCACGAGGCTTCTCGTTCTGCTTCCTGGCATCTGGGCAGTGAGACGGGGCGCGCTGGGTCTCTGGATTCGGTAGCAATGCGGCCGGCGGACAATCACTGCGAAATATAGGGATGACTACGCAACCGCGCGCCCTCGTCAAGCGTGCCGGCGGCCGCGAGTGAAGGAGCGCGGCCCAGATGGGCAGACCGCGTCAGGGAAACCAGGCCCGGATCGAGTCGTTGCCGCGGCGGCAGCTCTACGCTGCCTGGGTCACCGGCGGAGGTTCGCGGCCGCTTCGCCCGAGTTATGAGCGGGCGAACTCCAGCAGGGGCGCTAGATCGCCCCCGTCAGCGTTGCGGAGAGCGGCAATGTAGGTGGTACGCAGCTCTGACGTGGTCGTGAGCCGACCACCGCCCCACGTAAACGCGGGCCGGCCCGCCTGCAGCGCTAGGAGATCCGCCATCAGTCTCGCGTGCCGACCATTCCCGTTTGGGAACGGGTGGATAGCCACAAGTCGGTGGTGAAATCGCACGGCGATTTCATCAGGGCTGTACACCTGCCGCTCCCGCCACACGCGGGCGTCATCGATCAGGTTTTTGACCTCGACTCGAATCCTGTACCTTTCGACGCCGATGTTCTTCTCCGATCGCCTCACCTCTCCGGCCCAGCTCCAGACCTCGCCGAACATCCGCTCATGTAATGCGTACAGGAACTCTTCAGAGAGCACGTCGATCCGGCGCCCGCCAGTGATAGCCCGGCGTATCGCCCACTCCAGGCCGATCTGAATGTTCGCCTCCTCCAACTCGTCCAGTTCCGCGCGGGTCGCCACGTGAGCGTGTAGGAGGCCCTCCGCTTCATCTGGATCGAGCGGGGTGGCCCCGGTTGGCGTCCTACTCTGCATCAGGGGTACGACCACAGGCGCCGGGGTGATGCGAGTAGATCCTCAGCGATCTCCCGGATTCGTTCATCCACGTCAGAGTCGGTCTCCTGATCCTCCAGGCGCATGGTGTGGCGAACCGACGTCACCATTTGCCGCGCGATTCTGTATGCGCGTTCCTCCAAGGTCTGCGACACCGGGCTGTCGGGTATGACGACGTATGCGACCCGTCCTCCGAGGGCCTCGGCCGCTTCCTGCAAAGCATTGAGCGTGATCGATCCGTCGGCCTCCCGGTGCTCGAGTTGGCTGACTGCCTGCCGGCTCACCTCCATGCGCTCCGCCAGATCCGCTTGGGTCATTCCGAGCGCGGTTCTGATAGCCGCGATCCAGCCCTTCGGGGGCGCTTGTAGAGCTGGGGCTATCTGGCGCGCCTCGTTGAGCCGCCTGTCGAGTTGCTCCCGACCCAACTGCCGGACGCGCCGAGATTGCTTGCCCATGAAAGCTATACCTTGCGTGGGTAGTGCCAGTTAGCAAGCTATAGATAGCACCGTCGGTCGCGATTGACAAGCTCAACCTTTACTGTGTGCCGACTTGAAGCAAGTCATAGCTTGCGCGCACCGCCGCTGCCCGCAAGCTATATCTGTCCCACAGAGTTCATCGCATTCCTCTCTGGGTCCTTGGTCCCGAGGCCGGTTCTCTGGTCTTGGTCTTGACCCTGTTCCCTCCGTCTGCGAGGTGAGGAAAAGGGGGAGGAAAATGTGATGATGAGGAGGAGGGGGAGGAGGAGGAGGAAGATGATGAGGAGGATGAAGATGATGAGCAGGGAGGGGGGAGGGGAGCCGTCAGATCCTCCTCCTGCTCCTGAGCGTAGCGGCCGGTGAGGAGACGGAGACCGCCACCTGCCTTGGTGCCACTTACAAAGTGGCACCAGGCGGTGGTCGTGTGGTCACGAATCCGGAACTTCTGGTACGTAGATCTCGCCGCCCGACTCACGGAACTCCGCGGCCTTCTGCGCCATTCCCGCCTTCGCCTCTTCGCGGATGTCCTGAGAAATCCTCATAGAACAGAAGCGAGGCCCGCACATTGAGCAGAAGTGCGCCACCTTCGCCCCCTCCGCCGGCAGCGTCTCGTCGTGGAACGCCCGCGCGGTGACTGGGTCGAGCGAGAGGTTGAACTGGTCTTCCCAGCGGAACTCGAAACGGGCCTTGCTCAGCGCGTCGTCCCACTCCTTCGCCCGCGGATGGCCCTTGGCGAGGTCTGCGGCGTGCGCGGCGATGCGGTAGGCGATGACGCCGGCCTTGACGTCGTCCCGGTCGGGCAGCCCGAGGTGCTCCTTCGGCGTGACGTAGCACAGCATTGCGGTGCCGTACCAGCCGATCTGCGCAGCGCCGATCGCGCTGGTGATGTGGTCGTAGCCGGGCGCGATGTCGGTTGTGAGCGGGCCGAGCGTGTAGAACGGCGCCTCGTCGCACCACTCGAGCTGTTTCTCCATGTTTTCGCGGATCATGTGCATCGGGATGTGACCCGGTCCCTCGTTCATGACCTGGACGTCGTGCTCCCACGCGATCTTCGTGAGCTCGCCCTGCGTCTTCAGCTCGGCGAACTGCGCCTCGTCGTTGGCGTCCGCGATGGAGCCGGGGCGCAGCCCGTCGCCGAGCGAAAACGCGACATTGTACGCGGCCATGATCTCGCAGATCTCACGGAAATGCGTGTAGGTGAAGTTCTCCTGGTGATGCGCCAGGCACCACTTGGCGAGGATCGAGCCGCCGCGGCTGACGATGCCGGTGACACGGTCGGCGGTCAGCGGGATGTAGCGGAGCAGCACTCCGGCATGGACGGTGAAGTAGTCCACGCCCTGCTCGGCCTGCTCGATGAGCGTGTCCCGGTAGATCTCCCATGTGAGGTCCTCGGGCACGCCGCCCACCTTCTCGAGCGCCTGGTAGATCGGCACCGTCCCGATCGGTACGGGTGAGTTGCGCAGGATCCACTGTCGGGTCTCGTGAATGTTCTTCCCCGTCGACAGGTCCATCACCGTGTCCGCACCCCAGAGCGTCGCCCAGCGCAGCTTCTCGACCTCCTCCTCGATCGAGGAGGTCACCGCCGAGTTGCCGATGTTCGCGTTGATCTTGACCTTGAAGTTGCGACCGATTGCCATCGGCTCGATCTCGGGGTGGTTGATGTTGCAGGGGATGATCGCGCGGCCGCGCGCGACCTCCGCGCGCACGAACTCCGGGTCGAGCCCTTCACGGATCGCGACGAACTCCATTTCCGGCGTTACCTCGTCGCGCCGCGCGTAGTGGAGCTGAGTGACGGGGCCGCCGGCCCCGCGGAGCGCGGGTCGGAGCAGTGTCTCGGGCATCTCTGCGGGCCGGCTGCGCCCGCGGGTGGGCGTGCGCGAGGGCGGGGGATCGTCGCCGTTCCGCCTTTCCCCCGCGCCCGCGCCTGCTCCCGCGCCCGCCTGGATCACCTCGACGTCGCCGCGCCGCTCGATCCAGGGCCTGCGCAGCGGAGGCAGGCCGAGCCGCACGTCGACACCCCGCGGCCCCGAGGTGTCGTAGACGTGGAGCGGAGGCTCTCCGCCCGAAAGCCGGATCTCCCGCGCCGGCACACGGATCCCGTGCGACCCCTCCGCGTACACACGCCACGACGAGGGGAAGGCCTCGCCGTAGTCGCCGGAAGCGCCATTGCCGTTGGAGGAACGGATCGGCAGCGTCGTGACATTGTCGTGTCGCGATACCGTGTGGGACGACTTCGGCATGATCGACTCCTCTCGGACGGTGATACGGGGCGGCGGGGACGCCAGACGCAAAACGCCGTCCCGGCGGACGGCGCTCGTGCGGAGCCGATGTCGCAGGCTCCCTGGGCTCGACGCCGCCTCCCTCCGCCGGTGTGAACCGGGTCAGGTTCCAAGGGACTCTCTCAACCGCGCGGCGTTGCGCGGTACCCCTGGCGGTCGGTTTCAGGATAGCGGTGTCGCGTGGGGCAGTCAAAGGCTCTGGGGGGACGCCGCGGGCGCCTGCGGGGCGCCGGCGGACTGCGTGCCGGGGCGCGGCGACTTCGTGCCGGGCGCGGCCCTGCGGGCCGGGGGCGACCCTTCGGGTCGGGGCGCGGCCACTTCGTGGCGGGCGCGGCCTGCGGGCCGGGGGCTCAGGGAGCGAACCGATAGACGCTGCCGTTGCCGCTCGTCACGTAGAGCTCGCCGCGGGCGTCCACGCCGAACGAGCTGACCGGCCCGATCCCGGTGTCGAGCGGGCGACGCTCCTGCACGGCTCCATCGGCGTAGCGCAGGGCGCGGATCCAGCCGCTGCAGTAGTCGGCATATACGTACCAGCCGACCAGATCGGGGACATTGCTGCCGCGGTAGACGTGACCGCCGGTTATCGAGCAGCCCTCATCGTGACCGTACTCGAGCACGGGCAGCACCAGCCCGGAGCGGTCGCAGGTCGATGCGCCATAGCAGTGCGTCCCCTCCATGATATTCCATCCGTAGTCGAGACCGCCTCGGTCCGCGGGCGCGACGTCGATCTCCTCCCAGGCGTTCTGGCCGACGTCCGCCACATAGATCAGCCCGGATGGCCGGTCGAAGGAGAATCGCCAGGGGTTACGCAGCCCGTACGCCCAGATCTCCGGCCGGCCACCCTGCCCGTCCGCGAAGGGATTGTCCGGCGGGATCGCGTAGGGGTCGCCGCCGTCCACGTCCAGCCGCAGGATCGAGCCGAGCAGCGTGTGAGGGTTCTGTCCGTTTCGCTGTGGGTCGCCGCCGGAGCCGCCGTCGCCGAGTCCGACGTAGAGCTTTCCGTCCGGACCGAAGACGACGAGGCCGCCGTTGTGGTTCGCGTACGGCTGCGGGACGGACAGGATGAGGTGCGCGGAGGCGGGATCGGCGACGTCGCCGGATGGCTCGGCGTGGTATCGCTCAACCCTGGTGTCGCCATCTCGATCGGTGTAGTCGACGAAGAAGAGGCCGTTCGAAGCGTAATCGGGATGGAAGGCGAGGCCGAGCAGCCCGCGCTCGCCGCCGCTGCCGACCTTCGCCGTGATGTCGAGGAAGGGGGCGGGCAGCAGCGAGTCGTCGCGCAACACGCGGATGCGGCCGGGCTGCTCCACGATGAAGACACGCGAGTCACCGGCGGGCGCGGTGACCAGCAGAGGTCCGTCGAGTCCGCTCGCGACGCGGACCAGCCGGCCGGGAGCGTCGTCGGGGGCCGCGCTGCCGCCGGCCGCGCACGCCACGAGGCACGCAGCAAGGGCAATTCGCCCGGCGCTCATGCCGACATGGATCAGTGATGCTGTCTCGGCCCGTGCTCCCCGGGCTTCAGCCGCGGCAGCAGCAGGTCGTTGCCGATTCCGGCCTTCGCCGGAGACTCGCCGAAGACGAGCGCTCCCTCGCGCAAGGACGCGCCACGCAATGCAATCGCCAGCGCCTCACCCAGCTCCGAGACCGGGTGCACGGTGAGCTGATCCCGGACCTCCGCCGGCAGATCCTCGAGATCCGCCTCGTTCTCGGCCGGCAGCACGACCTCGCTCACACCCGCGCGATGCGCGCCGAGGATCTTCTCCTTCACTCCCCCGATCGGGAGGACCCTTCCCGTCAACGTGATCTCACCCGTCATGGCTACATCATGACGCGCCGGCCGACCCGAGAGGGCGGACACCAGCGCCGTCGCCATCGTGATGCCCGCGGATGGGCCGTCCTTCGGCACCGCACCTGCCGGCACGTGCACGTGGATCTCCACATCCTTCAGGTTGTCCTGCGGAATGCCGAGGCGGTCGTGGTGCGTGCGCGCGTAGGTCAGCGCCGCGCGGGCCGACTCCTTCATCACGTCGCCCAGCTGGCCGGTCAGGACCAGGGCGTCCTTGCCAGGGTACACGCTCGCCTCGACGAACATGATGTCGCCGCCCATCGGCGTGTAGTACATCCCCGTTGCGACGCCCACCGTGTCCTCCACCGCCTTCTGCTCCGGATGGACCCGGGCACGTCCGAGCAGCGGCTGCACGTCGTCGGCGGCCACCGTCACGTGGTCCGCTTCGCCGGCGGCGATCCGGCGTGCGACCTTGCGCGCCAGCTTGCCGAGCTCGCGCTCCAGCTGCCGGACTCCCGCCTCCCGGGTGTACTCGCTGATCACCCGCTGGATCGCCGGCTGCTCCACCGTGATCTGCTCCGCCCTGAGACCATTGTCTCGCTCCTGCCGCGGCAGCAGATAGCGCTTCGCGATCTCGAGCTTCTCGTGCTCCGTATATCCGGCGAACTCGACCATCTCCATGCGGTCCAGCAGCGGAGCCGGGATGCGGTCCCGGTAGTTCGCCGTCGCGATGAACAGCACCTCCGACAGGTCGAACGGCACGCCCAGATAGTGGTCCGTGAACGAGTGGTTCTGCGCCGGGTCCAGCACCTCGAGCAGCGCTGCCGACGGATCACCCTGCAGGCTCACCCCCAGCTTGTCCACCTCATCCAGCAGGAACACCGGGTTCTTCGTGCCGGCCTGCTTCAGCCCCTGCATGATGCGACCGGGCATCGCGCCGACGTACGTGCGACGGTGCCCCCGAATGTCCGCCTCGTCGCGCGCGCCGCCGAGGGCGATGCGCACGTATTTGCGGCCCAGCGCCCGCGCGATCGATTGCGCGATCGATGTCTTCCCCACGCCGGGCGGTCCGACGAATAGCAGGATCGGTCCGCGGCCTACCGCACGGGCCTTCGCCTTCCTCTCGTTCTCGGACACGATCCGCTCGGCAGGGCCGTCGATCGCCCCGGCATTGGAGGAGCCGTCGCTCTCCGCCGCGTCGGCCCGCGCCGCACCGGCCTGCCCCCCGGCGTGAGGCTCGCCGTCCGAAGCCTCGGATTCCGGCGGGCTCGGCATCGTCATTCTCGTCGGATGCCTCCTCGGCACGCAGCGCCTCCTGCTCCATCTGGAGCTTCCTCACGGCCAGGAACTCGAGCACCCGGTCCTTGACGTCCTCGAGCCCGTAATGGTCCTCATCGAGAATCTGCTCCGCGCCGGCGAGGTCGATCTTGTCCTCGGTACGCTCGCTCCACGGCAGATCCGCGACCACATCGAGATACGTCCGGATCACCTGGTACTCCGCCGACTGCGGGTGCGTCCGGCGCAGCCGGTTCAGCTCCCGATCCACCTCCTGGCGCGCCTGCTCCGACAGATCGAGAGCGTCGAGACGCTCCGCGAGCTCCTCGATGTCCGAGGTCTCCTCGTCCTCGCCGAGCTCCTTCTGGATCGCCTTCATCTGCTCGCGCAGCACCATCTCGCGCTGCTTGTCGCCCAACTCCTCCTGTACCTTCTGCTGGATCTCCTGCTGCGCCTCCAGCCGTAGCAGATCCCGCTCGATCGCCACCAGCACCCGCCGCATCCGCTCATCGACGGGCAGGAGCTCGAGCAGTGCCTGCTTCTCGGCCGCTGGAATCTCGAGATAGAACGCGACGAGGTCCGCGAACGAGCCCGGCTGCGACACGCCCCGCACCAGCTGCGTCAGCGCTTCCTCCGGGATGCCCCGCTTGCGACCCAACGTCATTGCCCGGTCGCGCAGCTCGCGGTCCAGCGCCTCCAGCGCGGCCGGCTCCATCCCCGCGGGCGGCAGATCCTCGACCGTCGTGACCTCCGCCTCCAGCATCGCCTCGCCCGCCCGCCGGTACACCAGCGTCCGCGCCCGCTGCTCACCCTGGATCAGCAGCTGGAACGCATCACGCCCGCGCTGCGCCTGCACGACCCGCACGATGACGCCGAGACCGTACAGCATCTCCGGCGTCGCGTCGTCCACATTCTCGCGCTGGCAGACCGCGAACATCCGATTGTCGGCTTCCAGCGCACGCTCGATCGCCTCGAGCGTGCCGGGCCTGCCCGCCCCGATCGGCACCGCCACTCCCGGAAACACCACGGTCTCCCGCAGCGGCAGCACCGGCAATGTCATCTTGTCCATCGATCCTCTACTTCATTCGGAGAACGATCGCGCGCCTCGACGACAGCTAGGGCGCGCTCGCCATCGGCAAAGGCATTTTGCTTGCCACGTCCATGGATACCCCTGATCATCCGCGTGGTTACGGTGTTTTGCCCTGTTTCAACATGTCTTGGAAATAGGACTTTCTATGCCGGTTTGACGCGCGCCCGCGTTTCGCTACACACCTCCTGCCGGATCGGCAGGACGATGGCTCCGGGTTTGCCTTCCGCCCGTCTCCCTTCGCATCCTCAACTCCAGATCGAATCGGAGGTGATCCATGGCGACGGTCGAAGGGCGAGTGATTCGCGCGCCGCGCGGCAGCGCGATTTCCTGCCGTGGCTGGCAGCAGGAGGCGGCGCTGCGGATGCTGATGAACAACCTAGATCCGGAGGTGGCCGAGAAGCCGGACGAGCTGATCGTCTACGGCGGTACGGGGAAGGCGGCGCGCAGCTGGGAGGCGTTCGACGCTATCGTGCGGACGCTGCGCGATCTCGGTGACGACGAGACGATGCTCATCCAGTCCGGCAAGCCGGTGGGCGTCTTCCGCACCCACCCGGCGGCGCCGAGAGTGCTCATCGCGAACTCGAACCTGGTCGGTCGGTGGGCGACCTGGGAGCACTTCCGCGAGCTGGAGCGGAAGGGGCTGATCATGTACGGGCAGATGACGGCGGGTTCGTGGATCTACATCGGGACCCAGGGGATCCTGCAGGGCACGTACGAGACGTTCGGCGCCGTCGCGCGGAAGCATTTCGGCGGCTCCCTCAAGGGACGCTGGGTGCTGACGGGCGGGATGGGCGGGATGGGGGGGGCGCAGCCGCTCGCGGCGACGATGAACGACGGGTCGATCCTCGTCGTCGAGGTGGATCCGAAGCGGATCGAGCGACGCGTCGCGACGAACTACTGCGACCGCATGACGGCGGACCTGGATGAGGCGCTCGGGTGGGTCACGGGCGCTGCGGAGCGCGGTGAAGCGGTCTCGATCGGCTTGGTCGGAAACTGCGCGGAGGTGGTGCCGGAGATCTTGAGCCGTGGCATCGTGCCGGACGTTCTGACGGACCAGACGTCGGCGCACGACCCGGTGAACGGATATGTGCCGGCGGGGCTTTCGCTCGAGGAGGCGGATGCGCTGCGGGCCGCCGACGAGGAGGAGTATCGGCGGCAGGCGCGTGAATCGATCGCGCGGCACTGCGAGGCGATGGTCGGGCTCATGCAGCGGGGCGCGATCACCTTCGACTACGGCAACAACCTGCGCGGCGAGGCGCGCGAGGGCGGCTTCGCGGACGCGTTTGCGTTCCCCGGCTTCGTGCCCGCCTACGTGCGGCCGTTGTTCGAGGAAGGCAAAGGTCCGTTCCGATGGGTGGCGCTTTCCGGCGATCCGGCGGACATCGCCCGGACCGACGACCTGGTGCTCGAGCTGTTCCCCGAGGACGAGCACCTTCGCCGCTGGATCGGATACGCGCGCGAGAAGGTCCGCTTCCAGGGGCTGCCCGCGCGGATCTGCTGGCTGGGGCAGGGTGAGCGCGCGCACTTCGGCGTAGCGATCAATGATCTCGTCGCGAGTGGCGAGATCAGCGCGCCGATCGTGATCGGGCGTGACCACCTCGACACCGGCTCCGTCGCCTCTCCATTCCGCGAGACCGAAGCGATGAAGGACGGCAGCGACGCGATCGCGGACTGGCCGATCCTGAACGCGCTGCTGAACACCGCCTCCGGCGCGAGCTGGGTGAGCTTCCATCACGGCGGCGGCGTCGGGATCGGCAACTCACTGCACGCGGGTCAGGTCCTTGTCTGCGACGGAACGCCGCAGATGCGGGAGCGGATCGAGCGCGTGCTCACGAACGATCCGGCCATCGGGGTGGCCCGCCACGCGGACGCCGGCTACGATCTCGCACGCGAGACCGCGCGCAAGCACCGCATCCGGCTGCCGATGTTCGAGGGCGGGGGGGCGCGCGGGGGCTGAGCTTGCCGCGGGGCGCTCGTCTGCCGGAATCGGCGGATCCCCGCCCGCGCTCGCCCTCGCGCGTTCGACCCGGCACAAAAGTGGCGGCGCTTCGAGGCGCCGACCGTAGCTGAACGATTTCCAGGAGAACGAGATGTCAGAGTACCTTCGTCGGCCTCCCGGCATCCCGGACGAGGACTGGGAGGAAGAAGAGAATCCGCGGCCGAGCATTACGGCGGTCACCGACCGTGTGAAGGACCTGCTGTTCCGCGGTCGCACGCTGATCATCAGCGGCGAGGTGACGCAGAAGCTCGCCGCGGACGTCATGGGCCAGCTGCTCGCGATGGCCGCGCAGGGCGACGACCCCATTACCGTCTTCATCAACTCGCAGGGCGGCCATGTGGAGTCCGGCGACACGATCCACGACATGATCCGCTTCGTGCGTGCGCCGGTACGCATGGTCGGAACGGGCTGGGTCGCGAGCGCGGGTGCCCTGATCTACGTCGCGGTACCGCGGGAGCAGCGCTATTCGCTGCCCAACACGCGTTTCCTGCTGCACCAGCCTGCGGGCGGCGTGCGTGGCACGGCGGCCGACGTGGATATCGAGGCGCGGGAGATCCTGAAGATGCGCGAGCGGCTGAATCGCGTTTTCGCCGAGCGGACCGGCCAGTCGCTCGAGCGGATCCAGGAGGACACGCACCGCAACTTCTGGCTGTCCGCGCCGGCGGCGGTCGAATACGGGCTGGTGGGCAGCATCGTCGAGCAGATGGACGAGATCGAGGGCTGACATGCATTGGCGCGCGGGCGAGCCGTAGCATGCTGCTCCAGCCGGAGCTTCTCTACCGGGACGGCGCGTTCCACGCCGGGCCTGCCATCGATGTGGACGAGCGGAGCGGTACCATCCGCGACGTCATCGACTCGGCCGAGCCGCCTCCCGGCGCCGAGCGGCTGGACGGCGTCGCGCTGCTGCCGGGCTTCGTCAACGCGCACTCCCACGCCTTCCAGCGGCTGATCCGCGGCCGCACGCAATGGCGACCTGCCGGCGCCGAGTCCGCCGATTTCTGGAGCTGGCGCGCCGCGATGTACGACGCTGCGCTCACGCTCACGCCGGAGGAGGTCGGCGTCGTCTCGCGACAGTGCTTCCTCGAGATGGCGCACTCCGGCTACACGACGGTCGGCGAGTTCCACTACCTGCAGCGCGACGCTGGCGGCGGGCGGTACGCGGATCCACTCGAGCTGGCGCGTCGGGTCGTCGCGGCGGCGCGTGAGGTCGGGCTGCGCATCCGGCTGCTGAACGTGTGCTACGCGCGCGGCGGCATCGGGCGCGAGCTTCAGGACGAGCAGCGCCGCTTCGCGACGCCGGATCTGGACGAATACATCCACGACACTGAGGCACTCGCCGTGACCGGCGCGGCGGACCCGCTCGTGAGCGTCGGGGCGGCGCCGCACAGCATCCGGGCGGTGCCGAGAGAGTGGCTGCGTCCGCTGGCCGAGTGGGCCACGTCGCGCGAAATCCCGCTGCACATGCACGTCGCCGAGCAGCCGGCGGAAGTCGAAGCGACGGTGGAGGCGTGGGGCGTGCGGCCGGTTCAGCTGCTCGCCGATGAGGGCGTGCTCGGCGCAAGCTTCACGGCGGTCCACGGGACGCACGTGGATGGACCGGAGATCGCGCTGCTGGCCGAGGCGGGTGCGACCGTATGCGCCTGTCCGACGACCGAGCGTGATCTGGGCGATGGGTTTCTGCCCGCACGCGCCATGCTCGACGCGGGGGTCCGGATCTCGCTCGGGAGCGACAGCCAGACCCGGATCGATCCTCTGGAGGAGATGCGCCTCGTCGAATATCACGAGCGTCTGCTGACGCGACGGAGGGTCGTGCTCGCGCGCAGGGATGACGGTGATCGACTCGAGGTCGCCCCGCTGCTGATCGAGATGGCGACGGCCGCAGGAGCTGCTTCTCTCGACGCCGGCGCCGGCGAGATCGACGCGGGTGGCGTGGCTGATCTCGTCGGGGTCGATCTGCACCACCCGGTTCTCGCGGGCTACTCGCCGCAGACGCTGCCGGCGCTGCTCGCGCTGTGCGCGGGGCCGGACGTCGTGCGCGATGTCTGGGTGGGTGGAGTCCGGCGCGTGCGCGATCGCCGGCACGTGCTCGACGACGAGGCGGCGGAGGCTTTCGAGGGAGTGGCCCGGCGCTTCGGAGGCCCGGCGTGAGCGAACGACCGTGGCTCCTCGCGGAGACGCCGTGGTCGACGGTCCGCGAAATCGACTACGCGCTGGCGGTGTTGCCGTGGGGCGCCACGGAAGCGCACAACCTGCACCTGCCCTACGGCACGGACGTGATCGAGTCGGAGCGGGTGGCCGCGGCTGCGGCGGAGCTCGCGTGGAAGCGGGGCACCCGGGTCGTCGTCCTGCCGGCGGTGCCGTTCGGGATGAACAGCGGCCAGATCGACATCCCGCTCACCATCCACATGGGTGTCGCCACCCAGCTGGCGGTGCTTCGCGATGTCGCCGCCTCTCTCGAGCGGCAGGGAGTCCGCCGGCTGCTGATCCTGAACGGCCATGGTGGCAACGACTTCCGCCCGCTGATCCGGGATCTACAGCTGGACGGGCGGCTGCTCGTCTGTACCGCGGACTGGTACCGGCTCGCCGACGCGAACGCCTTCTTCGCCGAGCCCGGCGACCACGCGGGTGAGCTGGAGACGTCCGTGATGCTCCATCTCGCACCGGCGCTCGTCCTGCCGCTGGACCGCGCCGGGTCGGGCGCAGCTCGAGCCTTCGCCTCCGAGGGCCTCCGCAGCGGGCTTGCCTGGGCGCCGCGGCGCTGGACGCAGGTCACACGCGACACCGGCGTCGGCGATCCCTCCCGCGGTACGGCGGAAAAGGGTCGGCTCTTCCTGGACGCCGTCTGCGACCGGCTCGCCGCGCTGTTCTCCGAGATCGCCGCGCTGGATCCCGATGACCCCTATGAGCCGCCCCCAGCTGAAACCAATCACCCGCCGCGACCGTAGCGAGAGGCGGTACCCGAGCAAGGAGACGATACATGGTCACGCCTCTTCAGGGGCCGGCACGCGTACGCGGCCGCCTCGCCCTCGTGCTTCCCCTCGTCCTCATCGCGGCGCCCGTAGTCGCGCAGCAGGGGCAGCGATACGCCCTCTCCGGCGACGAGGTCGTGATCTACGACATTGCAGGAGAGGTGGAGGTGGGGCGGACGACCGGCTCGGACGTCGAGGTCTACGTGCAGAGGGGTGGCGACGCCGCCGATCGCCTCAGCATTGCGACGGGTGAGATCGAGGGACGTCAGACCCTCCGCGTGATGTACCCCTCCGATCAGATCCGGTACGGCAGCTCGCGCTGGAGCGGCAACACGAGCATCCGCGTCCGTGACGACGGCACATTCGGCCGCGGCGGGCACCGGGTGCGGATCCGCAGCGGCGGCGGGCTCGACGCTCATGCCGACCTCCGGATCCTCGTTCCGGATGGCAGGCGAGTCGCGGTCTTCCTCGGTGTCGGCCGCGTGCAGGCGGCCGGGATGCAGGGGGACCTGTTGTTGAACGTTGCGTCGGCGGATGTCACCGCCAGCCGGATCCGTGGCGCCATGCTGATCGATACGGGCTCCGGCAGTGCCCAGGTCGATGACTTCGATGGCGCGCTGAGCATCGACACCGGCTCCGGCAGCGTCCGTCTGTCGGGCGTGCGCGGCCGCTCGCTGAAGGTGGATACGGGCTCCGGCTCGGTCAGTGTCGACGGCGCCCGCGTCGAGGAGCTGTCGCTGGATACGGGCAGCGGCGGGATCAAGGCCATGGCCGTGGACGCGCCGAAGCTGAAGCTCGACACCGGCAGTGGCGGAATCACGCTCGAGCTGCTCTCCGACGTCGAGGACGCCGTGCTCGACACGGGCTCCGGCAGCGTCCACCTGCGTCTGCCCGATGGTCTCGGCGCGAGACTCGATGTCAGCACCGGCAGCGGTGGGATCGACATCGGCGTGCCGATGCAGCTCACGAAGAAGGAGCACGGCGAGCTGCACGGAACCCTCGGCGACGGCCAGGGCCGCCTCTACATCGACACCGGCTCGGGATCGGTCAGAATCGTGAAGGGTGAAGCATGAGCTTCACTCCTCGGGTCTGTCGCCGCGCAGGATCGAGATCACGAGCATGACGCCCCCCGCGGCGGCCGCCAGGAAGAAGAGGGTTGCGGCCGCCGGGTAGCCGAGGATCGTCCAGGGGCTCTCGACGCGCACGAGCATCGCGGCCCCGACGATCAGCGCAGCGAGCACGAGCCCCATGGCCACGCGGTTCGCGATCTTCTGGATCGCTTCGAGGAAGCGGTCCTCGTTGATGGCGTCGACGCGGACGCGCAGCTCGTTCCGAGCGATCGTCTCGAGCGCGTCGTTGAGGCGACCGGGCAGGCGCCGGACCAGCTCGTTCATCTCCAGCAGCGACGAGAACATCTCCGACGGCGACAGTCGCTTCAGCATGCGATGCTGCATGACCTCGGCCGCGTGGTGCCGGACCGCCGCGTTCGGATCGAACGCCGGGTCCAGCGTGCGCCCGACCTCGTCCAGGTTCAGCAGCGTCTTGCCGAGCATGGTCAGCTCCGCGGGCGTTCTCAGCCCGTGGTCGCCGGCGAGCCGACTCAGCTGCAGGAAGATCGCACCGGCGTGGATCTCCTCGGGGCGCGCGGTCCTGCCCTGAAGCACGAGCTGGGCGACCTCCGAGCGAAACCCATCGATGTCGGCGTTGCGCCTCGACTGGCTGAGATCCACGAGGATGTCCGCCGCGTCATCGCCTTCCCCGCGGCTGACCGCGACGATGAGCCGCAGCAGCCGCTCCTGCAGCGCAGGCCCGAGGTGCGCGACCATGCCAAGGTCGATCAGCGCGAGCCGGCCATCGTCGGTCAGGAACACGTTGCCGGGGTGCGGATCCGCGTGGAAGAAGCCGTCCACCAGGATCTGGCGGAGATAGGCGCGGAAGAGCTCATCCGCGAGCCCTTCACCGTCCACCTCCAGACGGCGTAGCGGACTGAGCGCCGTGATCTTGCGGCCGCGCACGTACTCCATCGTCAGCACGCGGGAGGTGGTGTAGTCCTCGATCGGCGCGGGCACGACGATCCGTTCGAAGCCGCGCAGGTTCTCGCCCAGCGCTTCCAGGTTGCGCGCCTCCTGCCTGTAGTCCAGCTCGCCGACGATCGCCCGACGAAGCTGCTGGAGCGTAGCGGCGAAGTGGTACCGCTCTCCGGCCTCCGTGTGCTCATCGAGGAACGCCGCTACGTCTCCGAGCACCTCCAGATCGTCGCGAATACGTGCCCGGATGCCGGGGCGCTGCACCTTCACCGCGACGGCGCGACCATCGCGCAGCACGGCGTGATGGACCTGGCCGAGCGACGCGGAGCCGAGCGGCTCCGGAGCGAACTCCAGGAATGCCTTCGAGATCCGGACGCCGAGCTCGTCACAGACGACCTGCTCCACCTGCTCGAAGGGGAATGGCTCCAGCCGGTCCTGCAGGCGTTCGAGGCGCTGGACGGCGGCCGCGGGCAGCAGGTCGATGCGCGTCGACAGCAGCTGCCCGAGCTTCACGTACGTCGGGCCGAGCCGCTCGAGGTCGTCGGCGAGCTCGTCGGCCTCGCGCGCTTCCGGCGTTTCCGCCGGCGTCGCCGATGCCGTGCGCCGGACCGCGGTCGAGCCCGCCTCGCCAGCCGACAAATCGTCGAGGTCGACCGCGCCCCCCGCGGCCAGCGCCTCCTCCAGTCCCGCGGCACGAACCAGGTCCGAATGGCCGTACTTGTACAGCAGCGTCGCGAGCTGGCCGTACCGCTTCACATGATCCGGCTTCAGCGAAAGCCCCATTGGCTCCGGTCCCGGTGAGAATCGGCTGCCACCAGATTCAAGAACCGGACCTTTGAAGTCAGAAGGGTGGACTCCGAAGTGCGGAGGGATTCGAATTTCGAAGCGTGAGGGTTGAAGTGTGTAGGGTTGGCGCGCGGCGGTTTGGCAGGTCTACCTTACGGTACACCTCACGTACAGCGGAGCTGCGGGAGACAGTGGCGACATTGGAATTTCGCATTGGCTCGATCCGCGGGATCGACATCCGGATCGACTACAGTTGGTTCGTCATCGTCTTCCTGATCCTGTGGACGCTGACGAAGGGCCTTTTCCCGTCCAGTCTGCCGGGGCTGTCGGAGCCGACGTATCTCGTGATGGGGTTGGTTGGAACGGCGCTGTTCTTCCTCTCGCTGCTCGGCCACGAGTTGTCGCACTCCTTCGTCGCGCGGGCGAAGGGGATCGAGGTAGCGGGGATCACGTTGTTCATCTTCGGCGGCATGGCACACACGAAGGCCGAGGCGACGACGCCGGGCGACGAGTTCCAGATCGCCGGCGTGGGGCCGCTGAGCAGCTTCGTCATCGCGCTCCTCTTCGCCTCCGTGGTCTGGGTCGGCAGGCCGCTCGGCTGGAGCCCGGCGGTGCTGCTCGTCGCCAGCTATCTCGCCTACATCAATCGCCTCCTCGCGCTGTTCAACCTGCTGCCGGGCTTTCCGCTCGATGGTGGGCGCATCTTTCGATCGATCGTCTGGAAGGCCACGGGCAGCCTGGAGCGCGCGACCCGCTGGGCATCCTGGACGGGGCAGGCGATCGCGTGGGTGCTGATCGCGCTGGGAGTCTACGCGATGTGGCAGGAGCGCAGCTTCCTGGCCGGGGTGTGGTATGTGTTCATCGGCTGGTTCCTGCGCAACGCGGCCGTCTCGAGCTACCGGCAGTCGCGGCTTCAGGCCGTGCTGGAGCACGGGCGTGCCGGCGACGTGATGGCTCGTGATCCGGAGACGGTGCCGCCCGATCTGACGCTGCAGCGTCTGGCGGACGACTATTTCATGCGCAGCCGCTACGGCGGCTTCCCGGTCGTTCAGAGCGGCCGGGCGCTCGGCCTCATCACGCTGGCGCAGCTCAAGGAGGTGCCGAGGGAGTCGTGGCCGCGGCGGACCGTGGCGGACACGATGGTCCCGCTGTCGGACTCGATGGTGGTCGGACCCGACGATTCCATGCGAGATGCGCTGCGTGCGATCCAGGCGACGGCCGCGAGGCGGGCGCTGGTGCTCCGGGACGGCGCGCTGGTCGGGGTCATCGCGCCCGCCGATCTCTCCGAGTGGCTCGAGCGGATCCGCTCGATCGGAGGTGCGCAGCGGTGAGCGGAGCCGAGCGCATGCTCGCGGGAGCGGAGCGGTGAGCCGGCGTTCCGGGGATGAGCACTCGCGGGATGCGTTCATGATCCCCGAGGAGCGCCTGCCGCCCGGCTTCGTGCGCAGCGTCGAGCATCCCCCCGCGCCTCCAGCCGAGCCGCATCCCGCGGCCACCGTCGTCCTGCTGCGCGAGGCAGCCGACGGGCCCGAGGTCCTGCTGCTGCGACGTCACCGCGCGACGGCATTCGTCCCGGGGGCGTGGGTGTTTCCGGGTGGTCGCGTCGATGCCGGTGATGCGGCCTTCGCGGCGTCGGGTCGCGCGGTCGGCGCCGTCGAGCCGCCGCGAGCCTCCTTCTGGGCGGCCGCCGCGCGGGAGGCGTTCGAGGAGACCGGGGTGTTGCTGGCGCGCGACGCCGGCGGGAGCTGGCTCGGGAGCGCGGCCGGGTCGCCGCAGCTCGAGGAATGGCGGGAGCGGCTGATGAAGGGCGACATCGCGCTCGCGGAGCTGATCGCCGGTCTCGATGCGACGCTCGACCTGCGCCACGTGGTGCACTGCGCGCACTGGATCACCCCGGTCGTCGAGCCCCGGCGGTATGACACGCACTTCTTCCTCGCCGAGCTGCCGGAGGGAGCGGAGGTACGGCCGGATGCGCGCGAGATGACGGCGGCCGCCTGGCTCACGCCCGCCGGAGCGCTCGAGCGGTTCCGCGCGGGTCAGCTGCCGATGGTCTTCCCGACGGTCCGGACGCTCGAGTCACTGAGGAGTGCCGCGAGCGTCGCCGCCGCGCTGGACTCGTTCCGAGGCGCGGCGATCCCCACGATCCTGCCGCGGCTGGTTCGCCGGCCAGGCGGCGTCACGATCGAGATCTGAGCGTCCGCGCCGAGTCTCCGGCGGGGAACGATCCTCGCAGTGATCGCGGAACGTCCCGCGCGGCACGCCGGTAGCAGACCTTTCGGCCCCGCGTCCGTACGCGGGCGATCCGATTCCCGCACCCCTGGGAGGCATGCCCGATTCCCGCCCGGCCACGGTCGGTGAGCTGAAGCGAAGCGGCTGGCACGGCCGCTCCGTCAAGGACGAGATGCGCGCAAACCTGCTTCGGCGCCTCGCGTCCCGGGAGGCTCTGTTCCCCGGCATCGTCGGCTACGACGAGAGCGTCGTGCCGCAGATCGTGAACGCGATCCTGTCCCGCCAGAACTTCATCCTGCTGGGGCTACGAGGACAGGCGAAGAGCCGCATCATCCGCCAGCTCGTCGATCTGCTCGATGACGAGCTGCCCGTGCTGGAGGGCAGCGAGGTGAACGACGATCCGTTTCGGCCGATCTCGAAGCACGGGCGGCTGCTGCTGGAGCAGCACGGCGACGACGCGCCCGTCGCGTGGATCTCGCGCGAAGCGCGCTTCGTCGAGAAGCTGGCCACGCCGGATGTCACGATCGCCGATATCATCGGCGACGTCGATCCGATCAAGGCCGCTCGCGGCGGACACCTGCTTTCCGACGAGCTGACCATCCATTATGGCCTGCTGCCGCGCGCGAACCGCGGCATCTTCGCCGTCAACGAGCTGCCCGACCTCGCCGGGAAGATCCAGGTGGGGCTGTTCAACATCATGCAGGAGGGGGATGTCCAGATCAAAGGCTTCCCCGTCCGGCTCGCGCTCGACGTGCAGCTGGTCTTCACCGCGAATCCCGAGGACTACACCGCGCGGGGCAAGATCATCACGCCGCTGAAGGATCGCGTCGGCAGCCAGATCCTGACGCACTACCCGGAGGACGTCGGGACCGGGATGGCGATCACGGAGCAGGAGTCGTGGCTGGAGCGGGAGCGCCCGGTCCGCGTCCCCGACTTCGTCGCCGAGACGATCGAGCGCATCGCCTTCCTCGCTCGCGAGGATAAGCGTGTGGATCAGCGCTCGGGCATCAGCCAGCGTATGCCGATCTCGGTGCTCGAGAACGCCGTCTCGAATGCAGAACGGCGCGGCGTCACGAACGGCGAAGGCGAGATCGTGCCCCGCATCGACGACATCTTCGCCGCGCTCCCGGCCATCGCCGGGAAGATGGAGCTCGAGTACGAGGGAGAGCTGGTCGGCGCGAGCAACATCGCTCGCGAGCTGATCTCCGAGGCCGCGCGGGAGACGTTCGTCGCGCGCGGCGGCGCCGAGGTGAGCGACGCGGTGGAGGAGATCGTCGGCTACTTCGAGAACGGGGGCGTGCTGCAGCTCTCGGACTCGGCCTCGGCGGACGCGTTGCTCGAAGGGTTCAGGACCGTGCCGGGCCTGCTCGACATCGTCGGCGAGCTCGCTGTCGAAGCGCGCGACGCGGGCCACGCCGTCGCCGCGTGCGAGCTGGTTCTCGAGGCGCTCGTCGCGGATCGGCGCATCACCCGCGTCGACGGCGGCGGCTACACCCGCGCCCCGCGGCAGCGGCCGAAGAAGGGGCCGCCGGGGCTGACGTTCGAAGTTTGAAGCGTGAATCGTGAAGTGGGGCGAGCCGTGTTCCGAGACGGCTCACCCTTCACGCGCGTCTGACATCTCGATGATGCGGCGCTGCGCGCGGGGGAGCGCGTATTCCGTGAGCGCGTCGGGCGGCACCCAGGCGAGGTCGGGCCGAGGATTCTCGCTGGTGGCAGGATCGAGCCCCGGCGGGGATGGCGCTCCACCGGCGGCTGGTGCGACGGCCGGCGCCTCGGTCGCGAACCGGAAGGCGTGGTAGCGCAGCCGCTTGTGGGAGAAGGTGTGGCTGACGGTGCAGGCGTGCCCGAGCGACCGCGGGGCTGTCGCGCCGGTCGCGGCGCACAGAGCGAAAGCGAGGTTCGCGGCGCCTGCGGCGGGGTCCTCGCCGGGGCCGCACTCCTCGCCGGGTAGCTCCCACAGGCCGCCGAGCAGCCCCTCGGACGGGCGGCGACGAAGGAGCAGACGGCCGTCGGCCGCCACGACGCTGGCGGTGCCGACGTCGCCCTCCGGAACCGGCGCCGCGCGCCGCGGCAGCGGGCGCTCGAGCTGGGTCTCGGCGGCGCGGGCGGCGCAAAGGTCCGCGATCGGACACCTCTCGCACGCGGGGGACCGCGGCGTGCAGACGAGGGAGCCCAGCTCCATCAGCGCCTGGTTGAAGCGGCCGGGGCGGTGCGGATCGACGAGGTCGGCCGCGACCCGACGCAGCAGCGAGGCGCGCGGCCGCGGCAGGTCGAGGAGACGGGCGAGCACCCGGCGCACGTTTCCGTCTACGGCCGGCGCGGGCACGCCGTACGCGATGCTCGCGATCGCGCCGGCCGTGTAGTCGCCGATGCCGGGTAGCCTGCGCAACTCCGCCGGGTCGCTCGGCACGGCGCCGTCGAGCCGCTCGTGGACGAGTCGGGCGGCGCGGTGGAGGTTGCGGGCGCGGGAGTAGTAGCCGAGCCCCTCCCACAGACGCAGCACCTCGGCCTCCCCGGCTTCGGCGAGCCGGCGCACGTCAGGGAAGCGGCTCGTCCAGCGTTCGTAATATGGGACGACGGTCTCGACCCGCGTCTGCTGGAGCATCACCTCGGAGACCCAGACGCGGTACGGGTCGCGGTTGCGCCGCCACGGCAGCTCACGACAGCGGGCATCGAAGAAGGCGAGTAGCCGGCGGCGCAGCTCGAAGACGGGCAGCCCGGCGGACGGATCGGCAGAAAGGGAGTCTGACTCCATGCGCTTCACGACGTATCGCAAGTACGAGGGCACGCTTCTCGACGCGCTGAACCTGCAGGACCTGCTCGACCGTTTGAGCGATTTCCTGCTGCAGAGCGGGTTCGCGGGCGGACCGCACTACCACCCGTGGTGGGGGTGGTCCGGCGACGACGGCGACCATTCGCTCGACGCGCTGAAGGAGGCGCTGCTGCGCGCGCTGATGGAGAGCGGGCAGCTCACGGAGGACATGCTACGCGAGCTGCGCGGGGAAGGCGAGGGGGACGAGGAGGTGCGGCAGCAGATCGCCGAGCTGCTGGACGACCTCGTGCAGCGGCTGGTCGAGGAGGGCTACCTCAACGTCACGCCGCAGGCGCCGGCGTCCCACACCATGGCGACGTCGCCCGGCTCGATCGACGAGGGCGCCGAAGCGGCGAGGCAGGTCGAGTTCAACCTGACTCAGAAGGGGCTCGACTTCCTCGGCTACCGGACGCTGCGTCACCTGCTGGCGGGGCTCGGCCAGGCCTCCTTCGGCAGCCACGAAACGGCTCGGCTTGCGACCGGCGTCGAGGCCGAGGCCGCCTCGCGCCCCTACGAGTTCGGCGACACGCTCAACCTCGACATCCCCGCCACGCTTACGAACGCGCTGAAGCGGGAAGGCCTGGGCGTACCGATCGACCTCGACTACCCCGACTTGATGGTGCACCAGGCCGAGTACCGCAGCTCCTGCGCGACCGTGCTGCTGCTCGACGTCTCGCACTCCATGATTCTGTACGGCGAGGACCGCTTCACGCCCGCGAAGAAGGTCGCCCTCGCCCTGTCTCACCTCGTGCGCACGCAGTATCCCGGCGACACCCTGCGCGTGATCACCTTCGGCGACCGCGCCGAGGAGATACCGCTCGCGCGACTGTCGCAGGCGCAGGTGGGGCCGTACCACACGAACACCGCCGAGGCGCTCATGCTCGCGCAGCGGGTGCTCGCCGCGCAGAAGAAGGACATGCGCCAGATCATAATGATCACCGACGGCAAGCCCTCGGCGATCACGTTGCCGGACGGCCGCGTCTACAAGAACCCGGCCGGCCTCGATCCCCGCGTGCTGCGGGAGACGTTCCACGAGGTGGCGAAGTGCCGCAGGTCCGGCATCCCGATCAACACGTTCATGCTGGCCCGCGACCCTGCGCTCGTCGCGTTCGTCGGCAGGGTGTGCGAGATCTCGCGTGGCCGCGCCTACTTCACGACCACGATGACGCTGGGGCAGTACATCATGCGCGACTTCCTGCGGCGGAGGACGCGCAAGCTGTAGGGCGAGGCGCAGGGGATCGATGAAACGACAGACCGGCCCACGTGGCCCTGCCAATGGAAACCCCTCGCCCTCGCCTTAGCCCGTCAGTCCAGCGTCTCCCGCGCCACCGTCAGATCCTCCACCCGGTCCAGATCCACCTCCACCCCCATTCCCGGCCGGTCCAGCGGCACGGTGATGCGCCCCCTCGCGTCCATCGTCCATTCGGGCTTCACGATGTCGCGCTCCCAGTAGCGGGCGCTCGGCGACAAGTCTCCCGGCAGCCGGAAGTTCGGCAGCGACGCGAGCGCGACGTTGTGCGCGCGGCCGATGCCGCTTTCCAGCATTCCTCCACACCAGACGGGGATGACGGCCGCGGCGCAGATGTCGTGGACCGCGCGCGAGGCCGTGAACCCGCCGACCCTGCCCGGCTTGATGTTGATGATTCGACCGGCGCCGAGCGCAATCATGTCCTCGGCGCGGGCCGGGCTGGTGATCGACTCGTCGAGGCAGAGCGATGAGCGCAGTCGGCGCTGAAGTATGGCGTGTCGCAGCAGGTCCTCCTGCTCCAGCGGCTGCTCGATCATGATCAGATCGAATTCGTCGAGCCGCGCGAGGTGGTCGGCGTCCGCGGGGGTGTATGCGGCGTTCGCGTCCACCGACAGCATCCGATCGGGACCGACGGCCTCGCGCACGGCCGCTACGAACCGGACGTCCTTCCCCGGCGCGATCTTCAGCTTGACGCGGTTGTAGCCCTGCTCGAACGCGGCGCTGGCGCGCTGCGCGAGCGCGTCGGGGGAGGCCTGGATGCCGAGCGAGATGCCGACATCGATGCGGTCCCGGGTCCCGTCGAGCAGCGCGCTCAGCGGCCTGCTTTCCATTCGCGCCAGAAGCTCCCACGCGCCCATCTCGACGGCCGCCTTCGCCATGCGATGCCCGCGGATGCCGTGGTCCATGGCGGCGGCGAGCTCGCCCGGGTCGGCGAAGTCCTCGTGCAGCACCCGCGGCGCGAGCCAGTCGCGGATCGCGAGCCTCGCCGTCTCGATCGTCTCCGGGCTGTAGTTCGGCCGCTCGTCGGCGACGCACTCGGACCAGCCGACGTCGCCGTCGGGATGGTGGAGTTGCAGCAGCAGGATGCGGCGCTCGCGCGTGACGCCGGAGGAGATGCGGAACGGCTCGCGCAGCGGCAGCCGGATCTCGCGGAGGACGATATGGTCGATGTGGAGCATGGCTGCGCTCGTGGTCGAGGGCACGTGACGTCGGGCGATGCGGCCAATGTACGGACGCGGGCGGTGCACCCGCACGCGCCGGCACGCGCACAAGAGCACGCCCCGCGGGGCGGACGGAGCAGCCTGTCCGCGGTTGCGAGTGCCACCGGCCGCGCTGTATGATCGCAGCCACTCCGGCCCGCGAGCGGATTGCGTGGGCCGCCGCACCGCACCCGATTCCGCGGCAACTTGGAACGGTCCCCGATCGCTCTGCGTGGCGTGAAGCTACTCGCGGCCGTCGCGGCCGCGCTCGTCGACGTCCCCGCCGCCGCGCAGGAGGCGCCGGACTCGGCGCGCGCGCGCCGCGACAGCACCGAAGGGCCCGTCTACGCGGTGCCGCGCCTGGTGGTCAGCGTGCCGCGGCCGATCGCGACCGCGGGAGGCGCCAGCGCCGTGGTGATCCGCGTGGACTCGCTCGGGGTCCCCGCCGCGCCTTCGTTGGAGCAGGTGCTTCGGGAGCTGCCGCTCATCCAGATCCGCGCGAACTCGCGGGGCGAGGCGCAGCCGGCACTGCGCGGGGCGGAGGACCGGCAGATCGCCGTCGTGGTGGATGGGATTCCCATCACGCTCGGCTGGGATCACCGCACCGACCTGTCCATCATTCCGCTCACTTCCGCGCGCGAGGTTCGGCTCGTGCGCGGACTGCCTTCCCTGCTTTCCGGTCCGAACGCGCTGGGCGGTACGGTGGATATCGACGTGGCGCGGGGCGGGCTGCCCACGGCCGCCGATGCCGAGCTGGGCGTGACGGTCGATCACGTCGGCGGACGCAGCGCGAGTCTCACCGGCGGCGGGAGCTCGGCCGCCTGGCGGTACCGGGCGGGTCTCGGATACCGGCAGCGGCCTGGCTTCCCGACGCCGTCCGGCGCCGTTCGGTCGTGCCTGGATAACGGTACGCAGAGCGGACCGTGCGGCGATGACCAGCAGGCGCTGCTCGGCGATGCACTCCGGCTGAACAGCGACCTGACCCAGATCGATGCGTTCCTCGCCAGCTCATCCGGCACAGCCCCCGGACCGCGGCTCTCGCTCATGATGACCGGATTCCGCGCGGAGCGAGGAGTGCCGCCGGAAACCCACACCGCGGAGCCCCGCCTCTGGCGATACCCGCTCCAGCAGCGACTGCTGGCGACGCTCTCCGCCGCGACGGGGCGTCAGGCGACGGAGCCGGGCGGAGCCGGTGCAGAGCTCGCGCTGGGGCTGGACGCCGGCGCGACCGACATCGACGAGTTCGCGACGTCGGACTACGACAGCCCGATCGGCGGGGAGAGGGACCGCGACCGTACGCTTACCGCTCGACTGTCCGCGAACACGATGCCCGGCGCCGGCTTCGATGTGCGGGCCGCGGCCACGTACGCGGACGTCACCCACCACGAGGTGCTCCGCCCGGGCGGCGCCGCGGATTACCGACAACGGCTCTCGAGTCTCGCCGGGGAGCTCGAGTGGAGCGGCCGAGCCGCGGGGACCGCGGCGCTGCGCTCGACGATCGGGCTTGCACTGGACGCGGCCGATACGCCCGAATCTGCCGACAAGCCGGCACTCGGCAGCCTCACGGACTGGGCCGCGCGTCTCGGCGTCACGGCGGGTCTGAGCGAGTCCCTCGTCCTGCATGGCGCGCTCAGTCGCAGAGCCCGCTTTCCGTCGCTCCGGGAGCTCTACTCCGGTGCTCTGGGCCGCTTCGAGCCGAACCCGGGACTGCGGCCGGAAGTGCTGACCGCCGGCGAGGCCGGCGTGACGGCGGGGAGCGGCGCATGGCGCCTCCAGACCGTCGCGTTCCACCACCGCCTTTCCGGCGCGATCGAGCGGATCAGGGTGGACGCCGGAGGCGACTCGAAGTTCCAGCGAGTGAACCGCGGCGAGATCCGGAGCACGGGCGTCGAGGTGCTCGGGAGCTGGGCCGCTCCGCTCGGCACGACGCTCAGCGGCGACGCGACGCTGCAGCGCGTCCGGCTGATGGAGCCGGGCGCCGGTTCGCCAGGCGAGCCCGAGTACGAGCCTGCCCTCGCCGGCCGGCTCGGGGTGAGCGCGCCCCTCGCGCCTCGGCTTGCGGCGGCGGCAGACCTTCGCTACGTCGGGCGCCAGAAGTGCGTCAGCCCCGACACGCCCGAGATGCTGCCGGTGCCCGCCAGCACCGTCGCGGACGCCTCTCTGCGCGCGGAGCTCCGGCTCGGTCGGGCCAGGTTCTCCCGGCTTTCCGCCCTTCTCGCCGTCGACAACGTCGCCGACAGCGCGGTCTTCGATCAGTGCGGACTGCCCCAGCCCGGGCGCACGCTCCGGCTCCAGATCCGTCTCCGATGAGCCACTCTCGAGGAAACGTCGCCATGCGGCTCCTGAACACGCGTTCGCCCTGCTCGATGCGGAATCACACAACGCGGGTCGCGGCCGGGCCGCGGGCGCTGGCCGTCGCCGCCGCGCTCGGCCTCGCGGCGCCGCTCCCGGCGGTCGCGCAGCAGCGCGGCGCACCCTCGAAGGGCGTTCTGGACAGCGCGCTCGTCGCGCCGTTCGAGCCGCGCTCGATCGGACCGGCGAACCAGGCGGGGCGCGTCACGTCCATAGCGGTGCCGGACACGGGCGGGAACAAGACGATCTACATCGGCTACGCGACCGGCGGCGTCTGGAAGACGCAGAACGCCGGCGTCACGTGGAAGCCGATCTTCGAGGACCAGCCGTTCGCGGCGGTCGCGGATGTGGCCCTCGCGCCGTCGGACCCGAAGGTGGTGTGGGTCGGCACCGGAGAGAGGAACTCGCTGCGCTCGCAGGGCTGGGGCGACGGCGTCTATCGCTCGAAGGATGGCGGATCGAGCTGGGAGCACGTCGGGCTGGAGGCGACGCGCGAGATCGGGCGCATCGCCGTCGATCCACGCGACCCGAACACCGCCTACGTCGCGGCGCTCGGCCATCTCTGGGGCACGAATCCGGAGCGGGGCGTCTACAAGACGACGGATGCCGGCAAGACGTGGCAGAAGGTCCTGTTCGTGGACGACACGACCGGCTTCATCGACATCAGGCTGAAGCCGGACGACCCGAGCGTCGTCTACGCGGCGGGGTGGCACCGGTTGCGCTGGGGTGGCGGTCACATGGAGGGCGCGGGCGCCGGCAGCGGCATCTGGAAGTCAACGGACGGGGGCAGCAACTGGAAGCGGCTGACGGACCCGTCGCTGAGCAACGGGCTGCCGACGCAGGCGCTCGGTCGCATCGGGCTCGGCGTGTCGAAGGCTGCGCCGAACGTGGTCTATGCGGTGATCCAGGTCGCGGAGTCCGCGACCGGTCCCTCGGTCAGCCGCCACGGCGGGCTCTTCCGCAGCGACGACGCCGGCGAGAATTGGACGCGCGTGAACGACATCAGCGCCGTCCCCGACTACTACTACAACGAGGTCTTCGTCGACCCGAGCGACGCGGACCGGCTCTGGCTCGGCGGGACGCTGCTCGGCTACTCGGAGGATGGCGGCAAGACGATCGCGGCGGCGAGACCCGGCAAGATCCACGTCGACAACCACGCGATGTGGATCGATCCTCACGACCCGGACCACGTGCTGCTCGGCAACGACGGTGGCATTCACACCAGCTTCGATGCCGGCAAGGCGTGGTGGCACCACGAGATGCCGGTCGGCCAGTTCTACGAGGTATCGATCGACAGCACGAAGTCGCCGTACCACATCTGCGGCGGCCTGCAGGACAACGGCGTCTGGTGCGGCCCCTCGGCCACGCCGGAGCAGGTCGGGATCACCAGCCGCGACTGGCGGACCGTCTTCGGCGGCGACGGCATGGTCTCCCACGTCTCGCCGGACAGCGGCAACATCCTCTATGCCGAATACCAGTTCGGCACGATCCACCGGGTGGACATGAACACCTGGGAGTCGGAGAACCTGCAACCGCACGCCGAGGACGCGGGAGCCGAGAGCGGCTACGAGTTCCGCTGGGGGTGGACGACGCCGTTCATCATATCACACTTCGACCCGACCGTGCTGTACCTCGGCGGCAACTACCTCTTCCGGCTCACTGATCGAGGCGATTCCTGGAAGATCATCGGCCCTGACATGACCCGGCAGAACCGCAGGAATCCGGAGCCGATCACCGGCTACACCTCGTACGGCGCGATCCACTCGATCGCGGAGTCGCCGCTCGACCGCAACTTGCTGTGGACGGGCTCGGACGACGGCCTGCTCTGGGTCACCACCGATGGCGGCACGAGCTGGACGAATCTGACGGAGCGGATTCCAGACGAGGCGCCGCGACATTGCTTCGTCGCCGAGATCGACGCCTCCGCGCACGATCGTGGAACGGCCTTCGTCGCCTACGACTGCCACAGGCGCGACGACTACCATCCGTACGTTTATCGCACCACCGACCTCGGCAAGAGCTGGACGCGCGTCAGCGCCGGTCTGCCCGATGACGCAGGCAGCTACGTCGTGCGGCAGGACCGCGTCAACCCGCACCTGATCTACGTCGGTGACGAGCGCGGGCTCTATGTCAGCAACGATGACGGCTCGCACTGGACCCGGCTCCGCAACCTGCCGACCGTTCCCATCCGCGACGTCAACTTCGGACCGGGCGGCGGCGACCTCGTCATCGGCACGTTCGGCCGCAGCGTCTACATCCTGGATGTCCGACCGCTGCAGAAGATGACCGTATCGGCGATGCAGGAGCCCGCGCAGCTCTTGTCAGTCCGACCCGGTCGGATCTTCGAGGACGCGGACACCTACGCCTCCTTCGGCGACGTGCCGTTCACGGGGACGAACCCGCCGAAGAGCGCGGTGATCACCTACTATCTGCGCGATGATGAGGGCAAGGACGTCTCGCTCACGATCCGGCGGGCTTCGCAGGGCGAGGGCAAGGGCGAGGGCAAGGGCGAGGGCGAGGGCGAGGGCGAGGGCAAGGTGGTGCGGACGCTGAGCGGCAGTGGCCGACCGGGCGTTCACCAAGTGACCTGGGACCTCGAGGCGAGCCAGCCGCGGCCGCGTGAGCTGGGCGGTCCGACCTCGCCGTCGGAGCTGCGCCAGGTCCTTCCCGGCCGCTATTCGGTAACGCTGAAGGCGGCCGGAAAGACGATGACCGAGACGTTCACGGTGGCGAAGGGATGGGTGGAGTAGTGGAACTCGAGCCAGGGAGAGCCGCAATGCTCTACGGTTGCAGGGATGCGGGACGCGCGTTGGCATTCGCCGCGGCGGTGGCCGCGCTCGCGCTCGCACCGGTCGCCGCGCGCGCACAACAGCCGACCGCGCCCGCCCCGGCGGCCTTCGATACCTCGCTGTTCGCTGGGCTGCAGTACACCAGCCTCGGCCCGCAGCGCGGCGGTCGATCCATTGCCGCGGCAGGCAGCGCCGCGCGCCCGAACGAGTACTACTTCGGCGCGACCGGCGGCGGCCTGTGGAAGACGACCGATGGAGGCGCGACCTGGAAGCCGGTCACGGACGGGCAGATACAGAGCTCATCGGTGGGCGCCGTCGCCGTCTGCGAGCCGAATCCCGATGTCGTCTACATCGGCACCGGCGAGCGGGAGCTGCGCGGCAACGTGCTGTCCGGCGACGGCATCTACAAGAGCGCCGACGCCGGCAAGACGTGGAAGCACGTCGGCCTCGCCAACGGCCGCAACATCTCCGAGATCCGCGTGGACCCGAAGAACTGCGACCGCGCGTTCGCCGCGGTGTTCGGCCACTACGGCGAGCCGAATCCCGAGCGAGGGATCTTCCGCACGACGGACGGCGGCCAGACGTGGAAGAAGGTCCTGTTCCGCGACGCGAACACCGCCGGCGTCGCGGTCGACATTGACGCGAAGAACCCGGACATCGTCTTCGCGGGGCTGTGGGAGGCGTGGCGCAAGCCGTGGGGGATGTCGAGCGGCGGCAAGGGCAGCGGCCTGTTCCGCAGCACCGATGGCGGCGAAACGTGGACCGAGCTGACACACAACGCCGGCCTGATCCCGCAGGGCATGATCGTCGGCAAGGTGGACGTCTCCGTCTCGCCGGCGGACGACAGCCGCGTCTACGCGATCCTCGAGGCGGATTCCGGCGGCGTCTTCGTCTCCGACGACGGGGGCAATACGTGGAAGCGCACCAACGACGAGCGCAAGCTGCGCCAACGCGCGTTCTACTACACGCACGTGATCGCCGACCCTCTGAACAAGGACGTGGTCTATTCGCTGAACACCGGCGTCTACAAGTCCACGGACGGCGGCAAGAAGTTTGACGCGCGGATCCGCGTGCCGCACGGCGACAACCACGACCTGTGGATCGCGCCGAACGATCCCGATCGGATGATCGAGGCGAACGACGGCGGCGCGAACGTCAGCGTCAACGGCGGAAAGACGTGGACGGAGGAGGACTTCCCGACCGCTCAGTTCTACCGGCTCGCGCTGGACTACCATCAGCCGTACTGGCTGTGCGGCGCTCAGCAGGACAACAGCACGGCGTGCGTGCCGTCCAAGGATTGGCGCTTCCTCTCGGCGAACCGGGACGGCTTCTTCCTGGCCGTCGGCGGTGGCGAGAGCGGCTACATCGCGCCCGATCCGAAGAACCCGAGCGTCTATTACGCCGGCTCCTACGGCGGCGACCTGACCCGCTTCGACTGGGACACGGGGGAGTACCGGCCGATCAACGTCTGGCCGGACAACCCTATGGGGTACTCCGCGGTGGACATCCAGGAGCGCTTCCAGTGGACGTACCCGATCGTCTTCTCGCCGGCTGATCCGAACGTGCTCTACGCGACGTCGCAGCACGTATTCCGCACGACGAACGAGGGGCAGAGCTGGGAGCGGATCAGCCCCGACCTCACTCGCCACGCGCCGGAGACGATGGGTCCCTCGGGCGGACCGATCACGAAGGATCAGACCGGGGTCGAGACCTACGCCACGATCTTCGCCCTGGCGCCCTCGCCCCACGACGTGAACACGATCTGGGCCGGCTCCGACGATGGCGTCGTCAACGTCACCCGCGATGCCGGCAAGACGTGGACGAACGTGACTCCGAAGGGGATGCCCGAGTTCGTGAAGATCACGACGATCGAGGTGTCGCCGCACCAGGCGGGCAAGGCGTACATGACCGGCACCCGCCGGCTGCTCGGAGACTTCGCGCCCTACATCTATCGGACCTCGGACTACGGCAAGAGCTGGACGAAGATTTCGGCCGGCATCCCGCCCGACGAGATCGCGCGCAGCATCCGCGAGGATCCGGTCCGGCCGGGGCTGCTCTATCTCGGCACCGAGCGCGGTGTCTGGGTCTCCTTCGACGGCGGCGCTCACTGGCAGCGCTTCTCGCGTAACCTGCCCGTCGCGCAGGTTGCCGACCTGCAGGTGCGCGACAACGACCTCGCGCTCGCCACGCACGGCCGCGGCTTCTGGATCATGTACGACGTCTCGCCGCTGCGGCAGCTCGATGCCCGGATCGCGCAGGCGGACGTGCACCTGTTCCAGCCCTCTCCGGCGATCCGCTCGGTGGATCGCGGCGTCAACGTCTACTACTCGCTGAAGCAGCCGGCGAAGAGCGTGAAGCTCGACTTCCTCGACGCGTCCGGGAAGGTGCTGCGCACGTTCGAGGGCGCGCCCAAGCCCGATTCCGCGAAGGCGGACAGCGCCGGCAACGAGGAGGAGGAGTTCTTCGGCCCCCGGCAGAGCGACAAGGCCCCGGATGAGGCGGGACTGAACCACTTCGTCTGGGATCTGCGGCTGTCCGGCTTCACCTCGTTCCCGCAGATGATCTTCTGGGCCGCGCGCAACGCCGGGCCCACGATCGTTCCGGGGAAGTATCAGGTCCGGCTGACGGCCGACGGCAGGACGCAGACGCAGCCGTTCGAGGTCAAGATCGACCCGCGGCTGCAGGGCAAGGTCACGGTCGCCGATCTGCAGCAGCGCTTCGACCTCGCGACGAAGATCCGCGACGCGGTCAGCAAGGCGAACGACGCCGTGCTGCTGATCCGCGGCGTCAACGACCAGATCGATGACCGTCTGAAAAGCAGCAGGGACGCGGGGATCGAGCGGAAGGGGACGCAGGTCAGGGACAGCCTGAAGCGGGTCGAGGAGGACATCTATCAGACCAAGAACCGCAGCAACCAGGATCCGCTCAACTACCCGATCATGCTGAACAACAAGCTGGCCGCCCTGCTCGGGACCGTCGAGCAGGCGGAGGCGAAGCCTACGGCGCAGATGTCCACCGTGTACGAGATGCTGTCGAAGGATCTGGACGCCGAGCTCGGCAAGATGAACGGCATCCTGAACACGCAGCTGCCGGAGCTGAACGACCTGCTGGAGAAGGCCGGACTGCCGACGGTGAAGAAGGAGCCTCAGAAGACGGACAAGAAGGAGGCAAAGACGAGCTGAGCCCTTCCCGCGTCCTCTTCGTCTTCCTGGACGGCGTCGGCATCGGCCGGCCGGACCCGGCGGTCAATCCGCTGGCGGCCGCCCGCGCGCCGACGCTTCGCGGCCTTCTCGACGGCCGCGCTCCCACCGCTCCATCCGATGAGCCGATCGAGCCCGGCCCCGTGCAAGGGGGCCGGGCCGTGCTCATCGGCCTCGACGCGACGCTCGGAACACCCGGCTTGCCGCAGAGCGGGACCGGCCACGTCGCGCTGCTCACTGGCCTCGACGCGCCGCGCATCTTCGGCCGGCACGCAGGGCCGTGGGTGCCGACCGTGCTGCGCCCGATCCTGCGCGAGCAGAGCCTGCTGCGGCGAGCCTCGCGCGCGCCGGGCGACGTCGCGTTCGCGAACGCCTACCCGGAGGAGCTGTTCGCGGGCGGCGAGCCGTCCGGCCCCTTGATCCGCACGGGGCCTCCGCTCGCCGCGCTCGGCGCCGGTGCCGCGATGCGGCAGACGCCCGAGCTTCGACGAGGCGAGGCCATCGCGAGCGAGATCGTGAACGACGGCTGGCGGAACCGGCTCGGAAGGAACGATCTGCCGACGCCGACGCCGGCCGAGGCCGGCCGAAACCTTGCCCGCCTGGCGGCTCCGCATCGACTCACGCTGTTTGCGCACTACACCACCGACATCGTCGGCCACCGCGGCGGTATGTCCGGCGCCGTCGCCGCGATCGATCGAGTGGACGCGTTCCTCGGCGGCGTGCTGGAGTCGCTGCCGGAGGACGCGCTGCTGGTCGTCGCGAGCGATCACGGCAACCTCGAGGACGTGAGCGGCGGCCACACCCGAAACCCGGCGCTGTCGCTGTTGTATGGCCCGGGCGCCGACGCGCTGGCCGTCCGCCTGCGCTCCCTCCTCGACCTTACGCCGGCGCTGCTCGATGTCCTGGCAGGCGCCGAAGGCAGGCGCTGAAGGCAGGCGCTGAAGGCAGGCGCTGAAGGCAGGCGCCGAAGGCAGGCGCTGAAGGCAGGCGCTGAAGGCAGGCGCTGAAGGCGGACGTGACGCCTGCTGGTGGCGCCTGCCTCTCGCGCCTTCTGTAAGCGCCTTCTGTAAGCGCCTGCGGTAAGCGCCTGCGGTAAGCGCCTGCCCTCGGCGCCTCCCCTCAGACCTCGCGCCGGCGCAGCGACAGCCACGCCAGCGCAAGCGCGACGGCGCCGTAGCCGAGCGTGTACCAGAACGCGGTCCATGGGATCGGCTCGAGCGAGCCGAACGCCGATTCGAGCTGCAGGATCGCGCCCTGCGGAGGCAGGACGAACGTGATCAGCTCGCGCGGTCCGGGTGGCACTGCTATGCCCGCGCGAAGCACCGCGTTCCACACCAGCGCAGCCAGCGCCAGCAGCAGCGTGATCCAGGCGTCGGCCCGGGTCCAGACGGAGAGCAGCGCCGTCAGGCCGCCGTACACCGCGATGTTCGCGGCGGCCAGCACGAGCGTCGCCCATCCCGCCCACCGCCCCAGCATCAGCAGGTCGAAGGCTGGCATCACGACCGCACTCAGAGCGAACGCCAGCGCCGCCACCAGCAGCAGGCGCAGCCCGTAGATCGCGAGCGGCGCGACGGGGCGCGCGTAATAGAGGCGAGCCCAACCTTCCGCCCGGTCGCGGCTGAACAGCCCGGCTGCGAGCACCAGCACGGCGATCACCGGGAATCGCCCGAGCAGCCAGCCGAGCAGCAGCAGCCCCGATGCGAGCGGGTACCCGCCCGAGCGGAGCAGCCCGCCGATCTCCACACGCCCCTCCGGCCCGATCAGGAAGGTGCGCGCGAGGGCGCCCGAGACCAGGAACAGCGCCGCGAACGCGATCAGACCGAGCAGCCGCGGCGCCAGGTCCCGAAGCGTGGGAGGCAGCAGCGCGGCAGCGCGCCTCATGACTCCCCGTCCTCGGCACCGGCGCCCGATTCTCCGGCCGACCCCCGCATCCGGCGCACACGCTCCTCCAGCTCGCCACCGATCGGAGCCAGCTGCAGCAGGACGGCGCCCGCGGCGATCAGCGCCGCGACCCGATCGCTCAGCTCGGCGGCGTCGGCGGCGTACACCTCGAAGGCGGCTCCGTCCGCTTCGTCACCGTGGTGAGCGCGCGCGTCGGGGAACGCCGAGGCGACGTGCTCGGCGCCGCTCCGCAGCACGAGCCGGTAGCGCACGCCGGCGCCCGGAGCCGCCGCCAGCGACACGGTCTCCCGGGCGAAGCCGTCATCGAGCAGGACCGCGCGGTCGGCGACGCGCTCGACCTCCGTCAGATCGTGGCTCGCCAGCAGCACGGTGCGCCCCTCCGCCGCCAGCTCGACGATCCACTCCCGCAGCCTGATGCGCCAGAGCGGGTCGAGCCCCTGTGCCGGCTCGTCCAGCACGACCAGCGCCCGCCGGCCCAGGTCGGCCTGGGCGAGGCCGAGCCGCTGCAGCAGTCCGCGCGATAGCGTTCGCGCCGGCTTGGCCGCGTGCGGAGCGAGCCCGAAGCGCTCGATCGCGTCGGCCGCGCGGGCGTCCGCATCCCTGCCCCGCATTCCCTCCAAACGCGCCAGCGCGCGGAGCGACGCCCGCAGGGTCCAACCGCCCGGCAGCGAGAAGCGCTCGGGCAGATACGACGCCCCCTCTGTCCGCGTGTAGCGGCGCGGCTCCAGTCCTTCCACGCGGACCCGTCCGGCGCTCGGCCGGAGGAAGCCCAGCAGCAGCCCGAACAGCGTGCTCTTGCCCGCGCCGTTCGGGCCGACCACTGCCGTGACTCCATCGGCCGGGATCGACAGCGTCAGATCGTGCAGCGCGTGCACTTCCCCTCGGCGGGGTCCGGCGGTATACACCTTTGCGACAGAAGTGAGCTCGATCATTCGCCGCGACGAGGCATGCATCCTGCCCCCACCGGTGCTGCCGATGAGGAACGAAGAGAGGGACGAGCGGGGCGTCGAACGCCCTGGGTGGGTCAAGATCGCGCGTGAGGCTCTGCTGCGCACGTTGCGCTTCATCGCGTCCCACGTGCGCGGCTTCTATACGGCCATCGCCGCGTTCGTCACGATCGGCTTTCTGGCCGGCCTCGCCGCCGCCTGGGCGTTCGCCGCGCTCGGCCGCATCGTGCTCGGTGGCGCGACACAGTCCATGGACGAGACCGTGCTCCGCTGGGTCGCGAATCTACGCACGCCCTTCCTCGACCAGGTCGCGCTCGACATCACCTCCCTCGGCAACATCGCCGTGCTCATCATGGTCGTCTCCGTCGCGTCCGTCTTCCTCTTCATCTCGCGACACCGCTACTCCGCCTACCTGCTGTGGATCGCCGTGATCGGCGAGGAGGTGATCAATGCGCTGCTGAAGGACGCCTACGGGCGCGCGCGGCCGAGCGTGATCCCCCTCGAGACGAAGGTGCTGACGAAGTCCTTCCCTTCCGGCCACGCGATGGCCTCGATCGTCGCCTACGGCGCGATCGCGCTCCTCGTCGGCCGGCTCGCGGACAGTGGGCGCATGAAGCGCGCGACCTGGGCCGTCGCCGCCCTCGCCATCATCCTGGTCGGCAGCAGCCGCATCTACCTCGGCGTCCACTACCCCTCCGACGTCATCGGCGGCTTCCTCGCCGGCTTCGCCTGGCTCGCCGTGCTAGCCTCCGCCCTCAGCGCGCTCAAGTTCTTCGCGCCGCGACAGCCGCAGATCGAGGAGCAGGAGGAAGACCTCGAGAAGTCCGAGGTGTGAAGCTCGAAGTGCCATTGCCGAGGATCGAAGTCCGAAGTCCGAATCTGCTCGGACCCGTTCCGCCATGGCCTCGCCCTCGACGGCTGCGCACCATCCTGATGTCCTTTGGACCCCGTGATGCTGGAGGCGGATGGCGGAGGGAGGCGATACGGCAGCGGTCGCGATCCGGCCCGGCGTCGGAAAGGCGTCCGGCAGTCGCCGGGTGCTCGGCCGAATACTCGTCGAGTCCGGCGCCGCCTCCCAGGCGCAGCTCGCCGCCGCGCTCGCCGAGCAGCGCCGCACGCGCGAGCGCATCGGCGAGATCATGACACGTCATGGCGTGTCCGCGGAGCGGATCGCCGCCGCACTCGCGCTGCAGCTGCGGCTGGAGCATGCGCAGGCGCCGCTCCGGCCTGAGCCCGGCGCCGTTCGGCTCATCGAGCGCGATGTAGCGGAGCGGCTACGGGTCGTGCCGCTCGCCGCCCGCGATCGCACCCTGAGAGTCGCGACGGCGGACCCTCTAGACCTGGACGCGCTCGACGACCTGCGATTCCGCACGGGGCGTCGGATCGAGCCGGTCGTCGCATCCCCCGGCTCGATCGCCGACGGGATCCGTGCCGGCTACGGCGGCGGCGAAGTCGCCGCGCTGCTCGAGCGCATCGGCGACGGCGCAACGGTCGAAGCGCTCGAGGTCGGGGAATCCTCCGACGTCGAGCCTGCCTCGGAATCCGCGCCCGTCGTCGCGCTCGTGGATCTGCTGCTCACCCGGGCGGTGGCGGCGCGCGCGAGCGACCTGCACATCGAGCCAGGCGACGGCGCTCTGCGCGTGCGGGCCCGTGTGGACGGATCGCTGCGCGAGCTGCTCGAGCTGCCGGCGCGGCTCGGCGCCGCCGTCGTCTCCCGCATCAAGATCATGGCGGGGCTCGACATTGCGACGAAGCGTCTGCCGCAAGACGGCCGTTGCGCCGTACGTACCTCCGGTGAGGACATCTCGCTGCGCATCTCGACGCTCCCGGCGGTCAGCGGCGAGAAGGTGGTGCTCCGCCTGCTCCGCCAGGATACGGAGGGCCGCTCGCTCGATGAGGTCGGATTGTCCGCACACGATCGAGCCCGCCTCGACTCTCTGCTTCGCCACGCGCACGGGGCCATCCTGGTGACCGGCCCCACGGGCAGTGGCAAGACGACGACGCTGTATGCCGCTCTAGCCGCCCTCGACCGGGAGCGGCGTAACGTCGTGACGCTCGAGGACCCGGTCGAGTACCGGCTCCCAGGAGTGACCCAGGTCCCGGTCGAGGGGCGGGGACGCGTCGACTTCGCCGGCGCGCTGCGCGCCGTGCTCCGACAGGATCCCGACGTGATCATGGTGGGTGAGATGCGCGATCGCGCCACCGCGGAAGTCGCGTTGGCCGCAGCGTTGACGGGGCACCTCGTTCTCTCGACGCTGCACACCAACGACGCGGCTTCGGCCGTCACGCGTCTGCTCGAGCTCGGCGCGCCGCCCTACCTCATCGCGGGGGCGCTGATCGGTGTCGTCGCGCAGCGGCTCGTCGAGATGTCGGTGCCCGCGATGCGCGGGCGAGACGTCCGTCGCCGGCTGTGAGCATTGCGGCGGCACCGGCTTCCGTGGCCGCATCGGCATCTACGAGGTGCTCGTGGTGGACGACGCGTTGCGCGGTCAGATACTCAAGCGAAGGGGGGTGGCTGCGATCCGGGCCAGTGCGCGGCGGGCAGGCATGCGGCTGCTGCGGGAGGACGCGCTCGCGAAGCTGGAGGCCGGCTCGACGACGCACGCGGAGATCGAGCCGCACGTCGGCGAGGCGGCGGGACAAGCCGTCCGCCGCTGCCCGGCGTGCGGCAGCGAGCGCGCACGCGGGCACCGTGCGTGTCCGCATTGCGGGGCGCGCTTCGCTCGCGGCTGCGCGTGCGGCGCGGCGTTGCGTGAGGGGTGGAGCTACTGCGCTCGCTGCGGGACACCCGCGGAAGCGGAGGCGGGCATCAGGCCGCCACCTCGCGCTCCTCGGTGAGGTGCTCGGCGCCGTCGTAGCTCATCAGCACGGGCTTGTCGTCCACGTACGTCTCGACGTGGACCGGCCGCTTCCAGATCGAGTGCAGCTTCTCGAGCGTCTCGCGCGCCAGGTCGAGCTTGAGCTGCACGCCCTCGTAGTTGTGCCGGAGCACGAGCTCGCCGCGGTTGAGGAAGTTCGCGTCCACGATCTCGATGCGCGGCTGCCCGAAGTTCGTGAGCATGAAGAGCAGCCGCTGCTTCACCTGATGGAAGTCGCGGTCGCTGATCACGTACTGGCCGGACTCGGCGTCGTAGTCGTAGGTGAAGAGGCCGTGGCGGCGCACGAAGTCCGCGGTCAAAAACTCGTCGATGAAGGTGACGTCGTTGTAGTGGCGGCGCACCTCGAAGATCTTCTCCCGTCCGCTCATCTCGCCGGTGTCCCAGCGCTCGCGCTCGTGATAATCGTCGCACGCGTCCCACTCGGGGCCGTAGCGGCCCTTGTTCCAGCGGTCCTCGATGTCGCGCCACAGCTCGATGCCGAGCTTGTACGGGTTCAGTCGGCCGGGGTGCACGGCCAGGGTGCCGGAGTGGTGGTCGGCGTAGTCGACGACCTCGGACGCGTCCAGGATCCGCTCGGTCATGAGCTTGGAGTGCCAGTAGGAGGCCCACCCCTCGTTCATGATCTTGGTGCGGCCCTGCGGCGCGAAGTAGTACGCCTCCTCTCGCACGATGCCGAGCACGTCGCGCTCCCAGTTGCGCAGCGGCGCGTGCTCGAGCAGGAAGAGCATCAGGTCCTTGATCGGGCGTTCGGGGAAGTGGTCCTCCCGATGCTGCGCGTCGCGCTCCAGCCGCTCGCGCTCCGCCTGCAGCGTGGCCCGCGGGTTGATGTACTCCTCCATGTACTCCTTCGCGCGCAGCCGCCGCGGCTCCTGCCGGCTCGGCTCCTCCTGCGACTCCGCCGGCTCCCGCCGGGAGCGCTGGATGTGCGGCGCGTTGTAGTCGATCAGGTTGTCGATCGAGAGGCAGGTGTCGAGGAACGTCTCGACCTCGTCCTCGCCGTGCAGCTCCATGTAGCGACGGATGCGAGCGGCGTGGTTCGCCATCTCGTCCATCATCTTCCGGTTCGTGTGCGCGAAGGAGAAGTTGTGCTTGAAGAAGTCGCCGTGCCCGCACACGTGCGCCATGACCAGCTTCTGGTCCACCATGTGGTTGGCGGCGAGCAGGTAGGCGTAGGTGGGGTCGTTGTTGATGACCATCTCGTAGATCTTCGAGAGGCCGTAGGCGTAGGAGCGCGAGAGCCCGAGGTGCTCCATGCCGAAGCGCCAGTGAGGGTAGCGCGCCGGGTAGCCGCCGTAGGCGGCGACCTCATTGATCTCCTCCCAGTCCAGCACCTCGTAGCGGATCTCGAAGAAGTCGAGGCCGTACTCACGCGCCGCCTTCTCGATCCGCGCCTGCAGCGTGCGCAGCTCCGGGCTCAGGGAGTGCGGCATCAGACCCCCTTGCCGAGGAAGTCGCGGATCGAGCCGAGGATCGCGTCGCGGTCCGGGATGGAGGAGACGACCATGTTCTCCGACTCGACGTGCGCCTGCAGCGAGCGCATGAACTGGCCGCTGCCGTAGCGGCTCTCGACCTGGCCGTAGCCGAACAGGTTGGAGGCGGGGAGCAGCCGGTCGCGCAGCAGGCCGAAGCACTTGTCGTCGTCGCCGCCTCCCCAGTTGTCGCCGTCGGAGAAGTGGAAGAGGTAGATGTTCCAGACCTCGGGCGGGTACTCCCGCTGGATCAGCTCGGCAGCCATGCTGTAGGCGCTCGAGATCCGCGTGCCGCCGGACTCGCGCGTGCTGTAGAACGTCTCGCGGTCCACCTCGCGCGCGACGGCGTCGTGGATGATGTAGCGGGTCTCGAGGCCGTCGTAGTGCGCGCGGATCCAGGTGTCGATCCAGAACGACTCGATGCGCACGATCTCCTTCTGCTCGTTACCCATCGAGCCGGAGACATCCATCATGTACACGATGACCGCGTTCGCGATCGGGTCCGGCTGGTCGCGGAAGCTGCGGTAGCGCATGTCCTCGCGCACGGGCGTGATGCTCGGGCGGCGCGGGTCGTACGCACCCGCGGCGAGCTGCCGCTTCAGCGCCTCCCTGTACGTGCGCTTGAAGGAGCGCAGGCTCTCCGGGCCGGCCGGCTTGATGCCGGTATAGCGGTTCCGCGATGCGCGCAGCGACTTCGACCCCTTCGGCTCGATCCGCGGCAGCTCCAGCTCCTCGCCCATGATTTCGGCGAGCTCCGCGATCGTCAGCTCGACCTCGCGGATGTGGCGTCCCGGCTGGTCGCCCGCGGTGCCGCTCTCTCCCGTGCCATCCTCGCCGCCCAGCGGATCGCCGACGTCGCCGGGACCCTGCCCCACGCCGCCCCGCTCCCGCGGGCCGTAACGGAAGCGCGGCAGCTCCACCTGCGGCACCGGGATCGACACCAGCTCCTTGCCGCGCCGGCCGATCATCTCGCCGCGGGTGATGTGGTGCTTCAGGTCCTGCTTGATGCGGCCCCGCACGATCGCCTCGAAGCGACGACGGTCCCGCTCGATTCGTTTCACCATCCGACTCCTCGCAGATGCTGCTTGCGGCTGCGCTGCCGCGGCCGCCGGCGACGTGTCGCGCCGGACGACTCCGCTGTCAATGGTCTCAGTTCGCGACCGGCACGGCGAGTGGCGTGGAGCGCTGCGAGCCGCGCGGTCCGAAGACGGCGATCATCTGTCCCAGCGCGAGCAGCGCCAGGAAGCCGAGCACCAGCAGCCGCTGGCCGCGACTGAGCCGCGCGCCGGTCACCGGAACGGGGCTCTGCACCGGCGCCGTGCGCCGTGCGCCGCCGGACTCCTGCAGCGCGAGCGTCATGTCCGCGCCGCACCGCCCGCAGAGGCGCTCGGCTCGCAGGTTCACGTTCCAGCAGTGAGGGCACACCTGCAGCGGCCCCGGCTCCGGAGCGCTGCGGGGCCGCAGCAGCGAGCGCATGTATACGCGGCTCGTGCGCCTCGGCGTGGAGAGGGGATCAGGCACGGGACTCCTTCACGTCGCCGCGCGCGAAGATGCTCGCGACGAAGTTCAGCACGTCGGTCGCGCACACCTCGCAGTAACCGTACTGCTTGATGAGCCGGCCCTTCACCACGTCGATCTTCTCCTGCGCCTCGCGGTCGAGCACGCTGGAGACGAGGCTGGTCAGCTTGATCGAGTCCTTCTGGTCCTCGAACAGCTTCAGCTCCAGCGCCTTGTGCAGCCGCGCGTTCGTGTCGTAGCGGAACTTCTTGCCCTCCACCGCGAGTGCGCCGATGTAGTTCATGATCTCGCGGCGGAAGTCGTCCTTGCGGCTCTCGGGGATGTCGATCTTCTCCTCGATCGAGCGCATCAGCCGCTCGTCCGGCTCCTCGTATTCGCCCGTATACTTGTTGCGGACCTTCTCGTGCTGCGTGTACGCCTTCACGTTGTCGATGTAGTTGGCACAAAGCCGCTGCAGTGCTTCCTCATCGCCCGAAATGGCGCGCTGGACCTCGTTCTTCACGACATCCTCGTACTCCTCGCGCACGAGGGCGAGCAGCTCACGGTACTGGTCGCGCTGCTCCTCGCTCGTGATCAGCGAGTGGTGCCTCAGCCCGCTCTCCAGCTCCTTCAGCACCATGAACGGGTTGACGCACGCCTCCTCGATGTCCGCGACGAGGCAGTTCGACAGCTTGTCCTGGATGTAGCGCGGGCTGATCCCCTCCATCCCCTCGCGCTCCGCCTCCTTGCGCAGCTCCTTGACGTTGTCCTCCGTGAAGCCCGGCAGCGTCTTGCCGTTGTAGAGCTTCAGCTTCTGAAGACGGGTCAGGTTCACCTTCTTCGGCTCCTCTAGCCGGGTGAGCACTGCCCACATCGCGGCCATCTCGATCGTGTGCGGAGCGAGGTGCTTGCCACGCACGCGATCCGGATTGAAATCGCGGTGGTAGACGCGGATCTCGTCCTCCAGCCGCGTCACGTACGGCACGTCGATGCGCACGGTGCGGTCGCGCAGCGCCTCCATGAACTCGTTGTTCTGCAGGCGACGGTACTCCGGCTCGTTGGTGTGCGCGATGATCACCTCGTCCACGTCCGTCTGGGCGAACTTCTTCGGCTTGATCTTGTGCTCCTGCGAGGCACCCAGCAGATCGTAGAGGAAGGCGACGTCCAGCTTGAGCACCTCGATGAACTCGATCAGTCCGCGGTTCGCGACGTTGAATTCGCCATTGAAGTTGAACGCGCGCGGGTCGGAGTCGGATCCGTAGATCGCGATCTTGCGGTAGTTGATGTCGCCGGTCAGCTCCGTCGAGTCCTGGTTCTTCTCGATCCTTCGGCTGGAACGTGCCGATGCCGATGCGGTCCTGCTCGCTCAGCAGCAGCCGGCTCACGCGCACGTGCTCGACCACGCGGGCCCAGTCGCCGTCGTACTTGAGCATCAGCTGGTTGTAGACGTGGCGGCACGCAGGGCACAGCTCGCTCTCCACGCGTACCCGACGCCCCTCGCCCATGCGGTGGTTCAGCTCGTCCACGAACGCGCCACGATGCTCGCGCGGGATCAGGTTCAGCGGTTCCTCGTGCATCGGACAGGGCATGACCTCTTCGCCCGTAGCGATCTCCTCGCGCATCTCGACGGGCGTGCCCAGCGACGCGAGCCCCTGCCCCACCCAGGAGAAGGTGTAAATCGCGCCCTCGGGCGTGCGCGCATAGTGCTCGAGCCCCCGCTTCAGCAGCCGGCAGATCGAGGATTTCGCCGAGCCGACCGGCCCGTGCAGCAGCAGAACGCGGCGCTCGGGGCCGTAGCCCATTGAGGCGGCCTTCAGCGTCTGAACGAAGCGCATGAGCGGCAGGTCCAGGCCGAAGATCGCGTCCTTTCCGCCGCCGAGCGGGTCGTCGAAAAACGTGTAGTGGATGATCTCCTTCTTGTATTCCGTGCGGCGACTCGTGCCGAAGGAGACGATCATGTCATAGAGGCGCTGGAAGGCGTCCCTGACGGCGCGCGGCTCCTCCCCCACCTTCTGCAGGTAGTCCTGGAACGAGCCCTCCCAGTGGAGGTCCTGATAGAGCGACTTGTCCTGACGTTCGCGGATGTACCGTACGAGGTCGTTGGCGGGCATCGACATACTGCTCAACTCCTGCAAGGGGGCGGATTCAGGGGAAGACCTCGGGCACCCGGCGCTGGCGGCTTCCCCTGCCCGCCGGCGCGCTCGCTATGCTGTCGGTCCGCCGTTCAGGCGGAAATCGTCGCGTACCTGCCGCAGCAGGCGTTCGAGCGGATCGCCCCGGTTCGGGAACAGGTGTCGATCCGCGATCCGGTTGAGCCCGACGCGCAGCTCACCGAAGGCATCGGCCGCCGAGCGGAGCAGCAGATCCAGCCCGTACTGCGAGGCATCGCGTGCGTCGGCGGCCATGCGGAACCCGGCGGCGCCGAGCTCCTCGTAGTACTCCAGACCCGGCGCGCCGCGGCGCTGCACGCGCGCCACGATGCGGTCCGGGAAGAGACCGCTGACCCACAGCGCGTAATTGCCGAGGTGCGCCTGCAGCAGGAACGCGCGTCTGCCCTTCGCCGTATCCAGCGCCGCGACGATATCCACGAGGTAGTCGTAGCGCTGGCCGTCGTCCGGATCGATCCTGCGCGAGCGGTCGCGAACGCCGAAGTCGAGCAGCAGCGAGGCGACGTAATCCGCGAGCGAGCGGTTGGTCACGCCGACCTCGAGCAGCGCGTGGCGGACCAGCACGTAATAGATGAGGCGCGCCGGCACGGATGCTCCCGCGTCGCGCCGGAGCAGCGCGTTCAGCGTGCGAGGGTCGTCGAGCAGCGCGTCGAAGCCCTCCTCGCGGAGACGCTGCTCATTGCACTCGCGTAGCTCCGCCTCGCCCTCCGAGAGGAGGCCCAGCACCGCGCCCGCTTCGGCGCGGCCGAACGAGGCTCGCACGTTTGGCAGGATCATGAACGATCTCCTTGCCGATCCTACGCGACACGGCGATGTCGGGTTCCCGCTCTCCTTGATGCCGACCTGTGGTCGGTCTACCTTTCGCCGCCGGAACGACTTACCACACGATCCACCGGTTTCCGCCCCCGAACCGCGCCGCACTTGGGGCCGAGGATTGCTCGAATCGTGCCGGACAGCGGAGCATGGACCGGCCCGGCATGCGCCGCTCCCGCGGACCGGCATTCGAGCTGTGCAGTGGGAACGGTGCGTGACCGACCTGCTTCCCCGAGCAGAACGATTGCAGGGGGAGAACGCCGCTGCCAGCGGACGACGACCTTCGTTGGAAAGGTGGAGCGCGGGCAATGCCGCATGAAAAAAAGCTACGCCGCGCATCCGGAGAGTCAAGGATTCGATCAACGGGGCCATCGTGCTGAGACGTCGCAGCCTGGAGCGCAGGCTGTTCGGGTGGCTCTTCGCGGTGGCCCTGGTTCCCGCGGTCGTCGTGCTCGTTGGTGGTGCGTGGGCCACGGCACGGGCGCTGGAGTGGACCCGCTCGCTCGCGCCATGGGAGGAGGTCGCCGAGAGCGGGCGCCAGCTGCTCGATGCGCTTCCCGCCGAACCCGCGATGACGCCCGAGCTCGCGCGGGCCGCCGAGCGCCACCGGCAGGAGCTCAGCGGCTCGCTCGTTCTCGCGCGGCGCTGGTCGTTCATTCAGCGACGCATCGTCTCGGTGCTGCCCGCGGCCGCTGCCGCGCTGACCGTGCTCCTCGCGCTGCTCGCGCTGCTGGTGAGCCGCCGTCTTTCACGACAGCTGACTCGTCCGATCCAGGAGCTGGTCGGCTGGAGCGAGCGACTGGCCCGTGAGGCGCCACTGCCTCCGGCGTCGGCCGCCGAAGCGGGCGAGGTGCGTGAGGTGCGCGCATTGAGGCAGGCGCTGAGAAGTGCAGCCGAGGAGCGCGTGATCGCGCGGGGCCGGGCGCTGGAGGCCGAGCGCACCAGGGTCTGGGGCGAGATGGCGAGGCGGGTCGCGCACGAGATGAAGAACCCGCTCACGCCGCTCAGGCTCGCCTCCCACCGGCTGAACCGGCTCGCGGACGAGGACCCCCGTCTGGAGGAGCCGCTCGGCGTGATCGTTCACGAGGCGGACCGTCTCGAGGAGCTGGCGGCCCAGTTCTCTCAGCTCGGCCGACCTCCCGAGGGGCCCGCCAGCGAGGTCAGCCTCGGAGAGCTTCTGGCGGAGCTGCTCGCCACCGATGTCCCTGCGGACGTCGCCGCGACGCTCGGCGTCGACCCCGCCACGCCGAACATCGAGGCTCACTACGAGCCCCTGCTCCGAGCCTTCCGCAACCTGGTGCGGAACGCCGTCGAGGCGGTCCGGCAGGGCGGCGCCGGAGGCGGGATCACCGTGACGATCGCTGCGGCCGCCGGAGGCGGCGCGGAAGTCGTGATCGCTGACTCGGGACCGGGGCTGCCGCAGGGAGCGGGAGATCGCATCTTCGAGCCGGACTTCAGCACGAAGTCTCGCGGCACCGGGCTCGGCCTCGCGCTCGCCCGCCAAGCGGTACGGCAGTCGGGTGGGGAGATCGAAGCCCGCTCCCGCGACGGCGGAGGCGCCGAGTTCGTGGTGCGCCTCCCCGCCGCCCCGGCCCCGGCGCCGTCGCCGTGAGCCGCGCCGGCGACCGCGACTCCGCGGCCCAGAGATTCTCGCCGAAGTGGAACTCCCGATGCCTACGGTCCTGATCGTCGACGATGAAGCGAACACCCGGCGGATGCTCGCGCGTTTGCTGGAGTCGGAGGGCTTCCGGGCCCTCGACGCAGCCGACGGGCCCGCGGCGCTGAAGGTGGCCGGCTCCGCGGATCCGGACGTCGTGCTTCTCGACCTGGTCATGCCGGGCGAGGACGGCATGCAGGTGTTGTCGAGTCTGCAGGAGCGCTCGCCCGCGCTGCCGGTGATCATGATGAGCGGGCGCGCCACACTCGCCGACGCAGTCCGCGCCACGAAGCTCGGCGCCTTCCATTTCCTCGAGAAGCCGCTGCGGCCCGAGGTCGTCCTGCTCACCGTCGGCAACGCGCTGGAGGTGCGGCGCGCGCGGCAGCTCGTGAGTCGGCTGGCCGCGGAGTTGGGGGACGGCGGGGATCTGGTCGGCTCCAGCCGGGCCATGACCGAGACGCGCGAGCTGCTGCGACGCGTGGCGGCCACGGAGGCGCGCGTGTTGCTCGTGGGAGAGAGCGGGACGGGCAAGGAGCTCGCAGCCGCGGCGCTGCACGCTTGGTCTCGACGCGCGAGTGGTCCTTTCGTGCGCGTCAACAGTGCCGCGATCCCGAAGGAGCTGGTCGAGTCCGAGATGTTCGGACACGAGCGCGGCGCCTTCACCGGCGCCACGCAGCGTCGCCTCGGCCGCTTCGAGCTGGCGGACGGCGGCACCCTCTTCCTCGACGAGGTCGCCGACCTGGGTCCGGGAGCACAGGCCAAGCTGCTCCGGGTCATCGAGACGGGCGAGGTCGAGCGGATCGGGGCCCGCGAAGCCTCGCGGGTGGACGTGCGGATCGTCGCCGCTACGAACCGGGACCTTCGCACCGCCGTCGCCGGCGGCGCCTTCCGCGAAGACCTGTACTACCGGCTGGATGTGGTGCCGATCCGGATGCCGGCGCTGCGCGAGCGGCTGGAGGATCTGCCGGAGCTGACGGCTCATTTCTTCGCCCGGTTGCAGCGCCGTCACGGCCTCGTTCCGCCGGTGCCCGAGCCGGACGCGATGGCAGCGCTGCGCGCCTATGCGTGGCCCGGGAACGCGCGCGAGCTGCTGAACCTGTGCGAGCGACTCGCGATCCTGCACCCCGGTCGGAGCATTGGCGCGGAAGCGGTCGCCGCGGTGCTGCCGGTGGCACGCATGGAGCGAGAGGCCGCCGAATTAGCCTCCCTGGCGGATCGGCTCGAAGCGTACGAGCGCCGCCTGATCGAAAGGGCGATCACGGACAGCGGCGGTAGCATCGCCGAAGCGGCACGCCGCCTGGATACCGACAGACCCAACCTGTACCGCCGCATGCGGCGGCTGGGGATCGAGCGATGATGCATAAGCCACGCTTTCCGACGTGTGCCCGGACGCCCGCCATCCTGATGCTGATCCTGCGCTTCGCCACGGCCGCGGCGGCACAGGAGCCTCAAGCGGCGCCCGCCGAGCTGCCACGTGAGGTCGCCGCCGGCGTCGTCGCATTCTACAACGCTGCCTCCACCATCCGGGTGGAGGGCGACGCGCGCGTGCCGGCGGGCCGAGTGGTGGACGGCAACCTCGCCGTGCTCGGCGGCACGCTGAACCTCGCCGGGACCGTGCGCGGCGACGTGGTGGTGATCAACGGCGAGCTGCGCCTCGCTCAGGGGGCGCGGGTGGACGGCGCTGTCACCGTAGTCGGCGGAGAGGTCTTCGGTGCCGCCGAGGCGAGCATCGGCGGTCCGACCGCTGTCTATCCCGCCGGGCTGCGATATCGCCGTGAGGGCGACGCGATCGTGGCCGTGATCGGCCATGGCGCCGCCGAGCTGGCGGCGGGTCGCGAGTTCGGCTTCGGCCGCACCGACCTCGTGCTCGCGGTCTGGCGCGGGTACAACCGCGTGGAGGGTCTGCCGATCGCGTTCGGCCCGAGGTTCGAGCTCGGCCATCGCAACCCGACGGTCCTCTCCGCTCGAGGCATCTACCGCACCGGCGACGGCTTCCGTCTGGACAAGGAGAGCTTCGGCTACACCGCACGAATCGAGCAGGCAGTGGGTGGCCGCGGCGACCTGAGGCTGACGGCCGGGATCCATTCGGAGGTCGCGACGATCGAGCCCAACGGTCTGTCCGATCGCGAGAACTCCCTCGCGACGTTCCTGTTCCACCGCGACTTCAGGGACCACTATCGCCGCAAGGGCTGGACGGTGGGTGTGACACTGGCTCCGCCTCGCGCGTCGGGTGCGCTGGGTCTGGAGTTCCGCGATGAGCGCAATGAAGCCGTCCAGCCGGTCAGCCCCTGGTCGCTGATCGACAACGATCAGGCGTGGCGGGCCGAGCCCGCAATCGCCGAGGGACGCCTGCAATCGCTCGCGCTCCGCTACACCGTCGACACGCGCAACGAGCCCGAGGCGCCATCGACCGGGTGGTTCATCTCCACCGAGCTGGAGGCTGGGCTCGGCGGCAGCATCGCGCTCCCGCGCGGCCTGAGCGGCTTCGACCTGCAGGCGCTCGAGACGCGGCACTTCCATGCCGGGTTGCTGGACCTGCGCAGGTACGCGCGCCTCGGTCCGGAATCCCGGCTGGCGACGCGCGTGCGGCTCGCTGGCTCGATCGACGGAGATCCTCTGCCGCCGCAGCGGCAGCGGGTGCTCGGCGGGGAGGGCAACCTGCCCGCGTACAACCTGATGGAGTTCGACTGCGGCGCGCGCGAGGCCATCGTCGAGCTGGGCACCGACTCCATCTTCCCGTACTACGGCTGCGATCGCTCCGTGCTGGTCCAGCTGGAGTACGAGGCGCGCCTCCCCGTGGCGGGGCTACTCGGGGGGTTCTTCGGGCCGAGCGTGGACCTGTCGAATGCCGCGTCCTGGGTCGTCTTCTTCGATGCCGGGCGCGCCTGGATCGAGTCCGACGCCCGCCACGGGCGCGGCGGCGGCCAGGGCGACTTCGCGGGAGATGCGGGCGTCGGCATCCGCTTCGGCAGACTGGGGGTCTACTGGGCCGTACCGCTGACCGGTGGGGACCAGAAGCCGAACTTCTTCGTCCGGATCGAGCCCCGGCTCTGAGGACGAACCGTGCTCGCGCCGCTGGTCCTGTCCCTCCTCCTCGCCGCAACTCCGGACACCCCCGGAGCCGAGGCGCGGGTCGATCCTTTCGGCCTGCCGCAGGAGCCGCCGCTCGCCGTCACGCCGCTCGAGGCCGAGGGGCACAGGCCTGCCGTGCGCGTAGGACCCGTACTCGATGATGCCGCCCTCGAGGATGCCGTTCGCTCGGGGCTTCCGCTTCGCCTCCGCTTCCGCGTCGAGCTCTGGCGCGACCGCTGGATCGACGCGCTCGCCGGCAGCGAGACCTGGATCGCCGTGCTTCTCTACGACCCGCTCGAGGAGGTCTACCTGCTGCGCATCCAGGACGCGAATCCGGTGACGCGGCGATTTCGCACGTACGCGCAGGCCAGCGCAGCGGCCGAAGCCGTGTACCGTCCCTCGCTCGTTCCGAGCGGCCGCGGGCGCTACTACTACCGGGCGTCGCTGCGCATCGAGTCCCTATCCCTCTCCGACCTCGACGAGCTGCGCAACTGGCTGCGTGGCGACCTCGCCCCCGCCGTCGGCGGGGACGCTTCGGTCCCGCGCGCCATTGAGGACGGCATGAAGCGCGCGTTGATCCGACTTCTCGGATTGCCCGCCCGCATCTACGAAGCGCGTAGCCGCATCTTCCCCGCGCGGTGACGCCTCGGGTTGCGCGCCGCCCTCGCGCTCCGGCACATTTACGGACCTGGCCGCGAAACGACGGGAGAGGGAGGGGCGCGCTTGGCCGCTAGATGTCTCGTTTGTGAGACCCCGCTGGTCGCGGGTACTCCGGTCGTGCGGGTGAGCGCGCTGGCCGAGACGTCGCGCGTCGAGGAAGTCGCGTTCCAGACGGAGCTGGAAGGTCAGGCTTTCCTCTGCTGTAGCCACGAAGGCGTGGTCGGCGCTCTGCGCGCTCTGCTCCCCGGCGGAACCGAAGACGCCGAGAGCGAGTTGCGCGGCCGACTCTATCAGGATCTGGATCTGCTCGCCTTCGCTCTCGAGATGGAGGCCTCGCAGGCCGCCTCCCGGACCGACGGTGAGGAAGACGCCGACAGAGCCCAGCTGATCAGGCTGGGCGTTCGGCTCGCGCAGAGGCTCGTGAGCGGTGTCTTCGCTCCGGAAGTGGATCCCCGCCTCGCCCGCTGGCGTGCCGAGTACCAGGCCCGGTTCTCCCGATGACGCCCGTCCTGACGACGCTGCGGTTCTCGCCTCGCCCGAACCGCGCCGGGGAGATCCGCTGGCACGAGTGGGGTCCCGCCGCTTTCCGTGCCGCGGAAGAACGCGATCTGCCGATCCTCCTCCACCTGACCGCCCCGTGGTGCCACTGGTGTCACGTCGTCGATGAGACCACGCTGTCGGACCCCGAGGTCATCGCGCTGCTCAACGACTCGCTCCTGCCGCTCCGCGTGGACACGGATCGGCATCCCCACGTCCGGGATCGCTACATTGCGGGCGGCTGGCCGACGACGGCGTTCCTGACGCCGGATGGCGAGGTGCTCTGGTCGGGCACGGGGCTCGAGGCGCACGAGCTGCTGCACGTCGCGCGCGGCGTGCTGCGCGGCTGGCGTGACCGCCGCGACGAGCTGCGGGGCGAGGTAGAGCGACGGCGCATGGCCATCCAGGCGTCGGGACGCCGCCACGCCGCGTCCGGGCTCGTGCGGCGCGAGTCTGCCGACAGCGTTCTGAGCGCGCTCATCGACTCCGCCGATGCGCGCAACGGTGGCTTCGGCGATGCACCGCGCTTTCCGTCTCCGGACGCCGTTGAGCTGCTCTTCGCCGAAGGGCTCGGTAGGGGGGATCCGCAGTGCGCGGCGCTCGCGGAGCGTCACCTCGACGGAATCCTGGCCGGTGAGCTGTTCGATCGCGTGGACGGCGGCTTCTTCCGTTATGCCTTGCAGCCCGATTGGACCGAGCCGCAGTACGAGAAGCTGCTCGCCGTGAACGGCGGGCTCTTGCGCGCGTTCGCGCTTGGCGCCGTGCTGACCGGACGCTCGGACTGGGAGGAAGCCGCGGAGACGACGGTCGAGTGGGTGCAGTCGAGGCTGCTGCGCAAAGACGGACTCTGGGGAGCCAGCCAGGACGCGGACCCGGACTATTACGCGTTGAGAGCGGCCGACCGCCGCGGCAGAGCTGCGCCGAACATCGATGCAACGGCCTACGTGGATGCGAATGCGACCTGGATATCGGGACTCGCCTCGGCAGGCGGACGACTCGGGCGCGCGGAGTGGATCCGCCGCGCCGAGGAGGCGCTCCACGTGCTCGACACCGGCAGCCGCGATCCCGCCGGGCGCGTGGCGCACTTCGTCGGAGATGACCCGCTCGCGCCGACCGACCTGCTCGTGGACCTGGTCGGCCTCGCTCGCGCCTGCCTCGCGGTCGCCCAGGCGACGGGCGGCTCCCGGTGGGTGGATCGAGCGCGGGAGATCGTCGCGCGAATGCAGGAGCGGCTCGCCGATGATGACGGGGGGTTCCGCGACCTGCCGCAAGGTGCGGAGCTGCTGGGCGCCCTGCGTTACCGCGACCGTCCCTTCGATCTCAACGCCGACGCCGCTCGCCTGCTGATCGATCTGACGACGGCAACGGGAGATCGCAGCTACCGCGCGATGGCGGAGCGGGTCCTCGCCCTGCTCTCTCCCAGCGCGCCTCGCTACGGCGCGGCCGCGGCGGGCTTCGCGCTGGCAATGGGCGAGTTCTTCGACCCGCCGCTCGGCTTCTATGTGGTAGGCAGCGCGGACGCCACCAGCGCCATGCGCGCCGCCGCGTTCGCTCGACCCGAGCCGGGCCTGCGCGTCTGGACGGTCGAGCCCGGCGCGGGCTCTCTGAACCTGCCGACCGAGCCCGTCCCCTCCGCCTACGCGTTCCGCGGCTCGAGCCGCTCCAGGGCGGTCACCGACCCGGCCGACCTCGGCGCCGCCGCAGACTCGATCCGCTGATAGCATGGCGGCCGCGCCTTCCGCGTTGCGCGCCGAGCTGCTGGCCTGCTTCCGGGGGGACGCAGCTTCAGCGATGGACGAGGCGGCGTTCGATGCCCTCGCACGTCGGGTTTTCGCGTGGCAGTTCGAAGCGAACCCCGTCTATCGCTCCTATTGCGAGCGGCGCGGCGTGCGCCCGGATGATCTCGACGGGTGGGGAGCGATCCCGGCCGTGCCTACCGCCGCGTTCAAGGCCGCCAGGCTGGTCAGCGGCGAGCCGGCGCCGGAGGCGCCGGTCCGGGTCTTCCGAACGAGCGGCACGACCCTCGGTCGGGAGCGCCGCGGCGAGCACCACGTCATCGATCCGTCGCTTTACGACGAGTCGCTCGCCGGAGCGTTCGCCGCCTACACCCTGCCCGATGGCGCGCGGCTGCGGCTGCTCTCGCTCATGCCGCACGCAGTCGAGATGTCGGACTCCTCGCTGGCCTATATGATTACGCGGCTGGTGGAGCGGTTCGGTATCGAGGGAAGTGGCTTCCACGCGAGCGCCTCGACCGGAATCGACGTGGCATCGCTCGAGGAGGCCTTGCGACGGGCGGAGGAAGAGCGACAGCCGGTCGCTCTGCTCGGCACTTCCCTCACGTTCGTCCACTGGCTCGATACCTTCTCCAGTGATGGTCGGCGCTTCCGCCTCCCCGCCGGCTCCCGACTCATGGATACAGGCGGGTACAAGGGCAGCGGCAGGCGCATTGCCGAGGCCCAGCTGCGTGCGGCCTACCGCGAGTGGCTGCATCTGACGGAGGACCACTGCGTCAACGAGTATGGCATGACCGAGCTCTGCTCCCAGTGCTACGACACCGTCCTGCGCGATTCCGTGGTGGGGACGCTGCCGGCGGGGCCGGAACGCAGGAAGTCGGGTCCCCGCTGGCTGCGCTCTCGCGTCGTGGACCCCGAGAGCCTGCTACCGCTGCCCGCCGGAAGGACCGGCATCCTGCAGCACTTCGACCTCGCCAACCTCGACTCCGTCATGGCCGTGCAGACGGAAGACGTGGCCCGTGAGGTGCCGGGCGGCTTCGTGCTGGAGGGTCGCGCGCTCGGGGCACCTCCGCGGGGCTGCTCCATCGCCATGGACCTCCTGCTCCGGGGACTCTCCGGCCGTGAGTCGAGATGAGCGTCTTCGAAGCGTGGCACCTCCCCGACCTGCTGGCCGAGGACCATGACGGCTGGAGCACGCTCGAGCTCCCGGCCGGCACCACCCTGCGCTGGCCCCGCCTGCGTCCGGCCGGGCTGCGGCGGATGCTGGCGGCGCTGGTGGAGCGCAGGGCCGAGGTCCTGGCGAACATCCGCGTCGACAGGGTCATCGACGCGGTGGACACGGTCGCTCGCCGCCTTTGCGATCCCGGCGACCCCCTGCGACGGCTGGCGGACGACCTGCTGCCCGCGGTATCCGGCTACTCGGCGCCGATGGCGCGGCTGGTGCTCGATCGAATGGCAGCCGACTGGCGTCGCCCGGTACTCGAGTCGCTGCTGCGCGCCGAGTTCGGCGGACCGGAAGCGCTCGACGGCTTCCGTCGCGATCCGCTGGCTCGACGCGCGACGCGGGCGGTGGGACCACGACTCGCGTTCCACGTCTTCGCCGGCAACGTGCCCGGGGTGGCGGTGACGGCCCTGGTTCGCACGCTGCTGGTGAAGTCCGCCGCCCTCGGTAAGACCGCCGGCAATGATCCAGTCCTTCCCGTGCTCTTCACGAGGGCCCTCGCGGAGACCGACCCTCGGCTGGGTGGCTGCGTGGCCGTCACCTATTGGCCGGGCGGATCGCTGGAGCTGGAGGCGGTCGCCGCCGCCGAGGCGGACCTCATCGTGGTCTACGGTGGCGCAGAAGCCGTGGCCGGCGTGCGAGCCAGCGCCGGACCCGCGGCACGAATCGTCGAGCACGGCCCTCGCGTTTCGCTGGCACTCATAGCACGTGACGCGCTCGAGGAGGATCGGCAGGCGGCCACCCTCTCCGCTGCGGCCTCCGCCGTCGCGGCGTTCGACCAGCTCGGCTGCGTTTCGCCGCACGTCTTCTACGTCGAGGAAGGTGCCGCCGGGCAGGCAGCGAGCTTCGCGGAAGGCCTCGCCGCCGAGCTCGAGAAAATGCAGCGGACGCTGCCACGCGGCCGGCTGAGTCCGGCGGAAGCCGCAGGACTTCACCAGTTTCGTGCGGCCGCGGAGTTCCGTGCCCTCGATGGCGCCGACGTCCGCGTCCACGCGGGCGGCGGCATAGACTTCACTATCGTGTACGACTCGGATCCGAGCTTCGAGGCATCCTGCCTCTATCGCACCGCCTGGGTGAAGCCGGTCCGATCACTGGTTCAGGTTCCGCCGCTGCTCGAGCCCGTCAGGGGGCTTCTGCAGTCGGTCGGACTCGCAGGTGCGGCGCATCGCGCCGGGGAGCTCGGTCTGGCGCTTGGCGATCTGGGCGTGTCGCGTCTGGCTCCTCTGGCCGAGTTGCCATGGCCACCGCCGCAGGCACACCATGACGGCGCCTCTCCGCTCGGCGAGCTCGTCCGCTGGATCGACATCGAGGACCCGGTCTGATCACCCCCGGATCAGCCGCCGCAGACGCTCCGCGTCTTCCTCCGTGAAGCCGTACAGCGCCACCTCGTCGAAATCGTCGGCGGTTCGCAGCTCCTCGATCATCAGCGCCGCGGCACGACTGAATGGAAACCCCGCCACCCCGGTGGCCAGCACCGGAAATGCGACGCTGCGGGCCCCCACTCGCCGAGCCTGCTCCAGCGCTGCCTGTGTCGCCGACCGGATCGTCCTCTCGCTCGCGGGCTCGTCCCCCATTGCGGCGGCGTGAATGACCCACTGCGCGGGCATGAGACCCGCCCGGGTGACGACGGCCTCCCCCACCCGGATCGGCCCCCGCGCCTCGATGTACCGATCGCACTCCTTCTGGATGGACGGTCCCCCGGCCCGGCGGATCGCCCCCGCCACGCCCGCCCCGAGCTGCAGGTGGTTGTTCGCCGCGTTCACGACGGCGGCACCCTCGTAGGCGGCGATGTCGCCGCGCCTGACCACGAGCACCGAACCTCCTTCCCAGAAACGAGCGCGGCCCCGAGCTCCCTTCGCCCGGGGCCGCCACCACAAGTCGCGCTCTCTCGGTTGGGTCAGTCCTCCGGCCCGTGCGGCTGCTGCTCCGTCCGCCACAGCACGATCTGCCGCGTGCCGCTGGAGCTCTCCTCCACACGCACCGTCATCATGTCGCCATCCTCGAGGCTCAGGTCGTCACGTATGTCCTGCGGGATCGTGATCCTGCCTCCCACGCCCACCGTCACATCACCGTAGTAGAGCGTCCGGTAGAGCGCCATCGAGCCTCCTGGTTTCCGAAGTCGGCCGCGCCTCGCGAGAAGCTGAAAAACAGCGAGATATCTTCGAATTCTACCCGCCACAGTCGCCGCCGGCAAGTCGGCGCCGCACCCGCTCTGTCAGCTTCCCACCGGCCAAGAATCGGGAAACAGTTGTGGATAGGCGACCAGCCTTTTCCACACAAACACGCCAAATACCACAGTTTTCCACAGTCCGGCTGCTCCCGCTGGGTATGACGCTTGCGCTTCCGGCGGCACGGGCGGCGCGACTCTCCCCCGCGAGCTGCCGCGTATTCACCCGAATAGAGGTGCAGCATGCCGGCGATATCACGCTTCTGGCGCATTGTCACGACGGCAGCGCCCGTGCGGCCGGGGCGGCGGGTTGCACTGCTGCTCTCGGTGGGCGTTGCCCTCGTCGTGTGGAGCGGGAGCAATGCTTTCGGCTCACCTTCGGTATCTTCCACGGAGTCCACTTCGCTTCACGCCGCGAGCGGGGGAATGGCCGCGTCGTCGAGAAGCCCCGAGGTCGGAGCGCTTCTCGCCCGGGCCCACCTGCTCCAGCGGCGCTGGACGCGAGTGGAAGGCTACTACGAGCTGCATGTCGCGCCGCTCCGGCGGGTGTTGCTCGACTACAACAACGATCCGGCTCTGGCCCGGAAGGTCGCCGTTGCGCTGGTCCGGGAGGCGAATCGTGCGGGGGTGGAGCCGCGGGTGCTGTTGGCCGTGCTACTTGTGGAAAACCCGTCGCTGAATCCGAACGCGCGGAGCTCCGTCGGAGCCGTGGGGCTGATGCAGGTGATGCCCCTGCATCGCGGTCACTGGCGGAAATGCCGCGGCGCGCTGGACGACATCGACACGAACATCTGCTACGGCGCTCAGATCTTCGCGAGCCTTTACGAGCAGACCGGTGACCCGGAGCTGGCGCTGCTGCGCTACAATGGCTGCGTCAGAGGTACGAACACGCCGGATTGCCGGCAGTACCCGAGCTACGTCTACGCGCGCGCGGGGCGCGCGAGCCTGCTGGCGTGGCTTTCGCCGCGGCCAGCGGGCGCCGCGTCGCCCTGATCAAGAGACCAACCGCGAAAGCCGTCGAAGGGCGCCGTGCCGCATGAGCGGGCCGGCGCCCTTCGACGCGTTCGCGGTCGTGGCGAACGGCTCAGGGTAGGCAGGAGCGTAGCAGTCCCAGCAGGTGGTGCTCACGCAGCGCCCGGGCCCGGGCGATGGCTTCCTCGGAGCTCGGCTCGACGAAAATCTCGGCCGTTCGGACGGCCGCTTCGCCCTCGGCCCTGTCGCCGGGAGAGAAGGCGATGCGGCCCCGAGCAGGATCGCCGGGGGCCTCCTGGTCCGCGAGTTCGAGATAGACATCCCAGAAGCGACCATCGTGGGCGAGGGTCGCGAGGTGATGCACTTGCTGTCCGGCGGCCATGTGCGGTCGTCGCGATCGGGTCAGGTGAGCGCCTCCGCCGGCTCCGACGAAGGGCGTTCTTCCGGCTGACTGGTGCCCCGCTGCTCCAGCTCGGCCCGGATCAAATCGAGGACGCGAGCTTCGGCGAAGTGCTCGGCATCCCAGTACCGCGTGAACGCGTTGCCGCGGCGGCCTTTGCGGTCGCAATCGACCGATGCGGGGGAACCTTTGCGGTAGCTGAGCACGCAGCCGTCCCAGGTACCACGTTTCACCACGCCGTGTTCGAGGTCAAGTGCCAGCTGGGTGAGGCCGTCGTGGGCGAACTCGCGCAATTCCGCACGGAGCTCGGACTCGGCATCGGCGAGGCGGGGGCTGGAGAGCAGGGAAAAGATCCACATACTACCTCCTGCGTGGAGAACGGCGGCGCCGCCGAGGCGCCGAGGGAACGCAAGGCGGTCAAATAGATGAGGGAGCCCCGGCGAAACGCTACCTCGCGCGGGGCTCCCTCTTTGGGCTGCCGACCTCATCCGCGGGGGTTCCGCGAGGCGTGCGAACAACACCCCGGCAAAATCGGAACGAGCAGGCAGCCACAGGCACGGCCAGCATTCTCCATGCCGGCGCGGCGGTCGTGAAACCGGCTCCAACTTAGATCCGCGCTCGCGGGAGGGTCAAGCCTGATGGTGGCGGATCTCCAGGTCCGCCGGCAGCAGCGAGCGGTGGATGGCCAGAGCGGCCCGGACGCCTTCGGCAGCGGCGGTGGCGGCGAGGTAAGGGTGGCCGGTCAGATCGCCGGCGGCGTAGACGCCGGGAGTCGAGGTCTGCTGGCCTCTGTCCACGCCCAGGTGCCCGCCGCGGTCGGCCTCGCACCCGAGATGGGCCGCCAGGTCGCATGCGGGGAACGTCCCGAGATGGAAGAAAAGGGCGTCCAGCCGGATCTGTCCGCCGTCATCGAAGTGCGCGGCCCGCAGCGCCGCGCCATCCGCCTCCAGCCGAACGACTCGACCGGTCCGGGAATTGACGCCGTGACGCTCCAGCGTGACACGTGTGGACGGGTCAAGCGGCCCATCCGCCGGGTGCGGGATCAGCACGATGTACGGCGTCCACGAGGTGAGAAACAGCGCGAGGCCCGCAGCGTCGAGGTCGCCCCCGAGCACGCCCACCCGCTGGCCCGCGACGGTCGGGCCGTCGCAGTCCGGGCAGTGGAAGACGGAGGTTCCGTAGACCGCCTCTATTCCCTGGATTTGGGGCACGACGTCCTTGCGTCCATAGGCGAGGAGCAGGCGGTGCGATCGCCACTCGCTGCCGCCTTCATCTCGTAGCGTGAACGCGTCCTTTTCGCCGCCGGCCCCGCTCACGAACCCTTCCAGTATCTCGGCTCCCGCGGCCGCTGCCTGCTCGCGCAGGCGACGGCGCAGGGTGAGAGGCGGGATCTCGGGCAGGCCGGGGAAGCCGTGCACCGCCCACGTCGGCTCGTTGCGCGGCTCCCCTGCGTCGATGACCACGGTCCGGCGCCCGTAGCGACCGAGCCAGAGGGCGGCGGCGAGACCAGCCGGCCCGCCGCCGACCACGATCGCGTCGTAGTCCACGAGTTCAGGCGGTCGGCGGGGAGGGTGCGCCGTTCTCGACGGGGAGGTGGACGTGGAAGACGGTCCCGTTGCTGAGGGTGCTTTCGACGGTCAGATCGCCGCCATGCGCCTCTGCGACCTCCTTCGCGATCGCCAGGCCGAGTCCGGAGCCCTTGACGCGGGCCTCGGCGCCGACCTGATAGAACTTGTCGAAGATGAACGGAAGCTGGTCCTCGGGGATGCCGGAGCCGGTGTCGGACACATCGATGCGGACGTTCGGTCCGTCGGCCGTCGCGCAAACGTGGATCGCGCCTCCCTCCGGCGTGAACTTGAACGCGTTGGAAATGAGGTTGCCCAGGATCTCGTTGCGGAGCCTGTCGGCGTCTGCGTGCAGGATGATCGGCGCGCCATCCTCGAGGCGGACGTCGAACACGATGCGCTTCTGCTCGGCCAGCGGCTCGAAGGTGCGGCGGAGATTACTCATCAAATCGGCGAGCCGGAACTCCACCGGATGGACCTGGAAGCCGCCGGCCTCGATGCGACTGATGTCGAGGAGCTGATTGACCTGTCGGGTCAGCGACTGGGTCTGCTCCATTATCCGCTCGAGGACCTCCCGCTGCTCCCGATCCACCTCCCCGTACATCCCATCGAGCAGCAGCTCAGCATAGCCCCCGATCACGTTGATCGGCGTCTTCAGCTCGTGGCTCGCGACGCTGACGAACTCGGCCTTGAGGCGGTCGAGCTCCGCGAGCCGCTGCGACATGGTGCGGAAGGAGCGAGCCAGGTCGCCGATCTCGTCCTGTCGCTCATACGGCAGCGCATGCCCCAACTCGAACTCCCCCGCCGCCACCTGGCTCGTCGCATCCCTCAGCCGGTTCAGCGGAACCGTCAAAGCACGGGTGATCCACGCCGCAATGACGAGGGCGAGCAGGAACGCCACGGCCGACACCAACAGCATCGCGCTCGACGCCGTCTCGCTGATGCGCTGCGCCTCCGTGACGTCGCGGTAGCTGCGCTGATCGATGGCGCCTGCGATCGGCTCCAACTGTTGCTGCGCGCGCTCGAGCAGCGGGGCGATGCTGGAGCGGAGCACGTCGGTCGCGCGATCCATCGCCCCCGCGCCCATCAGCGTCTCGATCTGGCGGATACCGCCGCCGAGTGAATCGAGTCGGGCGGCGAGCGGAAGGGCGACGGTGTCGTAGCCGGCTTCACGGATATGATCCAACTCCCGGCGTGCCTCCGCGATGGAACCGTGCATGCCTTCCTTCAGCGGGGCGCTCGGCGTCGCTACGTAGGAGCGGATATAGCGGTCCAGCTCGGCCAGGGCCGCCTGCAGCGCACCCTGCGATGCCAGCGCGACGGCGTAATTGGCGTGCTGCTCGAACGTGATATTGCGCAGCTCGGAGAGCCGGTTGAGGGCGAACAGCGCCGGCGCGAGCACGAGCAGCGTGATGGCGGCGAAAGTCAGGAACAGGCGCTTTCGAAGGGTCATCGAGCCGGGGTGCCGGGGCTGTCCGTGAACGTGGGTGGCGGCTGCACGCGCCGTGCCGCACGCCCGCGGCCCACGGTGTGCATCCGGTTGCGCGGCGCCGGCGCGTCGGTATCATAATCGTCGGCGGTGCACCGAGAGCGTCCGATTCCCCCGGCCAGCAAATCATGGAGCGGGAAGACCCGGAAGTCCACGACAGCGATGTTGCGGACGTCAGCCCCGACACCATTGTCGAGGCGCCCGAGGAGGGGAAATACGTCTACTGCATCATCCGCTCGGAGTCCGAGAAGGACTTCGGCCCGCTCGGCATCGGTGAAGGAGACCGCCGCGTCTACACGGTCAACCATGCGCAGCTCGCGGCGGTGGTGAGCGACACTCCGATCCGCATTTACGATCCGACGCGCGAGAACGTGCTGGCGCACGAGATGGTCAACGAGACGGTGATGCGGGAGCACACCGTCATTCCGATGTCGTTCGGGACGATCTTCCGCACGAAGGACGACATTGTCGAGCTCCTCAAGTCCACCTATCGGGCGTTCGACGACGTGCTCGAGAAGATGCAGGACAAGATCGAGTTCGGGCTCAAGGTGCTCTGGGATCGCGAGCGCGTGATCGCCCGGCTCGAGGAGGAGGACGAGGAGATCCGCCGGCTGAAGGAGGAAATCACGAGCAACGCCCAGAGCTCGACCTACTTCGCGCGGATGCAGCTCGGTCGGCTGGTCGAGAGCGCGCTCGAGAGCACGGCGAACACGTACGTCATGGACATCCACGAATCGCTCAAGCCCGTTGCCGTGGCGAGTCGCTCGAACAAGCCGATCGGCGACCGGATGATCATGAACGCGGCCTACCTCGTCGAGCGCGCCCGCGAGCCGGAGTTCGACGAGGCGGTCAAGGCGCTCAGCCGCAAGTACGAGGATGTCCTCGCCTTCAAGTACACCGGCCCCTGGCCGCCCTACAACTTCGTCAACATCCGCTTGCGGCTCGAGCGCGCGGAGGCCTGATTGGGACTGTTGAAGCACCTTCTCTTCTGGCCCGTCACGGGACCGAAGTACCTCATCGACTTCTCCCTGAGGCGCGTCGATGGCGTCGTTCGTGACGAGCTGACCGACGACACCGCGATCAAGGTGAAGCTGATGGAGCTCCAGCTCGAGCTGGAGCTCGGCGACATCGACGACAGCGAATACGCCCGCCGGGAGGCCGAGCTGATGGAGCGGCTGAGGGACGTCCGCCGATGGCGCGAGGAGTTCGGGATGGGAGTACCGGGAGGAGCCGTGCGGGTGGCCGGCTCGCAGCAGCCAGCCGCCGAGGGCGTCGACGCCGACGTGACTTCCGCGGAGGGTGCCGGGGGAGTCGCGAGGCCCGAGGGCGCCAGCATCGAGATCGACTTCGATGCGGACGGCCCCGAGCGATGAATCGTGATCCGGGCGCTGGTCGAGAAGCTGGCCGGCCGCCGGTGGGTCTTCGTGGTCGGCAAGGGTGGCGTAGGCAAGACCACGGCGGCCGGGGCACTCGCGCTAGCGCTCGCCGATGAGGGTGAGTCGACTCACCTGATCTCTAGCGATCCGGCGCATTCGCTCGCGGACCTGTTCGATGCGCCAGCTCTGTCTTCGCCGCGTGCCTCTCCGTGCACCGATCTCCTGGTGCTCGAGGAGTTGGACGCTGACGCCTACGGCGCACGGTGGCGGCGGGAGAACGCAGCCGGCCTCGGCGAGCTTCTCGAGCGGGGGACCTATCTGGACGCGGAGGATGTCGCCGGATTCCTGCGTCTGTCGCTTCCGGGGGCCGACGAGATCATGGCTGCGCTGCGCCTGGCGGAGCTGGACGAAGGAAGCGCTCGGCGGATCGTCGTTGACACCGCGCCGGCGGGCCACACGCTGCGGCTCCTCGATGCGGGCGCCACGCTGGCGGGATGGACTTCGGCCTTCGACGCCATGCGGGCGAAGGCCGACGCGGTGGCCGGTGCTCTGACGGGCCGTTCAGCCAGCGTGGCGGGCGCGGCGGCGCTCGCGCGGCTTGACGCCGATGTCCGCCGCTTCGAGACGCGAGTCATCGGCTCGGCCGCGTTCGTTCTCGTGTCGCGCGAGGAGCCGGTCGTCAGAGCGGAAACGCGCAGCCTCCGGGCGGAGCTGCGGCGGCGGGGTGTCACGCAGCTCATCGAGCTAGGAATCGGGCAGGCAGACCGGCAGGTAGACGTGGTGGCCGCTCCGTGGCTGCCGGGGATCCAGGGCTGTGAGGGACTGCGCGCGTACTTTGGGAATTACTCCAGCCACGGCGGGCGCGGCGCACGGCGGTCCGACAGGGCGGACTCGGCTACCTTTACCGCGCGCCTGGGAGCGCCGGTCGCGGATCTGCTCTGCGGCCCGCGGGTGCTATTCTTCGCGGGAAAGGGCGGGGTAGGGAAATCGACGTGTGCCGCCGCGGCCGCGCTCGGCACGGGCCGCGTGGCGGACCCGGTGCGGGTGTACAGCACGGACCCGGCCGGCTCCCTCGGCGGCGTGCTGCAGACGGATGTGGGGCACGACCCGGTCGAGGTGGCACCGGGCGTTCGCGCCGAACAGGTGGATGCCGCTGCTGCGTTGGCTACGTTCCGGCACCACTACCTCCAGGAGATCGAGAATCTCCTGGACTCGCTCGGAGTCGGGTCGTCGGGGACGCTCGATCGTCGAGTGCTGGAGGCCCTGCGCGACCTCGTGCCGCCGGGCATGGATGAGATCTTCGCGGTGGCCTCGCTGGCGGAGACGGAAGGGCGCGTCATCGTCGACAGCGCTCCCACCGGTCACTTCCTCCGCCTGCTGGAGATGCCGGAGCTCGGGCTGGGCTGGCTGCACGCGCTCATGCGCATCGTGCTGCGCTACGGGCACGGGCCGAGCCTCGAGGCGACCGGCAACCGGCTGCTGGCCGCGGCTGCGCGGCTGAAGTGGCTGCGCGACGCGCTTCATGGGGGCGAAGCCGGCGTGGTGCTCGTGACGCTGGAGGAGCCAATGGTCGCTGCGGAGACGCTGCGACTGCACGAACGACTCCGTGCGGGCGGGGTGCCGGTGCTGGCGTGGCTGGTGAATCGCGCGCGCGGCGACGCGAGCCGTTCGCCGACGCTCCGCCCCCACGACGCGGGGGTGCATGTATTGGAGGCGCCGGAGCTGCGACCGGCGCCGCTCGGGCCGGTGGCGCTTCTCGACTTCTTTCGACAATGGCGGCTGGCGTGATGGATGAGGCATTGTACCTCTACGGCTTCGTGGCGCGCGGGACGCCGGCTCCTCCGGCGGTTCTGCCGGGAGTCGGCGAGCGCGTTCCCGAGCTGCTGCCGCTCGGCGAGGATTTCGACGCGGTCGTCGCGCGGCTGCCCGCGGCAGAGTACGGCGGGGAGGCGTTGGAGGCGCGGCTCCGAGATCTGGGCTGGGTCGCCAGGGAAGGGGTCGCACACGAACGGGTCGTCGCCTGGTTCGTGGACCATGGCGCCATTGTTCCCGTCCGGCTCTTCACCCTGTACTCGGACGAGGATGCGCTGCGATCGGAGGCGGTGCAACGCACCTCCAGGATCGTGGACGCGCTGCATCGCTTCGAGGCGCTTCGTGAGTGGGACCTGAAGGTCGGATACAGGGCGGACCGGCTAGCGGAGCGTCTCGACGAGGTCTCCGAGGAGATCCGCACGCTGGACGAGGACATCGCGGCGGCCGCGCCCGGCCGCCGCTATCTCCTCGAGCGTCAGCGGGCGGACCGCCTCCGCATCGAGATCCGCACCGCTGCGCGCCGGCTCGCCGATGAGCTGCTTTCTGAGGCGCGCTCGCACGCGGAGGACGTGCGGATTCTCGCGCCGCCCGCTCGCCTGGAAGGCGATGTGCCGGTCGTTCTCAGCGCCGCGCTGCTCGTTCGACGGGGGGAGACCGAGGAGTCCCTGGGGGACCTGGTCCGCGGGCGGGCGGGTGTGCTGGCGGACCTGGGCGTGGATGTCGTCTTCTCCGGTCCGTGGGCGCCGTACCGGTTCCTGGAGGAGGAATGAGCGAGGTCCTGCCACGGCCGCCGTCGCCGTCCGGTGTGGAGGATGCGGAGCTGATGGACGAGCTCACGCTGGCCGAGCTGGTGAATCGGGTGCTCGATCGGGGTGTGGCGCTCACCGGCGACATCGTGATCAGCGTCGCGGGTGTCGAGCTGGTCTATCTCGGGCTGCGCGCCGTCCTGGCGTCGACGGAGACGCTGCGCCGCTCCGCGTCCGGACAGCGGCGTGAGGAGCGTCCGTGACGTGGGGATCTACGCCTACTGCGTCGTGTGCCCCGGACTCGATCCGCCGGCGGGGCTCCGCGGCGTGAGCAGAGAGGCGATTCACCACGTCCGCACCGCAGGGCTCGATCTCTGGGTTGGCAGCCAGGACGCCGCGCCTGCACCCTCGGTGGAAGCGATGCGCGCGCACAACGAGGTCGTCACGCGTGCCCTCGCGCTGGGCGAGACGCCGCTGCCCTTCCGCTTCGGCCAGTGGCTGGAGGATGAGACCGCGCTCAACGCGGCGCTCGCGCCCCGAGCCGGCGAGCTGGAGAGAGCCCTGCGACGGGTGCGTGGCGCGGTCGAGTACGGAATCCGGGTGCTCGATCCGGCGGCCGCCGACGAGCCGTCGGGTGGCGCCAGCGCCGCCGCACCGGCCACCGGCGCGGAATACCTGCGGCGGCTGGCTTCTCGGCTCGGCGGGAGCAGCGAGAGAAAGGCGCTGCGCGATGCGGTTGCGGTCGCATTGCGGAAAGCCGCGGGCGCCGACCTGATCGGGTGGAGCGAATCGGCACAGGAGACGGCGCACGGGGTGCTGGCGGTCTCACACCTCGTCCCGAGGTCCGGCGCAGAGGGCTACCTCGAGCGAGTCCGGTCCGTGCGCAGCAGCTTCCCGGAGCTGCGCTTCCTGTTCAGTGGGCCGTGGCCGCCTTACTCTTTCGGTCCCGAGCGGGGTGCGGCGTGAGCGACGAAAGGGTGCGGCCGCGCATCGATGCGGATGATCCAGGGCTGTTCGCGGCGGAGCTGCACGAGGTCGCGCCGGCGCTGCCGGAGCGGCTGAACGCCGAGGCGGAGGATCTGGATGTCGGCCTGGCCCGATTGGTGCTGACGTTGATCGAGTTGCTCCGACAGGTGCTGGAACATCAAGCGGTGCGGCGAATGGACGCGGGTAGCCTCAGCGACCAGGAGGTCGAGCGCCTCGGCCTCGCTCTGCTGCGCTTGCAGCAACGTATGGGCGAGCTGAAGGATAGCTTCGGCCTGACCGGTGAGGATCTGAACATCGATCTCGGCCCGTTGGGGCGCCTGATCTAACGGAGAAAACCAGGGGACGACATTGCCCGACCGATACGAGCTCGGTCCGACGCGGTCGCAGGGGCTGGTCGATATCCTCGACCGCATCCTCGACAAGGGGCTGGTGATCGCGGGCGATATCCGCGTGCACCTCGCCAACGTCGAGCTGCTGACGATCCAGATTCGGCTCCTGGTCTGCTCCGTGGACAAGGCGGATGAGATCGGACTGAACTGGTGGCGCGGTGATCCATTCCTGACGTCGAGCCCGCCGTCGGCGGGCGCGCTGGAAGCGGTCGCCGACCGATTGGAGCGCCTCGAGCGCCGGCTGCAGGGCATCGAAGAGAAGGGGCGGGAATAGCCCCAGCGGACCCAAAACGGAGAGGGACATGGCGATCGAGAGGTCATCGGCCGGCAGCAGCCTGATCGATGTGCTGGATCGGGTGCTGGACAAGGGAATCGTTATCGATGCCTACGTGCGCGTCTCGCTGGTCGGGATCGACCTGGTCACCGTCGAGGCGCGCATCGTGGTCGCCTCGGTGGAGACATACCTGAGGTATTCGGAGGCGATCGGCGTGACGGCATTTGCCGCACGCCCGATGGTCGCCCCCAGCAGCTCCGAGCTCGACCGCGTGCTGGCCGAGAACGCCGAGCTGAAGAAGAGGCTCGAAGAGTTGAGCTAGACGCGTGGACGCGGTTCCCCGCCCTTCGGACGCAGCAGACGCGGAGCTGCTGCAGCGACTGGCTCACTCGCGGGGGTTCGCCGAAGCGTGCTCCCAGCTGTTCGGCCGCGCCGACGGGGCGGGTGCGCTACCGACGGCGCTTGTCCTGGTCTGGCTGCCGACCGGAGTCCGCGCGCAGGGCCACGGTTTGCCGATCGCGAACGTGAGGACTTTCGGCGCCGCCGCTGCCGATCCAGAGACCGTGCTCGGCCCCGGCTGGCACGACGACCATCGCACCTCTCCACGTTGGCAAGCGGCCGAGCTGCCTTTCTTCGGAGTTCCCGATGCCCGCGCTCGTCGCTTCGATGCCGGCGCGGCTTCGGTCGCCGCGGCGATGGTCGTTCCGGGCGACGCCATAGAGGAGGCCGGCGTACAGGCGCTCGCGCGCCTGCTCGACGAGTGTGGCGCCCTGCTCGGCTGGATCGCCGAGACCGACGCCGCCGTGCCGTCGGATGTGGCGGCGGGCTCGCGGCTGGAGATGGTCAGTGCGATCCTCGACTCCCTCCCCGATCCCGTCCTGCTCACGGACGAGAATGGCGCGATCCTCCTATCGAACAGCCGTGCCGAGTACCTGCTCGGCGCGCACGCGGACGACAGCGGTGGGCGGCGCCGCGCGATCGAAATCAACAACCTTCTTTTCGGCTCCTTCCTGGCGCAGGGCGGCTCGGTCGCCGGCGGCAGTCCGCGCGAGCTGAATCTGGTCGACCCGGGTGACGGCTCGGACCTGCTCTTCGAGATCCTGACGGTGCCGCTGCACGGCGGCGGCGGCGAGGGCGGCACTCAGATCTCGATCCTGCGCGACATCACCGATCTGAAGCGGGCGGTCTCGGAGCTGGAGGAACAGATCAACCGATCGATCGGCGCCGAGCACCGTGCGCGACGTGAGCGCGATCAACTCAACGTGGTTCTGGAGAACGTGACGGATCCGATTCTCGTCACGGACGAGAAGTCGAACATCATCCTGGTCAACCGGGAAGGCGAGCGGCTGTTCGTCGTCTCGCCGGAGCGCGAGGAAGAGTCGGCGCACCGACGGGTCGTGCGGACGAACGACACGACGTTCAGCACGTTGATCAGCGATTTTGTGCTGCAGCCGGCGCGTCGCCGGGTGGAGAAGCTGGAGCTGACGGATCCGGACACGGGCGATCGGTTCCCGGCGGAGGTCGTGAGCAGCAAGATCCTGAACCAGCGGGGTGAGCCGACGGCGATCGTGAGTGTGATCCACGATCTGACGCAAGTCGTGGAGAACGAGCGGCTGGCGAGTGAGCTGAAGCAGCTCAATGAGGAGCTGGAGCAGCGGATCGAGCATGCCACCGAGCAGCTCGCCGAGCACAACCGCCAGCTGCAGTGGCAGCGTCAGGAGCTCGAGAAGGCGTCCCGGCTGAAGAGTGAGTTCCTGGCCAACATGAGCCACGAGCTGCGCACGCCGATCAACGTGGTCCTCGGCTACACCTCTCTCATGCGGGAGCGGATCTACGGGGAGCTCACGGAGCAGCAGGAGGAGGGGCTCGAGCGGATCTACACGACATCGCAGCACCTGCTCGAGCTGATCAACGACATCCTCGACCTGTCGAAAATCGAGGCGGGCAAGATGCCCGTGCATCTGGAGTGGCTCGAGCTCCCGGAGCTCATCCGCGAGCTCTCGGAGCAGGTGCGCCCGCTGCTCGAGAGGCGGTCGCTGGAGTATGCGATCGAGGTGGAGCCGAAGCTGCCGTCCGTGCGCACCGACCGGACGAAGGTGAAGCAGATCCTGCTGAACCTGCTCTCCAACGCGATCAAATTCACGCACCACGGGTCGGTGACGGTCCGCGCGGTGACGGTCGCCGACGAGACGCGCGTCCGGCTGAGCGTGGTCGACACGGGCATCGGTATCCAGCCGACGCAGCTGAAGACGATCTTCGAGGACTTCCGGCAGGTGGATCAGTCGCCGACCCGGGAGTACGGCGGGACCGGGCTCGGTCTGAGCATCACGAAGAAGCTGCTATCGCTGCTGGGGGGCACGATCTCGGTGGAGAGCCGGGTCGGGGCCGGCTCCACGTTCGCAATCGAGCTGCCGATCGAGGCGGAGGTCGGCTCGGTCGACGACCAGGTCCACCGCGCGCTGCTCGACTCCGAGGGGACCGTCGTGGATGCGGACGAGTCGGGCGACGGCTCTGTCGTGCGGCGGATCGAGAAGACGCGCGAGGCCGTCAGCCGCGCGGTACGCAAGCTCGGCGGCAAGTGACGCGGCGAGCGCGGCTGTCGTTCGCGCTCGCGACGCTCGTCTTCCTGTTCTTCCTCGAGGCAGCACGGCTGTACGCGTCCGGGCTACTCGGGGAGGTGGCCGCCTTGCTCGGGCCGCGTGCACCCGCCGGGTCCCTGCTCCGTTCGGTGCTGTCACTGCTGCCCCTGCTTCTGCCTGCGCTCCCCGCCTCTCGGCTGCTCGGCCGCTTCGGCACGGTCGCGGTCGCAGCCAGCCTCGTCGCGGCGGCCCGTTTCGGCGCCGTTCCTCCGCTCGCCTCCACGCGGCTGTTCGGCTCCTCGCTCGTGCTGGCCGGGGGAGCCCTGTTCCTCGGCTCGGCCGTGGGATACCTGCCTACCCGCGCCCTCGCCTCCGCGGTGCCGGCCGCGATGCTGCTCGACCAACTGCTGCGACTCGCGGGATGGAGCTACGACCCGTCGCTCCGGGGAGCCTGGCTGCCGGCCCAGATCGCAGGGGGCGTCGGTGTCGCGCTGCTCCTGGTGGCACTGCGACCCCGCGACCAGCACGATGGTGCCGACGGGGCCGGCGCACTCGAGCGCCGTGCCGGAGGCCTCCGCCTGCGAGGCGCCGCGATCCTGGGTCTCATTTTCTTCCTCGCATCGTCCGTGCTCGGCGCGCCGCCGGTCGTGGCGCGGTGGACCGGCACGATCTACCCCGTCGCGGCCCTGCTGCTGGCCGCCGCGGCCGCCGCCGCGGCCGCCCTCGCGGCTGCGCGTCGGGAAGCGGATGCCGGCGGCCGCCACGGCGCCGCGGCGATCGGCCTCGCCGCGGGCGTGTTTCCCGCGGCTATGGTGCTGTGGCCGTCCGCGGCGCGGGCTGCCGCCGGACTGCCGGCGGCGGTCTCTCTGGCCGCCGCACACTTCGCGGTGCTCCTGCTGCCCCTCCGAGCCCTGTCTCCATCGGGAGGGCGGCGGGGTGCGTGGACATCTCTCGCCATGCTGGTGATGATGGTTGTGCCGACGGTCCTTTTCGCCGCCGCCTTCTTCCCCGCCTCCACGCTGGGCTCGCTGGCGGGCGCCCTGCCGTGGCTGTTCATCTGTGCGGCGCTGGGGCTGGGGGTTCTGCTGCTCTTCCTCCCACGACAACAGCCGTCGCCGCCCCTGCTCGGGGGGCCGGCGGCTGCCGCGCTCGCCGTAGGGGCCGTGCTTCTCGCGGCGGTGGGGGCGTTCGGGCGCGCCGCTGCCGTGGCGAGGGGTTCCGCCCAGGCACCGGCCGGTGCGTCGTCGATGGCGGACGAGCCGCCTCGGCAGCTCCGAATCACGAACCGGGCCGCGCCGTGCTGCTCGGAGACCTCAACGCGGACAGCGGATCAGCCGTGAACGAGGCGCTTGACGCGGCCGGGCCGCCCGATGCATTCGCCGTCATCGGCTTCGCACCGGCGACCGCTTTCGCGCCGACTCCCCCAGTGAGGATCGACAGGATCCGCGTGAGAGGATATCCGGTCGCCGCGGCCGGAGTGCTCGCCGGCGGGTCGTCGGACCACCGACTCGTCCTCGCGACGCTGCAGCTTCCGGAAGACCGGGAGGGGGGTGAGGCGTGCGTCGGGAGGTGGATTGCGGAGTTCCGGAAAGGCGAGCCACCGGCCCCTGGCGAGGCTCCGTGACGAGGTGGAAGAGGGCGCTCGCGGCCCCATCCGTGGCGGGGTTGCGTGCATCAGGGCATCCTCGCAAATTGCCGCGCCGCCAGCCCCGGGGAGCCCCGTTGCTGGCAATCGGCGACGGCTCGAGAGGGGTCGGAAGCCGGGGTGGATCGTCCGTGCGGCAGCGGCTCGATCGGATCGTCTCCTCAGCCAGGTACGCGGATGTCACGAGTGAGGTGGGCAGTGCTCGCGGTTGCGGCGATCGCCATCGCCCTCGCCGCGCTTGCGGGCACCGGCGCGCTCGCGGCCAGGTCGGACTCGCCCGGCGATGCCGATGCGCAGCCGATCGCGTTTCCACACGATCTGCACGCCGGGAAGAACCAGATCCCGTGCATGTACTGCCACTACACGGCCGACCGCTCCGTCGACGCGGGAATTCCGTCCGTCCAGATCTGTGCCGGATGCCACATCCCCGGCGGCGTACCCATGGTGCGTGCGGACAGCGTGGGGGTGAAGATCCTGATCGCATACTGGCAGAAGAAGGAGCCGATCCCCTGGGTACGGATCCACAAGCTGCCGGACTACGTGCACTTCCCTCACATGATGCACATCAACGCGGGGCTGGATTGTCAGCAGTGCCACGGTCCCGTCGAGCAGATGAAGCAGGTCACACAGTTCGCCTCGCTGCAGATGGGGTGGTGCGTGGACTGTCACCGACAGAAGCAGGTCCGGACGGACTGCTGGGTCTGCCACCATTGAGCCGTCCGGGCGAGGTCAAAGGAGTGCGATGATGGGGAACGGGATGGAGAGGCGCGATTTCCTCAAGGTGATCGGCGCCGCCGGTGTCGGGGCGGGTCTGTCCGGCTGTGCCGGCGGCAAGCCCGAGCGCCTGCTTCCCTATGTCGTGCCGCAGGAAGAGATCATCCCGGGCATCGCGACCTGGTACCGTACGACCTGCCAGGAATGCCCCGCCGGCTGCGGCATGAACATTCGCACGCGCGAGGGCAGGGCCGTGAAGGCGGAAGGCAATCCCTTCTCACCGCTGTCGCACGGGAAGCTGTGCGCGCGTGGCCAGGCGTCTCTACAGGGCCTGTACGATCCCGATCGCATCCCGCAGGCACTGGCGCGCGCGCAGGGCGGTGACTGGCAAAAGATCACCTGGGACGACGCCGAGAACCGCCTCGTGCAGGGGCTGCAGCAGGCACGAGGCGCGGGTGTTCTGCTCACCCGCGGCACGACCGGCGCAATGGACCGGCTGCTCGACGATTTCGCGAGCGCGGCCGGCCTCGAGCGGGTGCGCCACGACGCGTTCGGTTTCGAGCCGCTGCGCGCCGCGACCCGCCTGCTCTTCGGAGTCGATGCAGTCCCGACGCACGACTTCTCGAGAGCGGAAGTCGTCGTCGGCTTCGGCGCCGACTTCCTCGAGACCTGGCTCTCGCCCGTGGACTATGCCCACGGATTCGTGCAGGGTCACGCCTATCGGAACGGTCAGCGCGGCAAGCTTATCGCCGTAACGCCGCACCAGTCCCTGACCGACCTCAACGCGGACGAGTGGCTGCCGATCCGACCGGGCACCGAGCATCTCGTCGCGCTCGCGATGGCGAAGGAGATCGCTGGCCGCGCTGCCGGTGCGACGGGCGCGGCTACGGCCCTCCTCGAGGGCGTGGACCTGGAGCAGGTCGCGGATGCCAGCGGCGTGCCGGCAACCCGCATTCGGGCCGCTGCCGCGGAGTTCGCTCGCGACGGCCGCTCGCTGGCCGTCGGCCCCGGCGTCGCTTCCACCCATGGTGCCGCCACCGCGGTCGCTGCGGCCGTCGCGGTGCTGAACTCCGTCGCGGGCAACATCGGCACCACGGTTCGTTTCGATCGCACCGAGAACACCGCGGCCGGCCGCTATGCAGACATGCAGCAGCTGCTGCAGCGACTGCAGGGAGGGCGGGTCAGAGCGGTGCTCGTCTACGGCCCGAATCCGGCGTATTCGCTGCCGGAGGGGCAGGCGTTCCGCGACGCGCTCCAGAAGGTGCCGTTCGTGGCGTCCTTCTCGTCGTACCTCGACGAGACCAGCGAGCTGGCGCACCTGCTGCTGCCGGACCACCACTTCCTCGAAAGCTGGGGCGATGTCGAGCCGCGCACGGGTGTGCATTCGCTCGTGCAGCCGGTGCTCGTGCCGGTGTTCCGAACCAAGCAGACCGGCGACGTGCTGCTGTCCGTCGGCCGGCGGGCTTCACTGACGCTGCCCACGCAGGCGAGCACCTTCTACGACTACCTGCGCGAGCACTGGCAGCGAGAGGTCTTTCCGCAGGCTGGCAGCGGCTCCTTCGACGATTGGTGGCGGGAGGCGCTCAAGCAGGGAACCGTCGTCGTCGCGCCGACGGGCGGCGCGACGTCACCGAGCCTGGACGCCGGAGGGCTGGGTCAGGTCGACTTCGCCGTGCCGCAGCTCGGCTCGGCCGGCGGCACGGACGACCTCACGCTGATCGCCTATCCGTCCTACCGCTTCTATGACGGGCGCACGGCGAACCGGCCCTGGCTCCAGGAGCTGCCGGACCCGATCGGAAAGATTTCCTGGGGCTCCTTTCTGGAAGTGAGCCCGGCCCTGGCTCAGCGCCTGGGGCTCGACCTCGGCAGCGTGGTGGAGGTGAAGACGCCGAATGGTACCGCCGAGCTACCGGTCTGGCCGCATCCGGGCATGCGCGAGGATGTGATCGCACTGCAGATAGGACAGGGCCACCGCTCCTTCGGCCGTTACGCCCGTGATCGAGGCGTCAATGCGTTCGCCCTCCTCGCACCGCAGGCGGAGCGGACGTCGGGCGCGCTGATCCACGTGCAGCCCGGAGTCACGCTGCGCCCGACGGGCGACTGGGCCCGGGTCGCGAACACGGCGGGCCGCCAGACCGAGGCCGGGCGGGACGTGCTGAAGACGGTCGGACTGGGCGAAGCGCGCTCGCTGCAGCCGGTGATCGGGGCGATCCCCGCGCAGCAAGGCCAGGAGGTGGAGCCGGGGGCACCTTCGTCCGCCGAGGAGGACGTCGCCGCGGCGGAGCGGGAAGCGCTGCACCCGGACGAGGTGCACCCGCTGAAGTCCGAAGTGGCGCAGCTGCAGGCGTCGGGCGGATTCCGGCCGATGACGTTCGGCGCGGGCCCGCAGGACTACCCTTCGCCCGAGACCTACTACGGCGAATACACCGAGGCGCAGCCGCGCTGGGCGATGTCGATCGATCTCGAGCGGTGCATCGGCTGCAGCGCCTGCATGACCGCCTGTTACGCAGAGAACAACATCGGAATCGTCGGCCCGGAGCTCGTCGCGAATGGGCGCATCCTCTCCTGGATGCGCATCGAGCGGTACTTCGAGGAGGACGACGAGGGGCAGCTGCAGAGGACCGGCTTCCTCCCGATGCTCTGCCAGCAGTGCGGGCAGGCACCGTGCGAGCCGGTCTGCCCCGTCTACGCGGCCTACCACACGCCCGACGGGCTCAACGGCCAGGTCTACAACCGCTGCGTCGGGACCCGCTACTGCGCGAACAACTGCCCGTACAAGGTCCGCTACTACAACTGGTTCAGCTGGGAGTGGCCCGAGCCGCTGAACTGGCAGCTGAACCCCGACGTGCAGGTGCGCGAGAAGGGCGTCATGGAGAAGTGCAGCTTCTGCGTCCAGCGCATCCGTGACGCGGAGCACACCGCGCGGCTCGATGGCCGGGCGGTCGCGGACGGCGAGATCACGCCCGCATGCGCCCAGACCTGCCCGGGCGAGGCGATCGTGTTCGGCAACATCAAAGACCCGAACTCCCGCGTCGCGCGCGTCGCGGCATCCGGCCGAGGATACCGCGTCCTCGAGGAGCTGAACACCCAGTCCGCGATCACCTACCTGAAGAGGGTGGTGACGGAAGTTTCGGAGGCCTGAGCGAGCATGGCGACCGTTACACGCTCCGCGACCCACCCGGGCGTCGCCTCCTACGGCGACGTAAACCGCGACATCCTGAAGATGCTCAGCCGGCCCGGCCGCGGTTACTGGCTGCTGCTGGCGGCCACGATCATGGGTGTGGGGCTGCTGGGCTTCTGTTTCGCGACGCAGCTGTATCTGGGCATCGGCATGACGGGGCTTCGCAACCCGGTCGGCTGGGGCGTCTACATCACGACCTTCGTCTTCTGGGTCGGCATCGCGCACTCCGGCACGTTGATCTCGGCGATCCTCTACCTGTTTCGCGCGCGCTTCCGGCAGTCCATTTATCGCGCCGCCGAGGCGATGACCGTGTTCGCGGTCATGACCGCCGGGCTGTTCCCGATCATCCACCTCGGCCGCAACTGGTTCTTCTACTGGCTGCTGCCGTACCCCAACCAGCGCAAGATATGGCCGAACTTCCGATCGCCGCTGCTCTGGGATGTCTTCGCGGTCGGCACGTACTTCACCGTGAGCGCGACGTTCTTCTTCCTGGGCATGGTCCCCGACATCGCCGCCGCCCGCGATCAGGCGACGGTGACGTGGCGCAGGAAGCTCTACACGGTCCTGTCGCTCGGCTGGCGGGGCACCCACGACGAGTGGAAGCACTTCACGCGCGCCTATCTCTATCTCGCCGCGCTCGCGACGCCCCTCGTACTGTCCGTGCACTCGGTCGTGTCCTGGGACTTCGCGATGTCGATCGTGCCGGGCTGGCACTCGACAATCTTCGCCCCCTACTTCGTGGCCGGCGCGATCTTCAGCGGGCTCGCCATGGTGATCACGCTGCTGATCCCGATGCGGAAGGTGTTCGGGCTGGAGAGCTATTTCACGCCCCGGCATTTCGACATGATGTCGCGCCTGATTCTGCTCACCTCGCTCGTGGTCAGCTATGCGTACCTGACGGAGGTCTTCCTCTCGTGGTACAGTCACGGCGCCGCGGAGCTTGAGGGCAACTACCTGGTCGCTTCACTCAGCGGCAGCTTCTGGTGGGCGGGCGCGATCATGCTGACGTGCAACGTGCTCGTGCCGCAGATGCTCTGGTTCCGCAACGTGCGCCGCAACATCCCCGCGCTCTTCGTGATCACGCTGTTCATAAACATCGGCATGTGGTTCGAGCGCTTCGTGATCATCACGTCGAGCCTCTCGCACGAGTACGAGCCCTGGCAGTTCGCGGTCTACAAGCCCAGCTGGGTGGAGATGGGGATCATGGTCGGCAGCTTCTGCTGGTTCTTCATGTGGTTCCTCATCTTCATCCGCGTGCTGCCGCCGGTATCCGTGGCAGAGCTCAAGGAGGTGCTGCCTCCACCGCTGCGCCGCCGCGCGGCGGCCGCGGTGAGCGCGCGCGGGGGAGGGAGCACGGAGATCGAGGGAGGCCGAATCGATGAGTGAGCCGATGGAGAACCGGCTGCTGGGGGTGTTCGGCGAGCTCGATTCCGCGGTGGCCGCCGTGGACGGGTTGCGCGCGAAGGGGCTGAAAGAGCTGACGGTCTTCGCGCCGCTGCCGCAACACGATCTGGAGCACGCGTTGCACGTGCAGCAGAGTCCGGTGCGGCTCTTCACGCTGGTCGGTGCCATGACGGGCACCGCGACCGGCTTCGCGTTCGGAACATGGACCTCGCTGGACTGGCCGCTGGTGACCGGCGGCAAGCCGATCATTTCGCTTCCGCCGTTCGTGATCATCGCCTTCGAGCTGACGATCCTGTTCGGCGCCCTGTCGACGGTGCTCGGGCTGCTGGTCGCGGCGCGTCTGCCCCGCCGGAAGGCCGAGCTGCTCTACGACCCGTCCTTCTCCGCGGGCAACTTCGGTGTGCTGGTCGCGGCGCCGGCGGATCGGATCGACGAGGCGAGGGATGTACTCGAGCACAGCGGGGCCGCCGAGGTCCGGCAGGGATCGCGGGAGGTGCGGGTTGGGACGGACTGAAGTACGCGTTCTCGGCCGTGCGGCCGCGCTCGTGGCCGCGGTAGGGCTGCTCGTCCCGACCGGCGGTTGCACCCGGATCGACACGGCGCTCGCGAACGTGCCGTTCTTCAGCTCCATGAAGAGCTCGCCGTCGTTCGATCCGTACGAGATGACGCGGGCGGCGCCGGCGAACTCGGTGCCCTTCGAGTCGCCGGCGGGGCCCGATGAGCCGCCGCGATTCTCGAACACCGTTCCGGGCCTCGATTCGCTCGCGGCCTACGTGACGCCGCCCGCGACGATCACGCCCGCGGAGCTGGAGCGTGGGGCGGCGCTGTTCCACCGGAACTGCATGCCGTGCCACGGGCCGGAAGGGAAGGGTGACGGGCCGATCCTCAACAAGGCGGGCGAGACTGGCAAGTTCCCGCTGGCTCCCAATCTGACGCTGCCGATCACGGTCGACCGCAGCGACGGCTACATCTACGGGATCATCCGGCAGGGCCGCGGCCTCATGCCGCCCTACGGCGATCGACTGCTCGGGAAGGACCGCTGGTATGTCGTCGCTTACGTGCGCGAGCTGCAGCGGGCGGCCGCGGCGGGAGGAACGCCCTCGCTGGAGCTGCCGCTGAAGCCCGGCGACAACGGGTGGGCGCCGCCAGCGCGCGGGATGGTCGGACTTCCGGACAACGCGATGCAGACGTACGGCCCGGTGTTCGGCGCAGGCACGACGGGCGGGCAGGGCAATCCGCCGACGAGCGCGCCGAGCGCGGCGCCGGACACGGGCGGCGGCGCGGGCACGCAGCCGACGGGCGGCGCCTCGCCCGACAGTGCGGGGAGGAGCTGAAGGCATGGACACGGTCGTGACGGAGATGCCGGTGCGCCGGTTCGAGCGCTTCCCGCGCGTGCCCGGGCTGGTGGCGGCCGGCCTTCTCGTGGTCGGCGTGATCGGGTGGGTGATCGCTGTGACCACGGACGCGGACCGCGCTTGGCGCGCCTATCTGTTCAACTGGCTGTTCTTCACCGGAATCGCTGCCGGCGCGGTGATGTTCGCGGGTGCGGTGTGGATCGTGAACGCGGTCTGGGCGCGCACCGTCCGCAGGCTGTCGATCTCGACGGTAGGGTTCCTGCCCATCGCGTACCTCCTCTTCATCCCGCTGCTCTTCGTCGGACCGCACGTGCTGCCCTGGACCGTGCACGGCGCGGGGGCGCAGGCGGGATACCTGAACATGCCGTTCCTGGCGGCGCGGGACCTGGTGCTCCTCGCCGTGCTGTTCCTCGTCCAGATCGTCTTCGTCTACTGGGCCCTGCGACCGGATGCGGGGTTGCTGCGCGAGACCGGCGATCCCGGCGCGCGACGCCGGCTGTTCGACTTTCTGTCCAGGAACTGGCGCGGGCAGGAGGTCGAGGAGGCCCGCGCCTCGCGGCGGCTGTCGCGAATCGCACCGATCATGGGGCTGTGCTACGCCGTCACGCTGTCGTTCATCGCGTTCGACTTCGTGATGTCGCTCGAGGAGGAGTGGTGGAGCACACTGATCGGCGCCTACTTCTTCATGGGCGCCTTCCTGGGTGGAATCGCGGTCACGATCGTGCTCGCCGTCACCTATCGTCGGGTATTCGCCGTCGAGGACATCATCGAGCGCTCGACGCTGCACGACCTCGGCAAGCTGGCCTTCGCGTTCTGTATCTTCTGGGCCTACACGTTCTGGGCGCAGTACATCGTCATCTGGTATGGGCAGCTGCCGCATGAGCAGGCGTTCGTCGTCCACCGGCTGGGTGGCGCCTTCCGTCCCCTGTCGATCATGGTGCTGTGCCTGATGTTCATCGGCCCGTTCTTCGGACTGCTCGGCGTCACGCCGAAGCGAAGGCCCGGATTGTTGCTCGGCATGGTGCTCGTGATCCTGAGCGGCCTCTGGTTCGAGCGCTACATTCTGACCTATCCCTCCTGGTACCACGGCGTCTCGAACGTGCCGCTCGGCTGGCAAGAGATCTTCACCGGGATGGCCTTCCTCGGCCTGTTCATCGCGGCGCTGCTCTGGTTCGCGTCGACATTCCCGATCATCCAGATCTGGGAGCCGCTGTGGGAGCCGGAGCTGGCGGAGCGACCCGACCAGTTCCAGACCGCGGTGTAGCGACTGCGTAGGCTAATCAGGCTAAGCAGGCTAAGCAGGCTAAGCAGGCTAAGCAGGCTAAGCAGGCTAAGCAGGCTAAGCAGGCTAAGCAGGCTAAGCAGGCTAAGCAGGCTGTGGGGCTGGCCGGGAACTGACGCGGTGACCGCCGGATGGCCCTGCGATCAGGGCTCGTCGGATGTGGAGCCGGGACTCCGGCTTCCGCGCACACCCAATCGCTTCTGCACCTCGATCGCGATCGCGCGCAGCAGGTTCGCCTCCTGTCGGTCGAGCTGCGCTCGCCGCGCGACCGCGCGGATCGTCCGCATCAGCGCAGACGGCTGACGCGTCTTGAAGAAATCCATCGCGTGCAGGCTGCGCTCGACGTCCTCGAAGAGCAGCTGGTGCTGCTCCCAGGTGGCCGGCGGTTTCTTCTTCCGCGCGCGAGGCAGCGGCCGCTCGGCTCCGGGCCCGGCTAGCCACAGCTCGTAGCAGACGAGCAGCGCGGCCTGCGCGAGGTTCAGCGATCGGTGGTCGGGGTCCGTCGGGATGTTGAGCAGCCGGTCGCAGCGATCCAGCGCGTCGTTGTCGAGTCCGACGTCCTCGCGGCCGAATACGAGCGCGACGTCCGCCCCGCCGGCGGTGAGCGCCATCAGCTCGGGCGCCGCTTCGCGCGGGTGCTGCCAGACGAAACGGGCGGTTCGGCGGCGTGCGGTCGTCCCCACGACGTGCGTCGCATCGGCCAGCGCATCCGCGAGCGCATCGAAGTGCTGGACCCTCTCCAGCACCGGCTCCGCGTTGTGCGCGATCCCCTGGACACGGTGCGCGTCGAACTCGGCGGGCCGCACGAGCCGCAGCCGGCGCAACCCCATGTTGGTCATCGCACGCACGGTGGCCGCGACGTTCACCAGGTCCTGCGGCTCGTTCAGCACGATGATGAAGCGCTCGGCGAACGTGCTGCGGGCGTCCGGGGCGAAGTCGCTGTCCGTCATCGGCCCAAGGTGCCCGGCGCCGCGAGAGCCCGTCAAGCGGCCGGGTGGGGCGAGCGGGGCACGATCACCAGGAACAGCAGCGCCGCGAGCAGCGCTACCGCGGCTCCGTAGAGGAACGCGGCTTGTGCGGAGACGTGTTGATAGATCTCGCCGAAGACCAGGCTGGCGGGCAGCGCCGCCAGACCGACGGCGAAGTGGTAAGCGCCGAAGGCCGAGCCGCGGCGGGTGCTCGAGGCGAAGCGGGCGACCAGCGCCTTCTCGGGCGACTCGGTGAGTCCGTAGAAGAGCCCATAGGCGAGGAAGAGGGCCCAGACGTGCCACGGCACGGCCGCGAACGCGAAGCCGGCGTAGACGGCCGCGTAGACGCTCCAGCCGGCGAGGATCGCCGGACGTGGGCCGATGCGGTCCGCCATCGCGCCGCCGGGAACGCTCCACGCCATCTTGCTGACGTGGAACGCCCCCCACAGCAGCGGCAGCAACGCGATGGCGACCCCGAGCTGCTGCGCGCGGAGCAGCAGGAAGGCGTCCGACGCATTCCCGAGCGTGAACAGGAGCAGAACCAGCAGGTAGCGGTGAAACCCCTGCGCATGGCTGCGGGGTGATGTCGCGTCCGCCGCGTCGTCTCCCGCCTCTAGCTCCGGCTCCGGCGGAGGCTGCGCCGGCGCCTCCGCTGCGGTGCCGGCCGCTGAAGACTGGAACGCGCGCTCGCGGACGCGGAGGGTGACGACCGCGACGGCGATCAGGCCGGGCAGCAGGCTGACCGCGAAGAGCGGCCTCAGCGCGTTCGGGAACGCGAGCAGGAAGAGCGTGGCGATCAGCGGGCCGAGGACGGCGCCGGCGTGGTCGGCGCCGCGGTGGATGCCGAACGCCACTCCCCGGCGCTCCGGCGTCACGGACTCGGCGAGCAGCGCGTCGCGCGGCGCGGTGCGGATGCCCTTGCCGACGCGGTCCGCGAGCCGGACGGCGAGCACGTGCCAGCCGGCCGTCGCGAGCGCGATCAACGGCCGCACGAAGGCCGCGATCGCGTACCCCCACCCGACGAGCGGCTTGCGCCGGTGGGCGCGGTCCGAGATCCGGCCGCCGGCGAGCTTGAGCAGGCTCGACGCGCTGTCGGCGGCGCCTTCCAGCAGCCCGAGGAATGCCGGTCCGGCACCGAGATAGCGTGTGACGAAGAGTGGAAGCAGCGGGTAGATCATCTCGCTCGCCGCATCGTTCAGCAGCGAGACGAGCGAAAGCCAGCCGACGTTCCCGTAGACGAGCGACCGCCAGCTTCCGCTCTGCGCAGGCGGCTTCTGAGGGATGTGTCTCGTGCTCAACTCAGCTCCGCGCCAGGCGTCCGGCGTTGGAGTCGGGCCAGCAGCCGTTCGGGTGCGGAGACGAGCGCCCCGCCGGCCGCCGCAATGGCGATGGGGGATCGACGGCGGCTGGTCATGCGTGCCTCCGAAGGCGGTGGGAGCTCGCTCTCGCGCCAGCGCGGCTGGCGCGAGGGTCGCGGGCGCCGCCAATCTTAGAACCGACCGATCCAGCGGGCCAGTCGCCCTGGCAGGTCGCTGAAGAACTGGGGTGCGGCCGCGCGCGAGGCGCTTGCGCGGGTCAGCCGAGGCACGAGGAGGAAGCGATGCCCTGCGCATCGGTGACGACGAGAAACGGAGGATCACCCGCGCAACCGCCATGCGCCCTTCGGGTTGCGGGCGGCACGGGGCCATCTCCAGCGTTGGTGCTCCTCCCCGATGGCGTGCGACATCGCGTCGTCGCGCCGCCTCGGATCTGGCCCCGTGGCGCCCGCAACGCGGCTCGCTCCAGTTCTTCAGCGACCTGCTAGAGGCAACGGGGAGAGAATGAATCGGGACCTGCCGGAGCTGTTCGAGCGCTACCCGCAGCTGCAGCGTCACGTCGCGTGGCAGCAGCTCGGGACCTTTCCGACGCCGGTGGAGCCGCTGCGGCTGCCGGACACGCCGGAGGGAAGCGTGTGGGTCAAGCGGGACGATCTCTCGGGTCCGCTCTACGGCGGGAACAAGGTACGCAAGCTCGAGTTTCTGCTCGCCGAGGCCCTCTCGCGAGGCGCCGGCCGAATCATCACGGTGGGTTCCGCCGGGTCGCATCACGCGCTCGCGACGACGGTGTACGCCAGCACGCTCGGGCTACCGGCCACGCTGGTGCTCTTTCCGCAGCCTTGCACGCCGCACGTCGCCCGCGTGCTGCGGACGGACGCAGCGTGGGGAGCGGAAATCCGTTGGGCTGCCGGCCTGGCGTTGGTGCCGCCGACCATGCTCTCGGCGCGCGTGGCGCACAGGTCGGAACGACCGTACGTGGTCCCCGGCGGTGGCTCGAATCGGATCGGCACCCTCGGCTACGTGGCCGGCGCGCTTGAGCTGGCCGCGCAGATTCGGGCGGGCGAGCTTCCCGAGCCGGCTCGGATCCACGTTCCCGGTGGCACGCTCGGCACCGCCGCCGGCATCGCGCTCGGGCTCGCGCTCGCCGGGGTCCACTCGAGCGTCGTCATCACCCGGGTCGTCAGTCCGACGATCACCAACGAGCCGCGGCTGAGGCGGCTGGTCGAGGGGACGAGCGCATTGCTGGCAGCCGCCGGGATCTCGAGCCCCACCGCCGACGAAGTGCTGCGCTCGGTCGTGCTCGATCCCGAGCAGCTCGGCCGGGGCTACGGCCATGCCACGCCGGCTGGGCACGCCGCCGCCGAGCGCTTCGCGGACGCCGGGCTGTTGCTCGAGCCCACGTACACGGCGAAGACTGCCGCCACCCTTCTCGCGGCGGGACCCGAGGGCGGACCGATCCTCTTCTGGAACACCTTCAGCAGCGTCGAGCCGCTCGTGCCGAAGGACGCCACGGTCGCCACGCCACTGCCTCTCGGCGCGCGCCGCTATCTGGCTCGCATGGGTTGAGCCCCGGCCCCGCTCGACGAAGGCGCGGCGCGTTCATACCTTGTCGCACCTTTCGTAACCGGAGAACGACATGTCCAGGACACACGTCGCGCGTCGGGTCGGCTCGGGAGTCCCGCTGATCCTCCTGCTGCTCGCCGGCTGCGCCTCTGCCGCTCCATCCAGCGCTCCCGCCGCGCCCACCCCCACTGCGCCGGTGGCCGCCGTGGGTCCCGACACCGCGCTCGCTCCGCCAGCCGCCGCAGAGCGCACATCGGAGCGCGTGCAGGTGACGGGCACCGAGCTGGGGACGATGTGGACGTTCGAGAACCCGCCGATCGACTACTGGCAGAAGAAATATGGCTTCAACGCCACCGAGCAGTGGCTGCGGCACGTCCGCCTCGCCTCCGTCCGGTACGCGAACTACTGCTCGGCCTCGTTCGTCTCGCCGAACGGTCTGGTGATGACGAATCACCACTGCGCGAGGGAGTGCGTTGAGGCCTCCTCCACGTCGGATCACGACTACGTGACCGAGGGCTTCTACGCCGCGAGCCGGGGCGAAGAGAAGCCTTGTCCGGACCTGTATCTCGACCAGCTCGTCGAGATCCAGGACGTGACGGATCGTGTCCAATCGGCTGCCCCGGCGGGCGCCGCCGCTCGGGATGTCGCGGCAATACAGGATTCCGTCCGGGACGCGATCGAGCGGGAGTGCACCGACGAGGCGAAGGACCTCGTCTGCCAGGTGGTCGTGCTGTTCCGCGGCGGGCAGGACCAGCTTTACAGATACCACCGATTCAGGAACGTGAAGCTGGTGTTCGCGCCCGAGCTGCAGGCCGCGTACTTCGGCGGGGACTACGACAACTTCACCTATCCGCGCTACGACCTGGACTTCTCGTTCGTGCGCGCGTACGCCGATGATGGCAGCGGCCCCGCGTCCACACCGGAATATCTGCGCTGGAATGCTCAGGGAGCGAAGGAAGGCGACCTCGTCTTCATCGTCGGCAATCCTGGATCCACGAACCGGCTGTCCACGGTCGCGCAGCTGATGTACGAGCGGAAGTACCGCCACCCGCTGAACGTCTGGGTGCTTCAGCATCGGGAAGACCTGTTGGAGCAGATGGTGAAAAACAACCCGGCTGCAGCGCGCGAGCTGCGGCAGGACCAGTTCGAGACGCAGAACTCGCTGAAGGCCTTCACGGGCGAGCTGCGGGGTCTGCAGGATTCCATCCTCGTCGGTCGGAAGATCGCCTGGGAGAAGCAGTTCCGGCAGCGAGTGCAGGCGGACCCGCAGCTCCAGGCGCAGTACGGCGATGTCTGGCAGAAGCTGGCCGACCTGCAGCACCGCAAGCTCGAGGTCAGCCCCCGGCTGAACGTGAACTCCTTCGCCTTCTTCGCTCTGGCCTCGCCGCAGATGCAGGTGGCGGGTCAGCTCGTGCAGTACCTGAAGGAGAAGGCGAAGCCGGCGACCGAGCGCGATACCTCCTTGACGCCTCAGGCGATGCAACAGCTGGAGGGGCAGCTGGGCTCGCCGCTGAATCTCGATACCGGCATCGGCACCACGCTGCTTGGGCAGCGGCTGGAGTTCGCGCGCGACTGGCTGCCGTCCTCCGCGCCCTTCGTCAAAGCCGCCTTCCAGGCGGGGGAGAGCCCGCAGGCGGCGGCACAGCGCCTGATTCGCGGGTCTCGGATCGACGACGCGCAGTTCCGCACTTCCCTGCTGCAGGGCGGGATGGCGGCGCTGCAATCTGTGGATGATCCCCTCATCCGGCTTGCGCTCCAGATGGACTCCGTCCACGCCGGCTTGGTTGGCGAATGGCAGGACGTGCTGGCGGCGGAGAACGTGCAGCAGGAGCGGCTCGCGAAGGCGCTCTTCGCGGTCTACGGCAAGAAGCTCCCGCCCGAAGCAACGCTAACGTTGCGCATCTCGGATGGCGTGATGCGCGGGTATGACTACAACGGAACGAAGGCACCCGCGAAGACGACCTTTTACGGCCTCTACGGGCGAGCCGCCGACTTCGAAAACGATGGACCGTTCGAGCTCGCCGACCGGGTCGCCGCGCGGCGCGACTCCGTGGACATGGCAGTGCCGCTCGACTTCGTGACGACCAATGACATCACCGGCGGCAACAGCGGCAGCCCGCTGATCGACCGGGAGGGCCGGCTCGTCGGGATCGCGTTCGACAGCAACATCGAGGGACTGCCGAACCAGTTCCTCTTCACGGACGAAGCCGCTCGCGCGGTCGGCGTGGACGCGGCAGGCATTCTCGAAGGACTCAGCTCCATCTACGGCGCGAAGGCGCTCGTCCAGGAGATCCTCGGCGGCAGCGGCCGCTGAAAAGGGGGGACAATGAGCAAGGCCACCGACTATATCGAGCAGAACCGCGAGCGCTTCCGCGAGGAGCTCTTCGAGTTCCTGCGCATTCCCAGCATCAGCGCCCGGAGCGAGCACAATGAGGACACGGCCCGCTGTGCCGAGTGGCTGGCGGAGCGAATGCGCCGCGCGGGGCTCGAGACGAGCGTGGAAGTCACCGAAGGGCATCCCATTGTTGTGGGGGAATGGCGAGGTGCCGGCCCCGAAGCGCCGACCGTTCTCATCTACGGACACTATGACGTCCAGCCTCCCGAGCCGCTGGAGCTCTGGACGACTCCGCCCTTCGAGCCGACCATCCGCGACGGGCGCATCTACGCGCGCGGCTCGGTCGACGACAAGGGACAACTCTGGCTGCACGTCAAGGCGATCGAGGCACATCTGGAAGCGAACGGCGCGCTGCCCGTCAACGTCATTCTCCTCGCGGAAGGTGAGGAGGAGGTCGGTAGCGACAGCCTGCTGCCCTTCGTCAAGGCGAACTCGACCCGACTCGCCTGCGACGCCGTCGTCATCTCGGACAGCACGATGATCGCGCCGGACGTTCCGACCCTCGGAGCCTCGCTTCGGGGCATTGCCTATTTCCAGCTCGATGTGACCGGTCCCGCTCGCGACCTGCACTCGGGCGCGTACGGCGGCGCGGTCGTGAACCCCGCCACCGCGCTGGCGAGGATCCTCGCCTCCCTGCACGACGACGAGTGGCGGGTGACCATTCCGCGATTCTACGATCGAGTGCTTCCAATGGAGCGCTATCGCGAGGAGATCGCCGAGCTGCCGTTCGATGAGAACGACCTGCTCGAGGAAACCGGCTCGTCCGCCGCGATCGGCGAGCCCGGTTATACGACACGCGAGCGGCTCTGGATCCGGCCGACGTGCGAGGTGAATGGTCTGCTGTCCGGCTACACCGATGAAGGGTCGAAGACCGTGCTGCCCTCGGCCGCCATGGCCAAGGTCAGCTGCAGACTCGTGCCGGAGCAGGATCCCGAAGAGATCGGAAAGCTCTTCGAGAAACATGTCCGCAACGTGACGCCGGACGGCGTCCGGGTCGAGATCACACACCTGCACAGCGGTCGGCCCTGGCGCGCGAACATCCAGGGCCCTCTGTATGAGGCTGGACGCCGCGCGCTGGAGCGCGCATTCGGCAGCCCCGCCGTCGCCGCCGGGGAGGGCGGCTCCATCCCGATCGTGCCCGAGTTCGAGCGCATTCTCGGGGCGCCCGTCCTGCTGCTCGGCTTCGGCCTGCCCGGCGAGAACGCGCACGCGCCCGATGAGTGGATGAGCGTCGAGAACTTCGAGAAAGGCGCCATCGCGGCCGTGGCGTTTCTCGAGGAGTTCCAGGGCTAGGGCGAGGACTGGGGCGAGGGCTAGGAGGGGAAGGGAGTGTGGGAGAGGGAGAGGTGGGAGGGAGGGAACGAGAGGCGGAGGCCGGGACAGGGGAAGGGACAGGGACAGATTCTGGGAGGTTACGGGGCGGCGGCTCCGGTGACGGGGGGGCGGACGCGGCCCCATTCCTTCAGGATCTGGACGCGCTGACGGCGGACTTTGTCGGCGTAGCGCCAGCAGTTCGGGGTATTGGACGAGTTGACGCAGCCGTTGTAACCGAGAAGCGCGCGTCGCTCATCGTTGTACGTTCGCAGGTACCAGGCGAGAATGCGGGTGCCGTTGCAAAGGTTGTCCTCGATGTCGTAGAGGTTGGAGCCGCACCCGCGCCAGTGGCCCGAGTGGACCGGCATCACCTGCATCAGGCCGCGGGCGCCCACGGAGCTCGTCGCGTTTGGATGACCGCGGCTCTCGATCAGCGTCACCGCCAGCACCGTGGCCGGATCCAGTCCGTTGCGGTACGAGTTCTCGACCAGCGGCCAGGCCACGCGCCGGGCGACCTCGCCCGAGACACCGCGCCGACGCAGCGAGAGCTCGACCGGCTGCACGTGATCATGGTAGAGCTTCACATAGTCCACGGTGCTGCGTCCATCCTCGCGCAGCGCGTGCATGTAGCGCCCGAGCGACTCGAGTTGGATGCCGGGCACGTGCACACCGCGGCGGACCGGGGTGCCCTCCGGGAGCGCCAGCGAATGCGTCGTGAGCTTCCCCAGCCCGGCGCCAATGAACAGGAGCAGCGGGGCGGCGAGAGGGACCACGACGGCCCGACGAATGAGCCGCTCGACGTCCTCGAGCAGGCTTCCGCCCCGGGATCGCGCATCAGAACGCGGATTCCTTGTGAGCCTCATTGCTAACCGAGTTAAGGAACGGCAGGGGTAGGCGCAATTTGAAGCGGCTGGGGCCTTGACGCAAGGGTCCGGTTGCCGGGTGTCAACGGCGGATAGAAATGTCCCCGGAGTTAGGCGGATAGAACTGTCCCGGGTTCAAGGTACGTTCTCGCTCACCCGCGTGGGGGCGTCGGTGTCTGCGTCGCTCGCGCCGCCGCGGCCGCACTCGGCTCCGCCGGACCCGACTCCACTGCCCGGCCTGCACCATCCAGTCGTGCAGCGTCCTGCGCGGGATTTCGATCCCGTCCTCCTCCTGGAGGTGCTCCGCCGCTAGCGTGGGCCCGAACCGCTCTGCCGGACCGCGCTTCGCATTGCCCCCATACTTCTCCTCGACCAGCCGCAGCACGCGCGCCCGCTCCGCGGCCGGCCGCGCCCGATTCGACGCCTTCCCCACTCCACCGTGCACCAGAGCGGCGCGGCCACCCGCCCGATAGCGGGCGACCAGCCGCTTCGCCTGCCGGTAACAGACCCCCATCAGCACCGCAGCATCTTCGAGTCGAAGACCCCGCTCCACCACCCGCTCGAGGACCACCGCACGCTCGTGCTCCTTCGCACTCATCGCTGTCCGCTCCACCGAGGCCTCCTCTCTCTGAGGCCTGCAGTCTAGGGGACAGTTCTATCCGCCGCGGATGGGGACGTTATGATCCGCCGTCAACAGTGTCCGGTTGCCGGGAGGTAGCGATTGGATCGCAGTTCTAGTCGAGGGCAGCCGCCAGCGACTCGATGTCCTCGGGGCAGAAGCGATAGGGCTCGGCGCAGAACTCGCACGTCAGGTCGGTGAATCCGCGGCGTTCCGTGTCTCCGGCGATCTCGCGCAGCTCCCGCGCGCCGAGCGCGATCAGGGCACGCTCGGCCCGCTCGCGGCTGCAGGGGCAGTGGAAACGAACGGGCGTGCGGCCGAGCAGATCGCAGCCATCGGGGAAGATCCGCTCGAGGATCGATTCCGGCGTGTCTCCGCAACGCAGCATCGTGGTCGGGTGGGGCAGCGTGCGGATCTTGTCCTCGATTGCGGACACCTCCGCGTCGGGCACTCCGGGCAGCAACTGGACCATGTAGCCGCCCGCCGCCTCGACGGAGCCGTCGGTCTGCACGAACACCCCGATCCCGACAGCGGACGGGATCTGCTCGCTCTGCAGGAGGAAATACGCGAGGTCCTCCCCGATCTCGCCCGAGATCAGCTCGACGGAGCTAGAGTAAGGGTGTCGCATGCCCAGGTCGCGGACGACGCTCAGCCTTCCGCGCGAGCCGACCACGCCCGACACGTTCAGCTTTCCCTCGCGGACCTGGTCGACCTCCGGGCGGGGGTTCGCGATCAGGCCGCGTACATCGCCGGCGGGGGTCGCGGTCGCGATCAGTACGCCTCCCGGCCCGCCGCCCTCGACGCGCATCGACACCGACTCCGCCTCCTTCTTCACCGTCGCCGCCAGCAGCAGCGTGCCGGTGGCGGTTCTGCCGAGCGCGGCCGTTGCTGCGGGCTCGGTGGCGTGCCGCCTCTGCAACTCGTCGACGACTCGCGTCGAATCGATCGCGAAGGCGCGGACCAGACCGTCCAGCGCCGTCGCCCGGATCATGTAGGCGTCGCGGGATCGTGGATGCATCCCTGGGCTTCCCCCGTGCTGCGAACAAGAAGAGCGGCCCCGCGGGGCCGCTCGGTGCTCCTGTTGCCCTTTACCCCGGCCGCCGGACGGGGTGCCCTCGTGCTGATCTCCGACGGCGGCGTGGGGTACGCGTCTGCGACGACCCGCTCCTACCATTTCTCCCCGACGACGCGGTCTTCGCGCACGAGCACGAGGATCGCCGCCTGGGGAACGACGAGGTAGCGGTCGCCTTCGAAGGTGATCTCCACGGCGGCGCGTCGAAAGAAGATCGCGTAGTCGCCCGACCGAGCCTGCACGGGGAGGTAGCGAGCCTCGCCGCTGCCGATCTTCCAGGGCTCCTCGTTGAGCTCCGTGGGGGCGGAAACCGGTGTGCCGGGCCCGCACGCGACGACGGTGCCGGCCTGCACGGCCTGGCTGTCCACCGCGGAAGCAGGCAGGTACAGCCCGACACGGCTGCGCTCCTCGCCCTCCTCCGGCGTGACCAGGATCCGGTCGCCGACCACGATCAGGCGCTTCCCCTTGCCTTCCATGCCGCAAATATGGCTGGCGGCACGAGCCGCGCAACCGTCCCCCTCCGCCATGGCCTTGACCTGCGGGTCGGTGCATTCTCGCTGCAATGCACGGGCGGAAGAGGAGGCCTGCAATGAAGGAGACCGGTGTCGGGCGGGCGGCAGGATCACGACGCAGGGCGCACACGTTCCTGCTCAACCACGAGCTCGTCGAGCGCGCACGACAGGAGGTCGCGGAGCGGGAGGTGATCCGCAGCATAGAGGCTGCGCTCACCGCGGCGATCGACTACCAGCGCTGGCTGCGCGAGGTGCGGAGCGGTCGCCGGGACGTGCTGTCCTGATGAGAGGGGCTCAGCGACCGCCTCTGCTCCAGCGGATCCCGAAGCGGTGAACGGCGCCGAAGAAGTCGAGGCTCTGGTAGGTGTAGTCCAGGCTCACGGGTCCAAGGCCGACGCCGGCTCCGAGACGCAGCTCGCCGCCGAGTCCATCGGAGCCGCTCTGGGTGCCGTAGCCGATGCGCCCGACCGCGCTCAGGTGGCGTTTCGGATCCGGCAGCAGCCCGAGCTCGACTCCGCCGGCGAAGACACCACCGCTGTCCTCGAGGTGCGCGATGTAGTCGGCTGAGACCCTCCCTCCGATCCGCTCGCCGAGCGGCATTCCGGCGGAGACACCGAAGCGGGCTTCGCGCGGGAGTGGAGCGTCGCCGGGGCCCGAGAGCGAGCCCCCGATGTTGCGGACCGCGGCGCCCACGGTGACGGCGGGGGTGGGGTCGTACTGGAGCCCGAGGTCCACGATCGCGCCGGAGTGGCTCGTGTTCGCCAGATCGCTGGAGACGTAGCCCAGCGCGGCCCCTACGCGGAGGTTCGAGAGGGGTAGCGGGACGGCCACCGCGAGCTTCGCTGCGGTCTCACCCGCCGTGGCAGTCGCGCCTGTGGGGCGGCCGGTCTGGCCGCCGTAGGCGGGGTCGGGCTCTAGCACGTCGACGGAGCCGCCATCGAGATAGGAGATCGCGGCGCCGAGCACGACGGGCCCGACGCGCAACGCGGCGGCCGCGGAGCCGAGCGTGATGTCGGCGACGAACGATTCATAGGCGAGGCCCGCGGCGGCGTCGAGGCGACCGGCGCCGGCCGGGTTGTAGAAGAGCGCGTCGATGTCGGTCCCGGCGGTGTAGGCGCCGGCGAACGCGGTCGCGCGGCTGCCGGCGGGCAGCTCGAGCACTACCGCGCCGGTTGTGCCGGATCCTCCATCCTGTGCCCGCAGCGGCGCGGGCCCAGCGATCGCCGTCGCCAGCAGGGCGAGTGCGAGACGGGCTGCGACACCGTCCAGGAACCCGGTGCGAGGCGTCATTCCTAATCGCTTCCCCCGGCCTGCTCGCCGGTGATGATGAGCTTCTGCGTGATCCGCTGCCCGGCCACGTCCACGACGAGCAGATAGATCCCCGGCGCGACGGTGACGTCGCCGTCGTTGGTGACATCCCAGACCGCGCGGAAGCCATTGTCGATCCGGGAGACCAGGTCGATGACGCGCCGACCGGTCAGCGTGTAGATCGCCGCCCGATCCGGCATCACGCTGAAGTTGAAGTACACGGGGCTCGAGCGGATCGGGTTCTGGCTCAGCGCGAAGACCTGCTCGCCCTGCAGCACGGTCGTCCGGGTCTGGTCCGACGCCACGGCCAATGTAGGCTGCGAGCGGAGCCACGTGACATGGGTCTCCGCGCCTGCGCTGCGGAGCTGTGCCGGAAGGTAGGTCAGGCGCAGCACGGAGCCGTTCGGCGCATTGCCGCTCATCTGCACCGCAGCGATGACATCGATCGGCGTGCCCGGTGTCACGGCCAGCGGCGCCTCCAGCGGCACCGATACGTCTGTCGGTCCCGTGTGCCCGACCGGAGCCGAGCCGATCTGCGGCTCGCCCGCCTCGATCGCCTGATCCCCGTTCTGGTCCGCGATGAGCACCACGTTGGCGCCGGCGTCACTTCCGGACACGCGGAAGCCGACCTGGTAGAGATTGACCGGCTCGGAGCCGGTGGCCGTGAGGTGGACGTCGAGGAGTGCAATGCGCGTCCCCTGCGCGCTACTCGGGCTTGCCGGCGGCGTGAGCTTCGTGACCTCGACGGCGAGCGTGGAGGCGCCGGACGTCGCGCCCAGCTCCACCAGTGCCGCCTTGACGTCCAGCTTGCCCCATCCCCAGTCGAGGTTCGGGATGCCGCCGGGGTCGCCGTCCACGTACGAGTGCTGCACGATCGGTGGGGTGTCGGCGCTGCCGGCGAGCACCGCCCTCAGATCCTCTGGCGTGAGGGTCGAGTCCGCCTGGAGGAACAGCGCGGTCGCGCCGGTCATGTGCGGCGCCGCCATGCTGGTCCCCTGGAGCGCGACGTGACGGTCATCCGGCGAGATGAAGATCTCAGAGAAGCTGGCGTCGCTCGACAGGGTCGAAATCACGATCCGTCCTGGCGCGGAGATGTCCGGCTTCTGCCGGTCATCGCGGGTCGGACCCGCGCCGGAGAATACCGCAATGTCGCCGCTCGGCTCCTGGAACTCAGGCACGGAGCAGTAGGTGTTGCCATCGGTGCTCGGAAAACACGCGCTGCTCAGGAACGCTCCCGCAGTGATCGCCCGCTTCGCGCTGCCGGGCGACTCGACCGTCGAGCGGTTGTCGAAGCCGGCGGCACCGCCGGCGAACTCGCTGCTGCCGAGAGCCGAATCAAAGAGCCAGAGATCGAACGGCTCGCCAGTCGGCGTCGTGGCGGGGGCCGGCGTGACTTCGATCTTCCATATGCCGGCCTGCGGTGCACCGGCCGCCGGATCGCAGTTGCTGAATTCGATGTAGGCTTCGTTGTCGCCGTTCTCGGGGTCCGGACCGGTGGAGGCGTTGTCGATGTAGATCAGACCGGTGCTGGTCACGCTCTGGACGACCGTGTCCCCCGTAACGGCCTGAAGCGAGGTTCCGTCGGGGCGGGTCACGCGGATGACGAGCTGGTCGGGACCGCCGTACCAGGCATCGTTGACGGCGTAGTCACTACAGAACTCCCCCGTCGGCACGTAGTTCGGCACCGCGATGTCCAGCTCCCTCGTCGTGCCCGCGGCCGGCACCACCTCGCCGTGGATCAGCGGATAAGCGCCGGAAGCGGGGATATCGCGGTTGTTCCCGTTGTTACCGGCGGCGACCGACACAATGTACCCTCGGCCCGAGAGGCTGTCCAGCATCTGCTCGTAGAGACGCGTGCCGTCGTGTGGACCGAAGGAGCTGCCGAGCGACAGGTTCACCGCAATCGGACGGCCGAGCCTCTGTGATTCCTCCTTCAGCCACTGCAGGCCCGCGGCGATGTTCTCCTCGGAGAAGGAGGCGTTCCCGCCTTTCACGATCAGGAGCCCGGCGGCCGGGGCGACGCCCGCGTAGCGGTAATCCGTGGTTCCAGCGCTTCCATCGCCAGCCGCGATCCCGGCGACGTGCGTGCCGTGACCCGCGATGTCGTGCTCCCGGCACGGCGCCGCCGCACCGTCGATACCCTGCTGGATGTCGTCCGGCGAGCAGTAGCGTCCGAAGGTGAACCCGGTCGGCGGCGACGCGCTCGAGTCCGTCTGGTCCCAGATCCCGAGCACTCGCGTCTTGCCGTCGGGGCCGATGAAGTCCTCGTGCCGGAAATCGATCCCCGTGTCATAGATGCCGACGAGCGTGCCCCCGCCGTCGAAGCCGAGCCAGCTGCCTCCGACCTGCTCGCGCACCTCCTGCGCGCTGATCGCGATGATGCTCGAGTCGTCGGCGATGCGCACGCGCCTCGCCGCTTCGATGCGGTCGAACCGACCGGAGCGGCTGAGCTCCTCGAGCGCGGCGACCGGCACGTTCGCGGCAATGATGCCGCCCGCCTCCGCGAGCACGTCCCCACCCACGGCGCGGACCGCATCGGCCGCGGCCGGGTCGCGTGAGTCCAGGAAGATGCTGATTCGCCCCGCCCCGGCGGCCGTCGTCGCGCTGAGCGTCAGCGTACCGAACACCGATCGTGGTCGGGCCGTATCACGCGCCTCGGTGCGGGGCATCCGGTCGAGCCGCGCGCGAACACCGGACCGGAGCAGTGCGCGCAGCACGGGGTCGACGGAGGCGGGCTGCTGCGCGGCAGCGCTGCTCGCCGCGACGCACAGCAACAGCCCGAGCAGGAGACGAGGGGGGCGGTGCACCATCACGCTCCGGAGGAGGGGGCGGTGGCCGGCGGTCACGGTGACCGCCGGCCGATTGGCGGCCGAGTCGGACTATACCGTATCGGCAGGCCGCGGGGCCAGCAGAATGCCCTCCTCCAGCCACGTGTAATCGCCAGCGAGGACGGTCTGGGCGAAGCGATAGTTCCAGCGATCGTCGTTGTCGAACACCGCCTCGAAAAGCACGTGGATTCGGCGGCGTGCGGCGCGGCAGAACGCGTCCGCCAGTCGGAACGGCGTGCGGTCGTCGCCCCGCGCCGACGCCTGCTGTGCCGCGAACGAGCACACCGCGGCCATCGCGAACAGCTCCGAGCCGATGTCGACGAGGCGGAACAATGTGGACTGCCGCTTCTCCAGCGTCGGCCCGAAGCGGGCCATCGCGTAGGCCAGGGTGCGGGCGAGCTTGCGGGCGGCGCCTTCGGCGAAGCGAACGTGCCCGGCCAGCCGGCCGAACTCGCCGTGGCGGGGCCAGGCGCTCCAGCCCACGACATTGCCGCCGAACCAGCCGGCCATGTGCGTGCCGAGGCGCATTAGGCTGCGCGCCTTGGCGGAGGCGGCGGCCTCCGGATCGAGCATCGCGCCCGCCTTCTGCAGGTGCGGGTCGACGGCTTCGCGCGCGATGAACAGCCGCATGATCTCGCTCGATCCCTCGAAGATCCGGTTGATTCGCAGGTCCCGCATGACCTTCTCGACGGCGATGCCCGGCTCGCCGCGCGCTTCCAGTGACGCCGCCGTCTCGTACCCCCGGCCGCCACGCACCTGCATCGTCTCGTCGGCGACGCGCCACGCGGATTCGGAGTTGAAGAGCTTGGCGATCGCCGCCTCGAGGCGGATGTCGCGATCGCCCGCATCGGCGAGCGCCGCCGAAACCTCGGTCACCGCCTCCATCGCGAACGCGGTCGCTGCGATGTCGGCGATCATCTGCGCCACGGCGTCGTGGCGACCGATCGGTGCGCCCCATTGCTTGCGTACCTTGCTCCATTCCCGCACCACCTGCAGGCACCACTTGCCGGCCGCAGCACAGTTGGCCGGGATCGTCAGGCGCCCCGTGTTCAGCGTGATCAGCGCGAGCTTCAGCCCCTTGCCCTCGCCCCAGAGAACGTTCTCCTTCGGCACCCGCACGTTCTCGAAGCGGAGCACGCCGTTCTCGATGCCGTTCAACCCCATGAACTCGCAGCGGTGTGCGGTGCTGACGCCCGGCCAGTCGCTTTCGACGATGAACGCCGTGATGCCCGGCCGCTTGCCGGGCGCGGGCGCGGGCGTCCGCGCCATCACCACCATGACCTCCGCCACGGGCCCATTCGTCGCCCAGAGCTTCTCTCCGTTCAGGACGTAGGATTCGCCATCCTCCGCGGGCTCGGCGGTGGCGGTCATCCTCGCGGGGTCCGATCCGACGTCCTCTTCGGTGAGCGCGAATGCGCTGATGGCACCCCGCGCCAGGCGGGGCAGGTACTTCTGCTTCTGCTCCGGAGTCCCGAACATCTTGAGCGGCTGCGGCACGCCAATGGATTGGTGCGCCGAGAGCAGCACGCCGAGCGCCGTACAGTGCGAGCTCACCAACGCGATCGCGCGATTGTACCAGCGCTGCGGCAAACCGAGCCCACCATACTCGCGCGGAATCTTGATGCCGAACGCGCCGGTCGCCCGAAGCCCATCCAGCACGTCATCCGGGACACGGCCCGTGCGATCAATGTGGGCTGCATCGACACGGCGCAGGAACTCGTCCAGGCGCGAAAGGAAATCCTCGCCGCGGCGCTGCTCCTCCGGCTCCGACGCGGGGAGCGGGTACAGCAGGTCCATTCGCAGCTTGCCGAGGAAGAGCTCCCGCACGAAGCTCGGCTTCGTCCATTCCGTCTCGCGCGCCGCTTCCGCCACGGCGCGGGCATCCCGCTCCGTGACCTGCTGCCTCTGGGTCTGGCGCTCCGGTGCCTGAGTGCTCATGCGTCCTCTGTTTGAAGAACCGTCGCGGAGAGTCACTGGTTCCGTCGGAACTTCCTTCCATGCTCCGACGGCGCGGCGTTGTCGATCGAGAGATCCCCGCGGCGGGTGTCGGGGAATTCCCGCTATCGCGCTGCCGGAAACGCGCGCGGGCGACCGCTCACCTCAGGATGTACTTCGCGATCGTCTGCCTTTGCATGTTGCTCGTGCCCTCATAGATCGTGCCGATCTTCGCGTCGCGGTAAAGCTTCTCGACCGGGTATTCACGTGTGAAGCCGTAGCCGCCGTGCAGATCCACGCAGCCGGACGCGATCCGCTGCGCGACCTCCGACGCATGGAGCTTGGCCATCGCCGCCTCCACCAGGAACGGCTGGCCCGCCTCCTTCAGTCGAGCGGCGTTGTAGACGAGGAGTCGTGCCGCCTCGAGCTGCGTGCGCATCTCCGCGAGCTGGAACTGCACCCCCTGGAAGTCGCCGATCCGACGGCCGAACTGCTCGCGCTCCTGCACGTAGCGCAGCGTATGGTCGAGCGCGCCCTGAGCGAGTCCGACCATCTGCGCCCCGATGCCGATGCGCCCCTCGTTCAGCGTCTCGATCGCGATCTTGTATCCCTTGCCGACGTCGCCGAGGACGTTCGTCGACGGGATGCGACACTCCTCCAGAATGACCTCGACCGTCGAGGACGCGCGGATGCCGAGCTTGTCCTCCTTCTTCCCGACGCGCAGACCCGGCGTGTCGGCTTCGACGAGGAAGGCGGTGATACCGTGGTAGCTGGCTTGCGGGTCCGCGTTCGCGAAGACGATGAAGACGCCCGCCTCCGCGCCGTTCGTGATCCACATCTTCTGTCCGGAAAGTACCCAGTCATCGCCCTGCATCCGGGCGCGGGTCGCCAGCGCGAACGCATCGGAGCCGGAGCCGGCCTCCGACAGCGCGTATGCGCCGACCGTGTCGGACGCGAGGCGCGGCAGATACTGCGACTGCTGATCGTCGTTCGCGTAGCGAAGGAGGCAGTTGTCGATCAGCGTGTTCTGAACGTCGACAAAAACTCCGACGCTGGGATCGACGCGGGAGAGTTCCTCCACGACCAGCACGGCGCTGAAGAAGGAGGCGCCCGCCCCGCCGCGTGACTCGGGGACCTCCACCGCCATCAGCCCGAGCTCGAAGAGCTGCGTCACGATCGAGGGGTCGATGCACGCAGCGGCATCCATGTCGCCGACTCGCGGTGCGATCACCTCCTCGGCGAACTGGCGCACCGTGTCCCGGAACAGCCGCTCCTCGTCACTGAGCAGGGTGAGCGGCGAACGCGAGACATCCGGTAACATCACGGACATGAGCCGTATCCTCTCTGTTCCACGCGGATCGGCGTCGGGGGCTCCATCGGCAGCCCGCCGACCGCTAAGCTATCGGCCCCGCATGCATCCGGGAAAGACGTCGCCCTGCACGGGACAAGAAAACGAAGGCGCCGCCGGACGGATCCGACGGCGCCACTGAACTGCCGCAACCTGACGCGATCGCGCGCCGGCGCGGACAGAACTTCGCAATCTTGCTCGGCTCAGACGCCGAGGCGGCGATCGCTTGCCCGTGCCAGGTTGCGAACAGTACTGGGACTAGACAATGGATCACCTCCTTTCAGCGGGACACGATCGGGCGCTGACACCAGCGGGTCGGTTCACCCGCGGTCCGGGTGCGGCAGGCTCTGCCCGCCGCATCACGGCCCCCGACGCCTCCGAACTGGAGGGCGCAACGAGAACCTACAGAATGAGGCGCGATTTGTGAAGTGGGAAGGAGAAACCGAGATGCGCGAGGTGAGGAGAGCTGCTTCGCGCCTCGGGCTACGACCTTCGGGTCCGTCAATTGACTCTTCACCCCTGAGACTTCACACTTCGACATCATGGACGCGGCCGAGTACAACCGTCTGGTGGAGCGGGTGCGGCGGGTGCGCCACGACGCGGGCAATCCGCTGACAGCCGCGCTGGGCTCGGTGCAGCTGTTGCTGACCGATCCGGAAGTGACCGACCCCGAGCTCCGGCAGATTCTCGGCGAGGTGGAGCGTGAGCTTCGCCGGCTCTCGCAGATCCTGCGGGAGCTGCACGATATCCGGCCCTGGGGCGAGGCGGCGGATGACGCCGGCGTCAGCGCTTGACGCCTCTCGCCCGCGGCACCATTCTGGCGATCCGTCCGGCCAGGGGCCGGAGCTGACGCTCGCAGGAGGTCAAATGTCCGAGATCCCGAAGGACCTGCTGTACACCGAAGAGCACGAGTATCTCAAGCCGAGCGGCGAAGAGGGGACCTACGCGGTCGGCATCACAGCGTACGCGCAGGGCGAGCTGGGAGACATCGTCTTCCTGGAGCTCCCCGCGGTGGGCGACCGGTTCGAGCGCGGCGCGACATTCGGCACAGTCGAAGCGGTGAAGGCGGTCAGCGACCTCTATGCTCCGGTCGGAGGCGAGGTCGCGGGCGTAAACGAGAAGCTGGATCAGGATCCGGCGATCGTGAACACCGATCCCTACGGCGAAGGCTGGATGATCCGCCTGCGCGTGAGCGATGAGAGCGAGCTCGACGCGCTGATGAGCGCGGACGAGTACCGGGCCCATATCGGGGAGGGCTAGCCGACCCTGCGCCTGATTCGGGAGGCGCGATGGCGAAGCTGACCTGGCACGGTCATTCCTGCTTCACGCTGGTCACGGACGACGGGACGCATCTCATGTTCGATCCGTGGCTGGACGAGAACCCGAAGGCGGACATCTCGACCGACGACGTCGACCGGCTCGACTATATCCTGGTCAGTCACGGTCACTTCGATCACTTCGGGGATGGCGTGAAGCTGGCGCGCAAGACCGGCGCGACGATCGTCGGAGCGTTCGAGCTGTGCTCGTTCGCGGAACAGCAGGGCGTCGAGAAGACCCATAAGCTGAGCATCGGCGGCGGCTTCCACTTCCCCTTCGGCTACGCCAAGATGACCCCCGCCCTGCATGGCTCGAACGTCGCCGGTGATGAGAAGGGAGCGTACAGCTCTCCGCCGGGCGGCTGGTGGCTGGATCTGGCCGGCAAGCGGCTGTATCACGCAGGCGACACGGCTCTCATCATGGAGATGCAGCTGCTGCGTGGCCGCGTCGATCTGGCGCTCCTTCCGATCGGGGACAACTTCACGATGGGGCCGGAAGACGCGGCGAGGGCGGTGGAGATGATCCGGCCGAACACCGTAATCCCAATGCACTACGGCACGTTCGATGTCATCGAGCAGGATCCGAAGGCGTTCGCGGAACAGGTCGGGGACGCCGCGCGGGTGGTTGTTCTCGAGCCCGGACAGAGCCACGAGCTCTGAGCGAGGCGGAGGAGGGGCGGGCAATGTCGCCTGCAACGCGACGATACGAGCAGGGTAGCACAGTGCGCCGGCAGGCAAGTTCATGCACGCGGGCGGCGTCCGATCGGCGGACGCGGCCCCGTTCTTCTTGGACCGGGTTCTCGGAATGCAAATGACGGATCGGCAGCAGGGGCTGCTCGACTTTACCGATGCCTTCGTGAGGCGGCACATCGGCCCGAGCGATGATGAGGTGCGCTCGATGCTGGACACGCTCGGCTACGCCTCGTTGGACGATCTGGTGGATGCGGCGATCCCTGGCGCGATCCGCTATCGCGATCGCCTTCGGCTCCCGGCGCCCGAGAGCGAGATCGAGGTGCTCGAGGAGCTGCGCCGCATCGCGGCGAAGAACCGGGTCTTCCGCTCCTACATCGGCATGGGCTACCACGACTGCTTCACGCCGCCCGTCATCCTGCGCAACGTCCTCGAGAATCCGGGCTGGTACACGGCCTATACGCCCTATCAGGCGGAGATCGCGCAGGGGCGGCTGGAAGCGCTGCTCGCATTCCAGACAATGATCATCGACCTGACCGGGCTGGAGATCGCCAACGCCTCCCTGCTGGACGAGGCGACGGCGGCCGCGGAGGCCATGGCGATGTGCCAGAGCCTGCGCGGAGGCCGCGAGGGCGGCGTCTTCTTCGTCGCGGAGTCCTGTCACCCGCAGACGATCGACGTCGTGCGCACCCGGGCGCGTGCGCGGGGCTGGGAGATCGTCGTCGGAGATCACGAGCGCTTCGAGTTCTCCGATCCCGTCTTCGGCGCGCTCGTGCAATATCCGACGACCGGCGGCGCCATACCGGACTACCGCGCCTTCTGTGAGCGAGCCCACGCCGCCAGTGCGCTCGTGGTGGCGGCGGCGGACCCGCTGGCGCTCACGCTGTTGACGCCGCCCGGTGAGTGGGGCGCCGACATCGCGGTCGGGACGACGCAGCGTTTCGGCGTGCCGATGGGCTACGGGGGGCCCCACGCGGCGTATCTCGCCGCCCGGGGGGAGTTCAAGCGAGCGATGCCGGGTCGCATCATCGGCGTCTCGCGCGACTCGCACGGGCGGCAGGCGCTGCGGATGGCGCTGCAGACACGCGAGCAGCACATCCGGCGGGAGAAGGCGACCAGCAACGTCTGCACGGCGCAGGTACTGCTCGCAGTCATCTCCGCCATGTACGCGGTCTATCACGGACCAGAGGGACTCCATGCGATCGCGAGCCGGGTGCGCCGCCTCGCCGGAGCCCTGGCTGTCGGCCTCGAGCGGCTCGGCCACCGCGTGCTGCATCGTCCCTTCTTCGACACGCTGCGTGTCCAGGTGAACGGCGGCAGGGTCGACGTAGTGCTGGCGGAGGCGGTGCGCCGCAGGATGAACCTGCGTCGCTTCGAGGATGACACGCTCGGCATCGCTCTCGACGAGACCACGTCCGCGAGCGATATCGCCGAGCTCCTCGATGCCTTCGATGGTGGTGAGGCGGCGGAGCTGGACCCGCAGAATCTCGCGGCTGAGTTCGAGGCGGCTCTTCCGGAGTCCGTCGCTCGAACGACGCCGTACCTGACGCACCCGGTCTTCCATCGCTACCGGTCGGAGACGGAGATGCTGCGCTATCTGCGCAGGCTGGAGGCGCGTGACCTGTCGCTGACGACGTCGATGATTCCGCTCGGCTCCTGCACCATGAAGCTGAACGCGTCGGCGGAGATGCTGCCGATCACGTGGCCCGAGTTCACACGCCTGCATCCGTTCGCGCCGGCGGACCAGGCGCAGGGATATCGGCAGCTCATCGATCAGCTCGAGGCGTGGCTGGCGGAGATCACGGGCTTCGACCGCGTCTCGATGCAGCCGAACGCCGGCTCGCAGGGCGAGTTGTCGGGTCTGCTGGTGATCCGTCGCTGGCAGGAGGCGCGGGGGGAGGGGCAGCGTCGTATATGCCTGATCCCGCAGTCGGCGCACGGGACGAACCCGGCGAGCGCGGTGATGGCCGGGCTGCGTGTCGTCGTCGTGAAGTCGGACGAGAACGGCAACATCGACATCGAGGACCTGCGCAGAAAGGCGGACGAGCACGCCTCCGACCTGGCGGCGCTGATGGTGACGTATCCGTCCACGCACGGGATCTTCGAGGAAGGCATTCGCGAGATCTGCGCGATCGTGCACGAGCACGGAGGGCAGGTCTACATGGATGGCGCCAACATGAACGCGATGGTCGGGCTGTGTCGTCCCGGCGACATCGGCGCCGATGTCTGCCATCTGAATCTGCACAAGACGTTCTGCATCCCGCACGGCGGTGGCGGCCCGGGGATGGGCCCGATCGGCGTCGCGGCACATCTCGCGCCGCACCTGCCGAGCCACCCGGTCGTCGAGACCGGCGGCGATCGAGCGCTCGGCGCGGTGGCGGCGGCGCCGTTCGGCAGCCCCGACATCCTGCCGATCTCGTGGGCGTACATCCGGATGCTGGGTGCCGAGGGGCTGACGCGCGCCACCGAAGTGGCGATCCTCAACGCGAACTACATCGCGAAGCGGTTGGCGGAGGCCTACCCGGTGCTGTACCTCGGGCGCAAAGGGCTGGTCGCGCACGAGTGCATCGTGGATCCGCGCCCGCTGAAGCAGAGCGCCGGCATCGAGGCGGAGGACATCGCCAAACGGCTGATGGACTACGGCTTCCACGCGCCGACCGTTTCCTTCCCGGTGCCCGGGACGCTGATGATCGAGCCGACGGAGAGCGAGTCGAAGGAGGAGATGGACCGCTTCTGCGATGCGCTGATCTCGATCCGGGAGGAGGCGAGTCAGGTCGAGCTCGGCATTTGGGACAGGAGCGACAACCCGCTCGTCAACGCGCCGCATACCGCCGAGTCGGTCACCGCGGATCGCTGGGAGCACGGCTACTCCCGTGAGACCGCGGCGTACCCGGCGGGATGGACTCGGGAGCACAAGTTCTGGCCTGCGGTCGGCCGCGTCGAGGCGGCCTACGGCGACAGGAACCTCGTGTGCGCCTGTCCCCCCGTCGAGGAGTACGCGGAGGCCGGGCTCGGCTGAGCCCGGGCTCTGTTGCGACGTGGCCACCCGCTGGCGCCTCCTCGTCGAGCGGCACGCGCTTCGCGGCGCCCGGAACATGGCCGTCGATCACGCGCTGCTGGAGAACGTACAGGCCGGCGGCGCACCCACTCTGCGACTCTACTCCTGGAGCCCCGCCTGCCTCTCCTTCGGACGTAACCAGGCGGTCCGCGCCGTCTGCGACCCGGCGCGGGTCGCCGCCCTCGGCGTGGATATCGTGCGCCGCCTCACCGGCGGGCTGGCGGTGCTCCACGACCGGGAGGTGACGTACTCGGTCGTCGTACCGGTCGGCTTGCTGGGCTCCCCTCGCGAGAGCTACGGCCGGATCGGGGAGGCGCTCGTGACGGGGCTCCGGCTCCTCGGTGTCCCTGCCGGCATCGCCGCCGATGAGACAGTGGCCCGGCCGGCTGCGTTGCGCCCCACGGCCGACGCGGCGGTCCCGTGCTTCGCGGAGCCGGTCGCCGGTGAGGTGGTCGCGGACGGCCGCAAGCTGGTGGGCAGCGCGCAGCGGTGCGAGAATCGCACGATCCTGCAACACGGCTCCGTGCTGCTCGGCGGAGACCAGAGCGGGGTCGCCGCGCTGCTCGGGGCTCGGATTGTCGCGTCCGACGAGGCCGGCACGACGCTGGAGCGGCTGCTCGGCCGTAAGCCCGCCGCGGAGGACGTGACCGCGGCGCTGCTCGCGGGTTTCCGCGACACCCTCGGAGCGGAGCTCCATGGCACCGTTCCCGCTCCGGGAGTGGAGGCGCGCGCGCGGGAGCTCGAGTCCCGTTACGCTTCGGCCGAGTGGACCTGGCGCCGCTGAGGTGTCGGCACCCCTCTTGCTCGACGTGCTCGCGCGGCCGCGGCCGCAGGCGATGGAGGACGGGAGGAGACGGATGCGAGCCGGGAAGTCATTCGGGGGTAAGTGGACGCCGACGATCGGCGTCCTGGGGATCGTCGCGGGCCTCGCCGCCTGCCGGGGGGACCGCGGAGGCACGCCGTCGGCCGGCGGGACGCCCGGGCAAGGGGGCACCGTCGTCGTCGGCATGCGAACCGACTTCGGCGGGTTCAATCCCGTCACGAACACCGATCAGTACACGGGCGAGCTCATCGACTACGCCCTCTTCACGCCCCTCATCCAGTACGATGAGGACCTGAGGCCGAGACCCTACCTCGCCGAGTCCTGGGAGATGACCGGGGACACGGGCGTCGTGTTCACGCTGCGGCAGGACGTGAAGTGGCACGACGGCCAGCCGGTCACGGTCCAGGACGTGAAGTTCACGTTCGATCTGGCCAAGGACTCGTCGACCGCTTCGCTGCTCGGCTCGGCGTTCCTGGCGGAGGTGGATCGCGCGGAGGTCCTCGGAGAGAACAAGATCCGGTTCCACTTCGCGCACCCGCACGCGCAGGCGCTCGAGGATTTCTGGTGGGCGCCCGTTCCAAGTCACCTGCTGAAGGACGTGCCGCCCGGGCAGCTCCGCAACGCGGACTTCAACCGCAATCCGGTCGGCAGCGGGCCGTATCGCTTCGGGCGATGGCAGGCCAACACACAGCTCACGCTGCAGCGCAACCCGGACTTTCCGACGTCGCTCGGCGGACCGCCCAAGCTCGATCAGGTGATCTTCCGCATCGTGCCTGAGCCGGCCACCATGCTGACGGAGCTGATCGCCGGGAATGTGCAGGTGGACATCCCGCTCGTCGCCGATCAGACGCAGCAGGTGAAGCAATCCGATCGGCTGCAACTCTTCGATTTCCCGAGCCGGACCTTCTACTACGTGGGCTGGAACACGCGACGGGCTCCCTTCACCAGCGCGGACGTGCGGCGCGCGATGACGCTGGCAATCGACCGCAAGGAGATCATCGGTGCGCTGCTGCACGGCTACGGTCAGGTCGCGACCGGGCCGATCCCGCCGTGGAGCCCGCTTTACCCGCAGGGGGTCGATCCACTGCCCTACGACACGGTGCAGGCCGCGCGGCTGCTGCAGCAGGCCGGTTGGGTGGACCGCAACGGCGATGGCGTGCGGGAGAACGCGCAGGGCCAGCCCTTCCACTTCACGCTCCTGTCCAGTGACAATCCGCAGAACAAGTCGATAGCGGAGGTCATCCAGGCGCAGCTCAGGCGAGTCGGCGTGGATGCCGAGGTTCGGGTGCTGGAGTTCCAAACGTTGCTCGCGCAGCACAAGAAGCGGGATTTCGACGCGGTGCTCTCCGCGTGGGTAATGGACAATTTCCAGGTCGCTTCGGCGCCGATATCGCTCTTCCACTCGAAGTTTGCGAGCGTGCCGATGTCGTCGAACCGCAGCTCATACGCGAATCCGCGCGCCGACAGCCTGATGCAGACGGCGGCCGCGACCACGGACCAGCAGGCTGCACAGCGCCTGTGGCGGGACTTCCTCGAGGTGCTGCAGCACGACCAGCCGTTCACCTTCCTGTACTGGTACGATGAGCTGGCCGCGTCCAGGAAGACGGTTCAGGGGGTGACGATGGATCCGCGAGGGGAGCTGCAGAGCATCGCGCAGTGGTGGGTGGCGGGCGGCCGTTGAGGGCGGGGAGCCGCAGGTGACGGCCTACGTCGTTCGGCGCGTGCTGGGAGCGATTCCGCTCGTCCTCGGCATCGCGACCATAATCTTCTTCGTGCTCCACCTCGCCCCCGGCGATCCGGCCGCGCTCTACTTCAACCCCAACATCCCGCCGCAGGTCATCGCGCAGCTGCGGCACAACCTCGGGCTCGACCAGCCGCTGTACGTGCAGTACTTCCGCTGGATGGCCGCCTTCTTCACCGGCAACTTCGGCTACTCCTTCGCACAGAGCCGCCCCGTATTCGACATGCTGATCGAGGCGCTGCCGAACACGTTGCTGCTGACCGGCAGCGCGCTGATCCTCGTCTTCATCATCGGCATCGCGGCGGGGACATGGCAGGGCGTGCGACAGCACTCCTGGGCCGACCGCATCATCAGCGTGCTGTCCCTGTTCTTCTACTCGATGCCGTCGTTCTGGCTCGGCCTCATGCTGATGCTGCTGTTCTCACTGAAGTTCCACGAGTGGAACATGCCCTTCGCTCTGCCGCCCACAGGCATGACCAGCATCGATTACGATACGCTGTCGCCGGCCATGAAGCTCGCCGACCGGTTCGACCACCTCGTGCTTCCGGTCGCCACGCTCACGCTGGTGCTCGCGGCCGGCGTCGCCCGCTACACGCGGGGGCAGATGCTCGAGGTGATCCACCAGGACTTCATCCGCACCGCGCGCGCGAAGGGGCTGCCGGAGCGCACGGTCATCGGCCGACATGCGCTGCGCAACTCGCTCCTGCCCGTGATCACGCTGCTCGGGCTCTACGTGCCGTTCCTGTTCAGCGGAACCGTCTTCGTCGAGATGATCTTCTCCATCAACGGCATGGGCAGGGTCATCGTGGATGCCATCCTCCAGCGTGACTACCCGGTCGTGATGGCGACGTCATTCTTCTTCGCCCTGATGGTCGTGGCGGGGAACCTCATCGCCGACGTCCTCTACGCCGTAGCCGACCCGCGCATCCGCTATGACTGACGCTCCCGGATCCCGCGAGCACGGAGACCCCATGAGCGATCCGGGCGCGCCGGGCGAGGTGCACCCCGACCCGGAGTCGGCACTCGCCGAGCCGATCCCGCTGATGACGGACGAGTCCGAGTCTCCGAGCGGGCCGTCCGGCATTCCGCCGCGCGAGGCCCGCGCGAGGCGGGTTCCCGCCTGGGCGGTGGGGGTCGGTGCCGTCCTGCCCGGCGCCGGCCAGATCGCCATAGGCTTCTGGCGCCGAGGCCTCGTCCTGCTGCTCGCCTGGGGTGCGCTGCTCGGCGCGCTTTACCTCGGCTGGCCCGAGATCCAAGCGATCCGGGAGACGGGGTCCCTGGACGACTGGGTCGCTCTCGCAGCGCTCGCGCTGGGCCTCTCCGTGGTGTGGGCGGCCGCGTACCGGGACCTGAGGCGGCTCGGCGGCGAAACCCGGCGGAAAGGGGACTCGCAGTGGGCGATCGCCGGCCGGCACTTTCGCCGCAACGAGCTCGCGATGATCGGGCTGGGAATGATCTTCGTGCTCTACCTGGTCGCACTGCTGGCGCCGTTCCTCGCGCCGTACGACCCGATCCGCCAGGAGAACATCACACAGACCGCATTCCTGCAGCCATCGCTCGCGCACTGGTTTGGGACCGATCGGTTCGGACGCGACGTCTTCAGCCGAGTGCTCTACGGCGCACGCATCTCGCTCGCGATCGGCTTCATTGCGGTCGCGATCAGTGTCACGCTCGGCACCTTCATCGGCGCCATCGCCGGATACTTCGGCGCGAAGACGGATGCCGTGCTCATGCGTTTCACCGACATGGTGCTCGCGTTTCCGCGACTCGTGCTGCTGATCATGATCGTCGCGCTGTTCACGCCGAGTCTCGAGCTGATCATCGGCGTTCTCGGCCTGACGCAGTGGCCGGGCACGACGCGCATCGTGCGGGGCGAGGTGCTCAGCCTTCGGGAGCGCGAGTTCATCCAGGCCGCCCGCGCGCTCGGCATGGGCAGGCTGCGGATCATCCTGCGCCACCTCATCCCGAACGTACTCGCGCCGGTGATCGTCACGGCGACGCTCGGTATCGGGAACACGATCGTGCTCGAGGCGGGGCTCTCCTTCCTCGGCCTCGGAGTGCAGCCGCCGACGCCGTCGTGGGGCAATATGGTCGCCGACGGACGGCAAACCCTGATCAACGCGTGGTGGGTCGCGACCATGCCCGGCCTCGCGATCGTGTTCACGGTGCTCGCGTTCAACCTGGTCGGGGACGGACTGCGCGATGCTCTGGATCCGAGGCTGCGGCAATGACGGACGAGCGCGAGGGCGGGCGCGAGCGCGATGGATCCGGCACGGTCGGGCCGCTCCTGCAGGTCCGTGATCTGCGCACGTACTTTCGCACCGAGTCCGGCGAGGCGCGCGCCGTGGATGGCGTCTCGTTCGATGTCGCGCCGGGCGAGGTGCTCGGGCTGGTCGGAGAGAGCGGGTCCGGCAAGTCGGTCACGTCGCTCTCCGTGATGCGGCTGGTTCCGGAGCCGCCGGGCGAGATTCTGGCCGGAAGCTCGGTGCGCTTCCGCGGACGTGAGCTACTGGAGCTGGACCGCCGGTCCATGAGAAGGGTCAGGGGCAACGACATCGCTATGATCTTCCAGGAGCCGATGACGTCGCTGAACCCCGTGTATCGGGTTGGCAAGCAGATCGAGGAGCCCCTGCGGCTGCATTGGCGGCTGAGGCGCACGGAGGCGCGGGCGCGGGCGGTCGAGCTGTTGCGCCTGGTCGGAATCGCCGACCCGGACAAGCGCGTCGACGAGTACCCGCACCAGCTGTCGGGCGGAATGCGGCAGCGTGTCATGATCGCCATGGCGCTCGCCTGCGAGCCGGACCTGCTGATCGCGGACGAGCCGACGACCGCGTTGGACGTGACGATCCAGGCGCAGATCCTCGAGCTGCTCGGCGAGCTGCGTCAGCGGCTCGGCATGGCGATGATCCTGATCACGCACGATCTCGGCGTCGTCGCCGAGGTGTGCGACCGCGTCGCCGTCATGTACGCCGGCCAGATCGTCGAGACCGGGACCGTGCGGCAGATATTCGGCGAGCCGCGCCACCCATACACCGAGGGGCTGCTGCGGGCGATGCCGCGGCTCGGTGGTCGCTCCGAGCGACTCGCCGTGATCCCCGGCACCGTCCCCGCCCCCACCGCGTGGCCGGTCGGATGCCGCTTCCACGATCGCTGTCCCTACCGCTGGGATCTGTGCGTGCGCGAGCACCCACCACTGCTCGATGCCGGGAAGGGCCGAGCGTCACGCTGCTGGCTGGAGCGACACGCCGAGCGCCGCGAGGAGGTGCTGCGGGCGGGCGGCGGCTTCGGCGCGGAGCCGAACCCGACGCCGGCCGGGACAGTATCGAGCGGACCCGGCGGGGCGGCGCCATGAGCGGCCGATCGCCCCCGGCGGCTGCGACTACCGCCGAAATCCCGGACGGAACGACGCTGGCGCCCGCGAAGGGCGACAGCGACACGGGCGGCCGCACGCCCGACGACGTGCAGCCGCCCGAGGACGCGCTGCTCGTGGTGCGCGACCTGGAAAAGCACTTCCCGATCACCGGTGGGCTGCTGCGCAGGACGGTCGCACATGTGAAGGCGGTCGACGGCGTCACGTTCTGGATCCGGAGGGGAGAGACACTCGGCCTGGTCGGCGAATCCGGCTCGGGCAAGACGACGACCGGACGCGCGATCCTGCGTCTGATCGAGCCCTCCGCGGGACGCGTCCTGTTCGCCGGGGAGGACGTGCTGGAACTCGGGGAGCGGGAGCTGCGGCGGCTGAGGCGGCGCGCGCAGATCGTGTTCCAGGATCCGTTCGGTTCCCTCAACCCGAGGCTCACCGTCGGAGACACGCTGCTGGAAGTGCTCAAGGTGCACCGCCTCGCGCGGGAGGACCCGCGCGGACGGGTCGCGGAGCTGCTGCGTCTGGTGGGCCTCGCACCGGAGCATTCGGAGCGCTACCCGCACGAGTTCAGCGGCGGGCAGCGACAGCGGATCGGCATTGCGCGCGCGCTGGCCGTTGAGCCGGACCTGATCATCTGCGATGAGCCCGTCTCCGCGCTCGACGTCTCGGTCCAGGCACAGGTGCTGAACCTCCTCGCAGACCTGCAACGGCGACTCGGCATCGCCTATCTCTTCATTGCGCACGATCTCAGCGTCATCGAGCATGTCAGCGATCGCATAGCGGTGATGTACCTCGGGCGCATCGTAGAGCTCGGCGACGCAGACGACCTCTACGCCACACCGCGACACCCGTACACGCGCGCGCTGCTCTCCGCGGTGCCGGTGCCCGACCCGACGAGGAGGAGTCACCGGATCGTGCTTCCGGGCGACGTGCCGAGCCCGGCCCGGCCCCCCTCCGGATGCCCGTTCCACCCGCGTTGCCCGCACCCCTTGAAGGACGCGGATTGCGCGCGCATCGTGCCGCCGCTGGCAGAGAAGGCGCCGCTGCACTTCGCCGCCTGCATTAAGGAGAGATCGTATGTCGAAAACGGGGGTTGACACGCTCCGGGGCCCCCGGTAGGTTCGGCGATTCAGTGTCACAAGGAGCCTTCAAAGTGCGGCGTTTGAGTCCGCCGCATGGTCCCGACCCGTGGAGGTCAAGTTGACTGGTCTCGGTTACTTCTCCCTCGCGCTGCTCCAGCTGCCGGGTGTCGAACAGCCCGAACTGTCGGTGACGGAGTGGTTCGCGAAGATGTGGCACGACGGCGGCTGGATGATGTGGCCGCTGGGCGCCTGCGCCGTCGCGGGTCTGATGATCATCGTCTGGAAGCTGGTGGACCTCACGATCAAGGGAGCGCGCACGCGTCGCGTGTTGCGCGACGTCGATTCGCGACTCGCCGATCGCGATATCGACGGTGCCCTCGAGGTCGCGCGTGGCTCGAATACGCCGGCCGGGCGGATCATCACCGCCGGCCTCGAGCGTCGCCACGAAGGCACCGAGCGCGTGATGAAGGCGATCGAGAACGTCGGGCTGATCGAGATGGCCGAACTGGAGCGCGGCCTGGTCTGGCTCGCCACGCTCGCGAACGTGGCGCCGCTGCTCGGCTTCCTCGGAACGGTGATCGGCATGATCCAGGCGTTCCAGGCGATCGAGGCCGCCGGTGAGGTGGAAGCGACGCTGGTCGCCGGCGGGATCAAGGTCGCGTTGATCACGACCGCGGCCGGGCTGACCATCGCGATCCCGATCAACATCGCGCACAACTACTTCGTCACCCGTATCGACCGTCTCGTCATCGACATGGAGGAGACGGCGCAGAAGATGGTCGATGCCCTCCACGAGATGGAGCTGGCCGGCCGGTAGTGCGCGACCGAGCAGTCGACTCGCCGTAGCTATAGGGCCACCCGGGACCGGGTGGCCCTGTCGTTTTTGCGGGGATACCGCACCCTTTCATCACCGTCCGGGTAGGTACGGAGACGCCTCCATCCGCCCGAGGATGCATGCGCAGAACCGTGGCTCTCACTCTTCTCCTTCTCGTCCTTTCGGTAGCGCTGCCGATCACGGCTCCGCCACCCGACCCCGACGCAGCTCCGGTGGTCGAGCCGGCGGAGGTGCCACCGGAGGCGATCGAGGCGCTACGGGCCGGTCGGTACTGGCGGGCCAGCAGGATTCTCGAAGCCTTTCTGGCCACCTCTGCCGACTCGACGCCGTCCGCCCTCATGACGACCGCTCGGGCCGAGGCGGGATGGCGGGCTTGGCCGCGGGTTGAGAAGCTGCTCGCCGGCCGGGCGTGGCTCGACAGCGCGGAAGCGGGTGAGGGGTGGGCCCTCCTCGGGCGCAGCCGATTCGAGCAGGAGCAGTGGGCAGCCAGCAGCCAGGATTACGCGCGCTTCCTGCGCGTCGCGCGAGGCGCCGGGGCGCGGGAGCGAGGTCTCGTGCAGGTGCGGCGTGGACTCGCGCTGGCACGCGCCGATCGGACGGTCGCCGCGCTCGCGGCCTTCGATACCGCCGCGGATCTTGTCCCCGCGATCAGCGACTGGATCGCGCTCTACGCGGCGCGCGCGGCGGCGGCGACCGGGGACACGGCGGAGGTCGACAGGCGTCTCGGCATGGCGGGCGCCGACCTCGATGGCGCCTTCGGCTGGGGGCTGCGCGCGAAGGTGCGGGCCGAAGGCGGCGCCGACGGCGCCGCTGCAGCCCTCGCGGAGCGCGCCGCCCCGAAGCTCGACGGGGGATCGGAGCGGGGAAGGGCATGGGTCGTTGCCGGCGACCTCCGGCTCGACGCGGGCGACACCGCGGCCGCCAGCAGCGACTACCGTAGAGCCCTTCACGCAGCGCCCGGGGCGAGCAGCGGAGTGGACGCGGCGCGTCGGCTCAGCGAGATGCCTGGGATCGACGCCGACGACCGGCTGGCGATCGGCCGGATCTACCTGCGCTTCGGCAACCTGCACCGGGGCGCCGAGGGAATCGAGGCCTATCTGCGGAGCGGCCGGGGGTCGGCCGAGCAACGCGCGCGCCTCCGCTACGATCTCGCGACCGGCTACTTCAACGCCGGCCGGTATGCCGAGGCGACGAAGCGGCTGCTCTCCCTGGTTGCGGACGCTCCCTCGAAAGCGCTCGCTGCCGACGCGCTCTACCTGGCCGCCCGCTCCCGCTACCGAAACGGCGATGCCGACGCCTCCCTCGCGACCCTTCGTCGTGTCGCGGATCGGTACCCTGACGCGGCCGCCGCGACTCGCGCCCTGTTCCTGATCGCGGATCTCCGTCACGACGCCCGCGACACCGCGGCCGCCCGCGAGTACTATCTGCGCACGATCGAGAGCAATCCCGACGCCGACGAGGCCGGGCTCGCGATGATGCGCCTCGCCGACCTCTCGATTGCCGCGGGTGACTGGAAGAGCGCGGCCGACCGCTTCGAGAGCTACCGCTCCCGCTATCCTTCAGGCCGCAGGGTTCAGCAGGCGACCTACTGGGCCGCCCGCGCCGAAGAGAAGCTCGGCAGGGATTCGCTAGCCCTCGAACGCTATCGGGACGTGTGGCGTGACGACCCCTGGTCCTATTACGGGGTCCGCGCTGGCGAGCGCCTCGAGCACTCGCTCGAGGATGTCTCCCTCGAGCAGGATCCGCCCACCCCCGACAGCGCGCGGATCCGGGTCGCGGCCGCTCTCTACCGCCTCGACCTGCTGCGCGACCTCGACGACGACGTGGCGGTCGACATGGAGATCGACCGGATCGGTCAGGAGCTGCGTCGGGATCTGCCCGCCGAATACGTCTTCGCCGAGGCTCTGAACACCCGCGGCTACACGGTTTCCGGCATCCGCACCGGCTGGAGGATCCACGCTGCGGAAGGGGCCTGGAACGCGCGCCTCCTGCGTATCGTCTACCCCCTGCCCTACCGTGACATCCTCCTGGCCGTTGCCGACGAGCGCAGCCTCGACGCTGCCCTCATCGCCGGGCTCGTCCGGCAGGAATCCATGTTCAACGCCGGGGCCAGAAGCGGCGCCGGGGCCATCGGCCTGATGCAGGTCATGCCCGCCACCGGGCGTATCCTTGCGCGCGCGGAGGACGTGGACGGCTTCTCCGCCGCGATGCTACGTGATCCGGAGATCAACCTGACCTTCGGCAGCCGCTATCTGAAAGACCTGGTGGACGAGTACCACGAGCGGCTCGGTGATGTCCTGTCCGCCTACAACGCCGGCTCGACGCGGATCGAGCGCTGGCAACGCTTCCCCGAATGGGCGATCGATCCCGAGCTGTTCGTAGAGCGCATCCCCTTTACGGAGACGCGCGACTATGTGAAGATCGTTCAGGAGAATATCAGTATCTATCGGATCCTCTATCCGTCGTCGCTTGGCTTGGGCAGGAGCGCGACTGTTCAGGGTGGACCGAATTAGGCATTGCGAGAGGGCCGCGGTGTGGCGATTCTCGCGCCGTTGAAGCGCTTTCCTCGATTCTCGGCTCGCAGGGAACAAGATTTTCCTTGACAGTCCACGACTGTGCCGCCTATCCTGGACCCGCTAACCGAGGGCCTTCGCGCCGTGTGTCCACGTCTTTCGGAGAGTCGCTGCAATGCCCAGAGGTCGAATCAAGTGGTTCAATGATGCCAAAGGATATGGCTTCATTGAGCAGCCCGAGGGCGGCGAGGATGTGTTCGTGCACTTCTCGTCGATCCAGATGGACGGGTACAAGACCCTCGCGGAGGGGCAGGAGGTCGAGTTCGAGGTTCGGCAGACGGAGAAGGGGCTTCAGGCGGCCAACGTCGCTCGCGTCTGACCCTCGGCGAAAGAGCCGATCCTCGACGCCCCGCCGGTGTAAGCCGGCGGGGCGTCGACGTTTTTGGGGGTGGAGCAGGGGCCGGACTGGGGGGTAGATGGGCCCAGTCCCGATCCGAACCCCGGACGCCGAATCCATGGTGGACAAGCCCGAAAAGACGCGGCCTCGCCTGTTTCTGATCGACGGGTACGCGTTGATCTACCGCGCGTTTTTCGCTCTGATCAGCCGGCCGCTGATCACGTCGCGAGGAGAGAACACGTCGGCCGTGTTCGGCTTCACGCGCTTCCTGATGAAGATCCTGGAAGAGCACGATCCCGACTACCTCGGCGTGGTGATGGATGCCGGCACGAGCGAGCGGGAGGCGCTGTATCCGGCGTACAAGGCGACGCGGCAGAAGATGCCGGACGAGCTGAGATCGTCGCTGCCGCGGGTGCGCGAGGTGCTGGAGGGGTTCCGGGTGCCGGTCCTCGAGCTGGAGGACCACGAGGCGGACGACGTGATCGGCACGCTCGCGACGAAGGCGGCCGCGGAGGGGCTGGAGGCGGTGATCGTGTCGGGGGACAAGGACTTCTATCAGCTGATCGGGGACCGGATCTGCCTGTTGAATCCCGGACGAGGCGGCGCGGCCGGCGTGGAAGAGGAGTGGGTGGACGTGCGGAACGCCTCGGCGCGACTGGGCGTGCCGCCGGAGCGGGTGGTGGACTACCTGGCGCTGATCGGGGACAGCTCGGACAACATCCCCGGCGCGAAGGGGATCGGACCGAAGACGGCGGTGCAGCTGATCGAGCGTTACGGTGGGGTGGAGGAGATCCTTGCGCAGGTCGAGAAGATCCCCGGGAAGCGCGCTCGCGAGTCGTTGCAGCAGAACCGAGAGGATGTCCTGCTCTCGAAGCGGCTGGTGACGATCCTCAGGGACCTTCCGATCGAGCTGGACCTGGACGCTCTGTCGGTCTGCGAGCCGGATCGTGACCGGCTGCGCGAGGCGTTCCTGGACCTCGAGTTTCATTCCCTGGTGCGGGAGTTCGCGCCGGCGGCGGAAGCGACCCCGCTGGAGCGTGACTACCGCCTGGTCCGGACGGTGGAGGAGGCGCATGCCGTCGTGGAGCGCGCCAGGGCCGGGGGCCGCTTCGCCCTGGGAGTGGAGTCCACGGCAGCCGATCCGTTGCGTGGCGAGCTGGTGGGCATCGCGATCGCGACAGAGGCGGCACGCGCATGGTACCTGCCGTTCGGGCACCACCGAAGGGGGGAGCTCGAGCTGGGCGACGGGGCCGGCAACCTGCCGTGGCTGGATTCTGAGGCGATGCGCCCGCTCGTCGAGCTGCTGGAGGATGACTCCGTCGAGAAGGTCGGCCAGGACGTGAAGCGAAGCATGGTCGTGCTGCGCCGCGCCGGTGTGGTTCTGCGCGGCATCGCGTTCGACACGATGATCGCGTCCTACCTGATCGATCCGGGGCGACGGGAGCACGGCCTGGAGTCGCTCGCGCTGCAGTACCTGAAGCACCGCGCGATGACGTACCAGGATCTGTGCGGCTCGGGGCGCGACGAGGTCCCGATCGCCGAGTGCGATGTGGAGCGGGTGCGGGATTACGCGTGCGAAGACGCGGATCTCGCGATCCGCCTGGCGGAGATCTTCGGGGAGCAGCTCGAGCAGCACTCCCTCGATCGGCTGTTCCGGACGATGGAGATGCCGCTGCTCTCGGTCCTGGCCGACATGGAGCGGGTCGGGATCCGCATTGACCGCCCTTTCTTCGCCTCCATGGCGAAGAAGCTGGAGCGCGATCTGAGATTGATCCAGCAGGACATCTGGAACGAGGCGGGGTCGGAATTCAACATCAACTCGACCCCTCAGCTTCGCGAGATCCTGTTCGACCGGCTGAATCTGCCGGTGCTCAAGAAGACGAAGACGGGGCCTTCGACCGACGCGACCGTGCTGGAGGAGCTGGCGGCCATGGGGCACCGCCTTCCGCAACTTCTGATGGAGTTCCGGCAACTCGACAAGCTGAAGGGCACCTATATCGATGCACTCCCGCTGCTCGTCAATCCGGAGACCGGGCGCATCCACTCCAGCTTCAACCAGACGGTCGCCGCGACGGGTCGGCTCTCATCGAGTGATCCCAATCTGCAGAACATCCCGATCCGCACGGAGATCGGGGCCGAGATCCGGAAGGGCTTCGTCCCTGATCCCGGCTACCTCTTCCTGTCGGCGGACTATTCGCAGATCGAGCTGCGCATCCTCGCGCACCTCTCGAAGGAGGGCGCACTGATCGACGCGTTCCGTCGCCGCATCGACATCCATCGGCAGACAGCGGCGGTCGTCTTCGACGTGCCGATCGAGCAGGTGGATGCGCGTATGCGCGGAGCCGCGAAGACGATCAACTTCGCCACCATCTACGGGATCGGGCCGTACATGCTGTCGAAGCAGCTGGACACGTCGGTGGCGGAGGCCAAGGAGTTCATCGATGCGTACTTCACCCGCTTCCCGGGGGTTCGCCGCTATCTGGACGAACAGATCGAGATGGCCCGAGAGCGAGGTTACGTCGAAACGCTCAGCGGCCGTCGTCGCTATATCCCGGAGGTGCGCAGCAAGAACTACAACGTGCGGCAGTTCGGTGAGAGAGCCGCGACCAACGCGCCGGTCCAGGGCTCGGCGGCGGATGTCATAAAGCTCGCCATGATCGCAATCGCGCGCGAGAGCGCGCTCGAGCGCGCCGGCGTGCGCATGCTCCTGCAGGTTCACGACGAGCTCGTTTTCGAGGTCCCGCGCGCCGAGGTCGAATCGACGCGCGCCCTCGTTCGAAGCCTGATGGAGACCGCGTTCCCGCTCGACGTCCCGCTCGAGGTGGGACTGGGCGTCGGCGAGAACTGGTTGGAATGCAAGTGAGCCGTCGACCGGCTCACTCGCATCCCCTCAGTCGGTGTCCCGCATGCACACCGAGCGTCGATGGGCTCGCTGCCCTTCGATCATTGACGCCCGGCGCACGCGCTCAGGCGTCGACGGGTTCCTCTTCCTCGACCTCCTCATCCCCCGCCTCGACCGCTGCGGCCCCGTTCGACCGCGGCGCCCCGAGCATCACCAGCTCCCGCACCTGTATTTCCGCCGTGGGAATCGAGATGCCGTTGCGCTCGTAGGTATCGTACTCCATCCGCCCTTCCACATAGAGCCGGTCTCCCTTGCGGATGTGCTCCCCCGCGAGCTCGGCGAGTCGGTCCCACAGCGTCAGGCGATGCCAGTCCGTGCGTTCCTCGACTCTGCCGTTGCGCGGGAATCGGCGACTCGTGGCGAGCGACAGGTGAGCCACCTTGATCCCGTTCGCCGTGCTTTGTACGTCCGGGTCCCGGCCCACGTTGCCGACCAGGATCACCTTGTTGATGGAGCGGCCCATGCGCGACCTCCTCGGTTGGGGTTCGCGCGAAGTTGCATCACGAGGCGGGGCGAACGAATAGCGAATTGAGAAGTTTGAAGTGGACCCACTTCTCCCGATCGCACTTCAGCGCTGTTAGTCCAGATCGCGCACCTCTCCCTTCACATTTCACCAGACCACGAAATGGGAGGAGAGAATGAGCTGCCAGAAGCCGTCGTTCAGGCCGCGCGCCAGGTCGAGGCGTACGGCGTCGGTCAGGAGGCTCAGGCCGGCGCCGGCGTAGCTCCGGATTCCGTCGGTGGGCGAGGCGTCCCAGTCCTGGGGCACGACGGCGGAGTCGACAGTGCTCCAGCCGACGCCGCCGATCAGGCGCCCGGCGACCCAGGGTGGCACCAACTCGCGCGAGAGCTCGACGCCCGCCCTGACGTAACGGTCCCCGATGAAGCTCCTATAATCGTATCCGGGCAGAGTCCCCGAGCCGCCGAGAAGGAACAAGCGCTGCGGCGGGGGCTCCCCGAGCGCGAGGCTGCCTTCGATCTCGGTGTGGACGGCTCCGACGTAGCGGTGGAAGCTGCGGTCGGACGTGAGACTCAGGCTCGGCGCGAAGTAGCTCTCGCCGCCGTGGCCGCCGATGATCAGGTGGAGGGCGGCGGTGGCGGTGCCGGCCACGGGGATGTCGGCGGCCCGCTCGATGCCGAGCGTTCCCTCGACGAAGCGGCCCTGCGCGATGGCGCGCAGCGGCCTGACGTCGGCGGTGTCGCCGAACAGGCTGGAGCGAGTGACGAGTCGCGCGTTCCGCTGCTCCTCGATGCGGATCGAGGCGGCCACTCGCCACCCCTTCCGGGCCAGCCTCGCGGCGCCCTGCACGCCGTCCGCGAAGTACGGGTCGAGCAGGTCCTGCCCCAGGAACACGGACGAGAGGGTGGATACGCCTCCGGCGGCACCCGGCGTCTGTCCCAGGTCACGCAGATCGTGCGCATAGGCGCGAATGCCGAGCGTCAGCGTGGGTGCGCTTCGTTCGACGCCGAGGAATCCCGAGCCCCGACCTTCGCCGGTCGCGTAACCGCCACCCAGTCGAAGAGCGAGGGTCGGTGCGGCCGCCCATGACACACCGCCCCCCAGGAAGAGCCCTTCGGCGCGGTCGTAGCGCAGGATCGAGGACGCATCGGAGGCGTAGAATCGAAGGCGCGGCAGGCCGCTGAGGAATCGCTGCCCGATGAGTCGCCGTGCCTCCGCCCGCAACGAGGCGAGGTCACCACCCGGAGAGAGCCCCTCTTCCTCGAGATCGGAGTAGATGCCTTGCTCGAACGGGAAGGCGCGCAGCACGCTGTCGGGGACGCTCACGACGCGCGGACCCGTGAAGCGGGCGAGCTCGAGCGGCACATCGAAGCGATAGTTCGTGATGCGATATCGCCCGCGGATCACCGCTCCGACCGGGAAATCGAACTGGGGTACCTTTCGCCGGATCTCGACGCGCTGCTCGAACGGCAGCCAGTACTTCCCTTCCCAGAGGCCGTTCTGGAGGGAGATGCGAATGTAGTCGAGGCGGCGATCCACGTAGGACGCGGGCGTGAACGTGAACCGCATGCTGACGATGTCAGAGCTCTGCCGATCCAGGAAGAGCGATCCAATGAAGCCGGGAAGCGCGGGGTTGCGTGGTCGGACCTGCAGCTCGTAGACCCGAACGGGGTCGGTCGTGCCCGGCAGATACAGCGTCAGCGAGTCCGCGAGCCGGTATTCGTAGGTCGCGAGCGCGCTCGGAGCGGCCGGGTGGCGAACACTTCGCACCTCATCGCCATCGCCCAGCCGGATGGTGTTGCCGAAGTCGTTCTGCACCACCGTCAGGTGGTCCAGGTGGTAGCGCATCGTGTTCGGGAGGCGATCCTCGTCCCGGCGTCCGATGATCCGCTGCTGCGTCATCCCCGGCGATGCCCAGTTCACCTCGAGCGCGATCTGATCGACGCGCACGAGGTTCATTTCCTCGCTGTTGTCGCGGTCGAGGTAGAAGTACAACCAGCCGCGGGCATCCGCCTGATAGCTCTTCAGTGCGTTCCGCCCACGTACCGGCTCCATGCGGCGCTCGATCGCATGGCGCAGCAGCGCCACCGCGCGGGGGCCGTCCCACGCTGTGGTATCCGCCACCGAGTCCGCCAGCTCCGGCGCCACGGCCGCCGTGTCGGAAGGCGATGCCACGGGTTGTTGCGCCGCAACGGGGAGGACCGCGGCCAGGGATAGTGCCAGGACCAGGTGCGGAACCACAGGGGGGCCGTTGCGCCGCCGTCGGGTTGAGGGCTCGGCGCTCGCGGTCATCGCGGGGCGCGAGGCGAGGTGCAAAAACGCCGGAGGGCCCGAACGGGTTCGGGCCCTCCGGCGCACACCAGGCTTGGAAGGACGCCCGCCGAGCGTTCGCTCAGTTGATGCTCCAGAAACCTGAAAGCGCCTCGCCATCCGGGCTCTCGCGCAGCTTCTCGAACGCTCGGTTGCGGATCTGCCGGATCCGCTCCCGCGTCACACCCAGCAGCGAGCCGATCTCCTCCAGCGTCCGCTCCTCTCCATCATCGAGGCCGTAATACAGATAGAGGATCTTCCGCTCGCGCTCGGTCAGGTACTTCTCGAACATGCGGTCGAGGAACTCCCGGCGGGCCTGCCACTCGACGAGGTCCTCGATGTCGTCCGACTCGATCCCGGCGAAGCGCTCGCCGAACGATGCGCTGTCCCGGTCGCCCCGGTCGATGGGGGCGTCGAGCGACAGCTCGGAGGCCGCCACACGGCGAAGCGCACGGACCGTCTCGATCGGCTCGCCCATCTCCGTGGCGATCTCCTGGTCGGTCGGCGAACGGCCGAGCGACTGCGTCAACGCCGTCTCCATCCGGGAAAGCTTCACCAGATTCGAGTTCTGATTCAGCGGAATGCGCACCGAGCGGGTCTGCTCCGCCAGCGCCTGCAGGACGGTCTGGCGAATCCACCATACTGCGTAGGAGATGAACTTGACGCCCTTGTCCGGATCGAACTTCTTGACCGCTTTCAGCAGCCCTTCATTGCCAATGCAGACCAACTCTGCGAGGCCCAGCCCGCGCCCCTGGTACTTCTTCACGTAGGAGATCACGAATCTGAGGTTCGCCGTAACGAGCCGCTCTGCCGCTTCCTTGTCGCCCGCCCGCGCCCTCCGCGCGAGCTCGCGTTCCTCCAATGGATCCTCGATCAGCGGGTATTTCTCCACATCGAGGAGGTACTGGTCGAAAGAGTCCAAAGCGCGAGAGTTCACGAACATGGTCGCGCGATCCTCGGGTGAAGGGTGAGAAAACAAAAAAACAGCGGGAGCGTCGGCATCGACGCATCGCTGTCTTTTCTAACGAAGCAAGCCGCTCCAAAGCAGCGGCCCTTCGAGCCTCGGAAATCCCTTGAGTCGGGTTCGAGTCATAAGCACACCAAAATGTATAGAAAGGCGGGTCCGCTGTAAAGCCTCGTGGGCCGCCGGAGTGGGTGGGTACCCGGCCGATACGGCATGGGTTCCCGGACCGCAGAAATTCCGAAAATCCGACATCTCGAGCAAGGCGGGATGGGACGATTTGCGGCGAATTTCGGGCCTCCGGCCCGGATCGTGAGAGCGCTTCGGCAGAGTGCAGGGGATGCGCCCGGTGGGGTGGATGGCGGGGAACAAATGGCGACTTCAGGGCGACCCGCCACGCAGCTCATCGTACGTAGACACGGCCCGACGCAGGTGAGGGATCACGATCGAGCCGCCGACGATCAATCCGATGGACAGAGCCTCCAGCAGCTCGGCCTCGTCGATCTCGAGCCGCACGCACTGCGTGAGGTGGTAGGTGATGCAGTCGTCGCAGCGCAGCACGAGGGAGGCGACGAGGCCGAGCAGCTCCTTGGTGCGCGCGGGGAGGGCCCCGTCCTCGTAGGCGCGATTGTCGAGCGCGAAGAAGCGGCGGATCTCCAGATTGTCGGCTGCGAGGATCCTGTCGTTCATGCGCTCGCGGAAGCGGCGGAAGTCTTCGAGGCTCATCGGAATCCGATCGGTTGATCCGTGGTGACACGCGTGTGGGCGGGGGCGAGGTCAGCGAGCGCCAGCTCCGGGCGTGGCCCGTTCTTGAGCAGCAGCACGGTGCAGCAGCCCCCTTCGGATGAAAGCTCGACGGCATCGAGCCAGGGTCCCTGCACGAGGCGGGCGTCCGCCGTCGTCGGGAGGAAGACGACGCGGGGGCCGAGCAGCGAACGGTACAGGAAAGTCGGAGCTTCGTCCCCGATTATGAGCCATCCCTGCCTGTAGTCACCGACCGTTCTGAGGCCCTTGAGGCCGGCTCTCGCGGCACGGAGCGGCGTCGGCGGATCGCGGGTCGGCAGGAGCGCCCGCAGGTCTGCCGGAAGCCGTGACTCGTCCTGCCACTTCTCCCGGCCGACGATCCCGCGCAGACGGGAAACCTGTGCCCGAAGGGTGAGCGTGAACATGCGCCAGGAGCGAGGCCCCCGCGGGACGACCCATAACAGCGTAAGCCCGCCGGCGATGAGCGCGATCGGTGGGCGGTCACGAGCAGTGATCACGAGGGCCGCGGCGATCACGTTGAGGCCGAGGTGCAGGGCCAGCTCCGCGCGCGGCCGATGGCTCCGCTCGACGGACGGCAGGACGACACCACGGCCGACGTGGGCGCCGAAGGCGAGGAGGGCGGCCATGGCCGTGAGCGTCGCCGCGGGGGCGCTGGGCACCCCGGCGAGAATGGCGTGCGCGAGGAGCCCCGCGGCGATCGGCTTCAGCAGCGCGTGGATGGCCGACCAGATCGAGTCCACGAACGGGATGCGCTCGGCGAAGGCCTCGACGACGAGGAACAACAGCGCCGCGGCGATGACGAGTGGGTGCTCGAGGCCGCGCAGCTCCGGCGGCAGGGGTGTGATCCAGCCGAAGCGACCGGCGAGCCCGAGGCAAGCGACGGTGGCGTACAGATTCAGCCCGGCGGCGAGCCCCAGCGCGAGCGGGGGCAGGATCGTCGTCGGCATTCGCTACTATCCGGCGGCCGCACGTAGGACGATCGCTGCATTGATGCCTCCGAAGCCGAACGAGTTCGACAGACACAGCCGCGGCCGGCCCTCGCGGCCGTGGTTTGGCACGTAATCGAGGTCGCAGCCGTCGTCCGGCTCATCGAGGTTCAACGTCGGCGGAATCCAGCCGCGCTCCATGGCGAGGCAGGCGATGCCGATTTCAATCGCACCCGAGGCGCCGAGCGCGTGTCCGTGGTATGGCTTGGTTCCGATCACGGCCGGACGGGCGCCGTTGCGGAGCACCGCCTTGATGGCGCTCGTCTCGGTGCCGTCGTTGAGCGGCGTCGCGGAGCCATGTGCGCTGATGAAGTCCACCTCCCCGCCCTCGACGCCGGCGGCGCCGAGGGCGAGGGCCATGGCGCGCACGGCCTGACGTCCATCGGGGCGGGGCGCCGCCATGTGGTGCGCGTCGTTCGTGGTGCCGTAGCCGAGGATCTCCGCGTAGATTCGGGCGCCGCGCTCGACGGCGTGATCCCAGCGCTCGAGCACGAGGGCGCAGGCACCCTCGCCCATCACGAAGCCATCGCGACCGCGATCGAAGGGGCGACAGGCGTGTTCGGGGTCGTCGTTGCGGGTACTCATGGCCCGGATGATGGCGAACGCGCCGAACGATAGCGGCGCGAGCGGGGCCTCGATGCCGCCGGCAAGGGCGGCGTCCGCCAGGCCGTCACGGATCAGGCGCGTCGCCTCGCCGACGGCGATCGTACCGGAGGCGCAGGACATCGCGTTCGTCGAGTTCGGCCCGGTAAAGCCGAACTCGATTGCGATCCCGCAGCTGGCGGCACCGCAGAAGGTGGTGAGCGCGACGCGCGGGTCCACGGCCCGTATGCCACCGGTCCGGAACGCCAACGCCTGCGCCTCGGCGTTCGCGATCCCGCCGAGCGCCGAGCCCATCTGTACGCCGACGCGGTCACCGTCGAGGGTGCCGGGATCGAGCCCCGCGTCCTGCAAAGCCATCCGCGCGGCGGCGATGGAGAAGTGCCCGAACCGGTCGAGCTTCTTCGCGACCGAAGCGTCCATGTAGTCGTGCGGCTCAAAGTCCTCGACCTGGCATCCGATCCGGCTGCGCCACGGCGTGGCATCGAAGCGCGTGATACGGCGTACCGGCGACCTCTCGCTTCGGAGTCCTTGCCAGAGGCCTTCCACTCCGGTGCCGGCCGCGGTGATCGGACCGATCCCGGTGATCGCGACACGCCGGCTCACCTCTCACCCAGCCGTTTCGGCGGGGAAGCCGGATCCGGCTGCGCGGCAGCTCCCTCCATTGCACGCTCGGCGGCGTCGAGACGCTCCGCCTCGGCAGCTACGCCGGCGAGCGTTGCGCGTGCGATCGTGCTGACGAAATGGGGGCCGATCACCGACGAAGCCGCGAAGGCACCAATGAACGGCCAGTCGGGGCCGTCCCACTCGTGAACGATACGCAAGCGCGTGCTCGCGCCGTTACGCCCGAACTCCCACCTGACCACCATACCCCGCGTCATGCCTTCGACGTGACGATAGTGGATGCACGGCTCCGACTCGTCCGACTCCATCTCCGATACCCACCAGGTCGGGTAGCGAAGCGGCCCGGCGAAGCGACGCCACGCCGCCATCTCGACGCGGCCCCGCCCGAAGCCCCGCCGCTCTCGGAATCGGACCCACCGATAGTGAGACAGGATCCGCGGCCAGCTCTCGACATCCGCGGCGACCCTGAAGCACGCATTGGGAGGCGCGGCCGTCAGGTGTTCATCGATGCTCTTCAAGCGGGAACCTCCAGGGGTGGGCGAGCGGACAGAAACGTGGCGGCGGCCTTTCCCGAAATCAACCGACGGATGGGGATGAGCCCGGCCGAGGCCGCGACGATGCCGTCGGCCGCCGCGGGTGCGGCTGCCAGGCGGCGAAGCATCCACGCGCGCAGCCGCGGGCGCCAGACCACGGCGTCCACGCCGCGCTCGAGACGCCGCGCCGGGTTCAGGATGCGTCTGTGGCGGCGGGCGTATCCCCGCAGCGAGGCGCGCGTCACGCGTCCCGCGCTGAGCGCCGCGGCCAGCTCGGCGGCGAGGATGTCGGCGCCCTCGAGCGCGTGACGGATTCCCTGCCCCGTGAACGGATCGAAGTAGCCGGCGGCGTCGCCCACGAGAACGGCGCCGTCGGCGATCGGCGTGCGGACCGGCCAGTCGAACGGCCCGGACGCGAAAAGTCGAATGCCGCTTCCGGGGCGGCGCCCCGTGGTGTCGCAGCGGGCTTCGCGAAGCCGGTCCCGAAGGGAATGGAAGTCACGCAGCCCGGCCGTGAAGAAGGCTTCGCGCCCGCCGCCTGCCGCCGCCGCGAAGCGGGCGACGTCGCCCACGAGTGTGACGTTCCAGACGCCATCGCCGACGGGAGCCAGCCCGAGGCAGAGGCCATCGCCCAGGTGCATCTCGCCGAAGGCGCCCGTCGCCCGGACGCCGCTCAGGTGAGCCGTCAGCGAAGCGCGCCGCACGCGGGGAGAGCGGCGAACGAGCCCGAGGCGCCGGGAGATCACGGAGCGGAGCCCGTCGGCGCCCACCACCACGCGGGCCCGTAGCGAGGCAGACGAGCCTGCTTCGTCCCGCCCCGTTACGCCGACCACGGCGCCGCCGGGCCCGAGCAGGAGGTCCGTCACGTGCCAACCCGTGCGCACGCTGCATCCGGCGGTCCGAGCCTGGCGCAGCAGAGCGGAGTCGAGGTCGCGGCGTCGCATGCTGATCGAGTAGCCTGCTTGGTCGTGTGTCGACCTCTCGAAGCGGCCGCAGAAGCGCGGTCCTGCCTCGACGCTGATCGCCCACCCTTCCAGCCGGCCATGGGGCAGCGCCTCGAGAGGGGCGAGGAGGCCGATACGACCGAGTAGCGGGAGGGCGCCGGCGCCGATGCACTCGCCGCAGGCCTTCTCGCGCGGGAAGCCGGAGCGGTCGAGGATCAGGACATTGAAGCCCTGCCGGGCGAGGAGCAGCCCCGTCGTCGTGCCTGCCGGGCCCGCGCCGACGATCAGGACATCGGTCATTGTGCGCGTACCCGGCCGGTCAGGACGAGTCGATACACGGGGTGCCGAGTCGTGTGTACGTCGGCGAGACCGGCCGCGTGGCCGAGCGACGTGAGTTCGTTGGGGGTGAACGCGCGCCGGACGGAGAGCGGACCGTCATGCCGGGTCAAGCGGTTTCTCCTCCAGACGGTGGCGGCGAGCAACCGGGATCCGATCCAGGCGGCGCGGCACCGCTCGAGCTCCCCCACAAGCACGCCGACGCGAGCGACGCGGGCCGCCTCGCGGAGCGCGGCGATCTGCCGATCGCGCTCGAAATGATGCAGCACGAGCGAGAGCAGCACCGCGTCGAAGGAGCGATCCGCGAAGGGCAGCGCCAGCGCATTGGCCGCGCCGATCGCGACTTCGGGGTGATCGCCGAGGCGGCGGCGCGCGATGCGAACCACCTGCGGGTGCACATCGACGGCGGTGACCCACAGCCGGGGTCGGCCCGGGAGCGGGTCGGTCAGTCCGGCGGCAAGGTCTCCGGCGCCGGTGCCGACGTCCAGGATGGTGGCGGTCGGGGTGCGGGGCAGCACCTCGGGAAGTCGAACGCGCATGGCGAACGCGCCTCCCAGCCAGCGGTTCACCGCAGCCACCTGGCGGAGGCTGTGCTCGAGCTCCGCGGGGTCGTGCCGGGGCGAGTCGAGCAGCTCGACCGCGCCGACGAGACGGGGCATCGACCTCATTCGTCGGACCGCGTCAGGAAGTTCGCCTCGAATCCTACCATGAGGTCGTCATCCACGCGCACCGTGCCGAGCAATTTGTGCGGCGGCTGCATACCGAACTCCGTGAAGCGGATCGGCAGTCGACCGCTCACGTGGAGCGTGTCGCCTCGTTGCTCGAGGCTCGTCGGAACCGAGACCAGGCGTGCGGAGCCGTGGATCGTCAGCGTGCCGGCGAGTCGGACGCTGTCCCTGCTCTCCGAATGCAAAGTGTCCACCCGCTGCAGCGTGAACTCGATCATCGGGAAGCGCTCCGCCTCCAGCGATCCTCGCAGATGCTTGTCGCGCAGCCCCTTGCCGGTGTGGAATCCGGCGACGCCGATGGTCACCCGCCCCCGCGCGTCGTCATAGCCCCCACCGGTGAAGCTCGCCCATCCGTCCAGCTCATAGCTCTCGCCGCGGAAGTGGCCGAGCGTCGCGTTCCCCTCGACCCAGGCGAAGCTCGATCCGCGGACCAGCTCGAGGCGACGCTCCGCCGACGGAGCGACGGTCGGCGTGACGAGAGGCGTCTGTGCCCTCACGCCTGCCGGGCCGGCAAGGCCCGCGCCGAGCCCGACCACCAGGGTGGCGGCGAGCAGGTGAGCCGCGGAAGCACGTCGGCGAATGGCGGAAGAGAGGCCCATGACCTTGAAAGCTCCGGCACTGCGACGCGGTTCCAACGGTCATGCTCCTCTCTCGAGCGCGCGCAGCCGGTCCGCCTGGCGCTCGAGGCGGTCGCGGATCTCCGGAATGTCGAGCGTCAGCCAACCGCCGCCGCGATACAGGATTCGTCCGCGAACGGCGGTGAGCGCCACATCCGCCCCGCGAGCCGACAAGACGACGGCGGCGACGGGATCGTGGACCGGTGCTGCGTGCGCGGTCTCGAGGCTCACGGCGCAGAAGTCTGCGTCCTTTCCAACTTCCAGTGAGCCGATCCGATCCGCCAGTCCGAGCGCCCGAGCGCCGTCGAGGGTGGCGAGCTCGAGCAGCCGGCTCGGGGGCAGAAAGCTCGGATCTCGCAGCGTCGCCCGGTGCAGCAGCTGGGCCGTCCGCGCTTCCTCCAGCAGGTCCTGCCGGTTGTTGCTCGCCACGGAGTCGGTGCCGAGCCCGACGGGGATCCCGGCGGAGAGCAGCCGCTCCAGCGGCGCCACACCATGACCCAGCCGCGCGTTCGCCGCCGGACAGTGCGCGATGCCGGCACCCGTAGCGGCAATGCGGGCCACGTCCTCCCCGTTCACTCGCACGCAGTGGATCAGCAGCGTGGAGGGTCCGAGCACGTTGAGCCGCTGCAGCAGCGCGATCGAGCTGCGTCCCCGTCGCCGCGTCGCGATTCCGCGGTGGGCCAGCCCATCGGCGAACGGTCCTCGCCCGTGGCGCACCAGTTCCGACTCCGCGCGGGACTCCGCCACGTGCACGGCTATCGGAAGATGCTCCGCACGCGCGTAGTCCGCCGCATTGCGGTACAACGCATCCGAAACCGTATAAGGCGCATGCGGGGAGATCCCGACCCGGACGAGTGCGTTCTCCCGCAGTCGCATCATATCGACCCGGCGGCGCAGGTCTGCCATCGACGCCTCCGCCTGGGCGGGATCCGGGCCGAAGACCTCGCGATATACGACGCCCCGCATGCCGGCCCGAAGCAGGGCGTCGAGTCCGGCGCCGGAGTCCTCCGTGGCGGCGAGCGTCGTGATCCCGGCCGCGAGCGCTTCCGCGCACGCCCATGCCGCGGCCGGCTCGTAGTCGAGCGACGGCAGGGCCCGCTTCCTGGCGACGAGCGTACGGATCCAGTCGACGAAGGACAGGTCCTCCAGGCTGCCGCGGAAGAGGCTCAGCTCCGGATGCGTGTGCGCGTTGACGAGCCCCGGCAGCAGGGCGACGGCGCCCAGGTCCACATCCTCGGCGCCCTCGGGAAGCGGCACGTGCGCGGCCGCGTCCACGGCCGCGAGGCGACCGCTCTCGTCCACCAGCAGCGCGCCGTCGGCGATCGGGGGCGACGCGACCGGCAGCAGCCAGGCCGCTCGGTAGCGCGCGGGCCTGATCCGCCCTTCCAGATCAGCGTCTGACCGAGAATACATCGCCGAACATGCCGCTCGGTCGGGAGCGCTCGAGCTGCCGCGTGGAGAACGGCACGGTGATGCCGAACGCCTCTCCCACCGAGATGAGGAGTCGCGGCCGGCGCGGCTCGCCGGCGTCCAGGGGCACGGCGAGATCGAGCCGGTAGGTCGTGCGGCCACCGGCAGGAAAAGCGCCGCGCAGGCCGATACCGCCGCTCGAGCGCCAGCCGGAGCTCACACCGAACGGCGCGGATCCGGCCCAGACCCGGCCGGCGTCCACGAAGACGGTGGCGCCGAGGTCGAACACATCAGGGAACGGCCAGCCGAAGTAGGTGCGGTCCTCCAGCGTGAGCACGAGTCGCCGGGCCCCGGGGAAGCGGTATTGGTCGTAGCCGCGGACCGCCTCCTCGCCGCCCAGCGTGAGCTGAAACGGGGTACGGGGGAACCAGCCACCGAGCCCGGCGAGCCGGGCGAACAGCGTCTGATGCGTGGATCCGGCGGGCTTCCAGTAGCCGACCATCTCACCATGGCCGTAGAGGTCGGCCCACTCGTGCGCGCCGGGCGGCGCCTGAAAGTCGCGTCGGCCGTCGAGCTGCAGACGAAGCGCGGTCAGGACCGGGCCGAGTTCCATGCCGGTGTACAGCGAGACCTGACCGAAGAGATCGTCCTCGTGCTGCACCGCCGGCAGCGAGCGGCCGAGGCTGACCTGCGCCTCGGCGCCGAGCCGCACATCCTGCACGCCGCGCGGGCTGTCGAGGCCGCGACGCTTCACCCACCAGATGTTGCGCTGTCCGAAGATGAGGTTCGCACGGATCTCCCTCAGCTCCTGGAGCCCCTGCCACGCCGGCACCACCAGGGCGCTGTCGCCTGGCTGGAGGCGATCGAAGTCGCGCTGCCTCGCGATCCGTATCCCATCGTAGCCTCCAGGATAGCTGAGGTTGCGGAAAGTGAAGCCGCCACCGAGGAGAGTGAGGTTGCGGGCATTACCGATCCGGCGCAGCAGGGCCAAGTCGAACAGCTGATTACGGACCGGAATCAGGACGTGTGTGTCCAGCGAAGGCGACGATTCCGCAACGAAGTCGAAGTACTCGTCGCGTCGCGAGAAACGCTGTTCCGCGGACCACCGGCCGACCTCGCCGACGAACGGATATGCGACGTCGGCATCGACGAAGCTCCCCGCGCGCGTGCGGCCGACGCCGACGCTGAGGTCCCAGCGCGTCGCCGCGAACTGCGGCGTAAAGAAGGTGGCGCCATACTCGCGGGACACACGGTGCTGCAGGTAGTAGAGTCTGGCCGTCTGGCCGTTGCCTGCGATGTTCTGCTCGCGGATGTCCGCGCCACGGAACTCGATCCCGCCGTTCGCGCGCACGTTCATGCCGACCTGCGTGCTCCATTCGTCCTGGGTGTCCACGACGACGTGATAGGTGCCGTCGTCCTGTCGGATGCCGAAAACGTCGACCCGCGAGAGGAAAGCAAGCTCGCGCAGCAGGCGCTCGCTCTCGGTGGCGAGGACGGGGTCGAAGCAGTCGCCGGGCTGGAAGAGCAGCTCCCGGCGGACCACATTGCGGCGGGTGCGGAAGTGCAGCCGGTTGGCGAGCCGGTACGCCCACTGGAAGTGCGGGTTCAGCTCGGGATCGCCGACATTGAAGATTGAGTGATTGTCAATGAAGACGCTTGCGATCGGACCGGTGTCGCAGCCCTCGTCTGCGGATCGGCCGTAGCGCGCCTGCGCTTTCGCCGCGCTCGGGGCGGTGAGCGCAACGAGCAGAACGACGGTCGCGAGCGGCTTCCGGTGCATCGATCTCCCGATCGGGTGGGCACGGTGCGCACCGGCGGTCGCTTGACCCATCTCCGGGCGCAGGATAACCTAGCCCTTTTCGTCACACCAATGTAGATGGCGGCTTTCAGCAGGGCGGCGATCGATGACGAAACGGCGAGACGAGGCGCTGGAGTACCATGCCGAGGGACGCCCCGGCAAGATCGCGGTCGTACCGACGAAGCCGGTCGGGACGCAGCGCGACCTTTCGCTCGCCTACACCCCGGGAGTGGCCGAACCCTGCCGCGACATCGCGGACGATCCCGAGGCGGTATTCCGCTACACCGCGCGCGGCAACCTGGTTGCCGTCGTGTCCAACGGGACCGCGGTCCTCGGCCTCGGCAACATAGGCCCCCTCGCCGCGAAGCCGGTGATGGAAGGCAAGAGCGTGCTCTTCAAGCGCTTCGCCGACATCGACGTCTTCGACATCGAGATCTCGGCGCCGGATGCCGAGTCGGTGATCCGCTTCTGTGAGATGCTCGAGCCGACCGTCGGCGGCATCAACCTCGAGGACATCGCGGCGCCCGCCTGCTTCCGGATCGAGGAGGAGCTTCGCGAGCGGCTGGACATCCCGGTCTTCCACGACGACCAGCACGGCACGGCGATCATCAGCGGCGCCGCGTTGATGAATGCGCTGGAGGTGACGGGGAAGGACGCGTCGGAGCTGAAGGTGGTCTTCAGCGGCGCCGGTGCGGCCGCGATCGCGACGGCCGAGCACTATATCCGTCTCGGGGTTCATCGCGAGAACATCACGATGTGCGACAGCAAGGGCGTGATCACGCGGAGCCGCGCGGCCGACATGGACCGCTACAAGGCGAGCTTCGCGCGAGAGACGAGCGCCCGTACGCTGGCCGATGCCGTGCGCGGGGCCGACGTGTTCGTGGGGCTGTCGGTGGCCGGCGTGCTGACGGGGGAGATGGTGGCGACGATGGCCGATCGCCCGATCATCTTCGCGCTCGCCAACCCGGATCCGGAGATCGCGCCGGAGGAGGTGCAGGCCGCGCGTCAGGACGCGGTCATCGCCACCGGCCGCACAGACTATCCGAATCAGGTCAACAACGTGCTCGGCTTTCCCTTCATCTTCCGCGGAGCGCTGGACGTGAGGGCGCGCGCCATCAACGAGGAGATGAAGATGGCAGCGACCCAGGCGCTCGCTCAACTCGCGAAGCAGGACGTGCCGGACGCGGTCGCCGCGGCGTACGAGCAGGCCAGCTTCCGCTTCGGTCCGCAGTACCTGATCCCGAAGCCGTTCGACCCGCGCGTGCTGCTCTGGGTGGCGCCCGCGGTCGCGAAGGCGGCGATGGAGACGGGGGTCGCGCGAGTCGAGATCGACCTCGACGAGTACCGCAACCGGCTGGAGGCCCGGTTGGGCCGCCGGCGCGAGGTGATGCGTGACATCGCGGTGAAAGCCGCGGGCGACCCTCGCCGCGTCGTATACGCGGACGGAGAGCACGAGCGCGTGATCCGCGCCGCGGCGCAGGTCGCGGAGGAGGGGATCGCGCATCCGCTGCTCGTCGGCCGGCCGGCCAGGATCACGGCAACGGCGGAGCGGCTGGGGCTGGAGCTGGGCGGCGTCGAGCTGGTCGATCCGGCGGCGGACGAGGCGCGGAGCGCGCGCTACGCCGACCGCTACTTCCGGCGGCGGCAGCGCAAGGGCACGACGCTGGCCGAGGCTCAGGAGCGGATGCGCCAGCCGATCTACTACGCTTGCATGATGGTGCAGGAGGGCGATGCGGACGGGCTGATCGCCGGTCAGGAGTCGCACTATCCGGACGCGGTGCGCCCGGCGCTGGAGGTGATCGGCACCGAGCCGGGCACGCGCCACGTGGCGGGTCTCTACATGATGATCCTGTCCGATGACCTGATGTTCTTCGCCGACACCACCGTCAACATCTACCCGGACGAGGAGGTGCTCGCGGAGATCGCGCTGCTGTCGGCGGACTTCGTGCGCAAGCTCGGGCTGCCACCACGGCTGGCGCTCGTCTCTTTCTCGAATTTCGGCTCCGCCCGCGAGCCACAGGCGGAGCGGGTACGCCTGGCGGTGCAGCGCGTGAAGGAGCTGGCCCCCGAGCTGGTGGTGGATGGGGAGATGCAGGCGGATACGGCCGTGGTCCCGGCGATTCTGCGCGAGCGATACCCGTTCAGCGCGTTGCAGGATCGCGCGAACGTGCTGATCTTTCCAAATCTGGACGCGGCAAACGCCGCCTACAAGCTGCTCGGCCGGATCGGCGGCGCCGAAGCCGTCGGGCCGATCCTTCTCGGCATGAATCGAGCGGTGCACGTGCTGCAGCGGGGCAGCGACACCGCCGAGATCGTGAATCTGACCGCGATCGCCGTCGTGGACGCTCAACGACGCTCGCCGCGATCCAGTCCTTCGAGCTAGCAGGCCTGCTGACACCATGGCAACGAACGTCCGACCCGGCCTTGCGCGGCACGGAATCGAGACCGAGCAGCCCGTGCACTGGAATCTCATGCCGGCGGAGCTGTACGAGCACGCGATCCGCCGACAGGAGGGACGCCTGTCCGCGGACGGCGCGTTCGTCGCGGTCACGGCGCCGCACACGGGTCGCTCGCCGAACGACAAATTCACCGTCTGCGAGCCGTCGTGCGAGAACGACATCTGGTGGGGTCCGGTGAACTCGAAGATGGAGCCGGAGCACTTCGAGCGCTTGCTGGCCGAGGTTCGCGAGTACTTGCGGCGCCAGGAGCTGTTCGTCCGCGACGCCTGGGCGGGCGCCGACGAGGAGTACCGCCTGGCGGTGCGCGTGGTGAGCGCGAGCGCCTGGCATTCGCTGTTCGCCCAGAACATGTTCCGCGAGCCGAAGGCGCGGGAGCGGGAAGAGTTCGAGCCGGGCTTCACGGTGCTCCACGCTCCGGAGATGCACGCCGATCCGGATCGCCACGGCACGCGCGGCGGGGCCTTCGTCGTGGTCAACTTCGGTGAGCGGCTCGTGCTGATCGGCGGCACGCGCTACGCCGGCGAGATCAAGAAGTCGATCTTCTCGGTGATGAACTACCTGCTGCCGATCCAGGGCGTGCTGCCGATGCACTGCTCGGCGAACGAGGGTGCGGACGGCGACGTCGCCCTCTTCTTCGGACTCTCCGGGACAGGCAAGACGACGCTGTCCGCGGACCCCACCCGGCGTCTCATCGGCGACGATGAGCACGGATGGAGCGAGCGGGGTGTGTTCAACTTCGAGGGTGGCAACTACGCGAAGGTGATCCGCCTCTCGGCGGAGGGTGAGCCGCTGATCTACGGCGCGAGCCGACGCTTCGGCGCGATCCTGGAGAACGTAGTGCTGCACGAGGAGAGCCGTGAGGTGGACTGGGACTCCGACGCCATCACCGAGAACACCCGCTCCTCCTACCCGCTCGCGTTCATCGAGGGGGCCGTGGAGGACGGCCGCGGCGGGCACCCCCGCAACGTCGTTTTCCTGACCGCCGACGCCTACGGCGTGCTGCCCCCGATCTCGAAGCTGACTCGAGAGCAGGCGATGTACCAGTTCCTGTCCGGCTACACGGCGAAGGTCGCCGGCACGGAGAGAGGCGTGACGGAGCCGAAGGCGACGTTCAGCGCCTGCTTCGGCGCGCCGTTCCTGCCGCTCCCGCCCTCCACCTATGCCCGCCTGCTCGGCGACAAGGTGAGCCGGCACGACGCCGGCACCTGGCTGATCAACACCGGCTGGACGGGCGGCCCGTACGGCGTGGGGAGCCGCATGAGGCTGGCGCACACCCGCGCCATGATCTCCGCCGTGCTCGATGGCAGCCTCGCCGATGTCGAGACCGAGGAGGACCCGATCTTCGGGCTACACGTCCCGAGGCACGTGCCCGGAGTCCCCGACGCCGTGCTCCAGCCACGCAACACGTGGCAGGACAAGGCGGCTTACGACGCGCAGGCCGGGAAGCTGGCGGGCATGTTCCGCGACAACTTCCAGAAGTACCGCGAGGACGTCTCCGAGGCGGTTCGGGAGGCCGGGCCGAAGGCGTAGCCCGCGCCCGTCGCCGCCGGACGGCTACGAATGGCCGATTCCCCACGCGCGCTGATCCTGCGCGACCCGCTCTGGGACACGATCCGGCTCGACCCGATCGCGGTGCGGATCGTCGACTCGGCGGCGTTCCAGCGCCTGCGCTACATCCGGCAGCTCGGGCTCGCGCACCTGGTCTATCCCGGCGCCTCCCACGCCCGATTCGATCACGCGCTCGGGGTCTATCACCTCATGCAGCGCGCGATGGCGCTGCTCGAGGAGAAGCGGGAGGTGGGCGACGTCGATCCGCTGGACCGCCGCCTCGTCATGCTCGCGGGGCTTCTGCACGACATTGGCCACTACCCGTTCTCACACGCAGTCGAGGAGCTCGAGGAAGGTCGCATCCCCGGACACCATGAGGTCGTCGCAGCCCGCTTCCTGTCCGATCCGGACGTTTCGGCGGCGCTCGGCGCCGTTGCCCGCGATGCCGCGTCGCGCGTAGAGGCGCTGATCCGCGGTCGCTCCGCCAGCCCCCTGCAGGGGCTCGTGAGCGGGAGCCTGGATCTCGACAAGATCGAGTACCTGAAGCGCGACGCCCGCTTCTCCGGCGTGCCGTACGGTGAGGTGGACGTGGACCGGTTGCTGCACGCGCTCGCGCTGCTGCGCGATCCGGTGACCGGCCGGCTGGAGGTGGGGGTGGAGGAGAAGGGTGTAGCTGCGCTGGAGTCGTTACTGTTCGCTAAGTACCAGATGTTCCGCAATGTCTACTGGCACCACGCCGTCCGCGCCGCCACCGTCACGTACAAACGCATCGTGGACGACGCGCTGACGGGCGGGCTACTGGCTCCCGACGAGCTGGTCGGTCAGACGGATGAGGTGCTGCTCGCGCTGATCGAGTCGCGCGCTGGCGCGGCTGACGGACCGCTGGGGCGCCGCATTGGGAGTTGGGTGACGGCGCTGCGGGCGCGCCGGCTGCCGAAGCGCGCGACGGAAGTCGTCGCGGCGGAGGTGGGCGGCGTCGCCGCGGAGTGGCTGGCGACCGACTCTCCGCTGAAACGGCGGGTGGAAGATCGATTGGCCGAGGAGCTGGGGGTGGAGGAATGCGGTGCGTTCCTCGACTATCCGGAGAAGCCGGCGATGTTCGCTCTGGACCTGCTGGTGCGGCGGCGCTCCGGGGAGGTGATCCGCCTGGGTCCGGGGGGGCGGATCGGGCTGATCGGGCTGCCCAGGATCGCGGACGAGCTGTACCGCTCCGCCCGGGTGCTCCGCCTCTTCACGCTTGGGGGACGACGTCGCGTGGAGGCCACGGTGCTCACGGCGATTGCGGCGGCGCCTCCCGCGGAGCTCGCCGAGCGGCTGGACGGCGGAGGTTCGCTGCTGGCGTGATGCGCGTCAGCAGCGCGGTGATGTTGTCGACCCCGCCTCTGCGATTCGCGGCTTCGATCAGCGCGTTCACCGCGTCCTGCGGGTCGGGCTCGGCGAGCAGCAGGTCCCGGATCGCGGCATCGATCGAGCATCCCCGTCAGCCCGTCGGAGCAGAGCAGCAATCGGTCGCCCGGCCGCAGCGGTACGCGCACGACGTCCACCTCCACCTCCGCATCGGTTCCGAGCGCCTGCGTCAGTATATTCGAGAACGCATGGACCCGTGCCTGCTCCGGCGTCAGCAGCCCTGCGTCCACCTGCTCCTGGACCCACGTGTGATCGCGCGTGATCTGGCGCAGGTCATCGCCACGCAGCCGATAGGCGCGGGAGTCACCCACGTGGGCGATGACGGCGGTGTGATCACGCGAGACCAGGGCCAGCGCCGTCAGCGTCGTGCCCATCCCGGACTTGTCGGGCTCTTCGCCCGCTCTGCGCCGGATCGCCGCGTTCGCGCCTCGTACCGCCTCCACGAGCACGCGCGCGGTCCGGTCCGCGCCGAGCCTCCGGGAGTGACCCCGCTCGACGGCGTCGCGCACGGTTGCGACGGCGATCCCGCTCGCGATCTCGCCGGCCACGTGGCCGCCCATGCCGTCGGCAACGGCCATGACGCCCCGCTGCGGAAGCAACAGCAGCGAGTCTTCGTTGGCGGGTCGACGCCGACCCTGGTCGCTCAGCGCCGCAGACTCCCATTTCATGGTGCGGAAGGCTAGGTTCATTGCTGTAAGCCTGCAAGTCGGTCCGGGCATGTGGCTTGCCCGATCCGGAGCGTCATGAGCCGAATATCGCTTCACCTCGTGCTGGCGACGACGCTGCTCGCGTCCGCCTGTCGGCCTCGGAATCTCGAGGACTCCGCCGGAGCCGCGCCGGAGCCGCCGCCCGCCGCCGCGATCGCGACCGCCGCGGACACCATTCCGTTGACCCAGCAGCTTCAGCGGCTGGAGGAAGTCACGCGCTCGGCCCTGCAGGACGAGGGCCAGGACGCGATGCGCGTCCACATCCTCCAGGCCGAGGCGCTGACCGACCGGTTGCTCGAGGCACGCCTACCGTATCAGTGGATGGCGAACCAGTATTCCGTCGAGGCACGGCTGCGTCAGCTTCAGGCGCTGGCCGACCGCATTGTCGCCGAGTTCCGGCGCGACGAGGCGCGCGAGAGCATCCGTCAGGACTTGTCACTGATGCTGGACCGCGTGACTTCCCTCCGCCAGGAGCTGCGCCTCGCCGGCCGACCGGCGCCCCCCTCCATCGACTCACTGCTGGCGGGTGTGCCGCAGGACTCCACCCCGCGGCGCATTTCGAATGAGCCGGATGAGGACCAGCAGAGGGGTGTGACGCGGTTGCTGGGCGAGGCGGTGAGGGACACTACGAGATAGGGCTAGGGCTAGGGCTAGGGCTAGGGCTAGGGCTAGGGGATGCAGCGAGACAGACAGGGAGAAAGGCAGGGGGAGGGGTCTTGGCGGTGGGAACTCCGCGTGAGGAGGGGGGTTTCACGGCTCAGAGGCGCGAATCGCCCGGCGAACCTCAGCGGCGCCGGGCCCTTTTCATGGGCAGATTCCTTGCATCACAAGTCCGTGCAGGACAGGTAGATGCAGGTTTCGAACGATCTTGAGAATCCCGGCGGGGGCATGACTACGACGGTGGAAGGAACCAAGAGGCGCCGGCGGCGGGGACCGGAGCGACGGACGGACCTGTTCAAGGGTTCGACCGACGAGCGGACCGCGCTCGACCAGTACCTCCGGGAGGTCAGCCGCCACGCGCTGCTGACGCCGGCGGAGGAGGTCTCGCTCGGCCATCGCGCCTTGAAGGGCGACGAGGACGCCGTTCAGGCGCTCGTCCGCGCGAACCTCCGTTTCGTGATCAGCATCGCCAAGAAGTATCAGAACCGCGGTGTGTCGCTGATCGACCTCATCCAGGAGGGGAACGTCGGGCTGGTCACGGCGGCGCGGAAGTTCGACCCGGACCAGGGGGTGAAGTTCATCTCCTACGCCGTTTGGTGGATCCGGCAGGCGATCCTGTCTTCGCTGGCGAACCAGGGCCGCGCTGTGCGCGTGCCGCTGAACCGGGCCAGCGATCTCGCGCGCATCTTCCGGGAGCGGGAGCGGCTGAAGCAGGAGCTACGACGTGATCCGACGACGGAGGAGATCGCGGAGGCGGCGAAGTTGACGCCGGCGGTAGTCGAGCAGCTGCAGACGCTGAACGCGTCGGAGATCCGCCTGGATGCTCCGATCGGCGACACCGATGACAGCCAGCTCGTCGAGCGCTTCATCACCGAGGAAGCGCCGGAGCCGGAGGAGGCGGTCGAGGAGCGGCTGCTCGCGGAGCAGATCGATCGCGCCCTCGAGACGCTTTCGCCGCGCGACGCGCAGGTGCTGCGGTTGTACTTCGGTCTGGACAACGGCCGCGAGCACACGCTGGAAGAGATCGGCAACATGCTCGGCGTAACACGCGAGCGGATCCGGCAGCTCCGTGACCGCGCGCTGAAGCGGCTGCGCGAGGGCGATCTCGGCCCCGCGCTGGAGAGCTTTGCCGCCTGAGGAGACTCGCCTGAGCGGGATCGTGCGCGCCGTCGAAGGCGGCGTGTACGAGGTGGAGACGGAGGACGGTCGCGTGCTCGAAGCCACACTGCGCGGCCGCATCAAGCAAGACGAGCGCTCGGGTGACCGGGTGGTCGCCGGCGACCGGGTCGAGCTGGTGCTCGACGGACGGGGAGCCGCCGCGATCGACCGTTTGCTCGAGCGCTCCTCCGTCCTGGCTCGACGCGCTCCGGGCCGGCGTCAGCGGCCGAAGCCGATCGCGGCGAACGTCGACCAGGTCGTCATCGTGCTTGCGGCCGCTCAGCCGGAGCCGCACCCTCGCATGCTGGACCGCTTCCTCGTCATTGCCGAGGCGAGCGAGATCCCCGCCCTGATCCTGATCAACAAGGTCGACCTGGTACCCGAGGCCGAGGTGCGAGCTCGCTTCGCGCCCTACCCTGCCGCGGGCTATCCGTTGCTGCTGACCGCGGCCCGGCAAGGCACGGGGATCGAGTCGCTGCGCGAGCGACTGTGCGGCCTCACGAGTGTGATGACTGGCCCATCCGGCGTCGGCAAGTCCAGTCTGCTCAACGCGTTGGAGCCGGGGCTCGGGCTGCGCATCGGTGAGGTCAGCCGGGCCGTGAACAAGGGGCGACACACGACCGTCACGGCGCGCCTGATCCCACTCGCCTGCGGTGGATACGTCGTCGATACCCCGGGCCTGCGGGAGCTGGGACTGTGGAACGTGCCGGCCGAGACCCTGGACTCGCTCTTCCCCGAGATGCGGCCGTTCCTCGGCGGGTGCCGGTTCGACTCCGACTGCAGCCACGTGCACGAGCCGGGTTGCGCCGTGCTCCAGGCCGTGGAGCGGGGCGACATTGCCTCCGAGCGGTACGCGAGCTACGCCGCGTTGCTGGCCGAGGCGGCCGGTGCTGGCTGAGCTGATCCTCAAAACGCTGGCCATGTTGCAGAAACGGATCGTAGAGCGATTTCCGGCTCCGGCCTGGCGCAGGTGGCGGCCGAGCTGGAGCTCGCGCGCTATCCGGACAACTGCTCCGAGCTGCTCTCGCTGAGCAGCAGGTTCGCGGCGTTGCCCGTGCAGTACGTGAACGATCCGGTGGTGCTCGATTCCGTGAACGACGTCGAGGTGCTCGCGTCCAACCTGCGCGGCGGACGCACCTGGATATGGCTAGATCGAAGGACCGACTGGATGTGCTCGCGCGCGAGTGGAACGTCACCGTTCGCCGGGTCCGGACCACGCCGACGTCGGTGATCGCGTTCGGCTTCAGACACGGCGACCCGGTCGTGCTCAAGATGGTGACCTCGCCAGGCGATGAGTGGGAGTCCGGCCGCGCAACGGCGGCCTTCGATGGACACGGCATGGTCCGGGTTCTCGAGCGGCTCGGCGGTGCCGTTCTGCTGGAGGAGCTGCGGCCAGGTACGCGGCTCTCCGATCGGCTCGAGAGGTGCGGCGACATCGAGGCCACCGCGATCCTCGGGGGCGTCGCGCTGGAGATGTGGCGCGCGTCTCCACCCCTGGCCGCAAGTCCGACGGCCGAGGATTGGGGGGCCGCCTTCGGCCGGTACATCGCCAGTCGAGACGAGCGGATTCCGGGCGTTCTGGTGCGACGCGCCTGGCACTGCTACGCGGCGTTGTGCCGGAGCCAGACCGAGGTTCGCCTGCTGCACGGCGACCTGCAGCACTACAACATTCTCTTCTCCGCCGATCGCGGCTGGGTCGCCATCGACCCGAAGGGGGTGGTCGCCGAACGGGAATTCGAGTTCGGGGCGGCGCTGCGCAATCCGCGGCACGCGCCGGAGCTGCACACGCGCTCTTCGATCGAGCGCCGGGTCCGCCAGATGGTCGAGTTGCTCGGCGTCGATCGGGATCGCGTGCTCGCCTGGGCCTTCGCGCAGGCCGTTCTGTCGGCCATCTGGACTCTCGAAGACGAGGGTGGGCCGGACGGCACGGAGCCAGCGCTGCGAGTGGCCGAGGCTCTGATGGACGTGTCCTGCTGAAGCGATACCGCTAAATCGGCGCCGCGCGGAGGCCGAGGGGCGGGCGACTCGAGTTCAACCTCGGAAGGAGCTGACCCATGCAACAGCGGGACGCGGCGTCGCCGGGCGCCATCGAGAAGGTGAGCCTGCGCGACAAGTTCGACCTCTTTCAGGAGCGCTGGAGCCCGAAGCTGGTCGCGCGCGTCAACGATGCGGACGTGAAGCTGGCGAAGCTGGAAGGCGAGTTCGTCTGGCACCACCATCCGAAAGAGGACGAGCTCTTCCTCGTGGTTCGAGGCCGGCTCCTCATCGAGCTGAGGGACCAGGAGATCTGGCTCGAAGAAGGGGAGTTCCTCGTCGTTCCGCGAGGCGTCGAGCACCGGCCGGTGGCGCCGGAGGAGGCGCACGTGCTGTTCGTCGAGCCGCGCAGCACGCTCAACACGGGCAACGTCGAGAACGACCGCACCGTCCGGGAGCTGGAGCGGATCTGAGAGGATCCGGGGAAGGTCTGCGCCGTCGGGGGGCGGATTGCGCCGATGCCGTCGGCTCCGTTTCATCGCCCGATCTCCACGGTTCCGCCGACCAGCACGGTCCGCCCTCGCGCCGGAAACCCGAGCACCTCCTGATAGTCGGCGTCGAGCGCGTTCTCCACCCTGAGCATGGCCGTGAGCCCGGGGCCGTGGCCGATATGGATCGGCAGCGTGGCGGAGGCGTCGACGCGCGTGTACGGCGCGAGGCGCACACGAACGGCGGGATAGACGGAGTAGTCGAGATCCCAGCGTGCGCCGGTGCGGGAAAGGAAGAGTGATGCGGCGGCGCCAGCGCCGAGCGTTGCGTCGAGGCCCATCCGGCCGGCGTTCGCGGGCCGTCGGAGCAGCGGCGCGCCGGGCGCGAACAGCGCGTCCGGTCCGGAGACGAAGGAGGTGTCGGTCGTTTCGGTGGCTAGCCGAGTGTAGCCCGCAACGAGGGCGAGGTCATCGGTCACGACGACGCGGACGCCAAGCTCGAGCCCGCGCGCGCTAGCGCCGGCGATGTTGTAGTAGTTCGGCCCGTCGGCGGCGGGTGGCGCCGCGTTGTAGTCGATCATGTCGCGGAAGCGCTGATCGAACCACGTCGCGCCGATCTGCAGGCGTCCGCCGAGCAGCGTCTCATCCCCGCCGATTTCCCAGCTGCGCGAGCGCTCCGGGCGCAGATCCGGATTCCCGCGCGCGAACCCTACGCCGAAGTTCTCCAGGATTGTCGGCTCCTTGAAGGCGGTGCCGAGCGCGGCGCGCAGGCGCGTCCCGTTCAGCACGTGCAGCGATACTCCCGCCCGGTAGGTCGTGAAGTGGCCGAACGCGTCGTCATCGTCGAGGCGGACGCCGCCCGTCCAGGTGATACGGGAGACGGGTCGCAGGATCAGCTCCCCGTAGTACGCACGGTCCGTGCGATCTCCGGAGTAGGCGGCGGGGAAATCGCCGAACGCGGTCTGGGCAGTGCCCTGCGAAAGTTCGCGCTCCCGCTCGAGCGATGCGCCGGCCGTGAATGCGGCGGCGCCGAGAGTGGCTGTCCCGCGCAGCTCGGCGGTCCGGCGTCGCGCGCGACCGCTGCCGAGGTAGCCGAAGACGCCGAGCGTGTCGGAGGGGCCATCGGGGCGATCGGTGAGCCCGGTTCGCAGGTCCGCGCCGGAGAACAGCAGGCGCGCGTCGAGCCAGGGCGTCAGTCGCCGGCCGACCTCCGCGGCCGCCACGATGCGAGTTCCCGTCTGGAAGGTGTTCCGGTCCACGACGTTGCCCGCGCCGTCCGTCGGGTAGTGGTATTCGCTGTCCGACCACCGGAACGTGACGCGCGCCTCGGTGCGTGAATCGGGGCTGGCGTCGACGCGCGCGGCAGCGACGTCGTTGCGGTACTCGTTGTTGAACGCGTAGGTGCCGTCGCTGGCGAAGCGGGAGAGCGAAGCCGAATAAGCGAGCCCCTCGTCCCCGCCGCTGGTGGACACCGCAGTCTCCCACGTGCCATAGTTGCCCCCCTTCGCCTCGGCGCGAAAGCGGCTCGTGCCGCGGCCCCGGCGGGTGAAGATCTGGACGACGCCGCTCATCGCGTCCGATCCGTAGAGGACGCTCACGGGCCCACGGACGACCTCGACGCGCTCGACATCATCGAGCGTGAGCGTCGACAGGTCGATCGCACCGCCGGGCTGGTTCACGGGCACGCCGTCCACCAGCACCTTCACGTAGTCGCTCTCGCCGCCGCGCATGAACAGGGACGCCGCGGCGCCGTAGGGCCCCGTCTGCACCAGCGTCGCGCCAGGCACCGCGCGCAGCACCTCGACCAGGTGCTTCGCGCCGCTCTTCTCGATCTCGTCGCGATCGATCACGGTGGTGGCCGCGGGCACCGAAGAGGCTGGCATTGCGACGCGGGTGGCCGTCACGACGAGCCGGCGCAGCCGGAACGTATCGGCCACGGCCGTGTCCGGCCTCTGCGCCCCGAGCGGTGAGCGGCCGGCGATAGCGAGGGTAACGGCGAGAGCGACGGCGGATGCGGTTCGCAGCGGGATCCTTCGCATTTCAGTCTCCAGTTTCGGCGTCGGTCGGGCGCGCGGCGAGCGGCACGACCTGTGGTGCGCCGGCGTCCGGGCCCGGGCCGGGGTGGGCGTAAAGGACGACCGGCCAGTGGTAGACGCCCTCGACGGAAGCGCGTGTGAGGACTTCGTCCGCAGGGCCGGCCGCGGCGCAGCGCCCGGCGTCGAGCAACAGCAGCCGGTCGGCGAAGCGCGCGGCAAGGTTGAGGTTGTGGGTGACGAGCAGGACGGTCGTGCCCTCGGCGGCGAGTGCGCGCAGCAGCTCGAAGATCGCCATCTCATGCCGGATGTCGAGTGACACGGTGGGCTCATCGAGCACCAGCGTCTCCGGCTCCTGCGCGAGGGCCCTCGCGATGCGCGCGCGCTGCCTCTCCCCGCCTGACAGCGTGGAGAGCGGCCGATCGGCGAGCGGCGCGACGTCGCACCGCTCGAGCGCGGCCTCGACGGCGCGCCGGTCGCGCGGTCCCTCGCGGCGCCATGGGCCCAGGTGGGGGTAGCGGCCCATCGCGGCGAGCTCGCGCACGGTGAGGGGGAAGACGAGCTCCTCGGCCTGTGGCACGACGCCGACGCGGCGGGCAAGCTGCGCCGGCGGCCATTCCGCGACGTCGCGACCCGCGTAGCGGGCACGGCCGCTCGCCGGTCGGAGCGAGCCGAGGAGCAGCCGGAGGAGCGTCGACTTTCCTGAGCCGTTGGGCCCGATGACACCGTGCACTTCGCCGGTCGCGACGTCGACGTCGACCCCATCGATCGCGGGCGCTGCCGCACGCTCGTAGCGGAAGGCGAGGTCGCGAGCCTGGAAGGCGGAGGCGCTCACGTGGCCTTGCGGGTCAGTAGAACCAGGAAGACCGGTACTCCGATCAGCGCCGTCACGACGCCGACGGGTAGCTCGACCGGCGCGACGACCGTCCGGGCGAGCGTATCCGCGACCGTCAGGAACGCGGCCCCGGCGAGCAGCGACGCCGGAAGCAGGAGCCGATGGTCGCCACCCCATAGCAGGCGGAGTGTGTGTGGCACGACCAGGCCGATGAAGCCGATTACGCCGGTCGTAGCGACGCACGCCGCCACGAGCAGCGATGTCGCGACGTAGGCGATCCGCTTCACTCGCTCGACTCGCAGCCCGAGATAGCCGGCCGATTCCTCGCCGACCGCGAGCAGGTTCAGCGGACGAGCCAGCGCGAGCAGAACCGCCAGCGCGGGCAGAAGGTAGAGCGCGAGCAGTGCATCGCTCCGCCACGTGGCACCGGAGAGGCCGCCCAGCATCCAGAAGATGGCCGAGCGGAACGTCTCGATTCGCGAGAGGCTGAGCACCAGCAGGATCGCCGCGTTGAAGAACGCGCCCGCGACGACGCCGGCGAGCAGCAGCACGCGGGTGTCGAGAGCGCGGCCGGCCGCGAGCGCGATGCGGAAGACCAGCAGGACGGCGACGAGCGCGCCGGCGAGCGCCGCGATCGGAAGGCTCCACGGCGCGCGCAGGCTCCAGCCGAGCGCGATCGCGCCGACGGCCCCGACCGCGGCGCCGCCGGACACGCCGAGGATGTACGGCTCGGCGAGCGTGTTGCGGAGCAGCGCCTGGAACACGGCGCCTCCCACTGCGAGGCCGCCGCCCACGAGCGCCGCGAGCGCCGCCCTCGGCAGGCGCAGCTCGAGCACGATCGTGCGCGCCGTCGCCGTGCCGTGACCGCCCAGCGCCGCGATGACGTCGGGGATCGAGAGGGGGGCGGCCCCCACGCCGATGCTCAGCAGGAGCACGACCGCGGTGAGGCCGGCGAGTGCCGACAGCCGCAGCGGCCGTCTCATGGGCCTGTCCCGGGAGCCATGTGGAGCAGCTCGGCCAGTCGGACGGCGAGTCGGCCGACTCCAAGGCCGGGCCGGCTGAAGGTGTTCTCGTCGAGCGGGTGGACGCGACCGTTTCGCACCGCAGGCAACTCCCGCCAGACGGGGGCGCGCCGCAGCCACGCGGTGTCGGCTGCGGCGGTATCCGTAACGGGGAGCAGCAGGACTTCGGGTCGCCGGCGCACGATCTCCTCGAGAGAGACGTGCGGCCACGGCGTCGTGGCATCCGAGAACACGTTCTCGCCGCCCGCGATCCCGATCAGCTCGTTCAGGTACGTTCCCGATCCGACGACCAGCGGCGGATCGCGCGACTCCAGGTACAGCACGCGCGGGTGCTCACGGCCCGCGACGGAGCGGCCGACGGAGTCGAGCAGCGCGTCCATCCCCACGACCAGGGTGTCGGCGCGCGGCCTGAGCCCGAGCAGCGTGCCGAGGTCGCGCGCCGTGCGGCGGATGTCCTCGAGCGTCTCCATCCGGGCCGCGTACACCGCGATGCCCGCCGCGTCGAGCCGCGAGACGACGTCGCGTGCGCGCTCGTCCGGCCACGCGACGACCAGATCGGGCCGCCGCGCGACCAGCCACTCGAGGCTCGGAGTCAGGCCGCCCCCGACCGACGGCAGGTGCCGCAGCTCGGGCTCCTGGTCGTAATCGGTGCGAGCCACCAGCCGGTCGCCCGCTCCGAGCCGGATCACGATCTCCGTCGCGGCCGGGATCAGCGCCACGACGCGCCCTGCAGGCGCTGGCAGGTCGACGTTGCGGCCGCTCAGGTCCCTGACGTGGAGCGCCGCGGGTTGCGCATCCTCGCCGCCAGGGGTGCAGGCGGCGAAGGCAAGCGACAGCAGCAGCGACGCCGGGGTGAAGCGCAAGAGCCCGTCCTTTCGCCGGGGCGGAAAAGGAACGGGCTCGATCGCGCGCCGCAGACAGCTGCGGCTCAGCCCGTCCCCTCCCGCGAGGGGCGCTTCCGGGCACGAACGGAGCCGGTCTCCTGACTCGAGGCCGGGCCGCCCACCTTCCCAGGACGCCGCGCGTCCCAGTGGCATTTCGGACGGTCCGTTCCGGCCGCTTTCGCGCGCCGGACCTCTCACAGTGGCGGGGCCGCGCCGGACTCTCACCGGCTTCCGTGTGGCCCCGTTCGTGTCTTGGAACTTCGAAGTGTGAGGTGTGAAGGCTGAAGTGTCAACCGGCATCGACTCCCCGCGCTCGCCTCCCGGCGTTGCCGCACGAGCGGGAGGCTTGCATCCTGAGGCCTCGTGTCGGACCGATCCCGTTTGCCGGAGGAAGCCTGATGGACGCGCTGTCACTGCGTACGCCCGTTCGCCTGATCGGGCTTCTCTGCCTGCCGTTGCTCGCGGGTTGCGGCGTGGCGGGGCCGCGGGTGGACGCGGCCGACCTCGTGCTGCGGGGCGGGCGCGTTGCAACCGTCGATTCCTCCAACACCATTGCGCAGGCGGTCGCGGTGCGGGGCGACAGCATCGTCGCCGTCGGCAGCGATGTGGACATACAGCCGTACATCGGCGAGTCGACGCGAGTCATCGACCTGCAGGGCCACCTTCTCGTGCCGGGCTTCATCGAGTCGCACGGTCACTTCATGGGGCTCGGCACGGCGAAGACGGAGCTAAACCTCATGAAGGCGAACACGTGGGACGAGATCGTCGACATGGTCGCGCAGGCCGCGAAGGATGCGCAGCCGGGCGATTGGATCCTCGGGCGCGGCTGGCATCAGGAGAAGTGGAGCGACTCGCCCGGCCGCGTCGTCGCCGGCTTTCCCACGAACGATCGCCTGAACCAAGTCGCACCGGACAACCCCGTGCTGCTGACACACGCCAGCGGCCACGCCAGCATCGCGAACGCGAAGGCGCTGGAGGTCGCGGGCGTCACGGCGGCAACGAAGAGCCCGAGCGGCGGCGAGATCGTGCGCGACGAGGCCGGTCACCTGACCGGCATGCTCGTCGACAACGCGGAGCGCCTCGCCGAGCGCGCGCACGCCAGGGCGCTCGCCGCGCGCACGCCCGCGCAGGTCGAGACCGACGCGCGAAACAGAGTCCGGCTGGCCGCGCAAGAGGCGGTCTCGAAGGGCGTGACCAGCTTCCAGGACCAGGGCGAGTCCTTCCAGACGATCGACTTCCTGCGCGACATGGCCGAGAACGGAGACCTGCCGCTCCGCATATACGCCCTTGTCAGCCCGGGCGAAGTGACGCCGGACGCCGAGCCGGAGCTGGCGAAACGACGCGTGATCGGCGCCGGCGACGACCACTTCACCGTGCGCGCGATCGGCGAAATCTCAGCGGATGGCGCGCTCGGCTCGCACAGCGCATGGCTGTTGCTGCCGTACACCGACCAGCCTTCCACGTCGGGCCTCGACGTGACGCCGATCCCGCGCATCCGGGAGATCGCCACGATCGGCATGCGCAACGGCTTCCAGATCGCGACGCACGCGATCGGCGACCGCGCGAACCACGAGGTTCTGGACGCGTACGCGGAGCTGCTCGGCCAGCACCCCGACAGCACGAACCTTCGCTGGCGTGTCGAGCACGCGCAGCACCTCGAGCCGGGCGACATCGCGCGCTTCGGAAAGCTCGGCGTGATCGCCTCGATGCAGGGGATCCACGCCTGCTCCGATGGACCGTACGTCATCCGCCGGCTCGGCGAGAAGCGCGCGTCGGAAGGCGCTTACATGTGGAAGGCGCTGGAGGCAGACGGAGCCGTCGTCACGAACGGGACGGACGTCCCGGTCGAGGACATCGACCCGATCGCCAGCTACCACTGCACCGTCACGCGCGCGCTCGCGGACGGATCCAGCTTCTTCCCCGACCAGGCGCTGTCGCGGGAGGCGGCGCTGCGGACCTACACCATCAACGGCGCCTACGCGGCGTTCGAGGAGGGGGAGAAGGGATCGATCGAGCCGGGGAAGCTGGCCGATATGGCCGTGCTCGACCGCGATATTCTGGCGGCGGCGCCGGATTCCATTCCCGGCACGAAGGTGCTGTACACGATCGTGGGCGGGAAGATCGTGTACAGTCGCTAGGCGAGCGCCGCCGGGCGCGCCCTGACGGGCGGGCGCGGCGCTCACGCGCCGGGCGCGGGCTTCGCCCGGGCGCGGCCTCCGGCCGGAGCGCTTCGCCGGGGGGCGCGGCTTCGCCGCGGGGGCGCGGCTTCGCCGCGGGGGCGCGGCTTCGCCGGGGGGCGCGGCTTCGCCGCGGGGGCGCGGCTTCGCCGCGGGGGCGCGGCTTCGCCGGGGGGCGCGGCTTCGCCGCGGGGGCCTCGCGCTTCGCGCGTAGGGGCGACTCGCGCTTCGCGCGTGGCGGAACGGCAATTCGACTTCTGTTTCGTGTCCGGACCCTCCGACCCTGTCTCCTGCAGTGATCAGCGGACCAGAGGAAGGGTCGTCGGGGGTTCTCAAGGGACCACAGGCGGCTCGTTCAGTGTTGACAAAACGAACCGAACGGACTATCCTCCGGGCCGAATTCGGCGCCGGAGGAGGAGGAGCGTGGACGCCGCGACACAGAAGTTCATCGAGAAGATGGGCCTCATATTCGAGACGGACGGCATGCCGCGCATTGCGGGGCGTGTGCTCGGGCTATTGCTGCTGAGTCCCGAGGCGCTGTCGCTGGACGACCTGTCGGAGCTGCTGCGGGTGAGCAAGGCGAGCGCGAGCACGAACGCGCGGTTGCTGGAGCGCATGGGTGCGCTCGAGAGGGTGGCGAAGCCGGGCGATCGGCGGGACTATTACCACGTGGATGCGGCGGCGTCGGAGCGGATGCTGGAGGTCCGGCTGGAGCGGCTGGTGCGGTTGCACGGCCTGGTGGCGGAGGGTCTTGAGACGGTGCCGTTCGAGTCGCCGGAGGTGCGGGCGCGGCTGGAGTGGCTGGAGGTCTTCCATGGCCAGGTCGTGGAGCAGCTGCGTCGCTCGCTGGTGCGGTGGCGGACGCGGCGGGAATCGGAGAGCGCAGGACAGCGGCCGCGGGCGGCGGCGGGTTGAGTCGGCGGATGGCGACGCAGGAGAAGGAGCTGGACGGAGGGTTCGAGCGGAAAGCGCTGCCGGGCGGTCCGCTCGGCGGGATATTCGCGGGGATCGGCAGGGCGGCGGAGGGGCTGTTCCGGCACGCGGGCCAGATGACGTTGCTTATGTGGCGCATCGCGGTCGTGACGTTCCGCGGGGAGGTGCCGATCCGCGAGGTAGTTCAGCAGATCTACGTCATGGGTGTGCTGAGCCTGCCGCTGGTGATGGTGACGTCGGTGCTGTCGGGGATCGTGACCTCGCAGCAGGGGGGCTACCAGTTCACGGGAGCGATCCCGCTCTACGTGCTGGGCAGCGTCGTGGCGGAGGCGGTGGTGCTCGAGCTCGGGCCGGTGATGACGGCGATCGTGCTGATCGGTCGGGTAGGCGCACGCATCACGGCAGAGTTCGGCACCATGGAAGTGTCGGAGCAGATGGACGCCTTGCAGTCCCTGGGGCGCGACCCGGTGCGCGTGCTCGCGGCGCCGCGTCTGCTCGCCGGCATGATCTCGGTGCCGCTGCTGGTCGGCTTCGCAGACTTCGTCGGCATTCTCGCCGGGCAGGTGGCCGCGCAGGCGACGGTCGGGCTCGGACGCGAAGGCTTCTTCTACGGTGCACAGCTTTTCTTCCACAAGTGGGACCTGCTGTACTCGTTGGGGAAGGCGCTGGCGTTCGGCTTCGTGATCCCGCTGGTCTCGATCCACATGGGGTTCCAGACGCGCGGCGGTGCGGAAGGCGTGGGCAAGGCGACGACCACCTCGGTGATGGCGATGACGCTCGCCATCCTGTTTCTCGATGCGCTCTTCCCACCCCTGTTCTTGAACTAGGAGGTGGTGGGGTGTGCGGGCCGAAAGAGCGGGATTCGAGCGGGTGCCGTCGGGACGGCGGCTGATGCCGCCGGGAGCGACTGCGCCGGAGGCGCCCCCGCGAGCGAAGCGACGCTGCCCCCGCTGCAGGCGGCACTCCGACGGAACGTCGCCCTCCGCGAGCGAAGCGAACGCCCCGGCGAAGCCGGCGCCCGACGCAGTCGCGCCCGGCCGCGGGCCGCGCCCCGGGCGGAGCCCGGCGCCCTTTGCACCCCGGCGCCACGGAACCGATTGACGACCGAATCGCGCTAACGACGGAACGAGGGCAATGGTAGAATACCGCAACGTCTGGAAGGCCTTCGACGCCCCGGTGCTGACGGGAGTGAATCTGACGGTCGGGGACGGCGAAACGATGTCGATCGTCGGGCAGTCCGGTACGGGCAAGAGCGTGTTGCTGAAGACGACGATCGGGTTGATCGAGCCGGATCGCGGCGATGTGTGGGTGAACGGCGAGTCCGTGTACCACGGTGGCCGCGACGTGCTGGAGCGGGTTCACCGCAAGGTGGGGTACGTCTTCCAGAACTCGGCGCTGTTCGACTCGATGACCGTCTTCGAGAACGTGTCGCAGGGGCTGCCGGAAGCCGAGCTGCGGCGGCTCGCGCGGCGTGACGTGTTGTCCCGGGTCGCGGAGGCGCTCGAGCACGTGAACCTGGACGCTCGCGCGGTGCTCTCGAAGCTGCCGGCGGAGCTGTCGGGCGGAATGCGCAAACGCGTCGGGATCGCGCGCGCGATCGTGGGTCATGCGGAGATCCTGCTCTACGACGAGCCGGTCACGGGGCTGGATCCGGTGAACGCAGCGGTCGTGCACAACCTGATCGAGCGGCTCGCGGAGAGCCTGGGCGTGACGTCGATCATCGTCACGCACGATGTGGAGGGTGCGTTGGAGATCTCCGACCACGTCGCGATGCTGCACGACGGGAAGATCATCTTCGTCGGTGCGCCGTCGGAATTCCGGCACAGCGATGTGCCGCTGGTGAGAGCATTTCTGGAGCGGGACGCCAATGTGGCGACCGCACCCGTCCTGGGGATGGCATAGATGAGCACGGTGAAACGAGAGGCGCCCCGCTCGGAGCGGGAGCGTGAGGTGCAGGAGCTCGAGGCGACGCTGCCGCGTCGCACCCGCTCGCGCGAGATCTGGGTCGGAATCCTGGCCGTCGTCGGAACCGTCGGCGTGATCGTGTCGCTGCTGCTGCTGACTGACGCATCGTACTTCCGCGGGCGGTATGAAGTCATCTCCGTGGTCCCCGATGCCGGCGGGCTGCGGAAGGGCGATCCCGTGCAGATGCGCGGCGTGAACGTGGGCCGGGTCAAGAACTTCGCGATCCGCGCGGGCGGCGTCGCGATCGATCTGGAGATCCTGCCCGATTACGTCATCCCGGTCGATTCGCGCATGGTGCTGCGCTCGAGCGGACTACTCGGAGGGCGGGTCGCCGACATCGTGCCCGGCAACGCGGAAGAGGGCGTATCGAACGGCGATACGATCCCCGGCTCATCTGGCGGGCAGAGTCTGGAGGACGCGACGACGGATCTGACCGCCGGCGCGGAGACCGCGCTGAGCCGGATCAACTCGCTGCTGTCGGAGCCGACGGTGGACGCGCTCGGTCAAAGCGCATCGACCCTGCGCACCACCCTCGGCGATCTGTCCGCGCTGGTGGAACAGCAGCGCCGGGAGGTGGCCGCGATGACGGCGAGTCTCCGGCAGTCCGCCGCGGCGGTGGAGGACGCGACGGCGAAGGGTCAGCTCGCCGCGCTGACGACAAACCTCGACTCGATGTCGCAGCGGCTCAATGTGACGTCGGCGAGTCTCGGCCGCGCGACCGCGTCGCTGGAGATGGTGATGGGCCGCATGGAGCGCGGCGAGGGCACGCTGGGCAAGCTGTCGAAGGACGACGCGCTCTATGCGAACCTGAACGAAGCTGCAGTAAGCCTGCGCACGCTGCTGGACGACATCAAGGCGAACCCGAAGAAGTATTTGAGCGTGAAGGTCTTCTGACCTCCACGCAGTCTAGCCTACCGCCTACCTGGCAGCACGCTGCCCGGGATTTCGACCGCCCGGACCTGGCGGGACGATCGGGGCTAGTGACGTGACCCGACGAGGGTGTCGGCGGCGGCGCTGTCGGCGGGGGTCTGCCCCATGCGGGCGAGCATTCCGCCGTTGCCGCAGCGGCCGTCATAGATCGGGCGCCACTCGTCGCCGACCGTGCCGAGGGCGCTGAGCCACGTCGTCTGCGGTCCGTAGTTCTGCAGCAGGATCTCGACCTGCCCGTCCCTGTCCCAGTCGAGGAAGTCGATCGAGCGCGTCGCCTGCTTTCCCTCCTCCTGGTAGTCTACGTACCTCGCGTAGACGGTGTCGTAGCCCGCCTGTGTGTTCGGCGTCGCGACGAAGAGGAGGGAGAAGCCGGTGTCGTCGCCGCCGACCTTCAGCTCATCGCCGACGACTAGCGAGCCGGTGAAGCCCGGCGCGGGCATCCCCTCCAGAGGGAACGGGAAGATCTGCTTCATCGCGAACTGCCAGTTTCCGGGCAGCTGCGAATGCCGCGCGCGCAGCAGGCGTTCGGCGAGGATCGGCCCGAGCACCTGCATGCGGCGGCTGGTGTTGATGTCGACGGGCAGGCGCCACGATTCAGGCGCCTCCCGCTTCGCCATGGCGAGGAACTCGACAACCGAATCGGCGCGGGCAGACAGCTCCAGGCTGCCGCGCGCGACGGGCACGGCCGGGCAGACGCCCTCGGGAGGCGCGGCGGCGCTCTGCACGACGAAGGTACCGACGCGGACGCCGTAGTGGAACAGCGTGAATTCGGCGTCCTGGCGCAGGAACTCGGCGATGTAGCGGTTGTCGAAGCGCTTGAAGTCCTCGGGGGGCCGGATGGCGCGGAGCGTGTCCCCGGAGATCTCTCCGATGGGCACCATCACCCCATCGGTGCCCTCCTGGCGGACGAAGTAGAGGACGGGGCCGCGGGGCAGCGGCTCGAGCGTCGCGGCTGCGCCCGTATCCCCCGGCAGCGCCTGGGGCTCCCCCTTGGGGGGCGGCGGCACGAGCGCGACATCTACGCCGCCCCAGTGCACGTTGTCGCAGGCCCCACAGAGGGTTACAATCATGGCGGCCAGGACCCGCAGGACTGCCCGCGCTCGTGACATAGCCATCGGACTCGCTTCCAACGTTCCGCCGGGACTCGAGCCCCGGAACACGCTCCGCGGCTAACGTAGATCCGGGTCCGCGGCGTCGCAACGACGTGCTGCCCCTGCTCGCGGAGCCGAGATTCCGAGTGTACCGAGGATGACGTCCATCGACGAGTCGGAGTTCCGGCGGCTCCTGGGGCATTTCGTGACAGGCGTAACGGTCGTCGCCGCGCGCGATCCGGCAGCGGACGAGCCGCACGGGCTCACGCTGAACGCGCTCTGCTCCGCCTCGCTCGATCCGCCGCTCATCGTGGTTTGCGTGGACCGCACGTCCGTGACCCACGGGCTGATCGAGCTCGCCGGCGCGTTCTCCGTGAACATCCTCGCCGATACGCAGGAGCGGCTGTCACGCCGCTTCGCCGCGCCGGAGCTCGCGGAGAAGTTCGCGGGCGTCGCCTGGCGCGAGGAGGTCACGGGGGCGCCGGTGCTCGAGGACGCTCTCGCCTGGCTCGACTGCGAGCTTCGAGACACGCACCCGGTCGGCGACCACACCATCTTCATCGGCGAGGTCGTCGCGGGCGACGCGCGGGAGCACGGTCCCCTGGTATACTACCGCGGCGGCTACGGCCGCTACCTTCCCTGAGGTCGTCGTGACCCGACGCGGTCCGGCCGTGCACATCGCCGCCGCCGCGACGGCTGGCGGCGTGCTCGCGCTGGTCGCAGAGATCGGCGGCTCCCTTCTACTCTATCGGGGCGCGGGCGGGCTGACCGCGGCGGGCGCATTGCTGGCGCTGCTGCTGTCGGCTCTCGCGGCGGGGTTGTGGGCGGGGCGGTCCGATCTGCAGCCGGGCGTGGCGCCTCCGAGCAGGTGGCGCTGGCGGGTGGCCGCGCTGTCCTTGCTGGCGGCCGGCCTCTTCACGGCGAGGTGGCTGGACGGACCGCCGACCGGAACGGGTGGCGTCGGCCGGGTGGGCGCCGTCCTGTTGCTCCTCGCCGTGCCCGCCTACGCCATCGGCAGCTTGCTCGCTGCGTTGCAGGCGCGGGGATTGGCCGAGAGCGAAGCGTCGGGGCGCTTGCGCGGCGGCGGCATCCTCGGTCCCGCGCTCATCGGAGCCGCAGTCGTCGCAGTGGCCGGCGCGGTGCTGATTCCGCGCGTCGGCGCGCTGTTGTTGCTCGTGGACGGGGCGCTGCTGCTGGCGCTCGTCGGGACGGCGGAAGGTAGCGCGGGTGCCGGGGCGCTGGATGATACATGGGGCTTCTCAAGGAGCGTGAGCATGGAAGGGAAGGTCGCGCTGATCACGGGCGTCGGCCGGCGCGGTCAGGTGGGCTACGCCGTCGCGGAGGCGTTCCTGCGGGCGGGCGCTCGCGTCGCGATAACCAACGTGCACGGGAGCGTAGAGGCTCTTGCACGGGAGCTGGGGGAGCGGCTCGAAGCCGCGGATCGGATCGCGGCGACCACGGCGGACCTGTCACGCGGCTACGAGGTCGAGGGGCTGATCGGCTTCGTGCGGCAGCACTTCGGCCGGCTCGACGCGCTGGTCAACGTCGCGGGAGGGCTGTCCGTTATCAAAGCCGCGACGGAGACGACCGATGAGGAGTGGCGACGCGAGATGGAAAGGAATGCGCAGACCGCGTTCGTCGTGTGCCGCGAGGCGTTGCCTCTACTCCGTCAGAGCGGCGGCGCGATCGTCAACTTCGCGGCGCCCGCAGGTGAGCACGGCGCTCCGCGGCTCGCGGCCTACAGCGCCGCGAAAGCGGCTGTCATCGCGCTCACCCGCTCGCTTGCCATGGAGGAGGCCGAGCACGGGGTACGGGTCAACGCGATCGCGCCCGGAATGGTGGATACCGAGCAGAACCGGGCTGCAATGTCGGACGTCGAGGGCGTGAAGTGGGTGACGCGCGAGCAGATCTCCAGCGTCACGGTGTTCCTGGCCTCCCCGGCGTCCGCCGGGATCAGCGGCGAAGTCATCCATGTGCTGGGAGAGAGTGTGACTTGAGGCAGGTGATCGGGTGGGTCGTGGGGACGGAGAGGGAGCCGAGCACGCCGCACGAGTTCCGCTTCTGGACCGCGGCGAGCTCCGTGGTGGGCATCGGCGCGATCGTGAAGGTCGTGGCGGAGACTCCGCGCGCGGTCACGGTCTATGGCGTCGTCGTCGACGGCGCGAGCTACACGGAGCTGCAGAGCCCGCTGCACGACTACATGGGCCTGGAGGGAGCGCCTTCACCGGCGCTGGCGCCGCCGAAGGAGCGGCCGGAGATCCGGGTCTACACGGCGGCGGTGCTTCGCCACGAGCCGCCGGAGCCGCTGCAGCCGGTCCCCGCCGGACCGGTGCTTCTCGCCAGAGACGAGGACGTCGCGTTCGCGCTGCGCACCGAGGGCTACGCGGGCCGAGGCGGCACGGGGATTCCGATCGGGCTGTACCGCGCGGGCGGGTTGGACGCGCCCGTCCATCTCGACGCGGACTTTCTGCTCGGGCCCGAGGCCGCGCACCTCAACATCACGGGCGTGAGCGGCCTCGCCACGAAGACCTCGGCCGTGCTGTTCCTCCTGTCCAGCATCTTCGAGCATCTGCCCGAGCGCAAAGGCAGAGTCGCAGCGCTGTGCTTCAATGTGAAGGGTCCGGATCTGCTCTTCCTCGACCGCGGCGGCGAGCTCACGAGCGAGGACCTGTCTGTGTACGAGCGGCTCGGCGTGGCCGCGCGGCCGTTCGACTCGGTCCACTACTACGCGCCGTACAAGCCCGACGGCTGGAACCTGAACACGCTGCGCACGAACGACGCGCTGTCGGGTCAAGTCAGGCCACTGGTGTGGGGGCTGGAGCAGATCCTGAAGTTCGCCGAGGTGCTGCTCACCCGTGAAGACGTGGACGCGAAGGCGGATGCGCTGATCGAGTTCATCCGCGAGCGCGTGGTGGGACGGGACTTCGTGGATCCCCAGAGCGGCGTGGCGCTGCACCGGGTGCGGACTTTCCAGGAGCTGGAGGCATGGTTCGACGATGTGCTGCGGGTCTGCGAGGCGAACGACCGCCAGACGTGGAAGACGCACCATGTCGCGACGATCCGGAAGGTCCGCAACCGCCTGCTGAACCTCGCAACCCGCGCGAAGGGTCTCGTCTCCAACGACGATGCCGTGAGCGACCTGCCGTGGGGAGATCTCGAGGATCGCGCCGTCTACGTCATCGACATCGCGAACGTCGAGCCCGAGGCGCAGGACCTGATCTTCGCGCGAGTCATCAACGAGGCGCGCGAGCGGCTGGAACGCGACGCGCTCGGCGTGAAGCACCTCGTCGTCTTCGTGGATGAGCTGAACAAGTACGCTCCGTCCGACGCGCAGGAGACCTACGTGCGAAGGATGCTCCTCGATATCAGCGAGCGCGGCCGCTACCTGGGCCTCGTTCTGTTCAGCGCGCAGCAGTTCCGCAGCCAGGTCCACAAGCGCGTGGTCGGCAACGCCGGCACGGCGATCTACGGCCGGATGGACATCGACGAGCTGGCCACCGCCGGCTATTCCGTGCTCTCGCCGGCGATCAGGGCGAAGCTCGCGACGCTGCCAAAGGGCGAGCTCATGGTGCGTCACCCGCACTTCGCGCACCCCGTCTTCCTGCGCTTCCCCCGGCCGGCGGTGATGACGGGACGGCTCGGCGTCGAGGAGTTTCCGCCCGCAGAGGACGTCCCGCTCGAGGACGCCGTCGCGCGACAGGTCCGCCGGCTCGACGGTGCCGCTTCGGTCAACGAGGTGAAGGACCTGATCGCAGGACGGGCGCCCGACGATGTCCTGCGCGCGCTGCACCGGGCGCAGCAGGTCCGACCGCGGGACGCTCTCGCCTTCTTCCGCTCGCAGCTCGCGAAGCGTGTGGGGCGCGAGACGATCTCGATCGGCGGCGAGGACTGGCTGGAGGGGGCGAAGCACGTGGAAGTCAGAGAGGACCCTTATTCTTAGGGCTGAGGGCTAGGGCTAGGGCTAGGGGGGATTAGAGGGGTAGGGGGGCCAGGAGTAGGGTGAGCGTTAGGGGTAGGTGGAGCGATGGCTGGAGATAGCGGAGTATGGCGGGCGGGTGGGGGCGATGGGGAGGCGGTGTTCACGCGCGCGGAGTTGGAACGGGCGCTGAAGCCGCACCTGGAGGCGGAGCATGCCCACGAGGAGGCGGGGATGATCGTGGCGACGCTGCGCGACTCGGCGATCACGGGCGCGGTCCTGTCGGATGAGGTGCTCGCGATGCTCGCGGTGACATCGGCCGAGCTCGCGGAGCGCGTGGCGGCGTATCGGGCCGAGACTGTGGGCCGGCGGCGCGAGGCGTGGCTGCGTCGCGAGCGTCGGTCGGTGCTCGTACGGGGCGCCTCGAGTGGCGGTCGGGGATCGGGCCTGTCGACCTCTCTCGAGAGCGAGCTGGAGGGCCGGTGGGAGGCGGAGGCGGAGGCGGAGGAGCGGGAGTGGAAGTCGCTGCTCGAGCGGGTGCGGCTGGCGGTCGAGCAGCAAGCGGTGCGACAGGCCGGCGGCGAAGGCGGGCTGATCAGGGTGCAGGATGGGCGACGGCCGTGATCATCGCGCACCTCGCCGACCTGCACCTCGGCTACCGGGCCTACCACCGCATCGCGTCTGGTGGCGTGAACGTGCGCGAGAGGGACATCGCGCTCGCTCTGCGCATGGCGCTGGATGGCGTGATCGAGCGGTGCCCGGACCTCGTGCTGATCGCCGGTGACGTCTTCCATACCGTACGTCCGCCGAACGCGGCGATCGCGGACGCGTTCCGTCAGTTCGCGCGGCTGCACTCCGCGCTGCCGGACACGCCGGTGGTCGTGATCGGCGGCAACCACGACGCGCCGAGGTCCGTCGAGACGGGCAGCATCCTGAGGCTGCTCGGGGAGATCCCGCGCGTCGTGGTCGTCGAGGGCGAGCCTCGCCGCATCCACCTCCCGGAGCTGGACACCAGCGTGCTGTGCGTGCCGCATGCGGCGACCGCGACCGGGCGCCCGCTCGACCTGGAGCCGGACGCAGGAGCGGGCCTGAACGTGCTGATGATGCACGGCACGGTCGCGGGCGGGACCGCCGAGGGGAAGCTTCGCTTCCTCGGCGACTATGGGGGGGCCTCGATCCACACGGACGAGATCCGGCCGGAGCGGTGGGACTATGTCGCGCTCGGCCATTACCACATCGCGACCGAGCTTGCGCCGAACATGTGGTACTCCGGGTCGCTCGAGCGCTGCAGCACGAACATCTGGGAGGAGGCGACGTCCTCGAAGGGCTATGTCTGCTGGGACAGCGACTCGCGCGCCGTGAGGTTCCACGAGATCGCGACCCGCACCGTGCTGGATCTGCCGCGCGTCTCCGCGCGGTTGCGTGACCGCTTGGGCGACGGGCCCGGATCTTTCCTCGATCCGCAACAGCTCGACGCGCGCGTGCGCGAGGTGGTGGAGTCCGTGCCGGGCGGGCTGGACGGCAAGATCGTGCGGCTGGTGCTGGAGGAGATGCCGCGGGAGCTGTTCCGCGAGCTGGATCACGCGCAGCTCCGTGCCTGGCGGGCTCAGGCGCTGCACTTCCACCTGGACGTGCGGCGGCCGGAGGTCTCCCGAACGACGGGGGTCGGCTCCCCGGAACGGCACCGCACGCTCGAGGACGAGCTGGAGAGCTTCCTCCGCCACTGGCAGCCGACCGCCCCCTCGATCGAGCGGGAGCGCCTCGTCCGGCTCGCCCTGCGCTACCTCGGCGAGGCCGGCTCGGGTCGGGACGACGAAGCCGACCTTTCGCCACCGCTGCCGGCGTGAAGCTGCGTCGACTGCGGCTCCAGAACTTCCGCCAGCACGCGGCGACGGAGCTCGATTTCCGCGATGGCGTGACCGGCATCATCGGCCCGAACGGCGCCGGCAAGAGCACGATCCTCGAGGCGATCGCCTGGGCGATCTACGGCTCCTCCGCCGCGCGTGGCACGAACGACACGATCCGTTTCGCGCGCGCGCCCGGGCGGAGCCGCGTCGAGGTCGATCTGTCCATCGATATCGGGGCGAACGAGTACCGCGTCGTCCGCTCACTCAACGGCGCGGAGGTCTTCCTCGATGGTAGCGACGCGCCGGTCGCGACTGGGATCGGCGGCGCAACAGGGTATCTGCAATCCCGCCTGGGCATGAGCCGCGAGGAGTTCTTCAACACCTACTTCACCGGCCAGAAGGAGCTGCAGTTTCTCGCGCAGATGGGTCCCGCGCAGCGCGGCCGGTTCCTCAGCCAGGTGCTTGGCTACGAGCGGTTGCGGCTGGCGCAGCAGGCCGCCCGTGAGCGCCGTAACGCTCTGCGCCACGAGGCCGACGGTCTGCTTGCCGCGTTGCCCGACGTCGCGGTCCTGCGGCGGGCGAGCGAAGCGGCGGAGCGCCGGCTGCGCGAGACGACCGTGTCGCTCGAGACGGCGCGGGCCGCGCACGCCGGCGCGCAGGCCGAGCTGGACGCGCTGAAGCCGCGCTGGCTGGATGCGCAGAGGGCGCGGGAGCGCTCCCGCGAGCTGGCTCATGCGGTCGAGGTCGCGGACCGGGAGCGGGAGACGGCGGAGCGCGACGCGGAGCGGGCGTCGACGGAGCTGAAGCGGATCGCCGAGGCAGACGCGAGACTCGTCGTGCTGAGAGGCGATCTCGAGGCCTTGCCGGGGCTGGTCGAGACGTGCGAGCGGCAGTCGGAGCTCGCGCGGCGGGACGAGCGACGTCGCGCCCAGGCGGAGCGCGAGGTCGCGCTCGCCGAGGAGCTGGCGGAGTCCGTGGAGCGGATGAAGCGGCTCGAGCAGGCGCCCGAGCTGCTGAGGCAGGTGGAGGCGCAGCTCGCCGACAGACACGCCGCGCTGGACGAGGCCGAGCAGGGCGTCGAGCAGCGGCACCGCGAATGGGTGGGGACGCGTCAGGACGTGCGCACGAAGCTCGACCAGTACCGCGATCGCGCGCGGGAGCTGAAGGAGCAGATCGCGGAGCTGAGGGAGGCCGGCCCCGACGGCACGTGCCCGACATGCGAGCGACCGCTCGGCGCCGAGTTCGAGAACGTCGTCGGTCGGCTCGAGGACGAGTGGCAGACGCTGGTGCAGGACGGGAAGTGGCTGAGCCAGCGTGCGAAGCAGCTGGAACAGCAGCCTCCGGAGCTCGAGCGCGCGGAGGCCCTGCGTGCAGACATCCGCCGGCTGATCGAGGGGCTGCAGGAGCGACACGGCCGCTGCATCCGGGCCGCCGAGGAGCTCGGCGTGCTCGTGCAGGAGAGCGAGCGGAAGGAGGAGACACTCGACCGGCTGCGGGCCGAGCTCGCCGAGCTGCAGACCGGCTACGACGCGGAGGCGCACCGCGCCGCCGAGCGACGTCTCGAGGAGCTTCGCGCCGTGGAGCGTGAGGTTGCACGGCTGGAGCAGGTCGTGGAGGCGCGCGCCACGCGCGAGAGGGAGCGGGGCGAGGCGCAGGAGGTCGCGGCCGCCGCGGCACAGCGCATTGCCGCGCTCGAGAAGGAGCACGCGGAGATCGCATTCGACGAGGGTGCGTATCGCGGGCTGGGCGCGGCGCACGAGGCAGCGACAGACGCCGCGCGCCGCGCGGAGCTGAAGCGCAGCGAGACATCCGGCGAGGTGCGCGCGGCGGAGCAGGCGCTCGCCGGAGCCCGCGACGACGAGACCGCCTACCGGGAGCGACGCGCGAAGCTCGACGACCTGGAGACCGAGGTGCGGCACCACAACGAGCTGGATGCCGCGTTCAGCCGGCTCCGCCAGGAGCTCAACGACCGCGTTCGTCCCGAGCTCGGTGAGCTCGCCTCACGGTTCCTCGCCGAGATTACCGACGGCCGCTACACGAGCATCGAAATCGACGACTCCTACAATATCCTGGTCCTCGACGAAGGCGACGAGAAGCCCGTCATCAGCGGCGGAGAGGAGGACATTGCGAACCTCGTCCTGCGACTCGCCATCAGCCAGATGATCGCGGAGCGCGCCGGCCATCCGCTCTCCATCCTGATCCTCGACGAGGTGTTCGGATCGCTGGACGTCGATCGTCGCGACAACGTGATCCAGCTGCTGCACCGCCTCGGCGACCGCTTCGAACAGGTCATCCTGATCACGCACATCGAGACCGTCCATGACGGCCTCGACAACGTCGTGCGCGTGGACTTCGACGAGCGCACCGGCGCGAGCATCGTCCGCACCGAGGAGGGGCCGGCGCCGGAGGCGGAGCTGATCGAAGCGTAGGGTCAGTGCGCGTGACCGGGCGCGTCCGCAGCGACCGGCACCGCGTCCGCCGGTGCTGTCGTCGACTGGTGCTCTCCGCGCGCCAGCAACGCCGCGGCGGCGACGACCAGCCCGATCCCCAACATCCGGTCCCACGACAGTGCCTCACCGAGCAGCGAGAAGCCGAGCAGCCCGGCGACGACCGGCTCGACCGATGCGAGCATGCTGGCCGTGCTCGCCGGCAGGTGGTGCAGCGCGGTCGCGTACAGCACGTACGCTCCGAGCGTGGGCACGAGGCCGAGCAGCACGAGCAGCGGCACCGCGTCGGGGTGCGCGGCTGCGACCCGCCACGGTGGGGCCGGGATCGCTAGCGCCAGCGTCGCGAATAGGAAGACGTAGAAGATCAGCGGCGTGGGGCGGTGTCGTGCGGCGGCTCGCTTACCGAACCAGGTGAACAGCGCGTACATGAGCCCGGAGGCGAGGCCGAGCGCGAGCGCGAGGGGCGAGAGCGACGTCGCCCCGACGAGCAGGGTACGCGCCGCGCCGGTGACGAGGAAGACTCCGGCGAGCACGAGGCCGAGCGGGAGCAGGCGAGCGACGCGAAACGGCTCATCGCCGGTGATCCAGCCGAAGATCAGCACGAATGCCGGCGCGGTGTAGAGCAGGGCCGCCGCGATGGCGACGGGCGAGCGTGCAAGCGCGGAGAAGAACAGCGTTTCGAATACCGCGTATCCGATGACTCCGTACGCGATCAGGAGGGGCAGATCGCGCGCTCTCACGCGGAGCCGTCGTGGGCGTGGAGCGAACCAGAGCGCGAGGCCGACGAGCCCCACCGCGGCGCGTACGCTCGCGACCTCCATCGGGGTCAGCCCGCGGGCGTAGAGCGACTTGCCGAAGATGCCGAGCGTGCCCCAGAGCATCGCCGCCAGCAGCACGAGGATGGCGCCGAAAGCCGGCCGTGGCGTGGGGGGGTCGAATGGGGGATCGGGCCTCGTTGCCAACGAAGCGGCTACTTCTCCGCGAGCTTGCTCCAAGCCTCGGCCCGCTCGAGGTGTCGCTGCGCCTTCTGCTCCTCGCCGAGCATGTAGTGCACCTGCGCCGCGGCGTAGTGCGTCCACGAGTAGTAGTAGGGGATGTTCTGTGTCGCGGCATCCACCCAGTGCGGCCATTTCTCCGGAATGCCGGGGCGGTGGACGAACACGTCCCAGAGCAGCGAATCGGTGCGCGGCAGGTCGAAGTAGCGGCCCACCACCGTCCGGAAGGGGCTGTTGGTCGGCAGCTGGTAGATGCCGCGGGTCGAGTCGGCCTCGACGGGTCCGTCGTGCAGCTGATAAGCGAAGCCCTGGCGGATCAGGAAGTCGTCCAGATTCAGATCGCGATAGGTCTGCGTCGTGCTCGCGTAGTAGATCGGCCGGTCCGCGGGTGCCTTCATGATCTCGGTGAGGATCGCCGTCATGAATACATCCGCCGGCAGCATCACCGTGCCCTCCGACAGCGTCGTCTCGACCTTGCCGGCCGTGAACGAGAGCGTCTGATCGGTCCGGAACGGATAGGTCCCGGCGATGCGGTCGATCTCGGTATCCGAGAGCGGGATGATGGACCGCGTCGGCGGAGTCAGCAGGCTCCTGGGCGGCACTTGCGGGATTGGCTCACGCGCCGTGGTGGGCGCTTGCCTCTCCGCGAGCCTCTCGTAGAAGCCTCCCGACTTGTCCGGCTGATACGGTCGCTGGCAGACAATGCGCGTCGGGTCGGCGAGTGGGTCGACTCCGGGCGGGCACGGCTTCGTGAGCTCGCGCAGCTGCTTCACGTACCACGGCGTGTTGAGGTACGACGTGACGATCACGGTCACATCCCGCCGGACGCCCTCCACCTCCTGCACGTACCAGAGTGGAAAGGTGTCGTTGTCTCCATTCGTGAACAGCACTCCGTAGGGCTCGACGCTCATGAGCAGGTCGTACGCCCAGTCGCGGGCGAAGTAGTCGTTCGCTCGCGACGCCCAGCTCCAGTTCAGCGCGAGCGGAAGCAGCGCGAGGACGAGCACCGGCGAGGTGGTCGCGTAGGCGCGGCCGATCGAGCGGACCCGGGGCAGCAGATCCTCGCTGAACCGCTGCCAGAGTGCGGCGATTCCGATCCCGGCCCACAGCCCCCACACCGAGAAGCTGACCATGAAGAAGTAGTCGCGTTCGCGGACTTCGTGCATCTCCACGTCGGGGTAGACGTTGCGCGCCCAGGAGTAGCCGTACTTGAAGTTCAGGTAGATCACGAGCCCGAGCGACAGCGTCGAGAACAGCAGCGCGACGTAGAACCAGCTGATCCTGTCGCGCCGCCAGTGCGACCAGCCGCCGTAGGCGCCGAGTCCGATGAAGAGGGCGGTGATGACCGGGCGCATGCCGCCGAACACCGAGACGTTGCCCGCGATCGATCTCGCCCACTGCCAGTCGAAGTACTGCAGGTAGTTGCCGATCTGCGCCATCACGAGCGAGATGTCGCGGCCCGTGTCGCGCGTGACCGGGTTCATGAGAATCGACGGCTTGTCGTACTGCTTGCGTGCCAGCGAGGCGAGCAGCGCGTGCCAGGTGCTCGGGTCCGCCTCGTTGATGATGGGGTCGAGCCCGGCGCGAAGCGGCAGGAAGAGGTGGACCGAGAGGCCGACGACGGCCGCGACGAGCGCCGCGGCGTAGAGCTTCCAGTTCAGCAGCGTTCGCGGCTCGACGAGCAGGATGAAGAGCACGAGCGCGGGGGCCGCCAGGAACGCCATCAGGTGGTTGCCGACCGACAGCGCCAGGATGAAGACCATTAGCAGGATCAGGTTGTCATCCTTGCCCTGCCCGAGGTTGTCACGCCAGTGGAACGCGAGCCAGGAGAGCAGCGCGATGGTGCACAGTGAGACCGTGTAGACCTTCTCGTTCACGTTCGACTGGTTCCACACGGTGAACGCGGTCGCGCTGATGAGCACCGCCGCCGCCGCGCCCGCGATGCGGAAGCGACGGTCCGGGGTGAAGAACGCGAGGATGCGGTCCACGAGCAGGAACCAGAAGCCGTGGGCCACGGCGCCCATGGTCGCGCTGAACAGGTTGATGCGCACGGCGACCGAAAGCCCCGTCGGTGCGAGCAGCACCTCCCAGGCCCTCGCGAGCACGACGAACAGCGGATTCCCGGGTGGGTGCGGGATGGAGAAGATGTGGGCGGTCGCGATGTACTCGCTCGTGTCCCAGAACGCCGTCGAGGGCGCGAGCGTGAAGGCGTAGAGCAGCCACACGCCGAGCGCGGCGAGGCCGGCCGCGAGGTATGGCGGCCGGTAGGTCGTGTCGCTGCCGCCACCCCGGACCGGGGCTCCCGTCCGGGGCGCCGTGGTTGCGCTCATTCTTCCGTTTCCGCGGTCGTCACCGCCGGCCTCCCGCCCGGCGCGAACCGCTGAAGTTAAAGCGTCGCGCGACTCTTCTCAATCAGAACAGACCGAGCCGCATGCCCACCATGGCGAAGATGTCGTTCTGCCACTTGCTGTCGCCGGCGTCGCCCGGATCGAAGCGGCTGATGTAGTCGCTGGCTTCGACGGTCACGCCGAGCACGCCGAGGCCGACGTCCAGCCCGGCGCCGAGGTGACCGGTGAAGTTCGACTGGTTGTGGTCGAAGATCGCCTGCAGGTCGGGGTCCGTCAGCTCGTCGGTCGAGATGTCGTAGTGCTTGACCCCGGCGCCCAGCAGCCCGTACGGTCGGATCGGCCCGGCATTCAGCGGGCGCAGCACCAGATCGCCGGTCACGGCGAGAAGCGTGGCGTTCGGCGCCGTGCCCGTGGCGCCGATCCCGGAGTCGGAGAGCTCGCTGTTTGTGGCGTAGTCGAAGCCGACGCGCAGCCGAGGCAGCACCGGCAGCTTCAGCTCGGCCGCGAGGCCGATCGCCAGGCTTCCCTTCAGCTCCTGGACCCCACCGTTCGCGTCCTGGAGATCGGACAGCGGAGCGAAGCCGCCGACCTTCGGCAGCAGCGAGATCGTCTGCGCCGACACCGGCGCGGCCATCAGCACGAGGGCTGCTGCCGCGCACGAAAACCCCTTCCATCGCATCATATCGCCTCCATTGGATTCACCATGACTTTCCCGCCGCCTGCGCAAGCAATGCGCCGTCCGGCTGGATCGGGGTCCGGCCCGCTCTGTCTCGACCGCGAACGTCGCATTATGCTACTGTTCGCATGGCCGAGACGCCCGTCGTGGCAATACCCTCGCGCACTTCTCCATGGAACTTCCCGGCCTCTACAGATTGCGACGGCTCCGCTTCGGGTTCCGGGTCGCCACCGCGGGCGCGAGAACTCTCCCCTCGTTCATCATCATCGGCGCCCAGAAGGGCGGAACGTCCACGCTGTATCGGCTACTCTCGCAGCATCCGGATGTTACGGCGACGAAGCTTAAGGAGGTTCATTTCTTCGACCTGAATTTCTCGAGAGGAACGTCCTGGTACGCGGCCCAGTTCCCGCTCTCCGTGCCACGAAGGCGTGTGACGGGGGAGTCCAGCCCGTACTATCTGTTCCACCCCCAGGCGCCGAGACGCATTCGCGAGCTCCTTCCCGAGGTGAAGCTGATCGTGCTCCTGCGCGATCCGGTGACGCGTGCGTACTCCCACTACCAGCACAACCGACGAAAGGGTCGCGAGCCGCTCTCTTTCAGCGACGCGGTGGAGCGGGAAGCGGAGCGAACGGCCGGCGAGCTCGAGCGGTTGCTGGCGGAGCCTGAATACCTGAGCTTCGCGCACCAGCATTATACGTACGTCGAGCGAGGCCACTACGAGGAGCAGCTACGGCGGTACGCCGAGGTATTCCCCCGCGAGAGCCTGTTGATCCTCAAGAGTGAGTCCTTCTTCGATCACCCGGCGGTGCAGTGGGAGCGCCTCGTCCGCTTCCTCGAGCTGCGGCCGCTGCGGCTTCCGGAATCGCGCGCTTACAACGTCGGCCACTATTCGGAGATGCCGGCGGAAATGAGGGAGCGTCTTCAGCGACATTTTGCTCCGCACAATCGACGTCTGGCCGAGGCCTGGGGATCCGAGTTCCTATGGTGATACGCCTGCGGCGGAGGTCGCACCATTGAGGCCCAATCTCTTCATCATCGGCGCCGCCAAGTGCGGTACCACCTCGCTCCACCACTTCCTGGCCGGACACCCGGACATCTTCATGTCGCCGATCAAGGAACCGGGATTCTTCGTGCCCGAGTTCCGTTACCATCCCAAGGATCCGGACTGGTACCTGAGCCTCTTCGCCGATGCGATGGACGTACGCTACGCCGGCGAGTCGAGCACCCATTACACGAAGCGGCCGTTGTTCGAGGGTGTGGCGCAACGACTCCACGCGTTCTCTCCGGACGCCAGGATGATCTACCTAATGCGCGATCCGATCGACCGGGCTATCAGTCATTACTGGCACAACACGCGTTCCGTGCGGCCGGAGTTCCGCGAGGAGCGGCCGATGCTCGAGGCCCTCACACAGGACCCGCTGTACATGGCCTACGGCGACTACGCGATGCAGCTGGAATCGTGGCTGGAACTGTTCGGACCGGAAGCCGTGCTGACCCTCGTCTACGAGGAGGTGATCCGCGACCCGGGCACCCTGCTGAGCGGGACTCTCGCGTGGCTCGGCCTGCCCGCTCCATCGGGCGAGCCGAGGCTGGAGCAACGGAACGCACGGCCCGACACGATCCATACGTCGCGGGGCCTCGGATTGCTGGAGCGGTTCCGACACAGCGCCCTATGGGACCGCGTGGCGCCGTGGGTACCCCGGGGCTGGAAGGAACGGGCCAGCCACATGGCCACCAGGGAGACTGCTCCGAAGCAGGAGGACCAGTCCGCGGAGGTCGGCGAACGCCTCCGCTCGGTGGCGCGTGAGCAGGTGCGTAGAACGGAGCTGCTCCTCGGACGTGAGCTTCCACTCTGGGCGACGACGCGCGGCCCGGTCGAACACGGTATCGATCCGGACGAGGTGCCGGCGGCTGAGCAGGGGTGACCCGCTGGCCGGGACCGCAGCAATGCTCGCCGCGGTGGCGGCGACGACCTCGGGCGGCACTACGGTGTCGCGGGGCCGGCAAGCAATGCGCCGTCCGGCTGGACGGTGGCTTTCCAGTCTGGTGGTAGCCAGGTCGTCGCGCTGTATTCCAGCACTACGGCCGGGCCGATGATGCGGTGTGCTGCAAGCAGGGAGGACCGATCCACGAGCCGGGCGGCCACAGGAGCTCCTCGATGCACCACGGTGACCTCCCGGGTGGGCGGATCGGTGTCGCCGGCAGCGGACAAACGCGGGACCGGGAGCGCGGGCGCCGTCGCGCTCGCGATGACCCGCGCGGTGACGGCCTCGACGGGCTCCTCGTGCTGGCGATAGCCGTAGCGGGTCTCGTGCGCCTGATGGAAGCGCTCCACCCATCCGTCGGCCTGGACGCGCAGCTCGTAGCTCTGGCCCCGGTAGCGGGCGTCGACGATGCGCTCGATCGTCAGGCCTCGTGCCGGGATTCCTTCACCGGCCATGGCCGCGAGTACCTCTGCCTCGAGGTCGAGCATCGTGTCTTGGAGAGACGCTCCGTCGGACACAGCGGCCGCGGAAAGGACGGTGCGGGCAGCTTCCTTGCGTACCGGTGAGACGAGCATGCCGAAGGCCGACAGCACCCCGGGATCGGTCGGGAGCAGAACGCGCGGGATGCCGAGCCGCTCCGCGAGCTCGACGGCGTGGAGCCCGGCGGCACCTCCGAACGGCAACAGAGTCGAGGCGGCGGGGTCGTAGCCGCGCTCTACGCTGATGACGCGTAGCGCCCCCTCCATCGCGACGTTCGCCACGTCCAGTATTCCTTCGGCCGCCGCGTCGGTGGAAAGCCCGAGAGCACGGGCGAGGTCGGCGAGCGGCCCCGCGATCGCGTCGCGGTCGAGCAGGCGGCCGCCCGCGAGGCGGGCTTCCGCGGGGATGCGCCCGAGCCAGACGTGCGCGTCGGTGACCGTGACTTCGGTACCGCCGAGCCCGTAGCAGATCGGCCCCGGCTGCGCCCCCGCGCTCCGGGGTCCCACTCGAAGCGCGCCACCCGCGTCCACCCAGGCGATCGAGCCGCCGCCCGCGCCGACCGTGTGGATGTCCAGGACGGGAACGGCGACGGGCAGCCCGCCGATCTCGAACTCGCGTGTGTGCAGCGGCCGACCGGGGCAGAGGGAGACGTCGGTGGACGTGCCCCCCATGTCGAAGGTGAGGATGTCGGTGATGCCGGCGCGGCGCGCGTGCTCGAGGGCGCCGATGATGCCGCCGGCCGGACCGGAGAGAACGGTGTGCACGGGCTCGCGGACGGCGCGCGAGATCGGAAGCGCGCCGCCGCCCGATCCCATGATGCGAACGCGGCCCGCCCCCGAGTCGCGCGCGAGCCGGCCGAGGTAGCGCTGCATTCGCGGGGCGACGAAGGCGTTGACTACGGTCGTGGCGGTCCGTTCGTACTCCCGGTACTCGGGGAGCAGGCGGGAGGATACGGAGATCGGCAGCCCGAGCCCCTCGAGCGCGCCGGCGACGCTCTCCTCGTGCGCGGCGTTCGCGTAACTGTGCAGCAGGCATATGGCGATGGACTGCACGCCGCCGGGAATCCGCGCCGGCAGCTCCTGGAGCTCCCGTCCGTCGAGCGGCTCGATCTCCTCGCCCGCCGGTCCGATCCGGCCCGAGATGCCGAGCCGGTCGCCGCGCGCGACAAGCGGAGGCGGCCTGTGGCCGACGAGAGCGTAGAGCTGTGGCCGGTTCTGACGCCCGATCTCGATGACATCCTCGAAGCCGCGATTCGTCACGAGCGCCACGTGGGCGCCATCGCGCTCGAGCAGCGCGTTCGTCGCGACCGTGGATCCGTGGACGAGCGTCAGGTCGGCGGGAGGAATGCCCCTGGCGACTGCGCGGATGCCATCGATCACGGCGCGCGCCGGATCGTCCGGCGTGGACGGCAGCTTGTGCACGAGCAGGCGGCCATCGCGCAGCGCGACGACGTCCGTGAACGTGCCGCCGGTGTCGACGGCGACCAGTATGGGGATTCCCTGCTCGTCCATTCCGCGGATGGTGGCGCCGGCGCCAGCGCCGGGCAAGGGAAGGCGGGCCTTGCGCCGCGCCCGGGGCCGGCGGACCTTGCCCGCCATGAACCCGGCCCCCGCCTTCGAGGAGTTCGAGCAGCTGGCGCGACAGGGGGACCTCGTCCCCGTCTGGCGCGAGCTGCTCTTCGACACGGACACGGCGGTGACCGCCTACGCGAAGCTGCGCCGCGCACCGTTCGGCTTTCTCTACGAGTCGGTGGTGGGGGGCGAGAAGTGGGCTCGCTACACCTTCCTCGGCACAGAGCCACGCGAGGCGTGGCGCGTCGATGCGGGACCGCAGAGGCGGGGTGGGCTCGTGCGGCGCTGGACAGCGGATGGCGGCTGGTCGGCCGGCGAGCCCTCCGAGGATCCGCTGCGCGAGCTCGCGACGCTCCTGCGTGCGCGTCGCACGGTGCGCGTGCCGGGACTGCCCCGCTTCATTGGCGGCGCCGTCGGCTTCGCCGGCTACGACATGGTGCGCTACATCGAGCGGCTCGGGGAGCCGCCGCCCGACGACCTGCGGCTGCCGCAGGCGGTGTTCATGATGACGGACGTCGTGCTCGCGATCGACAACCTGTTCGGCCGCGCGCGCGCGATCGCACTCGTCGACGTCTCCGGAGATCCCGATCGGGTCGAGCTGCAGCGAAGGCACGGCGAAGCCATCGTGAAGCTGGACCGGCTGGCTCGTTCGCTGGAGTCGGAGCCCGCGCCGCCGCCGCTGCCCTGGCGCCAGACCGTCGGCGACGTCGCCTTCGAAAGCTCGTACGCCCGCGCCGACTTCGAGCGCGACGTCCAGCGCATCCGCGACTACATCCTGGACGGCGATGCCTTCCAGGTCGTGCTCAGCCAACGACTCGAGATGGAGCTGTCAACGGAGCCGTTCACGCTCTACCGCGAGCTTCGCTCCCTGAACCCGTCGCCGTACCTCTACTTCCTGGAGCTGGACGGGTTGACGCTCGTCGGATCCTCGCCGGAGGTGCTCGTCCGCCTGGAAGATGAGCGGGTGATCGTGCGGCCGATCGCCGGAACCCGCCGGCGCGGCCAAACGGATGAGGAGGACGGGGCGCTGATCGAGGAGCTGCTCGCGGACGAGAAGGAGCGCGCGGAGCATCTCATGCTCGTGGACCTCGGCCGCAACGATGTCGGCCGGGTGGCGCGCTACGGCAGCGTGAAGGTGCCGGAGTACATGGGCATCGAGAAGTACAGCCACGTGATGCACATCGTCAGTCAAGTCGAAGGCCACCTCCGCGAGGGCCTCGATGCGTTCGATGTGTTCCGCGCCTGTTTTCCTGCCGGGACCGTCTCCGGCGCTCCCAAGATCCGGGCGATGCAGATCATCGACGAGCTGGAACCCGTGCGCCGCGGCCCCTACGCCGGCGCGGTCGGCTACATCGCGTACGGCGGATCCGCGATGGACACCGCCATCGCGATCCGCACGCTCGTCGCGACGGGCGGCCGCGCCTACGTTCAGGCCGGCGCGGGCATCGTCGCCGACTCCGTGCCGGCGAAGGAATACGAGGAGACGCTCGCGAAGGCGCGGGCGTTGCTGAGAGTCGCGGCTGCGAGGCGCTGACGGCGAGGCGATTGCGGCGAGGCGTTTACTGCGAGGCGTTTACTGCGAGGCGCTGACGGCGAGGCGCTGACGGCGAGGCGCTGACGGCGAGGCGTTTACTGCGAGGCGCTGACGGCGAGGCGTTTACTGCGAGGCGTGAGGGACGGCTGCGGCGAGGGAGCTCCGTTAGCGCCTTCCATTGCCCGCCGGTAGGTTAGCGCGGCGGTGGCGGCATGTCGGACAGCGCGAGGGGACCGGAGCGGATGCAGCGGATACTGGTGACGGGCTCGGCGGGGCAGATCGGCTCGGAGCTCGTTCCTGCGTTGAGGCAGCGGTATGGCGAAGACCGCGTCGTGGCTTCGGACATTCGACGCCCCGAGGTGGAAGATGGACCGTTCGAGCTCGTGGATTGCACCGATGCGACGGCCCTCGAACGCACGATCGAGCGCCACGACGTCGATACGATCTATCACCTGGCGGCGATCCTCTCGGCTACCGCGGAGCGCGACCCGCAGAAGGCCTACCGGGTCAACCTGGGCGGCCTCTTCAACGTGCTGGAGGCGGCGCGGGGGCACGGCTGCGCGGTGTTCTGCCCCAGCTCGATCGCGGCCTTCGGACCCGGGACGCCGCCGGACCCTGCGCCTCAGGACACCATTCAGCGGCCCACCAGCATGTACGGCGTGACGAAGGTGGCGGGTGAGCTGCTGTGCGACTACTACCACGACCGCTTCGGCGTGGACGCGCGAGGCGTCCGCTATCCAGGGCTGATCTCGTACGCGGCTCCGCCCGGCGGCGGCACGACGGACTACGCGGTCGAGATCTTTCACGAGGCGGTCGAGCATCGCCACTACACCTGCTTCCTGCGCGAGGACACGCAGCTCGACATGATGTACATGCCCGATGCTCTCAGGGCGGCGGTGTCACTCATGGAAGCCGGTCCCTCGCGCCTCGAGCACCGCAATGCGTTCAACGTAACGGCCATGCAGCTCACGCCCGCCCGGCTCGCGGAGGCGATCCGGCGCCACATCCCCGACTTCACGATCGACTACGACATCGACCCTGTCCGCCAGCGGATCGCGGACTCCTGGCCCCGCCGCATCGATGACACCGCCGCCCGGCGGGAGTGGGGATGGTGCCCGGAGTACGATCTGGAGGCGATGACGGCCGACATGCTGGCGAAGCTGCGCTTCGAGGGCTAGGGCTAGGGCTAGGGCGAGGGGCGAGGGGCGAGGGGCGAGGGGCGAGGGGCGAGGGGCGAGGGGCGAGGGGCGAGGGCGAGGGCGAGGGCGAGGGCGAGGGGCGAGGGGCGAGGGGCGAGGGCGAGGGGCGAGGGCTAGGGCGAGGGGCGAGGGCGAGGGCGAGGGCAAGGGCAAGGAGGCAGTCATGCCGCTGGAGCGGTTGAATCGAGTGCTGGAGAGGCACGTCGCGGAGCTGGAGGAGAAGGGCACGGCGAAGGGGAAGGAATCGGTCGTCGTGCGGGTGCTTCCGCCTTCGGGCAACCGGGGTCCGCGCTTCGTCCTGCGGGGTGAGGGGGAGCGGGAGTTCATCCGCATGAACTCGAACTCGTACCTGGGCATGGGGCTGCGGCGTGCGACGATCGAGGCGGAGGAACGGGCGGTGGAGGCGTACGGCGCGGGGCCGGGGGCGGTGCGCTTCATCAGCGGCACGTACGAGCCGCACGTAGAGCTCGAGCGCCGGCTGGCGGCGTTCCATGGCCGTGAGGCGGGGATGATCTTCTCGTCGGCCTACGCGACGATGGTAGGGATCGTGACGCCGCTGGTTACGGAGACGACCGCGGTGATCAGCGATGAGCTGAACCATAACTGCATCATCAATTCGATCCGGCTGTCACGGCCGATGGAGAAGTCGGTCTACCCGCACCTGGACATGGCCGTGCTCGAGCGCCAGATCGAGCAGGTGAAGGGTCGCGCGAAGCGGGTGCTGGTGATCACGGACGGGATCTTCAGCATGCGGGGTGACCACGCGCCGCTCGACCGCATCGTCGCGATCGCGCGAGAGCACGACGGCGATTTCGAGGAAAACATCATCGTGCTCGCCGACGACTCTCACGGCGTCGGTGCGTTCGGCGAGACGGGGCGTGGCACGGAGGAGTACACCGGCGGCGAGCCCGTGGACGTGCTGGTCGGTACGCTGGGGAAGGCGTTCGGCGTGAACGGCGGGTACGTGGTCGGCGACGAGCCGCTGATCCGGTACCTCCGCGAGACCGCGCCGATGTACATCTACTCGAACCCGATCACCGCGGGCGAGGCGGCCGCAGCGCTGGCGTCGCTCGAGCTGCTGGACAGCGAGGAGGGGCGCGAGCTGCTGGGTCGGCTGCGTTCCCTCACCTCGCGCTTCGAGCGCGGCCTGATCGGTCTCGGCCTCGAGACGATCCCCGGCGACCACCCGGTCGTGCCGCTGATGGTGCGCGATACTGCGCGCACGCGCTCGCTCGTGCGCCACCTCTACGACAACGGCGTGCTCGCAACGGGGCTGGCCTATCCGGTCGTGCCCCGCGGCGACGAGGAGATCCGCTTTCAGGTCAACGCCGATCACACGCCTGATGACATAGACCGCGTTATCGAGGTACTGAGGAGCCACACATGACCATCGCTCGACTCGCTGCGCTGCTCGCCGCTGCTCCGCGAGACAAGGAGCTCGGGCGGCGCGGCGGCTCAGCGAGTGCCCGGAGCACCGCCCTCCTCCGCGAGGCAGGCGCGGAGCGCGCTGAAGAGCTGGTCGAAGTGCTCTGCCTCGTGGGCGGCGGTGGCGCATAGACGCAGACGAGCTTGACCGGGCGAGACGGCCGGGACGCTGACCGCGGAAACGAAGATCCCGCGGCCGAGCAGCTGACGGGCCCAGCGGTAGGCCCGCCACTCGTCGCCGAGCAGCAGCGGCACGATCGGCGAGGCGGAAGCTCCGCAGTCGAAGCCGAGGTCGCGCACGCCCTCGGCGAGCCGGCAGCTGTTTTGGCGTAGCCGCTCCATGCGCTCCGGCTCCGCATCGAGGATGCGCAGCGACTCGAGGATCGCGGCGGCGTTCGCGGGGGTCAGCGCGGCCGAGAAGAGGTACGGCGCGGAACCGTGCTGCAGGTACACCTTCAGCGGGCCGGCGCCGGCGACGAAGCCGCCGGACGACGGGATCGCCTTCGAGAGCGAGCCGGTCAGGATGTCGATCGACGACGGCTCGACCCCCTGTTCCTCACAGATGCCGCGGCCCGTCTGGCCGATCGCGCCGATCGAATGCGCCTCGTCTACGAGCAGGAACGCGCCGAACTCGTCGCGGATGCGAACGAGGTCGGCCAGCGGGCACTGGTCTCCGTCCATGGAGAATACCGCGTCGACCGCAACCAGGATGCGCTGGGCGCCCCGATGTCGCGCCTGGCGAAGTCGCCGGCGCAGGTCATCCATGTCGTTGTGCCGGAAGCGACGGGTCTCGCAGCCGGCCATGCGCACGCCGTCCTGGATGGACTGGTGCGCGTACTGGTCGAGCAGCGCGTAGTCGGAGGGCCCGAACAGCGATGTGATCGCGGCGATGTTCGCGTCGTAGCCCGACGCGAACGTCGCCGCCGCCTCCTGACCCAGGAAGTGCGCCAGCTCCTGCTCCAGCTCGAGGTGCAACTCGAGGGTGCCGGTAAGCATGCGCACGCCGCCGGTCGACGTGCCGTAGCGGGCGACCGCTTCCTGCACCGCGCGTGAGATTCGGGGGTCGCCGATCAGCCCGAGATAGGAGTACGTCGAGAACATGACGATGTCGCGGTCGAGCGCAGTGGACTCCGGCCCGGCCCTCTGCGCGAGCGGCACCTGGTAGGTGTAGAGCGACTGCGGCAGGCCGACACGCAGGATCTCGAACCAGCGGCGCGCGGCCGGCACGTCGAGCAGAGATCCCGGCTCGATCAGCTCGTCCGGAGCACGGCCGTCGAAGATGGCGGCGAACGGCTCCCGCGTGTGGCGGGCGAGGAGATCGCTGTCAATCGCTCGGCCGGAAGACGACCTTGACGGACCGGTGGCGGTGCTTGTCAAGGGCGGCTGCGATGGCTGCACTATACTCCTCCAGTTCGAACGAGTGGGTGATCATTTCGAGCCGGCCGAACGCGTCCCCGCGGAGCAACTCCAGGGCCACGTCGTAAATGTCGCGGCTTTCCCCACGCCAGGAAACCGGCCCGTACGCGAAGACCCCCATCACGGCGAGGTTCCGGATCACCAGGCGGGTGAAGTCCGCGGCGAGTCGCGCGGCGCTGCCGACGACGACGATGCGGCCCCCGCCCGCGGTGACGGAGAGCGTGTCCCGCAGGGACTGCTGCGTCGCGACGGTGTCGTACACCAGCGTCGGTCCGCCCTCAACGAAGCGGGGCGCCAGCGTTGGCCGGTACGCGCGCGCTCCCGGATGAGCGCGGCTCCAGTCGTAGAGCTCCGTCCTCGAGTGGAGAATGCGACTCGCGCCCGCGGCCTCTGCGCGCTCGTTCTGGAACCCATGGCGGCCGAGGACGGCAATGTCACCCCCCCAGCCGGTCAGCCGTAGCGCCTTCACCGTCAGGATGCCGATGCTCCCGGCACCGATCACCAGCACGCGATCGGCCTCCGTCGGGGGGTGCTGCAGCACGGGCCGGAGCGCGGACGCGAACGGGTCGACCAGCACGGCGACGTCATCGGGGAGCTCCGTCTCCGACGGCAGTCTGCGTAGCTGGCTCGCGTGCGCGACGAAGCCCCGAGACCAGCCGCCGCCGGTATCGGCGCAGTAGCCGATCATGAAGCCGGGGCTGAGCTCGCCCTCGGTCGTGTTGACGCACAGCCCGTACTGCCCGGCCCGGCACGCCTCGCAGCGCGGCTCGATGCCCCGCTGCTCGCAGGCGAGCATCGGCGAGACCGCGACGCGGTCGTTCGGGCTCCACCCCTGTACGTCGGGCCCGAGCTGCTCCAGCCGACCGATGTTCTCGTGGCCGAACGTGAACGGGTAGGTCTGGAATGGCTCGAGCAGCAGCGAGTCGTGCGCCGTGATTGCCGCGATGTCGCTGCCGCAGATGCCGCTTGCGCTGGGTCGCACGCGCACCCAGTCACGACCGGGCAGCGCTGGTGTCTCCACCTCGTCGAGGCGGATGAAGCCGAGCGGCCCGAGCGGCAGGGATGGGCGGCCGCGGCCGAGATAACGGCTGAGCAGGTAGCGCACCGGCCGGTAGTGGAGTCGAATCGCTTGCAAGTTCGTGTTCCCCGGGGGCGTGAGATCGGCGGAAAGTATCGAGGGAGAGGCAGCCGGGTCCAGTTCCGCGGGCGCGACAGGGCGCGGCGCCCCCAGCGGCGGACTTTGAGTCGCCGGGCGGCGTGAGCTCCGCCGTGGCTCGGTGCGGCGCTGACCGGCGGGAGTCCATGAGCGTGCGCGGCCTCCGAGCCGCCGCGGGAGCGCGGCTCGAGTTCAGCGAGCGGGTGGGACGGCGAACAGGTGCTTGCCCCCTGAGCCGAGGCGGCGCTCAGCCCGAGCTGCATCCGGTACGGTTCGACGTCGCGGCGGCCGCTGCGGGACACGCGATTCCGTCGGGGCCGCGACCTGCTGTCACGGAGCCCGGTACCCGCAGCTTGTAGCGCCTCGCCGTTGCGTCTAGCTTCCGTCCATGTCCGACACTCCCACGCCCGTTCTCCCGCCCGGAATCGACCGGCGGGGCTTTCTGCGCCACGTCGCCGGCGGCACGGCGGCAGTCGTGATCGCCTCGTCGATCCCCGAGCGCCTTGCCGCGGCTTTTCCGAGGGCGGAGCAGGATGGCGTGCATCTGTATGCGCTTTCGCCGGAGCAATACGCGACCGCCCTCGCGGCTGGCGAGGTGCTCCTCGAGGACGTGCCGGTGCCGCCTTCGCAGGTAGCGCAGCGAATCGACCGGGAAATCGCGCTCGCCGGCGATCCTGTGCGCACGGATGTGCGAACGGTACTGACCGTGCTCCAGCACGGAACGCTGTTCGGCGGGCATGCGTTCCGGCGCTTCACGCAGCTCTCTGCGGCGGAGCGGCTGCGTTATCTGCGGGGCTGGGGCACGTCCCGCTTTACCCTTCGCCGCGCGGTGTACCAGGCCACCCGCTCCTTCGTCTACTTCTATGCCTACGCCGACGACGCGACCCGCCCGCTGACGGGCTTCGAGGGTCCGTGGCCGGAGCGCTTCCAGATCCCGGTCACGTCCGTGGACTTCGGAGAAATCGCATGAAGCCACCGCCCCTCCGGCGTCACCTCGCCCTCCCCCGAGCCATGATCCTGGCCCTCATACCGTGATTATCCAGGGCACGGAGCGCGAAGGCGCGACGATACGCGACCGCGCCGACGTCGTTGTGGTCGGGACGGGCGCCGGCGGCGGCACGCTCGGGGCGTACCTGGCGGATCGTGGCTGGGACGTGGTGATGCTGGAGAAGGGCGGCTTCTTCAGGGCGGAGGACTTCACACAGCGGGAGGAGGACGCGATGGCCGACTTCAACGGCCGTCGCGGGCTGGACACCTCCACCGACAACTCGGTCTTCCTGAACTACGCCGAGGCGGTGGGCGGGTGCACGGTGCACTACTGGGGCGACTGCCTGCGCACGCCGCCGGACCGCCTGCAGTGGTGGCGCGAGTCGCGCGGGCTGGACTGGATGACGGAGGCGGAGCTCACCCCCCACTGGGACGCGATCTACGACGATCTCGGGATCCACCTCGCGGACGAGACTCTCTTCAACGACAACAACAGGCTGGTGCGCCAGGGCTGCGAGGCGCTCGGCGTTCTGGGCGAGACGACCGACACGGCGCGGGTGGACTGCATCGCGTGCGGCTGGACGCAGTTCGGCTGCGCGTACAATCGCAAGTCCTCCCAGTTGATCACGACGATCCCGCGCGTCAGTCGGGCGGGCGGCCGCATTTACAGCGACGCGCGCGCGCGCACGCTCCGCGTGGAGGGCGGCCGCGCGCGAGGGGTCGAGGGCGAGTTGGTGGATCGGCGCACGGACCGGCCGATCGGCTCCTTCCGCGTCGACGCTCCCGTCGTCGTCCTGGCCGGCGGCGCGCTCGGCACCGCGGACCTGCTGCTGCGAAACTTCGACGATCCCGCTGTCGGCCGACGCCTCTACATCAATCCCCATTACTGGGTGTTCGCGAACATGGGGCGCCGGATAGAGAACACGATCGGAATCCCGTGCGCCTACATTGTGAAGGAGTGGCGTCGCAAGGTGGTGAGCCGCGAAGGGGATTACGTGCGCGGCGGCTACATCATGCTGTGCAGCCATCAGAGCCCCGGCATCACCGCGGCACAGCTGGGAGCGGTCGGCGCCGAGCACACGAAGCTGATGCGCGACTACCACCAGTACGGCTCGCTCATGTCCGTGATCGACGAGGAACATCCGGGTCGCGTCTTCCTCGACCGCCATCGACGGCGACGCGTCGACTACACGGTTCGCGGCGTGGACCTGCTCAAGGCCGCCGACTTCCTGCGCAACGCCTCGAGGATCTTTCTAGCCGCGGGTGCCCGCGAGGTCGTGATTCCGGATGTTTACGGCACCGTCGTGCGGAACGAAGGGGAAGTGCGCCGCATCGGCGTTCGCTCCGTGCAGCCGAACGCGCAGTTCACCGCCGGGAGTCATCTGCTCGGTACGGCCCCGCTCGGCACCGATCCGGCCGATTCCTTTGCGGGGCCTACCGGCGAGGCGCACCGGGTGAAAGGGCTGTACGTGGCCGATGGCGCCGCCGTGCCGACTTCCGTCTCTGTCGATCCATCCATCACGATCATGGGCGTGGCGCGCCACATCGCGGCGCAGATGCACGACAGAATAGGCAAGTGAGAAGGTCGGAGCAGCTCCTGGCGCTCCTCGACTTCGTCGCGGCGCCGCTGTGTCCCGAGCTTCGCGTGTTCGCCGCGCGCGATCTGACGGAGATCTGGGAGGCGGCGGAACGGATCGCCGGGGAGCCGGTGCCTTCGCCGTTCTGGGCCTATCCGTGGGCGGGTGGGGCGGCGCTCGCCCGCGCTGTGCTCGATCATCCGGAGTGGGTGCGAGGTCGCGCGGTGCTCGATCTCGGCTGCGGAGGCGGCATCGCGGCGCTGGCGGCGGCGCGATGCGGCGCAACCCGGGTCGTCGCGAACGATGTCGACCCGATGGCCCTCGCCATGACGGCCCTCGCCGCCGAGCGGCAGCACCTCGAGCTGGAGCTCCGCCTGGGTGATCTGACGGCGAGCGACGCAGGCGCCGGCACAGGTGCTCGCGCGCAGGGGGCCGATCGACGACATCGTGGGTTACAGCGTCTCGCCGCCGACGCCGTGCCGGTCGAGATGCATGCCCCCGATGACGGCGCGCCCGTTGCGGAGCCAGACGCCTTCGATGTCGTGCTCTGTGGGGACGTCGCCTACGAGCGGTCCGTGGCGCCGAGGATCCGCGCCTTCCTTGCCCGTCGCGCCGCGGCGGGCGCGCTGGTTCTCGTGGCGGACCCCGGCAGGGCGTACTTCGATCTCGAGGGCCTGGAGGAGATCGGCCGCTGGACGATCGCCGTGCCTCGGGACCTGGAAGGCGTCAACGAGCGGACCGCCGCCGCGTATCGTCTGCGATGAGCCGCTGAGACGGAAGGTGGCCACTTCACGGCTTCATCGGCCCGAACTTCGCGGATGTGTGGTCGCCGTCGGGCAGGATGGCGCGCAGCCGATCGAGATCGATGTTTCCCCCGCTGAGAACCGCGACGACGCGCTCGTCCGGGCGGAGCGTGATCTTGTCGGAGATCAGCGCAGCGACGGCGGCGGCGCCGGCGGGTTCGAGCATCAGCTTGCCGCGCTCGAGCACGAAACGGATCGCGTCCTCGATCTCCTCGTCGGTGACGAGCACGACCTCATCGACGCGTTCCTGGATATGCTCGAGCGCGATCGGCCCGGTGTGCGGCGTGGCGAGTCCGTCGGCGATCGTCTCCACGCGCTCGAGGTCCACCGCCCGTCCGGCCTCGAGTGCTGCAGTGACGCACGCGGCGCCGCTCGGCTCGACGCCGATCACGCGCGTTCGTGGCCGCACCGCACGCATCACGGTGGCGATCCCGGATATGAGGCCGCCGCCTCCGACGGGGACCACGATCAGGTCGGGCTCCGGAAGGTCGTCCAGGATCTCGAGACCGACGGTGCCCTGGCCGGCGATCACGAACTCGTCCTCGAATGGATGGACGAAGACGAGGCCACGCTCCTCGCGGAGCTGCTCGCAGCGGTCGAAGGCGTCGAAGACGGTTCCGTGCAGGATGACCTCGGCGCCGTAGCGGCGGCTCGCTTCGACCTTCGAGTGCGGCGCGGTCTCGGGCATGACGACGGTCGAGCGGACGCCGGCCGCGGTCGCGGCGAAGGCCACGGCCTGGGCGTGGTTGCCGGCCGACACGGTGATGAGCCCTCGCTCGCGCTCTGTCGGCAGCAGCGAGCGCACCTTGTTCAGGGCGCCCCTGGCCTTGAAGGACCCTGTCCTCTGGAGGCATTCGGCCTTGAGGAAGGCGCGAGTGCCCGTGCGGTTTCCCAGCGTGTTCGAGGAGAGCAGGGGCGTCTGATGGATCCGAGCGTGAATCGCCTCGTGCGCCTCCTGGATGTCTTGAAGGCTTACCATGCCACTCCTGGTTGTGTTTTCGTCCGCCCAGCGACGGCGAGAAATGATGCGCCGCCCCAGGCTACGCATGCAAGTTACGGCCCGATCGGGAACGATCCTTGCCCCGCTCGCACGCCGCCATGACTCCATCCTTTCCGAACCGCGATTCCGAGCGACGGGGCCGCGCGGACGACCGCAGGCGTAACGATCGGCGCAGAGGGCCGGGCGACCGTCGGGGCGGCCCCATGGGCGACCGGCGCACGCGGTTCACCATCCTCTATTTCTTCATCGCGTTCCTGTTGATCGTCGGTCTGAACTACTTCCTCGGTCAGCAGAGCACCAAGCAGATTCCCTACAGCGAGCTGAAGCAGCGGATCGTGGCGGGCCAGGTCACGGCCGTGACGGTGAGCGAGCAGTCGATCAAGGCGCAGGTCGCGGACAGCCTCGTGAAGAAGGGCGCGCCGCAGGTCTACACGGCGATACCGGTCCCCGACGACCGCGAGCTCGTTCCGATCCTCGACCGCGCCCAGTCGAAGTACGGCACCAAGTACGAGGGGACGACCGAGGGCTGGTTCTCGACGCTCCTCGGCTGGCTGCTGCCACTCGGGCTCATCCTGATCTTCTGGATCTTCATGCTGCGCCGGATGAATCCGGCGCAGGGGGTGATGACGGTCGGGAAGAACCGCGCCCGCATTGTCGGCGAGGAGGGCACGGGCGTGGACTTCGGTGACGTCGCCGGCGCGGACGAGGCGAAGCAGGAGCTCGTCGAAGTCGTTGAGTTCCTGAAGACGCCGGAGAAGTTCCACCGGCTGGGCGCGAAGATCCCGAAGGGCGTGCTTCTGGTCGGGCCGCCGGGCACCGGCAAGACGCTGCTCGCCCGTGCGGTCGCCGGCGAGGCGGGTGTGACGTTTTTCTCGATCAGCGGCTCCGAGTTCGTCGAGATGTTCGTCGGCGTCGGCGCATCCCGGGTGCGCGACCTGTTTCAGCAGGCCAAGGCGCAGGCGCCGTGCATCGTCTTCATCGACGAGCTGGACGCACTCGGCAAGGCGCGCGGCATCTCCAGCGTCATGGGCGGCAACGACGAGCGCGAGCAGACGCTGAACCAGCTGCTCGTCGAGATGGATGGCTTCGATCCGCGCACCGGCGTCATCATCATGGCCGCGACGAATCGGCCGGAGATCCTCGATCCGGCACTGCTGCGGCCCGGCCGCTTCGACCGGCAGGTCGTCGTGGACCGGCCTGACCGCCAGGGCCGGGAGGCGATCCTGAAGGTGCACGCGACCGAGGTGCGACTCGATCCGGGGGTGGAGCTAGAGATCGTGGCGAAGCGTACCCCCGGCTTCGTCGGCGCGGATCTGGCCAACCTGCTCAACGAGGCGGCGCTGCTCGCCGCGCGTCGCGAGCACACCGCCGTCACGATGAAGGACATCGACGATGCGATCGACCGCGTGGTCGCCGGGCTCGAGAAGCGGAACCGACTGATCAACGACAAGGAGCGCGAGATCGTCGCCTACCACGAGGGCGGGCACGCGATCGTAGCGGAGCGGGTCGAGACAGCCGATCCCGTCCACAAGATCTCGATCGTGCCGCGCGGCGTCGGCGCGCTCGGCTACACGCAGCAGCTGCCGACCGACGATCGCTACCTGCTGCAGCGCCAGGAGCTGCTCGATCGGCTCGCCGTGCTGCTCGGTGGCCGGGCCGCGGAGCAGCTCGTCTTCAACGAGATCTCGACCGGCGCGGGTAACGACCTCGAGCGCGCGAGCGACATCGCCCGCCGCATGGTCTCCGAATTCGGGATGTCGCAGGAGCTCGGACCCGTCACCTACGGCCGCAAGAACCGGCCGAGCTATCTCGACCTGCAGGAGGGCGGCGACGGAAATCGCAACTACAGCGAGGCGACTGCCGAGAAGATGGACGACGAGGTGCGCCGCCTGATCAGCGGCTCCTACGATCGCGCGCTGGAGATCCTGCGCCGCGACCGGGATGTACTCGAGAAGCTCGCGCGGCTGCTGCTCGAGAAGGAGGTCGTCGACCGCGCCGCGCTACGTGAGTTGATGCACAAGCCGCCGAGAACGAAACAGGAGGAGGAAGCGCACCCCGAGCTCGGGCACGTGCCGGCCGCTGAAGAGTGAGCTTCAGGCCTCGTTCAGCTCCAGCTCCATGGGGGGAGTGATCGGCTGGCGACCGCCATAGCCGGCCTCCACTTCGTGCCACCAGGCGATGCGCTCCTCGCCGAGCTTCCAGCAGAGCAGGATCGGACGGCCGCGGTAGCGGCCATGGAAGTCGACGAGGCCGTCGTCGAACCCCTTGAACTGACAGCCCAAGCCGTGCAGCTCGTCGATGTAGGCGTCGATCCGCTCGGCATCGCGCTGCATGTCGCGCCGTGCCTTCTCCGTCTCCGGCTCGCCGCCCCCGACGCTCAGCTGGCGGTTGTAGTCCTGCACTCGGTTCTGCAGTCGGGCGTAGCTCTCCACGATGTCGGCGACGACGCGCCGCACGAGCGGCAGCGTGCGGTTCGCCTCATCCAGCGTGAACGACTTCGGTGTGTTCGTTGGCTGCTGCATCGAATCCGATACTCCCGCTACCCCACCAGCGTCCATTCGCAGGCATCATCGCCGCGTGTTTCACAGCGCCCGTGTATCACGGAGCGGTGTCCCTGCGTGTACAGCCGCACCAACTGCTCGAGAATGCTCGAGAACAGGATGCAGGCCGTGTCATCGTCCCCCGGCTCGGCGAACGGGTTCCGGATGCGGGCCGTCAGGGGCCGGCCGACCTCCTGGACATGGTCGGCGCCGAGCAGGCGGCGGAGCAAGCGTCGGGCCGCGCGACGAATCGCGATGAACACGGCGGGTCCGGGCAGGCCATGGCCCCGGACGGTCGTCGCCGCCGGGCGCCTGTGCCGGGTGAAGTGTCGCGTCGCGATCGTGCTGCCGGCTTCCCTCAACACCATCGCGGCATCCGGCCGACGGAGCACGAGGCGCATCAAATCCGTCGCCTCCGATAGCGGCACGGAGCGGCCGCGGCGAACCTCCTCCTCGAAGCGGCGGATCTGCAGGAAGACGACATCGCTGAGGCCGAGCCGGCGAGGCAGGCTCTCGCGGAAGTTCTCGTCCTCGAGCACCTCGCTGGGCAGGTCGTGGTCGCGCAACGCTTCCAGAAGCGCCAGCGGCAGCATTGCCGATACCTGCCTCCGCATGTCCTGGGGTCGCGCCAACGATTGCCTCCAGTCGGGTCCGCTGCGGGCGGTAATCTGGCGTCGGCGGGCGGTCCAGCCAAGAGGGAGGGTTGTGGTGGGGTGCCGGCGAGCGCGGCGGAGTTCCGCGCTCGGCGCCATGCCGGAGGCGGCGCGCTTCCTGCAACGCCGGCCCGAGCCGCCGGACTCACGACGCCGCAAGAGCGAAAGGCACCGCATGGTGGACCCGAGCTGCGTGTTCTGTCGCATTATCGCGGGAGAGGAGATGGTCAGCATCGTCCACGAGGACGACCGGGCCGTCGCCTTCATGGACATCAGCCCGATGAGCCCTGGTCACACGCTCGTCGTCTCGCGTCACCACTACGCCACGATCCTGGACATGCCGGAGGAGCTCGCGGCCCACTGCATGGTCGTGGCGAAGCGGATCGCGCAGGGAGTCCAGTCGGCGGCGGGGGCGCAGGCGGTCAACCTGTTCAGCGCGAACGGCCGCGCCGGCGGGCAGGACGTTCCCCACTTCCACCTCCACCTGATCCCCGTCCACGAGGGACAGGACTTCGCGCTGCAGCTTCCGGTCGAGAGCGGCCCGGTCCAATCGCGCTCGCAGCTCGACATCATGGCCGCCCGCATCGGAAGAGCGATTCAGAACGCTGAAGTGTGAAGCTCGAAGGTGAATCGACTGCGGGAAGCGCGAAGCTTCGAAGTGCGGAATCTTGCCGTTCCGTCCTCGCGGTTCGAACTTCACGCTTCAGACGCGGACTTCGTACGTCACCCTTCACACAGTTCGATTTGAAGAAGACTGCCTTCGATCCGCCGGAATACGTGGAGTGGCAGAGAGATCCGGAGCTCGTTCGCGAGTTCGCGGAGCGGCCGCGCTCGGATCCGGAGCGGGCGGCGGCGGTCGACTCGCTGGGCGAGGACGCCTTGCTCGGGCTCTACGAGGGTCTCGTGCGGACGCGGCTACACGATATCGCGCTGAAGCGATGGGTGCGCCGCGGCGTCATCTCGAAGGCATGGCTAGGGACAGGGGAGGAGGCGGTCACGGTGGGCGCGGTGCACGCGCTGGATCGCGGGCGAGACGTCGTCGCCCCGATGATCCGCAATGCCGGAGCCTGCCACGAGATGGGCATGCCGCTCGGGCTGATCTTCCGCGGCTACCTCGGCATGGCCGACGGGCCGAACGGCGGGCGGGACGGCCACTTCGGCGATCTCTCGCACGGCGTGCTGCAGCCGATCTCGCACGTGGGGGCGATGGTACCGGTGGTTGCGGGACTCGCGCTGGCGTTCAAGCGCCGAGGCGAGCCGCGCGTCGCCGTGACGTGGGTCGGCGACGGCTCGACCAAGACGACCGACTTCCACGAGGGCATCAACTTCGCCGCGGTGCAGCGAGTACCGGCGCTGTTCATCGTGCAGGACAACCAGGTGGCGCTCGGCACGCGCCGCGATCAGCATGGCGCGGGCGATTTCCGCGACTGGCCCAAGATGTACGGACTGCATGGAGGGAGCGCGGACGGCAACAACGTGCTGGACGTGTATGGTGCCGTCCGGGTCGCGGCCGAGCGGGCGCGCGGGGGTGGCGGGCCGGCGCTGCTGGTCGTGGAGACGTTCCGCATGGGCGGTCACGCGACGCACGACGAGGCGGAGGCGCGCGCGACATTCGCGCCCGAGCTGTTCGAGCACTGGGGGCGCCGCGACCCCGTCGCGCTCTACGAGGAGCACCTGATCGGGCTGGGCCTCGAGCGTGACCGGCTGGAGGAGATCGAGGCGAGAGTCGAGCGGGAGGTCGAATCGGCAGCGGAGGAGGCGCTCTCGGCGCGGCTGGCAAACGTCCCGGCCGGGGAGCAGGCCGAGCTCGAGGGGGTCAGTGTCGGAGTGCGGCAGCCGGGGCTTGCCGCCAGGGTGGGAGGCCCGCTCGCGTGAGTGCGCGTGAGGCGCCGCGGGAGCACCACATCGAGGTCGTCCGGCGCGCGCGATACTGGATGCTCGGCGATCCTTCCATGCCGGCCGCCGAGCTGTGGATCGTCTGCCATGGCTACCGTCAGCTCGCCGGCCGTTTCCTGCGTCGTTTCCTTCCCCTGGCGGGCGAAGGCCGCCTCATCGTGGCGCCGGAGGCGCTTTCGCGCTTCTACGTCGACGACTCCGGCGGCCCGCACGGTCCGGAGGACCGGGTCGGCGCGAGCTGGATGACGCGCGAGGACCGTCTCAGCGAGATCGCCGACTACGTGGATTACCTCGACCGCCTCTGCATCTTCCTGCTCGGTGACGGCGCGACGAGCGGATCGGCGGCGCCGGCCCGGCCGCGCGTCTTCGTGCTGGGATTCTCGCAGGGGGCCGCGACCGCCAGCCGCTGGGCGGCTCTCGGCCGCGCACCTCTCGACCGTCTCGTTCTCTGGGCCGGCGCCGTCGCCCACGACCTCGACCTCGACGCGGCCGCGCCCCGACTGCATCCGCTGCGGCCCATCCTGGTTGTCGGCGAGCGTGACCTGCTCGTACCGGAAGAGGCCGTCAACCGCGAGCGGGACCGGCTCCGTCGCCACGGCATCGACCCCATCGTCTTCCGCCATGCCGGCGAGCACCGCATCGATGCGGGTGCGCTACGCGAGGTGGAGCGGCGGCTGCGCGAGGACGCGGCCGGTGCCGGCGCAGCGGATCCCGCCGAATCGGAACCCCACGTACCATGACAACGGCAATGCACCTCCTGATCCGGACAGCGAGCGTGCTCCTCGCGCTCGCCGCGACCGCGAAATCCTCCGCCGGCCAGACGCCCGTCGTCTACGACGTGGCGTTCCCCAACGCCGAGCACCACGAGGCGCACGTCACGGCGACCTTCATGGGTCTGGACGGCGCGCCGCTGCGGCTGCGCATGAGCCGCGCTTCGCCGGGCCGCTACGCGCTGCACGAGTTCGCGAAGGACGTCTACTCGGTGGAGGCGAGAGGTCCGCACGGCGAGCCGCTCGCCGTGGCGCGCTCGGATCCGTACGGCTGGAATGTGCCCGACCACGGCGCCTCGGTGACCGTGTCGTATACGTTGTACGGCGACCACGCGGATGGCACCTACGTCGGCATCGACCGGACGCACGCGCACCTGAACATGCCGGCGGCGTTCATGTTCGTGCCGGCCCTGCAGGACCGTCCGATCCGCGTGACCTTCCATCCGCGTGATGGCTGGACGGTCGCTACGCAGCTACAGCCGGTGGCGGGCACCGCGAATACCTATTTCGCGCCCGACCTACAGTACTTCATGGACAGCCCCACCGAGATCAGCGATCACCGAGTACGCTCGTGGGCTGTCGAGTCCGGCGGCCGGAGGGAAACGCTCCGCATCGCCATGCACCACCTCGGCACGTCGGCGCAGCTCGATCGTTTCGTGGACGGCGCGAAGCGCATCGTCGCGACCGAGATGGCCGTCTACGGCGAGCTGCCCCGCTACGACTATGACAGCTACACCTTTATCGCGGACTACCTGCCATGGGTCTTCGGCGACGGCATGGAGCACCGCAACTCGACGATCCTGACCAGCACCAGATCCCTGGCGGACGCGGAGGCGGCGCTGCTGCACACGCTCGCCCACGAGTTCTTCCACTCCTGGAACATGGAGCGCATCCGCGCGAAGGAGATCGAGCCGTTCGACTTCCTGCACGCCGATCCATCCCCGGAGCTGTGGTTCGGAGAGGGGTTCACGAACTTCTACGACGGCCTCGCCATGAAGCGAGCCGGCCTCGCCAGCCTAGACGACTTCACCGCCGAGGAGGGACGCGCGATCAACACCGTCGTGAACATGCCCGGGCGCCGCTATCACTCCGCGGCCGGGATGAGCCTGCTCGCGCCTTTCGTGGACGCCGCCACGTCGATCGACGCGACGAACTTCTCCAACACGTTCATCTCCTACTATACATGGGGCGAGGCCATCGCGATCGGGCTCGACCTCACGCTGCGCACCCGCTTCCAGCGCTCGCTCGACGACTATATGCGTGCCATGTGGCGCAAGTACGGCGAGACCGCCGAGCCGTACGGAATGGACGACCTCCGCGCCACGCTCGCCGAGGTCGCCGGCGACAGCGCCTTCGCCGGCGACTTCTTCCGTCGCTACATCACCGGACACGACGTGATGGACTACACGGCGCTGCTCGACCAGGCAGGGCTCTTGCTGCGCAGGGCGGCTCCGGATCGCGCGTGGCTCGGCTACTTCAGCCTCGCCTACTCCGACAGCGGCGCGACTCTGACCTCGAACACCCTCGTTGGGCAGCCTCTCTTCGAGGCGGGCCTGGACAATGGCGACCGCATCCTCCGCGTCGATGGCACGCCGGCCACCGATGACGCAGTCCTCGAGCGCGTGCTCGGCCGCCACGCCCCCGGTGACGTGGTATCGATCGACGTCGTCAACAGAGCAGGTCACGGCTCCGCGCGCGTCACGCTGGCCGCCGATCCCACGCTCGAGCTGCTCAGCTACGAGAACGTCGGCCGCACCCCGACCCCCGCCATGCGGCGGCTCCGTGAGGAGTGGCTCGGCACTCCACAGCAGCGGCACTAGCGTCGCCGGCACTGCGATTCTCTTCCGGCTCCGAGCCGGCTCGCGACCGTTGGCTTTGGTGTCCTCGAATCGGGACGCCTGGCCGCCCGAGAGAGGACGCATTATGATATAACCCCTTGCTGCACAAGGAATTGCTGTTGGCACCCGGCTTGCTTTGCCTAGGGGTGACCGGGACCCGTGAACGGATCATCCGGAGGGCTGAAATGAGAACGACTGCGCGAAGGGGCGTCGCTTCGCTCGCGGCGACCGCGTTCCTGATTGCGGGCGCGGCGGGGTGCGCGACATGGAACAAGAAGGAGAAGGGTGCGGCGATCGGCGCCGGTGTCGGGGCAGCAGCCGGTGCCGTCATCGGGCATCAGAGCGGCAACACCGCGAAGGGGGCCCTGATCGGGGCAGTGGTCGGTGGCGCGGCGGGCGCCGTGATCGGGCATCGAATGGACCAGCAGGCGAAGGAGCTGGCCAAGGACCTGCCGAACGCCAATGTGGACCGGGTCGGGGAGGGCATTCTCGTGAAGTTCCCATCGGGGATCCTGTTCCCGTTCGACTCATATCAACTCCAGCCGAACGGCAGGCAGAACCTGGCGGATCTGGCGGCGAGCCTGCAGAAGTACCCGAAGACGGAGGTGCTGATCGTCGGCCATACCGACGCCGTCGGCTCGGAGTCGTACAACCAGGGACTCTCGGAGGAGCGGGCGGAGTCGGCGAGGCAGTATCTGACGTCGCAGGGCATCGATCCGGCGCGCGTGCGCACGGAGGGACGCGGCGAGACCGAGCCGATCGCGTCGAACGAGACGGATACCGGTCGTCAGCAGAACCGCCGCGTCGAGGTCGCGATCTACGCGAGCGAGGAGTACCGCCAGGAGGTCGTCAACAGCGTGGGCGAGCCGAGGCGCTGACGGCGAGGCGCCAACTACGAGGCGCTGACGGCGAGGCGCTGACGGCGAGGCGCGAACGGCGAGGCGCTTACAGGAAGCGCGGTTCATCGCGGGCGCCGGATCGCGGGGGATGACCTCGCGGCCGGCGCCTGCTTGGACCCGGCTCACCTCTCGGCGACCACGGGATCATCCACCCGGATCGCAGCACGAAATCCGCCTGCCTCGAGCATCCACGCCGTCATGTGTGCGCCGGGCATCCAACGGACCAACTGGCGGCCGCGGTGGCGAGGATTGACGGATTCCGTACGCTCACGCTCGGACCCCGCCAGTCGAACGCCGCTTGCGCCCCCGCAGTCAGCGCCTGCAGTCAGCGCCTGTCAGTCAGCGCCTGCAGTCAGCGCCTTCATTCAGCGCCTTCATTCAGCGCCTTCATTCAGCGCCTGCCCTCTCCCCCTCGGCAGCGACACCGTGAACGTAGAGCCGCGATCGACCTCGCTGGTCGCGGTCAGGTCGCCGCCCATGGCGCGAGCCAGATCGCGGCTGATGGCGAGGCCGAGACCGAGGCCTTCGGCGTCGCGGCCCGTGTGGATCTGGACGAACGGCTCGAAGATGCTCTGGAGCCGCTCGGGCGGGATTCCGCCGGCCGTGTCCTGGACGTGGAGGAGAACGCGGTCGCCGGCGGGCTCGGCGCGCACCTCGATGCGGTCGCCAGGGCGCGAGAACTTGACCGCGTTGGAGAGCAGGTTGACGAGGATCTGATCGAGGCGGTCGCGGTCGGCGCGGACGCACAGCTGCTTCGACCTGGCGTCGGAGCGGAAGTCGAGCTTCCGATCCGTGACGAGCGGTTGGATGAGCGGCTCGAGGTCGTCGAAGAGCTCGGCGACGGAGATGTCTTCAATGCGGAGCCGCAGCTGTCCCGCCTCGATCTTGGAGAGGTGCAGCAGGTCGTTGATCAGGCCGAGCAGGTGGCGCTGATTGCGCTGAATTCGGCGGATCGCCTGGAGCTGGTCTTCGGTGACCGGACCGTGCACTCCGAGCTCGACCAGCTGAGCGTAGCCGGAGATCGCGTTGAGGGGAGTACGCAGCTCGTGGCTCATGGTGGCGAGGAAACGCGACTTCGTCTCGTTCGCCTCCTCCGCCGCGGCTCTGGCGCGCTCGGCTTCCTGGGACTTCGTGCGCAGCGCATCGTTGGACGCTCTGAGCTGATCGGTGGTGTTCTCGATATTCCGCAGCGCGTTCTTGAGCTCCCGGGTCTGGCTCTCGAGCTCCGTGGCCTGCTCCTCCAGCTTGAGGCGAGTGACGCGCAGCTCCTGCACGAGCTGTGCGGTGTCGACGGCCATTCCCGCGCGACGGGCGAGGTCCTCGGCGAAGAGCCGGTCGTTCACGTCGTAGCGGCGGCCGGATTCCGCCTGCACCAGAGTCAGTGCTCCCAGGACTCGATCGCGGCCGCGAAGCGGGGCAACGATCGCGGAGGTGAGATGCATCTCCCGGAGCGTCTTCAGATGCTCCGGGCTCCTGGCCGCGTCGATGAGAATCTCGTCCGTGATCTCGGGGACGAAAATCGTATCTCCCGTGCGGCGCACCCGGCCGACGCCGGTCGTCGCGTCGGGGTTCGGCGGATAGCGGCTGCTCAGCTTCTCGGCCGAGTGGATGCGGTCGGGATCGCGATGGTGGAGCGCGACCCGGTGAATGCCGGCCTCATCGAACAGATCCACCGCGCACCAGTCGGCGAAATCGGGGACGGCGAGCATTGCGACGTTGCGCAGCGTTGTCTCGTAGTCGAGTGAGGCGCCGAGGATGCGGCTCGCCTCGGCGAGGAAGGACATCCGGTGCGCGGCGGCTTCCGCCTCGCTGCGGGCGGCAGACTCGCGGGCCAGCTCGATGGCCTGTCGCTCCGCCTCTCGGAGCGGCGTGATGTCGAGCGACACACCGAGCATGCGCGGGCTGCCTGTGGCGTCTCTTCGCACCTCGCCGCGGCTGCGCAGCACGCGGACCTCGCCGTCCGGACGGACGATCCGCTCATCGAACTCGAACGCAGACGTCGTACGGAGCGCGTTCTGGAGCGCCCGCTCGACCGTTTCGCGGTCATCGGCGTGGACCCGTCGGAGGTAGCCATCGAAACCGGCCGGTATCTCTCCGGCCTCCAGACCGAAGATGCGGTGCAGCTCGTCGGACCAGGTGAGCCGATCCGCGTCCACCTCCCATTCCCAGCTTCCGACATGGCCGATCTGCTGCGCCTGGGCGAGCCGCTGCTCCCGGTGCCGCAGCTCCTCCTCGGACCGTCGGCGCTCGGTCAGATCACGGGTGACCTTGGCGAAGCCGACCAGCTCGCCGTCCGCATCCCGCAACGCTGTGATCGTGACATTGGCCCAGAAACGGGTGCCGTCCTTGCGAATCCTCCAGCCTTCGCCCTGCCAATGACCGGTGGATGCGGCTTCGCCGAGCACGCGCGCGGGTACGCCGCGGGCCCGGTCCTCCGGCGGATAGAACAGCGAGAAATGCTGGCCGAGGATCTCCTCGGTGGTGTAGCCTTTGATGCGCTCAGCGCCGGGGTTCCAGGTGGAAACCCGCCCCTCGGGGTCGAGGACGAAGATCGCGTAGTCCTCGACGCTCGCGACCAGGAGTCGGAAGAGCTCCGCGTTGCTCGTTTCTGGAGTCGCCATTCGTCTCGGTCGGGTGTGGATCTCCGCCGCCCGCCGCACGTTTCGCGCCGGAAGGCGTCAGGTGGCAGGTACGCGCCCCAGCAATTGCGTGAGGATGCGGTGTGTCAGCCCCCAGATCTCATACTCGCGGTAGCGGAACGCCGGAAAGCTGCGAGGTCCGCCTTCGAGCTCGATGAGGACCTCGCCCATGGCGGCCTCGTCGCGGAGCTCGGCGAGCGGCACCCACAGCGCGGCGGCAACCTCGGCGGGATCGAGGCGCAGCTCGGGCGCGGTGCTCGTGCGGGCGACGAAGGGCGCGATCACGATCGGGGGCAGCCGTCGGCTGTGGGGCTCGACTTCGTCGAGAGCGCCGAGAATATCGCGCTCGCGCGCGAGGGAGAGGCCGACCTCCTCACGCGTCTCCCGCAGCGCCGTATCGAGCAGGTCCCGGTCGTCGACCGCGCGACGCCCGCCGGGCAGCGCCATGTGCCCCGACCACGGATCGCCGAGCCGCTCGCCGCGCTTGATGAGCAGGAGCTCCAGCCCGGCGTTGTCGCGAAGCACGAGCGTCACAGCCGCCTCGAGCGTGCCGGCGTCCCGTGCTGCGGCGCGTGCCGGACGAGCGGACAGCGCCGCCCGCAGGTCGTCCCACGGTCCGGATCTCATGGCGGCAGTGTAGGGCCGCGCCGCCGCGGGTCGCAACGACCCGAATGGCCCATCGCTTGCTCCTCCGATCATCGGCATCACCTTCTCAACCGCGCCTGGAGACGTGTGACCCGAACCGCTGACATTCCTGCCCACCGGCTGCACGGCGTTCTGCGACGCCGCTTCGGCCTGAGCGCGTTCCGGCCGGGGCAGGAAGAGGTCATCCGGGCGGTCCTCCAGGGGCGTGACGCGCTGGTGGTGATGCCGACGGGAGCGGGGAAGTCGCTGACATACCAGCTGCCGGCGCTGCTGATGCCCGGGCTGACCATCGTCGTCTCGCCGCTGATCGCGTTGATGAAGGATCAGACGGACAAGCTCGACGAGCTCGGGGTGGACGCGCGCGCGATCAACTCGGCCTTGCCCCGCAGCGAGCAGACGGCGACGCGTGAGGCGGTGGCGGACGGCGCGGGCGAGCTGCTCTACGTGACGCCGGAGCGCTTCCGGGATCGGGACTTTTTCGAATCGCTGCTGGAGCGGGATGTCGCGCTCTTCGTCGTCGACGAGGCGCACTGCGTCTCGCAGTGGGGCCACGACTTTCGACCGGACTACATGCTGCTCGGGGCGGTGGCGGAGCGGCTCGGCCGACCGCCGATCCTGGCGCTCACCGCGACCGCGCCGCCTTCGGTACAGCAGGATGTGATCGAGCAGCTGCGGCTCAGCGACCCGCTCCGACTGGTGCGCGATCTGATCCGGCCGAACCTGCTGCTGGGTGTACGGCGGACGGTGAACCAGGAGCAGAAGGACGCCGGGCTGGAGTCGGTGCTGCGCGAGGCGGAGGGTACGGGCATCGTCTATGTCGCGACGGTGCGCGAGGCGGAGCGACTGCATCGAGAGCTGGGCTCGCGCTACGATGTCGCCCTCTACCACGGCCGGTGCTCCCCCGGCGATCGTAAGGAGGCGCAGGAGCGCTTCATGGCCGGGGAGGTGCACGCCGTCATCGCCACGAACGCGTTCGGCCTCGGCATCGACAAGCCGGACATCCGCTTCGTTCTGCATTATCATTTCCCGGGCTCCCCGGAGTCCTATTACCAGGAGGCGGGACGCGCGGGGCGGGACGGGCGGCCGGCCCTGTGCACGATCCTGTACCGGGAGGAGGACCGCGCGATCCAGGGCTACTTCCTCGGCGGCAAGTATCCGGACCTCCGCGAGGCCGCCGCCGTCGCGCGTGTGGTCAACGCGCTGCCGCAGCGGCGCAGGCAACCGCTCGAGGAGATCGCGGCCGCGGCCGATACTCCGAAACGGAAAACGCGCATCGTCCTGACCCTGCTGAAGCGCCACGATGCCATGCGCGAGCACCGCGGTGGCGCGTGGGAGCGGATGGTGGGCGACGTCACTCGGGTGGACCTCTCCCGCGAGCTCGTCGATTACGAGGAGCGTCGCCGCCGCGACCGGGAGAAGCTGCAGGCGATGATCGGGTACTGCCGGTCCGCGCAGTGCCGCACGCGTTATCTGCTAGACTATTTCGGCGAGCCCACCGACCGCGAATTCCGTTGCGGCCACTGCGACAACGACGTCGACAACGGGAGCAATCGCGACGCCCGGGGGTAGTACGCCAAGCCATGAATCGGGAGCCGCACGATCGACGTCGGAGGATTCTCGAGCGGGACTTCTACCGCTGTGTGTACTGCGGTCAGACATTCCAGGACGACGATCTGACGGTGGACCACGTCGAGCCGCGCATGCGCGGCGGTGACCATTCCGACGGGAACCTCGTCGCTTGTTGCAGGGACTGCAACACCGCGAAGGCGGGGCTCCCGGCGTGGAGGTATCTCTCGATCCGACCACAGGACCGGGCGAACTTTCTCGCCCTCGCGACAGCGGTTTGGCCGAGGCTACGCCGGGCGGTAGAGCAGGCCGCCCAGGATTAGCCGGACTCTGAACGGGCACGAGCCGATGCGGGCCTCTATCGGGACACGGGTGCGCTCTGCGGTGACGGTGTTTGCCGTCATCGTCGTCGGCGCATGCCGGGCCCCGAGCCAGCCCGCCTACCACGGTCCCGCGCATGCCCAGATGGATCGCGGCAGGGCGGACGCGGCAGCGTGGATCGCGCTGGCCCGGGACGGAGCGCCGATCGACGACGGCACCCTCGTCGCCCTCGCGTACCTGGAGCGCCTTCGTATCGGGCTCGGCTCGCCGTTCCGTCTCGCCGAGTACGCCCTCAGAGACGCGCGCCTCGACGCTTCGTTACGGCACCGGCTCGCATGGGCGATCCTGGCACGGGCGGAAGCGCGCAGAGATTATGCGATCGAGCCCGCGGCGCTGGACGTGATCTCCGCCCGCTATCCATGGGAGGGCACGGGCGCTTACCACCTCGCCCTCATCGAGAACTCGATCGAGCAGGCGCGCGATCCACGCGCCGGTGAGCTGGCGGTCCGCGTGGCGTACGCCCTGGCGGCGGCTGAGGGCGCGGTGAGCCGCTCGGCGCCGGCGGTCGCGGTTCAGGCCGCGGCGCTGGTGAGGGACCGCGAGCTCGCCCGCCAGGATGTGCGCCGCCTGCTCGCGGCCGCCGATCATTCCGGCGTGGACGCTCTCGAGCTTCTCCCGCGCTGGCGAGCTGAGCGGCGCTTTCAGGTCGAGCAGGCGCTCGGTGAGCCGCTGCCGTTCAATGCGGAAGGCGAGGCAATCGCGCTGGCACCGCGGCTCGCCGAAGTCATCCGGACCTTGCCGGACGGGGATCCGCCGCCGCTCAGGGGTTCGGCGCCGCTGCTTCCGAGGCCGCTGGCGGCTCGCCTGCTCGCGCTTTCCGATGGCTTCGGGTTGCCGCCGGAGGCGCCGATCGTCGTCTCCGTGAGGGTGCACCGCTCCGAGCTTCTGAACGGGCATGGCGCCGATCTCGCCGATTCGGCCGCAGCCGCACGCTTCGTCGCGGGTGCGCAGAACGAAGAAACCTTCGCGGCCGAGAACGCGCTGCTCTGGCACTACACGCACCTGCGCGCGGACATTCCCGCGCGCGTGGCGCTTGCCGCTGCCGTGGCGCTCAGGACGTACGCGCAGGAGCCGGTCTGGCTTCCCGGTGACGGCGGCCCCACGACGGCCGACCTCGAAGGTCGTTTCGGCCTCGCCTCCGTGCGCTTCGACGGATCGGTGCCGGACGAGCTGCGACCGTACTATCGCCGCATGCTGTCCATGTCGCTGACCGACCTGCAGCGGGTGCTGCCGGCGCTCGACGTGCGAGGGCTGGCGGTGCGCATCGGCAGCGTGCCGCGTCGCGGCGGGACGACTCTGGCGATGCACGATCCGAACGCCCGCATCGTGTATTTTCCACCGGCCAGCGGGGCGGGCACCATTGCCCACGAGCTCGCCCACGACCTTGACTGGCAGGTGGCGTCGCGCCGATACCGGGTGCGGGGCGACTACGCCACGGACCGGGCGACCCGCGCTGGCGGCGGCCGCCTCGCGAGCTCGATGCAGGAGCTGGCGGAAGGCGCGCTGGAGCCGGTCGCGGCCGGCCAGCCGACATCGCACCAGAACCGCCCCGCCGAGATCTTCGCGCGCAACCTCGACTGGCTGGTCAGCCAGACCCTGGCCAGCGACGGCCGCATGGACGGCTACCTGTCGTCGGTCCAGGACGGCGTGCTCACCGGCTACGGAAGCGTCACGCCGCCGGACTATACCGGAAAGGCGGGCGATGCCATCGTCTCGATCCTGGACGACGTTGCGCCCCTTCCCGCGGCGACCCGGCGCTGGTACCTCGAGCATCACGGGCTCGGCCGACCACTCGCGGCCTACGACCTCGTGCGCGCGGTGCTGGAGGCGCCGGTCCCCGTCGAGCCGGACCTCGTGCTCGTGGCGAGCGCGCCCCTCTCTCCGGAAGACACGGTGGCGCCGCAACAGGACGAGTCGCCCTCGATCGCGCTCGCCGGCGGACGCTTCGCCGCCGTGGAGGCGGCGCGGGATCGGGCCATGTCTGCGATCGATGATTGGGTCTGCAGCGTGCCCGGAGCCGGCTATGATCGTGGGTTGCAGGAGTCGCGGCGGCGGCTCGTGCGGGACGCCGCGCAGGCGCGCGCCGACGGCGTGGCGCTGCACCGGGCGGAGGAGCTCGCCGGAACTGCGGGCCGCGGCTGGGTCGCCCACCAGCTGTTCGGCGATCCCTGGCCCGCCGTGCCGGTGGACCCGTCGACGACGGAGCTGCTCGCCGGACTCGTGCGCCGCGCGCGCGAGGTCGGTGCGGGCGGACCGCCGCTCGCGGAACACGGATTCGTTCCGGCGCAGCCGCCCGCACGCTGCGCCGCGGGACCGCTGCTCGGCGCCACGAACGGTGAGGTGGCGCCGCTGGCCCCCGCCTGGCCGGCGGGCGAGTGAGGCCGCTACGTCAGTGAGCGCCTGAACTGCCGGACGGCGAGCGAGAGCACGGCGACGGCCATCGCCGCAAGGGCCAGCAGCTGCGGCCACAGGTCCGCCAGGCCCTCTCCCTTCAGGAAGATCCCACGCACGACCTCGAGGAAGTGTCGCACCGGGTTCAGCAGCGTCAGCTGCTGGAAGAACAGGGGCATCGTGCCGACCGGATACATGAAGCCGGACAGGATGATCATCGGCAGGAAGAACAGGAACATCGCCATGAACGCTTCCTGCTGGGTGCTCGATATGCTCGATACGAGGAGCCCCAAGCCGAGCGCGGCGAGGATGTAGACGCTGGACGCGGCCATGAGCAGGAGCAGACTTCCTCGCAGAGGAATGTGGAACCACAGGACGGCGACACCGGTGACGAGCGCGAGGTCGATGAACGCGATGGCCGCGACCGGAATCGTCTTCCCGAGGATCAGCTCCGTCGCCGACAGCGGGCTGACCATCAGCTGCTCGAGGGTGCCGACCTCACGCTCGCGGACGACCGCCAGCGCCGTGAGCAGCAGCGACATCAGCATCAGGATCACCGCGATTACACCGGGCACGTTGTAGACGCGGCTCTCGAGGGACGGGTTGTACCAAGCCCGCGCGCGTAGATCGACGCCGGCCGGCATTGGCGTCGACTGGACCGGGCCGTGGCTCAGCCCGAAGCGCTGGACGATGCGCGTGGCGTAGCCCTGCGCGACAGTGGCGGTATTGGAGCTCGTCCCATCCACGAGGATCTGAACGCTGGCACCCCTGTTCCCCTCGAGATCGCGCGAGAAGTGGGGTGGGATGTCGAGCCCGACGACCGCGCGGCCGTGGTCGAGTGCATCGCCCATGTCGTCGGGCCTGTCGCTGCGGCCGACGACTCGGAAGTAGCCGCTCGCCGTCATGGCGTCCACGAGCGCGCGCGACTGCGCGGTGTGGTCCCGGTCGACGAGGAAGAGGGCCGCGTCGCGGACGTCCGTGTTCACGGCATAGCCGAACAGCAGGAGCTGGATGATCGGGGAGACGAAGATGATGCGCTTGGTCTTCGGGTCCCGGAAGATCTGGCGCCACTCCTTGCGCAGCATCTCCCGGACCCGGCGCAGCGCCCCGGAAAGCGCCGGCGAGCGCGAGCTACCACGGAGTCGGGTGACGGTGCCGGAGCTCACGCGATCTCCTTGCGGAACGCCGCCGTCGCCAGGCCGAGCCCGACTGCCGCGAAGAGCAGCATGAGCAGCGCCTGCATCCACAGCACCTGAACGCCCACGCCCTTAAGGAAGATTCCGCGAGTGACCACCACGAAGTAGCGCGCCGGGATCACGTACGTGAACAGGCGCAGCGGCGCTGGCATGCTGGCGATGTCGAAGATGAAGCCGGACAGCAGGATCGCCGGCAGGTAGGTGACGACCATGGCGACCTGCATGGCCAGGACCTGTGAGCGGAGCGCGGCGGAGATGAAGATGCCGACGCCGAGCGCGCCGAGCAGGAAGAGCGTGGACATCGCGGCGAGCAGCAGCACGCTGCCGTGCAGCGGCACGCCGAAGACGAGCATGCCGGCCACGGTCGCGACGGCGACGTCGAACAGGCCGATGAGCAGGTACGGCACCAGCTTGCCGAGCACGACCTCGAGCCGGTGCACGGGCGTGGCGGCGAGCTGCTCCATTGTCCCGCGCTCCCACTCCCTCGCGATCGTGAGCGCGGTCAGGACCGCGGCGATGATCGACATGATCACCGCGATGAGCCCCGGCACGATCATCTTGCGGCTCTCTAGCTCCGGATTGTACCAGACGCGCGCCTCGGCCCGGACCGGAGGCTGCAGCCGTCGCCCCTGCAGGACGACTTCGCGCGACCAGCCGGCTACGATCGCCTCGGCGTAGTTCAGCGCGATCGTCGCGGTGTTCGCATCGCCGCCATCCAGCAGGAGCTGGACGTGCGCCGGCCGTCCCGCCGCCAGGTCGCTCGCGAAGCCCGGCGGGATCACGAGCGCGCCGCGGACATCGCCGTGCGCCAGCCGCGAGTCGATTTCGTCATAGCGCGCGAGCCGCTCAGCGACGCTGAAGTAGCCGCTCGCCTCGAACGACTGCACCAGCTCGCGGCTGCGCTGTGTGGCGTCCCGGTCCAGCACGGCGAGCCGGATGTCCTTCACATCCCAAGTGATCGCGTAGCCGAAGAAGAGCAGCAGGAAGAGCGGCAGCAGGAAGGCCAACGCCATGCTTCGCTTGTCGCGCCGGAGCTGGATCGCCTCCTTTCGAGCCACCGCTACGAAGCGGACCGGGTCGAGCCGCATCACCCCTCCATGGCCCCGCCCTCGCGGCGCACGAGCGCGACGAAGACGTCTTCGAGTCCGGCGCGGACGTTCCGCACGCCGTGCACTTCGCGCCCCGCCTGCAGGAGCGCCGCTTCCACTTCGGCGCGGCCGCGACGCTCGTCCTCAACGACGACGTGGACCGCGCGGCCGAACATGGAGGCCTCCACCACTCCCTCCGCGTGCTGCAGCGCCTCGACGGCGCGGGGCGCATCGTCGACGTCCAGCTCGAGGATCGGCAGCCGCAGCGACGATCGCAGCGCGGCGGGGGAGTCGAGCGCGATCAAACGGCCGCGGTTCATCAGCGCCAGCCGGTTGCAGTACTCGGCCTCTTCCATGTAGTGCGTGCTGACCAGCACGGTCGTGCCGGCCGCGGAAAGTGCGCTGATCAGGTCCCAGAAGGAGCGGCGGGCGACGGGGTCAACGCCGGATGTCGGCTCGTCGAGGAAGAGCACCTCGGGCTCGTGCAGCACGGCACAGCCGAGCGCCAGGCGCTGCTTGTAGCCGAGCGGCAGCTCGCCGGTCAGCGTCCGCTCCTTTCCTTCCAGCCCCGCCATGCGCAGCACCCAGGCGCGCCGCGCCTGGAGGCGCTCACCGGTCACGCCGTACAGTCCCGCGAACAGCGCGATGTTCTCTCCCACCGCGAGGTCGGCGTAGAGTGAAAAGAGCTGCGACATGTACCCGATGCGCTGCCGGATCGCGCGCGCGTCGGCGACGATGTCGAGCCCCGCGATCCGCCCCTCTCCCGACGTCGGCCGTAGCAGCCCCGTCAACATCTTGATCGTCGTCGTCTTGCCGGCGCCGTTCGGCCCGAGAAATCCGAAGATCTCGCCCTCGCCCACATCGAAGCTGACATGATCGACCGCCGTGAAGTCGCCGAAGCGGCGAGTCAGCTCCTGCACCTCGATCGCCGCCGCCATTACCCCTCGCCCTCGCCCTCGCCCTCGCCCTCGCCCTCTCGCCCTCGCCCTCGCCCTCGCCCTCGACGAAGTCGATGAACGCGTCTTCCAGTGACGCCTGGATGGTTTCGGCGGAGCCGACGGTGACGGCGGCCGCCTCGAGGGCCGCGCGTGCGTCGGCCCAGTCGCCGTCCGCAGCGAGCAGCACGTGGAGCGTGTCGCCATAGAGCGTGGCGCGCGCCACGTCGGGGCGGGCGCGCAGCAGGTCGCGCGCGCGGCGAGGCGGGTCGGCACGGACTGCGAGCATGCGCCCGGGCAGGGAAGCCTGCAGGGCGGCGGGCGTATCGAGCGCGATGATGCGACCGCGGTCGAGCAGCGCGACACGGTCGCAGCGCTCCGCCTCGTCGAGGTACGAGGTCGAGACGATGATCGTGACTCCCGCCGCGACCATCTCGTGCAGGATGAGCCAGAGGTCGCGCCGCGAGATCGGGTCCACGCCGAAGGTCGGCTCATCGAGGAGGAGGACTTCGGGGCGGTGGATCAGTGCGCAGCACAGCGAGAGCTTCTGCTTCATCCCGCCCGATAGCGCACCCGCGAGCCGGTCCTCGAACGGACCGAGGCCCGAGAAGCGGTAGAGCCGCTCGAGCCGCGCCGACCGCTCCCGCCGCGCGACGCGGTAGAGGTCCGCGTAGAAGTCGATGTTCTCCCGCACGGTCAGGTCCGTGTACAGGCCGAAGCGCTGCGACATGTACGCGATGTGCGGCTTCACGGCCTCGGGGCGGCTCGCGACGCTGATCCCGAGGACGGTCGCGTCGCCCGCGCTCGGTCGTAGCACTCCGGCGAGCATTCGCAGCGTGGTCGTCTTCCCCGCGCCGTCGGGCCCCACGATGCCGAACAGCTCGCCGCGGCCGACCTCGAAGGAGAGATCGAACACGGCCGGGAGGGGTCCGAAGCTGCGCGAGAGCCCCTCGAGCACGACGACGGTCGGGCCGATCGTCACGGCTCTTCTCCGACCACGACGTCGGCCGGAACACCCTGCTTGAGAGCGGGCGCTTCTCCGGTGATCGCGACCTTGACGGCGTAGACGAGCTTGATCCGCTCCTCGGTCGTCTGAACGTTCTTGGGCGTGAACTCGGCTTCGCTGGCGATGAAGGAGACGCGGCCGGCGTAGCGGCGGTCCGGGTCGGCATCGGATGCGATCGTCGCCGGCTCCCCGAGCCGGATCCGTCCGACAGCGTCCTCGCGGACGTAGATGCGGACCCAGCGCTCCGCCGGGTTCATCAGCGTCAGCACCGGCAGCCCCGGCGACACCACCTCACCCGGCTCGCGATGTCGGATCGTCACCACACCGGCGAACGGCGCGCGGATCACCGCGTTCGAGAGCGCCGCTTCGAGCTGCTTCACCGTCGCCTCGGCCTGTCTCACCTGTGCACGGGCCGCCTCGATCCGCTCCCGCCGAGGTCCCGCCTCCACCAGCCGCAGCTGCTCCTCTGCCTGGTCCGCCTGCGACTTCGCGACCATCTGCGCGGTGCTCGCCTTGTCGAGCGCTTCCTGGCTGACGGCGCCCCCTTCCTTCAGCGTGCGGGTGCGCTGCAAGTCCCGCTGGGCGTCGTCGAGGCGCTGCCGGGCCGCGGCCGCTACGGCCCGCGCCTGAGCCAGCTCCTCCGGACGCGAGCCCCGCTCGAGCTCGGTGAGCTGCGCGCGCGCCGCCTCGACCTGCGCCGCGGCGGCCGCTCGCCGAGCGGCCATCTCGGCCGTGTCAAGAACGGCCAGGACGCGTCCTTCCTGCACGGCGTCGCCCTCATCCACATTGATCGAGACGATCCGGCCCGCCGCCTGGAAGCCGAGGTCCGCCTCCCGCGCCTCCACGGTCCCGGAGGCCGCGATCACATCCGCCGAGCTCTGGTCGGACCGCGAGCGCACGATGAGCCACGCGGCCACCGCCAGGACGACGAGCCCTGCAAGAACGGCAGCGCTGCGCCTTCTATTCACAATTCCTCCACCCATTCGAGTGACAGCTCGCCTGTTACACGCGCGAGCTCGACGCGCGCGGAGAGCTGCGACGCGGCCGCCTCCGTCAGCGCCGCTCGTGCCTCGTACAGCGCCGCTTCGGCGGACAGGTAGTCGCTCTGCGTACCGGCGCCCGTGGACAGCGCCAGCCTCTCGATGCGAACGACCTCCTCGGACTGGCGGACCGCCGCGGTCAGGGCTGATACGCGTGCGCTCGCTGACTCCAGCGCCGTCAACGCACCGTCCAGATCGCGCTCGACGTCCTGCTCGGCCGCGGCGGCCTGCGCCGCGGCGGCGCGCGCCTCCGCGGCGGCTCGGTCCGCGGCGCCGAGGCGGCGTCCACCGGTGAAGAGCGGATAAGAGAGCTGGACACCCCCCTGCCACTCGCCCGTGTAGTGGCCGGCCCCGCTGCCGAACTCCTGATAGCGCCCGAGCGCCTGGAACCGCGGGAGCCACGCCGATCGCGCTTCCCCCCGCGCGGCTGCGGCGGCAACCGCCCGGGCGCGTGCCTGCGCCAGCTCGGGATTCGCCGTCAGGGCCCGGCGCAGCAGCTCCTCTCGCGGTGGAAGCGTCAACGCCGGCGACGTCGGCGCGGCGAGCTGCCGGTCGGCGAGTGAGTCCAGGGAGACTCCCATCAGCCGCGCCAGCTCGCGCAGCGCCGCGTCCGCCTGCGCCGACGCCGACGCGCTGTCCGCCCTCGCCCGGCTCAACGCGGCGGTGGCCCGCAGCACGTCCACGTCCGCCGCCCGACCCTCCCTGCGCATCCGCTCCGAGCGCTCCCCTTCCGCCGCCAGCGCCGTCACGCGCCGCGAGGCGGCGTCCAGCACTTCGCGTGCTGAGCGGGCCCGCAGATATGCCCGCGCGACGCCGGCGAGCAGCCGACCTCGTGCCGCATCCGCCCCCAGCGAGGCGGAGGTCGACAGAGCCACAGCCCGGGCGACGCGTGACCCGCGCGCTCCGCCGTCGAACAGCGTCCACGTCAGCGAGAGGCCGCCCTGGACCAGCGTGCGATCGAATCGAGGAGGCATCGTCGGATCAAAACCGTGCAGCGGCGCCACCACCATTGGCTCCTGGAAGCGCGTAGCGGCGCCATCGAGCGAGAGTGTCGGGAAGTAGCTCGAACGAGCCTCGGTGAGCGCCGCTGCCGTCGCGTCGCTCGTCGCGTCCGCGGCTTCCAGCACCGGGCTCCGCGCCAGCGCGGACCGGGCCGCCATGTCCAGCGTCAGCGGCGTACCCTGCGCCTGCCCCGCGAGGGGCGTTGCAGCGCCTGCCGTGAGGAGCACGATCGCCAGCCAATGCATACGATCCGGCACGCCGCGCCTCTCCTTCATCACGAGTCCTCCCTCCGCTCCAGCCGGGCCGACAGCCCGGCGCGCACGAACCCCGCAGCGTGCTCGACCACTCGAGCGCGGGTGTCCGGATCCGCCGGATCGACGCCCGCCACCATCCTCAGCATCTGGCGCGCGACCATCGTCATCACCGGCTGCGAGATAAGGCTCATCAGCATCAGAGCCGGATCGCCACCCCGGATCGAGCCGTCCGCCTGACCCTCCCGGATCGCGCCGCCCACGGCTGCGAACACGCGTCGGAAGACCGCGATCACCTCGGGCGGCGGCTCCCGGCCCACGACCAGCTCCTGGAGCAGCATCCGCGGCACCTCCGGGTGATCGCCCATGACCTCGAAGTACGTGCGCAGCACGGCCTCCAGCCGCGCCAGCGGAGCGCCTTCCGCCGCCGCCGCGGCGACCACACGCTCCGCGAACGGCGACAGCGTTTCGGCGAGCACCGCGCCGTAGAGCGCGCGCTTCGAGCCATAGTGGTAGGTGATGGCACCGAGGTTGGCGCCGGCTTCGCGGACGATGGCGCGAACGGAGGCCGCGTCGTAGCCGCGCTGCGTGAAGATCTTGCGAGCGGCGTGTCGAAGCGCCGCAGCGGTGTTGTCGCTCGTCTGATTCATACGACTGTATGAATAGCGACCGGCTCCGCTTCGCGCAAGGGGGTATCGCGAGGTCACTGCCGCCTTACCCCTGCCGACTTCAGACTTCTCTCTCCAGACTCGTGTCTTCGAACGAGACGGGGTCCTCGAGCGGCTCGAGGTGGGTGAAGACGGTGGTGTCCGGAATCGCCGCCCGGATGTCCTCCTCGATGCGCTCGAGCAGATCGTGACCGCGCTGCACCGACCAGTGGCCGGGGACGAGGATGTGGAAGGACACGAACTGACGGGCCCCGGCGCGTCTCGTACGCAGTGCGTGGTACTGCACCTGGCCGTCGGCGTGGCGCTGCAGGATGGCGATGATGTCCCGGCGCGCCGTCTCGGGCACGGCCGTGTCGAGCAGGCCGAGGGCGGAGCGGCGCAGGAGGTCGATGCCGATGCGGACGATGTTGCCGGCGACGGCGAGGGCGACGATGGGGTCGAGGCGCTCCCATCGGGTGAGCGCGGCGGCGCCGACGCCGATTACCACGCCGACGGAGGTCCAGACGTCGGTCATCAGGTGGTGGGCATCGGCCTCCAGGGTAATGGAGCGGTAGCGTCGGCCGGCGTGGAAGAGAACGCGGGCCACACCCAGGTTCACGATGGACGCGGCGACGGCGATACCGAGCCCCATGCGCACGTCCTGCAGCGGCGCCGGGTGGATCAGCCGCTCGACCGCGGCCACCGCGATGCTGATGGCGGCGACCAGGATCAGGGCGCCTTCGAATCCGCTCGCGAAGTATTCGGCCTTGGTGTGCCCATAGGCGTGTTCATCGTCGGCGGGCCGGGCCGCGACGGTGAGCGCGGCGAGCGCCATGATGCCGGCGGCGAGGTTGACGACGGACTCGAGCGCGTCGGAGAGGAGCCCGACGGAGCCGGTGAGGAGGTACGCGCCGGCCTTGAGTCCTATGGTAACCAGGGCCGCTGCGATCGAGATCGCCGCGTACCGCCTCAGCGTGGGCCGCTGCACTGGCTTCGGCGCTCCTTGGTCGTCGTGGAAGCCCGGCCGTCCAGGCAGAAGGATGGCCGCTCACGCCACGGAGGAAAAGTGCCTGCAGCGTTGTGGGGTTCATCCCGATTGACGCTCCCCGCCGGCCGGCTTAGCGTCGGAGCGGCGGCTCCCCCGCCGTCGGGGCAGCTGGACGTCCCGCGGTGGACTCTCGATCGTTTCGGACCCCATGTAACCCCATGTCGAAAGTCGTACTCCGCAGCGAGCAGCGTCGGGTGCCGGTGCATCGGTGGCTGCGGGTCCCCGCCCCGGGCCGGGCACTCGGGATTCTGCTGCTGGTGGGGGTCATCGCGCTGCTGCGGCCCTTCGGCCCCGGCACGGGGCGGGTGCCGTGGCTCGGCCCGGAGCCGCCTCCCGAGCTGGCCGACGCTGCGCGCATGCTCGGCCAGCTGTTGCTGTGCGTAGCCGCGGTCGTGGCCCTGCGTCGGGAGGGGGTGCGATCCGCGCTGCGCGAGCTCGGTCTCGCGGGCGGCCCCGCCCGCGGCGCGCTCCTCGGGCTTGCCTCCACCATCCCGCTCCTGGCGGGGTTCGCGATTGGCGGCGGCCCGCGCAGCATCATCACCGTCGGCGGTCTCCTCTCCGGCGCCGTGGCCGTGCCACTTTCGGAGGAGATCCTCTTTCGCGGCCTGCTCTTCCGTCACCTCCACCAGCGGCTCCGCTGGCGCTTCTGGCCGGCCGCGCTGACCGCCGGCGGCGTCTACGCCTTCACTTATCTGGGGCAGGCGCGGCACGCGGGGTTCGGCCCGCTTGGAACCTCGGCGCTGCTGTGCGTCGCGCTGGCGTTCTCCTGTTTTTCGGCGTGGCTGTTCGTTCGCTGGGGATGGGATCTCTGGATGGCGATCGGCTTCCACGCGTCCGCGAATCTCTGGGGCGTGCTCTTCTACGCGGGCGATACGCTCCTGGGGCAGGGTCCGGCGTTGCCGACCGTTCTGGTCGGCGGCGCGATCGCGGTCGGGCTGAGCTTGCTCGGCACGCGAGAGAGGGACCCGGTGCGACTGCATGAGGCGCGGCGGCGCCGGTCGGCGGTTCGCACGCCCTTCCGCAGCCGGACGCCGGAGGCGACCTTTCCCGCTGAACCCGAACGGGAGAGGTCGTGATGGATGAACGGGGAGCCGAGGCGCGCGAGACGGCGGTGCTGGCGGGCGGCTGCTTCTGGTGCCTGGAGGCGGGCTTCCAGCTGCTGCGCGGCGTCGATTCCGTCGACCCGGGCTACGCGGGCGGCCAGGTCGACGCCCCGACCTACGGTCAGGTTTGCAGCGGCACGACCGGCCACGCCGAAGTCGTCCGGGTCACCTACGACCCGGCGGTCATCGGCTACGGCGACGTCCTCGATGTGTTCTTCACGCTCCACGATCCGACGCAGCTGAACCGGCAGGGCGCCGACGTCGGCACGCAGTATCGCTCCGCGATCTTCCCCGACGGCGAGGGGCAGGAGCGGATCGCGCGAGACAAGCTCGAGCAGCTCGCCGCGTCGGGGGCCCACGACACGCCGATCGTCACGACTCTCGAGCCGCTGGAGCGGTTCTGGCCCGCCGAGGATTATCACCGCGACTACTACCGCACGCACTCGAGCCAGCCCTACTGCAGGATCGTGATCGACCCGAAGATCGCGAAGCTACGCAAGCAATACTTCGACAAGCTCGCCTGAGACCGGCGCACCGCCGTGGCCCGGATGGGTGCGGCGCCGACAGCTCCGCAGCCGACCGAACTGCCGGTCTCGACCGCTCACCCCTGACGCAGAAGCCGCCCGACGAGAAGCGCGAAGAGGTCCACGTCCGTTTCGAAGGCAAGGAACGGCGGGGGCTCCTGCTGTGCATGGATCTCGACTCCGTCCGCGAACGGGCGATAGCCCACCACGTGCCGGAGCGCGATCTGGAACGATCTCGTCCTTCCGATGAACAGGATCCTTCGGCTCGTGAGGTACAGCCGTCCGCCGTCGAGACGTCGGGCTGGCGGTACGCCGAGCAGCCGGCGCCGCACGCTCGCGGGGCGCAGATAGACCGCGCGCGCAGCCGCCTGGGGGTCGTGACCAACCGTTCCGTTCGCGCGCCCCGCCTCCCACCAGGCCGCGCGCCGGCGGGCGACGCAGATCTCGCCGGGTGCCAGCGGCGCAAGACAGGCGATCGCCCGAAGCTCGTCGTTCTCGATCAGCCAGTAGAGCCTGAGGCGGTCGTAGCCGCCGCGGGTGCGGGCATCGGCCGAGATCTCGAGGTCCAGGCTCCGGGCCATCGCGCGCAGCTCGGCGTCCTCCTCGTCGCTCAGGAGCTCGTCTCGAGCCGCCGCCTGCAGCGCCGCATCGAGGCGGCGCCGTGCCTCCTGCCGGTAGATGCGGTGCGCGACCTCGGCCGGCACGCGAAGCCGGCGCTCCAGCTCTGCCAGGAACGCCCGCTCCTCGGCGGTGACCCGCCCGTCTTCGACCGCGCGTGCCACCTCTCGACCGTACACGGAATGGGCCACCGTCGTATGCGCGCGCTCGACGGCCGCGTCACTCAGCCGGAGCAGGCGGCGCAGGTGCTCCAGCGCGGCGATCTCCCGCTCATCCAGCTGGCCGTCGGCGAGGCAGTGGGAGAGGAAGTCGGCGTAGAGCCCTCGCAGTCGGATTTCCGACGCGAGGCGGGGATCCCGGCCGTGCTTCTCGACGATGCGGGCCACGTCCCGCTCCGTGACCGTGGTCACGTCGGAGGCGCCCGCCAGCAGATTCACGAGCTCCGCGAACGCAAGTGAAGCGGCCTCGCGGCGCACCAGCTTCCGCCACATCGGTGGCTGTTCGAGTGCGATGCTGCGGAAGGGCTCGGCCATCGGAGCTCAGGTCGTGGCGAGGGTTACGGCAAGCTGTGGTGCCACCGGCTCGCGCACAAGGCCGGCCGCGGTATCAGCGGCTGAAGACCAGGATCGCGCCCGCGCCGTGATTCGTTCCGAAGCGCTGCGTCGCCAGAATGCCGTCCAGGAACTGCATGCTGCGCACGTGCCCGATCGGCAGCTGGCCCAGCGCGCCGAGCGTCCCCGCGTGGTGGTCGTCGACGTAGACCTGGATCGGTTCGCTACGGCTGAAGCTGCCGCGCCCGCGCTTCTTCAGCCAGTCGGGGCGAAGCCGCTGCACGGCCTCGTACGCGGTCGTCGCGCTGGTGCGCTCCAGCTCGACTTCCGAGATGCGGTCCGCCCGGTATTCAGGTGCGTTCGCGGCAGAGGGACCGCAGGCGAGGGCGCCCGCCAGAGCGGCGACGACGGCGAACCTGGGAAGGGAGAGGGTCATCGTCGGGTCTCCTTTCGCGTCTCCAAAGCAACGGGGGGCGCGCGAGTCGCGCGCCCCCCTCCTTCATCCGCCCCGACCGTCAGGCCGTGGTCGTGCTGCACATGTCGGTGCTGTAGTTGGGGTTGTTCGCCTCGTCGAAATCGACCGGGAAATTCACGTCCGCCCCGTAGTCGCCGCCCTTGAAGTACGCCCCGCTCGGGAACACCGAGTCCTGCGACCGGCCATACTGCCGGACCAGCCGGCGCAGATCGCCGAGGCGGTGACCGGTCGTGAACAGCCAGAACGCGCGCTCGCGGAACATCAGATCCACCCGCGCCGCAGCGGTCCCCGGATCCGTCAGTGGAGCCAGCGCCGTCGTCGGGTTGTTCGGCCCCGGCACGGTCGTCTCGTAGCCGAGATAGCGGTCGCTCATCAGGTTGTAGACGTCCGCGCGCAGCTCGTTCAACGTGGCCAGCCAGCCGCTCACGTCGCCGGCCTGCAGCGCCGCCTCGGCCTCGATCAGGCGCGCCTCGACTCCGTCCGCCAGCGGAAGTGGAGCGCCGAAGTCGATGTAGCGCTCATCGATGAAGAGAGCGATGCTCTTGTCGAACCCCCCGATCGGATCCTCGTACCACGGCGTCCGCGGATCGCCCGCCGAGCGGAAGTTCAGGCCGACCACGCCCTCGTTGTCCGACATCGAGTAGCGGCCGTTCTGCTGCAACGCGTAAAGCGGATTCTGCTGCGCGTCCGGCGAGTACTCGATGTGGTAGACGAAGTCGGTCGGGACCGCCGCGACCGCCGCGGCCGCGCCGGCGTAGTCGCCGGCATCCAGCAGCGCCCGCCCCTTGCCGACCATGGCGAGGTAGGAGTCGGACTTCGTGCCCAGCGCGGCATCGAAGCGCTGCACGGCCTCGTCCCAGATCTGGTCCAGGGCAAGCGGCTGCCCGGGCTCGCCGGGCGCGCCGTCGACCGTCTCGCTGAACGGGATCGGAGCGCAGAACCCCTCCGCCAGCGCGACATACGTGAACCCCTCCAGAGCCTTCAGCTTCGCGATGTTCTCCGTCGCCGTCGGCGCGACCTGCACGTCGTCCTTGAACTTCTCGACGGCCGCCGCCGCGTCGCGCAGTGCGCGCCGGGCGCGGTGCAGGTCGTTGTACGCCGCGTCCGAGGTGTTGCCCTGCGCGGTCGGATACTGCGACCGCTGGTCGGTCGCGGTGCGCGTCGTGAACGTGCCCGACGAGTGCATCTCGTCCGTCATCACGGAGCTCACCGACAGGAAGTCATCCCCGCCGTCGCCGCCGTAGCCCTCGTTGAAGTCGGCGATCGCGCCCGCAACCAGCGTCTTCACGCCGGCCGGCGTCTGCAGCGAGCCGGGCGAGGCGAACTCCGGATCGTGCACGGTCAGCAGCTGATCCGTGCTGCACGCTCCGAGCACGAGCACCGCTGCGATCGCCGCCGCCCTGGAGCCGAGCACGCGGCCCCTCCCTTCGCGCGTCTGTTCTCTATTCCACATGGCGTCTCTCTCGCTCAGAACGTGAGGTTGAGCCGGACCGTGAAGTAGCGCACCGGCGGCTGCGTGTTGAACTCGCCCTGGATGAAGTCGGTGTCACCGCCGGTCTCGTTGATCTCCGGGTCCACGCCCGTGTAGTCGGTCCACGTCTTCAGGTTGCGGCCGGAGAACGTGATGCTCGCGCCCTGGAGCTGCGAGATATGGCTGGACAGGGCGGGCGGCACCGCGAGCGTGACCGACATCTCGCGCCACTTGATGAAGTCGGCGTCCTCGATGTAGCCCGTCGTCTGCCCGTAGAACCGGTAGGCGATGAACGCCGCCTGATCGGCCAGCGACGCGTTCGGGTCCGCCACGCCCGGGCAGTTGCCGCGCGTCGCGCGGGCGTAGCCGGTGCTGCAGCGGAACGCCTCGGTGAAGTTGAGCTGCTTGAAGCCGGCGCGCCGCTCGAAGAGCGTGGTCAGCGTGAGGTACTTGAACAGCGTAAGGTCCGCCGACAGCGACTGCGTGTTCGTCGGGATCGAGTGACCCATGTACACGGCCGTGTCCGAGGTCAGCTCCACCTCCTCGATCGTGAGCTTGCCGTTGCCGTCCGCATCGTTGAAGGAGTACGGCCGCGAGAAGTACGCGCCGGTCGGGAAGCCCTCCTGATGGCGCTGGTTGCCGCGGTTCAGCGTGATCGGCTCCACGCCCTCGCCGAGCTGCTCCACCTTGTTGTCCAGCGTCGTCGCCGACAGCCGCATGTTCAACGCGGCGTTCGGCAGCTGCAGCACCTGCGCGTTGAGCCCGATCTCCGTGCCCCAGTTCGCGATGCTGCCGAGGTTGTCGAAGATGCTGGTCGTCAGCCCATACGAGGGCGGAAGTCGGCGCGAGATCAGCGCGTCCTTCGAGCGCTTGTGGAAGTACGTGAAGTCGAGCGATACGCGATCCTGGAAGAGGCCGGCGTCGAAGCCGAGCTCGTACTCCGTCGTGCGCTCCGGCTTGAGATCGAGGTTGCCCGTCGAGTTCAGCGTGACGGCGGAGACGTCTTCGCCGCCGATCGTCACGGCCGTCGGCTCGAGCAGCGTGATCGCGTCGCGGAAGCCGGGGCGCAGCCCGGAGGTGCCGATCGCGGTACGCACCCGGAGGTTGCTCAGGAAGTTGATCTTCGGGAAGAACGGCTCCTCCGAGACGACCCAGGACAGGCTGCCGCTCGGGTACCAGATGAAGCCGAAATTCTTTCCGAACGCGCTGTTGTTGTCCGTGCGCAGGCTGCCGGCGAGGAAGACGCGGTCCTTCCAGGCGAGCTGCTCCTGCGCGAAGCCGCCGATCGTGATGATCTCGGAGAAGTCCTCGTCGACGAAGAACAGCGAGCTGGTCGCGCCGCACGAATTCGTTCCCTCGACGATACCGACGCCGTAGCACTCGGCGGCCTGGAACAGCTCCTTCGTGTAGCTGCCGCCGATCGTCGTGTTCGAGATGAGATTGTCCGTCGGGTTGAAGGTGGCGGCCGTGGAGGCGTTCGCCGTGTAGTCGTAGCTGCTGCCGCGCTGCGCATCCCGATAGCCTGGCGTATACGTCGCGGCGATCGGCAGCCGCTCGGGCTGCAGCGTCTCGTGATCGAAGCGGCCGTAGTAGTCGAGGCCGAGGTTGACGTTGGCGGACAGCCAGGAGAGCGGACGCCACGTCGTGTTGCCGCCCATGATGTAGCGGTCGATCTCCTGGATCGTCGTGATCTCCTCGATGTCGCTCAGGAAGTAGCCGAAACCCGTGCCGGGACGGCCGCCGGGGCCGGACGCATTGATCTGCGCCTGCGTGGGTACGTACGGCGTCGCCAGGATCGCGTTGATGATCGGGCTGAAGATGTTGTTGTCGTTCGCGTTGAGCTGGAGGTTGCTCTTCGTGTAGCCGGTCGTCAGCTGGACGTCGAGGTTGTCGAGCAGGCTGGCGTTCATGTTCGCCCGCAGGCTCACCTTGTTGAGCGTGTTGTTCGGGTAAACGCCGTTTTCCTGCTCCCAGTCGCTCGACACATAGTAGGTGACGCGGTCACCGCCGCCCGCTGCGCTGAGGCCGTACTGCTGCCGGCTGCCGGTGCGGAAGGGGTCGTATGGTGCGGTGCGGATCGCGTCCAGCGACGCCGTCTGGTCCTGGGTGCAGTCACCGTACGCGGCATCCAGGTTCGGGCACGGCACGTAGGCGTCGCCATCCGTGTTCAGCCGGCCCCGATCGTTGAACGTCGGCGCGCTCGCGTCGTTGACCTGGTACGTGAGCCAGACGGTCGGGTAGTCGTTGACGTCCTTCAGGTTGCCGACCTCCGCGTAGCCCTTCCACACCGTCTGACCGGTGTGGCCGCGCTTCGTCGTGATCAGCAGCACGCCGTTCGCCGCGGCCGTACCGTAGATGGCGGACGCGGCCGGACCCTTCAGCACCTCGATGTTCGCGATGTCCTCGGGGTTGATGTCGTTCAGCCGGGAGTAGTCCTGGCCGCCAACGCCGAAGCCCGCCTTCGAGTTGCTGATCAGCACGCCGTCCAGGAAGATCAGCGGCTCGTTCGACAGCGAGATGCTGTTCGCGCCGCGGATCAGGATGCGCTGTGAGGTGCCGGTCGCGCCGTTCACGTTCTGCAGCGTGACGCCGGTCGCGCGGCCGGTCAGCACGTCCGCCATCTTCGTGATGGGCGCCTTGTCGATCTCCGCCGACTGGATCGTGGAGGTGTTCGTGCCGAGCTGACGCTTGCGCTCGGCCTGGCCGGTGACGGCGTTGACGATCACGCCCTCCAGCTCGACGGCCGAGGAGCGGAGCGAGAAGTCCGCCGTGACGCTCTGTCCCGCCGTCACGGTGACCGTGTCCTCGCCCTGTGCGTAGCCGATGATCACGGCGCGCACGATCTGCGTGCCGGCGGGGACACCCGGCAGCACGTAGCGGCCCTGCTGGTTCGAGATCGTCCCCCGGCTCGTGCCGGCCACGAAGACCTGCACGCCGGTCAGCGGCTGATTGTTGTCCTGACTCGTGATGGTGCCTGTAATGGTGCCGACGTTCTGGCCCGATGCCCCCGGTGGGAGCAGGACCAGCGCCGCACCCGCGATGAGCAGCCAGCGCAAATGACGCATTACTCGCCCTCCTCGGATTGTCGACGCCTGGAGGCGCCGAGGGTTATGGGGTAATGCCCTACGCACGCGCTTCGCAGCCGCAGCGGCTGCGGTCGCTTTATGCTGCACCGTCTGACCGCACTCCGGTGGGGAGGCGGGTGCAAACGGCCATTGCGGTGACTGGGAATGGAAGCGGGTCGCAGTCAAAGTGCGCCGAATACGAGACCGCCGCAAGGTGAATCCTGTGGAACCACGGTCGGTTCCTCGCGCTTCCGGGTGGCGGGCGGCTCGCGTAAGCCGCCGGGGCTTTCACACCGGGACAACCTTGAACGTGTCAGGCGGATGATCTGTGACAGCTCGGGTGCCGAGCGCGACGTTCGGCTGGCACGCGACTTCCCTCCGTGCGCTCGGATGATCGCGCACGCAGGCCGCTCCAGAGGCACGATGCACGCACTCACCTCGGTCCTGATCCTCCTGCTCGGCTGCAGCTCGGGCTCGGGCGACAGGCTCGGCGGCGCCGCGGCCGATCCCACTCCGCCTCCCGTGTGCTCCGGCGCGCGGGTGCTGGGCGGCCTGCCCGACGATCTCGACGAGTCGAGCGGATTGGCTTACTCCGTCGCCCGCCCGAATTTGCTGTGGAGCCACGACGACTCGGGTGCGCCGCCCGTCCTGTTCGCGATGGACACGCTCGGGCGCGTGCGCGCCCGCGTGCGGGTGGCGGGCGCTCGGAACGTGGACTGGGAGGACATCGCGGCAGGGCCGTGCCCGGCCGGCGGTAGCTGTCTGTGGATCGCCGATACCGGCAACAACGACGGCGATCGCCGCGACCTCATTGTCTACCGCGTGCCCGAGCCCGACGCCGGCGACAGCGTCTCGCAGCCGGCGTCGTCGCTCGTGATCCGTTACGCCGACGGTCCGCACGACACGGAGGCGATCGCGGTCAGCCCGAAGGGCGCGCTGTACCTCGTGACCAAGGGGAGCCTCGGCCGACCGCGCTACGTGTTCATGGTCCCGCGGCCGACCGCGGACGGTGTGAACGTGCCGCGCCCGGTGGCACGACTGGGAGGACCGCGACCCCTGATCACCGGCGCTGCGATGTCGCCGGACGGGGAGTGGCTCGGCATCCGGACCTATGACGCCGTCCGCTTCTTCCGGGTCGAGAAGCCCGATTCCCTCGTGGCGCTGGGAGCCGATGGGGGGATTCCGCTGACCGCGCTGGCCGAGTCGCAGGGCGAGGCGATCGCGATCCGCGCGGACGGCACGGTCTTTCTGAGCAGCGAGGCGGGTCACGGCCGGCCCGCGCAACTTGCGCGGATGACCTGTACCTTCCCGCGATGACGACGCGGCCGTATTTCGCCACGACGGCGCCCGGCCTGGAGCTTCTCACGGCACGAGAGCTCGAGTCACTGGGCATCGAGGCCGCCGTGGAGAGTGGCGGTGTCGGGTTCGGCGGCGGCCGGGCCGGACTCTACGCGGCATCGCTGCACCTGCGCACGGCCAGTCGCCTCCTCGCGCGCGCGGCCGTGTTCCGTGCCACCGCTTTCTGGGAGCTCGAGAAGCGCGCGCGAGAGGTCGCATGGAGCCGTTTTCTGACCGCGGGCCCGGTCAGGCTGCGAGTCACCTCGAAGCGATCGAAGCTGTACCACGAGAACGCCATCGCCGAACGACTCCTTTCTGCCATCGCGGCCGCCACGGGAGCGAAGCCCACGCAGACGGACATCGGGCGACCGGGCGACGTCGACGCTGGCGACGAGTCGGACGGCGGCGACGACGCTGAAGCGCAGCTCATCGTCGTCCGCGTCCATCGCGACAGCTTCACGATCAGCGCCGACGCCTCCGGTGAGCTGTTGCACCGCCGGGGATACCGGCGGGCGCTCGCCCGCGCTCCGATGCGTGAAACCCTCGCCGCGGCCATCCTGCTTGCCGCCGGCTGGGACGGCGAGACGCCGCTGCTGGATCCGTTCTGCGGCTCCGGCACCATCCCCGTCGAGGCAGCGCTGCTCGCGCGTCGCATCCCGCCCGGCCTCGCGGCCGCCGATCGGCGGCCGCGGCCCCACGCGTTCATGCGCTGGCCCGACTTCGACGCCGAGGTCTGGAGCCGGATCGTGGACGCGGCGCGGGAGCGGATCCTTCCCGCAGCCGAGGTCGCGATCATCGGCTCCGATCGCGATGCCGGGGCGATCGCGGCGGCAGTGAGCAACGCCACGCGAGCCGGCGTGATCGGCGATATCGCCTTCCGGAACCTCGCCCTCTCACACCTCGAGACGCCCCCGGGCGGGCCGGGTCTCCTCGCGACGAATCCGCCCTACGGAGCGCGCATCGGCCGCGCCGATCCGCTCCGCGATCTCTACGCAGCGCTCGGCCACGTGGCGCGGGAACATTTGCCGGGCTGGCAGATCGCCCTGCTCTCCGCCGATCGACGCCTGGGCGCGCAGATCGGCATCCCGCTGGAGACACTGCTGCGCACGCGCAACGGGGGCATCGAAGTGAGAATCGAGAAGGGGCAGGTGTGAGGCGGGGTTGCGCAGTTCGACCTGCCGCGTGGCAAGAATCTGGCCTGCACACAGGCGTTTCCTGCATATTCGCACGCTGGGGAATGGGGTCCGGGTGGCCCGACCCGCTGCTGGCGGGCGCTGACGGCGGCTGTGAGGAGGCGGCGTGAAGAGTGTCGAAGACTATCGGAACACGCTCCGGGCGCTGTACGGGTGGGACGACTATCTGCGGCGGAACTCCGGGCTACCGGGCTCGCGGGCGAACCTGGAGCTGATGGAAGCCGTGGTGCTGGAGGGGACGACGGAGCGCTTTTTCGAGCTGCTCCGCTGGACGCCGGATCGCGCCGCGGAGGACACCCCGGAGTCATTCCTGGCAATGGCGGGTGCCGCAGGCCTCGGCGAGCGCGTCGCGCGGGGGGAGCGCGGGCTGCTGGCGCGCATGCGCATGATCGCGAACGATCCGCGCTGGCGCGTGCGTGAGGGGATCGCGTTCGGACTCCAGCACCTGGGCGGCGAGGACATGGGGCTGCTGCTCTCCGAAATGCGCGCCTGGAGCCGGGGGCGCCCCCTCGAGCGGCGGGCAGCCGTGGCGGCCGTCGCGGAGCCTCGGCTGCTCGACAACCCGGACGACGCCGCGGCCGCGGTCGACCTCACCGATCGGATCACCGCCACTCTGCTCGAAGAGTCGAGCCATGGCGACAGCGATGTGCGGGCGTTGCGTCAGACGCTCGGCTACGCCTGGAGCGTGCTGATCTCGGAGGCTCCGAACGAGGCGAAGAAGCCGTTCGAGCGCTGGGTCGACGAAGACGATTCCGACATCCGCTGGCTGGTGCGCGAGAACCTCCGCAAGAAGCGGCTTCAGGAAGCCGAGCCCGAGTGGACGGCGAAGATGCTCGCGCGGATCGGCGAAGACGCGGCTGCGGAAAAGGTGATGGCGGCCGCGGCGGCGCGAGCGGCCAGGCCGAAGGCCAGCAAGCCGGCGGCCGCAAAGGCGGCGACGGCGAAGGAGGCTGCGAAGAAGGCGGCCGAGGAGAGGCCGGCGAAGGCGGCATCGGCAGCGGGGCCCGCGAAGGGCAAGGCCGCGAAGGGCAAGGCCGCAAAGACGAAGGCCGCGGCCCGGAAGTCTGCGCCAGCCAGGAAGCCCACGCCCAGGAAGGCCACGCCCAGGAAGGCCACGCCGAGGAAGGCCACGCCGAGGAAGGCCACGCCGAGGAAGGCCACGCCGAAGAAGGCCACGCCGAGGAAGGCCACGCCGAGGAAGCCCACGCCGAGGAAGGCCACGCCGAAGAAGGCCGCGCCGAAGAAGGCCGCGCCGAAGAAGGCCGCGCCGAAGAAGGCCACGCCGAGGAAGGCCACGCCGAAGAAGGCCGCCCCGAAGAAGGCCGCCGGCAGGGGCGCCTCAACGAAGGCGGGGAAGAAGGCGACGGCGAAGAAATCCGCGAAGAAGACAGCCGGCAGGAGCTCCAGGAAGCCGTCGAAGAAAGCCGCCCGGAAGCCGGCGAGGAAGGCTGCGGGAAAGAGGACGACGTCGAAGAAGCCGGGCAGGGGCAAGTAGGGGCTCGGCGCGGACGAAGCGGCGCGTCAGACTCCGGTGGTGTTCGGCCCCCAGACCACCTTGTGGAGCTGCAGCTGGTAGCGGACCGGGAGCCGGTCCTCCAGCACCCAGGCGGCGAGGTCACGGAAGTCCATCCGCTCCCAGACGGGAGAGAAGAGGATCGCGCGCAGGTCGCCGGCGAGCACTCGTTCACCGAGCGGCGTGCCATGGCCGGCCGTCTCGGGGGCATCCCCGCGGACGACGGTCCGCGCCCATTCGTAGTCGACGCGATCGGCGATCACGAACTTCACCTCATTGCCGGAGTCGAGCTGGTCGAGGTTCGACCACAGGTTGCGGTCCATCTCGCCGGAGCCGGGACACTTCAGGTCCATGATCGTGTGCGCCCGCGCATTGAGCGGTGCGATGTCGAAGGCGCCCGACGTTTCCACCAGCACCGTGAGGTCGCGCTCCAGCAGGCGGCGCACCAGCTCGAACGCGTTGGGATGCGCGAGCGGCTCGCCGCCCGTGACCTCCACGAGCGGCGTGCCGATCTCTTCGACCCGGGTGACGATCGCCTCGAGCGTCATCCGCGCGCCGCCCGTGAAGGCGTATTCGGTGTCGCACCAGACGCAGCGCAGCGGGCATCCGGTCAGCCGCACGAACGTGCACGGCAACCCCGCCCAGGTGCTCTCGCCCTGGATCGAGTGGAAGATCTCGGTGATCCTGAGGAAGGGTTCGGGCATCATCTATTTCAGGCTAGGCAGGCTAGTCAGGCTAGTCAGGCTAGTCAGGCTAGTCAGGCTGAGCAGGCTAGTCAGGGCGATCGGGTCTCGGGGCGGCTCTCAGGTTCCGCCGCGGCTCACCTTCCCGTCTTCGCCGAGCCGCTTCCACAGGTAGGAGAAGATCAGCGCCTCCTCGCGAGCGCGCTGCTCGTTCGTTACCCCGGCGCCGTGCCCGCCCTCGGTATTCTCGAAGAAGTACATGGGGTGTCCCTGCGCGGCGAGCTTGGCCGCGAACTTCCGGGCGTGACCGGGGTGCACGCGGTCGTCACGGGTGGTGGTCGTGATGAACGGACGTGGGTAGTCCGCGTCGGCTTTGAGGTTCTGGTACGGCGAGTAGTGGCTGATGTAGGACCAGTCGTCGGTGTCGGGGTCGCCGTACTCGGCCATCCAGCTCGCGCCCGCGAGCAGGTGACTGTAGCGCTTCATGTCCAGGAGCGGGTTCCGGATCACGACGGCGTTCCAGAGGTCCGGCCGCTCGGTGAGCATGACGCCCATGAGCAGGCCGCCGTTGCTGCCGCCCATGATGCCCAGGTGGGCCGGCGACGTGACCCTGCGCGCGATCAGGTCCTCAGCGACGGCGATGAAGTCATTGTACGCGAGCTGCCGGTGCTCCTTCATTGCGACGCGGTGCCAGCTCGGCCCGAACTCGCCGCCGCCGCGGATGTTCGCGAGCACGTAGGTGCCGCCATTCGCGAGCCAGGAGGCGCCCATGACGGGGTTGTACGACGGGAGCATTGAGATCTCGAACCCGCCGTAGCCGTAGAGGAGTGTAGGGTTGTTGCCGCTCTGCACGGCGTCGCTCTCGTGGACGACGAAGTAAGGGACCTTCGTGCCGTCCTTCGAGGTCGCCTCGTGCTGCTCGGTGACGAGCCCGGTGGCGTCGAACTGGGCCGGCATGCGCGCCACCTCGCGGGCCGTGCCGTCCTCGGTGGCGAGGTACAGCGTCGCGGGCTGAGTGAAGCCGCTGAAGCTGTAGAAGTAGCGGTTCGTCGTGGGCGATGTCGCCACGACGCGCATGCTGCCGAAGTCGGGGACGGAGGAGGTGTCGGCGCTCCAGCGGCCGTCGTCGTAGCGATAGCGGATCAGCTCGGGGCGCACGTTGTCGAGCACGTCGACGAGGAGGTGGTCGCGGGTGGTGCGAACGCCGTCGATCGTCGCTCGCTCGCCCGGCTTCAGCACGAGCTGGAAGTCGCGCTCGCCGTCGAGGAAGTCGTCGAGGCCCGTCGCGATGAGCGAGCCGGGCGAATAGCTCCGGCCGCCGACGTCCCACGCCGAGCGCAGGTAGACGACGAGCCGGTCGCCGACCATGTCCGCATCCGAGTCCAGCGGCAGGTCGAGCTTGACGAGCGAGTCGCCCTGCAGCACGAACAGCTCGGCTTCGAAGAAGCGGGGGCTGTGCGAGACGACCGCGAAGGTCCGATCCGCGGTCCGGACCGAGCCGACGCCGACGCTCACGTCCGTCTCCTTCCCCTCGAACAGCGTTCGCGCAGACGTCAGCGGCGTGCCGCGCCTCCACAGCTTCGCGATTCGCGCGTACCCGGACGTGGTCATGCTTCCGGGGCCGAAATCCGTGGCGACGAGGATCGCGTCGTGGTTCAGCCAGGCGACGTCCTGCTTCGCCTCGGGCAGCGTGAAGCCCCCGTCGACGAAGCGGCCGGTGCGCGTGTCGAACTCGCGGATCTGCACGGCGTCCGCTCCGCCGCGCGAGAGGTTCACCAGGCAGAGCGTCTCCTCGGGGGGCAGGCAGTTCGCGCCGTGGAACGACCAGGGAACGTCCTCCGCCGCGGCCAGGGAGTCGACATCGAGCAGCGTATGCCATTGCGGCTGCCCGCTGAGGTACGAGTCCCAGGTGGTCGACCGCCAGATTCCGCGCGGATGCTCGGCATCCTGCCAGAAGTTCGACAGGCCATTGCCCATGATGCTGGGATAGGCGATGCGGTCGTGCGAGTTCAGCACCTGCAGCGTCCGGTCGTAGGCCTGCTGGTAGACGGGGCCGTTTCCGAGCGCCGCGATGGTCGAGTCGTCGTGCGCCTTCACCCACGCCAGCGGCCGGGCGCCCTCGACATCCTCGAGCCAGAGGTAGGGGTCATCGGTCTGCTGCGCGCTCAGGGCGGAGGCGCACAGCAGCAGCGAGCCGACTGCGAATCGCGTACGCATCATGATGCTCTCCTCTCTGTCGACGACGCGGTGCTCGGGGCGTCGTCAGGACTCCGGATGCCTGCCGTTGCCGCCGAGCAGGAAGCCGACCGGCGACTCGCGCAGCACGTTTCTCACAATGAAGAACAGGTTGGCCGGTCGCTCTGCCAGCCGGCGCATGAAATAGGGGTACCAGGCGTCGCCGAACGGCACGTAGATCCGCAGCTTGAAGCCGTCGCGGACGATGCGCTGCTGCAGGTCGCGACGGACGCCGTAGAGCATCTGGAACTCGAAGCTGTCGGCCGGGACGCTGTTCTCGCGAACGTGGGCGAGCGTTGCCGAGATCATCGCCTCATCGTGCGTCGCGATCCCGGGATAGGTGCCCTCGTCGAGCAGGCGCTGCATCAGCCGGACGAAGTTCGCGTCGACGTCCCGCTTGTCCGGAAACGCGACGCGCTCCGGCTCCTTGTACGCACCCTTGCACAGCCTCACCCGGGCGCCCATCGCGTTCAGCGTCTCGATGTCCTTCTCGCTGCGGTACAGGTAGCTCTGAATGACGACGCCGCAATTCGTATGGCCTTCCTCGCGAACGCGCCGGAAGAAGTCGAGCGTGCGCTGCGTGTACTCGTTGTCCTCCATGTCGAAGCGGACGAACAGGTCGCACGATCGGGCCAGTTCGAGAATCTCGACGGCGTTCGCGTGGACGAAATCCTCCGCGATGTCCTGTCCGAGCTGCGTCAGCTTCAGCGAGACGTTGCCGTCGAGCCCCTCCGCGGCGATGCGCTCGATTACCTGCTTGATCGTCTCGCGAGCGGCCTCCGCCTCCGCGCGGCTGTTCACGGCTTCGCCGAGGTAGTCCAGCGATGTCGTCATCCCTTCTGCGTTCAGCCGCCGGACCGCCGCCACGGCATCATCGAGGGTATCGCCGGCAACGAAGCGGCGCGAGAAGGCGGCGGCAAACGGGGCATCCGTAGCGATGCGCCGTGCCAGCCGGTTCTCGCTGAGGAAGAGGAACGTCTCGCGAAGCATCCGGGTCAGTCCTCCGCCGTGGCCCGGCGCCGATCGAGCGCGGCGTCCAGCTCTGCCTTCACCTCGTACAGGGACAGCGCGAGAACGGCGTCGCGGCACTGCTCCTCCGTTGCGCCATGGACGAGGTCGCCGGAATCGAGGTGCTCCATGATGCCCGCGCCGGTCGCCGCCCAGCGCAGGAACACCAGGTAGCCGCTCCACCCGTGCTCCGGGGCATCGGCCGGCTCCGCCTCCACCCCCACCGTGTACGGCTGCCCGTCCGAGCCCGTGAACGCCGGCGGCCGGTCGTGCTTGCGGATGTAGCCGCCCAAGGTCGCGTCGTGGCCGGCCTCCGGATCCTCGGCGGCCGCCATGGCTCTGCGCACGAGATCGAAGTCGCCTTCCCCCGGCTCGACGGGCTGGACGTCGGCCGCCGCGGCCTCCGGCGAGCCGTCCGCGGCCCGGCGCTTCAGCGTGTCGAGCAGGTTTTCGTCGGGTTCGTGCGCAGGCATGGGATGCCTCGGTGCGTGCAGTGGTCCGGGTGGAGAGTCGCAGGTTCGGGCGGCCCGCGCAACGCCAACGCGGGGGGATCGGGACGCACCCCACAGAAGATCCGGAGAAGCCCCACAGGTCGCCGATCGGTGTGGGCGTCTATACAAATGGAGTCCGGCGATGCGGGCGCCAACCCACGAGAAGCGGGGGAGCGGCCGCTCGCACTTTCAGGAGGCGATCATGAGGGCGATGCGGTGGTGGCGGAGCGCGGCGGTGGCCGGCGCGCTGGCGGTGATTCCCGGGGTGGTCGGCGCGCAGGCCCGCTCGCAGGAGCGGATGCAGCAGCACGTGCAGCGGATGGACGAGCAGATCCGGCGAATGGATCAGCTGCGCGATCGACTGCACCAGATGGATCAGCAGATGACGCGACAGATGGAGCAGTTGCAGGACCAGGACCGGATGCGCCAGCAGCAGCGGCTCCAGGAGATGTGCCGGTCCCTCGATGCCGCGGCCGTGCAGCTCCGCCAGAACATGCAGCGCACGCGCGAGATGGCCGCCGACAAGGCATTCGATCGCGATCCGGAGCTGCAACGGGAGATGGACCGGTTGCGCGAGCACTGGCAATCCATGGCCGCCGGGATGGAGGAAGGATACGAGGTCATGGAGCGGCTGCGGCAGCGGATCTCGCAGCCATGACGGGCCGGGAACGGGTCGGCTCGCTCCGCCGGCGGCTGATCGCGTTGCTCGCGATCTCGTTGCCGTCCGTGCCGCTGGCGTCGACCCTTCCCCTCGGGGGGCAGGAGCTCGCCTGGTCGGGCTCGCTGCAGTACGCCTCCGGCTCCTACATCTTCAGCGAGCCGACGCGCACCTGGGTGCTGTCCAGCCGCGTCGCCGCCGAGTCGGGGGCGCTGCGCATCGCCGTCGGCCTGCCCCTGATCCTGCAGAACTCCGGTGCGGTGACGACGGTCGGTGGCGGCATGCTGCCGACGGGCGGACCGGACTACATGGCGCTCCGCGGCAGGGCCGCCGGGGAGGTCGTGCCGATGCGCAAGGGGGGTGGGCGGCAGGGCATGGTGAGCGCAGCGGTGACCGGCGACTCCGTCGCCGGCCCGGCAGCCTATGAGCTGCAGGTGGGCGATCCGTTGCTCGATGCTGAGGTCGACGTGTACCGGGGCACGGGGGCGCTCCGCTCGCTTTCGATCGGCGCCATGACCAAGGTCCCTGTCGCGGATCTCGAGTCGGGGGTGGGCACCGGGCGCTGGGACGCGGCCGCAGCGGCGTCGGCCGCATTCGGGGCCGGAGCCGCGACGGTGTTCGCCGATGTCGAGTACTGGCTCTACGGCGACCTGCCCGAGCCCGAGCTCCGCGACGGCCCCGCGTACGGGCTCGGACTCGGGCTCGCTCTCTCTGCGCGGCTCTCGGCGATGCTTTCGCTCGACGGCGCGTCGCCGATCGTGGAAGGGGTCGCCGCACCGCTCTCGCTGTCCGCGGCGCTCGGCTATTCGGTGGCGCCGGGACGCTCGCTCACCCTCGGGCTCGGCGCCGGTCTGTCGGAGGCTTCGCCCGACGCCGTCGCGTTCCTCGGCTGGAGGATCGGCTCTGGCCGCTGACGCGGCGACTGCCGAGGACCCGGGAAGGGGCGGCTACTGGCGTAGCCGTACGCCCCGGACCGGGTCCCACTGCAGAATGCTGTCGCTGCGTGGCAGGGGCGCCTCCGGTAGCTGACCCACGGAGACGCCCTGATTCCAGTGCTCCGGACAGATCGCGACGTAGCGGGCGTAGCCGCCCAGGCCGCCCTTGAACTTCGGGTAGCCGATGGTGACGAGGCAGCCGGTGGGCGGGACACGGTCCAGGTTCGCCACGCCTTCGGCCTGCGCGTAGCCGTGGTGCATGAGCCAGTGCTCGCCCTCGAGAGTCGGCGTCGTGTCCGTGTCGAGGGGTTCGTGGCCGTGGAAGAGGATGTGGCGGCGCTCGTGCAGAAATTTCAGCGCGGCCAGGGAGACGCCTGGAAACACCGTGCGCGTAGCCAGCCCCGGATCGGGCCAGTCCTTCGACCAGTCGGAGCGGACCATGACCACGGAGCCGGCGGGGATCCGGCCGTTCATCACCTCCCAGCGCTCGATGTCGGATACCTGCAGGTGGTAGCCGGGGTGGGCGGCGAGCTGGTCGACGATCGAGATCACGACGAGCGGTCGGATCGCGTAGGTCGGCGGCAGCTCGTCGATCGCGGGGAACTCCGGCGCCCAGTGAGCGGGCGGGTCGAGCTGGGTGCCGTACTGATCGGTGCTCAGCTCGTAGCGCGTCGCCTCGAAGCCGTCCTCGGCGTACGTGTACGGCTTACCCGTCTCCGGGTTCACCGTAGGCCCGAACTTCGCCGGGCCGAATCCCTTCCAGACCGGGATGGACGGCGTGAGCGTGTGCGTCAGGTCGATGTACTTCGCGTGCTCGAGCGCGGAATCGTAGATCTGCCAGAGCCCGGGGGTGGGGGCCGGGGTTGTCGCGGTTCGGCTCACCCGGCCGTATGCGGCGATGCCCGCGACGATCGCCGTCATCGCGAGCGCGAATACGATTCCCCTTCGCATCATGAGCATGTCCCCTGTCGCTCGAGCGATTCCCCGCTGCGCTCACAGTAGTCGGTGCCGCCTCCGGACGCGACCAGACTGCAATTCGATTTCGCCTTCGATTTCGGATGTACGTTCACGTGCGGCGGCAGGGATCTTGCCCCCATCAGGGGGGAATCTCAGCGGGAGGCGAAAGGTGGAGCGGACGCTGCCGCAGTCGAGATGGTGGATCGCGGCCGATGGGGAGTCGTGCGACTTCTGTCTGCAGACGTACGCCTACGAGATCGAGTACCGCTGTGTCGCCTGTGACGCGCCGGTCTGCCCGTTCTGCGTGGTCACGGTGCGGAAGACGCGCGAAGCCTACTGCCCGACGTGCGCGCCGGACGATTCGGCGGAAGGCGGGGAGGACTGAGATGGCACGCGCGATCTGGAAGGGAGTGATCCGCTTCGGCGGAGTCGCGGTGCCGGTCAAGCTCTACTCGGCCGTACAGGATCGAAACGTCCACTTCCGGCTGCTGCATGATCGGGACAGGACGCCGTTGAAGCAGCGGATGGTGGATCCGGTCAGCGGCGATGTGGTCCCGTACGAAGAGATTCGCAAGGGCTACGAGACCGAGGACGGCGCCTTCGTGATGCTGGAGCCGGAGGAGCTCGAGGAGCTGGAGCCGGATTCCTCGCGGGACATCGAGATCACACGCTTCGTGCCACCGTCGCGGATCAATCATCAGTGGTATGACCGTCCCTACTATCTCGGCCCGGACGGCGACGACTCCTCGTACTTCGCTCTCGCGGATGCGCTGGAGCGCAAGGAGGTCGAGGGCCTGGCGCGCTGGACGATGCGCAAGAAGGCGTACGTCGGCGCGCTGCGGCTGGAGGACGCCTATCCGATGCTGATCACGCTGAGGCACGCCGGGGAGGTGCTATCCGCATCGGAGCTGCCGCAGCCCGGTGGGCGTGCGCCGGACGCGAGGGAGGTCGCGATGGCCCGGCAGCTCATCGGCATGCTGGAGGCGGACTACGATCCGACGGAGTGGCGGGACGAGTATCGCGACCGCGTGCTGGATCTCGTCGAGACGAAGGCGCGCGGCGGCAAGGTGAAGGTGGAGCGGATCGTGGAGAAGAAGCCGAAGCAGAAGTCGCTCGAGGCGATGCTGCGCGCCAGCCTGGAGAGCGCACGGGAGGGCCGCGCTGCGTGAGCACGTCATAGGGAGGAGCCGTGGCCGAGTCGAAGAAGGACATCGAGATCCGCGCCCGCGCCTTCTGGTCCGGGACGATCACGTTCGGCCTGGTGTCGGTGCCGGTGAGCCTCTTCCCGGCGAACCGATCGACGCATGTGGGGCTGCGCATGCTGTCTCCGGAAGGGCACCCGCTCAGCCGGCGTTACTACTGCCCGAAGGACGATCGCGAGGTCCCGCCGGAGCACATCGTGCGCGGATACGAGGTCGGGAACGGCGAGTTCGTGGTGGTCGAGGACGAGGAGCTGGAGGCGCTGGAGCCCCGCAAGACACGCGACATCGACCTGCGCCGCTTCGTCGACCAGGACGAGATCGACCCGATGTACTTCGAGCGGGCGTACTTCCTCACGCCCGACGGCGGATCGACCAAGGCCTATCGTCTTCTCGCCGCGACCATGGAGAAGGAGCGCAAGGCGGGCATCGCGACATTCGTGATGCGCGGCAAGGAATACCTCGTCGCGATTCTGTCGGAGAACGGCATCCTGCGGGCGGAGACGCTGCGCTTCGCCGACGAGGTGCGCTCCCCCGACGACCTCGGCCTGCCGGAGCCGAGCAAGCCGGGGCGGAAGAAGGTGAGCGCGATCGAGAAGGCGATCGACGCGTTGGCCGCCAGGAAGCTGGACGAGGATGAGCTCCGGGACGAGCCTTCCCGCGCACTGCTCCGGCTCGTGGAGCGGAAGCGACGCGCCGGTGAGGACGTCGTGCGGGCCCCCGCCGGTGCTGAGGAGGAGACCGAGGTGATCGACCTGATGGAGGTTCTCAAGCGCAGCCTCGCCGGGGGCGGGTCGGCTTCCGGGCGCAGCCGCGGCGAAGGGGCGGGCAGGCGTCCGCACCGGGCGAAGCGGCGAGCTTCCCGCACCGGCCGGCCGGAGCGCCGTCCGTCCGGCGGCGTCGCGCTGCGCGATCTGTCGAAGAAGGACCTGTACGAACGCGCGAAGGATCTCGACATTCCGGGGCGGAGCGCGATGAGCAAGGAGGAGCTGGTGGAGGCGGTGGGGAGCCGGTGAGAGCTGCGATCTTCCACGAGCACGGCCCGCCCGCCGTCCTGCGGGTGGAGGAGGTCGCGCGGCCCGAGCCCGGAGCGGGAGAGGTCCTCGTCCGGGTCCGGGCCGCGGCGATGAACCACCTCGACCTGTGGGTGCGTCGTGGGCTGCCGGTCGAGACGACCATGCCGCACATCGGCGGCTCGGATGTGGCCGGCGAGATCGAGGAGCTCGGCTCTGGCGTCGAGGACGTCGGCGTCGGCGAGCGCGTCGTCGTCAACCCGTCACTCTGGTGCGGGCAGTGCGAGTGGTGCCATCGGGGCGAGCAGTCGCTGTGCGTCCGCTTCCGCATCCTCGGCGAGCACACGAACGGCGGCTTCGCGGAGCTCGTCGCGGTTCCGGCGAGGAACGTGCTTCCCATCCCGGCCGGCGTCGAGTGGACCCGCGCCGCGGCCGCGCCGCTCGTGTTCCAGACGGCGTGGCGCGGGCTGCTCACTCGGGCGCGGCTGCGCGCGGGCGAGGATGTGCTCATCACCGGCGGCTCGGGCGGTGTCGCGACCGCGGCCATCCAGATCGCGAAGCTCGCGGGGGCTCGCGTCTTTGCGGTCACCAGCACGGACCACGTCGCCGCGGTACTCGAGCTGGGTGCGGACGTCGTCTACGACCGACTGGCGGTGGACTACTCCCGCGAGGTGTGGAAGGACACCGGAAAGCGCGGCGTGGACGTCGTGCTGGACTCCGTCGGCGAGGCGACGTGGGGGGACAACGTCAGGGCGCTCGCGCGGGGCGGCCGCTTCGTGACCTACGGCGCGACGACCGGCCCGAACTCCCACACCGACGTGCGGCTGCTGTTCTGGAAGCAGCTCCAGATCATCGGCACGACCATGGCCTCGCGTTCCGAGTTCGAGAGCGTGATGGGGCTGGTCTTCCGCGGCGTGCTGAACCCCGTCGTGGACGAGGTGCTGCCGCTGGAACGTATCGTAGAGGCGCACGAGCGGCTCGAGTCCGGTCGGCAGTTCGGCAAGGTCGTCGTTGCGCCCTGAACGGGCGGGCGCCGCCGCCTCCGGCGGCGGGGCGCCTGCGGGGCGCGGCCTTCGGCCGGGCGCCTTCGGGGTGGCCTGCGGCCGGGCGCCTCCGGGGTGCGCGTGCGCGGGTCAGTGCGACCAGCGGCGGCGCGGGCTCGCGGGCTCACCGGCGCCGACGCGCTCGCCCTCGCCTTGTCCGCCGACGGGCTGTCCCCGGTCGGCATCCACGGCCTCCTCGGCCCCGTCTTCGCCAGCCGACTCGGTGCGATCCGCGTCCCTGCTGACCCGCATGGGCAGTGAGTAGGCGTGCGTGGCGTACTGCAGGATCATGCGCTCGGCGTTGAAGAAGGAGCCGTTCAGCGAGATGGCCGAGCGCATCACGGCGGCGAAAGCGTCGGGCCGTGCGTAGTAGAGCGGCGTGATCTGCTCCTCCAGCTTCTGGTAGAGCGACTCCGGCTCACGATCGCGATCGGTTTCGAGCTCCCACGTTTCACCGATCGACCAACCCGTGACTCCCTCGACGTGTCCCTCGATCCACCAGCCGTCCAGCACGCTCAGGCTGGGCACGCCGTTCAGCGCCGCTTTCATGCCGCTGGTGCCGGAGGCCTCCTGCGGCTTCTGTGGCGTGTTCAGCCAGACGTCGACCCCGGCGACCAGTCGGCCGGCCAGGTCCATGTCGTAGTCCTCGAGGTAGACGACGCGCACGAGGTCACCGAGGGCGCGAGCGGCATTGAAGACACGCCGGATCACGGCCTTGCCGCCCTCGTCGTGTGGGTGTGCCTTGCCCGCGAAGAGGATCTGCAGTGGTCCGACCTGCCGCGAGATGCGGCGCAGCCGCTCCATATCGGAGAACAGCAGGCCGGCCCGCTTGTAGGACGTGGCACGCCGGGCGAAGCCGATCGTCAGGACCGCGGGGTCGAGGGCGATTCCGGTGCGGCGGTGCACCTCGGCCAGTAGCGCGTGCTTCGCGTCGCGGTGGGCGCCGCGGATCTCGCCGAGCGGGATGCTGACGGCGTAACGGAGGTTGAACGCCTCGTCGCGCCATTCGGGGATGTGGTGGTCGAACAGCGCGCGGAACGGAGGCGAGACCCAGGTGCCGGCGTGGACGCCGTTCGTGATCGAGTTGACGAAGAAGTCGGGGAACATGCTGCGGGAGACCTCGCGGTGCCGCATCGCCACGCCGTTCAGGAAGTGCGACAGGTGCAGCGCGAAATGGGTCATGTTCAGCGTGCCGTCGGTACATCCGCCGGCGGCGCAGAGCGTGTTCGCCCGCTCCGGCCCGAGCACGTCGCGCACGAGGGAGAGCGGGAAACAGTCGTGACCGGCGGGGACAGGCGTATGGGTCGTGAAGACGCAGCGGCGCCGGACGGACTCAATGGCGGCCTCGCCGCTCGAGGGCTCCTGCTCCAGCAGCGCGATCGCGAGCAGCGCGGAATGGCCCTCGTTCATGTGGTGGATGCGGATGCTGTCGTGTCCGAGCGCCCGCAGCATGGCGATGCCGCCGAGCCCGAGCACTGCCTCCTGGCTCAGGCGGTAGAATTCGTCACCGCCGTAGAGGTGGTCCGTGATGGCACGGTCCTCGGGCGCGTTCTCCGGCAGATTCGTGTCGAGCAGGTAGACCGGAATCCACGCACCCGCATGGCCGCGCACGTCGTAGCGCCACGCTCGCACGTGCACGGTGCGCCCCGAGAGCTGGATCTGGACGCGCGGCTCCACCTCGATCAGCCGGTCCTCGGGGCGCCAATCCGCGGGCTCCTCGCGTTGGTTTCCCTCTTCGTCGAGGCGCTGCCGGAAATAGCCTTTCCGATGGACGAGCGTGACGCCGACCATCGGAATGCCGACGTCGGCCGCGGCACGGAGCGTATCGCCGGCCAGAATGCCCAGTCCGCCCGAGTACGTGGGGAGAGAGTTCTCGAGACCGACTTCCATGGAGAAGTAGGCGACGCGCCGCTTCATTCGATCGTGCTCCATGTGAATATCCGCCCTCCGAAACCGACCCAATGTAGCGGCGTGTGCGTTGAAGTGCGAAGGGTGAAGCGTGAGGTGTGAAGTGTTGGTCGGGAAGTGTGCGAGGTGGGGCGGCCGAAGGCCATCGACCGCTCTCCCGGCCCCCCGCGGGGCGCCATGGCTACGGCGCCCCCGCAGGGCGCCCCGGCTCTACGACGCCCCGGCGCGGCCGGCCTCAGATCGGCTGGCCGAGCGTGGTGTCGATGGGCTGGCGGACGACCGTCCGGATCGTTTCGGGTGGAGTGCGTCGTGGATCGTCGAGGTAGACCAGATGGTGGCGGCCGCGGGCGCGGTAGCCGTGCTCGGCGAGGAAGGTGTGCAGCCGTGCGAGCGTCGCGGCTTCGCCGGGCTGCTCACCGAGCTGCAGGATCTGGACGGAGAGCCCCTCGTGGAGCTCATCGAGGCGGACCGCGTCGAGCGCGGGGAGCGAGCGATGCCGGGCGGCGGCGGCCCGGGCGCCATTGAGCAGAACGGGCGTGACGGCGTCGGGCTGCATGATCATCAGCGTCCACGGCCGCAGGCTGCTCGCTCCGTCGGCCGGCGGGGCCGTGTCGTAGAGGGCCTCGAGCGGCATGGGCCGGTAGACGACGCCGAGGCTCCAGCGCAGGGTGGAGCCGAGCACGCGCGAGAGCTGGAAGAGTGCATTCGCGGCGTCCGCGAGCGCGAGGCTCGCGCCACCGGTCCCGTGACCGTCCACCATCAGGAACTTGAGTCGCGGCACGTCGAGCACGCTGATGGTCGCGGCCGAGGAGCTGTAGAGCCCCCGCAACTCGCGCCGCAGGTCGATCGGGGCTGGGGGTAGGATCTGCGTCGCCATGCCTCCTCCAGATCTGCGAGGGCGAGCTGCGCCGCCGTTCGTTCGGCCGCGCGTCACGGTCGAGCGCTCGAAAGATGGACGCAGCGGCTCCGCTCGTCTGTAGGGAGGTGGAGGAAAGCCATGTAGGGACTCGCCGCTGCCTCAGCCGCGGCAGACGAGCACGGGCACCTCCGCGGCGCGCACCACCTTGTCCGCCACGCTGCCCATGACCAGACGGGAGATCGCGCCGCGGCCGTGGCTTCCGGTCACGATCAGGTCCGCATCCTCGTCCTGCGCGGCCTGCAGGATGCCGTGCGCGGCGTGGTAGTCGAGCGAGACGCGCGTGTCGGCGTCGAGTGGGCCCTCGTCCATGAGCTGCGCCACCCTGGCGTCCAGATAGGCTCGGGCCTGCTCCTGCCTGCGGTCGAGCTCCTCCCGGTTCAGCAAGGTCTGGTGCGGGATGTAGGGCGAGGAGATGGCCGCGGGCGGGGCGACGACGCGGAGCAGCGTCAGGCGCGCGCCGCAGAGGCGGGCCAGCGACCGCGCGTGCGGAAGGGCCGCCTCGGCGATTTCGCTGCCGTCGAGCGCGACGAGAATCCTACGGAACGGCCGTGCCTCGGCGCCGTGCGAGATCTCGTCGCTCGTCGGGCGGATCAACAGGACCGGGCATCGGGCACGGCGGATCAGCCCGTCCGCGACGCTGCCCAGCCACGCGCGCTGCAGCCCCGCGCGTCCGTGCGTTGTCATGACGACCAGGTCCGCGCCCTGGTCTCGGATGCGTTGCTCGAGCGCCGTCACGACGTCGGGCCCTTCCGTGAGCACCTGGCCGACGGGCCGTCCCGCCTCCTCCGCCACGCGTTCCGCGAGCACGTGCAGATAAGTCTGCTCGCTGCGCCGGTGCTCCATGTCCCAGCGCTCGAGTTGCACGAGCGGGCCGGCCTCGGCATTCGAGAGGAGCGGCGTCTCGTGGACGAGGATGAGCATCAGCTCCGCATCCGCGAGGCGGGCGATGAGCCGCGCCCAGGGCACGGCGTGCTCCGCGAAGGTGGAGCCGTCGACGGGGACGAGAATCGAACGGTACATGCTCGCGCCTCCTGACCGGGATATCGGCACGATAGCCCCGCACGGGCGGGGCGTCAGTAGGAGAAAGCCGGAAAGGCTGTCGGATTTTCGATCGCGAGATCGTTGCGGCGCGCCTCAGGTTCCGCCTAAATTGAAGCGGCCACGGGGTAGCCGCCGGTCGGTGGGCAGTCGGGATGGGTGGGTGCGCCCGAGGCCCGCCGCATTGCTCAGGCGGTGGATACCCCACTCCCCCCTTGGTGGCGAGTGGGGTCTTTTTTTGCCTGTTCCTCCTGTCGTGACGGAGTCCGTGCGCGAAGCCGCGGCCGGAGCGACGAGCGCGGACGTTCGCGGTGGTGGACGCCTGGCGCACGCGCTGGCGGGGCTCTGGGTGATCATCGCGCTCCTCGCGCTGGTGCCCGGGCTTCCGTACTACCTGACGCCGGTCGATCGGCGGGCGTTCGCCCCGGCGGCAGGGCTGTTCGCGCCGACCGGCGTCGTCGGGCACTCCTACGGCATCGTCGGCACCGTCCTCATCCTCGTCGGGGTCGTGCTCTATTCGCTGCGCAAGCGCTCGGCCCGGCTCTCGCGGCTCGGCCGACTCCGCGGCTGGCTCAGCTTCCACATCTTCCTCTGCACGCTCGGGCCGTTCCTCGTCCTGCTCCACACCAGCTTCAAGTTCGGGGGGCTGGTCGCGATCGCGTTCTGGAGCATGGCCGCGGTCGTCGCGAGCGGCGTGTTCGGGCGCTACGTGTACGTCAGGATTCCGCGGACACTGGGAGGCAGGGCGCAGGTGCTGCGCGCGTTGCGCGAGCGTGAGAGGGAGCTCGGGGCGCAGATGTCAGGGGTCGGCGTGCCGGCGGAAACGATGGGGATGCTCCTGACGCGGACAGGGGGATCGGGGCCGGCGCCCGAAGGCCAGGTCGGCGGCGTTGCCGCGATCGCGGACACGCTCCGCTTCGATCTGGGGCGCCGGGGGCGACGTCGCCGCGGGGAGCAGGCGCTCGCTCGCGCGGGCGTGGACCCGGCGGCTCGGTCGAGGCTGCTCGCGATCGCCGAGGACCGGGCGAGGACGGAGCAGCAGATCCGGCTGCTCGAGCCGCTGCAGCGACTGTTCCGGCATTGGCACGTGTTCCACCTGCCCCTGGCGCTGGTGATGCTGCTGATCCTGGCCGTGCACGTGGCGGTCGCGGTCTACTTCGGCTACGGCTGGCCGTTCTGACCCATGGGCACGCATGCGAAACGCGGCGTCGCGCAGCTTGCCGGGCGACTGGCGGCCGTCCTCATCTCGCTCGGTCTCGGAGCACGGGGCGCTGCACCCGCCGTGGCGCAGATCCTGTCGCCGGGAAGGTTGAGCGAAGCGCATGCGGCGCTGGAGGGGGTGCGCAGCTGTACCTCCTGTCATGAGCCGGGGCAGCGAGGCGCCTCCTCGGAGCGTTGCCTCGCCTGCCACGAGCCGCTCGCGCGTCGCATCGCCGTCGGCAAGGGTTATCACGCGCGGGTCACCCGACAGCCGTGCGCGGAGTGCCACCGCGAGCACTTCGGCCGCGACTTCGCGCTCGTGCGGCTCGACACGGCCCGGTTCGACCACGCGACGGAGGCGGGATTCGCGTTGCGCGGCGCGCACGCCCGCGTCGAATGCGCGGAGTGTCATGCGCTCAGGCGCGTGACCGCGGCGGATGTGAGGGAGTTCCGGCGACGTCACGGCGGCTCGGGACGCACCATGCTCGGGCTCCCGACGACGTGCGGCGCCTGCCACGTCGCCGACGACCCGCACGCGGACCAGTTTCGCGGCCGGGCCTGCGATCAGTGCCACGACGAGTCGGACTGGCAGCGCGCTCCCCGCTTCGACCACCGTCGCGCGGCGTTCCCGCTGACCGGACTGCACCTCGACGTCGCGTGCACGAAGTGTCACCCGCGGGCCGCCGTGGCCGCTGCCGGCGCGAAGACGCCGGCGGTCGGCGCGCTCCGCTATCGGCCCGTCGATCACCGCAGCTGCGACGCCTGCCACGCCGACGAGCACCGCGGCGCGATGGCCGGAGCCTGCACGGACTGCCACACGACCGATGGCTGGGGCCGCCTGCGGGGCACGGCGCTGCCCGGCCGCTTCGATCACTCCCGCACGGGATTCCCGTTGCGCGGCGCGCATGCGACTCTCGAGTGCGCCGCCTGCCACGCGCCTCGGCCGCCGCACGATGCAGCGCTCCGACTCCGCTTCCCGCGAGGCACGCGCGGCCACGCCTACCCCCGGCCCGAGGCGCAGGGGTGCGAGTCGTGCCACCTCGACGCGCACGACGGCGCGTTGCGGGCGAGCCGTGGAGGCGCGGCGTGCTCGCGGTGCCACGTCGAGCGCGGCTGGACTCCGGCCACGTTCGGGCCCGAGAAGCACGACTCGACGACCGGCTTCGCGTTGTCGGGGGCGCACCTCGCCGTGGCGTGCGACGCCTGTCACCGTCCCCGCGGCGAGGTCCGCCCGGTGTTCCGTCTCGCGGCGACTTCGTGTCGCGACTGTCACGCCGGCGATGATCCGCACGCCGGACGCTTCGGCAGCCAGCCGTGTGAGGGGTGTCACCGAACCACGACGTTTCGCGACGTCGCCTTCGACCACGCCCGGGTCGGCGACCGCGCCTGCGCGAGCTGCCACGCGACGGACTCGCCGCACGGCGAGCAGTTCGCGGGCCGACGCTGCGACGCGTGTCACGTGACGAGCACGTTCGCCATCGCCGCGTTCGACCACGGCCGCACGCGCTTCCCGCTCACCGGTTCGCATGCGGGCCTCGCCTGCGCCGCGTGCCACGGGGCGGTGAAGGAAGGCGGGCGCGCGGTCGTGCGCTATACGCCACTGCCTACGAACTGCGCCGGCTGCCACGCGCCGGCTTCCGCGCCGGAGCACAAACCATGACGCGTGTCAGGACCAGCGCCCGCATCGCGCTCGCGCTCCTCTTCCTCGCACCGACCGCCGCCGCCGGGCAGCGGGCTCGGACGGAGAGCCCCCACGGGCGCACACGGCGGCCGCTGGTGTGCGACGCCTGTCACACGCTGGAAGGCTGGAGGCCTCTGCGCGAGGACGTCTCGTTCGACCACCGACGTGACACCGGGCAGCCGCTGACCGGCACGCACGCCGACATCGCCTGCGGGGGGTGTCATCTCGACCTGCGCTTCGCGGAGCCCGCGACGCCGATAAGCGACTGCGCCGCCTGCCACGCGGACGTGCACCAGGGGAGACTCGGCCGCGACTGCGCCTCGTGCCACGACACCCGCTCCTTCCACTCGGCCGCACGCGTGGACGCGCACGCGCGAGGAGTCTTTCCGCTGACAGGGGCGCACGAGCGAGTCACCTGCGAGAGCTGTCACGTAAGCGACGAGGCGGGGGCGTTCAGGCGGCTACCGACGGACTGCTTCGCGTGCCACGAGCGCGACTACCGCGACGCCTCGACGATCGACCACGTCGCGGCGCAGTTCCAGACCGACTGCCGCGACTGTCACGGCACGTCGTTCTGGGGCGGTGCGCGCTTCGACCACGCTGCGGTGTCGAACGGCTTCGCGCTGCTCGGCGCGCACGCGACGCTGCCGTGCACGAGCTGCCACCGGCGGCCGGACAACGCGCTGCTGTTCCAGCCGCCGCCGACGGGCAACGACGACTGCATCGCCTGTCACAGGGCAGGTTACACGTCCGCGCACGGGAGCAGCGGCTATCCGACGACATGCGCCGACTGTCACAACCCGAGTCGGTGGGACGACGCCTCGTTCGACCACGACCAGAGCTGGTTCCCGATCTTCTCGGGGGCGCACGCGGGTCGCTGGAACCGCTGCTCCGACTGCCATACGGACCCGTCGAACTACGTCGTGTTCTCGTGCTTCGCCTGTCACTCGCAGCCGGACATGGACGCGCACCACCAGCAGGTCAACGGTTACGCCTACGACAGCGCACTCTGCTACAGCTGCCATCCGCGGGGTCGAAATGACTAGCCGGCTGCGCCTCCGGGCACTGCTGCTCGGCGTGGCGGCCATGGCCGCCGCCGGGCCGGCGTCCCGAGCGCTCGCGCAGGAGCCGCGGCTACACGCCAGGCTGGAGCAGATCGCCGGGGCGAGTCTCTACCTGTCGCTTCCGCCCGAGCACCGACTCATCGCGGGCGACACCCTGGCCGTCTATGCCGGCCAGGACAGCGTGTCGGTGGGCCGCGTCGTCGTGACTGCCGTCGCATCCGAGCGGGCGGTGGTGCAGTTCGCTGGCCGTCCCTTCAGCGCCACGCGCGGCGCCGAGTGGGAGCTGGAGCTTGCGGGAGGGGGCAGGGTCGCCGCGGCGCCTCCCGACTCCGCCGCGCCGATGCCTCTCCCGGCCGACCCGGCGGCGGCGGTGCCGGCCGAGGCGCCGCCGGAGGCTTCGCCTGCCGGCGGGCGGGTGGGTCGGGTTCCGAGCCTCGACGGGCGCGTCGCGCTCGAGGTGGACGGCGTGCGCGTCTCGGCGAACGGGCCCGACACCCGGACGAACACGACGCAGGCGATCCCGGCGCTGCGGCTGCGCGCAACCGCGGCCGGGCTGCCCGGCGACGTCGTCGTCGCTCTCGACATGCGGGCCTCGTACCGCTACTCGGACCGGGAGCTGTTCGCGCCTGCGTGGTCGCCGCGCTTCTACCAGGCCAGCGTGTCGCGGGAGTTCCGGGTCGTTCCGCTGCGCCTCGAGGCGGGACGCTTCTACTCGCGCCACGAATCCTACGGCGGGTACTGGGACGGACTCTCCGCCCGCCTGGGGCCGCCGTCCATCGGCATTGGCGTCGAGGCCGGCTGGGAGCCGCTGCGAGGCGACGAGGGCGTGGCCGGCCACACGGCGAAGCGCGCGATCTTCGCGGATGTGGCCGCCCGACGGGGCGCGCTGCGCTACGACGCGGACCTCTCGCTGCACGAGCGCCGGCCCGACCAGAGCGCCGCGATGCGCTTCGCGGGGTTGACTCAGAGCGCGAGCTGGCGCGGCTGGCGCGGGGTGCAGCAGCTGCGCGTCGATCGCGATTCCACCGGCTCGTGGACCGTCGGTGAGGTGCATCTGTTCGGGAGCGCGCCGCTGCCGCTGGAGGGGGCCAGCTTCGAGGTCGGCTGGCTGCTCGACCGCGGTGTGCTGCCGTGGCTGCCGGAGGCGCCGCCGCTGCCCGAGCGGCGCCGGCTCTCGGCGGGCATCGGCTACTGGCGCGATGGCGTCTCGATGAACCTCTCCGCGGCCCGGACCCGGACGGAGGGTGGTCCCGGCGGCCGTTCGTGGTCCGGCTCGGTCGCGCTGCCGTCCTTCTCGCCGATGCGCCTCGACTTCGCCGCCGCGGCGAGCTGGTGGGACACGGAGGGGATGCGCTCCCTCTACATCGCGCCTTCGCTCGGCCGCAGCTGGGGCCGAAGCCGGGTCACGGGCGAATGGCACCTCTACGGCGCGGGCGCGGGGGAGGTGACGTCGCAGGGGGTCGGCGTGTCGCTGACGGCGCCGCTCTCGGCGCGTGCATGGGCCTCGCTCCGGCTCGGTCACGACTGGGGCGGAAGCCTCGTCAGCGACCGGGTGTACTTCAGTACGTGGACCTCGTTCTGAGATCGGGGCGCCGAGCTTGGCCGACACGTCGCGAACGCACTGACCGCAATGACCGACACGGACATCGTTCTGCTCATCGGCGTTGCGCTCACGGCCGTGGCCGTGCTGCCGTACTGGCTCGCGCACCGCGGGCGGGAGCGGCGCTCGGCGGCGGCCGAGGAGCGGGCCCGCCGAGAGGGGTTGCACGAGCCGCTGTCGCTGCACCCCGTCGTGGATCCGGACCGCTGCATTGGCACGGCCGGTTGCGTCGCCGTGTGCCCGGAGCACGTGCTCGGCATCCGGGACGGCCAGGCCTACGCCGTAGCGCCCGCGGCGTGCATCGGTCACGGACTGTGCGAGCGTGCATGCCCCGTCGAGGCGATACGGCTCGTGTTCGGCACCGAGACGCGGGGCGTCGAGCTGCCGCGCATCCGCGCGAACTTCGAGACGAACGTCCCCGGCATCTTCATCATCGGAGAGCTGGGCGGAATGGGCCTGATCCGGAACGCCTTCGAGCAGGGACGGCAGTGCATCGACGGGATCGCCGACAATCCGCTTCCCGGCGGCGGCGACGCGCTCGACCTGGTGATCGTCGGCTGCGGGCCGGCCGGGCTGGCGGCGTCCCTGCACGCCCGCCGCCGCGGCCTGCACTTCGAGACGCTCGAGCGTGAGGCCGACGTCGGCGGCGCGGTGCGGCACTACCCGCGCCGGAAGGTGGTCATGACCGCTCCCGTTCAGGTGCCCGGCTACGGGCGCCTCGCCTTCCGGGAGATCCGCAAGGAAGCGCTGATGGACGTGTGGGAGGAGATCGTCGCCCGCACCGGGCTCGCGGTGCGCACGGGCGAGGCGGTCTCCTCGGTGCGGCGGGACGGCGACGCGTTCGCGATCGCCTCGTCAGTCGGGACGGTGCGCGCCCGCCGCGTCGTCCTGGCGATCGGCCGCCGGGGCGTGCCCCGCCGACTCGGCGTGCCGGGAGAGGATTCTCCGGCCGTCGTGTATGCGCTGCCCGAGCCCGATTCGTTCGCCGGCGAGCGGGTGCTGGTCGTCGGCGGCGGCGACTCGGCGATCGAGGCCGCGCTCGCCCTCTCCGAGCAGCCAGGCACGAGCGTCTGGGTCTCCTACCGGGGAGACGCTTTCTCGCGAGTCAAGGAGGCGAACCGGCGCCGAATCGCCGAGGCGGAGGCGGGCGGTGGCGTGAACGTGCTCCGCTCGACGGTCGTCCGACGCATCGAGTCGGGCCGCGTCGTGTACACCGACTTCGCGGGCGTCGACCATGCCCTCGGGGTGGACCGCATCGTCGTGCTCATCGGCGGCGAGCTGCCGACCCGCTTCCTGCGCGAGTGCGGCGTACAGATCGAGATGAAGTTCGGGGAGCCCTAGAACGCCTCACCACCTTCCGGCGTCGCGGACGCGGTATTTTTCCAGCACGCGGGCGAAGCCGTCCTCGAGGTCGATGTGCTGCTCGTTCGCGAGCGCGATGACGACGAACAGGATGTCGGCCAGCTCGAGCGCGAGGTCCTGGTCGGGCTCCCCGGGCTTCTTGCGCTTCGGGCCGTGGCGGTGGTTCAGCTCGCGCGCCAGCTCGCCGACCTCCTCCACCAGCCGCGCCAGGTTCGCGAGCGGCGGCCAGTAGCCCTCGTCGAACTGCGAGATCCACCCGTCCACCGCCGCCTGCGCCGCGCGCAGCGTGATGCCGTCGCGCTTCATCGTCGGGCCGCTCGCACGGCATCGAGCTCGTCCACCACCGCGTCGATCTCGCCGGGCGTGTTGTAGAAGTGGGGGGAGACGCGCACGTGCCCGGGTCGCGCGTCGACGATGATGCCGCGCTCGGCGAGGGCGTGGACGGTCGCGTGTGCGTCGGCGTCGCGGATCATCACGATGGCGGAGCGACGTACGGCGTCCGGCGCGACGCGCAGGCCGAAGCCGCGCTCGAGGCAGCGCTGGACGAGTCGCTCCGTGAGGGCGGAGTCGCGGTCGCGGATGGCGTCCACCCCGATCTCCTCGATGATCGCGCCGCCGCCGAGCGCGGCGTGCACGGTGTGCAGCGCGGGCGTGCCCATCTCGAAGCGCTGCGCGTCATCGCGGAAGTCGAAGCCGGTAATGTCGAACGCGAACTGCTCGCGCGCGCCGAACCAGCCCGCGATCGTCGGCTGCAGCGTCGTCGCCAGACCGGAGCGCACGAAGAGGTAGGCGAGGCCGGGGCCGCCGAGCAGCCACTTCAGCGGTCCGGTCGTCAGGATGTCCACGCCGTCGCGCGCGACGTCGATCGGCACCTGGCCGGCGCTCTGGTACGCGTCCGCGATCAGCAGAGCGCCGCTCTTGTGCGCGATGTCGGCCAGCGTGCGCAGGTCCTGGATCGCGCCGGTCGCGAAGAAGACGTGGCTGGTCACGATCGCGGCCGTGCGCCTGTCCACCGCCTCCTCCCAGCGGGCGGGATCGATCGTGGCGCCGTCGTCGCTCGGCACCCAGACCACCTCGACGTCCGGGCGGGCCATCCAGACGTAGGCGGACGTCGGGAAGTCGAGCGCGGAGACCACGACCTTCGGTCGGTCCCGGTGGTCCAGCGCCGAGGCGACGGCGGAGAGAGCGACGGAAGTGGACGGCGCGAGCGCGATCTCGCCCTCGCCGGCTCCTACGATGCGGGCCGCGTGCGCCCGAACCTCCTGCAGCCGCGTCATCCAGATCTCGTACCAGGCGGCGGCGCCGAGCGCGTTCCACTCGTCGTGGAACTGCGCGACGCGCTGCTGTGCGCGGTGCGACAGCGCGCCGAGAGAGCAGGAGTTCAGGTAATTCGCGCGATCGAGGATCGGGAACTCGGCGCGCCAGGCGGTCCAGTCCATGCCGGGGGGTCGGGTGGGCGTGTCTCGGCCAGGGCGACGTTCGCGCCGCCCGCGCTCGGCTCGGCAACGTAGCCGGAGCGCGGACCGCGCGCCAACCCTTTCGGCGCGGGGCACGGGGCTTCACCTTTCGAGCCCCTATGACGACTCTGCTCCTGGCGCTGCCATGGCTGATGCCGCTCGCCGTGCTGCCGATCCTGGCGCGGCGGCGGCACCGTCTGCGCGACTACCCGCCGCGCGCGGATGATAGCGTGCCGCCCGTGACGGCGATCGCGCCGGCGAGGGACGAGGTGGCGAACATCGGCGCCTGCGCCGCGACGCTGCTCGACAGCGACTACCCGGCGCTGGACGTGGTGATCGTGGACGACCGCAGCGTCGATGGCACGCTCGAGGTCGCGAAGGCGATCGCGGAGCGCAGCCAGGGCAGGCTGCGCGTCGTGCACGGCGAGCCGCTGCCCGACGGCTGGGTCGGCAAGCCGTGGGCGTGCTGGCAGGGCTACCTCGTCGCGGACGGTGAGCTGCTGCTGTTCACCGACGCCGATACTCGCCATGATCCGTCACTGCTCGGGCACGCGGTGGCCGCCATGCGCCGCGAGCAGGCCGACCTCGTCTCGGTGGTGCCCCGCCAGCTGCTCGTGACCTTCTGGGAGCGGCTCGTCATGCCGCAGATCCTGACCGTCATCACCTCGCGCTATCTCGACACCCGGCGCGTGAGCGACGCGCGAAATCCGCGCGACGTGATCGCGAATGGACAGTTCATCCTCGTCTCGCGCGAGGCGTACGAAGAGGTGGGCGGACACGAGGCCGTGCGCTGCGAGGTGGTCGAAGACCTGCGCCTCGCACAGCGCTTCGCCGCCGCCGGCAAGCGGCTTTTCCTGGCCTATGCGCCTGACCTGATGCAGACGCGGATGTACCGCTCCCTCGGGGAGATCGTGCGCGGCTGGACGAAGAACCTGGCGCTCGGCTCCCGGGCGACGGTGGACGCCTGGCTCCGCCCCGCGATTCCGTGGCTCGCGGCCGCGTTCCTGCTCGTCTACTGGTTCACGCCCCCTCTGCTGCTGGTGCTCGGCGTCCTCGGCTGGACGCCCGCTCCGCTGCTCTCCTGGAGCGCCGTCGTCGTGGCCGCGTCCGTCGCGTTCTGGGGCCTCGTCAACCTGCAGATGCGCGTTCCCGTCGCCTATGCTCTGATGTATCCCCTCGGCGCGCTCGTCGCCGCCGCGCTCTTCATGATCAGCGCGCTGCGACCCGGCCGCGTCGTGTGGAGGGGACGGGAGTACCGGGTGGAGGACGGCGAGGTGGTGGGAGAGGCAGGCGCGGAAGGCAGGCGCTGAAGGCAGGCGCTGAGGGCAGGCGCTGAAGGCAAGGCGCTAACGACAGGCGCTAACGACAGGCGCTAACGGCAGGCGGAGGCGCCTTCGGTGAGCGCCTTCGGTGAGCGCCTCGCTGTTAGCGCCTGCTGTTCGCGCCTGCTGTTAGCGCCTGGGTCACGTCGCGAACTCCACCTCGACGCGATGCGGGATCAGCCCGGCTTCGTAGCCGCGCTGGAGGAAGAGGCGGACGGCGGCGCGGCCGTCGTCGCCGTAGTCGAGCGTGCGCTGATTGACGTACATGCCGACGAACTCGTCGGTCTGCGCGGTGGACAGGCCGCGGCCGTAGCTCTCGGCATGGGCGAGGGCGGGGGCGCGGTGCTGGAGGCCGTAGGCGATCGAGGCGCGGAGCAGGCCGGATATGCGGTTGATCAGGTCGGGGCCCAGGTCTCGACGGATCAGATTGCCGCCCAGCGGCAGCGGCAGTCCGTCCGTCTCGGCGGCCCACCACTCGCCGAGGTCGGCGATCAGGTGGAGCCCCTCCTCCGCGTACGTGATCTGCCCCTCGTGAATGATCAGGCCGGCGTCCGCCCGACCTCTGGAGACGAACGGGATGATCTCGTCGAAGGGCACGACCACGGCCTCGACGTCCGGCTCCATGAGCTGCAGCGCGAGCCAGGCGGAGGTCAGCTCCCCCGGAATGGCGACGGTAGCGCCGGCCAGCTCGCGCACGTCCATCGGATCGCGCGAGACGAGTCGCGGGCCGTACCCTTCGCCCATCGACGCGCCGTGCGGCAGCAAGATGTAGCGGTCGGCGAGGTGCGCGTAGGCGTGGATCGAGGCCGCGGTGACCTCCAGCTCGCCCCGGAGCGCCCTGCGGTTCAGCGTCTCGATGTCCTGGAGCTCGTGGACGAACCCCAGATCACCCGTGTCGATCTTGCCCGCGGCGAGCGCGTAGAACATGAACGCGTCATCGGAGTCGGGCGAGTGTGCGAGGTGGATCGTGCGCGGCCATCACGACTCGACCAGGATGAGGTAGCGGCTGTTCGCCCAGAAGCGCTGCGCGTCCACGATGCGCAGCGCGCTGTCCTGGATGCGTCCTTTCTCGTCCGGAGTGTTCGACAGCGCCGACAGGTCCTGCGGCGTCACGATCCTGTAGGTCCGATCGGGGTGCGGCAGCTGGATCTCCATCGTGTTCCGCATGTCGATCGGCGTGAAATAGTTCGGGTCCATGTCGGCGGCCGGGACGAGCACCTGGCCGCGCTTGCCGAAGACGAAGAGCACGCGGCTACCGCCGGTCTCCTTGATGATCCCGCGCTGCAGCAGATCCTCCTTCGTGCCCACGACGTAGTAGACCTTCGCGGCGCGGGTAGACAGTGCCTGGACGGTGTCGCCGAGCAGCTGGTTCGCGGCGCTCAGCTCCGTATTCTCGCCGGTCAGCCGCGTGTTCTCGGCCTGCAGCGTAGCGACCTGCTCCGTCAGCGCCGTGACCGTCGCCTTCTGGTTGTTCACCGCCGCGCGCAGGTCGGCGATCGAGCGTCGCAGCCCTCCCGCCTGCCCGCTCAGGTCCTTCGCCCTCGCCTCGCTGCGGGTGAGCAGCACCTGCGTGCTGTCCAGCCGCGCGCTCAGCGAGCGGATCCCCGCCATGATCGTGTCGGGATTCGCCGGCGCCCCGAGCCGCTCGCCGCCCGGCCCGGCGACCGGCGCGCCCTGCGCGCGCGCGACCTCGGCGCCGATCTCGCTCATGATCCGCGCATTCGCCGCGACCTCCTCCACGAGACTGTCCTTCTGGGCCGACGCCGCCTGCAGCTCCGCGATCTGCTGTCTCGTCTTCGCCGACGGCTCGCACGCCGCCGCCGCTACCAGAAACGCCGACAGCAACACCGTCCGGGAAGGGATTGCGCTCTTCTGCATCGTCACTCCGACACGCTGAGGGTGGGTGAGTTGCACGAAGATAGTGATGAGGTCATGAGCGGACAATCGCGCCCCGCGCGCGGGGCGCCGCGCTGGCGCGTGGGGCGCGATGCCTTGCGTCGGGCGCGGCTGCGCCGGGCGCCGCGGCCGTGCCGCGGGGGCGGCTCTCAAGGATCGGGCGCGCCGCGGCCGGGGGAAGTCCTTGCGACCGGCGATGGGCGGAGACATCGTGGTGCCACGCGCGAAGGTCCTGCGCGTGATTCCCGGTTCCCTCTCTCTTCTCCGCCGGAGGCTCGTATGCCCACATTCCGAGTGGCAGTCTCCATGCCGATCATGGTAGCGGCTCTTCTCTCCACGGCAGCGTGCACGCGGGATGCTGTGGCGCCGGACCGGACGAGGCCGGTCGCGAGCCGGGTCGCGGCGCTCGATCAGGCCGAGTCGAGCGCGAGCGACAAGGCTTGCTGGGGTCAGGCGACCCGCGCGTTCGCGCAGCTCGGCGAGTTGGGCGAGCACGCGAGCCACCAGTCGAATCCACGGCTCGGTCTGAGGAACGTCGCGCGCGCACTCTACGAAGCGGGCGTGCTCGCCGACGACAGCATCCAGGCGCTCGGCGCCTTCCTCGCGTCCGCCTCGGGGCTTAGCATCGACGCCTGCATCTAGAAAGTATGGAAGGGCCGGGCTCCTGCCGCGTATCGTGGGTTAGCGCCCCGGTGTGCGGAGGTGCCAGAGCCACATGCGACGCGAAAGGTCGCAGCGAACAGGAGACCGGCCCTATGAGCAAGAAGATCTACGTTGGCATGGATGTCCACAAGGACTCGGTGATGATGGCGGTGCTGCCGGAGGGGGCGAGCGAGCCGACGGTGGTGAAGCGGCTGCCGAATGAGGAGCGGAAGCTGAAGCGATTTCTCGACCGGCTGGGTCGGGAGGCTGAGGTATACGCGTGCTATGAGGCGAGCGGGGCCGGCTACGTGCTCGAGCGGGCGCTGCGGGGCTGGGGCCACGGCTGCGAGATCGTGGCGCCGTCGCTGATTCCGCAGCGACCGGGGGAGCGGAGGAAGCACGACCGCAAGGATGCCACCGAGCTGGCCCGGCTGTACCGGGCGGGGGAGCTGGTGAGCATTCGGGTGCCGACGGAGGCGGAGGAGCGGGTGCGGGACCTGGTACGGTGCCGCGAAACGATGCAGCGCGAGATCCTGAAGGCGCGCCACTACATCCTGAAATTCCTGGCGCGCCGCGGGCTGGTCTACCGCGAGGGGAAGAACTGGACCGGCAAGCATTTGGGCTGGCTGAGCAGGCTCCGCAGCGGTGAGCTGCTGGAGGCCACCGACCGGGTCGTCTTCGACGAGTACTTCTCGCTGCTGGAGTACGAGCTCACCCGTCGCGATGAGCTGGACCGCAGGATCGAGGAGTTGGCGTTGAGCCCGGCCTACAGAGAGGCCGTCGGACGGCTGCGGTGCCTGAAGAGGATCAGCACGCATGCGGCGATGGTGCTGGTGAGCGAGATCGGCGACTTTCGACGCTTCGAGCGGCCGGGCCAGCTGATGGCCTATCTGGGGCTGGTGCCGAGCGAGCACTCCAGCGGAGCGAGTCGCCGGCAGGGGAGCATCACCAAGGCGGGCAACAGCAGGGTGCGGCACGTGCTGGTCCAGGCGGCCTGGAGCTACCGCTTGCCGCCGCGCTCGGGCACTCTGCTGCGCAAGCGACAGGAGGGGCAAGCGGCTCAGGTGATCGCACACTGCTGGAAGGCGCAACACCGGCTTCACAGGGTGTTCACGCGACTGGTGTTCCGAAAGAACAGCCCGATCGCGGCGACCGCGGTGGCGCGCGAGCTGGCCGGCTTTGTGTGGGCACTGATGCAGGACGTGGAGTCGAAGACGCATACCAACGAGTCGAAGGCTGCCTGAGGCCTCGAGCTCGTTGAGCCATACGAACCTGGGAGGAGGATGATCGCCCGAGGCACGACAGGAGGATGCTCGAACCTGCTATGCGGCCGCAGCTCTCCGAGCGGTGAGACCCGCGCCTCTAGATCGAGCCCGCTCCGGACGAATCCGCATTCTTGCCGCTCTGGGCCCCGGCCTAACCGGCGTATATCAGGAGGATTCATCGTCGAAGCGCACCTCGGGCGATCCACCTCCGCAACGGGGACTATACGATGCTGCAAAGCTGAACCCTTGACAGAAGGCCCTTCCATATCAGCAGGTCGCTGAAGAATGGAAGCGAGCCGCGTTGCGAGCGCCACGGGGCCGGATGCGAGGCGGCGCGACGACGCGATGCCAGCGCGCATCTCGGAGGAGCGGCAACGACGCAGACGGCCCCGTGCCGCCGCAACCCGAAGGGAGCATGGGGGTTGCGGCCTCACTCATCGTTGCTCGTCGTCGCCATAGCGCTGCTATGACTCCTCCTCGCGCCTTGATTGAGGCTCCGCAAGGCCCCTGCTCGCGGCCGCACTCCCATTCTTCAGCGACCTGCTAGGGGTTCGCTACGCAGGTTTCGACGGCATTCGCTGCTCGCCAGAACCTGCGTGGCGGACCACTGGGAGCGATGCGGTCCGGACGTGCGATACCCGGACCGCCCTGACCCGGGCCGGGTAGACGCTCGCATGTCAGCGTCGCTCGAGTCCCGGATCAGGGCCGTCGCCCGCGAGATCGGCTTCTCGGACGTCGGCATCACGGACGTCCGGCCGAGCGAGAACGCGGCCTTCTATCTCGCCTGGCTCGCCGCGGGGCGCCACGGCGCGATGGCCTACCTGGAGCGGGAGGACGCCGTGCGGCGACGGCTCCGGCCCGACCTCGCGTTGCCGGAGTTGAAGAGCGCCATCGTGGTGGCGGACGACTACGTAGCGACGCCGGCGGACCACGATCCCTCGCGCGGCATCATCGCGCGGTACGCGCGCGGCCGCGATTACCACCGCGTGCTGAAGAAGAAGCTGCTGCGACTGCTTCGCGCGATCGAGGCCGAGGTGGGACGGGAGCTGCCGGCGGCGAGGGCGTACGTGGACACGGGCCCGGTGCTCGAACGCGAGCTCGCGCGGCGCGCCGGGCTAGGCTGGTTCGGCCGCAACACCATGCTCATCCACCCCCGGCGGGGATCCTATTTCTTCCTGGGGTCGCTGTTGCTGGAGCTCGAGCTCGATGCCGACCCGCCGTTCGAGCGGGAGCACTGCGGCACGTGCAACGCGTGCGTCGAGGCGTGCCCGACCGGCGCACTGCTCGGCCGCGACGCCGACGGTGCGCCGGTGATCGACGCGACCCGCTGCATCTCGTACCTGACGATCGAGCAGGACGGGCCGATCCCGGCCGAGTTGCGGCCGGCGATCGGAAACCGGGTTTTCGGGTGCGACATTCTGTCAGGAGGTCTGCCCGTTCACCCGCTTCGCTTCACCCACGGGCGAGCGGGACTACGGCGCGGAGTGGCGGGAGGCGCCGGACCGGCCGGAGGCGCCGCGCGACCTGCCGGCGACGACGTCGCCATCCCTCGTCGCGCTGATGAGGATGACGCGCGAGGAGTGGGACGTGTGGACGCGCGGCTCGGCGATGCGGCGGGCCGGCTACGCGGGGTTCCGGCGCAACGTCGCCGTGGCGCTGGGGAACTGGCTGGCTTCGGTCGACGAGGCGCCCGAGGAGGCGGTGGCGGTGCTGCGGGACTCGCTGGAGGACGGGAACGAGCTGGTGCGGGAGCACACGGCGTGGGCGATGCGGCGGGCGCGACAGCCCGGCGCCGCGGGTTGAAGTCGCCGTCGCCCTTGCTGCGCGCCGTATCGACTGGTATCATTATATCGTCATGAGTGATACTACCGAGGATTGCGGTCAGCCGTCCGGGCGCTTCGTGCTGCGGATACGGCCGGCGCTGCATGCGCGGCTGCGGGCGGAGGCGGCGGAAGCGGGTGTATCACTGAACGAGTACTGTGCGCGCACGCTGGAGGGGGTGGGGCCCGTCGAGGAGGGGCCGGCGTCGGACGCGGTGATTGCCGCGAGGCGGGTGTTCGGGCGGGACCTGTTGGCGGTGGTGGCATACGGCTCGTGGGCTCGCGGCGAGGCGGCGGACGGGTCGGACGTGGACGTGCTGCTGGTTCTAGCGCCGGAAACGCGGGTTACACGGGCTCTGTATCGTCGGTGGGACGGTGAAGCGCAGGACTGGGGGGATCGTCCACTCGAGGCGCACATCGTGGCGTTGCCGTCGGAGCGCGAGGGGTTGAGCGGTCTGTGGGCGGAAGTTGCGGTGGACGGGCTGGTGCTGTTCGACACGGGGCATCGGGTGGGGCGGTACCTGTCGCGAGTGCGTCGGCGGTTGCTGGAGGGCGAGCTGGTGCGCCGGGAGTCGCATGGGCAGCCTTACTGGACGGAGGTGGCGTAATGCACAACCCGGAGCTGGCGGCAGACTACATCCGGCGAGCCGCGGTGCGCCTGAAAGCGCTGGACGTGCTGTTCGCTGGCGAGAGCTGGGCGGACGTGGTGCGGGAGTCGCAGGAGGTGGTGGAGCTCGCGTTGAAGGCGTTGCTGCGCTCGTGCGGGATCGACCCGCCGCGCACCCACGACGTTTCGGAAGTCCTGCTGCGGGAGGAGGACCGTCTGCCGGGGGGAGTGCGCGAGGAGCTGGGAGCGCTCGTATCGACGTCGCGTGAGCTGCGTCGGGACCGGGAGCTGGCATTCTATGGCGCGGAGGACCTGACGCCGAGCGGATTCTACGGACGTCCCGACGCGGAGCGGGCGCGGGAAGGGGCCCGGCATACCGTTGCCGTGGTAGTGGAACATGTTCCGGCGTGACCTCCGCCCCGCACCCTGTGCGAGCGACGCTCGCGCCGCGAGTAGCTCGACGGCGGCGCAGCGATGATCGCGACGACGTCGCCGATCCCGTTTCGGGCCAGACAGCGCTTCGATTCGAGCCCCAATCCGGGTCGTGTGCCGGTGAGGCGCCTAGTCGATCCTGAAGAGCAGCTCCGTCACCTCGTCCTCCGGGCCGGCCGGAATGGTCTCGATCTGCGCGAACCCGCACTTCTCGAGGACGCGGTGGGAGCCGACGTTGTGCTCGGCCACGTGCGCGAAGAGGGGACGCACCGGGACTTCGGCGAGGAGCCGCATCAGGGCAGCGGTGGCGATGCCCCTTCCCCAGAACGGCCGCCCGAGCCAGTAGCCGACGTTCAGGACGTCGTGTTGCGGAAAGCAGGCGACGTACCCCGCGACATCCCCGTCCACCAGGATGGTCCACGTGCGGTTCCCGGGGTCCTCGAGCACACGGGTCCAGTGGGTCAGGAAGGCCTCCCGGTCCCGCGGCGGGAACGCCGCCATTGCCAGAGCTTCCGCGTCGATCTGGTGCTCGAAGAAGGTGTCGAGGTCGTCCGTGTGGACGTCCCGCAGCTGGACGTGAGATGCCTGCATTTCTCCCCGGGGATCCCACGAAGCGCGTTCTCGAGCGCGGCCAACATCGCGTGGGCCCGCTGCGCACGTCGGCGACGGCCCGCGCACCTGACCCCGATGATCATCGTCGGCCACGTGTCAGGCCGCAAACGCCCGGCTACCGGAGGGTGCCTCCCACGCCCAGCTGCGTGACCCGCTCACCGGTCCGGTGCACGCGGATAGGGACGGACGTACCCCAGCGTCCTGGCTAAGGCAACGGTCTTGCCGATCTCGGCATGGCACCGCTGCTGGACCCCCTCGAGGTGGGCAAATAGCCTTGCCGTCGCGGCGCACCCTTCGGGCGTCAGCCACTGCCGCCCCGCCGCATCCAAGTCGAGCAAGAACATCCTCCTTCTTCTGCCCGGATCCTGCTCGCCCGCAGCGGCGAGGACTTCCGGGCGACAACCGGCAGGTCGGCTGGTTCTCCCGCCATGATGTCGAGCGCGTTGCCGGAACCACCGATACAGGCCCCGCCGAGGACAGCATTTCGCCGGGCATCCACGTCCACCGCGGCAGGCGCCCGAGCGGTGAGGGTTGCGAGTACCGGCCCCAGAAGCCGAGTGCCACGTCGTCGCGAGTCCCGAAGCGCAGCGAGTCGCCGACGAAGCCGGTGCGCTCGAGTTCGGCGGGCCCGAGCAGCCAGGATCGGGTGAAATCCTGAAAGGACTCGCCGGACGCCGCTTCCACGATCATCGCGAGCACCGTGTAGGCGGCGTTCGAGTACCGGTATTCCTCGCCGGGACGCTCGTCAGCTGTGCGGCGAGAATACGCTTCATGACTGTACGGCGACCTCTATGGTAAGAGAGTTAGGTCAACGCTTGTCACGCTGGTTTCTGGACCCGCAGCTGGCTCGCCCGGCTCAGCCAGCTCCTCTTCGGGCGCGGGGAGGCACACGCGGCGGCTGGGCGCCAACGAAGCCACGGCGATCCATGTCCCGACCTCCGGAGGACGACCGTGAGCGCGTTTGCCTTGACACATTAACGGCAGTTGATATAGCTTCGGGCCATGAGCGTGACATCCTTGCAGAACGAGGCGCTGCTCCAGCGGTTCCAGGCGGTGGCCGAGGAGACCCGATTCGAGATCGTCCGGCGACTCGCGGAAGGCGAGCGCTGTGTCTGCGAGCTCCAGGACGACCTGGAGGCGGCGCAGTCGCGGCTGTCGTTCCACCTGAAGAAGCTGAAGGACGCCGGCGTGGTCTCGGACCGCCGGGACGGCCGCTGGGTCTACTACTCGCTGGTGCCGGAGGCGCTGGAGGAGATGCGGGCGTTCCTGGGCGAGGTGAAGCCGCAGGAAGGGTGGCTGCCGATCGCGCCACGGAGCGGGGACTGCTGCGGGTGAGCGTTTTTTTTGACCCATTGCATCAATCATTCATTGATACGGAGGCGGACATGAGCGCGGACGTGAAGGCGGTGGTGCGGCAGAAGTACGGGGAGGCGGCGGTGCGGGCGGCCGCGGGATCGAAAGGGACGTGCTGCGGGACCTCGTCCGGCTGCGGGCCGGAGGGTAGCGGACCCGATCACGCGGGACCTGTACGACGCGGTGACGGCGTCGTCGTTGCCGGAGACGGCGGTGCTGGCGTCGCTGGGGTGCGGCAACCCGACGGCGCTGGCGGAGCTGAAGGAGGGCGAGGTGGTGCTGGACCTGGGCAGCGGCGGCGGGATCGACGTGCTGCTGAGCGCGAAGCGGGTGGGTCCGACGGGCAAGGCGTACGGCCTGGACATGACGGACGAGATGCTGGCGCTGGCGCGGCGGAACGCGGCGGAGGCGGGCGCGGAGAACGTGGAGTTCCTGAAGGGGGACATCGAGGCGATCCCGCTGCCGGACGCGAGCGTGGACGTGATCATCAGCAACTGCGTGATCAACCTGTCGGCCGACAAGGCGCAGGTGCTCCGCGAGGCGTACCGGGTGCTGAAGCCGGGCGGCCGGTTTGCGGTGTCCGACGTGGTGGTGCGGGGCGATGTGCCGGCCGAGGTGCGCCGCAGCATGGAGCTGTGGGTGGGGTGCGTGGCCGGGGCGCTGGAGGAGGCGGAGTTCGAGACGCTGCTGCGGGAGGCCGGGCTTCGAGGAGCCGAGCCTGGAGCCGACGCGGGTCTACGAGCCGGAGGATGCCCGCTCGTTCCTGGAGGAGGCGGGGCTGGACGTGGACGCCGTTGCCGGGAGGCGGTCGAGGGGCGGTTCATGTCGGCGTTCGTGCGCGGGGCCCGACGAAGACGGAGCCCTGTGCGGCCTGGCGGCGCGGACGTGCGAGCGGGATGCTGGGACCCGCATGCGATACGCGCTGATCAGCGACGTCCACGGGAACCTGCCGGCGCTGGAGGCGGTGCTGGCGGACATCGACGCCCGGGACGACCTGGACGGCGTCTACCACCTGGGCGACCTGGTGGGCTACGCGCCGTGGCCGAACGAGGTGGTGGCGGCGCTCCGGGAGCGGGCATCCCGGGCGTCGCCGGCAACTACGACTCCACCACCGCCACCGACTACGAGCACTGCGGCTGCAGGTACGAGGACCCGCGCCAGGAGGAGCTGAGCCACATGAGCTATGCGTGGACGCGCGCGCACGTCGTCGGCGGAGACGAAGCGCTGGCTGGGCGGGCTCCCGTTCCGCATCGACATCCGGCCGCTGGGCGGCCACACCGGCCGGTCCGCGGCTGATCCTGGTCCACGGCAACCCGGTGCTGAACACGGTCTACTGGACCGAGGACCGCCCGGACCGTTCTGCCTCCAGGATGGCGAGCAGCTCGGGCGCGAAGGCGGGCGACGTGGTCGCGTTCGGTCACACGCACAAGCCCTGGCACCGGGCGGTCGACGGGATCCACTTCGTGAACACGGGCTCGGTGGGCCGGCCCAAGGACGGCGACTGGCGGGCGGGCTACGTGCGTAGTGGAGATGGACGGCGAGGCGGTGGAGGTGGAGTTCGTGCGGCGTCGAGTACGACCTGGAGCGGGCCGCGGCGGCGATCCGGGCGAGCGAGCTGCCGGACGAGTTCGCGGAGTACCTGGAGACGGGCGGTATGCCGAAGGCGCCGGTCGCGGACGCGGCTGAAGCCGGTCGCGCGCGGACCATGAAGGAAGCGCAGGAGCGCATGATGGCGGAGCAGCAGAGCGTGGGGCGGCGGATGTCGTTCCTGGACCGGTACCTGACCGCGTGGATCTTCCTGGCCATGGCCGTGGGGATCGGCGCTGGGCTACCTGTGGCCGGCGCCGATCACGGCGCTCAACGAGGCCACGCAGGTGGGCACGACGTCGATCCCGATCGCCATCGGGCTGATCCTCATGATGTACCCGCCGCTGGCGAAGGTGCGCTACGAGGAGCTGGGCGACGTGTTCCGGGACTGGAAGGTGCTCGGGCTGTGCCTGGTGCAGAACTGGGTGATCGGGCCCGCTGCTCATGTTCGGGCTGGCCGTGCTCTTCCTGCGCGAACCACCCGGAGCTCATGGTCGGGCTGATCCTCATCGGGCTGGCCCGCTGCATTGCCATGGTGATCGTCTGGAACGAGCTGGCGGAGGGCGACAACGAGTACGCGGCGGGGCTCGTCGCCTTCAACTCCATCTTCCAGGTCCTGTTCTACTCCGTCTACGCGTGGGTCTTCATCACGGTCGTGCCGCGGTGGCTGGGGCTCGAGGGTGACGGTGGTGGCCATCACCATGGGGCAGATCGCCGAGAGCGTGTTCATTTATCTCGGCATCCCCTTCCTGGCCGGCATGCTGACGCGCCTCGTGCTGGTGAAGGCGAAGGGAAAGACGTGGTACCACGAGCGCTTCGTCCCGAAGATCAGCCCGCTCACGCTGGTGGCGCTGCTCTTCACGATCGTGGTGATGTTCTCCATCCAGGGGCACGCCATCGTGGAGCAGCCGTTCGAGGGTCGTCCTCGTGGCGGTCCCGCTGCTGATCTACTTCCTCGTCATGTTCGCGCGTCACGTTCTTCATGAGCCGGGCCGTGGGGGCCAGCTACCCGCAGACGGCCACGCTGTCGTTCACGGCGGCCTCCAACAACTTCGAGCTGGCCATCGCGGTGGCGGTCGGCACGTTCGGGATCGCGCACGGCGCGGCGTTCGCGGCCGTCATCGGCCCGCTGGTGGAGGTTCCGGTGCTCATCGCCTGGTGAACGTGGCGCTGTGCTGGAGGCGGAGGTACTTCCCGGCGGCGCAGGCGGAGCTCGACGCGGTGTCGAACTGCGCGGTGCCGGCGGGGGTGCCCTCGGCGCCCTGACCCCGGGGGGCCGCTGACGCTGGACGGTGCGGGCACCAATGCTCTCTGGCGCACCCACAGGAGGGAAGACATGACGGGTCGAGGTCTGGCGGCCACGCTGCTGCTGGTCGCCGCCATCCCGGCGGGCGCCCAGGAGCCACCGCCGTGCTGGGTCCGTGGAGATCGGGCCGACCTGGTGCTGAGGTCGAGTCCGTACGATTCGACCACCGTCTTCCTCGCCGGTGGGCCCGTGAGGGTGTGCTACAGCCGGCCGCGGAAGCTGGACCGTCCCATCATGGGTGGGCTGGTTCCATACGGCCAGCCGTGGCGGCTCGGCGCCAACGAAGCCACGGCGATCCATGTCCCGACCTCCGCCACGATCGCGGGCGTGGCCGTGGATTCCGGCTGGTACTCGCTGCTCGCCGTCCCCGGCGAACACGAGTGGCGCATCGTCCTGAACGGGCAGGCGCGCCGATGGGGGATCCCCATCGACGACGACGTGCGGAGGGCAGACATCGGGTCCGGTACAGTGGTGGCGGTGGAGGAAGTTGGCAGCGTCGACCTCTTCACCCTGGGGCTGATCTGGAGGGGGGCGTCCGCGGCCGACTTGGTCATGGCGTGGGACCGCACCCGGGTCAGAATTCCGATCGTCCTCACGGGTCCCGGTAGCGAGGACGACCATGAGCGCCTTGCGCCACACCGGCGTCGCATCCGAAGAGGGCCCGAGCCGGGCCCTTCGTGCGCTCGGCCACCCGCACCGTGCTGACGATCGTGCGCCCACGGCTGGGCAGGGCGATGGCGTGGTGCGTGGGGGAGCGGACGGACGCGTGCGAGCTCGACGTTGTTGCACCTGGCGTCCGGCGCGTTCTGGGCCGGGATCCTGGCGGCTGCGACCGAGCGAGTGACGATCTGGCGCGGACTCGGCCTCGGCGGCTCGTGCAGTGCCGCATCCGGCAACCGCGTGGGTGACCACGGGGAGCACGCTGTGGGCGATCATCCGGGAAAGGACCCTAGACGACGACGGCGTTGAGCACTCCAGCCACATCCATTCCCGACGCACCCGGCGCGGAACACAGGCCGCGGATTCGCCTCGATCGTCACGAGCTCGCGGGCGCCTTCGGCGACCTTGGCACGGACTTCCCGCTCGTGACTGGGATGATCCTGGCCGGCGGTCTGGACCCGACCAGCGTGCTGGTCATGTTCGGCGCGATGCAGGTAATGTCCGGCCTGCTCTATGGCCTTCCGATCCCGACCGAGCCGTTGAAGGCGGTGGCCGTCCTGGTGATCGCCGGCAGCGTGAGCCCGGGAGTTCTGTACGGGGGTGGACTGGCCATTGGCATCTTCATGTCGCTGCTCTCCGCTACGGGCCTCGTGGAATGGCTGGACCGGGCCATTCCCAAACCGGTCATCCGCGGCATCCAGTTTGGGCTCGGTCTCGCCCTGGCCAGGCTGGCGCTCGGCCGATACGTCCTTGCCGGCGGCGTCGGCGGCTTCCTGCTCGCCGGCGTCTGTTTCGTGATCATCGTCGCGCTGACCGGCAATCGGCGCCTGCCACCGGCGATTCCGGTCGTGCTGCTCGGCATCGCCTACACCTTCGTGTCGGACCCGACGCTGCGGGCGCTCGGGTCGACGGTCGGGTTTTCGCTGCCGCAGGTCCGTGTACCCTCTGCTCACGACGTGGTCCAGGGTTTCCTGCTCCTCGGCCTGGCGCAGATCCCTCTCTCACTCGGCAACTCCATTCTTCGCGACACGGCAGCTCATCAGCGACCTCTTCCCGGAGCGGCGAGTCACGGCTCGCAAGATCGCGTTCACGTATTCCGCGATGAACCTGCTGAATCCCTTTCTCTCCGGAATTCCGACGTGCCACGGGTCCGGCGGTCTGGCCGGTCATTACACTTTCGGGGCCCGGACCGGTGGGTCCACCCTGATCTACGGCAGCGTCTACATCCTGATGGGAGTGTTCCTGAGTCGCGGGTTCGAGACGCTCGTGCATATCTTCCCGCTGCCGGTGCTCGGCATCATCCTGCTCTTCGAGGCGACCGCCCTCATACGGCTCATTGCCGATCTGGCGGGCGATCGATTCGACCTCACCGTGGCGGTTCTGGTGGGGCTCGCCGCAATGGCGCTGCCCTACGGCTTCCTGGTCGGTCTGCTCGGCGGCACGGCCATGTGGTACGCCCGTCGGCAGGGGCTGCTGCGCCCCTTATCGGCGGCCGGGAGCGAGGCGCGTCCGCACCTTGCCGAGGCCGGGCGAACCGCTGTATCCTTTGATGACGACATGGCGATGGAGTTCGCCGGCAACCGCATCCGCTCTGTAGCGGGATGCTGATGACTCCTCCCCTGGGCGTGTGCCCGGCGGGAGGATTTCATGTCTCCGGAGGATGCGTTGCTGCTCATCGCCATTGCGCTGGGGCGCGCCTGGGCGCCCTCGCCCGTTTCGCCGCGGGGGGGTGGATCCAGGGACTGGCCGGCTCGAGCTTTCCGTGGGGAACCCTCGTGATCAACGTCGTGGGCTCGCTGCTGCTGGCCTTCCTCTACCGGCTTCTCGAAGGCGTCGCGGTCCGGCCCGAGTGGCGCGCGCTTCTCGCGGTTGGCTTCTGCGGGGCGTTCACCACCTTCTCGACGTTCAGCTACGAGACGGCGCGGATGCTCCAGGATGGTGCTTGGAATCGCGCGGTCGGGTACGCGGGCGGCAGCGTCGTCTTCGGCCTCGTGGGTACCGGGCTCGGGCTCGGCATCGCATTCCACCGTGCTTCAGAGGGGGTGAGCATGGAGCACCACCAGTTCAAGGGCGAGCGGACACTGATGCGGATCTTCATTGGTGAGAGCGACAAATGCCACGGCAAGCCGCTGTACGACTGTCTGCTGCGGCTTCTGCGTGACCGGGGGCTCGCCGGGGCGACTGTGCTGCGCGGCATTGCCGGATTCGGTGCCCACGCGCGCATGCACACGGACCGCATCCCGAGGCTGTCGCTCTACTTGCCGCTGATCATTGAGGTGGTGGCGAGCGAATCCTGAATTACCGAAATCCTGCCTGAGCTGGATGAGATGATCGACGGTGGGCTCATCACCTTGGAGCGAGCGCGGGTGATCATGTACCGCCCGCACGACATCCGCGATGAGGAGCGGTGGCAGCACCGGATCGAGGGTCTCGAAGTGGCCGACGGTCCGCCGGCGTCCTGAGCGCTCAACCATGAACCGGTCGCAGGAGACGTTCGTCCGGGCCACGTTCGCGCACGTGAGCGAGCTGCTGGACGGCATCGCCCGGGTGGCGCGCGAGGATCTGTCGGCGTTCTCGAAGGAGCGACCCGACCTGTCGCCCTACGAGTCGCGCATGCTGCTGTCGTTCGTCGGGCAGCTGCGCGCAGCGATGCTGGATGGGCTGAGGCAGCTCGGGGTGGCTCCCCCCGAGCCGACGGTCTCGGCACGCTGGAGCGCTGTGACGGCGCTGACGTTCATCGACATCGCGCTCTCTGGAGCTGCGGCCGCAGGCGCTTCGGGGCTACGGCGGCCTAGACGCGGACAACGCCGAGCTCATGGGCGCCGTCACGGCCGAGCTCCAGGCTCTCGTCTCCCGCTTCCTCGACCTGCTGCGCGGCAGCGGCTACGCGGACCTCGAGGCCCAGGTCGGCAGCGTCGGCGGCCCGGCCGGGGAGGTTCTTCGTGGCGCGCTCGCGGCGGCCCGCGAGCACGAGCTGGTCCAGCTCTATCCCGAAATCGCGGCCCTGGCGGAGCGCGCCACCTCGCCGGCCGCCGACGTAGGCGTCTTCGGCCGGATCAGCTCGGGTAAGTCGTCGTTGATCAACGCCCTCGTCGCCGCCCCGGTGCTGCCCGTCGGAGCCACACCCGTGACTGCTCTTCCGCTGCGGGTCGAGCGAGGGGAGGCGGAGGTGCTGGTGCGGTTCGCGACGGGACGCACGGAGAGGCATCCGGTCTATTCCGTAGCCCGTTTCGCGGCGGAGTCCGAGAACCCCGGCAACCGCCTCGGCGTGACGGCGCTCGAGGTCCGCGCGCCGAGCGCGCCCGAGGGGATTCGCTTCCTGGACACCCCGGGCGTGGGGGCCTACCCCACGCCGACCACGGCTTCGGCATTCGCCTGGCTGCCGCGCTGCGACCTCGGCCTCGTGTTGATCGCGCGGAACGCCACCGACCAGGATGATCTGGCGTTGCTGTCCGGGCTGCGCAGCGCCGGGGTCGACTGGCGCATCCTGTTGAGCAAGGCGGATCTGCTCCCGGGCCCGCAGCTCGCGGAGGCGCTCGAAGACATCCGCACCGAGGTCGAGCGAGGGTTGGGAAACGCGGCGCCGTCCGTGATTCCGATCTCGACCATGCCCGGACGCGAGACCGGGCTGGACACCCTCGGCCGGGAGCTGATCGCCCCCCTCGCTGCGCGATCGACGCGAGCGCTCCCGCTCGCGGCTGCGCCAGCGGCTGCTGCGGCTGGTCTCGGCGGTGGAGTCGGCGCTGGATGGCCGGCGCACGACGTCGCTCGGCGACGGCCTGAGCCGACGACGGAAGCTCGAGCGCGCCTCCGCGCGCACCCGCGAGATCACGGACGAGCTCGAGGCCTCCTCCGCCGACGCCCTCGAGCGCGCCGCGGACGAAGCGGCCCGCGCCTGGCACGGCGGCCACGCCGCGTTCGGCGCCGTCCGGCGGGTCCTCGCCGAGCCTCCGAACGCGGCGCTCGGCGGCATCAAGTCGGCCCTGGACGAGGTGGCGCGCGACGTGCCCGTCGTTGAGTCGGTCGGGGAATACGCAATGCCCCCGCTGTTCTCCGGCGAGGCCCTCCCCGAGCTCCCGCCGCTTTCGCCTCCGCGGATCGGCCGAAACATCGGCGCGCGCCTCCGCGCGCGCGGGCGAATCCAGCCACTCCGGCCCGCAGTCGACGCCGTGTACCGCGCGGTACGCTCGCGAGCTGCGCAGGTGGGCCGAGGCGGTCCTGGAGCGCATCGCGCGCGCTCCCGGCCGAGGGGAGGCGGCCGGGGAGGTGCAGGTGGCCGCCCTCGAGGGGCTGGAGCAGCTCGCTGGGGAAGTCTGAGGCGGAGGCCACGCGGGCAAGTCGTCATGACCACCTACTTCTGCCCCGCATGCTGGGCCGAGCTGAGCTGCGATGCTCGCCGGTGTCCCGTCTGCGGGGCCGATCTCGACGCCCTGGACGCCGAGCCGTTCGATGCGAAGCTGGCGCGGGCGCAGCCCCAGCCCCAAGCCGCAGACGGTCCGGCGCGCCGTCGAGATCCTGGGGCGCCGCGGAGCGCCCGCGGCGGTGCCGCTCCTTCTCGGCCGCTACAGCGGAGGCGCGGACCCCTACCTGGCCGCCGAGATCGCCCGGCGCTCGGGCGGATCGGCGGCGCGGACGCGCGCGACGGCCTGGAGTTCTCTCCGCGCGCCACCCGTCCGTCATCGTGCGCCGCGCGGCGGCTGAAGCGCTCGCGGAGGAGAACAGGGGCGCGATGGAGGACGACAGCGAATAGCCGGATGGTCGACCGGGGCCAGCTCGACGACAAGATCGTCGCCGTGCCGAGCAGGGATCCCCTGCAGGCCGAGTACTTCGACGTCGCCGACCTCCCGGCGAACAAGCTGCGCGAGATCGAGCACTTCTTCCGGATCTACAAAAAGGAGCTGGAAGGCCAGCGGGTTGAGACGCTCGGGTGGGAGAAGCGTGAGGTCGCGTTCGCGGAGATCCGCCTGGCCCTGGACCGGTACGCGAGCGAGCACCGGCTTGATGAAGTGCCGACGCGGCGATTATGATCCTGCTGCGACGTGCGGCGATGGAGTTCGCCCCGAATACCGCCCCCGCGGCGGTTGCGATGACTCCTGTTCGGCAGAGGCCGGGCGGGAGTCTTTGCATGCCCGCCCAGCCCGATCGTATGACAGGGACCACGGATCGAGGTCGGACATGAGAGTTTTGATCCTCTCCGATGTACACGGCAACACCGCCGCGCTCGAGGCGGTGCTCCGGGATCCGCACGACGTCGCGGGCCGTCTCGGCGACATCGCTCGGCGGCGGACGGACCGGATCCCCGCGCCTGCCTTGCGCTGCTGCGGAACGAGCGGGCGGTGTCGGTCCAGGGCAACCACGCGATCGGGCCGCCGCTCGCGGTGTGAGCCCCGGCTGCCGCCCGAGCTTCGAAGTGGCTCGCGCAGGCGGTCGCCTCGCTTCCGCTCGCGCGGCTGCGACACCGATGAGCTGGCATACCTCCCGCGCGCTGCCGACGAAACGGCGGGCGTCGTTCGACGACATCGCCTGCCTGGCCGTACACGCCACCCCGGCCGACCCGCTGTACCGCTATCTCGCGCCGACGGACCCGGCCTGGGAGGGCGAGCTGGACGGCGCCGGCGCGGACCTGGTGCTGGTCGGCCACACGCACCGCCAGTTCGAACGCACAATCGGCTAGCGCAGGACCGTCAACCCCGGCAGCGTCGGCCAGCCCAAGGACGGCGACCCCCGGGCGGCGTACGCGCTCATCGAGGACGGACGAATCGCACTCCGGCGCGTGGCGTACCCGGTCGAGCACACCGTGGAGGCGCTGGCCGCCGGGGGGCTCGCGGAGGAGCCGCTTGCCACTCTCGCGACGCTGCTGCGCACTGGCACGGTGCCGGTTCTCGCGCAGCCGCACGACGCGGCCGACGCATGACCGCGCTCCGCTCCCGCGACGGCCGCAGCGGTGGCGCGCTGCGCTTCATCATCTTCCTCGGCGTGGTGAGCCTCTTTGCCGGACATGACGTACGAGGGAGCGCGCAGCATCACGGGGCCTTTCCTCGCCGTGCTCGGCGCCAGTGGCACGGTCGTCGGCCTCGTTGCCGGCGGCGGCGAGCTGCTCGGCTACCTCGTTCGATTCGCCTCCGGCCGCTGGAGCGACGAGACCCGCCGCTACTGGGGCATCGCCTACGTCGGCTACGCCATCAACCTGCTCGCGGTACCGCTGCTGGCCCTTGCCGGGACCTGGGGAGTCGCGGCCGGCCTGATGCTCGCAGAACGCCTGGGGAAGGGCGTCCGCACGCCCGCGCGGGACGTGCTTCTGTCGAGCGCCGCGGAGGAAGTCGGGAGCGGCTGGGGGTTCGGTCTTCACGAGGCAATGGACCAGACGGGCGCCGTGGTCGGCCCGCTCGCGCTGGCGTTCGTCGCGGCGCGCACCAGGAGGCTACCGGACGGGGTTCGCACTGCTCACGGCAATACCCGCGGTCCTCTCCCTCCTGACGCTCACGGCCGCGTGGCGCACCTACCGCACGCCCGGACACGTCCGGTCGGCGGCGCCGCCGACTCCCTTCCCGCGGCTTCGCGCGGCCGTTCTGGCTCTACATGGTGGCGGCCGGGCTCGTCGCCCTCGGCTTCGGCCGAACTTCCCGCTCATCGCGTACCACCTGCACCGGCGAGGTGTGCTGGGCGCAGGTGCGATCCCGATCTCGTACGCCGCGGCCATGCTGACCTCGGCCGTCGCCGCGCTGGGCTTCGGCAGGTGGTTCGACCGCGTCGGCGTCGTCGCGCTGGTGCCCGCGACGCTGCTCGTCGCCGGCTTCGCGCCGCTGGCGTTCCTCGGCGGACCCGTTCTCGCCTTCATCGGAATCGCCCTGTGGGGCGTCGGCATGGGCGCGCACGAGTCGGTCATGCGCGCCGCGGTCAGCGATATGGCGCCGGACGACCGGCGCGGCAGCGCGTTTGGGACCTTCAACGCGGTCTTCGGTGTCTGCTGGTTCGCCGGCAGCGCCGTTCTCGGCATCCTCTACGACCACTCGGTGCGCGCGCTCGTCGTCGTCTCCGTGGTCGCTCAGATCGCTGCGCTTCCGTTCCTGTTCGCCGCCGCGAAGGGCTCGACCCGTGCCAGCCAGGGGGCGCGATCATGACCGGCCTGGAGTTCCACAGCATCCTTTTCCCCACGGCCGAATCGGAGCGCGACACGCCGGTCGAGGAGGCCGCCGACGTGTTCCGGGACCTCCGGCTCGATCAGATCGTGGACCGGGCCACCGCCCGCTTCGGCGATTTCGACCTGAAGCCGTTCTTCCATGCGCCGCTGCGCAATGTGCAGTCCATTACGTACCGGCAGGAGATCTTCCGCGACCTCCAGGGCGCCGAGCTGAGATGAACCGCGTCGTCGCGTTCACGTACGCGATGCATTCAATGCGCGCGGATCTGGAGCTCGCGGAGCAGGCCCGCCACCGCTACGAGCGGGAGCGTTGGTTCGTGAGCGCCGTTCACACCTACTGCGAGGCCGTACAGCGTCTCCTGGACGAGCTGCAGTCTCTCGAGCCGCGGTCCCGTGGGCTGCGTGGGTTCCGAGACCGTCTCGATGCCTATATCGGATCCGAGGCATTCCGGGCGCTGGCTGCGGACGTGACGACGTTGGTGGCCGACCTCGCGGCGGTCCGCTATACGCTGCGGATCAGGGGTGGCAGCGTCACCGTCGGACGCTGGGAAGGCGAAAGCGATTACGGCAATGTCATCGCCGCGCTGTTCGAGCGCTTCACCTCCGCCACGCCGGCCGGGGAACGTGCCGGACGCCGGATCCGGGCGCGCTCGACCACGTCCAGTCACGCGTGGTCGAGCGCGTGGCGCTGCTGTACCCGGATGTTATTTCAGGCGCTCGAGGCGTTCCCCGCTCGCCACGCCGGCTACCTGGACGGGACGGTCGTAGCGCTTCGATCGCGAGGTGCAGTTCTACATCGCGTATATCGGACTGACGCGGCAACTGGAAGAATCCGGAGTCAGCTTCTGCTATCCGCAGCTCTGCGCCTCGGCCCGGAGCGTCCAGGCCCGGGACGCGCTTCGATCTCGCGCTGGCGTTGAAGCTGGTGGCCGAGGGGCGCCGGGTCGTGACCAACGGCTTCCGGCTCGAGAGCCCCGAGCGCGTGCTGGTGGTCACCGGTCCGAACCACGGCGGCAAGACGACGTTCGCGCGCATGTTCGGGCAGCTCCACTGGCTGGCTCGTCTCGGGAGTCCGGTGCCGGGGACGCAGGCCCGGCTCTACGCTCTGCGATCGGGTGTTCACCCACTTCGAGCGGGAGGAGGAGCTGCGAACGCGGCGAGGCAAGCTCCAGCGACGACCTCGTTCGTATTCGCCGAGGTCCTCGCATGCAGGCCACGCCCGACAGCGTCATCGTCATGAACGAGATCTTCTCCTCCACGACGCTGAAGGATGCCGTCTACCTCGGCAGCCGCAGTCATGGAGCAGATCTCCGGCGGGATCTCGCTCGCGGTCTGCGTCACGTTCCTCGACGAGCTCGCGTCGCTGTCGACGAGAAGACGGTCAGCATGGTCGCCGCGGTCGATCCGGAGGATCCTGTCGGTCCGGACGTTCATCCGATCGAGCGGCAGGCCGGCGGACGGTCTCGCCTACGCGCTGTCGGTCGCCAAGATGTACAGGGGTCACCCACGAGCTGGCTGATACGGAGGGGATCGACCCCGTGAAGGCCTGGCTGAGATGCACGCCGATCGCGACTTCGATCCGACGCCCGGCCGACCCGGAGAAGCGGCGAAACAGGATGTGGCGCAGGATCTGGCGCTGGACGCGCTGGTGGATTCCTGGCTCGCGGCGACGCGCTCGTGACGCGAGATATGCGCGAGACGGTCCTTGAATGGGACGCACCGCGGGAACGGGCGGGACCGATCACGCTACCGCCAGGGAAGCGCTCACGTGACGCGATCCACGCAACCCGGCGAGCGATACGGGAGCTCTACGCGCTAGGCGATCAATGGCGCTGGAGAGGCGCGCAAGAAGGGCTGGTGGGGGCTGATCGGACGCTCCGCATCCGGCCGGCTCTGGAGGCGCCATCGAGCTGCTGGAGACGGAGCTGGACGTGTTCGCCCCGGCTGCGGGGCCTGGCCGAGCGCGGAGGCGCCCCGCTTCCAGTCGCAGCGCCTTTCTCGCCCTGTGGGCGACGCACGAGAGACGAGCTGGGTCCCCGGTACCTCGCTCGCGTGAAGGAGCGCCTCGCCGAGCTGAGGTTCCGGTCCCGGAATCCTCGATGAGCGCGGAGCTGGGCCCCGGCAATCGACGGCGCCGCCTACGTGTTGCGCCGCCCACCGCGAGAAGCCGTCGCTGACTGGACCGGATCCTGGGCAGGGGCGCGGCCGAGCTACACGTTCAACATACGACCCGGAGGACGAAAGCCGGCGCCCGCGCGCTGTCGGAGATGCAGGGACCGTGAGACTAGAACGCTCGCGAAATTGAACGTCGCGGTCCGCCGACCACGTGGTGGGCTTTCTTCGAGACCCCTGCGGAAGGAGTCGGGCTTCTATGTCGGCTGCCTGAACCTGCTCGAGCGGCTCGCGTCCCATGGGCGCGCCCACCCTGCTGGCCCGTACCCGAAACCGGCAGGCCACTCGCCGGCTCCGGTGCGAGGGGCTCCACGACGTCTGCCTCGCCCCTCACAATCGGGCAACCCGTCGGCCGAACACGGGTCGACGCCGACGGCAGGCTGGTGCTGGTCACCGGAGCGAACGAGGGCGGCAAGTCGACGTTCCTGCGCAGCGTCGGCCTCGCGCAACTCATGATGCAGGCCGGAATGTTCGTCGGCGCCGAAGCCGCTTCGCGGCCGAGCTGTGCACCCGCCGTGTTGACTCACTACCGGCGGGAAGAAGATCCAGGCGCTCGAGCAAAGGGAAGCTGGACGAGGAGCTGGCGCGCCTGAGCGGGCCTGGCCGATGCCCTCTCTCCCGGAGCGCTCCAGTGCTTTTCAACGAATCGTTCGCCGCGACGAACCAGCGCGAGGGTTCGGAGATCGCGCGGCAGGTCGTTTCAGCCCCCTGCTCGAGAAGGGCATCAAGGTGTTCTTCGTCACGCATCTCTACGGATTCGCTCACGCCCTTTCCGCGCAGGAACCCGACGCCTGCCTCTGTCTGCGCGCCGAACGTCGCGCGGACGGAAAGCGCACGTTCAGGGTCGTCCCGGGGGAGCCCCTGGAGACCTCCTACGGGGCGGATATCTATCGCGACGTGTTCGCGACCGAGCCCGCCTGAGCGGCGGCACGGAACGATGGTTGAACTCCGGAGCGGCCATGCGTACACTGATACCGTCGGATTTGCACGGGAACCTCGCGGCCCTCGAGGCAGTGCTTGCGGCCGAGCCACACGACCGCCTGATCGTGCTGGGCGACCTCGTGGGGTTCGGCCCGCGTCCGGACGCGTGCGTGCGGCGCGTAAGCGAAGCGAGCGCGATCTGCGTCCAGGGCAATCACGACCTCGCCCATGCGACGGGCAAGCCCCCGGGCGCTTACGGCCCGTTCGCCGGACTCGCCGGCGCCACCCAGGAGATCGGCCGGGCCCTGCTATCGCCCGGGGATCGTTCGTTCCTCGGCGCCCTCCCGCGCTGGCTCTTCGCCGACGTCGGCAGCGCCACGGCGCTGCTCGTCCACGCGACGCCCGCCGACCCGCTGCATGGGTATCTGGACCCGGGCTCGCGCGAGTGGGAGTGAGAGGTGCTCGGGCTGGACGCCAATCTGGTGCTCGTGGGCCACACGCGATGTGCAGTACGAGCGGTGGTTCGGACGCGCACGGGTCGTCAACCCGGGGAGCGTGGGCCTGCCGCTGGACGGCAATCCCGGAGCGGCCTATGCGGTCCTCGAGGACGGTCGGATCGACCTGCGGCGTCTTGCGTACCCGATCGACCGTACGGTGGACGAGCTGGGCGCGCTCGGGCTCGCTTCCGAGGCGGTGGCCCTCCTGGCGCACACCCTCCGGACCGGCTCTGCGCCACAAGGCGGTGAGGCGCCGGCATGGCCGGACGCGACCGGCTCTCGCCTCGCGGACGCGCGGCAGCGTCGGACCCTTGATCGGATCGGGTGCCGCGACTAGACTCAAGTCAGGAACGGCGATGGAGTTCGCCTGAGCACCGCGTTCAGCGGTTGATGACTCCTGTTCGGCAGACGCCGGGTGGGAGTTTTTGCTTGCGGCGAAATCGCCGGCGCCCCCCGGCGAGGCTCTTCAGGGAAGGAGGCGCCGCATGGACGGCGCAATCGCGCCCGCTCGGGCGACGGTAGACGCGGCCGAGCTGCAGGCGGAGATCGACGGACCGGATCGGGCACTGCTTCTGCCGCTCGCCCACCTGGTTCTGGTCCTGCCGCCGCCCCCCGAGGGCGCTGTGTCGACGATCGTGATCCAGTGGGGCTCGGAGGGCGCCATCGAAATACCCACGCCCGGCTCCATCCTCTGGCGCGGCGCGTTGCGGATGCGCCTGAACTGCCTCGATCGCTGCACGGAGACCGGCCGGATCGAGGCGGCGAGGCTTCATGAATCGCTCGACCGGTTCCCCGACCTCGCGGCGTGGTGGACCTGGCTCGGGACGGGGTGGCTCCAGCCACCGGAGCGATCGGTTTCCCGGGGGCGACCGTGCTGAGCTCGAGCAGCAGCCCCGAGCTCACCCGGCGTCGCCGAAATCGCCGCACCTCTTGACGGCATCGGACGCCAAGCCTAGAGTACGCGGACAGCATGGCGGCAATGGAGTTCGCCTGAAATACACCGCCCGCGCGGTTGATGACTCCTGCTTCGGCTCCGGCCGGGCGGGAGTTTCTTGTACCCCCCCGGCGTCGTGAGCCTCCGTGCGCCACGAAACCCGGAGGTGGAAGGCGTGCTCTCGCGTATCGTGCTGAACCTGCTGCAGGTGGTGTTCGTCCTGGGGCTGGCGCCGCTGGCCAAGGGCGTGCTGGACCGACTCAAGGAGAGCGTCCAGTCGAAGCGCGGCCCGAGCATCTGCCAGCCGTATCGCGACCTCTGGAAGCTGTTCCACAAGGACGAGGTCGTCTCGGAGGAGAGCTCGTGGATTTTCCGCTTCACGCCTTACGTTGTTTTCGTCACGCCGATCTTCGTCACGCTGCTGATCCCCGTGCTGACCTCCTATCCGCTCTTCTTCGCGTTCATGGCGGACATGGTCGGTGCGGGCTTCGTGCTGGCGCTCGGCGGCTTCTTCGCCGCTCTCGCGGCCGTCGACACCGCCAACCCCTACGGAGCGATGGGGGCGAGCCGGACGCGGATGGTGGGTTTCCTCGCCGAGCCGGTCTTCATGATCGTCTTCTTCACGGTCTCGTTCGTGGCGGGCTCGACCATCCCGTACATCGTGCAGCAGCAGTGGGTGACGTCCGCGTCGGCATTCTTCGCGCCCTCGCACGTGCTGCTGCTCGTCGCCTTCTTCATGCTGATCCTCGCCGAAGGCGGCCGCATCCCGGTCGACAACCCCTCCGGCCATTTCGAGCTGGCGATGATCGATGAGTCGAAGGGGCTCGAATACTCCGGTCGCGGCGCTGGCGCTGATGAAATGGGGCGGCCAGATGAAGCTGTTCGTGCTGATGTGCGTGTTCCTGAACGTGCTGGTCACGCCGTGGGGCTGGCCGCGCGAGCAGACCTCGGCGCGGTGCTGCTCGCCATCCCCTGGTGCTGTTGAAAATTCTGGTTTCCTGCTGTGCTGGTCGTGATCGAGTCGTCGCTGTCCAAGCTGCGCCTCTTTCGCATTTCCGAGTTTCTCGGCGCGGCGTTCATCACCTCGGTCGCCGCCATGATCACGCGGCTGTTCATGCTACCGTTAGGAGATGACGACGATGGCCATCGACGCGCTGGTCCACAACGCTGGTCGGCCTTAACGCTCTCTCCGCGGGACTCTTCCTGGTGCTCGCCCTCGGCATCGTGGCGACGCGGCAGGCGCAGGCCGCGCTGCGCCTCTTCATCGCGCAGTCGCTGCTGCTCGCGGCTTCGGCTTTCCTGCTCGGCGCGCACTTCATTCCGGCGCACCTTTGCGGCGTCGGCGTCGTGAACATCATCACGCAAGCCGATCCTGTTCCCTGGCTGCTGCGCCGGCTGTCGTCGCGGAGATCTACACGCGGCGCGAGATCGACCAGGCGTCAATATCCCAACGTCGCTGCTGATCGCGCTGGCCCTGGCGCTGCTCGCCTATTTCCTCGCGCGCCGCTGCTCGGCGCCGCCGGGCACCGGACTTCGCGGGCCGAACGTGCCGATCGGCCTCGCCGGTCTGCTGCTGGGCGCCTATACCCTCGCAGTGCGGCGGGAAGCTGTGCCGCTGCTGATGGGTTTGCTGGCGATGGAAAACTCCGCCTTTCTCGCCGGCATCGCCATCGCGCGCGATCTTCCGTTGATCGCCGAACTCGCCATCGCCCGACTGTTCTCATCATTGCTTTCATCATCGGCGTGCTGACGCGGGCGATCCAACAGCACGTCGGCACGACGCGGGTAGGCGAGCTGCTGGCGTGCCGCCGAGGAGGAAGCCAATGCATCGAGACTCCGTGATTCTGGCGCTGCCGTTCGCGCAGCGCTCTGGTGTGCTTCCGTCCGCGCGGAGTTCGCGCCGGCGGTCGACCTTCGACTGCGGCGCGTAGCGGTGGCCGTCGCGGCACTGATCGCTCCATGGTCCAGCGGGCCGCGACGCCGTGGCGGCTCCCGGCTGGGTCGGCGTCGACGGCCTGAGCGCGCTCGTCGTCGCTCTGGCCGCGTGCGTGTGCGCGACCGCGGCGCTCTTTTCCTGGGGGTACATGGCGCACGCGAGCGCAAGCACGCCGCGGGCTGCGACTCTACTACGCGCAACTACAATCTCTTCGTCTTCTCGATGCTCGCGGTTCCGGCCGTCGCGAGCCGACGCTGGTCTGGATCGTCGTCGAGCTGACGACGCTGTTTTCGGCGTGCTCGTCGCTTCGACAACACGCGTGAGGCGCTCGAAGCCGCGTGGAAATACGTCGCGCTCTCGCTCATGGGCGCGGCGATCGCGCTGCTCGGATTTCTGTCGCTTTTTTGGCGTTCGATGCAGGCGGGCGGCGGCGGCACCTATACCTGGGCGGGACTGCTCGCCGTCGCGCCCCGGTGCCGCCGGTGCTGATGCAGACCGCGTTCCTGCTGATCCTGGTCGGCTTTGGCACGAAGGTCGGTCTCGTGCCGCTGCACACCTGGCTGCCGGACGCGCACAGCCAGGCGCCGTCGCCGGTCTGCGCGCTGCTCTCCGGCATCGAGACGACGACGCGCGCTCTACGTCATCCTGCGCCTGTTGCCGGTTGAGGCCGTGCCGCCGCGCACGTCGACGACGTGGGCGTCGTCCTCGGGCCTTGTTTCGGTCGGCGTCGCCGCCTTTCTGCTGCTGCAGGTGCGCGACTACAAGCGGCTGTTCGCTTTTTCCACCGTCGAGCACATGGGCATCATCGCTGATCGCGGCCGGTCTCGGCGCGGCGGCGGCGCACTACGGCGCGATGCTAGCAGATCGTTAACCATTCGGTCACGAAATCGTTCTGCTTCTTCGCCGCCGGCGCGGCCCTGCTCGCCGTGCGACGCGCGAAATCGCGCGAGTGCGCGGACTGATCCGCCGTCGCCCGCTCGCGGGCGCCGCGCTGATCTTCGGCGGACTCGCCATCGCCGGCGCGCCGCCGTTGGCGGTTTTCCTGAGTGAGTTTTCGATTCTCAGGCCGGGCTCGCGAGGTCGCTACGTGGTCGACGGCATTGCTCGTCCTATTCATCGCTGTCGCCTTCTTCGGCGTCATGTTGCATCTGAACCGCATGGTCTTCTGGCGCGGCGCCGACGACCGCGGCAGGTGCGACGCCGCGCAGCCATCTGCCTTGCACCTGCGCGGCTGCCACGTGGTGTTGGCCGCTCCGCCGGTGCTGGTGCTCGGGCTCTATGTTCCCGCGCCGCTGCACGAACTCTGCTCGAACTGGCCGCGGCGGCGCTGGAGACGGTAAGCGCCATGATGAATGCGACCGATTCTCAGCCGGCTCGAAATCGCGCAACGCTGGCCAGCGATCGCGCGAGGCCGCGCTCGCTGGCCGAGCTCGTTCGGCCTGGAGGTCAACTGCACGCGGGACGTGTGTTGTCGGCCGGAGCGGCTGGTTCCTCCGTCGAGTGCTGCCGGCTACGGCTTCGCCGGCCTCGTCGTCGAGGAAGGCGCTGCCGAGTGGCTGCTGCGCTACGTTTTCTACGGCGCGACGCGGCGCAGGCTGGGTACATCTCGTGGCGAGCGCCCCGCTTGCGCAGAAACACTTTCCCAGCATCAGCCGGTTCGTGCATGCGGCGGACTGGCACGAGCGGGAAGCGGAGGATCTGTTCGGCCTGACGTTCGAGGGCCATCCGCGACTGGGCGATTTCGTGCTGCACGATGACGCCTGGCAGGAGGGCGTCGAGCCGATGCGACACGGCTTCGACGCGCGTGAGGCGCCTCGTCCATCGCGCGCCCGATCCCGACTGGCGCCCGCGTCGCATCGTGCATGAGCCGGGTGCGTTCGTGATGCCGGTCGGGCCCGTCTACTCGGGAGTGACGGAGTCGGTGCATTTTCTGCTCGAGACCGTCGGCGAGGACGTCATCCGCTCCGATCGCCGCGGCTCTTCTACAAGTGGCGCGCGGTCGAGAAACTGGCGGAAGGGCGCAGCGATCGACGACGCGTTGCTGCTCGCCGAGCGCTTCGCGGCGACGACGGCGTTCGCCCACGGGCTGGCCTTTTGTCAGGCGGTCGAAACGATCGGCGGCACGCGAAGTCCCGGCACGCGCGCAAGCGCTTCGCGTGTTCCTGGCCGAGCTGGAGCGCTGCGCCAACACGCCGGCGCGATCGAGGCAGATCTGCGAATCGACCGCGCTGGTGGTGGCCACCAGCCAGGCGGCGATGCTCGAGGAAGATCTGCTGCGGGTGTGCGGCGAGCTGACCGGTCATCGCTATCTGTTCGGTCTGCTCGCGCCGGGCGGCCTGCGCTGCGACCTGCGATGATGCCGCCGTGCGCAAGCGCTCGAGCAGTCGCGCGAGGTGTGTGAAACGACTCACGCGCTTGAGCGGCAGCTTCGCCTCACGAGCAGTTTTCTTGACCGGCTTGAAGAAGTCGGCGTCATCGACGCAGCGAACGCGACGGTTTACGGCCTGGTCGGCCCGGTTGCGCGCGCGTCCGGCCTCGTCGCGCGACTTGCGGCGCGCGCAGCCTTACTCCGGCTATGACGACCTACGAGTTCGACGTGCCGAGCGAAGCAGGAAGGCGACGGCTACGCGCGGCTGCGGGTGCTGTTCGCGGAAGCGGCGCAATCGGTGCGCATCATGGAGCAGGCCGGCGCAGCGCTTGCACAAGTGGGTCCGATTCTCGCAACCGATCGAAGCTCAGGCCGGCGCGGCCCTCGGCTGGGTCGAGGCGCCGCGCGGCGCGGCGTTTCACTGGGTGCGCCTGGACGCGACGGCCGCGTCGCGCGCTACCGCATCGTGCCGCCGTCGTTCACCAACTGGCACGGGTTCCACCTCGCGGCGGAGAATTTCGCCTTCCAGGATTTCCCGATCATCCTCGCGACGTTCGATCTCTCCGTCGCCGAGAAAACGATCGCTGATGCCGCCTGAACTGCACAAATGAGCCAGTGGGTTATCAAAGGTCTTCGCGCCGGAATTAAGACCACCGCGTATCCGAAAAGCGCTGATGCGTCGCGCGGGCATAACGCCGGGCCGGCCCGCCGGCGGCGCGGCCTCCGAGGACCCTCGAACGCAGCTCATTGACTGCTGTCCGACCAACGCGCTCGGTGACAGGATCACGCGGTGACGGTGGATTATCGCCGCTGCGTTCATTGCTACCGTTGTCTGCGGGACGTCGCGGAGCCGCTAGCCTGGGAGCAGAGTTACGAATGGGCTGCCGCGACAGAGCGTGGCGCGTTCGCTGCGCTCGGCCCGGCGTTCGCGCGTTCGATTCACATTGCGGTCGTCGATGCCGGCGATTGCGGCGCTTGTCTGAACGAGGTCAAGCAACTCAATAACCCTTATTACAATCTGCATCGGCTCGGCTTTTTCATCACGCCCTCGCCGCGTCACGCCGACGTGTTGCTCGTTGTCGGACCCGGAACCGACCATATGCGCCACGCTCTGCGAAAGGTCTACGACGCCATGCCGACGCCGAAACGCGTCGTCGCGGTTGGCGCGTGCGCGTTATCGGGCGGCGTCTTTGGCCCGAGCTTTCTGTGCGGCGCCGGCGTGGAGCGACATCCTGCCGGTGGACGTGGAAGTGCCCGGCCATCCACCGCCACCACTCGCGATCTTGCATGGTCTGCTCGTTGCCGTCGGACGCAAAGCTTCGCTTCCGCTCGTTTCATCGCCACCAGCACCGGAGGCTCAGCGATGAACGCCGACTCATTCATCTCTGATCTTTCTCGCGCTTTGTGCGCGGAGGAATCTTACTTTCGTTAGTCATGTCAAAGTCGTGGCAGGGCACATTGTTTGCGTGGATCGGTTGCCTCGCCTCGCTCGCGCTTCTGTCTGCGAGCGCGCCGGTATTCTTCGGCGGCGGAATGGTGAGCCGGGAACTTTGGACGATTGCGGAACTGGGCACACTCTCGTTTCACTGGACCGGCTATCGGCGTTGTTCACGCTCGTTACCGGGCTGGTGCTTTTCCCGGCCTCGATCTTCGCTGGGGGCGAACTGAACGCGCAGTCGCAGCAACGCAATGTCCGCACGTTTACAATCCTGTGCCTCGGACTTTATGCGTCCATTGCCCTGATTTTCTTCGCGGGCGACGTGCTTCTTTTCCTGATCGCATGGGAGATCATGTCGATCCTTTCCTATCTGCTGGTCGTGTTCGAACACGAGCGCAAGGACCGTGCGGACGCGGGCTATTTGCTCCTCGCGATGGGCGAAGCCGGCGCGCTGGCCGGCTTGTTCGGTTTGCTCCTGCTCGCAGCTCAGCGCCAGGTCGCTTGACTTCGCTTCGCTGAAGCTGGCGGCGTTCCTCTCGGATCGGGAGCGGCCGTTGGGCGATTTTTCTCCTCACGTTTTTCGGCTTCGGCGTAAAGGCCGGACTGGTGCCGGTCAATTTCTGGCTGCCTCGCGCCTACACGGCTGCGCCGCGCGCCTTCGTGCCAGTGCTTGCCGGCGCGACCCTGAATCTCGGACTGTATGGCATTCTGCGCGTCAACGCCGATCTCATCCCAATGACGTATGATCGGGCCGGGCCTCGTGGCGTTGACTGTCGGGACCGTTCCGCGTTGCTCGGCATTCTTTACGCGACGACCGAGAACGATCTCAAGACCATGCTCGCCCATAGCTCGATCGAGAACGCCGGCATCGTCGTCGTCGGCTTCGGTGCCGGCATCGGTTTCGCGCGTCAGACCATGCCGCGCTGGCGGCGATCGCGTTCGCGGCCGCGCTCTATCATCTGGTCAATCATTCGCTCTACAAGACGCTGCTGTTTTGCGGCGCGGGCGCGGTGGAATCCCGAACCGGCACCCGTGATCTCGATCAGCTTGGCGGCCTGATCAGACGCATGCCGTGGACGGCGTTGTTCTTCCTTGCCGGCGCCCTTTCGATCGCGGCGCTCCCGCCCTTCAACGGCTTTGTCAGCGAATGGCTCACGCTGCAAACGATGCTGCGCTCGGCGTCGAACTTTCCTCGACCGGCGGCGAAAATGGTCTTCGCGCTTGTGCGGCGCGGGACTCGCCCTTACCGCGGCGCTGGCCGTGACCTGTCTTCGTGAAAACATTTGCCATGGGCTTCCTCGGCATGCGCCGCCTGGACGGGAACCGGTTCGCGGAAGCGCGGCGCCGACGGGCGCTCGCTCCGATGGCGATCCTCGCGGCGCCTTGCCTTGGCTTCGGCGTGCTGCCGACCTATGTGATCCCGTCTCTCGACTCGACGCCGTCTCCGCTGGCGGCGCGCCGCGACGGCCGACACTGGTGCCGCCTTCTTTGCTGCCGACGCCGGCGCATGCACAGTTGCCGCCGGCACTTCGCGTCGGAGTTTCATGATCTCGGCGCGCAGGTCGGCCACGGCGCATTCCGCGGCCGCGGACTGGTCGTGCTGCACCGCGGCGGGGCCGGGAATCCGGTCGTGTTCGCCATGTCCACTTCCTACATGCTCGTCGGTCGTGCTCGCGGGACTGCTGCTCACTTACGCGCTTTAACCGCTTCTGGCCCTCACGCGGGGCCGGCAATCGTGCTGCGGCGGCCGCGCTGGGACGGCGGCGTTCGTCGCTCCTGCCCGAGATGACCTACACCGCGACCGGATTTTCCAACCCCGTACGCGTGATCTTCGACGCCGATTTCCGTCCGACGAAGTCGAGGACACGAGCGAGACCGTGGCGCAGCATTTCAGCACGGCGATCCACCGGGAGTACGTCGCGCCCCACGTCATCGAGCGCTACGTCGTCGCCCCGCTGGAGGCCGCCGTCGCGAGCCTGGCGGCGCTGGTCGCACGCATGCACAACGGCCGGATCAATACGTACGCGGCGTATGTGCTCATCGCGCTCGTCCTCCTCCTCGCCCTGGCCAGGCTGGCGTGAGCGGCGACGTTCATCTGCGCAGCGGGCGCTGGCAATGGCAGGCGGTGCTACCGGACGACTCGCCGGACGCGCCGATAGAGCTTCTATTCGTGCGGGACGGGACGCCGGGAAGTACGATGCGCGCCGCCGCCCACGGGCAGCCGGACGAGGATGAGGTGCGCCGTTGCGCTCTGAATCCGGACGAGCGGACGTGGATGGATCGGCTTGGCCGGATCTGGGTGCTCGAGCCGGAACGGACCGCGATGGACTCCGAGGTGTCGGATCGGTGGGCGGGGCGGCTGCGCTGCCGCGACCACACGCCGAAGATCCCGCAGCCGGTGAGCTGGCCGGCGCTGTTCACGCTCGGCGTGCTGCGCGACAATGAGATCGCGAACATCGTGAGGATCGCGGAGATTCAGCGGCTGACACGGGGCCTGCGGCGCATCGGGGACGGGCTCGCCCGCCGGGCCCGGCGTTGATCCGGCGCGCGGACGAGCGCCGAACGAAGTCCTTTCGCAACGAGGGGGAGCAATGTCTGCCATCGCGCGGGTCACCGCACGCGAGATCCTGGATTCCCGCGGCAATCCCACCGTGGAGGCGGACGTCTCGCTCGAAAGCGGTGCCTCGGGCCGAGCCGCAGTGCCGAGCGGCGCGTCGACCGGGGAGGCGGAGGCGATCGAGCTCCGGGACGGCGGGAGCCGGTATGGCGGCAAGGGCGTCACGCAGGCGGTCACGAACGTGCGCGAGGCCCTTTCGGCCGCCGTGGTCGGGCTCGATGCGGCGGACCAGCAGGGCGTCGACCGGGCGCTGATCGAAGCGGACGGCACATCGAACAAGAGGCGGCTGGGCGCCAACGCGATCCTGCCCGTTTCGATGGCCGTGGCCCGGGCCGCAGCCGCGGAGGCGGGTCTGCCGCTCTACCGGTACTTGGGCGGGCCCGACGCGACCCTGCTGCCCGTGCCGCTCATGAACATCCTGAACGGTGGTGCCCACGCCGGCAACAACATCGACTTCCAGGAGTTCCTGGTCGCGCCGGTCGGATTCGACGCGTTCCCCGAAGCGCTCCGCGCCGGCGTGGAGGTCTTCCACGCGCTGAAGAAGACGCTCGCGGGGCGGGGGAAGAGCACGGCCGTCGGCGACGAGGGCGGCTTCGCGCCCGACCTCGAGTCGAACGAGCAGGTCCTCGTCCTGATCATGGAAGCGATCGAGCGGGCCGGCTATCGTCCCGGCGAAGATGTCGCGATCGCGCTCGACCCGGCCGCGAGCTCGTTCCACCGCGACGACGCGTACGTCCTGCACAAGTCTACCGGGGAGCGGAAGACGAGCGGCGAGATGATCGACCACTGGGAGCGCTGGATCTCGGAGTACCCGATCCTCTCGCTCGAGGACCCGCTGGACGAGGCCGACTGGACCGGCTGGACGGATCTGACCCGCAGGCTCGGTGGCCGCACGCAGATCATCGGCGACGACATCTTCGTCACGAACCCGGCGATCATCCGACGCGGCATCCGGGAGGGCGTGGCGAACGCCGTGCTGATCAAGCTCAACCAGATCGGTACGCTAACCGAGACGCTCGAGGCGATGACCACCGCGCGCGAGAGCGGCTACCGCTGCGTCATCAGCCATCGCTCCGGCGAGACGGAGGACACCTTCATCGCCGACCTCGCGGTGGCCACGGGGGCCGGTCAGATCAAGACCGGGAGCGCGAGCCGGACCGACCGCGTCGCGAAGTACAACCAGCTCCTGCGCATCAACGAGGCGCTCGGCGACGCGGCCCGCTACGCCGGCCGGGCAGCTTTCTCCGCCTGAGCGGACGGAGGTCCACGGCGGGACGCTTGGACGCCTACGTCTCGGCCGCGTCGGCCGCCGCGAGTTCGCACACCTGCCGATCGATGGCATCGAGACGGGCGAGCTCCGGCTCGACCGCCTCCGCACCGCTCGCGCGAACCGCCTCGGCGCGCTCGATCGCGCGCTCGGTCCAGCCGCGCGCCTCCCGCAGGATCGACCGGATCTCCGACTCGAGACCGCGCCGGCTCTCCGCCACCCGCTCGAGGAGGTCGCTCCGGACGCGCGTGGTGTTCGCTTCCATCAGCCAGCGCAGGAACTCTCTCGCCTTTCCCCGAATCCGGCGACGGAACCAGCCCGTGGGCGCCAGCAGGTCGAAGAGCCACTGGAGCGGAACGGGCGAGACGAAGTACGTCTCGAAGGGGTCGAAGTAGAACCTTCGCTCCCGGCGCAGGCCTTCATCCGGACCCGCCGCGTGCGGAAGCTCCGCGATTCCGGCCTCGCCGGAGGCGGCCAGCTCGTCCAGAAGCTCGTTGGCCGCTGCGACGAGACGGCCCGATATCTCGCGGTACAGCTCCGCCGCCGCCGCTTCCTCCTGCGCCAGCCAGGGTTCCACGCGCGTGCCGGCGATCTCCCGCGCGCTCTCGGCCGCTCGCCGCCGGAACGCCGGGCCACTGGTGCGCGCTGCCTGATCCAGCGCGCGCTCCAGGTCCTCGAGCGCGCCCGGCAGCGCCTCCTCCAGGAAGCGCCCTCTGCGGCGCTGGAAGGTCTCCGCGAGACGCTCCTGCTCGGCCGAGAAGACGCTGCCCAGGTACAGCAGACGCTCCTCCAGGAGGGTGCCGGATGACTGCAGCGACCGGAGCCGCCGCTCCAGCTCTTCCACCGGACTGATCAGAAGCCGCCGCTGCTCGGCGGCGAGAGCGCTGAGCTGGCCGCCGAGCCGGCGAACCGCGCGCTCGCGGGCGGCGCGCACGAGGGAGCGGGCTGACTTCTCCGACAGCTCGCGCAGCGCGTCGATCAGGTGGTCCCAGTCCCGGGTCGCCTCACCGCCGAGACGCTCCGCCGCGCTGACCTCGAAGACCGGGCCGGGCGAACGGCCAATGCGCTCGCGCAGAACCCGCTCGGTGAAGCGCACCGCCTGCTCCCGCTCCGCCGCGTCCACGCGGTCCGCCTTCGTGAGCACGACGATCAGGTGCTCCAGCTGTTCCGCCACCCGCGCCGCCAGGGCGAGCTCATCCGCCGAGAATGGGCGGATCCGCGCCAACGACCAGCAGCGCGGCGTCGATGTGGGGCACGAACGCGTGGGTGGATTCCGTCGCCACCTCGAAGACGGAGCCCAGCCCGGGCGTGTCGACCAGGCACATGCCGCCGCGCAGCAAGGAAGACGGGAGCAGGACCTCGACCGCGGCCACCTCCTTGAGGTTGCCCGGGTTCTCCTCCTCGGCCACATACTGGCTCACCGCATCGACCTCGATCACGTGGGTGTGACCGTCGGCGTGACGCACGATCGCGGAGGGAGGATCGCCGTAGCGAACGATCGTGGGCGTGGCGGTGACCGGGACCACGCCGGTCGGAAGGATGGGCCGCCCCACGAGAGCGTTGAGCAGGGTGGACTTCCCGCGCTTGAACTGGCCGACGCAGGTGACGTAGAAGCGCCCTTCGGCGACGCGCTCGGCCAGCGCCAGCGCCTCGTCCCGGACCCGCTCGGCGCCGAGTTCCGCCGCCAGATCCGCGACGAGCTCGAGCCGACCCTTCGATTCGACCTCGGCGGGTGGGCCGCCGAATGGGCCACCGCTGTGTCGCGTTCGCTCCATGTTCCTCCGAATGCGAGGGGCGGAAGACATGGAAAACTCCCGCCCGGCCGTCGAGCCGAACAGGAGTCATCAACCGCGGGACGCGGTGGTTCCGGGCGAACTCCATCGCCGATCGTTGTCGCGTATCAAGATAGGCCCGTCGCGAACCTGCCTCAAGGTACGGCCGAAACCGGCCGAAGCATTGACGCCCAGGACGCCGCGTCGCACGAGCGAGCGCCGCCCCCGTTTGTGGGCCAGCGGCCACGCCGTGGTAGCGGTGGCGGTGAACGCGGGGCGGCGGGATCAGCCGGGAGAGGGCGTCCAGAAACTCGATCGGTGAGAGGGCGAGGAGGGTGCGCCCGTCGAGGGTGGGGCGTGCGGGCTGGTAGAACACCCGGCGGACGCCGGTGTGACCGGACTCGTGTTCGACGCAAAGGCGGTCGAGGGCAAACGGGGGCCGGGCGCAGTAGCGGAGGAGGCGCTCGCAGCCGGCGCGGTCGGCGCCGCGGATGCGGACGGAGGCGTCGAGGCTGAAGCCGCCGGTGCCCTGCCAGGTGAGCATGTCGTCTACGGTGTGCGCCTCGAGGAGGCCGCGGCGGTCGTCGTCGACCTCTGTGAAGACGCCGTCGAGGACCACGACGTGGAAGTGGAAGTGGGGATTGAGGGGGGAGCCGAAGCGGTGGAGGAAGGAGACGGCGCCGAGATGGGCGTCCGGGCCGGCGCCGGGACTGCCGTGACGCAGGCGGGTGCGGACGGCGCGGAGCAGGACCCGGAGCACGGCGCCGGCGAGGGTGGGGTCGTGGTGGAGGAAGGGGCGGATCCGCTTGGGGACGGAGAGTACCCATTGGCGGATGGGGAGCGGCGGCAGGACGTGGTCATTCAGGTGGGCGGCCACCTCGACCATCCGGCGGGCGTTGCAGGAGGGGCAGACGCCGCGGCCCTTGCAGGAGAAGGCCACCAGGCGCTCGGCGCCGCAGTCGTCGCAGCGGACGCGGGCGAAGCCGTGGGCCAGGATGCCGCAGCGGAGGTAGGCCCGGAACTCCTTCCTCGACCCACCCCGCCACACGCTCGCCCCAGGGATCGGCCTCCGCGGCCCGGGCCAGGAATGTCTCGAGGTGGTGCTGGACGATGGGGTAGAGGGGCGTGGCCGTGCGCCGGCGGCGGCGGTAGACGGCGGTGTGGCCGGCCGCGGGAATGGCGCCGCGTGCTCGCCGACTGCGATCCTTCCCCCAGGAGGATCGGGCGCGTGTGGAGGGTGACATGCCCCGAAGGGTTCGACGAGGCCCGGGGCACCACCATGGCGTAGCGGGACGACGCGCCGGCCGTCAGCGGAGGAAACGGCGGGCCACACCCAAGCCCACACCCTCCCCTCCGAAACCGCTCATAGTTGTTGCGGTTGCTGGCGAATCGCGATCCGGAGCCGGAGGGAATGGTGCGGGTTCGACTCCCGCCGGCTCCATGAATCGGGTGCGACATCTGTCAGGAGGTGTGTCCGTTCACCCGTACCTTCTCAAAGCCAAGCGCAGAGCCAGCGTACGCCTCCCGCGCGCCCGGTGAACCGCCCTTCGGCGTGGAGCCCGAGCCGGGCTCCTCCACGTCACACCCGGGCACCGCCTCGCCGGCGCTGATCGAGCTGCTGGAGACCGCGCTGGACGAAGCCGCCTGGGATTCGTTCTCCAGGGGCTCGGCCCTTCGGCGGGCGGGCCGCGCCGGCTTCGCGCGCAACGTCTGCGTGGGGCTGGGCAACTGGGGGTCGCCGGAGGCAGTGCCGGTGCTGACGTCGGCGCTCTCGGATCCGGAGCCGTTGGTGCGCGCGCACGCCGCCTGGGCGCTCGGCCGGGTCGGCTCGGCGCAGGCGAGGGAGGCGTTGTCGTCGAGGTTGTCGGTCGAGTCCGACGAGTCGGTGAGGTCGGAGCTCGCCGCGGCCCTCGCGCCTTGACCGTCGAGCGCGCCCGTCTTCACCCAGGGATGGCCACGCCTCGACCAGACGGCCCCTTTTCGTGACCCGGCGCCGGTGGGTCCGGATCCTCGGACACATGGCGTTCGTCGGCATGCCCATCGTCTGGGGGATCGCGGGAGACCGGCCCGGGGACCCGCGGGGCCCGCAGGCTACAGGCAGCGACCGAGTCGGTGGAGCGCCTCGTCGATATGCCCCACCGGGATGGATCCGTAGCCCAGGAGCAGGCCGTTTCTCGGCGGCGCGTCGAGGTAGTGATACGACAACGGGATTACGGCCACCCCGTCGCGGCTGGCGTCCTCGGCCACCGCCCGATCCGAGCGCCCGTCCGCCTGCTCGAGGAACGCCGTGAGATGGAGCCCGCCGGTCGAAGGGAGCGGCCTCAGGCGTCCATCGAATTCGCAGACGAGGACGCTCATGACCCGCTCGTGGCGTTCTTCGTAGACGCGGCGCATCCGCCGGATGTGCTGGGCCAGTAGGCCATCCTCGATGAATTGCGCGGCCGCGGCCTGCGTGGGGACGGCCGTGTGCCAGTCGCCCAGGTGCTTCGCTTTTCGCAGCGGCCCGTGGAGCGGTCGCGGCGCCACCACGAACCCGAGCCGGAGCGTGGGCAGCAGCACCTTCGACAGCGACCCGACGTACAGCACCCGCCCGGAGCCGTCCAGGCCTTGCAGCGATTCGAGCGGACGGCCGCCGTAGCGGAACTCGCTGTCGTAATCGTCCTCGACGATGGCGGCGTCGACCCGGTCGGCCCAGGCCAGCAGCTCCTGGCGCCGCTCCATCGACAACGCCATTCCGAGGGGGTACTGGTGCGACGGCGTGACGTAGACCAGCCGCGCCGATTCCGGGATCGCGTCCACGACGATCCCGTCGTCATCCACGGGCACCCCGACCACGTTCAGGCCGAGCGCGTCGAAGGCGCGGCGCGGTAGGGGATAGCCGGGATCCTCCACCGCCACCGTGTCGCCCGGCTCCAGCAGCACGCGCGCGATCAGGTCGAGGGCCTGCTGGCTGCCGTTGGTCACCAGCACGTCCTCGGGCACCGCGCGCACGCCCCGCGAGACGCCCACGTGCCTGGCGAGGGCGGCCCGCAGCTCCGGATGCCCGGCGGCATCGATATGGGAGCCCTTCCCGACCGACCGCGCGCGGAGCTGTCGGGAAGTCCGGGCTCGCCAGGGCGCGAACGGGAACCGCGATGCGTCGGGGATGCCGGGACGGAGGTCGAACGGAGCTTCGGTCGCGGACAGGTCCGGGGCTTCCGGCATGGCCTCCCAGAGCTGGCGGGCCCGGAGCGGCGAGTCGGTGATCCCCGTCGGCGCGCGCGGACGGACGTCCTCGCTGACGAACGTGCCCGAGCCCACTCGCGTCACCAGGAACCCCTCGGACCGCAGCCGGCCGTACGCGACGAGCACGGTGTTCCTGGACACGCCCATCCGCTCCGCGAGCTCCCGGGTCGGAGGCAGTCGCTCCCCGGTACGGATCAGGCCCGTCAGGATCGCTTCCCGGATGTGACGATACAGTTGCGCCGAGAGGTTGCGCCGGCTGCGAAACTTGATGTGAAGGTCCATCGATCCTCTGCCGACTCTGCCAAGCCCTGCTCGTTACTCCGCGCCCGACGTCGGCTCGATGCCACCGGCGACCAACCACGCGGCACCGCACATCCCGAACGCCACGAAGAGGCTCGTGATCCCGCCCCGCGCCGCCTCCAGGCCGCCCGGCACGTCGAGAAACGCGCAGGGGCCCAGCAGCCGGCACGAGACGCGCGGTATGTGCAGCGTCAGAGCCCACGTGCCGTACATCGCGCCCGCGAGGACCGCCGCGAGGCGCGGCCGGATGCCCAGCGCGATCGCGAGCCCCCCGGCAATCTGTGCCGCGCCGGTGAAGTACGCGAAGATGAGTGGCCACGGATACCACGGCGGGATCAACGAGGCCACGTTCTGCGCGTAGATCAGGTGAAGGACGCCGAATACCGGGAGCGCCCCGCCGAACGCGATCCGGCCCGCCCGAATCCAGGGCGCCCGCACCGGGCTCTCCCGGAGACCCGCCAGCGTGAGCGCCCCTCCGATCAACGCAACGCTCTCGAAGGTCCGGATCCACCACGGCGATCGCAGCAGCTCCGGCTGTGTGAACGCGCTGGGAATGTGGAGCAGGACGATGCAGCACACGAAGAACGCCACCACGCCGAGCCCCGCGAGACGCGCACCCCGATCAGCCAGGATCGCCAGTCCCGCCGCCGCCAGCAGGGCTCCATTCACGATCGCCAGCAGCGGATAACCCGGGACCCACGCCGGCACCGGCTGGAGGGAGTTCAGGAAATCAACATAGAGGAGCGCTACGGATCCGAAGCCGAGCATCGCGAACCCGAAGGCGATTCGGCCGGCGACGAGGAACGGGCGGCGAGCCATGCGATCGATCCGATTGAAGGAGCGGATCGCGAAACCTAGGGGACCGATTGGCTCTCCCAACAGGTCCAAAGTGTGCGATTCTGGTAATGCCAATTTCAGCCAGCGTAGAGTACATCTCAGCTCCCGAAGGCGACGACGGTCTTCCCGTCGGCGTCCAGAATGCGGAGCCGTCGGTCCGCTCGCCGGGGGGGAGACGATTGGCCTGCGTGAATGCCCCGACATTGGAGCTTTTGATGAGCCACCGCGCTGTTTAGGTTCGGCATCGGCCGGTCCCACCCTCGGGCGCAGGAGTCAGGAGAATGTCGCTCCACATCTTCGCGCACTTCCATGCCCTGGAGGGCGAGGAAACGACGGTGGCGGCGGCCGTCGTCGAAGTGCCCCGGGCGATGCTGAAGAGCCGGACGATCGGCGAAACGGAGAACGCGCTCCGGTCGATCCTGCAGCGGACGCTGCGGGGCACGGGACTGGATTACCATTGGTGAGTCGGGCTGAAGCTCGTCGCGGAAGGCAATCCGACGGTGCGCTGCGCTATCGCGACCTGGATCGGGAGTTGCGCGTCGTTACCGCCGACATGTGGGCGGGCATCCGTCCGGAGACCTTGCCGCGGCCGAACGCGTGCTATCGACGATCACCGAGCGAGCGAACGAGTTGCTGAACGGGGGAGATCCATGACAGAGGCAGGGCGGGAGGGCGAGCTGCGGGACCAGGAGAACCGCTTCTGGAACGCCATGAAGCGGAAGGACGCTGCCGAAGCGGCGCGGATGACGTCCGAGAAGTGCATCATCGTGGGCGCGCAGGGCGTGTCCGCGATCGACGGACCGACGATGGCGCGGATGACCGAGGAGGGGGCCTGGGACCTCGAGCACTTCGATTTCGACGAAGACGCCACCCAGGTGCGACTCGTCGGCGAGGACGTCGCCATCGTCGCCTACACGGTGAACGAGCGGCTCGTGGTGGACGGAGAGACGATCTCCCTCCGCGCGTACCACTCGTCGGTCTGGGTTCGCGAGGACGGGGGGTGGCGGTGCGCGCTGCACACGGAGTCGCCCGCCGGCGATCCGTTCGGCCGGGACCGGCGAACGGATGACTGATCGGCCATGAAGCGCGTGCTCGTGGTCGCGGTCCTCGTCGCAGCGCTGATCCCGGTGGCCGCGGCCGGCCAGGCCGACGCGGCCTCGGCCGGGATGGCCGCCCTCCGCGACGCCGACGGCGTCGAGCTGAAGGTCGAACGCCGCGGAGCGGGTGCGCGGATCGAGGGCATGAGCCTGAGGCTGTACGACCCGGAGGCGCGCCAGTGGAGCGTCAACTTCTCGAACATCCGCACTGGGCGCCTGAGTCCGCCCGTGACCGGCGAATTCAGGGACGGCGTCGGCGTCTTCTACGGCGAGGACCACCTGAACGGCCGTACGATCCTGGTCCGGTTCGTCATCTCGGAGATCACTCCCGACACGGCGCGGTTCGAGCAGGCCTTCTCGGACGACGGGGGCCAGAGCTGGGAGATCAACTGGATCGCGGTGGACACCCGGAGCAGGGACGGCTGAGAGGCGGGTCTCACGGCCTCCTGCAATGGGCCGTTGGAGCGGGATCCGCCCGGCCCGTGAGCCGGTTCGGGCTCGTTTTGCGTGTAAGGAAGGCAAGCCATGTCTGGCGACGATTCAGGCGAAGCGAGGAGCCCATAAGGTCGATCCCGCGCGTCCTGCCGATGCTGCCAGGGATAGGAAATCCAAACGCCGTTTCGGCTGCTTTCGGTACGATGCGTGCTGGCATCCGGCTTGCCCTACTGAGCGCGCGGTGCCGACGCGCCTCAGCAGCCCGCGACGAAGCGCGGCAGCATGCGCAGGACCTGGCGCAGGATGAAGATCGCGGCAGGCGTCTCACCGAAGCGGTCGAGGGTCATGCCGGCGATGGCGTAGAGCGCTTCGTCGGGCCGGCCGTCTGCCGATACCAGGTGGCCGTCGTCGTCGCTCTCGAAGCCGCGGCCGGCATCGCTGGGCCGGGCGAGGCCCCGCCGGAGGCACGTTTGCAGGAAGGGGTTGCGCGATTCCGCCACTCGCGTAGCGAACCCCCGGCAGCTCACCACCGCGCCGAAGGTGTCCGAACGCGTCGTCGTCTCTCCGCGCGGTCGGATGACGACGCGCAGACCGCCCGGGCGGGCCTCGGCATGGACGACCTGTCCCTTGTCGAAAGTGAGCTGCCCGGTCTCCTCCGCCCGCCGCAGGATGTCCTTTGTCTGGGGCGGGATACGGAAGCGCAGGCCGTCGTAGTAGGGTCTGAGATGGCGCTGGAAGCGCTCCTTCTCGGCAACGCTCAGGCTGCGCCAGATCTCGCCCGCCGCGTCGCGGATCTCGTCGATGCTGCCGTGCCACGGTTCGCCGCGCGCCAGGCGCGCGCGGGCGTCCTCGCGCACGATCCGTGTCAGAGTGCGCAGGCTCGTGGGCAGGTCGTGCTTCGCCAGAAAAGCCGGGGGATGCACCGAGAGCAGATCCCAGATTGCGCCCGCCGCCTTCGCCGGGTTCTGCTCGCGGGGGCGCACGCCGTGCCGCGACAGGCAGGTGATGGCGCCGCGGTGTCCTGCGCGCAGGAGCGAAGCGACGGCGTCGGCCGCCGTGAGGCCCGTGCCCAGCACCAGGACGTCATCGTCGTCGTCGATGGATCGCAGCGCGCCCGGCGCCAGCGGCTCGGCAACGAGTCGATCCGCGCCGGACGGCAGACCCGGCAGGCGGGCCGGCGTGGGCTCGTGACCCACGGCGACCACGCAGCGCTCCGCCTCGATCGGCTCGCCCTCGGCCATCCCGATCCGCAACCCGCTTCGCAGGCGTTCGATCCCGACGGCCTTCCCGCGACGGTGGGCGAGCCTCGACCCGGACGGGTTGGACACCGCGTGGGCCTCGAACTCCGAGGCTACGTACGCGCCGAAGTCGCGCCGGCGCGGGTAGAGCCGCTCGTCGGCGTGCACGCCCTCCGGGTCTTCCGCCAGTCGCCCGCTCTTCTCGAGGAAGCGGCGGAAGTGCAGGTCGTCGTCCGGGTAGAGGAAGTGGATCACGTCGGGCGCGTTGAGGCGGTGATCGGGATCCGCCGCCGAGTAAGCGACGCCACCGCCGACCTGCTCGCGTGGCTCGACCACCGTGATGTCGACAGGGCTTCGCGCCGCGCGGCTCAGATGGATGGCAAAGGCCGCCCCTGCGTAGCCCCCACCGATCACGGCGACGTGGGTCATCTTCGTCCGCCTCCCTCCGCGAAAGGGACAGAAATTCCGCGGTCCCCTTAGCATTGAAAGGGCGGCATCGGCAGGTCAAGTCCGTACGACGTCGTACCACGAGAGGTTCGTCCCGAAGATTCGCCTGCCTGGCCGGCGGCGCCGCACTCTGGAGGTCACCACCGCGAACTTCTCGTTCGCCCTCTTCATGACCCGGATCGGCTTCCTACGATCACGAATCGTGGTCGGACGTCCCGGTGCCAACGAGCGTGGTCGGACAGAGTCGACAGCGAACGTATTCAACCGTACTATGACCACGATCGCTGTCACCAGCAGGACGGAACCATTGTTGCTTCGACGACCTCACTCTGGAGAATGTCAGACCTGCCGACGTGCGATCTGGGGATGGCACCCGATTTTACAGGCGGATTCGTTCTTGGCCCGTCACCGCGCACGCGCTGACCCGCCATGGTGAGCCCCTCCGCAAACAGCGAACGAGGCGCATGTCCTGAGTGGCGCGGATGATTCGCCTGAGCACCAGGGCGGTCCCCGACTTCCCGCTCCTCGCGTGGCTGGCCAGCGTCGACGTGGCGGAAGGGTGGGCGACGGTCGTTCACGGCAACATGGTCGAAGCTCACGAGACCGTGGTCGTCGAGGGGGTCTGGCCCGGGCCCTACTCGGATCTGGGCTTCGTGGATTCCACCGATTTCTTTGGCTCCGGCGTCGAAGTGCGAGAGCGGGAGGTGTGGTTCTCGCCATCGCGCGCGCTCGTGGACAGGTTGATCCTGGCCGATCTGCATCCGACGTACGTCGTTTCCAACAGCCTCCCCCTCCTTCTTGCTGCTGTGGGTGCTCGACTACGAGGCGACCGCACGTATGTGCCCGAGAGCCATGCCATCCTCTCGGGCATCCATGACTATGACCCGGGCCTTCCAGTAGTTGGGGCCGTATCAGCGGTAGCGCAGTACTTCCATACGCCATTCTCGGTGAGCTTCACGGGCGTGCGACGTGGCGCACTCGCGAACCCGGTCCCCTTCGCAACCTACGATGACTACAGAAGGCATCTCGAGGAGCGGCTGGACGCGATCGTCCGCAACGCCACCGACCATGCGCGCAAGCATCCCATCGTCGAGAAGTACGTCGCCCTTTCAGGGGGATACGATTCCAGTGCGGTCGCGGCGCTCCTCGCGCATTCGGAGCCGGTACGCGCCTTCACGTCTCGACGGTCGAATTCGTCATTCCCCGCCTGGCTCGTTCCGTCTGCGGCGATCGACGATGGAACGCCGATCGCCGACGCCCTCTCGATCCCGTCGCTCGATGCGCGTGAGTCCCGGGAGCTCTACGGAGAGCAGGAGCTGTTGGCGGCCGCGGCCACGGACTCGGAGCTCGTCTTCTCCGACCTCTTTCAGCGGATTCGGCAACAGGAAACACCGGCGCTCCTGTTCACCGGCTATCATGGTGACAAGGTGTGGTCTCGAGACCCGGGCCGATGGTATCTGGGGACGGATCTGCGGCGCGGCGACATCTCGGGCCTTCCGCTGGCCGAGGCCCGACTCTCGGCTGGCGCGATTCACGTCGCGGTACCCTTCATCGGCGCCCGCGCTATACGCGACCTCGTAGCAATCTCCAATTCGGATGAGATGGCCGGATGGTCCGTCGGTGGCGACTACGACAGGCCGATCCCCCGCCGGCTCGTGGAAACGGCGGGCGTGCCTCGCAATGCCTTCGGACGGCGGAAGAAGGCGATCGTCAAGACCTACGCCCTTCCCCGTTCTGCGGCACTACGAAGGGACTTCCTCAGGTGGCTCCGGGAGACCCACGGCGTCGGAGCCATGCGGTACAGGCTGGGTGCGCGGCTCAGCGGGGCACGATGGTACGTCGGCAGGGTCACCCAGAAGATCGCGGAGCTCGTGGGAAACACGCGCCCGGGTGTTTCGCCGTGGTCTCTCATGCCGGTCGCTCGGCCCGATTCCCTGCTCTTCCGGTGGGCCAATGAGCGATTGGCGATCCGGGCTCGGTCCGTCCTGGAGCGTCTCGAAAACGGCGGGGTGCCCGCTCGGGCCGGGACCCCGACGCGGCTTTCCGGAGAGCCGAGATGAGCGGGATCGGCAAGCTGATGAGAATGCTCCGGGAGCACTCCGGCCCGGGGTTCAAGAGCCGCCCACGGCAACTTGCCGAGGTAGCGGAGATGCTTCTCCGGGCACACCTGCATCCCGGAGAATACTACACGTACAACTTCTCGCGCCGTGAAGTCGGCCGATCGGAAATCGCCAGCTATGTTGGAAATGACCTGTATTGGCACGAACTGCTCCCCCGTCTGAATCAGTCGACGTGGCGTACCCTCACGTCGAACAAGTGGCTGTTCCAGCTCCACTACGAGCACACCGGGCTTCTTCCTGTCGCCTACGGAATCTTTCATCGGCTGAACGGCGCCACTCGGGAGGGCGCCCCCCTGCGCACGGCCTCGGACCTGACCGAGCTACTCCGGAGGGGGCGGATTCAAGGCTTCGTTGCGAAGCCGGTTCACGGTTGGAAGGGGGAGGGCGTCACGGTGGTCGACCAGGTCGATCCCGATGGCGAACGGTTGCTCGCCCGAGACGGCGCGCGACTTCAGGTGGACGAGCTCGTACGACGGTTCCATCCGAACGGAATGATCCTTCAGGAGCGACTCGCTCAGTGTCCGACGCTGAACGATATCGCTGTCGATGGCAATCACACCATCCGCGTCGTCACCCTGATCGGGGCGGACGATGATGTGCACGCGCTGTCGGCAACGATCAAGATGGGAAGCCGTGGCTCCATGGTGGACAATTTCGCGGCGGGTGCGACATCCGCCTACGTGCACCCGAAGTCCGGCTCGATCGGGCGGTCCAGAGCCCGGCAGGACCTGTCGACCTCCCAGGCCGTTCGACCTTCTCTCGAAGGGAAGGTCGTACCGCGATGGCCGGAAATCCTCGATGCGGTGCGGCGAGTCGCTCGCGCGGCCCCTGGTCTGCGCGCGGTCGGATGGGACCTGATCCTTACGAACAGGCAGCCCTATGTCATCGAAGGGAATGACGACTTCGACGTGATGGGCCAGCAAGCTCTGGGGCATCGCCTTCTGAGCGAAGAGAGTGCGCGGCTGTTCGGTGAATTGGGTCTGACAACGTACGCCCCCGGACCTCCCGCCGTTTCGACCCCTCAAGGCTTTGCGAGTCCTGGGCCTGCGCGGTCCCCCTCGAGCAGCTCTCGCAGCGCGAGGTGCGTCTTCGGCAGCAGGCGGTCCTCCTCGAAGTACCGCGTGACGATCGAGAGGGCTTCGTCCGCGCTCGCCACGTTCAGGTAGCGAAGGAGGTAGCGGACGTCGTCGACATCGCGAAACTCTTCGCCGAGTCGCATGGAGGCGCATTTCATCGCCAGCAGGTACTCGGGCCGGGCGACGAACACGCGCAGGTTCGGCAGCTCGAGGAACGGATCGAAGTCGCCGCGCCCGGCAAGGAATCCCTTGACGGCGTCGTTCAGCCAGCCGCGAGGCACGCCGGCGCGGTCGGCGACGCGGGCAGCGGCTTCGCGGACCTCGCGAGTGGGACGAAAGACGGCCTCCACGTCCCGCGTCGCGTCACGCGCCTCGAGCGCCAGGCACATCACGGCGCCCCCTACCAGGTAGACCTCGCCCTCCACGTCCGCCGCACGCAGCTCCTCGTCCAGCAGCGCGAACAGACGATGGATGTCCTCCGACGTGAGCCTCGTCGGTGTGCCGGAGGAGGGGCCCGTCCGCCGCGGGTTCACACGCGATCGCCGATCGAAGAATCGACGAAGATGTTCCGGCGCTTGAACGGCACGGGAGACACGCGCAGCAGGTACGGCCTCAGGCTGATGAGGACGGTTCCGAAACGCGGCCGGTCGAGGGGCCGGACGTCGGCCGTCCAGGTCGGTGGATCGACGCCCTTCCGTGCGCAGGTCAACTCGATCATCGCCGCGACGTAGTTCCGCTCGTAGTCGGACGCGCCGTCGAGCGCCGTCGGATCGGCACGAGCCACCGCACTCTCCAGCTCCGGTCCCGACAGGGCGGCGAGGTAATCGTTGATCTCCGCGAGGACGTAGGGGCGCTCGCTCGAATCCGCCGTGCTGAGGGATCGGAGCAGCTCCTCGAAGCGCACGTGCGCGGGCGGCAGCGCCCGCGTCAGGACGTAGCCGGAGAGATCCAGCCCCGCCGCTCGCGCCAGGCGGCGGAGGGCGGCCTTCTGGGCCGGGGTGACCCGGATCTGGAGGTTTCTGGTCTTGGGGCTCATGTTGATCAAATTAGCGGCCGGTGCGCGATTGTCAATACATTGTAATGACAGCTCGCGTCCACACGCGCACGGCTGGGCGAGGATTCGCCTGCTCACGCCGGTGTCGCTGCTGTTCACGAGGCGAAGGCCAAGGTGCGGGCCTTGCTGCACGGTTCAAGGCAATGGAGTCCCCGGCAGCCAGGAGGTAACGTGGACAGTCTGAAGGGACGTCTCCTGATCTCGGCGGGCAGCTTGTTCGACCCGAATTTCCGGCAAACCGTCGTGCTGGTCGGCGCGCACGACGACCAGGGCGCCGTCGGTGTCGTCCTCAACCGGTCCCTGGAGGTCACCGTGGAAGAGGCGGCTTCCGCGCTCTCCGATCTCGCCGGGCCGCGGGAGAAGCTCTTTCAGGGCGGCCCCGTGGAGCCGGACCAGGCCGTGCTGCTGGTCGAGGCGGCGTCGCCAGCGGTTCTCGACGTGCCGGTGTTCGGGTCGGTGGGTTTCCTCACCGGCGAGGTGGCATCGGAGGTCCGAGCCGAGGTGCGGCGGGCGCGGGTCTACGTCGGGCATTCGGGCTGGGGCCCGGGGCAGCTGGATGCCGAGCTCGCGAGCGGTTCCTGGATCGTCGATGACGCGACGGTCGAGGACGTCTTCACGGCCGAGCCGGGTGCGTTGTGGCGTCGCGTGCTCGAGCGGAAGGGCCCCCCCTACGCCGCCCAGGCCCGGATCCCGTTCGATCCCTCGACGAACTGACCCGCCCCGCGCGTCCGGACAGCGATCGCGCCGGAGCCGCGCCTCCTGCGAACGCGGCCGACCTCCGTGCGGCCGCGGCGTTGCGCTCGACGCGCGTGGAGACCCACATTGAATCGGAGCTCCCACCATGAGGCCCGCGCGCCAGCGGATCCCCCCGCAAGGAGCTATCTGATGGGCCGTGTGCTGGTCATCGGAGGCACCCTTTTCATCGGTCGGTCGCTCGTCGAACATCTGCTCGATCGAGGCGACGACGTCACGGTGCTGCACCGGAGCCAGGGCACCCCGTTCAGGGATCGCGTGAGCGAGATTCGCTGTGATCGTAACGACATCGCGGCGGTGAATGAAGCGCTCGGCGGCAGCGACTTCGACGTGGTCTACGACAACGTCTACGACTGGGAGCGTGGCACCACGGCCGCTCAGGTCGCTGCCGCGGCGCGGGCGGTCGCCGCTGGAACGCGCCGCTATGTCTTCCTCTCGAGCATCGCCGTCTATGGTCCCGGTGGAGAGTTCGACGAGGATGCCCCGCTGGTCCGCCCGGACGATCCGAACGACTACGCCCGGAACAAGGCCGAGAGCGAGCGCGAGCTCTTCGCTCTGCACGCGACGTCCGGGTTGGGCGTGACGACGTTGCGACCGGTCTTCGTCTACGGCCGGCACAACCCGTTCGAGCGGGAGGCGTTCTTCTGGGACCGGATCCGGGCCGACCGGCCGGTGATCATCCCTGGCGACGGCTCGCGGGCCATCCAGTGGGTCCGTGCGGAGGACGTGGCGCGGGCGGCAATTGCGGCCGGGGACGTCGAGGTCGCGAACGGGCGCGCCTTCAACCTCGCCGGCGGGCCACCGATGACCCAGGCCGAGTTCGTGCAGGCGCTCGCACGTGCGGCAGGGCGCGAGGCGCGGTTGATCCACGTACCGCGCGCCCGCCTGGAGGCGGCAGGCGGCGGCGTGTTCCGTCCACCGTTCTACTTCGGTGTGTATCTCGACCTTCCTCCGATCACCGTTCGTGCCGAGCGTGCCCGGACGGAGCTGGGGTTCGAGCCCACCCCTCTTGATGTCGGGCTTCGCGAAACCTACCGCTGGTACGAGCGGCAGCGCCGGCCCGTGCCCGACTTCTCCTGGGAGGACCGCCTCATCGCGTCGGCGTGATGGCGTTGCGCGGCGAGCACGTCGTTCGATCGCGGCCGACGCGGTCGTCAGTACCGGTGCTCCACCCTCAGTTCCTCTTCGATCGGCCGCACCTCGATCGTTCCCAGGCGCGCCGACGGCCACTTCGCCGCGATTTGCACGGCCTCGTCGAGGTCGGCTGCCTCGATCAGGAAGAAGCCGCCGATCTGCTCCTTCGTCTCGGTGAACGGTCCGTCTCTGACCGCCACGCGGCCGTTGCGAACCCGCACCGTCGCCGCCGTCCTCGCGCTCTGCAGCGGACGTGCATCGAGCAACCGGCCGCTCGCGCGGAGGGACTCGACGTAATCCAGCGTCTCCTGTCGGAGTCCGTGCCATTCGCTTTCGGACAGTTCGTGGAAGATCCGCTCTTCCTCGTACGCCAGGCACATGAACTTCATTCGCACCGCCTTTCGAGGCTCAGATGCCCGATCTCGGGGTGTCGCCGGCGGCGCGCCGGCTTCGGTCTCCCCACGACGCCAACGTACCGCCCTTCCCAACCGTCGTCGAACGGCCGGCAGTGAAATCGACGTCGGGCCGGGGGTTCCCTTCGCTGATTCCGACCTCCTCCATGCCGTGAGCGGACTCGGAGCTGGATCGGGCTTCTGGACCGACCATCCACGGCACCGGGTAGATCCTCGTATGAGTCCCGCCTCGGTGCCACATCGAAGATCCCGGGTCGCCGGGTCGGCGAGGGGTTCGGCTGCACGCGGGCCGCAGAAGCCGGCGTTGCTGGTTTGCATGGTGGCCCTGCTCCCGGTCGCGGCGTGTGGATCCGGTCGGGACGCGGGCGCGGCGCGGAGAGCGGCAGTCGATTCGGCCTCCCCTGTGGTCCGGCCTTCCTCCCGGCACGTCCTCGATCTGGATCCCGCACGGCCGCGCACCTCGGGGCTCGACAGCGCGCTGATCGCCGATGCGCTGGCCCGGGCGGATTCGCTGCCCCGGCTGCGCTGCCTCATCGTGGGGCGGGAAGGGCGGATTCTCGTCGAGCACTGCCGGCGCGGGTTCCGCGCGAGCGATTTCGCGAACGTGAAGTCCGCGTCGAAGAGCGTGCTCTCGGCGCTGGTCGGCATCGCGATCGCTGAGGGGCGGCTGGAAGGCACGCAGCAGCGAATCGCGGAGCTACTGCCGGACGACGTCGACAGCGCCGCGGAACCCCGCAAGCGGGAGATCACGCTCGGCAACCTGCTGTCGATGCAGTCGGGCCTGGAGCGGACGTCGGGGGCGAATTACGGCGAATGGGTCAGGAGCCCGGACTGGGTCCGCGACGCGCTGCGACGGCCGCTGGTGGCGGCGCCCGGCGGACGGATGCTCTACAGCACCGGGAACTACCATCTGCTCTCGGCGATCCTGACGCGTGCCACGGGCGAGAGCACACTCGCCTACGCGCGTGAGAAGCTCGGGGAGCCGCTCGGCATCCGCATCCCCGCCTGGCCCCGGGATCCGCAAGGCATCTACTTCGGTGGCAATGACATGAGGCTCTCCCCCAGGGCCATGGCCCGGTTCGGCGAGCTGTACCGGAACGGCGGCGTCTACGACGGGGCTCGCGTCGTCCCGGAGGCGTGGGTGCGGACGTCGCTCGAGCCGCGCACCACGTCGCCTTGGAGCGGGGAGGCGTACGGCTACGGCTGGTTTCTCGGGAGCGAGGGCGGCTACCGGACCTTCTACGCGTGGGGGTACGGCGGCCAGTTCATCTTCATCGTACCGGACCTGGCGCTGACCGTCGTGACCACATCCGACCCGGAGGTCGAGCGGGACGGCGGCCATCTCCGGGCGATCCACTCCCTGCTCGGAGAGTCGATCATCCCAGCGGCGGAGCGCGGCGAGTGAGATGCGTTTCCTGACCAGGACATTCCCGGAGGAGGCAAGGATATGAGCGCTGCCCAGAGGCCGGCGACCGGCAGGGCCGGCCGCACCTTCGACGTCTCGGTGAGGCGCCGGATCGAGGCGCCGGCCGAAGCCGTCTATGCCGTGTTCGCCGATTACCGCGAGGCGCACCCGCGCATCCTGCCGCCGCGCTTCTTCGTGGGCATGGAGGTGGAGGAAGGCGGGTACGGCGCCGGAACGAAGGTCGTGGTCGAGACGCGCTTCGCGGGGCGCACGCGCGCGATTCGCGGCGTCGTGACCGAGCCGGAGCCGGGGCGCCTGCTCGTGGAGAGCTATCCGGAGGAGCGGACGGTCACGTCGTTCCTAGTCACTCCGGAGCCCGGGGGCGAGGCGTGCACAGTCGCGATCTCCAGCCTCCTTCCGCGCCACCGCGGGCTGGCGGGGTGGCTCGAGCAGCGGATTGTGCGGCGGCTGCTGAATCGCGTCTACTCCGAGGAGCTGGAACGGGTGGCCGCGTACGTCGGGCGCGCTACCTGAGGCTGGGCGCCGCCGGGGAAGCTGCGCGCTGCATCCGACCGTTTTGCGGACGCCTCGGGCGGAGCGCCGGCGTTAGCCGGCGAGTTCCCTCAGCCATGCGTCGATCGCACGGCGCACGTAGTCCTTCGAAAAGACGGTCCAGCCGGCGACGTCCGCCGGCAGCCGGTACCGCTCCGCGGCCTCCTCGGCCGTCAATCCCGCGTCGTGCGCCCTGCGCGATGCGGCCTCGATGTCGTCGATGAGCGCGATGTAGCGGCGCATGCCGTCGACATCGGTGAGCGCGCCGTGGCCGGGGATGAAGACGCGCGCCCCTTCGCCGGCGAGGGAACGCACGTTCCTGGACAGCCGGGGGGGAATCGCGTCCACGTAGTTCGGGATCATCCCGTACCAGAGCAGGTCGCCGCAGAACACCACGTCCTCGTCATCGAGTCGGATGGACACGTCGCTCGGCGTGTGACCGGAGCGAGGCGTGATGCGGACCGTGCGCCCGCCGAGGTCGAGCGTGGTGGGTGCGTCGGCGGGGATCACCACCTCCGGCAGCACGGGCTGGATGGTGCCGCCATAGCGCGCGAGCAGCAGCGCACGCGTCTGCTCCGTGGCGTGCAGCGCGGGCGGCGCCTCGAGCTCGTGGTAGCCGCCGAGGCCGGCCGAGTGATCGGAGTGGAAGTGCGTGAGCACGACGTGCGTCGCATCCCGCCCGGTCAGTCGACGGGCGCGATCGGCCATCCACCGGGCTCCGTCCAGCGTCGCAAGACCCTCCACGAGGAGCACGCCCTCCCGGCCGGCGATGATCCCGCCGTTGGAGATCGTGCGCCACGAATCGCTGCCGCGCGGGCCGGCCAGCGGGGTGGAGACGACGGCCCACGCCCCATCCGCCACGCGCTCGATGCGCGCCCAGGGCGCGGTCTCGATCACGGCTCCGAGCGGGCCGGCGGCGAAGCGGCGGGCGACGTCGCCGATCGCGTTGCGCGCGAGGAGCAGGTGCGCGGCGCAGCCGGCCCCGACGGCGAGGAAGTCGCGGCGCGAGAGGTCCATGGCCTGCGCTCTTGTCGGAGCGAGACCGCTCGACGGTCGGTCAGAAGTCCCCACGCTCGAGCATGCTGGCGACCTTCGTGAGGCCGTCATTGCGAAGGGTCGCGAGAAAGGTGCCGAGCGGGACGAGGTCCTTGGTCAGAGAGTAGTGCATGTCCAGCTCTGCGAATCGGAACGCTCCTGTGAAGTTTCGCACCCGGAGAGCGAACACGCGGTCGAACAGCTTTTCCTTCAGAATCTTGTCAGCGCGCCGCGCCGACATGATGTACCAAGGAACGGTCTCAAGACGCTCAAGAGTATGGCTGAAGACTGGCAGGTTATTCCGTACGGCGTAGTCTACCGTGGCGTCTTCGAGCGAGCGCCTCGGGAGTCGCTTCTCACCTTCGATAAGTGTCCCAAGCGCTTCTGTAAATCGCGCCGGAAAATCAGCTCCAACCAGCTCACCAGTCAGATGCGGGACACCAACTACCACAAAGATATAGGGCAGGTGTTCATCCTCCTGTGACTTCAAAGCAGTTCACTCCGCTCGGCCGGCCATACGCGTGCCGCGCCGCGCCCACAGGAAGACGGGGTAGCTCAGCGCGAGGAGCGCGAGCGAGCGCAGGCTGTTCGTGCGGTCCCCGGCGACGGCGCCGATCAGGAACGCGAGCGATCCGACGAGCGCGACGCCCGGGAGCCAGGGATAGCCGGGCACGCGGAATGGGCGCGGCGCGTCGGGCTCGCGACGTCGCAGTACGAAAAGCGACGTGAACGACAGCGCGTAGTTGGCCACGAAGAAGAACGCGAGCAGCGCGAGCACAGCGTCGAAGGTGTTCGTGGCGATGAAGGCGAGCGCGACGCCGGTGCCGAGCAGCAGCGATGGCACGGGTGTGCCACCCGCGTTGACGCGTGTGACGGTCGGGGGCAGCAGACCGTCGCGGCCCATGGCGAACGGCACGCGCGAGGCCATCAGCTGGAGCGCGTTCACGGCCGCGATCAGGGAGATGATCATGAGCACGCGGATCACCGTGTCGCCGCTCGGGCCGAAGAGGCGCGCCGCCGCGGTGCCCGCGACGAAGGGATCCCCCGCCATGTCCGCGATCGGAACGGCGCGCAGGAAGGCCAGGTTCAGCCCGAGGTAGATCGCCAGGATGAGCAGCACCCCGCCGATCATCGCGCGCGGGATGTCGCGGCCGGGGTCGCGCACTTCCTCGCCGAAGTAGATGGGGCCGGTCCAGCCATCGAAGGTGTAGATGGCGGACTGCAAGGCCACGACGATCGCCGCGGCGAGCGCCAGCCCGTGCGGCACCGTGGTCGCGGCCGCACCCGCCGTGGTGGCGGCGGACATGGCCCCCCCGCGCGGCGCGAGCACCAGGATCGCCGCCGCCAACCCGATGAGCGCGACGGCCTTGATCAGGCTGGTGAGCTGCTGCGTGACATCCCCTATCCGGATGCCGCGCCACTGCAGCAGCGCGAACGCGACGACGACGCCGCCGGCCACGGGACGCTCGAGCCCCACAAACGGCGGGACCAGCGGCCCCAGATACTCGGCCAGCACCATCGCGATCGCGGCGGCCGAGCCGCACGTGGACAGCCAGTCGCTCCAGCCCACGACGAAGCCCGGGTACGACCCCAGCGCTCGGCGCACGAATACGTACTGCCCGCCGGAGCGCGGCAGCATCGCGCCCAGCTCACTGAGCGAAAGCGCGCCCAGCAGCGCGTACACGCCGCCGGCGATCCACACGCCCAGGAACAGCGGCACCGACGGCAGCCGCTCGGCTACCTCGCCCGGCGTGCGCAGGATGCCCATGCCGATGGTGTTGCCGACGATGACCGCCAGACCGAACGCGACGCCCAGCACCTGCAGCAGCCGACCGGCCGTGCCGGCGGGCGCGGCGTCGGAGGCCGCGGGCGTGGGAGCGCTCGGCGGAGCGGCGGACTCGGCCACGGTGGTCTCCATCGGGCGTGGGAGTTGAGACGGAGCCTCAGGATGGAGCGCAGCGACGGCCCGCACAAGCTCGGTGGAGCGGCCGTGCCACCCGCCGGCAGGGACTCGCTAACGGCCGATCCAGTACGTCGCCTTGATCTGGAACACGTTGGTCGGACGATTGCGGAAGATCGCCGCGCGTGCGCTGGCGAAGTCGAAGTCGCCGGCGGAGTCGTAGCCCGAGCGCTCCTGGGTCCACACGAGATAGAGCGTCGAGCCGGGACGGTACTCCCAGCGCAGAACCGCGGTGCCGCGAAGCGAGCTCGCGGTGAAATCCGGGTTGTCGAAGCTGAACGGCTGCGCGGGACCCGATCCATCGGGATCGACCCCATAGCTGTTCGTGGTCGCGTCGTAGTCGATCGCACCGGTATCGCGCCCGTACACGACCTTGGCGAGCGTTCGCGGCCGGGCGAACTCGCGGAAGGAGGAGTAGTCGCCGCTGGCGATGAAGGGCTGTGCGAAGAGCTGCAGCGTCAGCGTCGGCGTGAAGGTCCAGTTGATGCGCGTATCCAGCGAGACCGTTTTGGTGTGGACGTAGCCGAAGACGTAGCGCCTGCCGTAGAACGCCGTCGCGGTCGGGTCGTCGACGGCGGTGACGTACTGCGCATCGTCCTCGTTCCGCGCATAACTTGGCGAGAGCTGGATGAACACGTTGGGCGCGGGCTTGAGCGCCAGCCCGGGGCTGAGCCTGAGCGAGTGCGTCGGCGCGTCGACTCCGCGAGAGGCCTGCACGGTGAAGTCGAAGACCGCCGGGGCACGCGGGTCGGTCGAGACCTCGACGTTCGCCACGTCGTAGCCCGCGCGCTTCACGACGGGTCCCCCGCGCGTGAGCCGCTCGTCGTACGATGGCACGTCGTGGATCCCGAAGACCCTCAGGTTCCAGTAGTTCGGAAACTCCATCGCGTAGAAGGCCTGCAGCTCCGTCTCTGTGCGATCCCCCTCGTAGTCGTACTGCGTGGCCCCGCCGAAGGTGGTGAAGACGTTGCGATACCAGCGCGTGGGCGTCGTCCACTGCCCGCCGATGTTGCCGTTGAACCAGACGTAGTCGGCGCGGTCGAGGTAGGCGAGGTCGTTGACCTCGAAGCCCGGGCTGCGGAGGTTCGCCATCGCCTCCCAGAGCAGCGTGCCGTTGTCCTTCCCCACGCGGGTGAACAGACCGTACCCCCGCAGCGACGTCGCGGTCGTGTCGTACCTCGTGTTGAAGAGGCCGTCCGCCGTCGCCGGCCGGTCCGGCCGCTGGAAGTAGTGCGCGCTGGAGCGCTGCGTGCGCGCGATCGCGGCGGATGAGCCTGCGACGCTGGACAGCAGCATGCTGCCCATCCACGAGTAGTCCCGCTGATGCCACGTGTGGCGCCAGTCGAGTCCGGCCGCCTCGGCGTGGCTGCGCAGCCGATCGCTCACCACCGGATCGCTCGTCCGCCGCACCGTCGAGGTGACGATTCCGCCGACCGTGGTCGCGCCGTGCCGGAATTCCTTCTTCAGCCGGCCGACGAAATAGTTCGTGAGCGGCTCGACGACCTGGGAGGCTTCGGCGGCGCCCGGAGCCGTCAGGTAGTGCGCGCGCTCCTGGTTGGTGAGCGCGTCCAGCACGCCCACCGTATAGCCGCCCTGCGTCCGGCCGGTGATCTTCGCCGCGCCCAGGATGGCGGTGTTGTCCGGCGCGTCGGCGTATGCCGAGACGTTCTCCACGTACGAATCGAGCTGCGGCGGGCGGCCGATCCGGCGCGAATAGAAGGCACCCAGGCTGGACGTATTGCTGCAGAACATGCAGCGCAGCCCGCCGAAGCCGAACGCGCTCGCACCGGCAATGAAGAACGGCCGCTTCTCGTCGTAGTAGGTCTCGAACGCGCTGAGATTGAGCGACGCTGGATCGACTTCCACCTGGCCGAAGTCGGGGTTCAGCGTCGCGTCGAGGGTGAGGTTGGATGTGAGCAGGTACTTGATGTCGCCACCGGCGTCGAAGCGCATTTCGTGGCTGTCGTGGTACGGATCGTTCGGCGCCGCGTGCGCGAACGTCCCGCCCGTGACCAGGTACGGCAGCATCTCGAGCTGGCGCGGCTGCTCGGCGATTTCGAGGCCGGTCAGATGGCCGTAGAAGGCCGGTCCGCCGGACGCGTTCTGGCGCCAGAACGCCCACATGTCGCGCTCGTTCAAGCGGTCCTCGTACCGCCAGATCTGCAGCCCCCACGTCTGCGTCGAGTCGCCCGAGAAGCGGAGCTGGCTGAAGGGAATGCGCATCTCGGCCGTCCAGCCGGAGGAATCGGACCGCGCGGCCGCCTGCCAGATCGGATCCCACGACGGATCGCCGTTCAGCTGGTCGCCCTTCACGCCGGCAGGGTTCACCTCGAACCAGACGTCGTCGAGATGGTTGTGATAGGGGTCGAGATCGACGATCAGCTTGTCCGTCGTCAACGAGTTGAAGGAGCCGTTGTTGCCGTTCGCGTCCAGCAGCTGGTCGCGGCGGGCGAGCGGCGCCACCACGCCACCCGGCTCGCTCATGCGCGCTCCGATGTACAGCGCCTCATCGTCGTACAGGACCCGCACCTCCATCGGCAGCGATGCGGGCGCTCCTTCGTCCGGCTGAAATTGCCGGAATCGTGTGACGGGGGTGGCGTTCTGCCACGCGACGTCGTCCAGCCGGCCGTCGACGGTGACGGGACCGGCGCGGCGCGCCGCGCTCGCGATGACGGGCTCCGTGGGATGCACCGACCCGCCGCTCGCCTGCGCGAGGACGCCGCGCGGCACGACGATCAGGGAGAGCGCGATTGCAGTGCTGCGCAGTGCTGAGCTCATTGAATGCGTCTACGACTTCGTTCGGTTGAGGCCACGACCTGGAGTTTGATACGGCGGGAGGACGAAAGGTTGGGTCGATCTCGTGTTCGCTCGGTTTTCGGCGGCGGTGGCGCTCAGGAGCTCCGCCAGCGCCGGATCCGATCCAGCACCGACCCCGGCAGGAGCAGGTCGTCCGAGATGGCGGCGATCTGCTCCGCCTCGCGCCAGGCGCGCTCCAGCTCTTCCAGCTCGCCCGTCAGGGCCCGGCGCTCGGCCTCCTCGTGCAACGCCATCTCGAGCGCGAGCCGATCCACGGTCGAGAGGCCGAAGAGGCCGTGCTTGCGCGTCTCGTTGTTCCAGTTTCTGCGCCCCTTCCGGATGCGAGCCGGCTGGGTCCGGACGTGCGCGTCCTTCGACAGCCGGTCCAGGAAGCCTTCGGCGCTACCGCGGTCCTCGATCACCGAGACCGCCTCGCCGACGGTACGGCGGGCGCCGCCGAAGCGGTTCACCTTCGGGACGACGAGCGCCGCGACGCGCATCGCCTCGGGCCCGTCGAGGTGGGTCTGACCTCCGGCGAAACGAAGGTCCATCGCGAGCGGCCCGTCCTGCCCACGCATCAGGCGCGTCTCGGCGAGGTGGCGGCGCCTGACGCGCAGCAACTTGCCGTTCTCGGTGCGCACGCGCGCGACGACCGCCTCGCCGCGACCGTGGATCAGCGAGTCCGTGACCTGCCACAGGCCCCAGCCGAATCCGCCGATTCCGACGCCCGCCGTCGCTCCGCCGATCACGAGCGCGCCGACCGCGCCGACGCCCGCACCGGCGAAGAGCAGCTGTCTGCGACGTCTACGGCCGAACTGGTCGCCGTAGCGCCACGCGGCGAACTCGGGACGCAGGGGCTCGCCGATACGCACGAGGTCCGTCCCATCGTGCAGCCTCGCCAGCCCGACGTGCTCGGTGCTGACCCGCCGGCGGGTATCATGGTAGAGCCGCTCGGCCTCCTCGATGGCCTCCCACCGCTCCTCGATCGGCGACAGGTTCCACCGCTCGCACTGTCGGCAGACGACCCAGAGTCGGCCCTTCGCGGGGTCGAACGCGACCCGGCGTCCGACGGGGAAGGTCTCGATCCCCTCGTTCGCGCCCAGCGGCTTGTTGCAGAAGACGCAGGTCGAATACATGGTCCTCGCGTACACCGTCGCCGGACGTACGTTCGGAGTCGGATGCGTTGCCCAGGCAGGTCGCTGAAGAACTGGGGTGCGGCCGCGCGTGTGGCGCAACCGCCACGCGCCCTTCGGGTTGCGGGCGGCACGGGGCCGTCTCCAGCGTTGGCGCTCCTCCCCGATGGCGTTCGACATCGCGTCGTCGCGCCGCCTCGGATCTGGCCCCGTGGCGCCCGCAACGCGGCTCGCTCCAGTTCTTCAGCGGCCTGCTAGGCAGCGCGACGGCCTCCGAGATTCTATCTTTGGGATCGGAGCTTTGGCGAACGATCAGAGGGAGACCGGGCATGAACCGAGAGCAATTCGAAAAGATCCGCGAGGGCGACGGCTTCATCGCGGCGCTGGACCAGAGCGGGGGCAGCACGCCGAAGGCGCTGAAGCTGTACGGGATCGGGGAGGACGCCTACTCGAACGAGGCGGAGATGTTCGACCGGATCCACGAGATGCGCACCCGCATCATCACCAGCCCCGCCTTCGACGGCGACCGCATCATCGGTGCGATCCTCTTCGAGAACACGATGGATCGCGAGATCGAGGGGCGAGGCACGGCCGACTACCTCTGGTTGGTGAAGCAGGTGGTGCCGTTCCTGAAGGTCGACAAGGGCCTAGCGGCCGAGGCCGACGGCGTGCAGGTGATGAAGCCCATTCCCGGGCTCGACGCTCTGCTCGAGCGCGCGAAGCAGAAGGGCGTCTTCGGCACGAAGATGCGATCGGTGATCAAGCGCGCCGACGAGACCGGAGTGGCCGCGATCGCCGCGCAGCAGTTCGAGATCGGGGGTCAGATCCTGGACGCCGGGCTCGTGCCGATCCTCGAGCCCGAGGTGGACATCCACAGCCCCGACAAGGCCGAGGCCGAGGCCCTGCTCAGGGAGGAGCTCCGGCAGGGGCTCGGCGGCGTGCCCGACGACCAACACGTGATGTTCAAGCTGACGCTGCCCGAGCAGGACGATTTCTACCGCGAGCTCGTCGAGCACCCGCGCGTGCTCAAGGTCGTCGCGCTCTCGGGCGGGTACAGCCGCGACGAGGCGAACGCGCGCCTCGCCCGAAACCCCGGCGTCGTCGCGAGCTTCTCGCGGGCCCTGACCGAGGGGCTCACCGCGCAGCAGAGCGATGAAGAGTTCAACGCGATGCTGGACGAGGCGATCCAGAGCATCTACGAGGCGTCGGTCGCGTAGAGGCGGCGGCGAACGAACGCCCTCGAACGTGACAGGCGACGAGCCCGGTGCAGCTCGTCGCCTGGATCCGAGGGCGCACGATCGGACTCGCCCAGACGCCCGGACGCCTTCTCCCGTGCCGGGCTCGACCGGGAATGTTCCCAGGTTGCTCACGAAGAAGTTCCCATGATAGGCGATCGCCGTCGGCACGAGGTGCCCCTGCGTCGCCGACACATCCACCACGCGGGTGATCGCTCCGGTCTCGGGATCGATGCGCACGATCTCGCCGTGGTTCGGCTCCACCGCGTACAGATCGCCGCGCACGGCGACCATGCTGTACTACGTGCTAGTTCCGCTTGTACCGATCGAACACGTCGATGACCGTCCGGGCGTTGCAGTCCTCATCGAAGAAATCGCTGTTGCAGCCGGTCGCGGGCTCCCACCAGAAGATGCCCTTGATGCGGCGGTCGGAGATGTTCATGAGCGTCTGCATCACGGACTCGAGGAACACCTTCCGCGGTCCTCCCGGCGCGTCGGCCGGATAGGGCGGCGGCCGCTGCAGCTCGTGCTCGTACACGTACGGGCGGTACCCCACCTCGACGAGCATCACGTCCTCGCCCGGGAAGTTCGCGAGGATCGACATCAGGTTGTCGCGCAGCTGGAGCAGGTTGCCGTGCCACCACGGATAGTACGAGAAGCCGATGACGTCGTACGGCAGATGATAGCTGTCGATTTTTTCGAAGAACGCGAGCGCGCCCTCGGTATCCGCCCCGTTGTCGTAGTGGATCATGAGTCGCGGGCGCGGGGTTCCGGCTCGCGCCGAGTCGATGCCGCGCAGCGCGGCTCCGTACAGCGTGGCGAAATTGTCCCAGTGCGCCGGCAGCTTGCCCAGCGGCCACATCATGCCGACGCGCACCTCGTTGCCGATCTGCACCATGTCCGGCGTGATGCCGGCGTCGCGGAAGGCGCGGAACGTGTCGCGCGTGTAGCGGAACACAGAGTCGGACAGCACGTCGATGTCCACCGTGTCCCACGCCGCCGGCGTGATCTGGTGCTGCGGATCCGCCCAGGTGTCGGAGTAGTGATAGTCGAGCAGGAACCGGTAGCCTTTCGCCTTCGCCTGCTTCGCGAGCGCGATCGTGTAGGCGAGGTCGTTCGGCAGCTCCGTCGGCGCGTGGAAGAGCCGCAGGCGGATCCAGTCGTAGCCATGACCCTTGAAGATATCGAGCGCCGGCCGCGCGACACCGCCGTCCCTGAACTTCACGCCGCGGTCCTCCGCCGCCTTCACGAAAGAGAGATCCGCGCCGACCGCGAACGTAGTGTCCTCGGCCGGAGTCGGCTCGGGAGTCTGGGCCCGCGCGGCACCGGCCGCCCCGAGCAGAGGAGACAACAGGAACAGCAGACGTCGCATCGAGTCACGCACCTTCGTAGCCTCCGCCCCGAGGGCTCGACAGGGTCACGGAGTTAAAGTACCGAGCCTCTTTCGTGGCCGCCAAGGAAGCGCGGTTGGGGCGTGGCGTCCCTTTCCGGCAAGGGCGGCATCGGCGACTCTTGACGCATGAGCGAAAGTTGATATATTGCCACCATGTTCACCGAGACCCTGAACGGCGGCGCGCTGCTGCAGCGCTTCCAGGCCGTCGCCGAAGAGACACGCTTCCGCATCGTCCGGCTCCTCGCCGGAGGCGAGCGCTGCGTGTGCGAGCTGCAGGAGGAGCTCGGCGCGGCGCAATCGCGTCTGTCGTTTCACCTGCGGAAGCTGAAGGACGCCGGCGTCGTGTCGGATCGTCGGGACGGCCGCTGGGTCCATTACTCCCTCGTGCCCGAAGCGCTGGAGGAGATGCGCGCGTTCCTGGGCGAGGTCAAGCCGGAAGAGGAGTGGTTGCCGGTGATCCGGCCCGGGGAGACGTGCTGCGGCTGAGCTCAGCTATTTTTTTCGGCAGATACATCAACGTTCATTGATGCGGAGGCGATGATGGGAGAGGATGTGAAGGAGGTCGTGCGGCGAAAGTACGGCGAGGCCGCGCAGCGGGTGGCGGCGGGGGAGAAGGGGACGTGCTGCGGCACCTCGTGCTACGGGGACTCGAAGGTGGACGGCGGCTTCGCGGATCCGATCACGCGGGACCTGTACGACGCAGTGACGACGTCGTCACTGCCGGAGACGGCGGTTCTCGCGTCGCTGGGGTGCGGCAACCCGACGGCGCTGGCGGAGCTGTCGGAGGGGGAGGTGGTGCTCGACCTGGGGAGCGGGGGTGGAATCGACGTGCTTCTGAGCGCGAAGCGGGTGGGCCCGAGCGGGAAGGCGTACGGACTGGACATGACGGATCAGATGCTCGAGCTGGCGCGGCGCAACGCGGTGGAGGCGGGGGCGCGGAACGTGGAGTTCCTGAAGGGCGACATCGAGTCGATCCCGCTTCCGGATTCGAGCGTGGACGTGATCATCAGCAACTGCGTGATCAACCTGTCGGCGGACAAGCGTCGGGTGCTGCGCGAGGCGTTCCGGGTCTTGAAGCCCGGCGGGCGTTTCGCGGTGTCGGACGTGGTGGTGAGGGGTGACGTTCCCGCGGAGGTGCGGCGCAGCATGGAGCTGTGGGTAGGGTGTGTGGCGGGGGCGTTGGAGGAGCGGGAGTTCGCGGCGTTGCTGGAGGAGGTGGGGTTCGAGAACGCGAGCCTGGAGCCGACGCGGATCTACGATCCGGAGGACGCGCGCTCCTTCCTGGAGGAGGCGGGGCTGGACGTGGACGCCATGATCCCGGCGGTGGAGGGTCGTTTCATGTCGGCGTTCGTGAGGGCGACGAAGCCGGCGACGGCGGGCGAAGAGCCTTCGATCCCTGACTCGGGCGCCGAGCGTGCCTGTTGTGGGTCGGAGTGCTGCTCCTGAGGAGTGAGCCCGATGCGCTACGCGCTGATCAGCGACATCCACGGCAACCTGCCGGCGCTGGAGGCCGTGCTGGCGGACATCGACGGGCGGGGCGGCATTGACGCGGTCTACCACCTGGGGGACCTGGTCGGCTATGCCCCGTGGCCGAACGAGGTGGTGGCGCTGCTTCGGGCGCGGGCGATCGTCGGCGTCGCCGGAAACTACGATTCGACGACGGCCACCGACTACGAGCATTGCGGGTGCCGGTACGAGGACCCGCGGCAGCAGGAGCTCAGTCACCTGAGCTATGCCTGGACGCGGGCGAACGTTTCGCCGGAGACGAAGCGGTGGCTCGGCGGACTGCCCTTCCGGATCGACATCCGGCCGCAGGGCGGGCACGTGGCCGGGCCGAGGCTGATCCTGGTGCACGGCAATCCCGTGCTGAACACCGTCTACTGGACCGACGACCGCTCCGACGACTTCTGTCTGAAGATGGTGGCACACCTGGGCGCCCGGGCCGGCGACGTCGTGGCGTTCGGTCACACGCACCTGCCTTGGCAGCGCGCCGTCGAGGGGATCCGCTTCGTCAACACCGGCTCGGTCGGGCGGCCGAAGGACGGCGACTGGCGCGCGGGTTACGCGGTGGTGGGCATGGACGGCGAAGAAGTGGCCGTGTCGCACGTGCGCGTGGAATACGAGCTCGAGCGCGCGGCCGGCGCGATTCGCGGAAGCGACCTTCCGGACGATTTCGCCGAGTATCTGGAGACGGGTGGAAAGCCGGGACAGGCACGAGTCGACGCCGGCTGAGCGGCGGCTCGAACGAACCATCGCGAAGAGAGTCGAGATGGGCGAGCAGCAGGGTGTGGCGCGGCGGCTGTCGCTGCTGGACCGGTACCTGACTCTGTGGATCGGCGCGGCGATGATCGTGGGCGTGGCGATCGGCTACCTGTGGCCGGGGCCGATCGCGGCGCTCAACGACGCCACGGAGGTGGGAACGACGTCGATCCCGATCGCCGTCGGACTGATCCTCATGATGTACCCGCCGCTCGCCAAGGTGCGGTACGAGGAGCTCGGCGACGTTTTCCGTGACTGGAAGATCCTGGGGCTGTCGCTCGTCCAGAACTGGGTCGTCGGGCCGCTGCTGATGTTCGCGCTGGCGGTCCTCTTCCTGAGGGACTACCCGGAGCTGATGGTCGGCCTGATCCTCATCGGCCTGGCCCGCTGCATCGCGATGGTGATCGTATGGAACGACCTGGCCGCGGGCGACGCCGAGTACGCCGCCGGGCTGGTCGCCTTCAACTCGATCTTCCAGGTGCTGTTCTACTCCGTCTACGCCTGGCTCTTCATCACGGTGGTGCCGGCGTGGTTGGGGCTCCGTGGCGCCGTGGTCGACATCACGATGGGGCGGATCGCGGCGAGCGTGTTCATCTACCTCGGCATCCCGTTCCTCGCGGGCATGCTGACGCGCTTCGTGCTGGTGGGCAGGAAAGGGAAGGCTTGGTACCAGGAGCGCTTCATCCCGAAGATCGGCCCCATTACGCTGATCGCGCTGCTCTTCACGATCGTGGTCATGTTTTCGATCCAGGGCAGGGCGATCATCGGCCGGCCGCTCAGCGTCGTCAGAGTGGCGGTCCCGCTGCTGATCTACTTCCTGGCCATGTTCGCGGTGACCTTCTTCATGAGCCGCAAGGCCGGTGCGAGCTACGCGCAGACGGCCACGCTCTCGTTCACGGCGGCATCGAACAACTTCGAGCTGGCCATCGCCGTCGCGGTGGGCACGTTCGGCATCGGGCACGGCGCGGCGTTCGCGGCCGTGATCGGGCCGCTCGTCGAGGTGCCCGTCCTGATCGCGCTGGTGAACGTCGCCCTGCGATGGAGGCGGAAGTATTTCCCGGAGAGCATCGCGCAGATCGACGAAGTCTCCAACTGCGCTGTGCCGGCGGGAGTCGGCGCCGGCCGTTGAGCCGACCGGCGCCGTTCCGCTTCGTGGCCGGTGCCCTCAGGTGGCGGAGAAGCCCGAGAACATCTCCTTCGTGAGCGTAGGCTCCACGAAGATCGGCTTGCCGGCGTAGCCTTCGACGCCGCGCGGGTGATCATCGGCGCACACCCACTCCTGGGACCCACGGTCTTCGTGCTGCTCGCCGCGCTGTCGGCGATGCTGACCTTCTTCTCGAGCGCGGTGCTCGTGGCGCCGGCCGTCCGCTGGCTCGCACCGGGACACTCGTTCGCGGCATTCGAGGAGCGCATCACGCGGCGCGCTTCGTTCGGCTTCGTCCTGCTCCTTCAGCTGGCCCTTCCGTCGGAGATCCCCGGCTATGTGCTGGGGCTCGTCCGCTACCCGCCGGGGCGCTACCTCGCGGCCCTCGCGATCGCCGAGCTGCCCTACGTCGTCGGCACCATGCTGCTCGGCCAGAGCTTCGTCGAGCGCCGGATCGCGCTGTTCATTTCTTTGGGTGCGGTGGCCGCGGCGACGGGCGCGCTGCTTGTCCGGGCGCTGCGGCGGCGGATGCGGTGATCTGCGCGGTCGTCGTCGCCGGTGAGGGGGGCAATGACGGGCGACGCGATCGAGATTGCGGCGTCAGGCTGGAACGGATCGCGCACCAAGCGCGTAGCGCGCGCTGAGAGGGCGCAGGGCCAGCCGCGAAGTGACGACACGAACACGCGAACCGGTCGCCGTCCGGGAGCGGCTACCCATGCCCGAAGCAGACGAGCGATGGCTCGAGCGCCGCCAATCAGGACGCGGTCCGACTCCCTCCAGTACGAGAGCGTCCCCTGCGTGTGACCCGGCGGCTCGGTGACGACGAAGTCCGAGACGCAGTCCCTTCGCGGAGAACCGGATGGGGCGGGCCACCCCAATGGCTGGCCATGCGGGCGAGCAGCGTTGTTCGTGCCGGCAGGAGCGACGTGAGCGCGCCTGACCCCACCGCATCCCGGTCCTCCCGCCGCGCACCAGAGCGGGAGCCCCCTTCGCCTCACAGGCGGCGTGGCTCGCCCCTGGTGGTCCGGATGTCCGTGCGTGAGCACGTGCGCCGAGAGGCTTCGCCCGTCGCGCGCCCTCGTCAGGCGCCGCGAGTTCCATGGCAGCAACTGTCCACAAGCACGTCGCCCAGCACGAACAACGTTCAGCAGGTCGAGCGGGATCAGCGAGAGGCGCCAGACGGCGGGCGCGATCTCGACGAATCCGGATATCGCGCGATACGAGGCATCCCGACTACGAGGGAAGCGCAACGGGCTGCTACGCTCCCCGACCCGTACCTCACGGTGTTCTACGAGAGCGGTCACGCCCACGCATCCGACATCGCGGTTGGGCGACTTCATGGTCGAGGCGCGCAATCCCGGAAACCCGCCGGGCGTACGATGAAGAACGGCCAGGGAACGAGGAGGGAACGGCCCCCCCCTACCTTGATGAGCGACAAAGAACCTGTTCTCGACCACGGAGGCAAGTCATGAGACGGTCCGCATCAAAGTTGGGCGCCGTCATTGGCACCCTGTTCGCGGTGAACCTGGCGGCCGGGTGCGAGGGTACCGGGCCCGTCACGCCGGAGCCGAACGTGCCCGCTGCGGCCTACAACCGCGCCCACCCGACGTACACATTCACCAGCATCGACGTGCCCGAGGCCACGCTGACAGCGGCCCAGGGCATCAATGCGGCCGGGCAGGTGGCCGGCTGGTACTGGACCTCTGACGGCCGCGATCACGGCTTCGTCCTGAGCAAAGGCGAGTTCACCACCATCGACTACCCCGATGCGTACTATACCGATGTGCGCGGCATTGGCCCGAACGGCGAGCTTGTGGGCACCTTCGCAGGACAAGAAGAGCCCGTGGAAGCCTATCACGGATTCGTCATGTCGGCCGCTGGCGGGTTCACCGCCACGCACTATGCGGGTCACGAATACGAGATCCTGCAGCGCATCCTTCCAGACGGCACGATCCTGGGCTGCGGCCACGACGAGAACACCACGTCCACCATGGTGGGCATCGTGATGGGCGCCGCCGGCAGCAGTGAGATCGACGCGTACGCCTCCATGCACAACGGCGCCACGCCGGACCTCAGCCGCATCGTCGGGCTCTACACCAACACCAGTGCGGGTCGCACCGAGGGCTACGTCATTGACGACGGGGAGTTCGCACCGCTGCTCGTACCCGGCGCCATCATGACCGCGGCCTGGGACGTGAATCCGCGCGGTGACATCGTGGGCATCTTCCGTGACCTCGCCGGTTTCCACGGCTTCGTCTGGACCGAGGCAGGCCCTACGACGCTCGACTTCCCGGGCGCGGCCGCCACGCGGGCGTTCGGCGTGAACGAGCGGGGTGACGTCGTCGGGACGTATGTCGCCGGCGGCGCCACGCACGGCTTCCTGGCCACGCGCGTCCGGTAGCGGACGCTTCCCCCCCGCACCCGAGCCGGGGCCCGGTGCAGGTGCCGGGCCCCGGTTCGCGTCTCACCGGGATCCGGGCTCGAGAATGCACCAGCGGCAGGATCCCACCCGGATGCGGATGTCCCCGTTGTCGGCCGGGCCCTCGATCCACCCTTCCAGGGCCAGCACGAGATCGGCGAGGGGAACGTAGCCGCCGTCCCCGCGCCGGGTCACGTGCGCCGAGAGGAGGACGGCCCTGCGGACGCGAAGGGGACACGTCGCGCAACCGCCCGTCCGCATTGCGAACAGTTGCGGTCCCTGCAGGAGGAGATGACGACGGCCCGAGCGGGCGGGCCCGTCGATGACGCCGGCGATATCACCGATGGCCACGACCAGGGCCGCCGCGCCGCCATCGCTCCCGCCCGCGACTGCCCATCCGACGGGCACCCCGTTGACGCGGATCAGGGCGCCGCCGGACGGGGCTTCCGGCAGGGAATCCGGCCGCGCCACGATCGGCGCGGGCGCGGCGTGCTCGTCCGAGCATCCGATCACGGCCATCGTGACGAAGGCCGACAGCGCAACGGCGAGAGTGCGCCTCATGGGTGTGCGCCCGTTGGTGCGGCGGCGCGGCCCCCGCCCGGATGCGTGCAGAGGCAGGCCCCAGCGTACGCGTCCAGTATTGCTGCCCGTGCGTTTCCCGGACGTTCCCTGCGCGTTCCGGCGGTCCTCGCGCCCGTGAGCGAGGCTCCGCCGAAGGGATCAGGGAAGCGGCGGCGCCGCGCGCAAGGTGGCGAGGCGGGTGGCGGCGGCCGCGTATGCGGGCTGGAGCGCCGCGTCGGCATCGCGCCATGCGCCCGCGACGTACGCGTAGTGCACGGCCACGCTGTCCGGCGGGCCGACCTGATCGAAGGCCCGAGCGAGCAACTCGTGCAGCTCGGTCCGGGTGACGTAGAGGCCGGAGGCCTCGACGGGGCCGCGGAGGGCGGGGCTCAGAATGGCGATCGCGTCCTGCGGCCGACCCTCGGCCAGGAGGAGCCGTCCGAGCTCAAGGTTGGTGCGGGTGTAGCCCGCGACGGGCGAGAAGATCGCGCGGCGCAGATCGGACTCCGCGTCCGCCCGTCTGCCTTCCGCGAGCGCGATCAGGCCACGCACGTGGTAGTGCAGGAGCCGGTCGCGGCCGTAGGCGCTCCGGCGCCCGAGCGCTTCGATGGTGTCGGCCAGCGTGCGGGCGCGCCCGAGGTCCCCCTCGTCGACGAGCGCCGAGGCCTCGTGCGTCAGGAACCAGGCGCGGTTTCGGGCCACCTTGCCGGGGTGGGCCGCATCGATCTGCATCAGGGCCGCGATCGAGTCGAAGATCGCTGCCGCCTCGTGAAACCGGCCCGACTCGGAGAGCACGATCGCCTCCGGCAATCGCGCGAGCGCATGGCCCGGATCCGGCCCGCGCGTGCAACGCGCGTACTCCTTCGCGGCCGCGAGGGCATCGGCCAGGCGGCCTCGGGTGCGATCGCCGATCGTTTTCCACCAGTTGGCCTCGCATCGAGACGACGAGGTCCCGATCTCGTCCAGGAACGCCAACCGCTCGGCGACGACCGTGAAGGCCCCGCGGCGCACGGCGCGCTCCACGTCCCTGAGCGCAGCATTCGTGGGGGTGAGGGGCGAGATTCCGTTCGCCCGCCGGGCCGCCGCGTCCGCCTCGTCGTACCGGCCCTCGGCCTCGAGGACGTTTTCCAGCACGCGCCACGGCGTGGCCGACGCGGGGAGCATGGTCGCGAACATGCGCGCGGTCCGCTCCGCCGCCGCCATCGAGTCGGTCATCACGTACGTGCCGACCAGCTCGGTCAGCGCGTCGCAACCTGCGCAGTGCGGCGCATGACCCAGCATTGTGATGGAATCGAGCCGGAAGGCCCGGAGCAGATGGTGGATCGCCTCGGGGAACCGGCCATCCCATTCCAGCGCCTCGCCGAGGATGCGATGTCCTTCGGGGAGCATCGGGTAGCGCCTGACCAGCGAGTCCGCGATCGCGAGGGCGCTCGGTTCATCCCAGGACCTGGCCCAGCTCGCGAGAATGAGAAGGCGGTCCTGTTCCGTGGCGCGTGCGGCCATGCGCCGTGCCTGTTCGAGGAACACATCGTGGCACGGGGGGGGGCCGCCTTCGCAGACCATGGACGCGTAGTACGCCGCCATGGCGAAGGTCGAGTCCTCGGCCGTGGCGGCGATGAAGAGAGGCCGCGCCGCCGCAGCGTCCCCCAGCAGGTAGTATGCGCGCAGGCCCTGCTCGTAGAGGCGGAACGCGGTCAGCGAAGGGGTCACTACGTCCGCCACCTGCAGGGCGGGGGTGCGGATGCGCATGGCGGTCGCCAGCTCCCGGGTCGCGGCATCCACGACGGCGAACGGGTCGGATCCCTCCACCGAGACGGGGTCGCTCACGGCGCCGGTGAGAAGTGCGACTCGATGCAGGTCCAAGCGTAATCGGCCATCGGCCAGGTGATACAGCGCCCCTTCGACGACCTCGGTCGCGCCCGCGCCCCGGGCCGCGCGCACGAGGGACGCCGCGTCGTCACTGTCCCCCCCGGCCAGCATCTCGTAGAGTCGGGTGTTGCCCATCACCTGCACACCGGGCACGCGCGCGAGGTTGGTGGAAAGGAGCTCGCGGATGATCGGGGCCACCTCCGGATCGAGTTGCCCGAAGTCCTGGATGTGACCGACGGCGAGGACCGGATTCGTGCCCGTTGTGCCTGCTCGCGCCATCAGGGTGACCCCGACGCCCGCCACGGCCAGCACGGCGACGCCCAGCGCCGCGACCTTGGCCAGGCGCCCGCGGCCGGCCGACGCGGCGAGGGGCTGCCCCCGTGTATCGGCCGGCGCCCGGGCGACGGTGACGGCCGCGGAGCCGGCTGCCCCCGGGGATGCAGGGGGCGTATGGGTCGCCGGATCCGACGCGACGGCGGGCGCGACGGCGGGCAGGGGCAGCCCCGTGACCGTCGTGCGTGACCGGATCCGCTCCAGGAGCGCCCGCGTCTCCGGCGCCGGCTGCAGCTCGAACTCCGCCTCCAGCCGGTGCCGGTGCTCTTCGTAAAGCCGGAACGCGCCGGCCGAGTCGCCAGCACGGTCGAGCAGCGAGAGCAATTGCCGCGTCGCGTTCTCGTCGTCGGGCGACAGGGCGATGGCGGTGCGGCCGTGCGCGATGGCCTCGGCGGTGTGGCCGGTGGCCTCCTCGGCCCCGGCGGCGCGCCAGGCCGCTGCGGCCGCGAGCCGCCGCACCCGCCGGCGCTCGCCATCGAGCCACTGATCGAAGGCTGGCGTCTCGGGCAGGTAGAACCCGTCGAGCAGGTCGCCGCGGTAGAGGGCGAGCGCGTCGGCGGGTCGCTCCTCGGCCAGAAGCTCCTTCAGCGCGAGGACGTCACACCACACGGCGCCCGGTGCGAGCGCCAATTCCTCTTCACCCCTGCCGATCACGGTCCCATCGCCCAGGGACTGGCGGAGGTGGAAGATCGTCTTGCGGAGCGCGGCCCGGGCGTGCTGCTGGTCGAGCTCCGGCCAGAACAGGCCAGTCAGAGTGTCCCGGCGAACGAACCCATCCGGCGTGGCCAGGGCCAGGTAGACCAGGACTGCCAGGCGCTTGGGCTGGGCGACGAGGGACTGGATGGGCAGCCCGGCGGCGGTGCGGAGGTGGATCGTGCCCAGCGTGTGGAGCTGAAACTGCATGCCGCCCTTCTGGCGCGTGCGCCATTTCGGGAAGCGAACGATATCACGAACTGCCGCCGTACCGGGCAGACGGGTCAAGGACTCCACGCAGGACCTGCCTGCCGGGCCGCTCGAAACTCGAAACTAAGAATAGGAAATTCAACGAATGACAGGAAGGGGATGGGAAATCCCAACGCCCTTTCGGGCCCTTCGGCAACATAGGTGGAGGGGGTCGGCGGGTCCACGGTGGTCGTGAGGGCCGTGCGAGGGAGCCGCCGAGCCGCTGATGGCGGCGCGGCTGGTCGCCCCAAGTCTCCAACTGCGCTGTGCCGGCGGGAGTCGGCGCCGGCCGTGAGCCGACCGGCGCCGTCCCGCTTCGTGGCCGGCGCCCTCAGGTGGCGGAGAAGCCCGAGAACAGGAAGTGATACGCCTGCTGCTGGGCATCCCACTCCGCGCGGAACCGCGTTGGATGCGGTCCGCTCAGGCCCGGAATCTCCGGAATCGGCAGCTCGAACGACTTCTTCTCCATCAGCATCTCCTTCGTGAGCATAGGCTCCACGAAGATCGGCTTGCCGGCGTAGTAGCCGAGGACCAGGCTGCCGCGGAAGACCTTGTCACTCTCCAGCTCGGAGCTCAGCAACGCGTGCATTCCCATCTTCGGCACGCACAGCCCGACGAGGGTCGCCTCGCCCGTCATCTGTGCCATCTCCGGGGGCAACGCGATGTCGATCAGGCTGTACGTCGAGGGCAGTGCGGCCGGCTTGCTCAGGTCCGCGCAGTCGATCGCCTCCACCTCCGCCGGGGGGATGGTGTAGAAGTGGAAGTCGAAGTGGGGCGTGAGATACGGTCCCGGCGGATGTCCGGCGGCTTCCCAGAACATGGTCAGCTCGGTGAGGCCCGTCTGCTCTCTCACCGATTCCGGCAGGTTCAGCCTCGCGACCGCGACGGGCGGCCAGGACTCCATGACCTCGTCCGCAGGCGCGTTCTCGATGCTGGCGATCGGGACCGTCGCACCGATGTCGATGACGGTGGTCCCCTGGACGGAAGCGTAGGTACAGACCTGTCCCTGGTAAGCGTCGGCGCACTCGCCCGTGACCTCCGTCACGGGTGTCTCGGCGGCGCACGCGGACAGGGCGCAAGCAAGGACGGCCAGGCTGACTCCGGTGATGCAGCGTGACATGACGGCCTCCCATTCTGAGGGGAGCCCCGCCTCTCGGCCGGGGCTGACGATAGAGCGAAGATGACGTCGCGGGCCGCCGCGGCGTCAGGTCGCGCCCGGTGACTACATGTCATTGCGCCTAGCGGCGCCCTCTGCTGCTCAGCGCGTCGTCAGGCCGACGCGTTGCACGAGGTCCCCGTAGCGGGGGTCTCCACGCAACGGCTCGTAGCCCGGGTCGACGTGCAGATAGATCAGCCCTGCCGATCGGTCGGCGTACGCCTGCTCGAGAGCCGCGAAGCCGCGATCCTGCTCTCCCAGCGCTGCCCATGCCGCGGCCATTAGCTCGGAGCGCACGTAGCTCTGTCCCCGTTCGAGGTCCGACAGCAGCTCGAGCGCGTCCTCCTTCCGGTCATTGGCGGCGAGCGCGCGGGCGAGGTAGGTGTCAACGGAGCGGGCCTCGCTGACGGAGTGGGCCTTCTGGAAGGTCTTCAGCCCCTCGTCCGGTCGGCCGGCGTACAGGTGCGCCAGGCCGGCGATCAGGAGGGGCCGAAACGAGCCGGGGTCGAGCGCGATCGAGCGCTCGGCCTCCTCCAGCGCCTCCTCCAGCTCGCCGGAGAAGAGCAGAAACCGAGCGAGATAGTAGCTGAACGTCGTGGACACGGGGTCGAGGTCGACCGCCTTGCGCATGGATTCCACGGCTTCGGGCAGGCGACCGGTGCACGGCAGGATGCTGGCCAGTCCCCAGTGGGCGTCGCCGTAGCGAGGATTGGCGGCCACGGCCCGCCGCAGCGCGAGCTCCGCCTCGTTGAACTCCCAGTCGAACCACCCGAGCACGGCGCCGAGAGCCGCGTGGGCCTCGGCGATCGTGTCGTCGAGCTCCAGCGCTCTCCGGGCCGCCGCCTTCGCCTGCGGGTATGCTTCCGCGGGTGAAACCCAGTCGTCTGCCAGGTGCATCCAGGTGTCGGCGATGCCCGCCTGCGCCCGGGCATAGCCGGCGTCCCGACGAAGAGCCTCCTGGTACATCTGCAGGCTCCTCCGGAGGTCCTCCTCGTGGTCACGGTTGTAGAAGTATCGGCCCTTCAGGTAGAAGTTGTAGGCGTCCATGTCCCTCGTCTCGCGCTCGACGAGGTGCTCCGTTTTTCCGCCGCGCAGCTCCACCTTGAGTGCGTTCACGATCGACAGGGCGATCTCATCCTGGACCTGGAACACGTCCTCGAGCTCCCGGTCGTAGCTCTCGGACCAGAGGTGGTAGCCGTCCTCCGCGCTGATCAGCTGAGCGGTCACGCGGATCCGGTTGCCGGCCTTGCGCACGCTGCCCTCGACGACGGTGCTCACACGCAGCGCCCGCGCGATCTCCAGCACGTCCGCATCCTGTCCCTTGAACGCGAATGCGGAGGTCCGGGAGGCGACCCGGAGGTCGCGCACCTTGGCCAGCGCGTTCAGGATTTCCTCCGTCATGCCGTCGCTGAAGTACTCGTTCTCCCGATCGTCACTCATGTTCACGAACGGCAGGACCGCGATCGATCGCTCCGCCGCTGCGCCGCGAGCCATCCCGGCACCCGGCGGCGGCGCCGGCGGCGCGGCCGTGCCCGGGCCGCCCGGGCTGTCAATGAGAGGGGCAGCCCACGGGCCCGCTTCCAGCACGTCGTCCGACCCCGCCCGCTTCACTCCCCGTGGCGTGAGATCGAACATCCACGACAGCACCAGCGCGATCGGGAGGCCGAGCAGCATGAAGGCGACGACGAGCCGAACCGTCCAGGCGGGGAGGAGCAGCGCCGGGAAGATGATGTCCGCCGCCTGGATCACGATCCAGGCGACCAGCACGTAGATGAGCGCCAGGCGCAGGACCTTCCGCTCCCGGAGCTCAGCGAACGTCTCGCTGAGGTTCATGGCCTCGACGGAGGAAACTCGATTCAAGGGCGGCGTGGCAAAGTAGGCCGGCGCTTCCGGCGGTGGCAAGGATCTTGGCGAGGGGCGGAAGCGCCACGTCCGGTTGGCGCGCTTGTCGGCCGGGGGTGCGGCGTGCTATGCTCGCGCGCATGACCCCGCCGCCTCCGGCCGCACGCGCTGCCGCGGGGATGTCGCCCCGACGCCGAGGCACCCGCATGACCGCGAAACCGGCCGTGCTTTCGCCGGACGGCGTGATCGCGGTCGACCATGTGACGAAGCGGTTCGGCGGTTTCGTCGCGGTCGACGACGCGGACTTCGCCATTCCGCGCGGGGAGTTCTTCTCGCTGCTCGGCCCGAGCGGCTGCGGCAAGACCACCACGCTGCGCATGATCGCCGGCTTCGAGCGACCTTCCTCGGGGCGCGTTCTGCTGGAGGGACAGGACGTGTCGCGGGTGCCGCCGTACCGCCGCAACGTCAACACCGTGTTCCAGCACTACGCGCTCTTCCCGCACATGACGGTGCGCGACAACGTCGCGTTCGGGCCGCGCAGTCGTCGTGTCGAAGCGAGAGAGGTGGACCGGCGGGTCGACGAGCTGCTGGACGTGGTGCGGCTCCGTCACCTCGCCGGTCGGAAGCCCGCGCAGCTCTCGGGCGGGCAGCAGCAGCGCGTCGCGCTGGCGCGGGCTCTCGTGAACTATCCGAGCGCGCTGCTGCTCGACGAGCCGCTTGGCGCGCTCGACCTCAAGCTGCGACAGGCCATGCAGCTCGAGTTGAAGCGGATCCAGAGCGAGGTCGGGATCACGTTCGTCTACGTCACGCACGATCAGGAAGAGGCGCTCACGATGTCCGACCGCATCGCGGTCATGAACCGGGGACGCGTCGAGCAGATCGGCCCCCCGGAGGCGATCTACCACGCCCCCGCGACGGTCTTCGTCGCCGATTTCATCGGAGTCGCCAATCTGATCCCGGCGCGGGTCGTCGGCCGGGCGGATGGGGAGGCGGTGGCGCGCATCGCGGGCGGTCACGAGGTCGTGATCGTCGGATCCGACGCCCGCATGGGCGAAGCGGCCACCGTGATGGTGCGTCCCGAGCGAGTCCGGGTCACGGCCGCGCCCATCCCCGGCGGAGCCTCCATCCCGGTCACCGTGAGCAGCGCGATCTTCCAGGGCGCCATCGTGAGGCTCGGGCTGCGCGCGGCGGACGGCACCGAGATCGTCGCCCATGTCGGTCCCGATGAGGTGAGCGAAGGCGTCCGCCCCGGCGCCTTCGTTCACGCGGGCTGGGAGCCGCGGGCCGCGCGCCTGCTGCCGCCGGCGGACGTCGGCCGCGTGGGCGGCCGCGACGGCGGTGGCGAGCACGAGCTGCAAACGGGCGAGAGCCGCGGAGCCACGTCATGAGGACCGAGCTCCACCCGCTCCGGTCCGAGGACCGGGTGGCGCAGGCGCTGAGCCGGAGAGACTTCCTCGGGCGGACCGCATTCGCCGCGGGAGGGCTGGCGCTGGCCGGCTCGTTCCTCGCCGCGTGCGACCCCGGGACATCCGGCTCGGGCGGCAGCGGCGGCGCGCCGCCTACGGTCAGGATCTCGAACTGGCCGATCTACATCGACTCCGAGACCACCTCCGACTTCGAGAAGGCGACGGGCATCCACGCGGACTACAGGGAGGACGTCAACGACAACGCCGAGTACTTCGCGAAGATCGCCGAGCCGCTGAAGCGCGGGCAGAGTATCGACCGGGACGTCGTCGTGCTGACCGACTGGACCGTGGCGCGCATGATCCGGCTCGGCTACTGCCGTCCCCTGGACGACGGGCTCTTCCCGAACAAGGCGCGGCTTCTGGAGGAGCTGCGTGACGTGAGCTTCGATCCCGGCCGCAGGTACAGCGTTCCGTGGCTCTCGGGAATGGCGGGCATTGCCTACGACCCGAAGCAGACGGGCCGGGAGCTGACGAGCGTGGCGGACCTGTTCGACCCCGCTTTCAGGGGACGGATGACCATGCTGACCGAGATGCGCGACACGCTCGGCCTCATCATGCTGGCTGACGGCAGGGAGCCGAAAAGCGCGACGAGGGCCGATGTCGAAGCGGCGTGCGCGACCGTCAGGAAGTATCGAGAGAACGGGCAGGTCCGCGCCTTCACCGGCAACGACTACACCGAGGACCTCGCGAGCGGCAACGTGGCTGTGGCCATGGCGTGGTCGGGCGACATCGAGGGGCTGGTGGGGGACAATCCGGACCTCCGGTTCATCGTGCCGAATGAAGGCGGCATCCGCTTCACGGACAACATGCTGATTCCCGGTCCATCGGATCGCGTGGACGGCGCCATGGCCTGGATGAACTACGTCTACGAGCCGGCCGTGTCGGCGCGGATCGTCCGGGCGACCCGGTACCTCTCTCCCGTCGAGGGCGCGATGGCGGAGCTGTCGCGCCTTGCCCCGGCCCTCGCCTCCAGCCCGCTCGTCAATCCGCCGCCCGAGCTGCGCGCCCGGCTCCACGTCTTCCGCACGCTCGACGACGAGGAGGACCGCGAGTTCAGCCGGTTGTTCCAGGACGCGATAGGCGCCTAGACCGCTCATGGCCCGTACCGCAGGCGGCGGCAGCCGACACCCTCTGGTCCCCTGGCTGCTCACCGCTCCGGGGATCCTGTGGCTGGTCCTCTTCTACATCGTGCCGACCCTCGCGCTCGCCAGGACCTCCTTTGCCGCCGAAGGCGCTCCCTGGTGGGACGGCTATCAGCGGGCGTTCACCGACTACGGTGAGCAGCTCGGCCGCTCGCTGGGCTATGCGCTCGGCGCGACCGTGCTGGCGCTCCTGCTGGGATACCCGCTCGCCTACGTGATCGCGTTCCGCGCGCGCCGCCTGAAGAACCTGCTGCTCGGGTTCGTCGTCCTACCCCTGTTCGTCACATTCCTGGTCCGGACCTTCGCCTGGAAGACGATCCTCAACGACAACGGGGCCGTCGTGGGGCTGCTCGGCTGGATGCACCTGCTTCCGGCCGAAGGCAGGCTGCTGAACACTCGCTGGGCGGTGATCGGAGGGCTTACCTACAACTTCCTGCCCTTCATGGTGCTGCCGATCTACGTCAGCCTCGAGAAGATCGACCGGCGGCTCGTCGAGGCGGCGCGGGATCTGTACTGCGCTCCTCGCCGGGCCTTCCTCAAGGTCGTCCTCCCGCTGTCGCTGCCCGGCGTCTTCGCGGGCAGCCTGCTCACCTTCATCCCGGCGTGCGGTGACTTCATCAACGCGGAGCTGCTCGGCAGTCCGAACCAGCGGATGCTCGGCTCGGTGATCCAGGGCCAGTTCCTGTACGTTCGCGACTATCCGCTCGCCGCCGCGCTGTCCGTTGTGCTGATGCTGATCATCACGGTGCTGGTGGTCGCGTACGCGCGCGTGCTCGGCACGGAGGAGCTCGCGTGAGCGCGCGAGAGCGGACCGGCGCCGTCGCCTCGGCCTGGACCGGGCGGGTGCTGGACGTCGTCGCGCTCCTCGTTCTGCTCTATCTCTTCCTGCCGATCTTCGTGATCGTGCTCTACAGCTTCAACGAGCCGGTCGGCAAGTTCAACTTCGTCTGGAAAGGCTTCTCGCTGCAGGCATGGGCGCATCCGTTCCGCTACCCCGCGCTCGTGGAGGCGATGAAGCTGAGCCTCCGCATTGCGACGGTCTCGACCGCCGTCGCGACCGTGTTCGGCACGCTCATCGGCCTCGCGCTCACCCGCTACCGATTCCGGGGCAGCGGCCCGATCAACGTGCTGCTCGTGCTCCCGCTCACCACCCCGGAGGTCGTGCTCGGCTCGTCGCTGCTCTCGCTCTTCCTGCAGCTCGGCTTCCCGATGGGATTCACGACCATCGTCATCGCCCACATCATGTTCTCCATCAGCTACGTGGCGCTGACGGTGAAGGCGCGCCTCCGTGGCTTCGACTGGACGCTCGAGGAAGCGGCGATGGACCTGGGCGCGCCCCCGTTCAGGGTGCTGCGCGAGGTCACGCTACCGCTCATCGCGCCGGGCATCGCCGCCGCCGCGCTGCTCTCCTTCGCGCTCTCGCTCGACGACTTCATCATCACGCTCTTCAACGCCGGCAGCCGCGTGACCTACCCGCTTTACGTCTACGGCGCCCGGCGCGCCGCCTTCCCCCCGCAGATCGACGTCGTGGCCACCGCGATCCTGCTGGCGACGCTGATCCTGCTCGGCGCGACGGTGCTTTGGCAGCAGCGCACGGCGAAGGGTCGCTGAGAAGGCGGCGCCTTCAGCCGAGCAGCCCCTTGGAGAGATACGCGATGCCGAGGCCGATGTAGTTGCCGAGCGCGTTGCCGAGCATCCCGACCGCGACGCCGGGCAGGATCAGCTCCGGCCGGCGTCGCGCCCCGGCCAGCGCCATCGCGGTCGTCGAGCCGCCCACGTTCGCCTGCGACGCGACCGCGATGACGTCGCCGTTCATCCTCAGCGCGAAGCCGATGCCGAAGATGATGAGCCCGTGGATCGCGACGGTGCCCGCGGCGAACCAGAAGATCGCCGGCCCGACCTCGACGATGTGGGAGATCACGGACTTCGCGCCGTTGCTGGCGAGGAAGAGCAGGAGCAGGAAGTTGCCGATCACGACGCCGCCGGACAGCCTGCGGATGAGCGGGACCTGCGCGAGCAGCAGCACCACGGTCGTCAGCCAGATGAGGCGGGGCACGGCAGGAACGAGCGCGGCGAGCAGGTCGGAACCCCACATGATGCCGAGCGTCAGACTCGCGAGCCCCGCGAAATCGGTGAGCCGGAGCGGTACTCCGCTGCTCTGCAGCTGCGCGTCCAGCCCGAACGGCTCGGGTGTGGCGCCGGGGATCGGCGGCGGAGCCGGGGCGGCGGCGTCCGACGGCAGCGTCGCCGCCGCGGTGTCGGGTGCCGCCGGCGCCGGGGCGGCGGGCCGGACCGAAGCACGATCGGGCCGTCCCCGCCGCCCCAAGAGCTCCGGGATCACCAGACACGCCACCAGCCAGACCGCGGTGACGATGACATCGGCGGCGATGCCGGCGGTGAAGAGATCGCTCCGCGTCTGCAGCTGCTGGCCGACGGCCGCGAAGTTCATCCCCTCCGCCGATGTAGGTGGCGGCGAACTGCCCGGACAGCCTCCACGCGTCGGCGCCGATGGCGGCCGCGACCACGTACGCCATGATCACCGCGCCCAGCGCGGATCCGGCGGCGCCGATCCCGAACGCGGCGAGCATCGGGGCGCCGGCCTCCCGGATGGACGACAGGCTCACGTTGAGAAGGATCAGGATGATGCCGGCGATCACGGCCTGGCCGAGCATGAAGTCGTAGACGGGCGACTCGCCCGGGATGAGGCCGAGGTTCGACAGCACGAGCGCCAGCAGGATCGCCGTCGCGGCGGCGCCGATTTTCCGGAATGGACCCACGTGCGTCTCGAGCCAGAGCGCCGCGAGCACGATCGCCGCGAGCGCGAAGAACACGAGCATCGGATCCATTGACAAGTTAGTAGCCGAGCACCGTATCGAGCCGGTTCAGCAGCGGCTGCCCACCCAGGAAGCGGCGCAGGTTCCGACAGAAAAGATCCGTGATGCGCGCGTTCTCGCGCACGGACGTGCTCGCCGAGTGCGGGCTGACGATCACGTTGTCCATCTCCCAGAGGGGGCTGTCCGCCGATAGCGGCTCCTCACGGAAGACGTCGAGGCCGGCACCGAGCAGCGCGCCCGAGCGCAGCGAATCGATGAGCGCGTCCTCATCCACCAGCGCGCCCCGGCCGATGTTGATGAAGACGGCCCCGGCCGGGAGCAGCGCGAGCTCGATCGCGCCGATCATGTGCTCCGTCTCGGGCGTGTGCGGCGCGATCAGCACGAGGTTCTCGGCCTCGGCGAGCGCGCGGTGCAGCTCGCCGGGCGCGAAGAGCGCGTCGAGATGCAATTCGGCCGGATCGATCCCGAGCGTCGAGCGCTTCACTCCCACGACACGCATGCCGAACGCTTTGCCGAGGCGCGCCACCTCCACCCCCACCCGCCCCACGCCGACGATGACCAGCGTCTGCCCCTCCAGGTCGGCGCCGGCGAAGCGCTCCCAGTGCCCGCGCCGCTGGTTACGCAGCGTGCGGAGCAGACCCTTGTGGAACGCGAACATGACCATGAAGCAGAACTCCGCCAGCGGCCGGGCGTGCACGCCGCTCGCCGTCGTGACCACGGTGCGCGGCATTGACTCGGCGTAGCCCATGCGTCGCACATACTCGCCGATCCCCGCGCTCGTCGCCTGGATCCACTGCAGGCGGGGCGCGAGGGAGGGCAGCTCGCGCGCGTTCACGCGATCGAAGTCGAAGAGGATCTCCGCGCGTGCGAGGAGCCGCCGCCACTCGGCTTCCTGCTCCGGCGTGCGCGCGAACACGCCGCCCTGGTGGTCGGCGGCGTACCTCGGCGGTGCGAGCAGCGCAGGCTCGTACAACACGTGGAGGCGATCATCGACCTGCCTGATGCGCTCGACGTGCTCGGCCTCGAGCCAGCTTGCGATGAGCACGGTACGGGTCATGTGCGCGGCAAACTACCCGGTCGCGAGCCGCCCGCGCGAGTCGCGGCGCCGGGTGCGCCTCGCTACCATTCCCGAGCGACGTTCATCGGAGAGGTGAGGAAGCAGATGATCGTACGAAGCGCCAACGGCGGCGTACATCTGATCACACAGCCCGACCACGCCGCCCTCGCCGGTCGGATCATGGAGCACTGGCGCCCGCTCGCGAGCGGGCCTCGCCGCGATTCCATCCTGCTGGCGGTGGCCGAGCACGACAACGGCTGGCGCGAGCCGGACGCAGAGCCGGCGCTGGACGCCGAGGGTCGCATCGCGGATTTCGTGAACGCCGCCCCGGAGGTGCGCCAGGGAGTGTGGCCGCGCGCGATCGCGCGGCTCGAGCAGGACCCGTGGGCCGCGGCGCTCGTCGCGCACCACGCCGTCACCGTCTACGATCGCTTCCGGACGAACCCCGAGTGGGCGACGTTCTTTGGCGAGATGGAGGCTTCGAGGGACGCCCTCGTGGACGGCTCCGGGCACACGCTCGACGAGCTCGCACGCGACTACGTCTACGTGCGCCTCGGCGACCTGATCTCGCTCACGTTCTGCACGGGCTGGGACGACGAGAATGGCCTATGATCGCTGGCGCGTGCGGCTCGACGCCGATCGCCATCTGGTCGTGATGCCGTACGAGGTGGACGAGCCCGACCTTGCGATCGCGGTCGACGCCATCGAGCTCGCAGACAGCACGTTCCCATCGCACGCGGCGCTCGCCGAGGCGATCGACGCGGCGCCGCGCGTGAGACTGGAGGGAAGGGTGGGCGGCGGGCGGGTGTGAGAGGCGATCCGGGCCGTCGCAGGCCGCCGCATCCCCAGCGGCAACACGGATCCTACCTCGACGCGGCCACGACTCGACGGTGGGCCGAACCTTGCGCGCAAAGGTCCATGGACCGAAGCTGCGATTCCGCCAACTTCGAGGACCGATGCCAATCGATCGCGGGCTCATCGATCAACAGCTGCAGGCCCTGGGGGAGGGCTCGCGGTGGTGGAACGTGCGCGAGCTGCGTGACCTGCCCGCCGTGATGGAGTCCGACGAGCGGATCCTCTCCATCACGCGCGGAAAGATCGCGAGGCCCCGGTGGCTGCACCGGCCGTGGCTCATCCTCATCAGTGAGCAGCGCCTGCTGTGCCTGCGCTCGAACGCGCGAGCGGGGTGGCGCCAGTTCGAGGTGCCGGCGGAGCAGATCACGCGGGTGGCGCTGCGCGTCGGGCCCGCGCGGTCACGGATCGTCGTCGTCGCGGGCGGCACGAAGCACCGCCTGCTCGTGCCGAGAGCCGATGGGCGCAAGGTGCTCGCCGCGCTCTCCGTGCTCGTCACTCCGACGACCCTGTCCACCTCGTACGCGCCGACGCGGATGCTGCGGCAGGTCATCGATCACATCCTGGCGCTGCCTGCGGTCGCGCTCGATGCGCCGGTGAGGCTGCCGCCGCCCGCGGCCGACGACTCGCGGCTGGAGGAGCGTCTCGACGCGCTGGAGCAGCAGGTGCATCACCTCGAGGAGCACGTGGATTTCCTGGAAAAGCTTCTGCGGGAGCGCCACGGAGCCACCGTGGCCGTCGACCGGCCGTAGCCTCGGCTGCGAGCCGATCAGATCGGCCCGTGCGCCGCGCTACGCCGTCGCTACTGCCGCCTCCGCCTCCGCCCGCCCGAGCTGGATCCGCACGAGCGTGTAGGAGCCGACCACCAGAAGCGCCGCGATCAGCTGCGCCGTCAGCGTCTCCACCGTCGGGAACACCGCGAACCACATCCCCATCCACGCCGGCAGCACGTGACTCAGCCACGGAATCGGCGTCGTCGGCAGCCAGTGCGCGAGCTGCATCTCCTGCGCCTGCTCCCCCACCATCACCAGCAGCACGATCCCGAGCAGCACGCCCGTCAGCACCAGCATCTTCCGGTACGGCAGCCGCCGGTTCGCCACGAACGTCAGCACCGCTACCAGGCCCGACAGCACGAGCCCGATCAGCAGACCGCTGCGCACCGGTCCCATGCCCAGCTTCAGCCGGTAGTTCTGCAGGAACAAGACGACCTCGAAGCCCTCGCGGTACATCGACGTGAAGCCCAGAAGCCCCAGCCCGAGCAGGATCCGGAGCCGCGATGAATCCGCCGAATCCACGCTCCGCAGCAGCTTCTGCTTCCGCTTCGTGTGCACCGAGATCCAGCCGGTCCAGTAGATCTTGTGGAAGAACCAGTTCATCACGACCAACAGCACCACGATCGCCAGCAGACCCGTGAACGCCTGTACCTGCAGCGCCGAGATGCTCTGCGTCAGATCGTCGATGATCCCCACCGCCAAGCGCCACGTCAGCACCGACGCGATGAAGCCGGCCGCCGCCCCCGTCGCCACCGGCATCCGGTACGACCGGCTCGACCCCACCATGCTCGCCGTAATCGCCGCCAGCACCAGGATGCACTCCAGCCCTTCGCGAAAGACGAGGACCCCGATGTCCAGCACCGCCGCGCCCGACGCCCGACTCCCGAGCGGGTCCGGAGCGCCCGCCACCGTCACCGCCTGCCACACCATGACTCCACCCACCAGCAGCGCGGCCAACGTCAGGAACACGCCCAGCGCGGCATCGCGGCGGTTTCGCTCGTACGGTCGAACCCTGCCCATTACGCTTCGCCCATCGTCGCCCCTGCCCTGTCGGCGCGGGAGTTGAGAACGGTTCTCAATCCCCGAAAACGGTACCGTCTCCGGTGGGTCGTGTCAAGCCGGATTCGGAGAAACCCGGCGCCCGGGAGATTCCCGTGGGCCGGGCTCCTTCGAGCGGCTTCGCCCGAAAACACTGGCTCACCCAGGAGGCCTCGCCTCAACGGGTGACAGGGTGCTTCTCTGTGGCGACGACGGCTCTCAGCGGCCCTCGCCTCCCATGGAGCACCGCCGCATCACCTGCCTCGCGACGTCGGGCAGCTTCGCGCGCTGCTCGTCGGTAAGCACGTCGCGCGCATCGAAGGCGGTCTTCAGCATCGCGACGTGGGCGTCGATGCGCTCCTCACTCATCTCTTCCAGCGCGTGCTTGTAGGCGTCCAGATCGGGCGAGTCGCCGCTCAGCGAGTCCATGGCCTTCTGCCATTCCTCGCTCATCTCAGCCATACCGTCCGGATGCGCCTCGCCCTGCTCGTGCTGGAGGTGCTCCAGCTTGGAGACCTGGTCGTCGGTGAGGCCGAGCGTCTCGCGCGCGGAGAGCAGGGCCTGCGGCGGGAGCAGCGACGTCATCGCCGCGTGACGTTCCGCGATCCCGCCAGGCATCGCCCCGGGCTGTCCTGCTGAAGGGCGGTTCATTCCGGCGTGACCCCGCATGTCGGCGCCCATCGACATTCCGCCGCCGATCATTCCCATGTGCATGGCCATGATACCGGTGCACACGGACGGCGCCCCCGGCGCGCCCATTGGGTGCTGCTGCGCGGAGATCGGAGCCGCGACGAGCGCGGCCCCTGTGACCAGCGCGAATACGAGCTTCCTCATGTCTTCCTCCGGTCGGTTTCTCGAATCATTGGCCGTCAGCGGACCGCTCGTGCGCCCCCTCGATTGCGCGGCCGCAGCCCCTCCGTTGTACGCAAGTCGTACACCGGCCGAACGTGTCCGGCTCAAACGTGCAAGCCGGCAGGGAGTGGATAGCCGGTGACCACGGCCTCTCGCCGGGCGCGGCGTTTGCCGCGTCCGTCCGACCGCGCCAGTCTTAGGCGCCGGCGCGCAATCCCGCGCGTCGCACTCTACCTCGCTCCGGGAAACCACCGATGGGGATCCGCGTCTTCGTGACGGGCGGAACCTTCGACAAGCAGTACGACGAGCGACGCGGAACGCTGGACTTCCGCGATACCCACGTGCCGGAGATGCTGCGGCTCGGTCGCTGTCGGCTCGAGGTGGCCGTCCGCACGCTGATGATGGTCGACAGCCTGGACATGACCGACGAGGACCGTGCCACGATTGTCGAGCACTGCCAGCGTTGCGCGGAGACGCAGATCGTGATCACGCACGGCACGGACACGATGGCAGAAACGGCGCGAGCGCTGGGGGAGGCCGACCTTGGCAAGACGATCGTGCTGACCGGCGCGATGGTCCCGTATGCGTTCGGCAGCTCGGACGGGCTCTTCAACCTCGGTAGCGCGCTGTCGCTCGCGCAGGTGCTGTCCACCGGCGTCTACGTGGCCATGAACGGCCGGTTCTTCGGGTGGGACGACGTGCGCAAGAACCGCGAAGCCGGCTTCTTCGAGGCGCTGAGCGAGCCGTAGGACTGATACGCCCCGGGGGCTCACAACGGCGCCCTCCGCAGGAGCTGCGCGTTGGCGGCGACGATGACGGTGCTCAGCGACATGAGGATCGCTCCGATCGCGGGGTGCAGCACGATGCCGACTGGCTCGAGCACGCCGGCGGCCAGCGGGATCGCAACGATGTTGTAGCCGGCGGCCCACCACAGGTTCTGCACCATCTTGCGATACGTCGCGCGACTGAGCCGAACGATGCGCGACACGTCTCGCGGGTCGTCGCGTACGAGCACGACGTCGCCGGCCTCGACCGCGACGTCGGTCCCGGCGCCGATCGCGATTCCCACATCGGCAGTCAGCAGGGCGGGCGCGTCGTTGACGCCGTCGCCCACCATGCCGACCCGTTTCCCCCGCCTCTGCATCTCGGCGATCCGCTCGGCCTTCTGCTCCGGCAACACCTCCGCCATGATCGCATCGATGCCCAGCTCGGCGCCGACGGCCTCGGCAACGGCCCTCGCGTCGCCGGTCAGCATCGCGACGTCGACTCCTGCTTCGTGCAGCGCGCGCACGGCCTCGGCGGACTCCGGACGGATCGCGTCGGCAACCGCGAAGGCCGCGAGCGCTCGCCCCGCCTCCAGCAGGTAGACCACCGCTTGCCCTCGCCGGGTCGCGCCTTCCACCGCTTCACGGAGAGCGGGATCGAGCTCGACCCGGAGACGCTCCAGCAGCGCCGGGCCCCCGACATGGAAGACCCGTTCTCCCACCCGTGCTCTTACGCCTTGTCCGGGGATTGCCTCGAACGCGGCGGACCGAGGGATTTGCAGCCCGCGCTCCTCGGCCGTCCTCATGATGCCGCGCGCGATCGTGTGCTCCGAATCCCGCTCGACCGCGGCGGCGAGGCGCAGCGCCTCGGCATCGTCGATCCCCTGCGCCGTCGCGACATCCACCACCCGGAACTCGCCCAGCGTGAGCGTGCCCGTCTTGTCGAACACGATCGTATCGAGCGTGCGCGCCTCCTCGAGGCCTCGGCGGTCCCGGATGAGCAGACCGCTGCGCGCGCCGAGCGTGGTCGAGATCGCAATCACGAGCGGAATGGCGAGGCCGAGCGCGTGCGGGCAGGCGATCACGAGCACCGTGACGACCCGCTCGATGGTGTACTGCGGCGTCGCGCCGAGCCCGAGCCAGACCGCGAGTGTGATCGCGGCGGACGTGACCGCGACCAGCGTGAGCCAGAACGCGGCCCGATCGGCCAGCGCCTGCGCGCGCGAGCGCGACGACTGCGCCTGCTCGACGAGCCGCATGATCCCCGCGAGCGCGGTTCGCTCGCCGGTGCCGGTGACCCGCACGCGCAGCGAGCCAGAGCCGTTCACGGTGGCGGCGATGACGCGGTCGCCCGCGCCTTTCTTCACCGGCCGCGACTCGCCCGTGAGCATCGACTCGTCGACCTCGCTCGCGCCCGCGATGATCGAGCCGTCCGCCGGCACGCGTGCGCCCGGTCGCACGAGAACGGTGTCGTCCTCGTCGAGGGCCTCGATCGGTACCGTCTCGATGCGGTCTCCGTCCAGTCGCTCGGCGCTCGCCGGGAGCAGCTTCGCGAGCTCGCGGAGCGCGCCTCTCGCCTGACTGACGGAGCGCATCTCGATCCAGTGGCCGAGCAGCATGACCGTCACCAGCGTCGCAAGCTCCCACCACAGCGGCATGCCCCGCACACCGAGCGTCACCGCCGTGCTGAAGCCGAACGCGACCGAGATCGCCAGCGCGATGAGCGTCATCATCCCCGGCTGCCGCTCGCGCAGCTCGCGCCCGGCGCCGGTCAGGAAGACGCGCCCGCCGTAGACGAAGACCGCCGTTCCGAAAAGCGATGGGACCCAATTCGATCCCGGGAAGCCCGGAGCGGAATAGCCGAGCCACTCCTGCAGCTGGGAGCTCCAGACGAGCGTGGGGAGGGTGAGCAGCAGAGACCCGGCGAACAGGCGCCGGAACATCGCGACGCTGTGGCCGGCGTGGCGGGAGTGGTCGTGGCCGCGATGCTCCGGGTGGTTCATTCGGCGCCGGGCACGGCGGGGCGCTCCGTCGCCGCCGCGGGCTCGGCCGCCGTGCCGCCCGCAGGGAAGTGCACGCGAAAGGCCGCGCCTCCGCCCGTCCGATTCGCCGCGTCGACCGTGGCCCCGTGCGCGGAGGCGATGGCGTGCGCGATGGACAGGCCGAGCCCGGCGCCGCCTGGCTCCATGCTCGAAGTCCGCGCTTCATCGAACCGGAAGAAGCGGTCGAAGATGCGATCGATCTGCGACTCCGGCAGCCCCGGGCCGCTGTCCTCGACGAGCAGCAGCGCGCCCTCCGGCTCGGGCGCCAGGGTCACGTTGATGCGGCCGCCCCTGGGCGTGTACTTCACCGCGTTCTCGATCAGGTTGTAGGCGAGCCGCTCAACGAGCTCGGGGTCGACCGGAACGTCCGGTGCACCCCGATTCTCGAACGACAGCTCGATTCGCTTCCCGTCCGCGGTCGAACGCAGCCGGTCGCACGTGCGCGCCGCGATCGGGGCGAGGTCCCCCGAGCGCAGCCGTGGGCGGAGCACGCCGGCGTCCGCGCGAGCGAGTGTGAGCAGGTCCTCGGCGGTACGCGCGAGGCGTCGCCCCTCCTCGAGCGCACTGGCGATTACGCGACGGTACTCCTCCGGCGCCCGCTCCCTCCGCAGCGCGAGCTCGAGTTCGCCCTGCAGAGCCGTCAGAGGCGAGCGCAGCTCGTGGCTCGCGTCGGCCGTGAAGCGACGTTGCGCCTCGAACGCGCGGTCGAGCCTTTCCAGCATCGTGTTCAGCACCTGCACGAGGCGCTGGTACTCCTGCGTGTCCGCGTAGGCCTCGATGCGGCGGCCGAGCGTGTGAGCCCCGATCTCCTCCGTCTGGTCGATGATCTCGTCGACGGGGCGGACCACGCGCCGCGCCAGCCACCAGCTCCCTGCGAAGCTGACGCCGCCGGCCACGGCCACCAGGACCATCAGCAGCAGCGCGAAACGGCGCAGCGTGGCGTTGCGGGCGACGAGCGGAGCCGCCACCTGCAGCACGTGGTGCGCGTGCGCCGGGCCGAGACGGGCGAGGGGGTAGTAGAGGGAGCGGACTGGCACGGGGCCGAGGCGTTGCTCGCCCCATACGACGTGGCCGGCGCCGGCGCGGCGCAGCGCGTCTCGATCGAGCGGCAGGTCGCGTCTCAGGTAGCGCGTCCGCAGCAGGCTCTCGCCATCGGCGTTCCAGACCTGCGCGTATCGATTGAGGTCCAGGACGGACGCCGCTTCCTCCGGAGTCAGCGCCCACTCGTGGAACTGCATCGCGCCGGAAGCGGGTGCGGTGACCGAGGCGGCCTGGATGGACGCGATGTTGAGGAGGCTGGCGTCGATCTGCCGGTCGAGCGAGCCTCGCATCAGGGCGTAGCTGAGCAGCCCGATCGCGACGAGCGCCGCCGTGACGCTCACCGCGACCCGGGCCGCGAGCTGGAAGCGGAACGAGCGGATCACTCCTCGGCGCCTTCACTCATCGCGTAGCCGACGCCGCGGACGGTCTGAATCAGCGGCGCCCGCCCGCCCGCCCGCAGCTTGCGGCGCAGGTTCGCGACGTGCACGTCCACCACGTTGGACATCGGGTCGAAGCTCAGGTCCCACACCTTCTCGAGCAGCTCCGTTCGTCGCACGACCTCCTCCGGGTGCAGCAGGAAGTACTCGAGCAGCTCGAATTCCTTCGCCGTCAGGTCGAGCGTCGCGCCGCCTCGCGTCGCCTCATGGCGGACCCGGTCCATCTCCACGTCGTGGTAGATCAGCCGCGTGAGGCGGGCCGCGCCGCCGCGACGAAGCAGTGCCCGCACGCGCGCGAGCAGCTCGTCGAAGCTGAACGGCTTCGTCAGGTAGTCGTCCGCGCCCGCGTCCAGGCCACGCACGATATCCTCCGTCGCGTCCCGCGCCGTGAGCAGTAGGATCGGCACCGTCTTCCCCTCGCCGCGCAGCTCCCGCACGATCTCGTAGCCGTTCTTGCCCGGCAGCATGACGTCCACGAGCAACGCATCGTAGTCGTAAACGTGCGCGTTGAGCGCGCCCTCGCTGCCGTCGTGCGCGACGTCCACCTCGTAGCCGTCCTCTCGCAGCCCCCGCTGCAGGAAGCTCGCGACCTTCCGATCATCCTCGATCACCAGCAGGCGCATCACCCCTCCGCTCTCGCTCGGCCGACGGCGGGCGACCGCCGCCCGCGCCACGTCCGCGACGCTCGCCTCAATTCTGGCTCACGCCGTCGTGAACGAGAATAGCACCCCGTAGCTGCCGTTGGAGTTGCGCCACCCCGGTCCCATCATGGCGCCACCCCCATCATCCCCCCCAACATATCCGATGTCGCACACTGGCTCCCATCCCCTCCACCGACGACGGCTTGAACATGTGTCACTCGATCCGCGGACCACGTCGCCGTGCACGTCGCCGGCGCGATCGGATCGGCGGCGCACGCCGCCAACAGCAGCCCGGTGCGGGCGTACACCGGGGCCCTCGATTCGAGGGGCCCTTCTGCGTAGGATTCACGGCAGAACGGGAAGCTGGCGCCGCTCAATCCGGGGCCGAGGCATGTTCGTCTACATATGGCGATTCGAGGTCGAGCCGGGGCGTGAGCGCGACTTCGAGAGAGCGTACGGCCCGCGCGGGCAGTGGACGCACCTGTTCTCGACCGCCACGGGTTTCCTCGGCTCGCAGCTGCTCCGCGAGGCGCCCGACGGGCGGTCGTATCTCACGATCGACCGCTGGATCTCGGAAGCGGCGCGCCGGGCGTTCCTCGACCAGGCTGGTGCCGCGTACCGCAGGCTCGACGAGCAGTGCGCCGAGCTGACCCGGTCGGAGACGGAGATCGGCGCCTTCGAAGCGATCTGATGCGAACAGCCGGAGCGTCACACCGCCGGTTGGCCCGGCCCGAGGCAAGGTACGAGATCGCGACGGTTGCGGTCCGGGCGAGCCGGCAGCAACATTTTCGCGTTCGCCCGCCGCACCCGATCCGGCCGCTGGTTACGGATCGATCGTCTGTTGGGTGATCGTTCGGGCTGGAATCGTTCTTGAAGCCGCGGACTCCGCCACCGCTGCACGCGCGGCGCCGAATCGGATCTTGAAGCCGCCAGGGAGGCGCAATGGCCAGCATCGCGCAGTCGTTGACGCTCGCGCCGTCGAAGGTGCGAATCGAGAAGTCCGATCTCTGGCTCGTGAGTCCGTTCTACGACCTCGTCTTCGTGATCTTCTCGGCGGCGCTGCTGCTGTTCCCCCACATCAGCCACACGCTGGTCAACAGCAACGTCTTCGTGGACCTGCTGGTCACGATGGTGATCGGAGGGCCGCACCTGTTCGCGACGTACACGATGACGGTGATGGAGCCCGACTTCCGCAAGCGCTATCCCGTCTACTCGAAGGGTGCTTACCTGCTGCCACTCATCATCGTGTCGCTGGCGATCTGGAACCTGACGCTGCTGGTCACGATCTTCTTCTTCTGGGCCTCCGTCCACGTGATCCACCAGGCCGCCTTCATCGCGGACGCATACCGGATGAAGGATCCCCGCGGCTGGACGTGGGCGTCGCGCGTGATCGACTACGGCCTGCTCTTCACCTGCATGTATCCGATCGCGACGAAGAAGCTGATGAACAGTGAGTTCATCACCGGCGGCCGACACCTGCTGTTCCCGCCCTTCCTGAAGATGCCGATCCTGCCGATGCTGATCTGGGCCGCGTTCCTGACCTTCCTCGTCGCGTTCGTCGCGAAGACGATCCTGGAGATCCGGACTGGACGCTTCCACGGACCAAAGACGTTGCACATGACGCTGGCGACCAGCCTCTTCTTCCTCACGCCGACGCTCAAGAACCTGGACGTCGCGTTCCAGGGGTTGAACGTCTGGCACTCCTTTCAGTACCTGGCGGTGGTGCTCTATCTGAACCGGCTACGCGAGCAGCGGGGGCTGATCGGGTCGGATGTCGTGCGGCGGGTGTCGAACCGCGGTTGGAAGCTCTACGGAATGTGCCTGGGCTTCACCCTCGGCGCCGGCGTGCTGTTCCTCGCCGTGCTCGGCATCGTGGTCAGGCTCGGCGCGTTCGCGACCGGCGGACCGATGAAGAGCCTGCTCTTCGGCCCGGTATACAGGGATCAGCACTACTTCGCGTTCTACAGCGTGGTACTCAGCTTCCTGCTGATCCACTATTACTTCGACCACTTCATCTTCCTCGGCACGGACCGCCGGATCACCCCGACCTTCGCGCCGATCGAGACCGCGCAGAGCCGCGCCGCTTGAGGTGGTGCGGCTCAGCCGCCTCCCGGTCCGAGATACTCCGTGCGGTAGTGCACCAGAGGCGGGGCGTCAGAACCGAGCTCGGCGTCGGCGACGCGCGCGATGACCACCCGGTGGTCCCCCGCCTCCACCGTCTGCTCGACCGTGCAGCGGAGGGCCGCGAGCGCGCCCGGAACGACCGGCGGGCCGCTCGCCGGAAAGGGCGTCGGGCCCACGGGAAAGGCGTCGGCGAAGATGGTCGCATAGCGGCGCTGCGACTCCGTCAGGATGCTGACGGCGCAGCCGTCACCCACCCGCAGGAACGGCAGCACCTGCGCTCCGGCGCCGAGCGTGAAGAGCACGAGCGGAGGTCGGAGCGATGCGGCGGCGAAGGCCGTGGCGGTCGTCGCGTAGACCCGCCCCTCATCGCGGACCGCGATGATCGTCACTCCGCTGGCCCAGCGGGAAAGCGCCTCGCGGAAGAGGGACGCGGAAATGCCGCCTTCGGCGGCGGGCTGCTGGTCGACATCCGGGGGGGCAGGCCGGATCGGGCGTCGTGACGGGCCCGGTCGTTCTCGACTCAATTGGCGTGGCCCAGAAGCTCATCCGCGACGGTTCTCGCCAGCGGAATGGGATCGGCCGACGCGCCGACGATCTTCGTGGAGCGCAGCAGCGCGTGGTCGCGCGACGACCGGAGCTCCGCGTCCACGACGGTGCCGCCGCCGTAGATGAGGTGACCGACGATGTAGGCGTCCCCGAGTGCTTCCGGCTCCAGCTTCCTAGCCTGCGCGGCGTCCACGCCCGCCTTCGATGGCAGGTCCGCATCGGAAATCGCCTCGGCTACCCGCGCCGCGGATACGGCGGTGAGCGGCGACCGCCGCTCGACCAGCCTGCGCAGCTCGACTGTGAGCTGCTGCGCCGTCTGCCAGAGCCCGGCGTCTCCGATCGGCGTGAAGGGCAGCACGGAGATGCTGTGGTAGCGGCCCGCGGCGATGCTGTCTGCCACCGCGGCCGTGCCTGCCGTCTGCGGCGCAACGGAGGTGCCGGGTGGCGGAGGAGGCACCGGGACGTCGACCGGAGAGCCGGCCCCCGTTCCCTCCAACCGGTTCCGCTCCGCCTGCTCGATCAGGGGCTGGATCTGCCGCTGGATACTGTCCTGGAGATGCTCGAGCGTGATCGCGTCGAAGCCGGTAAACGGGAACGGCGAGGCAGGCCCGCCGCGCTCGGCCCGCGCGCTCCAGAGCCACCCCCCGATCGCGACCGCGGCGACGCCCGCGAGCACCGGCCCGAGTCGCTCCCAGCGGGGCCGGATCCGCACGCCGCCGCCGGCAGTCGGCGTGGCCTCGGTCGGCGTCGGCCGGGGCGGTAGCGGCGGGGCGTGAGCGGCATCCGTCTCGCGGTGCACGCCGGTCGGCGTGACCTCGAAGAGCCAGGCAAGAATGAGGGCGACGGGGAAGCCGGCCAGTGCCACGACGATGATCGTCGTGATCAGCCATTCCGGGGCGTGGAGGTACGGCAGCGCGGTCGCCGCGACCTGGATGATCAGCCAGGCGGCTACGATGTAGCCCCCTGCCACGCGATAGACGTGGCGTCGCTTCAGCTCGGCGAGGATGCGGTGGAGTCTCTGCACGGCGGTCCCGTGTCGTGGCGATCTCGACGCGTGGGTACGGCTCGAACCTCGCCTTTACCCCCCACGCCGCGCCAGGGTCGCCGCTACCGCTCGGTGGTCGAGCCTTTCGAGGTGGGCGTATCGCCCGAGTACTGCTCCGCCAGGCGCAGGATGTTCTCCAGCGCGAGCAGCTGACGACGACGCCGCTCCCGCTCGGCCTCTGCGCCAGGCGCCGGCCGCGGGCGATCAGGGAACAGCTCCTCCAGCCACGCGGGTGAGGCGGCTGGCGGAACGAACGGGGGCCGGTCGGGATCCACGGGCCGACGCCTCCGCCGCACGACCGGTGCGGGCAGTTCGATAGGAGCGCCCTCATCCGCCGGGCCTCCGGCAGTCGGCGTCAGGTCCGGCAGTGCCGGCTCGGCGGTCGCTGCAGGCTCGAGCCGCTGCGCTTCCTGCCGCTCCCGCTCGGCCTCCGCGGCCCTCCGTGCGGACTCGGCCTCCGCCGCTGCCTTGCGGCCGGCCTCCGCATCCGCCGCTGCCCTGCGCGCGGCCTCGGCCTCGAGCTCGGCCCTGCGCGCCGTCTCGGCATCCGCGAGCCGGTCGGCCTCGGCCTGCAGCCGCGTTCGCGACGCCGTCTCCGTCTCGAGCTCCGACTGCTTCGCGAGCTCCTCCTGCCAGGCGGCGTCGGTGCGACGCTGCTCCTCCGCCCGCCTCGCTTCCTCCGCCTGGCGCTCCAGCTCCGCGAGGCGGGCAGCCTCGGCCCGACGCGCGAGCTCCGCCTGGCGCTCCTGTTCCGCTTGCCGCTCGAGCTCCAGCAGCCGCGCGGCTTCCGCCTGCCGTGCCGCGTCGGCCCGGCGTTCGAGCTCCTCCAGGTGCTCGGCCTCGGCGCGACGCACCGCCTGCGCCTGCGCCCACACCGAATCCTCGGATGGTGGCGCCGGCCCGCGGCGCGACAGGGACACTTCGACCGGAGTCGCCCGCAGCAGCGGGCTCTGTCGCCGCGCGGGTCGCAGCCTGCGGACGATCGCGACGCCGACGGCTACAATGGCATCCGGAATCGGACGAAGGGCGTCGGCGACCGAGCCGACGGCGCGGATCAGCGTGATCTGCCAGGTTGCGTGGCTGGCCGACCTGCGGCCGGCGTGCTGCAGCCGATTCTCCGGGTCGAGCATCAGCACGTGCAACCGGTCGTGCGCGTCCACCAGCGCCTGCGGATCTCCACCGACCACGCCGGCGGATCCGGACCAGCGGTCGCGCGTCAGGTTCTCGGCGACCCAGTCGCTGTCGTGGCTCCAGCGATAGAGCAGGACCTCGGTTCCCCGGCGCGCCAGCACGTGCAGCGTGCTTCCCGGGCCTCGCGCCACGCTGGGCGGCCCGTCGAGCCGCATCTCGTCACCGATCGTCGCGCGTCCGACGGTGAGATCCTCGGCCTGCCATTCCCCTCGCAGCCACCAGTAGTGGACGAGTCCGCCTTCCGTGCCGACGCCGAAGAGGTGCAGCGTGCCGTCCAGCGCTTCCAGCGCCGTGAGGCCGCCCACCATCCGGTGAGGCTCTGCGTCGCCGGTCACCTCGGAGGTCAGCTTGCGGGCACGCCAGCGGCCGTTCTCGCCGCGGCGGTACTGCACCGGCTCTCCCGAGGAGGTCAGCCCGAAGACGTGCATCGCGTCCGAAACCGGCAGCGGCACCGGATCGGACGCGATGCGGAAGGCGTCCCAGCCGCCGACCCGGAGTGTCGCGTTCTCGGCCTGCCACTTCCCGTTCCGGGCGCGCCTGAAGTGCAGGAGCTCTCCCTGCGGGTTGCGGGTGAGCACGTTCTCGGCACGGTCGGCGCCGAGGCAAGCCACCGGATGGCCGGCGACGTGTAGCGTCTCCGTCTGCCCGAGCCGACCCGACAGGTTTTCGGCGCTCCAGCGCCCCATCCGCGTCCTACGATAGTGGAGCAGTCGGCCCTCGCCGATCGCGAAGACACCGATCTCTCCACTCGACGCGGACAGCGCCACCGGCTCCCCCTCGAATCGGAACCGCTCACCGATGCTCCTGCGCGACGTGATGTTGCGCGCGGACCAGCCGAAGAGCCGTCGCTTCCGGTACTCGAGCAGACCGCCGCCCGGGCCCCGGGCGAACAACCGCGGGCGCACCCCCGCCAGAGGAACCGGCCGCGTGGCGAGACGGACCTCCGCCGGGTGCTTGCGCCGGCGAGTCAGGTCCCGCACCCGCCACCGGCCCGACCGGTTGCGCCGGTAGTGCAAGAGGTTCCCCTCGTCGTCGCGGGCGAATGCATGCAGTCGGCCGCGCGGCGCAGCGATCGCGGCGGGTGGCTCCGCCGCCAGACGCGGGGCCCCCTCGCGCGGATCCACCGGCACGTGGACCTGCAGCTGCTGAGGCGCCTGCCGGTCGTACGGCACCGCGAAGAAGCCGCGCACCGTTTCGCGCTCGCCGAAGCTCGCGTCGAGCGGCAGCCGCCGCGACAGGTTCATGCCCAGGCGGACGCCGTCGCTCCCCGGCCTCAGCGGATCATACACCCAGAGCGTCAGTCGGCCGCCGTCCACCTGGTAGCGGTACGCCAGCACCTGCCGGTTCTCCGATGGATTCGCGAACGGCCCCCGCGCCCGGATGACGAACAGCAGGACGGGAAGCCCGCGGTCCAGCCGGCGCTTCACCCGCCGCCACTCGCGCCGCGTCAGCTCCGCTACGCCCGGCCGGAAGCGCGCACCCACGTCGGGGCGGCGCTGCCACTCGGTCAGCTTCGCCCAGCCCGCGTTCGCCAGCGTGTTCGCCTGCCGCTGTACGAGCTCCATGTAGAGCGGCTCGCCCGCGCGCGGCCGCTCCAGCAATGCCGGCAGCTGCCGATCCGCGAGGTAGCGGTCCAGCGCAGCCCAGCACATCCCGCCGCCGAGCCCGAAATCGGGCGACAGCGGCGCCGCCAGTCCCAGCAAGCTGCCGGGATAGATGAAGCGCGCGGAGAACGGGAAGCCGTGCCGCGACGGCTCGAACGTTCCTGGACGCATCACACCACTCCTGGGAAAAACGGCGGACTACACCGGCGCTCCGCCGACATCCTCCAGGCAGGGGAGGGGAGGAGAATCGGGTCGGCTCACGCTGGCACCGCCAGGTGGGGCACAGCGCCAAAGATGCACCAAAACCACCGCCGTGTCCAGAGAAGTTTGAAAGTGTGGAGATCGAACGAGGACCGTTACGGTGCCGCGACGGCGGTCGGAGACGCCATCTCGCGGTCGGTGGCTTCGGCGCGCGTGCGGACCAGCAGCGTCAGCGTCCCTTCCTGCACCGGCTGGTCCCACTGGTTCAGGGCGGAAACGCCGAGTCGCACGATGCCGCGGCAGGACCCTCGGGAAACCCTCGTCTCCAGCACCTTCAGCCGGGCTCGCAGCACGTCGCCCGGCTGGACGGGATGCCGGAAGCTCCACGCGATCCCCAGAAGGGCGAGGAGCGTTCCGCGCGTCAGTCCCAGCTCCCCGATCAACCCGGTCACCGCGGCCAGGCCGAGCACCCCGTGCGCGATCCTGCCCCGGTATCCGCGGCTCCGGGCGTACGCGTCGTCGAGGTGAAGCGGGTTCATGTCACCGGAGACCTCCGCGAACGCCATCACGTCCGCCTGTGTCAGCTCCCGGGGGCCCGTGAGAAGCTCCAGGCCCGGCTGAAAGTCCTCGAAGAAGAGGGGCTGCACGGCTCACCTCCACTGGAACGTGACTCTTGTGCGGCGGCAGATATGTCATTAATTCTACGATCGTATGGAAACTGACACAAGAACCACGCCTCGGCGCCGACCGCAGGACCTGGTCTTCACGCTCTTCGGCGACTACCTGCTGCACCGGGCCGGGTGGGTGTGGGTCGGGTCGCTGATCGCGTTGCTGCGGCCGCTCGGGCTGTCGGCGGGCGCGACGCGCACCGTGCTGTCGCGAATGTCGCGGAAGGGGTGGCTGGCGACGCGGCGGGAAGGGCGGCGCGCTTACTACCGCCTGACGGAGCGGGGGCGGGAGCTGCTGGAGGAAGGGGAGGCGCGCATCTATCGGCCGCCGCGCGAGCAGGGGTGGGACGGGCTCTGGTACCTAGTGGCGTACTCGGTCCCGGAGGAGCGTCGCGGGCTGCGGGACCGTTTGCGTCTGCGCCTGCAGTGGCTTGGATTCGGGCAGCTCGGGAACGGGCTGTGGCTCTCCCCGCATCCGGTGGGTCGGGAGGTGGAGCGGGTCACGGAGGAGCTGGGTGTCTCGGAGCACGTCGAGCTGTTCCGGGCGCACTACCAGGGGACGTCGAGCATCGCGCACCTGGTAGAGGAGGCCTGGGACCTGCCGGATCTGGCGGCGAGATACGTGGACTTCATCGCTCGCTACGAGCCGGAGTACGCGCGCTGCGGCGCTGCGGCTCCGGGAGGCGAGGTGGGGGAGGAGTGCTATGTGCGGCGTTTCGAGCTGATCCACGAATACAGGGAGTTTCCGCAGCTCGATCCCTACCTGCCGCCGCGGCTGCTACCGGCGGAGTGGCCGGGCGGCAGGGCGGCGGAGCTGTTCGAAAGCTACCACGATCTGCTCACGGCACGGGCGGAGCGCTACCTGGAGTCGGTGCTGGAGGTTCTGGAGGAGCCGCGGGAGGGGATGGCATCGCGCGGCGCGTGATTCGATGGCGCGGGCCTGCATGGCCCATGGACGAGGAGGCAGCGATGGGGCATTTCGAGTCGAGACCGGCGGAGTCGTATGGGTTCCGTGAGGTCCTGTACCGGAAGTCGGACTGGGTTGCGACGATCACGATCGACCGGCCGGAGGCCTACAACGCCTACTCGACCCCGGCGCTGGAGGAGCTGACGGCCGCGTTTCGGGACGCGGCGTTCGATGATGCGGTCGGGGTCATCGTATTCACGGGGAGCGGGACCGACGCGTTCTGCACGGGCGGGGACGTGAAGGAGTACGAATCGGAGTACACCCAGCGCCCCCGCGACTACTGGAAGTACATGGGTCTGTTCCGTGGCTACATCGAGAGCATCGTGAACAGCGGAAAGCCGGTGATCGCGCGGCTGAACGGGATGGCGGTGGGTGGCGGCAACGAGTCGCAGATGGCGTGCGACCTGGCGGTCATCGCCGAGCACGCGTGGCTGGGGCAGGTAGGCACCCGCGTGGGCAGCGTGGCGGCCGGAGGAGCCACGCAGTGGCTGCCGCTGTTCGTGGGCGATCGCCGCGCGCGCGAGATGCTCCTGTTCAACGGCCGCATCCCGCCGTATCAGGCGCTGGAGTGGGGGCTGGTGAACCGGGTGGTGCCCTCCGTCGTGAAGGATGGCGCATTCATCGAGCGCGCGAGTGCCGAGCAGATCCAGAAGGCGCGGCGCGGTGAGGATGGCTACGCGCTGAGCCTCGCCCAGCTGGACCGCGCGGTCGCCGAGCTCGCCGGCAAGCTCCTCCAGCAGTTCCCCGAGTGCGTGCGCTACACGAAGCAGCAGGTCAACTTCTGGAAGGAGCTTTCCTGGCACCAGACGATCGGCCACGCACGGGACTGGCTCGCTCTGCACTTCGGCAGCCTGGAGCCGTGGGAGGGGATGCGGGCGTTCGTGCAGAAGCGTCCGCCGCGCTACATGGACGCGCGCGAGCGCGCCTCGTCGGGGGGCTCGAGCGAGTTCGTCTGGGGCCCTTACTCCAGCGACTGCGCGACGTGCGGAGCGGAAGGGCTGCCGTCGAACTTCGCGTTCTGCGGCGCGTGCGGTGCGCCGCTGACACCGGCCGGGGGGCCGCCCTCCGCCGAGCCCGAGCTCGCCGCCACGGGCGGACGATGAGCACGTCGTCCAGGGTGGCGGAGGGCGCCGCCGGATCGGCCGCCACGGTGGCCGGGCTGCGCGTCGAGCGGAACGGCGCGGTCGCCCGGCTGCTGCTGGACCGGCCGCCGCTGAACGTGCTGGACATCCCGCTCCTCGAGGCGCTCGACGCGGCGCTGCGGTCGGCGGACTCCGATCCCGCCGTGAAGGTGATCGTGCTCTCGGGCGCGGGGCGGGCGTTCTGCGCCGGCGTGGACGTGGCCGACCACGCGCCTGAGCGGGTGGAGCGCATGCTCGCGGCCTTCCATTCCGTGATCGAGCGGATGCTCTCGGTGCGCCCGCCGCTGGTCGCGGCGGTGAACGGCGCGGCGCTCGGAGGCGGCTGCGAGTTGCTGTTCGCGAGCGACATCGTGCTCGCGAGCGACGACGCGAAGCTCGGGCAGCCGGAGGTGCGGTTGGGGGTCTTCCCGCCCGCCGCGCTCGCACTGCTGCCGCGGCTGATCGGCCGTCAGCGCGCGCTCGACGTCGTGCTCACGGGGCGGGCGATCCGCGCGGAGGAGGCGGTCCGGCTGGGTTTCGTGACGAGGGCGATCCCCGCCGACGACTTCGACTCGGAGGTCGCGGCGTGTGCCTCGCAGCTCGCGTCGCTGAGCGGGCCCGTGTTGCGGCTGGCGAAGCGGACGCTTCTCGAGGCGATGGACCTGCCGCTCGCCTCCGCGCTCGCGCACACCGACGCGGTCTACGCCGACGAGCTGATGCGGCTGCCCGACGCACGCGAGGGCCTGGCCGCGTTCGACGAGAAGCGTCCCCCGGTCTGGAAGGAAGGCTGACCATGGCCAGAGCACGCGGACACGCCCCCTCCTCGCTACCGTCGACGGGGACCGTCCCCGCGGAGCGGCTGCTGGATATCGATGCCTCGGCGGGGCTCGACGCCGTCGTCGCTTCGTGCCGGGAGTTGGTCGAGGACCCGGAGCTGCCGACGGTTCGACGGTGGCGGGATCGCGGCGGGAAGGTGCTCGGACACTTCCAGGTCTACTTCCCCGAGGAGCTCGCGCACGCGGCGGGCATGCTCCCCGTAAAGGTGCGAGGCGCGCAGGTCGAGCGTCGCGAGGCAGATTCGCACTTCGGCTCCTATCTGTGCTCGATCCTGCGCAGCTCGCTCGAGCTGGCGCTGAGCGGACGGCTGCAGCTGGACCTCTTCGTGACGCACCCGATCTGCGACGCGGCCCGCAACCTGGCCGGCCTCTGGTCGCGTAACCTGCCCGAGCCGGCGCAGATCCTCTACTTCCCGCAGAACCCGAACTCGGCGTTCTCCGCGGGCTATCTGCGGGAGGAGTACGCGCGCGTGCTAGGCGACATCGAGCGGATCGCGGGGCGTGGCGTGGATGACGCGGCGCTGCGTCGCTCGATCGCGGTGTTCAACGAGAACCGGCGGCTGCTGCGCGAGCTGTACGCGATCAAGCGCGAGCAGCCGTGGCTGCTGCCGGTGGACGAGGCGTACGTGCTCATGGCGGCGGGGGGGCTGATCCCGCGCGAGGAGCACAACGCGCTGCTGCGTGGCGTCCTGCCCGAGATCCGTGCCCGGGCACGGCGGCGGCAGGACCGCATCCGCGTCGTCTTCGAGGGCGGATTCTGCGAGCAGCCGCCGCTCGACCTGCTCCGCTCGATCTCGCAGTTCTGCTATGTCGTGGACGACGACCTGTTGATCGGACTGCGCTGGATCACCGAGGACGTTCCGCTCGACGGCGACCCGCTCCTCGCGCTCGCCGACTCGTACCTGAACCGGTCGTCGTACAGCCCGGTGCAGCACGACCTGCGCAAGCCGAAGGAGAAGATGCTGCTCGCGCGGATCCGCGACTCACGAGCGGAAGCCGCCATCGTCGCGGCCGCGAAGATGTGCGAGCCGGGGCTTGACGAGCAGGTCGCCTACATGAAGGAGCTGGACCGCGAGCGCGTGCCGTACTTCGTCACCGAGTTCGAGGAGCGCATGACGAGCTTCGAGCACCTGCAGATCCAGCTGGAAACGTTCGTCGAGAACATCCTCTTCGAGTAGGAGGCCGCCATGACGGTGGCGAGCGGAGTCGACCCGGTCGGCCGCGGCGTTCGGGACGGAAAGCGGCTGTTCGCGGAGTGGTTCATGAGGCTCGGGGGCGCGCCGGACCGCGGGGAGAAGTCCGCCTACGTCTTCGTGATGGGCAGCATGGTGGAACTGCTTCGCACCTTCGGTCTGCACACCGTCTTTCCGGAGATCAACGCGCTGCAGACGGCGGTGAAGAAGGTCTCCGGCGATTACCTCGGCTTCGCGGAGGACTACGGCTACTCGCCCGACGTGTGCGGCTACGTGAAGGCGGACGTCGCGATGCAGCTGCAGGGCGGACGCCACCCGATGGGCCGTATACCGCCTCCCGATCTGGCCGTGCTCACGAACGCCTGCAACACATACATCAAGTGGGCTGAGATCTGGGAGCGGCTGTATCGGATCCCGGTGTTCACGCTCGACGTGCCGGCGTCCCGCAGCGCGGCCGACGCCGCCGATCCCGGCGCCGGCACCCTCGAGTCGGATCGTCGCTACGTGGAGGCGCAGGTCGGCGAGCTGATCGAGTTGTGCGAGCGGGTGAGCGGCCGTCGCTTCGACCTCGACCGCTTCCGCGAGGTGCTGGACCGGACGAATCAGAATGAGCCGCAGCTGGAAGCGGCTGCTCGAGCTGAACCGGGGCTCGCCCGCCGTCTTCGACGCGCTGACCAATGGCACCGTCTACCTCGGCGTCGCCAACGGGCTGCGGGGGACGGCGGAGGGGGCGGCGTACTTCCGCGACCTGGTCGAGGAGATGGAGCACAAGGCGGCGCTCGGTCTGGGCGCGATCCCGGACGAGCGCCACCGCCTGATCTTCGTAGGCGTCCCGTGCTACCCGATCTTCCGGCGCTTCTTCGAGATGTTCGCCGAGTGGGGCGGCGTCTTCGTCAGCTCGACCTACCTGTGGTTCGCGGCCGGCGGCATGAATCTCGGCTTCGAGTACGATCTCGACCGGCCGCTGGAGAGCCTGGCGGAAGGCGTGCTGCGCGGCGTCCGCGGTGCGACCGACAGCATGATGTTCCACGACCGCTCGCTGCTCGAAGCGATCGACTTCTTCGAAGCCGACGGCGTGGTCTACCACCCGGTCAAGAGCTGCCGAACGGTTTCGACGGGGCTCGCCGACAGTCGTCGCATCGTGCTGCAGAACCGTGACGTGCAGTGCCTCTACATCGAGTCGGACATGATGGACCAGCGCGTGGTTTCGGAGGCGCAGCTGAAGAACCGAATCGACGCGTTCTTCGAGGGGCTCGACTCGCGCCGCCTGCGGCGGGGCGGCGTGCCGGCCGCGTCGGCCACCTGAGCGCAACCGAGGAGGCGACATGGGCTACGCAGCGGGGGTGGACGTGGGGTCGACGCAGACGAAGGCGATCATCGTGGACGCCGAGCGTCGCATCGTCGGCCGCAGCCTGATCCCGACCGGCGCGAACGTGGTGACGGCTGCGGAGGACGCGTTCGCGGCGGCGCTCGGGTCGGCCGGAATCGGCGAGGCCGACGTCGCCTACGTGATCGGCACCGGCTACGGCCGCTACAAGGTGGAATTCGGCCACGCCCAGGTGACCGAGATCTGCTGTCACGCGCGCGGCGCCGCCGAGATGTACCCGGCGACACGTACGGTGCTCGACATGGGTGGCCAGGACACGAAGGCGATCCGGCTGCAGCAGGGGGGCGACGTTCTGGACTTCTGCATGAACGACAAGTGCGCGGCGGGCACCGGCCGTTTCCTTCAATCCGCGGCTGCCGCGCTGGACATCCCGATGGAGCGGCTCGGCGACAGGGCGCTGGCCGGGCAGCGTCCCGTCAACATCACGACCACGTGCACCGTGTTCGCGGAGTCGGAGGTGCTGTCGTGGCTCGCGCGTGGCAAGAAGATCGAGGACATCCTCGCGGGAGTCCACCGCTCCATCGCCGCCCGCTCGATCGCGCTGCTCCGTCGCGTCGGCACCGAGGATGAGATCACGTTCACGGGCGGCGTCGCCCGCAACGTCGCGATGGTGGCCGTGCTGCACGAGCTGCTGGGCACGCGTCTGAACGTGAGCGAGGAATCGCACTTCATGGGGGCGCTCGGCGCGGCGCTGTTCGCACTGGAACGGTCGGCGGGTACGGAGGCAGAATGTGGTGGCTGCCGCGGCGGCCGCGGCGCTACCGGTGGACGGCGCGCCGGCCGCCGCGTGCTCGACCCGGGCCCGCGAGAGGGAAGGAGGTGCCGCATGAGAGCGACGGCCGGTGTCGATGTGGGCTCGACGTACACGAAGGCCGCGCTCGTCGACGACTCCGGCGAGCTGCTGGGGACGGGCATGCGGCCGACGGGCTTCCGCCTGGAGCAGGCCGCGGAGGAGGCGCTGGCGGACGCTTGCGCGGCGGCGGGAATCGGCCGCGGCGCTGTCGCCTATCTGTGCAGCACCGGCTACGGCCGATCGCAGGTCGCGCAGCGGGATGTGCAGGTGACGGACCTGACGGCGCAGGCGTGGGGGACGCGGCACTTCTTTCCCGCGACGCGCACGGTGCTCGATGTCGGCGGCCAGACGATGAAGGCGATGCGACTCGACGAGCTGGGCAAGGTCCGCCAGTTCCGGCTCAACGACAAGTGCGCCGCGGGGACCGGCGCGTTCCTGGAGAAGACGGCTCGCTACCTCGGCTACCGGATGGAGGAGATCGGCCCGCTGGTGGACGGGTCCACGGAGGCCGTGCCGATCTCGGGCGTCTGCGCGGTGTTCGCGGAGTCCGAGGTCATCAACCACGTCAGCTCCGGCTGCGCCCCCGCCGACATCATGCACGGCGCGATGCGCTCGCTCGTGCAGCGCTCCGTCCAGCTGATGAAGCGCGTGCAGATGGAGCCCGAGTTCACGCTCGTCGGCGGCATCATGCGCTTCGGCACGATGGTCCGCGTCATGGGCTCCCAGCTCGGGGCCGGTGTGAACGTTCCGCCCGAGCCGCTGGTGCAGTTCACCGGCGCGCTCGGTGCCGCCATCCTCGCCGGCCGGCGGATGCGGAAGCTGGAGGCGGAGGCGGCGGTCGCGACAGGGCCGTGAGCGGGCCGAGCGTCGGGTCCGCCCCGGGCTCCGGGGGGCATTCGAGAGGCACGGTACCCCGGGCCGCTCGGGACCCCGCTGCGACGGGGTGGGAGCGCCGCTTCGTCGGTGCACCGCCGCGGCTGCGCGAGCACGTCGAGCTGTACGAGTCGCTCGGCCTCGAGGTCCGGCTCGAGCCGGTACCGGAGGGCGAGCTGGCCCCTGAGTGCGCGGGCTGCGCCCTGGCTCTGACGCTGTTCCGGGTCATCTACACGAGGAGGCGAGCGTGATCGCGGCGTTCTTCCACGGCAGCGGCCGGCCGCTGGAGGTCGAGGAGACGCCGACGCCCGAGCCGGGCGCGGGCGAGATCCTGGTCCGGGTCGCGGCGTGCGGCGTATGCCACACCGATCTGCATTACCTCGACCACGGCACGCCGACGTTCAAGGCGCCCCCGCTCGTGCTGGGGCACGAGGTGTCGGGCACCGTCGTGGTGGTCGGTCACGGGGTGGATCGGCCCGCGCTCGGCGAGCGCGTGCTGCTCCCCGCCGTCTTGCCGTGCGGAGCGTGCGACGCGTGCCGGCGAGGGCGGGGCAACATCTGTGAGCGCGGGATCATGCTCGGTAACCACGTGGACGGAGGGTACGCCGAGTTCGTGCGTATCGCGGCACACCACGCGATCCCGCTGCCGGCGGAGATCCCGCTGATCGAAGGCGCGATCATCGCCGATGCGCTGACCACCCCATACCACGCAGTGGTCGAGCGCGGGAGGGTCCGTCCGGGCGATCGCGTCGTCGTCGTCGGCTGCGGCGGCATCGGCCTGAACGTGGTGCAGGTGGCGGCCGCGCTCGGCGCGCGCGTGATCGCCGTGGATGTCTCTGCCGCGAAGCGGGATTGGGCGGAGCGCCTGGGCGCGGTCGCGGCGCTCGACCCCGAGGGCGTCCGGCTGGACCGGGCCGTGCGGGATCTGACCGACGGCGGCGCCGACGTGGCGTTCGAGGCAGTCGGCCGGGCGTCCACTCAGGAGCAGGCGCTCGCCTGCCTGCGCACGGGCGGTCGCCTGGTGCTCGTCGGCTACAGCCCCGAGACGCTGCCGTTGAACGCCGGCCGCGTGATGTTCCGCGAGCTGGACGTCGTAGGCTCGCTGGGCTGCCGGCCCGTCGACTATCCCCGCGTGATCGAGCTCGCTCGTCAGGGCCGCGTGCGCGTCGCGGAGCTGGTCACCCACCGGTTCCCGCTGCAGGACATCAATGCGGCCTTCGATGCGCTGCGGGCGGGCGAGCCGGTGCGGGCGGTCGTCATTCCCTGAACGGTTCCCGCTCGGTCGTGGCGATCGGCGCCGGGTGTGCTGGCCCGTCTCGCCGTCCCGCCACTCACCGGCCTTCGCGAGCCGCCTCAGCACCCTCCTGCCGCGCCTCCTCCAGCTCGCGCGTCCGCTCCGCACGCGCTCCTCCGGACGCTCGTTCTGATGCGTGATCTCCGACTGCAGGCGCGGATACGACGATGAGGATGCGGGCCCCGTCTGTCTCCTGCTCCGGCAACTTCAACGGCGCTCCCGGTGAATCCGCGGCACGACCCCCGGCGGTCTTCCGGGCCGGCTGCTTGCCCGGGAGCTCGGAACGGCGCTAATTCACACGTAATCCCCGCGATTCCTCACAGGGAGGTGCGCATGGACCCCTCTACCGACCCGGGACCCGCCGTGGTCAAGGCCGCCGATCGCGTCGCGGCCAACGACGTGGCGGCCGGCATCGCCACGCGCATGCGCCTCCTGATCGGACCCGACGACGGCGCGCCCCACTTCGCGCTGCGCCGCTTCACGATGGAGGCTGGCGGCGGCATCCCGCTGCACACGAACGATGTCGAGCACGAACAGTACGTCCTGCGCGGCCGCGCGCTCATGACTCTCGGCGCCGAGACCCGCGAGGTCGGTCCCGATGACGCGCTCTACATCCCGGCCGGGACGCCGCACGCGTACGAGGTGCTGGAAGGCCCGTTCGAGTTTCTCTGCGTCGTGCCGAACGCGCCGGACAGGATCCGGCTGGCCGGAGACGCGCAGGATTGACCCCGGGCCGACGTCGGGGGCGGGCGGGCGCCGCGGCTTCGCCGCGGGGGTGCGACCTTCGGCCGGGGCGCGCGTGGTGAAGGGGCGGCCTCCCCTCGCGCAGCCGCCGGTGCTCGGCGGCGCGAGCACGATACTTGAACCGGTGGCACACCGACGACCGAACGAGGGAAGACGAATGCTACCAATCAAGCGCTCGCTCTGCGCGTTGTCGTTCGCGGCGGTCGTGACGTTGCCGGCCGCGTGTGCGCGCAATCCGGTGACCGGCAAGCTCGAGCCATCCCTGATCTCGGAGCAGCAGGAGATCGAGATGGGGCAACAGGCGGCTCAGCAGGTCGAGCAGACGATGGGGTTGGTCGACGACCAGGCCCTGCAGGACTACGTCCAGCAGGTCGGTGCCCAGCTGGCGGCGAAATCGGAGCGACCATCGCTGCCGTGGCACTTCCGGGTGGTGGAGGACCCGACGCCGAACGCGTTCGCGCTGCCCGGCGGCTTCATCTTACGTCACACGTGGCCTGATGAACCTGATGGACTCGAAGTCCGAGCTGGCGACGGTCGTCGGGCACGAGATCGGCCACGTGACGGCGCGCCACTCCGTGGAGCAGATCAGCCGGCAGCAGCTGGCCCAGCTCGGGCTCGGGATCGGGAGCATCCTCTTCCCACAGGTCCAGCAGCTCGGAGGGCTCGCGAGCGCGGGGCTGCAGCTGCTGTTCCTGAAGTACAGCCGCGATGACGAGCGACAGGCGGATGCGCTCGGCTTCCGCTATGCGCAGCAGAACGGGTACGACGTGCGGGAGATGGCGGACGTCTTCGTCGCGCTGCAGAGGATCGGCGAGCAGGAAGGGCAGAGTCCGGTACCGGGCTGGCTGGCCACGCACCCGGCGCCGCAGGAACGCGTCCAGGCGGTCCAGGAGCGGCTGGCCAAGCTCGGCTCGATCCCGGACACCGCGACGGTGGGCAGGGCGGAGTACCTGCACGAGATCGACGGGCTCGTCTACGGCCAGAACCCGCGCAATGGCTACTTCCAGGGTACGACGTTCCTGCACCCGGACCTCCGCTTCCGCATCGACTTCCCGCAGGGCTGGAAGACGCAGAACCTTCCGCAGGCGGTCGTCGCCGCGAGCCAGCAGCAGGACGCGATCATGCAGCTTACGCTGGCGCAGGGCTCGCCGGAACAGGCGGCGCAGCAGTTCTTCTCCCAGCAGGGGGTGGAGCAGGGGAACGCCTCCCGACAGTCGATCAACGGGCTTCCGGCCGTGATGGTGGAGTTCCGCGCGCAGACCGAGCAGGGAGTGGTGCAGGGGCTCGCGGGCTGGGTCTCGCAGGGGCAGCATACGTACCAGATCCTGGCGTACACGGGAGCCTCGCAATACGGCGCCTATGCCAGGACCTTCCAGCAGTCGCTCGGCAGCTTCCGGACGCTGACCGATCCTCAGGCTCTCGCCGTGCAGCCCAATCGGCTGCGCGTCGTCCGCGCGGACCGCGCCGAGACGCTCGCGACCTTCAACGCCCGGCAGCCCTCCGTCGTGCCGATCGAGGAGCTCGCGATCATCAATCAGGTCGAAGGCCCGTCGTCCACGATCCCTGCGGGAACGCTGGTGAAGCGGGTCGTGAAAGGGAGCTAGCCTCCGCGTCGCCGTCGCGCTCGCGCGACGCGAATGTCTAGTCGCCGGCCTGCGCCACCGGCCAGGCCTCCCGCAACTCCATACCGCCCACCGGGGAGAAATCCACCGTCCGGATCGGGAACGGAATCGTGATGCCCTCCCGGTCGAACGCTCTCTTGATCCTGATGATCGCCTCGCTCCTGGCCCGCAGATAGTCCGTCTGTCTCTGAAAGGGCACCCAGAAGCGAATCATGAAGTTGATCGAGCTGTCGCCGAACTCCTCGTAGAAGAGCTCGACGTCGTGGCTGCGATCCCGCGGGTGGATCTCCTCGATCGCCGCGGTGGCGATCGCGGCCGCTCGCTCCAGGTCGTCGCCGTACGAGACCCCGACGCTCAGGTCGACTCGCCGCGAGCTGCGCGCGCTGTAGTTCGTCAGCACGTTCTTGAATACCTGGCTGTTCGGGATCACGATCAGTGGTCCGTCGAACGCTCGTAGCAGCATCACGCGCATGCCGACGCTCTCCACGACGCCCATGTGCTCGTTCGTCTCGACGATGTCGCCGTCCGTGAATTCGCGGCGCACGTTCAGGATCACGCCCGCGATCAGGTTCTCCGCCGTATCCTGGAACGCGAAGCCCAGCGCAAGGCCCAGGATTCCTGCGCCCGCCAGCAGCGAGGTGACCGTCTTGCTCAGGTTCAGGATCCCGAGCGCGACGAGCAACCCGCCGGCCATCACGAGGATGAACACGACCCCCGCCAGCAGCCGGTTCACATCCGAATACGGGGAAAACCGAGCGAGCAGCCGCGCGGCGATTCGCCGCGCCAGCCGCCCCAGCCCGTAGAACACCAGCAGGACGACCGACGCCGCGAGCACGTTCGGAAGCGCCGCGACCAGCCCCTCGATCCAGCCCGTGACCTTCCCCAGCGCGGCGCTGAACGCCTGCTGCAGGTCCAGGTTCGGCATCGTTCCCTCTCATGGATCGGGATTGTTCGGTGGCGCTGCCGACATGCAAGGGGAAGGCCGGCGGCTCGACGGCGCGAACGCTCAGATCGCCGGTTCCGCCCTCTTCTTCCATGCCTTCCGATATCCCACCCAGCAATGCCACACCGTCAAGACCAGCAGACCGGTGGCGAACAGGCCCATGAAGAGGGTGCCCAGCCCGGGTAGTGAATGCGTCGTGAAGTTGGCGACCTGCTTCGTCCCCAGCACGGCGGGCATGAACGGCGCGATATTGACCGGGGCGTGGGGGTCGAGGTCGTGGCCGAAGACGTACAGCTTGTAGACGAATCGGGCGAGCGCGAATACGGACAGGTAGCCCGTGATGACCGTCAGGTCGACGAGCGTGCGGACGTTGCCGATGACGGCGGCCCGGAGCGTCAGGATGGCGAGGAAGCCGAGGGCGAAGGGGATCCAGGATAGGTCGGACAGCTCGGCGCGGTTGATTCGTCGCATGCCGATATAGTGGTTCAGCTCGTTGATCTCCTCGATGTCGTGACCGTCGTGGCCGCCGGTCAGGCGATAGCTGTAGATGTCCATGTGGAGCCCCTTCGGGTACTGGGGCGCCTCCATGCTGATGTGCCAGAGCGGACGCGTGAAGCTGAGCGCGAGCGGAACGACGAGCAGGACCAGCACGATCCGGCCGCCGAAGCGGAGCGGCTCGTTCAGGAAGAGCTCGAATCGATCGACGAGGGACTGCACCGACTGCTTCATCTCCGATCTCCTCAGGCAACGGGTGACGACGGCAGCGGCGTGCCTCCCGGATTGTCATACGAGGTCGCCGGCGCGGAACCGACTCCGGCCTGCGATCCAGGCGGCCGTTCCGACCAGCAGGGACCAGCCGACACCGAGCACGAACAACCAGTTCGCGCCGAGCCGCTCGGCCAGGAAGTAACCGACCGGACCCAGCGTGCCGAGCGACGGCTCGGCCGCGGAGAGCAGGGCCACGCGGGCCGCCTCCACCGGATTGGCGGCCGCAAGCGCGAACACGGCCGGGGCGGGGAGTTGCCACTGCAGCATGAGTCCGATGAGTCCGAAATCGAGAAGCGCGACGCCCAGCGCCCATGTGAGCAGCAAGGCGATCATGGCTCGTGCGGGCTCGCGGATGGTCACGGAGAGGGCGAGACCGATGCCGGCGAAGCTCCACAGGAGCGCGGTGCTGATGACCAGGCCGCGGCCGAGGAAGGTCCACGGCACGGGCTGGTGGAACGCGACCACGCCGCACAGGGCGAGTCCCGGCAGCAGCACGAGGAGCGGCACCAGCAGCGTGCCGACGCGGACCAGAGTGACCGCCGCGTAGTAGTCCCGGCGCGTGACGGGGTGACTGAACAGCAACTCGAGCGTGCCGTCCTCCCGCGCCCGGTTGATGACCAGCCCGGTCCCGGTCAACGCGAGCAGCGGCAGAAGAAGCACGAGAGCGTGCGTCAACGAGAGGAGCACCCTGTCCATGCCCGTGAAGCCGAACACGGCCGACTCGCGCAATCCCACGAACAGGAACAGGGCCGCAAGGGACGCATAGAGACCGCCGCAGAGCAGCAGCCAGCGTGAGCGCAGCACGTCGCCGAGCTCCAGCCGGGCGAGCGCGGCGACGCGCGTCCAGGTCGAAGGGCTCCTCTCCCAGGTCGGGCGCTCGGCGCCTGTTGCGGCGGGCGTTTCGGCACCGGCCGTGAGGCGCGGCCGAGCGGCGCGGACGGACCGCTCGTCCTCGGGCCGGCACCTCATGGCGACCCGGTCCAGCTCGATCCTGTCCATCAGTGAGCCTCCTGGCGCCAGTCGTCCACGTGCGCGTCCAGCGCGACACGGCCGTCCTCGAGTCCCACGACGCGCTCCACGAGTCGACGCACTTCGTCCAGCCGATGCGAGCTGAGGAGGAGCGTCGCGCCCTGCGCTCGCTCCTCGAAGAGGCGGAAGAAGGACTCCCTGGTGCGGGCGTCGAGGCTGGCGGTCGGCTCGTCCATGATCAGCAGCGACACGGGCGCGGCCAGCGCGAGCGCGATGAGCAGCTTCTGCTTCGTCCCGCCCGACAGCGCGCGCACGGGGCGCCGCGCCACGGCGTCCACCTCCAGCTCGAGCCGATCCGCGACGATCTCGATATCGGCCCGGTCGAGCCCCCGTAGTCGCGCCACCGCGCGGACGACCTCGCCGACGGTTGCGCCGAGCTGGGGCGCGGTCTGCGGCACACATGCCATCCGTGCCGCCAGCCGGACTCGCTGGGCGAACGGGTCCTGCCCATCCAGCCGAACCTCGCCCTCGCAGCGCAGCATGCCCGTGACCGCGCGGACCAGCGTCGACTTCCCAGAGCCGTTGGGGCCCACCAGCGCAACGCGCTCGCCGGAGGCGACCTCTAACGAGATGCCGCGCAGCGCCTCCACGCCATCGAAGCTCTTTCGAACCTCGCTCATCTCGACGCGCACGTCAGTTCTCTCTCCCTTCGATGGAACGAACCCAGGGCGGACGCTTCGTGCGTGGCCGTGGATCGGTGAGCAGCGTCTCGGGCTGGAGGAGCGGCAGAACCTCCGCGGTGAGGTCGAGCAGCCGCACCGCGACGGTGCCGCGGAAGAAGCGCAGCTGAGGGTGGTCGGCGACGAGCTGCGCGGAGAGGCTGCGCGGCGCATAGGCGACGTCGCCGATGCCGTCCCCATCGAGATCGTAGCCCCGGTAGTCGTCGAAGTAGTTGCCGGCCCAGCGCACGCCGCGGGCGTTGCCGCGGCCTTCCACCACGACCTGGCTACGGTTGTATTGAAAGATGTTGTCGGTGAAGACGTTGCGGGTCTCACTGCTGTGGAATGTGACGGCCGCGTCGTTCAGTGCGAACGTGTTGCGGCGAACCCAGACGAAATCGCCGGCACGGTACGGGCTGGTATCGAGATAGATGCCCTGGTTGTCGCCGGCGAAGAGGTTGTCCTCCACCACGAGGTTGCCGGACTCCTTCGCGCCCAGCCCCATTCCATCCGAGACGATGTTGTCCGCGAAGACGTTCCGCCGCAGCGCGATGTCGTGCGAGTACATGACGAAGACGCCGACGATGTTGTCGCGGTAGTCGTTGTCCTCGACGATGCAGTTGCTCGAGTACATGAAGTGGTTGGCATAGCGGCTGCGCCGGACCTCGTTGCCCGAGAGCACGTTCCCGGGCGAATACCAGATCACAATGTCGCGGGAGTCGCGCACGCGGTTGTCGGCGATGCGGGAGCCGCGCACCTCCCAGATCCGGATGGCATCGCCTCGGATCCCGACCGCGGTGGCGGCATCTCCCAGGATGTCGTTGCCCGCGAACACGATGCCGCTCGACTGCTCGGCCACGAGGCCGAAGAGGGCATCTCGGACGGCGAGGTCTCGCACCACCACGCTGTCGGCATGGACGTACACCGCGGCATCCATCTTGTCGTAGCGCTGGCCACTGCCGCTCACGCTGAAGCCGCGCAGCGTTGTGCGGGCCGCCTCCACCACGATGGTGCGGCCGTGGCCGTCCGACCGGACCACCGCCGAGCGGGGCCCACGCAACGTGAGCGCGGTACGGATCACGATGGGGCCGGCGTAGCTTCCCGGCGAAAGGCAGAGCGTACTGCCGGGCCGGGCTGCGTCGAGGACCGGCTGAATCGCCGCGCCGGCCGGAATCCGCGTCGCGCCCGCCGGACAACCTGCGTCGGGGGCCATGGGCGTTCGCGCCCCATGCGCGGGGTGGACGCCGGGTCGGCGTCCCACCGCCGCGACGGCCAGCCCCGCGGCGACGACGATCACCGTGATCCGCCCGACGCGCCTGCCGGATGCGAAGACTCGAGGGAACTCGGTCATGCCATGCGTCTCCGCGGTCCGCGCGCCCGGGCCGGCGAGGTGCCAGCCCGGGACGCCGCGGGGATCCGCTACTGCCCCGGCCTGACCATGAAGTAGCCCATCATCTCGAGGTGCAGCGCCGAGCAGAACTCGGTGCAGTAGTAGGGGAACACGCCGGCCTTGTCGGCCACGATGGTGGCGTTGGTCGTCTTCCCGGGCTCGAGCGAGAGGTTGATGTCGTAGCGGTCGATGCCGAAGCCGTGCGTGGCGTCCGGCGTCTGCTCCAGGTTCGTGATGTGGAAGTGCACGGTGTCGCCCTGATTCACCGTGACGGCGTCCGGCTTGATGTGGCTGCGCACTTCCGTGACCACCACATTGACGCGCTTGCCGTGCCGCTCGATGCGAGCATCGGCCTCCGTCTTCGCGGCCCAGGGGTCCGGCTGGTGCGTGACCGCGTTCTCGCCCACGGGCGAGTAGAGCTGCGTCGGGTTCAGCTTGTCCGCGCTGATGATCTGCGCGTAGTGCGGCTCGCCGAGCCCGATGGGAAGGTCGTAAAGGAGTTGCATCGGCGAGGTCGCCGCGTCGATCAGCTGCAGGTTCTGCGGTAGCAACGGGCCGACGTTGTTGAAGCGGTCGATGGACCACTTGTCCAGCGCAATCACGTACTGTCCCTTCGGGTGCTCGGTGTCGCCCTCCGGCGTCGCCAGATGCCCGATGTTGTAGTGCACGGAAATCTTCTCGATCACCTTCATGTCGTTCAGGGACCACTTTGCGATCTTCGACTCGATGAACAGCGAGGTGTAGCCGTTACCCTGGTCGTCCCACTGCGTATGCAGGGGTCCCAGCCCCAGCTCGACCTGGCCGTGCAGCGCCGTTCGGAAGCCGATGATCGGGACACCATACGCGTCCTTGCCCTCGAAATTCTTCGCGTCGATCGCCTGCTTGATCTTCGCCCAGTCGTAGACCGTCTCGTGCGTGTCCAGCTTGCCGGAGACCGCCAGGTACTTGCCGTCCGGCGTGACGTCGACGCCGTGTGGACTCTTCGGCTCGGGCACGAAGAAGAGCAGACCCTCGGCCTCCGCGACCTCCAAGGGGATCACCTTCACGCCCTGAATCGTGCGCGTCTTGCCGGACTGCGCCGCCACGTCCGCCGCCGTCTTCCAGTCGATGACGTGGAGGTAGTCCATATCGTTCTGCGATGCGCCCGACTCCAGCGGCGGCTTGCCGTCCATGTCACCACCCGTCGAGCGCTCGGTGTTGAACGAGTTGATGAAAGCCCAGCCATCGCTCGCGAGCTTGCCGGCGTCGGAGAGATCCTGCATGTACGGCGGCAGCTCCATGGCGAACGACTGCGAAGGGTCGATCTTCCCACTGGCGCGGTCGAACTTCCAGAACATCACCGCGCCACGATACTTGTCATTGTAGTCCCCCAGCGGCGCGTAGCTGCCGTCCAGGGGCACCGGATACTGCCCGCCCTCGATGATATAATCCGTGTTGGGCGTGACGAAGGAACCGCCGTGATCCGTACCCAGCAGCGGCGAGTGCACGATCTGCGTCGTGACGAAATCCTTCAGGTCGATTACCGCTATGCGTGCATTCGCCTTGTCATTGATGAACAGGTACTGCCCGTCGTAATCCCCGTTCGTCTCGCTCAGCGCCGGGTGGTGGCTGTCACCCCACCCGAGCGCGTGACCCTTCGGCGAGCTGCCGGCCAGCAGCGCTTTCGACTGGTCGTCGAAGCCATACCCCTGCCAGGGCTCCGGCGTGAAGACGCCGATGTACTTGAGGATCCGCATTGACGGGACCCCGATCACGATGACCTGGCCGCTGTGCCCGCCCGACGCGAACATCACGAACGCGTCCGTCCGGCCCGTCGGCGTGTATGTCTTCAGTGCCGCCGTGACATCCGCCTCCGTCAGGTTGCGCGCCTTCATCAGCGCCTGCACCGACTCGCCCCCTTTCGACCCGTTCGCGCTGCCGCACGCCCCCGCCCCCAGCCCGACGCCGGCGACCAGAATCGCCGCAGCCAGGCCCGTGCCCACCCGCAAAGCCCTCATCAGCTCCCTCCTCGTCTTCCCTGTTCCCATTGCGTTCCGCACGCGCCGGCTCGCCCGACTCACGGCTGCTTACCGAAGCTGCGGACGATCTCCCGTAGCGCCGCGACGACGCTCGGCTTGTTCGCCAGATCGGGGTTGCCGACCATGGCGGGGCTCCGGCCCACCGCAGCTCCGCCGTACACGATCGCCTTCTCGATCTCGTCGTCCGTCACGCTGTCCTGCCACGCCCTGTCGTGATAGTTGCGCGGCGGCGGTACCAGCGACGCCGCACCCGGTCCGTCTCCGTGACCCGTCGGACCGTGGCACGCGGCGCAGCGCGTCTTGAAGATCTGCTGCGCTTCCTCCCGGTCGGCCGGCGTGATCTGCGCGGTCTGCGCCGACGAGGCCGACGCCGAGTCGGCGCTCGCCCCCTGCTCGCCACCGCCCCCACACGCGGCCAGCCCTGCCGCAATCAGCGCTGCAGGCAGCCACCCCGCTCGCACCCCGAGTCTCATGGTTCGCCTTCCTCCTGGAATCGTGTCCGGAATCCCGCGGCCGCGACCGCTCCCGAGCCTGATCGAGTGCCCCGCTCCGTTGCGTGCGTCCAAGCTAGGTGCAGTAGCGGGCGGACAAATCGGAGTTTATCAGGTAGATATGTAGGAATTCTTCCGAAAACCTCGCCCCGCGCTGTGGGGCAATCCCCCGCGCAGACGGTCGCGGCACGCCCGCGGATATCCGCTCCGGACGTCGCCGATGGGGCATCGGAAAATTCAGGTCTCACTGGGCGCGGGTCTCGTCGCTTTGGGCTCGGCTCCATCGATATCTATCAGGCATCGCCCTCACCCGCCGTCGGGCGCTTCACGAATCTTCGAGTGGAGAATTCCTGCACGAAGCGAGGGGTGGATCCTGATGCCGGAGCACGGAATCACGCGACAACCGCCCCACCGCTCTCGCGCGAAAATCCCGATACCCGCGAGCGCACGGGGGCGACAACTTGCCCGGACCCGCGCAGGATAGATCCACCCGGAACGTGCGCTTATGCTCTCAGACACGGCGGAATACGCGCTACGCGCGGTGCTGTTCATCGCCGACTCGAGCGGCTCGGTGTCGGTGGAGCTGGTGGCCGACTCGCTGGGGATGCCGCGGAACTATCTGTCGAAGACACTGAATCAGCTGGCGAAGACCGGAATCCTGAGCTCACAGCGGGGGCCACACGGCGGCTTCCGATTGGCCGTGCCGCCGGAGCAGCTGATGCTGCTCCAGATCGTCGAGCCGTTCGACGACGTCGGCCTGCGGCGCTGCCTGCTGGGCCGCAAGGCGTGCAGCGATCTGACGCCGTGTCCCGCGCACGCGCAGTGGAAAGCGGTCGCCGATCAGATCGCCGGCTTCTTTGGGCGAACGAGCGTGGCGGACCTGCTCCGCGAGCCGGACCGGATGGAGGCTTTGCGGCCGGGGCGGGGATGACGTGCAGAGCGTGCCCGTCCCGCGTCCCTGCGCCCCCGACGGAGGGGCAGTCGGGGGCCGGGGCGTCGGCTTCGAGCCCGTCCGAGCCGGTGCCCGCCGCCCGGCAGCGCGCGCTCTCGTCGCCGTATCGGCGGAGCGGCGCGACCCCCTGTCGGCGAGGGGCTCGCCACCGCATCATGTAGCGGATGATCACAGAACCGCCCGTCGCCGACGAGTACGGCATCCCACCGGCCGGCTTCCGGCTGCCGCCGGATACACACCTGCAGGGGGTGCTGCTCCAGGTCTCGGACCTGGAGAGATCGCTGTCCTTCTACCGCGACCTGCTCGGGCTGCTGCTGCTGAGCGAGGGCGACGGGGGCGCGCGTCTGGGGGTGCCGGGCTCGCCGCACGCGCTCGTGGAGCTGATCGAGCGCCGGGGTGCGCGCCGACACGCCGCTGAGCGGCTCGGGCTGTACCATTTCGCGATCCTGCTTCCCGAGCGGGCCGCGCTCGGCCGCTTCCTCGCCTTCGCCGTCGAGCGGGGTCTGCGGCCGGGGGCGGCGGATCACACGGTCAGCGAGGCGCTCTACATCGACGATCCAGACGGCCTCGGGATCGAGGTGTACGTGGATCGGCCGCGCTCGAGATGGCGCCACCGCAGCCGGGAGCTGGTGATCGGAACTGCGCCGCTGGCGGTGAGCAGTCTGCTGCGCGAGGACGGCGCAGAGTGGCGCGGGATTCCGGCCGGTACGACGCTCGGTCACGTGCACCTGCGGGTCGCCGATCTCGATGAGGCGCGAGGGTTCTACCACGAGGGTCTGGGCCTCGATCTGGTGAGCTGGAGCTACCCCGGCGCGCTCTTTCTCTCGGCGGGCGGCTACCACCATCACCTCGGTCTGAACACCTGGGCGGGAGCGGGCGCGCGGCCGGCGGAGGAGGACGAGCCCCGACTGCTCGAGTGGAGTCTGTGCGTGCCGGGCGGCGACGCGCTCGAACGGGCGGTGCAGAGCCTGCGGGCCGCCGGCGCGTCGCCGGAGCGCGAGCACCGCGGCTGGCGCCTCGAGGACCCATGGGGCACGCCTCTGCGGCTGCGATCCAGCTGATCCGCTAGGGCCCCGGCTCCCCTCGCTCGAGCGGGAGGCCGGCCGCGCGCCAGGCCGACATGCTGCCGGTCACGTTGCGCACGTCGCGGAATCCGTTGCGGAGCAGCACGCTCGCGGCGAGGCTGGAGCGGAATCCGCTTCCGCAGTAGGTCGCCACCGGACGGTCCGGGTCGAGCCGATCGAGCGAGTCGGGCAGGTACGGCACGAACACGTGCCGCGCGCCGGGGATGCGGTCCTCCCTCCACTCCTCGTCGCTACGCACGTCCAGGACCTGCAGGTCGTGCTCTTCGCCGCGAATCCGCTGCGCCAGCTCGTGGACTCCCATCATCCGCGCGCTCTCGATGGGCAGACCCGCCTCGGTCCAGCCGGGCATCCCCTTCGCCAGATAGCCGTCCAGCCGCTGGATGCCGACGCGCAGTAATTGCCGGACGGCTTCGTCGAGCTGCGCGGCGTCCTCGAGCAGGAGCGTGAGCGGCTGCTCCGGGTCCAGCATCCACCCGGCCCAGATCGGGAACGACGGGCGCAGCGCGATGTTGAGAGAGAGGGCGATGTGCGCGCCGCCCCACGCGTCGATCTCGCGCACGTCGAGGATCGTGGTGGCGCCCGCCTCCAGGCGGCTTCGGAGCTCGTCCGCGGTCACGGCCTGGAGCGTCGGCAGCGCGCCGAGGATGCGCGCGCCCGCGGCGTTGACGCGCTTCATGCGCGGGTAGTAGCGCGGCGCGGGTGGCGCCGTCTCGAGGAGGCGGCGGGTGAAGTCCGGAACGGAGTCTGGCTGCAGGCCGGGGTTGAAGCGGCGCTCGTAGCCGATGGTCGTGCTGGTCCGGTCTCCGATGCTGGCGCCGCAGGGCGAGCCGCGGCCGTGCGCCGGCAGCACCTGCATGCCATTGCCGAGCGGGAGCAGCTTGTCGAACAGCGACGCGTGCAGCGCCCGCGCCAGCTCCTCCGTCCGCTCGTGGCCGAGCAGGTCGGGTCGGCCGACCGCGCCGGCGAAGAGCGTATCGCCGGTGAAGACGCCCCACTCCTCGCTCGCGGCCTGGCCGCCGCGCACGACGAAGCTCAGGTGCTCGGGCGTGTGCCCCGGCGTCTGCAGGACTCGCAGAGCGACGCTCCCCAGCTCGATCTCTCGCCCTTCCTCGAGCTCGTCGCAGGGGAAGCCGTAGTCGCCGCCGGCGCCGACCCCGATGGGAGCTCCGGTGACGGCCTCGAGCTCCAGGCTGCCGGAAACGAAGTCGGCGTGGATGTGCGTCTCGAGGATCCACGCGATGCGGCACTGGTGCCTCTCCGCGGCGGCAACGTAGGCGTCGATGTCGCGACGCGGATCGATCACGGCGCAGACGTGAGCGACCTCGTCGCCTATCACGTAGGAGAGGTGGGCGAGGCCGTGAGTCTCGATCGTCTCCAGGAACATCGTCTCGCTCCGCTCCGGTATCTGTCGACTTCGTTCAGGCCACGGCCGCGTAATCCTTCATCTCGAGCCATCCCGCCGCGTCGAGCGCCGCCCGGATCTCCGACCGGGCGCCCGGCTGCGCCACCGCGGCGAGACACAGCGCGCCTCGGAAACGCGGGATCGCGTCCGGGGCGACTACGCGTGCGCCGTAGATCTCCTGCCCGATCTTGCGCGGATCGAGATCGATGAACCCGCGGACCGGCGTGCCTGCATCGAGCAGCGTCCGGCCCAGCGCCTTGCCGGTCGGTCCCGCGCCCCAGATCACCGCGCCGTCCCGCCCGGGCAGCAGCGTCCGCTGCAGATGGTGGACCTTGCAGCGCCGGAACGCGTCCGGCGAGTAGCGCGCGTGGGTTCGGGAGAGCCGGTCGCTCCGCTCGCGCCAGCGCAGCAGCACCTCGGGCACATTGACGAGCCGCCCACCGCGTCGCCAGAGCCGTAGCAGCAGGTCGTAGTCCTCGGGCCAGCCCGCATCGCGGTACCCACCGGCGCCGGCGACCGCGGCCGCGTCGAGGAAGAAGGTCGGGTGCGCGATGGGGCATTCGACGAAGATCTCGCGCTCGATCTCGGGCGGCTCCACCATCCCGTTCAACCAGCGCTCGTAGCGCAGGGCTCCGCCGCGTAGCTGGGAGCGAGGAAAGTACTCGACGCGGCAGCCGCAGGCGACGGCGCCGGCGGAGGCGCGGACGCGCTCCAGCTGAAGGCTCAACCGGTCGGGCAACGCGACGTCATTGGCGTCCATCCGTGCGAGCCAGCGACCCCGGGCCGCGGCGCGCGCCCGCTCCAGCGCCGCGACGATGCCGAGCGCGGCCTGTCGGATCACGCGCACGCGCGTATCGCTGTCGGCCCAGCGCGCCAGCAGAGTCGCGCCATTGTCCGTGGAGCCATCATCGACGGCGATGATCTCGAAGTCCTCGAGAGTCTGCGCGCGCAGCGAGGCGATCGCCTCCGCGAGGTATGGTGCGGCGTCCCGGACGGGAAGCAGCACGCTCACGATCGGCTGAGACGACATTGTTCCTCCGATGCTCGCTGCACGCTGGTGCGGTACTTGCCCGCCGCTGATACGCGGAATCACGGCTGCAGCGCTCACACGGAAAGGACATGGGCTCGGACTCCGGCGAGAGCAAGGTCGTCGTCTACGCCGCGCTGGCCGCGAACTTCGTGATCATGCTCGCGAAGTTCGCGGCCGCTGCGGCGACCGGAAGCTCCGCGCTGTTCTCCGAGGGCATTCACTCCGTCGCCGACACGTCGAATCAGGGCCTGCTCCTCGTCGGCGAGAAACGCAGCGACAAGCCGCCCGACGACCAGCACCCGTTCGGCTACGGGCAGGAGCTGTACTTCTGGAGCCTGATCGTCGCGATCGTCCTCTTCGGCATTGGCGGCGGCCTATCCATTACGAAGGCGTGCACGGCCTGCTCGAGGGCGGCGGCGAGATGAAGGATCCCACCTGGAACTACGTCGTGCTCGCGATCGCGCTGGCCTCCGAGGGAGCCTCCTTCACGATCGCGATGAAGCACTTCCTCGCACGTAAGGGAGACTGGCCGTTTTGGCCCGCACTTCGCCAGAGCAAGGACCCGAAGCTGTTCATCCCGCTGGGCGAGGACTCGGCGGCGCTCGCCGGCCTTGTCGTGGCGTTCCTCGGCGTATTCCTGTCCCATTGACTCGACATGCCGCAGCTCGACTCGCTCGCCTCCGTCGTCATCGGCCTGATCCTCGCCGGCGTCTCCTTCTGGCTCGCCTACGAGACGCGCGGGCTGCTGATCGGCGAGCGCATCAACCCCGAGCTGCGCGATCGGCTGCGGGGTCTCGCGCAGGAGCACCCCTCCGTCGAGCACGTGGGCCGCGTCCTGACGCTGCAGCTCGCGCCCGACGAGATCCTGCTCGCGCTAGAGCTTCGCTTCCGTGACGACCACTCGGCCAGCGACGCCGCGGTCGCGACGAACGAGCTCGAGGATCGCCTCCGCGAGCACGACCGCCGTGTCAGCCGCATCTTCATCGAGGCGCAGGCGCCCGGTGAGCAGGACGGGCGGAGGCCTCCGCTATGAGAATGCGCTCCGATCCAGGCGCCCTGCGTATACGCGGCCGCTCCCGATTCGCGGCGCACGCAGGATCTGCGCTGTTGCTGATCGCGACGGCTGTCGCGGGGTGCGGCGGGCGCAACCCCGAGCCCGCGCAGCCCGGGCCGCAGCCTGAGCCGGCGCCCGCGCCGGAGCCGAGGGCGGAACCCCCGGACACGCTGATCGCTCCGCCGCCGCCCCCGGCCGAGCCGGCGCCCGAGCCCGAGCCCGAGCCCGAGCCCGAGCCCGAGCCCGAGGGCGCGGCACCGGTACATTGCGCCAGCGACTTCCGCGCCCGGGGCGGACCGGCCGCCTATCGCGCCGGAGCCGTGCTGCCGGGAAGCCGGATCGTCGCCTTTTACGGCAATCCGCTTTCGGACCGGCTGGGGATCCTTGGCGCTCTGCCGCCCGATCAGATGCTCGCGCGGCTCGACCGGGTGGTCGCGGAGTGGCGCGCGGCGGATCCGCGCACGCAGGTGCGGCCGGCGCTGGAGCCGATCGCTGTGCAGGCGGCCGCGGCGCCGGGACCGGAGCGGCTGCATCGCGTGCGCATGTCGGACGCGGTGATCGGCAGGGTCGTCGACTGGGCGTCCACGCGGAACGCGCTCGTGGTGCTCGACGTCCAGCCGGGTCGGAGCAAGGTGCGGGATGAGCTGCCTCGGCTGGTGTCCTGGCTGAAGCGTCCTGAGGTCCATCTGGCGCTCGACCCGGAATGGGCGATGGCGCCGAACCAGGTGCCCGGCAAGGTCATCGGCACGCTGGACGCGTCGGACATCAACTACGCCGTAGACCTGCTCGCGGAGCTGGTCGATCGCTACGACCTGCCACCGAAGATCCTGGTCGTTCACCGCTTCACCGAGGGCATGGTCACGAATGTGAATCGCATCCGCACCGACGATCCTCGCGTCCAGGTCGTGCTGCTGATGGACGGGTGGGGCCCGCCGACGCTGAAGCGCTCCACCTACCGCAGCGTGGTCGCGCCGACGGCCGTGCCCTTCACGGGGTTCAAACTGTTCTTCAGGAACGACACGCGCGGCGGCAGCCGGCTCATGACGCCGGCACAGGTGCTGGCCCTGTCACCACCGCCCTTTTTTGTTCAATACCAGTAGCTTCGTCTTCGACACCGACTTGGCACGAGCCGTGCACTAGAACGGAGCAACCCTCGACGCACCTGGGGGGAAAGAGTGGGCCGGCCTCGTACCGGCTCTTCATGTGATCAGGGAGAGAACAGGGAGGGGCAAATGCTGTGGACGATCGCAATCATCCTGCTGGTGCTCTGGCTGCTGGGGATGGTCTCCGGCTACACGCTTTCAGGATTCATCTGGATCCTCCTGGTGCTGGCCATCATCGTGGTTCTGATCCGGGTGATACAGGGTCGAAGAGTCGTCTGACCTTCCTGCCCCTGGCCTCTCGTCCTTCGGGGCGAGAGACTGGGGAGCATGAAGACCCGCATATCGGTGACGGAGCCGACAGGCAGAGAGGCGGCGCGTCCGCACGGCTGGCTGCGCGAATCCTGGGGTTGGGCTGCGGTCTGGGTGGCGGCAGGAGCAGCGCTGGTCCGACTCGTGGTCGGGACGCGTTTGCCGCTCTTTCCCGATGAAGCCTACTATTGGGAGTGGTCGCGGCGACTCGCCGCGGGCTACTTCGATCATCCCCCCGCCATCGCGTTCCTGATCCGCGGCGGGGCCTCCATGCTCGGCGCGACGCCGATCGGCGTCCGTCTCCTCTGCATCCTCGGCGGCTTCGTCGCGTCTCTCGTGATGATCGCCATCGCGGGGCGGATCGCCGGCGGAAGCGCGGCGCTGCGTGCCTCGGCCGTTCTCGCCTGCATGCCTCTAGCCGCCGCCGGACTGGTGCTCGCCACCCCGGATGCGCCGCTTCTGCTCGCGGGCTCGATCACCTTCTACGGCGCCGCGCGGGCGATCGAGTCGCCGCCGGACTCGCCGGCGGCGCTGCGCTGGTGGCTCGTCGCGGGCACCGGATCGGGCCTGGCATTGCTCTCCAAGTACACGGCGGTCCTGATCCCGCTCGCCGTGCTTGTCGGGCTGGCCGCCGCCCCCCGGCTCCGGCCTCACCTGAGGCGACCCGGGCCCTGGCTCGCCGCCGCGCTCGCCGTCCTGGTCTTCGTGCCGGTCGTCGTCTGGAACGCCGGCCACGGATGGGCGTCGTTCGCGTTCCAGCTCGGCCACGGACTGGGCCGACCACGCGGCTCCGCGCTCTCGCACGAGGCCGAGCTCCTGGGAGGGCAGGCCGCCCTCGTGTCGCCCGTGCTGTTCGGTCTGATGATCATCGCGATCGCCGGGTCGCTGCGGCGCGGGCCGCCGATCATGCACCTGCTGGCGGCCGCCTCGGCCGTGACCCTCGGCTTCTTCGTGCTGACCGCGCTACGCAAGCGCGTGGAGCCGAACTGGCCCGCAGCGACGTATCTGCCGGCTACCGTCGTGCTCGCCGGGTGGGCGACGTCGCGCCGCCGCCGCCGCTGGCTGATCGGCGGCTGCGCGCTGGGTGCCGCGCTCGTCGCCGTGGTCTACGTGCAGGCGGTGGTGCCGGTGCTTCCCGTGCCGCCGCGGCGGGATCCGATCGGTCGAGCGGCGGGCTGGGACCGGATCGCGACCGCCGCGGCCGCCGGCGGCGCCGAGGTCGCCGGCGAGGGCCGCGGTGGGACCGGCACGACGTCCGCGGGAGTGTCGACTCCCCGCGTATGGTACGCGGCCCAGCGCTACCAGGAGGCGGCGGAGCTCGCGTTCTGGCTGCCGGACCATCCGCAGGTGTCGTGTCTGGCCCTTTCCGGGCGCCCGAACCAGTACGACTACTGGCCGTCGTTTCCGGGAATGGCGTCTGCTGGCGACGCGCTCGTGCTCGCGCTGCCGCCCGACCCCGAGCCGCACCCGCTGGTGCAGGAGCTGTCACCTTACTTCCATGCTGTCCGCATTGGCGACGTGGCGCAGCGCGAGCGCGGCGGCGTCATCGATGGCCGCCGGGTCTACGTCCTCACGGGGTGGAGCGGTCGATGGCCGGCGACCGTGCGATGACTCAGAGCAGCGTGCCGTGGAGCATGAGGATCGCGACGGTGAAGTAGATCACCAGCCCGGTGACATCGACAAGGGTCGCGACGAACGGGGCCGAGGCGCTCGCCGGATCGAAGCCGAGTCGCTTGAGCAGGAACGGCAGCATCGAGCCGGTCAAGGAGCCGAAGGTCACGACGCCCACGAGCGCGATCGCGACGGTGAGCGCGACGAGCAGGAAGTGCGGTCCGTAGTCGTACCAGCCGATCTCCTGCCAAACGAGCACGCGTATGAGGCCGATCGCGCCGAGGATTGCGCCGAGCGCGAAGCCCGCTGGCAGCTCACGGAGCGCGATGCGCCACCAGTCGCGCAGCTCCACCTCGCGAAGCGCCAGGGCGCGGATGATCAGCGATGTCGCCTGCGACCCCGAGTTGCCGCCCGAGCTGATGATCAGCGGGATGAAGAGCGCGAGGACGACCGCCCTGCTGATCTCGCCCTCGAAGTAGCCCATCGCCGTGGCCGTCAGCATCTCGCCGAGGAAGAGCGCGCCCAGCCAGCCGGCCCGCTTGCGCACCATGGCGCGGAGCGGGATCTGCGGATACGGCTCGGTCATGACGCCCGTACCGCCGAATCTCTGCACGTCCTCCGTCAGCTCCTCGACGAGCGCGTCGATGACGTCGTCCACCGTGACGATGCCGAGGATGCGCCGCTGCGCGTCCACGACCGGGACGGCGAGCAGGTTGTACTTCGAGATCAGCCGTGCGACCTCCTCCCGGTCCATCTGCGGCGGCACCGTGATCGGCTGCCGCCGGTCCGCCAGATCCCCGACCCGTCGCTCCTTGTCGGCGGCGATGAGGTCGCGCAGGCCGACCACGTGCTCCAGTCGCTGCGTCGCCGGATCGACCAGGTAGATCGCGTAGATGGTTTCCTTAGCCGATCCAACCTCGCCGAGGTGGCGCAGCACCTCGTCCACCGTGCGCTCGGCCGACACCGCCGCGAACTCCGTCGTCATCAGTCCGCCCGCCGTGCTCGGGTCGTGGCGCAGCAGCAGGCTCAGCTCCTCGCGCGTTCGCCGGTTCAGCGCGCGCAGGATGCGCGTGCGGTCGGTCTCATCCATGTCGCGCAGCAAGTCCGCCTGCTCGTCCGCGGACATCGCCTCAGCGAGCGCCACCGCGGTGTCCAGGCCCAGATGCCCGAAGATCTCGGCCGGCATGGCAAGCTCGGGTTGGTCCATCACCTGCACGGCCATGTCGAACGGGAGCGCGGCGACGACGCGCGCGGCCGTCGCCGGCGGCAGCTCGTTCAGCACCTCGGCGATGTCCGCGCTCCGCATGTGCGCGACCGTCTCGGCGAGGTCGGCTGCATCACCGCTGAGCAGGTAGAGCAGCTCCGCACTCGTCTGGATGGGCACCGTCTGCATGGCGGCTCCTGTCACGGAATGGCGTGCGCCGGGCCCGCGGAACCCGGGTCCATGCACCGCTGAAGCCTAATACGTAGGCGGACGCCCCGGCAGATGCCGGGAGCGCTCCGTCCGACTGGAACGGGGATGGCGGGAGATCGGATCGCGGTGCTCGTGAACACCGACAGCGGCGGACGCTGGGGGGCGGATCGCCTCGACGCCGCGCTTCGAGACGCCGGGCTCGCGGCGCGCGCGGTTCGCCTCACGGCCGAGACGCTGGTGCCGGAGCTGCGCGCGGCGTCCGCCCGGGCCGGCGTCCTCGCCGTCGGCGGCGGGGATGGGACGCTCCGCACGGCCGCCGAGGTGCTTGCCGGGACGGGGACCGCGCTCGTCCCCGTGCCGCTCGAAAGGGCATTCCTGAACACCGCGACGTTCGGCTTCTACGCCTCGATGCTGGCCCGGCGAGAGAGCTGGCGTCGTTTCCTCGGCCGCTGGCCGGCGGCGGTGCTCGCGCTCGGACGTGAGCTGGCGGACCTCGTCGATTTCGAGGTCGAGCTGCTCCACGCCCGGCACCTGCTGCTCCGCTCGGATGCGCCGCTCGGCGCGACGCTGGACGGCGAGGTGTTCGATGTCACGACGCCCGTCTACTGCTCGATCGACGATGGAGGGCTTTGCGTGCTCGTCGAATGAGCAGATGCGACCTGCCAGGAATCATCGGCTGCGGCGGCTCTCGCGCGAACGGACAAGTGCGTAGCGGAAGATGGGCGGACCGATCAGCTGGTTCACCGCGATGATCGCGATGATCAGCGATGCAACGCTGCTGCCCAGCCCGGGGAAGCGCTCGCGAATGAGGTTCGCAATGCCGAGCGTGACGCCCGCCATTGCGACGAATCCGCTCCACGCGTGACGCCGCACGATCGGTCCGTCGCCGGCCATCCGCGCGCCCAGCCAGGTGCTGCCGTAGATGGAGACGAGACGAGCCAGGATGATGACGAGCGCGATCCGCCACGCCTCCCGCAGCGCCGGGATGTCGAGCCCCGCGCCCGCCACCGCGAAGAAGAGCGCGTAAACCGGCAGTGAGTTCGCCTCCAGAGCCTCCAGCAGGCCGGGCCCCTGGTCCGAGAAGTTCTGAACCATGAACCCGGCGCTCATCGAGATCAGGATGTACTCCAGTCCGAAGTGCTCGCCGATCTCGACGGACAGGAACGCGGCGGCGAGCACGGCCAGGACCTGGCGTCCTCCGCCATAGCGGAGAAAGAGGCTGATCGCGGAGCCGAAGCCGATGCCCGCGACGAGCGAGGCGAGCACCGAGAAGGAGACCTCCTCGACCGCATCGAGCGCGAAGCCGCGCCCCGGCTCCATAACGGCGGCGGCGAGCGGGATCAGCAGCGCCATGAGCACGAGGATGAGGACGTCCTTGACGACCGTGAGCCCCAGCACCGTCTGGCTGAGAACGCCCTCCGCCTTCTCCTCCGTGATCACGGCGACGGTCGTGGCCGGCGAGTTCGCGACGGCGACCAGACCGAAGAGAAGCGCGACGGCCTCCGCCGACCGGTTCGGCAGCCCGTCCAGGAAGCCGATCAGGTTGCGGCTTGCGTAGACCAGGATCGCGACGAGCGTGAAGACGACCGTGACCTGGACCGCGGTGATCGTCCCGATGCTGCGGATGCGCTCGCGCACGACGGGCAGGCGCAGCTCCCCGCCCGCCGACAGCGCGATCAGGCTGAGCGCGATCTCGTCCACGAGCCGGAATCGCTGTACCGTGGAGACGGAGAGTATGTCGAGCGCGTACGGCCCGACCAGCAGACCGAGAAGCAGGTAGCCGGTGATCCCCGGCAGCGCGAGCTGCCGCGCGATCTGACCGGCCAGGTAGGCGGCCACCAGCAGGAATCCCAGTCGCATGGTGGCGGAGGCCGCGTCGTCGGCGCCCGGCGACAGCCGAGTGAGCGCGTACATCATCGCGATCAGCACGACGAGCGAGAGCAGCCTCGTCGTCGCGACACCCGTAGCTCCGCTCAGCGCCGCCGCCCGTCGCTGCGGGGCGATCCGCTCCTCGCGCGCTCCCATTCTGGCAACATACCGCTGGCACGGATCTGGTGATACCCGTGCGCGAGCGATTCCCCACACCTGGAGAGCCATGGATCGCTGGCGCGGACTCGAGGTCGAAGCGGAAGGCACGGGCATCTCGGCACCTCTGAGCCGGCAGGTGAACCTGCTCGGCGCGATGCTCGGGCAGGCGGTGAGGGAGCAAGCCGGAGAGGATGTGTTCGAAGAGGTCGAGATGCTGCGCATGCTCTGCAAGCGCGCGGCCGCCCGGAGCGATCCGACGGAGCGCGCCGAGGCGCAGCGCCGCATCGCGGGGCTCGACGAGCGGTGCATCGACTGGCTGCTGCGCGCGTTCACGGGCTTCTTCCACCTCGTCAATCAGGCCGAGAAGCAGGAGATCATCCGCATCAATCGGGAACGGTCACGGGACGCCGACGGGGCGCCCGCCGCGCGGCCGGAGTCGATCGCCGCCGCGGTTCGCCGGATGGCCGATGCGGGCATGACCGCCGAGCAGGCGCTCCAGCGCCTTCGCCGGCTCGACATCCAGCCGACGCTCACCGCACATCCCACCGAGGCGAGGCGCAGGACCATCCTGTACAAGCAGAGGCGCATCGCGACGTTGCTCGGCGTGCTGCAGCGGAACCCGTCGCCGGAGCAGGAGGACCGCGCGCTGCGCGAGCTGTTCACTCAGATCTCGGTGCTGCTCTCCACCGACGACATCCGCGCCCAGCGCCCGACCGTGCGAGATGAGGTCGAACAGGGGCTGCACTTCCTGCGCGGCGCGATCTGGAACACGGTCCCGCGCATTCACGCCGACGTCGCGCGCGCATTCCGCGCGATCTGGGGCGGCGAGTCGGAGATCCCGATCTTCCTGCGCTTTCGGTCGTGGATCGGCGGCGATCGTGACGGCAACCCGAACGTGACCTCGGAAGTCACCCGCTGGACGCTTCGCCAGCACCGGCTGGCCGCGCTGAGGCTGCACCTGCATGAGCTGCGCGAGCTGCGGCGCGAGCTGAGCGTCTCGGATCGCCGCGCGCCCGTGCCGGCAGAGCTGCGCGAGTCGCTCGAGTCCGATGCAGGGGAAATTCCGCTGCCGGAATCGATGGCGCGGCGCTTCGAGCACGAGCCGTTCCGGCTCAAGCTTTCCTTCATGATGGCGCGCCTGCAGAAGCTGCTCCGCGAACCGGAATCCCTCGCGAGCGCCGCTCCCGGGGAGGACACCCCTCGCGGCGACGTTGCCTACGATCGATCCCGGTTCCTGGACGATCTGCGATCGCTCGGGCGCTGCCTCGAGGAGGCCGGTCTGGGCGCCGTCGCGCAGGAGGGTCGGCTCTCCCGTACGCTGGTGCTGGCGCAGGCGTTCGGCTTCCACATGGCGGCCCTCGACATCCGCCAGCACAGTCGCGTGCACGAAGCCGCGCTCGCCGAGCTGCTGGCGCGCGCCGGCGTCTGCGACGACTACGCTGCGCTCGACGAGCAGGGCCGCCTGGACGTCCTCGCCACGGAGCTGGCCAGCCCCCGACCGCTGCTCGCCTTCGGCGCTCCCCTCTCAGAAGAGACACACGAGCTGCTGCAATGCTTCCGCGTGGTCCGTGACGCCGCCGTGCGCGAGCCCGACTCGATCGGCAGCTACGTCGTGAGCATGACCCACGCGGTGAGCGACCTGCTCGAGCCGATGGTGCTCGCCAAGGAGGTGGGGCTCTGGCGCGTCGAGGATGGCCGCGTGCGCTGCCCTCTCGACTTCGTGCCCCTCTTCGAGACGATCGACGACCTCGGCTCCGCGCACGAACGGATGCGCGCGCTGTTCCTGCACCCGCTCTACCGGCGTCACCTGGCGGCACGAGGCGGCTTCCAGGAGGTCATGCTCGGCTACTCGGACAGCAACAAGGACGGCGGCTACTGGATGGCCAACTGGGCGCTGCACGATGCGCAGGGCCGCCTCGCCCGGGTGTGCGACGAGCACGGCGTGGACCTGCGCCTCTTCCATGGTCGTGGCGGTACCGTCGGCCGCGGCGGTGGCCGCGCGAACCGCGCCATATCGGCGATGCCCGCCGCCGTCCACAACGGCCGGATCCGCTTCACCGAGCAGGGCGAGGTGATCTCGTTCCGGTGGGGGCTGCCCGGCATCGCGCGGCGGCACGTGGAGCAGATCGTCGGCGCGATGCTGGACGGAATGGCGCGCTCCTCCTCGGCGGGATCGGACGGAGGGGAGCAGGGCCACGACTTCGCGTCGCGCGTCGCCGCGGACTCGATGGCCGCGTACCGCCGCCTCATCGACGATCCCGACTTCTGGCCGTGGTACACCCGCGCGACGCCGATCGCGCAGATCAGCCACCTGCCGATCGCGTCACGACCCGTCTCGCGCGGGGCGGGAGAGGTGGACTTCGAGGGGCTGCGTGCGATCCCCTGGAACTTCGCCTGGACCCAGACCCGCTACATGGTCCCTGGCTGGTACGGCATCGGAGAGGCGCTTTCCCGCGCGCTGGAGCAGAGAGGGGACGCCGAACTCCGGAGCCTCTATCGCGACTGGAGCTTCCTCGCGGCGGTGATCGACAACGCGCAGCTCGAGATGGGACGTGCCCGGCTCGAGATCGCCGCGCTCTATGCGGCGCTCGCCGGTGGAGGGGAGGATCACTCAGGCATCCACGCGCGCATCACGAACGACTTCGAGCTGGCGCGCGCCGCGATCCTGCGTCTCACGGGGCAGCGAGAGATCCTCGACGACAGCCCCGTGATCCAGACGTCGATCCGCCTGCGCAACCCCTACACGGACGTGCTCAATCTGCTTCAGATCGAGCTGCTCCGCAGGTTGCGCGCCTCGCCCGAGGAGGCTCGGGAGCGGCTTTCGCAGGCCGTCTTCCTGAGCATCAACGGCGTCGCGGCCGCGATGCAGAGCACCGGGTGAGGGCGCGGCGCTCGTCCGCTCTCCGCCCCTGCCCACTGTCTACATCCCCAGCGTGTTCAGCTGCAGGTCCCAGCTGACCGTGTCCATTCCGCTCGTCAGGTTGAATGGATTCGACTCGTACACCTGCCCGCCGGTCGTCCGCGCCCTCAGGATGTAGATGCCCGGGATGATGGACTGGCGCACCGGGAACGTCGCCTTGTCGTTGGGCGAGGCGGTGCCCAGCAGCTGCGCCGAGCCGTTCTCCTGCACGAGCCAGACGGTGACCGACGACGGCACCGTGAGGTCGTTGTTCACCGCGACGGTCAGCCCCGCGCCTGCCTGCTCGTTGTTCTCAGCGCCCTCGTTCATCGTGCCGGAGGTGGCGCACCCCGCCCACAGCAGCACGATCGGCAGGATCGCGAGAAGGGTCCGTCTGGTATTTCGAAGCATGATCCAAGTGCCTCCATTCGAGTGATTTGTGGCTCCGGTTGCGCACCATTCGTACCATCGGGCGGGTTCTGCCGCCGAGCCCGTTCGGCTATTGTTCAGTCCGGCGCTCCGCTGGACACGAACGCGCGCGTTGCTCATGCTCTGCAGGGTCACGCGGCGGCACTCGGGCGGCTCCTCGGAAATTCCAGGAAGGGAGGGCAGCGGTGCAGGCTCCGGACCCGCGGCAGGTGCTGCGGGATGTGTTCGGCTATCATGATTTTCGACCCGGCCAGCTCGAGGTCATCGATGCGGTGCTGGAGGGCCGCGACTGCATCGCGGTGATGCCCACCGGCGCCGGCAAGTCGCTGACCTTCCAGCTACCGGCCCGGCTGCTCGACGGCGCCGTCGTCGTGGTCTCGCCGCTGATCAGCCTGATGAAGGATCAGGTGGATGCGCTGCGCTCGCTGGGCTTCCGTGCGGCCGAAATCAACTCGTCGCTGGACTTCGACGAGCGCCGCCGCCGTCTCGCAGCGCTGCGCCGCGGCGAATACGAGCTTGTCTATCTCGCCCCCGAAGCGCTGGACGGCTCCCTCCGCGAGTTCGTGCGCACCTGCCCCGTGTCGCTGCTGGTCGTGGACGAGGCGCACTGCATCTCTCAGTGGGGCCACGATTTCCGGCCATCGTACCGGCGACTGCGGGGGCTGAAGGAAGAGCTCGGCGTGCCCGTGCTCGCGCTGACCGCCACCGCCACGCGCGCCGTCGCCCGCGACATCCTGTGCCAGCTCGGCATGAAGCGTCCCGCCGGCTACAAGGGGTCGTTCTTCCGAGCGAACCTGCGCATCCGATGCCGCAAGAAAGGGCAGGGCGGAAATACCCGCCGCGAGATCCTCGCGCTCGTGCGCGGGCACGCGGGCCTTCCCGGGATCGTGTACTGCATGTCCCGCCGTGCCGTCGAGAGCACCGCTGACTTCCTGCGCTCGCGCGGCGTCGCCGCGCTCCCCTACCACGCCGGTCTGGGCGACGCGGAGCGCACCGCGAACCAGGAGGCGTTCCAGCGCGATGATGTGGACGTGATCGTCGCGACGATCGCGTTCGGCATGGGCATCGACAAGTCGAACGTGCGCTTCGTCATCCACCGCGACATGCCGAAGGACGTGGAGTCGTGGTATCAGGAGATCGGGCGGGCGGGGCGGGACGGCGAGCCGGCCGACTGCTACCTGTTCTATTCCTGGGCGGACGTGAAGCTGCACGAGCGCTTTCTGCGCGACATCGAAGACCCCGTCCAGCGCGACGGCCGCCGCCGCGCCACGGTCATCCTGTTCGAGCTGCTCGAGCGCGCCGTCTGCCGCCACCAGGCGATTCTCGCCTACTTCGATGAGCGGCGCGACGCGTGCGGCGACGCCTGCGACGTCTGCACCGGCAGCGGCATCGCGGAATCCATCGCGAGCGCCGAGCGGGAGCGCTCGCGCTCGCGCGGCGTTCGCGAGCCGGCCGGCGGCGTCTTCCGCGATCCTCTCTTCGAGCGGCTCCGGGAGTTGCGCAAGCGCATCGCGGACGAGCAGGGAGTCCCCGCCTACATCGTCTTCACGGATGCCGTGCTGCGGGAAATGGTCGAGCGCCGGCCGGCGACCACGGTCGAGCTGCTCGATGTGCCGGGCGTCGGTCCCGCGAAGCTGGAGCGTTATGGCGCCCGGTTCCTCGCCGAGATCAGCGGCTAGCGGACCGCTTCGCTGGTGGCCCGACGAGAGTCTTCCTACCTTGTCCGCATGGCTAGCAACAACTCGTTCGACATCACGACGGGCATCGACCTGCAGGAGGTCGACAACGCCGTCAACCAGGCGATGAAGGAAGTCGGCACTCGCTACGACTTCAAGGGCACGAAGTGCACAATCGAGCTGGATCGCAAGGCCGGTCAGCTCCACCTCGAGGGCGACGACGAGTACCGCCTCAAGGCGCTGTACGACGTGCTGCAGTCGAAGCTCGTCAAGCGCGGGGTTCCGCTGAAGAACCTCACGCCCGGAAAGGTCGAGGAAGGATCCCTCGGACACGCCCGGCAGGTCGTCGAGCTGCAGCAGGGGATCTCCTCCGACACCGCCCGCACGATCGTGAAGGACGTGAAGGGGCAGGGCTTCAAGAAGGTGCAGGTCGCGATCCAGGGCGATGAGCTGCGGGTCAGCAGCCCCTCCCGCGACGAGCTCCAGGCGGTCATCGCGTTCCTGCGCACCCGCGACTACGGCGTCGAGCTCCGCTTCGCAAACTATCGCTGAGAGTGCAGCCGCAGATCTTCGGGGTGAAACGCGACGCGGCCACGCGCAAGGCGCTGCGCTTCTTCGCCGAGCGTCGCATCCCGACCCACTTCGTCGACCTGAAGCGGCGCGCTGCGTCGGTCGGCGAGCTGCGGCGCTTCGTGGAGCGGTTCGGCCTCGAGGCGATCCTCGATCGCGACTCCCCCCGCTTCGCCGATCTCGGTCTGGCTCACGCGCACCTGACCGAGCAGCGCTGGCTGGAGAAGCTCTCCGAGGAGCCGTCGCTGCTGCGGATGCCGCTGGTGCGCTGGCAACAGCGGCTGACGATCGGTGAGACCGAGGACGAGTGGAGGAGCTGGCTGGAGGCGGGTGGCACGGCGCGGTGACGAGGAGCACGGAAAGGCGGTAGCGTCTCAGCGACCGTCCTCGCTCCGCCGGGAAGGGAGCGCGAACGCGAAGCAGGAGCCGCTCTCGTCGTCGAACGTCGCCCATGCCCTGCCGCCGAGAGCCTCGACCGTCTCGCGCACGATGCTCAGCCCGAGGCCCGAGCCCTCTTCCTTCGTCGCGCTCTCCGCGCGGAAGAAGCGCTTGAATAGCTCGCTCCGCGCGGCCTCGGGAACGCCCACGCCGTTGTCCCGCACCTCGACGACGAGCTCGCTGCCGTATGCCTGGTCCTCCTGCAGCCGCGCAGTGATCTCCACCCACCGTGCCCGCTGCTCCGCGTCGGCGTACTTGACCGCGTTGGAGAGATAGTTCGACAGGCAAAGCTCGACGGCGGCGCTGTTGACCTCGACGCGCGGCAGCTCGTCCGCGATGCGGATGGTCACGCCGCGATCCCGGGCGAGATCGCGAACGTGCCGTATCGACTCGTCCACCGCCGACTCGAGGAGCACGTTGCGTTGCCGTCGCGCGGCGGGGTCGATGCGCGACAGCTCGAGGAGGTCGTTCAGCTTTCCGCTCAGCGCCTCCAGATTCTCGGCCACGATGCGAAGCAGCCGCCCGCGCGCGGCCCCGTCGAACCAGCCCTCCCGCAGCACGCTGGCGGCGCTCTGCGCCGCGTGCGCGCGGTTCTTCAGCTCGTGCGAGACCATGCGGTTGAAGCCGCGTAGCCTCTGCTCGCGCTCGTTCACCCGGGCATCCATCAGGCGCAGGTAGTGCGTCGTCGTGACCTGCAGGATCGCGGCGAGCGCGCGGTGCAGCCGGTGGGCGCAGACGAACACCTCGGAGGGTGAGCAGGTCGGCGTGATGCGTTCGGCAGTCAGGGTCAGCTCCGCGAGCATGATGCCGCCGAGGATCTCGAACTCCTTGAGGATCTGCTGTGGCCCGAATGCCTGCTGGTAGCGAAGCTCGCCCAGCTCGACGGCCTTGGCCACGACCGCATTGATCGTCGTCACGTCTTCCGCCGGGTCGGCGATGAAGTCGGCGATCGCGCTCACCAGCAGAGGCACGTGGTTGATCAGCTCCTCGGACGGGAAGACCTGCTCCGCCTCGACCGTTACGCGGTCCACGATGCGCGCCAGCCAGCGGCGCGTAATCTCGTCGCGGGCCGAGCGCAGTCTCGCTGCGAGGGGCTCTGCGATCGGACATCCCGCGTTCAGGTCGATGCCATTGTTCCAGCGCGCCAGCGCGCCCATGCACCACCTCCGCTCGAGGCTTCGCGCTCCCGCTCCGGGGTCGTGCCGAACGTTCGCAGAAACGATGCCAGCCGGCGTTGTCAGCGGCGCTCTCCGCTTCCTATGTTGCGCCATGACTCGATTCCCGAAGCTGATCACCGCCGTCCTCCTGCTGTCTCTGGGCTCCTGCCGCACCGCGCTGAGGCTCACTCCGAGCGATGCGGACACCGTGCTGTCTCGCCAGCTGCTCGAAGCGCCGAACCCCGCGCTGCCCGGGGAGCGGGCCGTTCGCACGCTCTATTACGGCAGCGGGACCGACCGCCGTCGGCCCGAATACCGGGACTCCGTCGCGATCCGCACCCCCACCGTCGACGCGTCGAAACTCGTGGATCTCGGCAAGAGCGCCAAGCAGCGAAACGACTACTGGGGCTTCACACCGAAGGAGATGCCACTGAACGGCAGGGTCTGGTATCCGGATGGGCAGGGTCCGTTTCCGCTCGTGCTGATCGTCCACGGCAACCACAACATGAAGGATTACTCGGACCCCGGATACCGCTATCTCGGCGAGCTGCTCGCGAGCCGCGGCTACATCCTCGCGTCGGTGGACGAAAACTTCCTAAACGGCTCGATCCGGGGAGAGAACGACGCGCGCGGCTGGATGCTCCTGAAACACCTGCAGCAGTGGCGCGAGTGGAGCCGCACGCCCGGCAATCCATTCGAGGGCAAGGTCGACCTGAAGCACATCGCGCTGATCGGCCACTCGCGCGGCGGTGAGGCCGTCGCCATTGCAGCCGCGTTCAACCGGCTGCCGCGCTACCCCGACGACGCGAACCTCACCTTCGACTTCGGCTTCGACATCCGCTCCGTGATCGCGATCGCCCCCGTGGACGGCCAGTACATGCCGGCCGGCCAGCGCACGCCGGTCGAGAACGTCGATTACATGGTCTTCGAGGGGTCGCACGACGGCGACGTGAGCAGCTTCCACGGGCTGCGGCAGTACCACCGCGTGCGCTTCACGGACGGCGAGCCGCACTTCAAGACGGCGATCTACGTGTATCGCGCGAACCACGGCCAATGGAACCTGATCTGGGGCGCGCACGACAGCGGGCCCCGCAGCGCCCGCATCCTCGATCTGCGCGGATTACTCTCGGCGGCGCAGCAGCGTCAGTTCGCCAAGGTGTACATCTCGGCGTTCCTCGATGCGACGCTGCGCGACGACCGGCGTTATCTGCCGCTCTTCATCGACGACCGCGTGATCGGCGGATGGCTCCCGAAGACGATGTACATCACGCGATTCCGCGCGGGCAGCTTCCGCCCTCTGGCCGACTACGAGGAGGACATTGACGTCACGAGCGGCAGCATCGCGGGCGTGCGCCTGCGCGGCGACAGCCTGGCCAGCTGGCACGAGGGCGAGCTCGAGCTGCGCTCGCGCAACCGCAACGACACGCCCGCCAGCCAGACGAACCAGGCTGTGTGGATCGGCTGGAACAACCACGTCGCGGGCCCGGACACCACCGTCCTCGGCACCCCTGCCCGCTACGCGGTCGAGCTGCCGGACACGCTCGCTCGCGCCTGGCACCTGGGTGGGGCGACGTCGCTTCAGATCGACCTCGCACCAACGCGCGACGTGCCGTTGCCGCGTACCGCGGCGGCTGACACGACAGCCCCCGACTCCACGGTGCACGGAAAGAAACCGAACGACAATGATGGAGAGCCGTCGAACGAGCCGGTGGACCTCTCGGTCGAAGTGGTGGACGCGGCCGGTCATGCGGCGCGGGTGCAGCTGCGGAACTATGGCCCCGTCCGCCGACCGCTCGAGATGCACGTGATGCGGAGGGCCGACCAGGACAGGAAGTTCTATCCGCAGGACTGGGAGCTCATCCTGCAGACGTACACGCTGCCCCTCTCCGATTTCCGGCGCGCAGCGACCGATCTCGATCTGGAGCGCCTGCGGGAGGTGCGGCTGGTCTTCGATGGGACGTCGGCCGGCACCGTCGTCGTCGACGACATTGGCTTCGCCAATCTCGACCCCGCGTTCACCGCGGTGCGGGTGCCGGCTCCCGGCTCGGCAAGCGCGATTCGACCGTAGCGATTCGGGCGGTCAGCGGAACGCGACGCCGAACCGGTTCACGCTCGGGCCGCCCGGATGGCGCTCCCAGCCGTACTCCAGCACGATCGCATTGCCCTCGAATGAAGCGCCTAGCGTCGGCCAGACCTCGCGGCCGACGACGCGCTGGTCGTAGCGCAAGCCGGCTCTCGCGATGAACGTACGGCCCACCACCGGCCACCACCCGACCTCCACACCCGCGCCTGCCGCACCGTCCCCGCCCCGGTCCAGTCCGGCCATCGCGGCGGCGGCGATGTCCAGAGGCCCGAGCTGTCGGCGGGGCAGGGCCGCGTCCAGCCGGTAGCGGGTCGGAAGCTCTCCTGCCCGGGCGAGGTCCGGACCGAGCGTCAGCGCGGCGACACCCAGCGTGAGCGGTCCGGCGCGATGCGCGAGGCCGATGTCCACCGACCAGCCACGATCCGTCGAGCTCGCTTCCACGTAGTGCGCGGCAATGCCGGTGCGGAAGCCGTGTACCGGCATGGCGTAGCCGAGGCCGGCGGAGAGCGTGCCCTGTCCTGAGCCGTAGGCCCGGGCACCGAGAGCCACGCCGCCCTTCCACCACCTCGTGGCCGCCACCGCGCTGACCAGGCTCGGCCCATCGACGATCCGCTCCAGCGACGCGCCGATCCCCGAAGTCGAATCGATGACGGCCGGGTTATAGAAGAGTGCGTCGGGGCGTGGAGCCCCGAGCATGTACGCGTCCCCCATCCCCATCGCGCGCGTGCTGCCGGGCCGCTCGGCGGGAAGCCCGATCTGTCCCGCCACACCCGCGGCATGGACGAGCAGGGCCGTGCCGAGCACGAATGCGATTCGGCCTCTGGTCAACTCTCAGCTCCGGCTGCGGAAGGGTCGGCAGCCCAAGCTACAGGCGAGAGGCGGCGAATCAAGGCGGGAATGCGAGAAGGGGCCTGGCGCCGCGGCACCGAGCCCCTTCCGAAGATGTCATCGCGACGCGGCCGCGAGGAGCTACCAGCGGTCTTCGCCGCCTCCACCTCCCCAGCCGCCGCCACCGCCGCGCTGCCCGCCCCTACCCTCGCCACCCATGCCTCGCCCACCCCCGCGCTGGCCGCCAGGAGCACCGCCGAAGCCGCCGCTGCTCTCCTGGCCCCCCTGCGGCGCGTCGAGCCGAACCACGTTCTGCGCCTTCAGCCCCTTCGGCTCCTCGATCACGTCGAATTCGACGCGCTCACCCTCGTTCAGGGTTCGGAAGCCGGGCGACTGGATCGCGGTGTGGTGGACGAAGACGTCCGCGCCGTCCTCCTGCTTGATGAAGCCGTAGCCCTTTTCCTGGGAAAACCACTTGACTGTGCCGGTGATCCGAGCCATGCGAATTGCTCCGGTGACGATGATTGCCGCGTGGGGAACGGTCGTGCGTGGGTCACGTCCGGCGGCGAGGGTCCGAGAGAGAACCGTCCGATGAATGCAGTGCGTGAAAGAACCTGTGTACTGTCCGGCTACGATCCCGCGGCGCTGGCTGCGCCACGGGACCTCTTCCTATCGACTGCGCCGCCGTGAACGGGCGTTCCGTCGGCGCGCTGCTGCCGCCTTCCGCTTCTTCGCCTCGCTCGGCTTCTCGTAGAAGCGGCGCTTCTTCATGTCCTTGAAAAGACCGGAGCGGATGACCTTGCGCCGGAACTGCTTCAGCGCCCAGTCCAGCCGGTCGTTCTCTCCGAGCCTTACTTCAACCATGTGCCGACCATCCCTGAGTGAAAAACATCAACGGGACCCGGGATGCCCTCCCGGATCCCACGCCTTCGCAATCAGCCGGACGTAGAGCGTCGTGGTGGGGGAACGCGCACGCCGTGGCAGAAAATATACGGGTCACGCCGCTGCGTGTCCAGTGCGGGGGGCGGTCGGCAGCGCGGTCTCAGCGGCTCCCGCTGTCGAGTCCGGCGTACACCAGAAGGCCGCCTGCGACGAGGCCGAGCGTGACGGCGATGGCGCTGCGCGGGCGGTCGATTCGACGGATCTCGAGGCGATGCAGCTCCGAGGTGCCGACGGTGACGCGGCGGTTCAGCGTCTGCGGCCCGGAGGCGACGTCGACGACACCGACGGCGACGAGCAGGACGAGCACCTCGGGGCGGACCTCCAGCACCGAGCCCTGGACGAAAGGGTGATCCGGATCGTGCAGTGCACGCGGGTCCTCGGCGATGACCTGGCGGGCGCCTTCGTGCGTGATCCGGGCGCGGATCGTCGCCCCCGGGCGCACGGCCGCCAGGGCGACCGGCGTGTAGGTGTAGCAGCCGCCGAGGAGGAGCGCCGCGAGCGCGAGGGTCAGGAGCCTCACGGGCGAGCGGAGCGAGAGTCCCGCCGCGATCTCTGCTGGCCGGATGAGCGCGGGCGCCCATACACTAGGCGTATGAGGACGCAATCGCCGTAGCGGCCTGAGACGTGAGGACGTCGCATGGTCGATCATCCCGCTGAAGAAGAGACCGCCACGGGGGAGGCGGCGCCTCCCGCCCCGGCCGACGCGGGTTCGTCCGGGCGGCTCGGCGTGCTCGGGCCGCTCCTGGCGATCGCGTTCTTCGGCCTCGCGCTTTGGCTGATCCAGCACGAGCTGCGGCACTACCGCTACTCGCAGATCGTCGCCGCACTGCGCGGGCTGCCGGCGGGGCGGATCGTGGCGGCCATCGCGCTGACCGCCCTGAACTACGTCATCCTCACCGGCTACGACTACCTGGCACTGCGGTATATTCAGCGTCCACTATCGTACCGCAAGAGCGCGTTGGCGGCGTTCGCGGGCTACGCGATCGGACAGGCGCTGGGCTTTCCCCTGCTTACGGCGGCCCCGATCCGCTACCGCCTCTATTCGGGTTGGGGCCTGTCGGCGGTCGAGATCGCTCAGGTCGTCGCGTTCTACTCCCTGACGTTCTGGCTGGGCTACCTGCTCGTCGCCGGAGCGGCGCTGGTGCTCTATCCGCCCGCGGTGCCGGTGCTGCACCTGCCGCTCGCAGCGACCCGGCTCCTCGGCGTCGTGTTCCTCGCGCTCGTCGCCGTCTACGCGGGCTGGAGTGTTTTGGGCAAGCGCCCGTTCGGCCGTGGGCAGTGGTCGTTCCAGCCGCCTCGGCCGGGTCTCGCCGCTACCCAGCTCGCGTTCGCCGGCCTGGACTGGATCGTCGCCGGCGCCGTGCTCTATGTGCTGCTCCCCGGCGACATCCCGTTCCCTGCCTACCTGTCGGTCTTCCTCGTCGCTCAGCTCGCGGGCGTGGTCAGCCATGTACCGGGGGGACTCGGGATCTTCGAGGCACTCGTGCTCGTGCTGCTGCCCGGCGAGGCGATGAACCCCGAAGTCGTGGGCGCGCTGCTGGCCTATCGTGCGGTCTACTACCTGCTTCCGCTCGCAGGCGCGGTCCTCGCCCTCGGCGGAAGCGAGGCTGCCCGGCGGCAGGAGGGGGTGAAGCGCGTCGTCGGGCTGATCCGCGGCGGTTGGGGTGCGATAGCGCCGTTCCTGGTCGCCGGCGCGGTCTTCCTGGGCGGCGCGATTCTGCTCTTCTCCGGGGCGACGCCGGCGCTGCAGGGACGTCTGCGAATGCTGGACCGGGTGCTGCCGCTCGGGCTGATCGAGCTTTCCCATTTCATCGCGAGCGTCGTCGGAGGTGCGCTGCTGATTCTCGCTTGGGGGCTGCAGCGGCGCCTGGACGTGGCGTACCACCTGACCGTGCTGCTGCTCCTGCTCGGCATTGCCGCCTCGCTCGGCAAGGGGCTCGACTACGAGGAGGCAACCGCGCTCGCCGCGATGCTCACCGTGCTGTTGCTGTCGCGCAGTGCCTTCTACCGTCGCACGCCGCTGACCGCGGAGACGTTCGAGCCGGAGTGGTTCATCGCGGCCGGCGTCGTGATTCTCGCGTCGGTCTGGCTCGGCTTCTTCGCGTACAAGCACGTGGCCTACTCCTCGGAGCTGTGGTGGCGATTCGCGCTGCATGCGGATGCGCCCCGCTTCCTGCGCGCCACGGTCGGCGCCGTGGCGGTCATCCTCTTCTTCGGCATCGCGCGGCTGGTGCGTCCGGCGCGGCTTCAGCCGGCGGCGCCGACAGCGGAGACGCTCGATCGGGTGGAGGGGATCGCGCGGGCTTCCGACAGCACATACGCCTACCTCGCGCTGCTCGGTGACAAGCATTTCCTCTTCGGCGACAACGACTCCTTCGTCATGTACGAGGTCGCCGGCCGAAGCTGGGTCGCGATGGGGGATCCGGTCGGGAAGGAGGCCGAGCGCTCGGACCTCGCCTGGCGCTTCCGGGGACTCGCCCACGAGCACGGCGGCTGGCCCGTGTTCTATCAGGTGCACACACCCAACCTGCCGCTCTACATCGACCTCGGGCTGACGCTGTCGAAGTTGGGGGAAGAGGCACGGGTGCGGCTCGAGGATTTCAGCATGGAGGGCGGATCGAAGAAGACGCTGCGCCACACGCTGCGGAAGGTGGAGAAGGATGGCTGCCGCCTCGAGATCCTGCCGCCGCATTGGGACGCCGAGCTTCTGCCCGAGCTCGAGCGGACCTCGGCCGAATGGCTCGCCCGGAAGAGCACCCGGGAGAAGCGGTTCTCGCTGGGCTCCTTTCGCCCCGACTACCTGCGGCGCCTGCCGCTCGGCGTCGTGCGCAGGGGTGGAGACGTCGTCGCGTTCGCGGCGCTCTGGCTGGCCGGGACGCGCCGCGAGGCTTCCGTGGACCTCATGCGCTACGGCGACGCCGCTCCGCCGGGCGTGATGGACTTCCTGTTCATCCGCCTGATGGAATGGTGCCGCGACGAGGGCTACGCCTGGTTCAACCTGGGGATGGCTCCGCTGGCGGGGCTGGAGAGTCGACCCCTCGCCCCCGTTTGGAACCGGATCGGCTCGCTCGTCTACCGCTACGGCGACCACTTCTACGGATTCCAGGGGCTTCGCCTCTACAAGCAGAAGTTCGATCCCGTCTGGGAGGCGAAATATCTCGCGTCGCCGGGAGGGCTTGCCCTTCCAGCGATCCTCGCGAACGTAGCATCGCTGATTTCCGGCGGGATCGAGGGCGTTGTGAGCCGGTGATCGGCGCGCCCTGCAGGGCGCTAGGGCAGGCGCTGCAGCGCCTGCCGTGCCAGTACCTTCGCCTGCGCCAGCTCCACGTCCCCGCCGATGATCAGGTACTCCGGGCCCTCTAGGACGTTGAGCTGATTCCCCAGCCAAAACGCCTCGTCGCCGACTCCGTCCACGGGCTGCGCCCCCTCGTACTGATCCCGGGCCATGCCGAAGCCGGTGGTCGCCTCATCCGCATTGGTGCTGCTGCGCACCATCACCGTCAGGACCGCCATGCCTTCACCGCGCTGCGCGACATACCTGCAGGTGACCAGTCGCGGAGGGATGTTCGCCTCTGAAGGCCGCTGTCCCTCAGCGACGGATGCGCCGAGCACCGATCCGGCCTCGTCGCCGGTCACCAGCGTGCACGGATCGATCTCGGGTGCGTCGCTCGATCCCTGCGTCTGCGGCGCGAAGCCCGGGTCGCCCGAAGATTCCCGTTCCGTATCACCGCCGCACGCGGCCAGGAGACAGAGGACGCCCAGTCCGAGCGCGGGGAGCGGGCTGCGAAGATGGATTGGCGAGATGCTCCGGGTGTGTGTCATCTTCGACACCTCCGCTGAGGTGAGGAGCGCGGTCGGCGATCCTGGATCGCGCGGGGCAGAGGACTGAAGAAAGGTATGGCGTGTGCGGTGAGGCGGACAGAGAAGCGAGCCGCCGTGTGCCGGCGGATGGCCGGAGGTCACGACGAGGGGTGAACCCGATTGCGCTGAAGCCGACGATGGAACGGAACCGAAACGGGGGACGGGCCGCGGCGCTGCTGTTGGCGCTCGCGGCAGCCGCCTGCGGCACGGGAGAGAAGCCGGCAGCCCGCGAGGCCGTCGTCATCGACACCTCGCATACCGGATCCGCGACGGCAAGCGCGGCCGCCGCGGTTCCGGCGGACAGCGGCGACGTCATCTATGACGATCTGGACCGACAGATCTTCGAGCGGAAGGTCGCCTGGGCCCAGGACGAGCACCTCGATACGCTTCCGATCGGTCAGATCCTCGTGCGGGTGGGCCGCACCTTCGTCGGCACGAAGTACACGCCCCATACGCTGGAGATGGAGGGCCCGGAGCGGCTCGTTCTGAACCTCCGCGAGCTCGACTGCGTCACCTTCGTCGAGAACATGCTGGCCCTGTCGCGTGTTATCCGGGAGCACGGCGACTTCGGCGATTTCCAGTCGGAGCTGCGGCGGATCCGCTACCGCGGGGGTCGCATTGCCGGCTATGCCAGTCGGCTGCACTATTTCAGCGAATGGATCCGCGACAACGAGCGACTCCACCTGGTTCGCGACATCACCCGCGAGATCGGCGGTGTGCGCGACACCACCGCGCTCTACTTCATGAGCAGCCACACGACCGCGTATCGTCAGCTCGCCGACAGCGCCACCCTGAGCACCATTCGCCAGATCGAGGCTCGCATCAGCCGCCAGCCTCGCTACTACGTGCCGGAGGACAGCGTCGCGGCCGTCGAGTCGCGGCTCCAGGACGGCGACATCCTGGCAATGACGAGCACGGTCGACGGCCTCGACGTGGCACACACCGGCATCGCCATCCGCATGCCCGACGGCCGGATCCATCTGCTCAATGCGCCCCTCGTCGGCAAGAGCGTGCAGATCAGCGAGCTGCCGATCGCGGACAGGCTCGCCTCGATCAAGAGCCAGGATGGCCTGATGGCGGCCCGTCCTCTCTGAGCACGTCCACCGCGGCGCTGCGTCGGCAGGAAGGGCATACCAGCAGGACGCGCCATCGCACGTACGACATCGCCGCCGGCCGCTCCACCTCGCTCTGGGACAGCGCCGCACCGCATGCGGGGCACGGCGGCCGCTCGCCGCGCGACAGCGCGTCGGACAGCCGGGCGCGCTCCTGTCTCGAGAAGGAGCCCGTCACGTCACGCCGGGTCGGCGGGGCCATCCGTCACTGCCCCTGGCGCGCCGCCGCGTGCGGCCAGCGCCGCAGCGCGCGCCAGCCAGCGATCGGCCGAACGCGGATCACCGCCCGATCGCGCGATCCGTCCCAGCTGCGTCCCGGCCCGTGCACCGAGCGCCGCGTCTGCCGCACGCTGCGCGAGCGCGTACGCCCAGCGCGCCAGCGCGAACGCGCCGCGCAGGTGCGACCAGGCCTCCGCCTCGGCCGCCGCGTCGCACAGCGCCGGAACGCAGTCCCCGGGTCGCTCCGGCGACCAGAGCGCGACCACCCGCTCCAGCGCACGACGCTCGGGGTCCGTGTCCGGCAATGCTCGCACGTACCTGAGCACCGCCTCCGTCTCGCCGCGGAAGGGGCCCCGACAGGGGTCCAGCAGTCGCAGCACCAGCGCCCGGGTAACGATCCTCAGTCCGTCGGTCGCGGCACTGTGCCGCAGGTCGCCGAGCGCGGTCGCGCCGGAAATCGCCTCCTCGAGTCGCAGCCACGGTCTGCGCCGGCGCAGGCGAGGCCGCGCGCCTTCCGGCACCTCACCCCGCTCCTCCCTCGTCCGCCAGCGTGCGGCCGGCGTGTTCCGACTGCCTGCCTCGAACGGCCACATCAGCAGCGGAATGCTGCGCATCGTGGGTCTCCTGGATGAAGTAGCTCCGACCGCTACGCGCCTGCTAGGAAGATGGGGGACTGAGCGCCGGAGGCCATGGCGGCGTGGGACGATCGGGGTACGGCACGGCGTGGGGCGGGGGCGGTTCCGTCGCGGGTGGCGATCAGGCGTTATCGCGGCGACGCTTGTTCCGGTACAACTCCTGGTCGGCGGCGCGGATCAGGTCCTCCGGCGAGTGCATGGATGGATTGTACCAGGCGGTGCCCGCGGAGGCGCCGATGCGGACGAGCAGGGGGTGCTCCGCGACCGATCGCTGCACGCGACGGGTGTGCGACTCCGCACCGCCGGGGTTCGCGTCGGACAGGATGCAGAGGAACTCATCGCCACCGTAGCGGGCGGCGAGGTCGAATGCGCGGGTCTCTGCGGCGAGCACGCCGGCGAACGCGCGCAGGGCCTGATCGCCGGCCTGATGGCCCGCGGTATCGTTGTATCGCTTGAAATGGTCGAGATCGAAGAGAACGACGGCCAGGCGGCGTCCCCGCTGCGCCGCCGCGAACTCGCGCTCGAGCACCCTCTCCAGGTGACGCCGATTCGGCAGCCCCGTAAGTGGATCCGTCAGCGAGAGCGCGCGGATCTGCTCGTGGAGTCGCGCGTTCTCGACCGCGATCGCCACGTTCACGGCGAGCCGCTCCAGGAGCGATGTCTCCATTCCATTGTACTCCCTGGGCCGGGCGTGCGCGATGGACAGAATGCCGATGACCTGGTCCCCCGCGACGAGCGGCACGGCCAGCGCCGAGCTGCTCTCGACATTCGCGATCGCGGGCGGAAGAACCGGCGTGCCGACCAGATTCTCGATCGCCACCCCGCGGCGCTCGCTCAGCAGACGGTCCCGCAGTGCGCCCGCGATCGGCACCGGCTGCCCGCTTTCGACCCCCGCCGAGCCGCGGCTCGCCGCGATTCGCATCCCGTTCGAGCGGTCCCGCAGCATCACCGCCGCCGCGTCCGCCTCGAGCAGCTCGCACGCCGCCACAACCACCCGCTCGAGCACCTCCGGCAGCTCGAGCGAGGCGGCGAGTCCCCGACCGATCTCCTCCAGCCGCTCCGCCTGCAGCCGCCTCTGGTCCGTCTCCCGGATGTACTGCGCGGAGCCCAGCGCCACCCCGGCGAGCGCACCCAGCGCGCTCACCACGTCGAGGTCCCGCTCCGTAAACGCATTGTCCCGCTCCGAGAGCGCACCGAGCACGCCGACCACCCGGCCGTCCGCCATGATCGGTGCGCTCACCCCGCAGATCGCGCCCGCCTCCGCGCCCAGCGCCAGGCGCAGCGTCGCCAACTCCGGGTCCGTCCGCGAGAGGAACGCCGCGCGCGCTTCGCGGATGGACGTGCTTAAAGAGCCGCGATACGCGATCTTGACCGACGCTTCTCGCGCAGCGTGCGCGTAGAAGACGATCGTCGCCGTATCGCCGCTCTCGTCGAAAAGCGCGATATAGAAGTCGTCGGCGTCCAGGACGCGGTCCGCCTGCTCGTGGATCGCCCGGTACAACTCTCCGGGCTGGAGCGCACCCGTGAGGATACGCCCGACATCGAGCAACGTCGTTGAGCGTTCCCGGAAACCGCGCGACGGGACCTGGGCAAGGTCGTTCATGAAACCCGTTTTCCCTAGGCGCGGCGCGGCGAGACAGGGAGAGGGAGTCTGCCGAGGGTGAAAGCTAGGAGAAAGGGTGCATCGCGACAAGGGAAACATTCTGGAGAAGCCCGGGGACATGACGTGAGGAAGTCGCCACTTTTCGTGCTCTTCGCCGCCGTCCTCGTCGACATGGTCGGATTCGGTATCGTGTTGCCGCTGTTGCCGTTCTACGCCGAGTCGATGGGCGCGACGCCGCTGCAGGTGACGTTCCTGGTCGCCTCCTTTTCGGCAATGCAGCTGGCGGCTGCTCCAGTGTGGGGAAGGGTGTCGGATCGGCGGGGACGCCGACCGCTTCTGGTCGCGGGGCTGTTCGCTTCGGCGGTGTCGTACCTGATCTTCGGTCTGGCGAACGCGCTCTGGCTGCTGCTTCTGTCGCGGATGGCGGCGGGCGCGGCCGGGGGCACGATCGCCGTGGCGCAGGCGTACGTGGCGGATTCGACGGCCGCGGAGCGGCGGGCGGAGGGGCTCGGCTATCTTGGAGCGGCGTCCGGTCTGGGGGTGATGCTCGGACCGGCGATCGGGGGGTTCTTCAGCCAGTGGGGGCTGGGGGTGCCGGGCTACGTTGCCGCTGCGCTGTGCTTCGTGAATGGCGTAGCGGCAATGGTGCTGCTGCCGGAGACGTCCCCGGCGCGGCGGCAGGATGGCAGCTCGGTGGAGCCGGTGCCCCTGCGGGAGTGGCTGCGGTCGTTCGGGCGATACCCGCTCTCGCTGCTGCTCAGCGTGTACTTCCTGTCGATCAGCTCGTTCACGGCGATGACGGCGATCCTGGCATTGTATCTGGAGCGCGCGTTCGGGATCGGAGCGGCGGGAATGGGTCTGCTGATGACGTGGGCGGGCTTCGTGACCGTGGTGGTGCGGGGGCTGCTGCTGCGGCGGCTCGTAGGCGCGTTCGGGGAGGCGCGAACCCTGCGGCTGGGGGTGCTGCTGCTGATCGCCGCGATGATCGGCTTTCCTATGATACCGGGGCCGTGGTGGAGCGGTGTGATCGTCACCCTGTACGCGTTCGGCGCCGGCACGCTGTTCCCGTCGCTGGCGAGCCTCGTGTCGCGAGCGACCGACGCGGGATCGCAGGGCTCGGTCCTGGGCGGGAGTCAGGTGGTCGGGGGCCTGGGCCGGGTATTCGGGCCGCTCTGGGCGGGCTACCTCTTCCAGCAGGTGGGGATCGCCAGCCCGTTCCGGGCGGGGGCGCTGGTTCTCGCGGGAGGGCTGCTGCTCGCGCTACGCATCCCGTCGGCGCGGGCGGCGGAGCAGCCGGCGCCAGCCGGCTGAGCGACGGATCCGCTGTCCCGCGCGGGCGGGTACCCTGACCGGGCCAGTGGCGGGCGGGTGCCGGTTGCGAGGGCGCCCCGCTTCGCCTATCGTGGCGGCGCATTGCCAACTCGGCGGAGTCGCGCGCGGTCGCACGAGGCGACGCGCACCGGCGTGCAACCTTGGAGGATCCGTTTCAATGAGCTATGTGGCCGGCTTCCTGGTGTGGATCGCGTTCGCGGTCGTCTCCGCCTTCGTGCTCTGGACCGTGTTCCGCGGCCCGGGCACGACGCGCGTCGTGACGTTCATGTTCGCGCTGTTCGGCACGTTCATCGGCGGCATGCTCGGCGTCTCCGGCTACATCTGGCACGATCCCTCGCCGCTGCGCGTCGGCGCCCTGATCGGCGCGCTGATCGGTGCGCTGCTCTTCCCGTTCATCTATCACCTGGTCGGCAAGAAGGCGCTGTAGTCGACGCCTGTCGTCAGCGCCTGCAGTAACGCCTCGATTTCAACGCCTGATTCACCAATGCGCGCGATCGTCATCACGCGGCCGGGCGGCCCGGAGGTGCTCGAGGAGAGGGAGGTTCCGCTGCCCGAGCCGGGCTCGGACGAGGTCCGTGTGCGGGTGGCGGCCGCCGCGCTGAACCGTGCGGACCTGTTGCAGCGAAAGGGGCGCTACCCCGCGCCCGCGGGGGTGCCCGCGGACATCCCGGGCCTCGAGTACGCCGGGACGGTCGAGGCTACGGGCTCGCGCGTGCGTCGTTGGCGCGGCGGCGAGCGGGTGATGGGGCTCGTCGCCGGCGGCGCGTACGCCGAGGCGGTCGTCGTGCACGAGCGTGAGGCGATCGCCGTTCCCGAGGCTCTCTCCCTGGAGGCGGCGGCTGCGGTTCCGGAGGCGTTCATCACCGCCGACGATGCGCTCTTCACCCGCCTCGCCCTCGCCACCGGCGAGCGTCTGCTGATCCACGCGGTGGGCAGCGGCGTGGGCACCGCCGCGCTGCAGATCGCGGTGGCGGCCGGCGCGACCGTAACGGGGACGTCGAGGACCGCCTGGAAGCTCGATCGCTCACGCGAGCTCGGCCTTGCCGAGGGGATCGACAGCTCGCGGGAGGACGTCGTGGAGGCGGTCGAGCGGATCACCGGCGGCGCGGGGGTCGACGCGATTCTGGACCTGGTGGGCGGCGCGCTGTTCGAGGCGAGCCTGCGCTCGCTCGCGGAGCTCGGCCGGATGGTCTGCGTGGGGACCGTGTCCGGCGCGCAAGCCACGCTCGACCTCTCGTTGCTGCTGCGCCGTCGCGTCACGCTGATCGGCACCGTGCTGCGGGCCCGTCCGCTCGAGCAGAAGATCGACGCCGCCCGCCGCTTCGAGCGGCGCGTGCTGCCGCTCCTGAGGGATGGGCGGGCGCATCCGATCGTGGATCGCGTGCTGCCCTTTTCGGCGATCCGCGAGGCCCACGCCGCGCTGGAGGAGAGCGTGACGTTCGGCAAGGTGGTGATCACGCCTTCGGCGTGAGGTGGCGTCACGCAGTCAGCCGGCGGAATCGCGGAGGAAATCGTCACAGGCGCGGCGCCCGGCGCAGCGCTCCGGCGCCGCCGCGGAAGGAGTACGCCTCGAATCCGGCCCGCTGCATCCGCTCGGCGAGATAGGCGCTCTGCACGCCGTGGGCGCAGTACAGAATGTAGGTCGGGTCCCGATCGAGCTGCTGGAATCGGCGCAGCAGGTCCCACTCGTCGCGACGCTGCGCGCCGGGGTAGTGCCAGGCGCGGTAAGCGGCCTCCGGTCGACAATCGATGACGGTAGCGCCTTCGGGCACCGAGGTGGTGAACAGGTAGGGCGCGACGAGGTCAGTGGGGGTTAGCGCGCGCAGATCGAGCACGCGCGAGCGAGCGACGGCCCGCTCGATGACACCGAGGTCGAGCCGGTCCTCCTCGTGGGCGACCGCCTCGGCGGATGCCGAGGTGACGGGGTGCCCGGGCGCGATGGCGCAATACTCCTTGACCTGCTCCGAGAGCGCCGCGGTCCCGATGCGGCGAGCCAGCCGGATGATCTCTTCCTTGTCGAAGCCGAGCAGGGGTCGGAACACGGGGCGCGAGGCGGCCGGGTCGATCGCGGCGAGGTTCCCGAGCGTCTGGGAGGAGACCTGACCGATCGCTTCGCCGGTGACGATCGCGGCGGCGTCGCCCCGATCGGCGATGCGCGAGGCGGCCCGGTACATAAGCCGCTTCAGCACGACCTGCCAGTAGCGGGGCTTCGCTCGCGCGCGCAGCTCGTCGAGCGTCTCGTCGAAGGGGACGACGTGCAGTCGTGGCCGTGAGCCGTAGCTCCAATCGTCGGCGAGCACCTTCGTGACCTGCACGACGGCGCGCTCGTACGCGTCCCCGCCCAGGTTGCAGAAAACGTAATCGAGGCGGACGCCTCGCTTCAGCATCAGCCAGGCTGCGACCGCCGAATCGAAGCCGCCCGAGATGAGCGCGACGGCGCGCCCTTCGACGCCGAGAGGCAGCCCGCCCGGGCCGTCGATCCGCTCCGTGAAGAGGTGAGCCTCGGACTCGCGCACCTCGACATGAACCGTGATTTCCGGCGCGCCGAGGTCCACGACGGCCCCCTCGTTCAGCGCCGCCCCGAGCCGAACCTCCACGTCCTTCGAGCGGAACGGATGACGTCCCGAGCGGCGGGCTCGTATGGCGAAGGTGTGGCCGCGGACCCGCTCGCCGTAGAGCTCGAAGCCGCACCGGATGATGGCATCCAGCTCGGCCGGAACGGTCGCATCCACGGGAGAGAAGGAGCTGAGGCCGAACACATGGGCCAGCAGCGATGGCGCGTCGGCGGAGGCGCTGCGGATCAGGATCCTCGTCCAGTCATCCTCCACGGAGTGCGGCGCGCCGGTGGTGTCCAGCGCATCGCGCAGGTTGCGCACGAGCCGTTTCTGGAACGAGCTGCGCGTGCGGCGCGATTTGATCGCCATCTCTCCGGCGAGGCGTGCGAGAATCAGCCGCTGCTCGGAGCCTGGTTGTCGCTCGGTGGTGGATCTCTGCATCTTGCTCCAGGTTCGGGCGGGGCGTCGATGGCCGGCGTTGCCCGCAAGCTAAGGTCCGCCGCACGGGCGATGAAGCCCGCCGCTTCCTGATGCTCGACTTCACCCATGCCGTCCACGCCCTCGTGCGGCGCGTCCCGCGCGGCAAGCTCATCAGCTACGGTGGCGTCGCGGCCATTCTCGGCCGGCCGCGCGCGGCTCGCGGCGTCGGCCGTGCGCTCGCGGCGCTGCCGGACGACAGCGACGTGCCCTGGTGGCGCGTGGTCAGCCGCGATGGTGCCGTCAGCCTACCGGGCGCCCTCGCCGCCGATCGGGCGGCCGCGGCCGCGCGCGGCTCGCCGGGTGCGTTGCAGCGGACGCTGCTGGAGGCGGAGGGGGTCCGCTTCGATACCGGTGGCCGAGCGAGCTGGAAGCGCCACGGGTGGCAGCCGGACGAGAGGGAGCTGGAGGAGTTGAGCCGGTTGGTCGACAGGGATGCACGGAAGGAGCGAGTCAAGCGATCGGTCTCCGTGCTGATCCGCGAACGCGGATCGCGGGAGCGAGTTCTGACCGTGCTTCGGCCGCCGGATGACGAAGAGCTGGCCGACACCTGGGGGCTGCCCGCATCCAGCTTGCGACCGGAAGAATCATGGCCGGATGCGGTGCGACGGACGGGACGGGAGAAGCTCGGCGTGCGCCTGCGCGTCGGCCAGGAGCTGCGACGGGGGCGGCTGCGGCGCCGGGAGTACACGCTCGAGATGAGGCTCTTCGCCGCGACCGTGGTGGCGGGCACGGCGCACGTGCCGCAGGCCGGGGTCGGCGTCACGCAGTACAGCGCCTGGGAATGGGCGTCCTTGCGGCGACTCGAGGCCGGAGCCGCGCACGGCTCGCTCTGCTGTCGGCTCGCGCTGGAGACCGCGTGACGGGGTCCTGCCGGGCTCAGCTCAGGGCGTCGCCGCCGCGGTGACGGAGAGAATGCGCGGAAGATAGGCCGCGACGAGCGTCCAGCTGAGGCCCGCGTCCCTGCTGGCGAAGACGTGGCCTCCGGACGTGCCGAAGTAGAGGCCGAGAGGACGGGCAGCGTCCCAGGCCATGGCTTCCCTGAGCACCGAGACGTAGGCGTGCCGCTGCGGCAGCCCATCGCCCAGCGCCTCCCAGCTGCGACCGCCATCGCCCGTGCGGTACACCCTCAGCCGCCCCTCCACGGCCGCCCGCATGTGGCTCGATTCCTCGGGAATGACGTAGGCGACGTCCGCGTCTCGCGGATCGAGTCCGAGCACGTAGCCGAAGTCGCTGGGCAGCCCCGGGGTGATCTCGATCCAGCTCTCGCCGCGGTCGTCGCTTCGGTACGTGCCGCAGTGGTTCTGCTGGTAGAGTCGCTCGGGGCGGGCCGGGTGGACGTGCAGCTTGTGGACGCACTGGCCCGCTTCCGGGCGGTCCCGCGCCAGGAAGTCGGCCCGGACGCCGCGGTTCATCGGCCGCCAACTCTCGCCGCCGTCGTCGCTCCGGTAGACGCCGCCGGCCGAGATCGCGCAGTACAGGCGCCGCGCATCGGCTGGATCGACGATGATCGAGTGCAGCGCGAGCCCGCCGCCCGCCGGCTGCCAGACCGCGCGGGTCGGGTGGTCGTTCAGCGATTCCACCCCCCGCCACGACTCGCCGCGGTCCTCGCTGACGAAGAGCCCCGCGGGCTCGATGCCGGCGAACAGGACCTCCGGGCCGTCGACCGGGCCGGGAGCGAGAGACCAGACGGCCTTCAGGCCACGTGCATCGGAGTGATGGGGGGCGGCCTCGAGAACGGTCCAGCTGCGTCCGCTGTCGTCGCTGCGATGGACGTGCGCACCCCAGACCGCGTGATCGCTGGCAGCCCACGCCGTGCGTCCGTCGCGTGGATCGAGGAAGGCGTAGTAGATCTCGCGGCCGGCGAGGAGCGGCCCCTCGAGGCTCCACTCGCCTCTCCCGGCAGCGGAGCGGGCGAGAAACAGGCCGCGGCGAGTCCCTAGGAAGAGGGTCACCTCCATGGGGGCGTCCCCGTCATGGCGCGGCGATACGGTCCAGCAGCGTGTCGATGGTGGCGGCCAGCAGTCCACAGGGGGGATCCGGCGCGCGCCCGACGATCTCGTCGAGAGCCTCGTCGATCGTGCGGGTGACGGCCGCGAAGATCGGCTCCGCCTCCGCGCGGGCGCCGGGCTCCATCAGGTAGGCGAACGCCCGCGCTCGACCGCAGTTCGCAAGGACGTCGGGCAGGATCGCGAAGCGCGAGTCGGCGCTCTGCTGCACCTCGGTGGCGCCGATCGCGCGCTCGCGGAAGGGATGGTTCGCGCCGCAGACGATCAGCCGGACGCCGCCGCGCTCCAGCGCGTCGAGGCGGCGCTCGTCCAGCGTGTCGGAGAGGGCCGCGCAGACGAAGGCATTGGCGGGAACATCCCAGAATCGGTGTCGCCGTTCGCCCCGCGCGAGACGGACGTCCTCCTGCGGCAGCAGGCGCTCGCGGCTGTCACGAACGAGCGATTCGACGGAGCCTGCGTCGAGGCCTTCGGGCTCGACGAGCGCCTTCTCCGCATCACTGATGGCGACGATACGGGCGCCCCAGCGGGAGAGATAGAGAGCGCACGCCGCACCGACGTTACCGAATCCCTCGAGCAGGATGCGCAGGCCGTCGAGCTCCGAGCCGCCGCGCATGCACCAGCGCCGTACCGACTCGGCGACTCCGTAGCCGGTGATGGTGTCCGCGACGGCCAGCCGCATGCCGGGCACGCCCAGCTCGTCGTCGAGCGGAGCCTCGGTGCCGCGGTCCAGCAGCGAGAGCACGGTCTCCGTGCGGGCGTCGTCGGCGTGGTAGTGTCCGCGCACGATGCCCTGCTGGGGGTGTCGCAGGCCGAGACGGCGCACGGCGGGCACGACCTCGAGGATCTCGTCCACGTTCAGGTCGCCCGCCGTGCCGTAGCGCTCGCGCAGCTGCGGCTCGATCGCCGCGTACCAGCGACCCAGCACGTCCTGCTTGCGGGGGTCGGCGGGATCGAAGTCGATGCCGCTCTTCGCACCGCCGATCGGCGGACCGGTCAGCGCGAACTTCAACTCCATCGCCTTGGAGAGGTAGACGACCTCCGGCTCCTCGAGGCCCGCTCGTATGCGCGTGCCACCGCCGGCCGCGCCGCCGCGCAGCGAATTGATGACCAGCCAGCCGCGCGCGCAGCTCTCGCGGTCGTGCCATGTAATGGTCAGCTCGGGCGGCTGTCTCAGGAATGCGGTGTAGCGCTCCCAGGTCATCCTCATTCGACCGGGTCCACGGGTTCCAGCAGGATGTCCATCGTGCCGCCGCAGACGGCCGGGCTCCAGGATTGCCCGTCGTCCGTGAGCCGAACGTGGATGAGTCGGGGTGCGCCGTCGCGGACGACGTCGGCAGCGGCTTCGATCACCTCGGCCTCGCCGCAGCCGCCACCGATGGTGCCGACCAGCGCGCCCGCCGGATCGATGAGCATCTTGCTCCCGGCGTGACGCGGCACCGAGCCGCGCGTATCCACCACGGTGGCGAGGGCGACGCGCCGTCCCGCCCGGGCGGCGTCGAGCGTCGCGCGCCAGACCGCCTCATCCTGCATCCGATTCCTCCACTTCGGGTCGCTCCGGCAGCAGCCGGTCTAGAATGCTGTTCTTCACGGCGAGGCGCGTGCCGTCCCCACCGCGTCGCAGCTGAACGAGCTCGGCGACGATGCTGAGCGCGATTTCCTCCGGCGTCTCGGCTCCCAGATCGAGGCCGACGGGCGCAGAGATCCTGGCGAGGAGCTCACGCGGCATGGCGGAGTCCAGCAGAGCCTGGAATGCAGCGCGTACCCGGCGTCGGCTGCCGATCATGCCGATGTAGCGCGGCGGCGTCTCGAGGTCGAGCAGCCGCCGCAGACAGTCGAAGTCGTAGCGGTGCGCCCGCGTGACGAGCACGACGCAGCTTCGCGCATCGGGGATCGCGTCCCGGAACGGGTCGGCGAAGTCCGTTCGAAGCACGACCGCCGCGCCCGGCAGACGGTCGGCGACCGCGAAATCCGCTCGATCGTCGAGGACGGTGACCTCGAATCCGACCATCGCACCGAGTCGCGCGAGCGCCGCGCCGACGTGGCCGGCGCCCACCACGAACAGCCGTTCGGACGGGCGGTGCGCTTCCGCGTAGACGCAGCAGCGCATCGCGTCGATGGTCAGCACGGTAGTGCCGGCACCCGCGCCGCGCAGTGCGGCCTCTCCCCGCGCTTCGAGCGCTGCGTCCAGCCCCGGATCCCCGCTGCCACCCCGCACCTCGCCGTCCTCGAAGCGCAACAGCCGTACGCCGGGCGGCACGGCGTCGCCCTCCACCACGGTGACGATCGCGACCGCCCGACCGCCGGCCTGCGCCTCGAGAGCCGCGGCGGCCGCCTCGGCGGCACCGATCGATCTCACTCCGGATCGCGCCACGGCTGGAGCTCGTCCGGTGAGTCGATGTCCAGCGTCACGCCGGGGTCCTCGACGGCTACATCTTCCAGGTCCGCGACGTGCGCCGCCACGACGCTCTCGGCGCCACGGTCGAGCCGCCCGCTCGCGAGCTCTCCGAACGTCGCTCTGGAGAAGAGGGTCGGGTGTCCGGGTCGATCGTGGTAGGTCGCGCGGACCACGGGCTTCAGTCGGGCGCGGAACGCGGCCAGCAGCGCGGCCACCGTCGCCGGCTGCACCAGCGGGTGATCCACCGGGAGCACAACGGCCGCCGATGCATCCTCACCGAGCGCGGCCAGACCCAGTCGCAGGGAGTCGATCTGTTGCGACTCGTCCTCATCGTTGACGACCACGTGCGCGCCAACGGCGATGGCCTCCTCGGCGATCACCGACGGCGTCGCGGGCGCAACGACGACGACGCTCCGACAGCCGCCTTCCCGCAGCGCTTCGACCGCGCGGCCCAGAAAGCTGCGGCCGTCGATCCGCAGCAAGGGCTTCGGCGCCCCCATCCGCGCGGATCGCCCGGCGGCGAGGACCACGCCATCCACGTGGGCGACGGCTGCTGACGACAACGGCGATACCTCCACGTTCCGGTAACTGTACAGTATGCTCGCCCGTCTCGAGAGGCGTCAAACGGACGGGAAGTGGAATGGTCCGCGACGGGCCAGCATCCCCGCCGCCACCCGACACGTCCGCCGAAGCCAAAAAAAAGCCCCGTCCGCCGCTTTCGCGACGGACGGGGTTGGGGCGCGAGTATTCTCCCCTGCCGATTCTTCTACCGCGCCACAAACTGGCCGTGGAGGGACGTCGGTACCGCGGACCGGGTGCCCAGGAAACCGGCCGGGCCCTAGCCCCTCACACGGCCTTATGTCGTTCAGACCTCCGGAGCGCCAGGGCTCCACGGGTCATTCTGCTCTCGCTCTGCCAGCCGACCCTTCAACGCGGTTCTGATCACCGAGCCGAAGAGGAAGAGGTACGCGATCACGAGTACGGCGATCAGCACCCGCTCGCCCATCAGCCGCCTCCCCCGCAGACGGCATACGAATAGGGCCGCCTGCCTCGACCTCGTTTCGGTCGATTCGCTGGCGGCCCGGCTGACGTGGCGGCTCTGCCGCTTTAGTCCCGAAGCTCTGCGTCACCGTCTTTCGACGGCTTTGCTCTGAGCAGCGTATCGTGTCACCGGAGCCGCGCCACTGGAGTGGTCGTCCCCGTCGGCGGCTGGATAGGGCAACGGCCGTGCCGGGGGCGGTCCGGGTGATCGGGATTTGATCTAAGTGATTATCGGCTGGTATGTTACGGACTCATCCCGGATCTTTCCGGGTGCGCTTGGACCGTGCCGGCCTGCGAAAAAACGTTGCACTGTGCACGAAAATTGTTCGCGAACGACGCTTGCCGCGCCGGATGCGACGGGCGTACATCTAGCGGGTCTGGCAGCGGCGGGCTGCAGACATGCAGGCGCGTCACGCGCGCTGCGACTCAGACCACCGGCAGGGCCTCTGGATGTTCTCCATCGTCCGATTGCACGTGAACGGCGTCCGGCGCGAGGTGGGCGTTCCGGAGCACTACACGCTCCTCGAGGCGCTCCGCTACGGTCTCGGTCTGACGGGCTCGAAGCAGGGCTGCGACAAGGGAGACTGCGGCGCCTGCACGGTGCTGATGGACGGCGAGGCCGTCCTGTCCTGCATCACGCCGGTGCCCGAGGCGGAGGGCCGTGAGGTGCTGACCGTAGAGGGGCTCGCGGACGCGACCGGACCGCACCCGCTGCAGGCCGCGTTCGCCGAGACCGGCGCGGCGCAGTGCGGCTTCTGCACGCCGGGAATCCTGATGTCGGCGGCCGGTCTCCTGCGGCGCTCGGCCGACCCGACGATCGAGGAGATCCGCGAAGCCCTGTCCGGCAATCTCTGCCGGTGCACGGGGTACACGAAGATCTACGAGGCTGTCGCCCTTGCGGCGCTCAGGGAGCGCGAGGGCGGGGGTGGGCGCGCGCGCGGCACGAGCTCGTCGGGCCGCTCCGGGCCGGTCGTGGCGACAGAGGAGGAACCATGAGTGTAGGAGCGGCGTTCATCGAGCGGTCGCGTCTGTTCCTCGGGGAGTACGTCTCGAAGATCGAGGCGGCGATCGGTGAGCTCACGCCGGAGCAGCTCTGGTGGCGCCCGAACGAGGAGTCGAACAGCGTCGGAAACCTGTTGCTGCACCTGGCCGGCAACGTTCGACAGTGGATCGTCAGCGGGGTCGGCGGAGAGGCGGACGTGCGACGTCGCCAGGAGGAGTTCGATGCCCGCTCCGGCGCGCAGTCGGCCGAGCTGCTGGAGGCTCTGAAGTCGGCGGTCGGCGACGCGGACCGCGTGCTCGCGGCGCTCGATCCCGACGCGCTCGACGAGCGGCGAAGCACCCAGGGCAGGGAGCCGACGATCATGGAGGCGATCTACCACGTCGTCGAGCACTTCGCCGGCCACACCTTCCAGATCCTCTACATCACGAAGCTGCTGGCGGGTCGGGACCTGGGGTTCTATTCGGCCGGCGGTCAGGACCGCTGGAGGGGGGGGCAGGCTAGTCAGGCTAGTCAGGCTAGTCAGGCTAGTCAGGCTGGTCAGGCTGGTCAGGCTGGTCAGGCTGGTCAGGCTGGGCAGGGCAAACAGGCGGAAACGGGCACGGGCAGGAGCACGCACACGCACAGGCACCCGCACCCGGGCGCATGAGGCCGGAGGAGCTGCGGCCGCTGCAGGCGGCGCGTGCGGCCTCGGACGAGGAGCTGCGGGAGCTCGTCGATCGGGAGCTGCGCGTGCTCGGGCGTCGCATGTCCCGGGTGGACGGGATCGCGAAGTCGACGGGCAGCGCCATCTACGCGGACGACATCGCGCTTCCGGGGATGCTGCACGGGAAGATCCTGCGCTCGCCGCACGCGCACGCGCGTATCCGCTCGATCGACACCTCGCGGGCCGAAGCGTTGGAGGGGGTGCACGCGGTGGTGACCGGTGCGGACATGCCGACGCCGTACTGCGTGATCCCGTGGACGCGGGACGAGACGGCGCTGTGCGTCGATCGGGTGCGCTTCATCGGCGACGGTGTGGCGGCGGTCGCGGCGGCGGACGAGGACACGGCGATCCGCGCGCTCGACCTGATCGACGTCGATTACGAGCCGCTACCGGCCTACTTCGACCCGCGCACGGCGCTCGAGCCGCCGGAGGGGGCGCCGCACATACACGAGCCGCGAAGGCCGGGGCACAACGGCAACATCACGAAGATGGTGCGGCTGGAGTTCGGCGACGTGGACCGGCTGCTGGAGGAGAGCGACGTCGTCATCGAGGGCGACTACCGCTTCGAGGGCACGACGCACACGCCGATCGAGCCGCACTGCGCGATCGGCTGGTGGCAGCCCGACGGCAAGCTGACGGTGTGGTCGTCGACGCAGGTGCCGCACTACCTGCACCGCGAGCTGGCGCGGGTGCTCGAGCTCGATGTGGCCCGGATCCGCGTGATCCAGCCGGTCGTCGGAGGCGCCTTCGGCGGCAAGAGCGAGCCGTTCGACCTCGAGTTCTGCGTCGCGGCGCTGTCGCGGAAGTGCGGGCTGCCGGTGAAGATCCTGTACACGCGCGAGGAGGTCTTCTACTCCCACCGCGGCCGTCATCCGATGGACTTCCACTGCAGGCTGGGCGCGGACTCCGAGGGGCACATCCGGGCGGTAGACCACGAGATCGTGATCGACGGTGGCGCCTACGCGTCGTTCGGCCTCGTGACGACGTACTACAGCGGGCAGCTGCTGCCGGCGCCGTACCGCTTCGAGTCGTACCGTTTCGACTCGAGGCGCGTGTACACGAACAAGCCGCCGTGCGGCCCGAAGCGCGGTCACGGCTCGGTGCAGCCGCGCTTCGCGTTCGAGGTGCAGCTCGACAAGCTGGCGGAGTCGCTCGTGCTGGACCCGTTCGAGCTGCGACGTCGCAACTTCCTCGGCTCCGACACGCGCACGATCAACGAGCTGAGGGTCCGCTCGAACGGCTTCCTCGAGTGCCTGGCCGCGGTCGAGCGCGCGAGCGACTGGAAGAAGAAGTTCCGGCGCATGCCGTACGGTCATGGCGTCGGCGTCGCGGGCTCGTGCTACATCTCGGGCACGAACTACCCGATCTACCCGAACGATATGCCGCAGTCGGCGGTGCACATCCAGATCGAGCGCTCCGGCCGCGTGACGGTGTTCAGCGGCGCGTCGGAGATCGGGCAGGGCTCCGACAGCATGGTCGCGTACATTGCGTCCGAGGAGCTGGGCGTGCCCGTCGACTACGTGCGCACCGTCTCCGCCGACACCGACCTCTGTCCCGTGGACCTCGGCGCGTACTCGTCGCGCGAGACGCTGATGGTCGGCAACGCCTGCCTCGACGCGGCGCGCAAGCTGCGCGCGAAGGTCGTTGGCGCCGTCGCACGGGAGTGGGACGTGAACGAGCGCGTGATCCTGCTCGCGGGCGGCTGGGCGTTCGACTGCCGCGATACGCAGCGCAAGATGCCGATCTCCGAAGCGTTCAACCTCGCCGAGGCCGAGCACGGCGCGCTCGCGGACACGGGCTCGTACGACACGCCGAAGGAGGGCGTGCACGGCGACTACCGCGGCGCCACCATTGGCGCATCACCAGCCTACTCGTTCACCGCGCACGTGGCGGAGGTCAGCGTCGATGCGGAGACCGGCTTCGTCACGGTCGAGAAGATCTGGATCGCGCACGACTGCGGCCGAGCGCTGAATCCGGTGCTGGTCGAAGGGCAGATGGAGGGCTCCGCGTACATGGGCGCGGCCGAGGCGATCATGGAGGAGCAGGTCTTCAAGTCGGCCGACGAGGGGAAGGCGGGGCTGCACAACGCGCCGTCGCTGCTCGACTACAAGATCCCGACCTCACTGGACACGCCGCTGATGCAGTCGCTGATCGTCGAGTCGAACGACCCGGAGGGGCCGTACGGCGCGAAGGAGGCGGGCGAGGGGCCGCTGCACCCGTCGATTCCGGCGATCGCGAACGCGATCCACGACGCGGTGGGCGTGCGGATCGGGAGGATCCCTTTCGACCCGCCGCGGGTCTGGGCGGCGTTGCGGGGCGCGACGGGTCGCTCGGAATGGGAGAGAGCTCGGAACCGGTTCTGGGCGGCGGGTCAGGGCGAGGGCGAGGGCAGGGGCAAGGGCGAGGGAGGGAGAGGGGTGAGGAAAAGGGGGACGGGGGTCACGGAGGAGGTGGTGGAGCCGGGAGGCGAAATGGCGGAGGCGAGGGAGGAGTAGGAGTGGACGCGGGGGAGGGCATGGACGCGATCGAGGCGATACGGGCGCGGCGGTCGATCAAGCGCTTCACGGAGCGGCGGCCGACGCGCGAGGAGATCGAGGGGCTGCTGGAGGTGGCGGCGCTGGCGCCGAACCACCGCATGACGCAGCCGTGGCGCTTCTATGTGATGGGGCCGGAGACGCAGAAGGTTTACGCGGAGTTGAAAGGGCACCTGAAGTCGCAGAAGGTGGACGACCCGTCGGCGGCCGTCGCGGTGAAGGACAAGGTCGCGCGGGACACGATTGCGATTCCCGTCATTCTGGCGGTCGCGATGAAGCAGGACGAGGATCCGCTGACGCGGGAGGAGGATCACGCCGCGACGTTCATGGGGATCGAGAACCTCATGGTGGCGGCCGCTGCAGCGGGGCTCGGCTGCTACCTCCACACGGGGCGCATCATGGAGCGGGACCGGCTGCGCGAGATCCTCGGGGTAGCGGAGGACGAGCGCGTGGTCGCGATCATCGACGTGGGCGAGCCGGCCGAGGTGCCGGGACCGAAGGCGCGCACGCCGGCGTCGGAGCTGACGACGTGGACGGACTGACGTGCTGAGGTTGCCGGAGTACCGCTACCACCGTCCGGACACCGTGGCGCAGGCGGTGGAGCTACTGGCGGAGCACGGCGAGAAGGCGATGCCGATCGCGGGCGGCACCGACCTCGTGCCGAACATGAAGCACCGTCTGTTCACGCCGGCTCATCTGATCGCGCTGAAGGGGATCGTCCGGCTGCGCGGAATCGAGCGGCGAGACGACGAGCTGTGGATCGGTCCGGCGGAGAGCCTCGACGCCGTGTCGCGCCACCCGCTCGTGCGCCGACACTTCCCCTCCCTCGCCGATGCGGCGGGCCGGGTCGCGGGTCCGCAGCTCCGCCGCATGGGCACCATCGGCGGCAACCTCTGCCTCGATACCCGCTGCACCTACTACAACCAGAGCTACTTCTGGCGCACCGCGCTCGGCTTCTGCCTGAAGAAGAACGGCGACACCTGCCACGTGACGAAGGTCGGCAGGAAGTGCGTCGCCGCCCACTCCGCCGACACGCCGCCGGTGCTGATGACGCTGGGTGCGGTCGCGGAGCTCAGGGGGCCGGATGGCTCGCGCGACCTCGCCCTCGAGGACTACTTCGTCGCCGACGGGATCTGGAACGAGCAGCGCCGTCCCGACGAGCTGGTGGTCGGCATCCGCGTGCCCCTGCCGCCGGGCGGGCTGCGCACGGCGTTCACGAAGGTGCGGCAGCGCAACGCGATCGACTTCCCGCTGCTCAACATCGCGATCGCCTGCGACATGGATGGCGAAATCGTGCGGGCGCTGCGCATCGTCGTCTCGGCGCTCGGCTCCCGGCCGCGCGCGCTGAGCGGGCTGGACCGCATAGCGAGCGGCCATCGGCTCAGCGACGACGTGATCGGCGCGGTCGCGGAGCGCGCCTTCCAGCAGTGCCACCCACTGACCAACATCATCGTCGATGCCGACTGGCGACGCGCGATGGTGCCGCTGCACGTCCGCCGTGCGCTGCTGAGCCTGACCCGGCCGCCCGCGGCGGCCGAGGACGCGGCCTGACCCCGCCGCCAGGTCTGCTCCTGGCGCGCCGATCGCGCCTCCTGCGGCTTTCCCCGGCTCAATGAGAGTGATGCTGACCTGTCAGAGATCGGAGTTCTCGCTCCCCGCCGACGTCCATTACCTGAACGCCGCATTCATGTCGCCCCTGCCGCGGCGGGTGGAGGAGGCCGGCGTCGCGGGGTTGCGGCGGAAGCGGGATCCGACCCGGATCTCGGCGGAAGACTTCTTCCGCGACAGCGATCGCGCGCGGTCGCTGTTCGGCGCGCTGGTCGGCGCTCCGCCGGAGCGGATCGCGATCGTGCCAGCCGTATCGTATGGCGTCGCGCTCGCCGCGTCGAACCTGCACGTCCAGCGCGGGCAGACCGTGGTGCTCGCGGAGGAGCAGTTCCCGAGCAACGTGCTGGCGTGGCGCTCCTTCTGCCGCGACCACGGGGTGGAGGCGATCACGGTGAAGCGCACGCGGGGTGCGCAGTGGACGGAGCGGCTCCTCGATGCGATCGGCATCGGCACGGCCGTCGTCGCGCTGCCCCACGTGCACTGGACGGATGGGACCCGCTTCGACCTGGAGGCGATCGGGGAACGGGCGCGCGAGGTCGGGGCAGCGCTGGTCGTGGACGGCACGCAGTCGGTGGGCGCGCTGCCATTCGATGTAGGGCGGATCCGCCCGGACGCGCTGGTGTGCGCGGGCTACAAGTGGCTGCTCGGGCCGTACTCGCTCGGGCTCGCCTACTTCGGCGAGCGATTCGACGGCGCGCGTCCGCTCGAGGAGGCGTGGCTCGCCCGACAGGGCAGCGAGGATTTCCGGGGCCTGGTCGAGTACCGGGACGAGTACCGGGCTGGGATGGACCGCCTTGACGTCGGCGAACGCAGCAACTTCGCGCTGATGCCGGCGCTGTGCGCGGCGCTGGAGCTGATCGGCGAGTGGGGCGTCGCCGCTATCCAGGAATACTGCGATGCCCTCGTCGCACCGCTGATCGCAGCGGCGCAGGACGCAGGCTACGGCGTGGAAGACGACGCATGGCGTGCGTCCCACTTGTTCGGCCTGCGCATGCCCCCCCGCCTCGACGCCGTCGCGCTGCAGAGCGAGCTGCAGGGGCGCCGGATCCACATCTCGCTGCGTGGCAGCGCGGCCCGCGTATCGCCGCACGTCTACAACGATGCCGGAGACGTCGCGGCACTGGCGTCCGCGCTGCGGGATTCGCTACCCTGATGGCCGCCGCCGGGCGGAGCGTCCGCCCGGGGACCGACTGCCGGAGATACCGAATGCGACCTGCCGGATTGCTCCTGTTCCTGCTGATCGGACTCGCCGGGGCCGCGAGACCGGCTGCCGCTCAGGGCGTCGGCATCGCCGCCGGAGCCGGGATCTACGGCCTCGGCGGCGACGACTACTCCGACGTCGATCGCTCCTTCGGCCTCGACGGGCGGGTCTTCTACCAGTCCGCAGCCGGACTGCAGCTCGGGGTCGGCTACTTCACGACCACCCTCTCGCTGCCGGACAGCGGCGACGTCTCGCGCACCACCTTCTTCATGGAGCCCCGCTGGGCGTTCCTGCTCGGGGACAGCCCGCTCGTGCCCTACATCGGCGTGCGCGGCAGCTACACTCGCGAGGATCGACCCGGCGACTTCGAGGCGAACGGCTTCGGCGGCGGCGGCGTCGTCGGCCTCTACCTGCGTATGGGCGAGTCGAGCGCGCTGGACCTGTCCGGCACGGCCACGCGCTTCCAGCTCGACCGGATCACGGGCACGGATGCGCCGGCTGCGCTCGATCGGCTGAGCGGGACCATCTACGGGGTGCGCCTGGGCATCGTTTTCGCCCTGGCGACATTCTGAGCGAGCGGGCGCGCCTGGCGGCGGGCGCGGCGCCTTCGGTGCCGGGCGCGCGGCTGACGCGCGGGCGCCGCCTCCGGCGGGGCGCTGCTTCGCAGCGGGGTGCGCCGCTTCGCGGCGGGGTGCGCTGCTTCGCGGCGGGGTGCGCTGCTTCGCAGCGGGGCCGCCGGCTTCGCGGCGGGGGCGCCGGCTTCGCGGCGGGGGGCGCTGCTTCGTGGCGGGGTCATTCCGGCTCGGGTCGGGCTCTGGGTCTTGCGGCGGTTATGACGGCGACGGAGGCGACGATGATCGCGGCGGCCAGGAGAGTGCGGGCGGTCAGGGTCTCGCCGGCGAGGGCCCAGCCGAGCAGGACGGCGACGACCGGATTGACGTAGGCGTAGGTCGAGACCTGCGCTGCGGGGACGTTGCGGAGCAGCCAGATGTAGGCGCTGTAGCCGACGATCGCGCCGAACACGATCAGGTACAGGAGGGCGAGGGCGGAGCGGGTCGAGATGACGGAGGCGTGTACGGCGGCCGCCTCTCCCGTGACCACGCCGGCGATGAGCAGCGCGACGCCGCCACAGAGCATCTGCATCCCGGTCGCGAGCAGGGGCGCGGGCGGGAGCGGTGCGGAGCGTGAGTAGAGCGATCCCGTAGCCCAGGCGAGGGAGCCGAGCACGAGGGCGGCTGCGCCGATCGGGTTCACCCTGGTCGAGGCGCCGCGGAGCAGCGCGGCTGGGCCGATGAGCACGGCGACGCCGGCGAAGCCGACGGCGAGCCCGACCAGTACGAGCCCGGGCGGGCGTGCGCCTCGGGGGCCCAGCCAGTCCAGCAGGACCATCCAGAGCGGCACCACGGCGACGATCAGCGCCGCGATGCCGGACGGCACGAACTGCTCGGCCCAGACGACGGCGCCGTTTCCGCCGAGCAGGAGCAGCGTGCCGACGATCGCGGCGGCGCGCCACTGTCTCGGCGTCGGAGGAGGCGCCCCGCGCGCGCGGCGCCAGATGTAGAGCAGCGTGCCGGCGACGAGGAAGCGAACTGCCGCCATGAGGAAGGGCGGCAGCGTCTCGATCGCAAAGCGGATCGCGAGGTAGGTCGAGCCCCAGATTACGTAGACGGCGGCGAATGCGGCGATAACGCGTCCGCGGGTGGTAGTGTGGCCGGGGACCGACGTCCCGATCTGGCTCACTGGACTGTCGGACGCGAGGAGACCGTGGTCACTCGAAGCGAGTGGCGCGCCAGAGCGCAAGCCCCGTCACGAGCAGCAGGCCGGCCATGGCGGCGAGCAGCAGCAGCGCGGGCAGCGGGTGGAGCGGCAGGCTGGGAGTTCGGGCCTGCAGACCCGTGGCCACGAAGACGGCGCTGGCGATGAGCACGAGCACGACGTCGAGCAGAGAGCGGCGATGTCGCCTCGAGCCCGGCTCGGGCTCGCCTTCCATCCGCGCCAGCGTCCACTCAGGGTCCACGCCGTAGCGGCGGCTCTCCCTCTCCGCCGCTTCGCGCCAGCGTCGCCGCTCGCCGCGACCGGCGGTGGATAACGCGATCGCGGCGGCGCCCGCTGCCATGAGCAGCGAGCCGGCGACGACGCGGCCGAGCGCGCCGTGCTCGCCACCACGCAGCTCGCCGAAGACGAGCACGCCCCAGAGCAGCCCCCACAGCTGGTTCGTGTTGGACAGCGGGATGCCGCGGCTGATGCCGACGTACTTGGCGGCGTACTGCTGGAAGAGGTCGCCCACGACCCAGACGAAGCCACCCAGCAGGATCCAGAACAGCACATCCTTCGCCGCGTGGATCTGGGCGACGAGGCCGGCGACGCCGCCGCTCAGCGCGAGCGCCAGAGCGGTCATTGTCACCACCTCCCCGATCGTGAAGAACGCGATGAAGGAAAGCGGACTCATCCCCGTGAGGTACGCCTTACGGTACGGGATGTACATCGTGCCCCACAGCGCGCCGGCCATCAGAGCGGCGATGACCCCGCGCAGCGCATGCCCGCCGGGAGCTTGCGTGGACGACGCGAGGGCGAGCAGGGTTCCGCCGATGAACATGACGACCGCGCCGCCGATGACGCCGAGCCAGCGGCGCGGGCCCGCGTCCCTGAGCTCGTTGAAGAAGACCCAGCCCCAGGCGATGCCGAGGAGGCTGTTTGCGTTCCACAGCGGGAAGGCGATGCTGAGCCCGATGTCGCGGATCGCGAAGACGGTCAGCGTGTTCGCGACGGCCCAGAGCGCGCCGGCGAGCACGGCCCAGACAATGAGGTGGGGGGCGCGGCGCATGTCCGCGCCGACTCGGACCGTGCCCTGCAGCAGCGCCGGCACGCTCCAGCGGGCGAGGAACACGCCGACGACCATGAGCAGCGAGATCACCGCGGGGGAAACGCCGATCGAGACGAGCTTCGTGGGTGCCTCAGCAGCACCCAGCCAGGCGCCAGCCGTGAAACCGGATAGCAGCCCGACTCCTTGCAGCGTGCGTGCGCGCCGGCGCTCCCCGGTGGGTGGGGCAGCGACGTCGGCGCTCTGCGCCGCGGCACCCCCGCCCGGCGTCTCGGCGCTCACGCGAGCCAGGCCAGCACGAGGATGCCGGCGGCGAGCACGATGACGGGAACCCAGAGCTGGGCATCGGTCAAGATGGCGGCGAGTCGCCGGGGGTGGGAGGGCGATTCCATGACGCATACATTGTGCAGCGCCGAGCACGTTCAGCCAAGGGAGCAGCCGTGAAGCTTGAGCACGAAGTCCTGGAGCTGCGGACACGCCACGCGTTCAACATTGCGCGCATGGCCGGGGAGCCGGTCCGTCGCACCGTGATGGTGCGGGTAATCGACGACGATGGCGTCGAGGGCTGGGGCGAGGCCGCCGTGAGCACGCCGTACTACGGCGAGACCGCGGAGACGGTGGTCGCGGTGCTGCCGCGCATTGAGGCGGCTCTGCGCGCGGCGCGCGGTCCCGGCGGCAGCCCCGGCGCGCCCGGGCTGAGGCTGGAGCGACTGGAACACGCCGTGGAGCACGCGATCCGCTACAACGCGGCGGCGCGCGCGGCGGTCTCCGCCGCGCTGCACGACCTCCACGCGAAGCGGCTCGGCGCGCCGCTGTGGAATCTGCTCGGTCTCGATCCGCCTTCCGCTCCGCGATCCAGCTTCACGATCGGCATCGACGAGCCCGACGTCATGCGCGAGAAACTCAGCGAGGCGAGCGGCTATCCGATCCTGAAGCTGAAGGTCGGCACCGGCCGCGACGAGGAGGTGCTCGCGCTCGTGAGGGAGGAGGCGTCACACGCCCGCCTGCGCGTCGACGCGAACACGGGTTGGACCGCGAAAGAGGCGATCGCGCGCCTGCCGTTGCTCGTCGAGTACGACGTCGAGCTGATCGAGCAGCCGGTCCCGCCCGACGACCTCGACGGACTGCGCCTCGTGCGCGAGCGTTCACCCGTCCCGATCGTCGCCGACGAGTCGTGCCGCACCGCCGCCGACATCCCGCGCCTCGTCGGCTGCGTGGACGGGATCAACATCAAGCTCGCCAAGTGTGGCTCGCTGCGGGAGGCGGGTCGCATGATCGCCACCGCCCGCGCGCACGGGCTCGGCGTCATGCTCGGCTGTATGGTCGAGTCGACGCTCGGCGTCGCCGCGGCGGTGCAGCTCGCGCCGCTCGTCGACTGGGCGGACCTGGACGGCGCGGCCCTGCTCGAGAACGACCCTTTCGACGGGCCCGGCCTCGAGCCCGACGGCACGCTGCGCTTCAGCGAGGAGCCGGGGCTGGGGGTGGCGAGGAAATAGCGGCGGGCACAACTTGAGCCGCCTGCTCGACCCGGACGTGCGGCCGGGCGGAAGAGGAGACCACAGCGAACGAGAGCCGATGCCGAACGAGAACGAGATGGCGCCCGACTTCACGGCGCGGACCGATACGGGCGACGAGGTCAGCCTTTCGGATTACCGCGGCCGGAAGGTCGTGCTCTACTTCTATCCGAAGGACGACACGTCCGGCTGCACGAAAGAGGCGTGCGGCTTCCGCGACGCCTTCTCGGACTACGAGGAGCGAGGCGTCGCCGTGCTCGGCGTGAGCCCGGACGATGTCGCCTCGCACCGCAAGTTCAAGCAGAAGTACGAGCTGCCGTTCACGCTGGTCGCGGATCCGGAGCATTCGATCGCCGAGGCGTACGACGTGTGGAAGGAGAAGAGCATGTACGGCCGCAAGTACATGGGCGTGGAACGGACGACGTTCCTGATCGACGAGCAGGGCCGGATCGCGAAGGTCTTTCAGAAGGTGAGGCCGGAAGGGCACGCGGAGGAACTGTTGGCGGAAGTGAAGTGAGAAGATCAGGAGCGGCGGGATCGTGGGGAGCAAGTGGGGTAAGAGGGAGAGGGCGGAGGAAGAGAGGGGAAGTGCCAGGAAGCAGTGACCGGAGCGAAGGGGGTCGTGTGCCGAAGGGCGATGGGCTGTTGATCGTCGACATGCAGAATGATTTCTGCCCGGGCGGGACGCTGCCCGTGCCGGGAGGGCACCACGTCGCGGCGGTGCTCGGGCGCTACGCGGCGCGGTTCGCGCGAGAGGGGCTGCCGATCTTCGCCTCGCGCGACTGGCACCCGGTCGTCAGCAAGCACTTCAGGGACTGGGGCGGTCGCTGGCCGCCGCACTGCGTGCAGAACACCGCTGGCGCACAGTTCCATCCGGCGCTGAAGCTGCCGGCGGACGCGATCGTCATATCGGCGGGCACGGAGTACGAGGAGGAGGGGTACTCCGCGTTCGACGGGCACGACACCGACGGCCGCACGTTCGGCGGACGACTGCGAGGCGCGCGCGTGAAGCGGCTGTTCGTGGGCGGGCTCGCCACCGACTACTGCGTGCAAGCCTCCGTGTTGGATGCGCTCGCGCGGGGCTACGAGGTCGTGCTGCTGCTGGACGCGGTCGCGGGGATCGACGCGGACCCGGGCGATGTCGCCCGCTCGCTGGACGGAATGCTCCGAGCGGGCGCCCGCACGGCGACGGAGGAGACGCTCGACCGCGAGCTCGCCCATCCGGCCGCAGCCGCGACCTGAGCCCGATTTCCTGACTAGCCTGATCCACTCGATTGTCTGATCCCCTCGGCTGGCGATGAGACGGAAGACTCCCACGGTCATGGTCGGCGACGTCGCGATCGGGAGCAAGCACCCGGTCGTCGTACAGTCCATGACGAACACCGACACCGCTGACGCGGAGGCGACGGCCCGGCAGGTCGCGCAGCTCGCGCTGGCGGGCAGCGAGCTGGTGCGCGTCACCGTGAACACCGACGAGGCCGCGCGCGCGGTGCCGGAGATCGTGCTGCGTCTCGCGGAAGCCGGCGTCGACGTGCCGGTGATCGGCGATTTCCACTACAACGGCCACCTTTTGCTCACCCGGCACCCGGAATGTGCGCGCGCGCTGGCGAAGTACCGCATCAATCCGGGCAATGTCGGTGCGAAGCGGCACGACGAGAACTTCCGCACGATCGTCCGGGTCGCGATCGAGAACGGCAAGCCGGTGCGCATCGGCGTAAACTGGGGCTCGCTCGACCAGCAGCTGCTCACCGAGCTGATGGACGAGAACGCGCGTGCGGCCGAGCCGACGGACTCGAAGGCGGTGATGATCGAAGCGATGATCCAGAGCGCATTGCGCTCGGCGGAGCTGGCCGAGCAGACGGGGTTGCCGCACGATCGAATCCTGCTCAGCGCCAAGGTCAGCGGCGTTCAGGACCTGGTCGACGTCTACACCGACCTGGCCGCGCGCTGTGATTACCCGCTGCACCTGGGGCTGACGGAAGCGGGAATGGGAACGAAGGGGGTGGTCGCCACGACGGCGGGCCTCTCGATCCTGCTGCAGCACGGCATCGGCGAGACGATTCGCGTCTCGCTCACCCCGCGTCCCGGCGGCGACCGCGCCGAGGAGGTGCGTGTCGCGCAGCAAATCCTGCAGTCGCTCGAGCTGCGATCGTTCACCCCGCAGGTGACCTCCTGCCCAGGGTGCGGCCGGACGACAAGCACGTTCTTCCAGCAGATGGCCGAGGACATTGAGGGCTACATCCGGGAGTCGATGCCGGAGTGGAGGGCACGCTATCCCGGCGTCGAGGAGCTCAGGGTCGCCGTGATGGGGTGCGTCGTGAACGGACCCGGCGAGTCGAAGCACGCGAACCTCGGCATCTCGCTCCCGGGCACCTTCGAGGAGCCGAAGGCCCCCGTCTACGTGGACGGCGAGCTGTTCACGACTCTGAAGGGAGAGGGGCTGGTGCGGGATTTCATGGAGATCCTGGATTCGTATGTTGCGCGCCGCTATGGCGGCGCGGGCGCGCCTGGCGGCGGGCGCGCCTGAACGGCGGGCGCGCCTGCGGCGGGCGCGCCTGCGGCGGGGTGGCGGAGAGGGCGCCTTCTCACTCTCCTTAGCAAGGGTCTTGCATTGGCGCTGCCGAAAGGGCCTGATCGGCCGGACCTACCGCAACCGGAGGTGAGATGCCCAGCGGAGCCCGCTCGTCCCTTCCCGAGGAAGGCCGCCGGCGCGTCGTGATCGAGGGGGTCCGCCCTTCGGTGGACGCGGGGTGGTTCCCTATCAAGCGTTGCGTCGGCGATGAGGTCAGGGTCGAAGCCGACGCGTTCACAGACGGCCACGACGCGATCGTCTGTCTGCTCCGCCACCGCCGCGAGGAGGAGTCGGAGTGGATCGAGGCGCCCATGGAGGAGCTGGTCAACGACCGTTGGCGCGGCTCCTTCCGCGTCAACGCGCTGGGGCGCTACCGCTACGCTCTCGCGGCATGGGTGGACCACTTCCGGACGTGGCGCCGGGACATGTTCAAGCGCGTCGAGGCGGCGCAGGACGTTGCGCTGGACCTGCGCATTGGCGCGCAGCTCGTGCGAGAGGCGGCGGAACGGGCTTCGGCGGCGGGCGCGCGACGGCTGGAGGAGATCGCGGGAACGCTGGAGGATGGCGGTCCCCTCGCGATCGATCTGGCCCTGTCCCAGGAGCTGTCGGACGCGATGGGGCGGTGGCCGGATCGGACGCTCGAGACGGAGCACGACCTCGGCTGGAGCGTGGTCGTGGACCCGCCGCTCGCCCGTTTCAGCGCGTGGTACGAGCTTTTTCCTCGCTCGGCATCGCCGGAGCGGGGGCGGCACGGCACGTTCGCCGACGTGGAGCACCGGCTGGGCGACATCGCGGCGATGGGCTTCGATGTGCTCTACCTCCCGCCGATCCATCCGATCGGCAAGACGAAGCGCAAGGGCCCGAACAACGTCGTCGGCGCGAGGCCTCAAGATGTCGGCAGCCCGTGGGCCATCGGGGCGGAGGATGGCGGACACAAGGCGGTGCACGTGGCGCTCGGCGAGTTGAAGGACTTCCGGCGCCTGGTGCGTGCGGCGCGCGAGGAGCACGGCATTGAGGTCGCGCTGGACATCGCGTTCCAGGCTTCGCCGGACCATCCGTACGTGAAAAGACACCCGGAGTGGTTCCGCAAGCGGCCGGACGGCACGACCCAGTATGCGGAGAATCCGCCGAAGAAGTACCAGGACATCTACCCCTTCGACTTCGAGACCGCGGCCTGGCCGGAACTCTGGCAGGAGCTGAAGAGCGTCTTCGAATTCTGGGTCGAGCAGGGCGTACGGATCTTCCGGGTGGACAATCCCCACACGAAGCCGTTCCCGTTCTGGGAGTGGTGCATCGGCTCGCTCAAGGCCGAGCACCCGGAGCTGCTGTTCCTTTCCGAGGCGTTCACGCGGCCCAAGGTCATGTACCGGCTCGCGAAGCTCGGCTTCAGCCAGTCGTATACCTACTTCGCCTGGCGCAACGCGAAATGGGAGATCGAGCAGTACATGAGCGAGCTGACGCGGACGGAGGTCGCCGAGTTCTTCCGCCCCAGCTTCTGGCCGAACACGCCCGACATACTGACGGAGTACCTGCAGACGGGCGGCCGTCCCGCGTTCCTCATCCGCCTCGTGCTCGCCGCGACGCTGAGCGCGGGCTACGGCATCTATGGTCCCGCGTTCGAGCTGCTCGAGCACGTGCCGAGGGAGCCCGGCAGCGAGGAGTACCTGGATTCCGAGAAGTACCAGATCCGGGAGTGGGACGTCGACCGCGTCGGCAACGCGCGGGACTTCATCAAGCGCATCAACCGCGTCCGGCGGGAGAATTCCTCGCTCCACCGCAACGACACGCTCCGCTTCCACCGGATCGACAACGATCAGCTCATCGGCTACACCAAGCACGACGGCGGCGAGGATCTCGTGCTGACGATCGTGAACCTGGATCCTCATCACCCGCAGGCGGGCTGGGTCGAGCTGCCGCTCTCGGAGCTCGGCCTCGAGGTCGACCAGCCGTTCCAGGTGCACGACCTGCTCGGCGATGGCCGCTACCTCTGGCAGGGTCCCCGCAACTTCGTCGAGCTGAACCCGCACGTCCTGCCGGCGCACATCTTCCGCGTGCGGCGAAAGGTCCGGACCGAAAAGGACTATGAGTACTTCATTTGAGGCGCTGAAGGCAGGCGTTGAACCAGGCGTTGAAGGCAGGCGCTGAAGGCAGCGGGCTGAGGCGGGCGCCGAGGCAATCGACTCGCAGACGACAATTGACATGAACTTTGAGGGCACGGATGATCCGCTCTGGTACAAGGACGGGATCATCTACCAGCTGCACGTGAAGGCGTTCTTCGACAGCGCGGACGACGGGATCGGGGATTTCCGCGGGCTGCGGCAGAAGCTGGACTACCTTCAGGAGCTGGGCGTCACCGCGTTGTGGCTGCTGCCCTTCTATCCCTCGCCGCTGAAGGACGACGGCTACGACATCGCGGACTACACGGGCATCCACCCGCTGTACGGCACGGTGGGAGACTTCCGTGCCTTCCTGAACGAGGCGCACGAGCGGGGGCTGCGCGTGATCACGGAGCTGGTGGTGAATCACACGTCGGACCAGCACCCGTGGTTCCAGCGGGCGCGGCGGGCGCCGGCGGACAGTCCGGAGCGGGAGTTCTACGTTTGGAGCGACACTCCGGAGAAGTACCAGGACGCGCGCATCATCTTCAAGGACTTCGAGCACTCGAACTGGGCCTGGGATCCGGTCGCGAAGGCGTATTTCTGGCACCGCTTCTACTCGCACCAGCCGGATCTGAACTACGACAACCCGGCGGTCCGCGAGGCGGTACACCGGGTGATGGATGAGTGGTTCGACATGGGGGTGGACGGGATGCGGTTGGACGCGATCCCGTATCTGGTTGAGCGCGAGGGGACGAGCTGCGAGAACCTGCCGGAGACTCACCGTGTGCTGAAGGAGCTGCGGGCGCACCTGGACTCGCGTTTCTCCGACCGGATGCTGCTCGCGGAGGCGAACCAGTGGCCGGAGGACGCCGCCGCGTATTTCGGCGATGGCGACGAGTGCCACATGAACTTCCACTTCCCGCTCATGCCGCGGCTGTTCATGGCGGTACGCATGGAGGATCGCTTCCCGATCATCGACATCCTGAAGCAGACGCCGGAGATCCCACCGACGGCGCAGTGGGCGATCTTCCTGCGCAACCACGACGAGCTGACGCTCGAGATGGTGACGGACGAGGAGCGAGACTACATGTACCGTGTCTACGCGGAGGACCCGCGGGCTCGCATCAACCTCGGCATCCGGCGTCGCCTGGCGCCGCTGCTCGGCAACGACCGGCGCAAGATCGAGCTGATGAACAGCCTGCTGCTCGCGTTGCCCGGCGCGCCCGTCGTCTATTATGGCGACGAGATCGGCATGGGCGACAACATCTACCTCGGCGACCGGAACGGCGTGCGTACGCCGATGCAGTGGAGCGGGGATCGGAACGCCGGCTTTTCCCGTGCGAACCCGCAGAAGCTCTACCTGCCGGTGATCACGGACCCGGAGTACCATTACGAGTCCGTGAACGTGGAGGCTCAGGAGAACAGCCCTTCCTCTCTGCTGTGGTGGATGCGCCGGCTGATCCGCATGCGCAAGCATTACCGCGCGTTCGGCCGCGGCACCATCGAGTTCCTGCACCCCGAGAACCGCAAGGTTCTGGCATTCATCCGCGAGTACGAGGACGAGCGGCTGCTCGTGGTGGTGAACCTCTCGCGCTTCACGCAATACGTCGGGCTGGACCTGTCGCGGCACATCGGCTCCGTTCCGGTCGAGCTGTTCGGCCAGACCGAATTCCCGCCGATCGGCGAGTCGGAATACTTCCTCACGCTCGGGCCGCACACCTTCTACTGGTTCTCGATCGTGCCGGAGTCGGCGCGACGGGAGCGGATCCGGCTGGAGGCGGCGCGCGCGAGCGAGACCATGCTCGAGGTGGACGGGGAGTGGCAGAACGTTTTCCGCGGACGGAGCTGCGAGAGCCTGGAGGCGCTTCTGCCGAGCTACCTGCGCTCGCAGCGCTGGTTCCGGGGCAAGGCGCGCTCGATCCGGAGCGTGACGATCGATGACGTCATCGCATTCGATCGTGTGCCGCTCGCGGTGCTGGCCCTCGTGCGTACGGAGTTCGTGGACGGCGAGGCCGACACGTACGTGCTGCCACTGGCGTACGAGCCGCGACTCGAGGCGGTGCTCGGCGAGCACCCGCAGGCGGTGGTCGCGAGGCTGCGTCTGGGTGGGCAGGAGCGGCCGGGCGTGCTCTTCGACGCCGTCTATCAGCAGGCGGTGGCCGATGCGCTGCTGCGCGAGATCACCACACGCCATCACCTGAATGGCATCCACGGGAAGCTGGAGGCGCACACGACGGCGGCGTACGACCGGCTCGCGGAGCGGGGCGAGCCGGGAGTACAGCCGAACGTGCATCGTGGCGAGCAGAGCAACACCTCGATCACGTACGGCGACCGCTGGGCGCTGAAGCTGTTCCGCCGTCTGGAGGCCGGAGTGAGCCTGGACCTCGAGCTGGGTCGCTTCCTGACTGAGCGTCGCTTCCCGAGCTCGCCTGGCGTCGCCGGTTGGATCGAGTATTCGCGGGAGGACCGCCCGGGCGAGCCGCGCACGCTGGCGATCCTGCAGGAATACGTGCCGAACGAGGGCGACGCGTGGAAGCTCACGCTGGACGAGTTGCGCGTGTACTACGAGCAGGTGCAGGCGAAGCAGGACAGGGCGCCGCGGCCCCCGCCGGTCAACGCTCGCTCGCTGATCCGGCTCGCGGGCGCGAAGGTGCCGACATCGGCGCGGGACCTGATCGGGGCGTATCTCGAGATGGCGCGCATGCTCGGCCGCCGCACCGCCGACATGCACCTGGTTCTCGCCGGCGAGCTGGACGACCCGGCCTTCGCGCCCGAGCGCTTCAACGGCTTCTATCAGCGCTCGCTCTACCAGTCGATGCGTAACCTGACGGGCAACGTCATGCAGGCGCTCGGCGCGCGCCGCGAGCAGCTGCAGCGCGAGGTACCGGAGATCGAAGCAGTGCTCGCCGCCGAGGACCTGCTGCTCGAGCGGTTCCGCGGCGTGATGGGCGAGCGGCTGGAGACCGTGCGCATACGGACTCACGGCGACTACCATCTCGGCCAGGTCCTGTATACGGGGAAGGACTTCGTCATCACGGACTTCGAGGGTGAGCCCGCGCGTCCGCTGTCGGAGCGCCGCATGAAGCGATCTCCGCTGCGCGACGTCGCGGGGATGCTCCGCTCCTTCCACTACGCCGCGTACACGGCCCGCTTCGAGGGACGGCGCTCCGGCGTGCTGCGTGAGAGCGACGACGCGGCGCTGGAGCCGTACGTGCGGCTGTGGTACGGCTGGGTCTCGGCCGCGTTTCTCTCCGGATACCTGCAGACCGTGCGCGGCAGCACCGTGGTGCCGCAGGACGAGACCGAGCTCGTCACGCTGCTGGACACCTATCTGCTCGAGAAGGCCGTCTACGAGGTCGGCTACGAGCTGAACAATCGGCCGGACTGGCTCGTGATTCCGGCCCGGGGCCTGCTGCAGCTCCTGGCGGATCGCTGACGTGCGAGGTGCCCGATGAGTCAGCCCGCCGGACGCGCGCTGCGCCGCCTCGCCCGCCTCTACGGGGTTCAGCCCGGGTACTACGACATCGAGAATCGGCTCCGCAGTGCCTCGGATGACGCGTTGCTGGATGTGCTGCGCTCGCTCGACGCGCCGGTGCAGTCCCGGACGGACATCGAAGACGCGCTGCGGCTGCGGCGGCTCGACCTGTGGAGCCGCGGCGTGCCGCCGGTGATCGTGGCGTGGGACGGTCGGCTCTCGCCGCTCTCGCTGCGGCGGCCGGAATCATCATCCCGGCCGCTCTTCCGGCTCGAGCAGGAGGACGGCGGCGTTCTCGAGTGGGCGCTCGAAGACGTGAGGCTGCTGTCCCGCGCGACGACGACGGTCGAGGGCCAGGCCAGGGTGGCGGAGCGCGTGCTGCTCCCCGGGGACATCCCCCTCGGCTACCACCGTCTGCGCGTCCTGGTCGCGGGCGCGACCTACGACGCGCTGGTGATCTCCTCGCCGCTGCGCGCGAGCGACCCGGAGCACGACCGGTCGTGGGGCGCATTCCTGCCCCTGCATGCGCTGCGCACGCGGCGGGGCTGGGGGGCCGGAGACCTGACCGATCTGCTCGCGTTCGCGCGGTGGGTCGGCGACCGCGGCGGCCGCTACGTGGCGACGCTGCCCCTGCTCGCCACCCTGCTCGGCACGCCCTTCGAGCCGAGCCCGTACTCGCCCGCGAGCCGGCTGTTCTGGAGCGAGATCTTTCTCGACCCGAGCAGGGCCCCCGAGCTCGACTCGTGCCCGACCGCGCAGGCGCTGCTGGCGTCCTCGTCACTGGGTCGCAGGCTCGCCGGCCGCCGCGACTCACCGATCGTCGACTACGCCCAGGAGGCACGCGACAAGGCGGCGGTGCTGGAGCCGCTCGCCCGCTGCTTCTTCGAGGCCGGCGGCGAGGAGGGGCCGGAGATGCTCGCGTTCCTGCGCGCCTCGCCGCAGGCCGAGCGTTACGCACGCTTCCGCGCGGTGCTGGACCGGCGTCGCGTGCCGTGGTCGACGTGGCCCGCCGGGCTGCGCGATGGCGAGGTCGGTACGGGCGACTACGACGCGGCCGACTATCGTCGCCACCTGTACACCCAGCAGCTGCTCGACCGACAATTGCGGGACACCGCCGCCGCCGCGGCGGAACGAGGCGTGCGGCTCTACCTCGACATGCCGCTCGGCGTGCACCCCGACGGCTTCGATGTGTGGGCGAACACGGAGCTGTTCGCGCTGGACGTGGCGGCGGGCGCTCCGCCGGATCCGTTCCTCGCGAAGGGCCAGAGTTGGGGATTCCCGCCGCTCAAGCCGACGACACTGCGCGAGCGTGGCTACGGCTACTTCATCGCGGCCGTGCGGAATCATCTCCGCCACGCGGGCGCGCTGCGGCTCGACCACGTGATGTCGCTGCACCGGTTGTTCTGGGTGCCGCAGGGGCGCGAGCCGATCGATGGCGTCTACGTTCGCTACCGGGCCGAGGAGCTGTACGCGATCCTCACCCTCGAGTCGCGGCGCCACTCGGCGGTCATCGTCGGTGAGGACCTCGGCACGGTACCGGGGGCGGTGCGGAGCGCGATGAAGCGGCACGGCGTGCGTCGCATGTACGTGGCGCAGTTCGAGCTGACGGGCGACCCGACCTCGGGGCTCGGCGCGGTGCCGCACCACGCGGTGGCGTCGCTGAACACGCACGACATGCCACCGTTCGCGGCGTTCTGGCAGGGCCTCGACATCGAGGAGCGTCGGGAGCTCGGCTGGCTGGACGACGAGCAGGCGGGGATCGAGCGGGACCGGCGGCGCGAGCAGCGAGATGCGCTGGTCGCGTGGCTGCGAGCGGAGGGGTTGCTGGGCCGTGGCGACGACGCGGCGGCGGTGCTGCCCGCGCTGCTCGCCGTGCTGGGCAGGAGCGAGGCCGAGATCGTGCTCGCGAGCGTCGAGGACCTTTGGGGCGAGACTCGGCCGCAGAACGTACCCGGGACGTGGCGGGAGCGGCCGAACTGGCGGAGGCGAGCGGCGCACGCGCTCGATGAGTGGAGTGGAATCGAAGCGGTCGGGGTCGCCCTGGAGCGGCTCGGTCGCGCGAGAGAAAGCGGGGTTGCACATGCGGGATAGCGAGAGGACCCGACGCGGTGGACGGGCGGAGAAGCGCGCTGCCGCTCCCCCGGCCGGGAATGCCCGCGCGGCGGGCGCGGCGGCCGCGCCCATTGCGCCGGAGTCGAAGGAGCCGGAGTCGGCCGTGAGTCCGCGGCCGCGCCTGCAGGAGCCTCCGGACTCGGTCGGCGCGGTGCGGCACGACGTCACGCTCCTGACCGACTACGACCTGCACCTGTTCAACGAGGGCACGCACGTACACCTGCACGAGAAGCTCGGCGCGCACCCGATGGAGGCGCACGGCCAGCGCGGTACCTACTTCGCCGTGTGGGCGCCGAACGCGAAGCGGGTGAGCATGATCGGCGACTTCAACGGTTGGAACGGCGACTCGCACCCGCTCGAGCCGCACGGCTCGTCCGGCATCTGGGAGGGGTTCGTGCCGGGCGTGGGCACGGGTATCGTCTACAAGTACCACATCGCCTCGCATCACGCCGGATACGAGGTGGACAAGGCGGACCCCTTCGGCTTTCAGCACGAGGTGCCGCCGCGAACGGCGTCGCGCGTGGTGGACCTCGAGCACGCCTGGGGCGACCGCGGCTGGATGGAACAGCGGTCGCAGCGCAACGGCCTGGACGCGGCAATGAGCGTCTACGAGGTGCACCTCGGATCGTGGATGCGCCGCCCGGAGCAGGGGAACCGCCCGCTCACCTACCGCGAGGTCGCGCCGCTGCTCGCCGGGTATGTCGAGCGGCTGGGCTTCACGCACGTCGAGTTCCTACCGCTCATGGAGCACCCGTTCTACGGCTCGTGGGGCTACCAGACGACAGGCTACTTCGCGCCGACCAGCCGCTACGGCTCGCCGGCGGACTTCAAGTACCTGGTCGACCACCTCCATCAGCGCGGCATCGGCGTGATCCTGGACTGGGTGCCGTCGCACTTCCCGTCGGACGAGCACGGCCTGGCGTACTTCGACGGCACCCATCTGTTCGAGCACGCCGATCCGCGACAGGGTTATCACCCCGACTGGAACAGCTACATCTTCAACTACGGCCGCCACGAGGTTCGCTCCTTTCTGCTTTCCAGCGCGACGTACTGGCTGGAGGAGTATCACGCCGACGGGCTGCGCGTGGACGCCGTCGCGTCCATGCTGTACCTCGACTACTCGCGCAAGGCCGGGGAGTGGATCCCGAACGTGCACGGGGGTCGCGAGAACCTCGACGCGATCGGGTTCCTGCGGCGGCTGAACGAGTCGGTCTACCGCGAGCAGCCGGGGATCCAGACGGTCGCCGAAGAGTCCACGGCCTGGCCGATGGTCTCGCGTCCCACCTACGTCGGTGGCCTGGGCTTCGGGATGAAGTGGGACATGGGCTGGATGCACGACACGCTGCAGTACATGCGCCGCGACCCGATCCACCGGCGCTGGCACCATGGCGAGCTGACGTTCCGTATGATCTACGCATTCAACGAGAACTTCGTGCTGCCGCTGTCGCACGACGAGGTCGTGCACGGCAAGGGGTCGCTGCTGGACAAGATGCCGGGCGACGAGTGGCAGAAGTTCGCGAACCTGCGCCTGCTCTACGCGTACATGTGGGCGTTGCCCGGCAAGAAGCTGCTGTTCATGGGCGGCGAGTTCGGGCAGTGGCGTGAGTGGGCGCACGACCACAGCCTCGACTGGCACCTCGCGGAAGGCGGCCGACACGCCGGCCTGCAGCGCTGGATCGGGGACCTGAACCGGGTGTACCGGGAGTCACCCGCAATGCACGATCTCGACTTCGTCCCGGACGGCTTCGAGTGGGTGGACGCGAGCGACTCGGATCACAGCGTGATCTGCTTCATGCGCCGGGGCAGCTCCGCCGACGCTCCGCCGATCCTGTGCGCCTTCAATTTCACGCCGCAGCCGCTCGCCAACTACCGTATCGGCGTGCCGTCGCCGGGGTCGTGGGACGAGGTGTTGAACAGCGATGCGAGCGACTACGGCGGCAGCGGGAAGGGGAACCTCGGAGGCGTCGAGACCTCGCCCGTGCCGTCCCACGGCCAGATGCAGTCGCTCAACCTGATGCTGCCGCCGCTCGGCGCCGTGTTCCTGCGGGCACCTGTGCTGGAGGGATAGCTTGGCGGTGGTTGGCCTCCGTCCGGAAGGCGACGGCCTCCGCCTCGACGAGCGCATCGGCGCCACGCCGGTCGGGGACGCCTGCCAGTTCCGCGTCTGGGCTCCGGACATCGAGCGCGTGGACGTGCACCTGATCGAGCCGGAGGAGCGACTGGAGCGCCTCGCTCCGGAATCGCGCGGCTATCACGCTGCGTTGATCGAGCGCGTCTCGCCGGGCGCGCTCTATCGGTTCCGGCTGGACGGGGAGACGGAGCGGCCGGACCCGGCGTCGCGGACGCAGCCGCTCGGCGTTCACGGTCCGTCGGCGGTGGTGGATCCGACTTTTCCCTGGAGCTCCGACACGTGGCGGGTGCCGGGCCTGGCCGACTGGGTGCTGTACGAGCTCCACATTGGCACGTGGACGGCCGAGGGTACCTTCGACGCCGCGGCGGCGCGGCTGCCCGACCTCGCCGAGCTCGGAGTGAACGCGGTCGAGCTGATGCCGATCGCGCAGTTCCCTGGCTCGCGCAACTGGGGATACGACGGCGCGTATCCGTTCGCCGCCCAGAGCTCCTACGGCGGCATCGACGGCCTGCGTCGCTTCGTGGACGCGGCGCACCGGCTGGAGATGGCGGTGGTGCTCGACGTCGTCTACAATCACCTTGGCCCGGAGGGCGCCTACCTGCGGGACTACGGCCCGTACTTCACCGGCCGCTATTGCACGCCCTGGGGCGAGGCGCTGAACTTCGACGGCGCTCACGCGGACGAGGTGCGCCGCTTCTTCATCGAGAGCGCGCTGCACTGGACGCTGGACTGCCGCATTGACGGCCTCCGCCTCGATGCCGTACACGCGATCATGGACGCCTCCGCGTACCCGTTCCTGCAGGAGCTGGCCGAGCGGGTGCATGCGGAGGCCGCCCGCCGTAACCGTCGGATCGAGATCATCGCCGAAAGCGATGCGAACGATCCCCGCCTGATCCGTGGAGTCGAGGCGGGCGGCTACGGGCTCGACGCGCAATGGTCCGATGATTTCCACCACGCGCTGCACGCGCTGCTCACCGGCGAGCGGACGGGCTACTATCAGGACTTCGGACGCGTAGCGGAGCTGGGGCGGGCGTTCACCGATGGTTACGTTTACACGGGAGAGCGCTCCGCCTATCGCGGGCGCCGCCATGGTCGCTCGCCGGCGGGAGTCCCAGCGAAGCGTTTCATTGTCTTCGCGCAGAATCACGACCAGGTCGGCAACCGGATGAGCGGCGAGCGGCTGACCGAGCTGACGGACTTCGAATCGATCAAAGTCGCGGCCGCTGCCGTCCTGCTCTCGCCGTTCGTGCCGCTGCTGTTCATGGGCGAGGAGCACGCGGCGACGGCGCCCTTCCCCTACTTCATCAGCCACGGCGATCCCGAGCTGGTCGAGGCGGTGCGGCGGGGGCGGGCGGAGGAGTTCGCGGCTTTCGACTGGAGCGGCGGTCCGCCGGACCCCCAGGCCGAGCAGACGTTCGCGGCCGCGCGGCCCGGACCGGCGTCGGCGGAGGGGCAAGGTGCCGCGCTGCGCCGCTACCTCACTGAGCTGATCCGCTTGAGGCGCGGACTCTACGACCGGGAGCGTCCACCCGCGGAGCTGGTCGACGCGGTGCCGTTGGAGGCCGAGCGCGCGCTGCTCGTGCTCGGTCGTGATTCTGGCGCCCCGCTTGCAATGGTGCTCCGCTTCGCCGCGGAAGCCGGGAGCGTGTCGCTGCCGTTGCCGGAAGGCGAATGGCGGCTCGTGCTGGACTCCACGGCGAGCGCCTGGGATGGCCCCGGCGCCGCGGCTCCGGACCGGCTGGCATTGGACGGCATCGTCGCCCTACGGCTCCCGGCCCGGGCCGCGCTCCTCTATCGTGCGCAGATGAGGGCATGACGCGTTACATCTGTGTCCATGGGCACTTCTACCAGCCGCCGCGAGAAAACCCGTGGCTCGAGGCGATCGAGCTGCAGGACTCCGCCTACCCCTACCACGACTGGAACGAGCGGGTCACGGCGGAAAGCTACGGTCCGAACGCCAGCTCTCGCATCCTCGACTCGCGCGACCGCATCGTCAGCATCGTCAACAACTACGAGCGGATCAGCTTCAACTTCGGACCGACGCTGCTCGCATGGATGCAGCCGAACGCGCCCGAGGTCTACCGGCTGGTGCTGGAGGCGGATGTCTCGAGCCGCGAGCGCTTCTCGGGCCACGGCAACGCGCTGGCTCAGTGTTACAACCACATGATCATGCCGCTCGCGAACTCACGCGACCGCCGCACGCAGGTCGCATGGGGCGTCGAGGATTTCCGGCACCGCTTCGGCCGTGACCCCGAAGGGATGTGGCTGCCGGAGACGGCCGTGGACATCGACTCGCTCGAGGCGCTGGCCGAGCACGGCATTCGCTTCACCGTGCTCGAGCCGGGTCAGGCGGCGCGCGTACGCGAGATCGGCGCCGAGCAGTGGCGCGACGTGAGCGGCGGCAGCATCGACCCTACCCGCGCCTACCTGCAGCGGCTGCCGTCGGGACGCGAGATCGCGCTCTTCTTCTACGACGGCCCGATCTCGCGCGGCGTCGCGTTCGAGGGGCTGCTGGACAACGGGATCCGCTACGCCGAGCGGCTCGTCGGCGCGTTCGACGATCGCCGCGAATGGCCGCAGCTCATCAACATCGCGACGGACGGGGAGACGTACGGGCACCACCACAGGCACGGTGAGATGGCGGTGGCGTTCGCCCTGCAGCATATCGAGCGGCTCCAGGATGTGCGGCTGACGAACTACGGTGAGTACCTCGAGCGCCACCCCCCCACGCACGAGGTGCAGATCAGCGAGGACACGTCGTGGAGCTGCGCGCACGGTGTCGAGCGCTGGCGCTCCGACTGCGGATGCCACACGGGGGGCGAGCCGGGGTGGAACCAGCGCTGGCGCGGGCCGCTGCGCGAGGCGCTGGACGGGCTCCGCGACGCGGTCGCCCCGCTCTACGAAGAGGGCGCGGCGGAGCTGCTCGAGGATCCGTGGGCGGCGCGCGATGCCTACATCCGCGTCGTTCTGGATCGCTCGCCGGATTCGCTCGACCGCTACTTCGCTGCGCACGCGCGGCGCGAGCTCGGCGCCGACGACCGGGTGCGGGCGCTGAAGCTGCTCGAGGTGCAGCGGCACGCGATGCTGATGTTCACGAGCTGCGGCTGGTTCTTCAACGAGCTGTCGGGTATCGAGACCGTGCAGGTGATCGAGTACGCGGGCAGGGTGGTGCAGCTCGCGCATGAGCTGTTCGGCGCGGACGTGGAGACGCCGTTTCTGGAAGCGCTGCAGCGGGCGGAGAGCAACCTCCCCGAGCAGGGCACGGGTCGCGAGATCTACGAGAGCTATGTGCGCCCCTCGATCGTGGATCTGCCGAAGGTCGCCGCGCACTACGCGGTGCTGTCGCTGTTCGAGCGGCACGGCGAGCGCGAGCGCGTCTACTGCTACTACGTGGATGTCGCGGACCGGCAGGAGCGGAGCGCGGGCCGCTCGAGCATCGTGGTCGGACGCGCGACCATCACGAGCGCGATCACGCGCGAGCCCATCGACGTGGCCTTCGCCGCCGCGCACTTCGGCGATCACAACGTGTACGGCGGCGTCCGCGAGTTCGGCGACGTGGACTCCTACAACGCGCTGCTGAGCGAGGCCTCGGCGGCGTTCCAGCGCGCGGACCTGCCGGCCATCGTGCGCGCGATCGACCGGCTCTTCGGCGGCTCGACCTATTCGCTCAGCACGCTCTTCCGCGACGAGCAGCGGCGCATCCTCGACCGGGTGCTCGCAGCCGCGCTCCAGGAAGCGGAGCAGGCCTTCGCGCGCGTCTACGGCGACAACGCGATCCTGATGCGCTTCATCGCCGACCTGCGGATGCCGCAGCCGAAGGCGTTCCGCATCACCGCGGACTTCGTGCTGAACAACCGCCTGCGCGAGCTGCTCGAGCAGGACTACGTCGAGATGGACGCGGTGCGCGAGGCGCTCGGCGAGGCGCGTGTCGCGGACGCTACGCTGGATGCGGCCGGTCTCGGCTTCGCGCTCAGCGGGACGCTGGCGCGGCTCGGCGCGCAGCTCGAGCGGGATCCACAGGAGCTGTCGCTGCTCCGCAAGGTGAGGCAGCTCGCCGGCCTGACGGGCGAGCTCCCGTTCGAGGTCCCGCTATGGGAGCTGCAGAACAGCTTCTACCGGCTGCGCGCGGACGTGTATCGCGAGATGCAGCAGCGGGCGGAGTCGGGCGACGAGGAGGCGGCCGCGTGGATCGCGGACTTCCGCCGGCTCGGCGAGCGCATTCACTTCGCGGTCGCATAGCGAGGCGGCGATGCGCGTCCCCACGTCCACCTACCGCTTCCAGCTGAGCGAGGCTCTTGACCTCGAAGCGGCCCGGGCGCTGCTCCCCTACCTGCGCGCGCTCGGCGTCGGAGATGTCTACCTCTCCCCCGTGATGCAGGCGCGAGCGGGGAGCGCGCACGGCTACGACTGTCTCGATCCGACGCGCGTGAGCGAGGAGCTGGGCGGGGAGCCGGCGCTGGCCGCGCTGGCGGAGGACGCGCACGGCCGCGAAATGGGCGTGCTGCTCGACATCGTGCCGAACCACCTTGCGGCGGACGAGCGCGGCCCCTGGTGGCGTGACGTGCTCGAGCACGGCCGGAGCTCACCGTTCGCGGCCGTCTTCGACATTGACTGGGAGCCGGAGTCGGGTCTCGTGCGCGATCGCGTCGTGCTGCCGATCCTCGCAGACCACTACGCGGCGGTGCTGGAGCGTGGTGAGCTGCGTCTCGCGCTGCGGAGTGGTGCGCTCGTGCTCCGCTACTTCGACCACGAGCTGCCGGTGGAGCCCGCCAGCTACGGTATCGTCCTGCTCGGGCCGCTCGGCGGCGATGGCGTCGGTCTCGACATCGAGCCGGACGCGCTCCGCGACATGACCCGTGACCTCGCCGCCGGCTTTCTGGCCCTGCCGCCCCACGCCTCCTCCGACCCGGCGGCCGCCGCAGCGCGGCGCGACATGACGGGCGTGCTCCACTCCCGCTTCGCGGCCATGCTCGTCGACGTACCCGGGTTCCGTATCCACGTCGAGGAGGCGGTGGCCGGCTTCAACGGTCGCCCCGGCGAACCCGGGAGCTTCGAGTCGCTCGACGCGCTGCTGCAGCTGCAGCCGTATCTGCTGGCGTTCTGGAGGCTCGCGGCGGAAGAGATCAACTACCGGCGCTTCTTCAACATCGCGGAGCTGGTCGGCACCCGCGTCGAGCAGGATCGGGTGTTCGAGATGCTGCACGAGCCGATCCTGCGCTGGGTCCGGGACGGGACCGTGGACGGGCTGCGCGTCGACCACGTGGACGGGCTGCTCGATCCGGGCGGCTACGTCGATCGGCTCCGCTACGAGACGGGCGACGCACCTTATCGGGTGGTGGAGAAGATCCTGGTCGGCGAGGAGCGGCTCCCGGACGGCTGGCCCGTCGCGGGCACGACCGGCTACGACTTCCTGAACCTGGTGAGCGGCGTCCTGACGCCGGCCGCAGGCCTTGCCGGGATGCAGGCCGCGTACGAGCGGTTCACCGGCTCGCACCGGCCGTTCGTCGCGATCGAATGGCAGAAACAGCGGCAGGTGATCCGGACCCAGTTCGCCGGCGAGATCGCGTCGCTGCAGCGGCGCCTCGCGGCCGCGGCGCGAGGAATTCGGCAGGGCCGCGACATCCCCGCCCGCGCCATTGGCGCGGCGCTGCTCGAGGTGACGGCCTGTCTGCCGGTCTATCGGACGTACGTGCGGGGACCGGAGCCGGCGGAGCGCGATCGCCGCGTGATCGAGCAGGCGGTCGAGATCGCGCGGCGTCGCAACCCGGCGGTCGGCGACGACGTCTACGATGTCGTCCGCCGCGTCCTGCTACTCGACCTGCCGCGCCAAATGAGCGATGAGCAGCGCGACGAATGGCTCGACGTCGTGATGCGTTGGCAACAGCTCACGGGCCCCGTCATGGCGAAGGGAGTGGAGGACACATCGCTGTACGTGTTCAACCCGCTGCTCTCCCTCAACGACGTCGGCGGCGATCCGGGCTCCGGCGCGCTCGAGCCGGCCGACTTCCACCGCCGGATGGCCGAGCGGGCGCAGGCATGGCCGCACACGATGAACGCCAGCTCGACGCACGACACGAAGCGCAGCGAAGACGTGCGCGCTCGGCTGCACGCCTTGGCCGAGATGGGCGGCGAGTGGCACGAGACGCTGTCCCGCTGGCACGACTGGAACGATGAGCTGCGCGGCCCCACGGGCGCTCCGGATCCGAACGAGGAAGTGCTGCTCTACCAGACGTTGCTCGGCGCGTGGCCGCTCACCGATGAGCACGTGCCGGAGTTCCGCCAGCGGCTGAGCGCCTACGTGCTGAAGGCCGCCCGCGAGGCGAAGGTGAACACGAGCTGGGTGGACCCGGACGAGGCGTACGAGACCGATCTCCTCGCATTCGTCGAGCGGCTGCTCCACCCCGGTCGCGAGGGCCCCTTCCTGGCGGATCTTCGGAGAATGCTGAGTCCGATCGAGGCGGCCGGCGCGATCGTCTCTCTCGCGCAGCTCGCTCTGAAGCTGCTCGCCCCCGGCGTACCCGACTTCTACCAGGGAACCGAGCTCTGGTGCCTCACGCTCGTCGACCCGGACAACCGCCGGCCGGTGGACTACGATCTGCGCCGGGCGCTGTTGCGGGTTCTCACCGAAGGCGACAGTGCCGATCCCGTCCAGCGCGCCGCGAAGCTGATGCGGGACTGGCGCTCGGGCGCGATCAAGAATGCTCCTCACGCGCGACGGGTTGCGGCTGCGACGTCGCCGCGCCGAGCTCTTCGCCGACGGCGAGTACCTGCCCCTGCCCCCCGCTGGTGGCGATCCGGCAGCCGAGCAACGGGTGCTCGCGTTCGCGCGCCGGCTCCGCGAGGAGTGGGCGATCGCCGTCGTGCCTCGCGGCGTCGCCGTTCCGCTCGGCCGCGCCCTCCAGCGCGGCGAGCCATGGCCCGCCGACAGCTGGGCCGACCTCACGCTCCGCCTCCCTCCCGAAGCCCCCGCCCGCTGGCGCGACGTCGTGACCGCCCGCGAGCACTCTGCCCGGAGCACCCCCACCGGCCCGAGCCTTCCCGTCGCCGACCTCCTCGACGTCCTCCCCTTCGCACTACTGGAGCCCTCCCCTCTCCCTGACCCTTCTCCCCCCCGGCCCTAGCCCTAGCCCTAGCCCTAGCCCTAGCCCTAGCCCTAGCCCTAGCCCTGCTTCGCCCTGGTCCACGGCTTGCCTCTTTCCCCCTCGACTCGGAGGGGGTACATGATCGGTCTGCTGCACGGCTATCTGCTGGACGGATCGGGGAGCAATCTGTGGACGCGCGCGGTCGTGCGGGCGCTCTGCGGGATGGGCGAGACCGTGCACCTGTTCTGTCAGGAGCCGGAGCCGGAGCGCTACGACTTCGTGGCGGAGGCAGTGCTGCATGATGAGAGGGGCTCGGAGCGACTCTTCGTCCGCGACGTGCCCTACCCGGGCCGCTGTGTGATGCACCGCCCGGAGATCGGCCCAATGCTTCCCGTCTTCGTCACGGACCGCTACGCGGAGTTCGAGCGCGTGGTGCCGATGGTGGACCTCCCCGAATCGACCCTGCGCGCGTACGTGCGGCGAAATGCCAGGGTGGTGATGCGCGTGGTGCGCGCGGAGGGTATTCCGATCCTGGTCGCGAACCACACCGTTTTGATGCCGGTCGTGGCGAGGTGGATCCGAGAGGCGACCGGCGTGCCCTACGCGGTCGTGCCTCACGGCAGCGCGCTCGAGTACGCGGTTCGACCCGATGAGCGACTGCAGCGGATGGCGGCCGACGCGCTGGATTCCGCGGCGCGCGTGTTCGTGGTCGGGCGGGAGATGCGCGAGCGGATGCTGCTCCTGTTCCCGGACGTCCCGTCGCTCGACCGCAAGCTGCGGCCGCTGCCGCTCGGGGTCGACACCGCGGCGTTCACGCCGGTGGAGCGGTCGGGGCGGCGGGAGCGGGTGGCCGCGATCGCCGAGTCCCTCGTGGGGACTCCGCGAGGCCGTGGCCCCGCGCAGGCGGAAGCGCTCGAGCGCGCGTTCGGCGGACGGCCGGCGCCGGTGGATCTCGCCGGGGCCCTGCACGCCCTCGCGACCTATGAGGACAAGCGCCCCGACGAGCGGATCGAGGAGCGGCTGCTGTCGCTGGACTGGGAGGCGAGCCGCATCGCCCTCTTCGTCGGTCGGCTGATCGCGGCAAAGGGACCACAGTCGCTGATCGCCGCGCTGCCGCTGGTGCTCGAGCGAGAGGCCCGGGCGAAGCTCGTGGTGGTCGGGCACGGTCCGCTGCGCGAAGTGCTCGAGGCGCTGGTGCTCGCGCTGCGTCGCGGCGAGCGCGCTGTGGTGCGTCGCATTGCGGACTCGATGCAGGCGCTGGAGGCGGCGGTGTCGGGTGAGGAGGTGCCGATGGCGGACGACGCCGGCAACTCGGTGCGCGCCCTGCTGGATGCGCTGGAGGCCGAGGGCCGGCTCGACGGCTACTTCCTCGCCGCGCGGGGGATCGGGCCGGAAACGGTGACGTTCACTGGATACCTGACCCACGCGGAGCTTCGGCACCTCTATCCCTGCTGCGACGCCGCGGTCTTCCCCTCGCTGGTGGTTGAAGCCGGTCCCCTCGTCTTCCTCGAGGCGCTGGCGTCGGGCTGCCTGCCGCTCGGCACGGACTTCGGCGGAATGGCGGAGAGCATCGCGGCCGCCGCGAGCGCGCTGCCGGAGGCAGACCGCCCGCTGATGCGGCTGAGCCCGAAGCCGGATCGGGTGGCGGACGACATCGCGCGAAAGCTTCCACTCGCGCTCGAGCGCGGCGGCCGCGACCGTCTGGCGCTGCGGGAGGTCGCCGTGCGACACTACGACTGGAGTCGCGTCGCCGGGAACCTGCTCGACGAGCTGGACGCCGTGCCGCGCGCCGCCCGCGCGAGCCGACGCGCGGGTTCGGCCCCGGAACCTGACCGATCGAGGCCATGATCGACCCGTCCAGCGCAGTGCAGCGCATCAGCGAGGCGATCCGCCAGGTCACCGGTCTGACCGCCGATTCGCAGCGGAAGGTCCTGGCGTCCCTCGTGATCGTGCTGCTGCTCGCTCTGCTGCGCACCTTTACGATCCGCGTCAATCGCCACCGCGTTACCGACCTGCGCGCGCGCTACCGCTGGCGGAAGACGATCACCTACATCACCGTCGTGCTCGGGCTGCTGCTCGTCGGACGCATCTGGTTCAGCGGCGTCCACGACCTGCTCGGCTATCTCGGCCTCGTCTCCGCCGGCGTCGCCATCGCGCTGCGGGACCCCATCGTCAACCTCGCCGGCTGGGTCTTCATCTCGTGGCGACGCCCCTTCGTCGTCGGCGACCGCATTGCCGTCGGCCAGCACTCCGGCGATGTCATCGATCAGCGCGTCTTCCAGTTCACGCTGCTCGAGATCGGGGAGTGGGTCGCCGCCGACCAGAGCACGGGCCGCATCATCCACATCCCGAACGGCAAGGTCTTCACCGAGCCGCTCGCGAACTACACGCGTGGCTTCCAGTACATTCTGGAACGAGATCCCGGTGCTGGTCACGTTCGAGAGCGACTGGCGCAAGGCGAAGCGCGTTCTCCTCGACATCGCGGCCAAGCACGCGGAGCAGCTCAGCGAGGATGCCGAGCGTCGCATTCTGCAGGCGACGCGGAAGTTCATGATCTTCTACTCGACTCTGACGCCGACCGTCTACACCAGCGTCGCCGAGAGCGGGATCCTGCTGACGATCCGCTATCTCTGTGAGCCCCGCCGCAGGCGCGGCACCGCAGAGCAGATCTGGGAGGACATTCTCGAGGCGTTCGCGGCATACGAGGACATCGACTTCGCGTACCCGACCACGCGTTACTACGACAACGTCCGGGAGGGCAAGCCCGGAGCGCGTGCCGAGCCACTGTTCGGAGGGGGCGCCGCGCCGCCTTCCGGATAGGAGCGACCCCTACTCGCAGGGTGCCTCGGGTTGCAGGTCGAGCTTCGCAGGGTCCAGATCCATCCGCGCCGGGATGCGGAGCGTGAAGGTGGTTCCCTGGCCGAGCCGGCTCCGCACGTCCAATCGCCCGCCGAGCGCCTCGGCCAGCCGTTTCGAGACGCTCAGCCCCAGCCCCGTGCCGCCCGTCCTGCGGGTCGACGTGCTCTCCGCCTGCCAGAAGGCTTCGAAGATCGAATCGAGGTGCTCCGGCGCGATTCCCGGCCCCGTGTCGGACACGCTCAGCACCATCTCGTCCCGCTCCACGTCCGCCCGCAGCCGCACGCGGCCCGACTCCGTGAACTTCACCGCGTTCGAGAGCAGGTTGAGCGCGATCTGCCGGACCTTGCCCGGATCCACGATAAGCGTCGCGTCCGGCGCCCCGAGCTCCGTGTCGAAGCGCAGCCCCCTCTCGGCGGCGAGCGGCTCTGCCAGCACGACCGCGTCGTGAATCAGCGCCTGCAGCGTGACCTCCTCGGGCCGGATCTGCTCCCTGCCGGCTTCCATCCTCGCGAACGTGAGGATCTCCTCGATGATCTGGAGCAGGTGCCGCGCGCTCGCGTCGATCCGGCCGATCGCCTCCTCCTGCTTCGGCTCCAGGTCTCCGGCCACGTGAGAGAGCAGGATCTCGGCATAGCCCATGATCGCGTTGAGCGGCGTGCGCAGCTCGTGCGATATCACGGCGAGGAAGTCCGACTTGGCCTGGTTCGCGACGAGCGCCGCCCGGTAGAGGCGTGCATTCTCGACCGCCTGAGCCGCGCGCTGCGCGACCTCACGGGCGAGCGAGTACTCGGTGCGCGTGAACGGCGTGTCACGGCGCACGAGGGTCAACGCCCCGAGCACGCTGCCCCGGCAGATCAGAGGCAGGGCGATCAGCGACGTGACACCGAGTCGGCGCAGCGTCGCTTCATGCTCGGCGTCGGTCGTCCAGCGGCCGAGGTCGTCGACCTCCTCCACGAGCAGCGGCTCACCCGTGCGGAGCGCTTCGCTGCTCGGATGTTCCGAGTCGGGCCGCGGCGGAAACCGCTCTCCGAGCCGTTCGATCAGCGGAATCCGCTCCGCGTCCCGATCGGCCACGGCGAGCCGTTTCACGTCGTCGCCCTCGAGCATGTCGACGACGGCCCAGTCGGCGAGCTCGGGCACGAGCGCGCGGACGAGATGGTTCAGCGTCGCCTGGTAGTCCAGCGACTCGTCGAGCGCGCTGGTCAGCCCGGCGAGGAAGTGGGCTCGTTGCTCGGACGCTTCCGCCTGCTGCCTCGCCGCCCTTTCCAGCACCAGGCGGTGCTCCTGTCGCTCGGCTCGCTTGCGGTCCGTGATGTCGCGCAGCGCGACGAGCTGCGCGGGCTCGCCTTCCCAGACCGTCTCGGTCGCCCGCAACTCGACGACCAGCCCGCGGCCGCGCGCCCGGTCCTCGGCGCCCTCGCCGTTCGGGCGCACGATGTCGATCTCCGTGGTCTCGCCGGTCAGCACCGGGAAGCCGAACGGCTCCCCGAGCAGCGAGTGCGCCGCCCGCCCGAACATCTGCTCGGCCGCCGGATTCACGAATTGGACGGCGCCCTTTCCGTCCAGGATGACGATACCGTCGGCCGTGCGCTCGATGATGCCGCGGAAGCGTGCCTCGCTCTGCTCGAGCTCGGCCATGGTGCGGTCGAGGGCGTCGCGCAGGCGATCCCGCTCGGCGCGGACGCGCTCCGGCGGCTCGCCGCGGTAGGCGGCGGCCCTGTCCTCGGCGGCCCGCGCGCTGCGGCGCGGTTCAGCCCCCGAGGGCATTTTCGGGACTGCGGCCGGGTGATCGCATGACCCCGAACAGGGGCAAGAAGAAGGCCAGCGCGGAAGGCGGAAAGCGCTGTGCGCAAGTGGCTTGCGGCTACTCCCTGCCGGTCTCGCGCTGGTCGGCTTCCGCATCGAAATGCGTCCACACGCGCTCGATGTCGGCGGGCGAGACGTGGACGGGCGTTCCGGCGAGGATCCCGGTGACGTGACGGAAGGCGCGGCCCAGATGCATGCCTTCGCCGTCGATGGTGAACTCGCGGATGTCCTTGTCGTGCATGGAGCCGCGCATCTTCAGGACGGTGATGCCGCGTTTCATCTCGCCGAAAGTCTCCACGTACCGCAGCAGGATGATGGAGTCGGTCAGCGTCGAGATATGGCTCTCGGTGATCGAGCTGCCGCCCATGAGGCTTTCCGTCGTGGACGTGAACAGCCCGGTGATCTCCTGATGCTTGATGAAGGACGTCAGGCCGATCACGAACTCGCGGAAGCCCTTGACGCTGCCGCCGCGCTCGAGCGCCGAAAGGCTGTCGAGCGCGACGCGAGCGGGCCTGAACTCCTCGATCTCGGACTTGATCCGGATCAGCCAGTCCTCGAGCCCGAGAACCTCCGGATAATCGCACAGCACGCGCAGCTTTCCGTCCCGCTCCATGCGATCGAAATCGATGCCCCAGCCGATCGCGTTGCGGAACAGCTGGTCGCGACTCTCTTCGAAGGCGAGTAGCAGGCAGCGCTCGTCCGCGGCCGCGCCTCCGGCCATGAACTGCGTCACCGTCAGCGTCTTGCCCGTGCCGGTAGCGCCCGAGACCAGGATCACGGAGTCGCGGAAGAAGCCGCCTCCGCACATCTCGTCCAGCTCCTCGTTGCCGGAGGAGATGCGCATCTCCGACGATTTCTGTCGCAGCTGGATCGCGGACAGCGGGATCACGACGATTCCCTCACCCTCGATGATCGTGAACGGGAACTCGCCCTTCTGGTGGTCGGTGCCGCGGAACTTCAGGATCTCGATCGTCCGGCGGCGGCTCTCGTCCTCGAGCACGTTGCGCAGGATCATGACGTTGTCGGCGATGAACTCCTCGACGCCGAAGCGGGCGATTGCGCCGTAGTCCTCCGTGCGCTCCGCCGTCATGACGGCCGTGACCCCCATCTGCTTGAGCGCGGAAGCGATGCGGAACAGCTCGGCCCGGACCAGCGCCTGGTCTGAGAACTGGCTGAACATCGCGCCGAGCGAGTCGATCGCGACCCGCTTCGCCGACACGTTGCGAACCGCGTTGTCCACCCGGGCGAGGAGCGCGCCGAGGTCGAAGCTGCCGCTCTCGATGATCTGGATCTCCGGATCCGGTGAGGCATCGACGAGCGCGAAGTGGCCGGCCCGCTTCCACGCCTCGAGGTCCCAGCCGAAGCTCTGCATGTTGCGGCCGATGTCGGCGGGAGACTCCTCGAACGTGACGAAGACCCCCGGCTCGCCGATGGCGATCCCCGCCGCCAGGAACTGCATCGCGAAGACGGTCTTGCCGCTGCCGGCCGTCCCCGAGATCAGCGTGGTCCGGCCGTCGGGCAGGCCGCCTTTGGCAATGGTGTCGAAGCTGGGGATTCCGGTCGGTCGCTTGCGGATCGGTCGCATCTCGCGCGTCGCGCTCATCGTGCGTCTTGCGGATCGTTGGAGGTATCGCGCTTCGGCCACACGTCGAGGCCGAGCAGCACCTTCTCCGTGTCCGAAAGATCGCCGATAATCCGGCGCAGCGGTGGCGGTAGCTGCTTGATCAGCGTGGGCGTGGCGAGGATCTTCTCGTCCTCCGCGAGCTGCGGGTTCTCGAGGACATCGATGACCTCGAGATCGTACTGGCCGTGCAGCTCCTCGTCGCAGATGCGGCGAAGATTCGCTATGGCCGTCTCGGCCCTCGCGCTCTTGCCCGTGACGTACAGTCGGAGCGTGTACGTGCCCAGGTGCAGCTCCTTTCTCTGCGCCGTATCTGCCGTATTGGAGAGACGTGCCGCGAAGCCGCGGCAGGGATTTCGGGTGGCAAAAAGAATACCAGACGCAACCCCGCGCGCGATTCCTGTGTCCGACAGGATGAACGCGGCAGGGACGCCCCCCGCAACGGGAACCGGGTGAACGATCCGCAACTGATCCGGCGTGCGCTCGACGGCGATGCCTCCGCGGAGCGCGAGATCTACGAGGCGCACGTCCAGCGGGTGTACCGCCTCGCGTACCGCCTGACCGGCGAGTCCGACCTCGCCGAGGAATGCGTGCAGGAGACGTTCATCCGCGCGTTCAGCCGGCTCGCCACGTTCCGCGGTGACGCGGCGCTGTCGACATGGCTGCACTCGATCACGGTGTCGGTCGGGCTCAACCTGATGCGCAAGATCAAGCGCATTCGCGGACGGACGGAGGGGCTCGAGGTGGTCGGCACGATCGGACGCTACGATCCGGAGCCTCAGCCGCATCTGCGGCAGAAGCTGCACGACGCGGTGGACCGGCTGCCCGAGATGTACCGGGTCGTTCTGCTGATGCACGACGTGGAGGGCTATACCCACGAGGAGATCGGCGCCGCGCTGGACATGGCGGCGGGCACATCCAAGGCGCGGCTATCCAGGGCACGGGCGAAGCTGCGCGAGGAGCTGGCGGAGTTCGCCGGAGAATGGGTGTCATGAACGAGGACCGTTTCGAGGAGTTCCTGCGCGAGGGGCTGGCGGACTACAACCGCCCGCCGGAGCCGCCGACGGAGGCGATGTGGAGTCGCATCGAGGCCGCGCGAGTCGAATCGACCGTGAAGCGCGCCTCCCCGCGCCGCGCCCTCGGCCTGCCGGTCTGGGGGCAGTGGGCCGCCGGACTCGCCGCGACGCTTGTCGTGGGAATCGCGCTGGGTCGGCTCAGCCTGGGTCGCTCGCCGGGCGACGGCGCCTCCCCGGCGGCCGCTCGACCGGCGGTCGAGCCGACGGCCTCGCCTGTCGCCACGGGGCGCGTGCCGGAGACGCGGCGCGAGGAGACCGATCGGACGGGCGGCTCGGCCGGCTCGGCCGAAGAGGGGCCGGAGCGCGTCGCGAACGCCGCGCCGGGTGCGGGCGGTGTTCCCCGTGCGGGAGCGCCGTCGCGGTCCGGGGGTCGGAGTAGCGCCGCGCCGGCGCAGGCGGCGCCCCGGCTGGCCGGGGCGGCCGGGCTTTCGTCCCCAGCGCCGGGTCCGAGCGCGGGCGGGGAGGCGGAGCGCGCTGCGAGCGCCCGTTACCGCTTTGCCGCGCTGCGCACGTTCGGACAGGCGGAGGCGTTGCTGACCGCCGTGCGGACCGCGCCGGCCGACTCCGTGGACTACCAGCAGCTCAGCGAATGGGCTCGGGACGTCCTCGCTCAGACGCGACTGCTGATCGACTCGCCGGCGGGTCGCGATCCGGTGCTCGGCCGCCTGCTCAGCGATCTGGAGCTCGTTCTGGTCCAGGTCGCCGGGCTGGCCGACGACCGGGACACGGACCGCGACCTCATCCAGGGCGCTATCCGACAGCGGGACGTGCTACCGCGGCTGCGGGCCGCGGTCCCCGCGGGCTCGAGCATTGGCACGTGATCGAATGCCGAGATAGACACGAGACACACTCACGAGAGACGAGGACCCGATGACGAGCAGCATCTATTTGCCGGTTGGTGTCGCGACGCTCGCCGCGCTTCTGGTCGGCGCGGCCGGCCAGGACCGGGGAGGCCGCGTCGAGCAGCCGGTGCGGCAGGCGGTGCAGGCGGAGACGCGGAATACGCCGCCGCTGCCGTGGGCGCAGCAGGACCCGGCGGACTCGCTCTACCGCGCTGCCCGCGAAGCGCTGAACGCCGGCGATTTCCGACGCGCGGCGACGACCTTCCTGAACATTGTCGAGCGCTTCCCGAAGTCGAGCTATGCGTCCGACGCGCTCTACTGGGCGGCGTACGCCGATTACCGGATGGGCGGCTCGGACGACCTGAAGCGGGCGCTCGAGGCGCTGCAGCGCCAGCGTACGGAGTATCCGCAGGCGCGGACCCGCGGCGACGCGGAGGCCCTCGCCGTTCGGATCCAGGGACAGCTCGCTCGCTCCGGCGACGCCGACGCCGCTGCGGCCGTCGCTCAACGGATGGACGAGTTCCGGCAGACGGAGGCTTCGGCCGAGGCTCGCGAGCAGGCGCGGGAGCAGGCAGATGCGGCGCGCGAGCAGTCGCGGGCCGGCAGGGAAGCGGCGCGGGCGGAGGTCGAGGCCGCCCGCGCCCGCGGCGATACGCGTCGCAACCAGCTGCCGCCCGGCTGCGAGGACCAGAAGGACGAGTTCGAGATCCGCTCCGCCGCGCTGAACGCGCTGATGCAGATGGACGCCGACCGCGCGCTGCCGGTGCTGAAGCAGGTCATCGCGAACCGCGACCCGTGCAACGCGCCGTTGCGCCGCACCGCGCTGTTCCTGGTCGGGCAGTCGGATTCGCCGGAGGCGACGCAGGTGCTGCTCGACGCCGTGCGCACCGATCCGGATCCCGACGTGCGCAAGCAGGCGGTTTTCTTCCTCTCGCAGGTCGACGCGCCGCAGGCGGTGCCGGCGCTCGAGGAGATCCTGCGCACGTCGAAGGACGAGGAGATGCAGGGCGCGGCGCTGTTCGCGCTGTCCCAGACGGACTCGCCGCGCTCCGGAGAGATCCTGCGCAGCTACGCGGGCCGCGACGACATCTCGGCGGATCTGCGCGGAAAGGCGATCTTCTTCCTTTCGCAGCAGGATTCGGATCAGAACGCGCAATTCCTGCGCGAGCTGTTCGGACGCACCCAGGACGAGCAAGTGCGCGAGCGGATCCTGTTCTCGGTGTCGCAGATGGGAGGCGCTGGCAACGGACAGTGGCTGCTCGATCTCGCGCTCAACGACCGCTATCCGGTCGAGCTCCGCAAGAAGGCGCTGTTCTTCGCCGGACAGGAGGACGATGCGCTGCCGGTCGAGGGCCTCGCCCAGCTCTACGACAGGATGCCCGACACCGAGATGCGCAAGCAGTTGATCTTCGTGCTCTCGCAGCGGGATGACAAGGCGGCGGTCGACAAGATGATCGACATCGCACGTACGGAGAAGGATCCCGAGCTGCGCAAGAGCGCGATCTTCTGGCTCGGTCAGTCGGACGATCCGCGCGCGGTGCAGGTGCTGCAGGAGATCATCAATCATGACTGACCGCCACCGGGCGCCTGCTGGCTCGGTCGCGGCGGCCATCGCGCTGCTCTGGCTCGGAGCCGCTCCACGCGTGGCGTTGGGTCAGGATCTGGCTTCACGGATGCGGGCGGTCCGCGATGGCGTGGTGCGCATGAGCTTCGAAGCCGATCCGGACGTATGCGGCGACGGCAAGGACCTGATCGGCCGGCGCCGCGGAGACGAACCCGACTCGTTCACGTTCACGCGCAACAATGGCGGCGGCACGGTCCACGGTGTCTGGAACGGGGCCGTAGACTGCGTACCGGGGCCGGTGCGCATCTCGGTGCGCATGCGCGGCGGCTCCGCCGGCGACGTCCAGGTCCACGTCGCCGGTGGATGGCCGAGCGATCCAGCCGCCACGGATCTGGGGCGGGTGGATGCCCGCGACGCGGCCGACGCGCTGCTCGGCCTGGCACACGATGTCGAACAGGACGCCGCCGCCGGCGCCGCTATGCTCGCCGCGAGCCTTGCCGCCGACGCCCCCGTCACGCCGGGATTGCAGCGCATTGCGACAGATTCGCGTGCGGACGAAAGCCGTCGTGCATTGGCCGAGTTCTGGCTCGGCCAGTCGGGCGAGGCGGATGCGGTGCCGGCGCTGAGCCGGCTCGCCTCCGAGGACTCGCCGGAGCGGGTCCGGCGCGGAGCGATCTTCGCGCTCGCGCAGCACCCGGCGGCGGAGGCCGGCCGCGAGCTTCACGCGATCGCGGCCGATCGCGGTCGGCCCACGCGCAGTCGCGAGGAGGCGATCTTCTGGGTCGCCCAGCGCGAGGACGCCGGCGCGACACCGTTCCTGCTCCACCTCTTCCGCGACGAGGCGTCGAAAGACCTCCGCAAGCGGATCCTCTTCTCACTGTCGCAGATCGATGATCCCGCCGCGCTGGACGCGCTGATGGACGTCGCGCGCCGAGAGGACGACCATGAGCTCCGTCGCTCCGCCATCTTCTGGATCGGCCAGTCCGACGATCCGCGCGCGGCCGCCTTCCTCACCAGCCTCGTACTGCCGCGATGAGCACTCCTCGCTTCGCGCTCCTCGCGATCGCGGCCCTGCTGTTCGGCGGCCCGACCGCGGCAGACGCGCAGCGGCTCGGAGATCGGATCGCCGCGGTGTCCGGCTCACGCACCGTTCGATTCCGCTTCGTCGCGCGCGAGGGCGTGTGTGCCTGGGCCCACGGCACGTCGCGCTACGTTACCACCAACGGGGCCTCGGGCTGCCCGGCCGGGCAGGTGGAGGTGCGCCTGCGCGTGCGTGAGGGCGCGGTCACCGAGCTGCACAGCAGCGTTCGGCCCTTCGATGAGGCCGTGGCGGACGGGGAAGCCATCAACCTCGGCTCGGTCCCCGCCGTCGAAGCGGCCGACTGGCTGGTCCGCACGGCGCGCGACACCGGCCTGCCGGACCACAGTCGCGCCGAGGCCGTCGATGCCGCCGACCTCGCCCGCGACGTTCGCGTCTGGCCGCAGCTGCTGGAGCTCGCTCGAGACCGGGCGACCCCGTCGCGCACCCGAGATGCGGCGTACAGCGCCCTCGGCCAGGAGGCCGCGCGTGCCATACGCGGCGAGACCGGGCAGGCGCCGGAGCCCGAGGGCCTGCAGATACGGTCGCAGGCGGTGTTCGCGCTGTCGCAACGCCCGCCCGACCAGGCCGTGCCGGCGCTGATCGCGGTCGCGCGCGAGAATCGGGAGCCCCGTCTGCGGGCGACCGCGCTCTTCTGGCTCGGCCAGCTCGGCGACGAACGGGCGCTGCCGGTGCTGGAGCAGGCGCTGACGGCAGGCGCTGACGGCAGGCGCTAACCGCGCAGGCGCTAACCGCGCAGGCGCTGACCGGAGGCGCTGACGGCAGGCGCTAACCGCGCAGGCGCTGACGACAGGCGTTGAATGGGGGCGATGGGGGCCGCATGTTGCGGGCATGAGCCTCGCCCGACCCCGCGGCTTCGCCGCGTTCGTGACGCTGGCCGCGATCCTCCTCTCGGTCGCCATTGTCTGGGATACCACGCCGATCGTCGCGGCGGCTGTGCTGATGATCGGAGCGGCAGCGAGCATTGGATGGGCCGGGCGACGCGATCCGCGCCTCGGCGGCGCCGGCGGTGCGGCCGCGATGACTCTGCTGGCGCTGGTGCTCGCGGTTTTCTGGATCGTGCTCGGGGCGGCCATCGATGGGCTGCGTCTCGGGCCGCCTGTGAGCACCGCCCGCCTCGCCGTCGCGGCTGTCGCGACCGGGTTGCTGCTCGGCGCGGCGGTCCGGACTCTCGACGAGAGGCCGATCGGCGCGGACACGCTCTCCCGCGCGACCGCGCTCGCGGCCGGCCTCGCGTGGCTCGCGCTCGTGTGGGGCGCGCTCACGGTCGAGACCCGGGCGGGCTCCGCCTGCGCCGGCTTCCCCCTCTGTAACGGACATGTGCTGCCGCCGTTGCGGCTCGGAGCCGACCCCGTGCAGATCCACTGGACGCACCGGCTGCTGGCCTACGTGCTCGTCTTCCTCGTCGTCGCATCGGCCGCGGCGGCCCTGCGCTCGCTCCGCACCCCAATCGCGGCGGGCGCCGCGCTGCTGCTCGCCTTCGCCGAGGCGGCCGTCGGAGCGGGCCTCGCCGTCCACCCCGGCGCCGGGCCACCGCTCCGTTGGCACCTTGCGCTGGCGCTCGCGCTGTGGGGCGTGCTCGTGGTCTGGGCGCTGCGTGCCCGCCGCACCGCCCCACCCGTCCTCCATCACCCGGCCCGTCGCGCCGGGAGGCGGGACGCAGGAGGCAGGCGTCAATGGCAGTCGCCATGATCAGAGGCGAACGGCAGCCGCCCCGAAGCCGACCAGCCCCGCCTCCCGGTCAGCGCCTCGCAGCCAGCGCCTCGCAGTCAGCGCCTCGCAGTCCTATCATGGCCGACATGCGAACACTCCTTGTCCTCGCGGCGCTGCTCGTGCCCGGCGCCGCTCTCGGCCAGGCGCCGATCACGATCCGGGCGAGCCGCGTGCTGGACGGACGGGGCGGAATGCTGAAGGAGGCGATTGTCGTGGTGTCGGGGTCGAAGATCCGGACGGTGCGCCGGGCGGCCGCGGGCGACGTCGCCGACTACGACCTCACGGGCATGACCCTGCTCCCCGGTCTGATCGACGCTCACGAGCACATCGGCTGGTACGTCAACCGCGAGGGGCGGCTGCACACCTCGCGGGACGGCGACAGCGACCAGGACGAGGCGCTTGCCGGCGCGGCGAACGCATATCGCATCCTGCAGTCCGGCTTCACGACCGTGCAGAGCCCGGGCTTCGCATCCGACGCGCACCTGCGCAACTGGATCGGGACCGGTCGGCTGCCGGGGCCGCGGGTACTGACGTCGCTGGAGCCGCTGTCGGATTCGCGGCAGTCGCCGGAGCAGCTCCGGCAGGTCGTGCAGGAGCGGAAGCAGCAGGGAGCGGACCTGATCAAGATCTTCGCGTCCGCGAGCATCCGTACGGGCGGGCAGCAGACCATGAGCGACGAGCAGCTGCGCGCGATCTGCGGCGAGGCGAAGCGCGTGGGGCTGCGGACGCTCGTCCACGCGCACAGCGCGGAGAGCGTGCGGGCCGCGACGCTGGCGGGCTGCACCGAGATCGAGCACGGGATCTTCGTCACGCCGGAGGTGCTCGCGCTGATGGCGTCGCACGGGACCTACTTCGATCCGCAGTGCGGGCTGGTCTTCCATAACTACCTGGACAACCGCCACGTATTCGAGGGGATCGGCAGCTATAACGAGGAGGGCTTCGCCGCGATGGAGAAAGCGATTCCGCGCGCCGTCGACGTGGTGCGGCAGGCTCTCGCGACGCCGGGGCTGAAGGTCGTCTTCGGCACCGACGCGCTCGCGGCCTCGCACGGTCGCAGCGCCGAGGACCTGGTTTGCCGCGTACAGCGGGCCGGCGAGCCGGCGATGCACGCCATTGTCGCGGCGACATCCCTCGAACGCCGAGGCGATGGGGCTGGGCGAGGTCATCGGCGCCGTCGCGACCGGCTACGAGGCCGACCTCATCGCCGTCGAGGGGGACCCGACCGCCGACATTGCCGCGCTGCGGGACGTCGGCTTCGTGATGAAGGCCGGGCACGTGTACCGCGCTCCCGGGCCGACGGGGCGGTGACGACCGAGCGCCTCTACGACCGCTGGGCCGACAGCTACGACGAGGGCCGAAACCGAACACGCGATCTCGCCGGCACCGTCATGCGCAGCACGCTGCCGCAGCCGCGCGGCCGCGTTCTCGAGCTCGGCTGCGGCACGGGCCGCAACACCGGCTGGCTCGCGGAGCGCGCGGAACGCGTGCTCGGGATCGATGCCTCGGACGGAATGCTGGGCCGCGCCGCCGAGCGGCGGCTCGGCAGCCGCGTGAGCTTCGCCCGCCACGACGTCCGCACGCCGTGGCCGCTGCGCGACGGGGCGGTGGACGCCGTCGTCGCCATGCTCGTGCTGGAGCACGTGGAAGCGCTGGAGCCCGTGTTTCGCGAGGCCGCGCGCGTGCTACGTGCGGACGGCGAGATGTTCGTCTGCGAGCTGCACCCCTTCCGTCAGCTCGAGGGAGTGAGGGCGCGCTTCGCCGACGAAGATGGCGAGCCGGTGCCGATCCCCGCCTGGCTGCATATGGCCTCCGACTACGTGAACGCGGCGATTGCCGTGGGGCTGACCGTCGCACACCTGGGTGAATGGCGCGACGCCGGCGACGAGGCGGCCGGCGCTCCGCCCCGCCTCCTCTCCCTGAGACTGCTCCGGCGCTGAGCACCTGCCCGGAACCGCTCCCTCTCCGGCGGAATTCGCACTGAGGGAACGTCGAAGGCTCACGGCAGCGATGGGAACGCGTGGACGAGCTGGAGCAGCGGGGATCGAGGAGCTGGTGGGTCGGCCGGCCGACCCGCAGGTGGCGTGGGGCGGCCCTCGCCGTCGTGGTCGGTGGCTGCTGCTGCGGCCGCGCCCGAAGCACCGAGCCGCCCGTCCCCGCGGGGCCGCCCGTCTCATTCGAGGTGCCGGTGCCGAGCGGGCTGGACAGCACGGCGTTCGGCCCGGTCCAGGCGCAGTTCCGTAACGTCGATTTCCGCTTCGCTGCCGACCTCGTGCTGCGCATCCACCGGCTGCGCGGCGAACTGCGCCCGACGCGGCGCGGAGCGCCGGTCGTATTGGACGACAAGCGCACGTTCCTGCTCACGATCGCGTCGGCGGAGACCGGTTTCCGCGCCGATGACCTCACCCGCCTCATGAACGGCTGGGTCTTCGCCTACGACGGCGCGCCGCTGAAGGACCTGCGCATCGACTTCGACGGTGACCGGCTCGTGCAGAGCGGAGTGATGCACAAGGGCGTGGACATCCCGTTCACGATGGAGGCCGCGCTCTCCGTCACCGCCGCCGGCATGATCCGGCTGCACCCGACGTCGATGAAGATCTGCACGATCCCGGGTAAGCGCCTCATGGAAGCGCTCGGGATCCGGCTCTCCGATCTGCTGGACCTGAGCGGGGCGACCGGCGTCCGCGTGGACGGCAACGACCTCATCCTCGATCCGACGATGATCCTGCCGCCGCCTGCCATCTCCGGCCGCCTCGGCGCCGTCGCCATCCGCGATGGGGAGCTCCGGCAGCGGTGGGTGCCCGCTGGCGTCGAAGCGCGCGCCGCCCGCCCGCTCTTGCCGCCGGATTCCGCCCCGAACTACATGTTCTTCAGCGGTGGCACGCTGCGCTTCGGCAAGATGTACATGGTGGCGGCCGACATGGAGGTCGTCGACCTCGACCCCTCCGACCCCCTCGACTTCTTCCTCGACCGCTACAACGTCCAACTCGTTGCCGGCCACACCGATAACCTCCCGGACTTCGGCCTCCTCGTGCACATGGCCGACTTTGGTGAGGTAGGCGCTGACGGCGAGGCGCTGACTGCGAGGCGCTGACTGCGAGGCGCTGACGGCGAGGCGCTGACTGCGAGGCGGACCGGCTCAGCCGCCTTCCTCCGCGCCTTAGGTAGGCGCCTGCCGTAGACCGCCTGCCGTCAGCGCCTTCAGTCAGCGCCTTCAGTCAGCGCCTTCAGTCAGCGCCTGCCGTCAACGCCTGCCGTCAACGCCTGCAGCGGCTTGCCGTCGAGGTCGCCGGGGGGCGAGACGCCGGCGAGGCGGGCGAAGGTCGGAGCGACGTCGACCGTCGAGACGGCGTCTGCGATCCTGCTGGCACCGACGTCGCCGCCGAGCACGACGAGCGGGACCCATTGGTCGTACCAGTAGGGCGAGCCGTGGCTCGTGCCGCCGGTCGAGCTGGTGAGCAGGTAGCCTTCTTTCAGCCGCAGCATGACGCCCAGCGTGCCGAGCTCGTCGGCCGGGCGGCCATCGTGGAAGGAGTGGCGGTACAGCGTGACGAACGAGTCGGCCGGCGCGCCGGCGCGCAGCTCGTCGTAGGTGATCGCGTCGGCGACGAACGGCAGGCGCTCGAGCGCGGCCGCGACCCGAGCCCTTCCGGCGGAGGGCGGGCCGGAGCCCGCGTTCGCGGCCTGGTTCGCGTAGTCGTACAGCCTTCTCGCCCAGTTTCCGACCATGCGCATGCCCGGCTTCTCCTCGCGCTGCCGGATCTCGGGCTTCGTGAGTGCGCCGTGATCGGCGGACAGCACGGCGACCCAGCGGCCTCGCCCCACGACCGTGTCGAGGGAGTCGAAGAACGCGCCCAGCTCGCGGTCCAGGCGCAGCAGGTTGTCGAGCTGCTCCTGGCTGAGCGGGCCGTACCCGTGGCCGACGTAGTCGGTCTGCGAAAGGCCGACGGCCAGGTAATCCGGCACGTCGTCGGCGCCGAGAGACTCCGCCCTCAGCGCGTTCTCCGCGACCGTCAGCACCGCCTCATCGGCGAACGGCGTGCTGCCGACCCAGCCGTAGAAGTCGCGCGGCGTGCCGCCGCCGCCCTCCGCCGCGAAGCGGTGCGGGAAGTAGGTGTGCACGCCGTCCGACTCGTACGGAACGGTGTCGGCGTCGGCGAGCGTCCTGGCGGCTGGCGGGACGGTGCTCTCCCACACCGTGTCCGCCCGCAGCCGCGCGTCGATCACCGGCTCGAGCCGTCGGAGCCAGTCGGGGTAGTCCTTGCGGTAGTAGGTCGAGGTTACGAAGCGGCCGGTCGCGTGGTCGAACCAGTACGCCTGGCCGTGCGCACGCCCCAGCATCAGGATCGCGGAGCGATCCTTCCCCGCCACCGAGAACACCTTCGCTTCCGGCTTCGCCTGCTTCAGCCAGTCGGCGAAGCCCGTGTGCAGCAGGAACTGCGGTGAGCGACCCGCCTCGTCCGGCTCGCCGACGATGCTCCGGGCCGGGTCCTCCACCACGTAGACCTGATGCCAGTCGTTGCCGCGGCGGACGAAGAACTGGTTGCTCACGATGCCGCTGTGCGAGGGGTAGACGCCGGTGCCGAGCGTCGCGTGGCCCGGCCCCGTCTCCGTGATCGCGTGGTCGTGCGAGGCGCGCGTGTAGACGGCGCCCTGGTCGAGGAGTCGCCGGAATCCACCGGTATAGATAGAGTCGTAGCGCAGCAGCAGGTCCCCGCGCATCTGGTCGACGGACAGCAGGACCAGCAGCCGAGGCCGCGCCTGCGCCGGTGCCGACGACACCGCCCTGGACGCCGGTCGCCGTGCCTGCCACCCCGCCGCCGACAACAGCAGCGCCGCCAACAACCCCGCACCGGCACGGCCGATCCGCTTCGTGCGTCTTCCTTCTCTCATTCGTCCCCTTCTCGTCGCTTGGTTCCAGGTCGCTGAGATTTCGCCCGCCTCTCCTCCCCCCGCAAGTGCGTTCGGGCACCGCCGAGCGCGCTGAGACCGACCTGTTTCAGCGCCGAGTACACGGAAATCGATTTCGCCGCCGAGAGCGCCGAGACCCGAAGAGGCACCTCGCGCGTCGTCCGGCGCCCGAGGCATGGCGGACTTTCTCTTCTGGGGTGAGCCGTCTCGGCTCCCGGCGCGCTCGTGCGCCGATGGCCGTTCAGGGTCCGGCATGGATCCGCACGCCTCACGGAAGGCCTTCCCCCCTCGTTGCAGCCGACCCACCCGATCCTCAGCGCCCTCAGCGCCCTCGGCGGTAGAAAACATCGCCGTTCTCTCAGCGCCCTCGGCGCTCTCGGCGGTAGAAACATTGCCGTTCTCTCAGCGCCCTCGGCGCTCTCGGCGGTAGAAAACATCGCCGTTCTCTCAGCGCTCTCGGCGCCCTCGGCGGTAGAAACCCCTTCTCTCGGCGGCCCCCCTCCGCGTCCTCAGCGGTTCCGGTCTACCGCGCCGGTCTTGACATTTCGGGCTGCCGGCGGCGTATGTTCCAGCGTCTTCCGCGCAGTAAAACACATTCAGGGTGGAGCCTCCCCGCTTGCGACCCCTCCGTAAGCTGTTCCCGGACATGGCCCGCGAGTGGGATGAAGAGTTCCCGCGGATCATGGCGATGATGGGGCTTTTCTTCCTCGTCGTCTGTGCCGTCGGGATCCTCCGTCCCATAAAGAACGCGCTCGCGCTGGACGGGCTGGGCGACACCGATTTCTACAAGGTGTACCTCGTCAGCGCGGCCGTCGTGTTCTTCGTCTGGCCGTACAACCGTCTTTCGGACCGCATCTCCTGGCGTTGGCTGATCCCCAGCGTCGCGCTCTTCTTCGCGCTGCATCTGCTGCTGTTCCGCATCTTCTACCAGGACGGCAGCGCGGCGTTCGGGATGCTGTTCTACGGCTGGTACGACCTCTTCGCCGCCGCGCTCGTGACGCAGTTCTTCATGGCCACGCAGCTCTTCTTCAATGCCCGCGACGCGAAGCGCGCTTATCCGCTCGTCATCGCGGGGGGCGCGATCGGGGCGACGCTGGGCGGCGCGATCACCGGCTTCTTCGCGCAGCGGGTCGGAACGCCGAACCTGTTGCTGGTCGCGGCGGGCCTCATTGCGGCGTTCGCTGCGGGGCTTCCATTCGTGTGGGCCGGTGATCGGGCCGTGGATGTGGGGCGGGCGAGCAAGCCGAAGGCCGAGCTCCAGGCGGGCGAGCTGGTGCGGATCTTCCGCAACCCGCAGGTGCGGCTGATCGCCGTCAGCGTGCTGATCACCATCCTCGTCAAGCAGCTCGTCGACTATGAGTTCAATACGCTGACGAAGGAGGTGTTTTCGTCCCGCGATGCGATGAGCGCGTTCCAGGGCAAGTTCAACGCGGCGACGCAATGGCTTCCGCTCGTGGTGCTGGCGGGGCTGCGGCCCCTGCTGCGGCGCTGGGGCGTCGGAGTGGCGGTGTTCCTGCTGCCGGTCGCCATGCTCGCGTCGAACGTGGCTCTGGCGATCTCCTTCGGGCTGGCGGCGGCCGTCGCGGCGAAGGGGTCCGACGCCGCGCTGCGCTACTCCGCCGAGCGGACCGGTCGCGAGATCCTCTACGTGCCGGTGCCGGACGACATCAAGCTGAAGGCGAAGACGTACATCGATGTCGCGGTCGAGAAGGGTGTCGGCAAGGTCGCCTCCGCGCTGCTGATCATGGGGCTGCTCGCGGTCATGAGCTACCGCGATCTTCCCTTCGTCGCCGTCGGCCTCGCCGGTCTCTGGCTGGCCGTGGCCGTGGCCATCCGCCGTGAATACGTGCGCACGCTCGCCCGTTCGTTCGAGGGGCGCTTCGCGAGTCTGCGCGGTGTCTTCGCCTCGCTCACCGAGCTGCGCGTGCTCCCCGCGCTGGAGCGGGCGCTGACCGGCGGCGACACGCTGCAGGTCGGCTTCACGCTCGATCTGCTGGAGCAGGCCGAGCAGCGGGACGTGCGGCCGCTCACTCCGGCACTGATGGGGCTGCTCGATCACCCGGTGCCGGAGGTACGGGAGAGGGCGCTGCGGCTGCTCGCCGGGTCCGGCGGCGACATCGCCCCCGAGCGCCTCCGGCCGCTGCTCGACGATCCGGCGGAGGGCGTGCGAGAGGCCGCCGTCGTTGCCCTCTGCTCGACCCGACCGGAGGGCGCGATGGAGCTGCTCAGTGGGCTGCTGGACCGTGGCTCGCCGCCTGCGCGCGTCGCGGCGCTCTGGTGCATCGCGCGGCGCGATGTCCCGACGAACGGGGCGCACCTCGTCACCCCCGCGTTCGTCGCGGAGCGGCGGGGCCGATCCGCGCTCGATCCCGAAGCGCGCATCGAGCTGGCGCTCGCCGCCGCCGCGGCCGCGGACGGGGCCGACACCGACCGCACGCTGGAAGCACTGATGGTCGACCCCCACCCAGCCGTCGCGTCGGCCGCGCTGCGGGGCGCGGGGTTGTTGGGCAGGCAAGCCCACTGGGACACGCTGATCCGGGCGCTCGGCCGCGCGGGCGTGCGCGAGGCCGCCCGTGACGCCCTCGCCGGGCTCGGGGCCGCCGTCGTGGCCCCGCTCGAGCGCGTGCTCTGCGACCCCGCCGAGGACGCGACGGTCCGGCGCAACATTCCGGCGGTCCTCGCGCGAATCCCCGTCCCGGAGAGCGTGGACGCGCTGCTCCGCTCCGTGCTGGCACCGGAGACCGATCAGCTGCTCGACTACCGTACGCTGAAGGCCCTGAACAAGCTGCGGGCGAAGCATCCGGATCTGCGCTTCGATGGGACGGCGGTGCGCGCCATCCAGGACGCGGAGGCGGCGGCGGCGGTGCGTTACGGCTCGGCGCTCGCCGTGCTGTCGATGGATCGGCGGGAGGCGGGCTCCGGGCGCGGGCTTCTGCAGCGTGCGCTGGTCGAGTCGCAGCGGGAGAGGCGGGAGAGCATCTTCCGCTGCATTGGGCTGCTGCAGCCGCCGGAGGAGGTCTACCACTGCTGTCTCGCGGTGCTCGCCGGCGGACCCAAGGCCCGCGGCAACGCGCTGGAGTGGCTGGAGCAGCATCTCGGCCACACCCGCTTCTCGTCGCTCGCTCCGGCTCTGGAAGGCGCGGCGGTCGCGCCGCCCGGGACGACGCCCGAGCGGATCATCGAACAGCTGCGCGACGACGCCGATCCCTGGATCGCCCGCGTCGCCGCGTGGAACGCCCACTCGCTGCGACACGTCCGGACGGAAGGAGTGCCGATGGACCTGATCGAGAAGGTGTTCCTGCTCCAGGGGGTCGATCTGCTGGAGGGTGCGCGCAGCTCGCACCTCGCGCTGCTCGCCTCGATCGCGGAGGAGATCGACGAGCAGCCGGGCGAGGTGCTGCTGCGGCGGGGTGAGCCGACGGACGCGCTCTACATTGTGGTTCGCGGGCGGGTGCTGCTCCGCGGAGCGCCGGAGGGTGAGATCGAAGCCACCGACGGCATGGCCTTCGGGACCTGGGCGCTGATCGACGAGTCGCCGAGCGTCGTGGAAGCCCGCGTGGAGGGCGGCGCCACGCTCCTGCGAATCGGCCGGACCGAGTTCCACGACCTGCTCGCGGACAACCCCGAGCTCGGCATCGGGCTGCTGCAGGGCCTGGCCCGCCGCGTACGGACGCTCGTCGCATGACGCCCGAGCGGAGGGGTGCCGAGGCCCCCGCGGGCGTGCTCATCGTGGACGACGAGGCGATGGTCGCCACGGCGCTGGAGAGCTTCCTGCAGCTCGAAACGTCATACCGCGTGCACGCGTTCACGAGGCCGACTCAGGCGCTGGAGGCGCTCGAGAGCGAGCTCGTGCACGTGATCATCGCGGACTTCATGATGCCGGGCATGGACGGCATCTCCTTCCTGACGCGCGCGCGGGAGATGCGGCCGCAGGCCGCGCGGATCCTGCTCACCGGCTACGCCGACAAGGAGAGCGCGATCCGCGCGATCAACAACGTCGGCCTCTACCAGTACCTCGAGAAGCCGTGGGACAACGAGCAGCTGAAGCTCGTGATCCGCAACGGCGTCGAGCGCGCCACGCTGTTCGACGAGCTCGACCGGCACGTCGGCGCGCTGGAGTCGGCGAACAGTGAGCTGGTCGAGATCCGGCGACGCATCACACGAGCCTTCCTTTGAGCGAATCGGGTACGGCGCCCGTGGATGGCGGGGCGCAGGCGCGCATCGAGCAACTCGAGGGCGAGTTGGGCCGCCTATCGGATGAGCTGCAGGCCTCCCGCGCGGCGGCGGATGCGGCCTTTTCCGAGCTGCAGGAGGCGCAGGCCGAGCTGATCGGCTCGGCGCGCCTCGCGACGCTCGGCATGCTCGTGGCCGGGATCGCCCACGAGCTGAACACGCCGCTCGGCGCGCTGAACAGCAATCACGACGTGCTGCGCCGTTCCATGAACCGGCTGCAGATCATCCTCGAGGACGAGCGCGTCGACGAGACGGAGCTCGAAGAGGTGCGTCGAATCGTCAAGGCGGTCGACGGCGTCACGCGGGTCAACGACATGGCGATCGAGAGGCTCGTGAAGCTCGTGGCGAGCCTCCGCACGTTCGGCCGACCCGATCGCTCTGAGATCGACCGCGTCGACCTCGCCGAGGGTCTCGACAGCACGATCGCTCTGCTGGGACATGAGCTGCGCGAGCGAGTCACGGTCGAGCGGGACTACGGCGACCTGCCGCTCGTCGAGTGCTGGCCGCATCAGCTCAACCAGGTCTTCATGAACCTGCTGCTCAACGCGGCTCACGCGATCCGCGAGCGCGGCACCATCTCGGTGAGCACCCGCGCCGGGGATGGGCGCGTCTCGATCCGGATCTCCGACACGGGGGCCGGCATCCCACCCGACGTGCTGGGCCGCATCTGGGAGCCCGGGTTCACCACGAAAGGTGGGCGCATGGGCATGGGGCTCGGGCTGCTCATCACTCGGCAGATCGTGGAGCGGCACGGCGGCCGGATCTCGGTCGAGAGCGAGCTGGGTCGGGGCACCCGCTTCACGGTCGAGCTGCCGGTCGATCTGCCACGCGACGCCCGGCCCGGTCATGGCTCCGATGCGCAGGAGCCGTCACGACGGCCATAACCGCCAGGGAGAGGAGCGACATGAGACGCCTTCCCACACTGCTCGCCGCGAGCCTCGCGGCGACGCTCGCGGTTGCTGCGAGCGCGCGCGCGCAGGACGCGTTCGTGCGGATGCCGGTCAGCGAGATCGAGCGGAGACTCGCGCTCGAGCCTTTCCACGTCGAGGCGCACCAGGGCACGCGCTTCGAGGGGGATCGCACGCAGCGCGTGCTGCTGCTCTTCGACGACAGCGCGCAGATCGCGGCGAAGTGGGCGCCCGCGCCGGTCGGCGGCGAGGAGTTCAACAACGTGCCGCGCTACGAGATCGCCGCCTACCAGCTCCAGAAGATGTTTCTGCCCGAGTCCGATTACGTCGTCCCGCCCACGGTCGCGCGGGTCGTGCCGACCGATGAGTACAAGAGCGAGGACGGGAAGAGCGTGTATCCGACGTTCTCGGAGGCGAGGTCCGTGCTCGTCGTGCTGCAGTACTGGCTGTTCGGAGTCACGAGCCAGGACTTCTACGATACCAAGCGCTTCGAGCGTGACTCCGTCTACGCGCGGCACCTCGCGGATATGAACATACTGACGTACCTGATCCGCCACAGCGACCAGAACCAGGGCAATTTCCTGATCGCGACCGACTCGGCCCACCCCCGGGTGTTCTCGGTCGACAACGGCGTCGCGTTCAGCAGCGATGTCAGCAATCGGGGCTACATCTGGCGCAACCTGCGCGTCAAGCGTCTGCCAGCGGCGACGGTCGAGCGGCTGCGCGCGATCACACCGGAGGAGCTCGACGCCAAGCTCGGCGTGCTCGCGCAGTTCGAGGTGCGCGACAGTCTGCTCGTGCCGGTGGAGCCCGGGCCGAACGTGGACCCCGGGCGCGGCGTCCGGCGTAAGAACGGCGTGGTCCAGATCGGGCTCACGTCGAGCGAGATCGACGGCGTCGAGCACCGGATCCGCGACGTCCTCAAGAAAGTCGACAAGGGCGACATCACGGTCTTCTGACATGACGCGCATACGTTGGCTCGCGGCGACGCTCCTCGCGTTGCCAGCCCTCGCTGGCGGGGTCCCGCGCCCCACCGCGAGCGGCGCGGCGCCGCTGCCCTCCACCGAGACGAAGGAGGACACCGCGCCGACCGGACGCTACGATGGGGAGTACGGGCTCTGGGTCGAGCAGGATGAGCACCGGCTCGTCGTCCACTGGATGACGCGGCACGAGGGCCCCGGCTTCGCGCAGATCCTCATCGACGGCCGCTCGCGCGACTCCGTCGCCACCGACGCGGCCATCGCTCACGTCGCGACCCTGCGCCTGCCCGGCGTGGACCGGCTCGTGCTCCGCTTCGGCTCCGCCGATGACCGCACCGATCGCACCGAGACTGCGCTGTACCCTCGCGACGACGATCGGCGGCCGGGCCGCGTCGATCCCGCGGACTCGCTGTTCGTCATGGGCGACATCCACGGCGAGTACGACAACCTGATCGCGGTCCTTCGCAACGCAGATCTGATCGACACCAACGGAGCGTGGACGGGCGGAACGGCGCAGCTCGTCGTGGTCGGCGACATGCTGGACCGCGGCACGGACGCCACTCGGGTGCTGTGGTACCTCTATCACCTGGAGCGCGACGCCGCCCGAAAGGGGGGGCACGTGCGCGTGCTGCTCGGCAATCACGAGGTCATGGTGATGGCGAACGACCTCCGCTACACCACGCCGAAGGAGCTGCACATCGCGGAGGCGTACGACGCCCCTTACTGGCGACTCTACGACCCCAACCGCTCCACCCTGGGCCGCTGGCTCGCCAGCTTGCCCGCCGTGCTGCAGGTCGGCGACGTGCTCTTCGCGCACGGCGGCGTGCCGCCTTCGCTCGCCAACACGCCGGTGGAGCAGCTCAATGACTCGCTGTACGCCTACATGCACGAGCCGCTGTTCCGGCGCTACGCCGACACGACGGTGGTCGTGGCGCCCATGGACTCCGTCACGTTCAACCGGCACTACGACTTCTTCTGGGACCCGGAGAGCGTGCTCTGGTACCGCGGCTACCTGATGGGCGACACTCTCGGGCCCGGACTGCAGCGGGTGCTCGAGGGCCACGACGCCACCCTGCACGTGGTCGGTCATACGCCGCTGCGCACCATCCTGCAGCGTTACGGCGGCGCGTTCATCGATGTCGACATGATCGCGCCGGCCACCGAGCTGCTGCTGCTGGTCCGGGACGGGGAGCGGTATCGGCGCTATCGCTACACGTCCGACGGTCCGCCGACGCCGCTGGTCGGCGCCACCGCCGACGATGCGGGCAGCCCATGATCACGGGTGCCCACCTGTTCGTGACCCTGTACGAGGCGCCGGCGCTCGCGCGCACGTTCGGGGAGGCGTACGAAGCATACCGGGCGCGGACGGATCGCTCGATTCCGTTGACGCCCGCATGACGCCGAACGAGCCCCGCGACATGATGGCGGCGGTGACCGCATCCATGCACGAGCGGACCGGACGCACGCTGCAGGAGTGGGTCGCGCTCGTGCACTCGAGCGGGCTCGACCCGCTGGACCAGAACGGGGTCCGCCGCTGGCTGAAGGCCGAGCACGGCGTTCCGCAGAACTCGCGATGGGCCATCGCCGACGCGGCGGCGCGCGCCGCGGGGTGGGAGCGGCCGGGCGTCGAGGAGTACATCGCCGGCCAGTACACCGGCGCGAAAGGGGAGCTGCGCCCGATCCTGGATCGGCTGCGCGAGATCATCGACACGTTCGGCGACGACGTCGAGGTCGAGGGGCGGAGCACGTACACTCCGTTCGTGAGGCGCCGCCAGTTCGCCGCGGTGGCGGCCGCGACCCGGACGCGGGTGGACGTCGGGCTCCGGTACACGGATCCTCCGGAGTCGGCCCTGCTGGTAGCCGCGAACGCACCTGGCCAGGCGACGCACCGCCTATCACTGGAGTCGGTGGACGACATCACGCCGGAGGTCCAGCGGCTGCTCAGGCTCGCCTACGAGCAGAACGGGTGACGGTCAGTCGCGGCGCCGTGGGCCGGATCGACATCGCATAGCACGTGGACTGAGCGCCAGGTCAATTCGCGCCGAGATAAACCCGTGCGAACAGCGTTGTAGCGTAGTCGGAGGATCACACCATGTGCCGGAACATCAAGCCGCTCTTCAACTTCGAACCGCCTGCCACCGATGCCGACATACGTGCTTCGGCGCTGCAGTACGTCCGGAAGGTGAGCGGCTACACACGGCCGTCCCAGGCAAACGAGGCCGCCTTCAACGAAGCCGTCGAGCACATCGCCCGCGCCACGACGGAGCTGCTCGCCGTCCTCGTCACCCAGGCCCCGCCCCGCAGCCGGGAAGCGGAGATCGCCCGCGCCCGCGCCCGCGCCGAGCGGCGATACCGCTGACCGCAGCCCCCAGCTCGCGCCTTCCGAGAGCGCCTTCAGTCAGCGCCTTCAGTCAGCGCCTTCCGTTCGGCGCCTTCAGTTGGCGCCTTCCGTCACCGCCTGCTTCATCGTCATTCGACGTGGCCCCGGATACGGCCGCTCGGGCCCCTTGATCATGCGCCACAGGATCAGGTTGAAATAGTCGTCGTCGGAGCTGTCCTCGAAGCGGAGGTCGAGGCGCTCCGACGGCCCGGCGCCGGGGTTCTGCGGCGCGTTCTTCTCCTGCAGCGAGGCCTCCGGCGTCAGCGCGGTGTAGGGCCGCAGGTCGGGTGCGCTTTTCCAAGATGCCGCGCAGGGGCCGACCGTAGTAGTCGAACTGCGAGAGGTGTCCGAGACCCAGCAGCTCCGACATGGTCGCGATCACGTCGGTGGTGTTCGCGAAGCGGTGGATGAGCCCGCCGCGGCTGTAGGGCGAGATCACGAGCAGCGGCGAGCGGTGCGAGTCGACGTGGTCGGGTCCGTTCTGGGCGTCGTCCTCGAGCACGAAGATGGCCGTGTTCTTCCAGAACTCGGAGTGGCTGAGCGCCTCGACGATTCGGCCGAGGGCGAGGTCGTTGTCCGCCATGTAGGCGCGCGGCGTCGGCGCGCCGACCCTTCCGCCCGCCGTGTGGTCGTTCGGCAAGCGCAGGATCATCGAGCTGCGGAAGCTCCGTGGCGGCGCTCGAAGTCTCCGCAGCTCGGCCAGAAAGACATCGGCCCGGTGCTGGTCGGGGATATCCATGTCGAAGCCGGGATAGCGCGGATGCGTGTGCGCGGCCAGGTACGGTTTCGTCGCGCGATAGCCCGGCGGCACCGGCTCGTCCTCGTCCGCATCTGCGGGCATGACGAACTCGCCGTAGTTGCGGAAGGTGATGCCCGCGCGGTTCGGCGAGGTCCCAGAGGTAGCCGCTCGCCGGCTCGGCCGCGTCCTCGCCCTGCTGCGGCACGAGGCCGCGGTTCGTGCCCTCGTAGTCGTAGTCGCGCCGGCGCTGGAGTAGTTCGACTGGACCGTCTTCTCGACGTAGTCCGTCGCGTACGCCGCCGTAGACCAGTTGTGGCCGTCGGCGCTGACCTCCGCGTTTACGAAGAAGCGGTCGAACAGGCCGAAGCGCTCCGCCAGCGCGTGATGGTTCGGGGAGACGGCGCGGGGGAAGAAGACGAGCGCGGTGTCGCCATCACCCTCCGGCAGGTCGCCGAGCACCTGATCGTAGGTTCGGTTCTCCTTGATGATGTAGACGACGTGCTCGATCGGCGGGTAGTCGGCCTCCGCGGTGCGATCCGCGCTCCACCCGTTCGCCGCGGCGACGCGGCGGGAGTAGGCGCGCAGGGCGGCCGAATCCGCGCTCGCGCCGCCGGCGACCGTGCGCAGCGTGCCCCCCAGCTGGGCCAGCGTATAGCCGTGTCCGCGCGGCCCGTGCCTCGGCATTCCAGGCTGCTCCAGAGCCGGGATTCGGCTCGCTGCCGTGTCCCTTGCCGCTCAGCACCAGCAGATCATCGCCACGTAGCGCGACCGCGGTGGGGTACCAGTCGCCGGGAATCCGGCCGCTCAGTGCGTCGGTGCCGCGCGCGGATGCGACGCCGGAGGTCGATGGGGAGAGGTCGAAGACCGCGACCGCGTTCGCGTCGGCCTCCGCCACGAAGAGCCGCGTCCCATCCTGCGAAAGCGCCAGCCCGTTGGGCGTGCTCCCTTCCGCCGGTCCTTCCGGCGGCGGATCGAGCAGCTCCGTCAGAGTCGGCCCCGGCGCGTATCCACGACGGCGATCCGATCCGTGCTGGCGGACGCGACGAACAGCCGCGAGCCATACGCGATCGAGCAGCAACGCCGAGGGATGGCGCCCGACGACGATCGGCTCTTGCGCCTCCAACTCGCCGTCCGCCGACGGGCGGAAGACCGCCACCGTGCTGCCGCCCCACGCCGAGACGTAGACGGTCCCCGCCGGCCCCACCGCGACGCCGTACGGATAGCGCCCGGCCGGCAGTCGCTGGACGACTTCCCGAGTCGCGAGATCCAGCACGGCGAGGGAATCGGCCATGTTCTCCGCGACGTAGAGACGTCTGCCATCGCGCGAGAGCGCGATGCCGGCAGGAAACCGCTCTCCGATCTGCTGCCGCGACCGCGGGCGTGAGCGGGCTCGCCGGGGACGTGCGCCCGCTCCGCGTGCGGCGGCTGCAGCGGCAGGCTGTCACGCAGCGTCGCCCGCGAGCCGTCCCAGCCGTAGACGTAGACGAGGTCCTCGTTGCCGCCGGAGGCGTACACGGTCCGACCGTCCGCCGAGAACGCCAGCCCGAGGAACCCCGCCGGCTGCTCCAGCGTTTGTGTCACACGACCGCTGCCGATGTCGACTACCTGCAAACCCTGCTCCCTCCAGCCGCTGAGCAGGACGAGCGCGTGGCCGCCGTCCGGCGACAGCACGAGGGAAAGCGGGAACGTGCCCACGTCCACCGCGGTGCCTTCGGGGTCCAGCCACGCGCCGGTTGGCAGCCGCTTCAACCCTGCCGCAGGGCCGCCGCGTGGAGGCGCATACGATCGGACCGAAGAGTCCGACGGCGCCCGCGGGCCTTCGACGGCCGGTGCCGGGGGCGAAGGCGCGGGCTCGGCGGCCGGCCCAGACGCGCACGCAGCCGCTAGCGCGCCGACCATAGTCGCTGCGGCGAAATCCCGGAACCGGGTCCCGCGTCCGCGGGATCGGAGATCGTCGACTGGGCCCATGGGGTGCTCCGGATGTGACGAAGGCGCGGCTGCCCGCTGGTTCAGGCGCGGCAATGTAGGGACGCGCGCCGAGGCCTGCCACCCGAGCATCGCGCGACTTCGCGACGCCCGTGGCGTGCCCACCGCGCGCCCGTTAACATTGCGCGCCTGAACCCCAACGGAGGAAGGAATGAACCGCAGCCACCGAGTCGGCATCGTGATCGGCATCGTCGCCACGGCACTCGTCGGCATACTCGTCGGCGTCGTGGTCGTGTTCTCCGGTACCTACGACATCTCCGCCACGACGCCACACACTCGCCTCGTGCGACGCACGATCGCCACCGTCACGGACCGCTCCATCCGAAAGCGCGCGTCCGGTATCGAGCTGGACGCACCCGAGAGCGCCGACCTCCTGGAGGGAATCGAGCACTACGAGGAGATGTGCGCGGTCTGCCACACCTCACCCGGCACCGAGCGGACCGAGATCGCGCAGGGGTTGTATCCGCGGCCGCCCCACCTCACGCACGAGCAGGACGAGTGGTCCGATGCCGAGCTCTTCTGGATCGTGAAGAACGGAATCAAGATGACGGGCATGCCCGCGTTCGGGCCCACCCACTCCGATGAGGTGATACGCGACATTGTCGCGGTCGTCCGGCGACTCCCCTCCATGTCGGCCGAGCAATACGACGCCCTGCTGGAGAAGGCCGAAGCGGAGGGTCACGGCCACGACGAGGACGCGCCGCCGAGCGAGCACGAGCACTGAACGACCGAAGCGCCGGGCCGGCTCGCCCGTACCGGCCTCCGCCACGTCACGTCAGGTCAGCCACATCACCACCCGCACGAGCCACGATGCCCCCGCGATCACGATCGGCAACAGCGTCACGCCGACCGCGAACAGCAGTCCCTGCCGGAACAGCAGCGGCCCCGCGTCCGGCGCGCGGCGCCCCCAGATGCAGCTCATCAGCAGATCGACGCCCCACCCCGCCGTGTAGCACAGATTCGCGAGGATCCCGTACACCACCATCGGCAGCCACAGGCCCCCGATGTGGATGTTGCCGGGCGGCAGCACGGAGAACAGCCATACGGTGCCCAGCGTGACGAGCCCCGTCGCACCCACCACCAGGTTGTAGATCGGCCTTCGCGCCTCCCACCACAGAAAGAGGGCGAGCTTCGATCGTCGGTACTCGGGCAGCGGAAAGAGGATGCGTGTGAGGGTGTCGTAGCGTGCGAAGGTGTCCATGTCGCTCTCTCGGTGGCTGCCGTGTCTCGCAAAATACTTTAGCAGACAAAGTAGACCGCGTCAAGAGCGAAGAGAGGCTCGGACGGCCTGACGTCGTGGAGCATGCGCACGCCGCCCGGTTGTGGCCTCGAGCGAAATCCTGCCTACCCTTTCACGGCCCCTGTCGTCATGCCCCGCACGATGCGCCGCTGGAATGCCAGCACGAGCGCGCCGATCGGCAACGTGGCGACGATCGCTCCGGCGAGAATCTCGCCCCACGGTACCTGGTACTGTCCGCGGAACAGTGCGATCGCGACGGGCACGGTCCAGCGCTCGGGGCCGAGCGTGAACGAGAGCGCGAAGAGGAACTCGTTCCAGCAGAAGAGGAAGGTGAGGATCGCGGTGGTGGCGAGGCCGGGGACGGCGATGGGGAGCACGACCTCGCGGAACGCGCGAGCGTGGCTGGCGCCATCCACGCGGGCGGCCTCGACCAGCTGCGGGGGCATCTGCCGGAAGTATCCGACGAGCAGCCAGACCGTGAGGGGCATGGCGAACGTCAGGTAGGGCAGCACGAGACCGGGGTAGGTGTCGATGAGGCCGAGAGTCCGGAGCAGCATGTAGAGCGGCGAGACGATGGAGATCTGCGGGAACATCGCCACGGCGAGTGTGAAGGCGAGGATGGCGCGCCGGCCGCGGAAGCGCAATCGGGCGAGGGCGTAGGCGGCGAACGCGCCGAGCGAGACGCAGACGAGGGTCGTGGCGCCGGCCACGACGAGGGAGTTGCGTAGAGGCAGCCAGAAGTCGTGCTGTGTAAAGAGCGCGCGATAGTTCTGCAGCGTGGGGTTCAGGGGCAGCAACGGCGGTGCGTCGAAGAGCCGGCTCTCGGGCGTGACCGATGCGACGACGGTCCAGTAGAGCGGCAGGAGCATCGCGGTGAGGAGCAGGGCGGTCGCCGCCGCACCGCTCCAGCGCGTCAGCCGGCGTCTCATGCCGCCTCGGTCGGTACGGCGCCGAGTGCGCGCACGTAAAGCAATGCGAGCGCGAACGCGGCGATGAAGATGAGCACGGACAGCGCCGAGCCGTAGCCGAAGCGCAGGTCCTGGAGCAGCGCTTCGAACGTATAGAGTGCGAGCGGCTCTGTGGCGGTCCCGGGGCCCCCGCCGGTGAGCACGTAGACGAGGTCGAACACGCGCAGGGCGTCGAGGGTCCGGAAGATGATCGCGACGAGCAGCGCCGGGCGCAGCAGGGGCAGCGTGAGGCTCGTGAAGCGCCGCCATGGTCCGGCGCCGTCGATGCGAGCTGCCTCGTGGAGCCGAGGATCGATGTTCTGCAGCCCGGCGAGGAGGAGCAGCGCGACGAACGGGGTCGTCTTCCAGATGTCGGCGAGCAGGATCGGCACCCAGGCGAGCACCGGGTGGACGAGCCATGCGATGGGGCCGCGGGCGATTCCGAGGCGCACCACGGCCGCGTTCGCGAGGCCGTTCTCGCCCTGGAACGCGAAGCGCCATATCAGGCCGGAGACCACGGTCGGGATCGCCCACGGCAGGATCACGGCGGCGCGGACCGCGCCTCGTGCACGGATCGCCCGGTCCATGGTCAGCGCGAACGCGAGCCCGAGCGCGATCTCCACCGTCACCGTTGTCGCCGCGAAGAAAGCGGTGTGCGCGAGCGCCGAGCGGAAGCGCGGGTCGGCGAAGGCTTCGGCGTAGTTACGCAGGCCGACGAGGGGTCGGCCGAGCCACGGCATGCGGAGGTCGTGCAGGTGCAGCGACTCCCAGACCGTCCAGCCGAGCGGGAAGATGGCGATGAGAAGGATCGTCGCCAGCGCCGGCGCGACGAAGAGCCACGCCGTCCTCGTCTCGCCGGCCGCGGCGGCGGGACGCGTGTGCGCGGCGCCGTCGCTCATGGAGTCGCCGGCGTCGGTGCGAGGTGCACCCGGCGGAGCAGCGCGCGCATCTGCTCGGCGGCCGAGCGCAGCGCTTCGGCCGGCGGCGCCTGGCGCGTCAGCGCTCGGTGCAGCCACACCTGCAGGACCTCCGACAGCTCCGTGTATACCGGCGTCACCGGGCGGGGTATGGCGTTGCGGATGACCTCGAGCGCCTGCTCTGGCGGAATGGGCAGCGCGGCCGCGAGGTCGGGCGTGGCGTACAGTGCCGGCCGCGTCGGGTACTGCCCGATCGCACGGCTGCGCTCCAGCATCTGGGCAGGGGCGGTCAGGTACGTGATCAGCGCGTACGCCTCGCGCGGATGGGCGCTGCGAGCGTTGATTGCGAGCTGCGCTCCGCCGAGTGTGGCCGCGGGCCGGCTGCCCGCTACCGCCGGCATCGGCGCGACGGCGAAGCGCCCGGCCACACGCGACGCCGCCGAATCCTGCATCAACGGGTAGGCGTACGGCCAGTTCCGCATGAAGACCGCTTGGCCGTTCTGGAACGCGAAGCGCGTCTCCTCCTCGTGCCACGCGAGCGCCGCGGGCGGCACGATGTGTCGGCGCCAGACCGAGTCCACCATGTAGGTCAGAGCGCGCACACCGGCGTCGGAGTCCACTACGACGCGCCCGTCCCCATCCATGATCCGTCCGCCGAAGCCCCGCAGCTGCTCGAGAAACGTCGCCGTCAGGCCCTCGTAGCGGGCGCCCTGCCAGACGAGGCCGTATTCGACCCCTGTACGCATTCCGGCCGCGGCGTCTGCCGTCAGCTCATCAAATGTGACCGGCGGCCGAGACAGCAGGTCGGTCCGCCAGTAGAGCATGCCGACGTCGACGAACCACGGCAGCGCGTAGGTACGGCCGTGCCATCGCGCCGCGCGCATGGTCGCCGGAAAGAAGCTGTCGACCGGCGGCTGGAGCTCGTCCAGCGGGAGGATCCAGCCGGCCGCCGCGAACTCGGGCGTCCACACGACGTCGAGTTGCAGGACGTCCGGCCGCGCGGCATGCGCGTTGAGCCACTGCACGTAGAGCTGGTGTCGCTGGTCCGCCGCGTCCGGCGTGGCTTGCACCTCCGCCCGCACGCCCGTCCGCAACGCCGACCAGCGCTCGAGCTGCCGCCGCAGCACCGCGCCCTCCTCGCCGAGCACGCTGCCGGAAACCCGCAGCACGACGGCATCCCGCGCCGGCGCACGGCCGCGGCAGCCCAGAAACAGCGCCACTACACCGACGGCGAGGGACCCACCTCTTTTCCATCGCATACGCAAAGAGTAGCCGGTCCGGCACTGCCGATCCAACCCACACCGGCTGTTCCTTCGGGAGGCGGACACAGGTGCTCCCCGCGCGATGGCGCGGAGTTCCGCTATCACGGCGGGGCAGGGTTCGGTCCGTGATCACGCGCGGAACATCGGTTGCACTCCGACGTGTCTTCGCCTCAGCAGCTCTCCTCCGGAGGTCGCCTGCATGCTCAGACGTATGACCCGCGGTGCGGGGGCCGGACGTGTCGTATCACGTGCCGTCGATTCGGCACATGGGCGGCTGGAAGTTGCCGCCGCCGTGGCGCGGGAGCATCTCATCTCCGTCCACGTCGAAAAGGCGTTGGAGCTGATCGAGCTGGCCTCGGGCCGGGTCGACCACTCGCGCACGCTGCAGATCTACAGCCGTCTACACGCGCTCACTCCAGACACGGAGGACCTCGTTCGCACGCGTACGCTCGCTGTACTCGGCGAACGGGAGGTGGTGCCGAGGACGGCGGAAGTGGTGCAGGAGGAGGTGGACGGGGAGGACCGCACGTGGCTCGTGTCGGTGCTCGGAGAGAGGTTCCGGCCGCGCGTCCGCAACGATCTGCGCCGCTGGATGGAGCTGCACTCGGGGCGAGCCGAGACCGCGCTGATCGAGGCGCACGTCGAGAACGCGCTTCGCTTCGTCGACATCCTGGCGGAGCTTTCGTTCAGCGAGGCGATCGCCGTCTACGTGGACATGCTGCCGCTCCCGCCGGCGCTCGCGAGCATGGTCCAGTTCTTCGCGCTGGAACGGCTCAGCCGCGATCACCTACCGGCGAAGTTCTGGAAGGGGAGGGAGCGGCCCGCGGGCGCACAGGCGGCGGAAGGATCGGCGGCAGAGATCGGTGAGGACCGGGGCTCGCCCCGCACCTACCCGTTCCGGCGGGGTCGGCCGGCCTGATCGCCGCCCGACGCCCCACGTCCGATGGCCGGTGCTCCGCCGCGGATCAGGCCTCGGCTGCGATCCGGGACAGCGCCGACTCCTCCGCGAGCACGGCCAGCAGCTCGTCCCCGCTCATCGTCTCCGCCTCCAGCAGCCGCTCGCTCACCCGCTGCAGCGCCGTCCGACGCTCGGTGAGTAGCCGGCAGGCGCGCTCGAACGCATTGGACAGCAGGGTCTGGACCTCGCCGTCGATGCGACGGGAGGTGTCCTCGCTGCACGACCGCTTCGCGTCGTCGTCCAGGTAGCGCCCTTCCGCACGGGCGTACGCCACCGGCCCGATCGAATCCGACATCCCGAACTCGGCGACCATCCGTCGCGCCATCGCGCTGGCGCGCTCCAGGTCGTTCGATGCGCCCGTGGAGACCTGCTCGAACGTGAGGTGCTCGGCCGCGCGTCCGCCCAGCAGCACCGCCAGCCGGTCCAGCAGCTCATCGCGCTGCAGGATGTTCCGGTCCTCGGGGAGCTGCTGCGTGTAGCCGAGCGCCGCGATGCCGCGCGGCACGATCGAGATCTTCTTGACGGGATCCGCGTGCTCCGAGGAGGCGGCCACGATCGCGTGGCCGGCCTCGTGGAACGCGATGATTCGGCGCTCCTTCGCGTTCGTCACCGGCCCCTTCTTCTCCAGACCCGCGATGACGCGGTCCACCGCCGCGTCGATGTCCGGCTCGCCGATCTCCGTGGCATCACGCCGCGCGGCGATCAGACCCGCCTCGTTCAGCACGTTCGCGAGATCGGCTCCGGTGAAGCCGGGGGTGCGGCGGGCGAGCTCGCCGAGATCGACGTCGCTCGCGATGCGGACCTTGCGGCCATGCACGCGGAGGATCGCCTCGCGACCCGCGACGTCCGGCCGCCCCAGCGCGACCTGCCGGTCGAAGCGGCCCGGGCGCAGCAGCGCCGGATCCAGGATCTCCGGCCGGTTCGTCGCGCCCATCACGATGACGCCTTGAGACGACTCGAAGCCATCCATCGAGACCAGCAGCTGGTTGAGCGCCTGCTCCCGCTCGTCGTTCGCCGCCGGTCCGCCCGCTCGGCTCTTGCCGATCGCGTCCAGCTCGTCGATGAACACGATGCAGGGTGCCTTCGAGCGCGCGGCATTGAACAGCTTGCGCACGCGCGCCGCTCCGACGCCGACGTAGACCTCGACGAAGTCGGAACCGCTCATCGAGAAAAACGGCACGCCCGCCTCGCCGGCAACGGCCTGCGCCAGCAACGTCTTGCCGGTGCCCGGCGCTCCGACGAGCAGCACGCCCTTCGGCACCTTCACCCCGAGACGCTGGAAGCGGTCCGGACTCTCGAGGAACGCGACGAGCTCCTGAAGCTCCTCCTTCACCTCGTCCACGCCCGCCACGTCATCGAAGCGCGCTCGCGGAGCATCCCCGGACGCATCCCGCAGCCGCAGCCGCGCGACCCCGCCGAGCGCTCCGGTCGGGCCGCTCCGCCGCTGCAGGTAGAAGATGAAGCCGAGCAGGGTCAGCCCGCCCACGATCACCGCCGCCACCGCGAGCGGCTTCGGTCGTCCTTCAGGGATCCCCCCGTAGTCCACGCCGCGCGCGTCGAGCAGCGCCACGAGCGTGGGGTCGTCGCGGAGCGGCACCGCACGCCATCGCTCCGGTGCGCCCGCGCGGCGGGCCTCGTCCGTCGGCACGGCCTCGATCGCCTGGCTCGACACGCGAACGCTCGCGACCTCGCCGGCTTCGATGCGATGCTTCAGCTCGCTGTAGGAGAGCGTGCCTTCCCCGCCGTGACAGGCGCCGAGCGGCGCCATGAGGAGGAACAGCCCGACGGGGAGGAGGATCCGGCACGCGGCTGACCGCGCGCGCGTCCAGCTCGAGAGACGCGACATCACGACAATCCTGGAATGTGAACCTCGGGGTAGCTCGCTCTCTTACGCGCGTGATGCCCGATGGTTCCACTCGCCTTCAGAAGTACACCTGGGCCTGCGCCCGCAGCGAGCGCTCCGGCTCCAGCCTGGGATCGGATGGACGGAACCAGTCGAGGTCCAGCATGAGCCGGTTCCGGCCCGCGAAATAGAGATTGAGCCCGGGCGTCAGCAACAGCCCTTCGTCGTTCGGTCGATCGGCGTCCGGATCCGCCCAGCTCGCCCGCGCCGTCGCCTCGACGCCCTGCACTCTGCCCGGCGGCAGGCCATGGAACCACGCTACGAGCGCCTGGCCCGCGCGCACGACGCCGCCGGTGAGCAGGTTGTGGCCGGTCTGCGCCTCCGCCAGCGCGTACGGTCCCTCACGGCGGAACGCGCCCCACTCGGCGTCCGCCTCCCACAACGTGCCGTGCAGCGACTCGCTCGGCTCCGTGGCCGCATCGGGCAGCGCGTCGCGGCGGCTCAAGGCGGCTCCCAGGTGGAGCGGGGCGCCGGCGATCGGCGTGAGCTCCAGGCGCGCGGCGTACGACTTGGCGTTCGAGTCGTCGAGACGATCGGAGCCGTTGCCGTTCATCACGGCCACCTCATAGGCGAAGCGGCCCAGGCGACCGTGCAGCGCCGCTCCGAGATCGCGGCCCACATAGCCGAGCAGGGCGAGGAGGAGCTGCTCGTCGCCCACCAGCGGCTGGCCGTCGATCCCGGGGGTCGCCGAGTCGAGCCGAGAGCGGAACTCCGTATCGAGGCCGCGTATTCGCAGCCCACGCTCGATGACCGGTATCTGGGTGGAACTGCGCAGACCCATGAGGTTGAAGGGCTGCTTGAACTGTCCGACCCGTAGGCCCAGGCGGGGATCGAAGACGAAATCGATGAAGGCATCCCCGAGCTTGAGCTGGCCGAGCGCGAAGTCGGGCTGGATGCGGGCCTCGATCCAGTCGTCGAAGTTCGCCGTCAAATAGATTCGGGCGCGTCGCGTCTCGAACGTCGATGAAGCCGGGGCGACGACCTCCGGTGGAGACGGCACATCGTCGGCCGTCACGCTGCTGGTGTTGAACTGCACCTGCAGGTAGCCGTCCAACTGCAGATGCACGCCCGGCGCCTGGAACGTGATGCCCTGCGCCGCGAGCGGCGTGCCGCTCGCGAGCACGAGCAGGGCGATCGAGAGACACGCCGGACTGAGGCGGATGAACGTCGGGAAATCGAGCATGGGCGCCGAATGTCGCGGCGCCCTGGCTTGACTGCAAGGGATGGCTCGTCGGCCTACGTGAAACTCGCCGCGGACGAGCCGCGTAGGGAAACTCGAGTCGCCGGCAGAGGCGGCCTGAACGATAGGAAGGGATACGATGAGGGGAACATGGATGGCCTGGGTGCTCGCACTGTTGCTCGCGATCGCGCCCGCTGCGATACGGCTGGTGCACCCTGCACCCCAGCCCCAGACGACCGCCGTGCGGGCGACGATCGGCCCCGCACCCACCGACTCGCCCCACGCGCTCGTACAGGCGCGCTGATGGATATCGTGGAAGAGAAATCCGGTCTGGCCGGCTGAGCCGCCGCCCGCGGGCGCGCCCGCGTGGCGCCGGCCCACTTCCACACTTTCCGCGCCACACTTCAAACATCACGCTTCACCGCGCGCTTCGTGCGATCCGCGCCAGGTTCTCTTCGCCACCCGCCACGAGCAGCGTGTCGGAGTCCTTCAGCAGCGCGTCCGGATCGGGAACGGGAATCATCTCGTCGGTGAGCACGTCGTGCACGGCGATGACGGAGATGCGGAAGCGTTTCGGTAGCTGGAGCTCACGCAGGGAGCGGCCGATCCAGGGGTCCGGAACGGCCATTTCCTGGATGCTGAAGCCTTCGGCCAGCCGGAAGTAATTCAGAATGGACTGGCTGCTGATCCGCTTGCCGAGCCGCAGACCCGACTCGCGCTCTGGGAAGATCGTCTCACTGACGCCGAGCTTCTCCATCACGCGCGCGTGGTCGCGGGAGATGACCTTGACGTAGATGTCGCGCAGCCCGAGATCGCGCAGTGCGAGCGTGGACAGCACGCTCGCGGTGATGTCGTCGCCGGTGCTGACGATGCCGGTCTCGGCGTCGCCGGCGCCGATCCGCTCGAGGGTGGCCAGGTGTCGGCCGTCCCCGACGGCCGCACGCGTGACATAAGGCGCGATCCGATCGACGAGCTCCTCGTTGATGTCGACGGCGATGACCTCGTGGCCGTCGGCGTACAGCGCCTCCGCCGCAGCCGAGCCGAAGTTCCCGAGACCGATGATGATGAAGCGCTTCATTCTCGTCCCCTCAGCCGATGACGACGTCCTCGTACGCGTAGCGGAAGTGGCCGGCGGGCGTCGGATCCGCCAGCGCGATCGCCGCGGCGAAGGTCAGCGGGCCGACGCGGCCGAGGTACATGAGCAGGATCGCGATCCAGCGGCCGGTGTTGGACAGGTCGGGTGTGGGACCCATGGACAGCCCGACCGTGTTGAACGCGCTGACCGCCTCGAACATGTACGCCAGGAAGGCGTGGGCGTGGCCCTCCGCGGCGAAGCGGCCGGTCTCGACGGCGACCATCGCGAAGATCGCGAGCGTCACGACGCCGAACGCGATAACCGTCAGGCCGACGGCGCGCTGGATCGTCTCCTCCGGCACCGTGCGGCCCCAGACGTTCGTCACCTCGCGCCCTCGAAAGCGCGCCAGCGCGAGGAGGCCGACGAGCGCGAACGTCGTCGTCTTGATGCCGCCCGCCGTCGAGCCCGGCGAGCCGCCGATGAACATCAGCAGGATGGTCAGGAAGTTCGTGTTCGGCGCGGCGTGCCCGTAGTCGATGGTGTTGAAGCCGGCGGTGCGGGCGGTGACGCTCATGAACAGTCCGTTGACGATGCGGTCACCGGCGGGCAGGCCCGCGAGCGATCCGTTCCACTCGAAGACGGCGTACAGGATCCATCCCGCGACGAGCAGGATCGCGGTCGTGAAGAGGACGAGCCGGGAGTGCAGCGAGATGCGCGTGGATCGCCCGCGGGCCCGGGCGCGATACCACATGTAGATCTCCTCGAGCGTCAGGAAGCCGAGCCCGCCGACAACGATCAGCGCCATCACGGCCATCAGCGTAACGGGCTCGGATTGAAAGCCCATGAGCGAGTCCGAGAACGTCGAGAAGCCCGCGTTGCAGAACGCGCTGACCGACTGGAAGACGGCGTGCCAGAGCGCGGAGCCGAAGCCATAGCGCGGGAACCATCCGAGAAAGAGGATCGCCGCGCCTGCGGCCTCGAAGACGAGCGTGAAGCGGATGACGTGCCTCGCCAGGGCTCGGTAGTCGACGTGGGGCGCGACGTCCGCGGTGGAGGCCGACAGCGTCTCGTGACGCACCGACAGCCTGCGCCCGAGCGCGAGGATGATCACGGTGGTGAACGTGATGATGCCCAGGCCGCCGAGCTGGATCAGCAGCAGGATGAACGCCTGGCCCGCGGTCGTGAAGTAGGTGGCCGTGTCGACCACGATGAGGCCGGTCACGCAGACCGCGCTGGTCGCGGTGAACAGCGCATCGAGCCACCCGAGAGGCGCTCCCGTGTAGAGACCGGGCAGGACCTCGAGGCCCAGCGTCCCCAGCAGGATCAGAAACGCGAAGGAGCCGACGAAGAGCTGTGGCGCGCTGAGGTGTCGTCGTCGCCGGCGCAGTGGCGAGAGCGCCCACCACGGCTCGTGCGACGGCACCGGCGTCTTCACGGGCATCCGCTCGGTCGTGCTCCGGACTCGGGGTGAAAGCGGGACGCGACGACGACGCCGCCGGCCGCCGCGCGAGCAAGCAAGCTGCGTCGATGCCGCGCGGGTGGCAACCTTTCGGCTGCGCTATGGAGCGCTACTGCGCCGGGTTGGCGGTGTAGCCGAGGATCGTCAGCACGACGATGTACGTCAGCGCGGCGAGCGCGCCGATGCGCCACGTCGGCCGGAAGGTGCCGTCGTTGCGGGGCCGGTCCAGGAACGGCACCAGCGTCAGGATGATGCCGGCGATCAGGAATCCGAGAACCCCGAAGAGCTCGCCTTCGACGCCGAGGATGTGGGCGGGGAGGTACTTCAGCGTCTGGAACATGAACATGAAGTACCACTCGGGGCGGATCCCCGCGGGGGCCGACTCGAACGGGTCGGCCTTCTTGCCGAGCTCGGCCGGGAAGAACGCGGCCAGACTGGCGAGGACCGCCAGCGCGAGCAGCCATCCGATCAGGTCGCGCAGCAGAAAGTTCGGCACGAAGGGTACGGAGTCGTACTTCCCCTTGCGCTCCACACCCGGAGGCACGCTCATGCCGAGCTTCTGGACCAGCACCACGTGGAGGCCGATGAGAAGGAACACGAGGCCGGGCAGCACGGACGTGTGCAGCGCATAGAAGCGGGTCAGCGTGGCCCCCGTCACGTCGTCGCCGCCACGCATGAGGCGGCGCGAGAAGCCGCCTACGCCCGGGAGGATCCCGGTGATCTGGGTTCCTACGCGGGTCGCGAAGAAGGACAGCTCGTTCCAGGGGAGCAGGTACCCGGTGAAGCCGAGCCCGAGCACGAGAGCGAAGAGCGCCATGCCGGAGAGCCAGGTCAGCTCGCGAGGCGCGCGATAGGCCTTGAGGATCAGCACGCTGAACAGGTGCACGAACAGCGTCAGGATCATCAGGTTCGCGCCCCACGCGTGGATGGAGCGGATCAGCCAGCCGAACTTCACGTCCGTCATGAGGAACTGGACGGACTCGTACGCCTCGTCCGCGCTGGGCCGATAATAGAACAGTAGAAGGATACCGGTGCACACCTGCAGGACGAACAGGAAGAGCACCATACCGCCGAGATAGTACCAGATCCCATGGCGGTGCACCGGCACGCGCTTCTTTCGGATCAGCGGCAGCAACGCGGACAGGCCGAGCCGCTCGTCGAGCCAGGCGAGAAGCCCGCCGTGTCGGGTCCGGTCCGCTCGAGTCTCCACGGTCAGGCCTTCCGCGTGATCACGATCTGATCGCCGCGCACGTTCAAGTCGAACGGGGGCAGCGGCGCCGGCGGCGGCCCGGCGATGTTGCGGCCCTGCAGGTCGTAGTGGCCATTGTGACAGGCGCACCAGATGTGGCTGAGATCGGATCGGTACTGCACCGTGCACTGCAGGTGAGTGCAGATCGCGGAGAAGGCCCGCAACTCGCCCGACGGCGTTCGCAGGATGATGCCCGGCTTGTTGCCGAACTTGAAGATCTGACCCGAGTTGGCCGCGATGTCCGTCGGCTTGAGCGGCAACGTGACGGAGGAGGCGGCGGACTCCGCGGCCTCGGGTGGAACCAGGTAGGAGGCCACCGGATAGAGCACCGCGAGGGCCAGGCCACCCAGGCTCGTGCCGAGCAGCCAGTCGATGAAGCCCCGGCGTGAGAACTTCCGATCCGCGCTCATCCGTTCCTCGCTGTCACTGGTATCCGACGGCGTCTCGGCGAGCCGCCTGCCGCCGCTCGATGGCGCGGAGCTTCAGGGCCAGCGCGCTGACCAGCGCCAGGATGACGACCACCGAGATGGCGAGTCCGATGCGCCGGAAACGGTGCTCCGCCAGCGCCCGGTGCCCGCGGTCCTCCGCGTGCGCGACGACCGCGAGTCCTGCATCCGCCTCCTTCGCCACGGCCGCCACCTGAAAGGAGTGGATCGCGGTGCGCGCCTTCGTCAGCGCGTTCGTCGCGTCCGTCAGCTCGAACTGCGCCTGACTGACCTCCATCCCCATGTTCTGCGCTTCGGCCAGGAGCCCCTCGCCCGCGGCGTACGTCGCACGCAGCGAATCGATGAGGGTGCGCATGGCCGGGAATGCGGCCAGCGCCGTGTCGCCCGGCTGGTGACACTTCGGGCACACCGTCTCCGCGCGGAGCGCGAGGGTCCGCTCGGTCGGGCTCACGATCGCGTGATTGCTGTGGCAGGTCACGCAGCCGGGCAGGTCGGCCTTCTCGAACAGCTCACGGTGGCCGCTCTGGTCGAAGAGGTCGCCGATCAGCGAGTGACACTGGCCGCACACGTTGCGGACCGAGCCCACGCCCGGGGGCGCCGCGCCGTGGTTGCCGTGGCAGTCGTTGCACGTCGGTGCCGAAGTGTCGCCCTTCTTGAGCATCGCCACCCCGTGCACGCTGACGCGCCACTTCCGGAGCTGGTCGGTCGGGATCTCGTAGCGGCTCATGCGTCGCGGGTCCGCGTGGCAGTGCCCGCACGTCTCCGCGACGTGCGTCGCGGCCACGGAGGATGCGGGGTCCGACGGAGGCCGGATGCGGTGCGCCGGGTGGCAGTCCACGCAGGTCGCGACCAGAGTGTCACCCGAACCCAACAGACGCTCACCGTGGACCGATGTGCGGTACTCCGCGAGCTGATCCACGCGCAGCATCGGGTTGAACCGCTTCATGTACTCGGCGTCGGAGTGACAGCGACCGCAGAGAGCGGGGATGTCCAGACGACTCGGGCGCGTGAGGAACCCGGCCTGCGGGCTGATGTCACGGGGGTCGGCGCCGCGGTGCTGGACGCTGCCGTGGCAGTCGAGGCACCCCAGTCCCTTCTCCGCGTGGATGTCGCGCTCGAAGGTGCGCGCGGGATCGGCGAGCCGCGCGTCCTTCTGCTTCGTGTGGCAGGCGATGCAGCTCCGCGAGGTGGGCCGCTGCTGCGCCCGGAGCGGGCTCGCGCCGGCTAGGCAAACCGCGAGCGCGAGATGCGCCGCCAATGCGCGGACGCGGCTCCTGCGTCGCGCCGGCCACGCGCCGCGCCCACCCCGCGGGGCGCCCGCCTGAATCCGGCCGCTATCCACCGGGCAGCTCCGCGTGACAGAGGAGACAGCGTTGCGCGTTCTTCTGCTGTGCCCGCTTCGCGTCGAAGCCGGCCGGGTGCGGATCGACGCCCCAGCCTCCCGTCGCCGAGTGGCACTGGGCGCAGCTCGCCTGTGTGTGGCAGCCGGCGCACGCCTCCAGCCCCTGCCGTGCCGCCTCCCCGTGGTTCAACAGCCAGAGGGACTGACCACTGTGGAACACCGCGCCGGTTCGGCTCCGGGCTCCTCGTCCGGTCTGCAGGTGACAGCTCCTGCAGAAGGCTTCGGTGCTGTGACACGCCGAGCACTGCGTGTCCGCTCCGTAAGCATCACTTCCGTGACGCGCGACGAAGTTCCGCGGGTGGTACTTCGCCTGCTGACCCTGGTGGCATTCGACGCAGAAGCTGCGGGCGTGGCAGGAGCCGCACGCGCTGCTCGCCGAGGCCTCGGCGGGATGATCCTTCAGGAAGCCGGCGGGGTGCACGCGTCGGGAGGTGCGGCGGGTATCGGAGGCGGCCGCGGCCCCCGAATCCCGGGGCAGCGCCTCGATCGCGCGCGTATCGCCCTGGCGGTGGCAGCTCCGGCAGTCGGTCCGGACGTGGCAGTTCGCGCAGGCGGCGGAGAGCCTCGAGCTCGCGCCGGTCTGAGTCCACGCCCCGGATTCCGTGCCGTTCGAGGCTGCCAGCCCGTGCTTCCACGACCAGCTGCCGGATGCGTGCGTCGTCGGGCGCGGATGAGTGGGGGCGCGGCTGCTCACGAGGGAAGCCACCCGAGGATCGGGCTGCAGCGCCATGATGGCCGGCAGGGACGACGCGTTGCGGTGGCAGCGCTGGCAGCTCTCGCGGGCGTGGCAGACGGCGCATCGCGCGACGGCGGCCTGCGGCCCCGCCGGCGCGTGCGCGAGCACGAACTCCGGAGCGGAGTGATCCGGCGGCCTCGGCAGAGCGGCGATCGCGGACGCGGGCAGAGGCGTTTCCACGAGCGGCACGTGGCAGGTCGTGCAGCGCGCCTCGGCGGCCAGGTGCCCGGACGCGGCGTGCTCGTGGCAGCGGAGACAGCTCGTGGGCTGGGGCCGGCCTACGGCCATCGACCCCTTCTCCCCGGGGGGCCGGTGACAGTCGAGGCAGGCGATGCGCTCGCCCGCGGAATCGACGGCCTGGGCGTGCCGTGGGTGCGAGAAGGCGAGGTTCGAGACCCACGCGCGTGGCCCGCGCCAAGTCACCGTCGCGCGCTCCTCGCCGTCATGGCAGTTCCGGCACGCCGCGGGAGAGGGAAACGCGTCGGCGGGCACCCCGGTGACAATGCCGGCGTGGCAGACGGTGCACTGTGGGAACAACCGCTCGTGCCGCTGGTGCGGGAAGGTGTCGGACGCCTGCCCAGCCGCGTGCGCCGATCCGAGGGCGAGCAGCACCAGAGAGCCCAGGAGCGCGGACGCGAGCGACGGCAGCGGATTCGGCGGAGATCTCATTGCAGGCCTCCCGCGCCGTCCATCCCCGGCTCGGCGCCCACCGTCCAGCTGAAGGAGACGCTCGCCCGCAGCTGACTCCAGTCGGGACCGTCCTCGCTCGCTCCCGGCTGGTGACGGTACGTCGCGATCGAGCCGTCGACGCGGCTCCGCGGGCCGATCGTCAAGCCGCCGTCCACGCCGAGGCCGAGCACGGTTCCGTGACTCACGCGCAGCTCGTCCGCCGTCTGGAACGCGTCCGCGCGGACCGCGAGGGACAGCCTCTCGCCCATTGCGCGCTGCACACGCACGCCCACCTGACTCTTGCCGGCGCCGAAGCCCAGGTCGATCCCGTACTGTGCGTCGACGATCCAGGCCTCTGCGGGCCGCATCGTCCCGGTCACCAGCGCGGACCAGCCATTGGAGCGGATCGGTGCGAAGCCGAGGTCGGCGTCCGTGTCGAGGTAGTGGCGCCGCGAAGCCCGCGCATTCGATCTGCAGCCCGTCTTCGCGACGCCAGCTCGCACCGGCGCCCGCTTCCCGGAAGCCGACGGGGGCGAACGCTCCCCAGATCGTCCACAGGTCGAAGTAGGGCCGATGCTGGCGCGCGAAGGCGCGGAGCGTCAGCGTCGAAGCCGGTTCAAAGAGAGCCCTGATGCGGAGCTCGTTCGCCTCCCCGGTCGCGAGGTCGAGCTGAGCGGCCCAGTCCAGGGAGGCGCGGGAGCCGCGCAGCAGGCCATCCGTCGCGACCCGCTCGGAGTACAGGCCCGCCCGATCCTGCCGGATCCGTCGCTCGTACGCCGCCGAAACGGAGAGCGCGGGAAGCGGTCGACCCTGAAGGCGAGAGCCGAGCAGCAGGCCGCGGTCATCGGGCGCGTACGGCTCGACCGCGGCGAGCGCGCCGCTCGTGATCGGCTCGTTCAGCCCGGTCTGCAGGCTCCAGCCTCCGTAGACCTCGAGGCTGGCATTCCGCAGTGGTCGCAGCAGCACCGATGCCCCATTGAAGTTGCCGAAGCCGAGGCCGCCGATCTCCCACTGCCTGCCGGCGCGGATGCGGAAGGTCGTGCGCTCCAGCTCCACGTACCCTTCCAGTGCGTCGAACCGGTCGTCCGCCAGCGGCCACAGCGAGCTCTCACCGGCGACGACGGCCCGGCCGCGCAGGTGTCCGTAGAAGCGGAGACCGCGACCGAATCCCCACGCGCTCACGGTGAGATCCTGCAGCGCGGGCATCGTCGAGGCGACGTCCGCGCTGCCGTAGAAGTAGCAGTACTCGGCCTCGCCGACGCACTCCACGGTCCGGCCGTCGTCGGTGAGCCGTAGCGGACCGTCCCCCTGCGTGACGCCGATCCCCACGCTGTCCCGCCGGAGCGGCCGGAGCTCGATGTAGCGGACGGAAGTCGTTCCCGTGATCCGTACGGCCTGCGCCGAGGCGGGATTCGCCCCCGCGAGCGGTATCACGAGCGCGAGCGCGGCGAGGATGGTCGTCTTCATCGGCGTGCTCCTTCCGACGCGCTCTCGGGCATGTGGCATCGCGCGCACACCTTGCCCGGCTCGTGGTCGACGCGGTCCGGGTGGCACAGGAGGCACTCCGGACGCGAGACCGTCGCGCTCCTCACCGGGGGATCGCTGTGACAGCCCGCACCCGCGCAGCCGGAGTGGGCTGCCGCGGTGTGCGCACCCGCCGGAGGGGATGGGTGGCACACCCGACAGTCCGCTCCGCCTGCGTGGTGGGCGTGACAGGTGCCGCAATCCGGACGAGCCGCGAAGGCGGGAGCGTCCGTATGGCAGGTCCGGCACTGCAGATCCGCGTGGCGACGGTGGTCGAACTCCAGCTCGCGCGTCCGCGGCGCCGACCACACGGAAAGCTTCAGGCTAACCGTCAGCGACGTCGCACCCCGCTGACCCGGCTGATGGCACGCGGTACAGGCGCGGCCCTGAGCACCGGCGTGATGGCACGACCCGCAGTCGGCGGGTCCGACTTCCTTTGCAGGCGCCGGGGGCGGCGCGTGACAGTCCTTGCATGCGACGCCGGCGTGGGAGGCGTGGCCGGCGACCTCGCCGTGGCAGCGGTGACAATCCAGCCCGCGGTGGCGCGCGTGCGAGAAACCGATGAGGGAGGTCGGCATCACGGCCACGGTGGCCGTCTCAGCGGCCATCGTGGCGGCGCTGTCCACGGGTGACGCGGCGACGGTCCCGCTATCGGTGGCGCTGTCGGCGGCGGCGGGCGGGTTGCCGCCCCGCCCGTCGCCGCCGCACGCAGCGCTGGCCGCAACGGCCATCGCCAGCCAGCGCATCGCCCCTGTCCGCATCTCGGCCTCGGAACGGAGTCCGGGTCGCCGCCGCTACCGCCGTGTCGTCGCTGGGAGGACGTTGTCGAGACTGACGCCGACGGCCGCCTGAACCCCGTAGTCCTTCTCCAGCTGCTTGATGCTGCCCGTCAACAGCGCTTCCATGAGGAACGGGTTGTGGATCGGCGAACCGGGGAGGGCGCCCAGCGCCGCGTTGAACTTCGCTCCCTCCGCGGTCGTGATCACCGCATTGTCGGTGCTGAACTCGGATGCGGGCACGAGCGCGAGCAGCGCGTTCACCTCCTCCACGAGGGCGTCGATCCGCGTCCGCGCCACCTCCTCGGCATGCCGGGCGTTCGCGGGCTCGCCGTGGCAGCCGGCGCTCGAGCACGCCGCGAAGCTGCGCTGCGCCTCGTCGCACCCCTCCTCCGCCGTGGGCTTGCCGTCCGCATCCAGGCACGGTGTGGCGACGAACAGATGGCCGGTCGAGTTGAAGACGGTGGCCCCGCTCCCGTCGGTCACGTCGAGGCGGGCGACGTGACAGGTCACGCACAGATCCACGTTCGCGCTCGACCCGTGGGTCGCGCGGATATCCGTGGCCGTCGGGCCGAAGTCCGGTGAGCGCCAGCCGGCCTGCCCGAGCAGCAGCGGACCCTCCGGCGACATTGGGCCGCGCGAGGACGTCACCTCCGGCACGGGCCGGTAGTGGTGACACTTCATGCACAGGTTGTCATTGATGCTGGCGACGTCGATCGGATAGCGCAGCTGCTTGTCGTTCGTGGCGTCGTGCGGGTCGTGGCACACGGCGCAGGTGATGGCGATGTGCCCGTCGTTCGCCTCCAGGCTGTCCTTCTCCAGGAAGTTCGGATCCTCACCCCACGCCTTCAGCACGCCTTCCCCGGAGTGGCATTCCAGGCAGGACCCACCCCCGGCTGCGGATCTCACCGCCGTGCCCTGATGCGACACCAACCCGTGCGCCGACTGCGACCACTCCTCGAGGAACGGGTTGTGGCTGCCGCTGTGGCACTCGCCGCAGCCGTTCGTGAGGTCGAGCCCGACCAGAATCGACGCCAGCGGCTGCGACGCATCGGGATCCGTCACGTGCGTCAGTCCCGGACCATGACAGCTTTCGCACTGCACGTCCTGGTAGCGGTCGTCCCGCGTCGCCTTGAACGCGACCATTGAGTCCGTGACGAAGTTGCCATAGTCGCCGACCGAGTGGCACGCCTCGCAGGATGGCTGCACGTGATCGCTGGCCTGCAGGTCCGCCCACGCATGCGAATGGGCCGTCCCCTTCCATTCGTTGAAGTGCCCCACGTGGCAGTTGCCGCACACGGGCGTCTTCGTCGGCAGATCGCTGTAGCCGAGGAATCCCTGAGCCGCGGCGGGCGGCTGCGTGTAGAGCGGCGTCGGCACCAGGACTTCACGGCTGTCGACGCACGACGCCAGCACGAGCGCCGCGAGGATCGACGATCCGCAGACCAATGAGCGCTTTCCCGACATCGAGCCCTCCCTTTCGCACCGACGGCTTCGCCGGCTGACTCCTGTCTCGATCGGAGGCGACGCCTGGAGAGGCGGTCCCCTCAACGCACCAGCGCATTCCACAACGCCTTCGTCCCCGCCACCGCAGCCCAGATCCCCACCACCCCCGCGACCCCCCACGACACCGCCACCAGCAGCAGCAGCGGCCACGGGCCCGACCGCAGCACGACCCCGGTCAGCGCCATCGCCGCCGAGACCAGCCACCCCAGGGCCAGCAGCGGCACCGACATAAGGAGCGCAGACCGCACGCGGGTCATCGCCTCCGGGCGCGTCACGCCGTCGGGACGGCCCAGCACGGCCAGCAGAGATCCCAGCAGCAGTCCCGACATGACGCCGAAGAGGTAGAGCACCGACATCGCCCCCAGGATCGCGCCTGGCCGCAGGTCCATCCTCATCACCCCCACCGCCATCACGACCCCGCCCAGCAGAAAGCCCGTCGCCAGCCCCGCGCTGATCGTGACCGAGCCGATCGGGTCGGCGGACTCCTCCTCGACCGTCGACGGCCGATCCGGCGTTCGCGCTGTCAGCGGGCCCATGTCGCCTCCCGGACGAGTTGGCCTCGCCCGCTTCTAACGTCAACAGGCGTGCCCCGCGGACGGATCGTTCTAAGTGTAGTTACGCATGGATGTTAGCGGGATTCGTCGAAACGCGGCCCGTACCCGAATGGGGGAAATCGCGCGCAGCCGTGGGGCATTTCACGCAGTCCGGGGCCTGTGCGGCTCCGTTCAGGCGAGGCCGTACTTCTCGAGCCGGTAGCGCAGCGTGTCGCGGGAAAGGCCGAGCAGTCGGGCCGCTCCGGTCTTGTTACCGTCGGTGCGCTCGAGCGCCTGACAGATCAGCTCGCGCTCGATCTCGTCGAGGCTGACGCCGGCGGGCGGAAGCACGAAGCGGGGCCGGACGCGAGCTGCGGGGGCGGCGAAGGGCAGGCTGTCGGCGGTGATCGGCCCTTCGTCCTCGAGCAGGAGGATGCGCTCGACGGTGTTGCGGATCTCGCGCGCGTTCCCCGGCCATGGATGAGCCTCGAAGGCGGCGAGCGCCGGGGCGGTCACCTCGCGGCAGGGCACGCGCATCTCGCGGCAGAGAGAGTCAACGAAGTGGAGGGCGATCGGAGCGATGTCCTCCGGGCGCTCGCGCAGCGGCGGCAGCTCGATCGGGATCACGCTGAGGCGGTAGAACAGGTCCTCGCGGAACTGACCGGCGGCGACCGCCGCCTCGAGGTTGCGGTTGGTCGCGGCGATGACGTGCACGTCGACCTCGATGTCGCGCACGCCGCCGACGCGTCGGAACGAGTGGGTCTCGAGGAAGCCGAGCAGCTTGGCCTGGGCGCCGATCGGCATGTCGCCGATCTCGTCGAGCAGGATCGTGCCATTGTGTGCGATCTCGAAGAGGCCGCGCTTGACTCCCTTCGCATCCGTATAGGCGCCGGCTTCGTGGCCGAACAGCTCGCTCTCGAGCAGGTGCTCCGGCAGAACCGTGCAGTTGACGGCGACGAATGGGCGGGCGGCGCGCGGCCCGCGGGCGTGGATCGCGCGGGCGACGACGTCCTTTCCGGTTCCGCTCTCGCCGCGGATGAGGACGTTGGCCGCGCTGCCCTTGCGGGCGAGGCGGAGAACGAGCTCGGCGACGCGTCGCATGGCGTGAGAGCGGCCGACGAGCGTCACATTGGCGAACTGCCAGCGGAAGCCCTCGCGGTACTGCTCGAGCTCGCGGTGGAGCTGTCGGGTCTCGCGGGCCTGCTCGATGAGCAGGAACAGCTCCGGGAGCTGGATCGGCTTCTCGAGGAAGTGGTGCGCGCCGGCTCTGACGGCGGCCACGGCGGTTTCCACCTCGCCGTAGGCGGTGATCATGATTACGGGGAGCGTGCGGTCGATCGCGTGGATCCGGGGCAGGAGATCGATGCCGGAACCGTCGGGCAGGCGCAGGTCCAGCAACACGAGGTCGACCGGCAGGCGGTTCAGCAGATCGAGCAGGGAGGTGCCGTCGCCGACCGCCTCCGCGTCGTAGCCCTGCTCCCGGAGGTGCTCCTGGAGCCACATCCGGATCAGCATCTCGTCGTCACAGACGACGACGCGTGGTGCGCTCACACGACCCCCTCGTCGCCGTTGCGCGGCGCATTGGACGCCCGCAGCGGCAGCAGGATGGTGAAGGTGGAGCCGCGGCCGAGGCGGGAGACGACCTCCACCCGTCCGCCGTGGCGCTCGATGATCTCGCGCGTGATGGACAGACCGAGGCCCGTGCCGGCGTGGCGGGTCGTGAAGAACGGCTTGAAGATGTGCTCGAGATCGCCCGCCGCGATGCCGCGACCGGTATCGCTGATCGCGAGGGCCAGCTCCTCCCCGCGTCGCTCCGTCCGCGCAGCGACGACTCCTCCGGGCGGCGTCGCCTGCACGGCGTTCATGAGCAGGTTCACCAGCGCCTGGTTCATCAGCTCCCGATCCACGGGGACGGTCGGCAGCCCCGGATCGGGATCCAGGCGGATCCGGACGTCGGCCTGGTCCGCGGCCGGCTCGACCAGCCTCGCAGCGCGCGCGACGATCCCGTTCACGTCGCTGTCTGCCAGCGCTGGTGTCGCCGGACGCGCGAACGCGAGCAGCTCCCGGATCGCATTCTCGATCCGGCCGATCTGGGTAGTCATCTCCTCCATGATGGGGGAGAGGGCGGGATCCTCCCCGAGGCGTCTCTTCACCAGGTCCAGACCGCTCGCGATGCCGATAACGGGGTTCTTGATCTCATGGGCCACGCCGCTCGCAAGCTCTCCCACCGTGGCGAGCTGCTGCGCTCGGCTGATCTCGCGTTGATGCAGCTCTCGCACGCGCGCCGAGGTCTCCGCCAGCTCGCCCGCCATGTCGTTGAACGCCTGCCCCAGCTCGCCGATCTCGTCGTGGCTACCCGCTTCCACGCGCACGCTGAGGTCTCCCGCCGCCACGCCACGCGTCGCCGAAACGAGGCGTCGCACCGGCGCGACGATACCGCTCGCTACCACCCAAGCCATGATCGTCAGCAGAACGGCGAACGCGGTGCCGAACAGCAACGAGAGCCTGCGCAGCTGGCGCAGCGGTCCCAGCGTAGCCGAGACGGGAGCCTCGGCGATGTAGCGCCACGGTAGCCCCGGGACATCGGCACTGAACCCGATCACTTCGACACCCTCGCGATCCCTGTAGCGAGCGAGCCTTCCGGGTGGAGCGGACACCAGCGGCGTCGCGAGCGGGCGGCGCCAATCCACGGGCTCGTGCGGATGCGAAACGAACACCGGCCGACCGGCCGCGTCCACGATGAAGCTCTCCACGGATCCCGCCAGGTGCTCGGGGATCTCCAGGAAGCGGCGGATGCCGTCAGGCCCGATGACCGCCGTGAGGTACGCCACGGTGTCGCCGTCCCCACTCACCACGGGGACCGAAAGCCGGAAGCGGGGCGGCCCCCCGACGCTGTCGGCGGCCACTCGCTCGAAAGGTGTGCTCGCCGCCGTTGCAGGACCTCCCACCCCCGTCACCGGCTCGCCGGTGTCCGTGCCGGCCGCCGTCGAGACCGTCTTTCCGCTCGGCAGCTGCAGCAGCAGCTCCTCGAACTCACCCAGCTCGTCGCGCTTCCGCTGCAGGTGCCGCAGAACCGCTCCCCGATCCGCCACCGCCCCCATCGGCCCCACCGATCTCCCCGCCAGCCGCGTCGCGCCCGCGGCCAGGAACTCGTTGCCCGCCGCGATCATCTCCAGGTCGAGCCGGTGCCGCGCCACCTCCCCCTGGATGTGCCGCGCCTCCACCTCCGCGATCGCCTCCAGGTAGCGCCGCACCAGATCCTCGATGATCCACTGGCTGCGGAGATAGCCGACCGCGTTGGTCAGGAAGAGCGGGAGGAGCGAGAACAGCAGGAGCCAGCCGAGCAGTCGCCTTCCCAGCGGCCCGGCGAGAGGATCGCCGTGCCGGCGCAGTTCGGTGCGCCACCTCCTCGTAGCGCCCATGCGCTCCATCCAGGTTCGGGAGCTCGGCCTCGCGCCTCCAGGTGGCAAGGGGCGGGCCCGAACCCCGAGACGGCCGAAGCATAGCTTCCGCATGGAGTTGCCGCGAAAACGCGGCAGAAGTCGCGGCGGGGCATTTGCCCCATTCTTCACGCTAACCCGTCGAGAGCGACGGGGGAATCATCTTCTGATTGCCCACGGGGGCGACACCACCGGGGCGACGTCGATCGCTTCGGGGCCTCTGGACTCTCCGGGTGACAGGCGCGAAGATGCAGCAGGGCCCAATCGTGGGAGGAGGACGATGGACGGCAGCATTGAACGGCTCTTCCGGCAGCTGCGCGAGGAGGAGTTCTCGCGGCTGGACCGGCTCGGGCACGCGTACCTGGACTACACCGGGAGCGGGCTGTACGCCGAGTCGCATGTGCGGGCGCACGCGGAGATGCTGCTCGGGGGCGTTCTCGGCAACCCGCATTCGCAGAGCCCGACGTCGCTGCTCAGCACCCGGCTCGTCGAGGAGTCGCGAGAGCGGATCCTGGACTTCTTCGAGGCCGACCCGGCGGAGTACGATCTGTGCTTCACGGCGAACTCGAGCGGCGGGCTGAAGCTGGTCGGGGAGAGCTACCCCTTCCAGGCCGGCTCGCGCTTCGTGCTCAGCGCCGACAGTCACAACTCCGTCAACGGGATCCGGCAGTTCGCCGAAGCGCGCGGCGCCAGGGTCGAGTACCTGCCGCTGGATCCGGAGCTCCGGCCCGTGCCCGTCGAGCGCGTGCTGCCCCAGGCGGATCCCTCGCTACCGAACCTGTTCGCGTTCCCGGCGCAGTCCAACTTCTCGGGCGCGAAGCACCCGCTGGAGGCCGTGGGCACCGGCCACGACCGCGGCTATGACGTGCTGCTCGACGCGGCGGCGTTCGTGCCGACGAACCGGCTCAGCCTGCGGCGCGTCCCGGCCGACTTCGTCGTCGTCTCCTTCTACAAGATGTTCGGCTTCCCGACCGGTGTGGGCGCGCTTCTCTTCCGGCGAGCGGCGGCCGCACGACTGCACCGACCGTGGTTCGCCGGGGGCACCGTGCGCTTCGCCTCCGCGCAGAACCGGCTGCACCTGCTGAAGGATACGGGCGAAGCATTCGAGGACGGCACGATCAACTTCCTCGGAATCGCCGCGCTCGGCGGCGGATTCGATCTGCTGGAGCGGGTCGGAATGGAGGCGATCGGGCAGCACGTCGGCCGGCTTGCCGCCCGCGCGCTCGATGAGCTCGGAAGTCTGGAGCATTCCGGCGGGCGGCCGATGATCCGGATCTACGGCCCGGCGGACACGAGGTCTCGGGGCGCGACGATCGCCTTCAACGTGCTCGACGCCACGGGCGCGCCGATCGCATATCAGGTCGTCGAGTCGCTCGCGGCCGAGGCCGGCATCTCGCTCCGCACAGGCTGCTTCTGCAACCCCGGCGCGGCCGAATACGCCCTCGGCTTCGCGCAGGACGACTCCTCCCGCTGCTTCCGCACGATCACTCCGGAGGAGTTCGACCTCGAGCGCTTCTCCAGCTGCATGAACGAGGCGGCGGTCGGCGCCGCGCGCATCTCCTTCGGGATCGCGAGCAACGACGCCGACCTCGACCGGCTGCTGGCCGCCCTCGATCCCCTGCGCGACCACGTCGCACACGGAGCCGAGCGGAAGAGCGAAGCCCGCATCGCGAAGTGAGCGATCTGCCTCACTCCTCGAAGTTCGAGCTCCTGAACGAGATCGGGATCGCGACCCAGACGCGGACGCGCGTGTCGCGGTTCAGCGCCGGCGTGAACGCCATCAGCTCCGCCACGCGTGGCGCGGCCGCGTCCAGCGGCGGCTGGCCACTGCTCTCCTTCAGCAGCGGCGGGTAGTATCGCTCCAGCGCGGCCGTCACCTCCCGCGCGTTCGCCAGCCGCGGCTCGACCAGTCGGGCCGCCCCGGTGCCTTGTGCCGTGCCGTCACCCCTTCCCGGGGTGTTTCATGAAACGTCGCCCGCGCGGCGATGGCGCAGCGGCCGGGGCGCATCCGTTCGGTGATCATGGATGTAACCAATTGTGAATGAGTCATTTATGGAGACTTTCCCGGCCTCCTGCAGCGGCCGTGCCGGCACCGGCATGCACCGGCCAGGAGCTTGCACGGGGCGGCCGGGCGCGCCCAAATCGTCTCAGGGCAGCCGCGCCGCCCTTACCGGACTCGCTGAGCCATGAAGCTATCGTTGCGACAGAGCCTGGTCCTCGGTATGGCCGCCGTTCTGCTGATTTCGTTGCTGCCGTCGGGCTGGTGGCTGGATCGGCGCATTGGTCGAGAGCTGGAGGCGCGGGCGCGGGAAGGGCTCGCGCTCGCGCCGATGCGGCTGCAGGACCGGAACGCATCACGGGCGGACGCGCTGATGATGCATGCGCAGGAGGTGGCGCGGCTGCCGGGGCTGGCGGTGGCATTCGAAAAGGGATCGGAGTCTGTGGCGCGTCGAATCGTGGCGGCGGCAGGGACGCCGGCCGGCGAGACGGCGGTGCTCGAGACGCCGGAGGGGGTGAGCTGGCTTGGTCCGCCTGCGGACTCTGCGCTGCTCGCCGGCGTACGTGCCGGCGAGTCTCCCGTTTCCTTCGTGATGGCGGAAGACGGGCTGTACGTCGTATCGCTGGCACCGGTCTCGGATGGGGGGAGGCTGCTGGGCGCCGCCGGAGTGGCGGCGCCGCTGGACCAGGTGACGGCGGCCACGTTGGCGGGGCTCACCGCGTCTGAAGTTCTGCTGGTGGGTCGTGGTCGGCGGATCGTCGCGTCGACGCTGCCGGACTCGCTGTCCGCGCCGATCGTGAGAGCGTCCGGCGTCGTCGGTCGCACGGCGGACGGGGTGCGGGAGATCGCGGTGGCGGGCGAGCGCTACTGGCTGACGACGGCGCCGCTCGGCGATGTCGCCGAGGCGGTGTTCGCGGTCAACGTCGCGCGCGAGCTGGCGGTGCTGCCACGGCTGCGTCGGGGAGCGGCGGTCGCCGGAGGCTTCGGGCTGTTGCTGGCGCTCGTACTCGGAGCGCTGATGGCGGCCGCCCTGGCGAGGCCGGTCGTGAGCCTCGCGGGCGCGGCGGACCGGCTCGCGGAGGGCGACTTCGACGCGCCGCTCCCGCCGACCCGTCAATCCGAGGCCGCGCGGGTCATGCGCGCGTTCGAGCGCATGCGCTCGGCGCTGGCCGCCCGCCTGGGCGAGCTGCGGCAGGCGAACCGTGAGCTGGAGGAGCGCGAGGCACGCCTGCAGGCGCTGCAGTCGGAGATGATCCAGCGCGACCGGCTGGCGGCGGCCGGCCGCCTCGTCGCCGAGCTCGCGCACGAGATCCGCAACCCGGTCGCGAACGTCCGCAACTGCCTCGAGGTGATCCACCGCCGCAGCGCAGACCGCCCGGAGATGAGGCGCTTCGCCGACCTCGCCATTGACGAGCTGCTGCGCATGCACGAGATGGCCGAGCAGATGCTCGACCTCAACCGCCCGATCGACCCGAGTGCCCTGCGCTGTGACCCGACCGACGTGGTCGAGCACGTCGTGCAGCTCCTCTCCGCGGGCGAGCAGGGCGCTCGCTGGCCGACCGAGGCGCACGTCGAGCCCGTCGCGAACGTCGCCATCGCGCCGGACGTGCTGAAGCAGGTGCTGCTGAGCCTCGTGCAGAACGCCCGCGAAGCCATGCCCGGCGGCGGGCGGGTTCGCATCGCGCTCCAGCAGTCGGATCCCGATTCGGTGCGGGTGGACGTCGTCGACGAAGGCCCGGGCATCGCCGATGACGTGCTCCCTCGCATCTTCGACCCCTTCTTCACGACGAAGGGTGAGGTGCACGGCGTCGGCCTCGGCCTTTTCATCGCGGAGGGGCTCGTACGTCGCAGCGGTGGACGTCTGACCGCCATGAACCGCGAGCAGGCGAGCGGCGCTCGCTTCCGCATCGAGCTGACGCCGGTTCCGGAAGATGCCCGGCGGACCGCCGCCGGCCGGGCCGGTGCCCGCGCCCGCTCACGAGGAGACGAGGGCCCGCCGGGAGACGGTCGAGGAGGCACACGATGAGCGCCGCCCCGGATCGACGACTGCTCGTCGTCGACGACGACCGCGCCTTCCGGCTGTCCACGGCGGAGCTGCTCCGCCAGGAGGGATATCGCGTGGACGGCGCCGCGGACGCTCGCGAGGCCGTGGACGCTCTCGCGCGCGGGGGATACGACCTCGTCTTGCTCGATCTGCGCATGCCGGGGCTCGACGGCAACTCGCTCGTCGAGGTCCTGCGAGCTCGCGGCGAGGATGTGCCGATCCTGATGATCTCCGGCTTCGGCACGATCGACGCCGCGGTCCAGTCGCTGCACCTCGGCGCCGACGACTTCCTCACCAAGCCGGTGGACCCCGACCTTCTCTCCGCCCGCGTCTCCGACCTGCTCGAGCGCCGGCCTTCCGCGGAGCGCGGCGAGGGCGACGTCCCGGGGATGGTCGGCTACGCTCCGAGCATGCGCCGTGTGTTCGACGCGATCCGGCAGGTGGCACCGCTGGACACCACGGTCCTCATCGAGGGGGAGACGGGCACCGGCAAGGAGCTGGTCGCACGAGCGATCCACCGGATGTCCGCGCGCAGCAGCGGCCCGTTCATTGCCGTCAACTGCGCCGCCCTGGCGGAAGGGTTGCTCGAGTCCGAGCTGTTCGGCCACGTGCGCGGCGCGTTCACCGGAGCGATCGGCGACAAGCAGGGATTGTTCGCCGCGGCCCACGGCGGGACCCTGTTCCTCGACGAGGTCGGCGACATGAGCCTTCGGCTTCAGCAACGCCTCCTGCGAGCGCTGCAGGAGGGCGAGGTCGTACCGGTCGGCTCGGTGCGCGCCGTTCGCGTCGACGGCCGCATCGTCGCCGCCACCAACCGGGAGCTGCGCGAGGAGAGTGCCGCCGGCCGTTTCCGTTCCGACCTGTTCTACCGCCTGAACGTCTTCTCCATCCGCCTGCCGCCCCTGCGCGAGCGACCCGGCGACGTTCCGCTCCTCGTCGAGGCCGCTCTGCGTCGGCTGCGCGAAAGGCTCCCCGCCGTGCCCGGAGCCTGCTCGCCGTACGCCCTGCGTCTGCTGCGCGCCTATCCGTGGCCCGGCAACGTGCGCGAGCTGCTCGCGGTCGTCGAGAGCGCTGCGATCCGCGCGGAGGGTCGTCGCATCGAGGCGAACCACCTGACCCCCGAGGTCCGCGCGGCGAGGCACAGCGGGGAGGTGGACACGGAGCTTCCCGACCCGGAGAGCCGCTACCGCGGGCCGCTCAACTCCGATCAGGAGCGCGCGATGATCCGCGCCGCGCTCGAGGAAGCCGCCGGCGTGCGCACGCGCGCGGCCGAGATCCTCGGCATGAGCCGCACGACCCTGTGGCGCAAGATGCGAGAGTACGGCTTCGAGTCCGAGGGTGAGGGATAGGAGCGTGTTTCACGCCTCGTCGCAGCACGCTCCGTGCACGTTTCATGAAACACCTGCCGGGGCTTCTTCTGGCGCCGGCGCCTAATCCAGCAAATCGCGCTGTGTAGCCATCTTCCGCATCTCCGGACGGAATTCGTGGGGTCGGGCGCAGCCATTGCCTCGCCGTGGCGGCCGTGCTGTCTCCCGAGAATCCCGAATCGCAGGAGGAGGATGATGTCTGCAAGACACTGGACCCCCGTAGCCGCGCTCGCGCTCGCGGTACTCGCGGCCTGTAGCGATGTCGATCGCATTGCCGGCCCGGCGGACGAGCCGGCCTTCGACCGTGGCTTCGTACCCGCGGCCGGTGCGGTGTACACCATGAGCAACGCGGCGGCGGAAAACTCCGTGCTGGTGTTCGATCGAGCGGCGGACGGAGGTCTGACGAGTGCCGGCAGCTGGTCCACCGGCGGGCTGGGCTCGGGCGCATCGCTCGGCAATCAGAACGGGGTCGTCCTGACGAAGGACGGGCGTTGGCTGCTGGTCGTCAACGCGGGCAGCGACGACGTCTCGGTCTTCGCGGTCGGACCGGACGGCCTGGAGCTCGTCGATCGAGAGCCTTCCGGCGGCTCGATGCCGATCAGCATCGCCCTGAACGGCAGGCTCGTCTACATCCTGAACGCCGGGGGCGCGGGCGGGATCGCGGGCTTCACGCTGTCCGCGAAGGGCCAGCTGAGTCCGCTGTCCGGCTCTTCGCAGCCGCTGAGCGGAGCCGGAGTCGGTCCGGCCCAGGTCTCCTTCTCGCCCGATGGCAACGCACTCGTCGTTACCGAGAAGGGCGTGAACACGATCGTGACCTACGCGATCGGCGCCGACGGCAGGGCAGGCCCGCCGCAGCCTCACCCCTCGAACGGAACGACACCGTTCGGCTTCGCGTTCACGAAGCAGGGCATCCTGATCGTGTCCGAGGCGGCGACGGGAGCGGTCTCCTCCTATCGCCTCGATGCGGACGCCGGGCTCCACCTGGTCAGCGCCTCGGTGCTCACCACGGAAGCGGCTGCGTGCTGGGTGGCGGTCAGCGGCAACAGCCGCTTCGCCTATACGACGAACGCCGGAAGCGGCACGATCTCGGGCTACGAGGTCCGGAACGACGGCAGCCTCTCGCTGCTCGATGCCGATGGCGTGACCGGCATCACCGGCCCGGGGACCACGCCGCTGGACGCCGCCGTGTCTTCCGGAAGCCGCTACCTCTATGTCCTCGACGGCGGCAGCCACGACATCGCGGCGTTCGCGATCGGCGCCGACGGCGGCCTCTCGCCGCTCGACGGCGTCGACGGCCTGCCGGTCACCGCGAACGGACTCGCCGTCAAGTAACGCGTAGGCTTCGACTCGACCGCGCCGCGGAGCTCGTCGGGCGCGGACGCAGGAAAGCCCGGCCGGTTCGGTCCCCGGCCGGGCTTTGGCGCGGGCATGGGCACTCCCCCGCGCGCCTTCCCTCCGCGCCTACTCGGCCGTCGGCGGTGGGCAGAGGTGCCGTTCCCGCGCGTTCGGGAACGTGATCACGACGGCACCGTCGTAATCCTTGCAGACGCGGTGGACGAAATCGTCCAGCGCGAGCTGCTGCGCATTGCTCGGCGTCGTGATCGGGACCGAATGGCCGTCGCGGTAGGTGACGGTCGTCCAGCGCGGGATGTTCGTGCTGTAGCGAGAAAGCTGACTGCACCCGCCGGAGCCGGCGAGCGTCGTCGTGCAGAGCAGCGAGAGAAAGATCCTCTTCATAGCGCAGCTGGCCCAGGTCGGCTGCTAGCGATCGGTGGCGCCGATCTCCGGATGCAGCTTCGCATCATCCCGGAGTTCCATGGAATCCGCAAGCGTCACGGAGTCCATCCGCACCGTCGAATCACGTAGCAACGAGTCGGAGACCGCCTCCCTCGTTTCGGGTATTGCCGGACCTGGAGCGCCTACCTCGCTCGCATGTGCCACCGGCAGCTCCCCCGGCTGACGTGTCGGCTCGGGGGCGACCTGGGCAGATTCGCCGCTCCGCTCCGCTTGCCGGGGGTCCATCGTGTGTTACAGCAGGATCGTGAAGCACGCGACGCCGAGCGCACCGGCCAACACACCCAGCCCTCTCTGCGCCGCCTCGAACAGGTCCCCCAAGCAGGGGCCAGACTCATGCCAATCGGAGCGCGGCCTCGGGAACATATTAAGTCTATCGATGGCAATGACTTCGTACGTTTCTCCGACGCTCTCCAGCGCACCGCTGCAACGAATCGATACAATCGGAGGCACGAGCGCGTACCAGGTCAGAGGAGCCCGCCCGACGCGGACGGGCTTCGTCGGATCAGGTGCCCGGACCACTTGGCGGGAGCGGCGAAGTCGTCCCCGTGGATCGCCAGCGGCACTGAGCCTCCGCCATGGGCGTTGATGCTCATCGGCACCGGCGCGGCAGAGCCCGGCCTGATCTCGAAGCGCACGGGCGTGCACGCGCGAGCGTGGATCGGCACGCATGCCGAGAAGCCGCTCGGCGTGCTACCATTGCCCGTCCGGATACTCGAAGACGACGTGGTAGCGAACAGCGTCGGAGACAGGGTCCCAGGAAACCGTCAACCTGGACCCGGAAAGGCTGGCCTGGACGTCCTGCGGACGGCGAGCGCGGTGGCGTTCTTGGCGTATTGCGGAGCGCTCGATTCGATGGGCGCCGTGGTGGTGCCCGCGTCACACCCCATCGCCACCAGCAGCGCCAGCAGCGAGGACACTCGAGTAATGCCACGCTTCCTCATGGTCCTACTCCCCTCGACAATAAGGTCCGGCGTACCCGCCGTCGCCTTCTTCGGTAGCCCGGCTGTCTCCGTGGAGACCCGTGGCTTTGCGGACCGGCCTCGCGGCCGGGGTGCCCTTGTCGGAAGGAGTGGGTCGAATACCGGAACGTCGTGCCGAGCGGCCCTATCGGGGGAGAGAAGGCGGGCGACGAGCCGCTGATGCACCGACTGCGTCCGGCGCGTCGGCAAGGGGCAAGGCCCGGGCCGAAGTGCAGCACGCCCGGCAAGTATCTCAACTGCAACGTCTTACGCGATCGCTTCGAGCTACCAGACCGCCGGAAAACGATCGCTTCGTTACAGCCCGATCGGAACGCGTCGTTGCGGATGGCCCGGGACCGTAGCATGTGCGGGCGTTCCGGTCTTCGTGGGGCTGGAGTGCGGCGGCTGACGGCGGCAGTTCCACTCGTAAGGCGATATGGGCACGGGAGTTGCCTCGACGCAACTCCGGCCGCGATAGCGGCCTGAAGCACGGTCGCTCACCGTCTCATGAGGAGAGCACATGGGTGCAAGACGGCCAATCCTGCGCGCTGCGCTCATTGCGGGCTTCTGCGGCGCGATTCCGTTCTCGCTCGGGGCGCTGCGCCCGGCGTCAGGGGTCGTGCGGGACTGCACGGCGACGCTGACGCCGGACACGATCAGCGCCGGCTCCGACTCCGTGTCGATCGCCTTCATGTTCGATGATTCGATCGGCACGGTTACCGAGGTTACGCCGGCGGAGGGCAGCGGGCTCACGGTGGTTTCAGTGGACGCGGCGGGTTCGACGCTGCTGCTGGACGCGAGCGCGGCGACGGCCGGTGACTGGCAGCTTTCGTTCATGGGATCGGACGAAGATGAGGCCTGTCCGGGGACGCTGCACGTCGTCGGACCCGCGAAGCGCTGAGCTCGGTAAAAGCAAGGCATCGGCGAAGTCGCCGTGTAGCGCGGCAGAACCCTCGGGTTCGGCCGCGTCGCATATCTCCGCCCGGCTGGCGTAGCCACCGAGCTCCCGCTTGCGGCCCGAGACCCGGCGGCCGATGTTGCTGCGCAAACATCTTCCGTTCGACCGAAGAAGGCATTCGCATGTCACAACTTCCACCGGCCACTCTCGAAGGCTGGTACGCGCTGCATCAGATGTTCTCCGTGGACTGGAACGCGCTGCGCGCGATCGATCGCGCGTCGCGTACGGAGCTCGGTGAGGACGCGACGACGCTCGCGCACGCGCTGGTGTCACCGGGCGTGCCGGGATGGACGGCGGCATTCCAGCTGGTCGGCGGTGGCGCGGACCTGATGCTGGTGCACTTCCGCGAGACGATCGATTCGCTCGGGGAGGCCGAGCTCGCGGTTCGTCGTTCTCGGACAGGCGCGTTGCTGCGGCTGGAGTACGATTTCACGTCGGTCACCGAGGCGGGGCTGTACAGCGCGACGGCGCAGGCGGCGGAGGAGGCAGAGCCGCATTCGGACGCGTTTCGGGCCCTGATCGACGAGCTGGCGGCGGCGGAGCGCGGAAGCCGCTTCACGCAGAGTCGTCTCTTCCCGGAGATTCCGGAGGGCATGCGCTACGTCAGCTTCTATCCGATGACAAAGCGTCGCGAGGGAGCCGACAACTGGTACGTCCTGCCGGTCGAGGAGCGGAACCGCCTGATGCGCGAGCACGGCCTGTCCGGCCGGCGCTACGCGGGGCGGATCTTCCAGGTGATCACGGGGGCGGTCGGCTTCGACGAGTGGGAGTGGGGCGTGACGCTCTTCGCGAAGGACCCGCTCGAGTTCAAGCGGATCGTGACGGAGATGCGCTACGATGAGGCGAGCGCACGCTACGGCGAGTTCGGCGAGTTCTTCGTCGGCGTGCGGCTCGAGCCGGAAGGTCTCGGACGGATGCTCGCACAGGAGTGAGCGTGATGCACGGTGAGGATCGGACAGGGACCCTGGCGCTCGCGGCGGCGTACGCCGCACTGACGGGGGTCCGCACGACCGCTGCGCCGTTCGCGCTTTCGCGACGCCCTCCCGGCACTGACGCGGTCGTCCGTGCGCTGCGGTCCCCGGTCGGCCGCGGGCTGGTCACCGCATCGCTCGCCGCAGAGCTCGTCGTGGACAAGATGCCCTGGATCCCGCCTCGTACGGATGCCGTTCCGCTGGCCGGCAGGATCGCGGTCGGGGTCATGGTCGGAGCGGTCATCGCCGATGGCGGTGGCGCCTCGCGCCTCGCCGCCGCGGCGATCGGCGGGGCCGCCGCCGCCGGGAGCGCCTTCATCGCGACGCGGCTGCGCCGGCGACTGACGCGCGCGCTCGTGCCCGACATCGTCGTCGGTCTGGCGGAGGATGCCGTGGTGCTGCTCGGGGCCTGGGCGCTGAGCGGCGTGGAGACTCGCTAGCGTAGCTACCTCGCGCCTCGCTCCAACGCCGCCCGATCCCATCTTCCCAGCTCTGCCGCCGCCTCGTAGGTGCTCCGCAGGAACGCCATCAGGTCGTCCTCGGGCGAGGTTGCCGTGCGGACCGCCTCGTACGGCAGGACGAACTCTCCCATCGCCGCGTCCCATCGGGCCGCGACCGGTTCAGGCTCGACCTCACGTAGTCCCGCCGGCTCGGGCAGGGCATAGGCGTAGAACGCGGGCTCCGGCACCGCGCCGCCGCCCGGCCAGAAGCCGGCGCTGATCACCTCGTGGGAGTAGGCCTCGTCCTGGACGGTGTCGGCGCCGGGGCGGGGCGGCGCCCGCCGCCCGGAGAAGCGGGTCACGGCGAGGTCGAAGCCGCCCCAGAAGAAGTGCACGGGGCTGCATTTGCCGAGGAAGTCACCACGGAAGCGCTTCAGCACTTCATCGGTACGGGAGAGGATGCGCCAGAAGCGATCGGCATATTCGGGATCGTAGGCAGCGTGCTGCCGATCCTCGGTGAAGCGGATCGGTCGCTCGACCTCCACGGGCATCGGCCACAAACGGACGCGGACCCCGAGCTCGGCCAGGGCGGCGGTGTACGCGCGGTAGAAATCGGCCACGGAGCGCGGCCTGAGCCGGATCGCGCGGACGTCACCCGCGTCCGTTCTGAGCAAGAGCTCGTGCTCGATGAAGTCGAACTCCGCGTCGAGGGTGCCACCCTCGAAGGGCATGGGCCCCGTCGCGAGGCCATGCGCCGAGACGTAGAGGGTCACGTGCCACCAGTGATTGACCGGCGGCGCGAGCGCGAGGCGCGTCTTGCCCACGATCTGCGTCCACATGTGGAGCGTCTCGTACGTGTCCCGCCACTCGTCGAGCGGCAGCGCGGGCCAGCGCTCCGGGCCAGCGGAGTCGAACGCCATGGCGCTCATACCTCGACGTCGTCGACGAAACAGTACCTCCAGTCCTCCCCCGGCTCGAACGATTGAACGATCGCGTGACCGGATCCATGCGCGTGCCCGCGTGCGTGCCGGTTCGGCGAGGAGTCGCAGCAGCCGACGTGGCCGCATGTCAGACAGAGTCGCAGGTGCACCCAACGGCTGCCGGTGCGCAGGCATTCCTCGCAGCCGCTCGGGGTGCGGGGCTCCACGTCGCGGATCTGATCCATGTGTGTGCAGATCGGGCTCATCGTCTCACCATCCGACAGGGCCGCCGCTCGCAGGCGTCTCGTTCGAGCGCAGGCGAAGCGCCTGCGCCAACGCGCGGTCTCTTCCACTTCCGTCAATCTACCAGTGATGACAATGCCACGGCTCGCACCCTCGGCTGAACCTGGACTTTGTCGGGATTCAGCCACTTTCTGCGCTCGGCGTGGTGAATCGGTCCGGAACCACGGGCCGCGGCAGGGGAATCCTCGCTTGCATCCGCCGCGGCCGCTCGATGCCCGAAAGGAGCAATCATGAGAAGCATCGCCATCAGCCTCACGGCCGCCACACTCGCGCTGCTCGCCGGATGCCGGTCCGACGAGCCGTCCGGCGAGCCGGCCGCCGAGCCGGCCGCCGAGCCCGCCGCGGAGGCGTCGGTGCCGGCGCCGGAGGCCGGTGTCGTCGATATCGTCGCGCGCGACTTCGCGTTCCAGGCACCCGATTCGATCCCGAGTGGGTGGACGACGTTCCGGTTCACGAATCAGGGATCACAGACCCACTTCTTCGTGCTCGATCACCTGCCCGACGGCAAGATGCTCGACGATTTCATCGCCGCGGTCGGCATGCCGTTCGACAGCGTCTGGAGCGGGCTGCAAAAGGGGACGCTCGACAAGTCGGAGGTGGGCCCCCTGCTCGGCCGGCTGGTTCCGCAGTGGTTCGCCGACGTCGAGCAGACCGGCGGTGTCGGGCTGCTCGCCCCGGGGCACCAGGCTCGGAGCACCGTGCGGCTCGAGCCCGGAACCTACGTCGTCGAGTGCTACGTGAAGACGCCGGACGGCACGTTCCACACGTCGCTCGGCATGGCGCGCCAGCTGACCGTGACGACCGCGACCTCGACGGCCGAGCCACCCGAGCCGGACCTCGAGATCGCGTTCGAACGCGATGGCATGACGGCGCCGCCGGACGTACACCGGGGCGCTCACACGGTCGCCGTGCATTACGGACAGAAGGCGGCAGGCCTGCTCGCGAACGACGTGCACGTGGTGCGGCTACCCGACGGCGTGAGCGCCGACTCGGTCGTGCCGTGGATGGACTGGATGAACGTTCAGGGGCTGCGTGCGCCGGCGCCGGCGACTTTCCTCGGCGGAGTTCAGGAGATGCCGGTCGGCAACACCGCCTACTTCTCCGTGGACCTCGAGCCAGGCCGCTACGCATGGATTTCCGAGAACGCGGAGAACGGGATGGTACAGCCGTTCACCGTGGAGGAGGGGTCAGTGGCGGCGGCGCAGGGCAGACGCTGAGCTCCGAAGCGCTTTCGGCGCCCGCGCTGGGGCGCAGCAACCCTTCGCGGACCTTCTGGGTCCAACAGAGAAGAAGCATCGAAGGCTCGCGAGGGGGATGCACGTGGCGAAGCTGTCGATCGACAAAGTGGTTCGCATGCGCGAGCTGTTCCGCGCCGGCGCGTCGTACGACGAGGCCGCCTCGATGATGGGTGTGTCCCGCACCTGCGCGGTCAACGCGATCCACGGGAGGACCTGGTCGCAGGTGATCGGAGCCGTCCCGCTTCCGGCGAAGAGCAGCACGAAGCGGCTCCGGCCGGAGACCGTGCAGGACATCCGACGGCGCTACGAGGAGGGACGGGAGCGGCTTCGCGAGATCGGCGATCGCTACGGCCTCTCCGCGCAGGCCGTCTCGCGGATCGGCCGCCGCCGGGCCCGTACCGACGTGCCCGACCGGCCCGGTGCCGCGGCCTCCCCTCGGGACCGCGTACCCCGTGGTGAGCGTTCCAACTTCGCTCGCCTGAGCAGCCGGGAGGTCGAGGTGATCCGTCGGCTGGTCACCTCGCTCGGCACGTCGCATTATCCGGCCATCGCCGAGGCGTTCGACACGTCGCGCAGCAACGTGTCGATGATCGCGAATGGGCGCCGTTGGAGGCACCTCTTCGACGAGCGCCGGGCCTCCTGAAGATTCTCAGGGCGGGCCGCCGCCGCCCTCCACGACGGTCGCCTCCCTCGTCTCGTCCAGCCCATTGACGCCGGCGTCCGCCGCGCTCCACACACGCTGCAGCTCCAGGTCACGAGCGCCCAGGCCCATCGCGATGATAGCATGCCTCTCGCCTTTCGGCGTCCGCCCGGGTCGCGTCCATCGCTGGCCCGATGCCCTTGGGCTTCCGAAATTGTGCGCATGAGGAGCACTCCGAGATCTTCCCGGGCACGTTCGCGAGCACGACCGACGCGCCCGACCACGTGGACCACCTGCACGGGCTGCCGGCCTTCCTGGCCCGGCTGCTGCGAATGTGAGAGAGATGCCGAAGCCGCCGATCGTTTGGCCCGCCGCGACCCGGCGGCTGAAGGAGGATCCCGCGTTCGGCCCGCTCGTCGAGCGGGTCGGTCCCGTACGCCTGCGTGACCCTCGCGGCGACGCGTTTCAGTCGCTCGCCGCGGCCATCGTCTTTCAGCAGCTCGCGGGCGCGGCGGCGCGCACGATCCACGCCCGCTTCGTCGCGGCGCTCGGTGGAGAGGTCCGCCCCGAGCGCGTGCTCGAGACGGCCGACGAGGCGTTCCGCGCCGCGGGTCTGTCGCGCAACAAGCTGGCGTCGATCCGCGACCTCGCCGAGCGCGTACGTTCGGGCGACGTCGCCCTCGAGGGTCTCGACGCGCTCTCGGACCACGAGATCATCGCCGCGCTCACGCGCGTCCGTGGCATCGGCGCGTGGACCGCTCAGATGTACCTGATCTTCGACCTGCGTCGGCCGGACGTCTGGCCCACCGCGGACCTCGGCGTGCGACAGGGCCTCGGGCGGGTGTTGCGTCTGCCCGACCCGCCGACACCCGCGCAGATGGAGTGGGTAGGCTTCGGCTACCGGCCGTGGCGCAGCGCCGTGGCGTGGTACTGCTGGCGAGCGATGGAGACGGTTACGCCGGAGGGGGAGTGAAGAACTCGGCTCAGCGGAGGCCGAGCTTGCGGACCAGCGGCTCGTAGCGCGGGTCGGCGCGCAGGCGTTCGGTCGAGGGGTCGGCCTCGAGACGCCGGAGGACGGAGGCGTCGGCTTTGAGCGCCGTCTCGAGCTTCGAGAAGGCGAGGTCCGCATCGCCGAGCTCGAAGTGGACGGTGACCGCGTCGTAGTTCGTCTCGCCCGCCTCGGCGCTCTTCAGGTGGACAAGCGACGAGTCGCGCTGGCCGAGCCGAGCGAACGCGTATGCCAGTCCCGCGTGCGCGGTCCCCCGGTTCTCCGTCGTCAAGGTGAGCGACTTGCGGAACGCAGCGACCGCCTCCGCGGCGCGGCCCGCCACCGCCTGTGACCAGCCGATGTTGTACCACGCGTACCAGGAGTCGGGCGCCATCTCCAGCACCTTGCGCGATTCTTCGATCGACTCGTCGTAGTGTCCCCCGAAGTAGAGGCGGTCCGCTAGCAGGTCCCTGGGGCCGGTATTGACCGGGTCCAGCTCGACGGCGCGGCGGCTCTCCCGGATCGACTCCTCGTAACGTCCGAGCCCCTGCAGGATCCGACCGTACCCGCCGTGGGCATCCGCGGAGCCCGGGTTCAACTCGATCGCCCGCAGCGCCGCCTGCTCCGCCTCCCGCTGCTTGCCCTGGAGCCCGAGCAGCCGGGCGCGGGAGACATACGCCTCGGCCAGGTCCGGATCGAGCGCGAGCGCGCGTCCGAGCGCGGATTCCGCCTTCGGCCTCGCCTGCTCCGCCGGCAGCTGGTTCCAGTTCCAGGCGGCGAGGTAGCTGTCGGCGAGCCCGGTCCAGGCGGCCGCATAGCCGGAGTCCGCGGCGATCGCCTGCTCGAAGAGCCCTCGGATCTCCGCCAGGCCCTCACCCAGACTGCCCCGCGTCTGCATCGCGTATCGCGCCCGGACGTACACGTCGTACGCGGAGAGGTTCTCGGTCGGACGCGTGTCCAGCCGCTGCGCGACCTCCGGCGTGAGCTTCGCCTGCAGCGCCGCCGCGATCTTGCGCGCGAGGTCGCTCTGGATCGCGAAAAGGTTCGCCGCCGTCAGCTGCTCGTCGTACGTCTCCGCCCATAGGTGCCGGTCCGTCGCGGCTTCGATCAGCTGCACGTTCATGCGGATGCGGTCGCCCGAGTGCTGCACGCCGCCCTCCAGCACCGTCGCCACGCCCAGCTCCTTCGCGATCTGTGGGATGCCCTTCGTCGTGTTCGCGTACTGGATCACCGAGGTCCGCGAGATCACCGTCAGCGAATCCAGCTTCGCCAGCTGCGTCAGCAGGTCGTCGTGGATCCCCTCGGCGAAGTACTTGTCCTGCTCCGCCGAGCTGAACGTGCTGAACGGCAGCACCGCGATCGAGCGCAGGGCGACGCCGGCAACCTCTTCCGCGGCGCCGCCCGCCGCGGGTCGGCCGAACATCAGCCACCCCACTGCCACACCCGCCCACAGAAGGGCGGCGCCGACACCGCCGAGGATGGCGTTGCGCCACGTCAGCAGCCGGTGGTGTGTCGGCCTCGATGCGGCGACGCTCGCGCGGGGGTCGGCGGCGGGATCATCGGCCTCGCCGGCCACCAGCGGCGCCACGACGCGTTCCTGCACGAACGCGGTCGCCAGCGTAATCGGCAGACCGATGACCAGCAGCCCGAGCGCCAAGCCGGGAAACCACGGCGGTAGGCCGAAGTTGTTCGCAAGCACGTCTACCGCCTGGAGCGCTACCCACGAGCCCCCCAGGTAGATGCCCATTACCTGCCAGAGAGACCGGCGATGGATCTCGTGGATCAGTTTCTTCATGTGTCCCGACGGGAGATGAGGCGATGAGACCGCTGCAATACTGCTGCGTCTCTGCGAGGCAGGCAATGCGGACGTACCGAGCCGCCCCCCCTCCTCGGCCCCGCCATCGCCGATGAACGCCCTTTCTCTTGACTATCTACAGGAATGCAACCATCGTCTTCTTGTAGGAGATCTAAAGGAGCGATCATGGGCGACACGAGCGAGCTGCTGCAGGGGACGCTGGAGGCGATGGTGCTGAAGACGCTGTCGCTGGAGCCGATGCACGGGTGGGGGATCAGCCAGCGGATCCGGCAGATGTCGCGCGACGTGTTCGACGTGAACCAGGGCTCGCTGTACCCGGCGTTGCAGCGGATGGTGCGGAAAGGGTGGCTGAAGTCGGAATGGCGGGTGACGGAGAACAACCGGCGAGCTCGCTACTACCGGTTGACGGCGGAGGGTCGGCGGCAGTTGGAGGCGGAGGTGGCGAGCTGGCGTCGGGCGTCGCAGGCGGTGGAGTGGGTCCTCGGCTGGCAGGGGGGAACGGCATGAGCTGGTGGTCGGAGGTGCGCGAGCGGGCGCGGGGTCTGTTCCACGGCGAGCGGGTGGGGCGCGAGCTGGAGGATGAGATGCGTTTCCATCTGGAGATGGAGGCGGAGCGGCTGGAGCGGGAAGAGGGCGTGGGTCCGGAGGAAGCGCTTCGCCGCGCGGCGGTCGCGTTCGGCGGAGTGGAAGCGGTGAAGGAGCAGGTGCGCGACGCGCGCGGGGTGCGCCCGCTGCAGGACCTGGTGCAGGACATCCGCTACGCGCTCCGCGGGTTGCGACGGAACCCCGGATTTGCGACTGCGGCCGTGCTGGTGCTGGCGCTGGGGATCGGCGCGAACACCGCGATCTTCGCGGCCGTGAACGCAGTAGTGCTGGAGGCGCTACCGTTCGCGCATCCGGACCGGCTGTACATGCTGTGGGAGGAGAATCCGGAGAAGGGATGGGACCGGGAAGTGGCGGCACCCGCGAACTACTACGACTGGAAGGAGGGTGTCGCGGCGTTCGAGGACATGGCGTCGTACTCGGGATTCGGCAGCCACAGGATCCTGACCGGCGTCGGCGACCCGCAGATGCTGCTGACCGCTCCGGTGACCGGCAACTTCTTCTCGGTTCTCGGCGTGAAGCCGGCGTTGGGGCGGACGTTCCGGCCGGAGGAGACGTGGAAGGGCAGCGAGCCGATCGTCGTACTGAGCGATCATCTGTGGAAGACCCGGTTCGGGGGCGACCGCTCGGTCATCGATCGGGTCGTACGGCTGGACGGCGAGGCGTACCGCGTGGTGGGCGTGATGCCGGCGAGCTTCTCATTCCCGAGCGAGAAGACGGATCTGTGGGTGCCCTGGCGCTGGGACCCCGCGAACCGGACGGCGACGTTCTTCCGCCGCGCCCACTGGATCCGGGTCATCGGCCGCCTCGCGCCCGGCGCGACGGCTACCCAGGCGAATTCGCAGCTGCAGTCGGTGGTGAGCCGGCTGAAGGTCGAGTACCCGGAGACGAACCGGTACATGGGCGCGGGAATGACCCCGCTGCACGAGTTTCTGGTGGGCGACACGCGCACGCCGCTGCTCGTGCTTCTCGGCGCGGTGGGGCTGCTGTTGCTGATCGCGTGCGCGAACGTGGCGAACCTGCTGCTGGTGCGGGCGGCGGGACGGCAGCGGGAGGTGGCGGTGCGGGCGGCGCTCGGTGCCGGGCGCCTGCGGCTCGTCCGGCAGGTGCTGACCGAGAGCCTGGTGCTTTCCGTGCTCGGCGGCGCGACAGGGCTGCTGCTCGGCTGGGAAGGCACGCGCCTCCTCGAGCACATGCAGCCGGAGGGGCTGCTGCGCACGGCGCACTTCGGCCTGGACGTCCGCGTGGCCGGCTATATCCTGGCGATCACGACGGTGAGCGGGCTGCTGTTCGGGCTGGCTCCGGCGCTGTGGACGCGCGGCGCGGGCACGGCGGCGTCGCTGCGAGAGGGAGGCCGCTCGGGCGGGCCGGGCCGCGCGACGCGGGCGCTGGGCAGCGGGCTTGTCGTGGCCGAGATCGCGCTCGCGATGCTGTTGGTGACGGGCGCGGGGCTGCTGGTCCGCAGCTACCAGCGGCTGCTGGACGTGAACCCCGGATTCGACCCGCACGGCGTGCTGGCGGTGACGCTCAGCCTGCCGGGGACGAAGTACGATACGGGCGACAAGGTCTCCGCGTTCTTCGGCTCGCTGCTGGAGCGGGTCCACGCGCTCCCCGGCGTCGAGGACGCGGCGCTCACCTCCGATGTGCCGCTCGAGGAGCGCGGCTACAGCAGCGACTACTCGATCGAGGGCCGCGGACCCGACGAGTACGGCACGGAGGTCGTGCACCGGCGCGTCACACCGCAGTACCTGAATACGATGCGCGTGCCGCTCCTGCGAGGACGCTTCTTCACCGACGCGGACCGCAAGGGCGGCGACTACGTGGTCGTGATCAACGAGGCGCTCGCGCGCGAGGCGTTCCCGGGCCAGGACCCGATCGGTCACCGGATCGCCGAGGACAAGCACCCGGACTCGACCTCCGTGTGGCGCACGATCGTCGGCGTGGTGGGCAACGAGCGGCAGGAAGGCGTGGCGATGCAGCCGCAGATCGAGGTGCTCGCACCATTCTACCAGGATCGCTCGAGCTACATGACGCTCATGATCCGCACCGCCGGCGATCCCTCCGCACTCGTGGCGGCGGTGCGGCACGCCGTGGCCGACCTGGACTCCGACCTGCCGCTCTCCGACGTCCGCACGATGGAGGCGGTGCGCGCGGACTCCCTCGCGCGAGAGCGCTTCCTGATGACGCTGCTGCTCGCGTTCGCCGCGATCGCGCTGACCCTCGCCGTCGTCGGCGTCTACGGCGTGACCGCGCAGGCGGTGCGGCAGCGCACACAGGAGATCGGCGTGCGCATGGCGCTCGGCGCGCAGACGCGCGACGTGCTGCGGCTGGTGATGCGTCAGGGCGCGCGCCTCGCGGCGCTGGGCGTGGTCATCGGGCTCGGCTCGGCCCTGCTCGCGTCGAAGGCGATGCGGGCTCTGCTCTACGACGTCGCGCCGAACGATCCGTTGACGTTCGTGACGGTCGGCGGCGTGCTCGCCGCCGCGGCGCTCGTCGCCTCCTGGGTGCCCGCGCTGCGCGCGAGCCGAACGGATCCAACGCAGGCGCTGAGGGTGGAGTGAGCCGCCGATCGGTCGTCCATGATGCTTGACCTGCGAGGGCCGGGGAGCCCATAGTGGGCGCGCTTCCCACAACTCGGCCTGGAGCAGTCCTTTCAGATACGGCCCATTCCGGCCCCGGCGAAAGGAGCATCATGGCCGCCCCTGCATCGGGAACTTCCCGCCTGATCGCACTGGCAGTCGCAGTCGTCCTCATCGCGTTCGCGATCCTCAACTTCCTCGACCTCGGGCGGCAGCCGTACGACGGCCTGTCGACGACCGACAACGTAGCCGTGCGGGTGAGGCCCGGGAGTCCCGCCGAGCAGGCGGGCTTCCAGAAGGGCGACCGGCTCCTCACGGATGGCGGCATCGATGTGGCCGACGCCAAGGCGCTGTCGCGGCGGCCGAGGCCGGCGCCGGGAGACACGCGGGAGTATACCATCTCCCGTGACGGAGCGAGTCAGACGCTGACGGTCACGTACGCGGCGATGCCCTCGCGCGACTGGGCGCTCGGCGTTTGCGGACTGCTGATCGGCCTCGCCTTCGTCGTGTTCGGGATGCGGCCGTATCTGCGCTCCGCCGGCGGACCGGAGAAGCTGTTCGCGGCCGCGAGCCTCTGCCTCGGGTTCGCGTTCATCGGCTGGCCCTACACCGCGTCCTACGCGCTGCGGACGGCGCTCGCCGCCGTGCTCGTGCCCGTCATCTACATCGGGCTCGCGCTGCTCGTGCACTTCCTCGCCAGCTTCCCGAAGCGGATGCCCTGGCTCGACCGTGCCGGAATGCGGACCCTGCTCTACGCGCCCGCCGTCGCCTTCGCCGTCTTCGTGCTCTGCATGATCGTGCTGCAACCGCGGGCGACGAGCGGACTCAACGCTTTCGGCCGCATCTTCAGCGGCGTGGTCGTGGCCGGCTACTTCGCGAGCGCCATCCTCGTGCTGGTCCGGCAGTACGGACGCGCGACCGCGCAGCAGCGCCAGCAGCTCGGCCTGAACGTGATGGTCGGATCGGCCGTGATCGCGCTGCTGCCGATCATCCTCGCCGTGCTCGTCAATGTGCTCGCTCCACAGGTCGTGTTGCCCGGGTCAGACTTCTACTTCCTGACCTTCATCCTGCTGCCGATCGGTCTCTCCGTCGCGCTCGCGAAGGCGCAAGCGCTGGAGGACACCACGCTGCCGAGCCACCAGCCGGTCGGCTGATCGAGCGACGCCGCGGCGCGCCCCCCGCCCGATCGCGGGCTCGCGGGGCGCGCCGCGATGCGCCTCTGGGCGACGCCCGGCGATCCGGCTCGGCCGGCGCGCCACACCGCTCAGCGCGTCGACAGCACGAAGGTGTTGCCGTCCACGTCCTTGAAACCTGATCCCCTTGATCATTCGTCCCCTCCCCCGCGACGCGTTCGGTTCGTGAGCGGGGCGCTGCAACCATTTCGGGAGGGGGTGGCATCCGAAGCAGGCATTGCCTTTCGCCCCTGATCGGAGCGTATCGATGATCCGCTGGGTGCCATTTCTCCTCTCGCTCTTCGTCACCGGCGCACCCGCCGCCGCTCAGCAGGCCCACCTCGCCGATCTGCGGCGATTCGGCCGCGAGCCGGTGGCGTTCGTGCTCGACCAGCTCGATCGGCACGACCTGATCGTCTTCGACGACGGCCTGCACACGCTCGTCGAGCCGTTCCGCTTCTATCAGGCGTTGGTGCACGACTCCCGCTTCCGCGAGCGCGCGCGCTTCGTCTTCCTCGAGGTCGTACCGCTGAGCCAGCAGAGCCGGATCGACGCGTATCTGGCCGCCGACGCGCCGGACTCGACGCTGCTTTACCCGGCGTTCCAGAACGACCTCGGTGGCGAAGGCTTTCCGTACGCCACCTACTTCGACCTGCTGCGGGCGATCCACGACGTGAACGCGCCGCTGCCGGACTCGGAACGTCTCCGGGTCGTCGCGGTCGGCAGCCCGACGTACTGGTCGGAGATCCGCTCGCCGCGCGACGTAGAGGTGTTCCGCCAGTCGCTGAGCGCCTACGACTACACGATGTACGCGATGATTCGCGAGACGCTCGACGCGTCCGGAGGGAAGGGCATCTTCCTCACCAACACACGCCACGCCTACGAAGCGATCCGCCACGCCGACGGCTCCCTCTACTGGAACGCGACGACCTACTTCCACGAGCGCGATCCGGGTCGTGCCTACTCGATCCGCTTCCACGCGCCCCAACTCGTCATCGAGCGACTCAGCAGCGATACGGCCGGGCCGCGCACGACCCAGGGTCTCGAGCGGATCGACTATCACTGGGCGAGGCTGGAGGGCGGCGCATGGGACCGCGCCTTCCGGGACAACGGCGGCGTGCCGGTCGCGGTGACGCTCGCGGGCACCGCGTTCGGTCGCGCGCGCTACGTCGGTAACCACATGCTCGACGTCGCGCCCGGACAGACGATGGCCGACGCCTACGACGCCGTGATCTTCCTCGCCCCGCTCGAGCGCCTTCGCCAGACCGCGCTCGTGGGGGCGCTGTACACGCCGGCGTTTCGCCGGGAGCTCGCGCGCCGACTCCGCCTCCTGTACTCCGAGGAGGAGCTGGCGAATCGGATCGAAGCTTCCGGCGCGACCGACCTGGAGGGCTACATCGAGCGGTCGTACCTCGCCGCGCCGGAAAAGCCGCTACCCGAGGCTCAGGGGCTGGAGCCGATCGGTTGAGACTGCGTCGGTCCGCCGGCGGGGTGGGTGTCGGACTTTGCCGGGCCGCCGGCTGGCGCGGCACCCGCTTGCCGCCCGCCACCCTGCCGTCCACCTTCACGTCGAACCGAGCTTCCTCCGCAAAGACTCCCACAGTCCGGACGATGCCATGCACCGCACGCCCGCAGCGCCCCCCGCGCCCGCGCTCGCCCGCGGCGCAGCCGCCCTCGCGCTCGCGCTCGCCCTCGCATCGGGCGCAGGCGCGCAGGCGATCCCCGACGGCGCGCTCGACCACCTTCGCGCCCGGAACATCGGCCCCGCCAACATGAGCGGCCGTGTCGTTGACCTCGCCGTGGTGGAGAGCGAGCCGACGGTCTTCTACGCGGCCACAGCGACGGGAGGCGTGTGGAAGACGACGGACGGTGGCGTGACGCTGAAGCCGGTGTTCGAGCACGGCGGCACGCACTCGGTGGGAGATATTGCGGTGAGCCAGACGGACACGTCCATCGTGTGGGTCGGCACGGGCGAGCGCGCGAGCCGGCAGAGCAACTCGTGGGGCGACGGCGTCTATCGCTCGACCGACGGCGGCAAGACGTGGCGCAACATGGGGCTCGGCGAGACGAAGGCGATCGGCCGCATCGCGATCCATCCGACGGAACCTCGGACGGTGTTCGTCGCTGCGATGGGCCACCTCTGGGGTCCGAACGAGGAGCGTGGCCTGTACCGCACGACCGACGGCGGCGACACGTGGCGGAAGGTGCTGTACGTCGACGCGAGCACGGGCGTGAGCGACGTCGCCATCGACCCCGCGGAGCCGAGCGTGATCTACGCCGCGAGCTATCAGCGGCGACGTCGCCCCTTCGGATTCCACGGCGGCGGTCCGGGCTCTGCGCTGTGGAAGAGCACCGACGGCGGCGAGACCTGGAAGAAGCTGAGGAAGGGGTTGCCCGGGGGCGAGTACGGGCGAATCGGCATCAGCATCTACCGCAAGGACCCGCGCATCGTCTATGTCTCCGTCGAGCAGGGGTGGCGCTTCAACGCGTCAACGGCGTACGTCCGGCCGGACACGTCGGCGGGGATCTTCCGCTCGGAGGATCGTGGCGAGACGTGGACGCACATGGGCTCGTGGAACCCGCGGCCGATGTACGCGAGTCAGCCGCTCGTCGATCCGAACGACGACTGTCGCATCTACATGGAGAACGACTTCTCGGTGTCGACCGATTGCGGCCGCACGTTCCGCTCGATGGACACGTCGCTGCACGGTGACGACCGCTTCCTGTGGGTCGACCCGTCAGACTCGCGGCACATGATCCACGCCGACGATGGCGGACTGGGCGTCACCTGGAACCAGGGCGAGACGTGGCTGTTCCAGACGGCGCTGCCGGTCAGCCAGTGGTACCACGTGCGCGTCGACGACGATGTGCCGTACAACGTCTACGGCGGGCTGCAGGACAACGGCTGCTGGGTCGGGCCGAGCGCGACCTACCGCGCGGAGGGGATCCTGAACGAGGACTGGACCCGCTCGTGCGGGGGTGACGGCTTCCTCTCCGTCCCCGACACCGTGGACGGCCACACGTTCTACGCCGAGTCGCAGTACCTGGGGCTGGTGAAGCTGGACCGGCGCACGTGGGATGCGCAGGACATCCGCCCCGGCGATCCGCACGGCGCGATCGGGCCGCGGCGCAACTTCGACGCGTGGTTCGCGAACGAACGACAGCCGGAGCTGCTGAACGCGATGGCGCCCGCGAACTGGGATGGGCCGTACATCATCTCGCCACACGACCACGCCACGCTTTACGCTGGCACCAACCGTCTGTGGAGGAGCACCGACCAGGGCGTGACGTGGAAGGACCTCGGCGACATGACCACCGGCATCGACCGCCGGCGCCTCACGATCATGGGGCAACAGATCGGGGACGAGGTTCCGTCGCTCGACGACGGCATCCCGTACTACCCGACGATCACCGCGATCGCGGAGTCGCCGCTGCGCGAAGGCGTGTTGTACGTCGGCACGGACGACGGCAACCTGAAGGTGTCGACGGACGGTGGCGCGACGTGGACCGAGCTGCGCGGCCGGCTGCCGGGGCTTCCCAAGGACGACAGCGCCTGGATCTCGATGATCGAGCCGTCGTCGCACGATGCGGGCACGGTCTATGTCGTCGTCAACGACTACCGCAACGACGACTACGCGAACTACCTCCTCCGCTCGACCGACTCCGGACGGACCTGGACCTCCATCACGGGCGACCTGCCCGCCGAGCGCGTGCTGCGCGTCGTGCGCGAGGATCCGCGCAATCAGCGCGTGCTCTGGCTCGGCGCGGAGCTCGGGCTGTTCGTCAGCATCGATGGCGGCGCACGCTGGAGGCAGCTGCACGCCGGCATGCCGACGCTCGCGTTCAACGACCTCGTCATCCACCCGCGCGACGGCGACCTGGTGCTGGCCAGCCACGGCCGTGGCGTCTGGATCCTCGACGACGCAAGCGCCATAGCGGAGCTGACGTCCGACGTGCTCGCGGCTGCCGCCCACCTCTTCTCTCCGCGCGTCGCGCGCACGATCCACTACACCCGGGAGAAGGCGCACGAAGGAGATATGGCGTTCCACGGCCAGAATCCGCCCGACGGCGCGATCCTCGACTACTGGCTCGGCGAGGAGCAGGACTCCGGAAGTGTGTCCATTGAGATCCGCGATGCGTCCGGCGACCACGTGGCGAGCGTGGCGGCCACCGGTGACGCGGGCATCGACCGGGTCGTGTGGAACCTGCGATACGACGATCTGCCGGCGGCCCCGGCGGCGTCAGGTCGGTCGCGCGGGCTGCCCGGCCCTGTCGTCGCGCCCGGCGTATACACCGTGCGCCTGTCGGCGGCCGGACGGACGGTGGAGCGGGCGCTGACCGTGCAGCCGGATCCGCGGCTGCCGCTCACCGCCGCGCAGCGCGCGCAGTGGACCGCCGATCAGCGGGCTGCGGCCGCGCTCTACCGAGACGTGCACGCCGTCGTCGCGCCTCTGTGGCCGCTCATGCGACGCGCGTCGCTGAGCCTGCGCGCCGAGGTCGTCGCGCGGGGCTCGGACGCCGCGCTGCCGACCCCGCCCGCGCCGGACTCCGTCGGTACGCTGCAGCCGCTGCCGGAGCGGGAGGCGCGCCGCGTCCGCGACGTCGCTCGCGTCGCGACCGAGCTGCTCTCGCGCGCGCGTGGCCTCTACTCCGACATCGGGAATTGGGCCGGGCCGATGACCGCCGACCAGCGGTCGCGGATGGACTTCTACCGGCGCCAGCTCGAGGCGCTCGAGCCGCGCGCGAAGGCGGTCGTGTCGCCGGCGAACGGCGGCACCTGACGCGACGGAGCCCGGCCGCTCGAAGCGACCGGGCTCCATCTCACCGGCCGGCGCGACGCGCGTGCGGCCGTGATTGCTGTGGCTGCGGTCAGGGCGAGGGCAGCGCCGCCGACGTGATCAGGTAGCTCACGCTCGGATTGCCATCCGAGTCGACGGTCACGCCCTGCGGCATTGCAGGGTCCGTCATGAAGTCGATGAGCGGCGTGCCCATGTCCATTGGCGACAGGATGTTCACGTCATAATCGCCGGGCAGGACCAGGTCGAACGTCGCCGTGAAGTACCCATCCGCATCGGGGCCGCTGAAGTCGGCCAGCTCGCCCACCACGAGCGGGTCCATGTCCGACGTGCGCAGCTCGGCCTTGAAGTCGGCGAGCGTCGTCGGGCTTCCGTTCAGATCCGGCAGCGTGACGCCCTCATCGAGCTTCGCCATCACCGTGACCGTGCCCGACAGCTGCACATTGTCCGCCTTCAGGCTCGGGTGCATCACCCACGAGCCGGAGCCTCCCGCCGGGTGGCCGAACGTCTCGGCGACGTCGAAGTCCACGAGCACGATCTTGTCCTCCGTCAGCGTCAGCGCGCCGTCCGGGAAGTTGACCTTGATCCCGGACTGCCCGCAGCTCGGGCACTCCAGCAGGCCATCGGGCGTAACGCCTTCCGGCAGCCCGGCGTAGCCCGGCGTCGCGTACGTCTTCGACGTCCCGTTCTCATCGACGACGATGTAGCCACCGTCGATCACGAAGCGCAGCTGCGCGTACGTGCCCGCCTTCACCACCTGGTCCTCCACCAGGTTCAGCACGTCGTTCGACAGCGTCAGCAGGTCCGTCGTGACGGGCGTCGAGAGCAGGACCATCTGCTCCGATGGGTTCGCCGACTGCGAGCCCTGCAGGTAGATCTTCGAGATGGTTACGACCGCCTCGGTGATGTTCGCTTCCGGCGGCGCGTCCGTCAGCTTGATCGACAGCCGGGACGTCCCGCTGCTGGTGCTGTCACACGCGGCCAGGCCGAGCCCCAGCGTCGCGGCTGCGAGGCCGATCGTCGCGAGTCTACGGTGCATGGATGCGATTCTCCATCTTCGGTGAATCTTCGCCTGGGCGCGAACGGCGCACGGTGCGCCGGTCATGAACGGACGAGCGAGGGGCCCGCCGCGTCACGCTCTGAAGGGTATGAGCGGTCAGCACGACCGCCGCCGCGAGGTGCGGCAGCATTGAAGCCAGAGTCATGGTGTCGTCCAGCTATGAGCGAGATCCTCAGCTGGGTGGAAGGAACAGCAGGCCTCTCCGTCCTGCTCGGTGCCTCGATCGTCATTTCCGGGGCCCGCCCGTTCGCTAGCCTCGGGGAGCGAGAACGGAATAGGCTCGTCATCGCCGCACTGCTTGCCATGGCCGTGCAGGCGGCGCACTCCTTCGAAGAGTATCTGACCGGCTTCTGGACCGCGTTCCCGCGAGCGCTCGGCCTGAGCCCATGGAGTCGAACCACGTTCGCGACCTTCAACGTCGCGTGGCTCGTGATCTGGCTGGTCTCGCTTCGCGAAGCGAAGCGAGGTCGTCGTTTCGCCGAGTGGCCGCTGTGGTTTCTGGCGCTCGCGCTAGCGGTGAACGGAGTGGCGCACCCGGTCCTGGCGCTCCGGGCCCGTGGCTACTTTCCCGGACTCTGGACCTCGCCTCCGGCATTGCTAGCCGGCCTGCTGCTGCTACGCGAGCTCATGGAGGTCTCCCGCGGCGCGAGCCCGGGGCCGAGGATGCGCGCCGGTCCACCTACGTGACCGCGCTGGGCCTGTGGCGACTTGCCGGTGTAGGGCCGAAGGGATGACGCGTGCTGGGTCGGGACGGGAGGTACGCGGGCGGGACATCCGATGGACGGCCTAGGCGTTGCCCCCTGTTACGCCGAAGGGCGCTCAGTCTTCGCCGGCCGCCCGCTTGCGCGCGGCGGAGAGGTAGCCGGGCTTCAGGTCCAGCAGATTCGCGATCCTTCGCAGCAGGTACGCCTCGTGACGCGCGATGCGCCCGTCGGCGAGGATCACGCCCCACATGATCTCGGCGAGTAGCGTCTTCTGGCCGAGGTCATAGTTGGTGCGCACCAGGTGGGTGAACTGGTAGAGGTCGATCGCGGAGGCGCGCTCGGCCTCCGCCAGCTCGATCAACTCCTGCGCCGTCGGCTCGTCCAGAGCGAAGTGGCGGCGGAGCACCGCCTCGATGTGCGACCGCTCGACGCTGCTGAACTCGTCGTCCGCGTGAGCGAGCTCGAGTAGCAGCGCGCAGGCGGCGACGTGGAGCTGCTTACGCGCCCGCTCCTCTTCCGAAGCCTCGGCGCCCGCTGCGCGCTCGGCCTCGCCGTTGCCGCTGCCCGTGGAGGTCATTCGGCGCTGGAAGAAGTCCCGGATCCGATCGTTCATGCGGGCATCATGGCCTGGAAGAGCCGGATCTGGCAACCTCGGTGCCCGCGGCCGCCGCAGGCGCCGCACCGCAGAGCGGCGCCCGGCCGCAGGCCGCTTCAGCTTTCCTGCTCGTACATCGCGAACATCGCACCCTGCGGGTCGGAGCACTGCGCAATCCGCCCGCCCGGCACGTCCATCGGTCCGTTGAGCACCTTGCCGCCGCCGTCGCGGACGCGGACCATGGCGTCGGCCAGGTCGTCGACGTTCACGTAATAGAGCCAGTTCGGCGGCATCTTCATCTGCTTCGCCATGTCCGACATGCCGCCGAGCGCCTGCTCATCGGGGTCGTCGGCATGGGCGAAGATGAAGTAGTCGCCCATCCCGTCGCCCATGTCCATTGACTGGGTGTGCTTCCAGGGGAAGAGGGCGGAGTAGAACGCCCAGTCGCTCGCGTGGTCGTTCGCGTACAACTCGTGCCAGCCGATGAAGCCGGACTTGCGCCGGTCCGGCGGCGTGCCTTCGGCCTGCGGCGTCAGCATCGAGATCGTCGCGCCCTGCGGATCGGCGATGACCGCGAAGCGGCCGACCTCCGGGATGTCGGTGGGCTCGACGCGCACCTGACCGCCGAGCTGCCGGGCCTGCGCCGCCTTCGCGTCCACGTCGCCGACCGCGACGTACGCCATCCAGTGCGGCGGCACGCCCATTTGCCTCAGCTCCTCCGGCATCTCCATCATCCCCGCCGCCTGCGTCTCGCCGACGCTCCACAGGTAGTACGGGTTGGGGCCCGGCCACTCCTTGCCGTTCCAGCCAACGACGTCCGCGTAGAACTCCTTTGCGGCTTCGACGTCGGTGGTCATCAGCTCGTACCAGACGAAGCGACCCTCGTTTCTCATGCTGGTCTTCCTCGCTCAGACGTTCCTGCCCCGGCCGTATGGATCGCCGGCAGCGACTCCGTGTGATGCGCGCGCAGCCACCACTCGACATGGGACCGAGCCCACCCCGTGCGGCGCCCTCGCGTTGAGCGTAGCTTGCCGAGTCCCCCGGTGGCAACCACCTACACCCGCACCGTTTCAAGGAGGTTACGAATGGCGACGACGGCCGATTCCGCGCTGCAGGCGAAGAGCACCACGCCGTCACTGACGGCCGACGACTTGCAGCGGACCATCCGCTTCTACGAAGGCCTCGGCTTCTCGATCGAGGATCGCTGGGAGAGCGACGGCGTCCTGCGCGGGGTGATGCTGCGCGCCGGCGAGGCCCGCATCGCGCTGAACCAGGACGACTGGAAGAAGGGCAGGGACCGGGTGAAGGGTCTGGGAATGCGGCTCTTCATTGCGACAGACCAGGACTTGGACGAGGTCGCGGCGCGGGCGAAGTCGGCCGGCGTGTCGCTGGACTCCGAGCCGCACGAGACACCGTGGGGCGACCGCGCGTTCGAGGTCACGGATCCCGACGGTTTCAAGCTGACGATCTCGAAGGAGCAGTAGAGGACCACTCCGATCGAGCCGATGACCGAGCCGCTCTCCCCGCCGGCGGCCCACAGGTGGAGCCGGTCGTGACGCGCGTCGTCCGCGACTGGGGCACGGTCGTGCTGCTGTGCAGCGACGGACTCACGAAGCACGTCTCCGACGAGCGCATCGAGCAACGGTTCGCGCCCATGACGAGCGCCCGACAGCTCGTGGAGCAGCTCCTCCAGGATGCGCTCGAAGCGGGAGGATCGGACAACATCACGCTGATCGTCGGGCGGACCTTGAAACCGGCAGACGCGCGGTGAGCACCGGTGGCGACGGGGCCACGTTCCGAAGCTCGCCGCCAGATCGTCACTCTCACGATGCGAGCGCACCCATGAGAGGGATCCCCATGGACCGTGCCGCTCGGGTCATGCGTTCGTCGTAGCTCGCAAGCTCGACGTCCTTTCCGTGCTCCCTGAGATAGCTCACCGACGCGAGGTGCAGGGCGTCGAGCGTGCGCACGGGCGTCGGGAAGGGCTGGAGCGCGCGCTCCAGCACCGGCGCGCGCAACTCGAGCCAGGCCAGGCGCGCCAGGAGCAGACGGGCGAGATCGCCGTGCGAGCGGGCCAGATGCCGCGCGTGCAGCCGATTCCACAGCTCGTATTCGAGCAGTCGGCTCGTGACCAGCTCCTCTCGCCAGAGCGCGGCAGGAGGCCGACGATCCTCCGCCAGCAGGTGGGCAAGCGCCACCGAGGTGTCCAGGTAGATCACCGATCCCCTCGATCCCCGGCCAGCTCGTTCAAGAGCTCTTCCAGCCGCGCCACCGGCGCCGTCGGCGGCGGCTCGCCAGGGCCCGACGCCGGCGGTGTCACAAAGCCGTCCTCTGCCAGATCCCGCAGTGCGCCGACACGGCCGGCGCCACGCATCGCCTTGATCCCGCGACGCAACGCCTCGGACCGTGACACACCCATCTCGCGGGCCGCCCGGTCGAGCTCGGCACGCTCCTCGGGGGTCAGATAGACCTGGATCGGTTCACGGACTGCGCGCGTCATGACCGAATTTAGCAATGTCATAGTCGAATTCAAGTGCCCAGCACCTCGCGCCGCGCTGAGCCTTGCGTTTTCCGCGGCTGTTGCCGACAGTTGAGTGATCACTCAACTCTCACTGCGACGGGAGATGCCGATATGCAGGCGATGAGCTCCGTCAACTGGCTCGCCGTGCTGGTCGCCGCGGTGGCGACGTTCCTCATCGGCGGGCTTTGGTACGGCCCGCTGTTCCAGAAGCCGTGGATGTCCGCGTCGGGCGTGACGGAGGAGCGGATGCGGGAGGGTGGGACCGCTCGGATCTTTGGCGTCGCGTTCGTGTTGCAGCTGATCGCGGCGGTGGTGCTGGCGATGTTCATCGGTGCGGAAGCGACGCCGGCGTTCGGCACGGCGGCGGGGCTCGCGGTCGGGCTGTTCTGGGTCGCCACGTCGCTCGGGGTGATCTACCTGTACGAGCGGCGCTCGCTGGCGCACTGGGCGGTGAACGCCGGCTACCAGGTAGTCTCCTACACGGTGATGGGCGCGATCCTGGGGGTGTGGCACTGAGAGGGCGAGGCCGAGGGCGGGCGGAACGGATTGGCCGAGCGCCCGAGGGGGAGGATCCGTGACGCCGGTCGACACGCGGGACCGGCTGCTGGACGCGGCACTTCGGCTGTTCCACGAGAAGGGGTACGGCTCGACGAGCATCGCGGACATCCTGCAGGCAGCCGGCGCCAACGCCGGCAGCCTGTATCATTTCTTCCCGACGAAGCAGGATCTGCTGCTGGCGGTTCTGGAGCGGTACCGGATTGGAATCGGTCCGATGCTGCTGGAGCCGGCGTGGGAGGGGGTGGCCGATCCGCTGGAGCGGGTGTTCGCGCTCCTCGAGCGCTACCGCGCGGCGCTCGCGATGAGCGACTTCCTCTACGGCTGCCCGATCGGCAGCCTCGCGCTGGAGCTGCACGAGCCGGATCCACCCGTTCGCCAGCTGCTCGCGACGAACTTCGACGGCTGGGTCGCGGCGATCGAAGGGTGCTTCGCCGCGGCGCGGGACCGGCTCCCGCGCGATGCGGATCCGCACGAGCTCGCCGTCTTCACGCTCACGATCATGGAAGGCGGCGTGATGCAGGCTCGGACGCAGCGCTCGCTCGAGCCGTTCGACGCGGGGGTGAGCCGGCTGCGGGATTACCTGGAGAGGCTGGAGCGGGACCGGGAGGCTGCGGAGTGACTCGGCGCGGCCTTGGGCCGCGTGTCGATCGGGCCCGGACTCGCTCGTCATGGGGTGTCGGACCAACGGACACCCAACCGAGGAGGAGCCATGCGCTACACCCTGTTCCTGCACTATCCGGAGATGACGGCGGACGACCTGGGCGAGGAGGCGATCGAGGCGGGGAAGGCGGCGTTCCACGCGTACGCGGCGGCGCTCGATGAGGCGGGCGTCCTGGTATCCGCGGAGGTGCTTCAGCCGTCGTCAGCGACGACGACGCTCACGCTGCGCGACGGCGGTGCGCGCGTGCAGGATGGTCCGTTCGCGGACACGAAGGAGCAGATCGGCGGCACCTTCGTCGTCGATGTGCCGGATCTCGACGCCGCGCTCGCGTGGGCCGAGAAGTGTCCGGCCGCGCAGTGGGGCACCATCGAGATCCGGCCATCGGCGGTGCGGTTCGTCGACGGCCGATGGATTTCCGCCGGGTGAGAAGTCGAGAGGCGGCGACGGCGCCCGGGCCGCTCGAGGCTGCCCGGGCGCGCGCCGAGCACGTCGCGCGCGTGTCCTACGGGCGACTGCTCGCGATCCTGACGGTAGGGGACGGCGACATTGAGCTCGCGGAGGACTGCCTGGCGGATGCGTTCGAGCGGGCGCTCTCGACGTGGCCGGTGGCGGGAGTCCCCGACAATCCCGGAGGGCTGGCTCGTGACGGCGGCCCGCAACCGCCGGCGGGATGTGCTGAAGTCGGCCGGCCGCCGAGCGGCGGTGGCCCTGGAGGCGGCGTCCGGAGCGGGCGCTGTCCGTGCTCGACGAGATCGACCCGGACGCGATCCCGGACCGCAGGCTGGCCCTGCTCTTCGTATGCGGCCATCCCGCGATCGAGCCTGCCGTCCGCACGCCGCTGATGCTGCAGACGGTGCTCGGCTTCGAGGCGCGCGAGATCGCGAGGGCGTTCGCGCTCCGGCCGGCCGCGATGGCGCAGCGCCTGGTGCGGGCGAAGCGCCGCATTCGGGACGCGCGCATCCCCTTCGTCGTTCCCGATCGCGCGCGCATGCCGGAGCGGCTCGCGCCGGTGCTCGAGGCGATCTACGGCGCATACGCGATCGACTGGCAGCTCGTATCGGGGATGGCCGTGCGCGAATCGCTGGTCTCCGAGGCGCACTACCTCGCCGTGACGCTCGCGGATCTGCTCGGCGACGAGCCGGAGGCGCACGGCCTGGCCGCCCTGATCTCGCTGTCGCTCTCGAGGTCGGCTGCGCGCGGCGCCGCCGATGACTTCGTCCCGCTCGAGGAGCAGGACACGTCGCTGTGGGACGAAGAGCTGATCGCGCTGGGAGAGCGACACCTCTCCCGGGCGCACGCGTCGGGCCGGATCGGTCGCTTCCAGCTGGAGGCGGCGATCCAGTCCGTGCACTGCGCGCGCGCGACGTCCGGCCTCACGGAGTGGGCGGCGCTGCGCAAGCTGTACGACGCGCTGATCTCCGTCGCCCCCACGCTCGGAGCGCTCGTCGCGCGAGCGGCGACGGTCGGCCGCGTGGACGGGCCGGGGGCAGGGCTCGAGGCGCTCGACGCGATCGAGGACGGCGGCCTGCACCGGTTCCAGCCGGCGTGGGCGACGCGGGCGCACCTGCTGGCGGAGGCGGGCCGCCTGGACGAGGCGGCACGCGCCTACGACCGGGCCATCTCGCTCACGACGGAGCGCGGCGTCCGCAGGTGGCTGGAGCGCTCGCGGGGCCTGGCGTCGACTACTGGAAGATCCGGAAGTGCCCGAGCAGGTACCACAGGAGAATGAAGAGCAGGATCGTACCGAAGCAGCCGCACCCCATCCGGTTTCCGAAATAGCGGGCGCCGGCGCCCGCCGCGAGGCCGCGAAGCAGCTTGCTCATCCAGGGACCCGGTCGTGAAGGTTCGAGAACGCTGCCGACGGGAAACGCCGGAGCACGAGCTGTGCCGGCTGCCGACGCGGCCCGCCGCCGTGAGCAGCTACTCGTAGCGCAGGGCCTGCATCGGGTGCACGCGCGAGGCGCGGGCGGCGGGCACGAGGGCGGCGGCGAACACGACGACGGCGAGGATCGCCGCGGCGGCGACGAACACGAGGGGGTCGCGGCCGTGCAGCTGGTAGAGCAGGGACTCGGCGTAGCTTTCCGATCACCAGCGCGGCGGCCGCGCCCAGCACGCCGCCGATCCCGACCATCCACGCCACCTGCCGCAGCACGAGGCGCCGCACCCGCGCGCCGTCCGCGCCGATGGCCATGCGCAGGCCGAACTCTCGCGTGCGTCGCGCGACGGTGAACGCGAGCACGCCGTACAGGCCGATGGCGGCGAGGAGCGTGGCGAGGACGGCGAACGCGGCCGCCAGCGTGGTGATCAGCCGGTCCATCATCACGTTGTCCTTCACCTGCTGCGGCATCGTCTTCAGCTCCTCCACCGGCAGGTTCGGATCGATCGCCCCGACCTTCGCGCGAATGGCCCGGGCGGTCTCCGCGGTGGACAGTGCGCTGCGCACGTAGAACTGCAACGCCCCTACTGTGGTGTCCTGGGCGTACGGGCGGAAGAACAGGGGCGGGACGACGTCCTTCACGTTGCTGTATTTCGCGTTCTGCGCGACGCCGACGATCTGGATCCCGAGGCTGTCGGTGCTGCCGAGCGCCATGAACGATCCGACCGCGTGGTCACCGAGGCCGAACTTCTTCACGAACGCCTCGTTGACGATGGCGACCGGCGCCGAGCCGGCGCCGTCGGCTGCGGCTGAACTCGCGGCCGGCGATGAGCGGCACGCCCAGCGCGCGGAAGTAACCGGCGCCGACGTCGTTCTCGTTGGCGTTCGCGTCCACATCCGGGCCGGACTCGAAGCCCTGCACGGAGACGTTGTGGCCGACGTCGTTGTCGGCCAGGATCGGGACCGTGGAAGCGGTCACCGCACGGAGTCCCGGCACCGCGCCGAGCTCGCGCTGCAGCTCATCGAACAACGCCGCGCTCCTCGCCGCCGTGTAGCCGTTCTGCTCCGGAGAGAGTCCGAACGTCACGACGTCGTCGATGCGTACGCCGAGGTCCACCCGGCTCACGTTGATCAGGCTGCGGATGAAGAGCCCTGCGGAGATGAGCAGCGCCATCGACAGCCCGATCTGGGCGGTCACGAGCGCCGTGCGGAAGCGCGCCGCCGAGCGGGCGGCGCCCACCTGTCCCGTACTCGCCCGTAGCGTCCGAATCAGGTCCGGCCGCGCGCTGTACAGCGCCGGGAAGAGGCCGAAGAGCAGACCGGTCGCCAGGGCGAGCAAGCCGGCGAACGCCATGGCGCCGGGTCGCAGCGAGAGGTGCAGCGCGGACGTGGTCTCCGCCGGCAGCAGCGACGCGATGCCGGACAGCGTCCAGGATGCGACGAGCAGGCTCGCTGCGCCGCCCAGCAGCCCGAGCAGCACGGATTCGGTCAGCAGCTGTCGCACGACGCGCGCGCGGCTCGCGCCCATCGACAGCCGCACGGCCAGCTCCATCCCCCGCGTGGTGCCCCGCGCGAGCAGCAGGTTCGCGATGTTCGCGCACGCGATCAGCAGCACCACGGCCGTGATGGCCAGCAGCAGCACGATCGGCGTCTTCGCATCCGCGCGCATCGAGCTCTGGCCGCCGCCACCCGGCTGGACGGTGATCTGCTTCGCCTCGAAGCGGGCCCTCGTCTCGTCGCTCATCCCCTTGAGGAGCGGCGCCTCCACGTCCTGCACGATGGGGTGGTAGACGGCGTTCAGCCCCGCCGCCGCCTGCTCGAGCATGACGCCCGGCTTCAGGCGGCCGAACAGGTAGATCCAGTAGTTCGATCGGCTGTCGAAGCCACGGAAGCCGGGCTGCACCTGCGCGTACATCGTCAGCGGCAGGAAGATGTCGGGCTCCGTGCCCAGCGTCGTTCCGCGGAATCCGCGCGGTGCGACGCCCACGATCGTGAACGGCTGACCGTTCACGACGATCGCCCGGTTCAGCACCCCCGGATCCGCTCCCAGCGCCGTCCGCCAGAACCCGTGGCTCAGGACGGCCACCGGGCTCGCGCCCGGCGCGCGGTCGTCGGCGGGACCCAGCAGTCGGCCCAGCGCCGGCTTCAGGCCGAGCACCGGGAAGTACGACCCGGACACCACCAGCCCGCTCCCGCTCCGCGTCTGCCCGTTCATGGCGACGTTCGCGCCGAATTCGCTGTGTGCCGCGAGCCCCGTCAGCGACTTCTGCTCCCGCTCGAGGTCGCGGAACATCGGATAGCTGAAGACCTCGTCGCAGTCGCCCGCGTTGCCGCACGACACGTGGCCCGACTTCGGTCCGGGCGACGACAGGTTCAGCAGCTGCTCCGGCTGCGGCACCGGGAGCGGCGCCCGCACCAGCTGCTCGAACAGCGAGTAGATCGCCGTGTTCGCGCCGATCCCCAGCGCGAGCGACAGCACCGCGATTGCGGTCAGCAGCGGCGTCCGCACCAGCATGCGAGCGGCGTACTTGAGGTCGTTCATCGGGTCGTCGGCTCGTTCGGGTGACGCTCGACTCTGCGTCGACGCGTGGTGGGAAGATCCGGGCCGGGTCGGCTGTCTCTGCACATGTCCTTACCAGGCTGTAAGTTGGGTGGATCGAGCACGCGATAGGCGGACCGCGATGCGACCGCTGCCGAGACGGCACGTCCCACACCCGGACACCCGCGTCGCATGTGCCGGCGCCGCGAAGAGTCCCGTCCATTGTGATCGCGGCGGCCCATCCGGCCATGGACGCGGCCCGGCGGTCGGCACATCTTCGCGCGCATGGGCGAGCAAGATCTACCTGGCCTCCCGTGGCTGGAGCTGGAAAGCTTCCGGACGGGACAACAGCTCTACCGCGTCATCCGTCGCGTTGCCCGGCGAAACCGGAAGCGATTTCCGGCGACGACGTGGCGCATGCGCACGGCGGCCAGCCGCGTCGGTGGCAAGCTGGCGCGCAGCTCGGTAGACCTCGGCGACCCCGTGCGTCAGCTTTGCGACCGCGCGCGGGCGCTCCGCGCCGTCGCCTGCGTGCACCTGGAGCTCTCGCGACTGCTCGCGTGCGGCGCGGAGCGAGATGCCGACACCTCGGCCGGTCTCGAGCTCGCGGAGCGGGTGAAGGAGCTGATCCGCATGGGGCGATGAGCCCACCTTCCGGCGGCGGAATGAGACCGAGGCTGCCGCTCGCGCAGCGCGGCGTCCTCCCGGGCGCTGACGTCGGAGGCGGAGCGCTCGCAGCCGCGATACCCCTTCCGGAAGTCCTTCAGGGGGTGGTATCATGAACGCTCCCACCGGCGATCCGCCTCTGGGCTTCCTCCCCTCACAGGAGATGGCACCCATGGCACCCCGTGCGCGTGGCATTGTCGCGCGTTCCCTGCCGCTCATCGTGCTCCTGCTGCTCGCGCCCGGCGCGGCCGACGCACAGATCGGCGGGCTGGGCAAGAAGATCAAGGAGAAGGCGAAGCAGCGGGTCGAGCAGGCCTCCGACCGCGAGGTCGACAAGCAGCTGGACCGTGTACAGTGCGGGATCACGGACGAGAAGTGCATCGCCGACGCGCAGGCCGCGGGGAAGCCGGTGGAGGTGACGGGCGGCGAGCCGGGCGCGGGCGCCGGCGCGGCGAAGATGAGCCCGGGGCAGGGCGCGTGGGCGAATTTCGACTTCATCCCCGGCGAACGCGTGCGCTACGCCGACGACTTCATGGGCGACAACATCGGCGACTTCCCGCGACGCATGGAGTTCCAGAGCGGCGCGCTGGAGATCGTCGAATGGCAGGGGTCGCGCTGGCTGCGCGCGACGGAGCAGTCCAAGTTCTACGTGGTCCTCCCCGAGCCGCTGCCGGACCGGTTCACCATGGAGTTCGATTATGCGATCCCCGCCGGCGAGGTCTGGGTCTACTTCGGAGACGACCAGCAGAAGCGGCTGACCTTCGCCGGCCTCGGCGCGACGACCGTGCAGAACTTCACGACGCACATCGACGCGCAGGGCCGCTACGGTGACAACGACGGCGAGCGCGTGCGCCACGCGAGCGTGCTCGTCGACGGCCGCTACGTGAAGCTCTACCTGGACGACAAGCGCATCCTGAACGTGCCGAACGCCGACATGGAGCGCAGCAACAAGATCCTCTTCTTCACCGACGCTCGGGCCGACAAGCCTTCGCTGTTCGGCAACTTCCGCGTCGCCGCGGGCGGCCGGAAGCTGTATGACGCGCTGAGCGCCGAGGGGCGCGTCGCGACGCAGGGGATCTATTTCGACACCAACAGCGACCGACTCCGTCCGGAATCGACGCCGACGCTCAAGGAGATCGGCACGATGCTCCAGGAGCACCCCGACCTCGCGCTGACGATCGAGGGGCACACCGATGACGTCGGTGACGACGCGGCCAACCAGGCGCTCTCACAGAGGCGCGCGGACTCGGTGAAGGCGCATCTCCATCGCCGGGTTCGGCGTCGATGCGTCGCGCGTGGAGGCCGTCGGGCTCGGCGAGACGAAGCCGGTCGCGGCCAACGACACGCCGGACGGCCGACAGCAGAACCGGCGCGTAGAGCTGGTCCGGAAGTAGCCTCCTCGCGGCGGCTCCGCGGGTGGGAGTCGCACGATTCGCGGGCGTGGCCGATCGTCCTCCGGCCACGCCGGCGGTCCGTTTCACCCACGCCGGTGCCGACCATCGACGCCACCTCACCCGCCGGTCGCCACCCGGCGCACGATCTCGTACATCATCGCGGCTCCGCGCCGGATGTTCTCGACCGAGATCCGCTCGTTGTTGCCATGGACCCCGCGCTCGTCCTCCTCCGGGATGAGGAAAGGCGCGAAGCCGTAGCTCGGGACGCCGGCGTCGCGGAAGAAGTGGCTGTCGGTGAATCCGGTGGAGACGGCGGGAACGATCGTCGCGTCGGGGAAGCGAGCGTGGATGACGTCCGTGATGGCGCCGTAGAGTGGATTGTCCGTCGGTGAGACCGCGGGCGTGAACCCCATGATCCGCTTCACCTCGATGGACGGGTCGCCCACGACGGTGCCGAGCAGCGCGACGAAGTCGTCGGGGTCCTGATCGGGGACGAGCCGGCAGTCCAGCTGGGCCTCGGCGGTGGGCGGCACGACGTTGATCTTGTCGCTGCCCCGAAGCCGCGTGATCGAGCAGGTATTGTGAGTGAGCGCCGCCATTGCACGGTGCTCGATCTGCAGCCGGAGCAGCGCGTCCCGGTCGTTGACCGCGTCCGCGATGTTCGTGTAGGCGTCCCGCCAGCTCTCTTCCACGCTCGGGGCCAGCGCCTTGAAGTACCGGTCCACGGCCGGCACGATGTGCGGCTCGAAGTGGTAGTTCTGGATCGCGTGCAGCGCCGCGACGAGTCGGTTCACCGCCGAGGCGACCGGCGGCGTCGATCCGTGGCCGGGATTGCCGGTCGCGGTGAGGCTCAGCCAGAGCGGCACCTTCTGCGTGACTTCGATGCCGAACTGCGCCCGCCCGTCCGACAGGATGCCTTCGCCGCCTTCGTTGAGCAGCAGCCCCGCGCCGCGAAAGGCCTCCGGATGGTTCTTCACCACCCAGCCGGCGCCGAAGAAGCCGCCGGCCTCCTCATCGGCCGTCGCCATGAAGATTACATTGCGCTTCAGCGGGACGTGCAGGCGGTGCAGCGTCAGGAACGCCTCCAGCTCGACCGCGCCCAGCGACTTCGTGTCCAGCGTGCCACGCCCGTAGATCGTGTCGTTGCGCACCGTCGCCGCGAAGGGAGGCAGCTCCCAGTACGCGGTGTCCGCCGGCACGACATCCATGTGGTGCAGCAGCACGAGCGCCGGCCCGGCACCCGATCCCTTCAGCCGTGCCCAGACGTTGCCGCGCCCGGGTGCGGACACCGCCGTGTCGAACGCGATGCCCTCCTTCGCGAAGATCCTCGCGAAGAAGCGCATGGTCTGCACCTCGTTGCCCGGCGGGTTCGTCGTGTTGATCTGCAGGTACTCCCGGGCGAGCCGGACGGCCTCGTCCGCCATGGCGGCGGTGTCCGGCGCCTGGGCAAGGGTCGGTGGGGCGAGCCACGGTGCGAACATCAGGAACGCGACGACGCTGACGCGAAGACGGCGCATGAGGCGACCTCCGGCGATGTCAGAGGGGATGTGCGGAACGACCGACAGAGTAGGTGCCGCCTGCCGGTGAGTCCAGCGGCGGGCGAGGCAGACGTGACGGCCGGCGGTGTGGGGTGCCGAGACGCGCCGACTCGCCAGGCAGAGGGCACGCGACATGCACGTCTCGCGACGCGAAAGGTATCCATTTCAGGGAGGTGTGTATGGCGAGCGATCGGACGGTCTATCACGTGCTGCCCAACGCGGATCGGAGCCGCTGGGTCATCAGCATCGAAAACGATGACGCGTTCCGCGAGGAGTACGACACGAAGGAGGAGGCGGTGAAGGCGGCGAAGTCGAGGGCGCGTCGCCAGGAGCCGTCGCAGGTGAAGGTGCACCGGCAGGATGGCAACATGGAGTACGAGAGCACGTACGGCGACGATCCACGACGGTATCCGAACTGACGCCGGCTCGGCCATGCAACCCGCGGAAACGTTTCGAGCATCACAATCGTATCGTAGCGCGTCGAAGCGAGCCGCACTGCCGGCGGGGCCCCGCCGGACATTGGAGCGCCGTATCCGTGTCGCGACTTCCCGATCGCGGAGTCGCGGCGCACCAGGGGGAGCATGACCGGATTGCTGAGGGAGTTTCGCTTCGCGTGGCGTGGCCTCGCGCGCACGCCGGGGTTCAGCATCATCGCCGTCCTGACGCTGGCGCTGGGCATCGGCGCGACGACCGCGGTGTTCACGCTCGTGGACCGGGTGCTGCTGCGCCCGCTGCCGTACGCCGAGTCGGACCGGCTGCTGTCGCTGGAGCACCTCGGCCGCGACGGGCAGGACGAGCTGCCGATGTCGCCGGGGCTCTACCTGCTCTATCGCGAGCACGCGCACTCGCTGTCCTCCCTCGCGATGCACAGGCAGACCATCTCCACCCTCGACGCCGGCGGCGAGCCGGAGCGCTTGACCGGCGAGGTCGTCACGCCGTCGCTGTTCGACGTGCTGCGGGTCGCGCCCGCGCTGGGCCGGCCGCTCCAGCCGGCGGACGCGGAGGAGGGCGCGGAGCCGGTCGTCGAGCTGACGGACGCGCTGTGGCGGACGCGCTTCGGCGCCGACCCCTCCCTCGTCGGCAAGACGATCCGACTGGACGGCACGAACCGGCGGGTCGTGGGCGTGCTCCCGGCCGAGCTGGGGTTCCCGAACCGCGACGCTCGCTTCTGGATCCCGCTGCGAGTGGATCCGCTCCAGGCGCCGCTGGGCGCCTTCGGCGCCGAGGGCGTCGGTCGCATGGCCCCGGGTCAGACGCCTGAGACGGTCGCCGCGGAGCTGGACGGCCTGATCGGCAACCTGGCCCAGCTCCGCCCCGACGCCGGACCCGTGATCGCGTTCCTGAAGGACGTCAAGCTGAAGACACGCGTGCGCACGCTCAAGGCGGCGGTGGTCGGGGATCTGGGCGACACCCTCTGGACGTTGCTCGCGATGGTCGCGTTCGTGCTGCTCATCGCCTGCGCGAACGTTGCAAACCTGATGCTGGTACGCGCCGAGGGCAGACAGCGCGAGCTCGCGGTGCGGGTGGCGCTGGGCGCCGGACGCGGCGCCGTCGCCCGGCCGTTCCTGGCCGAGAGCGTCGCGCTCGCGCTGATGGGAGGGCTCCTCGGCGTCGGCATCGCGGTGCTGGCGGTGCGGGCCACGATCGCGCTCGCGCCGGCCGACCTGCCGCGCCTCGCCGAGGTCGGTGTCGACCTGCCCGTGCTCGGCTTCACGGCCGTCGTGTCGCTCCTCTCCGCTCTCGCCTTCGGTCTCTTCCCCGTGCTGCGGTACGTACGGCAGGACCTCTCCCCCGCGCTGAAGGAGGGCGGCGCGCGCGGCGGGACCGCCGGCCGCGAGCGTCATCGCGTGCGCAACGCGCTGGTCGTGACGCAGGTCGCGCTCGCGCTCGTGCTGCTGGTCGGCTCGGGTCTCATGCTGCGCAGCTTCGTGGCGCTGCTCGGCGTCCAGCCCGGATTCCGTCCGGACGGCGTGCTGACGGTGCGCGTGACCGTCCCGCCGGGCGAGGTGGCGGACCCGAACGCGGTGTCGGCGCTCTTCCGGCAGCTGCGGGAGCGGATCGCCGGGCAGAGGCAGGTTCGCTCGGTCGGAGCCGTGGCCGCCGTGCCGCTGAGCGGCCAGATCAGCTTCCAGGCCCACGAGATCGAGGACCACCCCGTGGGGCCGAACGAGGTGCCTCCGCTCGCGTACATTACGTTTGCCGATCCCGGCTACCTCGAGACGATGGGGATCCCGGTGGTCGAGGGGCGCGCGCTCGATCCGCGCGATGGCGCAAACGGCTTGCGCGGCGTCGTCGTGAGTCGCGCCTACGCGAAGCGCTGGTGGCCGAACGGCAGCGCGCTCGGGAAGCGCGTGAACATTGGCGACGACTGGTGGCAGGTGGTAGGCGTCGTCGGCGACGTCCACAGCCGGGGCCTGCAGCAGGACCCGGAGGAGCTGATCTATTTCCCGACACTGGTGGGCCCGGCGGACCAGCCGCAGAGCATCCGCAGCCGCGACGTCACCGTGCGCCTGTCCGGCGAGCCGACGGCGTTCCTGCCCGTGCTGCGTCGCATCCTGAACGAGATCAATCCGCACATCGCGCTCGCCGAGCCGCGCACGATGAGCGAGGTCGTGCGCGAATCCGCGTCGCGCACCTCCTTCACGATGGCCGTGCTCGGCGCGTCGTCCCTCGTCGCGCTGCTGCTCGGGATGGTCGGCATCTACGGCGTGGTCTCCTACGTGGTCGGCGAGCGCACGCGCGAGATCGGCGTGCGCATGGCGCTCGGCGCGAGCGGCGGCGAGGTCAGCGGGATGGTGGTGCGGCAGGGGCTCGCGCTCGGCGTCGCGGGCGTCGCGCTCGGACTCGCGGTAGCCGCGGTCGGCAGTCGCCTGATCGACTCGCTGCTCTACGGCGTCGGATCACGCGACCCGCTGACCTATGGCGCCGTCACCGTAGCCCTGGTCGCGGTCGCGGCGTTAGCGAGCTGGATCCCCGCACGCCGCGCCGCCGCCGTGGACCCGGCCGCGGCGCTGAGGAGGGAGTAGAGCGAAGGGCCGATCTGCTACCTCACGCCTCCCGCCAGGCTGGTCACGAGCAGCAGCGCCCACTGCGTGCCCTTCCACGCGTCGGTCGCGTCGAAGGTCTCGTCGAGGGAGTGGGCGCCGTGGCCGCTGCCGCCGCCGTCGATCGTGACGGCGGGGATGCCAAGCGAGATCGGCACGTTGGAGTCGGTGCTCGAAGCGCCGACCTCGGGATCGAAGCCGATCACCTTCCCGGCGGCGACGGCGGTGAGCACGATCGGCGCGTCCGCGGGCTGCGAGCCGGCCGGGCGCACGCCGACGCTCTCGACATCGACCGTGAGCTTCTCCTCGGGGCGACGCGCGCGCTGGTTCTCCTCTTCGAGCGCGGCCTGCACCGCCTCCTGGAACTTCGCGTCGACCTTCGCGAGCTCGTCCGCGCTGACGGAGCGCATGTCGACGAGCATGCTCGCCTCGAAGGCGATCGAGTTGACCGACGTGCCGCCCTCGACCTCGCCGACGTTGAAGGTGGTCTTCGGCGAGGCGGGCACCTGGAAGTCGGCGACCTTCGCGATGGCGCGGCCTAGCGCGTGGATCGGGCTCGGCATCCCGAACGCGCCGTAGCTGTGCCCGCCCGGGCCCTTGTAGCTGACCTTGTAGCGGTTGCTGCCCACCGCGTCCTTCGTCACGCCGTAGCCGGCGCCGTCGACGGAGATGAAGTAGTCGATCCGGTCCTTCAGCGTGGCGCCGAACAGCTGCTTCATCCCGCGCAGGTCGCCCAGACCCTCCTCGCCGACGTCGCCGACGAAGTAGATCGTGCCGGGCGTGCCGATCTTCTCCGCCTGCAGCGCGCGCGCGACCGACAGCACGACCGTCAGGCCGCGGCAGTCGTCGCCGATGCCGGGGCCCTTCAGGACGTTCCGCTCGCGCTCCACGCTCACATCGGTGCCCGGCGGGAAGACCGTATCGAGGTGGCCGGCGAGCACGACGACCGGGCCGTCCGCCGCGCCGGGCTTTTCGGCGATCACGTTGCCGGCGGAGTCCGTCCAGACGCGCGCGAAGCCGAGCGCCTGCAGCCGCTCGGCGTAGGCGCGGCCGCGCTCCTGCTCGTGGAAGGGCGGCGCGGCTATCTCGCACAGGTCGATCTCGTCCTGGATCGCCTGCTCGTGCTCGGCCTTCACCCGCTCGAGGGCGCGCCGCATGCTCGCCTTCTTCGCGACGGCTGCGGGATCGGCCGGCATCGACTGCTGTGCGGCCGCCGGGGCCCGCAGCGAGAACAGCAGCGCGGCCGCGACCGCCGCCGCGCCGAGGAGCGAACGGTGCGCGACTCGAGGCGCGGCCGCGGGCGTCAAACGCGATTTTGAGGGCATCGTGGTCTCCGGGCTTTCGGGGATCACCGCCGCGCTCCGCGCGCCGGCGACGCATGGATAGGCGGCGGGAGCTGCCGCGTCAAAGGCGGCGCCACGCTGGAATCGGGACGACCATCTCCATTGCGTCCGTCGAGGATGCGACGCCCGTACCAACCTGCGATCATTGAATGTATCCCGCTGGCGCCGGGGCTCGATCCGCGCCTTGCCAGGCTCGCGCCGCCCGTATCGCCATGGCTCTGCCCCGTCGCGCCCGCTATCTCGGGGTCCGACCCTCGAGGGACGTCGGCGTTGTCGGGGCGCCGGGGCGGCAGTGCGACGGAAGCAGTGCCGGGACGTCGGGGGCGTCGTCGGGTGCGCGCCGGGCGTCGCGGCGCTGGAAGGCGCGCCGGGCGTCGCGGCTCTGGAAGGCGCGCCGGGGACGGCCCCCGCTGCCGGGGTTGCCCCCACCGAAGGTTTCGAGGGAGCGGGGCAACTTCTCCGTCGGCATGCGCGGTGAAAGTGGCCCCAGCGCCCTCCGGCAGGGCTGCCGGTGCCAGTCCGACGGCGCAAGGAGCGGTCAACTGCTCTCCGATTGCCGGGGTGGAGTCGGCGGGGCGCATCTTACATCGCGCGGCGGAATCCGCGACGCGGAGTCCCGGCGGCAGCGGCCGCTACGGTGGTGCTCGGACGCGCGTCGGAAGGGCGAAGACGTATGCCGGCACAGTCGGAAACGGAGCGGATCCTGCGCGAGCTGGGCTCGGCGCAACACGGCGTCGCGGCGCGCGCGCAGCTGCTGGGGCGCGGCTTACCGGCCCATGCCATCGACCGAATGGTGAGCAGCGGCCGGCTCGCGCTCCTGCGGCGAGGGGTGTACCAGATCGGTCCGCTTTCGGCCGGGCGTGCGGCGGAGGCCGCCGCCGTGCTCGCGTGCGGTCCGGACGGCAGAGTCAGTCACGTGAGCGCGGCGGTCCTGCACGGGTTGCTGGAGTCGAGCCGCGCTCATCCAGTCGTGGAGGTGACGGTGCCTCGCCGAGTGCGGCGTCGGATCGAGGGAGTCCGCATCCACCGCGTGCGGGACCTGCTGCCGGACGAAGTGACGACGGTCGATGCCATCCCGGTGACCACGGCAGCCCGGACGCTGCTCGACATCGCGGAGACGCTGACCTCGCGCGAGGTGGAGCAGGCGCTAGCGAAGGCGCTGCGGATGCGTCTCGTGACGCGTTCGGAGGTGCGCGCGATGCTGGAACGGCACCCGAGGCATCACGGAGCGCCGCTGCTGCGCCGGCTGCTCGACGCCGAGGACGGCCCGTCCTTTACGCGCTCGGAAGGTGAGGAGAAGCTGCTCGAGGTCACCCGGAGCGCACGCCTGCCCCGGCCCGAGCTGAACGTGCGGGTGCTCGGCCATGAGGTGGATTTCCTCTGGCGGAACGCCCGCGTGGTGGCCGAGGTGGATGGCTACGCGTTTCACGCGTCGGCGCGGTCCTTCGCGGCGGACCGCCGGCGCGATGCCGAGCTGACCGCAGCAGGGTACCGCGTGCTCCGCTTCACCTGGGCAGACCTTACCGAGGGTCGTTTGGCTACGGTGGTCCGTCTGGCCCAGGCATTGGTGCGCTAGCGATTTCGGCAGCGTCCGGCGGTCCTCCAGTTCCGGCCCATATCTTTCCCTGACACGCCGCATTGGCTTGCGACGCTTCGCTCCCCGAAAGGGCGCCCTCGACCATGAACGACCCCGAAGTGCTGGTGAACCCGGGGACGCCGGGGCCCAAGCCCGGGCGCTGGTCGTGCAACGACACGGGCGACTGCGACCAGGTGTTCAGCTACCCGATGTACCGCGACCTCGAGCGGGGGCAGAAGGTGCTGACCGGCCTCGCGGCACACCGCACCTTCCAGGCGAACCTGGCGCTGCAAGGGCAGACGGAGAGCGGCACGGCGATGGTCGTGTCGGGTTCGTACTTCCCCGTGCTCGGGCTGAACCCGGCGCTGGGACGCCTTCTCTCCCCTTCCGACGACGACGCGTCCGGCGCGCACGCGGTGGCGGTGCTGAGCCACGCGTTCTGGAGGACGCGGCTCGGCTCGGATCCTGGCGTGCTCAATCAGACCCTCGTCACCAACGGCCATCCGATCACGGTGGTGGGGGTGGGGCCGCGCGGCTTCCGGGGGGACGAGGGTGAGGAAATCTACGGGCGATATGGGGTCCGGCGATCGCGGTGGGGGCTCCTCAACAGCACGGTCCTGCCGAGCTTCTACGTCGACTGGGTGCGGGCGATGCGCTACGGCTTCTGGGGAGGGGCCGACTGGCGGATGCACACGATGCCGGCCGACTTTCTCGTCGACCCGGGCGGCGGGGTGGTGCTGGCGCACTATGGCCGCGACATTGGCGATCACCTGAGTCTCGCCGCGATCGGCGACGTGCTGGGCGGCGGTTGAGCTCCCGTCCGGATTGAGGTGGCTATTCCTCCGGCTCCAGGCGAGATGGCACCGCTCACGAAACCGGCTTCGGGCGAGGCCGCAGCAGGAAGAGGCCCTCGTTGATGCTCGAGACGAGGACCACGCCGCTGTCGAGAAACGGGAAGGCGGTCCACGCGCCGCCCTCCCAGCCGCTCGGGTTGCCGTCGTAGGGGGTCGTGTCGAAGAAGCCGACCTCGACGGGGTGGAGCGGGTCCGAGATGTCGACGACGCGCAGGCCGGCCTGGTAGTTGGCCTGGTACATGACATGTCCGCGGATGTAGAGGTTGTGGTCCGTTGCGGCGTCCGGCCCGAGATACTCGCCGGCCAGGACGGGGTCATCGAGCCGGGCGACGTCCCAGATCAGCGTCCTCGTGCGCGGCGTGAGCCCCACCAGCTCGTCGGCCTCGTCGTCCATGAAGAAGTAGCGTTGATCCTCCGTCAGCCACCCCTGGTGGATGTAGCCTCGGTCCGGGTACGTCGCTTTCGAGATCGCCTTCGGCTGCGCCCGGTCCGTGATGTCGACGACGCGGAGCGCCGTCTCGTTCGCGGCGAAGCAGAGGTCCCTGCCGGCGTAGCGCGCGTCCGGCCCGTGGTAGCGGGTACACTGCGCGTCGTGCGTGCGGCCCTGCCAGATCAGGCCCTCCGTGTCCGTGTAGCAGCCGGCGAACACCGGATGGACGGGGTCGCGGACGTCGACCATGTGGAGCCCCCCGCCGCAGCTGTCGCCGCCCGCGCTGCCGCCGACGGGTATGGCCGTTCCGGTCTCCGTGTCCAGGACGAGGTTGTGCGCGCTGGCGATGCCGCCGTAGCGCGCATCGGGCTCGAACGTGGCGGGCGCGGGGCCGCGGAAGCTTCGCAGGCGCGTGAGGTCGAAGACGAGCAGGCCGTGATCGCCGGCGTGGTCGCCCACGAAGAACATGTGGCCGTCGTAGACCTTGATGTCGCGCGGGAAAGCCGGCCGGCCCGGGACGATGCCGAGATAGCGGGGCTGCGCCGGATCCGTCACATCGACGATCGCGACGCCGGCGGTCCGGCCGACCAGCGCGTACTCCCGCTTCGTCTCCGGATCGGTCCAGCCCCACAGGTCGCTCACGGGTTCGCCCGGCTCGCCGCCCATGGCGGTGGCCGGCAGGAACCCCAGCAGGTCCACGCCGCCGCACTCGAAGCCGGAAGCGCGGTGGCTCTCGCAGCGAACCGGGGCGCCGACGACGGGGCTCAGCTTCGCGCCCGGATCCAGCGTCGCGGAGGCGGTCCACGCCTCGCCGGGACCGCGCGTCCAGATCCGGGCCTCGCCGTAGCCGCCGCGCGCGGCGGGCGCGCCGGCGACCACCAAGTCGGGCGACACGGCCACGGAGGCGCCGAGCGCGGCCCGCGCTCCCGGGTCGACCGCAGGCAGCGTTTCCGCCGCCATCCAGGGCGCGACGGAACCGCTGCGCGTGAAGTGGTGGACCTCGCCGGCACCGCCCTTCGCCGCCGGCGAGCCGATCCAGAGCTCGTTTCCGCTCACGCCGATCGAGGCGCCGAAATCCGTCGCCTCGCGATCGCCACGCAGCACGGGACCGGGGACGGGTTGCGCGGGATCGTGCCCCAGGTCGTAGATGTGGACGGCCGCGGCGCCCGGCGCACCCACCACCAGCCGGCGGCCGTCGAACGCCAGCGCCGCGCCGAACGTCTCGGCGGCGTCGCTCACGGGCGCGCTCAGCTGCGTCGCCGCACGCCACTCGCCGGCCGGGAGTCGCCGAAACACCCGGACGACGCCGCCCGCGGCGGCGCTGTCCGGCGCGCCCGTCGCGACGACCGCGGGAACATCGGCGACAGCGAGCAGGTCGCCCTCGATCGCTACGGCCGCGCCGAAGCCCGACCCAGCGCGGGCCGCGCCCGACTCGCGCCGCGCGGTTGAGCCGGAGAGCGTGTCGGCTGGCGGACGGAGCGACGCCTCCCGCGTCCACCCGTCCGGGCCCGACCGGAGCACGACCACTTCGGCCGTGCGGCCGGTCGCATCCGTCCTGCCGACCGCGAGCCGCGAGCCGTCGCGCGAGAGCGCGACCACGCGGGTCGGGGGAGCCGCGTAGCGCATCAGCCCGGCGAAGTCGGTGACCGATGCAGCGCTCGGCGGGGTCGCGTCCACCCGCATCGGAATCCGACCGGCCGGGGTCCAGCCGCCAGCGTTCCGCCGGTAGGTGTGCGCCGCCCACGCCCCGTCCGCATCCGCCGCCGCGACCACCACGAGATCCCGCGCGGCCGCCATCGACCTGCCGAACCCCTCGCCCGCCGGAGCCTCGATCGGCGCCAGCCGCGCGGCTTCCCGCCATTCGCCGCCGCGGCGCCCGAAGACGACGAGCGCCGCGGCGCCTCGCGACGTCCCGGGCTTGAGCACCAGGAGCTCGTCGCCGGCGACGGCGACACCGGACCCGAAAAGGTCCTGGGCCGCCGCCGCGGCCGGGAGTCCCAGCGTGAGGCCAGCGGTCAGGGCGGCCAGCGAAAGGGCGGCGCGCATGGCAGGGCTCCGATCGGGGAAGGACGCGCGCGCGGACCGGAAAAATATCGCACGCGTGCAGCCGCCGGGGCCAGCGTCCGACGGTTGCCATACCTAATGCTGCCATGTATAATGCCTCTATGTACACCCGGACTACGAGCTCGGTAGCGCCTCGCGAGGCGTGAGGTCATGGAGATCAACAAGGATCTGATCGCCGCTTCGTCGACCCCGATCGTTCTCGCGATCCTGGCCGAAGAGGACAGCTACGGCTACGCCATCCTGAAGCGGGTCCGGGAGCTGTCCGGGGGTCGCATGGAGTGGACGGACGGGATGCTCTACCCCGTCCTGCACCGGCTGGAGCGGCTCGGCCACGTCGAGGCGAGGTGGGAGGTGGCGGAGAGCGGCCGCCGTCGCAAGTACTACCGGAATCACGTCGCGCGGCCGCGCCCAGCTCGCGGAGGAACGCAGGCAGTGGCAGGCGGTGGACGCCACGCTGCGGGGCATCTGGTCGGCGCTCCGCGTCTCGATCGCGGCCAGCCACCCGTCGTCGGCCGCCCCACTTCCACAGGCAGCCTGAGCGATGCCGGATCCGGGACACGCGGGACCCCTCGAGGAGCAGATCGACCAGTGGCGGAGCTATCTGCGCCGCCGGCAGGCGATCCACTCCGTGGACGTGGCGGAGCTGGAGGACCACCTGCGCGAGCAGATCGCGGTGCTGACCGACGCGGGGCTCGCCCCCGATGAGGCGTTCCTCGTGGCCGTCAAGCGCATGGGCGACCTCGACGCGCTCTCACGCGAGTTCGCGCGCGAGCACTCGGACCGCCTCTGGAAGCAGCTCGTCGTCGTGCCCTCCGATTCCGGGGAGTCGCGGGCGCGGGCCCGAACGGACGCCGTCGTCGCCTTCTGCCTCGCGGTGGCGGCGGCCGTCGCGATCAAGGTGCCCGCGCTCTTCGGGATGCAGCTGGACGCGGACGCCGGCTTCTACATCCGCAACCTGAGCCTGTTCGTGCTGCCGCTGCTGACCGGCTACTTCGCGTGGAAACGCCGGCTCGAATCCCGTCACGCTCCGCTGGCTGGCGGTTGCGTTCGTCGCGGCGGCCGTGTTCGCCAACGCCTACCCGTTCGCTCCCCACGTGACGGGCTCGAGCACGCACGACCCGGGCTACACCGAGACGCTCACGGCGCTGCACCTGCCGATCGCGCTCTGGCTGGTCGTGGGGATCGCGTACGCCGGCGCGCCGGTGGCGCGACGTGGCGGGGCGCATGGACTTCATCCGGTTCTCGGGCGAGCTGTTCATCTACTACGTGCTGATCGCCCTCGGCGGCGGCGTCCTGACCGGCTTCATGGCGATGATCTTCCAGTCGATCGGCGTCGACGTCGAGCCCTTCTTCCAGTCGTGGCTGCTGCCGTGCGGCGCGATGGGGGCCGTGGTCGTCGCCGCCTGGCTGGTCGAGGCCAAGCAGAGCGTGATCGAGAACATGGCGCCCGTGCTGACGCGCCTGTTCACGCCCCTGTTCGCCGCCGTCCTGGTCGTGTTCCTGGCGACCCTGGTGTGGACCGGGCGCGGCATCGAGATCGAGCGCAACGTGCTCATCGCCTTCGACCTGCTCCTGGTCGTGGTCCTGGGCCTGCTGCTCTACTCCGTCTCCGCCCGTGACCCCCGCTCGCCCGCCGGCGCCTTCGATGTGCTCCAGGTCGTGCTGGTGGTCAGCGCGCTGCTGGCCGACGCCGTGGCGCTGTGGGCCATCGCCGCGCGCATCACCGAGTTCGGCTTCACGCCGAACCGCGTCGCCGCGCTCGGCGAGAACGTGATCCTCCTCGTCAACCTGGCCTGGTCCGCCGTGCTCTACGTCCGCTTCCTTAGACGGCGCGGCCCGTTCTCGGCCCTCGAGCGGTGGCAGACGGACTACCTGCCGGTCTACGCCGTCTGGGCCGCGATCGTCGTGATCGTCTTTCCGCCGGTGTTCGGCTACATCTGAGGGGGAGCCGTAGGCGGCGGGTCCACGTTCATTGACGAAGAGCGGCCTGTGAGAAAGGCCTCGGCCGAGTAGCTTGACGCGCAGGTACGATTTCCCGCCAATCCCCCGGTGCTGCGCCGCTCGAAATCGTTGAGCCGCGGCAGCCCGCGACGTACGTTGAGCACGACGCAACCGGCCTGAATCCCTCCGAGCTCAGCCGGCTCCCTCCAAGGAGGCGCCTGCCCATGGGTCTCCCCCGATTCCGTCTCCTGCTCCTCGGTGCTGCGGATCTGACGAACGGCGATGGCCGGAGCGTCCAGTCGGTAGTCTCGCAGACGAAGCGGTTCGCGCTGTTGTCCTATCTGGCCGCGGCGCCCGTTCGGCCTTCGCGGGCGCGAGGAGCTGGTCGCGCTCTTCTGGCCGCATTCCACCTCCGAGCGGGCGAGGAACTCGCTGAGCCAGACGCTGACGTATCTGCGTCGCTCCCTGGGCGAGGACGTGCCGATCTCGAATCCTGAAGCCGTCGGCATACGCGCCGAGGTTCTCGCGGCGGACGTGATCGATTTCGATGTGGCCGTCCGGGCGCAGCGTGCAGAGGACGGGCTCGCGCTCTACCGCGGCGAGCTGCTGAAGGGCTTCCAGCTCGAGGACGCGCCGGAATTCGAGCGCTGGCTCGAGGGCGAGCGGGCACGCCTCCGCAGTGACGCGCACCGCCTGTCACAGGAGCTCATCCGGGCAGACGGAGAGACGGACCTGGCGACGTCGATCTCCTGGGCGCGCCGGGCGCTGGAGATCGATCCGCTCGACGAATCCGCGCTGCGCCGGCTCTTACAACTGCTGGAAGCGGCCGGCGAGCCGGGCGCTGCGCTGGATGCGTACGATCGATACGTCAGCGAGCTCGCCGATCTCGAGCTGAGCCTCGCGCCGGAGACGGCCGTCCTCGCTCACCGGATCCGAACGGCCGCGGATGCAGCGCGACTGCCAACCGTTCCCTCCAGTCCGATCGACCGCTCTCGGCCAGCGGTCGTACTCGAGACTCGTCTCGAAGCCGAGGCGCCGTCCGAGACCGAGCCGATCCGGAGCGAAGCCGGCTCGCCGCCAGCCGCGCGATCCCGCCCCTGGTGGTCGCGGCGCCGCCTCGTGGCTGCCGCCGCCGCGCTGCTGGTCGTGGCGTCGGCCTTCGTCGCGGCGTTGCGCACCTCGAGTCCCAGGCCGCCCGAGGACGCCCGCGTGCTGGTCGCTGCGTTCGAGAACCGCACCGGCGACTCCCGGTACGACGTGCTCGGCTACGTCGCCCAGGACTGGATCACGCAGGGGCTCCAGCAGACGCAGCTCGTGAACGTCGTCGATCCACTCAGCGCGACGGTAGCCGCACGGGAGACGAATCGCGACTCCGCCAAACTGACCGGAGCTGCACTCGCGGCCGCGATGGCCCACGGCGCCGGCGCACGGGTCGTGGTCTGGGGCGCGATCTACGAGCAGGGAGACTCGCTGCGCTTTCGCAGTCACATCACCGACGTCGCGACCGGCCGCATCCTCATGACGCTGGATCCCGTGTCCAGCCCCGTCACCGATCCGACGTTCGCCACTCAGCAGCTACGAAGCAGGATCGCGGGCGCCATCGCCGCGCTGGTCGATCGCCGGATCGTGTCGCAGACCGGGCCGACCGGGCGGCCGCCGACCTTCGAGGCGTACCGCGAGTACGTGCTCGGCTTGGAGCAATATCAAGCGCGGCGGTATGACCGTGCGTTGCCTTACTTTCTGTCCGCGGGACGCTTGGATACGACGTTCGTCTTGCCGCTCATCTGGGCCTGGTTTGCAAGGGATTCGCAGGGTCTCCAAGACGAGGCCGACTCGATCGTCGCGGTGCTCGAGTCACGACGCGATCGCTTGACCCCTTTGGAAGGGTATGCCACCGACTTCTTCAGCGCGGTCCACAACCACGATCTCGCCGGTAAGCTGGCGGCGTTGATGGCCGGTGCACGGTTGAGCCCCGGTTCCACGTTCAGCCACAACGCCGCCATGTTCCTCAACCTCGTGAATCGTCCCCGCGAGGCACTGCATTATACAGAAGCGGTCGATCCGGAGCACGGCTGGGTGCGGCGGTGGCCGGCCTACTGGGGGGAAGTGTCAACAGCCACACACTCGCTCGGCCTGTTACGGCGAAGCAGGCTCTGCGATGCATGGGTCCTCCCGTTGAGGTCGGGGACGATGTGTGGAGATCATTGAGTGCGGAGAAGGATCAGGATCAGTCCGCTCGTTGACGGCGAGTACTCGGGATGAGCGGCCATGCCGCTCGGATACACGACCTCGATTCGCGATACATCGCGAGCCGGGAGGTCCGCGAGCACACACGTGTTCACAGCGCGCATGCCGTTCACGTATATCGAGGCGCTCGGCGGCGCGGGCGAGCCAGTCGCCTGCCTCAGCGCCACGGCGGGGCATTCCGCTCGGCTGTCGATGGAGATGCTCGGGACGTACGTACGAAGCGCATGGAGCACGCTCAGCGGATCGGCCGCGAGCACCTGCTCGTCCAGGACGATCGTGCCGGGCACTCGCCGCGCAGCGGCCTGGCCGACGGAACTCGTCCGGAGCCCAGTCGTTGCTGGAGGCGCACCCGCGCAGGCGCAGAGGAGCAGAGCCGTGACGCCCAGCTGGAGAATGGAGCGTGTGCGCGTAGACGGAATACCTGCGCACCGAAGCACGCCGATGACGAGTGCCAATCTCATGGAACCTCCTTCGCTGGTCGGAGCTCCTCAGGCGAGCTGCTTCGGAGCCGAAGCCCAATGCTGCGGACGCTCACGGGGAGCCGGGGGCATCAGGCGCAAAGATGGCAGTCGACTCTGAAACGCTCTGATTCAGACCCGGTGGGAGGATGCTGACTGGTGCTGAAGCCGCGGCCGGACTTTCGGCCGCGTCGATATACGGCCATGCAGTGAGAGTGCGATCCCCTCGAGAGCACCGTGCAAAACTGAAGGCCGCCGCGCACTCACGTGCATCGGCGGCCCTGATCTACTGGTCAGCGTGGTGCGCCACCTGACGCTGTACCTCAGCTCGGCGTCCGCCCGCGGCCGCCGCCCGGGCTCACTGCGCCGGCGGCCGGTTGTTCCCGTCCAGGACGATGAAGCGCGGGTTGAGCATCTTCGTCGGCTCCGGCCCCGCCGCCGAGCCGGGATTCACGTAGTTGCGCTGGATGACCTTGATGATGTCTCCCGTGGGAACCAGCTTCCTCGGGATCTCGATACAGTTCTGGAGACCGGTGCAATCCCGCGCGACGTAGTAGACATAGAAGTAGCGGGCGTCGTGCTGGAGTGCGGCCGCGAACGGCGCGGCCGTCCCGTCGAGAGCGACGTCGGAGATGTTCTTGACCCCGACGAGCTCGGGGAACCAGTTGACGGAGAGGCTGGCGTAGGTGGCGTTCCCCGTCCTGGTGGCCAGCGTCCCGACCACGGCGATGACCTGACCGTCATCGATCCGCATCGACGGGCTGATCTGGTAGTCCGCGTCCTGTGTGTCCCCCAGGCAGTCCATCGGGCCGCGCGCGGGGTCCGGGTAGCCCAGGCAGTGCTGGCCCACGAGGTCGAGGTACCTGTAGGCGCTGAAGAACGGGACCGTGTCCGCCTGGGGCTGGTTCCAATGCGCCCGCACCGCTTCGAGGAGCGCGGTCAGGTCACCCGCCAGCGTGGTCTCATCGAAGTTCCAGCTCCTCGTCTCGTAGGCGGGGATCGGGAAGCCGCTCGTCGGGTGCGACGAGTCGGTGTCCCGCACTCGGAGCACCGTGAGCGGAAGCTCCTTGCGCCACTGTTCGCCCGCCGCGTCGTCCGTCGGCATTGCGTAGCGGATATAGGTGATGAAGTCATCCGCGCCGCGGCCCAGCCCCACGCGCACCAGGGAGGGGGAGACCGGCTCGGTGAACACGTCGTCGGACGTGGGGACTCCCGCGCGCAGCAACGCCGCCGTCATCGAGTCGGCCATCGCGGCATTGGGCGTGATCACGAAGTAGCGCTGCTGTCCCCAGACGCTGCCGCTCTGCCGCTGGATGATGACGTTGTTGGTGCTGTTGCCGATGCTCGAGATCATCATCCTGCGCGCCGGGTCCGGCGAGGCGCCGAAGAGGATGCCCTTCAGCAGCGGGTCGGCGGCGACCCTCGGAAGGATCGGATCGCTCTCGTTGAGGCTTGCCTCGCGGCTGAAGACGTTCGTCCCCATCCCGAAGTACCTCGCCTCGGGCGGGAGGTCTGCCAGGACCACCAGCGCCTCACGGGCGTCGAGTCGGTAGGTGGCGGACATGCTCCGCTGCGCCTGGGTGAGCACGTGCTGCATGCGCGGATCCACGAACTCGTCCTTCCACTGCGGAACCACGGCCAGCGCGTAGGGCGCGGTGGGGTTGTTGCCGTAGCAGTAGCCCAGCGCCTGAAGCGGATACCTGCACTGCTCGATTCCCCAGAGCGTCCAGTAGCCCTGAGCGACCTCGTAGCCCCGGGCCTCGAGATCCGCCTTCAGCGCGTCGGCCTTCTGCTGGATGGACGCCGGCAGGTGCATGGCGGCGCCGACATTGGCGGCAACGGTGCCAGGCGCCTGCCGGGTCGGCGTGAGAGTGGAGTCGTCGGCGCACGCCGTAATGGCGGCGACAAGCAGCACGGCGAACACGGTGCCGAACAGCGGCGATTTCATGACAAGCCTCCTCGAGGACGAAAAACGGGTCCGGGTCTCCTCGTTCGGTAGCCGGTCGGTCTCCGGGAGGGAGATGCCTGGCGTTGCGGACCGGCCTCGCGGCCGGGGTGCCTTTGTCGGGCGAAGAACCCGGCGGGGCGATACGCCCCGCCGGGAGGCAACATTATGTCGGACCGGGGGGCGCCGCGGTGTACTCCGATTCCCAGAGACCTTGTAGGGCAGACCCGGTTTCTTTCGTCACGCTCCGGCCACGCGCGGGCGTCGCGCCGGGCTCGGCAGGGCGGACGGAGGAGGCCGAGCTGGGGTCCACCGGGAGACAATGGCAGCATGGACGGCTTCTGGAGTGGGCAGCGGCTCGGGAGCTCCGGCCGAGCGCATGCGAGACGTCAACAACGGCGGGCGCCGCGCGATGGCGCTGGTCGCAGGCGGCCCACGCTCGGTAACTTGAGCGCAGGTCCACAGCCCGGGCCTGGTGGCGCACCGGGTCGCCGTCGCGCTCCGAAAGCACACTGTCCGCAGCGGCCATGTCCTTGCGCGGCCGATGCTCGGATCATGCAGGAAGGAGAACTCCGATGAGCCAGCAGCCGACCCAGCCCTACACGTGGACGTATTCCGACTACGCGCGCTTCCCGGATGACGGCAACCGGTACGAGGTCATCGATGGCGAGGTCCTCGTGACGCCGGCGCCGTCGCCGATGCACCAGCACGTGCTGTTGACGTTGGGGATCACACTGCGCGAGTTCGTCGAGCGCCACCGCCTCGGCGTCGTGCTGCCGGACGTCGACGTGCTGTTCGTGAGCGGACAGTTCCTGCGCCCGGACCTCGTCTTCGTCCCGGAGGCCGCGCGCGAGGGCATCACGAACCGCGGCGTCGAGAAACCGCCCGGCCTGATCGTCGAGGTGCTGTCGCCCACCTCGTCGTCGATCGATCGCGTGAAGAAGCCCCGCCGCTACGGAGACTTCGGCGTGCCGGAGTACTGGCTGGCGGACCCCGATCAGCGGGTCGTGTGGGTCTGGCGCTTCGCGCGAGGCGCGAAGGAGCCGGAACGTACGGAACGGCGTCTACTATGGACGCCTGATGGAGCCCCGGAGTCGCTCGAGCTGGACCTCCAGACCATTTTCCTGCCGTTCTGACGAAGGGGCACCGGCCGTCGGATCGGGAGGGCGCGTCCGAGGGCGAGCCGCTGTACCTGGCCGAACGCTCCCGAACGGCCCCACCCGCCGACGGACAGCGGGACCCGATCAGCGCGCGAGGTGCATCAGTTGGATGCGGCTGGTGCGCACCTCGGAGCTCCCGTCCCGGTAGATGAAGAAATGCGCCATTGCCTCTACGGTTGCCTTTCCGCCGTTCTGAACATCATCGAGGATACCGGTCACCTGAAAACGGAACGTATTCGTCCGGGTCAGGCTGACGGAGCCATCGTTGTCGGCGTAGGTCGCGCGACCCAGCCCGAGCGCCACTGTGGGCGCAGTGCAAACATCACCGCCGAAGCTGTCGTTCAGCTGACTCCAGCGGTACACGTGGACGGGAAGGTCGGGATTGCGGACCAGGATCTTCAGCGCGTCCGTCAGCTGCGCGGAGAACTGGAAGTACGCAATAGAGGGTCGCTGGTCACCTCCACAGGCACGCCACTGGCTGATGTCGATCGGCGGACCGCCGAGCAGGAAGAGATCCGCCGTTTCGTCCAGCACCCCGAATGTGAACGGCGATTCAAACCGCGACACGTTCGGAGCCGAGCTCAATTCGCTAACGTCGGCACGCGCGGCTGGCTCAGTCGGCGGCGGGGCGTCCGGAGCGCAGCCCAGAGTCCCGAGCGCGGTGAGCACGAGCGCAGACAGGGTAGCGGCAGCGGGACGTCGCAACGTGAACGTCGTCCCCGATTCGACAGCTCGGTCTCTCTTCATCGTTCCCTCAGGGCCAGGGTGGAGCGCGACGGATGGTCGGCTGCTATGGATAAGTCTCGTACGGGTACGGCACGGCCGTGACCGTTGCGGCGAACGGCAGGTAGTAGCGCACGCCGCTGTCGGCGTAAGGGTACCGGCCCCCCTTTGACGGCTTCAGACAGGCCACGAGATGATTGCCCTGGGACTCGACGCGCCATTGACGGGCCGTCACGAGATCTCCGTTCGCGTTCATCACCTGCACTGTCGGCAGCCCCGTCACTCGCGCGCTCGTCGCGCCCGGGTACTGGCCATCGAACGCAAGGACGCAGGCCGGACCGAGGCCCTGCAGACCGAAGGTGACCCTGCGATCGGCGGTCTGGCCTGTGGGAACGGACCAGACCCCCTCCATGATCAGGTGTGGGTAGATCGTCGTTGCGACTGCGCCGATCGCCTGATCGTCACCGACGTAGAGCAGCATGTTTCGGCGCTCTCCGCAGTCGGCAGACATATCCGTGGTGTAGTCGGTATCGGTATCGACATCGATGTTTCCGCTTTCGCCTCTCCCGTCGTAGATGATCCCGCGGACCCCGCAGTCGGCGCCTTGATATTCCGTCAGGGCAGCTGGACTGCCGAACCGGTCCCGTCGGTCGCCGCGGATCCCCGCGGTGGGTGTGCCGTCGCTGCCCGGCAGGTCGTCCCATAGAAGGTTCGCGCGTGGGTGCGTATCGATGGTCTTGCCGGTCGGCTTTGCGAATTGCGGCCTGGCCATGGGCAGACCTGCCGGCGTACCCGAATCCGTGCAGGCGACCGCCAGGACGAGGACCGCGGTGGTCACGCTGGCCAGGAACGGGTGCGTGGAACATCGAGACCGTCGCATGTCAGCCTCACAGAAAGGGGGTCGCCTTGTCGGAACCGGGGAACGCGAGCATTGAGCAGCAGCTTCCGTCGCGCTACCTTCGGGACGGTATCCTTCGGGCCTGACCTATCCCTGAATCAGACCTAATCCCCTCCTGGGAGCCGCCTCCTATGGGTGCTCCTCGCTTTCGATTGCAGCTTTTCGGCACCCCGGATCTCACGAACGGCGATGGGCGTTCCGTACACTCGGTCCTGGCGCAGCCGAAGCGGTTCGCGCTTCTCGCGTACATCGCCGCCGTGGAGCCGAGCGGCCCCCAGACGCGCGAAACGCTCCTGGCGATGTTCTGGCCGGAATCGGACGCCGAGCATGCGCGCAACTCACTCAGTCAGTCGCTCACGTATCTGCGCCGGTCGCTGGGTGGCGATCTGTTCCGCGCCTCGGCGGAAGCGGTCGAAATCAACAAGGATGCGCTCGTCACGGATGTGGTGGAGTTCCGACGGGCAGCGGATGCGGGCAGACTGGAAGACGCGGTGGGCCTCTACCGCGGGGATCTGCTGACGGGTTTCCACATCACGGACGCGCCGCAGTTCGAGCGCTGGGTCGACGCGGAGAGAGGACGGCTCGCTCGCCGGGCTGGCGGCGTCGCACTGGAGCTCGCTCGGGGCGCCGTCGAAAAGGAAGACCACGTCGCTGCAGCGAGGTGGGCCCGCCGTGCTCTCGAATGGGAGCCGCGGAACGAATCGGCACTCCGCCGGCTGATGGAGGTGCTCGATTCGTCCGGCAACAGAGCGGCTGCGATCGAGGCCTACGATAGCTTCTCCCGGTCGCTTTTCGCCGACCTGGAGCTCAGCGCGGCGCCGGAGACCGAGGCGCTGGTGAATCGCATCCGCGACCGGAGGAACCCGAGCGACGGCGCCGTCGTGGTCCCGGAGTCCTTCACTGAGCCGGAAACCACCTCTGCGGACGACACGCCGAACCTTCCCACTCGAGTGGAAGCGTCGGGCAAGGCCGGCCGGCCCGGTCGCCGGTTGCCCGCCCGACTGCTGATCGCTGCCGGAGCGCTCGGCATGGCCGCGATCGCGGCCCTTGGCATCAGAAGGTTCAGGACGGAGCCGGTCAACGACGCGCGCGTACTCGTCGCCGCATTCGAGAACCGCACGGGAGACCCGCACTTCGACATGCTCGGATACGTGGTGCAGGATTGGGTGACGCAGGGACTCCAGCAGACCGGCCTCGTGAATGTCGTTGACCCCCTGAGTGCCGCGCTCGCCGCGCAGGAGGCCAGTCGGGATTCGACGGGGGGCACAGGACTCGCCCTCGCCGCAGCCATGGGAAGTGCGGCGGGTGCCGGAGTCGTGGTGTGGGGCGCTGTTTACCGGACCGCCGATTCTCTGTTGTTCCAGAGTCAGATAACGGATCTCAGGACGCATCGGCTGCTCAGCGCTATCGGCCCTGTTTCATCGCCGGCGGCGGATGCCACGTACGCTGCCAGTGAATTGCGGAGCAGGATCACGGGGGCCATGGCCGTCCTCATGGATCGTCGCGTCTCATCGCAGCATGCGGCTACGGAGGTTCGCCCGCCCACCTTCGATTCGTACCGCGAGTACGTCATCGGGCTCCGGCTCTTCGAGGAGAGCCGCTACGTGGAGGCGCTACCGCATTTCGCCGCGGCCGCAAGACTCGACAGCACGTTCTCGCTGCCGCTGGTGTGGAGCCGGTACGCGTATGTGAACTCCGGGCAACTTTCGCAGCGTGATTCGGTCGAGGACCTGCTGTTGGAGAGGCGCGATCGGCTGACGCCTTTCGAGCGGACCGCCCTCGATGACTTCATGGCGAGGCGAAGGGGCGATCTTCCGGGCATCCTGGCCGCCCTGGGAGCCGGGGCCCGCCTCAGTCCGGGGTCTCACTTCAGCCACATGGCGGCCCTCGTGGCGCTGTCGCTCAACCGACCCGCGGACGCGATCGAATACTGGAAACCGATAGACCCCGAACACGGGTGGGTCCGACAATGGCCGGGATACTGGACCGGCGAGGAGCAGGCCAGCCATCTCCCTGGGCGACTACGCGAGGCAGGTCGCGCTTGGAAGACGATTCAGGCGAATCGCGCCGCAGGACCCCGTCGCAAGGCTCGTGGAGATCACGGGCCTGATCGGGCTGGGCCGAATCGACGCCGCCGAGGCTCGTGTGAAGGAACTGCTCTTTCTGCCATCGAATCCAGGTGGTCCGGTGGCCGATCTGCTCGAGCAGATCGCTGCGGAATTGCGTGCGCATGGTCACGACGCGGCCGCGAAGCGCATGCTGCGGCGGGCCGACCAGTGGCTGGACTCGCCTGCGCTGACCGCCTGGCTCGCGACGCGTCAGGATCGGGCGAGCGCTCTCGATGAAATCGAGCGCTGTCGCGGGAGGATATCGTTCGATGAGGGCCGCTGGGACGACGCCCGGCAGATCTGGGAGAAGTTCGGGGATGACGACATTGAAGCCATGCTGTACCGGGGCCTTCTGGCGGCTCACCGTGGAGACCGCGCATCCGCGGAACGGTGGTTGGACCTCCTGATGAACACTCGTGACATTAACGCAACCGTGCCGGCAGAGATCGCAGCGGCTATGGGAGATCGCGCGCGGGCATTCGGTTTTCTCACGCAAGCGGCTCAGGACGGAGGTGATTGGCTCGGGGTACACCGATCAGCCGCGTGGGACCCGTACCGGAAGGACCCCGAGTTCCAGGCCCTGACCCGCCCACGCGGGTGACTTGCATGTGCGGAAATCGTTTCTGCGCGAGTCAATGACACTTGACAAATAGTCAACGACGCTTTACTATGCACGCCATGACAAAACGACTCCCGGCGGCCGGGGCCGCCCTGGTGGTCAGCTACCTCGCGACCCTGTTCGCTCCGCGGTGGAACTTGCCGCGCGAGGGAAGCCTGGCGCTGATCGCGCTCACCGTCGCGTGTTTCGGCTGGTTCATCTTCGAGGAGATTCGGTGCCTCCGGGCGCTGGACGAGATGCACCAGCGGATCCAGCTCGAGGCGCTGGCGATTGCCTTCCCGCTCAGCATTCTGCTGATCGTGTCGCTGGGGTTGTTGCAGCGGGTGATTACACTGCCCGCCGGCGATTTGAGCTATCGGCACGTCTGGCCATTCCTCCTCGCCTTCTACTTTGTCGGCCTCACGATCGCCCGTCGCCGATACCGGTGAGGAACAGGCTGAAGGTGCTGCGAGCGGAGCGCAACTGGTCGCAGGCGGATCTGGCACGCCAACTGGACGTGTCGCGGCAGACCGTGAACGCCATCGAGGTGGGGCGTTACGATCCCAGCCTACCGCTCGCGTTCAGGATCGCTCGTGAGTTCGGGTGCCGCATCGAGGAAGTCTTCTTCGACAACGACTAGCAGGAGGGCGCGTGATGCCCGCACCCATCGTCCGGGACCGAGCAATCCGCCCAAGTGTCGATCGAGATGCTGGGGACGTGAATGCGAAGCGCATGGAGCACGCTGAGCTTATCGGCCGCGAGCACCTTCTCATTCAGGACGATCGCGCCGGCCGCTCGCGCGCTGAAGCCGCTCGGTCGGACTGCCGGCCGAGCCCCACGGACCGACCGCCGAGCCTCGCCGCGTCGTTGGAACGATCGACTCCTGGACGGGGGCTCCGATGTCTACGGCCGATCCGGGATCGGAACCGGGACCACGTCCAGCCCCTCGATGCCGGAGAAGTCGTCGGGGTTGCACGTGTAAACGGGGAGGCCGTAGGCGAGGGCCGTGGCAGCGATCAACGCATCGTAGGCGCGTGCGGCCGGCTTCCGTCCCGCGCTGCGGAGCGATGCCGCGATGCGACCGAAGGCTCGCGCCGCGCTCGAGTCGAACGGGAGCGGGTCGAAATCCGCTTCGGCCTGTTGGAGGTGCGCCTGTCGAGCAACGCGATCTTCCTCGCTGGTCGCAACCAGGGGGCCCACAGAGAGCTCAGCGAGCGTGATCGCCGTGATCAGCGGCTCGAGGGGGAGAGACTCCGGGTCCTCGATCCGCGGCAGCAGGATGAGGGTGCTCGTGTCCAGCACTCCGCGCTCGTACCGCACCGGATCGCTCAAACGGTCGCGTCCACGACCGCGTCCAGGTCTGCCCTCAGCTTCCGGGGCTCGACCCGAGGCAGGGCGCGCCACCGTTCGAGGAGTGCCTCCGCACGGAGTCCCCGCGCCGGAAGCGGCCGCAATTCCGCAACGGCTCTGCCGGAGCGGGTGACGGTCAACGTCTCACCCCGCGCGACCCGCTCCAGGATCCGGCCTCCGTGGTTGCGCAGATCCCGCACTGTGACCTTGCCCATGGCCAAAAAATGTATCACGCGTGATACATGCAAGCAAGGGCCTCTCGGCCCGAATGCGGTTCTCGCTACCCACAGTCTCGCACGGACACACCGACCGACCTGGCGCCCCAACGCTGAGAAGCCTGGCCCGACAATGCTTCTCGCCGGACCAGGCCTCTGTGACCGAGCAATCGGGACGGCGGGATTTGAACCCGCGACCCCCTGAACCCCATTCAGGTGCGCTACCGGGCTGCGCTACGTCCCGAGGGAGGCAAAGATAACCGCAAGCTTTCCCCCCTACAACCGCCGGACGCGCGCTCAGACCGCGCTGGGTGGGGGCGCCGGCTCGGTGACGGGCTCTGCCCGCGCGCGGCGCCGGCGCAGCAGCGCGTCCACGGATGGGGAGCCGGGGCCGAGCAACGCGAGCGACAGGGATCCGGCCAGCAGCATGATCTCCAGCTCGAATCCGCTGGGCGCGAAGAAGCCGCCGCGGAGCTTGGCGACGGCGATCGCGACCGCCATGTCGCAGGCGAGCAGGGCGGCGACGGGCCGGGTGAGCAGGCCAATGATGATGGCCGCGCCTCCGACCATTCTCGAGCGTGGTGATCGCGGGCGCCGCGAGGGCGGGCAGCGGAATGCCGAGCGAGCCGAAGAAGCCGGTCACGCCGGTGATGCCCATGCCGAACAGCTTCAGCCAGCCGTGCAGGAAGAACGTGACTCCGAGGCCGAGGCGGAGCGGCAGCGGGCCGACGGCCGTGAGCGCCCTGTCGTCCATGGCGAAGTCCTCCGGGCGAAGGTGGGGTGCGGCGGCGGTCGAAGGGAGCGTAGAATACGGGCGGCGGTCCGGCAACGGCGTCGGCCGACGGTCGGCCGGCAAGGCCGTCGCTCGCGAGCGTCATCCGCCGCGTTCCTGGCCCGAGCCTGGAGACAGCCATGCGCACCCTGTGTCTGCTGTTCGTCGCGTCCTTCCTAACGCCGGGCCCGGCTTTCGCGCAGGAGAGCCACGCCCCGCTGCAGGCGGTGCAGGCGCTCTTCGATGGGATGCGTGCCCGTGACAGCGCCGCCATCCGCGCCACCCTTCACCCCGAGGCTCGGTTGCTCACTGCGGCGACCGACTCCACGGGCTCGCCGGTCGTCGAATCGACGCCGATCGCGGACTTCCTGCGCGCGATCGCGCAGGCGAAGTCCGTCCCGGACGAGCGCATCTCCGATCCGGTGGTCCAGGTCGACGACGGTCTCGCGACCGTGTGGGCGCGCTACGCGTTCTACGCCGGGGAGCGTTTCAGCCACTGCGGCATCGACACCTTCGACCTGGTCCTCACGCCTGACGGCTGGCGGATCGTCCAGATCGTGGACACCCGAAAGCGCGAGGGGTGCGAAGCGTACGGCGGGCCGGCGGGTGGGTGATGAAGGTGTAACCGCGGGCGCGGCCTACAGCGCTCACGTCGATCGTCAGCGTTTCCCTTACGCCGGTCGGTGATCTCCACCGACTGACACAGCGTGGCGGCGGCATCATCGTCGGGATCGGAACCTCGAGGAGGTGCGCTCAGCGATGGAAACGGCTCGATTCCGCCGCGCGATCGGCCTCGCGCTGGCCCTCGCCATGGCCGTCGTCGCGCTGCTCACGGTGCGGCACTACATTGCGGTGCGCTACCCCGCGACGCTCGCGGACGCGGCGGCGTGCCGGGCCGGCACGTTCTTCAGCTGCGCGGACTCGGCGATGGCGCCGGTGGCGGCGCCGTTCGGCGTGCCGCTCGGCGTCTTCGGCTTCGTCGTCGCGGCGTTCCTCGCGCTGGATGCGCTGTTCCCGTCGCCGCGCTTCGACCGGACCGCGCGGGCGGTGGCGTGGCTGAACGGAGGGCTGGGGCTGGCGCTCGTCGGGTACTCGGTGGTGGGGCTGCGCAGCCTGTGCCTGCTGTGCACCGCGTATACGGTGTTCGCTCTGCTGTACGTCGCGTTCGGCGTGCCGCCGGTCCGGAGGCCGATCCTGACGACCCGGCGCTCTCCGCTCCCCGCGCCGATGCACCTGTCGGTGCTGGGGGTGGCGCTGCTCATGGGAGGTGGCGCCGGGCGGCTCTACCTGCAGGCGCGGGACGCCGCCCGCGCGGGCGGCGAGGCGACGGCGGTGGTGCGGCAGTTCTTCGCGCTGGACACGGTGCCGCCGCCTGCGGAGCTGTCGCCGTATCGGGTGCTGAGCGCGACGCCCCGCTTCGAGGACGCGCCGGTGCGCATCGTCGAGTACGGCGACTTCCTGTGCAGCGACTGCCGGTACCTCGCGGAGCAGATCCGCCGCCTGGACGCGGAATTCCCCGGCCGGATCAACCTGGCGTATCAGTTCTTCCCGCTCGAGGCGAAGTGCAACGACGTCGTGGAGAAGGACAAGCACCCGGGCGCGTGCGAGCTGTCGTACATGGCGGCGTACCGCCCGGACCGGTTCCTCGCGGTCTACGACTCGGTGCTCGCGCACCCGGCGGAGGCGAAGGATTCGGCGTGGCGCGCGGAGCTGGCGCGCCGGCTCGGGTTGGAAGGTGCGGCGGGCGACAGCGCGACCCGCGCCATCGTCGCCCGCCTCATCGCGACCGGCGCGGACTACGCGCCGACGTCGTCCGAATACGCGCACGGCATCCGCTCGACGCCGACGCTGATCATCAATGGCCGGATGGTCATCGGCACGCTGCCGTACGAGCAGCTGCGCGCGATCGTCGCGGCGCTCGTGGGCAGGAGCGCCAGCGGCGGGCGCTACATCGAGCACTGGGTGGACGACTAGCGGGTCGCGATCACTCCAGCGAGCAGGTGAGCGCGGCGAGCGCCGTCGCCCACTCGTCTTCATCCCGCGCCTTCCGCGCCCGGAACGTGACGCCGAGCGTGCCGAACTGCGCCGCGCTGGAGGACTGCGGCGCGCCGGCGTACACGTCCACGCGAGCGACGATCTCGAACCCCACGAATCCCGCGGCGACGACCGTCGCCCTCAGCTCCGCTTCCAGCAGAGCCCCAGCGATTCACCCCTTCCAGAGATCGATGTCGCGCTTCGCGTCCTCGCCCACGCTCTTCTCGACGAGAATGTCGCCGATCTGGAGGCGCCCGCCGGGCCCGAGCACGCGCGCCATTTCCCGCAGCCCGGCGAGCTTGTCCGGGAAGAGGTTCAGCACGCCGTTGGAGATCACGACGTCCGCCCATTCGTCCTCGACCGGCAGGGACTCGGCCGTGCCGTGATGGAAGCGCGCGTTCGAGAAACCGCCACGCTCGGCAGCGGAGCGCGCCTTCTCGAGCATCGCTGGCGTCATGTCCACTCCGACCACTTCGCCGCCCGGCGCCACCATCGCGGCCGCGATCAGGCTGTCGATCCCGGCGCCACACCCGATATCGACGACGTTCTCGCCGGGGCGGAGCGGTCCGGCGCCGAACGGATTGCCGGTTCCGGCGAAGGACGCGATCGACGCCTCGGGTACGCCCTCGAGCCACTCGTCCGCATACCCCAACATCCGAGCGAGCCTGCGCCCGGTGTGGAAGTGGAAGCCGTGCTCGGGATCGGAGGCGACGAGGGAGTACTCGTCGCGGATGGCATGATGCAGCTCCTCGATGTCGAGTCCCTCGACGGGTCGGCTCACGCCGGGGATGGAGAGGGGTGCGCTCTGGCTCATGATTCCGAATCCTGGAGGTTGTGGCGGAACGCCGGGGTTCGGTTCTTGACGCGGCTATTCCGATAATCTATAGTCCATTGGATTAAGCCGCAAGGAGTGCGATGCCCCACCGACAGTTGAAGGACCCGCTCTACGCGCAATTCGCGCGCATCGGACACGCCATCGCGAGCCCGAAGCGGATCGAGTTGCTGGATCTGCTCAGCCAGGGTTCGAAGACGGTCGAGCTTCTCGCGTCCGAAGCGTCGACCCCGCTGAAGAACACGAGCGCGCACCTGCGCGTGCTTCGCGAGGCGCGTCTGGTGGAGACGCGGCGAGATGGGACGCACGTCCACTACCGGCTGGCGGACCAGGGGGTGTTTCACCTGCTGCGTTCGCTCAAGACGGTGGCGCACGCTCGCCTCGCCGAGGTGGAGCAGGTGGCGTCGCTTTATCTCGGACGTCGCGACGAGCTCGATGCGGTGAGTCTCGGGGAGCTTCGCCGGCGGCTCCGCGATGGGGAGGTGACTGTGCTCGATGTGCGGCCGCGGTTCGAGTACGACTCGGCACACATCCCGGGCGCGCTGTCGATTCCGGTGGCCGAGCTGGAGCGTCGGCTGGACGAGGTTCCGAAAGAGAACGAGGTCATCGCCTACTGCCGAGGGCCGTACTGCGTATTCGCGGTCGAAGCGGTGGCGATCCTGCGCCGGCACGGCTACCGCGCACGTCGGACGGACGAGGGTCTACCGGAATGGCAGGCGGAGGGGTTCCCGGTCACCGCTGACAGGGGCGGATGATCGTGCGCGCCGTCGACATCGGGCGCCAATCGGGATGACCGACCCGGGCGTGTCGCCCGTGCTCGAGCGGCGCGGAGCCGACGTTCAGGCGGGTGGCCCGGCGAGGCACGTGCGGCTGGGTCTCGGGGCGAACTGGCGGCAGTTCACGCTGCTGGTCGTGGTAAACGGATTCGTCGGGGCGATGGTCGGTCTCGAGCGGGCGACGCTTCCGCTGGTCGCGGCGGCCGATTTCGGGATCGCGTCGGCGACCATGGCGCTCTCGTTCGTCGCGACCTTCGGTCTGGCGAAGGCGATCGCGAATCTGGCGGCGGGGTGGCTCGGCGAGGCGCGTGGTCGGCGCTGGACTCTCATCGCGGGCTGGCTGCTCGCGATACCGGTGCCGTTCGCCGTCGGCTGGGCGCCGAGCTGGGCGTGGATCGTCGCGGCGAACGCGCTGCTGGGGGTCAGCCAGGGGCTCGCGTGGTCGATGACCGTGGTCATGAAGATCGATCTCGCGGGTCCGCGGCGGCGCGGCTTCGCGATGGGGCTGAACGAGTTCGCGGGATATCTGGCAGTGGCCGTGGCTTCGCTGGCGAGCGGCTTCGCTGCGGCGCGCTGGGGGTTGCGCGCGGGACCGGCCTACCTGGGCGTCGCCGTGGCGTGCGTGGGTTTGTTCCTGGCGGCGGTCTTCGTGCGCGATACGTCGGCGCACGCCCGTGTCGAGGACGCGACGACGGGTGGCGCGGCCGCCGGCCCGCGGCTACGCCTCGGACAGGTGCTCCGGCGGTCGCTCTGGTCGGACCGTCGCCTGTTCAGCGTGAGCCAGGCCGGGTTCGTCAACAACCTCAATGACGGGCTCGCGTGGGGGATCTTCCCTCTCTTTTTCCGGGCGGCCGGCCTGCCGCTACGGGATGTCGCGGTCCTCGTCGCCGCGTACCCCGCCGTGTGGGGCGTGGGCCAGCTCGCTACGGGCGCCCTGAGCGACCGCTGGGGGAGGAAGTGGTTGATCGTGGCGGGCATGACGCTGCAGGGCGTATCGCTCCTGGCCATTGCCGCGACGGAGGGCTTCGCGCCATGGGGTCTCGAGCTCGCGGCTCTGGGTGTCGGAACGGCGCTGGTCTATCCTGCTCTGCTCGCGGCCGTGGGCGACATTGCACGCCCATCCTGGCGCAGCACCGCCGTCGGCGTGTACCGCCTCTGGCGGGACCTCGGCTACGTGGCGGGCGCGGTGGTCGCCGGCGTGCTGGCGGACCTCGCCGGGATGGGTGCCGCGATCGCGGCCGTCGGGATCATCACGATCGCTTCGGGCGTGGTCGTCGTGATCCGTTTCGCCGACTCACGCGGCGCCGGCTCCAGCGCATCCGTCGCGACCCGCAGCGGTTGACGCCGAAGCCGCACGGCGTTCACGGCTTCGGATCGAGCGCGTCCGCGAGCAGCTCGTACGACCTTCGCCGCGCGGCGGGGTCGTGCGCGGTCGTCGTGACCATGACCTCGTCGGGGCGGGTCTCCTCGACGGCGGCGAGAATGCGGTCGCTCACCGTGTCGGGATCTCCCACGACCGTCAGCCGCCTCCGCTCCTCCGCCACCGCGCGCTCCGCGGGCGTATAGGGATAGGCGAGCGCCTCCTCCGGCGTCGGGATCGGCAGGAACTCCTGACGCCGGATCCGGACCCAGAGCAGGTCCGATGAGGCGGCGACGCGGTCGGCCTCCTCCCGCGTCGGTGCGCAGACGACCGCCATGGCGAGGATGACGTGCGGCCGGGGGAAGTCCTCCGACGGCCGGAACGCCTCGCGGTAGGCGCGGATCGCGGGCAGCGCCGGCGCTGGGCTGAAATGGCTGGCGAAGCCGTAGCCGAGCCCCATCTCGCCGGCGAAGCGGGCGCTGCCGCCGCTGGACCCGAGCATCCAGATCGGGGGCAGCCGGACCTCGGAAGGTACCACGCGCACGCGCGTGAAGGGGTGGTCGGGTGGCAGGTCCCCGCGCGAGAGCCCGATCAGCTCGGCCATCTGCTCGGCGAAGCGGGACGGGTCGAACGGGCGCAGCGCGGCCGAGGTCGTGGGATCCGTGCCCGGCGCGCGGCCGATGCCGAGGTCGATGCGGCCGGGGTGCAGCGCGGCGAGCGTATGGAACGCCTCCGCGACCTGCAGCGGCGCGTGGTTCTGCAGCATGATCCCGCCGGAGCCGACACGGATGCGCTCGGTCGAGCAGGCGACGCGGTCGATCAGGATCTCGGGCGCGGAGCTCGCGATGCTCGGCATGCCGTGGTGCTCGGCGAACCAGTAGCGGCTGTAGCCGAGCGACTCGGCGAGGCGAGCGAGTGCGAGCGACTCGCGCAGCGCCTCGGGTCCGGAGGAGCCGGACGCGATCGGCGCGAGGTCGAGAACGGAAAGGGGCAGATTGGCCATGGGCGCATGATAGTCCGCACGGCTGTCGCTGTTCCGCTCCGCGGCGTACTCCGATCGGTCGGATGGCAGATCGCCGGTCTGCCGATCGAGGCGCTCGTCGCGCCATTTGGCGCGAATCGTCAAAAAAAGCGGCGCGCAGTGTCAAGACAAGACCGGGGCCGCGGGTGAGAGTTATCGGAAACGCAGGGCGCGCCCCATCGCGGGCGAGCCCCTCTCCCCTCACGGAGGACGTTCCGATGTACTCGCCCAAACGACTCCCGGTCGGGCTCGTCGTCGCGGCGCTCGCGCTGGCGCTCACGGCGTGCGGCGGGCTGCTCGACCCCGACGAGCCCGGCAACCTCGTGCCGCAGACGGTCGAGGAGAACCCGCTGCTGCCGCACATTGCGGTCGCGGGGACGCTGCTGCACTCCCAGACGTTCGGCGATCCGGCGGATCCGATGATCATGGTCCTGCACGGGGGGCCGGGCAGCGACTACCGCAACCTGCTGGCGCTCCAGGATCTGGCGGCGGACGGCTTCTACGTCGTCTTCTGGGACCAGCGCGGCGCGGGCCTCTCGCAGCGGCACGACGCGCACATCTACACGCTGGACCTGTACCTCGAGGACCTGCGCCTCGTCATCGAGCATTACACGAGCCGGCCCGATCAGCCGATCGTCTTCATCGGCCACTCGTGGGGGGCGATGTACGCGACGTGGTTCATCAACGAGTACGGCGATTACGGCGGCCGCATCCAGGGCGCGATCCTTAGCGAGCCCGGCGCGTTCACGAAGCGCCAGCTCGATCACTACATGGACGACCTGATGGGCTCGCTCGACATCCTCGGCGAGAAGGTGAACGACGCGACCTGGCTCTACCGATTCATGTCGCCGGCGGACCACGCGCGCGCCGATTACATGGCGATGGCGGCGAGCGCCGGCGGCACGCCGGCGGAGCACCTCGACTCCGACAATCCGTCGCCCTCGTGGCGGGCCGGCTTCGTGGTGAACCGCAAGCTCTTCGACCTGGTCGAGGACCAGGGTTTCGACTGGACGACCGATCTCGGTGCGTTCAGCCGGCCCGTGCTGTTTCTGCGCGGCGAGCTGAACGAATCGATGCCACTCGAGCAGCAGCAGGAGCTGGCTTCGAGCTACCCGGATGCGACGATCGAGACGATCGCCGGGGTGGGTCACGAGATGATCTGGGAGCGGCCGGCCGATTACCTGGCTCACGTGCGGGCGTACTTCCAGCGCATTGGCTTCGGGGGAGGTGCATCATGAGGACCCGGAACGTGAGGCGCGCGAGCGCCGCGGCGTGGTCATTCCTCGCTTTGGTCGTCGCCATCGGGCTGTCGCTCACCTGTCCGGCCGACGGGGCCGGACAGGTGATCGTCAATCGCGCCGCGCTCGACCAGGACCGACCGAACATTGCCCACGTGCGCGTCGGCGTCGACTACGGGTTCATTGCCGGCTTCGGCTACAGCCGAGTCTTGGCGCTCGGCGGTCGGACCCTGCTCCTGTCCGGCAGCGTGACGGCGCCGTGGGCCGAGGCGGATTCGCGCGATTACGACACGCGCATTGGCGCGACCGTCGACATCGTGGGACAGTCCCGCTGGCGGCTGATCGGCGGTCTGGGCGGGAGCCTGCGGGGGACGACGAACCCGATGGGCCGGCTGACGAGCCTCGCGGCGGATGGCGTGCTACTCGGCGGCTACTGGAAGCCGCGCTGGTTCGTCGCCGCCGAGAGCGGCTACGATGGCGCGATCGCGACGCACGTCACGCACAGCGACTACTACCGCGTGACGTACTACCTCGACGCGCGCGACGGCTGGTACTCGGACACGGGCGCCAACATCCGGCTCGGCGCGGCGGGAGGCGTCTCGTTCGGGCGTTACGACCTCGTGCTGCGGGCCGGCCAGGCGCGCGACCGGGAAGGCGACCACCAGCTGCTGCCCGCCTACGCGACGCTCGATGTGAATCTGCGCTTCTGACAGAGGCGGCCGGATTCCGCTCAGCGGGAGCGACAGCCGCGATGTGCGTGCGGCTCTCGCTCCCGTCCCGCGGCTCGCTTGCGCCACCCCCCGGGCGATACGCCGCTCCACCGACGGAAGGCGCGGTTGAAGCTGGTCTGGTCGCTGAAGCCGAGCAGGAACGCGACCTCCGCGATCGATACTCGATGGTCGGTGAGGTACGCCTCGGCGAGCCCGCGCCGCGCGCTCTCGGAAAGGTCGCGGAACGTCGTGCCGGCCGCGACCAGCCGACGTTGCAGTGTCCGTAGGCTGACGTGGAGGGCGCGCGCGACGCCGGCGGCCTGCGCCTCCTCGGGGAGTGCGGCGATCAGCGCGCGGCGCGCCTCGGCCACGAAGCCGTTGGGTGCGTCCGGAATGCGCTCGGACAGCATCCGCGCATGCTCTTCCAGGAGGCGCGCCAGGGCCGAGTCGGCGTTGGCCAGGGGCGCGTCCCACTCGGCGGCGTCGAAGCTCAGGCAGTCGTTCGTCGCGGCGAAGCGGACCGGCGCCCGGAAGCACTCCGTGTACGGAGCGGTTTCCGCCGGCTCGGCCCGGCGCAGGTCGACACGGCGCACGCGCAGCTCGGGGCGGATCCTCATCCGCATGCGGCCGACCAGCGCCGCGAAGACGTAATCGACGTAGAGCGCGGGAACCTCGCCGCCGTCGGCGCGGGCGAGGCAGAGGCAGTGCTCGTCGCCGCGTTCCTCGACCGTCAGCGAGACCGCGTCGGCGATCAGGCCGAAGAACCGCGCGAACCGCCGCACGCCCTCCCCGACCGTCGCGGATGCATCGACGAGGTAGTCGATGACGCGGTAGGCGCCGAAGGGCAGGCCGGTGGGCGCCGAGAGCTGCAGCGCGGGGTCGCCGCTCCGCTCGCGCAGCGCGTTCCACAGCATCAGCACCGTCGGTCCCGGGAGGCGCACATCCGGATCCTCGACGGCCGCGCGCTCGAGGCCCGCGGCGGCCAGCAGATCCACTGTCTCGAAGCCGCGGGACTCGACGGTGCGAAGCATGGCCAGCGTGCTGGTCGTGGCCACAGTGGGCGGCATGGGGGGCATCCTGAGTCAAACGTCAGGAGGCCGCCACCCGGTGTCAAGCGGCTCGTGGCGTGCCGGGACGAGCGAAGCTGCTCGCGAGCAGCGGCGTCAGGCTTAAGCGCGCCTACCGCCCCGGCACCGCCTCCCACAGGCTGACCACGCCCGCTCCCGGCCGGTCCGGCCTGCCGGTCGGAAAGACGAGGTCGAAGTCGAACAGCGCGTAGTCCGCGATGTAGAGGGTGTGGCGGTCCGATCCGACGGTTCCGAACGCGGCGTTCACCGGCTGATCGAGGCCGTCGCTCGCATCGGCGACGACGTCGAGCTCGCCGCTGCTGCGATCGATCCGGATGATCCGGTCGGCTCCGATCACCATCGCGTAGACGTCGCCGCGGGCGTCGACCGTGATGCCGTCCACGGTGAACAGCGCCGGTGCCTGGGCCAGGACGCGGGCTTCGCCGGCGGAGCCATCGCTCTGGATCGGGATGCGGACGACGCTGCCCTGCTCCGTGTTCGCGACGTAGAGTCCGTGTCGCCAGTACGCGATGCCGTTGGCCCCGAGCGGAGTCGGCGTGCCGATTATGGCGTGGAGCGCGCCGGTGCCGGCGAGGAGCGGGTCGCCGCTCCAGGGGCTCGTGCCGCCGTGTTCATCTGGATAGTGCCAGACGGCACCTCCACAGCCGGGCGAGACGCCGACGCACGTGTCGGTGATGTAGACGTTGCCGCGTTCGTCCAGCCCGATCGCGTTCGGCCAGGAGATCTGATTGCTGCCGTCGAGGCGGGTCGCGTCACCCGCGGGCGAGATGCGGTAGACGCCGTGCGTGTCGGGGTTGAACGAGGCGAGCGCGGCGTAGACGTAGCCGCCGCCGTCGACGGCCAACCCCAGCGCGCCCGGCGCTCCGGTCGATGGATTGGGGTCGATCGTCGCGAAGACGGCGTGATCCCCGTTTCGGTCGACCTCCCAGATCTGGCCTAGCCGCGGCATGGCGACGTAGATCTCGCCGTGGGGGCCGATGGCGATGCCCTCCGGCCGCTGCCCGGCGTCGCGGTCGAAGGTGGCGAGCGTCTCGATGGTTCCGGGTACGAGCTTTGCCGCGGCCGGGCGTGAGGAGCCGGTGGGCGGGGCGAGGGATTGTGAGTCGGCGCTGCACGCGAGGAAGGCGATCGAAAGGATCGCCGTGAGCTTCTGCATGGTGGCCTCCCGGGCCAAACGTTTGCATAGTCCGTAGTGGACGTGACTTCCGTCCACGGTGAGCCGTCGTCCTTACCGGATCCTTATCGAACCCTGACCGGCATCCTGAATGATCGAGTTCCGGACTCTTGGAACGGCCTGTCTGAGCGGGGACAGCGGGGCTGCGATCCGCCTCCAGCCCAAGCTCGTGGCGTTGCTCGCGTACATTGGCGGGGAGCGGATCGGGACGCCGGTCCGCCGCGACGCGCTGCTCGGGCTGCTGTGGCCGGAGATGGACGAGGCCCGGGCCCGCAACGCGCTGAGCCAGGCGCTTCACCGGCTGCGGAGCCGGCTTCCGGAGGACGTCCTCCTGACGCGGGGGAAGGAGGAGATCGAGATCGACGGCGACCGTTTCCGCTGCGACGCCACCGCCTTCGAGCGCGCGGCCTCGGAGGGTCGTCCGGCCGTCGCGCTGCGGCTGTACGGCGGCGAATTCCTGAAGGCTTTCCACCTCTCCAACGCGGCGGAGTTCCAGCACTGGCTGGACGACAGGCGGGAGCGCTACCGACGGATGGCGCTGCGGGCGGCGCTGGTCCTGGCGGATTCCGCGGAGCGGGCCCGGGAATCGGCGGCCACGGAGCGCTGGCTGCGTCGCGCGCTCGAGATCGAGCCGACGTACGGCGACGCGCTCGAGCGCCTCGTCCGCGGCCTCGCGCACGAGGGGGACCTGTCGGGCGCGACGCGGGCTTACGCTGGATTCGAGCGGCGGCTGGCCGAGGACTACGGGCTGCGACCGACAGTCGAGCTGGCGGATTTGCTGTGCGAGCCTCCGACGACCAATGGCGGCGGGAACGGCGCCGGCGGAGCACGGCCGCCGGCGCCGCCCGCGGATCCCGCCGCGCTGCGAGCCTACCTGCGGGGCGTGCACTTCCGCGGGACGTTGACCGGACTGGAGAAGGCGATCGCGTGCTTCGGCGAAGCCGTGGAGCTGGACCCCGGCTTCGCCGCGGCGCACGCCGGTCTGGCGTCCTGCCTGGGGACGCAGGCCGTGATCGCGGAGGCGGCGCCGGAGCGCGCCCACGATCGCATGCGAGGAGCCGTGGAGCGGGCGATGGCGCTCGACCCCGAGCTGAGCGATACCCACACCGCGCGCGGCCTCCTGCTGCTCTTCTTCGAGCGCGACTGGTCGGGTGCGAATGCGGCGTTGCGCCGCGCCCTGGCGCTCCGTCCGGACGACGCGCAGGCGCACGCCTACCTGGCCGCGGAGCGCGCGATCACGGGCGCCCACGTCGAGGCGGCGAAGCACGCCGAGCGCGCGCTCGAGATCGCGCCGCTCGACCCGTGGACGAACTTCATGCTCGGCTGGGTCCGGTACTGGGCGCACGACTCGTGCGGCTCGGTGCAACAGCTCACGGAGCTGCTCCAGCTGTATCCACATTTTGCGCTGGCTCACCTGTTCATCGGCGAGAACCTGCTGGCGCAGGGCCGGCGCGACGAGGCGGTGGCAGCGTGCGAGGAAGGGCTGGAGCTGCTTCCCTCGAGCCAGCTCATGGTCGGCGTCGGCGCTTGCGTGATCGGTCTGGCCGGCCGGCGGGAGCGCGCCGCGGCGCTGCTCGCCCGGCTCGATGAGATCGCTCGCGACGGCTACGTCGATCCACTCTATCGTGCGGCTGCGGTCTACGGCACCGGAGACCTGGAGCGGGCGATCGACGTCGTGGAGGCCGGCGAGCGCCAGCCGAGCGCCACCGCTTTTCTGATCGGCAACGACCCGCTCTACGACGAGCTGAGGGCCGAGAAGCGGTTCCGCGACGTCGGCCGGCGGTTGGGGCTGCCAAGCCATGGAACGCATTCGTGAGCTCACGCACCTCTGACCTCGAAGCCGCCCGCGCCGCCTACGATCGCAGGGCGTGGGACACCGCGTATCGCTCGCTCCAGGAGGCGGACTCGCGCGAGCCGATCGACACCCCGGACCTGTGGAGACTCGCGCTCTCGGCCTACCTCAGCGGGCGCGGCGACGCGTTCGTCTCCGCGCTGGAGCGTGCGCACCGGGCGCATCTCGAGGCCGGCGAAGCGGGGCAGGCCGTGCGCAGCGCGTTCTGGATCTGGCTCCACCTCTCGAACCGCCAGGAGATGGGTCCGGCCACGGGGTGGATCGCGCGCGCGACCCGGATCCTGGAGGGTCAGACGACGGAGTCGGTCGAGCGGGGCTATCTGCTGTTGCCCCGGGCGCGGCAGCAGCTCATGTCCGGCGACCCGGAGAAGGCGTATGGGACGGCGGGCGAGGCGGCGGCATTCGCGGAGCGGTTCGGCGACCGCGACCTGCTCGCGCTGAGCGTCAATCTGCAGGGTCTCGCGCGGCTGGGGCAGGCGCGGATCGGCGAGGGTCTCGCGCTGATGGACGAGTCGATGGTCGCGGTCGCGACGGGGGAGCTGTCGCCGCCCGTGACGGGGCTGATCTACTGCAGCGTGATCGGCGCGTGCCGCCGCGTGCACGCGCTCGCCCGCGCGCACGAGTGGACGGCCGCGCTGACATCATGGTGCGAGCGGCAGCCGGAGCTGGTCGCGTACGCCGGCGAGTGCCTCGTCTACCGGTCGGAGCTGCTCCGGCTGCGCGGCGATTGGGGCGACGCGATGCAGGAGGCGCGTCGGGCGGCGGAGCGCCTCGAGAGCGGGCTCCACCCGGAAGCCGTATCGCTCGCGCTGTATCAGCAGGGCGAGGGGCACCGGCTGGTGGGCGAGCTGGCCGCGGCCGAGGACGCGTTCCGCCGCGCGAGCCGCCTGGGCCGCGAGCCGCAGCCGGGCCTCGCGCTGCTGAGGCTGGCGCAGGGCGACGTCGCAGCGGCGGCGGCGGCCATCCGACGCGTGCTCGGCGAAACGCGCGACCGCGCGCAGCGCGCGCGGCTGCTGCCGGCCGCAGTCGAGATCCTGGTCGAGGACGATGCGCTGGACGAGGCGGCCGCCGCGTGCGACGAGCTGGACCAGATCGCGCAGGCGCTCGGCTCCGGCGTGCTCGCCACGCAGGCGGCCCACGCGTGCGGGGCGGTCGAGCTGGCCCGCGGCGACGCGATGGCCGCTCTCGCGTCGCTGCGGCAGGCGTGCGGCGGATGGCAGGCGCTCGAGGCGACGTATGAAGTCGCGCGCGTGAGGGCGCTGATCGGGCGAGCCTGCCGCGCCATCGGCGACGAGGATGCCGCCGCGCTCGAGCTGGAGGCGGCTCGCGCGGGGCTCGAGCGCCTCGGCGCCGCCTCGGACCTGGCCCGGCTCGACGCGATGCGGAAGGGCGCCCGCGCGCCGGACGATCACGGCCTGACGCCGCGCGAGCTCGAGGTGCTCGCTCTCGTCGCGACGGGGCGTACGAACCGCGCGATCGCGACGGAGCTGTCGATCAGCGAGCGGACGGTCGCACGCCACGTCGCGAACATCTTCCTGAAGCTCGGCCTTTCTTCGCGCTCGGCGGCGACCGCGTACGCGTACGAGCACGGCCTCGTCCAGCCGTCTACATAGAATCAACCACCCCGCCCGGCGATCGAATTGGGTGGTTCAGCCGAAGCGCCGGACCTGCGTCGTCGCTACCATCGTAGGCAGAGCCGGCGGACGAGGCAGGGTGCCGGCGGATCTCGGCGGATACAGGAGGCGAAGCATGTTCGACCGGCGCGAGGGCGGGCGCGAGCACGTGGGAACGCTGGTGATCGGGGCGGGGCAGGCGGGCCTCTCCGTGGGGTACCACCTGTCGCGCCGGAAGCTGCCGTTCCTGATCGTCGAGGCGCGCGACCGCATTGGCGACCAGTGGCGCAGCCGCTGGGACTCGCTGCGGCTGTTCACGTCGGCGCGCTACGATTCGCTGGACGGCATGCCGTTCCCGTCGTCGCCGTACTACTTCCCGACGAAGGACGAGATGGCGGACTACCTGGAGGCGTACGTCCGCCGCTTCGACCTGCCGGTCCGCACCGGCACGCGCGTCGATCGGCTGACGCGCCGGGACGGCCGCTACCTCGTGGATGCGGGGGAGCAGCGCTTCGAGGCCGACAACGTCGTCGTCGCGATGGCCGACTACCAGGCGCCGAAGGTGCCGGCGTTCGCGTCGGAGCTCGGCGACGACATTGTCCAGCTCCACTCCCGCGAATACCGCAACCCCGGTCAGCTGCGAGAAGGCGACGTGCTGCTCGTCGGGGCGGGCAACTCGGGATCCGAGATCGCGATGGAGCTGTCTCGCGCCGGGCACCGCGTGTGGATGTCCGGCCGCGACACCGGTCACCTGCCGTTCCGCATCGATGGGCTGCCTGGCCGGCTGTTCCTCGTGCCGCTGGTGCTGCGCTTCCTCTTCCACCGCGTGCTGACCGTCGACACGCCGATCGGCCGGAAGATGCGGCCGAAGGTGGTGCACAAGGGCGGGCCGCTGATCCGCGTGATGCCGAAGGACCTCGAGCGGGCCGGTGTGCAGCGCGTCGGGCGGACGGCCGGCGCGCGGGACGGGCTGCCGGTACTGGAGGACGGGCGGGTGCTCGACGTCGCGAACGTCATTCTGGTGCACCGGCTTCCATCCGGGCTTCTCGTGGATCGACCTGCCGATCTTCGACGGCGGGGATCCGGTGCACGAGAAGGGCGTCGTCCGGGACGCGCCGGGACTCTATTTCACGGGACTGCACTTCCTGCGGGCGATGTCGTCCGGAATGATCCACGGCGCGGGCCGCGACGCCGAGCACGTGGCCCGGCGGATCGCGGCCCGCGAGGTTTCGCTCGCCGATGCGCGCGTTACCGAGCCCGAAGCGGCCGGGCGTCGGACCGAAGTGGCCGCTCGGGTCTAGGCCGGCCCGGCCGGGACTGGATGGGCTGCTCCTGCTCGTCCGTACCCGCCGGCGCGCTGTTCGGGTCGCAGCGCTTCGGCGCGTTCTCCGCGAGCCACGTCTTCTGCGGATCGGAGAGCAGCGCGTCCACCCGCGCAAGTCCGCCCGCCAATCGGAGCCCGACCGGAAAAAATAGATCGAGCCCCGCTGCGTCCCGGATCCTCTTCTCACGTGTGACGCCCGCTCGGCTGCGGGGTTCGGCTTCCCGGTTCGGCCGCGAGCCGCGATGGCGCGGCATCGTGTGCGGTCGTCGGGCGTGTCGTTCCTCGCGCGGCAGCGTCCCCTCGTCGAGTTGGTCCGGCGGGCGGGGCTCGCCGGGAACACTCTGGGATGCGCCGGCTGGCGGGTCAAGCCCTTGGGGGGACTTACGGGGGCTTCGCAGGGCTAGGGCAAGGGCTAGGACAAGGGCCAGGAGGGGGAGGGGCTGGGGGCTCGCTTCGACGGCCCATCGCGCGCACATTCGCGGGACGGTGTCGACAGGAGGATGCGCCATGGGGCGACGCACGACGGAGTGGGAGGATCCGGAGCGGCTCGCGCAGGTCGGTCGAACGATGAGCGGGCTGGAGTTCCTGCGGGCGATGATGCAGGGCGAGCTGCCGCGTCCGCCGATCGCCGTCACGCTGGACTTCGGACTGGAGTCGGTGGAGGAGGGCCGCGTCGTGTTCTGGGCAGAGCCGGGCGAGGAGCATTACAACCCGATCGGCGTCGTGCACGGGGGCCTCGCCGCGGTGCTGGCGGACAGCGCGATGGGCTGCGCGGTTCACACGCTGCTGCCGGCGGGCGTCGCCTACACCACGCTCGAGCTCAAGATGAACTACGTGCGCGCGATCACGCGCGAGACGGGCCGGATCCTGTGCGAGGGGCGGGTCCTGCACGGCGGGCGCCGGGTCGCGACGGCCGAGGGGCGGGTCACGGACGCGAGCGGGCGGCTGCTCGCGCACGGGACGACGACGTGCCTGATCATGCGCGACTGACCGGACTCCGGCCGCCCGGACCGGCATCGGCGGGCAGGCTACAGTCCGCGGTACAACCGCAACTCCAGCGAGCTCGCCACCTCCCGCATACGCTCGTCGTACGTTGCGACCGCGAGATCCACGCCCTGGTCGCGGAGGAAGAGCGCGGACGCGACATGCAGCGCGTCCAGCGTCCGCAGCGGCTTCCCAAACGGCTCGGTGGCCCGCTGTAGCACTTCGGGGATCATCTCGAGGAACGCGACGCGCCCGAGCAGTGCCCGCACGTCCTCCGCGTGCGTATCGCGGAGACCTCTCGCGTTCACGACGTTCCACACCTCGTACACGAGCAGCCGGCTCGAGACGATCGAGTCCCCCCACATCTCCGCCGTAGGCATGCGCGCCTCCACCAGCAGGTGCGCCAGCGCCGCGGAAGCGTCGAGGTAGATCATTGCCGCGGCCTACGCCCGGTCGGCACGGGTCTCATTGAGCAGGGCAATCAGCTCTTCGAGCGACATTACCGGGCGCCGCGGAGGCGCGCCCTGCTCACGGAGAACGGGCGGGCGCAGCCACCCCTTCCGAACCGCCTCGGCCAGTGCGGCATCGCTCCCGTGCTCGGGACTACCCGCCGCCGGCGGACCGAGCTCGGCGACCACGCGGTCGCGGTCGGTGACGAGCACGCGCTCGCCGCTCGCGGCGAGACGAACGTACTCGCTGAGGCGGTTCTTCAGGGCCTTGATTCCGACGACACGCATGCCTCAAAGTAGCTACCGGTAGCCACACGGCGCAACGCGGGCACCGGCGGCCCGATCTGACTCGCGGCCATACGGCCGAACTGGTCCGGACCGTCTCTCCGCCCCTAGATTCGCGAAACACTCACGAAGCACCTCCCCGCGCCCCGGATGACCGCGATGATGCGCACCGATCCCTTGCGCCTGGCCGCCGTGCTCCTGCCGCTGCTGATGGCGTTGCCGCTACGCGCCCAGCAGCCCGCCCCCTTCGACATCGTGATCGAGAACGGACGGATCATTGACGGCACGGGCTCGCCGTGGTATCAGGGCGATGTCGGCATCCGCGACGGGCGCATCGTGGCGGTCGGCGAGCTCGACGGGCAGCCGGCGAAGCAGCGCGTCGACGCCAGCGGACTCGTGGTCGCGCCCGGCTTCATCGACATGCTCGGGCAGTCGGAGCTGACGATCCTGGTGAACCCGCACCTGCCGTCGAAGGTCTTCCAGGGCATCACGACGGAGATCACGGGGGAGGGCGGCTCGATCGCGCCGCTGAACGAACGGATCGTGAAGGCGGACAGCATTGGGTGGGCGCACTACGACATCACGCCCGACTGGCGCACGCTCGATCAGTACTTCGCGCGGCTCGAGAAGCAGGGGATGGGCATCAACCTGGCGTCGTACGTCGGCGCGACGCAGGTACGTCGGATGGTGCTCGGCGACGACGATGTCGACCCGACGCCGGCCCAGCTCGACAGCATGCGCGCGCTCGTGCGCAACGCGATGCGACGGGGCGCGGTTGGCGTGTCCACGTCGCTGCAGTACGCGCCCGCGCCGTACGCGAGCACGGAGGAGCTGATCGCGCTGGCAAAGGAGGCGTCGAAGTACGGCGGCGTCTACGCGACGCACATGCGCTCCGAGGGCGACGACGTGCTGGAGGCGCTGGACGAGGCGGTCCGCATCGGCCGCGAGGCGCACATCCCGGTCGAGGTCTGGCACATCAAGGCGGCGGGGAAGAACAATTGGGGGCGGATGAAGGAGATCGTCGCGAAGATCGACTCCGCGCGCGCCGGCGGCGTCGACATCTCGGCCAACACCTACGCATATCCCGCGTGGTTCAACTCGATGTCCGCGTTCATTCCGCCGTGGGCGCACGACGGCGGCGACGCGAAGATGCTGGAGCGGCTGCAGGACGAGGCGATGCGCGCGCGCATCCGCAGGGACATGCTCGCGACCGACGGCGACTGGGACAACGAGTGGCAGGAGATCCCGGGACCGGACGCGGTGCTCGTCAGTGTCGTGCAGAACCCGGAGCTGCGGCCGCTGCAGGGGAAGCGGCTGTCGGAGATCGCGCAGCAGCAGGGCAAGGACCCGATCGACGCGCTGATGGACCTGCTGGTGCAGGACCGCGGCTATACGTCGGTCGCGGTGTTCGCGATGTCGGAGCCGGACATCCGTCTCGCGCTCCAGCAGCCGTGGGTCTCGATCGACAACGACTCGCAGGGCACCTCGCCGGACGGCATCCTCGGGCAGGAGCACCCGCACCCGCGGGCCTACGGCACGTTCCCGCGCATCCTGCGCAAGTACGTGCGCGAGGAGAAGCTGCTCACGCTGTCCGAGGCGATCCGCAAGTTCAGCGCGCTGCCCGCGCAGCGCATGCGTCTGACCGACCGCGGCGTACTGAAGGAGGGGATGTGGGCCGACGTCGTCGTCTTCGATCCGGACTCGATCCGCGACGTGGCCACGTTCGAGGAGCCGAACCAGCTCTCCGTCGGCATGAAGTGGGTGCTCGTGAACGGCGTGCCCGTCATCGCTGAAGGCAAGGCGACCGACGCGTCTGCCGGGTCGCGTGCTGCGGGGCCCCGGCTACACCGGCCGCTGACGCTGCCGACGCCGTCGGCGGTCATCGCGGCCGAGCGTCCCTTCATCACGCGGAGCCGCGGAGGAACGGAAAGCCGCGGAGTCGGACGCAGCGGCGCGAGCGCAGGCGCGCGGCGTAGCAAACCACATGATGACGGTTGTCCTGCGACGGGGTGGGACAGCGCCCCGCGGCTCTTTGCGTCTCCGCGTTTCTTCGCGGCTCCGCGCGATGGCTGTTGTTCTCCGTGACCTCCCCGTGCGAGCCGGCATCGCACGATCCATATTGCCCACCATGAAGCGCCACTCCGCCTCCGCCGACTCCGCCACCGAGCTGCGCCGCCGCAACCGCGAGCTGGAGATCCTGAACGCGATCGCCGCGGCGCTGAACGCGTCGGCCGATCTCGACACGTCGTTGCACACGGTGCTGGCGCGGGTGGCGGAGCTGCTCGATCTGCGCACCGGCTGGGTGTGGCTGCTCGCCGACGACGGCGAGCCGTACGTCGCGGCGCGGCAGGATCTGCCGCCCGGGCTCGCAGAGCATCCGGAGCGGATGGAGGGCGACTGCTACTGCCTCGACACCTTCCGGCAGGGTGACCTGACGGGCGCCGCGAACGTGAACGTCGTGACGTGCAGCCGGCTGCGCTGGCTGACGGAAGGGACTGGCGGGCTGCGTTACCACGCGAGCATCCCCATTGAGGCCCACGGCCGCAAGCTCGGCGTGATGAACGTCGCGAGCCCGGAGTGGCGCCGGCTGTCCGCCTCCGATCTGCGCATCCTCCGCACGGTCGGCGACATGCTCGGAGTCGCGGTGGAGCGGGCGCAGCTCTATGACCGCAGCATTGAGCTCGGCGCGGCCGAGGAGCGCAACCGCCTCGCGCGCGAGATCCACGACACGCTGGCGCAGGGACTGTCCGCGATCGCGCTCCGGCTGGATACGGCCGAGGCGCTGCTGGAGGGGAGGGCCGGAGCCGAGCGGGTTGGAGAGCTGGTCGGGCAGGCCTTGGAGGTCGCGCGCGCGGGGCTCGATGAGGCGCGGCGCACGGTGCTCGACCTGCGCGCCGCGCCGCTGGAAGGTCGGACGCTCGCGGAGGCGCTGGAGGAGCTGATCACTGGCGCCGGCGCGCGGGGTCTGGCGGAGTCGATAGGCGAGGCGCCCACCGAGAACGCCGGCGGCCCCGTCGTCGCCTTCGAGGTGGTCGGCGCCGCGCGGCCGCTGCCGTCGCGGATCGAGGTGGGGCTGTACCGTATCGCGCGGGAGGCGATCTCGAACGCGCTGCGTCACGCGGGCGCGGCGCACATCGGGCTGAGGCTGCACGCTGCTCCCGATGCCGTGGAGCTGGTCGTGGAGGACGACGGGCACGGCATCGCCGGTGACGAGGCGGAGCGCGGCCGTTTCGGCCTCGTCGGCATGCGGGAGCGCGCGCGGCTGCTCGGCGGAGCGCTGGAGCTCGAGACCGGCAAGGGAGTCGGCACGAGGCTGAGCGTGCGGGTGCCGTTGCGATCCGCGGCCCGGGGCGTCGGGCCGTGACGCGGCCGACTCGGATCCTGGTGGTGGACGATCACCCGGTCGTGCGCGACGGCGTCGCCGCGATGCTCGCCACGCAGCGCGACTTCGAGGTGGTGGGCCAGGCCGGGGACGGCGAGGAGGCGGCGCGTCTCGCCCGCGAGACGAAGCCGGACATCGTGCTGCTCGATCTCGAGATGCCGGGCATGGGCGGGGTCGAGGCGATCGGCGCGATCCACGCGCGCGCGCCCGCCGCGCGAATCCTCGTGCTGACCGCTTTCGACCGCGACGAGCAGATCCTCGGCGCGCTGCGCGCCGGCGCCGAGGGTTACCTGCTGAAGGGCGCTTCGCGTCACGAGCTGTTCCGCGCGATCCGGGTCGTGCGCGAAGGCGGGTCGCTGATCGAGCCGGTCGCCGCATTGGCGCTGCTGCGGCAGGTGCGCTCGCAGGACGGCGGTCTCACGCGCAGGGAGCGTGAGGTCCTCCGGCTCGTTGCGGAAGGGCTCACGAACCGTCGCGTCGCCGAGCGGCTGCACATTGCGGAGCGCACCGTGAAGTTCCACGTCGGCTCGCTGCTCGCGAAGCTGGAGGCCTCGAACCGCACCGAGGCCGTCGCGATCGCGCGCGAGCGCGGCATCCTCACCTGACTTAGCGCTGACCTCACGCCTACCTGACCGAACGTACAGGTTCGGCCCGTCCGGGCGTCCGGGCGGGAATCCCGGCTTCCTGGCGATGTGCGCGCCCGTTCCTTCCTCCATTGTTCGATGTGCGCTGGAGGCATCCCGAGCGAAGGAGGCACGATGGAGAAGAAGGTCGCACTCATCACCGGTGGCAGCCGCGGACTTGGCGCCTCGCTGGCCGCGTTCCTGGCGGCGCAGGGCTGGGACCTGGTCCTGACGGCTCGCGGCTGTGAGGCGCTCGAGGCGACCGCTCGCGCGATCCGGCTGTACGGCGGGCGTGTGATCACCGTCCCGGGCGATGTGGCGGACGACGGTCACCGCCGTCGGCTGCTCGACGCGGTGCGCGGGCTCGGCCGGCTCGACCTGCTCGTCAACAACGCGTCGGAGCTCGGCCCGACGCCGCTGCCCGGCCTCGCGGTCTACCCGCTCGACCAGCTCGGCCAGGTGCTGAGCGTCAACGTCGTCGCACCGCTCGCGCTGGTGCAGTCGATGCTCCCGCTGCTCGAGACCGCCGGTGGCATGGTCGTCGACATCTCGAGCGACGCGGCCGTCGCCGGCTATCCGGGCTGGGGCGGATACGGCGCGAGCAAGGCCGCGCTCGATCTGGTCACCTTGACGCTCGCCCACGAGCTCGAGGAGCGCGGGGTCGCTGTCGTGAGCGTGGATCCTGGCGACATGCGGACCCGCATGCACGAGGCCGCGTACGCCGGCGAGGACGTCTCGGACCGCCCGCCGCCAGAGGCGACGGTCCCCTTCTGGGCGTGGCTGATCGGGCAGCCGCCGGCGGCCGTCAGCGGACGCCGCTTCCAGGCGCAGGCCGATCGCTGGGAGGCGGATCGTGAGGCGTGAGGAGCTGGCGTTCGAGCGGCCGCCCGGACGCGAGGCGGTCGCGCCGCCGGAGGCGCGGGGGCTCGAGCGCGACGAGGTCCGACTGCTCGTGAGCACGAGGCGCGGCCACGAGCACGCGCGCTTCCGCGACCTGCCGCGCTTCCTCGAGCCCGGCACGCTGCTCGTCGTGAACGCCAGCGCTACGCTGCCGGCGAGCCTGCCGGCGAGCGCGGACGGGGCGCCGTTCGTGCTGAACCTGTCGACCCGCTACGGCGTCGGGCTCTGGCTCGCGGAGCCGCGCTGGAGCGCCGAGCGCGCGGGGCCGCTGCCGCTCGAGTGCGGCGAGCGCATTGACGTCGCCGGCCTGCCCGCGACGCTGGTCGCGCCGTATCCCGGCCTGCCTCGCCTCTGGTTCGTCCGCATTGACGGCGACGTGCGTCGCCTCATGCAGCGTTCCGGTCGGCCGATCCGCTACACCTACCTAGAGCCGCCTTTCCCGGGGATCGGCGCGTATCAGACCGTGTTCGCGAGCGTGCCCGGGAGCGCGGAGATGCCGTCCGCCGCGCGGCCGTTCACGCTCGGCGTGCTGGAGGACCTGGCGGCGCGCCGCGTGACCATCGCGAGCATCGTGCTGCACGCCGGGGTATCGGGACTGGAGGTGGAGGCGGAGGACGTCGAGGATCAGCCGATGTACCCGGAGCCGTTCCGCGTGCCGCGCGCGACGGCGGACGCGGTGGAGGCCGCACGCGAGGACGGGCGGCCGGTCATCGCAGTCGGCACGACTGTGGTGCGCGCGCTGGAGTCCGCTTGGGATGGACGCCGGGTGCGCCCGACATCGGGCTTCACCCGGTTGTTCGTCCATCCCGGTCGGGGCGTGAACGTGGTGGACGGCCTCGTCACCGGTCTCCACGATCCGCTCGCGACCCACCTTGCCATGCTCTACGCGATCGCCGACCACGATCTCATCCGCGACGGCTACGCGGAGGCCGTGCGTGAGGGCTACCTCTGGCACGAGTTCGGCGACAGTCAGCTACTGCTGCCGAAGGCGGCGTGAGAGGGTTGAGCTACCGTCCGCCGCTCCCGAACAGATCGGCTGGGAACGGGCTGCCGCGCGGAGCCTGATAGGGGCCTACCGGCGCACCCGTATCGAAGCTGCCCGATGCGCTGAACTGGACCTTACGCGGCCCGTTTGCCGTAGACTCGGTTCCCGTCAGCATCGCGGTGAACGTGCCGGCGATGTGGGTCTTGGTCCGTTCCGACACGGTGATCGTCCCCGATCCTCCCTCGATGGTCACGGCTGCCGCGCCGGTCAATGCGACATGTCCGGAGGCATCGGCGATGGCCACCGCTCCCGACTGCGGGAAGACGGCGGCGCCGACGAGTCCGATCGATGCCTCCGCACGGTCCGGCAGCTGCGCCGTCACCGAGAGCTCCGCGACCATCGCGCTGCTGCCCACCCGGTCTTCACCCGTCAGCGTCAGCGCACCGGGAAACGAGGCGGCGGCGGGCCCGCCGACGGTGAGCGTGCCCTTGCCGTAGGGCGTCGGCGGCCCCTCGTTGACGGCGATGCTCACGACATCCACAATCGAGGTGATGTCACCGCCCGCGGTCATCTGCTCGAGCTTCGCCATCTGCGGTCCCATCATCTTCATGACCATCTCGCGCTGGGATGCCGGCATGGAGGCGAGCTTGGTCCGGAACTCCTCCATCTGCTTGCGGGCCTTCTCCATCTCCTGCTTCTGCTTCTCGCTCATCCCGGACATGATCCCGCTGAGATGGTAGGCGTGCTGGCGCGCCTCGTAGAGCGGCCCGGCGTGGTCGTAGCCGAGGTCGAGCTTCTCGATGGTCAACGGCGTGGACTGACCGCCGGATTCGACTCGCCCCTCCATCAGCAGCCGCAGCGGCACGTACTCCACCTTGTCGATCCACACGGTGACCTTGTCGAGCTCGAACCTTCCGCTGGCATCCTCGGGCTGCTCCAACTCGATGTCCGAGACGTCGTCCGCCACAATCACGTAGGCGTCCCGCTTCACCACGGGCTTGCCGGGCTCGAACGCCGACGCATTCACCGACTCCGTTCGGATGAGCCGCGCGCGCGCCGCCAACTTCGCCATGTCGCCGGTCTCCCGGGCCGCATCTCCGCGTCCGTCGTTCTCTCGTTCCTGCCCCACCGCGGCGCTGTCCAGGACCATCGCCATCTGATCGGTCATCTGGCGCATGTCGAAACCGGGTATGCCGCCGTTGGCCGGCATGTCGCCGCCTCCCTGGGCCAGCGCACTGCCCAGCTGCCTGTAGCCGGAGGCCATCTCCCTGAGCGCGTCGGGGCCCGGCGGCGGAAAGCCCGCCTTCTCCAGCGTGGTCCTCTGGTACTCCCCGGGCGGAACCTGCCGGAAGGTGGGGTGGCCGTCCACCACGGACTTCTCGTAGTAGAGCGGCGCCTGAGCGCCGGCCGCGTCGCGCACCGAAAGCGTCACCGTGTAGTTGTCGACGGTGGCCGAGCGCTGCTCCTGCTTTTCGCGCATGGTCTTCAGGATCGACTGCGCGTCCTGCGCGGCGGCCGGCGCGACACATGCGATCGTCGCCAGCGTCGCTAGAGAGAAGCTCCTGAGCATCGGTCGTTCTCCTGTAGAAGTAGCCGCCGCCGCCGCGGCCCCGGGTCCCACCCGCCGCTGTCGCCCGCCGCTCGTCGCCCGCCCCTGGTCGCCCGCCGCTGGTCGCCCGCCGCTGGTCGCCCGCCGCTGGTCGCCTTCAGCGCCCCCCCGCCCCACCGCCCTCCAGCTTCACCAGCTCGACCCTGCGGTTCTGCTGCTTGCCCTCGGCCGTATCGTTCCCTGCGACGGGCTTCGATGCCCCGAAGCCGGCGGTCTCGAGGCGCGTGGCGTCGATGCCGGCGTTGTCGACCAGGTACGTCTTGACGGCCGCGGCGCGACGTTCGGAGAGGTCCTGGTTGTAGGCGTCGTCGCCATCGGAGTCGGTGTGGCCCTCGATCGACAGTCTCAGCTCGGCGTGGTCGTTCAGCATGCCGGCGATCTGCTCGAGCGTGGGCGTGGACTCCGGGCGGATGCGTGCGCTGTTCGTCGCGAACAGGATTCCGTGCGTCGCGACGCGGCCGTTCGCCACGAGCGCGTCGTAGAGATCACGCCCACCGGCCGCGATGCGGATGGGGCCGATGTACATTGGGTTCTTCTCGTCCGCGAAATAGAGGTCGCTGAGGTACACGACGTCCCCATGCTCGAGCTTCGCGTTCGGCACGTTCGCGACGCGCCGCTCGTTGACGAACACCTTCACGTACCGCTCGTCGGCCATGATGCGCACCGGCGTGAGCGTCTCGGTCACCGTACCCTCGGTCTTCGTCAGCACCTCGACCTGTGCGCTGTCGCTCGCGCCGGCGTGCACGCCCGTGCCGTTGTGCCCGATCTGGAACCAGTTGTCGGGCAGCATCCTCATCTCCTTCGGCGCTTCCGTCGCGGCGACGCCGAGCAGCTGGTTGGAGTGCGGGAAGTAGACCTCCATCTCGATCGTGAAGCGCTGCGGCAGCGCTTCGGGCAGGTGGATCGCCACTGCGGCGTGGCGCGGGCCCGTGTGTCGCAGCAGCCTGCGTCCATCCACATCGACGATCTCCCAGTTCCCGCGGATCAGCTCCATCCGGCGGGGGAAGTCGCCCACCTCGTCGTCGGAGTAGTCGTCCGCGAAGAGCACGCGCTCGCCGGGCACGAAGTCGTAGTTCGCCCAGTCTCCGGTGCCCGGCTTCGGCTCGCCGGCGTCGGCGACCTTCGCCGCCTGGTCGGGGTCGTCGATGGGCTGCCCCTCGTCGTCGGTCAGGATCTCGCCCGAGTCGTCCGTCAGCACGACCTCCTGGCCGTCCGCCTTCGCCTTCTCCAGACAGACCGGATCGTCGAAGACGCAGCGCACCTTGTTGCGCACGAGCTGGTCGACCTCCTGCTGCACCTGCTCCTCGGCCGCCTGCTTCGCCGTCTTCTTCAGCTTCTTCCAGATCTGTGCGTCCGCCCTGGATGGCAGCGCGAGCGCGGAGAGCAGCAGTGTGAGCGCGAGCGGGAGGATGGAGCGGCGGGGAGTCATTGTGCGGCCTCCGGGACGACGGGATCGGCGGATGTCGGGTCCACACTCACAAGCGCAGAATCGGGGCGGAACCCGACAGTCAAGTAGCGCGCGATGCTCGTCCTGCGCCGTCAGTGCTCGGTGCGCTTCATCTCCGGGAGCAGCGGTGCGATGCACTCGTCGCGGTAGGACGCGGCCTGCGGCGAAGCGCGGATCACCTCGGCCGCCGAGCGCAGCTCGGTCATGCCGGCGTCGCTGCGGCCCTGCCCGAGCAGCGCGCGCCCGACCCTGCAGCGTGCGACCGCGGTCGCGTAATGTCCCGGCGGCAGCGTCTCGCGCAGGATGCGCAGCGCGCGGCGCGCGCTCGACTCCGCGCTGCGGAAGTCGCCGCGGTCGATCTCCACCCTCGACAGCGAGAGGTAGGGGAAGGCGAGCAGGTAGTTACCGGGCTCGAGCACGCGGTCGTAGATCGCGGCGGCGCGTCGGTGCATGTCCGCGGCCTCGTCCAGACGAGCGAGGTCGTACAGCACGACGCCGAGGTTCTGGTACGTGCTGCCGACGATCTCGGCGTCGGGGCCCCATTGCTTCACTCGCGCCTGCAGCACCTGTCTCAAACCGCGCTCGGCGCCGGCGAGATCGCCGATCTGACGGCGGAACAGGGCGAGGTTGTTGCGCGCGTTCACGGTGTTGGAGTTCTCGGGGCCGAGCGTCTTCTCCAGGATCCCCATGCCCTTCTCGAATTCGGCGGCGGCCTCATGGTTTCGGTTCAGTGCACCGAGCACCTTCGCGAGGCTCTCGTGCGCGATCGCCGCGTCCGCGGACTGCGCTCCCAGCGCCTGCTGGGTGAGGGCGAGCGCGGTGCGGGCGTGCGGCTCCGCTTCGGCCGGCCGCCCGAGCGTGCCGAGCACGTCCGACAGAACGCGGTTCAGCGCCGCGACCGTATTCGCCGGCAGCTCCACCGAGTCAGCGAGGGCGAGGCCGAGGCGCAGCTCGCGCTCGGCGTCTGCGGGGCGGCCCATGCGCATGTTCAGGTGCTCCGCCAGCTGCTGGTGCGCCTCGGCCAGGTCGGTGGGCGAAGCGCCCGAGTCGGCGAGAGCCATGCGCATCCGTCGCTGGAACAGCGCGAGCGCCGTGTCCGCGTGCCCGGCCGCGCCTTCGTATCCGGCGATGTTGGCGAGGGCCGTCCTGTACGCGTCGGATGCGTGGCCGTCGAGGCGCTCGTGCAGCGCGAGCGCTCGCTCGCCGAGCGGCAGCGCCTTCTCGGGCACGCCGAGGCTGCCGTACACGGCCGCGATCGCGTCGAGCAGCCGGGCCTGGATGCGGGGACGATCGTTCAGCTCCGAAAGCACGCGCTCGGCGCCGATGTCGAGTGCCTCCGCAACCGTTATCGAGCGACCGCGCTCCGCATTCGCGGGCGCGAACGGATCGGGGCTCTGGAACAGCTCGACAAGGAAGCGCTGCACCTCCTCGGCGCGGTCCGCCTCGAGGCGGGCCGCGTTGCGCTCCCGCTCCAGCTGGACCGTATAGCGGGCCGAGATGCCGACGTATCCGATGAGGAGCAGCAGCGCGGCCACCGCCGCCGGCACGACCCAGCGGTGTCGCCGGAGGAACTTGCCGCTGCGGTAGGCGAGCGTGTCGGGGCGCGCGAGGACGGGCCGTCCGTCGAGGTAGCGACGCACGTCCTCTGCGAGCTGCTCGGCCGAGGCGTAGCGTCGCTCGGGCTCGTCCCGCAGCGCCTTCTGCACGATCGTGTCGAGATCGCCGCGCAGCGCCCGGCGCAGCCTCTCCGGCGTGGTAGCGCGCTGCTGCGCCACGACGCCGGCCGTCACGTCTTCGCCTCCGATCATCGTGCTCGGGCGCGTCACCGCGCTATCGGCGTCCGCCCCGCTCGTCGATGGCTCGCGCCGCCGCTCGAACGGCCGGCGCCCGGTCAGCAGAACGCACAGCAGGATGCCGAGCTGGTAGACGTCCGACGCGGTGGTGACCGGCTCTCCGCGCAGCTGCTCCGGGCTCGCGTAGTCGGGCGTGAACACCTTCGCGCCGGTGCGCGTCAGCGCGCTGCCGTCCGGATCGCTCGCGTCGCCGGCCAGGATCTTCGCGATCCCGAAGTCGAGCAGCTTCACACGACCTTCGCGGGTCACGAGGATGTTCGACGGCTTCAGGTCGCGGTGCACGACCAGCTTGGAGTGGGCGTAGCGGATCGCGTCGGTCACCCGCAGGAACACCTCGAGGCGTTGCGCCAGGGCGAGCCCGGTCGCGTCGCAGTAGTCCGTGATCGGCGTGCCGTCCACATACTCGAGTGCGACGAACGGCCGGCCATCCGCCGTCGAGCCGCCGTCGAGCAGTCGCGCGATGTTCGGATGCGTCAGCGTCGCGAGGATGCGCCGCTCGGCGAGGAAGCGGCGCACGATGTCGTCGGTGTCGATGCCCCGCCGCAGCACCTTGACCGCCACGCGCTGCTGGAAGTCCGCGTCGGCCCGTTCGGCCAGGAAGACGGAGCCCATGCCGCCACGGCCGATCTCGCGGATGATGCGGTACGAGCCGACGCGGTCGGGCACGATGCCGTCGACCGACTCCGAGTCCAGGGCGGCGAGGTCTTCGAGCGCTTCACGCGCGGTCCCGGAGTCCGGCGCCTGGAAGAGCCCCTCCGATTCCCGCTCCGCACGAAGCAGCGAGAGGACCGCCTCGGCCAGCTCCCAATCGTCGCCGCATTCATCCAGCACGAAGGTCTTCTGCCGCGCCTCGGGCAGGTCGAGCGCGGCCGTGAACAGACGGTCGACTTCGTCCCAGCGCTGCCAGGAAGGATCGGTGACTCGCATCGCCGCCGGGGTTCGGGGGGCGGCTACTCCGCCTCGAGCGCTTCGGGGGAAAGCAGCCGAAAGAGGTATGCGCGGGCGCGCTTCCAGTTGCGCTCGACCGTGCGTTCGGAGACGCCGAGCGCCTCGGCGATCTCGGACTCGTTCAGGCCGCCGAAGAAGCGGCACTCGACGAGCGTCGCGAGCTGCTGGTCCTTTTCGGCGAGCCGATCCAGCGCCTCGTTCAGCGCGAGCAGTTCGACGACGCCGGGCTCGAGGCGCAGGTCGCCCGCCTGCAGGGCGACGCGCACGGCGCCGCCGCCCCGCTTGCCGGCGCTCCTGCGCCGCGCGTAGTCGACGAGAACGTGACGCATCACCCTCGAGAGGAAAGCGAAAAAACGGGGACGGCCCCGCCAGCTCGGGCCCGTCTGCCCCGCGAGCTGGACGTATGCCTCGTGAACGAGCGCCGTCGTGTCGAGCGTGTGGCCGGTCCGCTCCCTGCGCAGGTGAGCGTGGGCGAGGTCGCGCAGATCGTCGTACAGCAGCGTCACCAGGCGGTCGAAAGCCTCCTGGTTACCGGCGCTCCATTCCTGCACGAGATCGGGGATCTGCTCGCGCGACGCCAAGCCACGCTCCTGGACGGGGGGACAGGGGCAGGATGCGGCGAGAAGCGCGTCGGAGCAAGGGTTTTCGACGGATCGGCACGCGCGTCCGCCGCGGCGAGGAACGGAAGGGCCCGGGGGTCACCGGGCCCTCCCGTCGCAGTGAGTACCTCTCGCGATCAGCGGATCACGACCCGACCGGGGAAGGCACCCGTCGAGACCGGAGTGCCGACGATCGACATGGTCGAAACGTCGATCTTCGCCAACGTTCCCGCGTCGCGGAAGGAGACGTACAGCGTCTGGTCGTCGGGCGTTGCCGCCGCATAGTAGGGGTTCGTCCCCACACCGGTCGACATCGCGGTCGCCGTGCCGGTCGTCAGGTCTACGAAGTAGATCCGGTTTCGGCCCTCCGGCACGTACGCGGTCGTTCCGGCGGAGCTCAGCGCGATTCCGTACGGGTCGAATCCGACGCGGATGCCACTTCCGACCAGCGCGTCGGTGGACGTGTCGATCGTTCGCACCAGCCCCGGCGGGTTGGTCCCGTCGAAGGGCTCGACCTCGGTGAAATAGACCGTCGAATTGCCGGCCGCGGCGAGATGGAGCGCGTTTCCGCCCACGGCGATGCTCTTCGTCCGCGTGTTCGTGGACAGGTCGATCACGTCGATCGCGCTGCCGGTGGCCACGTACGCCTTGCTGCCGTTCGGGAGTATCGCGATCCCGCGCGGGGACGTGGAGAGGCCCGTGATCGTCGCGACGACGGAGCGCGTAGCGACGTCGACGACGCGCACGAGACCGTTGTCGTTGTCCGTGATGTAGGCACGACTGCCATCCGGGCTGAACGCCAGGTCGAAGGGATCGCTCGCCACGCCGGCGATCGTGCCGATCACGCCGTTCGTCGCCGTCGAGATGACGGACGCGGAGCCGTCCCCGCGATTGAGCACCCAGAGCTCGCTCCCGCCCGGCGAAAGGCCGGCTCCCTCCGGGTTCGTTCCGACCGCCACGCTCGCAACGACGGCGTCCGTCGAGCGGTCTACGACGCTGACCGTGTTGGGGCCGGCGTTCACGACGTACACCTGTCCGGACGGGGCTGCCTCCTGCACTGTCGTGGTCTGCGTCTGCAGGTTGTCGCTGTCGTCCGGATCGAGCGCGTACGCGGTCACGGGGAAGATCTCGGCCTCGGCGCTCAGCTCCGGCCCCGACAGCGCGCGCACCCCGAACTCGAGGTGCGGCGAGGCAATGCCGGCCTGCAGCGGCTCGATGTCGCAGTTCACCACGACCGCGAACGAGGTGCTCGCGCCGGACAGATCCGTGCAGCTCGCTGCGAAGTCCGGAGGCATGGAGACCAGCTCGGCGTCGCCGGCGACGCGGAACTGCACGACCACGCGCGGCATGTCGTCGTCGCTGCCGCCGCTGAGCGCGTAGACGCCATACGTCACGATCGCGCCCTCGTCGACCGGGTCCGGGTCGTCGGTGAGCAGGGTGAGGAACAAGTCGGCGCTCAGCTGCTCCACGGTGGTCGAGACGTCGCCGGTCTCGTCGCCGGGATTCGTCTCGGTCACCGTGAGGGGCGGCGTCACCAGCGCGTTCGCGCTGATCGTCTGCGGCGCGGCGTGGGGCTCAAGCACGATCGCGAAGCTCTTCGAGGTGCCCGTGTCCATGTTGCCGAGATCGCAGGTGAAGTTGGCGCCGGCGGGAACGCTGCGCTCCAGCTTCGTGCATCCCGGGCTCATGGACAGCACGCCGAACTGCCCGTTCACGAAGAGCTGGTACGTGCCTCCGTTCACGGGCGTCAGCGGGCCGGAGTTCAGCGCGACCACGCCGGTGTATGTCAGCGTCGCGTACGCCTTCACCGGGTCGTCGCTCTCGGTGAGCGACTGCAGCGCGTAGTCGACCTCCGCATCCGGCAGGATCGTGGTGGTCGTCTGCTTGAAGTTGTTCGACGCGTCCGCTTCCGTCTCGCCGGACAGGGTGCCGATGCCGACATCGATGAGGAGGTCTCCCGCCGCCGTCGGGGAGAGCTGGAACGTCGGCAGCGACGCCTGCTCGCCGGATGCCAGCGGGGCTACATCGCAGCGGATGCCGACATCGTAGAAGGTGAGCTCGGGTGCGCCGAGCTCGCTGCAGCCGCCGGGGATCGTGCCCAGCTCTACCGCGCCGCTCGCGGCCCAGGTCACGCTCGCGCCGCTGACCTCGTCGGGACCGAGGTTCTCCACCTTCGCCTGGTACTCGAGCTGCGCTCCGATGCGCGCGGTGTCGTCGCTGGCGGTCAGCTCGATCATCGCGAGGTCGGCGAGCACGGCCGGCTCGACGCTCGCTACGATCTCGGCGCGGTCATTTTCCGGGACGAGGTCCACGGCGCCCGTGGGCTCGCCCACGGTCGCCCATACGGTGACAGTACCGGGCGACTGCGGGATCAGCTGGAGCGTCTCGATGCCGTCGTTCTGGTCGGCGTCGAGGGCCGCGACGGCGCACTCGATCGCGACGTCGGCAAAGATCGGGCTCTGGATCTCGGTGCACGAGCCGAACACATCGCCGAGGACCACGTCGCCGAAGGCCTGATAGACGAACGTCGCGCCGGTGGTGGCGTCCGGACCGTGGTTGATCACGTCCGTCGAGAACTCGAGCCGGCTTCCGACCTTGCCCGGAACCGGCGACTGGTGCAGCTCCCTCGTCTCCAGGTCTGCAAACGTAGGCGGCTCGGCGCCGAGGAAGATCTGCGAGAAGTGGTGGATCTGCGCGGTCACGGTGTTCGCGGCCGCGTCCACGACCCCGCCGGCGTCGTCGAAGATGCCGTCGAGGATGAGAACGTGGAGCAGCGATTCGACCAGCCCCGCCGCTTCGACGTTGGCGTCGTCGTAGTGGACCGTGATCGTGGGCAGCGCGTCGGGGTCGAAGACGAGGCCCGTCGGGCCCAGTTCGTACGCGGTGCCGGGGACCGGGATCACGCTGGAGAGGTCGATGTCCGCCGGGCTGCTGGCGCCGGCCGCGGGTCCACTCGCGGTCGTGCCGGTCACGCCGGCGGCCAGGTTGAGCTCGCTCACGTCGATCGGACGGATCGTGATCTGCACGTCCTGCTGGACGGCGCCGGGCGGCACCTGGAAGGTGACATCGCCGAGCGCGAGCGTGCCGCCGGCATCGACGGTGACGAGCCGGCTCAGGCAGTCGACGACGTCGTACGTGAAGTAGGTGCCCCAGCTCCCGCCCTCGGTGATCATCGTGCCGTCGGCCCAGGCCCCCTCCTTGTCATCGCCGAGCAGCGCATCCGCGTGCGCCGCGATCACGGCCGTCGTCGCGCCATCGAGCTCCGACAGCGGGACCGCGTACGTGTACTCGGTGGTGCCGTCTGCGTGGCGCGCGGAGAGCGGGAACTTGCCGGGCGTCGGGTTGTCGCCGTTGCTGAGCGGAATGTCTTCCGCGTCCGTGCCGACGAAGACGTGCGTCTTGCTCAGCATCCAGCCGTCTTCCGTGCGCATGGTGATGAACAGGGTCTGTTCATCATTGGCGACGCCTACGGAGCCGATGGGCAGATCCTGATCGGCGAGGAAGGGACGATCGGCCACCGGAGAGCACGCCGCGGAAGCATCCGCGCCCGTGCCGGTCTCGAGCGCCGCGGCCGGGAGCAGGCGGCTGCCCGGCCGGGTCGGACCGTCCGAGCAGGCGACGATCCACAGCGCCACGCAGAGCGTAGCGAGAATGGTGCGGGGTGCGCTCGCGTGGGCTGGCATCGTGTCCTCCGTAGCCGGGGGGCGCTCGCGGCACCCCGATCGGAGTGGGTGCGCAGGCGAGGCGGTGCAGGCGTATCCCTTTTGAGGCCGAGCGGGAAAACGGAGGCGAACCCGACAGGGCGGCGGAGGAAGGCGAGAGCCGCGCCGCCCGCGATTCGCTGCACGCGGAGGGGCTTCGTGCTTGTCGGGGCGGGATGGGCTGCCTATTCTACCGGAACTCTGGCGGACCTGTGCGGCGCCGTCCGCCGTCCGGCCGATCCCCCGGAATGCGACACATGCGATCTCTGGCGCTCGTCGCGCTCACGACCACGGTGCTGATGGCCGGCTGCCGGATCGAGCCGAACCCGCCCCGCCGCCGTGTGAACGCCGTGGGGCTCGGCGCCGATGTGCCACTCGATCTCTCCCGCTACCGCCTCGTCGACCTGACGCACGGCTTCGATGCGAGCACCGTCTACTGGCCGACGGCGCCGTCGGGGTTCCGGCTCGACACGATGTCACGGGGGATGACCGCGGGTGGCTGGTTCTACGCGGCGGAGTCGTTTTCCGCGCCCGAGCACGGCGGCACCCACCTCGACGCGCCGGTGCACTTCTACGAGCGCGGTCGCGGCGCGGGCGAGGTGCCGCTCGAGCAGCTGATCGGGCCGGCCGTCGTGATCGACATCTCGAGGAAGGCGGCGGCGGATCCCGATTACGTTCTGCAGGTGGAGGACGTGCGCGCGTTCGAGCGCGGGAACGGCCGGATCGGCGCCGGCGAGATCGTGCTGCTGCGAACCGGGTGGGCCCGCTTCTGGCCGGACAAGCACGCGTACCTCGGAGGCGATTCCGCCTCCGATCTGCATTTCCCGAGCTTCGGCCCGGAGGCGGTGAAGCTCCTCGTCGAGCAGCGGCACGTCGCGGCGCTCGGCGTCGACGTCGCGTCGATCGACGCCGGCGCCTCCCACGACTTTCCCGTGCACCGCCTGCTCGGAGAGGAGGACATCCCCGCGCTGGAGAACCTGACCAACCTTGCCATGCTGCCCCCCGTCGGCGCTCTTGTGATCGCGCTGCCGATGAAGATCACCGGAGGGAGCGGCGCGCCCGTGCGCGCGATCGCGCTCGTCGCTGACCGCGGCCGATGATCGTTCGCATCATCGATCAGTCGGAGGTGCGGCGCCTGCTGCCGATGGACGAGTGCCTGGAGGTGATGGCCGACACGCTCAGCGCGCTCGCGCGTGGCGATGCGGTCCTGCCGTTGCGCCAGATCATGTGGCTGCCGGACAGGGTCGGCGCGCTCGGGCTCATGCCGAGCCACCTCGCCGGCATCGATGTGATGGGCGTCAAGGTCGTCAGCGTCTTTCCCCACAACCACGGCACCGAATTCGACTCGCACCAGGGCGCGGTGCTGGTGTTCGATGCGACGCACGGCCGGCTCCTCGCTCTCGTCGACGCCAGCTCGATCACCGCGATCCGCACCGCCGCCGTTAGCGGAGTCGCCACCCGTCTGCTGGCCCGCGAGGAGGCGCAAACGCTCGCGGTGCTGGGCAGCGGCGTGCAGGCCCGGACGCACGTGGCCGCGATGATCGCGGCGAGGCCGATCGAGAGCGTGCTCGTGTGGAGCCGCGACGCCGAGCAGGTGCGGCGCTTCGCGGAGCGCGAAGCGGAGCGGCACGGCATCCCGGTCACGGCGGCGCGCACCGCTCGCGACGCCGTGGAGGACGCCGACATCATCTGCACGACGACCGCAGCTCCGGAGCCGATCCTGGAGGGGGAGTGGATCGCGCCCGGCACGCACATCAACGCGGTGGGCTCGAGCGTCGCGTTCACCCGCGAGCTGGACACCGCCGCCGTCGTGCGCGCGCGGCTCTTCGTGGATCGGCGCGAGTCCACGCTGAACGAGGCGGGCGACTTCCTGTTCCCGAAGAAGGAGGGCGCCATCGGTGACGACCATATCCTCGGCGAGATCGGGGAGCTGCTGATCGGCGCCGCCGTCGGCCGCCGATCGGCCGACGAGGTCACGCTGTTCAAGTCGCTCGGCCTCGCGGTCGAGGACCTCGCGGCCGCGAACCACGTCTACCGGAAGGCTCTGGAGGTGGATGCGGGCGTCGCCGTCGAGCTGGGGGGCGGGCGCGATGGCGGCTGAGTCGCTCGCCCAGGCGGAGCCGATCTCGCTCGACGACATCCGCGCGGCGCGCGACCGCATCGCGGCCTCGGTGCTGCGCACGCCGCTCGTCCGGCTGCACGTGGCACCCTTTCAGGTCTGAACTCCGAACCCTCGACGCCGAGTGTCCAGATGAACGGCAGGCTGAACGTGCCGACTTCCGCGCCGTGGGCCGCGACGGTAGGCTACTCGCGCGCCGTGCGCGTGGGCAGCTTCATCGCCGTCGCGGGGACCGCGCCCGTGGCGGAGGACGGCGGCATCGCGTACCCGGGCGACCCGTACCGTCAGGCGCTGCGCTGTCTCGAGATCATCGCCGGCGCGCTGGCCGAGGCGGGCGGCCGGACCGACGACGTGGTCCGCACCCGCGTCTTTCTCGCCGATGCCGCGCACTGGCGCGAGGTCGGCCGCGCGCACGGGGAGGTCTTTGCCGGAACGCGCCCGGTGACCACCTTCGTTCAGGTCGCCGCGTTCCTCGACGCCGCGATCCTGGTCGAGATCGAGGCGGATGCGATCATCGAAATGTGAAGTGTGAACGGTGAAGTCCGAACGTGACGGATTCGAATTCCGAAGATGAACTGAAGGAGAGGGCCGAGATGAACAGGGAACGGGTGGGCATGCGCATTTCACACATCGCACTTCTCACCTCACTCTTCGCCGTCGCGGCGCCCGGCGCCGCGACGGCGCAGGTCGCGTGGGACTCTCCGCTGCTGCTGCCGCCACAGCCGCCGGCGGGGATCGGGCTGTACCTGCATGGGCCGGCGTACGGTGACGTCGGAGTGCTCGGCACCTACCGGGCGCCGGGTAGCGACATCGGGCTGCGCCTCGGGCTGGCGAACGACAACGGAGACAACATCGCGGTCTACGGCGGGATCGACCTCTCCGAGCGCTTCCACGTCGCGGACGAGGACTTCCCGCTGGACGCCGGCTGGGCGCTCGGCGCCGGCGCCGGGATCGGCGACGGCGGCGTCGTCATCTCGCTGCCGGCTGCGGTGCTGCTCGGACGCAAGGTGCACGAGGACGAGCTCGACTTCACCCCCTACTTCTCCCCCCGCCTCACGCTCGATCTGCTGTCGGGCAACAACCCGCCGGACGACAAGGACGCGAAGCTCAACTTCTCGGTGGACCTCGGGATCGACCTCGATTTCCGCCAGGGATGGCTCGTGCGCTTCGGCGGCACAGTCGGTGACCACGGCGCCTTCGCGCTCGGAATCCTGTTCTGAGACGGCGGTGCCCGACACGACCCGGACCAATCGGACAGTGGCGATGATCGCAACGGTGCGTAAGGAGCAGGCGACGGGAGAGCGCCGCGTGGCGCTCGTCCCTGATTCGCTCTCGAAGCTGGAGGCCCGCGGCGTGGAGGTGCGGGTGCAGCAGGGCGCGGGCGTGGCGGCCGGGTACCCGGACACGGCGTACGAGGCGGCGGGCGCGCGCCTGGGCGTCGACGATGCCGCGCTGCTCGGCGAGGCCGACGTCCTGGTGTGCGTGCAGGCGCCGGCGTTGGACGCGGTCGCGCGGATGCGGCGCGGGGCGGTGTTGATCGGGCTGCTGCAGCCCTTGACCTCGCCGGACCTCGTGCGTTCGCTCGCGGACGCAGGCGTGACTTCCATCGCGATGGAGCTGGTGCCGCGCATCACGCGCGCGCAGCGGATGGACGTGCTCTCCTCGCAGGCGACCGCCGCGGGCTACTTCGCCGCGCTGCTCGCCGCGGAGGAGCTGCCGCGCTTCTTCCCGATGCTGATGACCGCGGCGGGCACGATCCCGCCCGCAAAGGTGCTCGTGCTCGGCGCGGGCGTGGCGGGGTTGCAGGCGATCGCAACCGCGCGGCGACTCGGCGCCGTCGTGCAGGGCTTCGACATCCGGCCGGCGGTGAAGGAGCAGGTCGAGAGCCTCGGCGCGACCTTCGTCGGGCTCACGGTCGAGGAGGCGGAGACGGAAGGCGGCTACGCGAAGGAGGTGGGCGAGGACGTGCACCGGCGCGAGCAGGAGCTGCTCACGCGGCTCGTCGCCGATGCCGACGCCGTGATCACGACCGCGCAGGTTCCCGGCCGCCGCGCGCCCGTGCTGGTCACGCGCGCAATGGTGGAGGGGATGCGGCCGGGCTCCGTCGTGGTGGACCTCGCTGCGGAGACGGGCGGCAACTGCGAGCTGACCGACGGCGATCGCGTCGTCGAGCAGGACGGCGTGCGCGTGATCGGTCTCACGAACGCCGCCTCGCACCTCGCCTACCACGCGAGCCAGATGTACGCGCGCAACGTGCTCGACCTGATGCTGCACCTGATCGGCGACGACGGGCTGCACATCGACACCGCCGACGAGATCACCGCCGGCTGCCTCGTCACCCACGGTGGCGAGATCGTGCACGCGCGCGTGCGGCAGGCCCTGGACACCGCCGGCCGATGAAGAGGCTGGCGAGTACGACGCGGCGACGTGGCCGCGCCGGCTCCCCAAAGGAGGCTCCATGCTCGAGACACTTCTGATCGGGATCTACATCTTCGTGCTGGCGATGTTCGTCGGCTTCGAGGTCATAACGAAGGTCCCCACCATCCTCCACACCCCGCTCATGTCCGGCTCGAACGCGATCTCCGGGATCAGCGTGATCGGCGCTCTGATCGTCGCCGGGCGGCTGGAGAGCCCGTTCGGCACGGTGCTGGGCGTCGTCGCCGTCGTGTTCGGCACGATCAACGTGGTCGGCGGCTTCCTGGTGACCGACCGCATGCTGCAGATGTTCCGCCGCCGGCCCGAGCCGGGTGCAGAGACGGGAACGGGGACGGAGGTGGCTCGATGAGCGCCGGCGCGGCTCTGGCCGTCGAGCTGTCGTACCTCGTCGCGTCCGTCCTCTTCATCATCGGGCTCAAGCGCTTGAGCTCGCCGGCCACGGCGCGCGGCGGCAACATGCTCGGAGCGCTCGGGATGCTGATCGCGATCGTCGCGACGCTCTTCGACCGTCAGATCATCAGCTTCCAGTGGATCGCCGTCGGCATCGCCATCGGTACGATCATCGGCGCCGTCGCCGCGCGCACCGTGAAGATGACCGCGATGCCGCAGATGGTCGCCGCGTTCAACGGCTTCGGCGGCGGCGCGTCGGCTCTGGTCGCGACGGACGAGTACCTGCGCTCGACCGGCGGCACCGTGCTGGGCGGCGAGCTCGGGCTCAGCATCACGCTCAGCATCCTGATCGGCGCCGTCACCTTCTCCGGCAGCTTCATCGCCTACGGCAAGCTGCAGGAGCTGATCACGGGGCGCGCCATCACGTACCCGCTGCAGAAGACCTCGAACGCGCTCCTGTTCGCCGGCATCGTCGCGCTCACGCTCTACCTCGCCTTCGGTCCGGTGACCGAGTCGCTGTTCTGGGTCCTCGTCGCCGCCTCGCTCCTGCTCGGCGTCCTCGTCGTCATCCCGATCGGCGGCGCCGACATGCCCGTCGTGATCTCGTTGCTCAACTCCTATTCCGGGCTCGCCGCTTCCGCCGCAGGCTTCGTGCTGCAGAACAACGTGCTCATCATCGCCGGCGCGCTGGTCGGCGCGTCCGGCATCATCCTCACGCGCATCATGTGCGTGGCGATGAACCGCTCGCTGACGAACGTGCTCTTCGGCGCCTTCGGCGCGACGACCGGCACGCAGGTGACGGTGCCGGGTGTGTCCGCGGCGAAGCCGGTGCGCGACGTTACCGCGGAGGACGCGGCGATCCTGATGGCATACGCGCACTCCGTGGTCATCGTGCCCGGCTACGGGCTCGCGGTCGCGCAGGCGCAGCACCAGGTGCGCGAGCTGGCCGACCTGCTCGAGCAGCGCGGCGTGGACGTGAAGTACGGCATCCATCCCGTGGCGGGACGAATGCCCGGTCACATGAACGTGCTGCTGGCCGAGGCGAACGTCAGCTACGACGACCTCTACGAAATGGACCAGATCAACCCCGAGATGCCGCACACCGACGTCGCGCTCATCATCGGCGCGAACGACGTCGTGAACCCGGCGGCGCGCAGCGACACGTCCAGCCCGATCTACGGCATGCCGATCATCGACGTGGACCGCGCGAAGACCGCGATCGTCATGAAGCGCAGCATGAACCCCGGCTTCGCCGGCATCGACAACGAGCTGTTCTACGAGGAGAACACGCGCATGCTCTTCGGCGACGCTCGCAAGTCGCTCACGACGCTGGTGCACGAGCTGAAGTCCATGTCGTGACGCCGTTCGAGCTGCTCGCGCTGCTGCTCGGCCTGTCCGCGGTGCTGGGCTTCGCCAACGAGCGCTGGCTGAAGCTCGGCACCGCGATCGGGGCCACCATCGGCGGGCTGCTCGCGTCGCTGCTTCTGCTCGCGCTCACCCGCTTCGGTGTCATCGGCGACATCGCCACCGACACGCTGCGCAGCATCGACTTCAGCCGCATCCTCATGCAGGGGATGCTCTCCTTCCTGCTTTTCGCCGGCGCGTTCGAGGTCGATGTCGAGCAGCTGATCCGCCACCGCCGCTCCATCCTCACACTCGCCACGCTCGGCGTGCTGATCTCGACGGCGATCGTGGGCACCGGCATGTGGCTCGCCGGACGACTCCTCGGCGTCGACATCTCCTTCGGCTACGCGCTGCTCTTCGGCGCCCTCATCTCGCCGACCGATCCGATCGCCGTGATCGGCATCCTGCGCCGACGTACGAACGCGCCGCCCGAGGTCGTCGCGATGATCAGCGGCGAGTCGCTCTTCAACGACGGTGTCGGCGTCGTCGTGTTCACCATCGTGCTTGGCCTCGTCGCCGGCGGCGCCGAGCCGACGGCAGCGCACCTCGGCCGGCTGTTCCTCGAGGAAGCCGTCGGCGGCGTCGCGTTCGGCGCGCTGCTCGGCTTCGTCGCGAACGAGCTGCTCCGGCGCATCGACAACTACCGCGTCGAGATCCTGATCACGCTCGCCGTCGTGACCGGCGGCTACGCGCTCGCGGGGCGACTGCACACGTCCGGTCCGCTGGCGATGGTGCTGGCCGGCCTGCTGATCGGCAGCCGCGGCCGTGAGTTCGCGATGTCCGAGCAGACGGAGGAGAGGCTCGAGGGCTTCTGGGAGGTCGTCGACGATATCCTCAATGCGATCCTCTTCGTGCTCATCGGCATCGAGCTGCTCGTGCTCGAGCTGCGCCCCGCCTACTTCCTGCTCGGCGCACTCGCGATCCCGATCGTGCTGCTCGCCCGGTTCGTCTCGGTCGGCCTGCCGCTCACGCTCTTCCGCCTCTTCCAGAGCTTCCGTCGATACACGGTGCGCGTGATGACGTGGGGCGGACTGCGTGGCGGCATTGCGATCGCGCTCGCGCTCTCGATCCCGGCGGCGGAAGACCACGACCTGATCGTCGTCGCGACGTACGTCGTCGTCGTCTTCTCGATTCTCGTGCAGGGGCTCACAATCGAGCCGCTGATGCGTCGCGCATACGGCGGCGTCGAGCCGGGCACGACGCCGCCGGAGCTTCGCGGCATCTCAGATGCGCGCGTTCACGCGCGCTTCGCGAGCGCGTTCGCGAGCACAACAATATTGACATTCACAACGCGCTTCCGAAGAATTTGAAAACGATTGAACGCCTGCAACGGATGCGCAGCTCGCGCGCGGTGCGATGGACGCTGCGATCCGATCCCGTGACAACCACGACATCAGTGACGGTTCCGCGAGGCGGCGGTAAACCGGTAGTCGGTCAGACAGACCTCAACCAGCGGGAGGAAAGCATGGCGACGAAGAAGGCGAAGAAGGCGGCGAAGAGGAAGGCGCCGGCCAGGAAGAAGGCGGCGAAGAAGACGACGGCGAAGAAGACCGCGAAGAAGTCCGCGGCCAAGAAGCCGGCGAAGAAGACCGCGAAGAAGGCGGGCCGCCGTACCACGGCCGCGAAGACGGCGAAGAAGCCGGCGAAGAAGGCCGCGAAGAAATCCGCCAAGAAGTCTGCGGCGAAGAAGCCCGCAAAGAAGTCTGCGGCGAAGAAGTCCGCCAAGAAGGCCGCGAAGAAGCCGGCCAAGAAGGGCGGAGCCAAGAAGGGCAGGAAGTAGCAGTAGCCGATGTGAGGGAGCCCCGGCGGAATCCGCCGGGGCTCTTCTTCATCGGAGCGGTCGCAGCCGTCGCTTCGTGCCGCCTGGAGACGCGATGGGCACCGAGGCCGCGCGGTGCCGACGCTCAGCGATCCGCAGGATAGTCCCTCTCGTCCTCTCCCGTGTAGATCTGCCTCGGCCGCGCGATCTTCTGCTCGGAGTCCTCCAGCATCTCCTGCCACTGTGCGAGCCAGCCGGCCACGCGCGGGATCGCGAAGAGCACCGGGAACATGTCCACGGGGAAGCCCATCGCCTGATAGATGATCCCGGAGTAGAAGTCGACGTTCGGGTACAGCTTGCGGGAGACGAAGTAATCGTCTTCGAGGCTGATCCTCTCGAGCTCGACCGCGATGTCGAGCAGCGGGTTGCGACCCGTGACCTCGAACACCTGAGGCGCGAGCTCCTTCAGGATGCGCGCTCTCGGATCGTAGTTCTTGTAGACGCGGTGGCCGAAGCCCATCAGCCGGAACTCGCCCTTCTTCACCCGCTCGATGTACTCCGGGATCCGCTCCTTGCCTCCGATCTGCGTCAGCATGCGCAGCACCTGCTCGTTCGCGCCGCCGTGCAGCGGGCCGTAGAGCGCGGCCGCGGCCGCGGCGACCGAGACGTACGGGTCGGCGTGCGAGCTGCCGACGCTGCGCATCGCGTTCGTGCTGCAGTTCTGCTCGTGATCTACGTGCAGGATGAAGAGCACGTTGAGCGCGTGCTCGAGGATCGGGTTCGGCTTGTATTTCAGCTCCGTCGTCTTGAACATCATGTTCAGGAAGTTGCCCGCGAAGCCGAGCTCGTTGTCCGGATACGCGTACGGCATGCCGACGCTGTGGCGATGGGCGAACCCCGCGATGGTCGGCATCTTCGCGATCAGCCGCTGGATCTGCCGCATGCGATTCTGGGGATCGCTGATGTCGCGCGACTCCGGATAGAACGTGGACAGCGCGGCCACCGTGCTGACGAGCACGCCCATGGGGTGAGCGTCGTAGTGGTAGCCATCCATGAACTTCTTGATGCTCTCGTGGATGAAGGTGTGGTGCGTGATGTCCCACACCCACTGCTCGTACTCGGCCTTCGTCGGCAGCTCGCCGTTCACCACGAGATAGGCGACCTCCAGGTAGTTGCTCTTCTCCGCGAGCTGCTCGATCGAGTAGCCGCGGTAACGCAGGATGCCGCGATCGCCGTCGATGAACGTGATCGCGCTCTTCGTCGACGCCGTGTTCATGAACGCGGGGTCGTAGGAGAGCAGCCCGAAGTCCTCGCTGGAGACCTTGATGTTGCGCAGGTCGAGGCCGCGGATGGAGGCGCCGTACTCGGGATAGATGCCGTAACTGATCGGCAGCTCGTACTGTTCGCCGGTCCGGTTGTCCGTGACCGTGAGGCTGTCGGTGCCCTTCGCTCCCTTCTTCGCCGCCGTGTCAGCGCCGGCGCTCATCGTCTCTGCCATGGCTCGTTCCTCGTCCAGGCCTGAATGCACGGCCATCCCGCGTTTCGGAAAGGCCGCCGCTCGGCTTCCGCCCCACGGCGGGTCCGGGCTACCCCGACAAGATCCGGTCCCGGCAGCCGCGCGTCTGCGGGGAAATCGCGGATGCCGGCGCGGGACATCTCACGGGGTCGTGTAGGGAAATCTACTACATCCCGGCGATGCGGGCCCGGCTCACTGCGCCGCCGCCTCGTCACCGGCGAACTTGTGGAACCATGCGAGCACGTAGGCGACCTTCTCGATCAGGTTGCTGGGCTTTCTCGCGATCTCGTGCCCCGAGTCGGGCACGCGCACCATCGCGGCCGGCACCTTTCTGAGCTTGAGCCCCGCATAGAACTGCTCGGCTTCCTCCGACGGTGTGCGGTGGTCTTTCTCGCCGGTGATCAGCATCGTCGGCGTCTTCACGTTGCCGACGTAGCTGATCGGGGAGCGCTCCATGTAGTGCTGCAGGTTGTCCCACGGCATGCCCGGCATCCAGTATTTGTAGAAGAAGGGGATCGCGTCGGCCGCGAGCACGAAGCTGTACCAGTTGATGACCGGCTTCTGCACGACCGCGGCGCGGAAGCGGTCGGTGTGTCCGACGATCCAGGCGGTGAGCACGCCTCCGCCGCTGCCGCCGGTGACGTAGAGGTGGTCGGCGTCTATGTAGCCCTTCTTCAGCACCGCGTCCACGCCCGACATCAGGTCCTCGTAGTCGTGATCGGGATAGTCGTGGTGGATCAGGTTTCCGAACTCCTCGCCGTAGCTCGTGCTGCCGCGCGGGTTCACGTAGAGCACGACGTTGCCGGCGGCCGCGTAGAGCTGGTCCTCCGCGCTGAAGCGGTCGCCGTAGTTCGCGAACGGCCCGCCGTGGATCTCGAGCACGAGCGGATACTTGTGCGCCGGGTCGAAGAGGGCCGGTTTCATGATCCAGCCCTGGATCTCTCGGCCGTCGAACGACGACGTGTAGCGGATCTCCTCGACCGTCGCGAGCGTCTTGTGGTCGAGCAGGTCGGCGTTCAGCTGCGTCACGCGGCGGGCCGGGCCGCTGCCGCGCGAGACCGCGACGTCCGCGGGATGGTCCGGCTCGCTGTGCGTGAAGGCGAGCACTCCGGTAGGCGATACGGAGTACGATCCGCCCGAATAGGGTCGACCGATGGACAGCCCGCCGACGTGGCTCGTCAACTCGCGAACCTGACCGCTCTTCACGTCGAGAAGACCGAGCTTCGTGTCGCCGTGGTCGTCGTACTGGACGTGGAGGCTGCGGCCGTCGCGGCTCCAGGCGGGGCTCTCGATGTCGCGATCGAACGAGGCGGTGACCACGCGCGAGCCCGACCCGTCCCGGTTCATCACGTAGAGCCGCGTTACCTGATAGCCCTGGTAGCGGTCGTCGTAGCCGAGATAGGCGATGAGCCTGCCGTCCGGCGACACCGTCGGATCCGAGTCCGGTCCCTGACGATCGGTCAGGGCGTGCGGCTCGCCACCGTTCAGCGACACCTCGTAGATCTCGCTGTTCGCCGGGTCGTACTCCCAGTCCGGATGGCGATTCGAGGAGAACACCAGAGAGCGACCGTCGCGGCTCCATTCCGGCGAGCCGTCGTTGAAGCTACCGTCCGTGATCTGTCGCGGCGTGCCGCCCTCCACCGGCAGCACGAAGAGATGCGTGTAGCCGGTCGGCAGCCAGCCGACCTCGTCCTGTCTGTAGTGCAGTCGATCGACGTAGCGCCACTCCGGACCCCAGTCGGCCCCCTCGGGACGCTTCGGCATGTCGACGAGCGGCGGCTCCGCCTTCGGGACGAAGCGCGCGAACGCCAGCCATTTGCCATCCGGCGACCAGGCGATGCCGCGCGGCGAGCCATCGGTGAGATGTGTGAGCTCCGCCTCCTGACCCGTGTCCATCCAGCGCAGCCACAGCTGGCTCGAGCCGCCCTGGTTCGAGACGTATACGAGCTTCGACCCGTCGGGCGACCAGCGCGGCGAGCCGTACGTGACGTCGCCGGTGCCGACCTTCAGCGCGCGCAGGTCTCCGCCGTCCGCGTCCATGATCCACAGGTCCGAGCGCGTCCGGTCCTTCATGATGTCGTAACCGCTGCGTACGAAGACGATCTGGCGACCGTCCGGCGAGACCTGCGGATCCGCGGCCCACTCGAGCTGGAAGACATCCAGCGGCTGGAAGAGATCGGGCGCGGTCGGCGCCGAAGCCGGCGGTTGCGCGTCCTGCGCGTGGCCAGGCGTCGCGAGAGGGAGCAGGAGCAGACCGCTCGTCAGGAACAGCGCCGTCCTCCGCATTTCACCCTCCGCTGAGGCGATGACCCGGGCATGCCCGGGAAGAAGAAAGACCCGCAGGCGACGAAAATAGACGGATGCAGGTGCGGACGCGAATGGAGATCGCCGGCGCGCCGCGCAAGCTGGTCGCATCGCCAAAAAAAGAGCCGCGGGCGACCAGACCTCATCGCCCGCGGCCTCACATCGAATTCGACGGAACGGAATCTCCGCCGCTACATCCTCACGCCCACCCTCACGCCGAACACCGCATCGCTGCCGTCCACGAACACCTTCGTCAGCTCCGGACCGAAGTAGAAGCGCTGCAGTCCGATCATGACGCCGCCGCGCATCCCGAAGTCGCTCGACCAGTCCGAGCTGATGCTGCCGGCTGTGCCCGCATCGATCGTGACCTTGCCGAGCAGAATCTCCGGAACCACGTACGGGTGGATCGAGATCGGCGACGCCGGCGGCGACAGCGTCGCGCCGAAGCCCACCCCCAGCGGCACCTCGTACAGCTTCACGCCCGCCGCGCTCATGTAGCCGAACTCCGCCGTCGGACATACCGACAGACCGATCGACGATCCCAGGCTCGCCGGCAGCATGTTCATCGATATCCCGCCGACGAAGCCGTTCGCGCCCTGCGCGCCCGACTCGTTCGGCTGCAGCCGCTCGTAGCCGGCCGACAGGAACAGCCCCGGTACCGGCGACAGAGCGCCGGTCACCCCGTATTCCTTCGCGTCCGTCGGGAAGCTCATCGTCCCGGCGAGCGTGGCGTGCGAGGCCGGCATCCCCGTGCAGACCTGTGCGGACGCGCCTCCAGCGACGGCGAGCGCCGCCACGCCGAGGCCGAACATGACCTTGCGCATGCTTCTCTCCTTGATGTGTTCCACCGCGGCGCCCGTTCGGACGCCGACACACGAACCCCGCCCAGGGGGCCTGTCGTCGAGGATGGGGAGAGGGAACGGGTACGCCCCTCGTCACGCCCGCGGGGGAGGGCCGGCCTCTCGGCCGGAGTCGCGAACGCTCGGACCAGAGTGCTTCGGCATGGTCCCGCCGTCAAGGGTTTCCTGGCTCGGCCGCAAAGATGTGGAGGCAACCGACGTTGCGCGCCGCGCCGCCGCACGCCAACCTCTCCGGGCGCCATAAGCCGTTGTCCAGGAACACACACCGGCCGATGCGGGGTACCCTAGCAGGTCGCTGAAGAACTGGGGTGCGGCCGCGCGCGAGGCGCTTGCGCGGGTCAGCCGAGGAACGAGGAGGAAGCGATGCCCTGCGCATCGGTGACGACGAGAAACGAAGGATCACCCGCGCAACCGCCACGCGCCCTTCGGGTTGCGGGCGGCACGGGGCCATCTCCAGCGTTGGTGCTCCTCCCCAATGGCGTTCGACATCGCGTCGTCGCGCCGCCTCGGATCTGGCCTCGTGGCGCCCGCAACGCGGCTCGCTCCAGTTCTTCAGCGACCTGCTAGACCTGCTAAACCTTCGCGTATCCGAACCCGTTGAATGGAAAGACGACGCATGAAGCGAATCTCACAACTGCTGCTGCCGGTGCTCACGGCCGTGGCGTGCGCACCGCGCGCCTCGGTGGAGCCGGCGGCTCCCGCGCCGAGGCCCGCGCCGGCGCCGACCGAGGCCACTTCGGCGCCGCCGCCGACGGCATCGCCGATCACCGAGCCACCGGAGGGGTGGTGGCTGCAGGATGCGCAGACCGGCGCGTTCCCCGGGATCGGTCTGGATCGGGCGGGCGAGCTGCTGAAGGGGCGGAGCCCTGGGCGCAGCGTGGTGGTCGCGGTGATCGACGGGGGCGTGGACACGACGCACGAGGCGATCAGCAGCCACCTCTGGTCGAACGGTCGGGAGGTTCCGGGGAACGGCAAGGATGATGATGGCGACGGTTACGTGGACGATGTGCGTGGCTGGAACTTCATCGGTGGTGCGGACGGCCGCGACGTGCAGTACGACACGTACGAGGTGACGCGGCAGTACGTCGCATGCAAGGGAAGCACGGCGAGCGGTGGTTCCGATGGAGGAATGCGGGACTGCGAGGCGATCGCGAAGGAGTTCGAGCGGAAGCGTCAGGAGTCGCAGCAGACGCTGGAGCAGGTGAAGCGGATCGATGCGGCGATGACCCGAGCGACGACGCTGCTGCAGGGGGCGCTCGGGACGGACAGCGTGACTCCGGCGCGGGTCTTGGCGCTCCACCCGACGAACCCGGAGGTCCAGCAGGCGCAGGCGATCTACATGCAGCTCGTGACGCACGGCCTCACGCCGGACGCGGTGGCGGAGGCGAAGGAGCATTACGAGAACGACATGGAGTACGGCCTGAACGAGTCCTACGACCCGCGCCCTATTGTCGGTGATGACTACTCGGACCCGACGGAGCGGCTCTACGGCAACACGGACGTCGTCGGGCCGGATGCGATGCACGGCACGCACGTGGCGGGGATCGTGTTGCGGGAGAGTCGGGCGGTCGTCTCGGGTGCGGGTCCGGACATCCGGGTGATGTCGATCCGCACGGTGCCGGACGGCGACGAGCGCGACAAGGACGTCGCGAACGCGATCCGCTACGCGGCGGACCACGGTGCGAACATCATCAACATGAGCTTCGGCAAGGGCTTCTCGCCGCAGAAGCCGGCCGTCGACGACGCGGTCCGCTACGCGGTGTCGAAGGGCGTCCTCTTCGTGCACGCGGCCGGCAACGATGCCGAGGATCTGGCGACCGCGACGGACTATCCGAGCCGGGTCTACGCGTCGGGCGACACGGCCGCGAGCTGGATCGAGGTCGGCGCCTCATCGTGGCGCGGCGCCGACAGCCTGGCCGCTCCCTTCTCGAACTACGGCGCGCAGCAGGTGGATGTCTTCGCGCCGGGTGTGGACATCCTCTCCTCCGTTCCCGGCGGCGGCTACAAGCGCGAGAGCGGGACGAGCATGGCTGCGCCCGTCGTGACGGGACTCGCCGCCGTGCTCATGGCGTACTTCCCGGACCTGGAGCCGGCCGACGTGAAGCGGATTCTGCTCGAGTCGGCGACGCGCTACGCCGACCAGTCGGTAGTGCGCCCCGGCACGCAGGACGAGACGGTTCCTTTCGGCGAGCTGTCGCGCACCGGCGGCATCGTGAACGGCTACTCCGCAATCCGGATGGCGCTGCAGCACGCGACGAAGACGCAGCCGTAAGCGTTGAGGGCATCGTTCGCTCGGTGCGGCTGGAATGACGGTCCACCGACGTCCGGCTGCGCGAACGGGCGCCGCGACCCAACGGTCGCGGCGCCCGTTCCTATCCGGCCGGGCTGCCCGCGCTACTGCGTCACGGCCTCGCCGTCCACGTCGATGACCCGCACATCGCCCAACCCGAGCTCGCGGATGCCGGCCTCGATCTTCGAGCGGTCGCCCACCACGACCCAGACGAGCCGGTCCGGCTGTACCACCTCTTTCGCGGCCGCGGAGATCGCGCCAGCGCCGAGCGCGTTCACCCGATCGGCGAACGTGTCGAAGTAGTCGGCGGGCAGCCCGAAGCGGACCATCTCCGCGATCGAGGCGGCGACTGCTCCGTTCGTCTCCCACCGCCCGGGAAGCTGCAGTGTCTCGTTGTTCTGGGCCTTCGAGAGCTCCTCCGCCTGCACCGGCCGACTGCCGAGGATCCCCTCGAGCTCCTTCTGCACCTCCTGCATCGACTCCTTCGTCTTGTCCGTCTGCACCGGAGCGTAGACGATGAACGGCCGCTGTCCGCGGGCGTCCCACAGGAGCGTGAACGCGCCATACGACCAGTGCTTGTCCTCGCGGAGGTTCATGTTGATTCGCGAGCCGAACTGCCCACCGAGGATCGCGTTCATCGTCTCGATCGCGATCTCGTCCGGGTTCGCCTTCGGCGGCGCGATGTTGCCGGCCAGGATGATGGACTGCCCGGAGCCGGGCCTGTCCACGAGGTAGACCACGGACTTCTGCTTCGGCGCGACCTCGGCGATGTTCTTCTTCGGTACGTCGGCTCGCTTCCAGCCGGCGAAGCGACGCTCGAGCTTCGGCTTCAACTCGGCCATTGTGATGTCGCCGACCACGACCAGCGTCGCGTTGTTCGGGTGGAACCACATGTCGTGGAAGCGCTTCAGGTCGTCCGTCGTCATCGAGGCGACCGACTGCTCGGTGCCGGATCCCGTGAGCGGATTGCCGTAGGCGTGCCCCTTTCCGTACAGGAGCGCGGGGTAGATGCGCAGCGCCATCGGCACGGGTGAGACCTTTTCCCGCTGGATCGCCGCGATCTGCTGTGCCTGCAACCGCTTGAAGTCCTCGTCCGGGAAGGACGGATGCAGGACGACGTCCGCGTAGAGCTCCAGCGCCGGGTCGAGGTTCTCCTTCAGCGTGGACAGCGAGACCGTGGACATGTCCAGGTTGGAGCCCGTGTTCAGGGTCGCGCCGAGCCGCGCGAGCTGGTCGCTGATCTCGAGCGAGGAACGCGAGGCCGTGCCCTCGTCCATCATGTCCATCGCCAGGTCGGCCGTACCCGGCTTGCCGCCGGCATCCGCCGCAAACCCCGCGTCCACCATCAGCTGGAAGAGCACGACCGGTACGGCGTGCCGCTCCGCGACGATCACGTTCATGCCGTTCGACAGCGACGCGCGCTGCAGCGACGCGAACTTCGCCTTCGGCGGCGTCCCGACGGCCGGCAGCTGCGACCGATCGGCGCCCGTCGCGGCGGCCGCGAGTTTCGGATACGGGTGCACCTCGACCGCCAGCACGCCGTCCGACAGCCAGCGCTTCGCCGCGCCCTGCAGGTCGGCCGCCGTTGCGGACGCGACCCGCGCCAGGATCTGCTTGTAGGCGTCCGGCCGTCCGAGGAACGCCTGGTTGCGCGCAAGTACGTCGGACTTGCCACCGAAGCCGCCGATCCGCTCGATGCCGCGGATGAAGTTGGCGCGATATTGCGTCTTCACGCGCTCGAGCTCCTCCGCCGTCGGCCCCTCCGCGATGAATCGCGCGAGCTCCTCGTCGACCGCCTTCTCCACCGGCCCGAGTTCCTCGCCGGGCAACGCGGTCGCCCAGATCATGACCTGCCCACCGATCTCCTTGTCGTCGATGAACGCGCGTGCGTCGGTCGCGATCTGGTCGTCGTAGACGAGCCGCTTGTAGAGGCGGGAGGTCTTCCCGGCCGCCAGCACGTCGGTCACGAGGTCGAGGTACGTCTCGTCCGGCGATCCCCACTCCGGCACGTTCCAGATCTTGTAGATGCGGGCCTGCGGCACACGGTCCTCCACGATCTGGCGGTTGCTGCCGCGCATCGGCGCGATCCACGCCTCGGCCTTCTCGATCGGCGGACCCGGCGGGATGTCGCCGAAGTACTTCTGCACCTTCTGATGCACCGTTTCCGCGTTCACATCCCCGGCGACGACGAGCACGGCGTTGTTCGGCCCGTAGTACGTCGAGAACCACTGCTTCACATCATCGAGGCTCGCCGCGTCCAGGTCCTCCATCGAGCCGATGACGGTGTGGTGGTACGGGTGCCCGGCCGGATAGCTGTTCTCCGGGATCAGGTCGAAGACCTTGGCGTAGGGCTGATTCTCGCCTTGCCGCTTCTCGTTCTGCACCACGCCGCGCTGCTCGTCGAGCTTGCCCTGGTCGATCGCGCCGACCAGGTGGCCCATTCGGTCCGATTCCATCCACAACGCCATGTCCAGCGCCGGCGTCGGAACGTTCTCGAAGTAATTCGTCCGGTCCTCGTTCGTCGTGCCGTTCATGTCGGTGGCGCCGACGCGCTCGAACGGCTCGAAGTACTCGCCCGGATGATTCTCGCTGCCGTTGAACATCAGGTGCTCGAAGAGGTGCGCGAAGCCGGTGCGTCCCTCGGGCTCGTTCTTGGAGCCGACATGATACCAGATGTTGACGGCGGCGATCGGCGCCTTGTGGTCCTCGTGCACGATCAGCGTCAGCCCGTTGTCCAGGACGAACTTCTGGAACGGTATGTCGATCGATGCGCCGGGTGGCGTCTGTGCGGCCACCGTGCCGGCCGTCAGCAGCATGGCGGCCGCGAGCAGTGGTAGGATTGGCGTGCGACGGGACATGCTCACCTCCGGACGGGGGTCGAGAGCCGCGTCGTCGCGGCTCCGCTCGGCTCTTCGTTCAGCCTTGCTTGCTCAGGCTGCTTCGTGTCCAGATCACTACGACGCCACACCGCGATCCGGTTCCACCCGCGAATGCAACCGGCACCTCCGAGGGCCGATACACCTCGATGGTTTCGATCATCTGCGGCGGGATGTGCAGGTCGATGTCCTCGAAGTTGTCTTCGGTGACCGGGTACGGCAGACCGTCCAGGTAGTACTGCACCGGGCATCCGGTCTCCGCCGTCATCTGATAGACGGTGCCCGGCTTCGCGTTCGAGAATTTGCCGGGGATGAAGGGGCTGGGCGGCGCCGGGTGGTTCGACAGGATGCCCACCGTGTTCTCGACGGAGCTGAACCGGATCATGCAGCTGTTGGCGAAGTCCACGCTGTAGTTGCAGCGGCGGGTGATCGCGGGCGCGAGCTCCAGCACCTCGCTCGTCGTGACGGCGCGCCGTTGCTGGATCATGGCGCGGTCGATGAAGAAGCCGTTGCCGCGGCGGCGTCGCTCCTCGAACCCCGCGGCGAGCGTCTGCACCCGGCTCGACGGTCTCCCTTCGACGGTGATCGCGGCGATGGTGATCGGACGCGGCGCGAGCGCGGCATTGACCTCGAGCGACTCGCCGGCCGAAACGTCGAGTCGCAGCGACTCGGCGGCGTAGCCGATCTGCCGGATCGCGACGGAGTGGGCGCCCGCCGGGACGCCCGAGAGGCGGAAGCGGCCGTCCTCGTCCGTGAGTGCGCCGATCTCCTGCCGGATCGTCGGGTCCAGCACGACGATCGCCTGGGCACCGACGAGCGGACTTCCGTCCAGCCCCGTCACCCGTCCGTCGATGGTGACGCTGCTGCCCGATCCGACACTACGTCCCGCGACGCGGATTCGCCCTGCGGAGGTGTCGGCGCGCGCGATCGTGGCCGGCACGCCGAAGCGCAGCGCCGTCTCCTTTCCGGGGACCAGCTCGATCGGCTGGAGCGGCGGCACGAGGCCGAGGCTGTCGAGCCGCGGGTGCTGGACGGAGACGAGGTACACCCCCTCCGGCAGGCCCGTCATTCTGAATCGGCCATCCCCGCTCGTCTTCGCCTCGTGCGAGGTGCCGATCAGCCTGACCGTGGCGCCGACCAGCGCGTGCGCCGCCGCGCTGTCCCAGGCGACGCCGACGAGCGAGGCGGTGCGCTGCGAGAACTCACGCGATCCGTCGCCGGCGGTCACACCCGCCACCTCGCCGCCGGTCTCATGGATGCCGGTCAGCTCCGCGCGCTGAAATCCGAAGTGGCCGCCCGGCAGCCGACTCTCGCGCGGGTTCGACAGCTCGACCACCGGCATGCGGATGCGCCAGCGCGAGATGATGTGCAGGCCGCTCGACAGCCGCTCGACCTGGATGCGGCCGCCGATCTCGTCCCCGGGCACGCTGTACGGGAGTCGCGTGTAGCGGTACTCGACCGTGCGCAGCTCGGCGGAATGGGGCTCCAGCCACATCGTGCCCTCGATCTCCGGCACCTTGCGTCCACCGACCGGCTCGAAGGCGAGGCCGACGAGCGTGTCGCCGGTCTGGACGCGGAAGCAGTGGTCGCCGAGGAACTCGTCGGAGAGAAGCACGTCGGGGTCGGGAGCGTAGTAGTACGTCGTGCCGCCGCGCTGCTGGATGTAGCCGCCCCGCGAGAGCTCGGCGGCCGACAGCTTCGCGCCGAACGGGTGCCGCGCGTAGTCCGAGTGGCGGGCGCGCTCCTCCGTGCGCACCGCGAGCTTGTGCGGGTCCAGCTCTCGCTGGTACTCGACCACGTCGTAGCGCAGCATCCGCTTGCGCTCGGCCAGCCGGGCGGCTTCGAGCGCCTTGCGCGCCTCCTCCCACAGGGCGGCCGTCCGCAGCGCCGACTCGGGCCTCACGGTGCAGCGTCGTTCGCCCGTGGCGACGACGCCCTCGAGCTCCACGGCCTGCTCGGAGGACTCGAGGCGGATCTCGCGCGTGGCGTCGGACGCGAGCGAGAGCAGCGCGGTCGTGGTGCTCTGGAACCCGATCCGCTCCGCGCGCAGCGAGTAGCGGCCGGCGGACGGAGCCCTCAGCAGGAATCGGCCCTGCTCGTCCGTCAACGTGCTGGCGACGTCGGCGCCGGTCGAGTCCTTCAGAGTCACGACTGCTCCCGGTATCGGCGCGTCCTTCGCCGCGTCGACGAAGCGTCCGAGGACCGACTGCGCACGGGCGGGCGTCGGGGCAAGGGCGGCGCCGCACAGGAGCAGGGTGGTGCCGGCAAGACGTGGGAGGTGGTTCATGGGAGAGCCTCTCCTACACGGGGACGACTTCTCCCGCACAGTTGCGTCATCGGCGTTGGGGGGTCAAGAGTCACGGACAAGACTGGCTCATCCGGATGCACTTCGCGCGAGAGGCACGCGCGGAGGATGGCGACTCGACGAAGGCGGTTCCGTCGCTCCCGTCGGTCGCACCTCTGGTCGCCGAGTGGAGGCGGCAGGGCCTCGAGCTGATGAACGAGGCCGAGGACGGTCTCAGGGCGGGAGGCTGGACCGCGTACGGGGAGGCGTGGGGCCGGCTCCGCGCCTTCCTGACGCGGGCAGGTGGGGCATCGCCTTCGGGACCGGGAGGGGGTTGACCCGGTCCGGCCCGCCGCGCCGATCTCGAGCGAGCTCGGCCGGAGGACCTACACCAGGCCGGGCGGCATCAGCATCGACATCCGCAGCCGACTCAACGCTTCCTCCGCGTCCACGAGCGCGGTGATGTTGGCCAGCCACTCGTCACCGATGCCGAGCATCTCCGCGGCCCGGTGTACGGCCGATCGCTCCCCGCCGTCATAGTCGCCATCCGCCTTCGCGATGCGGATCGCATTGTGCAGCAGCGCGCGTGTGGGGATGCTGTCGGGATCCACGCCGTGAAAGCACTCGTCCAGCGAGACGCCCGCCGGATCGAAGTCACGCAGCTCGTGCAACACGTCATCCGACGCGCCGTATTTGCGGCAGACGGCCAGATAGGCGTTCAGCTCCGCCGGGTGGATCTCGCCATTGGCCGCCAGCAGCACCTTCAGAGCCCTGGCCACCGACATGAACAGCGGCGCCCGCATGCCGCTGACGGTGTAGGTGTCGCGCAGCCCGGCGCCGCCGAGCAGCTCGGTGAACGTGCTCATCGCGTATGGCTCCCGTCAGGGTCCAGGGGACCCGGAGAAGGGTTGCGGAGGGACGACCATCCGGCGGGGAGTTGTCCGGGGGCCGCCTCCGCGGGGCGGTCGGTCGACACGGAGCCCCGAGCAAAAGTGAAAGCGGCGCGGGCGCGGTGTCAACGCCGGGTGGACGCCCGACCCGAGGCGCCGGCGGCGCTCAGGGCGCCGTCGCCACCCAGCAGCGCAGCGCCTCGGCGACGCTCCACGCCTGTGCTATGCAGCCGCGCGGCGTGTGCGGCTCCTCCGCGTCGTAGATCTCGGCGAGCGAGCCGATGCAGAACTCGTCCATGTGCTCGGCGAGACCCGCGAGGTAGCGGCGCGCCGTAGAGGCGGGCTCGTCCGGATGGGCCCGGATCCAGGCGTCGATGAACGGACCGATCAACCAGCCCCAGACGGTTCCCTGGTGGTACGCCGCGTCGCGGGAGCGTAGCGGGCCGAAGTAGCGGGGCTGGTAGTCCGGCTGGCCAGGCGCCAGCGAGCGAAGGCCGACGCGCGTGAGCAGGCTCGCCTCCACACACCTCAGCACCGGCTCCCAGCGCTCGCGCTGCAGCACGGCGTGGTCGAGCGAGATCGCGAGGAGCTGATTCGGACGCAGCGCCGGATCGTCGCCGCGCTCGCCATCCACGACGTCGTAGAGATAGCCGCCGTCGGCATACCAGAAGCGATCGTTGAAGGATGCGCGACAGCGCTCGGCATGCCTGGCGGCATCCTCCGCGCCGTCCGTGTCGCCCGCCTCGCGAAGCCAGCCTTCGAGCAGCCGCAGCGCGTTGTACCAGAGCGCGTTGATCTCGACCGCCTTGCCTCGCCGCGGCGTGACGACCCAGTCATCCACCTTCGCGTCCATCCAGGTGAGCTGGTAGCCCTCCGCGCCCTGCCGGAGCAGCCCGTCGGCGGGATCCACGCCGATGCCGAAGCGCGTTCCCTCGATGTGCCTCTGCGCGCTCTCGGAGAGCCTCGGCAGCAGCTCTTCGAGCAGCGAATCCTGACCGGTCGCGACGCGGTGCCGGTGTACGGCGTGGAAGAACCAGAGCGTCGCATCCGCGGTGTGGTAGAGCCCCTCGCGGCCGCCCTCGGGAAACAGGTTCGGGATCAGACCATCCTTCATGTGGCGGCCGAACGTGCGCAGGATCTCGCCGGCTTCCCGGTGCCGGCCCGTGGCCAGGGTCAGCCCCTCGAGCGCGATCATCGTGTCGCGGCCCCAGTCGGTGAACCAGTGATAGCCTGCGATGACACTGCGGGCGTGGCTTCCTGCCGCGCGCGCCATGGCCTCGTCCTCCGCCCGCGTCGCCGGCACGATGATGAACTGGTCGGCGGCCAGGACCAGCTCGGCGCCGAGACCCTCACGGGCCGACTCCGGCGCGAGCTGCAGCAGCTTCGAGCGCCGCTCCCGCTCGACCGTCTCGATGCCCGGGTCCGTAGGGGTCGGCATCGTGTCCCAGGGCTCGGTCGAGACGACGACGCCGACGCAGCGACCCGGCTCGAGCCTCGCGCTCACGCGCCCCGGCGTCCACAGGTCACCGACGGAAGCGTAGCCGCGGCTCGCCTCGACGCGATACAGGATCTGCGGCACGACGTCCGCTCCCTCCTCGAACGTGGCATCGTGCCCCTCGAAGTGGACGCGCAGCGGCGGGAGGTCCGCGTCGCCGCCGGCGATCTCGAGCCTGCGCGCGTCGGCTCGGCGCGCCTCGTAACGACCGAGCGGCCGGTCCACGGGCGCGTCGTGCGAGCGGAAGTGGACGAGCGGACGCAGCTCGAGCTCTGCGCCCTCGCCCTCCAGCAGCGCGTACTGCACGGCTGTCGTGTTCTGCTCGTGCGGCATGACGAGCCGCTTTTCGATCACGCGGTCGCCGATGCGGTAGGTCCAGACCGGAAGCCCGGCGTCCAGCCGGAACTCGGCGAGGTAGCGGGCGCCGTGCAGCGTCAGGGCGTGTGGGTTCTCCTCGCCGCCCAGGCGCACGGCCTCTCCTCCGGGAACACGCACGACCTCGGCGAGGTCCTCGAGCATCATCGTCCGGCCGAGCGGAGCAGGCAGCGCGGCGATCAGCAGCCCGTGGTAGCGACGCGTCGCCGCGCCGGACACCGTGCCGGAGGCATAGCCGCCGAGACCGTTTGTGACGAGCCACTCCCGGTCGAGCAGCGGCGCCCAGTCGGGCGCATCCGGCCCTTCCCACGGCATGCGGCGCAGCAGCCGGCTGCGGGACAGCTTCTCCTGCGGTGCTCGCGTGGCATGCATCGAACGACTCGCCTCCTCCTACGTTCAGCGGTCCGTCCGGCGCCGGCGCGGGCCGGCGCCCGGTCCACCCTGCTCGGTGCGCGGCTCCGGCGCGAGCACGATCGCGCAGCGGCCCGGGATCCACCAGGCGCCATCGCGCTCGGGCGGTGGCGTGCCGCGACCGCCGTAGCTCGGACTCTCGCTCGACCAGAGCACGCCCCAGCTCCGCTCGGCCGGCGGCGCGAGCAGCGGCTCGGGGGCGGGGGAGAACCGCAAGTCCCGTCCCAGATTGACGAGCAGTAGACGGTCCGCCCCGGTGTCCTCGAAGAAGCGCAGCACGAGCGCGTCGGTGCCGAGCACCGCACCGTCCAGGTCGGCGTCGCCGGAGAGGACCTCATCCTCGCGGCGGAGTCGGAGCAGGTCCCGGTGCAGCGCGAGCGCCTCGCGGTGAGGAGCGCCGTCGTCGCCCTCCAGCTCCGACCGGTCCAGCCGGCAGCGCTCGAAGGTGCGCGGGTCCGCCGGGTCCGCCAGCGCCGCCTGGACTTCCGGCAGCGCGAGGGTCCGGAACTGCGCCAGGAACTCCGTGCGACCGCGGCGCACGGCCGGGGCGAGGTCCGGCGGCAGGTCGGCGAAGAACAGGAATGGCGCCGAGCAGGCGAACTCCTGTCCCTGGAAGAGCATCGGCGTTCCCCCGGCCAGGATCAGGTATGCGGTAATCGCGCGCCACGCTCCGGGTGCAGCGAGCTGGTGCACGCGGGCGCCGCGCTCCGAGTTCGCGACCTGGTCATGATTCTCGATGAAGGCGACGAAGGCATGGCGTGGCACACCGCGGGTCGCGGAGCCACGCCGCTTTCCCTGCCAGGCGTAGTGCTGCCCCTGATACAGGAAGCCGTGCTTCGCCGCGGAGACCAGCTCCTGCGGAGTGCCCAGGTAATCGGTGTAGTAGGCGTCCTCCCGCCCCGTCAGCGCGACGACCGCGGAGTGATGCAGGTCGTCGTTCCAGAGCGCGTCCAGACCGCACCCGCCCCGATCGATGGGGCGCAACAGCTTCGTGTCCTGCGGCTCGTTCTCGCCGACGAGCAGGAGGCGCCGCCCGTCGGCGGCGACGCGGGCGCGGCGCGCGATCTCGGCGATGATGCTCGGATCCGAGTCGTCGTGGATGTCCTGCAGCGCGTCGAAGCGGAAGCCGTCCAGGCGATACTCGCGGATCCAGTGCTCGGCGTTGGCCAGGTACAGCTCACGGACCGGGCCGCAGCCGGAGCCGTCGAAGTTGATGGCGTCGCCCCAGTCCGTGACGTGCCGCCGGCTGAAGAAGTCGTCGGTGAGCTCGCGAATGTAGCTGCCGTCCGGGCCGAGGTGGTTGTAGACGACATTGAGGATCACCGCGATTCCGAGGGCATGCGCGCGGTCCACGAAGCGCCTGAAGTCGTCGGGCGCGCCGTAGTGGTGGAACGGCGCGAACGGGTACACGCCGTCGTAGCCCCAGCCGAAGCGCCCCGGGAACTCGGCCACGGGCATGACCTCGAGGACGTTGATCCCCAGATCGGCGAGCGGCCCGATCGCTTCGGCTGCGGATGCCCACCTGCCTTCCGCCGTGAACGTGCCGACGTGCATCTCGTAGATCACCGATGTCCCCGGAGCCGGCGCCCCGCCGGTGCCGCCCCGCCAGACGAACGCGTCCGGGTCCACCACCATCGACGGGCCGTGCACGCCCTCCGGCTGAAAGCGGGAAGCCGGATCCGGGAAGAGCGCCGAGCTGCCGTCGTGCCGAAGCCGGTACAGCGCTCCGGCAGCGACGTCGCGCGCATGACCGGAGAACCAGCCGTCCTCCTCGCGCTCGAGCCGGACCGAACCTATCGCACGTGAGCCGTCGCCGGGGCCACTCGGGGCGGGCGCGCCGCCGGACGCGGGCCGCTCCAGCACCACCTCCAGCTGCCTTCGGCGCGGCGCCCAGACGCGGAAGCTCGTGCCGCCGTCCGGACCGGGCTCCGCCCCGAACGGCAGCCGTCGTGGGGGGGGAAGCCGACTCTGCTCCATCTTCTCCTCGCGCGCTCTGCCGATGCGGCGCAATGGCCGCGAATCGCTACCGGTTCCCGAGCGGCTGGCGCAAGAGCCGCACCGATTCGCCGGGCTCGGGTTGCGGTAACCCGCCCGCGGGGCTAGAGTTGGGGGGTTTCCCGCACGTCAGTGGCACGTATATGCTGGTCCTGTACATTCGCGCGACCCGCGGCTCGACATGCCGTTGATCGCGCTCGTGGTATTCGGCCTCGGCCTGTCCCTGCTGTTGGCCTCGCTTACAGTGAGGCTGCTGCGGCGACACCGTGAGGATCCGGGTCTCTTCGTCGTCTTCCCAGAGCGGCGGCCCGATCCGGCGGCTGATTCCGTCCCCACCGCCGCTCCCGTCGCGGCCGATCCTGCGATGGACACGCAGCACCCGGCCACCGCTCCGGTGCGGCCATCGGCTCGGAGGCGTCGCGCGCACCGGTGGCTGCGATTCGCCGGACTGGTGCTCGCCTTCGCCGCGATCGACGCGATCGCCGCACGCTCGCCGGCCTGGCTGGGGCAGCCCGATGACCCTCGCTCGCTCGCAGACGGTGATCTCGCCGGCAGCGCGGTCTCGCCGAGCTCGGCCGCGGCCGGCACTTTCGCCGCGCCACCGCCCTCGCCGGCTGCCGCACCCGGCGACGATTCGACCCGGCAGGCGGCTGCTCCCCTTCCGGACTCCGCCGCCGTTCTGGCAGATTCGACCGCCATGACGCCGACCGCGGCCGTGGATTCGGCGGCGCTCGACGGACGCCCGGCTCGGCTGGTCGTCGTGCAGGGCGACTCGCAGCAGGGAATCGTCGGGGCGAAGCTGGAGCAGCCCATCGTGCTCGAGGTCACGGACGCGGCGGGGCGACCGGTGGCCGGCGTGCCGGTCGCGCTGAGCGCCAGCGGCGCGATCGAGCCTTCCCGGCCGGAAACGGACGAGCGAGGGCAAGTCCGTGCGACGTGGACGCTCGGCTCCGCCGAGGGTGAGGCGCTCGCCCTCGCCAGGGTTCAGGGGACGCATCTGCTTGTCGCGCGACTGGCGGCGACCTCCCGTCTACCCGACCTGTCGACCCGCCCCGGGATCGCCGTGGGCGGCACCTACACCTGCGATCTGGGCGACCAGGGTCATGGCTCCTGCTGGGGCGACGACGGGCACGGTCAGCTGGGAGGCGGGCAGGCGGGGCAGAGCGGCCTCGCAGCCGTCGCGGCAGCTCGGCCACTGGCGATGATCGCGGCCGGAGTCTCGCACGCCTGCGCCATCACCGTCGAGCGCCGCGCGCTGTGCTGGGGCGCGAATGATCGCGGTCAGCTCGGCGACAGTACCCTGAGCTCGCGGGCGGCGCCGGTGCCGGTCGCCAGCGACCTCCGCTTCGTCGAGATCGTCGCGGGCGCAAACCACAGCTGCGCCCTGACGCGGAAGGGATCGGCGTTCTGCTGGGGCGAAAACGCGCAAGGCGAGCTGGGCGATGGCACGCGCGTCCAGCGCGTCGCGCCGACGCCCGTTTCCGCCGAACTCGGCTTTCTCTCTCTTTCCGCGGGATGGACGCACACGTGCGGCATCGCGGGCGGCGGGTTCGCCTACTGCTGGGGCCGCAACGGCTTCGGGCAGCTGGGCGATGGCACGGAGAGCGACCGGCTCCGCCCCGCCGCCGTGGCGGGCTCGATCCGGTTCCGCAGCATCGCGGCCGGCGGTACGCACACGTGCGGCCTGTCGATCGACGGCGCCGTCTACTGCTGGGGTCGGAACGCGTACGGCCAGCTCGGTACCGGTGACTCCGCCGGGCGGCGGGCGCCCGCTGTCGTTCCGCTGACCGGCACGTTCTCCGAGGTCAGCGTCGGCGCCGTGCACAGCTGCGCGCTCGATTCCGACGGCGGCGCGTGGTGCTGGGGCCGCAACACGTACGGTCAGCTCGGCGACGGAACGACCGAGGACCGCAATCGCCCGGTCGAGGTGGCGGGCGGTCTGCACTTCGTCTCGATCCGTGCGGGCGGCGCGCACACGTGCGCGCGCACGCGAGCGGGCCTGATCTATTGCTGGGGATACAATATCGCCGGTCAGCTCGGCGACGGCACCCGGACCGACCGGTCGCGGCCGGTCCGCGGCACGGCGTCCGCCGGCCGGTGAGCAGCCGCACGTCGCCCGGCGATTCATGAGCAGGAATGCAAAGGCGATCGCCCGCGCGGTGCTGGACTGCTGCGGACGGACCTTCGCCGACGAGCTCGGCATCCGCATCGAGCGGAACACCCCCTCTCCGCTCTTCCGCCTTCTCTGCTTCGCGCTGCTGTCGAGCACCCGCATCGGACACGAGATCGCGCTCCACGCCGCGCGCGCCCTCGTCGAGCACGGATGGACCACTCCGAAGAAGATGGCGGATGCGACCTGGGCTCAGCGCACGCGGGTGCTGAATCGCGCGGGCTATGCCCGCTACGACGAGAGCACGTCCCGGATGCTCGGTGACACCTCCGAGCTGCTGCTCGAGCGCTACCGCGGTGACCTGCGCCGGCTGCGAGAGGAGGCCGAGCGGGACCCGGACGCAGAGCGCCGGCTGCTGAAGGAGTTCAAGGGGATCGGCGACGTCGGGGCCGACATCTTCTTCCGCGAGGCGCAGGTCGCGTGGGAGGAGCTGTACCCGTTCGTGGATGCCCGCGCGAAGAAGGCGGCCGACCGGCTCGGACTGGGCAAGGATGCCGGCGAGCTTCGGGACCTGGCCAACGGTCGCCATGACTTCGGGCGGCTCGTCGCCGGGCTCGTGCGCGTGGACCTCGAGAAGCGCTACGACCAGGTCCTGGAGCAGGCCGCGTAGCATCGGCAGGGTTGTTGCAAGCCGCCGCTCCCCATGCTGAAGCACATCATTCGACTCGCCCCGATCGCGTCGATCGCCGCCGGTGCCATCGCCTGCGGCGGCTCGGCGCCGGCTCCTCGCGGCCAGACGGAGGCCGCGTGCGACACAGAGGCCGCGCGCCAGGTCGCGACCCGCTTCGGCGAGCGACTGAAGGACGTGTCGCTGCTCGCGCCGGACACCGTCGTCACTCGCGAGATCCGGGCGTCCTACGACGCGCTGGTGACCGAAGAGCTGCTCCGATCGTGGATCGGCGACCCCTCGAGCGCGCCCGGGCGGCAGCTGTCCAGCCCATGGCCCGACCGCATCGAGGTACGCGCGGTGCGGCCAGCGGGAGCCTCGATGTGCGTGGTAGAAGGCGACGTGGTCTACGTCACGAGTGCCGAGGCGGCCGGTCGCGGCATCGCTTCCCGCACGCCCGTCACGCTCCACGTCCGGAACGACGGAGAGTGGCGGATCAGCGCATACGACGCAGGGTCTCGGGCGCCGGCCGCCGGAGCCGCGGCGGGGACGCCGCCGTCCGATTCGATCGTGGCGGGGGACTCGGCCGCCGGAGCCGCGCCGACTGACGCCGCGAGCGAGCCGACCGATGTGGTCCGACGCTACTACGCCGCGATCGCCGCGAAGGACTACCGCCGGGCCTACGAGATGTGGGGCGGCGGCGGGGCGGCGAGCGGAAAGCCATACGAGCAGTTCGCGAACGGCTTCGCAGAGACCGCGAGCGTCGAGGCGCGCGTCGGGCAGCCCGGCCGCGTCGAGGGGGCCGCCGGCTCCCGCTATGTCGACGTCCCCGTCACCATCGAGGCGACCACGACGTCCGGTGAGCACCAGCGCTTCGAGGGGAGCTACACGCTCAGGCGAACCGTCGTCGAGGGCTCGACGCCGGCACAGCGGCGCTGGCACATCTACTCCGCTCACATCCTCCCGGCCGGCTGAGCGCGAGGCTCAACCTGCGTCCTCTCCCTCCATCTCCTGCAGCCATCGTCGCAGCAGACCGTCCAGCCTCCGCCGATCCGCCGCGCTGAGCGAGCGCAGGAGTCGCTCCTCGTTCGCGATGTGCGTCGTCACCGCCCGATCGATCGTCGACTTCCCGAGCGGCGTCAGCCGCACCCGGGTGCCGCGGCGGTCCGTCGGGTCCGGCCGCCGCTCGAGGAGACCCGCCTCCTCCATGCGGTCCAGACGCTTGGTCATTCCGCCCGAGGACAGCATGACCGCCTGCATCAGCTCCGTCGGATTCAGCTCGTACGGCTCGCCGGCCCGCCGCAGCGCCGCCAGCAGGTCGAACCAGCCACGCTGCAGCTCGTATTCGTTCAGACCGGCCACGAGCGCGCGGTCGGCGAGCTGCGTCACCCGGAAGAGCCGCCCGATCAGCCCCATCGCCGTCGTATCGAGCTCCGGTCGCTCGCTTCGCCACTGAGCGAGGATGTCGTCGATGTGGTCGTGGTCGTCGGCGGTCATTGACGTCAAGATATGGCGGTGTTATACTTTGTGGCAAGTATCTTTCCAGAAAGACAACTCGGAGGGATGTCGTGATCAGCGATACGGTGCGACCGATCGAGGCCACCGCGATGATGCGCGCGCTGCGACTGCACGTGGCCGGCGGGCCGGAGGCGCTCGGGCTGGACTCCATCGCGCAACCGGAGCCCGGACCGGGAGAGGTGCTCGTGCGCGTGCACGCGGCTGCGCTCACGCGCGATGAGCTGACGTGGCCGCTGGACCGCCTGCCCGCGATTCCGTCGTACGAGCTGTCGGGGGTGGTCACCGCTCTGGGCGCGGGTGTCGAAGGCGTATCCGTTGGGGAGGCGGTGTACGCGCTGACGCCGTTCGACCGCGACGGCGTAGCGGCCGAATACGCGGCCGTGCCGGCCGGCGTGCTCGCGCCGAAGCCTCGAACGCTGGACCACGCCGCGGCCGCGGCGGTCCCGCTCGCGGCGTTGAGCGCCTGGCAGGGGCTGTTCGACCGTGGCGGGCTGGAGCGGGGCGAGAGGGTGCTGATCCACGGCGCGGCGGGCGCGGTGGGCCACCTGGCCGTGCAGCTGGCGCGCTGGCGCGGCGCGCACGTGATCGGCACCGCATTGTCGAGCAGTCTCGAGGTGGCGCGTCGTTTCGGCGCGCACGAAGTCCACGACCGTGCGTCCGAACGTCTCGAGCAGGTGATCGAGGCGGTGGACCTAGTGTTCGACACGGTCGGTGGCAATGCGCTCGCCGGCTCGCCGGCTCTGCTGAAGCCGGGCGGCAGGATCGTCTCGATCGCGGAGGCGCCGCCGGCCGGCGTGGACGCGGTCTACTTCGTCGTCGAGCCGAGCCGGGAGCGGCTGATCGAGCTGGGCCGGCTGATCGATGATGGCGAGCTGCGGGCGTCGGTCGATGCGGTGTACCCGCTCGGCCAGGCGCGCGCCGCGTTCGAGCACGTCCACGACTCCGGGAGGCGCGGCAAGGTGGTGCTCCGCGTGGCCGCCCCATGACGCGCCGGCAGCGGAAGGGCGCGGCGTTCCGGGCGCTGCACGAGGGTGAGGCGTTCGTGATCCCGAACCCGTGGGATGCCGGCTCGGCGAGGGTGTTCGCGGCGCTCGGGTTCCGGGCGCTGGCCACGACCAGCTCGGGCTTCGCGTTCACGCTCGGTCGTCGCGACGGCGGCGCGACGCTGGATGAGGTCGTCGCCCACTCCGCCGCGCTCGACGCCGCGACCGACCTGCCCGTGTCGGTCGATCTCGAGAACGGCTACGGTCCCGCGCCGGAAGATGCCGCGGCGGCGATCCGACGCATCGCGGAGACCGGCGCGGTCGGCGGCTCCATCGAGGACTACGACCGCGATGGCGGCTACCTGTACGAGCGGGAGACGGCCGCCGAGCGGGTCTCGGCGGCGGTCGATGCGGCGCGCGGGCTCGACTTCCCGTTCACGCTCACCGCGCGGGCGGAGAACCACATCCGGGGCAATCCGGACCTGGACGACACGATCGCCCGTCTGCAGGCGTTCGAGCGGGCGGGCGCGGACGTGCTGTACGCGCCCGGCCTGAGCACGGTAGAGGAGATCCGCGCCGTGTGCTCGGCCGTTTCCCGGCCTGTGAACGTGCTCGCGCGCCCCGGACTCTCCTTTGCGGCGATCGCGGAGGCCGGCGCCCGCCGCGTGAGCGTCGGCGGCAGCCTGACCTGGGTAGCGGTCAAGGCGATGGCGGACGCCGCGGTTGCGATCCGCGATTCCGGCGACTTCTCCGCGCTCGCCGCGCGCGTGCCGCTGGATCGATGGCTGGCGGAGTGAAGGGCGTCCAGGTACGGGTCCCGCCGTGAATCACGCCCCGATCCGCAGGCCGGTGAGCAGCGTCAAGCCGACGCCGAGCGCCGGGCGGAGAGCCGGCCGGCACCGTCCATGCCAGGACCTCGCCCCCGAGCGTCACGACGGCATCACCGCCGATGGCGTCTCGGATGTGCCGGGCGTAGCGCTGGTCGAGCACGTTGCCGGTCGCGAGCGCGCCGACGGGGAAGCCGTCCAGCGCGATCGGGACTCAGGTGACGCGGTACGGCGCGGCGCCCACGGTCACGATCGTTCGATGGCCGGTCGCCGGATGGCAGCGCGTCCCCAGGGTGAGCGTTTCCCGGATTTCGACGCGGGGCGCCGGTTCGGGATCTGGCTGGCGTTCGGAAAGCGAGCAGAGTCCAGACGGCGAGGATGCCGACGGCGCACGGGGTCTGACACCGGCTCGGAAACCGATCGCGAGTCGGATCTCGAGTCTGGCGGGTGCGTCCACATCTGATTTCCGCAACAGCGGAGGCGGAGGGATTCGAACCCCCATGGGCTTGCGCCCGCCGCATTTCGAGTGCGGTGCCTTACCAGTTAGGGCTACGCCTCCGAAGCACGGGGCGGTCCCGAAGCAGGACCGCCCGCGAGCCAGAAAAGCTAGCCCAAACCGCAGCCAGCCTCAACCCCGCTCCCCCATTCGCTATTCGAAGTCGAAGTCGAAATCGAAATCGAATTGCCGTTCCCCCACCCCCTCAAGCGAGCTCCTCCAGCGCCCCCGTCTCCGGCTCGACCCTCATTCCGTCCGGCCCCGGCCCGATCGTGAGCCAGTCCGTGCGGCCCTTCTCCCAGTCCTGGATGACCAGGCCGCGCTGCTCGAAGAGCGCGCGGATGCCGGCCGCGTCCCAGCCGAGCAGGTCCTCGAGGATCGGCACCAGGATCCCGAGCGCGTCGTCGGTGATCACGGTGCGCCGGGCGATCTGCACGATCGCGCGCGACTCCGACACCGCGATCGTCAGCCCGCCGGCGCGGTTCACGTGCAGCATCACGTGCAGGTCCGAGCTGCCGTCGCCGACGTAGACGACGCGATCGGCCGGGATGCCGAGCCGGAAGCGCAGCTCGTCCACCTCCTTCACCTTGCCGTACCCGGCGCTGACGGCCTCGATCGCCGCGATCTCCCCGCTGTGCAGGTCGTAGCCGAGTCGGGTGCCGATGATGTGGTCCGGCGCGATGATCCCATCCAGCGCCGAGCGGACGACCTCCACCGGAGCGGCCGATACGACGTAGAAGTCGAAGCTGCAGCCGTCGATGCCGTTTCTCAGCAGGTCGACGGTGAGCGCGATGTTGCGCTTCAGGCGCACGCGGCGTCCGACCTCCACGAGGTGGTGCCGGCGTACCAGCCGGAACTCCGGATCGTGCCGCAGCAGGTAGGTCAGCTCCGCACCCTCCTGCACCAGGTTGAGCCGCGAGAGCCCCGCCGCCTTCTCCTCGAAGTCTGCGATCCCGAGCATCTCGCTCAGGACCAGCCCTGCGTCGTTGAAGCTGAGCGTCTGATCGAAGTCGCTCACGAGCAGGCAGTGCCGAACCATGACTATCCTCCTCGCCCCTCGTCGGGGGCGTCGCCTACGAAATGGCCCCCCGCGCCGGATCGAGCGCGGGGGGCCGCTCCTGAAGCCGGACGGCTCCGGCTCTAGGGATCGCCCCCGCGCGTGCGCGCGAGCACGCCGCGACACTGCCGGAAGCAGCGGCGGAGCCCGTCGAGTGCGAGGTGACGCGTGTACGGCTTCATGCGCGATCCCTTCAGAATGTTCCTGCGGCCACCTGCTCCGGCCGCCTCCCTCAGGCTAACAGCGAAGGCGCCCGCTGTCGACGCCCCCGTGTCGCGAGTCGGTATCGCTCCGGCAAGGACGGGACCACGACCCGAAGTGCCCGTCCGTTCCCCATTCGAAACTCGAATTCGAAACCCGAAATCGAATTGCCGTAAGATCATTCCAGCTCCTCGACGATCTCCGCGATCTCCTCCTCCCTCTTCCACCTCTCCTCCAGCGCGCCGACCTCTGCCTGCAGCGAGCGGCGCTCGGCCGACTCGTTGACCGCGATCTCGAGGGCCAGACCGAGAGCCGGCCCGAGGCGGCGCAGCGGCACGGCCCTGCCGGCGACGTCGCGCACGAACGCGTCCGCCGAGCCCGCGTCTTCGATCGCATTGGCGGCGTGCTCGAGAAGGCGGCTCGTGCCGCCGGCGATGTTCTGGTAGGCGAGGATGCGGCGCAGGAGCAGCTCGGACTCGTCTTCCTGGATGCGGAAGAGGCGCTCCGGCGTCCAGGGATCGCAGCGGGTACAGGGTAGCCCGATCGCCGGGCGGCCCTCCGCATCGAGAATGATCTGGGCGTGCCAGGCATTGTCGAACTCGAACGCGCGCAGCACGCTGTTGCAGTGCATGCAGCGGCTGCGGCCGATCCAGGCGACGGCGCCGAAGCGCCACCAGCGCAGCGAGTCCGTCATCGCCGAGTCCTCCCACGCGAAAGACGGGATGCGGCGTCGCGGACCGACCCGGCCTCCGACATAGGCGAATGCGCCGCCGGCGTAGGCGCTGATCCGGGTGACGACGCCGCGGAAGGCGCTGCTCCGGCCTCGCAGCGTTCGGCCGTAGCGCCACCATGCCTGCTCAGGCAGCGGCGCCGGACCCACGCGCACGACCCCGGCGCCGCCGACGTCGAAGAGAGCGATGTTCTGCGTCGCGGCGAGCAGCCTGCCGCGTCGGCGCACCCCGTGCTCGAGGTCGTCGATGCGATCCCAGCGATCGTCGGCGTCGGCCAGATTCCAGCGACCGCACCCCGCGCAGATGGACCAGCAGCGGCCGCGCTCGGCGTCGTAGGCGAAGCGGACGGTGGCGTCGGCGGCGTCGTCGTCGGCGCCGGCCAGCGGCGCGCGGCAGAAGAGGCAGCGGTGCATCTCGATCTCGATCACGGTCGATTCATCCCGCAGCCCGGGTGCCAGAGCCTCGTCGGGAGGGGATCTCGTTGTGTCGTAAAGAGATCGCCCCGGAACATCCGGCGCAGGAGGCGCTCGCCGCGACCGGCAGCGGGACGCCCCGTCCCGCGGGCGGACAGGCGGGGCTTGCCCCAAGGGCCCATGGCGGCGCATTCTGCGGGGGCGATCGCTCCATCCCACCCCATTCCGTGAGCACCCATGTCCGGCTCGGTCGGCGGCCGTATCATTGCGTTCCTGAAGGAAGCGAAGCGGCGCAAGGTGTACACCTCCGTGGTCGCCTACGCGGCGGTGAGCATCGGCTTGATCGAGCTTGTGGGCAGCGTGCAGCAGGCGCTGCTCTTCCCCGACTGGACATCTCGTCTCGTCACCTTCCTTCTGTTGCTCGGCTTTCCCGTGGTGCTGGCCCTCGCCTGGATCTTCGACTTCGGCTCGCACGGCGTGGTCCGCACGCCTCCGGCCGATGGGGAGGAGCAGCAACGGGCGGGCACCCATCGCCGAGGCGGCGCCGCTGCCGGGGAGTCGCGCGGCGGGTTGGGCAGGGTGACTGGATCGCCGACGCGACGCCCCGACCTGAAGGCGCGGCCGATGCCTGCGGCCCCCCAGCGGCCCGCTCCCTCCCTGGTCCTCGAGTCGTCGGAGCCGCCGGACCCGGACCGCGTGAAGCGGGTTACGCTCGCGCATATACGGCACGAGCTGCGCACGCCGATCAACGCGATCATCGGCTACTCCGAGATGCTGCTCGAGGAGGACGCGCCGGAGTCGGCGCGGCCGGACCTGCGGCGCATCCACGAGGCCGGACGCAACCTGCTTGGCCTGGTGGACTCGATCCTCGCGCCGGACAAGCTGGCCGGCAGCATCGAGCGCGACCTCGACAGCTTCGGCGCCGAGATCCGGGCCGAGCTGCGCACGCCGATCACGTCCGTCGTCGGTTACGCGGAGATGCTGATCGAGAACGAGCGGGAGCAGTCGCGCGACGAGCTGATCCCGGATCTGGAGCGGATCCGCGGGGCGGGGAAGCGGCTGCTCGACCTGAGTGGCGATCTCGTGCGGTTGGCGACGGTGCAGCCGGGCGCGGGGATCGGCGCGGAGCTGGCCGGCACGGCAGCGATGGCCACCGAGGTCCTCTCGAAGATCCGTCCGGTGGACGCGGGTGCCGCGGCGATGGCGCACGAGGGGGAGGGGTCGCTGCTGATCGTGGACGACAACGCGATGAACCGCGACCTGCTGTCGCGCCAGCTCGCCCGACACGGCTATATCGTCGCGACGGCGTCGAACGGCGTCGAGGCGCTCGATGCGCTCCAGCGACAGAGCTTCGACCTCGTCCTGCTCGATGTCATCATGCCGGAGATGGACGGCGTCGAGACGCTGCACCGGATCAAGGGCGACGAGCGGCTGCGCGATATCCCGGTCATCATGCTCTCCTCGCTCGACGAAGTGGACAGCGCGATCCGCTGTATCGAGCTGGGCGCCGAGGAGTACCTCGCGAAGCCGGTCAAGCCGAGCCTGCTCGAGGCGCGCATCTCCGCGAACCTCGAGATTCGACGCATGCGCGAGCGCGAGAGCATCTACCGTGAGAACGCGACCGCGGCGGAGGCGCTGATCGAACGCCTGCTCCTCGCCAGCTTCCCCGCCGCGATCGCGGGGCGTGTGCGCGCCGGTGAAACGGACATCGTCGAGTCGTTTCCCGACACCACGGTGCTGTGGTGCACGATGGAGGGGACCCCGCGCGGCGTCGATCCCGGCTCCTGGGTCCAGGCGCTGAGGGACGTGCTCGCCGTATCCGAGCGGCTTTCCGACGAGCTCGGCATCGAGACCTGCCTCGTCCGCGCCGATGGCTTCGCAGCCGTGGCGGGGGCGCCCACCCCGCGCGAAGACCACGCGGATGTCGCGGCCCGACTCGCCCTCGCGCTGCTCTCGGAGCTGGGCGGGGAGGATGGCGCCCCAGCGCCGCTTCGGCTCGGGCTTCACACCGGTTCGAGCACCGGCGCCGTCATCGGCGACGAGCGGCTGCGCTACGAATTGTGGGGCGATGCCCTGGACACGGCGCGCGGCCTCGCGGCGCGTGGCGCAGCGGGCTCCGTGCTCGTCTCGCCCACCGCCCACACGCTCCTGCGCGGGCGCTTCGGCTTCGACAACCGCGGTGTGATCGAGGTGGTGGGGAAGGGGCAGATGCGAGCGTACGTGCTGCGCGGCCCGACCGGGGAAGCGGAAACGGAGATGCCTGCCGCGGCCGCACGCTGAGAGGCGGCGGGACCCCGGCGCGCACGACGTCGCCGGGCTCCGCCGTCGCGTCAGCCGCTGACCCGGCGGCTCAGCAGCGTCTCGATCTTCTCCAGCAGCCTCGGCAGCTCGACCGGCTTCGTGTCGAACTCATCGCAGCCCGCTGCCATCGCCTTCTCCCGGTCTCCCGACATCGCATGCGCGGTCAGCGCGATGATCGGGATCTCGCGCGTGTTCGCCGACTCCTTCAGTTGCCGGGTAGCGTCCCATCCGTCGATCACGGGCAGGCTCATATCCATCAGGATGAGGTCCGGCCCATCGCTGCGCGCCCGCGTCACCCCCTGCTCCCCGTCCGTCGCGATCACCACCTCGTACCCACGCTTGATGAGGCGCCGCGACAGCATGTCCCGGTTCATCTCGTCATCTTCGACCAGAAGGATCTTCGCCACGTGCCATTCCCCTTTCGTTGATGTAGTTCACCGCCCTTCAGCCCCGCCGTTAACGCCTCGCTATGAGCGCCTCGCCGTTAACGCCTCGCAGTCAGCGCCTCGCCGTCAGCGCCTCGCCGTCAGCGCCTCGCAGTCAGCGCCTCGCCGTCAGCGCCTCGCCGTCACCCGCACGGCCTGGCGCACCTCGGCCAGCAGCTCCTCTCGGCCGTAGGCCCCCTTCTGCAGGATCGCGTCGACGTTGCCGTTCAGCCGCAGCCGCTCCTCCGCCGACAGGTCCCTCGCCGTCACCACGATGATCGGCAGCCGTCGCCATTCCGGCATCGCCCGCAGCCGGGCCGCGAGCTCGAAGCCGTCCATCTCCGGCATCATCAGATCGAGCAGCATGAGCTGTGGCTGCGCTGCCGCCAGCCGCTCGAGCGCGACCCGGCCGTTTTCCGCCTCGACGACGACCCACCCCTCCTGCTGCATCACGCGCCGCATCAGCGTTCGCGCCGCCGGGTCGTCCTCGACGACCAGCACGGGGCGCTCGGTGTCGGTGCAGTGGCGTCGCAGCGCGCTCACCAGCCGGGTCGGCTCGACGGGCTTCGTGAGGTACTCGGATGCGCCGAGCGCGAAGCCGAGGTTGCGGTCCTCGAGCATGGAGAGGATGATCACCGGCGTGTCGGCGAGCTGCGGATCGGCGCGCAGTTCCTGGAGCACGGACCAGCCGTCGACGCCAGGCATCATCACGTCCAGGACGATCGCGTCGGGTCGCAGCTCGCGGGCGCGGGCGAGCCCGGTCACGCCGTCCGCGGCGCCTTCGACGCGGTATCCCTCCTTCGCCAGCCAGCGGCGCAACAGCGTGTGCACCTCCGGGTCGTCGTCGATGACGAGGAGCATCCCGGCCTCTCCGCTGCCCTCGCCGCTTTCGAGCGCATCCATGGCCTGCGCCGCGTTCGTCTCCACGCGGCGGCGCGGCAACCGGACGGTGAACGTCGAGCCCTGGCCCGGATCGCTGGATACGGCGATGTCGCCGCCCATCATGCGGCAGAATCGGCGACTGATCGCGAGGCCGAGGCCGGTGCCGCCGAAGCGGCGCGTGGTCGAAGCCTCCGCCTGGGAGAAGGCCTCGAAGAGGCGGCCCATCTGCTCGGGAGTCATCCCGATGCCGGAGTCCACGACGGCGATCTCGATGCACTCCGCGCCGTCCGCGTCCGTCGTGACACCGGCGGTGAGGCGGATGAGGCCGTGGTCCGTGAACTTGCAGGCGTTGCTGAGCAGGTTGAGCAGCACCTGCCGTAGCTTCGTGACGTCCGCCTGGAGCGTGCCGATCGCGGGCGTCTCGCGGACCAGCGTGTTGCCGTTCTTCTCGAGCAGGGGCGCGATCGTCGAGCAGACCTCGTCCAGCACCTGTGCGAGGTCGACCTCCTCGATGTAGAGGTCCATCTTGCCGGCTTCGATCTTGGAAAGGTCGAGGATCTCGTTGATCAGGCCGAGCAGGTGTCGCCCCGCGCTGCGGATCTTCTCCAGGTCCGCCACGTAGGCCTCGTTGCCATCCTCGGTCGCCTCTTCCTGCAGCATCTCGCTGTAGCCGATGATCGCGTTCAGCGGCGTGCGCAGCTCGTGGCTCATGTTCGCGAGGAACTGGCTCTTGGATCGGTTCGCCCCCTCCGCCGCGTCACGCGCCTGGTGCAGCTCGGTCACGTCGTGGTAGAGCGCGATCATGCCGACCGGCTCTTCCCCGACGAGCACGGGAATCGAGAAGATCTCGACATTGACGAGCGAGCCGTCCCTGCGGACGCGCTGGCCGGTGCCGCGCGCGGCGACTCCCGAGAGCGCCTGCTGGGTGTAGCTCGCCGCCTCGGCGAGCATCCCTTCCGTCGCGACCAGTCGGTCGAGATCGCGGCCGATCACATCCGCCTCCGAGTACCCGAACAGCGCCTCGAACGCCGGATTGCACGCGGTGATCGCGCAGTCCAGGTCGATGTTCACGATCGCGACCGGGTTGTTCAGCACCAGGTCCTTGTAGTACCGCTGGGACGATGCGAACAGCCTCGCGTTCTCGATCGCGATCGCCGCCTGCGGGGCGAAGAGCTCGAGCAGCCGCAGGTCCTCGTCCCCGAATTTGCGGGTGGGATCGGAGTGCACGCTCGCGATGGCGCCGACGAGCCGCTGCCCGATCAGGAGCGGCGCCGCCATCACCGCCTGCACCGTGCTCTGCGTGTATTTGCCGGAGCGACCCTCCCACTCCTGATAGCGCGGGATGATCAGCGGCTCGTGACTCTCCGCCACCCACCCCATCGCACCCTCGCCGAGCGCCATGCGCATGCCGACCGCGTCCGTGCCCAGGTTGTGGCTCGCCACGATCGCCAGGTCCCCGCGCGCCTCGTCGAAAGTCGCCAGCTCGCCGCCCGTGACGCCGAGCAGCGTGACCGCGCGCTCCAGCACGCGCTGCAGCACCTTCTCCAGCTCGAGCTCGGAGGCGAGATCCGTCATCGTGTCGAGAAGCGCCTTCTGCTGGTCGGCCCGCAGCCGCTCGGCCGCGAACAGCCGCGCGTTCTCGATCGCGATCGCCGCCTGCGGCGCGAACAGCTCGAGCAGCCGCAGGTCCCTCTCCCCGAACTGGCGCGTCGGGTCCGAGTGCACGCTCGCGATCGCGCCGACGAGCCGCTGCCCGATCAGCAGCGGCGCCGCCATCACCGCCTGTACCGTGCTCTGCGTGTACTTGCCGGAGCGGCCCTCCCACTCCTGATAGCTCGGGATGATGAGCGGCTCGTGACTCTCCGCGACGTGGCCCATCGCGCCCTCGCCGAGTGCCATGCGCATGCCGACGGCGTCGGTGCCGATGTTCTGGCTCGCGACGATGGCCAGATCGCCGCGCGCCTCATCGAAGATGGCGAGCTCGCCGCCGGTCACGTCCAGCAGCGTGACCGCGCGCTCGAGCACGCGCTGCAGCACGTTCTCCAGCTCGATCTCCGAGGCCAGATCGGTCATGGTATCGAGCAACGCCTTCTGCTCGTCCGACCGGCGCCGCTCGGCGGCGAACAGCCGAGCGTTCTCGATCGCGATCGCCGCCTGCGGCCCGAACAGCTCGAGCAGCCGCAGGTCCATCTCGCCGAACTGCCGGCTCGGATCCGAGTGCACGCTTGCGATCGCGCCGACCAGGCGCTGCCCGATCAGCAGGGGAGCGACCATCACCGACTGCACGGTGTCGTGCGCGTACTGGCTCGACCGCCCAGCCCACTTCTGATAGTTCGGGATGATCAGTGGCTCGTGGGTCACTGCGACATGACCCATCGCGCCTTCGCCCGGGCGCATGCGCGTGCCGACCGACTCCATTCCCATGTTGTGACTGGCGACGATCGTCAGCTCATCCGTCGACTCGTCGTAGACGGCGAGCTCGCCACCGGTCACGCCGAGCAGCGTAACGGCGCGCTCGAGCACCGCCTGCAGCAGCTCCTCGATCTCGAGCTGCGACGACAGGTCCGCCAGCGTGTCGAACAGCGCCTGCTGCTCCGCGCCCCGGCGCTGCTCGGCCGCCAGGTGCCGAGTCCGCGCGAGCCCCGCGCTCGCCTGACGCGCGCACGCGGTCAGCAGCTCCACGTCCTTGCGGTCGAACACCGCTCCGCCCGGCCGCTGCACGCGAAGCTCGCCGACCGTGGAGTCGCCGATGCGCAGCGGCAGCGCCATCGCCGCCGGCTGCTCTTCGTCCGTCCTCGCCGGGCCCCCGACCGACGACGCTGCGAGCACCGGCTCCTTCGCACCCGCCTCGGAAAGGAAGAGGAAGACACGGTCGAAATCGAAGGTCGGGTCGGCCAGGCCGTCCACGAGGGAACGGGCCACCGCCGCCTCCGTCGTCGCTTCCGCGAGCGCCGTGGTCAGCCTCAGCAGCGCGGAGCCGAGGCGCTGCACGGCGCGCGGATCCTGCGAGGGCGTCTTCATGCCTCCGCCACGGGAACGTGGCCATGCTGGGCGCCCGCGATCGCGACCGCCTGTCGTACCTCGGCCAGCAGATCCTCGCGGCCGTAGGCGCCCTTCTGCAGCACGCTCTCCACCGTGCCGGCCAGCCGCGCCCGCTCCTCGACCGTCAGGTCGCGCGCCGTCACGACGACGATCGGGATGTCGCGCCAACGCGCGTCCGAGCGCAGCCGTGCGGCGACCTCGAAGCCGTCCATCTCCGGCATCATCAGGTCGAGCAGCACGAGCTGCGGCCGCGTGGCTGCCACCCGCTCCAGCGCGACGCGGCCGTTCTCCGCCTCCAGCACGCTCCAGCCCTCCTGCTGCATGATCCGTCGCAGCAGCGCGCGCGACACGGGATCGTCCTCGACGACGAGCACGGGCCTCTCGCGGTCCGTGCAGTGGCGGCGCAGCGCGTCCACGAGGCGCGCGGCGTCCACCGGCTTGTTCAGGTACTCGGACGCGCCGAGCGCGAAGCCGAGATTTCGGTCGTCGAGCATGGACAGGATGATGACCGGGGTGCCACCGAGCTCCGGGTCCGAGCGCAGCTCGCGCAGCACCGCCCAGCCGTCCACCCCGGGCATCAGCAGGTCGAGGATGATCGCGTCCGGCCGCAGCTCCCGCGCCCGCTCGAGGCCTGACGTCCCGTCCGCGGCCCCTTCCACCCGGTAGCCCTCGCGGCCGAGCCAGTGACGCAGCAGCGCGTGGACCTCGGCGTCATCGTCGATCACGAGCAGCGTGCCCGCGGCCCCGGAGCCCGCGCCCTCGGAGACATCGGGGCTCGCGGCCGGCTTCGACGCCACGCGGACCTGCGCCGGCAGCCGCACGGTGAACGTCGAGCCGACGCCGGCCTCGCTGGTGACCGTGACGTCGCCGCCCATCATGCGACAGAAGCGGCGGCTGATCGCGAGCCCCAGCCCCGTCCCACCGTAGCGCCGCGTGGTCGAGGCTTCGGCCTGCGAGAAGGCCTCGAAGAGGCGGCCCATCTGCTCCGGCGTCATGCCGATGCCGGAGTCGCTGACGGACATCTCGACCCAGTCGGTGCCGTCGGCGTCCTCGCCGCGCCGGGCCGCGAGTCGCACGACGCCGTGCTCCGTGAACTTGCACGCGTTGCTGAGCAGGTTCAGCAGCACCTGCCTGACCTTCGTCAGGTCCGCGTGCACGACGCCGACATCGCCGATGTCGCTCTCGAGCGTGTTCGCGTTCTTCACGATCAGCGGCGCGATCGTGGCGCCGACCTCCTCCAGCACCTTCGCGAGGTCGAACGTCTCGAGGTACAGCTCGGTCTTGCCCGCCTCGATCTTCGACAGGTCCAGGATCCCGTTGATCAGCGCGAGCAGGTGCTTCCCCGCGGAGCCGATCTTCTCGAGGTCCGGGACGTACTCCGTGTGCCCCGCCTCGGCGGTCTCCTCCTGGAGCATCTCGCTGTAGCCGATGATCGCGTTCAGCGGCGTGCGCAGCTCGTGGCTCATGCTGGCCAGGAACTGGCTCTTCGCGCGGTTCGCGCCCTCCGCCTGCTCGCGCGCCTTGAGCAGCTCGGTGATGTCGTGGTACAGCCCCATGATGCCGACGCGCTTGCCGTCCACCATCACCGAAACTCCGGCCAGCTCGACGTCGACGAGCGAGCCATCCTTGCGCCGCCGCTGCCCGATCCCCGTCGCGACCACGCCCTGATGCGCCAGCTCGGTGTACGCCGCCGCCTCGGCGAGCGACTGCTCCGTGTTGATCAACTCGTCCAGGTTGCGACCGATCACCTCCGGCTCGGACCAACCGAACAGCTTCTCGAACGCCGGGTTGCACGACGTGATGTTGAAGTCGAGGTCCAGCGTCACGATCGCGACCGGGTTGTTCAGCACCAGGTCCTCGAAGAACTGCTTCTGCTTGCGCGCGGCGGTAAAGAGGCGCGCGTTCTCGATCGCGATGGCGGCCTGCGGCGCGAACAGCTCGAGCAGCCGCAGGTCCTCGGTGCCGAAGACGCGCGTCGGGTCCGAGTGCACGCTCGCGATCGCGCCGACGAGGCGGTCGCCGATCAGCAGCGGGGTCGCCATCACGGCCTGCACGGTGCTCTGGCCGTAGCTCTGCGAGCGGCCGGCCCACTCCTGGTAGCGCGGGATGATGAGCGAGCGGTGGTTCAGCGCGACGTGCCCCATCGCGCCCTCGCCCATCTGCATGCGCGAGCCCACCGCATCCGTCCCCATGTCGTGGCTCGCGACGATCACGAGCTCGTTCGTCGCCTCCTCGTGGATCGCCAGCTCGCCGCCCGTCACGCCGAGCAGCGTCACGGCCCGGTCGAGCACGTGCTGCAGTACCTTCTCCAGCTCCAGCTCGGAGGCGAGGTCCCGCATCGTGTCGAGCAGCGCGCGCTGCTCGTCCGCCCGGCGGTGCTCCGCCGTGAACAGGCGCGCGTTCTCGATCGCGATCGCGGCCTGTGGCGCGAAGAGCTGCAGCAGCCGTTGGTCCTGCGCCGCGAACGCGTGCCCCGGCGCCGCGTGCACCATCGCGATCGCGCCGACCAGCCGCTGCCCGATCAGCAGCGGCGCCGCCATCACGGATTGCACGGTGCTCTGCGTGTACTTCGCCGAGCGGCTCGCCCACTCCTGGTAGTGCGGGATGAGGAGCGGCTCGTTCGTGAGCGCGACGTTGCCCATCGCACCCTCGCCGAGCGCCATGCGGGTGCCGACCGCGTCGGTCCCCATCTCGTGGCTGGCGACGATGACCAGCTCCTGGCTGGCCTCGTCGAAGATCGCCAGCTCGCCGCCCGTCGCGCCGAGCAGACGCACCGCCCGCTCGAGGAGCGACTGCAGCAGCTTCTCGAGCTCGAGCTCTCCGGACAGATCGGACAGCGTCTCGAGCAGCGCGCGCTGCTCATCGGCGCGCCGCCGCTCCGCCTCCAGCAGCCGAGCCCGTCCGATCGCGATCCCGGCCTGCTGCGCTGCCGCGGTCAGGATCTCGAAGTCGTGATGGCCGAACGCGTCCTCTTCCGTGCTCTCGACGACGATCACGCCGATCACGCGATCGTCCACCGAGATCGGCAGATCCAGCTCGCAGCCGCCGGCCGCACCGCTGACGTAGAGAGGCTCCTGCCGCACCCGTGGCGAGTAGTGCAGCTTTCCGTCGAGCACCGCCCGCTCGCTCAAACCCTGGCCCACCGGGAGCCGGAAGTCCTCGCCACCGTGCCAGCCGACGCTGGCGCGCAGCACGCGCTCGCCGGTCGTGGTGTCGAGCAGGAAGACCCCGATGAAATCGTAGCCGAGCGCATCGTCGTGCAGGCCGTCCACGACGCTGCGGCAGACCGCGTCCTCGTCGTGCGCGGCCGCGATCTGCGTGCTGAGCCGCAGCAGCGCCGACTGCCGGCGGGCGGCGGCTTCAGGCCCTGCGTGGAGCTCAGGGCGGGCGCTCACGACCGCACCCTCAACGCGCGAACGGCCTGTGGAGTGGCGGGCGCGTCTGTGGCGCCGGCCTTCAGCGCCGCGGCGACGTTGGCCGGGACGCGGACCGTGAACGTCGAGCCGACGCCCGGCTTGCTCGTGACCGTGATGTCGCCCCCCATCATGCGGCAGAACCGGCGGCTCAGGGCGAGACCGAGACCGGTGCCGCCGAAGCGGCGCGTGGTGGACGCCTCGGCCTGAGAGAATGCCTCGAAGAGGCGACCCATCTGCTCCTGCGTCATGCCGATACCGGAGTCCTCGATGTCGATCTCGATCCATTCGGGCCCGTCGGGCTCCGCGGTGCGTCGCGCCGAGAGCCGGATCCTGCCCCGGTCCGTGAACTTGCTCGCGTTGCTGAGCAGGTTGAGCAGGATCTGCCGGATCTTGGTCAGGTCGCTGTTGATCGTGCCCATCGGCTGCAGATCGAGCTCGAGCCGGTTCTCGTTTCGGGCGACCAGCGGGTTCACCGTGTCCGCCACCTCCTCGATCAGCTGCTGCAGGTCGAACTGCTCGACGTAGAGCTCCGTCCGTCCCGCCTCGATCTTCGACAGGTCCAGGATGTCGTTGATCAGCGCGAGCAGGTGACGCCCGGAGGCGTGGATCTTCTGCAGGTCCGGCACGAAGTCCTCCCGTCCCGTCTCACCCGCCTCCTCCTGCAGCATCTCGCTGTAGCCGATGATGGCGTTCAGCGGCGTGCGCAGCTCGTGGCTCATGTTCGCCAGGAACTGGCTCTTCGCGCGGTTCGCCCCTTCCGCCTGCTCGCGCGCCTCGAGCAGCTCGGTCACGTCGTGGTAGAGGGCGACGATGCCGACCCGCTCGCCGGCGACGTCCACGGGCACGCCGGCGAGCTCGACGTCCAGGAAGGAGCCGTCCCTGCGGCGTCGCTTGCCGATGCCGTGTGCCGCCCTTCCGGTGGCCGCGTCCTCCGTGTAGCGACGGGCTTCCTCGAGGGTGGACTCGACGTTGATCAGCGAGTCCAGGTCGCGCCCGACCGCCTCGGACGGAGCGTAGCCGAAGAGTCGCTCGAACGCGGGGTTGAGCGCGACGATGCGGCCGTGAAGGTCGAGCGTGACGATCGCCACCGGGCTGTTCTCGACCACCGTCCGGAAGTACTGCCCCTGCCGCTGCGCCTCGGTATAGAGCCTGGCGTTCTCGATCGCGATCGCCGCCTGTGGCCCGAAAAGGTTCAGCAGGCGCAGGTCCTCCGGGCCGAACGTGCGGTTCGCCTCCGTGTGCACGCTCGCGAGCGTGCCGACGAGCCGATGGCCGATCAGCAACGGGACCACCATCACGCCGCGCGCTGTCGTCTCGGCGTACTGGTCGGAGCGCTCGATCCACTCCTGGTAATTCGGGATGATCAGCGGCTGGTGCGTCACCGCGACCCGCCCCATCGCACCTTCGCCGAGCTTCATTCGGGTGCCCGTCGAGTCGCCGCCAATGTTGTGGCTGGCCACGATCGTGAGCTCCTTGTGCAGCTCGTCGTAGATCGCGAGCTCGCCGCCCGTCACCCCGAGCAGCGCGACCGCCCGCCGCAGCACCCGCTGCAGCAGCTTCGAGAGCTCCAGCTCGCCGGACAGGTCGGCTGTGGTGTCGAGCAACGCCTTCTGCTCGTCCGCTCGCTGTCGCTCCTCCGTGTAGAGCCGGGCGTTCTCGATCGCGATCGCCGCCTGCGGCGCGAACAGGTTCAACAGGCGCAGGTCTTCGGGTCCGAACGTGCGGTTCGCCTCCGTGTGCACGCTCGCGAGCGTGCCGACGAGGCGGTGGCCGATCAGCAGCGGCACGACCATCACGCCCCGAGCCGTCGTCTCGGCGTACTGATCCGAGCGCTCCACCCACTCCTGGTAGTTCGGGATGATCAGCGGCTCGAGCGTGACCGCGACCCGCCCCATCGCGCCCTCGCCGAGCCTCATGCGCGTGCCGGTGGAGTCGCCGCCAATGTTGTGGCTCGCGACGATCGTCAGCTCCTGCTGCGCCTCGTCGTAGATCGCGAGCTCTCCGCCCGTCACGCCGAGCAGCGCCACCGCGCGCCGCAGCACCGCCTGCAGCAGCTTCTCCAGCTCGAGCTCGCCGGACAGGTCGCCGAGCGTGTCGAGCAGCGCCTTGTGCTCGTTCGCGCGCTGCCGCTCGGCGGCGAGGAGCCGCGCGCGCCCGATCGCGATGCTCGCCTGCTGCGCCGCGGCCGTCAGGATCTCGAAATCCGCCTGGCCGAAGGCGTCCTCATCCTCGCTCTCGACGACGAGCACGCCGATCGTCCGGTCGTCCATGATCAGCGGGATGTCCAGCTCCGAGCCGCCCGCGGCGCCGCTCACGTAGCGCGGCTCCTCGCGCACGCGCGCGGAGTAGTGCAGCCGCCCGTCGAGCAGAGCCCGCTCGCTCAGGCCCTCGCCGGGCGGCAGCCGGTAGTCGTGCTGCGGTCCGTGCCAGCCGACGTTCGCACGCAGCATGCGCTCGCCGGTCGCGGGGTCGACCAGAAAGACCCCGACGAAGTCGTATCCGAGCGCGTCGTCGTGCAACCCATCCACGATGCTGCGGCAGACCTCCGTCTCGTCGTGCGCCGCGGCGATGCGGGTGCTCAGGCGGAGCAGGGCGGACTGCCGCCGCTCGAGGGACGTCTGGCCGTTCCCGCCGTTCCCGCTCATGGCGCGGCGGCCTCGACGCGCGGGCCGAGCACCGCCCTCAGGCGCTCGATCAGCTCGTGGCCGTCGAGCGAGTCCTTCTGGATGACCCGTTGCACGCCGCCGTTCAGCCTGTGTCGATCTTCCTCCGTCAGGTCCTTCGCCGTGACTACGACGACCGGGATCGAGCGCCACTCGCCTCGCGCGCGCAGCGCATCGAGAAATGCGAAGCCGTCCATCCCCGGCATCATCAGGTCGAGCAGGATCAGCGCGGGCGCGCGCTCCGCCACGCGGTCGAGGCCGGCCCTGCCGTCCGCCGCGTCGGTGACGTCGCAGCCCTCGGCCTCCAGCGCTCGGCGCAGCAGGGCGCGCGTGGCGTCGTCGTCCTCGATGACCAGAACCGGACCGGCGTCCCGCGCGGCCACGAAGCGGTTGAGCACGGCGACGACGCGCTCGCGTTCCACCGGCTTCGTGAGATAGTCGGCCGCGCCGAGCGCGAGGCCGAGCGGCTTCTCGTCCAGGATCGTGATCATGACGACCGGGATCTCGGCGAGCTCCGGATCCGACTTCAGCGCCGCGAGCACGGACCATCCATCCATTGCCGGCATCATCACGTCGAGCGTGATCGCGGCCGGATGGATCTCCCGCGCGATGCGGATCCCACTCGGGCCATCCGCCGCGGGGACGGAATGGATCCCGGCGCCGGCGAGGTAGCGCCCGACGAGGTCGCGCGCGGCCGCGTCGTCGTCGATCACGAGCACGACGGGCTGATCGGGCGCCGAGGCGTGCCGCGTCGCGGGGACCGCCGGTTGTGCGACATCGCCCCCGCCCATGCGCTCGCCCACATCCGACGGAAGTCGGATGCTGAACGTCGAGCCGACGCCCGGCTCGCTCTCTACGGTGACGTCGCCGCCCATCATGCGGCAGAAGCGGCGGGTGATCGCGAGGCCGAGTCCGGTGCCGCCGTAGCGCCGGGTCGTGGACGCCTCCGCCTGGGAGAACGCTTCGAACAGCTTCCCCATCTGATCCGGCGTCATGCCAATGCCGGAGTCGCGCACGCGGAAGACCAGCACATCGCCGTGGCCGCTCTGCTCCCGCTCCACGTCGAGCCGGACCTCGCCTTCCTCCGTGAATTTGCTCGCGTTGCTCAGCAGGTTCAGCAGCGACTGCCTCACCTTGGTCAGATCGGCGTGCATCGCGCCGATCCCCTCGGGACATCTCACGACGAGCCGGTTGCGGTTGCGCTCGATCAGCGGTTGCACCGTCGTCGCGACGTCGTGCGCCATCTCCGCGATGTCGAAGCGCTCGAGGAACAGCTCCGTCTTGCCCGCCTCGATCTTGGACAGATCCAGGATGTCGTTGATCAGCGCGAGCAGGTGCTTGCCGGCCGAGCGGATCTTCTGCAGGTCCGCCGCGTAGTCGTCCTGCCCCGCCTCGGCGGACTCCTCCGCCAGCATCTCGCTGTAGCCGATGATCGCGTTCAGCGGCGTGCGCAGCTCATGGCTCATGCTCGCCAGGAACTGGCTCTTCGCCTGGTTCGCCGACTCCGCCTCGCGCCGTGCCTCCGCCAGCTCGCTGATGTCGTGGTAGAGGGCCATCAACGCCACGCGCTCACCGTCCACCACCACGCGCACCGCCAGCAGCTCGACGTCCAGCAGCGAGCCATCCTTGCGACGCCGCTTCGTTATGCCGTGCGTCACGCCGTCACGCGCCTGCTGCGTGTAGGCGACCGCTTCCGCGCGCTGCTCCGGCGTCGTGATCAGCGCGTCCAGGTTGTGACCGAGCACCTCGTCCAGCGGATAGCCGAACAGCTTCTCGAACGCCGGGTTCGCCGCCACGATGTTCTCGTCGAGATCGAGCGTGACGATCGCGACCGGGCTCGTCCGCATAACCGCCTCGAAATACTGCTTGTCGCGCTGCGCGACCGCGTACAGCCGCGCGTTCTCGATCGCGATCGCCGCCTGCTGGCCGAACAGGTTCAGCAGCCGCAGGTCCGAGGGATCGAACCCGAGGGCGGGGTCCTCGTGCCAGACGTTGATCGCGCCGACCGGACGCTTGCCGATCATCAGCGGCGCCACCACGACCGCGCGCGCGTCGATGCGCGCGTACTGCGCCGAGCGGCCGGCCCACGTCTGGTAGTCCGGGATGATCATCATCTCGGCCGTCTGGACCACGCGCCCCATCGCGCCCTCGCCGTACGCCAGCCGGGTCCCGCGCGAGTCCTCGAGCATGTTGTGGTTCGCGGCGATGACCAGCTCCGCGTTCTCCTCCTCGTAGACGGCCAGCTCGCCGCCCGCGGCGCCCAGCAGCGTCACGGAGCGCGCCAGCACCGCCTGCAGCAGTCGCGACAGCTCCAGCTCGCCGGACAGGTCCGCCACCGTCGCGAGCAGCGCCGCGTGCTCGTCACCACGGCGCTGCTCCGCCGCGAGCCGCCGCGCCCGCGCGATCGCGACTCCCGCGTGCTTCGCGGCCGCCGAGAGGAATTCCCGCTCCGCGGCGGAGAAGCCGGCGTCAGTCGGCGCCACCGCGACCAGCTCACCGTGCACGCCACCTTCGAGTGGCAGGCGGAGCGGGGCGGGGACGCCATTGCCCGCATCGGCCGGACCGGCCTCGGCGCGCAGCCGTGGCTCCGGGCCGTCCGCTCCGGCGATGTAGAGGCGCAGGGAAGGGAAGGAGAGCGGCGCTGCGTGCAGCCCGTCCACCACACGGCGACAGATCGCGACCTCGTCCTCCGCCGACGCGATTTCGATCGTCAGACGGAGCGCAGCCGCTTCTCGCCGGTCGTCCGCGGCCGAGGGCGGCGTGGCGCCCTCGGGGTCAAGCCGTCCTGCGTCCATCGCCGTCCCGTCCGGGGGTCAGACGACGAACGCCGCCCGGCAGCATCGAGTTTGCGGTGCTGTGGATATGTCCGGGTAGCGTTGGGGAGCCTGAAATCTGCCGGACCGGGCCCCGCGCCGCAAGGAACGCATGCGCTTTTCGGCAGGTCCTAGCAGTCGCTAAAGAGAGAGCGGGGTGCCGTCCGTCCGGCACCCCGCTCGTGCGTCACGGGCGCGTCAGCGAGACCGCGTCCGCCCTGGGCACATCCCTTCGACGCTCACTCGAACGTGTAGGCACACGGTTGCGCCTGCACGAAGGTGAGGTCGTTGTTCGCGTCATCGAGCGCGTCCTTCAGCGATTTCTGGTAATCCCGCCAGGCGTCGCCGGCCCACGTCGTGGGATGCAGCTCGAGCTCCGCGTCGGCCTCGGCGATGATGTCGGAGACCGAGGCGAAGCCTGCGTCGTTCGAGCTGTTCGCACTCGGGGCGTAGATCAGCGCGCTCCCGTCCACGAAGCCGTTCAGTACGTTCAGCTCCATCGCGGCGAGCTGGGCGGAGAGCATGTAGGCCATGTTCACCGCTTCGGCGTTCTTCAGCCACTCCTTCACTTCCTCCTTCGTTACCGGGTCGAAGGCGTCGCCGTAGTAGTCCACGAGGTGGAGCGCCACGAGCGCGTCGAGGTCGCTCGCGTCGATGAGGGCCTGGCCGTTCCTGTTCGTCCAGAAACCCTTCGTCAACCCGCCGCCCTCGCCGACGCAGACGTTTCCGAACGTGACCGACTCCGAGTCGCCGGGGCCGAGGTCGATCCCGCTGAAGCTGACGCTCGTGGTCGGGATCCAGTTCAACTCGATCGGCATGTACTCGGCGACGGTGTAGACGCCGGGAGCCAGCTCGAGGTGGACGGGCGTGAACGCGTCGTCGCTGAGCACGCCGTCGGTCACGTTGACCTTCCAGCCCGTCAGCCACGGCTCGGTCGCGTCGTCACCCTTCAGGCCGTCCGTGTTCGCGTCGTAGAACTTCATGATGTCGAGCGACGCGAGGTCCTCCTCCGTCAGCCCGCTCTCGACCTTGAAGTTGTCCGTCTTGCTCGCGGATTCCTCGAACGTGCTGGACGTGCTGACCCACACCTTGTAGACGCCGCCACCGTTCGTGCTGGTGTCGTAGCCCGGCGTGCCGTCGCTCGCCTTGACCAGGATCGCGGAAAGCTGATAGCAGACGACAAACTCGCCGCCGGTGACCTGGACCGGGGTATCGTCCGCAGAGCCGACGCTCGTGCCGAGCAGCGCGCCGTCCGGCTCGGTGACCTTCACGTAGTACTCTCCGTCGGGCAGGCCCGCGGAGCCTTCCTTGACCGGGCCGCCGTCCAGGTAGACGTCCTCCTTGCTCGGGAACGCGTTCACGTTCGTGCCGTCGCAGGCGACGTTCGTCGTGAAGATCGCGCCCGACAGGCTGCTCACGCCGAGCTGGATGGGGGTGGTCGCGGTGGTGAGATTCGCGGTCGGCGAGTCGCTGCAGGCCGCAAGTGTAACGGCCAGCAGGCTCACGCCCGCTGCATTGCGCCAGCGCATGGTCTCTCTCCTTACGACGGGTTACCGGTAGCACACCGGATGTGCCCTTCTTCGGTAACCCGGCCGTCTCGTCGTCGAGAGACCCGTGGCTTTGCGGACCGGCCTCGCGGCCGGGGTGCCTTTGTCGGAAGGAGGTTCCTACCGACGATCCGGGCTTGGGAGAGACGCGCCCGTGTCTGAACTTCACGAGAGATGACGACGGAGGCGCGGAAACGTCACACGCCGGCGCCACCGGAGGCTGCGTGGCGCCCTCCGACTCCGGATCTCACGCGAAGCCGCAGAGGGAACGGAGAGCCGCGTGATGCGCTGTTCTTGGCGGTGGAGGTCGACCGCCCTACCGCAGCATCTGCAGCAGCTCGTCGCGGTAGGTCCGGCTCACCCTCAGTTGCTCCCCGCTCTGCAGCACGGCGAGGTAGTCGCCGCCGAACCAGCTGCGGACCTCGGCCACGCGGCCGATGTTCACGATCGCCGAGCGGTGGATCCGGACGAACACGGCCGGGTCCAGCCTTCGGTGCAGCCCTTTCAGCGAGTGGCGGAGCAGGTGCGAGCCGTCTTCGGTGTGCAGCCGCACGTAGTTGCCGGCGGCCTCGATCCAGGCGACGTCGTCGAGAGCGACGAAGTGGATCCGGTCGCCGTCGTGAATCGTGACGCGCGTGGCGAAGCGGGTGCGGTCCTGCGCGATCTCGTCGAGCAGAGTCGTCAGCCGCTCGCGTAGCGCCGAGCCGCGGCCGGCCTCGATGCGCGCGCGGGCGTGCTCGATCGCGGAGCGCAGGCGCTCCGGGTCGAACGGTTTCAGGACGTAGTCCAGCGCGTGCACCTCGAACGCGCGCAGCACGTATTGGTCGTGGGCGGTTACGAAGACGACTTCCGGCATCGCGTCGGCGCCCACCTGCTCGATGACGTCGAAGCCGCCGACCTCCGGCATCTGCACGTCCAGCAGTACCAGGTCGGGTCGAAGGTCGGCTATCGCCTCGACGGCGGTTGCGCCGTCGGCGCACTCCCCGACGACCTCGATACCGGGCAGTGACGTGGCCGCGCGGCGCACGAAGTCGCGGGCGAGCGGCTCGTCGTCCACGATCAGCGCGCGGAGACGCGGCTCAGCCGGCGACAAGCACGCCCTCCATCAGACGGAGCGGCAGCGCCAGGCGGATCTCCGTGCCCCCTTCCTCTCGTCGCGACATCTCCAGCTCCGCGTCGTCGCCGTACAGCGTGGCGAGTCGGCTCCGGGTGTTGCGCAGCCCGATGCCTTCGCTCGCGCTCTCGGGCGGGCCCGGCCCGGTGTCGCGGACCGAGATCTCCAGGCGCGCCCCGCCGACCGCCGCCTCGATCTCGATCTCGATGTCACCGCGGGTGGCCGCGACGCCATGCCGGATCGCGTTCTCCACGAGCGGCTGCAGGATGAAGCGGGGGACGAGCGCCCCGTCCGCTTCCGGGGTCGTGCGCACGCGCGTGGACAGACGAGAGCCGAAGCGGGCCCGCTCGACGTCGAGGTAGAGGCCGAGCAGGTCGAGCTCCTCGGTCAGCGGCAGCTCCGGCTCGAGGTCCTGATCGAGCGTGCGACGCAGCAGCTCGCCCAGCTTCGCCAGCATCCGCACCGCCGCATCGGTCTCTCCTCGTCCCGCGAGCGCCGAGACGCCGTTGAGTGCGTTGAACAGGAAGTGCGGGTTCAGCTCCATGCGCAGCGCCTCGAGCCGCGCCTCCGTCATCTGCGTCTCGAGCCTGGCCCGCTCCGCCTCGAGCCGGGCCGACCGTAGCTCGAGGCGCCGGTTCTCCTCCTCCTGTGCCCGAAGCCGCCGCCGCGACGCGAACGTCGTATACGCGGCGACGATCGCCCAGTAGGTCACGAGGTCCGTGAAGAAGTAGCCGATCAGCAAGCCGCGCACGGTCGTGCCGAAGCTCTGGAACCTGTAGGCGGATCCGGCCTGCACGATTGCGGCGGAGACGATCAGGTGGGCGAGCGAGGCCAGCACCGAGGCGAGGCCGTTGACCGCCAGCGTGGTCCGCCGCCCCGCGCCTCGCCGCTCCAGCCTCGCGTTCAGCGCCACCGCGAGCGGCACGAGCGCCGCCCACAACAGCCACCACGGCAGGTTCGTGATGGCGGCGCGCCCCCAGCCGAAGCCCGGGTCGGAGGCGGGCGCGACGAGCACCGCCTTGATCGTCTCCAGGACGCCCAGCAGCGCGGCGATGACGACGGCGTAGGCCGTCAGGCGGGCCCAGTCGCGCTCTCGGTCGTGATGGTCGGACATGGCGCTTCGTGTGCAGGGGACGAGGCCGGACGGGACTGCCCGTCCGGCCAACGTGAGGCTACGGGCGCGGTGACAGCAAGATCTTCGAGACGTTCTCCGACCAGTAGGCCGGGTTGTTCGGGTCGAGCGCGCTGGCCGTCAGCTGGTAGGTCTCGCTCAGGTGCATCGACGAGCCGTCCGCGCCCTCGACGTCGCCGCCCCAGTGCGCCGCGAAGCTCGCGTTGGTGAACGTCTGCGTGTGGCGCACCGTCCCCTCCGCCACCTTGTCGGGGCCGAGCAGGAAGCCGCAAAGATCGGCGTTCAGGCCGTCGAAGGACGTCGCGTGATAGATCGCGACCTCCGAGTCCCCGTCCTGGATCTTCACCAGCCGCTGCTCGATCTGCGATGGCGTCGCCACGACCAGGCGCGCCCCGACGTTCAGACCGCCGCCCGTGCAGAAGTCGAGCGGCAGGTGCGCGCTGAGTAGCTCGTGATCCGTGTCCAGCGTGAAGAAGTAGACCGCCTGATCGTCGGTGAACACGAGCGCGCCGTGCGACTGCGGTGGACTCACCACATCCGCGCGGGGCGACCTCGCCGCCGGGGCCGTGGACTGAGCCTGGTCGCACGCGGCGAGCCCCGCCAGCACGGCGATCGCCGCCGCCAGCCCGACCGCGGGTGCCGCGGATCGCTTCAGCATGATCCTATCTCCTGATCCGGGTGTCGGCGCCGGGCGCGTCCCGGCGGCCGCTGCCCCACGATGCCAGGAACCCACGGCGATGCGATCGCCGCCGACGCGAGCGGCGGCCCCGCGGTGCGAGACGCGCTGACGCGGTGTGGACCATGCGCTTCGATGGCTTCGAGGGGCCGGCTGCGATGACCGCTGCTTTCGACTCGACGCACCTTCCTTTCGCGTCTCGTCCGTTTTTCGCGGCTCCGCGTGATGCCGTTTTCTGGTCGCTGAGGCGGCGCCGTATATTCGCTGGGCTGGGAGAGCACACCGACCGAGGAGACATCGTGGCCGGCTACACGATCGACGACCTGATCGCGCTGCTCGAGCTGGAGACGCTCGAGTACAACATCTATCGCGGCCAGAACCGCGACATCGGCAGCGGCCGCATCTTCGGCGGGCAGGTGCTGGCGCAGGCGCTGGTCGCCGCGCGCCACACGATCGAGGAGGAGCGGCCGTGCCATTCGATGCACGGCTACTTCATCCTGCCCGGCGACCTGACCGTGCCGGTCGTCTACTTCGTCGACCGGCTGCGCGACGGACGGAGCTTCACGACCCGGCGGGTCACCGCGATCCAGCGGGGGCGCGCGATCTTCAACATGTCCGCCTCCTTCCACGCTCCGGAGCCCGGCATCGAGCACCAGACGGGGATGCCCGACGTGCCGCCTCCGGAGGAGCTGCGCTCGGAGCTCGACATCATCCGCGGGATGATCGACCGGATCCCGCCCGAGCTGCGACCGGTGCTGACCCAGGACCGGCCGCTCGACTTCCGACCCGTCGAGCCCGAAGACCCGTTCGAGCCCAGGCCGCGCTCACCGGCGCGTCACATCTGGGTGCGAGCGATCGGACCGATGGACGACGACCCGCTCCACCACCAGGCCGTCCTCGCCTACGCCTCCGACTACGGCCTGCTCGGCGCCGCGCTGCGACCGCACGGCATCTCCTTCCGCCAGCCGGACGTCATGGCCGCCACCCTCGACCACTCCATCTGGTTCCACCGACCGTTCCGGGTCGACGAGTGGCTGCTCTACAGCATGGAGAGCCCGACCGCCTACGGCGCGCGTGGCTTCGCGCGCGGCGAGTTCCACACGCGGGAGGGGGAGCTGGTCGCGTCCGTGGCGCAGGAAGGAGTCATACGAGTGAAGGGTGAAGAGTGAAGTGCGAAGAGTGAAGGGTGAAGTGAGATGCGTGAGTTGCGAAGTTTGAAGGGTGAACGGTCGCGGCGGGCGGCCCGCTCGCGAGGGCTGTGCCGGATCACGCGGGGCTTGTTGATACCGCTCGCGCTGATTCCGGGTGGCTTGGCAGGGCAGGGTCCGTCGGCGCCGGGCTCGAATCTGGGCGGTCGGGGCTTTCCAGGCCGCCGCCCGGCCGCACAGGCGCCTGAGCGCTGGCGACTCGTTCCCGAGGTCAGAATCGGCAGCGTCGACTTCGCACGCTCGGTGGACGCGGCGGCGGCCCCGGCGAGTTTCTCGAGGTGTCGGGCCTGGGCTGGCGCGCCGACACGCTCGTCGCCCTGGATCGGCAACAGCAGCGCTTCGTTCTGTTCGCGCCGGACGGTACAGCCGGCCGCTCGGTGCGGCTGACCCCCGTCGGCGATGCGATCTCGACGATCAGCGTCGGGCTCCTCGCCGACGGGCGGGTGCTCGGTTATCCCCGCCGCGGCCACGGCTATTCCGATCCTGACACGCCCCGGATGCTGCTCATCGCCTATCGGGCAGACGGAGAGGCGACGGATACGCTCGCCCGGCTCGACGGCCACGGCGGTAGTGGCTGCATGATGTTCGCGGAGAAGAAGCTCAGGGCCTGCTTCATTCGTCCGGTCATGAGCGATGACGTCTACGCGCTCGATCCGGACGGGAGGAATCTCACCGTCGTGATGCGCCCGCTCGCGGCCGATCGGAAGGATGTTACAGCCGGTGTATATCGCGTGAACCTGAAGGGCGACACGGTGATGCGCTCCACCCTCCGCTCCACGCCGGTTCCGGTCCCTCGCGCCTGGCGCGACAGCGTGACGGGCGAGTTCCGCGCCCGGTGGCAGCGCATGGGCGAGCACATGCGCATCGACGGCCGGATGATCGAGCGCATGGTCACCGAGGGACTCGCCATCCCCGAGTACTATCCGCTCGTACGCGCGATCGTCGTCGCGCAGGGAGGCAACACCTGGCTGCGGCTGTGGCAGGACGCTTCGGAGGCCCGATGGCTCGTGCTCGACGCGAGAGGCGACCTGCGCGCCAGGGTCAGCGGTCCGGCGGCCGCCACACTCCTCGCCATCCGCGACGACGACGCGTGGGGCGTGGAGCACGACGCGCTGGATGTTCCGTACGTGGTTCGGTACCGCGTGGCGAGATAGGTCCCTCTACATGCCGCTACGCCGGTTCTCCGGCTCGATCGGTGGAGGCGGCCGGGTCCCTACTCGATCACCCCCTGCCACGCCGCCGCCCGCCGCAGGTGCCGGTCCGCCTCGGCCCGCTCGCCGAGCAGCGCGTGACCCTGCGCCGCGGCATAGCTGGCGTAGACGTACTGCATTGGGATGCTCGTGTTGGCCGGATCGGTCCACGGCGCGGACGTGTCCAGGATCCGGCCGCGCCGCAGGAAGACCTGCCAGACGAGCGTGTCGGTCCGCTCCAGGTCGACGTAGGAGCCGGTCACGGACGAGAGTCCGCTGTGCGGGAGCGGCACGATGTCCCTCGACCGCGCCGTTGCGACGGCGTCCGTCGTTCACGCGGAGCGTGAGTCCCTCCCGGACCGTGTAGTCGATAGACCGAGCGTCGTGAGAGCCGATGACGCCGGCATGAAATGCACGGGACGATTCCCCATCGTCGCCTTCAGGATGGCCGCGACGAACGTGTCCGACGCGAGCAGCGTGGTGCCCGCCGGAATCATCGTCGCGACGTCGCCAGCCCGGAAAGGCAGGTCCTCGGGCGCCACCATGTAGCTGCCGGCGATGTCGTCGATCTGCGCGTCCGTGAGCGGCACGATGGTGTCCTTCGGAGGGAGGATCCCCTTCCCGACGCCGGCCTGGAGCAGCGCCAGAGGAAGGTCGGCCGGGCGGAACGGCCGCTGACACACGATGCGGCTCGGCTGGTCGGACGCCCGGACCCCGGGAGGGCACGGCCTCGTCAGATCGCGGATCTGCTTCACGTACCAGGGCGTGGCGAGGTAGCTCGAGATCAGCACGGTGACGTCCTGCCGCAGGCCCTCCACCTCCTGCAGGTACCAGAGCGGGAACGTGTCGTTGTCGCCGTTCGTGACCAGCACGCCGTACGGCTCCACGCTCATGAGCACGTTGTAGGCCCAGTCGCGCGCGGCGTAATCCCCCGACCTCGATGCCCAGGTCCAGTTCAACGCCAGCGGAAGCAGCGCCAGGCCGAGCAGAGGCGCCGCGGCGAGGCGCGGCCTCGGCAACCGCGAGCGCAGCCGATCCGCCGCGCGGAGCCAGACGTCGACCAGCCCCATCCCGGCCAGGAGGCCGAAGACGCTGAAGCCGATCACGAAGAAGTAGTCGCGCTCCCGAACCTCGTGCATCAGCACATCGGGATGACGGCCCCGCGCGATCGAGTAGCCGTACTTGAAGTTCAGATACAGCACCAGACCTGCCGACAGCGTCGCGAACAGCACGGCGAGGTAGATCGCGGAGTCGCGGTCCGCGCGCCACTGCGCTCGGAGGCCGATCGCCCCGAGCAGCAGGACGATGAGCGCGAGGGCCGGCCGGAATCCGCCGAACAGCGGGTCGAATCCCGCGACGGACCTCGCCCACTGCCAGTCGAAGTACTGGCCGTAGTTGAGCAGCTGCGCACCGAGCAGCGCCCCTCCGCGCGGCCGTACGGGATCGTTCGGGTCGGACAGCATCGACGGCTTCGCGTACTGCTCCCGCCTCAGCACCGCCGACAGCGCGGGGCAGCCGGCTCCGCCCCAGGTGTAGACGCTCGCCACGGTGCCGGTTGCCGACGCACACTCGGGCTGACCTTCGTCCAGGATCGGGCGCTGCGCGGCGCGGATCGGCAGGAAGAACTGCGGCGTGAGCCCGATGGCGACAATACCGGCCGCCGCCAGCCAGGCGCGGGGCCGCACCGGCAGTCGCCGGTCCACCAGCAGCACGAAGAGCGCGAGCGCCGGCCCGACCAGCACCCCCATCAGGTGGTTCGTCGCCGTAACCACCAGGATCGCCAGGATCAGACCCAGCGTCCGCATCCGGCGAGTGTCGCGCCAGCGCAGGACCAGCCAGCTCACGAGAGCGGTCGTGAAGAAGGAGATCGCGTAGACCTTCTCGTTCACGTTCGACTGGCTCCAGACGGTGAACGCCGTCGCGCTCAGCGCCACCGCCGCGGCGGCGCTGCAGCGCCGCACGAAGACGTCGCTCGTGCGCGCGGCCAGCATGCGATCCACGACCAGGAACCAGCACGCGTGCGCCGCGGCCGACAGAATCGCGCTGAGCAGGTTCACCCGCACGGCCACCGGCAGCCCGAGCGGCGACGTCGCCATCTCCCACACGTGCGCGACCAGCACGAACAGCGGGCTTCCCGGCGGGTGCGGAATGCCAAGGGTGTGAGCGGCCGTCGTATACTCGGCCGAATCCCAGAAGCCGATCCCGGGGGCGAGCGTCACCACGTAAAGGAGGAGGACCACGAGTCCGGCTACCGCCGCCGGGCCGTAGGGTGGACGCTCCGGGCCTTTCGACCGGGCGGATGCGCCGACGCCGCTCCGCCACGAGGTCCACCACTCGGACGGTACGCTGCGGCCCAGGTCCAGCAGCGCCGCCCACCAGACCGAGCGCGACGACGCCGATCCCGACTCCCGCTCGCTCCGGCGCCAGTCCGCGAACGCGCGCAGCATCTGCGCACCGTACTCCTCCCTGAATTCGCCCGGATAGAGCCGGAGCAACACCGCGTAGATCCGCTCCGCCCGGCTCCGGCGCTCGCCGCCGTCCATCACCGCGTTCCCGGCAGCGGAAGCAGCCGCTTCATCCGCGCGGTCCGGAGCAGCGCATCCAGCCGCTGCGCCTCCAGACCCGCCACCGTGCGCCCGAACGACGTAAGGGCGTAATAGCGACGCCGCTCGTCGTCGCTCTCCACGCCCTCCACCTCCTCGACGACCCCCTGCTCGCGCAGCCGCTTGATCGCGCCGTAGACGGTGCCCGGTCCAAGCCGCAGCCGACCGCCCGTCCGTTCCTCGACGTCGCTCATGATCGCGTAGCCGTGCCGCGGCCGGTCGGCGAGCGCGAGCAGGATCCGGAACACCGGCTCGCTGAGCGGCAGCAGCGCTTCGGGGTCTCGGCCAGCCTTGCTCATCGGATGCCTCGAGGTAGGGTCGCGTCTCTATATCGTCTCACGATATAGTTCGTCGGGCCGGTCGGTCAAGGTGATGGACGCGACTCCATTCCGCATCGCGGAGGCGAGGTATATCGTGCCCGTAGCATCGCCAACGATCCGGGAGCGACTCATGCCAAAGCCATCGCCTTCGATCGTCGTCATCAGCGCGCTCTTCCTCGCGCTCGGCTGCCTCGACCTCTATCGGGGTCTTGCCCCGCTCTTCGGGGCGGGTGCGCCCGGCCACTTGGCGGGCGACGACGTCCTGGTCATTGCGATCGGCGTCGCCGCGGCGGTCGGCGGCGTGTTCGTCTTCTACGGCCGGAACTGGGCGCGCTGGCTGCTCGCCGCGTGGATGGCGTTCCATGTTGCCCTCAGCGTCGGACACCTGGGCGAGCTGCTGGCGCACGTCGCGATCTTCGGCGCCGTCGCCTTCTTCCTGTTCCGCCCCGGGGCGGCGAAGCACTTCCGAAGGGTGGCCGGTAGCTGAAAAGCCCCAGCGGCGCATGGAAGGGCGGTCAGGGCCTGACGCTCGTACAATTAGCAGGTCGCTGAAGAACTGGGGTGCGGCCGCGCGTGTGGCGCTTGCGCGGGTCAGCCGAGGAAAGAGGAGGAAGCGATGCCCTGCGCATTGGTGACGACGAGAAACGAAGGGTCACCCGCGCAACCGCCATGCGCCCTTCGGGTTGCGGGCGGCACGGGGCCATCTCCAGCGTTGGTGCTCCTCCCCGATGGCGTGCGACATTGCGTCGTCGCGCCGCCTCGGATCCGGCCCCGTGGCGCCCGCAACGCGGCTCGCTCCAGTTCTTCAGCGACCTGTTAGACTTCGTTCGCCAGAGACGGAGGCACCCGATGAGCCGACTGATGATCGCCCTCGCGGCGCTCACGTGGGCGGCGACGGCCGCCTGCTCCCCGCCCGGAGGTCCGGAGGAGAGGAATCGAATCGCCTTCCAGGCGTTCGTGGACGCCCAGAACGATCGCGACTTCGAGCGCCTGGACACGCTGCTAACGGCCGAGATGGTGCGGCACAGTCAGGCGACGCCCGGCATGGAGACGATGAAGGGGGTGGAGCCCTTCAAGGCGTACCTCGAGGCGAGCACGGCGGAGATGCCCGACTGGCGAATCGCCTGCCCCATGACCGCCGCCGAAGGGGACCTGATGGGGGTTTGGTGCACGCTGCACGGCACCCAGGAAGGCCCCATGGGCCCCTATCCCGCGAGCGGCAAGCAGATGGACCTCGACTTCTCGGGGATGTTGCGGTTCGAGGGAGGCAAGATCGCCGAGTGGTGGGTCACCTGGGACAACATGGCCGGCCTCAAGCAGCTTGGGCACATGACCCCGCCTTCCGCGCCCACCGCGAAGGATAGCGCAGAGGCCGAAGGTTGAGTTTTCCGGGCTACGAACGTCGACTTTCTCGACGTATTGCGACTTCATGGAGGCCCCTGGACGGTTCACGGGTTGCAGCCCGAAAAAAAAGCCCGGCGGCACCGAAGGCCCGCCGGGCTTGTCGTACTCACGAGCATGTCCCTGTCAGCCACCAGTCGGGGAGACTGGATTTGAACCAGCGACCCCTGCGTCCCGAACGCAGTGCTCTACCAAGCTGAGCTACTCCCCGAAAGCCGAGCTCCTCTGGTGGAGCGTCGGCCGTGTCTTGCCACTCCAGCGGACGGGGTGGGATTCGAACCCACGAGGGCTATTCACCCCACACGATTTCCAATCGTGCGCCTTAAGCCGCTCGGCCACCCGTCCCCGAGCCGTCGTCGCGAAGCCGGGCGGCCGCGCCGTGCGCCCTCGAGGCGACGTCGCCCCTTCCAGCGGAGAGGGAGGGATTCGAACCCTCGAGGGCCCTTCGGCCCAAACGCCTTAGCAGGGCGCCGCCTTAAGCCTCTCGGCCACCTCTCCAAGGCCCGGAACGGCCGCGCCCCGGCCATCGCCGGGCCCTCCGACCGCCCTGCCAGTTGCCCCTCCTGGGTTCGAACCAGGACTCTCCTGATCCAGAGTCAGGCGTGTTGCCAATTACACCAAGGGGCAGTCTCGCCTCCCCACCTCCCGTCTCGCCTCCCCATCCCTCAAGCTTGACAATGTCCAGCCTTTCCTCAGCATCGCGCGCGCCACACGAGTGGCGCGCCCCTACGATGCGAGCGAGACCCAATCGTCGCGGGTCCGCAGGCCGCGATCGCCTTCGCCCGATGCTCACCGCGGCCACGATGACCGTTCCCGGCGCCGTCTCCCTCCAGCATCACGCGCGCCACACGAGTGGCGCCCCCAGGATGCGGGCGAGACCCACTCGTCGCGGTTCCGGGCATCTCGGCCACCGCGGCGCGATGCTCACCGCGGCGGCATGAGCTGCTCGGCGCAGTCTCGCCTCCCCACCTCCCACCTCCCAAGAGCGTCCCGTCTCTCCCCAAGCATCGCGCGCGCCACCCGAGTGGCGCGCCCCTACGATGCGAGCGAGACCCACTTCCCGCGGGTCGGGGCGCTGCGGTCGCCCTGTCGTGATGCTCGGCGCCGCCCGCGATGACCTCGCCCGGCGCGATCTCCCTCCAGCATCACGCGCGCCACACGAGTGGCGCGCCCCCAGGATGCGAGCGAGACCCACTTCCCGCGGGTCCGGGCGCCGCGGTCAACGCGGCACCATGCTCGCGCAGTCGCGATGACCTGATCGCCACACTTCCTAACCGCTCCGGTCGATGTTCTCGCCGGCCCGTGCGTCCGCATCATCGCGGCCGCCATGTCGCGGTACCGCGAGGAGTGGGTTCGGCTCCCACTCCGAGCGGCGTGCGGCTCGTCCGCACGCTTGCGCGCTGCGAGCGATGCACACCAACCGCTCCGGTCGATGTTCTCGCCGGCCCGTGCGTCCGCATCATCGCGGCCGCCATGTCGCGGTACCGCGAGGAGTGGGTTCGGCTCCCACTCCGAGCGGCGTGCGGCTCGTCCGCACGCTTGCGCGCTGCGAGCGATGCACACCAACCGCTCCGGTCGATGTTCTCGCCGGCCAAGGCGTCCGCATCATCGCGGCCGCCATGTCGCGGCACCGCGAGGAGTGGGTTCGGCTCCCACTCCGAGCGGCGTGCGGCTCGTGCCGCTCGCTCGTGCGATACAGTAGCCTGACCAGCGTCCGCATGTCGGAGGCTGGCCGGGCCGAACGAGCGGGAGACGGGGCTCGAACCCGCGACCCTCAGCTTGGGAAGCTGATGCTCTGCCAACTGAGCTACTCCCGCGTCGAGAGCCACCTGTCGGACTCGAACCGACGACCCCATCATTACGAATGATGTGCTCTACCGACTGAGCTAAGGTGGCGCGAGTGGAGCTGAGGGGAGTCGAACCCCTGACCTCTGCAGTGCGATTGCAGCGCTCTCCCAACTGAGCTACAGCCCCATACCTGCTGAACATCCTCGTCGCCGGACGATCCGGCCCCCCATCCCACACATGGGCGCGACAGGACTCGAACCTGTGACCTCTACGATGTCAACGTAGCGCTCTAACCAACTGAGCTACGCGCCCAGTGGTGGGGGAAGGATTCGAACCTTCGTAGGCGTAGCGCCAGCAGATTTACAGTCTGCCCCGTTTAGCCGCTTCGGTACCCCACCTCGTCCACTGTCTCTGCGACGCGACGGGATCGCCGGAGCTCCCGCCGGATCGAACGCGCCCGGGAGGAGTCGAACCCCCAGCCTTTGGATCCGTAGTCCAACGCTCTATCCAGTTGAGCTACGGGCGCATGGCTCATCCCCGCCTCTCGAGAATATCGCGCCGCGAGCGGCGAAACGATGCCCACGACAGGACTCGAACCTGTACGCCGTTTCCGGCACTGGTCCCTCAAACCAGCCTGTCTACCAATTCCAGCACGTGGGCCACGGCCGTCGCGCGGCGTTGCCGCGCGGGACGACGACGAAATGCTCGGAGAGGGACTCGAACCCTCACGAGGTTGCCCCCACAGGATCCTGAATCCTGCGCGTCTGCCAATTCCGCCATCCGAGCCTGCCGTCATCCGGGCCGATGGAGCTGAGGGGAGTCGAACCCCTGACCTCCTGAATGCCATTCAGGCGCTCTCCCAACTGAGCTACAGCCCCGTACCGCCGTCATCGGCGGCTCTCGAGAGCCCGACCTCGCTTGTCAAACATCGGGGCGACGTCGCCATCCACGATCCATCGCCCTTCGACCTACCTGCTCCAGCGGGGCTGACGGGATTTGAACCCGCGACCTCCGGTGTGACAGACCGGCACTCTAACCAGCTGAGCTACAGCCCCCGGGCGCGGCCATCGACCGCGCGCTCACGACGAACTTCTTCCTGCTGCACGAGAGCGGGCGACCGGTCTCGAACCGGCGACCTTCACGTTGGCAACGTGACGCTCTACCAACTGAGCTACGCCCGCGTCGTTCTCACCGCGACCGCCAGCGCGGCCGCACCCACCCATGCCCCCAAGGGGAATCGAACCCCTATTACGAGATTGAAAGCCTCGCGTCCTAGCCGTTAGACGATGGGGGCCGTTCCGCCCCTCCACCCACCCATCCGCCCGTCCACCGATCCGCCCCGGGCAGGAGCCCGCCGCACGAGCGGCGGGCCCGCGAAGCCGCGAGCGGAACCCACTCGTCCAGGTCCCATCCCCGGTCGGGCCGAGCCGTCGCCGGGACGGAACGCCCGCACGAGCGGCGGGCCCGCGAAGCCGCGAGCGGAACCCACTCGTCCAGGTCCGATCCCCGGTTCGGCCGAAGCCCGTAGGCGGGCAGGAGCCCGCCGCACGAGCGGCGGGCCCGCGAAGCCGCGAGCGGAACCCACTCGTCCAGGTCCGATCCCCGGTCCCGCCGAAGCCCGTAGCCGGGCCGGAACGCCGCCGCACGAGCGGCGGGCCCGCGAAGCCGCGAGCGGAACCCACTCGTCCAGGTCCGCTGCAGGGCCCTCCAAGCTCGCGATGGGGATTGAACCCATGACCTCTTCCTTACCAAGGAAGCGCTCTACCACTGAGCTACGCGAGCGTCGTGCTGACCCCGCCTGCGCCTTGCCGTTCCATACCTACGACCTGATTCGGCTCCCTCATCCCGACCGCGTGCGGCTTTCGCGCCGCACGCCTGCGCCGCCGAGACCATCACCGCAGCTGCCGTTGCGTGCCTCGGCGTTGATTCGGCTCGCTCATCCCGACCGCGTGCGGCTTTCGCGCCGCACGCCTGCGCCGCCGAGACCATCACCGCAGCTGCCGTTGCGTACCTCGGCGTGGATTCGGCTCGCTCATCCCGACCGCGTGCGGCTTTCGCGCCGCACGCCTGCGCCGCCGAGAGCATCTCCGCAGCTGCCGTTGCGTACCTCTGTGTTGATTCGGCTCGCTCATCCCGACCGCGTGCGGCTTTCGCGCCGCACGCCGGCGCGGAGGACGTATGGGCGCCGCACGCATGTGGAAGCTGGGCAGGCCGAATACCCCCACGGGGAATCGAACCCCGGTTTTCTGGCTGAGAACCAGATGTCCTAGGCCACTAGACGATGGGGGCCGTCTCGCCCTTCCACCCCCACCCACCCTTTCAAACAACAGGGTCCAGGGCGCCAGCGCGCCACACGAGTGGCGCGCCCCGAGTCCCGCGAGCGAGACCCACTCCCCGCGGATCGATCCGCCGCGCCTGCCGCGATGCGGTTCTCACCGCGACCGGCGAGGACCTCTCCCGGCGCAACAGCAGGGTCCAGGGCGCCAGCGCGCCACACGAGTGGCGCGCCCCGAGTCCCGCGAGCGAGACCCACTCCCCGCGGATCGATCCGCCGCGCCTGCCGCGATGCGGTTCTCACCGCGACCGGCGAGGACCTCTCCCGGCGCAACAACATGGTCCAGGGCGCCAGCGCGCCACACGAGTAGCGCGCCCCGAGTCCCACGAGCGAGACCCACTCCCCGCGGATCGATCCGCCGCGCCCGCCGCGATGCGGTTCTCATCGCGGCCGGCGAGGACCTCAGCCCTCCTCACCCCACCCGGAACAGGCCCGGAGGGAATCGAACCCCCAACCGCCGGTTTTGGAGACCGGTGCTCTACCAATTGAGCTACGGACCTACACCAGTGGCCGGGGACAGAATCGAACTGTCGACACCACGATTTTCAGTCGTGTGCTCTACCAACTGAGCTACCCGGCCGCGCGTCCCGCGCCCTCGGTTTTCAAGCGCGCCCGGCGGGCACACGAAAGCCGTCGCTGGAGCGACGTCGGTGCCGCGCCCGCTCGTGCATGGGCGCCGTGACCCGGCACCGACCGCTCGCACGACGGCCTTAGGCGCACAAGCCCCGGAGCGATCCGGGGCCTGCGAAATAGCGGGGGCGGGATTCGAACCCGCGACCTCCGGGTTATGAGCCCGGCGAGCTACCAGACTGCTCCACCCCGCGTCGAGGAAGAAAATCATAACGCGGGCTCGAGGGAGCGTCAACCCTGCGAAGCGGAGGAGTTTCCCCATTTTCGCAGGGAGCAGGGCCCTCGCGGCCGGCGCCCGATCGCGGCCCCCCTCGGCACAGGTGACCGGTCACGCGATGCCCCTGCGGAACGGGCTCCCGGTAGGTCATTGTACCGGTCGCTCGTTGCCCCGCTCGCTCGACGGCCGTCGCTGATGCCGAACTCCTCCGATACCCGGCCGCGGAATGCCGCGCGTCCCGGTGGCGAGCGTTTCCCGGATCTCGACGCGGAGCGCCGATTCGCGCTCTGGCTGGCGTCCGGAAACGGAGCGGAATCCAGGCGGCGGGGACGACGACCCCACTTCGGGTCTGTCGCCGTCTCGGAAACCGATCGCAAGTCGGAGGTCGAGTCTGGCGGCTGCGTCCACATTCGTTTTTTGCCAGCGGTGGAGCCCCAAAACGCCACCGGCAATCCCGGTTCTGTCATCAATGGAAGACGCTGCAGATCCACTTGACGGCGAGGGAGTGGACGACCGCGTGGCGGTCCGTTCTCCGAGCCCTCTGAGACATCCGACGGCTCCGCGTCACGCTGTGGACGTTCGGACCTCAGGAGGAGCTGCTCACTTGACCACCAGGTTGATCAGCCGGTCCGGTACGTAGATCACCTTGCGGACGCTCTCGCCGTCGATGAAGCGGTTGACGTTCTCGTCGGCTAACGCTACGGCGCGAGCCGCGTCCTCGCTGAGCCCGCGAGGCGCCGGCATGCGGGCGCGCACCTTCCCGTTGACCTGCACGACCAGCTCGATCGTCTCGGCCGTTGCCTTCGCGGCGTCGAAATCCGGCCAGACCGAGCCCCGTCCGCGGCCGGCCGAGCCGAAGAGCCCATCCTCGTGGCCGAGCCTGGCCCACAGCTCCTCGGCGAGGTGCGGCGCGAACGGCGCGACGAGCACGACCAGCGGCTCGATCTCGCTGCGGCGCGCCGTGCGGCCGCTCTCGCGCACGGCGTTGAGGTACTCCATCATCGCGGCGATCGCGGTGTTGTAGTGCAGCGCCTCGATGTCCTCGCCGACCTTGCGTATCGTCGCGTGCAGCTTCTGCTCGATATGGCCGTCCGGCTTTCCGTCGCGCAGGTCGGCGACGGGCACGACGCTGTCCCACAGGCGCGAGAGGAAGCCGTAGGGCCCCTGCAGTCCCTGGTCGCGGAAGTCGCCACCCTCCTGATACGGCCCGAGGAACATCAGGTAGGTGCGGAACGTGTCCGCACCCCAGCGCGCGACGTACTCGTCCGGGACGACCGTGTTGCCCCGGCTCTTCGACATCTTCATGCCATCCTTGATGATCAGGCCGTGCTTGCGGAATCGCTCGTACGGCTCCTCGAAGGGCAGCAGCCCCATGTCGTGCAGCACCATGGTGATGAAGCGGCTGTAGAGCAGGTGCAGCACGGCGTGCTCCTCGCCGCCGATGTAGATGTCGACGGGGAGCCACTTGCGCGTGAGCGTCGGATCGAACGCGACGTCGTCTCGGTTGGCCGACGGGTAGCGCAGGAAGTACCACGCGCTGTCGAGGAAGGTGTCGCTCACGTCCGTCTCGCGACGTCCTTCGCCGCCGCACTTCGGGCACGGCACGCGATACCACTCTTCGGCGCGCGCGAGCGGGCTCGTGCCACTCTCATCGGGCTTGTAGTCCTCGACGTGCGGCAGGACGACGGGCAGGTCCGACTCCGGCACGGGTACGGCGCCGCAGTCGTCGCAATAAATGACGGGGATCGGCGGCCCCCAGTAGCGCTGACGCGAGATGCACCAGTCGTGGATGCGGTAGTTCACCTGGAGACGTCCCAGCCGCCGCTCCTCGAGCCACTCCGTGATGCGTCGCTTCGCCTCCTCCCACGGCATGTCGTCGAACTCGCCCGAGTTGACGAGCACGCCGTCGCCGAGGTAGGCCTCGGACAGCGGCGCCGTCGCGTCCTCGTCCGGCCCGGCGACGACGCGCCGGATCGGCAGGCCGAACTTCGTCGCGAACTCGAAGTCGCGCTCGTCGTGGCCCGGCACCGCCATGATCGCGCCGGTGCCGTACTCCATCAGCACGTAGTCGGCGATCCAGACCGGGATGTCCTCGCCGGACGCCGGATTGACGCAATAGCCGCCGGTGAAGACACCGGTCTTCTCCTTCTCCGCCTTCTTGCGGGAGACGAGATCCGTGGCGGCCGCGCGCTCGCGGTATGCTTCGACCTCCGCCCGCCGGTCCTCGCTGGTGAGCTCCTCGACCGCCGCGTGCTCGGGGGCGAGCACCATGAACGTGGCGCCGAAGACCGTGTCGGGGCGGGTCGTGAAGACGCGGATGGCGTGCTCGTCCGGCCGCACCTGCGCCGGCTCGTGGCGGTCCTCGGACACCCGACGTCGCGCGATCGGGAACACGAGCTCCGCTCCCTCGCTCCTCCCGATCCAGTTCTCCTGCGCCTTCTTCGTGGACTCCGACCAGTCGATCCACGAGAGGTTCTCCAGCAGCCGCTCGGCGTACTCGGTGATGCGGAAGAACCACTGCGACAGGATGCGCTGCTCGACCGGCGTGCCGCAGCGCTCGCACGCGCCGGCGATCACCTGCTCGTTCGCCAGCACCGTGTGGCACGACGGACACCAGTTGACGGCCGCTTCCTTCTTCACCGCCAGCCCCGCCTCGTAGAGCTTGAGGAAGATCCACTGCGTCCAGCGGTAGTAGGCGGGGTCCGTCGTGTTGACGGTGTGGTTCCAGTCGTACATCGCGCCGACCCGCTTCAGCTGGCGCGTGAAGTTCGCGACGTTGCTGGGGATCAGCTCCATCGGGTGCGTGCCCTGGCGCAGCGCGAAGTTCTCCGAGTGGATGCCGAACGCGTCGAAGCCGATCGGCTCGAAGACGTCGTCGCCGCGGAGGCGGCGGAAGCGGCCGTAGATGTCCGCGCCCGTGAACGCGTAGAGGTTCCCCACGTGCAGCCCCTCGGCCGAGGGGTAGGGGAACATCATCAGGTTGTAGAACGGCCGCCCGGCGCCCTCGAGCTCGTCATCCGTCCAGCGGTTCGTGCCGCGCTCCTCCCAGCGCGCCTGCCACGTCTGCTCGATGGTCCCGGGGTCGTAGCTCTCGCTCATCACGCTCGCTGCTCTCGTCACGTCGGTCGATCGCATGGAATCGCGGATAATGGCTAAGATACCCGCGCGCGGGAAGTCCGTTGCCGGGCGATGATCCCGCCCGGGTCCTCGGCCTCGCGGACATCCTCGCCGCCGCGCGGTGCTCCGACCTCCTCAACCAACAGGTCGCTGAAAAATGGGAGTGCGGCCGCGAGCAGGGGGCTTGCGGAGCCTCAATCAAGGCGCGAGGAGGAGTCATAGCAGCGCTATGGCGACGACGAGCAACGATGAGTGAGGCCGCAACCCCCCTGCTCCCTTCGGGTTGCGGCGGCACGGGGCCGCCTGCGTCGTTGGCGCTCCTCCGAGATGCGCCCTGGCATCGCGTCGTCGCGCCGCCTCGCATCCGGCCCGTGGCGCTCGCAACGCGGCTCGCTTCCATTTCTTCGGCGACCTGCTAGGGCTCGCCGCCCCGATGGCCGCGACGGCGGCGTACGGTTCATCGCCGTGCGCCTTCGCCGCGACCACGATCGAGCGGATCGTCGCCGGCAGATCGTCGTGCATCCTGTGGTAGGCTGCCTCGAACACCTCGAGCCGGTCGTAGTAGAGGCGGCGTGCGATGAGGGTCGCGTTGTTCAGCGGCATCGTCAGGAAGCTCTGGTAGGTGATCAGCTCGAACTGCGGCTGTACCTTCTGCTGAAAGCGGCGCTTCGCGTCGTCGAAGATGGCCTGGCGGCGGCGCAGGATCTCGGCGCGGCCCAGGTCCGTCTGCCGGTACAGCGCCTCCAGGCGATGCACGAGGTCCTCCATGAAGGAGCCGAAGATGAGATCGTCGTGCCATTCCTGGCGGGCGCGCAGGCAGCGCTCGGCGTCGCCGCCGTCGAGGGTGCAGAAGTAGTCGATCGCGCCGTGCTGCCCGACGAAGTTGGCGAAGCTCTCGTTGAAGCCGGCCTGGCTCGCAATGTAGATCGTGTTATGCGTCAGCTCGTGGACGACGGTGGAGACGAGGTCGACGTCGGGGTAGGCGAGGACGGTGGATAGGAGCGGATCGCTGAACCAGCCGAGCGTGCTGAACGCGGACGTCGGGCGGACGTACGCGTCGTAGCCGCGACGCTCGAGGTCGCGGGCGGCGTCGAGTGCGCGGTCCTGCTCGAAGTAGCCCTTGTAGGGAACGCGGCCGACGATCGGAAACCACCACGTCACCTGCTGGAAGCGGTCCTTGCGGGCGGCGGAGAGGACCAGCATCAGCGTATCGCTCTCGACGGTCGCGTACGTCGTGTAGCTGTCGCCGACATCGAGCCCGAGCCGCTGCTTCGCGAAGGTGCGAGCGTCCTGCACGAGCTCCAGCTTGCGGCGCATGGGCGGCGGCGTGGAGCGCCGCTCGAGCAGGTCCGCGATGGACTCCCGGCGGCTCAGCAGCTTGGCCTCGGCGATCCCCGCGCGGATGACGTACACGGGCGAGCAGGCGCCGAGCAGCGCGCTCAGCAGCGCCGTCACCAACGCGACCACCATCGGCCGCACCCCCGGCCGCCCGGATCCGGTCTCGCTCATGGAGCCGTGAGACCCCCGCCGGACCGCCACGGTTCCGAGGGGCGGTGGGTACGATTCCTGCCGCGCTCTTCCATTTCACACGTGGGCGGCGCGGGTGCCGCGCGCGTCACGGCAGTGCCAGCCTAGCGGGAGCCGAGTGAAGCACGCGCACGAGCGCAGCATCGTCATGCGGTGGATACTGGGCAGGTACGGCTGGATCGTGCCCCTGCTCACGTTCCTGCTCTTCCTCTTCGGGCTCCTGATCTACAACCGCGAGACGCACGCGGGAGCGGAGACGGCCCGACTCGATGCACAGGAGGGCGCCGGCCGTCGCGCCGGCTCGCTCGCCGAGGCGATCGGCAGCACCGTCAGCCGTCGACTGGGTGCACTCAGCGCAGCGCGCCTCAACTTCACCTCCGTTCAGGACTCCATCGGGCAGCGCACGTTCGCGGCTGCGGTCGACAGCGTGATCGCGACGCAGACAGGGCTCACCGCGATCTCCGTCATCGACTCGGCGGGGGTGATCAACACCGGCGCCGGCGCGGTCCTGGGGCGGCGCGGCGTCGACCCGAGCCGCGACAGCATGGTCGCCGCCGCCTATCAGCGGGCGGTCCGCGACCATCACACGACCGCTACCGGGGTCATCGACGTGCCGGGTGGGCGGCGCGTGATCGTCTTCGAGCCCGTCCTCTCCGCCGACAGCAGCCGAGTCCGCGGCGTGCTGGCCGGGGAGCTCGATCCCCAGTCCGTTCTCCGCGTCGCACTCGCGACGCCTCCGGCCGATACGGTCGCGGCACCGTTCTACTCCGTATTCGGACCTGGTGGCGTGCGCATCAACACCGTGCCCGGCGCTCCGCCCGACTGGCCACGCGTCGAGCGAGCCGTCGGAATCGCGGACACCGAGTGGATGATCCGGCTCGCCTATCCACCGGTCAATCAGCACGCGTTCCAGGCGATCCGCCTCGCCACCTGGATCGCGGGACTCGCGATCGGCCTCGCGCTGGCCTCGATCCTCTTCATCCTGCGCAAGACGGTCGCCGGCCAGGAGGAGGAGATCGCTCGCCGCGAGAAGGCGGAGCGGGAGGCGAGGCAGGCGGCGCAGGAAGCGCGAGAGCGCGCGCGGGAGTCCCGCGAGCTGGCCGCCCAGCTCGAGGCGGCCCAGCGGGCGGCGGAGCGGCTCTCGACGTCACTCGACCCGGACGACGTGCTCGAGCTCTTCCTCGGCGGCGTCGCCGAGAGCCTCGATGCGGACGTCGCCTCGATCTACATCTTCGACGAGGATGGCGAAGTCCTCGTCGGGCGCAAGCGCATGGTCTTCCGCGACATCGGACCTCTGACGCGGCGCCTGCGCGCCGAGGACATCCGCGAGGTGCGAGCGCCTGTCGCGATGCTGCCGGACCTAGCGGAGGCCGTCGCGTCCGGCGAGCCCCACGTCGTCGAGGACGCGCGCCGGGAGCGCGTGCACACCGCCGTCGCCGGCATGGAGGGCGCCGCGGCTTCGGTCACGATCCCGCTCATGGTCGCCGGCCACATGGTCGGCGTCGCCGCGTGGGAGGTTTTCTCGAGCCCGCGCGTGTTCAGCCCCGCCAAGATCGCGTTCGCGCAGGCGCTCGCGGCGCCGGCCGCCGCGTCGCTCAGGGCGGCCGAGCTGTTCTCGTCGCTGGAGGCCGCGCGCGCGCGCGCGAGCCGGGAGGCGCTGCGCTTCGGCACCGTGCTGGACCAGATGGCGGACGGCGTCGTCGTCGCAGATGCGAGGGGTCGCGTGGAGCTGTCGAACAAGGCCGGACAGGAGCTTCTCGGGCTGGGGCTGTCGGAGGTGCCGCTGCGGGAGTGGACGACGGTCTTCGGCATCGCGAATCTGGACGGCCGGCCGTATCCGCCCGGCGAGTTCCCGCTGGTGCGCGCGATGAAGGGACAGCGCGTGGACCGCGCCCAGTTCATCCTGCGGTCCGTCTCCGGCACGGAGCGCTACCTCTCGGGCTCCGCCGCGCCCATCGTCTCGACCGGCGGACAGACCGGCGGCGCCGCGATGGTGTTCCGCGACGTGACGGACGAGCACCAGTACGCGGAGATGCTGCGGCACACGAACCGCGAGCTGCGCAAGCAGGCCGAGGTGCTCGAGCAGATGAACACGCAGCTGCGCGAGGCGACGGCGGCGAAGGATCAGTTCCTCGCGGTCATGAGCCACGAGCTGCGCACGCCGATCAACGCGATCATGGGGTACTCCGACCTGCTCGACCTCGGGGTCAAGGGGGACCTGAACAAGGAGCAGCGCGTGATGCTCGGCCGCGTCCGCGAGACGTCGCGCCACCTGCTCGGACTCATCAACGAGGTGCTCGACCTGGCAAAGATCGGCGCCGGCCAGATCGACCTCGTGGTCGCCGAGCTGGACCTCAACGAGATCGTGGACCGCGCGGTCGCTCAGGTGATGCCGCTCGCGAACGCGAAGCGCCTCCGCCTCGAGGTGAAGCGGCCCTCCGGCTCCAAGCCGCTGCTCGTACGCGCCGATGAGACCCGCCTCACCCAGATCGTCATCAACCTGCTCTCCAACGCGGTGAAGTTCACCCACGATGGCGGCGTAGTCGTCCGGCTCGAGCGCGATGCCGACAGGGTGCTCGTGCGGGTGCGCGACACAGGGCCCGGCATCCCGCCGGAGCAGGTCGACCGCATCTTCGAGGAGTTCTACCAGGCGGACAGCGGCCTCGCCCGCAGCAGCGGCGGCACGGGACTCGGCCTCGCCATCGCCCGCCGCTTCGCCCGCCTCATGGGCGGCGACGTGCGCGTCGCCTCCGAGGTCGGCAAGGGAGCGGAGTTCACGGTCGAGCTTCCGGCGCCGGAGCAGCGCCCCGCCCGTGGACGCGAGGAAGGCGCCGTCGTGATCGCGCTCACCGTCGACGACGCGCTGCGCGACGCGATCGACAGGAGCGCCGACGGAGTCCGGCTCGTCACCGCCGATGAGCCCGCACGCGTCGCCTCCCTCGTCCGCAGCGAGGACGCCGACCTGCTCGTCCTCGACGGCGCCGCCCCCGACTTCGGAGCGTGGCGCGCGCTCGCCGCCACCCTCTCCGATCCCGAGGCCAGCGATACCCGCGTCGTTCTGCTCGCGTCGCCCGACGGCCATCCCGGCGAGACCGTCGATCTCGGGTCGTTCCGCGTGCTCTCCAAACCGCTCGGCCTGGAGCAGGTCGTGAGGGCGACGAAGCACGAGTCGGGCGTGGAGTCGCCCACCGTGCTCGTGCTCGGACGCGACGTCGATGAGCGACGCATTCTCGCCGAAGCGCTCCATAACGCCGGGCTGCCCGCAGGCACCACCGGAAGCGCCCGCGATGCGATGAACCGCGTCCTGACCGAACGCCCCGACGTCGTCATCGTCGACCTGCTCATGCCGCACGGCGAGGGGCTCCATTTCGTCTCTCGCCTGCGCTCCGATCAGCGCTACCGTCACGTCCCCATCATCATCTACGCACAGTCCACCTACTCCGCCGACGAGATGGCCGAGCTCCAGAACATGACGCGCCTCTTCGCAAGCGACGGAGACATACGCGTCCGTCCCGCCGTCGACCTCGTCCTCGAAGCGCTCTGGACGGAGACCCGGCACCCCCACCGCGCCGCCTCGTGACCGGCCGCGCCTTCCTCGCCGTCGGCGCGTTCCTCGGCGCCGCCGCCGTAGCCGCCGGCGCGTTCGGCGCCCATGCCCTCTCCGGACGCCTCACCCCCGATCGCCTCGACATCTACGAGACGGCCGCGCGCTACCGGATGTACCACGCCCTCACCCTGCTCGCCGTCGGCTGGGTCACCGGCCGCGCCGGAGCACCTCTCGCCCAGGCCGCCGGCTGGCTGCTCATCGCCGGCACGTTCATCTTCTGCGGCACCCTCTATCTTCTCGCCTTCGGGGCTCCGCGCTGGCTCGGGGTCGTCACGCCGATCGGCGGCGTCTGCCTCATCCTCGGGTGGCTGAGCCTCGGAGTGGCGGTCCTTCGCGGGTGAGGTAGGAGAACAGGCGTCCTTCGGCAGCCCGGGTTCGACTACTTATCTAGTTGACAGTCGCGGCTCCGGTCCCCAGATTAACTAAGACTCTAGTAGACAGGGGCGGATATGGATGCGAGTGGACGGGCCGAGGTCTCCTTCACGGAGCGGGAGCTGGACGTGATGGCGGTGCTGTGGCAGACCGGAGGCGCGACGGTGGCGGAGGTCCAGCGTCGGCTGGCGGACGAGCTGGCGTACACGACCGTGCTGACCGTGCTGCGGACGCTGGAGGAGAAGGGAAAGGTGGGCCACCGGGAGGAGGGGCGTGCATACCGGTATTTCCCGAAGGTGCCGCGGGAGGCGGCGGGTGCGAGCGCGCTGCGTCGGATTCTGGGGACGATCTTCGCGGGCTCGCCGGAGGCGCTGTTGACGCAGCTGGTGGCGGAGCGCGGCCTGACGGAGGAGCAGCTGGAGCGGATGCGGGAGCTTCTGGATCGACGACTGGCGGAGGAGGACGAATCATGATCGCGTGGATGCTGTACGCGGCGGTGGTGGGTGTGCTGGTCTCACTGGCGGCGCGGGCGGCCGAGGGCGCTCTGCGGGCGAGGGGTCTTGCGACGAGGTGGGTGTGGGCGGCGGCGCTGATCGCATCGCCGGTCCTGCCGCTGCTCGCGCGGCTCGGCGTCTCATCGCCGCGTTCGATCCCGGTGCTGCCTCCGCTGCTGGTCGGCGAGCCGGCTGCCGGGCCGGCCACGTCGCTGGTGCTGTCGCAGGGCGGATCCGGCGTGGGCATCGCGGAGGTCGTGTCGATGCTCTGGCTGCTCGGCACGGTGCTGGTGCTGGCGTGGCTCGCGGTATCGGCGCTGCGACTTCGGTCGGAGCGCGCGAAGTGGCGACCGGCGACGCTTCGCGGCGTGCCGGTGCTGGTCTCGCCGCACGCGGGTCCCGCCGCCCTTGCTGGCCGCGGGGGCGGGATCGTGGTGCCGGAGTGGGCGCTCGCGTTGGACGAAGCACGGCAGGTCCTGATGCTCCGGCACGAAGAGGAGCACCTCGCCGCCCGCGACCCGATCCTTCTGATCGGCGGATTGATCCTTGCCGGGCTGTTGCCGTGGAGTCCGGCCGCGTGGTGGCAGCTTCGGCGGCTGAGGCTGGCTGTGGAGCGGGACTGCGACGCGCGGGTGCTGCGCGAGCGGCCGGACCGCCGCGCCTACGGCGAGCTGCTGCTCGAGGTGGGACGCCGGCGCTCGCGTCCGGCGCTGCCGGTCGCGGCGCTCGGCGAGCCCGCCTCGTTCCTGGAGCGGCGTCTCGAGGCGCTGCTGCAGCGTACACGGCGGAGCGTTCGCCGCGCGGCGGGACTGGGGCTAGCCGCGGCGGGGTTGCTGACCATGGCCGTATGCGTGCGGGATCCTGTGCGTCCGCAGCCGGCGGTGACGCGGGCGCCGACGCAGGCGCCGAAAACACAGGGGCCGACGGGCGACGTCGCCGCTGAGCCGGCGTTTACGCCGTACACGGCGGCGCCGGACCTGATCAACCGCGAGGAGGTCGCGAAGGCGCTCGAGCGGTACTACCCGCCTCTGCTGCGCGACGCAGGGATCGGCGGCACGACATCCGTGTGGTTCTATATCGACGACGTGGGCGACGTGGTGAAGACGCGGATCCAGAAGTCGAGTGGGCGGCCGGAGCTCGATTCGGCCGCGGTCGCGGTGGGCCGAGCCATGCGCTTCACACCGGCGTTGAACAAGGACGAGCCGGTGCCGGTCTGGGTGGCGTTGCCGATCGTATTCGGACCGATGAAGCGGACCGCCCCGCCCGACACCGTCGATGCGGCCCTCCGCGCCGCCCGCGAGGAGAAGCTGGTACGGAGCTACAAGAATGATTTCCGCCGCCATGGATCTGGACTCCCGGACGGCGACGCCTCCGCCCGCCCCCTACGAGAGCGGCCCGGTCCTGCAGAACCGCGGGGATGTCTCGAAGGCGCTCGAGCGGGAGTATCCGGTGGAGCTGAAGAAGGCCGGGATCGGGGGGAAAGCAATGATCCGGGTGCTGATCGGCGAAGACGGCATCGTACAGCAGACGGAGGTGGAGGAGAGCAGTGGCCGGTCCGAGCTCGAATGCCGCGGCGGCCAGGGTCGCCTCGACGATGCGCTTCACCCCGGCGATCGCGGACGGCAAGCCCGTAGCGGTCCGGATTACATTGCCGGTGATCTTCCAGACCCGCTGAGCCGGCTGCCTATCGGCTCACGCAGTAGAGCCGCTCCTCGACCTGGTCCCCGCTGTACTGGCGGCCGTCGCCGTCGCTGTCGGCGCGGTACCTCTTGTAGCCTCGCCGCCGGTAGACCCGGTAGGTACGTCGCCGTCCCCATTCCTTCAGCGTCCTCGCGATCGCGTCCGCTGGGATGATCCCTTCGGAGTTGTAGCTCATCACGACGTGCCGGCAGTCGGCGGCGGCGAGGAGCTTCACGAGCGCGCCTTCGCAGCGTGCGCGACGTGCCCAATCGCTGCGCTTCTCCGCGTCCGGCGCCAGCCCGGTCTTGCCGCGCAGGCGCGGCTTCTCGCGGAACCAGCCCTCGGCGAGCAGCTCGGGGATGTGGTAATAGCCCGGGTACTGCCGAGTGTTGTAGGGCGGGTCCACGTACAGCAGCTCGAACGGGCCGAGCGTCGGCAGCAGCGCGGACGCCTCGGCGTGCACCGCCCGACAGCCGTTCCCGGCGATGATCCGCGGCACGCGCAGTCGCAGCGGCCGAACCGCGTTGGCCTGCCAGCTCTTGATGAACGACGCGTAGACGCCGGCGGTGTTCGCGACCGCGTCGGCGGCCTCGATGAGCGACGCGAGCAGCAGGTGATAGGCGTCGTCGTCGATCTGCGCGTCGTCGCGCCAGCGCTCGATCGTGCCGCGGATGGCGTCGATCCGGGCGGCGTTCTCGGGCGTGAAGTACATCCGGCCGTGTGCCGCCCCGACATCGCCCTCCGGCGTGAAGTGCCGGTGCACGAAGCCGGGCTCGCCGCTCAGCCCGTCCAGCCACGCGACGACGCCGCGCATGCCGCGTCGCGCGGCCCCTGCGACGTCCCGGACTCCGCCTACCTCCGGCACTTCCGCCACCTGCACGTACGCGCGAGCGAACACGTACCCGTAAGCCATCACATCGGATGCGACGACGCGGAAGCCGAGACGCTTCAGCTCGCGAGCGACGCTCGCGGTGCCGGTGAACGGGTCGACGGCGAGGCCGCCGCGGATCCCGCGGGACCGCAGCACGCGGCGGATGAAGGCGAGGAGCTTCGTCTTGTTGCCGAGGTAGCGCACGTCGGCGAATATACCGGCGGCGCATCGCCACGTCCATCGTGTTGAGCCGACGTAATTTGGAGGAGGATGCCACACTATCGCGCGACCATCCGCTACGGCGCCCCGCAGACGTATCACGTGCTGGATGTCGAGGCGGCGGATCTTCCCGCGGCGCTCGAGCGGGTGGCCCGTTCCTTTCCCGAGGGCAGCGCGGCCACGGCCGACCTCGTCGAGGTGAGGCGCCAGGTCGCGCCGCAGTCACGCGGCTACCCGGCCGAGGAGTGAGCGTTCGCCGGAGCCTGTACCGCGGCGCGCTGCGTCTCGCGCGCCGGCTGCTTCCGGTCGCCGCGCCGTTCCACGCGAAGCTGCGCCGGGGGCTCGATGGGCGCCGCGACGCCGTCGCACGGCTGCGCGAGTGGGCGCGCACATCCCGCGATCCCGCGCGGCCCCTCGTCTGGATTCATGCTCCGTCGGTGGGCGAGGCGCTGATGGCGCAGGCGATCATCGGCTGTCTGCGCCAGCGGCGACCCGAGCTGCAGATCGCGTTCACGCACTTTTCGCCATTGGCCGAGCGGCTCGAGAGCTCGCTCGGTGCCGACGTCTTCTGCTATCTGCCGTGGGACCTGCCGGCCGAGCTCGAGCCGGTGCTGGACGCGCTCCGGCCCGCCGCCGTCGCGTACGTCCGCACCGAGATCTGGCCGGAGCTGGTCGAGGCGGCGAGCGAACGCGGCGTGCCATCCATTCTCGTGAACGCCGTCCTCTCGCGGGGCTCCGGACGCCTGGGCCGCGCCGCGCGTTGGCTGCTCGGCCCGTCGTACGCCCGGCTCGCCGCGGTCGGCGCGATCTCGGCCGAGGACGCGGCTCTGTTCGACGAGCTCGGCGTCCCGCCCGACCGCGTTCGAGTGACGGGCGACGCGCGCTTCGACCAGGTGTGGGAGCGGATCACCGCGCGTGAGCGCGCCGGTCGCACGCCGCCGGGACACCCCGACGACCGGCTGACGCTGGTCGCGGGCTCGACCTGGCCGGGCGACGAGGCTCGCCTCCTTCCGGCCGTCGCCGATGCCGCCCGGGAGGCCAAGCTGCGGCTGGTGATCGCGCCGCACGAGCCCGATCCGGGGCACCTGCGGAGCCTGGAGCGGCTTCTGGAGCATCACGGCCTCGAGCACGCGCGCCTGACGAAGCTCGAATCGGGAAGGGGTCCGGCCGACGACGCCGAGCCCGCGGCCTGGCTGACCTCGGACGCGCGGCTCTCCCGCGTGGTCGTGCTGGACAGGCTGGGCGTGCTGGCGGACGCGTACGCGGCAGCGGACGTCGCGTACGTCGGCGGCGGCTTCGGGCAGGACGGGCTGCACTCGGTGGTCGAGCCCGCCGCGCTGGGCGTGCCGGTGCTGTACGGACCGCACACCGGCAACTCGAGGGAGGCGATCGATCTGAGAGAAGCCGGCGGCGGCATCGTCGTGGCCGGGTCGGCGGAGATCCGCGCGGTCATCCTCGGCATGGTCGCCGCTCCGGAATCGGCGCAGGAACGCGGCGCGCGAGCACGTGAGTTCGTGCGCTCCCGGCTGGGAGGCGCAGCGGCGAACGCTGAGCTGGTGCTGTCCCTGCTGGACGAGAGTGGACCCTCCTGATGAGCCGGTGGTAAACGAAGCCATGCTCGACGAGACCGTGCGCGGGACCGTGGATCTGAGTGCGGCGGAGGTGCGACGCTACGCGCGGCACCTCGTGCTGCCCGAGATCGGAGTCGAAGGGCAGAAGCGACTGAAGTCGGCGCGCGTGCTGCTCGTCGGCGCGGGAGGGCTCGGCTCGCCTGCCGCTCTCTATCTCGCGGCCGCGGGTGTAGGCGTGCTGGGTCTCATCGACTTCGACGAGGTGGACGAGAGCAACCTGCAGCGGCAGGTGCTCTTCGGCACGGCCGACCTCGGGTCGGCGAAGGTCGATTCCGCGGCCGCGCGGCTGGAGGACCTGAACCCGCACGTGCGGGTCGAGCCGCTGCGCGCGCAGCTCACCAGTGACAACGCGCTCGACGTCATCCGCGACTACGACATCGTCGTGGACGGCAGCGACAACTTCCCGACCCGCTATCTCGTCAACGACGCCTGCGTGCTGCTCGGCAAGCCGTTCGTCTACGGCGCGATCTTCCGGTTCGAGGGGCAGATCTCGCTCTTCGGGACGCGGGGAGGGCCGTGCTACCGCTGTCTGTTCCGCGAGCCGCCGCCTCCCGGCGCGGTGCCCGGCTGCGCGGAAGGTGGCGTGCTCGGCGTGCTGCCCGGCATCGTCGGCTCGATCCAGGCGCTCGAGTCGATCAAGTGGGTCACCGGTGCCGGCGAATCGCTCGCCGGGCGGCTGCTGCTGTTCGATGCGCTGGCGATGCGCTGGCGCGAGCTGAAGCTGCGTCGCAACGTGGAGTGCCCGGCCTGCGGCGACGCTCCGACCATCGACCACCTCATCGACTACGAGGAGTTCTGCGGCTTGAAGACACCCGGCCCCGGGATCGAGGAGATCCCCGAGATGACGCCGATCGAGCTGAAGCAGCGGCTCGACGGCGGTGAGGCGCTGACGCTGGTGGATGTGCGCGAGCCCTACGAGTGGGAGATCGCGAACCTCGGCGACTTCGGAGCCCGGCTCCTGCCGCTGTCCCAGCTCGCCGAGCGCGCCGGCGAGCTCGACCCCGACCAGCCGGCCGTCATCTACTGCCGCTCCGGCGCCCGCAGCGGTCGCCTCGTCCGGCAGCTCCGGGCCATGGGCTTCGCCCGGGTATGGAACCTGAAGGGCGGCATCCTGGCCTGGTCCGAGCAGATCGACCCGCAGATGCCGCGCTACTGAGCGGCCACGCTCCCAACCCGATTCCCTCTGAATGGCAGGTCCGGTGTCCGAGCGTCCGCCGCAGAACGAGACCCGCGTCGCACGGTGGCTGCGCGGGCAGCGCCATCGCATCCCGAACGGGCTGAACGGCCGCCCCGCGCTCGGCGCGGCGATCGCCCTGATCATGGTCTCGGTCGCCGCGGTCGTCGGGCCGCTGCGGCGCGCCGCTCCGACGCGGGCCGTGGCCGAGCAGACTCCGTCGGCAACATCGCAGCGACCCGGCTCCGAGGCCGACATCGCAGGCGCGGCCGCCTCGGACGGCTCCCTGGCCGCCGCCACTGCCGATGCGTTCATCGGCGTCGACCTCGGTGATGGCCCACCTCCCGCCCGGCCGGTCGTCGGGCCGCCGCCGTCGCTGCCGCCCGTGGAGCGACCCGAGCCGCCACCCATCACGGAGGCCATGCTCGCCGTCGGGGTGGCCCCGGTGCCAGCGAAGGAGCGGGTGCCGAAGCCGCGCGCCGTCCGTGGCGTCTACCTGAACGCGTGGGCCGCCGGCTCCCCGCGAAAGCGGGCGAAGCTGATCGCGCTCGCCGACCGAACCGAGATCGACGCGTTCGTAATCGACGTGAAGGACGCGTCCGGCCATATCAGCTACGAGAGCACGATCCCGCTGGCGCAGCAGGTGGGTGCGCCCCAGCGCCGCTTCGCCGACGTGCGCGAGCTGCTCGCCGAGATGAAGGCACATGGGATCTACCCGATCGCTCGCATCGTCGCCTTCAAGGACCCGGTCCTCGCCGGCGCGCGGCACGACCTCGCCCTGCGCACCCGCTACGGCGACGTCTGGCGCGACCGCTACGGCGACGTCTGGGTGGACGCGTTCAACCGTCACGTCTGGGACTACGAGATCGCGATCGCGCGCGAAGCACTGAGCCTGGGCTTCGCCGAGGTGCAGTGGGACTACGTCCGCTTCCCCGACACGCCGGCCCACCTGATGCGCGATGTCGTCTATCCCGCTCGGGAGGGCCGCACGAAGGCCGACGCCATCCGCGAGTTCCTGAGCTACTCTCGCGAGCAGCTGTCCGACCTCGCCGCCCCCGTCACCGCGGACGTCTTCGGCCTTACGACGTCCGCCGGCAGCGACATGGGCATCGGTCAGTTCTGGCCGAAGATGGTGGACGCCACCGACGTGCTCCTGCCCATGGTGTACCCCTCCCACTACGTGCGCGGCTCCTACGGCATCGCAGACCCGAACGCCAGCCCGTACGAGGTCGTGAAGACGGCGCTCCAGCACGCGATCCGACGCTCGAGGGATGTCGCGGGCGCGGCGGCGATCAGGCCCTGGCTGCAGGACTTCACGCTCGGCGAGCCGCGCTACGGCGCCACCGAGGTCCGCGCCCAGATCCAGGCCGTCTACGACGTCGGCCTGGACGAGTGGGTGCTCTGGAACGCCGGCAGCGACTATACGGCGGAGGCGCTGACGGCGAGGCGCTGACGCCGAGGCGCTGACGCCGAGGCGCTACCTGCGAGGCGCTACCTGCGAGGCGCGTGCGGCGCCCCTTCACGCCTGCCGTGAGCGCCTCGCAGTCAGCGCCTTCGTTCAGCGCCTTCGTTCAGCGCCTTTGGCTCATTCCCCGCCTAGTCCGGCGAGCCGCATGATCCGCAGCGCGTTGCGCGAGGTGGCGACGCCGGAGCGGAGGCGGTAGTCGAACTCCATGGTACCGGCGCCGTCGGTCTCGATGACCGTCTCGCGGAAGTGGACCGGGCGCAGCGCGGCGGAGAGTGTCGGCTCGTCGGGGAGCGAGATGTCGTGCGTCGCGAGGGCGCCGATCGCCTTTGTCGCGAGCAGGCGGCCCAGCACCCAGCAGGCGCCGATGCGGTGCTCCTCCGTGTTGGTCCCCTGCAGGATCTCGTCGAGCAGGTAGAGAACGGGGCCGGGCGGCACGTCCCGCTCGGCGGCCCCGACCAGGCGCCGCAGGCGGTCGACCTCTGCCATGAAGAAGGAGATTCCGCGCTCCAGAGAGTCTCGCACGCGCATGCTGGTGAACGGCCGCAGCGGCGGCATCTCGAGCTCGGCCGCGCAGCTCGGCGCGCCGCACTGCGACAACACCACGTTCGCACCGATCGCGCGCAGGAGCGTGCTCTTGCCCGACATGTTGGAGCCGGTCACGAACAGGGCGGTGCCGGCCGGGCCCACGACGACATCGTTCCTGACGACCTGGTCTCCGTGTAGCAGCGGGTGCCCCAGCTCCCGCGCCGTCAGCTGCGCCACGCCCGCACGGACCCGCGCGTAGCGCCATCCCGGCGCCTCGAACGCGAGGGTGCCGATCGCGGCGAGCGCGTCGATCTCTCCTGCCTCGATCAGCCAGTCGCTGACGCTTCGACCGTTGCGCTGTCTCCAGCGCTCGAGCATCCACGCGATGTGCACGTCCCACAGCGTCACGAGGTTTACGGCGAAGTGCAGCATGGAGAGGCGCAGGTCGGCCAGGTGCAGCAGGCGGGCGAGCCGCCGCAGGGCCGCCGACGCGCTGCGCCCCGATCCCGCGCGCAGGCGGCCCTGCAGCTCGAGCAGCTTCGCGGACCGGAAGGGGGCGGCCTCGACCAGCTCCAGCACGTCGACGTGCGCGTCGAGCGAGTCGGCGGGCGCGGCTCCGCTGCGGATCCGCGCGAGCGGCCCGTTCAGCCGCGCGAGGAGGAGCAGCGAGAGCGCGAGCGTGGCGAGCCAGAAGTGCATCCCGCCGCCGGCCAGGTCGAGAGCCGCGAAGCCGATGGTCGCGATCGGCAGGAGCCGTGCGAGCCAGACCATCGCTCGATGGCGCAGCAGCCATGGCTCCGCCCGCGTCCACTCGAGAAAGGCGGCGACCCGGTCCTCCCGGAGCTCCGGTGCGAGACGGCCGGCGATCGCCAGCCGGGCGCGGAGCTCGGTCGCGCCGGCGAGATCCCGAACGGCCGCCTGTCGCGCGGCCACCTCGTCGGCGTCCGCCGGGGTCAACAGCCAGGAGGCGACGGTCGCCGTCCCGGATGGTGTCGCGGTCGGCCCGACGAGCCGCCAGAGCGACGCGTGACCGAAGATGTCGAGGTCGGCCGCGTAGGGGTGGTCCGGCGGCGCCGCCGGCTCGGCATGGGTGGCGAGCGCGTCCCACTTCCGATCGAGTCGCGCGAGCCCCTCCGCGGCCAGTCCCTGCTCGGCGCGGTGTCGCCGCAGCCGCCCGCGCAGCCAGCGGTGGTAGCCGACGAGCCCGACGAACGCCGCCGCGGCGACGATCGCCAGAGCGGACGCGCCGGCGCTGCCGCCGGCCGGCGCCGCCAGCTCAGCCCATACGAACCCCAGGACGAGGAGCAGAAAAGCGAGCAGCCGCAGTCGTGCGACGCCGTCGGCGCGGCGGATCGCGGACTCCGCCGCGGCGTCGGCGCAGCCTCGCCACTCCTGGTAGTGCTCCCGCGGTTGCGCTGCTGTCGACGTCGACATCGCCCTTCTGGCGTGGCGTGGGTCGCGCTCAGGCGGGCGCGCCCTCCTCGGTGCGGGAGGGGTGGCCGGCGTAGCGTGGCTTGTGGAACAGGAAGCCCTGCGTGAGGTGCACTCCGAGGGAGCGCACGGTCTCGAATTCCTCCCGTCGCTCGACGCCCTCCGCGACCACCATCGCGTCGTGGTCGTCGGCGAACTTCACCATGGTCTCGACCAGGTGCTGCTTCAGGAAGTTGGAGTCGATGTTCGAGATCAGCGAGATGTCGAGCTTGATGTAGTCGGGCGCGAGGTTCGCGATCGAGCCGAGGCCGGCGTAGCCACTGCCCGCGTCGTCGACCGCGAAGCGGAATCCCATCTCGCGAAATCGGGCAAGGTACTGCTGGAAGCGCGGGTAGTCCTTGATCGCGGTGCGCTCGGTGATCTCCAGCACGATCCGCGAAGGGTCCTCGATCCCGAGATCGGCTGGGTCCAGGTCGCGGAACGAAGGATCGTCGAAGTCGTGCGGGTCGACGTTCAGGAACAGGTGCTCGCCCTGACGCAGCTCGTGCAGGATCCCCTGGACGGCCCGCTTTCGCAGCAGCCGGCTGAGCTCCCAGATCAGGTTCGCCTCCTCGGCCACCTCGAAGAGCACCTCCGGCGAGCGGAGCTCCCGGCGTACGCCGCGCGCCAGCGCCTCGTAACCGTAGACGCGCTCCGTCTCCGTCACGATGATCGGGTGGTACTCGATGAAGACTTCGCCGTTCTCGAGCGTGGAGCGCAGGTCCGCCACCTTCTGCGAGCGCTCCCACTGTTCCGCGCCGCGCGCCGCCTGCGCGGCCTCGCGGAGCGCCCGGTAGATCAGGCGCTCCGTGCGGATCTTCGGGTTGCGGAAGACCGTCGCCGAGCCGACGTAGATGCCGCACAGCGCCGCAATCTCCTCGCCGTGCTGCTGCTCGATCCCCTCGCGCAGGCTCCGCTCCAGCCGCTCGCTCAGACGGTCCAACCGCTGCTTGCCGTCCGACTCGAGCGTCGGGATCTGCACGAACAGGATGAAGTCGTCGTCGCCCGTGTGTGAGACCATCATCAGGTTCGGATCGCCCGGCCGCTCCCGGTCGTAGAACCCCTTCAGCTCTTTCGCCGTCGTCTCCAGCACGTCGTCCAGCTTCTGCCAGCCGTAGATCTCCTCGATCTTCTCGTACCAGACGAAATGGATATAGAGGATGGTCAGCTCGCCGTTCCGGTCGAGCAGCCCCTGCGCCGTCTCGATCATCACCGGGAGCGTCGGCAGGCCCGTCAGCTTGTCGTAGAGCAGCTCCTGGTAGCGCACGAGCTCGGCCCGCACGGGCGGGACTTCGCCGGAGTCCGTGCGATGCAGACGCTCCGCCGCGGCCGTGAGCCGCAGCACCATCTCGTCGGCATTGGTCGGCAGCCGGATCCACTCGCAGGTCCGCGCAAGATAGGGCGCCTGCGCGGCGTCCTCGCAGTCACACGCGACCACCAGCGCCGCCCCCGATGACTGCACTTCGCCGAGCGCGCGCCGGATCTCCTCCGCGTCGGCGGACTCGATCACGACGATATCGGGCTTCTCGCGCAGCGCGTCGCTCGTCACACCGGGCGCGTGCGGCCCCCCCTCGAGCAGCTCCGCGTCGAGCCGGCGCGCCGCCTCCTCGACCGCGGCTCGAAGCGACGCATCGCGGATACGCGCCAGGATTCTCACGGGCGACCCCCGCCCGCGCTCAGGTTGCGCTCGACCTTGTCGCGCAGGTCGCTCAGCCGGATCGGCTTGACGATGTAGTCGTCCGCGCCCGCGTGCAGCCCCTTCTGCTTGTCCTCGAAGTCGCTGCGGGCCGTGAGCATCACGATCCGCACGTCGTCCAGGTCCGGGTGCGTCTTCACCGTCTTCGCGACCTCCCAGCCGTCCATCCCCGGCATCATCACGTCCAGCAGCATCAGTCGCGGGTGCTCCTCCTGCACGATCGCGAGCGCCTGCTTGCCGTCCCGCGCGAGCACGACTCGGTAGCCCTGCGCCTCCAGGAACGTCTGCACGATGTTCAGTGCATCGGGATCGTCGTCCACCACGAGGATGGTCGTCGGCTTCGAGCTCGTCGTCATGCTCGCCTCAACAGTGGGTGCGCGCGCGCAGCCATCCGAGTGCGCCGATCACCGGCACGGCCACCACGAACGCGGTCCACAGCAGCGTACGCGCAGGGCGCAGCCGACGTTCGAAGATGGAGAGCAGGGCCACAAGGTCGAGGACCAGGACCGCGCCCGCCAGCAAAAGTCGCATCGCCACTAGCAGGTCGCTGAAGGATGGAAGCGAGCCGCGTTGCCGCCGCAACCCGAAGGGAGCAGGGGGGTTGCGGCCTCACTCATCGTTGCTCGTCGTCGCCATAGCGCTGCTATGACTCCTCCTCGCGCCTTGATTGAGGCTCCGCAAGCCCCCTGCTCGCGGCCGCACTCCCATTCTTCAGCGACCTGCTAACCAACTGGTCGCAGGGTATGGCTGTACCGCCACGGGTCGGAGCAAGAAGTGCGCCGGCATCTCCGTGTGCGACAGGCAGATGCGGCAAGTTGCGCCATCTGTTTGCGCTGACGGACGCGCGCCCTGCTCCGCCCACCTCCCGGCCCGGCTCCGCCCTCAACCCGCGGCCGCCGTGGGCTGCGCGAACTGCAGCTCGTACAGCCGGGCGTAGAGGCCGCCGCTTTGCAGCAGCTCCTGGTGCGTTCCCTGCTCGCGCAGGACGCCGTGGTGCAGCACGAGGATGCGGTCCGCATTCTGGACGGTCGAGAGTCGGTGGGCGATGACCAGCGAGGTGCGGCCGCGCATCAGGGTCTCCAGCGCCTGCTCGATCTGTGCCTCGAGCGCGGAGTCGACGGAGCTCGTCGCCTCGTCGAGGACGAGGACGAGCGGATCGAAGGCGAGGGCGCGCGCGAAGGAGAGGAGCTGTCGCTCGCCGACGGAGAGGGAGGCGCCGCGCTCTCCGAGCGGCTCATCGAAGCCGCCGGGGAGTCGCTCGATGAAGCGGTCCGCGCCGACGCGCCGGGCGGCGTCGCGCAGCCGCTCCTCGGGAATGTCCTCGCGTCCCAGACGGATGTTGTAGCCGACGCTGCTCGTGAAGATGAAGACGTCCTGCAGCACGAGTCCGATGCGGCGACGCAGCACGCTGGGATCGAGCTCCTCGATCGGGATCCCGTCGAACAGGATTTCGCCCCTCTGCGGCGCGTAGAAGCGCATCAGCAGGTTGATCAGGCTGGTCTTCCCGGCGCCCGTGTGACCGACGATGGCGATGCGCTCCCCCGGACGCACGCTGAAGCTCACGTCGCGCAGCACCCAGTCCCAGTCCTCGTCGGCCGGCGGATGGGGCGCCGCAGCGGCGTGCCCGGCCGGTGCGACGGTGCCATCGCGCTCGGCTCGATGCTGATAAGCGAACCAGACGTTGCGGAACTCGATCTCCCCGCGGCCGGGCTCTGCGGCGGGTGTGGGCGTAGCCGGCGCTGGCACGGCGGGGTCGGTGTCGAGGAGCCGGAAGATCCGCTCCGAGGATGCCATCGCGCCCTGCAGCATGTTGTACTTCTCGGACAGGTCCTGGATCGGCCGGAAGAAGCGGCGGGCCCAGTACAGGAAGGCAGCGATGACGCCGACCGTGATTCCTCCGCCGAGCGCCTCCATCCCGCCGTAGGCCAGGATCAACGCGAGCGCGATCGCGGTCAGGAACTCGATGACGGGGAAGAACAGGGCGTAGTACGTGATGGAGCGCAGGTGTGCTTCGAGCCACTCGGAGTCGATGGCACGGAAGCGTTCGTTGGTCTGCTCCTCCTGCCCGAAGAGCTGCACGACGATGACGCCGCTGATGCGTTCCTGCAGGAACGCGTTGATGCGGGCGAGCCGGACGCGGATCTGGCGGAACGCGTCACGGATGCGGTTTCGAAAGTAGAAGGCGGCGAGCACGACCAGCGGCAGCACGGCGAAGGTGACGAGCGCCAGGCGCCAGTTCATCCACAGCATCGCGCCGATGATGAACACGAGCGTGAACAGGTCGCCGAAGACGGTCACCACTCCGGAGCTGAACAGCTCGTTCAGCACCTCGACGTCGTTGGTGACGCGCGTCATCAGCCGGCCGACCGGGTTTCGGTCGAAGTAGCCGAGGTGGAGCCGCTGCAGGTGGGCGAAGATCTCGCGTCGCAGGTCGAACATGACGCGCTGGCCGAGCCAGGTCGTGAGCAGCGTCTGAGCGTACTCGAGGGCGAAGCCGATCAGCAGGGCGAAGGCGTAGCCGGCCGTGAGCAGCAGCAGGAGGTGCATGTCCCGCTGCGGCACGGCGCGGTCGATCGCGATCTTCATGAGCCACGGCCCGACGAGCTCGAGGGCCGCCGCTCCCAGCAGAGCGCCCACCGCGATCGTCACCGGCCCTCGGTACGGTCGCAGATAACGCAGCAGGCGGCGCATGAGCCGGGCGTCGTACGCCTTGCCGAGCGCTTCCTCCTCGTGGATTCCGGCCTTCTCCTGCGTCATGCGGGCGAAGCTAAGGTCGCGTGCGCAGGGGCGCCACCGGCCGCCCGAGGGGGGGAGCATGTCCGCGCATGGAGGGTATAGCGACGGGACAGGATCGGGCCCGGGTGCTGGCTCGATGGGTGGAGAGAGGTGGCCGGAGAGAACGGATGGGGCTTCTCGCATGGCTGATGTTCGGGCTGATCGCGGGCGCGATCGCCAAGCTCATCATGCCCGGCAAGGATCCCGGCGGCTGCCTCGTCACCATCCTGATCGGCATTGCCGGCGCCGTCATTGGTGGCTTCATCGGTACGTCCGTCTTCCGGTTCGGCGGGGTGACCGGCTTCAACACCCGCTCCTTCCTGATCGCGATCCTCGGCGCGATCGTGCTGCTCTCCTTCTACCGGCTGTTCATCACGCATCGCTCCCGCTGATTCCCGTCAGCAGCGTCCGCACCTCCCCGGCGAGCGCAGCATTCGTGCTGATCGCGCTGCCTCCCAGATGAGTCCCCGCTCCCTTCAGGTCGCTGAACACGCCACCGGCTTCCTCGATGATCGGCCGCAGCGCCGCCGCGTCCCATGGCTTCATCACCGGATCGATCATCGCCTCGGCGCGTCCGGTCGCGACGAGCGCGTGGCCGTAGCAGTCGCCCCACGTGCGCACGAGACCCGCGCGGAAGCGCAGCCGGTCCCACCCCTCCTCCAGCTCGTTGCGCGGCAGGCGCTCCGCGTCCGTGGTCAGCACGAGCGCCTCCTCGATCGCGGCGACGTCGGACACCCGGCACGGGCGGCCGTTCCAGCGGCATCCGATGCCGCGCGCCGCGGAAACGGTCTCCTGCAGGGGAGGGAAGTGCAGCACGCCGACGAGCACGTCGTCGCCTTCCTCCAGCGCGATCATGACGCCATAGAGCGGCACGCCCCGCACGAAGGAGCGGGTGCCGTCGATCGGATCCAGGATCCAGCGCCGCTTCGCCTCGGCTCGTGTCTCGCCGAGCTCTTCGCCGAGGATGCCGTCCGCGGGGAAGCGCTGCTCGATGGCGGCCCGGCACAGCCGCTCCGCCTCCCTGTCGGCGACCGTGACGGGTGACGCGTCCGCCTTCAGCTCGGCGGCGACTCCCGTCTGGAAGTGGGCGAGCGTCAGGCGTCCCGCGCGCCATGCCAGATCTACGGCGAAGTCGTGCAGATCCCGCATCGGATCGTTGGGCATCCGGGTCCTCGCTTTGGCTGGGCCGCTCCGGCGGGTCGACGCTCCGCCGTCGTCTCGGCCTTCTGGTGTCCGTCTGCTACAGCGCCGGCTCGGCCGCCGTGCCGCCGTGCGGGTCGCTTGCCGCGTCCGAGCCCGTCGGCCGGATCGGCACTCCCGCCTCCGCCAGCGCGCGCTTCACGTCGCCCACGCTTACCCCGCCGTCGTGGAACATGTCGGAGGCGAGCGCAGCGTCCGCTCCGGCGATGACGAAGGCGTCGCGCATATGCTCCGCCCTGCCGGCGCCGCCGCTCGCGATGACCGGGACCGAGACGCGCTCGACGACCCGAGCGGTCAGCTCGAGATCGTACCCTTTGCGTACGCCGTCGCGGTCGATGCTGGTGAGCAGGATCTCACCGGCTCCCAGAATGCCGCACTCCTGCGCCCAGGACAGCGCGTTGCGGTCCGTCGGGCGCGTGCCGCCGTGGGTGAACACGCGATACCAGTTCAGGTCGTTCACGATCTCATCGATCGGACCGCCGCCGGGCCGGTAGTAGTCCGCGGAGGCTTCTCCGCGCCGGCGCTCGACCTTGGCGTGGATGCTCGCGACGATGCTCGGGCTGCCGAAGCGCTCCCCCGCCTCGCGGATCAGCGCGGGCCGCTCCACGAACGCGGTGTTCATGGCGACCCGGTCCGCGCCCGCCCGCAGAGCCTGCTCGATCGAGTCGAGGTCGGCGATGCCGCCGCCGACCATGAGCGGCACGAACAGCTCATCGGCGGCGCGTCCGACGGTGCCGAGGAACGCCACCCTCCCCTCCCGCGTGACGGAGAGGTCGACGAGCATGATCTCGTCCGCGCCTTCGCCTTCGTACCAATGGGCGGCTTCGGCGGGGTCGCCGGTGTCGGCGAGATCGGCGAACGGCGCCGCGTCGACGAGCAGTCCGTCGCGCACACCGAGCGATACGATCACGCGCTTGTGGAGCATCACGCCTCCTCCTGTCGGTCTCCGCGGACCGCCTCCTTCGCCTTCGTCATGATGGCAGCGATGCCGGACGCGGCGTCGTCACCGCCTGCAGGAAATTCCCGATCACCCGCAGCCCGACCCTGCCACTCTTCTCAGGGTGGAACTGCACGCCCCAGGTGTTGCTGTATCGGATCGCCGCCGCAAAACGCACGTGCTCGTGGATCGCCCAGGCGATCTCCTCGCCGCCGTCCGCCGGCACGCAGATCCGGCTGTTCGTGAAGTAGGCGAGCAGGTCGCGGGATCCATCGAAGAGCGGGTCCGGCCGGAACTCGACGCTGTTCCACCCGATGTGAGTCGTGCGCCGCGTCGGCAGCCGGCGGACGACGCCTCCGCAGACACCGAGGCCGTGACCCGGCTCCTCCGCGCTGGACTCCATGAGGAGCTGCATCCCGAGATCGATCGCCAGGCACGGAAAGCCGGATCGCAGGGCGACCCGGAGCTCGTGCCCCACCGGTGCGATCCGGTCGGCGGCGCTCCCGAACGCCCCCGTCCCGGCCAGCACCATCGCGTCGCCGTCGAGGAGACCGGCGGGCGTACGCTGGATCCGCACTCGAGCGCCTCCGAGCTCCAGCGCCGTCTTCAGCGATCGCAGGTTGCCCGCGCCATGGTCGAAGACCTCGACTCTCATGCGTTGCCGCCCATGCACACCTCGCGCCGCTGGCGCGGATCGGCTCCCCTGCCGCTCTCGCCGAGCCATGGGGCGGAGGAGCGCCGCGTCGGCTCAGCGGCCCGGGTGCTCGTGCTCGAGCGGCCGGGGAGCGCTCGACCGGACGGAGAGCGTGCGAGCGAAGCTCAGGCGCGGCTCCCCCACTGGCGTCAGCCCCAGCGGGTCGAGCATTGTGTTCACTGCAAAGCGTGCCTGCGCGGGCTGGAGCGGCCACGGGTCGTGCGCGATGTCGGCACGCTGCAGCGAACCCCGCCGGCCTGTGCTGAACAGCGAGTAGCGGGCGGTCAGGAAGTCGTCGAGGCTGCCGGCAGCGGCGCGGCGGCCGGGGCCCGTCGGACCGTAGTCTACTTCGAGTCGCACGCCACGGTGCCGTCCGGAGAGTCGGACGCTGCGGTAGCGAATCCATTCGTCGCGGGCTGAAACCTCCATCCGCGCGTGCTGGTAGGGTAGACCGTACCAGCGGCGAGCGGTCCAGACGGCGAGGCGGCTGGCGGCGTCGAGGCTGAAGAACCAGACTCCAACCCGGCCGCCCGCCCGCACGTAGGTCCGGATGTTCAGCTCCGGGAACGCGGAAGCGATCCGCAGCGGTGGCAGCCGGCGCGGTTGCACCTCGCTCATGCGGAACGGCACGACGCCGATCCAGGCGAGTCCGTCGTACGTGTCGAGCTCGAGCCCATCCGGCAGCAGCGGTCGGACGGATTCCACAGCGAAGCTCCAGTGCGCGAAGAGAAGATCGTGCCAGCGCATGCTGACGGCGTAGTCGAGCAAGCTCCTCCTGTCCCGACGCGATTGCGCGGACCTGTGTCCCCCATCGGTAAGATGCGATGACCGCGGCAGTGCAGGCGACTCCGGCGATCGATCCCGCCGCCGGCCCCGATGGGCGGCTTCCCCCCTTCACCGCGCCTCTCGTGCTGGCGCTCGCCATCGCCGTGCTGCTGGTGCACGTGGCGGTGAACCAGATCTCGCCCTACGGCATCCACCGCGACGAGTTCCTCTACTTCGCGATGGGGCGCCACCTCCGGCCGTGGCGCATGGACTTCCCTCCGATGATCGCGATGCTGGCGCAGGTCGAGCGTGGGTTGCTCGGCGACTCCCTTCTCGCGCTCCGCTTCGCGTCTGCGCTGGCGGGGGCGGCGGTGGTGGCTCTCGCCGGGCTGATCGCGCGCGAGCTCGGCGGCAGGACGTACGCACAGGGGCTCGCCGCCCTCGCACCCGCGACGCTGCCCCTCTTCCTTCGCGCCGGCAACCTCTTCCAGCCGGTCGTCTTCGATCAGCTCTGGTGGTCGCTCGCGCTGCTCGCGCTGGCGCGCGTCGCGAGGCGAGCGGTTGAGGATCGGGGCGACGTCGGTGCCGCTCCGCCTGCCCGTGACTGGCTGCTGCTCGGCGCGGCAGCGGGATTGGGCCTGCTGACGAAGTTCAGCATCGTCTTCATCGGCTTCGGCATCCTCGTCGCGCTGCTCGTGACACCGTTGCGCCGGACGCTGCGGACTCGCTGGCCATGGCTCGCGCTGCTCATCGCGCTCGCGATCGGAGCCCCCAGCCTGGTCGGTCAGCTCCGCCTCGGCTGGCCGGTGCTCGGCCAGATGGCGGACCTGCGCGGCAGTCAGCTCGCGCGCGTCGAGATCTCCGACTTCCTGATGGGCCAGCTCCTGCTGCTCGGCCCGCTCGCCGCCATCGCCACCATCGGGCTGCTGTACCTGCTCGTCGGCCGCCCGATGGAGCGGTTCCGCGTCGTGGGCTGGAGCTGCCTCGTCGCGCTGCTCGTCGTCATGCTGTTGCACGGGAAGCCGTACTACATCGGGCCGGCCCACCCGACGCTGCTCGCGGCCGGCGTCGTCGCGCTCGAGCGGGTGACCGGGCTGGCGCGGAGCGGCCGGGGCCGGCGCTGGGCCACGCCGGCTCGCGTGCTGGTCGTGCTCCTCACGCTGGGCTGGGGCGCGCTCGTGCTGCCGCTCTCGCTGCCCCTGATCCGGCCCGCGCCGATGGCGCGCTACGCCCGTGCCCTGGGCGTCAGCGCGGCTACCACGACGAACGTCGGGGAAGTCCTCGAGCTGCCGCAGGACTACGCGGACATGCTCGGCTGGCCCGAGCAGGTGGACAGCGTCGCGCGCGTGTGGAGGGATCTGCCGGCGGCGGACCGCAGCCGCGCGGTCATCATCGCGACGAATTACGGCGAAGCCGGGGCCATCGACTTCTACGGTCCGCGCCTCGGACTGCCACCCGCCGTCGCCCCGGTCGGCAGCTACTGGTTTTTCGGCCCGGGGTCGAAGGCGGGCGACGTCGCCGTCGTGGTGGGCTCCGACGAGGAGGAGCTGCGCCGCTTCTTCCGCGACGTGCGTCTCGCCGCGACCGTCGACGAGCCGTGGGTCGTGCCCGAGGAGCGGCACCTGCCGATCTGGGTGTGCCGCGCGCCCCTGCATACCCTGCAGGAGGTGTGGCCGTCGTTCCGCGGTCAGAACTGACGGCCTGCCGCCGACTCCCGCCCTCACACCGTGACCGCCCGCGCCCGTTCGCCGACCTTGACTTCCTTACCGCCTGCAGCTATTATCGGCGCTGGCGGATAACCCCTGGCCGGTTGCCGGGGACCAGAGACGAGAGGACCTGGGCGCTTTCCCCGGGTCCTTTTTCATTATCCGTCACGCTGAGTGCGGCGGCGAAGGGCCCGCACGATCATGGTGGCGATCAGTTCGGTACGGAATACCGGAACCCGATTGCACCAATCAACACAGGGAGTACGGTATGCGTACCAGTGGAACGGTGAAGTGGTTCAACGACCAGAAGGGCTTCGGCTTCATCACGCCGTCCGATGGCTCGAAGGACTGCTTCGTCCATCACAGCGCGATCCAGGGCAGCGGCTTCAAGACGCTGACCGAGGGTGAGAAGGTCGAGTTCGACCTCGTGCAGGGCCAGAAGGGTCCCGCCGCGGAGAACGTCACCCGGCTCGGCTGAGCATCGACACACCGCCGTCTTCGACGGTTGACGGACGGCCGTCCCGGCATTGCCGGGACGGCCGTTTCGCTTTTGGTCCCTCGTGCCCGATCGCTCGCCGCTGACGCGACGGGGCCTGACCGCTAGCTTTCGAAATGCGACGCCAAGATCCGTTCGATCCCGAATCCGCCGGCCACGAGCCGGCCGACTGGGAGCAGCACTCCGAGGCGTCGGCGTGGAGCGCCGGCATCGGCCGGCCGGCCGGAATCTACTGGGTCACCGGCCGCTGCGTCATCGTCGGGTACGGCACCGCCGCGGAGGCGGAGATCCGTAGTCGCGGGGGCGTCCTCGTCGGAACGCTTCGCTTCGGCCCATCCCCGTACGAGACGCGTCGGGCGCACCGCACCGTCGCGCGGATCCACCCGGACCGCATCGTGGAGGGTCGGGTGAGCTCGAGCTGAGCCCACCCCGCCACGGCTCGCAGCGAGCCGCGGCTACGCCGCTCGAATCCGAGCAGGCCTACTCGAGCAGGTGCACGACCCGCTCCTCGATCTGCGGGCGGAGGTGCGGGAACCTGTCGAGCAGCCGAACACACGTGTTCCAGCGTAGCAGCGCGTCATTGTTGCCGGCCGGCCGGATCGCCTCGGCGGCCTCGAAGCACTTCATCGCCTGTTCGATCTGCTCGTAGGCGATTCCGCCGCTGCCGGGCATGTGCCCGCGCAGCATTGCCTTCGCCTGGCGCTCGTGAACGAGCCCCTCGTAGTAGACGCGGGCGTACGGATCCTCGAGGCGCGGGAGCAGCGAGCGGGCTTCCTTCACGCACACCATCCCGTCCTCCTGGATCCGGTCGCTGAGCGAGAGGATCAACACGACGAGGGCACGCTGGTTCTCGGCATCGACGGCGAGGACGTCGCGACAGATGCTGTCGGCTTCGTGCGGCTCGTTCAGCAGGCGGTAGTGCTCAGCTCTCGCGAGGGCCGCCTCGACCCCTTGGGGGGACAGCCGCTTCAGCTCGAACATTGGCACCTCCGGACGTGGGTTCGGGAGCGGACGCTCCGATCTGCGCCGGCTCTGCGGCGTCCGCGCGTCGGGGACCGCGGACCAGCCGGACCAGGCGCGCGATCGGGTCGTAGGCGCGGTCCACCACGCGCTCCTTCAACGGGATGATCGCGTTGTCCGTGATCGTTATACCCTCGGGACAGACGCCGGTGCAGCATTTCGTGATGTTGCAGTAGCCGACGCCGTGTGCCTCGCGCAGCTCGGGGACGCGGTCCTCGACGTCGAGCGGATGCATCTCGAGCGCCGCCGTGTGCACGAAGAAACGCGGGCCGATGAACGTGTCGTGCCGGTGGTGCTCGCGCAGCACGTGGCAGACGTCCTGGCAGAGGAAGCACTCGATGCACTTCCGGAATTCCATGACCCTGTCCACGTCGAACTGCGCCATGCGCCAGCTGCCGTCCGGCGCATCCGGCGGACGGGGGCGAAACGGCTTTATCCGCTGCTTGACTTCGTAGTTCCACGAGACGTCCGTGACGAGGTCGCGGATCAGTGGGAACGCCTTCATCGGCTCGATCCGCACCGGTCGGTCCAGCGGCACCTGGTTCAGCCGCGTCATGCACATGAGTCGCGGCATGCCGTTGACCTCGGCCGAGCACGAGCCGCACTTGCCGGCCTTGCAGTTCCAGCGCACGGCCAGGTCCGGGGCGTGCTCCGCCTGGATCTGGTGCACGGCGTCGAGGACGACCATGCCCGGCGCCACCTCGGTCTCGTACGAGCGGAACTCGCCGCCGGAGCGGTCGCCGCGCCAGATCTCGAAGCGGGCCGTCGCCATCACTTCATCTCCTCGATGATCGCCTGCAGCTCGGACGGGAGCGGCCGCACCGCCTCCCGCTTCACACGCATCCGGCCGTCGTCACCGGCGGAAACGACCAGGTTGAATCGTCCCCATTCGGGGTCCTTCTGTGGGTGGTCGTCGCGGAAGTGCGCGCCCCGGCTCTCGGTCCGCTCGAGAGCGCAGCGCGCGATCGCCTCCGACACCGTCATCAGATGACGCAGGTCGAGCGCCGTGTGCCAGCCGGGGTTGTATTCGCGGTTGCCGTCCACGCCGACGCGCTCCGCGCGCTCGCTCAGCCGCTCGATCCGCTCCAACGCCTCTTTCAGCTCCTCCCCGCGACGCACGATGCCGACGAGATCCTGCATCGTCTCCTGCAGCTCGTGCTGGATCGCGTACGGGTTCTCCTCCCCGGCGCCACGCTCGAACGGGGCGAGTGCCTCGCGCGCGAGCGCGTCCACTCTCGCCTCGTCCACGCGGCCGGCCCCGTGCTCGCTGGCCCACGCGGCCGCGTGCTCGCCGGCCCGCTTGCCGAACACGAGCAGGTCCGACAGCGAGTTGCCGCCCAGCCGGTTCGCGCCGTGCAGCCCCGCCGCGACCTCGCCGGCCGCGAACAGCCCCGGCACCGTGGACATCTGCGTGTCGGCGTCGACGCGCACGCCGCCCATGACGTAGTGGGTGGTCGGCCCGACCTCCATCGGCTCGCGCGTGATGTCGATGTCGGCGAGCTGCTTGAACTGGTGGTACATGCTCGGCAGCTTGCGCCGGATGTGCGCCTCGGCGTCCGGCAGCTTCTCCCGGATCCACGCGATGTCCAGGAACACGCCGCCGTGCGGACTGCCGCGGCCATCACGGACCTCGGAGACGATCTTGCGGGCGACGTGGTCGCGCGTGAGCAGCTCCGGCGGACGGCGCGCCTCGCGGTCGCCCTGCGTGTAGCGCCACCCCTCCTCTTCGTTGTCCGCGGTCTGGTCGCGGTACAGCGGCGGGATCTCGTCGAACATGAAGCGGCGCCCCTCGCGGTTGCGCAGCACGCCGCCCTCCCCGCGCACCCCCTCCGTCACGAGGATCCCGCGCACGCTCGGCGGCCAGACCATCCCGGTCGGATGGAACTGAACGAACTCCATGTCGATGAGGTCTGCCCCGGCACGGTAGGCGAGGTCGTGGCCATCGCCCGTATACTCCCAGGAGTTGCTGGTGATGCGGAACGCGCGCCCGATCCCGCCGGTGGCGAGCACGACCGCGGCGGACGGGAAGACGTGGAATCGCCCCCGCTCGCGGTCGTACGCGAGCGCGCCGGTCACGCGCTCGCCGTCCTCGAGCAGCCGCACGACGGTGCACTCCATGTGGAAGTCGATGCCCTGGTGGACGCCGTGGTCCTGCAGCGTCCGGATCATCTCGAGGCCGGTGCGGTCGCCGACGTGCGCGAGCCGCGGATAGGCGTGGCCGCCGAAGTTGCGCTGCAGGATCCGGCCGTCCTCCGTGCGGTCGAACAGCGCGCCCCACGCCTCCAGCTCGCGCACCCGGGCGGGCGCCTCCTTTGCGTGCAGCTCCGCCATCCGCCAGTTGTTGAGGTACTGCCCGCCGCGCATCGTGTCGGCGAAGTGGACGCGCCAGTTGTCGCGGCCATCCACGTTCGCGAGCGACGCCGCGATGCCGCCCTCGGCCATGACCGTGTGGGCCTTGCCGAGCAGCGACTTGCAGACGACGCCGACGCGCACGCCCGCGGCCGAAGCCTCGATCGCGGCTCGCAATCCGGCGCCACCGGCGCCGATCACGAGCACGTCGTATTCGTGCGCCGTGTGCTCGCTCACCTGGACCTCACTCGAGCGGCTTCAGGTTCGCCAGGATCGTGTCACGCTGCGGCTCGAGGAACGGCGGCAGGGCGACGTGGTTGCCGAGCGTCGCCGGGTCCTCGTCCACCGCGAAGCCGGGCCCGTCCGTCGCGATCTCGAACAGCACGCCGTTCGGCTCGCGGAAGTACAGGCTGCGGAAGTAGTAGCGGTCGATCTCGCCGCTGTTCGGCACGCCCATCGCGTTCAGCCGCTCGGTCCAGCCGTGGTACTCCTCCTCGCTCGGCGTGCGGAACGCCACGTGGTGCACGGCGCCCGCTCCCTGCCTCGCCACCGGCAGGTCGGGCTCGACCGCGACGTGCACCTCCGCGTGCGGGCCGCCATCCCCCATCTCGTAGACGTGCACGTTCGGCTCGGCGTGCGCCGGGTAGGCGTAGCGCCGCGTCGGACGTAGCGCCATCACGCGCGTGAGGACCGCGTCGGTCTCCGTGATGCTCGGCACGCTCATGCGGATCGGTCCCAGCCCGCGAATGCGGTGCTCGCCGGGCACCGGGCTGTGGTCCCAGGCCACGGAGTCGGGGCCCGCACCGCCGTCGTCGACGAGCGCGAGCCGCTGCCCCTCGCGGTCCTCGAAGTCGAGTGTGAGTCTGCCGTCGATCTCTGCGATCGCATCCGCCTTCACGCCGTGCCCGGCGAGATGCTCCCCCCACCAGTCGAGCGTTCCACGCCCGCGCACGCGCAGGTGTGTTCGGGTGATGCTGTGGGTGCCACGCCGCTCCCTCGGCACGGGCCAGTCGAAGAAGGTCATGTCCGTGCCCGGGCTGCCGATCGCGTCCGCGTAGAAGAGGTGGTAGGCCGACACGTCGTCCTGGTTCACGCTGCGCTTCACGAGCCGCAGCCCCAACACCTGCGTATAGAAGCGCAGGTTCTCGCGGATGCTCGCGGAGATCGCGGTCAGGTGGTGGATGCCGAGCAGGTCCATTGTCGGATCAGAGGATGCGGAAGTCGTGGAACACGCCCATCGCCACCATCCGCACGTAGAAGTCCGAGAAGGCGACCCAGAACAGGCTGAGCCACGCCCAGCGCATGTGCCCGCGGTTGAGGCAGCTGACCGCGCGATACGCCGTCCGCTGCGCCGGTGCCCGGGAGAGCTGCGTCAGCCGACCGCCGACCAGGTGGCGGAGCGAGTGGCAGCCGAACGTGTAGCCGCCCAGCAGGACCGCGTTCGCCGTGAGCACCAGTGAGCCGACGCCGACGCCGAACTCTCGCCCGCCGGTCGCCGGGTCCGTGAACCAGAAGGCGATCCACGCGTCCCTGGCGAGGATCACGATGAAGAGGATCGCGATGTACATGAAGTAGCGGTGGACGTTCTGCAGCACGAGCGGGAGGTGCCGCTCGCCGAGGTAGCGCTTGCGCGGCTCACCGACCGTGCACGCGGGGGGATCGGCCCAGAACGACTTGTAGTACGCGCCGCGGTAGTAGTAGCAGGTGAAACGCATCCCGCCGGGCGCCCAGAGGATGAGCAGGGCCGGCGAGAAGACGAGCCAGCCGGGCCACCATGCCGGCCGACCCTGCAGCCACGCGTGCGGCGACGTGCCCCAGATCTCCGGCGAGTAGAACGGCGAGAGATACGGCCCCCACCAGTAGTTGGCGCCCTGGAACGCCGCCCACGTCGCGTAGACGACGAAGGCGCCGAGCCCAATGAACACGGCCGCGGGTGAGAGCCACCAGACATCGGGACGCGACGTCTCGCCGAAGGAACGCTGCGCGAGCGGCGCAACGGCGTTCGCCATTCACCGACCTCCATCACGGGGTGAGGCTGGTCAGGCTGGTCAGGCTGATCAGGCTAGTCAGGCTAATCAGGCTAGTCGGGGGCACGGGGCTAGTCAAACCGGCCGCGAGCCGTTCACCGGCACGAGAGTCCTCGACGCGGGCCGAAGGAGCGGGCATCTTGGTGCGCGGAGGTCGGCGCGACTCGAGCAGCGCGAGGCGACATGGCGAAGCGGCCTGAGGTGCGGAGCTACGATTACGTGAACAAGCCGTACGCGCAGGTGCGTGCGGCGCTCACCGAAGATGCGCTCGAGGTCTTCCGCTCCGCCACGCGAGCGGCCGCCGATCGCGCCCGCTCCCTCGCCTCCGAGCTGCGCGTGGATCTCGGCGGCGTCGAGGTGGGCGCGCAGGTCGACATTACCATCGCCTCCGTCGATGAGGTCGCCGCCGCGCCGGGCGTGACCCCGACGACGCGGATCCGCCTCGGCTGGAAGGCCAGCCGCCGGCCCGCGCTCTTCCCGGTCATGGACGCCGTGCTGTCGATCTACCCGCTCACCTCGACCGAGACCCAGCTCGACTTCTCCGGGAGCTATGAGCCGCCGCTCGCCGCGCTCGGCGCTGCGCTCGATGCCGTCGTCGGCCACCGTATCGCCGAGGCCTCCGTCCAGCGCTTCGTCGCCGATGTCGCGAGCACCTGCGGAGCGCGTGACCACCCTCCGGGGGGTATGACGTGGAGGGGGGCGACCGCCCCCTACCAGATCCTGACCCGCTCCTCCGGCGGCCGCCACATCTCGTCGCCCTGCTTCACGTCGAACGCGTCGTAGAACGCCTGGATGTTCGTGAGCGGGACGAACGCGCGGTAGCTGCCCGGGGAGTGGGGGTTCGTCAGCAGCTGCTGGCGCAGCGCCTCGTCGCGCATCTTCGTGCGCCACACCTGCACCCATCCCATGAAGAAGCGCTGGTCTCCGGTGAAGCCGTCGATGACGGGCGCGGGCTTGCCGTTCAGCGACATGTGGTACGCGCGCAGCGCGACCGCGAGCCCGCTCAGGTCGCCGATGTTCTCGCCCATCGTCAGCTTGCCGTTGATGTGCAGCGAGTCGATCGGAACGTAGGCGGAGTACTCCGCGTCGAGCTTGTCGGTGCGGGCCTGGAACGCCTGCGCATCCGCGGCCGTCCACCAGTCGCGCAGGTTGCCCATGCCGTCCGACTTGCGGCCCTGATCGTCGAAGCCGTGGCTGATCTCGTGGCCGATCACGGCGCCGATGCCGCCGTAGTTCACGGCATCGTCGGCTTCCACGTTGAAGAACGGCGGCTGCAGGATCGCGGCGGGAAAGACGATCTCGTTGTTCGTCGGATTGTAGTACGCGTTCACCGTCTGCGGTGTCATCCCCCATTCGGTGCGGTCGACGGGCTCGCCGAGCCGGCCGGCGCGGTCGTCGTAGCGCCACATCTGTGCGCGCATGACGTTGCCGACCAGATCACCGGGCCGGATCTCGAGCGTCGAGTAGTCGCGCCACTTGTCCGGGTAGCCGATCTTCACCGTGAAGTGCGCGAGCTTGTCCTGCGCCTGCGCCTTCGTGGCCGGGCTCATCCAGTCCAGCTCCTCGATCCCCTGCCTGAACGCCGCCAGCAGGTTCTTCACGAGCGCGTCCATGCGCGCTTTCGCCTCGGGCTTGAAGTAGCGCTGGACGTAAAGCTTGCCCAGCGCCTCGCCCATCGCGCCCTCCACCTCGGCCACACCGCGCTTCTCGCGTGAGCGCATCTCCTGCAGGCCGGAGAGCGTGCGGCCGTAGAAGTCGAAGCGCGCCCGCTCGAAATCGGACGGCAGCTCGTCGGCGTAGGAGGAGAGCAGCTTGTAGGTGAGGTACTCCTTCCAGGTCGACGCGGGAGTGCCCCTCAGTATCGGCTCGAGCGCCTGCAGGTAGTCGGGCTGGCGCACCACGACGTCCTCGGCCTCGCCCATGCGCGCGGCCTTCAGGTACGTGGGCCAGTCGAAGGACGGCGTCAGCGCGTCCACCTCGGCGACCCTCATCTTGTTGTACGTCTTGTCCCGGTCGCGCAGCTTCGCCCGCTCCCAGTGCTTTTCCGCGATCTTCGTCTCGAGCGCCATGATGCGCTGCGCCGCGCCGGCCGGGTCGGGCCGCCCGGCGAGCGTCATGAGGCTCGTGATGTAGTCGACGTAGCTCTTCCGGATGCCGGCGAACTTCGCGTCGTCGCGCAGATAGTAGTCCCGGTCCGGCATGCCCAGGCCCGACTGCGTGATCGAGACGACGTAGGCCGACGAGTTCTTCTGGTCCTGTCCGACGAAGGCGCCGAACGGGATCTGCACCCCGACCCGCTGCGCCCGGGCGAACGCCGCGGGCAGATCGGCGACCGAGCCGATGCCGGCGATCGCGTCGAGCTCCGGCTGCAGCGGCTTCGTGTCGAGCGATTCGATCCGCGCCGTATCCATGTAGCTCCGGTAGAAGTCGCCGATCTTGCGCTCCTCGGATCCGGCCGGCGCGTTCGTCCTGGCCGCGACGTCGTCGACGATCAGCCGCAGCGCTGAGTCGCTCTTCTCCGTCAGCTCGACGAACGAGCCCCAGCTCGAGCGGTCCGCCGGAATCTCTGCGCTCTTCAGCCACGTGCCGTTCACGAACTCGTTGATGTCGTCCTGCGGCCGCACCGAGCGGTCCATGTTCGCGGTGTCGATGCCGAGACCGAGCGTGGGCGCAGCGGCTGACGGCGCCTGCTGCTCTGTCGCCTGTTGCGCCGCGAGCGGCGAGGCGAGCACGATCGCCGCGATCGCGATGCCGGAACGACTCAGCGCCCAGCGCGCCGGGGTCCTGTGACCATCCATCTTCAGCTCTCTGGTAACTGGAAATCGGGAGATCGGATGCAGGTGCATCCACCGCGTCCGGCGGGGTCGACGTGCGGCCCCGCCCGGGCCGCGGGGTCTGTAAGGATGGCACGATCGGGTGGACGATGGTAGGGGGTGGCCGGCGCTGATGCCCGCGGGCCGCCCCTGCGGATCGGCGCTCATCCGCGCGCGCGGCCCTCGCGAACGATTGACTCGGTTAACCAACCGCAGATTTGCATCCGATTGTCACGATTGGACTTGGCCGTCCGGAGCCCCTTAGCATGGTTAAGCATCTGCTCGTGCTGGGCGCCGAGCTCTTTCGTCGAGAGCAGCAGCAGGCTCGTCGGCTGCTCGACGGCAGCCCCCGAAACCGCGGCGCGATGCGACTCGGCGGCCGACGCCGTCGAAATAATGGGCGAACGCATCCGCGTCGTAGATCATGGACCCCCCGGATTCACCTGCCGCCGATACTCACCGCGTGATCTCCCTCTCCGATCACGGAGTCCATCTTCACGCGCATGTCCGGGAAGGCGGTCCTCGCCAGTGGCTGAACGCCTCGTCCTCGTTGAGCGCATATCGGGCCTCGCCTCGAGCAGCTCGATCACCCCGTCACGACGGGTTGGTGGGCGGCGTGTCGGTCCGCCGTCGCGCCGCATCCGCCGAGGGCGGCCAGCAGCATCAGGCACGGGAGGGACACCCCAAACCGCCCTGTCATGGATCGCTCCTTTCCGGTCAGGTCTCCAGGCACGAGGGATCGCTGCTCGGGCCTGACCCCCTCAATCCATGCCTGGACACCCGGCGCATCGTCTGCATGGTTCTTCACGGTCGACGCCTCATGTGCCGTCTGATCCCTGCACACCGGAGCGACCCGTCTGGCTACGATCCAGCCGGAAGAACCGCGCTGCGTTGCCGTACAGGATCGCGCGCTTCTGTTCCTGCGTCAGGAACGGTGCGTCTTCGATTGTCTGGATCGCTCGCTCGATGGCCTCGGGCCAAACCATCTGGTCCGATCCGAACATCACCCGACTCGCGAACCCCGCCTGCACCACGGTCCTCAGGTAGCGATAGAATTCCTCGCGTGGAAGCGCAAAGATGATCACTCCAACATCCACGTACACCTGCGGATACGTCCACAGCACCGCCAGCAGGTCGTCCAGCATGGGCCACCCCGCATGCATGGCCCACACTCGGAGCTTCGGATGCCGCACGAGCGCCTCTTCGAGCGTCAGCGGGCTGTGAAGCCGGGCCCGGTACGCCGGGAAACCCAGGTAAGGCGCTCCCGGCGGACCCGTACCAATGTGGATGCCCACCGGTATGTCCAGCTCTTCGGCCACGGCCAGATACGGATCGAATGCAGGATCGTCCGGCGCGATTCCCGCATACTGATTCGTGACTTCCGCCAGTGCGACGAAACGACCCGACTTCAGCGCGCTTCGTAGCGAATCGGGCGAAACGGAATCCCGCTGCAGATTCAGCCGGAACGCCTCGAGAATCCGGTCGGGTGCCGCCGCCTTCCAGTCGGACAGGATTGCCAGCGGCCCGCTTGCGATACCGATGATGTTCCTGCGTTCCAGGATCTCGAGCGTCCGCTCCCGAAGGGCATCATCCGTTTCCGGCGACCAGACCGGATCCGGGCACGGCGGGCTCTTGAACGCCTGCATGATCCGCTGTGGCCAGGGCTGTGACGGATCACCCGGCACCACGATCGGCGTACAGATCGCCAGCGGGGGCGGCCCCTGATCATCGGCCGGAAGCGCATGAAGATGCACATTGATGATCGGCAACGCCCGCTGCTGCGCCGATGCGCCGCTCACCGTCATCGCAAGTAGCAATAGCCCCGCTGCAGCAACTCTCATGACACCTCCCGATCTGTCACTTTCGCAGCCGACCCGTATGCTCTTGCGGCCTGTTTCGTTTCCCTCGAAATCGCTCACCTCCGAGCCGCGCTCCGACACTCCGCGGGGGTTACTTTTTGCGGACTCGGGCGAACGCAAGAACATACCCGTCGGCATCGCTGAGCTCGAAGCCCCACAGGCCCTCCTCCATGAACGACAGCTCAGTCACGAAGGACACACCGCGCTTGCTGAACTCCTCGAACAACGTGTCGGGGTCGCAAGCGTAGATGTACGCGTCCCAACGCGCCCACTCGTGGCGAGTGTGATTTGGACGTGGGAGCACGTCTGGAAGGATCGACTTGAGCATGATGCCAATCCCATCGCGGCTCACCCTGGCGTAATAGGGGTCGTCGTCTGGACCTTTGAAATCGAGTTGGAAGCCGAGGCGGTCGATGTAATAGGAGATCGACGTCTCCAGGTGCTTCACGATGAAGAACGGATCGATCGAAACGAGATTCGCAGGCGCACCGTCACGTTTGTCGTGGGTCGTGGCGCTCCTGGTCGAGTTCATGTCTTGGACCCCCGTGTGCGCTGTGCGTTTATTGTCGCAGGCCGACCTGGCACCTACAAGTCGATCCCTGCAGCCGTCGGTTCGCAGTCAGCAGGGCGCATAACGTCTCCCGGGTTCCGAACCGGCCGGTGCCACCTCCTTCCCACGCTCGTCGCCCTTTTCATCGGGCGCCCGTTGCCGGCATTTGGTCTTCAGGCGTGGAGCTCACTGCCCCGGGGGCGGCTGCCAGAGTTCGACCTTGTTGCCCTCGGGATCCATGACCCAACCGAACTTTCCGTACTCGGAGTCGTCCGTCTTCTCCAGGACGTTGCATCCTTCGTCGCGAAGCGACATAAGTACAGCGGCCAAATCTTCGACTCGATAGTTGACCATGAAGGTCGACTTGCTTGGTGGGAAGGACTCACCAGTGGCGGCGCCGATGGACCAGACGGTCGTTCCGTTTGTCGGATTGCCCTCTGCATTGGTCCAGGTGAACGCGGTGCCTCCCCATTCCTGGACGTCAATACCGAGGTGCTGCTTGTACCAAGCTCGTAGTGCGACAGGGTCGTTCGCGTTGAAGAAGATTCCTCCGATGCCTGTAACTCTCTTCATCTGAACCTCCTGAGTGCGACCGAGTTGGAGTGTAGCTCCAGGAGTCCGGTCGAAGACGCCGGAAACACCGACGCTACGCCGCTGCCGGCGGAAGGGATTCACCCGACCCCGCGCCCGTGGTGACGCGCGATTTCTTCGGGCGACAGCTTCAGGAAGCGCGCGGCGTTGTTGTAGAAGATGTCACGCTTCTGCTGCGCTGTGAGAAATCCAGCGGATTCAATTGCATCGATGGCGAGACCGATCGCATCGGGCCACACCATTTGGTCTGAGCCGAACATGATTCGGTCTGCGAATCCGGCACGAATCAGCACCTTCAGGTACGCGTAGAACTCCGCACGCGGCTGGATCCAGTCGATCGCGGCAATGTCCACGTACACTTGCGGATAGACCTGGAGGATCCCGATGGTTTCGGCGAGGAATGGGTGGCCCGCATGCATCAGGTAGACGCGGAGCTTCGGGTGCCGGTTCAGCATGCCCTCCAGGAGTATCGGGTTACCAAGAGCGACGCGGAAGTTCGGAGCGCCCATCGGGGCGCCCATCTGCGTGACACCGGGGAAGCTGAGCCCGGTATGGACACCTACCGGAATATCCAGTATCTCGGCGAGATCCCAATACGGCTCGAATGCCGAATCGGAGGGAGATAGGCCTTCGTACTGCGCCAGCACTTCACCCATGGCGACGATTTTACCCGCTGAATACTGCGCACGAAGCGAGTCGACGTTTGAGCCAGGGCGTCCAAACGCGGCCGAGCCCCGGACGCGTTCTGGCGCAGCGGCGAGGAAGCGCGCCACCTCTTCCCCGCAGTTGTCAGGGCACACGGTACTTCCGCCCACAATGCCGAGAACCACATTGTACTTCTTCATTTCAGCCAGCGTGCGCCGGACATGCTCCTCGACCGACGCCGGTGGCGCCGCATGTGTGATCGGATTGGGACCGAAGCTCCGCAGTGCTTCCACTCCCAGAGCGTGCAGGTGAACGTCGATGATCGGAGGGCGGCTGGCCTGTTGTTGCGCTGAAGCCAGATGTGGCAGCAACCCGGAGATAAAAGGGAGATGAACCAGAATCATTAGTCGACGCATTCGAGCCTCCCACTCGGCGTTTCAGCGCCTTTCACACCCTTCACCGTTCACAAGCTGCGTGGCAAGCCGCGCTACAGCGACGCGCTGCGGGGCTACCTGGTGTTAGCTGCTGACTGAGCACCTCGACTGCCCCGCGATGCTTCTAGTGTCCTGCTAGTCCGCGGCGCCGCGTCCATCCCCGCGCCACGGGCTTGCCCGAGGAATCAGCCTTGGCACATGCCGCGTGTACGTGTCGTATTCCGCGCCGAATCGAGATCGCAACACCGGCTCCTCGAGGAGGGGCATGTATACCGCGTTGATGAGGGCGAAGAGAGCCGCCCAGGTGAGGTGCGGCGCCGAGCGAAGAACGAGGCCCTCACCGATGAGGACGAGCAGTACACCGGAGATCATAGGATTCCGCACGTACGCGTACGGACCCGTGACGACGAGGTGTCTCGGAGGGTCCCACGGCGCCAACGTGCCATTGCCTTCAGCGTCGAATCGACGGAGCGAGGCCGCAAAGAGCGTGAGGCCGACCGCGAAGGCGCCGCCGCCCGCCAAGACGGCGAGCCATCCCGCGGCGGATCGAGGTGCGGTCACCGACCACTCGTTTGAGCGCGCGAGCCACCAGGGAATCAGCCCCGCAACCGTGGCGGGAAAAAGAGTAATTGCCAGTGCATGTCGCAGGATACGCATTGTTGCGCTGTTCACTTGGCCCACCTGGCCACCGCTCGCGTCTACCCGCGAACCTTGTGGCGAAGCTCAACCACGCCATTCCTGAAGGCCTTCACCTCGAGCAGGTGGAGCTTCACGTCCATCTCGATGCCGTGGAAGAACGGGATGCCGTCACCGATCAGAATGGGCACAATCGCGTAGCGGACTTCATTGGCCAAGCCGAGGCGAACGCATTGACTCGAAACTGCCCCACCTCCCACGAACCAGATGCTGCGGAAATTCGGCTTCAGGTACCCATTCACGAGTTCACTGAGATCGCCAGAATAGAACTCGACCGTATTCCTGGGCTTCGGCAACCTACGGCTGCTGAGGACGAAGGTTGGCTTGTCCCCGTAGGACCAACCGGCCCCCTTTTCCTCAAAAGCCAGTGCCGTCTCGTAGGTTCGAGACCCCATGACGTAGCAGTCGATCGTCGCAAGAAACTGCTCGACATACCCGGGGCTCAGGGTCTCCCCGCCCGGGAACTCGTCCGTCGTCTCGAGCCAATCTACGCTCCCGTTCTTCCGCGCGATGAAGCCATCGAGGCTAGCTACCATGTGGATCGTCACGCAGGAAACAGCGTCCGCCATTGTCACACCTCCAATATCGACGCGAAGGCTCACCTCGTTCCGTTCAGGAACGAGCCCGCGGAGCCTTCCGCCTCTTCACCGACAATCCTGCTCCGCGTTTCCGATAACGTTTCCAGGTTGGCGACCCGCCGCGCCATAACCTCTGCTATCTGCCGCCGTCCTGCGACAGCGTTAAGACTCCACGGTACGACAGTTGCCGGTCGGCAAACTCCCCGCTGATCTTGAGTTCCCCCTCCACACTGCCTCGGAGCACGATGGTCCCGTCAACGGACCCTCCGCTTCTCGCCCGTGCCGTGTACAGCAGAACCGCCGTAGCTTGCTGCCCCAGCGCGGTACCCGAAAACGTCCCGTGGGCAATCCACTCTTCATTGAACGTCCCGGCGGGAGAGCCACATGGGCCAGCGGCGAGGATTCGGTAGTCAATGCTCAATTCGCCAACCAGGGCCCCGTCGACGGTGTAATCCTGCACCAGGTCGACAACGCAAGCGCCTCCCGCATCCACACGGACAGGTCTTCGTTCGGGAGGTCCGTTCGGCACAATAGCGCCGGAGGCCGGCACCTGGGCGGCCAGCATTGTGGTCCAGCAGATCAACAACAACGCGGCACCCGCTAAACCTGAGATCCTCAACGGCTTCCCCCCGCGTGTTAGAGGCTGGAGCCCGCCCTCTCCAGGTCAAGCGGTCTCCAAATCAGAACCCTCCCAGCTCCTCTCGAGCCTTGTGATCCGGCCGGGTGCCGAGGCGTAACGGCATAGCGTAGAACGGCGCGGTGTACCCCATTTGTCTCAAGTACAGCCAGATCTGACCCTTGTGGTGAAGCTCGTGCTCGAGGATGAACCACAACCAGGAACGAAGGCTGCCTTCAACAGGCGAATCAGGGATCGGGACCAGTCTACCCAATTCGGCTTCGCTGATGTTGCCCAAGCTGTCCAAGGTACGCGCCCGCACCTCTTCCAAAAATTCGCGAAGCTTCGAGCGGCTTGGCGGTTCACTCGGAAAACGCGCCCGCTCGAAGTCCCAATCACCGTGGAACAACCCTGCCGCATACAGATCCTCGGTCTGGGCGATATGCAGAAGCTGTTGCCCTAGCGAGTACTGATCAGGACTCGGCCTCCACGAAAGATCACCATCGTTGACGACGTCCAGCACCTGCAGCGTCACCGCTCGGTACCTCTCCAGGTGCTCCTGGAAGTCGCTCAACTCACTTCTGCCGACCCCCACTTCAGAGCTCATCATGCTCCCTATTCAAATCGCAGTCTGAAGGCCTTTGGCTGGTAACGTTCTCTGGTAAAGGTCCTGGCGTTCACGAACCGCGTGTCGCGCTTCAGAGCCTTTCGGACAAATCGGGAGTAGCAGAGAGTTACACCTCGCCCGCTGCTCAGGCGGCCTGCTGTAGCCGAGCTCGGTTGATGGTCTCGCGGTGTTCTCGACCGCGCTCCAGCTTCGCCCTCCGCTCCCTCTTCCTGGCCTCCGGATCTCCGGCCCAGTACTCGGCCGGCGGCAAGTAGTCCAGGGCGGCATGGAGCCGCTCGGTGTTGTAGAACTCGATCCAGCGCCCGAGGATCTGTCGGGCCCGGCTCAGGTTCTCCAGCTCCTGCTCGTCCAGGGCTTCCCGGGTGCTGCGGTGGAAGCGCTCCAGCTTGCCATTCGATTCCGGGTGGTAGGTCCGGATCCGGATATGCTCCAGCTCGAAGTCCCGAACCAGTTCCTTGAAGTCCTTCGCCGTGAACTGCGTCCCGTTGTCCGTCACGATCTCCGGGCTCGCACCCGTCTTCTTCAGGGCATCCTGAATCACCACCCGCACTTCGGCCGCCGTCATCGACGTCAGCAGGTCCCAGTGGACCACGTACCGGCTGTAGGCGTCCAGCACGGTGACCAGGAAGTACCACGTGTCCTCCACCCGCAGGTACATCAGGTCCGTGTGCCACCGCTCGTTCGGCGCCTCCGGCTCGGGAGGCGGCTCGCCCGCCTTCCGACTCCGCTTCCACCGGTACAGCAGGTCCGCATCCCGCAGGATCCGATAGACACTGGAGGGACTCACCCACGCCACGTCCTCGTCGATCATCTGCCAGGCCAGCCGCCGATACCCCTCCTTCGGGTGCTCCAGCGCGTACTCGATCACCGCCTCCTTCTCTTCGGCCAGGATCGCGTGCGGGCACCTCCGCGCTCCGGGAAACAGGTCCGCCAGCAGCTGCTCGTCCGCTCGCTGCCTCCAGTCGTAGTAGCGGGATTTCGGGAAGCCCAGCCGCTTCAGGATCCGTCGAACGGTCCAGCCCGTGCGAGCCTGCGTCACCCGCACCAGCCGGAGCGCTTCTCGCTTCTCTCCGGCCGTGTGCCTCGACTTCGACCCCAGCTTCAGAGCCCCCTTTTTAGCTCGAGGTTCTCTTCCACCACCTCGGCGATGATCCCCCGCTTCTTCTCCAGCTCCGCCCGCAGACGCTCGATCTCTCGCTCCGACGCCTTCCCATTCCGCCCCGGCCGCTCCGAGAGCGCCTCCCGCATCCCCTCCTTCGCCTGCTTCTCCCACCGGTAGAACGTCGTGGCGTCCACCTGGTGCCGCCGCAGCACCTCCGCCACCGTCGTGTTCGGCTGGCGGGCCTCCTCCAGGATCCGCATCTTCTCCTCGACCGTGAAGCGCCGAGTCTTCTTCCGCTTCTGCGCCATGTCTCCCCCCGTTCGGTGAGCCGCGACCAAGCCGCCCGACAGGGGCAAAAGTGTCACTCCTTCAAACTCGCGAAAAGTCCGATTTCGGCTGAACCACTACACGCGCAGCAATTGCACACCGGGCCCGTGAGCGACCCTCCGTCGCTCATCGCCACGCTCGAACCTCGTGGCGAAGCTCGACCATGCCACTCTTGTACGCCTTTACCTCCACCAGGTGAAGCTCCACGTCCCTATCCAGGTTTTGGAAGAATGCGAGGCCATCGCCGATCAGAATCGGCATGATCGAATAGCGCACTTCGTCCGCTAGACCGAGGCGGAGGCACTCGCCTGAAACCGCTCCGCCTCCCACAAACCAGATGTTGCGGAAGGTTGGCCGAAGCTGCGCATCAACCAGCTTCCGGAGATCGCCCGAGTAGAACTCCACCGTGCCCCTGCGCTTGGGCAGCTTGCGGCTGGTAAGGACGAAGGTGGGCGTGTCGCCGTACGACCAACCGAGCCCCTTCTCCTCGAAACCCAATGCCGTCTCGTAGGTCCGAGACCCCATGACGTAGCAGTCGATCGTGGCGAGGAACCGCTCAACATCCGCCGCATCGACGGTCTCCCCGCCCGCGAACTCGTCCGCCGTCTCGAGCCAGTCTACGCGGCCGTCCTTCCGCGCAATGAAACCGTCAAGGCTGGCTGCCATGTGGATGGTCACGCGGGAATCAGCGTGCGCCATCGCCACGTCTCCGATTTCGACATGAAGGCCCACCTCGTCCCGTTGCGCGCATCGTGCTGCCGTCTTCCCCGACCGCGATACGGCACCTCCTCGGCTGAGATCCACTGGTCCCAATCTGCTACAGAAGCCCTGAGCGGAACATGGCGGCCATGCTGCATCACAAGTTACGCTGCCGGTTGGAGGACCGCGGCCATTGCCACCCGCCTCGCCCGATGCGGCGCGCGGAATCCGTCGCGCTGGAGCGGCTGACCTGCGACGGGACCGCGCAGCCGGTGGCCGATCGCTCCGGCACTTGACAAGAAAAGTTGTCAATGCTACCCTCTTCTCATGCTCGACATCCAAGTCATCGATGATCCGGCGGCGGCGACGGTGGCCCTGGAGCCGACGCGAAGCCGACTCCTCTCCGAGCTCGTCGCGCCCGCCTCGGCGGCGACGTTGGCCACGCGGGTCGGCCTGGCGCGGCAGAAGGTCAATTACCACCTGCGCGCGCTGGAGGCGCACGGGCTGGTGCGGCTGGCCCAGGAACGCAAGTGGGGCGGGCTGACGGAACGGCTGCTCGTCGCGACGGCCGCTTCCTACGTCGTTTCGCCGAGCGCCCTGGGCCCGGCCGCCGTCGATCCGGATCGGGACGTCGATCGGCTGTCCGCGAGCTATCTCATCGCCCTGGGCGCACGCGTGGTCCGCGAGGTTGGCGATCTCGTTCGTCGCGCAACCGCGACGGGCAAGCGCCTCGCGACTCTGGCGGTGGATACGGAGGTTCGCTTCCGGTCGCCCACGGACCGGGCGGCTTTCACCCGCGAGCTCGCCGAAGCCGTCGCGACCCTCGTCTCGAAATATCACGATGCATCCGGCCGCGGCGGCCGCGCGCATCGGCTGGTCGTCGTGGCGCACCCTCTACCCCAGAAATCCGAGCCCGAGGAGCGAACATGAGCGTGAAGCAGGAAGCGAACGGTCGCCGTTCCGTCCAGGTCGAATTCGAGGTCCCCGGCACGCCGGAGGAAGTCTGGCAGGCCATCGCCACCGGGCCGGGTATTTCGTCCTGGTTCGTGCCGGCCGAGTTCGAGGAGCGTGACGGGAAGCCCGTGGCCATGAAGTTGAAGTTCGGCCCGGACATGGAGCCCAGTGCCGCCGTCACGGCGTGGGATCCGCCGCGGATGTTTGCCGCGCAGAATGAGGGTTGGGGCGGCTCGCCGCCCATCGCGACCGAGTGGAGCGTCGAAGCGCGCGCGGGTGGTTTGTGCCTCGTCCGCGTTGTCCACAGCCTTTTCGCCAGCACGGACGAGTGGGACGACCAGCTGGAAGGCACCAGGTCCGGATGGTCGGGTTTCCTGGCCATTCTGCGGATCTATCTCACGCACTTCCGCGGACAACGCTCCGCGATCATGCAGGTCACCGCTCCCGCCGAGGGTACGGACGCGGAGGCCTGGGAAGCGCTGACCTCGGCGTTGGGAGTGAAAGGCCTGAGCGTCGGGCAGCGCTGGACGACGCCCCCGGCCGTCTCACCCCTCAGCGGCGTGGTGGAATATCTCACTGAGAATCCGTACGACGCCCTGCTGAGGCTCGACGAGCCGGGGCCAGGCATCGCCGCCCTTGGCGCCGTCACCTATCCCGGTGGCCAGGGCCTGGTGGCGATGAACCTCTACCTGTACGGCGATCGGGCGGACGAAACCGTCGCCCGCGAGACACCGGTGTGGCAATCATGGCTCCAGGAACGCTTCCCGATGCCGACGGACCTGAACCCGAGCGAATGAGACTCGAATGAGAAAGCTCAAGATCATCGAACACGTCTCGCTGGACGGCGTGATCCAGCACTCCGCCGATGACGGCGACTTCCCCTACAGCGACTGGACCGCGCCCTATCGGACCCCAGCCGGCCGGGACGCGGTCACGGCCGCGCACGGCGAGCGCTTCGACCTGCTGCTCGGCCGTCGCACCTACGATATCTGGTCGAGCTTCTGGCCGAAGGCGCGGAGCAGTCCGATAGCGGACCGCCTCAATGCAGCGACGAAATTCGTCGCTACCCACCGTCCGGAAAGTCTCGCGTGGGGCCCGTTCGAGGGCCTTGGACCGGACCTCGTCGAGGACGTTCGCCGTATCAAATCGCAGGACGGACCGGACCTTGTCCTCTCGGGGAGTTCCACGCTGACATCGATGCTGCTCGAACAGGGGCTTGCGGATGAAGCTGTGCTGATCGTCTATCCGGTTCTGTTGGGGACGGGCAAGCGCTTGCTTGCGGAGGGAACCCCAGCACACGCATTCGAGCTCGTCAGCACGACAGCCACGCCGTCCGGCGTCCTCCTAAACAGGTACAAGGTCATAGGGCCTGTAAGGGCCGGTTAGAAAGCTCATGTTAGCGGATGCTGGCCGCTGCCTCCGGATCATACCGTTGTTGGATCAGAACGACCAACAAGACGACGGCAGCTATGCCTTCAGTGCTTGCAGCACGGACCTGGTGTCGGAGACGCGACCGAAGACGAGCGCGAACGTCTCGAGTGATGCCTGGTGCAGGTGGGCTCTTACGGTCGCACAGGCGTCCTCGGGCACGACCACCGCGAAGTCTCGATCGGCCAGTTCACGGGCCGTTTGGGCCACGCAAACGTCCGTCGTCAGTCCGGCCACGACGACCGTATCCCGACTCGACGAACGAAGCATCTGTTCCAGATCGGTAGAGCCGAGTGCCCCGCTTGTAGTCTTGGCCAGCGTCCGCTCTTCGGATGCCGGGGCCACGCGGTCGTGGATCTGCCACGCCGGATCCGTGGCCGGTGGATACATCGGCCCGCCGGCGACCTGTTCGCTGATCGTATTGGCTCGGCGGGCCCACCCGGCGAGGTCACGGCCGGCGGCTCGAAGCGATCCGAAGGCCGTGTAGTAAACCGGGACGTCCCGTGCGCCGCACCCCTCGATCAATTGCTGAAGATTCGGAATCACAATGTCGCGCACTCGTTTGAAGTACTCGGCCCCACCTTCCGGCAGGACCTTCTCCAACATCTGGCCGAGCGCGTGCTCGGGATTAACGAAATAGCGCTGCACGTCCACGACGACGAAAGCCGTCCTCTCGGCGTCCAACGTGAGGACACCCTCCCCCTTCAGCGCGCCAATTGCCTCGAAGTCGAGAGTACTCAATCCTTACACCTGCGATCGAGATGGGCCAACTCAATTTTCTGACAACATTCGACTCAACCGTGGTTCAGTCGCCTCCCACGCGGATGGGAGCGTCATCCAATGTGGATGCGCGCACGGCAGCGCGCAGCCAGAGGCGATCGCGGGTGAGACGCGGCGGCTCGGGCATCACGGTGACGCCGACGCGTCGTCCCGCGACGTCGACCTCGTTCAGTACCGAGGCCGGCAGCGGGATCGGACGTAGAATCGACGCAGGCAGGCTGAAGCGGAAGCCCTGCCCGAGCAGCTCGCGCAGCATGGTCTCCATCTTTTCGGGTGAGAGCGCCAGCCCGCACCTGAAGATGCGGTCCTGCTCGCCCAGGATCTCGCGCACGCGTGCCCAGCTCTCTTCCGTCGGCTGCGGGCTGACGAGGATCCGGTCGCGCAGCACCGGCCGTGCGATCAGGCGGCCCTCTTCGGTCACGACTTTGAAGTAACCGCGCATGGCGTAGGTGCGCAGACGGACGTAGCCGGTGAACGGCTCGCTGACGGCGAAGTCGTGGCACACGACCGCCGCGAGCCTCGCCGCATCCCACTTGAAGTCGATGAGCGCACCTCCCGTCGCGTCGCTAACGTGCACCGGCACGGTCAGGTCGAGTCGGTTGGAGTCGCCGGCGACCACGTCGATGGCACCCGCGCTCAGCAGAGCGTCGACGCGTTGCACGGTTACGGCGAGGTCCCAGCGGCCGGCGAAAACGTTGACGGGGCCGACGCGTACGCGTACCTCATCGCCGGCGCGCACGACGACGTTGGGGCGCAGATGCAGCCGCACGTCATCGAGGTATTGCGACGCCGCGCTGGACAGGATCTCGCGCAGCGTCTCGACGCGCAGCCCGAGCGCAATGTCGCTGGTCGAGTCGCCCTGCATCGACGCGAGCAGCGTATCGCCGCGGAAGCGCAGCGCGGCCGAGTCGCCGAGCGCACCCACCTCGGCGCGAAGTGCTTGGAGCTCCGCGGCCGCGCGGGTCGAAGCCCGGCTGCCGCCGCACGCGAGCAGGAGCACGAGTGCACAGAGCGGGAGGGCCTTCACCGTGCCCCGTCCGGTACGGCGATGTCGATGTGCACCCACATCCGGCCGCCGCCAACCCGCACGTCCTGCAGGCGCGCGGAAAGCGGAATCTCGACTGCTGGTATGGTGACTTCATCCTCTTCAACACGTGGCAGCGGGATGTTCGGCACCAATCGCACGGGGATCTCGATGCGGGCGAGCAGCTCGTTCAGCTCGCTCGCCGGGCGCGCCGCGAACTCATCCAGCAGCCGGCCTGCAGGGGGTGAGAGCGTGCCCAGCCTCACATCCTGCGTCCGCCATCCGAGGATCTCGACGCGTGTCTCGAGCGTGCCGGACTCCTGGATGTCGAGCACCTGCAGCGTGCCGATGATGACGATGCGGGCGGACACGTTGCCCCGGTCGGCCGCTTCGACGAGCGCGGAGAGTCGCACCAGCGCAAGGCCGCCCGCGAAATCGACGCTGCCGCTGTCCACCATGAGGCGGAACCTGCTCGCGACGACGGTCTCGAGGGGCAGCGCCACATCGATTAACTCGTCCACGAGCGACTCCGGAATAACGACGACCACGTCGGAGTCGAGCTCCTCGTCGGCGCGCGACAGCTCGCGCTGCAGCGCCTCCTTCTGCCGCAACAGCAGATCGCGTTCGAGCCGCTGGGCCAGTGGTTCGCGCGGTGCACAGCCGGCGCAGAGCAGCGCCGTGACGCCCGCTGTGAGCAGGCGGTGCCTGGCCTGGTTCATCGCACGCACCTGTCGGCAACGAGTGTGCAAACGGGCATCAGGCGGCGACCCACTCGGGTTGAGGGTTGAGGGCAGATCGCATCCAACGTGCTTCGCCCCCGTCGAGACAGCAGCAAGCGGTGAGGCGCATTCAAGCGAGGGAACGTCGGGACGCTTCAGACCTCCGGACGGCGGGAACTGCAAGAGCCCGCGCACGACGTAGTGACGCGGGACGATCAATCTTGCGTCGCGGGGCTCAGACCTGGCAATGGTCTCGAGATCCGCGCGCTGCAGCGTTGCAGTAGAACGGCCCCATCGATTCCACACCCTCGAAGACGCGCGCGACGCGCGTCTCTGTCGCAACCAGCACGAATCGGCAATCCACCTGTGTCCTACTGCTACCCGATGAACACATACTCGAATAGGTGCACGTCTTCCCGATATCTCTGCGCAACAGCGGCCCGCGTCCCTGGGTCGTAGAACTGGCCGTATCGTACCCGCGGGCGGGCCGCCTGGACACGGGGCACCTTCGTCGATGGGAGCCCCAGCTTGTGAGTGATCGCGGCAAAGTCCTCATCCAGCGTCTCGAATCGGCCGACGAAGTCGATGGCTATCTCTCCGTCACGATTCGTCAGGAAGGTGTGCTGCGATCGGAAATGCTCGTCCGCTTCCTCGTCCGGAATGGCCGTCACAGCCTCCACGAACTCATCGAACGGCATTCCGGGTCGAAATGCATCGAAACGCGCAAGGCAGTATGCCACGCCCCGTTGTGGATGTAACGTCGTGAAGTCAGGGGCGTCTCCCAACACCTTGTCCCTATAGCACGATACGAGCCGGTCCCACGGGTTTCGCACGAAGGCGAAGCTGAATAGCCCTGGATACAGCTTTGAGCCTCCCTGGGGCGGACCTGGTTCTGGAAAGTTGGCTTGGTGCGGATCGCCACCCACAGCTTCGAGATCCACTCCAAGCCAGCTGGCGAGGAGTATCTTGATGCTAGAGCATGCCACCTTGGGCACCTCGATGTAGACCGCGCCGCTCCTCTCCAGCAATACTGCGGTTCCGGTCCACCAAGTGCCCGGGGGAGTCATGTGATGTGGAGGTCCGCGCCGAATTGGCTCAAACCCAATCGCTTGGCGAGAGCCCGCGAGGCATGGTTGTCCCAGGATGTGCTGTAGAGCGGTACTCGGTGCATCTCTTGGACGACTCTCGCCCACGCGGCTGTGGCAGCCGCTCCGTGCCCCCGGCCCTGGAAGGCCTCATGCGTCTCCACCCCAGCTTCGTGGGCTTCGCTCGTGAGCCGCACGCTGCAGCAGATCGACACGGCCCTCCCGGCTTCGAGGACGGCCGCCATCGGGACCTCCTGAGACACGTCATCAAGCCAGTCCTCGAATCGCGGTAGCAGCACGTCTGCGTTGGCCTCCGTCACGCGCACCGCTGCTCCCCTGTCGTCCAGCGCTTCCGGGAAGCAGAAGGCCGGTCCCGCCCATACCTTCTGCACCTCCCCCCTGCGGGAAATGCGGTCCACAAATGGGCCAGCACTCCCCACGACAACCTCAGTCGAAAACGGCGCAGACTTCGACCTGCAGAGCGCCTCAAGCTCGGCCACCAACTCGCCGTCCACATCATTTCGGAACCACCACGCACTGCCCTCCGGCGTCCGACCCAGGAAGAAGCGCGGCGCCATTCCACCTCCCGGCTCATTCACCAGCAAGAGGCGACCTGCCTCATCGCTGGTGAACAAGGCCTCGAGGTGAAGCCTCATCAAGTCCATGGTACTGCGCATGGCTGTCCCAGCCTCACGAATGGAATGAACGCCACGTCTGGAGAAGATCCCCTGCGGACTTTCCGATAACATCTCCGCGGTTTACGAACCTCCGGAGCCGACCGCAGGGCGGCGCAGGAGGTTCCCGGCCTTTCCAAAGCCTTTGACCCGTGCTGCCGGGCCAGCCGCGCGTCAGCGCGGCGCGGCGTAAACCCAGCGTGTTATCTGATGCAGATTGCACCCCGGTTGCACTGCAAACGTTCTTCGGATTGGCCGATTTGCGGCCATTGGTCTAAACCTCGATCGGACCGAACCGCACGTCATAGGCGACACGAGTTAGAACGACTCTGTCAATCGAACGAACAGCGAGTCTCCCGTCGTCTATGGCGCGGCCGATTATGGCGAGGTTCCGGATGGTTCGTGCTTCGCTGTGTTCGTGCTGAGACGGAAACCGTCTGACGGGCAGACCATAAGCCGTCTCAAAGGGCATCGTGCCAGTGCGCAGAAGAGTGAAGGATGATGGATAGACCAATCCGTCGAAGCCTGCCACGTGCGTCCCCTGGGCGATCGCTCTTGTGATCGGATATGAATGAGGGCCCGCTAGGAAGAGCATGTGTAGCGCCATGTCCAAGCTCTCGAACGGCGATACCGTCCCTTCGCACAAGACGACGGCAAGATCAAGAAGCTTGAACTCTCGAGCTGCGGTTAGCGTTGCGACACAGATCTCATCCTCGGCCGCCACGCGGCATTCGTGGAGGCAAAGGCAGAGAGTATTAGCCAGAGACCGAATCCCGCTAGCTTAGTCGGGTCTTGCAGGTAGCCACAAACGGACATGGATCGAGGCTCACTTTCGGCATCTGGATTCGTTGAGATATGACCAGGCGTTCAGCCGTTCTCCCGCGTGATTCTACGACGAAGTCCATTTAGGACGGCGTTCCCGCCGACTTCAATCCATCCGCTTGCGTGGAACCGCGAGCCCAATTGCGTCTAACGTTTCCCGATGTTGACGGGAGCTGCCCCGTGCCAACAAGCCGAAGCGCTCCTTACTTGGCTTCGATTAGCTTCTCGACCGTGACGCCGATGTCTTTAGCGATCTGTCGCAGCAATGTTGGTGAGATGTCACGACTACCATGGAAAGGAACCGTGGTTGATCGGCCGTCGGAATGCCGGTAGTGTCGGTGCGAGCCGCGCTGCCGCACCTCCAGAAATCCGAACCTCTGAAGGATGGCTGCGACCTCACGTGGCTTGAGGACGGGGACTCGCCCCATTTATCGGACGGGAACCGTCTGGGTTCCTATGAATTCGCTTTCGAGGTCAGGCTCACCCTCCTCGAGAAGCATCTCAAGGACTTCGCGCAGGTTCCGATTCAGCTCGTCCAACGTCTCGCCCTGGCTGTGCGCTCCGGGAAAACCGGGAACGTAGCCGACGAACAGACCCGTATCGGGATCGCGCTCCACAACAGCAGTGAACGTGCGCACGCGCATCTCCTGAAGGTTTCCACTCCAAAGGTACAGCACCCGACGAGTTGCATCCAAGCCCCGCTTGGGTTAGGGGCAGTTTCGTCTAACGTTCAAAGGCTTGCGAACCGCCGCTCCACGACCTCACCAGTTCCACATCTTTCGAAACCTCCCGCACCGGCCAGCGGCCGGGTCTCCTGACGGTGGTTACTCCGCAGCGGCCGCAGGCCGCGCAGGCGCCAGCCAGTTGTTAGGCGCTGCGCGAGCCCTTTACGAAGGGAGCAGCCCCTGAATCAGGATGGCGCCGATGATCGCAATCACTCCCCACAGTCCTGTCCACCGGAGCATGCGCCGGTTGTAAGCAATTCCCTCCTCGGTGAAACGGGACGGATCGAAGACATTCGAAAAGCCGACTAGCAGAAGCTTACCCGGGTGCGTGTAGTTCTCTGGCTCTTTCGGATGCGTGAACGCCGCACCGATCCCAATTGCGGCTATCAGGATGTACCAGGCTGGCGCTTCACTCAAGTCGCAATCCTGCGTTCGCGTGGCGCTAGCAGTACCCACTGTGGCCACGTAGGAAGCGATTGATTATCGCTTCCTACGCAGCGCACCCCATGCAGACGCCAACATCAGATCATGCCGCGCCTGCGCCACACTGAATTCCTCCGGATCGAAGCCTGGCCCGAGCCAATCGAGCGTCGATTGTCCCTCTTCGTCCAGGTCCTCAGCCGGTTGTTTCAGTAGCACCTGGATTTCCTGGTACCCGGAAGGACCCCCACAGTCTTCAGGCGGCCCCCTCCGTGCTCCATCCATGACCCAAGGCAGCCAATCCTGGGAGGCCGAGGGCCGATGGGCCAAGACTTCGACCGTGTGCCACCAGTCATCTCCGAAGTCATAGAGATACCGGAAGCTGCTACCGACCTCGAGGCCCAGTTTCCCGAGCCGCGCCTTCGTCGAATCCTCACCTTCAGCTTCCTCGTCCGCCGCTTCGAACTCGCGTTCGCCGACCTCGAATCGGTACAAGTGGTAGTCATACCACCCGAAGAGCATCTGAATTGTCCGATGCAGCTCATGCAAGGTGGTATCGCTCTTCAGCAGGACCCTCCGCCAGATCATGGGCTCAATGTTATCCAGACTGATCTGGAGTTCGTAGGCACCACCGCGTCTCTCTCTCATTTCATCCAAGCTCGTCTCCACATAGGTGCCGGCGGATATTACGCATAGCGGTTCCAGGTTGGCGACCCGCCGTGCCACTACCTTCCAGCGCGCGATCACCTTCGAAACTGCGGTTCTCTCACCAGCTCCCGCACGCCAATAGGCGGGTTCTCCGGAGCGGCCGCAGGCCGCGCTATAGATTTCGCCAGCTTTCAGACTGGTCGCGGCGGGTTCTCCGGGGCTCGCGCAGCGAGCGGAGGCGCCAACCGTATGTTAGCTGACGTGTTCCGCACGGTGGCCCTTCAGTTCACTCGGGAAGCGCCAAACCGCCAGGCCTACACTCCCTCCCACTCCTCCCGGCGAATCCCCGCCTGCCGGAGAAGTCGCGAGAGGAGCTCGAAACCGATGCCACCGCGGTGAGGATTGGGAATTCGGACTGTGGTTCCGCCACGAACCATGAATTGGTGCTTGCCACCGGAGAACGGCCCGTCAAATCCCAGGTCCCTCAGCGCTCGAACCAAATCCCTTCGGCTGATCGGACCGAAGGGAGGCATTCTTAGCCTACCTTCCGGACTTGAAGGTTGATGCCATTCACTTCGGGGACTTCGAGACTTCGAGAAACCCGGAACAACACCCACTCCTCCAGCACTTCCTCCAACTCCTCCCGGCAGGCCTCAAGGGAATCCGCATTCGCGTACACACCCTCGAATCCCGGAATCTCTCCGTAGTACGTTCCGTCGTCCTCTAGGATCTCGTAGTGCGCCCGATGCATGGCACCCCTGACGTACTCTCTTAGCATGGCCTTCTCCTTGAAGAAGCTCACTCGTTTATGATATAGACCGAGACCCCCGTGGCCACCTCGATCAGCCAAACGCACGACTGGAAACTGGCGGAACATGTCAGATAACGGTTCCAGGTTGGCGACGCCGGATCGGAGGCGCCGCAACGCGGCGCTGAGGATTCGGTGTCCCGCAGGGCCGGAGCGGCGAAGCCGCGCAGGCGCTCACCGGTTGTTAAGCGCTGCGGGATCCGGCTGCACTACCCGCTCCTTGCAACTCCCCAGAGTTCCAACTCATCGACCCACTTCGAGGAGTTCACCCACCTTTACGCGCTCAATTGCTGAGAGGATCTCCGGCACCAGCGGCTCAAGGTCAGCCAGTCGGGTGCTGGGGGCGGCGACCATGACCACGCCGAGCCCTGCATTCTTGAGATTCTGTTGGTAATTGAAATTCTGGTCCGCCGTAACGAGCACATCGAAGGAAACAGCAGCTCGTCTGAGCAGCTCTCCGTTGGCCACGCCGGCCCACCCCTGCTCCTGGACCGTGCTCGTCTGATCTCCGAGTTCTCGAGCGAGGCGCTTCGGTAGGTTTTCGTCCAGGAGGACGCGTCTCATGAGACGTGGTCGAGGTAGGCGCTGGAAGCCTGCTCCAGGAAAGCTACGGCTTGGTCTCGCGTCACCGTGGGAAAGTCTTCAAGGAAATCGTCGAGGCGCTCGCCACCCTCCAGGTAATCGAGGAGGTTCTGCACAGGAACTCGGGTCCCCGAAAAGACCGGCGTGCCGCCAAGAACGTCAGAGGACCGCTGCACCACCTGCAAGTCCATATCTCCTCCTGTAGAGGCCGACCTCAAACCTAGTCTACACCCCACCACTGCACGAGGATCGTCCCCCAAAGGATCCCGTTGCGCTTAACGTTCCAGATTGGCGACCCGCCGCGCCCAAACCTCCAGCGCGAGATCTCCTTTGAGACTACGACGGCCCCACCAGCTTCCAGACGGCGGCGGCGGGTTCTCCGGAGCTCGCGAAGCGAGCGGAGGCGCCAACCGTTTGTTATCTGAGGTGCGCGCCCTCGAGGGTCGCTACGGCGTGGTTACCGAGGAGATGTCCTTGTAGAGCGCGTCTGGAGCGAGATCGATATCTCCTGGCCATGTGACGGTACCACTCTCCAAGTCGACGCTGACCGAATTGAAGACGCTCTGATCGCGCCAAGCCACGAAAACGCCCTTGCCGACGAGCCCCGAAAGGTCCACCTCGCCTTCGGTGCCATTGGAGAACCGGACCCAAAGCCTGTAGTTCGGCCGCGCCTCGGCCTGCTCGATTTGATACAACATCTCCGCCCTCAGCTCAGAGGATCGATCCTTCCGGGCGCTTCATGCGCCTGCGCTCGGCTCCATGCTTCCGCCAGCTCCGTCTGGTGTAAACTGGCCCACTCCATGACTAAACCCAAGGCTCTCGGCGGTAAACTCCCCTCCATCACCGACAGATCCTCGATCGCACCAGAGCTTCCGTCCCGCCGTACCGCGCGTGGAAATGCGGCGGAGCGTGGTCCCGGAAATACATGTAGATCGAGATCCCGAAGAATTCCGAAACCTTTGGCACCACACCCCCCGGTCTTACCAGATCTCCGGCATCTTCGAAACTACCGCGAAGCCGAAGCGCATGTCCGATAACGTCTCCGCGGTTTACTAACCTCCGGAGCCGACCGCAAGGGCGGCGCAGGAGGTTCCACGCCCTTCCCGGGCTACCTCCTTCATAGGCTGCGTGGCAGCCGCGCGTCAGCGCGGCGCGGCGTAAACCCAGCGTGTTATCTGATGGCCACTGCTCGTGCCGGCATGGCGATCTGCATGGACGCGCCGTACCAACCCCTTCGTGTACGTCGATTGGATCCCCGCCGAGATCTCCTACTACTCCGAAACCTGCTCCCGCAGATTCGCGTTCGCCATCGAGCGCAGCGATCTGCCGCGAAAGCACTTGCGGCAGCACCAACTCCTCGTCACGCAGCGCCGCCGGGCCTGCAACACAATTCGGTCGACGCTTAGGGAGAGCCCCCGCTTTCGGGAAGCAGTACGCTCTCAACGAAGTCTTGGAACTCAGCGGGATATTGGTCGCGATCTTCCGCCCAGTACTCGGCGAAGAATGGCAAACGGTACGCGCCACCTCGCCCACCGACGAAAAGGAGCGTTTTCAGATCGAGTACGCCAAGCTGAGATTGGAGATACCGGTTTTGCTGGATCCGCATGATCCCGAGGTAAAACACCTTCAGGTGGAAACGTTGCTCGGGAGTGAGAGCCGCTCCCGTGGTGGCCGCCTCGTAAGCTGCGCGGAGCTCGGCATTCTCGACGAGCTGGGCCACTGCGGTGAACGATTGCTCCGAGATAGCCTGTATCGTTGCGCTCCGCACGGCCTCGGTATTCTGACGGATCTCCAACGCCACGAATACAAGCGATCCGATGACACCCAATGCCCCGAGAACCGACCCCACCACCTTCCATTTAGCCTCTCGCGTCTCCATGCCACTCCTGGGCTGCGGCCGCCATTTCGAAATCAGCCGCCTATGTAGTGTGACGTCCAACTTGTATTCAACCGCAAGAACGCCGATCAATGTGCCTGCCAGGTTTCGGACACGTCAAGATCAATGTCATTCAACATCTTATGCCCAATCGAGTGACGGTCTGGTCCAAGGTGCTTCCCGCGAGTAGTCGTTCGGGCAGTGGCTTTCAGATAACGTTCTAGGGTGCCGACGCGGCCCGCAACGCGGGCCGTGTTCCCCGGAGCGAGCGTAGCGAGCGCAGGCGGCACCCGGTTGTTAGAAGACGTCGCCGGCGAGGAGCCGCCCAACTCCTCTATTCCGTACCAGGTGGCTCGGGGAGCTGTGCCCGGGACAGGGCGGTCCGCCATTCTGCCTCAAGCCCTAGCTCCGTGACCCACCTCTCCACATAAGCTTGGTCCACACGCTGCCACGTGCGCTCCAAGAGCTGAGCAACATCACGCCGCTGCAGCGCTGAGTCCCCGAGACGGCTCCACTCGAGCTTCGCGATGAGGACATCCTCAAGGCTCGCCACCGCCAGTTCCACGCCGAGCAATGAGATCTGCGCTCGGCGGCTGAACTCCTCGCGGCTATAGGCGCGGTCTTTTCTGACAATGAAGTCAGCCTTCCAACCGGTGTCGGGCTCAATGGCATTGAATTGACCCTGGCCCTGCCAAGCTTCCAGCGCCGCATCTCGATCCGCATACCAGCCCGCTGCGAGCAGACCTTCGATGAGTCGCTCGATCCCCTCTTTCTGGGCCTCGATCACAACGTCAATGTCTTGGGTGGCCCTTGGGACGGCGTAGAATGCCGATGCCAGCGATCCGGTCAGCATATAAGAGACACCGGCTTCGTCGAGGACTTCGACGACCCTCTCCAGGAACGCTGCGAGACTCACTTGTGGCGGGGCAGTGCCACCCCGTGATCCTCCGCCACCAACTGCGCCACGGCATCCCGAAGGCTCAGTTCAGGCTGGCGAGACCGAATTCCGGCCAAGCGGATCTCGTGGACGGCGTCACTCAGTTCGACCGCGGCGCGAAGCCGCGCCGGACCGTCCATTCGATCCAGGACGGCCTCATAGTGAGACCAGGCGGCTGGGGCCGTATCAAGTGGGCGTGAACTCATCTCTTCAATCTAGTCCTGCTCCTGATAACCCGCACTCTCACGCGATGTCTTCTAACGTTCTGCGGTCTCCGAACTCGACCGGAAGCGCCGCGTTAGCGGTGCTGAGGATCGAGTTCCCGAAGGGCAAGCCGCCGAAGGCGGCGCACCGGAGACCGTCTTGTTAGGTGAAGCGCGCGCCGGTCTATATCTTGTTCGGTCGTCGCCTGCTATTTGCGATCAACCCTCGTCGCCGGTGGCACGATGGGAATTGAGAACTCAATTCTGCTGACGTGCGTATGCTCCGACGTCTCAGCGAGTTCTCCGCCCACCTTGGCAGAGAGCACATTGATGCCGCCCCCAGCCTTTCGGTTCGCCCCTTCAGATGCCGTGACCGCTACATCGAAGGTGACTTCGCGGACGTAAGCATCGTCGTGCTTGTCCGGGGTTCCCCAGAATGGGGCTTATTACTCCGTTAAGACCACGTTCGGTGGTCTCTCGGATGGCATCTTGAACTCCCTGCTGGATCTGAACCAAGGTCTTGGTCACGAATTCTTGGAGCTCCATCTTATCTTCCTCGCGTTTCACCTAACTGCTTATCTCCGAACCTCCGTTACTCGCTTCCGTCACCCCGCCAGCGATATCCGAACCCTACACTTCGATTTCTGCACTTCCGTTCTCCCCGGTCAAGAGCGTCGTAACAGTGCGTCCAGCGGGCTTTCGATGCGGGCGAGGGCCGGGGCGGTGACGTGTGTGTAGATCTCCGTCGTGCGGGAGCTGGCGTGGCCGAGTAGCGCCTGGATGTATCGCAGGTCCGTCCCTGCTTCGAGCAGGTGCGTGGCGAAGCTGTGACGCAGCGCGTGGACCGAAAAGGAACGCGCGATGCCGGCGTCGCGCCGGGCCTTCTCGACCACTTTCTGCACCGAGCGCGTCGTGAGGTGGCGTCCCGGTCGGCCGCCGGGGAACAGCCAGTCGCGCGGCTTCTCGAGCGAGGTGTAGACGCGAACGGCTTCCAGCGCCGCGTCCGACAGCAGCGAGACCCGGTCCTTCCTGCCCTTCGCGCGCCGAACGTGCAGCAGTCGCCGCTCGACGTCGAGGTCCGCGATGCGCAGACGCACGAGTTCCGACACGCGCAGCCCCGAGGAGTAGGCGAGCATCAGCAGTGCGCGATGCTTGGCGTTGCGCGGAGCGTCGAGCAGCCGCCGGACCTCGCCCGCGGAGAGCACGGTCGGCAGGCGCCGCTCCCGTCTGGGCCGAGGGACGTCCTCGGTGCGGGCTTCGATCCCGAGCGCCCGCAGCAGCAGCCGCAGCGCGCTTACGGCCTGGTTGCGCGACGCGATCGATGCGCCGCGCGTCACCATTTCGAGCAGATGTCCGCGCACCGACTCGGTCGACGGCGCCTCGCCACTCTGAAGACCGCCAAGGTAGCGGCGGGCGTGGCCCACGTACGCCGTGCGCGTGCGCGGGCTGTACCCGCGCAAGACCAGCTCCTTCACCAGCGGTGCGATGACTTCGTTCGTGAAGTCGACGTCGTGCCGCGGCTCCTCCGGCGGCCGGGCGGCACTCGCGTGTGGCTTCGGCCCCAGCCGGACGACGAGTCGGTCGCCGCGCCGGCTGATGCGGACGGCTTCGTCGGCCGGCGGCGGACTCGGTTCGTCGATGGGCATGCAGGCACGGATCGGACAGACGGAGGGGCGATGCCATAGTCGGATGGGACCCCGGGACATGGGCGTTTCTATTGAGGCACCTTTTTGCGCCGGATGCCGCCCTCCGCCTACCATACCCCTTCGCCGACCCAGCAGACCGGAGACGCACTGATGCGATCGACGCCCGACCACCCCCCCGCGTCCGCCCGTTCCCGCGGCGCCAGCCGCGGAACCCTCGCCCCCGCGCCCGCCCCCGCCCTCGCCCTCGCCCCCGCCCTCGCCCTCGCCCCCGTCATCGCCCTCGCCCTCGCCCTCGCCCTCGCCCTCGCCCTGCCTGCCGCTGCGCAGCAGCGGCAGGCCCAGGCCAATCCGTTCGCCGAGCTGGCCTTCCGCTCCATCGGCCCCGCCGTCATGGGCGGCCGTGTGCACGACGTGCAGTCGCTTCCGGACGACCCGAGCACGGTCTACGTCGCCTCCGCGACGGGTGGGCTGTGGAAGTCGACGAACCGCGGCACGACCTGGACGCCGATCTTCGACGGGCAGCCGACCGGCACGTTCGGCGTCGTCGCGATCGCGCCGTCGAGACACGACGTGGTGTGGGCGGGCACGGGCGAGCAGAACAACCGGCAGAGCAGCTCGTGGGGCGACGGCGTCTTCCGCTCGACGGACGGCGGCGCGAGCTGGACGCACGTGGGGCTGGACAGCACGCGCGCGATCGGTCGCATCGCAGTCGATCCGGGCAATCCGGACGTGGCCTACGTCGCCGCGCTGGGCAACCTGTGGAAGGCGTCGCCCCAACGCGGTGTGTTCCGTACCACGGACGGCGGAAGGAGCTGGAAGAGGGTGCTGTTCGTCGACACGATGACGGGCGCTGTCGACCTGGTCATGGACCCGCACGACCCGAAGACGCTGTTCGCGGCGATGTACCAGCGGCAGCGCACGCCGTGGGGATTCAATGGCGGCGGGGCGGGCAGCGGCATCTACCGTACGAAGGACGGCGGCGAGACCTGGCAGCGGCTCTCCGGCGGGCTGCCGTCCGCGCCGATCGGGCGCGTCGGCCTCGCGGCGGCGCAGAAGACCCCCGGGCTGGTCTACGCGATCGTCGAGCACGCGTCGCAGGGCGGGCTGTGGCGGACAACGAACGGCGGCGACAGCTGGACGCGCGTCAACGAATACAACGAGCGGCCGGTCTACTACAGCTCGCTGTACGTCGATCCGACGGACGACCAGCGGCTCTATCTGCTCGCGCGCTGGTTCCACCGCAGCGACGACGGCGGGACGACGTGGCGCACGATGCCGACGGAGCCGACGTACGACGTCGGGCTCAAGGGCGACTACCACGCGATGTGGATCGACCCGACCGACTCGCGCCACTTCTACCTCGCCGGCGACGGCGGCCTCTACCAAACCTGGGACCGCGGCGAGACGTACAGCCGCATCAACAACATCCCGATCGTGCAGTTCTACGGCATCGGGCTGGACGACCGCTCGCCGTACTGGATCTACGGCGGCATGCAGGACGACCACTCGTGGGAGGGCCCGAGCGCGACGCGTCATTATCTGGGCATAACCCCTGGCGACTGGCGCGAGATCGGCTTCAACGACGGGCTCGAGCACGACGTGGACCTCGACGGGCCGAGGTTCGTCTACAGCAACGCGGTAGAGGGCGACCTCACGCTCGTCGACGCGTTCATGGGCGACCGCCGCGACATCCACCCGCGCGGTGATTCGACCGGAGCGGAGCCGCGCTGGGAGTGGATGACGCCGGGCGTCGCGTCGCACCACACGCCGGGCACGTACTACTACGGCGCCGACCGCCTCTACATCACCCACGACCACGGCACGACGTGGACGGCGACCGAGGACCTCACACGGCGCATCGACCGCGACACGCTCTCGATCATGGGCGTGAAGGGCGCGGACATCGCGCTGTCGAGGAACGACGGGCAGGGCGACTTCAGCGCGATCTCGGCGGTGGCCGAGTCGCCGGTCGACGGCAACGTGCTGTGGGCCGGCACGGACGACGGCAACATCCAGCTCTCGCGCGACGCCGGGAAGACGTGGACCGAGGTGGGACGCAACATCAAGGGTGCGCCGGACGGCGCGTACGTGAGCCGGATCGAGGCGTCGCGCGCGGGACCCGGCGCGGCCTACGTCGCCATCGACGACCACCGCCGCGGGGACTTCCGCCCGTACGCGTTCCGCACGGAGGACTTCGGCAAGACGTGGACTCCGATCGCGGCCGGGCTGCCGGCGGACGGCGTCGTGCGCTTCATCGGCGAGCACCCGGACCGGGCGGGCGTCGTGTTCGCGGGCACCGAGCACGCGCTGTGGATCTCGACCGACCGCGGGTCGCACTGGCAGCGGCTCGGCGCGAACCTGCCCGCGACGCTCTACATGGAGGTGGAGGTGCAGCCGCGCACGCACGACGTGGTCGTGGCCACGCACGGTCGCAGCCTCTACATCCTCGACGACGGCTCGTCGCTCGCCGAGTGGACGCCGGAGATCGCGCGCGAGCCGGCGCACCTGTTCCGGGTCCGGCCCGCCGCGATCTGGCAGTACTGGGAGGACTACTCCTACCGCGGGCAGGACTTCTTCGCGGGCGAGAACCCGCCCGACGGCGCGATCCTCGACTACACGCTCGGCAGCGCGGCTCCGTCCGCGACGCTGACCATCGCCGACGCGGCCGGTCACGTGGTGCGCACGCTGGACGGGCCGGCGTCGCCGGGCGTCGTGCACCGCGTCGTGTGGGACCTTCGCCACGCGCCCCCGCCGACCGAGCCGCCCGATCCGGACGCGCCGCAGGCGAAGGCGCTGCCCGAGCTGCCGCGGCCGACCACGCAGGGGCCGTGGGTGTCGCCGGGCACCTACACCGTGACGCTGAAGGCGGGTGGCGCGACCGACACCGCGACCGTCGTGGTGAAGCCGGACCCGGGCAAGCCGGAGCTGACCGGGGCGCAGTACGCGGCTCGCGAGGCGTTCCTCGTCGACCTGCTCGACGTGCAGCGGAAGGCGTTCGAGGCGGCGCAGGCGCCGGGCGCATCGCCCGCCGCGCGAAGGCTGTACTTCCGGGCGTCGTCGCTCGCCTCCGATTTCAACGGCCGCGGCTCGGTGCAGGGGACGCTCTACCCGCCGACGCCCGCTCAGCGGCAGGAGCTGGCCGAGCTGAAGAGCGCCCTCGGCGCGCCGGCGCGGGGCTCCGACCGACCGTGACGCGCGCCGGCGCCGGCGGCGGAGGGCTCGCCTGGTACCACGTCGCCGGCGGCATCCTGCTCGCGCTGGCGCTGCTCACGACCGCCTGGCTCGGCATCGGCGACGTGCTGGAGGAGTACGACGTAGCGGTTACGGCGGGACAGAAGGCGGCCACCGCGACGGAAGCGCTCTACGGCATGCTCGCGGCGGCGGCGATCGTGGGTCTGGCCGCGCGCCGAGCCTGGACCCGCGTCGCGCTGCACGGCTGGGTCATCGCAATGGCTCTGACGGCGGCGCTCGCCGCCGTCTTCTGGGGCGGCAGCGGACCGCTCACGGGCGCGCTCTCCGCGGCGGTCGCGCTCGGCCTGGGCTGGACGCTGCTGTGGCTCGGCAGTCGCGCGGTGGCCGTACGCGTGAGTGCGGACGAAAGCGCTGCGGACCGCTGAGAAGACAGGATGGCGATCCGACCGTACGTTCACCGAACGGGTGGCCGGGCGGCGAGAGGTGCCGGATCTTGGAGGGCCTCCCCGCCACACCGGAGATGTACGCCATGGGTGACATCGTCGTACGCGAAGTGCCCGACGCGGAGCTGGAGGCTCTCGAGGAGCGCGGCCGGCGTCACGGTCGCTCGCGAGAGGCCGAGCTGCGCCAGATGATCCACGATGCGGCTCGCGAGGAGCGGGCGCTGATGGATCTCGCGCGCGCGACCGAAGCGATCGACGCGCGGCTGGACACGGTCGAACGGGCCCTGCCGGAGGGCCCGTCCCCGCACCGTCGCCGCTACGGCCGCTCGAAGCCGATCCAGCCGACCCCCCGCAGCGCCGCGGAGCGCGCTGGCGAGGACTGATCAGCTTCCCGCGTCGACGATCTCCAGCAGCGTCGCCGCCGCGCGCTCGCAGCCCGCGGCTTCTACGTCGAGGTGGGTGACCGCGCGGAGGGTGCGAGGGCCGAAGGCGTTGAGCAGCACCCCGGCCTCCCGCGCCCGCGCGACGACGCTCTCGGCATCGGGCGCGCCGGCCGCGAGATCGAACATGATGATGTTCGTCTGCACCGTGGCCAGATCGAGGACGATGCGCGGGCTGGCGGCGAGCCGCTCGCCCAGCAGTCGCGCGTTCGCGTGGTCTTCGGAGAGGCGGGGGAGGTTGTGGTCGAGCGCCCAGCTCGCCGCGGCGGCGAAGATCCCCACCTGCCGCATCGCGCCTCCCAGCATGCGCCGGTGCCGGAGCGCCGACCGGATCAGCGCTTCCGTCCCCGCCACCATCGAGCCGCCCGGCGCCCCCAGCCCCTTCGACAGCGCGACCGACACCAGGTCGAACGGTCGCGCGAGCTCCGCCGCCGGCCGACCGGCGGCGACGGCCGCGTTCCACAGCCGCGCTCCGTCCAGATAGCTGGCGATCCGATTCTCGCGGGCGACGTCGCAAATGCGCTCGACCTCGCCCTGCGGGAACACGATCCCGCCGGCGCGGTTGTGCGTGTTCTCGATCGCGACGAGCGTCGTGGGCGGGTACAGCATGTGGCCCTGCGGCTTACGCGCGGCGAGAAGGGCGTCGGCGTCGAAGAGCCCGGCATCGCCGATCTCGGTGAACTGGACGCCGGAGTTCGCCGCGCCGGCGCCCGTCTCGTGCCACACCATGTGGCTCTGGCGACTGACCACGACGTCATCGCCGGGCCGCGTCAGCACCCGCAGCGCGACCTGGTTCGCCATGGTGCCGGTCGGTAGCCAGAGCGCCGCCTCCTTGCCGAGCAGCTCGGCCATGCGCTGCTGCAGCCGGTTCGTGCTCGGGTCCTCACCGTACTGATCGTCGCCGACCTCCGCCTCCGCCATCGCGGCACGCATCGGCCCCGAGGGGCGGGTGACGGTGTCGGAGCGGAGGTCGATCGGAGTCACTCGCGCCCGCTCTCAGAACGCGTAGCCGACACCCGCGCGCAGCGCCCGGATCGAGGTGGAGTGGTTGTACGGCTGGTAGCCGTCCGCGACCACGGTGCGATCGAGCGAGCTCAGCCAGAGCTGGCTCGCGCCGGCGGAGACCAGCCAGTGCGGATCCGTCAGCGGGCGCCACTGCAGGTCGATGCCGATGCCGGCCCCGCCGAGGGGCTCTGCCGAGTCGAGCGCCCGTCCGCTGTCCTCGCCGCGGCGGCGGCCCGTGATCATGCCGGCCATCACTACCGGCCGGGCGACGACCTGGAAGCGCGGCGTGCCGTACAACCGGAGTGGCACGCCGACGCCCGCCAGCGCCGTGAACGCGTGCACCCGAAGCGGCTCCGGCCCGCAGCCCGTCGTCGCTTCCGGCGGGATCTGCCCCGTGCACGTCGAGCCGATACGGAGCAGGGAAGCGCCCATCCACTCGGCGCGCACCTCGAGCGGCAGCGTGTGCAGGCGGAGCGAGAGTGAGAGCGCGTTGCCGCTGGCCAGGTCCTGCTCGCTCGACCAGCCGTGGCCGGCCTGAAGCTCGAGGCGCTGCGCGGCCGCGGGCGCGGCATGCAACAGGGCGGCCGCGACGAACGTCACGGCGAGGCCAGGGAAATGGCGGCTCATCGGACTACCTTCCTCGACTACGGATGCCGCCCCCCGGGGCGGAATTGCGCGAGGGCGTACCCATACAACGCGGAGAGCGTCCCTCCTGTTACAGCCCGGGGGTCGTCTGCCGCTCGGCGAGCTGCAACAGCGATCAGCCGGAGTCGCTCGAGACGCTCCCGCGCGTGCGCGTGCGCACCGTGTCGACGATCAGGTTGTGGCGGCGGGTCAGCTCCGAGCAGCCGCTCCAGTGTGCGCGAAGCGAGTCGGCCCGCGCCTGCCAATCGGGAATCCGCGCGTTGTACTCTTCGAATGCCGTCAGATAGGCGTCGTAGACCTCGGCGGGCACGCGCCCGGCCGAGGACTCGTACTCGCTCAGCTGCTGCCGGAGCGAGTCCACCGCGCGATCGAACGCGCGGAAGTCGGTCTGCTCCTCGGCGAGCGCGGTGCGGCAGGAATCCACGGAGGCCCGCGCCTCGTGCATCGCCACCACGAGCGCCTGCAGTCGCCGTCGCTCACCCCCCGCGCGCACTTTCCGCGTCACGGTCCAGATGCCCGCCGCGGCGACCACCACGACCACGACGGCCACGAGCCACCGCCTGCGCTCCACGAACGCTCCGCGGCGTGGTCAATGGAAGAGATAGGAGACCTGCAGCTCCGCTCCCGCGGCCGTGAAGCCGTTGCGGAACGAGGTCCGATAGCAGTCCGTACAGTCGCTGTTGCCGAACGAGAAGGCACGGGTGACGCGGCCGGCGACGACGATCCGGACGGGGACGGTCGGCGCGAGCCGGCGGCCCAGCTCCAGCGCGAAGCCGACCCGCGGCAGTGTCTTCTTGTTCGTCATCGTCTCCTGGCTCTCCTGTCCGAAGCGCTCACTCCTGACGTTCACCCCCCCCAGCTCCGGCACCGCGTCCAGCGTCCAGACGTCCGGCGCCAGCAGGCGGATCGCCCACCCGAGCGATACCCCGATGAGCCGCACGTCCAGGTCCGTCGGCTCCGTGCCGCCGATGCAGATGCCGGCCGGCGGAGCCGACGGGCACAGCGCCGCCGAGGCCTGCGTCTCGGAGCCCACCTGCGTCTCCAGCCAGATCCGTGGTCCCGCCCGCCCGGTCCCGCCGGCCAGCACCACCCCACGCAGCGCCGTCAGGTCCCGACCGTCCGGCCACGACAGCTGCCCGCGCAGACCGATCTCCTGGGCGCCCGCGGGCGCGGCGACGAGCAGGGCGACGACGATCCAGGCCAGTCCCCGGCGCTTCTTCCGTATCGGCATCCCGATCCTCCTCCCACTGCGTTGCGCCTGCTTCGTCGCAGGCTCGCTGCGGTGAAATGATACGGCCGCGGCGGGACCGATCATAGCCGTTCCTCCAGCTCGGCCCAGCGGGCGTACAGCGACTCGACCCGTGCCTCGGCGTGGCGGAACGCGGCCGCGGCTTCGGCCGGCTGGCCGCCGCCGGAGGCGTACAGGACGGGATCGGCGAGGCGAGCGGCCAGCCGGTCCCGCTCCGCCTCGGCCTCGACGATGCGCGCCTCGATCCGCTCCAGCTCCTGCTGCTCGCGGTACGTCAGCCGGCGCTCCGGCCGTGACTCCGCCCTCCGCTCCGCATGCTGCTCGCGACGTCGTGCCTTCTCCGCCGCTGCACCATCCCGCTGCGCGGCTGCCTTGCGGACACGTTCCTGCGCGCGGACGCGGGCGTAGAGATCGTAGCCGCCGACGTGCTCGTGCACCTCGCCGTCGCCCTCGAAGACCCACAGGTGCGTCGCGACGCGGTCCAGGAACCACCGGTCGTGCGTCACGACCAGGACCGCGCCCCGGTAGTCGAGCAGCGCCTCCTCCAGGACCTGCAGCGTGGTCAGATCGAGATCGTTCGTCGGCTCGTCCAGCAGCAGCAGGTTGGACTCGCGCAGGAACAGCTTCGCCAGCATCAGCCGGTTGCGCTCGCCGCCGGACAGCGATGAGACCTTCTGGTCCTGAGCGGACGTGGGGAAGAGGAACCCGTCCAGGTAGCTGCGCGCGTGGACCCTGCGGCCGCCCACATCGAGCCACTCCGCGTGCGCCACGTTCTCGTAGACGCTGGCTTCGTCGTCGAGCTGCTCGCGCCGCTGGTCGTAGTAGGCGGTCCGGGTGTTTTCGGGCAGCGCGATCGTGCCGGAATCCGGCTCCTCGTCGCCGGCGATCATGCGCAGCAGCGTGGTCTTGCCGGCGGCGTTGGGGCCGATGATCCCCACGCGCTGGCCGCCCTTCACGGTCGCGGAGAAGCCTTCGATCAGCGGCCGTCCCGGGTAGCCCTTCACCACGCCCCGCAGCTCGAGAGCGGTGCGCCCGAGCCGGGGCGCCCCGGCGCCCTCCAGACTCGGCGTCTCCGGGCGCGCCCGCTCGCGAAGTGCCCGCGACTCGTCACGGAGCGACTCCGCTCGCTTCAGGCGCGCGCGCGCCTTTCCGGTGCGCGCCGGTGGTGCGCGCTTGGCCCATTCCAGCTCCTTCGCGATGAGCCGACGTCGCTTCGCGTCCTCCGTCGCGATCCGCTCCTCCCGCGCCTGCTTCTGCTCCAGGTAGTCGGCGTATCCGCCCGGATAGGAGAAGAGACCGCCGAGCGCGAGCTCGAGGTTGCGGTCCACGACGCGGTCGAGGAAATAGCGGTCGTGCGTGACGAGGAGCAGCGCCCCCGGATAGTCCACCAGCCACTCCTCGAGCCACTGCACCGTGTCGGCGTCCAGATGGTTCGTGGGCTCGTCCAGCAGCAGCAGGTCCGGGTCGCCGAGCAGTGTGCGCGCGAGCGCCACACGCTTGCGCTCGCCGCCGGAAAGCGCGCCGACGGACCGCTCCACATCCCCCACGTCGAGGCGGCTGAGCACCTCCTCGACCTGATGGTCGAAGTCCCAGGCGTGCAGCCGGTCCATCTCGGCCGTGAGCCGCGACTGCGCCGTGAGCAGCTCGTCCAGCTTCCGTCTCCCGCCCGGAGCCTCGCCTGCCTCGGCACCGCGTTCGGTCCCGCTCGCGGCTCGGGCCAGCGCCGTGCTGACCCGGTGATACTCGCCCACGGCACGTACCAGCTCGGGACGACCGGCGGCGGCGGCCTCGAACACCGTGACACCCTCGGAAAGCGCCGGCTCCTGCCTCAGCCAGCCGATGCGGGCGCCGCGTCGCAGCGCGATCTCGCCCGCATTGCGGCTCTCGTCTCCCGCGAGGATACGCAGCAGCGTCGTCTTGCCGGAGCCGTTGGCGCCGATGAGGCCGACGTGCTCGCCGTCGGCGAGCGAGAACGAGATCCCCTCGAACAGCGTGCGCGCGCCGATGGTCTTCGTCAGCGACCGTACGTCGAGGAAGCTCATGTCTGGGGTGGTCTGACGCGACCGTGGCGGCCGGCGCCGGCGCACGTGCGCCGACGCCCCGCGCCTCGTCAGCTCTTCTGTGCGGCTTCCTGGGGCTTTCCGCTCTGCCCCGACCGTGACTCCTCGTCCTGCGGCTTCGACGCCGTCTCGCGGGATGCCGGCGTGGAGCCCGGGCGCGAGGGGCTCGACTTCGAGAGCGCCGCCTTCGCGCGCTCGCCCATCTGGATGTTGCCGTTGACCTGCCCGCCTTCCTTCAAGGCGAGTCGGACGGCGCGCACATCGCCCTCGACGAAGCCTCGCTCCTCCAGCAGCAGACGGTGCTCGGCGACGACGCCGCCGCTGACGCGCCCCTCCACCACCGCCTCGTAAGCGTAGATTCCGCCGGCGACCTCGCCGTTCGGACGTACCTCCACCCGACGCGCGCGCACCGCCCCGCCGACCCTGCCCTCGATGATGAAGCTGTCCGCGCCCTCTCCTCCGTCCGGCCCGATGACGTCGCCATCGACGCGGCCGCCCGCGCTGACGACCAGGTTCGAGGCCCGAACGTTGCCCGTGATCTGCCCTTCAATGCGCAGACGGTCGGCCTCGCAGTCCCCGTCGATGCGCATGCCCGCCCCGATGAGTGAGATCGCGGCGCCGGTCTCAGGCGTCGGCCGCCGCTGCTCCACAGGCTGCTGCTGTGGCTCACTCTTCTGTCTCATGATCGCCACCTGCTCCGCTCCTGCTGAAAACCGTTCGGAAGGTCCGGTCACGCGGGCTCGCCGCAGAAGTCGTGCGCGCGCGACCGGGGGCACCCCACAACCTATCCTGCCGACGCTTCCATCGCCATCCGGCTCGCGTGCCCCCGCCCCGGGTTGCGCTCGCCGGAGCGAGCCGCCATGGCTACCATCCGGATAGTCGATGCAGGCGCTGCGCGGCGTCGGGCGCGGGCGCGCGAGAACCTTCACGCGGAGGATCGTATGCGGCTTTCCCTGAAGGGCGCGGCGCTGGGACTGGGGCTGCTGTGGGCGCTGGCGGTCGGCCTCACCGCCGCGGCCGGACAGCTCTGGCCCGGCTACGGCGACGCCTTCCTCGATGTCGTCCGGTCCGTCTATCCCGGCTACGGAGCGACGACCGGCTGGGCGGGCGTCGTCGTCGGCACCGGCTACGCGCTCGTCGACGGCGCGGTCGCCGGTGCCGTCTACGCCTGGCTGTACAATCGCTTCGCCGGATGAGCCTGTAGCCGCCCGACCAGCCGGTACCCATTCGGAGGGCCCCGTCGGGGTCGTGAGGCGCGGCGGCTAGCGCTGGAGCCGTGCCTCGAACTCCTGCTCCTCCACGAAGCGGGACTGCTCCATCTTCATCAGCTGCAGCTCCTGCTCCAGCAGCGCGATCCGCCGCTCGAGCAGCTCGCTCCCCGCGCCGTTCGTGCGCACCTCGAGCAGCCGCGCGATCGAGTCCACGATCGGCTTGAGCGAGAATCGGATCACGAAGCCGCCCACGACCGTCAGCGTGACGAGGGCGGTGAGCAGCATGGCGAGGATGTCTTCGTCCATGGTTCCGGACCTCCGGCGCGAGGGAGTGCCTCGCCGGCCGTGACGCTCCGACCGACGAGCCCACCCCCCTCCCTACGCCTCCACCTCCCGCCGTGTGTCACCCCCCTGACTAGCCTGACCAGCCTGACTAGCCTGCCTAGCCTGACTAGCCTGCCTAGCCTGACTAGCCTGCCTAGCCTGCGTAGCCTGACTAGCCTGACCAGCCTGACTGGCTGGCACGCCCGTTGCCCTCCTGTATCGCTACCGGCGGCGGTGGTCGTCCGCCGGGTGACGCTTCACCGGAGGAACCTGCCATGGCCCTGCGACCGCTATCCCGATCCGACGACTTCACGTTCCCCGACGGCGCCTACGACGTGCGCGGCTGGGAGGTCCGGACCGACGCCGACGATGAGAAGGTCGGGCGCGTCGATGACGTGCTGCTCGATGCCGCCGGCGACATGCGCTTCCTGGACGTGGATCTCGGCCTCTTCCGCAAGCACGTCCTGATCCCGCTGAGCCGCGCCCACGTCGAGAAAGGGCGGGAAGCCGTGTGGCTGGACGGGGTGACGAAGGATTCGCTGGAGGCGATACCGGAATACGACAGGGATCCGGACCTGGTCACGGACGAATACGCCCGGCGGCTGGACCGGGCATGGGACGATGCCCGCCACTCGCGCGCGGCCGAGCGGCCGGTGCCGGTGCGGGTCGACTCGGATACCGACGCGGACGAGCTGCCCCTGGCCCGGCTGGACGACCTCGATGACTACCGCGTCGCCGGAGACGCGGATCCGCGCGGCTGGAAGGTCGTCACCGCCGACGCGGAGAAGGTGGGCGAGGTGTCGGAGCTGCTGGTCGACCGCTCCCGAATGCGAGCGGCGTACCTCGACTGCGACCTGGACGAGAAGCGGCTCGACCTCGAGCCGCTGGACCGGCACGTGCTGATCCCGCTCCAGCGCGTGCGGCTGGACCGCCACCACAAGCGCGTCGTCGTGGACGGACTGCTCGCCCGCGATCTCGCCGACTACCCCATCTACGGCGGGCTCCCGCTCCGTCGCGACGATGCAGACGAGGTGAACCGTCGCTATCGCCACGTCGCCGAGCACGAGCACGACATTGATCGTGCGGACGCCAGACGCGAGCGAGCGGCGGCCGAGGCGTCGCACCGTCACTTCTTCGGCGACCCCTACACGCGCGAAGACGTCGCCGAGCGCCGCGAGCCTGCCGAGGCTGCCGAGGCTGCCGAGGCTGCCGAGGCTCGTGACGATGTCGAGACCCGGCGGGTCACCATGGACGCCGGCGACACGGCGACCATCCGCGGTGACGACGACGAGGTACGCATCCGTGTCAGCGGCGACGACATCATCATCGAGAAGCGGCGCTCGGAGTGAAGACAGGGGGCGCCGCCGCTCCGGCGGCGCCCTTCCACCCGGAGGAGGTGCCCATTGGCGGAGATTCCCATCGAGCGCAGGCCGCGGCGCAGCCCGGTCGCATGGTTCATCGGCATCATCATCGTGCTTCTCGTGCTGGCCGCGATCTGGTACTTCTGGCTCTATCTCCCCGGCGCCGGGGCGAGTCGAGGGGAGCCGGCGGTCGGCACGCAGCCCGCGCCCGGCGCGACTGCGCCGCAGACGCCCTGACCGGGCGCGAGGGTGCGAGGCTGGCCCGGGTCACCGGGCACGCCGTACGAAATCGGCGAGCGGCCGACGCGGCGTTTGCGGCCCGGGGTGGTCGTCCACGCGGCCGACCCGGAGGAGCGCCTGCACCGGACCGACCGCGCCGAGGCGCTCGCCGAGCGTCCTTCGAGCATCCGACTGCAGGAGCGCGGCGCTCATCGGGTGCACCGCGATGCGCGACGCCTGCGCACGGATCCACACGGACTCCATCGTACGCCCGGCGCCGATCCGCGCCGCGACGTCGTCCGATTCGGCCGCGACGATGACCCAGCCCGCGCAGGCGGCGACGCGCCGCGCGGTCCGCTCGACGTCGTCGCCGAGAAATCTGTCGCGCAGCCGCGTCCATGGGTGCGGTGCACCCCGTTCGGGGCCGTGCGCGCGCAGCCGCGCTGCCTCGATCGTGGCCTCCTCGACGACCCCGGCCGCCTCGGATTCGTGGGGGAGGTAGCGCACGCCGGTCGTGCCTTCGAGCAGCACATTGACCTCCCCATCAGCGAGCGCCTCCGTCAGGAAGGGAGCGCGGAGCGTGCAGCGCAGCCGCATCGGAGCGATGGCTTCGCGGGAGGGAGCGTCGGGCGCCAGCCTGACGCGGAGCAGCGGCTCGTCCTCTGATTCGTCGAGCGTGGCATCCGCCCGGAGTGCATGTCGGCGCGCCGAGCGGTCCAGGTTCTCGAGGAACGCGCCGACGGACAGGTGGGTCTCGCGGTGGTCGGGATCGAGCTCCGTCGGGACGCGAGCCGCATCGACGGAGATCTCCAGCCTCATCGGGCCGGTCAGCCGCACGGCCCACGGCTGCAGGTTGTGGACGCTCGGGGCCAGAGATGCGTCGTGCAGCACGCCGGCGAGCAGCGGGTCGAGACCGGCGGGCAGGCGTCCCTGCGCTCTCGACACGTCGGCTTCCCCGAACAGCGCGACGCCGAAGCGCAGAGCCCGCGCTCCCATCGCGCCGATCGCGTGCCGCCGATCGAGATCGCTCACCCGGCGCTCGGTCTCAGAGGCCCAGCCGTACGCCCATTGTCAGGGCGAGGTCGTGCTGCGTGAAGCGCTGGCTCCAGCCGTCGGGGCGGAATCGGCTGACGAGATCGGCTGCCTCTGCGACCACATTGACGCGGCCGAGGCGAGCCTGGACGCCGCCACCCATTTGCAGCGCGACGTCGGTACGCGCACCGCCGAAGGCGTCGGCGCGATCCCCGCCGAAGCTGTAGCGCTTGACCCCGCCGCCCGCGAGCACGTACGGCCGGATCGGACCGGAACGGAGCACATTGAGCGCCAGATCGGCGCTTCCCGTCTCCACGCGGAGTGCCGCCTCGAGGGGCGGACAGGGCCCCGGCCGGACCGCGAGGCAGAACGCGTTCTGTCTGGCGGTGCCGCGCGTCGTCATGGCCGCGCTCGCCCGCAGCCGCAGATGTCCCGCGCTCTCGAGCCGCACGCCCAGCAGCGGCAGCGTCGCTACGTCCATGAATTCCGAGTGCGAGAGCGGCCGGTAGGCGCCGGCGTACGGCGTCAGACGCAGCCCGCGCTCCTGTGCCACCGACGGCGCGGGCGGTACGAGCAGGAGCATGGCCGCGCCCGCGAACAGCAGGATTCGAGAATGTCGCATACCCACCTCCGGTCGAGTCTCTGACTCAAAAACGCGCGGTCGTGCCCGCGAATGACAGCTGCTCGCTGCACGGCTCTACCCGCCGCACGCGCGCACGGCGCGCCTCGGCGCGGAGTGATACGGCATGAGCCGCCGGGCCGCGCGGGCGTGCGGAAGCCGCTGCCGGCATGAGCCGCTTCGTGAGAGCAGCAGCTGGAGCCGATGGCTGCCCGGCGCGAGGCGGGCGGCGGTGACCAGCGATGAGCGCTGGCCCTGGCGTGCGATCACGAGCGCCGCGACCCGGCCGGTCGCGCCGATCGTGAAGGCGAGGCCGAGAACGAGGGCCACCCAGCCGAGGGCCCGGCGAGGTCCGCCCTCCAGAGAGGGGAATGGTCGCCGCGCCTCGACCGGCAGCAGCACACCGACGATGGCGGCGACGAAGAGGGTGGGAGCGGCGAGGAGCGTGACCGCATTGAAGCTGCCGGCGACGAACGCCGCGGTCAGCGTGCCGAGCACGGCTACGGCACGCGACGCCTCCGTCGGGTCGCCGCGCAGGCGACGTACCGCGCTGATCGCGGCGGCCAGCGCGGCCAGCGACAGGAGCAGGAGACCGATGACGCCGCGCTCGGCCAGGATCGCGACCCAGTCGCTGCTCGGCCAGGGATTGGTCGGGATCGGGTCGTAGCCGGCGAAGGAGGGGTCGCCGGGGGTCGTCACGCGCGGGTAGTGCACGAACCAGTTGCCGGGGCCTACACCGAGGACGGGCCGGAAGCGCAGCATCCGCAGCGAGTTGCCGTACTGCACGAGGCGGCCGTGCCCCGATCCCTCCTGATAGTTGGCGAGCCCCGTCAGCGTCTCCGCGTAGGGCGAGTCCGAGCGCCAGCGCAGCGCGTTCGGCAGGGCGATGGCCACGGCGGCGGCCGCGATGAGGACCAGGCCGATGACCACGGCTCGCGCGTGCCGGATGCCGGCCAGCGGCCGGTTCCGGCCGACGAGCGTGGCGATGCTCATCACCGCGATGGATACCCCGAGCGCGAGCCAGGCGGCGCGCGAGCGCGTGAGCACGATGATCGCGACCGCCGCCGCGAGGGCGACCAGTCCCGCCGCCACCGTCGCGCTGCGGCGCGAGCGCAGCGTGAGGAGCAGGAGTATCGGTGCCGCGATCGCCGTCACGTGCGCGAGGAAGTTGCGGTTGCCGAAGGTGCCGCCCGGCGGCCGGCTGTCCGCCATGACGCGGAGGTCCACACCGTAGGCCTGCGCAATGCCCAGACCGGCCGCGAGCGTCGATGCCAGCGCGAGCCCGACGAGAACGGTGCGTCCCGCTCCGCGGCGCTCTGCCAGCCTCGCCGCGAGAAAGACGACGAGGCCGCCGAAGCTCACGCCGAGCGCGTCGAACGCGAGCGCCCGGTTGCTGGCCAGCGCGGCGGACAGCGCCGACCACGCCACATAGGCCACGAGCAGCGTGTCCGCCGCGCCGGCCTCGACCTTCCGCCAGCCGGGGAGCAGCACGGCGAGCAGCAGGAGCGCCGTGGCGGCGAGCGCCAGCTCCTTCGGCGCGAGGTAGCGCTCCAGGTCGAAAACGCGCGACGGGACCGCGGCCAGCACGACGGCGAACGCGCCGGCGACGAGGGCGATCGCCGCCGCGGTCGCGGCCCGGCCCGGCCGAGCCGCCGGCACCGCCATTGGATACGGCGGCGGCGTGCGGGGCTCGGAGTCGACATCGCGCCAGCGTGGATCCGTCATCCGTCCTTGGTCCGGGGTGTCGGCAGGGAAGGGTAGAGCGGGGCGGCCACGGCTGCAACGGCCCCTTTCCAGAAAAGGCCGCCCCGCACAGATTCAGGCAACGCGAAAGCCTCGCACCGATAATCACGGCCGCAATGCAGCCTGAGGGCCCATCGCAGTCATTCCCGCCGACGTCGGCACCCACGAGCCCGGACCCGAAACGCTTCGTCGACGAGGTCGACAGCCTCGTTGCGTCGGCCATGGGATACGAGGCGACGCTGGCCGGCCTCACGCGCCTCGCGGTCGCATCCTTCGCGAGCTTCTGCGTCGTGGACGTGGTGACGGAGGACCGCTCTTCGCTGCAACGTCTGCTCGTCACCCACCGCGACCCGCACCGGGAGCGGCTCGCCGCCGCGATGTGCCGCTTTCCGCCACGCCTCGACGGCTCCGGGCCCGTCGCTCGCGTGATCCGCACCGGCAAGCCGTTGCTCCTTCACTTCGAAGCCGAAGACCTGCGCTCCCTCGCGATCACTCCCGAGCACGCGAAGATCACGCTCGATCTCGGTATCGTCTCCTCGATCGTCGTCGCGCTCATTACGCGCGGACGCGCCCTCGGCACCATCAGCTTCTCCCGGGATGGCAGCCTGCCGCCCTTCACCGAAGCGGACATCCCGTTCGCGCAGACGGTCGCCGGGCGCGTCGGGCTGGCGCTCGACCACGCCCGTCTCTCCGAATCGGAGCAGGGAGCGCGCGACCGCGCCGAGCGGGCCAGGCTCCGCACTCGGAGGCACCTGCAGGCCACGGCGGCGCTGGTCGGTGCGGCCACCTCCGAGGAGGTGAACCGCGTCCTTCTCGCCGTGCTGCTCGATGCGCTCCAGGCGTCCGCAGGCGCGATCTCGCTGGTGAACGAGCGGCGGCGGGAGATGGCGCTGCGATTCTCCACGGGATTCAGCGCCGAGGTGGTCGCCGAGTGGAGCCGCGTTGCGCTGGAGGTCCAAAACCCCGCCTGCGATGCCGTACGCACGCGCGAGCCGGTATATCTGTCATCACCGGCGGAGCGCCGGCGGAGGTATCCTGAAATGCCAGCCGCGATGATGCCGGCAGGGTATCCGGCCATCGTCTCGCTCCCTCTCGCCGTCGGAAGTCAGGTGCTCGGCGTCGCGACGTTCGCCTTCGTCGACAGCCGCGACTTCGATGAGGACGAGCGCAACCTGGTCTCGCTCCTCGCCCACGAGGGCGCGCAGGCTCTCGCCCGCGCCCAGCTCTACGACTCCGCTCAGGCCGCGAATACCGCGAAGTCGAATTTCCTCGCCGTCGTCTCGCACGAGCTGCGCACCCCGCTCACCGCCGTCGTCGGCTACGCCGAGCTGCTCGCGGCCGAGACGCGAGGACCGCTGAACGAGGCGCAGCGGGATCAGCTGCGCCGGCTGAAGGGTGCGGCCGATCAGATCGTCGGCCTCGTCGACCAGATCCTGGATTACGCGCGCGTCGAGGCGGCGCCGGATGTCATCGCGCGGGAGGCCTTCGATCTCGCCGCCGTGGCGCGGGAGGCGCTGGAGGTCGTCGGGCCCATGGCCGCCGGGAAGGGACTCACCCTCGAGGCCCGTCTGCCCGACGCTCTGGAAGTCGTGACGGACCGCGGCAAGGTGCTGCAGATCCTGCTGAACCTGCTGACGAACGCCGTGAAGTTCACGGAGCAGGGCGGGATCGAGCTCAGTCTCTCCTGGCGCGGCAGCCAGGTCTGTTGCGCGGTGCGCGATACGGGCATCGGCATCGCCGCCGAGCACGTGGAGCAGGTGTTCGACCGATTCTGGCAGGTCGATCAATCGTCGACGCGCCGTATCGGCGGAGCCGGCCTCGGACTCAGCCTCGCCCGCCAGCTCGCCCGCTCCCTCGGCGGCGAGATCGAGGTCGACACCCGTCCCGGCGAGGGCTCCTCGTTCATGCTCCTGCTCCCGGCCGGCGACATCCCCGACCGCCGGATCCCCGGCGTCTAGCAGGTCGCTGAAAAATGGGAGTGCGGCCGCGAGCAGGGGGCTTGCGGAGCCTCAATCAAGGCGCGAGGAGGAGTCATAGCAGCGCTATGGCGACGACGAGCAACGATGAGTGAGGCCGCAACCCCCCTGCTCCCTTCGGGTTGCGGCGGCACGGGGCCGTCTGCGTCGTTGCCGCTCCTCCGAGATGCGCCCTGGCATCGCGTCGTCGCGCCGCCTCGCATCCGGCCCCGTGGCACTCGCAACGCGGCTCGCTTCCATTCTTCAGCGACCTGCTAGCAGGTCGCTTACACCTCACACTTCATCCTCCCACACGCCGTCTTCGATGTCCCGCGCCCCCCGCCGTGTGCCGAGCCCGACCGCACCGCCGAACAGCAGCGCGGTCCCCGCGCCGACGAGGGGGAGCAGCGCGACGACCGGCGCCGCGACCGCCGTCGCGACCGCGCCGGCCACGACGGGTGCCTTCACGCCCTTGATCCCGTCCAGGTAGCGAAGGCGTCGTCGCACGAAGCGACGCGACTGGATGTAGCCGCCGACCGCGGCGCCGCCGGCGATCAGCCCTGTCAGAATCCCCAGCATCGCATCCTCGCTTGCGAAATTGTTGCCACACCCATCCTTACGTCACCGGGCCGGTCCGGGTTTCGCCCGCCGGACGACGACGACGCCGGCGATCACGATGGCGACGAGCATCGCGCCGCCGCCGAGCGCCAGCGCGGGCTGGGTCGCGACGATGATCGCCAGCACGAGCAGGTAGAGCACGATCGTCAGGGCCGGCAGCCACGGGTATCCCGGCACCCGTAGCGGGCGGTGCATCTCGGGGCGGCGATAGCGCAGCGCGAAGAAGCCGGTCAGCACCATCAGATCGACCGAGATCGCGATCAGCATCATGAACCGGATCAGCCACTCGAACGCCCCGCTCACGGCCAGCGCGAGCAGGAGCGCCGAGATGAAGAGCAGCCCCTGCACGGGGGTGCCCGCGTGGGAGACGCGCGTGAACGCCCGGGGCGCGAGCCGGTCGCGGGCGAGCGCGAACGCCACGCGCGGCATGCCGAGGAAGTTGACGTTCAGGCTGCTCAACAGGATCAGCACGCCCGCGACCACGACCACGGTGCCCGCGGCGTGTCCGAACACACCCGCGATCGCGTCCTGCGCGACGAGTGGCGAGCCGGCCATCTCGGCGGGGGTGAGCGCGGCGAGGAACGCCACGTTGACGAGGAGGTAGAGCACCGCGACGAGCGCCGCTCCCCCGAGCAGGATGCGCGGCAACGAGCGGCCCGGGTCGCGCGTCTCCTCCGCCATCTTCGCGGCGTCCTCCCAGCCGTAGTACGCGAACGCCACCGCCTGGTAGGCGAGGGCGAAGCCGAGCAGCCCGGCGTACTCCGGCGCCGGCGTACCCCCGGCCGCGAAGCCGCGCGCTCCGCCCGCCCAGATCCCCGCCGCGGCGATGCCCAGCAGCACGAGCACCTTCATCACGGTCGTCGCGTTCTGCACCGCCGTGCCCACGCGCAGGCCGCCGAGGTGGAGCAGCGCGAACGCCACGATCACGGCGCCAGCGATGATCGGCACCGACCCCCGGCCCGCGACCAGCGTGATGTACTCCGCGATGACCACCGCCTTCGCGGCCCCCGAGAACGCCCGTACGACGAGCAGCTCCGCCCACCCGGCGACGAAGCCGGCGACGGGGCCGTACGCGCTGCGCGCGTATACGTACTTGCCACCCGCGGCGGGAATCGCCGCCGCCATCTCGGACAGCAGCAGCGTGCTCAAGGCCGCCACGACGCCGCCGAGCAGCCATACCGCGAGGATAGCCGCGGGGCTGCCCAGGTACGCGGCGATCAGCCCGGGTGTCCGGAGGATGCCCGCTCCGATCACCATGCCGACCGTGATCGCCAGCCCGTCCCTCACCCGCAGCGAGCGCCGCAGCTCGCCTGCCGGCGATCCTCCCCGATCCGCCGGAATCGCCGCCTCCGCCGAGTGGCCTGCCGTGTCGCTGCGCTCCGTCATGCCATCTCCTCCTCGAGCTGCGAGCCGCGTATCTCCGGAAGCTCGGCGTCCATCTCATCCGTCACATTCTAGCCTCCCCACCCCACACTTCACACTTCGAGCTTCACACTTCCGTGATGCGCCGCGGGGCAGCCCCCCTCGCGAAGCGCGCGCCCGTCGCGCCGAGGCCCGACGCCTTGCCCCTTCACATCCGAGCCTTCACACTTCACACTTCTTGCACCCTGGCTTCGGACCGTGGAACGCATAGCAGATGGTACCGCAGCCGGCGCCTCCGCACGCGCCGGCATCCTCGATGAGATCGATGCGGTCGTCGAGAGCCGTGTCGAGCCCTCCGAGAAGAACCTCGCCCGCGACTTCTGTCGACTCTTCTTCGCCAAGGCTCCCCCGGAGTTCTTCCAGGGGCGCGGGGCCGAGAGCCTCGCGGCGCTCGCGCTCGGAGCCTTCCGCATGCTGCAGCGCTCGCGGCGCGACGAGGTCAACGTCGAGCTCTGCAATCCGGAGGCTGCGGGGGAGGGCTGGCGCGCGCCGGTGACGGTGCTGCGCACGGACGTCTCCGAGAGGCCGTTCATCGTCGACACGATCCGCGAGTATCTGCACGCGGAGGACCTCGCGATCGAGCGCTTCCTGCACCCCGTCATGCAGGTCGTGCGGGACGACGCCGGAACGATCCTGGACCTCGGACCGGCCTCCGCCGGCGAGCCCCGCGAGTCACTCGTCCACTGCGAGATCTCGCGGATCGAGGATCCGGAGCGGATGCAGGCGGTCGGCGAGGCCGTCCGGGCTCACCTCCTCGACGTCGTCCGTGCGACCGACGACTTCGAGCCGATGCAGGCGGCGCTGGACGACGCGACCGCGTACCTGCTGGATGTCGCGCGGCGCTTCCCGGAGCGAGCCGAGGAAGTGGAGGAGGTCCAGAACTTCGTCCGCTGGCTGCGCGACGACCACTTCGTCTTTCTCGGTTATCGCGCCTACGACATTCTGCAGACGCCGAAGGGGCCTGCGATCGTGGTGGAGCCCGGCTCCGGGCTCGGCATCCTCCGCAACGAGGCGGCATCGACGTTCTCGGAGCCGATGCTGCTGGCCGATCTGCCGAGCGGGCTGCGTGAGCGCGTCTCCGGCGGGCCGCTGCTGATCACGAGCAAGACGAACGCGACGTCGACCGTCCATCGTCGTGCGCGCATGGACTACATCGGCATCAAGAAGATCGATGCCGACGGTCACGTCGTCGGGGAGCTCCGCTTCATCGGCCTCTTCACGTCGCGGGCGTACTCGGAGGACGCAGGGCGCATCCCGATCCTGCGCGAGAAGCTGAGGGAGATCCTCCAGGAGGCCGGCGTCATCAAGGGGTCGCACGACTACAAGGAGATCATCACGATCTTCAACTCCATGCCGAAGGAGGATCTGTTCCTCACCTCGGCGGAGCGGATCGGCAGCGACATTCAGGCCGCGCTCGCGCTCTACCACACCGACGAGGTCAAGGTCACGCTCCGCCCCGACCCGCTCGATCGGGGCGTCTCGGTGATGGTGATCCTGCCGAAGGAGAAGTTCTCCGGCGACGTCCGCAAGGCGATCGAGCAAGCGTTCCTCGCTCGCCTCGGCGGCGACGTGCTGAATTACCACCTGGCGCTCGGCGGCGGCGATCAGGCGCGCCTGCACTTCTACTTTTCCTCTCCTCCGGGGCGCGGGAAGGAGGTGGACCCGGCGGAGCTGGAGGGGATCGTACGCCGGCTCACGCGCAGCTGGGCGGATCGCGTGCGCGCCGGGCTGGAGGAGGTGCACCCCGGCGAGGAGGCGCGGCGGCTGGCGAACCGCTACAGCGTCGCGTTCAGCGCCGAGTACCGGGCGGCGACGGAGCCGGACATCGCCGAGCAGGACATCCTCGAGCTCGAGGCGATGCGGGCCGAGGGTCGCCACGTCGCCGTCGTCATCTCGAACCCCGCCTCGGCCGAGGCCCTCGCCGTCGACGAGCCCGTCTCCCAGGTGAAGCTGTTCGTGCGGGGAGGGCGACTCGTGCTCTCCGAGTTCATGCCGATCCTCGACAACGCCGGGCTGCGCGTCATGGCCATGACGCCCTTCGAGGTGCACGGGCCCGGCGTCGAGGACGCCGCCATCTACGTCTTCGCCGTGCAGGACTCCGCCGGCGAGCCGATCGACCTCGTCGAGCACGCCGGCGCGCTCTCGGAGCTGATCCTCGACGCGCGCGCCGGGGAGGCCGCGAACGACCCGCTCAATGCGCTGATCCTGTCGGCCGGACTCGCCTGGCGCGAGATCGACGTGCTGCGGGCCTACTCCGAGTACGCCTTCCAGCTTCAGGCCGTCCCGAGCCGACTCTCGCTCGTCTCGGCGCTGCGCGCCTACCCGAGCGCCGCCGAATTGCTGATCCGCCTGTTCGCGACCCGCTTCGACCCCGCGCTCGAGCTGTCGCGCAGCGACCGGCTGCGGGAGGCGCTGAAGATCGAGCGCAGCTTCATCCGCTCCCTCGAGAGCGTGACCTCGCTCGCCGACGACCGCGCGCTGCGGCGACTGCTGACGCTGGTCAGCGCCACGGTCCGCACCAACTACTACCGGCACGGAGGCGCGCGTCCGACCGCCCGCTCCGGCGGCGTCCCGTACATCTCGCTCAAGTTCTCCTGCTTCCAGCTCGGCGCTCTGGCTCGCGGGCGGCTGAAGTTCGAGGTCTGGGTGCAGTCCTCGCGCATGGCGGGCGTCCACCTGCGCGGCGCCAGCGTCGCCCGTGGCGGGATTCGCTACAGCGACAGGCCGGACGACTTCCGCACCGAGATCATGGGGCTGGTCAAGACGCAGATGGTGAAGAACGCCGTGATCGTGCCGGGAGGCTCGAAGGGCGGCTTCGTGACGCGGCGCCAGCTCGGCGGCCGCGAGGCCATGCTGGAGGAGGCGGCCGAGCAGTACCGCACGCTGATGCGCGGGCTGCTCGACATCACGGACAATCTCGTGGACGGTGAGATCGTGCACCCGCCCGATGTCATCTTCTACGACGAGCCCGATCCATATCTGGTCGTGGCGGCCGACAAGGGGACGGCGCACCTCAGCGACGTCGCGAACGCGATCTCCGCCGAGTACGGCTTCTGGCTCGGCGACGCCTTCGCGTCCGGCGGCTCGCACGGCTACGACCACAAGGTCGTCGGCATCACGGCGAAAGGCGCGTGGGAGTGCGTCCGGCGCCACTTCAGCGAGATGGGTCGTGACATCCAGTCCGAGCCGTTCACGGTGGTCGGTATCGGCGACATGAGCGGTGACGTCTTCGGCAACGGCATGCTGCTCTCGCGCACGATCCGGCTCATCGCCGCGTTCGACCACCGTCACATCTTCGTCGACCCGACGCCGGACCCGGCGGTCTCCTATGCGGAGCGGGCGCGCCTCTTCGACGCGGGTCGCTCCAGCTGGGACGACTACGACCGGTCCACGCTCAGCGAGGGCGGCTTCATCGTGCCGCGCGGCGTGAAGGAGGTCGCGATCCCGCCCGAGGCGCGAGTCGCGCTCGGGCTCGAGGAGACCGTCACGTCCATGGATGGCGAGTCGCTGATGCGCGCGATCCTCGCCGCGCCGGTCGACCTGCTGTGGAACGGCGGCATCGGCACCTACGTCAAGTCGAGCGTCGAGACCGACACCGACGTCGGCGACTCCGCCAACGACGCCGTCCGCATCGACGCCGACGCGCTGCGCGCGAAGGTGATCGGTGAGGGCGGGAACCTCGGGCTGACCCAGAGGGCGCGTGTCGAGTACGCGCTGCGCGGCGGCCGCCTGAACACCGACGCGCTCGACAACTCGGGCGGCGTGGACATGTCGGATCGCGAGGTAAACCTCAAGATCCTTCTGAACGCGGCGGTGTCCGCCGGACGCCTCGACATGGACCGTCGCAACACGGTGCTGGAGGATCTCACGCCCGCCGTGACCGATCTGGTGCTGCACGACAACCGCTCCCAGTCGCTCGCCGTGTCGCTCGAGGAGGTTCGCGCCCGCGACGCGCTGGACGAGTTCCAGGGCGTGATGAGCGGGCTCGAGCGGGAGGGGCTGCTCGACCGGGCCGGCGAGAATCTGCCCTCGCTCGAGGAGCTGGCGGAGCGCCACACGCACGGTCGCTCGCTCACCCGGCCGGAGCTCGCCGTGCTGCTCGCCTACGGCAAGCTGGCGCTGAAGGCGAGCCTGCTCGCCAGCCCGCTCCCCGACGACGACGCGACCGCCTCCTACCTCATCCGCTACTTCCCCGACGAAGCCATCGAGGCCGCCGGCCGGGACGCGCTCGCCGGACACCGGCTGCGTCGCGAGATCACGGCCAGCCAGCTCACCAACGAGCTCGTCGACCTGATGGGCGCGACCTTCGCCTACCGCCTCGCCCGCGACACGGGCCACTCTCCGGCGGCGGTCGCACGCGCGTGGCTGATCGCATCCCGGCTGTGCGGCGCGCCTTCGCTGCGCGAGAGTCTCTCGGACGTCGAGCGCGAGCTCGACTCCGGCCTCGTCTACCGCTGGCTCCTCGGTCTCGCCCGCGTCCTCGAGCGCACCACCCGGTGGGTGCTCGCGAACGTCGAGGAGGAGGTACCGACCGGTGAGGTCATCGAGCAGCACCTCGAGGGCCTCGGTCAGCTGCGAGACCGCTTCGGCGAGATCGTCGCCGGCGAGGAGCGCCAGATCTTCGAGGAGCGCGTGCGGGAGATCCAGGACCTGATCGACAAGTTCGACCTCGCACAACGACTCATCACGCTCCGCTTCCTCGACCAGCTCCTCGAGATCCTGCGCGTCGCACGCGAGACCGGGATGGACCCCGTGCGGGTGGGTCAGGCGTATTACCTGGCCTCGGAGCTCGTCGGGATCCCGTGGCTGCGTCGCCGCATCTTCGAGGTCGCTCGCGATGACCGCTGGGAGCAGCGCGCAGCGAATCTGCTCGCCGACGACCTCGGCCGCGCGCACCGGCGGCTGACGGAGCGAATCGTCGATTCCAACGACGGCGAAGGATCGGTCGAGCGGCTGCTCGAGGGATTCCGCTCCCGCTACGGTACCGAGCTCGCGAGCTATCGGGCGTTGCTCGACGAGGTCCGCTCCGACGACGGGAGCAGCCTGGCCGCGCTGTCGGTCGTCGGCCGCGAGCTGAGCGAGATGTTCGGGTAAACAGGGCTAGGGCTAGGGCTAGGGCGGGCGTGCCGGGCGGGTGCGTCCGGGCGGGTGAACCGACACAGAGGCGGACAATGAGGCTCCAGGGTGCTTGGATGGTCATTGGGATCGGCGGGCTCGCGGCGCTCGCGGCTTGCGCGACGCCGGGAGGGCAGGAGCGCCAGGGGCCGTACGGCGGACCCCGGCAGCAGCGGCGCATGCTGCCGGACTCGCTGGCGCAGGACACGCTGCCGATCGAGCAGCGCACGCCGAAGTTCAAGGAGGGGCCGCTGATCACGTGGGGTCCGCTGCCGCCGGGGGAGCCACACGCCGAGCGGGAGCGGACCTTCGATCTCGTGCACCAGGCGACGCACGTTCGCTTCGATTGGGATCGCCACGCGGTCGTAGGCACGACGACCGTCCGCTTCACCACGCTGCAGTCGCCGGTGCGATCGCTGATGCTGGACGCGGAGGCGATGAAGATCGGCAAGGTCACGTCCGCCGCGGGCAGGACGCTGGCGAGCAACTACGACGGTCACACGGTGACGATCCTGCTGCCGACCCCGCTCGAAATGGGAGACACGACCGAGGTGACCGTCGCCTACGAGAGCGTGCGACCCGGCCGCGGCGCGTATTTCATCGACCGCGTGCACTACTTCTGGACGCAGGGCGAGACCGACTACACCCGGTACTGGGTTCCGACCTACGACTATCCGAACGACAAGGAGACGTGGGAGTTCTACATCACGGTGCCTCGTGGTGAGGAGGCGCTCTCGAACGGGCGCCTGGTCTCGGTCGACACGACCCGCGACGGTGTCGTCTGGCACTGGAGCCTCGAGCACCCCGCCTCGACGTACCTGATGAGCGCGGCGACCGGCGACTACACCATCATCCGCGAGCACTGGAACGACATCCCGATCGATTACTGGGTCTACCCGGACTCGATCGAGGCTGGACGCCGCGGCTTCGGCATGACGCCGGACGCGGTCGACATCTATTCCAGGAAGACCGGCGTCAGCTACCCCTGGAGCAAGTACGATCAGGTCGTCGCCCCGGAATACATCTTCGGCGGCATGGAAAACGTGACCGCCACCACGCAGCTCGACGACGGCATCCTGCACCCGAAGTGGGCGGAGCCGCAGGACTGGTCGGGCGGCCTCGTCGCCCACGAGCTCGGCCACCAGTGGTACGGCGACCTGCTCACCACCCGCGACTGGGCGAACATTCTGGCTGAACGAGGGCTTCGCCACGTTCATGGAGCAGATCTTCCGCGAGGAGTACAAGGGCAAGGCGGACGGCGCGCTCGACCGCCTGCAGGCGCAGGAGCAGGTCATCGCCGCCGACCGCCGGGCGCGGCGGCCGCTCGTCTACGACCGCTGGACCGCGGACCCGTTCGACCTCTTCTTCAGCGGCCACATCTATCCGAAGGGCGCGACCGTGCTGCAGATGCTGCGGCACGAGCTCGGCGACTCCGTCTTCTGGGCCGCCATGCACCGCTACACCACGGACCACGCCTACGGCACCGTCGTCAGCGCGGACCTGCAGCACGCCTTCGAGCAGCAGACCGGCCGGAGCTTCGACGCGTTCTTCAAGGCCTGGGTCTACGGCGCCGGCTTCCCGGTCTTCCAGGTCCGCTGGGACTGGGATGAGTTTTCGAGCACGCTCGTGCTCGCCGCGAAGCAGGTGCAGCCGCGCGACTCGCTCACCGGCTACTTCGACGCGGACGTGGACGTCGTCGTGCGCACGGACTCGGGCATGGTGCGCGACAAGGTCCGCGTCCGCGACGGTGCCGGCCGCTACGCGGTGCGCCTGCCGGCGATACCGCTTTCGATCGAGTGGGACGCCGGCGGCTGGCTGCTCGACATCACCGACTTCCCGCGCCCGACCACGATGCTCGCCTATCAGGCCGAGCACGCCGACGACATCACCGGCCGCATCGAGGCCGTTCAGCTCATGGCCGAGCGCACCGGCCAGACGGCCGCGGTCGAGGCCGTCGCGAAGACGGCGCGCTCCGACCCCTTCTGGGGCGTTCGCAGCCGCGCCGCTCGTGCGCTGCGCGCGTTCTCGGAAGACACGACCGCCGCCGCGGCCCGCGCCGGGCTGCTCGCGGCGAGCCGGGACTCGGACGCGCGCGTGCGCGAGGAAGCCGCCCGCTCCCTCGGCTCCTTCCAGGGCGACGACGTCGCCGCCCGGCTCGCGGAGCTCGCCCGAGCCGACTCGTCCTATTACGTCCGCGGCACAGCAGTCCAGGCCCTCGCCAGCGCCTCCGCCGAGCGGGCGCTGCCGGTCATCCGCGAGATGCTGACCCAGGACTCGTGGCTCGACGTGCTGCGCAGCCACGCGATCATGGCCCTGTCCACCGCGGGCGCGCCCGACCTGTGGCAGACGCTCGCCCGCTACATCGGGCCAGACAACGAGCGGGCTACGCGCGAGGCCGCGATCCAGGCGCTGCTCGCGCACGCGAAGGGCCGCGAGGCCGAGCTCGCCCGCACGCTCGAGCCGCTGCTCGCCGACGCCGACCACAACATCCGCATCGCCGTCGCCCACGCGCTCGGCGAGCTCGGCCAGCCCGGCAGTGTCGCGGCCCTCGAGGCCCGGCGGAAGACGGAGTTGGAGAGCCGCGTCGTGAACGCGATCGACGCAGCGCTGGGGGAATTGAGGAAGTGAGAAGTGCGAGGCTTGCCTAGCCCTGGAGAACGCATGGCCTTCGACCAGTATCACGAGCCGCCCGGCGAGCTGCCGCAGGAGACGCGCACGTTCGCGCGCATGATCCTCTCCCTGATCGAGGAAGCCGAGGCGATCGACTGGTACGAGCAGCGCCTCGCGGTCGAGCAGGACGAGCAGGCGGGCGCGATCATGCGCAACGCACAGAAGGAGGAGTTCAAGCACTTCGCGATGGACCTCGAGTTCCTGCTGCGTCGCAACGACGAATGGCGCGACATCTGTCGGCGCGTGCTGTTCACGAAGGGCGACATCGTCGAGGCCGGCGAGGAAGCGGAGGAAGAAGCGTGAGGCGCGAATCGTTGCGTCCCGGGGCGCCTGGCGCCATACCTTAGGGCATGGCGATATCGGTCCCGGAGCTGATCCCGTTCGTGATCTTCGCGATCCCGCTGACCGCGGTGATCGGCAAGCACATCATCCGACCCGTGCTGGAGACGTTCACTCACCTGATGGAGCAGCGAAATCCCGTCGCCCCGCCGCCGGAGCTGGAGCGTCGGATCGCCGTGCTCGAGGACCGGCTCGGCGCGATCGAGGGCTCCCTCGAGCGGGTGCTGGAGGAGCAGGAGTTTCGCAGGCTGCTGGAGAGCGCGCCGCCGGTGGTGCCGCGTCCGGCACAGCGCGCGAGCACCGAGGTCGCGCGGCCGGGCGAGAGCTAGCGGCCCGCCGGGCCCTGCCCCTCGTCGGCCGGCATCGGCCGGCGGCCCGCCGCAGCACGCCCCTTCAGGTAATAGCTCAGGCCCAGGAACATCGCGCCGAACCCGATGAACAGCAGGATCCTCCACACCGCCTCGACCTGCGCCATGTCCACCAGGATCAGCTTCCCAGCGGTCATCGCGAGCGTGGCGAGGCCGACCTTCTGGAAGGTCGGACGGTCGCGATCGACGCCGACGACGAGGGACGTCGCGCCGCAGATCCCCCAGCCGAGCGAGACGAGCAGCGCGTGATTCGGCAGGGGGCGCAGCTCCGCGACCATCCAGAGCAGCAGCCCCGCATAGGCGCCGACGCCGTAGCCGAGGGACGTGTAGCCGGAAGGCGTCCTCCGCTCCGCCCTCCACGCGATGAGGGCGGCGAGCGCGATCGCGAGAACGAACGCGAGCCCGCCCGCGCTCAGCGGTCCCGTGCCGCCGATCGCCGCCCGCTGCGCGAGCGCCACGGCGAGCCCGGTGAAGGTGATTGCACCGAGCAGCGCGAAGTTGTCGGAGCGCAGCCGCCAGCCCAGACCGACGAGCGCCGTCGCTTCGATCGAGAGCAGGGCGACCCCTTCCGCCCCGGCGAAGGAGAGCGCCGTGCCGAGCAGGAGCAGGGCCGCCGCGACATCCGCGGCGGCGGCGGATGCGACGGGCAGAATCGGCTTGCCGGCCGGTCGGGTGCCCTCGTCCGCGACACGCGCGGAGAGGGTCCAGCGGATCGCGGAGAGGGTGCCGTAGACGCATGCCGCAGCCATCAGAGCGGCGCCGATCGCCCTCGGTCCTGAGCCCGGCCACAGCGATGCCGCAAGGGCCGCGACCAGGAACGTGAACGCGACGGCGAGGACGCGCGGCTGCACGCTGTCGAGGTGTTGCCTGCCGCGCGGCTCATCCCTCTCGTCCGTCTCCAGCCACGCCAGCGGCGCCACGCCGATCGCAAGCCAGACGAGCGCGGCGACGGCGAACGCGAGCGGCCGCCCCGGAGCGCGCGCGCTGAGCGTGCCGAGCAGGAGCACGGTGGTGGCCGCGGCGGCGGCCCAGGGAATCGCTCTCCAGCCCGTCCTGACGTGGAGCCGGCTCGTCCACAGCGCGAGCAGCGCCGTGTGCAGTAGCAGCACGCGACCGTTCGGAGCCCACGAGCCGAGCAGCGCCGGCGTGGCGGCGGCGCCGGCGATCCCGATCAACGCCAGCAGCGGCTCGTCCTCCCGCTCCGCCAGCACGAGCGCCATCGCCGAGACCAGGTCCATGAACAGGAACGCCGCCGCGTCCGGCACCAGGTGATAGAGCGGCGCCGCGGCGAAGGCGACGAGGTAGAAGACCGCGATCGAGCCGCCCAGCAGGATCTGGCTGTAGCGTCGCCTCGTCGCGTGCAGGCGCAGCCCGAGCACGGTCATCGCGCTGCCGACGCCGAAGCCGAAAGCGCAGCGGATCGTGGGCGTGATCCAGCCGCGATCCACCGCGTACTTGAAGAGGAACGCGAGGCCGAACAGCAGCAGCACGACGCCGCCCCGCGCGAGCAGGCTCTCCCCGCGGTCGCGCCAGTCGCCGGTCTGGCCCGGATCGAGGGCCGCGCCGGGCGGCGCTGACGGTCGATCGGTCGGGGACGCGCTCGGCGACCCGGCGGCCGGAGCCGTGCCCGGCGCGCGCGGGGCCGTGACGCGGACCGCCGCCGGCGACCCGACCGGCGCGGCCGCCGGCGACCCGACCGGCGCGGCCGCACCCCGCACGACCGCCCGCTGCAGCTCCGTCACGGCCCGCTCCAGCCGCTGCAGCCGCTCCTCCAGCGTCGGCTGCGGATCGTTCTCCATTGCTCAGCTCTCGCGCAGCCGCAGCAGCAGATCCTTGATCACCACCTCGCGCGCCTTCAGTCGCTCGCGGTAGTCCATGCTGTCCGTCTGCGCGACCTCCATCCTCAGATCCCCGAGGTAGCTCTCCAGGATTTCGCGCAGCTCGCTCGCCTGCGCCTCCGTCAGCTCCAGGCGCATTCGGCCTCCTTCTGGTGGGCACATGGAATCGAATCTAACGACGGCAGGCGCGAAAGGCAGGCGCGAAAGGCAGGCGCAAGCGGCAGGCGCAAGCGGCAGGCGCGAACGGCAGGCGCGAACGGCAGGCGGGAACGGCAGGCGCCGCTGGTCCCCGGCACGATTGTCCTGCGCCGGGGCGGCCGAACCTGCTGACATTCTGACACGGAGCACTCGGATGGGTTCGGACGAAACGGAGTCGGCACCCCTTCGCGAACCCGATACCGATGGGGTACCAGCACTCCGAGTCCTCCGAACCCTTCGACGCCGTGTTTCAAGCCGTTGACGTACTCCGAGTCCTCCGAACGTTTCGACGCCCTCCGTTTCAAGCTGTTGACGTTGGAGGCGCGAGCGGCAGGCGCGAGCGGCAGGCGCGAACGGCAGGCGCGAGCGGCAGGCGTCCTCCCCAGGTTGTTCACCGACCTTGCCGGATGTACGTTCGCCTGAAGTCAGCGCCTGCGGTCAGCGCCTGCAGTCAGCGCCTGCAGTCAGCGCCTGTAGTATACTCCACCGAGCCCTCGCCGATGACCGGAGCCCTCAGCCTTTTGCGATCCGCTGCCTTGGCCCGCTTTGTCGCTCCCCTCGCCCTCGCCCTCGGCGCCCGCTCCCGCCGCGGCCCAGCAGCAGCCGCCCGCAGCCGGCGTCACCTCCGACACCAGCTTCTTCGCCGGCATGAAATGGCGCCAGATCGGTCCCGAGCGCGGTGGCCGCTCCCTGGCCATCGCCGGCAGCGCCGCGCGGCCCGATGAGTACTGGTTCGGCGCGGTCGGGGGAGGGCTGTGGAAGACGACCGACGGCGGTTCGACCTGGAAGCCGGTCACGGACGGGCAGCTCGGCAGCTCATCGGTCGGCGCGGTCGGCGTCGCGGAGTCGAACCCGGACATCGTCTACATCGGCATGGGCGAGACGGAGCTGCGCGGCAACATCATGCAGGGCGACGGCGTCTACCGCACGAGCGACGGCGGCAAGACGTGGACGCACGTCGGGCTGGAGAACACGCAGTCGATCGCGCGCGTGCGCGTGGACCCGACGAACCCGGACCGCGTCTTCGTCGCGGCGCTGGGACACCCGTACGGGCCGAACGCGGAGCGCGGCGTGTTCCGCACGCTCGATGGAGGAAAGAGCTGGACGAAGGTGCTCTTCGAGTCGGACAGCGCCGGCGCGGCGGACCTGATCATCGACCCGTCGAACCCCGAAACCGTCTACGCGACGACCTGGCAGGTGTACCGCACGCCGTGGAAGATGTGGGGCGGCGGCCCACACTCGAAGCTGTTCAGGTCCACCGACGGCGGCGACCACTGGACGGACCTGACCTCCAACGCGGGGATGCCGGCGCGGCCGATCGGCAAGATCGGCATCACCGTCTCGGCCGCCGACCCGAAGCGGCTCTACGCGATCGTGGAGGCGAACGAGGGTGGCGTATTCCGCAGCGACGACGCCGGCGCGACGTGGAAGCGCGTGAACGACGAGCGCAAGATCCGGCAGCGCTCCTTCTACTACTCGCACATCTACGCGGACCCGAAGGAGGCGGACGTCGTCTACGCGCTGAACACGTCGCTGTACCGCTCGAAGGACGGCGGCAAGACGTTCGAGACGGTGCGCGGCCTGCCGCACGGCGATCAGCACGACCTCTGGATCGCGCCGGACGACCCGAAGCGCCTGGCCAGCGCGAACGACGGCGGCGGCACGGTGTCCACGAACGGTGGCTCCACCTGGACCGAGCAGGACTTCCCGACCGCGCAGCTCTACCACATCACGACGACGAGCGACGTCCCCTACCACGTCTGTGGCGCGCAGCAGGACAACTCCACCGTCTGCGTCCCCAGCGGCGGCTGGGACTTCATGCAGGCGCGCGGGCCGAACCACGGCTGGTACTACGACGTCGGCGGCGGCGAGAGCGGCCACATCGCGCAGTCGCCCACCGACCCCGACGTCTTCTACGCCGGCAGCCAGGGCGCGCTGCTGACCCGCATCGACCGGCGCACCGGGCAGGAGCGCGACGTCCAGCCCGATCCTCGCTTCTTCAGCGGCGAGCCCGCCTCGGCGCTGCCCGAGCGCTGGCAGTGGACGTTCCCGATCGTCTTCTCGCCGGTCGATCACGCCCTCTATACGACGTCGCAGCACGTCTGGAAGAGCACCGATGAGGGGCAGACCTGGACGCGGATCAGCCCCGACCTCACGCGCAACGACCCGAAGACGCTCGGCATGTCCGGCGGCCTGATCACGATGGACATGAACGGGCCGGAGATCTACGGCACGGTCTTCTCCCTCGCCCCGTCGTACGCCGACGCGAACACGATCTGGGCCGGCAGCGACGACGGCCTCGTGCACATCACCCGCGACGGCGGCGCCCACTGGACCGACATCACGCCGCCCGACATGCCGAAGTACACCCGCATCGTCGCGATCGACGCGTCGCGCCACGATCCCGGCACGGCGTACGTCGCCGGCACCATGTACCAGCTCGACGACCGACGGCCGTACCTCTGGCGCACACACGACTTCGGAGAGACCTGGACGAAGATCGTGAGCGGGATTCCCGACGACGAGATCACGCGCGTGATCCGCGAGGATGTCGTCCGGCCGCGCATGCTGTATGCCGGTACCGAGAGCGGCGTCTTTGTCTCGTGGGACGACGGTGACCACTGGCGCTCGCTCTCTCTCGACCTGCCGAACACGCAGGTCGCCGACCTCGTCGTGGAGGCGCACGACCTCGTCGCGGGAACGCACGGCCGCTCCATCTGGGTGCTCGACGACATCGAGCCGCTGCGCCAGCTCTCTGCGCAGGTCGCCGCGGCCGACGCCTGGCTGTTCCAGCCGCACGACGCGATCCGCGGGATCGGCAACGGCGTATTCCAGTACCGGCTGGCGGGTCCGGCCGACAGCGTGGCGATCGAGGTGCTGGACGCCGCCGGCGACGAGGTGCGGCGCCTCGTCAGCGTGAAGGACAGCGCGAAGTCCGACGACGATGACAACCCGTTCCGCCGGGGGCCGGAGCCGCCCACCACCCATGCCGGGCTCAACCGTGTCGAATGGGATCTGCGCTACCCTGGAGCCGTCGTCTTCGACAGCATGATCATCTGGAGCGCTCGGCCGCAGACTGGGCCGAAGGCGCCACCCGGCCGCTACACCGTCCGGCTCGTCGTGAACGGCCGCCCGGCATCGCAGCCGCGTACGTTCGCCGTCACGATGGATCCACGGCTGCAAGGCGTCACGGCCGCCGACCTGCGAGAGCAGTTCGAGCTCGCCATGCGCATCCGCGATCGCACGAGCGCCGCGAATCAGGCCGTGATCGGGATCCGCGACATGCGCTCCCAGCTCCTCGATCGGCTGAAGAAGGCCGCCGACGCGAGCCTCGAGAAGGCGGCGGACCCGTTCCTGAAGGGGATCGCCGGGGTCGAGGAAGATCTGTATCAGGTGAAGAACCGCAGCGGGCAGGACCCGCTCAACTTCCCGATCAAGCTGAACAACCGCCTCGCCGCCCTGCGTCGCAGCGTCGAGACCGGCGACGCGAAGCCGACCGCCGCCGCCTACCGCGTCCTCGATGATCTCTCCGCGGAGCTGGACGACCAGCTGGCCACGCTCTCGCAGCTCGTCGAGCGCCGGCTGCCGGACCTCAACCGACGCATCGCCGCGAAGGGGTTGCCCCCGGTCACGCCGCCGGATTCGCTGCCCGCCCCGGTCGCCGAGCAACAATGACCCCGCGGCCCGCGCCCTGCAGTGAGCACCTGCACTCAAGCGCCTGCAGTCAGCGCCTGCAGTCAGCGCCTGCAGTCAGCGCCTGCAGTCAGCGCCTGCAGTTAGCGCCTAACTCACGGATCGCATATGGCCGACGACGCAAAGCAACCCCAGGGGCCTGACCTGCGGAAGGGCGTACCGCTCGATCGGGTGCGCGAAGATACCCCGCTCGTCGGTCACGTCGATGGCGAAGCCGCGATGATCGTTCGTCTGGGGCAGGAGCTGTTCTGCATCGGCGCCACGTGCACCCACTACGGTGGCCCCCTGGCGGAGGGCCTCGTCGTGGACGATACGGTCCGCTGCCCCTGGCATCACGCCTGTTTCTCGCTTCGCACAGGGGCGATGCTCCGTCCGCCGGCGCTGAGCTCGCTGCCGCGCTGGAGCGTCGACGTCGCCGATGGTGTCGTCCGGGCCGGTGATCGCCTCGAGGAGGCCGAGGCGCCCGAGGCGGGCGCGGGACCCGGCGGTCCGCCGGCGTCGGTCGTGATCCTCGGCGGCGGCGCCGCCGGCACCGCCGCGGCGCTGACGCTTCGCCAGGAGGGCTACGACGGCTCGATCACGATGGTGTCGGACGACGTCGACGCGCCGTACGACCGGCCGAACGCCTCCAAGGACTACCTCGCCGGCAACGCGTCGGAGGAGTGGATGCCGCTCCGGCCGAGGGAATGGTGGGACGAGAAGCGGATCCGGCTGCTCCTCGAGCGCAGCGTCGACTCGATCGACGCCGCGGCGCGCCGACTGCGGCTCGACGACGGGGAGGAGCTGGAATACGGGGCGCTGCTCGTCGCGACGGGCGCCGAGCCCGTTCGACTCGATGACCTCGGCCCCGCCGGTGAACGGATCCGCTACCTGCGCAGCTGGGCGGACAGCCGCGCGATCATCGACGCGGCCGAGCACGCCGAAACGGCCGTCGTGCTCGGCTCGAGCTTCATAGGCATGGAGGTCGCGGCCGCGCTGTGCACGCGCGGCCTGGCGGTCCACGTCGTCTCACCCGACCGGCTGCCGCTCGCTCGCGTGCTCGGCGACGACCTCGGGGACTACATCCGGCGGCTGCACGAGCGGCGCGGCGTTCGCTTCCACCTGGAGCACACGGCTTCCGAGATGGAGGCCGACGCGGTGATCCTGGACGACGGAAGGCGCATCCCGTGCGATCTGGTGGTAGCGGGGGTAGGAGTGCGACCGCGCGTCCGGCTGCTCCGCGACGCCGGCGCCGACGTCGACAACGGCGTGGTCGTGGACGAGTTCCTCCAGACCAGCCTGCCGGACATCTGGGCCGCGGGCGACATCGCCGCCTGGCCGGACGCGTACTCCGGACGGCGCATCCGGGTCGAGCACTGGGTGGTCGCGGAGCGGCAGGGCCAGACGGCCGCCCGCAACATGCTCGGGCGGCGCGACCGCTTCGACGCGGTGCCGTTCTTCTGGAGCCACCACTACGACGAGGTCGCGATCAACTACGTCGGCCACGCCGTGGACTGGGACACCGCCGAGCTCGACGGCGACCCCGACGCGAAGGACTGCGCCGTGCGGTTCCGCAGGGAGGGGAAGGTGCTGGCCGTCGCGACGATCTTCCGCGACCGCGCCAGCCTGGAGGCCGAGGTCGCGATGGAGCACGGCGTCACGCGCTGACCTCCGCCGCCGCGCCGCGCACGTGCGTGAGCCAGCCGTGCGTGTCGTCCGTGCGACCGTGCACCACCTCCATGAAGCGCTTCTGCAGCCGCAGCGTGATCGGTCCGGCGCGCCCATCGCCGATCTCGATGCGGTCGACGCTGCGGATCGGCGTCACCTCCGCCGCCGTGCCCGTGAAGAACAGCTCGTCGGCCGCGTACAGCGTCTCGCGGGGGACCGGCTGCTCGCGTACCGGGATCTCCATCTCCTCCGCGATCGTCAGGATCGCGTCCCGCGTGATGCCGCGCAGGGAAGTGCCGTCCAGGATCGGCGTGATCAGCATGCCGTCCCGCACGAGGAACAGGTTCTGTCCGCTGCCCTCGCTGACCAGCCCACTCGGCCCCAGCGCGATGCCCTCGACGTAGCCGTTCGCGATCGCCTCCATCTTGATCAGCTGCGCGTTGACGTAGTGACCGGCCGCCTTCGCCGCGACGGGGAAGGTGTTCGGGTGCGCGCGCAGCCAGCTCGACACGCAGACGTCCACCCCTCGCTCCAGCGCGCCCTCGCCGAGGTACGTGCCCCACGGCCAGCAGGCCAGGTACGTCTCGATCGGGCTGTCCACCGGGTTCAGCCCCGCCGAGCCGTAGCCGCGCAGCACCATCGGCCGGATGTAGCACTCCTCCAGGGCGTTGCGCGCGACCAGCTCCACCGTCGCCCTCTCGAGCACCTCGGGCGAATGATCGGGCACCATGCGATAGACACGGCAGGAGTCGTAGAGCCGTCTGAGGTGGGCGTCGAGCCGGAACACGGCCGGGCCGTCCGGCGTCGAGTAGCAGCGGATCCCCTCGAAGACGGACGTCCCGAACTGGACCGCCAGGCTCAGCAGGTGCACCTGCGCGTCCGCCCACCGCACCAGCTCGCCGTCCTTCCAGATCCACTCCGCCTCAACGATGTGCGTCGACATCACCGCTCCCGCGTTTTTCGCGTTCCCTCGCCGGCCGCCGTGCCGTGCGGCGTCCGCGCCTAAAGGAGCCCCTTGATCCAGCCTCCATCGACCGCGATCGAGGTGCCCGTCATGTAGGAGGCCCGATCGGAAGCCAGAAACGCGACGAGCGCCGCCAGCTCCTCCGGCCGACCCAGCCGGCCCATCGGGATCTCCGACGCCCAGCGATCGCGCTCCACCTCCGGCGTCGTGCCGCGCTCCTTCGCCTGGCTCTCGGCGAGGTGCTCCACGCGCTCCGTGTCCGTGTAGCCCGGCATGACGTTGTTCACCGTGACGCCGTACGGCGCGGCCTCGTTCGCCAGCGTCCGACCGAACCCCGTCACCGCCGCGCGCACGCTGTTCGACAGGACGAGATTCTCGACCGGCTGCTTCACCGCGATCGAGGTGATGTTGATGATGCGACCCCACCGCCTCTGCTTCATTCCCGGCAGCGCCAGCCGCGACAGGTTGACCGCGCTGTCGAGGAGAAGCCGCACGGCCGCCGACCACGCCTGTGGCGAGTGGCTCTCGAACGGCGCCGCCGGCGGCCCCCCCGTGTTGTTGACGAGCACGTCCACACGGCCGAACGCGTCGAGCGCGGCCCGCCATACGGCTTCGACGCCTTCGATGGTGGACAGGTCCGCCGCGACCGCGACGATCGGCGATCCGGTCGCCGCCTCCAGCTCGCGCCGGGTCCTCTCGAGCGCCTCGCCGCCGCGGGCCGTGATCACCACGCTCGCGCCCTCCGTCGCCAGCTCGTGCGCGATCGCCCGACCCAGGCCCCGGCTCGATCCGCCGACCAGAGCCACGCGCCCTTGCAGTCCGAGATCCATGGGCGAAGACTAGCGGGCCTCGTCGCCGCGAGCAAAGCACGGGCGACGTCGCCGCCTACCGCCTCAGGTAGTCGTCGCTGCCGTCCAGCCAGTCGGCCCTCGGCGGGCTGAACACGTCCACATCCAGCGTGTCCTCCAGCGCCTCCGCCTTGTGCGGCACGTGCGACGGGATGTGCAGCACCTCGCCGGCCCGGACGACGACCTCCTCCGCACCATCCTCGCCGATCCAGAACTTGAGCGCGCCCTCGAGGATGTAGGTGAGCTGCTCGTTCTCGTGCGAGTGCTTCGGCACGATACAGCCTTTGTCCAGGTACACGTGAGCCAGCATCATGCGCTCGCCGGTCACGAGCCGCCGCTGCAGGCTGTCCGTCACCTTCTCCTTCGGCATCTCGTCCCAGCGGAAATGCCGCACGCTCGCCTTTTCCATCGCGCCCTCCGGAAAGCCCGTTCCGCAGCCGCACCACGCGGCTCCCCCGCCAATTGACCGGACCGCCCGCCACGCGGCAACCTCGTTCAGGCCCGCCCCTTGCAACTCGGTGACTCACAATGTCATGCGACGATGCATAACGGATGGGAGAAGTCTCATGCGAAAGCTCTTCATCGCCGCCTTCGCGGCGTCGCTTCTGATCGTCTCCGCGGGCACGGCGCGCGCGCAGGACGTCGACTTCGGGCTGGGTGGTGGCGTCTCGTTCCCGAACGGGAATCTCTCCGACGCGCTCGGGACCGGATTCAACCTCGAGGCGCTGCTCAACATCAGCGCCCCGCTGCTGCCGTTCGGCATCCGCGTCGACGGCGGCTATCAGCGCCTGCCGTTCCAGGACAGCGATGTCGACTACGAGCAGTGGCAGGGCACGGCGAACGCGCGCTTCATCATGAACACGCCGGGGCTGGCGCCCTACCTGCTGTTCGGCGGCGGCCTGTACGGTACGCGGGTCTCCGCACCGTCGCCGATCGGCAGCGGGACGTTCTCCTCCGACTGGCAGACGGATTTCGGGCTGAATGGCGGAGTCGGGCTGCGGCTGCCGGTGGGCCCGCTGAACGGCTTCGTCGAGGCGCGCCTGCACCACGTGTTCATGCAGGGCGATGACGGCGAGACGATTCCGGTGACGTTCGGCGTCGTGTTCTGAGCGCGAATCGGTTCCTGGCGGGCAACGCGGCCCGGCCGGCTCGTCCGGCCGGGCCGTCCTTTGCGGGAGGACTCATGGCGGAGCTGATACGGGAGGTGCTGAACCCGGTCGAGGACAGGACCGGCGCCTACGTCGCGTCCATCTACGGAGACCCCGGCCCGGGCGACGAGTGGATCGGCTGGATCGTCTTCCACCCGGTTCGCGGCGGGCCGCCGCTGCGAACCGAGCGCGAGACCACCCAGCCGAACCTCGAGGATCTGCGCTACTGGGCGTCCGGGCTGACGTATGCCTATCTGGAGGGAGCGCTCGACCGCGCCCGAAAGAGGTTGATGGACCACCACGACGCGGCGGTGGAGGCGGCACGACCCCTTGCGGGCTTCGTTCCGCTCTCGATCGAGACGATCGATGACCGCTTGCCGCGGCGGCTTTTCGGCGGCAGCGCCGAGCCCGGCCGTCGCCGCTCGATCGACGGGGGCGCCGTGCTGCTGCGCAGCGTCGCCCCCGCGGGTCCGTCCGGTGCGAGCGTCTACGACCTCGTCCTCGAGGTCGGCTCCCGCACCGCGGCGGCCGTCGCCGCGAACTGGCTCTACAGCCGGCTCAACCGCGAGCCCGCGCTGCTGCGCATCCGCGGCCGCGTCGTCGAGACCCGAAACGACCGGATCCGGGACGCGATTCTACAAAGCTTGAAGTTCGAAGGGTGAGGTAAGAGGCGTACTTCTCACGTCGAGCTTCCGCCGCCCGCGGCGAGCGATCGTGGGCCCTCGAGCATCTCGGCGGCGGCTCGCGCGTCCACCGCCCGCGAGAAGAGAAATCCCTGCACGAGGCTCGCGCGCAGGCTCCGCACCGCCTCGAGCTGCTCGGGCGTCTCCACGCCTTCCGCGACCGAGATCATGCCCAGGTTGCTCGCCAGCGCCACGATCGTGCGAACGATCTCCTCTCCCCCGCACGCCATGTCCGCGATGAAGGAGCGGTCGATCTTCAGCGTGTCGATCGGGAAGCGGCGCAACGCGCCGAGCGACGAGTAGCCGGTGCCGAAGTCGTCGATGCACAGCCGCACGCCGAGCTTTCGCAGGCGACCCAACATCTCCGCGACGTCGTCGACGTCGTGCATCACGGCGCTCTCCGTCATCTCCAGCATCAGGCACGACGGCTGGACCTCCATCTCGCGCACCACGTCCTCGATGCTGTCCACGAGCTCCGGCTGCAGGAACTGGCGGTTCGACAGGTTGACCGACACGACGACGCCCTCCGAAGGACGACGGCCGGGTGCGTTCCAGCGTCGCAGCTGCAGGCACGCCTGCCGCAGGATCCACTGGCCCAGCGGACCGATCAGGCCGGTCTCCTCCGCGAGCGGGATGAAGTCCATGGGGTGCAGCAGGCCGCGCGTCGGGTGGCGCCAGCGGACCAGCGCCTCGAAGCCCACCAGCCGACCCGTGCGGGGACGCACCACCGGCTGGTAGTGCATCACGAACTCGCGTCGCTCCAGGCCGCGGCGCAGGTCCGTCTCGAGCCGCAGCAGGTCCACCATGCGGTCCTGCATCGCGCCGTCGAACATCTGGTAGCGGCCGCGGCCGCGCGCCTTCGCGCGGTACATCGCGGTGTCGGCCTCCCGCAGCAGGTCCTCCGGCGTCTGCGCGCCCGAGCCGCCGATCCCGATGCCGACGGACGCGGACGTGAACACCTCGTGTCCCGAGACGTGGAAGCCGCGCTCCAGCTCCGTGACCAGCCGCCCCGCCACCTCCTTCGCCGCGCCCGGCCCCTCCAGCCCCCGCAGGAGGACGGCGAACTCGTCGCCGCCCAGGCGTGCGACCGTATCGCCCTCCCGCACCGTCTCCGCCAGCCGTCGCCCCACCTCGACCAGAAGCGCGTCGCCGGCCGCGTGGCCGAGGCTGTCGTTGATCACCTTGAAGCGATCGAGGTCCAGGAAGAGGACCGCGAACTCCGCGTCCGGGTGACGCTGCCGCTGCAGGATCGCCTGTTGCAGACGGTCGAAGAACAGTGCCCGGTTCGGAAGCCGCGTGAGCGAGTCGTGCAGCGCGTCGTGGATCAGCCGCGCCTCCGCCCGCTTCCGCTGCGTGGTGTCGATGCCCGTCGCGATCACGAGCTCCGGCTCGCCGCCGGCGTCGAGCAGCCGCGTGCTCGCCCAGGTGATCGCTCGCCGCTCGCCGCGCGCGTCCAGCCACTCGCCCTCGTACGGCAGCGTGCGGCCGTCCAGCCGCGCCGTCTCGACCATCCGCTTCGCGGCCGCCCCCTCCTTTTCGGTCGGTGAGAGCTCCCAGAACGGGCTGCCGACCACGTCCAGCGCCGCGCGCCCCGTCAGCTCCTCCGCGGCACGATTGAACGTCAGGATCCGGCCCGCCGCGTTCATCACGACGACCAGGCAGGCGGCCGTGTCGATGATCGCGCGGTTCAGGTCCCGCTGCTTGCGCAGCTCCTCCTCCGCACCCCGGCGGCGCCGGTCCGAGCGGCCCTGCTCCGCCGAGTGCCGGACCGCGCGCACGAGCAGCGTCTCGAACACGTCCGTGCGATCCAGGTGGTCGCGCGCGCCCTGCAGCACCGCGCGCAGCGCGAGCGCCTCCTGCTCGGGGTCCGCCAGCACGACGACCGGAGTCTCGGGCGCGCGCGCGCTCACCGCGGCGAGGCCCGCCAGCCCCGGCGCGTCGGGCAGTCCCAGATCGAGGAGGATCACGTCGAAGCGGTCCCGCCGCAGCGCACGCTTCGCGGGAGTGAGGCTGGGCATGCGCAGGAAGCGCAGGGGGGTGATGTGCCGCCGCAGAGCGGTCTCGATCCGGACCGCACACGCGTCTTCATGCTCGAGGAGCAGGACCCGGATTGCCTCCGACATGTCACCTCCATGTCGTGGCCGCCCCGGGCACTGCCGCGGCCATCAATTCAGCAAGGGCTCCGACCGAACCGGCCGGCTATCCACCAATTTGCATGTTTCGCGCCACTTTTGGAAGGGCTCGGGCGCCCACCAGGTGTATCACGCTCTGCGTCAGCGCCTCCGGCCTTCTCATCCCCGCACCAACTTCCGATACCGGATCCGGTGCGGCACCTCCGCTTCCTCCCCCAGCCTGCGCCGCCGATCCGCTTCGTACTCCTGGTAGTTCCCCTCGAACCAGCGCACCTGGCTGTCGCCCTCGAACGCGAGGATGTGCGTGGCGATGCGGTCGAGGAACCAGCGGTCGTGCGAGATGATGACCGCGCACCCCGCGAAGCCGAGCAGCGCCTCCTCCAGCGCCCGCAGCGTGTCCACGTCCAGGTCGTTCGTCGGCTCGTCCAGCAGGATCAGGTTGCCGCCCTGCTTCAGCAGCTTCGCCATGTGCAGCCGGTTGCGCTCTCCACCCGACAGCACGCCGACCCTCTTCTGCTGGTCCGCGCCGCGGAAGTTGAACCACGAGAGGTACGCCCTCGAGTTGATCTCCGCCCTGCCCAGCTGCAGCGTGTCCTCGCCGCCGGAGACCTCCTGCCAGACCGTCTTCTCCGCGTCCAGGTCCTCGCGGCTCTGGTCGACGTAGGCCATCTCGACCGTTCGGCCGATCCGGATCTCGCCGGAGTCCGGCGACTCCTGACCCGTGATCATGCGGAACAGCGTCGTCTTGCCGGCGCCGTTCGGCCCGATCACCCCGACGATGCCGCCGCGCGGCAGCCGGAACGTCAGGTCGTCGATCAGCAGCCGGTCGCCGTAGCCCTTCGAGACGTGGTCGAAGATCACGACGTCGTCGCCCAGCCGCGCTCCGCTCGGGATCAGGATCTCCGCCGTGCGCACCTTCTCGCGCTCGTCCTCGGCGAGCAGCTGCTCGTACGCGCTGAGCCGCGCCTTCCCCTTCGCCTGCCTGGCGCGCGGCGCCATGCGGATCCACTCCAGCTCGCGCGCGAGCGTGCGCTGGCGCGCCGACGCCTGCTTCTCCTCCCGCGCGAGTCGGCCCTGCTTCTGCTCCAGCCACGACGAATAGTTGCCCTCCCACGGGATCCCCGCTCCGCGGTCCAGCTCCAGGATCCAGCCCGCGACGTTGTCCAGGAAATAGCGGTCGTGCGTCACCGCGACGACGGTCCCGGGGAACGCGGCGAGGTGGTGCTCCAGCCAGGCGACGGACTCAGCGTCGAGGTGGTTCGTCGGCTCGTCCAGCAGCAGCAGGTCCGGCTCCTCGAGCAGCACCCGGCACAGCGCCACGCGACGCCGCTCGCCGCCCGAAAGCGTCGCGACGCGCGCGTCCGCCGGCGGCAGCCGCAGCGCGTCCATTGCGATCTCGATCCTGCGCTCCAGCTCCCACGCGCCCGCCGCTTCGATCCGCTCCTGCAGCGCCGCCTGCTCGTCGATCAGCGCCTGCATCGCCGCGTCGTCCATCGGCTCCGCGAACGCCGCGTTCACCGCGTCCCAGCGACGCAGCAGGTCCCGCGTCCCGGCGACCGCCTGCTCCACGTTGCCCCGCACGTCCAGCGACGCGTCCAGCTCCGGCTCCTGCGACAGGAAGGCGACCCGCGTCCCCTTCGCCGGCCACGCCTCGCCCTGAAAGTCCCGGTCCACCCCCGCCATGATGCGCAGCAGCGAGCTCTTCCCCGCGCCGTTCGGCCCGACCACGCCGATCTTCGCGCCGGGAAAGAACGACAGCCAGATCCCCTTCAGCACCTCGCGGTTCGGCGGCACCACCTTCCGCAGGTCCTTCATGACGTAGATGAATTCCATTCGGGCCGCCGCTACTTACGATATCCGACTCGGCTCGCGCCTCTTCACGCCTGCGATGCCATCGAAATCGCGATCGTACGAACGAGATGCCGTCCAGGTCGTACTCGAGCACGAAGGCGGCGTGCAGCGCATCGCGCGCCATGAGCCGCGGCTGCTCATCCAGTATGCCGCGCGCACGGTCGAGCTCATCGACCGTGACCGGCAGCACTACCGGAAAGATGTGCCGGGCCAGGTCGTACACCTTGCGTCCGTCCGCCCACCGGCCGATCGCCCGGTAGCGATGCAGGATCTCCTGTAGCACCTCCGCGTCGAGCGCCGCCTCCACCTGCCCCGATGCGACTCGCTCCAGGAATGCCGCGCTATCGCCCTTGTTCGCGTGGTCCACACCCGCCGCGTACATGATCACGTTCGCGTCGACCAGGATCACGGCAGCGGCGGCTCGGGATCGGGAACGGCCTCGCGCTTCATCTCGGCGGGTGAGCCGACCGGCAGCGCGAGTGTGGCCAGCTCCCGCGCCGCATCGACGCGACTCTGCGGGTCCACCAGCCCGTATTGCTGCTCGCACGCCTCCCGCACGAGCTCTCCCATGCTCGTGCCGCGCTGCTCCGCCAGCCGTCGCAGCCTCCGGTGTTGCTCCGGCGTGAACAGCACCGTCGTCTTCTTCGTCAGCTCCATATCCACCTCCATATATGGAGATAACCCGCCTCCGCCGCCGCGTCAACATCACGGTGCCGGTCCGTGTGCGTGTGCGTGTGCGTGTGCGCGTGCGCGTGTGCGGGTGCCTGTGCGGCAGTTCGTGCCCGAGCCGTCAACCCCGTACACGCTTGCGTGACCCGCTTTGCGTGCCCGCGTGCGGTCGGTACGAGAACCCCCGCCACGCACGCGGGCCGCGCACGCGCAAGCGGGGCAGGGGGAAGCACGGGCGCGGGCGACGCACAGGCACACGCACACGCACCCGGGGGAGGCTGGGCCGAGCTCGAGGGTAGTGCGTGATCGTAGCGGCGAACGTTTCGGCGGAAAGTCCCCACTCGGACGCTCCGTAGCGTCGCGTGGGGAATTCGGTGCGCGTAGCGCATCGAATGTCGTTCGCGATCGAGAGCCGTTCGGCGAATGCGACGAAACCGCCGCCCACGGCCCCCAAACTCCCCACGCGCCCGCCCGGCGACCGCGAGGGGATCGAAGCGGTGAGTGGACGCGGTCCCGTGTGCGTGTGCCTGTGCGTGTGCCCGACCCCTGCCCGGCTTTCAGCCGCGACCCGCTTGCGCGTGCGTGCCCCCGTGCCTGCCCGTCCGTTACCGGTACCGGACCGTACGCGCAGTGGAGGTCCGGAAACCCGCCGCGTCCCTCCGTTGCGCCGCCGCATCATCCGCCGTCCACCCGCGCCAGGTGGCCCGGCTTCGATCCGGATCGCACCTACACGGGCGGCTCGGAGGGCGGCGGCGCCGGCTACGTCGGCACCTGCGACGACGCCGGCGTCGACGACGTCCGAGGCAGGTCGACCTGAACTGCATGAGCCGCAAAGACATCGCGGCCACCTCCAGCTCGCCGGCGATGCTCAGCATCAAGGCGACGTAGGACGACCAGAACGTCTGGACCGGCAGCAACACCGGCGACGCCTGGGCGCTCATCGACACCAATGGCGACGGAAACGCGAACGTCGCCGTGTGCGCGCGGATCACCAACGACGCGGCGAACGCCGCCGCCGTTCTGCACCTTCGCCAACTCGGCGGAGTCATCGCAGGAGGTCATGTTCACGGTCCGGGTGAGCAACAACGGCCTCGAGGCAGTCACCCTCGACGCTCTGACCGACGACAATGGCCTAGGGCCTCGACCTCAATGGCGTCGGTGGCTGCGCGACCGGCGGCACGATCGCCGGCGGCGCCACCTACCATTGCACCTTCACCCGCACGCTGACCGGGCTGCCCGGAGACAGCCACTCCGACACCGTGACCGTGAAGGCGAGTGACGACGAAGACAATACCGCAATCAAGGAGTCGAACACCGTAGAGATCGACTTCACGAACGGGCCGTGGGCTCGAGCGGTTCCCGATTGTCAGCGACAGCTACGCAGGGACACCGGATGGAGCGGCTGCCCCGCGCTGGCCACGGGACCCGTCGGCGCTTCGATCCGGAGGAGCGCGGTGGCGCGATCGCGAGTCGCGACATGGAGGACACAGAACGCCTGCGGAGCCGCGAACGATCGACGGCCCGACGTATCCGACGGTGTCGTGCCGGGTGCCGCTCCGAGGATCAACAGAATGGCGAGGATCGGTGCCGCTGCCCACGCGTACCGTCCGGCCCATCGGGTGAGCGAGGCCAGGCCGCCGGCGGCATAGACCAGGAGGAGCGGGAGCACAGGCAGGAGGAAACGCTCCGTCGCCCCGACCGACGACCAGAGCAGCACCAGAGCCACGTAGCCCGGCAGGAAGAGCTCGGCGACCCCGGGCCGTCGCATGCGCAGCGCGTAGCCGATCAGCGCCAGGATGACGACCGCGGCCGCGCCGGTCACGGCGTACGGCGCCGCTCTCCCGAACAGCAGAGTCGGCAGGTGAGTGTGCAGGTACGATGTGACGTTCGCACCCACGCGGTCGAGCAGCCCCGCGACGTCGACCGTCCCGGCACCGGGCTCGTACGGATTGACAGCAAGGAATTCCGCGCCGTAGCCGTCCCCGCCGGCGAGGCGGTTCCGCTGCGTCCACGCGCCGATCGGCGGGACGACCACGAGCGCGAAGAGACCCAGCCTGCGAAAATTGCGGTGGACGAGTTGCGACAGGGCCACCGCGAGCAGCAGCGGGAGCGCGGCCGTTCGGGTGAACGCCGCCATCAGGGTGAAGACGAGTCCGCCGACCAAATAGCCCACCCTGCGACGGCTCGTCTCGCGCTCCGGCTCTTCCGAGATCCGCTCCCGATCTCGATCGAAGCAGAGCAGGGCGGCGATGACGAGCAGCGCGAACGGCACGTCCGACAGGATCCAGTGCGACGCATCGAGGAGCCCCGGTGCGATCGCAAGGTAGATCCCCAGTGCGACGGCGGCCGTCTGACCGATGCGACGGCGCATCCACAGGAACGAGACGCCGACGAACGTCGCCGACGTGAGCAGCAGGACCCCCTTCAGGTGAACCCAGCTGTGCACCCCCATGCCGCGTAGCAACGCCAGCGCGGCCGGGAATAGCGGAGGGAATCGCGTGTGCGGGGGCGCTCCCGGATCCCAGATGCTCAGATAGGCGTGCCGCTCGATCAGGGAGCGGGCGAGAGCGATGTACGTTGCGTTGTCCCCGCCCGGATGGGGTGTCGGGATGAACGCAGCCGCAGCCACCGCCGCGTGCAACACCCCCAGAGCGAAGGCGATCTCGCCGGGCGTGAGCGCGATCCGCGGTGCCCGCCCAGGAGGCGAAGCCGCTGCCCTCCCAGCGTCTCCAGCTTCCGGCGGTGACTTCTTATGCCGCCTTCGTCGCTGTGCGCTCATGCGTGCGCCCAGGGGACCGGCTGCGCCGGCCGCGTGCACGGCGGCTGCGGCGCTGATTCGGAGAGATCCTGCCGCGTCAAAGATGTGTCCGTCCTCGACGCGCGCTCAAGGCCGGCGCCGGAGTGCAGGATCGCCCGTTTAGCCCTAGCCGCCTCCCGCTCGGGCCCGCCCTCCGGCCCTCGTTCCGTTGCACCCCCGCACCACCGTCCTTGCGTCACGAAACCGCGGAAACGGCGTCTCGGGCCGGTTTCGCGTGCTTCCAGCGGCCGTAAACGTTTGGGGGTGACGGCCGGGTGACGGGCGGGAGACGATCGCGGATTACCTTTGCGCGCGTTGTCGTGCCCGTGCCGCACGTCGGCCGTAGCGGCGCCGGGCGGATGGCCGCATTCGATCCCCCACAATCATGACGCGCAGGATGCGCCGATGTCGTCCACGATCGGATCGGCCGCAAACGGCTTCTCCCCAGCCAATCAGGCCCCTGACGCGGAGGTAGCGGATATGCCACCACCCGGCTGAGTGACGTCCGGCGGAAGCAGGCGGGCCCGCAGCGACGGGCCCGGGCCGCGCCGCCCCCGATTCGTCCCGCTCCCCGACAAAGGCACCCCGGCCGCGAGGCCGGTCCGCAAAGCCAGGGATCTCTCCGAGACCGCCCGGCTGCCGAGGGAGGACCCGCGCGACGCAATATCGCGTCGGCGGAACCCCGGTAGCCCAGGAGAGTCTCGATGTCCGAATTCCCCGGTAATCGCCAAGCGAACGCGCTGGCTCTGGCGCTCGACGACCCTCGCGGTCGTCGCCGGCGCCACGGCGGCGCTGTTCGCGTGTAGTGACCATCCGACCGAGCCGACGGGCCTCGGGCCGGTGGCGGTGCCGCAGTACAGCCAAACCGAATACTTCAACGATGCGGGACAGTGCTTCGGCGATGACGCCGTGCTGTATTCCAATCTTGTGGACGGGCTCAACTCGAATTCGCATCCCGAGGATGTGAACTGCACGACGAACGACATTGACATCGCCGAAGCGACCGTCACGAAGGTCAACGGCGCCGACTTCGGCTCCCAGGATTCTTGGGAGTGCAACGAGGGCGACTTCATTGACCTCGACATGGAAGCGATCTTGGATCAGAACGCGAACTCAGCCCGCGAGGATATCGGGATCTGGATCGCGACCGACGGTGGCAACGCGATCACCGGCGCCTGCAATCATTACAACCTGATCCCCGGTGCGCCGGGGACGTTCAACGACGACACCGATCAGTGTGCAGGTATGGCAGTGGGCGCCAGCACCAGCGTCCCGTTCACGGACGAAGGGCCGCTGCACGTGCCGTGCGTTGACAACAACAACGACGGCTTCCTCGATATCGGCGCCTGCATCGGCTGGAAGATCCCTGGGGCAAACGAGGCTTGCGCCGATGACCGTGCCGAGGATGGAGATCCGCAAACAGCGTCGGACTTCCGCGCCGGGACCCTGCTGGCCAACAAGTCGAAGTGCAACTGCACGGCCTTCCAGGTCCCGATCACGATCCTTCAGACAGCCAAGCTGGAGGTCAAGAAGGTCTGCGATCCGACCAGCGACGCCGGCAAGTTCGACCTCCTCATCGACGGCAGCAACCAGTACGCCGATGACGCCGCATGCGGTGGCACGACGGGCTCGCAGACGGTGTCGGCTGGATCGACGGCGGATCCCGGCGCGACCCACACGGTCGGTGAGGCCGCCGGCACGGGCACGGACCTGGCCGACTACGCCTCCTCGATCTCCTGCGTCGACCGCGGCGAGACGACGTTCGATGGTGGCTCCGCCCTAACGGCGACGGGGGTGGGTCCCCTCGACGTTGCGGTCGACCCGGACGACGACATTGTCTGCACGGTCACGAACCGGCTCAAGCAGGGTTCGCTGACCCTCGTGAAGCGGATCGTCAACGACAACGGCGGCTCGAAGGTGGTGGGCGACTTCGGCATCACGAGCAATGCGGGCTCGCTGACGTTCGGCGCGGGCGCGGCCGACGGCACGAACACGCTGAAGTACACGAGCAACAAGCTCAGCGTGGCTCCCGGCCCCTACACCTTCTCCGAGAGCGACGTAGGCGGCTATACGGAGGGGACGTGGAGCTGCTCGCCGACGTCCGCCACGACGTCCGCCTTCGACGGCGGCTCGGTGACGGTGGGTGATCAGGTCGACGTGACCTGCACGATCACGAACGACGACGACGCCGGCTCGCTGACGCTGATCAAGCGGATCGTGAACGCGAACGGCGGCACGAAGGTGGTCGGCGACTTCGGCATCACCACCGACGCGGGCTCGCTGACGTTCGGCGCGGGCGCGGCCGACGGCGCGAACACGCTGAAGTACACGAGCAACAAGCTCACGGTGGACGCCGGGCCCTACACCTTCTCCGAGAGCGACGTGACCGGCTACACGGAGGGTTCGTGGAGCTGCTCGCCGACGGCCGCGACGACGTCCGCCTTCGACGGCGGCTCGGTATCGGTCGGCAACGGCGTCGACGTCACGTGCACGATCACGAACAGCGACCAGGCCAGCTCGCTGACGCTGGTGAAGCGGATCGTGAACGACGACGGCGGCACGAAGGTGGTCGGCGACTTCGGCATCACCACCGACGCGGGCTCGCTGACGTTCGGCGCGGGCTCGGCCGACGGCGCGAACACGCTGAAGTACACGAGCAACAAGCTCGCCGTGAGCGCCGGCTCGTACAACTTTTCCGAGAACGACGTGACCGGCTACACGGAGGGGACGTGGAGCTGCTCGCCGACGTCCGCCACGACGTCCGCCTTCGACGGCGGCTCGGTGACGATCGGCAACGGCGTCGACGTGACCTGCACGATCACGAACGACGACGACGCCGGGTCGCTGACGCTGATCAAGCGGATCGTGAACGACAACGGCGGCACGAAGGTGGTCGGCGACTTCGGTATCACCACCGACGCGGGCTCGCTGTCGTTCGGCGCTGGCGCCGCCGACGGCGCGAACACGCTGAAGTACACGAGCAACAAGCTCACGGTGGACGCCGGGTCCTACAACTTCTCCGAGAACGACGTCAGCGGCTACTCGGAAGGGACGTGGAGCTGCTCGCCGACGTCCGCATCGAGCTCCACCTTCGACGGCGGCTCGGTGACGGTCGGCAACGGCGTCGACGTGACCTGCACGATCACGAACGATGACGACGCCGGCTCGCTGACGCTGGTGAAGCGGATCGTCAACGACCACGGCGGCACGAAGGTGGTCGGCGACTTCGGCATCACCACCAATGCGGGCTCGCTGACGTTCGGCGCGGGCGCCGCCGACGGCGCGAACACGCTGAAGTACACGAGCAACAAGCTCACGGTGAACACCGGCACCTACAACTTCTCCGAGAACGACGTCACCGGCTACACGGAGGGTTCGTGGAGCTGCTCGCCGACGGCCGCCACGAGCTCCACCTACAGCGGCGGATCGGTCGCGGTCGGCAACGGCGTCGACGTGACCTGCACGATCACGAACGACGACGATGCCGGCTCGCTGACGCTGGTGAAGCGGATCGTGAACGACGACGGCGGCACGAGCGTGGTCGGCGACTTCGGCATCACCACCGATGCGGGCTCGCTGACGTTCGGCGCGGGGTCGGCCGACGGCGCGAACACGCTGAAGTACACGAGCAACAAGCTCACGGTGAGCGCCGGCTCGTACAACTTCTCCGAGAACGATCTGGCGTTCTACACGGAGGGGACGTGGAGCTGCTCGCCGACGTCCGCCACGAGCTCCGCCTTTGACGGGGGCTCGGTGAGCATAGCCAACGGCGTGGACGTCACGTGCACCATCACGAACGACGATCAGCCGCGTGGAAACGGCCAGATCGCGCCCACGCAGACGACCTGTCAGGACTTCCTGGCGGGATCCGATCCGCTGACCCAGCTCCTCGCGCAGTACAAGGGGCAGACGATCAACACCGTCTCGCCCGGCGTGTTCTTCTACTACGCGACGGTGACCAAGGCTGCGAGCCAGTCCGTCGGCTTCGTGGAGGACTTCCAGGCCGGCGAATACGCCGGGCCGCCGGACATCATCTACGACGTCCACCAGGGCCAGGCCTATCTGTACGACCTGAGCTGCAACAAGGTCGCGGACCTGACGCTGGACGGCGGACGGGTGGTCCGGCGGATACTCGTCTGCCGGCCGGCGACTACGTCCTCGGTGTGAAGTTCAACACCATGCGCCGCCAATGGCGGGGCGAGCGACGGTTACCACAAGGGTGACCTGCTGTGGACCAACGGCTTCGAGGTGACGCTGGACGGCGTGCTCTCGGGCCAGTCGCAGGCTTCGATCGGGACGTACAAGAAGTAGGAGAACACGGAAGGGAGAGCGTCCAGCGGTCTGGATGCTCTCCCTTCCGGTCGCATGAAACCAGGCTCGGCTCGATCCGAGTCGATCCGACACCGAAGGGCCCGGCCGGTCCGGCCGGGCCCTTCACTTTCCGCACAGGGCAGGCGGCTTCGGCGAACTGCCCGCTTCAACGCAGGGGATGCAACGATGAATGTAATGCGAGATTCGAAGGTCTCACGCTTCCAGCGCCTTCGCTCGTGCTGCTGCTCGGCGGACTGCTGTTTTCGGGCTGCGCGGGTCAGGAGAGCGAGGCGGCGCAGACGTCGGAGGAGCAGGCGCAGTCGTCGGCAGCGAGCTCGGATGACATCCCGGCGGTGCTGGCGAGCGTCGGAGACGAGCAGATCACGATGGAGGACATCCGCGCGCGCACGGGCGATGACCTGGCGGCGCTGGAGACGAACTACCAGCGGGCACGTCACAAGCTGGTCCGGACGGCGCTCGACCAGATCCTGCGCGAGAAGGTGCTGCTGGCGGAGGCGCAGAAGGAAGGCAAGAGCGTGGACGAGCTGGTGGCGGCCGAGGCGGGCGGGTCGCTGGAGCCGTCGGACGTGGAGATCGCGGCGTGGTACAAGGACAATCAGAGCCGGGTCGGGGGACGCAGCCTGGATCAGGTTCACGACGCGATCGCGGACTTCCTTCGCAACCAGCGCAAGGAGGAGGCGTCGGAGCGACTGCAGAAGCGGCTGAACGAGGAGCGGAAGGTGGTGGTGAACCTGCAGCCGTACCGTCTGCAGTTCGACAACGAGGATGCGCCGGTGCGGGGCCCGGCGAAGGCGCCGGTGACGCTGGTGGAGTTCTCGGACTTCCAGTGTCCGTACTGCGGCCGCTTCTTCCCGACGCTGAAGCAGGTGGAGCAGAACTTCGGGGACACGGTGCGGGTGGTGTACCGCCAGTACCCGCTGACGAACATCCACCCGTACGCGCAGAAGGCGGCGGAGGCGTCGCTGTGCGCGAAGGAGCAGGGGAAGTTCTGGGAGATGCACGACCTGATGTTCCAGGAGCAGGACAAGCTGGGGGTGTCGGACCTGAAGGAGAAGGCATCCCGGCTGGGGATGGACCAGAAGAAGTTCGACGAGTGCCTGGACTCGGGTCGCTACGTGGAGCAGGTCCAGGAGGACCAGAAGGAGGGGCAGCGGGTGGGGGTGTCGGGCACGCCGGCGCTCTTCGTGAACGGCGTGCCGGTGGACGGTGGCGCCGTGCCCTACGACGTGATCGCCAAGGCCATCCGCGAGCAGGCCCGGCGCGGAGCTCCTTGACGCGTCAGTCTCTCCCGAGCTCGATCCCTCTCTGCCGAATGATCCGTGCGAGCGGCGCGTCGGCACTCACCCAGAGGCTCCGGGCCGCGTCGTACTCGGCGAGTGCCTCGTCGCGCCGACCCAGAGCGTTCAGGATGCGCGCTGCCTGCAGGTGGGCGGGAGCGGCGAAGACCAGGTCCGGAATGGACTGCTCGCCGAGCGGCACGAGCCAGTCGAGGGCCGCCTCGGATCGGCCGGTGGCGACCATTGCCGTGGCTCGGAGGTAGCGGACCTCGGGAGCGCTGCCGAAAGGTGAAATGGCCAACTCGCCCGGCAGCGCTTCGGGGGATTGGCCCGCGAGCAGGGCGAGCCGCCGGCCCGGATCTTCGTCGGCGGCGGCGGCGAGCGCGGCTCGAAAGAATCCCAGAACCGGGATCGTAACAGCGAGGCTGTCCAGCCCGCTCTTGAAGCGACTGGCCTCGGCTCGCTCTCCCAGCCTGAGGCTGAGCAGCCCGGCCAGATAGCCTCGTAGGGCCGCGCGCACGGCCGGGTCATCCAAACCGACCTCGACGGCGGCGCTGTCGAGCACCGACGACCTCGCGCGCCGGAGCTCCTGTGGCGTCGGATCCAGCCACGGCAGAGCGCTGAAGAGCGCGAGCCGGTCCGCTGCCTGCAGCGGGGCGATCTCGGCGGCGCGCACGAGCTGACGCCGCGCGGACGACCACCGACCCTGCGCGAGCTCGAGATCGGCGAGGATGAGCCGCGCCTGAGCCCGGGAAGCGGGGCGGCGATCCGGAGCGTCCAGCGCTCGCAGCACCCGCTCGGCGTCCATGGGGGAGTGGTCGAAAACGGCGAGATCCTGCGCGATTCGGAAGAGGGCCCCGTCGTCGGCCTGAAGGATCAGGACGTCGAGCGTGTCGTCTCGTTCGTGGTCGAGACTTCGCAGCGCGCGTAACTCGAACGCGACGCCTGGCTCCGGGCGCAGGGCCAGGCCATCCTCTGCCCGGCGGGCCGCCGACGCCCGATTTCCCGCCAATAGGTCGAGCTGGCTGAGGCGACGACGCGGGTCGACGTGACGCGGATCGAGCTCCGCCGCGCGCTCCAGGCTACGGCGGGCCTCGTCGCTGCGCCGCCCGTTCAGCGGGGTCAGGTCCATCAGCACGCGGCCGAGCCCGTACCAGCCTTCCTCATCGTTCGGGTACTCGTCCGTGAGCCGCCGGAAGATGGACTCCGCCTCCGCGGCACGTCCCTGCAGGATGGCGAACCTCCCTCGGGTGAGCGCCCGCTCGTGCGGAGCAAGTCGGTCGATCCTCTCGGCGACCTCGATCAGCGCCGCGTCGGCCTGCGGGGCGGCGAGCGCACGCTCCGAGGCCACACTGAGAGCATAACGTGCCCGCACGAATCCACTGTCCTCGTCCAGAGCGGCCCGAAACGAGCCCAGCGCGGCCTCCGGACTCCCCGCGCGGAGCTGCTCGAGTCCCAGGAGGTAGCGCTTCCAGGCGAGGAGCGAGGTCGACCGAAGCGGTTGGCCCGACGACGCGGACCCGCCGTCGGGCGAGCGACCCGCCAGCAGCTCGACCGTGAGCTCATTGATCAGGGCCAGCAGCTCGTCTTCACGGCCGTCCACGCTCGCGCGGGCGAGTGGCCCCGGATCCTCGACGGAGTAGAGGCTGGCGTTGAGTCGAAGATGGTTGCCGGGCACGGTGTTGACGCTCCCCAGGACGAAAAGCCCCGCCCCGAGCGAACGCGCGACCCGGGACCCGTTGTCCGAGGTCCAGATATCGCCCCGCCGATCCACCTTTCGCAGGACGGCGTCGGGATCCGTCGCCGTCAGGTCGCCGGCACCGTCGAGGCCTGCGCTCAGCATGGAGACGAGACCCCGCCGCAGATACTGCCCGTTGGCGTCGGCATTCACCGCGAATGGAAACACCATCACTCTCGTGTCCGAGACCGACGCTTTCGGCCGTTGCAGCGAGTTCAGCGCGATGGTCACGCCGGCCGCCAACAGCACGGCGCCGGTGACGCCCCAGAGCAGTCGCCGGCCTGGACGAGCTCGCCACTGACGGTGCGGAGCGGGGGGCTGTCCGATCGGGCCCGACTTCGCTTCCTCCGCCCCGCGGCGGGCCGTCACCGGCTCGGGTGCGCCTTCGCGCCCGTTCCCTATCGATAGAATTTCGGCGGGGCCAGGGACCGTCGGCGCTGCGGTGACCGTGCCGGCTGTGGCGGCAGCCCCGGGCGGCGGGTCGTTTTCGTGACGTCGAGCCGGAGACTGGCGGGCCGTGATGCGCTCCCGCACCTTGCTGACGGCGGTCAGCGTCTCCGACGTCGGGTCGAGATCGTAGCGTTCCTGGAGCCGTCGATAAAGGCCGGCGTAAACGGAGAGCGCTGCCGCCCGGCTGCCTTCCCGATCCAGCAGCTCGACCAGGCGCCGAGCCCGGGTCTCGTCGAGCGGATCGAGCCTGTTTGCGCTGCGTGCCCAGCCCACCGCCCCCGTCAGATCACCTTCCTCCTCCCGCAGCTGCGATAGCGCGTGAGCTGAATCCGATGCCAGCTCCGTCAGCCTCGACCGGGACTCCTGGATCCACCGGCTGAGCTCGGGGGATGCGCCAGTGATCTCGAAATCGGCCAGGAACTCTCCGCCGTAGAGTCTCATCGCCTCTTCCGATCGACCCGCTCGAGCGAGTTGCTCGAACTCGTGAGCATCGCACCACAGGGCGGTGCCCAGGCCGGCATCCAGCACATTGATCCCCAGCCGGGTCTTCAGGAAGTATAGGCCCTGGCGGAGTGCGTGCCGGGCGCGGGAAGGCTCGAAATCCGGCCAGAACAGCGATAGCAGGGTCTCGCGCCGCAGGTGCTCGCTCCGCTCGCTGGCGATGTAGGCAAGCAGCGCGAAGCGCTTCGGTTGTCGGAGGACGGACTCTGCCGAAACGCCGTCAGTGCGGGTGATCTCGAGCTTGCCGAGGATGCGGAGTTCGACCATTCCGACGCCTTCCGCCCAGCCGTCACCCGGCCGTCCCTGTCAGGTGACGTCGGAACGACCGAGTGGTGACTGGACACCTTTAGCTTCCCTCCAAGCTACGCTGCCGCGCCGTCCGCATACAAGGACGCCACGGCGCCGATGGCCTTTCCCGCTCTCCGAACAAAGGCACCCCGGCCGCGAGGCCGGTTCGCAAAGCCAGGGATCTCTCCGAGACCGCCCGGCTGCCGAGGGAGGCCCCGTACACCCGAAAACCGGGTGCGCGGGAAACCAAAGTAGCCCAGGAGGGACCCGATGTCAGAAATCCCAGGCAATACCACCCGAACGCGCTGGCTCTGGCGCTCGGCGGCCCTCGCGGTCGTCGCAGCCGCCACGGCGGCGATGTTCGCATGTAGTGACGGTCCGACCCAGCCGCAGAAGCTGGTCACGGGGCCCATGGCCGGGCCGCAGTTCGGCGTGACGGACCCGAGCAACGGTTCCGGCCAGTGTATGGGCGATGACGCGGTGCAGTACAATACGCTCGTCGATGGCGTATCCGCGGGGAATGATCCAGGAAGCGTGTTGAACTGCACGGCGAACGACATCTCGATTGCGCTCGCGCTGGTGAGCAGCGTGAACGGGCAGGCATTCGATCCTCAAGGTGACTACACCTGCGCCGAGGGCGACAGCATCGAGCTCGGCCTCACCGCGATCCTCAAGGAGACCGCATTGTCGGAGCGACAGGACGTCGGCCTCTGGGTGGCCCTGGACGGCGGCGGTGCGGAAACCGGTAGCTGCAATCACTACAATCTGACCGGAAGCACGACCGGCGCCACGAACTTCGACGGCGACTCCTGCCTGGGCATAGCGGCGGGCGACAGCGCCTTCCTGAACCTGGGCACGTTGAAGGTGCCGTGCGAGGGCGTGAACGACTCGGGCTTCCTGCACATTGGCTCCTGCGTGTCGTGGAAGGTCCCGTCCGACGACCAGGAGTGCCCGGACAACGCCGATGGCGTGGGGAATCCCAACTCGCCGACGGCGACGGACTTCCGCGCCGGCACGCTGCCCTCGAACAAGTCGAAGTGCAACTGCGACGGCTTCGACGTGCCGATCCGCGTGCTGAAGAGCGCTACGCTCGAGGTCAGGAAGGCCTGCGTTCCGTCGAACGACGGCGGCAGCTTCGACCTGCTGATCGACGCCGACAACCAGTACGCCGATGACGTGGCCTGCGGCGGGACGACCGGCACGCAGACCGTGACCGCCGGCGACAACCAGAACCCGGGCGCGAACCACACCGTCTCGGAGGACGACTTCGATACGAGCGCCTACACGTCGGCCTACGCCTGCACCGTCAACGGACACTCGCTGAAGTCCGGCACGGGCACGACGGTGTCGGGAGGCGTGGACGTGCTGCCGGACAGCGCCTACGTCTGTACGTTCACGAACACCCGGCTGGGCAAGGTCGTGATCGAGAAGCAGACGCTGCCGGACGGCGCGACGGACTGGTTCCGCTTCGTCGACAACCTCAAGGTCGCCGCGGACACGTTCCGTCTGCAGGACGACGGCGTGCAGGTCTTCAGCAACGTGCCGCTCGGCTCGCACACGGTGGTCGAGGACAGCCTCGGCACGAACTGGGACCTGTCTGCGCTGTCCTGCTACGACTCGGGCGGCAGCGGCACGAGCGTGAACCTCGGCACGCGCACGGCGACACTCGGCGTGGCGGCCGGCGACTCGATCAAGTGCACGTTCACGAACCGTGAGCGCGGCTCGATCACGATCATCAAGGACACGCAGAACCCGGAGAACGACGCGGAGGACTTCGCCTTCACGTCGACGGGCGGGCTATCACCGGCGAGCTTCAGCCTCGATGACGACGCCGACAACACGCTCTCCAACACGCAGAGCTTCAGCAACGTCGTCACGGGCTCGTTCACGGTGACGGAGGGTGCCGAGACCAACTGGGCGCTGACCGCCATCAACTGTACGGGCGGGGGGGCCAACACCACATACGCCTCGGTACTCGCACGGCCAGTATCGGGCTCGATCCGGGCGAGGCCATCACCTGCACGTTCGTCAACGAGCGGAAT
>CAWCUU010000001.1:1385000-1885830 GCA_963798855.1 uncultured Gemmatimonadales bacterium | reverse complement strand
CGGCACCGAGCTCGCGCTCGATGCGGTAGCGGGCGGCCAGGGCGGCGGTCAGGCGCTCCGTAGGAAGGCTCATCAGCCTCCAGGGTCGGCGATGTAGGGAGTCCGCGAAGCGGCGACGCTCAATCTACGAAGCGGCCGCAGGCGTCGGCCATCGGGGGTGGACGGATCGCCGGTTCCAGGGCGCCATGGATATGCCCATCTGGGGTCCCGAGCTTCGTGCAGCTGCGAAATCGAGGCGCTTGCGAAAAGGGGAGTTATGGTCATAACATGCGCCATGGCCAGGATGACGATCCGAACCACCTTCGCTCTCGACCCCGAGACCGTTGCCGCATTGGATGAGCTCGCCGAGCGCTGGGGCGTGTCCAAGTCCGAGGTCGTGCGGCGCATCGTGAGCACGGCCGCGACGATCGAAGAGGCCGATGCCGCTTCCGACGCCATTGCCGCGCTGGACGAGCTGCAGGCGCGGCTGGGGCTGACGGAAGAGAAGGCCGAGGCCTGGATCCGCGAGCTGCGGGCGGAGCGCCGGGCGACGGAGCGGTGAGCGAGTCCGCCGCGAAGCCGATCCACCTCGACACCAGCTTCCTCATCCGCGCGCTGGTACCGGGCTCGAGGGAGTCACTCAGGCTCCGCGCCTGGCTCGGGGCGCGCCGTCCGATCGCCATCTGCGCATTTGTCTGGGGTGAGTTTCTGTGCGGTCCGCTCGCGGAAGCCGATGAAGCCATTGCGCGCCGCATCGCGCCCGGGCATGTGCCGGTCGGTACGGCCGAGGTGACGGAGGCCGCGCGTCTCTTCAACCAGGGCGGTCGCAGGCGGGGCAGCTTTCCGGACTGCATCATCGCCGGCACCGCGATCGTGTCCGGCGCCGAGCTCGCCACGTCGGACGCCGGCGACTTCGCGCGGCTCGTCGATGCCTGGCTGGCGCTGGCGGAGTAGGCCCGACTTCCGTCGACGGAATGGCAGCGGCTTGGACTATGATATGCGTTGCTGCCGTGTGCGCTGCCGCCATCATTGCCCCCCCGAGCTGCGCATCCGCGCGCCGAGCTCGCTGCGCCATCCGTAAACGACGACGTACTGCGGCGCTTGCGCGCTGCGGACCATCAGCAGCCGTGTGCCGTCCGGCGAAACGTCGTAGTTGGCATGGGGGGCGACCGAAAAGGCGTAGGCGTCGGCAAAGAGGTCGGTGCGACCGGTCACGGCGAACCCGGCAACCGTGTTGATGGACGCGGCGACGACGTGGTGGCCGTCGCGGTAGAAGATCCGCTTTCCGTCGCGCGCCCACACGGGCTCCGTGCCGCTCGAGACCGAGACCTGGACCTGGCCGCCGGGTCCGGGGAACGGCTGCACCACGACCTGTGACATTCCCGACTGGTCGGTTACGTAGGCGACCCAGTGGCCATCGGGCGATACGCGCGCCTGCGCTTCCACGAATCGTGTCGCCGCAATGGGGTGGGACGTCGTGTCGCCATCGAGCGCCCGATACACGATGTCGGCCTGGTTCGCCCCCGAATCGTCGATCTGGTATACGATCGACCTGCCGTCCGGCGTGATCACGCCCTCGTAGATGCTGTGCTGGCCGCTCTCCTGCAACGGAGCCGCCGGCGCGCTCTGGTCCGCCGGCTGCCACCAGATTCCGGGCCGGCCCCCGCGATCCGAACGATAGAGCACGCGGCGCCCATCGGCCGTCCACTCCGGGCGATCGTTCTGGCTACCGGAGTTCGAGAGCCGTGTCGGCGTCCCGGACACGATGTCGTAGATCCAGATGTCCGAGCCCCCGTCGGCCTCGATCGCCATCGCCACCCGCCTCCCGTCCGGGGAGAGCCGCGGATAGGCGTAGGCTTGCAGCTTCGACAGCAGCGGCGTGAACTGACCGTGCAGGTCGACCCAGCCGAGCGTCGCCTTGTCCGTTGCCGCCTCGTAGACCAGTGTGCCGGTCGGCGACATGGCCGAAATGCTGACTCCTGCGACGCTGGTGGTGACGCTGGGGCCGAGCGCCACGGGCGTGCCGGTCGCGCGCCCACTCCCGAGATCGAATGGGACGCCCATGAGAGCGCCCGTGGGCAGGGCGTACACCAGGGTACCGTCCACGTACCCGAGCGCATCCAGGAGCCGGAAGTCGAATCGCCGAACGACGCCGGTCTGCAGCGTCACCTCGGCGAGCCGGGTCTGGGCCAGGCCGCTGACCGGCTGAATCGCGAAGAGTGCTGACTTTCCGTCTGGAAGGGCCCGCGGCTGATTGAAGTACAGCTCACCGGCCGCGGAGTCCGGCGCGGCGATCACCCGCGCCTCGCCGCCACTCTGAGGAAGCACCAGGAGGCCCGGGGTGGTGCCGATGACGATCACGCCGGAGCGGCTCCACGTCACACCGTTGACCGTGGTGTTCGCTTCGCCGATGTGGACCGGTGTCCCGCCCCCGACCTGAATCTTCCAGATCGCGGTGCCGACGACGTAGGCGATCCACTGGCCATCGGGCGAGAAACAGGGCTGCTGCGCTCCGTCCGTGCCGGTGATCACGCGCGCCTCGCCCTCACTCAGCCGTCGAACGTAGAGTCGCGCCGTGCCCGTCGAGTCGGGAAGCGCGTAGGCGATGGTGCTTCCGTCCCAGGACACGGCGACGTTGGTACCGAGCGCCGCATTCGTGACGAGCATCGTCGACGGCAGATGGAGCTGGAAGCGCACGACGGGCCTCGGCGGCGCTTCGCGGTGCGCGCCGCGCCACTGAGACCCCGCGAAGCCGACGGATACGATCACGGCCGCCGCGAGGCCGAGCACGAGCGGGTGGCGCGCCAGAGCGCGAGCCGTCAGGGTGCCGCTCGGGGGTCCGCCCGTCGCGGTGGCCAGCCTGAAATGCGGATCGGCGAGGGCGTCGGCAAACTCCGCGGCGCTCTCGAAACGGTCGGCGGGCAGCTTCTCCAGCGCCTTCGCCACGGCGGCCGCGACGTTCGGTGGCACCGACTTCCGCAGCTTCGTGACCGGCGCCGCCTCCTCGGTCACGATCTTCATGATGATCTGCTGCGCCGAGTTGCCCATGTGCGGCGGCTCGCCGGCGAGCATCTCGTAGAGCACGGCCGCGAGCGAATACATGTCTGAGCGCGCCGTGATGTCCTTGTCCGCCGTCGCCTGCTCCGGGCTCATGTAGTGGGGCGTTCCCAACGAGAGGCCGGTCTCGGTCATCCGCCCGCCCGCCGCCGCGCTCAGCGCCAGCGCGATGCCGAAATCCATCACCATGGGCCGGCCGTCGTGCAGCAGGATGTTCTCGGGCTTGATGTCGCGGTGGATCACGCCGTGGCGGTGCGCATAGTCGAGCGCGTCGGCAACCTCCCGGGTGATGCGGACGGCTTCGTCCACGCCGAGCTGCGTCTCGCGGTTCAACTTCTCGCGAACGGTCTCGCCCTCGACGTACGGCATGACGTAGTAAAGGAAGCCGCCGGCCTCGCCCGAATCGAAGAGCGGCAGGATGTGCGGATGGCTGAGCGCGGCGGTGGTCTTGATCTCCTGGACGAAGCGCTCGGCGCCGAGCACGGCGGCGAGTTCGGGCTTCAGCACCTTGATCGCGACCTTGCGGTCGTGCTTGAGGTCCTCGGCCAGGTAGACCGTGGCCATGCCACCGGCACCGAGCTCGCGATCGATGCGGTAACGGTCCGCCAGGACGGTCTTCAGCCGATCCCCGGACGAGGTCACGATGGACTACGCAAGAATGGACGCTCCCGGTCGAGGACAAACCGGAAAAACGGCGGATCTCCCGCGCCACCAGTCATGGAGGGGGTGCGTCAATATGCGGGCTGTGCACCGATCGCGGTAGGAGCGGCAATCCGGCCGCGATCGACTCTGCTTCGACTCGGCAGGTGGAAGGGCAGGGGCTCCGTCAGCGGCACAGCTTCGCCGCCACTCGCCAGGCCTCCCTGTTTCCGTACTTCCGCAGCTGCTCGAGCGCCCACGGGACGTCGTCGATGCCGATCTCCAGATCCGGCCGGTACGACCAGAAGCACCTGGCCCGAAACCGACGGAACGCGCGGCGTGCCTCGCGCACCCCGACCATCGCCGGCGCCGTCTCGGGATCCAGCGACCGCCGGCTCTTGCCGCCGCCGCGCGCTCCGATCTCCGCCATAACGACGTACGTTCGGCTGGCGACGTCGCTCATGTCGTGAAGTGCATCTGCCGCATGAGCGCGATGAAGCGCGGATCCCGCCGCAGGGGGTCGAAGATGGCGTCCTGCTTGAGCCACACCAGCGACTGCGAATCGGCAGCGAACGCCTCCTCCAGATAGTCGATGGCGCGCTGCGTTTCGCCCTGGCCCAGATAGAAGAGCGCGAGGTCGAATGGCGCGCCTTCGCCGCTGCGCGACATCCGCTTCAGATCGGCCAGCGCCGCTCTCGCCCGAGCCTCGTCGCCGACCTTTCCGTAGGCGTACGCCAGAAAGGCCGTGGTGAACGACGGTGCGTCGAGGGTGCGAGCCTTCTCCAGGTGTGAGATGGCCTCGCGATAGCGGCCCACCTGCAGGTCGAGCTCCCCCTCTATCTGCGAGGCCAGATAGAACGTGGGATCGAGCTCGGTGGCCCGTTGCGCCAGCTCCTCGAAGACCGGCGCATTGCGCTGATACTCGTAGGCTACCATCGCATCGACCAGGATGGCCGGGGAAAGCGGGTCCAGCGTCATGGCCTTCTTCCCCTCGGCGATCGACTCGTCGAAGCGACCCAGGATGGCGAGGACGAGCCCGAACTGGTCGTGGGCGAAGGCGTAGTTGGGGTTGATCGCGATCGCGCGGCGATACTCCGCCTCGCTCCCCGCCCAGTCGTGGGCGAACCACGCCAGGTACGTGGCCAGCGACGCGTGACCTTCCGCGGCGCTACTGTCGAGCTGCACCGCCCGCAGGGCGGCGGACCTGGCCCTTGGACCGGCGTCCTTGGCGCTGATGAATCCCTCGTTGAAGGCCGCCCACAGGTACGCATCGGACAGACCCGACCAGGCCGGCGCGAATTCCGGGCTGAGCTGGACCGCCTGGTTGAACGCCGCGATGGCCTTCTCGAGGTTCTCGTCGTTGGGCCGGGCAAAGAAGTACCGGCCGCGGAGGTAGGCGTCGTGCGCCGCCGGATCGATGCTCGGCGCCGCGGCGAGCCGCGTCTGCTCGCCGGGGGTGATGCGCGCGTTGATGGCGCTGGCGATCGCGGAGGCCAGGTCGGCCTGCAGCGCCAGCACGTCGCTCGACTGCCGCTCGAAGGTCTGCGCCCACAGGTGCCGGTCGGCCCGCGCGTCGATCAGCTGGGCGGTGATCCGCACCCGGTCGCCCTCGCGCGTGACCGACCCCTCGACGATCGCATCGACGTTCAGCGCCCGCGCGACCTCGGGCGCGGCCGGACGGTTCCTGCCCGCGAACTGCATGACCGAGCCCCGCGAGATGACCCGCAGTGAGCTGATGCTCGCCAGGTCCGTGGTGAGCTCGTCGGTCATCCCCTCGGCGAAGTACGCCTGGGTCGAGTCGGCCGAGTAGTTGTCGAGCGGCAGGACGGCGATGGACCGGATGACGCCGGAGGACGAGGCATCTCCGTCGGATGCGGACCGAGTCAGGACATAAGCGGCCGCGGCCAGCACGAGCACCCCGCCGGCCGCCAGGCCGAGCCACCGACGCCGCGGGAAGCCGACTGGCGCGGCCGACGTCACCGCCCCCGTCACCGACGCGCCCGGGCCGGTCGAGAGCGCCTGCGCGAACCTCGCGACCGGGTTGAAGCGGTCGGCGGGGGCCTTGGCGAGCGCGCGCTGGAGGACGGCGGCGAGGCCCGCGGGAACCGCTGGTCGCAGATTGGTGATCGGCGGCGGCTCGACCGCGATGTGCTGGTGCACCACGCTCTCCACCGTCGGACCTGTGAACGGTGGCTGGCCGCCGAGCATCTCGTACAGCACGCACGCCAGGCTGTAGAGATCGCTCCGTCCGTCGAGATCCTTCTCGCCCGCCGCCTGCTCCGGACTCATGTACAGTGGCGTGCCGACCGAGGCTCCGGTCTGGGTGAGCGACCCCCCGCCCGCCGCATCGAGCGCCTTCGCGATCCCGAAGTCGGCCACCACCGCATGGCCGTTCTCGAGCAGGATGTTCTCCGGCTTGATGTCGCGATGGATGACGCCCCGACCGTGTGCATAGCTCAGCGCATCGGCGACTTCGCGCGCGATCGTGAGCGCATGATCGAGCGGCAGCTGCTTCTCGCGATCCAGCCGCTCGCGCAGTGACTCGCCTTCGACGAGCGGCATGACGTAGTAGAGGAGGCCGGCCGCCTCCCCGGAGTCGTAGAGCGGCAGGATGTGCGGGTGCCGTAGCCCTGCGGTGGTCTTGATCTCGGCCAGAAACCGCTCGGCGCCGAGCGCCGCGGCCAGCTCCGGCGTGAGCACCTTGATGGCGACGTCGCGCTCGTGCTTCAGATCGCGCGCGAGATACACGGTTGCCATGCCGCCCGCGCCGAGCTCGCGCTCGATGCGGTAGCGGTCCGACAGGGCGGCGTTCAGCCGTTCCGCGGAGGAGGTCACTATGGACTCCGCACGAATGGGTGCTCCGGTCGAGCGCAAACCGGAAAAGACAGCGGATCTCCCGCGCCGCCAGTCATGAAGGGGCTCGTCAATATGGAGCCTGCGCCCTTGCCGCGCCGGCATTACCCTTCCGTGCCGGACCGCTTGCTCGGGCGTGTCGTTCGAGCCGCTGCGGCGTGCCTCAACCACCCCCCTCCGATTTCACCGTCCGTCCCACGATCAGCGTGATGTTGTCCGTGCCGCCATCGTCGAGGGCATCCTGGAGGAGCTGCTCGGAGACCTGACGGGCGCTCGTCATGGAGGCAAGCCGCTCGTTGATCCGCTCGTCAGGCACGTGCTTCGTGAGCCCATCGCTGCAGAGCAGCACGACCGTGCCCCAGTCCCGCACGACCCGCGTCACGACCGGCTCCACCTGCTGCGCTCCGATCGCGCTGGAGAGGACGTGTGCCCAGCGCGTCTTCTCGGCCACGGTCCTGGTCAACACGCCGCTGTCGACCAGGTCCTGGGCCATCGTCTGGTCCCGCGTGATCTGGGTCAGCTCGCCATCGCGGAAGATGTAGCAGCGGGAATCGCCCAGCTGCAGCAGGTAGGCGTGCGGCCAGAGTCCGAGGAAGAGCGTGAGGGTCGTGGCGAACCGGTGGCCGCCGCCCTCGCGGTCCGATTCCTGGAGCAGATCCTCGTGCACGGCGAGCGCGGCTTCATTCAGCAGGCGCGAGAAGACGTCCGGGTCCTCGGGCTCCCGGTCTGCGGCTTCGTCGAAGAACCTCGCCACGGACTCGACGAGACCTTCGACCGCCCGCCGGGCCGCGTGCTCGCCGCCGCCGGACATGCCGACGCCGTCGGCGACGACCGCGAGCGACGCGAGACGCTCGCCGTGAGGCGACCCGGGCGGCAGCTCGGCGATGCTCGAGCGCTCCACCGTCACGCCCTGCGTCGTGAGGTGGCCCAGGAGGAAGTGGTCCTGGTTGTCCGGCCGGACGTGGCCCGGGTGCGTCAGGCCCCACGCATTGATGTTCGAGAACTGCGGGGAACTCGACCCGGTCATTGGCCTTGCCCGCGCTGAGTTCGAACCTCGCGTCAGTGGAGCACCGCGGCCACCGACGCAACGAGCCATCCGAGACCGATCAGGCCAAGGAGGAGGTACTCCAGCGACTGCATCTGCTGCCGTCCGCGTTCCCCATGGAACCAGGCGATGACGGCGGACGCCGCCACGGACGAGATCGCGAAGATCACCGTGAGCAGCTTGGTCTTCGGTGGAAGCAGGTCCTCCATCGCGTCCGCGAGCTGGATGAGACCCGCCCCCGCACCGGCTACGAGGAGGACGATCTGCGGCACGCGACGCCGGAGCAGCTTCGCGATGTCGCTGTCGCCCGCTCCATCTCCGGCTGCGGTCCGGACGGAGTCCCTCGCGTTCGGCGACGCCAGGCCGTTCAGCGCCCGGATCGCGTCGCGCGCCGAGGGGCGGTGCAGCGGCTCCCGCGCGAGACACCGCCGCAGCAGCTCCGCCAGCGGCTGCGGCACGTCCGGCCGTAGCTCCCGCAGATCCCGTGGCTCCTGCTGCAAGTGGGCCTTGAACCAGTCGGCGGTCGTGCGGGCCTCGTACGGGGCGTGTCCGGACAGCAGCTCGTAGCCGAGCACGCCGAAGAGATACATGTCCGTCAGCTCGGTCGCCTCATCCCCCGTGAGCTGCTCCGGGCTGAGGTAGTGGGGGTCTCCGAGCAGCTGTCCGGTCCGCGTCAGCCGGGTCGCGCCGGGATCCGCATCGAGCACCGCCGCGATGCCGAAGTCCGTCAGCAGCGCGCGGCGCTTCTCCTCGTCCCACAGCACGTTGCCCGGGCGCACGTCGCGATGAATGATCCCTTTCTCGTGCGCGGCGGCCAGCGCGGAGGCCACCTCCAGCAGCACGGAGGTCCCTTCCGGTACCGACAGCTTTCCCTCCGCCTTGAGCCGCTCCTCCATTGTGCGCCCCTTCACGTACTGCATGGCGAGGTAGGGCGTGTCGTTCGGTAGCAGTCCGAAGCGTGTCACCGCGACCGCGTTCGGGTGATCGCCGATGGATGCGGCGGCGCGCGCCTCGCGCTCGAAGCGCTTCCGCGCCGTCTCGTCCGTCGCTCTGCCCGGCCGGAGCACCTTCAGCGCGACGAGAACGCCGAGGGCGCGGTCCTTCGCCAGGTAGACCGTGGCCATCGAGCCACGACCCAGGGGCCGGATGACCTCGTAGTCCGCCCCGAGCGCCGCCCGCACGTCTTCGAGCGTGCGGCGATCGCCCTCATCGACGGCTGAGTGTTGCGGAAGGGAGTTTTCCATTGAGCTTGGAGAATACGCCCGCTCCGGCGTGCGTGAAAGAACCTCGTTCGTTCCGTTCGATGTGCCGGTCCTGCGCTGCGTCGAACGGCATCGAGCTCCTTCCTTTCATTTGGGCCTCCCGCTTGGTGTCCCGATCATCTATCTTGGGACGTGAACGCCACATCCTCTCAGCCCCGGAGGCAAGGATGGGCGAGGTCGGACACACTCTAGCGGGGGTCTGGGCGACGGTGTCCGCGACTCCCCTCAGCCTCGTCGCCGTACTCGGTGTCCTCGGTATCGCGCTCTCCATTAGACTGCGCTGGCTCCACAAGCGCCGCATCGCGGCGCTCGCGGAAGAGCTGACCGGTCTCAACGGTCGCATCCAGAGCAAGGACCGGCTGCTGGACGAGTTTCGCGCGCAGCTCCGCGAGCAGCAGCCTACGGAGACGCTCCAGGAGTATTCCGACAGCGAGCTGCGCATCCGCGTCTTCCGCGTCGTGGATCGGATTCGTACCGCTCTGCGCGGGCTCAGCCCGGTGGACGATGTGCGGATGGCGCACCAGGTCTGGCGCGGGATGTACGGCGCCAAGACGGACGACGAGCGCAACCGCATCTGGAGCCAGCACGCCCGGGACGTGGCGCGCCGCCACGGCGAGTTCTCCAGCTGGTACGAGCGCGAAGCGAAGGGCGAGACGCTGCTCCTGCGCAACGAGCTGCGGCGCCGTCTGGGGGTTCATGCGGTGAGCCCCGTCGTCGATCGCGAATACGAGGCGGCTCCGGGAAGCCGCGGCGCGCGCGTGGTGGCGGACGATCTGGAGCGCATGGCCCGGGAGTTGAAGACGGCGGGGTGGCAGGAGTCGGTCATCGACGCGAGCTCGCTTCCCGCCTCCTGACGCATTCCGCGAAGCACAGCCTTGGCGCGGCCCGCGTGAGAGGGGTCCGGCCCGCGACGATCGGGCCGGACCCCTCTTCAGCAGCGACTCGGACGCGGCCGGGCGCAAGCGTGCCGCCGGGACGGCGCCGCCGGGACGTGCTTCCGGCGGCATGGACCGTTACCATTGTGCAATCATGACGCCGCCCCGGGAACGCTCGCCGGCGAGATGCGGCCCGCCCGGGAAGCTCTATCCGTTGCGAATGTTCTGGAAGAAGCGCAGGAAGGGTGACCGCCGCATCGAGGAGCGGCTACGCGAGCTCGAATCCCGGGCGCGTTCCGCCTCCGTCGGCTACGATGCGCAGTCGTACACGCGGGCGGGTGAGCTGTGCGCGGAGGTCGGCGATGTGGATCGCGCCCTGAGCTACTACGGACAGGCGATCGACTCCTACCTCCGCGCGGGCCGGGCGCGCGCGGCGGCCGTGCTGTGCCGTCGCATCATCGCGCTGCGACCTCCCGCTGTCCGCGCACGCTGCACGCTGACGCTCCTCTCCATCGGGGAGCGCAACATGGACGAGGCGGTTTCCAACGTGGACGCGTACGTGCAGGCCGCAACCAATGCGGGCGAAACCCGGCTGGCGATTCGACACCTGCGCCTCATGGCGGACGCCGCGGATGACCCTTCCTTTCTCTCCCACCTCGCGACGCTGCTGCGCAGACTCGGCGAGACGACCGCCGCGGCGGAGATCGAGGTTGCTTCCCGGAGCGTTGGCGCGGACCCGGATCCCGTCGAGCACGCCGATTCGGAGCGCTGGACGAAGATCCTGCAGGCCGCGCTACTCGGCAGGCAGTGAGCCCGCGCGGTCTCAACGGTAGCGCGGGGCGCTCAGCTCGAGCTCCGTAGAGGGGCGGGTATCCGCATCCAGCACCCGCCGGGCGTAGCGCAGAGCCGCTTGGTTGTCGGCCGGATCCACGGACGCGACGCAGTCCGATGGGATGACCACCCGGTACTCGCGAAGAAAGGCGTCCTTCGCGGTGAACAGCACGCAGATGTCTCCCGCGAAGCCGCCCAGCACCAACGTCTGCGCTCCAAGGTGCTCCAGGAGCGTATCGAGTGTCGTCGCGTAGAAGGCCGAGTGCTTCGGCTTCAGGACGAAGTAGTCTTGGCGACGCGGCCGCAGCAGCCGCGCGATCGGCTCTCCCTTCGATCCCTCCCGCAGAACGTGCCTCACGACCTGCCGGAAGTCCGATCGCCACCGTCCCCAGTTGTCGTTCGCGTAGATCACGGGTACGCCCCGCTCGCGCGCCCGCTCGCAGAGCTGCGAAAGGCGCCGGGCGGCGGGCACCGCCTGCTCGAGGAGCCGATCCCCGCCGGGAAAGTCGAAATCGTTGACGACGTCGACCAGCAGCACGGCGAGCGCGGAGCTCTCCGGCGCGTTTCCATGAAAGTCGTCACTGCGTCGCATGAGCGGTCGGCGTTGCAAGAGCGTCGCCACTCGGCGGACGGCGTCGCGAACGCGGAATCCGCGGTTGACGCAAGGCCGCTCGGCATTTACGTTTAAACGCTTTGCACGCTCCTGCTCCGCCCGCTGGGCGGGGCCGTTTTCGAACGCCCGGAGGAGGGACCGTGAAGGACTACGAGATCGTCTATATCTTCGATTCCGCGCTGCCCGAGGAGAGCGTCGGTCAGAAGCTGGACCGCTTCCACGGCATGCTGACCGAGGCCGACGGCGGGGAAGTGACGGCCGTCGATGAGTGGGGCAAGCGGCAGCTCGCATACCCGATCGCCAAGAAGACGAGCGGCTATTACGTCGTGGCGCAGCTCCGCACGGACGTGGGGCTGCTGCCGGAGTTCGAGCGCGCCCTCAAGCTCGACGAGGATGTGCTGCGCTACCTGATCGTGCTGCACGAGGGCGAGCCGACCGCTCCGATGTCCATCGCGACGCGCGAGCCGCGCGACGAGGACGACGACGAGCGCGACCGGGAGGAGGACTGATGCAGCGCGGCCAGAAGACGTGCTCGCTGTGCGAGGCGGGAATCCGGGTGGTGAACTACAAGGACGAGAAGACGCTCAGCCGCTTCATCACCGATCGCGGCAAGATCCTGCCGCGACGGCTGACGGGCGCGTGCGCCCGTCACCAGCGTCAGATCACGACGGCCATCAAGAGGGCGCGCTACCTGGCGTTGTTGCCTTACATTGGCGGCTACGAGAGCTGAGGACCCCCGTGACGGGCAGCGGTGCGGGACGCGGCTGGGCCGCGATCTTCGCGCTGACGCTTGCGGCCGCGGCGTTCGCGAGTCCCGTCGTGACACCGGTTCTCCTGATCTTCGTGCCGTTCGGGCTCCTGCTGCTGTCGGAGGGGCCGGAGCGGCTCGGAACGGCCCTCTTCGGTGCCGCGCTGCTCGCGATCACGTTCGCCTATGCGCCGCCGGGCAACTTCTGGTACATCGAGCGGGGCTGGACGCTGGTGCTGGCCGCCTGGTTCGTGCTGTGGGGCGCCGCGCGTCCGAACGCCGATTTCTTTCCGCGCGCGCTCGGCAGCGTTTTCGCCGCGGCGCTGACGACCGCCGCCGTGTTCGCGATCCGCGGAGGGTGGCGGGGACTGGATGCGGCCGTCGCCACCGTGTATCGCGAGCCGGCCGAGCGCTGGGCGGCCGCGTTCCAGCAAGTACAGCAGGGGAGCCCGGCTGCGGGCGCGGAATCGGCAGGGGCACGACTCGTGACCGCGGTCGCGGAGTCGCAGGCGGTGGTTTACCCCGCGTTCGTGGCCCTGGGGTCGATCGCCGCGCTCGCGGTGGCCTGGTGGGGCGCGCGCCGATTGATCCATCGCGAGCCGCAGCCGCTGCGGCCTCTGCGTGAGTTCCGCTTTCGCGATGAGCTCGTCTGGGGCCTGATCGTCGGTGCGGTGCTCTGGCTGGCGCCACTGGGAGCCGCGCCGCAGCGCGTCGGCTCCAACATGCTGACGTTCATGGCGGCGCTGTACGCGCTGCGCGGCGCCGCGGTCCTGCTTTCACTGCTCGGGTCTATCGGTCCCGTCACGGCGGCGCTGACGCTGGCGGCGCTGATGCTGTTCTATCCGGTCGCGGTGATCCTGGGCCTGACGGACACGTGGCTGGATTTCCGGACGCGACACCGTGAAGCGAACGGCGTATCCTAGAGCGTTGTTGAGAATCGCAGGAGCTCGCTGCACGCTGGGGCGGGCGGTTCCACGGGGGAGAGAGAGACGATGAAGACAGTGAAGGTGATACTCCGCCAGGACGTGGAGAAGCTCGGCGAGGCGGGCGAGGTCGTCAACGTGCGGCCCGGCTACGCCCGCAACTTCCTGTTGCCGCAGGGCATCGCGTACGAGGCGACGGAGGGTAGCCTGCGACGTCTGGAGGCCGAGCGGCATCGGGCCGAGGAGAGCGCGCGTCGTGACCTGCTCGAGGCGAAACGGCGAGCCGCGGCGCTGGAAGGGGTCTCGCTGACGTTCGAGGCGCGAGCGGGCGATGAGTCCAAGCTGTTCGGCTCGATCACGGCCGCCGACATTGCCGGACGGCTCAACGAGCAGGGGCTGGATTTCACGGTGGATCGGCGCGAGATCGATCTCGACGAGCCGATCAAGGCGCTCGGCGTCTACTCGGTTCCGCTGCGCTTGCACGCGGAGGTCCGTCCCGAGGTCAAGGTGTGGGTCGTCAAGGAGGAGTAGCTCTGCAGGGGAAACGAATGTCGACGCACGACAGCGGGGACGAGCGCCGTGGGGTCGGGGAAGCGCTCATGGAAGGGCTGCCGGAAGAAGTGGCGAAGGCCGCCGATCTCGCGGGGGATCGCAAAGCCCGCGACATCCTGGTGATGGATCTGCGCGGGATCTCGAACGCCACGGACTACTTCCTGATCGCGAGCGGCACCTCCGACATGCACGTGCGCTCGGTGGCGGAGCACATCATCGAGAAGCTCAAGGAGTCCGGCGTCCGTCCAAACCACGTCGAGGGTCTGAAGGGCGGACGCTGGGTGTTGATCGATTACGTTGACTTCGTCGTCCACGTCTTCCACCCGGATGCGCGCGCGTTCTATCAGCTCGAGAACCTTTGGGGCGACGCGCCGAGTCATCAGCTGCAGGCCTAGCGGTCGTCCCTTCCGCAGCCTCTTGCCGGCGGTCGACTCCCCTCCTACGGTGAGGTCCGCAGGCGTCCGCATCGGGGCTGTCGCCGTAAGACGCAGCCTCGTATGATTACGCACTTTCCATGCGGCGATCGGCCCCGGATCCGAGCCGCTGTCGCGCATCTTCTCGTGCTCAGATGCAAATGAACACCAGAGCCTGGTACCGCGCCGCCGCGCTCGATCCTGGCGCGCCCGTTCCCGAGGCCCTGACAGCGCTGCTCGACACACCGGCGGACGAGCTGCCGGTTCTCGTGCTGCTCGCCGGGCCGAGCGTGCGAACGACCGGCTGGGCCGCGGAGGCGGCCCTCCGGCTGTCGCGCGAGATCGCGAAGCGTGGCCGCGAGGTGGTGCTCGTCGACGGCTGCGTCGCTGAGCCGGTGCTGAGGGGGACGCTCGGAGCCGGCTCCGGCGAGGGCCTGACCGACGTGCTGCTCTACGGCGCCACCATCGAGCACGCCGCGCAGCCGCTCGAAGAGCGACTCAGCTACCTGCCGACCGGCCCGGCCGTCCCGGAACCCGAAGCGGTCCTCGACCACGCTGACTGGGAGCGCGTGATCCGGCGCGCCCGCGCCGCGGGTCGCACCCTCGTGGTGATCGTGCCCGGGGCGACCGCGGGGGCCGATCGGCTTTCCGTGCGGGCCGGCACGGTCGTGCTGCTCACGGCCGGTGCGGAGGCCGAGAGGCTGCTGAAGGAGCTCCCGCCGCAGGCGAGCGTCGCGGCCGTTCTGACTCCGCCGGGCGCGGAGGCCGTGCTGCCCCCGCCGGATGGGGAGCGGATCGGACAAGGTGCGGCCGTGGCCGGCGGCGAGGCCGAGGCCGGGCAGGAAGCGGCCGTCGCGCTGGCCGAAGCGCGCGGCGGCGGCGAGACGGGTCCCGACCTCGAAGTTCCTCCGGCCGCGGATCGTGCCGAGCGTCGCCGCTCTCCCTGGCCCGTCGCAGGCGTCGTCCTCGCGCTGATCCTGATCCTCGTGGCCTGGCTGCTCTGGCGCGGGTCCGGCCGGAGCGTGTCGGGCGCGGGCGGATCGCTCGACTCGGGGGACGGCAGCGGTGCGGATCCGGCCGGTGGAGCGGCGCTGGCGGCCGGCCCTCGCCGGCCACGCACCGGCGGCGATGAGCCGCTCGCCTACAGTGTCGCGATCGAGTCGCATCCGGACGTGCAGACGGCGATGGCGCGCGCGCTCGAGCTGCGCGATTCGCTCGGCCCCGGTGTCCGCTTCTTCGTCTCGCCGATCCGCCTCGACAGCGTGGTCTATTATCGGTTGCTCGCCGGTCCCGCGCCGGACAGCGCGTCGGCGGACGCCTTGATGCGTCGCCTCGTCGAGGCCGGGATCAAGAGCGGCGCCGACGACTGGTCCGTTCGGCCGACGCCATGGGCGTTCCAGCTCGCCGAGTTCGCGAGCGCCGATTCGGCCGAGGAGCAGCAGCAGGCGCTGAACAGGCGACACGTGCCGACCTACGTCATCGAGGTCGCGGACAGCGCGGGCGGCTCCCGCTACCGCATCTACTCCGGTGCGTTCGAGGGTCCCGCGCTGTCGGAGGTGTTGGGGACGCTGCTGCGTGAGGCCGGCGTCCAGTCGAATCTGGTACGCCGAACCGGTTACACACCCGAATGAAGCTCCGCAGGCTCTCGCTCCACGGCTTCAAGTCCTTCGCCGATCGCACGGAGCTCAGCTTCCGCGACGGCATCACGGCGATCGTCGGGCCGAACGGCTGCGGCAAGTCGAATATCAGCGATGCCGTGCGCTGGGTGCTGGGCGAGCAGCGCGCGTCCGCGATCCGCAGCTCTCGCATGGACGAGGCGATCTTCCAGGGGACCACCGAGCGACGGCGGCTGAACCGTGCGGAGGTCGCGCTCGGCTTCTCCAACGACGACCGGCGCCTCGCCGTTCCCTACGACGAGGTCGAGATCCGCCGGGTCGTCTTCCGCGAGGGTGGCAGCGACTACGAGCTGAACCGCAGCAGCGTTCGGCTGCGCGACATCCTCGAGCTGTGCCGCGACACCGGGCTCGGCGCCAATGCCTACAGCATCATCGAGCAGGGTATGGTCGACGCGATCCTGTCGGATCGCACCGAGGATCGCCGCAATCTGTTCGAGGAAGCGTCCGGAATCGGCCGCTACAAGGACCGCCGCGCCGCGGCGCAGCGCAGGCTCGAGGCCGCCGACACCGACCTGGCGCGGCTCGAGGACATCGTCTCCGAGGTGGAGTCGAAGGTCCGTGCCCTCGGACGACAGCGGAAGCGCGCGGAGCGGCACCGCGAGATGCGCTCGCGGCTGCTCTCGGTCGAGATCGCCGTCGCGCAGGCCGAGCTGAGGTCGATCCGCGAAGAGATCCTGGACCTTGCGGGCCGTCTCGACGCGGTGAAGTCGCGCGATCCGTCCGCCCGCGCGGCCCTGAGCACCGCGGAGGCCGACCTCGAGCGGCTGCGTGTCGCGGCCGCGGAGGCCGCGCGCGAGCGCAACGCCTCCGCCGAACGGCTGGAGCGGATCAACCGCGAGATCGCCGAACGGGAGCGCGAGCTCGCGGTCGCCCAGGAGCGGCGCGGTCATTCGCTGCGGCGGCTGGAGCAGATCGAGCGGGAGCGGAGCGAGCTGCTCGCGAGGCGCACGACGCTGGAGGAGGAGAGCGTCGAGCTGGAGCGCGAGCGCGAGACGCAGCGCGCGGAGACCGAGGCGCAGGCGGAGCGGCTGCAGGAGGTGCAGAAGAGGCTGGGACAGCGGCGGCAGGCGCTGCTCGAGTCACGCGAGGAGGACGAGCGCCTGCGAGCGCGGGAGGAGGAGCTCGCCCGCAGGATGGCGCGCACGCAGGCCGAAGCCGCTGGCGCCGACGCGCGTGCGGCCGATCTGCAGCGCCGGCTCGAGCGGATGGACCGGGAGAGCGAGGAGCTGCAGGGCGAGATGGTGCGCCTGGACGAGCAGGGAGACCTGTTCGCCTCGCGCACCCGCGAGATCGCCGCGGGGATGACCGAGCTCGAGACGGAGCGCGACCAGCTGGCCACGCGGCTCGAGGAGCTTCGCACTGCCGAGCTCGAGGCGCGCCGCGACGCGGTCGCGGCCGAGGACCGCGCGGACCTGCTGGTCGCGCGGCTCGCCGCCCTCGAGGCGCTGGAGCGCGAGCACCACGGCTTCTCCCCGGCGGTGGCACGGGCGCTCGAGCAGAGAGAGCGCCTCGACGGACTGCTCGGTCCTCTCGCCGAGTTCCTCGAGCTCGATCCCGAGCGTGCCGCTCGCGTCGAAGGCTCGCTGAATTCCGTGCTGCAGATGCTGGTCGCGCGGGATCGCAGCGTGGCCGAGAAGCTCGGCGCGCTGCTCGAGGATGAGACCGCCTCGGAGGGCGCGGTCGCGCTCCTGGAGCTGGATACGATTCCCGCGGTGGAGGCGCTGCTGGAGCGGGTCCAATTCGTCGGTCGCGCGGCCGACGAGCCGGTGGTCCTCGGACGGAAGGCGCGGATCGCTGCGCTGCGCGCGGAGGCCGAAAGCGCCGGCCGCGAGACCGAAGAGCGGCGCGGGGGGAGGACGACGGCCGCGGGCCGCGTCGAGGAGGCCGAGCTTGCCCTGCGCTCCGTCGAGGCTCGCCTGCGCGAGCTGGACCTCGAGCTGCGCCGGGCTCACGCGGACGAGGCGGCGCGCGCGGGACGGCGCCAGCAGGTCGAGCGGACGCGCGACGAGCTCGAGCAGCAGAAGGACCAGATCGTCGAGGGTGGAGACCGCGTTCGGAGGGAGGCCAGCAGGGCGCGCTCGAAGCAGGAGGAGCTCACCGTCGCGCTGGACTCGCTGCGCAAGGAGCGGCGCGCGGCGGCGCGCGAGGTCGTCGAGCGGGAAGGGGCATGGGATGCAGTGCGAGAAGAGGAGGCCGAAGCCCGTGTGCTGCACGCACGTGCGGAAAGCGCGCTGGCGTCGCTGGAGCGGCGTCTCTCGGTGACGGCGGATACCGTATCGCAGGCCGCCCAGCGGCTCGACAGCCTGGTCGAAGAGGAGCAGAGCCACCGCGCGACGGTGGAGACGGTCGAGCGCCTGGAAGGCGAATCCGGAACGCTGCTGCAGGAGCGCTTCGCGGACCGCGATGAGCTCGCCGCGGAGCTGCGCGCGCGCGACGAGCTCGCCGAGACGGAGCGCTCGGCGATGGATGGTCTGGAGAAGCAGGCGCGCGAGCTGCGCCGGTCGGTCGAGGAGGTCGGCGAGGAGCGACACCAGCTCGAGCTGCGGCGGACGCACGCCGAAGCGGCGCAGCGAAGCGTCTCCGAGCGACTGGAGGCGGAGTGGGGCAAGCCGTTCGAGGAGCTGTTGCGCATGGCGGCCGGCGCGGAGGGGGAGACGGAGGCGCTGCGCGCGGAGGCGGTTCGCATCGCGGCGGACCTGGAGCGGCTGGGTCCGGTCAACGTGCTGGCCATCGAGGAGTACGAGGAGGAGCGGCAGCGGCTGGAGTTCCTGACGGGTCAGCGCGACGACCTGGTGAGGGCGAAGCAGGAGCTGGAGACGGCGATCCGCGAGATCAACCGAACGGCGCGGGAGCTGTTTGCGGAGACGTTCGAGCGTATCAGGGAGAACTTCCGGCGCACCTTCGACGCGCTCTTCCAGGGCGGCGAGTGCGACGTGGCCCTGGAGGATGAGAGCGATCCGCTCGAATCGCCGATCATCGTGTCCGCCTCACCACGTGGCAAGCGCACGCAGAGGATCCATCAGCTCAGCGGCGGCGAGCGGGCGCTCACGGCTCTCGCTCTGCTGTTCGCGATCTATCTCGTGAAGCCCAGTCCTTTCTGCGTGCTGGACGAGGTGGATGCGCCGCTGGACGAGGCGAACATCGATCGCTTCCTCGCCATGCTCCAGCGCTTCAAGGCGGAGACGCAGTTCGTCGTCATCACGCACAACCCTCGCACCATGGAAGCCGCCGACTACATCTACGGCGTCACCATGGAGGAGCCCGGCGTCAGCTCGATCGTCGGCGTGTGCATGGGTGAGGTCGTGGGCGCCGGTCGAAATGGCGGCTGAGGCGGTCCCTGCGCCTGTCGAAGTCGTCGTCATCGGCTCCGGCACCGTCGCCCTTCAGGCGGACCGTGTCTGTGCAGGCTACTACGTGCAGGCTGGGGCCAATCGACTCCTCTTCGATTGCGGCCCCGGCACGCCGCACCAGCTCGCCCGCTTCGGCCTTCCCTGGGACTCGCTCACGCACGTGGCAATCAGCCACTTCCACACGGATCACGTCGCCGGTCTGCCTCTGCTGCTGTTCGCGATGCGCTACGGGCTTCCGAACCGCCGCACCGCACCGCTCGCGCTCGCCGGGCCGCCGGGAACCGTTCAGCTGCGCGAGCGCCTCGCCGATGCTTTCGGCGACTTCATGCGCGATCCCGGCTTCGAGATCGAGACGCGCGAGATGGACGACGGCGACGACCTGTCGCTCGATTCGACGACGCGGCTGCGCGCGCACCGGACCCGCCACACGGAATCCTCGATCGCGTATCGGCTGGAGACGCTCGGCGGAAGCATCGGCTACACCGGCGATACCGGCATGAGCGAGTCGCTGGGCGAGTTCTTCAGCGACGTGGATCTGCTCATCGCGGAGTGCTCGCTGCCGGACGAGCAGGGAATCGACAGCCACATGACGCCGAGCCGGGTCGCGATGCTGGCGCGCCTGGCGCGCCCGGGACGGCTGCTCGTCACGCACGTCTACCCCCAGCTCGAGCGCCTCGACCTGGCCTCGCTGATCCGGGACGGGGGCTGGGACGGGCCTGTCATGCTCGCCCGCGACGGCATGCGCCTCCAGGTCGATCGGCTATAGACGCCCCTCCGCACCCGCCTTACATTCCGAAAACGGCGTCTCCGATGCGCCTTTCTCCACCCGAGCCAATGCCGCGATGCTGGTCGTAATGAGCCACGACGCGCAGGACTCCGATGTCCAGCGCGTCGTCACCACGATCGAGGAGATGGGCTATGAGGCCCGGCCGATCCCGGGGCGTCAGCGCACGGCGATCGGCCTGGTGGGCAACGACGGCAAGGTCGACGGCGCCCGTCTCGAGGCGCTTCCCCACGTGCTTCAGGTCATCCACGTCACGCAGCCGTACAAGCAGGTCTCCCGGGAGTGGCGCAGCGAGCCCACTCTCATCGAGCTGGAGAACGGCACGCGGGTCGGCGGTAACGAGATCGTGCTCATGGCGGGGCCCTGCTCGGTCGAGTCGGAGCGCCAGATCCTGACGATCGCCGGCAGGCTGCGCGAGACCGGCGCGACGATCCTGCGCGGTGGCGCCTTCAAGCCGCGCACCTCGCCGTACTCATTCCAGGGACTCGGCGTCCAGGGGCTCAAGCTGCTCGCGAAGGCGAGACGGGAAACGGGGCTCGCGATCGTGACCGAGGCGCTCGAGCCGGAGACCGTCGATGTCGTGGCCGAGTACGCGGACATCGTCCAGATCGGCGCCCGCAACATGCAGAATTATCCGCTGCTGAGGCGGGCGGGTCGGACCGGCAAGCCGGTGTTGCTGAAGCGCGGGCTCGCCGCCACGATCAAGGAGCTGCTGCTGTCCGCCGAGTACGTCGTCGCGGAGGGCAACCCCAACGTGATCCTGTGTGAGCGGGGCGTGCGCGGCTTCGACCAGCACACGCGCAACCTGCTCGACCTGACGGCGATCCCGGTCGTCCACTCGCTCTCGCACCTGCCGATCATCGCCGACCCGAGCCACGGCACGGGAGTGCGCTCGAAGGTCACGCCGATGGCCCGCGCCGCGATCGCCGCGGGCGCCGACGGCCTGATGATCGAGGTGCACCCGGAGCCGGAGCGGGCCCTCTCCGATGGTGCGCAGTCGCTCGACCCGGAGCAGTTCGATGAGCTGATGGTCCAGATCCGCGGCATCGCGGAGGCCATCGGCCGCCGCATCGCGCCCTCTCTCGCGGAGCGGCTGACCGTCTGAGCGCCGGCCCGTCCTCCGAACAACGGCTTCGCCTGAGTTCTTCCTGACGCATCCGGCGACGTCCCGTCCCGCCATTCCACTGTCCCCGCCTCGGCGGCTTCTTTCCCCCATGGCTGCGTCCCACGAGCTCGGGCGGCGGGGGGAGGCGCTCGCGGCCGCGTGGCTGCAGCGCTCCGGGTGGCGGATTCTCGCCCGGAACTTCCGCTGGCGGCGTCGCGAGATCGATCTGATCGTGCGGCGCGGCCGGACCGTCGCCTTCGTCGAGGTCAAGACGCGCACCGACTGCGCGTCGGGCTCGCCGCTGGAGTCGGTCGATCCTCGAAAGCGGCGGGAGGTGGAGAGAGTCGCGCGAGCGTGGCTCGCGCAGCACGGCCGGCGGGGCGAGCTCTACCGCTTCGATGCGGTGGGGGTGATCTGGCCGGAGCGGGGAGCCGCGCGCGTCGAGCACGTCCCGGACGCCTGGCGCCTCCGCTGAGCCGCTACTCTCCGTAGTCCTCGAGCAGCATCGCGCCGACGCGGCCCATCCCCTGACCTCTCTCGAGGAGGACGCGCCCCATGCGGGCGAGAAGCGCGGCAGGAGCGCTCGCGGGGTCGCCGCGGTATCGACGAACCTCATCGGCCGTGATGCCGAGCGCGCGGGCGAGCTCCTCCTCCGACGCCATGAACAGATTCGCCGCGCGGCGGAAGTCGAGCCCGGTCATCGGGCCGCCAACCGGCGGTGGTCGACCATCAGGCAGCGGTCCTGGACGACCTTGATGCCGGCCCGGGCGAGCTCCTCGGCCGCAGCGGCGTGACGGATCCCCGACTGCAGCCAAACGGCGCCGGGTGCAGCCACCAGCAGATCCTCGACGTGCGGTTCGATGTCCTTCGGCCGTCGGAACACGTCCACGAGGTCGATCGGACCGGGGACATCCTGCACCCGTCGGTACACCCGCTCCCCCAGGATCGTCTGCACCTCGGGGTAGTAGACGGGAACCGGGATGACCTCGAGTCCCGCCTCCCGCAGATAGGCGGGGACGAAGTAGGCGGGCTGCGACGGACGGCTCTCCGGTTTGATACCGAGCACCGCCACGCGCCGGACTCCGGCGAGAAGCGCGCGCAGGCCCTCGTCCGTCTCGATCAGGTTGTCTCGCCAGTCCGTCATGCGCGGCCTTGACCCTCCCCCGCAGGTTCCGTTACCATGTGGCGGCGTCCCAGGACCCAAGGTCGTGATCCCGCGAACTCCGTCAGGACCCCGCAGGTAGCAGCGGTAAGTGTGGAGAGCGTCGCTTGGAAAATCCTGGGGCGCTCTTTTTTCATACCCCTCCCTCGGCGCGTCGCTCCGCCGGCACGTGCGACCCTCGACGGGGTATCTCCTCGAATGTTCGGTGCAAGCGACTTGCCGTCGCGTACGAGGGTCCCTAAGGTGACCCCCGACACGTGACCGATCTCTCTTTTCCCGAAGCCGTACACCCCATGAGCAGGACCGCGCTGGCGCGCAAATATCGACCGCGTCGCTTCGATGAGCTTTCCCGCCAGGAGCACGTCGCGGAGACGCTGAAGGCGGCGGTCGCGCGAGGGCGCGCCGCGCACGCGTACCTCTTCTGCGGCCCGCGCGGCGTGGGAAAGACGAGCGCCGCCCGCGTGCTGGCGATGGCGCTGAACTGCCCCAATCGCGGCGAGGACGGCGAGCCGTGCGGCGAGTGCGAGTCGTGCGAGCGGATCTGGTCCGGTCGTACCTCGCTCGATGTGGTCGAGATCGACGCCGCGTCCAACCGCGGTGTCGATGACGCGCGAGACCTGCGCGAGCGGGCCATGTACGCGCCCACCGAGGAGACCCGCTACAAGGTCTACATCATCGACGAGGCGCACATGCTGACGCGCGAGGCGTGGAACGCGCTCCTCAAGATCCTCGAGGAGCCGCCGCCCCGCGTGATCTTCGTCTTCGCGACGACGGAGCCCCAGAAGATCCAGCAGGCGGCACCGCCGATCCTCTCCCGGTGTCAACGCTTCGATTTCCGGCGCATCGGGGTGGGCGCGATCGTGGACCGCCTCAGCGAGGTGGTCGAGCGGGAGGGCGTGGTCGCGGAGCCGGAGGCGCTGACCGCGATCGCGCGTCGCGCGGAGGGCGGCCTGCGCGACGCGCTGTCCTTGCTCGACCAGGTCCTCTCCGTTGTGGAGGATCGCCTGACCATTGAGGACATCGGACGTCTGCTCGGCATCGTCGCCGAGCAGGTCTACCTCGACCTCTTCGACATCCTCTCCGAGCGACGCCATGGCGACGTCTTTCGCTTCGTGCAGCGCCTGGTGGACGAGGGCTACGATCTCACGGAGTTCTACCGCGGCCTCGCCGACGCGATTCGCTCGCGCCTGATCGCGCGGCTGGACGGCACCGCGGAGCTGGAGGTGCGCGAGGACCTTCGCCGCGCGCTCGAGTCCCAGGCTGACCGGTTCTCGCCCGGGGACCTGCTTCGCATGCTGTCACAGGTCGCGGAGCTGGACGTCGAGGGTCGCTTCCGGAAGAGCGGCAATCCGCGCATCCTGCTGGAGACGCTGCTCCTCCGTTTCGCTCACTTCGATCGCACCATCGAGCTGGAGGAGCTGATACGGCTGGCCGGCGGCGGCTCCGGCCTGGAGCCCGGCGCCGATCCGGAGGCGCGTCCCGCCCCTCCGCGACGTCCGCCGCCATCACCGACCGCGGTGGCTCCGAGCGGGCCTGCACGGCGGAGGACCGAGCGTCCGGAGCCTGACGAGAGCGCCTCCGGCGCCGCCCGGGCCACGGGTGGTGGCCGCGGGGGAGGGAATGGCCCCGCCATTCGTGGCTCCGAGCCCGTGCAAGTGGCCGGATCGGCGGGGGACGTGGAGGCCGCATTTCGGGGTCTGCTCGGGCAGCGCGACGAGCTGCCGGCCGGCTTGGCCGTCTTTCTGCGAGCGGCGCAGGTCTCGGAGCCCGAGCCGGGCACCGTCCGGCTCGAGCTTCCGCCCGGCCCCGGGCTGGAGCGGATCGACGGAAGCGAGCCGGTGCGACGGTCCCTGGCGCGCGCGCTGGGGCGCCGGCTCGGGCGCGAGGTCCGGCTCGACATCGCCCCGGCGGGGTCGCCGGCGGGCGCCGGGAAGCCGCCGGAGCGGCTGACGCCGGAGGGCGTTCGCAGCGAGCGTCTGATGCGCCTGGCGCGGGAGGAACCGGTGCTCGGGCGCGTGGTAGAAGAATGGGACCTGGAACTCATGGATTGAGCGGCGCCGTGGCTCGATTTCTCGCGGCCTTCGTCTTGCGGTTGCGGGGACGTGGCGCCTATCTTCTGACCCCTCCCCGACACGGGAAAGCGACGCATGACCAGTCTGCAGCAGATCCTCCAGATGGGCCAGCAGGTTCAGGCCCGTCTCAGCGAGCTACAGACGGAGCTGGGCAACCGCACGGTACAGTGTTCGAGCGGCGGCGGGATGGTATCGGTCACGGCCGACGGTCGGGGCCGGATCAGGGAGGTCAAGATCGACCCGACCGTGGTCGATCCTCAGGATGTGGAGATGCTCGAGGACCTGGTGCTCGCGGCGGTCTCGGAGGCGCAGCAGCGCGCCCAGCAGGTCTACGACGAGGAGCTGAAGAAGCTCGGCGGTGGACTCCCGCTGCCGTTCCAGCTGCCGAATTCCCTTTAACAGGTCGCTGAAGAACTGGGGTGCGGCCGCGCGCGTGGCGCTTGCGCGGGTCAGCCGAGGAACGAGGAGGAAGCGATGCCCTGTGCATTGGTGACGACGAGAGACGATGGATCACCCGCGCAACCGCCACGCGCCCTGTGGGTTGCGGGCGGCACGGGGCCATCTCCCGCGTTGGCGCTCCTCCCCGCTGGCGTTCGACATCGCGTCGTCGCGCCGCCTCGGATCTGGCCCCGTGGCGCCCGCAACGCGGCTCGCTCCAGTTCTTCAGCGACCTGTTAGCCGGTCGACGACCTGCTTGCAGCGATCTGCTCGTCGGGTCGGTAGGGCCGGGCCCGTGACAGCATACCCGATGGGACGGGGCTGATGTCGGCAATCGAGACTCTCGTCTCCGAGTTCGCGCGGCTCCCGGGAATCGGGCGGAAGACGGCGCTCCGGCTCACATTCCACCTCCTGAAACGGTCGCCGGACGAGATCCGGCGCCTGTCCGCCGCGCTGGATGCGGTGAGCGAGCGGGTGCGCACGTGTTCGGCGTGCGGCAACCTGACCGAGGCGGACCCGTGTGCCGTGTGTGCGAATCCGCGCCGGGATGGTGGGCTCGTCTGCGTCGTCGAGGAGCCGTCCGACATCGATGCGATCGAGAGAACCGGCGAGTTCCGGGGCCTTTACCACGTGCTCGGCGGCCGGATCTCGCCGCTGGAGGGCGTCGGCGCCGATGACCTCAATTTCGGCGGGCTGCTGGAGCGCATCCACAACGGCGGTGCGGTGCGCGAGGTGATCGTGGCGACGAACCCGAGCGTCGAGGGCGAAGCCACCGCGGTCTACCTGCAGAAGCTGGTTCGGCCGCTGGGCGTCCGGGTCACCCGTATCGCGCGAGGGATCCCGATCGGCGGTGACCTCGAATATGCGGACGGCGTCACTATAGCCGAGGCCATTGCGGGACGACGTGAGTTCTAGAGGGGAGTGAAGGGACGAATGAAGGCACGCCAGGCGTTGAAGACCGCCGGGCTCGTGGTGCTCGTCGTCGGAGCCGTGGTCGCGCTCGGCGCGCTGGTGGTGCGCGACCAGATCTCGCGGAGTCGACGCGATCTGTTCAGCGCCCAGCCGTTGCGCCGACTGGCCGCGCTCACCTACCTCGCGGGTCACGATGCCACGATCGAGGTCGTTCAGCTGCTGCGCGACTTCATCGCGTGGGAGTCCCGTCCCCTGATCCGCAGACGGGCCGTCCAAATCCTGAGGCGCATGGAGCGCTCCATGCTGGCCGAGCCGGAGCTGACCGCCGAAGAGGTCGCCGGATGAAGAGCGGCGAAGGCTTCTGGTCTTTCACCGCCCAGGATCAAGATCGGCTGCACCGACTACTCGAGACCTATCGTGCGCAGAGTCGCGCTCGCTACGTGACACTCGTGGACCGTGGCGGTCAGCTTCTGGCGGCCGTGGGGGATGGCAGTGGGGTGGATGACACCGCGTTCGCGTCGCTCGCGGCCGCGGATTTCGCGGCGAGCGACCAGCTCGCTCAGCTGCTGGGCGAGAAGGAGTTCACCTCGCTCTGGCATCAGGGCGACCGGGAGGGGATGTTCCTGCACGGCGTCGGCGGCACGGCGATCCTGGCCGTTCTCTTCGATTTCCATTCGACGCTGGGACTGCTGCGTCTGCGCAGCCGTCAGACGGTGCCCCACCTGCTCGAGATGATGCAAGAGGCGGCGGCACGCCCGAGCAGCGAGCGGCCCGGGCTGGAAGAGGACTGGCTGAGCGAGGCGGAGAACGAGATCGACCGGCTGTTCGGCGGCTGAGAGCGGAGGCGAGGCGGACGATGTCGATGATCAACTACGCGAGCCGCGAGATCAACTGCAAGCTCGTGTATTACGGACCGGGGCTCGGCGGCAAGACGACGAACCTCGAGTACGTCTACGAGAGGGTCAAGCCGGAGACTCGCGGCAAGCTGATCTCGCTCGCGACGGAGACGGAGCGCACGCTCTTCTTCGATTTCCTGCCCGTCGACCTGGGCGCGATCCGCGGCTTCAAGACACGCTTCCACCTGTACACGGTTCCCGGCCAGGTCTACTACAACGCGAGCCGGCGTCTGATCCTGAAGGGCGTCGACGGCATCGTGTTCGTCGCGGACTCGCAGGTCGAGCGCATGGACGCGAATCTGGCCTCGATCCAGAATCTCTTCGAGAACCTCGCCGACTACGGGTACGATCCGCTGCAGCTCCCGCTGGTGCTGCAGTACAACAAGAGGGACCTTCCGAGCGCCGTTTCGTCCGACGAGCTGAGAGCGCAGCTCAATCCCCTGGGGTGGCCCGAATTCGAGGCGGTCGCCGTGAGCGGTTCGGGGGTGTTCGATACGCTCCGCGCGGCCGGCAAGCTCGTGTTGAAGTCTCTGAGCTGAGGCTCCCATGTCGCTCCTCCGGGCGAGCGCGCTGCCCAATCTGATCACCGTGGGGCGCGTCGTGCTCGCCCCCGTGGTCTTCATACTCGTCTTCGTTCCGACCTTTACGGCGCGCATCCTGGCGTTCGTCCTCTTCCTCGCCGCCGCACTGTCGGACCTCTGGGACGGATACCTCGCCCGCAAGCACGGCTGGATCTCCGACTTCGGCAAGCTGTTCGACCCGCTGGCCGACAAGCTCCTGCTGGTCGCGACCTTTCTTCCATTCTACCTGCTCTCCCACGGGACCGGCCCGGTGGGCAGCCTGCCGTGGATCGGGGCGCTGCCGCTCTGGATCCTGCTGCTGGTCTTCGGCCGCGAGGCGCTCGTGACGGTGCTCCGCTCCGTTGCCGCCCGTCGCGGGCTGATCCTGGCCGCGGGCTCCGCCGGCAAGAAGAAGGCAGTATTCCAGAACATCTTCGTCGGATCCGTGCTCGTGTGGTACGCGCTGCAGACCGCGGCGCACGACTATGGTTGGCACGGAGCCCTGTGGGAGAGCTGGCAGACGTTTCACGCCGCGGTGCTGAACTCGACGCTCGTGCTCGCCGTCGCGCTGACGATCTACTCGCTCTACGTCTACCTCAGGAGCTGGGGCAGGCTGCGAGACGAGGCGAGATCGTGAGCGCGTCTGCCTCGCGTCGGCCGCCGGTTCTCGAGCTGGTCACGATCGGGAACGAGCTGCTGCTCGGCGAAACGGTCGATACGAACGGTGCCTGGCTCGGCCGCCGGCTCGCGGAGCTGGGCTTACGCGTGGTCCGCCGTGTCACGGTCGGAGACGACGATGCGGCGATCCGCGAGGCCGTCGGCGAGGCTCTCGACCGGACCGGCGTCGTCGTGTGCAGCGGCGGTCTCGGTCCGACGAGCGACGACAGGACGAAGCCGGTGGTCGCCGGGCTGTTCGGACGGCGACTCGTGTCGGATCCCGCGATCCTCGCCACCGTGCGCTCGCGCTTCGAGCGGCGTGGCCTCTCGATGCCGGAGTCGAGCCGCGGGCAGGCGGACGTACCGGAAGGCGGGCTCGTGCTGCCGAATCCACGCGGTACGGCGCCCGGACTGGTGCTCGATGACGAGGACGGCCGCTTCGTCATCCTGCTGCCCGGCGTTCCCGCCGAGCTGCGCGGTCTCGTGGACGAGCAGGTGATGCCGTTGCTCGCGGCCCGCATGTCTCTGTCCGGGCCGGTGCTCCACCGGTCCGTGCGCACGTTCGGGTTGACGGAGTCTGGCGTGGCCGAGCGGGTGGAAGGCATCGTCGCCGAGCTCGCTCCGCTCACGGTGGCCTTCCTGCCCTCGGAGAGCGGGGTCGATCTGCGCGTGACGAGCTGGGGAAGCCTGGACCGGCAAGCGGCGGAACGAGCGCTCGCACGGGCCGCCGGGCGGCTCGCGGCGGCGCTCGGCCACGCCGTATACTCGGATCGGGGCCGCGATCTGGCAGAGGTGGTCCACGAGCGGCTGGTGGCGCGGCGGCTGCGACTCGCCGTGGCCGAGAGCTGCACGGCCGGCATGCTGGCGGCGCGGCTGACCGACGCGCCCGGTGCCTCGGCGTTTCTGCTCGGCGGCGCGATCGCCTACGCGGACGAGGCGAAAGTCCGATTGCTCGACGTGAACCCGCGGACCCTGCGGGAGCACGGCGCGGTCAGCGAGGAGACGGCGCTCGAGATGGCGATCGGTGCGCGCGCTTCCCTCGATGCCGATCTCGCGGTGGCGATCACCGGAATCGCGGGGCCGGACGGCGGCACGGCCGAGAAGCCGGTCGGAACGGTCTGGGTCGGCGCGGTTTCCGCCGATGCCCGTCTGAGCCGGCTTCTGCGCCTCGCTGGCGAGCGGAGCGGCATCCGCGCCCGCTCCGTGCAGGGCGCCCTGCAGCTACTGCTGCGGCTGATCGGACCTGCGGACGTGGAGGACGCGTGAGCGTAGCGCGCAACCACGGGTACGTGGAAGGCGTCGGCCGCATCCGGCTGCAGTACCGGAGCTGGGAGGTCACCCGCGCCCGCGCCACGCTCATTTTCATCCATGGTCTCTCCGATCACGGCGGGCGCTACGAGGGATTCGGCGATCGGATGGCCGAGTTCGGCTGCTCCACGTTCATTCTGGACCTGCGCGGCCACGGCTACTCGGAAGGCCGCCGGGGACACATCCGCCGCTTCGACGTCTATCTGCAGGACATCGAGCGGTTCCGCCGGGAGGTGCTCGGGTCGACGTCCCCCGCCAAGCAGACCTTCCTGGTCGGGCACTCCATGGGCGGGCTGATCGTCCTGCGCTACCTGCAGCAATACGATCCGCCGTTCAGGGGAGCGGTCCTTTCCGCTCCCTGGCTCGGTACAATGGTCGACGTCCCTCGCTGGAAGATCGCCGCCGCGCGCACTCTCGAGCGCGTATTGCCCGCGCTGCCGATCCCGGCGGGAATCCCAACGGACTACCTGAGCCACGACCGCACCGTAGTCGACCGCTATCGCCACGATCCGCTGGTCCACGGTCGGATCACGCCGCGCCTCTTCGCCGAGACCGCCGAGGCGATGCGCCTTGCCCTCGAGCAAGCCGATCGGGTCACGGTCCCGCTCCTCCTGCTGCTCGCGGGTCAGGATCGGCTCGTGGACACCCGGCGCGCTCTCGCCTTCGGGCGCTCACTGCGTGCCAGCGACGTGACCGTCCGCCTCTATCCCGACCTCTATCACGAGCTCTTCCTGGAGACCGAGCGGGAAATCGTCTTCCAGGACGTGCGCGCCTGGCTGACCCGTCAGCTCACAGGCGACATGGGCGGCGACGTTCGCTAGCGGTCGCACCTTCGCAGACCCGGCTCGATCAGACCCCCCCGAAGCCCCGTTCGGACGTGACGAAACGGAACGTACGGACGTCTCAACTGTAGTGAATACAGTGACTTGTGCATTACAGGAGGCATCATGAAGGTTCCCATGATCGGCGCCCTCGTGGCGGCGGCCGCGATCGCCCTCGCGCCCGCCGCCGGAGCCGCGCAGCAGACTTCGCCATGGTGGAGCTGGGCCCTGCCGCGGGTCGAAGGAGGCTCGCAGGTCCGCACGGCCTCCGGCCTGCGGACGGTTCCCCGGGAGCGCAGCGAGAACGACGACGCCTGGTCTCGCGCGCGACGGGGTCAGGATCCGCGAACCACGCGCGATCAGCGTGATGGAACCTACGATCGTCGCGGCTCGGAGATCCCCCGGTCGGGTCGGCAGCGAGAGGGAAGCGGCAAGGGGCCCAAGTTCTGTCGCAACGGGCAGGGTCATCCCGTGTACGGCATGGCCTGGTGCCGGGAGAAGGGCTTCGGTGGCTACTACGCCAGCGGGCCCGTCTGGACGCGTGCCTCGATCGGCGACGTGATCCTCCGCCGTCCGCGCAGCGGGTACGGCACGCTGAGTCGCGGCGGCCTGATCGACGTGCTCGGCAGCACCGTGCTCGGCAGACTCCTCGGCGGTAGCGGAACGAGCGGGGACCTCTACGGGCGGCTCTTCCAGCCCGAGGGCAGCCGGGCGACCGTGCTGCAGCTCCAGTCCGGCGGCGTTCCGGTCGCAGAGCTCACGGACCTCGACGCCGACGGTCGCGCGGACGTGGTGCTGCTGCGCCAGCGCTAACCGGACGGCCGCGACGCGGACGCGGGGCCGGTCGCGATTTCGACCGGCGATGAACGCGTATCCGCGTCGCGCCGTCTCCCCGTCCAAACCGCACCCCTTCTCCCGTCGGTCGCATGCGCGTATCCTACGTCGTGCCGAGCGGCGGCACCTGCCGTTCCGGCAGGGGCGGCTGGTCCCGCGCTTGCACCAATGAGGCGTGCCGCCGTCGGGTGTCACGGCCGGCAATTCCCAACGACGAAGAAGACATGAATCATGGCGGATGAGCGACGCGTAGGTACGGAGGACGTCCGCGGAGCGGGGCCGGACGGGCCGTCGGATCCGGAGGACGCGGAAGTCATCCCGGGGGACGGCGGCCCCGGGCTGCGCCCGGACGCAGGGGCGGCCGGAGCGGGCGATGGCTCCGAGAACGTGGAGCTGGAAGGGCTCCAGCGCGAGATCTCGGATGTGAACGATCGGCACCTGCGGCTGATGGCGGAGTTCGACAACTACCGCAAGCGTGTCGAACGCGAGCGGGCGGAGGGACGGATCCGGGCGCAGGCGGAGCTGGTGGGGCGGCTGCTGGACGCGCTGGACGACCTGCATCGCCTGGTCGATGTGGACGCCGACTCCACCTCCGTCGATGCCCTGCTGCAGGGCGCCCAAATGGTGGACAAGAAGCTGCGCCAGACGCTCGAGGCTGCCGGGCTGCGGGCCGTCGAGCCAGAGGGTGAGCTGTTCGATCCGGTGACGATGGAGGCGCTGATGACGGTCCCGGCGGAGCACCCGGAGGAGGACGAGGTGGTGGCTGACGTGTTCCAGAAGGGATACCGCTACAACGATCTGCTGATCCGGCCCGCCCGGGTGCGGGTGAAGAAGTACGAGTAGCCGAGCGGAGCATGGCGACGGCGACGAAGGACTACTATCAGGTTCTCGGTGTCGGCGAATCCGCGAAGCCGGACGAGATCAAGAAGGCCTACCGGAAGCTGGCCAAGCAGTACCACCCGGACGCGAACCCCGACGATCCGCAGGCGACGGACCGCTTCAAGGAGGTCGGTGAGGCCTACGCCGTGCTCTCCGATCCGGAGAAGCGCAAGCAGTACGACCGGATGCGGAAGCTCGGCGCATTCGGCGCGGGCGGCTTCCGGCCGAGCGGCGCCCCGCGTCCGGGGCCCGAGTCGGCCGGCGGCGCGGAGAACTTCCACTTCTCCTTCGATGATCTGGGCGACATTGGCGGCCTCGGCGATCTGTTCAGCTCGATCTTCGACCGCGGCCGCCGAGGCAAGCGCGGTGCACCGGGTGCGGAGCGGGGCCAGAATATCGAATATTCGGTCGAGATCCCGTTCCGCGTGGCGGCGCGCGGCGGCAAGATCAACGTGAGCGTGCCGATCACCGAGGTGTGCGCCACCTGCGGCGGAACCGGCAGCGCCCCAGGCTCGACACCCAGGACGTGTCCGGAGTGCAACGGCACCGGGACGATTTCGTTCGGAAAGGGCGGCTTCGCCGTGCAGCGGCCGTGTCCCGCGTGCTACGGACGGGGCGTGATCCCGACCCAGCCGTGTCCATCGTGCGGCGGTCGCGGTCAGGTACGGGACCACCGCCAGATCGTGCTGAAGGTCCCCGCCGGCGTCGATACGGGCTCCAAGCTGCGACTGTCGGGGCAGGGCGAGCGCGGCGTCGGCGGAGGTCCTGCCGGTGACCTGATCATCACCTTCCGCGTGCAGCCCGACCCGTTCTTCCGACGCGCCGGGCTGGATCTCTACTCCACGATCCCGATCAACCTGGCCCAGGCGACGCTCGGCTCCAAGATCCGTGTGCGTACCGTCGACGGGAAGAAGGTGGCCCTCAGGATTCCGCCGGGAACCCAGTCCGGCACCAAGTTCCGCATCCCGTCGCAGGGAGTCGAGAAGGCCGGACGGCGCGGCGACCAGTATGTCCAGGTGCGGATCATCGTGCCCAAGGAGCTGAACGAGGACGAGGAGCGGCTGATGCGCGAGTTCGCGTCCGCCGCCGAGCTCAAGTACTGAGGAGCCCATGTCGAGGACCTTCGTGGACGACGATCTGCTGACCTGGGAGGCCTACGCGACGAGCGGCGACTACGGCTACGCCGAACCCGCGAGGATCGCCTTCCACTGCCTGACCGATCCCCACGTGCGTGCCCGAACCGTGCGGGTGCCGGGCGAAGCCGAAGCCGAGCGCCTCGTCGCCGACGCCGACCCCGCCGAGCTGCGCGCCCTCTTCCAGAAAGCCGAGCCCCTCGACTAACCCGCCGCCAGGCGCGCCCGACCGAAGGTCGCCCCCGCCCCGCAGGGCCGCGCCCGGCCCGCAGGGCCGCCCCGCCGCGAGGCGGCGCCCGACCGAAGGTCGCGCCCGGCCCGCAGGGCCGCCCCGGCCGCGAGGCGGCGCCCGACCGAAGGTCGCGCCCGGCCCGCAGGGCCGCGCCCCGCCGCCAGGCGGCGCCCGGCGCGCGCCCCGCGCGCGCCGCTTCACCTTATCCGCCCCCCGCCGATCAGTACGTCACCGCGGTAGACCGCCCCGGACTGGCCGGGCGTGATGGCTCGCTGCGGTCGGTGCAGACGCAGATCGACGCGTTCTCCATCCACGGCGATGACCGTGGCGGCCGCGGGTGGAGCGCGATGGCGCAGCTGCACCTCGATCCGCTCGGAGGCCGCGGGAGGTCGAGCCAGCCAGTTCAGATCTCCGAGCGCGACGTCGTCACCGTAGAGATCCTCTTCGCCGCCGATCACGACCTCGTTCAGCTCCGGCCGCACGGAGAGGACGTAGAGCGGACGGCCCCGTCCTCCGCCGAGGCCGCGCCGCTGACCGACGGTGTAGCGGGCATAGCCCTCGTGTCGGCCGACCTCGTATCCGCCGCGATCGACGAGGGCGCCTTCTCGCAGCCCGGGATGGTCGCTGCCGAGCCGGGCGGCGAGGAGGTCCGCGTAGTCGCCCGTCGGGACGAAGCAGATCTCCTGGGACTCCGGCTTGTCCGCCGTGCGGAGGCCCAGCTCCCTCGCGCGCTGCCGGACCTCCGGCTTGTGGAGGTGACCGAGCGGGAAGTGCAGGTGCGGAACCACCTCGGCGGGAAGGCCCCAGAGGAAATAGCTCTGGTCCTTTTCCGCGTCCGCGCCGCGGCGAAGGGAGGTAGCGGGGCCATGCTCGTCGCGGACCGCGTAATGGCCCGTCGCGATGGCGTCGGCGCCGAGCACTCGGCCTCTGCGGAGCAGGTCCGGGATCTTCGTGTTCGAGTTGCAGCGGACGCACGGATTCGGGGTTCGTCCGGCGGCGTACTCCGCGACGAAATCGTCGATCACGTCGCGGGTGAAGGCCTCCTCCATGTCGAAGACGTAATGCGGGATTCCGAGCCGGTCGCAGACCGCGCGAGCGTCCCGGATGCCCTCGAGTCCGCAGCACGTGCGGCCGTGCGACGGCGTCTCCGCGTAGCAGAACGTCTTCATCGTGGCGCCGATCACCCGGTGCCCCTGCTGGACGAGGAGTGCGGCTGCGACCGAGGAATCGACGCCGCCGGACATCGCGACGAGCACCGTCAGGGGAGCCGTGCGCTCAGGCATGGGCGAGATCGCGTACGCGTCCAACGACCGGGGGAATGCGAGCGAGCGCCTCGTCGATGTCGGCGTCCGTGCTCGCGAGTCCGAGCGAGAAGCGGATCCACGCCTCACCCTGCGCCGGCCTGCCGATCGCCAGCAGCACGTGGCTCGGCGACGCCGCTCCGCTGTGGCAGGCGGATCCCGTCGAGGCGGCGATCCCTTCCAGGTCGAGCGACAGCAGAAGCGGCTCCGGGTCGGTGCCCAGCAGCGCGAGGCTCAGGATGTGAGGCAGTCGCTCGGGACCGCCGTTGACCTGCAGCTCGGGCACCCTGGCGCGCAGCTCCGCCTCCAGCCGGTCTCGCAGCCTCGCAAGACGTGCGTTCTCCCGCTCCTGCTCCGCGGCCGCGAGCTCCGCGGCCACGCCGAGACCCACCGCACCGGCCACGTCCTGCGTTCCCGCTCGCAGCCCCCGTTCCTGCCCCCCACCGTGGACCACGGGCACAAGCTCTACGCCGTCCCTCGCGAACAGAGCCCCTACGCCCTTCGGTCCGCCGATCTTGTGGGCGCTGACGGAGAGCAGGTCCACCGCCGTCTCGTCGACCCGCACGCGGACCTTGCCGAAGGCCTGCACCGCATCCGTGTGGAACGGGACGCCGGCGTCCCGGCTGATCGACGCCAGCACCGAGATCGGCTGCAATGATCCGATCTCGTTGTTGCCCCACATGATGGAGACGACGGACGCCGGCTCGGCGAGCGCCTCCGTGAGTGCAGATGGGTCCACCTGCCCATCCGCATCGACCCCGAGAACGCACAGTGGCGTGCCCTCCTCGGCCGCGGCGCGGCCCGACTCGAGCACCGCCGAATGCTCGATGGCCGAGCAGACGACGGCGCCGCTTCCACCGTTCCGGCGATCGGCACGGGAGCGGCCGAGCACGGCGAGATTGTCGGCATCCGTTCCGCCGCCCGTGAACACGATCTCGTCGGGACGAGCACCGAGCGCCGAGGCGACCCGCTCGCGTGCCTCCTCGAGCGCGATGCGCGCCTCCCGCCCGCGCGCGTGCACGCTGTTCGGGTTGCCGAAGCGCTCCGTCAGGAACGGCTCCATCGCCTCCCTCACCTCGGAGCGCATCGGTGTCGTGGCCGCGTGATCCAGGTAGATGTGCTTCACCGATTCCGTCCTCCCCTCTTGCCTCTTCCACGTCCGGCGTCGCCCGTCAATATAACGGACGGCGCTGATCGCGCCGGCGGCCTCCGGCGGCGGGTTCCTAGCGCTTTGCAGTACCCCGGCACCCGTCTTAAATTCCGCCTGGCTGCAACTCGTCCCCGTCACACTCTCATGACCTGATGAGCGACACATTCTCGCCGCCGGCCCGGCCTCCCGCCTGCTTCCGAGCGACCGTGCACGGCACGGTCTTCTGCGACCGCTCGCGCCAGGTGGACCGCCTGCGTCCGGGCGAGGAGGTGCTGCTTCTACCCGATCCGCCGGGTACCGATGATCCTGCCGTCTGGGTGCACCACAGGGAAGGCGACCTGATCGGGCACCTGCCGCCCGAGATCCAGCGCTGGCTCGTGCCGTGGATGCGTTCGGGAGGTCGCGCGACGGCGCGCACGGTTCGTGTCGAGGGAGAGGACGCGCCGAGCTGGCGCCGTCTGCTGATCGAGGTGAGCTGCGCGCCGGCTCGCTGACCTACAGGCTTCGCGATCCGAGTCGCACCACGTCATCCACCCTGACCGTCTCGCGGCACCAGAATGGCTCTCCGTAGAGCGTGCGGATCCACGAGCCGTAGTGGGCGCAGTGGGCCAGGATCTGGTCCCTCAGCGGGCGGTCGCCGCCCCCGAAGATGTCGCCCGCCCACGTGCGCCCTTCGAACTGGGATCGGAACGCGAAGATCGCCTCCAGCTTGCGGTCCATCTGAGCCGTGATGTCGACGACGAAGCTGGGTTTGCGGTGGGTCTCGTCGTAGGCGAGGCAGTAGAGGATCTTCTGCGGGCGGTGCGGCTCCCCCTCGACGCCGGCGTTCTTCAAGCCCGCGATGAAGCAGGCGGCGTAGGCGAGATCGCGCGCGGCGTGGTGGTCCGGGTGTCGTCCGCCGGGCCCGTGCAGGATCACGGTCCTCGGCCGCAGCTCGCGCAGCTTCGCGGCGACGACGTTCCGCGCTTCCGGCGTGTCGCGGAGCGAGCCGTCCGGCAGCCCGGCTCCGGCGCGCGCCGCGAGCCCGAGGATTCGCGCCGCGTCCTCCGCCTCCCTCGCGCGCAGCTCCGCGTCTCCCCACGTACCCGTCTCGCCGCCGGTCAGGTCGAGGATCGCGGTCCGGTATCCGTCGTCGGCGGCGCGTCGCAGAGTGCCGCCGGCGAGGAGCTCCATGTCGTCCGGGTGTGCGGCGATCGCGAGGACGTCGACCGGCTCCACGGTCACTCGTGGCGCAGCGCGACGACCGGATCCATTCGCGCCGCCCGGAACGCCGGCCAGAGGCCGAAGACCACGCCCGCCACCGTGGCCATGCCGAGGGCGGCGACGATCGCGCCGAGGGGTACGCGCGCAGGGATCGGGGTCGCGGCCGCGACCAGGAAGGCGACGCTGGCGCCGATCGCCATTCCGATCGCGCAACCGACCAGGGTCAGCGTCGCCGCCTCCACCAGGAACTGCCAGAGGATCTCGCGCGGCGTGGCGCCGATCGCCTTGCGGATGCCGATCTCCCGCGTGCGCTCCGTGACGGCGATCATCATGATCGCGATCACGCCGACGCCGCCGACCATCAGCGCGACGGAGGACAGCGCGATCATCACGAGGAAGAAGATGCCCGTGATCCGATTGAACGTCTTGAGCAGCTCCTCCTGGCGCACGACCGCGAAATCGTTGGGCTCACCGGGGCGCAGACCGTGACGCGTGCGCATCGCGGTGACCACCTGATCCATCGCTTCGGCCTGCGTGGCGTCGGAGCCGGTCACGACCAGGATCTCGAGGAATTCGTCGCCTGCCTCGAGGTACTTCAGCGCCGACGTGTAGGGCATGATCGCGTAGTTCTTCTGGATGTCGGCGAAGATGTTGTCCTTCGTGTGGAACAGCCCGATGACCTGGAACGCCTGGCCCTGGATGCGCACCGTCCGGCCGATCGGGTTGAGTTGTCCGAACAGCGCGGTCCCGAGCGGCTCGGAGATGATGACCACGGGGCGCGCGGCGCTCAGCTCCGCCGGCAGGAAGTTTCGACCGCCCATGATCGTGCCGAGCGTGAAGCGCTCCCAGCCGTTGCCCACCGCGCTGACCGGAACGTTGTCCACGTGCTCGCGGCCCGCCGAGAAGGGCCCCTGCACGTTCGTGCTGACGATCGCGCGGTCGATCTTGTCCAGACGTTCGAGCGCCCGCGCGTCCGAGGGCTGGATCTTGGGCAGCTGCGCCCACGGCGGCGGGCCGCCGTTGGAGACGCGGACCTGATTGAAGTCGTAGCGCCGGAGCACGAAGTTCTGTGGCCCCGCGGCAGCGACCGCGTCCGTGATGCTCGTGCGTATCCCGGAGATCATCGCGCTCATCGCCATGACCGTGGCGACGCCGACCACGATGCCCAGGATCGTGAGCGCCGAACGGAACTTGTTGGCACGGATCTGGTCCAGCGCCAGCCGAACGCCCTCGCCGAGGCTCTCGATCCGCACCGCGTCTACTCCTGTCGCAGCGCGACGACGGGATCGAGCCGGGCCGCGCGGGACGCGGGATAGACGCCGGCAATGACGCCGACCCCGGTCCCGACCAGCGCCGCGATTCCCATCCAGAACGGCGCGATCGTCGCCGGCAGCGGCGAGGCGCTGCGCACGATCAGCGCGAGCAGGATGCCCAGGCCGATTCCGACGGCGGCGCCGGACAGCGACAGCGTCGCCGACTCGACCAGGATCTGGAACAGGATGTCCCCGCGGCGGGCTCCCAGCGCCTTGCGGAGCCCGATCTCCCGGGTGCGCTCGCTCACCGAGATCAGCATGATGTTCATGACCACCATGCCACCCACCACCAGAGCGATGGTTACGAGGCCGGGGAAGGCGATGAAGAGGATGTTGCGGATCTTCGTCCAGAAGGACATCGACTCTTCCGCGGTCTCCAGCTCGAAGTCGTTCGGCTGCGTCGGGCGCAGGCGGTGGCGCTTGCGCATGATGGCTTCCAGCTCGACCTGGGCCGCGCTCAGCGAGGAGGGATTCTGCGTGCGGACCAGGATCTCCTCGACCACGTTGTGCGGGCTGACGGCACGCGCGAGCGCGGAGTGAGCCGGCGCGATCGCGCGGTTGTCCAGAGACATGCTGAACAGCGAGCCCTGCTTCTCCAGCACGCCGATGACGCGGAACCGATTGCCGGCGATGTGGACGTCGCGACCGATGGGGTTCAGCGTGCCGAACAGCTTCTCGGCGCTCTCGGTGCCGAGCACGACCACGTTCGCGCCGCGCTCGTCCTCGAGCTGGGTGAACAGCCGCCCCCGCGACACCTGGTATTCGCGGATGCGGAAGAATTCCGCGTCCGCCGCCATCAGCCAGACGTTCTCGACCTCGGTCCCATCCCCGGCGCGGATCGAGCCGCCGGTGCTGCTCGATACGCCCACCAGCGCCGGGATGCGAAGCTGTGCGCGAACGGCATCCGCGTCGCTCAGCTCGAGACGCGGACGCCGGCGCCATTCTCGCCGTTGCTCCTCGGTCGGATTGCCCGTCTGTACGGAAGGCGTGCGGTGCACGGAGACGGTGTTCAGCCCGTAGACGAGCTTCGCGAAGTCCTCTTCCATGTATCGGTTGATGCCGGCGACGACGCTGACGACGGTCATGAGGAACATGGCGCCGATCAGTACGCCGATGACGGCGAAGAAGCTCTTCAGCTTCTGCGCCCGGATCTGGTCGAAGGCGAGCTTGAGGCCATCGCGCCGGCGCATGCGCTCAGGCGCCTATGGCGGCCGCGCGAGCGACGTCGCTCTCGATGTGCCCGTCGCGCAGGGTGACCACCCGGTGCGCGTACTCGGCGATGTCGTGCTCGTGCGTGACGAGGATGATCGTCTGCCCGGTCGCGTGGAGCTCATCGAAGAGCCCCATGATCTCGGCGCTGGTGCCGCTGTCGAGGTTGCCGGTCGGCTCGTCGGCGAGCAGGATGGCCGGATGGTTGACGAGCGCGCGCGCGACCGCGACGCGCTGCCGCTGCCCGCCCGACAGCTCGGAGGGACGGTGCGTCACGCGGTCTCCGAGCCCCACCTGGTCGAGCATGCTCGCCGCTCGCTCCCGCCGCTCGCGGGACGGGATCCCCGCGTAGATCAGCGGCAGCTCGACGTTGTGCAGCGCGCTCGCGCGCGGCAGCAGGTTGAACGTCTGGAAGACGAAGCCGATCTCTCGATTGCGGATGCGAGCGAGCTCGTCGTCATCGAGCTGCGACACCGCGGTGCCGTTCAGCCAGTACTCGCCGGAGGTCGCCGTGTCGAGGCAGCCGATCAGGTTCATCAGCGTCGACTTGCCGGAGCCCGAAGGGCCCATGATCGCGAGGTATTCGTTCCGCTCCACGATCAGGTCCACGCCCCGAAGCGCGTGCACGGTCTCCGCGCCGAGCACGTAGTCCTTGCACAGCTCGTGCGTGCGGATCACCTGCTGCTCAGCCATTCACTCGTCTCCCTTGGCTTTGGCTGGTGCCGTCTTGTCGGCGGTCGGGCTCATCGGCCGCACGGGCTTGTCGTCCTCGAGGTCACGGATCACCTCGTATGGCCCGGCAATCACCGAATCGCCCGGATTGAGCCCGCTCAGCACCTGGAAGTAGTCCTGCCCGGCAATGCCCACCTGCACCGGAGTGAAGTGAGCCTTGCCACCCTGGTAAAGGAAGACGCCTTCCTCGTCCTGGTCGTTGAGCTTCGCCGCGGCCTGCGCCTGACGCGCCTGCGGCTCCTCGAGCGGGATCTTCTCGTCCTTCCGCTCCCGCACGGTGAGCGCGATGATCGGCACCGCCAGCGCGCTGTCCTGCGTCGCCGTGACGACGTCCGCCGTGGCCGACAGGTCCGGGCGCAGCGCCGGCGGCGGGTGATCGAGCGTGATCACCACCTCGAAGTCGATCGCCTGTCCGCTCGACGTGCCCTGCAGCTGTTTGGCCGCGTCTTCCGGAGAGCGGATCGCGCTGTGTCCGATCTCCGTCACCCGGCCGGCGAAGCGCTGGCGCGGAAAGGCGTCGATCTCGACGCTCGCGCTGTCGCCGATGTGGATGTCCGGAACGTCCGTCTCATCGACCTGGACGACGGCCTCCATGGCCGCGAGGTCGCTGATCGTGAGCAGCAGGCTGCCCGGGTTGTTCATGGTCCCGATGATCGCCATCTCGCCCTGCTCGACGTTGAGGCGGGTGACGACGCCGGTGAGCGGCGCGCGGATCACCGTCTTGTCGAGCTGGTTCTCGGCCTCCGCCAGAGCCGCTCGGGCCTGCTGTACGCGGTACTGTGCCGCCTCGTAGAGCGCGTCCTGGACCTTCGCCGTGGCCTCTGCGTCCTCGATCTCCCGCTGACTCACGAGGGCCGTATCCGCGCGCGCGATGTCGTGGATCCTCTGAAGCGCGCGCTGGGCCTGGAGCCGGTTCGCGCGCGCCTGCGCCTCCGCGGCCTGCGCCTCGCTCACGGCCGCGCGCGAGCGCGATACGGCGGCCTGGTACTGCGCCGGGTCAATGCGCAGCAGAAGCTGACCCTGGTCCACGCGGTCACCTTCCTGGACGCGAAGGTCGATCACGCGGCCCATGATGTCCGACTGCACGTCCACCGCGGCGTGCGGGCGGACCCACCCGCTGGCCGTCACGCTCGCCACGAGGTTGCGCCGCTGCACCGACTCGATGCGGACCGAGGGACCCGAGTCGCCACTGGTCGCGCCGATCGCCAGGACAGCACCCACTGCGGCGATCGAGACGCCGAGCGCGATCCCCCATTTCACCTGTCGCTTCATCGCGGTGCCCCGCTGGTTTGGAGCGGCTCGCCGACGGCGTTCTCGAGCGTGGCGAAGCTCTCGTGGAACGTATACCGTGCCTGCAGGTAGTCGCGGTCGGCGCGCGCCTTCAGCGCTTCCGCATCGATGAGGTCGACGAAGCTGGTCATGCCGAGCCGATAGCGCTCCCGCGCCAGCTTGAGCTGCTCATCGGCGACCGTCGAGTTGCGCTCCTCGATGCCGACCGTCCGGTAAGCGGTGCGCAGGTTGTTGAGCGCTGTCGTGATGTCGGTCCGCAGCTGCAGCTCGGCGGCGCGGCGGCGGTAGACCGCGTCGTCCGCGGTCGCCCGGGCCTGCTCCACCTGACTCTGACGCGAGAACCCGCTGAAGATCGGCAGCGACACGCGCGCCTGCAGTGTCCACGGCTGCCGGCTGAAGTTGAACGGGAACGCGTTGTTCGAGCTGATCACCTGCTGCGGCAGGTCGGCCGGCGGCAGATACTGCGAGCAGTCCAGCGGAAACCCGGGCAGCGGAGAGGTCAGCCGCTCGGCGATCTGGTTGTAGAAGCCGCACTGTTCGAAGTTCGACTCCATGGAGCTCTGTGTCTGTTGCACGAGGAGATCCGGGTGCCCGGCCTCGCGTGTATAGCCGGACCAGCCCAGTGACACGTCGAGCGTCGGCAGGTACGTGCTGCGCGCCGCCCGGACCGCCGCGCTGCTGGCGTGCTCCGACGCACGGTTGGCGTTCAGGGTAGGGTTGGCGGCCATCGCCCGCTGGATCAGCGCGTCGGCCGTCCACCCGGGCTCGAACACCTCGAACTGCGTCGTCAGCTCGACGTTCGGATCGATCTCGGTGCCGAGCAGCTGCGTCAACGCCAGTCGCGTCGTCTGCAGGTCGTTTTCCGCCTTGATCGCCGTGACCTCGGCCCGGCCGCGCTCCACTTCCGCCTGCTTCGCCTCGAGCTCGATCGCATCGCCGACTTCGACCCGGGCGCGGGCGAGCCTCAGGTTCTGCTCCGCTCGCTCCAGCTCCGTGTGCGCCAGGTCCACGGCGTCCGAGGCCGCGATCACGAGCAGGTACTCTTTCGTGACGTCGGCATCGAGAGCGGCCCGGGAGGCGACCGTCCGCGCCGCGGACGCGGTGCGGTTGGCGCGCTGGCGCGAAATGTTGAAGAAGGTGGAGCCGCTCAGCCGGTAGCTCAGCGACAGATTGTAGTCCGAGTAGTAGTACGACTGGCCGCCGCCGAGACCGAGGTCCTGGCCCGTGAAGATGCCGAGCTGTGGGGTACCCTCCGCCTGGTACTGCATGCCGAGGCTCGCGCTCGCGCTCGGCAGCAGTCCACCGTACGCCTCGCGCACCGCCCACTCCGCGGCCGTGTTGTCGTTCTTCTGGGACAGATAGCCGGGGTTGTTGCGGCGCGCGAGCTCGATCGCCTCCTCCAGCGTCAGCGTTCCCGTCGCCTGCTGCGCGAGCAGCCGGGCGGGACCCACCAGCAGTGCCAAACCGACAGCGGCGGAGGCGAGCCGCCGGGCCCGGGGCATCATCGACAGAGCCACGTCCAACTCCTGGATTCCTGGGAAACCGGTGCGACGCTGGCTCTACGCGATCGTGCGGGTGCCGGTTTCACCGAATACGCGATGGAACCGAAAGTTAACGGCCGTCCGCGCTCGTGGGTACCCGACCCGCGAGCGCGCGGCTGGCGGCGCTCAGCCGGGCAGCGTCGCGCGCACCGCGGTGTAATCGCGGGCCTTGATCTCGACGCGCAGCACGCGCCCCCGGTTGTCGACCCATATGTCGCGGGCATCGCCCGTCCTCGGCTGCACCACGATGTGTCGGGCCTGCACCGCGCTGCCGCCGGCCTCGATGCGCTCCGGGCCGACGAGCCGCAGCGTCGCCATGACCTGTTTGCTCTGGCGCGGGACGAGCAGTGGCACAGAGGTCTGGCCCTCGAGCGCGCGTCGCGCCACGAAGAAGTACTGGTGAGCCACTCCGTCGTCCGCCACGATCGCGCCGTCGGAGGCGAGATACTCGCGCAGCTGCTCTCCCGATCCCGACGCGATCTGCTCGCTGAAGCGACCGCCGATCACCCGCCCGGCGATGCGCTGCGAGCCATCTCCCTCCACCTGCATCCGGTACGAAGCAGGGCGCAGCCCGGCGCCCCGCAGCTCCAGGGAGGAGGTCAGATCCTGACTCGACAACGTGACCCGACCCTGGGCGACGACGACCGCCTCGGCGCCGGCACCGCTCTGCTTGATCGAGAAGGTCTCGCGGCCGACCTCGCGGCCACCGACGAGAATGCGGAACGTCCCCTCGTCGAGCGTGGACTGCGCTCCCGCCGCCGCGGGTGCGAGCGCGGCGAGGGCGAACATCGTCAGGATGGCAGCTCGGCTGTCGTGCACGGCGAACCTCCGCTGTTGGCTCGGGGGGTCGGAGGGTATACCCGGGCCGGGCGCCACGGGTCCGCTGCGCGCCTCCCGAAAGGGCGCCAAGTCGTTTCGTGCCTTCAGTTTCCGGCCCGCGGGCGGGTCACAGCGTGTCCGTGTCATCCGGCGCGGCGGCGAGGAAGACGGCGTGGCGGACCGCCTGCAGGATGCGGTCGTAGAGACGCTCGCCCTTCTCTGCGCTGGCGGCGCTCGGATATCCGACCGCACCGGCGCCGCCGGCCGGTGGGGCGGGGAGGCCGCCGTGGATGTAGCGACGGAATTCGGCGGCGCTCAGCTCGAAGTCGCGCGCGCGATCCATGCGGACGAGCTCCGGGTGCAGGTAGAGCATGACGGAGGTTTCGGCTTCGCCGGCGTGCTCGGGCCCCTGCTGTCGCTCGAGGAGGTCGGACAGGTCGACGTCCCAGACTTCCACGACGCGCACGCGGGCGGCGTCGGTGATGAGCCCGGCGAGCGACTCGAGGTGCGGCTCGTGCCGGTGGGCGGTGATCAGGATAAATTCCCGGAACCCCTGGTCCTCCCAGCAGCCGAGCAGGTCGTTGAGCGCCCGGTGCAGGACCTTTTTGCCCAACGACGCGGTACCGGAGAACGCCCGATCCGTCGCGACATTGACGCCATAGTGGAAGGTCGGTGCGCGCAGCACGCCGAACTCGCGCGAGAGGTCCAGCGAGATACGGCGTGCGATCAGCACGTTGCTGCCGAGCGGCAGGTGCGAGCCGTGCTGTTCCAGCGCGCCCACGGGGATGATGAGGCGCGGGTCGCGCGCGACATGGGCCGCGACATTGATCCAGCTGAGCTCATCGAGTCCCAAGCACGCCTGTGAATCCGCGTTCATCTCTGCCTTCCCGCGAAACAGGGGCCGCAGCCGTCGGGCTGGCGGCGTTGCTGAGTGCCGTGGCGTGGACGCGGACGCTGGCGCTCTCGTATCTGTTTGCGTCGGCCGCCGCGACCGCGATCGCCGCGGCGCTCCTGCTCCTTCCGCGTCGAGCGGGCGAGTCGCGGCGCGGACGTCTGACGATCCTCGCCGCGCTCGCGCTGCTCGCGGGCGGCATTGGCGCGTCGGCGTGGACCCACGTCCGCCTCGCCACGGCGATGTCCGACTGGGACCGCTTCGCGGCTGCCCGCGAGATCCGGCTGCAGGCCGCGCTCGACACCCGCATGGACGCGCTCTTCCGCCGCGGGAGTGCCACGGCCCGGCGCGCCGCCGCGGCGGCCGGCAGCGCGGATGGCGCGGCGCTCTTCTCGCGTCTCGCCGCGATCCGAGGTGAAGCCGCGGTCGCCGCGGTGGCGGTGTTCGACGCCGAGGGCGAGCTGACCGCCTGGTCCGGCGAGCATCGCGGCATTCTGCCGCAGCCGGTCCGCGCGGGCAGTCGCCCGGTGCTTTACGCCGAGCGTCCGCTCTTCAGCTATCTATACTTTTCCTCGCCGGTGAGCGACAGCGGCGGCGCGGCCGTGGCCATCGTGCTGCTGCAGATGGGACCGCCTCTCGGGCCGGGGCGCGCGGGCGGGTTCGCGGCGGCGTTCCGGGCGGAGACCGGCGCGGCGCTGCGCTTCGCCGCCGGCGCGGAGCCCGACGCCGACTGGCGCTATCCGCGGGACGGTCCGGCGCGCTTCTCGGCGACCATCGAGCCGCTGACGCAGGCCGCGACCCGGGCCCGGGTCGCGACGGCGGGGCGGCGACTCGCGCTCTCGCTCTTCGCCGCGGCGTTCATCCTGCTCGTCGCGGCGTGGATTCGCCGCGGACGGATCGGCAGGGGCCGCTTCGCGGCGCCGCTCTTCGCGACGGCCCTGCTGCTGGCGATCGCCCCGCTCGACGCCGTGCTTCCCGTCAGCGCGCTGTTCTCGCCCGGGGTCTTCCTGCTTCGACTGCCGACCGGCCTCACGCTCGGGCCGCTGCTCGCCGTGCTGATCCCCATCGCCGCGCTGCTCGCGCTTTGGCGGGCGCCGCCGGTACGCCGCGGCCCGTTCGGCGCCTGGATCGTGGCCGGCACCGTGCTCGTTCCCGTGGGCTTCGCCGCCGCCATGCGCCTGCTGCTGGTGAGCGCCGGGCCCACGCTGCTGGAGGGCTCGGCCACCCTCTGGTGGGCACTGCAGACGACGGCCGTTCTGCTGCTGGGCAGCCTCGCCGCGCTCGCCTTTCCACGCGCACGCGAGACCGAGCACGACGCGGCCGCGACTACGACACCCCGCTGGCAGCTGATCGTCGCGGGCGCCGCGCTGTCGATACTCGCCGCGATCCTCGTGCTGGTCCGCTGGTACTCGCTCGAGCCGCCTCCCGTCCAGCCGGGTGAGCTACCGCTGCGCAACGCCGCGCTCTGGGCCGCGCCGTTCGTGCTGATGGCCGTCGGCCTCGGACGCCGCCACGCGGCCGGCGGCCGACTCGTGCGGACGCTGTGCGCGGGGCTGCTCGCCACGACCTTCGTGCTGCCGAATCTCTGGGCGGCCCAGGTCGGGGCGAAGCTCGGCGTGGCCGAGCGTTCGCTGAGCACCCTCGGCAGCCGCTCGGATCCGTTCGTCGCGTACCTCCTCACCCGCTTCGGCTCCGACCTGCGTCGTCGCTCCGCGCGCGGCGAGGCGGGCGTGGACCTGCTGTTCCGCTCGTGGGTGGAGAGTGGGCTCGCAGAGGACGGATATCCGCTCCAGCTCGTGTTGTGGGACAGCACGCTCTCGCCGGTCAACGCGCTGCACCTCGCGGGCGCCTCGGAGCCCGCGCTGAAGGATGCGCCGCTGCGGGCGACGCTCACCGGCATGTTGCGACGGGCGCGCGAGTCGGGGCGACAGGTACTCGATGCCGAGCCGCCGATCCCGGGCGCGAACCAGGCCCTGGCCGTGCCGCTTTCCGACGGCTGGGCGGCGACCGCCGTCGTGGCCCCGCGTCGCGTTCTCGAGTTCGCTCCCGCGCTGCTTGGCTTCCTCGGCGCGCGAGCGCCGTCGGACATTCGCCTGACGCTGATCGAGGCGCCCGGCCTTCCGCCGACTTCTACCGGCGTCGAGTGGACGCGCATCGAGCGCGGCTGGCGGAGCGAGGTGCAGATCCGCTTCCCCGAAGGCCTCTACCACGCGCACCTCGACATCCGCATTCCGCCGCTGATGATCGAGATCGCGCGCGGCACGCTCCTCGGCGCGTTCGACCTGAGCGTGCTGGTTCTGCTGTGGACCCTCGGCCGCGCGGCGGAGGGGGGCTGGCGTCGTCCTGCGGGCGGCTGGCTGGGCTGGCTGGGTGGATTCCGGGCGCGTATCACGCTCGCCCTGTTCGCGTTCTTCCTGCTGCCGACGCTCGCGTTCGGCACGTTCGCCTACAGGGCACTCGCCGGCGAAGCCATCCGCTCCGCGTCGCTGCTCTCCCAGCGATCGGTCGAGCAGGCCGCCGAGCAGTTCCCGTCGCTCAGCGACCTGGGCGTGCTGTCGGACCGCATCGGCGAGGAGGTGCTCCGCTACTTCCGCGGCGAGCTGGCGCAGTCGTCGTCGGCCGAAGCGGTGCAGCTGGGGCTCTACGGCGCATGGATGCCGCCGGCCGTCTACCTGGCCCTGCGAAGCGGGGAAGAGGTCGGCGAGACCCGCGTCCTCCGGGTCTCCGACACGCCGTACGTCATGTCCTTCCGCGCGCTGCGGCCCGCAGGAACGATCGCCGTCCCGGTCTCGCTCTCGACCGGCGACGCGATCGCGCGGCAGCGGGAGCTGACGCACCTCGTCCTCTTCGCGGTTCTGGTGGGCGGCCTGCTCTCCCTCGCGCTGTCACTGCTCGTGGCACGCACGCTCTCGCGACCGATCGGACAGCTCCGCCGCGGCGCGGCCGCCGTGGGCGCGGGCCGCCTGGACGTGCGGCTCCCCGAGGGCCGTACCGACGAGTTCGGCAACCTGTTCGCGTCCTTCAATCGCATGGTCAGGCGGCTGCGCCGGGCCCGCTCCCGCGAGATCCGCACCGCCCGCATCCTCGCCTGGGGCGAGATGGCGCGGCAGGTCGCACACGAGATCAAGAACCCGCTGACGCCGATCAAGCTCTCCGTGCAGCACCTGCGCCGCGCGTACGCGGACCGACGCGCCGATTTCGGGGAGATCCTGGACACCAACGTCGAGCACGTGCTGGCCGAGATCGACCGGCTCGGCGAGATCGCTCGGGCCTTCAGCCGCTACGGCCTGCCCGCGGAATCGACGGGACCGCTCGAGCCCGTGGACGTCACGGCGGTCGTGCGGGAGACGCTGGCGCTCTACCGGGCCGGCGACACCGGAGTCGAGTACCGGCAGGATGTCGAGCCGGATCTGCCTGGCGTGCAGGCCCGCGCCGCGGAGCTCAAGGAGGTGCTGGTCAACCTGCTGGAGAACGCGAGGGCCGCGATCGACCGCGACGGCACGGTCACGGTCTCGGCCGCCAGCATCGACGGCGCGGTCGAGCTGCGCGTGCGCGACGACGGCTCCGGCATCTCCGCCGATCTGCTGCCGCGTATCTTCGAGCCGCATTTCTCGACGCGTACCGCAGGGACCGGTCTGGGTCTGGCCATCGTGCGGCGGCTCGTGGAAGCGTGGGGCGGCAGGATCGAGGCGGAGAGCGAGGCGGGCGTGGGCACGACGATGCGGATCGTGATCCCGGTGGCGTGATCGGCTGTCGCGAAAAGAACGACCCCGGCCGCCAAGTCCGCGCGGCCGGGGTCGAACTCCAGGCAGGCGGCCGGCTACTCGCTCGTGCGGAACGTAAGCAGCTGTTGCGGTTGGCCCGGGCCGGGCACCACCACCATGGCCACCGGGTCGCCCGGCTTCAGCGTGCTCGCGATGCGATTGAAATCCGTCTGGTTCGCGACCTTCTTGCCCGCGAGCTGCACGATCAACACCCCGCGTCGAAGGCCGAGCGGCGCAGCGGGACTTGCGGGGGATACATCGGTCACGATCACGCCCTGCCGCTGTTGATACCCGAGCTGCGAAGCGATCTGCGGCGTCAGGTTCTGCACGTCGAAGCCCAGCAGGTCACGTCCGCTGCGCGGCCCCTCGGCCGTCCGCTCCTGCGGCTCCGCCTGCTCGAACTCGCCGAGCTTGATGTCCACCGTGCGGCTGTCGCCGTTGCGGTACAGCGTGAGCGACACGTTCTCGCCCGGATGCATCCGCGCCAGGCGCGCGACGAGATCGGTCTGGTCGTTGATCGGCTGACCATTCAGGCTGACGATGACGTCGCCCATCTCGATGCCGGCCCTGGACGCTGGCGTGTTCGGCTGCACCTGCGTGACGAGGGCGCCGGCCACGTTGGGCAGGTGATACAGGTCCGCCTCCGTCTGCGTGACGCGGCCGACCAGAACGCCGAGCTGCGGGCGGTGCACGGCTCCGTACTTCATGAGGTCGTCCGCCACCTTGGACGCGAGCGCGATCGGGATGGCGAAGCCGATGCCGACGTTGTAGCCGGTCTGCGACTCGATCGCCGAGTTGATGCCGACGACCTGGCCGAGCAGGTTGACCATCGGGCCGCCGGAGTTGCCGGGGTTGATCGCCGCGTCGGTTTGAATGAACGACTCGATCCCGGCCGACGCTCCCTGGGGCGTGTTCGAGCCGATGATCCCGATGTTGCGACCCTTCGCGCTGACGATCCCGGCCGTGACCGTGAACTGCAGACCGAGCGGATTGCCGAGCGCGAGCACCCAGTCGCCGACGTTCAGGTCATCGGAGTTGCCGAGCGTGACCGCCGGCAGCTTCTCGGCGCCGGGGTCGATCTTGATCACGGCGACGTCCGAGTTCGGGTCGGCGCCGACGACGTCGGCCTTGTACTCGTGACCCGACAGCGTCCGCACGGTCACCCTCTGCGCGCCCTGCACGACGTGGTTGTTCGTCATGATGTAGCCGCGCGGATCGAACACGAAGCCGGAGCCCTGGCCGACCATCGGCGGCATCTGTTGCTGATCCTGCGGCTGATTGAAGAAGGGGAAGGGCATCCGCTGCCCCTGCGCCATGCGCGGGCGCTCGGTCACCTCGATGAAGACGACGGACTGGAGTGCCCTCGCCGCCGCGTTCCGAAACGTCGCCGAGAGCGCCGACGCCGTCGCCGTGTCGAGCGCCGTCGGCGTCTCGCCGAGCTGCTCCCGCAGGGTCTGCGGCGGGCGCCTGCTGGGCGCGGACCTCCGCCTGCTCCGAGCCGCCGCACGCCGAGACGAGCAGCAGCGTCGTCAGCAGGCCGGTCCGCGCCGCGAATCGAACTATCTGCATCTCGTTCCTCCTGGGCCCCATTATGGGGTACATATCTGTTCCGCGGGCGCCGACGCTCCTCGCGCCGTGACGCTCCGCACCTTTCGATCCCGGCCGCGGCCGCACCGTTGCCGGCGCGCGCGACGCGGATCGCCGTTGTCTCTATTCGGCACGCCGGCCGCTTGTTCCACAGCCTCGCGTTCGCTGCACGATCGGGACCGCCCGAGGTTGCCGATCCGGCACCGGCGCTCCCATTCGTGCAGGCGCCTCACGAGCAGGAGGACCCGATGACGACGAAGGAGGGAAAGCGGCCGATCCGACGGCCGCCGAAGCCCGGACCCTCGCCCCGGCCGGTCCGACCGCCGCGCCCTCCGGTGCGAACGCCCGCCCAGCCGGTGCCGCCGGTGCGACCGCCGCCGAGGACGCGCCCGTCGTCGCCCGCGCCGCCGAGACGCGGCGGCTGAATCCGACCCCTTCCGCCATGGAGCCGCCCCTTCCGGTGTCCGAGCATACGTCGAATCGGTTCGGACCACCCGCGGAGGGATCATGCTGGCGCAGCTTCGGAGCGGTGCGGTGCTGGGTGCCGACGCCTATCTCGTCCGGGTCGAGGTCGATGTCGCGCCGGGACTTCCCGGCATGAGCGTCGTCGGCCTCCCGGAGAGCGCGGTGCGCGAGGGGCGGGAGCGCGTCGCGTCGGCGCTGCACAACGCCGGCTTCTTCGTGCCGCCCAGGCGGATCACCGTCAATCTCGCCCCGGCCGACGTCCGCAAGGACGGCAGCGCGTTCGACCTGCCGATCGCGCTCGGGCTCCTGTCGGCCGCCGATCTGCTGCCGATACCGCTGGCCGACGGCCTGTGCTGCGTCGGCGAGCTCGGGCTCGATGGGGAGCTACGGCCGGTGCGCGGTGCGATCGCGATCGCGCTCCGCTGCGCCCGCGAGGGTGTGGACACCCTCATCGTGCCGGCCGCGAACGCGGCGGAGGCCGCGGTGGTGGAGAGCCTGGACGTTCGCGCCGCGCACACGATCGCCGACGTCGTCGCGCACGTCTCCGGCCGTTCCACCCTGCCGCGCGTGCGGGTTCATCTCGAGGCGCTGCTGCGCGAGAGCCGCGGTCCCGCCGCCGACTACGCCGACGTGCGAGGTCAGGAGCACGCGAAGCGCGCGCTGGAAGTCGCCGCGGCCGGCGCCCACAACCTCCTCATGCTCGGGCCACCCGGATCGGGGAAGTCGATGCTGGCGCGCCGGCTACCCACGATCCTGCCGCCGCTGACGCTCGCCGAGGCGGTGGATGTCACGCGGGTTCACTCGGTAGCGGGACGGATGCGGGACGGCGCGGCGCTCGTCGCGACCCGGCCGTTTCGCGCGCCCCATCACGGCATCAGCGAGGCCGCACTGGTCGGCGGCGGCGCCGGCCCCCGTCCCGGCGAGGTCTCGCTCGCCCACCACGGCGTGCTCTTCCTCGATGAGCTGCCGGAGTTCCGTCGCACGGCGCTCGAGTCGCTCAGACAGCCGCTCGAGGACGGCACGATCCACATCGGCCGCGCGCGCGCCGCCGTCGTGCTCCCCGCGCGCTTCATGCTCGTCGCCGCGTTGAACCCGTGCCCGTGCGGCTTCCACGGCGATGGCCTCGGCCGCTGCACCTGCCACGCGGGCGAGGTGCGACGCTACCTCGGCCGCATCTCCGGCCCGTTGCTCGACCGCATCGACCTCCACGTCGAGGTGCCGTCGACCCGCGCGCCGGAGCTGCTCGCCGACCGCCCCGGCGAGCCGAGCGCGGCGATTGCGGCCCGCGTCGCCACGGCCCGCGCGCGGCAGACGGAGCGATTCGCGGGCGAGGACGGGGTGCACGCGAACGCGCAGATGAGCGTGCGCCACGTTCACCAGCATTGCCGCCCGGACGACGGCGGCGTCTCGCTGCTCCGCTCCGCCGCGCACCGGCTCGGCCTCTCCTCCCGCGCGACTCACCGCGTGCTGAAGGTCGCGCGCACGATCGCGGACCTCGCCGGCGAGGAGCGCATCTCGACGCCGCACATTGCCGAGGCGATCCAGTACCGCGTGCTGGACCGGCGGGGCAGGGGGGCGGGGGTGTAGCCCGTAGAGTCGCCGAACCGACTCGCGCGGGAAGGCGGGGTACCTGATGTAATAAGAAGCTGGCCTGCAGGAGGACGACTGCGAAAGGATGACGGCGGCGTGTCGCTCCTGCGCTCCGCCGAGCACCGGCTCGGCCTGTCCTCCCGCCTGAGGCACCGGGTGCTGAAGGTCGCCCGTACGGTCGCGAACCTCGCAGGCGAGGAATGCGTCTCCACGCCGCACGTCGCCGAGGCGATCCAGAACCGCGTGCTCGACCGGCGGGGCAGGGGGCAGCGACATTACCCTACTCCTCGTCACCCCTAAAAAAGTCCCAAACCGCGCCAGGTAAAGCGACAGCTGCCTCCCCGACCCCGCGACCCCTGAGCCGCGCCGAGCGTGAGCGGCGAAGCCGGATCCAAGCGGTTTTGGTGGTGTTTGCCCAGAATCTCAAGCGTCGGAGGCGACGGGTCATAGAATGGGTTTCGGGGCTGCTGGCCGGGCTGAGACCAGTCCAAATAGCTTCTTCAGGTTGCGAGCGGCGCGCGGGCCGATACGATCGGCTACTACAGTAGCTGGTCGAGCTACGTCAGCAGCCGTTGATGTCCGACCGCAGCCGGCAATCGACAAGCCTGGCGCCAGTGACAAGCGGAGCTTGGCCGAAAGCATACCCGGCACCCGCAGAGTTCATCCAAAACGCTGGCGGGGTTCTCGAAACCGCCATTTGATACCCTGGGTACCTGATGTAATAAGAAGCTGGCCTGCAAGAGGACGACTCCGAAGGATGACGGCGGCGTGTCGCTGCTGCGCTCGGCCGCGCACCGGCTCGGCCTGTCCTCCCGCGCGACGCACCGCGTGCTGAAGGTCGCGTGCACGATCGCGGACCTCGCCGGCGAGGAGCGGATCTCGACGCCGCACATCGCCGAGGCGATCCAGTACCGCGTGCTGGACCGGCGGCGCAGGGGGCAGCGACATTAGCCTACTCCTCGTCACCCCTAAAAAATTCCCAAACCGCGCCAGACGCAAACGCCAATCCAACCGAGATAATCGGTATAAAGATGATCAGTCGTATGACTAGCGCTTCAACACTTTCGGCGGTGAGAGTGATTTCGAACTCCCTATACTGGCTGGCCAAAGCTGTCAAGATCGCCGCGGGTATTCCGAGGCGCAATCCGACGCATCGAACCATGAAGTTTCGTTTGTCTGTAGTCTTGCAAGGGCTTAAATAGCGCATCACCCAACCTCCAACTATCCCACCTGCTACGCCGCCGCCGCCGCCGCCCCGGCCGCTCCAATGACGTTTATAACCGGGATTTGGTCCCGTCACGAACACCGCGCCAGTGCCTGCAGCAGCGGCCCCGACGCCAGCGCCCACCGCTACACCAGCGGCCCCAACCGCTGCTGCGCCAAACAGGGCGCCCGCAAAACTGTCAATACCCGCATCATTTAGGATGAGCCGTAGGTCGCAAGTAGAGGGCGTGTGCGAGTGGTGATAGGCCGTTCGTGGAGGCTGTGCCGGCCCCGAACTGTTGCCAACGCCTCCGCCATCCATCGGCTCTCCAGGGAATGGGGATGGCGGAAAGGGTAAAGGTGGAAGGAAAGGTAGCAACGGATCGAACGATCGGGCAGATACTTGTCTTAACCTCTGTATGGATTGGCTCGAACGAATACTGCAACCGGGATTCCGATTAGGATGGCTATGCCGAAAGCAATTACTAAGTGGACAGCACCGAATATCTCGGGCCCGGCTATGATCATTGATGTACCGAACCCAATGGGAAGCGTAGCGATAAGGCCCACTAATGCTGCTCCTACTACCCATCGGCAAAGCGGCAGCATCAAACCTGTTATCATTCCGGCTGTTGAGAACCCCAGAACATAAAGCAGGATAACGACAAGACCATTGACTGGATGCCCGCGCGATTCGATGACTATAGACATCTGTACAGTCATCAAAACGATTATCCAAGTCGAAAACATCAAGCCACCGCAGAGCCCAAACTTGGCTGCTACTAAAACGTTCCCCCAGTAGCTGCGTCTCTTATTCATCGCATGTCTATGGCAAGACGCCGTTTTCTGTACCAGGTCTTTGTGCGAGTGCTGGTTCGAGGTTGAGGTTGATGTCTTCCTCCCCCGACATATTCGAATCGCTTCGATTGGGCGACCTCGACCTGCTGATCCGGCCGCTCGAGCTGCCCGGCAACTCGCCTTCGCGCGTTCGGGCGCGACTGGGGTAGCTGACCGAGTTTCCCGAAAGCGGAGTGGAGCTCACCGGCCGCTGGAAGGGCTTCAGGTTCATCCTCGGGCCGTGGCGGTGGATGCTGATCCTGTACGCCTTCGACGCGGATGCCGACCGGGTCGACCTCGTGACCATCCAGGATTCGGGTACGGCGCGTTCCGCCACGTCGCTGCGGTCAGGCCGGTCTCGCTTCCCAGCAACCGATCCGGGTCCACGCGCCGTCGATCACTACCGCAGCGGCTCGCCCCAGGAGGTGATGTCCGCGTCCTCGTCCTCGCCGCCCGGACGGCCGTCGCGCCCGAGCGTGTAGAGGTCGTAGCCGTCCGGGTTGTAGCGCCCCGGCGACTCGTAGACGTACGGACGCCCCCACGGATCTTTCGGCACCGCCTTGCGCAGGTACGGTCCGCGCCAGCTCGGCGCGTCGCCGGCCGCCGGCGCGATGCGAAGCGCCGCGAGCCCTTGCTGCGTGATCGGGTAGGCGAGGTTGTCGAGCCGGTAGGCGTCGAGCGCGAGCGATAAGATGTCGACCTGGCTGCGGGCCGCGCTCACGCGCGCGTCCGCGACATTGCGGAAGATCGCCGGCGCGACGACCGCCGCGAGCGTGCCGATGATCGCGATCACGACCAGCATCTCGATCAGCGTGAAGCCGCGCACGCGTCCACCGAACGCACCAACGACGTCTGCCTCAGCCCTGCACGACACGGAGCACCTCCTTGATCGTGGTTTTGCCGGCGAGGACCTTCGCCCAGCCGTCGTCCAGCAGCGACGCGGCACCGAGCAGGGCTGCCCGCGGGTCACGGTCCCGGGAGGTGCCATCGGAGTCGATCGATCGCCGGAGCCCGGGCTCGGTGACGACCAGCTCGAAGATGCCGATCCGGCCACGGAAGCCCGTGCCACGGCATTCGGGGCAGCCCGTCCCGCGCGTGAACCCCACGGCCGCAGCCGGCAGCGCGGCGGCGAACGGGGCGAGGGCGGAAGGCTCGGGTTCGTAGGAGTGACGGCAGCCGTCGCAGATCCGGCGCACGAGCCGCTGCGCGAGCACGCCCTCGAGCGTCGCGGGGATGAGGAAGGACGGAACCCCCAGGTCCAGCAGCCGGGGTATCGCTCCCGCCGCGTCATTGGTGTGCAAGGTCGAAAACACGAGGTGCCCCGTCATCGCGGCCTGGACCGCGACCTCCGCCGTCTCCCGGTCGCGCAGCTCGCCGATCATGATCACGTCCGGGTCCTGCCGGAGCACCGAGCGGAGCGCGGTCGCGAACGTCACGCCCGCCGAGCGGTGCACCGGGACCTGCGCGATCCCGTGCAGCTCGTATTCGACCGGGTCCTCGACCGTGATGATCTTCTCTGCCGCGCCGTCGCGGAGCCCGAGCGCCGCGTAGAGCGTCGTGGTCTTGCCGCTGCCCGTGGGACCGGTCACCAGGAAGAGCCCGTGCGGCTTCCTCGCGACGCGCTCCACCGCGCCCAGGATCGCCTCCGGCATGCCGAGTTCCCCCAGCGCGACCGGTCGCCCGCCCCGGTCGAGCAGACGCAACACCACACTCTCGCCGAACATCGTCGGCACGCACGAGACCCGCAGGTCCAGCTCGCGGTCCTCCAGCCGTACGCGGATGCGGCCGTCCTGCGGCCGCCGTCGCTCCGCGATGTCGAGCTCCGCGAGCAGCTTGATCCGCGACACCACCGCCGCCTCGAGACCGGCCGGCGGCGCCAGCGCCGGGACCAGCACGCCATCGATCCGGTAGCGCGCGACGAGCCGGTTCCGCTCCGCCTCCAGGTGGATGTCGCTCGCCCGCGCCTGATACGCGTCGCGCACGAGCAGATTCACGTAGCGGACGACCGGCGGCTGGTTCGCGAGGTCCCGGACATCGGCGGTCTGGTCGTCCGCGGCCTGGGAGCCGCTCTCGAACTCGATCGACTGCGCCGCGCGCGCCAGCGTGCGCTCGATCCGCGCTTCGAGCTCCTCGGGAGAAACGAGCGTCGAAACGACCGGGCCGCCATAGGCGAGCGCGAGATCGTCGAGGACGTCCTGTGGCAGTTCTGCAGCGACCGCAAACGTCACCGTGCCGTCCTCAGCGCGCTCCAGCGGGCAGACCCTGTTGTGCAGCAGGTACCCGCGGCTCAGACTCGGGAGGTGCACGCCATCACCGCTGGTTCCGTATCCATGACTTCTCCATGGGTGTGTCGGCCGCATGTTCAGGCCGAAGTGGTTCTTTGATCCGTAGCTGGAGTCTGCTGAGCTCACTTGGACTTCTGCCAGAAATGAAAACCGCCCCAACCGCCGAGAAGTATTCCGCCAACCAGTATCGCGAAAATTTCGTCAAATCTCGCTAGTGCCGCCGGGCCGTCCGCAGTCAGCATGATCGCCCCCATCGCTGGTGTGCCAACCAAGATCCCGACAATAACTGACCCAATCCGGCTGCGGGTCCAAGGGCGAAGAAGACCAACCGACACCCCCGCCACGATCCCACCAGCGAAATACCCACGGATCGCGGTCTCCAATGTGACATTATTCGCCGTAAAGGGACTGGCCCCTTCAAGAGAATATATTAAATTACAACAGCAACTAGCGAGTATACTATAGCAAACACGACACCCCACTTTATCCCCCCAAAAACGTTCGTCTTCTGTTTTTCTCTTGTCATGTCGCTATCGTCTGTTAGAAGCACGCCAATGCGGCCTTCCCTAACGCACGCCTTGTAGCGTAGATGTAGCGTAGATAGGGATATAGTCGTTCCTCGTTCCAATGGAATTCTACTCCCGCGAGGGCCTTAAACTTAAAGTTGAATAGATCGAAGACCCACAACCCCGTCCAGTCGTTGTTGGACCAACGCGCCTCGAGCGCAGACCTCAACTCAATCGCCAATAGTTGATCGGCAAGAGAGCGCACCGACCAGCGAAGTGAGCCGGTGACGGACGATTGGTCGGAGGGCCGCCGCCGCTTCAGCTAAGCTGGCTTCGTGTTCAGCATTTTGTCGCGCTTCAGAGCCTTTCGGACAAATCGGGAGTAGCAGAGAGTTACACCTCGCCCGCTGCTCAGGCGGCCTGCTGTAGCCGAGCTCGGTTATGGTCTCGCGGTGTTCTCGACCGCGCTCCAGCTTCGCCCTCCGCTCCCTCTTCCTGGCCTCCGGATCTCCGGCCCAGTACTCGGCCGGCGGCAAGTAGTCCAGGGCGGCATGGAGCCGCTCGGTGTTGTAGAACTCGATCCAGCGCCCGAGGATCTGTCGGGCCCGGCTCAGGTTCTCCAGCTCCTGCTCGTCCAGGGCTTCCCGGGTGCTGCGGTGGAAGCGCTCCAGCTTGCCATTCGATTCCGGGTGGTAGGTCCGGATCCGGATATGCTCCAGCTCGAAGTCCCGAACCAGTTCCTTGAAGTCCTTCGCCGTGAACTGCGTCCCGTTGTCCGTCACGATCTCCGGGCTCGCACCCGTCTTCTTCAGGGCATCCTGAATCACCACCCGCACTTCGGCCGCCGTCATCGACGTCAGCAGGTCCCAGTGGACCACGTACCGGCTGTAGGCGTCCAGCACGGTGACCAGGAAGTACCACGTGTCCTCCACCCGCAGGTACATCAGGTCCGTGTGCCACCGCTCGTTCGGCGCCTCCGGCTCGGGAGGCGGCTCGCCCGCCTTCCGACTCCGCTTCCACCGGTACAGCAGGTCCGCATCCCGCAGGATCCGATAGACACTGGAGGGACTCACCCACGCCACGTCCTCGTCGATCATCTGCCAGGCCAGCCGCCGATACCCCTCCTTCGGGTGCTCCAGCGCGTACTCGATCACCGCCTCCTTCTCTTCGGCCAGGATCGCGTGCGGGCACCTCCGCGCTCCGGGAAACAGGTCCGCCAGCAGCTGCTCGTCCGCTCGCTGCCTCCAGTCGTAGTAGCGGGATTTCGGGAAGCCCAGCCGCTTCAGGATCCGTCGAACGGTCCAGCCCGTGCGAGCCTGCGTCACCCGCACCAGCCGGAGCGCTTCTCGCTTCTCTCCGGCCGTGTGCCTCGACTTCGACCCCAGCTTCAGAGCCCCCTTTTTAGCTCGAGGTTCTCTTCCACCACCTCGGCAATGATCCCCCGCTTCTTCTCCAGCTCCGCCCGCAGACGCTCGATCTCTCGCTCCGACGCCTTCCCATTCCGCCCCGGCCGCTCCGAGAGCGCCTCCCGCATCCCCTCCTTCGCCTGCTTCTCCCACCGGTAGAACGTCGTGGCGTCCACCTGGTGCCGCCGCAGCACCTCCGCCACCGTCGTGTTCGGCTGGCGGGCCTCCTCCAGGATCCGCATCTTCTCCTCGACCGTGAAGCGCCGAGTCTTCTTCCGCTTCTGCGCCATGTCTCCCCCCGTTCGGTGAGCCGCGACCAAGCCGCCCGACAGGGGCAAAAGTGTCACTCCTTCAAACTCGCGAAAAGTCCGATTTCGGCTGAACCACTACAATTTCATTGCCGCTACTCCAATCACCGGACCAATGATTAATGAGAAGATGACCATCGTGATCAAGCTCGTCGCATCAAGTTGAAATCCAGTGACCGCAAGCGCACTCGTCAGGTATATGATAAGTGCGCAAATGAAACCCAGCACTGCCGCCCCAAGTCGCGAGTGCACCCGATGCAGACCCACCGCGAGGACTATCCCTATTGCGGCTGCAGCGACATGATAGGTGATTACCGCGACGAAAACGTCTGCCCAGTTGGGTGAACGGCCTAACAGTTGCGCAATCCCATTTATGCCGACGACGATCGCGCTTAAACCAGCGGCAAGAGTGACGCATACTCTCACAGCACTGACCAGGGGGACCCTCATGAGTGCTAATTACCCGCGAAGAAGTGTTTCACAAACGGAGCGCATGCCTTTCCGGCCGCGATTCCAGACCTCGCACTGCCAACAAACGGAAGGTAATCCCAGAACGAGCCAAGTCCTCCAGTCGTGTCGCCATTCCAAACAACGGCGCCCATTATGCTCGTGATGTTATTCATATTCGCCGGGGAAACGGACCACTTGATGGCAGCCTTGGACTCCCATATCATTGGTCTCGTAACAACCTGTCCGACTGCCTTTCGCAGGAGCGTTGTACCGGCATGCGCGAGACCGAATCCGGTCGATAAATCAAGGCCCAGATCCAGCGCCGCATACCCCGCGAGCAACGCACATTGCTGACCGGGCGTAAAACGATGCAGCGGGACAGGATCTGGCCCAGCCCCGACTCGGGCAACACCGCGAGGCCGCGCAGCCCGAGCGCGAGATCGGCCGTGGATACGCGGGCCAAGCTCCGCGCGCCGGCGGCTTCCGGGCGGACCTCGAGCGGAAAGAGCGCACGCGCGGCGAGCGCGCTCCGCGCCGCCTCGGCGCTCGCCGACTCCATCCGCCCCGCCTCGACCCGTCCCTCCGCCGTCGCCGCGCGGTAGCTGTAGGTCTGCATGGTGACTACCGCAGCGGCTCGCCCCAGGAGGTGATGTCCGCGTCCTCGTCCTCGCCGCCCGACCGGCCGTCGCGTCCGAGCGTGTTGAGGTCGTAGCCGTCCGGGTTGTAGCGCCCCGGCGACTCGTAGGCGTACGGGCGCCCCCACGGATCTTTCGGCACCGCCTTGCGCAGGTATGGTCCGCGCCAGCTCGGCGCGTCGCCGGCCGCCGGCGCGATGCGAAGCGCCGCGAGCCCTTGCTGCGTGGTCGGATAGGCGAGGTTGTCGAGCCGGTAGGCGTCGAGCGCGAGCGAGAAGATGTCGACCTGGCTGCGGGCCGCGCTCACGCGCGCGTCCGCGACGTTGCGGAAGATAGCCGGCGCGACCACCGCGGCGAGCGTGCCGATGATCGCGATCACGACCAGCATCTCGATCAGCGTGAAACCGCGCTCGGGCCACCTACCCCTGGACGACACGGAGCACCTCCTCGATCGTGGTTTCGCCGGCGAGGACCTTCGCCCAGCCGTCGTCGAGCAGCGACGCGGCACCGAGCAGGGCTGCCCGCGGGTCACGGTCCCGGGAGGTGCCATCGGAGTCGATCGATCGCCGGAGCCCGGCCTCGACGATGACCAGCTCGAAGATGCCGATCCGGCCACGGAAGCCCGTGCCACGGCATTCGGCGCATCCTTTCCCCCGCGTGAGCTCGACGGCCGCATCCGGCATGGCGGCGCCGAACGCCGTGAGCGCGGCGGGCTCCGGCTCGTAGCGTTGCCGGCAGCCGTCGCAGATCCGGCGCACGAGCCGCTGCGCGAGCACGCCCTCGAGCGTTGCGGCGATCAGGAACGGCGGAACCCCCAGGTCCAGCAGCCGGGGTATCGCTCCCGCCGCGTCATTGGTGTGCAAGGTCGAAAACACGAGGTGTCCCGTCATCGCGGCCTGGACCGCGACCTCCGCCGTCTCGCGATCACGCAGCTCGCCGATCATGATCACGTCCGGGTCCTGCCGGAGCACCGAGCGGAGCGCGGTCGCGAACGTCACGCCCGCCGAGCGGTGCACCGGGACCTGCGCGATCCCGTGCAGCTCGTATTCGACCGGGTCCTCGACCGTGATGATCTTCTCTGCCGCGCCGTCGCGGAGCCCGAGCGCCGCGTAGAGTGTCGTCGTCTTGCCGCTGCCCGTCGGACCGGTCACCAGGAAGAGCCCGTGCGGCTTCCTCGAGATGCGTTCGACAGCACCGAATATTCCCGCCGGCATGCCCAGGTCGCCCAAGACGACGGGTCGTCCGCCGCGGTCGAGCAGGCGCAGCACCACACTCTCGCCGAACATTGTCGGCACGCACGAGACGCGGAGGTCCAGCTCCCGGTCCTCCAGGCGAACGCGGATCCGCCCGTCCTGGGGCCGCCGCCGCTCGGCGATATCCAACTCCGCCAGCAGCTTTATCCGTGACACGACTGCCGAATCGAGGCCGGCCGGCGGCGCCAGCGCCGGTACGAGCACCCCGTCGATCCGATAACGGGCGATCAGCCGGTCCCGCTCCGCCTCCAGGTGGACGTCGCTCGCTCGCGCGTGGTACGCGTCGCGCATGAGCAGGTTCACGTAACGGATCACGGGCGGCTGATTGGCCAGGTCGCGCACGTCCGCGGTTTGCTCGTCACTGGCGGCGGTTGCCGCCTCGAACTCGATGGTGCTTTCTGCGCGCGTTCCTGTTCGTTCAATGAGTGCTTCCACTTCCTCGCGCTGGGCTTGGGTCACCACCACCCGTCAAGTGGTACGTCAACTCCGATCGTCCAGGACGTCTTCCGGCACTCCGTCTCCGCTGCCACTCGGAGAATCGTCCACTTCCTCCTCGACGGGACAGAACCCGTGGTCCACCAGGTCTTCACGCGAGTTCCTCGTTAAAGAAGACGGGCGGCCTCGGCAGGTTCTTGAAACACGATAGCAGGAATTCCACCGTGGGTAAGCGGATTGCGCTGCGTGCGAAGAGAAGAAGCGGGCCGAAAAGCCGGGATGCGCTTACGTTATGTCGTGGCAACGGGCTACCTTTAGATGGAGGCGTTGCAGTACGGATCAGGCTCTCAGATTTGAGAGATTCAGCAGCTGGCGGGCAGACCACCGGGGGCCGCTGCGGTGCTTGCCTCGATGGCAAGGACCTGGACCGGGCCTAGGCGCAGGTGGATCAGCGCTCGATCCGACCTTGGCTGCAGATCCATCGCCACTCCCCAGCCCGCCTCACAGCCAACACCCCGACGGAAAAGCCAGCTTACAACGGGTGGTGTGAACACCGAGCGCTTGGCTGAAATAGGCATCGAGCCGTCCATCGGAAGCTGAGGGAGACTCGTATGACAACACCCTGGCCGAAATGATCCTCGGGGCTCCGACCGGGCCGGACTCAACCCACCGGGTCTCCGATGAACCCAGCGCGATTCATCCGGGGAAGGCCGGGTGTCAGCCGGTCACCGTTCGTGTACCAGACCAAAGAGCGCTATTCTCTTCGTGTTACCGTCCGGGCCACTCCGATCCACCCGAGTACAAGAGGGTAGGCGACCATCAGTAGACCTCCGAGATCACCTCGGTCGATCGCGCATGGCACCAACAGGTCTTCTAGATGAGCCACAATTATTGCAATTGCGATCGCAATTATCAGCCTGACCTTCTGGAGTTTTATCTTCCCTTTGTCTAATGCGTCCCTGACATCGTGATCGTTGTAATCGTGCGCACTCATGTGCCCTCTTTTGACCGTATTCGGTTATCTGTAGTAGTTTCTATCATATAAGCACGCCCCCGCAGACCCAATGAAGTAACCAGTGACTAACCCGCTCACGGCGACCCCCGCCCGCAGGACTACTTGCCCGGCAGCACCTAAAGCCTCGCTGTTGTTCTTGAGAACGAAGTATTCATCAATGTCGCCGCTATTCAAGTACGGCCAGGCCTTGTCGAGGACACGATTGGCTTCTTGGAGCACTTTCGGTGCGTACGATCTTGCCCAAAGCCCGCTGACAATACCTGCTGCTCCAACGGCAGCGCCTTTTACCGTGACCTCCCCCATTGCCTTGGAGTCCTCCATACACCCCAGCCACGTCCTCGATTCGCGCGGACTTTGGGAGGGGAGCGGTCGCCACCACCCCTTCACCGTCAATAGCCGTTTCTGGCGACGATGGAAGCGAGGGAGGCAATGGAGGAGGTGATGCCGGCCCACCTATAGGCGGAGGTGGGGATGGGCTCCCCCAAACATGGATCGGATCGATTTTGCAGGGCTCAGTGGGCGGCTTGTCAACGGTCACGCCGTTCTGCTCTGTGACGCAATCACCGCCCGACTGCAAGCAGAAGGGATCTCTTAAGCTCAGGGGATCATTCATCGCGTATACGTACGGGTTCATCCCGCCCGCGAGGCCGATGGGGTCCTCGGAGATGAAGCGGCCGTAGGTCGGCTCGTAATAGCGGGCGCGGAAGTAGTAGAGGCCGGTTTCCGTGTCGAGCTCTCGGGCCGCGAAGCGCAGCGGCTGTGGCACCGTCTCCGAGGCGTACTCGGAATTGCCGAATGGATCGACGCGGTACTGGTTGGCTACCGTGTTCGAGCCGCTGACCAAGCCCGCGACGTTGCCGGATGCATCCATGGCGTAGTAGTAGATCGCGCCCGTGCTCGTCCTGCGGCTGTGCGGCGTGTCGAGGCCGTAGTAGCTGTACGCGGCCACGAACGCGTTTGCAGTCGTCGCTTCGACGAACGGGTTGTCTCCGTCCAGAATATAGCGCTGGCTGTTCTTGCGGACGCGGCGGCCGAAGCCGTCGTAGCCGAACGTGGTCTTGACACCGTTCGTCTTCACGCTGTCGAGCTGGCCGAGTGCGTCCCAGTAGTATAGCTGCGAGTACCCCGTCTTCGTCCTGCTGGTGAGATTGCCGTCGGCGTCATAGGCCATTGTGTAGCCGTTGTACGAGGTCAGTCGGTTTCCCGTATCGATCGTCCCTCCCGTCCGGTTCCCGAGCTTGTCGTACGCGTAGCTGCCCCAAACCTGCATGAGAAGCAGAGTGGCGGGATCGCACTCCTCGCCTCGGTCCGGGTCGCTGCCGCACGACTGCGTCTTCAGGTTGAGCTTATAGTAGTGCAGGAAACCGCTATCCGCGTAGCGTTCGTAGGTCATGACCGTATCTCCGACGGCCTGCCCCCGCTGATTGATCGCCAGGAGGCTGTCGTACCCGAACGTCATCCCGAGCTTCGCGTTCACGGTCGAGTTGCTGTAGGTGATCGAGCTCTCGTCGTGGACGGAAGGGTAATCCTTCGTGATCACGAGCGAGGTGGGCAGCGTGATCGCCGAGACCTGCCCGTCCCTGTTGTAGGCGATCTTCGTCTTCAGGTTGAAGCGCCACGAGTCGGTGAGTCCCGGTGAAACGGACTCGACGACCTACGACCTGTAAGGCAATGAGACGTGGCAGTCGAGGGACTACTGGACTCTGGCGGGTGGGAACTGGCAGCACGTCACGCACGACGTCGCCGACTACTACGACGCGGAGGGACGGCTGCGGCTCGTCGACCGGCAGAGCACGGCCGACGCGTTCCCGCTGTACTTCACGACGGCGGACATGGGCGTCTTCGAGGAGTACCGCTACGACGCGCTCGGGCGCCGGATCCTGCTGCGTGCGCGCCGGACCTGCACCGGCAAGTGCCAGAGCATCATCCAGCGCTTCGTCTGGGACGGCGACCGGCTCCTCTACGAGACCCGCTACCCCGACCACCTGGTCCAGGACCTGGACCTGGGCGGCAACTACATCAACTACCTGGAAGAAGACACGCTCACGTACCGGTTCATCGACCTCGACCACAGTCACGGCTGCGGCGAGGAGTGCCGGGACACCACGTTCTCGCCCTATTACGGCCGCGTGGTCTACACGCACGGCGGCGGGATCGACCAGCCGCTCGAGGCGACGCGAGTCGGGCTCGGCATCGACACCGTGCTGTACGACCGCCACTACTCCGGCACGACCGTGCGGCCGCACGCGAACTGGCAGCGCGCCTACAACGCCGGCACGTACGTGAACGGACAGAAGATCTGGACGGTCAACGGCACGACGCTGCAGATTTCGTGGCCGGGCACGTCGATGCAGGCGTATCATCAGATCAACCGCAGCGCGGAGCCCCCGAGCTGGATGGGCGGTCTGATCGACGCGCAGACGGACGCGAGCGGGCAGCAGTACAAGCGGAACCGGTACTATGATCCGGTGACCGGGCGCTTCACGCAGGAGGACCCGATCGGGCTGGCTGGCGGCGTGAACGCGTATGGGTTCGCGGATGGGGATCCGATCAATTACTCGGATCCGTTCGGGCTGTGCCCGATCGACAAGCCTCTTTGTAGTTGGATTGAAGCCACGTCGACATTCCTCGGTTCGCTGGCTGGCTTCACGCTAGGCGGTGGTGGCGGTATTCTGGTTACCGTCGGGACAGGTGGAGTCGGAGTACCGGCCGTCCCCGCGGGAGCATACGCTGGCGCAGCTACCGGGGCCACAACCGGCTTCGCCCTGGGCAAAGCTCTTACAAAGGTGATGTTCCGGGAAGGCTCTGGCAGCGGTTCGAGCGGCGGTGCAGACCGGCCACAGATCCAACGCGGTGAAACCGCAAACGTTAACCACGCCATTCGGCGCCTTGGCCTCGACCGTAACGAAGCGAGCGACATCCTACACCAGATCAAGCGAGCAGCTGGCCTTCGGGGCGGCGATAATGTTTGGATCAACACGACCAGTGGCGCCATACGGAGCCAGAGAACTGGTGAACTTATCGGCAACCTCATCGACGGTTTCTAACATGAACGAGGATCTGCAACAACGCCGGAACAGCTCAGGGAGATATCGAGGATGAGTTCGCGACTTGCGCGAAGACATACGCGACGCTCGCAGTCTACAAGCCTGGCCTCGATGCTGCTGCAGTTGAACGGACCCTGGGCTGGTCGGAGCCACCCCGAACGGACGTCGATCGGGGACCGAGGTCATCCTCTGTCGCCACGCGAGATCGCGCATTCTTCAGCAGCGACGGGAAGGTGGAGTCGCGCGATCTTCGTCGGCACATTGACTGGCTCGTCGACCAGATAAGAGGTGGTCCGGAGGCAGTGCATAAACTGCGGGATGCTGGCCATGAGCTGTATGTCAGCGTCTACTGGATGTCCGCTTTTGGTCACGGAGGACCGATACTCTCATCAGAACAGCTGGGCGCCCTCGGGGTTTATGGACTTGACTTGGACTTTGACATCTACTTCGGTGATGCCGGCTCGTAGGCGTCGTCCGCTCTGTGAGGGTTTTATTTTGGCTATCCGACCCTCCTTCTTCAAGGCGGGATATCGAGATCCTGGCAGATCTTGCGGGCGAGAAAGTCATTGATCTCGGTGGAAGCAGGAGCGGACGCCCGTCCTGATTTACGACACTCAGCACGCGCACCCGTTCCCGCTCGTCGCCGCGCACGTGACGATTCCCGCGGGCTCACCGGCGCCCGACAGCGTGATCGCGGTCGTGAAGATCGGCGGCGGCCAGCGAGTCCGATTCGCGTGGGCGGGGAGCAAGTGGACCTCCGGAGCGAAACGCCGGATCGTCGCGGGCTACGACGCGTTGCTAGACACCACGGGCATTTACACAGTGACGCTCGAGGTTTCGAACAAGTACGGCTCCATCTTGTTCAACGCCGCGGCCGTTTCGATTCCGGTCGTCGTGGTGAACCGCAGCGGCACGAGGAGGGATTACGACGCGACCACGGGCAACAAGATCTGGCAGCAGGACGGCAGGGGCACGAGCAGCCGGGCCAACTTCCGCTACTACGCGTCGGGAGCGTGTGCAGGGCAGCTCAGTGCGGTCGCACCGCCGCTTACGACCCCCGATTCCCTCGCCTACGGCACGTACTGCAATCTCTCCTCCAGCTACGAAGCGGGGCAGTACCTGACCCGCTTCTACGCAGACCCCGTGGGCCGTGATACCCTGATCACGTCCCCGATCGACGGCACCCTCGTCGACTCGAGCCAGACGACGTACGACGTCATGGACCGCCCGACGCTGGTGAAGAGCTGGGGGCCGCCAATGAGCACCGGTCTCGGGACCGCCCCCGCCGAGACTCTGTTCGTGCGCACGACCTACGACGCGGCGGGACAGCAAAAAGAGGTGAAGCGCAACGCGCTGCCCGATTCCAACTCGATCGGCTTCATGATCGAACGCTGGACCTACGACCGCGCCGGCCGCGCGACCATCGACAGCAGCGCCGTGGGCACGCCGTACGTCGCGCGCGACAGCACGGTCTACGATCCGGCAGGGAATCTGCTGCGCAGGGTCACGCGGCTCGGGCGCTCGATCGTCATGACGTACGACACGCTGAACCGGCTTTCGCTGAAGGTCGTGCCGCAGGTGACGCAACCGCAGCAGGGGATCCACCCGAACCAGGCGTTCAACGCGGGCGCCTACGTGATCCCGGCGGACACCGTGCGCTACACCTACGATTCCATGGGCAACGTACTCACGGCGGACAACCACGACGCCAGAATCCGCCGGACCTATGCGCTCAACGGTCTCGTGCAGACGGATTCGCTGCGCATCCGGACGTACTCGGGCAGCGACTTCGCCACCCACGTCTACGGCCTCACTCTGGCTTACGACCTGGACGGCCGGCGGACGGGCGGCAACGGGTTGTACGGCTACAACAAGGTCACCGGAACGCTCGACACGGTCACCGTCTCGGGTCAGAAATACCGCTTCCACCACGACGCGGAGCTCCGGCCCGACTCGCTGATCTACCCCGGGAGCGTCTTCACCACCTGGGTCTACGGCGGCGACGGCCGTCTCGCGAGCGAGCTGACACGCGCCCTCTCCTACAACGGAGGCGGTGGCATTGGCGACACGGTGAACGTGAGCCGCTATACGCGCGATCAGCGGGACAGGATCGTGCACGTCGATGCGCTGCTCAGCGAATACGCCGACAACACCTACTCCGGCCTGGGGACGCTGGTACGCTCCAGGCACAGCACCGAGGACGTAGCGGACGAGACGTTCAAGGCGGACGCGTTCGGCAACATCCGCGTCAAGACCAACAGCGGCGATGCCTACCGCGGCAACGGGACCTACCGTTACCAGGCGGGGACCGGCCGACTCGTCTCTCGCGCGCAGACCGGCGGCGAGGCGGACTCGACCGCCTACGACCTGGAAGGCAATCAGGTCTGGCAGTCGAGGGACTACTGGACTGTGGCGCTCGGGGCCTCGCAGCACCTGACGCACAACGTCGCCTACTACTACGACGCCGAGGGGCGGCTGCGGCTCGTGGACCGGCAGACCACGGCGGACGCGAACCCGCAGTATTTCACGACCGCCGACCTCGGCGTCTTCGAGGAATACCGCTACGACGCGCTCGGCCGGCGCGTCCTGCTGCGCGCGCGCCGAGGCTGCACGGGCAAGTGCCAGAGCGTCATCCAGCGCTTCGTCTGGGACGGCGATCAGCTCCGCTTCGAGACCCGCTACCCGGACCACGCGGTCGTGGACATCGACGGCAACTCCGTCGACTACCTCGAGGCGGACACCGTCACGTACCGGGAGATCACCGTCGACCACAACCACACCGGCTGCGGCGAGGAGTGCCGCGACACGACCTATTCGCCGTACTACGGCCAGGCGGTGTACACGCACGCCGGAGGGATCGACCAGCCGCTCGCGGTCACGCGCTCGGGGCTGGGCGTGGACAGCGTGCTCTACGGACCCACGACCGTGCGCCCGCACGCGAACTGGCAGCACGCCTACAACAGCGGCACCTACACGAACGGGCAGACGACGTCGAGCTCGTTCGGCACCACGCTCCAGATCGCGTGGCCGGGGACGTCCATGCAGGCGTACCGCCAGATCAACCGCAGCACGGAGCCGCCGAGCTGGATGGGCTCGCTGATCGACGAGCAGACGGATGCGAGCGGGCAGCAGTACAAGCGGAACCGGTATTATGATCCGGTGACCGGGCGCTTCACGCAGGAGGACCCGATCGGGCTGGCTGGCGGGGTGAACGCGTATGGGTTTGGGGATGGGGACCCGGTCAGCTATTCAGATCCGTTCGGGCTTTGTCCAGAGAAGTTCGGTGGCAATGGGAAGAATCCCGATGATCTATCGGACTGTCCGGGCGACCTTGGAGGCACGGGGCTCTTCGACCCCGTCGTATGGCTTGCGGGCGGGATCTCGGGCGGATTGCGGAGCCTGGGAGCCAGGGTCGCGGGGCGGGCCGCCACCAGTGCGACGGCTGCGGCCGGCGAGACGGTGCTCTTCGAGGGCAGTAAGGCGGAGCTTCGCCAGGCCCTCGGGCAAGGAATTGAGGGTGTCAACCCTCAACAGTCAGCTGGGCTGTTAGGGACCCTCAAGCAGGGGAGCGCGGACGTCATCAAGGTGGTGAGCGGCGAGAACGGGCTGGTCTCGTACTCGACCCGCGCTGGACGCAGCGGCTACCAGACTCTCGTACGAATCTTTGACGACACCGGACGGATCAAGGGGATCGCTCAAGCCGCGTGGGACGCTTTAGGTCGTTTCGTTCACGGAGAGGTGTGGAAGTGAAGGAGCAGGACCTCCTCAGGTGCCTGAAGGCGTTCGTCGACGGTGCACACGCACTTTCGAGTCTGGAAGAGTGCCTGGGCTCGAAGGCGCGCCTCCGGTTCTGGGACACGAACCAGCGGGATGTCGACCTAGCGGGTCGGTTGCCCCAGGTACTGTTCAGTCGGGAGCAGGTGGATGCACAGCTGCGACGATTCCTAGCCGGCGAGCTCTCGGCTCGTGATCTCTCCGATTGGGCCGCGGCGATCAGACTGCTTGGTTGCTTCGACGTGAACGAAGAGGACCCCGGGTCGTCGGAGGTGTGGGACTTACTTGACGAACTGATGTCGCCCGACGCTTGGGGTCCTATAACCGTCGAGAGCGTGCTGGATCTACGCCGCCGGCTCAACGCTCCCGAAGTGGCCTAACGATCAGGGATTGTTTCCACACTTTATCTAGGACGCGTCGGAGGCGAGGGTCAATCGAGTGTGGAAACGATAGGTTTAACTGAGCCGCTACGCGGTGGGTGGAGCTATGGAGATTCAAGGCCCGAGCGAGGGCGCGGACGATGCCGCGGGTTGACTGCCGGGCCGGGCCACAGGAAGCGCTGGTCTGGCAGGGGAGCCGAACGCAACACGCGGGGCCGGACCACCCCGGCCCCAGTCGGACCGCAAGCAGCCCTGCGGCCGCGGTACAGGCAGCCGGAGAGCCGCGAGATCACCGTCGACCACAACCACACCGGCTGCGGCGAGGAGTGCCGCGACACGACCTATTCGCCGTACTACGGCCAGGCGGTGTATACGCACGCCGGAGGGATCGACCAGCCGCTCGCGCTCACGCGCTCCGGGCTGGGCGTGGACCGCGTGCTCTACGGACCCACGACCGTGCGCCCGCACGCGAACTGGCAGCACGCCTACAACAGCGGCACCTACACGAACGGGCAGACGACGTCGAGCTCGTTCGGCACCACGCTCCAGATCGCCTGGCCGGGGACGTCCATGCAGGCGTACCGCCAGATCAACCGGAGCACGGAGCCGCCGAGCTGGATGGGCTCGCTGATCGGCGAGCAGACAGACGCGAGCGGGCAGCAGTACAAGCGGAACCGGTATTATGATCCGGTGACCGGGCGCTTCACGCAGGAGGACCCGATCGGGCTCGCGGGCGGGGTGAATGCGTATGGGTTCGCGGGTGGGGACCCGGTCAGCTATTCAGATCCGTTCGGGCTTTGCCCGGAATGTAATGACGACGGCGCTCCTGACTGGGGAAGCCTTGCCAAAGAATGGCTCCAGGAACGCGCTGCTTGCAGCCAAATTTAACGCCGTGGTCAATCCAATGGCCTCGGTTGTGGGCGGCTTCTTGGGCCGCGATCCATCAACTGGAGCCAAGGTCGGAGTTGGCACTGCCGCTGGTCTTGTGGTAACGGGCGCGTTGGGTGCCGCGGACGCTCCGGCAATCGAGATTGATGCCGGTCGCGCTGCGCTCAGCCAATTGATGCAAGGTGAATTCAAGGTGATGGTCGGTGCGGGCACGGCGACGGAATTCCGCGCCGCAAGGCGTCTCGGCGGCAACGCGGCAGATTGGGCGTACGTCACGAGTAAGGAGGTTTGGGAGCACGGAGGATATCGGTATCAAGCACACTGGGCCATCAACACTGCCACCGGCGAAACAGGGATGGCAAAGCTGAAGCTTATAGGAGCGATAAGATGAAGGTCAAGTGTATATCTGAAAGTGTGCCGAAACGACTACAAATGGCTGTTTCGTTAGGTCCCCACTTTGAACGAAAAAGGACGTTCGGTGTAGTTCCGGGCGAAACATACCTGGTCTTGGGACTTGAGTTTTTTAGAGGTATTCCGTGGGTACAGATCGAGGTAACCCCGCATGAAATCATTCTCAGTGCCAATTGTGTTGTTTGATATCGTCGATCCTGCCGTCCCAGATTTGTGGGAAGCGAGATTGGAGGACGATCGTCTTCTATTGTGGCCAGCGGCTTTTTTCACTCCTGGATTCCACGAACTGGCCTATGGCGGTGATCCAAACGCAACGGCCGCTCTGGACCGGCTTCGGCAGATGCTCGCCGAGTAGCGCTGGTCATACTGGACCGCCGGCCAGATTCCGCTTCACCTCGCAGTGTGACGGCACGTCCTGCCGCGAGCCTGATCAGTGGAGTGCTGAGCTCTCGGCTACTCCCGCTGTCGCTAGCGTCGTATGTTGAGCGTGTCGGGCCTGATAATCGGGCGACAGGCCGGTGTGTGATCACATGCGATCACAGTTCAGTGGAGCAGTCGATAACTCCTCGACCGGGACTATCGAATACTCGATCACCGCCTCCTTCTCTTCGGCCAGGATCGCGTGCGGGCACCTCCGCGCTCCGGGAAACAGGTCCGCCAGCAGCTGCTCGTCCGCTCGCTGCCTCCAGTCGTAGTAGCGGGATTTCGGGAAGCCCAGCCGCTTCAGGATCCGTCGAACGGTCCAGCCCGTGCGGGCTGCGAGCCCGGAGATCGTGACCGACAACGGGACGCAGTTCACGGCGAAGGACTTCAAGGAACTGGTTCGGGACTTCGAGCTGGAGCATATCCGGATCCGGACCTACCACCCGGAATCGAATGGCAAGCTGGAGCGCTTCCACCGCAGCACCCGGGAAGCCCTGGACGAGCAGGAGCTGGAGAACCTGAGCCGGGCCCGACAGATCCTCGGGCGCTGAATCGAGTTCTACAACACCGAGCGGCTCCATGCCGCCCTGAACTACTTGCCGCCGGCCGAGTACTGGGCCGGAGATCCGGAGGCCAGGAAGAGGGAGCGGAGGGCGAAGCTGGAGCGCGGTCGAGAACACCGCGAGACCATCAACCGAGCTCGGCTACAGCAGGCCGCCTGAGCAGCGCGCGAGGTGTAACTCTCTGCTACTCCCGATTTGTCCGAAAGGCTCTGAAGCGCGACAGGTTGCGTCATTCCTGCCTCCTACCGCCACAACGTTGACGGAGCCACGAACAGCTGCGCCGCCAGCTCCGCACGCGTGAGCCCGTACCCGCGGCGATATGCCAGAAGGTGCGCCGCTATCCGGTGACGGGACGGTTCACGCAGGAGGACCCGATCGGGCTGGCGGGCGGGGTGAACGCGTACGGGTTCGCGGATGGGGATCCGGTGAACTATTCGGATCCGTTCGGACTGGCAGCTTGTAGGGATGACGATGACACGTGCGCCGGACTGGTCTTGGCCCTCCGATCCATGGGTGGCAAAGAATTCCAGCGCGCGGCGGAGACCCTTGACTCCTACCAGGGCGGCTATGTCAAAATCGTTCCAGCTAATCATCCTGATCTGAGGAGCACGTACGGACAGGTACTCGGCCGGGTGATCGACGGTCGCACATCACACGTGGAGCCGGTCGGCACGGTGTTGCTCAGCCAAGCTCAGGAAGCGGGCGATTTCCTGATCACGACCGTTCACGAATCCTATCACCTGCCACCAACGAGCTGGAAACACGGTATCGATTCACCGGATCTATTCCTGCATGCGGAGCACCGTGCATTTCTCCAGTTGCCGGAGTACTTCCAGAAACGTGCGCCGCTCCATGTGGACGAATTCAAGACGTACAACCTGTCAATACCGAGAGATTGACCGATGAAAATCTCAGTCCTCGCGGTACTCACACTTTCAATGGCGGCTGGTTGCCAGGGATCGCGACCGGCAAGAATCCAACGCACCGACTGCTTCGCCGAAATCACCGAGACGAACGGTGACTCCCACCTGCGATTGATAGCGTGTCCGGTCCGGGAGGTGTTCCGGTCAGGAGATGACGTCGTTTTCGTGACATTGCTAAAGAATGTTACGAGAGAGCAAGTCCAGGTTCTCGCACCTTTGAGGCTCGGGATGGACCTATTCGTTTCCGTGACCGACTCAGACGGTGCGGCAGTAGGGGCATCCGGCGTGGGCTACGAACCAGGAATAGCGACGAGTACAGCTGTGTTTACATTGCCTCCCGGCAACTTCGTCGGGGCTCCCGTCTATCTATTCTGTGGCGGCAACAAAGAGAACTCTGCCGAGAGTAGTCACGACTGCCAGACTCCATTCGACTATCCTGGGCCGGGGACCTACAAAGTTGTCTTCAAAGACGCACTGGTTTGGTGTTCAGGTAAGTGTACCGAAGCCAACCGCCAGCATGTCACTCTCTCGGCGTCAGAAGTCGAAATAACAATTCGCGACTAAGCGATAGGTCAGCCGACGCTTTATGCGATAACATGAGCGAGGGGTCAGGTATGGTCATGGGTTTACGCGTTTCGTCGCGGGCGCTCCTGTATAGTCCTCGAGCATTCGGGGCCAAGATGATCTGCGTGCGCCCAGCGCAGTCGAAGGAGCCGGTGCGATCGAGTGCCTCTTCGGAGGCGGTCGGATGACGCCTCGACCGCATTATCGGATCCACACCGGCCCCGGCCGTCCCTCCTCCCCGCCCGCTCCCGCAGGGGGGAGAGGGTGCCCGGACGCGATCTGCGGTCTCTACGGAGGCGGAGGCCGTGCTCCCCTCGAGTGCCGCTCGAGATCCGCGCCCGGGCTGGTGTCAGCGCCCGGCGGGCCGCTTCCGCCGCCCGGGAAGAACTGCAACCGTGTTGTCGAATCGCACCGCTGCCGCATGAACCCGCGTAGGTCGATTGCGGTCAAAGTAGGCCATCTGACCGGGAGATCACGCTCGACCACAACCACACCGGCTGTGGCGAGGAGTGCCGCGACACCATTATTCCCCCTACATACGGCCAGGCGGTGTACACGCACGCCGGCGGGATCGACCAGCCGCTCGCGCTCACGCGCTCGGGGCTGGGCGTGGACAGCGTGCTCTACGGCCCCACGACCGTGCGCCCGCACGCGAACTGGGAGCACGCCTACAACAGCAGAAAGGCAACGCAGGGATGCCCCTGCGGCTTCCACGGCGACGGCCTCGGCCGCTGCACCTGCCACGCGGGCGAGGTGCGCCGCTACCTCGGCCGCATTCGGGCCCGCTGCTCGACCGCATTGACCTGCACGTGGAGGTGCCGTCCACCCGCGCGCCGGAGCTGCTCGCCGACCGCTCCGGCGAGCCCAGCGCGGCGATTGCGGCCCGCGTCGCCGCGGCGCGCGCGCTGCAGACCGAGCGCTTCCAGGGCGAGGACGGCGTCCACGCGAACGCGCAGATGAGCGTGAGGGCGCGTGCACGAGCACTGCCGTCCGGACGACGGCGGCGTGTCGCTGCTCCGCTCCGCCGCGCACCGGCTGGGGCTGTCCTCCCGCGCGACGCACCGCGTGCTGAAGGTCGCGCGCACGATCGCGGACCTCGCCGGCACCGAGCGCATTTCTCGACGCCGCACGTCGCCGAGGCGATCCAGTACTGCGTGCTGGACCGGCGGGGCAGGGGGGCGGGGGTGTAGGCGGGGCGGCGGACCCGATTCCTTCCTTCTTTGGACGTCCGATCCCTCACGGCCTCAAGGGGATGGCACATCCGTCCTGGCAGATCTTGCGAGCGAGAAAGTCGTTGATGAGCGAGGAGCTTTCGTCTCTTCCACGCGGCCGCGGAGTCGATCCGGATCGTCTCGCGGATGACGGACCGGCCCTCGAGATCCTGCCCGGCGAGCGCGCGGTTGGCCTCGAGGACCAGGAGGACGGCTTCGCGGAGGTTTTCTCGGGTCTCATTGAGGGTAGCGCCCTGGGTGTTGGCGCCCGGCAGCTCCTCGACGAATCCGATGAAGCCCTCGGGCACGTTCTGGAACACTGCGGTCAGCTCGATCTGCACGGGTATCTCTTCCTTCCCTCAGGAGGCTTCAGGTTCATCTCTCGGGCCGTGGCGGTGGATGCTGATCCTGTACGCCTTCGACGCGGATGCCGACCGGGTCGAGGTCGTGACCGTACAGGATTCGGGTACGGCGCGGTCCGCCACGTCGCTGCGGTAAGGCCGGTCTCGCCTTCCCAGAAACCGATCCGGGTCCACGCGCCGTCGATCCACCCGGCCGAACATTGTCGGCACGCACGAGACCCGCAGGTCCAGCTCCCGCTCCTCCAGCCGCACGCGGACGCGACCATCGCTGCGGCTGCCGTCGCTCCGCGATGTCGATCTCCGCGAGCAGCTTGATGCGAGACACCACCGCCGCCTCCAGGCCGGCCGGCGGCGCCAGCGCCGGGACCAGCACGCCATCGATCCGGTAGCGGGCACCGAGCCGGCTCCGCTCCGCCTCCAGGTGTATGTCGCTCGCCCGCGCCTGATACGCGTTGCGGACGAGCAGATTCACGTAGCGCACGACCGGCGGCTGGTTCGCGAGGTCCCGGACATTGGCGGTCTGGTCGTCAGCGGCCTGGGAGCCGCTCTCGAACTCGATCGACTGCGCCGCGCGCGCTAGCGTCCGCTCTATCAGCGCCTCGAGCTCCTCGACCGAGACCAACGTCGTAACGATCGGGGTGCCGTAGACGAGCCAGAGGTCGTCGAGAATGTCCTCCGGAAGGTCCACGGCCGCCGCGACGAGCGGCCGCACGCGGACCGTTCCACCGGGCAGAGGCCGTGGTGGAGGAGGTAATCCCGTGAAAGAGCCGCCAACACGGATGCACTTTCAGCTCGATCCACAGGCAGTGTCGCTGACTTCAGGTGTTTAGCCGCAGTGAGGGTCAGCTCCAAGGGAACCTGAATGCGCCGCGTGGCTGAACGACATCCACTTCGACGAATTGCACGTCTGTCTATTGCTTCCTCCCACCGGACTTCCAGGCCACGTAGCCCAAGGTTGAGCCCCATAGAATCGACAGACCGACAACAGCGTACCAGTCGCGGTTGGACCAACTCGCGTTTAGCGCAGACCTAAATCCCCAATAGTCGATCGGCAAGAAAATGATCGTGCCGACCAGCGGAGCACCCATCCGGTGACGACCGTATTGGATGAAGCACCGCGGCGGCTATCGCACCCCATAAGCAGGATGCTACATAGAAGAGGGCAATCCACCCAGCATGAACAGGCTGTCCGTGTATGTCCAACCAAAGGCGTCGCTGCGCAATAACGGCGATGGCGACGAACACGGAAAGCCCTATGGACCCCGCGATTGCGAGTTTCAGATTCTCTACCAAACGATATTTGAACCCAGTGTTACGCATTCGCTGCTCTCGGTGTTGGAGACCCGCATCCATGGCGTGCCGCCCCCAAAATAGCTGTAGCTGGTGGTCTTCGAGTGGCCGTCCGGGAGAGCGGGCGCCCGACCGCGTAGGTGAAGGTTATCGGATTGCCAGGGCGGTTGGTGACCTTGGTTCGATTGCCGGCGCGGTCGTAGACCATGCGCGTGGCGCTGCCGCGCGGATATGGGCGACGACGCCGGGCACGGGAACGCGCAGATGAGCGTGCGAGACGTTTACGAGCACTTTCGCCCTGGACAACGGCGTGTCGCTGCTGCGCTCCGGCGCGCGCCGGCGAGGTCCGCGATCGTGCGCGCGACCTTCAGCAAGCGGTGCGTCGCAAGTAATCTCGGGTGACACCGTCCTGAGGCCATTTGCACCGCTGTAGACTCCTTTTGGTATCATTATCGATTTGATTCCACGCCCAGGGCACTTTGTGCTGTAAGTCTTTAAGGCAACTGATTGCCCTGAGAATACCGTCGCTTCGCTATTCCCTGTTTAATCGGCTCTAAATCGACGGAATCGGGTCTCCAGATCAAGGGACTGAGCCGAACGCGCGTAAGGCGATTCCCGCCGCCCTTTGCTAACACTATTTCCAGAGGATCGTCGTCGACAATCTCCGCGATACTTTCCCAAGGGATGAACCCGCCCAGCACTCCGCAGTAAATCCCGCCCGCTTTGATCCCAATCGGTGCGGACCAAAGGGCCACCATACCGATTAGAGCCGCACTAACCGACAGTAGTAGAAATCCCATCGCGTCCGTCGGCGCCATACCAAAGACCCCGAAGAAGCCTAAGCTTGAGGTGGCAGCCCCGACGCTCCCAACACCCACCACCGCACCCATCCAGATTCTATAGATTAGCCGCGGTTCGATTGAGCGTAGCCAACCACGCTTCGCCGGTGGTCGATACCAAGCCGCGAGCGCTATCGCCAGACCACAGCAAATGGCCCCCCAACTGAGTAACCCCATGCCGCCAATCTCCTCGTCCTAAAGGGAGCAGCCACCGCTTCCGAATGGTGTCGGCACACCTGTTAGCAGTTCGGAAAGTACCCATATTGCCGAGGATCTCAAGAACTTGCCCACCGATCACCGGCAGTGGCCCAGGCACATAGCTCAGCAGACTCCCACCGCGTTCGAGCCGCTGATCAGCCCGGCGACATTCCCGGACGCCTCCATGGAGTAGTAGTAGACGGCGCCCTGTGCGGCTTGTCGACGCCGTAGTAGCTGTATCCAGCCACGAACGCGTTCGCAGTAGTGGCTTCGACGAAGAGGTTGTCGCCGTCCAGAATATAGCGCTGGCTGTCCTTGCGGACGCGCCGACCGAAGCCGTCGTAGCCGAACGTGGTCTTTCACGCCGTTCGTCTTCACGCTGTCGAGTTGGCCCAGTGTATCCCAATAGTAGAGTTGGGAATACCCTGTCTTCGTCTTGCTCGTGAGATCTCCCATCGGCATCGTAGTTTAGCGTGTAGCCCGCGTAAGATCTCAAGCGGTTGCCGGTCTCGACCGTTTCGGTACTCGAGTTTCCGAGCTTGTCGTAAGAGAAGCTGCCCCACACCTGCATGAGCAGCAGGCTGGCGGGATCGCACTCCTCCCCCCGGTCCGGGTCGCTGCCGCACGACTGGGTCTTCAAGTTCAGCTTGTAATAGTGGAGAAAGCCGCTATCCGCGTAGCGCTCGTACGTCATGACCGTATCTCCGACCGCCTGCCCGCGCTGATTGATCGCCAGGAGGCTGTCGTACCCGAACGTCATCCCGAGCTTCGCGTTCACGGTCGAGTTGCTGTAGGTGATCGAGCTCTCGTCGTGGACGGAAGGGTAATCCTTCATGATCACGAGCGCGGTCGGCAGCGTGATCGCCGAGACCTGCCCGTCCGTCTTTTAGGCGATCTTCGTCTTCAGGTTGAAGCGCCACGAGTCGGTGAGTCCCGGTGAGACGGACTCGACGACCTACGACCTCGAAGGCAATGAGACGTGGCAGTTGAGGGACTACTGGGTTCAGGCGGGTGGGAACTGGCAGCACGTCACGCACGACGTCGCCGACTACTACGACGCGGAGGGACGGCTGCGGCTGGTGGACCGGCAGAGCACGGCCGACGCGTTCCCGCTGTACTTCACGACGGTGGACATGGGCGTCTTCGAGGAGTACCGCTACGACGGGCTCGGGCGGCGGATTCTGCTGCGCGCGCGCCGAACCTGCACCGGCAAGTGCCAGAGCATCTCATCCAGCGCTTCGTCTGGGACGGCGACCGGCTCCTCTACGAGACCCGCTACCCCGACCACTTGGTCCAGGACCTGGACCTGGGCGGCAACTACATCAACTACCTGGAAGAAGACACGCTCACGTACCGGTTCATCGACCTCGACCACAGTCACGGCTGCGGCGAGGAGTGCTGGGACACCACGTTCTCACCCTATTACGGCCGCGTGGTCTACACGCACGGCGGCGGGATCGACCAGCCGCTCGAGGCGCGGAGCCGCCGAGCTGGATGGGCTCGCTGATCGACGAGCAGACAGACGCGAGCGGGCAGCAGTACAAGCGGAACCGGTACTACGATCCGGTGACCGGGCGCTTCACGCAGGAGGACCCGATCGGGCTGGCTGGCGGGGTGAACGCGTACGGGTTCGCGAATGGCGACCCGGTGAATTACTCGGATCCATTCGGGCTTTGTCCACTCGAGAGCGAATGGCGTGCAGGATGTCCAGGCGGCGAGCCGGGACCCGAGAGTGCGGGGTTTTTCGATCCGGTTGCTCTGCTGGCAGGAGGAATCGCAGGCGGCCTGAGGTCCGTTGCGGGCGGCGCTGCTCGGGCGGAAGGCACGGCTCTGGCGCGGCAACTCGGCAAGGCGGGCGAGGAGACCGCCGGGTTGGCCAAGAATACCCTTCGGATTCCTTCGTCAACGGGAACCGCAGCGTATCGAATCCCCGACGCACTTACGTCCACGACGCTCAGCGAGGTGAAAAATGTGTTGACGGCGGATCATAATGTCCCCATCCGCGGCGGATAGAACTGTCCCCTAGACTGCAGGCCTCAGAGAGAGGAGGCCTCGGTGGAGCGGACAGCGATGAGTGCGAAGGAGCACGAGCGTGCGGTGGTCCTCGAGCGGGTGGTGGAGCGGGGTCTTCGACTCGAAGATGCTGCGGTGCTGATGGGGGTCTGTTACCGGCAGGCGAAGCGGCTGGTCGCCCGCTATCGGGCGGGTGGCCGCGCCGCTCTGGTGCACGGTGGAGTGGGGAAGGCGTCGAATCGGGCGCGGCCGGCCGCGGAGCGGGCGCGCGTGCTGCGGCTGGTCGAGGAGAAGTATGGGGGCAATGCGAAGCGCGGTCCGGCAGAGCGGTTCGGGCCCACGCTAGCGGCGGAGCACCTCCAGGAGGAGGACGGGATCGAAATCCCGCGCAGGACGCTGCACGACTGGATGGTGCAGGCCGGGCAGTGGAGTCGGGTCCGGCGGAGCCGAGTGCGGCCGCGGCGGCGCGAGCGACGCAGACACTTCGGAGAGTTGGTGCAGCTGGATGGCAGCTTCCACGACTGGTACGAGGGACGGGGAGAGAGGGCCGGCGCGCGCAGCTGCGTGATGAATATGGTCGATGACGCCACGGGTGAGACCCTGCTGCGTTTTGGCGAGCAGGAGACGATCTGGGCGGCGGCTTTCGTGCTTCAGGAGTGGATCGCGCTCTATGGCGTGCCACGGGCGCTATACACGGACTGGAACACGATCTACAAGCGGGAGCCGAGGCCTCGGGAGCGGATTCTGGGACTGGAAGTACACACGGCTTTCGGTCTGATGTGCAAGAAATTGGGCATTGAGGTGATCGGGGCCGGCAGCCCTCAGGCGAAGGGGCGGATCGAGCGTAGCAATGGCGTGCATCAAGACCGCTTGATCAAGAAGATGCGGCGTGTCGGGATTGAAGACGACGCGGCGGCCAACGCTTACGTGCGAGAGCGGTATTTGGCGGCGCACAATGCTCGCTTCGCCCAGGCGCCGGCAGATCACGCCGACTACCATTTGGCTCTCGATGCGTCGCTGAATCTGGATGACGTCTTCTGCCTGGAGTCCGAGCGCGTGGTGAGCAAAGACTTCGTCGTCCAGTTCGATCGACGCGGGCTGCAACTCGATCGCAGAGCCAGAGGCCGGGTTCCGGCAGGCAGCAAGGTACTGGTGCGTCAGACGGAGGACGGCCGAGTCCGAGTCATTCACCGGCGGGCCAACGGCCAAGAGCACGAGTGCGCGTGGACGCCCGCAGCTCCACGAACCCAGCGCCGATCGGGGGAGAGCAGTTCGGCAGCCGCGACGAGCCCTGGTCCTACCCTTCCCCGAACGCAGATCGGGCCGCAGAAACGAAATGGCGCAGGCCATTCTGGCAGGAAGGCCACCCCAGCGCCCAAGACCGCACCGCCGGACCACCCGTGGCGGCGTGCGCCGGCTCTCGGAAGGGGGCCCACGTTCTGGAGGAAACCGAGCCGGTCGGAGATGTCCGGGACCGCAGTCGTGGCCTCCGCTTCGCTACGGCCCGACGCCCCCACGCGGGTGAGCGAGAACGCACCTTGAACCCGGGACAGTTCTATCCGCCTAACTCCGGGGACATTTCTATCCGCCGTTGACACAGCGAGGTGAAAAATGTGGCGCGCCTGACGCTGACGAACCAGATTCGAGATTTTGCGGCGTTTGCACAGGAGAAGGGTTTGCAGTTCAACCTCTACGTGCGTCGCTCCACGGAGCTGTCATGCCCCCTGATGGATGCGATCAAGAGCGGCTTGGTCAACCTGAGGTTTTTGCGATGAAGAGAAGGAAGGGAATGACGGCTGAAGAGCTGATGGCGCAGCTTCAGATGGACCCTGGGTACGTACAGCGCCAAGCGGAACGCGCGGACGCTCGTGAACTCCGGGAAGCGGAGGTTGCGTCGGCAACCCGCCCTCTGCGCGAGCGCTTGGCAGAGCAAGGGTACGAGGTCTCACGGCTGGATCAGCTCGTCCCGGAGTATGGACCACTAGCGCCCGAAGTCGTGCGCACACTGCTTGAATGGTTACCGACCAGCGAGGATCTCGCGGTGCAGGAGCAGATCGTGCGGGCTCTCGCGGCTTCAAGCAGCCAGTTCCCGGGGGAGAAACTTGCGAAACTGTTTGACGAAACGGGGTCGGAAACCTTCCGCTGGGCGATCGCCAACACAATCGCTGAAGCGCGGCCGGACGGCATAACGGACTGGGCACTGGAGAGATTGCAGCAGCCCTCCACAGGGAAGGCGCGCGAGATGCTCACCTTAGCGGTCGCTCGCTTGGCTCCTCCGGAGGTGGCGAATCCGATCTTGCTGGGCTTGTTGGACGACTTGACAGGTCATGTAGCCATGGCGCTGGCGGAAAGTGGTGGACCGGAAGAGGCTGCGGCGTTGGAACGTCTATCGTCTGGCACGGATGGATGGGTGAAGCAGGAGATCGTAAAAGCAGTTCATTCTATTAGGCGACGGTCAGGGCGGAGGTGAGGAGGTCCTGACGGTGGTGCTTCACAACAGCCAGCGCCGCGACGGATCCCGCACGCCCGCTGTCAACGCCGGACGAAGATCTGATAGTTCTGGCGGGCGAAAATTTGACACCAAGCCAAGGTGACGAGCCTCAGTTGGTCGTGATCTCCTTTCTCCTCCGGGGACGGGGGTGAGGCTTCAGGTGGTCCGGCTCGGAGGTGCCGTTCAGGGTCTGCCAGAGCTCGGAGTGCTGTCGCATGCGATAGCTGTTGCCCCGGATATTGACGATGTGGCAGTGGTGGAGGAGCCGAGTAAGCGCCACGTCGCACCCCGCGCGCCGTCGCAGCGCGCGCGCCCCGCGCACACGCGCGCAAACGCCGCAGCGCAACGCTGCGCCGACCCGGCTGCGGCGCGGCGAGCTCGGCGCCCGCGCGAGGCCAAGCGGGCCAGCGCACGCCCGCCGGACCAGCCACCAGGCGGGCGTGGGCCTCCGAGTCGGGGATGGCCCCACCCCCCGCGAAGCTGCGCGCTCCGTGCGCGCACAGGGGAGCACGTGTGCGCGCGCGGAGTCGCGCGGGTTCTCGTGGCCGTCGTGCACCCGTTGCCCACGACGAAGACGTGGAACAGGGCCGTACGCCGGTGCTGATCTACAACGGCGAGCACGCGCACCCGTTCCCACTCGTCGCCGCGCACGTGACGCTTCCATCGGGCGCGAACGTGCCCGACAGCATGATCGCGGTGCTGAAGCTCGGGACGACGCAGAAGGCCCGGCTCGCCTAGCCGGGAACGAAGTGGCGAGGAGCGGATCTGCACGCCGCAGGTCGCCGAGGCGATTCAGGTTGCCAACACCTCCGCCATCCATCGGATCTGCAGGGAATGGGGATGGCGGAAACGGTGAAGGTGGAAGGAAAGGTAGCAACGGATTGAACGATCGGGCAGATACTTGTCTTAACAGCTCGCTGAAAAATGGGAGTGCGGCCGCGAGAAGGGGGCTTGCGGAGCCTCAATCAAGGCGCGAGGAGGAGTCATAGCAGCGCTATGGCGACGACGAGCAACGACGAGTGAGGCCGCAACCCCCCTGCTCCCTTCGGGTTGCGGCGGCACGGGGCCGTCTGCGTCGTTGGCGCTCCTCCGAGATGCGCCCTGGCATTGCGTCGTCGCGCCGCCTCGCATCCGGCCCCGTGGCGGTCGCAACGCGGCTCGCTTCCATTCTTCAGCGACCTGCTAACCTCTGTATGGATTGGCTCGAACGAATACTGCAACCGGGATTCCAATTAGAATGGCTATGCCGAAAGCAATTACTAAGTGGACAGCACCGAATATCTCGGGCCCGGCTATGATCATTGATGTACCGAACCCAATGGGAAGCGTAGCGATAAGGCCCACTAATGCTGCTCCTACTACCCATTGGCAAAGTGGCAGCATTAAACCTGTTATCATTCCGGCTGTTGAGAACCCAAGAACATAAACCAGGATAACGACAAGACCATTGACTGGATGCCCGCGCGATTCGATGACTATAGACATCTGTACAGTCATCAAAACGATTATCCAAGTCGAAAACATCAAGCCACCGCAGAGCCCAAACTTGGCTGCTACTAAAACGTTCTCCCAGTAGCTGCGTCTCTTATTCATGGCATGTCTGTGGCAAGACGCCGTTTTCTGTACCAGGTCTTTGTGCCTAAGGATTTCTTGCAAGCAAACGATCTGAATACTCATCGTTGCTCTCTCCGAGATGACTCATGAGTTTTTGCCGGGCTGCTTTCGCATCGATTCAATCTCGTAGAGATCGCATGGCACACGGATGCCGCGAACGGGGAGGGGGGTGCCGTACCCTGAAACATGAACGTCCGAGACTCTCCGTGCGCTTCCCACCAGACTATCCCTTGTGACAATCCTAAGCTCAAATGTTACGCCCTCGAACCCATCGGAGATGCTTGCTTGAATCGAGCCGCGGCCCAATTCCCGCCAAGACCCCTTAGTGAAGCTTGATGTTTCGGGTGGTAGACGAAGAGTATACAGAACGTATTCCTGCTCTTTAATATCCTTCGCTGCACTCGTGTCTAACGCAACGGTGGCAGGCAGTGCATAGTCGCTGGCGGTGTCGCTATCACCGAAACTCCAGCACCCGGCGACTTCCGGAACTCGCGCCGTCCTTCGAACTTGGCTCCGGGAGCATAGCGACCCAGAGAACACGGATGCAGCCACTGCTACCCAAAATGCCGTCTTCGGACTCATAGGCCTCTTCTCGAGTGATCAAATTAGGGTTCATTGCGGATTTGAGTGCAGATAGGGCGAAAAAGATGGACACCGGCCCTCGGGTCGAGCAGAATGAGGGTGTCGAAGCCAGCATTCACGCTCAGTCCGGAGGACGCGGTGTCCGCCCTCAGTATAGCGCCGTACTATCCGTTTGCGGGAGTGATTCCGCTTCGCCAGGAGTTGCAGGAGGGTAACGGCTCGGCCGCGCAGAGCCGGATCTGGTTTGCGAGCGACCCATACGCGCTTCCGCGGTGTTCGGGTTGCCTGCAGTTCGCGCCGGCCGTTCACCGTTACCGGCTGCGTAGGGTGCGGGACCTGAATCTCGCGCATGCGACGGTGGAGTTGCTCATCCCGCACCGGATGGTGCGTTGCTCGCGCTGCGGGATCCGGGCGGAGGTGCATGATTTCCTCTCCCCCTTCCGGCGTGCGACCGTGCGCTTCGAGCGAGCGGTCGCGGACCTTTGCCGGGTGCTGCCGATTCAGCACGTGGCGGAGCATTTCGGGCTTTCGTGGCACACGGTGAAGGAGATCGACAAGCGCCGGTTGGAGCGGGAGGTCGGTACGCCGGATTACGATGGGCTGCGGCTGCTGGCGATCGACGAGATCGCGGTGCACAAGGGGCAGCAGTACATGACCAGTGTGCTCAACCTCGAGACGGGCGGCGTCGTCTGGATGGGCGAGGGACGCCACGATGCCACGCTCCTGGGCTTCTTCGAGGAGTTCACCCCCGAGCAACGAGCCGGCATCGAAGCGATCGCCACGGACATGTGGCCGCCTTACCGGCGGGCGATCAAGGAGGCCTGCCCGCAGGCCACGTTGGTCTTTGATCTCTTCCACATCGTCGCGAAGTACGGCCGGGAGGTCATCGACCGCGTGCGAGCGGACGAGGCGAAACGGCAGCAGACTGAGAGCGGCCGCCGCCTCGTGAAAGGCAGCCGCTATCTGCTGCTTCGAAACCAGGAGAGCCTCAGCGAACCCGAGCGCCTCCGACTCTCGGACCTTCTCGCCGCCAACCACCACCTGAGCACCGTTTACATCCTCAAGGATCAGCTCAAGCAGATCTGGAAATACCGTCATGTGGGCTGGGCCCGGCGCGCGCTCCGCGCCTGGTGCGACCTGGCTCATGCAAGCGAAATCCCGGCGCTGCGCACGTTCGCCCGAATCCTTCAGCGCAACGAAGACGGCATCGTCGCCCACGCTCGCTACCCGCTCCACACGAGCCGGCTCGAGGGCATTAACAACAAGATCAAAGTCATCAAACGCCAGGCTTACGGCTTCCGGGACGACCGCTACTTCATCCTGAAGGTCAAGGCAGCTTTCCCCGGCGCTTTGCACCCACATTGACGATGAACCCAAAAAGCAATGAGTGATTGGCAATGCGGGCTTGCTACCGGGCGCAATTTCTCCCGGCACGTCCACGTCACCGGAACGCTCGACACGGTCACCGTCTCGGGTCAGAAATACCGCTTCCAGCACGACGCGGAGCTGCGGCCCGACTCGCTGATCTACCCCGGGAGCGTCTTCACCTATTTGGGTCTACGGCGGCGACGGCCGTCTGGCGAGCGAGCTGACACGCGCTCTCTCCTACAACGGAGGCGGTGGCATTGGCGACACGGTGAACGTAAGCCGCTACACGCGCGATCAGCGGGACAGGATCGTGCACGTCGATGCGCTGCTCAGCGAATACGCCGACAACACCTACTCCGGCCTGGGCACGCTGGTACGCTCCAGGCACAGCACCGAGGACGTAGCGGACGAGACGTTCAAGGCGGACGCGTTCGGCAACATCCGCGTCAAGACCAACAGCGGCGATGCCTACCGCGGCAACGGGACCTACCGTTACCAGGCGGGGACCGGCCGGCTGGTCTCTCGCGCGCAGACCGGGGGCGAGGCGGACTCGACCGCCTACGATCTCGAGGGCAATCAGGTGTGGCAGTCGAAAGACTACTGGACTGTGGCGCTCGGGGCCTCGCAGCACCTGACGCACAACGTCGCCTACTACTACGACGCCGAGGGGCGGCTGCGGCTCGTGGACCGGCAGACCACGGCGGACGCGAACCCGCACATAACAACACGAACCGTGCACCCAAAAGCCATGTCCGGACGAACGACTCGATTCAATATTCAGCTCGACGAGCGCCACGCGCTGAAGCTGCACCAGCTGGCGGAGAGGACCCACGTCAACCCGGGTACCCTCGCTCGTTCTCTGTTGAGCACCGCGCTCGACGAGACCGCGCCCGATCCGTCATCGATCGGGAGCTGCTGGACGCGATTCCCGGCGCCGAGGTCGGGGTGCCCCAGTCCGCCCGTTGATCCGCGTTGGGGTTCAGGGGTACCTTGGGAGAGCACCGACTTCACACCGGGGAAATCATGTCCATTGAAGAACTCGAACGCGAGGCCATGAAGCTGAAGCCCGAAGAGCGTATGCGCCTCGGCGAGAAGCTGCTCGGCAGCGTGCCGTCGTGGTTGGATTTCGAGGAAGAGTGAGTCGCAGAGGTGGATCGCCGCATTGCCGAGATTCGCAGCGGTACCGCCCGGCTGGTGTCCAGTGAAAAGATGTTCCGCGACGCTTTGGACAGCTTGAAGTGACGTGGCCGCCAGCCCACGAAGAGGCGGCACTCATGGACTGGCCATCTCTCTTGCGCAATGTTAGCGCCACCAAGGCGTCCGTAAACTTTCCTCGAGCTGTCTTATCACTTCGTCAGCCGACGGAAATTCCGACCGTGGCAGTCGTCGTCCGAAGGAGACCTGGCGCCGAACGCAAACCGCTTCTATCCTCGCAGCACTAATCGGCGCGTATTGAATTCCTGCGCTGTCCAAACGAGCGTGGGTTGCTTCATGTACGATGACGAGAGCCAATGTAGCCGGTGATCGCCGCATCAGTTCCTGATCAAGTGCGCACGTCTTGCTTCCTTCCCAATATTGAGACGTTCCCTTCCTAACTAGAAAGTACCGGATGTGCCGTCTCACTCTAAGGAACACAGGCGATGATATACGTTGGATCAGGCAAAGTGCAGCGTGCGTACGGGTAGCTACAAATGCTGCGTCCAATTCTGAGCAGTTTATTACGACCACGCCATCTATGACAACGTGCTGCGCAGCGCGAATGGTGATGGTCTCAAGAAGCCAACGTATTGGCTTATTGATCATTTTCAGCCCGACGTACGCTAGCCCGCTAAATTTCATTGCTCAGCCCGGGAACGGTATCAGCCACGGGGGCGGAGGTGCAAGGACCAACGGCGTCGGCCCGTGGAAAGAGCGTAACCGAAGTTTTGGATTGAACCATGGCCTGGGACTTGTGTCCGAGTTGGCAGCCGGCTCGAATGTCTGAATAGTCGGCGGCCCCCGCAAACCGCAAACGTGGCTCACACGCGCACCAACCGGCGAACCGCGTCACGGGGTGAGGTGGATCGACGAGGCGCCGTTCGGTATAGACACCGCACGCCTTCATGCTGAACGCCATCGAGCGACAGACGAGCATGGCCGAGGCTCGCCGTGCATTCGTGCTGGACGCACTGAAGGCGCGGGACTCGATGGAGCGGACCGGTCTCGGCTACGAGGCCGCCCAGGTCCACGCCTACCTGACCAGCCGCGCCGAGGGAAAGCGGGCGAAGCGACCGAAACCCAGCCCTTCCCGCGAATAGTCTACTCGGACGCGGCGGTCGGCGATTTCGAGAGGATCTTCGACTTCTACGCCCGAACGGACGCGTCCCTGGCAGCCGAGGTGGTGTTCCTTCTCCAGGAGGCCGTGCGGACGCTCTAGCGCCACCCACTGATCGGCCGCAGCGCCGAAGCGGGCCTGTACGAGATCATCATCTCCCATGGCAGGACGGGCTTTGTGGCGCTCTACGATTTTCTGCCGGCATACGACGTCGTTCGTGTGCTCGCCTTGCGGCGTCCGCGCGAAGCCGGCTATCCGCCGGCCGAGGAATTGGATCGGGAGTAGCTTCCACGGGGCGTAGGGGAGCCCCGCCGGCTGCGCTCGTCGCGTGGGGCCACGAGGTGCGTCACATCCTGTCGCTCGCTCGGACCGAACGCCACGAGGCCCACCCCTGCCCCCCCTCCCTCGCCTTTCCCTCCTCGCCCTCGCCCTTGCCCTGGCCCTAGCCCTGGAACTCCAGTAGTTTGCGCCGGCCCGGCGGGGAACCGACGGGTCGCTGCGTCGTACCAGAGACGAGCCGGAGCGTGGGTCCGGCGGCGTCCGCCCGTCCCGTATCGTGGCCGCGGCTGCGCGCCACCCGACTCTCGCGATCTGCTGCAAACAGAACGGAGCATGAGCGCGCCTTCCCCATTGGACGAGCTGGAGCGGAAGCGGGCGCGCCTGGAGGCGATCCTCCGGGCGTGCGGCTCCGTCTGCATCGGCTATTCGGGCGGTGTGGATTCGGTGCTGCTGGCGAAGGTCGCCGTGGACGTGCTCGGAGCGGAGCGGGTGCTCGCGGTCACGGGGCGCAGCGCGTCCTATCCCGGCGTTCAACGCGACGTCGCCGTGGAGTGCTCGCGGCGCTTCGGCATTCCCCACCTCGAGATCGAGACGGACGAGCTGTCGGATCCCCGCTACGCGGCGAATCCTTCGAACCGCTGCTACTTCTGCAAGACGGAGCTGTGGGCGCGGCTCGGCGAAATCGCGCGCGAGCGGGGACTCGGGGCCGTGCTGGACGGATCGAACGCGGATGACGCGGGCGACCACCGGCCGGGCATGCAGGCGGCGCGGGAGCTCGAGGTGCGCTCGCCGCTGCTGGAGGCCGGACTGACGAAGTCGGAAATCCGCGCGCTGTCGCGCGAGCTCGACCTGCCGACGTGGGACCAGCCGGCCGCGCCCTGTCTGTCCAGCCGGCTGCCCTACGGTCTCTCCGTCACGCCCGAGCGGCTCCGGCAGGTCGAGCGCGCCGAGCAGGTGCTGCGCGACGAGGGCCTGCGTGAGTTCCGCGTGCGGCACCACGGCGACGTCGCGCGGCTGGAGGTGGCGACGGGCGAGATGGGGCTGGCGCTGCGGCGCCGGGCCGTGCTGGCGCTGCGGCTGCGAGCGCTCGGCTTCGGGGCCGTGCTGCTCGACGTGGAGGGGTACCGCAGGGGCGCGTTGAACGAAGCGCTGCCGCTGGTGCGGCCGGCGGTGGCGCCGTGAGCGAGGCACGGGAGACGGCCGCCGCGCGGCTGCTCGCGGAGCACGGCCTCGACGCGGTTGGCGTGCGCGCCCGCGGCTTCCGGGGCGAGATCGCAGCGCTGTCCGCGGGGGCGGTCTCGCTGCCTCGCCTGCGCGCGCTCGTGCCGGAGCTCAAGCGGCTCGGCTTCCGCTACGTCGCGCTCGAGCTCGATCCGGCCGATGCGGGGTCCGACTCGTGAGAGACGACGTGGTCTATCTCGACTACGCCGCCACGTCCGCGGTTCGGCCTCCGCAGGTGATCGACGCCGTCGCCGCCTACCTGAAGGACGTCGGCGCCACACCCGGCCGCGGCGGGCACAGGCTCGCCGTCGACGCGGGACGGGTCGCGTTACGGTGCCGCCAGGCGCTCGCGCGCCTGTTCGGCGTGCGCGGCGATCCGGGCCGGATCGTGTTGCTGTCGAACGCGACGGAAGCGCTGAACACCCTCTTCGCCGGGATGCTCCGTCCGGGCGACGTCGTCGTGCGCACGATGCTCGACCACAACGCGGTCCGCCGGCCCCTGCTGCGGCTGGAGCGGGAGCGGGGCATCGAGGTGCGGGTGCTGCCGGCGAGCGCCGACGGCGGGTTGGATCTCGACGCCGCCGAGCGGCTGCTCGAGGGCGCGCGGCTGCTGGTCGTGAACGGGGCGTCGAACGTGCTCGGGACCGCTCCGCCGCTGGCGCAGCTGGCGGCGAAGGCGCACGGGGCGGGCGCGCTCGTCGCGCTGGACGCGGCGCAGTCGGCGGGGCACATCGCGCTGGACGTGGAAGCGGACGGCGTCGACCTCCTCGCCTTCACAGGACACAAGGCGCTGCTCGGACCGCAGGGGACCGGCGGGCTCTGGGCGCGCGAGGGCCTCGAGCTCGAGCCCCTGATGACGGGCGGCTCCGGCGGCGACTCGCTGCTGGAAGGGATGCCCGAGCCGTGGCCGGACCATCTCGAGGCGGGCACGCGCAACGGGCCCGGCATCGCGGGGCTGCTCGCCGGCGTGGAGTGGGTGCTCGACCACGGCGTCGAGCGGGTGCACGCGCGCCTGTCGGCGCTGAAGCTGCGGCTCCACGATGGGCTGAGCGCGGTCGACGGCGTGGACGTGCTGAGCCCGCGCGAACCGGGCGGCACCCCGGTCGTGACGGTGCGCATTGGCGCGCAGGACGCGGCCGTGACTGCCGCGCGCCTCGACGCGGAGCACGGCGTGCTCACCCGCGCGGGACTTCACTGTGCGCCGGAGACGCACGCGCTGCTGGGCACCAGCGGGACCGGAGCGGTTCGCCTCTCCCTCGGGTGGGCCAGCGAGGCGGCGGACGTCGAGCGCGCGGTCGCCGCGATGGCCGCCATCGCGCACGCGAATCCGAGCGGCATGCGACGAACGGCACCGGCCGTCGGCGCTGCCGCCGACACACAACGCTGACGAAACCGAAGCTTCGATGAGGCTCTTCATCGCATTGAACCTCCCGGCGGCCGAGCGCCGGCGCCTGCACCGTGCGGCGAAGCCGCTGCGCGAGTCCGGCCTTCCGATCAAGTGGCTCCCGCCGGAGTCCTATCACCTGACGCTCAAGTTCCTCGGCGAGGTGCCACCGGACGACGCGAAGAAGGTGGATGCCGTCGTCGCGGCGATCGCGGCGAAGTCGAAGCCGTTCCCGCTGGAGCTCGGCGACTTCGGTGCGTTCCCGTCACTGCGGCGCCCGCGCGTCGTCTGGTGCGGCGCGCATGCCCTGCCCCAGCTCCGCGCGCTGAAGCACGATCTCGAATGGGAGCTGGCCTCGCTCGGATTCGAGCGGGAGCTGCGGGCGTTCCATCCGCACGTGACCCTCGGCCGCGCGGGTGCCGAAGCGCTGGCCGGCGAGTTCCGCGGGCTCGAAGAGATCGCGAACTCCCTCCAGTACTCCGCCGTCGTGCAGCCGTCCACGGTCGACCTGATGCAGAGCCGGCTCGCCCCCGCGGGCGCGACCTACACGCGCATCGCGCGCATGACGCTCGGTCCCGGTCGCTCCGCGCGACGGGCCGGCCGCTGACGCGCATGATCCGCGGCTGCTTCACCCGCCTGCTGGTGCTCGCGGTGCTCGTCGTCGGCGCTCGGGCTGGCCTGGCTGAACAGGGACCGGCTGCTGCTCGCGCTGCACCGCTCGCCGCCGGCCGGCGCCGAGGACCGCGTGTCGCAGGCGTTGGCCGACCGCGCGGTGGCCAAGCTCGAGAGCCTCGATGGTGCGGCCTCGCCGCGGCGCGTCGCTCTCGGAGAGGCAGAGGTGCAGAGCCTGCTGGAGTACCGCATGAAGCGCAGCCTGCCGCCGTATCTGCACGATCCGCACATCGAGATGATCGAGAACGGGATGCGCGTGCGGGCGCGCGTGCCCAAATCCGCCATGCCGGAGCTGCCGGGCGCCGGAGACATGGTCTCGCTGCTGCCGGACACCACCGAGGTCAGCGCGCGCACGCAGATCCTGCCGCTCGGCGGCGGCCGGGTCGCGCTGTCGGTCGATGAGATCAGCGCGGCCAGGATCCCGCTGCCGCAGCGGATGATCCCGTCGCTGCTGCGTCGCGTCGGCCGCCGTGACGAGCCCGGCCTGCCGCAGGATGCCATCGCGGTTCGACTGCCGAACGGGGTCTGCTCGGCGTACGTGCACGCGGACTCCCTCGTGCTGCTCGGTCGGGGCGGCGCAACCGACTGCCGGTGAGGCGCCAATGGCCAGGGTGCTGATCGTCGACGACGAGGACGGCGTCCGCCGCACGCTGCGACAGCTGCTGGAGTACGAGGGCCATGACGTGCGGGGTGCCGCGAGCGGGGGGGAGGCGCTCACCGCGTATCCGGAATTCAAGCCGGAGATCACGTTCCTGGACGTGAAGATGGCGCGTCTCGACGGTCTCGAGGTGCTCGACCGCATCCGCGAGATCGATCCGTCCGCGCTCGTCGTCATGATCAGCGGCCACGGCACGATCGAGACGGCCGTCGAGGCGACCCGGAGAGGCGCGTTCGACTTCCTCGAGAAGCCGCTCGACACCGACCGCATCCTGCTCACGCTTCGCAACGCGCTGCAGCAGGAGCGGCTCGAGCAGGAGAACGCCCGGCTGCGCGGCGAGATCGAGAGCCGGCATCAGATCGTCGGACACAGCTTCGCGATCCGGCAGGTGCTCGACCGCGTCGAGAAGGTCGGTCCGACCGACGCGCGGGTCCTCATCACCGGCGAGAACGGCACCGGAAAGGAGCTGGTCGCCCGCGCGCTGCACCGGCTGTCGCCGCGCGCCGAGGAGCCCTTCGTCGAGGTCAACTGCGCGGCGATCCCATCGGAGCTCATCGAGAGCGAGTTGTTCGGCCACATGAAGGGCTCCTTCACGGGCGCGACGGCGGACCGCGCGGGCAAATTCGAGCAGGCGGACGCCGGCACGCTCTTCCTCGACGAGGTCGGCGACATGAGCCTCGCCGCGCAGGCCAAGGTGCTGCGCGCGTTGCAGGAAGGTCTGGTCACGCGCGTCGGCGGCGAGCGGCCCGTGCGCGTCGACGTGCGCGTCGTCGCCGCCACGAACAAGGACCTGGCTCTGGAGATCCGCGAGGGCCGCTTCCGCGAGGACCTCTACTTCCGCCTCAACGTCGTTCCGATCCACGTGCCCCCCCTCAGGGAGCGGCGCGAGGACATCCCGATGCTCGTGCGCCACTTCACGGAGACCGCGCTCGAGGAGCAACGTCTGCCGCCTCGCCGCTTCGATGTGGAGGCGGTCGAGCGGCTGAGCCACATGGACTGGCCGGGTAACGTGCGCGAGCTGCGCAACACCGTCGAGCGTCTGCTGATCCTCAGCCGCGGCCCGGAGATCGGAGAGCCGGACGTGCAGAGGCTCGTCGGCTCCCCTCAGTCCGGCGCGCTCTCGTCCCGGATCCTCGAGGCGCCGACGTTCTCCGAGTTCAAGGAGCGCGCGGAGCGGGCGTACATTCTCGCCCGCCTCCGCTCCCACGACTGGAACGTGAGCGAGACCGCGCGCACGCTCGAAATGCCGCGCTCCAACCTCTACAAGAAGATCGAGAAGTACGGTCTCGTCCGCGAAGAGACGTGAGCTTCGGCTGGGCCTGGGCTCTCCTGGCCCTGCTCTGGGTCGTGGCGTCCACGGCCGGCGGCGCCGTGCTCGCCGCACTCGCCCGCCGCATGGACGCCGGCCTGTCCTTCCGCCGCCTGTGGACCTTTTACACCCTCCTCCTGGCCCTCGCGGCCGCCGCCGTTTTCGCGATCGCCTGGTGGTAGCGGCAAGCAGGGCGAGGGCATGGGCGAGGGCAAGGGCTAGGTTGGGGCGCGGGCCGGAGGGGGAGCGGGCCTGGCGCCGACCCTTGCTCCTCCCAGCCCTGGCCCTAGCCCTAGCCCTCGCCCTACTATCCTCCCGACAGGCACGATGGGCTGAGAATCGGGGAGATCCGAAGAATGTCGACGACCTTCAAGAACTTCATCGCCGGGGAGTGGACCGCCTCGGCGTCCGGTGACGAATTCGAGAACCGCAACCCTGCGGACCATGACGACCTGATCGGGCGCTTCCCCCGCTCCGGCCCGGAGGACGTGCAGCGGGCGGTGGAGTCGGCTCGGCGCGGCTTCGAGCTGTGGCGCCGCACGCCTGCCCCCGCGCGCGGCGATGTACTCAGGCGCACCGGCGAGCTGCTCGTCGAGCGCAAGGAAGAGATCGCTCGCGCGATGACGCGTGAGATGGGCAAGGTGCTGCAGGAGACCCGGGGGGACGTGCAGGAGGGAATCGACACCGCCTTCTACGCGGCGAGCGAGGGCCGTCGACTCTTCGGCCACACCGTTCCGAGCGAGCTGCGCGACAAGTGGGCGATGAGCTTCCGGCGGCCGATCGGCGTTGCGGGCCTGATCACGCCGTTCAACTTCCCGCTCGCGATTCCGACCTGGAAGATGTTCCCCGCGCTGGCCTGCGGCAACGCCGTCATCTTCAAGCCGGCCGCCGAGGTCCCCCACTCCGGTACGCTGCTCGTCGAGATCCTGCTCGATGCGGGCCTGCCACCGGAGGTCGTGCAACTCGTGCACGGCCACGGGACGGAGGTCGGTGTCGCGCTCGTCGAGCACCCCGATGTGCCGGTGATCTCCTTCACCGGCTCGACCGCGACCGGTACGCAGATCGGCGAGGTCTGCGGCCGCATGCACAAGCGGCTGTCCCTGGAGATGGGGGGCAAGAACGCGCAGATCGTGCTGCCGGATGCGGACGCCGAGCTCGCCCTCGATGGCGTGCTGTGGGGCGCGTTCGGCACGACGGGTCAGCGCTGCACGGCGACGAGTCGCCTGCTGCTGCACGACGCCATCCACGATGCCTTTCTCGACCGTCTCGTCGAGCGGGTGAGCGCGCTGAGGCTGGGCGACGGCCTCAAGGACGACACGGACGTTGGGCCGCTCATCAACCAGAAGGCGCTCGACAAGGTGGTTCGCTACGTCGACATCGCCCGCGAGGAGGGCAATGAAGTCCTGTGCGGCGGTCGCACCCCGGGTCGCAAGGAGCTCGAGGGCGGCTTCTTCTACGAGCCGACGATCCTGCGCGGCGTCCGCCCCGGCAGCCGACTCGCATGCGAGGAGGTATTCGGACCCGTCCTCAGCGTGATCCGCTTCGGCGAGCTCGACGAAGCAATCCGAATCAACAACGAAGTCGAGTACGGCCTGTCCAGCTCGGTCTACACCCGCGACGTGCTCGCCGCGTTCAGGGTCATGAACGAGCTCGACAATGGCATCACCTACATCAACGCGCCGACGATCGGCGCCGAAGCACATCTCCCGTTCGGTGGCGTGAAGAAGACCGGCAACGGCCACCGTGAGGGCGGCTGGGAGGTCTACGACTTCTACAGCGAGACGAAGGTCGTCTACGTCGACTATTCGGGAAAGCTGCAGCGGGCCCAGATCGACAACTACGCCGCCGGCCCGTACTGACCGCGCTCAATGTCGGTGCCCATGCCTGACCAGCCTGACTAGCCTGACTAGCCTGACTAGCCTGACTAGCCTGACTAGCCTGACCAGCCTGACTAGCCTGACTAGCCTGACCAGCCTGACTAGCCTGACTAGCCTCGGCTCCGCCCGGCCCCCGCCGGGCAGAGCCGATTTGACAGACCAGCCCTCTTCATTCCATCATTACACGTGCGCTTCGGGGATCAAGCTGAGCGACCGGCCGAGTCGACAATGAGCGATGGTGCTCCCCCTTCCCGTCGGGGCTCTTCCCGTCCGGTTCATATGCTGCGTTCGATCTGGGAGTGGACCAAGTCTCTCGCCGTCGCGTTCGTGATCTTCCTCGTGATCCGGACCTTCGTGGTCGAAGCGTTCCGGATCCCGACCGGCAGCATGGAGAAGACGCTCCTCGTCGGAGACTTCCTGCTGGTGAACAAGGCCGTCTATGGCGCTCCCATCCCGGGAACGCACTCGCACCTGCCCGCGTTCGATCGACCGCAGCGAGGAGACATCATCGTCTTCCTGCCGCCCCGCGATCCGGGGAAGCACTACGTGAAGCGACTCGTAGGCATGCCGGGCGACACCCTGGCGATGCGCGACAAGGTCCTCTACCTCGATGGGCGTGCGGTGCAGGAGGACTACGTCCAGCACACCGACGACCTCGGCGACCCGCGGTCGGCCGACATGAACTGGCAGCGGGACTATCTCGAGCCGCGGATCGCCGCGGTCGACTACCACCCCTCCCGCGACAACTGGGGTCCGCTGGTCGTGCCGCAGGACCGCTATTTCGTGCTGGGCGACAATCGCGACGATTCCGAGGACTCGCGCTACTGGGGCTTCGTCGATCCGGCAGCGGTCGAGGGGCGCCCTCTCATCGTCTACTATTCGTTCGAGCCGCGGGGCGCCCCCTTTCCGTGGCTGACGGACGTGCGCTGGGCTCGCATCGGGAGCGCAATACATTGAGCTCCACGGCCCTCGCACTCGCGACGGACGAGCTGAAATAGATCGATACATCCAGACACAGAGCGAGTGAAGCGGATCACGCACGCGCCGTGACTCCCCGGGCACGAAGCCCGTCGCGACACCACACGCCGGACCGCTGGAGCACACGATGAGCTTTTCCTCGCCGCGTCGCCGTCTGAACGACGAGAGCTCGCTGGACCAGTACCTGAAGGAGATCAGTGCCTACCCCCTGCTGACGCGAGAGCAGGAGGTCTCGCTCGCCAAGCGCATCCACAAGGCCGACCAGGAGGCGCTCGACCACCTCGTCCGGTCGAATCTCCGCTTCGTCGTCTCCGTCGCGAAGAAGTACCAGAATCAGGGCGTCGCACTCGGCGACCTCATCAACGAGGGGAACCTCGGCCTGATCCGCGCCGCCCACAAATTCGACGAGACGAAGGGTATCAAGTTCATCTCCTACGCGGTGTGGTGGATCCGGCAGGCGATCCTGCAGGCGCTCGCCGAGCAGAGCCGCATCGTGCGCGTGCCGCTCAACCGGGCGGGTGCATTGCATCGGATCGGCAAGCGCTCGTCCGTCCTGCTGCAGGAGCTGGGGCGCGAGCCGACCGTCGAGGAAATCGCCGACGAGCTCGACCTCTCGCACGAGGAGGTCGAGCGCACGATGGCGATCTCGCAGGCGCACCTCTCGCTCGATGCCCCGCTCACGCCGGGTGAGGACAACCGCCTGCTCGACTACCTGCCCGACGCCATATCTCCCGGCCCCGATGACGAGACCTACGACCGAGCCCTCTCCAATACCATTGACGAGGCCCTCGCCACGCTGAAGGAGCGGGAGGCCAAGGTGCTGCGTCTCTATTTCGGACTCGACGGCCAGGACCCGATGACGCTGGAGGAGATCGGCTCTCTCCTCGGCATCACGCGCGAGCGCGTCCGCCAGATCAAGGAACGCGCGCTCGTGCGCCTGCGCCACGCCTCCCGCGCCCGTTTTCTGGAGACGTTCCTCGGGCACTGAGGCGCAGGCGCTGACCGAAGGCGCCGACGGAAGGCGCTGACAGAAGGCGCCCGCAGTTCGCGCCTGCAGTTGGCGCCTGCAGTTCGCGCCTGCAGTTAGCGCCTGCAGTTAGCGCCTGCAGTTAGCGCCTGCAGTTAGCGCCTGCAGTTAGCGCCTGCAGTTAGCGCCTGCAGTTAGCGCCTGCAGTTAGCGCCTGCAGTTAGCGCCTGCAGTTAGCGCCTGCAGTTAGCGCCTGCAGTTCGCGCCTGCAGTTCGCGCCTGCAGTTCGCGCCTGCAGTTCGCGCCTGCAGTTCGCGCCTGCAGTTAGCGCCTGCAGTTAGCGCCTGCAGTTCGCGCCTGCAGTTCGCGCCTCAAATACTTGACACTCCCCGGACCCGCGGCTATCCTCCAAAGCTGTCCCGCGAAGCTGGATCCCGATTGGGGTACGGATGAGAACGTATACACCGAAGGCGACGGAGATCGAGCGTCGCTGGTGGGTCGTCGACGCCGAGGACAAGGTGCTCGGCAGGCTCGCCAGCGAGATCGCGAAGCTGCTCCGTGGCAAGCACAAGCCGATGTTCACGCCGCACCTCGACACCGGCGACTACGTCGTCGTCGTGAACGCGGAGAAGATCCGGCTCACCGGCTCGAAGGCGGACACGAAGACGTACTTCCGGCACACCGGCTACATGGGCGGAGCGAAGTTCGTCCCGTTCAAGCGAATGATCGAGAAGCACCCGGAGCGAGTGATCGAGTTGGCGGTGAAGGGGATGTTGCCGAAGAACAACCTCGGTCGGCTGATGCGGCGGAAGCTGAAGGTGTACGCCGGTTCGGAGCACCCACACACGGGGCAGCAGCCTCAGCCGCTGGAGATCTGAGATGGCGGAGATGAAGGACCAGTATCACGGGCTGGGCCGACGCAAGGCGAGCGTGGCCCGCGTGTACCTGCGGCCGGGCTCCGGCGAGTGGTCGGTGAACGGCCGCGCGCTGGACAACTACTTCCCGCGTCAGTCGCACCGGCTGATGGCCGTCGAGCCACTGTCGGTGGCGGAGGCGCAGTCGCGCTTCGACGTCGTGGTGCGCGTGGATGGCGGCGGGGAGACGGGGCAGGCGGGCGCGATCCGACTGGGGCTGGCGCGGGCGCTCCTCGCCTACGACGAGGAGCTGAGGCCTGCGCTGCGCGGGCGCGGCATGCTGACGCGCGATCCTCGCGTCGTCGAGCGCAAGAAGCCGGGTCGGCCGAAGGCGCGCAAGCGCTTCCAGTTCTCGAAGCGCTGATACCGGCGCGAATCCTACACACCGTCGGACGTGCCCGCCGGGGTCCCGCGCTGCGGGCGGCGGGGCGGAGGATGGCGGTGGAAGACACAACCCCACGCAAAGGGCGAAGCAACGGAATGGCTGAAACGCAGCTGAAGGAGCTTCTGGAGGCCGGAGTCCATTTCGGCCACCAGTCCAGCCGCTGGAATCCGAAGATGCGCAAGTTCATCTTCGCGCGTCGTAACGGGATCCACATCATCGACCTGAAGAAGACGCAGGCTGCGCTGGAAGCGGCGAAGCAGGCGGCGCGGAGCGTCACGCTGGAAGGCGAACGGATCCTCTTCGTGTGCACGAAGCGGCAGCTCCGGCTGATCGTGGAGCAGGCGGCGGAGCGGTGCGGCGCGTTCTTCGTGACGGAGCGGTGGCTGGGCGGAACGCTGACGAACTTCTCGACGATCAAGAAGCAGATCCGTCGGCTGAAGGAGCTGGAGCGCGGCCTCGAGGAGGGCAGCTTCGAGTTCTACACGAAGAAGGAGCAGCTGCTGCTGTCACGCGAGAAGCAGAAGCTGGAGAAGTACCTGTCCGGCGTGAAGGACATGGCGCGGCTGCCCGGCGCGCTGTTCGTGGTCGACGCGAAGAAGGAGATGATCGCAGTCCGTGAGGCGAACAAGCTGGGCATCCCGGTGATCGCGATCACGGACACGAATGCGGATCCGGACGTGATCGACTACCCGGTTCCCGGCAACGACGACGCGATCCGTTCGGTGTCGGTGATAACGGACGCGCTCGCGGAATCGATCGCGGACGCGCGCCGCGAGCTGCCGCCGGAGGAGCGACGCAGGGCCGACGCAGCCGAGACGACGACGTACTCGTCCGAGGTCGGGATGACGCAGGAGCAGGAGGACCGTAAGCCGCGCCGCCGCCCGCGTCGGAAGCGGCGTCCGCGGCCGGAGGTGATCGCGACGATCCGCGGTCCGGAGGAGCAGGAGGAGGGGGGCGAGTAGGCCGCGGGTCGGCGGTTGGCTCAGCGCATGAAAAGGCGCTGCAGCGCTGCAGCCGAGCAGCCTGCAGCGCCTTTTTTCACGATGGCACGGGACAATGGAAGACAGAGGAACGATGGCGATCAGTGCGGCGCAGGTGAAGGAGCTACGGGACCTGACGGGTGCCGGAATGATGGAGTGCAAGAAGGCGCTCGAGGAATCGGCCGGCGAGATGGAGGCGGCGATCGACTATCTGCGTGCGCGTGGCGCGGCGAAGGCGGCGAAGCGGTCGGCGAAGGAGACGGGCGAAGGCGCGATCGGGAGCTACGTGCACATGGGCGGAAGGATCGGCGTGCTCGTGGAGGTGAACTGCGAGACGGATTTCGTCGCTCGGACGGAGGACTTTCAGGGTCTGGTCCGGGACCTCGCCATGCACATCGCGGCCGCGGCTCCGCTCGCGATCAGCCCGGCCGAGCTGCCGTCGGACGTCGTCGAGCGCGAGCGCGCGGTCTACACCGAGCAGGTGAAGCAGGAAGGGAAGCCGGAAAACATCCGCGAGCGGATCGTGGAGGGCAAGCTGCAGCGCTTCTACAAGGACAACGCGCTGCTGGAGCAGCCGTTCGTCAAGGATCCGGACAAGACCGTCGGCGCTCTGGTGACGGAGATCTCGGCGAAGACCGGGGAGCGCATCCAGGTGCGGCGCTTCGTCCGCTACGCGCTCGGTGAATAGGCGAACGACCAGCCAGGAGACGGGCCAGTGGCGGACGGTCTGAAGTACGGACGGGTGCTGCTGAAATTCAGCGGTGAGGCGCTCGCCGGGGAGCAGGGGTTCGGCATCTCGCCGAAGATCGTGGACCGCCTCACCGAGGAGGTGAAGCGGGTTCACGAGCTCGGCGCCGTGGTCGGGGTGGTGATCGGCGGCGGCAACATCGTGCGCGGGACGCAGGCGAGCGAGCAGGGAATGGACCGCGTGAGCGCGGATTACATGGGCATGCTCGCGACGATCATCAACGCGCTCGCGCTCCAGGATCGACTGGAGAACAAGGGCGTCGAGACGCGGGTCATGACGGCGATCCGGATGGACGAGCTGGCGGAACCCTACATCCGGCGTCGCGCGCTGCGGCACCTCGAGAAGGGCCGGGTCGTGATCTTCGCGGGGGGCACGGGCAATCCGTACTTCTCGACGGACACCGCGGCCGTGCTGCGCGCGATCGAAATGGAGGCCGATGTGGTCGTGAAGGCGACGAAGGTCGAGGGGGTCTACACCGCCGATCCCGCCAAGGACCCGGACGCCGAGTTCATCTCGCACCTGACCTTCCAGGAGGTGCTGGCGAAGGAGCTCGGCGTAATGGATGCCGCGGCTTTCTCGCTGTGCAAGGACAACGGCCTGCCGATCATCGTGCTGAACGCGCAGCACGACGGGGCCGTCGTCGCGGCGGTGCGCGGCGACCAGGTGGGCACGCTGGTTTGCTGACGGGGCGCGGCCTATCTTCTCTGGCCGGAGCGCGAACAGCATGCAGATGGAGGTGCAATGCCGACGATAGGGGAAGCGCGGGCGCAGATGGAGCGGGGGGTGGAAGCGATGCGGCGGGAGTTCTCGACCGTCCGCACCGGCAAGGCGACGCCGGCGCTGCTCGACACCGTGCGCGTCGACGCGTACGGCAGCAAGATGCCGCTCAACCAGGTCGCGACGATCAGCGTGCCGGAGCCGCGGCTCTTTCTGATCCAGCCGTGGGACAAGGGTTTGATGGGGGAGATCGAGAAGGCGATCCGTAGTGCGGATCTGGGACTCAACCCCGCCAATGACGGCAACATCATCCGGGTCCCGGTCCCGGCGATGAACGAGGAGCGCCGCAAGGAGATGGTGCGTCTGATCCACAAGCTCGCCGAGGAGGGCAGGATCGCCGTGCGGCACGCGCGTCAGGAAGCGAACAAGGAGATCAAGCAGCGGCAGGCGGAGGGCGAGCTGGGCGAGGATCAGGCGCACCGCGAGACGGAGAAGGTGCAGCAGCTTACCGATGAGCACATCGCCAGGATCGACGAGATGATCAAGGCCAAGGAGGCGGAGGTGATGGAGGTGTGAGGCCTCGCGCCCGCACCCGCCGCTTCCTGTCGGTACGCATGAATCTCCCCTCTCACGCACCGTGGTGAGCTCCGAACTGCTCCAGACGATCCGGCTCGATGATCGGGTGCCGGTCCACGTCGCCGTCATCATGGATGGCAATGGCCGCTGGGCGAGCGCGCGTGGGTTGCCGCGCCACCGTGGCCATTCCGCGGGGATGGACTCGGTCAGGGAGGTGATCGAGGGAGCGGTCGAGGCGGGAGTCGGTGTCCTGACGCTCTTCGCTTTCTCGCGCGAGAACTGGAGTCGTCCGCGCCGCGAGGTATCCGCGCTCATGAAGCTGCTCCGCCTCTACGTGAGGCGGGAGCAGGCACAGCTGAGACAGAAGGGCGTCGAGGTGAGGGTCTTCGGGGAGACGCAGCTGCTTCCGTCACCGGCCCGGACGGCCGTGGCGGAGATCGAACGCACGACCGCGGGCGGGCAACGGCTCCGGGTCAACCTGATGATCAGCTACGGCGGCAGACAGGAGCTCGTCCGCGCCATGCGCCTGCTGGCGGAACGGATCGAGGCGGGTGCCCTGACTGCAGACGAGATCGACGAGGACGCTCTGGAGTCGGCACTGTACACCCACGGCCTTCCGGATCCCGACCTGCTGATCCGCACGTCCGGCGAGCGACGGATCAGCAACTTCATGCTCTGGCAGCTGGCCTACACGGAGCTGTACGTCACGCCTGTGCTATGGCCCGACTTCACCCGCGAGCACTTCTTCGCCGCACTCCAGGACTACCAGCAGCGCGAGCGTCGTTTCGGTCGTGTGACGACCGGCTGAGCATGGCTACATCGGACCTGAGCAAGCGCGTCGCCGTGGCGGCGGTCGGCATTCCCGCGACCGTCGCCCTCATTTACGGCGGCCGACTCTGGCTGGGGACGGCCCTTGCCGCCGTCGCGGCGCTGGCCGCGCTGGAGTTCTTTCGGCTCATGAGGACGCGGGGGCTGGAGCCGTTCGCGAACGCCGGGGCCGCCGCGGCTGCCGCTATGCTGCTCGCGGCCGGCTCGCGACCTTCACCGGCCGCGACCGCGCCGACGCTATGGACGCTGATCGTCGCGCTCTTCCTCGGCACGGCTGCGGCGGCAGTCTGGCTGCGAGGTCCGGGCGGACACCCGCTCTCCGCCGCGGCGAGCACGGTCGGCGGCTCCGTCTACACCGGCGGCACCCTGGCCTTCGCGCTGTTCCTGCGCCACCTGCCGATCGATGGAGCGGAGCCCTCCGCCCTCGCCGGGAGCGCGCTCGTCGCGTATCCGATCGCGCTGACATGGATGAACGATTCTATCGCCTACTTCGCGGGCCGGCGCTGGGGCCGCCGCAAGCTGAGCCCGACCATCAGCCCCGGCAAGACGGTGGAGGGCGCGGCGGCCGCACTGATCGGGTCGATCCTCATCGGCGCGCTCTACGCCGCGTTCGTGCTCCGTGCATGGCTCGGCGTCGAGCTCGGAGTCGTCGCCGGGGCGGTGGGAGGGGCGTTGGTGTCGGTGACGGCCCAGGTCGGCGATCTCGCCGAATCGCTGTTCAAGCGAGAGGCGGGGGTCAAGGACTCGGGGACTCTCCTGCCCGGACACGGCGGGGTGCTGGACCGCTTCGATGCTCTGTTCTTCACGATGCCGGTCGCCTACTGGTTCCTGTGGACGACGCTGGCGCCATCGGTGGGGCTGGGGCCATGGAGACCCTAGGGGTCGCCGTCCTCGGCTCGACCGGCTCGATCGGGCGCAGCGCGCTGGCGGTCATCGGTCGGCACGCCGCTCGGTTCCGGGTCGTCGCCCTGACCGCGAACCGTCGGGCGGACGAGCTGCTCGAGCAGGTGCGGCGGCATCGTCCCGCGCTCGCGGTCCTCGCGGACGGCGGTGAGGTGGATCTGCCGGCGCTGCCTGACACCGCCTGGCGCCGTGGCGCGGACGCGCTGGTGGAGGCGGCGTCGCTGGCCGACGCCGACGTCGTGCTCAACGCCGTCGTCGGCGCTGCCGGGCTGCAGGCGTCGCTGGCGGCTCTGCGGGCCGGGAAGCGGCTGGCGCTGGCGAACAAGGAGTCATTGGTCGCGGGAGGACCGCTCGTACTCGAGGCGCTGCGCGCCGGGGCCGGCGAGCTGATCCCGGTGGACAGCGAGCACAGCGCGATTTTACAGTGCCTTCAGACGTGCGAGAGGCGAAGCGTCCGGCGTCTCATTCTGACCGCTTCGGGCGGACCCTTCCGGGAGCGGTCGCGGGACAGCCTCGTCGATGTCGCGCCGGCGGACGCGCTCCGACACCCGACGTGGAGCATGGGCGCCAAGATCACGGTCGATTCGGCTACCCTGGTCAACAAGGCGCTCGAGGTGATCGAGGCGCATTTCCTCTTCGACGTCCCGTACGACCGGATCGAGGTGGTGCTGCACCCGCAGTCCATCGTGCACTCCATGGTCGAGTTCGTCGACGGCTCGGTGCTCGCACAGCTCGGACCACCGAACATGGAGCTTCCGATCCTCTACGCGCTCGCTCACCCGAAGCGTGTCGAGGATGACAGCGTCGCGTTCGACCCGGTCGCCGCGGGTCCCCTGACGTTCGAGCGTCTGGACGGCGAGCGCTTCCCGGCGTTCGGCCTGGGCGTGGAGGCCGGGCGCCGTGGCGGCACGGCTCCCGCGGTGTTCAACGCGGCGAACGAGGAGGCGGTCGCCGCGTTCCTGCAGGGGCGGCTGCCCTTCCTCGGGATCGCGGACGTGATCGCTCGGGTACTGGACGACCACGCCCCGCGCCCGGTCGAGGACCTGGCGACGGTGCTGTCCGCGGATGCTCGTGCCCGAGTCGCCGCGCGCAACCTGATCGAGGGACGATGATCTTCACGTTGCTGTCGACCGTCCTCGTGCTCGGGGTGCTGATCCTCGTTCACGAGCTCGGACACTTCTGGATGGCGAAGCTCGCGGACATCGAGGTGCCGCGCTTCTCCATCGGGCTCGGTCCGAAGCTGATCGGCTTCCGGCGAGGCGAGACCGAGTACGTGATCTCGTGGGTCCCGCTCGGCGGCTACGTCCGGATGGCGGGCATGGAGGAGATGGAGGGGATCGAGGGCGGCAGGGATGATGCGGGTGAGGAGAAGCCCAACGCGGGACCGCGCAGGCCCGGGCCCCGGGATTTCGAGTCGAAGTCCGTGGCTGCGCGCGTCCTCGTCATTTCCGCCGGCGTGATCATGAACGTGATCCTCGCCTTTCTGCTCTACACGACGATCGCGCTCGGCTGGGGCGTCGAGGAGCAGCCCCCGGCGCAGATCGCCCGGGTAGAGACTTCCGAGCTGCCGGCCGGAGCCGCCGCCCTGGCGGATCTGCCGGAAGGCACGCGCGTCAGCGCCGTCAATGGCCGCAACGTTCAGGACTGGCAGGATTTCGTCACCCGCCTGAGCATAGCCCCGGCCGGAACGACGGAGCTGCGGCTGGCCGGCGACGAGTCCCTCCGGATCGTCATGCCCGAGGGGGAGGAGGAGCGCTCGGCGCTCATCAACGCCATCGAGCCGGTGATCCGCCTCGACCCGGTGATCGGCGCCCTGGTGAAGGGAATGCCAGCGGAGCGTGCGGGGCTGGAGCCCGATGACCGTATCGTCTCGGCCGCGGGCCGACCGGTCGAGACGTGGCAGGACCTCGTCGACATCGTTCAGCATCGGCCGGGGCAGCGGATCTCGATCGTCGTGGAGCGCGGCGATCGGCGTCTGACCTTCCGCCTCACGCCGGAGGCAAGGCCCGCCGACACATCGCCGGACGCGCCGACCATCGGCCAGATCGGCGTGCAGACCCGCATCCCGGTCCAGCACCCGGGCCCGATCGGCGCCGTCGTGTATGGGGCGCGCCAGACCTGGTACTGGACGTCGTTCACGGTCGACTTTCTCGTCCAGCTGGTGACGGGCCACACCTCGCCGCGCAACCTCGGCGGTCCGATCATGATCGGTAAGCTGAGCGGCGAGATGGCGCGTGCCGGGCTGCGGGCGCTGCTCAGCTTCATGGCCCTCCTGTCCATCAACCTCGCCGTGTTCAACCTGCTGCCGATTCCCGTGCTGGATGGAGGCCAGCTCGTCTTCCTCGGCATCGAGGCGGTTCGTGGGAAGGCGCTCTCGCTGGAGCAGCGAATGCGATTGACACAGGTCGGACTCGTTTTCCTGGTCGCGCTGATGGTGTGGGTCGTCGCCAACGACGTCCTGCGCCTGATCGGGATCTAGGGGCGGAGGCGCTGACGGCGAGGCGTTGACGGCGAGGCGCTGACTGTGAGGCGCTGACTGTGAGGCGCTGACTGCGAGGCGCCTGCCGTCAACGCCTGTCTTTGACGCCTGCTCCTAACGCCTGCTTTTAACGCCTGCTTTTAACGCCTGCTTTTAACGCCTGCTTATAGCGCCTGCTCTTGGCGCCTGCTCTTGGCGCCTGCCTCTAAAGAAGGGCGAGCTGCTCGGGGCCGCTCCTTCGCCGAAGGTCGGCGACGTCAACGGGCTCGAGTGGCCGCTCCTGCGGCGCCACCGTGAGGTAGCCCCGGAATCCGGCCGCTTCCAGGGCAAGCCCCACCACCTCCTCGGCCAGCGAGCCGTGGTTGCAGTGCTCCGAGAGATGAGCGAGAACGACCCCGGCGAGTCTCTGGTGCAGCAGCTCGCGCGCGAGCTCGGCGGACGCACGATTGGAGAGGTGCCCGTGGCTGGAGGCGATACGCTGCTTCACGGACCACGGATACGGACCCGCCCATAGCATCGCCTCGTCGTGGTTGGCCTCGAGTACGAGCAGATCGCACTCGGAAAGGGAGTGGCGCACCGCCGCGGTGGGCCGGCCGAGGTCAGTCGCCACACCCATCTTCAGCCCGCTCGGGGTGTGGCTCACGGTGATGGCGATCGGATCGATCGCGTCGTGAACGGTGAGAAACGGCTGCACCCGGAACGGTCCGATCTCGAACGCGCGCATGCCGCTGTAGGCGTGCACGCGTTCATCGCCCCGTAGCAGCCTCCTGCACGCCACCCGCGTCTTCTCGGTCAGGTAGAGGGGCAGAGCGAAGCGTCGCGCCAGCACGCCCATGCCCCGGGTGTGGTCGCCGTGCTCGTGCGTCACGACGATGGCGGTCAGAGTCTCGGGCTCCACCTCGATCGAGCGCAGTCGCCGCTCCAGGTCGCGGCCGCTGAAGCCCGCGTCGACGAGGATACGGACGCCGTCGGCCTCGACCAGCGTAGCGTTGCCGGTGCTTCCGCTACCGAGGACCGTGACCCTCATCCCGCGTCCGCCTCCTCGCGCCCGCGCCGCCACGCTTCGCGGAGCAGGAGCTCCGCGCCGGCTCCGAGATCGACGCCGCGACGGCCCATCACGCGACGCGCGGTCTCGAGAAAGCGGTCGAGGTCGTAGATGCCGGCGTCCGCCGCCGACCCCCAGGTGAACGGAGACACGTGATTCGGGGGCATGGAAGGGCCGAAGAGGTTCGAGCCCGCCCCGACGACGGTGCCGGTGTTCAGCAGGGTGCCGATCGCCGTCTTCACGTGATCGCCGAGCAGGCAGCCCAGCTTCTTCTGACGCGTGTCCACCTCTCCTGTGGGGGTGTGGATGCGGATCGCGCCGTAGTTGTTCTTCAGGTCGCTGTTCGTGGTGAGCGCCCCGAGGTTCACCCACCGTCCGACGCAGGAATGACCGAGGAAGCCGTCGTGTGCCTTGTTCGAGTAGCCGAGGACGATGCTCTCCTCGATCTCGCCGTGGACCTTGGAGACGGGTCCGATCGACACCTTCTCGAACGTGCCGCCGAGCAGGGTGCTGTCCCGATCCACGACGGAGGGACCGACGATCCGCGTGAAGGGCCGGATGACGACCCGATCCCCGATCCGGATCGGTCCCTCCCGAAGATCGAATACGACGCCGGGGTCGATCACGATGTCGCGCCCGAGCACGAGCCGGTGATCGCCCAGGCGGTGTACGCCGGCCGGCAGCTCTCGGACGTCCTCGCCGGCGTTGAGCGCCTCGATGTCGGCCTCGACCTGTTCCGGCAGCGTCGCGATCGGATCCCACACCTCCGTCAGCCAGCGTCCCGCCAGCTCTACGCGGGCGCCGCGAATGGAGGAGGCTTCGGGGCGCGCGAGCTCGGCGTCGTCGGGCAGCCGCGAGCCCGGCGGAAGGCTCCAGCCGCAGATCCTGCCATCGATGAGGATCGTGGCGGGCGAGTCCATGGGCGGAGCGGCCGTCCACTCGGGCACGGCGCGAGAGCAGACGATCAGGAGCGTGGCGAGCCTTCGGGACGTCCCCGGGACCGAGCACCGGCGGAGCGTCCGGCTCGTCGAAGCCCCGGAGGTGCGGATCCGACAGGTGACCCACGGCGCGAGCGCCGAAGAAGTGCTCGAGGCGCTCCCGCTGGGTCGATGCGCCGCAGCGGAGCTCGCCGGCGGGCCGCGTCAGCGTGAACGGCAGCCAGCGCCTCGCGAGATCGTCGTCGAAGAGGATCAGGGCCTTTTTCGGCATCACTCCCCGCTCTGTCGCAGATCCTCGGGCAGCTGGCTCAGGAGGCGCTTCAGATCCGCGGCGCGGGAGCGCGGCAGCACCAGCGTGAGGCGGCCGGTCCGGACGACGACCAGGTCCTCGGCTCCGAAGACGACGATATCGCCGTCCTCGGCCCAGGCGATGCAACGCTTCGCCTCGACCAGGTGCGCGCCGCCCACCGCCACGTTGCCGTCCGCGTCCGTCTCGCGAGTGCGGCCGACCGCGTCCCAGGTTCCCACGTCGTCCCACTCGAAGGACGCGCGGGCGACGGCGACGCGCTCGCTGCGCTCGAGGATCGCCTCGTCCACCGAGATCGTCGGCGCCGCGGCGAAGAAGCCGTCCTCGTCCCCCCGCTCGAGCAGCGGCAGAAGGTCTGCGAGATCCGGCGCGTGCGCGCGGACCTCATCGAGGAAGGTCGCCACGCGCCAGATGAAGAGGCCGGAGTTCCAGACATACCCGCCGCGCAGCAGGTACTTGCGGGCCGTATCGAGATCCGGCTTCTCGACGAACTCACGTACCTCGAGCACGTCTTCCTGTCCGTCGATCGCGGGGCCGGTTCGGATGTAGCCGTAGCCGGTTTCGGGGCGACTCGGCTCGACACCGATCGTGAACAGGCGATCCTCGGTCGCGGCGAGGGCGGCGACTCTCGTCATGAGCGCGCGGAACGCCTCGGCGGGCCGGATCGCGTGGTCGGAGTGGAGGGAGATCATGACCGCGTCCGGTGTCTCGCGTGCGATGCGCCAGGCGGCCCAGATCAGCACGGGCGCGGTGCCGCGAGCAGCGGGCTCGACCCACAGCTGGTCCGGGTCGAAGCCGGGCAGCGCCTCGCGGAGCGGCTCGGCCAGGTGCTGGCCTGCGAGGAGACGGAGTCGCTCGGCGGGTACGATTGGCCGGATACGCTCGACCGTCTCGGCGATGAGCGCATCCCGCCCGGCGAGTGGCAGGACCTGCTTGGGTCGCGACGGGGTAGAAACGGGCCAGAACCGCGAGCCCACGCCACCGGCCAGGATGACGGCCCAGAGCGGCGAGTCAGGCGCGGAAGATTTCATCGATGCGGGCGAGAAGCTTCTTCGGGCTGAACGGCTTGGTCAGGAAGTCCGTGGCTCCCAACGCCGTGGCACGCTCGCGGTCCGCCTCCTGGCCCTTGGCGGTGAGCACGATGACGGGCGTCTGACGGCGGTGGGGCAGCTCGCGCAGCTCGGCGAGCACCTCCAGGCCGCTCATGTGCGGCATCATGATGTCGAGCAGGATGAGATCGATCTCGGCGTTGGAACGCAGGCGCTCGAGCGCGGTACGCCCATCTTCGACCAGCTCGACACGGTACGGACCCGTCTCGAGCTTGAGCTGGATGATCCGGGCAATGTAGGGTTCGTCGTCGACCACGAGGACTTGATGAGCCTGGCCTGGAGGGGGCATCGACCGCCTGATGAGAGTCGAGTTCCGGGGCCGGCCGGCACGGGCGGCCGAGAGCTTCGCGACGGTGCCGGGACGTTAGATGCGGTGACGTGCAAAGTCAAGCGCTGGTGCCGAGTTCGGTCGCTTGACACGACCGCGGAGCGAGCCTAAGCTACGCCGCCTCGGCGAGGCGGCGAACCCCTTCACGATCGCGGAGTTTTCGTGCGCATTCTTGGCATTCTCGGCCTGTTCGCGGCCGTCGTGGCCGTGGCGGGCTGCAACGATCCGCTCGGCCCGCAGCCGTGGAACACGGCACCGGACACGGTCGAGCTCTGGTCCGCCGGTCGGGCCGACCTCATCGGCAAGCCGTCCGGCTTCGACTTCACGACCAACCGCAGGCGCGTGGTCATCGAGCGTCCCGGTGAGAACGGCAACTGGGACATCGCCGTCACCGACGATGGAAGCGCCCTCGGCATGATTCCTCCCGGCGCGATCGCCGGCGCGGGCGCATCGTCGGCCATCGCGCGGGTTCCGAACACGACCTTCGACGCGCTGCTGACGGTGCCGAACGCGACGGGCTCGATCGTCTACAACGACTCGACGGTCGTCCCGATCGAGGACGGCGCCGTCTACGTAGTGCGGACCCGTCGCCTCGCCACCCTGTACGGGTCGTGCACGTACTACGCGAAGATGGAGGCGCTGGCGACGGATGTCGACGCCGGCACGTTCGAATTCCGCTTCGTCGCGAACCCGAACTGCAACGATCCCACCTTCCAATCGAAGTAGTCGGGGATGCTCGATCTGAGGCTGGTGCGGGAAGAGCCCGATCGTGTCCGCGAGCGCCTGCGCATCCGCGGCGACGCGGACGTGCTGGGGCTGGTGGACCGCGTTGTCGAGATCGACTCGGAGCGTCGCGCGCTGATCCGCGACGTGGACGCCCTCAAGGCGGAGCGCAACGCGGCCTCGCCCCGCGTGGGCGAGCTGAAGAAGGCGGGCCGGCACGAAGAGGCGGAAGCGCTGATCGTGCAGATGAGGGAGGTGGTCGACCGCATCTCCCAACGGGACGCGCGGCTGTCGGCCGCCGAGGCGGAGCTCCGCTCGCTGCTGCTGCAGATCCCGAACCTGCCGGAGCCGGAGGTGCCGCCGGGAGGGGAGGGCGATGCGGAGGTGATCCGGGAGTGGGGCGACGAGCCGGTCTTCGACTTCGACCCGATCCCGCACTGGGAGCTCGGCGAGCGGCTCGGAATCCTGGATCTGCCGCGGGGCGCGAAGGTGGCGGGATCCGGCTTTCCTCTGTTCGTCCGGGATGGTGCGCGGCTCGAGCGCGGGCTAATCAACTTCATGATGGACCTGCACGCGGCCGAGCACGGATACGCGGAGACATGGCCGCCGTTCATGGTGAACCACACCGCGGCGACCGGAACCGGGCACCTGCCGAAGTTCGCCGACGACATGTACGAGGTGCCCGCAGACGGCTTCTTCCTCGTCCCGACGGCGGAGCTGCCGGTCACGAACCTCTACGCGGGCGAGATCCTCGCGGGCGAGTCGCTTCCGATCCGTCACGTCGCTTACACCCCCTGTTTCCGGCGCGAGGCAGGAGCCCACGGGAAGGACACGCGGGGCCTGATCCGGCTGCATCAATTCGACAAGGTGGAGCTGGTCCGCTTCGAGCGACCGGAGACGTCGCGCGCTGCGCTGGAGGAGTTGACCGGGCAGGCGGAGGAGGTGCTGCGCCGCCTCGGACTCCGCTACCGGGTGATCCTGCTTCCGGGCGGAGACCTCGGCTTTTCGAACGCCAAGACCTACGACCTCGAGGTGTGGGCGCCCGGGGTCGGTCGGTGGCTGGAAGTCTCCAGCTGCTCTCTCTACACGGATTATCAGGCGAGGCGAGCCGACATCCGGTTCCGGCCCGAGCCCGGCGCGAAGCCGGAGTTCGTGCACACGCTGAACGGCTCGGCGCTCGCGCTGCCGCGGACGGTGATCGCGCTGCTCGAGACCTACCAGAAGAAGGATGGCAGCGTGCAACTGCCGGAGGCGCTGGCACCGTACGTCGCCCGCACCCGTATCGATTGAACTCTCCGGGACAGGTAAAGTGAAGTCGTTGGAAGCACTGAACCCCGAGCAGCGGGCGGCCGTCGAGCACGTACACGGCCCGATCCTGGTGCTCGCGGGTGCGGGATCGGGGAAGACGCGCGTGCTGACGACCCGCATCGCGCACCTCGTGCAGGAGCACGGGGTGGACCCATCCTGCATCTTCGCCGTCACGTTCACGAACAAGGCCGCTGCGGAGATGCGAGAGCGCGTGCGGCGGCTGCTGGGCGGGGAGCCCGCCGGAATGTGGATCGGCACCTTCCACTCGCTCGGCGCGCGGATGCTTCGCAGGCACGCGGGCCGGCTCGGCTGGGCGCCGAACTTCTCCATCTACGACGCCGATCAGCAGCTGCGCGAGGTGAAGCGCGTGCTGGAGGCGCTGAACCTTTCGACCAAGCGCTGGCACCCGAAGGCGGTGCACGCGTCGATCTCCGCGTCGAAGAACCAGCTGGTGCCTCCCGAGGAGTACGCCGGCGTGCCCGGCGACCCGTTCGGCCGGGTCGTGGCGGACGTATATCCGCGCTACGACGCCGCGCTGAAGGAGCAGAACGCGTTCGACTTCGATGATCTGCTGGTGCGACCGGTCGAGCTTTTCGTCACGCAGGCGGACGTGCTGGAGCACTACCAGGACCGGTTCCGCTTTCTGCTCGTGGACGAATACCAGGACACGAACCGCGCGCAGTACCGATTCCTCGAGCTGCTGGCCCGCGGTCACGAGAACCTGATGGTGGTCGGGGATGACGACCAGTCGATCTACGGCTGGCGGGGTGCCGACATCCGCAACATCCTCGACTTCGAAAAGGACTTCCCGGCCGCTCGCGTGGTCCGTCTGGAGCAGAATTATCGCTCCTCCGCCCGCATCCTCGAAGTCGCGAACGAGGTCATCGCGGAGAACGTGCGCCGAAAGGGCAAGACGTTGCGCACGGAAGCCGGGATAGGGGAGCGTGTCGCGCTCGTCGAGGCGTCGGACGAGCGGGACGAGGCGGACTGGGTCGCCGAGGAGATCGCGGGGCGACGCTCGCTCCAGCCGGAGCTCGGGCTGCGAGACTTCGTCGCGCTCTACCGGACGAACGCGCAGTCGCGCGCGTTCGAGGAAGCGTTCCGCGGGCGCGACCTGCCGTACCAGATCGTGGGCGGCACGCGATTCTACGAGCGGCGCGAGATCATGGACGTTCTCGCCTACCTCCGACTGATCTCCAATCCGGCCGATGCCGGCGCGATGGACCGGATCGTCAATTATCCGCGCCGCGGCATCGGCGATGCGACGCGGGCGCGGCTTTTCGCCTGGGCGGGCGAGGTGGGGATCACGCCGCTACAGGCCGCGCTCAGAGCCCGCGAGTGCGATGCGCTGCCGAGCGCGGGCGCGGCCGCCGTGGTCGCCTTCGCGGAGATGATCGAGCGCTTTCGCGGGCTCGCGCCGCACATCGGCGTGGGAGATCTGCTCGAGAAGCTGGTGGTGGACGCCGGGATCCTCGAGGCGCTGGAGGCCGAGGGGCCCGAGGGCGAGGATCGCATCGACAACGTGCGGGAGCTCGTCGCCGGCGCCGCCGACTTCGACGCGCGGCTCGAACGCGGCGAGCTGGAAGACGAGGAGGCGCCCGAGCAGTCCACGGCGCTCGACCTGTTCCTTCAGAAGGTGGCACTCATCACGGACGTGGACCGCCACGACCCGGACGCCGACGCAGTGACGCTGATGACGCTGCACAACGCGAAAGGGCTGGAGTTCTCCTACGTCTTCATCTGCGGGCTGGAGGACGGGCTGTTCCCGCTCGCTCGCGCGTACGACGAGCCGGAGGAGCTGGAGGAGGAGCGACGGCTTTTCTACGTCGGAATCACTCGGGCCAAGCAGAAGCTCTACCTGCTGCACGCCCGGCTGCGTCGGCGAATGGGGGAGGTGAACGCGTGCATCCCTTCAGCGTTCCTCCGCTCCATCCCGGAAGGGCACGTGGAGGAGCGCGTCACTCCGGCGGTGCGGCGGCTGCGGGGGGTCGGGTCGCGCTGGGGCGGGGAGCCAGGGGAGGGCCGATACGGGCGGCGTCGCGGGGCATCGACCGGCGGCGGGGGGCGGCCCCGCTTGCCGTTCGAGTCCCCGGACGAGCCGACGGGCCTGGTGATCGACTACAGCGACGCCCAGGACTTCCCGCGTTTCGTGAAGGGAGAGAAGGTGCGCCACCCGCAGTTCGGGCGCGGCACGATCCGGGAGCTGTCCGGCTTCGGCAAGGACCTGAAGGCGACGATCGAGTTCGAGAGTGTCGGTCGCAAGAAGGTGATGGTCCGGTTCGCGAACCTGCAGAAGGAGCTGTAGCGGCATGGCCGTGAGCCGTGAGGAGGTGCAGCGTATCGCTGCGCTGGCACGCCTCGATCTCGCGGAGGCGGACATGGCGCGGCTGGCATCAGAGCTGAACGAGATCCTCGGGTATGTCGATGCGCTCGAGGCCACCTCTCTGGAGGAGATGGCGGAGCCGGAGGTGCGGCGGGCGCCGCTCCGCGAAGACGTCGTCGCGTCCGATCCGCTGCAGCGGCCCATCGCGGAGCTGGCGCCGGAATGGCGCGAGGGCTTCTTCCTGCTTCCCCGGCTCGCGGCACTCGACGCGCCCCAGGAGCCGGAGGGCACGTGAGGTCCGGTCGGCGAGAGCAGCCGGCCGGGTGCCGCGAAGCGGTCGAGCGCTCTCTCGCGGCGATCGCGGCCAGGGCCGATCTGAACGCGTTCCTGGCCGTGGACGCGACCGGCGCGCGGGAGGACGCCGCCCGTATCGACGCGCTGTGTGACGCCGCTCGGGCCGCGATGCCTCTCGCGGGGCTGACGGCCGCCGCGAAGGACAACCTCTGCACCCTCGGCACACCGACGACCTGCGCATCCCGCCTGCTGGAGAACTACCGCTCCCCCTTCGAGGCCACGGCCGTGCGCCGGCTGCGCGAGGCCGGCGCGGCCGTGATCGGGAAGACGAACCTGGACGAGTTCGGGATGGGCTCGTCCACCGAGAATTCGGCGTTCGGCCCGACCCTGAATCCACACGACACCGGCCGGGTGCCCGGTGGCTCTTCGGGTGGCTCGGCGGCGGCGGTTGCGGCCGGTCTGGTGGATGTCGCGCTCGGCTCCGATACCGGCGGATCCGTACGCCAGCCGGCGGCGCTGTGCGGCGTGGTCGGGATAAAGCCGACCTATGGTCGGGTGAGCCGCTACGGCCTGGTCGCGTTCGCTTCGTCGCTCGATCAGGTCGGGACGTTCGGCCGCAGCGTGCCGGAGGCGGCGCGGGTGCTCGCAGCGATCGCGGGTCCCGATCCTCTGGACTCGACGGCACTCGGCGAGCCGCTCGACCTCGACCGCGCCGCGGAGCGCGATCTGGAGCGCGTCGTGATCGGCGTGCCGCGCGAGTACCTGCCGGATAGCCTGGACGCCGGGGTGCTCCGCTGCTTCCGGCGGGCCGTCGAGCGAGCCCACGCCGCGGGGGCGGAGCTACGCGACGTCTCGCTACCGCACACGGCGCTCGCGGTTCCGGCCTACTGTGTCCTGGCCGCTGCGGAGGCCGCTTCGAACCTGGCCCGCTTCGATGGCGTGCGCTACGGCCGGCGCGCGCCGCACGCCCGGTCCGCGGCTTCGGTGTATCGCGACACGAGGACGCAGGGCTTCGGGTCCGAGGTGCAGCGACGCATCGTGCTCGGCACCTACGCACTCTCCGCAGGATACCACGAGCGGTACTACGCGAGGGCGCAGCGCGCGCGGGTTGCGATCGGGCGGGACTTCGCCGCCGTCTTCGATGCCGGTGTGGACGTCCTGCTGACGCCGACTTCCCCGACGGCGGCCTTCCGGCTCGGCGAGCGCCGCCGATCCCCACTCGCGATGTACCGGTCGGATGCGTTCACCGTCGCGGCGAATCTGGCGGGGCTGCCCGCGCTGTCGCTGCCCGTCGGTCTCAGCGACGGACTGCCGGTGGGCGGGCAGCTCATGGCCGGACCGGGCCGGGATGAGCAGCTGATCGGAGTGGCCACTGCGATCGAGCGAGTGCTGGGGGAGGCATGAAGGTGGAGGCCGTGATCGGGCTCGAAGTCCATGTTCAGCTCGCGACCCGTACGAAGCTGTTCTGCGGGGACGCGGTCGAGTTCGGCGCGCCGCCGAACAGCCGCGTCTGCCCGGTCTGTCTCGGCCTTCCGGGAGCGCTGCCCGTGATGAACGCGGACGCGGTCCGACTGGCGGTGAGGGCCGCGCTCGGACTGAGCTCGACCGTGCACCCGACCAGCCTCTTCGTCCGCAAGAGCTACTTCTACCCCGACCTGCCGAAGGGCTATCAGATCACGCAGTACGACCGGCCTCTGGCGACCGGCGGCCGCATCAACGTGTCCGGCGCTGATGAGCCCGAGGGCGATGCCGCGGTCCGGATCCGACGCATCCACCTCGAGGAGGACGCCGGCAAATCGTTGCACGACCGTTTTCCGGGCCGGACAGCGGTGGACCTCAACCGGGCCGGCGTCCCGCTGATCGAGATCGTGACCGAGCCCGACCTCCGCACACCGGAACAGGCGCGGGACTGCCTGCTGCGTCTCAAGCGGCTGCTCGAGTACCTGGATGTCGCCGACTGTGACATGGAGAAGGGCGGGCTTCGCGTGGACGCCAACATTTCCGTCCGTCCGATCGGCGACGATCCCGGGGCGAAAACCGAGCTGAAGAACCTGAACTCCTTTTCCGCCGTCGAGCGGGGACTCCGCTTCGAGATCGACCGCCAGAGCTCGCTGCTGCGGCGTGGCGGGGCAGTGGCGCGAGAGACGCTGCTCTGGGACGAGGATCGCGCCGTGGCGCGCCCCATGCGCTCGAAGGAGGAGGACCGCGACTACCGCTACTTCGCGGATCCGGACCTGGCCCCGCTGGTATTGGATGAAGACGACGTCGAGCGCATCCGCGACGGCCTTCCGGAGCTGCCGGAGCAGCGGTTCGCGCGTTTCGTGAGCGGCTACGGACTTCCGGAATACGATGCGGGTGTGTTGACGGCGACCCGGAGCGGGGCAGACTACTTCGAGGCCGTCGTCTCCGCCGGCGCCGTGCCGAAAGCGGCGAGCAACTGGATCATGACGGAAGTGATGGCGTTGTCGAAGCGAGGGCAACCGTCGGACGCGGAGATCCCGAGTGCAGAGCTTGCCGCGCTGCTCGGTCTGATCGCCGCTGGAACGCTTTCTCACGCGACCGCGAAGCGGGTGTTGCGGACCATGGCGGAGACGGGTCGATCGGCCGGCGAGATCGCGGAGACCGAAGGGCTGGTGCAGGTCAGCGACGAGGAGCGGATCGGCCGCTGGGCTCGGCAGGCGGTGGATGCGCACCCGGCCGAGGCCTCCCGCTATCGTGGGGGCGAGGCACGGCTGATGGGCTTCTTCATGGGCGAGCTGATGCGGAGATCGGGCGGCCGCGCGAACCCACGGACGGCCTCGGCGGCGCTACGGCGCGAGCTCGCTCCATCGCGGCCGGCGATGAAGGAGGATCGGAGTTGATCGGGATTCTCGTGCTGCTCGTCTTTGCCACGGTCGGCAGCAAGATCCTGCTCGGGCTCGCCGTCATCTACGCGCTGCTGCCGGACGACCCGAGTTGTCCGGCGTGCGACGGCGAGACGCTGCCGATCACGTCGGGGCGGCTGGGCCAGCTTCTGGGCCGCGTTCTCCGCGTGCAGCGCCGGTGGTGCATGGGCTGCGGCGAAACGCTGCTCGCGCGCCGGCATCCGGAGCGGCGTGTCTTCGTCGGGCGGGCGGACGAAGTGAAGGTCCGGGAGCCGACGCTCTGAGCCGTCGGTGGCCGGCCGAGACTCGGCTAGGGGAGCTCGAGCGCTGCAGCATCGGAGCGACCGACCTTCGTCCAGTACTCGAGCCGGTCGCTCGGAAGCTCGAAGAAATCATCCGCGATCGCGACGAGCCGGGCCTGGTCCCGTCCCGCTCCTTCGCGGACCGCCAGTCGGCGCACCTTTTTCGCGAGCTGGAGGTTGAACTCGCCGGTCGGGTCTCGCGCCGCGGCCACCGAGCCACCCCGCCGCTGCAGGTAGTCCACGATCGAATCGAACGCCCTCGACACGAAGGATTCGACGTCGTCGTCGGTCAGGTCCCAGCGGGACCTCTCCAGCAGCTTGTCGAAGATGGTCTGCCAGCGTTCGTTGTCCTGGATGCGGATCATGCCGCGGAAGATCCTGCGGTTCGTGCGGAACGAGAAGATGGTGCCGCCCAGGACCTGATCGAAGAGCGCGTCCGCGGCGCTGTGATCGACGTCCATGACCACGTTGCGCGCCCGAGCGCTGTAGCTGTCACCGAGGTGCACGTCCAGGCGATACTCCCAGTAGGAGTGGCCGAGCGCCTTCGTGGAGCTGGTGAGCACGAGCTGTCGCGGCACGAAGAAGTTGTGGGCGATGGTGTCGGCGGCCAGGTGGCTTAGGTAGCCCAGGCCGACGGCACGCAACCGGTCCTCGTCCGCCTCCTCGTAGATCTCCTCGCCGACGTGCCAGAAATGGCAGTGTCGACCAGCGGGGACGTACTTCTTGCCGAGCGAGATGTCGGCCGCGACCGAGCCGTACAGGAAACTGTCCGGAAAGCGCCGGATCAGCTCGGCCACCGTTGGAGGCAGGAGGAACAGCGCCCCCAGCAGCTGCTCCCCGAGGAAGATGTGTGTCGCCGGACCGAACGCGAAGGCAGCGTCGGGAAGCGCCGCCAAAAGGGCCAGCGCGAGCAGGAGCGTCGCGGCGACGCGCATCGCCGTCGACTCAGCCGCGGATCCGTGCCGCGCCGTGCTTGACGGCCTCGCGCGCCTCGGCGAGCTGCGATGCGATCATGTCGGAGACCTCGTCGCGGGCGCTCTCGGCCATCGCGAGGAGCTGATCGCCGAAGTCCCGGAGGACCGAGGCGCTCGTGTCGGCCAGGGCTCCGCCGCGCTCGACTGCCACGGATGCGCCGTCCCCGACCGCATCGCGAGCACGGGCGGCCCCCTTCCGGATGCGCTTCCCGTACGGCTTCAGGTCGCGCACGATGCGTTGGGTCCGGCTGTCGCGCCGGGGCCGGAAGAGCAGCGCGGCGCCAATGCCCAGCACAGCTCCGACCGCCAGAGCGGCCAGGTATTCCGTCGAGTCGTCATGTCCCATGGGTTTTCCTCCTAGCAGGTCGGATCGACCGATCCATGATCTGCAACATCCGATCCCGAAGTGGCGCTCACCAGAGCAGGTCGATGCCGATCGTGCGAGGCCCCAGCTTGGGCACGAGCCCGGCGCGTCTGCGCCCGCTCCGCCCCGCCCGCACCCGCTCCACGACCTCCCGCCGCGCGGCGTCCGGTAGCCCCTCCAACGCCCGATCCGGTGACTCGCGACCATCGATCCAGCGGATCAGCGCGCGATCGAGGAGCTCAATACCACCGCTCTGGTCGGCGAGGCGACGCACCGGTGCCGGCCCGTTCCATGCCCCGCACAGCTGCCGGACCTGCGAAGCGTAGAGATCGCCGAGCGGGAGCAGCGGCTCGGGCGGGATGTCGTCCGCGAGCAGTAGCGCGGTCTTGTTCGACGCATCCGCGCAGAGTCCGCTCCGATACGCCGCCAGGATCCGCGCCACGGCACGTCGCGCCTCGACGCGGGCCACCGCTTCGGGTGCCGGTTCTCCAGCGTTGGTCGCCGCCCGCGCCAGCGCTGCGACCAGCGGGCCGCCTGGCTCTTGGTCCCCTACCACGATGAGGCACTCGTCGCCGAGCGCGTCCGCCGCCCAGCCGCGCAGCAGCCCACCCTCCGGCGAATCGGCGTCCACCAGCACGAGTCGGCTCGCGCCGGCGTCGGTCAGCGCCTGCCGCAGTACCCCGCCGACGACGGCCGCGATGCGAGCTTCGCGCGGGCCGTCCCCGCGACGCGAGCTCTCCTCGTTCGAGCCGCTCACGCGCTCCCACCCGCGATCAGCCGCTCGAGCTCGACGCTCATCAGGCGGAGATCCTCGTCCCTGGCGTGGGCGTACGGGCGCCTCGCCCGCTGGACCTCCTCGATCTTCAGCTCGGCCGAGATCAGCGCTTCGGCATCGTCCGGGGCGCGAGCGATCACGTCCCCGAATGGGTCCACGATGAGAGAGCCTCCGGCGAACGTGACGCCTCCCTCGACGCCGGTCCGGTTCGCGAGCGCGAGAATGGACGCCGTGCAGCTGCGCCGTTGTCCGCGCGATCCGCTCCCACGAGTCCCATGAGGCGAACCGGCCACCGGCTTCGCCGCCCTCCCAGACGCCGCGGCCGGGCGCGGCCGCCTGCACCAGGATCAGGTCCGCACCGCCGGCGGCGAGCAGGTAGGCCAGAGCGGGGTGCCAGAAGTCCTCGCAGACCAGCACCCCGACCCGCCATCCAGCCTCGTTCGTCCAGCGGCGAATCGTGTGGCCACGCGCGAAGAAGCGTGCCTCGTCGAACATGCCGTACGTGGGAAGGTACACCTTGCGGTGACGGAACAGCGGCACGCCCGCGCGCGCGACCACGGCCGCGTTGTATACGCGTGCCGCCCCGTCGCGCTCGACGCGGCCGACCACGACCTGAATGTCCTCCACCCGCTGGAGCGGCCGTGGTAGCGGGGCGTCGGGATCGCAGGCGACGGCCACCGCATCGTCGCCCAGCTCGTAGCCGGTCAGCGACAGCTCCGGCGTCAGCAACAGTCCGGTACCGGCTTCCGACGCGGCGTCCGCGATGCGCGCCGCGTTCGCGTCCACGGCGCACAGCGCCGGAGCGAACTGATGAATCGAAAGCCGCAACGTCGAATCGCTCATCGCGTCGTCTCCTCCCCGGCCGAGCCGCGCTCTTCCGTCTCGAGCACGCCTGCGGCGACGCCGGCGGGTCGGCCCAGCGCCTCGGCGGGGCTGGGCGCTCGACCCGCGGCCAGCGCCGCCTCCACTCGCGGCTGGATCTCACCCGCGCGGCGGAGCAGCGAACGGGTCAGGAAGGGTCCGGTCAGCTCGCTGGCGACCACGGCCAGCACGACGGAGCTGAGCAGCACCCGCGCGGCCCCCGCGCCGGGGCTGGAGAAGCTGCCATAGGTAAGTGCGCCGCTGATCACCATGGCGAGGCTGATTCCTCCCTGCGGGATCAGGCCCAGGCCGAGGCGGTGCGGTACCTCCAGCCGGCGGCCGAGAATCGGACGCGCCAGTAGGCCCGCAGCGAGCTTCGCCAAGCCACGCACGAGAAAGTAGCCGAGCGCGAACGGAAGCACGAGCCAGCTCGGGAACTCCATCAGCGCGCCCGCCAGGATCAGCAGCACGACGTAGATCGGCTTCTCCCAGGCGCCCAGCAGTGCGTAAACCCGGCGTCGCAGAGGAGACAGGTTCGCCACCACGGCGCCGGCGGTTGCGCAGACGAACAGCGCAGAAAGGCCGAGATAGAGGGCAGACCCGGCGGCGAAGACGACGAGTCCGAGAAGGAAGAGGACGAGCTCTTCCCGTGCCGCCTGTGGCCTCGTGAGCCAGAGGAACACGACACCCAGCGCGACACCGAGCACGAGCGCGGCGCCGAGCCATTGCAGGATGGCCCAGCCGCCTCCTACGAGCGGACCGGCCGGATGGTCAGATGCCGTACGTCAGCTGCAACGCCGTGATTCCCACGATCGCGTCGAGACTGGCGATGAACAGGAGCAGCTCGCTGACGCGTCCCCGTACGAGGAAGTTGTGCCGGACGAACGCGATTCCGGCGGGCGTCGAGACGCACGCGGTGGCGGCGGCGGTGAGCAGCGCGATGCGTGCTTCCACGTTCCACGCTCCGGCCGCACGGAGCAGCAGCGAGCCGAGCGCGAGGAAGAGCGCGAAGGCGAACGCAGCCTGGGCCAGCGCGGCCACGAGGAAGGAGAACGGAAAGCGCGCGAGCTGCCGCCGGTCCAGCTGCAGTCCGAACAGGAAGCCGATCCAACCGAGGCCGAGCGCGAGGAAGGGGTAGAGGCTGTCGATGAGCACCGGCGTGAGTAGCCCGAGGACGTGCGAGCCGAGCAGAAAGCCGACGAAGATGAAGTGCGTGCCGGTGGCGATGATCAGCCCCGGGCCGAGAGCGCGCCGGCGCTCCGTGAAGGAGATGCGCGCCCCCAGCAGTCCAAGGAGAACGAGCACGAGGACGCCGAGCAGGGGGTTCATCGGACCGCCTCCCGACGATCAGCCGGTCGCAGCAGAATGATGGCGGCGCCGCTAGAGGTCTTCGGCGCCCAGCTCCGGCGCGAGACCGGCGACCCGCGAGACCGGCACCGTGAACACGATTCCGGTCGCGGGGCTGCTCAGATCGCCGCAGATCTCCTGCAGGAGCGCGATTGCTCCATCCACCTTCGCGTCATCGTCGATGACGCTGAAGAGCGTCTGGTTCTGAGGCCGCGAGCGCGTGATCAGCGTCTGCAGCCCTGCGAAGATCGGGATGTCGTGCGACAGCACGCGCCCCATCCCTTCGCTGTTGATGATCGTGGCGCCGGTGATGCCGAGCTCGAGAAAGCCGGACAGGATCTCGTCCAGCTTCTCTTCCTGGTTGATCACCGCGATGAGGAGTTGCATCGCAGCTCCGTTTGGCTACACGTGCTCGGCGTCCACGCGCTCGACCTCCGCGACGACGGCTTCTGCGGAGTCGGCGAGGCGGATGCGCTCGACGAAATCGGGTTGCCGGACCAGACGCGCGATCCGGGCCAGAAGCCGGATGTGCAGACTCGAACGGTCCGGCGGCGAGAGGAGCAGGAACACGACCCGAACGGACTCGGGTGGTGAGCCGAACGCCACGCCTTCGGGCGCGACGGCGATGCTGATGACGGACTTCTCGACCCCCTTCAGCGTCGCATGAGGCACCGCGACGCCGTTGCCCAGAGAGGTCGTGTGCGCCGTCTCGCGGGCGACGAGCGCCTCGCGCAGCGCTGTCGCGTCGCGCACGACGCCCCGCCGCGCTACCGCTTGCGCGATCTGGCCGAGAGCATCGGCGGCGTCGCCGGCACGGAGGCCCGGGAGAACGAGATCGGTGCGCAGGTACTCCCGGAGTCGCATCTGCCTTGGGCTGAAAGGACGAGCCGGCTTCCCGGTCGGCCGGTCCATCTTAGGCGGCGCCGTTCGACGGTGTCAAGCGCAGATAGCCGCTGGCTGCGGGGCCGACGCGGGTACGATTCTTCCATGATCGAGCGCCGTCCAGCGGCCGTTACCGACGGTCATCCGCCATAGTCCGGGAAGGACCAGAATGCCGAAGTTCGTGGTCGAAGGCGGGCATCCGTTGCGTGGCTCGATCCGCCCCGCCGGGAACAAGAACGCCGCGCTGCCGATCCTCGCCGCGACGCTGCTCACCGGTGAGCCGGTCACGCTGCACAACGTTCCCGACATCCGTGACGTCCGCACGCTCGTCGAGCTGCTCCAGCGGCTCGGCGCGAGCGGCGAGTGGCTCGGCCCAAACAGTCTCAGGCTGCAGGCCACCGATGTCGGCATCTCGGAGCTCGATCCCGAGCTGGCCGCCCGCATCCGTGCCTCGATCCTGCTCGTCGGGCCGATGCTCGGACGCGTCGGACGCATGAAGCTGCCGCCTCCCGGCGGTGACGTGATCGGGCGACGTCGCCTCGACACGCACTTCCTCGCGCTGACCCGGCTCGGCGCCCGTCTCGAGACCACCGGTCGCTACGAGTTGGAGACGAGCGGCCTGTCAGGCGCCGACATCTTCCTCGATGAGCCCAGCGTCACCGCGACGGAGAACACGGTCATGGCCGCCGTGCTCGCGCGCGGAACGACGCGCCTGCGCAACGCCGCCGCCGAGCCGCACGTACAGGACCTGTGCAACCTGCTCGTCGCCATGGGCGCGCGCATCTCCGGGATCGGCACGCACGTGCTAGAGATCGAGGGCGTCAAGCAGTTGCACGGCGCCGAGCACCGCATCGGCAGCGACCACATCGAGGTCGGCAGCTTCATCGGGCTCGCGGCGGTGACCCGCGGCGAGGTCCTCATCGAGGACGCCGCCGTCGAGCACCTCGATTCGACGCTGCTGGCGTTCGAGCGGCTCGGAATCCGCTGCGAGATCCGGGGCCAGGACCTGTTCGTGCCCGCGGCGCAGGAGCGTGAGGTGCGAATGGACCTCGGCGGTTACGTCCCGAAGATCGACGACGGCCCCTGGCCCGCGTTCCCTGCGGACCTTACCTCGCTGGCGCTGGTGACGGCGACGCAGTGCCGGGGCACGATCCTGATCCACGAGAAGATGTTCGAGTCGCGCATGTTCTTCGCCGATAAGATGATCGGCATGGGCGCGCGCATCGTGCTCTGCGACCCGCACCGCGCCGTGGTCGTCGGCCCGTCCCGCCTGCACGCGGGCGTGGTCGAGAGCCCCGACATCCGCGCCGGCATGGCTCTCCTCATTGCGGCGCTCGGCGCGGAAGGCGAAAGTCACATTTACAACGTGCAGCAGATCGAGCGAGGCTACGAGCGGATCGATGACCGTCTGCGCGCGCTCGGCGCGCGCATCGGCCGGTTGGATTCGCGCACGGACTGAAACGGAGGAATCATGGAGGAGGATCGGCAGCGCCCGCGTGAGGGCTTCAGCGCCTGGATGGGCGTGCTCGACGCGTTCCGCGAGGCCGTCGAGGAGACGGTTCAGGAGATGGTCGACCGCACCGAGCTCGGGCCCGAGAAGGCGCGCGAGGCAGTGCGGGAGACGATGCGCCGGGCCCAGACGGCGTTCGAAGGCGCCCGCGAGAAGATGGATCTCGTGCCCCGCCGCGAGTTCGATGCGCTGAGCGCCGAGGTCGACGCCCTGCGGTTGCGGCTGGAGGCGCACGAGTCGCACGAATCCCATGCACGGGCCGGCGGTCGGCAGCCCGGGGGATCCGGTGGGGAGGGCGGTGCATCGACCGGGACCTCGGACATTCCAGTCGATCGAGGTTGAAGGGCCGGGATGCGTCGAGAGCAGCAGGATCCGGCGATGCAGCCGGTGATCGGCAGCGTCGTCCGGGAAGAGCCGCTCGGCGGGCCGGTGCCGCTCTACGTGCATCCCGGGTGGCCCGAGCTTCTGCCCGGCTTCGTACAGGGAACCACCGCGCGGGGCGGGGAAGCCGAGCCGTTCGACCTCGGCCTTTCCGGCGGCAGGCCGGTGGGCAGCGTGCTCGGACGCTGGCGCGAGCTCGGCCGCGTCGCGGGAACGGAGCGCCTCGCCCACTCCCGGCAGGTCCATCGCGCCGAGGTACTGCGGCACGACGATGGACCGCCCGGCCTCCTCATCAGCGACGGCTACGACGGACACATCACGGCCACACCGGGGGTGTTGCTGACGGTCTCCGTCGCGGACTGCGTGCCGATCTTCGTTGCGGACCCGGAGCGCCCGGCTGCGGCCGTCCTGCACGGCGGCTGGCGCGGTGTAGCGGCAGGAATCCTCGAGCGCGGGGTGCGGGCGCTCGGTCACGCCTTCGGCAGTCTTCCAGACAGGCTCTACGTTCACCTCGGCCCGTCGATCTGTGGGCGCTGCTACGAGGTCGGGCCCGAGGTGCACGAGGCTCTCGAGCTACCCGTTCCCGCCGGTGCGCGGCCCGTCGATCTGAGGGCCGTTCTCGCGCGCCGGGCCGTCGCGCTCGGCATCGCCCCATCCCGTGTCACCGTATCGTCCTTCTGCACGCGCTGCGGCGATTCTCCCTTCTTCTCGCACAGGGGCGGTGATCCCGAGCGCCAGATGGGGGTCCTCGCGCTTTCCGACGCGGCGCTACCGTGAGCGGCGCCAGGCCGGGCGGCCAGCTCATGCCGGGAGCCGGTCTCTGCGCCACCTGTGTGAACGCCGAGGTCATCGGCAACCGGCGCGGATCCCGCTTCCTCTTCTGCGCGCTATCGCGCAGCGATCCGGAATTCCCACGCTACCCCGCCTTGCCGGTGATGCAGTGCAGCGGCTACCGTGGCCGCGGCCCGAACGCAGTCGAAGAGGAGGAGTCGTGACCGAGGAGCCGTTCTATGTTGCGCGGTGCCGGGTCCGGAAGATCGAGGGCGTGCACCGCCGTGCCACGCTCGAGACGGGCGCAGAGTTCGACATCGGTGTGCACGGCTCGATCAAGCGGCACTACGGCCTCGACGCGGCGATGGATCTGCCGTTGCCGGTGGACTACATTGTCGCGGCCACCGGTGGCTGACTGCTAGGGACGCTGAACGGCGCGCTGGAGGCGCGCGGGGTGAGCCTGGACGGCGATCAGATCAGGGCGGAGGTCGAGGGAATGAACGAGCTCCGCGACCGCATTCCGGTGCTGACACGGGTGCACGTGCGCTACCGGCTGGAGATCCCGGCGGGTACGCACGATATCGTCGATCGTGCGCTGGAGCGGCACGTGGACAAATGTCCGACCGCTCAGTCGCTCAAGGGGGCCGTCACCGTGACCTGGGAGGCGGAGATCCGAGAGGCCGGCGGATGAGCGATGGCCGGTTGCGGTAACATCGGACTTCGCTTATACTTTGGGGGTAGCCGCGGGGGCGTCGGGGGACGCCGCCGCTGACGAGTGGGGGGAAGTCCCCCACTTTTTTATTGATCGACGCCAACGGTCCTTCACCGACCTGTCAATGTCGGATGGCCTGGAGCAGGCGCTGGAGCAGCGTGTCGAGGAGCTCGGCTTCGAGCTGGTGGAGCTGGAGCGAGCCGGCTCGCGCACGCGTCCGGTCCTGCGACTCCGCGTCGATCGCCCGGACTCCGAGCCGGGCCACGGGATCACGATCGACGAGTGTGCCGAGGTGAGTCGGGCGATCGGCCCGCTGCTGGATGAGCGGCTCGGTGGTGGCGCCTCCTACGTGCTGGAGGTCTCCTCCCCGGGCATCGAGCGGCCGTTGACGCGATCGCGCGACTTCCGCCGCTTCGCCGGGCGAGAGGTCGCGCTGAAAGGGTATGGTCCGCTGGCGGGCCGCGGACGCCGGCTGGAGGGCGAGCTGCTGGGCCTGACCCGCAGCGGTGAGGAGGAGCGGATCCGGCTCCGGCTCGCCGATGGCGATGAGGTCGAGGTGCCGCGCAGCGACGTGGCCCGCGCGCAGCTGGTGTTCCGCTGGGACGACGACCGCTGATGCGGTCGCCGCGAGACATCCAACGAGCAGGAAGGGAGTATGGCCAACGCGACGCAGGTGCTGGCGGCCTTTCGCGACATGATCGCCAACAAGAGCATCTCGCGTGAGGAGCTCCACGACCTGATCCGTGACGGGCTGATGGCCGCGCTCGCGCGGCGTTTCGGACCGAACGTCGAGGCGGAGATCCAGATCGACGAAGATGCCGGCGAGATGCGCATCACCGTCCTGAAGGAGGTGGTCGAAGAGGTCGAGGATTCCTCTCGCCAGACCTCCCTGGAGGAGGCGCGCTGGGATGATCCGGACTTCGAGCCCGGCGACGTTCTGGAGATCCCGGTGGAGTTCGAGCAGTTCGGCCGCAACGCCGTGATGGCGGCGAAGCAGCGGATCATCCAGCGCCTGCGGGAGAACGAGCGGAATCGCATCCGCGACGAGTACGCCGACCGCGTCGGCGAGCTGCTGAGCGGTGAGGTGCAGCAGGTCGAGCGCGGCAAGATCGTGATGATGCTGAACAAGTCTCGCGACGCCGATGCGACGATCCCCTGGAAGGAACAGAATCCGCGCGAGCGATTCCGCCAGGGCGAGCCGATTCGGGCGGTGCTGAAGCGGGTGGAGGAGACCTCGAAGGGGCCGCGCCTGATCATGTCGCGGGCGGACCCGCTCTTCGTCGCCGCGCTCTTCAAGCTCGAGGTCCCCGAGATCTACCAGGGCATCGTCGAGATCAAGGGCATTGCCCGCGAAGTCGGCGGACGTACCAAGCTGGCGGTCGCATCCCGGGACGAATCGATCGACCCGGTCGGCGCCTGCGTCGGTGTGAAGGGCTCGCGCGTCCAGGCCGTCGTCAGCGAGCTCGGCGGAGAGCGCATCGACATCGTCCCCTGGCACCCCGACCCCGAGGTCTACGCGCGACGCGCGCTCGCGCCCGCACAGGTCGCGAAAGTGATCAGCGACGCCGAGCGGCGCGTGATCACCGCCATCGTCGACGAGGACCAGCTCTCGCTCGCGATCGGTCGAAACGGCCAGAACGTCCGACTTGCGAGCCAGCTCATCGGCTGGCAGATCGACCTCTACGGAAGCCGCGAGTGGCTCGAGCGCGGCGCCGACGAAGCGCTCTTCGGCGGCGCGGCGCCGGACTCCGAGTACGAGATGGCGGACTTCCCGCTGTCCGAGCTCGAGATCAAGCCGGCCACTCTGGCGGCCCTGGAAGGGGCCGGATATACTACGTTTTTTGATATCATCGACCTTGAGCGGGACGATCTCGGGCGCATTCCTGGGGTATCGGAGGAGGAGGCCGCCGAGGTGCTCCGCATCATCGACGAGCTGACGGTCGTCGTCGAGGGCGCCTCCGAGTCGAGCGAGGAGCAGGGAGCACAGCCGACGGCGGACGAGCTCGCCGAGGCGCGCCAGGTCGCCAGCGAGATCCTGGGCATGAAGGTGGCGCCGGTAGCCGAAGAGCCGCCCGCTGCAGAGCAGGCGGCTTCCGGCGAGGAGGAGTCGGCCGTCGGCACGGCTGCCGGAGAAGACGAGGCCGGCGAGGCGGAGGCCGTCGACGAGACTGCCGCATCGGCGGCGAGCTCCGAGGCGGAGGAGGGGGCGGACGAGCCGGTCGGCTGACGCGGCGCTCCGCCTTCTCGGCCTCGCGGCCCGAGCGGGGGCGGCGGTCGGCGGAACGGGCGCGGTGCGCGAGGCGCTGCGGAGGGGGACGCAGCCACCGTTCGTGATCGTCGCTGCGGACTGCTCGGCGAACACGCAGGACCGGCTGCTGCCCCTGCTGAAGGCGCGGGAGGTCCGGTACGTGATTGGATATCGGCGTGAGGAGCTCGGCGGGGCGATCGGCCGTGCGCCGGTCTCGGCGGTGGCGGTGCTCGACCGTTCGCTGGGCCGACGGCTCTTCGATGTTTTCGAGACGATGAAGCAGTGAGTGGGGACGGCTTTTCCGGACAGGTGGTTGACAGGCGATGCGCGTTTACGAAGTAGCGAAGGAGTTGAAGGTCCCGAGCGAAGCGCTGATCCAGCTGCTTCGTGAGCTGGGTGCGCCCGTACGCAGCGAGGCATCGGCCATCGATGTCGGCACGGTGTCGAAGGTGCGTGCGCGTCTGGAGCGGGAGCGGCGCGCCGGCCACGAAAACGTGGATGAGGCGCTGGAAGCGGCCATCGAGGACGCCCAGACTACGACGCGCCGTCGCCGCCGCCGCCGCAAGTCGGAGCTGGAGGTCGTCGAGGAGCCGGAAACGGCGTCACCGACGGCCGACGCGGCCGAGGCGATGGCCGCGGAAGCGGCCGAGGCGGCGGCTGCGGAGGCTCTCGAGGAGGCCGCCGTGGAGGCGGTGGAAGAGGCCGAAGAGGAGGCGGAGGAACGCATCGCTGCGCAGGCCGAGCCGGAGCAGGAGCCGGTCTCGGAGGTCGAAGAGCCCGAGGAAGAAGAGGAGGCGGAGCCGGCGTCGGAGGAGCGACCTGCCGCACGCGCCGCCGAAGAGGAGGAGACGGATCGGACGCGTCGCAGGGAGGCGTTCCGGCCGAAGCGCGTGGCAGACGTCATGCCGGCGCGGCCGGCACCGGCCGCGAGCGCGGGCCCGGGCGGGCAGGTGCGGATCCAGGCGGAGGGCTTCACCACCGACGGCCGTCGCAAGTCGAAGAAGGAGAAGCGGAAGAAGAAGCGGCAGCGAGTGGACCAGGACGCGGTGCAGGAGAACGTGCAGCGCGTCATGGCCGAGATCAAGTCGGGAACCGGTGGCCGCAAGCGCCGGCGCTCGCGAGTGGAGGCCGCGGAGCGGCGCGAGGAACGGGAGGCGGAGCGGCAGCGGGTTGCGGCCGAGGAAGCCCAGACGGTCCGCGTGAACGAGTTCCTGACGGTCGCCGAGCTGGCGGAGCTGATCGATCACAGACCGACCGAGATCATCACGAGTGCGTTCAAGAATCTCGGACTGATGGTGACGATCAACCAGCGGCTGGACTTCGATCAGATCGAGCTGCTGCTCGACGAGTTCGGCTACAAGGCGGCTCGCGAGACCGGCTACTCCGCGGATCTCGAGGAGGAGGCGGAGGCAGAGCGGCCGGAGGACCTCGAGCCGCGGCCGCCGGTGGTCACCGTCATGGGCCACGTGGATCACGGCAAGACGTCGCTCCTGGACTACATCCGCAAGACGAACGTGATCGCGGGCGAGGCGGGCGGCATCACGCAGCATATCGGCGCCTACAACGTTCGCTTGGAGGACGGCCGCTCGGTGACGTTCCTGGACACGCCGGGCCACGCCGCCTTCACGGCGATGCGGGCGCGCGGCGCGGAGGTCACCGATCTCGTCATCCTCGTGGTCGCCGCCGACGACTCGGTGATGCCGCAGACCATTGAGGCGATCAGCCACGCGAAGAACGCCGGCGTTCCGATCGTGGTCGGGATCAACAAGATCGACAAACCGGGCGCGAACCCGACACGGGTGAAGCAGCAGCTCCTCGAGCACGAGGTCGTCGTCGAGGAGTTCGGCGGCAACGTCCTGGCGGCGGAGGTCAGCGCCAAGACCGGTGCCGGCATCCAGGACCTGCTCGACAAGCTGCTCTTGCAGGCGGAGCTGCTGGAGCTGACGGCGAACCCGAACCGTGACGCGCAGGGTACGGTGATCGAGGCTCAGCTCGACGTGGGGAAGGGCCCCGTGGCGACCGTGCTGGTCACGAACGGCACACTTCGCGTCGGCGACGCATTCGTCTGCGGTCTGTACGAGGGACGCGTGCGGGCAATGCTGGATGAGCGCGGCAACGCGGTCGATGAGACCGGACCCGCGACACCGGCGCAGATCCTGGGGCTGTCGGGAGTGCCGCAGGCGGGCGATACGCTGGTCGTCATGGACGCGGACCGCGCCGCGGAGATCGCGCAGTCGCGGCAGCGTCTCGAGCGGGAGAAGCAACTGCGCATCAAGAGTCGGGGCGTGAAGCTGCAGGACATCAGCGCGATGCTCGCGAAGGGACAGACGGCGCAGCTGAACCTCGTCATCAAGGGCGACGTGGACGGCTCCGTGCAGGCGCTCTCCGACGCGCTGGAGCAGCTCTCCACCGGCGAGGTCCAGGTGGACGTGATCCACCGCGCGGTCGGGGCGATCAACGAGTCCGACATCCTGCTCGCGGCCACATCGGGTGCGATCGTGATCGGATTCCACGTCCGACCGGACGCAAACGCCCGTGCCATCGCCAATCAGGAAGGCGTCGACATCCGGCTGTACAGCGTCATTTACGAGGCGGTCGAGGAGGTTCGCTCGGCGCTCGAGGGGCTGCTCGCGCCGGAGGAGCGCGAGGTGCTGCTGGGCGCGGCCGAGGTGCGACAGCTCTTCAAGGTCCCGCGGATCGGCACGGTCGCCGGCTGCTATGTCACCGAGGGCGTGATCGACCGTCGGGCCCGCGTCCGCATCGTGCGCGAGGGAATGCAGATCTACGAAGGGGTGCTCGGCAGCCTGAAGCGCTTCAAGGACGATGTCCGCGAGGTGCGTGAAGGCTTCGAGTGCGGCCTCAACGTCGAAAGCTATAACGACGTGAAGGTCGGCGATGTGATCGAGTGCTACCGCATCGAAGAGGTGGCGCGCACGCTCGCGAGCAGCGCGAGCGCCGAGAGCGCGTAGCGTTCGTCCTCGGCGGCCGGCGGCGACGTGGTCATTGGCCTGATCGCCTGGGAGCTCGAGATCTTCGGGGCACAGTCGCTGAAGGACAAGCGACGTGTGGTGAAGAGCCTGAAGGACCGCCTCCACGGGCGCTTCAACATCTCGGTCGCGGAGACGGGCCACCAGGAGTTGTGGCAGAGGGCGGAGCTCACTGCCTGCGTGGTGTCCGGCGAGCGGCGCCAGGTGGAGTCGGTGCTGCAGAGCGCGGATCGGCTGGTGAGCGGAGAGCATCGAGCGCGCATCATCGACAGCTATCGACGCTTCATGTAGGTATCGGAGACGGCGGCGTCCGCGGGACGGCCGCCGTCTCTCGTTTCGGCAGCCGGAGCCCGCGGGGAGAGAGCGGCCCATGACAACGCGACGCGTGCAGCGGTTGAACGAGCAGATCCGCCGCGAGCTGAGCGACATCCTCAGGAACGAGGTACGTGATCCGCGAGTCGGCGTTATGACGGTGACGGGCGTGGAAACCACGCCCGACCTCGACTACGCGCGCGTCTACCTCAACGTCGTGGGCGATGAGGCCGAGAAGCAGGAGGCGCTGGAAGGGCTGCGCTCGGCGGCCTCATTCGCCCGGACCGAGCTCGGCAAGCGGCTCCGGGTGCGGCGCGTGCCCGAGCTGCACTTCGAGCTCGACCGCACGCTCGACTACGCCATGCGCATCGAGCGCCTGCTCGGCGAGGTGCTTCCGGCCGAGTCGAGGGAGGCGCCGTCGCCGGCGGAGGAGTCCAGTGGCGAGGAGGAGTGACGCCGCGCCCGAGGGCGTGCTCCGGCTCGACAAGCCGGAGGGGCCCACGTCGCACGACGCGGTGGCCGCGGCGCGGAGAGCCCTCGGGACCCGCAGGATCGGCCATACCGGCACCCTGGACCCCTTCGCTTCCGGGCTCCTTCTGCTGTGTGTGGGACGAGCGACCCGGCTCGCCGAGTACCTCACGGGGCTTTCCAAGCGGTACGTCGCGACCGCCCGGCTCGGCGTGGCGACGGACACCGATGACCTCACGGGCGCGCCGCTCTCCGCCTCGGATGACTGGAAGACCCTCGATCCGGATCGAGTACGGGAGGCGCTACAGGAGCAGATCGGCGCGCGTCTTCAGCGTCCACCCGCCTATTCCGCGAAGAAGATCGAAGGGGAGAGGTCTCACCGGATCGCGCGCCGTGGCGACGTGGTGGAAGCCCGACCCGTCGAAGTCGAGATCCTGTCGCTGGACGTGCTGGATGTCGTCCTTCCGCGCGTACGCTTCGAGGTCGAGTGCTCGAGCGGCACGTACATCCGGGCCATCGCTCGCGACCTCGGCGACGCGCTCGGCGTCGGCGCCCACCTCGTCGAGCTGCGCCGCACCTCGATCGGCTCCTTTACGGTCGAAGGCGCCGTACCGATGAGCGGACTGGACGACGCCGAGGCCGTCGGCCGTGCCTGGCTCGATCCCTTGCAGGCGCTGGAGCACCTGCCACGGGTAGACCTGGATGCCGAAGACGTCGCCGCCGTGGTCCAGGGGCGGCCGGTCCAGGTGGACCACGCCCGAACCGGGATCGTCGTCCTCGCTCGCGATGGACGGCTCGCCGCGATCGCCGAGGCGGCCGGCGGCTGGGCGCGGCCCCGCAAGGTTCTCGTCCATGGCTGATCGCCCGTTCTCGGGCCCCGTCCTCGTTCCGGACGGCGAGACGGGCACGGCCGTGACGGTCGGCACCTTCGACGGCGTTCACCGTGGTCACTGGACGGTGCTGGAGGCGCTCCGCGATTCCGCCCTCCGCGAGGGCCGCCGCAGCGTGCTGGTGACCTTCCATCCGCACCCGCTGCGGATCGTTCGGCCGGAAGCGGCTCCGCCCCTGCTCACGACGCCCGACGAGAAGAAGGAGATCCTCGCCGAGTCCGGGGTCAACTACGCCGTCTTCCTGTCCTTCAGCCGGGATCTGTCGAACTACTCTCCGCGGCGCTTCGTCGAGGAAATCCTGATCGGCCGGCTGGCAATGCGGCACCTCGTGATCGGCTACGACCACGGCTTCGGCCGAGGTCGGAGCGGGGACGCCGACACCCTGCTCGCGATCGGTCGGGAGCTAGATTTCCGCGTCGACGTCGTCGCCCCCGTGGACTTCGGGGGCGCCCCGATCTCCTCGAGCCGCATCCGCGCGCTGCTGAAGGACGGCGATGTACGCGGGGCCGCCGACGGGCTCGGAAGGCCATACGCCCTTCGCGGCGTCGTCGTGCGCGGGGACGGGCGCGGTCACACGCTCGGCTTCCCGACCGCGAACATCCGGCCCGACCACGAGGACAAGCTGCTCCCGCTCGAGGGCGTTTACGCGGTGCGCGCGATCGTTCGGGCGCGCGCGTACGACGGCGTGCTCCACCTCGGCCCGAGGCCGACGTTCCGCGGCTCTCCTCCCTCCATAGAGCTGCACCTCTTCGACTTCGACGCGGACATCTACGGCGACACGGTCCGCGTCGACTTCTGCGACCGCATCCGCCCGATCCACCCCTTCGCGACAGTGCCGGAGCTGATCGCCGCCATCCGTGAAGACTGCGATGCGGCACGCGTCCTCCTCGAGTCCGGGTGCGGAGGCGCCCCCGAACGGTAGGCTCGAGGCCGTTCTTCCGCTGCGGGAATCTCGGCGTGAGCCGCCGTGCCGATGGTCTGGGAGAACGACGACAGCGACGCCTCGATCGGGTCGCATTGATTGCTTGTCCGTCGCTCCAAAATTGCCTAAGTTAAAAGGTTATCAAAATTCGGGAGGGGCCACACCGGCTCCTCGCTTCCCGACCAGCGTAGACTCTCGGAGAGGCTGACGTGCTGACGAACAAGGATGAGGTCATCCAGAAGTACCAGCTGCACCCCACCGACCGTGGCAGCGCGCCGGTGCAGATCGCACTGCTGACCGCGCGGATCAACGAGCTGACCGACCATTTCCGCAGCCATCCCAAGGACCATCACAGCCGCCGTGGCCTGCTGCGCATGGTCGGCAAGCGGCGGCGTCTGCTGGATTACCTGCGGCGCACGGATGTGGAGAGATACCGTTCGCTGCTCGAGGATCTGGGGCTGCGCCATTAGCAGGACGCCGCCCGCGGAGCCGGCGATTCCAGTTCCAGGAGCGACAAAGCGGAAGACGCGAGTATCCGGTCCAACATGAGGACGAAAACATGAAGAGAGTAGAGAAGACGTTCGCCGGCAGGCCCCTGGTCATCGAGACGGGGCGGATGGCGCGGCAGGCGGACGGCGCGTGTATGGTGCAATACGGCGAGACGATCGTGCTGTGCACGGCGACGGCCCAGTCTCACCGGACCCACCTGCCGTTTTTCCCCCTGACTGTCGAATATCGCGAGAAGACCTACGCAGCCGGAAAGATCCCGGGCGGCTTCATCAAGCGCGAGGGGCGGCCCGGTGAGAACGAGGTATTGTCGGCGCGGCTGATCGATCGGCCGCTCAGGCCGCTGTTCCCGAATGGCTTCCAGAACGAGACGCAGGTGTTCTGCAACGTCATCTCGGCGGACCAGGAGAACAACGCGGACGTGCTGGGCATCCTCGGGGCGTCGTTGTCGCTGTCGATGTCCAGGATTCCGTTCAATGGCCCGATCGCCGGTGTGCGGGTTGGACGGATCCAGGGGCAGTGGGTGCTGAACCCGACGTTCCAGCAGCTCGAATACAGCGACATCGACATTGTCGTCGCCGGCACACAGGCGGCGATCACGATGGTCGAGGGCGGCGCCGTTGAGATTCCGGAGAGCGATGTGGTGGAGGCGCTCCAGGTCGCGCACGAGGGGATCCGCGAGCTGATCGGGATCCAGGAGGAGATCCTCGCGGAGGTATCGGTCCCGAAGATGGAGTGGGAGTCGCTGCCGGTGTCGGACACGGTGCGACAGAGGGTCGAGTCGCTGGCGGGCGATCGAGTGGCGGAGGCGCTGAACCTTGTGGACAAGCAGGAGCGGAACCAGGCGCTGGCGGCGCTGCGGGAGGACGTGCAGGCGCAGCTCGCGGAGGAGTTCGAGGAAGAGGGGCAGGCGATCAAGGAGGTCCTCTACCAGGTCGAGAAGCGGGCGATGCGCCGCCAGATCCTGGAGCGGGGCGAGCGGATCGACGGCCGCAAGCCGGACGACATCCGCAAGATCACGTGCGAGACGGGCCTGTTGCCGCGGACGCACGGATCTGCGCTGTTCACCCGCGGTCAGACGCAGTCGCTGGCGGTCGTTACGCTGGGCACCGCCTCGGACGAGCAGCGGATCGACACCATCGACGTCGCCCAGGAAACCTCGAAGTCGTTCATGCTGCACTACAACATGCCGCCGTTCGCGGTCGGCGAAGTTCGCCCGATCCGCGGCGTTTCGCGACGCGAGCAGGGGCACGGCGCGCTCGCGGAGCGGGCGATCCAGCCGCTGCTACCGGCGTACGACGAATTCCCCTACACGATCCGCATCGTCTCCGACATTCTCGAGTCCAACGGCTCCTCCTCGATGGCCTCCGTGTGCGGTGCTTCACTGGCGCTGATGGACGCGGGCGTGCCGGTGAGAGCCTCCTGCGCGGGGGTCGCGATGGGGCTGATCAAGGAAGGCGAGCGCGTCGAGGTGCTGACCGACATCCTCGGAGTCGAGGACGCGCTGGGCGACATGGACTTCAAGGTGGCCGGCACGCGCCAGGGAGTGACCTCGATCCAGATGGACATCAAGATCGAGGGTCTCACCGTCGATCTGATGCGCGAGGCGCTGGAGCGAGCACACCGCGGTCGGCTCCATATCCTGGACGTGATGGAGGCGACGCTCTCGGAGCCGCGCACCGAGCTCTCCCCGTATGCACCCCGGATCATCACGATCCAGATCAATCCGGAGAAGATCGGAGAGGTGATCGGACCGAAGGGGAAGACGATCCGCGCGATCCAGGAGCAGACGGGCACGGAGATCAACATCGAGGACACCGGTGTCGTCACGATCTCGAGCCCTGGCGGCGTGGGTGGTGACAAGGCGAGGGAGATGGTCGAGGCGATCGTCCAGGAGCCGGAGGTCGGCAAGATCTACGAGGGCGTGGTGAAGAACACGACGACGTTCGGCGCGTTCGTCGAGATCCTGCCCGGGGTCGAAGGTCTGTGCCACATCTCGGAGCTGCAGGAAGCGCGCACCGAAAGGACGGAAGACGTCCTGAAGAAGGGCGACATAACGCGGGTGAAGCTGCTCTCGATCGACGAGAAGGGGCGACTGCGTCTGTCGCGGAAGGCGGCGCTCGACGGGGATGCCTGAGGCGAACGGGGCCTCGCGGGGCGACCGATTCGAGACGGCCGAGCTGGCCGGTGGACTGCGCGTCCTGACGGAGGAAATGCGCTGGGTGCGCTCGTGCGCCGTCGGCGTGTGGGTACGCTGGGGCTCGGCACACGAGCGGCCCGCCGAGATGGGGGTCAGCCACCTCCTCGAGCACATGGTCTTCAAGGGGACGCCGCGTCGTAGCGCCCGCGACATCGCGCTCGAGCTCGAGCGGCTCGGAGGCTCGCTGGATGCCTACACGACCCGCGAGCACACGAGCTTCCAGGCGCGAGTTCTGGATGAACACGTCACCGAGGCGCTCGACGTGCTCGCGGACATAGTGCTGGCTCCGCTACTGCGGGAGTCTGACCTCGAGCTGGAGCGGGAGGTCGTCCTCGAAGAGATTTCCACGGTCGAGGACACGCCGGACGACCTCGTCTTCGACCTGCACTCCCATGCGCTCTGGGGGGACCACCCCTACGGCTACTCCATCCTCGGAACGCGCGACACGGTCGCGGCGCTCGGCGCGGACCACCTGCGGCGCGTGCATGGCGCGGCGTACGCGCGGCCGAACCTGGTCGTGGCAGCAGCCGGCAACATCGCGCACGATGCCGTCGTCGAGCAGGTGGAGCGCATGTTCGAGGCGGCGCCCGCCGGGGAACGGACGACGCTACCGAGAATGCCGACGAGGGCCGCGGGTCGTGGGGAGCGCGTGGAGCGGACCGGTGCGCAGACCCATTTGGTCTTCGGCGCCCCGACGTTCGGGCACGGCGACCCGCGTCGGTACGCGCTCGTCCTGCTCTCCAATGCGCTCGGCGGCGGGATGAGCTCCCGGCTGTTCCAGCGCGTGCGTGAGGAGCTCGGCCTTGCCTATACCGTTTATTCGTACCAGACCTTCTACGAGCGCGCAGGCGTGTGCGGCGTTTACGTCGGCACCCGTCCGGAGTGGGCCGATCGTGCCGAGGCGACGGTGCGGGAGGAGCTGTACGAGGTGGCGCTCAACGGCCTGCGGCCGGATGAGCTGGAGGATGTGAAGGGGCAGGTCAAGGGGCAGCTGGTGCTTTCGCTGGAATCCAGCGGCGCGCGGCTGCATCGACTCGCCGGTGTGGCGCTGTATGACGAACCGTTCCTGACGCTGGACGAGCTGCTCGCCCGGGTCGAGGCAGTGACGCCTGAGCAGGTGGCGGCGCTCGCGGCGGAGTATTTCAATCCCGAGCGGCAGGTCGTGCTGCGGCTCGGACCGGACGCGTAATTCAGACCCTGACCGGGAATGAGACGATGATCATCGGCGTACCGAAAGAGATCAAACGAAACGAGAACCGCATCGCGCTCGTGCCGGCGGGCGCCGAGTCGCTGGCGCACGCCGGGCACGACGTGCTGATCGAGCGGGGCGCGGGTGAGGGCAGCGGCTTCGCGGACGGGGCTTACGAGGCGGCGGGCGCGACCCTCGTCGGCGGCGCAGACGAGGTCTGGAAGCGTGCGGAGATGATCATGAAGGTCAAGGAGCCGATCGAGCCCGAGTGGCCGCGCATGCGCGAAGGACAGGTCATTTTCACGTATTTCCACTTCGCCGCCGCCGAGCAGCTGACCCATGCGGTGATGGAGTCGGGAGCCATCGCGATCGCGTACGAGACGGTACAGCTGCCGACGGGAGAGCTGCCCCTGCTCACGCCGATGAGCGAGGTGGCCGGCCGGATGGCGGTGCAGGAAGGAGCGAAATACCTGGAGAAGTACTTCGGTGGCCGGGGCATGCTTCTCGGGGGCGTGCCGGGGGTGGAGCCGGGCACCGTCGTGATCCTCGGTGGTGGCATCGTCGGCTCCAATGCGGCGCGCATGGCCGCTGGGCTCGGCGCGCACGTGGTGATCCTCGATCTGTCCCTGAATCGCCTGCGCTACCTCGCCGAGGTGATGCCGGCGAACGTGACGCTGCTCTACTCGAACCGCCACAACATCCTGGATCAGCTGGAGCGCGCGGACCTCGTGGTCGGAGCCGTGCTGCTTCCCGGCGCGAAGGCGCCGCACCTGGTGCGGCGTGAGGATCTGGAGCGCATGAAGGAAGGCTCCGTAATCGTGGACGTCGCCGTCGACCAGGGCGGGTGCGTCGAGACGATCAAGCCGACGACGCACGACGATCCGATCTACGTGGTGGACGGGGTGATCCACTACGGCGTCGCGAACATGCCGGGGGGCGTGCCGCGCACGTCGACGCTCGCGCTCACCAACGCGACCTATCCATACGCCCTCGCCCTCGCCAATCTCCGCTGGGAGGAGGCGTGTCGGGCCGATCGGGCGCTCGCGCTAGGCGTCAACGTCGTCGCGGGGCGAGTCACTTACCCGGGCGTGGCGGAGGCGTTCGGGCTGGACTATACGGCGATCGAGGACGTGCTGTAGGCCATCCGTCGACGACCGGCTTGAAGCTCATGGACTCGTTGCGCGTGCTCATTCGACGGCTCGACAACTATCCGGCGGACTGGCCGTTGCCGGCCTATGCGACCGCAGGCTCTGCCGCCCTGGACCTGCGCAACGCCGGGCCGCCGATCACGCTGCCCCCGCTCGCACGGGAGCTGGTGCCGACGGGGCTCGCGATCGCCCTGCCCGAGGGATACGAGGCGCAGGTGCGGCCGCGCTCCGGGCTCGCGATACGACGAGGCATCGGGATGGTCAATGCGCCCGGCACGATCGACAGCGACTATCGCGGCGAGATCCGCGTGCCGCTGGTCAATCTCGACCGCGAGCCGCAGGTGATCGACCACGGCGAGCGGATGGCGCAGATGCTGGTCGCGCCGGTGCTCCGCGTGGAATGGCAGGAGACGACCGAGTTGCCCGCGTCGGAGCGCGGATCAGGCGGCTTCGGCAGCACCGGGCGGTGACCATAAGTGGCGTAACCGCAGGAAGTTTCAGGGGTAGGGGGTGGTTGCCCACCATGGGGCGACGCCCCTAACTTGACACGCTTTTCGGGATCGGCCCACCGCTTGCCGGGGCGGTGCGCATCTGACATCTAGGCGAGCCCTGCCGGAGGGGCCACGGGACGAGAAATGGCGCTGCGCAGCCTCTTCAGCACGGGCCGGATTCTGCCGGTCAACGACATCGCGGTGGATCTCGGCACCGCGAACACGCTCGTGTACGTGAAGGGCGAGGGGATCGTCCTGAACGAGCCGAGCGTGGTCGCGGTGGAGCGGGGCTCCGCCAGCATCAAGGGAATCGGCCTCGAAGCGAAGCGGATGCTCGGGCGCACGCCGGAAGGGATCATTGCCGTGCGGCCCATGAAGGATGGCGTGATCGCCGACGTCGATACGACGGAGATCATGCTGCGCCACTTCTTGCGTACGGTGACGAAGAGCCGGGTCTTTCGGATGAAGCCGCGCGTGGTGGTGGGGGTTCCTTCGGGGATCACGGAGCTGGAGCGGAGGGCGGTGCGCTCCAGCGCGGCTGCGGCGGGGGCGAAGGAGGTCTACATGGTGGCGGAGCCGATGGCCGCGGCGATCGGGGTGGGGCTGCCGGTGGACACGCCGACGGGAAACATGGTCATTGATATCGGGGGAGGGACGACGGAGATCGCGGTGATCGCGCTGAGCGGAATCGTCGCGGACACGTCGATCCGCGTGGGGGGAGACGAGATCGACAACGCGATCGTTAGCTTCCTGCGCAAGAACTACAATTTGCTGATCGGTGAGCCGACGGCCGAGGCGATCAAGATCCAGATCGGCTCGGCTTTCAACACGTCGGACGAGCGGGAGATGGATGTGAAGGGGCGGGATCTGGTCAGCGGGATTCCGAAGACGGTGCGCGTGCACTCGCAGGAGATCCGCGAGTGCATCCAGGAGCCGATCCAGCAGATCGTGGACGCGTGCAGGCGCGCACTGGAGATCACGCCTCCCGAGCTGGCGTCCGACATCGTGGACCGCGGCATCGTCATGACGGGCGGCGGGGCGCTCATCCGCGGCCTGGATCAGCTGCTGGCCAACGAGACGAACCTGCCGATCCATGTGGACGAGGACCCGTTGACCTGCGTCGTGCGCGGAGCCGGCCGCATCCTGGACGACATGCCCCGGTACCGCAGTGTGCTGAACTCCTGACAGCCGTGGCGTACTTCCGCGACACACGGCCGAAGCGGCGACGGGACGACGTCCTGGCGGGCATCGTGATCCTGCTGGGCGTCGTCCTGCTGCTCGTGCCGGATTCGGTACAGGGACCGGTGCGAAGCGGGATGCGTCGCACTGTGCTGCGGCCGTTCGTCGCGACGCAGGCCACGCTCGCGCAGTCCAAGCTGCGCCAGGAGGACCCGGCCGCGCTCGAGGCGGAGCGGGATTCGCTCGCCGTGCTCGCGGCGGCGCAGGCGCCGCTGGCGGAGGAGAATCGACGGCTCAGGGCGTTGCTCGACCTGAAGCCGCGGCTGGGCGAGGGCTGGGTACCCGCCGCGGTGTTGCGGCTGGGGGTGGGGCCGGCGGAGAGCACGTTCATGGTCTCCGCCGGTCGGGCCGATGGAGTCGGCGTCGGCAGCGCCGTGATCTCGAGCGGCGGCTTGCTGGGGGTGGTGGAGAGCGTGGACGAGCATACGGCGCAGGCGATCGACTGGACGCACCCGGACTTCCGTGCCAGCGCGATGACGGCGGATGGCAACGTATACGGCCTCGTGGAGCCGAGGCGGGGTCGCTTCCGGGAGGAGGACGAGCTGCGCCTGTCGGGGGCTCCGTTCCACAGCGACCTGCGGCCCGGGACGCGCGTGGTGACGTCCGGCCGCGGCGGCGTGTATCCGCGCGGTATCCCGGTCGGGACCGTCGTCGGCATCGAGGACGCCGACACGGGGTGGCGGAAGAGCTATGTCCTCAGGCCGGCGGTTCGGCCGGAATCGGCGAAGCAGGTCTTCGTCAACATCGCGGCCGACGCATTGAAAGCGGATTACTCCACGGCCTGGTACGCGCCGGTGACCCGCGACCGCTTGACGGCGGCGGACACGGCGGGAAAGCGGTAGTCGTCGATGGCATTCGCCATCTTCCTCGCCGCGCTCGTCGTCCTCCATTTCCTGCTGCACATCGGGCTGGGGCTCGGCATCGTGGCGCCGGACCTGGTGACGGTCGCGCTGCTGCTCGGGTCGCGCCGCATGAACCGCGCGGTCGCGACGACGTTCGGCGCCGTGCTCGGACTGCTGCGCGACGCGCTGGCGCTCGTTGCCTTCGGCGCGGACATGGTCGCGCTGGCGGTGCTCGGTTACCTCGGCGCGCGCGGGCGCGAGCTGTTCGTCGGGGACAGCTGGTTCTTCGTGGTGGTGTACCTCTTCCTCGGAAAATGGCTGCACGACGCGATCTTTTACGTCCTGACGAGGCTCGCTACGGGAAGCGGAAGCGTGGACCTCGTTCCCCAGCTGCTGATGCGAGCCCCGCTCGAAGCGGCCTATGCGGCGGGGGCGGGCGTGGTCGCGCTCGCGATCTATCGCGGTCTGACCGGCGAGCGTTAGAAGGCCGTTGAAGAATTGGGGTGCGGCCGCGCGTGTGGCGCTTGCGCGCCTCAGCCGAGGAACGAGGAGGAAGCGATGCCCTGTGCATCGGTGACGACGAGAGACGAAGGATCAGCCGCGCAACCGCCATGCGCCCTGTGGGTTGCGGGCGGCACGGGGCCGTCTCCAGCGTTGGCGCTCCTCCGCGATGGCGTTCGACATCGCGTCGTCGCACCGCCTCGGATCTGGCCCCGTGGCGCCCGCAACGCGGCTCGCTCCATTTCTTCAACGGCCTTCTAGCCTTGACGGCGCGGAAGGCGGGGCGAAGCGGATGAAGCTGTCGGAGCGGATCCGGGCGATCGTCGGCGACCCGATCCTGGTGCTGACCGTGCTGCTCATGTCGCTGTTCGGCGTCGCCATGGTCTATTCCGCCGGCCAGCTCGACATCCCGAACCCGACGGTCGCTGGCTTCTGGAAGCGGCAGCTGGTGTGGATGGCGATCGCGCTGGTCGCGTTCCTGATGGTCGCGCGCATCCAGGTGCGCTGGTTCGAGTGGGCTGCGGCTCCGCTGTACGTTCTCGGCGTGGCGATGCTGGCGGCGACGCTCGTCATCGGCACCGGTCACGGGACGGCGGCCGGTACGAAGAGCTGGCTGCCGCTCGGCCCGCTCGCCTTCCAACCGTCGCAGTTCGCCGAGCTCGCGACGATCCTGATGCTGGGGAAGGTGATGGGGGCATGGCGGGAGGCGCCGCGCACGATCTGGCGGCTGTGGGCCCCGATCGCCATTGTGGGCGTGCCCATGCTGATGGTGCTGGCGCAGCCGGATCTCGGCACGGCGATGGTGTTCGGCGCGCTGCTGATCGCGACGATGTACTGGGGCGGCACGCCGCTCGGCGTGCTGTTCATGCTGGTGAGTCCGCTGATCGCGCTGCTGCTTTCTTTCAGCGTGTGGATGTTCAGCGTCTATATGCTGATTCTCATCCTGTTCGTGCTGCTCTACAGGGCGCAGATGTCGGAGGCGGTGACGGTGATCGGCGCGAACCTGCTCGCCGGCACGATCGCGGTCCCGTTGTGGAACCACCTGGCGGAGTACCAGAAGAACCGTCTGCTGGTGTTCCTGAACCCACAGCTGGATCCGAAGGGAGCGGGGTATCAGCTGATCCAGTCGCAAGTGGCGATCGGCAGCGGCGGCTGGTTCGGAAAGGGCTTTCTACACGGCACGCAGAAGCGGCTGGCGTTCCTGCCGGAGCAGCACACCGACTTCATCTTCAGCGTCATCGGAGAGGAGCTGGGCTTCATTGGGACGCTGATCGTGATCCTGGGATTCGCCGTGATCCTGTGGCGGCTGGTGAAGATCGCGGAGCGGGCGCCGGACCCGTTCGGCGGCATCATCGCCTTCGGCATCTTCGGCGCCTGGAGCGCGCACGTGCTGGTGAACATTGGGATGACGATCGGGCTCATGCCGATCACGGGGATCCCGTTACCGTTCCTGAGCTACGGAGGCTCGTTCCTGCTGGCTACGTACCTCGCGATGGGGCTGGCGGAGCGGGTCTCGGCGGAGCAGGGGAGGGCGGTCTGAGATGAGCTGGTTCAGGAAGCCGAAGAAGAAGCTCGAGGCGACGGAGCGGCGGGAGCTGCCGTCGGACGTCTTCGAGAAGTGCGACGCGTGCGGGGAGATCCTGTACCGCGCGCGGCTGACTAAGAACGCGTGGGTTTGCCCGAACTGCGGCAACCACTTCCGCATCGGAGCGGACGACTATATCGGGCTGCTGCTCGACGAGGAGAGCTTCGTCGAGCACGATGCGAGCATGCGCAGCGGCGACCCGCTGCACTTCCACGACCTGAAGCCGTACGGCGAGCGGCTGAAGGCGGCGGAGCGGCGGGCGGAGCACGGCGAGGCGGTGGTCACGGGGTCGGGACGTCTGGACACGCTCCCGGTCAAGCTGGGTGTGATGGACTTCGAGTTCATCGGCGGCAGCATGGGGTCCGTGGTCGGTGAAAAGATCGCCCGCCTCGGTCGACGGGCCCTCAAGGACCGCGAGCCCTTGCTCATCGTGAGCGCGTCGGGCGGTGCGCGCATGATGGAGGGCATCCTCTCGCTCATGCAGATGGCGAAGACGTCGGCCGTGCTGGCGCGCCTCAACGAGGCAAGGGTCCCCTACATCTCCATCCTGACCGACCCGACGACGGGCGGCGTCACAGCGTCCTACGCGATGCTCGGCGACGTGAACCTCGCCGAGCCCGGCGCCCTCATCGGCTTTGCGGGGGCGCGCGTGATCGAGCAGACGATCAAGCAGGAGCTGCCCGAAGGATTCCAGCGATCGGAGTTCCTGCTCACGCATGGGATGCTGGATGCGATCGTGGACCGCCGCGATCTCAAGTCCACGGTGTCGCGAGTGCTGCGGCACATGATGGGACTGCCGGCGCCGAGCGGGAATGGCGGCGAAGGCGGAAATGGCGCTTCGCCGGGGGGCGGCTCCGCTCCGGAGAGCGAGACGGAGCCCGACGATTCGGCTGATCGGGGCCCCGGGGCCGAGTGACGCGGGTGCGACGGTGGAGCCCCGCCGGCTGACCTACGCCGAGCTCGTTCGCGCGCTCTTCCCGCGTCTGACCGGCGGAATCCGCTGGGGCCTGGAGCGGACGGAGCGCATGCTCGCTTCCGTCGGCGATCCCCACCTTCAATATCGCACGATCCACGTCGGCGGCACGAACGGGAAGGGCTCCGTCGCCGCGACGATTGCCTCGGTGCTACAGCGCTCCGGTCTGCGCACGGGCCTGTATACCTCCCCCATCTCTGCACCTTCCGCGAGCGCATTCGCGTGGACGGCTCGGCGATCGACGAGGCTGCGCTGCTGGAGGCCGCGCACCGTCTGTGGCCGGCGATCGAGCGAGAGTCGCCGTCCTTCTTCGAAGCGACGACGGCGGTCGCGTTCGAGGCGCTCTCCAGCGCCGCGATCGATGTCGCGGTCGTGGAGGTCGGGCTCGGCGGCAGGCTGGACGCGACGAACGTGATCCGCCCGGAGCTGGTCGTGCTCACGAACGTGGAGCGCGACCACGTCGAGTATCTCGGTGACACGCTCGGCGAGATCGCGGTCGAGAAGGCGGGCATCATCAAGGCCGGGACGGCCACGGCGACTGCGGAGCCGCGCCCCGAGCTGCTGGACGTGTTCCGTCGCAGAGCCGCCGAAGTAGGCGCGTCGCTGCGCGTGCTGCCACGGGCGTCGGTGAGCGACGTCCGCACGAATCTGGATGGCACCTCGTTCCGGCAGATCACTGCGGCCTGGGGCGAGCTGAGCCTGCATACCCCGCTGGTCGGGCCCCACCAGGCGTTGAACGCGGCCCTGGCGGTTTGCGCGCTCGGATTGCTGCCGGACGAGCGGCGGCCGTCGTCCGGAGCCCTCATCGATGGCGTCGCCACGGTGCGCTGGCCCGGTCGCCTGCAGGTCGAGCGCATCGAGGGGCGGCTGTGGCTGTTCGACGCGGCGCACAATCCCTCCGGCGTGGATGCGCTGCTCGAGGCGATCGAGCTGCTGCAGCCGCCTCGGCCGTTGACGGCGGTGGTCGGCATCCTGAGGGACAAGGACTGGGAGCCGATGCTCGAGCCGATCGGGCGCTTCGCGGATCGCGTGGTGCTGACGCTGCCCCCGACGGCGCCGGGGACCAGGCGCTGGGACCCGGCACAGGCCGGCGAGTACCTGCGCAGCCGGCAGGGGATGCGGGCCGAGGTGGTCGTGGAGCTCGACTTCGATCGCGCCCTGAGCCGGGCCGGAGTGGGCGCGGGAGGGGTGTTGGTGACCGGCTCCTTCCACACCGTCGGCGATGCGCTGGTCCTGCTCGGACGCGCGCCGGACGGCACCGATGCGCACTTGCCGCTCTCGGCGGGCGCGGCCTAGATTCGCGCGCATGCCGGAATTCCAGAGTTTGCCGGGATTTCGCGACTTCTACCCCGAGGAGCTCGCGACCCGTTCACGCATCTTCTCCGCCTGGCGTGAGTCCGCCCGGCGCTACGGCTTCGAGGAGTATGACGGTCCCCCGCTGGAGCCCCTCGAGCTGTACGTGGAGAAGAGCGGCGAAGAGATCGTCGAGCAGCTCTATACGTTCGAGGACAAAGGCGGCCGGGCCGTCGCGCTGCGCCCCGAGATGACGCCGACGTTCGCCCGGATGGCCGGTGCGCGGGCACGCGGACTGCCGAAGCCGATCCGCTGGTTCTCGATCCCACAGCTGTTCCGCTACGAGCGAACGCAGCGCGGCCGCCTGCGCGAGCACTTCCAGTGGAACGTGGACATCGTCGGCGAGTCGGAAATCGCGGCGGACGCGGAGGTCCTGGGCGTCGCGCTCGAGGCGCTGCGCATCCTCGGCCTTGGCGCGGAGCACGTGGTCGCGCGGGTGAACGATCGCCGATTGATGGAGCGAGTGGTGCGGAGCGCCGTGCCGGGCGCGCACGATCCGTCGGCGGTGTTCGCCGCGATCGACAAGCTGGGGCGCGAGACGATCGAGCGGATCGCGGAGCGGCTGAACGCGCAGCTCGCCGATGCAGCGGAGGGAGGCGAGGAGCTGCTCCGCTTCCTCGCTGCCGATCCCGACCTCGCCGCGGTCGCCGGCCGCTACGGCGCCGACGATGCCGCGGCGTCCGCGATCGCCGGACTCGAAGCCTATCTGGCCGCGCTCGATGATCTCGGCTTCGGCGCCTTCGTCGAGTTCGACGCGCGCATCGTGCGGGGGCTGGCCTATTACACGGGCATCGTCTTCGAGATCTTCGACCGCGGAGGAGAGCTGCGCGCGATCTGCGGGGGCGGCCGCTACGATACGCTGCTCTCGGCGGTCTCGGACGAGGATCTGCCAGCGCTCGGCTTCGGCATGGGCGATGTCGTGCTGTCCGAGCTCCTGCGGACACGCGGACTCCTGCCGGAGCACGCACCGGCGGTGGACTACTATCTCGTCTCGATCAGCGCGGCCGAGCGCCCCCACGTGCGTCGGCTGGCCGGCCGGCTGCGCAGCGCGGGGCGCTCCGCGCTCTACTCGCTTCGCCCGGCCGGTGTCGGCCGCCAGTTCAAGGAGGCTGCGAGCCGCGGCGCCCGTCGCACGATCGTGGTGGGGCCCGAGGAGGTCGAGGAAGGCCTCGTCGTCGTGCGCGAGATGGCCACCGGCGAGGAGCGGCGGGTGGCGCCGGCGGAGCTGGAGACCGGTTGACGATGCCGGACGGGTGGGAGGATCCGCACCGCGAAGAGCGGAAGAGGATCCTGCGCCGCGCGACGCTCTACACGTATGTGCCGCTCGCTCTGGCGGTCGTGGTCGCACTCGGCGGCTCCGCGTTCATTGCCTGGGTCTTCATGGTGACGGGCCTGCCCTTCCTGCCGACCTGGCTCGTGCTCTCGGCGGTTGCGCTCGGCGTGCCCATTCTCGGGCACGCGCTGCTCCACGTCCGGGATCGCGCGCGGCGTCGCCGCGAAGAGAGAGACGGCGGCGGCGAGTGAGCCTGCCGGCTGGTGCGTGCGGCGGCGCGCTCGTGGCTTCACAAGCGACATGCCAGGGGAGATGAAGGGGAAATGGCCGACGAAAAGGCACTGACGCGGCGCGACGAGGACTTCAGCGCCTGGTACAACGAGGTGGTGCTCCGGGCGGAGCTCGCGGACTACTCGCCGGTCCGCGGCTGCATGGTCATCCGCCCCAATGGCTACGCGCTGTGGGAGAACATGCGCGACGCGCTCGATGCGATGTTCAAGGCGACGGGACACCGCAACGCCTACTTCCCGCTCTTCATCCCACAGAGCTACATCGCCCGCGAGGCGGAGCACGTGAAGGGTTTCGCGAAGGAGATGGCGCTCGTCACGCACACTCGCCTCGTTCAGACCGAGCGCGGGCTTGAGCCGGACCCCGACTCGAAGCTCGAGGAGCCGCTGGTCGTGCGGCCCACGTCCGAGACGATCATCTACGACATGTTCGCGAAGTGGGTTCAGAGCTATCGCGACCTACCGCTGCTGATCAATCAGTGGGCGAACGTCGTGCGCTGGGAGATGCGCACGCGGCTGTTCCTGCGCACCACGGAATTCCTGTGGCAGGAGGGGCACACCGCTCACGCGACGGAGGCGGAGGCCGAGGAGGAAGCCGTTCGCATGCTCGGCGTGTACCGCGAGTTCATGGAGGGCTGGATGGCGCTTCCGGTCGTGACCGGCGTGAAGTCGGAATCCGAGAAGTTCCCCGGGGCCGTGCGCACTTACGCGCTGGAGGCGCTGGTGCAGGACAACCGCGCCGCCCAGGCGGGGACGTCGCACATGCTGGGGCAGAACTTCGCGCGTCAGTTCGAGCTCAAGTTCCAGGCGGAGAGCGGGGACTGGGAGTACGCGTACAACACGTCGTGGGGCGTTTCCACCCGCATGGTCGGGCTGCTCGTCATGACGCACGGTGACGACGCCGGGCTCGTGCTCCCACCCCGGCTCGCTCCGACGCAGGTCATGGTCGTGCCGATCTTCCGCAAGGAGGAGGAGCGGTCGCTCGTGCTGGGCAAGGCCGGCGAGCTCGCCGAGTCGCTTCGGGGCGCGGGTGTCCGGGTCGAAGTGGACGAGCGCGACAACCTATCGCCCGGCGCCAAGTTCTACGAATGGGAACGGAAGGGCGTGCCCCTGCGGATCGAGATCGGTCCGCGCGACGTCGCGAAGGGAGAGGTCGTCGCGGTTCGCCGCTTCTCGGCGGACTCCGCGCGCCGAAAGCAGACGCTGCCGGCGGAGTCTGCGTCGGCGGCGGTCATCGAGGCCCTGGCTGAGATGCAGCAGGAGCTGTACGACGCGGCGAAGGCGCGCCGCGAGGCGAACTCGCACCGAGGCGTGAGCGACTACGCACGCTTCAAGGAGATCGTGGATGGACCCGGCGGCTTCATCTACGCCGGGTGGTGCGGCTCAGCGGAGTGCGAGCAGAAGGTGAAGGAGGAGACGAAGGCGACGATCCGTGTGCTTCCATCGGAGGAGTTCCGCTCCGCCGAGCCGCCCGAGCGCTGTCTCGTGTGTGGCGGGAAGGCGCGCCACGAGGTGATCTGGGCGAGGGCGTACTAGAATGTCGGCGAAGAGGAGCTGTTGACGGTGGACGATGAAGCGTTCCGCTACCGTGAAGGCCGCCTCCATTGCGAGGAAGTGCCGCTCGAGCGGCTCGCGGTCGAGCACGGCACACCGCTCTACATCTACAGCCGACGGGTTATCGAGCGGCGGCTGCGGGAGTTCGACGCGGCGTTCGAGCCGCTCGATCGCCTCATCGCCTACTCGGTCAAGGCGAACGGCAACCTGAGCGTGCTGCGCCTGCTGTCGGAGCTCGGAACGGGAGCCGACATCGTCAGCGGCGGGGAGCTGTACAAGGCGATGCGGGCGGGGATGGCGCCCGAGCGCATCGTCTTCAGCGGGGTCGGGAAGACCGTGACCGAGATGGCGGCGGCGCTCGAGGTCGGGATCTACGGCTTCAACGTGGAGAGCGAAAGCGAGTTGCGGGCGCTCTCCGAGCTTGCGGCCGCGATGGGGCGCGAGGCGCCGTTCGCGCTGCGCATCAATCCGGACATCCTGAGCCCGACGCCGCACCATTACACGCGCACGGGCCATCGAGAGAGCAAATTCGGCATCCCGGCCGAGGACGCGCTGCGCCTGTACCGCCTCGCACGCCGGCTGCCCGGGCTGCGCCCGCGCGGCATCGACGTGCACATCGGGAGCCAGATTCTCGATCCGCAGCCGTACCGGCAAGCCGTTCTCCAGGCGCTCGATATGGTGGAGGACCTGAAGCGGGACGGGATCCGGCTCGAATACCTCGATCTCGGCGGCGGCTTCGGTGTCACCTACGAGGAGGAGCAGACGCAGCCCGCGGCGGCGTTCGCGGAGGCGGTCGTGCCGCACCTTGCGAAGAGCGGTCTTCGCCTGGTGCTCGAGCCGGGGCGCTATCTCGTCGGCCCGGCCGGCGTGCTGCTCACCCGGGTGCTGTACATGAAGCGCATGGGCGGCAAGACGTTCGTGATCACGGACGCAGGGATGAACGACCTGCTCCGGCCGAGCCACTACGAGAGCTATCATGCCGTGCGGCCGGTCGAGCTGCACCCGGAGCGAGACGAGATCGCGGTGGACGTAGTGGGCCCGATCTGCGAGTCCGGCGACTTCCTGGCGCTCGACCGGCCCGTCCGTCGCGTGGAAGAGGGCGAGCTGCTGGCGGTGTTCACTGCCGGAGCCTACGGTTTCTCGATGGCGTCGCAGTACAACCAGCGACCACGTCCCGCGGAGGTGCTGGTGCGGGGCGAATCGGCGCGGCTGGTGCGGCCGCGCGAGACGTACGAGGACCTGCTCGGCGGCGAGGCCGAGCTGCTGGAAGGCTTGGGCGATACCCCGGACCGCGACGCGCACGCCGGTACACGCGCCGTCGCGGAGGAATGAAGGCCGCCGATGCGCGATCGCATCCTGATACTGGACTACGGCTCTCAGTTCACGCAGCTCATCGCACGTCGGATTCGCGAGGAGCGTGTGTACTGCGAGATCCACCCGCCGACCGTGACCGTCGACTGGATCCTGGACTGGGCCCCCAGTGGCGTCGTGCTGTCGGGGGGCCCCGCGTCGGTCTACGACGAGGCCGGGCCGGCCGCCGACCCGCGGCTGCTCGGGCTGGATGTGCCGGTCCTGGGGATCTGCTACGGCATGCAGCTCATCGCGCACCTCGAGGGCGCACCGGTGGTGCACGGCCGAAGGGAATACGGCAGGGCCGACATCCGGATCATCGACCAGGACGATCTCTTCGACGGCTTCGACCTCGACGTGCGGGAAGGCGTCTGGATGAGCCACGGCGACCATGTGGACGAGGCGCCCGGCGGGTATCGGGTGCTCGCGTCCACGGACTCCGTGCCGGTCGCGGCGTTCCGGGCCGTAGACCGCCCCATCTTCGGCGTGCAGTTCCACCCCGAGGTCGCGCATACCCCGCGCGGCGACGAAATGCTGTCGAATTTCATCTTCCGGGTTTGCGGCTGCGAGCCGACGTGGACAGCGGGCTCCTTCATCGACGAGTCGGTCGGGCGCATTCGGGAGCAGGTCGGTGACGCGAAAGTGATCTGCGGGCTGTCCGGCGGCGTGGATTCCTCGGTGGCAGCGGCGCTGGTGCACCGCGCGATCGGCGATCGGCTCACCTGCATCTTCGTCGACCACGGCCTCCTGCGCCGCGGCGAGCGCGAGTCGGTGGAGCGCACCTTCCGCCGTCATCTCGGCATCCCGCTCGTGGTCGTGGACGCCGTCGGCGAGTTCCTCGGCAAGCTGGAGAACGTTACGGATCCCGAGGAGAAGCGTCGGCGGATCGGCGAGACGTTCATCCGCGTCTTCGAACGAGCCGCGCGCGAGCACGGTGGCGATGCCGGCTTCCTCGTGCAGGGAACGCTCTACCCGGACGTCATCGAGTCGCTGTCCGTGCGAGGCCCCTCGGCGACGATCAAGACGCACCACAACGTGGGTGGACTACCGCAGGACATGCGGTTCGAGCTGATCGAGCCGCTGCGCGAGCTGTTCAAGGATGAGGTTCGCCGGGTCGGTCGCGAGTTGGGGCTTCCCGAGGAGATGGTCGGACGGCACCCGTTCCCCGGCCCCGGCCTCGCCATCCGCATCCTCGGCTCGATCGCGGAAGGCGCACTCGAGACACTTCGCGCGGCGGACGCGATCTATCTCGAGGAGATTCGCGCGGCCGGGCTGTACGACGAGATCTGGCAGGCTTTTGCCGTGCTGCTGCCCATTCGCAGCGTGGGGGTGATGGGCGATTTCCGGACGTACGAGCAGACGGTCGCCTTGCGGGCGGTGACGAGCCGGGACGGGATGACGGCCGACTGGTTCCCGTTCCCGCACGACGTGCTGGCACGCATCTCGTCGCGGATCATCAACGAAGTGCCCGGCGTGAACCGGGTCTGCTACGACATCAGCTCGAAGCCGCCGTCGACGATCGAGTGGGAGTAGGCGGACGGGGAGGCAGCGAATCCGGCTTCGGCTCCTCCTTCGGCTCGAGTCGCTCGCCGATCTCCTCCCACACGCCCCGCATGTAGCGGAGATCGTCGCCGTGAGCGCGCACGAACACGCGCATCTGCTCCGACGTTACGCCTCGCTGGCCGAGCACGCGCTCGCGGCGGGCAACGAAATCCTGCTTGGACGTCGCCTGCGCGCGTGCCTTCCGCAGCGCGACGTACGTGCTCACGAACTGCTCGCGCGTCAGCAGCCCCGATCGAGTCGGGGCGCGGTGCCCACAGGCGGGCAGCAACAGGAGTCCGATGACGGCAAGGGTGACTCGACGCATGCGGGACCGTAGCGGAGAGGCGAAAGGGGTGTCAAGCCGGGAGGGTGAAGCCGCGCCCGCGCCACGCCTGCGCGTGCGCCACGCGGTTGGCCGGACCGCCCTTTTCCGGCGTCGGCCCGCATTCTAATTTGCGCGCTTCTCGTATCCCTGACAAAGCGGTCCATGATCGACTTCCGTTGCTCCCGGATATTGCTGCCTGTTCTGGTCGTGGCGGCGCTCGCCGCGCCCGCCGCCGCTCAGGAGAACGCCGCCGTCGCCGCGCCGCCATCACCGAAGGACGTGCTCGGCTACGACATCGGCGAGCGCTTCACCCCACCCGCGGATCTCGTCCGCTACATGGACGCTCTGGCGTCGGCGGTACCGAGGCGGGTCAGTGTGCGCCGCTACGGGGTGACCGCGGAGGGGAGGCCGCTGCTCCAGGTCGCCATCGCGAACGAAGCGAATCTGTCGAGGCTCGATGAGGTCCTCGCCGCACACCGGCGTCTGATCCAGCCGGATCTGCCGGAGGCGGCGGGGGCGCAGATCGCCGCGACCGTTCCCGCAGTCGTCTACCTGAGCTACGGTGTGCACGGCAACGAGAGCTCCTCCAGCGAGGCCGCCATGTGGACGGCCTGGGACCTCGCGCGTGGGGCCGTCGCGGGCGCGCTCGACTCGGTGATCGTCGTGATCGATCCCGCCGTCAATCCGGACGGTCGCGCCCGCTACGTCGGCTTCTACAAACAGGCGCGAGGGAGAGAGCCGAATCCCGATCCGGACTCCCGTGAGCACCACGAGCCGTGGCCCGGCGGCCGCTATGACCATTACCTCTTCGACATGAATCGCGATTGGGCCTGGATGACCCAGGCGCCGACGCGCGCGCGCCTCGCCACCTGGGACTACTGGTCGCCTCAGGTCCACGTGGACTTCCACGAGATGTCGCCCCGCTCTACCTACTTCTTCTTCCCGGCGGCGAAGCCGATCAATCCGATCTATCCGCAGTCCATCCTCGACTGGTCGGAGTACTTCGGGAGGGCGAACGCGGCGGCCTTCGACCTTGAAGGGTGGCGCTACTTCACGCGTGGCACCTATGACTTCTTCTATCCCGGCTACGGCGATAGCTGGCCCGCGCTGACGGGCGCCGTCGGCATGACGTACGAGCAGGCGGGCGGCGGCAGCGCCGGGCTGGCATACGCGAGACCGGATGGGGACACCCTGACGCTCGCCGATCGCGCGTCGCACCACCGGGCGGCGGGCGAGGCGACCGTGCGCGCTGCAGCGGCGAGGAAGACGCAGCTCCTTCTCGACTACGCGCGCTTCCACCGCACCGTCGATCAGGGACTGCCCGACTATCTGATCGTGGCCGGTCGCGACTCCGCTCGCGCCGACGCACTCGTCGCGCTGCTGCAGGATCAGGGGATCGAGGTCCAGCGGGCGGAGCGACCGTTCCGCGCGGACGCGAAGCCCCATGCCGGTGCGCCGCAGCGCGACCGGTTCCCGGCCGGGAGCTATCTCGTGCGGGCGAGGCAGCCACGCGGCCGCCTCGCCGTGACGCTGCTCCAGCCGGAGACCGTGCTGGACGCGACGTTCTCGTACGACATCAGCGCCTGGTCGCTGCCCTACGCCTACGGCGTGGATGCTTACGCGGTTCAGGCGGAGCCCGAGGCGGGGTGGCAGCCTGCGCCACGCAAGACGCGCACGTTCGAACCCCAGCCGTCGATCGCCGCAGCCCCCGCTCCTCCCGCCGCGGGCTTCGCGTCGGGCGCGGCGACCGCGATCGGGACACCCGCGGTGCCATCGGCGGAGCCGTACGGCTACCTCGTTCCGCCGGGGTTCGCCAGCTGGCCGGGGGTCGTGTCCTTCCTCCGCGCGGGAGGCCGCGGGAGCGTGCTCGACGAGGCATTCACGCTGGAAGGGCGGAGCTGGCCGGCGGGGACGATCTTCCTGCGACGCGCAGGTGAGCGATCGCTCGCCCAGCAGGTGCAGGCCAGCGGGCTCGGCGAGCGGGCGGTCGCCGTCGCCACGGGGCTGACGCCCGCGGGCAACGACCTCGGGACGAGCGACGCCTACGCGTTGCGCCTGCCCAAGGTAGGACTGCTGAGCGGCGCAGGGATCTTCGCCAGCTCGTACGGCGCTCACTGGTTCTTTCTCGAGCAGGCGCTGCACCTGCCGTTCGACGCGCTGCTCGCCGACGGGCTCGACGACGTGGACCTCTCCGCGTACGACGTGCTCATTCTCCCGGAAGCGCGTCCGCGCAAGGCGACGATCGATCGCCTGACGGCCTGGGTGAAGGCCGGTGGCACGCTCATCGCCGTCGGCAGCGGCGCCAGGGCCATCGCCAAACCCATTGCCGACGTCGAGGTCCGCGAGCCCGAGGAGGGGGACAGCGCCGACGTGGCGCGCGCGCTGCGCGGCCGCGAAGCGCGCGAGCTCGAGCAGTGGGAGCAGGAAGTGCCCGGCACGATCCTGCAGGTCAGGCTCGATCCGGCCAACCCACTCGCCTTCGGCAGCGGCATCGACGGCGACTCGACCCGATTCTTCGTCCTCCACAGCAGCGACTGGGCTTTCGAGCCGGACGCGGGCTTCGAGACCGCGGCGTACTTCCCGGCGGACCTGAGACGGATCAGCGGAGTCATCAGCGGCCGCAACCTCGAGCGGCTGTCGCGTAGCGCGTGGCTCGCCTCGAAGGATATCGGCAGCGGTCGCGTCATCCTGTTCGCCGACGACCCACTGTTCAGGGCGTTCTGGTATTCCGCCTTCACGCCATATGTGAACGCGATCATGGTTCGCTGACACCGCACCCGGTCGTGCGGAAAGGAGGGACATGGCGATGGCGGGGCTGCTCCAGCGCGTGCGACAGCGCAAGCTCCTCCAATGGGCGCTGGCCTATCTGGCCGGCTCCTGGGCCGCGCTCCAGGTGCTCGACGTCTTCGGCCAGAACTTCGACTGGCCCCACACCGTTTTTTCGGGTCGCCGCGGTCGTGCTGGCGCTCGGCTTCCCGACAACCCTCGTACTGGCCTGGTATCATGGACAGGAAGGTCGCCAGCGCGTCGGACGCCTGGAGCTCGCACTCCTCTCGTTGCTGTTGCTGATCGGCGGAGTCGCCGTCGCGTTCATTGCGACGCCGCGCGAGAAAGCGACGGCTCCGCCTGACGCCGTCGCCCCATTCTCTTCCCGGACGGTTGCCGCAGCGGCGCTCGGACCCGCGCCACCGGTGGCCGAGCGGTACCTGCGCTCGCCCGCCTACGACGACTTTCTCCGCGGAAAGGTGAAGGTCAGCAGCGAGAACGCCCGGAACGACGAGGCGGCGATCCAGCTGCTCGAGAAGGCCGTCAAGGAGGACCCCGACTTCGCGCCCGCCTATGCCCAGCTCGCACGCGCGTACAACATCAAGGCCTTCTTTTTCGCACCGGATGCCGAGAAGGCAAAGCTCGACGAGGATGCCGAGGTCGCGATCGACAAGGCGCTCGCGCTCGACCCGGACCTCGCCGAGGCGCACCTCGCCCGCGGACTGATCCTCTGGACTCCCGCGAAGCGGTTTCCCCACGAGCAGGCGGTGCTGGCGTACCGTCGCGCGCTGGAGCTCAATCCGCGCCTCGATGAGGCGCGCCACCAGCTCGCCCTCGTCTACCTCCATGTCGGACTGCTCGATCGTGAATGGGCCCAGATCGACACCGCTCTCGCCGTCGACCCTACGAACACGCTCGCCCGGTTCCGCTATGGAGTGATCGACGTCTTCCGAATCGGCCGCGTCGCGGAAGCCCGGGCCCTGCTCGACGAGTTCCTGGCCGATCACCCGGAGGACGAGGGCGGAGTCGGGACGAGCGTGAAGGCGATGATGCTGGCGAAAGCCGGCAGGCGCGCCGAGGCCGAGGCGGCGATCGAGCGCGCGATCCGGCTGGGAAGCGGTTTCGGACATTTCCACCACACCGCCTACAATATCGCCTCGGCTTACGCGATGATGGGCGAGCCGGAACCGGCGCTCCGCTGGCTCTACACGGCGGTCGAGACCGGCTTTCCGTGCTATCCCCTCTACGCCCAGGACTCCCAGCTGGACAGCCTGCGCCGTGATCCCCGCTTCATCGCCTTCATGCGGAAGCTGAAGGCGCAGTACGACCACTATCGGGCGACGCTCTGAGCGGGACGCCTTCATCGCCCTGCCACAACGGCAGCCTTGCCCGGCACATGGCTTGCCCTTCGCCCGTACTGGGAAATCTCCAACTGAAGGTACGGGCAAATTGCTGAATTTCGATCGACTCACGGTGAAGGCCGGCGAGGCGCTGCAGGAAGCGGCGAACGAGGGTCGGCGACGGGGCAATCCGTCGCTGGAGGACGTGCACCTGCTGTTCGCGCTGCTGGGTCAGGAGGAGACGGTGGTGGTGCCGATCCTCCAGAAGGTCGGCGTGAGCGTGGCGCGTCTGCGGGAGGAGGTTTCTGCGGCACTGGACCGTCTGCCGAAGCAGACGGGAGGAGCGACGCCGTCGATCGGCCGCGAGCTGAACCAGGTGTTGGACGTGGCGGAGCAGGAGGCGCGGGGGCTCGGGGACGAATACGTGTCGGCCGAACACCTGCTGCTGGGGCTGGCGTCGAACAAGGCGACGACGACGGGAGACCTGCTGCGCCGTCTGGGGGCTTCGCGGGAGGCGTTGAGCGACGCGCTGGAAGCGGTGCGGGGATCGCATCGCGTAACGGACCAGTCGCCGGAGCAGAAGTACCGGGCGCTCGAGCGCTTCAGCCGCGACCTCACGGAGCTGGCGCGGGCGGGAAAGCTGGACCCCGTGATCGGTCGCGACGAGGAGATCCGGCGAGTGGTGCAGGTGCTGAGTCGTCGCACGAAGAACAATCCGGTGCTGATCGGAGAGCCCGGGGTGGGGAAGACGGCGATCGTGGAGGGGCTGGCGCAGCGGATCGTGAGCGGGGACGTACCGGAGTCGCTGCGGGACAAGCGGCTGGTCGCGCTGGACATCGGCTCGATGGTGGCGGGGGCGAAGTACCGTGGCGAGTTCGAGGAGCGTTTCAAGGCGGTATTGAAGGAGATCACCGAGGCGCAGGGTCACTACGTCGTATTCATCGACGAGCTGCACACGATCGTGGGGGCGGGGGCGGCCGAGGGGGCGGTGGATGCGGGCAACATGATCAAGCCGCCGCTGGCGCGAGGCGAGTTGCGGGTGGTGGGCGCGACGACGCTGGACGAGTACCGCAAGCACATCGAGAAGGACGCGGCGCTGGAGCGACGTTTCCAGCCGGTATACGTGGGCGAGCCGAGCGTGGAGGACACGATCGCGATCCTGCGGGGGTTGAAGGAGCGCTACGAGGTGCACCATGGGGTGCGGATCACGGACTCTGCGCTGATCGCAGCGGCGAAGCTGAGCGATCGCTACATCGGGGGGCGCTTCCTGCCGGACAAGGCGATCGACCTGGTGGACGAGGCGGCGAGCCGACTGCGCATCGAGATCGACAGTCTGCCGCAGGAGATCGACGAAGTCGAGCGTCGGATCATGCAGCTGGAGATCGAGCGGACGGCGCTCGAGCGAGAGGAGGACGCCCCGGCAGTCGAGCGTCGCCAGCGGATCGAGCGCGAGCTGAGCGAGCTGCGCGAGCAGTCGCAGGCGATGAAGGCACGCTGGCAGGCCGAGAAAGAGCAGATCCAGACGCTGCGCGACCTCAAGGAGAAACGCGACGCGCTGAAAGTGGAGGCGGAGCGGGCGCAGCGGACCGGCGACCTGAACCGCGCCGCGGAGATCCAGTACGGCGAGATTCCACAGATCGAGCAGCGCATCGAGTACGCGGAGTCGAAGCTGGCCGAGCAGCAGCAGGAGGAGAGCTTCCTGCGCGAGGAGGTGGACGCGGAGGACATCGCGGAAGTGGTGTCGCGCTGGACGGGGATCCCGGTGAGTCGGATGCTGGAGTCGGAGCGGACGCGGCTGGCCGGCCTGGAGCAGCTCCTGGCGGCGCGCGTGATCGGCCAGCGGGAGGCGGTCGAGGCGGTGGCGAACGCGGTACGGCGCAGCCGCGCCGGACTCCAGGATCCCAACCGCCCGATCGGCAGCTTCATCTTCCTCGGGCCGACGGGCGTCGGCAAGACCGAGACGGCGCGCGCGCTGGCGGAGTTCCTGTTCGACGATGAAGATGCGATGGTGCGCATCGACATGTCGGAGTACATGGAGAAGCACGCCGTTGCGAGGCTGATCGGTGCGCCGCCGGGCTACGTCGGCTTCGAGGAAGGAGGCCAGCTCACGGAGCAGGTGCGGCGACGGCCGTACAGCGTGGTGCTCTTCGATGAGATCGAGAAGGCGCACCCGGATGTCTTCAACGTGCTGCTGCAGATCCTGGACGATGGCCGGCTGACGGACTCGCAGGGTCGAACCGTGGACTTCCGGAACACCGTCATCATCATGACCTCGAACCTGGGCAGCGCGATGATTCTCGAGCGTGCGGGCTCGCTGGACTGGGAAGGAGTCGAGGAGATGGTCCGCGCGGAGCTGCGGCGGCAGTTCCGTCCCGAGTTCCTGAACCGAGTGGACGACATCATCGTCTTCCGGCCGCTGGGCAAGCCGGAGCTGGAACAAATCATCGCCTTGCAGCTGCGCCGGCTGGAGCGACTGCTGGCGGATCGAGGGCTGGGACTCGAAGTGAGCGACGAGGCGCGCACCCTCATCGCGGAAGAGGGCTACGACCCGGCATTCGGGGCGAGGCCGCTCAAGCGGGCGATCCAGCGGCTCGTCCAGAATCCGCTCGCGATGCGCGTCCTGGAGGGCGAGTTCGAGGAAGGGGACACCGTGGTCGTGGACCGCGATCCTTCCGGGTCGGGCCTCACGTTCCGGAAGGCGGTGGAGTCCGCCGGCGTCGCTTGACACGCCGCTTCGTTGAACCGAACTTCTGGCCGCGGCTCCGAGAGGGGCCGCGGTCTTTTTTCTCCCAGGTGGTCCGCATGAGCCGAATCGTGGCGCTGCTGCTGACGGCGATGCTGGCGGGCGCGTGCGCTTCCTCGACGCGTCGGGAGGCCGGCACGCTCGCTACGGGCTCGACCGCGGAGGTCGCACCGGCGCTCTCCCTCGAGCGTTTCCTGCGCGCGGCGAATGCGGGCGATCTTCGCACCATGGCCGATCTGTTCGGCACGGAGCAGGGCTCGATCCGCGAAGCGGAGGCGCCGGAGGACGTCGAGCGGCGCATGTTCGCCCTCGCGTCCGTGCTGAAGCACAACGACTACGCGCTGAAGGGTCAGCAGATCGTGCCGGGCAGCCTGGGCCGGGCGGTGCAACTGCTCGTGATGCTGGACAGCGGGGATCGCAAGGTGACGGTGCCGTTCACGATGGTACGCACCCACGGCGACGCCTGGCTGGTCGAGGCGATCGATATCGACCCGCTCATCGGCCACTGACGGCGCGTTCAGCCCTGCACCAGCTCGATGAGCGCGCCGCCGGTGCTGCGGGGGTGCAGGAACGCGACCAGGTGTCCGCCGGCGCCCGGCCGGGGGTGGCGGTCGATCAGCGCGTAGCCCTCGTCATTGAAGTGCCGCAGCGCGTCGTCGATGTCGGCGACGCGGTAGGCGAGGTGATGGAGGCCGGGACCCCGCCGGGCGATGAAGCGGCCGACCGGCGAGTCGCTCGTCAGCGGCTCCAGCAGCTCGAGCCGGCCAGGGCCCGTGCCGAGGAACGCGACGCGGACTCCCTGCGACTCGATCGTCTCGGCGGGCTCGGCGCGGGCGCGGGTGATCGACTCGAAGAGCGGCAGGGCGTCGTCGAGAGAGACGACGGCGAGCCCGACGTGATCGAGGATGAGGGCGCTGGGTATCATGGGTTCGGGAACCGGTCCGGTGCGGCCCCGCGAAAGCGCTGATGGGCGGCCGGCTTCTTGCAAACATCCAGTGCGTGAGCCAACTTCCCGGTGCGGGTTCGAGGGGAAGCTAACACGGAGATGTTTCGCGGGCCACGGTCCGCGTTTGAGCAGCGAGGAGATTCCGATACGATGGCCGACAACGGCAAGCCGGTGACGGTTACGGACGCGACATTCGGTGATCAGGTCGAGAAGGCCGATGGCCTGTCCCTGGTGGACTTCTGGGCCGAGTGGTGCGGCCCGTGCCGCATGGTCGCTCCGATCCTGGAGCAGCTGGCGACGGAGTACGAAGGTCAGGTCACGGTGGCGAAGCTGGACGTCGACGAGAACCAGCAGACCGCCATGCGCTTCAACATCCGCTCCATTCCGAGCATCCTGTTCTTCAAGGACGGCCGGCACGTCGACACGGTGGTCGGCGCGGTGCCGAAGCCGCACCTCGAGCGCAAGATCCAGGAACACCTGGGCTGAAGCAGTCGGCGCAGCGTGCCGGACGAGCTCCGGCGCGCTTCGCTCTCACCTCCAGCGCCGGAGGGGCGGACTGGCTCCGGAGCGGGGGTTCTTTCTCTCCGGGCAGTGAGGCGCAGTGGGCCGCGAGCCCGTCGCCATGGGAACGCTTTACCTCGTCAGCACGCCGATCGGCAACCTCGGTGACATCAGCGGCCGCGCGCTGGACGTGCTCCGATCCGTGGACAGGATCCTTGCGGAGGACACGAGGCGCACTTCCGTCCTGCTGAGGCGCTACGACATTCGGGCTCCCCTCGTCTCGGCGCACGAGCACAATGAAGCGGCGCGAGGCGCCCAGGCCGTCGGCTGGCTCGACGCGGGCGAGAGCCTCGCCCTCGTCTCGGACGCGGGGACGCCGCTACTCTCCGACCCTGGAGAGCGGATCGTGCGGGCGGCACTCGATGCCGGTCACCGGGTCGTGCCGATCCCCGGTGCGTCGGCCCTTCTGACCGCGCTGGTCGGATCGGGGCTGCCGACGGCTCCGTTCACGTTTTACGGCTTCGTGCCGCGGTCCGGTGGCGATCGCCGGCGGCTGCTTCAGGAGGTGTCGCTGCAACAGCACACCGCGGTGTTGTACGAATCGCCGAACCGGCTCCTGGCACTGCTACACGGCCTGTCGCAGGTGGCCGGCGGCGGACGGGCGGTGGCGGTGGCGCGGGAATTGACGAAGGTCCACGAGAGCTTCTTCCGGGGAACCCTCGAGGAGGCAGTCGCCTATTACGAGAAGGTGGGTCCCGTGCGCGGCGAGGTCGTGGTCGTGCTGGGCGGAGCGGCGGAGTCGGAGCGGCTCGCGGAAGATGTGGAGGAGGCGGTCCGTAGGCTGGCCGCCGAGATGCTCCGGGACGGCCGCAGGCCGAGCGCCGTCGCGCGCGAGCTGGCGCGGCGTTTCCGGCTGCCCCGGAACCGTGCGTATGAGATCGCCCTAGAGCTTGCCGAGCCGTCGGAATGAGACGTCACCGCGCACCAATCCTGCTCGCTCTTCTGCTGGCCGTGGGGCTCGCCTCGACGCGAGCCGGGGCCGCACCTCATTCCCCGGCGAAGGCCGGGGCGGGCGCGGAGCTGACCATCGCACGACTGCACTACGATGGGGGCGGCGACTGGTACGGCAATCCATCTTCGCTGCCGAACCTGCTGGGCGCGATCCGCGAGCGTACGGGCGTGCCCGTGGCGCCACGTGAGGTCGCGGTCCGGCTCACGGACCCGGAGCTGTGGAGCTACCCTTACCTGTACGCGACCGGCCACGGCAACATTCACTTCAGCGATGCCGAGGTGCGTGCACTGCGCGAGTACCTGCTGAACGGCGGCTTCTTCCACGCCGATGACAACTATGGGCTGGATGAGAGCTTCCGGCGCGAGATCCGGCGGGTCTTCCCGGAAGACTCGCTCGTGGACGTGCCGCTCGATCATCCGATTTACCACGACTTCTACGAGTTTCCGAACGGGATTCCGAAGATCCATTACCACGATGGAAAGCCGGCCGAAGGACTGGGCATATTCCACGACGGACGGCTCGTGGTGTACTACAGCTATCAGGCGGATCTCGGTGATGGGTGGGAGGATGAGAATGTGCATCACGATCCGCCGGCGCTGCACGAGGCTGCGCTGCGGATGGGGGTGAACCTCTACCTGTTCGCGCTGTCGCAGGAGGGGAGATGAGTCCGGCCGGCCAGGACCTGAAGACGCTGTTCGGGAAGGTCACGCGCACAGTGCGACGGGATGCGCTGCTGGCGATCGCCGCCGCGGTGGCCACGCTCGTGCCCGCGGCGCTCCTGCTCGCCTGGCTGCTCGCCGGCCTGCCGCGCTGGGTCGCGCCCGGACCCTGGCCTCTGCTCCTCGATCTCTTGGCCCTGGGCGTCGGCGTGGCCTTCGCGCTCCTCGCACGCCGGCGCTGGATGACCGACGCGAGCGACGACCGGGTCGGCGCTGCGGTCGAGGAGGCGCGCGGGCTGCCGCTCGGATCGCTGCGTGGGGTGCTGGAGCTGTCGGCGCGGGTGCCGGCCGGGACATCGGCGGCGCTCGCGCGTAGCGCCGAGACGCGGTTGCTCGCGCGGCTGGCGGGGGCGCGCCGCGAGGAGCTGAGTGGCAACGCGGGCCGCCGCGCCCGGTCGCGGCTCTGGCGCGCATCCGGATCACTCCTCGGGCTCGGGGCGGTGGCGCTGCTGGTGGGCCTCACCTCGCCCGACCGCTCGCGGGCGGCGTGGCGGCCGCTTTTTCGCCCGATCTCGGCGCTCGTGCCGCCCCCGCTGCCCGCGATCATCGTCGAGCCCGGCAATGCTCGCGTCCGTCGAGGCGCGTCGCTTCCTGTGCGCATCACGGCGCCGGGTCGTACTCGCGTAACGCTCGCCTGGCAGGTGCGGGGTGATGTGCGGCGCAGTCGCGACCTCGGTCTGGTGGACGCGGCCGGCCGGACCGAGCTCGCGGGCATCGACGCCCCTACTCGCTACTGGGTCGACGCTCCGGACGGCGCGCACTCCGATACGTTCACGGTCGTGCCGCGCGAAGCCCTTCTGGTTTCCGGAATCTCGTTCGAGCTGCGATATCCGACCTACCTCGATCGTGAGCCGGAGCGGTTCGATGGGGAGCTCCCCCCGCTCGACATACCGGAAGGGACGGCGCTGACGATCCGCGGGCGGGCGACGCGGCCCCTTTCGGAGGCTGCGCTCGTACGCGGCGACAGCGGCAGGGTCGGCCTCGTCGTCGACGGCCGCTCTTTCGCGGGACGCTGGACCCCGCGCGCGAGCGGGCGCTACGACTGGCGGCTGCGGGGAAGCGACGGCGGCGAGGCGGAGATCCTTCCCCCGGCGCTCGAGCTGAGCGTGATCGCGGACGCGCCGCCGGTCGTCGAGGTTACGTATCCCGGCGTGGATACGGTCATGGCGGCGGACATGCGTCAGCCGGTCGCGGCCGCGGCGGGCGACGATCACGGCGTTCGGTCGGCTGAGCTGGTGAGCTGGCGCGTCAGCGCGCTCGGACGGCGTGAGGAGGCGGTGTCCCGGCCGATCGCGCTCGAGGGCGAGGCGCAACGGATGCTACTGCAGACGATGCTCGAGGCTTCCGACCGAAGCCTGCTGCCAGGTGACACGCTCTTCTACTTCGTTCGTGTGACCGACAACTCGCCGCGTGCCCAGACGGCCAACAGCGCGACCTACCGCCTCCGGCTGCCCGGGGCGGAGGAGCTGCGCCGACAGGTCGAGGAGGACGTCGACGATGCGGCGCGTCAGGCGGAGGAGGCGGCGGGCGCAGCCGAGAAGCTGCAGCGGGAGACGCGCGACCTGCAGCGCAGGGGCGGCGTCGGTCAGGGCCGACCGAGCGGGAGCTCCCCGCGGAAGGGCAGCCCCGGCGAGCCGTCGCAGCCACAAGCGTCGCGCTCCGCGCTCGACTACGCGCAGGCACAGGAAGCGCAGCGCATTCTCGATCAGCAGGAATCGCTCGTGAAGCAGGCCGAGTCGCTGCGCGAGAAGAGCGAGGCGCTGCGCAGGTCTGCCGAGCAGGCGGGATTGACGGATCCGGAGCTCCAGAAACGACTCGAGGAGCTGACCAAGCTTTACGATGAGCTGCTCACGCCCGAGTTGCGGGCCAAGCTGGACGCCCTGAAGAAGGCGCTCGCGGACCTCGATCCCGAACAGGTGAACCAGGCGCTCGAGCAGCTCGCGAATGCGCAGGAGCAGTTCCGCCAGAATCTGGAGCAGAGCCTCGAGCTGCTGCGTCGGGCCGCGGTAGAGCAGCAGACGAACTCGCTGTCACAGAGCGCGAAGGAGCTCGCGACGCAGCAGCGCTCGCTGTCCGACCAGCTCGAGCAGACGGAGTCGCCGGCCGAGCGCGTGGATCAGCAGCGCGAGCTCGCCGAGCGGACGGACTCGCTCCGAAAGGCGATGGCGGACCTGAAGCAGCGGCTGGAGGAGCAGCGCGAGGATGCCGCCGCCCAGCAGACCGGCAGCGCGTCCTCGACCGCAGAGCGCGCCCAGCAGTCCATGCAGAGCGCCGCGCAGTCCGCTGCGGCGCAGAAGGGTCAGCAGGCGGCGGGGCAGGGGCGACAGGCAGCCGCGCAGCTGGACAGCGTGGCCCGGTCGTTGGACGGGCAGCGCCAGCAGCTCGCGCAGCGCTGGCGCGAGGAGACTCAGCAAGCCGTGGACCAGGCCGCGAACGATGCGCTCGCGCTGGCGCAGCGGCAGAACGCGCTGCTGCAACAGATGCGGGAGTCGAGCTCGAACGGAATGCAGCGGCCGGACACCCCGACCCCAACTCAGGACCGATCCGACCAAGGGGGCGGCAACAATGCGCTGCCCCAGCCGACGCCGCAATCCGGCAAGGAGGGAGGCCGTCAGCAGGGCGGATCGAGTGGCGAGCAGCAGCAGGGCGAGCAGGCGGGCGGCGAGCGCTCGGGTGGTCAGCAAGAGGGCGGCCGAGGTCAGCAGGGTCAGCAGGGTCAGCAGGGCGCGCAGGGTCAGGGGCAGGCAGGGCAGGGTGGAGACCCGGGATCCGCGCCCGGCGATTACGACTCGATCCGCGGGGAGCAGGCGGCGTTGCAGGAGGGTTTGGAGCAGCTCGGCCGCAACCTGTCGGAGGCGGGGCGACGCTCGGCAATGGTGAACCGTGACGTCACCGCTGCGCTCAGTCGCGCGTCGCTGGGAATGCGGCGGACGCTGGATGCGATGGAGCAGGGGCGCGACAGAGGACGGCTGCCGGTCCCCGAGGCGACACAGACGCTTGACGCGCTGAACCGGCTCGCGCTGTCGCTGCTGTCGAACCAGCAGCAGATCGCGCAGTCGGAGTCCGGCACGGGCATGCAGCAGGCGCTGGAGCAGCTCGCGGAGCTGGCGCGACAGCAGGGCTCGCTGAACGGGCAGACCAGCTCTCTGCTGCCGCTGCAGCTCGCGCCCGGGGCGATGCAGAACGGGGTGCAGCGGCTGGGGCAAGAGCAGAAGCAGATCGCGGAACAGCTCGGCTCGATGGACCGTCAGGTGGGGAAGCAGGACGGGCTGCTCGGAGATCTCGGCGCGATGCAGAAGGAGGCGGACCAAATCGCTCGGGACCTGGCAGGTGGTCGGCTGTCGCCGGACGTCCTGCAGCGGCAGGAGGAGCTGTTCCACCATCTGCTGGACGCCGGTCACACGCTGGAGCGTGATGAGTTCAGCCAGGAGCGCGTCTCGCGCGGGCCGGGCGACACGCCGCTGCTCCGTCCCGACGCGCTCGATCCGGCGCGAATCGGTGACGCCGTCCGCTTTCCGGTGCCGACGCCCGAGCAGCTGCGGGCGCTGCCGCCGGCGTACCGCAGGCTGATCCTCGAGTACTTCGAGAGGCTGAACCGGGGGGAGCGGCCGTGACGCAGAGCGGCGCCCGCTCCTGGTGCCGGACAGCGGCCGCACCGCTCGCCGTGGCGACATGCCTCCTCGGCGTCGAAGGGACCTGGCTGCGGGCGCAGGAGGCGCCGACACGGCTGTCCGACGTCGAGCTGCTGCAACAGGCGGAGGTACGGGAAAACGCGGGCGATTTTCCGGCCGCGGAGCTGCTCTATCAGCAGATCCTCGACCGCGATCCAGCATCGCTCAGCGCGCTGCTCGGCCTTCAGCGCCTGCTCCGGGTGGACGCGAAGCTACCCGACATGATCCCCTACGTGCAACACCACCTGGAGGCATCGCCGGAGTCGCCGATCGGGCACCAGATGCTGCTTCGCCTCTACGCCGATCTGGATCGCACATCGGACTTCGACCGAGCGGCCGAGGAATGGATCGCCGCGGTGCCGCGCTCCGAGATCCCGTACCGCGAGATCGCGCGGCTGCGCGAACAGCGCGGGGACATTGCGGGATCGCTGAAGGTGCTCGAGCGCGGCCGCGCGAAGCTGGGCGGGCAGGCGCTGGCACTCGAGCTGGGCATCGCGTACGCTCGCACCGGTCAGCCGTCCGACGCCGCCAGGGAGTGGGACAGCGGGATCGGCCGGGATGCCCACGGCTTCCTCCTCGTGCAACGAAGTCTCGGCCTGCTCCCCGACGGCGGCGCCTCGGTCGTGCCGCTGCTGGTGGACCGTCTGACGCGGCGTGGCGCATCGATCGAACGGCTGCGGGCCGCGGCGCAGCTCGCGGTGAGCGCGGGACTGGGACAGCGGGCGACGGAGATCGCGATGACCGTCGCGAGGGAGCTGGGCGGAAACGACCGGCAGAGCTTCCTCGTGGACATCGCGCGGCGAGCGGAGGCTGCGCAACAGCCAGCCCTCGCCTATTGGGCGTACACGCGCCTGCTCGAGGAGGGCAGCGGAGCGCTGGAGCCGGCGGCGCTGAGGGGCCGTGTCGCCGAGCTCGCGCTGCTGCTCGGCGATACCGCGCGGGCGCGACAGAGCTACGATCTGCTGCAGACGGATGCGTCGGCCGGCGCGCTCGAGCGGCGGCGTTCGCTGGCGCAGCGAGTCGAGCTCGCGACTCGAGCCGGACGGCTCGATGACGCATCCGAGGGGCTCGACTCCCTGCGCGTTGCGTTCCCCGGCTCCTCCGATGGCGATGCAGCGGCTGCCGGCCTCGCCGCCGCGCTGCTCCGGAAGGGAGAGCCTCGGGACGCGGTCCAACGCGTGCTGGAAGGCTGGAGCGGGCCGCAGGTCCAGCGGGTGCAGGCACGGCTCGCCCTGGAAGAGGGCAAAGTCGCCGAGGCGCGCGCTGCGCTGCTCGAGGCGGCGCCGGGACTGTCGGGGCCGGAGGAGACCGAAGCGATCGTGCTCGCCAGGCTGCTCGGCAAGCTCTCGGAGCCGTCCTCCCGTCTCCTCGGACAGGCGCTGCGTCTGCGCGACGAAGGCAGGATCCGCGACGCCGTGCTCCTGCTCTTCGGAAAGGCGCCGGGCACACCGAGGGACGAGCAGAGTGCCCTGCTGGATTTCGCGGCATCGATGGCGGACCAGGGGTCGCTGGAGGGTGAAGCCGAAGCGATCCGCCGCGCGCTCATCGCGGATCACCCGGAGGCGCTGGAGACGGCGCCGGCGATGCTGGCGCTGGGTCGAGCCCTAGAGCGGCACCCGGAGTCACTGGACGAGGCAAAGAGATTGCTCGAGCGTCTCGTGCTGGACTACCCCCGCAGCGCGCTGGTTCCGCAGGCGCGGCGGGAGCTGGAAATCATCAACGCCCGGGTTCCCCGGTCGTAGGCCTGCCGAGAGGAGCATGGAGCAGAGAGGCGTAGCACCCCGTGGTTTCGCGACACGGCTCGCGCTGGCTTGTGTCACCGTCCTGTTGCTGAGCGCGGCGGCACCGCTCCCGGCAAGGGCTCAGCAGCTGCTCGTGCCGATGGACGACTCCCAGGCCAACCAGCTGAAGGCGTACGGCCTTACCTACTGGGTTCTCGACCAGGGACTGACGGCCGAATGGCTGCTGAACTACCGCGCGGGCTCCTTCCTGCTGCCGGATCGGTCGGAGGTGAGACGCGAGGCGTCGCTACGAGGCGTCAGCTACGAGACCGCGTCCGCTGGCGATGTCGCCCAGATCCGCGCCACCATCGCGTCCTCAAACATGGAGAGCGTGGTTCTCGAGAAGGCGCCGAAGATCGCCGTCTACACGCCGCCGGACACACACCCGTGGGACGACGCCGTCACGCTTGCCCTCGAATACGCGCAGATCCCCTACGACAAGATCTTCGACCGCGAGGTCCTGCAGGGAAAGCTGAAGAACTACGATTGGCTGCACCTGCACCACGAGGACTTCACCGGACAGTACTCGAAGTTCTACATCAACTACGCAGGCGCTTCCTGGCTGCAGGAGGAAGTCCGCGACGACAAGGCGCTCGCGCAGGAGTTCGGCTACCCGAGCGTACCGGAAGAGAAGAAGGGCGTCGCCGACGCCGTCCGCGACTTCGTCGCACAGGGAGGATTCCTGTTCGCGATGTGCACCGCGACCGAGACGCTCGATCTCGCGCTCGCCGCCGACGGCGTGGACATCGCCGCCCCCTTCGCCGACGGCACGCCCGCCGATCCCGACGCCGACGCCAAAATGCAGTGGGGACGCGCCCTCGCCTTCGAAGGCGCCAAGCTGCAGCTCAGCCCCGGCGTCAACGCGTTCAGCGACATCGACGGGCACCAGGTCAACACGAACTGGCGACAGCCGCTCGGATCCTACACGCTCTTCGAGTTCAGCGCCAAGTTCGATCCCGTGCCGAGCATGCTCGTGCAGGACCAGGAAACGGTCCTTCCCGATTTCTATGGCCTGACCACAAGCTTCCGCCGCGATCGGCTCAAGCCCGGCGTGATCGTCCTCGCGCAGGAGGAGGGCACCCCATGGGTCAAGTACATCCACGGCGACTACGGAAAGGGCACCTTCACTTTTCTGGGCGGCCACGATCCGGAGGATCCGCAACACCAGATCGGCGATCCGCCGACCGACCTCGACCTGCATCGCCACTCGGCGGGCTACCGGCTCATCCTCAACAACGTTCTCTTCCCCGCGGCGAAGAAGAAGACGCTCAAGACAGATGATTGAGGTGGCGAGGGTGCTTCGCTGAATGCATCACGTTTCCCCCTTCCTCAGCCCCCGGGCCGCGCAACGGATCCGCGTCGAGATCGAGCGGGCGCGAGGCAACGAGGTCTGCTTCCTCTGCCGGCTGGACGAGGAGGGCGCGGTCGTGGAGGCGCGCGTGGTGGCGCGCGGCCGGCGGGATGCGGTAGTGGCCGCGACGCGAGAAGGCGAGGCGGGGATGCTGGTGGTGCACAACCACCCTTCCGGCGAGCTGGAGCCCTCCCACGCGGACATGAGGATTGCGACACAGTTGCACGATCTCGGTCTCGGGCTGGCGATCGTCGACAACGCCGGGAGCGAGCTGTACGTGGTCGTAGAGCCGGCGTCACGACGGGAACGACGGCTGCTCGACCCCGACGATGTCGACGCGGCGTTGGGACCGGGCGGTCGGCTGAGCCGCGCTCACGCCGCGTACGAGGACCGAGCGACGCAGCGGCAGATGGCGCGCGCGATCGCCACGCTGTTCAACGAGGGGGGCATCCGCTTGGCGGAGGCCGGGACCGGCACGGGAAAGTCGGTCGCGTACCTGCTGCCCGCGATCCGCTGGGCGGCCGCGAACCGGGAGCGGGTGGTCGTGTCGACGAACACGATCAACCTGCAGGAGCAACTCGTCGGCAAGGATCTGCCGCTGCTGCGCCGGATGCTCGACGAGCCGTTCCGCTTCGCGCTCGTGAAGGGGCGGTCGAACTACATCTCGATCCGTCGCGCGAAGCTCGCGGCGGCGGCGCAGGGGAGCCTGTTCGAGAAGCCTCACGAGCGCGAGCTGACGGCACTGCTCTCATGGCTGGAAACGACAGCGGATGGCTCGCTGCAGGACCTGCCGTTCCAGCCCGCGCCGGAGGTGTGGGAGGAGGTCGCGAGCGAGACGGATGTGTGCCTGCGCGCGAAGTGTCCGCACTTCCAGCAGTGCTTCTATCAGCAGGCGCGCCGCGAGGCGGCGCTCGCCGACGTCCTCGTGGTGAACCATTCGCTCCTCTTCAGTGATCTCGCCCTGCGATACGCGCAGCAGAACTACACGGCACCGGCGGTGCTCCCGCCATACCGGCACGTGATCATCGACGAGGCGCACAACCTCGAGGAGTCGGCGACCTCGCACCTCGGCGCGAGGGTCTCGCGCCGAGGCCTGCTGCGCGCCCTCGGGCGCGTGGACCGGCGCGGAAAGGGCATCCTGCTCTCGATCGAGCAGCGCCTGTTGGTGGATCGGTCGGACGATCTGCTGCGCCAGAACGCGCTGCACGAGATCGATGAGCTGCGTCCGCTCGTGGAACGCACGCGCGACCATGCCGCATTGTTGTTCGATCGGCTGCAGGACCTCGTCACGCGGGCGCCCGACGGGGTCCTCCGCATGGGAGATGAATTCCCCGCGACCGCCGAATGGACGGCTTCGCTGGAGCCCGTGTTCGAGAACCTCACCGTCTCGCTCGCCGGGATCGTGCGCGGCGTGCGGCGGCTCATCGAGCTCATCATGGCCGACCGCGACTGGGCGACAAACCTCGCCGAGCCGCTCCTCGAGCTGCAGGCCGCGGCCGGGCGCCTGCAATCGGGCGACGATGCGCTCCGCCTCGTTCTCGCCCCTCCCGCCGCCGAGACCGTGCCCATGGTTCGGTGGGTCGAACGGCGGGGGCCCCCGGGCGACGATGCCAATGTCGCGCTGCACGCCGCTCCCGTCGAAATCGGAGACGCCCTCCGCGATGCGCTCTTCGAGCGCGCCGACACCGTCGTGCTCACCTCCGCGACGCTCACCACTCGCGATGGCTTCGGCTTTCTTCGCGGTCGGCTCGGCCTGAATGCAGGTGGGTTGCGCATCCACGAGGAGGCCTATCCGTCGCCCTTCGAATTCGAAACCCAGACGGTTATCGCTATCCCCACGGATCTGCCCACCCCCGGCGCCTCCGACGGTCCCTTCGACCTCGCCACCGCACGCGTCGCGCTCGATATGGCGCGTCTCAGCGACGGCGGCCTCTTCGTCCTGTTCACCTCCTATCGCGCCATGCGCGCCATCGCCGCCGAGCTGCGGCGCAACGGCGCGAGCACGAAATGGCCCCTCTTCGTGCAGGGCGAGGGCTCGCGCGCCCGACTACTCGAACGCTTCACCGACTCCGGCCGCGGGATCCTCCTCGGCGTCTCCTCCTTCTGGGAGGGCGTGGACGTCCCCGGCGAGCCGCTGCGCGCGCTACTCATCGCGAAGCTCCCGTTCATGGTGCCGAACGAGCCGCTCACCGCCGCCCGCCTCGAGGCCATCGAACGCTATGGCGGCTCCGGGTTCAGAGACTACCTGCTTCCGCACGCCGCACTGCGGCTGAAGCAGGGGTTCGGTCGGCTGATCCGTGCCCGCACCGATCGCGGCGCGGTCGTGCTGCTCGACCGCCGGGTGCTCGAGAAGGGGTACGGCCGCTACTTTCTCGACTCCCTTCCGCCAGCGCCGGTCGAGAGCGGTCGCTGGGAGACTCTGCTTCAGGGCCTGGAGCGGTTCTACGCCGCGTCGGCGCTTCTTGCGTGAGTCCCAAATAGGACATATTATGTCAATGTGGCCCGAACGGGAGTAACGGATGGAGGGAAGGGCACTTCCTGCGGCACAGACCTCGCCGGACGCCGGCGCCGCATTCCGCGCGTTCCTGCGCATCGCCGAGCTGTGGGGGCTGGGCCTCGAAGAGCAGCTGGTGCTGCTCGGGCGACCCGGCCGATCGACCTACTACCGGTGGCGGAAGGAGGGGGTCGAGCAGTTGCCGGCGGACACGCTCGAGCGGCTCTCCTACATCCTGGGGATCTACAAGGCGCTGCAGATCCTGTTGCCGGAGCCGGAGCGGGCGGATGAATGGCCGCAGCGACCGAATGAGGCGCCGTTGTTCGGAGGAGGCACTGCGCTGGAGCGGATGCTGTCGGGGCAGGTATCGGACCTGTATCTGGTGCGCTCGTATCTGGACGCGCAGCTGGGCGGGTGGCCCTGAGCGCTGCGGAAGCGGAGTGGGAAGGGCGGGCCGACGAGGCGAGTCTGCTGGAAGGGCGGGCGGATCCGCCGGTGCGTCGCATCCGCTGGCGCCGGGCGATCCGGATCATCCCTAGCCGGTACCCGCCGGTGGATCTTTTCGAGCGGGTGTCGGATCCGGCGGAATTCGACGCGCTCTATGCGGTCGAGTCGCTGACGAATCCGCGGCTGCGCGACGCGGTGGGCGAGATCCGTCTGGTGCGGCCCGAGGAGCGGGTACACGGTGCGGGCTCGTCGTACGTGATGGCGCCGTTCACCCACCTGAATCCCGAGGGCGGCCGATTCAACGACGCGACATTCGGCGCGCTGTACGCGGCACACGATCGGGCGACGGCGGTCGCGGAGACGCGCCATCACCGGGCGCTGTTTCTGGCGCGGACGCGGGAGCCCGCGATCGAGCTGGACATGCGGGTCCTGGAGATGCGACTGGACGCGCGGCTGCACGATCTGCGCGGGCGGCGCGAGCAGCTGCCGCGGATCCATTCCCCCGACGACTACAGGCCCGGTCAGCGTCTCGGCGGACGCCTGAGGGTGGGCGGCTCGTGGGGCATCGCGTTCGATAGCGTGCGTCGCGAGGACGGCGAATGTTTCGCGGTGTATCGGCCGCGCGCGGTCTCCGGATGTCGGCAGGCGGAGCACCTCGTCTACGCGTGGGACGGCACCTCCATCCGTGAGGTCTACGAGAAACGCGCGTACGGGTACGCGCCGAAGGCGCCGACCGAAGGCGCTGACCGAAGGCGCTGACCGAAGGCGCTACCCAGGCGTGGTAGCTGCGGCGAGCGCCTGCAGTCACCGCCTGCAGTTGGCGCCTGCAGTTAGCGCCTGCAGTTAGCGCCTGCAGTTAGCGCCTGCAGTTAGCGCCCGCAGTCAGCGCCTGCAGTCAGCGCCTACCTCAGCATACTTGTGTGGCCGCGGCGCACGCCTTCTCTTGCCGGTGGCCTTCAACTTCCTCCAGGAGATCCGATGTCGAGTCGCATCTGTGCGCTCGCTCTCTTGCTCTTCGGGCCGGCGGCGGCTGCTGCGCAGGGGCCCACGTCGGAGGTGGGTCCGCTGCCGCTGAAGCACGTTGCCGAACCGACGGCGCCGGAGATCACGGCGGGCGACCTCATGACCCGGCTGTACATCTTCGCGGACGACTCGATGCAGGGGCGGGAAGCGGGGGCGATCGGCAACGTGAAGGGAACGGAGTACATCGCATCGGAGCTGAGGCGCTTCGGTGTGGCTCCGGCGGGCGAGAACGGGACGTACTTCCAGACCATCCCTCTGATGCTCGTGGCGTTCGACACTGCATCGAGCTTCGCCATCGGCGGGAGGCCGCTGCGGGCGTTCGAGGACTACGTTCCGTTGAGCCGTGAGTCGGTGCGCGAGGGTTCGTTGCCGATCGTCTTCGGCGGCTCGGTCGGGACGGAGGCGCCCGGGCTGACGCACGAGCAGGCGGCGGGCAAGCTGGTGGTGGTGAACGTGCCCGGCGAGCCGAGCTTCCGAATGCTGCGCCGGACGCCGACGATCGCGGGCGCGGTGGCCGTGGCGTTGGTGACGGGCGACGATGCGCTGGAGCGGCTAGGCGCGTTCTCGAGTCGCCCGCGTGCGATCATGGACGAGGGAGGGGAAGGAGGGGCCTCGCCGGCACTGTTCCTCCTGTCGCGAAGCGCCGCGTCGCACCTGTTCGCGCGCCCACTGGACGAGTTGGCGCCGGGGGCGACGGGCGGGACGGCGTCGCTCGACGTACGCTGGTCGCGGAAGCCGGCCGAGAACCCGGGGCGAAACGTGGTCGGCATCGTGCGCGGCAGCGATCCGGCGCTCGTCGGCGAGTACGTCGCGATCGGGGCGCACACCGACCACATTGGCTTCAGCCAGAATCCCGTTGCACACGACTCGCTGCGGATCTGGAACCACGTGGTGCGGCCGGAGGGCGCGGACAGCCGTGGCGCGGAGGCCAGCGTCACGCAGCAGGCGGAGGTCGATTCGATGCTGGCGGCGTACCGTTCGAATCATCCCGGGCCCGTGCGCGTGGACTCGATCGACAATGGCGCGGACGACGATGGCTCCGGCACCGTATCGGCGCTGGAGGTCGCGGAGAACATCGTCTCGATGCAGCCGAAGCCGAAGCGATCGTTGTTGTTCGTGTTCCACGTCGGCGAGGAGAAGGGGTTGCTGGGCTCGCGGTACTTCACGGACCATCCGACGGTGCCGCGGGACTCGATCGTGGCGCAGCTGAACATGGACATGGTCGGGCGCGGCGGCGCGAACGACGAAACCGGGCGCAGCAAGGACGGGCAGGTGCTGCACGGCGGTCCTGGCTACGTGCAGCTGGTGGGCTCGCGGCGACTGTCGACGGAGCTGGGCGAGCTGGTCGAGCAGGTGAACCGCGAGGATGGCCACGGTCTGACGTTCGACTACGCAATGGATGCGGATGGGCACCCGTCCAACATTTACTGCCGGAGCGACCACTACGAGTACGCGCGCTACGGCATCCCCGTCACGTTTTTCACGACCGGGCTGCATTCGGATTATCACCAGGTCACCGACGAGCCGGAGTACATTGACTACGGACACATGGCGCGCATCGCCAGGCTCGTGGAGGACGTCGCCGTGCACGTGGCGAACCTCGATCACCGCATCGCGGTGGACCAGCCGAAGCCGGATCCTTCGGCGGCGTGCCGGCAGTAGCACCCTACAACGAGTCCACGACACGAGGTTCCCATGCGACGATTCACACCGATCCTGGTGGCGCTGTTGTTCGCGATCCCCGTCTGGGCGCAGCAGGCGCCGCGAGCGATCACCGCGAGCGACTACGCGCGCGCCGAGAAGTTCCTGTCACAGAACACGACGCCGCTCGTGCTCGGTGCGGCGGTGCGGCCGGGCTGGCTGGAGGGGGACCGCTTCTGGTATCGAAACCGGATCGCCGAGGGCGATGAATTCGTGCTGGTGGATCCGGCGAAGCGGTCGCGGACTCGGGCTTTCGATCAGGAGCGGATCGCGGCGGCGCTGTCGGCGGCTGCGGACACGACATACAGGGCATACGATCTGCCGATCACGGAGCTGGTGCTGCCCGCAGGGGGCCAGACGCTCGAGTTCACGGTGCGCGGGAGACATTACACCTGCGACATCCACGGCGCGCGCTGCACGGCGGTGGACAGCGCCGACGCGGCGAGCTCCGGCGGGCCGGGCGATCGCGAGATGGTCGTGTCGCCGGACGGGAAGCGAGCCGCCTTCATCCGCGACTGGAACCTCTGGGTCCGCGAGCTCGCGACAGGGGAGGAGACGCAGCTGACGACGGACGGTGTCGAGGACTTCGGCTATGCGACGGACAACGCCGGCTGGATCCGCAGCGACCGTCCGATCGTGCTCTGGTCTCCGGATTCGCGGAAGCTCGCGACGTTCCAGCAGGATCAGCGTGACGTCGGCGAGATGTACGTGGTGGAGACGAAGGTCGGCCACCCTGTGCTGCAGGCATGGAAATACCCGCTGCCCGGGGACAGCATCATCACGATGATCCAGCGCGTGATCATCGACGTGGAGTCGGCGGGTGGGCCGAAGGTGGTGCGGCTGCAGATGCCGCCGGACCAGCACCGCTCCACCGTGTGCGACCATGTCGCATGCCGGGGCAGCGACTTCAGCGATGTCGAGTGGAGTAGCGACGCGTCGCGGCTGTTCTTCGTCTCGACTTCGCGCGACCACCGCCACGAGACGCTGCGGGAGGCGGACGCGGCGACGGGCCGGGTCCGCGACGTGCTCGAGGAGAGCGTGGACGACTTCTACGAGTCCGGCTACAACACCGTGAACTGGCACGTGCTGCCGGGCAGCAACGAGGTGATCTGGTACTCGGCTCGCACCGACTGGGGTCACCTCTATCTCCATGATCTGCGGACCGGAAAGCTGAAGAACGCGATCACGAGCGGTACGTGGCCCGTGCTCCAGGTGCTGCGTGTGGACCCGAAGAGCCGGCGGATCTATTTCGTCGGAGCCGGACGGGAGCCGGGGGACCCGTACTTCCGTCACTTCTACAGCGTCAGGCTGGACGGCTCGGACCTGAAGCTGCTGACGCCGGACAGCGCGGACCACGAGATCTCGCTGTCACCCGACGGCAGGTACTTCGTGGACAGCTACTCGACGCCGGTGACGCCGAGCGTGAGCGTGCTGCGGGACATGGACGGCAAGCGGCTGATGACGCTGGAGAAGGCGGACATCTCGCGGCTGGTCGCGGCCGGCTGGAAGCCGCCCATTCCCTTCTCGGTGAAGGCGCGTGATGGCAAGACGGACCTGTATGGCCTGATGTTCCGGCCGACCGACTTCGACTCGACGAAGTCGTATCCGATCGTGAACCGTATCTACCCGGGGCCGCAGACGGGCAGCGTAGGCACGCGCAGCTTCGGGCCGTCTCGAGGCGACGCGCAGTCGCTCGCGGAGCTGGGGTTCATCGTGGTCCAGATCGACGCGCTGGGGACGCCGATGCGCTCGCATTCGTTCCAGGCGGCGTGGTACGGCGACATGGGCGACAACGGGTTGCCGGACCAGATCGCCGGCATGAAGCAGCTCGCGCAGCGGCATTCCTGGATCGACCTGAATCGGGTGGGCATCTACGGCCACTCCGGCGGAGGCTTCGCGACGGCGGACGCGCTGTTCCGCTATCCGGACTTCTTCAAAGTGGGCGTCGCGGAGGCGGGCAACCACGACAACCGGGAGTACGAGGACGATTGGGGCGAGAAGTGGCAGGGCCTGCTGCAGGATACTCCGGGCGGCGGCACGAACTACGACAACCAGGCGAACCAGCTCATCGCCGATCAGCTGAAGGGCAAGCTGCTGCTCGCCTACGGCACCATGGACACCAACGTGCCGCCGTACAATACGCTGCTGGTCGTGAACGCGCTGATCGCGGCGAACAAGGACTTCGACCTCATCGCGCTGCCGAATCGCGGCCATGGCTTCGGCAACGAGCCGTACATGGTGCGACGCCGGTGGGACTATTTCGTGCGCTGGCTGCTCGGCGCCGAGCCTCCGCGCGAATATCAGATCGGCAACGCTGACGTCGCGCGACAGTAGCCACCGGCCTTCTAGCAGGTCGCTGAAGAATGGAAGCGAGCCGCGTTGCGAGCGCCACGGGGCCGGATGCGAGGCGGCGCGACGACGCGATGCCAGGGCGCATCTCGGAGGAGCGCCAACGACGCAGACGGCCCCGTGCCGCCGCAACCCGAAGGGAGCAGGGGGGTTGCGGCCTCACTCATCGTTGCTCTCGTCGCCATAGCGCTGCTATGACTCCTCCTCGCGCCTTGATTCTCCGCAACCCCCTCTCGCGGCGCACTCCCATTTTTCAGCGACCTGCTAGGGGATTCCGTACTCCAGGACCTCGAGTCGGACGGTTGCCAGGCCCTCGGGAACGAAGTCGAGGAGCTCGGCGGCGCGGCGCGAGAGGTCGATGATGCGGTCCTTTCCGACCCACGGGCCGCGGTCGACGATGCGCACCACGACGCTCCGGTCGTTCTCGAGGTTCGTCACCCGAACGACCGTGCCGAAGGGCAGCTCGCGGTGGGCGGCGATCATCGCGGCCGAGTCGTACGGCTCACCGCTCGCCGTGGCGTTTCCGATCAGCGCATCGCTGTAGTAGCTGGCGACCCCCTGCTCGACGGCGAGCGCGGCCGGCTCGAGGGGCAATCGGACCTCGGATGAGCCGGGCGCCGGGAGGTCGGGATCGGGAACCGACGAGCCGGCGAGTCGCGGGCGTCTCGGCTCGGGCCGCTCGGAGCGCGGCGAGGCGGAGGAACAGCCGACGGGCCCGAGCAGCACGACCGCCAGGGAGACGACGACGGCCGTGTCGAGTCCCGCCCTGATCGCGGACAGCGGGTTGCATGACTGCCTCATCGGGTCAGCACGGGCATCGGCGGGGCACCCACATCGATCACTCCCGACGGGAGGGCCATCGCATCGCCGGGCGCTCGGCTAGGCTGGAGCGGGAGCAGGACGCGGAACGTGGTGCCGCGGCCGGGCTCACTGCTCACGCCGATCGTGCCGCCGTGGAGCTCGACGATCTCGCGAGCGATGGCAAGACCGAGCCCCGAGCCGATCCGCTGCAGTCGCTGTCCCGCGTGGTAGTACTTCTCGAAAATGAAAGGCAGGTGCTCCTCGGGAATGCCGGGCCCGCTGTCGGCGATCTCGACGAGCAGCGCGTCGTCCGCCCCCCGGAATCGCACGTCAATGCGGCCACCCGCCGGCGTGGAGTGCAGCGCCTTGCCGATGAGGGTGCCGATCACGTCCGATGCGAGGCAATCGGGATCGGCGTCGAAAGAGCGAGGCGCGGAGGCGTCGACGACGACATTGAAATCGATCTGGCTGCGGCGCGCGAGCGACCGATAGCTCTTGGCGATGCTCACCGCGAAGGTGTCCGTCCGGATGTCCTCGCGCTCGAGTTGGAGCCCGCCGGCGGAGACGTGACTCAGCTCGAGCAGGTCGTGTGCGAGCTGCCTCAGGGTCTCCGTCTGCTCACGAATCGGCTCGACCAATCGGGCGCAGCGTGCGGCCGCCTCGGGGTCGTCCTGCAATGCCTCCTCCAGCAGCTCGACGTAGCCGCCGATCAGGCCGATCGGTCCCTTGATCTCGTAGCTCGCGACTCCGACGAACTCGGCCTTGACCCGGTCCAGCTCGGCGAGTCGCTCCGTCATCGTGCGGAACGATCGGGCGAGGTCGCCGAGCTCGTCGTTCCGTCCGGAGGCGACGTCGTCGTCCGCATCGAAGCGGCCGCTGGCGACGCGCGCCGTGGCCGACTGCAGGCGCCGCAGCGGGAGCGCGAGCGCGTTGGTGAGCCAGAAGGTCAGAAGGATGGCCAGCACGGACCCGGCGGTGAGCGCGACGACGACGGTGCGGGTCGCCGAGTCACTCACCACCCACGCGCGGTTCACGCGTCGCTCACGGCTGCGGTCGAGCCGGTCGGCGGAGGCGGCCAGCGCCGCGTCGAGGGCCGCGTAGCGCGGCTCGATCGTCTCGAGCCGCGCGGTCGCGTCCTCCAGGCGGCCGGCTCGGACGAGCTGCTGGAGGCTCGTTGCGGCGGCCGCGATGGAATCCAGACTCGCCGCCAGCGGCGCAAGGTCGAGACCGGGAGCAACACGCCGGAGCCTCTCCAGCTGCGCACCGGCGCTCCCGATGCAGCCGGCGAGCTGCGCCTCGAGTGCCGGCGAAGGTGCCGCGACGTAGACGCGCTGAAGGCGCTCGACATCGATGCGCGTGGCCTGCAACGCGGCCAGCGCGCGGCCCGCGTCGGCTTGGCGGCCGCCGAGCTCGGAAGCAATGTTGCGGACATCGTCCAGCTGGTAGACCGCGTAGAAAGCGGGAGCAGCGAGCGAGGCCGCGATGGCTCCAATGGTGAGCAGGAGGCGTACGCCGACGGGAACCCGGACCGTCATGCGGCGCTTCCGCCCTTCTCCGGCCGCCGACTCTCCTCGAGCGCGCGTTCGAGGCTGGCCACGCGCCGGGCGAGACGTGCCCGCTCCTGCTCGAGCAGGGCGACGCGCTCGTCGACGGTCCGATCCAGGGCGTCGAGGGTTTCGTCGGCGTCGGTCGAGAGCCGGAGCCGGGGCGGGCCATCGTCGGGCGAATCGATGAGATCGGCGAGCTCTCCGCGGCGGAAGAGGTGGATCAACGCCGCGGCGACATCCGGATCGAACTGCCTCCCGCTCTGTTGCTCGAGGTAGTCGATCGTCTCGGCGGTCGTCCAGGCCGGCTTGTACGGTCGCGCGTGGGTGAGCGAGTCGAAGACATCCGCGACGGCCACGATGCGCGCGTCGAGCGGAATCTGCTCGCCGGCCAGAGCGCCGGGATAGCCGGTGCCGTCCCAGTGCTCGTGGTGGCTGAGCGCGATACCCGCGGCCCGGCTCAGTATTGCGTGCCGACTCCCGCCGAGCAGCTCCGCACCGATGCGGGTGTGCTCCTGCATCCGGTCGAACTCGGCGGAGGTAAGCACGCCTGGCCGGAGCAGGATGTGATCGGGAATGCCGATCTTGCCGACATCGTGCAGTGGCGCGACGCGCTCGAGCAGCTCCAGGTCCGCGGGCGCGAGGCCGAGCTCGGTGCCGATCAGCACCGCGAGGCGCCCGACGCGTGTGGTGTGCTCGCCGGTCTGGTCGTCGCGGTATTCGGCCGCACGGCCGAGCCGCGCCAGGATCTCGGCCCGCGCGTCCTCGAGCTCCGCCGTCTGCAGGCGAAGCTCCCGCGTCCGTTCCGCGACGCGCTCCTCGAGTGCGCAGTTCTGCCGCCGGAGCTCGATGTGCAGCCGCCGCGTCTCCAGCAGGTTGCGGATGCGCAGCCGGATCTCGTGGACGCGGAGCGGCTTGGTCAGGTAGTCGTGTGCGCCGGCGGACAACGCTCGTCGCACGCTGGTGGGGGTCGAGTCTGCGCTGAGGATCACGAACGGCACGAAGTCGTCGGGGCCGAGCAAGCGTCGGAGCCGCTCCAGCACCTGAACGCCGTCGAGGTGGGGCATGATCAGGTCGAGCAGCACCAGGTCCGGCGACATCTCGCGGAACAGCCGCTCGGCCTCCCGGGGATCCGTCGTGGCGATCAGCCGCTGGTAGCCGGCCGGCCTCAGCGCATCCTCGAGGAAGCGGACGTTCGCCGGCTCATCGTCGATGATCAGGACGCCCGCGTCGCGCACGAGCGCGTCCGGTTCGACCGTCACGTGACCTCTCGAACTGTGCAACGGGGGAAGCTACGGGAGAGCGGGGTACCCAATTTGTCGCGGTGGGACCGGCATTTTCAAGGTTCTCGTCGGCGAGCTCCGCTGGGCTTCACGGTCTGCGCGGGTGCAGTCGGAAGTCGGCACGCACGCTCTCGCCGTCGTGGACCTCGACAACGCGCTCCGCGTCGAGGTAGTCGAGGCGGAAGACCCGCACGACGTAGCGGCCGGGATGGACCGTTTCGAAGCGGTACTCCCCGGCGGAATCGGTCCGTTGCGTGACTTGCCCGCCGGCACGGGTGAGGAACACGTGCGCGCCCGGGAGCCGCCGTCCCACGTCGTTGGCGACGACCCCCTGCACCCTGCCCGCGACCTCGGCATGGGCCCGCGGGGTGGCAAATCCGAGAACCGCTTGGCCGAGGCGACTGCCGGCTCCGATCCAGACGGCGAGTGCCAGCACGACGACGACGACAGCGAGCACCACTCCACTCCTGCCCGCTGGACCCCGTCCGTCGTGTCCTTGCGTACCCTGCCGATCCCGGCGTCGCGCCACGACCACCCCTCTCCTGGGCGATTTTCGGTCACAGCTCTGCGACCTCGGGGCCAACGCCGCAAATTCCGGACTATGCCGTTCCCCCGATCCTCGCCCGCCGTCGCCAGGCGGCTTATCATCCGTGACGCGATGAACTTCAAGGACCACTTCTCCGATCGCGCCCCCGCCTATGCGGCGCACCGACCAACGTATCCGGCGGTGCTGATCGAGTTCCTGGCGACGCTGGCGCCGCGTACAGAGGCCGTGTGGGAAGCCGGGTGCGGCTCCGGGCAGCTCACGGCGAGCCTCGCGCGTCGCTTCGAGCGAATAATCGCGACGGACGCGAGCGCCGCGCAGCTCGCCCAGGCACCGCCGCTGGAAAACGTCGAGTACCGGCTCGCGACGGCCGAGGACAGCGGCCTGCCCGGCGAGTTCGCCGACCTGTGCGTCGCGGCGCAGGCGGCGCACTGGTTCGACCTCCATGCGTACTGGGCTGAAGTCCGCCGGGTCGCGAGGACCGCGGCCGCGGTAGCCGTGGTCGGCTACTCGAGGTTTCGCCTGGAGGACAGGGCCCTCGGTGCGGTCGCGGGTCGCTTCTACGACGGCTTGCTCGGCACCTACTGGGGCCCGGAGCGACGCCTCATCGAGCGGGGCTATCGTGACGTCCCGTTTCCGTTCCGCGAGGTAGCGGCGCCCCCTATGGAGCTGCGCGTGGAGTGGACGCTTCCGGAGCTGGTCGGCTACATCGGCACCTGGTCGGCGGTACGGAAGATGGAGCGGGCCGAGGGGCGGGGTGCGTTCGACCGTTTCGTAGTGGAGCTGTCGGCGGGGTGGGGTGAGGCGGAGGTGCGCCGGCCGGTGCGCTGGGCGCTGGCGGTGCGCGCGGGTCTCCTCGACGGGGAGAAGGCAAGCCCTTCTGCGAGGTAGGGCCGCATGAGGCTCGCGATGGAATCCACCGATCGGAGACCGCTCACGGGCCGGACACCGTGTCGAGCGCCTCGGCGCGCTCGACGAGGAACGCCTCCAGCGCCGCGATCTCCGGGTCCGTCAGAAAGCGGAAGCGCGCGATGGACACACTGGTCATCAGACCGCGCTCCGTGCCGTCCAAGGCGAGTCCCTCCCGCATCAGCCGCCTGAACCGATCGCTCGTGTAGGTGCTCGCAATGCGGAGGTCGGGGCTCCTGTACCCGGGGTCTCCCTGCAGCGCGTGCCCGTGACATTCGGTACAGCTGGTCCGGGCGAGATAGGCGCCGAGCGCCACCGGTTCGGCCGGAGCTCGGGACGCATGCAGCGCCATCTGATCGATCGAGTCGGCTTCCAGGTAGGCCTGGCCGGTCAGCAGCAGCCAGCGGGCGAGAAGCCCGAAGCGCGTCGAAGGCAGCCTGTCCGGCACCTGGGGAAGGCTATGCAGGTAGGCGATGATGCGGCCGAAGTCCTCATCGCTGAGGTCGGAGAACATGCGCGAAGGCATGACCGCGACGCTGCGTCCGTCCGGCTTCACGCCGTGCCGAACGGAACGGTCGAGCTGCCGGTCGTCGTAGGCGCGCACGAGACGGGTGAGATTCGGCGCCACGATCCGATCGCCGAGCGGGCTCTCTGCGAAGAGCTCTCCGCCGCCGTCCACCCCGTGGCAGCCGAGGCAGCCGTGAACCGCGGCGAGGCGGCCACCCTCTGCAATGGAGGTCGAATCGGACGGCACGCTGAGGCGGTGGCCCGGAGCGTCGTGCAGCCGACCCAGCAGCCTGCCGCCGACAATCACGACCACGGCGAGTACGATGGTCGCCCCCGTCAGCGCAGCGGTCACGGCGATTGCGAGCCACCGGGCGCCTCTCCTTCTTCGGCTTCGTCGGGTCGCCCGTATCACGGGACCCATTCGAAGATCGAGACGTCGGGCCGAGCACCGATTCGAATCGGCATGATGGACGTGCCGACGCCGCGTGGTGCCCGGGGACGAGCATATCGTGGGGTGCGTGACATCCAGCCACCTCGTCCAAGGGGCGAAATCCGGTACGCGGAACGCAAGCGACGTCACCGTCGCCGCCGGTCGAACGTTCCAATGATGGAGCGGAGGATTCGACGATGCACGCACCATGCGCCCCCCGTACCCTGATTCTGGTGTCCCTGATCACCGCCGCCGGAATGCGGCGGAAGGGAGCCCGTGGGCCCGCTGCAGCCGTTTCGCGGTACGTGGTCGTGGGTGCGCTCGGAAGGCGGCCTCGCGATGCAGGTGCGCACGCCGGCTTCGGAGGGGGTCACGGTGACGCTGGCGTACGACGGCCACGTGGCGCGCACGTACCGGGACGGTGATCTGGCCGGTTCCGCCCTCTATACGGCGGTGGAGCTGTCGACCACGGGGCCGCTGCCGGTCGTGCGGGTCGTGTATTCAGTCCCGCTCGCGGCGTTCCCGTTCGACGCCCTGGATGAGCATACGATCTACATCGCAGGCCCCGACAGCGTTCTGTTCGTCGACCCGTGCTGCGACCGCTGGAGTCACGTTCTCGTGGCGACCGCGAGACGGTGAGAGGAGCCGTACCGCCCGACAGGGCCTCCGTGCATCACCGGAAGGAGTCGTCGGTCAGCGTCGGCCATAGCGCGAAGGCGCAGGCGAGTCCGAAGACGGCTCCCACGACGAGCGCGATCGGGTCCTGGAGCGAGCGGGTGCCGTGCCAGCCGTTCCTCGCGACCTCGACGGCGATCATGTACGCGACTCCGGAGACCGCGCCGATCGCGAAGACGGCCGGCTTGAATCGAGCCAGGGGCGAGAGCGCACCGGCGAGCAGGCCGGCCGTCAATCCACCCGCCAGATACCAGGTGACCCACCCCCAGCCGACCTGCCGCAGCGCCGGGCCCAGCGCCCGCCCCGCGAGCAGCACGAAGGGCAGGCCGATGAGCACGCGCAGCACGCCGACGAGGAGCAGGAACCACCATAGCAGGAGACCGGCGAGAAGCCCGATCCCGACCCGCCCAATGTAGTCACCGATCGCGCGGAGGACGAGGTCTCGGAGGGCGGGTTCGGCAGGCGACGGGTCGCGCGCCTCCGGAGGAGTGGGACGGGTGTACGTGGTGGGCTCTGGGTTCATCCGATTCCTGGGCGGGGGTGAACCGGGAAGTCAGCGTACATAATGTCGATGTCGGTCCCCTCTCCGACAGAGGCTCATGCTCCTTCGTCGCGGGCGGCGCATCAGCCGAGGGCCCGTGCCGCCGCCTCGCCGGCGGCGAGGCGGGCCTCGATGGCCGGTCGCGAGAAGTCGAGGGTGTCGCCGAGCGAGGTGGCCGGCCGGACCACCGTGATGGGCACGTACCGATACGGCTCGCCGTCGGGGCTCCTCAGGGTCAGGCCCGCCGTCGCCGCCTGCTGCACGAGGCTGTTGATGCGAAGGAATTCGCGAACGTCGCCGACCATGATCTCGTTGATCGTGATGTCGGTCAGGCTGCGCTTCGCGACGGCGACGATGTCGTTCCGCGCCGACCTGGAAAGCGCCCTTGGCGCCACCGCCGGACAGGACCAGCGTCGCGATCCGGAGCATCGGTCTAGCCCGCCTGAGCGAGCTGTGAGCCGGACGCAACGCGGGCCCAGCATCTCGCTCCACGCATTGTATCGCCTCCGATCCGGTGTGGGGCGAGGCGGATGTCGGGACAGCGATTCCGCCCTTCGCGGTCCGACGGTCGGCCGCAGGACCTGCTCGGCTACAAAATGCCGCGAGAGCTTCCATTGTTACAGAGGTGCGAACCCCACCGCCGCACACTGGCAGAGGCCCACCGAGGCGAGTAGACTGCGGCACACGGTCTGGAACAGCGGTGGCGCCGGCGGCTCCGCCTGCCGACCACCCGAGCGATCAGCGAAGCGAGGCATGGAAAACACCCTCCCGCGCCCGTCGAAGATACTGTGCGTCGGCCGCAACTACCTCGCGCACGCGAAGGAGCTCGGCAACGCGGTGCCGGAGCGACCATTGCTGTTCCTGAAGCCGCCGTCGGCGTTGATCCAGGACGGCGAGGCGATCGAGCTACCGCCGGACTCCGAGCGCGTCGAGCACGAGGGCGAAATCGCCGTGATCGTCGGGCGCCGGGCGCGCGAGGTGAGCGAGGCGGATGCGCTGGACTACGTTGCCGGCTTCGCACCGCTGAACGACGTCACCGCCCGGGACCTGCAGCGGATCGACGACCAGTGGGCGCGCGCGAAGGGCTTCGACACGTTCTGTCCGCTCGGCGTTGCGACGCCGGCCGAAGGCGACTGGCGGGAGCTCGAGGTGGTCACACGCGTGAACGGAGAGGAGCGGCAGCGGGGCAGGGCGTCGGAGATGGCTTTTTCGATCCCGTTCCTGATCGCATACGCCAGCCGGATCATGACGCTGGAGGCGGGCGACGTGATCGCGACCGGCACGCCGGAGGGCGTCGGTCCGCTGCGGGCGGGGGACGTCGTGGAGGTCGAGCTGGTCGGACGGGCGAAGGTGAGGAACCCGGTGAGGAGGCGCGGGGGTTAGCGGCCCCGCACCCGCGACTCCAGAAATCGAGGGACGACAATGCCGGAGCTGGCCAAGCGGTTCGAGAGCTTCCCTCCCTATCCGCTGGCGGATGTGCCGGAGATCAAGCGGCGCCTCCGTGGGGAAGGCGTGGACGTGATCGACCTGGGAGCGGGCGACGCGGATCTGGCGCCGCCACCCGCGGCGATCGAGGCGCTCATCGAGGCGGCGACGAAGCCCGAGTTCGGCCGTTACGCCTTTCAGCTCGGTCTGCCGTCGCTGCGCGAGACGATCGCGGCGTGGATGGAGCGACGCTTCGGCGTCACGCTCGACCCGTTCGCCGAGCTGCTTCCGCTGATCGGGTCCAAGGAGGGACTCGCCCACCTGGTATTCTGCTACGCCGGTCCGGGCGACATCGTGATCTGTCCCGACCCCGGCTACGCGCCGTACGTGGGCGGCGCGGTGCTCGCCGGGGCTGAGCCGTACGTCGTTCGGCTCAGGCCGGAGAACGACTTCCTCGTGCCGGTGGACGAGATCCCGGCAGAGGTGGCCCGGCGAGCGAAGGTCCTCTTCCTGAACTATCCGAACAATCCGACGGCCGCGACGGCGTCGCGGGATTACCTGCGTCGGGTCGTGGACTGGTGCCGCGAGAACGACGTCGTGCTCGCGTTCGACAACGCATACAGCGAGCTGGCGTTCGACGGCTACCGCCCTCCCGGCATATTCGAGATCGACGGCGCCAGGGAGGTGGCGGTCGAGTTCCACTCGCTGTCGAAGACCTACAACATGACGGGGTGGCGCATCGGCTGGGCCGCGGCGCGGCCGGATATGATCCGCGCCCTCTCTCGGGTGAAATCCTTCGTCGACACCGGCCAGTACATGGGGGTGCAGGCTGCGGCACAGGCGGCGCTGGAAAGCTGGCAGGACTGGGTTCCCGGCAACGTGCTGGAATTCCAGCGTCGGAGAGACGCGCTGGTGGAGTCGCTGTGCGCGAACGGCTTCCATGCCACGCCGCCGAGGGCGAGCATGTACCTTTGGGTACCCGTGCCAGGTGGGGAGGAATCCGCCGCCTTCGCCCGGCGGGCGCTCACGGAGCAGGGAGTAGTGCTGCTGCCGGGCTCGGCGCTCGGACGCGGCGGGGAGGGATTCCTGCGGCTCGCGCTGACGACGACGGCCGAGCGCCTGAGGGAGGCTGCGGAACGACTCGGGCGACTCGGCGGCTAGTGTAGCGTCCCGGCGGATCGCTCCATGGAGCGGGGCACCGGGCTTGCAGGCGAAGGGCCTCTCGAGCCCGTCATCCTTGACGGAACCGCCCTGATGCCCCGGTTTACAACAAGCATGTCTGCCACCCTGATCCCCCCGTCGCCCGCGCCGGCGTCGCCCTCGCAGCCCAGGGACGCGCCGCCGCGGCCGCGTGCGCGAGTGGCGCCCGCGAGGCGGCGGGGCGATTCTTTCGCGTGGCGACTCGGGCTCGGTCTTTCCATCCTCCTCCACGTCCTTCTCTTCGTCTGGTTCTATCGTACCATCATCGCGTCACCGGACGCCGGTGAGCCGGTGGTCACCGGTGCCCGCGAGGCGCCGTCCGGAATGCAGGTTGTCCAGCTCGACGAGGTCGCGGGCGAGCTCTCGGCTCCAGCCCCGACGACGCCCTCGCCGAGCGCGCCGGCCGCGCGGCCGCGGGTCGCGCCGGCGCCAGCACCAGGTCGGGCCGGGGCCGCGGCGCCATCGCCGGGAGCGGCGCCGCGATCACGGTCGGGCATGGACGCGCTGAAGGTGCCGAACGACATGGATCCGAGGTTGTACGTGGATCCGGATGCACTGGCGCCGGCTCCGAGTGACCTGGATCGGGTGCAGAGCAGGATTGCGGGCAGGCTCAAGCAGTACAACGATAGTGTGGCAGCCGCGGCGGAAGCTGCGGAGCGGGCGCTGGACTGGACGATTCACGGGAAGGACGGGTCGCGGTGGGGGATCGCGCCTGACGGTATCCACCTGGGCAAGGTCACTCTGCCGGCGCCGAGCCTGGGCGGAAACGCGGAGGGTCGGGCCCGCGCACGCGAGTGGAGCGACATTCAGGATCAGGCGTCGAGGGCCGAGGTGCGCGACCGGTTCAAGGATCGGGTGAAGGCGATCCGGGAGCGCAAGGAGAAGGAGCGGGCGGAGAAGAAGTCCGGCTCGGGATCCGGTTCGGGCTCGGAGCACCACGGTCTGTGACTTGCACCCTCGAGAGGCGCTCGCCGAGGCCTATCGGCGGGGGCGCAAGCGCATGAAATCGGAAGGGGGACGCTACGATGGCCGATAAATCCTTCGGGAACAGCATCACCTGGAAGGTCGGGGCGGGGGTGGCGGTGGGCTTCGCCGCGGTCGCGACGGGGCTGCTGCTGTCGCGAAGCGGGCGGCGGCTGGTGAAGGAGGTGTGGCAGGGCCGGACGCGCACGCGGCTGGAGGATCGGATCCTCGACCGCATTTGGAGCGACCGAACGCTGTCGCGCCGGCCGATCGACGTGCGGGAGATCGGCGCCGGAACGGTGGAGCTGATCGGCTCGGTCCGGACGGACGAGGAGGGGCACCGCGCCGTGTCGATCGCGCAGTCGGTGGACGGCGTGGGCACAGTCGTGAACCGGCTGAGGACCGAGACGGTCGAAACGCGTCTGGCCGACAACCGGCGTCGCTACGAGGACGGCGACCCGAGGCTGCACGAGACGCACTGGTACGGTGGCGGCGTGGGCACCGGGCGCCGGCGGCAGTCGCCGACTACGGATCCCGCCCGTCGCGACGACAAGGTGGACATCGTGACGCGCGAGCTGGGCGTGGCGCGAGCGGAACGGGAGGCGAGCGAGCCGCTCAACGAGGCATCGTCGTCCCCCGATGGAAACGGCACCGGACAGGAGATCACGGAGCAGGGTCGAGTAGGGCCGGGGGCCGCCGACGGAAGCGCCTGAGGAGGATCTCCTCCAGCGCGAACGCCGCCCGCGGCGGCGCGCGCTCCGGGTGCTTCCCGGGGCGGCGCCGCCGCGGGCGGCTCGCATCCGTGCGTTGACGCGGCGTCGCGCGCCGCGGTAAGGTAGCGACCTGCTTTCAAATCGAGCCGAGGCCATGAACGAGCCACTTCCGCCGCAATACGATCCGAAATCGACGGAATCGCGGCTATACAGCATGTGGGAGGAGCGGGGCTACTTCCACGCGGAGGCGCAGCGCGTGCTGCGGGGCGAGCGCGAGCCGTACGTGATCGTGATTCCGCCTCCCAATGTGACCGCGCCGCTGCACATGGGGCACGGTCTGAACAACACGCTGCAGGACGTGCTGATCCGCTGGCACCGCATGAAGGGTGACGAGGCGTTGTGGGTGCCGGGCACCGACCACGCCGGAATCGCGACGCAGAACGTGGTGGAGCGCCAGCTCGCCGCGGAGGGGATGACGAGGGACGACCTCGGCCGGCACGCGTTCGTCGAGCGGGTTTGGGAGTGGGTCGGCGTTACGGGTCCGCGCATCCTCGATCAGCTGCGGTCGATGGGGTGCTCGTTCGACACCACGCGCACGGCGTTCACGCTGGACGAGGGCTTGTCGGCCGCGGTGCGAGAGGTCTTCGTGCGGCTGTACGAGAAGGGGCTCATCTACCGCGGCAACTACATCATCAACTGGTGCCCACGCTGCCTGACGGCGCTGTCGGACGAGGAAGCCGAGGCGACCGAGACGACCGGCCAGCTGTGGCACCTGAGGTATCCCATCAGGGGCGAGCGCGAGGGCGGGGGCGGGCGCGGGAGCGCGATCAACGGGCTGCCGCGGCTGCCGGACGGGCGACCGTTCCTGGTCGTGGCGACGACACGGCCGGAGACCATGCTCGGCGACACCGCCGTCGCCGTTCACCCAGACGACCCGCGCTACGCGGGACTCGTCGGGGCCGAAGTCGAGCTGCCGCTGACGGGGCGGGTGATCCCGATCATCGCAGACGACTGGGTCGATCCGGAGTTCGGCACCGGCGCGGTGAAGGTGACGCCGGCGCACGACCCGAACGACTTCGAGCTGGGGCTGAGGCACGACCTGCCGCAGCTCGACATCATGACCGACGCGGCCTCGCTCAATGCGAGCGTGCCGGAGGCGTTTCGGGGGCTGGACCGCTTCGAGGGACGCAAGGCGGTCGTGAAGGCGTTCGAGGCGTCCGGACTGCTAGAGAAGGTGGAGGACCACGTGCACGCCGTGCCGCGCTGCTACCGTTGCGATACCGTGGTGGAGCCGCGGCTGTCGCGGCAGTGGTTCGTGAGGATGCGGCCGCTCGCGGAGCCGGCGCTCGCCGCATCGCGTGACGGGCGGGTGCGCTTCCACCCGGAGCGCTATACGAAGATCTACGAGCACTGGCTCGATAACATCCGTGACTGGTGCATCTCGCGGCAGCTGTGGTGGGGACATCGGATCCCGGTCTGGTACTGCGCGGCCGAGGGATGTGGAGAGATGGTCGTCGCGCGGGAGGCGCCGGCGACCTGCCCGAGGTGCGGCGCGGCGGACCCCGAGCAGGATCCCGACGTGCTGGACACGTGGTTCAGCTCGTGGCTCTGGCCGTTCTCGACGCTCGGCTGGCCGGAGACGACGGAGGACCTGCGCGCGTTCTACCCGACCAGCACGCTGGTCACGGGGCCGGACATCATCTTCTTCTGGGTCGCGCGCATGATCATGGCGGGCCTCGAATTCATGGGTGAGGTGCCGTTCAGCGACGTGTACATGAACGGCATCGTCCGCGATCACCTGGGACGTAAGATGTCGAAGTCGCTCGGCAACGGGATCGATCCGCTCGAGGTGGTCGAGCTGTTCGGCGCCGACGCGATGCGCTATACCGTGGTGTCGAGCGCCGCCGCGGGCACGGACATCTATCTCAACTACGAGAACCTCGAGGAGGCGTTCGCGCCGGGTCGTAACTTCGCGAACAAGGTGTGGAACGCGGGGCGCTTCGCGCTCATGAATCTGGAGCGTGACAACGTGTCGGCGACGGCGTCGCTGGAGGCCTCGCTCGAGCTATCCGACCGCTGGATCCTGTCGCGGCTCGCGGCGGCCATCGAGGAAACGACGCGGGCGCTCGATACGTGGAGGCTGCACGAGGCGGCGGAGCGCGTGTACCACTTCTTCTGGGGGGAGCTGGCGGACTGGTACCTGGAGCTGGTGAAGCCGCGACTGCGGCCTGCCGAGCCAGCGGGGCCGGATGACGGCGGCTCGGCCGGCGCCGCGTCGGAGGCCGCGAGCCGGGATGTCGGGCAGGCGACCCTCGTCGAGACCCTCGACGGGGTGCTGCGCCTGTTGCACCCGGTCATGCCGTTCGTGAGCGAGACGCTCTGGCAGCGGTTGCCGGCGCGCGAGGGCGTCGAGCGGGAGGACTCGCTCGTAGTGGCGCGCTGGCCCACGCCCGGTCGACGGGACGAGGCGGCGGAAGCCGAGATGGCCGCGCTGATCGAGCTGATCGGCGCGGTGCGCGCGATCCGATCCGAGTACGACGTGCCGCCGTCCGCACGCGTCGCGGTCCGGCTCGGCCACGTCGCCCCCGCCCTGGAGCGGGCGCTGCGCGCGGAGCACAGGGCGGTGGAGCGGCTGGCGCGGGTGGCGGCCATCGAGGTCGGAGGAGCGCAGGGTCGCGGCGCGCACGCCGTGCTCCAGGGAGGCACCGAGCTGCTCGTGCCGCTGGAAGGGATCATCGATGTGCAGCGGGAGCGCGATCGGCTGCGCTCGGAGCGGGAGCGGCTGGCGCAGCAGCTCGGAGGAGTGGAGGGGCGGCTGGCGAACGAAGGCTTCACGTCGAAGGCGCCCGCGGAGGTCGTCCAGCGCGAGCGCGACCGCGCCGAAAGCTTCCGAGACCAGATCCGGCGTCTGGACCACAAGATGGATGCGCTGGAGTGAGGGCGCCGCTCCGCCGCCCGGTGTTCCTGCTCGCCGCCACGGCGGCGTGCGCTCGGCCGGGCCCTCCGCCAGGAGGCACGCCGGACAAGACTCCGCCGGCGGTCGTCGCCACGGAGCCGGCGAATCTGGCGGTGCTGCCCGCCCTGAAGGGGCGTGTGAAGATCGAGTTCGACGAGCGGCTCAGCGAGCGCGGCTTCGACAACTCCGTGATCCTGTCGCCGTCCACGGGCGTCTGGGAGGCTCACCGAGGCGGAGATGAAATCTCCGTCGAGATGAAGGGGGGCTGGAGGGCCGGGACGATCTACCGGCTGTTGGTGCTGCCGACCGTACAGGATCTGTTCGGCAACACGCTGGCTTCGCCGATCGAGCTGGTCTTCTCGACGGGTCCGGAGATCCCGGAGACCGTGCTCGGAGGGGTGTTGATGGATCGACTGACCGGAAAACCGGTCCAGGACGCGCGGGTCGAGGCGGTCCATCTGCCGGATTCGCTGACCTACGTGGGCGCGAGCGATGAGGACGGCGTCTGGGTCATGCGCCACGTGCCCGAGGGCGACTACCTCGTTCGCGCCTTTCTCGATCAGAACCACTCGCGTGCGCTGGATCCGTTCGAGGCCCGCGACTCGCTCGAGACGGTGGTATCGGCTGCCGATACGGCGCTGATGCGGCTCGCGCTGCTGCCCCGCGACACGACGCCGGCGCAGGTCGCACGCGCCGAAGCCACGGACTCGCTGCACGTCAAGGTGACGCTCGACGACTACGTCGATCCCGAGACGCCACTGACCGGCGTCGCGGCGGAGCTCTGGCGGTTGCCGGACAGCACGCGGGTCCCGGTCGCCGAGGTGGTGCACGGCTGGGTGTTGGAGCAGCAGATCGCCGCGGCGAAGGCGGCCGCTGACAGCGTTCGTGCCGTCCAGGAGGCGGCCGAAGCCGCGGCACTCCAGGACTCGCTCGCCAGCGCGGCGGCCGCGGCGGACACGGGGGCGGTAAATGCCGACTCCACAGCCGCGGCGCGAGACAGCATTCGGCGTGCGCTCGCGGCGCGCGAGGTTGCGCCTCCACGGCCGGCGCGACCCGCGCCGACCCCGCGGAAACCGGCCGTCCCCGGCGCAGCCGCCGACACCACGGAGGAGGAGGAGCGGGGCCCGCTGCCCGCGCGCGAGCTGATCGTCATCTCCGGGCAGCCGCTCGAGGTCGGCGCGACGTACCGGGTCATCATCAGTGGCATCACGAACATCGCCGGGCTGTCCGGCGGAGGCGGCACCGCGACGTTCCAGGTGCAGCCGCCCGCGACGACACCGGCGAAGCTCGGTGCGCCGACTCCACCGGGCGCGCCGCCGGACACGGCGACGCTGCGACCCGACACGACCCTGGTCCCGGATACGGCGCGCGTTCCAGCGGCGGACACGACGAGCGCCCCGCCCGAACCCACAGCGAGCCGACGATGAGCGGGGACCCGCGCCGGCGGATCCCGTCGGTCGACCGGGTGCTGGAGTGCGCCGGGATGGCGGGGCTGCGGCAACGCGCGTCGCATGATCGGCTGCGGCGGATCGTGCAGGAGGTGCAGGACGAGGTGCGGGCGGCGCTCGCGAATGGCGCCATGCCGAGTGGCTTCGAGGAACCGGAGTGGTACGCGGCGCCGACCGAGGCACGGCTGGCACGCGAGGAGCGGCCATCACTGCGGCGCGTGATCAACGCCACGGGGGTCGTGCTGCACACGAATCTCGGTCGAGCGCCCCTCCCGGATGCTGCGCGCGAGGCGCTGGACCGGCTGTCGAGGGGCTATTCCAATCTGGAATACGAGCTGGGCGACGGCCGGCGCGGCTCGCGCTACTCGCACTGCGTCGGGCTGCTGCGAGAGCTGACCGGGGCCGAGGATGCGCTGGTCGTGAACAACAACGCGGCGGCGGTGGTGCTCGCGCTGAACACCCTGTCGCGAGGGCGGGAAGCGGTCGTGAGCCGGGGCGAGCTGGTCGAGATCGGCGGCTCGTTCCGCGTCTCCGAGATCATGGCCCGCAGCGGCGTGGTGCTGCGCGAGGTCGGCGCCACGAACCGCACCCACCGCTCCGACTACGAGGCGGCGATCGGGGCCGAGACCGGCATGATCGTGAAAGTGCACCGCTCGAATTTCCGGATGAGCGGGTTCACCTCCGATGTCCCGGCGGCGGAGCTCGTGGGGGTCGCGCGCGGGCGAGGCGTGCCGCTGCTGCATGACCTTGGTTCGGGACTGTTGCTCGATCCGGAGCGGGCGGGGCTGCCCCCCGAGCCGACGGTCCGCCAGGCGGTCGCGGATGGCGCCGACGTCGTGACGCTGAGTGGAGACAAGCTGCTGGGCGGACCACAGGCCGGGATCGTGCTCGGTCGCAATGAGCTGGTCGAACGGATGCGTCGCAACCCGCTGTGCCGCGCGCTGCGCGTGGACAAGCTCACGCTGGCGGCGCTCGAGGCGACGCTGGCGCTGTACCGTGAGCCCGAGCACGCCGTCGCCGCCATTCCGACGCTGCGCATGCTCGCCTCAAACGGCGCGACGCTGAGAGGCCGTGCGAGCACTCTCGCCTCACGGCTGCGGGAGCGCGCGGCGAGAGTGGAAGTCCAGCTCCTGGAAGGGTCGTCCGCGGTCGGCGGCGGCGCGTACCCGGACATCGAGCTAGCGACGACCCTCGTCGCCCTGCGCGTGGATCACCTCGGGCCCGACGCCTTCCTCGCCTGCCTTCGGGAGCAGGATCCGCCGGTGGTCGCGCGCATCCAGGAGGACAGGGTGGTGCTCGACTGTCGAACCATCCAGCCCGGCGAGGAAGACGCCGTGATCGAGGCCGTGAGCCGTGCCTCGGCGCCGTAGGCGCGCCGCCTTCCTGGACAGGGACGGCACGATCATCGCCGACGCGGGCTACATCGCCTCGCCGGAGGACGTGCGCCTCCTCCCCGGGGCCGCCGGTGCGCTGCGCCGGTTGAGCGGGATCGGTTTCGCTCTGGTGGTGGTGACGAACCAGTCGGGCATCGCCAGAGGCTTCTATGAAGAGTCCGACTACGAGCGGGTACGAGCGAGACTGGAGGCGCTGCTCGCCGAGCGCGGTGTCGCGCTGGACGCCTGTTATCACTGCCCGCATCACCCCTCGCTCACGGGCCCGTGCGACTGCCGCAAACCCGGGCTCGCCCTCTACCGCCGTGCGGCGGACGAGCTGGATCTGGACGTGCGCCGATCGATCTTCGTCGGCGACAAGCCTTCGGACGTGCTCCCCGCCCTCGCGCTCGGCGGGGAAGGGTGGCTGGTCCGTACCGGGGAGGGGCGACGCCACGAGGTTGCGATGCCCGCCGAGATCGGCATCGCCGACGATCTCGCTGCGGTGGTGCAAGCCGTGCTCGGGGGATGAGAGTCCGGCGCATTTCGACGGGACTGCGCTACATGGCGGCGGCCGCGTTCTTCTTCTCCCTTATGAGCCTGCTGGTGAAGGAAGCGGGGCGACGGCTGCCGAGTCAGGAGATCGTTCTGGTGCGGTCCGCCGTCGGGCTAGCCCTGTGCTGGGCGTTGCTGCGGCGACGGCGGGCGTCGCCCCTCGGCCACCGACGCGGTCTGCTGCTGTTGCGCGGGATCCTCGGCTTCGGTGCGCTGAGCTGCTTCTTCTATGCGCTGACGCAGCTCCCGCTCGCCGAGGCGACGGTCATACAGTACACGAACCCAGTGTTCACGGCTGTGCTCGCCGCGCTCCTGCTCCGCGAGCACATGGGGATCCGTGAAGTCGCGGGTCTGCTGCTCAGCCTGGTCGGCGTCATCATGGTCGCGCGGCCCACCGCGCTGTTCGGTCGCGGCGAGGCGCTCGCCCCGCTCGCGGTCGCCGTCGCGCTGCTCGGCGCGATCTTCAGCGCCGGCGCGTATGTCGCGGTCCGCAAGCTCGGCGAGACCGAAGACCCGCTCGTGATCGTGCTCTATTTCGCGGGTCTCGCCGTGCTCGGCTCGATCCCCGCCACGGTGGCGAAAGGCATAGCGCCGCTGCCCACGGAGTGGCTGGTGCTGCTCGGCGTCGGCCTCGCGACGCAGGCCGGACAGGTCTACATGACGAAGGGGCTGCGGGAGGAGCGAGCCGGCAGGGCGATGACGGTGGGGTACCTGCAGATCCTCTTCGCCGGCGTCTGGGGCGCGCTCTTCTTCGGCGAGCTGCCCGATGGCTGGACAATAGTCGGTGCGGCGATGGTCGTCGCCGGCACGCTGGCGGTGGCCTGAGGCGGCGCCACGCAGCGACCTCATGCGCATCCTTCCCGACACTATTTCCGGCATTTCCCGACGGAGGGACCCGGCACCGGTCGCGATATTGGGTGGCACCGACGTCGACGCACGGAGCGGCGGCGCGGCCGAGGGGGTAGGGAAGGAGTCGAGTTGAACGAGGATCGAGCGACGGTCGGGCTTCCGAGGCTGAGGGAGCGGGCGCCGGATTTCCGGGCGGAGACGACGCTGGGGCCCCGTTCGCTGGCCGACTATCGCGGGAGCTGGCTCGTCCTGTTCTCACACCCGGCGGACTTCACGCCGGTCTGCACGACGGAGTTCCTCGCCTTCGCCGCGCACTACCCGCGTTTTCGCGAGAACAACTGCGAGCTGCTCGGTCTGTCCATCGACAGCACCTTCTCCCACATCGCCTGGACGCGGAACATCCGCAAGAATTTCGGCGTCGAGATTCCGTTCCCCATCATCGCGGACCTGACGATGACGGTCGCGCGCGCATACGGGATGATGCACCCGGGCGCGAGCGACACGTCTGCCGTCCGGGCCGTTTTCGTCATAGATGCGGAGGGCATCCTCCGGGCCATGCTCTACTACCCGCTCAGCAACGGCCGCTCGGTCGCCGAGATCCTGCGCCTCGTCCAGGCGATCCAGGTCACCGACCGAAACGGCACGGCCACGCCCGAGGGGTGGAAGCCCGGTGACGCCGTGATGGCGCCACCACCGAAAACGGCCACGTCCGCAGATGAGCGCATGGCGGAAGACCTCGACTGTGTCGACTGGTACTTCTGCCGCAGGTCACTCGAAGACGTGAGAGCGAACGGCGAGGTCGGCCGCGCTCCCGTCACTCTCGCCACCGGTATCGAGCGGGAGGTCGATTTCTGCTGTTGAACTCGGCTCCGTGGAGCGCTGTGGACACCTAGAGGGGGGAGTCGTTCCCGGAGCCTTTCAAGGGGGAGTCGCGAAAGCGGCTCCCTCTTTTTTCCGCTTCCGTCCGGCAGGAAATGCAACGCCCGGGGTAACCCCTCCGGCGCCTCCCGGCCACTGCGCTCGCGCTGTCGCGCACCCACGAGGGATCGATCGGGTGCTCGTCACCTCCAGCTGCTCGGGCGAGGAGGTCGAGGAGCGCATTCACCCCTCGTCAGCTGCCGGACGCCGTGACCGCCGTTCTGTGAGCTTCCAAGCCACATCACATGTGACGTGGCAACTCATTGTCGAATAGCACGGTATAGTCATCATCAGGCACACATTCTGCGCCCCACCGCCGACGGATCGGAGCGGTTGGGGGGCCGCACGGAGTCGCAAGGACGGCGGCGCGATCCGCGCGAACCGGCGGCGTCTCCGGAGTGGAACCTCGGGAGCCGAAAACGGTCGGGGAGCAAGGCGACGGAATCGCTTGACATTGCCGCGAGGCGCGGCCTATGCTGTTCGAAACTCGCGCCGGCGCGGGGTGTAGAAGCTAACGTCGCAGGGGGGTTGGGCGGTCGTCGCCCGCAGAGCGAGCCTACGAGGAGGGATTGAGGATGACCATCACGGTCACGGAGACTGCGGTCACCGAGGTCAGGAAGTTCATGGAGGAGCAGGGCGCCGGACAGGCGGCGGGGCTGCGTGTGGCGGTGCTGCCGGGCGGCTGCTCGGGCTTCCAGTACGGACTCAACATCGAGGACGATTCGCAGGATGACGACGACATCCTCGATGTGAACGGGATGCGCGTGTTCGTGGATCCGTTCAGCGCGCAGTACCTCGATGGTGTGGAGATCGACTATGTGACGACGATGATGGGCGCCGGCTTCACGTTCAAGAACCCGAACGCGACGGGCGGCTGCGGCTGCGGCAGCTCGTTCACGGTCTAGCGCACGTCCGCGAAACGTCGGATAGGCCCGCGGGGTAAGCCTCGCGGGCCTTTTTGTCACCTGGGAACAGAAGCAGAATGAACACAGCCTCCGCGACGCGCAGGGGAAAAGATGTGCTCGCGACGCCGCTGCACTATTCGCGGCTGTCGGAGGACGAGCTGGTGGCGCGCATCCGTACGCGGAAAGCGCAGCTGAACGCCGTGATCCTGGGCCACAACTATCAGCGGGTGGAGATCCAGCGGGTCAGCGATTATGTCGGCGATTCCCTCGGCCTGTCGCAGCAGGCGGCGGAGACGGACGCGGAGGTGATCGTCTTCTGCGGCGTCCATTTCATGGCCGAGACGGCCAAGATCCTGTCGCCGTCCAAGCGCGTGCTCATGCCGGACGCGAACGCGGGCTGCCCCATGGCGGATTACGCGACGGCGGGGGCGGTGAGGCGGCTGATGGCGGAACATCCCGGCGCGGCCGTCGTCGCATACGTGAACTCGACGGCCGCCGTGAAGGCGCTGGCGGAGATCTGCTGCACGAGCTCGAACGCGGTGGGGATCGTGGAGACGATCGCGGCCGAGCGGCCGGTGCTTTTCGTACCGGACAAGAATCTCGCGGACTACGTTGCGCGGCGGACCGGGCGTGACAACATCATCGCGTGGGAAGGCTACTGCTACGTACACGATGACATGGTGCTGCAGGAGCTGGATGCGGCGCTGCAGCGCTATCCCGAAGCACGCGTCGTCGTGCACCCGGAGGCGAGGCGGGAGCTGCTGGATCGGGCGGACCATATCGTGTCGACATCGGCCATGGCGGCCCTCGCGGAAGAGCACGACGTGCTGATCATCGGCACGGAGCGCGGGCTCGTGGACGCGCTGCGGGAGCGATTTCCCGCCAAGACGCTGGTCCCTCTCTCTCGCGCCGCGGTGTGCGGCAACATGAAGATGAACACGCTCGCGAAGCTGGCGTGGTGTCTCGATCACGGCCGCCACGAGGTGCAAATCCCCGAGGCGACGCGCGCGAGGGCGGAGCTGGCGTTGCGTAGGATGCTGGAGCTTTCTCAGGGATGGCGCGGTCCGACGCAGGAGGAGCGGCGGCTGGAGGAGGCGGGGGTGAGGGAGGGTGGGTGCGGGTGCGCGTGAGGCGCGCACCCGCAGGCTAAGCAGGCTAGCCAGGCTAACCAGGCTAGTCAGGCTTGGTCGGCTGGTCAGATAACAAGGGGCGGCGCTTCGGGCGCCTTTTTTCTTGTCAGGCGAGAGGCTCGCCAGACGTTCTACGGGCAGACCCGATGAGGAGAGTAGCGGATGCGGAAGATCGCGACGCTGACGCTGGTGCTGGGAACGCTGGGGTGCTCGTCGCCGACCGCGCCGGAGGGCGCCGTGTTCCGGGTGGAGAAGAGCAGCTACGCGCCGGGAGAGACGGCCTTGGCCACGCTGATGAATCTGTCCACGGAGCCGCTCGGCTACAGTTTCTGCAACGCACCGCTGCAAAGGCGCGAGGGATCGGGCTGGCAGACGGTGGAGGAGCCGCTGATGGTGTGCACGCTCGAGCTCGCCGTGCTTGGACCCGGAGACAGGGTGACATACGACCGGGGGCTGCCGGATGGGCTCGCCGCGGGTACCTACCGGCTGCAGGCCAGTGTGGATCGTGAAGGACCGAGCGCGTGGATCTCCACCCAGGCCTTCGAGGTGCCGTAGCGATCCGGCACACGGCTCCGCGCTGGCCCGGGCCCCTCCCTTTCCTTACCTTGCCCGCCGACCGGAACAGAGAGGGAGAATGGGGCTCGAGATCCGGACGTTCACGTCGCAGGCATTCTCGGAAAACGCGTATCTCGTGCGGTGCGGCGAAGGCCGGAGTGCCGTGGCCGTGGATCCGGGCGGCGAGGCGGCGGCCATGGCGGAGGCCTTGGAGAGCGACGGGCTGGAGCTGTTGGCGGTGCTGCTGACGCACGCGCACGTGGACCACATCGAAGGAGTCGGGGAGCTGGTGCGTCGCACGGGCGCGCCGGTATACCTGAATCCGGCGGACCTCCCGCTCTACGGCGCGGCGGGCAGACAGGCGGAGATGTTCGGGATGCGGGTAGGGGCACTGCCGCCCGTGGACCGCGCGCTCGACGCCGGGATGCTGGAGCTCGGCGACTGCAGCTTCGAGGTTCGGGCGGTGCCGGGACACTCGCCGGGGCACATGCTCCTCTACAGCGCCGCCGACGGCGTGGCGTTCGTCGGCGATGTCGTCTTCCAGGGCTCGATCGGGCGCAGCGATCTTCCGGGCGGCGACTACAAGCAGCTGATGCGCTCGATCCGCGAGCAGGTGCTGACACTGCCTGGCGAGACCCGACTGTACTCGGGGCATGGTCCGCCGACTACGGTCGAGACCGAGGCTCGCACGAATCCCTTCCTGATCCCCCATTTCGGGGGCGGCGCGCTGGCATGACCGTACGGCTGGCGGTGTTCGCGTCCGGTGGCGGCACCAACCTGCAGGCTCTGCTGGACCACTTCAACGAAGGCGGCGGCGCGAGGGCGCGCGTGGATCTGGTGGTCAGCGACCGCGCGGACGCCGGCGCGCTCGAGCGTGCGCGGGCGAAGGACGTCGCGACCCACGTGGTCGCAGTGGGCGGACGGAGCGCCAATGAGGTGACGCGCGAGACGCTCGCCGTCCTCACGGGGCGAGCGATCGACGCCGTCGTGCTGGCGGGCTATCTACGGCTCGTCCCGGGAGAAGTGGTGCGACATTACCGCGGGCGCATGGTGAACATTCATCCGGCACTGCTTCCCGCGTTCGGGGGCAAGGGGCTGTACGGCCTGCGGGTGCACCGCGCGGTGCTGGAGGCGGGGTGCACGGTGAGCGGCGCGACCGTCCACTTCGTCGACGAGGAGTACGACACCGGCCGTATCCTCGCGCAGTGGCCGGTGCCCGTGCTCGCGGGAGATACGCCGGAGGCGCTCGCGGCGCGGGTACTGGAGGTGGAGCATCGGCTCTTTCCGGCGGTGGTCGAGCTGCTGGCGCGGGTGCTCGATCAAGGTGCCGACCCCGCGGATCTGGCGCTCGCCGGGTACCGTATCACACCGGCGACGGGAGGGGCGAGGTCGCCGGCTTTCCGCTTGACCATGAACTCGACGGCGGCCGAGCCGGAGCTCCGGCTGGCGCTGGGACTGGAATAGAAAGTCGATGCCGAGAGCGATCCTCAGTGTTTCGGACAAGACGGGGCTCGTGGAGTTCGCGCGAGGACTGGCGGAGCTCGGGTGGGAGCTCGTCTCGACGGGCGGCACCGCGCGGGCGCTGCGCGAGGCGGGCCTCGATGCGCGCGAGATCCGCGAGATCACCGGGCACCCGGAGATGATGGAGGGCCGGGTGAAGACGTTGCATCCGGCCGTGCACGCGGGGCTGCTGGCGCGGCGCTCCCGGGCCGACGACATGGCTGCACTGAAGGTGCAGGGCTACGCACCCACGGATCTGGTGGCCGTGAATCTGTACCCCTTCCGGGACGCGGTGGCACGAGGGGCCGAGGGTGCGGAGGCGATGGAGTACGTGGACATCGGCGGTCCGACGATGCTGAGGGCTGCGGCCAAGAACCACGAGAACGTCCTCGTCGTCGTGGATCCGGCCGACTATCCGCAGGTGCTGGAGGCGGTCAGGACGGGCAGCGCCGACGCGGAGCTGAGGCGGGAGCTGGCGCGGAAGGTGTTCGCACACACGGCGGAATACGACCGCGCCATCGCAGAGCACTTCATGACCGGCTTCCGCTCCGGTCGTATGACGGCGGGTGCGGACAGGCAGACGCCGCTGCCCGCTCGAATCGAGCTCCGTCTGCGCAAGCTGCAGGACCTCCGCTACGGCGAAAACCCCGACCAGCCCGCGGCGTTCTACACGGAGCCACAGCCGCGGCCCGGATCGCTGCCGGCCATGCGACAGCTGCATGGTAAGGAGCTCTCGTTCAACAATCTCATCGACGTGGATGCGGCCGTCATGGCAGTGGCGCCGTGGTCGGACTCGGAGCGCGTGGCCTGCGCCGTGATCAAACACACCACGCCGTGCGGGCTCGCGCTGGGCGACGACGCGGAGCGGGCGTTCCGTCGTGCTCTGGCGGGTGACCCGGTGAGCGCGTTCGGCGGCATCGTCGCCTGCAACAGGCCGGTGGATGGCCCGGCGGCGGAGGCGATGGCGGAGCTGTTTCTGGAGGTCATCGTCGCGCCTGACTTCGAGGTGGACGGGCTCGAGCGGCTGCAGCGCAAGAAGAACGTGCGGCTGATCCAGCTTCCGGTCGTGCTGCCGGAGGATGACGAGCTGGACTACAAGCGGGTGCGCGGCGGGCTGCTGGCGCAGCGGCGCATGTCGCTCCGCTTCAACGAGGACGACTGGCGGGTGGCAACGAAGCGGGAACCCAGCCAGGCGGAGTGGCGCGACCTGCGCTTCGCGTGGCGGGCTTCGGCGGTGGTCAAGTCGAACGCGATCGTGCTTGTGCAGGAAGAGCGGACGGTCGGCATCGGGGCGGGGCAGATGAGCCGCGTGGATGCCTCGCGGATCGCGGTGATGAAGGCGCACGACCAGGACGTCGACCTGCGCGGAGCGGTGCTGGCTTCGGACGCCTTCTTCCCGTTCCGCGACGGCGTGGACGCGGCCGCACAGGCGGGCGTCCGGGCGATCATCCAGCCGGGCGGCTCGGTGCGCGACGCGGAGGTGATCGAGGCGGCAGACGAGCAGGGAGTCGCGATGGTGTTCACGGGGCGCAGGGTCTTCCGGCACTAGGAGATCGCGGGCCGCGGCAAGGCGCGTCCTCCGCGGCTCCGCGTGATGCTGTTTTTCGGGTGAGCCGCAAAGGAGAGGGGCGCGCCGGCGGACTTCACCGACGCGCCCCGGGCATCGGCCGCGGCGGATGCACATCACCGCGACGATGCCGGCGGACCGCCGAGCCTACTTCTTGACTGCCAGCTCGATCTTGCGGCCCGTCGCCTTCTTGGTCTTCGGCAGGTGCATGCGCACGACGCCGTTCTCGAAGTCCGCGCGGATCTTCTCCGGTTCGATCGAGGGCGGCAGCGTGAAGGTGCGCTCGAAGTTGCCGTACACGCGCTCGAAGACGTGATACTTCGGCTCCTTCTCCTCGTACACTTCCTTCTTCTCGCCGCGAATGTAAAGGATGTTCTCCTCGACGCTGATGTCGACCAGCTTCGGGTCGATCCCGGGCAGCTCCGCCGTGAGGATGTACTCCTCGGGCAGCTCCACCAGGTCCACCGTGGGCTTCCACGAAGCCGTCTCCGTGTAGCCGCTCCACGGCAGGTTCATCATGCGACGGAACAGGACATCGAAATCCTCATCCGACCGGAAGATCTCCGGCAGGCGGGTGCGGGGCTTGGTGAGCAACATGGTTACTCCCCCTTTCGTGCTGCGGTCGTGTGGGAGGGCGCCACCCTGGCGCCACGGGCCACGACTGGAAACCCCAAACAGAAGGATACAATTCCGGGCTCTCCATCTCTGTAGGCTTCGGGAGGATTCGGGGTGGGGAGAGAGCGCACGTGGCGGCGCGGTGGCCTGAAGGGCGCGTCCCGACGGGCGGGTCCCTACAGACGCGGGCGCGTCTGTGCGCCATCTTCGATCAGGTGGATTCCTGTATCACGCTGTGTCGTTCCGCGGGTGCGGCGACGCGCAGGACGAAGACGCGCAGCGCGGCGGCGATGGGGATGGCGACGAGCAGCCCGATCACGCCGCCGAGCGCGGCGCCGACGACGATCGCGAACAGCACGAGCGTCTGCGGCACCTGAGTCTGGCTGCGCATGATGTTCGGGGTGAGCAGGTGTCCCTCGATCTGCTCGAGCGCGATGAACAGGCCGGCGGCGATCAGCGCGAGCGTCAGCGAATGCAGCAGCGCGAGCCCGGTCACGATCGCGCCGACGAGGACGGGTCCGAGTACCGGAACGACTTCACCGATCATGGTGAGAACGCCCAGCACGACGGCGTAGGGCATGCCGATCAGCGTGAGGCCGATCCAGGCGAGCACACCCATGATCGCGGCGTTGATGAACGCGCCGCGCACATAGCCGCCCATGTTCTGTCCGATCTCGTGGATGACGCTGGATGCCTTCGCGCGGTGGGGCTCCGGAATGAGCGAGAGGGTGAAGCTCTTGAGCGCATCGCGACCCAGCAGCCAGTAGACGGAGAGGAAGATCACGACGAACAGGTCGAGGAAGAAGCCGAAGAGCGTGATGGGCAGCGAGACGGCCACGCCGCCGAGGCTCGACGGCAGCGAGCCGGCCAGGCTCGCGAGGTCGAGGCCGGGCGGAAGGTCGAGACTGTCCAGTGCGGACTGGGCCTGCTCGAGCAGCGTCGGAATCCGCTGCAGCAACTCCTGTCCCTGTGCGGCGAGGGGCGGCACGACGATCCAGCCCAGCGCCGCGAAGGCGATTGCCAGCGTGAGATACACGATGGTGAGGGAGAGGACGCGGCGGTGCAGCCGCCGCTCGAGCCAGTCGACGAGCGGCGCGAGCGCTTCGGCGATCGTGATGGCGATGATCAGGAGCGCGAGCGGCCGTGCGGTCAGCTTGAGAATGCCGAGTGCGCCGAATCCGAGGGCGACGGCCGCTGCGAGCGGAAGCACGACACCCCACCCCATGGAGCTCAGGATGCCATGGACGCTTACGGCGGGCGGCCCCTCCGCGTCGACTTCCTCGTGGCGCTTCTGCGGCGAGCGCATCCGCCTCCCTGTTGTGGCTGATCGCGGCCGGTCGGCCGCTTGCAATGCAGGGAACGTTCCCGGGAGGGGAGGGGCATCGTGAACAACACGGCTGCGCGATGCAGGGGCAGGAGGTCGGAAAACGAAATCGACGAGGAGAGGAGAGCACGATGTCGGATACGTATACGACGGCGCGGTACGCGCTGGTGCGGGTCGTGGAGATGAGCTACGAGGAAGCGGACCGCCGGCTGCGCGAGGCGCTGCAGGAGGAGGGATTCGGCGTGCTGACGGAGATCGATGTCCGCGCCACGTTGAAGAAGAAGCTGGACGTGGATTTCCCGCCGTACGAGATCCTCGGGGCGTGCAATCCGCCCCTAGCGCATCAGGCGCTTCAAGCGGAGCCCGACATCGGGCTGCTGCTGCCATGCAACGTGGTCGTGCGGGCCCTCGAAGGCGGGGATCGGACGATCGTCGAGGCGCTGGACCCGGTGGTCCAGCTCGAGGTCGCGGCGACGCCGACGCTGCGCGTGCTGGCGCAACAGGTTCGCGAGCGGATCGAGCGGGTCCTCGATCGGGTGGCGGCGCGTCGACGCTGAGGGCGAGGCAGGGTTCGGCGTGCCCGGCTTCAGCGGCGCAGCTCGGCCAGCACCGCGGCGGCGGCGCGGCGGGCTCCGCGGCACACGGCATCGGCCGGGGCATCGCCGGGCCCGAAGCGCCTGGCGCCGATGGCGAAGACGAGCACGCGGGGTGGCAGCTCCCCCAGAGCGCGCGCCAGCTCGATGAGCTCGGCGGGTCCGACGTCATGCGTCGAGCGGCGCAGGGCGTCGGCGGGCAGCGGATCTCGCGAGGCGTCGAGGCGCTTCACCGTTCCGGGCGGCTCGCCCGAGACCATGGCGTCGATCAGGATCGCGGCGTCGGCGCCGCGCCACAGGTCGAGCAGCGTGTCCGCGCGGCCATCGAGCTCGAGGACCCGCACGCCCTGGGCGACCTGGGGGGCGAGCTTGCGCGCGGCGAGCAGACCGGCGGCGTCATCGCCGCGCCCGCTGGCGCCGAGGCCGATGATCACGGTGCCCGGCATCACTCGCTCCGGATGTCGAGCCGCAGGAAGTGCGTGGCGCACGAGAATGCACGGGTCGTAGCAGCGCACGACCCGCTCGCAGGCACGCTCCAGCTCCGGGCGCGGCCGATCGAGCGCCGCCTGGACGGTGCTGCGCAGGTGGGCCTCGATCGCGGCCTGATTCTGCGACGTCGGCGGGATGAGCCGGGCCGCGCGGATCAGGCCGTCTGCGCCGACGTCGTATCTGTGATAGAGAATCCCGCGCGGGGCCTCCGTGCAGGCGTGGCCGGTGCCGGCTCGCGGCTGCACTTCGACGGCAGGCGAATCGGGCTGGCCGTAGTCGTCGATGATGCGGAGCCCGTCATCGCAGGCCTGCACGATTTCGACGGCACGTACGAGCGCGCCGTGCCAGGGGTTCGCGCACGTCTCGCGAAGACCGGCCGCACGGGCGGCGTCGCGGGCGGGCGGGCCGAGCACGTCGAAGTTGAGGGAATAGCGGGCGAGGGGCCCGGTCAGATAGGGATCCCCGCCCTTGCGGTGCGCCTGCAGCGCGTTCGAGTGGGGCTGCTGCGACTCGACGAACTCCGTGTCGAAATCGGCGACGGCGATGTCGAGGCCGCGCGTGGACGCGATGCGCCCCTCGTTCATCGGGTATTCGGCGGGGTGCCGCAGAGCGACGAGCTCGACATCGAGCTCGTCGTCCGGATAGTCGAGGGTCGCCAGCCACGTCACGGTTGCGAGCGCATGATCGAGCGCGATCTCCAGTCGCGGGCGCAGCCGCCGCAGCTCCGCGACGGAGGGGACGCGGTAGAAGCCGCCCACGCGGACGTTGACGGGGTGGATCGCGCGTCCGCCGATCGCCTCGAGGACCTCGTTGCCGATCTTCTTCAGCTCGAGGCCGCGGCGTACGGCGACCGGATGGTCCTTCGCCATCGCGATCGCGTCATCATACCCGAGGAAGTCGGGCGCATGAAGCAGGTAGATGTGGAGCGCATGGCTCTCGATCCACTCACCGCAGTAGAGCAGGCGACGCAGCGCGCGCAGAGGTCCCTCCACCCGGACGCCGAACGCCGCCTCCATCGCGTGGCATGCGCTCATCTGGTACGCGACCGGACAGATCCCGCAGATGCGGGCGGTGATGTCCGGCGCTTCGCCGTATCCGCGGCCGCGCAAGAGCGGCTCGAAGAAGCGCGGCGCCTCGAACAGGCGGAGCTCGGACTCGACGACGCGGCCACCCACGACGCGCACGCGCAACCCGCCGTGACCCTCGACCCGCGTCAGCCCATCGACCCTGATCGTGCGCGTCCGGCCGTTCGGCCGCACCCCCGTGGCTTCACTCATTCGCAGCCGCCTCCGCACGGAACGGCTCGGCGCCCGTGTTGAAGGTGCGATATGCCCGCGCGACGTCGGCCCGGGACACGCCGAGGGAATCGCGCCACCAGCCGGCGAGCGCTGCGGTGTTCGGCGACTCCTTCGGTCCGAAGCAACCGAAGCAGCCTCGGCGGAGCGCGGGGCAGATCGCGCCGCAACCGGCGCGCGTGACGGGGCCGAGGCAGGGCGTGCCGTGCGCGGCCATGATGCAAAGGGAGCCCCGCCGCTTGCATTCGAGGCAGACGGAGCCGGTCTCGATGAACGGAGCCCGGCCGGCCAGCAGCGAGGAGAGCAGCTCGAGGAGCTGGGCACGATCGATCGGGCAGCCGCGCAGCTCGTAGTCGATGGGGACGTGAGCGGCGATCGGGGTCGAGGTGGCGAGCGTGTCGATGTACTCGGGCCGGGCGTAGACGGCAGCTGTCAGCTCGTCGACGTCGCGAAGGTTGCGCAGCGCCTGGATGCCGCCCGCGGTCGCGCACGCGCCGATCGAGATCAGCAGACCGGAAGAGGCGCGGATCTCCTTGAGGCGGGCCGCGTCGGCGGCGGTGGTGATGGACCCCTCGACGAGCGAGATGTCGTACGGTCCTCGCAGAATCGCGCTGCTGGCTTCCGCGAAGCGCGCGATGCGCACGGCCGAGGCGAGATCCAGCAGCTCGTCCTCACAATCGAGCAAGGTGAGCTGGCACCCGTCGCAGGAGGCGAACTTCCAGATCGCGAGCTTCGGTCGGGCGTCGACCATTACAGCTCCCTCACGCGCAGCAGGGATTGGACACGAGCGAGCGGGAAGACCGGCCCGTCGCGGCAGATCAGCTCCGGCCCGAGCTGGCAGTGGCCGCACAGCCCGACGCCGCACTTCATGCTCCGCTCCAGCGACACGTGGATCCGATCGGGCGGCACGCCCAGGCGCTGCAGCTCGATGCCGACGAACCGCATCATGGCCTCCGGTCCGCAGACCATCGAGACGGACTCCGCCGGATCGATGTGCGCGTAGCGGAGCAGGTGGGTGACGACGCCGACCGGGCCACCCCAATCGCCCTCCGAGTGGTCCACGGTCACGTACACCTCGATGTCGAACCGACCCCTCCAGCGGGCGAGCTCCGCCGCGAAGAGCAGATCGCCGGGGGATCGTGCGCCGTACAGAAGCGCGATGCGACCGTACTTCTGACGGTGGGCGAAGAGGTGGTACAGCGCGGGACGCAGCGGGGCCAGACCCACACCGCCGGCGGCGATCAGGACGTCCACGCCCTCGGCGGCCTGCACGGGCCATCCGACGCCGAACGGGCCACGAACCCCGATCGCGGCGCCGTGGCGGGTCCCGCAGAGGGCCCGAGTAACCGGCCCCACCGCGCGCACGGTGTGGACGAGGCGGCCCGGGCGGGTCGGGTCGCCGCTTATCGAGATCGCGACTTCGCCGACACCCCAGGCATAGAGCATGTTGAACTGCCCCGGCGCGAAGGCCTTAGAAGCGCCGCCATCCGCGGGCTCGAGCTCGAGGGTCCACGCATCGCGCGTCTCGCGGCGACTCCGTCGCACCCGGTACGGCGTGGGCAGCATGGGGTCGGCGGCATCGGCGACGGCAGGCGTCGCCGCGGGCGCGAGCGGAATCGTTCTCACGGCGCTCCGACGGGCAGACCGTAGAGGTCCATCAGCTGGACCGTAGCGACCTCGAGCCGCTGCGCGATCACCCGCGCGACCCGCTGCATCAGGTCGAAGCCGAGGCGCGGATCGGCGGCGCACTTCGCGCGCAGGCATGCCCCGTCGAACACGACGGCCCGGGTCACATTGAGCGAGCGCGCATCGAAGGCCCAGCGGTAGGGCGGTGTGAGCCAGGAAAAGCCGACGACATCGCCTTCCCCCGCAGAGAGCACGGTGACCGCGCCTCTGCCAGGAGCGTGTCCTTCGACGGAGATTCGACCGCTTCGCAGAAGGAAGAAGCGGTCCGCCGGCTGTCCCTCGCGGTACAGATACTCGCCCGCCGTGAAGCGCGCGTTGGTGCCACAGCCGGCGATCAGGGCGAGGTCCTCCGGGCGCATGCCGTGGAAGAAGGGGTGCTCGACCACCAGCGACTCGAGACCTTTCATGCCTCCACCTCCTCAGGGCGGTGAGCCGTCGGCGCCGCCGGCGGCGAGGTCGGCGCGCGGAGCGCAGCCACCTCCTCGGTCAGATCGATGCCCACCGGGCACCAGGTGATGCAGCGGCCGCAGCCGACGCAGCCTATCATTCCGAACTGGGTCTGCCAGCTGCCGAGCTTGTGTGTGAGCCACTGCCGGTATCGTGACGCGGGCGCGGAGCGAACGCTCCCGCCGTGCATGTAGGAGAACTCCTGCGTGAAGCAGGAGTCCCAGATGCGGGTGCGCTCGGCGTGGTCGCCGGTGAGGGTCGTCGAGTCCCGCAGCGTGGTGCAGAAGCAGGTGGGACAGACCATCGTACAGTTGCCGCAGGCGAGGCAGCGTTCGGCGACGTGTTCCCATCGCGGGTGCTCGTGGGTCGCGGCGAGCAGATCCGGCAGCCCCGCCGTCTCCAGGCTTCGCCCCATCCGGTTTTCGGCGGCCCTCAGAAGGCGCTCCGCCTCGCAGGTGTCGACGCGCTCCGCCTCGCGCGTCGGCAGATCCGCGAGCACGGCTTCGCCGGCGGCGGAGCCATGCTCGACCACGAAGCGATGCCCGCCCTCCAGCAGCTCAGTCAGCAGGAGGTCGTAGCCGCCGTCGGCGCGCGGACCGCTGCCGACCGAGGCGCAGAAGCACGTGCCGCCGGGCTCGGTGCAGTTCACCGCGACGATGAAGAGGGCTTGCCGGCGGGCGAGATAGACGGGGTCCGGGTATGCGCCGCCGAGCAGCACCCGATCCTGAATGCGAATCGCCTGGAGCTCGCAGGGTCGGACCCCCAGGAGCGCGCGGCGATGGCTCTCCGGCTCGGCCGACCGCGGACGGAAGCCGCCTCCGTTCCGTGGCGCGCTCCAGAGCCGCACCTCCGGTGGGTGCAGCAGCCGCTTCCACGAGTCCGAACCGAGGGCGTGACCGAACACGGCGCCGTCAGCTCGGCGGCGCAGGCGATAGCGACCTCCGTCCTGCTCGTCGCCCCAACCGATCGGCAGCTCATCCGCGGAGCCGATCTGCGCGTTGACGATGCCGCCGTCACGGACGGTCGGAGCGACGACCTCGTAGCCATCGGCGCGCAGCACCTGCAGCAGCGCGTCCAGCCCTTCGCGATCCATCACCCGCACATGCACGCTCCCTCCGCAACTCTACCGAATGGCGTCCGGAACCATCATCGGCACTCGGTGCGTGCAGGGCTGTCGGGGAATGCCCGATGCCACGTCGGGGTTCGTCGGCGAGGCGCTGTAATGTGGGGTGTGGAAAACCGGTACGGCTCGGCGACCCGCCAGCCGCGGGATCGCGCGTGCGGGGAGTCCTGGCTACCTACGGCGCGTCCAGATCAGGATCGCGGCACAGGAGTCGTGGCCGGAGTATTCGGCCGGCAGCTCGCCGGCCATGCGATAGAACTCGATGCCCTCGATGTCGGTCACCCGGATGAAGTCATCGATCGTATGGCCGTAGAGCGGCACGTGCACACCATCGATGAAGACGGCCGGTTCGCAGCTGCCGCGTACGACGACGTACGAGCCGGTATTGCCACGGCTCGTGATCAGCCGCACGCCCGGGAGCGAGCGCAGCAGCTCGGTCGTCCGATAGGGAGAGCGGGTATCGATGGCGTCGCGGGTGATGAACGTGCCGCGGCGGCCCTCGCGGGCGCGTCGATAGAACCCGGCGAGATCGCTGCCCAAGCGGGCGGTGCGGGCGGTTACGACCAGCGGCTGCAGCGGTACCGCCTGTGCCGAGAGGCGCAGCTGGACCTCCACGGTGTCCGCGTTCGAGACGTCGATGTCGTTGGAGGAGCCGGCGTGGTATCCGATCGCCTCCGCGCGGAGCAGGTATACTCCGTGAGCGGGCGCCTGGAGCGTAAAGCGACCCAGCGAATCGGCGACAGACGAGCTCACCACGATGGAATCGCGATCGAGCAGGAAGATGGTACCGGTGACGATGGCCGTCCCCGTCGAATCCTCGACGAGGCGGCCGAGGATCGTCTGCGCCGCAACGGGCGGGGTCAACAGCAACGCGGCGAAGACGACCATCATCGGGGTACGCATGGAGTCCTCCGTTCGGGACGTCGCGATAACTCGTCGTCTGGAACTCTGGAAAGATGCTCCCGGAGCGGCGCCCCGCCAGTGTTCGGGGATGAGTCGCCCTCCTTGGAGAGAACGCCCGAGCGGCCCATTCTCTGCCACATTGGGTTGACCCGGCTCAGCATCGCGACGTACGCTTCCCGCTCGATCCTCACCACCGCGACAAGACCGGAGGAGCCCGTGACCGTCCGCGCCCGCCTCGCCGCCGTGCTTGTGTTGCTCGCCGCTTCGCCGCTGTCCGCACAGGCGCCCGCGGGTAGAACGATGGCGAGCGCCGGATCCCCGCCGCCGGCGCGGGACGAGCGCGTGCGCGCGATCGTGGCGGATGTGAGCGCATCGCGCCTCGAGAGCGATCTGCGGCGGCTCGTCGCGTTCGGCACCCGTCACACGCTATCGGATACCATGTCGACGACGCGCGGCATCGGCGCGGCGAGGCGCTGGATCAAGGCGCAATTCGACAGCATCTCGACGGCGTGCGGTGGATGCCTGCAGGTCTCCTACCAGCGCAAGCACGTCAGCGGCGAGCGACGCATCCCGGACGGGGTCGACATCGTCAACGTCGTCGCCGTGCTGAAGGGGACCTCCGATCCGGACCGGTACGTGGCGATCACCGGCCACTACGATTCGAGGGTGACGGACGTGATGGATGCGGCTCACGACGCCCCCGGCGCGAACGACGACGGGAGTGGGACGGTCGCGGTGCTGGAGGCGGCACGGGTGCTGTCGAAGCACCGCTTTGCGGCGTCGATCGCGTTCGGCGCGCTGGCGGGCGAGGAGCAGGGGCTGTTCGGCGGCCGGCTCATGGCGGAGCTGGCGCAGAAGAACGGATGGCACGTCGAGGCGGTGCTGAACAACGACATCGTCGGCAACATCGAGGGACAGAACGGCGTCGTGGACAACACGCACGTGCGGGTCTTCTCCGAGAGCCCCGCCGCGACGACGACCGAAGAGGATCTGCGCCGCATGCGCTTCTTCGGCGGGGAGGTGGACGGCCCATCGCGACAGGTGGCGCGCTACGTCGACCACATCGCCGAGGCCTACATGCCGAACTTCGACGTGATGATGATCTACCGCCTGGACCGCTTCGGCCGTGGCGGCGATCACCGCGCGTTCAACGACCTCGGCTTCCCGGCAGTCCGTGTGACGGAGCCGAACGAAACCTACACGCGCCAGCACCAGGATCTCCGCGCGGAGGACGGCATCGCCTACGGGGACGTGCTCGACAAGGTGAATTTTCCTTACCTCGCCAGCGTGACGGCGTTGAACGCGGCGTCGCTGGCGTCGCTCGCGTGGGCGCCGGCCGCGCCGGACAGCGTCACGATCGCCGGTGCGGTGAGGCCGTCGGCGACCCTTCGCTGGCAGCGCGTGCCTGGAGCTGCCGGTTACAAGGTGTACTGGCGCGAGACGACATTGCCTACGTGGAACCACTGGCTCTGGGCCGGTGACGCGACCGAGAAGGAGATGACCGATCTGGTCGTGGACAACTACTTCTTCGGCGTGGCGAGCGTCGGCGCGAACGGCGACGAGAGTCCCGTCGTGTTCCCGATGCCGGGCCGCTGAGGTCTCCTCCAACACGAAGCCGATGATGCGACGATCGACGTTGCTGTTCGCGTTGCTCCTGCTGACGGCCGCGCAGCCGGCGCGCGCGCAGGACGCGGCCACGAAGGCGCGACTCCAGGCGCTGTTCGCGTCGGGGGCGTTCGCCGGCGAGCGCTTCGGTCCGGCGCGGTGGCTGGGCGACGGCGGTGCGTACACGACCGTGGAGCCCTCTGAGACGGAGCCGGAGTCGAGCGAGATCGTGCGCTACGAGACCGCGGCGGGAAAACGGTCGGTGATGATTCCGGCGACGTCGCTGATCCCGGAAGGTCGGACGGACCCGCTGGAGATCGACGACTACGCGTGGTCGGCCGACGGCTCGAAGCTGCTGTTGTTCACGAACTCGAAGCGGGTGTGGCGGCGCAACACGCGGGGGGACTACTGGGTCCTGGACCGCGCGAGCGGCTCACTGCGGCAGCTCGGCGGCTCCGCGGCGCCCGAGTCATCACTGATGTTCGCGACGTTCTCACCGAATGGTGACCGGGTGGCGTACGTGAGGCAGGGCGACCTGTACGTCGAGCGGTTGTCGAACGGCGCGATCACGCGCCTGACGCACGACGGCTCGCGCACGATCGTGAACGGCACGAGCGACTGGGTCTACGAGGAGGAATTCGATCTGCGAAACGGGCTGCGGTGGTCGCCGGACGGCGCCACGATCGCGTTCTGGCACTTCGACATGTCGGGCGTGCGTGACTTCCTGCTGATCGACGACACGGACTCGCTGTACTCGTTCACGATCCCGATCCAGTACCCGAAGGCGGGCACGACGAACTCGGCCGTGACGGCGGGCGTCGTGAGCGCGGACGGCGGGCCGATCACGTGGCTAAAGGTGCCAGGCCACCCACGCGACGACTACCTGCCTCGCATGGAATGGGCGGCGGGCTCGCGCGAGCTCGTGCTGCAGCGAATGAACCGGCTCCAGAACACGGACCGGGTAATGCTGGCGGACGCGCGGACGGGCGAGGTGCGCACGATCCTGACGGAGAAGGACAGTGCGTGGGTCGACGTCGTGGACGACCTCAGCTGGCTGCACGGCGGCAGAGACTTCCTCTGGGTCAGCGAACGAGACGGCTGGCGGCACCTCTACCTCGTTTCCCGCGACGGCAAGAGCGTGAAGCTGCTGACGCCGGGCGATTACGACGTGATCGACATCGCCGCCGTGGACGAGCCGGGCGGGCAGATCTACGTCGTCGCCTCACCGGACAACGCCACCCAGCGCTACCTCTACCGTGTGCCGCTCTCCGGCGGAAAGGCGGTCCGGGTCACGCCGGCCGGGGCGGCCGGCAGCCACGACTATGACATCGCGCCGGACGCGAAGTGGGCGATCCACACCGTCTCGACCTTCGATTCACCGCCCGTCATCGACCTGGTGCGACTGCCGAAGCACGAGCCGGTGCGCACGCTCGTCGACAACGCCGAGCTGCGTGAGACCGCGGCACCGCTGCTGGCGGGGAAGACGGAGTTCTTCAAGGTGAAGGTGCCGGACGGCGCGGTGCTGGACGGCTGGATGATATTCCCGAAGGACTTCGATCCGTCGAAGAAGTACCCGCTGTTCATGCAGGTCTACAGCGAGCCCGCGGGGCAGACCGTGCTGGACCGCTGGGGCGGCAGGGGTGCCCTGTGGCACCGCATGATCGCCGACCAGGGCTACGTCGTCGCGAGCGTCGACAACCGCGGGACGCCGGCGCCGCGGGGGCGGGCCTGGCGCAAGGTCGTCTACGGCGCGGTCGGCGAGCTGTCCAGCCGCGAGCAGGCGAACGCGGTGCGCGCGCTGATCGCGGAGCGTCCGTACCTGGATCCGGCGCGGGTCGGCATCTGGGGATGGAGCGGCGGCGGGTCGGCGACGCTGAATGCGATGTTCCGCTATCCGGACGTCTACTCGGTCGGCATGGCGGTGGCGCCGGTCGCGGATCAGCGCCTGTACGACACGGTCTACCAGGAGCGCTACATGGGGCTGCCCCAGTACAACGCGGACGGCTACGCGCGCGGCTCTCCGATCGGGTTCGCCGAAGGGCTCAAGGGAGACCTCCTGCTCGTGCACGGCAGCGGCGACGACAACGTGCACTACCAGGGTACGGAGCGACTCGTGAACCGACTGGTGGAGCTGGGCAAGCCGTTCGAGCTCATGGTCTACCCCAATCGCAGCCACTGCATCTGCGAGGGCACGGGCACGACGCTGCACATCTATTCACTGCTGACGCGCTACCTCGAGCAGCATCTGCCGGCGGGCGGCCGGCAGGGCGCCGCGGCGAGGGCGGTGGGGTCGAAGGGGCGGTGAAGGGATGTCCGAGCTTCGAACGGCGACGGCGCTCGTCGCAGTAGCTGCGCGGCTCGCGCTGCCCGCTTCTTCCCCTGCGCAGGAGCGTGAGCTGCCGCGCGCGGCGCAACAGGTGGCGGTCGCGAGCCTGAACGGCCTGATCGGCGGGACGATCGCCGGGCTGTCCCGGGTCATCCGCGGCGGGTCGTTCACGGACGCGTTTCTCCCGGGCGCGATCGGCGGCGCGGTCGCGTTCGCCGGACGACGGCTGACGGTCGAGCGATTCGACGGCGCCGGTTTGCTGGCGCGGGAGATCTCCGCCGTCGGCGCGTCGATGGTGCGCAACGCAGGCGAGGGCATCGGGCCGCTGGAGCGCGTCCAGCTGCCGCTCGGACCCCTGGAGCTGGTAGTCCTGCCACGCCGGGCCGGATCCGTGCGCGCGCGCCTGCAGCTGTTCGATGCCGTGCGCATCGTCTCCGCCTTCACCCAGCCAGAGCTGGATTTCGACGGGTGGGCGAGCCTGTCCTCGGGTGCCGCGGTGTTCCGTGCGCCCGGACGGGCGCTGTACGGCGACGAGGGTCATCTCGCGGACGGGCTCGCGGAGGGTGGCGTCATCTACCTCGCGGACAAGACGGCCTCCAGAGAAGCGACCGTGATCGGACACGAGCGGGTGCACATCCTCCAATTCGATTTCCTCAACATCACGGTGGGCGATCCGCTCGAGGCGTCCGCAGCGCGGCTCAGCGGCCCGACGCGGCGAGTGCACCGCCTCATCGGCACGAATTACCTGATGACCATCATGCGCGGCAGCCTCGAAGGCGTCGGCATCGACTGGATACGGGATGTGGACGAGTCGGAGGCGTACTGGCTGGCCGGCGGATGATTCCGTGTCTGCGGCGGATTCGGGCACAGCTGCGTCCGATACCGATGCTGGCGTTCGCCCTCGGCGTATCCGTGGCCGCGTGCAGGATCGACGTGACGGGGCTCGGAGGCGCCTCGCCACCGTCGGTGCAGGTCACGTTCGCCTACGCGGACACCCTCACCCCTGAGCTCGAGCTGCGCGTCCACCTCCATCCGGGACGGGATGCGGACCACCGACTTCGGGCGCTGAGCGACGAAGTCGTGCACTTCGGCGCGCTTGAGCTGCACCCGGCGAGCGTCGACAGCGTCGAGGGCTGGCGCCACTACAAGGCCTCGCTGTCCGATGACGGGCTGATCCTGCCGGCGCGGCTGATCGTTCCGCTGCCGGACGGCGAGCGCCTCTCCATGCGGCTCGACGCCTACCAGCGCGCCGAGAGTGCCGACACCGTGGCGGCCAGCGGAGACGAGATCCACCTCCCGCTGCATCTGCCACAGCCGGCCTGGAACGGGGAAACCAGCGGCAGCTGGCATCTCGAGGTGAACACCGATACGGGGAGCCCGCTGCTGCAGCTCACGTCGAAGGGGTTTCCGCCCGACACCGTGGTCCTGCCAGTGGCACTGTTACCGGTCGGAGTGGGGTGGTCGTTTGCCGTGACGACCTGGATCTCCGCCTATCGCTCCTCCGTTCCGCTGCCGTCCACAGCCGACCCGCAGACGAAAGTCGGTGTGAGCTACGAGTCGGTTCTGCGCTGGGCCGCACGGAGCTGACCAGGACCTCGCCGGCTCCGGGTCCCTGCCTTCCAACGTCGTCCCTGCTCAGTTCTTCCTTTCCAGCGTCGGATAGGTGATGCCGAGCTGCTCGAGGTACGTGTCGTACCTCGTCTCGTCGTAGTAGAACGTCTCGAGCTTCGGCCGGAACTCCGCCATGATCTCCGCGTTCAGCCAGGTGGCCGGCGGGTCGTTCGCGGTGATGAACGGTGTGTACTTCGTGTCCTTCGTCTGCACGTCGCGGAAGTAGTCCACGCGCTCTGCGAGCAGCGAGGCGCGGTGAAGCAGGATCGAGCGCGGTCCGCGCCAGCACCTTGGCGCCGGCGGTCGCGCCCTTGTGCGCGATCGGGCGTGGCCATCGCGATCGCGTTCGACCAGTTGTGGCCGGGCAGCCCCGGGATGTTGGACGGGAAGCGCAGCGTCACGGTCGGCACGTCCCAGGAGACGTCGCCGATGTCGTCGGAGCCGCCGCTGCTCCGGCTCGGCGGGCGGGCCCGGCGAGGGTGTCGAGCTTCGTCGCGAGGCCGCTGGTGTCGCGGCTGGAGACGAGCTTCTGCACGGCCTTCGGCGAGCGTCTGGTCGTCGTCGCTCCAGGTGGGCAGGCCCACCGCCTGGATGTGCTCGTACATGGCCTCGGCGATCGGCTTGTTGAAGTGGCGCGGCCAGGCGGTGCCGAGGATGCGGTACGTGCACCTTCGTGTCCGTCATCAGCGCGGCGCCCTCGGCCATGTGGTCGCCGATCTCGAAGTTCTGCTTGATGTGCGTCGTAGTCCATCTCGCGGAAGTAGTACCAGATCGCGGCGTTCGGCGGCACGACGTTCGGCTGGTCGCCGCCGTCGGAGATGATCGAGTGCGAGCGCTGGGCCGGGCGCAGGTGCTCGCGGCGGAACTTCCAGCCGATGTCCATCAGCATCGCGGCGTCCAGCGCGCTGCGGCCGCGCCAGGGCGCGCCCGCGGCGTGCGCCGATTCGCCCTGGAACTGGTACTCCACCGAGACGAGCCCGGTGCCGCGACCGCCGCCCCAGGACACGCTCGAGGTTGTTGCCGACGTGCGTGAACAGCACCACGTCCACGTCCTTGAAGAGCCCGTCGCGGACGAACCACGCCTTCGTGCCGACCAGCTCCTCGGCGACGCCCGGCCAGAGCACGAGCGTCCCGGGAATGTTCTCGCGCTCCATGATCTTCTTCACCGCGAGCGCGGCCGTCATGTTCACGGCCTGCCCCGAGTTGTGGCCTTCGCCGTGGCCCGGCGCGCCCTCGACGATCGGGTCGTGCTACGCGACGCCGGGCTTCTGGCTCGCCTTCGGGATGCAGTCGATGTTCGCTGCCGAGCGCGATCACCGGCTTGCCGGAGCCCCAGCGGGCGACCCACGCCGTCGGGATGCCCGAGACGCCGATCTGCACGTCGAAGCCGTTCTGCGCGCAGCAGATCCACCAGGTACTTCGACGTCTCGACCTCCTGGAAGCCGAGCTCCGAAAAGCTGAAGATCTTGTCGACCATGACTTGCGTAAGCTTCCGGTTCGACTCGACGTCGGCGGTGACCTCCTTCAGCAGCCGGTCGATGCCGCGACGCTGGGCCGAGGCGGGTGCGGGCACTGTCGCAAGGCAGACGAGCAGGGTGAGGGACGTCGCTGCAGCGCGCATTTTGACGTTCGAAGTTGGAATGTGGGAGGTGAGAAGGGCGACGCGGAAGTTTGAGGTGCGAGGTCCGAAACTTCAAGCCGTCAGACGTACGGACCGTCTCGTAGTCGGCGCCGCGACGCGGCCCCAAACTGGTCTCACCGTGCCGCTGGGCCTATGATGGCCGCTCTACCGACGGCCTGAGCGGCCGTCCTCACATCCAGCAAGCGAAGAGAGACCCGATGATCGCTGTTCAGCTGCGACTGGTCGCGAAGCCGGAGAAACGCGAAGAGGTTCTCCGGCGCGTGCACGAGGGGCTGCTCGAAGCCACGCGCGCCGAGGACGGCTGCATCGATTATCGCTTCTACCAGGACACGGAGGACGCGAATGCGTTCAGCTTCGCGGAGCAGTGGCGGGACTGGGATGCGCTCGACGATCACTTCCGCAGCGCCCATGTCGGCACCTTCCTCGCCGTGCTCGGCGATCTCCTCGCGGCCGAGCCGGTCGCGCGCTTCCAGGAGGTCTCCGAGACGCGTGGCCTCGAGGCGGTCGAGCGGGCGCGGAGCTCGCTGTCGGCCTGAACCCCCGACCCAGCGCATCGTCGGCGCTCGTCCCCGCGTGCGGGCGCTGGTCGGCTTGGTGGTCGGCGTCTCGCTCGCCGCCGTCTCCCTGGCCTGCGGCGACGCATCTCCCCGCGTGCGCGTCGCCACCCGCGATAGCGCCGGCACCGTCATCGTGGAGTCCGCCTCACCCGTCTGGGGGGACGGCCCCGGCTGGTCGATCGACACCACGCCGATCCTCGACCTCGCCACCATCATCCGCGATTCCGCCCACGATTTCGACGACGTCGAAGGCGCCCTCCGCTTGAAGGACGGCTCGATCGCCGTCGCCGACTACCGCTCGGGTCAGATCCGGTTCTACTCGGCGGAGGGTGGTCTTCTCGGCACGACCGGCCGGCGCGGAGACGGGCCTGGGGAGTTCAGAGCCCTCTCGGGGCTCGAGCGCTACCGGGGTGACTCTCTCGTCGCCTTCGATGCGTCGCTGGGACGCGTGACCGTGCTCGGAGACGATCACGAGACCGGTCGCATGTTCAGACTCCCGAATCCGAGTCTGGACGGCCTCCGCGTGCTCGCCGGCTCCGCGTTCGTCGCGCTGGTCTTCTCGACCGATGACATGCCGGCGGGAGGCACGGGCACGTATCGGATGCCGGCGACGCTCGTCCGTTTTTCTGCCAATGGGGTCCGCGCGGACACGCTCGCGAAGATCCCGGGGCCTGAGGGCTTCCGGATGGAGCACGGCGATCGGTGGTTGGACGTCAGACCGCTCTTTCCGAAGTATCCTCAGGTCGCAACGTTCCGCGATCGCGTTTTCCATGGATCCGCCGAACGCATGGAGATCGAGTTGCTACAGCCGGGGGGTACACAGCCACGGCGATCGATCCGCGTGGACGGCATTGATCTGGGTGTCTCTCATCAGCAGGCGGACGCCGAGCGGGCGGCCATGATCCACGGGAATTCGAATCCGCTGACGAAGCAGGTCATGGCCGCGTTGCCCGATCCGGGGACGCGCCCCGCATACTCGGATCTGCTCGTCGACTCGCTCGGCTACCTCTGGGCCGAGGAGTACACGCCGATCGCCCACTCCGGCGAGCGCACGCGCTGGAACGTATTCAGCCCGGACGGCGAATGGCTCGGCGCCGTCGAGGTGCCCTTCCGGTTCCTCGCTTACGATATCGCCGCCGACTGGATCCTCGGCGACCGCTTCGACTCGCTCGACGTCGAGCACCCCGAGCTGCTCCGATTGCACCGGGAGCGTTGAGCCCACCGGACGCGGGCCTTCCCGGTGCGAGGCGCGGTGCCGGCTGGTGGGGCTCGATCAGCGCTTCGCCGGTGGCACCTCGATCGCCGCGAGCCTGCCGCTCATGCGCGCGTTGAACGCGGGCACCGTCTGCCCGATCAGCGTCTCGAATGCCTCGCTCGCCTCGCCGAGCCGCCGCTCGAGCGACGCGAGCCACGCCTTCGTGGCTTCCGTGGGCGCGTACTCGGCCCCGCCCTGGACGTCGCCGCCGCCCGTCCCGGCCTCCGCCGACAGCCACACGTACTGCAGGTAGAGCCGGTTCGACTCGACGTACCATTTGTCGTCCGAGTTCAGCTCAGTCTTCGTGAGCAGCCGCAGCTCGACGTCCAACATCCGCTCGTTCAGCGTGTCCAGCGCCGCGAACAGGCTCGCGTCGCCCGCGTGCTGCGACCTCAGCTCCTCGATCCGGTGGCGCATGACCTCGAGCCGGTTCGCCATATCCACGACGCGGTTCATGCCGTCGCGGATCCGGATCTGCATGGCGGTCGCCGCGCGTAGATCCGCCGGCGATGACGTGATCTCCGGGTCCTCGATCACCATGAACGGCTCCGACAGCGTCTTTCCGTCCACCGTCATCCGGACGCTGTAGCGTCCCGGTGTCGCGAGCGGTCCGACGTGCTCGGGCGACTCGATGCCCCAGTGCACGATCGGCCGGGTCTCGTGCCCGCGGAAGCGCGGCTCCTCCATCACGTGCGGGTTGTACGGCGCGGCCGCGCGCAGCGCGATCTGGTCGGGTCCCTCGTAGCGCACGTCCCAGCTCGCGCGGTTGAGCCCCGGCCGGCCCTCGGCGTGCAGCGTTCGGATCACCGTTCCGGCGGAGTCCAGCACCTCGAACGTGACCACGGAGTCCGGGCCCGCGGCGAGCCCGTAGAGGAAGTCGGCGCTGCCGCTGCGCGCGTGCCGGATGCCGACCCGCGGGCGATAGAGGAACGCGGCCGCGCCGGGCGGAACGCTGTCGCGCTGCTCCAGGCGGGTGATGTCGCGCATCACCCAGAGGCCACGGCCGTACGTCGAGACGACGACGTCGTGGTAGCGCGGCTCGACGACGACCCAGCTCACCGGCGCCGCGGGCAGCCCGTCCTGCAGCTGCGTCCAGCTCTGCGCCGTCGTCCATCGAGTAGTAGAAGCCGTGGCCGGTGCCGGCGAAGAGCATCCCGCGGCGGTTCGGGTTCTCGGTCACCGCCATGACGTAGTCGAGCGGATGACCGTGCGGCAGGCCGTCGCTGATGCGCGTCCACGTCTTCCCGTAATCCGTCGTCTTGTAGATGTACGGGTCGCGGTCGTCCATCAGGTGGAAGTCCACCGAGGCGTATGCGGTCGCGGCATCGAAGTGCGACGGCTCGATCTTGCGCACGGTGCCCCACGCGGGGAGCCCGCGCACGTTCGACGTCACGTTCGTCCAGTGCTTGCCTGCGTCCCGCGTGAGCCAGATCAGGCCATCGTTCGTGCCGGCCCAGATCAGCCCCCGCTGGATCTTCGACGGCGCGATGTCGAACACCACCTCGCCGTAGTACTGGCCCAGGTTGTCGCCCAGCACGTTCGGCGGCGTGGTGCCGGGGATGCCGCCCGAGAACGCGATTCGCGACGAGTCGCGCGTCGAGAGGTCCGGACTGATCACGTCCCAGCTCTGGCCGCCGTCGCGCGTGCGGAAGATGACCTGGCAGCCGTAGTAGACGGTCCGAGGGTCGAACGGGTCGATCGCCAGCGGCGGCGTCCAGTGGCAGCGGTACTTCAGGTCGGTGGGCGGGGAGTCCAGCGTGTGGATCCATGGGCTCACGGAGCGAGCGCGACCGAGCCGGTCGTCGTAGCGCGTCACCTCGTCGCCATAGCATGAGGCCCAGACGATGTCCGGGTTGCCGGGCTCCGGCAGCGTGAAGCCCGACTCGCAGCCGCCCAGGCCGCCCTGCCAGCGGTCCTCGTCCCGCTGCGGGCGGCCGAAGCCGCCGAAGCCGCGCCGCGGCGGCGCCTTCGCGTACGCCGGCACGTTGGGGACCGTCACCGGCGAGTCGCTCGGGCCGCGCATCGTGCCGTCGTCCTGGCGGTTGCTGTAGACCCAGTACGGAGTGCGGTCGTCCACCTCCACGTGGTACATCTGGCCGATGGGCAGCTGCACCTGGTCGAAGTTGCGGCCGTGATCGCGCGTGATGCCGGCGCCGCCGTCGCCGGTCTCGATCCAGTGGTCCGGGTCCAGCGGGTCCATCCAGATGTCGTGGCAGTCGCCGCAGCCGCCGAGCCGGCGGAGACCAGCTGTGCCCGCCGTCGGTCGAGCGGTGGAAGCTGCTGTTCATGACCAGCACGTCGTCCGCGTCGCCGGGATTCACCGCGATGCGGATGTAGTAGCCGGCGCGGCCGATCAGCGTCCGGTCCCAGCTCACCACCTCCCAGCTCTTGCCGCCGTCGTCGGAGCGCCAGACCGAGCCCTGCGCCGCCGTCTGGATCAGCGCGTAGACGCGATCGGAGTTCGACGGCGCGACCGCGACGTCGACCTTGCCGACCGGGGGCTTCGGCAGCCCCGCGGTCAGGTGCTGTCCAGTGGTCGCCGCCGTCGCGCGTCGCGTAGACGCCGCTGCCCGGCCCGCCCGACTGCATCACCCACGTGTGCATCTCGACCTGCCACATGCCGGCGAACAGCACGTCGGGGTCGTTCGCGTCCATCGCCAGCCCCGAGCAGCCCGTGTTCGGGATCCACGAACAGCACCCGGTCCCAGGTCTTCCCGCCGTCTCTCGTCCGGTAGACGCCGCGCTCCTGCTGCGGTCCCGTCGTGCGGCCGAGCGCGCACACGTAGACGACGTCCGCGTCGCGCGGGTCGACGAGGATCCGGCCGATGCGGCCCGTCTCCTTCAGCCCCATGTGCTTCCACGTGACACCGCCATCGGTCGACTTGTAGACGCCGTCGCCCATGATGTCCGCGTCGCGGATCGCCCACGCCTCGCCCGTGCCGGCCCACACGACCTGCGGATCCGACGGCGCGACGGCGAGCGCGCCGATCGCCTGCACCGGCTGACCATCGAACACGGGCGCGAACGTCTGGCCCGCGTCCGTCGTCTTCCACACACCGCCCGATGCCGCGCCGAGGTAGTACGTCGACGCATCGCCCTGCACTCCGGCGACCGCCGCGATGCGCCCGGCGCTCTCTGGACCCATGTACTCGAACTGCAGCGGCGCCGGCTGGTCCACTCGCTTCTCGCCGCCTGCGCCGCGCTGCGCCCGGAGTGGCGCAGGCACGGCTCCGACCGCGAGCAGGACGAGGCCCAGCCGGCAGCGCATCGACGCACGCATCGACTCCTCCGTCGCACGAGTAGGGTGTGGGTTCGGCAGGGGAGGGAATATAGGAAGGGCCATCGCCTGATCGCACCCCCGCGCTCCGGCGCCCGTACGGCTGCCCACAGTGCTCAGGATGTCCGGTCGGCGAGCGCTGCCCTCGTGGTGCGTCAGCGCCCGAGGACGTCGGCCAGCCATTCGGATCGAGACCATCCGGCCGATCCAGATGTCCACGCGGGACGCCCTCGCTACGCTGCGATCCGTGGGCGCCGGACAAGGTGTTCCCGATCCGCGGCGAGGAGGGCGCTCTGCTGCTGCGGCGCGCGCTGGCGTACCGGAACATCACCGGCGGACCCGCGCCGGTCGTGGAGCGCGCCGGCGCGGTCATCGAGGAGGTCGGGTCCGCCGACGCGTTCGCGCGGCGGCTCGCCCGCAGCCGTACGCCGCTGCGCCGTCTCGGCCCCGTCCTCGGACTCGCCCTCGAGATCGCCCCGAACGACGCCGCCGAGCGCGAGGATCTCGCCCGGGAGACACGCCGGCTCGAAGAGACCTGGCGGATCGAGGACGAGATCGCTCGCATCGTCGACGAGCTTTGAGAGCTCATCCCACGGGCAGCGAACCCGGTGGAGGGTGAGAGCACCGGGTCAGTTTGCCATGGTCGCCATTGCGACGGCCGCCACCGTGGTCGCGTCGCAGGCCGTGATCTCCGGCTCCTTCTCGCTCTCGATGCAGTCCGTGCAGTTTGGTTACAGCCCGCGCCTCAACATCGAACACACCTCCGCCACCGAGATCGGCCAGATCTACATCCCGGCCGTGAACTGGGCGCTCATGGTGGCGTGCATTCCGGACTCGTGATCGGCTTCGGCAGCTCGAGCAACCTGGCGGCCGCCTATGGCGTCGCCGTGACCACGACCATGGTCATTACGACCGTGCTCTTCTCCTTCTGGGGCGCCAACCTGGTGAAGATCCCCGACGGTGGCTGGTTCCCGCTGGTGGTGGCCGCCCTCGTCTTCACCCTCATGACGACCTGGAAGACCGGCCACCAGATCCTCGCCGCCCGGGTCAAGGCCGGCGAACTCCCCGTGCAGCACTTCATCGATTCGATCGCACCCAATCCGCCACACCGCGTCCCCGGGACGGCCGTCTTCATGTCCAGTGACCCCGAGGGAAGGCCGCCGGCGATCCTGCACAACCTGAAACACAACAAGGTGCTGCACGAGCAGGTCATCTTCCTTGCGGTGCTCACGGAGGAAGTGCCGCACGTGCAGCTCGGCGACCGCGCGGACGTGAATGCCCACGGCCAGGACTTCTTCGGCGTCGTGCTCGGTATGGTTTCCTCGAAGACGTGGACGTGCCCCTGGCGCTCGCAGCGCTGCACGGCCAGCGCGGCCTCGAGCTCAGTCCGATGCAGACGACCTACTTTCTCGGCCGCGAGACACTCATAGCCCCCCGACGGGCCCGGGGGATGGCGCTTTGGCGCGAAAAGCTGTTCGCCTTCCTGAGCCGCAATCCCCGCAGCGCGACGTCGTTCTTCCGGCTGCCGCCGAACCGGGTGGTCGAGCTGGGAGCGCAAGTGGAGCTGTAGCGAGGCTCGGTTCCTCGCACGAATCTACGGCGCCTTCCCCCTCCGTTCCGAGTGCGGGTCGGCCATGCGTATCCTCGAGTCACGGCGATGGCGGTACGCGCGCGAACTCCACCCCCGCCAGCCGTACCGCGCCAGCCGGCCGACCCCCCTCGGGAAAGAGGAACTGCGCGACCTCCCCCGAACCTCCCACCTCGATGCGGAGCTGGTTCTTCTCCGCGTCGTAGACTTCGGCGCGGCTCCGTACCACGCCCATGCGCAGCTCCAGCCCGTTCGCCACCACGCGCCACTCCATGTGTCCCAGGAGCGGGCTTTCGTACACGCCAGCGTAATCCTGCAGGGGGTGTGGGAGCGGGGCCAGGCGGGCGCGCCGCTCCGCCAGATGGGCGGCCAGGCGCTCGCGGTACCCCACGACCTGCGCCACCAGGCTGTCCAGCCGCGCGCCGTAGCGTGTATCCAGGTCCGGCTTTCCGAGTAGCCGGTGGTAGGCGTAGGTGGCCACCAGGTCCGCGGCGGGGGAGGCGGGCCCGTCGCCGTTCACCAGCACCACCACGCCCACGTCGCGAGCCGGCATGAAGGACATGTGAGAGCGGTAGCCGCCGAATGCGCCAAAGCGATGGATCAGGGTGTCGCGCCCGAACGTGCCCAGATCCCACCCGTACCCCCACCCCCAGCGGTGGTAGGGGCCGAAGTCCCGGTCCTGCGCCGCCTGCAGCTGGTGCGTCAGGCGCAGTGGCTCCGCCGGCAGCACGCGTCGCCCCTCCACCACTCCGCCCGTGATGTGGACGGCGAGGTAGCGGGCCAGGTCCCGCGCGGAGGCGAAGTGGCCGCCCGCCGCGTGCAGGTTCGCATTGTCCTTGCCGATTGGAAGCGGCGCCCACCCTGTGGGCGTCGCCTCGTGGGGCACGGCCACGCGATCGGGGCGAATGCGCGACAGGTAGGCGCTGGTGGAGGTCATGCCGATGGGCTCCAGCACCAGGCGCCGCACCACGTCCTTCCAGGGTTCGTGGTAGATGGACTCCAGCACCATTCCAAGGAGATTGTAGCCCAGGTTGTTGTAATCGAAGGTGCCGTACTTCCCCGTGGGGGCGTGGAAACGCAGCAGGTCCAGGAGCTGCTCGCGGGTGAACTCCCCCGAATAGGCCGTGCGCAGCGTCACGGGGCCGTCGCCCGATAGCCCGTGGGTCAGCGCTGCCAGGTCGTGTACGGTGATGCGCTCGCGCGGCACGCCTTCGGGCAGGCGCGCCTCCGGGAGGTAGCGCACCATGGGGGCGGCGAAATCCAGCTCACCCCGCGCTGCCGCCACGGCGGCCGCGGTGGCGGTCAGAGACTTGGTGCTGGAGGCGATGTAGAAGGGGGTGTCGTCCGTCACGGGGCGGCCGCTCGCCAGGTCCGCGACACCGAAACCGCGCGCGTATGCCACCCAGTCGCCCACGGCCACCGATACCGCCATACCGGGCGCGAGGCCCGCGTCCACGACACGGGTTGCGAAGCGGGAGATGTCGGCGCGCCAGTCGCCACCCAGGGTGGACTGGGCTCCGGCACCGTCAGCCGTGAGAGCGGCCAGGATGAGGGTCGGCACGAGGATCTTGTGCAGCACGGCCATTCCGTCGCCAGGGTTCGTCTGCCCCCAGGATAGCACCGCCCACCGGGCAGGCGCTTGAACGGAGCTAGCCCTGCCGCGACAGGACCCGGAATAGGGACGGGCTCACGCCGGCGGCGTCCCGGAAGTCTCGGCACAGGTGGGGGTGGTCGGCGTAGCCGGCCTCGTGGGCGATGCGCGAGAGCGTGGACGGGGACGCCTCGATGGCGGCGGCCGCGCGCCGCAGCCGCAGGCGCCGCCGGTAATCCGTGATGCTGCAGCCGTAGTGGCGGCGGAAGGCGCGGGACAAAGACACGGGGTGGACGTGCGCGGCGCGAGCCAGGTCGGCGACGGTGGAAGAGGCCAGCGGCGCATCATCGAACGCCTCCCGCACCCGCCGCAGCCAGGTGGGTGGAAGGCCCGGCAGGCGTGCATCCTCCGGCAGCGCCGACAGTACCTCGATGACGCAGTCCGCCAACCCCGCCCTCTCCCCCTCGGACCGCACCACCCGCAGCAGCCCCAGCATAGCGGCCGCCGGCGGGCGCGCGTGCAGCCAACGCCACGACGCCGCGGCCACCCGCTCTTCCGCAAGGTCATCCAGCATTCCTGGTCGAACATCACCTGCAGCGTGCGCGCCCCCTGCGGACCGACCTGATTGGCATGGGCGAAGCCCGCGGGTTTCACCACCATGCTCAACGCCGAGCCGATCTCGTCCGTGCCGGAGGCGTGCTCGCGGATGGCGCCGCCCAACACCAGCGTCACCCCCGTGCAGGCGTGCGCATGGTGCGGCTGGCGGTACGCCGGAGCGTAGGCCACCTCCCGCACGCGGAACGGGCCGCATGCGTGGGTGGGTCCGAGCAGGACGGGAGCGGGCACGGATCTCACGTGCGACGGGATGCCGGGACGCCTCCCGCGTTGCCGGGCGGCCTCCCACCCGCACCGCTGCGGGGCGCTGGCACACTCGCCGAGAGCCTCTGGCGGGCTGGTGGAGATCGGCTGGGCCGAACGACTACTGCACGCCGTGTGGCCGTTCAGGTGCACGGTCGGTCTGGTCCGCTCGGGAGGCAATCCTTCGGCCGCGGGATATCACCCAGGCAGCGCCGACCGTCCGACCATTGAGAGACTGGGCAGTGTGCCCCGCTCCGGGGTGGGCTCGACGACGTACTGGTCGCCGTCGACCGCCCCCAGGTGCCAACCAGTCCCGCCGCCAGTTCATTCAACTCCTCCTCCGAGAGCATCACTTCCTCCAGGTGATGGCTACCCCCGGAGCCGCGGGGCCTCTGTCTCCTGCGCGGCTACTCCGGGCTCCGGTTCGGTTCGTACTGAAATTACACCCTGCGGTGCCGCAGCGCATTGACCCTCCTTCGGAGCGACAGCGCCGCGCACGTGGGGCTGGAGTACTTCCGTCGCGCCGTCGAGCTCGACCCCTCGTTCGCGGGCGCCTGGTCGGGCCTGGCCCAGATGCGGAGCCGGGTGGCCCACGACGCGCCCATGCCCGATCGGGTGCGGAGCTTCTGATGCGTAGCTGGAATCCAGGGTAGACATTTACCAACACCTCAACGCCGAGTCCGTATCCAACGCCGAACGAGCGGCTCGCGTCATCACCACGTGGCGCGACCACCGGCATGAGTTCCATGCGCTGGGCTTCCGATCAATCATCAACGGGCCTCGCTCAAGCGGCGGAGGAGATGGACTGGCAGGCGTTCGACGACTGTCTCGACCGTCTCTATACCCTCGCCGACTTTGAAAGGATTTGGCTCGGGCCGTGTACACCCGTGGAGCGCGGACGGCTGGCGAGGCTAAAGCCAGCTCTGCGGCCAAGTCACCTTGACGATGGACATAGTCCTCGACCCCTCCTGGACCAGAGGATCCCATCCTCGACCACGAGCGAGGCAGGCAGATCGTAGTCGGCCGCGTCATCCCTCGTGTTACATGCTGGTGAAATACGGGCCAACCAGCGAGCAGGAGCATGGCCGCGACGTACTTCTCAAAAGGCCGGGTCCGGAGCCGTGCGCTGGTCCGATCTGCAACCGGATCACTGCTTCCTTTGATCAGTTCTCGCAGGTCGCCCTCATTTAGGTGATCTATGAGGGTCTCGACAACTGCGATGAGGTGACGGGATTCCGTCAGTGCAAGAAAGGATTCCCGAAACGGGTGATCTGCAGTGCCGGTGGTCTGGATCGTCCGGACGAGTTCCTCAAGTACCGCGCGCCCGCCCGCCGCTTCCAGTCGCTGCACAGCCGCCGCCAACTTCCAACCCTGGACACCGGGCTGATGGGGATCTGGCGTTCCACCGCCTCGATAGCGGGAGCCAGACGCGCCACTACCTCGTTGAACTCAAACCGCTTCCAACTTCACCCTAGCGGGCTATCCCGCAGTTGTGTCAACTTTTTTCTGTAGAAGTGGGCTGAGCCCCTCGGTTGTGTGATCTGTTCATCCTGCTACCGGGTGAGGTCGAGGGCCGAAGCGCCGAAGGCGCGGGAGGCCACGTTGATCTCCACCGGATTCCTGCCTCAGCGTCCCTTCTCAGGCGGCCGCGAGATCGGTCCGCTCCCGCTCGACCAGCGGCTCCATGCGCAGGTAGCGCCGGCCCGTCACCCAGTCCTCGTGCCACTCCTTCAGGAGCGCCGTCGCAAGGCGCCGAAGGCTCTCCACATTCGGGAAGATCCGCACGACCCGGGTCCGGCGCAGCAATTCCTGGTTCACCCGTTCGTTCCCGTTCGTAGTACGGATCCGGCGGCGGTGCGTGTCCGGGAAATGGAAGCAGCTCAGGGTCTCCTGACCCTCCACCTCGAGCCACTCCGCGAGGTCGGGGTGCTTCGGAGCCAGCTCGGCCGCGAGGTCTCCCAGCGCCGCCCGCGCAGCTTCGTGGTCTTCGGCGTCGTCCCAGATCCGGCGCAGCCGCTTGTGAAGCTCGTCCTCGAGCCTCTTGGGAGCCTTCTTTAGCGTTTTCATGAGGAAGTGCCGCTGGCAGCGCTGCCACGGTACACCCGGCAGATGCCGCCGGCGGGCCTCCGCCAGTCCCCGGATGGGCGTCCGCCACCACGAGCTGGACGCCGCTCAAGCCCCGCTCCTGCAGACGGGCCAGAAAGTGCGACCAGGTCGCCGTCGTCTCGCCCATGGCCACCTCCACCCCCAGCACGTGCCGGTGTCCCGCCGCGCTCACTCCGATCGCCACCTGTACCGCCACGTCCACGATCCGGTGGTCGACTCGCACCTTCTCGTAGCGCGCGTCAAGGATCAGATACGCGAAGGCTTCCTCCAGCGGCCGCTCCCGCCACGGCTCGCCTTCCGCGTCCATCTCCTGGGCGTAGCGACTCACCGTCTCGTGGCTCAGACGCTCGCCGAACAGCTCCTCGCAGATCGCCGCCACCTTGCGCGTCGAGACGCCCTGCACGTAGCACTCGGCCAGCGCACTGATCAGCGCCCCCTCACTCCGCTGGTAGCGCTCCAGCACCGAAGGATAGAAGCCCCCGTCCCGCGTCTGCGGCACCCCGAAGCTCCAGCACCCCCACCCGTGTCCGCTGCGTCCTCGGCTTGTAGCCATTGCGCTGGGCCCTACGCGCTTCGCCTCGCTCGAATGGCCCCGCCCCGACGTACACGTCCCGTTCCGACTCCATCAGCGCCTGCATTCCAGCCGCCAGAATCTCCGCCAACAGATCCCGGTCCGACTCCAGCACCGCTTGCATCCACTCCGTCACGTCCTGAGATTGGTTCGGACGGGTCACGATTCCCTCCTCGGTCAAGTGAATCTTTTGCGAGTTCCACTCAACCGAAGGGATCGGGGCCCGTCTCTGCAACCGCCTCGGCGGACTCCCCCTCAACTCACTTTTACAGAAAACAGCTTTTACACAGCGTATCCCGCGACCAGGCCGGTGTGGTACGCGGGCCAGGAGAGCAATGCCAGCACCCGACGCAACGCGCAAAGGTCGCCTGCCAGCATGACCACGTGCAGTCCCAATCGCCGGCCCAGCGCCACCGCCACCGCCCATGGCGCGGCCGGATTCACGTCGTTGTCCAAGCCTCGGCTCCCGTGCCCAGAAAGCGCGGATAACGAGATTACCGATCCCTTCGCGGCGGGACAGCCGAAGCAGTATCTTCGGGGTAGTTTCGAGCGTGGCTTGCAAGCATAAGCGGTTGTTTCTGTCCCGTTATGTCCCGGTCAGAGAACGGGACAAGAAAAGAGCCGACGCCACGCCACGGAGGGCTAGACCTAACTGGTAAGGCAGCGGTCTTGAAAACCGCCGGGCGCAAGCCCATCGGGGTTCGAATCCCCGGCCCTCCGCCTTGCACGACAACGCCTCGAGGAAGATGTCACCGAACGCCGTTGCGGTCACGCCCGCTTCGGCCGCCTCACCGAGCACGCGCCTCACCGCCACCTCGTACTCCTCGTTCGAGCACGGGAAGGGCAGGGTGACGACGATGTCGCGCGATCGCCGAGCGATCCCTACTCCGAGTACGCAGCACCCGGACCGCGTCCGCCCGGAGCGCTCGGCGGGCGGGTAGCCAGCTCGCGACGAGGACGGCCGCGGCCAGGAGCAGCGGGACGGCCGCGAAGGTGAGGGGGTCCAGGGGGCTCACGCCGAAGAGCACGCCCGACAGGAGGCGGGTGGCGGCCAGGGCTCCGGCCAGGCCCAGGCCGACGCCGATGGCGGCAAGGAGGGCGCCCCGCCGGAGCACCAGCCACAGGAGGCGCCGCCGGGGCGCTCCCAGGGCCAGCCGGATGCCGTACTCCCGCATGCGGCGGCTCACCGCGTAGGCCGTGACGCCGTAGGTGCCCACGGCGCCCAGGGCCAGGGCCAGGGCGGCGAACACCGCGAGGAGTCCCGTGGCGGAGCGGGGCTGGGCCAGGGCGTCGGACAGCAACCGCTCGCCGGTGCGCACGTCGCTCACCGGCGTGTCCGGGTCTACCGACGTGACCACGTCGCGGAGCCGGCCCGCGACCGCTGCGGGCGCTCCCGCTGCGCGGACGATGACGCGCATGGCGCCGGTGGGCCCCTGGGCCAGGGGCACGTACAGGGCGGGTCCGTCCCGGCCGGACAGGTCGCTCCACTTCACGTCGCCCACCACACCCACCACTGTCCGCCAGTCCTGGTCGAAAACCAGCTTGAGCCGCTGGCCGAGGGGATCCTGGTCGGGCCAGTAGCGCCGTGCCAGGGCGGCGCTCACCACCGCCACGGCGGGGGCGTCCTCCCGGTCGGCCTCCGTGAATGAGCGGCCGACCACCACGGGAATGCCCAGGGCCCGGAAATAGCCCTGGCTCACCGTGAGCCGAGCGTCGGCCTCGGGCCAGTCGCCCGTCGCGGAAGGATCGGGGCGCCCCTCGATGAGGAACACGCTGCCGTAGGCATCGCCACCGAAGGGCACGCCGCTGCCAACCGCCACCGTGGCCGCCCCGGGGAGGGCGGCGAGGTGCTCGAGGAGCGCGTCGTAGAAGCGCACGCGGTCGGACGGCTCGGGGTAGCGGAACGCGGGGGGCGCCACGGTCGCCACCGCGACGCCTGCGGCCCGGAAGCCGGGGTCCACCTCCAGGAGGCGCCCCAGGCTCCGGACCAGCAGGCCGGCCGCGATGACCAGGACGGTGGAAACCGCGATCTGGCCGGCCACCAGCGCGCCGGAAAGCCGGTGCCGCTCCCGGGTGCCGCCGCCGGCCCGGGTGCCCTCCAGGAACGTGCCCCCGTCGGACCGGGAGGCGCGCAGCGCGGGGACGAGGCCGAAGAGGAGGCCCGTGGCCAGCGACGCGGCCAGGGCGAAGGCGAGGACCCGTCCGTCGATGGCAACTTCCCCCAGGCGCGGCAGCTCCGGCGGGAACGCGCGGCGGAGCGCCGCCACGGCGGCGACGGCCAGCGCCAGACCCGCGCCGCCGCCGACCAGCCCCAGCACGAGGCTCTCGGTGAGGAGCTGGCGGACCAGGCGGGCCCGGCGGGCCCCCAGCGCGGCCCGCACCGCCACCTCCTCGCGGCGGGCCGTTGCCCGGGCGAGGAGGAGGTTGGCCACGTTGGCGCACGCCACCAGGAGGAGGAGACCCACGGCACCCAGCAGGATGAGGAGCGTGGGGCGGACCCCTCCGACCAGCGCGTCCCGCAGCGGGACCACCGACGGGGCCTTCCAGTAGTCGTCGGGCATCGTCCACGGGAGGAGCGCTCGCATCGTGGGCTCCAGGGAGGCCACCTCCAGGGCGGCGCCTTCCGGCGTGGCGTCGGGGCGGAGGCGGGCCACCTTCCTGTAGCCCCCCGCGCCCCAGAGGATGCCCCGATCGAGACCCGCGGTGACCACGGGGATCCACGCCTCGGTGGCTTCGTTCGGGAAGTGGAAGCCGGCCGGCATGACGCCCACCACGGCGCGGCTCACGCCATCGAGGACGATGCGCTTCCCCACGACGCCAGGGTCGTCGCCGAAGCGGCGCGTCCACAGCCCGTGGCTCAGGATCACGACGTCGTCCGAGCCCGGCTCATCCTCTTTGGCGAGGAACGTCCGCCCCAGGGCGGCTCCGACGCCAAGGAGGGGGAAGAGGCCGGGGGTCACGGCCGCGCTCACGAGGCGCTCCGGCTCTCCCGATCCCGTGAGGCTCAGCGCTCCGAAGGCGCCGTACGCCTCGACCCCGGCGAAGGCCGGGACCCGCGTTCGCAGGGCCAGCACCTCGCCCATGACGCCCATTCCCGCGTCGACCCGCACCACGCGCTCCGGGTCGCGGTAGGGGAGCGGCCGCAGCAGCACCCCCTCCACCACGCTGAAGACGGCCGTGGTGCCGCCGATGCCCAGGGCCAGGGTGGTCACCGCCGCCGCCGCGAAGCCGGGGCGGCGGGCGAGGGAGCGAAGGGCGTAGCGGGCGTCGGCCAGCAGGTCCTCGATCCAGCGGGTCCAGCGGGCGGAGCGCACCTCCTCCTTCACGCGCTCGGTGCCGCCGAACGCGATGAGGGCGCGCCGGCGCGCCTCGGCCGCGTCCATGCCGAGGCGGAGGTTCTTCTCCGTCTCCATGTCCACGTGGAAGCGGACCTCGGCGTCGAGCTCACGGTCCACCCGCGCCTTCCGGAAGAGCGCCCTCAGCTGCCGCACCCGTCCCCGCATCCATCCCATGGTGGCCTCCCCGTCTCCCGCGTCAGGTGGTTCCGAGGATGAGCTCCACGGCCCGCACGTAGCGCCGCCAGCTCTCCGTCTCCTCGCCCAGCGCCCGTCGCCCGGCCGTCGTCAGCCGGTAGTACTTCGCCCGCCGGTTCTGCTCGGTGGTGTCCCATGTGCTCTCCACCCAACCCTTCTCCTCCAGCCGTTGCAGCCCCGGATAGAGGGAGCCCTGCCCCACCTGGAGCGCCTCCCTCGAGAGCTCCTGGATGCGCTGGCTGATGCCCCAGCCGTGCATGGGCTGGAGGGCCAGCGTCTTCAGGATCATGAGGTCGAGCGTGCCGCGCAGGACGTCGGACGAAGGCTCGGTCACCGTCGCTCCCCCGGGGTTGTTGTCGGAACCTGACAGGAGAGTGACGCCCCTGTTGTCGGAAGTCAATAAAAGACGGCGGCGAGCATCGTGCCGCAGGTCCGTGAGCGAGCGAGATTCGGGGATCGCAGCCGGCGCCGACCCTTCCAGAACTGGACCCGACCCTGAATCAGCCGAGCGGAACGGACGCCTCCTCCGGGCGGCGAGACCTTCTCACTGACCTGCCTCGGCGCGCTCGGCGTCGTCTATGGCGACATCGGGACGAGCCCGATCTACGCGATCCGCGAGTCCTTCCACGAGTCCTAGCATCGCGCCGACGCCGGCGAACGTGCTGGGCGTCCTGTCGCTCATCTTCTGGTCGCTGATCCTCGTGATCTCGATCAAGTACCTCGTGTTCGTGATGCGTGCGGACAACCGGGGCGAGGGCGGCATCCTGGCGCTGATGGCGCTGGTCTCGCCATCGACGGGCGCATTTGGCGGCGGAGCATCGATCCTGGTGCTACGGGGCTGTTCGGCGCGGCGCTCCTCTACGGCGACGGCATGATCACGCCCGCGATCTCGGTGCTCAGCGCGATCGAGGGTCTCGAGGTGGCGACGCCGGTCTTCCAGTCCGTTCGTGATCCCGATCACGGTGGCCATCCTCGTCCGCTGTTCCTCTTCCAGAGCCGCGGCACCGCCGCGTGGGGCGCCGTTCGGCCCGATGACGCTGGTCTGGTTTCTGGCGCTGGCGGTGCTGGGCTTGCACCAGCTCGTCCGCGGGCCCGTCGGTGCTGCTGCGCGCCGTGGCCCGGCTTCGGCGTCCGTTCTTCGTGCAGAACGGCTGGCCCGGCTTCTTCGTGCTGGGTTCCGTGTTCCTCGTCGTCACCGGTGGCGAGGCGCTGTACGCGGACATGGGCCACTTCGGTCGCGGCCGATCCGCCTGACCTGGTTTGTCTGGTGCTTCCCGCTCTTGTGCTGAACTACTTCGGTCAGGGAGCGCTCGTGCTCAACGATCCCGCCGCGCTCCGGCACCCTTTCTTCCTCATGGCGCCCGGCTGGGCGCTCTACCCACTGGTCGTGCTCGGCGCGGCGGCCACGGTGATCGCTTCGCAGGCCGTCATCTCGGGCGCCTTCTCCTGACGCGACAGGCCGTCCAGCTCGGATTTCTCCCCGCGTCTCGGGATCGACTACACGTCCGAGCAGCGCATCGGTCAGATCTATATCCCGTTCGTCAACTGGCTGTTGCTTGCGGCCTGTGTAGGGCTCGTGCTGGGCTTCCGCGCTTCCGACCCGCCTCGCCGACGCATACGGCGTCGCCGTGACGACGGACATGGTGTTCACGACCATCCTGTTCGCCGTCGTGGCTCGATCGCGTTGGGGGTGGAGTATCGGGCGGCTGGTCGGCCTGGCGGGAGGGTTGCTCGTCGTCGACCTCGCCTTCTGGGGCGCGAACCTGCCCCAAGATCCCGCACGGCGGCTGGTTCCCGCTGCTCGTGGCGGGGACGATGTTCACGGTCATGACCACCTGGAAGAAGGGCCACGCCCTGCTCGCGAAGCAGCTGACTCGGCAGGTCCTGCCGATCGATCTTCTCTCGAACGTGCGGGACCATCCGCCGCTCCGCGTGCCGGGCAGCGCTGTGTACATGTACGGCCGGAGCGACGGCACGCCGCCCGCCCTGCTGCACAACCTCAAGCACAACAAGGTGTTGCACGAGAGGGTCGTTTTCCTGAACGTGGTCACGCGCGAGGTGCCGGTGGCGGCCGAGTCCGAGCGCGCGAAGCTCGAGCCGCTCGGAGACGGAGTCTACCGACTGACCGTGTCGTACGGCTTCGCCGAGGATCCCGACATCCCCGCCGCGATGAAGCGTCTGAAGCGCGAGGGTCTGCGCCTGCGGATGGCGGAAACGTCCTTCTTCCTGGGCAGGGAGAAGCTCATCGTCCGCAAGGGAGGATGGCCCATGGTCCAGTGGCGCGAGCACCTGTTCTCGCTGCTTTCGCGCAACGCGCAGTCCGCCACCGCCTACTTCCGGATTCCGCCCAACCGCGTCGTCGAGCTGGGGCTGCAGATCGAGATCTAGAAAGTATCGAAGGGCCGGGCTCCTGCCGCGTATCGTGGGTTAGCGCCCCGGTGTGCGGAGGTGCCAGAGCACATACGACGCGAAAGGTCGCAGCGAACAGGAGACCGGCCCTATGAGCAAGAAGATCTACGTTGGCATGGATGTCCACAAGGACTCGGTGATGATGGCGGTGCTGCCGGAGGGGGCGAGCCAGCCGACGGTGGTGAAGCGGCTGCCGAATGAGGAGCGGAAGCTGAAGCGATTTCTCGACCGGCTGGGTCGGGAGGCTGAGGTATACGCGTGCTATGAGGCGAGCGGGGCCGGCTACGTGCTCGAGCGGGCGCTGCGGGGCTGGGGCCACGGCTGCGAGATCGTGGCGCCGTCGTTGATTCCGCAGCGACCGGGGGAGCGGAGGAAGCCGACCGCAAGGATGCCACCGAGCTGGCCCGGCTGTACCGGGCGGGGGAGCTGGTGAGCATTCGGGTGCCGACGGAGGCGGAGGAGCGGGTGCGGGACCTGGTACGGTGCCGCGAAACGATGCAGCGCGAGATCCTGAAGGCGCGCCACTACATTCCTGAAATTCCTGGCGCGCCGCGGGCTGGTCTACCGCGAGGGGAAGAACTGGACCGGCAAGCTTCGGGCTGGCTGAGCAGCTCCGCAGCGGTGAGCTGCTGGAGGCCACCGACCGGGTCGTCTTCGACTAGTACTTCTCGCTGCTGGGTACTAGCTCACCCGTCGCATGAGCTGGACCGCAGGATCGAGGAGTTGGCGTTGAGCCCGGCCTACAGAGAGGCCGTCGACGGCTGCGGTGCCTGAAGGGGATCAGCACGCATGCGGCATGGTGCTGGTGAGCGAGATCGGCGACTTTCGACGCTTCGAGCGGCCGGGCCAGCTATGGCCTATCTGGCGCTGCTGCCGAGCGAGCACTCCTGCGGAGCGAGTCGCCGGCAGGGGAGCATCACCAAGGCGGGCAACAGCAGGGTGCGGCACGTGCTGGTCCAGGCGGCCTGGAGCTACCGCTTGCCGCCGCGCTCGGGCACTCTGCTGCGCAAGCGACAGGAGGGGCAAGCGGCTCAGGTGATCGCACACTGCTGGAAGGCGCAACACCGGCTTCACAGGGTGTTCACGCGACTGGTGTTCCGAAAGAACAGCCCGATCGCGGCGACCGCGGTGGCGCGCGAGCTGGCCGGCTTTGTGTGGGCACTGATGCAGGACGTGGACTCGAAGACGCATACCAACGAGTCGAAGGCTGCCTGAGGCCTCGAGGACCTTGAGCCATACGAACCTGGGAGGAGGATGATCGCCCGAGGCACGACAGGAGATGCTCGAACCTGCTATGCGGCCGCAGCTCTCCGAGCGGTGAGACCCGCGCCTCTAGATCGAGCCCGCTCCGGACGAATCCGCATTCTTGCCGCTCTGGGCCCCGGCCTAACCGGCGTATATCAGGAGGATTCATCGTCGAAGCGCACCTCGGGCGATCCACCTCCGCAACGGGGACTATACGATGCTGCAGAAGCTGAACCCTTGACAGAAGGCCCTTCCATATCAGCAGGTCGCTGAACGTTGAAGACGCGGCGGCGGCGCAGGTGGCGGATCGCTCGGCGGATGTCGGGGATGGAGGTGCGCATTGGCGGGCTCTGAGAGCTGGTCGAGCGTGCCGAGGCGCACGTTGCCGAGCCGCGGGGAGGCGTCGTTGCGTTCGACACGGGCCGCGCGCCTTCGGTTGTCGTCCTCGACCCGGCCCCCGACCATGGCGCCCGTCCGAACGCGGACCTAACATCGCGGTGCGAACAGAACGACTCCACAGGAGGTCCCGTGGACCCGGGTGGCCCCCTTCTCGCCGCTACGGCGTCGAGCCGAGACGGCCCATGAAGACGACGATCGGCCGACTCCTGCTCATCGCGCTGGTATCTCTTCCCAACCGGTCGGCGGTCGGCGGTGTCGGCAGAAGAGCGGACGCGACGGAGATCCGGCGCCTGGCCGCCCTCGCCCGCGTCTGGGGCTACGCGAAGTACTTCCATCCCGACCTCGCCTCGCAACAGGAGCGCTGGGATGTGGCGCTCGCGCGAGCGATCCCGGCGGTCTCGCGGGCCTCGACGCGGGAGGAGTACGCGGCCGCAGTGAGCGCGATGCTGGAGGGGATCGGCGACCCGGCGACTCGAGTCGTGGATAGCCTGGAAGCGTTCGCGGCGGCGTCGACGAAGGCGACCCGCGAGTTCTCGATCCGGCGCATGCCGGACGGCGTGCTGCTCATCGGTGCGGGCGATTACTACGCGCTGACGCAGCCGCCGGCGCAGGAGCGCCTGCGTAGGCTGCCCACAGCGGTGCGGGAGGCTGGCTCCGTCGTCGTCGACCTTCGCTCGACCCGGCCCGCCGACGCCTATGGACGGGCTCTGCTCCTGGGCGCCTTCGAGGGCGTTGAGCGCCTGCTGACCACCGATACGCTGTGGCCAGCCGGGGAGCGCAGGAGAGTCTACTACGGCTACGAGAGCCCGACACCGTTCTCCTCCGGGCAGTATCGCACCGGCTGGTTCATCCGCAGTCGGCCGCCGATCCTGCCGGCGAATGGGGCCCGCAACGTCCCGGTGGTCTTCCTGGTCGATGGCTACGCGGCGCTGCTGCCGGTCGCGGTGCCGTTGCAGGCCCGCGGAACGGCCCGGATCGTCTACGATGGGAACCCCCGCCGGCGTCGTCCCGAGAACGTCGCCGATGTGCCTCTGGGGGAGGGCTTGACGGTGCAGATCCGCGACGCGGTTCCGGTCCTCCCGGACGGCACGAATGGCGACCTCCGGCCCGATGTGATCGTTGCGCACGCGGCCGGCGATACCGCCGACCTCGCCCTGCGGAGGGCGCTCGAGAATGGCGCGCGCGCCCGCTCGTTCCCGAGTGGCTCGCGATACGCTGCCGGTCACCACGCCGGTCGTGGGGGAGAGCTCGTATCCCGACATGGATTTCCCAACGCTCGGCTATCGGATGCTGGCGGCTTTCCGCCTCTGGAACGCGATCGAGTACTTCTATCCCTACAAGGCCCTGCTCGACCGGAGCTGGGACTCGGTGCTCGTCAATGTACTACCGTCGTTTCTGGGCGCGACGAGTGCCAGGCAATACCGACTGGCGGTGGCCCGTATGGCGACGATGATCGACGACTCGCACGCCTACGTCGCCGAGTCGCCGTCGGACGAGCCACTGATCGGCGACGGGTACCCGCCGATTCGCGTCCGCGTCATCGAGGGAAGCCCGGTCGTGACGGCCCTGTGGGACACCGCCGCCGCCCTTGCGGCGGGGGTTCGGGTGGGGCAGGTCATCGTGGAGGTGGACGACGAACCGGCCCAGCAGCGACTGCGGCAGGCCGGCTCGCTGCTCTCCTCTTCCACTCCGCAAAGCAGGCTCGACCGCGCGGCGCTGTCATTCATGAACGGCGGGCCCGGCTCGACGGTCCGTCTCACGCTGCGAAACCAGGATGCCACGGAGAGTCGGATCGAGCTCGTGCGGAGGCACGAGGACTACACCACGCTCTACCATCACGAGCGCGATGGCGATGTCACGCGGGTGTTGCCGGGGAACATCGGCTACGTCGATCTCGACCGGCTGAAACTCGAGGGAGTCGATTCCATGTTCGAGCGCATGAAGGCCACCCGCGCCATCATCTTCGACATGCGCGGCTATCCGTGGGGCACCGCATGGGCGATCGCCCCGCGGCTCGCCGACGCCATACGTCCCGTCGCCCTCCTGCAGACCCCCATGCCCGGACACGACGCACCCGATGCCGCGACCGAGTCCTTCCTGCAGTTGCTGCAGCCTGCCTCGCCGGAGCTGCGCTACCGCGGCCAGACGGTAATGCTGATGGACGAGCGCACCGTCAGTCAGGCGGAGCACACGGGGCTGTATCTGCGGGCGGCGAACGGCACGCGCTTCGTCGGCAGCCCGAGCGCGGGCGCCGACGGCGAGATCACCACAGTGCCGCTGCCCGGCGGGCTGACGGTCGGCTTCACGGGACAGGCCGTGCGCTGGCCCGACGGCGGCCAGCTGCAACGGATCGGGCTCCAACCCGACCTGGAGGTGCGGCCTACGCTGGCCGGGATACGGGCCGGTCGCGACGAGGTGCTGGAAGCCGCGGTCCGCCTGCTTGGGGAGCACTGAGCCTCGCTGAGCCCCGCATTGCCCGCGAGGGACATCGACGGCGACGGCCCATCTCGCCGACGCTTCGGTGAGGGTCTGTAGCTCCTGCGAGGTGAACTCGTCCTGATCGTCCATGCTGAGGCGGACGTACGCGCCGGCGAAGCCGGAGTACTCGGCGGCGTACGTGGAATCCAGCCCGACGGCCCTCCGGTCGTTGTACGGCGCATGGTGAGCGCCGGGCCGCCCACGCGGGTTCCGCCCGACACGCGAGCCGGAAGGCTCCCCACAGACATGCGCGCCCGCCTCGCGCGATCATCCGCGCGGCCGTAACCTCTCGGGCGCGGCGGAGTCGTCGGGGAGAGTCAAGGAGCGCCCATGTCCGATCCAGTCACCGTAGACCGTCTGCTCTTCGCTTTCACGGTCACGTACCACTACCTGTTCCCGCAGCTCACCATGGGGCTCGCGCTGTTGCTGTTCGGCCTGAAGACGGCCGCGTGGCGCAGGCGGGACGAGCACCTTGATCGCGCGGCGCGCTTCTGGGCGCGGATCTTCGCGATCAACTTCGCGGTGGGAGTGGTGACGGGAATCCCGATGGAGTTCCAGTTCGGCACGAACTGGGCGACCTTCTCGCGAGCGGCCGGGGGCGTGATCGGCCAGCCGCTCGCGATGGAGGGCGTCTTCGCGTTCTTCCTCGAGTCCAGCTTCCTCGGGCTCTTCCTCTTCGGCGAGCGCCGGTTGAGCCGGGCGGCTCACTGGGCGACCTCGCTGCTCATCTTCGTCGGCTCCTGGCTTTCCGGCTACTTCATCATCGCGACCGATGCCTTCATGCAGCATCCGGTGGGCTATTCCGTCGCGGCGGACGGCTCTCTCGCGCTGACGAGCCTCGGCGGGCTGCTCGGCAACCGGTGGCTGATCTGGCAGTACCTGCACAACATGGTCGGCGCCGTGATCACGGGGTGCTTCGCCGTGGCTTCGATCGGAGCCTTCTACCTGCTCATGCACCGGCACGAGGCGTACGGCCGGACGTTCGTGCGGCTCGGGGTCGGCGTGGGCGTCGTCGCGAGCATCCTGCAGCTCTACCCGCTCGGCGATCGGCACGGCCGCATGGTCGCCGACTACCAGCCCGTCACGCTCGCCGCGATGGAGGGGCTCTTCCGGACCGAGAGCGGCGCGCCTGTCGTGATCCTCGGGCAGCCCGACATGCGCCATCACACGCTCGACAACGAGCTGGCGATCCCGCGCGCGCTGAGCTTCCTGACCTACCGCCGCTGGGAGGCCGAGGTGCACGGGCTGGAGGATTTCCCGGAGGAGGAGTGGCCGGACAACGTCCCGCTCGTCTACTTCGCGTACCACATCATGGTCGGGCTCGGCACGATCTTCATCGCGATCATGGTGCTGTCGGCGTGGAAGCTCTGGCGCGGCAGCCTATTCGACTCGCGTGCGACGCTCTGGCTGCTCATGCTGGCGCTGCCCTTTCCCTACATCGCGAACACCGCCGGCTGGATCACCGCGGAGGTGGGCCGACAGCCGTGGATCCTATACGGCATGATGCGCACGTCGGGCGGCATCTCGCAGAACGTCTCCTCCGGCAACGGCACCTTCACGCTGATCGGCTTCATGGGGCTCTACATGGTGCTCGGAATGCTGTTCCTGTTCCTGGTCGGCCGCGAGATCCAGCACGGCCCCGAGCCGGAGCCGCATCCGTTGCCCGAGCCCGTGCCCATCGCTTCCGGGAGGGCCTGAGCCATGCTCGTGACGCTCTGGTTCTGGCTCGTCGCGATCATGATCTGCGGCTACGTCGTCTTCGACGGCTTCGATCTCGGCGCCGGCGCGCTGCACCTGCTGCTCGGGCGCTCCGACCGCGAGCGACGCCTGGTGATCCGCAGCATCGGTCCCGTGTGGGACGGCAACGAGGTCTGGCTCCTCGCCGCCGGCGGAACGCTCTACTTCGCGTTCCCGGCTCTCTACGCCTCCAGCTTCAGCGGCTTCTACCTGCCGCTCATGATGGTCCTCTGGTTGCTGGTGCTGCGCGGCATCTCGATCGAGTTCCGCAACCACCTGCAGGCCGCGATCTGGCAGAACTTCTGGGACGTCGTCTTCTGCTTCGCCAGCGGCCTGCTCGCGTTCTTCCTCGGCGTGGCGCTGGGCAACGTCATCCGCGGCGTTCCGCTCGACGCCGACGGCTGGTTCTTCGAGCCGCTGTGGACGCATTTCCGCCTCGGCGAGCGGACCGGGATCCTGGACTGGTACACGCTGATCATCGGCGTCGCGGCGCTGCTCTCGCTCACGCTCCACGGCGCGCTCTGGGTCTGGCTCAAGACCAATGGGGAGCTCGGCGATCGAGCGCGTCGTGCCGCACGCATCGCGTGGCCGCTCGTCCTGCTGATGGTCGCCGTCTCGACCGCCGTGACGTGGATCGTACAGCCCATGGTACCCGAGCACATGGCGGCCGCGCCCGAGGGGTACCTGCTCCCCGCGCTCGCGCTCGCAGGACTCGGCGGCGTGCTGTGGGGCCTCGTGCGCGGGCGCCCCGGCGTCGCCTTCCTCTCCTCCGCGACCTACCTCGTGGGCATGCTCGCCAGCGCCGCGTTCGGCCTCTACCCCTACGTCCTGCCGGCGAACACCGGACGCGAGTACGGCCTTACGGCGCAGGCGGTTGCGGCGCCGCCCGCGAGTCTGCGCACGGGGCTCGCCTGGTGGATCCCCGGCATGCTGATCGCCGCCGCTTACTTCGTGTTCCTGTACCGCCACTTCCGCGGCAAGGCCGAGATCGAGGGCGCCGGCTACTGATCATCCTCTGCAGAAACCATCACGCGTCCGCCGCGCCTCCGCGTGAGCCGCCGTTTCGGCCCAGGCACCGTCCGATCCCCTTCCGTAACACGGGGGTCCGGGTTTATTCTGTGGCCGCCGGACAATCCCGACATCATTCCCGTTCGCCTCCCCGGAGGCCCAATGCCGTCGAGCCGTCGGCCGACCGCTGGCGCGTGCCGTTCCGCGCGGCGATGTAACTTCGCCGTGGTGCCCGCCACGCTGCGGCTGGCCGCGGCGGTCCTCGCGATCGCTGCGGGCGCACCCGCGACTGCCGCGCTGGCCCGGCAGCCCCACCCGACCGCCCCACCCGCTCCGGCTGCGCGCGACACGCTCACCTATCCGCCAGTTCTGAAGAACCTCTCGGCCACACCCGGCATCGTCGAAGTGCGGCTGACCGCCGCTCCGGCCCGGCTCGAGCTGGTGCCCGGCAAGCCGACGGACGCATACGCTTACAACGGCACGGTGCCGGGGCCGACGCTCGAGCTGCACGAGGGCGACTCGGTCATCGTCCACTTCAAGAACGAGCTGCCCGAGCCGACCACGATCCACTTTCACGGGATGCACCTGCCCGCCAGAAAGGACGGCAGCCCGCTGGAGCTCGTGCTGCCCGGCGACAGCTTCGACTACGTGTTCCGGGCGGGAGCGGAGACGGCCGGCACCTACTGGTACCACCCGCACCCGGACCGGACCACGACCGAGCAGGTCTCGAAGGGGCTCTTCGGCGCCCTGATCATCCGCGCCGCGCACGACCCGCTGGCCGGCATCCCGGACCGCCTCCTGATCCTGTCCGACAACCGGTTCCGGCCGGACGGCTCCGTGGACATGCCGGACCCGCATTCGCTGCAGGGGATCATCGACGCGGAAAACGGCCGGGAGGGCAACACCCTGCTCGTCAACGGCCAGGTCATGCCCACCATCCGGATCCGCAGCGGCGAGGTCCAGCGCTGGCGCATCGTCGACGCATCCGCAGCGCGCGTCTACCGCCTCGCGATCCCCGGACAGAAGCTCGTGCACGTCGGCAGCGACGGCGGGCTGTTCGAGCACCCCCGGGAGGTGGACGACGTCGTCCTGGCGAACTCCGGACGGGTCGAGGTGCTCGTGCGCGGAACCGACGCTCCCGGGCGACAGCGCCGTCTTCCAGACGCTGCCCTACGACCGCTACGATCCGCACACGCGGCCTGCGGACTGGGACCGGCCGCGCGACATCCTGTCGCTTCGCTACTCGTCGGAGCCGGCCGTGCCGCCGATCGCGATCCCGACGAAGCTGCGCGTCGTGCCGCCCATCGATACGACCGATGTCGCCGCGCACCGGGTCGTCGTCTTCAGCCAGGGCATGATCAACGGCAGGAAGATGGACATGAATCGCGTCGACATCGAGGCCCGGCTCGGCACGACCGAGATCTGGCAGATCGAGAACGTCGTCGGCATGGACCACCCCTTCCACCTGCACGGCTTCCGTTTCCAGGTCCTGGACCGCGATGGCGTGCCGGAGCCGTACCGCAGCTGGAAGGACACGGTCAACATCCCGAAGCACGGCGTCGTCCGCATCGTCGTCCAGTTCGAAGACTACCCCGGGAAGTGGATGTTCCACTGCCACATCCTGGATCACGAAGACGCAGGCATGATGGGAATTCTCCAGCTCCGGTGAACAAGGAGGCGGACATGCGCTGGTCCAGCCGTGCAGTCGCCGTCGCTTTACCCGTCGCCGTACTCTCCATCGCCGCGGTATTCGCGCCGCGAGGGCCCGCCACGGGGCCGTCCATGGCTGCGACGCGCGCGGCCGCTCCGGCGAGCGCGCGGACGCAGGATGACATGGTCGCGCGCGGCCGCTATCTCGTCATCAGCCACGCCTGCGGCGAATGCCATGGAGGTGGCAACAACCCCGCTGCCCCGGTCGGCGATGACCCGGCCGCGAAGGGCTGGCTGGCGGGTTCGACCGGCCCCGCGATGAACTTCCAGATCGGCCCCCCGCCGTGCGGGCTGGAGCCCGGCGCCAAAGGCTGCTTCACGACGCGCCCGCGCAACCTCACTCCCGATGACGCCACCGGTTTGGGCCGTTTCACGGAGCGCCAGATCTTCAACGCGCTCCGCTTCGGGCTCCGCCCGGAGGACACGCCGGACGTCGACATCACGTCCACGACGCCGGGCCAGGGCAACTTTCCGGAGCACCCACACTACCTCGCGCCGCCGATGCCGTGGATGGCGTGGCGGCACATGAGCGACGAGGATCTCCACGCGATCGCGGCCTATCTCAAGCGTGGGCTGAAGCCGGTCGTCAACAAGGTCCCCGACAGCGAGGGTCCACCCGATTTCTGGGCCAGCGCGATGGTGCCCGAGAACATCGGCACGTACCCCGCGCCGGCCTTCCCGACCGCCAACGAGGTCGAGCCGCCGGCCGGGATGCGGGACCAGGTGCTGCAAGGCCGCGAGCTGGTCCTCAGCCACGGCTGCGCCGACCTCGGATGCCACGAGGGCATATCGCCGGCGATGAAGGGCTGGCTCGCCGGCGTGACCGATCCCACGCAAGAGTTCGTCCTCGGCGGCTGCTTCACGGACTCCACCGCGCCCTGCTTCCACGGTCGGGCAAAGAACCTCACGCCCGACGCGGAGACCGGAATCGGCCGCTTCTCCGATCGCCAGATCTTCAACGCGCTGCGCTGGGGGCTGCGCCCCGAGGATACGCCGGACGTCGAGATCACCTCGACGACTCCAGGGCAGGGAAACTTCCCCGCGGAGCCTCACTATCTCGGTCCGTTCATGCCCTGGGCATCCTGGCGCTACATGCCGGACGAGGATCTCCGGGCGATCATCGCCTATTTGAGGCATGGGCTGAAGCCCGTGAACAACACGGTGCCGGCCAGCGACGACACTCCCGACCACTGGGCGAGCGCGGTCGCGGCGCTGCCGCCCAATCCGCCGCCGCCGTATCCGACGGCCAATGAGACCGGGGCGCACTAGACCATGCGACGTACTGCGTTCCTGCTGGCCGCCGCCGCGCTCGCCCTCGCGGCGCCCGCGGCGGCGCAGCAGCCCGCTTCGAGTCCGCCCGCCGACACCGTACCGCGCCCGCTCCACCCCGAGGACTTCGCGCGGCTGCAGAACGTGCGCGACCCTCAGATCTCCCCCGACGGCGCCTGGGTCGCGTACAGCGTCGGCACGACGGACCTCGCGAAGGACGAGAACGACAGCGACATCTCGGATGGCGAGCTGGGACGGCACGCAGGAGATCCGGCTCACGACCTCGCCGGAGAGCGAGAGCTCGCCCCGCTGGAGCCCGGACGGCCGATACCTGTCGTTCCTCTCCTCGCGCCAGGAGGGGAAGGGTGCCCAGCTCTGGCTGCTCGACCGGCGCGGCGGCGAGGCGCGCCGCGTGACGGAGGTGAAGGGGGGCATCTCCGGCTACGCATGGGCGCCGGACGCCTCTCGCCTCGTCCTCGTGATCCAGGACCGCGAGCCTGGCGACAGCGCCTCAGAATCGAAGCCGAAGCCGATCGTGATCGACCGCTACCACTTCAAGTCGGACGGCGACGGCTATCTCACGCACGAGCGCAGCCACCTATACCTGTTCGATCTGGCCTCGCAGCGCCTGGACACGCTGACGAGCGGTGACTTCGATGACGACGACCCGGCGTGGTCGCCCGACGGCCGGCGGATCGCGTTCGTCAGCGAGCGCGAGGGCGACGACCCCGACCGCGCACACAACGACGACGTCTACGTGGTGGACGCCCGCGCCGGGGCGTCGCCCGTCCGACTGACGTCGTGGGGGGATCGGACACCGGGACCGCTCGCCTGGAGTCCCGACGGCGCGCTGGATCGCGTACCTGCAGGGCAGCGAGTCCCGCATGTCCGCCTACAACCTGGACGTCCTCGCGCTCGTGCCGGTGATGCGGCGGGGAACAGCGGCTGCTCACGGACGGTCTCGATCGCGACGTCTCCGGCGCTCGCTTTTCTCGGGACGGAAGTGGCTCTACTTCCTGGTCACCGATGACGGAACCCGCTACCCGGCACGGGTCGCGGCGGTGGGCGGCGCCGGTGGAGAAGCTGAGGGCGGCGACCGGGTGGTCGAGTCGTTGCCCGTCTGCACCGACCGGCCGGCTCGCGCTCACCGCGACCACCTCCGACCGGCCCGCCGAGGTCTTCGCGCTCGACCGTGCCGCCTCCGCCGCCTCTCCCACCGCAATGACGAGCTGCTCGGAGAGATCCGCCTCGGCAAGGTTCAGCGGATCGCGTACGCGACGCCGGATGGTGCCGACGTGCACGGCATGCTGTACCTGCCCCTGGACTACCGGACCGGCACGAAATACCCGACCCTGCTCCGGATCCACGGCGGTCCCAACGGCCAGAACGGCTTCGAGTTCGATTTCGAGCGGCAACTCTTCGCCGGCGCCGGCTACGCCGTCCTCTCCCCCAACTACCGCGGCAGCTCCGGTCGCGGTCGCGCCTGGAAGGAGATCCTGTATCAGGACTGGGGCGACAAGGAGGTCATCGACGTGCTCGCCGGCGTCGACCACGTCATTGAGATGGGCATCGCCGATCCGGATCGGCTCGGCATCGGCGGCTGGAGTTACGGCTGCTACACCACCCTCTACGCGCTACCGAAGACGGATCGCTTCTCGGCCGCCGTCTGCGGCGCCGGCAATGCGCTGCAGCCCGCGCTCTACGGCGTCGATCAATACATCGTCCAGTACGACCAGGAGCTCGGCCCTCCGTGGAAGAACCCCGACCTCTGGTTGAAGCTCAGCTACCCGTTCTTCCAGGCCGACAGCATCTCGACGCCCACTCTTTTTATGGGGGGTGAGAAGGACTTCAACGTGCCCGTGGTGGGCGTCCAGCAGATGTACCAGGCGCTGCGTACGCTCGGCGTGCCGACGGAGCTCGTGATCTACCCGGGCGAGCACCACGGCATCCGGCGCCCCAGCTTCGTCCTCGACCGCTACCGCCGCTATCTCGACTGGTATGCCCGCTACCTGCAGCAGGGCCGGCACGCGACGCGGTGATCGAACACGCGGAGGGCTCCACCTTCGCAAACAGCATCACGGGGAGCCGCGACGGGAACGGAGGGGCGCGAAGCGCGAAGTCGGACGACGCGGCGCGGGGCGCAGACACGTCGCCGAGCCAACATCAGACGATGGTTGATGTGCGTCGAGCGCTCGGCCGGAGCCGGCGGCTCTTCGCGTCTCCGCGTTTCTTCGCGGCTCCGCGTGATGCTGTTCTTGGCGGCTCCGCGTGATGCTGTTCTTGGCCGCCTGGGGAAACCCGACCATCAGAACAGCCCGACCTTCCCCCGCACCGACGCGATCAGCTTCTCGGGGTCGTAGCCGACGCCCTGCTTGAAGACCAGCCGCACGCGCCGGACGTCGCTGATCTGCGTCGACGGATCGCCCTCTACGACGACCAGGTCGGCCTGCTTGCCGACCGCGATCGAGCCGATGCGGTCGGCACGGCCGAGGTAGGTCGCGCCGTTCAGGGTTCCGACGTGGATCGCCTCGAGAGGCGTGAAGCCGCCCTCTACCAGTAGCTCCAGCGCACGCTGGTTCGAGAAGCCCGGAACGACCCCGCCGTAGCCGGTCGGATCCGTGCCGACCAGCAGCAGGCCGCCCGCCCGGAAGAACGCCAGGTTCAACGCCAGGTCGTTGCCGAACAGCTTCGTGTAGGGCGACTCGCCGCTCTTCGCGATGCGATCGTGACGTTCCTCGAACGCGGACCTGAGCTGCGGATCCAGCACGTCCAGCCCCGGCGGCAGCGGCCGGCCCGGCACGAACGTCTCGAAGACGGTCGGCGTGGTCGTCACCGCGACGTGGCGCTCGATCAGCTCGCCGATCAGGGAGCGGAAGCGAGGATCGTTCGCGGACACGTCCAAGAGCGACCGCTCGACTTCGGGACGAGGCGGGCAGACGTCGGGCTCCTTTTCCGGCACGAAGTCCGTCGCGACGAGGAAGCCGTGCTCGAGGTCGTCGATGCCGAGCTCCGCGGCCTCGCGGTAGGTCACGGAGCAGAGGTGCCCGGTCAGCTTCAGCCCCCGGCCGTGCGCAGCGCGGATGGCGGCCCCGAGCTCCGCGCGCGTGATGTGCATGTACGCCTTGTACGACGTGGCCCCTGCATTGGCCCAGAAGTCCACCAGCGCGCGCGCATCCGCGCTGTCCTCGAGCTCGTGCACCTGCGGCAGGCCGAGGCCCCGGCCCTCCAGGTACGGTGCCGTGGCGTCGATCCACGGGCCCGGCTTCTCGCCCCGGCGGATCGCCTGCGCGACCCCCAGCTCGCCATAGCCGTTCATGTTCCCGCCCGTCCGCATCGACGTAACCCCTCCCGCCAGGTACAGCCGCGTGAAGCTCTCGGACAGGTTCGCGTATACGCCGGGGCCGGTCGGATAGAAGAGGTGCTCGTGGACCATCACGAGGCCGGGGATCACGGACCGGCCGCTCAGGTCCAGCACCTGGGCGTCCGACGGGACCGCGGTCGCCGATGAGGGACCCATCGCGGCGATGGCCCCCTGCCGGATCACCAGCGTCTGGTCCTCGCGCGACGGTGAGCCCGTCCCGTCGATGACGCGCACGTGCGTGAGCGCGATCGCGCCCGTGTCCACACGCACGTACGGCCGAACCGCGTCCGACAGCGTCGGCCGGCCCTGCGCGCACAGCGGCCAGGAAAGGCAGAGCAGGGCGGCGATCAGCGCGCCGCCGATCGAGCGTCTCATCGGTACTCGCCGGGAATCGGTGGATGGCAGGAAGACGAAGCGTGCCGCGGATACTGGTGTCGCATCCACGGTGAGGCAAGGCCCCGGAGAGCGCCGCAGCCGGGGCCGCTGCCTCACCTTGCCGGGAGGTCGTTGACTTCGCGTCTCCCGGTCCTTCTGCGCGGCTTTGTGTGATGCCGTCTTCGTCGCGTCCGGGCCAGCCCGACGCTCAGCCCTGGTGCGACAGGATCTGCGCGAGCACCTTCTGCGCGTAGTCCTTGTCGTAGTCCACGGTGTTCCGCTTCGCCGTCACGGCGATCTTCGTCGCGTCGCCGTCTCCCTCGATATCGGCGTGCACATCGAGGTCATCGTGCGTGCCGGAGAGCTCCATCCCGTCCGATTCCGTCTCGGTCTTCGACACCTCGATCCCGAGATCGTCGAACGCAGCCCGCGTCCAGGTCGCGACGTCGCTCACCGGCGCATCCACGGTGGACGTGACCGTCTGGTCGTTGACGTACGTAGCTGCCCCCGCGCCGGCGGCCGCGCCGGCCGCGGCCGCGCAGCCGGGGAGCAGGAGCACGCCGCAGAGTAGTAGCGCAGGCCCGGTGTTGCGGATCATGTGTAACATCATACACCTCCATGCAAGTGGTTCAGAGGCATGGAGTTGCAAGATGTCTGCCCTTGCTGTGCCTCAGGCCGCTGCGGCTCTCGTCGCCGGTGCGGCGTCCGGATCCGCCTGCAGCTCGATGCGGCGGCCCAGGTCGGGGTGCACCTGCGCCAGATAGATCCCCATCCCGGCGGCGGCGGCGAGGTTCGCCGCGACGATCGACCATGGCGAAATCTCGACCGAGAGCTCGGCAACGGCGACGACCACGGCGAAATAGCTGTAGATGAAGCCCGCGATGAAGGCGAACGCGACGAGGTACCAGAGCCGCGGATGGAGCTCGGCCTCCGCGATGAGCCACGCGGCCGCGATCCCGATGAGGACGAAGAACAGCAGATGCACGCCGTTGTAGGCGATCAGCGGCCCCGGATCCGCGGCGGGCGACGCGGGCATGCCACCGTTGCCGAACAGGGCGTGGCCGAGCGCGGCCGCCGTGGAAAGGGGTGCGCGGCCGGCCAATGTGTTCATGACCACGTAGGAGCCGGCGACGAGGGCGTAGCCGATGATGCCGGTCAGGAAGCCCTGGCTGAGCAGGGTGCGCGTCGAGGCTCTCATACGACCCCCATTGGCAGGGGATGGCGGAGCGTGGATCGCGAGGAGGTGCGCCGCCGCGTCTCCATGGTGAGAACATGGCTCGGTTCCGTCTGTGGGGGATGGCCGGATCTCACGTAGGGTACGCCCCGACTCTTCGAGCGATCGGATGCGATGTATCCTCCGATTCCCTACAGCCGTTCCGCCGCGACCCGACAGACCGGGGCACGACGCAGCTTAGCTTCGGGGTAGAGCGAACAACCGGAGGCGACATGCCGATGCTGCGCGACATCATGACTCGCGAGATCGTGACCGTAGGGCCGGAGTCCACTCTCCGCGAAGCGGCGGAGACTCTGTCCGATGCGGGGATCGGGGGGGCCCCGGTCGTGGGCTCCGGTCGGCTCCTCGGCGTGCTGACGCTGACCGACATCGTCGAGTTCGCCGCGAACGCGGAAGGCGTTCCGACCGCCAGGGAAGGACTCCCTTCGATGGCGGACCTGGAGTACGAGTGGGAGGAGCAGGAACCGCGCGACGGCGACGACGGCGTCGCCGGCTTTTTCGTCGATCTCTGGGAGGACGCCGGCGCCGACCTCCTCGAGCGGTTCAGGCAGGTGGGCGGGCCGGAGTGGAACGTGCTCGAGGAGCACACCGTCGATGAGATCATGAGCCGCCGAATCGCCGCCATGGCGCCGGATACGGAAGTCGGTGTCGCGGCGGGCCGCATGCTGGACGACCGCGTGCACCGGCTGCTCGTGCTGGACGGGGACCGCCTCGTCGGCCTCGTCAGCACCGTCGACTTCCTGCGCCTCGTAGCCGGTCGCGCACACTGAGCCACGGCGCCCGGCACGTTACTGCGAGTTCCCCTCGAGGTGCTCCGCGGTCCAGTCCGCGATCAGCCCCAGCACCGCCGCATTGACCTTCTTGTCGGGCAGCCCGGCATAGCCTGCGGGCCTCCCGACCGCATCCCTGAGGAAGAGGTGGTCCAGCCCGGGGAAGACGCGCACCTCCACGTCCTCCTCGCTCGAGCGCAGCGCCGCCCCCAGCTCCTCGGCCTGCTCCGGCAACACCTGCTGATCCGTGCCGCCCTGCAGAACCAGCGCCGGTACGTGCACCCGCTTCGCCGTCGGGATCGGATCGTGGGCGAGGAAGTAGCGGACCCACACGTTGCTGGCGGCGAGCGAATCGATACGCGCCGGTATGGCGCCGGAGAGTGAGTCGCGCTTCGCCGCCCCAAGGCCCGTATCCGCATCGATCTCCTGCCGCAGCTGATAGGTCAGGATCTCCCGTCCGGTGCGCGAGGGGCCGGCGAGCAGGATGATGGCGGCGACCGTCGAATCCTGCGCCGCGACCAGCGGCGCGATGAGGCCTCCCTCACTGTGCCCGAGCAGCGCGATGCGGTCGCCGGCGATCGCGGGCTGCGCTCGCAGCCACACCATCGCGGCCTGCGCGTCGGCAGCGAAGTCCGCCGACGTCGCCTGTCCGAAGCTGCCGGTGGACGCCCCGATGCCCCGGTCGTCGTAGCGGAGCACCGCGATGCCCCGCCGCGACAGCGTGTCCGCGATCTGGCGGAAGATCGCATAGCCTGCGACACCCGGCAGTGACTCATCGCGCTCCTGCGGCCCCGACCCCGTGATCGTGACGACGGCGGGGAAGGGGCCCGAGCCCCGCGGCACCGTCAGGGTGCCCGCGAGGACGTGATCGCCCGCCGGAATCCGGACCTCGCGCGCTTCGTAGGGGGCTCCCGGCGGGGGCGAGTAGTCGCGCACGGGCGGCTGCGGCGCCTCCGACTTCCACGGCGCACGCTCGATCCGGAGCCCCTGGGCGGGCACCGTGCCACCGAGCACCCGCCCGGCCGAGTCCACGAGCAGGTGCAGCGGAACCCCGGCGATGTCGATCGCCACCGTGTCGCCCGTCAGTCGGGTGAGATGGACCATCAGCGTACGTGCGCCGGTGAGCAGGAGGATCGGAACGCTGTCCAGCCCTGTGCTGCGACTGCGCAGGACGACCTGACGCATCAGCGCGAAGTCCAGATTCACGAATGGCACCGCGCCGTCCCTCGTGGGGACCACCTGCCGCTGCGCATTCGTCTGCGCCCCGATCTCCGCGATCGCCGAGTCGCCTTCGATCCGCAGCACGATACGCTGCATCGGAGCCGCGTCGGGCGGCCCGCTCCCGGATCGAAGCTCCAGCGTCAGGCGCGGAACGCGACCGTCCGGCTGCACCGTGGCGCTGATCGTCTGCCGGTATCCCGCGATCCGGTCGACCAGCTCCGCGCTGAGCTCGCCGCCGCTGCGCTCGAACCGCTCCACCGACAGCGTGTCCTCGCCCCGCAGCACCACGAATGTCCCCCGGTCCGCTTCCTGCGCCACCGCCGACCCTGCCAGGCCAGCCCCAGCCCGAGCGCCAACCCCAGCCCCAACGCCAGCCGACGTGATCCGCCCCGCCCGATGTAGCGATTCTTCAAGGTTCCTCCCGCAGCTCGAATCTCACCGTTCCCACCTCGACATAGTCCAGCTACGCCTGCGGCCCCTGGCGCCGCAAGGGGGAGCGACGCGACCTTTCGAGTTCGGACGACCGAAATCGCGGAAGGAGAGAGCTGCACATGGCCAGGGAGCGGATCACCACGGCGACGCTCGCGCGAGCGCAGGTCGGAAGCGAGAGAGTCGATGTGGACGTGGCGGGGGAGAAGGCGACGGCGGACGTCGGCCTGTTGCAGGTGGAGCGCTACCGGGGCGTGCGGGCGTTCACGGAGCGGCTGTGCGAGCCACTGGCCACGGAGGACTACGTGGTCCAGACGACGGAGAACGTGAGCCCGACGAAATGGCACATCGCGCACGTCACGTGGTTCTTCGAGACGTTCCTGCTCCGGCCGCACCTGCCGGGCTACGTGGAGTTCCATCCCGCGTATGGGTACCTGTTCAACTCGTACTACGTGCAGGCCGGAGAGCGGCACTGCCGGGACCGGCGAGGCTACATCTCGCGACCGACGGTGGCGGAGGTGTTCGCGTATCGGGCGCACGTGGACGAGCACATGGTCCGGCTGCTGGAGGAAGTTGAGCGGGAGGACGTGCAGACGCGTGAGCGGGTCGCCGGGCTGCTGGAGGTCGGCTTGAACCACGAGCAGCAGCACCAGGAGCTGATGCTCATGGACATCAAGCACGTCTTCTCGGTCAACCCGCTGCGTCCGGCGTATTGCACGCCTCCGGCGGCGTCGACCGCCCCCGCTCCGGAGCTCGCCTGGGTACGGGTCGAGGGCGGGCTTCGCGAGATCGGGCACGACGGCAGAGGCTTCGCGTACGACAACGAAGGCCCGCGCCACCGCTACTACCTCGAGCCGTTCCGGATCGCGAACCGGCTCGTCACGAACGGCGAGTATCTGGAGTTCATGGAGGATGGCGGCTATCGGCGGCCGGAGCTCTGGCTCTCGGAGGGCTGGGCGAAGGTCGACGCCGGGGAGTGGTCCGAGCCGTTCTACTGGGAACGTGGCGAGGCGGGCTGGGTGATGTACACGCTGGGCGGCATGCGTCCGGTGGATCCGGCGGAGCCGCTCTGCCACATCAGCTACTTCGAGGCGGACGCGTTCGCCCGCTGGGCGGGCGCGCGCCTGCCCACCGAGCAGGAATGGGAGGTCGCGGCCGGGGACGCGATCCGCGGCGGCTTCGTGGAGGCCGGGCGTCTGCACCCCGCGCCGCTGACGCAGTCCCCCGCGCCCGGTGAGCTGGCGCAGCTCTACGGCGACGTGTGGCAGTGGACGCGCAGCCAGTACTCGCCCTATCCCGGCTACCGGCCGGTGGAAGGCGCGCTCGGCGAGTACAACGGCAAGTTCATGTCGAACCAGTTCGTGCTGCGCGGCGGCGCCTGCGTGACCTCCCGGAGTCACGCCCGGCGAACGTATCGCAACTTCTTCCACGCGGATGAGACCTGGCAGTTCAGCGGCATCCGTCTCGCGCGAGACGCCTGATGCCGGATGCAGCCGGCGCCTCCCGACGCGCTTCGGGCCGCGGCAGCCGGCTGCTGCTGTCGGCTCTGGCGACGGTCCTCGCCGCGTGCGCGCACGCTCCCACGCCCGAGGTGCCTGTGACCCCGCCGCCTCGCCCCGAGCACACGCTGCCGCCGCCGCTGCCTTCCGGCTCACCGTGGCTCGAGCGCGGCGTGAGCCGTGAAGGTGCCCGCAGTCGAGCGCTCGCGCTCGACTCGGTGCGCTACACGATCCGGCTTTCCGTGCCTGCATCGGCGGGTGCCCCGATCCGCGGGACGGAGGTCGCGCGCATGCGCGTGCGAGGCGACCAGCCGTACCTCGTCATCGACTTCCAGCAGCCCCCCGAGCGACTGCTGTCGCTGCGGCTGGATGGTGCCCCGGCGCCGTACCGTTTGCAGGCGGGCCACATCATCGTGCAGCCCGAGAACGGCGTCGCTTCCGGCGAGCACGCGGTGGAGATGGAGTTCCTCGCCGGCGACGGCTCACTCAACCGCAACCCGGATTACCTGTACGCGCTGTTCGTCCCCGATCGCGCGTCCGTCGCGCTGCCGCTCATCGACCAGCCGGACGTCAAGGCTCGCTTCACGCTCGAGCTCGAAGTGCCTGCGGACTGGGTCGCCGTCTCGAACGGCGCCGATACGCGCGAGGCGGTCGATTCGATGCGGGTACGCTACCGCTTCGCCGAGACGAAGCCGATCGCGACGTATCTCTTCGCGTTCGCGGCGGGGAAGTGGCAGATCGAGACCGCCGTCCGAAACGGTCGCACCTTCCGGATGCTCCACCGCGAGAGCGACAGCACGCGCGTGGCCCGCAATCGCGACGCGATCTTCGACCTGCAGGCGAAGGCGCTCGCGTGGCTCGAGGAGTACACCGGGATTCCGTATCCCTGGGGCAAGTTCGACTTCGTCGCCGTGCCGGCGTTCCAGTTCGGCGGCATGGAGCACCCCGGCGCGATCTACTACCGCGCCGAGTCGCTCTTCCTCGACGAGAGCGCGACGCAGTCACAGATGATCGGCCGGGCCACCCTGCTCGCTCACGAGACCGCGCACATGTGGTTCGGCGATCTCGTCACCATGCGCTGGTTCGATGACGTCTGGACGAAGGAGGTCTTCGCGAACTTCATGGCCGCGAAGGTCGTCAACCCGGCCTTCCCGGAGGTGGATCACGCGCTGCGCTTCTATCTCTCCCACTTCCCGTCGGCCTACTCCGTCGACCGCACGGCAGGCGCGAACCCGATCCACCAGGAGCTCGACAACCTGCGCGACGCCGGCACGCTCTACGGCGCCATCATCTACGACAAGGCGCCGATCGTGATGCAGCACCTCGAGAACCGGCTCCGCGCGGACCGCTTCCGCGAGGGGCTGCAGGAGTACCTGCACGCGTTCGCGTACGGGAACGCGACGTGGGACGAGCTCATCGCGATCCTCGACCGTCGCACGCCGGAGGACCTGGCCGCGTGGAGCCGGATCTGGGTCGAGGAGGCCGGCCGGCCCGGCCTCGCGATGCGCATGACCTCCGACGCCGACGGCCGCATCGACGTGCTGGAGATCCGCCAGACCGACCCGGCGGGGAAGCACCGGCTCTGGCCGCAACGCCTCGACGTGCTCGTCGGCTGCCCCGGTCGCACGCGGCTCCTGCCCGTGGACCTCCGATCGGCCGTGGCGGAGCTTTCCGCCGCCCGCGGCCTGCCGTGGCCGTGCATCGTGTTGCCGGGCGCCGGCGGCCTCGGCTACGGCGACATTCGGCTCGACGTGCCGTCTCGAAACGCGCTGCTCCGTTCGCTGCCACTACTGGACAGCGCCCTCGCCCGTGGAGTCGGCTGGGTCACGCTGTGGGACGCGATGCTTCAGAGCGCCATCTCTCCCGACACGCTGCTCGAGGCGGGTCTGCGCGCTCTGGACGCCGAGGACGTCGACCTGAACGTGCAGCGCACCCTCGCCGACGTGGGCACCGCCTACTGGCGCTTCCTCGGCGCCGACGCCCGGGACCGCGTCGCGCCACGGCTCGAGTCGCTGCTGTGGAGCAAGATCGAGGCGGCCCCCACGCAGACGCTGCAGGCGAGCTACTTCCACGCCTACGAGGACATCGCGCTCACGCCCGAGGCCGTGGATCGTCTGCGGCGGCTGTGGGGCGGCGAGCTGGAGGTGAAGGGTCTCGCCATATCCGAGCGCGACCGGACCTCGCTGGCGCTCGAGCTCGCGCTCCGCGGCGTGCCCGATGCCGACTCGATCCTTTCCGCGCAGCTCGCCGCCATCCGGGACGCCGACCGCCGCCGCCGACTCGAGTTCCTGCGGCCTGCCGTCTCCGCGGACCCCGCGCGACGCGACTCGTTCTTCGCGAGTCTGAGAGACCCGGCCAACCGTGCGCACGAGTCGTGGGTCCTGGACGGCCTGCGGTACCTGCACCACCCGCTCCGCTCCGGCCGCGCGATCCGCTACATCCAGCCCTCCCTCGACATGCTCGAGGAGATCCAGCGCACCGGCGACGTGTTCTTCCCGGGGCGCTGGATGGACGCGACACTCGGCGGCCACAGCGAGCCCGCCGCGGCAGTCGTCGTGCACCGCTTCCTCGACCGCCACCCCGACTACCCGCCGAAGCTGAGGGAGAAGATCCTGCAGGCCGCCGACGGCCTCTTCCGAGCCGCCAGCATCGTCGGTGAAGTGCCCGAGGGCCCGCCCCGCTGAGCCGAAGAACCCGTCCCGCCGACGCCGAACGAGCCGCGAACCCGGCGCAACCCTGGAGCGGGCTGCTGGAATGATCTGGCCCTCTCCCTATCCCTCCCCCTACCTTCCTCCTAGCCCTGGCCCTTGCCCTAGCCCTAGCCCTCGCAGCCATGCGAGTTGCCCTCACGCTGCTGCTCCTGGTCACGCCGTTCCGCGGCGAGGCCGCCGCACGCTCGGAATTGCCGGGCGGGAGCCGCATCGGTGGGGTGGTGCTCGACGCCGCCGGGCGGCGGCCGGTCGAGGGCGTCCGGCTCCGCCTGCACGACACGCCGCACGAGACCTCGAGTGATGCTCAGGGCCGCTTCCTGTTCGTCGATGTCGCGCCGGGCGATTACCTGCTCGAGACCCGGCGTCCCGGTTACGCGGACCGGACGGACAGTGTGAGCGTGGACCGGGGGCAGGAATTGTCCATCGAGGTGGCGCTCGCGTCCTCCCCCGTGGACCTGCCGCCCCTGCTCGTCGTGACGCTGTCGCAGCGCCTGGTGTCGGCCGGATTCTACGAGCGGCGGTCCCACGGAGGCGGCACGTTCATCACGCGCGAGCAGATCGAGGCTCGCCACGTCGAGCGGCTCAGCGACGTGCTGGCGCGGCTGCCGGGATTGCACCGCAGCGTGCGCGCCAATGGCAGCACGACCATCGGCATGCGCGGGGTCAAGACGATCACCACCGAGTGTCGAACCGAGTATTTCGTGGACGGCGTGCCGGCGATGCTGGAGGAGATCGGCGTGGACGCCGTCTCCGTCCACGACGTCGAGGGCGTCGAGGTCTACCGGGGCTCGAGCGAGCTGCCGATCGAGTTCCACGCCGGTCGCGCGATGTGCGGCGCGATCGTCATCTGGACGCGGGACGGCTCGGCACCGTAGTCGAATCGGCTGCCCGCCGCAGGACGGGCTCCAGCACCCTCCACACGTTCTCCGCTACGATGCGGTGTCCCTCCGCGGTCGGGTGCAGCCCGTCTCCCTGGTTCAGCTCCGGGTGCGCCGCGACGTCCTGGAGCAGGAACGGGATCAGCGCGGCATCGTTGCGTCGAGCCAGCTCGTGGAAAGCGTCGCGGAAGCGTGTGCCGTACGCCGCCCCGAGGTTCGGCGGAGCGAGCATGCCCGCGAGCACGACGGCGGCGTCAGGATAGCGTGCACGCGTGCTGTCGATGATGGCCTGCAGGTTCGTCTCCATCCGCGCAACCGGCAGCCCGCGCAGCGCGTCGTTCGCTCCGAGCTCGAGCACCAGCACCCGGACTGGCCCGCGCAGCACCCAGCCGATGCGTCGCACCCCGTCCGCCGACGTCTCGCCGCTCACGCCGGCGCTGCGGACCCGGAACGGGTAACCGGCCGAGTCGATCTTCTGCTGGATCAGCGCGGGGAACGCGTGCTCCGGCAGCACGCCGAGCCCCGCGGTCAGGCTGTTGCCGAAGAACAGCACGACCGGCGCGTCCGCGGCTGGAGAAACGCGCGCCGAATCGGTAGCTTCAGCCGAGCTCGGCCCGGCCTCCTCTGGTGATGGGGCGGCGCGGTCGCCGTCCCCCGAGCCGCCGCAGGCGGCCGCCAGAACGGCCAGCACGACCCGGAAGCCTCGCATGATCCTCAGCGCCCGCGGCCTGACGCAGACGTATCGCAGTGGCGGGCGTCCACTCACGGTTCTGCACGACGTCGACCTAGAGGTGGAGGCCGAGTCGTTCATCGCGATCGTCGGCCCGTCCGGCAGTGGCAAGACGACGCTGCTCGGTCTGCTCGCCGGGCTGGACCGGCCGAGCGCCGGCTCCGTCGTGCTGGACGGCGACGACCTCGGCGCGCTCGACGAAGACGCACGCGCCCGTATCCGCGCGCGCAAGGTCGGCTTCGTATTCCAGACGTTCCAGCTCATTCCCACCCTTACCGCCCTCGAGAACGTACAGGTCCCGCTCGAGTTGCTCGACGATGCACCGAGCGCCTCCGTGCGGGAGCGCGCGGAGGCGCTGCTCGCGCGCGTCGGCCTCGCCGATCGAGCCGACCACTATCCGGCGCAGCTGTCCGGTGGCGAGCAGCAGCGGATTGCGCTGGCCCGCGCGTTCGCGAACCATCCGCGCATTCTCTTCGCCGACGAGCCCACGGGCAACCTGGATGCCGAAACCGGACAGCGCATCATCGATCTGCTCGTCGAGCTGAACCGCGAGGGTCGGACCACGCTCGTCCTGGTCACGCACGACGCCGAGCTCGCCTCGCGCGCCCACCGGATCATCCGCTTCGCCGGAGGACGCGTCGTCGGGGAGGAGCCGGCGCCGTGACCGCCCGCTTCATCCTGCTCCACGCGATGCGCGAGGCCCGAGGCGCGACGCGTCGCATCGGGCCGTACCTCCTGTCCATCACGCTGGGGGTCGGCGCGCTCGTCGCGATCCACTCGGTGCGGGCCGCCGTCGTCGACGGCGTCAACACACAGGCGCGTGAGCTCCTCGGCGGTGACGCGCGGCTCGGCGCGTCCGCTCCCTTTCCGCCGCCGGTCCGTGCACTGATCGACTCCCTCCGCCGGCAGGGCGTGCGGGTCGCCGAGACGACGACCCTGCCGTCGATGGTGCTCGGCCCGGGAGGCGGCGTCACCCGGCTGCTGCAGGTGCGGGCCGTCACCGCCGACTACCCTCTCGTCGGGGCGGGGGATGCGACGCCGCCCGACGCCTGGCGCTGGCTGCACGCGGGAGGCGCGGCGCTGCCCGAGCCGGCCGCCCTGCTGCAGCTCGGAGCGGAAGCCGGCGACACTCTTTCGATCGGCTTCACGCGCGTGCGCGTCGTCGGCAGCGTGGCCGATGACGCGGCCCCGGAGGGCGGCTTCCGTTCCGCGCTCGGTCCGCGCATCTACATCGCCGAGCGCGACCTGCCCGCGACAGGCCTGCTCGTCGTCGGCAGTCTCGCCCGCTACGAGGCGCTGCTGGCCGTGCCGGCGGGCTTCGACCTCGACGGCTTCGAGGCGGCCCACGACTCCCTGTTCCACGCCAGCCGAGTCGGCTTCGACACCGCCGACGAGCGCGCACGCTCGCTGGCGCGCGGGCTGGAAGACCTGTCCCGCTTCCTCGGTCTCATCGGGCTTGCGGCCCTGCTGCTCGGTGGCATTGGCGTCGCCAGCGCGATCGGCGTCTTCACGCGCGAGAAGGTACCGACGATCGCGGTGCTCCGGTGCCTGGGCGCCACATCCCGCGATGTCTTCCTCGCGTATCTGGCGCAGGCAGCGCTGCTCGGGCTCGTCGGTGCGCTGGCGGGGGTCGCGCTCGGCATCGCGGCCGAGCCGGTGCTCGTCGCGGGGCTGCGCTCCTCGCTCCCGGTCCACGCCTCGTTCGCGGTCGACCCCGGTGCCGTGATCGCGGGCGTGCTCACCGGCCTCTGGGTGGCGGTGATGTTCGCGCTGATCCCGCTGCTCGACGTGCGCGGCGTTTCGCCGCTCCAGGCCCTCCGGCGCGAGTACGGGAGCGGCCGCGCGACCCTCCGGGCTCGCCTGATCGCGTACGCCGCACTCGCCCTGAGCGTCGTCGCCCTCAGTCTCTGGCAGGCGCCGAACGCCGGAATCGGATTCGCCTTCGCGGCGGCGATCAGCGCCGCGGTCGCGCTGCTGTGGGCCCTCGCGCTCGGGCTCGTTCGAGCCGTTCGCCGCTTCTTTCCGAGGCGCGCCCGCTATCCGGTACGGCAGGGCATCGCGAATCTGTTCCGGCCGCGCAACCAGACGGTCGCCGTCACGCTCGCCCTCGGCTTCGGCGTCTTCGTGATCGCAGCGCTCTTCGTCGTGCAGCAGAGCCTGCTGGAGGAGCTCCGCATCGATCCGGGCACGGGCCGGCCGAACCTGCTGCTCTTCGATGTGCAGCGGGATCAGGGCGAGGGCGTGCGCTCGCTGCTCGCGGAGCACGGCGTCGAGCTCCGCCAGCTCACGCCCGTCGTCCCGTCCCGGATCGCCGCGCTGCGAGGAAGGACCGCGGACGAGTGGCTCGCCGACACCAGCGAGGCCGCGCCGGAGCACTGGGCACTTCGCCGTGAGTACCGCAATACGTATCGAGACACGATGACGAGCGCAGAGACGCTCGTCAGCGGTCACTGGTGGTCGAGCGCCGCTCGAAACGGGGCGGCCCCGCTGCTCTCCCTGGATGCGGATGTCGCGGAGGAGCTCGGCGTCGGCATCGGGGACACGATCATCTGGGACGTGCAGGGTGTCCGGATCGCGAGCGTGATCGGCAGCCTGCGGAAGGTCGACTGGACCCGCTTCGAGCCGAACTTCTTCGCCGTCTTCCAGCCGGGCGCGCTCGAGCAGGCGCCGCAGATGCTGGTCGGACTCGCGTCGGTCCCGAACGACACGATGCGCGCCCGCGTACAGGTGGCCCTCGTCAGCCGTTTCCCGAACGTATCGATCCTCGATCTCGACCGTGTGCAGAAAGTGATCGCCCGGATCACATCGCGGGTCGCGACCGCCGTCCGCGTCGTAGGCCTCCTTGCGATCATCGCGGGGCTCATCGTCCTTTTCGGCGCCGTGGGCACGACGCGGCAGCAGCGGCTGCGGGAGAGCGCACTCCTCAAGGCGCTCGGCGCCGACCGCGCCCGGATCCGAACGATCCTGCTCACCGAGTACCTCGCGCTCGGCGTGCTCGCCGCGGTGGCGGGGGCTCTGCTCGGGCTCGCTGCGGGCGTCGCCCTGACGACCGGCTTCTTCCATCTCGAGCTCCAGCTTCCGGCGGCCCGGCTGGTCGGCCTCGCCGTCGCTGTCGTCGCCCTCACGGCCGGCGTCGGCGTCATGGGAAGTCGCGGCGTGTTGAGCCGGCCGCCGCTCGCGGTGCTGCGCGAAGCGGCGGAATGACCGAAGGCGCACCGGAAGATCCGAACGACGTCCGAAAGGCTTGTCGCCCCTCGACGGGCGGGTTAGGCTTGCCTCACGCGTCGTCGGGAGGGCGGTTGCAAGCTCGACGACCGAACCGGGCGGCAGGACGCTGCTGACTCGGTTTGCTCGTCCCGGGGTTTCGGCCCGGACGAGACCGTTGCGAGGTCGCTGGACGCAACGCGAATCCGTGATCGACGGGACCCCGAGTCGGGACCGCACGACGAGGGTGAAGAAAGAGGAGCCGGTCGCGAACACGGAGCGACGCCGAATCAACGGTTCCGAATTCGCCAGCGAGCGAAGCCCCCAGGAAGCGACGTGTCGCCCCTGGGGGCTTCGTGCATCCCGGCCCCTCACCTCGCGCCGCGGAGTCACCATCCCCATTATCTTCGCTCCCGCGCATCGCGCCGCTCCCGTAGTCACGGAGGTGCATGGCCCGCGTTCCTTCGGATGCCCGGAGCAGGAGTCCCGCTAGTCCCCGACGGCCCACGCCGCGTCGCGGCACGCCTCGGCGTTACACGCGGCGGCGGCCCGCCTACGATCGCCGCTGGCGCGGCGAGGAATACCGGCAGGCCGCACAGTCGCGGCTACGTCGTTTTCGTCAGAGCTCGATGCTGGCGGTCGCGCTGACGGCGATGCTGCTGTTCTTTTGGGGCTCGTCGAGCGCCGCTCCGGTCGGAACCGGACAGGAGCCCGGAGCGGCGGCGGCCGCGGACACCGGAGTGGCCGATACCCTCGGAGGCGCGTCGGGCGCGGATGCGCTCATCGCCGATTCTGCCGCGGCCGATACGGCGGCGAATCCGGCGCGTTCCGTACAGCAGGCGGGTCGCACGATCCGGGACCTGCTGCGCGGTTTCTACGCGCTGCTGCCGAAGCTCGGCATCGCGGCGGCGCTGCTGGTGGTGGCGTGGCTGCTCAGTCGGCTGGCGCGGCCGGTGACGGAGCGGTTGCTCGGTCGCTGGCCTCGGTCCCAGGGAATCGCCGTCGTATTCGGGCTGGTCGTATGGCTGACCGCTCTGGTGGCGGCGATCGCGGTGCTCGTCGGCGACGCGCGCGCGGTCGCCGGGTCCATCGGCATCCTCGGGCTGGCTTTCTCCTGGGCGCTGCAGGCCCCGATCGAGAGCTTCACGGGCTGGCTCCTGAACTCCTTCCGTCTCTACTACCGCGTGGGCGACCGAATCGCTGTCGGCGACGTGTTCGGCGACGTGTTCCGGATCGACCTGCTGACCACGACCGTGTGGGAGGTGGGCGGGCCCGACAAGCCGGTCCAGGGCGCGCAGCCGACCGGCGCGCTCGTGACCTTTCCGAACTCCGAGGTGCTGCGCTCCAACATCGTCAACTACACGAGGGATTTCCCGGCGGTCTGGGACGAAGTCACGGTCGGCGTCGCGAACGAGAGCGACCTGGCGCTCGCCGCCCGGGTCGCGCGCGAGACGGCGCACGAGGAGATCGGCGAGTGGATGCGTCAGAGCGCGAGTGAGTACCGGTCGCTCCTGCTGCGCAGCTCGCTGCCCTACGATGTCGCCGAGGCGCCCGAGGTCTACTTTTCCCCGGCAGACTCATGGACGAATCTGACCGTGCGCTACCTCGTCCCCGTGCGGGAGCGACGTCGCCAGGCGACCGACCTGCTCATGGCGCTGAATCGCGCGTTCGCCGGTGAGGCCTATCGGGATCGCATTGTCCCGGCATACCCGCGGCAGCGCGTCGAGCTGGTGGATGACGGGCCCCGCGAGACTCCGTCTTGAGCCGCACGACGCGCCCGGCGTGCCTCCCGGCCAGGTCGCGATCGCCTCGCGGATCCGTTCGTCGATCCGGTCGCGGATCCGCCGGTCGATCGCGTCGCGGATCCGCCACCGAATGCGTGCCGAAAGAGTTGTCACGTTTCTGCCACGCCGCTATGTTGAGCGCAGACAGTCGGTGGCGCGGTCGCTCCCTCGATTGTCTGTCGACCGACGGGACGCTGTCGGCTCGATTGCTCGCTCCGGTGTTCGGCCCGGACGAGACCGTTGCGAGGTCGCTGGACGCAACGCGACGCCCTTTTCGATCGAGGGCAACCCGAATCGGGACCGCACGAGACGGGGAAGAGAAGCAGGGCAGGTCGCCACACGTGGCGACACCGAAACGAGCTCCTGATCTCGCCAGCGAAATGAAGCCCCCAGACAGCGACGTGTCGCTTCTGGGGGCTTCGTACATCCATGTACGCCACCACCGCCACCGTACCATCCCATGAGACGCGAGAGAGCCACCCTGCTGATCGTGTGCGTCGCGTGCGCGTGCGCTCCGTTCCTTCCGGCGCGTCGAGCGAATGCGCCGGAGGGCGGCGTCGAGCTCTTCGCTGCGCGCCGACCGGACGACCTGCTGCGCCGCTCCGACCTGCAGGAACTGGTGATACGCCAGGAGCGGCGGGACACCGCGGGGCTTGTCGCCGCGCTGCGATCACCCGATGCGGCGGTTCGGGCGCGCGCCGCGCTCGCGCTCGGGTCGGTTCAGGCGCGCTCCGCCGTGCCGACGCTGCTCGAGGCGCTGCGCGACCCCGACGCGCGGGTCCGCGCCGACGCGGCTTTCGCGCTCGGTCAGTCGGCGGACAGCGCGTCCGCCGGTGCGCTGCTCGAGGCGCTGAATGGCGAGACGGAGGCCGCCGTGCGTGGAGAGATCCTCGAGGCGCTCGGCAAGACCGGAGACGCGGCATCACTGCGTCGACTCGCGGGGCTCGACGTGCCGGAGAACGATCGCGCTGTCCTCGCCCTCTCGCTCGCGCGCTTCGGACTGCGCGAGCTTCACGCTCCGGAGGCCGTGGAGCGGCTCATCGCCGGATTGAGGGATCCGGACGAAGCGGTGCGAATCAGCTCCGCATACTACTTCGGCCGCGTGACGAGCACCGCGCCGTGGGAGGCGCGGGCGGACGAGGTGCGTGCCGCGCTCGATGCCCTCTCCGCGAGCGATCCGGCCGCCATGCACCTCGTGCTCGGAATCGGACGGCTGAAGGATCCCTCCGACACGAAGCGCCTCGTGTCCCGTCTGCGGGACGCGCGCGACTGGCGCGTTCGCGTGAATGCCGCGCGGGCGCTGGGGCAGCGGACCGAGGAAGCGGACGCGCGCCAGGCGCTGCTGGCGGCGCTGGACGTGGCCGTGGAGCCGGGGGGCGCGGCGACCCACGTCGCCGTCGCGGCCGCGTCCGCCCTCTCCGCCGCACGGCTTACGGACGGCGAAGTCGGTCGCCTGGAGGGATGGATCGCCGCCCACCCGGAGCCCTTGCAGGTGGGGGCGCCGCTGCTCCGCGCGCTCGCTGCCGCGGGCAGGAGCGACGTCGTGCTCGGCTGGATGCGGACGCACCACTCCCTGGCGGCGCGCGCCGACGCGCTGACCGCGCTGGGCGCCGCGCACGACAGCATGTCTCTTTCGGTGCTCCTGAAACGGACCGACGACACGGAGCCGCGCATCGCCGCGGCTGCGATCGATGCGCTCGCCGCACGCCACGAAAACGCCGCGGCCGACTCCGTCTACCAGGCCCTGATTCGTGCGCTGCGCCGGCCGGATCTCGCGGTGCGGATCTCCGCCGCCGGAGCCCTCGCCGACTCGGCTTGGCGGGGGCGTGGGGTCGTGTCGGTGCTGAACGAGGTCTATGGCGTTCTCGAGGCCCCGGCCGATATCGAGGTCATGCAGGCGATCGAGGGCGCACTCCGTCACCTCGCGGCGCCGGTGCCGGAGTCGCCCCGGGGCACGCCCCCGCGGACGGACGTGGACTGGACGCTGCTGCGCCGGGTGGGCCCGCGCCCCCGCCTCGTGCTCGAGACCGAACGCGGAACGGTCGAGGTGGAGCTCGACGCCGAGCAGGCGCCCATTACGACGGCGACGATTCTCGACTTTGCGCTCGAGGGCTTCTATGACGGCGTTCCGTTCCACCGCGTCGTGCCGAACTTCGTCGTCCAGGGTGGAGACTTCCAGCGCGCCGATGGGTACGGCGGCCCCGGCTTCGCGATCCCGAGCGAATTCACGCGCATCCGATACACACGCGGCACGATCGGGATGGCCAGCGCCGGAAAGGACACGGAGGGCTCACAGTACTTTCTGACGCACAGCATTCAGCCCCACCTCGACGGCCGCTACACCGCGTTCGGGCGCGTCACGGAAGGGATGGAGGTGGTGGACCGGATAATCGAGGGCGATCGGGTGCTGAAGGCGACGGTCGAGCGCCGCTAGCCCGTGGCTGCTTCGGCCGCGGACCGGGCCGCGCGGCGCCTGTGTGCCATCCGAGGCACGAATGCTGCGCCGCGCTCTTCCATGGGAACCGGGGACAGTCAGGAGACCTGCGTCGGCACGTCAACGCCAACGCGGACAATGGCTTCCGGCGATGTGTCGCTCTGTTCGCGGCAACTGTTGGTTTTTGTGGACCGGGCTGGGCGGCCCCGGTCGGGCGACCAACACTTCCTGCGAACAGAGCCGCACGGGCCCGCAGGAAGACCTCCTTCGCGGCGTCCCGTCGACGGCGCGAGCCGCCATGGCGGTGTCCCCGATAGAAATGCCCGCGTCTCGGGCCGACACGTCCGTGGCCAGAGTTGGCATGTCTTTGAGTTGGCATGGCTTTGAGAATGAGAGGATCGATGGATCGCACCAGCAGCGACGAGGCGTCGGGGTCGACGCACGGAAATGGTAGCGGGGTCCCTGAAGATCTCGGGAAGTGGCCCGGGGAGGGTTACGAGCGGGGCAGCCGCCGGGTCGTGGTTGTCACGGGCGCGACCGCCGGCGTCGGCCGGGCGGCGGTCCGGGGCTTTGCGTCGCGAGGGGACGCCGTCGCCCTGCTAGCCCGCGGGCGTGCCGGATTGCGTGGCGCGGCCGAGGACGTCGAGCGGCTGGGCGGCGTGCCGCTGCCGATCCCGACGGACGTGGCGGATCCGGATCAGGTCGAGGCCGCGGCGGAGCGGATCGAGCGCGAGCTCGGGCCGATCGACGTCTGGGTCAACAACGCGATGACCACGATCTTCTCCCGTTTCCTCGAGATCACTCCACGCGAGTTCAAGCGAGCCACCGAGGTGACTTACCTCGGCTCCGTCTACGGCGCGATGGTCGCGCTCAAGCGGATGGCGGCGCGCAACCGCGGCTCCCTCGTGCAGGTCGGCTCGGCGCTTTCGTATCGCTCGATCCCGCTTCAGGCCCCGTATTGCGGCGCGAAGCACGGCATCGTCGGCTTCATCGACTCCATTCGCTCCGAGTTCATTCACGACGGGATCGACGTCGATATCACCGTCGTGCACCTGCCGGGGCTCAACACGCCACAGTTCGATTGGTGCGAGACCCGGCTGCCTGGCCATCCGCAGCCGGTCCCACCGATCTACGAACCGGAAGTCGCGGCCGACGCCATTGTATGGGCGGCGGAGCACAAGCGCCGGGAGATCTGGGTCGGCCTGCCGACCGTGCAGACCATTGTGGGGCAGCGTCTCGCGCCCTGGTTCCTCGACCGCTACCTGGCGCGCAACGCCTTCGAGGGGCAGCAGACGGACGAGCGGGTCGGTCCCGATCGGCCCGTCAACCTCTTCGAGCCCGTCGATGACGAGGAGGACTGGGGCGCACATGGCGACTTCGACGCCCGCGCGCGTTCGCGAAGCCCACAGCTCGCGCTCGCGAAGCACCATGGCTGGCTTCTCGCTGGCGCCGCAGCCGGCGTGCTTGCGGCGGTTGCGGCTGGGATGCGCGACTGATTCGAAGCGACGTAACTGCGTTCGGGTACGGGGCTTGCACGTTCTGCCGGAGCGCACGGCGGGCCCGTGCCGAGCAGAGGCCGGGCCCCTCCTTTTTTGTCTGTCTGGCCCCGAAGTGAGCCAGCCGGGACCGCCGCAAAGGAGGCTGTCATGGCGGATCAACGGCCCGCCCGTCTGGGCGTCGATTCCTTCTGGGAACATGCGGACGACACCGACTCCGCGGAGCACCCCCTCGAGCGCGAGCTGGCCGACCGGTTGGACGCCCTCGCCCGCTATCGACAACGGATCGCCGACTGCGAGGAGCTCGGCCGCGACGACGAAGTCAGCGTGCTGCTACGACAGCACGAGCGCGAACGCATCGAGATCGAACGGCTGAGGGAGGCGCTGAATCGTACGCCGGCGGAGTGAAGCCTGCGAGCTGAATCGTACGCCGGCGGAGTGAAGCCTGCGAGGGCTGGAGTACGGACGACACGGCCAGGGAGGCGCAGCAGCCGGGGAACCCGAGGGTGGCGCCCGGCGTACTGGAAGGCACCTCCCCGTGCGATCCGCACACAAAGGAGCGCCATCATGCGCGGTCGACGCCGACCGGACCGGACCCGCCCGACGGGCGCGGTCATGCTGCTCGCCACTCTCCCCCTCCTCTCGGCTTGCTCCCACGCACAGCACCTCGGGGAGTACGACTTTCGCGGCAGAACGCTCTCCGCCGCCACGATCGCCCCGGCGTATCCGGAGATCCTCAGCGGAATGCGCCTGCACGTGGACGGCGACGATCCCGTCCGGGCCGTGCTGCGCGTTTCCAGCGAGATCGCACGCGAGGCGAGCGCGAGGGACATGCGCGCCCGACTCGACCGGGCGGCCTCGGCGGTCGACGTGCCCGCCCGCATGAGCGAGCGCATCCTGCGCGACGGCGCCCGCCAGCTCCGCGCCACTCCCGTTCCGGCCCCGGCGGAGAACGCGCGCTCCGGCTCCGACTTCGAGATCGAGGTCCGGGTGCAGCGCTATGGCATCGTCGCCAGCTCGTGGACCTCCGCCGCTTACTTCCTGATCGACGCTGAGGTCGCGATCCTCGACGGCGGCACCGGCCGTCGCATCTGGAAGGACCGGGTCCGCGCCACCGACCCCGTCCGGCCGGTCGTCTTCAGCTCTCCCGACCGCTCCGTCGGCAACGCCGTCACAGCCATCGCGCTCGCCTCGATGTCGACCGAGGAGGTCCAGCGCGAGCTCGAGCTCCTCGCCGACTTCGCCGCCGATCGCGTGACCCGCAGCCTCGCCGACGGCCTCGAGGACGCGAGGGACGAGTAGAGGATATCTTCATCGGATCGCTCCTCGGCGTGCGCGAGCGACGCACGCTTGCGGCGGCGGGTGAGGCGCTGCTGGGCTCGCCGGTGCGGGAGTCGCACATCGCCGGCGTCGAGCCGCTGATCGCGCGCTTGCGACCGCTCGATCGGCTTCAGCTCCGCGCGTTGCTGGTGCTCCTGGACCGCGGCGCTCCGCTGCTCACCGGTCGCCTGCTGCGCTTCGCGGACCTGCCGCTGGAGACGCGCGAGCGAACGCTGCGCGCGTGGGCGGACAGCGCCCTGCCGGTGCGTCGCCGCGCCGTCGTCGCCCTGAAGACGCTGTCGGCGCTCGCGTACTACGGTTCGGAGAACTCGTGGGGCGACGTCGGCTACGACGGTCCGTGGCTCGGTCGCGTACCGGTGCGCGTCCTGTCCGCACCCTCGAGCCGGCGCTCGGGATCCGGCGAGCCCATTGCCGCCTCCGGGTCCGCGGCGGCGAGTGCCTACGCGGCCGGCAGGATCCACGGCTGCGAGCTGACCTCGGATCTGCGGCTGCGCGTGCAGGCCTGCGTGATCGGAACCGGCGCGGGCGGCGCCGCGGCTCTGGCTCGACTCGCCCAGCTCGGCGTCGACGCCGTCGCCGTCGAGGCCGGCGCGTGGGTCACGGAGACCCATTTCACGCAGCGCACGCTCGAGATGCTGCCGCTGCTCTACGAGGAGGCGGGGCTGCGTGCCACGCGCGACAAGGCGATCGGCATCCTGCAGGGGAGGGGCCTCGGCGGGTCGACGCTGCACAACACGGGCCTCGTGTACGAGCCGCCGCCCGCCATCATCGCGCGCTGGCGGGCGGAGCACGGCTTCGACATCGCCGACAATGATCTCGACCGCCTCGTCCGCCGCGCGTTCGCCGCGCTAGGCGCGGTGCGCATCCCCGACGACCGGATCAACGCGAACAACGCGGCGCTGCGCCGAGGCGCCGACGCGCTCGGCTGGCGCTACCGCGTCGCGCACCACAACCGCGTCGAGTGCAGCGGCTGCGGCTACTGCATGATCGGCTGCGCGTACAACCGGAAGAGCAACGCGGCGCTGACGTGGATCCCCATGGCGGTCGACGCCGGCGCGCGGATCCTGACGCACGCCCGGGCGGAGCGCATCGAGGGCTCGCCAGGGCGACGTCGCGTCGTCTGCCGCCTCGCCGGGCCCGACGGCCGCCCCTCGGGACGCCATGCGGTCATGGAGGCCGAGATCGTGCTCGTCGCCACGGGCGCGCTCGAGACGCCGGCGCTGCTCCGGCGCAGCGGGCTCGGTGGACCGCTGGTCGGGCGCGGGCTGCGGCTGCACCCGTCCGCCGTCATCGGCGCGGTGTTCCCGGAGCGCGTCGAGGCGTGGCGCGGGCTGCCGCAGTCCGTCGTGCTCGAGGAGTTCGCGTCGTTCATGGAGACCGGGCGTGACGGCTTCGTCGTCATTGCCAGCGCCAGCACGCCGGCGCTGTCGGCGGCCGTCGTGCCGGGTCTCGGGCACGAGCACCGCGCACGCATGCTCGAGCTGCCTCGCGCCGCATTGGCGGCCGTCGTGCTCCACGACGAGACGCGCGGTACCGTCCGCGCCGACCGCCGGGGCCGTCCGCTCGCGAGCTACTGGCCCGATCGGCCCGATCTGGCGGAGCTCCGTCGCGGCATCGCCGCGCTCGCCCGCCTCTACTTCGCCGCGGGCGCCGAGCGCGTCGTTCTGCCGTACGCGGACGCGCCGGACGTGCGCTCGGAGGCGGAGCTGACGACGGCGCTCGATCGTGCTCGCGACACGCCGCACCGCCTGTCGCTCAACTCCGTCCATCCGCAGGGGAGCTGCCCGATCGCGCCCGAGTCCGGGCGGGGCCCATGCAGGCCGGATGGCCGGCTGTGGAGCGAGCCGGACGTGTACGTCTGCGATACGTCGCTGTTCCCGACTTCGGTCGGCGTGCCCCCACAGGTCACGGCCATGGCGATGGCGCTGATGGTCGCGGAGCGGGCGGGCAAGGCGGTCTGACCCGATGCAGCCGCGGCAACAGGCCCGGCCGCAGCCAACTGCAGTACCCGTCGCGGTCGCGCCCCGCCCCCGCGCTCGCCCGCGACTGCTTGCATCCGTCCGATCAAACTTGTACAATGTACATATGAAACGAATCACGGCCAGCGAGGCGCGGCGGAACTGGTTCCGCATCCTCGACGAGGTGGCGGCCGGCGCGACGGTGATGATCGAGCGGCACGGCTGGCGGATCGTCCTGCGGCGCGAGGAGCCGGCCGAGGCGACGCCGGGCGAGCGCCCGAGCTACGGGGCGCTGTTGCGCGTCCCGGATGCCGAGCGAGCGGACGCGTGGGGGTGGGACCGGGGCGCGGACGGCGAGCTGGTGCCGCGAGATGAGGACGAGGCGCGGTGAAGCTGCTGTTCGACACACACTTCCTGATCTGGGCCCTGCTCGACGTGCCGCGGATGCAGGAGTTCCCGTGGCTGGAGCGCTATCGTCCGTGGGGGATCTCGCCCGTGTCCTTTCTCGAGATCGCCTTTCTCGCCGAGGTCGGTCGGCTGGAGGCGCGGCTGCCGGAGCTCATGGGCGCGATCGGCGCCGACGCTCGGTTCGTGGTCGATGAGGTCCCGCTCGTCGCGCTGGTCGAGCACGCCGTGCCTCTGGCGTGGACGCCCGACCCGTTCGATCGCCTCATCGCCGCGCACAGCTCGGCGCGGCGTGCGCCGCTGTGCACGCTGGACCGGCGCATGCGCGAGCACCATCGCCTTCTGGTGGCGGAGCTCGAGGCGTGATCTCCAGTCAGTGAGGGACGGTCTTCGAAACCCACGCACCCACATCGTACCAGTCGATGGCGAGGTCGCGGATCCCGTCGGCGGCCGGCATCACGCGCTCGACCAGCACCGCAAGGGTGCGCCCTACGACGTCGAAGGCCATCAATCGGTCACGAACGGCGATGCTTCCGATGTATCGACTGCCGCCGTCGAAGACGTCCAGGTAGGAGCGGCGAGCGTCGTTTCGGGTGGTGGCGATCCAGAGAAGCCCATCCGCGGTGAAACGCGCGCCCGGGTGGATCCCCGCTTTCGGGGTTTCTCGGAAGCTCCGGACGTCGGCGGCGCTCGGCCTGGTTCCGAAGAGACGCTTCATCGCCCGGACATGGTCCTCCACGTCGCGACTGTTCGGCAACTCGGGCTCGTAATGCTCCGGCGTGAGCTTGCCGAGATAGCGCCCATCGGCGGAGAAGCGAACGAGCGTATATGGCAACGCCGTAAAGACGAAGCCGCGACGAGACGACCACGCGCCGCGCAACAGGGGGCGTGACAGGTCCGCATTGGGGACGCTCAAGCGCAGTCGCCGAAGCACGCCCCGACGCGGGTAGAACCAGAACACCTCGACGTTACGGTTCTCCATCTGCCCGGGACCGAGTGTCCGGGCCACCAGGGCAATGAGCGAGTCCTCCTCGCCGAGGACTGGCCAGGGAGTCGCGTCGAAATGGATCGTCGCATTGACGGCCCCGTCGGCGCGAAAGGCCGTGAACCGTTGCAGCGCGAAATCGAGGACCCCCAGACCACCGCCACCGAGGGGAACGACGTCAATGGGGACGGTGAACTCGCCAGGCCCCTTGCCCTCGCCGCCATAGCGAGCCGTATCCCCACCGGTGGGGCCGGCGCAGAACACCTGCTTCGCGTAGGAGTCGATCATGCAGGCGCGGTCGCCAAGGAGCGCGATGGCAGGTGTCGTGGTGAACGGCACGGGTTCCACCGTGCCGGTCAGCGCAACCCGGTCGCTGATCCCTGTGTCCTGCGGACCTTCGCTCGTGCACGCCGACACCAAGAGTGTCGCCCAGACCCGGAGCGTGAGGATCTTGTATCTGGGGCGCCTGGTTACAAACGGCACGGACTCAAGCCCCGGATCCGGCGGGATCCCGCCCGATCCGTTGGTTCAATCCCGCAGGACCCCCTCGAGGACGCTCCACCGGGCGAGTAGCGGGGCGATTCCGAGGAGTCGCTGCACCTTGCCGGGCGGCAAGCCGAACGCCGACTCGACGTGCTTCCGAAGGCCCTCCGGCGTGAAGCCGAGCTCGAAGGCGACATCGTCAGCCGGCGTGCGGTGACGACGCTGCAGGTAGAGGCCCACACGCAGCCGCACGGCGCAGGTGCGAGCGGATCCGCTTCAGGGTGCGATCCCGTTCCGTCTCCTGAACCAGTCTCTGGATCACTCCGTCCGCCTCTTCACGCGTCACGATGCCAGTGTCCAGCAGCCACTGGAGGACGTCGTGGCCGAGTCCCGTCGGGTCGGTGAGCTGTTCGCGCAGCGCGTCTGGATGGAGTCGATCCCCGACGACTGTCCCGCGGATGCCGTGCGCCGCGCCGATCCGGTCAAGGCGGTGGAGCAGCGCCGGGCTCGCATCCGTGTCGCGACACCAGAGCACGAGCGGTATGGACGGGTACGCCAACCGCAGCCGCCGCCCCAGGGCGCCTATGCCAGCGTCTTCGCCGGACTGGTTCACGGCGACCGGGACCAGGAACAAAGGGTTCGGGATCTCCAGCCCGCTGAGCCGGCTTGGTTCGAGCGGCTCGGGCGTCGTCCAGGGATAGCGAAGAAGGTGGGGTTCCGTCATGCGGCGTCTCCAGCTAACACCGTCACGCCGGGTCGGCACGGACCCGGAATGCTCCACGATGCGCACGCGGCCGCGGTCGCGCATTGGCAGAAACGCCCTATACATGAGGTATCGGACCCGACGAATCCGGTGGGAATCCGCCCGATCCGTCGGGTTTCCTGCAGCCGGCAGGACCTCGCACATTGCAGCGGGTGGAGTGCCGGACACTTCGGCTATAACTTGGATTCGAGCGGCGTACGAGGCGCCGGGAGTCCGGCGGTTGCCACCGAAGCGCCGGCCGCGGCCCAACTGCGCCGAGCCCGCTTCGGCGTCCCGGGCAGGATTGGAGTGGCGCCCTGCACTCGGCCAGGTCCGGCGCCGGTTGTGCATTCGCGGTCCGGGGCGCTACTGTACTTATAGTTGTTCGCACCAGGCAACGCCAGCGCGGTCTCCGCCGTCTCGGGATTGACCGTGGAGCCGAGCCCCCCGCGAATGGTTCAGCGCATGAGAGTCAGCCGCCGCTCCCTCATCACCGGCGCCGTGTCGGTCGCCTTGCTGGGCGTGCTGGCTGCCGGCATGTACGCGCGCATCCACGCCTCGAACGCCGACGACGGCGACGCCGCGCAGCCGGACACGTCGGGCGTCGCGGTCTCCGCTACGAGCGCGTTCTCGACCGACGTGCCGATTCCCGTGGAAGGCGCGAAGGTCGTGAAGGACACGCTCGTACTGTCCGTGACGGCCTCCGGCGAGGCCGCTCCGTACCGCGAGACGAAGCTGCTCGCGCGCGTGGACGGGCCGGTGGCCGCGGCCGCGGTCCGGGAGGGGCAGCCGGTCGGCGCCGGTTCGGCGCTCGTGCAGCTCGACACGGCGGAGTACGCCCTGGGCGTGCGGCAGGCGCAGGCGCAGCTCGACCAGGCCAAGGCGAGCTACCGCGAGAAGACTCTATTCGACGACCGCATCGAGGACGCCTCCGTGCGCGCGGAGCGCGAACGGGTCGCGCGCGCGCAGAGCGGTCTGGAGGCGGCCGAGGTGCAGCTCGAGCGGGCGCGGCTCGATCTGTCTCGTACGACGATCACCGCGCCGTTCGCGGGCCGCGTCGCATCCCTCGAGGTGGTGCCGGGGCAGTGGGTGCGCCAGGGCGACCCGGTCGTGACGGTCGTGGACCTCGACCCGATCCGCGTCGAGGTGCAGGTGCTGGAGGGGGAGGTCGGCTGGCTGCGGCCGGGCGGGCACGCGAAGGTCACGTTCTCGGCGTTTCCGGACACGGCGTTCGACGGCCGCATTGCGACGATCAATCCGCTGGTGGAGGGCGACACGCGCACGGCGCGCGTGACGGTACTGGTGCCGAATCCGTCGCACCGGATCCTGCCCGGCATGTACGCGCGCATCGCGCTGGACGCGCGCCGTTTCCCGGACCGCATCCTCGTGCCGCGCGAGGCGATCCTGGAGCGCGACCGCCGCACCATGCTCTTCGTCTTCGAGCCCGGCAAGGAGGACGCGCGCGTCGGGCTCTCGAAGTGGCGCTACGTGACGACGGGGCTGGAGAGCGACTCGCTGGTGGAGATCGTGCCGGGCGACGGCACGGACATGGTCGAGCCGGGCGAGGTCGTGCTGACGGGCGGCCACTACACGCTGATCCACGACGCGCGCGTGCGGCTGGTCGCGGACGCGGAGGCGGCGGGCGGGAGGCCACGGTGAGGCGGGCGAGCGCCGCGGCGGGCGCGAGCGCGGGGAGGCTCGGCCGGCTGGCCGTCCGCGCCACCCTAGCGCTCGCGCTTGCCCTCGCGCCCGCCCACCTCGCCGCCCAGCAGCAGGATGCCCCACAAGTCCCGACCCCCCTCACGCTCGACGCCGCCCTGAACCTCGCCGCGCGCTACAACCCGGACTACCGGCAGGCGGTCGCGGCGGTGGACGCTTCCGGCACGGCCGTGCGAGCCGCCTGGGGCGGCTTCATGCCGACGCTGAGCGCGAGCCTGAACACCGGGGGCTCGTGGAGCAAGCAGCTGTCGGGCACGGATTTCTTCGGCCAGCCGATCTCCTCGGATTCAGCGCGCGTGGACCGCCGCAGCTCGACGTCCCAGTCGCTGTCGCTGAGCCTGCCGCTGTTCGAGGGGGGACGGCGGTTCTCGGAGGTGTCGGCGGCGCACGCGGAGCAGAACGCGGCCTCGGCGGCGGCGGCGGCGGCGCTGGCGGAGGCGCGGATGCAGGTGAAGACGGCGTACTACCGCGCGCTGAGCGACCGTGCTCTCGCGGCGCTTCAGCAGCGGCTGCTGGCGTCGGCGCGCGACCGGCTGGACGCGACGCGACGGCTGCTGGAGGTGGGCTCGCGCAGCCCGGCCGACGTGCTGGGCGCGCGTGTCGACGTCGCGGAGCAGGAGCAGCAGCTCGCGGCGGCCGCGGGTCAGGTGGACAAGGACCGGCTCGTGCTCGCGCAGGCGATGGGCGTGAGCGGCGACGCTACGTTCGAGCTGCCGGCGGACTCGACGATCCCGGTCTTCGATCCCGACTCGCTCGACGCGGAGGCGCTGGTCGCGCGGGCGAGGGCGGCGAACCCGGACCTGCTGGGCGCGATCGCGACGGAGCGCGCGGCGGACGAGGGCGTCGACGCGGAGCGCTCCGGCCGCTGGCCACGCGTCGTCGCGAACGCCGGCTACAGCCGCGGGACGTTCTCGAACGATTACGCCGCCCTCTTCGACGCCGGCGCGCTGAACCGCGGCTTCACGTTCGGCGTGGGCGTGCAGCTGCCGCTGTTCACGGGCTTCCAGACGTTCGGCGCGCATCGCGCAGGCGCGGGCGACGGCGGTGCAGGCCCACGAACGTACGCGTGCGCAGCGGCTGCGCGTGGAGGCGCAGGCGCGCCAGACGCTGATCGAGCTGCGCAACGAGTACCGCGCAGTGGTGCTCGCCGACACGTCCGCGGAGCTTTCGCGCCAGCGCGTCGAGATGGCGCAGGAGCAGTACCGCGCGGGCGGGATCGGCTTCACGGAGCTGCAGCAGGTGATCCAGCAGTCGGCGGCGGCGGAGCGCTCGGCGCTCCAGGCGCGCCTCGGCTTCGCGCAGGCGCTGGTCCAGCTCGAGCGGCTCGCGGGCGGCGAGGTCCGCTGAGATGTCGCTGCCTCGCCGCTCGATCGGCCGGCCCGTCGCGGTATCGATGCTGTTCGTCGCCGCGGTCTTCCTCGGGCTGATCTCGTTCCGGCGGCTGCCGATCGACCTGCTGCCCGAGATCGCCTACCCGAAGCTCGTCGTCTTCACGCGCTACGAGAACGTCGGGCCCGCCGAGATCGAGCGCTTCGTCACGGAGCCGATCGAACAGGAGGTCAGCGCCGTGCCCGGCGTCGAGCACGTCGAGAGCGCGTCCCGCGAGGGCGTCTCGCTCGTGACGCTGCGCTTCTCCTGGGGCACCGACATGGACTTCGCCGCGCTGAACGTGCGCGAGAAGCTCGACAACCTGCGCGACCGGCTGCCGGAGCAGGCCGAGCGGCCGTCCGTGCTGCGCACCGACCCGCGGCTCGGAGCCGATCCTGGCGATCAGCGTCGCGGGGCGGCGCGACCTGTGGACGCTGAAGGACCTGGCCGAGTCGGTGTTCCGTCGCCGGCTCGAGCAGGTCGACGGCGTGGCGGAGGCGGCCGTCACCGGCGGGCTCGAGCGCGAGATCCACGTCGACGTCGACCCGGCCCGTCTCGAGGCGCACGGCGTCACGATCGAGGACATCGCGCGCGCGCTCGATGCGGCGAACATGAGCGCGCCGGGTGGGACACGTCCGGAGGGGCCGCTACCGGTACTCGGTGCGGACGCAGGGCGAGCTGGAGGACGTCGGCGAGATCGGGGAGATCGAGGTGCGGCCTTCGGCCGCAGGCTCGGGCGGGGGCACGGGCTCGGGCGGAGCCGGGTCCGGCAGCGGCGCATCGGCTGGGATCTCGGGCTCCGGAGGCGGCGCTGCGTTCATCCCGCTTCGGGAGCTCGCCACCGTCACGGACGGCTTCCAGGAGCGGGAGTCGGAGGCGCGCTACGACGGACAGGCGGCGGTGGGGCTGCTGGTGTTCAAGGAGTCTGGCGCGAACACGGTGCGGGTGGCGAAGCAGGTGGACGGGGTGCTGGCGCAGCTGCGGGCGAAGTACCCGGCCATCCGGCTCGAGGTGGCGACGAGCCAGGCGGGCTTCGTGTCGAGCGCGATCGCGAACGTCGTGCAGGCGCTGCTGCTCGGCGGCGCGCTCGCGTTCCTCGTGCTGATCCTGTTCCTGCGCGACGTGCGCTACCCGATCGCGATCGCGCTCGCGATCCCGATCTCCGTGGTCGTCACGTTCGCGCTACTGGACGCCGCGGGCATCTCGCTGAACGTGATGACACTGGGCGGCCTCGCGCTCGGGGTCGGCATGCTGGTCGACAACTCGATCGTCGTGCTCGAGAACGTGTTCCGGCACCGGGAGCAGGGCGGGGAAGCGGTCGAGTCGGCCGCCCGCGGCGCCGAGGAAGTGCAGGGCGCGATCACGGCATCGACGCTGACGACGATCGCCGTCTTCGGCCCGATCGCCTACGTGGAGGGCGTCGCCGGCGAGCTGTTCGGCGCCCTCTCGCTCGCGGTCGCGTTCTCGCTGCTCGCGTCGCTGCTCGTCGCGCTCACGCTGCTGCCCACGATGGCGGCGCGCTGGAAGGGCGACGTCGCCGCGTCGTCAGGGCGACGCCGCGGGCTCCTGCGCGGCCCGCTGGAGGCGTTCGACCGCGGCTTCGAGCGCTTCACGGCGTTCTACGAGGCGACGCTCGCTCGAGCGCTGCGCCGGCCGGGGCGCGTCGCCGCGCTGTCGGTCGCGCTGCTGGTCATAGCCGTCGCGGTCGGGCTCGGGCTCCGCCGCGACGTGCTGCCGCACGTGGACCAGGGCGAGTTCGACGTCAGGCTCGACCTGCCGCGCGGCACGCCGCTGGAGCGGACGGCGGAGGCCGCCACCCGCATCGAGGCCGTGCTGCGCGCCGATCCCGCGGTCGCCGACGTGTTCACGCGCGTCGGCCGGCAGGCGGCGGTTCAGGGCTTCGAGGACGAGGAGACGGGGCTCAACACGGCGCTCGTAGCGGTGCGGCTGAAGCAGGGCGAGAAGACGGCGCCGGCCCTGGCGCGGATCCGGCCGAAGCTGGCGGGCTTCCCACCGGGCGCGATCGCCATCGAGACGGGCACGGCGACGGCGCTGGGTCGCCTGCTCGGCGGCAGCGACGCGGACCTGGCGGTGCAGGTGCGGGGCGAGGACCTGGACGCGGCGCTCGCTTATGCGCGGGAGGTCGAGGGACGACTCGACGGCCTGCCGCGGCTCGGCAACGTGCGCCTCGGAACCGAGCTCGGTCAGCCGGAGGTGCGCGTCGAGATCGACCGCGAGCGCGCGGCCTCCTACGGCATCGACCCGCGCGAGATCTCCGACGCGATCCGCGGCGCGATGCAGGGAACGGTCGCCACGCAGCTGGCCGACTTCGACCGCCGCGTGCCGATCGTGGTGCGGCTGCCGGACGCGCAGCGGCGCTCGCTCGCATCGCTGGCCTCGCTGCGCGTGAACGGCGTCCCGCTGCGCGAGCTGGTCCGCACCGTCGAGGCGGCCGCGCCGACCGAGATCCGCCGCGTCGACCAGAACCGCCAGGTCTCGGTGCTCGCCGACGTCGTATCGGGCGGCGTCGCGGCCGCCACCGCGGACGTCGAGAACGCGCTCGCGGCGCTGCCGCCGCCCCGCGGGCTGCGCGCGGTCGTGGGCGGCGAGAACGAGGAGCTGCGGCAGGGCTTCCGCGCGCTCGGCTTCGCGTTCCTGCTCGCGATGCTGCTCGTCTACATGATCCTGGCCGCGCAGTTCGAGTCGCTGCTGCACCCGTTCGTCGTGCTGCTGACCGTGCCGCTCGGCGTGATGGGCGCGCTGCTGGCGCTCGGCCTGACCGGCTCCGGGCTGAACACGCTGAGCCTGATCGGCATTGTCGTGCTCGTCGGCATTGGCGTGAACGACGCCGTCGTGAAGGTGGACTTCATCAACCAGATGCGCCGCCAGGGAATGGCGGTGCGCGAGGCCGTGCTGGCCGCGGGGCACGCGCGCCTGCGCCCGATCGTGATGACGACGCTGACGACGCTGCTCGGCGTGCTGCCGATGGCGCTCGGCCTGGGCCGCGGCGGCGAGCTGCAGCGCCCGCTCGCGATCGCCGTGTTCGGCGGCCTCACGGCGACGACCGCGCTCACGCTCATCGTGATCCCGGTCGCGTACGAGGCGGTGGAGAACTCGCGGCTGCGGCTGCAGGCGCTGACCGGCGTGGACCTCGCCGCGGGCGGCTGGGTGCGTCGGCTGCTGCCATGGCGAAGGGCCGAGGCGCCGAGCCTCGCCGTGGAGGCGGCGGCGCGGCACAGGGATGCTGCGGAGTGATGCCGGCAGGGTCGGTGCTGCAGCATTTCGAAGCAGCAGATACCGGCTGCCTTTCACGAGGCGGCAGGCGCATCCGGCCCGCGTCGCCAGAGCCAGATCATCTCGGTCCGCAGGGTCACGGAGAACCGGGCGTGTGCGCTGATCAGCTCCTCCCACTCCCCCGGTTCGTAGACCAGCACATCCGCCGCGACCGGGAGCGAGGAGAGGTCCCAGTCGCGGCCGCGTTCGACGAACGGGCGTTTGGCCCAGCGCACGAGCAGCACGACGTCCGCGTCACTGCCGACGCCCCAGTCGCCGCGGGCGTAGGAGCCGAACAGGCCGACCGCGAGCAGCTCCGGGTGCGCCGAAGCGGCGCGCCGGCTCCAGGAGCGCAGCGCGTTCCGCACGGAAGCCGCGTCAGGCCACCTCAGAACGGACGAACTCGACGATCGCACGGGCATGGTCGATGGCCTGCTCGCTCTGGAGGGGTCCGTAATGCTCGAACGGGGCGCCCTCCGGGTGTCCGTTGGGGTAGCGCGTGGGGATGTAGAACGCATCGAGCCCGCGCGCCTGCTCGATCAGCAGCGGCGGCACGGCGATGGACGGCGGCAGCTCGTCCAGAAGTCGCGCAACGGCGTGGCCCCACGCCTCCTGTCCGCGGTGGAGGTGAAGCGACTTCACTGCCTTCTCGGCCGCCTGGTGCGCGGCGAAGCACGCCCACTCGTGGCGGTCCGCCCGGCGCGCATCCAACGCCTGATCCAGATCACGTTCGCTCTGGCGGAACCAGTCGTTCCAGCGGTTCATGTCGGGGTCTCCCCTCGCCGGTCACCTCCACTGGCGCGGCCGCAGCGCCGGCATCGCCAGGGTCGACCGTGCAAAGTAAGCGCTCCGCCGGCGGGGAGGCCATTGCCGGCAGTCGATCCTGTGTCGGTCCCCAGGCGCCTGTCGTCGCTATCCCGAGTCATTTCGGGTGAGTGGATTTCGCAGAGAGCTGAAGATAGCCCATCCACTCGCCACCCGGCGCGAAGACATTCCAGCGAGTGGGATCATTCCACCGTGCTCACTACGCGAATGAAGCGCAAGGGACAGATTCGGGGTGGAGGTTGCATGATCGATGTCATGAGCTCGACTCTGGCCGTCGCACGCCGAACCCCTGTGCGTGTGCGTGTGCCTGTGCGCTGCCCGCGTGCGTCTGTTCCCGTGACCCCCTTGCGCTTGCGGGACCCGCGTGCGTGCCCGGTCCGTTTCGGCGGTATTCGCACGCGTGCACGCAAGCGGGTCGCGCACGCGTGTACGGGTGAACGGACGGGCACGAACCTCCGCACACGCACAGGCACACGCACACGGGTCCCATCGACCCACCGCTCCTCATGATCCGCACCGCCGTCCGCCGCCCGGTCGCCGTCTCGATGGCCTATATGGCCGTGGCGCTGCTCGGTGTCGCGGCGTGGCGCAACATCCCGCTCGAGCTGCTTCCCGACACCGAGCTGCCGAAGCTGACCGTCACCGCCTCCTGGCGCGGCGCGTCGCCCGAGACCACGGAGGCGCTGCTCACCTCGCCGCTCGAGGAGGCCGTCGAGCAGGTCCGCGGCGTCGAGAACGTGCAGTCGACGTCCGAGGAGCAGAACGGGACGGGGACGGCGACCGTGACGGTCGAGTTCTCGCGCGACACGGATATGGAGTTCGCACGCCTGGAGCTGTCCGAGCGGCTCGCCGCGCTCGAGCCGGACCTGCCCGACGGCGTGCGCGGACCGTTCGTGCAGCCGTACGTCCCGGACGAGTTCAAGGAGCAGAGCCGTCCGTTCCTATCCTATACGGTGACGGGGCCGTACACGCTCGAGGCACTGCGCGCGCACGTCGAGGACGTCATCGCGCCGGAGCTCCGGCAGGTCCCCGGCGTCGCGGCGGTGAGCGTGAACGGTGGCCGCGACCGCGATCATCGAGATCGAGCTCGACGAGGACAGGCTCCTGGCGGTGGGCCTCGGTCCGGGCGCCGTCTTCCAGCGGCTCCGCGACCTGGAGCTGGTCGGCGAGGCGGGGGCGGTGCAGGGACCGGCCGGGGAGCGCCGCACGCTGTCGATCCGCGACCGTGCGGAGTCCGTCGCCGACGTGCTGCGGCTGCCCGTGCTCGAGAAGGGCGGGCAGGTGATCCGCATAGGCGACGTCGCCCGCGTCCACGACAGCTACGAGGAGCCGACCGGCTACTACCGCATCAACGGCGATCCCGCGGTTTCCTTCACCGTACTGAAGGCGGTCGGTGGCAACGCGGTGCGCGTCGCGGACGCCGTGAAGGCTCGACTGGCGTCGCTCGCCGACGCGCACCCGCCGCGCGTCCGTCTGATCCTCGACGACGACCAGAGCAAGACGATCCGCGCGCAGCTCTCCGATCTGCGCTTCCGCGCCCTGGTCTCCGCGGCGGCGGTGTTCCTGGTGCTACTCCTCTTCCTCGGCTCGCTGCGCTCGAGCGCGATCGTCTTCGCGACCATCGCCCTCTCGATCCTGATCACGCTCAACCTGGTCTACTTCGGCGGCCTGACCCTGAACGTGCTGACGCTGATGGGGCTCGCCATGGGCTTCGGCCTGATCGTCGACAACGCCATCGTCGTGCTCGAGAACATTTACCGGCGACGTCGTCGCGGCGAGAGCGCCGAGCGCGCCGCCGAGGAGGGCGCCCGCGAAGTCGTGCTGCCCGTGCTCGCCGCCACCCTGACGACCGTCGTCGTGCTGCTGCCGTTCGTCTACCTGCAGGGCGAGCTGCGCGCGTATTACGTCCCGCTCGCGATCGTCGTCGGCTTCGCGCTCCTGGCCAGTCTGCTGGTCGCGTTCAGCTTCATCCCCGCTGTCGGGGCGAGGCTGCTGGCCGGCCTGCGCCCGGAGGACGCGAGCCCGCCCTCGGCCTCGCCCCGCGCAGTTCCCTCGCCCTCGCCCGACGCAGTTCCCTCGCCCTCGCCCCCGCCCACGCCCACGCCCAAAATCCGGAAGCCCCCCCTCTACGTCCGCTTCTACGAGATGCTCATCGGCACCACCCTCCGCCACCCGTGGCTCACCATCGCCGCCGCGTCGCTGTGCCTGGCGGGCTCGTACCGTCTCTTCGACAAGTACGTGACGCGGGGGATCGTATGGGGGCGCTGGGGGATGGACGACACCTACATCTCGATCGACATCAGGCAGCCGCGCGGCGAGGAGCTGGAGCGGACGGACGAGCTGACGCGCCACTTCGAGCAGCGGCTGAAGGAGATGCCGGAGGTCGAGCGCTTCGTGAGCCGCGTCGCGCCCGTCGCGTCCAACATCCGGGTGACGTTTCCGAAGGCGATCGAGACCACGCCGGTCCCGGTCGCGATCAAGGAGCAGCTCGTCGCCTACAGCCATCTGTTCGGCGGCGCGGACGTCCGCGTCTACGGCTACGGCCCGAGCTTCTACGGCGGCGGCGCATCGCCCCCGAACTACTCGATCAAGGTGCTCGGCTACAACTACGAACGCGTGCGCGACATCGCGGAGGACCTCGGGCGACGGCTGCAGCGCTTCTCGCGCATCCGCGACGTCGACACGAACTCGAGCGGGCGCTTCTTCGACCACGACCCCGCGACGGAGCTGGTGGTGAAGCTGAACCGCCGCCGACTCGGCTCGTACGGGCTGACGGTGCGCGATGCCATCGCCTACATCCGCACCGCGCTCGCCGGCTCCGGCTTCCGGTTGCCGGGCCGACTGGCGGGCGACGAGGTGGATTACGCGATCCGCTTCGCCGGCGCCGAGACACTGGACCTGCACGCGCTGGAGGAGCTGGCGATCGGCCGGCCCGACGGACCGTCGGTCCGCTTCGGCGACGTCGCCACGGTGGAGGAGAAGCCGGTCATGAACCGGATCGTGCGCGAGGACCAGCAGTACGAGCGGGTCGTCGCCTACGAGTTCCGCGGGCCGTCGAAGCTCGGCGACCGCGTGCGCGACGCCGTCGTCGCGGCGACCGAGCTGCCGCCCGGCTACTCGATCGAGAAGGACCAGGGGTGGACGTGGTCGGACGAGGAGAAGGGGCAGATCTACGGCGTGCTCGCCGTCGCGCTCGCGCTCATCTTCATGGTCACGGCCGCGCTGTTCGAGTCGCTGCGCCAGCCGCTGTGCGTGCTGCTCGCCGTGCCGATGGCGCTCGTCGGCGTATTCCTGGTCTTCTTCTACACCGGCGCCGCGTTCACCCGCGAGGCGTACATTGGCGTGATCATGATGGGCGGCGTCGTCGTGAACAACGCGATCCTGCTGCTCGACCACATCAACGGCCTGCGGCGCAGGGAAGGCGTCGCTCTCGAGCCGGCGATCCTGCGCGGCACGCTCGAGCGCGTGCGCCCGATCCTGATGACCACCGCGACGACGATCTTCGGGCTGCTGCCGCTCGTGCTGTTCAGCGAGAGCGCCGACTCCAACATCTGGAACGCGCTGGCCTACGCGCTGATCGGCGGGCTGTCGAGCTCGACGCTGCTCGTGCTCACCGTGACGCCGGCGCTGTACCTGCTGTTCGAGCGAGGCCTGAGGCGTCGGCCGCAGGCGGCCTGAGCTGCTGGCGGCTGGGGGGTCGTCGGCGGCGCGGCGCTTCCCCCTCCCGGACCCGTCCGCGCGACGGGCAGCCCGCTGCGCGGTCTCCGAGGCCGCCCAGTCGAAACCCCTGTGCGGGTGCGTGTGCCTGTGCGCCGCCCGCGTGCGGCTGTTCCCGTGACCCGCTTGCGCTTGCGTACCCCTGCGCTTGCGTACCCCCCTTGCCCTTGCGCATCCCCCGTGCGTGGCCGGGCTTTCCCGACTTTCTTCGCACGCGGGCACGCAAGCGGGTCAGGCAAGCGTGTAAGGGCGAACGGACGGGCACGAACTGCCGCACACGCACAGGCACACTCACACGGGTTCCCGCCACCCGGCGCTGTATCTGCGGTTCGAGCGGGGCCTGAGGCGTCGGCCGCGGGCGGCGTAGGCGCTCCCCCATCTGGCATGGGCCACGCATCCGGGTTTAGTCTTGGGATGGGTCGCGCCGTGCGACCCCGCCGGCGCGGGCGAGCCGCGCTCGACGGATCGGGATGGCCATGGACGAGCAGCGTCCCGTCAGTCTCGCGGCCCTGAATCGGCAACGCGAACAGACGATCGAGCGTCTGTGCACGGCGTTCGCCGAGGATGTGCTGACGGACACGGAGCTGGAGGAGCGGCTGGACCTGGTACACCGGGCCGTGCGACCGGCGGACCTCGAGCGCCTCATCGCGGACCTGCCGGCGCCCGCCGCCGGCGCTGCGCCCGAGGCCGGCGCGAAGGGCTCGCGAGCTCCGGTCCCCCTCAAGCCCCGTCGCAGTCGCGGCATCGCGTTCGCGTTCTGGGGCGGCTCCCGGCGCCGGGGGCAGTGGCAGCCTCCGGAACACCTGCTCGCCTCCGCGATCATGGGCGGCGTCCATCTCGACTTCCGCGACGCGATCCTGCCACCGGGGGAGACGGTGGTGAGCGCGTTCGCGTTCTGGGGCGGCGTCGACGTCATCGTGCCGCCCGATGTACGCGTCGAGGTGGATGGAATCGCGCTTCTCGGTGGGTTCGACCTGGACGACGAGGGCTCCGATCCGCCGCCCGACGCGCCCATTCTGCGCGTGGACGGAGTCGCGATCATGGGCGGCGTGTCGGTCCGCGTGCGTGAACGGGGGGAGCCGGATGACGATGAGGACAGCCATCGCCGCCGGGCCCAGCGCCGATTGGAGCAGCAGGAGCGACGGCTGGCCGCCCGCCGCCGCAGGCTCGACCGCGGCTGATCCTACCTCCGCGGTCGAGCCCGCTGTCGGTCAGATTCGAATCGGGAGCGGTGACCGCACGCCGACTTCCGCCGGCGGAGCCCGCCGCGCCTCGCGCAGTGACTCGTACGCCGCGCCTAGGATCTGCTCGCGCGTCATCCCCTCACGCGCTTCGGCGATGCCGAGGCGAGCGCTCACGTGGAACGACACCCACCCGCTGCGCGGGGCCGGAGGCGCCTGCTCGGGCTTGTGCTTGGGCCGATTCTTCGCCCGCACGATGAACGCCTTCGCCGCGATGTTGTCGGGCAGCGTCCCCAGTCGGCCCAGGGCATCCCGTGCCGGCGTGGCGCCGAGCAGCACTGCGAACTCCGCGGCGCCGCAGCGAAACACGGAAACGTCACGCCCGACCTGACGCAGGCGCGACGCGACCATCCGCAGCACCTGCTCCGAGACCTGGGGTCCGAACTGCGACCGGATCCCGTGGAACCCCTCCACCCGGATCAGAGCCAGCGAGTAGAGCGGCATGGCCGCCTTCATCGCTCGAAACAGCGGCTGCCGGGTCGGCAGGCCGGTGACGTCGTCGCGGAAGGCCAACGCGTAGGTGTGCTCGACGACCGACAGCGCCATGATCGCGCCGGCAGCCGCGAAGTAGGCTCCCGACGCGGCGGAGCCGCCACCAAGTCTCAGCGCGACGATCACGGCCCCAAGCGCCCAGAACAGCCCGAGCTCCACCTCCCGCGGCCGGACCGCCGCCACGCTGGCGACGACCACGACGCTGATGAGCGTCGCCACGGCGGCGGGCAGGGGAAGCGGTACGGCGTAGAGCGGCTGCGATGTCGCCAACGGCGAGCTGAGCAACCGCTCGAGCGCTCCCGGCCAGGTGACCGCGAACAGCCATAACGCGACCGGCTGCAACAGAACCGCCGCCTGCTGGGCCAGACCGGTAACCGATCCCAGCGGTCGCTCCGGGAAGAGAGCGATCATGGCGAACGTCAGCGGCAGCGAGATGGCCAGAACCTGGAACAGAACGCCCTGCCCCCAGGGTGCCGTCCCCACCGCCTGCGCGACCACGACCGCGAGGGCGGCGGCGGCGACACGGCTGCGTTGATAGTACCAGCCCAGCAGCAGGGCGACCCCGGCCACACCGTACGTCCACGTGGCGGTGATCCCCTCCAGGCCGGGCGCTCTCGGGTCGAGGTAGAGCCACGCCGCGACGCCCATGAGCATGACCCCACCGGGCGCGAGCCGTCCGGCGGCTCGAACGATGATTTTCCTCATGGTGTCGGATACTCCGGAAGTGAAACTGCGGGCATGTCCTATTTACCCACGAACGGCTGCTCGTGCAAGCGGCTCGAAGTCGAGCGGGGCTCCGCCAGAATGTTTATGGCCCCCTGGCAGGCGCTACCCGGACCGCTTCCGCTGCGGCCCGCGGCCGCAGGCGCGCGCGACAGCCGACCGTGATGCGCTGACCGGCGCGACGAGGAGTGGCGCCGGCTCAGATTCCATTCGCCACGGGCGGCTGTCGCCACGGCCGGATCTCCGCGATCGAGAGGCGCCGAGAATCGCGCAGCGATTCGTACGCCGCACGCAGCACCTCCGTTCGGGACATCCGCTCGCCGATTTCGACGATCCCCAGGCGGACGCCGACGTGGAAGCTGACCCACCCTTTACGCGGGGCCGGTGGCGGCTCGGTCGGCTTGTGGCGCGGCCGATTCCGAGCCCGGACGACGAAGCGTTGTGCCGCGATCCGCTCCGGCAGCATCGCGACGCGGGCCGCGGGACTGACCGGATTGGCCGTGCCCTCCCGCGGGGCGGCGATCAGCACGGCGAAGTCCGCGGCGCCGCAGCGGAAGACGGAGGCGTCGCGGCCGAGCTGACGCAGCCTCGCCGAGACCATGCGCAGCACCTGCTCGGCGACGTTTGGTCCGTGCTCCGCGCGCATCGCGTGGTAGCCGGCGACGCGGACGAGCGCGAAGGTATAGGGCGCGGTGGCCGCGGTGATGGCGCGATACAGCGGCCGCCGAGTCGGCAGCCCGGTCACGTCGTCCAGATAGGTCAGCGCGTGCGAGTGCTCGATGATCGAGAGCGCGAGAATCAGCCCCGCGGTCGCGAGGTAGAGGCCGAACGCGGCGGAAGCGGGCTCCATGTTCAACGCCACGATCACGGCGCCGAGGGCCCAGAACAGCCCGAGGTTGACCTCCCGGGGCCGGACAGCGGCCACGCTGGCGACGACGGCGACCCCGATGAGCGCGGCTAGGACGGCGGGGAGCCCGAGCGGGCCGCCGAACGTCGCCGATGGCTCGAGGAGGAGGCGCTCCAGCATCCCGGGACGCGCGCGCGCGACCAGCCAGAGTCCGAAGGGCTGCAGCAGCACCGCGAGATGCTGCGTGGCCCCGGAGACGGAGAACAGCGGGCGATCCGGGCAGATGGAGATCGCGGCGAACGTCAAGGGCAGCGAGACCGACAGGACCTGGAAGAGGATCCCACGCGCCCATGGCTCCGACGCGAGCGCCTGCGCCATCAGCAGCGCGATGGCGATGGCGGCGATGCGGCTGCGCTGGAAGCGCCAGCCCAGTAGCAGCGCGAGCGTCGCGGCAGCGTACGTCCAGCCGCCGGCGATACCCGCGAGCTTCTGAGCGTGCGGATCGAGATGGATCCACGCCGCGACGCCCAGCAGCACGAGGCCGCCGGGTGCGAGCCGTGACGCGGCTCGCGCTAGGATGTTCCGCATGGTGCTGGATAGTCCGGAAGGGATACTACGGGCGGGTCCTATTTAGGCGGGACGGTCGCAGTGCGCAAGGGAATGATCGGGGCGGAGTCGTCCTGGCCCGAGCACCGCAACCGAGATCCGCGACTCGCTGTTGCCGATGGTCTGCTCGGTGGCTACATGTGCGACAGATCTGGATCCGCTTCCAGGGTTGCTGAGGGCGTGCCACGGCCATGAACCGAACGCAAGCAGATCGATCCGGGGCAGCGTGTCCCGATCCTTTGACTCCACGGGTCGTCGCGGAGACGGCGAGGCTCGTCCTCCGCGGGCTCGAGCCAACGGACGCTCCTTTCGTCCTCCGCCTGCTCAACGAGCCCGATTTCCTGCGCTTCATCGGCGATCGCGGCGTCAGGTCGGTCGAGGACGCCCGCGACTACATTGAACGCGGGCCGCTCGAAAGCTATCGCGCAGTCGGGCATGGCCTCTTTCTGGCGGAGACCCGGGACGAGTCCGCCCCCGTCGGCATCTGTGGCCTCATGCGGAAGCCTTGGCTGGAAGTTCCGGATCTGGCGTACGCCTTCCTGGCCGAGGCCACGGGGCAGGGTTTCGCTTCCGAGGCGGCCCGCGCGGTAATTGCCCACGCACGAGAGACGGTCCAGCTCGAACGACTGATCGCGGTCGTCGTCCCGGACAACGAACGGTCGAAGCGCGTACTGCGGAAGCTGGGATTTCGCAGGGAGGGAGCGGTCTCCGACCCCGCAGGCGTGGAGCTCGATCGCTTTACGATGGATCTGAGAGCCTCGACATGAAGATCTGGATCGATGCCGACGCCGCGCCGCGGGAGGTCAAGGACATCGTCTTCCGGGCGGCGCGGCGGCTGGAGATCGAGGCCGTTCTGGTCGCGAATCGGCGGTTGCCTGTGCCGGCCGACAATCCGCACGTCAGCGCGGTGTGGGTGCGAGGTGGTCCGGATGTCGCCGACCGGCACATCGCGGAAAACGCCATGGATGGCGATCTGGCGGTGACCGCGGACATTCCCCTGGCGGCGGCTCTGGTGGAGCGAGGCCTGATGGTGGTAGATCCCCGAGGCGAGCAGTATTCCACGGAAAACGTGCGGGAGCGTCTTTCGGTCCGCGACTTCATGGACTCGCTTCGAGGTGCCGGGGTCGAGACGGGCGGCGCGAAGCCGTATGGCCCTCAGGAGAAGCGGGCGTTCGCGGCCACCCTCGATCGGCTGCTGACGACGGCAAGACGGAGCGGAAACGAGACGCGATGACCCACGTGCGCAGACTCACCCCAGCCGCTGCTCCAGGAGCCGCCGCGCCAGCTCCGGATTCGCCCGGCCGGCGGTGCCCCGCATGACCTGCCCCATGAAGAAGCCCATGAGCCCGCTGCGGCCGCCGCGGTAGGCGGCGGCCTTGTCGGGGTTCGCGGCCAGTATGCCATCGACGACTCGCGCAAGCTCGGTCTCGTCGCTGATCTGCGTCAGCCCCTTCTCAGCCACGATTTCTGCTGGGCGACGTCCCGTCGCCACCATCTCCGAGAGCACGTCTCGACCGGCCCGGCTCGTCAGCGTTGCATCGTCGACGAGGCGGACGAGGTCCCCGAAGTCGGCGGCGGAGAGCGGCAGGTGCTCCAGCGTGCGATCCCCGATCTCGCGCGGCAGCTCGTTGATCATCCAGTTCGCGACCGCCTGCGGCGGCGAGCCGTTCGCGATCGCCGCCTCGAAGAAGTCCGCCGTCGCCTCCTCCCGGCTCAGAATCTCCGCGTCCTCCGCCGAGATGCCTTTCAGCTCGAAGATCCTGCGGCGTGCCCGCAGCTCCGGCGACCGCTCCGGCACGATGGGCGCGGCGCTCGAGCCGGAGGAGACCGGCGCGCGCGCGCCCGCCGACCGAGCCCCGGTCCGCGCTCCCGCTCCGGTCGTCTCCGGCCGGGAACCGGCTGCCTCGTAGGCGTCTCCGGCGGCCGCCGCTTCGCCGACCCGCTTCGCCCAGCTGTCGCGCAGCGTCACCGTCCGGTTGAACACCCGGTGGTCGGACGACGAGTCCACGATGTCGGATACGAAGTAACCCAGACGCTCGAACTGGTAGCGCGCGCCGGGCGGATCCCCGGCGATGGACGGCTCGATACGCGCGTCGTTCAGAACGACGAGCGAGTCGGGATTGAGAAAGTCCGTGAACTCACGCCCCGTATCTGCCGCCGTGGCCTCGGGATCCGGAACCGTGAAGAGGCGATCGTAGAGACGCACCTCGCAGGGTAGGGAGCGGGTCGCGGAGACCCAGTGGATCGTCCCCTGGGGCGAGCGCCCGTCCGGCGACGCGCCGCCGCGGGTGGCCGGGTCGTAGGTGCAGCGTAGCTCGACGACCTCGCCGCCATCGTCGATCACGACCTCGTCGCAGGTCACGAAATAGGCGTAGCGCAGGCGGACCTCGGCGCCGGGCGAGAGGCGGCGCCAGCCCTTCGGCGGCTCGACGGCGAAGTCGTCGCGCTCGATGAAGATCTCACGCGAGAACGGCAACGTCCGCGACCCTTGGAGCGGGACGTCGTGCGGGTAGAGCGGCGCGTCGAGCTCCTCGACCCCCTCCTCCGGGTAGTTCGTGATCACGACCTTGAGCGGCCGCAGCACGCAGAGCACGCGGGGCACGCGGGGGTTCAGCTCGTCCCGGATCGTGAAGTCGAGCTTGCCGATGTCGACACGACTGTTCGTCTTGGCGACGCCGACCATCTCGCAGAAGGAGCGGATCGCCTCGGGTGGAACGCCGCGGCGGCGGAGCCCGGCAAGGGTCGCGAGGCGCGGATCGTCCCAGCCGGCGACGTGGCCGCCATTGACGAGCGTGAGCAGCTTGCGCTTGCTCATGATCGTGTAGTCGAGGTTGAGCCGGGCGAACTCGTACTGGTGGGGTCGGGCCTCGAGGTCGGCGTGCTCGACCACCCAGTCGTAGAGCGGCCGGTTCGTCTCGAACTCGAGGCTGCACAATGAGTGCGTCACGTGCTCGATCGTATCTTCGAGCGGGTGTGCGTAGTCGTAGAGCGGGTAGATGCACCAGTCGTCGCCGGTGCGGTAATGAGTGGCGTGTCGGATCCGGTAGAGCACCGGGTCGCGCATCAGCATGTTCGGCGCGGTCATGTCGATGCGGCCTCGCAGAACGTGCGTGCCGTCGGGGAACTCACCCGCGCGCATCCGGCGGAACAGGTCGAGGTTCTCGCCGACGGTGCGATCCCGGTACGGGCTCGGGCGCCCCGGCTCCGTCACGGTGCCCCGGTTCTGCCGGATCTCCTCCTCCGACTGGCTGTCGACGTACGCGTGCCCTTCGCGGATCAGGTGCTCCCCGATCTCGTACATTCGATCGAAGTAATCGGACGCGAAGTACAGGTGCTCGCCCCAGTCGAAGCCCAGCCAGCGGATGCTGTCGATGATGGAATCGACGTACTCGGGTCGCTCGGTCTCCGGGTTCGTGTCGTCGAAGCGCAGGTGGCAGCGCGCGCCCGGTACCTCCTGCGCCAGCCCGAAGTTCAGCGTGATCGCCTTCGCGTGGCCGATGTGCAGGAAACCGTTCGGCTCCGGCGGGAAGCGGGTCACGATGGTGGGATAGCGCCCCGCGGCGAGGTCGTCCGCGATGATCTGGCGGATGAAGTCGCGCGGCTCGAGGTTCGGCCTCGATCGAGCGGAGCCCGGCTCGGCTTCCGGCCGGGCCGGCGGTGTGGGCGTAGTCAAGGAGAGTCGAGAGCTCAAAGTCGAGATTCAACGGCGTCGCCTGTCTGGATACACCTGCAGCGTAGGGGGTTTCCGCACGGACGGCCAGTGCACGCGCGGCTCACCTCCCCGCCCACGCCTCGCCGGTAGCGCCTCGCAGTCAGCGCCTCGCCGTCAGCGCCTCGCAGTCAGCGCCTCGCAGTCAGCGCCTCGCAGTCAGCGCCTCGCAGTCAGCGCCTCGCAGTTGACGCCTCGCCGTCAGCGCCTCGCAGTTGACGCCTGAAGTTCAACGCCTGAATCTTCCCCCATGACTTCCGACAGTTCTATCCGTGTCCGCTTCGCGCCCTCGCCGACGGGATACCTGCACGTGGGCGGGGCACGCACAGCGCTCTTCAACTGGCTCTTCGCGCGCCACCATGGCGGCGCGTTCATCCTGCGCATCGAGGACACCGACCGCGAGCGCTCGAGCGACGAGATGACGCAGGTGATTCTGGACGCCATGACGTGGCTCGGGCTCGACTGGGACGAGGGCCCGTTCCACCAGGCGGACGGCATCGAGCGGCACCGGGGCGACGTCGCCCGGCTGCTCGAGTCCGGCGCCGCCTACCGGTGTTTCTGCACGCCGGAGTCCCTGGAGCAGCGCCGCGCCGCCGCCGGGGTCGAGCCCGACGCATTCCGCTACGACCGGCACTGCCTGCTGCGCGTGTCGGCCGAGCAAGCCGAGCGGAGGGCCGCGGCGGGAGAGCCGCACTCGATCCGCTTTCACGTCCCGGAGGGGGAGACGAGATGGGACGACGCCGTGCACGGCGAGATCCGCTTCGACAACTCGGAGATCGAGGATTTCATCGTGCTGCGCACGGACGGCACGCCGATCTACAACCTGGCGGTCGTGAGTGACGACGTGCACATGCGCGTCACGCACGTGATGCGCGGCGACGACCACATCTCGAACACACCGAAGCAGATCCTGCTCTACCGGGCGCTCGGCGCGCCGGAGCCGGTGTTCGCGCACGTCCCGGTGATCCTGGGCGAGGACGGGCGAAAGCTGTCGAAGCGCCACGGCGCGGCGTCGGTGGGGGAGTACCGCGAGCGTGGCATGCTGCCGTGGGCGATGGTGAACTTCCTCGCCCTGCTCGGGTGGTCGCCCGGGACGGACGAGGAGATCTTCGAGATCGATGAGCTGATCGCGCGCTTCGATCTGGACGGCGTCAACAGGAAGAGCGCGGTCTTCGACTCGGCGAAGCTGGAGTGGCTGAACGGGCAGCACATGAGCCGGACGAGCGCGGAGCGACTCGAGCCGCTGGTGCGGCCTCGCATTGTGGCGGCTGGACTGACGAGCGACGAGGAGCTGCGACGTCGCCACGACTGGTTCCTGCACCTGATCGACCTGCTCAAGGTGCGCGCACGCAGCCTCGACGACTTCGTGCCGCAGGCCCGCCCCTACTTCGAGGACGAGATCGAGGAGGAGGCGGAGGCCGTGGCGAAGCACTGGAAGCAGCCGGCGGAGGTGGCGCAGCGGCTGCGCTCGCTCCGTGAGCGCCTATCGGTGCTCGAGCCCTGGGAGCAGGCGGCGCTGGAGCGCGGGCTGCGGGCGCTCGCCGACGAGCTCGGCGTCGGGGCAGGCAAGCTGATCCACCCGCTCCGCGTAGCGCTGACCGGGACCGCGGTGTCACCCGGCATCTTCGAGGTGCTGTGGGCAATGGGCCGCGAGCGCACACTGCGGCGCATTGATCGGGCCCTCGAGCGGCTGGACGCCATGAGCGTGGCCAGCTCGGGATAGCTGCGGCCACTCTTCCGTTGACGGCACACGGGAGGAACATTTAGTTTTCAGCATACCACTGCCCCTTGGTGTAACTGGCAACACGCCTGACTCTGGATCAGGAGAGTCCTGGTTCGAGCCCAGGAGGGGCAACTCACATGCGTCGTACGGCCCGAGGTCGACGTGCTGCTTCGTGAAGGTCCAGGCGCGGAGGCATTCATCCCGCATCGGCGGGCGGTGCCTCCGCGCCTTTTCCCATCCCATGCGGCGGAGAGGTGCGGATGCCTGAGCCCTTGACGGACCTGGAGCGGCGCATCTTCGACTACATGGTCGACTACCTGCGCGAAAACACCTATCAGCCTTCGATCCGCGAGATCGGTCGGCGCTTCGGCATCAAGAGCACGAAGACGGTCTCGGAGTACCTGCAGTCGCTGGCACGAAAGGGGTGGGTCGAGCGCGACCCCTCCCGCTCGCGCGGCGTCAAGCTGCTCGGCATCGAGCTGGGCGCAGGCCCCGTGCGCCCGCAGACCGCGGCCTCGCCGCCGCTGCCGTCGATCACCGCGGAGGTGCCGGGGGGCCGACTCGTCGAGGTCACGGCGGAAGGAGCGCGCGAGCTGGGCGCGCGCCGCGGCGACCTGCTGCTCGTCGAAGCGGCCGACGAGGCCGCCCTGGACGATGGCGATGCGGTCGTCTGCCGCTACCTCGGGCAGGTCGCGGCGGTGCGCTGCCGCACCGACGATCTCGCGCTGGCGGTGGAGTGGTCGCTGGGACACCTCATCCCGCTGCGCCCTCAGCGGGCCGCCGAGCTGGAGGTCCTGGGCCGCGCGGTGGGCTTGTGGCGGTCGTTCTCGAACCACGGGCGGTCGGCGGGGAGCGCGATCGCCGGTCCCCATCCGGCGGGGGTGTCGCCCTGACGGACCTGACGGTCGGGACGGCAGATGACGTGATGTGGATGGCGCGGGCGCTCGAGCAGGCCCGCGTCGCCGCATCGGAGGGCGAGGTCCCGGTCGGCGCGGTCGTCGTGGTGGACGGCGCGCTGGCTGCGGAGGCCCGCAACCGAACCCGCACCTGGAACGACCCCACCGCGCACGCCGAGCTCCTCGCCGTGCGCGCCGCGGCCGGCTCCCGACCCGACTGGCGCCTGCTGGACGCTACCCTCTACGTGACGCTGGAGCCGTGTGCGATGTGCGCCGGCGCGCTCGTCCTGGCCCGCATCCGGCGCCTCGTCTTCGGTGCCGCCGACCCCAAGGCCGGCATGTGCGGCTCACTCGGCTGCATCGTGCAGGACCCGCGTCTGAACCACCTCATCCCCATTACGTCGGGCGTCCTGGCGGAGCCGGCCGGCGAGCTCCTGCGGGAGTTCTTCCGGGCGCGTCGGTAGGTCGAGATGCGCCCTCGAGCTGACTCAGCCCTGCAGGTCGGTCCGCGGCGACCCGTGCTGGCGGCGCAGCACGCTGTGGCTGCGGCCGTAGAACCAGTAGATGGCAAGGCCGATCACGAGCCAGACGGCGAAGCGAACCCACGTCTCCCAGGGCAGGCCGAGCATGAGGCCGACGCAGGAGGCGATGGCGAGGATCGGCACGAGCGGCACGAGCGGGGTGCGGAAGGGCCGCTCGCGGTCGGGCTCGATGCGGCGCAGCACCAGGATGCCGAGTGCGACGAGGACGAAGGCGAACAGTGTGCCGATGTTCGTCAGCTCGATCACCCAGTCGATGGGAGCGAACGCCGCGAAGAACGCCACGAACGCACCGGTAATGATGGTCGTGACGTGCGGAGTGCGGTGCTTCGGGTGCACCTTCGCGGCCCAGCTCGGAAGCAGGCCGTCGCGCGCCATCGCGAAGAAGATGCGCGGCTGTCCGAGCTGAAAGACGAGCAGCACCGAGGTCGTGGCGACGACGGCGCCGAACGCGATCAACCCCGCGCCCACGTTCAGGCCGCGCGCCAGAAACGCGGTCGAGAGCGGGTCGGCCGTGTCCAGGATGTTCCACGGCACCAACCCCGTGAGCACCGCGGCGACCGCGATGTAGATGACCGTCGTGATGATCAGCGACGCGATCATCGCGAACGGCATGTCCCGCTGCGGATTACGGCTCTCCTCGGCGGCCGTCGAAACGGCGTCGAAGCCGATGTAGGCGAAGAACATGAGCGCGGCGCCGGTCCAGATCCCCTGAAATCCATTCGGAGCGAACGGCCTCCAGTTCTCCGGCCGAACGAAGCGCATGCCGATGAACAGGAAGATGCCCAGCGTCACGAGCTTGATGAGCACCATGATGGTGTTGAACCAGGCGCTCTCGCGGATCCCGACGACGAGGACCCAGGTGATCAGCACGACGATGGCGACGGCGGGAAGGTTGAAGACGATCGGCATGCCGAACAGATGCGGCGCGTTCTGCAGCGTCTCGGCGGCGGTGCGCACCTGGTCCGAGAGGGTGGCGACGTCGCCGCCCTGCGCCACGACGTCTCGCACCTGGCCCGCTGCGCGGAACGCATAAAGCGTCGGCACGCCCATCCACCGCGGCCAGGCGATGCCGAGCCCTCGCAGCAGGGTCTGGAAGTAATCGGACCAGCTGACGGCGACGGCGATGTTGCCGACGGCGTATTCGATGATCAGGTCCCAGCCGATGATCCAGGCGACGAGCTCGCCGAGCGTCGCGTACGCATAGGTGTAGGCGCTTCCAGCGGTGGGGATCATCGCCGCGAACTCGGCGTAGCAGAGGGCCGCGAAGCCGCACGCGACGGCCACGAGCACGACAGACAGCATGAGCCCGGGTCCCGCGCCCACGTGCCCGCCGCCCCCCGCGATCGCCGTTCCCGTCGCCGAGAAGATGCCGGCGCCGATGATCGCGCCGATTCCGAGGGCGGTGAGCTGCCAGGGACCGAGAGTGCGCTTGAGCTGTGTGCGCTCGGTCTCGACCACCTCGTCGGCGACCGGCTTCCTGCGCAGGAGATGGCTCATGGGCTCGGTGGTGCGGGGGCCGTCCGGGCGCGGTTGTCTCGATCGGGGCCGCAGGATCGCACGGTCCCGCGCGAGGATCGACCGAAGGTACGGGCGAGGGGATGGGGCGTCAATTCGTGGCGGCGATATGGAGATTCGGGCGGGAGGGTGACCATCGACCTGCTGCGGTCCCCGGAGCGCAGCCGTCAGCTTCGCGGCGTGGCGAGCGTCAGGAGATGTCGGGGATGATCTCGCGCGTAGCGGCTTGGCTGCGTAGCAGCCAATTCGTACGCAGCCTCGCCGAGCAACCCGTCGCGACGCCGGTCGATCTCCTCGCATCTCGATCCCCTGCATCTCCTCCCCGGGGCTACAGCCGCGATGGGGTCCGCGATCCACGTCGAACCGTCCCGCGTCGCGAGACATCTCCCGGTTGACTCCGCGGCGATCCGCCGATTAGCTTCGGCCGCCGAGGGGCCCACTTTTCATCCCCGACCGTGCCGGATGGCCGAACACCGACGAGAGCTGTTGATGGATGAAAGGGCGGTGCAGCGCGTTCTCGCGCGCATGGCCCGTCAGCTCGTCGAACGCAACAACGGCGTGGACCGGCTCGTGTTGATCGGGATCCAGAGACGGGGCGTCCAGCTCGCCGATCTGCTCGCGGAGGAGATCGAGCGGGCCGAAGGGCTCCGCCCGCCGTGCGGCTCGCTCGACATTACGCTCTACCGCGACGACTTCATGGCGATCGGGCCCCGGCCGGTTGTCGGGGAGACGAGGCTGCCGGAGGAGGGCATCGACGACCGCGTCGTGGTCGTCGTGGACGACGTCGCCTACACGGGGCGGACGGCGCGGGCGGCGATGGACGAGCTGGCGGACTTCGGCCGACCCGCGCGGATCATCCTGTGCGTTCTGGTGGACCGGGGCGGCCGCGAGCTACCGATCCAGCCGGACATCGCTGGACGCACGGTCCAGGTGGACGACGACCATCGTGTGGACGTGCTCGTTCCGGACGTGGACGGCCGGCTCGCCGTCGAGATCGTCGCGAACGAGCGGGAGTCGAGCTGATGCCGTCGCCGCTCGGCAAGGACCTGATCGGCCTCGAGCCGCTCGGCGCCGAGCAGATCCGCACGATTCTGGACACCGCCGAGCCGTTCAAGGAGATCAGCGAGCGGCAGATCAAGAAGGTGCCGGTCCTGCGCGGCAAGACGATCGTCAACCTCTTCTTCGAGCCCTCCACCCGCACGCGCGTCTCGTTCGAGTTCGCCGAGAAACGTCTCTCCGCCGACACGGTGAACATCGCGTCGAGCGGTTCGAGCGTCTCGAAGGGCGAGACGCTGGTGGACACTGCACGCAATCTCGAGGCGATGCGGATCGACATGGTGGTGATCCGCCACGGCGCGTCCGGCGCCGCACGCTTTCTCGCCGACCGCATCCGCTCGAACGTCGTGAATGCCGGGGACGGCCGCCACGAGCATCCCACGCAGGCGCTCCTCGACATGCTCACGATCCGGGACAGCATCGGCCGTATCGAAGGCGTGCGCGTGTGCATCGTCGGCGACATCCTTCACTCGCGGGTCGCGCGCTCGAACATCTGGGGGTTGACCAAGCTCGGCGCCGAGGTGGCGGTTTGCGGACCGAAGACGCTGCTCCCGCCCGCCATCGAGGATCTCGGCGTGCGCGTGTTCCCGCGCGTCGAGGAGGCGATCGAGTGGGCGGAGGTGCTCAACGTGCTGCGGCTGCAGCTGGAGCGGATGCAGGGCGGCTACGTGCCCACGCTGCGGGAGTACAACCGCGTGTTCGGCATCTCGCGCGACCGGCTGTCGCTCGCCCCGCGCGAGCTCGTGATCCTGCACCCGGGGCCGATGAACCGGGGAGTCGAGATCGACAGCGATGTGGCCGACGGGCCGGACTCGGTGATCCTGCGCCAGGTCACGAACGGCGTCGCGGTGCGCATGGCCGTACTCTACCTGCTCGCCGGCGGCTCGCCGGACCGGGCGGAGGCCGCCAAGCGCGGGCCTTCCGAGGGGTGAGATGATGGCAGACGAGCGGAACCGGCCGATCCTGCTGCGGGGCGGACGTATCGTGGACCCCTCGCAGGGCCTCGACCGCGTGCTGGACGTGCTGCTCGCCGACGGCCGCGTCGCGGAGCTCGGCGCGCGGCTCGACGAGCCCGCGGACGCGCTCGTGCGCGAGGTCGCGGGGCGGGTGGTTTGCCCCGGGTTGATCGACGTGCACGTGCACCTGCGTGAGCCGGGCGGCGAGCACAAGGAGACGATCCTGACGGGGGCACGGGCGGCCGCGGCCGGCGGCTTCACGGCCGTCTGCTCGATGCCGAACACGGACCCGCCGATCGACGATCCGGCTGCGGTCGGCTTCGTCCGAGCCGAGGGCGTGCGTGCCGGCGCGGCGCGGGTCTACCCGCTGGGCGCGATCTCGGTGGGACAGGCGGGTGAGCGGCTGACCGAGATCGGCGAGATGGTCGCGGCCGGCGCGGTCGGCATCACGGACGACGGGCTGCCCGTCCGCGACTCGGGACTCATGCGGTTGGCGCTCGAGTACACCCAGAGCTTCGGCATTCCGGTCGCGAGCCACTGTGAGGAGAAGGGACTCTCGCGCGGCGGGTCGATGAACGAAGGCGTGGTCTCGACGCGGCTCGGGCTGCTCGGGATCCCGAACGCCGCCGAGGACGTTATGATCGCGCGGGACCTGCTGCTCGCCGAGCTCACCGGTGGACGCCTGCACCTGCAGCACGTGTCGACGCGGCGCGGCGTCGCGATGGTGCGCGAGGCGAAGTCGCGCGGCGTGCGAGTGAGCGCGGAGGCGACGCCGCACCACTTCACGCTCACCGACCAGGCCGTGGACGGCTACCGTACGGAGGCGAAGGTGAATCCGCCGCTCCGCTCGGCCGCCGACCGTGATGCGGTGCGCGAGGGGGTCGCGGACGGCACGCTGGACGTGATCGCGACCGACCACGCGCCGCACCACTACGACGAGAAGGAGCAGGCGTTCGACGAGGCGCCGTTCGGCCTCGTCGGCCTCGAGACCGCGCTCGGCCTAGCGCTCGGTGAGCTCGTGCACAAGGGGGTGATCGACCTGCCGACGCTGATCGAGCGCATGAGCTGCGCACCGGCTCGTGCGTTCTCCCTGCCCGGCGGCACGCTGAAGCCGGGGTCCCCGGCCGACGTCACCGTCTTCGATCCGACGGCATCGTGGGTCGTCGAGCCGTCCGCGTTCGCGTCGAAGAGCCGCAACACGCCATTCGCCGGCTGGACGCTGACCGGCCGGAACGCGCTGACGATCGTCGGCGGCCGCGTGGTGTATTCCAACGACCAGGATCCGGAAGCTGACTGACTCCTCCAGCAGGTCGCCAGGCACCATACGCATGCAGAAGCTCCGCACCGCCCGCGAATGGATCGGCACCGCCGCGTTCCCGTGGCCGTCGCTGAGGCAGCTGGAGGTCGGCGACCTGCTGACCGCCTGCTACTCGCTGACGGGCCTCGAGGTCGGCACGACGCGCAGCGACAAGCCGTTCCTGACGCTCCGCCTGAGTGACGTGCACGGGACCATCGAGGCGAAGGTATGGGAGGATGCCGAGACCGTGCGCGAGCGCCTCGAGATCGGCTTCTTCGTGGGCGTGCGCGGGCGCGTCGAGAGCTTCCGCGATGCGCGACAGCTCAAGATCGAGGCGATCGAGCGCATCGACCTCGAGCCGGACGAGCTGGAGCTGTTCATGCCCCGGTCGCGGCGGGATTTCACCGAGATGGAGGCGGAGCTGGACGGCTGGATGGCCTCGTTGCACGACGCGGCGCTGCGCGCGCTGGTCGAGCGGCTGCTCGGCGGTGAGACGGCCAGCGGGCGCGCGTTCCGGCGCGCTCCCGCAGCGAAGCACAACCACCACGCCTGGGTCGGCGGGCTACTCGAGCATACGCTCTCGCTCGTCGGTATCTGTCAGCGGCTCGACGAGCACTACGCTCCGCGTCTGGATCGCGACCTGCTCCTCGCCGGAGCCATGCTCCACGACGTCGGCAAGATCCGCGAGATTTCCCTCGAGCCCGGTTTCCACTATACGACGGAAGGCCGACTGCTCGGTCATATCCTGATCGGGCTGGATCTCGTGCGGGATGCGGCGCGGGAGGTGCCGGAGCTCGACCCCGAGCGGCTTCGCCTGCTGCTCCACCTCGTCGCGAGCCACCAGGGACGCTATGAGTGGCAGAGCCCGAGACAGCCGCTCACGCTCGAAGCGATTCTCCTCCACTACGCGGACGACATGGACGCGAAGGTGCAGCAGGCATCGGACCTGATCGAGCGCGTCGAGAGCGGCTGGACGCCCTACGACCGGGGTCTCGGGCGGGAACTCTTCAGGCACGGTGAGGCGCGCGGTGACGCTGGTGCCGACACCCCCCCTCCGGCCCAGGGCAGCCGCACCCCGGTGGGCCGCGCCAATGGCGGGAGCCGAAGAGGGAGCCCTTCGGATCCGCGCGGCGGGGGCTCGCCGGATTCAGGTCCGGGGATCCCACCCGACCCGTTCACGATCGACATGTTCGAGGGGGACTGAACGCGCTCCGACACGGCGGCGGCACTTCGCGCAGAGGGCGGAAAAGAGATCGACGCGCTGCGCGCCCGAGGAACGGAGAGGCGCTTCGCGCTGGAAGGCTAGGCGGGGTGGAGGCGCTGCGGCCGCTTCAGGGCTGGCCGCCGAGCTCCGTCACGATCTTCGCGAGCTGGGACTTCTTCCGGCGTGCCTTGTTCGGGTGGATCAGGCGTCGCGTCGCGAAGCGGTCCAGCATCGCCGCGCTATCACGATACGCGGCGATCGCCTCCTCGGCGGAGGTCGCGCTCATCACCCTCTTGATCGCCGTCTTCAGGCGGGACTTCTGCGCGCGGTTGCGATCGCGGCGCCCCTCCTGCTGCCGCATCCGCTTCTTGGCGCTCCTCGTGTTCGGCAAGCCGTAGCTCCAGGTACAAGGTCCTCGTGCTCCTCGAAATCGTAGCCTCGAATGCTAAAGAGGAGCTCACGGAGTGTCAACCTCCGAACCGACCGCATGCACCCTCACGCGAGGCCGCGCAGGTGGCCGGCCGAGACGGCGTTGTCGCCTCCGGCTCCTCGCGCCCGGGGGGCGCCGGCATTACCTTGGCGGCCGATGCAGAGCGCAGCGATTCGACGGATCCGGCCCGGCGCGGGGCGGTCATGAGCGCGCCGATGACGCGCCTCCTCGAGACGGACTACGATTCCGCCTTCGTCGTGGAGCTGGAGCGGTTCCAGGGTCCGCTGGACCTGCTGCTGCACCTGATCCGCTCGCAGGACATCGACATCTTCGACATCCCGATCGCGCAGATCACGGGGCAGTTCCTGCAGGCGATCGCGACGTTGAAGGCGCTCGAGCTGGATCGGGCGGGCGAGTTCCTGGAGATGGCGGCGACGCTCGTGCGCATCAAGGCGCAGATGCTGCTGCCCCGGCAGCGCGGCGGCGCGGGGGAGGGAGACGACCCGAGGGCGGAGCTGGTCCGGCGGCTACTCGAGTACGAGCATTTCCGCGATCTCGCGCGGCGCTTCGAAGACTCGGAGGCGGACCGCTCGCGGCACTACGGCAGGGGTTACGTTCCGCCGCGCGACGAGCCTCCCATCGCGGACGAGCTGCCGCCCCTCGAGATCGAGTGGGAGGACGTGTTCGCCGCGGCGCTGTCTCTGGCCGATCGCGTGCGCTCGCCGCTGGAACATCGCGTGGTCCGCCGTCCCGTCACGACGGATGAGAAGGTCGGCCTGATCCTCCAGGCGCTCGCCGCGAAGTCCCGGGTCGCGTTCGGAGAGCTGGTCGAGCCGTTCGCCGATCGGCTGCACGCGGCGGTCACGCTGCTGGCCGGCCTCGAGCTTTCGAAGCGCGAGGAGGTGTCGTTGCGCCAGAGCGAGCCGTTCGCCACCCTCTGGCTCTACCGCCGGACCCGAAAGGGTCGCTGACCCGCTGAAGCGCCGGAATGCGAACGACGCAGATCATCGAAGCGTTGCTCTTCGCCAGTGATGCACCGCTCGGCGCGGCCGACCTGGCTCGTGTGGACGACGAGCTGGATGAGGACCGTGTCGTCGACGCCATCGAGGAGCTTCGCATCCAGTACGAGGAGACGAGCCGCGCGTTCCAGGTCTACGAGGTGGGAGGCGGCTTCCAGCTCCTGACACGGCCCGAGTACGCGCCGCACCTCGAGCGCTTCGACACCGTGCCTCAGCCGTCCCGACTCTCCACACCCGCGCTCGAGGTGCTTGCGATCGTGGCGTACCGGCAGCCGATCGGCCGATCGGAGATCGAGGAGATCCGAGGGGTCGGATCGTCGGCGGTGCTGCGCACGCTCCAGGACCGGGGTCTGGTGGAGGTCGTCGCGCGTGGCGAGGGGCTGGGCCGGCCGCTGCTCTACGGCGTGACGCGGCTCTTCCTCGAGCACTTCGGGTTCCGCTCCGTCGAGGACCTGCCCCGCCCGGAGGAGCTGCCGATCGTGCTGCGCGAGCGGAGGCCGGTCGACGACGGCGGCTCCGGGCCGTCCGCGACGGGCGGCGAATCCGCCGAGCCCGTCGACGTCGCCTCCGCACCGCCCGGCGACGCGCCCGGCGCTGCCGAGGGCGCGCCCGCGAGTGCGCCTGAGGAGGCGCAATAGCGGCGAGCGCGATGCGGCTTCAGAAGTTCCTCTCGCGGGCGCACGTCGCGTCGCGCCGGCAGGGGGAATCCATGATCCGGGCGGGGCGGGTGCGGGTGAACGGCCGGGTCGTGACCGAGATGGGCGTCCAGGTCGATCCGGAGCGGGACCGGGTCGAGGTGGATGGCCGAAGGGTGTCGCTGGCCAATCCGGTGTGGGTTGCGCTGCACAAGCCGGTGGGATACGTCACGACACGATCCGACCCACACGGTCGGCGCACCGTCTACGATCTTCTGCCCACGGAGCTGGCGGGGCTGTTTCACGTGGGTCGGCTGGACGCGGGCAGCGAGGGGCTCCTGCTGCTTACGAACCAGGGCGACGTCGCGTACCGGCTGCTGCACCCCAGCTACGAGATCGATCGCGTCTACGACGTCGTCATCGAGCACGAGCTGAGCGACGAGGACGAGCGACGCCTGCTCGCCGGTGTCGAGCTGGACGATGGGCCGGCGCGGGTGCGCGCACTCGAGCGGCGGCCGCCGCCGAAGGCCGGCTACACGCGGGTGCGGGTGACGATGACCGAGGGCCGGAAGCGGGAGGTGCGGCGGCTGTTCGGCGCGCTCGGACATCCGGTTCGCCGCCTGGTGCGACGCAGCTACGGCCCGATCCGGCTCGGACGCCTGCCGCGCGGCGAGTGGCGCCGGCTGGAACCGAAGGAGGTCGCCGCGCTCGAGCGAGCGGGCGCAGACTGACCCGAAGAGTGGGAGCGACATGGACATCACGGGACGCAACGTCCTGATCCTCGGCGGCTCGGGCCTGGTCGGAATGGCGGTGGCGCGTCGGCTCCTGGAGCACCGTCCGGCGGCGCTGGTGATCAGCTCGCTGACGCGGGCCGAGGCCGAGGAGGCGCTCGCCGAGCTGCAGGAGGAGGGCTCGGTTCCCGAAGGGGTCGAGCTCGCAGCGGAGTGGGGTGACGTCTTCCTGCCGGCATCGCTGAAGGACCGTCGCCGCGATGAGCTGCTCGATGACGCAGCCGCGCGCGCGACCATCCTGGAGGATCTCTACGGTGAGCTGACGCACGATGTCGTCGCGCGCTCGGCCCTCGGCGCCCTGATCGGGAGGCGGCATCCCGACATCGTCGTCGACTGCGTGAACACGGCCACGGCCTTCGCCTACCAGAACGTCTTCGAGAGCGCGCTCCGCCTGCGCCGTGACGCCGCCGCCGGCGCCCTCGAGAGCGACCTCATCGAGCGGCACCTTTCCACGCTCTACCTGCCGCAGCTGATCCGACACGTGCAGATCGCGCTGGAGTCGCTGCGCGGCGCGGGGACGGAGATGTACCTGAAGATTGGCACCTCGGGAACGGGCGGAATGGGGCTGAACGTCCCGTTCACGCACTCGGAGGAGCGGCCGAGCCGCATGCTGCTCTCGAAAGCCGGCCTGGCGGGGGCGCACACGCTGCTGCTGTACCTGATGGCGCGCACGCCGGGCGCGCCGGCCGTCAAGGAGATCAAGCCGACTGCCGCGATCAGCTGGAGCCGGATCGAGCACGGCGCGATCGTGCGCGGCGGCCGCCCGGTCGAGCGCTGGGACGCGACCCGGCCGCTGGCGCTGCGGGACGCGTTCGGCGCCGACGTCGCCTCCGCCTGCCGCGTGGCGGGCGGCGAGCTCGAGGGCGTGTATCTGGACGCGGGCGAGAACGGCCTCTTCAGCCTCGGCGAGTTCGAGGTCCTCACCGCGCTCGGCCTCATGGAATTCATCACGCCGGAGGAGATCGCGGACAACGTGCTGCGCGAGATCCGCGGGTATCCGACCGGGCGCGACGTCGTCGCCGCGCTCGACGCGTCCACCTCTGGACCGAGCTACCGCGCCGGCGTGCTTCGGCAGGTCGCGATCGAGCACATGGAGGAGCTCGAGCGACGTTACGGCGCGGGCGTCGCGTACGAGATGCTGGGACCGCCCCGCCTCTCCAAGCTGCTCTTCGAGGCCGCGATCCTGGGACGCCTCTTTCCCGACGCCCCGGCGGCGGCGGAGCTGGATGCGGAGGACACCGCGGAGGCTGCCGGCGAGCTCATCGACGCGGACGACGAGCTGCGCATCCGCATCCTCTCGATCGGGCTCCCGATCCTGCTCCCCGACGGCGAGCGTCTGCTGCGTGGCCCTCTCGTGAAGGTCGCGCCGGTGGCGGGGCAGGGGGCGGACGATCCGCGGCTGGCCGAGAACGGCTGGGTCGACCTGCGCGCGACGAACTGGACGCGCTGGAAGGAGCGCCTCGCTGCGATGGAGGAGGAGCGGCGCCGCGTGCCGGGTCCGGAGCGCGGATCGCGCAGCGACGTGGACGCGGGCCCGCGTCGGCGGCAGCTTCGACCGGGACGGCTGGCCGCCTGGGTCTTCCGCAACGAGGACCGCGGCGAGCGTCTGAAGCGCTGAGCGGTCGCCCTTCCCACGACGGGAATCGCCGCTCCGGATCTTGCATCGGGGGCGGCGCGTAGCATCTCCATACGAACCTGACGAGAGCTGAAGGAGGCGGGCATTGAGCTCGACCGTGGAGTCCACCGGGAGCGGCACGGGCCGCGAGCTCGCGGCGCGGATCACCCGCGAGCTGCACAAGCGGGTGGTGGGGCAGGAGGACATGATCGAGCAGCTGTTGATCGGGCTGCTCGCGGGCGGGCACGTGTTGCTCGAAGGGGTGCCGGGCCTCGCGAAGACGCTCACCGTCGCCTCCATCGCGGAGACGATCGACGCGAGCTTTCAGCGCATCCAGTTCACGCCCGACCTGCTGCCGGCGGACGTAGTGGGGACGCTGATCTACAACCAGAGCACGGGCGAGTTCCTGCCGAAGAAGGGGCCCGTGTTCGCGAACCTGGTCCTCGCCGACGAGGTGAACCGGGCGCCTCCGAAGGTGCAGTCGGCGCTGCTCGAGGCGATGCAGGAGCGGCAGGTCACGATCGGCAACGAGACGTATCCGCTCGAGGAGCCGTTCCTCGTGCTCGCGACGCAGAACCCGATCGAGCAGGAAGGCACCTATCCCCTTCCCGAAGCCCAGGTCGACCGCTTCATGCTGAAGCTGCGGGTCGGCTACCCGGACAAGCAGACGGAGAAGGAGATCATCCGTCGCGTCGCGGGGCGGGCGCCGGCGGCGGTCGATGTGGTCGCCACGCGTGCCGAGATCCTGGCCGCCCGCGCCGAGATCCACGCGATCTACATGGATGACAAGATCGGCGACTACATCGTGGACATCGTGCACTGCACGCGCGAGCCGGCGGGCTACGGGCTCGGTGAGCTGACGACGCTGATCGAGTACGGCGGCTCGCCGCGCGCGAGCATCTACCTGGCGGTGTGCGGCCGCGCACACGCGTTCCTCAAGGGGCGTGGCTACGTGCTGCCGGACGACGTCAAGGCGATCGCGCCGGCCGTTCTCCGCCACCGCATCATCACGAGCTACGAGGCCGAGGCCGAGGAAGTCGGCTCCGACGACATCATCCGGCGCGTGCTCGAGACGATCGAGGTGCCGTGAACGCGGCTCGCTCCGCCGCAGCCGAAGCAGCCGTCGCTCCCGCCGCCGGACACCGCAAGGACCGAGCGGGGATGGGCGGCGTTCCGCGCGAGGTACTCCGGCAGGTGAAGCTGATCGAGCTGCGCACGCGTGGCTGGGTCAACTCGCTCTTCACCGGTGAGTATCAATCCGTGTTCAAGGGACAGGGCATCGAGTTCGCCGAGGTTCGCGAGTACCAGCACGGGGACGACGTTCGGACCATCGACTGGAACGTGACTGCCCGCACCGGGCAGGCGCACACGAAGAAGCACGTCGAGGAGCGCGAGCTCACGGTGCTGCTGGCGGTGGACCTGTCCGGCTCGGAGCAGTTCGGCACGCACGGTCGCTTCAAGGCGGAGCTGGCCGCCGAGGTGGCGGCCGTCCTCGCGCTCTCCGCCGTGCGCAACAACGACCGCGTCGGCCTGCTGCTCTTCAGCGACCGGGTCGAGTACTTCGTGCCGCCGAAGAAGGGCCGTCGACACGTGCTGCGGCTGATCCGGGATGTGCTCGCGTTCCGGCCGCAGGGCACCGGCACCGACCTGGGCGCGGCCCTCGACTACGCGGGGCGCCTGCTGCGCCACCGCTCCATTGTCTTCCTGCTGAGCGACTTCCTGATTCCATCCGGGAAACGTCTCGAGGAGTTCGAGCGCGCCGCGCGCGTCGTCGGGCGCCGGCACGACCTGATCGCGCTCGAGATCGCGGACGAGGGGGAAGAGACGTTGCCGGACGCGGGGCTGATCGTGCTGACCGATCCCGAAACCGGCGAGCTCGTGCCGGTGGACACCGGGCGGGCGCGCGTCCGGGAGGCGTTCGCGAGCCAGACCGCCGCCGAGCGGGAGGGAATGCGGCGCCGACTGCGCCGCACCGCGATCGACGTCGTGCCGATCCGCACCGATCGCTCCTACGTCGGGCCGCTGCTCGCGTTCTTTCGGCGCCGGGAGCGGCGACAGCGCACATGAGCCGCCGGCGCTCGAGCGGCTTCGCGGCCGCAACCGCCGCCGCGCTCCTCTGCGCGGCCGTCCAGCCGCGCGACGTCGCCGCTCAGCAGGTCACCGCCGGAGTGGTGCCGGACACGGTCACGGTGGGACAGGTCTTTCACGCGGCCATCCGGGTGCAGCTGCCGGCAGGCTCGCGAGCCGGGTTCCCGGACTCGCTCGAGGTGGCCGGCGATGTGGAGAATGCGGGGCGCCGCGAGCTGATCGTGGACACGGTCGGCACGACCCGGCGCGTCACCGCGATCTACCCGCTCACCGCCTGGCGCCCCGGCGCGCAGGACATCCCGGAGCTGCACGTGCGCCTGGTCGGCGCGGGGCGCGACACCGTGCTCACGGCCGCGGCGGGCCCCATCATCGTCGCATCCGTGCTGCCCCCGGACACCGCCGGCGTGAAGCCGAAGCCGCCGAAGGGGATCGTGGGCGGCTACGGACTCGCCTGGGGCTGGCTGCTCGGCGTGCTGCTCGCGCTGCTGCTGGCGGCGGCGCTCGCCTACTGGCTGATCCGGCGGGCGAGGCGACGGCGTCCCGAGGAGGGGCCGACGCCGCTCACAGCGCGGCAGCGCGCGCTGGAGGCACTCGATCGGCTGGGGCAGGAGCGCGTCTTCGGGCGAGAGGGCCCGATCGCGTTCTACAGCGGAGCGACCGAGGCGGTGCGCCATTACCTGCACGAGCTGCATCCGCCGCTCGGCCCGGATCTGACCACGCACGAGCTCTCACCCGGACTGCGCAACACGCTGCCCGCACCTGCGGCCGCCGAGCTGCTCTCGATGCTCGAGTCCGCGGACCTCGTGAAGTTCGCACGCCGCCGGCCGACGGAGGCGGAGGCGGAGGCGGAGCGACAGGCGCTGCGCGATTGGATCGAAGGCTACCCGGCGCCGCCCGGCGCCGTCGTTGAAGGAGAGGCCGCGGCATGAGCTACGGCTTCGCGCACCCCTGGGCGCTGCTGCTGCTGCTCGGCCTTCCCCTGTGGGCGTGGCTCGCACGCGGAGCACCGCAGCGGGCGCTGGCGTTCTCCCGCGCCGGAGGACTTCGCGGTCTCGTCGGCCGCACGACCCGCTGGCTCGTGCGGCTCCCGGGCTGGCTGCGCGGCGTCGCGATCGTCGCGCTGATCGTCGCGCTGGCGGGACCGCGCACGGGCATCTCGGCCGTGAACATCGACACCCAGGGCATCGCGATCGTCGTCGCCGTGGACATCTCGAGCTCGATGCTGGCGGAGGACTTCGCGCCGCAGAACCGCATGGAGGTCGCGCGGCAGACGACCGCCGCGTTCATCCGCGGCCGGACCTCGGACCGGATCGGCCTCGTCGCATTCAGCGGGCAGGCATTGACGCAGGTGCCGCTCACGGTGGACTACCCGATCCTGTACCAGTCGCTCTCGGAGCTGCGACCGGGAATGCTCGAGGATGGCACCGCGATCGGCACCGCGATCGCGGTAGCCGCGAACCGGCTGCGCCGCGTGCCTGGTCGCTCGCGCGTGCTCATCCTGCTCACCGATGGCGAGAACAACCGCGGCGAGATCGATCCCGTCACCGCGGCGCAGGCGGCCAAGGCCTTCGGCATCCGCGTCTACACGATCGGCGTGGGCACGGAAGGCGTCGCGCGAATGCCGATCGCGCGGGGGCCGTTCGGCTACCAGTACGCGAACGTGCCGGTCCACATCGACGAGCAATTGCTGACCCGGATCGCGGATCTCACCGGCGGTCGGTACTTCCGGGCGACGAACGAGCAGGCGCTCGACAGCATCTACCATCGCATCGACCGCCTCGAGCGCGAGCCGTTCGAGGTCCGCCGCTACGTGGACTACACGCCGCACACGCTGCCCTTCGTGCTGCTGGCGATCGCGCTGCTCGTCGCCGAGTGGACGCTGCGCGCGAGCCGCTGGGGACGGGTGCCATGAGCTTCGCAAGACCGATGCTGCTCTGGCTCGCGGCGGTGCTGCCGCTGGCGCTGCTCGCCGGCGTCCTCATCTACGCGCGCCGGCGCCGCCGCGTGGCGCGCGCCCTCGGAGGCGTGCCGATGGCGCAGCGCCTCGGCGCCGGCGAGCTGGGCCGATTCCCGTCGCTGAGGCTCGCGCTGCTGTTGCTGGCCGGGGGTGCCCTCGGGCTGGCCGCGGCTGGCCCGCAGTGGGGCTTCGCCGCCGCCGAGGGGCGCACGCGGGCGCTCGATCTCGTGCTCGCTCTCGACGTGTCCAACTCGATGCTGGCCTCCGACCTGCAGCCCAGCCGGCTCGAGCGGGAGCGGCTGCTCGCGTCCCAGCTGCTGCGCGAGCTGGCCGGCGACCGGATCGGCCTCGTCGCGTTCGCGGGACAGGGGTACGTTCTGGCGCCGCTCACGATCGACCACGGGGCCCTGCAGCTCTATATCGACGCCCTCGATCCGGAGATCCTGAGCAGCGGCGGCACGGCGCTGTCGTCGGCGATCCGCCAGGCCACGGACGTGGTTCGCGCGGAGGACACCGGTGGCGATCGTGCGGTCGTGATCGTCAGTGACGGAGAGGCGCTCGAGGACGAGCAGGCGATCCTGGAGTCCGCGGAACGGGCGAAGACGGCCGGCGTAATCGTACATACGGTCGGCGTCGGCACGCCCGAGGGGGCGCGTGTCCCGGATGTGGACCCGGAGACGGGGCAGGTGGTCGGCTGGATCCACGACCTGGATGGGAGCATCGTGGTGTCCAGGCTGAACGAACCGCTGCTGCAGCGGATCGCGCGCATCACCGGGGGCACCTACGTCCACCTCGGCGAAGCCGGCTCGAGTCAGCGACTGGTGTCCGTGCTTCAGGGGATGCGCCGCGGGGTGACGGACTCGCGGGGGCGACGGCTCGAGCTGCAGGACCGGACCGGCTGGTTCGTCGCATTCGCGCTGCTGCTCCTCGCGATCGATGCGCTGATCGCGCGTCGCGAGATCACGAGCGGACCGATGCTGCGACGGCCGAGGCTTTGGAGGCCGAAGCTGATGAGTCGATTGGGCGGAGTCAAAAGCGAATGAGGACTGCGCGCCGGGGATGGCCGCTCGCGTGCGTCGCGCTGCTCTGCGCGTTCGCGTTCGGCGGGCTCGAGAAGGGGAATCGCCTTTACCGCGAAGGCAGGTACGCGGAGGCGGTCGAAGCGTATCGCCAGGCGATCGAGGCGGGGGAGGTCTCGCCGGAGGTGCAGTACAACCTCGGCACCGCACTGCTACAGCTGCACCGCTACCAGGAAGCGGAGCAGGCGTTCCAGGCGGCGCTCTCGGCGGTCGAGCCCTCCCTGCGCGAGCGGACCTTCTACAACCTCGGCAACCGCTTCCTGGAGGCCGGTCGTACGAGCAAGGACCCCGAGGCGACGCAGCAGCTGCTCGATGCCGCGGTCCAGGCGTACAAGCAGACGCTCCGTCTCACGCCGCGCGACTCGGCCGCGAAGTGGAACCTCGAGCTGGCTTTGCGCGAGCAGAAGGAGCAGCCCAAGCAGCAGAAGCAGCAGGGCGACCAGCAGCAGAACCAGCAGGGGGGTGGTGGTGGCGGCGGCGGACAGAACCAGGCGAACGCCAGCCAGAACGCCGGAGGGGGACAGGGTGGCGAGAGCTCCGGCATGACGGAGCAGGAAGCCGCCCGGCTGCTGAACGCGATCGAGCAGGGCGAGCGGGACGTATACCGCGAATCGCTCAGGAAGGGGCGACGCCAGTCCGCGACGGTGCGCAACTGGTGATGTGCGCCGCTCGCCGCGCCGGGGCCGCGCACATTCCGGGGGCAGCACGCCCCGTCTGCGCGCTGCTGCTCGCGCTTCTCTCCGGGCCGGCCGCAGCCCAGTCGGTGCGAGTCCAGGCGACGCTCGCGCAGCCGAGCGTCGCCGCGGGCGAGACCGCCCAGCTCGACGTCACCGTACGCACCGACGGCGACGAGCCGGAGTCGTGGAGCGTGCCCCCGCTGCCGGGCGGCGTCGCGGTGATCGGCTCGAGCGAGCAGACGGAGGTGGCGTTCAGCCTGCCGGGCGGCCGCTCGTTCACGATGACGCGCACCTACTTCCTCTCCACTAGCCGGCCCGGCCGCTATCGGCTTCCTTCGATCACCGTGGAGGTGGGCGGCCAGCCCTATCACACGGGGACAGTCACGCTCGTCGTGACGGCATCGGGCGCAGCGCCGCGAGGCGAGCTCAGCGGCGAGATCGCGGGCGTACAGTTCGACGCGCAGATGGAGCCGGACACGGTTTACGTCGGACAGCAGGCGACGCTCGACGCCGAGGCCCGATTCTCGGGCGACCTGCGGCAGCGCATGAGCTGGGCGCCGGAGTACCTGCCGCCGAATCCGTCCGGCTTCTGGATTCAGGATCTCGCCGACGGCGCGTCCGTGCGGACGCGCATCACGCGCTCCGGTGTCACGGAGGTGCACGCCTACCGGCGGGCCTACTTCCCGCTGGAGCCGGGCGACTACCGCCTGCCACCCGCGCAGCTCTCCTACGACCTGCGCGCGGGGCTGTTCGGACAGAACGTGCCGCGGCAGATGCAGACGGATTCGATCCCGCTCCACGTGCGGGACCTGCCGGAGAGCGGCCGGCCGGGCTCCTTCACGGGGGCGGTCGGCGACTACCTCCTCCGGGCGACGCTGCTGCCGGCGTCCGTTCCCGTCGGTGAGAGCGCGGTTCTTCGGGTGGAGGTCTCCGGGACCGGAAACGTGCGCGCGCTGCCTCCGCCACGGCTTCCCGATCTCGACGGGGCGGTAGCCTATCCACCGACCGAGGACGCACGGGTCCGCGACAGCGGTGGCGTCGTCGCCGGAAGCAAGACGTTCACCTGGGTCCTCGTGCCGCGCCGCGCCGGGCGCATCCGGATCGGACCCATCGAGTACGGCATCTTCAGGCCCGCGACCGGCCGGTACGACGTGCTCCGCTCCGGCGCGCTCGAGCTCTCGGCGACGGCTGTCGTCGCCGGAGCCGGCGGCGACGAGCCGCCCCCGACGCTCGGACCGATCCGCGACCGCGCGACGGAGCCGGTGGACCTCGACTGGGTCCGCTCACCGTGGTTCGCGGCGCTGCAGCTTCTGCCCCTGCTCGCCGGTATCGCCGTCTTCGTTCGGCGCCGGCCCGCCGCCGCGCGCCGCCTCTCGCGGCGGGCCCTGAGCGCTCGCCGGCGGCGGGAGATCGCCGGGCTCACCGCGGACGCGCACGGTGAAACAGGCGACGCCTTCTACCGTCGTCTGGAGCAGTTCGTCACGGCATGGCTCGCCGACCGCCTGGGTTCGCGTGAGCTGGGCACAGGCGTCCCGGACCGCGTTGAGCGCGAGCTCCGCGCGCTCGGCGTGCCCGAGACAGAGGTCGAGCGCGTCCGGGGGCTGCTGCGCCGGATCCACGCGGACCGCTTCGCGCCGACCGACGCGGGCGCAGCCGAGCGAGAGGCGCTGGTGCGAGAGGCCGATACGGCGCTGCAGGCGGTGGACTCGGCAGCGCCCGGGCCCCGTCGCGGCGCCGGTTCGACCGCGGCCATGCTGCTGCTGGCCGCGGCGGTCGCTGCCGGCGCTTCGCCGGGCCGCCTCGTCGCACGCGCTCAGGACCCGTTCTCGCAGGGCACCGGCGCGTACGCGCGCGGGGACTTCTCCGCGGCGCACGATGCGTTCGCCGAGGCCATTCAGGCCGACCCCCGAGATGCGATCGCCTGGTACGATTACGGGCTCGCGGCCATGCGATCGGGCCACACGGGCGAAGCCGTGTGGGCGTGGCTGCGGGCGCTGCGCCTCCGCCCGCGTGACGCCGATGCGCGTGCGAACCTGCTCGCCGCCGGGGTCGATCCCGCCGTCGTGCGGCGAGCCACCCCGTTCCTTCCGCTGAGCCCCGAGGAGATGCTGCTGCTCGCGGGGTTGCTCTGGCTCGTCGGGGGCACGCTGCTCGTTCTGCGCTTCGCGCGTCGACAGGGCCGCGCACTCGTGATCGGCGGCTCGGCAGCCGTCGTCGCGGCTGCGCTGCTTGCCGTCGCGCTGCTGCTGCCCCGCGCTCTGTCGCCGATCGCGATCGTGACCGCACCCGCCGCGGAGCTGAGGCCGGCGCCGGACATTCGCTCCGGCAGCACGGCGACGCTCGCCCCGGGGGAGGCGCTCAGCATCGCCGAGCGCCGTGACGACTGGCTGCGGGTCCGTACGCAGGACGGACACGACGGCTGGGTGGAGAATCGCGACGTCGGGTCGCTCTAGGCTCATTCATCGTTCGGGAGACATCGGATGCGTACTCTCGCCGTTCCGGCCGCGGCTCTCGCCGCCGCCGTGTTGCTCGCCGCTCCGCTGCGCGGGCAGGTCACGGCGGTCGGAGTCAGGGGCGGCCTTTCCGTCGCCACGTTCAGCGGCTCCGAGGCGGGGAGTCCCGGCAACCAGGCGGGGTTCGTCGTCGGCGGCTTCGCCACGCTCCCGATCGGGCGACTGCTCGCGTTCCAGCCCGAGCTGCTCTACCCGCCGAAGGGCGCGAAGTGGGATGTGCCCGGGATATCCTCCACCGGCAGCGTCAAGCTCCACTACCTCGAGGTACCGCTGCTCGTTCGTGTGAACATCCCCGCGAGCGCCGATGGCGCATTCACTCCTTACATCGCGGCCGGACCGTTCTTCGCGCTGAAGGCGCGCTGCGAGATATCGGTGGAGGATCAGAACACGACCATCATCACCGGCTGCGATGATCCGCTGCTCGAGGGGTCGGTCAAGTTCAAGTCTACGGAAGCCGGTGTCACTTTCGGTGCCGGCACGGACGTCCGCATCGGAAAGACCAGCCTCGTCTTCGACGGCCGCTACGACCTGGGCCTGACGGAGGTCGACGCGGCATCGCCGCCGACGGACATTCGCAACCGCGCCTTCATGTTCACGGTCGGTGTCCGCCTCTTCCCACCCCCATCGCCGTCGCCTCACTGAAGCAGCGGGAGGGGCCTCGGCCCCGACCCGCAACTCGCCGCTTGACCGGCCCCGGTCCCGTCGTCGTATACTGCCCGGCACCCCCGATCCCGAGCCCCCGGAGGACGCCGTGCCCGACTTCCCGAACCTCACGGTCATCGAGCACCCCCTCGTGCAACACAAGCTGGGGGTGCTGCGCGACGCGACCACGTCGAAGAAGGGCTTTCGGGAGGTGGTGGACGAGATCGCGATGCTGATGGCTTACGAGGTCACGCAGGAGCTGCCGCTCGAATGGGTCGAGATCGAGACGCCGCTCGAGCGAACCCGCGTGGCGCGGGTCAGCGGCAAGAAGCTCACGCTCGTGCCGATCCTGAGAGCCGGCCTCGGTATGGTGGAGGCAGTGCTCCGCCTCGTCCCCTCCGCGCGCGTCGGCCACATTGGCTTGTACCGCGACCACGAGACGCTGCAGCCCGTCGCCTACTACTTCAAGATCCCGCCCGACCCGGAGTCGCGGCACTTCATCGTGCTCGACCCCATGCTCGCGACGGGAGGCTCCGCGGCCGCCGCCGTCGCCCGGCTGAAGGAGGGCGGCGTCGCGCAGATCCGCTTCATGTGCCTGGTCGCCGCGCCGGAAGGCGTGCGCCACATGCTGGAGACGCACCCCGACGTCCCGATCTACGCCGCTTCACTCGATCGACAACTCAACGAGTACGGCTATATCCTGCCCGGCCTGGGGGACGCGGGGGATCGCCTTTTCGGCACGCGCTGAGCCCGCCGCATACAGCGTGCAGCGCCCGCCGTTGTACTCGAACCCCGCGCACCTTACGTTTCGCCAAACGGGCCCGTAGCTCAGCCGGTCAGAGCACGCGACTCATAATCGCTAGGTCCTGGGTTCGAGTCCCAGCGGGCCCACTACCACCAACCCGGACAGCGGCGAGCCGGGTCCGTCCTGACGGCGCTAACGATTTCCCTCGGAATGGTCTGGGGCGCGGCGCTCTTCGGCGTCGATGTGGGGACGGCCTTGCCTGCCGCCACAGGCAGTGCGCGCGGCGCCGCCCGGTCGGACGCCATGGCGCCCGGCAGTCGCTCCCGCGAAGTCGACCGGGAAACTCGCTGGCAGCTTCTCCACCCGTGCCGATGCAGGCCGACGATGGAGTACTTCCGCGAAATTGTCCTGGACGGCATCGGCGTCTTGGTAGTGCTCGTGGGGGTGACCGTAGCCACCGTGCGGTTCATCGGCGGCGCGAGCACCCGGCAGCGGAGCTACCGCACCTACCGCGAGGACCTCGGTCGCGCGATCCTGCTCGGGCTCGAGTTCCTGGTCAAGCCGGCGACATCATCCGCACCGTCGTCGTCGCGCCGACCCTCCTCAACGTCCTCGCGCTCGGTCTGATCGTGCTGATCCGCACGTTCCTCAGCATGGCGCTGCAGCTCGAGGTGGAGGGCCGCTGGCCGTGGGAGAACCGACGCGGGGAACCGCCCGCCCGGTGAAGGCCCCCGAATCCATTGCGGTGAGCGCCGCCCCCGCCGTCGCGCGACGTTTGAGCCGCCGCTGGCGGCCGCCTATGTTTCGGTCGCAGCACTTCTTCCGTGGAGGGGACTTCGATGAGCACGATTCCAGAGTGGTGGATGAAGGGCGATTGGTTCGACGTCTGCAGCTGCAACATCCCCTGCCCGTGCGGCTTCGCCCAGGCGCCCACGAACAACCGCTGCGAAGGCGTGATGGCCTACCACGTCCGTGACGGTGCCTACGGTACCGTGGCGCTCGACGGGCTCAATGTGGTCGTGATCGTCGTCTTCGAGGGAAACGCCTGGAAGAGGGAGAACCCGATCTCCATCGGGATCTTCATGGACGAGCGCGCCAGCGCGCCGCAGCGGGAAGCGCTGCAGAGCGTGTTCTCCGGGCAGGCGGGTGGCTGGATGGGCGTCTTCGCCGAGCTGGTCGGCGAGGTCCGGGGCGTCGAGTTCGTGCCGATCGACGTCAGGGTCGCGGAGGATCTGGCGGACTGGAGCGTGGAGATACCCGGTCACCTGAAGGCTTTCGCCGAGGCGCTCTCCGGACCTACGTCTCCCGCCGGCGGGCGCGTCCAGCTCCACAACCCTCCCGGCTCCGAGGTGGGACCTGGCGCCGTGATGACGTTCGCCCGAGCGGTCGAGAACGAGGGGAACGCCTTCGGTCTCCGGTGGAGCTGGACGGGCCGATCGAGCAAGCACATGCACTTCGACTGGACCGGTCCCGCCTTTGGGTGAGACCTTCTCCGGCCGGCGCGTCGGCCTGGAAGCGCTGCTTCGCCGCGACCGCACGGTCGTCCTCCTCGGAGCGGCCCTACTGACACTCCTGTCCTGGGCCTACCTGCTCCACATCGCCGCGCGGCCGGACGGCGGGATGTCGATGCCCGCCGATCTCGCGATGCCGCAGATGCAGCGGTGGGGCGTCGTGGAGGTCTTGCTGCTCTTCGTGATGTGGGCCGTCATGATGGTCGCGATGATGGTGCCCTCCGTCGCTCCGCTGATCCTGATCTTCGCGCGAGCGAACCGGCGGAGGACCGGCCGTGCCGCCGTCGGCCAGGCGACGGTGCTGCTCCTCGGCTACCTCGCCGTCTGGACCGCGTTCAGCGTGGTCGCGACCGTGGCGACGTGGCAGCTGCAACGCACCGCCCTCCTGTCACCCATGATGATGGGCACGAGCTCCCTGCTCGGAGGCGCGATCCTGGTGGCGGCCGGCATCTTCCAGTTCACGCCGCTCAAGCACGCATGCCTGTCGCGCTGTCGCTCGCCGATCGGGTTCCTGGCCTCGGAGTGGCGCTACGGCTACCGAGGGACCTTCGTGATGGGACTGAAGCACGGCCTGTACTGCGTGGGCTGTTGCTGGATGCTCATGGCGCTCCTGTTCGTCGCCGGCGTCATGAACCTGTTCTGGGTCGCCGCGATCGGCGTCTTCGTCCTCGTGGAGAAGGTGGCGACGAGGGGAGAGCTGCTCGGTAGGATCGTAGGGGGCGCGCTCGTCGTTGCCGGAGGCGTGATGATCGCGAGCTGAGCGCGAAGAAGCGCACCCGCGGACGGAGGAGGGCGGCGGCGATTCGCCGCCGCCCCGAACCGCCGGCTCAGCCCCGCGCCACCCCGAAGTCCGTCACCCGCACGTCCAGATTGTGGTTGATGCGCACGCCGGCAACGCCGTGCGTGTCGAGCTCCGAAGCGGGGAAGCTCGCGACGTTCTGTCCGTTGATCGAGAAGCTCACGCTGTCGCCCGCAACGGTCACGACCATCGCGTTCGTCAGGTCGGCGCCGCCGCTGGCGGCCTTCACCGCGTCGGACGAGACCCACCCCTGCGTGACCTGGCTCGTGCCGCTTCCCGAGCGCCGCTTCACGAGGTATTTGCCATCGCCGCGCACCAGGAAGTAGCTGTAGGCCTGATCATCGCCCTGCAGGTTCTTTCCGCCGATGATCAGCCCGTACGCCTCCCGGTGATTCGCGGGCGCCCCCACCTCGGTGAACGTCGCCGAGACCGTGTAGTCCCCCGACGGAACTGCGTCGGCTTCCCGATACAGGATGCCGGCCGGACCGGTGTGGACGCGCAGTCCGCCCTGCTCCTCGGAAATCTGGTAGTCGGCCTGATTCGCGCCGCTCTTGTCGAGGCGCATCGCGTAACCGGCCGGCATTCCGGCGGAGCTCCCCTCCGGCGCGATGTCCGGATCGGCACCGGCCTCCGGCGTGGCGGTCGCGGGCTGCGGCTCCGCCTCGCTCTCGGCCTGCTGTCCACCGCCACAGGCCGCGAAGGCGAGGGCGGCGAGGATCACGGCGGCGAAGCCGCCCGGGCTGCTGCGTCTCATTCTTCTTCTCCTGCCCGCGGGTTGTCGATTCGCTTGCCGGCCTCGGGGAGGCGGCAGCCACCGCCGCAAGATAGCGTGCGATGTCCGTCAGGGCAGGGGCGGGAAGCGCTCGGGGGGTCGTCGGTGCTTCGTCGCCTGCTCGTAGGCATAGGCCAGCCGGAAGATCAGTCCCTCGTCCCAGGGGCGCGCCAGGATCTGGAGTCCCGCCGGGTACTGCCCGTAGGAGAACCCCATCGGCACGGTCGCCGCGGGCATCCCCGTCGCCGGCGCGATGAGTTGGCTGTTGTCGCCCCGGTACTCCTCGCGTGCGCGGTCGAGATGCGCGGGCGGATACGTCCAGGTCGGGTATACGATCGCGTCCACACGCGCCGAGTCCATTGCCGCGACCACCGCCTCGAGGAAGCCCTGGCGCGCCGGGTTCTCGGCATAGTCGGGGCACGGCGGATCCCACTTCGAAGGCGGGACATTGGACGGCCGCTCGGACAGGCTGCGAAGCCGCTCCTCCACGTACGGCGAGTACTGCTTCGTCGCCAGCACGTCGGCCACGTCCCGGAGCGGAGCCTCCGGACCGAGCGATGAGAGATAGACGTGCATGTCGTAGCGGAATCGGGGGCAGAACATGCCGTGCGGAAGCTCGCGCTCGATCTCGGCGATCGAGAACGGATCCACCAGATCGGCTCCGTTCGCGCGCAGGTCGCCGACCGCACGATTGAACAGCCGCAGGACGGAGCTGTCCGTCTCGGCCGGATCCGCGAGCGAGCGCAGCACCCCGATCCTCGCGCCGCGAAGCCCCGCGCTGTCCAGGAATGTGGTGTAGTCCGGCACCGGCCGCCCACGGCCCAATGCCGTGTAGGCGTCGGCGCTGTCGTAGCCGGCGATCACGCTCAGGATCCTCGCTCCGTCGGCCACCGTTCGCGTCATCGGCCCCGCTACGTCGCGATCGAACGACAGCGGGATGATGCCCGCGCGGCTCACCAGCCCGATCGTTGAGCGGATGCCGAACAGCGCGAGGTGCGACGACGGACCGCGGATCGAGTTCCCGGTGTCCGTGCCGAGCCCCGCCACGCCGAAGCTCGCCGCGATGCCGGACGCAGTTCCCCCGCTCGATCCCGCGGGCACCCGGTCGAGCGCGTACGCGTTCGCCGTCGTGTCGAACGACGAGCTCACCGTCTGGCGCGGGCTGAACGCCCACTCCGCCATATTCGTCTTCGCCAGCACGATCGCTCCCGCGTCGCGGATCCGTCGCACGACGAACGCGTCGCGCGGCGGGACGCTGTGCAGCAGGGCGATCGAGCCACCCGTCGTCGGCAGATCGTGCGTGTCGTAGTTGTCCTTCACCAGCATCGGCACGCAGAACAGCGGACCGAGAGCGTCTCCACGCGCCAGCGCGCCGTCCAGCGAGTCCGCTCGCGCAAGCGCCCGCCGGTTCACCACCGTTATCGCGTTCAGGCCGCTCGCGCTGTCGTACGCCTCGATCCGGTCCAGCGATCGGCGGACCACCTCGTGGCAGGACGTGCCTCCCGAAAGGATCGCCTCCTGGATCTGCGGGATCGTCGCCTCCACGACATTCGAACGGGGGCCGCCGCGCGGCGCACGCCCCGATCACGACGAGCTGCGCCGCAGCGAGCGACGCGCGGCCGAGAAGGGCGGCGATGCGACGGCGGGCGCTGCGCGCTCCTATCATGGGACGCTCCGTGTCGGCGCGGGTGAGGACGCATTCTACGGCTTCGGCGCGGCGGCCGTCCAGCCGCCCCTTGACCGTTGCGGAGCGCTCCATTAGGGTAGCCCACCTAACTGACCAGTCAGTCGGAAAGACATGGACGCGACCAGCACACCACGGTGGAGGAGGTTGCCCGAGCAGCGGCCGGACCAGATCACGGCCGCGGCGCTCGAGGTCTTTTCGCAGCATGGTCTCGAGGCGGCGCGTCTCGAGGACGTCGCGGAGCGCGCGGGAGTCTCGAAGGGAACGATCTACGGGTACTTCGAGAGCAAGGCGGATCTCTTCCGCGCGGTCGTGCACACGACGATCGAGAGCCTGTTCGGCGAGGCCGAGGTCGAGGCCGGAGCCTCGGCGGCGGTGGCACTGGAGGCGTGCGTGCGGCGTGCGTGGAGTCGTCTGCGCTCGAAGGAGTTCGACGCCGTCTACCGCCTGATCCTGTCGCAGATCAACGACTACCCGGAGCTGGCGCGGGAGTATGGGGGGGAGGTTCGGGCACGGATCGCGCGGGAGGCCGAGGCCGCTCTGCGGGAGGGATCGGCAGCGGGCGATTTCAGCGCTGGGGACGTGCAGGTACGCTCGCGCATGCTGGTGGCCCTGCTGATCAAGCACGCGGTGTGGTGTGCGCGACCGGAGTTCGTATCGGGCATGGGTGGACTGAGCGAGGACGACGATGAGGTCCTGGAGCAGATCCTGGATTTCTATTTCGCTGCGATCGGGGCGTCGCGTCCGGAGAGGGGATCCTGAGGGATGAGCGGAGGCGGGCGGAGTCGGATCGGAGCCGGGGCGGTGCTGTTGTCGTGGGCGCTGAGCTGGCCGGGCGCGGGTGCAGCGCAGGAGCCGGGCTCGGACACGCTGCGGCTGGGCCTGGGCGATGCGGTGCGGCTGGCGGTTCGGCAGAACGCGGCGGTGCAGGTCGCGGAGTACGGCAGTGAGGAGGCGTCGGCGCGGGTCACACAGGAGCGTTCGGATCTGCTTCCGCAGGTCTCGGCGCTGCTGCAGCAGGCAGGGCGCTCATTCAATACCGCCACCTTCGGCCTGGAGCTTCCGGGGTTCGATCCGAACGGTGAGGTGATCGGCCCGGTGAAGACGGTGGACGTACGCGGCCGGCTGGAGCAGAAGCTATTCGACTGGAGCGCGATCCAGCGGGTCCGGAGCGCGAGCGCGAATCTGACGGCGAGTCGTGCGGAGACGGAGTCGGCAAGGGAACGTATCGCCGGTACGGCGGCGAACGCGTACGTGCAGGCGCTGCGGGCCCGCGGTCGGGAGCGCGCGACGGAGCAGGACGTCGAGCTGGCCAGACAGCTGGTCAGCGTCGCGCAGCAGATGCTGGACGCGGGCGTGGGCGTAAGACTCGACCTGACTCGGGCGCAGGCGCAGCTCGCGGCGATGAACGCGCAGCTGATCGCGAGCCGCACCGCCGCGGCGCACGGCAGGCTCGCGCTGTTGCGCGCGATGAACCTGCCGCTGGACACGCCGCTCGTGCTCTCCGACACGCTGGAAGCCGTGGCTCGGCCGGAGCTTCCGAGTGCGGAATCGGCGGTCGGCGTCGCGTACGAGAAACGCGCCGACCTCGCCGTGCTGGAGTCGCGGATCCGGGCCCAGGAGCGGCAGGCATCGGCGATCCGCGCCGAGCGGCTGCCGACGCTCTCCTTCGTGGGCGACGAAGGTTGGATCGGACCGCGCTACGGCAATCTCCTGAACACCTACGACTGGGGCTTGGAGGTGTCCGTCCCGGTCTTCAATGGACTGGACCGGGAGGGCCGGCTCCAGGAGCAGCGCGCTCGCGTCTCGGCGCTCGAGGTGCAGCGGCGCGATCTGCGCGAGGAGGTGTCGCTGCAGGTTCGCAGCGCGCTGCTGGACCTTCGCTCGGCGGCCGAGCAGGTCACCGCGACCCGGGCGCGGCTCGATCTGGCGGAGGCGGAGTGGGCGCAGGCGCAGGAACGCTTCCGGGCCGGGGTCGCGGGGAGCGCGGATGTGACCACCGCGTCGCTGCGGCTGAGCGAGGCGCGCTCGGCATACGTCGACGTGCTGGCGGCATACCAGGCCGCTGCAGTCGCGTTGCGGGCGGCCGAGGGCACGGCCTCGGACCTGCCATGAGACGCCGCGGCGAAGGTGCCGTGGAACGAGCAAGGCGCACGGGAAGCGACAGAGGGGACGAACGGGAATGGCGACAAGGTTGAGCGAGCGGCAGGAGCCGCTCGATCGCGAGCCGGAAGGCGACATGGGCCGTCCACGGCCGGGCGGGAGGCGACGCATGATCCTCGTCGCGGCCGCGCTGGCAGCGCTGGCGTTGCTCGCCTGGGCGGTCGTGCGCATCCAGTACGCCCGAAGACATGAATCGACGGACGACGCGTACGCATCCGGCCATCTCGTTCCGGTCTTGGCGCACGTCGGCGGCTACGTCGCCCGGGTGCCGGTGGCGGAGAACGAGCACGTCCGGGAGGGTCAGCTGCTGGTCTCGATCGACGATGCCGAGCTTCGTCAGCAGGTGCGGAAGGCGGAGGCGGACCTCGCCGTGGCGCAGGCGGCGGTGGGAGGTGGGGGAGAGGCCGGGCAGGCGGAGTCGGAGGTGCAACAGGCGCAACGCCAGCGATCGGCGCTGTCGGCGCGAATCGAGGCGGCGCAAGCGAACGCGACGCGAGCGCAGCGGGACCTGGAGCGCATGCGTGGACTGGCGCAGAAGCAGATCATCTCGGAGCAGCAGCTGGATGCGGCCCAGGCCGGGGCGGACGCGGCGAACGCCGAGCTACGCTCCGTCGAGCAGCAACGCTCGGCCGCATCGGCGAGCGTAAGCACCGCCGAGGCCGGCGTGAAGCAGGCTCGGGCGCGGCTGGAGGCGGCGCAGGCGGCGCTGCAGAACGCTCGACTGCAGCTTTCCTACGCGCAGGTGGTCGCGCCCGTCGCGGGCATGGTCGCGAAGCGGTCCGCGGAGCCGGGTCAGCTTCTGCAGCCCGGGCAGCCGCTCATGACCATCGTGGCCGACACCGGCGTCTACCTGACGGCGAACTTCAAGGAGACGCAGCTGAGCGACATCCGGCCCGGACAGGCGGTGGAGTTCAGCGTGGATGCGTATCCGGGATGCGAGGCGAAAGGCACGGTCGAGAGTATAAGCGCGGCGACCGGCTCCCAGTTCGCGTTGCTGCCGGCGGACAACGCGACCGGAAACTTCACGAAGGTGGTGCAGCGCGTGCCCGTGCGTGTGCGCGTGACGGACGGGTGTGGAGAGGAGCGACCCCTGCGTCCCGGCATGTCGGTCGTTGTGCACGCGGAGACGGGGTGACGGCGGCGCAGCGATCCCGGGCGCGCTCTACGACTTGCAGGTAGCGATGGCGGGAGACGCGCGTCCCGAAACCCACAAGTGGGTCGTCGCCGGCACCGTGCTGACCGGCACCATCATGGCCGTGCTGGACTCGAGCATCGTCAACGTGGCGCTGCCGTCGATGACCGGCACGCTCGGCGCCAGCGTCGAAGAGATCACGTGGGTGGTTACCGGATACATCCTGGCCCAGGTGATCGTGATGCCGATCACGGCGCTGCTCTCGCAGCGCTACGGGCGGAAGAACTTCTACCTCTTCAGCGTCGCGCTCTTCACCGTGGCCTCGATGGCGTGCGGCCTGGCTCGCACGATGCCGCTGATGGTGTTCTTCCGGGTTCTGCAGGGCTTCGGCGGCGGTGTGATCATGACGGTCTCGCAGGCGATCCTGCGCGAGACGTTCCCCGCCGAGGAGCAGGCGATGGCCATGGGCCTGTACGGCATGGGGGTCGTGGTGGCCCCCGCCATCGGCCCCACGCTCGGAGGCTGGCTCACGGACAACTACTCGTGGCCGTGGGTCTTCTTCATCAACGTACCGATCGGGATCCTGAACGTGCTGCTGGTCGTTCGCTTCATCCAGGATCCCGACTACCTGATCCGGGAGAAGGGCCGGATCGACTGGACCGGGCTGGGCCTGCTCGCGGTCGGGCTCGGCGCATTGCAGCTGATGTTGGAGCAGGGGGAGCGCAACGACTGGTTCAGCTCGCCCTACGTCGTGACGCTCGCGATCGCCGCCGCGCTGGGAATGGTGCTGTTCATCCTCCAGGAGCTGCGCACCGATCGGCCGGCCGTGAACCTCCGCGTGCTGAAGGACCGCTCCTTCACGTCCGCGACGATGATCGGTGGCATCCTCGGAATGGGCCTGTACGCGAGCCTGTTCCTGCTGCCGCTCTTCCTGCAGAACCTGCTCGGCTACAGCGCGATGCTCTCGGGCGAGGCGCTGGTGCCACGGAGCCTCGCCATGGCCGTGATCATGCCGCTCGGGGGCCGCATCTACAACCGGATCGGGCCGAAGATCCTGGTCGGAGCGGGCCTCGTCGTGAGCGCGTTCTCCTTCTGGGAGCTGTCGCACCTGACGGCGCAGATCGGCTTCTGGGACATCTTCTGGCCGCAGCTGTGGCAGGGGGTCGGCTTCGGGCTGATTTTCGTGGCGCTCTCGACCGCTGCGCTGGCCACGATCGACCGTCCGCAGATGACGCAGGCGACCGGCCTCTACAACGTCGTGCGACAGGTGTTCGGCAGCGTCGGCATCGCCCTGGCGGCCACCGAGCTCACCCGCACGATCGCGCGGCACCACGCGATGCTGTCCGAGAAGCTGACGATGTTCGATCCGGAGACCCGCGGAGCGCTGCGGGCCGCCATCGCCGCCATGATGCAGCGCGGCGCCGATGCCTCCACCGCGAGGCTGCGCGCACTCAAGGTGCTGGACCTCTCGATCCTGAGACAAGCCGCGGTCATCGCCTACAACCACGTCTTCGCGCTCGTGACCGTTCTGTTCGCCATCTCCGTGCCGCTCGTGCTGCTTCTGAAGACGCCGCGCCCCGGTGCCGAGGTCGAGGTCATCGGCGAGTAGCCGGCCCGGTTGACGGTGCCGTTGGCGTCGGGCCAGATTTTCCGGCCCCGGCGGTGGCCCGAAACGAGCCCGCCAGCGCCGAGACCCGAGCCGGGAGGCCGTATGCGTCGTTCAACTTTCCCACCCGCAGCATTCGCGCTGACCTGGGCACTGCTGTCTTCTTGCTCCGGTGGCGGTCGACCCGCCGAGGCGCAGAAGATGGATGCGGCGACGCAGCCGACCGATACCGGCCCAAAGGCCCCTCCCGCAGCGATGGCCGCCGACAGCGTGCAGTGCGCCGCCGACAACGGCGGCATCACGCTCCCGGACGGCTTCTGCGCCGCGGTATTCGCCGACCGCGTCGAAAAGGCGAGGCATTGGCGGTTGCCCGGAACGGCGACGTCTTCGTGGCACAGGGCGGCGGACCGGGAGGCGTGACGGCGCTCCGCGACACGACCGGCGACGGCCGCGCCGACGTGCGCGAGCATTGGGACGGAACGGCGGGCACCGGCATCGCGCTGCGCGATGGCTCGCTGTACTTCGCGCCGAACACCGGAGTGCTCCGCTACCCGCTGCCCGCGGGACGGCTGCGCCCTTCAGGTCCGCCGGACACGATCGTGAGCGGCCTGCCGGCGCGACCGGGGCACAGCGCGAAGGCGATCGCGCTTCGCGGCAACGACCTCTTCGTCAACATCGGCTCGCCGTCGAACAGCTGTCAGCAGAACGATCGCGAGAACGGCTCCCCCGGGAAGGACCCGTGCCGCGAGTTGGAGACGCGGGCCGGGATCTGGCGCTTCGCCGCGACCCGGACCGGACAGACGCAACGGGACGGGACTCGCTTCGCCACCGGCATCCGGAACGCGGTCGGCCTCGCCATCGACCCGTCGACGAACGAGCTGTACGCGACTCAGCACGGTCGTGACCAGCTCTTCCAGAACTGGGGGAAGCTCTACACCGCGGAGCAGGGCGCCGAGCTTCCGGCCGAGGAGCTGCTGCACGTTACGCAGGGCGATGACTTCGGCTGGCCCTACTGCTACTACGACCAGAATCAGAAGAAGCTCGTGCTCGCCCCTGAGTACGGCGGCGATGGCGGCACGAAGGTCGGGCGCTGTGCCGATCGCAAGGGCCCGGTCGCGGCTTTCCCGGGGCACTGGGCCCCGGACGGTCTGACCTTCTACGACGGCAGCCACTTCCCGAGCCGCTACCGGGGTGGCGTCTTCATCGCGTTCCACGGATCCTGGAATCGCGCGCCGGAGCCGCAGGCCGGCTACAAGGTCGTCTTCGTGCCGATGCGGAACGGGGCCGCGGCCGGCGAGTACGAGGTCTTCGCCGATGGCTTCGCCGGCGGCGACGTGTCGCCGCGAGGCGCCGACCACCGGCCGGTCGGCCTTGCCGTCGGCCCCGACGGGTCGCTCTACATCGCCGACGATCAGGGCGGTCGAATCTGGAGGGTAGTCTATCGGGGCGCGGCGCGTTGACAGGGGCCGGACGCGCTGCCAACTTGCGGGACTGCGGACGGGAAAAAGCCACCCCGCCGCAGCCCGGAACGCTCACCCGCAGGGAGTAGACGCTCGATGCTCGGCACGATCAAGGGCCGGCTGCTCGTGATCGCCGCGGTCCTTGCCGTCGCGGCATGGTACCTGTTCAGCCACGGGATCAAGCTCGGTCTGGACCTCCAGGGCGGTATGCACCTCGTCCTCGAGGTCCAGGATGAGGGCACCATGACGCCCGAGGCGAAGAAGGACGCCACGGATCGCGCGCTGAAGATCATCCGCACGCGGGTGGACGAGTTCGGCGTCGAAGAGCCGCTCGTGCAAGGGACGGGCGACAATCGCATCATCGTGGAGCTCGCCGGCATCCGCGACGAGTCTCGCGCGAAGGACGTGATCCAGCGCGCGGCCTTCCTCGAGTTCCAGATGGTCACGGCCGCGCAGAAGTTCCTCGACGTCCTGCCGCGCATTGATCGCGCAATCGTCGACACGCTCGGCGCCTCCGCGGTGAGCGCATTGGATACGGGCGCCGCACGCCCGCGGGAGGAGGTCAACCGGTTGCTGTTCGGCACCTCCGACACCGCGACCGCTCGCGACACGGCGGGCGCCGACACGACCGGCGCAGCCGCCGATACGAGCGGAGCGGCAGTCGACTCCCTGTCGGCCGCCGAGCAGGCGGCGCTCGCAGCGAGACCGTTCAGCTCGGCGCTGCTGCAGTCCGGGCAGGATGGCGAGTTCCTGGTCGCGAAGGAGGACGTGCCCCGGATCGCGGAGTACCTTGCCCTGCCGCAGGTCCAGGCGTTGCTGCCGCGCGGCACCGAGCTGCGCTGGTCGAACGAGGACGAGGGGCGCGGAGCCCAGCTCTACCGGCGGCTCTACCTGCTGGAGACGCCGCCGGTGATGACCGGTGAGTACCTGGAGGACGCGACCGCGGGGCGGGAGACACAGTTCAACCAGACGATCGTCTCGTTCCAGCTCTCTCGCCGCGGCGGCCGCATCTTCGAGCAGGTGACGGGCCAGCACATTGGCGATCGGCTGGCCATCCTGCTCGATCACGAAGTGGTGAGCGCGCCCGTCATCCAGGGCCGCATCAGCACCAACGGTCAGATCGAGCTCGGTCAGGCGCCGATCGCCGAGGCGCAGGACCTGGCGCTGGTGCTGCGGGCCGGTGCTCTGCCCGCGCCGCTACGCGTGATGGAGGAGCGGACGGTCGGGCCCTCGCTTGGTGCGGACTCGATCGCGCAGGGGAAGCTAGCTGGCACCATCGGCATCCTGCTCGTCGTCGTGATCATGATCGGCTACTACCGTTTCGCCGGGCTGATGGCGGTGCTCGCTCTCTCGGCGTACGTCGTGATGGTGCTCGGCGGCCTGGCGGGCTTCGACGCGACGTTGACCGCACCCGGCATTGCGGGCCTGATCCTGTCGATCGGCATGGCGGTGGACGCGAACGTTCTGATCTTCGAGCGAATTCGGGAGGAGCTCGCGCTCGGCAGGACCGTGCGCGGCGCGGTCGATGCCGGATTCCAGCACGCGATGTCGGCGATCGTCGACTCGAACCTGACCACGCTGATCACCGCGCTCATTCTGTTCCAGTTCGGGACCGGCCCGGTGCGAGGCTTCGCCGTGACGCTCTCGATCGGCATCCTCGCGTCCTTCTTCACCGCCGTGTTCATCACGCGGACGCTGTTCATGATCTACCTGGCCCGCAAGACGGCGCCGGACACTCTGAGCATTCTGAGGCGCACGGGCCATGCGACTGTTCAAGAACGCGAAGTATGACTTCATCGGGTGGCGCCGTATCGCCTATGTGGCCAGCGGCACTCTGCTGGTGCTGGGCATTGCCAGCGCGATCTTCTGGCAGGTCAGCCGCGGCTCCTGGCTGAACTACGGCGTCGACTTCACCGGCGGCACGCTGGTCCAGGTGCGCTTCACGCAGCCGACGACCGTCAGCGAGCTGCGCGGCATCGTCTCGAGCGCCGTGCCGGGCACAGAGGTCACCCGCTTCGGCGAGGCCAACGAGTACCTCATTCGCGCACCCCAGTTCGTGGAAGGGACCGAGAACGTCGGTGACGAGATCGTCGGTGCGATCGGCCAGCACTACCCCGCGAACTCCTTCGAGATCGAGCGGCGCGAGGCCGTCGGCCCGAAGATCGGCAGCGAGCTGCAGGAGAAGGCTCTGCTTGCCGTGCTGCTCTCTTTCGCGTTCACCCTCGTCTACCTGGCGTTCCGCTTCGAATGGCGATTCGGCGTCGCCGCGGTGATTGCGACGTTCCACGACATCATCCTGACGATGTGTCTGATCGCGGGCTTCCAGCTCGACGTCTCGCTGACGACCGTCGCCGCGGTGCTCACGATCATCGGCTACTCGCTGAACGACACGATCATCGTCTTCGACCGCATCCGCGAGAACCTGAAGACCACCGGGCGCCGGGAGGACACGCATGCGGTGCTGAACCGCTCGATCAACGAGACGCTTCCGCGCACCGTCCTGACCGCCGGCACCACGGTCGCCACGCTGCTCGCGCTGTTCATCCTCGGCGGCGGCATCATCCGCCAGTTCGCGCTGATCCTGATCATCGGCATCGTCTTCGGGACCTACTCCTCGATCTTCATCGCGTCGCCCGCGCTGCTCGAGATCGAGCGACGCTGGGGGCAGAAGAAGTCCGGCGGCACCCGGCGAAGCCAGCGGACGCCGCGCGCCCGCGCCAGCGCCTGAGCCTCGCCCGGACAGACGCTGGGGCGAGCCGCCGCGGGTGCGACCCGGGGCGGCTCGCCTCTTTTCCGGCCATGGGAACGGAATGTTCTTCGACTCGCACTGCCACCTGACGGACGGCCGCTTCGAGGGCGACCTCGTCGCCGTGCTGCGGCGCGCCCGCGAAGCGGACGTGCGCGAGCTCGTAACCGTGGCTTCGAGCGCAGAGGACGCCGCGGCCGCGCTCGAGCTGAGCGTCACGCACGAGGGGATCCGGGCCACGGCGGGCATCCACCCGCACGAAGTGGCGGGCGCCGGCCCCGAAGATCTCGCGCGCGTCGCCGGGCTGCTCGCGAGATCCGAGGTCGTGGCGGTCGGCGAGACCGGTCTCGATTACCACTACGACAACGCGCCGAGGGACGTGCAGCGGCGGGCGTTCGCCCGCCACCTGGAACTCGCCCGCAGCGTGGCCAAGCCGCTCGTGGTCCACTCCCGCGATGCCGATGCGGACACCGCGGCGATGGTCGAGGAGGCGGCTGCCGAAGTCAACGGCGTGCTGCACTGCTTCGCCGGAGGGCCTTCGCTTCTCGAGGCGGCTCTGCGCAACGGCTGGTATGTATCGTTCTCCGGCATGGTGACCTTCCGCAGCTGGGGCGCCGCGGCGCTGCTGCGGCAGGTCCCGGCGGACCGTCTGCTGATCGAGACGGACAGCCCGTACCTTGCCCCGGCCCCTCACCGCGGCAAGCGCAACGAGCCCGCCTTCGTGGTGCGGGTTGCCGCCGTCATTGCGCAGCTTCTGGGGGAAAGCGTCGAATCCATCGGCCTGCGAACGACGCAGAACGCGAGACGCTTCTACGGTCTGGAGGCGCCCGCGTGACACGCCGGATCCGCGTGCTCCCCGACGCGCTGGTCAACCAGATCGCGGCCGGGGAAGTGGTCGAGCGACCCGCTTCCGTGGTGAAGGAGCTCGTCGAGAACGCGCTCGACGCCGCTGCGACCCGCATCGAGGTGTCCGTCCGCAATGGCGGAAAGACGGAGATCCGCGTCGCGGACGACGGCACGGGGATGGATCGCGACGACGCGCTGCTGGCGCTCGACAGGCATGCCACGAGCAAGATCGTCGATGCGGAGGATCTTCGAGGCGTCCGCACTTTCGGCTTCCGAGGCGAGGCGCTGCCGTCCATCGCGGCGGTCTCCCGATTCGTGCTGGAAACTGCCGAGCCGGGCGACGTCGGCACGCGCATCCGCGTCGCGGGGGGACGCATCCAGGGAGCCGAAGAGTGCGCGCGCCAGGCGGGGACGACGATCTCGGTACGTAACCTCTTCTTCAACGTCCCCGCCCGCTCGAAGTTCCTGAAGAGCGCGGCGGTGGAGACACGCGCGGTCGCCGAATCCGTCACGTCACTCGCGCTGGCCAACCTCTCGGCGGCGTTCCGGCTCGAGTCCAACGGGCGAGAGCTGCTCGATCTGCCGACCGTCGCCGACCTCGAAAGCCGTGCCGCCGGCCTATGGGGCGAGGAGACGGCCGGCCGCTTCCTGCCTGTGGCGCTGCGCCGCCGCGGCATCACGGTCGGTGGCCTGGTCGACCGGCCGGATGCGGCCGGAACGGGGCCCCGGCGCGTTCACTTCTTCGTCGCAGGCCGTCCCTTCCGCGACCGCTTCCTCGTCGCGGCGGCCGAACGCGCCTACCGCACGACCGTGCCACACGGTGCCCGCCCTTCGCTCCTGCTCTACATCGATGTGGAGCCCGACGCCGTGGACGTGAACGTCCACCCCGCGAAGGCGGAAGTGAAGTTTCGCGACCGCGGCGCGATCGAGGCCGCGGTCGAGGACGCGATCCGCGACGCCCTCGGCACCCTGGAGAGCGCGGCACCCCTCGACCGGACGTCGCTGCCTCGCCTGTCCCGACCCGCACCGTCCACGCTGCCGCCCGGTCGCGGCGCGAGCCCGCCGGAAGCGGCGCCCTCGGGCCGCTCGCAGTTCTCGCTGTTCGTCTCGGCGCCCGCCCCGCACGAGACCGCGGAGGATATCGGCGAGCGCGGACCCGAGCGGGACGAGGGCGCCTCCACGACCGAGGCGGCCCCCGGATCGGAGCCCGGTCGCGCCTCGCCGCTGCTCTGGCAGCTGCACAGCAGCTACATTTGCGCCGAGACGCGCAGCGGACTGATCATCATCGATCAGCATTCGGCCCATGAGCGCATCCTGTTCCAGCAGATGATGGACGCGTTCTCGGCCGGAGGCCTGCCGAGCCAGCGGCTGCTCTTCCCGATCACGCTGCGCCTGGCGCCCGCTGAGTACGGGGTGTTCGAGGAGAACGCGCAGCTCTTCCGCCAGGTCGGCTTCGAGCTCGAGGCGTTCGGCGGCCGGACCGTGCTGGTGCAGGCGGTGCCGGATCCCCACCCCTGGTTCGACGCCGAGCGCTGCCTGCGAGACATGGTGGCCGAGCTGGCGGCGGGCAGCGAGCTGAGTCGCGCGGCCAAGAACCAGCACGAGCGCATCGCATCGACGTTCGCCTGCAAGGCCGCGATCAAGGCCGGCCAGAGGCTCGGCGCAGACGAGATGCGTGAGCTCTTCGACCGGTTGTTCGCGACCGCGCTGCCGTACCACGATGTGCATGGTCGCCCCACGGTGATCCGGCTGTCGCTCGGCGAGCTGGAGCGGCGCTTCGGCCGCCATGGCTGAGGCCGAAGGGCTGGCGCTGGTCGGCGCCACCGCAACCGGGAAGACGCTGCTGGGGATGGAGATCGCCGACCGTATCCGCGGCGAGATCATCTCGCTCGACTCGCGGCAGGTGTACCGCGGCATGGACATCGGAACCGCGAAGGCGGACGCGGAGGCGCGAGATCGTGTCCCCCATCACGGCCTCGACCTCGTCGAGCCGACCGAGCGCTATAGCGCCGGACGCTTCGCGCGCGACGCCCGCGGCTGGATCGGGGAGATCCGTGGCCGGCGGCACGTGCCCCTGCTGGTGGGCGGGACCGGCTTCTTCCTGCGGGCGCTGATCGACCCGCTCTTCGACGAGCCCGAGCTTCCTCCCGGGAGCCGGGAGCGGCTGCGCCACTGGCTGAACGCGATGCCGGCGCAGCTCCGTCGCGCCTGGCTCGAGCGGCTGGATCCCGAGTCCGCGCGACGGCTGCATCACGGCGGCGGCTCGCAACGCGTGCTGCGGGCGCTCGAGGTGGCCCTGCTCACCGGCCGGTCACTCCCGTGGTGGCACCGGCACGCAGCCCCGCGGGAGGCGGCGGTCCAGCTTCTCGTCTTCGTGCTCGAGCTGCCCAGGGCGGAGCTGTACCGGCGCATCGACGACCGCGTGGACCGGATGCTGGACGAGGGCCTGATCGACGAGGTCCGCCGCCTGCTGCGGGCCGGCGTTCCAGCCGATGCCCCCGGCTTGAGCGCGACGGGATATCGGCAGATCGTCGCGTTTCTGAACGGAGAGGTGGACCTCGCGGGCGCGGTCGAGCGTATTCAGCGCGAGACGCGCCGCTACGCCCGCCGGCAGATCACCTGGTTCCGGCATCAGCTCCCGGCGGGCGCGATCCGGCTGGACGGAACGCTGCCGGCGTCCGAACTTGCGGAGCGCGTCGTGCGGACCTGGGAAGAGGAGCGGACACCCTGAGAATCGGCATCGCCTGCTACCCCGTCTACGGCGGATCCGGCGCGGTGGCCACCGAGCTGGGCCTCGCGCTCGCGGAGCGCGGGCACGAGGTGCACTTCATCACCTACGCCCAGCCGTTCCGCCTCCCGTACTTCGTGGAGCGCGTCTTCTACCACGAGGTCGAGCTTCCCTCCCACCCGCTCTTCGAGCACCCGCCCTACAGCCTCGCGCTCGCGGCGGCCATGCACAACACGGCCGTCCGACGCAAGCTCGACATCTTGCACGCGCACTATGCCGTGCCGCACGCGACGTCGGCGTGGATCGCCCGCGAGATGCTCGGCGACGGACGTGTCCGCGTCGTCACGACGCTGCACGGAACGGACATCACGCTCATCGGTCAGGACCCCTCGTTCCGCGAGATCACCCGCTTCTCGATCGCCCGCTCCGATGGAGTGACGGCCGTTTCCGAGTACCTGAAGCGCGAAACCGTTCGCGTATTCGGCACGCCGCAGGACGACATCCGGGTGATCCCGAACTTCGTCGACCTCGAGCGCTACAACCGCGACCGGCAGCCGTGTCACCGATCGAGCTTCGCGGAGGGCGATGAGAAGATCGTGATGCACATCTCGAACTTTCGACCGGTCAAGCGGGTGGACGAAGTCGTGCGCGTTTTCGCGCACATCGCGCGGGAGGTTCCGGCCCGGCTCGTGCTGGTGGGCGACGGACCCGAGCGTGGAAGAGCGCAGCAGACGGCGGAAGAGGAGCGCGTCGCCGAGCGGGTCGTCTTCCTCGGCAAGCAGGAGTCGGTGGCCGAGCTGCTGGCCTGCGCCGACCTTTTCCTGCTGCCCAGCGAGTCGGAGTCCTTCGGTCTGGTCGCGCTGGAGGCGATGGCCTGTGGCGTGCCGGTCGTGGCGAGCGACGTCGGCGGCGTGTCGGAGGTCGTGCCGGATGGCCTCGCGGGCCGTCTCCTTGACCTCGGCGACACCGACGGCATGGCCCGAGCGGGCATCGAGCTGCTGGCCGACAAGGAGCGCTGGCGGGAGGCCAGTGGAGCTGCACGCGCCGCGGCGAGCCGTTTCGATGCGGAAGAGATCGTGCCGATCTACGAGCGCTACTACGAGGAGGTGCTGGCCGGGTGACCTATTTCGACGCCGTCGTCCTCGGCCTGGTCCAGGGCCTGACCGAGTTCCTGCCGGTCTCCAGCTCCGGGCACCTCGTCATCGCACAACAGCTGCTTCACGTAAGCGAGCCGGGAGTCTTCCTGGAGGTCACGCTGCACGTCGGGACGCTGCTCTCCGTGCTCATCGTATATCGCCGCAAGCTCGCCTCGCTGGTCATCGGGCTGATCCGCCGGGACCCGGACGCGCTACGCTACATCGCGCTGCTCGTGCTCGCGAGCGTGCCGGCGGCGATCGTCGGCTTCACCCTGCAGGACACCATTGAGGCGGCATTCAAGGCGCCGGTGATCACCGGGATCATGCTGATCGTCACCGGCGGGATCCTCTGGTCCACCCGGTACGTCGAAAAGGAGCGGCCGGCGGCCCGCAGCGTTCCCGGCTGGGGGCTCGCGTTCGCGATCGGGGTCGCGCAGTCGTTCGCGATCCTGCCCGGCATCTCGCGCTCGGGTTCGACGATCGCGACCGGCCTGTGGGGCGGGCTGCGCGGCGCAGCGGCGGCCGAATTCTCCTTCCTCATGTCCGTGCCCGCCATCGCCGGCGCTGCGCTGCTCCAGACCAAGGACGTGGGCGCCGACGTCGCCACCATAGGGGTCGGGCACCTGATCGTCGGCTTCCTCACGTCACTGATCGCGGGCATCATCGCCATCGAGGCGCTCGTCTGGCTGCTGCGCAAGCAGGAGTTCCACCGCTTCGCGTACTACCTGTGGCCGGTCGGCCTGCTCTTCCTGGCCTGGATCATGATCGGGCGATGAGCCCGGCACGGCAGGAGTGGCTCGCCCTCGTCGACGAGGCGCTCGCCGAGGACGTCGGGGACGGGGATCGGACGACGCTGTGGACGGTCTCCGCGGAATCGCGCGCGAAGGCCCGAATCATCTCGAAGGCGGCGGGCGTGATCGCAGGAACGGCGGTGGCCGCGGCCGTGTTCCGCCGGCTGGATGCCGACGTCCGGGTGCGGGTCGAGGTGCCGGACGGTGGGACGGTCGTACCCGGCGACCTCGTCCTCGACCTCGAGGGTCCGGCCCGCGCTCTGCTTACCGGCGAGCGCACCGCGCTCAACTTCCTGCAGCACCTCTCCGGCGTCGCCACCCTTACCCGGGCGTACGTCGATGCCGTGGACGGTACCGGCGTCGCGATCCTCGACACGCGCAAGACGACGCCGGGCCTGAGGGCGCTGGAGAAGGCCGCGGTGCGGGCCGGTGGCGGCGTCAATCACCGACGCGGCCTCAGCGAAATGGTGCTCATCAAGGAGAACCACATCGCACAGGCCGGCGGCATCCGCGCCTCACTCGTCGCCGTCCGGGCCGCCAACGACGAGGCCCTTCCCGTCGAGATCGAGGTCCGCACGCCGGAGCAGGCCGTAGAGGCGCTGGACGCCGGGTGCCGTCGGCTGCTGCTCGACAACATGGAGCTCGATTCCATACGACGAACGGTGGGGCTCGCGCGGGCCGTCGGACGCGTGACTCTGGAGGCGTCCGGCAACATGACCCTGGAGCGGGTCCGGTCGGTGGCCGCCACGGACGTCGACTGCATCAGCGTCGGCGCGCTAACGCATTCGGCACCGGCGCTCGACCTCTCGATGCAGGTCGAGCCCGCGTGAGCGGCCGGATCCGCGCGCACGGCCGCTCCGACCCCGGGGCCGCTGCCGGCGAGCCGCTGCAGGAGTGGGAGGGCGGTGAGACCGAGCACTGGCGCGAGCGCTGGCGCGTGCCGCAGCTTCTGCTCCTTCGCAGCGTCGGCTCCACGAACGACGCAGCCCGCTCCCTCGCCGAGGCCGGCGCTGCGGCGTGGACGACGGTGATCGCCGACGAGCAGATCGCCGGTCGGGGCCGCCTTGGACGACGCTGGCAGGCGCCGGCAGGCAAGGCCCTGCTGATGTCGCTCCTCCTTCGACCCCCGCGGATTCCGCCGCCGATCCTGGGGACGATGCCGCTGCGGGTCGGGCTCGCCGTCGCCCACGCGATCGAGGCCCTGACCGGAGCGGACGCACGCATCGAGTGGCCGAACGACGTGCTGGTCGGAGAGCGGAAGGTCGCCGGGATTCTCTGCGAAGCTTCGCTGACGGGATCGTCCGCCGGCTTCGTGGTGGTCGGCATTGGCGTCAACGTGACGCTGGTCGAAACCGATTTCAGCGACGACGATGTGCGGGCGCGCGCGACCTCGCTGCTGCTGGCCACGGGCCGGTCCATCGGCCGGCCGTCGCTCGCCGGCACGCTGCTGCGCGAGTTGAGACGGGCGGCTTCCGGCGAGGTCGGTGCTCTGCACGGCGACATCGCGCACGACCTCGCCTCCCGCGACGCGCTGCGCGGGCACCTCGTCCTCGACGCGAACGGCGAGCGCCTGGGTATCGGGGAGGGAATCGACCCGGACGGCGCCCTGCGCATCCGGACCGGCGATGGACGCCTGCGTCGGCTGATCACGGGCTCGGTACGCGCCGGACCGATCGCCGCCCCAAACCCTGAGAGGGGGTCAGCGAAATGATTCTGGCTTTCGACGTCGGAAACACCGAGACCGTCATCGGCCTCTTCGACGGAAGCACGCTCGCCGACCACTGGCGGATCTCGACGCGCCACGACAGGACGGTAGACGAGAGCGGGCTGCTCATGCGCGGCCTCATCCGGGAGTCCGGATTCCGGCTCGACGGAATCGATTCCGCGATCGTCGCTTCGGTCGTCCCCGTGATCACCCCTGTGCTGACCGAGATGGTCGAGCGCCACCTGGGTGCCACCGCATTCATCGTCGACGGCTCGGCGCGTCTACCGATCCGTCTCGAGGTGGACGAGCCGCTCGGCGTCGGCGCGGACCGGATCGTCAACACGCTCGCCGCCATGCAGCTCTTCCACCGCGACACCATTGCCGTCGACCTCGGCACCGCCACCACCTTCGACTGCATCACCGCCGACGGCGCGTTCCTCGGCGGCGTCATCGCACCGGGCGTGCGCACCGGCGCGGAGACGCTCGTGCGCAGGACCGCCAAGCTGCCCCATGTCAACCTCGAGCGCCCGCAGGCCGTGATCGGTCGTCGCACCGAGACCTCCCTGCACAGCGGCATCTTCTTCGCCGCCGTCGCCTCGATCGACGGCATCGTCCGACGCATCAAGGACGAATGGCGGCGCCCGAACGCGCTCGTCGTCGCGACCGGCGGGCTCTGTGGCGTGCTGGGCCCTCACTGCGAGACCGTCGACCGCATCGAGCCGCACCTCACCCTCCACGGGCTGAACGCCGCCTACCGCTACCTCGCCAGGGGGTAAGGGCGCGGAGAGTCGTTCACCGCCAATTCTCCGTCCACCGGCCGGTCCACCCATTGCCCCGCCCCACCAAAGCGCAACCTTGATACCGGCGGAGCACTTCCCTCGAAAGGCGATCCGACCCCGTGAGCCGTTCTCCTCGCGCGAGCACGCCTACTCAGCCGCGTCCTCTCGGCGCCGCTCTCCTCGACCTCCTGTTCGCGCCGGTTTGCCTGGGATGCGACGGGCCCGTGCCGTACCGACCTGGCGGGGAGCGGCTGGTGTGCGGGCGCTGCCTCGCGAGACTGCGCCCGCCGCCCCCTCCCCTCTGCCGACGCTGCGGCGCTCCGCTCGGGCGAGAGCAGGAGACCGGTTCGCTGTCGTGCCCCGAATGCGCGACGTGGCCGCCGATTCTGCGCAGCGCGCGGTCCGCGGCGATGCTATACGACCCGGCGGACCGACTCGTGCATCAGCTCAAGTATCGCGGCTGGCGCGCGCTCGGGGGGCTGCTGGGGAGGCGCATGGCGACCCTTTCGCTGCCGGAAGATGTCGCCACGGAGGCCACGACGGTGATGCCCGTTCCGACCACCGAGACGAGACTCCGCGAGCGTGGGTACAATCAAGCGGCGGCGCTCGCGCGGGCCTTTGCGACGGCCACGGGCAGACGCTATGTGGAAGCCCTGGGGCGGCGCCCGGGGAAGAGCAGTCAGACCACCTTGCAGCCCCTCGCCCGCGCGGCTAACGTGGCCGGTGCGTTCGCGGTGGATGCCGCCGCGACGGACGCCCTCGAAGGAGCCCACGTGCTCCTCGTCGACGACGTCCTGACCACCGGCGCCACCGCCTGCGAGTGCGCTCGCGCGCTCGAGGCCGCCGGCGTCCGCTGCATCAGCACTGTGACGTTCGCCCGCGCCTTGGACGCGCGGCGGATTCTGGGATTCTGATCGAGGAGTGACTCAATGGCCACCCGCGTAGCCATCAACGGCTTCGGCCGCATTGGCCGTAACATCCTTCGTGCCGCCAAGAAGCACGACGCGAAGCTCGACTTCGTCGCCGTCAACGACATCACGGATCGCACCACGCTCGCGCACCTGCTGCGCTACGACTCCGTGCACGGCCGCTACCCTGGCACCGTGGAGGTTTCCGAGAACGGCCTCGTCGTCGATGGCGACGAGATCCGGGTGGTCAGCGAGAAGGACCCCGGGGCACTTCCCTGGAAGGACCTCGAGGTGGACCTCGTTTTCGAGGCAACCGGCCGCTTCCGGGATCGCGACAGCGCAATGAAGCATCTCGACGCCGGCGCCGGGCGCGTGATCATCACGGCGCCCGCGAAAGGGGAGGACATCACCATTGTCCTGGGGGTCAACGAGGGCGACTTCGACCCGGACAGCCACCGCATCATCAGCAACGCGAGCTGCACCACCAATGCGCTCGCGCCTGTAGTCAAGGTGCTGCGCGACACGTTCGGCTTCCGGCGCGGACTCATGAACACGGTCCACTCCTACACCAACGACCAGCAGCTCCTCGACCTGCCGCACAAGGACCTGCGACGCGCCCGCGCCGCCGCGCTTTCGATCATCCCCACCACGTCGGGCGCCGCCAAGGCCACCGGCCTCGTCATTCCCGCTGTGAAGGGAATGGTCGACGGGCTCTCGCTGCGCGTGCCGACGCCCGACGTCTCGATCGTCGACCTCACCGCCGATCTCGAGCGCGAAACAACCGTGGACGAGGTCAACGATGCGTTCAGGGCCGCCGCGGCCGGCGATCTGCAGGGGATCCTCGACGTGGTCGATGAGGAGCTCGTCAGCATCGACTTCCTCGGCAATCCGGCCAGCTCCATCGTTGACCTCCCGTCGACCTACGTGGTCGACGGCAGCATGGTGAAGGTGCTCGCGTGGTACGACAACGAGTGGGGCTACTCGGTGCGCTGTGTTGATCTGGCGCTTTATGTGACTGACTCTAAGTAGCTGCAGGAAGGCGCTTTGCGTAGGTGTGACCACTCCACATCCCGCCCCGCTTGGGCATTGACGCCCGTGCGCGCCGGGTATTAGCGTAGAGAACCGTCGTCATGAGGATCGGTCGGGTGGGGGCGTTGCGGATCCCTTCGAGTGGCATGGATCTGGCGCCCGCGGGTGGAACGGCGAGCCCAGCGCTGGAGGTGTATGATGGCCGAACCGACGCCCACGATCGTCGGCACGTATCGCTGTCCCGTGTGCGGGCACAGGGATGCCGTGGAGCTCACGGGTCAGAACTGTGCCGTCATCACCTGCAGTTACTGCGACACGTCGCTGGAGGTGGCGACCCGCGGACCGGACTCGGTTCGGTTCTCGGTGCAGGTCGCAAACGAGCCGACTGTACAGTAGCGCTCCAATCGATTGGATTCGGCGCGGCCGCGGTGCCTTGTGCACCGGGGCCGCGCTCTTTTTTTCGGAGAGGGGAGTGGGAGCGATGCGGAAGCTGACGCTGGCGGATGTTCCGGACGAGGAGCTCCGCTCTCGCAGGGTGCTGGTGCGAGTGGACTACAACGTGCCGCTCGAGGACGGCGGGGTGAGCGATGACACGAGAATCGTCGCGACGCTTCCGACTCTGCGCTACCTGCTCGACCGTGGATCCCGCGTGATCCTGGTGTCGCACCTGGGTCGGCCGAAGGGACGAGCGGTTGCGGAGATGTCGCTGCGTCCGGTAGCGGGCCGGCTCGGGGAGTTGGTGGAAGCGCCGGTCAGGTTCGTGCCGGACGTCGCGGGGGAAGAGGCGCGCGAGGCGGCGGGGAAGCTCGAGGATGGTGAGATCCTGCTGCTGGAGAACGTTCGTTTCCTTCCGGGCGAGGAGAAGGACGATCCGCAGCTCGCGGAGGCGCTCGCGGATATGGCCGACCTCTACGTTAACGATGCGTTCGGCTCCGCCCACCGCGCCCACGCGTCCACCGCCGGGGTCGCCGAGGTGATGAAGGAGCGTGGGCGGCGGGCCGTGGCGGGTCTGCTGATGGAGCGCGAGCTCCGCTTCCTCGGCGCCGCGCTCGAGTCGCCGGCACGACCGTTCGTCGCGATCCTCGGGGGCGCGAAAATCTCCGGCAAGATCGATGTGATCGAGAACCTCCTGCCGGGCGTCGACCGGCTGCTGATCGGCGGTGCAATGGCGAACACGTTCTTCCGCGCGCTCGGCCTGGACACCGGCCGCTCGCTCGTCGAACAGGAGCGCATCGGCATGGCGCGGCACCTTCTCGAGACAGCGGGCGATCAGCTGCTCCTTCCGGTGGACTGCGTCGTCGCGACGCGACCCGCGGCCGACGCTGAACGACGGATCGTGGACCGCGCCGAGGTGCCGGATGACATGATGGTGCTCGACATCGGACCCGCCTCGGTCGGCGCGTTCGAGGAAGAGGTCGGCAGGGCCGCGACCGTCCTCTGGAATGGCCCGGTCGGGATGTTCGAAGTCGCGCCGTTCGCCGAGGGCACGTTCGAGCTCGCCCGGGCGGTGGCCAGCGCGACCGATCGGGGCGCCACGACCATCCTCGGCGGCGGGGACACCGCGGCTGCGGCCACGCAAGCAGGCGTCGCGAATCGGATGACACACGTATCGACCGGCGGCGGCGCCGCGCTCGAGTTCCTCGAAGGCAAGACGCTGCCGGGCGTTGCGGCGCTGAGCGACGGAGCCGAGCGTTGAGTGGCGCGGCGGCGGTGCTGAGGGCTCCCGTCATCGCAGGGAACTGGAAGATGTACAAGGGTCCGGAGGCGACGCGCGCCTTCTTCGGAGAGTTCCTGCGAACCCACGAGAGCGATGGCTCGCGTAGCGTGCTCTTCTTCCCAGCCGCGATATCGCTCCCCGCGGCGGTCGAAGCGATCGGCTCGCGATCCGAGATCGCGATCGGCGTGCAGAACATCCACTGGGAGAAGGAGGGCGCCTTCACGGGAGAGATTTCCGCGGGCATGGCGCGCGAGGCAGGCGCCTCGTTCGCCCTGGTCGGCCACTCCGAGCGCCGTCACATCTTCGGCGAAAGCGATGATGACGTCCGGCGCAAGGTGGCGGCGGCCCTCGGCGCGGGCCTCGGCGTCATCGCATGCGTCGGAGAGACGCTCGAGGAGCGCCGCGCAGGCCGACTCGAGGAGGTCGTGCTCCGTCAGCTCGAGGCCGCCCTGGACGGCGTGCCCGGCGGCGCACATCCTCCCCTCGCCATCGCCTACGAGCCCGTCTGGGCGATCGGTACCGGAGAGACCGCCACGCCCGAGGATGCGGCGTCGGCACACGCCGTTCTGCGACGGTGCCTCAGCGTCCGGCTCGAAGGGGCGCAGGGCGTCCCGATCCTCTACGGCGGGTCCGTCAAGCCGGCGAACGCGGCCGAGCTGCTCTCCGCCCCCGGCGTTGACGGCGTGCTCGTCGGCGGTGCCAGCCTCGATCCGGCAGGGTTCGCGGAAATCGCGGCCGCTGGGCGGTGAGGAGGCGGCGGCCGAGGGCGTGACGCGGAGTGCTCGGACGGACGGAGTGAGCAGAGGGCTCGGTGCTCACGTGCGCGGTTGCTCGTTGCGTTGACAGCTCGACGGGCCACCGCGATCTTTTGTGATTGCGAGATGCACGGACAAGACAGGAGCGAAATACGGTGTTCGGTTTTCTTCTGACGCTCATGATCCTCGACGGCTTCCTGCTCATCGGGGTCGTCCTGCTGCAGTCCGGGAAGGGCGGCGGGCTGGCCGCGATGGGTGGGGGCGTGTCGATGGGCACCGATTCGCTCATCGGCGGACGCCAGGCGGCCACCCTGCTGACGCGCATGAGCTGGATCACCGGGGCGATCTTCCTGGTGCTCGCGCTGGTGCTCTCGGTCATGTCCTCCCGCAGGATACAGCCCTCCTCGGTCCTGCAGGGCGAGTTCCAACAGCAGACGGCGCCCGCCGAGCCGCAGCCGGTGGTGCCGGGCGCGACGGAGCCGGGCGCGGGCGGGGCGATTCCGGGCACGCAGCCGCAGGGAGCCGAGCCGCAGGGCACGCAGCCACCGCAGGGTGGCGAGCAGCCTCAGACGGGTCAGCCGCAGGGCTCCGGCAGCTAGCGCAAGGCCGTGCTGCGCACAGCGGAGCGATGGGCGCCCCACCGACCAGGTGGGGCGCCTTTTCGCGTGTATCCCGTCCGCGGAAAGGAAACCGAACGTCCCGCTTCCGGGCCGCCGGTCGGGGTTGCGGCGCCCGGGGACCGGCGGCAGAATGACACGGCGCTTGGCGGTCTCGACGCGCTTTGCGCGGGATCGCGGCGATCGCAGGCAGAAAGGTCGCAAGCACTGCAAACCCGAGGGACGATGGCCGACGATACGTCGGTGGCGACGACCGAGGCGAGGGAGACGGACCTGACACCGGCGCAGCGGGTCGAGCTCTACCGGTGGCTGCAGCTCACGCGAAAGGTCGAGCAGACGCTCACGAATCTCTACCGTCAGAACAAGGTCATCGGTGGCCTGTATCGCTCGCTCGGCCAGGAGGCCGAGGCGGTCGGCTCCGCCTTCGCGCTGCGCCGGCACGATGACGGCACGGGCGACATACTCTCGCCCGGCATCCGCAATCTGGGCGCCCTGCTGCTCATGGGGGCCGACCCGGCGGCCGTCATGCGCCAGTACATGGCGAAGGCGGACTCGCCGACACAGGGGCGCGAGCAGAATGTGCATTTCTGGGACTATGATCGGGGATTCATCGGCCTGATCTCGCATCTCGGCGTGATGGTCGAGGTCATGTGCGGCGTGGCGATGTCGTTCCAGCAACGAGGCGAGGACCGCGTCGCGCTGGTCTACTCCGGCGATGGCATGACCTCCACGGGCGCCTTCCATGAGGGGCTCAACCTCGCGGCGGTCCGCCGCGCGCCGCTGATCGTGATCGTCGAGAACAACCACTACGCGTACTCCACGCCGGTCTGGAAGCAGACCGCGGCCGAGAGCTTCGTGGACAAGGCCCCCGGCTATGGCGTCCACGGCGAGCGCTGCGACGGCAACGACGTCCTCGCGGTGTACGAGATGACGCGGAGGGCGGTGGAGCGCGCGCGTGGCGGCGGGGGTCCCTCCCTCCTCGAGGTGCTCACCTACCGCCGCAAGGGCCACGCGGAGCACGACGCTCAGACCTACGTCCCCGCCGGCGAGCTGGAGGAATGGGAGGCCCGCGACCCGGTGGATCGCTACCGACGCCTCGTCGTCGAGCAGGGCTGGGCGACGTCGCAGGACCTCGACCTGATCGACGACGACGTGCGTGAAGTCGTCGATGCGGCTCGTGACGCCGCCGAGGCTTCGCCCCTGCCGGAGCCGGAAGGGGCGCTTCACGACGTGTACGGCGGCATGACAATCCGGGCGCCGTGGACGCGGCGTCCTGAACCCGATCCGCATCACGCCTGAGAACGATGGCAACGGCGACCCACGAGCAGGCCGAGGCACAATCGAAGCCCGATCACGTCCGGCAGACGGAGAAAGGGAAGCCCGTCACGCTGCTGGAGGCGATCCGCGAGGCGCTCTGGGAGGAGATGGAGCGCGACGACCGAGTGTACCTCCTCGGCGAGGACATTGGCGTCTACGGTGGAGCGTTCAAGGTCACGGACGGCTTCCTCGACCACTTCGGCGAGAGCCGCGTGATCGACACGCCGATCAGCGAGGCCGGCTTCACGGGTGCCGCCGCCGGCTCGGCGCACATGGGGCTCAGGCCCGTCGTCGAGATGCAGTTCATGGACTTCGTCTCGTGCGCCTATGAGCCACTGACCAACTACATTGCGACGTCGCGGTGGCGCGGCGCGGGTCCGCTACCCATGGTCGTGCGCGGTCCCGTCGGCGGCGGGGTACGGGGCGGCCCGTTCCATTCGCAGAATCCGGAGATGGCGTTCTTCCACACGCCGGGCTTGAAGATCGTCTATCCGAGTACGGCGCGGGATGCGAAGGGGCTGCTCAAGGCGTGCATCCGCGACGACGATCCGGTGCTCTTCTTCGAGCACAAGCGCCTCTACCGCCTGCCGGCGCTGCGCGAGACGCTGCCGGCCGACGACTACGTCGTGCCGCTGGGGAAGGCGAGGCTGCACCGCGAGGGAAGCGATGTGACGATCGTGACCTATGGCGCGATGGTGCACGAGAGTCAGAAGGCGGCCGAGCAGCTCGCCGAGGAGCACGGCATCGAAGTCGAGATTCTGGACCTGCGTACGCTCCTGCCGATGGATGAGGACGCTGTGGTGGAAAGCGTCAGGAAGACGAATCGGGTCCTGATCGTGCACGAGGACACACGCACGGGCGGCATCGCGGGCGAGATCGCCATGCGCGTCAACGAAAAGGCATTCGAGTGGCTGGACGCGCCGCCGCTCCGGGTGACCGCCATCGACACGCCGGTGCCGTATTCGCCGCCGCTGGAGGACTATTTCCTGCCTCAACCGGCGGACATTGTGACGGCGTGTCGATACCTGGTCGCATACTGAGGAACGAGAATGCGCGACTCAACGATCCGCGTGGGAGTCTGAGCAATGGCGAGAATCGAAGTCCCGATGCCTCAGATGGGCGAATCCATTGCGGAGGGCACGGTCTCCGAGATGGCTGAAGAAGGTCGGCGACAGCGTTCAGCGAGACGAGCCGATCCTGGAAATCTCGACCGACAAGGTGGACGCCGAGATCCCGGCTCCGGCCGCCGGCACTCTCGCCGAAGTGGTCGTCTCCGAGGGCGAGACCGTCGAGGTCGGTACCGTCGTCGCCTACATTGAGACGGAGAAGGGAGCGGCGGCCGCGGCCCCGCGGGATGCCGGCGGCGGGGAGCCCGCCACCGAGGTGCCGTCCGAACCCGAGGCGGAGCCGGAGGCCGCGCAGCCCGCGAAGCCGTCCGCGGCGCCGGCCGCGACCGCGGAAGAGCCGGCCCGACGCCCCGCTGCGGCGACCGAGCCCAGCGGCAACGGCCGCTCGGGCGAAGGCCCGGAGACGGCGGAGGAACGGTTGCGGCGTCGCTCGACGCCGCTGGTTCGCCGCATTGCTTCGGAGCACGACGTCGATCTGCAGGAAGTGCCCGGCACGGGCCACGCGGGGCGGGTCACCAAGCAGGACATCCTCGGTTTCATCGATCAGCGGGGAAGGGCGCCCGCGGCACCCGCCGGCAAGCCCGGCCAGGTGGAGGTCGGCACGACGCGGCCGCCGCAGCTGGAGCCGTCCGGCGAGGCGATCACCGAAGATCGGTTCTGGGATATCTTCTATGGCCGCGTCCGCCATCCGGAGTTCCCCGCGCGGGAGCACGACCGCATCGAGCCGATGGACCGGATCCGCAAGCTGACGGCGGATCACATGGTCCGGGCGAAGCGCACTGCCCCCCACGTGCACAGCTTCATCGAGATCGACTTCACGCGCGTGGACCGCGTGCGGAGCGCCGGCAAGAAGCGCTGGGAGGAGAACGGCGTCAAGGTCAGCTATACCGCGTTCGTGGCGTTCGCCTGCGCCCGTGTGCTCCAGGAGTTCCCGAACGTGAACGCGACGGTCTCCGGTGACAATCTGCTCTACCGCGGCGACATCAACATTGGCATCGCCGTGGACCTGAATCCCGGCCTGATCGTACCGGTCATCCGCAACGCCGACGAGCTGAACCTGGTCGGCGTCGCGAAGCGCATCAACGACCTCGCCGCGCGCGCCCGTGAGCGCAAGCTCAAGCCGGACGAGGTCACAGGGGCGACCTTCTCCATCACGAACCCGGGCGTGCTCGGCACCATGGTCGGCATGCCGGTGATCCCGGAGGGAACCGCGGCGATCCTCGGCACGGGCGCGATCGAAAAACGCCCGGTCGTCGAGGAGGTGGACGGCACCGACGCAATAGCGATCCGCAAGCGGTCACTCTTCTCGCTCGGCTACGACCACCGCATCGTGGACGGCGCCGACGCCGCGCGCTTCCTGGCCCGACTGCGGGAGTTCCTGCAGAGCTTTCCGGAGGAGACCGCCTGAGCGGCGGATCGGCGCCGGCGATGAGCTTCGTTGAGGCCGGTTCGTCCGTCCCCGTTCTGGAGGTCAGGCGCCTCGGGATCGTCGGGTACGCCGAGGCGCTTACTCTCCAGGACCGGCTGGTCCGGCGACGCCGCAGCGGCGAGATCCCGGACCGCCTCCTCCTGCTCGAGCACCCCCACGTCATCACGCTCGGCACCTCGGCCCGTGTGGAGAACGTGCTGCTTCCCGAGCCCGAGCGGCGCATGGTCGGGCTGGACGTCTTCGAGACCGGTCGCGGCGGCGACGTGACCTACCACGGGCCCGGGCAGCTCATCGGTTATCCGATCCTCGCCCTCGAGCCCGAGCGCCGCGATCTCCATCGCTACGTGCGCGATCTCGAGGAGGTCGTGATCCACGCGCTGCTCGAGCTCGGGCTGAAGGGAAGCCGCAAGTCCGGCCTCACCGGCGTGTGGCTCGCGGACGAGAAGGTGTGCGCGATCGGCGTGCGCGTCTCGAGCGGCTGGATCACGTCTCACGGCTTCGCGTTGAACGTCGCGACGGACCTGAGCTTCTTCGACGCGATCGTGCCGTGCGGCATCCGCGACCACGGCGTCACCTCGATCGAGCGCAGGCTGGGGCGCGAGGTCGAGATGGACGACGTCGCCGGTGCAGTGATACGCGCCTTCGCCGAAGTGTTCGAGCGCCGCCCGGACGCGCCGCCCCGCAGCTGAGCGAGGTCAGACGGGGTCGAACGCTTCGTCCTCGGGTGGCGGAGCGTGCTCGATGAAGTCCCAATAGCGGTCCCTTTCCCGCTCCGCCTCCAGCCACGCGTCGAACCCCGAGTCCACGAGCCCGGGCGAGCGGGTCTGCTGCCGCGCAGCGTTCACGGCGAGGTCGTTCGCGTACTCGTTCTGGGGGTGCCCGGCGTGTCCGCGCACCCACCGCCAGTCCACCCGGTGGGGCGTGGCGCTCCTCAGTAAAGCCTGCCACAGCTCCATGTTCTCCACCGGTCCCGTCTTGCGCCGCCAGTCGCGCCGGATCCAAGCGGGCACCCACTCCCGCATCCCTTTCACGAGATACTGCGAGTCCGAGGTGAAGATCACGCGACAGGGCCGGCGCAGCGCATCGAGCGCCGCGGCGGCGCCGGCCAGCGCCATCCGGTTGTTCGTCGTGCGCGGCTCGCTGAGGTAGAGGTCGCGTCGCTGCCAGCTCTGCTTCTGCCAGATCTCGAAGAGCGCCGCAGCTCCGCCCGGCGAATCCCGATCCTGGAACTGGTTGCCCAGGCAGGATTCATCCGCATAGATGTAGACGAGAGGGTCCATGGGCGCGGAAGCTCGGGGGTCGGCGTGTGCGTCGCAATACCGGCGCTGCCTTCAGGGCCGCCTTCCGATCCACGCCGCCGGCTTCATCGCCGTCCTTGACAACCGTTTGTGCGACCATAACTTGCACCGACCTGTCAGCCTACCCCGCGTCGAACATGTCGAATCCAGCGATTCTGCTCCTCGAGGATGGTCGCGCCTTTGCCGGAGAGGCGGTGGGCGCCGAACGCATTGCTACCGGAGAGGTCGTCTTCAACACCTCCATGATGGGCTATCAGGAGGTGCTGACCGACCCGTCCTACGCGGGGCAGATCGTGACGATGACGTATCCGCTCATCGGCAACTACGGCGTCACGCGGGAGGACGAGGAGTCGCCACATCCGCAGGTCGCGGGCTTCGTCGTCCGGGAAATGGCCCGGGTCCACAGCGGCTGGCGGGCGGAGGGCTCGCTGCCGGCCTACCTCGAGCGCAACGGCATCGTCGCCATCAGCGAGGTGGACACGCGCGCGCTCACGCGACACATCCGCTCCGCAGGGGCGATGCGGGGCGCAATCGCGCCCGCCGGCGTCAGCCGGGACGACGTCATGGCGATGATCCAGGCGCACCCCCGCATGGAGAACCTGGACCTCACCGGCGACGTGACGACGACGCGGGAGTACGTCGTACCCGCAGTCGGGATCGAGCGCTTTCACGTCGTGGCCTACGACTTCGGCGTGAAGGCACACTCCCCTCGACTGCTGGCGGATCGCGGCTGCAGGGTCACCGTCGTCCCGGCCGCCACGCCCCTGGAATCCGTCCTCGAACGCGAGCCGGATGGGCTCTTCCTGTCGAACGGGCCCGGCGACCCGCAGGCGGTCGAGCCCGCCCTGCGCGCCATCCGGGCCGCCGGCGACGAGGGCATGCCCATCTTCGGAATCTGTCTCGGGCACCAACTCGTCGCCCGCGCCTACGGCGCCCGCACCTACAAGCTGCTTTATGGCCACCGCGGTGGGAATCACCCAGTCCGGCGCCTCGACACCGGAGAGGTCGAGATCACGGCGCAGAACCACGGCTTCGCAGTGCGCGGCGGCGAGGGAGACGAAGTCCCCGATGCGCCGGCCGTTCGCCTTACCCACGTCAATCTCAACGACGGCACGGTCGAAGGGATCGAGCACCGTGAGCTGCCGATCTTCAGCGTTCAGTACCATCCCGAGTCCGCTCCGGGACCCCACGACTCCCGTTATCTGTTCGATCGCTTCGTGTCGCGGATGGAGGAGCGCCCGGCGGCGGTGACTCAGAAGCCTTGACGGGGACGACGGCGGCGCGTTAATCTAGGCGCGCCTATCACGTTTACGGATAACGAGTTCGGCGACAACGATCATATCCGACGGCCTCGCGCCGCCCGCCCGCTGTCCAGCACCAGGTACTCCGCACTGAAGCGGTCGACCGGCTCGGAACGGATGGGCGTGCCCCCGGATCGTCATCCCGGACACCACTGGCGCGCGTCGGGCAACCGGCACCCGACCGACGGACACGAAGCCGGCACGGAGGAACCATGACCAAAGCGGATCTCGTCGAGCAGGTAGCCGATGCCATCGGACCCGGCATCACCAAGAAGGATTGCGCGCTCGTGGTGGACGGGCTGCTGAATGCGATCAAGCAGGCGCTGGCAGACCACCAGCACATCGAGATCCGCGGCTTCGGCACGTTCAAGGTGCGCGAACGTCGTTCGCGCATGGCGCGCAATCCGCGGACCGGGGACCCCGTCAAGGTCCCGTCGCGGGCCGTCCCCGTATTCAAGCCGTCGAAGGATCTGCGCTCGCAGGTGTCCGAGAACGGCGACGGCTGACCGGCTCCAAGAGGACCCACGCCGGAGCGCCCCTCCCGCCAAGCGCGGGCGGGGCGCTTTCGCGTTTAACGGATCGGTCGCCCGGCGCGTCTTAGGAGCAGGGTGGACGACAACGCAAGCATCGCACGGAAGCTGAGCGCGGCGGATGAAAGCGACGAGACACTCGTCGCTGCGGCGCGCGCCGGTGACGCGGGGGCGCTGGAGGCGCTCGTCTCGCGCCACCTGGCCGCCGTGTATCAGGCGGCGCTGCGCGTCGTCGGCGACGTCGATGCCGCGCAGGACGTGGCGCAGGAGGCGTGGATGCTCGCGCTACGGGCCCTACCCGGCTATCGCGGCGATGCCAGCTTCCGCACCTGGCTGCTCCGCATAGCTCTAAATGCGGCGCGCTCCTCGCTGCGACGTCAGGGACGCAAGCGCGAGAGTGCGCTGGCCGCCGCGGAGCTGGTACCGTCCTCCGATGCGGACCCGTCCGCGCAGGCCGTGCTGCGAACGGAGACGGAGCGGATGGAGCAGGCACTCGCGCGCTTGCCGGAGAAGCAGAGGCTCGCGGTGTCGTTCCGCACGTATCAGGGGTTGAGCCACAGGGAGGTGGCGGCCCTGCTGGATTGCACCGAGGAGTCGGCCAGGGTGAACTACCATCACGGCATTAAGCGGCTGAGGGAGCTGCTTCGATGACGAACATCAATTGCGATGAGGTTCGGGAGCTCCTACCGGAGCTCGACGCCGAGCGACTTCCCCCCGAGAGGGCGGCGCCGCTCCACGCTCACGTCTCCTCCTGCGACGGGTGCCGCATGGAGGCCGCGCTCATCGCCCGGCTTCGCGCGAGCGCCCCGATGCCGCCGCCGGGCCTCGAGGCGCGGGTCCTTCACTCGCTCGACGCGCTGCGTGCCGCGACCGCAGAAGCCGCGGGCCGTGCCGACGCCGCCGGTCGTCCCCGCCTCCGTGTCATGGCAGGCGCCGCGGCCACGCTTGCCGGCGCCCACCGCAACTCCGCGCCGCGCCGCTTCCGGCTCCGCACGGCCGGGGCCCGCCGCTGGGCCCTGGCCGCGTCAGTCACGATCATGGTGACGGCCGGTGCGGTCGTCTGGCGGATCTCCAATGGCGACGGTGGAGCGCTGACGACGCTCGACGCCGGGACCCAAGCCGACGTGCCCAGCACTTCGCCGCTCCCCGAGTGGCCGGCCGCCAACGGCGTCGTCGCCGGTGGCGCCGTGCTGGATGATCTATCCGACGATCAGCTGAAGACGCTGCTCGAGGAGATGCAATCATGAGATGGCTGCGCGTTGCGATGCTCCTCTGGCTCGCGCTGCCGGCCGCGCTGCGGGCGCAGGAGCCCGGTCCTCCACCGCGCCGGCCGGATCGGGCAGAGCTGCAGGCTCAAGTACTCGATCGCTTCATCAACATTGCCGCGAAGGATCTCAGCCTTCAGGACCGGCAGCGCGATCGCCTGACGGAGGTGGTCCGTCGGACGATGCAGCGACGCCGTCAGCTCGCGACCGAATCCATCCAGATCCGGGACCAGCTCGCCGTTGCGCTGCGCTCGGATCGAACCGAGGACGCCGAGTTTTCTCGACTGCTGCGCCGCCTCGACGAGCTGCGCGAGGAGGAGATGGAGCTCTGGCGGCAGGAGAACACCGACCTGTCCGGCTTCCTGACTCCCCGTCAGCACGCCCAGTTCCTCGCCCTCCGCGCCCGCTTCAACGAGCGTGTGATGCGGATGAGGGGCAGGCGCTGACGGCAGGCGCTGACGGCAGGCGCTGGCGGCAGGCGCTGACGGCAGGCGCTGACGGCAGGCGCTGACGGCTAGGCGCAAACAGGGAGGCGGTCAGAGCGAGGCGACCTGCCGCCTGCGGTCAGCGCCTGCCGTTCGCGCCTCGCCGTTCGCGCCTCGCTGTTGACGCCTTCCTTCATCGCCCGGCATTCCCCATCTTTCGCGCATGAAGATCCGCGTTCTCCTGTTCGCGCACTACCGCGACCTGGCCGGCAGCGGCGAGACCGAGGTCGAGCTGCCGCCTGGGTCGACGGCTGCCGATCTCGTGCACGTCCTGCGCGCGCGACCCGGCCTGGCGGCGATCCCGGCGTCGCCGGTCGTCGCGATCAATCAGGAGTATGCGGCCGGCCACATCGAGCTCAGCGACGGCGACGAGGTCGCGCTGCTGCCACCCGTGGCGGGCGGATGAGCGTCCGGGCGACGGTCACGGCCCAGCCAATCGGCGCGGCCGCGCTCCTCGCGGAGGTCGCCGCCCACGATTGTGGCGCCGCGACGCTTTTCGTGGGTACCGTGCGCGACTCCAACGCCGGGCGCCGGGTGAGCGGAATGCGCTACGAGGCGTACGAGCGGATGGCTGCGCAGATGCTCGAGCGGATCGCCGGCGAGGCCGCCGCGCGGGTAGAGTCGGGTCGCGGTCCGCTGCGGATCGCGGTCGAGCATCGGAGTGGCGAGCTGTCGGTCGGAGAAGCCAGCGTCGCGATCGCCGTCGCGGCGCCTCACCGGGAGGAGGCGTTCGCGGCGTGCCGCTACATCATCGAGGAGATCAAGCGGCGGCTGCCGGTGTGGAAGGAGGAGCACTACACGTCCGGGGACGCCGAGTGGCTCGGCGGTCAGGTGCCTCCGGCCGGGGGCTCGAGCGACCGGAGCGGCAGGAGCACCGGTCGTGAGTGATGCCCCGGAGCAGTCGGTGAGCGACGGCCTGGAGCAGGCGGCGAGGCTGCGCTCCGATCTCGAGCAGCGGCGAGGAGAGGAGCCGTCCCGCGATGGCGGACGCATGGTCGACTCCTTCGGGCGACGCATCGAATACCTGCGCATCTCCGTCACCGACAAGTGCAACCTGCGCTGCGTCTACTGCATGCCGCCCGAAGGACTGCCGTGGCTCCAGCGCAGCGAGATCCTGTCGTACGAGGAGATCGAGCGAATCGTCGCGACGATGGCGCGAATGGGGCTGCGGCGGGTCCGGCTGACCGGCGGTGAGCCGCTGGTGCGCCGGGATGTCGCGGGCCTCGTGCGGCGCCTCGCCGCCATCGAAGGGATCGAGGATCTTGCCCTCTCGACGAACGCGGTCCTCCTCGCACCGCTCGCGGACGAGCTGAGGCAGGCGGGGCTGGACCGGGTGAACGTATCGCTGGACTCGCTTCGACCCGACCGCATCGACGCGCTCGCGCGCCGGCCCGGCGCGCACGCACGGATCCTCGAGGGGCTAGAGGCGGCAGACCGCGCCGGCTTCCACCCGATCAAGGTCAACGCGGTCATCATGCGGGGTCGCAACGACGACGAGCTGGAAGACTTCGCCCGGATCACTCTCGAGCGCCCTTGGCACGTGCGCTTCATCGAGGTGATGCCCGTAGGTGCGAACCTCGGGATCTCCGCCCGGGAGTTCATCTCGGCGGCGGAGATGCTGGAGCGCGTCCGCGGCATCGCGGCGATCGAGCCGGTGGAGGGGCCGGCCGGCAACGGGCCGGCCACCTACTTCCGCTTCCCTGGAGCGGCCGGCACGGTGGGCGTGATCACGCCGATGAGCCATAACTATTGCGACCGCTGCAACCGGATGCGGCTGACCGCTGCGGGACAGCTGCGCCCGTGCCTTTTCGGCGATCTCGAGACCGACCTGCGCGCCCCCCTGCGTCGCGGCGAGCCGCTGGAGCCGCTGATCCGCCATACGCTGGACGTAAAGCCCGAGCGGCACCGGCTGGTGCAGGGGAGCGACGCTGGCTCGGGCGGCCTGCTCGCGCTCTCACAGGTCGGAGGTTGAGTCGCCACGTCGCGTTGACACACCCCCACCCCCTTCCTAGCTTGCCCGCGCTGCACCGTTTCGCGCACCGCTTCAACGACGGAATCTGATACGATGGTGGACAAGATCACGGTGGTCGGCGCCGGTCACGTCGGCGCGACGACCGCTCAGGGACTGGCTCGACGGGAGCTGGCCCGGCAGATCTGCATGGTGGATGTCGTCGACGGCATCCCCCAGGGCAAGGGGCTGGACCAGTGGGAGTCTGCGCCGATCGAAGGGTGGGACAGCCGCGTCGTCGGCACGAACGCCTACGCCGAGACGGCCGGCTCGGCCGTCTACGTGGTCACGGCTGGCATCGCCCGAAAGCCGGGGATGAGCCGCGACGACCTGCTGAAAACGAACGCCGGGATCGTGCGCGATGTCTCTCAGCAGATCCGGCAGCACTCGCCGGATGCCATCATCATCATGGTCTCCAATCCGCTGGACATCATGGCGTACGTGGCCAGGGAAACGACAGGCTTTCCGCGCGAGCGGGTGATCGGCATGGCAGGCGTGCTGGACACGGCGCGATACCGCTCCTTCATCGCGCTCGAGCTGGACGTCAGCGTCGAGGACATTCAGGCGCTCGTGCTGGGTGGACATGGCGATACGATGGTGCCGCTCGTCAGCTACACCAGCGTGAGTGGAATCCCGCTGACACAGCTACTGCCGCGCGAGCGGATCGACGCGCTGATCGAGCGCACGCGGAAGGGCGGCGCGGAGATCGTCGGGTACCTGAAGACGGGCAGCGCCTACTACGCGCCCGCCGCGGCGGCCGTTCAGATGGTGGGAGCCATCGTCCGCGACAAAAAGCGGATCCTTCCGTGCGCTGCGTTCCTGGAGGGAGAGTACGGGATGGAGGGCCTCTTCCTCGGCGTGCCGTGCAAGCTGGGGGCGAAGGGGCTGGAGCAGATCCTCGAGGTCGAGCTCACGTCGGAGGAGCGAGACGCCCTGGAGAAGAGCGCGCAGGCCGTCCGCTCCACCATGGCCGACCTCGAGGACCTCGGCTGAGAGCGGCCGGGGCGGCGCGACGCGGCGCCGACCGTTCCACATCGCGGAGACGAGATGCGACGCGCCACAGGCCTCTATCGTACCTCCATCGGGAAGAAGTACACGATGGCGATCACGGCCATCCTGCTCTTCCTGTGGATCGTCGGGCACCTCCTGGGAAACCTCAAGATCTTCCTCGGGCCCGAGCACTTCGATCAGTACTCCATCTTCCTGCGCACCATGGGCGCCCCGCTGTTCGCCGAGTCGCAGGTGCTGTGGACCGTGCGTGGGGTCATCCTCGCCGCCGTGCTGCTCCACATTGTGGCCTATCTCCAGCTCTGGCGTCAGGACGCCGCGGCTCGTCACATCGGCTACCGCCGCTACGACCCCGAGGTCTTCAGCCTGGCGTCCCGGGCGATGAAGTGGGGCGGCATCACGATCTTCTTCTTCATCATCTGGCATCTGCTCGACCTGACGTTCGGCACCGTGAATCCCCGCTTCGTGCCGGGCGATCCGTACCACAACGTGATCGCGACGTTCCAGCGCTGGTGGGTCGATGTCATCTACTTCCTCGGGGTGCTCTCTCTCGGTCTGCACCTCTACCACGGGATCTGGAGCGCCATGCAGACGCTCGGCCTCAACAACCCCAAGTACAACCGTTATCGCCGACCGACGGCCTTCGTGATCGCCGTGCTGATCACGCTCGGCTTCGCGTCGATCCCGTTCGCCGTCCTCGTCGGCATCCTGCGCTGAGGGAGGCCCGGGAATGGAGCTGAATTCAAGGGTTCCGGCGGGGCCGATCGAGAAGAAGTGGGACCGGCACCGCTTCGAGATGAAGCTGGTCAATCCGGCAAACAAGCGGAAATACGATGTTATCGTGGTCGGCTCGGGGCTGGCCGGCGCATCGGCGTCCGCGACGATGGGCGAGCTGGGCTACAACGTGAAGTGCTTCTGCTTCCAGGACAGCCCGCGTCGCGCCCACAGCATCGCCGCACAGGGCGGCATCAACGCGGCCAAGAACTATCAGAACGACGGCGACAGCGTCTTCCGCCTCTTCTACGACACCGTGAAGGGCGGCGACTTCCGCTCGCGCGAGCCGAACGTCTATCGCCTCGCGGAGGTCAGCCTCGAGATCATCGATCAGGCCGTCGCCCAGGGTGTTCCGTTCGCCCGCGAGTACAGTGGCTACCTGGCGAACCGCTCCTTCGGTGGTGCACAGGTCTCGCGCACCTTCTACGCGCGCGGCCAGACCGGCCAGCAGCTGCTGCTCGGCGCCTATCAGGCGCTGGAGCGACAGGTCGATGTCGGCAAGGTGCAGATGTACACGCGTCACGAGATGCTGGACCTCGTCCTCGTGGACGGGCGCGCGCGTGGCATCATTACCCGCGATCTGGTGACCGGCCAGGTGCAGGCGTGGGTCGCGGACGCCGTCGTCCTCGCGACCGGCGGCTACAGCAACGTCTTCTATCTCTCCACGAACGCCAAGGGGTGCAACGTCACCGCGGCGTGGCGCGCGCACAAGCGCGGCGCCGGCTTCGCGAACGCCTGCTTCACGCAGATCCACCCCACCGCCATCCCGCCGAGCGGCGATTACCAGTCCAAGCTCACGCTGATGAGCGAGTCGCTGCGCAACGATGGGCGCATCTGGGTGCCGAAGAAGCCCGGCGACGACCGGCCGCCGAACCAGATCCCCGACGAGGACCGCGACTACTACCTGGAGCGGATGTACCCGAGCTTCGGGAATCTCGTCCCGCGTGATGTCGCGTCGCGCAGGGCGAAGGAGATGGTGGACAACGGGAGGGGCGTGGGACCGTCCGGGGTGGGCGTCTACCTGGACTTCCGCGACGCGATCCAGCGGCTCGGCCGTGACGTCATTTCCGACCGTTACGGCAACCTCTTCGAGATGTACGAGCGGATCACGGGCGAGAATCCGTACGACGTGCCGATGCGCATCTACCCCACACCGCACTACACGATGGGCGGACTCTGGGTCGACTACAACCTGATGTCCACGATCCCCGGGTTGCACGTGATCGGCGAAGCGAACTTTTCCGATCACGGCGCGAATCGCCTGGGCGCGAGCGCGCTCATGCAGGGGCTCGCGGACGGCTACTTCATCCTGCCGATGACGATCGGCGACTACCTCGCGCAGGCCCGTTTCGACGAGGTGGACACCGACCACCCTGCATTCGAGGACGCGAAGCGCGGCGTCGAAGAGCTCACCCGGCGGCTGCTCGACATTGGCGGCTCGCGCACGGTCGACTCCTTCCACCGCGAGCTCGGCTCCATCGTCTGGGAATACTGCGGCATGGAGCGCAGCGAAGAGGGGCTGCGCAAGGCGCTCGAGCTGATCCCCCGGCTCCGTGAGGAGTACTGGCGTGACGTGCGGGTGCCCGGCAGCGCCGCGACGCTGAACCAGTCCCTCGAGAAGGCGGGTCGCGTCGCCGACTTCTTCGAGCTCGCGGAGCTCATGTGCATCGACGCGCTGCACCGCGATGAGTCCGCCGGCGCGCACTACCGCGTCGAGCACACCACGGCGGAGGGCGAGGCGAAGCGCAACGACGAGGAGTTCTCGTACGTCGCGGTGTGGGAGTACACGGGCGACCCGACCGCGCCGAAGCTGCACGAGGAGCCGCTCCACTTCGAGCACGTCAAACCGTCGCAGCGGAGCTACAAGTAAATGAACCTGATCCTGCACGTCTGGCGGCAGGCCGCGGCGGCGGACGCGGGCCGCTTCGTCCGCTACGAGGCGACGGAGATCAGCTCCCATGCGTCGTTCCTGGAGATGCTCGACGTCGTCAACGAGCGGCTCATCGAGAAGGGTGACGATCCGATCGCGTTCGACAGCGACTGCCGCGAGGGCATCTGCGGCATGTGCGGCTTCATGATCAACGGGCAGGCGCATGGACCGCTGGAGGGGACCACCGCCTGCCAACTCCACATGCGGCACTTCGAGGACGGCGCCGAGCTGTGGCTCGAGCCGTGGCGCGCGGCCGCGTTCCCGGTCATCAAGGATCTCGTCGTCGACCGCAGTGCCTTCGACCGCATCGTGCAGGCGGGCGGCTACATCTCGGTCCGTACCGGCAGCGCTCCCGACGCGAACTCGATCCCCGTTCCTCGCGACAACGCCGAGCTCGCCTTCGAAGCCGCCGAGTGCATCGCCTGCGGCGCCTGCGTCGCGGCATGTCCCAACGCTTCGGCGATGCTGTTCACGGCCGCGAAGGTCTCGCACCTGAACCTGCTCCCGCAGGGAGCGCCGGAGAAGGATTCGCGCACGTTGGGCGTGGTCGCGGCGATGAACGAGGAGAACTTCGGACACTGCAGCAATCATGGCGCCTGCGAGGCCGCCTGTCCGAAGCGCATCAGCGTGGACTACATCGCGCGTCTGAACCGCGATCTCTGGAAGGCCCGATTCCGTCGACCCGGGTCCCTCATCGACTGAGCGGTCAGCGCACCCGACGCGCGCCGTCGGCTCAGGCCGAGTCCCGCAGCCAGCTCGACAGCACCTCGAGCGTCCCGGCGAATGCATCCACCGCCGGCCAGCGGCCGGCGTTCCGCGGCCGCGCCGCGGCGACCCGGTTCACCTCCAGCGCCTCCCGGTGCTCCCTCAGCAGACCATCCGCGCGCTCCGAGACCCGGTACGGGGAAGCCACATCAGCGCCGTGCTCGCTGGCCCAGTCGAGCACATCCGCGATGAATGCGTACGCCGACGCCCAGTGACGCCACGGCGGAAGCGGGGAAGGGAGCTCGAGCAGAGCGCGCCAGCTCTCCGACTCGACCCGGTAGCCCGCCGGGATGCCCCACCTCACGCGCACCAGCCCGGCCGCCGCGAGGTCCTCCGATGCGCGGCGCACCGCGCGCTCCGAATACGTGGTCGCCGTCGCCAGATCACGCACGTCGCACCAGGCACCTTCGCCCCCCAGCAGCCGTGCGACGACGTCCGCCTTGATCCCGACCCCGATCCCCAGCCGCAGCCGCAACACGAGAGCCGTCGGATGCAGCACGTCCACGCCTTCATCGCCGGGATCGGCTGGTCGCTCCGGCCGAACGCCGCCGTTCGACCCGTTCAGGAGCGATCGCCAACGGAAGTCACGGCCCTCCTCCAGCGCCAGCCGCGCGAAGTGCGACAGCGCCGACCGCGCCGATGCCGGATAGTGCGCCGCGAGGTTCTTCATCCTCTGCACGCTGAGCAGCCCGCTCGCCGTCGTCGCGAAGCGGCCCACGGGTTCCCTGAGGCGGGGCTCGTAGTTGCGCAGCATCAGGGAGCTGAGCACGAGCGCTTCCGGGTCGACGATCGCGGTCGCGACCGCGGCGCCAGGCGATCCCGCGCCGAGCGCCGCCCACTGCCGGAGCAGCGTGCGGCGGAGCGCGTCGCGTAGCGGTTGGGCGAGCCGAGCGATCATGGGTCCGGCCGTTCGGGGAGCGCGGAACGGACTATAATCATCCCGCGGCGACCCATCCGGCAAGGACGAAACCGCGCACGCACCCGGGGCGTAAGAGGAGCCATGAAGCAGTACGAGGGCGGGACCGTCCGATGGAAGTGACGCGCCGCGCGCTCTGCGCGGCGGCCGCGGGGGTGCTGCTGTGTCTCTCCGCTAGGCCTGCGGGGGCGCAGGCGGCGGGCACCGGAAGCGGCGGCGAGTCCGACGCGTTCCTGGACGCGGGCGCGCGAGAGCTGCTGGTGCGGGCGCGGAGCCGGCGCGGCGCTCTGACGGACTCGATCACGCACTACTCGGCGCGCGTGCGGGAGCGGATCTCGGTGCGCTTCCGGGCGATCCGCAGGGAGCGGCTGGTGTATCGGCGGGAGGTGGCGGCGAGGCTGGACTGGACCCGCGACGGAGCGGGCACGGTCGAGATGCTGGGGGCGCGCGAGGCGGTGCCGATCGCGCTGAAGGGGGTTCGGCTGCCCGAAGATCTCGATTCCGATGCGGGGGACCTGCTGTTCATCCCGGGATCGGAGGAGCTGCTGCTGGGCCTGAGGGAAGGAGAGTTCGCGCGTCACCCGCTGGCTGCGGGAAGCGAGGCGGACTATCGCTTCAGCTCGGGGGACACGACGGAGATCCGGCTGCCGGACGGGCGCCTGATCCGGCTGCTCGAGCTGCGCGTGCAGCCGCGGCGCGATGACTTCGACCTGGTCAGCGGCTCGTTCTGGCTCGACGCCCGATCGTACGATGTCGTCCGCGCCGTCTACCGACCTGCCCGACCGTTCGACCTCGAGCGCGATCTGCGCACCGTGTCGCCGGAGGACAGCGCGGACGCCTCGGAGGTCCCCGGAATCCTCGAGCCGATCCGGCTCGAGATTCGCTACGTGAGCGTCGAATACGGCCTCTGGGACCTGCGCTGGTGGCTGCCGCGGCTCGTCTCGGTGAGCGCGGAGATGAGCGCGGCGAGACTGCTGCACGTGCCGGCGACGTACGAGAAGGTCTACGATGGGTATCGGATCAGCACCGCGGAGGCGGAAGCGGGCGACCCGGTCGATATGATCGCGGAGGCGGACACGAGCGCTTCCGCCGACTCGGCGGGTGCTGGCGGCGCCCGCGCCGACGCCGATTCGACTGGGTGGGGCGACCTCCGCGATGTCGGCTGGAAGGGAGACTGCGCGCCGGCGCCCGGGCTGCGCTGTCACTGCGAGCACGGCGAATGCCGCTACTTTCGGGTCGTGCTGCCGGCCGATACCACCACGCTCCTGACCTCCGCCGACCTGCCCCCGTCCATCTTCGAGCAGGGCGACGTGCTGCTCACGCGGACCGACGTCGCTTCGCTGGACTCGACGCTCTCGGACCTGCCGGCCGCCCCGCTGCGCCCCGGTCCGCCGCGGCTCCGCTGGGGGCCCGGCGCACCCGGATTGCTTCGCTACAACCGAATCGAAGGGCTCTCGGTGGGCGCCCGCCTGGAGGAGGAGCTCGGGCCCGCGACGGCCGAAGCGACCGTTCGCGTCGGCACGGCCGAGCCGGCCCCGGATGTCGACGTCGGCCTCGGCTGGCAACGCCCCGGCAACACCTATAGGGCTGCCGCCTACCGCCGCCTAACGCCCGTGCAGGAGCAGTCCCGGCCGCTCGGGATCGGCAACTCCCTCCAGGCGCTCCTTTTCGGCGTGGACGATGGCGACTACTTCCGCGCCACCGGCATCGAGCTGAGCGGCAACCGGTTGCAGCGGCGAGGCGCGAGCTACGATTGGCGGCTCTTCCTCGAGCACCAGGCAAGCGTGGCCGTCGGCACCCACTTCAGCCTGCGTCACGCGCTCGACTCCGAGCGGCTGTTTCGGCCGAACCCTGCCGCGACCACGGCCGATCTCGTCGGAGCCGCGATCACCGTCCGTCTCGACCGCGGGCTGGACGCCGCGGGGGTGCGCTGGGGCGGCGCACTGCGGGTCGAGACGGCCACCGGCTGGCTCGCCGGAGCCGGCGACGTCGCCTTCGCCCGTCCCGCGCTGCGGGGCTACGCGACCTTCCCGCTCGGCGCCCGTCTGCTCGGCGCCCTGGAAGCGGAGGCTGGCACCTCTGCCGGCGCGCTCCCGCCACAGCGAAGCTGGGAGCTCGGCGGCGCCGGCACCCTGCGCGGCTACGAGGGCGGCACACTGAGGGGAGAAGCATTCTGGCGCGGCCGCGCGGAGGTGGCGAACGACTTTCCAGCGGCGCGTCTGTCCCTGTTCACCGACATCGGATGGGCAGGCGATCGCCCGGAGTTCGGGAGCGGCGTCCCGCTCCTCTCGGCAGGTGTCGGCGGGAGCTTCCTCGACGGCGTCATCAGGGTCGATCTCGCACGCGCGCTTCGCGAGCCGAAAGGCTGGAGAGTCGCGCTCTACCTGGACGGGATCCTGTGACCCGATCGCCTCCCGCCCCGGAAACCGATGGGCCTGGCCCGCTGCGGCACTTCATCGCCCTCTTCGACGCCGGCCGCTACTGGGACAGCCACGAGGCCCTCGAGCTCGCGTGGAGGGCGGAGCGGAACGACTTCTACCACGGCCTCATCCTCTACGCGAGCGCGTTCGTCCACGCCCGCCACGGAAACACGCACGGCGTGCTCGCGCAGCTAGACAAGGCGCGCGCCCGACTCGAGCCTTTCACGCCCGCGCACCGGGGAATCGATGTCGCCGCGATCCTGCGCCACGCCGACGCCTGCACGCGGCTCGTCGAGCGAGGTGGAGCGTGGGGAGAGGGGTTCCCGTGGCCGACGATCCCCGTGGATACGACAGGCGCTGAAGGCAGGCGCTGAACACAGGCGCTGAACACAGGCGCTGAACACAGGCGCTGAACACAGGCGCTGAACACAGGCGCTGAACACAGGCGCTGAACACAGGCGCTGAACACAGGCGGGCTTGACGGCGTCACTGCGACCGGACGTCGGACGTGCTCGCCGCCCACCGGACCGGAGCGCCTGAGGCGTCGGGCGGGTGGAACGCGCGACACACGGTCGGCCTGAACACCAGGAGATGGAGTCTGCTCAGCCGTCGACCATTAGGCCCACCGCCTCCGGGGTTCGACCCGAGTCCCCCTACAGCCTCGGCGGCGTAACCCCGACCTGGTCCTGGTACTTTCCCTTCCGCTGCGCGTACGTCACCTCGGGAACCTCGTCCCCCTGGAAGAAGAGCAGCTGCGCGAGGCCCTCGTTCGAGTAGATCTTCGCCGGCAACGGCGTCGTGTTCGAGATCTCCAGCGTGAGATAGCCCCGCCACTCCGGCTCCAGCGGCGTGACGTTCACGATGATGCCGCAGCGCGCGTACGTCGACTTCCCGACGCACAGCACCAGCACGTCGTTCGGGATCCGGAAGTACTCCAGCGTGCGCGCGAGCGCAAAGGAGCGCGGCGGGATGATGCAATGGTCGCCCTTGATGTCCACGAACGAGCGCGCATCGAAGTTCTTCGGGTCCACCAGCACGCTGTGCACGTCCGTGAAGACCTTGTACTCGTCCGCGACTCTCACATTGTAGCCGAACGACGAGACCCCGTAGCTGACCACTCCCGCCCTCACCTGTCCCCCCTCGAACGGCTCGATCATGCCGTGCTCTTCGGCCATGCGGCGGATCCAGCGGTCGCTCTTGATCGGCATCGGAACGGGCCCTCGGCGCTCGGGTAGTGCGGCGTGTGATCGGAGCAGAAAAACGGGCCGCCAAAGTAGGCTGGCCGCGCCTTTGCGGCAAGCGCTAGAGCGGCTTGACACCCGACGTGCCGGGCGGCTAAACTGCCCCCGGCGAGAGGCTAGTGAAGGAATTCACAAACCGGAACCCATGCTCCAGTCGTACGCACCGATCCTGATCCTGTTCGCGGTATCGCTGCTCAACGCAGTGTTCATGGTCGTCGTGTCGCATTCTGGTGAGCCCGTTCCGGCCGACGGTCGTGAAGCAGGCGCCGTACGAGTCGGGGGTGATCCCGCTGGGCAGCGCGCGCGAGCGCTTCAGCGTGAAGTTCTATCTGGTGGCCCTCCTGTTCATCGTCTTCGATCTGGAGACGGTCTTCCTGATTCCGTGGGGGGTGACGTTTCGCGAGCTCGGCGTGTTCGGGTTCGTGGAGATGCTGATCTTCATCGGCATCCTGCTGGTGGGATTTGTCTACGTGTGGAAGAAAGGAGCGCTCCAATGGGACTAGAGGGGCGCCGCGATCTGAGAATATTGCGGGAGCACGAGAAGGACGGCAGTCCGTCGTTCCTGACGACGAAGCTGGATTTCCTGGTGGACTGGGCGCGGCGGAACTCGCTGTGGCCGATGCCGTTCGGGACGGCGTGCTGCGCGATCGAGATGATGGCGACCGCGGCGACGAAGTTCGATCTGGCGCGCTTCGGCATGGAGCGGATGTCGTTCTCGCCGCGGCAGGCGGACGTGCTGATCTGCGCCGGGCGCGTGGCATACAAGATGGCGCCGGTGCTGCGCAAGATCTGGGATCAGATGCCGCAGCCGAAGTGGGCGATCTCGATGGGCGCGTGCGCGTCGTCGGGAGGGGTCTTCGACGTGTACTCGATGGTGCAGGGGATCGACACGATCATCCCGGTGGACATTACGTTCCGGGCTGCCCGCCGCGGCCGGAAGGGCTGATGTACGGGATCCTGATGCTGCAGGAGAAGATCAAGGGGGAGCGGCTGGCGGACAAGGAGCTGCGGGAGGAGGATCCGTCACGGGCCGGCGTGGCGAATCTGGATCCTGCGACGATCGAGGCGATCGCCGGGCCGTTCGGGAACTCGACGTCGCAAAACAAGGTCAGCGGTCTGGTGTCGACGCGGGCGCTGCAGCGGCCGTCGGACCGGCGCCCGTAACGAGCTGCCGACATGTCGGACCACTTCGAAAAGGGGCTCAGCGGACTCGATGCGGGGCCGGCCGAGACCGCAGCGCCGACCGCATCCGGAGGGGAGCCGGGAAAATTCGACGCCCATCCGTCGGTGGCGGCGATGCGGGAGCGCTTCGGCGAGGCCGTGCTGCGCTTGGAGCTGCAGTCGGGAGATGAGCACGTGGTCTTCATTGCGCCGGAGCGGACGCTGGAGATCCTGCGCTGGCTGCACGACGAAGAGAGCTACGATCTGCTCAAGGACGTGACGGCGGTGGACTACGGCGGCGACCGGCCGCTGCAGGTGGTGTACGAGCTCTGGTCCATCCCGAACCGGCGGCAGCTACGCGTGAAGGCGGAGCTGCCGCTCGACGCATTGGAGATCGATTCGGTCGTCCCGATCTGGCAGACCGCGAACTGGCACGAGCGGGAGGCCTACGACATGTTCGGCGTCCAGTTTCGGGGGCACCCGGACCTGCGCCGGATCCTGATGCCGGAGAACTACTCGGAAGGCTACCCGCTCAGGAAGGACTTCCCGCTGCGGGGGCGATTCACGCGAGCCGAGCAGACGCGCCGGGCGCTGTCGCTGAACGTGGAGGACTTCTACATCCCGGACGAGCTGAGCGTGGGCGAGCCGCCGTCGAGCACTCCGTCGAGCGAGACGACGGGCACCGAGCCCGCCGCCACGCGCGAGGAGGCGGAGACCGGATCGCGTGAAAGAGAGAGGTCGTGACGGAGCGGAGGGAGTACCTGGTCCGGCGCAATCCGGAGATGGGGGTGGACGGCCGGGCGGTCTCGACGCCCGTGCTTCCGGCGGGGATGGAGCCGGAGCTCGAGGGCGAGCACATGGTCATCAACATTCGGGCCACAGCACCCGGCGACGCACGGCGTGCTGCGCCTGGTGCTGGAGCTCGACGGCGAGACGGTCGTGCGCTGCACCCCGCACATTGGCTACCTGCACTCCAGCTTCGAGAAGCTGGGCGAGTACCGCGGCTGGAACCAGGTGATCCCGCTGACCGACCGCATGGACTACCTGGCGCCGCTGATCTACAACGTCGCCTACGCGGCGGCGGTCGAGAAGGTGATGGGGCTGGAGATCACGGAGCGCTGCAAGGTGGTGCGCGTGATCTGCATGGAGCTGGACCGCGTCTTCAGCCACCTGCTCTGGCTCGGCACGACCGCGATCGACATTGGCGCCTTCACGGTCTTCCTCTACACGTTCCAGGAGCGGGAGCGCATCTACACGCTGCACGAGAAATTCGTCGGCGCTCGCATCACGACCTCCGCGACGCGGATCGGCGGAATGATGTGCGACCTGCCGGAGGGGTGGATCGAGGAGCTGCAGGACTTCGTCGACACGGTGCCGAAGACGCTCGACGAAGTCGAGACGCTGCTGACCTCGAACAACCTCTGGATCGGGCGCAACAAGGACGTCGGCATCATCGGCGCCGAGGAAGCGATCAACTACGGCCTGACGGGTCCGAACCTGCGCGCGTCCGGCGTGGACTACGACGTCCGCAAGGCCCGCCCGTACTATGATTACGAAACCTACGACTTCGACGTGGTGCTCGGCGAGCACGGCGACTGCTACGATCGTTATCTCGTCCGCATGGAGGAGATGCGCCAGAGCCTGCGGATCCTGCAGCAGGCGATCGACCGGCTGCCGGACGGGCCGATCAACGTCGATGATCCGCGCGTGATCCTGCCCTCGAAGACCGCGGCCATGACGGACATGGCGTCCATGATCCACCACTTCAAGCTGGTCATGGAAGGCGTGAAGGTGCGGCCCGGCGAGAGCTGGTTCGGCGTCGAGAGCTCGAAGGGGGAGCTGGGGATGTACGTCGTCAGCGACGGCGGCTCCAAGCCCGTGCGCTGGCGCGTCCGGGGTCCCAGCTTCATCAATCTCGCCGCGCTCCCGAAGATGGTCGAGGGGCACCTCCTCACCGACGTCATCACCGCGAACGCCAGTCTCGACATCGTGCTCGGCGAGATCGACCGTTGAGCGAGCGCACTCCGCTGACCCGCAATCCCGGCTTCGCCGGCGAGACCGGCGACTTCGGCGCACTCGACGAGGCGGACGTCCGAGGCACCGCCTACTACGGAGATCGCCCGGTGGACGGCGGAAGCGGCGGAGGGGTGAACGCCTACCCGTATCAGCTGCCCGTCCGCCATCCGGAGGCGCCGCTCTTCGAGGGCCCATACCGGGAGCGGTTCGACAAGATCCTGGCCCGCTACCCGGACCGGCAGGGAGCGCTGCTGCCCGTCCTGAACCTGGCGCAGGAGGTGCGCGGCCACGTCGGCCCCGAAGCGATGGCGCGCGTGGCCGACATCCTCGACCTCTCGCACGCGTACGTGCGCGGCGTCGCGACCTTCTACACGATGTACAACAAGCGCCCGGTCGGCCGCTTCCTGATCCAGGTGTGCACGAACATCGCCTGCAATCTGTGCGGCGGCGACGAGGTATTGGAGGCGTTTCTCGAGCACACGGGCGTGGAGGCGGGCGAGACTACGGCCGATGGGCTGTTCACGAGCATGGAAGCGGAGTGCCTCGGGGCGTGCGGCTTCCCGACCGCCGTGCAGATCAACAGCCGCTATTTCGAGAACGTCACGCCGGAGGACGTGCCGGTCGTGCTCGAGCGGCTGCGCGCGGAGGCCAGCGCTCTCGGAGACGCGGCCGACGAGACGCCGCCCCTGCCGGAATCGCTGCGCGCGGTCGGCACGTTGATGGGAACGCCGGGCCGCAGCCCCGAAGCGGTGCCGCAGACGCCGCAACCGGAGCCGGAGCGCGCCGAGGGGAGCGTCTCGCCCGAGCAGCGGCGCGGCGTCGCAGAGCAGAAGCGGCAGCACATGGAGCGCGGCTCGCCGGCCGTCCCCCCGACGCCCGGCGGAGCGAGCTCGGCCGGACCGGCGGGCCCGGAGGCGAGCCCGAACGAGCGGCCGCACCGGTCCGAGAACGAGAGCGAGCGCAGCTAGATGGCGTATCCTTTCCGACACGCGGAGGAGACGCGGGTCCTGAGCGCCGGCTTCGGCGATCCCGGCGCGCGTACGCTGGCTGGCTGGCGCCGCGACTACCGCGGTTACGAGCGGCTGAAGAAGGCTCTCGGGATGGAGCGCGGCGCGATCACGGAGGTCGTGAAGGCGAGCGGGCTGCGCGGCCGCGGTGGCGCGGGCTTCCCGACCGGCGTGAAGTGGAGCTTCATGCCGAAGGAGAAGACAAAGCCGCATTACCTGCTGATCAACGCGGACGAGTCGGAGCCGGGCGCGTTCAAGGACCGGGAGCTGTGCCGCTGGACGCCGCACCAGCTGATCGAGGGCGCTCTGATCGCCGCGTACGCGATCCAGGCCGAGCACGTCTACATCTACATCCGCGGCGAGTTCTTCGAGCCGGCCCAGGTCCTGGGCCGGGCGATCGAGGAGGCCTACGCCGCGAACCTCGCCGGGAAGGACATCCTCGGCTCGGGCGTCCACATCGACGTGACGCTGCACCTCGGCGCGGGCGCCTACATCTGCGGCGAGGAGACCGGGCTGATGAACTCGCTGGAGGGCCGGCGCGGCCAGCCGCGGGTGAAGCCGCCGTTCCCGGCCGCGGTCGGCGCGTTCGGCATGCCGACGACGATCAACAACGTCGAGACGCTCTGCGCGGTCCCGCACATTGTCGAGAACGGCGCGGAGTGGTACCGGCAGTGGGGCACCGAGAAGAGTCCGGGCACGAAGCTGTTCAACATCTCGGGGCACGTGGTGAAACGCGGCAACTTCGAGTTCCCGCTCGGCTTCAATCTGAAGGAGCTGATCTACGACGTGTGTGGCGGCATTCGCGACGGCCGCGCGCTGAAGGCGGTGATCCCGGGCGGCAGCTCCGTGCCGATCTTGAGCGCGGAGGAGATCGACATCGCGCTCGACTACGAGTCGGTCGCGAAGGCCGGCAGCATGCTCGGCACCGCTTCCATCATGGTGATGGACGACCAGACGAACATCGTGAAGCAGGTCCGTCGCATGGTCGAGTTCTACGCCCACGAGTCGTGCGGGCAGTGCACGCCGTGCAGGGAGGGCACGACCTGGCTCGCGAAGATGCTGCGCCGCATCGAGGCCGGTGACGGCGAGGAGCGCGATCTCGACGTGCTGCTCGAAGTCGGCAGGAACATGACCGGCACCACGATCTGCGTGCTCAGCGACTCGGCCGCGGCGCCGGTCAACAGCTCCATCGCGAAGTTCAAGGGCGACTATCTCGCGCTCATGCGCCCCGCCGTCGAGCCGGCCGGGGTCGCTACGGTATAGGGACGATCGGATGGCGACGACACAGGCCCAGGACACCGTCACCTGCACGATCAACGGCCAGGAGATCACGGTCCCGAAGGGCACGAACATCATAGAAGCCGCCCAGCAGCTGGGGGTCGGAGTGCCCCACTACTGCTACCACCCGGGGCTCTCGGCGCCGGCGATGTGCCGGATGTGCCTCGTCGAGGTGGAGGGCGCGCCCAAGCTGGTTCCGGCGTGCGTCACTCCGGTCGGCGATGGGCAGGTGATCCGCACCGAGACCGACGGCGCTCACGAGGCCCGCACCGGCGTGCTCGAGTTCTACCTCGTGAACCACCCCCTCGACTGCCCCGTCTGCGATGCCGCCGGCGAGTGCAAGCTGCAGGACTACGTCCACGCCGAGGGGCGAGTCCGTGGACGCATGGACGAGGGCAAGCGCGTGCTCGGCCGGGACGATTTCGGTGGCGACGTCCTCTACGACGCCGATCGCTGCATCATGTGCACGCGTTGCGTCCGCTTCATGCGCGAGATCGCGGGAGAGGACGCGCTCTGCGTCGTTGAGCGCGGCAGCCGCAGCGTGATCGACACGTTCTTCGACGAGGGCGTGGGCGGAAGCCTGTGGGCCGACAACATCGTCGACATCTGCCCGGTCGGCGCGCTGCTCTCGAAGGACTTCCACCACAAGGCGCGCGCCTGGGACCTCGACCGTACGCCCTCGATTTGCCCGAGCTGCTCGCAGGGTTGCAACATCACGCTCGACACGCGTGACAACCTCGTCCAGCGCCTGAAGCCCCGGCACAATCCGGACGTCAACTCCTGGTGGATGTGCGACTACGGCCGCCTCCGCTACGAGCACCTCAACCGCGCGGGCCGCATCGAGGCACCGCTCGTCCGCGGCGATGACGGCGGGCTTCACCCCGCGACATGGCAACAGGCGATCCTCGCGCTCGTCGAGCGACTGAAGGGGCTGCGCGGCGCCGGCGTCGCCGCCGTAGCATCCGGCGTGACTCCCAACGAGGACGCCGGGCTGCTGGCCCGGCTGGCGGATGTGCTCGGAGGCGCCGACAAGCGCTTCCGCTCCGCACGCGCCGACGATGAGGTCGAGTGCCCCGGCTTCCCGTCGCTCGCGCGGCGCCGGGACCTCGCGCCCAACGTGCGCGGTCTCGAGGCGCTCGGCTTCCGCCGGGAATGCGACGCCCAGGCCCGGGGAGGGCTGCCCGTGACCACCGACTCCGTGCTGGTCGTGCTCGGCGACGAGCTCGACGACGCGCCGAGCGGCTTCGGCGGCGACGCCGACCTCTTCGTCTACCTCGGCGAGGTCCTGCCGCCCGCCGCGGCCGGCGCGGACTTCGTGCTGCCCATCACCAGCTTCGCCGAGCAGGAGGGCACGTTCGCGAACCAAGCGGGACGAGTGCAGCGCTTCTGGCCGGCGCTCCAGGCGCCGCCGCTGGCGCGACCGGCCTGGCAGGTGCTCGGCGTGATCCTGGCCGGGCTCGACGACGCGCCCGCGCCCGCGACGGCGGCCGACGCGATGCTGCGCATCGCGGAGCTGTACGAGCCCTTCGCCGGTCTGACGTATCCGATCATTGGCTCGCGCGGCGCGCCGCTCGCCGACGCCGCCCGCCTCACGACCGGCAAGCGCACTGCGGGGGAGAGGGCGTAATGCACGAGATCGGCGCGCTCTCGACGCACGACTTCATGGTCGTCGCCGTGATCAAGGTGCTGGCCGTCTTTTCGGTCTCGATGGTGGTCGTCGCGTTCCTGACGCTGCTCGAGCGACGGATCTCCGCCTGGATCCAGGACCGGATGGGGCCGAACCGCGTCGGGCCGTGGGGGCTGTTCCAGCCGCTCGCCGACGGCTTGAAGAACTTCCTGAAGGAGGAGACCGACCCGAGCCAGGCGTCGCGCGCGTACTTCTTCCTGGCTCCGGCCATCTCCATCGTGCCCGCGCTCGTGACCTTCGCCGTCGTGCCGTTCGCGGCGCCGCTGCCGACGAGGTGGGGACTGGTAGACATGGTCGTCGCCGACGTGCCGATCGGGGTCCTGTTCATCCTCGCGCTCTCCAGCCTCGGCGTGTACGGGCTGGTTATGGCGGGGTGGTCATCGAACAGCAAGTACGCGTTCCTCGGCGGGCTTAGGGCGAGCGCGCAGATGGTCAGCTACGAGGTGGCACTCGGACTCAGCCTGATCCCGGTATTCATGCTGGTCGGCAACGTCACCCTCACGCAGATCGTGTGGGCGCAGCAGAGCATGCACCTCTGGTTCGCGCTGCCGCTCGGCCTCGCCTTCTTCCTCTTCGTGAACTCCGCGTTCGCCGAGACGAACCGGCTGCCGTTCGACCTGCCGGAGGCCGAGGCCGAGCTCGTGACCGGCTACCACACCGAGTATTCGTCCATGAAGTTCAGCATGTTCTTCATCGCCGAGTACGCGAACATGCTGACGGCGTCGGCGCTGATGGCGACGATCTTCCTCGGTGGCTGGGACATTCCGCTCTGGCAGGGCGACAACATGGTCATCGTCGCGCCGGGGGTCGTGCAGGGCGCGAGCCCGGCCGTGTGGAAGACGCTGCTGACCTTCCTGGCGTTCGCAGCCAAGACGGGCTTCTTCATCCTCGTCTTCATGTGGGTGCGGTGGACCGTCCCGCGCTTCCGCTACGACCAGGTGATGCACCTCGGCTGGAAGGTGCTGCTGCCGACCGCGCTCGGCTACATCATGCTGATGGGCACGGCGATCCTGGTGCTCGACGCGATCGGTGTCGAGATGGGCCTCTGGTACGGGCTCGTGCTGACGGGGGTGAATCTTGGCGCGACGGCGACGTTCCTCTTCTGGCTCGACAACGACCGCGTGATCGGCGGGGCGACCTATCGACGACCGGTCGTGGAAGTCGCCGGGCGACGGATCGTGCAGGAGCACGTGACGGTCCAGTCGGGCGAGACGGGCTTTCCGACGGGCACGGGAGCGGGAGCGTAGCATGGCGATCGGCACGAAGACGGTGCGTCGACCCGAGCAGGGGACGTCCTACCTGCGGGCGACGATGAAGGGGATGGCGCTCACGTTCCGCCACCTCGTCGAGCCGCACAAGAAGACGCTGGAGTACCCGGACGTGAAGCCGGACCTGTCGCCGCGCTGGCGTGGCACCCACCGCATGGAGGTGCACGCGGACGGGCGCCCGAAGTGCGTGGCGTGCGGGCTGTGCCCGACGATCTGTCCGGCGAACTGCATCCGGCTCGTGCCGGGCGAGGACGACCAGGGCAACCGCTATCCGATCGTCTACGAGATCGATGAGTTCCGCTGCATCTTCTGCGGCATGTGCCAGGAGGTCTGCCCGGTCGAGGCGATCCACGTCGGCGTCGACTTCGAGAACTCCGAGTACACGCGGGAGCGCTTCATCTACGATCTGGACCGGCTGATGGCGCAGGACCACCCGGTCACGAACCTCTGGGACCCGAGCGACCCGCGCGGCGAATGACGGATATCTTTTTCGGCATCTTCGCGGCCATCGCCGTCGGCGGCGCGATCGGAATGGTGTTCGGCAAGAACCCGGTCGCGAGCCTGCTCTTTCTGGTTCTGACCTTCTTCTCGCTGGCGGCGATCTACGTGATCCTTGGCGCGCAATTCATCGGCGCGATCCAGGTCATCCTGTACGCCGGCGCCATCATGGTGCTGTTCCTGTTCGTGATCATGCTGCTCAACCTCGGTCACGACTACCGCCCCGACATGCGCTCGGCGGGCTGGGTCCTCGCGTCGCTGGTCGGCGCGGGACTGATCATGTGGGCGCTCGCGCGTGCCTTCCGCGTCACACCTTCGCTGATCGACCGCAGCGATATCGCGCAGAGGGCGGTCGAGCAGCACAACGCGGTCGGCGCGATCGCGCTGCCGCTGTTCCGCGGCCTGACGGTCCCGTTCGAGATCACGTCGATCCTGCTCCTCGTCGCGATCGTCGGCGCCGTGCTCCTCGCCAAGCGGAGGGTGTGACGTGCTGACCTGGTCGCTGTGGCTCGCGGGGCTGCTCTTCTCGATCGGCGTGTTCGGCGTCGTGATCCGCCGCAACGCGATCGTCATGTTCATGTGCGTCGAGCTCATGCTGAACGCCGCGAACCTCGCGTTCGTCGCGGTCTCGCGCTCGGTCGGGATCGAGGGGCAGGTCTACGTCTTCTTCGTCATGGCCGTGGCTGCCGCGGAGGCGGCCGTCGGGCTGGCCATCGTGATCTCGCTGTTCCGCCTGACGGAAACGGTGGACGCCGAGGACTTCACCCTCCTGCGATGGTAGCGTAGCGTGGACGCCTTCCAGCCGGTGCTTCCCTGGGCGATCATCCTGCTGCCGCTGCTCGGCTTCGCGCTCAACGGCATCACGGCGTTCGTCGCGCCCGCAAGGAAGTGGCTGCCCACGCTCATCGGCCCAGGCGTGCTGCTGGCCGCCTTCGGCTTCGTCGTCGCTAACTTCGTGCTGATGTGGGGCGCAGCGCCTCACGAGCCGCTGGTCGAGCACTACTGGAGCTGGATGGCCGTCGGCACGCTGAAGATCGACGCCGCGCTGCAGCTCGATCAGCTGTCGATCCTGATGGCACTCATCGTCACCGGCGTCGGATCGCTGATCCACATCTACAGCGTCGGGTACATGCGCGCCGACCCGGGCTACGCGCGCTACTTCGCGTACCTCAATCTGTTCGTCTTCTTCATGCTGGTGCTGGTGCTCGGCTCCAACTACCCGGTGATGTTCGTGGGCTGGGAGGGCGTGGGGCTGTGCAGCTATCTGCTCATCGGCTTCTGGTTCCAGGACCGCGAGAAAGCGGACGCGGGCAAGAAGGCGTTCATCGTCAACCGCATCGGCGACTTCGGCTTCCTCGTCGCGATGTTCCTTCTCTTCGCGAACATCGGCTCGCTCGACTTCACGACGATCTTCGGCGCCGCGCCGGCGGCGTTCGCGTACGGCAAGCCGCTCGTGACCGTGATCACCCTGTTCCTCTTCCTCGGCGCGACGGGGAAGAGCGCGCAGATCCCGCTCTACATCTGGCTGCCCGACGCGATGGCCGGCCCGACGCCCGTCAGCGCGCTGATTCACGCGGCGACGATGGTGACCGCGGGCGTCTACATGGTCGCGCGCTCGAACGTGCTCTTCGCGCTCGCGCCCGTCTCCAGCATCACGGTCGCCGGCATCGGAGCCCTGACCGCGTTGTTCGCCGCCACGATCGGGCTCGCGCAATACGACATCAAGAAGGTGCTGGCCTATTCGACGGTCTCGCAGCTCGGCTACATGTTCGTGGGCGTGGGCGTCGGCGCGTATGCGGCGGGCATGTTCCACGTCATGACCCACGCCTTCTTCAAGGCGCTGCTATTCCTGGGGTCCGGCGCCGTGATCCACGCGATGCACGAGGCGCTGCACCACACCCACAGCGGGTGGGATGCACAGGACATGCGGAACATGGGCGGCCTGCGGAAATACCTGCCCATCACCTGCGCGACGATGTGGATCGCGACGCTGGCGATCTCCGGGGTGTGGCCCTTCGCCGGCTTCTTCTCGAAGGACGAGATCATCTGGCAGGCCGCCGCGCGCGCGGTCGGACCCTATGCGGGGTGGTTCACGTTGTTCTGGGCGCTGGCGCTGGCCGCCGCGATCCTGACCGCGTTCTACATGACGCGCCTGATGATCATGACCTTCCACGGGCCGAACCGGACGGGGGAGGCATCGCGCAAGCATCTGCACGAGGTGTCGCCCGTGATGTGGGTGCCCCTCGTCGTGCTCGCCGGGCTATCGGTGGTCGGCGGCTGGATCAACGTGCCACCGGACATCAAGGCGCTGCCCGTGCTCGGCTGGGTCCCCTCGTCGGAGTGGCTGCACGACTGGCTGCACCCCGTGACGCAGCAGGCGGACGCGATCTTCGCCGCGCAGGTCGGCCAGCCGCTGGAGACGGCGCCGGTCGGCGGCGGGCCCGGCCTCTGGGCCGGCGTCTCCTTCGCGATCGCGGTGGCGGTCATCGTCCTCGCCGCCACGATCATCCTGCGCGTAGAATACCGGCCCGCCGTCGAGTCCCTCGAGCCGCGCGGTTTCCGGCGCGTGCTCTACCACAAGTGGTACGTGGATGAGCTCTACGACCGCCTCATCGTGCGCCCGATCGTCGCGCTGTCGAGAGGCTCCTGGCGCATCGTCGACGAAGGTCTGATCGACGGAACGGTCAACGGCATCGGCCGCCTCTCCGCCGCCGTCGGCTGGGTCGGCTCCCGCTTGCAGTCGGGAGAGCTCAACACCTACGCGTTCGCCATTGTGCTGGGCGTGCTCCTGATCCTCGGCTTCGTCGCGCTCTGATGGACGCCATTCAGCAGGCTCCGGGCTTCTCGGAGTGGGCGGTCCACTTCCTGATCTGGTTCCCGGTCGTCGGGATGCTCGTCGTGCTGGTCGCGCCGGAGCGAATCGCGAAGCAGCTCGCGTTCTGGGCCTCCGTGCTCGTGTTCGCGGCCTCGGTCCCGCTCTGGTTCACGTTCAACAGCGCGGCGCAGGGCTTCCAGTTCGGAATGTCGCTGCCGTGGATCCCCGAGTGGGGCATCACCTATCGGGTGGGAGTGGATGGCATCAGCCTGCTGCTGGTGCTGCTCACCACGCTCATCATGCCGCTCGCGATCCTCGGCTCCTACCGCTACATCCAGCAGCGCGAGAAGGCGTTCTACGCGATGATGCTGCTGCTGGAGACGGGCGTGATCGGGGCCTTCGTCTCGCTCGACCTGTTCCTGTTCTTCATTTTCTGGGAGCTGATGCTGATCCCGATGTACTTCATCATCGGGATCTGGGGCGGCGAGCGGCGGGTCTACGCGGCGATCAAGTTCTTCCTGTACACGACGCTCGGCTCGCTGTTGATGCTCGTCGCGATCCTCTACCTCTTCTTCAAGTACCGGGCGCTGACGGGCGACGTCTCATTCGCGTACGTGGACCTGCTGCGCGTGCCGCTCAGCTTCCGCGAGCAGTTCTGGCTGTTCATCGCCTTCGCGCTCGCGTTCTCCATCAAGGTGCCGCTCTTCCCGCTGCACACCTGGCTGCCGGATGCGCACGTCGAAGCACCGACGCCGGGCTCGGTCGTCCTGGCGGCGATCCTGCTCAAGCTCGGCACATACGGCTACCTGCGCTTCCTGCTGCCGTTCTTCCCGCAGGCGTCGACCCACCCCACGATCGTGATGACAATGATGGTGCTGGGGCTCATCGGCATCGTCTACGCCGCCTGGGTCGCGGCCGTCCAGCCGGACGCGAAGAAGCTGATCGCATACACGTCCGTGGCGCATATGGGGTTCATCGTGCTCGGCATCTTCGCGCTGACGACGATCGGCCTGGCCGGCGGAATGATGGTCATGCTGTCGCACGGGCTCTCGACCGGGGCGATGTTCCTGCTGCTCGGCATGCTCTACGAGCGACGGCACACACGGCTGATCAGCGACTTCGGCGGCCTCGCGGCCGTGATGCCGCTCTTCGCGACCGCGTTCGTCATCACCGCGCTGGCGAGCATCGGCTTGCCCGGCCTGAGCGGCTTCGTCGGGGAGTTCCTGTCACTGCTGGGCACCTTCGAGACTCACCCGTGGGTGGCGACGATCGGCGCGGCCGGCGTCATCTTTGCCGCCTATTACATGCTGCCGATGGTGCAGAAGATCGTTTTCAACAAGCTCGATCGGGCGGAGAATCGACACATCCCCGACCTGAGCCGCCGCGAGATCGCCGTCCTCGCGCCGCTGCTCATCGGGATGCTCTGGCTGGGGGTGTACCCGAAGCCGTTCCTCGACCGGATGGACGCGTCCATCACCCAGCTGGTCTCGTACGTGGAGGCCAACCGCCCGGCGACGCCGGCGCGGGTGGCGGACATCATCGTGCCGGTGCCGCCGGGCGCCGGACAGGGCAACTAGCGACGGGGCAGCGGCAGCGGCGACATGGTGATCGATCTCTCGAACCAGGCCAACTACTTCTGGGCGCTGCTGCCCGAGATCGTGCTGTCGGTCGTGGCCATGGTCGTGCTGCTGGTGGACGTCTTCCAGAAGGGCGACCGGAGCGGCCCCTCCGGGCCGGCGATTGCCTGGCTCTCGCTGATCGGCATCGCGGCCGCCGGGGCGGCCAATGGCTGGCTGCTCGGGGTGAGCCCGGCCCAACCGGGCGGGATGATCGCCCTCGATCACTTCCGCGTCTTCAGCAACTTCATCTTCCTGGGCGCCGCCGGGCTGTTCGTGCTGATCGCCCACCGCTATCTCGAGATCGAGGGGATCAGCCTCGGCGAGATTTACTCGCTGGTGCTCTTCGCCGCGGTCGGGATGATGCTATTCGCGGGCGCGCAGGATCTGATCATCACGTTTCTCGGCCTGGAGCTGCTCTCCATCGCCGTGTACGTGCTGACGGGCGCCAACCGCCGCGACCGCCGCTCCGCGGAGGCCGCGCTCAAATACTTCCTGCTCGGCGCTTTCTCGAGCGCGTTCTTCGTCTTCGGCATCGCGCTCGTCTACGGCGGCGCCGGCTCCGTGAACCTGCTCGACATCGCGCGCGCGATCGGCACGGAGGCGGTGAACGCGAGTCCGCTGATCCTCACGGGGATGGCGCTCCTCGCCGTCGGATTCGCCTTCAAGGTCGCCGCGGTCCCCTTCCACATGTGGACGCCCGACGCCTACCAGGGAGCGCCCGCGCCGATCACCGCGTACATGGCCGCGGCCGTGAAGGCGGCCGCCTTCGCCGCGTTCCTGCGCGTCTTCCTCGTGGCGTTTCCGGGGCTGTACGGCCGCTGGGGCATCGCGCTCGCCTGGATCGCCGCGCTGACGATGCTCGTCGCGAACCTGATCGCGCTGGTGGAAGGCAACGTCAAGCGCATGCTCGCCTACTCCAGCGTCGCGCACGCCGGCTACCTGCTGGTGGCCCTGGTCGCCGCCAGCGCCCTCGGGAGCGCCGCGTTCCTGTTCTATCTGGTCGTCTACACCCTCATGACGATCGGCGCGTTCGCCGTGCTGCTCGTCGTGGGTGGCCGCGGGGAGGAGCGGCTGGAGCTGGAGTCGTACAGCGGGCTCGGCTGGAAGCAGCCGTTTCTAGGCGTCGCCATGACCGTGTGCCTTCTGTCCCTGGCCGGCTTCCCGCTCACGGGCGGCTTCATCGGCAAGGTTTTCATCCTGCGCGCTGCGCTCGAGAAGGGCCTCGTCCTGCTCGCCGTGCTCCTGGTGCTGACGTCACTGCTGTCCTACTGGTACTACCTGCGCGTGGCGTGGTACATGTGGTTCCGCGACCCGGCCGAGCCGGCCGAGCGCTTCGCCGTCGCGCCCGGTGTCCGCGTCGCCCTCGGCATCGCGATCGCCGGCATCATCCTGCTCGGAATCTTCCCCGGCCTCCTCCTCCGCGTCGCGCAGGCCAGCGCGCTGCATTAGCAGGTCGCTGAAGAACTGGAGCGAGCCGCGTTGCGGGCGCCACGGGGCCAGATCCGAGGCGGCGCGACGACGCGATGTCGGATGCCATCGCGGAGGAGCGCCAACGCTGGAGATGGCCCCGTGCCGCCTGCAACCCACAGGGCGCATGCGCGGCCGCACCCCAGTTCTTCAGCGACCTGCTAGGCGCTCCGTCCGGTTGCCCTCGAGTGCGCCGCAACCCTAGCTTGCTGACCGGACGGGGCAGGGCGACGAACCAGGAGAGCGAATGAATCCTGACATATTCAGGGAATATGACATCCGCGGGGTGGTGGACGAGGATCTGACCGGGGAGGTGCCGGTCTGGATCGGCCGGGCGTACGCGAGCGAGGTGCGCCGCGAGCTCGGCATGGACCGCGAGCTCACGGTCGTGGTCGGACACGACAACCGGCCGAGCTCGCCCCAGCTCGCTGCCGGCGTCATCAGGGGAATTCGCGAGGCGGGCGTGGACGTGCTCGATGTCGAGACCGTGCCCACACCGACCCTGTATTTTGCGACGCTGCACTACGAAGCCGACGGTGGCCTGCAGATCACCGGCTCGCACAACCCGCCGGAGTACAACGGCTTCAAGATGACGGCGGGCGGGCGCACGCTGTTCGGGGAGGACATCCAGCGCATGCGCCGGCGCATCGAAGAAGAAGACTACACGAGCGGCAGCGGCGAGCTGCACTTGAGGAACGTGCTGCCGGCTTACATTGAGGACGTGACGCGACGCTTCAAGATCTCGCGTCCGCTCAGGGTGGTGGTCGACTGCGGCAACGGCACGGGAAGCCTGGTGGCGACGGAGCTGCTCGGAGGCATTGGCGCGCAGGTCATTCCTCTCTACTGCACTTCCGACGGCACCTTTCCCAATCACCACCCGGACCCGACGGTCGACGAGTACATCCGGGACATGATCGCGAAGGTGCGCGAACAGGGAGCCGATCTCGGGATCGCCCTGGACGGCGACGCCGACCGGCTCGGGGCCGTCGACGAGAACGGCGATGTGGTGCGCGGCGACCTGCTGCTGCTGCTGTTCGCGCTCGACGTGCTGGAGCGGAGGGGAGGAGGCCAGAAGCTCGTCTTCGACGTGAAGTGCTCGCAGGCCGTGCCGGAGGTGTACCGTGCGGCGGGCGGCGAGCCCATCATGTGGAAGACCGGGCACTCGCTCATCAAGAAGAAGATGAAGGAGGTCGGCGCGACGGTGGCCGGCGAGCTCTCCGGTCACCTGTGCATAGCGGACGACTATTACGGCTTCGACGATGCGCCGTACGCGGCATGCCGCCTGGTGGACCTGCTCGCGCGCAAGGGGCGCCCGCTCTCGGAGCTGGTCGCGGAGTTCCCGAAGTACGTGTCGACTCCCGAGATCCGAGTCGAGGTCGACGAGCAGCGGAAGTGGGAGATCGTGGAGCGAGCCGTCAGCGACTTCAGGCGGGACCACGAGGTGATCGACGTGGACGGCGCCCGCGTGCTGTTCGACGGCGGCTGGGGGCTGCTGCGCGCCTCCAACACGCAGCCGGTCCTAGTGCTCCGCTTCGAGGCCCGCGACGACGCGACGCTCGCGTCGATCCGTGGCACCTTCGAGGAGTGGCTGCGCGGTCAGGGAGTCGAGCTGTAGGATGATCGGGCGACGCGGTCGCCTGCTCCTCGGCCTCGGAGCCGCGCTGCTGCTCCTGCTGCTCGGCGGCAGCGCGGCCGTCGGGCTGTATACCGACGCCCTCTGGTACGGCGCCGTCGGCTACGCCGGCGTGTTCTGGAGGCGCATCGGAGCGAACCTCGTCGTCCAGCTGCTGGGCACGATCCTGGCCGGCTCGATCGTGCTCGCGAACCTCGCGCTGGTGATCCGCCGCCTCGGCACCGTCCAGCTCCGCCGCCGCTACGGTAACCTCGAGATCGCCGAGCAGGTCCCACGGCGCCACCTGGTGCTCCTCGTCACCGTCATCGCGATCCTGGCAGGCTGGTGGCTCGCCGCCATGCAGTTCGGCGGCGACGCTGGCATCGCCGCCCTCGCCTGGCTGCGCCACCCCGCCTGGGGTGCGCGCGATCCAGTCTTCGGGCGTGACATTGGCTTCTTCGTGTTCACGCTGCCACTGCTGCGCCGGCTCTTCGACTTCCTGCTGCTCGCGGTCCTCTGGAGCGTCTTGCTCGTCGGCATCGGATACGCTCTGCTCGGCATGATCCGCTGGCACGACCGGCACCTCATCGCGGCATACCAGGCGCGCGTTCATCTGATCTCGCTCGCGGCCGCGCTCACGCTGCTCATGGCGTTCAGGATCTGGCTGGGGCGCTACGAGGTGCTCCTCGCCCCCGGCCCCTGGGTCGGCTACACGGACGTGCGCGCCCGCCTGCCGGCCATGACCGCGGTCGCGGCGCTGGCGCTCGCCGTCGCCATAGCGCTCGCCTACTCCGGCTGGCGAGGACGGTGGCTCCCCGCGCTTGCCGCGATCGGCGCCTTCGCCACCGGCGCGCTCGCGCTACAGCAGGCCTATCCGGCCGTCATCCAGAAGCTACGCGTCGAGCCGAATCAGCTCGCCAGCGAACGACCCTACATTGCCTGGAACCTCGACTTCACGCGGAGGGCGTACGGGCTCGCGGACATGAGCCGTCTCGCGTACCCCTATGCGCCGGGCTCGCTGAGCGCGGCGGACGTGACACCCCTCCTGGAGAGACTGCCGCTCTGGGACCGGGAGCCGCTGCGGACGAACTTCACTCAAGTCGAGGCGATCTACAACTACTACCGCTTCAGCGACGTGGACCTGGACCGCTACGGTCCGCAGGGGCAGGAGCGGCAGGTCGCGATCTCGGCCCGCGAGTTCCAGCCGGCCGGACTGCAGCAGGCATTGCGGACGTGGCAGAACCTCCGTCTCAACCCCCGTTACGTACAGGGCTGGGGGGCGGTCGTGACCGCAGCGGACGAGGTGACGGACAAGGGCGAGCCGGTCTACTGGATCGAGAACCTGAAGCCGATCGAGCGGAGTCCCGCGGCGCCGGCCGACGTGCGCCTCACCGACCCGACCCTCTTCTTCGCCGAGACGATGGACGACTACGTCGTCATCGTACCGGGTCGCGACAGCGCCTTCACCGGCACGCCAGGCCGCGACTTCCCGGCCGGCGTACGGCTCGGCTCTCTGCCGCGGCTGCTCGCTTTTGCCTGGCATTTCGGCGAGAAGAACCTGCTCTTCTCCGGAGAGCTGACGCGCAACAGCCGCATCGTCTACAAGCGTACGCTGTCCGCTCGCCTGCGCGCGCTCGCCCGTTGGATCGTGTGGGATTCCGATCCGATTCCCGTGCTGTACGACGGGCGCATCGTGTGGATGGTGGACGGCTACACGGCCTCGGGGACGTACCCGCTCTCCCGGCCGGTCGATCTGCCGGACGTGGGACGGGTACGCTACCTGAGAGGGAGCGTGAAGGCGACCGTGGACGCGGTCACCGGTGACGTCGTCTTGTACGCGGTAGACTCGAGCGATCCTGTGCTCGAGACGTTTCGCCGCGTCTTCCCCGGCCTCGTCCGTCCAATCGAGACGATGCCGGCCGAGCTCCGCCGGCACCTGCGTTATCCGACGGAGCTTCTGCGCACCCAGGGCCGCGTGCTCGAGGAGTACCACCTGCTGCGTCCGGAGAGCTTCTTCGCCGGCCAGGACGTATGGGCGCTCGCGAACGAGGCGGGCGCTGAGGGCGTGCCCCGACCGTTCGAGCCGAGCTACCTCACCCTGCCTCTGCCCGGTAGCTCGAAGTCGGAGTTTCTGCTGATGGCGCCCTTCGTCGCACGGGAGCGCCACAACATGACGGCGCTCCTCGTCGCGCGCAGCGACCCGCCCAACTACGGCAAGCTCGTCCTGCTCGAGCTCCCGCGCGACCGGCAGGTCCCCGGGCCCACGCAGGTCCACGCGCTGATCGAGCAGGACCAGACGATCTCGCAGAACTTCACGCTCTGGCGACAGGGCGGCAGCGACGTGGACGTCGGACACCTGCGCATCGTGCCGGTGGACAGCTCCTTCCTCTACGTGGTGCCGCTCTACCTCTCCTCACGCGAGAACTCGATCCCCGAGCTCAAGGAAGTCGCCGTCAGCGACGGCACCGACGTCAGCATGGCTCCCACACTCGCCGACGCGGTTTCCGCCCTGACCGGTGGCGGCCCCCCCACCTCGACGAACGCCGGCGGCGACACGGCGGGAGCGCCGAAGGCGCCAGTCGTGCCCGGTTGGGCGGGGCAGGCTCTCGAGTTGATGCAGCAGGCGGAAGACCGGCTCAAGGCGGGCGACTGGGCCGGGTACGGCGAGGTGTGGGAGCGCCTCCGCGCGTTCCTTTCCCGCGTCGGGCCGCAGGGGTCTCCCGGGACGGGCGGAGCTTGATTTCGTGCTGCCTTCGAAACGGCGCAATTCCGCGCCGTTTCGTGCCTTGCAAGCACTCTGGGGCCGGGTTATGATGCCGCTGCCCGAGAGCCGGGAGACGTCCGGCGGTCCGATCCTCGTCGTGGCGCTCGGCGGCAACGCGCTGCTTCCGCCGGGGGAGCGCGGCGACATCCACGAGCAGTTCGCGCACACGCGCGAAAGCCTCGGCGCGGTGGTCTCGCTCGCAGGCGAGGGGTGGCGCATCGCGATCGTGCACGGCAATGGGCCGCAGATCGGGGACGAGCTGCGCCGCAATGAGGAGGCTCGGGGTCACCTCCCGCCCCTCCCGCTCGGGGTGCTGGTCGCGGCGACCGCCGGCTGGATCGGATACATGATCCAGCAGTCCTTGGAGAACGCGCTGGCTCGCGAGCGCATCGAGCGCGATGTCGCGACGGTCATCACCCAGGTACTGGTGGACCCGACCGATCCCGCGACGCGGGAACCGGTAAAGCCGATCGGCCGCGTCTTCGACGAGGCGACCGGCCGGCGGCTCTCCGATGAGCTCGGCTGGAGCGTCGGCGAGACGAGCGATGGGTGGCGCCGGCTCGTGCCGTCGCCCCGACCTCTGTCGATCGTCGAGAGCGCACAGATCCGCCGGCTCATCGGCGCGGGCACGATCGTGATCGCGGCGGGCGGCGGGGGGACCCCGGTATATCGGGACCCGCGCCTCGGACTCGAAGGCGTTGACGCCGTGGTCGACAAGGACCGGGCGGCGCAGGTGCTGGCGCGCGAGGTCGGAGCGGATCTGCTGCTGATCCTGACGAACGTGGAAGGGATCTACCGCGGCTACGGCACGCCCGGGCAGGAGCTGCGGCGGCGAATCACGGTCCGCGAGGCGGAGGCGCTTCTCGCCGAGGACGAGCTCGGGCGTGGCAGCATGGGCCCGAAGCTGGAGGCAGCCGTCGCGTTCGTCCGCGGCGGCGGCCGGGCCTGCATCGCGCGGCTGGATCGCGGCCTGCAGGCGGTGCGCGGCGAGTCGGGAACGCTGATCGTCGCCGACGCACCGCGCGAGGAAGAAGCCGGACACACGAGCGAGGAGCACACGGGGCCATGAACATACACGAGTATCAGGCGAAGGAGATCCTGAGGGAGCACGGGCTGCCGGTGCCGCCCGGGCGGGTCGCCACGTCGCCGGCCGAGGCGGAGTCCATCGCCCGCGAATACGGCGGACGGGTCGTCGTGAAAGCGCAGGTGCACGCGGGCGGCCGCGGCAAGGCAGGTGGGGTCAAGCTGGCCGGCACGCCCCACGAAGCACGGGAGAAGGCCGCTGCGATCCTGGGGATGCAGATCAAGGGGCTGACGGTCGAGAAGGTGCTCGTGACTCCGGCCGAGGCGATCGAATCGGAGGCTTACGTCGGGATCGTCGTCGACCGGGCGAGCAAACGGCCCGTGCTCATGGTCAGCCGCGAGGGCGGGATCGACATCGAGGAGGTGGCCGCGACGAAGCCGGAGGCGATCCGCCGTCTCGCCGTCGACCCACGTTACGGTCTGCTGCCGCACCAGGCGTACTGGCTCGCGACATTGCTCTACGACGATGCGGCGCAACAACAAGCGTGCGCGAAGGCGCTCCGGCAGCTCTACGCGGCCTTCATCGCGGCCGGCGCATCGCTCGCGGAGATCAACCCGCTGATCACGACGCCCGGCGGCGAGATCCGGGCGATCGACGCCAAGATGAACATTGACGACAACGAGCTGTTCCGGAAGCCCGAAATCGCGGCGCTGCGGGACAGCTCCGAAGAGCCGGCGGCCGAGACGCAGGCGCGCGAGGCGGGGCTCACGTTCATCAAGCTCGATGGCAACATCGGCAACGTCGTCAATGGCGCGGGTCTCGCCATGGCGACAATGGACCTCATCAAGTTCTACGGGGGAGAGCCCGCCAACTTCCTGGACGTCGGCGGCTCCTCGAATCCGGACAAGGTCGTCAACGCGCTTCGCATCATCACCAGTGATGCGAACGTGCGCGTGATCCTGTTCAACATCTTCGGCGGCATCACGCGCTGCGACGACGTCGCGAACGGCATCGTCGAGGCTACGCGCCGGATCGACATTGACGTGCCGCTCGTGATCCGTCTCACGGGCACGAACGAAGAGGAAGCGCTACGCATCCTCGAGGGGGCCGGCTTCGGCGCCTCCACCTCCATGGACGAGGTGGTGCAGAAGGCCGTCGAGCTCGCCAGTCGCTGACAATCGGGGGACTGGAATGTCCATCTTCATCGATAGAGACACGAAGGTGCTCGTGCAGGGCATCACCGGCCGTGACGGCTCCTTCCACACCCGCCAGATGGCGGAGTACGGGACCGCGGTCGTGGGCGGCGTCACTCCCGGCAAGGGCGGGCAACGCTTCGAGCTCGCCGACGGTGATGTGCCGATCTTCGACACCATGGACCGGGCCGTCGCAGAGACCGGCGCCGACTGCTCCGTCATCTACGTGCCTCCGGCGTTCGCGAGCGATGCCATCCTCGAGGCCGCCGACGCCGGCATCGCCTTCATCGTCGCGATCACCGAGGGGGTGCCGGTGCTCGACATGATGCGGGTCCTGCCATTCGTGCGGGAGAAGGAAGCCCGGCTGCTGGGGCCGAACTGCCCCGGTCTGATCGCCCCCGGGAAATCGAAGATCGGCATCCTGCCGGGGCAGATCGTCGCGGAGGGACCCGTCGGCGTGGTCTCGAGATCGGGAACGCTCACCTACGAGGTCGTCTATCAGCTCACCAGCGCGGGGATCGGTCAGAGCACCTGCGTCGGCATTGGCGGCGACCCGATCAACGGCACCTCGTTCATCGACTGCCTCCGGGCGTTCGAGCGCGATGAGGAGACCGCCGCGATCGTGATGATCGGCGAGATCGGCGGAACGGATGAGCAGAATGCCGCCCGCTTCGTGCGCGAGCAGGTAACGAAGCCCGTGGTCGGCTTCATTGCCGGCCAGACCGCGCCTCCGGGACGGAGGATGGGCCATGCCGGCGCGATCATCAGTGGCTCCGCCGGTACCGCCGAAGAGAAGATCCAGGCGTTCGAGGAGAACGGTATCCGCGTGATGAAGCGACCCTTAGACGTGGTGTCGCTCGTCCGCGACGTGCTCTGAGCCGTCGCTCGCCGAATGCAGCTACTCGAGCTGCTCCCGCGGGAGCACATCATCGTCCCGCTGGAAGCCGGATCCGTCTCGGAGGTCATCGCGCTCCTCCTCGACCGCCTCGTGGAAGCCGGTGCCGTGCGCGCACCCGAGGCGCTCGCGAGCCTGCGCGAGCCGGTAACCCTGCAGGGCGCCGTCACGATCCACGACGATGTCGCGCTTCCGCACTTCCGCACCGAGGCCGTCGATTCGCTCGCGCTGGCCATCGGCGTCTCGACCGTGCCGCTGGATCCGGGGCAGACCGAGCTCCAGACGCATCCCCGCATCGTCGCCGTGCTTCTCTCGCCGACCGGCATCGCGCCGCTCTACCTGCAGACGATCTCCACGCTCGCGCGCTTCCTCGGCGACGACCGGGCGCGCGCCCGGGTCCTCGCCGCCCGCAACCCCGACGAGGTGATCGCGGTCCTGCGGGATGCCGGTCTGCGCATCCAGCCACGACTGACCGTAAGGGACCTGATGGCCCCCGCGCCTCCGTCGCTTGCGCCCGACGCCTTCCTCGCAGACGCCGCGACCCACATCCTGGAGTCCGGCGAAAGCGCGCTGCCCGTCGTCGGCGACAAGGGCGAGGTCCTCGGTACCGTCAGCGAACGGGACGCGCTTCGGGCTCTCTTTCCCGCAATGCCGCGCGCCGGCAGCGCCGACGCCTCCGACCCGGAGCGCGCGCTGCGCGAGGTCCGCGTCCGCGACGTCATGACCCGCTCGGTGCTCTGCGTGTCGGAGGATATGGGGCTCGAGGAGGTCGCCACCTTGCTCGTCAACAAGGACGTCGCGCAGCTCCCGGTCGTCCGCGAGGGCCGGCTCAGCGGCATGCTCCGCCGCAAGGACATCATCAGAAACCTCATCGAACGCTGACATGGACCATACACTGACGATCATCAAGCCCGACGCGGTGGGCCGCGCCCTTACCGGCAAAATCCTCGCGCACCTCGAGGCCGACGGATTCCGCATCCGCGCCTTGCGCCTCATGCACCTCACGGAGGCACAGGCCCGGGAGTTCTACGCGGTGCACCGCGACCGGCCGTTCTACGACTCCCTCGTCCGCTTCATGACGTCCGGTCCGGTCGTCCCCGCCCTGCTGCAGCGTGACGACGCCGTGGCCAGGCTGCGCCAGGTGATCGGCGCCACCGACCCCGCCGAGGCCGCCGAAGGCACCGTGCGCAAGCTCTACGCGGAGTCGAAGGAGCGCAACGCGATCCACGCCTCCGACGCGCCGGACACCGCCCGCCGCGAGGCCGCGTTCTTCTTCGCGGAAGCCGACTACATCGGGTGAGACAGGCGGACACCGAAGGGAACCCAGGCGGAGACGCAAGGCGCGGAACCCAGGCGTCAACGCGCCGCAGACGGAAAACGCGACCGAGCGGTTTCGAGAGGAGAAGTTAGAAGCGGCCGGCAGCTAGAAGAGGGGTGGCACATGCGGTCGCCGCCTGCAGTGAACGCCTGTAGTTAGCGCCTGTGAACGCCTGCAGTTAGCGCCTGCAGTGAACGCCTGCAGTTGGCGCCTTTGTTGGCGCCTGCAGTTAAATTGACAGTCCGGTGCGAAATCGCGACCTTTACGGGCTATGTTGGAAGTAGATCTCGCCCGCCTGCGAAGCGAGCACCGCCTGAGTCTTGCCGAAAGCGTGCCTGCGGACGCACAGCTGTTCGGGGACGCGCGTATCGAGCTAGCCGGGCCGCTGCACGTCGAGCTGGAGGCACAGATGGCCGGCCCGGACGTGGTGGTCCGTGGCGAGCTGAGGGGCTCGGTGGCCGGGCAGTGTCGGCGCTGTCTCGAGCCGTTGGTGCTCGAGATCACGGAGCCGGTATCGGCTCTGTTCACCGATGCCGTGCAGGCGGACGATGCGGACGGCGAGGTGTATGCGTTGCCGGCCCGCGCCAGAATGCTGGACCTGAGCGGGATGGTGCGGGAGAATTTCCTGCTGGCGGTACCGCAGTTCGCGGTATGTGATGAAGGGTGCCGTGGACTGTGTCCACACTGTGGCGCCAATCTGAACGAGCGCGACTGCGACTGTGATGTGGAGCAGGCGGATGATCGCTGGGCTCCGCTACGGAAGATGAAGCTGGACTGAGGAGGAAGAGCGATGGCGGTCCCGAAGAAGCGGGTCTCGAAGCAGCGCAAGCGGAAGCGGCGCACGCACTACAAGGCGGAGAGCGTGTCGACGACGGCGTGCCCGAAGTGCGGCGAGCCGAAGCTGCCGCACCGGGTGTGCCCGGCGTGCGGCACGTATCGTGGCGAGCAGGTGGTCGAGGTCGAGGAGATCTGAGGAGGCCGGCCGTGCGCATCGCGCTCGACGCCCTGGGAAGCGATCGTTGCCCCGCGGTAGAGGTGCAGGGCGCGCTCGCGGCGTTGCGTGATCTGCCGGACGACATCGAGATCCAGCTGATCGGGGACCGCCCGCGCATCGAGGCGGAGTTGGAGCGGCAGGGAGCCGAGCCGTCGGGCCGCCTCGAGGTCGTGCACGCTTCGGAGCGGATCGAGCCGGGCGACTCGCCGGCGACGGCGGTGCGGCGCAAGCCGGACTCGTCGATCGTGCGTGGACTCACGTTGCAGCGCGAGGGACTGGTGCAGGCGTTCGTGAGCGCAGGCTCCACCGGCGCGATCATGGCCGCCTCACTCTTCATCCTGCGGCCTCTGCCGGGTGTCGATCGGCCGACCGTCGCGACGATCCTGCCGACGCGCCGACGCCCCATGGTGATGGTCGACGGCGGAGCGAACGTGGACTGCAAGCCGTACCACCTGCTGCAGTTCGCTCGACTCGGCGCCGTGTATGCGCAGGACGTGCTCGGTCGTCGTCAGCCCCGCGTCGGGCTGCTCAACATCGGCGAGGAGCCGGAGAAGGGAAACGAGCTCTCGGTCGAAGCGCACCGGCTGCTGCGCGAGAGCGGCCTCACGTTCGTCGGCAACGTGGAGGGGCGCGACATCATTCGCGGCCCCTGCGACGTGCTGGTCACGGACGGCTTCACCGGGAACGTCCTGCTGAAGTTCTACGAATCGGTCGCGGCCTTCCTCATCACGCTGCTGAAGCGGGACCGCGGCTCCTCTCACATTCGCAGCACGACCCGGGATCGATTCATGCGCGTGCTGGACTACACCGAGTATGGCGGCGCGCCACTTCTCGGCATCAACGGGATCTCCATCATCTGCCACGGCGGCTCGCCGCCGCGGGCGATCAAGAACGCGATCGAGCTGGCCCGGCAGGCCGTCGAGACACGGATGCTGCGCCACGCTCAGGACGAGATGTCGGCGGCCAGTCGCACTGACGGCGGGCCGGCCCGACGCACGGCGGAGGGAGCATGAAGTCACCCCAGCCGAAGGTCGAGATCGTCTCGACGGGACGCTACCTGCCTGAGCGGGTCCTCACGAACGCCGAGCTGGAGCGAATGGTCGACACCTCCGACGAATGGATCCGGGACCGCACCGGGATCCGCGAGCGTCGCATCGCCGCGAAGGACGAGGGCGCAGCGGACATGGGCGCCGCAGCCGCGCGCGTCGCGATGGAGCGGGCGGGCATCCATCCGGGCGAAGTGGACCTGATCATCGTGTCGACGGCGACGCCGGACCGGCTGCTGCCGGCGACGGCCTGTGATATCCAGGCCCTTCTCGGCGCGTCCAATGCCGCCGCCTACGACCTCTCCGCCGCGTGCACGGGCTCGATCTACGCGTTGACGATGGCCGAGGGTATGCTCGCGGCAGGGCGTGTCGAGATCGCACTCGTGATCGCGGCGGAGAAGATGAGCTCGATCACCGACTGGAGCGACCGCAGCACATGCGTGCTCTTCGGGGATGGTGCCGGAGCGTGGGTCCTGCGCCGCGCCAGCAATGGACGGGGGATGCTGTCCAGCTTCATCCGCTCCGACGGCACGCTGGCCGAGCTGCTCTGGCGCCCCGCCGGCGGCGCGTCCATCCCGATGGACTACGCCGTGATCGACGAGCGCAGCCACCTGCTGAAGATGGCGGGCCGAGAGGTCTTCAAGGCGGCCGTCCGCTCCATGGCCGAAGCCGCGGACCAGGCCATGCAGAGAGCCGGGCTAACCAGCGATGACATCGACCTTTTGATCCCCCACCAGGCGAACATCCGCATCATCGAGGCGACGGCTCGCTACGCAGGCATCCCGATGGAGAAGGTCTTCGTCAATGTGGACCGGTACGGCAACATGAGCTCCGCGACGCTGCCGGTCGCGATGGACGAGGCGGTGGAGCAGGGCCGCCTCCAGCCGGGGGACCACGCTTTGATGGTCGCCTTCGGCGCCGGCTTCACCTGGGGCAGCACGGTCTTCCGGTGGTAGGCCTGCTGTTCCCCGGCCAGGGGTCGCAGCACGTGGGAATGGGGCGGGACCTGGCCGAACGATTCGACGTCGCGCGCGAAACCTTCGAGGAGGCCGACGACATCCTGGGCTTCGCTCTCTCCCGCTGTGCCTGGGACGGCCCCGAAGAGGAGCTGACGCTGACGAAGAACGCTCAGCCGGCGATCCTCGTCCACTCCATCGCCGTCTGGCGGCTCGTGAGCGAGCGGCTCGGCGCCGTCGCCTGCGGCGCGGGACATTCGCTCGGCGAGTTCAGCGCGTACGTCGCGGCCGGGTCGCTGTCGTTCGCGGACGCGGTGCGGACGGTGCGCCGGCGAGGCGAGCTGATGTTCCGTAGCGGGGAGGAGCGCCCCGGCTCGATGGCGGCGATCCTCGGCCTCGACGACGACGCGGTGGAGCGCGCATGCGTCGAGGCTTCCGAGAGAGGTGGAATCGCCGTCCCCGCCAACTACAACTCCCCCGGACAGGTCGTGATCAGCGGCGACCGCGATGCCGTGGAGCGAGCCATGGAGGGAGCCCGCGCCGCGGGGGCGAAGCGCGCGATCACGCTGAACGTCTCCGGCGCCTTTCACTCCCCGCTGATGGCGAGTGCGCGGGCGGGGCTCGAGGCCCGCCTCGCCGAGGTCGCGCTTTCGGACCCGGCGTTCGCGGTCATCTCCAACGTCACGGCCGCGCCGGTACGTGACGCCGTGACGGCGCGCAGGCTGCTGCTCGATCAGCTGACGTCCCCCGTGCGCTGGGGGGCGACGGTACCGGCCATGCAGGAGGCCGGTGCGAGCGCCTTCGTCGAGCTCGGCCCCGGCAACGTGCTGACCGGGCTGCTACGCCGGATCGACCGCTCGGCGGAAGGACGCGCGGCCGGCACGGCGGACCAGGTTGGGGCGCTGCTCGGGGAGGCGGCATGACGCGAGGCGCGCCGGCTCGCGAGCTGGAAGGCTCCGTAGCCCTGGTGACGGGCGGAAATCGGGGCATCGGCCGTGCCATTGCGGGCAATCTGGCGGTGGCGGGCGCGCGCGTCGCGGTGGTTGCCCGTTCGGCCGATCGCGCGGAGGCTGCCGCAGGGGAGTTGGAGGGGAGCGGGCACCGCGGTTACGCCTGCGACGTGGCGGACACCGCGGCCGTCGACGCGCTGGTCCGCGCGGTCGAGGAGGAGCTGGGCCCGCTCCAGATCCTCGTCAACAACGCCGGAGTCACCGCCGACAACCTGCTCGTCCGCATGGACGACGAGGCCTGGGACCGCGTCCTGGACACGAACCTGAAGGGCGCCTTCCACCTCATCCGGGCGGCGGCGCGCGGGATGATGCGGCGGCGCAGCGGCCGAATCATCAACATCACGAGCATCGTCGGGTTGACGGGGAACAAGGGACAGGCGAATTATGCCGCGTCGAAGGCGGGGCTGATCGGGCTGACGAAATCGGTCGCGAAGGAGCTCGCCTCTCGCGGTGTGCTGTGCAACGCCGTGGCCCCCGGTTTCATCGAGACGGAGATGACGGCGCAGCTCGGCGAGGCCGCTACGCGCGAGTTGGTGGACCGCATCGCGCTGGGCCGACTCGGCACCGGCGACGATGTCGCCTCGGTCGTGAGGTTCCTCGCCGGCCCCGGCGCCGGCTACATCACCGGACAGGTGATCGTCGTGGACGGCGGCATGGTGGTCTGACACTTCATCCAGAGAGGACACACACATGGCGGAGAACGTCGAGGGCAAGGTCAAGGAGATCATCATCAACGAGCTCGGCGTGGAGCCGGAGAAGGTCACGTCGGAAGCCTCCTTCGTGGAGGATCTCGGCGCGGACTCGCTCGACACGGTCGAGCTCGTGATGGCGTTCGAGGAGGAGTTCGGAATGGAAATCCCGGATGAGGACGCCGAGCAGCTCCAGACCGTGGGGGACGCGATCCGCTACGTGCAGGAGCACGCGACCGAGAGCTGAGCACTCCGGGACGCGGACGAGATTCCAATGAACACGCGAGCGGGTAGCGGCCACCGCGTCGTCATAACCGGCACGGGACTGATTACGCCGGTCGGCAGCGACGTGGAGAGCTCGTGGCGCGCGCTGCTGGCCGGTACGAGCGGCGCGGCCACGATCTCCTCCTTCGACACTTCCGGTCTCGACGTTCGGTTCGCCTGCCAGGTCAAGGGGTTCGAGCCCGAGACCTACATGGATCGCAAGGAGGCCCGGCGCTACGACCGCTTCGCGCAGTTCGCCATCGCCGCCTGCGTCCAGGCCATGGCCGATGCCGGGCTCGAGGAGAACCTTGGCGACATCGATGGGACCCGCTTCGGCGTCATCATCGGCAGCGGTATCGGCGGGGTCCACACCTTCCAGGAGCAGGTCGAAATCCTGCTCTCCAAGGGACCGGGCCGCGTGAGCCCGTTCTTCGTACCCATGTTCATCCCCGACATCGCGGCGGGGCTCGTCTCGATGCGCTACGGCCTGCGCGGCCCCAACTACGCGACGGTCTCCGCCTGTGCGTCCAGCGCGCACGCGGTCGGCAACGCCTTCGAAGCGATCCGCAGCGGGGAAGTGGACGCCATGATCGGGGGCGGAACCGAAGCCGCCGTCATGCCGCTGACGATCGCGGGCTTCGGCAACATGAAAGCGCTCTCGACGCGCAACGACTCGCCCGAGACGGCGAGCCGGCCCTTCGACGCCGACCGCGACGGTTTCGTCCTCGGCGAGGGCGCCGGCGCGGTCGTGCTGGAGTCGCTGGAGCACGCGAGCGATCGCGGCGCGAACATCCTCGCCGAGATCGTCGGCTACGGCTCGACCGCCGACGCGCACCACATCACGGCCCCCGCGCCGGAGGGCGCCGGCGCCCAGCTCGCCATGAAGGCGGCGCTCGAACACGCGGGCTGGGAGCCCGGCGACGTCGGCTACATCAACGCACACGGCACGTCCACCCCCGCGAACGACCTCAACGAGACGCTCGCCATCAAGGCCGTCTTCGGCGAGGCGGCGTATCGGCTGGTCGTCGGATCGACCAAGTCCATGACCGGACATCTGCTCGGTGGAGCAGGCGCCGTCGAGACCGTGATCACCGGACTCGTGCTGAGGAACGGCCGCATCCCGCCCACGATCAACTTCTCCACCGCCGATCCCGAGTGCGACCTCGAGTACGCCCATGGAGGGATGATCGAGCGCGACGTCCCGGCCGCGCTCACGAACTCCTTCGGCTTCGGCGGACACAATGTCGCTCTAGCGTTGAAACGCTGGGACGGCGACTAGCCGCGCCCCCTCAGCGGGCGCGCACGGACGCCCGCGCAACTCGCCATCCGGCCGTCGATCGCTTGCCCGCCGGCCCGCGCCATGCCTATTCTTCGGCGGTCGCAGCAGTACGCCGCTCCTCGAGAATCGACGATCGAAATGCCTGCCGTTCTATTCGAAGAGCCCCGCATCGCGCCTACGGACCCGGCGCTCGGGCCGATCGCCGAGAAGGTCCTTGCCGGCGAGCGTCTCGACCAGCGTGATGGCGTCGCGCTATTCGAGACCAAGGACCTGCTGACGGTCGGCACCCTCGCCGACCTTGTGAACCGCCGCAAGAACGGGGATCGAGTCTTCATCGTCGCGAATCAGCACATCAATCCGACGAACGTCTGCATCCTCCGAAAGACGTGCACCTTCTGCTCCTACGCCCGCCTGCCGAAGGAGGAGGGGGCGTACACGATGTCCGTGGAAGAGGCGATCGCGGAAGGAAACGGCGTGCAGGAGACGCCGATCCGGGAGTTTCACATCGTGGGTGGGCTGCACCCGAAGCTGCGGCTGGACTACTACGCGGACATGATCCGGGGGCTGAAGGAGCGGCACCCGGGCGTGGAGGTCAAGGCGCTGACCGCGGTGGAGATCGCCAATCTCGCGCGCATCGAGAGGACGAGCTACGAGGACGTTCTGGTCCGACTTCGGGAGGCGGGTCTCGACTCGATGCCGGGCGGTGGAGCGGAGGTCTTCTCGAAGTCGGTCCGGTCGAAGATCGCGGACCGGAAGCTGGTCGCCGAGGAGTGGATCGACGTGCACCGAACGGCGCACCAGCTCCGCATCCCGACGAACTGCACGATGCTCTATGGTCACGTCGAGACGTTCGAGGACCGGATGGAGCACCTGCAGATGCTGCGTGACCTGCAGGATGAGACGGGCGGATTCCTCACCTATATTCCGCTGGCGTACCATCCGGACCACAACGAGCTGGGCGAGGAGCTGGGGCGGCAGGGCACGGCCACGACCGGCTTCGACGACCTGAAGAACCTCGCGCTCGGGCGTCTCTTCCTGGACAACTTCGACCACATCAAGACGCACTGGATCATGAATACCGCGAAGGTCAGCCAGATCGCGCTACACTTCGGCGTGGACGACCTCGAAGGCACGGTCGTGAAGGAGAAGATCTACCACGAGGCGGGAGCGACGACGCCGCTCGGCATGACGTTCAGCGACATCGTGCATCTCGTGCGCGACGCCGGCAAGCGTCCGGTCGAGCGCGATGCCCTCTACAACATCGTGGGGGAGTGGTGAGCGGCGCCGGCGTGGGATCGAACGGAGCGAACGGTCGAGTCCCCGCGGAGCAGCGCTCGCTGCCGATCCTCCAGACGGTGGCGCCGCGGCGTTCCGAGCCGACTCCGCTGGGCTCGGAGGGGCTGCGAAGGGACACGGCTCGGCCCGCGTACGAGCCGCCGCCGCTGGACAGCCGCCCGTACGCGGCCGAGATCGGCGAGTGGCTGGAGGTGCTGCGCGCGGTCCCTCTGCTCGAGATGGGGCGACGGGCGCACGCCGCGAGGCTCGAACGCGCGCGGCCGGAGGTGACCTACATCTGCGATCGCAACATCAACTACAGCAACGTCTGCATCACAGACTGCCGCTTCTGCGCGTTCTACCGGCGCCCGAAGGACGCCGAGGCTTACGTGCTCAGCTACGAGGAGATCGGCGCCAAGATCGACGAGGCGAAGCGGCTCGGAGCGGTTCAGATCCTGATGCAGGGAGGGCACAACCCGTACCTGCCGCTCGACTGGTACATCGGTCTGCTGCGCTACATCAAGGAGGAGCACCCGATCCACGTGCACGGCTTCAGCGCGTCGGAGATCGAGTTGATCTGCAAGGTCTCGCAGCAGCCGGTCGACGCGGTGCTGCGCGAGCTGCACGAGGCCGGCCTCGACTCGATGCCGGGTGCGGGCGCCGAGATCCTGGTCGACGGGGTGCGCGACTTCATCGCTCCGAAGAAGATCGACTCCGCTCACTGGCTGCAGATCCACGAGGCCGCCCATGAGGTCGGACTTCATACCACGGCGACAATGATGTACGGTGTCGGCGAGAGCTGGGATGACCGGCTCGAGCACCTGCTGAAGCTGAAGGCGTCGCAGCAGCGCGGCATCGCGAGCGGGCACGGCGGTCGCTACACCGCGTTCATCGCCTGGTCCTTTCAGCCGCTGCACACCGAGATGCAGGACTGGAAGCTCGATCTCGGCACCGGCATGGACTACCTGCGCATGACCGCCCTGTCGCGGCTGGTGCTGTCGAACTTCCAGAACGTGCAGGTCTCCTACGTCACGCAGGGGCCGAAGATGGCGCAGCTCGCACTCACCTTCGGCGCGAACGACTTCGGCTCGTTGATGATCGAGGAGAACGTCGTCAGCGCGGCCGGCACGGACTTCATCATGCCGGAGGCCGAGATCCGGCGCCTCATCGCGGATGCCGGCTTCGAGGCGAAGCGCCGCTATCAGGACTACACGCTGGTGGACGAGAGCCCCGGCGGCTGTCCCTGCTGCGGCGCTCACCCGCTGGCCCTGGCCTAGTCGCCGGCGCGCACGTGCGGATCGGCCTCGGCTACGACTCCCATCGCTTCCAGGCCGGCCGTCGACTGGTGCTGGGCGGCGTGCAGATCCCGGCCGAGCTCGGCCTCGCCGGTCACTCGGACGCAGACGCCGTCGCCCACGCTCTGACCGACGCGTTGCTCGGCGCCGCATGTCTCGGCGACATCGGCACCCACTTCCCGCCCGACGAATCCCGTTGGAAGGATGCCGATTCGCTCGAGCTGCTGGGCGCCGCCACGCGCATGCTTGCGGAGATCAACTACCAGGTCGTGAGCGTGGACGTGACGGTCATTCTGGAAGCGCCGCGCCTCGCCCCGCACCTTCCGGCCATGCGCGAGCGCCTCGCCGAGGTTCTCGGCATCGCAGCGCGGTACGCCTCGGTGAAGGCGAAGACGAACGAGGGGATGGGGTGGATCGGCCGCGGCGAGGGAATCGCGGTGATCGCGGTGGCTCTGATCGACAGCATCGACGCCTGATCGGCCGCTTCGATGATCGATGCCGCCCTGGAGTGGCTGACGGGCCTTCCGGCGCTCGTCACCTACCTCGTCCTCGGACTCGGCGCGGCGCTCGAGAACGTCGTGCCGCCGGTACCTGCCGACACCTTCGTGCTCGTCGGCGGCTTCCTCTCCGCACGGGGGGAAGTGAGCCCGTGGGTCGCCTTTCTGGTAACGTGGGCCGCGAACGTGGCCTCGGCGGTCGCCGTCTACGGCGCCTTCCACCATTACGGAGAGCCGCTGACCCGATCCCGCTTCGGCCGCTGGCTGCTGGATGAGAAGCAGCTCGAGGCGCTGAGCGGCTTCTACCAGCGTTGGGGTACGCCGGCCATCTTCTTCAGCAGGTTCCTGCCGGCCTTCCGAGCGCTTGTGCCCGCATTCGCGGGAATCAGTCGCGTCGCCCCCGCCCGCATGATCCTGCCCACAGCCATCGCGTCGGGGCTGTGGTACGGCGGTCTCGTCTACCTGGGTCACCTGGCGGGCGCGAACTGGACGGCCGTTCGGCGCGCGGTCGAGCGGATCAATACCGGACTGCTGATCACCGCCACGCTGCTCGCCGCCGCGATCGCCCTCTGGTGGTGGCGGACCCGCAGGAAGTGAGCGAGGCCATGTTCCTGATGGACGCGTTCCTCGATCACCTGGCAGTCGAGCGTGGACTCTCGCAGCGGACGCTCGATGCGTATTCCAGGGACCTCGGGCGCCTCGTCGCCTACCTCGAGGAGCGGGGAGTCCAGCGACCGGCCGACATCACCGCGACGGAGCTGCACGAGTACGTGTACACGCTGAAGGACCGGGGACTGCAGCCGACCTCGATCCGACGGGCGCTGAGCGCGATCCGCACCTACTTCGCCTTCCTCCTGACCGAGGGAGCGGTCGCCGCCGATCCGACGGAACGGCTCGACTCTCCCCGCACCTCGAGACGGCTGCCATCGGTCCTCAGCCGGCAGGACATCGAGCGACTCCTGGATGCGCCGGACCCGGCAGATCGCTTCTTCTGGCGCGACAAGGCGCTCCTCGAGTTCGCCTACGCTTCGGGAGTGCGGGTGAGCGAGCTGATCGGGCTCGGGATCCGCGATCTGCTGCTCGAGGATGGCTTCGCACGCGTATTCGGGAAGGGGTCCAAGGAGCGCCTCGTCCCGCTGGGCCGCACGGCGCGCCGGACCCTGGACGTGTACCTGCGCGAAGTCCGACCCGCGCTGGACCGGGGCCGCGGCAGCGGTCGGGTCTTCCTCAACGCGCGCGGCGGGCCGCTCAGCCGGATGGGCGTCTGGAAGATCCTGCAGAAGCAGGTCCGGCGAGCCGGGATCAGGAAGCGGGTCACCCCGCATGTCCTGCGCCACTCCTTCGCAACCCACCTGCTGGAAGGGGGCGCCGACCTCGCCTCGGTCCAGGAGATGCTCGGACACGCCGACATCGCGACCACGCAGATCTACACGCACGTGGACCGTGAGTACCTCAAGGACGTGCACCGCCGCTACCATCCCCGCGCCTGAGAGGAAGTTGCCGGGCGGCTCGGATATCGCGTAGCTTGGCGGCCATGCTGCTCGTGATCGACAACTATGACTCCTTCACGTGGAACCTCGTACAGCTCCTCGGTGAGCTCGGCGCCGACCCGGTCGTACGCCGAAACGACGAGGTCACCGTTGAGGGGATCGAGGCAATGGGACCGGAGCGGATCGTCATCTCGCCGGGGCCATGCACGCCCGCGGAGGCGGGCGTCAGCGTGGACGCCGTTCGGCGGCTCGGAGCGGGTCGGCCCATCCTCGGCGTCTGCCTCGGCCACCAGTCGATTGGCAGTGCGTTCGGTGCTCGGGTCGTGCGCGCGCGACGCGCGATGCACGGGAAGCGCTCCCCCGTCCGGCACACCGGCCGCGGCCTCTTCGACGGCCTGCCGGCGGAGGTGCAGGTCGTCCGCTACCACTCGCTCGTGCTCGAGCGCGAGACGCTGCCGGACGACCTCGAGGTGACCGCGTGGACGGCCGAGGAGGGGTGGGAGGACGAGATCCAGGGTATCCGGCACCGAAGGCTACCGATCTCGGGCGTCCAGTTCCATCCGGAGTCGATCGCGACCGAGAACGGGCGCCAGATCCTGGTGAACTTCCTGCGGGACGCGTGATCCTGCCGCTCCGCCTCCGCTGCCCCCGCTCCGCGGCCGCGCTGATGCGGGCGCTGCCGCTGCTGCTGACGGCCGCTCTCGTGCCGTCGTCGGCGCGCGCGCAGCGGGTCGCGCTGCGCGGCAACGGCGACGTGGAAATCGACCGCAGGCTGCGCGACCTCCTCGAGGCCGGCAACTACCAGGTCGTCAGCGCCGACTCGGTGATCCAGGACACCGTCCGCGGCTCGCTGCTCGTGCTGGACGCCACCGTCGCCATCAGCACGGTCGTGGAGGGCGACGTCTTCGCCGTCGCATCGAACCTCTTCCTCCGTCCCCGCGCGCGCGTCCGTGGCGACGTCGTGAACGCCGGCGGCGGACTGTACCGCTCGCAGCTCGCCGAGATCGGCGGCGCGGTGCTGTCGAGGCCGCTCGCGCCTTACCGGGTCGATCGAACCCCGGACCGCTTCGTCATAACAGCGATCAGTACCGCCCCGCCGGCACTCTTCCTTCCCGGGATCAAGGGCTTCGACGCACCCACGTACGACCGCGTCAACGGCGTGAATCTCGGGTGGGGCTTCGGCCTGCGCATTCCCGCGGGACCCGTCGTGCACCCCGAGCTGCTGGCGCGCGGCCGCTACTTCTCCGAGCGGGGCGAGCTCGGAGGACTGGCACAGCTGAGCTTGCGCGTGGACACCTTCACGCTGCGCCTCGGAGGGCAGAAGGGTCCGGTCACGAACGAGGACTGGATCCGCGGCGCCATCAGCAACTCCGTATCCTACTTCACGCACCAGAAGGACTACCGCGACTACTACGGGGCGACGACCGTCTTCGCCGAGCTCGAGCGCCCCGTGCTCATTGGCGCCGTCTATACGACCCTGCGCCTGCGCGCGCAGCGAGAGGACGCGACGTCGCTGGTCGCGGGCCAGCCATGGGGCATCCTCAAGGCCGACTCCATCATCCCGAATCCGTCCATCGACGACGGCGTGATCTCGAGCCTGATTCTCGACGCCGGCGCGGAGTGGATCGACTCCTCCAGCGAGATCGGCGCCGGCGCCACCCTCGAATGGGCAGGGAGGGTCGCCGACGGCGAGTTCGCCTTCGGCCGCTATCTCGCCTCGGCCGACATCGCCTTCAATACCTTTCGCGGACACACGCTGCGACTCCAGCTCCACGCCCAGGGGCCGCTGCCCGGGACCGAATCGCTGCCCCTCCAGCGCTGGAGCTTCATCGGCGGCTCCGGCACCCTCTATACGTTCGAACGCGCCCAGTTCCGGGGAGACCGGGTATTGTTCCTCGAGACGATGTACCGCATCCCGCTCCCGCGGAGGCTTGCGCTGCCGGTGATCGGCGCACCCGATCTCGAGCTGCTGCACAACACCGGGATGGCATGGACGGCGGACGCAACCCGGGACTTCGAGCAGAACATCGGCGCCAGCCTGCAGTTCTTCTCGCTGTACCTCCGCTACATGGTCGACCCGGCCGACCCGAGCGAAGGCCACGACTTCTCCGTCGGCCTTCACTGGCCGTTCGGGCGGACGTACCCGTGGGAGGCGCCACGGACCAGCCCCGTCCGCGGCCCCTTCTGAGGCCCGCCGGCCCTCCGCCGCGAATCAGAGGAGCGGTGAGTTCATGCACTGGAACCAGGCGTCGAGGCTCGCTCTGCGATCCTGTGGTCGCGCTTTGACAAGGATCGCGGCGCGGAGTTAGATTCAGGGGCGTGAAAATTGCAGCGGCACACGCGCCCTTCCGCGCCTCGTCCTTCGCTCTTCCATGCGAAAAGCCCCCGCTCTGGGCGTGATTCCGGCCCGTATCGGATCGGAGCGTCTGCCCCGCAAACCGCTCCATCCCATTGCCGGTCGGCCGCTCATCGAGTGGGTCTGGCAGCGGGTGACGCAGGCCCCGGCGCTGGACGCGGTGGTCGTCGCCACGGACAGCGAGGAGGTCGAGGCCGCCTGCCGCGCGTTCGGCGCGCGTGTGGAGCGGACGGCGGCGTCGCACGCGACGGGAACGGATCGCGTGGCGGAGGTGGCGGCGAGGCCGGCGTACGCGCGAGTACGGCGTCGTGGTGAACGTGCAGGGCGACGAGCCCTTCGTGGCGAGCGAGCAGATCGCCTCGGCGGTCGAGCTGGTGCGATCGGGGTGGGACGTGGGCACCGTCGCGGCCCCGCTCGGGAGTCTCGAGGCACTGCACGACCCGGGGGTCGTCAAGGTCGTACGTGGAAGGGACGGGGGCGCGCTATACTTCTCCCGGGCGGCGATCCCGCATCGTCGCGATGGCGACCCGGATGCGGCGCTGTTGCAGGGCGAGAGCTACCTGCGTCACCTGGGGGTGTATGCGTACAGCCGGTCGGCGCTGGCGCGCTGGGTCGCGTTGCCGGCGGATCCGCTGGAGGAGCTGGAGCGGCTGGAGCAGCTCCGGGCGCTGAGGGCGGGGCTTCGGCTCGGCGTGGCGCTGACGGAGGCGACGGAAGGCGGCGTGGACACGGTGGAGGACGCGCGTCGTGTGGAGGCGAAGCTGAGGGAGCTGGCACGGACCCGAACGAAGGCAGGCGGAGTGACATGAGCGATCACGCACAGCAGCCGACGAAGTTCATCTTCATCACCGGCGGCGTCGTCTCCTCCCTGGGGAAGGGGATCGCCGCCGCTTCGCTGGGACGGCTCCTGGTAGACCGGGGGCTGCGGGTCACGATTCAGAAGTTCGATCCCTACATCAACGTCGATCCGGGCACGCTCTCGCCGTTCCAGCACGGCGAGGTCTTCGTCACGGACGACGGCGCTGAGACGGACCTCGATCTGGGCCACTACGAGCGCTTCATCGACGAGTCGCTCTCGCAGGCGAACAACATCACGACCGGGCGGATCTATCGGGACGTGATCACCAAGGAGCGGCGGGGGGACTACCTCGGCGCGACCGTCCAGGTGATCCCGCACATCACCGACGAGATCAAGGCGGCGATCCGGCGTCTCGCGCCGAACCACGACGCGGTGATCACGGAGATCGGCGGCACGGTGGGTGATATCGAGAGCCTGCCCTTCCTGGAGGCGATCCGGCAGTTCCGTCAGGAGGTCGGGCGGGAGCACACGTTCTTCATCCACCTGACGCTGATCCCGTACCTGGCGGCGGTCGGCGAGCTGAAGACGAAGCCGACGCAGCACTCCGTACGCGAGCTGATGGAGATCGGGATCCAGCCGGACGCGCTGATCTGCCGCACGGAGCACCCGCTGGGCGACGATCTGCGGCGAAAGATCGCCCTGTTCACGAACGTGGACGTCGCCGGGGTGATCGAGGCGTGCGATGTCTCGACGATCTACGAGGTGCCGCTGGAGCTGCACCGCCAGAAGCTGGACGAGCTGGTGGTCGAGCGGCTCGGGATCGACACGCGGCCACCGAAGCTGGAGGCGTGGACGGCCATGGTCGAGCGGGTGAAGCACCCCAAGGCCGGCCGCGTGCGCATCGCCGTCGTCGGCAAGTACACCTCGCTGGTGGACTCGTACAAGTCCGTGCAGGAGGCGCTCGTGCACGGCGGCATCGCCAACGACGTCGGCGTCGAGATCGAGTGGCTGTCGAGCGAGGACTTCGAGGGGGATCGGGTCCAGGGGCTGGAGAGCTACGACGGACTGCTCATCCCGGGCGGCTTCGGAGGCCGCGGCATCGAAGGCATGCTGAACTCGATCCGCTGGGCGCGCGAGAACGGGCTGCCCTTCTTCGGCATCTGTCTCGGGCTGCAATGCGCGGTGATCGAATACGCGCGCAACGTCGCCGGCCTGACGGAGTCCCACTCCGTCGAGTTCCTGACCGACGCGGCGGACCCCGTGATCTGCCTGATGGACTCGCAGAGGCAGGTGACCGACATGGGCGGCACGATGCGGCTCGGCGCCTATCCGGCGCGGCTGCGCCCCGGCTCGCTCGCGCACAGCGTCTACGGTACGCTGGAGATCAGCGAGCGTCACCGCCACCGCTACGAGGTCAACAACGCCTATCGCGACGTGCTGGCGGAGCACGGGCTGCGCTTCAGCGGCGTCTCCCCCGACGGAAACCTCGTCGAGATCCTCGAGCTGCCGGGCCATCCGTGGTTCCTCGGCTGCCAGTTCCATCCGGAGCTGAAGTCGAGGCCGCTGCACCCGCACCCGCTCTTCCGCGCCTTCATCGGCGCCGCCTGCGCCCGGCGCGGCGTCGCGACGCCGTCGCCGCGCGGCGAGGCTGCCGGCGTCGGCCGCGATGGCGCCTCGGTCGAAGCGGCCGGAGCGTAGGGGGCCGGCGCGTCATGGGTCTGCGGTCGTTGTTCCGGGTGGGAGGTCCGTTCTTCCTGATCGCCGGCCCGTGCGTCCTCGAGGACGACGCCCTCAACCTCCGCGTCGGAGAGTCGCTCGCGGCGCTCGCGGAGGAGCTGGATCTGCCTATCGTCTACAAGGCGTCCTTCGACAAGGCGAACCGCAGCCGGCCGGGAGCGGCCCGGGGGCCGGGACTCGAGGAGGGGTTGGTGAAGCTCGAGCGGGTCCGCCGCGAGACCGGGCTCCCGGTGCTGACGGACGTCCACGAGACCGCTCAGGTGTCCGCCGCCGCCGAGGTTTGCGATGTGCTGCAGATCCCGGCCTTCCTGTGCCGGCAGACCGACCTCGTCACCACGGCCGCGATGACCGGTCGCCCGCTGAACATCAAGAAGGGGCAGTGGATGGCTCCCGAGGAGATGGCCCACGCGGTCGCGAAGGCGCGCGGTGCGGGCGAGGGCGGAGTCGCGGTCACCGAGCGAGGCACATTCTTCGGCTACGGCGACCTGGTCGTCGACATGCGCTCCTTCGAGCGGCTGCGCGCCGCCACCGAAGCGCCGGTCGTCTTCGACGGCACCCACTCCGTGCAGCGGCCGGGCCGCGCCGCCGGCGCGAGCGGCGGCGATCCCGCGTTCATCCCGTTGCTCGTGCGGGCGGCGATCGCCGCGGGCGCCGACGCGCTGTTCCTCGAGACCCACCCGGACCCCGCCTCCGCGCCGTCGGACCCGACGAACATGCTGCCGCTGCCGCGGCTGCGCCCGCTCCTGCAGCAGGCGCTGGAGCTGCGGGCGGTGCTGGCCGGCGGAGGGCCGACATGAGCGAGCGGATCCCGGGCGACGTCGCACGCCGCATCCGTCTCGTCGTGCTGGACGTGGACGGCGTGCTCACGGACGGCGCCGTATACATGGGGACCGACAGCGGGGGAGCGATCGAGCTGAAGCGCTTCGACATCGTGGACGGGCTGGGAGTGAAGCTGCTCGAGCAGGCCGGCATCCGGGTGGCCATCGTCAGCGGCCGGGAGTCCCCCGCGACGCGCCTGCGCGCCGAGGAGCTCGGCGTGCCCAGCTACCAGGCCGCCGACGGCTTCAAGCTCAGCGCCGTCGAACGGGTGATCGACGAGGTGGGTTGCGACTGGGAGGAGCTCGCGGTGGTCGGGGACGACCTGCCGGACCTGCCGGCGCTGCGCAGGGCCGGGCTGCCGGTGGCCGTCCACAATGCCGTGGCGGAGGTGCGCGCCGTCGCGCTCTGGCACACGCGCCGGAGCGGCGGGCGTGGAGCCGTGCGCGAATTCGCGGAGGCGCTGCTGCGCGCCCGTGGCGAGTGGACGCAGGTGGTGGAGGAGTACACGCGTGAGCGCGACCCGGAGCTGGCCACGTGAGGAGCGCGACGTCGTCGGCCCCGCTGGACGCTTCCGTCGAGGGCCAGAACCTGCTCGAGCGCGCACGCGCGGTCGTGCGGATGGAGGCGGACGCGCTGCACGCGCTGGAGCGGCGGCTCGGCGATGAGCTGGTCGAGGCCGTCGAGCTGATCTGCGCCGCGAGCGGTCGCGTCATCGTCAGCGGCATCGGCAAGAGCGGCATCGTAGGTCGCAAGATCGCCGCTACGCTGACCTCGACCGGGACGCCGGCCGTGTTCCTCCACCCGGTCGAGGGTCTGCACGGGGACCTCGGCCTCGTGAGTCGCGACGACATCGCGATTCTGCTCTCCAAGAGCGGGGAGTCGGACGAGCTCACGGGTCTGATCGAGTACTTCAGCCGTCTCGGCGTCGCGATCGTCGCGCTGACGGGGCGGAAGGACTCCGCCCTCGGTCGCGCCGCGGCCGTGGTGCTGGACTGCTCGGTCGAGGAAGAAGCCTGCCCTCACGATCTGGCGCCGACCACCTCGACGACCGTCACGCTGGCGCTCGGCGACGCGCTCGCCGTCGCGCTCCTGCTGCGCAAGGGATTCAGCCGCGAGGACTTCGCGAGGCTGCACCCGGGCGGGCCGCTCGGCCGCAAGCTGACGCTGAGGGTGCGAGACGTCATGGTCTCCGAGGGGTATCCCTCCCTGCCGATGACCGCGACGATGCGCGAGTGCGTCGTCCTGCTCGCGGAGAAGCGCGGCACCGTCCCGATCGTCGATGCCCGGCGTGGCGTCATCGGGGTGGTCACGGCGGGAGACCTGACGCGCCTGATGGAGCGGCGCGAGGACGTATTCTCGGTGCCCGTCGGAGAGGTGATGACGCGATCGCCGAAGACGACCACGAGCGACGAGCTCGCCGCCGCGGCGGTGTACCGGATGGAGACCCATGGGATCATGGCGATGCCGGTCGTGGACGAAAGCGATACGCTGCTCGGCATCGTGCACCTGCACGACCTCATGAGGGCGGGAGCCGTATGACTCGATCGACGATTCTCACCCTGGCCCTCACGTGCAGCGCGATCGGAGCGTGCCGCCGGAGCTCCGAGCCGGTCGCCGTCACCGAGCACCCGGATATGCAGGCGGACAATGTCATTCAGAACGTCCGTCAGTGGATGACCCGCGACGGCGTCCGCCACGCGCTGCTGACCGCCGACACGGCCTACGTGTTCCAGGACTCCTCGAGGGCCGACCTGCGTCACGTCCACGTCACCATGTACGACGACAACGGCGCCCAGTCCGGCGAGCTGACCTCCACGACCGGCACCCTGGACACGCGCAGCGAGGCGATGACCGCCCGCGGGAACGTGATTCTCACGCTCGCCGCCGGCGCCCGAGAGATCCGGACCGAGGAGCTGCACTACGATCCGCAGGGGGGTCGGATCTGGAGCGACGTGCAGACGACATCGGTCGAGAAGGGCACCACCGTCGTCGGAACCGGCTTCAGCGCCGAGACCGGACCGAGCGGCGAGCTTAAAAACGTGCAGGTGCGCAACCCGCGCGCGACGGGGAAGGGGGTCGAGATCACCTTCTGATGCGCCGTCGCCCGCTGTTCCGCGCTTTCGGCGTCGGCGCCGTCCTCGGCGCCGCGCTCGTCTGCGCTCCCGCACCCGCGCGGGGGCAGGGCTCCACCTGCACGCTGAACGCACGGAACAGCCTCACGCAGGGCAACCTCACCTTCGTCAGCGGACCGCTACGGATCAACTGCAACAACGGTGTGCGGGTGCGCGCGGACAGCGCGGTGAACATCAAGAGCCAGAGTGAGTGGTACCTCATCGGCCACGTCACGTACGCCGACACGTCGAAGGAGATGAACGCCGACTGGGTGCACTACTTCAGCAACCGGCGCTACCTGCAGGGTCGCGGCAACGTCCGGGTCCGCGACGAGGGGAGCGGCTCGACGGTGAGCGGTGAACGGCTGGAGTACTTCCGCGCCAGCTCGGAGCAGCAGCAGGCACGGGTGGTCGTCGAGGGCGGCCGTCCGCACGCGGAGCTGCACGGCAAGTCGAGCGCCGGAGCGCGCCCGGCGGCGCCCGATACGATGCTCGGCAGAGCCGCCCGGGATACGTCGCTGGCGGCAATGCCGCCCGACAGCGCCGCGCCCATACCATCGGCAGGACCCGTCGTAACCCCGCCGGATACGGCACCCCCGACGCTGGTGGACGCGGACCGAATCGAGTTGCCGGGCGACAACGCCTTTCACGCGACCGGCGACGTGAAGATCACGCGAGGCGAGCTGCACGGCTCGGGGCGCGAGGTCACCTACGACCGCGCGGCCGGCAACCTCGATCTCACCGGGGAAGCCCATCTGGCACAGGATACCTATGACCTGAGCGGGAGCCGCATACTCGGCCGACTCGGTGCGGACGAGCGCATCGAGCGAGTGGACGCGCTCGGCAAGGCGAGGCTGGAGTCCGATCAGGCCCGCGTCGAGGCTCCACTGGTGCGAATCTTCTTCTCCGACGGCGCCGTGCAGCGACTGGTGGCGCTCGGCGCCCGGCGTGTCCCTGCGGAGGTATCCGCGGAGGACAGCGCCACGCAAGCGGTGGCACGCTCCGAGGGGATCCGGCTGGTCGCCGACTCCGTGGACGCGCTCGCCTCGCGGCAGAGTGTGGACAGCATCTACGCGATCGGTCGCGCCTACGGCGAGCAGCTGTCCGATACCGTGCGGGCCGACCTTCCGGATCTCCTCGCGTCCGACTGGGCCCGCGGCGATACGATCCGCGCGTACTTCGCGCCGGCCTCCGATACGACTCGCGCGGACCCGTCGGGCGCGGTAGCCGCCGAGACCGGCGCTGAGGCGCCGGACAGCGCCCGCGCCGTGCTCGAGCGTCTTGTCGTGGTCGGCCAGGAGGACGAGCCGGCACAGAGCGTCTACCGCACGCGCGAGGAGGGTGAAACCGCCGCGGCCCGACCCAGCATCAACTACATGGTCGCGCAGAGCATCACACTGCGGCTGGAGCACGGCGAAGTGCAGAGGGTCGAGGCGCTGGGCTCCGTCAGGGGCGTCCACCTCCGCCCGACCGACACCGCGCCGACCGACACGACGAACGCACCCCCGGCGCCGGTGACAGGTCGGGGCCATGCGCCTGCGGCGAGCCGAGAGCGGGGAGCGTCGTGAGCGAGCACCCGATCGTTGACTACGTCGCGACCCTGCGCGCGCACGACGCGTCGGTGGCGATCGCGCTGCTCGAGCTGGTGCAGCTCGCCGACGCCGAAGGGCGCGTGGAGCGTGGGGAGTGGATCGCGGCCGTGCGGAACGCATACCGGGCCCACACCGGCCCGCACGATCCGGGTGACCCGGCGGGCATGGTCCCGGCCGAGCAGCTCGCTCAATATCTGGAGGAGCACGTGCTGCGCCCGCTGGCGTCGCGCGGAATCGCGGCCCCCGATCCGGACGGACCGGAATGGGAGCGGGTACGCATTCTGCCGGAGGTATGGGCCCGCACGGCAGAGGATCGGGAGGTGATCGCCGGCGTCATTGAAGCGCGCGCGCGTGAGCTTCTCGCGCCGGCGGAGGCGGCTCACGCCAACGGGGACGGAGCTCGGGACGGGCATCGGAGCACACTGGAGGCCCGAGGGCTGGTCAAGATCTTCCGGCGCCGGAAGGTCGTCAACGACGTGGACGTGCGCGTCACCCAGGGGGAGATCGTCGGGCTGCTCGGTCCGAACGGCGCGGGGAAGACCACGACGTTCTACATGATCGTCGGCTTGATCCCGCCGACCGACGGAGAGGTCTTCCTGGACCGATCCTCGCTGACGCGCGTGCCGATGTATCAGCGGGCGCGGCGGGGCATCGGCTATCTCGCGCAGGAGCCGTCGATCTTCCGGAAGCTGACGGTCGAGGAGAACATCCTCGCGATTCTGCAGACCCTGGGGATCGGACGTGCCGAGCGGAAGCGGCGGCTCGAGCAGCTGCTGGACGAGCTGTCGATCAAGCACCTCCGCAAGGCAAAGGCGTACTCGTTGTCGGGCGGCGAGCGACGTCGGCTCGAGATCACCCGCGCGCTGGTCAGCGAGCCGAAATTCATGCTGCTGGACGAGCCGTTCGCGGGCGTGGACCCGATCGCCGTCCACGACATCCAGCAGATCGTGGCCGGACTGCGGCACCGGGGGATCGGCGTTATCATCACGGATCACAACGTCGAGCAGACGCTCGACATCGTGGACCGGGCATACATCATGTACGACGGCCGTGTGCGGATCAGCGGCACGGTAGCGGAGCTGGTCTGGAACGACGAGGTAGCGGAGATCTACTTTGGACCTACGCTCACCGCGCGTATGCGTGAGCGATACGAGAAACCGAGTGTGGCATGAGCATCAAGACAGGACTCTACCAGGGCACGCAGCTCAAGCAGGAGATGAAGATCAATCCACGCCTGTACCAGGCGATGGATCTCCTGTACATGCCACTGCTCGACCTCCAGCAGCACATCAACCAGGAGCTGCTGAACAACCCGTTCCTCGAGCTGGAGGCGCCGGCGACCGAGCAGGAGACGCCCACCGAGAAGGAGAAGGAGGAGAAGGAGAAGGACGAGGAGGAGATCGACTGGGAGGAGATCCTCCTGGACGGCTTCGAGGCGGGCGGGCGCAAGGCGGAGTACGAGCAGAAGGAGTACTACGAGGCCGTCCCGGTCGAGACGCGGGACCTCTCCGATCACCTGCGCGACCAGCTCGTGCTGCTGCCGATCAATGAGCGCGAGCAGCTGCTCGGCGAGGAGATCATCGGCAACATCGACGACGACGGATACCTGACCTGCTCGCTCGAGGACGTGATCGGGCCGCTCAACGATTGGCTCAGCGAGGGGGAGTGGGCCGAGAGCGAGGAGGAGCTGCAGCCATTCTCGGTGGAGGAAGCCGAGAAGATGATGCGCACGATCCAGGACTTCGACCCGCCCGGCGTCGCCGCCCGCGATCTGCGGGAGTGCCTGCTGTTGCAGCTACGTGATGCGGACAAGGAGGAGAGCCTCGCCTACCGCATCGTGAGCGAGTACTACGAGCAGCTGATCAATCACCGCTGGTCCGAGATCTCGAAGGAGCTCGGAGTCTCGCCGCGCGAGGTCCAGGGCGCAGCGGACGAGGTCGCGAAGCTCGACCCGAAGCCGGGGCTGAAGTATGCCGCGCCGAAGGACGATTACATCACGCCCGACCTCATCGTCGACAAGATCGACGGCGAATACATGGTCTTCCTGAACGATACGAACATGCCGCGGCTTCGCCTCTCCCGCGCCTATCGGGAGATCGCCCGCGACAAGAACAAGTTCAAGGGGGAGAACAAGGAGTTCATCTCGAACAAGCTGAACAGCGCCAACTGGATGATCCAGGCGATCGAGCAGCGGCGCCAGACGATGCTCAAGGTGATGAACTTCATCGTGGACCGGCAGCGCGAGTTCTTCGAGCGCGGAGTCCAGTTCCTGAAGCCGCTGACGCTACGGGAGGTGGCCGAGGTCATCGATATGCACGAGTCCACCGTCTCGCGGGTGACGAACGAGAAATACGTGCAGACGCCGCGCGGCGTGCTGCCCCTCAAGTTCTTCTTCTCGAGCGGCCTCTCCACGACATCCGGCGAGGACGTCAGCGCGCGGGGCATCAAGGCCAAGATCCAGAAGCTGGTCGACGACGAGAACCCGAAGCGGCCGCTGACCGACCAGGCGATCGTGAACATCCTGAAGGAGGAAGGGATCCAGATCGCGCGTCGCACGGTCGCGAAATACCGCGACCAGCTGGGGATCCTGTCCGCACGTATGAGGAAGCGAGTGTGAACAGGGCCAGGGCTAGGGCTAGGGCCAGGAAGGGTTAGGGGGAGGGTCAGGCGCCGATGAGGGAGACCGCGGTATCGCCCATGGTGAGCGTGTCGCGGCCGCTGCCGGAGAAGGCGCGGCGAGATTTTGCCGTGGTCATTCCGGCGTACAACGAGAGCGAGAACCTGCCCGATCTGGTCGCGGAGCTCGCTGCGACGTTCGATCGCCATGGCCTGGAGGGGGAGGTTCTGCTCGTCGATGACGGCTCGACGGACCAGACGGCGGAGCGGGCCGAGGCGCTGACCGCCGACTGGCCGCGCTTCCGCGTGCTCCGCCACCGGCGCAATTTCGGCAAGACGGAGGCGTTGCTCACGGCGGCGCGCTCCACGCGCGCGGAGTGGCTCATCCTCTTCGACGCGGATCTTCAGCATTCCACGGAAGAGATCCCGCGCTACCTCGAGAAACTCGCCGCGGGCGTGGATATCGTGACGGGACGGAAGATCGGGCGCTACGAGAAGGCCGCCGTCTCGCGCACGTACAACTTCCTGAACCGCCTCATCTTCAAGGTCCCGGTCAGCGACCTCAACTCGATGAAGGGGTTCAGGCACGCGGTGCTCGACGAGATCCACCTCCGCCACGACTGGCACCGCTTCTTCGTGGTGCTCGCGTACGATCGCGGCTTCTCGCTCGAGGAGATCGACATCGTGCTGCTACCGCGCCGGCACGGGGAGTCGAAGTACAGGGGCCGAGGCCGGATCGTCGTGGGGCTGCTCGACCTCATGTCTGTCGCGTTCTTTCTCTTCTTCTCCCGCAAGCCGCTGCTGCTCTTCGGCGTGACGGGCCTCGCCATGGCGAGCCTCGGGCTCCTGGTGGGAGCCATCACGATCGTACTGCGGATCGCGCACGCCATGCCTCCGTTCGGCTATCGGCCGCTCCTCTACCTCGTGACCCTGCTCGAGACGCTCGGATTTCTGCTGTTCGGCTTCGGCTTCGTCGCCGAGCTCGTCGCCCAGCAGCACGCCGAGATCGAAGGCATCGAGCGGAGACTACTGGAGAGGGAGGACACGGAGTAGGACTGATCGAGGGAGGCTACAATTCGGAATCGGGGGCCGGTTCAGCTTCGCAGGAAATCATCGAGATGTTTTCGACTCCCCCTCAGCGAGCCCCGGTTCGCGTCTCCTTAGGAAGGCGAGCACTGCGGCGGCGCCGACGAGCTCGGCGGCGATGATCCACAGACGCGATGCGAGCGCGACGACGGCCGCGACTCCACCAGGGAGCGCGCGTCCGAGCAGCGCGGCCATGGACAGCTCACGGGCGCCCAGTCCGGCCGGCACGATCACGACCAGATAGCCGGTCACGAACGCGAGCGCGTTCGCCCCGGTCAGCACTAGCAGCAGCGGAGTCGTCGGCGGCCGCAGCAGCGCGTGGACGAAGAGCAGGAGCGCGGCGCCGTAGAGCAACCAGGAGAGCACGCCGAGCAGCAGCTGCAGCACGCCATCCCACCAGCTCCCGCGCCACACGAGGACGGTCCGGTGCAGACAGGTGGGCACCAGTCGCAGCAAGCCGTTGATCACGCCCGGATGCACGGCGACGATCACGACCAGCACCGCTGCCACGGCCAGCAGCGGCGCCCACGGGGATCCGGCCCCGCCGAGCACGCGGCCGAGCACGTCGGCGCTGGGCAGCGTCGCGAGCCCGACGAGCAGGGCGGAAAGCAGCGTGAAGCCCATGTTCACGACCAATGACGTGAGCAGCAGGACCGGCGCCAGGCCCTCTTCGCGGGCGAGCTGTGCGGCGCCGAGGAACTGCCAGACCTTGCCGGGGATGTAGCGAGCGAGGTTCGACAGGAACCAGATGCGCAGCAGGGCAGGGTAGGGAACGCGAGGGCCCTCCATGCAAGCGATCGCGCGGGCCCAGACGAAGACGCCGAACGCGAACACGACGACGAGCGCGACCACGCTCGCGACGAGCAGAAGCGGCTGGACGTGCCAGTCGTACGCCCCCAGTCGCCCCCAGTCGCGGGCGACGGTGCGGGCGAGGAACGCCAACGCGGCGATCACGAGCAGAGCCGCAAAGGCGCGCCGGGCCAGCCGACCCGCGCTCACGCGGTCTTTCCCGACCTCCCTCTCAGAGCGTCGGCGAGCGTCCACACGCCGTACGCGGCCACCAGCGCCAGCGAGGCGAGATAGATCCAGAACCCCAGCCGCAGGTCGGGGGGCGCGAAGCGGAACACCACCTGGTGATCGCCCGCGGGGACCTCCACTCCGCGGAACGCGTGGTTCGTCAGCAGGATCGGCCGCGCGTCGCCATCCACCGAGGCCTGCCAGCCGGTGTAGTCGTTGTCCGCCAGCACGAGCAGCGCGGCGCGCGAGGCCCGCGTCCGGACCACGACCCGGTCGGGCTCATAGGAGCGGATCTCGGCGTCTCCCTCGAGCGGCCCGTTCGGCAGCGGCTCGGGCGGCGCGCGGTACAGCACGGCCGTACGACGAGGATCGAAATCGGGTCGCTGCATCGCCTCCACCGCGCCGTCCGGCGGGTCGGCCACCTCGACGGACGGGACGAGCCAGGCGCGGGGCAGGGCGGTCAGGTTCTCGTACACCACCCCGAGTCGACCACGGTGAACCTCCTTCAGGTTCGGCGCCTGGATCGGCACGCCCGTGACCAGGTACTTCACGTTCGCCACGTCCATGAACGCCGCGTCCTGCAGGAAGTTGTGCCAGTCGACCATGCTCCGCTCCCCGGGCCCGGCGACCTGCAGGAAGCGCTCGATCGGAGTGCTGTGCTCCCCGCCGGCCTGCTGGATGTCGAAGTGCATGAGCAGATTGCCCTGCCGGGGGTAGGTCGCCTGGGGCGGAAACGGAGGCGATGGCAGCACCCACACCCGGAACGTCCCCGGCTGCGAGCGCAGGAAGTCGATGACGTCGTCCGGCGCGAACGCCTGCGACGGCGGCTCCGTCGTCTCGAAGAACCGCCGGTCGACGATCCACAGGTCCACCAGCGTGATGAGGGCGAGCGCGACGGCCGCGGCGCGGCTGGAGATGTGGCGGCGCGCCCAGAGCCACAGCGCCGCGGCCGTGACTGCGAGGAAGACCCCGAAGCGCAGCCAGCCGGCCGTTCGCGCGGCGGCGTCGCTCGTCGCCGTCCCTGGGGCGATCCCGGCGCCGATCACCGTCAGCACGAGGAGCCCCGCCAGCACCCAGCCGACTCTGGACAGGGGATCGCCCCTGACCGCTCTCCGGGAGTTCGCGGCCGCTTCATCGCGTAGCGCCGCGAGTCGCTCCAGCGTGAGCGCCGCCATCGCCACGAGCGACGTGCTCACCAGGAAGAACGTGAGGTTCGGCGCGCGGAACTTGCTCGCGCCCGGGAGCAATGACCAGTACAGGTGGAAGATCGGCGTGAAGCCGCCGAACGCGAAGCTGAGCGCGACCGCGCCGAGCCCCGCGAAGAACCACCAGCGCCGGTCCCGATACATGTAGAAGCCGCCCAGAAACAGCAGCGCGACCACGAACGCACCGACGTACTCGGTGTGCAGCTTGAACGGGCTCAGCTCGCTCGGCTCGTAGGACGGGAACTCGGGGTTGCCCTGGCGATCCACCACCGAGTTCCCCGCCTGCTCGGGAACGGCCAGCCCGACCACCTCTGCCGGCGGCATCGAGTACGAGGTCGAGTATGCGTAGCCCAGCCCCCCGGCCTTGCCGCGCGGCGACGCCGCGACGTAATCCATGAACGGGAGGAAGTTGACCGCCGCCATCGCGAAGCCGAGCACCACCGCCGCCAGCCCGAGTCCCACCCGGCGTCCCGCCGCCGAAGGCTTGCGCATCCAGCCCTGCGAGATGAGGCAGAACAGCGCCCACGCCGACGCCGCCATCAACAGGTAGTACGCGGTCTGGATCTGGAACGAGAGCAGCAGAAAGCCGACCGTGACCGCGGCTCCGACGAACGGCCGGATTCGACCCGTCCGGATCCCTCGGTGCAGGAAGTAGAAGAGCAGGGGTCCCGACGTCACCACGATGATGCGCCCATCGTGGCCGGCGTAGACGAAGGACATGGCCAGCCCGGTGAACTCGAACGCGAGCCCGGCAACGCCCGCGATCCATTCCCGGACCTCCAGCTCCCGCGCCAGCAGATACATCCCCAGTCCGGCGAAGCCGAACTGCAGCAGGAAGATCGTCGGGAAGATGTCCTTCACGGGGAACAGCAGATCCCCGAGGAAGCGGAACGGGTGAAACGTGCTGCCCGGGTTCGCGAACAGCGGCAGCCCCCCGAAGATGTACGGCACCCACTTCGGCAGAACCCCAGCCGCGAAGCGCTGCGAGATGAACTCGTGGAAGAAGAACCCGCCGGCGAACAGGTCCGTGCCGAAGATCTGGCGATTCGGATAGAAGGCAGGCAGGAAGTAGAGCAGGGACAGGCCGAAGTAGACGGCCGCCGCCGCGAGCGTGCCGAACCGGGGGCCGGCGGCGGCGTCAACGGGGCCGGAGGAAACTGATCTCGATCGTGCTTGTCTGGAAATGGTCCCACCCGGAATCGGATTGCGTGCGCCGCGGCGGCGCCAACAAATGTTTAGCCTGCTATCGCCGTTGCGACGTCAACCTAAGCTTCACGTGTGCTTTGTCCACCCCGAATTCGATTGCGCAGGGCGGCTCCGTCACGACGCTCCAGCGGGTGGGGCTGCGGAACAACGCGGAAGGTCCCGACTGGGCGGTCGGCTACGACGTATTCCGCTGGGCTCGGGTGGTGTCGTCGCCGTGACTCGCGACGGCGGTCAGGAACTCCAGGTGCAACTCCGCGACGCGGTGCCAGGAGAATCGCCGGGCTGCCTGCCGCGCCTGCCGTGACATGTCGTGTCTGGTGGCTTCGTCACCGAGCAGCTTCGCGGCGGCATCGACCAGGGCGCCCGGGTCCCCGGGCGGCACGAGAACGCCCGCCGCCGGGCCGATGATCTCATTGAGCGCTCCCACGGCAGTGGCGAGCACCGGCACGCCCGCGGCCATGGCCTCGATGGGCACCGCGGGCAGCCCCTCGAAGCGTGACGGGAGAAGGAGGACGAGCGCGCCCGAGAAGAGGTCGAGCACCCGTTCGCGAGACGGATCCACGACGAGGTCGATTCGTCCGGCCAATGCGTGAGCGGCCCGCATACGCCCGAGCTCGGCGGCATCGCGGCCGCGACCGGCGAGCACGAGACGCAGCGCCGGCCGCGAGCGGAGCAGGGGCTCCAGCGCCGCGAACAAGGTGTCCAGCCCCTTCTGGTACACGTCGAAGCGACCGTAGTACAGCAGGTAGTCGGATTCAAGGCGCCCGACGCCGAAGAAGGCGTCGTCCACGCCCGTCGGCACGACGCGGATCTCGGCTCCGGCCGGGACCAGCGGCGCGAGCTGGCCGGCCATCCACTGCGACGTCGTTTCTATGTGATGCGCGCGCGCCAGCGCCGATCGCTCCCTCCACTCCACGATGCCGCCGAGCAGCCGACCCCACCGAGCCCGCGCCGTGGGGCCGATCGGCATGTGTACGACGTGCCCGATCGGCCTGCCGCTCGGTACCACGATCGGGGTGTACACGGAAAAGTCGAACAGGGCGACGTCGTAGCTCTCGCTCCGCAGCAGCCTCGAGGCCGCTGCGGCATATGTGAGCCGACTCCATGCATATGGCGCAGCGGCGCCGACAGGCCGGTAGCACACGCCGTCGGTGACCGCCTCTACCGCCCCAGGATGGCGGCCCATCGCGACCGTCACATCCAGTCGATCGGAAAGGCGGCGATAAATCTCCCGCACCCGATGCGCGGCGCCCCCTCCGAGCCACGGGTTGGCGACGTCGTCGTAGATGCAATGCAGGACCTTGAGCATCACCCCTCTCGCCGGGCGATGAAGTAGTTCGAGCCCACGCCGACATTGAGAAGCCAGCGCACAACCGTGTTGCGTAGCATTGCCGGGTGCCGGTCCAGCTCCGTCGCGAGTCGCCCCTTCAGAGTTCCACGGATCGTCGAGGGGTCCTCGAGCCTGTACTGGACGTACCGCACCCACAGCTCGCGTGGGGACACGAGGGACCGGAAGCCCGTCCGTCGGAGCGTCCGCCGGAGCCAGCGCCGGCTCGGGATCCGACCGACCTGATAGCTTCCCGCTCCGAGTCGGCGAACCCGCTCGACGTAGAACCGCTGCACCGACCGTGGAAGGAGGTCCAGCCCGAAAAACCCATAATGGGGGTCATGCAACAAACTTAGGAATGCCAACGGCTTAGGTGTTACCAGATAAAGTATGGCTTCAGGCTTGAGGACACGGTGGATCTCCCGCAGCGTCCGCTCGCGATCCTCGACGTGCTCGAGAACGTTGTCGAGTATCACCACATCGAACCGCCGGGCCGGGAACGGCAGGCGCTCCGCGACGGCCCGGCAGAGGCCGACGCGAACGCCGTGGAAGCGGGCGCGGGCGGCACCGCGCCGCAGGCTGTCGGCGCCGGGCTCGATAGCGGCGGCATGCGCGCCGGCACGGGCCCAGGCGATCGGCACGCCCGAGTCGCCGGAGCCGATATCGAGCACGGCGGCGGCGGCAGCGTCGAAGCCGGGAACGTAGCGTTCGAGGGTGCGACGGATGAAGTCGCCCCGGTCCAGCTCGGAGAGGTAATGGCGCTTCCAGTGCTCGAAGAGCCGCTCCTCCGGCCAGCGGCCGCGGTCGCGCTCCAGCAGCTCCAGGTACCGCTGCTCGGCGTCCGGGACGCTGGGGGTGGTCATGTCACGCCGCGTCGCGGCCACTCTTCGGTAGGAGGCGGCCGTAGAGCGAGACGAGGCGCCCGACGATGGAGTCCCAGGAGAACTCGCGCCGTACATGGCCGAGGCCGTTTATGGCGAGCCGGTCGGCGAGCTCCCGATCGCGCGCCAGCCTGACGATCGCGTGCGCCAGGGCGGCCGGGTCGCCAGGCGGAACGAGAAGGCCGGTGTCGCCGTCCCGCACGATGTCCGGGATGCCGCCGGCGTCGCTTGCGATCACCGGCGTGCCGTGGGCGAGGGCCTCGATCAGGACGACACCGAGCCCTTCGACATCCCCCTTCGCATCCATGGCGGCGGGGAGGACGAAGGCATGGGTCGACGCGTACGCGCGCGCGAGCTCATCGGCGGGCACGAACCCATCGAAGCGGACCACATCGGCGAGACCCAGCTCGCGAGCCTGCGTCTGGAGACTCTCGCGCAGCGGCCCGGAGCCGATCACGCGGAGCTCGACCTCGATCTGGCGACGCGCGACGCTCAACGCCTGCAGGAGCACCGCCACGCCCTTGCGCTGGACGAGCCGACCGACGAAGAGCAGCCGAAACGGCGGCACCGCCGGGCGGGCCGCCTCCGTCCAGGGCGAAACGGGGATGCTGACGCCGAACGGGATGCGCTCGACGGGACGATCGTAGATGCGCTTGACGAGCGAGGCGGTGTAGCTCGAGTTCGCCGTGACCGCATTGGCGCTGCGGATGACGTGACGGACGAAGGGCAGGAGGGGACGGAGGCCGTGTCGCACCCAGGTCAGCTCCACTCCGTGGAACGTGCACACGAGCGGGATCCCGGCGGCCCGCCGGGCAGCTAGCCCGTGAACGGCGTGCGGGACGGGCCAGTGTACGTGTACGAGATCGAAGCGCCCGCGACGGGCCAGACGGGCGGCAGCCAGAGCGCCGGCCGCAACGTACGAGGGAACGAGGGTGAGGTAGGCGGGCCGCTCGCGCACGCGATCGGGAGCCGTCTGATCGTGGGTCAGGTCCTCGATGCCGGCGGGGGCGTATCGATAGCGGTGCACCATGACTCCGCCGACCGGTCCGGAGGGGGAGCCGCGGTAGGCCGGAGCGAGAACCTCGACCTCCACGCCGGCGCCGCCCAGCCTGAGGATCGTCTCAACCAGCCAAGGCGTGATGCCCTCGCCCGCGCGGCGGTCGTACGCCGTGACGATGTAGAGGACCTTCACCTTGTATATGACCGGAGTTTCGGGTAGTTTCGGCCCCAAACCTAGCCTCCAACTTGCCGATCCTCAAGAAGGCATGGGACATAGCGAAGCCCGCGCCCTCGTAATCGTGCCGACGTACAATGAGCGGGAGAACCTCGAGCGCCTCGTCGCGCAGGTCCTCGCTCAGGGCGATCACATCGAACTGCTCGTGGTCGACGACGCCTCGCCGGACGGCACGGGCGAGCTCGCGGACCGACTGGCCGAGTCCGAGCCGCGCGTCCACGTGCTGCACCGGCGGGGCAAGCTCGGGCTCGGTACCGCCTACATCGCCGGCTTTCACTGGGGTCTCGAGCGGGACTACGCGTACCTGCTGGAGATGGACGCGGACTTCTCGCACGACCCTGCGCACCTGCCGAAGTTCCTCGAGGCCATCCAGCAGCACGATGTCGTGCTCGGCTCCCGCTATCTGCACGGGCGCGTGACCGTCATCAACTGGCCGATCGGCCGCCTCTTCCTCTCCTACTTCGCGAACGCCTACGCGCGTGCGGTCACCGGTCTGCCGGTCGCCGACGCCACGGGCGGCTACAAGTGCTTCCGACGCGAGGTGCTGCAGGCGATCCAGCTCGAACGTGTCCGCTCCGAGGGCTACGCGTTCCAGATCGAGATGAGCCTGCGCGCCTGGAGAAAGGGGTTCAGCCTCGGCGAGATCCCGATCGTCTTCGTCGACCGCGACGTGGGCGAGTCGAAGATGTCGAAGCGCATCATCTGGGAAGCGGTCTGGCGGGTCTGGCACCTGCGGGTGCTGGAGCTGTTTCATTGGCTCTGAGTGGTCCGGACGATGGCGATTCGCGATCTCCTCTGGCGTTGTCCTCTGTGCGGCGCCGTTGACGGAATCCGGCCCACGGGAAACCGTGAGCGCTGCCGCTCCTGCAGAAGCGAGTTCGCCCGGCGAGAGGGGTCGACGATCGAGGCGAAGCCTCCCGGACGTGAGCCGATCCGTCGCCATGCTGCCGAGTGGAGCAACGAGATCGGCGAGCCTCGGCTCGAATCGCTCCGCTCGGGTCTCGATCCCGGCGGCGGCGGACAGCTCCTGACCGCGAGGGCCCGGCTTCGCGTAGCCACCGAACGGAAGCCGCTCCGGGCTCGCGGCGGCCGCTATCTCGGGCTCATCGAAGCGTTCGACGCTCCACGCGAAGGGTCCCTCACGCTGAGCGCTTCCATGCTCGAATTCGCGCCGGACGACGGGATATCCGAACGTTGGAGACTCGGCTCGCTTCGGGCTGTCACCGGCAGCTCCAGCAGCCTCCAGCTGCGCACGCACGACGACGCGATCCTCTCCGTGCACCCGATCGAGTCCTCACTTCGCCTCTGGGACGAATTGCTGCGCGACGCGATTCGGGCGGTCTACGAATCCGCGGGGAAGGGCCGGATCGTCGAATTCCAGCCCCGCATCGTCACGGTCCCAAGCCTCGCCGCTCGGTGAGCGTCTACGGCATTGCCCAGACCCTGGTCCGCACCGCAACCCGCTCGGTCGCCGGAAAGGTCACGCTGCGCGGCCTCGAGCACCTGCCACGCACCGGGCCGGCCCTCGTCTTCGCGAACCACCAGAGCTTCATCGACCCGCCCGTGATTCAGGCCTTCACTCCCAGGCCGATGCACTCCATGGCGAAAAGCAGCCAGTTCTCGGCGCCTGTCCTCGGCTGGCTCATGAAGGACCACCTCCACGCCTTTCCCGTCCGGCGCTTCGAGCCCGACCCCACGGCCGTGCGTAGGGTACTCCGCCTCCTCGACGCCGGCGAAATCGTTTGCATCTATCCGGAAGGCGAGCGGAGCTGGGATGCCAGGCTCCAGCAGCCCAGGCTCGGCGCAGTCCGCATCGCGTTACGGGTGGCAGCGCCGATCATACCCTGCGCGATAAGCGGCAGCTACGATGTGCTGCCGCGCTGGAGCCACGCCCTCCGCCGTGCAGGAATACGCATCCGCTACGGAGCGCCGCTCGCGCTCGGCCCGGTACGCGACAGGGCCGAGCGCGAGCGCCGCCTTCCGGAAGCGGCCCGCGCCATAATGGGAGCGCTCGCAGCCTTGCTCGAGCAGCCGAAACCGGCGCTCTCCGAGCTCGACGGGTTCGGTAGAGGACCGGAGGCCCGTGAGTGACGGGGTCGCACGCCGTCGCGTTACGAGATACCGGCAAAAGGGCCTCCTGCGGCACGGGGTGGGGAAATCTGGAAGGGTTCTCCACAGACTTTGGCCGTGAAAGTTTACATAATGTATATTATGCGCAGTCGCCGGACCTCGCCAGGCTGGCGCGGCCGTTGCACCCCCCGAGTCCGCACTCGAGACACTCTCATCGCCGGGAGCCGCGCCAATGCCCCTCGAGACCTACAAGAAGAAGCGACACTTCGATCGGACGCCGGAGCCCACCGGCGGCGTCACCAAGAGCCCGAGCGGCCGCCTCTTCGTAGTCCAGAAGCACGCCGCCTCCCATCTCCACTACGATTTCCGGCTGGAGATGGACGGCGTCCTGAAGAGCTGGGCCGTGCCCAAGGGACCGAGCTACGTCCCGTCGGAGCGCAGGCTGGCGGTCCACGTGGAGGATCACCCGATCGAGTACGGCGACTTCGAAGGCGTGATCCCGCAAGACGAGTATGGCGGCGGCACGGTTATGCTGTGGGATCACGGGATGTGGAGGCCGGAAGATGCTGCGAGATCGTCATATAGAGGTGGGCGTTTAAAGTTGTTTCTGCAGGGAGAAAAGCTGCATGGAGGCTGGAATCTCGTTCGCATGGGCGGTCGCTCGGACGGCGGAAAGGAGAACTGGCTGCTGATCAAGGAGAAGGACGAATTCGCCCGTGCAGCCGAGGACCCGGACGTGCTGGACGAGGATCGAAGCGTCGTGAGCGGCCGCACCATGGAAGAGATCGCGGCGGAGCGGGATCGCGTGTGGCGGTCGAAGGAGAGGATCATGCCGGAGCAGCGGATCGAAGCGCTGGCTGGGGCTCGGAAGGCGAAGCTGCCATCGCCCTCCTCCCTGCGGCCGGAGCTGGCGACGCTCGTGGATCGCGTGCCGGAGGGCGACGGATGGCTGCACGAGATCAAGCTGGACGGCTATCGGTTGCTGTGTCGCTTCGAGCGCGGCGGGGTCCGACTGCTGACCCGCAATGGAAAGGACTGGACGGACCGGTTTCCGGGTGTGGCCGCGGCCTGCCGGGAGCTGGCCGCGACATTGGCGATCCTGGACGGCGAGGTCGTCGCGCTGGATGAGTCCGGCGTCAGCAACTTCCAGAAATTACAGAACGCGCTCGGCGCGAGCGATGCGCAGATCTCCTACCATGCGTTCGATCTCCTGCATTTGGATGGGTACGATCTGAGAGGCGCCGGGTTGAGCGGCCGAAAGGAGCTTCTTCGTGATCTCCTGGACCGCTCCTCCCTTCAGCGGGTGCGCTTCAGCGATCACGTGGCCGGCAATGGCGAGGCCTTCTTCCGGCAGGCGTGCGAGCATGGACTCGAAGGAGTCGTGAGCAAGCGTGTGGACGCCCCGTACCGAAGTCGACGCAGCAAGGACTGGGTGAAGACGAAGTGCCAGCAGGAACAGGAGATGGTCATCGTCGGCTACACCGAGCCGTCAGGCTCACGCATTGCGCTCGGTGCCCTGCTCCTCGGATATCACGAGGACGGCGAGCTCCGGCTCGCCGGCAAGGTCGGGACCGGCTTCGACGAGCGAACGCTCGTGGATTTACGGCAACGGCTCGATCGCATCGAACGGGCGTCCGCCCCCGTCTCCAAGCCCCCGCGCGGCGCGGCCGCGCGGGGAGTCCACTGGGTCGAGCCCGTGCTCGTGGCCCAGATCGCGTTCACGGAATGGACCGAGGACGACTCACTGCGTCATCCCTCCTTCAAGGGTCTGCGTGCGGACAAGCCGGCCTCGGAGGTGGTTCGGGAGCGTGGCGCTTCACCTGGTGCCGAAGATACCCCGAAAAAGACCTCGAGGGCGCATGGACGTGCGCTGACGCGCGGCCGTCGGCGGGATGGGCGCGAGGCCGGCTCCCCTGCTCCCCTGCGCTCTGACGCCGGCTCCGGACGTCGTTCGGGAGACGGAGCGACCGAAAAGGAGGCAGCAATGGCGGAGACGGCTGGTCTCGCGGCGCTGGAGGGCGTGCGCGTCCGGCTCACGAGCCCGGAAAAGGTGTTGTTCGCCGGCCAGGGCCTCACCAAGCGGGACCTTGCAGTCTACTACGCGGCTGTGTCCCACCGGATGCTGCCCCACGTGAAGGACAGACCGCTGACGCTGGTGCGCTGCCCGCAAGGCTCGGATGAGGAGTGCTTCTATCAAAAGCACGCGAGCGGGGCGGTCCCGGAGGCGGTGAAGCGCGTGCGCATCCGGGAGCGGTCGAAGAGCGCGACGTACCTGTACGTGGATGATGTCGCCGGCCTGGTGTCGCTGGTGCAGATCGGGGCGCTCGAGGTGCATGTCTGGGGCTCGAGGCGCGACCGGCTGGAGCGGCCGGACCTGGTCGTGCTCGATCTGGATCCCGGGCCCGGAGTCGAATGGAGCGACGTCGAGGCCGCGGCGATGGAGCTGCGCGAGCGCCTCGAGGATCTCGCATTGCGGAGCTTCGTGCGCACGACGGGCGGAAAGGGCCTGCACGTGGTGCTGCCCCTGGTGCGGCGGCGAGGCTGGGAAGTCGTGAAGGAGTTCTCGAGGGCGATCGCCGAGAACCTGGCGCGGGACGCTCCGGATCGCTACACGGCCGTGGCCTCGAAGGCAAAGCGTGAGGGCCGGATCTACGTGGACTACCTGCGGAACGCCCGTGGGGCGAGCGCGATCGCGCCGTATTCCACCCGGGCCCGCGACGGCGCACCGGTCGCGACGCCGATCGGCTGGGATGAGCTGAGTGCCGGAGTGGACCCGCGAGCGCTGAACGTCGCCACCGTTCCGGCGAGGATTCAGGAAATGGGCGATCCGTGGGACGGCTTCTTCGACGTCCGGCAGTCGGTCACGAAGGACATGGAGCGCCGGCTCGGAATGGGCTGATCCCGCTCAGTCCTTCGGAGCGCTCCCAGCCGCGGCGCCGCTCGCCTGTCCCGCCACGGCGAGGGCTTCCGCCTGGCGCATGCGGTAGATCGACTGCTGCGACGGCTCATCGGCGACCATGTCCGCGAGGCGCCCGTACAGCCTGGCGGCCTCCGCGGGCCGGCCGGTCTGCATTTGCAGGCGCGCGGCGTTCTCGAGCCCTTCGCGGCGCTGGAACTCGAACGCATCACTGTTGCCGACGGCGAGGTACGAGTCGATCGCCTTCGCCGTATCGCCGGCCTGCTCGTAGGCGCCCCCGAGCAGGAGCAGCCGCGATGCGTTCAGGAGCGCGTCATCGCTGCTGAAATCGCGCAGAACTTCGGCCGCGCCGTCCGGCTGTCCCTGCTGAAGCTGGACCTGCGCGAGAAGAAGCCGCCCCTCAATACCCGCGCGCGTCTTTCCGAAGGTGCCGATGAACTCCTGCAGGTCCTTGGTCGCGAGAGGGAGGTTTCCGCTGGCGACGGTCTGTCGGACCTCGGCGAGGCGGGTCGCGGCGAGCGCCTCCCTCGCAATGCTGCGGCTGTGCAGATAGAGGAATGCGAGCACCGCCACGACGGCCACGGCGAGCACGATGATGACCAGGCGCGCGTTGCGGCGCGCCCACTCGCTCCACTCGAAGACCGTGGCGACGACTACGTCGTCGGGCTCTGTGCGTGGACGGCGGACCCGTGCCGCCGTAGGATGTCGAGGCATTCCGTTGCCGTCGCAGTCAAACCGTCGCGGGCGCGCGAAACCTCTCGCAGCGACCGCGTTCTTGCCGTGATGCCAAAGAGCATTAGACTAACACGGCTCTGGACCTCCGTCAATTCGAGGTGCGCGCGGCGTCGCGGCCGCCCGACGACCGGTCGAGAAGCCTCGCAGCCGGGCCTGACCAGCCGGGTGATTGCCGAAGACCTCTGCCAGCGGGCCGGGATTGCAGCAACGAACGAAGCGATGGGAGCCGAGCACATGGCGGGGGGCGGGACGGCTGCGGCTGACGGTCGTGGCGCTGCTCGCCGGGACGTGGGGTTGCACGGCGCTCGGTCCGCAGCCGGGTGGCGGCCCGCTGCCGGAGCTGGCGCCGTACGAGGGACGCGAGATCCAGAGCGTGGACTTCCTGGCTCCGGAGCCGTTCTCACGCGACACACTGCTCAGCCTGATCGAGACGAAGCCGACGCGCTGCCGGCTGCTCGGTGTGCCGATCTGCATCCCGCTCCTGCACTGGGGTCGCGAAGTCCACACGCTGGAGACCGGCACGCTCGCATCCGACGTCGTCCGCCTTGCCGTCTTCTACCGCCGGAACGGTTTCTTCGGCACCCGTGTCCGGCCGGGAGTGCAGCCCAAGGGTGGAGGCAAGGTCGCCGTCACGTTCGCCGTGCTGCGCGGCGACGCGGTGACGCTGGACTCGCTGACGGTCGAGGGGACGGAGGGAATCATGGATCCGGATTCCCTCGCCCGCGATCTGCCGCTTCGGCCCGGGCAGAGGTTCGACCTGGGGCTCTTCGATGCGTCGGCCGACTCGATCCAGAGGCGACTCCACGCTCTGGGCTATGTCTACTCCCAGGTCCTGCGCAATTACGGCGTGGACACGGTGCAGGATCGGGCGACGGCGTCGCTGCTGGCGATCACCGGGCCGCAGGTGCGGGTGGACTCGATCCTGGTGCTCGGAGCTCCGCACGTTGGGCGGCGCGCGGCGCTGCGGCAGCTCGAGTTCGATGAGGGTGACCTGCTTCGCGCGACCGATCTGGTGGCGAGCCAGCGAAATCTCTATGCACTCGACATCGTGCAGTTCGCAACCGTGGAGGTGGCGCCGGATTCGTTGCAGGTCGCCCCGGAGGACAGCAGTCGGACGAGCGTCGTGGTACGGATCGCGGAGGCGCCGGTGCACCTGGTGGACGCCGCGATAGGGTACGGCACGATCGAGTGCTTCCGGGCGCGGTCTAGCTGGACGAGCCGGAGCGTCTGGGGCGGTGGTCGCAAGCTGACCGTGCTGGGACAGGTCTCGAAGCTGGGGCTCGGGGACCCGACGTACTCCCGGCAGCTCGAGTCCAGCCTCTGCAAGAGCCTGGAAGGCGGACCCTTCGAGCGGCAGCTCGACTATCACCTGAGCACGGACTTCACGCAGCCGTACTTCTTCAGCGCGCACAACCAGCTGGCGACGAGCATCTTCCTGGACCGCAGCTCGGAGCCGAACCTGTTCCAGCGGACGTCGCGCGGAGGTCGCTTGACCGTCGCGCGCAGGTTCCAGACACAGGACATCATCTCGGGCACGATGGAGCTCGTGAACGGCATGACACAGGCGAACCAGGCGATCTTCTGCATCGCGCTGCTCGTTTGTGAGCCGGATCAGGTCGGACAGCTGAACGAGTTTCGCTGGCGCAATGCGCTGACGGGCAGCTTCGCGCGCGATCGTACGGACCAGGCGCTCGACCCGACTCGCGGCTACCGGCTGCGCACCGGAGTGGACTGGGCGACGCCGCTGATCGGCTCGGATCTGGACTTCGTGCGCTGGACCGGCGAAGCGTCGACCTACTCGACTGTCGCCCGCGGGGTCGTGGCCGGCGCGTACATCAGGCTCGGCACGTTCTTCAACACCGCAAACGTCACCGGCACGCTGACGGTGAGCAACTTCCTGCCACCCGAGGAGCGGTTCTTCGCGGGCGGAGCGACCAGCGTGCGGGGCTACGGGAGGAACGAGCTGGGGCCGGTAGTCTACGTCGCCAACGCACTGACGGACACGCTGAGCGACGGGACAAGGTTCCTCGTCCTCGATTCGCTGGGCAATCCGGTCCCGGAGGGATCACCTCGGGCGGTGCCGATCGGGGGTACGTCCGTCGCCGTCATGAGCAGCGAGATCCGCTTCCCCTCCCCCCTCCTGCCGGAGTATCTGCGGCTCGCGGCCTTCATGGATGTCGGCTCGGTGGGGACCGCCGCGCTTTGGAACCTGTCGCGCTTCCGCTTCACGCCCGGCTTCGGCTTCCGCATCGCGACGCCGGTGGGGCCCGCTCGCCTGGACCTGGCGTACAATCCATATCCGCCCACCCCGGGCCCGCTGCTTGTCACGGACCAGCAGATCACGGGCGACATCTTCCGCATCCGGGACAGCTACGAGCCGGAGTGGGGCAACTTCCTGAGTCGGTTCCGGATCCAGTTGGCCGTCGGACAGGCGTTCTGACAATGACCGACGTGCCGCACCGCCTCCGCCTGCACTGGTCGCACCGGGTGCTCTCTCTCGTGATCGGGCTGACGCTGGCTGTCGGCGCGGTGGCGCTGTGGGTCTTCCGGGGAGGTGGCGGCCCGCGGAGCCTGGGTCCCGCGGCGGACAGCATCGGGGCGGCGCTCCGGCTCGGCAGTCCTGCGCCCGGCGAGGTCGCGGACTTCGAGGCGGACGTTTCGAGGCGGCTCCCCGCGGGGGGCGCGCCGCTTCACCCGATCCGCGCCGGGATTGGTGTCCGGGCGATGGACGTGCACTGGACCGATCGTGAGGGGCGGCCGTTCCTGCTCGCCTCGCGCGCGACCGGCACGTTGAACGCGCGCGCCATTGGGCACGGCCGGTTCGAGCTGAGCGATGTCGTCGTGAGCGACGCCTCCGTCCTGCTGATCAAACCGTCCGTCGATGCGGAGTGGAACTACGTTCCGGTGCTCGGTTTCGATCGGCCGCCTTCGCCCTCGAAGCCCGTGCGCAATCCGCAGGAGGGGATCTATCTGCTGTCCCTGCGCGTCCTCGACGGTCGCGTCGAGGTCCGGATGCCGGACGCGACCTACGTGACGGAGCGGGTGGAGGCGGAGGTGCCGATGGTCGCCATTCCGTCGGGCGATCGCGCGGCGACGGTCGACATCGCGCGCCTCGTGTCCCGCTTCCTGCCTCCCGATTCGGCGGCGCCGCTGCCCCTTCAGGTGACGGGTGCGCATCTCACGTTGCCGGGCGGCGAAGTCGGCTTCGAGGTCGTACGAGCCGAGCTCGGCGAGACCGTGGTCACGGGGATGCACGGCACCTGGGATCCGGATCTGCCGGGGTACGGCTTCCGGGCCACCGGACGAGCGGAGCGCGTGCGTCTCGCCGATATCCGCTTCATCAATCCGAAGCTGCCGGACGATGGCGTGGCGAGCTTCGCCTGGCAGGTGGAGCCGCGCGACGGCGGCACCCACGTTTGGCTGCAGAATCTGGATGTGACGAGCGGCGAGTCGCACGTGCAGGGCAACCTCGCCGCGACCTTCGGCGACGGAGCCACGCCTACGCTCGAGTCGGTGGAGCTGCGGCTGGAGCCGGTCGAAGTGGCGCTGCTGAACCCTTTCCTGAGCCGTCCCCTTCCCTACTCGGGAACGCTGCGGGGCCGCATCGAGGGTCACGGCGGACCCGTCTCGTTCGACGTCGCCGCAACGCTCACACCGACCGGGGAGCAACGCGAGTTCACGACCCAGCTCACCGGAGAGGCCACCGTCGCGTCGAGCGGAGTTCGGCTCGGCCGCTTCGAGGCCCAGCTGAACCAGGTGCCGCTCGCTTCGCTCCGCGAGTACATCCCGCGCCTGCCGCTGGCCGGCTCGATCACGGGCAAGATCGAGCTGGTGGGCCCGCCCGGGGGCGGTCCGCTCCGGATGAACGTCCGCTTCGACGCGGCCGGCGGCGTAGTCGTGCTCAACGGAACGGTCGACCCCACGGCTCCCGAGATCGCCTACGACGTGCAGGGTCAAGTGATCGACGTCGCGCTCGCACAGCTGCTGGAGCCCGCCTTCCCGCCGATCAGGCTGACCGCGCAATTCACCGCTCGCGGGCACGGCACCGATCCGCGCACGCTCGATGCGGCCGTCGCCCTCCAGGGCCGATTCGCGGGCTGGTACGCGAGCGGGGACGACCGAATCGCGCTGGACGCCAGCGCGCGCGATGGACTGCTGCACATCACGAACCTGGACGCCACGCTGGGTCCGGTCGGCGTCGGGGCCCGCGGCGAATGGGCGCTCGAGCCGGAGCGCACGGCGAGCGGCGTCGAATACCGGCTCGCCGTATCCTCCCTCGCGCCGCTCGCTCCGTACATCCCGCTGATCGAGCACGCGACCGCGGGAGGCTCCGTAGAGTTGAGCGGGACCGCGACCGGATCGCTGCAGCGGCCGGCGGTCGAGGGACAGCTGCGGCTCCGCAACGCGCGCTATGGCGACTGGGGCGTCGGCGCCGCCGACGGAAGCTATGCGATCGCGGCGGGCGACAGCCTGCCGACGGTGCGGCTACAGCTCGGCGCGCGTGCCATCCAGACGGCCACCGCCGGCGCGTTCGAGGCGGTATCGCTGAACGCGTCGCTGACTCCGCCCGCCTTCGCCGTCGAGGCCAACGCGGACCGGATGGGCGGCGGCATCATCCAGCTCGCCGCGGATGGCTCGCTGCTCCCCGACGGCGTGCGGTCGGCGACGCTGCGGCGCTTCGTCGCGGACCTCGGGCCGCAACGCTGGACGCTGCAGGGACCGGCAGAGGTCCAGTGGGGCGGCGCGCCCGGCGTGGTGGTCCGTCAGCTGGCCGTCGCATCGGGAAACGGCTCGGGTACAATGAGCCTGGACGGCACCGTCTACCCGCTGTCGATCGCCGATTTCCAGTACGATGTCCAGGCCCTGCCGATCAGCGACCTGCAGGAGCTGCTGGGCCAACAGCCGATCGTGTCCGGCGAGGTCTGGGCGAAGGGTCGGCTGGTCGGCGGCGCGACGCCGCAGCTCGGCACGAGCTTCCGCATCGCAGACGGGGAGGTCCGGGGAGTCCGCTTCTCGCAGATACAGGGATCTCTGAGCTTCGCCGATCGCCTCGCGGACGCGACGATCACCGCCGACTTCTTGCCGGCGGGCCAGGTCAGGCTCACCGCCAAGCTGCCGCTCGACGTGGACGTCAGCGACAAGCCCGCCGCCCGCTGGGTGGATGACGCGTCGATCTCGGGCACACTGGCAACGAACGGTCTCCCAATAGCCGCGCTCGGGCCGCTGATGCCGCAGATGGAGGACGTGCAGGGCACGGCGAGCGCCGACATCCGTCTCGCCGGCACCCCCGGCAAGCCGCAATTCGAGGGGTCCGCCTCTCTCGCCGACGGCGCGGCCACCATTGCCGCGCTAGGACGCCGCTTCACCGCCATCGAGGGTCGTTTTTCGCTCGCGAACGAGGCGGTCCGGATCGAGGAGCTTCGCGCCCAGAGTGACGGCAGCGCCATCGCCAGTGGCACGATCACGTTCGAGGACCTCTCGCACCCCGTCGCGGACATTGGCGTCGAGCTGAACCAGTTCCGGCCGGTCGCCGTGAAGAACCTGCAACCGGCAGCCGCGTGGGGGACTCTGACCGTGCGCGGGCCGATACCGAGCGTGACGCTCGGTGGACGGATCCGTCTCGACGACGGCAACATCCTCGTCCCCGAATTCGCCGCCGATCCGTTCCAGGTGCAGGTCCAGCAGTTCCTCGCGACGGGCAATCAGATCGCGATCGCCGGGCTGCCGGGGGCGCAGCCGCAGGGGCTCTTCCAGGACCTGAGCGTCAGCGGCCTCACCGTCGAGGGTGGCGAGGCGCTGTGGTTCGTGACGCCGGACGCTCGCGCCCAGCTCGGCGGCGAGATGACGGTCTTCAAGGAGGGGGAGGACATAAAGATCTTCGGCACCCTTGAGGGCGAGCACGGCACCTTCACGATGCAGGCCGGCCCGCTGATCCGCCGCTTCGAGATCCGGAGTGCGCAGATCCGCTTCCTCGGCGCGCCGACACCGAACCCGGCGCTGGACATCACCGCTGCGCGAGTAGTCTACCCTTCGGGCGGGCAGCAGATCGAGGTGCTCGCGCACGTCACCGGGACCCTGCGCAACCCTACGCTGTCGCTCTCCTCCGGCGGCACGGACATCCCGGAGTCGGAGCTCCTCAGCTTCCTGCTCTTCGGCCAACCGAGCTTCGCGCTGCAGAGCGCGTTCGCCGGCCCGACGAGCAACTCACTGATCGGTAGCACGCTGGTGGGTGGCTTCGCCGATCTGCTCAGCATGACGCTCGAGCAGAAGCTCGTCGAGCAGTCCGGGCTGGGTCTCGACTACTTCCAGGTCCGCTTCGGCGAACCCTCGGCGACCGGCAGCACGCTCGGCGTCTTCGGCCAACCCACCGTCGTCGTCGGCAAGGAGATCGGCAACGACGTATTCCTCACCGTGAACGCGGGCATCTCCACGCTGTTCGGCGACAACACGACCCCGGCCGATGCGGTCGGGGTCTCGCTCGAGTGGCGACTCAGCCCACAGTGGACCCTCGAGGGAGGTCTGGAGCCGCTCATCGCCGAGCGGTTCAGCCGCCTCGGTCTCGTGATCGTCTCTCCATTGACGACGAATCGGCAGGTCACGGTGGACCTGCGTCGGCGCTGGACCTATTAGGCGACCCCCTTCGCCGGCACTGGCCGTCGTCCCGCTCGAAGGCTACGCTTAGAAGGTCGCTCAGGGAGTCGGAGCCCGGACGCGCACGATGGCGGCCGACGCTCCGCCCGCTTCGAGGCCGATCTCATGTCGGTGATCCCCCTCCTTCTTCTTCTGCAGCAGGGCGTACCCGCCCGCGCGCCGGACGCGCGCGGGCTACGTGAGGCCGCGCGGCATGCAGAGCTCGAGTACGAGAACGCCGTCCGCAGCCACGCGCCGATCGCGACGGACTATTCCCCATCCGAGCCGTGCTACGAGCACGTCGGACGGTACTGTCTGTTCGAGGGGGCGGACGACGATCGCCCGCTCCCTCCCGACCATCCGGCCGTGCAGGCGGCGAGGCGGGTCGCGGTCGAGACGCTGCGCCGCGCGTTCTCGGCCGACCCATCGGACGCGGAGGTCGCGAGCTCCGTGGTCCGCTATCTCGTGGAGGATGGTCGCGCCGCAGAGGCAGTATCGGCCGCGCGCGCGTTCCGGTGGGCGCGTGGAGCCGGCACCGAGCCGCCCGCCCGCGCCGCGGCCGGTCCTTCGCGCCCGCTACACATTGCCTCGGACACGGCGTTCGCGCTGGCGGACTGGCTTCTCGGCTTCGCGCTCCACGCCGCCGGGCGGGACAGCGCGGCGCTCGCGGCGTTCGGCGAAGCGCTCGCCCGTTCGCCGCCGGAGGAGCGCGCGAGGGCGGTGGACGTATCGTACCTGCTCGATCCCGGCGAGCGGAGGCGCTACCACGCGCTTTCGGATGAGGAACGGCGGGCGTACGAGGAGCGACTCTGGGCGATCGCCGATCCGCTCCTGCTCGTGCCGGCCAACGCGGCGCTGGCAGAGCACCTCGCCCGGCACGTGCTGGTGCGTCTGCTTCCGGACGCGCCCGCGGTTCGAGGCGAGGACGCATGGGGCAAGGACCTGGAAGAGCTTACGCGCCGTTTCGGGGTGCCGGCCGCCCGGAAGCGGATCCCCGGCGGCGGGCTCGCGAACCCATCTTTCGTCGAGCTGTACGAGCCGACGCAGGTAGCGCTCGTTGCGTCGCGGCTGAGCGAGAGAGTCGCGCTACGGCCCCCGCGCCCGGGTGACCCCGACCGCCTCGACGATCCGCGTGCACGCAGCACGTTTCCGCCGGCCACGCTGAAGGAGCTGCACACGCTGCACCACCAGATCACGCGCTTTCCCGAGCCCCGCGGCACGGTGATCCGTGCGGACGGCGTGCTGCCGGTGGATTCCGCGCACGGGAGCACGGACACCGTCCGCGTCGGGCTCTTTCTGCTCGAGCCGGATTCCCTGCGCGTGCTCGATCGCGTGGAGGATCGCGTCACGCTGTGGCACGACACGGCGCATTTCACGCTCTTCTCGGCGCTGCCGCCCGGCCGCTTCATCTACGCCCTGGAGGCTCTCGATGCGCCGGCGAAGGTCGGTGCCCGGGCGCGTTATCGCATTGACGTCGCCCCAACGGCGTCTCCGGGCCCGGGAAGTGCCGGTACCGCGGCCGTACGGCTTTCGGACGTGCTGGTATGCGAGCCGTTCGCTCCGGGGCCCCTGCCGGACCGGCGCGACGACCCGGGACTTCGGGCACGCGCGGATCTCGAGCTGCAGCCCCATGACACGGTCGGGCTCTACGCCGAGATTCGCCGGCCGGAGCGGGCGAGCGGGACCTACTACAGCGCGTCCGTTTCGCTGCAACGGATGCAGGGGCCTTCGCCGCTGGCCCGGGCGGCGGCCTGGATCGGCGGGATCTTCGGCCTCGGCGGCTCTCCGCCTGCGCCGCGGCTGCAGTGGGAGGTTGACTCCGGGGTCGAGCCGCTGACGCCGCTGGCCGTGAACCTCGACCTGGGCGGGCTGGAATCCGGTCTGTGGGCGATTCGTCTCTCGGTGCTCGATCGACGCAGCGGCGAGGAGGTTCGGGCGGAGCGTACGATCCGGGTGTCCGGCTACTGAACGGCGACGACATCAGTGGCGGATCAGCCGGAGCGATAGCCCGGCCACGATCCGCAGCTGGTTCGTCATACGGACCCGCGTCGGCGCCCCCTCGCTCGCCGCCTGCGCCCGCTCGACGACGAGCGCGTCCGACCGCAGTACCTCGCCGGAGGGCGCGGCGTCGATCGGAGTGCGCGAGAAAAGGTCGGAGATCTCGAAGTAGAGCCCGAGGTCGGACCTGCGAAGCGGCACGCGCGCACCGAGGCCGATGTCTCCGCCCACCCGCATCCCGTCCATCGTGAGCTCCGCCGAAGAGACGGAATTCGTTACGTCGCTGATGTGATCCCGGATCAGCGCGATCCCCACGCGTCCGTAGGGCAGGATCGGACCCAGCGCGATCGGCAGCCGGAAGAGCGCGAGCCCCGACGCCGTCCAGACGCCGACGTCCCCGAAGGTCGGCGGCCCGCGCGGAGCTTCCTGCGCGCTCAGCCCCTCGCGCATTGGTGCATCCAGCCGCACCTCGAGTCTCGACGGGGCGTAGGCGCCCTCCAGGCGCAGTCCCCAGCCGCGCCGGCTCCACCATGTGAGGCCGAGGCCCATGATCGCTGCGGGGCTCGGCGCCAGCGCCCCGGATGTTCTCGCGGACGTCGAGCCGGCGCTACCGTCGAGCGGTGCGATCCAGACGCCCTGCCAGTCGCTGAACGCGACGCCACCCGTGTAGGCGGAGAGGGTGAGCCCCGCCGGCGGCGTGGCCTGCCCGCGGCACGGTTCGACGTACACCCAGGCCAGGGCTAGTATCACGGCCGTCAGACGACCGAACATGTCCGGCGCTCCTCGTGCATGGACGCACCGAAGTGCAATCGCGGTGCCGCGGGCAGCGACGGAGGAAGCCCCGGAAGGAGACGCGGATGAGCGACTGCTGGAAAGGAAAGGGAGACGACGCGCCGTTCATTGCGGGAATTCCGGAGGAGGTCGGGCGCCACCGCGCCCTCGGGGCGCTTTTCGAGGCGATGCGCTGCTGCACGCGGTGCGATCTCGCGCTCGGGCGGATGCAGGTCGTGCCCGGCGTCGGACCGCGCGATGCGCGGCTGATGCTGATCGGGGAGGGTCCCGGTGCGCAGGAGGATCGTCGCGGTGAGCCGTTCGTCGGAAGGGCGGGCGCGCTGCTCGATGAGCTGCTCGCGAGTGCGGGGCTGGCGCGCGAGGACGTCTTCATCACGAACACCGTGGCGTGCCGACCACCCCGCAACCGAACGCCGAGGACCCGCGAGACCGCCGCGCATGCACCGTGGCTGGAGGAGCAGCTGCGTCTGGTCGCGCCGCGCGTGGTGTGTACGCTGGGGCGCTCCGCCCTCGTCTATTTCGTGCCGGGCGCGAAGATCACCGAGCTCCACGGCGAGGCGATCGAGGTCGAGCGGGAGGAGCGAACACTCACCCTGCTCCCCACCTTCCATCCCGCAGCGGCGCTCCGCCGCCGCGAGCTGATCTCGACGATGGAGGTCGACCTGCGGGCGCTACGCTCGCTAGTTGGCGGGAGCTGATCGGACCCGCCCGGGCCGATCCGGCGCACCGGTCTGGGCCGTGTGCCGCTCGGCGGCGGCGCGACGACGCTGCCAGAGCCACGCGCCGAAGGCGATGAGGCCCAGGCTGACGAGCTGCGACGTGGACAGCCCCAGGATGAAGCGGTCGGTCTTCGCCCGCACGAACTCGACGAGGAATCGCTCCAGCCCGTACAGCATCAGGTACAGGCCGAAGAGGCGGCCTGGGGCGAGTCGCCGCGAGGAGACGCGCCAGAGGATCGCGAAGATCACGAGCGCGGCGCCGATCTCGTAGAGCTGCGTGGGGTGCACCGGCAGCACGACGTTGTCAGGGATGTTCGCCGGGATATGGTCCCCCGCCGAACGCAGGTACCCGGCCGTGCTCGGCGGGGCGCCTTGCGGAAACGCGATGCCGACCCAGCTGTTCGTATGCACACCGTAGTCGTCGCCGACCAGGAAGCAGCCGACGCGGCCGATCGCGTACGCCAACGTGACCGGAGCCGCGACCGCGTCGAACATCTGCGCGACGGGATACCCGCGCCGTCGGATCTGCCAGAGGAAGGCGAGCGCGCCGCCGATGAAGCCGCCGTACCAGACGAGGCCGGCCCGGAAGTTCGCGAGCTCCGCGCCCGGGTCCCGGACCAGGTCATTCCAGTGCAGCGCGAGGTAATACAGCTTCGCGCCCAAAATGCCGCCGAGCGCGACCCACGCAAGCACGTCCCACGCGAACTCGGGATCGAATCCCCGACGCCGCACCTGGATCGAGAGGGTCCACGCCGCGGCCAGGAACGACAGGAACATCATCACGCCGAAGCTGGTGATGGTGAAGCTGCCGATGCGGAAGAGATTCGGATACATTCGCGCTCCTCGATGCCCGTACGACTTCGCCGGACGGCTTATACCGCCGCGGCTCCGGCAGGTTTCGCTCCGACGCCCGGGCCGCCCGACCCGTGGCCGTCGCCACGACGGCCGATCCCGGGCTCGTGAACGGGGGGCGCGGTACGGGGGCCCAGCGGTAACGGTGTCGGTTTTCGCGAACGTGAACGGTCCCGGGAGTCTGTCGAAACGTGGGTCGTTCTCGAGGTGGTGCGGTGTACTGCGTCCGGCGACGCGCGCCTACACCCGAGTGTCCACCTCCTCCACGTCCGCGTCCTCTTCGGCGTCCTCCCGCGGCCCCGTCCAGCGGCGCACGGCGAACGCGATCAACGCCGCACCGCCAAGCAGGACCGCGAACGGCAGCAGATAGACGGTGAGGTTGAAGCCTTTCGCCTTCGGCTGCAGCAGGATCCACTCGCCGTACTTGCTGACGAAGTAGGCCTTCACCTCATTGGGCGTACGTCCGGCCGCGAGCTGGTCGCGCACGACCCGCCGCATCTCACGGGCCAGGTCGGTCGGCGATGCCTCGATGGACACACCCTGACAGACCGGGCATCGTAGCTGCTCGGCGATCGCGCGCGTCTCCGCATCCAGCGCCGAGTCGCGCGCCGTGGCAGCCGGACCTCCGGCCGGCGCGCCGGCGGAGTCCTGGGATGATCCGGCGTTCGACGCGAGCGCAGAGCTCGCCAGTCGCGATGGCCCGGCCGACTGCGCCGCTGGGCCCTGCACGGCGCTCGGCGGCGCGGCGAGCGCCAGCGCGAGAAGGAGCGCCGTCGTCATGACCCCTTCAGCGGTGCGGCTGACTGCTCGGCCCGAGCCGGAATCCTCGCGAGCAGCGAGTCCACCTTGCCCTGCAGCACGTCCGGCAACAGCGGTCCGACGTTCTTGTAGGCGACCCGACCGTCGGGACCGATGAAGAACGTCTCCGGGACACCGTAGAGCCCGTAGTTGATCGCGGTCCGCGATCCGGGATCCTCGAGCGTCGGATACGACTGCCCGCCCATTTCCTCGATCCAGCGGCGGATGTTCTGCGGCGAGTCGTCGTAGAGCACGCCGTAGAATCGGACCGGCTTGCCCCGGTAGGAGCTGGCGGCCATCGAGAGCACGGCGTGCTCGTCACGGCAGGCGAGGCACCAGGAGGCGTAGAAGTTCAGCACGACGACTTCGCCGCGCAGATCCGACAGTCGGACGGTGTCGCGGTCGGCGGCCGTGCCGAGCGGGCCCGGCTCGATCGCCTGAAGCGCGAACTGCGGAGCGTTCTTGCCCGGCAGCGGCGATGGGATCTCCCGCGGATCCTTGCCCAGCCCGAACCTCAGCAGGAACAGGAAGGGCGCCACCGCGATCACCGCGACGACCGCGCGACGTAGGTTCATCTCGTCACCTCACACTCCGACTAGCGTACGCTCGCGCTCGCGTTGCCGTTGCGGCAGGCGTGGCGCGATGCGCCGGCGGCGCCTCGCGGGCCAGCCCGACACGAGAGCGCCGAGCCCGACAATGAAGCCGCCGATCCAGATCCAGCCGACGAGCGGCTCCACGACCGCGCGCAGCGTAGCGCTCGAGCCGTCCTGCTCGAAGGAGAGCAGCGTCAGGTACAGGTCCTTGTCCGGCCGGCTCCGGACGGCGGGCGTCGCCACAGGCTGGTCCGAGGTCCGATAGAAGTTCAGCTTCGGGTCCATCTGTCCGACCACCCGCCCGCCCCGCGCCACCTGCAGATTCGCTCCGACCGCGAAGCGCTGCGGCTCTTCTTTGCCCCAGATGCGGTTCAGGCGCACCGTGAAGTCCGAGATCTGCAGCGTCTCGCCGACCTTCAGCGTCACCTCGCGGTCCGCGCGGAACGTCGAGGACCCGGCGATGCCGAACACGGCCAGGATCAGCCCGATGTGCGCGATGTAGCCGCCGAATCGGCGGCGGTTCGAGGCGACAGCGCGAACCAGCGCGACGGGGATCGTCTCGCCATGCGCCTGCCGCCGTGCCGTCGCGGCCTCGCCGAACTCCATCAGGTTCGAGACCAGAGCGAAGGCCGCGAAGCCGAACGCCAGCAGCGAGTACGGCGATCGAGCGCCGAAGAAGAGCGACAGCCCGAGCCCGATCGCGAACGCGATCGCCGGCACGATGAAGCGCCGCTCGAGGCCGTCCTTCGGTCGCCGCCACGGCAGCGCAGGACCGACGCCGATCAGGAAGACGAGCGCCATCGCCAGCGGCAGGGTCATCCGGTTGAAGAACGGAGCGCCGACGCTGACCTTGACGCCTCGGAACGCCTCCGCTACGAGCGGGAACAGCGTCCCGAGCAGCACGGTGAACGTGAAGGCGGTGAGCAACAGGTTGTTGACCAGGAACGCGGTCTCTCGCGACAGCGGACTGTCCAGCCGCCCGCGGCTGCGCAGCTCGGCGCTGCGACCCGCCAGCAGCGCGACGGAGAAGACGAGCGCCAGCGCGATGAAGGCCAGGAAGTAGAAGCCGATGCTGCCCTCCGAGAACGCGTGCACGGAGGAGAGGATCCCGCTGCGCGTCAGGAAGGTGCCGAGCACCGTGAGAAGGAACGTCCCGGTGATCAGACTGTGGTTCCAGACACGCAGCATCTTGCGGCGCTCCTGGACCATCACGGAGTGCAGGAACGCCGTCCCGGTCAGCCAGGGCAGGAAGGATGCGTTCTCGACCGGATCCCACGCCCAGTAGCCGCCCCAGCCGAGCACGTCGTACGACCACCACATGCCGAGCATGATCGCGACCGAGAGAAATCCCCACGCCACCATCGTGTAGCCCCGGCTGGCCCGCAGCCACTCGTCGTCCAACCTGCCGGCCAGCAGCGCGCCGGTGGCGAAGGCGAACGGAATCGTGAAGCCGACGTACCCCATGTACAGGAACGGCGGGTGCACGCCCATCAGGATGTGGTTCTGCAGCAGCGGGTTCGGTCCGGGCCCGTCCATCGGCGCCGGCGAGACGAGCCCGAACGGATTCGCCGGTCCGACGAGAAGGATCAGGAAGAAGACCTGCACCGCGAGCATCGTCGCGTACGCGTACGGATAGAGCGCGCCCTCCCGCTTGCGGGTGAAGAACACCGCCGCCGCGCTGTAGCCGGTCAGCACGAGCCCCCAGAACAGGATCGATCCCTCCAGCGCGCCCCAGAGCGAGATCACGGTGAAGAAGAGCGGCGTGGCGCGGCTGCCGACCTGCGCCACGTAGGCGATGCTGAAGTCGTGCGTCACCAGGCCGTAGACCATGGCCAGGTTCGCGAGCAGCAGCAGCACGAAGGTCGCGAAGACCGCGCTGCGACCGCTGCGGACGAGCTCCTCGCGCCGGGAGCGGACCCCCAACGCGAACGCGACGAGCCCGTAGACCGCGAGCGCCAGCGCGATCGTTACGGCCGCGTAGCCGACGATGCGGGTCAACTCTCCCCCTCACGGATGAGCGTCTTGTACATCTCCTCCGGCTTGTGCCCTTCGGTCGGAGGATGATACTCGTTCGAGTGCTTGACCATCAGGCTGTGCGATTCGAAGATCCCGGCCTTCGTGAACCGCCCTTCGACGACGACCCCGATGCCGGGGCGGAACATCGTCGGCGGCGCGCCCTTCGAGTGCACCTCGAGCGACTTCGCCCCGTCCGTGATCGTGAAGCGGAGGTCGAGCGCGTCCTTGTCCCATTGCACGCTGCCCGGCGCCACCTGCCCGCCGAGCCGGACCGGCGTATCGTACGCCTTCGCGCCCTTCGCCACCAACTCCGTCGGTGTCAGGAAGTAGACCAGGTTGTTGCCGATCCCGCTGTAGAGCAGGTAGCCGAATGCGCTCAGGATCGCCGCGGCCCCCACCAGCATCAGCAGCCGGCGTTGCGTCTTCCGTTCCATGGTCAGCGCCCGCCCTCCTCGCTGGCCCGCTCCCACGCGTCGCGCACCCGCGCGGCCCGCCGACGCAGGTAGACGGCGTAGCCGGCCAGCACGGCCCAAGTCACGCCGTAGGCCGCGATGATGAAGTTCCACTCAGACATGGACTTCCCTCCTTGCCAGCGCGGTCTCCTCGAGTCGCGTCTCGAGCGCCCGCTCCGCGAGCGCGATCTGGTACCGCTTCGCCACGAAGTAGATCAGGATCAGCAGGATCGCGATGGCGTTCAGCCGCAACGACCACGCGTACGCCGGCGCGACGGTGCTCGGCGTCGACTGCACCTGGTGGATGGTGCGCCACCACTGCACCGACTTGTAGACGATCAGCACGTTGAGGAAGCCGAGCACGCCGACCGCCGCGCTCCACCGCGCGCGCTGCTCCGGATCCTCCGTGAACGCGCGCAGCGCCAGATAGCCCACGTAGATCACGAACAGGATCGCCGTCGTGGTGAGCCGCGGGTCCCAGGTCCACCACACGCCCCAGGTCGGCCGCGCCCAGATCGAGCCCAGCATCAGCGTGAGACCGGTGAGCACGGTGCCCGCCTCCGCCCCCGCGGCGGCCAGCAGGTCCAGCCGCTCGGAGCGCCGCCACAGGTAGGCGATGCTCATGCCGAACACGAACGTGAACGCCAGCGACATGTTCCACGCGGCGGGAACGTGCACGTACAGGATCTTTTCCAGATTCCCCATGTCGCGGTCCGGCGGCGACTTGACGAAGCCGAAGATCTGCGCCCCGATCAGAGAGAGCAGCGCGATCCAGCCGAGGATGCCCACCCACCGTCGTGGCGGCGGGGCCTGCGTCATCGTCCGTTCTTCCATCGTCATCGTCTCGATCATCTCGGCTATCCCTCGATAACGTGCTCGAACGCGAAATACGTCGCGACCAGGAACACGACGTCGAACACGATCAGGATGCGCATCCACGCACCCGCATCTCCCATCAGGTTCCCGTTCAGCAGCGCGTCCGTCGCCTCCACCGAGGCGATCAGGACCGGCACCAGCATCGGGAACAGCAGCAGCGGGAGCAGCACCTCCCGGGCGCGCACACGGCTCGCCATCGCCGCGTAGAACGTGCCCAGGGTCACGAAGCCGATCGTTCCCAGCAAGAAGATCGCGACCAGCCCCGGAAACGGCCGGAGCAGCGGCAGGTCGTAGAGCACCCCCGCCAGCGGCACCACGATCACCTCGACCAGCAGAACGAACGTCAGATTCGCCGCCACCTTCCCCAGGAACAGCGACCGCCGATCACCCGGGTAGGCCAGCAGCGTATCCAGCGCACCACCCTCCAGCTCCAGCTCGTAGGACCGGTTGAAAGCCAGCACTCCACTGAACAGCACCGTCAGCCACAGGATCCCCGCCGCCGCCGAGCGCAGCGCCTCCGCATCCGGCCCCAGCGCGAAGCCGAACAGCAGCAACGTCATCGCAGCGAGAAAGACGACCGCGTTGAAGTTCGCCTTCGTCCTCCGCTCCGTCGTCAGGTCCTTCCACGCCACCGCGCCGATCCGCGTCAGCTCCTGCAGGAACCCGGACGCCGTCCCCCCCGGCAAGTGCGGGAGCGACACAGTCGCTCCCGCCGCCGCCGCGCCCGGCGAGTCCGGGAGCGGCGCAGCCGCTCCCGACGCAGCCGCGCCCCGCGAAGCGGCGCCCGGGGCGAAGGGCCGCGCCCGGCGAAGCCGCTCAACCGACATGTTCCTCCATGACGGGCGAGGGGGACCCCTGAGGCGCGGCGAAGCGCACGCCGTCGCGATAGCGCTCGAGGCTGCCGGCCGCGAGCACGCCTTCATGCAAGTGCAGCATGCGCGTCCAGAGACGTTCGGCCCGCAGCGGGTCGTGCGTCGCGACGACCACGATCCCGCCGGCGTCGCGCACCGCGCGGATGAAATCGTGGACGAGCGCGACCGCATTGACGTCGAAGGCCGAGTGCGGCTCGTCGAGCAGGAGCAGGCGGGGCGGGCGCAGGAGCAGCCGGGCCAGCGCGACGCGGCGCTGCATCCCGGACGAGAAGAAGCGCACGCGCTCGTCCGCCTCACGCTCCAGCCCGACGCGCTCCAGCACCTCCATCACGGCGGACGCCCCATCGCCCAGGCCGTACATCCTCCGAGCGAAGCGCAGGTTCTCAGCGGCGGTCAGGTCGGGATAGAGCCCCGGCGAGTGGGCGAGCATGCCGACCCGGTGCCGCACTTCGTCCGCATCCTCCACCAGGTCGTGACCGTGCAGTTGGGCCGACCCGCGGGTCGGGCGGGACAGCGTACACAGGATGCGAAGCAGCGTCGTCTTGCCGCTCCCGTTCCGCCCGGTCAGCCCGAGTACCGTCCCGGGCGACAGCTGCAGGTCGATGCCTCGCAGCACCCAGCGGCGCCCGAACCGCTTCGCGATGCCCTCCAGCTCGAGACCCAGGGCCTCGCCGCTGCTGTCGGTTTCGCGTTGGATCGGCTGCACGCTCATCGTCCCCCGATTCGAGTCGCCCTGAACGTACCCCCGTCCATATGGCGGCTCAATGCGGGGTTTTCCGCGGGAACGCTTCTTGATTTCTTGAAAATGGTGTAGGAGATCTCCCTACGGAACCCACCGCGAGGAAATCCTGACGGAGCAATTCCCATGGGTGCCCTTTTCTGGCTCGGCGTCGTCCTGGTGCTGCTCTGGATCGTCGGAGGCATCGTATTCAAGCTCGCCGGGGCGCTGGTCCACCTGCTGCTGCTCGCGGGGCTCGCCCTGCTGATCGTCTGGGCCGTGCGCCGCATGCGGTAGCGCGTGACCGAGGGCGCTCGCCCCAGCGACCGCTAGCAGGTCGCCTACCCTTCAGGGCGTCTGCGGTTGCCGTCCGAACTGGACCTTGGGCGCTGCGGTAGCGGACGCGGGCGCCTCGAACGGCTGTCTGCGCTCGGCGCCGATCACGCGGGCCGTCACGGTCTGCGGGAAGCGCCGGATATAGGTGTTGTAGTCCTGCACGGTCTCGTTGTAGTCGCGACGCGCGACTGCGATCCGGTTCTCCGTCTCCGTCAGCTCGTCCTGCAGGGCGCGGAAGTTCTGGTTGGCCTGCAGCTGCGGATACGCCTCGACGGCGACGTTCAGGAAGAGGCGCAGGTTGTCCGTCAGGGCGGCGTTGGCTCGGCTGAGCTCATCGGCGCCGGCCTTGCCTTGTACGGCCTGAGCCATCTGCTGACGGGCCTGCGTCAGGCCGGAGCGGGCCTGTGCGACCTGGGTGTAGGTCTGCTTCTCGAACTGCGCCGCCTCGTCGACGGTGGCGACGAGGTTCGGGATCAGGTCGTTGCGGCGCATGAGCTCGGTGTCGATGTTCGCGCGCGCGGCCGTGACCGCCTCGTCCTTGCTCTGGATCGTGTTGTAGCCGCAGGCGCCCAGCGCGAGCAGCAGCGGAACCCAGCTCCACCTCCGCATCGTCGCGGTCATCGCTTCGCCTCACTCTTGAATGCGTCCACGAACGCGGCGGTCTTCACCGCCACATCGAAGTACCCGTGAACCAGTGGGTCGTCCAGGTTCGGCCGCAGCATCCGCCGCTGCGTGCGCGCGTCCCACGCCCTCAGAAACGGCTCCGGACGCGCGTCGACGAGCGCGCACGCCTGACGGATGACATCCGGCGTGGCCGCCGGCACCTCCCTGCCCGTCAGGCGCAGAGTGGCCCGCAGGTAGGTGGTGAAGGAAGGAAGCGCCGTGAGCAGGACGCCGCCGACGTCGCCCGGCTCGTCTGCGGCGAGGAGACAGCCGGCGCGCAGCTGGATGAGCTTGCCGCGCAGCTCCCTCTCGGCCTGCAGCCGGAGCGAATCGGTGTCGATGGGCAGCGGCGTGACGGGGTCGTCGCCGTGGAGGACCTCGTGGCTCTGGCGCATGTCCGCCGCCTCGATGGCGAAGACATCGGCGGCCCGCCGCCACTCCTCCCAGGTGAGCAGCAGCGGCGCGCTGTTCCCGGCCGTCGTCCAGCGCCGGGCCAGCGCCGACAGTGGCTCGAGCGCCGGCGGATCCGCGTGAGCGAGGAGCACCATGACGTTGATGTCGCTGACGCCCCGGACCGCCTCGCCGCGCGCGACCGAGCCGTGCAGCACGACGCTCCTCAGGTTCTCGCCGACCGCCTGCAGCAGGCCCTCCGTCAGTTCCCGCGCGGACTGTCTCGGATCGGGCATTCCGGCCTCCCCGCTCACCAGCTCCGACCGGCGCCGCCGCCGCCGAAGCCACCTCCCCCGCCGAAACCGCCGAAGCCGCCACCGCCCCCGCCGAAGCCGCCGAAGCCGCCGCCGAAGCCGCCCCACGGACCGCGGTGGCGCCCGCCCATCGGGAACGGCAGGAACACGGGTCCGCGATAGCCACGGCGACCGCCGCGCAGCACCGACAACACGATGATCAGCAGGAAGAAGAGCATGATGATCTGGCCGAGGTCGATGGAGCCGCCAGGCTCCTTCGGCTTCGGCACATTGCCGGTAAGCTGGAAGCCAAAGAACTCGGCGTACTCCTGCGCGAGGGCCGCGACGCCCTGCAGGATACCGGTGCCGTAGTCGCGTCGCTGGAAGTAGGGGAGCATGAAGCGATCCTCGATGCGGCCCGCTTCCGCGGCCGTGACGAACTGCGTCGTGCCGATCCCCGTCTCGACCTTGACGTGACCGCGGCCGTCGGACGAGGTCTCCTTCGGGACGACGAGCACGACCACGCCGGTGTTGCGCCCCCGGTCGCCGGGCTTGCCCTTCCGACCGATCTTCCAGTCACGGCCGATGTTCAGCGCCACCTCGTCGATCGACCGCCCCTCCAGCGACGGGAGCGTCACGACGACGATCTCTCCGCCCGACTTGCCCCGCACCTCGTCGATCACGCGCCCGATCTGCCGCTCGCGCTCGGCGGGGATCACGTTCGCGAAGTCGTTCACGTAGCCGACCGGCTCCGGGATCTGGAGCTGCTGGGCCTGCGCGCCGGCGGCGGCGACCAGAAGTCCGACGCCCAGCAATGACCCGATCAGTGATCTTCGCAACTTTACCTCCGAATCGCACTCGACCGCCAAGAAGAACGCTCCGGCGGACGCACGCCGCCGGAGCGATTCCTGTGCTCCCACGAATCAACCTAGCCGGCCGGAGCCCGCGTCGCCAGCGACCACCAATTGTACCGAGGCGATGGGCTGGCCGTTCCGGCGAGCCCATCGGGCGCGACATCGTCGGGCGCCGCGCCCGGCGGCGCGGGGCGCGGCTGCGCCGGGCGCGACTTCGTCGGGGCGCTGCGCCGGGCGCGACTTCGTCGGGGCCGCGCCGGCGGCGCGGGGCGCGGCTGCCTTGCAGCGGAGCGCGGCTCCGATCCAGATTTCCTGCGCCTCCAGATCGCCGGAACTCCCGGTCGTGAGGCGAGGCGTCCAACCTGTGCGCGGTCGGTGCAGCGAGTGGGACGATCAGCCCTGCAGGCGTTCCTGGCCGAGCTCAAGCGGCGGAAGGTGTTTCGCGTCGCGACGACGTACGGCGCCGTCGGCTTCGTCGCCATCCAGGTTGCCGATGTCATCTTCCCGCGGCTCGGTCTTCCCGACTGGACCGTCACGCTCGTCGTCGCACTCGGCATCGTCGGCTTCCCGGTCGCCGTCGTTTTCGCATGGGCGTTCGAGGCGGGACCCGATGGGGTCCGTCGAACCGCTCCCGCCGGCGAGGCCGAACTGGCTTCGATCGTGGCTTTGCCGCGATCGCGCCGGTGGGCCGCAGCCCTGGGCGCCATTGCGGGCGTCGCGCTCCTCGTCATCGGCGGCTGGTGGACGGTCGGGCGCGGCGCGGCGCCAGGCTCGCGGAGCTACGACTCGATCGCCGTGCTCCCCTTCGTCAATCTGAGTGGCGAGCGGGAGGACGAGTACTTCGGCGACGGGCTCTCCGAGGAGCTGCTCAATGCGCTGTCCGGGATAAAGGGGCTCCGCGTAGCGGCGCGGACGTCCGCCTTCGCCTTCAAGCGCACGAACGTGGACGTACGAGCGATCGGAGACACGCTCGGCGTGGGCACCGTGCTCGAGGGCAGTGTTCGGCGCTCGCGAGGCCGCGTCCGCATCGCCGTACAACTCGTCGATGCCCGCACCGGCTATCAGCTCTGGTCGGACGTCTACGACAGGCCGCTCACCGAGCTGTTCGCGGTCCAGGAGGCGATCGCGTCCGAGATCGTGGACGCGCTGGCCATCCGCTTGGCGGGCAGCTCGGCGACCCATGGACTCTACCGCGGCGGAACCACGGATCTCCGAGCCTACGATCTCTACCTCCTCGGAAGGCAGAAGTGGGCCACGCGAAAGATCCCGCAACTTCACGAGGCGCTCGCCGATTTCGAGCGGGCGCTGGCGCGTGACTCGAGCTTCGCGCTCGCCTGGAGCGGCCTCGCCGACGCCATCGATGCGTTGGCCTGGCGCCGCGATGCCATTGGGCTGGCGAAGCTCGAGGAGGGCGAGTACGCGGCGCAACGCGCGATCGTGCTCGATCCGGATCTCGCGGAGGGCTGGGCCTCGCTGGGCGTCCTGCGCCTCGACTTCGACCACGACTTCCGCTTCGCCGAGCTCGCGCTGAGGCGCGCGATAGAACTCAGGCCCTCCTACGCCAGCGCCCACGCCTGGCTGGGCGATGCGCTGCTCTACCAGCGACGGGTGGAGGAATCATTGGAGGCGAGACGCCGGGCACGCGAGCTCGACCCGATCTCGGGCGTCTCCCTCTACCACCACGCCCTCACTCTCGCCAATCTCGGCCGGTGGAGCGAGGCACGCGAGATCTTCCTTCGCCTGAAATCGCTGGGCTGGACCAATACGATTCAGCCGCTGTTCGGGGTGAAGCAGGCGCGTCGGCTCGGGTTCGGGAGCGACGAGGCGGCCGACTACGCACGGCAATGGGCCGCGAGCGTGGGGTTCGAGGACCCCGGTGCGGCGGCGGTGATCGGTCGCGCCGTCTTCGCGCCGGGACTGCGCCCGCAGGCGCGAGCCGTGCTGCGGCGGATGGACGAGGCCGGCACGGCGCCCACCGAGATCGCCGGAGCGCTCCTCGCCGTAGAAGACCGCGAGGGTGCGGTGCGATCGCTGGAGCGCGCGCAGGAGCGGGTGGACCCGCAGCTGACGTCGCTGTTGATCGACCCGACATTCGAGGTCCTGCGCGACGATGCGCGATACGTCCGCATGGTGAAGGCGCTGACGAGCCCGCGGCGCGAGCTGCGGGGAGCGGAGCGATCCGGAAGCGGCTCCTGACCGCGAGGCGTGCCGCTTCCAGCGCCCCACCTCCCCGCCGCCGCTCGAGCGGCCTACGGCACGTACCAGCCGTCCGAGAGCGTCCGCAGGAACGCGACGATCGCGGCCTCATCGGCGGATGAGAGGCCGAGGTCGCCGAGCTCCTCGCGGTTCACGTTCTCCGCGACCTCGGGCGGCGGCCAGCAGGTGTCGCCGAAGCCGGGGTCGTTCTGCAGTGTGCACGTCGGCAGCACGTCGCGGGTGTTGTAGAAGTGCACGATCATGTCGAGCGTCTTGAAGACGCCGTTGTGGCCGAACGCCTTCGTGTCGCCGATGAGCGGCCGACGGTCCACGTTGCGGAGCGTGGGCACTTTCATCTGCCCCGACTGCTCTTCCCCGGGCGCCGCGCCATCCGGACCACCCAGCCCCAGATCCACGAAGCCCGTCGACAGCAGAGCCGGGTTCTGCGGGTTCGCAGGGAGCCCGAGGTTGTCGTAGGTGAAATCCGTGAACAGCGCTTTCTGCCCGCCGTCGGGATGGCAGCCTGCGCAGCCGCCCTTCCCCTGGAAGAGGGCGAATCCGCGCATCTCCTGTTGCGTCATCTTCGCCCGGCCCTTTCTCCACGCATCGAACTTCGACGTGAACGCGTTGACATCGGGAGAGTCCTCGTACGCGGCGATCGAGAGCCCAATGTTGTCGTACTCCGTCTCCACCTTCGCGCGGTCCGCCGCGCCGAGCGGCAGGAGACCTCCCTCCTCCGCGCACAGATCGTCCGTGTTCGCGGGGAAGGCGATCGTCGTGATCGCGTCGCCCCACACCGCGGTGTAATCGGAGGCGTAGGCCCCGTTGGCGACGCGGTAGACGACGCACGCGGCGTCGCGGAGCGCCTGCTCCGCCGGGTTGAGGAACGGCCCCTGGGCCTGGTCCGCCGCAGGATTTCCGAGCTTCTCGCCCGTCGCGCGACCGTCCCAGAAGTTACCTCCGACGTAGAGGCCCTCACCCCGCGCGATGTACTCGAACACGGGGCTGACCGTCGCATACGCGGCGCTCGGCGGCTTCCGGTTGCCGAAGCGACCGGGAACGGAGCCCTCGTACACGGCGCCGCCCGCGTTGATCGCCTCCAGTGGTCCGGTGAAGCCCCACTCGGGATCGTGGCATGCCGCACACGACTGGTTGCCGTTCAGGGACAGATGCTCATCGAAGAAAATCGACTCGCCTACCGCGGCCAGCGCCGAAGCGTCCGCCGCACGCGCGAGCCGAACCTGCACCTCGGGAACGTTCGTGGGCTGATCCGTACAGGCGGCGAGAGCGAGCGCGGCAAGGATGAGCGAAAGACGAGACGTCGGGGCGCGTCTCATGGTGAGTTTTTCCTCTGCCGATGGGGCGCCGGCGTGCGGGGCTCATGCCCCATCCTCGGCCACCCGCATGGACCACCTGCGCCGTCGAGGTCCGCGCCGGCCGGCGCGCCATCGGCCTCGGCGCGCCGGGTAGAGCAGGACGCGTCCAAGTTGTGCCCGGCGTCGAGGCCCCCGGCGTAGGGGAGACCACGCCACGTGTGCAGGGAGAAGTCCGTGCGCTCCGCCCGGGATCGGCCGCGCAATCATTTGCGCACCCCTGAAACGGCGTGCGCGCAATGGATTGCACGTCATGCTGGATGTGAATAGCCATAAGCCTTTGCCCATCTGGCACTTAACGTATTCCAGTCCTGCGGTCTCCGTCTTGCCCCAGGAGCCGAGCCGGGCGGTGAATGGGCGGTAAAGCGAATGGTACGGAAGGGCGACGAACGGAGGATGCGATCGATGGACTCAGAGTGCCGCGGCTGCGGCGGCGCGCCGAGCCGGCGCGACGTGGTGATCCGGGTGCTGCAAGCGGCGCTCGGCGTCACGGTCGTCGGCGTGGCGACACCGCTGCTCGAGGCGTGCGGTATCAGCCCGACCGGTGTGGGGCGCCCGACCGCGACGACGTTCGACGTGAGCCAGCTCACTGCGGACGGGCAGGCGCTGGTGACCCGGGACAACGGCCCTGACGGCGCCCCGGTGCTGATCATCCGGCAATCCGACGGCGAGTTCCTCGCGCTCTCCATGCAGTGCACGCACCAGGGGTGCACGATCAGCGCCCCGTCGGGCGGGATCATGACCTGCCCCTGTCACGGCGCGCAGTACAACCTGCAGGGGGCCGTGGTGAGGGGACCGGCCGCGTTTCCACTGCACCGCTACGGCGTCACGTACGACGCCACGGCGGACACGGTAACGATTTCCTGAGGGGGAGCGGCGAATGGTGGGATTCTTCCTGGCGGCGATGCTTCTGGCACCGGCCGACACCGGCCGCCTGGTCGAGCCGGCTCCCCCTCGCCAGCCGCTCGTCGTGCGGCAGGAGGGGTATTACGACTGGAACGTGGTGCCGGCGGACACGCCGACCGCGCCGCCCCCGCTCGTGGATTATCCCGCCTCCTACAACACCCGCGTCACGATTCACAAGGTGGCCAGCTACGCGATCGTGCCGCTCTTCGCCGCGCAGTACTACACGGGCGTCCAGCTCTTCAACAAGGGCGCCTCGGCGCCATCATGGGTGCGGCAGGCGCACGGACCGCTGGCGGTCGGAGTCGCAGGGCTCTTCGCGGTGAACACGGTGACCGGCGTGTGGAATCTGCTGGACGCGCGGAAGGATCCGGAGGGCCGGGGCTGGCGGACCGCTCACGGCGTGCTGATGCTGCTCGCCGACGCCGGCTTCGTGGCGACGGGGCTGACCGCGCCGAGCTCCGAGAGCGAGGCGGTGCGTCGGGGCGTGATCGATCCAGGCGCGGTCGGGGGCGAGGGCGTCGAGGGCAACCGTACGCTTCATCGCCAGCTGGCCATCGGCTCTATGGGGCTGGCGCTGGTGAGCTATCTGATGATGCTGCCGCCGTTCAGGAGAGAATGATGCTCGCGTTCCTCGATGGCGCAGCCGCGGCGCTGCAGCCGTGGTCGGATCTGTACAACGGCAGCGTCGCGGTTTCGACGGGTTTCACGTTCGCGCATCTCGGCGCGATGATGGTGGCTGGCGGCTTCGCCGTCGCGACGGACCGCGCGATCCTGCGGGCGTCCCGCATGGCGGCACCAGAGCGCACGTACACGCTGCGAGAGCTGCGAGCCGTGCATCGTCCGGTGCTCGTCGCGCTGGGCATTGTCGTGCTGACCGGGATCGCAATGCTGGGGTCGGACCTTCGTACCTTCCTGCCGTCGCCGATCTTCTGGGTGAAGATGGCGCTCATTGGGGCGCTGCTCGCGAACGGTCTCTTGCTGCGGCGCGCTGAGGCCGGGCTGCGCGCCGACCCGCTGCACCGTGGGGCGTGGAAGCGGCTCCGCAACGCCTCGCTGCGCAGCGGCGGACTGTGGCTGTTGACGGTGTTGTTCGGTGTGCTGCTGACCAGCGCGGGCTGAGATGGAGTCGAGAAAGATGGATGAGAGGAGTGGCAACGTGATGGGCGAGCGGAGTGTCGACGCATGCGCGTCGTGCTCGCTGCGTGTGGCGCGACGGGACTTCCTGCGGGATGCCGCCATTGCCGCGGCACTCATGCTCGGTCTCGGGACCACGGCGCGGCGAGGCCGCGGTGCTGCCGCGGCTGCTGCACGGGACGAAGCTGACCGGCGGAGAGGTCGCCTACCCGCTGCCGCAGTCCGAGGGCGTGTCGATCGATCGCGATCGCGCGATCATCGTCGCCCGCTCGGCCGGGAAGGCATACGCGTTCTATCTGTCCTGCCCGCACCAGCGCACCGTGCTGCACTGGATCGAGAGCGACCAGCGCTTCGAATGCCCGAAACATCATTCGAAGTACCGCCCGGACGGCGAGTTCATCTCGGGACGCGCGACCCGGGGGATGGACCGCTACGCCGTGCGGATCGAGGCCGGGGAGCTGCTCGTGGATACCGACCGGCTGTACCGGCAGGACGACGACCCCTCCGGCTGGGAGGCGGCCTACGTCTCCGTTCCATCGGGCGGCGTCGCCGGCTGATCGTCACCGCCGCCGCCTCCCCCGTCGAGGCCGAGCTTCTCCAGCTTGTACCAGAGCGTCCGCACGCTCACGCCCAGCAGGCGGGCCGCCTGCGTCTTGTTGTCGCCGGTCGCGCGCAGCGCCGCGACGATGGCCTGCCGCTCCGCCCGCCCCACCGCCTCGCGCAGCGCCGGGACCGAAGGCTCGCGCGTCGTGGTCGACCTAGGAGCCACGTCCGGTGCCGCCGGCAGATCCAGCTCCCGGATCACACCGTCGGTCGCCAGCAGCACCGCCCGCTCCACCACGTTGTTGAGCTCGCGCACGTTGCCGGGCCAGGCGTAGGCCTCGAGCTGTCCGATCGCCGCCGTCTCGAGGCGGATCGGCCTGCCGAGCGAGCGCGCCAGCCTCTCGGCCGCGTGCACCGCCAGCGGCGCGATGTCCTCGATCCTCTCCCGGAGCGGCGGCACATGGATGGGAAAGACGTTCAGCCGGTAATAGAGGTCCGCGCGGAACCCGCCATCCGCGACCCGCTGGGCCAGAGCCCGATGCGTCGCCGCGATGATGCGCACGTCCACGTGGCGCACCGCGTTCGAGCCGAGACGCTCGATCGCTCCCTCCTGGAGCGCCCGCAGCAGCTTCGGCTGCAGCAAGGCGGGCATGTCCCCGACCTCGTCGAGAAAGAGCGTGCCTCCGTCGGCGAGCTCGAACTTGCCGGCGCGGTCCTGCACGGCGCCGGTGAAAGCACCCTTCTTCACACCGAACAGCTCGGCCTCGAGCAGCTCACCGGGGATGGCCGCGCAGTTGATGGCGACGAAGAGACCGTCCGCCCGAGGGGAGCGGGCGTGCACTGCACGGGCGACGAGCTCCTTGCCGACCCCCGTTTCGCCGGTGATGAGCACGGTGCTGGGCGCGGGAGCGACGCGATCGACCGCAGCGAGGACGCGTCGCATGCCGGCGCTCGCCGCGATGATGCCTTCCGGACTCGGCTGGACCTCCCGCAGGTAGGCGTTCTCCCGCTCCGCGCGGGCGGCGCCCAGCGCGCGGGCGACCAGCGCCTCGATCTCCTCGACCGCGAACGGCTTCACGACGTAGTCGAAGGCTCCGAGCTTGATCGCCCGCACCGCGCTCTCGACGGTGCCGTAGGCGGTGATCAGGATGACCGGCAGGTCGCTGCGCGTCGCGCGTACGCGCTCGAGCAGCTCGATGCCGTCGCGGTCGGGAAGCTGCAGATCGGTCAGCACCAGATCGACCGCGTCGGTGGCGAGCATGCGCTCCGCCTCCGCGGCGTTGCCGGCGCACAGGACGCGATAGCCGAGGTCGCCGAGCGACAGCTCGAGGATCCGCCGGATGCGCGCCTCGTCATCCACTACCAGGAGCGTCGGCTTCATGCGGGACTCCGCAGCGGGAGGCGTACCGTGGCGATCGTGCCGGCGCCCGGTTCGCTGTGCAGCTCGACGTCGCCGCCGTGGGCCTGAACGATGCGGCGTACGATCGGCAGGCCGAGGCCCGTGCCACCGCCGCCGGTGGTGAAGAACGGCGTCCAGATCCTCGCGAGATCCTCCGGCGCGATGCCGCGGCCCTCGTCGTGCACGCGCAGGACTGCACCACCGTCATCGACTCCGGTCTCGATCCGGACCGGCCGACCGCGGGTGCTGGCCCGCAGTGCGTTCACCAGCAGGTTCAGGCACACCTGATGGAGCTGGTCCGCATCCCCGCGTACCGGAGCGGGCCGGAGGTCCGTTCGCAGCGGCACGCCGCTGTCCTCGAAGCGGGGAGCGACGCCGGAGGCAACGGCCGCCGCGATCTCGGCGAGGTCTACTGGCTCCTGCCGCGGTTCACGCGGCCGGGCGAACGTGAGGAGATCGTCGGCCAGCCGGCCCAACCGCTCCACCTCGCCGAGGATGAACGCCGTCAGCTCGTCATCGCGCGATCCGCGCTCGGAGCGTCGTGCGAGCATCTCGGCCGAGGCGCGGACGACGGAGAGAGGCGTGCGGATCTCGTGCGCGAGCGCCGCCGCCATCATGCCCATTGCGGCGAGACTCTCCTGCCGCGCCATCTCGTGTCGGGAGGTCTCGAGCCGCTCGACCATCGTATTCAGCGCATCGGACAGGACGCGCACCTCTCGGGGCGCGGCCGGCGATGCCGCCGCGATCGGCCTGCCTCCGCCGGGCGGCGTCTCCCGCGCCGCGAGCGTGAGGCGTCGCAGCTCGCGCGTCGTCGAGCGAGCCAGCCACAGCGCCCCTGGCAGCGCGACGGCGACGAACGCGAGCGCGAGCGTGAAGAGTTGCCTGCTCGTCTCGCGAAGCGGTCGGAGCGCCTCGGAGATCGGCGCCGTCATGGCCGCCTGGAGGAGCACCCCGCCTACATCGGGGAGGTTCTGCCGCGCCTGCAGCGAGGCCGGCGTACCGGTATCGGCGGCGCCAGCCACCGTGCGCCCGTCGCGGGTCAGAACGGCGAGAGCCCCCGGATCCTCCGGCGCGGCCTCCTCGATCAGCTCGCTCCACGGCGTGACCAGTGCGATCCAGCCGAGGACCGAACCACCGGGACCGAAAACCGGGCTCGCGGCGAGCACCCCGGGCTCCCCGCCATCCAGCAGATGGAGCCCGGCAGGAGGTCGGGTCCGCCGCAGCAGCGCGAGCCAGCCGTTGCTTGCCGCATCGCGGCCGATCCAGGTCGGATCGGATGCGGCGATGATCCGGCCGTCGGGCCCGACACCGACCGCGAGGTCGGATCCGGCGAAGCTGCTCGCGAGCTCCTTCAGCGACACGGCGAGGCGCTTGTCCACGTCCTCTACCGCGAGATCCTGCGCCGCGCCGAGGCCCGGCCAGACCTCGGCGAGCCGGAGCCGGTCACGGAGGGCGCGCTCGAGCCGGTCCGCCACCGAGATGGTCGCGGGCGTTCAGACGTTGCTTCGCCTCTCGGATCAGGGTCTCGCGACCGCGCAGGTATTCGGCACCGAGCACCCCCGCCGTCGCGACCAGCACGAATGCAGCGATCGACGCCGCGAGTCGACCGGCGAGAGTGTCGGGCCAGCGCCTCGCGCGTGGACGAGCGATGCGTGTATCCTTTCTCGAATGAGCCACGGATGCCGGGTATGAATCCGAAGCTGGAATCGCCCCCCAGGCGGCGGGCCGCCGCCGTCGCCGCGCTGCTTGTCTCCTGCACCGTCGCGCCGCTCGCCGCGCAGCTGCCGGCACCCGCGGTGAGCAGTCCAGAGGCGATACACCTCGGAGGCTACGGAAGTGTCGTTTTCGGGCGAAGCGAGGCCGACGCGGAGCGGCCGGCGACTCTCGTCGACGCCGGGGCCGCCGCCCTGCTGCTCTCCGGCACGCTCGCGCCGCGGCTGAGCTATTTCGGCGAGGTCGAGGCGGTCAGCGTCTCGCAGGAGAACTGGACCGGCCGACGCGAGGAGCAGCACCTGGAAGTCGAGCGACTGTACGGCGAGTACGCCTTCGGCGATGCGCTGCGCCTGCGGGTCGGCCGCTTCCTCACGCCCGTCGGCCAGTGGAACGAGATCCACGCCGAGCCGCTGACCTGGACGGCGCTGCGCCCCCTCACGACCTACCGGCCGTTCGCCAAGAGCACGACCGGCGTCCTGGCCGCCGGCATGCTCCCGATCCTCGGCCGTGACCTCGGATATGCGGCGTACATCGCGCCGCCGCGCTGGAGCCGGGAGGAGGGCGAGGAAAGTGGCTTCGCCCGCGCGGCCGGAGGTCGGATCGCGATAGAGCTGTTGCCCGGCCTCGTCGTCGGCACGAGCGTCTCGCGCTTCAACGTGTCACGGCCCTACGAGGAGAAGGACCCCGGCGGGCCGGAGCCGGACGGGTCCGCCGAGGAGCGGCGCGAGGCGGAGGCAGACGCGCGCTCGCTCTTCGCGGCGGACCTCTCCTGGAAGACCGGGCCGCTCGACCTGCTCTCGGAGGGAGTGGCGCTCTCGGGCACGGCCACGCGGCCGGCCGAGCGAGGGGCATTCCTGCAGGCCGCCGTGCGCCTGTTCGACCCGCTGCACCTCGTGCTCCGCACGGAAACGTACGATCCGGTCTACGACGGCGCCGTCCACATCCAGACCGTGGGGCTGACCTATCGGCCGCTCGTCCACGCCACTTTCAAGCTGGAGCGACAGTTCACCACCGACCCTTCGCTCCGCGTGCGCGACGGATGGTTCGCCTCCGCGTCGGCGCTCTTCTGATCCTCGCGGGCGGCGCCCTCCCCGCTTCGGCTCAGTCCGCCGCAGCGCCGGACGCCGTGGCCGTGGTGGTGAACGCGGCCGTGCCGACCGACTCAATCTCCGCCGTCGAGATCCGTCGCATTTTCCTGCGCCGCGAGCGCTTCTGGCGCGACGGCTCACTCGTCGCGCCGGTGAACCTCCCGGCGACGTCGCCCGTTCGCGACCTGTTCTCGCGCGCCGTCCTCGGCCGCTCGCCCCGCCAGCTCGCCGACTTCTGGAACCAGCTCTACTTCCAGGGCATCCTGCCGCCCCCCGTGCTCGACTCCGAGCGCGCCATCCTGCTCTACGTCGCGCGCACCCCTGGGGCGATCGGCTACGTCACATCCTCCTTGCTTCCGGATCCGGACGATCGCGTCGGCTATCGCACCGTGCTGCTCATCCGTCGCTGAGACGGACCGCGTCCGCTCGCGTGACTCTTGCGTCGGCGGCATGACCGACACTCTTCCGGAAAGGTCGCATGCCCTCCAAGTCCGAGTACTGGTACAAGAACGCGATCATCTACAGCCTCGACCTCGAGAGCTTCATGGACTCGGACGGGGATGGGGTCGGCGACTTCCGCGGACTCTGCGAGCGACTCGACTATCTGGATGCGCTGGGCGTGGACACGCTCTGGCTGGCCCCCTTCCAGTGCACGCCGAACCGCGACAACGGCTACGACATCTCCGATTTCTACGGCGTCGATCCCCGCCACGGCACGTCCGGCGACTTCGTCGAGTTCATGCACCAGGCGAAGCAGCGCGGCCTGCGCGTCATCATCGACGCCGTCGTCAACCACGTCTCGGATCAGCACCCGTGGTTCCAGCGGGCGCGAAGCGACCCGGAATCGCGTTACCGCGACTGGTTCATCTGGTCCAGGAAGCGGCCCCCGGACTGGAACACGGGAATGGTCTTCCCGGGCTATCAGGACGCCACGTGGAGCTACGACAAGCAGGCCCGCCAGTACTACTACCACCGCTTCTACGACTTCCAGCCGGACCTGAACATGGACAATCCGGCGGTGCGCGAAGAGGTGATGCGCGTCCTCGGCTTCTGGCTCGAGCTCGGCGTGTCCGGCTATCGGGTGGACGCCGTGCCGTTCGTCATCGAGACGACGACGCCCGGCGGGTCACAGGGCGAGCTGCACTTCGAATATCTTTCCGAGTTCCGAGAGTTCGTCGGACTCCGCTCCGGTGACGCGGTCCTGCTCGGCGAGGCGAACGTGCTGCCGAAAGAGACCCGCCCGTTCTTCCGCAGCCGCTCCGGCGATGGGCTCCACCTGATGTTCAACTTCTTCGTCAATCAGTACCTCTTCCTGGCGCTCGCGACGGGTGAGGTGGAGCCGTTGCGCCGGGCGCTGCGCGCGACCCGTCGCATCCCGCGTGAAGCGCAGTGGGCGAATTTCCTGCGCAACCACGACGAGCTCGACCTCGGTCGGCTCGACGAGGAGCAGCGCGCGCGGGTCATGGCCTGCTTCGGCCCGGAGGAGCGCATGCAGCTCTACGGCCGCGGCATCCGGCGACGGCTCGCCCCCATGCTCGGCGACCTGCCGCACATTGAGCTCGCCTACAGCGCGATGCTGTCGCTGCCCGGCATCCCGGTGCTGCGCTATGGGGACGAGCTCGGCATGGGTGACGACCTCTCCCTCCCCCAGCGCGACGCGGTCCGTACGCCGATGCAGTGGTCCGGTGAGCCGAACGCCGGCTTCTCCACCGCGGAGCGGACCGTGCTGCCGGTCATCGATGACGGCATCTGGAGGCTACCACCGGATCAACGTGCTGGCGGAGCGGAGCGACCCCGATTCGCTGCTCAACTGGACCATTGACATGATCCGGCTGCGCAAGGAGTGTCCCGAGATCGGCCTCGGCGACTGGAAGCTGCTGCGAGCGCGTCGCGCGCCCGGGATTCTGGTCATCCGTTACGACTGGGGCGGCAGCACGGTCCTCGCGCTGCACAACTTCGAGAACGTGCCGCGCGAGGCGCGGATCGAGCTCCCCGACGCGGATGCGCCGCTCCAGGATCTGCGCAGCGGGGAGCGATTGCGGGCCGCCCGCAGCGGGCGTTTCGAGATCCCGCTGGAGGCGTACGGCTACCGCTGGATAAGGTCGGCGTCCTGACTTCTCACCGGCCGGGACCGAACGCGCCCCGAATTGCTTGCGCATCGGAGCGCGCTGGACCGATCCTCATAGGTCTAGCTCGCCTGTCGTACCCCTGAGACGCATCCACGTATCGCATTGCCATTGCCGGCGCTCGATGGCGCCGGAGGCGTTAGCCCCGGACCCAGGAGTGTAGCATGCAACGCTCGCTCATCCTCGCCACACTCGCACTCCTCCCCCTCGCGGCATGCCAGGAGCAGAGCGGCACACCCGTAGCGCCCGCGCTGGCCCCGCAGTTCTCAGCCGCGGCCCTGACGGAAAGCCTGAAGGTGCCGATCGACATCGGGGTGTTCGTCGACTGCGCCGCCGACGGCGCCGGCGAGTTCGTGCTGCTCTCCGGCGAGCTCCACATCCTGAACCATACAACGGTGGACGCGAACGGGGGGCTGCACGTCAAGTCGCACTTCCAGCCGCAGGGGATCACCGGAGTAGGGGACGTCACCGGCGACAAGTACCAGGGCACCGGCGTGACACAGGAGGAGTTCAACCTGAAAATCGGCGAGACTGATAGCTTCGTGAACAACTACCGGATGATCGGTCAGGGCCCCGGCAACAACTTCCTGGTCCACGAGAACGTCCACGTCACGTACAACGCTAACGGAACGCTCACGGCGGACGTCGACAACTTCCGTGCGGAGTGCAAGTAAGGGCACGGACCAGTAAGCGGGGCCGCCGCACGCGCGGCACGCAGGTCCGGCGGATGCACGAAGCCCCGGGAGCGCTCCCGGGGCTTCGCAGTGCCCTCGGCGCGACTCGAACGCGCGACCTACGGATTAGGAATCCGTCGCTCTATCCACCTGAGCTACGAGGGCGATAGTCAGACGTGTCGCTCGATCTACCCCGCTCGCACCCGAGGGTGCGACGGCGCCGGAAGATCGAGCAACCGGGCGTCTCCGTCAACGTCGAACGCGAGGATTCCACATGAGCACCGGAAGAGTCGTATGGGCGGTCATCACGGGCGTCGTCTTCCTATGTCCCGCGCGTCTGGCGGCTCAACAGCAGTCCGCGGACGAGCAGGCGGTCTGGAAGCTGGAGCACGCATATTGGGAGTACGTCAAGGCGGGCGATCTCGAGAAGTACCGCGAGCTGTGGCACCCGAGCTTCGTCGGCTGGCCGTCCTCGAGCGCCGAGCCCGTCGGGAAGGACCACATCACGGACTGGATCACGGCCTTCACCCAGAAGGGGCTGAAGCTGCGCTCGTACGAGCAGGTGCCGGCAGCCAGTCATGCGACCGGCGACGTGGTCGTCACCCATTACTGGCTGACTGAGGACTGGGTGGACGCCAATGGGCACGGCGAGCCGGACACGAATCGGATCACCCATACCTGGGTGCGCACGCCGGCCGGCTGGCAGATCATTGGCGGCATGTCCGCCGTTACGACCCGGCCGCCGGGAACCTGATCCGAGCGACCCTCCCCCGTCTCGCGCCTCGCTTCTATCTTGGGGCCTCCCGCGGCGGCCCGCGTGCGCCGCACGGGCGTCCCCAGCCACGGAAGGAAGCCTTGTTCGGTCGGATCCTCGGAGCCATTGGCAGCGCGATCATGGCGGTCATCTCGTCGCTCGGCTACAGCGGCGTGGTGCTGCTGATGGCGATCGAGAGCGCCTGTATCCCGCTTCCCTCGGAAGTCATCATGCCGTTCGCCGGGTCTCTCGTAGCGACCGGCGAGCTGAACCTGTGGCTGGTCGGAATCGCGGGCGGGGTCGGATGCGTTCTCGGCTCGCTCGTCGCGTACTACGTGGGGCTTTGGGGCGGCCGCCGCTTCCTCGAGCGTCACGGGCGCTGGGTATTGATAAGCCGCCACGATCTCGACCTCGCCGATCGCTGGTTCGATCGCCACGGCGAGATCTCCGTCTTCATCGGACGGCTGCTCCCCGTGATCCGCACCTTCATCGCCTTCCCCGCCGGCGTCGCGCGGATGCGGCTCACCCCTTTCATCCTCTATACGTTCGTCGGCTCGGTGATCTGGAGTCTGGGGCTGGCCTACATTGGATACCAGCTGGGCGAGCACTGGGACACGCTGGGCGTGTGGTTCCACCGCTTCGACGCCGTGATCGGTCTCGCGCTGCTGGTGGGGATCATCTGGTGGGTCCGGCGCCACATCCTGCTCGAGCGGAGGACCTGATCCAGCCGCCCGTGGCGCCGGGGCGGCGGCCGGCGACCTGCTAGACCCTGACGACGCTCTCGACGCGGGCGCCCTCCAGCCGATCGCGGCCGTGGAGGAAGTCGAGCTCCAGCAGGAACGCGTAGCCGAGCACGCGCGCGCCGAGCCTCTCGACCAGCCGGCCCGTCGCCGCGGCGGTGCCGCCCGTCGCGAGCACGTCGTCGACGATCAATACTCCGTGATCGCTACGGAGCGCATCCTCGTGCGCGTGCAGCTCCGCGTTGCCGTACTCGAGCGAATAGCTCTCGGAGAGGGTGCGGTACGGAAGCTTGCCCGGCTTGCGGACGGGAATGAAGCCGCAGCCGAGCCGGTAGGCGAGAGGCGCTCCGAGGATGAATCCGCGGGCCTCGATCGCGACCACGCCGTCGACGCTCAGGTCCGCCACGCTGCTCGCCAGCGCGTCAACGGCCTCGCGGAAGAGCGCGGCGTCCGCGAGCAGCGGGGTGATGTCCTTGAAGCCGATGCCGGGCTCGGGCCAGTCGGGGATGTCGCGGATCGCGGCTCTGAGCCGCTCGACGACGGGGGCCTCCGGAGCGCTCACCTGGCCGGCTCCGCTACTCCGGCTCGGACGGCGAGGCCGTGTAAGCCACGAGCACCGCGGCGACCAGCGCCTGCAGACGCAGGTGGCCGCGCACGGCGCGGTCGAGCGCGGCGAGGCCATCCCGCCGGAGCGCGTCCGCGAGCGTCTCGAGCTCGTCCGCGAGCTCCCGGCCCTCTCGCGCCAACCCCGCCTCCTCGACGGCCGGCGCTTCGAGCGGCTGCGGAGCTTCGAACGGCTGCGGGGCCTCCAGCGGCTGGGGAGCGAAGTACTCGAGCTCCGGGACACCGGGCGCCTCGACCGGCTCCTCGACGGACGTCGCGCCGGCGTCGCCGTATTCGTCGTAGTCGCCATCGGGCTCACGCTCGTAGTCGCCGATGCCCGCGCCCGCGATGAAGTCGGCGGTCTCCTCGCTCTGCGCATACTGCGCCTCCTCCGTCCACTCAGCGGCCGCCTCCTCCGTCCAGTGGGCGCTTTCCCCGGTCCGGGCCGATGCCGGTTCCTGGATCACGTCGGTCAGCAGAAGCTCGGGCACGGGAGCCTCCCAGGGGAATTCCACGTCGGCGCCCCGATCGCTCGTCGAGGCGAGCGGCGCGGACGGCTCCGGCATCGGCGGCTCGCGAGGCGGCGGCATTGGCTCCGCTGCCGGGGAGTGCGGCTCGGCGGCAGGTGGACTCTCCTGCGGCTGCGGCGGTGCGGGTCGCCCGCCGGCGAAGAACGGCGGAGCGATGTGCGGCCGGGCCGCGCGCCGACCCTGCTCGTCCTGCCGGTCGGCGCCGGTGGGCGGCTTGAAGCGGTCCGCGGAATAGCGGTCGGCCCCGGTCGGGTCCATCGCGTGCTCCATGTCTGTTGAAGATCGGGGAGAGACGGGCGGTCCGCCGAAGATACCAAGGACGCCGGCGACGGAAAAGGCTGCTCCGGCGCCGTCTACTCCACGCTCCAGCCGAAGCGGCCGACGAGCGGGAGAAACGTACAGCGGCCGACCTCCTCCCGCACGAGCCCCTCGGGAGCGTTACGGAAGAGAGTGAGCTGCTGCGTCTCCCGGTCGCCGAGCGGGATGAGCATCCGCCCGCCCGGGGCGAGCTGGTGAAGCAGCGCGGCCGGCGCATCGGGCGCCCCAGCGGCGACGAGGATCGCGTCGTAGGGCGCGTAGCGGGACCAGCCGATGGTGCCATCGCCGACGAGAAGCGCGACGTTCGCGATGCGCAGCGAGTCGAGCGTCGCGCGGGCGCGGACGGAGAGCGCGCGGATGCGCTCGATCGAGTAGACGTTCGCGGCGAGCTGGGCGAGGACGGCCGTCTGATAGCCGCTCCCGGTGCCGATCTCCAGCACGCGATCGGTGGGGCTTACGCCGAGCCGCTGGACATAGAGCGCCTGCAACGAAGGCTGCGTCGCGGTCTGGCCGAATCCGATCGGCAGCGGCGCATCCTCGTAGGCGCGGTGGTGCACGCCCTCCGGAACGAAGAGGTGGCGCGGGACCTGGTCGAGCGCGCGCAGGATTTCGAGCTCCTCGATACCGGTCTCGCGGACGCTCTCGATGAGCTTGCGTCGCTGGGCCTCAAAGTGCCTCTCGGTCACAGGCTCAGCTTCCAGCCGCCGAGCTCCTGGATCAGCCCGTAGTTCGTCAGATCGAGATGGAGGGGCGTGACGGACACGAACCCGTCGCGTATGGCCTGGAAGTCGGAGGACTCGCTCCCCCACCAGCGACTCTCGCCGCCGCCGATCCAGAAGTATTCGCGGCCGCTCGGGTCGTGCGCACGCGTGAGCGAGTCGATGTAGGCGCGACGTCCGAGCGACGTGACGCGCACTCCCCTCGCCTCTGCCGGCGGCAGCGGCGGCAGGTTGATGTTCACCAGGGTTTGGCCCGGAAAATCATCACGCACGATGATCTGGCGCATCAGCTCGATGAGCCGGTCCTGCCAGGCCGCGATCGTCTCCGGGTCGCGGCCGCCATAGGAGACCGCGACGGCGGGAATGCCGAGGATGGTCGCCTCCATCGCCGCCGCGACCGTGCCGGAATAGAGAACGTCATCGCCGAGGTTCGGCCCGTGATTCACGCCCGAGAGCACCACATCCGGTTTCTCCGCGAGGAGCTCCCCGACCGCGAGCACCACGCAGTCGGTCGGTGTGCCGTCCACGACGGACACGCCCTGTGCCTGCCGGACGCGCAGCGGGTGGTGCATTGTCAGCGAGTGGCTGGTCGCGCTCTGCTCGCGGTCCGGGGCGACGATGCTGACCTCTCCGAGGGCCTCGGCCACCCGCGCCAGCGTGCGCAGCCCCCCGGCCAGATAGCCGTCATCGTTCGTGACGAGGATCCTCATGCATCCGGCTTCGGGCTCGACGGCAGGGGCGCCGACAACGTCCGCAACAGATCGGCCAGCTCCTGCCGCAGCGTCGACGCGAGCTCCGGCCCGAGCGCGGCGTCGGCGCTCGAGCGCAGCTCGCCGCCCCTGCGCAGCTGATCCAGCTTCTGCCGCGCGCCCTCGATCGTATACTTCTCGCTGTACAGCAGGTGCTTCACCAGCAGGATGAGCTTGATTTCCTTGCGCTGGAAGACCCGGTTGCCAGAGCGGTTCTTCGACGGATTCAGCACCGGGAACTGACTTTCCCAGTAACGCAGCACGTGCGGCTTGAGGTCCACGAGGTCGCAAACCTCGCCCATCGAGTAGTACTCCTTCGGGGCGATGCGGGAAGGGGACGGGGTGCTCCCGCGCGCAGGTACCTCCCGGTCCGACGTCTCGCTCGCAGCTTCGAGGTCCTCCAGCGTCTCCTCGCGCCCCCAGAGGCCGCCCTGGTCCATGTCGCTCATCGCAGCTCCGGCTTCGGCTCTCGTGTCATCAGGTTCTTCACCGCCTCCGCGGGGGTGCGCCCCTCGACCAGCACCGCGTGCACCTCCGCCACGATCGGCATGTCGATGTGGTGGCGACGCGCCAGCGCGTGCGCCGCCTTCGTCGTCTCCACGCCCTCCGCCACCATGTTCATCCCCCCGAGGATCTCGCCGAGGCTCCGGCCGCGGCCGAGCTCCACGCCGACCGTGCGGTTGCGGCTCAGATCCCCTGTACAGGTGAGGATGAGGTCGCCCATGCCGGCGAGGCCCGCGAGCGTGCGGCGATCGGCGCCGAGCGCCTCGGCCAGCCGCATCATCTCGGCGAGTCCGCGCGTGATCGTCGCGGCCAGCGCGTTGTGGCCGAGTCCGAGCCCGACGACCATGCCGGCCCCGAGCGCGATCACGTTCTTGAGCGACCCTCCGAGCTCGACCCCCCGGACATTGGGGTTCGTGTAGACGCGGAAACGGTCGCCCTGGAAGAGCTGCTGCGCCTCGCGCGCCGCCTCCGCGTCACGGGACGCGACGACGACGGCGGTCGGCAGCCCGCGCGCCACCTCGACGGCGAAGCTCGGGCCCGAGAGGAACGTCGCACGGGCCGCGATCGAAGCGGGCAGCACCTCCTGGAGCACCTCCGCCATCGTGTCGCCGGTGCGCGTCTCGATCCCCTTCGACGCGCTGACCACCAGCACGTCCTCGCGCAGCGCGGGCGCCGCCTCGGCCATGATCCGGCGCACGTGCTGCGACGGGCTCACCGAGACCACGACGTCCGCGCCGGTGACCGCTTCGCCGAGCCTCGAGGTGGCGTGCAGGGAGGCGGCAAGGGCGACGCCAGGCAGGTAATCGATGTTCTCGTGCCGCTCCTCGATCTGACGCGCGACCGGCTCCTCGTACGACCATACGGTCACCTCGTGACCATATCCGGCGAGCAGATTCGCGAGCGCCGTGCCCCAGCTGCCCGCCCCCACCACGCCGATCCTCGTGCTCATGGGTGCGCGGTCCCCTTCCGCGGCGCACCGAAGCGGTGCTCCTCCCCGCGCAGGAGGCGCCGGATGTTGGTGCGGTGCGCGAAGATCACGAACAGCGCGAGTCCGCTGCAGAGCGTCAGGACCACGGGGTCCCCACGCTGGATCCACACGACCAGCGGCACGGCGACGGCCGCGATGATCGAGGCGAGCGAGACGATTCGGGTCAGTGCGATCACGGCGAGCCAGACGACCAGCCCGGCGAGCACCGCCCACGGCGCGAGCGCCAGCAGCACCCCGGCGCTGGTGGCGACCCCCTTCCCTCCCCGGAACCCGACGTACATCGAGAAGACGTGCCCCACCACGGCCGCGACGGCGTAGGCCGCGATCCACGCGCGGTCGCGCGAGCCGTCCCAGAGCGGGAAGAAAGACGTGGGGAACCAGCCCTTGAAGACGTCGAACACCAGCACCGGCAGCGCGAGTCGCCAGCCGAGCACGCGAAACGCGTTCGTCGCGCCCAGGTTGCCGCTGCCGTGCTCGCGCAGGTCGAGCCCCCGCCCGAGGCGGCCCGCCAGATAGCTGCTCGGCACGGCGCCGAGCAGGTAGCTGAGCAGGACGAACCCGAACGGCGTCACCTCGTCTCCTTGCGTCCCCGGAAGCGGAATCGGATCGGCGTGCCCGTGAAGCTCCAGCGCTCGCGGAAGCCGTTGTGCAGATAGCGGGCGTAGCTCTCGGTGATGCCCTTCGGCCGGTTCGTGAAGACGACGAAGCGCGGCGGCGCCTCGCCAGCCTGGGTCGCGTACAGGAGCTTCACCGGATGCCCCTGAAAATGCGGCGGAGGCTGTCGCTCCGCCAGTTCGCGCACGGCCTCGGTCACCTCGTTCGTCGAGAGGCGGCGGTGCCGCTCCTCCCCTACCTGCACCACGAGCTCGAGCAGGCGCTGGACGCGCTGCCCGGTGAGCGCGGACGTGAAGAGCATCGGCACCCACTGCAGCTGCGGCGCGCGCTTCTTGAGCGCCTGCTCGAAGCGGACGGCCGCCATCGTGTCCTTCTCCACCAGATCCCACTTGTTCGCCACGATGATCAGGCCGCTGCCCGCCTCCCACGCCAGCCGCGCGATGCGCAGATCCTGCACGTGCACCGGCTCCGTCGCGTCGAGAAGCAGCACCGAGACATCCGCCCGCTGCACCGCCCGCTGCGTGCGCAGCACGCTGTAGAACTCGAGCCCCGGCTCGATGCGCGCCTGGCGGCGCAGCCCGGCGGTATCGATGAACACGAGCCGGCGACCGTGATAGCGCATCGGCGTATCGATCGCGTCGCGAGTGGTACCGGCTTCTTCGCTCACGACCAGCCGCTCCTGGCCGAGCAGCCGATTGATCAGACTCGACTTGCCCACGTTCGGCTTGCCGATGACCGCGACCTGAATCGTGCCCGGCTCCTCTTCGGAGACGCCGGCGTTCGGCAGCAGCGCGATGAGGCGGTCGAGCACATCGCCGGAGCCGCGGCCGGAAGCCGAGCTCACCGGGCACGGCTCGCCCAGGCCGATCTCCCAGAAGTCGTGGTGGCCGAGCTCCTCCGGCAGCCGGTCCAGCTTGTTCACGACGAGCAGCACCGGGCGGTCGGTCTTCCGCAGCACCTCCGCGATGCGGAAGTCCAGCGGGTGCGGACCGGTGCGTCCGTCCACCAGGAACACGAGCGCGTCCGCCTCCTCGATCGCCGCCAGCACCTGCTTCCGGACCGCCGAGGCCATTGGCTCGTGCGAGTCGACATCGAGGCCGCCCGTGTCCACGAGGAAGAAGCGCCGCCCCGCCCACTCCGCCTCCGCGATGTTGCGGTCGCGGGTCACGCCCGGCTCGTCCTCTACGATCGCCCGCCTCTGGCCCAGCACCCGGTTGAAGAACGTGGACTTCCCGACGTTGGGTCGGCCGACGATGGCGACCGCCGGCAGAGCCTGACTCACAGCGCGGCGAGGGTGGCGGTGAGGGTGTGACCGGCGAGCAGTCGGGCAGGCGCGAGGGCCTGCGCGAGCGCGTCCAGTGGCAGATCATCGATGAAGACGCCGTCGTCGTTCAGCGCTTCGGCCGGCAGGAGCACGACATCGAACCGGTGTCCCGGCGAGGCCGCATCACGACGGCCGGCGTCGAGTACGGCGTCCCGGATGTCCGCTCCGGGCAGCAGTCCGGCCGTCGTCACGGTGTCGCCGAACATCCCGTTGCGAACGGCGAGCAGCTCGAGGTCCGCGCCCGTCGCGGCTCTCACGCCCGAGAGCAGCGGCTCGATCAGCTCCGTCATGCGCGTCCCCGTGACGAGAGCGATGCGACGTCCGTCCAGCGACGGCAGCGGCGCTCCTGAAAGGTCGTCGAGAAAGCCGCGCACGGCCCCGACGCCGTTCTCTGTGAGGGGCCAGTCGTCGTAATAGGGCGCCGTCGGGACCTCGAGGCCGGCGATCAGGAACAGCTCGTCGGCGGCATACGCCCAGCCGAGGCCACGCTCCGCCAGCGCGACGTCGCGCACACCATCCACCTGCGCGATCACCCGCTTCGCCTCCTCGGGGCGCAGCAGGCGGACCGGCCGGCCGAGATTGTAGCGCGTGAGCCCCACCGGTACCACCGACAGCGACAGAACGCCGGGACCCAGCTCCCAGAGATCCCGCATCGTGCGCTCGAGGTGGGCGCCGTCGTTCCACTCCGGACACAGCACGATCTGAGTGTGGACCTCGAGCCCGCCCTCCAGCAGCTCGCGCAGCCGCTCCAGAATGTCGCCGCCGCGCGCCACGCCCAGCAGCCGCTCGCGCAGCTCCGGCTCGGTGGCGTGCACGCTCACGTACAGCGGAGACAGCCGCTGCTCGATCAGCCGGCGAAAGCCGCGCGGTCCCAGGTTCGTCAGCGTGACGTAGCTGCCGTAGCTGAACGACAGACGGAAGTCGTCATCCTTCAGCATCAGGCGCGACCGCGCCGCGGGAGGGTTGCCGTCGATGAAGCAGAAGACGCACTTGTTCGCGCACTGCCGCACCACGTCCTGCTCCGGCCGCACACCGAGCCCCTCCGCCGCATCCTTCTCGATCTCGTACACGACGGACTCGCCACAGGACGCCGAGACGACCTCCATCTCCAGCAGGCCATCGGCCTCCAGGAAACGCAGGTCGATCACGTCGCGCACCGGCTCGCCGTTGATACGCACGATGCGGCTGCCGATCTCCAGCTCCAGCTCCTCCGCGATGCTGCCGGGGAGCACCTCCGCGATCCGGACCATCTCCTCCTCGTGATTCGGGGTGGCCAATTCGGCCGCCCCGTCGGTACACCGTAGCCCTGAAAGATGTTTTACTTCAGGCGTTTACTGCAGGCGCTTACAGCAGGCGTTTACAGCAGGCGCTGACCACAGGCGCCTTCCGTCAGCGCCTTCCGTGAGCGCCTTCCGTGAGCGCCTTCGTGAGCGCCTTCGTTCAGCGCCTTCGTTCAGCGCCTTCCGTCAGCGCCTCCCCAGCGCGGCCCCACACGACTCGCACGTCTCGGCATCCTCCTCGACCGCCTCGCCACATTGGGGACAGGCGAAGACGACCTCGCCCTCCTGCGACAGGTGCCCGCGGATGACCTGGAGCGCATCCGTATAGGCATACGCGGGCACCAGCACCCGCACCGGGCTGAGATCGCCGAGCGCCACGGCGAAGGAGCGGTCCTTCTGCGAGAACACGCGGGAGTCGATGCCCTCCGCGCGCAGGTTCTCCTCGATCAGCTGAGCCTCGATCTCGTCGCCGGTCGAGTAGACCTGCGCCCAACCCTCGATCACGGGCACGCTCGCGTGCTCCTCGCAAAGGCAGGCCTGACGCTCGCCGGACCGGCACTCGCGGCATACCGCCCGGCCGCAGATGACGCAGCGGCCGACGGCCTCCCGGTCGGGGTGGCCGGCGCAGCGGGCGGATGTGAACAGCTCACCGCATACCGCACAATAGTCCGCCTCCGCGGAGACGGTTTCCGCGCAGCGGGGGCAGTCGCGGACGCGCTCGCTCTCCATCGCTCACCTTCGGTCGACAGGTTGGTGACGTCGGTTGGCGACCCTGGGTCGCGCAAGAAGCGTACACCACGAGACGCCGCAGCGAAAAGGGGTGCCCTCGCGGACACCCCTTCGAGCGGCGACCGGCTCGAATCGAGCCGATCGTCGGCTCTACTGCTGAACCCGCTCGTACTTCCAGCCGAGCACGTCCCTGCTGACCGGAACGGTGAGCTGGAAGGAGGTGGACTCCGTCTTCGCGGGCGCATTCACGGTCACCGTGTTGCTGCCCACATCGGCCCCGCCCTCGTCCAGCATCGTGAACTTGAGCGTGACGGGGGTGCCCTGATCGAGGGACGCATTCTCCAGCGTGCCCTGCAACTGCATCGCGCTGTCCTGCGTTGCGACCTGCATGTTGGTCACCTGGAACTTCATGGCCTGCTGGTCCTGCAGGGCCGCGAGCGCCTTGTCCTGCCACTCCTTCTTCTCGGCCGGCGTGGTGGCGATCAGACCCAGGCCGCGGTAGCCGCGCGCCAGCAGGAGCAGGGCGTTGCCGTTGTACGGATCGATCTCGCGCACCTTCTCCGACACGTCCACGAACTTCTTGTAGAGGCCCTGCAGCTCGCCCTCGATCTGCTGCTTCTCGGCCGCGGCTGCCGAGTCGCGCTGCTCCTCGAGCTGGTTCGTCTGCAGATAGAGCGCCTGAGCCAGGTTGTAGAGCGCGTCGCGATAGAACGGATTGATGTCGAGCGCCTTCTGGAAGTCACCGGCCGCCTCGTCGTACTTCTCCGCGCGGAACGCGTCCACGCCCGCCTGCGCGTAGAGCTGCGCCGTGTTGGAGCGCGCCATCCTGCCGTAACGGTCCCAGTCGGCCGTGACCTCCGCCGGCAGGCTCGCGCGGGCGGTGTCGTTGACGATCTCGAGCACGCGCGCGTACGCCGCGGCAGCCTTCTCCGGCTGATCCTGGCCGACATAGATCGAAGCCAGGTTCATCAGCGCTTCGGGACGCTTGTCATAGACCATCTGCGCCCTTTCGAGCTGCGTCTGCGCCTCCTCCTTGTTGCCCGCCTGCAGCGCCTTGACGCCGGCGTTGAACGCTGCGATCCACGCAGACTCGCGCTCGGACTCGACGTCCGGCTCGTAGGCGGGATAGATCTCCTGCGCCCGGCTGAAGGCGGAGTCGGCCAGCTCGTACTGGCTCAGCCCGGCCGCCGCCTGCCCCAGCGTCAGCCAGAGCTTCGGGTTCAGCGAGTCCTTTTGCAGCCCCTCCTTCACCGTCTGGAGTGCCTGCTGGTACTGCTGCGCGGCCGCGGCCGAGTCCTTCTGCGCCTGCGCCTTCACCAGCATGATCGTCGCCTTCCGCGTCTCGTCGGTGTCGGACGGCTTCGCGATGCCGGGCGGGTACTGCTTCCCGGGCTGGGCCGGCGTCTCGGTTGCGGCGGCCGGCGTCGGCTGTGCCGTGGCCTGCCCCCCGCCGGACGAGGCGCACGCGCCCGCCGTGGTCGTGGCGGCCAGGGCAAGGATGAGCCCCAGGGTCCGGTTCATCCGTTCTAATCCTCCGATGTGAGTAAACAGAAACCGCACCTCTCGATGCGTCTCATTCGTCAGGGGCGACCAGCGCCGCCTCCGTCTCCACGGCCACGCGCACCTCGAAGGGCGAGAGGCCGAGCTCGCGCGCCACCCGCGCAATGTCCTCGTACTCCAGCTTGGAGCGCTCGCCGCCACCCGGCAACTTCACGCGCTTGCGGCGCAGGCGGTGACCGCGCCACTCCACCGTCTCCTGGCGACGCTCCAGCATCGGTCGAGCCACGGGCCAGTAACGTGCGCCGATCGTGCTCGTCGCGCGGAAGAGCGCGTCCAGCACCCCATCCAGCCGGTCGGCGCTCACGAGCGCCTCGAGCCGCAACGCCGGCCGGCCCTTCTTCATCCCGACCGTCGACGTCACCGCATCAAGCGCGCCGGCCTCGAACAGCGCATCCTGTGCCGAAGGGGCATACTCCGGCGCGAAGTCGTCGAGATCGGCCTGCACCAGGTACAGCCGGTCCGCCGCCTCCGGTACGACCGGATCGCAGAGGATGGCCCGCAGACAGTTCGGTCGATCCGCGGGATCGCGCTCGCCGGCGCCGTAGCCGCTGCCGTACAGCGTGAAGGTGGCGGGCGGGCGCGTCCGCTCGACGAGCCCGGCCAGGATGGCGGCGCCGGTGGGGGTCGTACACTCCCCCTCCAGTGATGTTTCTCGTACCGGCAATCCCTGCAACAACTTAAGCGTGGCGGGGGCCGGCACGGGGAAGCGTCCGTGCTCGATCTGGATCCAGCCGTGCCCGAGCGCGACGGGGCGAGTGTAGACGCGCTCGATGCCGAGCTCGGCCAGGCCGGCCACGGCGCAGAGCACGTCGAGGATCGCGTCGAGGGCTCCGACCTCGTGGAAGTGGATCGCATCCACGGAGACGCCGTGGACGTCGGCTTCGGCCTCCGCCAGGCGATGGAAGATGGCCGCGGCCCGCTCCCTGACGGAGGCGGCGCACCCGCTGTGCTCGATCACCTCCAGAACGTCGGAGAGATGCCGATGCGCGCGCTCCGGAGGGAGCTCGAAGCGGACCTGCCGGCAGGCGATGCCGCGGCGCTGCGCGGCTTCGACCCGGAGCACCACGCCGTCGAGCCCGAGCGACGCGACGAAGGCGTCCAGCCAGGCGACGTCCAGCCCGAGGTCCACCAGCGCACCGAGAATCATGTCGCCGCTGATGCCCGCGAACGGATCGAAGATCAGCGCACGCACCCGATCTCACCCCCTGAGCAGGTCCTCCTCGTTCCTCGTCGTGCCGCGCGCGCGCCAGACGCGAGCGCCGGTTCGGCAGCGACCTGTCGACGGAAACGCGGAAATGTAGAGGGCTTGGTGTGTGGGGTCAAACGGCATCGGGAGCGGCCGCATCGCCGAGCAGGCGGAGCGTTCGCTCGCGTCCGAGAACGGCCAGCAGGGCGGGCAGCGGCGGCCCGTGCTCGTCCCCGGTGAGCGCCAGCCGGAGCGGCAGAAAGAGGCTGCGGCCGCGAGCGCCGGCTCGACGCCCCGCCTGGCGGATCGCGGCGTCGATCGCGTCTGCGCGCCAGTCCGCTAGCTCGGCGAAGGCGCTCGCGGTCTCGAGGAGCACGGCTCGTGCGACGGGGTCGCCGCGGAGAGCCTGCGTGGCCTCCGGCGAAGGGCCGTCGACCGCGAAGAACCGCTCGAGCTGCTCATCGATCTCGGAGAAGGTGGTGAGGTGGCTGCGAGCGGCCTCGACGATCGTCGGTAGCAGATCGTCGGAGAGCGGAAACCGCGACCGGTCGATGAACGGCGAAACGGCGGCGACGAGCGCGTCGAGGGGCATCGCGTCAATGTGTCTCGCGGAGAGCCAGCGCAGCTTCCCGGGATCGAACACGGCGTCGGCGACGCCGATCCGCTCGAGGTCGATCTCCTGAATGAGTCGCTCCCGGCTGAGGAACTCCTCGCCCGAGGGGGTCGACCAGGAGAGAAGCGACAGATAGTTGACGATGGCATCGGGGTGGAATCCCTCCGCGCGGTAGTCGCTCAGGGGCCGTGCGCCGTGTCGCTTGGAGAGCTTCTGCCGATCCTCGCCGAGCACCATGGGCACGTGCGCGAACAGCGGCGGTCGGTGGCCTATGCTCTCGTAAAGCAGCACCTGCCGCGGCGTGTTGGAGAGGTGCGCCGCGCCGCGGATCACGTGGGTGATGTCCATGAGCAGGTCGTCCACGACCGCGGCGAAGTTGTAGGTCGGCCGGCCATCGGAGCGGAGAATCACGAAGTCGCCCAGCTCGGTGCGGTCGACCTCCACGACTCCCCGCACCAGATCGTGGACCCGGACCGGGCCCTGCCCCTCGACGCGAAAGCGAACCGCGGGCTCCCGCCCCTGCTCGCGGAGCCGGGTCTCGCGCTCGGGGGCCAGGTCGGCGCAGGTACGATCGTAGTGCGGCTGTCTGCCCGAGGCGAGTGCCGCCTCGCGGCGCTCGGCCAGCTCCTCCACCGTGCAGTAGCACCGGTACGCCGCCCCCGCCGCGATCAGCCACTCGGCGTACTCCGCGTAGTAGCCGAGCCGGTCGCTCTGGCGATACGGCACGGGGTGCTCGCCGCCTCCGCTCCCCTGCCCCGGTCCCTCGTCCCAGAAGAGGCCGAGCCAGCGGAGGTCCTGCAGCATCTCCTGGTCGGCCCCGGGCACGTTCCGTTCGACGTCGGTGTCCTCGATCCGCAGCACGAACACCCCGTCGTTCTGGCGGGCGAAGAGCCAGTTGAGAATGGCGATCCGCGCGTTGCCGACGTGCAGGCTGCCGGTGGGGCTCGGCGCGAAGCGGGTTCGAACCATCGGCGGGTCAGGCGCTGAGGTGGTCGTGGAGTCTGCGCGCCAGCTCATGCGAGAAGCCGGGTACGGATGAGATTTCGTCGGCCGTGGCGGCGCGCAGCGCGCGCACGCTGCCGAATCGCGCGAGCAACGCCTGCTGGCGAACCGGTCCGATCCCCGGCACCTCTTCGAGTGCGCTGCGCAGGGTCCGGCGCTTGCGCAGCTTGCGATTGTAGCCGTGGGCGAAGCGGTGCGCCTCGTCGCGCAGCTGCTGGAGGAGCCGCAGCGAGGCGGCGGAGCGGCTCATGCGCACCGGCGCGGACCGGGCCGGAAGATAGACCTCCTCCTCCCGCTTGGCGAGCGCGCATAGCGCGACATCGACGGCTCCGGCTTCGCGTGCCTCCGAGAGCGCCGCGCTGAGCTGTCCCTTGCCGCCGTCGATGACGATCAGCTCCGGAAGCGGCTTCTCCTCGTCGATGCGGCGTCGCAGGTAGCGACCGACGACCTCGCGCATGGAGCGGAAGTCGTCGTTGCCCCACGCGCCGCGCACGCGGAAGCGACGGTACTCGCTCTTCGCCGGCTCCCCGTTAACGAAGACCGCAGCGCTCCCGACCACCTCGGTGCCCTGCGTATGGGAGATGTCGAAGCAGGCGATCATCCGAGGAACGCTCTTCAGATCGAGCGCATGCTGCAGCTCGTAGAGGATGTCGTCCGCGCGGTCGGCCACCGCCTCGCTGAGCACCGCGCGCTCTTCGAGCAGATGGCGCGCGTTCTGCGCCGCCAGCTCGATGAGCCGCCGCTTGTCCCCGCGCTGCGGCACGAGCAGGAAGACCTTCCGCCCGGCGCGCTCCGAGAGGACCTCGGCGAGGCTCTCGCGATCCTCGAAGTCCACCGGCACGAGCACCTCGCGCGGCAGGTCCGTCAGGCCGAGCTCGCCCTGCCCGAGGTAGAACGCGCTCGCCGCCGCGCCCAGCACCTCGCCGTCCGGTTCCTCCTCCAGCTCGCGGAAGAACCGCGTCTCGCGCCCGAGCAGCTTGCCGCCCCGGATCCGCAGCCGCGTGACGCACGCCTGCGATCCGTCTCGCGCCAGCCCGAACACATCCTGGTCGCCTCCACGCAAGTCCATCGCCCGCTGCCGCGCCTCGATCCCAGCGAGTCCGGCGAGCACGTCGCGGAGCGACGCCGCCCGCTCGAAGTCCATCGACTGCGCCGCCGACTTCATCTCGGATTCGACCCGCGTCCGCACGCCTGCCGTGCGACCGCCGAGAACGTCCAGCACCTCGTCCATCATCACGCGGTAATCCGCCTGCGACTGCAATCCGACGCAGGGAGCCGCGCAGCGCCCGATGTGATAGTCCAGGCACGGTCTCGCCGGCGCCTCGCCCGGCAGATCGTAGCGGCAGCTCCGCACGGTGAACAGCCGCTTGATCACCTCCAGCGCGTGGCGCATGACCCCGACTTCCGTGTACGGCCCGAAGTAGCGCGAGCCGTCGTTCAGCAGCCGTCGCGTGACGAAGACGCGGGGAAACGGTTCGTGGACCGTCACCTTTATGTATGGATATCGCTTGTCGTCGCGGAGCTGGATGTTGAAGCGAGGGTGGTGCGCCTTGATCAGATTCGCCTCCAGCAGCAGCGCCTCCGCCTCGGAGCCAACCACGATCGTCTCCACATCGCTCACCCGCCGAAGCATCTCGCGGTTCTTCAGCGACGTCGGCTCCGGCGAGAAGTGGCTGCGCACGCGCGAGCGCAGCGACTTCGCCTTGCCGATGTAGAGGATCTCGCCCCGGGCGTCCCGAAACAGGTAGACGCCCGGCCGGCTCGGTAGATGGCGCAGCTTCTTCTGGAGAGTTCCGTCCGTCACGACGCACGATCCGCGGGTTTTCCTTCAGCGGCCCCGATGCGGGGCGCAGGTAGTACCCCCCGACACGATGCCGTTCCGCAGGGCGCCTCCGCGTTCGGCGCTCGTCCTCCCCATCAGCACGCGGCGCCGCGTGACAGCCGGTGGAGCCGCGCCTCGAAGGCTACCGCCGTAGCACGCGCCGGAGCAGCCGCGCCCCCTGCCGCAGTCCGAGCAGATGCGCGGCGATGAGGTAGACGACACCGTACGGCACCAGCACGAGCACGGCGCGGAGGATCACGTGGAGCTGCGGCAGCGCGTCCGCGACCCACCACCCGGCCGCCGCGGCGAGCAGCGCGGCGCCGAACATGCGCCCGAGCGTGCCGGCGCCGGCCCCGACCCGGCCGATGCGCGGCGCGAGGTTCCGGCGCAGGAGCCACCACTCGACCCACGCCGCGACGCCAGCGCCGATGCCGAGGCCGACGGGGCCCAGGGCCGCTCCTGGGGCGACCTCCAGGTGGGAGAAGGGCACCATCAGCGCGGCGCCCACCACTCCGGACAACACCACCCGTACGGTGGCGGTCTTCGCCGGAGTGCGCGTGTCGTGCAGCGCGAAGTAGGTCGAGGAGAAGAGGCGGGTCCCGGTGCTGGCGACGAGACCGATGCTGAAGGCCGACAACGTCAGGTACACCTGCAACGACTGGATCGGACCGAAGTCGCCGTTCTGGTACAACGCCGCGACGATCACGCGCCCGAGCACGAGGAAGCCGATGAACGACGGCACGACGAAGAAGTAGATCTGTCGCAGCCCCGCGTTCACGCGCGCGCGCAGGACCTCCGTCTCCCCGCTCCGCTCACGCGACAGCTCCGGCAGCTCGGCCGCGGCGACCGACATGCCGAAGAGGCTGATCGGCAGGAGGTAGAGCGTCATCGCGTAGGTCATGATCGCGACCGCGCCCTCCGCCAGGAACGAGGCGAGCCAGACGTCGATATAGGCGCTGAGCTGCACGACGCCGCGCCCGAGGATCGCGGGCAGCGCGTTCGACACGGCTTCGCGCACGCGCGGCAGCTTCGTGTCCAGCCGGACGCGGAGCCGGCGCTCGAGCCGCAGCACGAACGGGAGCTGGACCAGGAACTGGAGCAGGCCGCCCGCGAGCGCGCCCCACGCGACCGCGATCACGAGCGAGTTCGCCGTCGTCCTGCTCCCGAGCGCCACCATCACCGCGATCATCGCCGCGTTCCACACCACGGGCGCGACGTACGGCACGAAGAAGCGACGGTGGCTGTTCAGAATCCCCAGCGCCCACGCCGACAGGACGAGGATCCCGGTCATCGGGAAGATGATGCGGACGCACGCCACCGTGAGATCGCGCTGGACGCCGTGGAAGCCGGTCGCGAGCACGTCCACCATGATCGGCGCGGCCAGCGTGCCGAGCAGGGCGAGACCGCCCGCGATCGCGAGGAGCAGCGCGAACACCGCTCCCGCCACCCGGCCAGCCTCCTCCTCCCGCCCATCCTTCAGGAGCTCGCTGTACACGGGGATGAACGAGGCGCTGAGGGTGCCCTCCCCCAGCAGGTTCTGCAGAACGTTCGGCATCCGCAGCGCCGCGTTGAACGCGTCCGCCGCTATGCTGGTGCCGAAGTAACGCGCGAAGATGCGGGCCCGGACCAGGCCGGAGATCCGGCTCAGGAAGATGCCGGCCGCGACCCAGTAAGCGGAGCCGGATCGGCGGCCTGAAGCCGGACTCGCCTCACGCGCCGTCGCCTCCACCGCTCCACTCACACCTGCCCCCTCTTCGCCCGCGGCCTGCGACGCCCCCGCCTCCGAGCCAGCCTCCGCTTCCAGCTCCTCGCCGCCCGGGCTATTCGCCTGCGTCACGGGCCTCGCCGGGAGGGAGCGCCGACTCGCCCTCCGGTCGCGCGTCCAGCAGCTGCTGCACGAAGCGCGTCTCCTCCTCGAGGCGCCTGACATCCTGCGCCAGCCGCTCGAGCTCGGCTTCCAGCGCCGCCAGGCGCGGCTCGTCTCCCGCTGCCGCGGGCACGTCCCGCCGCTCCAGCCGGGCGGCCAGCGCCCGACCCAGCTGGGAATCGAGGACCACCGCCAGCAGCGGGATCATCAGCGCCAGGATGATGACGAGACCGATCATATGCGTAGCAAGCTCATCGGAAGCACGCACGCGGGCAAGTTCCGTACGCGGGCAAAGGAACCTCCCGTCGCAAGGCTACCCACACCATCACGCAGTGCTGTTCCGCGGGCACCTCGGCATAGCCCTCACGCGCAGCCGTCGCCGCCCGGATCCTCCTGGTCGAAGGCGTCCTCGATGCGGAATCGCTCCAGCAGGGTGTCGATGAGCCCGGGACCGTAGCGCGAGAGGAAGTGCACGGGGCTGAGCACCCGCTCCTGCGGCTTGCCATCGGGGAAGAGATTGGCCCGCGCCTTCTCGAGCTGCTGCAGGCTGATCTCGTTCTGCTCCTTCAGCTGCCGCAGCACCTTCTTCTCGAAATGACCGAGCTCCTTGAACGACGAGCCGCGGGCGCTGTTGAGCGGTCCCTTCAACGTTGGATCCACCGACCGGACCGCCTCCTCCAGCCGTTGGTAGCCCTCCTGGATGCCGCGCCGCAAGTCCGTCAATCCGCGCGCCACCGGCTCCGGCAGCTCGTCGCGGGCGAAGCGTGACGCGATCTCGTGCAACGGAGGCGCCAGGTCCCCCACCGCCAGCCCGAACTTGTCCAGCACCTTGCGCACCTTCGGCTCCACCAGCACTCCGCCCCGTCGCGGGTAGACGACCGGCATCGCCATCCCGTGCATGCGGAAGAGACACCCGAGCTGCGCGAAATACGAGATCTCCGCGGGTCCTGCCACGTAGCAGATGGTCGGAAAGACCCGGCTCTCGACCAGGGGGCGCAGTTGCACGTTCGGCGAGAACGCCGTCGGCTCGCGCTGCACCGCCTGGAGCAACTCTTCCCGCGTCCAGCGCACCGCACCGTCGTGCGCCAGAAAACCATCCTCCGTGCGGAGAATGCGGCCACGACCCTTCTCATCCTCGAACAGCACGTTCGTCGCGCCGGCGATCAGCGCCACCTGCGCGCGGTATCCCACCTCCTCGAGGCGCTCCGTCTGTCGCGACGTCGCCGCCTCCGCCTCCTCCGAGCGCGCCAGATCGTCTCTGAGCAGCGGCGCCGCGATGCGCTTCACCTGCGGGCTCGCCGCTTGGACAAGCAGCAGATCCTGGCTCTGGAGCCAGGCAGCGATCAGCTCCTCGAACGCCTCGCCCATCGAGCGTTCGGGCCGGTAAGCATCTCGAATTTGCTTTATAACAACGTCCGTAAATTCAGTATCTGGCAATACTTTCGACAAGTCAGCAATCGCACCATCTATGCCCGGTGCCAGCCGCCGCCGCGCCATGGAATGCGGCGGCGTGTCCTCCGGCTGCACGACCTCGATCCGCTGCATTGCGTTCGAGGTGTCGAGCACCCAGGTATGGTTGACCTCCGCCCAGTCGTGATCGTCCGAGCCGACCCAGAAGAGCGGCGCGACCGGCACGCCGACCCGAGCCTCGAGCGCGTCGGCCAGGCTCATGGCGCTGAGGATCTTGTAGAGGGTGTAGAGCGGTCCTCCGAACAGCCCGGGCTGCTGACCGCTCGTGACGAAGAAGCCGCCCTCCTCGACGACACGCTCGAGGCGGCTCGCGGCCGCTTCGCTCGTCGGCCGGATGGCCTCGGCCATGGCGGCGCGGGCGGCCGCATCGAAACGCGCTCCGACCTCCTCCATCTTGCGCCGAAACGTCTGAAGCGAGTGCGGGCTGCCGAAGTAGAACGGCTGCAGCGCATCGGCTCCGGCGAGATAGTCTTCCATCAGCGTGGACCGGCCGTGGGGCGGTCCGCCGAGGATCTCCAGCGTCGAAGTCGTGTCGTGGGCGCTCATCTCATCCCTTGTGGTAGGGCTCCCCTCGGATGATGGTGCCGGCGCGATAGAGCTGCTCGGTCAGCACGAGTCGCGCGAGCTCGTGCGGCAGTGTAGCGGGTCCGAGCGAAACGCGCCCGGCTCCAGAGGGCAGGAGGCTCTGCTCCAGACCGAGCGCTCCCCCCACCAGAAAGGCGACCCCTGCCTGCCCGTGAAGCGCGAGCTCGCCGAGCTCGCGCGCATAGGCCGCCGAGCTCCAGGGGCGACCGGTCCGGCTCAGCGCCAGGATCCGCAGCGGAGCCTCGATCCGCTCCAGCAGCCGACGGGTCTCCGCCTCGCGCACGGCGGAATTCGACATGCCGCGACGCGCCTTCTCGGCCTTCACCTCGATGATGTCGAGGCTCCAGTAGCGCGCGGCGCGGGCCTCGTACTCGGCGATCGGTCGCGCCAGCAGCCTTCCGGGACGGCCGACGACGGCGATGACGACCTTCATCTCTCAGCCTCGCTCTCGATGGCGAGGTCGATCAGCCGGAGCAGCTGGCCCAGCCCGAAATCGAACGTCACGCGCTGCCGCAGCACCCAAAGCGACCGGTCGAGCCCGAATGCGCGCAGCTTCACCGCGTCCTTGGCGGTCGTGACGATCGGGCGTCCTTCGGCCACGTCCCGGATTCGCGCCACATCCGCCGATGAGTAGTCGTGATGGTCCGGAAAGAGCAGCATGGACTCGACGCTGGCGCCGGCGACAGCGGCGTTGCCCAGGAAGGTTTCCGGCGCGGCGATGCCCGCGACGGCCAGCGTAGGACCCCGCGGCGCGGCCTCGCTCCGCGTGCTGCCCTCCCACCCGTCGGGGAGTATCGCGGCGCGGACGATGGGCACGTTCGGCAGGCCCCGGGCCAGCTCGGCGGCGACCGCGGCGGCCCCTTCTTCGCTCTCGATCTTGCGCGTCACCACGACGATGTCGGCCCTCTCGAGCGCGCCGAGCGGCTCCCGCCATGGTCCGCGAGGCAACAGCCGCGGCTGCGGTGTCCAGCTCTCCGCCGCGAACAGCACGATGTCCAGGTCGCGATGCAGCCTGCGGTGCTGGAAGCCGTCGTCGAGAACGATCACGTCGGCTCCGGCGGTAATCGCCGCACCCGCGCCGGCCAGTCGGTCCTTGAGCGCCACGACCGGAATTTCGGGGTGCCACCGTCGGTGAAGCGCGGGCTCGTCGAACCCGTATCCGCCGTGCAGCAGAGCCGGAGTCCGGTCGCGTTCCTGAAGCCGATCCACGAGCCACGCCGCGAATGGGGTCTTGCCCGCTCCGCCGACGGCGATGTTGCCCACGCTGATCACCGGGACCGCAACCCGCTGCGGCGTCCGCCGACCCCGATCGTAGAGTCCGTGGTACACGGAGGAGCCGAGCCGGTAGAGCAGCTCCGCGGGGGCGAGGCCCGCACGCAGCAGCCGCCCCGGAACCCCTCCCCCTCCGTGGAGCAGGCGCTCGATCCGCCGCGCGCGCTCAACCGCGCTCACCGTCCACCTCCCTCGTCAGCCGTCCGAGCTCGCGCTCGAGCCGCGTCGACGTGCGATCGAGCGCCTCCGCATCCGCGTGGCGCGGGACCTCGACGGGGTCCCCGTACGCGACGTGGACCCGTGCGAACGGCTTCGGAACGAGAAACCGGTCCCAGCCCTCGACCCACCAGCCGCGATCGGCGCCGGCGGACACCGGCACGATGGGGACGCCGGAGAGCTGCGCCGCCGTGAGCACCCCTGGCTTCATCCGCTCGCGCGGCCCCCGTGGGCCGTCCGGCGTGATCGCGAGCGAGCGCCCCGCCCGCGCGTGGCGTACCAGCTCGCGGAGGGCCTCGCCCCCACCCCGGGAGCTCGAGCCGCGCGTCGTGCCGAAGCCCCAGCGCTCGAGGATGCGGCTCAGGTACTCCCCGTCGGCCGAGCGGCTGACGATTCCCACCACCCCTTCACCGCGATGGAGATACCCCAGCGGAAGCAGCCGGCCGTGCCACAGCACGAAGATGATCGGCCGTCCTTCCGATCGCAGGCGCCGGTACGATTCGGGCGCGGACACTCGGAAATGCACGGTCGCGAACAGCAGGTCCAGCGCTGTTCCAGCGGTGACGGCCGCGGCGGCGTAGCGAAAGCCGCGCCGGCCAGCCTCAGCCATCTCCGAGCAGTTCCGCCGCGAGCGCCGCGACGCGCTCCGCGACCGGCTCGTGGTCACCGGGGGCGAGCGCCGCCCGAACCTCCTCCAGGCCGTCGACCATCGCGCCGCGCTCGGGCGAATCGGGATCCAGCAACGGCAGCAGCGCCGAGGCGAGGGCCTCGGGCGTGGCATCCTCCTGGATGAACTCCGGCGCGAGCCGTCGCCCCGCGATCAGGTTCACCATGCCGATGTGCTCCACCTCGACCAGCCGCCGTGCCAGCCAGTACGTGATCGGGTGCGTGCGGTAGAGGATCACGAGAGGGGTCCCGGCGAGGGCAGCCTCGACGGTGCTCGTGCCCGACTTCACCAGAGCCGCGGTCGCGTATTTCAGCAGCGGACGGGAGTCCGTAACCCGCGGGTAATCCACCTGCGCGTATTCGGCCTCCGCCACCCCCGGCGCGCTCGCGAGCACGGGTTGCACGTCCGGTCGCTCCGTCCTGACCCGCGCCACGGCCTGCGCGACCACTCCGAGGTGCCGCCGGACCTCCTGTACGCGCGAGCCGGGCAGCAGCGCCAGGATCGGCCGGCTCGGGTCCAGCCCCACCCGCGCGCAGAATTCCGCGAATGACCCCTGCACCTCGGCTCGATCCGTCAGCGGGTGCCCCACGAAACGGACCTCGGCGCCGGCCTCCGCGAAGACCGCCTCCTCGAAGGGAAAAACGACGGCCAGCCGGCTCGCGGCCTCTGCCAGCTGCCGCGCCCTGCTGCGGTGCCACGCCCACACCTGCGGCGCGATGTAGTAGAGGACCGGGACGCCGGCGTGCCGGGCGCGTCGCGCGAGGCGCATGTTGAAGCCCGGGTAGTCGATCGGAAGCACGAGGTCGGCGCCGCGCCGTCGCATCTCGTGCTCTACGCGGCGCAACAGCCCGACGAAGAAGGGGAGGTGCTGCAGCACCTCGACGAAGCCCATTACGGAGAGGCGCTCCGGATCGGCCAGCAACTCGACGCCGGCCGCCGCCATCCGGGGGCCGCCGAGTCCGAACAGCTCGGCCTCCGGCCAGCGCCTCAGCAGCGCCTCGGCCACGGCCGCGCCATGCAGATCGCCCGACGGCTCGCCGGCCGAGATCAGGATCTTCGGCCCTGACGGCCTCATCCCGCCTGGCTGAGCTTCCAGATGATCAGCGCGACGAGGATCAGCGCCGCGATCAGCTTCCAGATCGACGGCGGTCGCGCCGGTCCGCCTCTGATCTCGTTTTTCCGCTCACGCCGGATCTGTATGAGCGACATCGTGCTCGATCCGTTCCACGATTTCCAGCGCGACGGCCAGCGCATGCCGCCCCTCGCGCCCCGTCACCGCGACTTCGGTCTCGCCGCGCAGCGCTCCGACGAAGGCCTTCTGCTCTTCGCGCAGCGGCTCGGCGCCATCGCCCTCGAGCGGCACGCGCTCGACGACCTCCTCCAGACGACTCGCGCCCAGCGGCTCGCCGGGTGAGAAGCGAATCCCCGGCCGGAGGCGCAGGAACTCGCCCCGGCCGGCCGCCAGATCGAGGCTGATGTATCCCGACCGCTGGAAGAAGCGGATCTTTCGCATCTTCTCCAGAGACACGCGGCTGGCCGTCAGATTCGCGACGCCGCCTCCCTCGAACTCCAGCCGCGCGTTCGCGATGTCCGGGCTCGTGGTCAGGACGGGCACGCCTGAAGCCGCGATCGCCGAGACGGGGCGTCGCACCATGCTGAGCACGAGGTCCAGGTCGTGGATCATCAGGTCCAGCACGACGGCGACGTCGGTGCCCCGCAGGTCGAAGGGCGCCAATCGATGACTCTCCACGAACAGCGGCTGGTCCAGGTACGGCTCGCACGCCCGCAGCGCCGCATTGAAGCGCTCCACGTGGCCGATCTGCACGAATGCACCCGAGCGATCGGCAGCGGCGAGGATGCGGTCGGCGGCCTGGAGCGAAGGCGCGATCGGCTTCTCGATCAGCACCGGCAGTCCCCGCTCCAACGCGGCGATCCCGACCTCTTCGTGCGCGCTCGTCGGAACCGCCACCACCACCGCGTCCACGCGCTCGAGCAGCGCCTCGAGCGACGGGAACATCGCCACTTCTAGCCGGCGGCCGACGTCCTCCAGCCTGGCCCCGTCCCGATCGTGAACCCCCACCAGCACCGCGCCCGGCAGCTCGCGCAGAATCCGCGCGTGGTGGTAGCCGAGGCTGCCGACGCCGACGACGCCGATCCGAACGCCGGCCTCAGAGGGCGACGCCACGCTCGCTCTTCTGGATGAAGGTCATGAAGCGCCGCACCTCCTCCAGCGGCTGCAGCTCGGAGCGCCCCCTCTCCAGCGCCTGACTGATGTTCAGCCCGCTGCGGAAGAACAGCCGGTACGCTCGCTTCAGCTCCGAGCGTACCGTCTCCGGAACACCCCGCCTCTGCAGCCCGACGGCGTTCAGTCCGTGCAGCTCCAGCGGGCTGCCGGCCGCCCGGACGTACGGCGGCACATCCTTCTGCACGCGGGAAGCGCCACCGACGAAGGCGTGCGTGCCGATGCGGACGAACTGGTGGATCGCCGTCAGACCCCCCACGATCGCCCACTCCTCGATGACGACGTGCCCGCCCATGTTCACGGCGTTCGACAGGATGACGTGATCGCCGATGTGGCAGTCATGGGCGACGTGCGCGTACGCCATCACCAGACAGTCGGTGCCGACGTCCGTCCGGCCCCGGGCGAGCGTGCCGCGGTTCAGCGTCGCGTACTCGCGGACCACCGTCCGATCTCCGACGTAGAGCCGTGTCTCCTCACCGCCGAACTTCAGGTCCTGCGGATCGGTCCCCAGCACCGCCCCATGGTGGATCGCGCACCCGTTCCCGACGGTCGTGTCGCGCTCGATCAGCACGTGGGAATCGATGCGCGTGCCGGCGCCCACCTCGACGCGCGGGCCGATGAGGCTGAATGCGCCAACCGTCACGCCGGGACCGAGGTCCGCCTCCGGATCCACGATCGCGGTGGAGTGGATCGCCGGCTCCACCACCGTGTCGGCGTGGCTCAGACGGTCCGTCTCCATCACTCGTCCACCGGCCGCGCCATCGCCATCATCTCCGCCTCGGCCACTACCTGCCCGTCCACGGTGCCGACGCCCCGCATGCGCGCCACGCGACGCCGCAGCTGCAGCACTTCGAGCTCGAAGCGGATCTGGTCGCCCGGTGTCACCGGTCGCCGCCACTTCACGTTGTCCAGCGATGTGAAGTAGATCACCTGGTTTTCCGGGTTCTCCACCGAGTCCATCAGCAGCAGCCCGCCGACCTGCGCCATCGCCTCGATCACCAGCACGCCCGGCATCACTGGATGCGAGGGGTAGTGCCCCTGGAAGAAGGGCTCGTTGATCGTGACGTTCTTGATGCCGACGATCCGCTTCCCCGCCTCGAACTCGATCACCCGGTCCACCAGCAGCATCGGGTAGCGGTGCGGCAGATACTGCATGATCTTCTGGATGTCCACGATCCCGGGGCCGGCAGGCCTGTGCGAGCTCGTCGCCAGCTCGCGCGCGAGCGCCAGATTACCGGCGTGGCTCGGCCGGTCCGCGATCACGTGCGCGTGCAGCCGCTCGCCGAGCAGGGCAAGATCGCCGACCACGTCGCCGAGCTTGTGCCGCACGAACTCGTCGCCGTAGCGCAGCTCACCGCCGGCGAGCCCCGCGTCATCCAGGACGATCGCGTTGTCCAGCGTCGCGCCCTGTGCCAGGCCGCGCGCCCGCAGCTGCTCGACCTCGCGGAGAAACCCGAAGGTCCGTGCCCCCGAGACATCCTGACCGAACGATTCCGGCGTCACGTCGAACGACGCGAACTGCCGGCGGATCAGCGGGTGGTCGAACTCGATCGTCGCCGACACCCGCAGCGAAGGAGCCGGCACGGCCACGTACGAGGCCCCCGCCGATCCGCTCACGGTAACGGCGGACCCCAGCTCCAGCACCCGGGCCGGCGCGTCCTGCTCGACGACGCCGGCCTCCGCGAGCATCTCGAAGTAAGGCCGGAAGCTGCCGTCGCCGATCGGGATCTCCGGACCGTCGATCGCGATCTCGACGTTGTCCACGCGCATCGCGGACAGCGCCGCGAGCAGGTGCTCGACCGTCTGCACGCGAGCCTCGCCCTCGCCGAGACTCGTGCCACGGTCCGTGGACGTCACGTGCGTCAGCGTCGCGGCGATCTCCGGCTCCCCCTCGAGGTCCACCCGGCGGAAGCGGATCCCGCTCTCCGCGGCCGCCGGCCGGAACGTCAGCTTCGCGTTCGCACCCGTGTGCAGACCGACGCCTTCGAAGGACGTCTCCGACCCGATCGTCTGCTGTCGCGTATCGCTCATTCCTCTTCCGTTCGCGCGAACACCGCACGCTCCAGCCTCTTCAGTCGCTCCATCAGCCTCGGCAGGCGGAACAGCGCCGCGTGTGCCCGCAGCGTCTCTCGGTGCGGTCTCGCGGGATACCCGCTCACGGTCGTGCCGGCCTCGATGTCCCCGAAGACACCCGCCTGCGCCGCGACCGTCGCCCCGTCGCCGATCTCGAGATGTCCCGACAGCCCCGCCTGCCCCGCCAGAGTCGCCCCCCGACCGACTCTAACGCTTCCGGAGATCCCGACCTGCGCCACGATGATCGCCCGCTCGCCGACGTGCACGTTGTGACCAATGTGCACGAGGTTGTCGATCTTCACTCCGTCGCCGATCACGGTCGATCCGACGGAGCCGCGGTCGATCGTCGTGTTCGCCCCGATCTCCACGTCCTCGCCGATCAGGCAATCGCCCACTTGCGGCACCTTGCGATGGCGATCCCGCTCCGGAACGTAGCCGAACCCGTCCACCCCCAGCCGCGCACCGCTGTGCACGATCGAGCGGGCACCGATTCGGGTCCTGCGGTAGAGCGTGACGTGGGCGTGCAGCACGACACCGTCGCCGATCCTGCATTCCGGACCGACGACGCAATGCGCGCCGATCCGCACTCCCTCGCCGAGCCGGCTGTTCGCCCCCACGATCGCGTACGCGTCGATCCTCGCGTCCCTGCCGACCTCGGCGCCGCCCTCCAGCACCGCCGTCGGATGGATGCCGGGGCGGCTCGGCGTCTCTGGATACATTGTTTCGAGGAGCACGGCGAGGGCCTGGTGCGCGTCGCCCCGCACCACGATCGCCGCGCGGCCCTCGGGCAGCGCGTCGAGCAGCTTCTCACTGACGAGAAAAACCGCCGCCCGAGCCGGCTGAACATACCGGGCGTAGCGACGGCTTGCAAGAAATGTGAGCTGTCCGTCGACCGCCTGCTCGATCGGCGCCACACCCGTGATTTCCGGATCTCCCGCCCCCCTCAGCTCGGCGCCGAGGAGGCGGGCGATTTCGGACGCTTTCACGGGCGCGGCGCCGACGTAGCAGGTCGCTGAAGAACTGGGATGCGGCCGCGCGCGGGACGCTTGCGCGGGTCAGCCGTCACTTCGGGCTCGGAGACGTGCTGGCCAGCTTCGTGAGCCTCGCCAGGACCTCGTCGGTGATGTCCAGTGCAGGGTCTGCCGCGATCAGCCCGCCAGCGGCCGAGTCGAAGATCAGGTCGTAGCCCTGTTCCTTGCGGAGGGCCGTGATGACCGTCTCGATCTTATCCATGATCGGCTTCACCAGCTCCTGCTGCTTCTGCCCCGCCGCCTGCTCGAGCTCCTGGGCGCGCTGCTGATAGTCCTGCTGCTTCTGTCGGATCGCTTCCTGCTGCTGCTGCTTCGCCTGCGCCGAGAGCATGGCTTCCTTCTTCTGATAGTCCTCCACCATGCCCTGGATCTCGGTCTGCAGCTTCTGCAACTCGGTGCGGTACTCGCCCATCTGCTTCTCGAACGCCGCCTGCGCTTCCTTCGCGCCCGGCGCCTCGGCGATGATCTTCTGCGAGTTTATGTAGGCGATCTTGAGCGGCTTCGCCTGCTGCGCCGCGGCCGGCAAGGCGAAGACGGCCAGCGCCGCGAACGAGAGGAGCGTATTCCTGATCATGCCGTTCTTCCCTTTTCTCTAGAAGACCTGTCCCAGCTTGAAATGCAGCTGCCAGCCCGGGTTGGGCTTGTCGAAGCCGTAGGCGTAATCGAGGCCCAGCGGCCCGAACGGCGTCACCAGCGTGAGGCCGAAGCCCGCGCCCCGGAACAGCCGGGTGGGGTTGATGGCGCCCGGATCGCTCCAGACGTTGCCGGCGTCGTAGAACGCCGAAACCGAAAGATTGTCGTTCATCCGCACGGCATACTCCGCGCTCATCCGCAGGTAAGCGTCGCCGAGCCGCGACTCGAGCGGGATCGCCGTGCTGCCTCGGTCGAAGTACCCCAGCGGGGTGATGGTCGTTTCGTCGTAGCCGCGCAGGGATTGACCGAACTGGACGCCGCCCATCCAGAAGCGCTCGAACGGGAAGCGGGAGGCATCGCCCATGAGGGCGCCCATCTCGGCGGTGAGACCGAGCGTGAAACGAATCGGACGTGCTCCCGGTGCGGCGCCGCCCGCCTGACCGATCGGAATGTACCAGCTCCCGGACGCGATGTATTTCTGGAAGCTGCCGTCACCGCCGAGCAGGCCGCCGTTGAGGCTGGCCTGGAGCTGCGTGCGCGTGCCGGCGGTCGGGAACAGCGTATGGTTGAGCGTGTTGCGGAGGAGACCGAACGTCACGCTGCTCTGTGTGCTGGGCGGCAGCTCGAAGAGCGTCGAGGTCTGGGTCGGATCGAACTGGCTGTAGTTGGTGCGGACGAGCGAGTATCCGATGGTCGCCCGCGTGAAGCGGTCCTGCGGCAGCGGGAAGCCGAACTGCACGGAGCCGCCGGTGCGCCGGTACTGGCCCTGGGAAAAGCGGAACGCCTGTCCGAAGCTGTTGCGGGCGCTGAACAGCGAGAGGGAGCCGCTGTAGCGCGAGCCCAGGATCGCGGGGTCGCTGTAGCTCGCCTCGAAGTTGTTCGTGTACTTGCCGAACTCCCAGCGCAAGTGGCCCGACTTCGCCTGCCCGAACAGGTTCGGCTGGTCGTAGCCGAGAAAGCCCGCGACGCCACCGTAGCCGCCGAGCGCGGTTCCGAAGTTGACGGAGCCGGTCTGCTTCTCCTTCACCTCGAAGGTGATGTTGACGTCGCCGCTGTCTGTCGGCTCGATCTTCGGCGTAGGTAGCGGCGTCTCGAAGAAGCCGAGGCCGGAGATGGCCTGATAGCTCTGGATGAGCGCATCCTCGCTGTACACGTCGCCGGGCAGGATGTAGATCCGGTCGCGGATCACATCCTCGTGCGTGTAGGTGTTGCCGGTGATGGCCACCTTGTTGACGTAGGCCGGCTGACCCTCGGTGATCTGCCACGCGATGTCGACGGCCTGCCTGCCGTCCGCGGTCGTCGTCTTGTCGATGATCGGCTCGACCTGCGACCAGAGATACCCGTAGTTGCTGTACAGCCGCCGCACCTCGTCGGTCGCCTTCTGGAACGCGGTTCGATCGAACGGCGTCGCGTTCCGCTGCGCCTGTGGGTGCGTGATGCCGAGGTTCTGGAGCAGGCCGCCCGATGGCGTACGGAAGTAGCGCTCGAGCTCGCTCTCCGAGAAGCGGTGGTTGCCCACGACGGTGAAGTCGTTCAGCACGTACTGCGGCCCTTCCTCGACCCGCACGACCAGCTTCGCCTTCCCCGTCTCCGGATCCACGACCAGCGAGTCGTCCCCCACCGCGAAGTCGATGTAGCCCCTCGACCCGTAGAGGTCGGGCAGGTTCTTGCGGAGGTCGGAGCGGAGCTGCTCCTCATCGTACTGACCGGTGCGGAACCAGAAGAAGCCTTCCGGCTTCGTCCCCATGGCGCCACGCAGCTCGTCGTCGCTGAACACCCGGTTGCCCTCGAACTCGACCTGCGCGACGGAGACGCGGTTGCCCTCCTGAACGTCGATGACGAGCCGGTACTCGCCCGGCCGGGCGTTCAGGGGCTCCAGGGTGTAGTCGAACTTCTTCAGCCAGATCCCCTTGCCCGCCAGCGCCTGACGGGTGAACGTCCGCGCCCGCGCGACCTTCTCCGGATCGAAGACTTCCCCGGACTTCAGCTTCACGGTGTCGCGCACGGTGCTCGCGCTGACGTGCTCCAGGCCGTTGATCAGCACCGCGCTGACGAACGGCCGCTCCTCGACGTGGAAGACGAGGCGGACGTGGTCGCTCGGCGGCGTTCCGACCGGCTGCGCCGCCGCGCTGACGTCCTTGAGCTGTCCGAGCGACCACAGCCTGTGGATCGCCTTCTGCACGTCCACGTAGGTGATGCGGTCGCCCGGCTGAATGCCGAGCTGGGAACGAAGCACGGCGTCGCGCAGCCGCTCGTTGCCCTGGATCTCGATCGAGTCCACGACCGCGGCCTGGCCGATCTGCCCCGTGTCTGGCTGCTGCAGCGGCCGCCCCGCCTCCGGCTGCTGGGCCCGCACCCCGCCGGGAACGAGGGCGCCCAGCAGCAGCAGGGGCAGCAGCCTCGGCAGGCTCACCGATAGGGCGAAGGCGCACCTCCCATCAGCGACGCGCCCCCGGAGTGCGGCCGACCTTCCTGCCGCGCGCCCGGGGGACGCGAACACCTTGTGTTCCTTTTGCAAGCTCACGTCTGGGTCGAAGTCAACACCTTGAAGTCCAGTTTGCCACCCTCCGCCGCCAGGTCCACCTCGATCTCGTCTCCGCTGCCCGCGTCGGACGCGAGGATCTTTTCGGAGAGCGGATCCTCGAGATACCGCTGGATCGCGCGCCGCAGCGGCCGTGCGCCGAAGGCCTCGTCGTAGCCCTGGTCGACCAGGAAACGGATCGCGGCGTCGCTGAGTGACAGCTTGATCTCCTCCTCGGCGAGCCGCTTGTGCACCTCCTGCAGCATGATGTGCACGATCTGGCCGATCTCCTCCCGGTCCAGCGGGTGGAAGACGATGATGTCGTCGACCCGGTTCAGGAACTCGGGATTGAATGCCCGCTCGATCTCCTCGCGGACCTTGCCCTGCATGGCGTCGTAGCTCGTCTGCGTGTCCGGCTGACGGAAGCCGAGGGTCTTGCCCTTGGAGATGTCGCGCGCGCCGAGGTTCGACGTCATGATGATGACGGTGTTCTTGAAGTCGATCACCCGGCCGTAGTTGTCGGTGAGGTGTCCCTCGTCGAGAACCTGCAGCAGGATGTTGAACACGTCCGGGTGCGCCTTCTCGATCTCGTCGAGCAGCACCACCGAATACGGCTTGCGGCGCACCGACTTCGTGAGCGTGCCGGAGTCCTCGTAGCCGACGTACCCGGGAGGGGCGCCGATCAGCCGCGACACGGAGAACTTCTCCATGTACTCGCTCATGTCGACGCGGACCAGCGCGCTGCGGTCCGCGAACAGGAACTCGGCGAGGGCGCGTGCCAGCTCCGTCTTGCCGACGCCGGTCGGGCCGCTGAAGATGAAGCTGCCGATCGGCCGGCGCGGGTCCTTCAGCCCCGCACGGCTGCGGCGGATCGCGCGGCTCAGCGCGCGGATCGCCTCATCCTGTCCGACCACCCGCTTGTGCAGCTCATCCTCCATGTTGACGAGCCGCGTCGATTCCGTCTCCTGCAGCCGTGTGACGGGCACACCGGTCCAGCGGCTGACGATGAACGCGACCTCCTCTTCGCCGATCACCGGCCGGTGCGTGCGCCGCTCCTGCTCCCACTGCTCCTGCGTTGTGCGGATCTCGCCCTGGAGCTCGCGCTCGCGATCGCGCAGCTCGGCCGCGCGCTCGAAATCCTGATCCCGGATCGACTCGTCCTTCTGCGCCGCCAGCTTCTCGAGCTTCTCCTTCAGCTCCGCGACCAGCGGCGGCGGCACCTGCGTCGCCAGCCGCGCCCGCGCGGAAGCCTCGTCGATCACGTCGATCGCCTTGTCCGGGAGGAAGCGGTCGGTGATATAGCGCTCCGAGAGCTTCGCCGATGCGATCAGCGTCTCATCCGGGATCACCACGCGGTGGTGCTCCTCGTAGTGCTTGCGGAGTCCCTTCAGGATCTCGAAGGTCTCCTCGACCGTCGGCGGATCCACGATCACGGTCTGGAAGCGGCGCTCCAGCGCGCCATCCTTCTCGATGTACTTGCGGTACTCGTTCAGCGTCGAGGCGCCCACGCACTGCAGCTCGCCGCGGGCGAGCGCCGGCTTCAGCATGTTGGAGGCGTCGATCGCGCCTTCCGCCGCGCCGGCGCCGACCAGCGTGTGCAGCTCGTCGATGAACAGGATGACGTTCTTGTTCTGGACGATCTCGTTCATGATCGCCTTGAGCCGCTCCTCGAACTGGCCGCGGTACTTCGTGCCGGCGATCACGGCGGCCATGTCCAGCGCGAGGACGCGGTGGTCCTTCAAGCTGTCGGCGACCTCGCCCCGGGCGATCAGCTGCGCCAGGCCCTCGACGATCGCCGTCTTGCCGACGCCCGGCTCGCCGATCAACACCGGGTTGTTCTTCTTCCGGCGGCTCAGCACCTCCATGACCCGCTCGATCTCCTTGCTGCGGCCGATCGTCGGGTCGAGCTCGTTCGCCCTCGCGAGCTCCGTCAGGTCGCGGCAGAAGTGGTCGAGTGCCGGCGTCTTCGACTTCTTCTCGCCCTTCGGCTGCGAGCTGCCACTGCTGCTCCCGCCGCCGCCGATCCCGGAGGGAGGCGTCGGGTTGATGTCACTGCCGAGGATCTTGAGCGTCTGCGCACGCGCCTCCTCGAGCGAGACGCCGAGCGAATGCAGCACCTGCGCGGCGATGCCCTTCTCCTCGCGCAGAAGCCCGAGCAGCAGGTGCTCGGTGCCGACGTAGGAGTGGTTCAGCTCGCGAGCCTCCGCCATCGCGTACTCCAGCACCTTCTTCGCCCGCGACGTGTAGGGCAGCTCTCCGAGCGCGATCGTCGCCTTGCCCTTGCGGACGGACTCCTCGATGCGCTGATGGATCTGCTCGAGGTCCACGTTCAGATTCATGAGGACCGCGGCCGCGACGCCCTCGCCCTCCCGGATCAGGCCCAGGAGGATATGCTCCGTGCCGACGTAGTCGTGCTGCAGGCGAATGGCTTCCTCGCGTGCCATCGCCAGCACTTTGCGGACCCGGTCCGTGAAGTTGTAGTTCATGGAGTTCCTCGTCGCGGAAAATCGTCCGGCATCAGGGTCTGGGGCCGCCGCCGTCGGCTTCGGCGGAGACGTCACCCTCGGACGCCAGGATCCGCCGTACGTAAGAGGCGCGATGCAGGTCAGCCTCCTCATCGGAGAGGGGTCGCCCGGCGGCCTGCTCGAGGTGGGCGACCTGCGTATAGATCATGATTTTGTTGAGCGTGTATACACTGAGCCCGGGGAGTAGTTTCATGCTCACGCCGAGCCTCAATCCGCTCAGCAGGTTCATCACTTCTTCGAAGGATAGCGTGCGCGCGTAGCGGAGCAAGCCGTAGGCTCGCCAGATCTTGTCCTCGATCACGGCGGGGGCATCGCGCATGAGCACCTCGCGCGCTTCCGTCTCGTACTGAATCACCTTCGCGACGATGGTCTGCAGGTGTTCGATCAGGTCGTCCTCGCTCTTGCCGAGCGTGGTCTGGTTCGAGATCTGGAAGAAGTTGCCGACCACCTCGGAGCCCTCGCCGTACAGCCCCCGGTAGGTCAGGCCGACCTGGTTGATTCCCTGCAGGACCTTGCCGATCTCCTTGGTCAGCACGAGCCCCGGCAGGTGGATCAGGATCGAGGCGCGCAGCCCCGTCCCGACGTTCGTCGGACAGCTCGTCAAATAGCCGAACTCCTGGTGAAACGCGAAAGCGAGCCTGCCGCCGAGGTCCTCGTCCACATCCTCGATCAGACGGTGCGCCTCACGCAGGCGTAGCCCGGACAGCAGTCCCTGCAGCCGGAGGTGGTCCTCCTCGTTGACCATCAGGCTGATCGCCTCGCCGGGCGCGACGATCAGGCCCGAGCCGGGCCGCGGAGCACCCTCCGTGCCTCCGGCCATCTCGCGCGAGATCAGGTGCCGCTCGAGCAGCACCTGGCGCGTCAGCGAGGACGTGTCGGCGAGCTGGATGGAGGTGGCTTCCTCCAGCCGGGGCTGCTCGCGAGCGGCGCGGAGCACCTCGTCGTAGATGCCCTCGCGCTCCCCCTCGCGTGCGCGTGCACCGAAGGCGTGGCCCTGCAGGTTGCGGGCGAGACGGACTCGGGTGGAGAGGACCACGTCGGCGTGGGGACCGCTGGCATTGAGCCAAGCGAGGCCGAAATCCGGGTGGGTCGTGAAGTCCAGCATCAGACGCTCGTTTCCAGCGCGCGGATCTGGTCGCGGAGCTGCGCGGCTCGTTCGAAGTCCTCGCCCTGCACCGCCTTGTCGAGCTTGCGCCGCAGCCCTGCCAGGCGCTCCTGCCGGTCGGCCAGCGCCGGATCGCCGGGCAGGTACACCTTACCCACATGTTGCGTCCCGCCGTGCAGGCGACGCAAGAGGCCACGCAGGTGGGTCTCGAAGCTGACGTAGCAGTGCGAGCAGCCGAGCCGGCCCGTCTTGCGGAACTCGGCGAGAGTGAGCCCGCAGAACGCGCAGGCGCCGTCCGTCGTGGAGCCCTCGGTCGTTCCGCCCTTGCCCATCTGCGCGAGGAAGTCGGTGAGCGGGAAGTTGCCCATGCTGGCGCCGGGCTCCAGTCCCTTCTCCGCCGCGCACGCCTCGCAGAGATGGAAGGTGCTCATCTCCGTTGTTGACGATCTGCGTGAGGTGAATGACCGCCTCACGGTCGCCGCATTGATCGCACTGCATTCGTTCCTACGCCGGATAGAGATTCTGCAGGCGGCCCTCCTTGAGGAGCAGGATCCGGTCCGCCCGGTCCGCCAGCTCGCGGTTGTGGGTTGCCAGCACGAGCGCGACGCCGTGCTCCGCCCGCAGCCGGAAGAGAAGGTCGTGCAGCCGCTCGCTCGTGTGGGTGTCGAGGTTGCCGCTCGGCTCATCCGCGATGACCAGCAGTGGCTCGTTCGCGAGTGCCCGCGCCACGGCCACACGCTGCTGCTCTCCCCCGCTCAGCTGAGTCGGCTTGTGCAGGAGTCGGTCCTGCAGGCCGACCTCGCCGAGCAGCTCGCGCGCGCGCGCCTCTGCCTCTGCATCGGGCCGGCGTGCGATGCGCATCGGCATCATCACGTTCTCCAGAGCGGTGAACTCGCGCAACAGGTGATGGAACTGGAAGACGAACCCGATCAGCTCGTTGCGTGCGGCCGCGAGCTCCCTCTCATCGAGCTCGTGCAGCCCGCGGCCCTCGACGGAGACTTCGCCGGCGGTCGGCCGATCCAGCCCTCCCAGCAGATGGAGCAGCGTGGATTTCCCCGCCCCGCTCGCGCCGACGATCGCAATGGCTTCGCCGGCACCCACCTTGACGTCTACCCCGTCCAGCACGACCAGTTCGCGGCCATCGCCGCCGACGAAGACCTTCCGCAGATCGCGGGCCTCCAGCAGCGGTGGCGCGGTCACCGACCCGGGCTCATCGGACCTCTCCGACAGCGGCTCGCCTGCGGCCAGTGGATCGGGGCGCGCGTCACTCATGACGGATCGCCTCGACGGGGAGCAGCCGCGATGCCTGCCGTGCCGGATAGAGCGTCGCGACGAACGCGATGGACAGGCTGACCAGGATGATCAGCAGGAGGTCCGTCGGCTCGAGCGCGACGGGGAGCGTGTCGACGAAGTAGACGTCGCCGGGCAGCGAGATGAAGTGGTAGTGGTGGACCAGCCAAACGAGGCCGAGTCCTCCAAGCGTGCCGAACGCGGTGCCGACCAGCCCGATGATCACCCCCTGCAGCATGAACACGCGCAGGATTCCGGAGTCGGTCATGCCCATTGCCTTCAGGATTCCGATCTCGCGGGTCTTGTCGGTGACCACCATGATCAGCGTGCTGATGATGTTGAAGGCGGCGACGACCACGATCAGGAAGAGGATGATCGCCATCGCCATCTTCTCCAGCTTGAGCGCGTTGAAGAGCGAGCCGTTGAGCGACATCCAGTCCTGGGCGAAGTAGATCGGGTCGAGGTCGGCCTCGATCGACCGGGCGGCCCGGTCGGCGTGCCACGGATCGCGGATGTTGATGGCCACCCCGCTGACCCTGCCGTCCAGGTGCAGGAAACTCTGCACCGCATCCAGCGGCGCGTACATGTAGGAGTTGTCGTACTCGTACATGCCGGTCGTGAAGGTGCCGGTGACCTCGAAGCTCCGGATCGTCGGGACGACCTCCCCGTTCGGCCCGGTACGCAGGTCCTCCATCGAGCCGATCCGGACCTCGTCTCCGGGGAGGACGCCGATGCGGGCGGCGAGGCGGCTGCCCACCAGCACGCCCGGATCCCCGCTCTGCGTCGGACCGAAGGCCAGCTTGCCGGCCCGGATCTGCCGCTCGACCTCCGTCATCGGCCGGGCGCTGCTCGACGGCTCGATGCCGTAGAGGGTGCCGAACTGCGCGTACTCGCCGTTCGCGGTCACACCGACCTGCGACATGATGAAGGGCTCGGCGGCGATGACCTGCGGGTTCCGGCGCACCTTCTCGATGACGGCCCGCCAGTCCTGCATGCGGAAGGAGACACCCTGCTCGAACACGTACACGTGCGGGTTCGAGCCGAGGATCTTGCCCTGCAGGTCCTCCTGCAGCCCGGTCATGACCGCGATCACCGTGATCAGCGCCGTCACGCCGAGCAGGATACCGCCGATCGCGATCAGGGTGATCAGCGACAGGAACCGACCCTTCCGGCGGGAGGAGAGGTAGCGTCGCGCGATGTACCACTCGAGCCGCTTCACGGACTACTCCGGCCGGAGGGTCGGAAACAGGATGACGTCGCGGATGGATGACTGGCCGGTGAGCAGCATCACGAGCCGGTCCACCCCCATCCCGACACCGCCTGTAGGCGGCATGCCGTATTCGAGAGCGCGGATGTAGTCCTCATCCAGGCTCTGGGCCTCCTCATCGCCGGCCTCCCGCAGCCGCGTCTGCGCCTCGAATCGCTCCCTCTGGTCGAACGGATCGTTCAACTCGCTGAACGCGTTCGCCAGCTCGTGGCCGACCACCATCAGCTCGAAGCGCTCGGTCAGGGTCGGATCGCCGCGCTTCGGCTTCGCGAGCGGCGACAGCTCGCGGGGGTGGTCGAGGATGAACGTCGGCTGAACGAGCAGCGGCTCGACGGTTTCCTTGAACAGCTCGTCGATCAGCTTCGGCCGGCTCAGCGAATCGACGTCCGCGACGCCCTGCTCGCGTGCGGCGCGACGCAGCGCGTCATCCTCCATCTCCCGCACCTCGAGACCGCCATGCACCTTCAGCGCGTCGAGGTATGCGATGCGCGCGAACGGCCGCTCGAAGGAGATTCGCTCTCCGCCCACCTCCACGAAGGGCTCGCCGCGGACCTCGCGGACCACGGACTCGAGCATCTCCTCGACCAGCTCGATCATGTCGCCGTAATCGGCGAACGCCTGGTAGAACTCCAGCATCGTGAACTCGGGGAAGTGCGTGCGGTCGATCCCCTCGTTGCGGAAGTCCTTCGCGATCTCGTAGACGCGCTCGAGGCCGCCCACGATCAGCCGTTTCAGGTACAGCTCGTCCGCGATGCGCAGGAAGAGGCGCATGTCGAGCGCGTGATGGTGCGTTTTGAACGGCCGCGCCGAGGCGCCACCGTAGATCGGCTGCAGCACCGGAGTCTCGACCTCGACGAAGTCCCGCTCGTCGAGGAATCGCCGCAGCGCCGTGACCACGCGCGCCCGGGTGCGGAACACCTCCCGCACCTCGGCATTCACCGCCAGGTCGGCGTAACGCTGGCGGTAGCGCTGCTCGACGTCCGCGAACGTGCCGTGCGTGCGGGTCTCGCCGCTCTCCTCATCGACTTCCTCCTTGCCCAGCGGAAGCGGCCGTACGGACTTGGCGAGAAGCTCCATACCACTCACGCGCACGGTCACCTCGCCCATGCGCGTGCGGAACAGTAGACCCTGCACGCCCAGCCAGTCGCCGAGGTCGAGCAGATCCAGCAGCCGGTAGGCATCCTCGCCGACGTCGTTGACGCGGACATGCAGCTGGATTCGGCCGTCGCGGTCGCTCAGGTCCGCGAACGTCGACTTTCCGTGTCCCCGCACCGCCGTGATGCGGCCCGCGAGCCGGACGCTCGGGCCGAAGCCGGCCTCGTCCAGCTCACCGGCCGCCTCCGCCAGCTCGAAGCGCTCCCGGGCTTCGGCGGTGTGCTCGCCCGGATCGAACCGATAGGCATACGGCTCGAGGCCGCGCCGCTGCAGCTCGGCGAGCTTCGCGACGCGGTCCTCGACGACCCTGCTGCGCCGTTGCTCCGGCGCTTCCAGCTCCTCAGACGGCGCGGGCACCATACTCCTTCAGGAACGCCTCGATGAAGGGATCCAGATCGCCGTCCATGACGCGCTGCACATCGGAGACCTTCAGCTCCGTGCGATGGTCGGTGACCATGGTGTACGGCTGGAAGACGTACGAACGGATCTGGTTCCCCCACGCGATCTCGGTCTTCTCCGCGTCCAGCTTCTCGCGCTCCGCCGCACGCAGCTCCAGCTCCCGCTCGTAGAGCGCGGCACGCAGCATTTTCATCGCGGTGCTCTTGTTCTTGAACTGGCTGCGCTCGTTTTGACAGGCGACCACGATGCCGGTGGGGAGGTGCGTGATGCGGACCGCCGAGCTCGTCTTGTTGACGTGCTGCCCGCCGGCTCCCGAGGCGCGGTAGGTGTCGACGCGCAAGTCGTTCTCGTCGATGTCGACGTCGATCTCGTCGTCCACGACGGGATAGACGAATACGCTCGCGAACGAGGTGTGGCGGCGGCTCTGCGCATCGAAGGGCGAGATACGCACCAGCCGGTGCACCCCCTTCTCCGCCTTCAGGTAGCCGTACGCATAGTCGCCGCGGATCTCCATGCTCGCGCTCTTGATCCCCGCTTCCTCGCCCTCCTGGAGGTCGAGCACCTCGACCGTGAAGCCGTGGCGCTCCGCCCAGCGCGTGTACATGCGCATGAGCATCTCGGCCCAGTCCTGCGACTCCGTACCGCCGGCGCCCGGGTGGATCGTGAGCAGGGCGTCCCGGCCGTCGTCCTGGCCGCGCAGCATGTTGCGCAGCTCGAGCCGATCGATCGCCCCCTCCAGCCCCCTCACCTCCGCCTCCCAGTCCGCCTCGAGGCTCTCGTCCGACTCGGCCTCGAGCAGCTCGCCGAGCTCGGCGAGTTGCGTTGCGTTGTGACTCAGCCGGTCGTACGGCTCGACCCACCCCTTGAGCTCCTTCACCTCCTCGATGACGCCACGCGTGCCCTGGCCCTGATCCCAGAAGTCGGGCTCGGCCATACGCGCCTCCAGCTCCTTCAGCCGCGTGCGCTTCGCATCGACGTCAAAGATAACCTCCGAGCGCGCGCAGGCGCTCGAGCTGCTCGTCCAGGTGTTGCCGGGTCTCCGTGACCATTGGGGCTCCTGTCCATCAATGCGAGGGGCCGCCCGACGTGGACGGCCCCGAAGACTACCCGGACGCAGTATAGGTGGTCCCTCCGCGCGTCGGCAACGGCTCGCCGCCTCGAAAACAGCCATCACGCGAAGCCGCCGAGAACGGCGGAGGCGCGAAGTCGAGCCGCAGCGGGCTTCGTAGCCCTCGTCGCAAAATCAACGATTCTTCGATGTTGGCTCCCGTCGAGATCGCGTTCTCGCCGCGTCGGCCGGCTTCGCGGCTCGAAATCCTCCGCGGCTTCGCGTGAGATTTCGAAGCCGGACGCGCGATGGAGGCCGGGTGCGCGCCCTAGAAGACCGCGGCTCCCCTCGCGAGGATGTCGTTCAGCGCGTCGCGGAAGTAGGGGGTCCGCTTCGCCATCGCGACGCCGACCTGCTCGACGTACTCGTCCCAGCTCTTGAGGATTTCGTCGCGCAGCTCGCCCCGCAGCGTGCCGGCGGTACGGCTGCGGTCGACACGCTCGCGGTGGTAAGCGGCGATGTCCGAGACGAGCGCGCGTGCGATCCGCTTCGCACGGGTGCCCGGATCGGCCGGTCCGAACGGCAGCGACACCGCGGGTGCGGGGCCGTCGGGCAGAGGAGGTTCCTCGGCGACGCCTTCGCGCGTCAGGTGGAACGTTGCGTCGCAGCGGGAGCAGCGGGCTCGGATCCCGCTCTCGGGGACTCGTTCCGGATCCACCCGGAAGACGGTCTCACAGCTTGGACAGACGACGTTCATCGATCGGTTCGCTGGTTCGGGGCTCGGCCGTGTCTCGGGCGGGGCTCAGGTCGCGCCGCCGGTCCACGGCGTAAATCGAGCCGGGGAGCGTCTTCGCGTAAGCCTTCATCTCGGTGGCCAGCTCGCTGACCCGGCCCGTATGGGTGAAGTTGCGATGCTGGTTCGTCACGACGCCGATGGACAGCGTCATGAGAGGAACGCGGTGCAGGTTACCGCGACGATCCTTTCCCAGGAAATAGCCCGCCCGGCGGTCCTGCTCTCCGTAATGATACGGGATCAGCTCGTCGAAGGTCTCCAGGATGAGCTGACAGCATTCCGGCATCACACCGAGCGGGGTGTTGAAGATGAAGTCGTCGCCGCCGATGTGGCCGATGAATCCCGTGGGCGCGCACCCCTTCACCACGTCTCGCAGGATCCGGGAAAGGACCTGGATCACGCGGTCGCCACGGTTGTAGCCGTAACGGTCGTTGAATTCCTTGAAGTGGTCCAGGTCCGCGTAGCAGCAGGCGAACAGCTCGCCCGCGGCGAGGCGGTCGCTGATGTCGCGCTCGATCTGCACCGTCCCGGGCAGCCGCGTCGTCGGGTGCACGCTGACGTCCCGGCTCGCGCGCTCGATCGCGCGTGCGAGCCGGAGGCGCTGCTCGCGGTCGGCCATCTGCGGATCCAGGACCTCGTCGGCCCCCGCCTCGATCGCGCCGAGCCGAAGCGACGCGTCGCCCTTGTCGACCAGCATGACGATCGGGATGATCGCGGTGAAAGGATCGCCCTTCAGCTGCTTGCAGAGCGTCACCTCGCCGCCGTCCTCGCCGACGTCCACGACGACGCAGCCCGGATAGCTCCGGTTCACGGCCGCGACGACCTCATCGGGCGCCCGGATCTCCTGGATCCTCAGCCCCCGCTCCTGCGCGGACGCCACGATGCGCTCCGGCACCGGGCGACCCCGAGCCGAATGATAGATGAGGACCGTCTTGATGCCCATGCCGAGCGGGTACCCGTATTGTCGGGGAAAGGTGCCTAAAGTTACCGACGGCGTCGGGAGGTGTCAAAGCCCTTCATCCGTCCGCGACGGGCCTTCGGCCGATCATCCGCGACGAGCCCGAAGTCGATCTTCCGCTCCTCGCGGTTCACCGAAACCACCCGGACCCGGACCTGCTGGCCGAGCTGGAAACGACGCCGTGTATTCTCGCCGAGCAGCGAGTACTGCTCCTCCACGTAGACGTAGTAGTCGTCATCGATGGAGCTGATGTGGACCAGCCCTTCGACGTGATAGCGGTCGAGCAGCACGAACACGCCGAACGATGTGACCCCGCTGATCGTCCCCTGGAAGTCATCGCCCACGTGCCGCTCCATGAACTCGACCTTCTTCAGGTCGACGCTGTCGCGCTCGGCGTCCACGGCGACGCGCTCGCGCGTGCTCGAGTGGCGAGCGATGGACGCCAGCGAAGCGTTCGTGTGGCTCGGCGCCTCGCCGTCGATGAAGGCGCGCGCGCAGAGCCGGTGCACGGCCAGGTCCGGGTAGCGGCGGATCGGCGACGTGAAGTGCGTGTAGTGGACGGCGGCCAGTCCGAAGTGGCCGACGCTCTCGGCGCTGTAGCGTGCCTGCTTCATCGAGCGGAGGATCACGGTCGAGACGAGCCCCTCCTCTGGCCGGCCCCGCAGCTGGGCGAGCGCGCGCTGCAGCTCGCGGGGCGCGGGCTCGGCGCCTCCCTGCAGGCGTACGCCGAACGTCCCCAGGAACTGTCGCAGCTGCTCGATGCGGTCGGGGCTCGGCGGCTCGTGGATCCGATACATGAACGGCAGCCGCGCCTTCGCCGCCCGCTCCGCGATCGTCTCGTTCGCGAGCAGCATGAAGTCCTCGATCAGCCGATGGCTCTCCAGCCGCTCGACCCGCTGGATGTCGAGGGGGGCGCCCTCCTCGTCGAGCACGACGCGCGCCTCGGGCAGGTCGAAGTCGAGGCTTCCTCTCGCCTCGCGGCGCGCCCGCAGCGAGCGGGCGAGTGCGGCGAGGGTGCCCAGCGCTTCCGGGAGTCGGTGGGGTTCGCCTCCGTCGCCCGGGTCGGCTCGCCTGCCGGCCCCCGCTTCACTCGTGCCGTCGAGCACGCGCTGCGCGTCCTCATAGGAGAGCCGGTGCCGCACGCGCAGAACCGAGCGCACGAGCCGATGCTCGCCGACGTTGCCGTCACGGTCGAGCACCACGAGGAGCGAAAGCGCGAACCGGTCCACTCCGGGGCGGAGTGAGCAGATATCGGTCGAGAGCGCCTCCGGCAACATCGGCACCGTGCGGTCCACGAGGTAGACGCTGGTGCCGCGCCGCAACGCTTCGGCATCGATCGCGCCCCCTTCCACCACGTAGTGTCCGACGTCGGCGATGTGCACGCCGACCTCGAAGCGGGCGTCGTCCAGCGGGCGCACGGACAGCGCGTCGTCGTGGTCCTTCGCGTCGGCCGGGTCGATCGTGAGCACGAGGCGATCGCGGAGGTCTTCGCGCGCCTCGCCGGCGCTCGCGAGGCCGCCCTCCCGAATCGCCTCCGCCTCCGTTTCGACCTGCGGCGGAAAGGCGAGCGGCAGCTCGTGCCCGTACGCGACCGCGAGCACGTCCACGCCCGGCTCCTCCAGCTTGCCGAGCACGCGCTCGACATCGCCCACGGGCCCTTTGTGGCCGTCGCCCCAGCTGGTGATCCGCACGACCACGACGTCGCCCTCGGTCGATTCCCCCTCCTGCCCCGGCGGCACGAAGACGTCCCGCGCCAGCTTGCGGTTCTCCGGCGTGACGAAGCCGAAGTTCCGCGCCGGGTGGTAGACGCCGACGATCGTCTCCCGCGCGCGCTCGAGAACCCGGATGATCCGCCCCTGCGCGCGCTCGCCGCGCCGACGTCGCTCCACCCGCGCGACGACGCGGTCGCCGTCCATCGCCGACTCCAGCGACTCCGCCGGGATGAACAGGTCCTCGCCCCCCTCCTCCGGCACGACGAAGCCCGCCCCGCTGCGGATCGTCTGGAGGCGCCCCGCCACCAGGTTGATCTTGTCGGGCGCCGCGTAGCGCTGCCGCTTGACCCGATACAGGAGCCCCTGCTCCTCCATCTCGTGAAGCCGAGCGCGAAAATCGGCGTACTCCGCCTCGGAGACGCCGAGCGCACGCGCGAGCTCCTTCGCCTTCAGCGGTCGTCCCGCCTCGTCGCGCAGAAAATCGATGATCGCTTTCGGTGATAGCGGCACGGCCCTGGAGGTGTGAGGAGCCCTAGGACGTGAATCTCTCAGCCTGCTCAGCCTGCTTAGCCTGTTTAGCCTGTTTAGCCTGCTTAGCCTGCTTAGCCTGCTTAGCCTGCTTAGCCTGCTTAGCCTGCGTAAAGCTGTCACTCCAACGGCTTCGCTTCGTCGATCAGCATGATCGGGATGTCGTCGCGAATCTCGTAACGCAGCCGGCAGGCATGACACACCAGCTCGCCCGCCTCCGGACGGTGCTCCAGATCACCCTTGCACTTCGGGCATACCAGAATTTCCAACAGCTCCGGGTCCAGCATCTCGCCTCCTCGGCGCTTCGATTCGTCGGCGACCGCTACGCCCCCTCGGGCGGCACGTAGCCGAGCTCGCGCAGCTCGCCCTTCTTCTTTCGCCAGCCGGGGCGCGCCTTCACCCACAGGTCGAGGTAGATGTGCGCGCCCAAGAAAGCCTCGACCTTCTCTCGCGAACGCTCGCCGAGCCGCCGGATCCTCTCGCCTCCGCGCCCGATCACGATGCCCTTCTGCGACTCCCGTTCCACGACCACCGTGGCCCGGATATAGATCGGCGTCTCGGCCTCCCGGAACTCGTCGATCACGACCGCGGTGCTGTACGGCACCTCCTGCTCCAGCTGCTCGAACACGGTCTCGCGCACGAGCTCCGCGACGAAGAAGCGCACCGGCTGCACCGCCAGCTCGTCGGGCGGATAGAAGAACGGCGACGGCGGCAGCGCGGCGATCATCCTGCTGCGCAGCTCGTCGATACCCGTCCCCTCGGTCGCGGAGATGCGCAGCGCGTCCTTGCCGAGCCGCTCAGCGGACCAGGCGGCCAGGCGCTCCTGCGCATCCGCGGCCGAGGCGTCCACCTTGTTCACCGCGACCAGAAGCGAGCCGGAACGGTGCAGCAGCTCGAGGGCATCGCCTTCAGGGACGTCCGCCGGACGTGTCGCGTCCAGCAGCAGCAGCACCACGTCCGCTTCCAGCAGCGCGCCCCGCGCCGCCGCAAGCATCGACTCCTGCAGCAGGTAGCGAGGCTCCAGCAGCCCCGGCGTATCCACGAAGATCAGCTGCGCCTCGGCCGTCGTGAGGATCCCCGTGACCCGCTCCCGCGTCGTCTGCGCCTTGGCCGTGACGATGCTCAGCTTCTCGCCCGTCAGCGCGTTGAGCAGCGAGGACTTGCCGACGTTCGGCAGTCCGACCAGCGCGACATGGCCCGCGCGCGTTTTCACCGCCGAGGAAGGTGGATCCGCCATGGCGTGCGAAGATAGGCCCGTGGGAAAGCCTGGGAAAGCCGGTGAGCTTCACCGCGGAGAGCGTGGAGGGGCAGGAACGCCGAGGGGGAGCGCGCGATGGATCACCGCCGAGAGCGCCGAGGGCGCCGAGAACGACAACGGATGAGTGGACCGCCGAGAGCGCCGAGGGCGCCGAGAGCGACAACGGATGAGTGGACCGCCGAGAGCGCCGAGGGCGCCGAGAACGACAACGGATGAGTGGACCGCCGAGGGCGCCGAGGGCGAGCTGTATCGCGCGCGTAAGGCACGAGGCACTCGAACGGTTCGTTTTCTCTGGTTGGGCTCCGCGGCGCACTCCGGGCTCACCGGTGAATCCGCCGCGCGGCTCGAGCCCGTACCGTCCAGGGTTGCCCACTCTCTCTGCGCTCTCCGCGCTCTCGGCGGTGAGAGTCCAAAGAGTTGTTTGTCTCTCTGCGCTCTCCGCGCTCTCGGCGGTGAGAGCCCAAAGAGTTGTTGTCTCTCTGCGCTCTCTGCGCTCTCGGCGGTGAGCGTCTGCGCACTCTGCGGTGCAAACGAAGAAAGGGGCGCCCGGACCCTGAGATCCGTGCGCCCCTTCCACGAAAGCGGCCGGCGACGTCGTACTCTCCCACTCGGTCTCCCGAGCAGTACCATCCGCGCTGCGGGGCTTAACGACCGTGTTCGGGATGGGAACGGGTGTATCCCCCGCGCTAAAGCCACCGGCCAGCAGCAGCATGGGCAAGAGGGAAAGCGTGGGACCGGCTCCAGCACGAGGGGCTCCGGCTCCCTTTCGTCGGGGAGCCGACCAAGCCTCACGGGCGATTAGTACGGCTCGGCTGAGCATGTTGCCATGCTTGCACCTGCCGCCTATCGACGTCCTCGTCTCGAACGGCCCTTCAGAGGGCTTGCGCCCTGGGAGTGCTCGTCTTGGGGAGAGTTTCCCGCTTAGATGCTTTCAGCGGTTCTCTCGTCCGAACGTAGCTACCCGGCGCTGCCACGGGCGTGACAGCCGGTACACCAGAGGTCCGTCCGTCCCGGTCCTCTCGTACTAGGGACGGCGCCCCGCAACACTCCTGCGCCCGCGACGGATACAGACCGAACTGTCTCACGACGTTCTGAACCCAGCTCACGTACCGCTTTAACGGGCGAACAGCCCGACCCTTGGGACCTTCTCCGGCCCCGGGATGCGATGAGCCGACATCGAGGTGCCAAACCGCCCCGTCAATGTGAACTCTCGGGGGCGATAAGCCTGTTATCCCCAGCGTACCTTTTATCCGTTGAGCGATGGCCCTTCCACTCGGAACCACCGGATCACTAAGACCAGCTTTCGCTCCTGCTCGACCCGTCGGTCTCGCAGTCAGGCTCCCTTCTGCCTTTGCACTCGCCGCGCGATTGCCGACCGCGCTGAGGGAACCTTCGCGCGCCTCCGTTACTCTTTAGGAGGCGACCGCCCCAGTCAAACTGCCCGCCTGCCAGGGTCCGAAGCCGCGCTTCAGCGGCCTTCGTTAGGATTTCTACGCCACGAGGGTGGTATTTCACCGTCGGCTCCCCGGCCCCCGGAGGGACCGGTTCCCAGCCTCCCACCTATCCTACGCACGCCACGCCGAAACCCAGTGGCAGGTTACAGTAAAGGTGCATGGGGTCTTTTTGTCCTGTCGCGGGTAATCGGTATCCTCACCGATACTCCAATTTCGCCGAGCTCATGGAGGAGACAGCGCCCAAGTCGTTACGCCATTCGTGCAGGTCGGAACTTACCCGACAAGGAATTTCGCTACCTTAGGACCGTTATAGTTACGGCCGCCGTTTACCGGGGCTTCGGTTC
>CAWCUU010000001.1:0-1380000 GCA_963798855.1 uncultured Gemmatimonadales bacterium | reverse complement strand
CACGCGGTGGCGGTCAGGCCGGCATCTACGTGCTTCTCGAGACTCCGGCGGCCGGCGCCGAGAATCCACGCTGAGCGGGGGCGTCCATGTCACTGGTGGGGCTGCTGGTGCTGCTGCTGGTCGCGGGGGTGGCCGGCGCTATCGGGCAGTCGATCGCGGGCTACTCCCTGGGCGGCTGTCTCGTATCGGCGGCGGTCGGTCTGATCGGCGCGCTGCTAGGCGGGTGGCTTGCCGGGCGGTTCGGGCTGCCGGAGATGCTGGTGGTCGACATCGGCGGCTGGTCCTTCCCTGTCGTGTGGGCGATCATCGGCGCGACGCTGTTCTCGCTCATCGTCGGAGTGATCTCGCGGGGGCGGGGGCCGCGGCTGTGATGGCGGGTGCGGCCTGCACCCACCGAGCTCGCGCGGCCGCGTCGGCGCTGACCCTGCCGGCTCTCAACGCCGGCGCAGCGGGAACTGCGCGGTGCCGACCTTGATGATCGTCGGCGTCCGTCTGGTGCCCGAGCGCGGCGCGGCGTCTCCCTCGACGGCGTATCCTTCGGGGGCACCCTCCGCCCAGATGCCGTAGACGCGGCCGCCATAGGCGGTCATCCGAATGTAGTCGCCGAGGAACATGTCGTGACCGGTGAACGACTCCTCGCTCCATGCGTAGTTCCGGAACGTCCGGCCGCCATCGGTGGAGCGCGCGAGCGTGACGCGGGTGTCGAGGCTGCCCGGCTTCTCCCTGCGGTCGTAGAACTGCACGTACACGGAGCCATCCACGGGGTCCACCGCCATCCACTGGAGGAACTGGTCCGCGCCGTCGTGGATGGGGTCGTCGTTGACGCGGGCGGCCTGGCTCCAGGACCTGCCGTGATCCTGGGACCGTCGGATGAAGACGTCGACGTCGCCGTTGCGGAAGTCGCTCCACGTGACGTAGAGGGTGCCGTCCTGGTCGTCGACGCCGACCTGCGGAAAGCCCATCGCCCGCGACAGGCCCGGAATGGAAACCGCGCCTCCGAAGTAGGGCGGTCCCACGTCGAAGATCGAACGTGACGGCTCGAAGCTGTCGCCGCCGTCGCGCGAGACGGCCATGGTCACGTTCAGTCCCGTGTTCCAGACCACGTACTGAGTGCCGTCGGCCGCCACCGCGCCGATGATCCCGACGACCGCTCCGTTGTCATCGCGGGGCCAGCCGGGCTCGGTGCTGATCCGGACCGGAGGCGACCAGCTCCGCCCGTGGTCGGTGGACCGGCTGAAGAGCACGATGGACTGGGTGAGCTGCCATTCGATCCACGCGGCGTACAGATTCCCCCTGTAGGGGCTGTTCGGCCGCGTGTCGGACCAGATGCGCGGCATGTCCTCGAGCCAGACCTGCGACTCGTCGCCGGTCCACGACTTCTCGGAAGTCTCCTGCTCGTCCCACGTCCTGCCGCCGTCCTGCGAGCGCCGCACGAAAACACCGTTCGCGCCCGAGCCGTGTCCCCAGTAGCCGGGCGTGCCCAGGCGCTCGATCCAGAGGAAGGACAGGAAGACGTTCCCGCGGTCGTCGAACGCGAGCGAGCAGTCGCCGCCGGAGCGGCCTCCCTTCCCGGCCGGCTGCACCGTGGTGAACGTGCGGCCCGCGTCCGTGGAGTAGGCGAACCACTCGCCGCCGGCGCCGCCCACCACGCGGTCGGGGTCGCTCGGGTCGACCGCGATGCAAGGCTCGCTGCCGCTCTGGCCCGGGGGCGTGATGGTGACGACGTGCGCTTCGGGCGCGGAAGGTAGCGAGCCTGCCGTCTGGGCAGATGCGGCGTGTGCCATGGCGGCGAGGAGGAGGGCGGCGAAGGGTCCTCGCATCTCTATGGCTCCGGCGCCGTATCGGTGATCGCGGCGAACTCCTTCTTCTCGACCTGCTCGATCGCGGCCGCGTGGTCCTGGACGATCTTCGACAGCCGCGCGAACAGTTGGCGCTGTCCCTCGGTGGGCGGCGCGTCCGCCATGGAGGCGAACGTCATCAGGCGAGCCAGCTTGCTGTCCACGCCGGTCGGCCAGGCGATGAGGTCCTGCCCGGCGCGGGCGCGGTACTGGACGAGGCGTTCCTCGAGCGGGTAAAGCTTGTCGTTGAGCGCATCGAGCGCCGCCTTCATGCGCGCGTTGCCACCGGAGCTACGCACGGCCTCCTCGGCGCGGCCGCGCATGTCGCGGATCTTCGCGACGAGCCGCATGGTCTCGCTCAGCTCGTCGCGGACGTGCATCAGGAACTCGAACTGCGTGGCGAGGTCCGCGTCGCTGTACGCGATGCGGGGATCGCGGCGGATCTCGAACGGCTGGCTCAGCGTGCGACCGGCCACCTGCAGCTCGACGCGGTAGCCGCCGGGGGGAGCGAGCGGACCGCGCGCGCTGCCCTGGAAGACCGCGTCGGGAAGCACGACGGCGTCCGGGTAGCGCATGTTCCAGGTGAAGGTGTTCGCGCCCGCGCGCGCGGGCACCTTCTCGAAGGTGCGGACCACCTCGGAGTCCTTGACGATGCGCACCGTCACGTCGTCGGTGGGCGGCGTCTTCAAGTAGAACGGGATGACGACGCCATCGGGCGGGTTGCGGCCCGAGACGGCTTCGCCGGCGTAGGACGCGACGGCGTCCCCGCCGTTCCGCCAGCGGATGGTCGGGCGAGGCTGGAAGAGGTGCGCGTCTTGGCCGATCGCGGCCGCGTCGAGCTGGTGCAGCAGCGCGGCGTTGTCGAGGATCCAGAACGAGCGCCCGTGGGTCGCGGCCACGAGGTCGCCGTTCTTGACGGCGAGGTCGTGGATCGGCACGACGGGCAGCCCGTTGCTCAACGGCTGCCAGTGCCCACCCTCGTCGAAGGAGACGTAGACGGTGCGCTCGGTGCCGGCGTAGAGCAGCCCGGGCCGCTCGGGATCCTCGCGGATCACGCGCGTGAAGTCGCCCTCGGGGATGCCGGTCGTGATCTTCGTCCAGCTCTTCCCGAAGTCGTGCGTCTTGTACAGGTAAGGGTGATCGTCGTTCAGCTTGTAGCGCGTCGCGGCGACGAACGCCGTAGCCGGGTCGTGCGCCGACGGCTCGATGATGCTGATCAGCGCGAACTCGGGCAGATCCGGGATGTTGGCCTTCGTCCACGTCTTGCCGGCGTCCTGCGAGACGTGGATCCAGCCGTCGTCCGAGCCCGTCCAGAGCACGCCGGCCTTCGCCGGCGATTCGGCGAACGCGAATATGGTCGCGTACCATTCCGGGCCGTAGGCCTCGCGGGTGATCGGGCCCCAGTACGGGCCCGGCTGCGGGTGGTCGTAGGTGGGCGTGCGTTCGAGCGTCTTCGGGTCGTGGCGCGTGAGGTCCGGGCTGATGATCTCCCAGCTCTGCCCCTCATCCGTGGAGCGGTGCACGAACTGCGACGTTACGTAAAGCACGTTCGGGTCGTGAGGTGAGGTCATCACGGGATAGGTCCACCAGAAGCGGTACAGCATGTCCGCCGCGCCCCAGCCGTAGTAGGTCTCGGGGTTCGGCGAGATGTCACGCGTCTGCTTCGTGCGCCGGTCGTAGCGGGTCAGGAAGTGGTGGTCACCGGCGTAGACGATGTCCGGGTCATCCGTCCGCGGCTGGACGTAACCGTCCTCGCCGCCGCCGACCGTGAACCAGTCCTCGACGGTATTCACGCCGAAGTCGGAGCGGCTCGGCACGGAGATCGTGGTGTTGTCCTGCTGCGCGGCATACATGCGATACGGCACGGCGTCGTCCACGGCTACATGGTAGAGCTGCGCCGTCGGCTGGTTCATGACGTCGGACCAGGAGCGGCCGCCGTCGAAGCTGATCACCGCTCCGCCGTCGTTGCCCTCGGCCATGCGCAGCGGGTTCTTCGGGTCGATCCAGAGGTCGTGGTTGTCGCCGTGCGGAACCTCCATCTGCTCGAAGGTCCTGCCGCCATCGGTCGACTTCCAGAAGCGGACGTTCAGCACGTAGACGGCGTTCGCGTCCTTCGGATCGGCGAAGATGTGATGGTAGTACCACGGCCGCTGCGTGAGGTCGGCGTCCTCGTTCAGGCGCTCCCACGTGGAGCCCGCGTCATCCGAGCGGAAGACACCCTTCTTGCCGAGCTGCGCATCGATGATGGCCCAGATGCGATCGGGTCGCGCCGGCGAGACCGCGATGCCGATCCGCCCTTTCGGCCCGTCCGGCAGCCCCGGGTTCTTCGTCAGCTCCATCCAGTGATCGCCACCATCCGTGCTCTTGAACAGGCCGGTTCCCGGCCCGGCGCTCGTGAAGCCCCACGGGTAGCGGCGCTCCTGCAGGAACGAGGCGTACAGAACCCGCGAGTCGCTCGGGTCCAGGACGAGATCGATCGCGCCGGTGTTCTCGTCGCGATACAGGATCTTCTGCCAGGTGCGGCCGCCGTCCTTCGAGCGATATACGCCGCGATCGGGGGTCGGTCCGAACGGGCTGCCGAGCGCGGCAACGTAGACGAGATCGGGATCGGTCGGATCCACGCGCACACGCGCGATGTTGCTCGTCGCCTCGAGGCCGACGTGCCGCCAGGTCTTGCCGCCGTCCGCGGACCTGTACACGCCGTCGCCGATGGACGCGTTGCCGCGGATGCAGGTCTCGCCCATCCCGACGTAGACCACCCGAGGATCGGAAGGCGCGATCCCGATCGCGCCGACCGAGCCGGTGTGGAAGTAGCCATCCGAGACATTGTGCCAGTCGATGCCGCCATCCTCGGTCTTCCACACGCCGCCGCCGGCCGTGCCCTGATAGAAGACGAGGTCGTTCGCCGGGTCGCCGGCGACGGCGAGGACGCGGCCGCCGCGGGTGGGCCCGACGTTTCGCCACTCGACGAGGTTCAGATAGGAGGAGTTCACGTCCTGGGCCGCGAGCCCGAGCGGAGCGAGTACGAGGAAGAGGGCCCAACCGCTGATCGTTCCACGGCGCATGGGACTCGCTCCTTTCTGTGGCCGGCGGCCTTCACCCGGAGGGCTCGGGGCTTCGGCGCGACGGCGTCGCGATCGTATCCGGCGATGGGTGGAGGCGGTCTGGATCGCCGGCGAAGTTACGCCCCCCGTCACCGGGGCGGCAAGCCGACGGCAGCGGGAGCGGCAGAAAGGCGCGACCGCCCGGCCGGAGTCAGACGACCGTGCCGAACAACCTGCCCACGAGGGCCGTGAGCGTCATCGCGAGGGCGCCCCAGAACGTGACGCGCAATGCGCCGCGAAGTCTGCTCGCCCCGCCGACGCCGGCCGCGAGTCCGCCCATGAGGGCGAGGAACAGGAGCGAGCACGCCGAAACGGCCGCGATCACCGACTGCATTGGCGCCAGAGCGGCAGTGAGAAGCGGCAAGGCGGCGCCGACCGAGAACGTCGCAGCGGACGCCAGCGCGGCCTGGACCGGCCGGGCCGCGTGTACCTCGGACAGTCCCAGCTCGTCCCTCGCGTGCGCCGCCAGCGCGCCTCGCGCGCTGAGCTGCTCCGCGACGCGCTCGGCGAGTTGCGGGTCGAGGCCGCGAGCGACGTAGATTCCCTGCAGCTCCCGTAGCTCCCGCTCCGGCTGCTCCGAGAGCTCCAGGCGCTCCCGCTCCAGATCGGCCTTCTCGGTATCCGCCTGCGAGCTGACCGATACGTACTCGCCCGCGGCCATCGACATCGCCCCTGCCACGAGCCCAGCCAGCCCCGCGACCATGACGCCGGACCGCGCCGTCTCGGCCGCCGCAACGCCGACGATCAGGCTGGCGGTCGATACGATGCCGTCGTTCGCGCCGAGCACGGCCGCTCTCAGCCAGCCGATCCGCGCGCTGAAGTGTCGCTCTGCATGAGTGTGTGGCTCCATCCTGGCTCCTCGCGAGCGTGTGGGTCCCTCGCTCTACATTGCGCTCGAACCGCAGACCGCACCAGCCGCGACCGGGGCTCGCCGCGAAGCGGTTCGAGGTGGCGAAGGCCCGCTATGTGATCGGCAAGATCGGGATCAGCGACCTCTACATCGGGCTCAACGAGAAGGACCAGGCGCTGCAGGCCTATGTCCAGGCGCTGAGGCAGTACTGGTCCCGGTACTACCGGCTGAGGCGGGTGACGCTCTACGACTTCGCGAAGGGGGGAGCGATCCGCTAGCATTGCTCTGCGCGGCCGTCACGGCGACGCTGGGCCTGCGGCGCCACCCGATCGGGACAGCCCCGACGACAGCTGGACGATGTTTCCGTCGGGGTCGTGGAGCTGGACGATCCGCACGCCGTAGCGGGGAAAGTCGATCACACGGGGGCGCTCTCCCGTGGCGCGCTCGACGCGATCCGCAACGACCTCCACGTCGGGGACGCGGAACCCTATCTTGCGGAAGCCGAGCGGCCGCTCGGCCGCGCTTGCGCGAGCATCGCGGATGATCTCGACCTCGAGGCGATTACCGCGGAGATTGAGGATCCTCGCCCCTCACCCCGCCAGCGCCACGCGCATCGCCCTGAACGCCCTGCCCCGGTGGCTGAGCGCGTGCTTCTCGGCGGCGCTCATTTCGGCGAAAGTGCGGCCATCGCGGGGGATCAGGAAGAGCGGATCGTAGCCGAAGCCCGCGCTTCCGCGGCGTTCGTCGGTAATGCGGCCGGTGACCGTGCCGACGGCGAGCATCGCACCTCGCCGGCCGTCCGGCCTGACGCACGCGGCAGCGCACACGTAGTGGGCTCCCCGCATTTCAGGCGGCATGCCCGCGAGCCTCTCCAGCAGCAGCTCGTTGTTGCGGCGGTCCAGCGCGGCGCGGTCGGCGGGCAGGTCATCCATCCGGTGCGCTTCCTCCTCGACCGCGGCGAAGCGCCTGCTCCTCACCCCGGGCGCGCCGCCGAGCGCGTCCACGCACAGCCCGGAGTCGTCTGCGATCGTCGCGAGGCCCGTCACCGCGGCGTAGTGGCGGGCCTTGTGGAGCGCGTTTCCGACGAAGGTGTCGTGCGGCTCGTCGGGCTCGGCGACGTCGCGGTCCAGGTCATTCAGGCCGAGAAGTCGGACGGGCATGGCGTCGAGGATACGGCGGATCTCGCGAAGCTTGTCCGCGCTGCCGGTCGCGATGAGCAGCTCGGATCCCGCGTGCGAACCGGCGTCGGGCTCGGCCCCTGCCCTCACGACTGCGTCTGCGGCGAGGCGAGCACCGCGCGCTGTGCGGCGATGAGCTCGCCAATGCCGGCCAGGGCGAGATCGAGGAGGCGGTCGAGGTCGGGGCGCTGGAAGGGAGCGCCCTCCGCGGTGCCCTGCACTTCCACGAGTGCGCCGGACTCGAGCGCGACGACGTTCATGTCGACGTCGGCCGCGACGTCTTCATCGTAGTCGAGGTCGAGGCGAGGCTCGCCGTCCAGCATTCCGACGCTGATGGCCGCGACGAGCTCGTGCATCGGGCGGACGGCAATGTGGCCTTCGCGGAGCAGCCAGTCACAGGCGTCGTGGAGCGCGACAGCGGCGCCGGTGATGGACGCGGTGCGCGTTCCGCCGTCGGCGCCGAGCACGTCGCAGTCCAGGATGATGGTGTGCTCGCCGAGCGACTCGAGGTCCATCGCGGCACGCAGTGACCGGCCGATCAGTCGCTGGATCTCCTGAGTGCGCCCACCGATGCGGTTGCGCTCGCGCGGGGTGCGGACGTGAGTCGAGCGCGGCAGCATCGAGTACTCGCCGGTCACCCAACCCGCGGCGGCGCCGCGCCGCCACTCGGGCACACCGACCTGGACGGACGCGGTGCACAAGACGCGCGTGCGCCCGGCGGTGATGAGGCAGGAGCCCTCGGCCTGCGGGGCGACGTCGCGCTCGAGACGCAGCGGGCGGATCCGGTCGGGCGCTCGCGAGCCGCGCATCAGGCCGCCCCGCCGCGCATGCGCTCCAGGATCTCGCTCGTGGAACAACCTTCACGGAAGGGCACGATCACGAGGCGGCCGCCGGCGGCTTCGACCTCGGCGCGGCCGACGACCTCGTCGGGCGCGTAGTCGCCGCCCTTCACGAGCACGTCGGGGAGCAACGCGGCGATGAGCTCGCGGGGGGTGTCCTCGTGGAAGACCGTGACCGCATCGACGCACTCGAGGCCGGCGAGAAGCAGGGCCCGATCGCGCTGCCCGAGCAACGGCCGCCCGTCGCCCTTGAGACGTCGCACGGAGTGGTCGTCGTTGACCGCGACGATCAGGCTGTCGCCGAGGGAGCGCGCCTCGCAGAGGTACTCGAGGTGCCCGCGGTGCAGCAGGTCGAAGCAGCCGTTCGTGAAGACCACGCGCTCGTCGCGAGGGCGGCCGAAGCGGTCGAGCAGCTCGGCGCGCTGCATCACCTTCGTCTGCGGCGGCCGGGGGGCGCTCACGGCGCGCTGGCCCCGGGCAGATCGACCTGCGAGCGGATCCCGGCGAGGATCCCATCGGCGCCCTGCTCGCGCAGTTCCTCGGCGACTGCTTCGCCGGCCGCGGCCGCGTCCGCCGCGTCGAAGCGGCGACTGCCGCGCAGGAACGGCTCGCCTTCAAGCCCCGCGACGAACGCGTGCAGCTCCATGGCGTCGCCGGCCGGGCGGGCGAGCGCGCCGATCGGGATCTGGCAACCGCCCTCGAGGCGGCGCAGCAGCGCCCGCTCGGCGGCGACGGCGGCTCGCGTCGGCGGATGATCGAGCGGCGCGAGCGCGTCCAGCACCTCCGCGGCGGCGTCCGTGGCGACGATGGCGAGCGCGCCCTGTCCGACGGCGGGGAGCCAGTCGGGCGCGTCGAGCGCCTGTGCCACCTCATCGTCACGGCCGAGGCGGCGGATCCCCGCGACAGCGAGGATCGCGGCGTCGAAGTCGCCGTCGGCGACGCGCCGCAGACGGGTATCGAGGTTGCCGCGCAGGTCGCGCACCTCGAGGTCGGGCCGCGTGGCGCGGAGCTGGGCCCGGCGTCGCAGCGAGCTCGTGCCGACCACGGCGCCGGCCGGCAGCCGCGCGAGCATGCGGGCGCGGCCAGGGGCGACGACGAGCGCGTCGCGTGGATCCTCGCGCTCCATCACCGCGGCGAGACGGAGTCCATCATCGAGCGTCGTCGGCAGATCCTTCAACGAGTGGACCGCGAGGTCGGCCTCTCCGTCCAGGATCACGCGGTCGACCTCCTTCGTGAAGAGGCCGCGGTCACCGATGCGGGCGAGCGGCACGTCCGTGATCCGGTCACCCTTCGTCTGCACGACCCGGATCTCGATCGTACACTCCGGGTGAAGCGACTCCAGTCGGGATCCGACGTGCCTGGCCTGCCACATCGCGAGCGCGCTTCCGCGCGAGACGATGCGCAGTTCCGTCACCACTGCGACTGGGCTCCGTCGAGGATCTGCTGCACGAGGCTCTCCAGCGCCTTCTGCTTGCCGACGTCGTCGTTCTCGCTCGACGGCTGGTAAGTTCCTCGACCCGTGACGCTCCCGTTGTCCCACAGGATGACATTGCGCTTGACATCGACGATCTCCGCCGACGCCACGATCTGCACCTCGTGCTGCAGCACCTGCAACCCTGTCTGGGAGCCCTGGTCGGCGCGGTAGTTCTGGGCGACGTCATCGTAGCGGAGGATCTTGCCGCGCAGCACCGCGTCGGCGGCCTGCGCGCCCGCGATGTTGAGACCGAGCGAGCTCGGCACGCGGTCCTGAAGCTGGCGGAAGAGCTGCTGATCGAGCGAAAACTGCACGGTCTGATTGTCGAACGGCTCGATGTAGATGGTGCGGATCTGCGAGGGGAAGCCACCCCCGCCGCTGAACCCGTAGTTGCACGCGCCCGCAAGGAACGCGAGCGCCAGCACGAGCGCCTCAGCGATCGCCCGGCGACCAGATCTCGGGATCGAACCCGGTGACATGCTTCACATCTTCCAGTTCGAGGACGAGCTCGCGGAAGGCGAGCCAATCGCGGTACCGTGCCTCCGCCGGCAATGCTGACTGCGGCGATGGCGTCAGCTCGACTCCATGGCGGCCGCCACCGTCGGGCTGCCAGCGGGCGGCGACGAGGCGTCCCGCATCCAGCGTGAAGCTCCACTTTCCGGACGCGCCCTCGTAGGCGAGCTCGAGGTGGCTCGTGTCGCCTCGAGTGGCGACCAGCCGCGCGTCCTGCGGTGGGCGCAGAACGCCGAGCACCGTCCACAGCAGCGCCGGCGGCGGCACGATGTCCGGGTCGACGCCGGATGGGACCCGGAGCTCGTCGCCGACCACCGCGGCGGCCATATACGCATCGCCACGCGGTCCGAACAGGTCGAGCCTCGCGTGGTCCGGCGGCTCGATGCGGGCTACTCCCTGCCCGCCGAAGCGCGCTTCCTTCTCCTGCAGGCGCCAGGTGAAGGTCGCCTGCAGCGGCTCGCCGGCGGGCGACGTCGCGTGGACGGCCCATCGCTCCAGCGTGGGGTCGGGCGGCTGCGGGGCGGCCTGCTCCGGGCCTCCGTGTGAGCACGCGCCGGCCCAGGCCACGCCGAGCAGCGCGACTCCCGCGCGCCGGCGGGCGCGGCAAGCATACCGGCGCATTCGCCGGAGGTCAACGCGGTCGCGGTTCACGAGCGGCTCTTACCCCCTGCCCCGGCGAGACGTTCGGCGAGCTCCTTCGGCAGGGGCAGCGGAGAGCCCGACGGATCGAGCGCCAACAGCCGCGTGGTCGCCACCGCGAGGAGCCGCTCGGGGCCGGGCTCCTCACGCACGATACGGTAGGAGAAGTCCACGCCGCGGGACCGCACTCGCGCGAGCTCAGTCTCCACCCGCACGAGATCGTCGTAGCGCGCCGCGGCGTGGTAGCGGATGGCGACTTCGACCACGGCGAGGCTGACGCCCTGCGCCTCGAGCTCGCGGTACGGTGAGCCGAGCCCGCGGATCAGGTCGGTGCGTCCGACCTCGCACCACACCAGGTAGTGCGCGTGATAGGCCACGCCCATCTGGTCCGTCTCGGCGTAGCGAACCCGCAGCCGACTGATCGAGCGGTGATCCTCCAACGAATCCTCCTGTCCGACCGGTGAGGCCGCGGAGGTCGGATCGTATCCGGCGGGCGGGTGGGCGTCAACGTCAGAGACGAGGGCGCCCGGCGTCCTCTCCGTACGACTCGGCGATCTCGCGAAGCGGAGCGAGCGCGGGTAGCTTCTGCGGCCATGGCGGCCGACTATATCGTCTCCGACGTGCACCTGGGCGCGGTTCCGGCGCGGACCGAGGGTGCGTTCCTCGCGTTCCTCGATCGCGTCGGCGCCGAGGCGCGCTCGCTCCTGATCCCGGGCGACCTGTTCGACTTCTGGTTCGAGTGGGGCGAGATCGCGCCGACGCGCCACTTCCGTGTGCTCGCGGCGCTCCGCTCGCTCGCGGACGCGGGCGTTCCCGTGACGATGATCGGCGGCAATCACGACGCGTGGGGCGGCCGCTTCCTGCGCGAGCAGGTCGGCGTGGATTTCCGGGACGGGCCGATCCGCCTTTCGCTGGGCGGACGGCCCGCGCTCGTCGCGCACGGGGACGGCGTCGGCGGCGGCGACCTGAAGTACCGCATGCTGCGGGCGCTGCTGCGCAGCCGCGGGGCGATCGCATCGTTCCGCGCGCTGCACCCCGAGCTGGGCTTGCGGCTCGCGCGGCTCGTGTCGGGCACGGAGGCGAAGGCGGGCCAGGGCGACACGAAGGGGCGCGCCGCCCACATCCGGCGATGGGCGCTGGAGCGGCTGGCGGAGGAGCCGGAGCTGGCGTGGGTCGTCTGCGGGCACGCGCACATTCCGGAGATCCTGCAGGCGGGAGCGGCGCGCTACTACCTGAACGCCGGCGACTGGGTGGACAATCGCAGCTACATCGTCGTGGACGACGAAGCGCCGCCGGAGATCCGACGTTGGCAGGAGCGCTCCGGGGGCTGAGCGTCGCTCAGGCGGCGAACGCGTGGCCGTCGATGTCGACGTGCTCGACGTCGGCGATCAGCTCGCCCACGAAGCGGCGGCCGATCTCGCGGAAGCGGAGCGGCAGGTCGCTGGCGGTGAAGTGACGCTGCGGCGCGTGTTCGCCGGGATCGAGCAGCCCCTTCTCCGAGAGCAGCGCCTCGACCTCGCGCGCGGTCTCGGCCGCGGAGTCCACGAGCGTCACATCCGGGCCCATGATCTCCGCGATGAGCGGTCGCAGCAATGGGTAGTGCGTGCAGCCCAGCACGAGCGCGTCCACATCCACGTCCTTCAGCGGACGCAGGTACTCCTCGGCGATCAGGCGCGTCGCGGGGTGCTCCGCCAGCCCCTCCTCGACCAGCGGCACGAAGAGCGGACACGGCTGCGCGTAGACGCGAACATCCGGCAGCGCGTAGCGGACGGCGCGATCGTACGCGCCCGAGCCGATCGTGCCTGCCGTGCCGATCACGCCGATGCGACCGCTGCGCGTCGCCTGGACGGCGGCGCGCGAGCCCGCCTCGATCACTCCCACGACCGGCACGGTCAGCTCCCTGCGCAGGGTCTCGAGCGCGTGGGCGGTGGCGGTGTTGCACGCGATGACCAGCATCTTCACGCCACGCGAGAGGAGGAAGCCCGCGGCCTCGCGCGAGTATCGCAGCACCGTCTCCGGCGACTTCGGTCCGTACGGCACGCGCGCCGTGTCACCGAAGTACAGGATGGACTCGTGCGGCAGACGGGCGACGACCTCGCGCACGACCGTGAGGCCTCCGAGGCCGGAGTCGAAGATGCCGATCGGCCGCGTCGCGTCGCTCACCAGGGCCTCCGCACCGGCAGCGAATAGCCGAGCGCGACGCCGCCATCCGGGCGCGGCGCGATCGAGACACGCCCCGGGAAGTCCGCCAGCTCCGCCGTCACGAACGCGTCGGCCGCGCTCGCCAGCGTCCAGAAGATGACCTGCGCGACCCAGTCCTGACGCTGGTTCTTGCGGGATTCCACGAGCGCGGTCGCGCCCGAGACCAGGGTGTCGGCCTCGATCGAGTCCTGCAGCGCCGGGAGCCTCGGGTCGACGAGGCGGGGAAAGCGAGCCTCCCGGTCCAGCAGAGTGAGCAGCGAATCCTGCAGCGTTCGCCGGTACCGCGCTTCCCTGTCCTGGGCCTCGTGCAGGTTGTGCAGCGTCTTCGTCAGCATGTACCAGCTGCCACCATCCGCGAGGAAGTAGACGGCGCCCCGGATGTAGGCGTGCGACGCCACCTGCCCCCAACCGGGGACGATCAGCGAGCGGATCAGCGCCCCGCCGGCGGAAGGGACGCCGGGCGGCTTCTCGAACGCGGTGCTGTCGGGCACCGGCCGCTGCTGCGCGAGCGCCGGCGTCGCGTGCAGCAGCGCCGCGATCGCGAGGCTCGACGCGACGCCCGCTACGCTGCCGGCCCCGAGGACGGACCTCACGCAGCAGCTCCCGCCGGTGCCCCTCACGCGACCGCTCCGTCGGCGACGTAGCCCGGATCGATGACGCGCAGCGCCGCGGGCACGACGTCGATGTGCAGCGAGCGCGCGGCACCGGCCTCGTGCAGCTCGCCATCGAGCTGGAAGACGAGCGGCTTCGGCTCGTCGATCTCGATCTCCACGTGGGCTCCTCTGAGCATGATCACGGTTGACAGCTTGCCGTGCGTGCCACGCAGGACGCGCGGCAGGGTCCGGGCGATGCCGAGCGGCCCGAGCCGGCGGATGATGCAGACATCGAACCGGCCGTCGTCGGGGCGCGCTTCCGGACAGAGGTGGAAGCCGCCGCCGATACACCGGCCGTTCGCCGCGGCGACCATCATCACGCGCAGCCGCTCCTCGGCGCCATCCACGCGCACCGTGACCGCGACGGCGCGGTAATGCGCGAGCGCGCGCAGCAGCGCGACCAGGTAACCGACCATCCCGGGGAGCCTCGGCAGCTTCTCGAACTGGCGCACCACCTCCACGTCGATCCCGAGACCGGCGGCGTTGATCACCCATTGCTCCCCGCCGTCCCAACGCACGCGTCCCGCATCGAAGCGGCGGATCGCGCCGGACTCGAATGCGTTGTACAATCGCAGCGGGTCGGCGGTGCCCTCCACCAGCTTCGCGAAGTCGTTGCCCGTACCGACGGGCAACACGCCGAGCGCCGGAGGCGGCATCGATGCGGCGGCACCGGCGTCGAGCAGCCCGTTCGCGACCTCGTGCACGGTGCCATCGCCGCCGACCGCGATGACGGCCAGCTCGCCACTGCCGGCGGCTTGGCGGCCCAGGTCGCGCGCCGAGCCGCGGCCGGTCGTCTCGACGATCCGGTGCGACGCGCCCGCGGCGGCGAGCCGCTCGCGGATGCGCGGCAGGGCGCGGCGGCCTGCGCCACCCCCGGCGACGGGGTTCACGATCAGGTACACATGCGTTTTCGCGCTGCAGGGGAGGAACGCGGGTGCGAACAGATCTAGGGCGGCGGCGGAGCGGCGTCAACGCGGGCGTGTCCCGGGCGTCCTTCTTGCCGCTCGTCATCGGGGATCATCCCACGACACCACAGACTCACGCCGGTCGCAAATGAACGATCCAGACCAGCTCTCGATCAACACGATCCGATTCCTCGCTGCCGACGCCGTCGAGAAGGCGAATTCCGGTCATCCGGGCCTGCCGCTCGGCGCCGCGCCGATGGCGTACGTGCTCTGGCAGCGACACCTGCGTCACGATCCACGCCACCCGGAGTGGCCCGGTCGCGACCGCTTCATCCTGTCCGCCGGCCACGGCTCGATGCTGCTCTACGCGCTGCTGCACCTGACCGGTTACGATCTGCCGCTCGAGCAGATCCGACGCTTCCGTCAGTGGGGCAGCATCACGCCGGGGCACCCGGAGCACGGGCTCACGCCCGGCGTCGAGGCCACGACCGGCCCGCTCGGACAGGGGTTCGGCAACGGCGTCGGCATGGCGATCGCCGAGCGCTTCCTTTCGGAGCGCTACAACCGTCCCGGCCACGAGGTCGTGGACCATCGGATCTACGCGATCGTCTCCGATGGCGACCTCGAGGAGGGCGTCGCGTCCGAGGCGGCATCGCTCGCCGGCCATCTCGGCCTCGGCAAGATGGTCTACCTCTACGACGACAACCACATCTCGATCGAGGGCGACACCGCGCTCGCGTTCACCGAGGACGTCGGCCGCCGCTTCGAGGCGTACGGCTGGCACGTGCAGCACGTCGAGGACGGCAACGACATCGACGCGATCGACGCGGCGATCGGGGCGGCGAGGGCAGAGACCGCGCGCCCTTCCCTGATCCGGGTGCGCACGCACATCGGCTATGGCAGCCCGAAGCAGGACACCGGCAAGGCGCACGGCGAGCCGCTCGGCGAGGACGCGCTGCGGCAGACGAAAGAGAAGCTGGGCTGGCCGCTCGAGCCGTCGTTCCTCGTGCCGCCGGAGGTGCGCGAGTCGATGGGCGAAGCGGTGTCGCGTGGAGAGGCCGCGCGCGCCGAGTGGCGACGTCGCATGCAAGCCTACCGGGACGCCTACCCGGGCGAGGCAGCGGAGCTCGAAGGCGCGCTGGAGGGCGCGCTGCCGGAAGGCTGGGACGCCGAGCTTCCCCGATTCGAGGCCGACGCCAAGCCCATCGCGACACGGTCGGCCGCGGGCAAGGCGCTCAACGCGCTGTCGCAGCGGCTGCCGACGCTGATCGGCGGCGCCGCGGACCTCGGGCCTTCGACCAAGACCGGCATGGACGGCGCCGGCGACCTCGGCAGCGACGTCGGCGGACGCAACATCCACTTCGGCGTGCGCGAGCACGCCATGGCCGCCGCCGTCAACGGCATGGCGCTGCACGGCGGCGTGATCCCCTACGGCGCGACCTTCCTCGTCTTCTCCGACTACATGCGGCCCTCGGTCCGGCTCGCGGCGCTGTCGGAGGCACGCTCGCTGTTCATCTTCACGCACGACAGCATCGGCCTCGGCGAGGACGGCCCGACGCATCAGCCGGTCGAGCAGCTGATGAGCCTGCGGCTGATCCCGGGGCTCACGGTGATCCGGCCGGCCGACGCGAACGAGGCCGCCGTCGCGCTGCGCGTCGCGATCGCGGGCGGCCGCGCGACGGCGCTGGCACTGACGCGCCAGAACGTGCCGGTCCTCGATCCCGGCGCGGGGATGGCGGAAGGCGTGCCGCGCGGCGCCTACACGCTGCGCGACGCCGCGGAGGAGCCGCCGCGGGTCGTGCTGATCGCGACCGGCTCCGAGGTGCACCTCGCGCTCGAGGCGGCCGACCGGCTGACGGCGCGGCGAATCGCGGCGCGAGTGGTGTCGATGCCGTCGTGGGAGCTGTTCGAGGAACAGCCCGCGGCGTACCGCGACTCCGTGCTGCCGCCGGGCGTGCCTCGGCTGTCCATCGAGGCCGGTCGCACGCTCGGCTGGAGGCGCTGGGTCGGCTCCGATGGCGACACCATTGGCGTGGACCGCTTCGGCGCCTCGGCCCCGGGCGAGACCGTCATGGAGAAGTTGGGGCTGAACGTGACGCACGTGGTCGAGCGGGCCCTCGCGCTGGTGCACGGCGACGCCGTGAATGGCTGACCTGAGGGTCGAGCACGAAGCGTTCGGCGCGCCCGGGATCGAGCCGCGCTGGACGCACGGCGGCAAGGACGGCGTCGGCACGGCGTACAGCGCATCGTGCCGCGCGTGGTTCACGCTCTGGAACGGCATCGTCACCGAGATCTACTACCCGCGCGTGGACCGGCCACAGACGCGCGACCTGCAGCTGTTGATCACGGACGGCCATAGCTTCTTCCACGAGGAGAAGCGCGACCTGCTCTCCACGATCGAGCCGTACTCCCGCCACGGCCTCGCCTACCGAATCACCAACGAGGACCCCGACGGCCGCTACCGACTCGTGAAGGAGGTGATCACGGCGCCTCACGCGCCGTGCGTGCTGCAGCGCATCGAGCTGCGCGGGGAGCCGACGCTGCTGCGGACGCTGCGGGTCTACGCGCTGTGCGCGCCGCACCTCGAGGTCGGCGGCTGGGACAACGACGCGCGGGCCGTCACGGTCGCCGGCCGCCGCATCCTGACGGCGAGCCGTGACGGGACGTGGCTGGCCATGGCCGCGAGCCGTCCGTTTTCGCGGGTGTCGTGCGGCTTCGTCGGAGCGAGCGACGGCTGGACCGACCTGCACGAGGACCTCGCGCTCGACTGGGAGTTCGAATCGGCGATGTGCGGCAACGTGGCGCTGACCGGCGAGATCGCGGACGCAGCCGAGGGCGCGTTCACGCTCGGCCTCGCCTTCGGCTCCTCGCTCGAGGCCGCGGCCACGACGCTGCTGCAGGAGATCAGCATCCCGTTCGAGGAGCAGCGGCAGGGCTACCTCGAGACGTGGCAGAGACACTGCACGGACCTCGCGCCGATCGAGGAGCCATCCGGCGACGAGGGGCTGCTCTACCGGCGCAGCTACTCCCTGATCCTGGCGCACGAGGACAAGACGTTCCCGGGCGCCGTGATCGCGTCGCTTTCCATTCCCTGGGGCGAGGCGCACGGCGAGGACGACCAGGGCGGCTACCACCTCGTGTGGATCCGGGACCTCGTGAAATGCGCCGCCGCGCTGCTGGCGGCGGACCATACGGAGACCGGCGCGCCGCGCGCTGGTCTACCTGGCGGTCGCGCAACGGGAGGACGGCGGCTTTCCCCAGAACTTCTGGATCGACGGCCGCTCGTACTGGCAGGGGATCCAGCTGGACGAGGTCGCCTACCCGATCCTGCTCGCATGGCGACTGGAGCGGATGGACGCGCTGCAGGGCTTCGACCCCTACCCGATGGTGCGCGGCGCGGCGGCGTTCCTGGTGCGGCACGGCCCGGTTACGGAGCAGGAGCGGTGGGAGGAGGCGTCCGGGTATTCGCCCGCGACGCTGGCGTCGAACATCGCGGCGCTGCTGTGCGCCGCCGAGATGGCGCACAACCGTCGCGACGAGGCGCTCGCGCAGTATCTGCAGGAGTTCGCCGACTACCTCGAGTGCCACGTCGAGGAGTGGACGGTGACGACGCAGGGCGCGCTTCTGCCGGACGTCGGCCGTCACTACATCCGCATCAACCCGGCGGACCCCGACGATCCGGATCCGCACCCGGATCCGAACCGTGGCACGCTGCACATCCGCAATCAGCCGCCGGGCGCGCCAACCGGCTACCCGGCGAAGGACGTCGTGGACGCGGGCTTCCTCGACCTCGTCCGCTACGGCGTCCGCGCAGCGGGATCCGAGCTGATCGAGGATTCGCTCCGGGTCGTTGACGCCACATTACGCGTGGAGCTGCCCGGCGGGTCGGCGTGGCGCCGCTACAACCACGACGGCTACGGCCAGCGCGACGACGGCGGCCCCTTCGTGGGATGGGGCGTCGGACGTGCCTGGCCGCTGCTCACGGGCGAGCGTGGCCACTACGAGCTTGCCGCCGGCCGCGACGCACGGCCGTACCTGCGCGCGATGGAGCGCTTCGCGACGCCGACGGGGCTGCTGAGCGAGCAGCTTTGGGACGCGGCGGACCTGCCGCGGGCCCACATGTGCTTCGGTCGCCCGACGGGCGCGGCGATGCCGCTGATGTGGGCGCACGCGGAGTACATCAAGCTGCTCCGTTCCGTGAGCGATGGCATCGTCTTCGATCACCTGCCGATCGTCGCGGAGCGCTACCTCGGCGCCCGCCGCGCTTGCCGCGGCCTCGAGCTGTGGAAGCCCGGCCGGCGGCCGGATCGCGTGCGCCCCGACCATACGCTGCGCGTGCAGGCCGAGCGGCCGTTCCGGCTGCGGTGGACGCGCGACGAGTGGCAGACAGCGGAGGAGGCGCTGGCCCGGGCGACTTCGCTCGGCGTGCATTTCGCGGATCTGAAGCCCGCGGCCGGGCAGCGCGCGCCGTTCCGCTTCACCTTCTACTGGACGGACGAGCAGCGCTGGGAGGGCCGCGACTACGAAGTGGCGGTGGTGGACGGCTGAGCAACCCGCGGGGAAGGAGTCGTCGTGGATCTCGGAATGATCGGTCTGGGCAAGATGGGCGCGAACATGACGGCGCGTCTGATCGAGGGGGGGCACCGCGTCGTAGGTCACGACCGCAGCCCGGAAGCCGTGCGCGGCGTGCGCGACGCGGGGGCGGACGGCGTGGACTCCCTCGACTCGCTCGTCGCCGCGCTCGAGCCGCCCCGCGCGATCTGGATGATGGTGCCGGCCGGCGACCCCGTCGACGCCACGATCGCGGCGCTCCGCCCCATGCTCGCGAAGGGCGACACGCTGATCGACGGCGGCAACTCCTTCTACGGCGACACGCTGCGCCGGGCGGCGGAGCTGCACGGGGCCGGGCTCCACTACATGGACGCGGGGACGAGTGGCGGGGTCTGGGGGCTGCGCGAGGGCTACAGCCTGATGGTCGGAGGTGAACCGGCGGTGGTCGAGCGGCTGCGCCCGATCTTCGAGACGCTGGCCCCGGGCGCCGAGCGTGGCTGGGCACGCGTCGGTCCCGTCGGCTCGGGACACTTCGTGAAGATGGTGCACAACGGCATCGAGTACGGCCTCATGCAGGCGTACGCGGAGGGTTTCGCGGTGCTGGCCGCCAAGGAGGAGTTCTCGCTGGACCTCGCGCAGGTCGCGGACGTGTGGCGCTTCGGAAGCGTGATCCGCTCCTGGCTGCTGGACCTGACCGCGGACGGCCTGCACGCGGACCCGGGCCTCGAGCGCGTCGCGCCGTGGGTGGCCGACTCGGGGGAGGGGCGCTGGACGGTGAAGGAGGCGATCGACCTCGACGTCCCCGCGCCAGTCATCACGCTCGCGCTTCAGGCGAGGCTGCGCTCGCGGGTCGAGAACTCCTTCGCCGACCGCCTGCTCGCGGTCATGCGCAACGAATTCGGGGGACACGGCTTCAGAAGCGTGAAAGGTGAGCGGTGAAGCGTGAGGTGAAGGATCCGGCGCTGCTCGACTCCGGGCCGGGCGATCCGACGCGGGCGGCCGGGGACGTGGCGGGGCTGGAGGGGGCGCGGCGCGGCGAGTCGCCGTCCGAAGAGGCGGTCATGCCGCGGGCGCCAGTCGAGCCGCATCTGTTCGTCATCCTGGGAGCGACCGGGGACCTGACGCGACGCAAGCTGCTGCCGGCGGTGGCGGGGTTGATCCGGCGGGGCGCGCTGCACCAGCGGTCGGTGATCCTCGGCGCGGCGCTGGGCAGCGAGCCGAGCGAGGCGGAGTACCGGCGCTGGGCGCACGAGGCACTCGGGGAGGCGGGGATCCGGGACCCGGACGTCGGCCACTGGTGCGACGACTGCCTGCACTACCAGCCGCTCGGCGATGGCGGCCCCGGCGGCTACCGTGCTCTCGCGCGGCGCGTCGAAGAGGTGGAGCGGGAGCACGAGCTGCCGGGAAATCGGATCTTCTACCTCGCACTTCCGCCCGGTGCGTTTCCGGCGGCGATCGAAGCGCTGGGGGATTCCGGGCTGAACGAGGCGCCGGGGTGGGAGCGGCTGGTCATCGAGAAGCCGTTCGGTCGTGACCTCGAGAGCGCACGCAAGCTGAACCGCCTCGTGCACCGCTGGTTCGACGAGTCGGAGATCTACCGCATCGACCACTACCTCGGGAAGGAGACCGTCCGCAATCTGCTGGTCTTCCGCTTCGCGAACCCGATCTTCGAGTCGCTCTGGAACCGGGAAAAGGTCGAGAGCGTGAAGATCACGGTCGCCGAGTCGCTGGGCGTCGGGCACCGGGCCGGCTACTACGAGCGGGCAGGCGCGCTCAGGGACATGGTGCAGAACCACCTCACGCAGCTGTTGACGCTGGTCGCGATGGAGGTGCCGGCCACGTTCGACGCCGACTCGATCCGGGCGGAGAAGATCAAGGTGCTGCGCACCATCCGGCCGCTCGACGCCTCCGATGTCGTCTACGGCCAGTACACGCAGGGCGCGGTCGCGGCTGAGCGCGTGCCCGGCTATCGGGACGAGCCGGGCGTGGCGCCGGTCTCCGACACCCCGACCTTCGCCGCGCTGCGCCTGGACCTCCCGAATTGGCGCTGGCAGGGCGTGCCGTTCTATCTTCGAACCGGCAAGCGGATGGCGCAGCGCCTGACGCGCATCCAGGTGACGTTCCGGCGCGCGCCACTCTCGCTGTTCCAGACGTCCGGCTCGAGCGCGGTGCAACACAACACGCTCGGCATCAGGCTGCAGCCGGACGAAGGCTTCGCGATCGGGTTCGAGGTCAAGCGCCCGGGAGCGGAGATCGAACTCACCAGCGAGACGCTGCACTTCGAATACGCGGAGGCGTTCGGTCCGCTGCCGGAGGCGTACGAGACGCTGCTCTACGATGTCGCGACCGGCGACCAGACCCTGTTCGTGCACGCCGAGGAAGCGGAGGCGTCGTGGCGGATCTACGCGCCGCTGCTGGACTGGCAACATCACACCGTCCACCCGTATCCGGCCGGCTCATGGGGGCCGACAGAAGCCGACACGCTGCTGCCGGATGAGGAGGTCTGGCCGGAGTCCTGACTCGAGAAGCACGGAGACGCGATGGCAAGGCACGTAGCCCCGGACGTCCAGGTCTTTCCCGACCTGGAAGCGCTGAGCATGGCGGCCGCCCGCGACGCCGGCGCGCTGGCGCGGGAGGCGGTCGTGCGCAGCGGGCGCTTCGTCATGTCGCTGGCGGGAGGCAGCACGCCCCGGCGCTTCTACTCGATTCTCGCGGAGCAGTCCATCCCGTGGGCGGGCGTGCACGTCTTCTGGGGCGACGAGCGGCTCGTCTCGCCGGACGACGAATCGAGCAACTACCACATGGCGCGCGAGGCGCTGATCGACCGGGTACCGATCCCGGCTTCGCACGTGCACCGGATCCGCACCGAGAGCGGCTCCGCGGAGACCGCGGCCGCGACCTACCGGACCGAGCTCACGGCCTTCTTCGAGCTGCCTTCGCCGTGCCACCTGGCCGGGCTGGAGACGGCCTTCGACCTGACGATCCTCGGAGTCGGCAAGGATGGTCACACGGCGTCCCTGTTCCCCGGGTCGCCCGCCCTCGAGCTGCAGGACTGGGCGATCCCCGTCGAGGCGCCGCGGGGCGTCACGCCGCGGCAGCGGGTCACGCTGTCGCTGACGGCGCTGAACGCCTCCCGCTGCGTCTACTTCCTCGCCGCTGGCGCCGACAAGGCCGAGCCCGTGGCCGCCGCACTCGCCGCCGCCGAGGCGCGCCGCGGATCGCGCCGGCGCGCCGCCGCCGAGGAGGCCGCCGCCGCGGCCGAGAACGACGGCAGCGCACCCGCCCCACCACCGCCGGCCGCGCTCGTGACGCCGCGCCACGCGTCCATCTGGTTCCTGGACGAGGCCGCGGCCGGAACGCGCTAGAAGCTCACTCCGCTCTCACTCCGCCGTCGGCCGCGCCGGCTCCGTCGCGCCGCTGACCAGTCGTCCGACCACCCCCCCGATCGCCCCGCCCATCGCCGAGCTCAGCGTTCCGAGCGCGACGACCAGCAGGGGAACATCGCCGAGCGCATAGGAGACCACGATCCCGATCAGCGCGCACGCGCCGCCGGCGAACGCGCCGCCGCCGAGGCCGCGCAGAACGCCGCCGACCGCTCCGAGCCCGTAGAAGAGCCCGGCGAGGAGCGAGATCACGATGCCGATGAGGGCGAACCGCTGCGCCACCGCCGCGATCTCGTGGCCGGTGAGCACCATTCCGAGTTGTGCCATGGTCCCGATCCCGATCGCCGCCGATAGCGATGCGCCGTTTCTCGACATGAGCTCTCCTGCGCCGTGAGGTCTCCGGAACTCTCCGCATCGGAGAGGCCCGGAGGTGCGTCGGGCGGATCCGGTTCGCCCGTCGATATGAGGGTGGGGACAGCCAAAACATTCTGGCACACCCCCGACGGAGTCAAGGGATTGCCTTCGCGCGGCTTGGCAGGGCGAGGATTTCAATTCGGGACAGGCGCCCGGCGGCCCGCCGCCCGGCCCGGGGTGACGGGCCGAATCTGCCTGCCGCGGCCGTGAGGCTCTGTTCGCGGGAAATGTTGGTGGACTGGAAACACCGCCCGGCCGCCGGCCGTCGCGACGCGCGGCGGTGGCTGGCGGGCCGCTGAGCCGTCGCGTATGGTCAGTTGCGATACAGCCGGCCTGTTTCCACGGAGGTCCAATGCCGCAGATGCTCCACGTGCCGCTTCCCCGGCGTCTCCTCGGTCCCGAGCTCCTGCTCCCGCTCCTCGTGCTCGCGGCGTCTCCGCTCGCCTGTGCCGGGCAGACGCCCGTGCCGACCTACCGGGTCATCGACCGGATCGAGACGGCCGGGGAAGGTGGGTGGGATTACCTGGCCGTGGACACCGCCCACGACCGCCTGTTCGTGTCACGCAGCACGCATGTCCAGGTCGTCGACCTGTCCGGAGACTCACTCATCGCCGACATGCCGGACACCCCCGGCGTGCATGGGATCGCGCTCGCGCCCGATCTCGGCCGCGGCTTCATCAGCAACGGGCGCGACTCGACGGTGACGATCTTCGATCTCGAGACCCTCGCCCCGACGGGACGGGTGAAGGTCACGGGCCGGAATCCCGACGCGATCCTGTACGAGCCGGTGACGCACCGCGTCTTCGCGTTCAATCACTCCAGTGGCGATGCGACCGCTCTCGACGCCACGAGCGGGCGCGTCCTCGGCACGATCGAGCTGGGAGGATCGCCCGAGTTCGCCGTGTCGGACCAGGGAACCGTCTACGTGAACATCGAGGACCGCAGCGAGATCGCCGTGATCGACGCGCGAACCTTGAAGGTGCAACGGAAATGGCCCCTCGCGCCGTGTGAGGAGCCCACCGGCCTCGCCCTCAATGTCGCGCACCATCTCCTCTTCGCCGGCTGCGGAAACGAGCTGATGGCCGTGGTGGATGCCGGCACGGGCACGGTGCGGGCGACGCTCCCGATCGGAGCGGGTGTGGACGCGACCCGTTTCGATCAGGCGACGGGCCTCGCGTTCAGCTCCAACGGCGAAGGGACGCTCACCGTGGTGCGCGAAGCGAGCCCGGACAGCTTCGTCGTCCAGCAGACGGTCAGAACGGCGCGCGGAGCCCGCACGATGGAGCTCGATCCCCGCACGCACCGACTCTATCTCTCGACCGCGCGCTTCCAGGCCGCGCCGGCCGACTCGGCCGGTGCACGCCGCCGTCCTCGACCGGTGCCCGGATCGTTCATCGTGCTCGTGGTCGGGTCCTGAGGCGCGCCGGCCGCGTCCCCCTCAGTGGGGCGTCGCCAGTGTCACGGCGACATAGGTCCGGCCGTCTTCGGCGGGAACGATGCGCGTTGCGAGCAGCAGGCGGTCGATGAAGTTGTCGCGGTGCCGGTAGTCGTACTCGACGACCTTGAAGCCGCTGAACGTGCCGATCATCGCCCCCACGATCACGTCGCTCGACCAGTGCTGGTCATGGTAGAGGCGTGAGACGCCGACCATGCTGGCCCCGGCGAACATGACGGTGCCGACGAGATATTCGTGCTCGGGCCAGAAGTGTTTCGATTCGGCGGTCACGGCGGACGCGACGGCGAAGGCGGTCGTCGCGTGACCGGAAGGAAACGACTGGTAGTCGTGCCCCTTGAAGCCGCGTGCGAACTCGAAGTCGTTGGGCGAATGGTCCTCGCTGACGTAGGGACGGGCACGGCCGGCCGCGAGCTTGACCACGCCGGTGATCGCCCCGCTCAGCGCGATGGCCTCGAGGCCGTGCAATCCGAGCGCGGCGACCGGCCGCGCGTGCGCGATGCGGCCCACCCCGTAGAGCGCGACGCCGATGATCTCGGGGGCCGGGTTCCCCATGAAACCAAACGCGGCCGCGGAGTTGTGCACGAACTGGTTCTCGTGACTCCGACGCGTCTGAAGCCAGCTCGCGAAGCGGCTGTCGAAGGTCGTGGCGAGGATCGCGCCGGCGGTGAACGCTCCGGCGATCGCGGCGTCGCGTCCGGTGAAGAAGGGGCCGGGCGCCGCGGTGTCCTCGACGGCGGTGTCGGGCGGCGGCGCGAGCCGGAGCGGCTGTGGGGTGGCTGCCACGAGGGCTGGCGCGGGGCCGACGCTGGAATCGGCCGAGGAGCGGCCGAGCGGGACGGTCGCCTGCGCCTCGAGCGGAGTGGCGCACAGCAGGACCGCAATCAGACCGGCGACCTTGACTCCCATTGCATGTCTCTCGCTGGTAACGTCATAACGGTGGTACGCGGAGCGACACCTCGCGATCCACCGCCGCGACCGGAAAAAGTCGGACAGCCGCGCCCGATGCACCCCATGTGCCATTGGACCGTTTGTTGCACTTCGGCGGCCGCGAGGGTACGACCGGGTGACGCGACACCGCGGCGTCCCACTCCCCGGCGCCGGCCTGCCCGACAAACGAAGATCGCGCGTGATTCGATTCGACGACGTCTCGAAGTCCTACGGCGCCCGGGCGGCGCTACGCAATCTCTCGCTCCGCGTGAGGCCGGGCGAGGTCTACGCGCTGATCGGCCCGAACGGGTCCGGCAAGACGACCGCCCTGCGCTGCCTCGCGGGGCTGCTGCGGCCTGATTCGGGCACGATCCTCGTGGACGCGCACGACGTGCAGGACGCGCGCCGCATGGCGCGCCGTCGGCTGGGCTTCCTGTCGTCATCGCCAGGGCTCTACGAGCGGCTGACACCGCGCGAGCTGATCCGCTACTTCGGAGAGCTGCACGGCCTGGAGGGGCCACAGCTCGAGCAGCACATCGAGGAGCTGGTGCTCCGCTTCGGGATCCGCGACTTCGCCGACCGCTACTGCGGCCGCCTCTCCAGCGGACAGCGACAGCGCGTCGCGATCGCGCGCGCGGTCGTGCACGACCCGCCCGCCCTCGTCTTCGATGAGCCGACGACCGGTCTCGACCTCGTCGCCGCGGAGAGCATCTACGCGTTTCTGTGGGAGGAGCGGGACCGTGGTCGGGCGATCCTGTTCTCCAGCCACGAGATGGACTCGGTCCGGCTGATCGCGGATCGGATCGGGGTGCTGAGCCGGGGGCGCCTGGTCGGCGAGGGATCGCTGCACGAGATCCTGCAGGAGACCGGGCAGCCGAACCTGCCGCGCGCTTTCCTGCACCTGGTCGCCCGCTACACGGAGCGGGTGGAGGGGGCAGCATGATGCGAACGAGCGAGCGGCCGCGGGGCATCGAGCGGGCCGACCCGCTCGAGGGGGTGGGGTGATCCGCACCGCGTGGACCGTGCTGGTCAAGGAGACGCGCGAGCTCTTCCGCGACCGGCGCACGATGCTCGTGATGCTGGTCGTGCCGATGCTTCTCTACCCGGCGGTGTTCGTGGCGATCGAACAGGTCGCGCTGATCGGGATCGGCGACGGCGGCTCGGCCTCGATCGTCGCCGTCACGCCCGACCTGCCGCCCGACCTCGCGGCCGTGCTTCGCGACAACGCCCGGCTCGAGCTGCGCAGCGTCGCGGATCCCGGAGGGCTCCTCGAGGACGGTCGCGCGGACGTCGCCATGCTGTCGGCGCCGGCCGACGGATCGGAGCGCGTCACGATCCTCTTCGACCCCGGCAGCCGCCGCTCCCTCGCCGCGCGGGCCGAGCTGCGCGACGCGCTGCGCGCGTGGGGCGACCGGATGCTCGCGGCGCGGCTTCAGGCGCGTGGCCTGCCGCGCGCCTGGGCCGAGCCGGTCATCGTCGCGGACTCGGCGACGTCCGCCGAGGATGCGGACTCCGCGCTGCAGCAGGTCGCGCGCTTCCTGCCACTCCTGCTGGTCATCATCACGCTGCTCGGCACCTTCTATCCGGCGCTCGACCTGGGCGCGGGGGAGAAGGAGCGCGGCACGCTGGAGTCGCTGCTCACGGTCCCGGTGCCTCGCTCACAGCTGATCGCCGGGAAGTTCGCGACGGTGGCGCTGGTGGGCATGATCGCGGCGTCGGCCAACCTGACGAGCATGCTGCTCACGCTCGGCGCGGGTCTGTTCGGCCTGCCCGGCGGGATGAAGATGCACCTCTCCGTCGGGGCGATCGCGCTGATGTTCCTGACGCTGCTGCCCCTGGCCGTTCTGTTCGCGGGCGTCTTCCTCGGCCTCTCGATGCGGGCGCAGTCGCTGAAGGAGGCACAGAGCGCGCTCACGCCGGCCTACATGCTGATCCTCATTCCCGCAATGCTGCCGGCCATGCCCGGGATCCACCTGACGATGGCGACCGCGCTCGTGCCCGTCGGCGGGATGGTGCTGCTCTTCGCGGAGCTGCTGGGCGGCACCGCTCCGCTCGGCGCGGCGCTGGTCGCCGTGATCGCCACCGCGCTGTACGCGACCGCCGGCCTGGTCTTCGCCGCGCGCGGGCTCGGACGCGAGGAGACGCTGTTCGGGCGCGATGACGCGCCGGAGGCAGCGCAGGGACCGTGGCTGCGCCGGCTCGTCGCCACGCGCGGCACTCTGGCGACGCCGCCGCTACGCTACGCGCTCGGCCTCGTGATCGGCATCGCGGTGCTCTACTTCTACGGCGCGCGGCTGCTCCTCGCCCTGCTCGGCGTCCGCAACCCGCTCATGGCGACGGTGCTCGCCGAATGGCTGCTGATGTTCGTTCCCGCCGCCCTGTTCCTGCGCCGCACCACCGCCTCACCGGTGCGCGTCCTCGGGCTGAATCGGGTGCCGTCGCCTCGCGCGCTCACATTGGCGCTCGCGCTCGCGGCGGGGGGGATGCCCGTCGCGTGGCTGCTCGGCTGGCTGCAGACGCAGTTCCTGCCACTGCCGACTCACCTCGCGGAAACGCTGCGACAGGTGCTCCAGGCGCAGGACCCCGTCCACGTCGCGTGGCTGTTCGTCGCCGCCGCCCTCACGCCCGCCATCTGCGAGGAGCTGGTGTTCCGTGGCGCGCTGCTGGAGGGATCACGCGGCGAGATGGGTGCCGCGGCCGCCGTCGCCCTCAACGCCGCGATCTTCGGCGGCTTCCACATCTCGACGGAGACCGTGATCCGCTTCCTGCCGACCGCGTGGATGGGCGTGCTGCTCGCGATCGTCGTATGGCGCACGCGCTCCCTCTGGCTGAGCATGCTGATGCACCTGCTGTACAACGGCACGCTCGTCTATCTCGCCATCAGCCCCCGAGCGCTCGGCGGCGCCGCCTCCTCCCTCGGTCCGCCCCCGCCGCTGCTCCTCGCCGGAGGCATGCTCCTCGTCGTCGCGGGATACGCGTTCCTGCCGAGCCGTGCAGAGGCGAGGGACGAGGGACGGGCGGTGGTCGGCAGGCCGGCGGTGGAGGGGGACGGATAGTTCACATTTCTAGGACTTCCTCAGCGACAGCGCCCAGAGGGCGACAGCGATGCCGATGACGAGCACGACGGGAACCCATGCGAGGCTCCAGTCGTGGCCGAGGCTGTAGAGGAACTTGCCGAGGACGTGACCCGCTGCCCTCAGGCCGTTCACGATGGCGTTCGCCAACTTCACCACGAAATCAGGCATGAGCCTCTCGGGGGTATCGAATCGACGCCGACAACGGACCCTTTCCCTTCCCTCGCGCGTTCGCCGCTCGCTGGCGGCTACCGCGCGGCCCTGACCTGCACGGTGACGGGCCTGCCGGGCTCGAGGATCCCGGGCCAGGCGAAGCCGCGGCTTCCGTCCGGCAGATCGACCAGCACCAATGCGCCCTGCAACGCACGACTTCCGGTGTTCAGCACCCGCACGCTGTGACCGGTCGAGTCGGGCTCGACGCGAATGTCGTAGCGCTGGCGCCACCAGCGTGCGACGTCGCCTGCACTGGCGAACCAGACGTCGCCGCGGGCGCGCACGCCGCTGACGAACGAATCGAGGACGGCGAGCAGCTCGGGCGAACCGAGCAGGTGCGAATGGAACGATGCCACATACAACCCGCGATAGTCCACTGCGGTCCCGACCTCGTCGAGCATGCGCCCGAGGATCTGGCCGCGGTCGCGCAGCTCCTCGGTCGCCAGCAGGTAGTAGTCATCCACCCCTGAGCGGGCGAGCAGCACGATGGAATCGCGCTGCAGCGGCACGATCTCGGGCGCCGCGGTGCGCAGGTTGTTCGCGCCGAAGACGTACGTGCCGCCGAGCGAGCTCCAGGCCTTCAGCGTGGTCAGATCGAACTGCTCCTCCGGCGGCCGCAGCCCGATGGCCGCGTGACCGACGAGCCGCTGCAGCTCGCGCTGGGCCCAGGCGAGCTGCCGGATCTGCCACTCGATCGGCTGCCCGCGCAGGTCCTCGTGCGCGACGGTATGGGTGCCGATCTCGACGGAGCCTGCGACGCGACGCGCGGTGCGCGTGTGTTCCTCCGCGTCGGCGCCGACGAGGAAGAACGTCGCAGGCACGCGGTCCTTGCGCAGCAGGTCCGCGACGCGGCCTGCGTTGTCGAACTGCTGCTCCACGTCCTGCGCCAACACGACCGCCGCGCCGGCGCCCTCGGGCCACGAGGCGAGGTGTGCGATGGGGCGTCCCGCGGCCCAGGCCACGGCGTTCGCCGCCATCGCCGAGCCGACGCCGTCGCTCCACCCCTCGACGAGCTGTCCGAGCGCGAAGCCGAACGCCACGGCGCGGCCGGCTCCGACACGGCTGCGAACCACGGCCCCGATCGCGGCGGTGTCGCCGGGAGCAGGCCTCGGCGCGCGCAGATAGTCGGTGTAGAACACCTCGCGGCCGGAGCCGCTGAAGGCGATCTGGTGCGAGGGTCGGATCTCGATGCGCGCGCCCGGCGGAATACCGGCGCCGAGCTCCGTCTCGCCGAGCACGACGGCGTAGTACGAGCCGGAGTCGGCCCGCAGCGGCCGCACGGCGCCGTGGCCTCCTCCGACCAGGTCGAGGAGCAGGGTGTCGGCCACCGGCCGGCAGCGCCCGTCCATCGCGCCCGTCAGCCCGGTGGTGACGATCCCGCCGCCGCGCTCGAGGTGGCGCGCGATCAACAGCCGCAGCGACACGCTGGCGCACAGCGCGTGCGGCAGCACGAGCACGTCGGCGCTCGAGAGCGGCGCGAGCGTCGCGCCCTGACGGCGTAGCAGATCCTTCCAAAGACCGATCTCGGCGGCGTAGAAGCCGGCCGGCGTGACGCGCTCGTTGTCGGAGCTCTCGAGCACGGCGACGCGCACACCGGCGAGTGAAGCGGGCGAGAGAGCGGACGGCAGCTCGGCCGGTCCGTCGGTCGCCGACGCCCAGGCGAGCGGGCTGCCGAGCAGCCCGCTCGTCGGCGGCAGCGCGTTCCAGAAGAAGACGGATGACCCCAGGAAGATGGCCAGCGCGCCGACGATCGTGAGGAGCGCGAGGGTCCTCGAGCGCCGCTCTCCCACCTCAGGCCTCCGCTTCGCTCCTCGGCATGATCCGCACGCGCTCGAAGAAGAGCGGCCCTTCCCGCTCCATCGGCTCCGGCAGCGGTCGGCGGCGCTCACGGATCTTGAAGGCGCCATAGCTGGCGACGGCCAGCGTCATGGTGACGACGATCGTGACGATGATGATGAGAACGAGAACGTCGAGTACGCTCATGCTGCCCTCCCCACTCGCTCGAGCTTGCCCCAGCTCATTTCGAACTTGAACGCCTCCTCCACGGTCGCGAACAGCTTCGTCACGTCGATGAAGAGGATGAAGAAGAAGCGGTAGATCACGGCCAGCGGCACGAGCCGCAGGTCTTCCTCCTCGATGGCCACGGTATGCAGCGCGGCGGCGACATCGAGCAGCGTCAGCAGCAGCCACCAGCTCAACAGGTAGACGCCGGCACCGTAGCCGAGCGCGATGAGCACGAAGAACAGGTGCCCGAGCACGTTCATGAACGGCCAGATGATCGCCTCGAAGAGCATGGAGGCGATGGACAGCCACACGGTCGCATCCGTGCTCGGCCGCAGCAGCGCCGACTTCCGCTTGCCGATCGCCTGCAGGATGCCGCGCGTCCAGCGGTAGCGCTGCCGGATCAGCGCGCCGAGCGTGTGCGGCACCTCGGTCAGCGCGATCGCCTCCGGCGCATACTCGATGCGGTACCCGGCGGTCAGGATCTTCAACGTGAGATCGGCGTCCTCGGCGAAGGTGTCGGTGTCGTAGCCACCCAGCCTCCGCAGCACGTCGGCGCGGAAGACGCCGATCGGGCCCGGAATGATGTTGACCGCACGGATCAGCCCCTGCGCGCGCCGCGGCATGTTGAGGCCTTCGATGTACTCGAGCGCCTGCAGCCGCGTCCACAGGTTGACCCGGTTCTCGACCTTCACGTTGCCGGCGACGGCGGCGACGGACGGATCGCGGAAGTGCCGCATCGCGGCCTTGAGCGCTCCGGTCGCCAGTGTCGAGTCGCCATCCACGCACATGACATAGGGATAGCGCGCCAGGGCGATTCCGGTGTTCAGCGCGGCGGCCTTGCCCGCGTTCGACTTGCTGATCACGCGCACGACCGCACGACCGTGGCGGCCCTCGAGCGCGGACGCCCTCCGGAAGGTGTCGTCCGTGCTGCCATCGTCGATGACCAATACCTCGATGCGCGGATAGTCCATGCGCAGGATCGAGCGCACGGCGTCCTGGATGACCGCGGCCTCATTGTAGGCCGGCACGATCACGCTGACGGGGGGCAGGAACTGTGGCTCGCGGCGCTGCGGCTCCGCCGTCTCCTCCGCGTGCTGCAGGTAGCCGAGCCAGAGCAGCGCGACGTAGCGGAAGACGAGCACGCCCAGGAACGCCATGAGCAGCACGACCGTCGCGCGGATCACGCCGTTCTGGATCTCGGGCGGCGCCTGCAGCGACCAGATCACGCCGACGAGGATCGCGGCGAGCCCGACGATGATGATGACGCCGGAGACGAACAGGAAGATGTAGCGCGGGCGTCTCATGGCCACCTCAGGTGCGGCGAGACCCAGAGCCGCAGCGCACCCGCGCGATAGCCGTCGCCGAGCGCGCCGGTCCAGTCGAGCGAGAGGCCAGCGTCCCACGGCGCGGGCGCGTAGACGATGTCCAGGCCGGTGGACAGGAACGGCAGCCGCTCGCGGTTGAAGCGCCGATCGGCGCCCTGCTCGTGCACCCAGGCGTAGCCGGGGGCGAAGCGAAGCGTCGCGCGCCAGCTCTCGGCCGGCGTGGCCTCGTAGCGCATCCCAAGCTGCGGCGCGATGTAGTACTGCGGCGTCCAGTACAGCGGACCCACGTCCGCGAGAAGCGGCGCGGCGGCGTTCGTGCCGACGAAACCCAGCGAGCCGACGCCGTAGAGTCCCGGCGCGAGCAGCCGCTGCACGGTCACGTTCCCGGCGAAGCGCCAGGTGCCGCCGAGCGACGAGGACAGCCGCTCCGTCTCGCCCTCCGCCGCGACTCCCCAGCGGTCGCCGTAGCGCTCGGCGGTGCCGGTGAGCAGCGTGGAGCGGACGTCCGCCTGCAGCGCGGCGAGGCTCGCCGCGCGCCGGACGGCGGGTCCGTAGGAGAGCTCGAGCTGCAGCCGCTCGGGCCAGAGCGAGGCGCTGCCGATCGACGCCCGCAGCGCGGGCACCGCGCGCAGGCCGTCGAACCAGCGGAAGCCGGCTTCACCGGCCACGAGCACATCGCGTCCCATCAGGCGGCGGCCGAACGCGCCGGCGCCCCACGCCTGGATGTGCGGCGAGAGCCGCCCGGCGAGGTCGCCGCGGCTCGAGCCCTGATAGACGGAGACGCCGAGCAGCCCCGGCCCGGTCGACCACCCCGCCCGCGCCGTGGCCTCGTACCAGAGGAAGTCCTGATTGTCGCCGAACGCCTCCGCGTTCAACGACCAGACGGCCCCGATCGGATTCGCGACGCCGCCAATGCCGGGAGCGCCCTTCCCCGCCGCGACGCGCGCGTCCTCGGCAGGCGCGCCGGCGAGCTCGCGCTCCGCCTCGGCGCGGCCGTCCGCGAGCCCCTCGATGGTCGGGTCGATGGCGGCAGCGCGGTCGTACCATCCCGCCGCTTCGCTCCACTCGCCATCCCAGCGGCTCAGGTCGCCGAGCAGCTTCATGCTGCGCGCGTCGCGCGGATCGTCCTGCACCAGCGCGCGCAGGTCCGGCTCCGCGCGGCGCCATTCCGGGCTCGACGCGTAGAGCGCCGCGCGCTCGTAGCGCAGCGAGGCGTCCGGGTCCTGCCGCAGCAGCCGGTCGTAGATCGCGACCGCGCGCTCCGTCTCGCCGGCCCAGCCGTAGGCGCGGGCCAGACGGACGGCGACCTCGCGATCGGCCGGATGATCGGCCCGGTAGACCTCCAGCTCCGCGACCGCGACGGCCGGCGAGTCCGCAGCCAGCGCGACGCTCGCGATCTCGAGGTGCAACGAATCCGGAAAGGCGCCCATCGCCTGCGCGAGTGCGTATTCGCGCAGCGCCTCGGCGGGACGGTCCTCGCGCGCCAGGGCGCGCCCGAGCGCCAGATGCATCGGCGCGCCGGAGTCGTCGCGCAGCCAGCGCTCCGCGACGGCGACCGACGGATCGAGGGTGGTGCGGATCTCACGCCGCAGCGCGTCGGCGCCGGGCAGCGCGGGGTCGGCGACGATGGCGGCGGTCAACGCGGAGTCGGCGGCACGGCCGTCCCCGGCCCACCAGAGGTAGCGGGCGCGCTCGAGGAGAAGGGCGGCGTCGGCGGGCGAGCGGCGCAGCAGAGGCGTCAGGGCCTCGGCCGCCTCGGCAGGCCGGCCGTCCCACGCCAGCACCCGAGCGCGCTCGTGCAGCAGCGCGGTGTCGGAAGGGGCCGCCGCGGCGAGACGGTCGTAGATGCGCAACGCGCCCGCGTAGTCGTCGCGCGCGGTCATCGAGCGGGCGACATCTCGGGGCGACGGCGGCGGCGCCGCGCCGTCGTCCGCGCGTGGCTCCGGCTCCGGCGGCGCCGGCGTCGTGATCTCGTCGGTCGCGGCGCCGATGCGGCCCTGCCTCACCTGCTGCGACTCGGCGGCGCGCAGCGACGGGGCCGAGAGCGCAGCCTGTGGCGCGCTCAGCGGCTGACCGAAGACCTGCTCCAGCGAGATCACCTCGCGGCCGCCGTACAGGAAGTAGAGCGAGCCCGCGCTGACGACTACGAGCACGACGATGATGCCGCCCAGCCGGACCCCGTAGCGGCGGCGGTCCTGCTCCATGTCAGGTCCCCACGGCGCGCAGGCGGAGCCTCGTGGGCTCCTGGGCCTGCCCCGCGGAGAGCCAGCCGGCGATCGCATCGCGGTCGGCCGGGAACGACAGCACGACCGTGTTGTCCAGGTCGGCGACGCCCGGGTGCCGCGAAGCGAGCCGCTCCAGCAGGTCCCTCACGTGCTTGCGGTGGATGTCGTGCAGATAGATCGCGAGCTGGCCGTCCTCCATCTGGGCGACGAGATCGCCATCCTTGATGCGCAGCCTCTGGCGCAGCACCTCCCAGGCGGAATCCACGTCCCCCGCGCCGGCCTCCAGAAGCACGAGCGCGAAGAACGCCTGCGTCACCTCGGCGACGTGCCGTTGCAGCACCTCTCGGAACAGATCGGCAGGCAGCAGCAGCCAGTCTCCATCGTCGTCCACCGGCTGCGTGTGCGGGGGCGGCGCGGCCACCGTTCCCGGGACCAGTCTGCGGTGCCCCCTCACCCGCGCATTGTCGATGCGCGCAATGAGCTCACCCGGCGTCAACTCATCCGTCAGGAAGTCGTCGCCTCCCGCGCGCAGACCCTGAGCACGTGTCTGCCCGCGGAGCCCCCGCACCGGAGAGACGAAGAGGATCGGCGCGCCATTTCCCGCACGCCGCAGCTCCTTCGTCAGCTCCATTGCCGACTCCGGCGCCCGCGGATCCACCGCGATCAGCAGCGCTCCATACTGCGCCGACGCGAGGTCCCCGAACGCTTTCTCCGTGCTGTCGTACAGCACGAGCTTGTAGTTCCTCAGCGCGTCCACCCACTCCGCCGGGAACTTCCCGCCCATCGTCAGCAGCACGACGCGCCGACGATGCTCCTCCGAGACGTCGTCGTGCGAGCGCAGCGCCAGATCCTCCACGATCCCGGCTCCGGGCCGGATCGTGAAGCTCACCGGCTCCACGGACGTGATGCTCTGCCGCAGCTTGCGGATCGTCATCTGCCGCACGCCGCCGCTCAGGTTCTCGAAGTGGAAGATCCCCGCCGCGCCCGCCGTGATCCGCGTGTACATCCGGCGGTAGTAGCTCTCGCTCAGGTCCCCCGGCACCGTCAGGTACGTCGTGCACGGGATCTCCTCGAGGAACTGCGCGAACGCGTCCACCGCCTCCTCCGCCGCCAGCCCGCCTTCCAGAAGCGGCAGCACGGAATCGATCACGAGCCGCTGCGGGATCCGCTCCCACAACAGCGCCTTCAGCTCCTCGAAGACCTGCGACGGATCCGCGACCCGCGAGTAGTGACGCTGGAAGTCCAGTCGGTAGCGGAACAGCAGCAGATCGTCCGCCTCCGCCGCCGCCGCGAAGTCGTAGCCGAGGTACTCGGCCTGTGCGATCAGGTCCGCGGGATCGTCCTGGGTCAGCACGGCGACCGTGTCGCCGTTCTCGATGCCCGCCCCCAGCATGTGCAGCGCGGCCGACGTCTTGCCGGACCCCGGCGGTCCACTCAGCACGTAGTACCGACCGCCGCTGAGGCCGCCGATGCGTGCGTCGAACGCCTCCACTCCAGTGGATACGCTCACGCCGCTCGTCGCGCCGCTCTCGATCTGTGCCTCCATCGGCATCTTCCGCGGACTGTGGGTTTTTCGGGGAGAGAGACCCACCCTTGGTAGGACAAGCCCCGTGCCATGGCCTGAGCGGAGCGGAACTGGTTAATCCATAACGACTTACATATTGTGGACGTGCCCCCCCGAGCCGGCGAAAGCAATGAATCGTTACGGAGCGGCGTAACACGCTGGGCCGGAGGCCGCGTCTTCACCGCGGAGAACGCGGAGAACGCGGAGGGTGTTCACCGCGGAGACCGCGGAGGCCGCAGATGCGGCGGGCGCGGAACGCCGCGAGACGGACACCGCCGGCCAGGGAAAACAGGTTCTCCGCGCGCTCTGCGGTGAAGATGCAGTGCCCCGCGCGCTCCCTCTGGCACGTCGGGTGCGCCTCAGGGTAGGACCCGGGAAGCCTGAATGGAGCCGAATGCAGCGAAAGATGAACAAGCGCCTCTCCCTGCTGGTCGTCGATGACGAGCCCGCCCTGCGTGAAGTGCTGTCCCTGCGGATCGAGGACTGGGGGTACGACGTCGTCACGGCGGCGGACCTCGGGGAGGCGGAGGAAGCGATCGCGCGGCAGCGACCGGACCTGGTGGTCTCGGACGTGGTGCTTCCGGACAGCTCGGGGCTCGAGCTGCTGAGGCGGCTTAAGCGGCACGACGACGGGGTGCCCGTCATCCTGATGACCGCGCACGGCACGGTGGACACGGCGGTCGAGGCGATGAAGGCCGGGGCGACGGATTTCCTGACGAAGCCGCTCGACTACGCCACGCTGCGGGCGCTGCTCGAGGCGACGTCCGCGGATCTGCGCAAGCGGCTGGAGCTGAAGGCGCTGGACGCGACGCTCGAAGACTCGGCGGCCCTCGACGGCATGGTGGGGCAGAGCCGCCGGATGCGCCGGCTGTACGAGATGGTCGAGCTGCTCGCTGCGAGCGATGCGCCATCGATCATCAGCGGCGAGAGCGGAACGGGCAAGGAGGTCGCCGCGCGGGCGGTGCACCGTCTCAGCGCGCGCCGCGAGGCGCCGTTCGTCGCGATCAACTCCGCGGCGATTCCGGAGGGCCTGATCGAGAGCGAGGTGTTCGGGCACGAGCAGGGCGCGTTCACCGGGGCGAGCCGCTCGCGGCCGGGCTGCTTCGAGCTGGCGAACGGAGGGACGCTGTTCCTCGACGAGATCGCCGAGATGCCGATCGCACTGCAGCCGAAGCTGCTGCGGATCCTGGAGTCGGGGAGCGTGCGGCGGCTGGGAGGCAGCCGGGAGATCCGCTTCGACGTGCGCGTCCTGGCCGCGACCAACCGCGACCCGCACCAGGCGGTCCGCGACGGGCTTCTGCGAGAAGACCTGTTCTACCGGCTGAACGTCTTCGAGCTGAAGCTGCCGCCGCTGCGCGAGCGGGTCGAGGACGTTCCGCTGCTGACCCGCCACTTCGTGCGTGCGGCCAACCGCAAGCACCAGATGCAGGTGGAGGGCGCGCGCGACTCGGTCATGGAGCTGCTCGAGGCGCACGCATGGCGCGGCAACGTGCGCGAGCTCCGCAACGTGATCGAGCGGGCCGTCATCATCGCGCGCTCGGGGTGGATCGAGCCGGTGCACCTGCCGCCCTACCTGCAGAAGCTGGTCGGGGGCGCCGCAGCGACGATCCCGCTGCCGGCGGGCTCGACCCTTGCAGAAGCCGAACGGTTGCTCATCCTGCACACCCTCGAGCGCGTGGGGAACAACAAGGCGGAAGCCGCGAGGCAGCTGGGCCTGGACGTGAAGACGATTCGCAACAAGCTGAAGAGCTATAGCGCGGATGCGGAAGCATGAAGGTCGCCACCAAGCTCGCGCTCGCGTTCGCGCTCCACGTCGCGCTGCTCGGCACGGTTCTCATCTACCACGTCCACTCGCTGCGCGAAGCGGTCTCGAGCGGGTACCGGATGACCGAGATCTCGTCGCGCATCTACACCACCGATCAGCTCGGCCGCGTCGAGCCGCTCGAGCAGAGTGCCGCCAAGTACTGGGTCACGCGCGACCCGGGCTACCTCGACAAGTTCCGGGAGCTGTTCGCGGCGCACCGGGCACAGCTCGATCAGCTGGATGCGCCGTCGCTGACCGCGCGCGAGCGCCGGGAGCTGTCCGCGCTGCACGCCGAGTGGGACCGGCTGGCACCGCTGGCGGCCCGCCTCGGGGAGCTGGGCAGCGACTCGAGCCGCGACGCCTTCGACTCGCTGGTGCTGCTCCAGCGTCGGCTGCGGAGCCTCGGCGCCGGCACGCAGGCGATGAGCGAGGCCTCGCAGCAGGCGCTGCGCACGCGACTGCAGGAATCGGCGCTCGCCGCGCGCCAGGCGGAGCGGCTCTCCTGGATCGCCGCGGCGCTGGCGCTGATCCTGAGCGTGGTCGTGTCGATCGTGCTGGTCCGCTCGATCTCCGAATCGCTGCGCCGCCTGAAGCACGGCGCCCGCGAGGTCGCGGAGGGACGCTTCGACTACCGGCTCGAGACGCGCCGCAACGACGAGTTCGCCGAGCTGGCCCGCGGCTTCAACAGCATGACCGAGAGGCTCGCCGAGCTCGAGCAGATGAAGCGCGACTTCGTGTCCAAGATCTCCCACGACCTGAAGACGCCGCTCGTCTCCATGCGCGAGACGGTGGGCGTGATCCTGGACGAGGTGCCCGGCCCCCTGACGAAGAAGCAGCGCCACCTCCTGCTCCTCAACCTGGAGAGCACCGAGCGCCTGTCCTCCATGCTGGCGAAGCTGCTGGACCTGTCCCGCTTCGAGGCGGGGCGGGTCCAGCCGGAGCTGCGCAGCGTCGAGGTGTTCCGGCTCGTCCGGCGCGCCGTCGAGCAGAGCGATGCGGCGTGCGGCGAGCGCGGGCTCCGCATCGCGACGAACCTGCCGGACCGGCCCCTCCTCCTCGACTGCGACGAGGACCGCCTGCTGCAGCTGCTGCAGAACCTGCTCGAGAACGCGATCAAGTTCTCACCGGTGGGGAGCGAGATCCGCTTCGATGTGCAGGAGTACATGTTCCGGCCGCGCGACATCCCGCCCGCCCGCTGGCGGCCGCCCGGCGACGGCGCGCGAAACCTGGTGCTGAGCGTGGCCGATCAGGGCCCCGGCGTTCCGGACGATCAGAAGGATCGCGTCTTCGAGCGATTCTATCAGGTCGATGGCGGCCGGCGCCCCGCACGCGGCGGCGTCGGACTCGGCCTGACCATCTGTCGCGAGATCGCCGCGGCCCACGGAGGCACGATCTGGATCGCCGACAACCCCGGGGGCGGATGCACCGTCCGGGTGCTGGTCCCGGGGGCGCATTTCATTACCGTCGAAAGTGAAGTCGAAGGCACGCGCGAGCTTTCCCCCGCGCTTGGAGAATCATGAGAGCCCTGGCATTGATCGTCCTGAGCCTGAGCGTCCCCGCCGTCGCGGCCACCGCGGTCGCGTGCGCCACCTCGCGCTTCGATCAGCACCTCGAGGCGCACCGCTGGGCGCAGGCAGCCCACGCGTTCGAGGCGGAGCCCGACCTGCAGCAACGCGCGGACGCGCTCTACCGCGCCGCCCTCCTTTACGCCTCGCCGGTGAGGGACACGTACCGCCCGTCCCACGCCCGCGACCTGTTCTCCCGCCTCCTGCAGCTGAGCCCGGACCGGACCCGGCAGGAGGCGGCCCGCGGCATGATCGGACTGCTCGACGTCGTCGCCGGCGACTCCGTGCGCGAGGAAAGCCTCCGCACCGAGCTCGACTCGCTGCGCGCCGAGAGCGGCCGGCTGCAGGAGGAGAACGCTTCCCTTCGCACCCGCTCCGAGACACAGGAGGAGCTGAACAAGGTGCTGCGCAGCTACACGGTCAGGCTGGAGGCCGACCTGCGCGACCGCGAGCAGCGCCTGCGCGCTCTCGGCGACGAGCTGGACCGACTGAAGCAGATCGACCTCGAAGCCCCCGGACGCACGAACGGGAGCACCACCATCGTGCCCCCGAAGCCTCGAACGCCGTCGCGCCCGAGCGGCGCGGGCGCCGGCGGACACGCTCCGTAGGGCCCCGCAGGCCCGGCGAACGGAGCGCGCCGCCGACCGGTTCCCCTGCGCGTCCCCTATCGCTGCGTCGGCCCGGTGCCGACGACGTTAATGGTGCCGCGGCACTCGCCCGACTCGCCGGTCAGCGTCAGCGGCCATTCACCCGCCTGCCCGCTGCTCGTGTCGAACGTGATCGTCGCGGAGTCATCATCGCCCTTCGTGGCGGACACGACCTGGATCCCGCTCTCACCCGGCACGTTTACCGAGATCGAGTCCCCGACGGACGTCGTGTACCTCGCCTGGACCTCCACCGGCTCCATCGCGACGGTCACCGACTCCGGGGTCAGCGTGATCGTGCACTGAGGGCTCGCCACCGGCTGCCGCGGCTTCGCCTGCAGCCCCGCAGCGAGCCACAGCGTCGCCGCGCAGGCCGCCAGTCCCGCCACCACCCGCCCGTGGAGTCGCTTCTGCATAGACCATCCTCCTGATCGACAATTTGCGAACCGGAGACGGCACACCTCCGGCGGCCGCCCCCGTTGGGTCGACTGCGGCAAGGGGCAACCGGCGTGCCCCACCGGGCGATTCCCATAACCTAAGACGCACCAATATTTTATCGGGATCGCCAGGGCAGGACGCCTCGGCACCTGAAGCGGAATCAGGGAAAATTTCCCCGGACCGGAGGGGACATCATCACGCGAAGCCGCGGAAACAAGCTCACGCCTCCCGCGCCCTCTACTGCCCGGTGGAGTCCGCGGCGGTCGTGTCCTCGGGCATGACGGGGCTGTCGTCGCCCTCGTCCATGAGGAGGTCGGGTTGGCCGAGGGCGTCGATGCCGAGGCCGGCCTTCGTGTTGCCGGACTGGTCGGCGAAGGCGAGGGTGGTCGCCTGGCCGGACATGCCGAGGACGGCGCGGGCGAAGCCGGCGCGGTCGGCGAAGACGAGGGTGCTGGTCTCGTCGGGCAGGAAGGCGAGCGCGACGCGGGTGTTGCCGGCGTCATCGGTCATGGCGAGGCCGGGCGATCCGCCCTCGGGCAGGACGGAGAAGCGGAGGCGCTCGGTGCCGCTGGAGTCGCTGAGCGCCCAGCGGGCGGCGCCGTCCCGGTCGGTGCCCCAGGCGCCGCGGACCTTGCCGTCGGCGCCCGCGAGGACGAAGCGCCGGGCGGTGACGGTCTGGGCGGCCCAGGCGGGGCGACCGCCGCGGGCCATGACCAGGAGCAGGCCGGCGGCAGCGACCGCAAGCACCACGTTGACCAGGGCGAGCAGGCCGACCCACTTCTTCAGCCTCGAGTTCGAGCTCTCGACGCGGCGGAGTCGGGTGATGACGACATCCTCGAACTCCTTCGCGAGCTCCTCGACCGTCTTGCGGCCGGCGGCGGGAGCGGAAAAGGGCGTCGTGCGGAACTCGTCCGCGTTCCACTGGTCACTCAAGCTCGATCTCCTGCGTCTTCGCGGCGAGCGTTTGCTGGGCCGGCTGGGCCAGGGTCGGGCCGCGCATCTTCTCGGCGGCCATGACGAGGAAGTAGGACTCCGCCGCGTGGTCGATCAGGTCGGGCGTGAGCACGGGCTCGCGCTCGTGGTAGCGGGCGAAGTCGCAGAGGTGGTCGGTGATGTCGCGCGGATGGCAGCCGCGCGGCTCGATCCCGATGGTGCCGTAGTACTTGCGGAAGATGTACTCGACGGCGCGCGAGTCGTACTTGATCGCGTGCTTGTCGCACTCGCGGCGGAAGATCTCCTCGTAGGCCTCGCGCGTCGGGTTGTGGACGCGGACCTTGTAGTGGATGCGGCGCATGAACGCCTCGTCCACGAGGTCGGAGGGGTCGAGGTTCGTCGCGAAGATGAGCAGACAGTCGAACGGCACCGGGAACTTCACGCCGGTGTGGAGCGTGAGGAAGTCCTTGCGCTTCTCGAGCGGCACGATCCAGCGGTTGAGCAGCTCGTGCGGCGGCACGCGCTGGCGGCCGAAGTCGTCGACGATCAGCACGCCGCCGTTCGCCTTCACCTGGAACGGCGCCTGGTACATCTTCGTCTGCTGGTCGTACTGCAGGTCGAGCTGGTCGAGCGTGAGCTCGCCGCCGGTGATGACGACCGGGCGCGCGATCTTGACGAAGCGGCGGTCCATCGGGCGGCGCTTGCGGAACAGCACGGCGCCGACGCCCTCCTGCTCCGGCAGGTCATCCTCCCCGTCCAGCCGGCGGTGGTGGACGGGATCGTAGAAGACCATGATCTGACCGTCGATGTCCACCGCGTGCGGGATGTACATGCCGCCGGAGCCGAGCAGCCGCGCGATCGTCTCCGCGATGAACGTCTTGCCGTTGCCGGGCTCGCCGTAGAGGAAGAGCGACTTCGCGGAGTTCACCGCCGGCCCGAGCATCTCGAACATGTGCTCGTCGAGAACGAGGTCCGTGAATCCCTCGCGGATGCGGCTGCGCGTGATCGTCACGCCCGCGATCGTCTGGTGCGTGACCCACTCCTTGTACTGCCACAGCGGCACCGGCGCGGGGCCGGCGTACTGATTCTGCTCGAGAGCCTCCTTCGCGCGCGTGCGGCCCTCTCCGCCGATGTCGTAGAGGTAGCCCTCGCGGCCGTGTCCCTGCGTTCCGCGCACCTCGACGAAGCGACGCTGCTGCAGCTCGAGCAGCACGTCATCGACGAGGGAGAATGGCAGGCAGATCGTCTCCTGCAGCTGGTCCCCCGTGCGCGCGCCCTGCACGTACAGGATCTTCAGCAGCAGGTCCGCGATCTTGTCACGCGTCAGCCCGGTCTCCGCGATCGTCTCGGGGACGGGCGGAGCCTCGGGACGCGGCGGTGCCTCGGCGGCGGTCTGGGTCACGGATTCTGCGGTCGAGCTCATCCCATCACCTCACGGGTCTTCGGATCGGTGGCGCTGCCGCTCGCGGCGGCACCCCGCCATTCGGTCATCATTTCGGGTGGCGGCGTCTCGGCCAGCCTCGCGGGTCCATCAACGGCGTCGGCGGGCGTCCAGACGACGAGGTCGCCGCGACGGGTCCCCGACGCCCGCAGCGTTCCCGCGGGCAGCTCGAGCGCCGAGGCCGCGTGGCGACTCCAGCGGAAGCGCGGTCCCGGCCGCAGCGAGTGGTGCGCGCCCTGCACGGCGCCCTTCGAGTCGAGGAACAGGATGTCCAGCGGGTAGCGCATGCCGACCATGTGGATGCCGCGACACGGGATCAGCAGCAGCCCCTCGCCGGGCGCGGGCGGCTCGGTGCCGAGCAGCCCGAACGTGCGCGAGCGGAAGTCATCCGCGATGCGGATCCTGCCCCCGAGCACGCTACCCCGGGTTGCGTTCACGACCCGGATGAAGCGCATGCGTCAGAGCGCTCCGCTCGTGAACGTCCTGTAAATCTGGATCGCGCCCGGCCCCAGGATGACGACGAACAGCGCCGGGAAGATGCAGAACACGAGCGGCATCACCATCTTGATGGTCGTCTTGGCCGCGGCCTCCTCGGCGCGCTGCTTGCGCTTCTCGCGCAGCGTGTCCGACTGCACCCGGAGAGCGAGCGCGACGGACGTGCCGAAGCGGTCCGTCTGGATCAGGATCGTGGTCAGGGAGCGGATGTCCTCGACGCCGGTGCGCTCGGCGAGGCTGCGCAGCGCCTCCTCGCGGGGCGAGCCGGCACGGATCTCCAGGTTCACGAGGGCGAGCTCCTCGCTCATCAGCTCGCTGACGTGGCGGATCTCCTCGGAGACGCGCAGCAGCGCCTGGTTCAGGCCGAGCCCCGCCTCGACGCAGACGACCATGAGGTCGAGCGCGTCCGGCAGCGCGAGCTGCAGCTCCTTCTGCCGCTTCTTCTTCTTCCCGCCCACGTAGAAGACCGGCAGGATCCAGCCCATGATCGCGCCGATCATCGCGCCCATCATCGCCGCACGAGGCTCATGGGAGAGGATCAGCGTGACGGCGAAGAAGAGCGAGCCGATCGCGGGCGGCAGCAGCGCGCGCGCGCCGAGGTAGATGCCGACCGCGCCCGGCTTGCGGAAGCCGGCCTGGGTCAGCAGCTCGCGGGTCGCGGTGGAGGCCGCGCCCTGGCGCCCCTCGATCGCGGTGCCGACGACGAGCAGCAGCGACTTCACGGTGCGGCTCTGCTCGCGCCGGCGGTGCTTGCGCGCGGCCTCGGCCGCGGGGCTGATGCCGAGCTTCTTCACCTCGTCGAGACGACGGGCGATCGCGCCGGAGCGGGCCGGCAGGGCCTGCAGTCCGAGCGCCACGAGCATGGCGGCCGATGTCGCCGCCAGCAGAACGATGAGATAGATCACGTAGGGCCTGTCAAATCTCGATGTTCACGATCTTGCGGATCCACAGGAATCCGATGAGCTGCAGGATCACGGCGCCGAGGATCATGTAGCGACCGGCCGGCTCGGTGAAGAGCAGCTTCATGTAGCCGGGGTTCAGGATGTAGATCATGAAGCCGACGCCGAACGGCACCGCAGCGAGCACGTAGCCGCTCATGCGTCCCTGCGCGGTGTAGGTGCGCAGCTGTCGGCGGATCGCGAAGCGCATGCGGATCATGGTCGCGAGCTTGTCCAGGATCTCGGCCAGGTTGCCGCCGACCTCGCGCTGGATCAGCACCGCGGTGCAGAAGATGCGCACGTCGACGAGGTCGTTGCGGTCGGCCATGGCGAGCAGCGCGTCGTTGAACGGCAGACCGAAGCGCTGCTCCTCGAAGACCTTTCTGAACTCGACGCCGGTCGGGTCGGGCATCTCCTCGGCGACCATGCGCACGCCGGCGGAGAGCGGGTGCCCCGCGCGGATCGCGCGACCCATCAGGTCGATCGCCTCCGGGAACTGCGACTCGAAGCGGTTCGAGCGCCGCCACTTGCGGAAGCGTACGTAGAGATACGGCGTGGGCGCCATGAAGCCGGCCGCGACCGCAGCGATGAGCAGGCTGTGCGTCGCGATGAACGCGGTCAGGCCGCCGCCGAGGCCGAGGCCGAGCGTCAGGTACGTGAAGGTCGGGATGCTCATCGTCACATCCCCGCGCTCCATCAGGGCCTCGAGCTCCGCGATCTGCGGAACCGCAGCGATGCCCCCCATCCACCCGAGGTTGCGGCCGGCGCCTCGCCGGAGCAGCTCCTCCTGGGTGCGCACCTCCTCGCCGAACAGGTCCTCGTCCAGCGACTGGAGCTGCTTGACCGCCTTGCGACGCTGGCGCGTCTCGCGGAGCATCTCCCAGCCGACCGCGCCGGCGATCGTGACGAACGCGATCGCGACGAAGACCAGGATCGCGGGAAGCAGGCTGTTCATTGGCTCACCACCTCGACTCCACGGCGGGACGCTCCTCCGGGCGCTCGGCGCCGCGCCGTGCGGCGCCCGGCGCCGGGCCGCCGACCTGCTCGGCCGGCGAGAAGAGCATCGTCGAGAGCTGGATGCCGTGCTGGCGCAGCTTGTCCGCGAACTTCGGCCGGATCCCGGTGGGGCGGAAGCGGCCGATGACGTTGCCCTCCTCGTCGCGGCCCTCGCGCTCGAAGATGAAGATGTCCTGCATCGTCACGACGTCGCCTTCCATGCCGACGATCTCCGCGATCGTCATGATCTTGCGGGTACCGTCAGGGAGGCGGCTGGCCTGGATGATGACGTCGATCGCGCTCGCGACCTGCTGGCGCATCGCCTTCTCCGGCAGGTTCAGCTCGGCCATCGAGATCATGGTCTCGAGACGGCTCAGCGCGTCGCGAGGCGTGTTCGCGTGCAGCGTGGCGAGCGAGCCGTCGTGGCCCGTGTTCATCGCCTGAAGCATGTCGACCGCCTCGGCGCCGCGCACCTCACCGACGATGATCCGGTCGGGGCGCATACGCAGCGAGTTGATCATCAGCTGGCGCTGCGGGACCGCGCCCGCGCCCTCGATGTTCGCCGGCCGGGTCTCGAGCCGGACCACGTGCGGCTGGCGCAGCTGGAGCTCGGCCGAGTCCTCGATCGTGACGATGCGCTCGGTCGGCGGGATGAAGCTGGAGAGGATGTTCAGCAGCGTCGTCTTGCCGGCGCCGGTTCCACCCGAGATCAGCACGTTCAGCCGCGCCTGCACGATGCCGCGCATCAGCTCGAGCATCGACTCCGTACACGAGTCGTAGCGCAGCAGGTCCTCGCCGGAGAGCGTGTCCCGCTTGAACTTACGGATCGAGACGTGTGGCCCGTCGATCGCCAGTGGCGGGATGATCGCGTTGACGCGGGAGCCGTCCTGCAGGCGGGCGTCCACCATCGGCGAGCTGTCGTCGATGCGCCGGCCCACCGCCGAGACGATCCGGTCGATGACCTGCAGCAGGTGACGGTCGTCGCGGAAGCGGACGCTCGTCTTCTCGAGCTTGCCGTTGCGCTCGATGTAGACCGAGTTGTAGGTGTTGACCAGGATGTCGGCGATGTCCGCGTCCTTCATCAGCGGCTCGAGCGGGCCGAGCCCGAAGATCTCGTCGAGCACCTGATCGACGACCTCCTCGCGCTCCTCGTAGTTGAGCGGCGCGCCGTCCTGCTCCAGCAGCTCGTGGACCACCCGGCGGATCGCGACCGCCGCCTCCTCGCGCGACAGATTCTCGAGGTTCGCGAGGTTCAGCCGCTCGAGCAGCTTGCGGTGGATACGCCCCTTCAGCTCCTCCTTCATGGCCGGAGCGTCGCGGCTCGCATCCCAGTCGAAGCCGGGGGGCACGGCCCCCTTGCCGTTCTGCTGCGTCGAGCCCGGCTGCGGCCCCGTCGGTCGCTTGCTATTCATGCGCCATCACCTCTTCCGGCTGTTCGACCGGCTCTTCTGCCTGCTCCGGCTCGTCCGTGGGTTCGTCCTTCGTGCTGCTGTCCTTGCCCGCCAGCTTGCGCAGTAGACCCGTCAGCGGCGCGAAGCCGCGGCGTCCTCCGGCCGCATTGCCAAGCCCCGCCAGCTCCGCGCCCAGCGCCTTGATGTCCTTCACGTACGGCGAGCCCTGTCCGTTCAGCACGACCGGCTTGCCGGCGTTCACCGAGGCGCTGATCGCCGCGTAGTCGTTCGTCAGCGTCCAGAAGATGTCGAGCTCGAGCGTGCGCTTGATGTCATTGAGCGTTATGACGGTGCGCGCGTGCGCCCGATTCACGATCAGGCGGACGCGATTCGCGCCCTTGCCGCCCGTGACCCGCTCCAGGATCGGGATCGAGCGCTTCGCGTTGCGCAGCGAGGGCAGATCCGGCGTGGTCAGCAGCAGCACCGTGTCGGCCTCCTCGAACGCGGCGGCCGAGTGCGGCGAGAACGTCTTCGAGGTGTCGACGATGATGTAGTCGTAGTGCTGCTTCAGGAAGCGCAGCACCGTGCGGACCTCCTCCGCGGTGACCTCCTCGATCCGCTCCGGCCGCACCGGCGAGGAGAGCAGGTGGACGCCCGACTCGTGCCGCTCGATGTAGGAAGCGAGCAGGTCCGCGTCCATGCGGTGGAAGTTCTTCACCATGTCGATGAAGTTGAAGCGCGGGCGGACGCCGAGCAGCAGCGCGGTCTCGCCGAGCTCCAGGTCCAGGTCGATCAGCAGCGTGCGCTTGCCGGTCAGCCGGTGGATCTGCACGGCGAGGTTCGTCGCCGCGGTCGTCGTGCCGACGCCGCCCTTCGCGGCGAAGAACGCGTAGAGCTTGCCCGGCTGGCCGTCCGCGCCGGCGGTCCCGCCGCGGCGCAGCTTGCGGCGGATGCGCACGAGCGCGTCGGCGAGGTCGGCCTCCTCGACCGGGCGCGGCAGGTACTCCGAGATGCCGGCGCGCATCGCCTCGAGCAGCAGGTCCTGGGTGAGCGTCGCGCCGGCCGCGATCACCCGCAGCCCCGGGTCCAGCTCGGTCAGGAACTGGGCGAAGCGGATGCCGACGACCGGATCCGTGCCGAGGTCCAGGAAGACGAGGTCGGGCGCGAACTCGCGCAGCTTCTCGATCTGCTCCTTGCCGATCTCGTCGAACGGCGCGAGCAGCTCCAGGCCCAACGCGGGCGCGCCCTCGATCGATCGCAGCCCCGCGCGAACGAAGTCGCGGAAGCCGACGTCGCCCGTTACGAGCGCGGTGCGCGTAAAATTCGCATCCATTTTAAACCCAGCCCTCCCTCTATTTCACGAGCCTGAGCGTGCGGACGAGCGTACCCTTCTGCGGGCCGCTCGAGCCGCGCGCGAACTTGATGAGACGCCCCGTGATCGGCCGCTGGTGCGCTGGCGTGATGTCGGGGTAGAGCTGGTCCGGATTCTCGAGGAAGAAGCGGCCGAAGTTGACGACCGGATACTCCTGCTTCCCCTGCCGGAGGCTGGTCGGATCGAAGATGACGACCGTGAACACCCGCGGACTCTTCTCCCATCCCGTGTCGTTGACGTCGGCGCCCGGATAGCGCGGGTGGCCGGCACTCTCGTCCCAGTAGAGATCCGGATCCTGAGCGACCAGATCCTTGATCGCCTTGTAGATCGGCATCGGCCCCAGCCCGTTCTTCGTCTCGGCGTCCAGCGAGCCCTCGGCGGCGCTGCCGTCGACGTTGACGACGTCGCCCACGGCGATCTGGTCGAGCGGCACGCACTTGCCGATCTCGTCCACGACCGCCGCGTAGCCGCTGTTCGCCGCCCCCGGGATGACCCACGGATACCAGAACGACTGCACGTTGCCGCCGGTCGCGTTCTGCACCTTGAGCGGAATGCGCCGGCCGTTGTCGCCGTTGTACTTCACGCAATTCGTGATACCGATCGGGCAGTCCGTGCTGGTGGGGTCCGTCCACGTCTGCGGCTTGTTGCCGGTGCCCGGCGTGCAGCCGGGCGCAAGCGTCTGATCGCCGCAGTTCGGCATGTACGTACGGATGGAGTCGAGCGCCATTTGGTTGCGGACGTTCGACCCGTAGCCGGTGCCGGGTGCGGAGATCTGGCCGTCCGTGATCGTCGGCCTGGTGTACGTATCCGTGTCGTTGATCTGCCAGACTTCCGGGGCGCAGCTGTTGCCGTTGCAGCCGAGGTCCTTGTCGAAGTCCCAGATGCCGTTCGGCCTCACCGCGTCGTCGCCCTGGCCCGGGCTGCCGTTCCCCTCTTCCCACATGTCGGGGATCATGAACGGCTTGACGCAGTCCGTCGAGCCGGCGAGCGCCGCGATCGCCGTCGCGCTGGCGGCGACGTCCCAGTCGTCCACGCCGAAGATGCGCGCGAACCAGAGCGGGATCGACTTGCGACTCACGGTCACGCGGACCTTGTACTCGCTGAGCATGAACGTGTCCTGCACTTCCGTGGCGGTGTCGATCGTCGTGCCGCGGACGGCGTTCTGCAGCGCGTACTCCATGACCCGCTTCCGGCCCTCGGCCTCCGCGTTGACGGGGTCGGTGGCCGGATCGTACTCGAGGTAGGCGCTGGCGCCGGCGAGCGCGAGCGCGTCCGCCGACCGCTGCGCCTCGCTGCGGGCCGTCACGAGCATGCCGATGTCGATCGCCAGCGCGCTGAACGCGAGCAGCGCGGCGCTCGAGAGCGCGACGAGGACGAGCACACCGCCCTCGTCGCCGGTGATCCCCCGGGCAATACTGTGGATCACGCGTCGCATGAGTGGTATCACCTCCGGACCGATCCGGTTGTGTCCGGCGGCACGCGCAGGCTCTTGTCCAGCCCCCACGACCCGGGCTCGCCCGTGGGCAGCTCGGGAGCGATGTCGGACGGCTTGACGAGCCGCGGCGTGATGAGCACCAGCAGCTCGGTCCTGTGCTGCTGGATGTTCTTCGACCGGAAAAGGGTTCCCAGAATCGGAATATCGCCGAGCAGCGGGATTTTCGTAATGTTCTCGATGGACTGCGTGTCCAGCAAGCCCGCGATCGCCAGGTGCTGGCCGGGCTTCAGCTCGACCTGCGTCTTCGCGCGCCGCGTCAGGATGCTCGGCAGCTGGAAGCCGGAGACCGTGACGCCATTGGCGAAGTCGAGCGAGGAGACCTCGGGCGCGACGTCGAGCCGGATCGCACCGGCGTTCGTCACGTAGGGCGTGAAGGTGAGCCGCACGCCGTACTCGCGGAACTGGACGGAAATCGCGCTCGACTGCTGGCCACCGGCGCCGATCGACTGCACGGCCGGATACGGGAACTCGCCGCCGGCGAGGAAGGAGGCTTCCTGCCCCTCGAGCGTGAGCAGGTTCGGCTCGGCGAGGTCGCGGAAGTCGCCCGTGGACTTCGCGGCGCGGATGAACGCCTGGAGCTGCGACTCGCCGCCGAGCAGGAAGAGCCGGACGATCCCGTCGGAGACGGTCTCGACGTCGATGTCCCCCTTGGCCGCCTGGTCCAGCTTGTCCGGATTCAGGATCGCGAGCTGGGTGCCGAGCGACTGAAGCGCGGAGCGGTTCACCTCGGCGAAGCGCACCTGCAGCATCACCTGCTCCGCGGACGGCGCCTCGAGGTTGTTGATCACGTTGCCGCCGCTCGCCTCGGCGATGGCGGTGACGCGGCGGACCACCGTCGCGCTCGTCACCTTGCCGGACAGGATCACGTTGTTGCCGGTCGAGGTGACGGTGATGTCGACACCCGGAAAGAGGTCGTTGATCTCGCGCTGCAGGGCCTGCGCGTCGACGGTGACCTCGATGGTGAAGATGTGCGCGAGGTTCTGCTGGTCCCAGTAGATCAGCGTCGTGGTGCCGACGCCGACCGCGTTGACCAGGATCTCGCCGTTCGGCAGCACGTTCGGATCGGCGATGCCCGGGTCACCGACGGAGACCCGCTGGATCGGCCGGTCCGGCCGCAGCAGCGCCGACTTGCCTTTCGCGATCGTGATCACCTGCTGCGGCTCCGTCAGCACGCGCTGCGCCTGCAACGACGTCGGAGCCAGTGCCGCCTGGGCGAGCAGCACGCCAGAAAGGATCCCTGCGACCGCGCCGGCCTTGCTGCGCTTCATCACGCCCATGAGATGCCCCATTGATCCCGTCCCTAGTGCCGGATGAGTGTGCGAGTCCCGCCCTTGTAGACCTCGATGACGCTCGGCGCCGGCTCCGGCGTCGGTGCGGCAGCCGCACGCGTACGCCGCCGTGGCGACGAGCTCTGGGTGGGCCCGAGGATCGCGTTGGAGCGGGCGCCGTTCGTCTCGATGGTGTCCGTGTCCAACGTGTTGCGCAGCGCGAGCTGGATCTGCCCCTGCTTCGCCGCGATGATGAGGAGTTCGGCCTGGGCGGGTGTAACCAGGAAGGTCATGACCGAGACCACCTGGGCTTTGCCATCGGGAGTCTTCTGCACCGTCTGCCCCGCCGCCAGGACGATCAGGTCCTGGAGGCGCTGCACGAACTGGGTGCGGTTGTCCTTGCCGCCGCCCGGCTCGGGCAGCGTGACGATCACGTCGGTGCGCGTGCCGGGCAGCACGAAGCCGGCGACGGCGATGACCTCGTCGACGCGCACGCTGACGGCGCGCATCCCCTCCGGGATCACGATCGGCAGCCCTCCGCCCGCCGCCTTGTCGGCGACCTTCGGCGCGAGCAGCGGCTCGTTCATGGCGACGGGCGTGATCACGCCGCGTCCGACGACCTGGTCGGTCGAGGAGAAGTACCCCTCCGGCACGGTGCCGCCCGGGAACTCGACCGTCTTGACGTCCTCCTCGACGATCTGGTGTCCGAGGGGCATGGGCCGGGCCGCGACCACGACCTGCGTCTTCGGCGTCGCCGCGATCAGCGGCGTCGCCTGCTGGCGCAGGTAGTCGAGCGAGAGGTACGCCGCCGAGAGCCCGGCGACGAGCGCGACCAGCAGCACGATCAAAAGTCTACGATTCTTCATTTCCAGCACCCGTGGAGATCATGGTCGTCCTCAATACTGGCTGCGCATCACGAACGTACTCGTCAACGTCACGGGGGGAAGCCCCAACATCTTCTTGAGCATTCCGAGGTCGTGCGGATAGGACACCACCACGGTGTCGGCCTCGAACGCCTGCCCCTGCGGGCTGCAGAACGTCCGGCAGTTCTTCACGGTCACGGTCGGAGTCCCGGTCAGCCCGGCGCGGGTGAACGCGTCGGTGACGACGGCCTCCGCCGACGCCTGCGTGTAGACGGCCAGCGAGTCCGTGACCAGGCGGCGTGCCAGCTCGCGGCCGGAATCGGTCACGACCTGATAGGCGCGCCATGCGTTCGCGAACTCGAAGATGCCGATCAGCAGCAGCAGCACCATCGGCACGATCAGCGCGAACTCGACCAGGCCCTGGCCCTCGTCGTGGCGCCGCCTCCGCGCGTGCCTGCGCCGGATGCTATTCATTCTGCATCTTCGAGGTGGCGGTCAACGTGACGGGCGGCAGCGGCAGCAGCTTTCCCAGCGCGACGAAGCCGTACGGATAGCTGATCGTCACGGTCGTGATCGTGCCCGACGTCCCCGGGTTGCTGCAGAACGTCTGGCGGCATCCGTCCGGCGTCGGGACCGTTCCGAGCGGGGCGAGACCGGCCCGCTGCAGCGCGCTGTTGACCGTCGTCTGGTACTCGGCCAGCGTGAGGTTGTCCTCGACCACCAGCCGCCGCGTCGCTTCCCGGCTCACGTCGGTCACGACCTGATAGACGTTCCAGGCGCGCGCGAACTCGAAGATGCCGACGAGCAGCAGCAACAGCATCGGCACGACGAGCGCGAACTCGACGAGCGCCTGCCCGTCGTGGCGGCGCAGCCGGCGTGCCCATGTGCGCGTGATCCTCATAGGAACATCCCCCAGATGCAGCCGAGGGCGATCGCGACCCCGTACGGGACCGTCAGCGCGCCGCCCTGTCCGATCTCACGTCTACTGCCGGCGCGGCCCAGTGTGGCCAGATTCGCCAGCGTACCACCCGTGCGCTGCAGCACGGAAAAGAGCTGACCCGTCGAGAACGCCGTCCAGAGCGCGAGGCCGCCGCCGACGAGCGCGACCGGCAGCAGCGCCGCGAGGAAACGGCCCGGTCCCAGAAATGCGCCGGCCGCCATCAGCAGCTTGGCGTCGCCGCCGCCCAGGCCGCCCAGCAGGAGCAGCGGCGCGGAGATCAGCAACGCGAGCCCGACCCCTTCCACGGCGGCCACGATCCCTCCCCAGCCCGAGAGCGCTCCCAGCGCCAGCCCCGCCAGCATCGCACCGACCGTCAGCCGGTTCGGGATCCGACGCGTCCGCACGTCGTACATCGCGGCGGTGAGCATGACGATTATGAAAACGGCGGGGAGCGCCACGTCCGACATTTGCGACACGGTTACCTCGGCTCCGACACGACCGCCACCGGCGCGACGGCCAGGTGTCGGCGGGCACCGTGAATCAGGGGAGAGGATTCCCGGTGGCGAGCCCGGTACCTGGAACACTCGATGCCGACAAAGTTAGATGGCGTGCCGCGGGAATGCAACAGATTTCTCCTTCCATCGTTCGACACGGGAAAACGGCCGCCGGCGCCCCTGGTGGGGGACGCCGGCGAGCTCGTTCCCCGCACTCGCCTCAGCTGTTGTTCTGCGCGTTCAGCGAGTTCGCGATGTTGCTGAACACCGTGCTGACCTGCCCGCCCAGGAACGTCAGGGCCGCGATCACCACGATCGCGATGAGGACCAGAATCAGCGCGTACTCGACGAGGCCCTGTCCGGACTCGTCGTTGCCCAGCTTACTGACCAGGCGGTTCATGAGCTCCAGCATGACGACTCCTCTTCTCTGCGGCCGTGAGCCGCGGTGCGCGATCGGCAGCCGCCACCGTGACGACTGCGCGGGGCGAGCATGGCCCCTTACCGCTTGAACAGCCTCCCCCGGCGCACGGACCTCGAACGTTCCGACCTCCTCCCCGGTGGAGGACCGGTCCGCCAGCCTCATCACTGAGGGGTTATCCCCGACCCCTTCGCTGCCGTGCGCCTGAGGGAACCCCGATCGAAGACCGGAGCGCAACCCGGATCGGGTCGCTGGCTGCGGCCCTCTCCATGGGCGACCTTCATGCCAGGGGGCGCGAATAAGGCAACTCCATGTCCAGCGGCTATTTAGCTCCAAGCGGGCCGGGGATCGACGGGGCGCGGCGTAACGTTTCGGTACGAACCGCCTGCAACGATTCGATGCGACGAACGGCCGAGTCCGGAATCGGCGCGACGCATGTGGGCATTCCCGATGGGGGTGGGACATGGCAGCGTGATGGTGGTTGCCGTGCGGCCTTGGGTCGCGCCTCGATGCCGGGTATCTTTCGACCATGATCAGGGATTCCGAACGCCTCCGCGAGTTCGAACGCTGGTACGCCCGCGAGTGCCTCGCCGGACTCTCCTACGCGGACGCGCTCGCCATCTTCACGGCTCTGTGGCGCTACGCGTGCGAACTGGATCCGGAGTTCCCCGGCCGCTGGCGGGATGATTTCACTGCCGATTTCGAGCTCGCACGGGTACTGAATGCCCTCCCGGCAGGATCCTGATTTCGCGGAACTGAGCGCTCGCCTGGCTCGCGCGATGCGGGCGGCGGAGCTTCCCTTCATGCTCATCGGCGGCCAGGCTGTGCTCGTTCACGGCGAACCGCGCCTCACCCACGACATCGATGTCACGATCGGCGCCGGGCCGGACCGACTGGCCGACGTCATCAGCGTCTGCCGGGCGGCAGGGCTGGATCCGCTGCCGCAGGATCCGGAGCGGTTCGTCCGCGAAACCTACGTGCTGCCGTCCATGGATCCGGCGAGTGGGGCGCGGGTCGATCTCATCTTCTCGACCACCGCTTATGAAGCGCAGGCGATCGGGCGAGCGGTCGCGGTAGAGGTCGCGGGAGTGGCCGTACCCTTCGCGTCCGCGGAGGACCTAATCCTGCACAAGCTCTTCGCCGCCCGTCCGCGCGACATCGAGGACGCCGCGGGAGTCGTGCGCCGTCAGGGCGGAACGCTCGATTGGCGGTACCTTCGACACTGGGCGCGCGAGTTCGCCGTGGTACCCGGGCGCGAGTCGTTGCCAGCCCAGATCGACGAGCTGGAGCGAGCGTCGTCGGGCTGAAACCGAACGGGTGCGGCTCACGCGGAGAAACAGCGGCTCACGCGGACCCGGCGGACGACGCGAGGGCGCGGAGAGAGCCGCGGGTCTTCGTCCGCCTCGACGCATAGCGCCTCGCCTGCAGCGCCTCGACTGTAGCGCCTCGACTGTAGCGCCTCGACTGTAGCGCCTCGACTGTAGCGCCTCGACTGTCGCGCCTGCCTACTCCTTCGCGTCGGGATCGTACCTGGGGCAGCCGACGCCGCCGCGCGTCGCCTGGGGGTTTTCGCGGCGGATCAGGAGGATCGCCGTCCCATCGCAGTGCCAGACGCTCCAGCCGGGCTCGTGGCGCAGGGCGTTGGACAGGGGCGTCTCGCGCGGGAGCAGCGCGAGCTGCACGTCCCAGCGGTCGAGGACGCCGCGCCAGCCGGGGGCGAGGTAGTAGACGTCGAGGTAGTCCTTCGAAACCGGGTCCGTGTACTTCTGGCTGGACGCGAAGACGCGCTGCTCGGGCCAGGCGTAGATGATGTAGCCGGCGTAGATGAACTCGCTGAACAGGTGGCCGGTCAGGTGGTGGGCGCGCGCGTCGTCGACGGCCTCGATCGGGAAGTGCTTGGGGCTGAACGATTTCGGCAGGATCTGGACGCCGGCGACGCGGCCGTGCGCGAGGCCGAGCGCGACGATCAGCGCGACGACCGGCACGGACCAGACGCCGACGCGCGCCTGGCGGTCGATCGCCGCGAAGCCGTCGCCGAAGATGTAGCCCTCGCGCCAGCGGCGGACCATCCGCGACGCGTGCAGCGTCAGCAGCGGCAGCGCGGTCACGCCGAAGAGCGGGATGTTGCGGACCGAGTAGAGCGCGAAGAAGAGGTTCACGAGCACGAGCGCGAGCCACGGGAAGGGCATGCGTCGCCTTCCCCGCCCCAGCACGAGCAGCGCGAGCAGCACCACGACCAGGAAGAACTGCGGCCCCATCAGGTGGAAGTTCGGCGACCGGTACTCGACGGTCGTGTCCACCATGTGGCTGCTGCCCAGAGACCCGCCGATCTGCTGGAGCAGCAGAATGCCGCCGGGGTTGAGCAGGCTGGCGCCCGCGGCGATGAGGAAGGCCAGGGCGTGTCGGTGCCAGCGCTGGGCGCCGACGGCCTGTCGGCGTCGGGGCGCCGACGGCCTGCGGCGTCGGGGCGCCGGGCGCCTGAGGCGCCGGGGCGCCGGCTTGCGCCGGGGCGCCTGCGGCGGCGGCGCCTGCGGCGGGGGCGCCTGCGGCGGGGGCGCCTGCGGCGGGGGCGCCTGTGGCGGGGGCGCCTGTGGCGGGGGGCGCCTGCGGCGGGGAGCGGGTCACCCACCATTCCAGCACCTCGCCGGCGGTATAGGCCGCGATGACGATCAGGCCGTAGATGAAGCCGCCGTGCAGGTTGGACCACAGCGCGAACAGCAGGGCGTAGGGCCAGAGGCTGGCGCGGTCGCCGCGCTCGAGCAGGGTGAGCAGCACGATCGAGCCGAGGATCGTGAACAGGTGCGGTCGGGGCAGCCAGTGGATCGCGCCGAGCAGGATGCTGAACAGGGTCGCGATCACGACGATGCGGGGGTCGACGCCGTGGCGGCGCAGGAAGAGCGCGACGAGGGCGTAGGTGACGGCGAGGATGAGACCGACGAACAGGATCACGCCGGAGAGGCCGCCCAGCGACTGCACGACGGCGTAGAGCACCTCGTCGAGCCAGGACGTCGGAATGAGGCTCTGGCCGGCCATCGTGTAGGAGAAGCGGTCCACGAACGGGATCGCGTGCTCGCGCAGGATGAGGTGCCCCATGCGCAGGTGGATGGCGAGGTCGCCGTCCGCGTTGAGCAGGGGGAGATACCAGCGGATCGGGATCGCGAGCGCGACCATGACGAAGAAGATGTCGACGAGCGAGGGAGCCCAGTTGCGGGAGGGCTTCGCGGGCGCTTCCGGCTCTGCGCGCGTCGAGACTTCGGGGGCGATGGCCGTGCTCATCGTCTCACGGCGATTCGATTGTCGGGAAGCATCAACGACTCACGCGAAGGCGCCAGGGAGCGCAAAGCCGCGAAGTCCGACGACGCGCATGAACCGAAGATTCGGCGCCAATGCATGGGCCGCCCTCGCCTCACGGTACATAGAGCTCGTGTCTCTCGATGATGCGGTCGAGGCGGGGCCGGGAGATGCCGAGGATCTCGGCGGCCCTGGTCTTGTTGCCGCCGGTCCTGGCGAGGATGCGCTGGACGTGGGCGCCCTCGACGGCGTCCAGGGTGGCGGTCTCGAGCTCGTCGAACCTGGGGGCCGAGGTCTGGCTGGTGCCGAGCACGAGGTGGTCGGCGGAGATCGCGTGGCCCTGGGCGAGCACGATGGCGCGCGTGAGGGAGTTCTCGAGCTCGCGAACGTTGCCCGGCCAGTCGTAGGCGAGGAGCTCGGCCATGACCGGGTCGGGGATGACGTAGACGGGCTTGTGCAGCCGCTTCGCGGTCTTGTTGACGATGTGCTGGGCGAGCAGCGGGATGTCGGCGCGGCGGTCGCGCAGCGGCGGCACGGTGATCTCGACGACGCGCAGGCGGAAGTAGAGGTCCTCGCGGAAGTCGCCCTCCTTGACGGCCTGCTCGACGTTGCGGTGCGTGGCGGCGATGACGCGGGCGTCGGTCTTGCGGACGCGCTCGGCGCCGACCGGGTGGAACTCGCCCTCCTGCAGGACGCGCAGCAGCTCGCCCTGGAAGGTGGGGCTGGTGTCGCCGATCTCGTCGAGGAAGATGGTGCCGGAGCCGGCCATCTCGAAGCGGCCCCGCCTCTCGCCGACGGCGCCGGTGAAGGCGCCCTTGACGTGGCCGAAGAGCTCGGACTCGAGCAGCGTCTCGGGCAGCGCGGTGCAGTTGACGGCGACGAAGGGCTCGTGCGCGCGGGGCGAGTTGTAGTGCAGCGCGCGCGCGATGAGCTCCTTGCCGGTGCCGGTGTCGCCGCGGATCAGCACGGGCGTGCTGGTCTGCGAGACCTTCCCGATCAGCTTGTAGATCTCGATCATGCGCGGATCGCGGCCGACGAGCGTGTCGAGCGCGGCGTCGCCGGCGGCGTCCTCGGAGAGCTGGCGGGCGCGGCGGCGGAAGGCGCGGTCGCGGAAGCAGCGCTCGACGACGGCCTCGATCTGGTCGAGGTCGAGCGGCTTCACGAGGAAGTCGTACGCGCCGACCTTCATCGCCTCGATGGCCGTCTTCATGTCCTCGAACGCCGTGATCATCACGACGTCGCGGTCGTCGGAGGCCTCGCGCAGGCGGCGGATCAGGTCGAAGCCGCTCATCCCCGGCATCTTGATGTCGGTGATGACGAGGTGCGGGTCGTAGGAGGAGACGACGCCGAGCGCGCGCTCGGCGCTGTCCACGGCCATCACCTCGCAGTCTTCCGTGCTCAGGAACCGCTCGAGCGTCTTGCGGTGCGACTCGTCGTCATCGACGACCAGAATCCTTCGGCTCATAGCGGTCGCTGAAATCGGGTTGTGGGCCACGGTCGCTGGCGGGGCACCCACCAGGCGGCCGCGATCGAACGACGGGCCGGCCCGCCGATCGGGCTCCGGCCCGTTCGCGGCGGTCCCCTCCTGCTGCAACGGCAGCGCGAGCACGAACTCCGCGCCGTGCTGCAGCGCGGAGCGCTCCTCGAGATACAACGTGCCGCCGTGCTGCTCGGCGGTGCGGCGGGCGATCGGCAGGCCGAGGCCCGTGCCGCTCGCCTTCGTGGTCATGAAGGGCCGGAAGATCTGGTCGCGGACCTCCCGCGGGATGCCCGGGCCGTCGTCGGCTACGCGGACGCGGATGATGTCGCCGCCGGCGGCGGCGTCCGTCGCGGTCGAGATGTGGATGGTGCCGCCCTCGGGCATCGCCTGCGCGGCGTTCAGCATCAGGTTCATGACGACGCCGCGCAGCTGCCCCTCGTCGCCGATCACGTCGTCGCGCTCGGCGGCGAGGCGCTTCTCGACGCGCACGTCCTGACCCTCGAGCTCGGCGCGCAGCACGCCGATCGCGTCGCCGAGGATCGCGTGGACGGAGCAGGGACGGCGGCGCATCGGCTCCTCGCGCGCCAGGCCGAGCATGCCGCGCACGACGCGGTCGAGGCGGTCGACCTCCTTGAGGCAGAGCTGGAGCGGCTCGGAGAAGGAATCGTCGGCCGAGCCACGCCGGACGTCACGCTCCATCCCCTGCAGGTTGAGGCGGATCGAGCTGAGCGGGTTGCGGATCTCGTGCGAGACCTTCGCCGCGAACTCGCCCATCGTCGCGAGCTGGCGCGTCGACTCGATCTGGCGCAGCGTGCGCTGCACCTTGCCCGCCATCACGCCGAGCGAGTACGACAGGCGGCCGACCTCGTCCGGCCCCGGCGGCGGCAGCACCGGCGTGTAGTTGCCGGCGGCGACCTCGCCGGCGGCGTCCGACAGGTCGCGCAGCGAGCGCGTGATCCGGCCCAGCAGCATCGTGAACGCCAGGCTCGCGGCGGCCCCGACGAACAGCACGAGCAGCACGAACACGAAGCGTGCTCGCGAGAACGGGCCGGTGAACTCGGCGGGAAGCGCGGTCGCGACGACCGACCAGTCGGACCCCGCGAGCGGGGCCACGGCGGAGACGCGGTCGCCGTAAGCGATGTCGCGCGCCGACTCGAGCTCAGCGAGCCCGTCCGCGTCGCCGGCGGTGACGCCGAGGATCGCGCCCGCGGTGCCGGGCGGTACGTCGCAGCGGCCGCGGTAGACGACCCGGCCGTTGCGGCGGTCCACCACGGCGACGAAGCCGGCCGAGCCCACGCGCGCCGAAAGGGCCTCGACCGGAAACAGCGCCTCGGCGTCGACGAGGGCGCGCACGCTCGCGCGCTCGCCACGCCGGCCGACGCGCACGTCGCGCACCATCAGCACCCGGCCGTCGTCGCCGGGACACCCCTCGCGGGCACCGGCCGCCATGTCGCCGGTCGACGCCACGAGCCGGTCGTCGGAGTCGCGAAGCTCGGCGCCGATCAGCCAGCCGGATACGACGCTCGCGACACGCTGCCACTCCTGCTCCGCGTCGGCGGCGCCGGGGCCGCCACGAAGCAGCCTCGCCACGGATGGATCCCGCACCAGCGCGTCCAGCTCCTCGCCGCGCCGCTCGCGCAGCTGACCCAGCTCGCGAGCCGCGACGTCCGCGATGCCGCGGTTCTGCGCGCGCACCAGCCCCTCGAGCGACTGCATCGACTGGAAGTAGTCGAACACCGTGACCACGACCAGCGGCACGACCGCGAGCGTCAGGAAGAGCAACAGGACTTTGGCGCGAAGGGACATGCCTTCAGCTCACCCCATCGAAGCGCCGGCGGCCAGTCGCCGGCGGCGGGTGGTCGCGGCCCGGTGCCGGGCCTCCGCCCTCAGAGGTCACCGTGGAATCGCACGTATCTGTGCTCGGGGAGAGAAGTTGTGCCCGCAGGCACGTATCCATGCTAAGGGCGACCGGCGAAGACGTCAACCGCGAGGCCATCGGCCATTCTCCTGCGTCGGGGCGGCTCCAGCTTCCGAAAAGCTTGACACGGAGAGCTCGAACAGCTTGACACGAAGGGCTCGAACACGGTCGGAGGAAACGGAGTGGGCACCGGTTCTCCTGCCCCCCACCTCCCTGAACAGCTTGACACGAAGGGCTCGAACACGGTCGGAGGAAACGGAGTGGGGAGCGGTTCTCCTGCCCCCACCTCCCTGAACAGCTTGACACGAAGGGCTCGAACACGGTCGGAGGAAACGGAGTGGGCAACGGTGTTCGCGAGCTCGATTTCTACGTCGACGCCCTCGCCGCCGGCGGTTGCGAGTGAGTTCTCCGAAGGGGGTGAACGAAACGAATTTTTCCGACCTCTCGGACACTTCCGACGCGTCCGTGTCAAGCTGTGCATGTCCCATCCGGCTATTCTCCTGCCCCGCGGGCGGGCCCACCTCCTTGAACAGCTTCAAACGAACAGCTCGGACAGGATCGGAGGCATCGGAGTGGGCAGCGGTCTTCGCGAGCTCGATACGGATTGGATCACCCGCGGCATCATTGGCGGAGCGATCGACGTCCATCGCTATCTCGGGCCCGGGATGCTCGAGCACACCTACGAGGTCTGTCTCGAGGCGGCGCTCCGGCAGCGTGGGCTGCAGGTGGAGCGGCAGGTGCCGGTTCGACTCCGCTACCTGGACATCGATCTGGATTGTGGCTACCGGATCGACATGCTGGTCGAGCGGGAGGTGGTCGTCGAGCTCAAGGTCGTAGAGAAGCTCGCCCCGGTACATGTCTCCCAGGTGCTGTCGTACCTGCGACTCGCGGACCTGCATGTAGGTCTGCTCTTCAATTTCAACGTCGACGCCCTCGCCGCCGGCGGTTGGAAGCGAGTCCTCCGAAGCAGATGAACGAAACGATGGTCCTCCGAGCCCTCGGAAACTTCCGACGCCTCCGTGTCAAGCTGTTCAACGTCCAGGCGCCCGCGCGAGCCCAACCGACGCTGCCGAGCCCATCCGGCCATTCACCTGCCCCCACCTCCCTGAACAGCTTGACACGAAGGGCTCGAAGACGGTCGGAGGAAACGGAGTGGGCACCGGTTTTCCTGCCCCCACCTCCCTGAACAGCTTGACACGAAGGGCTCGAAGACGGTCGGAGGAAACGGAGTGGGCAGCGGTCTTCGCGAGCTCGATTTCAACGTCAAGTCGCTCGCAGTCGACGGTTGCAGGTGAGTCCTCCGAAGGGGGTGAACGAAACGAGGTTTTCCGAGCCCTCGGAGCCTTCCGACGCCTCCGTGTCAAGCTGTTCAACGTCCAGGCGCCCGATCCTCGGCCCCGGACCCCTCACGGCAGCCGATACGCCATCAGCGAGTGCGCGATGACCCGGTCCGGCCGGCGCCCCCGGTACTGCGCGAAGGGGTCCCCGTCGAGGTAGATGCCGGTCAGGTTCGTCGCCGAGATGACCACCCACCTCCCCCCACCCCCCTCGCCCTCGCCCTGCGAACCCTCGCCCTCGCCCTCGCCCTCGCCCTCGCCCTGCAAAGCCTCGCCCTCGCCCTCGCCCTTGCCCTCGCCCTGCGAAGCCTCGCCCTCGCCCTGCGCAGCCCCGCCCTCGCCCTGCGCAGCCGCCGCAGGCGGCAGCGCATAGAAGCTCGGCAGCGGCCGGTAGCGGATCCCGTAGCCGGCCGGCCATGCGGTGCCGAAGTAGCTCAGGTCCACGCGGTCGATGTTCTCCTCGCGCATGAAGTCGCGCAGCTGCAGCAGGCCCTGCCCCCAGTCGAGGCTGGAGTCGACGATCGGCGGCTTCGACGGGTCGCCCCAGCGCGCGTACTCGCTCTCGTAGGCGAGGAAGTCGGGGTAATAGCTCGCGCTGGACGCGACGTAGCCGAGCGCGAGCACCGCGACTCCGACCCTCGCCCGCCACCCCCACAGCCGCATCGCCGTCGCCGCGCCGGCCGCGATCAGCACGATCAGGAAAGGCATCAGCGGCAGGGCGTGGCGGAAGCCGATGTTCAGGTCGGACGACATCAGGACGGGCAGCAGCGCGACGCACGAGATCGCGGCCATGCGCAGCGGCGACTCGAGCATCCGGTGCGCGGCCTCCCCGGTCGGCTGGAGGCGGAGGCGGCGCATGCGCGCCCTCGCGATGGTGGCGGCGGCGGCGAGCAGCGCGAGCAGGTGCAGCGCGAGCGGCGTCTTGAGCAGGAACGCGATCGGGAAGAAGAGCGCGAAGCCGTCCGGGCTGCGCCGGCCGAGCAGCCACGCGGGGGCGGGAGCCGATCCGACGTTGGAGACGATCTGCGCGATCTTGAAGTGCACGCCCGCGCGCATCTGCTCGAGCCGCCAGTCGCCGCGGTAGAAGACGATGAGCGCGAGATACGCGAAGACGAGCGCGAGGATGCACGCGGTGAGAACCGCGGTACGCCAGTCGTGGTCGCGCCCGCGCGCGCGGGACTCCGCGATCAGGAGCAGCAGGGCGATCGGGCCGAGCACGATCGCGGAGAACTTGATCGCGAGCGCGACCCCGATCAGGACCCCCGCGAGAGCCCCGGAGCGCGGGGAGGGGTGGACCACGGCGGTGTCGATCGTCCACGCCGCCGCGAAGATCGCGACGGCCACCGGCAGGTCGTTGTAGGCCACGCCGCCGTGCGCGAGCAGATCGGGCAGGAACGCCGTGAGCAACGCCGCGAGCAGACCGGCGGCCGTGCCGGCAGCGGCCGTGGCGAACGCCCAGACAAGGAGGACGAGCGCGGCGGCGGTCGCGGCGCCGACCGCACGGGCGCGGAATGCGAGCCGCTCGGGATCGTTGCCGACGCCCCAGAAGAAGCGCTCGCCGTAGTCGTAGCGCAGCTGCCCTGTCCAGCCGCCTTCCGCGGGATAGGTCGGCTTGGACAGGTAGACCGGCAGCCCGTACAGGTACTGCATCAGCGGCGGGTGGTCGTCGACGAGGTCCCACTGCCCCGTCGCGAAGCCGCGGGCGCCGCCGGCGATCATCGCGATCTCGTCGAACGTCGTGGAGTTGCGTCGCGACGCGCCGAGAGTGAGCGTGAACGCGGCAGCGGCGAGCAGCAGCGCCAGCAGCAGGCGCACGCCGTCGTCCGCCCCGGCGCGCTGGCTGCCGGTCGCCCAGGAGCGCTGCGCCGTCGCGGTGCTCAAGATCCCACCGCCACGAAGGAGCGCGGGCCGGGCGAACGCCGAACGCCGTGCGTCCTCAGCACCATCGCCGCCTGCCGGCTGGGGTAGACGAGCAGCGAGCCCGCGATCACGCGGGTCGGTCGAAGCGCGCGCAGCGGCGCGAACGGATCCGTCGGCAGGTACGCGCCGGCGAGCAGCGTCGCGGAGACGACCAGGTAGGGCGCGCGCGCCGCGAGCGCGTCGGGACTCGCGGCCCCCGCGAGCAGCTCATCGGCGGGCAGGGTCGCGATGCCGTAGCCCTCCGGGAGCGCCGAGCCGAAATAGGCGAGGTAGACGCGGTCGACGTTCTGCCGGTCCAGGAAGCCTCGCAGCTCGAGCAGCCCCTGTCCCCAGTCCAGGCTCGAGTCCACGATCAGTCCGCTCGCCCGCGAGCGCGGCACGTACTCGCTCGTGTACGCGAGGAAGTGCGGATAGAAGGAGAGCGCGGACGCGACATAGGCGAGGCACGCCGCGGCCAGTGCGGCGCGAGCCGATCGGCCCGCGACGTCCCACGCGCGCCGGACCCCGACGCCCACCACGACGAGCAGGAACGGCAGGGTCGGCAGCGCGTAGCGGAAGCCGATGTCGAGGTCGGCGTGCAGCAGCAGCGCGCCGAGCACGAGGAGCGCCGCCACCTCCATGCGCAGCGACGAGCCCAGCAGCTCGCGGAAGCCGCGCCCCGTCGTGCGGGCGATCAGCGCGACCGTCGCCACGCCCAGCAGCAGGTGCAGCGCGGCGGGCGTCTTCAGCAGGAACGCGATCGGGAAGAAATACCACCAGCCGGTCATGCTGCGGTGGCCGAGGAAGGAGAGCGGCGCGGCGTTTCCAGCGGCCGCGTGGCCGACCTGGTACATCAGCCCCATGCGCAGCCCGTGCAGCGCGAAGTCTCCCCGATACAGCACCACGAGGCAGAGGTAGGCGACCGCGAGCGAGACGTCCAGCGTCATCAACACCCGTCGCAGCCACTGCCGCTCCCAGCGACGGCTCACGCCTTCCGCGACCGCCAGCAGCAGCGCGAGCGGCGCCAGCGCGACCGCCGTGAACTTCACGCCGAGCGCGAGCGCGACCAGCACCCCCGCCACGACCCCGGCCGCGACCCCCGGGCGGCGCACGGCGCGGTCGAGCGCCCACACCGCCCAGAACAGCGCCAGCGCGGCCGGCAGGTCGTTCCACGTCACGCCGCCGTGGGCGAGCGTGTCCGGCAGGAACGCGACGAGCAGCCCGGCCACGAGGCCGGCGCCCGTACCGAAGCGCGCCATCGTGAGCAGCATCACGCTGAGCGTCAGCGCCGCCGTCAGCGCCGCCGCGACCAGCCTCGCCAGCAACGCGAGCCGCTCCGGATCGTTGCCGCTGCGCCAGAACAGGTCCTGCGCGTACTCGTAGCGGTCCGCCACCGTCCAGCTCCGCCCGGACTCCGCCGGATACCGGGGGCCCGAGAGCCAGACCGGCAGCCCGTACAGGTACTCCATCAGCGGCGGCTGCTCGACGATCAGGTCGAAGCGACCCGTCTCGAATCCCCGCGCTCCGGCCGCCGGCAGCAGGATCTCGTCGAACGTCGTCGACGTCGTGCGCATCGCCGCGACCGTGAACGCCAGCGACGTCGTGACGATCAGCGCCGCCAGCAGCAGCCCCGGGCGCACGCGAGCCGCCCGCCGCCACGCGCGTGGAGCGTGCAGATCGCCCGACTGCGGGGCGCCGGACGTGGACGTGCCCTCGGAAGCGTTCGCCAGCAACATGGATGACTGAAGAGATGGAGCCGGGGAGGCAGCCTCAAAGTTGAGGCGTGGAGCGGGCTCCGTCAAGCGCCTCCACCGGGGCGCACGGGATCACGCGACCGAAAGATCCGTCTTCGAGAAATCGTCGCCCGTGAACAGCAGGGGCTCGGCGGACAGCGCGGCGACCGCGTAAGTCAGACAATCACCGAAGTTCAGCGCGGCCCCGTGGCGGCCCTTCCCGTAGCGACGGAACGCATCGACGGCCTCGCGCCAGTGGATCTCCCCGAACGGGATCTCCTCGATGGCCAGCTCGTCCAGCAGCCGCTCGAGCAGCCCCTGGGAGCTCGGACCGAGCCGGGCGTGGAGCACGATCCCCGTCTCCGCCAGAGTCGGTGCGCCGGCCGCCGCCACGGCCGCCGATTGCACCCGCTCCAGCAGCTCCTCGTATCCCGGCTCGCGGAACACGATGGCGAGGAGCGCCGAAGAATCCACGATCACACGCCCTCTTCTCCGTAGCCCAGGATCCGCTCGCGCTCCGTGCGGCCGGGCGCACGGCCCAGCTGGTCTGGCGGCACGCGTGCCCATACCTCCCGCTCGAGGAAGCGGAGGGTGCGCTTCCGCCGGCCCGCGTCCGCGACCCTCACACGCAGCCGCGCCCGCCGCTCCGCCAGCGCCTTACGGATCGCCTCGGTCTTCGTCTCGCCGGTCAGCGCCGCCAGCTCGGCCGCGAGCCGTTCGACCTCGCGGTTCTTGATGTTCAGGGCCACTCTCAGCCTCCTTTACACCTTCTGGATATAATTACACCACGCTACGGAACTGGCAACTCCCCTCAGCGGACGCAGCCCGCCGGGGGCTCGACGCGGTAGACGGCCGGATATCCGGACGGGTCCAGCGTCGCGACGCGGCGCAGGAAGCCGGGGCACGCGGCGAGGATCCGCTCCACGTCCGCGGTGCTGGCGTACTCCGGGTCGCTCGCCACGACGACCGAGACGCCCTCGGCGAGGAGCCGCCGCGCGAGCGCGGCGCCGCGCCGCGCGCGTGCAGCGAGGCCGCGCTGCGTGACTGCGACGGGTCCGCGTTGACGGTGCGCCGGCCGCTGCGCAGGTAGACGCCCTCCGGCCACGAGACGTAGACGACGTCGGCGCCGTCCGTGTTCGCGGAGACCCAGCCGGAGATCCGGCGGGTGTCGCGGTCGACCGCGGAGATCAGGCCGGCGGGCGTGTAGAAGCCCGGGCCGCCGCCGCGCTCCGCCCGGCGGATCCACAGCTGCCGGCCGCCGATCGAGCCCGGCGATCACGAGCAGCGCGCCGCGCGGCGAGCGGGCGCAGGCGCGCGGGCAGGCGGCGCAGGTCCATGTCCACGCGGTGCGCGGCCGCGAGCCCGGCGAACGGGAGGATGCTCAGCGCGAGCCGGTCCACCGTGTACGGCCAGACGGCGACCAGCGCCGCTTGCAGCGCGAGCGACGCGACCAGGAACGGCGCGCGCCGGCGGAGGCGCAGCATTCCGACGAGCGCGAGCGCGATCAGCAGCCCGACCGCGACGCGTCCCCAGACGCCGGGCGCAAGGTAGGGCGCGAGCAGGCCGGGGTAGCCGCGCAGATTGAACAGCACGCTGCCCTGGAGCGAGCTCAGCGCCGCGCGAGCGCCGCCTCCGAGCAGCTCGCGCAGGTAGGATCCTTCCGCGCCGGCTGCTTCGCCGGCCGCGATCCAGGCACCGCGCACCACCAGCCAGCCGATCACCGGGAGCACGGCGGCGAGGAGCGCGACGAGCGCGCGCCGGCGCTCGACCCGCCGGACGGCGAGCGCGATCGGCGCGGCCGCGATCAGCGCGAGCCCCTGCGCGCGGGTGAGCGCGGCGGCCGCGAGGATGAGCCCGAACGCGAGCGGCGCGCGCGTACCGCCGTCGCTCGCGAGCCGATCGCCGAGCACGAGCGCCACGGCCCAGAGCAGGATGAACAGCGGCTCCGTGAGCGGCAGCGCGAAGTAGTGGAGGCTCGCGTCGAGCAGCAGCGGCCCGAGCACGAAGGCGGCGAGCGGGACGCGCGAGATGCCGAGGCGGTTGCGGCCGAGCGGCCAGAGCAGCGCGGCGGCTCCGCCGAGGAAGAGCGCGTTCGCGATGCGCGCGAGTCGGACGACGGCGAAGACGCTCGGGTCGACGCGCCAGAAGATCGACAGCAGCGCCGGGTACAGCGGCGGGAACTTCACGTGGAAGGGCGCGCCCACCGCGTAGATCGAGCGGTAGCCGTCGCCGTCCGCGAGCGCTTTGCCGAGCGCCAGGTAGACGCCGTCGTCGCCGTAGGAGCCGGGGGTGTAGGGGCCGGGGCGAAGGAAGTGCACGGCGAGGGCGACGGCGAAGCCGACGAGCAGGCATTCGGCGAGCGAGGCACCGCCGACCGGCTCCTCCGCCGCTGCCTCCCCCGAGCGCCGTCCAGCCGAGGACATCGCTCGACTCGCCGATGTAGCGCTCATCTATTCTCGGGCCGCGCCGCCGCCGCAGCGGCAATGCACCCGGAGCGTCGGCCTACGCGATAGAATGCCGGGAGACCATACGGCGGCTCGGTGCGCTCGAGCACGAGGTCGCCGCCGCAGCGGGCCAGTAGAGCGCGGACCTCCCGCGCGACCGTCTGGTCCGGGTGGCCGACTACGACCACATCGATCGAGTCCCGCACGATCATCCTCGCCAGCGCACCCGCAGATTCGTGAGTGCCCTCCGCCGCGGAGGAGGTCGATCCGGGGAGCGATGCCTCGGCATCGAAAGTCGTCCGACCCGTGTGCAGCCAGATCGCCACGGGCCATGGGGTCAGTATCCTCGCATTGGGGGCAGCACGGTCAGCAACCCACCCGGACGCCAGCCGTACGAAGCGGTCGAAGTACGGCACCTGCCAGCTCGGCGTCCAGAACGCGGGGCGCTCGCCCGTCCCGGCGTCGCGGAGCCCCCGCACCCGCAGCTGCACCTGCCTGGCCGCGACCTGGCCCACGAGGAGCAGCAAGGCCACCCCCGCCATCCTCCGCGGCCGGCGGCCGAGGCGTCCCACGACGCGGTCGGCGCCGCTCGCCGCCAGAACACCGACGAACGGCAGCGCGCTCACGACGAACCGGTCGATGTTGTACGGCCAGAACAGGATGACGGCGGCGTTGGCGGCACACGTGAGCACGAGCTCGGGCTGAGCGCGCCAGAGACGCATGCCACCGATCAGCGCGAGTCCCGAGAACCCGGCCACCAGCAGCACTCCGAGCACCGGCCAGAACGACGTGAAGAGCGAGAACAGAAGGACGTAGCCGCGGATGTTGAACCACAGGTTCGACAGCAGGGCGCTTGCGAGCCCGCCGCGTGAAAGGAGATCGGTCAGATACGACTGCTGCGACCCGACGGCGCCCGTCCCCGCTAGCATCGCCGCGTGCACTGCGGACCAGCCAGCGATCGGGACAAGCCCAGCCCCGAGCGCCACGGCAGCCGTGCGCACTCGACGCGTGCGCAGCCCGATTCCGAGCGCGAAGGCCGGGATGAGCGGTGCGGCCTGCGCGCGGAACAGCGCAGCTAGACCGAGCGCCAGCCCCGCAACCGCTGCCGCACCGTCACCCTCCGTCGCGCGGTAGGCCGTCACGAGCGCAACGGCCCACAAGGCCATGAACCAGGGCTCCGCCAGCGCCAATCCGAAGTACTGCAGCGATGAGTCGAGGAACAGCGGGCCCACGACGAAGAGGGCCCCCGTCAATGCAGAAGCCCCGAGACGTCTCACCGCAATCTTCCAGAGCAGCGCGGCCGTGATCCCGACCAGAACGACGTTCAGAACCCTCGCCACCACCGCGACCACGACGACCCCACCGCCGAGGGCCCAAACCGGCGCAAGCACCACCGGCAGCCCCGGTGGATACTGCACGTGGGCCGGAGACCCCGGCAGCCACGCCGAGCGGTAACCGACGCCCCGTGCCAGTGCTCGCGAAAGCGCCACATAAACGGCGTCGTCGCCGTAGGCGCCGGGCATATAGAGCCTGGGCAAGGCAATGGCCCAGGCGAAGCCCAACATTGCCGTAGCACCGCTGACCGACGCCGTACTTCCTCTCGATCGGTCGGCTCGCAGAAGCAGTAGATTGAGTACCTGCCGAATTACCACCACTGGCAGCGCACGCCCTTCCGATCGCTGACTTAGGATACGCTTCTCGGCTCTCTTACGCGAAACATTCGAAATTCTTGGTTGTATAAATTGGCACCAAGCAACGATTAGCAAACTTAGAAATCTCAGTCTGTACTGCTACAGATTGAGCTATACCCCTATCTACAAAGAACCCGAACGCCCCTCGGCGAAGCAATACGTGCGATATTCCCGTTCCGGCCAAGCAGCTCATCGCGGCGCCCGATGACTTCACATATTCCCAGTTTGCGGTCTTGTTATCCTGAATGACAGGAACATCAAAATAGTAGCCGCGCGCCTCGAACAGGAGCAATATTAACTCGTCCTCATTTAAGTGGGCATTGGCATACGTGATTACTGACTCCATATCGCCCAGCCGGTATTGTCCTGCCAAGTTATCTGCCGCAGTCATCTGCCCCAACACATAGCGATCAGGTCGAATCAAGACCGTGAGGCTAATGGCGGCAAACAGCGATGGTGTCAATGACAGGATAGCGACTCCGACTGCTATGCGTCGGAGGTGCCGAGAGGTCGCGATTGTGAGCGCAGCGGCTCCCACTCCTGCCAAGGGAATCAGACCGGGCAAGTAGTATCTAAGGTTGCTTCGAGGAAACGCCCAAACGATGACGACCAAGTATGCGATAGCTGGCGCCGCAACATAATAGAGCCCGTACTTGGCCTTGCGATTTCTTAACGCAATTGCGACAGGTGCTAGTGCTACAAATATGCTTGTGAAGTAGAACATACCTTCGATCTCGATCGTGAGCCTGCCGGGATTTAGGAAAAGGTCGTGGAGGTTAAAGGCGCCAGTCGCGAGCCAGGCCCAACCATGCTCGGCGGGCGTAAAGTTGAGACGCTCCGGAAATCCCAATCGGTGGACAGCCCATCCGGGCGCCTGGGTGCTTGCCAGGAACGGGTACAACGGCGCTCCCATGAACACCCAGTTCTTCAAGAGCCAGGGTGCAGCCGCGAGGAGCGCCCCGCCGACGAGGGACAGCAAGTGCTTACCGGACATTCTGGCCGCACATGACTGTGCGGATCACAATCAGAGCCGCCAGCGCAGTTGCGTACACTGCTGCATGGTACTTGACTCCGAAAGCACAGCCAAGGAATGCGCCTGCGAGGGCAAAATCCCGACCGCGCCGATCTCTCAGGGCGACGATTCCCGCATGCTGCCCCAGCAATAGATAGAAAACGACAGTGACATCCACGCGCGGTGTGGCGGCAACCAACACAATCGTCGTCGCCGCCCAAAATGCGCAGGCGGTGACGGCAGCTGCGAAACCACCGGCCACCGCACGAATAAGGCTGTAAGTGGCCAGACAAGCGTTAATAGCGAAAAGGACAGAAATAAGTGCCCCGCCAGCCGCGATGCCTGCCGACAACGGGAAGACATATAACAACTGCTGCAATCCTATCCTGGAGAAGTGCAAATTGTCTTCTGGGACAAAGATGCGCCCTCGATGTAGAAAATGTGCTGGGACTTGCAGGTGATACATCAAGGAATCCCAGTCGCTCGGCGGTGCGGAGGCGAGAAGGATTGTCAGGAGGACTACTATGCCAGTTAGTCCGACTAGCAGTGGTGTATATGGAACCCTGGAAAAGTCAGTCCTGATCTGGCCAGCAGCTTGCTGGATTAGGCGAGCGACTCTGCGAATGGGCTGGAACAGCAGGAGGGTAAGCGTCGCGAGCGAGAGCAGGATATAAGACGGCCGAAGCAGGCCAATGGTACCCGCACAAAGAACGAGGACCGAAAACAGGGCCGCACCCACTGCGGTTGCATAGGACAGGGCAACGGCCGGCTCGTTGGCCTGGAGCCGAACCCGGCGCAGTGCCGTGTCGCCGGCCGCTGCGAATACAACGAACATCCCTCCGGCTGATAACAGCCAAAGAGTGTGAGTGGCCAATGCTTCGATCTTCACTTAAGCTTTGTACGCATGTGTGTTATAGCAGCTACATTTCCTGCCGCCGGCAGCCATGGACTTGACCCCGCGGCAAGCGACGCAACTCCGTTTGCGTCGCCTTCACTCAGATTCCAACCTCAAGTAACGATAGTATCTGGGACGCGATGCTTCCTTGAGTGGCGGGAACTGGATCGCCATAGCAATTTAGCCCCACCGGGCCACGGCCGATCCGCAGGAGTGGCAATCAGCCATGCCCGCTGTCGGCCTGTCATCTACCGAGAACGGCAAGAAGATAAAATGCGCCGCTCTGAAGCGAGGCACCATGACGAATGGTATTCCAGCGACGCCGAGGCGATGTTTTCGCGTCCAATTCATCGTGCGACTCGAGAGCGACGGGCCCAGATCCTGGGTGCGTACATCCAAAGCCTAGCGACACGCCCGTCGCTCCTGAGCCTGGGAAGTGGCGACGGATCACTTGAGGCATCACTTGCGAACGGGTGCCAACGTATCGTCGGGATCGAACTCTCTGCCGTAGGTGTAACGAAAGCCCGCCACTCGGCAGCGAATCTCGACCACGTGGATTATCTTCAAGGAGACATCCGCCAGCTTTCTGAATTGGTCGAAAGCGAGACGTTCGATGTGATCCTGGCGGCGGGCACGCTCCATCACTTGGCGCTCGGAGACATACGAAAGGTTCTCGCCAGTTCGGCACGGCACCTCAACATCGGTGGACTCTTTCTGTCTGTGGATCCGAGTCGGCAAAGAATCGTCCGGCTGCTGAAACCTTTTGTGGCCGGCAAACTCGAACGCCACTGCTCTCCCGATGAGCAAGAACTCGATCCAGCCTGGATGGTGGACGCCGCCGCCAATGCCGGACTTCGCCAGAAGGACCTAGTGTGGATTGATTTTGCGGCCGGGCCGCTGGGCTGGGTTTGGCCGAGTCTGCCTGCCCGGTTGGTTCCAGCTGTGCTGAGGGTAGACAATGCTGCGCTTCGGATTCTGGCTTTACGGCGGTTCGCCTCGTCATTCTTGTTCGTTGGATGCAAGGAGCAGAGTTAGCCATCGCTGCCGTAGCGTCGGTCTTCCGGGAGCCCTTGCCGAGTTACCGGTAGGTGTCCACTCGTATTCGATGCGCTTTGCCGGCCCTCCACACTCTCGATTCCCTGACCCAAGAAATGAGACTCATTTACATCGCCGGCGCGGGCCGGAGCGGCAGCACGCTCCTTGGTAACATCCTCGGGCAAATTCCAGGTGTGGCGTTCGTAGGTGACCTAACGCACGTTTGGCGTCGAGGCTTGTTATCCGACGAGCTCTGCGGATGTGGTGAGCGGTTTTCAGAATGCGATTTCTGGCAGAACGTGTTGCGAGCCGCGTTCCCCTCCGGGCTTCGGTACGCTCCAGCGGAGCTTGCGCAGATCCATGACGCAGCCGTTGGGGAGGACGCGCTCCGGAGCACGATCAGGGTTGTCAGACCCAGGCCGGCCCTGCAACGACGATATGCCGAGCTGCTCTCCAGCCTGTACCGCGGAATAGCCGAGGTGTCCGACGCAAACATCATTGTCGATTCCTCCAAGTACCCGGCCGACGCAGTGCTGCTTCGAGATCACCTGTCGAGCCGCCTCGAGCTCTTCATCCTCCATCTGATCCGCGAATGCGGTGCGGTCGTCCACTCCTGGTCGAAGCGGATGCTACGCCCGGAAGTGGTGAATCGGAGCGAGTTCATGGCAACGTATCCGTGGTATCAGAGTGCGTCGGCATGGCTGATCTTCAATGCGATCTTCGATCGCTTCGCAGGAGATGAGAGGATCGAGTATCATCGACTGCTCTACGAAGATCTCGTCGCTCGACCGCATGACACGCTCGCGCAGCTCGCCACCTGGCTCGATCTGGATTCTGGATCCCTGCCGCTGAAAGAAGACAACACCGTCATGTTGCGCCGCACTCACACCGTGACGGGGAATCCGAGCCGCTTCAGGACTGGCCGTGTCCAGCTGAAGCTCGATCGTGAATGGATCGATGCGATGCCATGGACGAAGCGCTCGATGCTCAAGCTGCTGACCGGGTGGAAGTCATCCGCTTACGGGTATGACGGATTGTCCAGCTCACGGTGACGCGGCACGGGACAGATCGCTCTTTCCGGCCCCCATTCCGCGATGTTCCCGAGGTATCCCCTCACAGTTCTGACGGCGTTGGCCATGCCGGCAAGGGTCGCATTCTGTGCCGGAACGGCGGGGAGGGCGGACAAGTCGATCACATAGATTCGGTCGGCGCCGCAAAGCCCTCCGTCCAACTGTGTCGCCAACTCCCCGATGGAGGCGAGCCCAGTGAGCGGGACGGTGCCACCGAGATGGGCAGAAAAGCCGGGTGGCATTGCGCGCGCGAGGCCCTTGACGGGGTGCAGACCGGTCAACGCCGCGGCGCGTTTCAGCAAGTCGAGGAGGCGCGGTAACGAGCCAGGCTCGGTCGCCGGCTCGACTCCTACCGAGAGCGCGAAATCCGAACCTCCGAGTTGGACCTTCAGTCGCCGCGAGTCCGAGCTGTGAAGGTAAGCGAAGCCGAGTACGTAGCGGCTCATCGCGCGCCGGATCCAGGAGCTAGCAACCGACGGCACCATTCCGAGCAGGGGGCCTACCGGGCCCAGCAGCGGCTCGGTCACCCGGTAGAGCTGGATGTGCACGGCTCGCTCGGCGACGGTCCCCGGATCCAGTGCGAGGACCGCTTCGCTCAGCCCGAAGCGCACCGGCGCACCGACCTCTCCGTTCGAATCGATTCTGAAGGGAACGATGAACATGTCGTTGTCGAGCAGGGGCGCGCTAGCATCGACGAAGCCAAGCGATCGAGCGGCGATGCGAAAGGACCCGAGGGCGCCTGCGGCGAGGAAGACGGCCTCGTAGGGACCCGCGCTGAAGGAGGAGCCGTCCGCACGCTCACCGCGGAGGAAGATGCGGGGGGCGTGGCCCTCGAACACGTCGACCAGCCGGCCGGGAAGGTGCCGAATCCCGTCCGCGCTCCCATAGAGGACCCGGGACGGGTTCCAGATGGCACCGGTGGGACAGCCGAACGCGCAGAGACCGCAGCGCACGCAATCGTGTTCTCCCTGGCCGCGAAGGCGGACGGCCAGCCGTGACCTCCCGGCGCGGATGCCCAAACCGGCGAGCTCGCCGGCGCGGGCCCGCCACTGCCCGATGAGCGACTCGAAAAGGGATCCGGGATCGCGGGAAAGGTGCCCGATAGGTGGAATCATCGGTCCCAGCACCGGATAGGCGTCCGATAGCGAATCATCCTCTCCGGTGAGGCCGAGAAGCTCGGCCGCCCGCTCGAAGCCGGGGCGAAGCTCCTCGGGGGGAACCGGCCAGTCGCGATAGTCGTCTGCCCTCAGAGTGTAACACGCCGCGCCCCAGGCGTTCGCCAGGCCGCCCACAGCGGCCGATCGCGGCAACCATCCGTCGACGAGGGGCACGGAGCGGTCCGCACCCCGGAACGTGTAGGTGGAGCCGAGGATGCGCTTTTCGAGGTTCTCGGGATCGACGACGCCGCGAAGGAGGGAGAACGAGCGTTTGAGCAGCGGGGCGAGCCGGCGGGCGCCGGCCCCGTAACGGAGCCAGCGCATCTGCTCGTCGGAAGGTTGACCACCCGCCCGAACCGTCCTGGCCAGCGCCTCTACCGCCAGAGGCGTCTCGTGAACCTCGCCGCCATCGAGGAGGTCGACCTCGATCCCGGCGGTGGCGAGCTCGAGGGCCGCGGCGATGCCTGTCGGGCCCGAGCCGACGACGGCAACGGCCACGTCAGGGTCGCCCGTAGAAGGATCGGATCGCCTTGACGTTCCGCTCAACCTCGCGAAGCGGAAAGCGGGGATAGGTCGAGAGGAGGACGGTCTGCCTGGCTGTCTCGGAGGCGCGGGGACAAGGCCGCGCGAAGTCCCGGAACGCGTCCAGCTCGGCGCAGTTGCGCAGGTGCTGCACGGCGACGTCCCGACCGCACCTGACCATATGCTCGATCAGCTGCTCACGGTGGGGCGACTGCAGAGGGTAGTACGTGTACGTGTGCGAACCGTCGCGCACCAGTGGCGGCAGCAGGAGCTCGGGGAGGTCGCGGAGGCCTTCGTCGTAGATCCGGGCCGCCTCCGTGCGGCGGCGGGCGTCGCTCTCTACGTAAGCGAGCGACCGCAGGACCATGCGGGCCTGGGCGGCCGTCATTCTCACGAGGTAGTGCGGCGGAATGCGCTCCTTTCGTCGGACATCGTCCTCGATCGTAATCCTTCGGTTGAAGAACTCCCAACCGTGAAGGTAGGCGTGCCTGAAGATCCAGTACGTCGCCAGCTTGAACACGGGCGGATAGGTGGCGATATCGGTCGCGAACGCCTTGAAGGCTCGTTTGCCGAGACCGGCCGTGGACTGTCGCGGCCACGAGCTCATCTCGGCACGCATCCTCTCGGCGAGGCTCCGCTCGCGCGTCACGACCATTCCGCCGTAGAAGCCGGTCACGTTCTTGAACATGCCGAAGCTGAACACGCCCGCGTCGCTGAAGGCGCCCGCTTGGACACCGTTCAAGCTCGAGCCGAATGCCTGCGCCGCGTCCTCGATGAGCCGAACATCCCTCCGCCGGCAAATCTCCGTGATCCGTTCCATGTCGGCGACGCAGCCGTGGAGATGCGTCACGAGCACGGCGTCGGTCTCGTCGTCGATCAGTCGGTCGATCTCGTCGGGATCGATGTTGCAGGTCTGTCGGTCGATGTCGGCGAACACGGGCACCGCGCCCGCGCAGACGGCCATGTTGACCACATCGGAGAGCGTGTACGGGGACAGGACGATCCTTCGTCCCGGCCCGACGAGCGCCTTGACTGCGAGGTAGATTCCGACGCGGTTCTGCGGAACGCAGACGCCGGAATCCATGCTGCACCGTGCGGCAACTGCGGCCTCGAGCCGCCGGCAATCGTCCTCGCCGTCGACCGAGCCCCGGACGGTCTGCGCGACCATCTCGCCGTAGTGACGCGCCCTCGTGTAGAGGCGATAGCGCGGATATGGGAGCTGCACCACCTGTCTACCTCTCGGTTCCGTGGTTCTACTCGATCGAGTCGGCGCGTGCACCCAGCCCCATGATCCGAACGATCATCGCGGCGGAAACGAGCTCGAGCCCGCCGATCAGCAGCGTCGTGGCGATGGACAGTGTGGGGACGGCCGCCAGGCTTCCAAACCCGCTGGCGACCCACCCGGCGACCACCAGCCCCCAGATCGCGGCGCCTGCGATCAGCATGGCGAGCCCCAGCCGACGCGGCACCCCGCCTCGATCGTTCGAGATGAAGCGAGCGAGCCGGCTGTGGCGAAACTCGACGCCGGCCGAGCGACCGAATGCGATGGCCATCACGCCGATCGCGAGGAGCGTGATGCCGGCCAGGGCGGCGGCGACACCGGCCAGGTTCGTGTGGACGCGCCACGTCCGGAACAACAGCATCCTCGGGCCGGAGATGAGGAGCAGTTGAACGAGGAAGCCGAGCGCGCCGAGGAGGATCCCCGGCCAGACGAAGGCGGCGGTCGGGGCGAAGACGAGCATATACTCGACGTGGCGCCAGCCGTCGCGAAGAGGGTTCAGCTTGGAGGCTCCCTGCCGGGCGCCGTAGCGGATGGGCACCTCCGCGATGCGGAAGCCGCGGTCCGAGGCGCGGACGATCATCTCTGTGGCGAACTCCATTCCCGGTGTGCGGAGATCGAGCCGATCGACGAGATCGCGACGGATGGCCCTCATCCCACAGTGGATGTCGGCGAGGGGTATCCGGAAGAGGCTGCGGGTCAGCCCCGAGAGCGCCGGATTCCCCAGGATCCTGTTCAGCAACGGCATGGCGTCCTTCTCCATGCGACCGGCAAATCGGTTGCCGATGACCATGTCGGCGCGTCCGCTCGCCAGCGGCCGGATGAAATCGCCGAGTTGATCGATCGGGTACGTGCCGTCCGCATCGAGCAGGACGACGTAGTCCGATCGGGCCTCGAGGAGCGCGCGCCGGCAGGCCGCCCCGTATCCGCGCGTGCCTTCCACGACCACTGGGGCGCCCTGCTCCATAGCGATCTCGGGTGAGCCGTCGGTCGAGCCGTTGTCGGCGACGACCACCTCGCCTCGAAAGCCATCCTTCGCCAGCTGCCCGAGAGCGGTCTCGACGCAGCCGCCGATCGATTCCCTCTCGTTCAGGCACGGAAACGCGATCGAAACCGTGGCGGTCGAAGCGTGAGCTTTCGTCAAAGTGGAGTCGATGCGGTGTTCCCCTTGAAAGTCATCCAGCGACCGTGACGAGCTGCCGCCCATCCGATGGCCGGCCTGCACTCCCCGCCGGAATCCGTACGCTGCGCTGGCCGCATTTGGCGCAAATACACCGCGACCGGCAGCAGCAACGCGTAACAGGCGGCGGCGATCAGCAGAGTGCCGTGGATGCCAAGGACGAGACTGCTCCCGACGGCGCGATGGAGGCGAGCACACCGGCCGCGCCGTTGATGCCCCAGAACCACGGCGTGGGTCGCGCTGTCCACGGCTTCGATCGAGGCGCATGCCGGTCGGGAAGCCCCACCCCATCAGCAAAGCCCCGCGGGCGCCACGCGGCGATCGGAGAGCGCGCGCCGCGCGCCGCCAGCGCGGCGCCCATCCCATCGCAGCAGCGCGGCCCGAGGCAGAACGGCGAGCGCGCCAGGCCAGCCCGCTGACGAGCGCCTCACCAGATGCGATATCCGGCGCGCCGACGAAGGGGCCAGGCGCTCGGACAGCAGGCTGCCGAGGCCGGCCGACAGGACGACCGAGAACAGCACGACGGCGAGGGAGTAGACCGGGTGACCGAGGAACACGCGTCATCCGCTGCAGCAGCCCGATCTCGACGGTCATGAACCCGACTCCGATGAGGCCGAAGTAGGCCGAGCCGCCCAGGGCCACGGCACGGCCGACATCCCGGCAGCCCGCAGGCGCAGCGGCAGCAGGATCGTCAGAAGAGACCCCGACCGCCGCGAGAACGAAAAGCCCCGAGAGCGTGAGGGTCGCGGCGAGGTTTCCGCGAACGACGCCGATGCCACCCATTCTCGGCGGACCGCGGAGAACGCGGCGATCGGGCGGTCGAGACGGAGCTGATTGAAGAAGAACGGCCGATCGTCCGTCGGCGGCCGGAAATCGAAGGGCGAATCGCCGAAAGGCGGCGCCGATGTCGTCGGCCCGCGTCGCCGAAGCGACCGCGGCGAGCGTCGGGATCCGCCGGCTCGGCCCCGGGCTCGGCGAAGAATCCGGAACCCCAGCCGCCGCGGCCGCGGCTCGGGCACGGGACAGCTCCGCGGCGGTGAACGGACTGCGGCTGAGCAGGAGGGTCGCGATCCTGTCCGCTTGCCGCGAGCAGGATGTGGCGTCGCGGGTCGCGCATCCCGCTCCGCCGTCGCGGTCTCGAGCGCCAGACCGAGCAGCCGGCCCGTTTCCCACGGCCGCTGCGGCCAGTACCAGCGGCTCACGGTCAGCAACTCCGTCCGGACGCAGGCGATCGTCATGTCGCCCAGGCGTCGACCGTGTAGAGGCCGTTCTCCGAGAGCGTGAAGGCGCCGGCTCCGGTCGCCGCCCAGGTGTCGATCAGGCTCATCTGGATCAGGTCGAACCGCTCGTCGGCGCGCGCCAGCCAGCTCCTCGCCTCGTCGTGGACGAAACGCACGCCGAGCGTATCGAGACCCGCGTAGGGGCGGTACAGGGGGTGCTTCGTGAGGAGATCGACGAAGGTGCCGTTGACTTCGATGCCGGTGATGCGCGGACACCCCGAAGACCGCGCGGCGAGGATGTCGCTGCCCGCCGCCGACGCCGATGATCGCGGCGCTGTCGAAGCGACGGACGTGGTGCGCGAAGCTCGTGATGTCCCAGCGCAGGAAGTCGGCGGAGCCCGACGTCGCCGGCAGGTGGTACATGACCGTTCCGGCGTCACCGTCGATCAGCAGCAGCTTCTGATCGACCTGCCAGGCCGTCGGCTCGAAGCCGGCGACGGACCCCACATCGCGGGCGCTCGTCCGGGGCTGGTCCCGATCCTCGACCCTCGAGATCGCGTTCCAGCGGGAGTACTCGGCCGCCCGCGGTCGAACCCCTGCTTCACGAACAGCGGGGCGCATCCGCCACGGCGACACGCGCGTTGACCATGGCCAGTCCGCGCGATTCCGACGGCGAGCCACAGCGACGCGCCGCGCTCGCGACTCGCGCTCGACTCCTCGCGCCACCGCGAACAGGAGCGCGCCGAGGGCCGGCGAGCGCCCCGACGGCGATCGCCGCGCTCGGACGCGTCCAGCGCGCCGAGCAAGGAGCAGACGCCGAGGCAGCCCACAGCGGCGCCGATCAGGTCCGCGCCGTAGGTGGTGGGGACCGGGATGCGGCGAGCGCGTCAGCGCCAGGTGTCAGCACGATGCCGCCGAACACGAACGGAACGGCGAGCACCACGACGAGCTCCGCCCACGCGACGAGGGCGCTCGCCGACGACTCGATCAACAGCGGCAGCGTCAACTCCATCAGCAGGCAGACGACGGTGGCGACGGCGAAGCGAACCGAATGTGCCGGCGAGCCGGGCATCGAGCGAACCGCGGTCGAACGGCTCCATGCGCAGGTAGACCCAGACGGCTCCCACCGTCAGCCCGAGCATCGCGACGCTGATCACCGAGAACGCGAGGTGGTACCAGGCGACCGACGGAGAGGATGCTCGTCTGCACGATCTGCAGCATCAGCACGGCGCGCCGAGACGCAGCCGACGCCGGCGTAGAAGGCGGCGCTAGCCGCGCGCGAGCCGGCCGCGGCGCTCATCGGGCGCCTCCCCTCCTCCGCGGCGCTGCCGCCGCGGCCGGCCCGGCGCGACGTAGACGTCGTAGCGTCCCGATGCGGCCCGAGCCGTGGTACTCGTTGCAGCGGTGCGGCGCAGCGCGGGTCGCCGGCGAAGAAGCTCGCGAAGTCCGGATCCGCGATGGCGCCGGCCGCGGTGACGATCGGAGCGCGGTCGACGACGACGACGGCGGGGCGCCGCGCGAGGGCGCGGTCCACGGCGCTGCGAACGTAGCGCTCCGCGTGCGCGGAGTCCCGGGCGGCTCCGGGCGGCAGCGCCGGCGCGCCGCGCCGCCACACCGCGCGGGAGACGGCGGGCCAGATCATTGGCACGGGCAGCGCCCAGCGGGCGCCGGCCTGCGCGACCATCGGGAAGCCGGCCTCGGTGCCGCGCCCAGCGCGAGCGACGGCCCGTCCCGGGCGTAGTCGCGGTAGACGGCGAGCAGGCGCGGCGTAGGGCCCGGCGCGCGATGGCGCGGCGCTCGTGGCGGGCCGAGGACAGCGCGGCCGACGCAGGCGAGCAGCGAGGGCGGCGACGACGACGTGGCGCGCCGCGCTGCAGCACGCGGGGCAGGAGCCGCCGCGATAGCCGCGGAAGCGGGCGAGCAGCAGCGGCACCATGAGCGCGGTCGATGCGCGAGCGGCGGGATAGAAGTGGTAGCTGTAGCCCTTGCGCTGGAGCAGCAGCGAGCGCGAGGAAGCCGAGCGGAGGCGAGGGCGAGCACGCGGCCGAGCGGCTCGTCGCGCCACCAGCCGGCGCAGCGACGAAGAGCACGAGCGCCGCCGAGCGCCAGCGAGCACCGGCGGCTGGGCAGGAGCACACGGCGACCGGGACCGGGATAGTAGTAGGGATAGCTCGGCAGGACGAGCGCACGCAGTGCGCGGATGTAGGCCGGCGTCAGAGCCAGCACCGCGGCGGCATAGGCACGCGAGCACCGCCGACGACCGCGAGGGAAGCGTGCGTCGCACGTCGCCGCGTCGCGCCGGCCCCGCGGATCAGCCGCGCCTCCGCCTCCACGAGCAGCCAGGGGATGAGGAAGAACGGCTTGAGCGCGAAGCCGATCCGGCGGCCAGCGCCGACGAGCGAGGGCGAGGGTCCGCGAGACCCGGCCGCCTCGCGCGACGCGCGCCCCGAACGAGCAGCAGGTACGGCAACGACGAGCGCGACGGCGAGGTGCTCTCGCTGCCCGAAGTCCCGGCGCCGGCAGCACGAACAGGGCGACGGCGATCACGACCGGCGAGCAGCGCCCCCGGCGTCGGAGGCGATCCCGCCGCGGCGCAACACGCGCAGCGCGAGCGCGAGGCAGCCGGCGGCGAGGAGCGCGGTGCAGAGCACGTAGAGCGTTCCGCCCGCGAGCGCGGCGAGCCGCGCGGCCAGCGCGACCGCGGGCACGTTGAGGAGCAGGACGAGCGGCGGATTCGGGTCGACGAAGTCGACGTAGGGCCGCGCGCCGTCGAGCATCGCGCCGGCCATGTGCAGGAACCAGCCGAGGTCGGCGTTCGACGGGCGGAGCAGCGCGGCGACGGTGCCGAGGTGCCGGCCGCGGCCACGGCGCCGGTCGCGGCGAGGGGCGCCCGCGCGAGCGTCGCGTCCATATCGACTCCGCGCTCAACCCGCGCGCGCCAGCGGCGCCGGCTTCGAGGTGACGGAACTTGTCGAGGACGGCGTAGTCCTGGCGCAAGCCGTCCGGGGTCCTCGCCGATCTGGACGATGCGCTCCTCGTGGATGTTGCCGAGGAACTCGCCGGCGGCGGCGATGGAGGCACCCTCTCGGGGTCCATGCTCATCAGCCGCGCGGCGGTCGCGTCGACGGCGACGGGGTCCGCAGCCGAAGACGAGCGCGCCGGTGTGCCGGGCGGTCCCCTGGATCGGGCCGTTGCCCTCCATGCCGACGATGGCGTCGACGATCGCGATGCGCGGCACGGGCAGCGCGGCGTTGATGTCCACGATGCTCTCGTCGATGCCGGCCCAGTGGAGCACGTTCTTCGGCCAGCCGTAGACGGCGCTGGGCATGATGCCGAACAGGTTCTTCATGGACAGCGTGACGCCGGCCCAGTGGTGCGTCTTCAGCTTCGGCATGGACACGAGCAGGTCCGCGCCGACGACGGTCTCGCGGCAGGTGCAGCTTGCCGAGCGTCGTGAACGAGCTGCGCGTCGGCACGGTGCGGGTGCGGTCGTAGTTCAGGTCCACGTAGCGGGCGCCCGTCTGCGCGAGCGCGTCGTCCAGCCCGGAGGCGGAAAGCAGGTAGTCGTTGTCGCGACGGTGCCCCGGCCCCTCGGCGACGGTGACGGAGGCGGCGCCGAGCGAGCGGAACGCCTCGATGGCGGCCGCGATCAGCGCGGGGTTCGTGTTGATCGCGGCGTCCGGGTCGAACTCGACGAGGTTCGGCTTGATCACCACGCGCTTCCCGCGCACGTCGACGCCGAGCAGCCGGATCCCGTCGCGGACGGTGCCGGCGAGGCGCGGGCCGTACTCGGCGGCGTGCGAGCACGGCGACGCGGGAGGACGGCGGTCTTCGCGTACGCCGCGCGCGTCCAGCGGGGCGCGTCCGGGCGGTCGCGGGCGCAGCGAGCGAGCAGCGGCACGGCGCCGGCGGCGCCGGCCACGCCGATCGCCTTCACGAAGTCGCGGCGTTGCATCAGGCCGCCCCCCGGCGGTCGGCCCCGCGGGGCGCAGCGCGAGCAGCGCCGAGCGCCAGCGTGCGGGTGTCTCCTCGGTAGCGGTTCAGGCGCCAGCGGCTCGTCGAGGCGCTCCGCCATAGCGGTCGCGTCCATCCCGTAGGCCTGGAAGCACAGCGCCGCCAGCGCGGCCGAGAGCGCCGAGTGGTTCGACGCCAGCAGCCGCTGGAGCGTCGGCGAGGCCCGCCGTCGTCTCGGGCGAAGGGTGCCGGGGTCGCATGGCGAGGAGCGCGAGCGCCGTCGTGTCCGGATACGGCCGGAGGTCCTGTCCCAGGACGCGCCCGTTGCCGTGGTTCCAGCCGCCGTCGGGGCAGGCGCGATCGAGCATCATCGCCTCCGCGAGCTCGAGCCGGCCGTCTACCGCGTGGCGAGACAGGTCATCCCCAAGTGCGCGCAGCGCGAGCATCGCCCAGGCGGTCGGCTCGACCCAGCTCGAGGTGTCGCGCGTCCACGGCCAGCCGGTCAGATCGAGGTCGGTGTCGAACGCCTTCGCCTTCTGCTCCGGATAGAGCCGACCGAGCAGCCGGACCCACCAGACGTTGCCGCGGCCGCGTATGTGCAGCAGCGCGCGGCCGTGCCTGCACGGCGTCGTCGCGCGCGTCCGGGACCGCGCCGAGCGCGAACGCGACCACGCCGGTCGGCCAGATCGGCGCCGGGCACTCCGTCGCGAACGGGTAGGTGCCGTCGTCGGCGCGCGCCGCGCGCAGCCACGCCAGCGCGCCGTCGCGATGGATGGCGGACGGCCACGCCGGCGCGTTGCGCCCGCGTCAGCGCCGCGAACGCGAGCGCAGTCGCCTCGGGGTTGCTGGGACGAGCCCGCGCAGCGCCCCAGCCGCCGTCCGGGTTGCGGAGCGCCAGCAGATCGGCGCCGATCTCGTCGAGAAGGATCAAACCCGCTTCCGTCGAATGTTCGAGACCACGATGCGGCACGGCCGACGAGCGCGGGCATCCGCCGCGGTCGCCGTCGTCGGTCCGGGCAATGAAAAGGGGTCGGGGAAACCACGTGCAATCTAGTCGCGGCGGCACGACGGAACAAGCGCCCAGCGGCCGTCTGTCAACGGCGGATAGAAATGTCCCCGGAGTTAGGCGGATAGAACTGTCCCGGGTTCAAGGTGCGTTCTCGCTCACCCGCGTGGGGGCGTCGGGCCGTAGCGAAGCGGAGGCCACGACTGCGGTCCCGGACATCTCCGACCGGCTCGGTTTCCTCCAGAACGTGGGCCCCCTTCCGAGAGCCGGCGCACGCCGCCACGGGTGGTCCGGCGGTGCGGTCTTGGGCGCTGGGGTGGCCTTCCTGCCAGAATGGCCTGCGCCATTTCGTTTCTGCGGCCCGATCTGCGTTCGGGGAAGGGTAGGACCAGGGCTCGTCGCGGCTGCCGAACTGCTCTCCCCCGATCGGCGCTGGGTTCGTGGAGCTGCGGGCGTCCACGCGCACTCGTGCTCTTGGCCGTTGGCCCGCCGGTGAATGACTCGGACTCGGCCGTCCTCCGTCTGACGCACCAGTACCTTGCTGCCTGCCGGAACCCGGCCTCTGGCTCTGCGATCGAGTTGCAGCCCGCGTCGATCGAACTGGACGACGAAGTCTTTGCTCACCACGCGCTCGGACTCCAGGCAGAAGACGTCATCCAGATTCAGCGACGCATCGAGAGCCAGATGGTAGTCGGCGTGATCTGCCGGCGCCTGGGCGAAGCGAGCATTGTGCGCCGCCAAATACCGCTCTCGCACGTAAGCGTTGGCCGCCGCGTCGTCTTCAATCCCGACACGCCGCATCTTCTTGATCAAGCGGTCTTGATGCACGCCATTGCTACGCTCGATCCGCCCCTTCGCCTGAGGGCTGCCGGCCCCGATCACCTCAATGCCCAATTTCTTGCACATCAGACCGAAAGCCGTGTGTACTTCCAGTCCCAGAATCCGCTCCCGAGGCCTCGGCTCCCGCTTGTAGATCGTGTTCCAGTCCGTGTATAGCGCCCGTGGCACGCCATAGAGCGCGATCCACTCCTGAAGCACGAAAGCCGCCGCCCAGATCGTCTCCTGCTCGCCAAAACGCAGCAGGGTCTCACCCGTGGCGTCATCGACCATATTCATCACGCAGCTGCGCGCGCCGGCCCTCTCTCCCCGTCCCTCGTACCAGTCGTGGAAGCTGCCATCCAGCTGCACCAACTCTCCGAAGTGTCTGCGTCGCTCGCGCCGCCGCGGCCGCACTCGGCTCCGCCGGACCCGACTCCACTGCCCGGCCTGCACCATCCAGTCGTGCAGCGTCCTGCGCGGGATTTCGATCCCGTCCTCCTCCTGGAGGTGCTCCGCCGCTAGCGTGGGCCCGAACCGCTCTGCCGGACCGCGCTTCGCATTGCCCCCATACTTCTCCTCGACCAGCCGCAGCACGCGCGCCCGCTCCGCGGCCGGCCGCGCCCGATTCGACGCCTTCCCCACTCCACCGTGCACCAGAGCGGCGCGGCCACCCGCCCGATAGCGGGCGACCAGCCGCTTCGCCTGCCGGTAACAGACCCCCATCAGCACCGCAGCATCTTCGAGTCGAAGACCCCGCTCCACCACCCGCTCGAGGACCACCGCACGCTCGTGCTCCTTCGCACTCATCGCTGTCCGCTCCACCGAGGCCTCCTCTCTCTGAGGCCTGCAGTCTAGGGGACAGTTCTATCCGCCGCGGATGGGGACATTATGATCCGCCGTCAACAGCGCCCAGCGGCCGTCAACAGCGACCAGCGGCCGTCACGGTCCGGCGCGCGCGGCGGCGCCGGCGCGCAAATAGATCACCGAGTGACCGTCGTGCGCCACGGGCGAATAGTCGCGGATGTCGCGCCGGAAGCGCGGGTCGCGCTCGAAGAAGCGGAGCAGATCGACGTGCACAGGTGTCGGCCCGTGGCGAGCACGGGCGAGGTATCGACGAAAAGCAGGTCCGGGCGCCGCGATCGAGAAGTCGGACGCGACGACGTCGAGCGCGAACGCCCCCAGTCGCCGCCCGGTGCCCGGCGGCGAATCGAGCGCGACCGAAACGGGCCACAGGTGCGGCATCCGATTGACCAGCGAGAGGCCCGCGTAGTTGACGAGCGGAAACGCCTCCTGCATTCGGGTCGAGAGCACGAGCACGGAGCCGCCCGGAGCACGGGCGCGCGCCATCCTGACGAGCGTGCGCGTGTGCGTCTCGCGCGCGTTAGCGCGGCGCGCATCGAGCGCGAGGCTGCACGCCGTGAGCACCATGAGAACGGCCAGGCTGAGCAGCGTGCCTGGCGCGACCAGACACAGCGGTCCGGGCAGGTGCGCGACCCGCCGGATGGCCCGGAGCAGGAGGATGGCGACAAGCACGATCGACGCGGCGAGCGCCGGATAGAAGTGGTAGCTGAAGCCCTTGTGCTGCAGTAGCACGGAGCCCGCGAAGGCGAGCAGCGCGAGGAGGAACACGTCCCCCGCGCGGCGCAGCTCTCCGGAGCCGCGGACCAGAAGCCACAGCGCGGCGACGGCGGCGAAGAAGATCATCCGGCCGGACAAGAGCACCTGGGACACGGGCAGAGAATGGAAGCGCAGGTATCCGGGGCCCACATCGCGGGCGAGGCGGAGGTAGGCGGGTATGCCGGTCAGCACGACCGCGCCGTAGATCGCGACGACCGCCGCCGCGACGAGGGCCTCCGGAGCGCGCCAGGCCTGCCGGCGCGGCGAAGTCAGCGCGACGTACCCTTCCACCAGAAGCACGAGCGGCACGAAATACGGCTTCAACGCGACGCCGAGCCCGGCTAGGGCGCCCAGCGCAATGCGAGCCCGGAGGCGCGGTACGACACCCGAGGTGCGCGCCGCCGCCGCGCAGACGTACGGCAGCACTGCGATCAGCATCAGGTGCTCCCGCTGCCCGAAGTCGCCCTGCGGCAGCTCGAGGAGGAGGAGCATGAACAGTAGACCCAGGAAGCGGGCATCGCGTCGGTGCTCCATCGCCGGCTCGAGCAGACGACATGCGGCGCCGGCGGAAGCGACCGCGGCGCCCACAACGAGCAGCTTGAACCACGAGACCGCCGAGAGGCCGGCGACTCCCGCGAGAAGCGCGGCGGGGGCGCTGAAGAAGATCATCAGCGGCGGATTGGGATCGATGTAATCGACGTAGAGCCGGCTGCCGCACGAGCCAACGCTGCGCAACGTACAGGAACCACGCTGCGTCCGGATTGATCGCGCTGCGGAGCATCTGCCCCGCGCCGCCAGGCAGTCCGAGCGCGAGCACAACCGTCCAGTAGATCCGGTCCTCTTCGAGCAGCAGGGCCAGCGTCCGCTGGAGGGGCCGCCCGTCGCGTCAGCGCTCATCGAAGCCCGACCGGTCGCGGACGATGTACAGGGGCCGGCGCCGGACCTCGTCGTAGACGCGGCCGAGGTATTCGCTCATGATGGCGAGCACGAGCAGCTGGATGCCGCCCATGAAGAGGATGACGCCGACGGTACTGGCCCAGCCTGGGGGGATGCGCGTGGCGAGGAAACGGGCGACGACCGCCCAGACCGCGAGCGCGAAGCTGGCGAGCATCGCGAGCAAGCCGACGAGCCCGCCGATGCGCAGCGGCATCGAGGAGAATCCGATGTACCCGGACAGCGCGAGCCGCACAAGGGCGCGAAGCGTGTACTTCGGCTCGCCGGAGTGGCGGGGTGCGCGGTCGAATGCCACGCCGACCTGCCGGAAGCCGACCCAGGAGCGCAGCCCGCGCAGGAACCGGTTGCGCTCGGGGAGACGAAGCAGCGCATCCACCACGCGGCGATCGAGAAGGCTGAAGTCGCCCGCATCGAGCGGCACGTCCAGGTTCGAGATGAGACGGAAGGAGCGGTAGAAGGCGGCGTAGGCGAAGCGCTTGAACGGCGACTCACGGCGACTGCGCCGCACGGCGTAGACGACCTCGTGGCCGCCGAGCCACTCCTCGACGAAGCGCGCGATCAGCTCGGGCGGGTCCTGCAGGTCCGCGTCCATGAGCACGACGGCATCGCCGGCGGCGGCGTCGAGGCCGGCGCGTGAGCGCGGCCTGGTGGCCGAAGTTGCGCGAGAAGTGGATCGCCTTCAGCCGCGGATCCTCGGCCGCGAAAGCGTCGAGCACACGGTCGGAGCCGTCCCGGCTGCCGTCGTCCACGAAGATGACCTCGAAGGCATCCGATGCCGAGGCGCTCGAGCACCGGCACGAGCCGCGCGCGCAGCTCCTCGAGGTTGGCGATCTCGTCGTAGCACGGCACGACGACGCTGCAGCCGCGGCCGTCCGCTCACGCGCTCTCCGCTCCGCCGCCGGCGACCGTCCGTCCGCTCGCAGCACGGCGAGGATGCTGACGCCGCGCGCGTAGCCGCGGCCTCCGCGCAGCGCGCGGAGGACGACGTCGCGCTCGCCGAGGAATATCCGCTCGAGGAGGCGGTTCAACGGCGCCGGCGGCACGAGAACTCGGCGCCGGTCGCCCCACCGTTCGGCCGCGGTTGAGGAAGCGGACGAACCGGACCGAGCAAGGACAGGCCGTGCGTTGAAGTAGGCATGGGCCGACCTCGCGGAGCGGAAGTCCGCGCCACGCCTCGCGCAGCGTCGCCATGTCGTAGCGACGGTAGTGGGAGACGTCCTCATCGTGGCGGCTCCAGAGCGCCATGTCCGCAGGGACGGTGATGACGAAGCGCGCGCCGGGCCGCGCGGCGCACGCGAGCCGGGCCAGCGCGCCATGGTCGTCCTCGATGTGCTCGAGCACGTCGGTGATCAGGAACAGGTCCGACGTGCCGCCGCGCGTCTCCGAGCGCCGCGGGAGCCTCGCCGAGAATGAACTCGACGCGCGGATGCTCGCGCCCGGCCAGCTCGATCGCGGCCGGGGCGGTGTCGATGCCGAAGCAGCGGTAGTCGTCGGCGAACGCCGCGATGTTGCCGCCGGTGCCGCAGCCGACGTCCACGATCGTGCGCCCGCCGCCGGGCGGGACCAGCGCGTGGACCACGTCCTCGAGGAAGCGGCGGCGCGCGGTGAACCACCAGTGGCGCCGCTCGATTTCCGCGAAGAGCCGGTGGACCTCCTGCCTCATGAGCGTCCGACCGTCGCCGCAGCTCATCCGGGCGGCCCTCGCGGAGCGGCGTCGGAGCGCAGCAGCAGCGCAGCGGTGCCATCCCGGTACCAGACACGCCAGCGGCCGGTCGCGAGCGCCGCGTCCACCAGCCGCCAGCCTGCCGGCACCAGGATCAACGAGACGCCGGCGTCCTCGAGAATGCGCTGCCAGCCGGGATCGGCGAGCATCACCGTCTGATGCTCGCTGAACAGCTCCGAGCCGTAGAAGTCGGTCTGTCCGTCGATGAAGACGCGCTGCTCGGGCCAGGCCCACAGGATGTAGCCGCCCCAACTCATGTCGTTGAACATGCGGCCGGACAGACCGGCCGCGCGGGCTCTGGCGACGGCATCCACCGGATACCGCCCCGCGTCGAAGCTCGCGTGAACGCGGCCGGGCCCGCCGCTCGCGCGCGGCACCGCCGCGACGGCGAGCGCCGCGAGGAACAGCGCCGCCCAGGCGCCCGGTCGGCTGCGCGCCTCGCCGGTGCGCAGGATCCTCGAGAGGCGGCCGTCCACCGCCGGCAGCTGCAGCGCGAGCAGCGGGATCGCGCTGACCGCGAACAGCGAGATATTGCGACGCGACAGGAGCGCGAAGGCGGTCGCCGCGAGGACGACGGCGAGCCGGCGGGGCGGCATCTCGCGCGCGGAACGAGCGAGCAGCAGCATCGCGGCCAGCAGCGCCAGGAGGAACGGCTTCGGGCCGGGGTCGTGGAAGTTCGGCGAGAGGTACTCCATCGTGTTGTCGATCACGGCCGTCTCGCGGAACCAGCCCACCACGTGCAGGAAGAGCCCGGGCCCGGCAGGGTTCAGCAGGCAGGCAGCCGCGGCGACGAGCAGCGTCAGCGCCAGACGGCGCACGGAGTCGCGGTCGCGCTCGACGAGGCTGCCCGCCAGGTACAGCGCCACGACCACCAGGCCGAAGAGGAAGCCCCCGTGGAGGTTCGCCCAGAGCGCGAACAGGAGCGCGGTCGCGAGCGGCCGCCAGCGGCGCTCCTCGAGGATGAACAGGAGCAGCGGCACGGCGAGCAGCGTGAACGCGTGCGGGCGGGCCGCCCAGTGCACCCAGCCGACGACGACGCTGACGAGTCCCGCGGCCAGCGCGACGACCGGCGTGGCGCCGCTGCGCAGCACGAACATCGTGACGAGCGCGTGCGCGGCCGCGATCACCGCGGCCGTGAGCACGACGACGCCGGCAAGGCCCGCGGCCGCGAACGCGCCCGCGAACAGGATCTCGCTGAGCCACTCGTACGGAACGAACGGTGCGCCGGCGCGCGTGTGCGAGAAGCGGTCCTGGAAGAAGAAGCCATGCCGCAGGATCTCGGTGCCGACCCGGAGGTGGCGGCCGAGATCGCCGTCGCCGCGGAAGAGCAGGCCACCGAGCAGGAGCGCGCACGTCGCGGCGATGGCGATGAAGACGAGGTCGCCGATGGACGGCGCGAGGCGCAGCCCACCCGGCCGCTTCGCACCGAACCGCGACCCGGCCGGCACGCCGCCCGCCCCTGCCGCGGCCGGAGGCGCGGCACGCTGCGCCGCCGCGGACGCCGGAGAGGCCACGCTCACTCCCCCGTCCCGGCCGCCGGTCCGCGCCGCACGACGAGCGAGATGTCCAGCGAGTCGTTGTTTCTCACGCCCACACTTCCCGCGTCCGAGCAGCCTCGGCTGCCGGTCGCGTGGTCGCCTGGAAACTCGTCAGCAGCGACAACGCATACAGACCCGCAACGACCAACAACAGCGCCTTGATCCCCGTAACGAAGGTGAGCGATTGAAGCAGGCCGCCTGCGAGTGCTCCGATCAGATTGGCCCCGAGAGCCTCGTCCTTTCTCGCCGCGGCCGCGAAGGATCGGACGAATACGATGCCGCTGAACAGCATCGGCAGAGTCGTCAGGCCACCGACGAGCAGAGCCTTCGTCGCATAGGGCAGCGACGCGAAGCGAGCGATGTCGACGAAATAGAGCCCCGCGGCGGTTCCGATCAGCAGCGCGTAGACCGGCGGCAACGGCAGCCGCGGATATCGGTGCGCGATCAGATTCGCCAGCAGGGCCATCAGCAGCACGCCGGACACGATCACCGCGTTGACCTGCCAGGTGTTCCCGAGCGCGACGGACGCCTTGCTGATGTTCTGCACCTCGAGCAGAAGGAAAGCGGCACCGAGAAACGCGAAGTGCCAGTGGGCCCGGTCCCAGCGAGTCACGACCCCCGTGGCGTGCCAGCGCCTGTAGCTGCGGACGAAGAGCACGGCGATGAGGATTCCCAGCAGGAAATACAGGAGCGGGATCCTCGCGGACCTCAGGTAGATGTACGGCCAGTCATCGGTCGTGAGCCTGGTCTGATACGTCATGTCCAGCGGAAACATGCGCTGAGAAGCTTCGATGAATCCAGCAAGGCGAGGGTTCGCCGCGATCTGCTGCCGCGCGACGGAGAGGTCCCCGGCGACGAAGATGACGCCGCCCCAACCGTAGGCGGACGGAGGAACCAGAAAGGCGATCGGGCTCTCGCCGAACACGTCGCGCAGCACGCCGGCCATGCGGTCGGCGATGAAAGGTTTCTGCGCCTCGAAGCTCAGGACCATGACTCCGCCGGGAGCGAGCAGCGACCGTGCGCGCGCGATGCTCTCGCGCGTGTACACGTAATGGTCGAGCCGCGCGTTCGTCATCGCGGTGGTGGTGTGGGAGTCCAGCAGGCCGAACGAGATGAGGTCGAATTTCCCGTGGGTCGTCGCGAGAAAGGAGCGTGCGTCATCGTTCACGAGCCGAACCGCGGAAGAGGCGTACGGCCGCTCGGGATGGTACGCGCGCCCGATCGCGATGATCGCCGGGTCGATCTCGACGGCGGTGACATCGGGAACACCGTGTCTGACCGCCGCGGCGGCATTGTTGCCGGTGCCCGCACCGACCACCAGATACGATCGAGGGTGTGGGTGTAGTAGCAACGGTATGTCGTACTGGCTGAGTCCCCGCAGCACGGGTGGGAATCGCTCCGGCTCGGCCGAGGTCCGCGCCTCGCTCAGGTCGGTCATGGCCTGATAGCCGGTGTTGTTGACGGTCACCACGTAATCGCCGATGTCGTGCGATTCCGGGGCCGTCTTTTCGAGGACGAGCTTCTGGTACGGCGACCAGACCGTGCGGATGGAGCCCGATTCGAGACCGGCGAACCAGCCCAGGAGAACCACGGCGGCCAGCAGCACGAGGCTGGCTCGGCGGTGATGAGTCGTGCGGGCAATCAGGGGAACCAGCAAGGCCGCGAGGACGAGCAACCAGACCCAGGGCGGCTGGAAGAAGTAGCTCAGCAGCACGAACAGCCACGTGCCGAGCAGGCTTCCGGCGATGTTGATGGAATAGGCCGTGATGGGCTCAGGATCCGCGTCCATCAGGCGGCCGAGCAGGCGCCCGATGGGTACGAAGACATCCACGATGAGCAGGAGCACGCCGAAGGTCGCGCCGAGTCCCAGCACGACGTAAGCGGCGGCCGTCCATGGAGCGACCGCCACGGCGCTGTCCCAGATGTTCAGATCGCCGGTCGCGCTCAGCATCGTGCTGATCCGGCCCAGCCCGTCCCGGGTCACCGGAATCGCCATCAGCGAGACCAGCAGAGCGAGCGGGATCAGCGATCGCCGAAGGTCGATGGCTCGGCGGGACGTGAAGCAGCCCAGCCCGAGGCCCAGGAAGCACACGACCAGGATCGTGTTCTGCAGATACGCGAAGATCCGGATCTCCGTGCCGATCCACCGGATCATCAGCATCTCCAGGAACAAGCCCGCGATACTGACGAGCAGCAGGGCCCACCGCCGGTTCACGGGAGCGGGAGTGCGCTCGGGCATGGATCCAGGCTCGACCGCGGCTCACGTTCATTCGAACTCGCGGGTCGGACCCTTTTCAGCAGCATCGCGGTGCTGTCGGCGTACCAGCGGCTCCAGCCGGGCTCGCGCTCGATCTCGCTACCGAGAGCGGAACGGCTGCCGACGAGCACGAGCGAGATGTCGAGCGAGTCGAGCTGGCGGCGCCAACCCGGCTTCAGCGCGGCGATCTCCTGGTAGGTGCGGAAGATCTTCTCGCCGTAGAAGTCCGTCTGCCCGTCGATGAACACCTTCTGCTCGGGCCACGCCCAGAGAATGTAGCCGCCCCACCCGAAGTTGTTGTAGAGCCTGCCCTGCAGCCCCGCCGCACGGGCTCGCTGCACGGCCTCGACCGGGAAGATGTCCGGCTCGAAGCGGGCGCTCACGAGAGGCGCGCCGCCGACGCGGCCGCCGTTCGCGGCCAGGACGAGCAGCAGCACCGCCAGCGCGCCGGACCAGACACCGGTTCGCGCGGCGAGGTCCCCGCGCGCGAAGCCCTCGCGGATACGGCCGAGCCAGGGCAGCTCGCGCCACGCGCCGTCGAGCTCGAGCGCCAGCACCGGCAGCGCGGTGACGGCGAAGAGCGGAATGTTCCTGCCGGAGTAGAGCGCGAAGAACGTGTTCGCGAGAACGAGCAGCATGCGCGGCCAGCGCAGCCGCGCGCGCGTGGCGCCGAGGGCGCCGACGACCAGCACGAGCGCGAGCAGGAAGAACTGCACGCTGCGCATGTGGAAGTCGGGCGACATGTACTCGGTGGTGTTGTCGATCAGGTAGCGCTGGCCGAACCAGCCGAGGACGTGGGAGTAGAGCCGCGGGCCGACGGGGTTGAGGAGGATGGCGCTGGCGGCGATGCCGAGGGCCAGGCGTGGTAGATCGTGGCGGGCCCGCGGGGCGCGGCGTTGCGCGGGCGCGACTGCGTCGGGCGCGTGCTGCGCACGGGCGCCGCCTGCGGCGGGAGCGGCTGCGCCGGGGGGCGCGGCTGTGCCGACGGGGGCCGCTTCGCCGACGGGGGGCGCGCGGCTGCGCCGGCGGGGGGCGCGCTTCGCGCGGGCAGCGCCGCTGCGCGGCGGGACTGCAGGGCCTCCATCAGGTCGCCGGTCAGGTAGACGCCGATCAGGATCAGGCCGTAGAGGAAGCCGCCGTGGAGGTTGGCCCAGAGGGCGAAGAGGGGGATGAGCCAGAGGAGGCGTCGGGCGCTTTGCGCCCTCGCCTGCGCCGTCCCCGCCACCCCCTCTCGGGGCTCCAGGATGAAGAGGAGCAGGATCGCGCCGAGCGGGGTGAAGATGTGGGGGCGGGCGAGCCAGTGGACGCAGGAGACGCCGGCCGCCAGGACGCCGACGAGGAGGGCGAGCAGCGGATCCACGCCACGACGGCGCAGGAACAGCACGACGAGCGCATAGGTGAGGCCGATGACGAGGCCGTGGAAGATCGCGATGGCGGGCAGCCCGCCGAGGCGGTTCAGCAGCGCGACCGTCACCTCGCTCAGCCACTCGTACGGCACGAACGGCTTGCCGTACATCGTGAAGGAGAAGGGATCGCGGTAGAAGAGGCCGCCGTCGTGCAGGATCGTCTCGCCGACGCGGAGGTGACGGGCGAGGTCGCCGTCGGCATTGAGCAGGGGACGGACCCAGACGAACGGGATCAGCCCCGCCAGCAGCATGAAGAGGAGGTCCACGCTGGAGGGGACCGCCGCGTTGCGCTTCATCGACTCGAACGACTCCTGACGTACCTGTGGATGCGGGGCGACCCGCAGCGGCGGGACGCGGACGTGCGTTGCCACGTGCCGGGGGGCGTGCGCGTCGCCGCTGCGGGGATTCAGGGGTCGGGGATTTGAGAGGCAAACATAAGCGGGCGTGGGCGTTCCGGCAATGGGCTCAGGGGCGGGAGCCGGAACGGGCCAGCACCCCGGCGCTCCATTGCGAGGCGATGCGGGCGGCGTTCACGACGTCCACGATCGTGTGACCGAAAACGGAATCCCCCGCGACGACGCGGGTCTCGTCGCCGTCGAGACGGACGGCGGTCCAGTCGCCGGTGCGATAGGCGTCCACGACATCGCGCTCATCGCCGCGCACGTGCAGGATCCAGGCGGGCGGTGCCGGCACCGCGGCGAAGAGGTCGCCCTCGTCCGCGCGCATGCAGCTACGACCCTGTAGCAGGCGCTGCAGGGAGGGCCGCAGGTCGTGCTGCGAGAACGGAGCGGCGACGCGCCCGGGCCGGATCCCGGCACCGAGCGCGACGAACGGCACCCGCGCGACGGTGCCCCGGCCGCCCCAGGCCTGCTCCCGATCGGAGACGGGCATCATGGCGCGGTGATCGCCCATGATCAGGAGCATCCCGTGCTCGAGGAAGCCGCTGGAGGCGAGGCGGCGCGCGAAGCTCGCGAGCTGGCGGTCGGCGTAGCGGAAAGAGAGCTCCTCGGAGATGCGGCCGGTGACCGGATCCTCGAACGGAGGATGCGTGGTGACGGTCTCGAGCGTGACGAAGAACGGCTGGCCGGCGTCGCTCAGCGAATCGATGCGCACGGCGGCCCGCGCGTAGAGCGCCTCGTCGGGCGCGGCCGAGAACATGTAGCGTCGGTATCCCGCGTAGGCGGGGCTCTCGTGACCTTCCATGAACGCGAAGCCGATGGCGCCGAGCCAACTCGACTTGTCCACGAAGGAGAGGTCGCCGGTGGTCAGGAACTCCGTGTGGTAGCCGCTCGCCGCGAGGAGCTCGGGCAGCGCGTCCGATACTTCGTAGTAGCCGACGAACGCGTCGCCCCAGGCGTGACGGGTGGCCGAGCGTGTGAGCGGCAGCGGGTCGCGCCCCGCGAGCGTCGCGATCAGCCCTGCCGCCGTCGTCGCGCCGTTCGCGTAGAAGCGCGTGAAGGCGCGGCCGCGACGCGCGAGCGAGTCGAGTCCGGGGGTCCAGTCGTTCAGCCCGGAGAAATAGTCGCTCTGATACGACGACAGCGACTCGACCAGCACCAGGACCACGTCCGGGCGGCTCGGCTCGCCGCCACCGCACGAAGCGGCAGGCGCGGGGGCCTCCCGGTCCACGCGGGCGACGAAGGCGGGCGAGTACTCGCGGTCGGCGCCGCTGGGCAGGTTCACCTCGATCAGGTTCTGGTACATCCAGGCGTAGAACGACGGCGGCTCGGGGACCGCGAAGCCGACGCCGAGCATCACGAGGCCGCCGAGCGCGAGGAAGGCCGGCCGTCGGGGCGCCGGTTGCCTCCGGCCTCCCGCCATGGCCATCGCCACGAGCAGCGTTCCGGCTACGAGTACGAGTCCCCCGATGAGCGACGAGCGGAGCGGGCCGAGGTACATCCACGCCTGCGGGCCGTAGGCGAGCAGGTCGGCCGCGTGCAGTCGATTGAAGAAGATGCCGAAGACACGGACGTCGATCGCGTAGAGCAGCATGAGCACGATCGCGGCCAGCATGCACGCGCCTCTCCAGACCGGCCGCGAGAAGCGCAGCACGCCACTCATCAGCAGCAGCACGAGGCCGACCATCGGCAGGTCGTGCAGCAGCGCCCGCGACGCGTAGCAGCGGCCGCAGTGGATCGCGACCTGCCCCATCCGGCCCACGACCACGACGCGGCCCAGGAGCAGCACGAGGAAGAGCACGCTCGTGCCGAGCGCCGCGAGACGCACGCGCGCCCGGCCGCGATCGGAGCGGGATGTGCTCGTGTGGTCCGTACGCAAAGGCGGCTGCGGCTGGGGAAACGGTCGCTTCGGGGATCTGGCGGGGATCGGTCAATGATAGAGTGCGGCGCGCCAGGAGTCCAGAGGCGGCGCTTCGGGCGCCGCCGCCGGGCGCCGCCTGCGGCGGGGCGCGGGCGGGCTGGCGCCGCCGGGCGCGTGCTTCGCACGGGCGCCGCCGTTGGCGGGGCGGCTTCGCCGGGGGCGCGGCTTTGCCGCGGGGGCGTGCTTCGCACGGGGGGCCGCGGCTTCGCCGACGGGGGCGTGCTTCGCACGGGGGGCCGCGGCTTCGCCGACGGGGGCGTGCTTCGCACGGGGGCCGCGGCTTCGCCGACGGGGGCGTGCTTCGCACGGGGGGGCGCCGCTGCGCGGCGGGGCCGGGGGTTACGGCGCGGACTGCACCGTGGCGGCGCGGAACACGCGTTCCGCCTCGCGCGCGATCAGCGCGGAATAGAGGTCGCGCTCGCGCACGGTGGCGGGGCGCAGCTCGTGGCCTCCCGCGTCGATCCAGCGGATGAGCCGGTCGTCCTCGAGGTAATAGCGTGGGCCGGGGCGCATCGGCCGGCCGGCGAGCGGCTCGGCGGCGAAGCGCTCGGAGGAAAAGAAGGCGCGACCGCCGCGATAGTAGAAGTCGCGCACGAGCGTGCCCGCGGGTCCGGCGATCCAGCCGACGATCTTGACAGGCGCGGCACCGAGGCGGAAAAGCCGGAGACTGTCGTAGCCCTCGACTGCCTCGACCGTTTCGCCGGTCACGCTCCGGAGGTCGCGGTCGATGCCGGTGCGGACGGCGTTCAGTCGCGCGACCAGCCGGTCCTCGCCTACGGCGGCGCCGGCGGCCCGGGGCCGGGAGTCGGGACCGGACGCGGGCGGCGGAGCCGGTGTCGCGGCCGCGGAATCGGCGGTCGCGGGCGCCGCCGGGTCGGATCGACCCCCGACGACACCGCCGGCTCCGCCGGCCATCGCGCGTGCGACGAGGACGCCCAGCACGACGGCGGCCGCGGCGACCGGCACCGCGATGCCCGCGAGGGACACCCACCGCGGAAGAGTCGCCGCGGGGGTAGCCGGCGCAGGGCGAGGCGGCGGCGCGGTCGGGGTGGTGGTGGCGGGCGGCCGTGGAGGCGGCGGCGCGACCGTCGGCCGCTCCCGCGGCGCCGACCTCAGCCGCTCGTAAGCCTCGTTGATTCGCGCGAGCTGCTCGGTGCCGCGAGTCTGCAGCCCCGGCTTCCCCACGAACCGGTCCGGGTGCCAGACCTGGGCTAGCTCGCGGTAGGCGGAGTGGATCTGGTCCGGCGTCGCGCCCGGCTCGAGGCCGAGCGTGCGGTAGCATTCCGAGAGGTCCATCGCGCAAAACGGGGTGAGCGGTTCAGCCGGTGCAAACAAATAGTGCGCGCGGCGATTCCGCGGCGCCAGCCGGGGCCGTGGATCGGTCACCGGAGAGTAAACGGCTTGACACGGACGCCTCGGAGCTATCAGAGGGCTCGGAGGAGGTTGTTTCTAGCCCCTCCGCACGCACCCCCCGCCGGCGAAGCCGCGGCCCCCCCGCCGGCGAAGCCGCGGCCCCCCCGCCGGCGAAGCCGCGGCCCCCCCGCCGGCGAAGCCGCGGCCCCCCCGCCGGCGAAGCCGCGGCCCCCGCCGCCGGCGAAGCCGCGGGCCCCCCGCCGCAGGCGGCCCGCGCGAAGCGCGCGCCCGGCCCGTCAGGGCCGCGCCCGGCCGCAAGGCCGCGCCCCGCCGCAGGCGGCGCCCAACGCGCGCCAACGTTCTTGACAAGGGCCCGTCTGCCGCCTAGCGTTGCAGCAATCCCCTACCGTGACACTCCCCGGTCACATAACCGAATCGGCGCGATGCGCGATGGCGCAATCCGAACCCGAGCAATGCGGGCGGGATAGCGGCATCTGCACACTTTGCCGGTTGGATTTACCGAGCCGCAGCGTGCGCGCCGCGGCCGGCCCGACGCGATGGTCAGAACCCTCGAGGGAAGAAGAGACGACATGAAGGGCTGCGACACGAGGACGGCGGGGACGCCCGCCGCGTCCACGCGGGCGCGGGCGCTGCTGCGCGCCGGGGTGGTGGTGCTGGCCGCCGCCGCGCTGGGCGCCTGCGAAGCGGACACGCTCTACCAGGTGGAGGACGGGGAGATCAACATCAACACGACGCCGCTCACGGTGTCGGTGCAGACGACGTCGTCGCCGCGCATGGAGCGCAGCGACAGCGTGCGCATCAAGGTCATCGCGACGGATCCGACCGGCCAGCGCGGTATCGCGACGGTCGGGGCGACGGCGGTCGTCGAGCACGCGGACGGGACGACGGACGTGCTGTCGGACTCGCTCACCTACGATCCGCCGGCGGAAGGTTCGGTGACCCACACGTTCGTTCTGGCGATGCCGGTGCTTTCGCTGCCGGATACGCTGTCGCTGCAGGTGTTCGGCTTCGCGGTGGACGCGACGGGCAACTGCGTCGCGTCGGTGAAGGAGGAGGGGCAGCGGATCGCGTGCGGCTCGCAGGAAGGTGCGACGATCGCGGCGCAGACGGTCGGCCAGACGACGGAGATCATCGCGGTACGCGGGCAGACGGTGCGACTGCCGTCGGAGGGCACGGTCGCGGACGCGGCCGGTCGACGTGTCGCGCCGCAAGCTGTACCTGTCGAACCTGACGCTGCACCGGCTCGAGGTGCTGGACCTGGCGAACCAGACGTTCCAGCCGTTCGTCGAGGTCGGGTCGCAGCCGTGGGGGCTCGGCCTGAGCCGCAACAGCGACACGCTGTTCGTCGCGAACTCCGGCGGGACGAGCATCTCCCGTACGTGCCGCTGAACACGCTGAAGGAGGACCTGCCGCGGTCGGCTGAAGTCGCCGACACGACATTGCTGTGGCAGATCGGCATCACGAAGAACGTCGATCCTGCTGACGCGCTACCTGCCGGCGTTCATCGACTTCAGCGACCGTCCGGAGTTCCTGGCGCAGGACTACACCGGCCGCATCCTGTACTCGACGCTGCCGACCGAGGTCGCGCCGCTGGGCACGATCCGCTGGGTCGACCCGAATCCGGATCCGGCGTCGACGACGGACAAGCCCGAGGTCCGCTTCCTGTTCACGACGAACGCGATCACGCCGAGCGAGAACTCGGTCGCGATCGCGCAGGTCGACAGCGTGAGGGTCCTGACGTCGGACGTGACCGACGACAGGATCATCCTCTACGATCACGTGCCGGGCCATCCGACGCAGATCATCCAGAGCCCGGCCACAGCGATGTTCGCGGCGCTGGACAGCCTCAAGGCCCGCGGCTCCGACGTGATCTGGGGGGCGGGCACCTGGAACGCCTCGGTACTCGGCTACTCCGACACGACGTACGTCAGCATCTCCGGGTGACCGCCACTGGGTCGCGTTCGGCGAGGGCGCCACGGCGCCGGCCGGCCGGATCGTGCTGTTCGACGCCGCGAACAATCAGGTCTCGCGGGCGATCAGCGTCGTGGACCTCGTGGACAACGCGTCCGAGCGCGTCAACGGCGTGGACCTGAACTACAACGGTCAGTTCGGCGTCGCGCGGGGAGGCTTCGCCGCCTACTTCTTCGACAACGACCTGCGACTGCAGGGGATGTTCGCGCCGGACATCCAGGGCGGCGCCGGCGCCGCGCTGCAGCCGGTCGCGCAGCCGGTCGTGCCGAACTACGCGTTCGTCGGCAGCTCGGTGAACTCGGTGAAGGTGATCGACACGACGCACTTCCTCGAGAGGGCGGAGATCCCGATCAAGGACAACATTGTCGGCCCGCTGCGCGCCTCCGGCCCGCTCGCCGGCGACAACAGCGGCCTGTCGTGCGGCAGCAGTCCGGATCCGGCGTGTGTCGTGGCCAAGATCTACGGGATCACCTCCGGCGGCGGAGTCGTGATCGTGAACATCCTCGCCGCCGACCTGCAGTAGGAGGAGACGACAATGCGACGCCTCGTACTCACGTTCGCAAGCGCGGTCGCGCTCATCGCGGCCGCCTCGCCCGCCTCCGCGCAGGACTACCCCGCCGCCGTAGGGTGGGGCGGAGGAGCCTCCGTATTCACGAACCTGTCCAACGCCGGCGGACAGGACATGAAGCTCGAGACCGGCTGGATCGTCAACGCGCACGTCGAGCGCTGGTTCGCCGGCGAGCGGATCGGGCTGAAGCTCGGCGGCGCGATGACGCAGCGCCCGCTCGAGGTCGGCAGCCTGTTCACGGTCGGTGACATCCGCCTCTGGATGGCCGACATCACGGCGCTGCTCCGGCTCGCGCCCGCGAAGCCCGGCAACAGCATCGCGCCCTATATCGGCGGCGGCATTGGCGTCGTCAGCTATCAGCTCGGCGAGGGCCCGCGGGTCGCCTTCACCCAGGCCGGCGCCGAGTACTCGGGGCACGACGAGAACCAGTTCGCCGCCGTCGCGACGGCCGGCATCGACATCCTGCCCGGCATCCACTGGGGCTTCGAGGGCACCCAGGACATTGGCTTCCGCCTGGAAGGCGTGGACCGGATCGCCCTCAAGTCGCCGTTCGAGAAGGCCGACGGCGCCGGCGACTTCGGACCCGTGCACAACCTGCAGGTCTCGCTGTCCATCTTCTCCAGCATCGACTGGCTGTTCTAGCGGGTAGAGGCCGCAGAGGTTTCTGCAGAGGTCGAGGGCCCGGGGCGGCGGCGAACGCTTCCCCGGGCCCTTCCAATTCCCCGCCCCCGCGCCCTCTCCCTCCCCTCCGCGTGCTCGTCAGTAATGAAATAGGGGGCGGGGCCGCCATGATTCGTTACCCGGGCGATGTTTTCCACAGGCCGAGCTGAGCGCGTAACCCTCTTCCCTGCTTCGACTTGGGAGGTAACCGGAGGGGCGGCACGATACCTGACTCGGAGAGCGGCACGGGCCAGAGCGCCGCATTGGCGCCGGCCGCCCGTGAATCGCCGTCGTACACAATGGGAGGAAGTAGCTTTGGAGCGACCGATGGAGGTCCTGAACGCTCCCCCGCCCCGGGAAGTGGATGGGGCGGGTGCACGCCCTTCAGTGGGCGTCGAAGCGGCGATCCTGCTGCTCGTGATCGCGACCGTGGCGCTGGCAGCGATCTCGGCGCTCGGCAGCATCGAGCTGCGGCTCGCGGGCCACGTCCGCGACTCGCTGAGTACGGGGCTGCAGGCGACGACGGCAACGAGCCCCGCTTACGGGGAGGAACGATGATGCGAATATCCGGAAGTCGTAAACGGCGACGGGAGGAAGGTCAGGGTCTCGTCGAGCTCCTACTGCTGCTGAGCCTGGTCGCGATCGTCGCGATCGTGTCGCTGAGCTTCCTGGGCACGCAAGCGACCGGACTGGTCGACCACGTGAACCGCGGTCTGACGCAGACGACGGGCTCCGCCCAGGAATCCGGCTCCGGCGGGGACACACCCGACGGGGCGCCCGTGGTCACCGAGCAGTTCGACAACTAAGAGCAGTTCGACAACTAGAGCATGTCGACAACTAGAGCATTGCCATAGTCCGAGCCGACCGCCCATATTGGCGCCCTCGAACTCCACTGAACCAGAGGGCTGCTCTTCGTGCCGAAGCGGAGGCGCAGGACCGGCGGTCGGGAGGGACAGGCGCTCGTCGAGCTGGCCATCCTCCTGACGCTGATGGCGATCGTGCTGGTCGTTGCGCTGAGCTTCCTGGGCCAGCGCACGAGCTCGACGGTGGGTCGGGTGGGCGACGAGTTCGGCAAGGCCGCGGGCGGCATTGGGCAGCATGGCCGGAGCGGCAACCCGGGCGGCGGCAACAACGGCAACGACAAGGGCGTCGGGAACTCCGGAAACGGGAACGCCGGCAGCGGCCAGCAGGGGAATCCGCCCGGCGGCATCCTGACGGTCCCGATCACCTGAGCAGGACACCTTCCCAGCGGAAGCAGCCTCTGCTAGGCGTCTCCCAGCACCGAGGTCTGCAGCGCGATCGCCCAGCGCTTGCGCTGGTCCCCTTCCCTCGGCTTGCCGATCTGGTTGCGCTCGGCGTAGACGTCGCCGAGGACGCGGTCGGCGATCTCGGCATCGCCGAGCTCGAGCAGGTAGGACCCGATCATCTCGCGCGCCTGGGGGTTGTCGGTCACCTCCGCCATGATGGCGAGGCGCTTCACGGCGAGGTGCTCGACGCCGCCCTTCTTCGCCGCCTCCACGTACTCGGCGATCGCGAGGCGCGCGTTCTCCTCGAGCCGCCCCTGGAACGGCAGGTACTGCAGCCCCTCCCCGAGCGCCAGGAAGGCCAGCGTGCCGCGCGCGCGCACGACGCGGGGCGAAAGCTCGATGACGCGGCGGCAGACGGCCGCGGCGCTGTCGTAGTAGCCGACGTCCAGGAAGGCGTCGATGGCCCCGCCGTAGTAGCGGAGCGCGCGGCCGCGGTCACCCGCGTTCGCGCACAGGTCGCCGGCCCGGCTGTAGAGCAGGGCGACGTAGTCCGGAGTGGCATCTTCGGCCTCGCGCTCGAGGCGCGCCAGCTCGGCCTCGGCGGCATCCGAGAGTGGCGCCTTTCGCAGCGCGGAGATCACGCGTTCGAGCATGGGTTTCTGTCGGAAGAGTGATCGGCGGGGAGTGACTGCAATCTAAAGCTTCGGGCGGAAGGCGACAACCGCGGCGTGGCGAGGCGCGCCGCGCTGGGGGCGCCAGGCGCCGGGATCCGTAACGCTCCTTGCCGGGTTCACCGCAACGATGCGTTACGCGGGGACCTGCAGCGCAGCGAGACAGGGGCATCAAGGCGTTTCCCTGGCGCGAGTTACAGCGCCCGGCCGAAGGGGCATGGCTCTTGACATTCCGGGATGGAGGCCGGGGTTCTGCTGCCACGGAGAAATGGCGCGGCGGCGGTCGTCGCGCTATGTTTCTCTATGTTCCCGCTCAAGAACTCTTCCCTTCCCCGTGCCAGGGGCCGAGCCCGCGCGCCGCGCGGACCCATACACTTTTCATGCGTGCAGCCATTTATGGAGGAGAGCGCGGCGATACCGGCGCTGTCGGAGAACGAGCGTCCGCCGCTTGACTTCGAGCCCCTCTTCGAGGGTGCTCCGGTGGCGATGTGCCTGATCGGCAACGACGCACGGCTGGTCGCGGCGAACGCGGCGGGCCGGGCGCTGCTGGGTTGCGCACGCGTGGCCGCGGGCGGCGAGGCGCTGGAGCCGTTCTTCGTGTCGAAGGGCGAGCTCGCCCTCCTGATCGGCGAGCTGGAGCGTTCCGACCGGCTGAGCGACTACCCCATCCGGCTGCTCCATGCCGACGGCGAGGAGAGGGAGACCGCGGTGACGGCGTCGCCGTGGCTCGACGGGGCGGGAACGAAGCTGGGATATCAGCTCGTCCTGCGCGACGACACCGAGCGACGTCGCGCGGAGGCGCAGCTGCATCGAAGCGCGCTGCACGACCCGCTGACGGGGCTGCCGAACCGCTCGCTCTTCAAGAGCCGGCTGGAGCAGTCGTTGCGCCACGCGCGGCGTCGCGATCGCTACCGCTTCGCGGTGCTGTTCCTGGACCTGGACCGGTTCAAGGTGGTGAACGACAGCCTGGGGCACCTGGTCGGCGACCGGCTGCTCGCGGAGGTCGCGAGCCGGCTGACCACCTGTGTCCGGGAGGTCGACACCGTGGCCCGCCTCGGCGGCGACGAGTTCGCGATCCTGCTGGACGACATCGGCGGCGAGTCCGACGCGACCGTCGTCGCCGAGCGTATCCAGGAGCAGCTCGCGCGACCCGCCCACGTCGGACGGCACGACCTGTTCAGCTCGGTCAGCATCGGCATCGCGTTCAGCAGCAGCGGCTACGAGACGGCCGAAGACGCGCTGCGCGATGCCGATATCGCGATGTACCGGGCGAAGGCGCTGGGACGCGGACGTTACGAGCTGTTCGACGAGGGCATGCACGCGCAGGTGCTGCGCGTGCTCGAGCTCGAGACGGACCTGCGCGGCGCCGTCGAGCGGGAAGAGTTCGCGGTGCACTACCAGCCGATCGTAACGATGGCGACCAAGCGGCTGACGGGGTTCGAGGCGCTGCTGCGCTGGCGCCACCCCGAGCGCGGCCTGCTCGGTCCCGCGGACTTCCTCGAGGTCGCCGAGGAGACCGGGCTCATCGTCCCGATCGGCTGGTGGTTCCTCGACCAGGCGTGTCGGCAGCTGCGCGAGTGGCAGAAGGCGTTCCCGGAGACACCGCTCACGGTGAGCGTGAACCTGTCCGGCAAGCAGATCCGCCAGCCGGAGCTGGTCGACCGCATCCGCGCCGCGCTCGAGGACTCGGGTCTGAGCGGCTCGTCGCTGAAGCTCGAGATCACCGAGAGCGTGCTCATGGACGACGCCGAGGCCGCCATCCGGACGCTCGAGCGGCTGAAGGCCATGGGCGTCCGGCTCTCCATCGACGACTTCGGAACCGGCTACAGCTCGCTGGCCTACCTGCACCGCTTCCCGTTCGATACGGTCAAGATCGACCGCTCCTTCATCGGCGGTCTGGACAGTGCCGAGCCGAACCAGGAGCTCGTCTGGTCCATCGTGTCCCTCGCCCACAGCCTCGGCATGGACGTCGTCGGCGAAGGCGTCGAGACCATGGACCAGTTCGACGAGCTCAAGGCCCTCAGCTGCGAATACGCCCAGGGCTTCCTGTTCTCCCGCGCGGTGGATGAGGACGGCGCCGCAGCCCTCCTCGGCTCCGCAACCCCGAATCGGCCGTAACCGTAGGAGTCGCCATGATCGAGAACGTGTGGGCCGGCTTCATCAGCGCGATCCAGATGCTGCTAATCTCCGCCGGGATCTTCGTCGCCTGGGGCGGCGGCTTCATGCTCCGCGAGCGCTCGCGCGACCTGCAGCGGACCTACCGCAACGCCCTCATCGCGCTCGTCTGCGTCGTCATCGCGCTCACGCTGCTCACCGGCATGGGGAACATGGTGAAGGCCTTCGTCTACTGGTCCGTCGTCATCGGCGTGCCCCTCGCCCTCGGCCTCGGCCCCACCGAGCGCGCCTGGCAGTGGCTCTCCCAGAGCGACCGAGGCGCAGGCTCCCGCGGCACCCCGTTCGGAGGCCCCCCGGGCGGCCCCACCGGTTCTGGCTTCGGCGGCGGCAGCGCCGCCGGCAGCGGCTTCGGCAGCGGTGGGTTCGGAGGCGGCGGCGAGCAGAGCGTGGGCGGCAGCGGCGGCAGCACGGCTCGCGCCCCGTCGGGCGGAAGCGGCAACGGCAGCGCAGAGCCGCCGCGCGCATAGAGTCGGCTGTGGCAAAATGACACGCCGGACGGAGGCGAGTACCTCGCCGCCGGCCGTGTGGCTCTGTTCGCGGCAACTGTTGGCTCCCGTCGTGCAGCCGTTGGCTCCATTCGAGCCCACTGTCGGCTCTGTTCGCCGCAACTGGCGGCTCTGTTTGCGGCAACTGTTGATTCACCTGCAGTGAGTCGAGCCGAGTCCCCGCGGCCGCACATCACCCCTCGCCGACCAGCCCGCGGACGACCTCCGCCAGGGTTTGCCTGTAGACACCCGCAGCGGAGCCATGGCAGGACGCGGTGCGACTGCCATCCCGCGGTCGTTGTGAACCGGACCGACCCCCGGGGGCGGCACCAATCCCGTCATTCTCCAGGTCCTGCAGCTCGCCGACGCCCCGCCGCACGGCGGCCCGTCGAGCGCCGTTCAAGGCATCGTGTCCTCCCGGCTTCGGAGTCGTGGCGCTCAGAGGCACAGAACGGCGAGAGGCCACGGCAGGTCCACATCCCCTCGACGCCCTCGGCGCCATTGTCGCCCTGAAGTGTCCAGCGCCCGGTCGGCGACCCTGTGCCAGGCCAGGTAATTGTCCAGGTATCGGGTAGCGACGCCTCGAAAGCGGAGAAGCCAGCGTCGCAGCCGGACCAGGTAACCGTGGAGCGTCGGGAGGCCAGGCACGGCCGCAGCGGTTCTGGGGGAAGCTCCGAACGTCACAGCGCGCCGGAGCCGGCGCCGGCATTGCACGTCCTCGAATCCGACGCCCAGCCGTCGTGCGAACGTGGCGATCGGGCCCCAGGGGCCCTGCTCGGCGATGAGGGCCTGTACGCGCCCGAGGCGCGGCTCGAGGTGGACGTGCAACACGTGACTTCCCAGCGCACGTGCCGGCGCATTGGTCGCCGTGACGACGCCCACCACGTGACCCCGCCGATCGCAGGCGACGAGCACCGTCGCCCCGCGCGGCGTCACGGCCCGGAGATGCGAGCCCCCGTGGCGACGCGGCGGTCGGCCGAGCCCGCGGCGGCGCCCCTTCTCGGAGTGCGGAAAGCGGATCGAGGCGACTTCCACGCGGCCGACCAGACGATCGCGGTCACGGGCGCGAAGCGCGACGAGCAGCGCGTGCCGCCAGCGGAACGCCGTGCTCGGATGGACGCCGAGCCGGGCGGCCGCGGCTCGGATGCTGAGGCCGTCGCGGAGGCAGCGGACGCAATCGGCCCACAGCCACGGACGCTTGGAGTAGGCGACCGGACTGCCCGTCAACTCGCTGAACGTGCGGCCACAGTCCCGGCAGCGGTAGCGCTGGCGGCCGGCGAAGCGACCCCAGCGATGAACGCGCGAAGCCTCGCAGCGGGGGCAGCGGGGGCGGGGCCCACGCCGGCCGAACGCCCAATCGGCCGGATCGGGCAGGTCGGGCCGGTCGGATGACGACAGGCGTGCGGCGACCGGAGCGAGTGAGGAAGCGCGCGTTCGCATGCGTGGAATACCGCATCGCAGGAAGGGCGAAGGGATAGCGGAAGCGGTCGGGCGGATGGGAGGGTGGGCCGATCGGGCGGGGCCATCCGTGGCTATCCGGGGCGACGGGGGGCGGGCGACGGGGGGCAGGCGACCGGGGGCGGGCGACGGGGGGCGGGCGACGGAGGGCGGGCGACGGGGGGCGGGCGACGGGGGGCGGGCGACGGAGGGCGGGCGACGGGGGGCGGGCGACGGGGGGCGGGCGACGGAGGGCGGGCGACGGAGGGCGGGCGACGGAGGGCGGGCGACGGAGGGCGGGCGACGGGGCGGCAACGGCGCTCAGTCTGGAGGGAGCCAACAGTTGCGGCGAACAGAGCCGCACACGTGGTGGAGAGGGTTGTCGGCCGGGGGTAAGGGGGTGGCCTCATTGGCTATGGCGCTGGTGCAAAAATCCATGCGGGACGGGAGGGGTGGTTCAGCTTGCGTCGGCGGTGGCCACTCGAGGAAGGGTGCTGCCGTGGACGCGGACGGCGTCGCGACCGGCGGACTTCGCGGCGTAGAGGGCTTCGTCGGCGGCACCGATCAGCTCATCGACATCCTTCGTCTGGCGGCCATAGAGGGCCATGCCGACGCTGACGGTGATCGGCTCCCTGAAGTGGCCGGCCAGGGCGCCGAGGGCGGTGCGCACTCGCTGGACGAAGACGAGCGCCCCGTCGACGTCGCTGGAGGACACGATCGAGAGGAACTCCTCTCCGCCCCAACGGCCGGACAGATTCATGCGCCGGGTGGTGCGGGCGAGGACCTCGGAGAAGGCGAGGAGCGCCGAGTCGCCGGCTGCGTGACCCCAGCGGTCGTTGTAGCTCTTGAAGGAGTCGAGGTCGAAGAGGCAGACGACGAGGGCGCGACCGCGCTGAGCGGCGGCGAACTCGGTTTCGAGGAACAGTCGCAGGTAGCGACGATTGGGCAGTCCGGTCAGCTCGTCGGTCAGCGCGAGTCTCTCGGCGCGCTTGCGCTCGCGGTGCAGCATCTCGGAGACGATGCCGAGGCCGAGCGAGACAGCGATGAAGAGCGTGATGATGACGAAGAGGAGCAGCCAGTCGACCTGGGTGTGCCCCGTGAGCTGCAGGGCCACCTGGGTGAGCGAGAGCACCGACATGCCGGCGACCAGCGCAGTGGCGACTCCCTTCCAACCCCGATGATAGGCGAGGACGAAGGAGGGCACGAGCGCCAACAGCCAGAGCAGCAGCTGGTACTGCTCGGCGCCCTCCTTGAAGTAGAGCTCGCCGAGCACGGGTACCATGAGGCTCGCCAGAGAGATGAACAGGCTACGGCGTGGAATCACCGGACCCTCCAGCTTCGGGTATGCCGCCGGCCCGCCGTTCACGTGTGCGAGCAGCATCGCCTCGGAAACCGACTTGTCAGCCACTGCGTCTGGACAGTCTGATGCTCCAGAGGACCAGAAAGGCGACGACCCCGATGATGATCGCCTCCAGGTGCTGTCCCCCCACCTGGATGACCTTCGCTGCACCCGCCTGCAGGCCGGCCACGAGCGAATGAACGACCATGCCGTACTCTACGAGCGCCTGGCAGGCGGTGATGGCGAGCATCGGTTCCGTCGGCTAGCTGGACCGAATCAGCGCTTGCGCAACATGAGCGCGACCGCGAGCGAGGCCGTCAGAAGCAGGACGGCGGCAAGGTCCCTTCCCTCGCGATGCAGGACCATGAACGCGATCAGGCCGATGAGCAACGGGGCCAGGGTACGTAACCACGCGTAGCGCGGAGGCTTCGCCTCGATATCCCGTTCCATGAGATAGGCCTTTCTTTCGTTGTTTTGGAGAGCCGGCTCCAGTGTCGGTGTCTCTCCTGGGAGTGTCAAGGCTCACGTGGCCCCGAAGGGCCAGCGAGCCGGCCTACGTGGCCACCTCCTTTACGCCGGCCGGCGACTGGTCGTCGAGGACTTCCCAGATGCGCCGGGCGAGCGTCTTCGCGGAGAACGGCTTCTCGATGAGCAGGGTCTCCTCGTCGATCGCACCGCCGTGGACGATCTCGTTCTCGGCATAGCCGGACATGAAGATGATGCGGGTGCGCGGGCGCAGCCGTACGAGGCGGCTGGCCAGCTCCCGTCCGCCCATGCCCGGCATCACGACGTCGCTGAGCAGCAGGTCGATCTCGCCGTCGTGCTCCTCGGCGAGGCGCAGCGCGGCGGCGCCGTCGGCGGCGTCGAGCACGGTGTAGCCGCGCTCGCGCAGCACCTTCGAGACGAAGCGACGAACGGCGTCTTCGTCCTCGGCAACGAGGATCGTGCCGCGCGCGGGCGGCAGCTCGGGATCGGGTGCGTTGGGAACGGCGTGCTCCTCGACGAGCGGGGCCGACTGCTCGGCGCGCGGCCAATAGATCTCGAAGCTGGTGCCCTGTCCGCGCGTGCTGTAGACGGCGATGTTGCCGCCGCCCTGCTTGACGATGCCGTAGACGGTCGCGAGGCCGAGGCCGGTCCCCTTCCCCTTATCCTTCGTCGTGAAGAACGGCTCGAAGATGTGGGCGAGCGTCTCCTCGCCCATGCCGGTCCCGGTGTCCTGGACGGTCAGCACGACGTAGGAGCCGGCCTGGACGGACTCGGTGAAGTTGCCGAGCGCGTTCTCCTCGAGGTCCACGGCGGAGGTCGAGATGAGGAGCGTGCCGCCGGCGGCCATCGCGTCGCGGGCGTTGACGGCGAGGTTCATGATGACCTGCTCGAGCTGGCCGGGATCGGCGCGGACGGCGCCGATGTCGGGGTCGAGTCGGGTCTGCAGCACGATGTCCTCGCCGATCAGGCGGCGCAGCATCTTCTCGAGATCGGGCACGACGGCGTTCAGATCGAGCACCTGCGGCGCGTGCACCTGCTTGCGTCCGAAGGCAAGGAGCTGTCGCGTGAGCGCGGAGGCGCGGCCGGCCGCCTTGCTGATCTCCTCGAGGTCGTCGGCGATCGGATCGTCGGCCGGCACCCGCGCGACCATGAGGTCGGTGTGTCCGGCTATGGAGGTGAGCAGGTTGTTGAAGTCGTGCGCGACACCGCCGGCGAGCCGCCCCACGGCCTCCATCTTCTGGGAGTGCCGGAGCTGCTCCTCGCTGCGCTTGAGCGCCTCCTCGACGGACTTGCGGGCGGAGATGTCGCGGAAGTAGACGGACAGGCCGTCACGAGCCGGGAAGGCGTGGACCTCGAGCCACACGTCGTCCGGCAGCCACTGCACCTCGCTCTCGAAGTGGACCGCGCTCTGGTTGACGACGGCCTCGTGGTAGGCGCGGTAGAACGCGCCGCCGACGAGCCGGGGGAACTGCCGCCAGATGTTCGTGCCGATCAGGTCGGCTCGGCTGCGGCCGAGCAGCCGCTCGGCCTCGCGGTTGACGTAGGTGAAGCACCAGTCGCGGTCGAGCGCCATGAAGCCGTCCGAGATGGACTCGAGGATGGCGACGACGCGCTCGCGCGCCGACTCGGCCTCCTGCCTCGCCTCGACGGCGGTCTCGTAGAGCCGGGCGGTGTCGGCGGCAAGCGCGGCGCGACGGCAGAACTCCTCGGCGAGGGCGATGTCGTGCTGGCGGAAGGCGGGCCCCGCCGGCACGTCGGCCTCGTCGCCCTCGGCGCCGCATGAGCGGACGAGCACCATGCCGCCGACGAGGCGGCCGCGCGCCTGCATTGGCACGACGAGCACGGCGCGCGGGCTCAGCGCGGCCAGCAGCGCGCGCTCGGCGTAGGTCCGGGCGTACGGCTCGAGGCGGGTGTGCGGTCCGGACTCGAGGACGCGGCTCTCGCCGGGCGCAAGGACGTCCGCGACGCCGTGCAGAGGGTGCTTCTGGTTGAGGTTCAGCGGCGCGACGGCCAGGGCGTGCTCGAGCAGCTCGACGGCCTCGGGCTCCTCGTGGCCGACCAGCATGCGGACCGCGGTGCCGGCCTCGTCGAGCATGTAGATCGAGCACCAGTCGGCGAGCGTGGGCACGGCCATGCGCGAGATGCGCGCGAGCGTGCGGTGATAGCCGATGGACGTGTCGAGCAGCGCGCTGGTCTCGGCGAGGAAGCTCGCGTCCAGGACGGCTTCGTTGCCGGAGACGCCGCTCTCGGCGAGCAACCGGCGCCAGGCCGAGCGCAGGTAGGCGGGCACCAGCGCGACGCTGGGCGCGAAGACGAGCAGCACGACGAACGGTCGCAGCTGGTCGACGTAGCCGAGGCGCTCGGGAACGAGGAGGAAGTAGGTGTGGTGCGTCGCGACGAGCGCGGCGCTGATCAGGCCGGAGACGAGGCCGCCGAGCAGGGCCGAGAGCAGAACGAGCAGGAACGCGACGACCACGGCGGGCATGATCGTGAGGCCGTGGCGCAGGAACAGCTCGAGGACGAGTAGCGCGCCGAGTGTGGCGAGCGGGCCGGCCCATTGCCGCCACCCCCAGTGGAACGGGCGCGACTCGGCGGTGGGCGGCTCGACCGAGCCGGGATCCAGCAGCAGGTCGGCGGCCGCGGCCAAGACACGCGGCGGCTCGGCGGCGCCGGGCGGAGGCGAGAACGCGTCCTTCACGATGGCGCGGACGGCCTCCGTGAAGCGCTGCAGTCGGGTCTCCAGACGCGAGCCCATCAGATGACCGAAGACAGGCTGCGGCCAACGACGCGCTGGAAGGCGTCGACGATGGCCGGATCGAACTGCGTCTCGGAGCTCGAGAGGATCTGCTCCATCGCGGCCTCGAGCGGCCACGCCTTCTTGTAGGGCCGGTCGTGCGTCAGCGCGTCGAACACGTCCACGACGGCGATGATGCGCCCTGACAGCGGAATCGATTCACGGCTCAGGCCCTCCGGATAGCCGCAGCCATCCCAGCGCTCGTGGTGGGTCAGCGCGATCGTCGCCGCGACCTGGAGCACGGGCACGTTGCTGCCCGACAGGATGCGCTGGCCGATCAACGTGTGCGTGCGCATCACGTCGATCTCCTTCTGCGTCAGCTTGCCCGGCTTCAGCAGGATGCCGTCCGGGATGCCGATCTTGCCGATATCGTGAAGCGGCGCCGCGCGCGAGATCAGCTCCGCCTCGTCAACGGGCAGACCCAGCTCGAGCGCGACGCGCCGCGAAATCAGACCGACGCGACGCGTGTGCTCGCCCGTGTCGTCGTCCCTGTATTCCGCCGCCCGCGCGAGCCGCTCCAGGATCTCCAGCCGCGCGTCCTCGAGCTGCTCCGTGCGCTCCCGGACGCGATGCTCCAGCTCGTCGTTGTGCTCCTTCAGCTGCAGGTGCAGGAAGCGGGTCTCGAGCAGGTTGCGGATCCGCAGCAGCACCTCGGACGCGCTGAACGGCTTGTTCAGGAAGTCCTTCGCGCCGCCGGCCAGAGCGCGCTCCTTCACGTCCGTCGCCGTGTCTCCCGTCAGCATCAGGATCGGCAGATAGCAGCCCGGCTCGATCCAGGGGGTGATCTCCTCCAGCACCGCGAAGCCGTCCATGGTCGGCATGTGCAGGTCGAGCAGGATCAGGTCGGGAGGCTCGCTGACGAAGATGCCCAGCACCTCGGATGGCTGGCTCGTGGTGCGGACGGCAGCGTACCCCGCCTCCCTCAGGATCCGCTCGATCAGCCGGAGATTCGCAGGCTCGTCGTCCACGACGAGGATGCGCGCGCTCTCCAGGGCCAACGGCTGCATAGGCGATCGGGCTCGGATCTGTCGGGAAACAGGGCTGCGACCGCGGCGACGGGCGTCGCGCGGCGCGGCAGGCGATACGCACGGGTGCAAGCGATGTACCAGGGATGCCCCAAACCACAAGTCGTTGCGGGACTTGGTTTTGCCGCGGATTCAGGTCGTTCCGGCAGGTCGCCGGCAACGAATCGTTGCGGCGAAAACGGAAAAGATGTTACGGAACGGCACGGCGGAAGAGGAACGCCCCCTCAGCCAAGAGAGAGCGTGCGACGGCCGGCAAAGGGGCGTCTCAGCGAGATCAGCGCGAGGGAAGCGGCGCGCGGGCGGGGTCGAGGCCGTCGGTCTCGTAGACGGCGTCCTGCTCGCGGCCGCGCGTCTTGGCCCGGCCGAGGGCGGCCCGTGCCGCCGCGATCATGTCCTCCGCGCTCTTCATGTTCACGTCGAAGGGCGCGATGCCCGCCGAGATCGTGACCTTACCGCGGGGCAGGTCGACCTCGAGGAGCGAGTGACGGACGCGGCGGACGAACTTGATCGCGGCGCCGGCCTCGCGCGTGGCGAGCAGGGTCAGGAAACGGTCGCTCTCGAGACGCGCCGAGACCTCCATCTTGCGGGTGGTGCGACGCAGAACGTGGCCGATCGCGCGGAGCGCGGCGTCGCCCGCGCCGTGGCCGTGATAGCCGTTGTACTCACCGAGCCGGTCGACGTCGAGCATCACGAGCGTGAGCGGATAGCCACGCTGGGCGGCCGCGAAGGAGCTCTCGAGGTAGAGCCGGACGTACTTGCTGTTGGGCAGCGTGGTGAGCTCATCGCGCAGCGCGAGCTGCTCGACCATCGTGCGCTCGCGCTGGGCCGTCACGTTGACGTCGCGGCGAAGCGAGTAGGACAGCCAGCCGACGGCGAGCGAGATGACCATCAGGGCGACGCTCATGACGGCGAGGAACTGCCAGTCCGGAGGCGTCGAGGACAGAAGCAGGCCGGCCATGACGCTCAGCGCCAGCAGCGTGAACCAGATCGCCTGCGCCAGAGCGACGCCGCGCCATTCCTCGAAGTAGCCGAAGAAGAAGACCGGCACCACCACGAAAAGCCACGATATGCCCACGACCGGCGACGGGGCGGGGTGCAGTCCCGTCAGTACGGCAGGCACCGCGAAGACGGCAATGGAGAGAAGCAGCGCCCAGAACGGCATAGGTGGGCTGGAAGACTCCGCCATGAATCCGGTTTTATGGAGGTGTGGACGATCTATCCGACGTCCAGCACCTAAGATAACCCTGCCCGTCGACGACGCAATCGAGGCGTTCATCCTGGCCTCTCGCGCGATGACCGTTCCAGGGCTCTCTCAGAGGGACGCCGGTGGATCGACCCGAGGACGTCCCCGCCCCATCATCGAGGCCAACGCGGAACCGACGACGGCGGCTCCCGCGACGCCGAGCAGCGCGAGAAAGCCCAGGATCAGGGCGCAGACCAGCAGCAGCAGAACGTTGATCATCGGGGCTCCAGTGCGGGGGCCGGCCAGAAAGGGCAAGAACGAGGCCGGTGGTCGGGTTGGGCGTAAACCGTGGCGGGGGCGAGGGTTGGGCCGGGAGGTCGGGTGGATTCGGGGGTGCGGGCTCGGAAAGGATTTCGGGAGGCACGAAATAGTTGCGGGTCTCGGCCGGGGCGCCGGCTGCGCCGGGGCGCCGGGCTGGACGCCGGGGCGCCGCCTGCGGCGGGGCGCCGCCTGAACGGCGGGGCGGCCTTGCGGCCGGGGTGCCGCCTGCGGCGGGGTGCCGCCTGCGGCGGGGTGCCGCCTGCGGCGGGCGTGCCGCCTGACGGCGGGGGCGCCGGCCTTGCGGCGGCGGGGTGCCGCCTGCGGCGGGCGTGCCGCCTACGGCGGGGGGCCGCCTGACGGCGGGGGCGCCGGCCTTGCGGCGGCGGGGGCGCCGACCTTCGGCGGCGGGGGGCTCGCCCCTCGCTTATCTTAGGATCATGACGGCACGCACGCGACAGGTGGCCGCGCCGGAGGCGCGCAGGCACGAGGTGGAAACGCCGGAGCAGGTGGTGCTGCGCTTCGAGCTGGCGGACCTCGGTTCGCGATTCCTCGCCTTCCTGCTGGACGGCCTCCTGCTCGGGCTGCTGCTTTCGGGACTGGCGGCGCTCGCCTGGTGGACGGGCCACGAGATCGGCATCCGCAGCCGCGTGACGGGGTGGATCATTGCGCTGATGGTGCTGATCGCGTTCGCCGTGGCCTGGGGCTACTTCGTGTACTTCGAGGTGATGCGCGACGGTCAGACACCGGGCAAGCGGGGCGTCGGCCTGCGTGTGGTCCTGGAGGGGGCCCACCCGGTGACGCTGCAGGCATCGGCGATCCGCAATCTCCTGCGCGTGATCGACATGCAGCCGTTCCCGACGTCCGTGCTGGGCGGACTGGTCATGATGCTGCACCCGCAGACGATGCGGCTGGGAGACATCGCGGCCGGGACGCTGGTGGTGAGGGTGGTGCCGCCTTACGGCGGGGCGCCGGCGTTCGCCGGGGCGCCGTCGGGCGACGGGGCGCCGGGGGCTGACGCCCGGGGCGCCGCCTTCGGCGGGGCGCCGCTTCGCGGCGGGGGGCCGCCTTACGGCGCGGAGCCGCCTTACGGCGGGGCGCCGCCTCGCGGCGGGGAGCCGCCTTACGGCGGGGGGGTGACGGACGAGCAGTTCGAGGTGCTGGATCGGTATGTGGCGCGGCGGGATTCGCTGGGGGCGGGGGCGAGGGAGCGGGTGGCGGAGGGGCTGGGGCGCGCGCTTCGCGCGGGGTGCGGGGGGGAGTACGCGGAGGGGGTGGGGGAGGCGGACGCATGGCTGGTCGCGCTGCACGGCCGGGAGGCGGCGAGGCGGGCGGCGTCGTCATCGTCGGGCGAGAGCCGATTGGCGGCGGACCTCGTGCGCAGGCACGGGGAGGCGTGGGCCGAGTACGAGGGGTTGCTCTCACGTGCGCGACGGCGGGGGTTGCCGTCGCTCGACGAGGGCTCGGTGTCGCGGCTGGCCGCACTGTACCGGCTGGTCTCCGCGGACGTCGCGCGTGCGCGCACGTACGGAGCGTCGGACGAGCTGACGTACGCGCTGGAGCGGCGCGCGGCCGAGGGGCACAACGTCTTCTATCGCAGCCGCGGACCGGCGCTTCGGGAGCTGCGCGGCTGGCTGACGACCGGGTTCCCGCGGCTGGTTCGTCGCCGATGGGCATTTGTCGCGGTGGCGGCCGGCGCACTGTTCCTGCCCGCTGCCCTGTCGTTCGCGCTCGTGGTCGGGCGACCGTCGATCGCGCGGGAGCTGCTGCCGGCCGGCATGGTCGCGCGCGCGGAGCTGACGCGGCGGGAGGCGGCGGCGGGGACGACGCCGGCGTACGTCCAGATCCCCGACGTGTTCATGCCGGTGATGGCGACGGGCATCATCTCGAACAACGTGCAGGTCACGTTCTTCGCGTTCGCGGGCGGGCTGCTCGCTGGACTCGGCACGCTGCTGCTGCTGGTCCTGAACGGCGTGAGCCTGGGCGCCACGGCGGGGCTGTACCAGAGCCTGGGCGTGGGCCGGGTGCTGTGGACGTTCGTGGCGCCGCACGGAGTGCTGGAGCTGACGGCGGTATGCATCGCGGGGACGGCGGGGCTGCTGCTGGGCTCGGCGTTGATCGCGCCCGGGCGCCTGCGCCGCGTCGACGCGCTGAAGGCCCGCGCGCGCGAGGCGGTCTCGCTGCTGGCCGGCACGGCGGCGCTGCTCGTGCTGGCGGGGCTCGTCGAGGGGTTCGTCTCGCCGGCGCCGCTGCCGGGGATCGTGAAGATCGGGTTTGCGGTCGTGGCGGCGCTTGCGTGCGGGGGGTACCTGGCCGGCGCTGGGCGCCGGGGCGCCGCTTACCCTGCCGGCGCGGGGCGCCGGGGCGCCGCTTACCCTGCCGGCGCGGGGCGCCGGGGCGCCGCTTCGCGGGGCGCCGCCTGACGGCGGGGCGCCGTGGCTTCGCCGGGGCGCCGCTTCGCGGGGCCGCCTGGCGGCGGGGGCGCCGCCTGACGGCGGGGCGCCGTGGCTTCGCCGGGGGCGCCGCTTCGCGGGGGGCGCTTCGCGGGGGGGGTGCCTTCGGCGGGGTTATAGGCGACCGCGGTATTTAACTTCCAGGTAGCGATCCACGAGCTCGGCGACGGCGGCTTCGGGGCCTACGTCGATGACGAGGGCGCCGGCGCGGCGCATGCGGGCGACGGCGAGGGCCCTTCCCTGCAGCATCTCCTCCGCGGCGATGCGGACCCAGGTCTCCTCCTCGGAAGTGGCGGGCGCGTTGGCGCGCTCATCGAGGCCGGGGTTGCGGAGCGCGACGGCGATGCAGAGGTGGTGGCGCGCGGCGCGGGCGAGCTGGTCCACGAGCGCGTCGGAGGCATTGGCGTCGACGATTTCGGTGAAGACGACGAGCAGCGATCGGCGGCGCAGGTGGCGGGCGAGGAACGCGAACGCGAGGGGATAGCTCGACTCGACGGGGCGGGCGGCGACGCCGGCGAGTGCATTGGCGAGACCGGCCAGCGAGACGCGGGAGGGTGGCAGGAAGCGCTGTACGGTGTCGGCGAAGGCGAACATGCCGACCCTGTCGCCGTGGGCGGCGGCGACGTCGGCGAGCAGGAGCGCTGCGGAAAGGGCGTGGTCGAGGCGGGTGGCGCCGCCGATCGCCTCGGACATGAGGCGGCCGGCGTCGATCGCGAGCACGACGTTCTGGCTGCGCTCGGCCTCGTACTGGCGGACGAGCAGCTCGCCGTGGCGCGCGGTCGCCTTCCAGTCGAGCGTGCGCGGGTCGTCGCCGGGCACGTAGTCGCGCAGGCTCTCGAAGGTGCGACCTTCACCCCGCTGGCGCGTGCGCCTCAGACCCGCGCGGCGGAGCCGGTCGCGGATCCCGTGCAGGCGCAGCCGGCGCAGCTCGAGGACGCCGGGCACGACGCGGATCGCGTCCGTCCGGGGCAGGCGCGCCTGCCACCAGACGAGGCCGAGCGGACCCCGGGCACGCAGGTGCAGCGGCCCGAGGTGCGCGGTCCCGCGGCCGACGGCACGGACCTCGTACGCGACGCGGGCCGGCGCGCCGTGCAGCGTCGCGGCGACGACGTCGCCCTGCGTCCGCTCGAGGCCGGGCGAGAGATCGTCGGTCATGCGGACGGCCATGCCGCGGACGCCGCCGGCGAGGCTCAGCTCGACGAGGGCGCTCTCCCCAAGAGCGACGCGTGGCGGCGCCCGCCGCCGCACGCGCGGCAGCCGTCCGGCCGCGATCGTGCCGTCGATCACCGCGAGCACGAGGACGACGGCGTCGAGCGCGAGGCCGGCGCGCGCGCCGGCGAACAGGCCGGCCGCCGCGAGCGCGAGAAGCGCGAGCAGCCGGCGGGTCGGGAGCGGCAGGGTCAGGTCCGTGGTGCGGGAACGCGTTCGAGCAGGCGGCCGAGGCGGTCGTCCACGGAGACAGCCTCGACCTCCGCCTCCGGCGTGAGCAGGATGCGGTGACGGAGCACGGGCCGGGCGAGATCCTTGACGTCGTCCGGGGTGACGAAGTCGCGGCCCTCGATGCGCGCGGCGGCGCGCGAGGCGAGGAAGAGCGCCACGCCTGCGCGAGGGCTCGCGCCGACGGCGAAGCCGGGCTCCTCCCGGGTCGCCCGGACGATGCGGGTGATGTAGTCGCGGACGGCCGGCTCGACGTGCGTGCTCTCGACGTCGCGACGCAGGGTGGCAAGCGCGTCGCCCGAGATGACGGGCTCGATGCCGAAGCTGTCGGCGCGCTCGGCGTTGAAGCCCTCGGCGTAGCGGTCCAGCACGGCGCGCTCGGCGGCCTCGTCCGGATAGCCGACGTCGATCTTGAGCAGGAAACGGTCGAGCTGCGCCTCGGGCAGAGGATAGGTACCCTCGTACTCGAGCGGGTTCTGCGTAGCGAGCACGGTGAAGGCGGCAGGCAGCGGCCGGCTCTCTCCGTCCACCGTGACCTGCCGCTCCTGCATCGCCTCGAGCAGCGCGGACTGGGTCTTCGCCGGCGCGCGGTTGATCTCGTCGGCTAGAAGCAGGTCCGTGAAGATCGGGCCCGCTCGGTAGACGAAGCTCTGGCGCGAGGCGTCGAGCACGCCGACGCCGGTCAGGTCGTTCGGCATGAGGTCGGGCGTGAACTGCACGCGGCCGAAGCGCAGGTCGAGCGCGCGGGCGAGCGCGCGGACGGCGAGCGTCTTGGCCGTGCCGGGCACGCCCTCCAGCAGTGCGTGGCCGCCAGCGAGCACGGCCACGAGCATCTGCCGCAGCACATCCTCCTGGCCAAGCACGACGGCGCCGACCACGCGCAGGATCTCGTTCATTGCCTCAGCTCGGTCATGAGTCGGTCGACGTGAGCCGCGACGGTCGCCGGCGGGGCGTCGTCGCGGATCGCGTCGGAGAGCGCACGCGCCGTGGCTGACGCCTCCAGCCGCGAAGCCGAGAGGCGCGACACCAGCGCGACCGCCTCCTCGTCGTCGGCCGGTGCCACGCGGCCCAGCCGCCGGGCGAGCCCCGCCATCAGCAGCAGCCGTCCGCGACGCCGCACGTCCGCGCCGGCGTACGCGCGGGCCAGCGCGTCCACGTGCTCCAGCGCCGACCGGCGGGCGGCCGGCAGCGCGACCGGTGCACCGAAACGGATCGCGGCCGCCAGCAGAGCGAGCAGCGCGACGGCCGAGAGCTGCACGAGCACGTGGCCCGGCCGCGTGCGCCCGAGGAAAGCGGCGACCGCCGACGGCACGCTGGCTCCCCTGGCCCCGTGATGATACTCGTCGAAGCGCAGCGTGTCCGCACCGGCGGCGGCGAGGAAGTCCGCCGCCGCGCGCACGAAGAGCGGTGCGAGTCCGTCCGACAGGATCTCGCGATTGGCGAGCGGCCCCGGATCGCTGATCGCGAGGACGCGGCCTCGGCCGCGGCGGATTTCGAGGGCGACGGAGAGCCAGCGCCGCGCGGCAGGCCGCTGTCGCCGCGACCGCGCTGCTGACGCCGGCGGAGCGGCCGCTCCGCCGGCCGGCCGCGCGGGCACCTGGAGCAGCGGCGTCGCATTGGTGCCCTGCGCGGGCACGATCGCCCAGTGGAATCCGTGCACGGGACCGAGCCCGGCGGTCCACGGATGATCGGTCGGCGTCGCGGTCCGGCGCGCGAGCCACGCCGGCCATGGGCGCAACGCCACGCTGTCGAGGCTCTCGGTCGAGTCCGGCGGCAGCGGGATGAGGTGCAGCCGGAGCATCGTCGCGACGGGGTCGCCAGGGCGCGCGACGTAGAGCAGCGTGCCGCCGCCCTCGATCCAGCCACCGAGCGCCTCCACCTCCCGCGGGCTCAGGGGCTGAGTCGGCGCGAGCAGCGCGAGAGGGCCGACGATCGGGTCCGCGTCGGCGAGCGGCGTCAGCCTGCGAGCGGTCGGAATGCCGAGCGCGTTCAGCGTCAGATCCAGCGCACGGGCCCCGCCGCCGGAGGATCGCAGCGTCGAGAGATCCGGGGGCGCACGGGACGAGCCGGCGGGAGGAGCGCCGAGCCGGGCGATGGCGAGGATGGCGACGGTGACGAGTCCCGCGAGCAGCCACTCGCGAGCGTGGCTCGTCGATCGCGGCGCGGCCCCTGCCGGCTCAGCCATTCGCGCCGAGGCCGCGGGCCAGCTCCTTCAAACGTCCGAAGGCGCTCGCGTCCGCCGTGCGGCGGCCGAACGCGAGCGGCTCGTACGCGCGCACGAACGCGTCGACGGATCGCGCGAGCGACGGGACACGGCGCGCCTCGCGCCGGTAGTCGCCGGGAGTCTTCGAAGCGTCGTACGCGATCGCGCCGGCGCGGGAGAGGCGGTGTACGACGGCGAAGTAGAGGGCGATCGCCGCTTCCCTCCAGCGGCCGGCGCGCTCCGCGGCGGCGGAGCGGGCTTCCCACTCGGCGCTCGAAGCCGGCGCGCCGGGCTCGAGGGCCTCGCCGCCCCTTCTCCGCCGGGCCCGGCGGCGCCACAGGGCGAGGCCCCGGCGGCCGAGGTACCAGAGCAGCAGCACACCCACGCCGCCGAGCAGCACGAGCACGATGCGCCAGGCCGTCGGCCCGAGCATCCCGGCGGCATCCAAGTGCGGGAAGAGCCAGGCGATCAGCCGCCCGATCCAGTCGCCGAGACGCTCCCACGCCGAGCCGATCCAGCGGCTGAGCGGCGAACGGGTCGGAGTGGCGAACTCCGGCCGCGCGAGGACGACGCGCAGCGCGCTGTCGACCGCCTCCGGGCTCGGCGGCGTCGCCTGCATCCGTCAGCTCGCGGGCGCGAGCGCCTGCGACGCGAGCTCCAGGTCGTAGCCCTCCGCGCGGGCGCGCCGGTCGAAGTAGGCGACGACGGCGCAGGCGATGAAGTACGGCGTGGTGAGCGCGCTCAGGATGAGCGTGACGCCGTTCAGCATGGGCCCCGCGTTCGTGAGAGCTGCGGTCGGATCGGAGCCGGCCGCGGCGAACCCGATTCCGGCGATCACGACGGCGAAGGTCGGAATCGCGACGATCAGCCAGGCGACGATCGCGATCCCGCCCGTGCGCAGGCGCCCGCCGCGCAGCAGCGCGTTCGTCCGCTTGAGCGTCGCGACCGGGCCGAGTTTCTCGATGACCTGGGCCGGCACCGCGATGAAGGCGAGGGCGCCCCACCAGATCGCGATCGAGATGCCGCAGGCGACGCCGAGGACGATGCCGACCGCTCCACCCGCGATCGGGCCGCCGACACCGGCAACGACGGCGCTCAGAACGCTGACGCCGAGGACCAGCACTCCGAACGTGATCATCAGCAGCAGGTAGACGATCAGGATCATCCCGACCATCGGGAGCAGGCGCCGCACTCCCGCGCCGAGCGCCGCGCCGATCGACACGCTCTCACCCGCGAGCCCGCGCTCGACCAGGGTCGCGAGCGCCGCCCAGACGATCAGCGTGAACGGCAGTGTGACGACCAGCAGCAGCGCCATCATCGCGCCGACCGGCGCGGTCGCCTCGCCGGCGTACGCACCGATCGCCGTCCACAGGATCATGAACGGCAGCATGCTGACGGCGGTCGTGAGGAAGAGCGCGAGGAACTGCCTGCGGTATACCTGGAACGCCATGTCCAGGACCTCGCCCGCCGACATTGGGCGTGGAAAGGGTCGACTCATTCTGGGTCTCCGGCGCAACGGGAGGGTATGGCGGTGCCTCGAATGTAGGCGCGTGCGCGCGTCGGAAACAGGTGCGCGCGGCGCTGGCGGGAGCGTGTGAGAATCGAACTCACCAACCCGGGGTTTAGCCAGGCCCGACGGGTTTGAAGCCCGCGGCCGGCACCAGCCGACAACCGCCCCCCCGACTGCGCGCGCCGCGCGAAGCCGCGCGAAGTATGGCGGCGCGGCGGCGCGCCTTCAAGGCGAGGTCAGTCGGCGTACGAGGCGGCGGAGGGGTCGGTCGCGAACGCCGCGGCGACGAGCTGCTGCGTGCCGACGGGGACGCGGACGAGCCAGTCCCGGCCGGGCGGCGTCGTCCTGCGGACCAGCTGCGGGTTCAGCTCGTCGACGCTGGTGGGGTCCACGCCGGCCGCAGAGGCGACCCGCGACAGCTCGGTGCCGCCCGGCACCCTGACCTCGTCGAAGCTCAGCTTCGACTCGGGCCGCACGTCCTCGAAGCCGTACTTCGCGGGCTGCTTCGCGATGTAGCCCATGGCGAGCATGACGGGGACGTAGTCGCGCGTCTCCTGCGGCAGGTCCGGCATGATCTTCCAGAACAGCGACTCCGCGCCGGACGGGCCGGCTGCGGATGCGCGATCGCCGAGGACCCGCTCGACCCGGTGCTCACCCGTGTTGTAGCCGGCGGCGGCGAGGTACCAGTCGCCGCCGAAGCGGTCGTGCAGCTCACTCAGGTAGTCGAGCGCGGCGTCGGTGGCCGCGACGGGGTCTCGCCGCTCGTCCACGTAGTCCGAGACCTCGAGGCCGTAGCGCTCAGCCGTCGGCGCGATGAACTGCCACATCCCCGCCGCATTCGGCGCTCGAGTACGCGTTCGGATCCAGACCGCTCTCGATGATCGCCAGGTACAGCAGATCCTGCGGCATGCCCCGCTCCGCCAGCTTCTGGCGGATCATTGGGGCGTAGCGGCCGACCCGCTCCAGCCACTTCTGCGTCTTGTCGTGGTTCTTGCCCATCAGGAACTCGATGAAGAAGTCCACGCGATCGTTCTTCACGGTCGGCAGATCCCACGACGCGCGGCTCGTCGACGGGTCGACGCCGGACGCCGGCTCCGGCGGAGTCGCGCGGTCGGTCTCGGGTGCCTTCGTCGGGCGCGGTCGCGCGAAGGCGCCGAGCACCGCAGCGCCGGCGGACGCAGCCGCGAGCCCGAACGCGATCGCGAGGCGAGAGCGCGTACCCCGCGAGCGCTCGCCCGACCGTTCCTCGCCGGGATGCACCTCGTTCCGGTCCTCGCCGGGACGCACCGTGTTCCGGTCCTGGTCGCGGCGGTGCTGGTCGTCTCGCGTCATGCCTGGCCTCCCCGCGCTGCATCTTCGATTTTCGAGCTCCCCCGGGCGAATCCGAATGCAAGCACCGTGCGGCTGGGTCATCATCGCAACTCATTCACGCCCTTGGAGTTGGTTCCACTCCGCGACGCCGCGGTCGATAGCCGATCGGGCCGCAGACATTTCTGCGGGGGACGGGGGTCGGCGCGGCGGCCGCGCTGGAAGGAGCGCGCGGCGGTGCTCTCGGGAGCGTATGTCGCTCTGTTCGCGGGTAATGTTGAAAGCCGGGACGAACGGCACCGATCCGACGCCGCTGCTCCAGCTGCCCGCGCAGCGCAAAGGGGCTAACCGCAGGAGGTCGTCGCCGCGATCCCGCCGCCCGCACGGGGGCACCAACACTTCCCGCGAACAGAGCGACACAGCGCCGGCAGCGGGCTCAGGCGCGGCCGGTTCGCGCGCTGTCCTTAAAAGAGGACGCCACATCCGTGGTGGCGTCGAGCGCGATTCGCGCGGCAGCCTCGACGCGGGCGAGGTCGCGTGGCTCCTGTATCGCGCGGCGCGCGCCTGCCAGCGCGGCCTCGGCCTCGCCGTGGAGCGGCGCCCTGCGTGCCGGGACGACCAGCGCCCCCATGCGTCCGATCATGCGGAGCAGGTGCTCGATCACCGCGGGCTGTCCGGCAGCGAAGTGCCGGATCTGAGCCAGTGCGAGCGTGGCGAGCTCGTCGTAGTCCGGGCGAGGCAGCACGAGGCGAAGGGCGCCGTCGTCGTCGTAGCGGTGGCGCGGCGGGGGCTCGCGATCGCCGAGCACGACGAGCAGATCGGCGAGGCGATCGATGCAGATCATTGCCGTGGTCGGATCGTTGATGCTCGGTGAGAGCGCCTTCAGCGCGATGTCCACGAGCTCGATGATGCCTCGCTCGACGTCCTGGACGGGCGTTCGCTCGCGCCCGAGGACGAAGGCCTGGCGGATGCGGCCCGCAATCTCGGCGTCGAGAGACTCCGCGGGCCAGACGGAAGCGAGGGCCTCACCGGGCAGGACGTAGTCCCCCAGTCGGGGCTCCATGCGCACGACGATGTCGCGGTCGGAGGCGAGCCTCATGAGCGCGCTCGCATCGACACCCTGGATGAATCCGCGATGCCCGACGGCGACCGGTGCCGGCGCAGAGTTGGGAAGCTCGGGGCGAGGCGGCGCGGTGGCACGGTCGCGGTCGGCGCGGGCGCCTGGGGCATCCGCGGCGGCCTTCCCTGCCTCGCCGACGCCCGTCGGAAAGAGGTGATCCACCTGCCGGCGCGTCTCGCGGTGCACGCGCTCGATCACGTGGGACGCCTGAATGGACTGCGCGGCGTGGTCGATGAAGAAGATGAGGAAGCCGATGCTGACCAGCGCGAGCGCGACGGAGACGGTGACGGAAAGGCTCGGCACGAAGCCTTCGTACTCGTCGGTGCTGGAGATGACGGTGCGGAGCACGAGCAACGTGTAGGTGAACGTGCCGATGAACACGCCGAGCACGAGCTGATTCACGCGGTCGGACATGAAGCTGCGCAGCACGCGCGGCGTGAACTGAGTGGAAGCGAGCTGCAGCGCGATGATGGTGATGGAGAAGACGACGCCCGTGACGGTGATGATGCCGCTGGCGATCGCGGTGAGCACGCCGCGCGCTCCGTCGCCGCCGCCACTGAAGATGAGCAGGTGGGAGCGTCCGCCGTCGATGAGGTCGCGGTCGATCGCGAGCGTGATCGCGGCCAGGACGATGGCGGCGACGGCGAGCACGGCCGGCAGAAACCAGAGGCTCTCCCGTACGGTGCGCCAGTAGTTACGCAGCTTGCTCAGCATGCGGTCGCGGAGCGCAGGCTGCGGGCCAGCGGCGTGGCGCGGCGAGCCGCGCTACCGGCCAGCGGCATGGCGCCGCGCGCTCAGCCGCGGGCCGCTATGACGTCGATCTCGACGCGAGCGTCCTTCGGCAGGCGAGCGACCTCGACCGTCGAGCGGGCGGGACGGTGGTCGCCGAAGTGGCGGCCGTAGACCTCGTTCATGGCCGGGAAGTCGTTCATGTCGGCGAGGAAGACGGTCGTCTTGACGGCGCTCTGCAGGGATGCGCCGGCCTGGCGCAGCACGGCGTCGAGGTTCTCGAGCACGCGGCGAGTCTGCTCGGCGACGTCGCCCCCCACGATCTCGCCGGACTCGGGGTCGAGCGGGATCTGGCCGGCCGTGAAGACGAGGTCGCCGACGACGATCGCCTGGCTGTAGGGGCCGATCGCCTTCGGGGCCGCGTCGGTGTGCACGGGCTTCAGGTCGGGCATGGATCTGCTCCGGTTCGGGTGTCGTCGCGTCAGCGCCGGTGGTGGCGTTCGACGGCGTCGATGAGCTCATCGGCGGAGACGGTGCCGACGCCGACCTTGCCCACCTCGACGGCCGCGGCGTGGTTCGCGAGGATCGCGGCCTCCTCCATCGAGGCGCCGGCGGCGAGGGCGGCGCCGATGGCGGCGGTGACGGTGTCGCCGGCGCCGGAGACGTCGAAGACCGAGCGCGCGACGCTGGGCACGCGGAAGTACTCCGCGGCCGCATTCATCAGCGCCATCCCGTCCTCCCCGAGCGTGACCAGCAGGTTCTCGCAATCGAGGTGCCGCCTCGTGCGCTCGAGCCACTCGGCGTCGTCGGCGAGGACGGGGGCGCGGAGCGCGGCGGAGAGCTCGGCGCGGTTCGGCTTGAAGACGGTGGCGCCCCGGTAGTCGAAGAAGCGATCGGCCTTCGGATCGACGACGACGGGGATGGACGCGGCGCGGGCAGCGTCCAGCGCGGCCTCGATGACGGCGGGGACGAGGACGCCCTTGTTGTAGTCCTCGAGGACGACCGCGTCGGAGTCCGGCGCAAGTCGGTCGATGGCCGCCGCGAGGGCGTCGCCGGTGTCGGCGGTGACGTCCGTCTCGACCTCGTGGTCGTAGCGGGCGACCTGCTGGTGCCCGGCCATGATGCGGGTTTTCACCGTGGTGGGGCGACCGCTGGAGGCGACGAGGCCGGCGGTGCGGATGCCGGCGCGCTCGAGTTCGGCGCGGAGCGCGCTCGCCGCGGGGTCATCGCCGACCGCGGCGACGATGTCGCAGGAGGCACCGAGCGCAACCGCGTTCGCGGCGACGTTACCGGCGCCGCCCAGCGCTCGCCACTCGTCGGCGACGCGCACGACGGGGACCGGCGCCTCCGGCGAGATTCGACTGGCGCGGCCGCGCAGGTAAACGTCGAGCATCAGATCGCCGACCACGAGCAGCCGCGTCGAGCGGATGCGGTCGAGCAGATCACGCGCGCGGTCGGGGCTGAGTCGATCCACCAGGTCCTTCTCCGGCACGGAAATTGTGTAGCCAGGCCGCGGAATGCCGGGGCGAACGTACGCGGGGCCCCCGCACCTGTAAAGCACCTGGGCGGGTCGGGCGACCCGCCCCACCTTCCGGCGAAGGAGCGCGCGCGGCATGCAACGGGCGGTCGCTGCGATCGATGACTGGATGCGCGGCGTCGCCGTGGGCGTGCAGCAGTACTTCACGCTGGCGGGGCGCGCGGTCCGCTTCCTGGTGGCGCGTCCGTTCTACTGGCGCGACGTCGTCACGCAGATGGACCGGATCGGCGTCGACTCGCTGCCGATCGTAATCCTGACGGGGCTGTTCACGGGAATGGTGCTGGCGCTGCAGACGTCGGTGGCGCTGGCCCGCTTCGGTGCCGGACTGTACGTCGGCAGCATCGTCGGCATGTCGATGGTCCGGGAGCTGGGTCCCGTGCTGAGCTCGCTGATGGTGGCGAGCCGGGCCGGGTCGGGGATCGCGGCGGAGCTGGGGTCGATGCGCGTCACGGAGCAGATCGATGCGCTGCAGAGCTTCGGCACGGACCCGATCAAGAAGCTGGTCACGCCGCGGGTGCTCGCATCGCTGCTGGTGATGCCGCTGCTGACCGCGGTCGCGGACCTGGTCGGGATCTTCGGCGGGCTGCTCGTGTCGGTGTTCCGGCTGGAGGTGCCGACGGACGCGTACCTGTCCGGGCTGTGGACCAGCATCGCGCAGTCGGGCTTCATCTTCGGGTTCTTCCCGCGCGATTTCGTCAGCGGGCTGCTCAAGCCGCTGGTGTTCGGCGCCATCATCGGCGTGACGGGGTGCTTCTACGGTCTGAACACCGAGGGCGGCACGGAGGGCGTCGGGCTGAGCACGACGCGGGCGGTGGTCACGGCGTCGATCCTGATTCTCGCCGTGGACTACTTCCTGACGCAGCTACTGTTCGTGATCCTGCCGCCGACATGAGCGATCAGCACCAGGCGCGGATCGACGCGATCCGACACGAGCTGGGCGCGCAGGAGGCGGAGGATCGTCGCACGGTGCAGCCGCCGCGGCGGGAGGTGATCGCGCTGGAGGACGTCTGGCTCACGTTCGAGCGGCCGGTGCTGTGCGGCATCGATCTGCGCGCGTACGAGGGGGAGACCCTGCTGGTGGTGGGCGAATCGGGCACCGGGAAGTCGACGATCCTGAAGCTGATCCTGCGGCTGCTGCTGCCGGATTCGGGGCGGATCCGGGTGTTCGGCGAGGAGATCACGGACTTCAGCTTCGAGAAGGCGCTCGACCTGCGACGCCGCATCGGCATGGTGTTCCAGAGCGCCGCGCTGTTCGACTCCCTGACCATCTTCGACAACGTCGCGTATCCGCTGCGCGAGAACCGACAGCAGATGGAGGAGGCCGAGATCGTCAGGACGGTGCGGGAGCGGCTCGAGTTCGTGGATCTCGATCCGGACCAGGTCATGGAGCAGCTGCCGAGCGCGCTGTCCGGCGGCATGCGCAAGCGCGTCGGCATCGCGCGCGCGATCGCGACCGACCCCGAGATCGTGCTGTACGACGAGCCGACGTCGGGGCTCGACCCCCTCACGGTCGGCACGATCAACCAGCTGATCCGCAAGCTGCAGACGGAGCTCGGCGTGACCTCGCTCGTGGTCAGCCACGACATCCGTGCGGGCTTCCGCGTCGCGACTCGCGTGAACCTGCTCAAGGACGGAGAGATCCGCTTCGACGGCTCGCCCGAGGAGATGGTCGCGGCCGACAATCCGTACATCAACGCGTTCCTGAGCTGAGATGGCGGGCGACGCGAGCGCACGGAGAGGCGATCGGGCCCGGCAGATCCGGGTCATCACGCTGCTCGCCGTCGGCACCGCCGTCGTCGCCTTCGGCGTCTACCAGGTGGGTCGGATCTTCGACGTCTTCGCGTCGCGCTATCCGCTGATCACCGTCGTGCCGACGGTCGCCGGCCTGCGCGAGGGCGCGCCGGTGACGCTCGCCGGGCAGCGCGTCGGGCAGGTGGAAAGGATCCGCTTCTTGCCGCTGCAGCAGCAGTCGCCGGACCGCCATGTCTCGCTGCGCCTCGCCGTCAACCGCGACGTGCAGAGCCAGGTTCGACGCGACTCGAAGGCGTACATCAAGTCGCAGGGGCTGCTCGGCGACAAGTACGTGGACATCGTGCCGGGAACGCCCGCCTCCGCCGTGCTGCTCCCGGGCGACACGCTGCCGGCGGCCGAGGCCGTCGACCTCGAGAGCGTGCTGCAGCTCGCGTCCGGAACCATGCACGACGCCCGCGACATCATCGGCGACCTGCGCGGCATCACGTCCGCGATGGCGCAGGGCGAGGGGACGCTCGGCCGGATGCTGAACGACGACGCGCTCTACCTGCAGATGACCTCCGCGACCGGCGAGCTCGCCGACGTCCTGAAGGATGTCAACGACCCGCGCGGCTCGCTCGGCCGGCTCATGCGAGACCCCGTGCTCTACGACCGCGCCGCCGGCGCGATCGCCCGCGTGGACACGCTGACCAGCCTCGCGCTGCACTCCGACGGCACGCTCGGCAAGCTCCTGAACAGCGACGAGTTCTACGACCGCGCCGTCGGCAGCATGACGACGCTGGACTCGACGCTCGCCGGCGTGAACAGCCTGCTCGAGCAGTTCGACGGCAGCCACGGGACGCTCCAGCAGCTCATCAACGATCCGACGCTCTACGACCAGCTCCTCAAGGCCGTCGTGGACATGCAGACGCTGATTCAGGACGTGCGCCAGAACCCCGGGAAGTACAAGCCGAACATCAAGGTCGACGTGTTCTGACCCCGAGGTGCGGGAACCCTCCGGCGCCGCCCCGGGATTCCCAGGGACATGCCCGGACAGCCGCCGCAGCCCGCCGACGCAACTTCGCAGGTCGACGCGATCTCCTCGCCTTCCTCCGCCAATGGGATCCTGGTCGCGCACTCCTACTTCCTGCGCCACGATCCCAAGCAGCTGGAGAAGATGAAGCCGTACGCCCCGCTCGGGACGCTGCTCGCGGCGGCGACGCTTCGGGAGCGCGGCTACCGGGTGCGGCTCTTCGACGCGATGCTCGCCGGCGGGGTAGACGAGTTCGTCGAGGTGCTGTCGCGGGAACGGCCGCGCATCGTCGGACTGTTCGAGGACAACTTCAACTTCCTGACCAAGATGTGCACGGTCACGATGCGCGAGGCCGCGCTGCGGATGATCGGCGAGGCGAAGCGTGCGGGAGCCCGCGTCGCCGTGAACGGATCGGACGCGACGGATCGGCCGGAGCTGTACCTGGGCGCGGGCGTGGACGCCGTGATCGTCGGCGATGTCGAGCCGGCCGCATGCGAGCTGTTCGGGCTCTGGTGCCGGGGCGACGACGCGCCGCCGGATCGGGTGCAGGGGCTGATCCTCGCCGATCCGAAGCGGGCGGGCGGCGCGCGCTACACGATGCCCCGTCCGCGGCTGCAGGAGCTGGACTCGCTTCCCCTCCCCGCCTGGGACCTGGTCGATGTCGAGCGGTACCGGCGCGCGTGGCGGGAGGCGCACGGGCGGATGTCGTGGAGCATGGCGACGTCGCGAGGGTGCCCCTACGGCTGCAACTGGTGCGCGAAGCCGGTGTTCGGCCGGCGCTACTCGCAGCGGAGTCCGGCGGCGGTCGCGGAGGAGATGCGCGCGCTGCGCGAGGGCGTGGCGCCAGACCACGTCTGGTTCACGGACGACATCTTCGGGCTCACGACCGAGTGGATCGAGGCGTTCGCGGCGGAGGTCGCGCGCCGGGGAGCGCGGACACCGTTCATGATGCAGTCGCGCGTGAACCTGATGAAGCCGGCCGTGACGCGAGCGCTGCGCCGCGCGGGCTGCGAGGAGGTGTGGCTCGGCGTGGAATCCGGCTCGCAGAGCGTTCTGGATGCGATGCAGAAAGGCACGCGTGTGGAGCAGGCGCGGAGCGCGACGCGCAACCTCCGCCGCGAGGGGATCCGCGCCTGCTGGTTCCTGCAGCTCGGCTATCTGGGCGAGAAGTGGGGCGACATCCTGCGCACCCGCGACCTGCTGCGCGAGGAGCGTCCCGACGACGTCGGTGTTTCGGTCTCGTATCCGCTGCCGGGCACGCGCTTCTTCGAGATCGTGCGGGACCAGCTGGGACCGAAACGCAACTGGGTCGACTCGGACGAGCTGGCCATGATGTTCCAGGGGACCTACACCACCGACTTCTACCGCCGCGTCCGCGAGCTGCTGCACGCGGAGGTGCGCGACGTCGCGTGGGACGATGAAGCCGGGCGACGCCGGCTGGACCGCCAGTGGTCCGGGCTCGAGCGGGCGGAAGCCGGGCACCGCTCTGCCGAGCCGACCGGCGTGTAGGCCGGTGCGTCGTCATGGAAGCCTCGGACGCCGGACGGAGCGGCTCGCTGCGGCACTTCCGGGCAGCTTACGCGGAGCACCGGGCCAGGGAGGGGCGCGGGCCGCTGGATGAACGGGGGCTGCTGGCACTGCCGTACCTCACCACGGGGCGCTTCGCGCGCGAATGGCGCGTCCGGGCGCGCAGCTTCGAGCGGCTGGTGGAAGCAGTGCTGCGGCCGCTCGAGCGGCGCCTCGCCCGTTCGCTGCGCGTGCTCGATCTCGGAGCCGGCAACGGCTGGCTGTGCCACCGCCTCGCGCGGCTGGGCCACCGCCCATTGGCGGTGGAGCCGCGCACCGACACGGTGGACGGACTCGGAGCGGCTGCGGCGTACCGGAACCACCTCCCCCGCATGTTCGACCGCGTCGCCGCCTCGTTCGACGCCCTGCCGCTGCGCGACGATGCCTTCGACGCCGCGGTCTTCAACGCCTCGCTGCATTACGCGATCGATCTCCGATCGGTGCTCGACGAGTCGGCCCGCGTCGTCCGCGGCGGCGGGCACATCGCGATCGTGGACTCGCCCTTCTACCCGACGGACGAAGCGGGCGAAGCCATGCGGGAGGCGAAGCGGCGAAGCGCCCGCCGCGTCTTCGGGGACCTCCACGACGCGCTCGGCTCGCTGCCGTTCATCGACTACCTGACCCCGGACCGCCTCACCGCCGCCGGCCGTCCGATCGGCCTGCGCTTCCGGCGAGTCCGCGTTCGGTACCCGCTCTGGTACGAGCTACGGCAGCTCCGAGCGCGCCTGCGGCGTGCGCGGTCGCCCTCCCGATTCGACGTCTGGTACGCGGAGGCGCCGTGAGCCGACTCAGCCCGAGCTTTGCGCTGGAGACCGGATCGTCACGGCTCGGGGTCGCGGGCGGCGTAATCGACGCGGCCGATACCGTCCCGGCTGCCACCTTCCGCATCCGCTGCGCAGAGCTGCGGCCGGGGCTCATCAACGCACACGACCATCTCGCCTTCAACCATTATCCGCGACTCGGGGCGCCGCCGTACCGCAGTCTCTACGAGTGGGCCAATGACGTGCACACGCGCTTCGCCGGCGAGGTCGAGCGAGCCCGGCGAATACCGACGCGCGACGCCCTGCTGTTCGGAGCACTGAAGAACCTGGTGGGAGCGACGACCCGCGTCGTTCACCACGATCGCTGGTACGCCGACCTCGACGCCGACTTTCCGCTCCGCGTCGAGCGCGTGCGCGTGCTCCATTCGCTTCGCCTCGAACGTCACCCGGAACGGGCGACCGATCCCGCACTCGCGGACCGCCCACTCTGCATCCACCTCGCCGAGGGGACCGGCGCCATCGCCGCGAGCGAGGTCCGCGAGGCGGACCGCCGCCGGCTCCTCGGACCGGACGTGCTGGCGGTCCACCTGGTCGGCGCAGGGGAAGCAGACGCCGCCCTGCTGCGTCGCCGGGGCTGCGCGTTCGTCTGCTGCCCCAGCTCCAACCTCCACCTCTACGGCCGCGTGCCGCCGCCGGCAATGTTCGACGCCGGGCTCGATCTGCTGCTCGGCACCGATGCGCTGATCTCGGGCGCCGGCACGCTGCTCGACGAGCTCAGGCTGGTGCACCACCTGGCCCTGACCGACGACGCGACGCTGTCGGCCGCAGTCGGGGCGACCGCCGCTCGGCGCCTCGGGCAGCCTGAGCCAACGCTCGCGCCCGGCCGCCCCGCCGACCTGGTCGCCCTGCGCAAGCCGCTGCTCGAGGCACGGCTCGAAGACGTCGCCCTGGTGCTCGTCGGCGGAGCGCCGAGATACGGCGACGCCGAGCTCGCTCCGCTCTTCGAGCTCGCGGGCGTGCGGTTCGAGCCACTGTGGGTCGCCGGCGAGGAGAGGCTCGTCGTGGCCCCGCTGGCGAGCGTCGCAGAGCGCGTGCGCAAGACTACGGGGATGATGATCCGAGGCGTGCAGACGCGGCTCGAGAGCACGCCGTAACGCCGGGATCGCAGCGGCCGCGAGCGCAGCGGCCGCGAGCGCGGCGGCCGCGAGCGCGGCGCCGCGAGCGTCACGGGCGCGCGCCATGTCATTTTGCGACATCGCGCTGCGGCTCGCGGGCGCGCCGGAGCCCCGCGGGAAAGGTCGTCGACCGGAGTGTACGGCTCTGTTCGCGGAAAGTGTTGGTGCGCGGAACCCGCGAGGCGGCCTCCTGTGGGTCCTGGCTTCGCGGGCCGTGCCCTCGCGAGCCCGCTCCCACGAACGACGTTCGGGCGCGTCGGGGCCGCGGCCCGGACCGGTCTCGCGCCCGAGCCCGGCCACCAACATTTCCTGCGAACAGAGCCGCATACGCCCGCGCGCGAACCTGCGCCCTCGTGCTCCGGCCGAGGGCGCGAGGGAGACGACTGTCTCGAAATGAAATGCGGAGGGGCTACCCGACGACGACCGCGTGATCGGATGGGTCGCCTATGCGCGGTAGCCGCCGTCGCTTCAGGCGAGGCGGGGCGGCGGACTGAGCGCTTCGCTGACGAGCTTCTCGACCGGCAGGCCGTAGCGGTCGGTGCGGCAGCGCCAGCGGGCCAGCCACTGGGCCGGTCGCTTCCACGATGGGACGTCGTCCCAGGCGAGGCGCTGGTAGAATTTGAAGCGCTCGACGGTGCGGTGGCGATCGGGAGTGACCCACGGGCCGGCAGAGCCGATGAAGTCGAAGTCGGCCCAGTCCTCGAGGGTGGCAGGGAGGGAGTATCCGTTGTCGACGGCCTCCTGCGTGATGGCGGAGCCGGGGTACGGCTTGAAGTAGAAGACGTGGGCTTCGAAGCGGGGGTGCATCGCGCGCAGGCGCTTCGCGACGTCGAGCGTCGCGTTGAAGCTCTCGTCCGACTCATCGGGGAAGCCGACGATGAACGGGAACTGGACGCGGATGCCGAGGCGGCGGCAGCGCTCGGCGGCGGCGAAGATCTGGTCGAGCGTGATGTCCTTGCGGATGCGACGGAGCATCTCCTCGGAGCCGGCCTCGACGCCGATGAGCAGGCGGCGGAGCCCGGAGCGGCGGCAACGCTCGAGGGCGGCATCGGAGAGGCGCTCGCACTGGTCGGCGCGCATCGTGGCGGCCCAGGAGATCGGCAGCTCGCGGCGGATGAACTCGTCGGCGATCGCCTCGACTCGTTTCGGGTAGGTGAAGAAGGTCTCGTCCTGGAAGTTGACGTCGCCGAAGCGCCAGCGTCGCCAGAGCGCTTCGATCTCGGCGCCGACGCGCTCGGGCTCGAAGCCCTTCCAGCGACGCTCGAAGACGAAGGGATCGGCGCAGAAGGCACAGCGGAAGAAGCAGCCCTGAGAGCTGATGTAGTCGAGCTGTCGCTTCGCCTTGAGATCGAAGTAGCGCTCAATGGGAACGAGGGAGTAATCGTGCGGCGGGAACTCGTTGATGTCGCGCATCGGGCGAGCGCCGTTGTGGCGCGGCTGGCCGGCGGGAGCGGCGCCGGGGCGGCGCGACCCGGCGTCAGCCGCGCGTGACTCGCCGACACCGGGCCGGTACCAGCAGCCGGCGCAGCCGTCGAGGGATTCGCCACGGTCGAGCCGGTCTACGATCTCCGCGAACGTGTCCTCGCCCTGCGCCTGGACGGTGACGTCGACGCTGGGCTCGTCAAAGCACTCGCGCCCGAAGAGCGAGGGGTGCCATCCACCCCATACGACCGGCAGATCGGGATGCTGAGACTTCGCGAAGCGGGAGATGCGCAGCGCGTCGCGGATCGGCGCGCCCGTGAGCACCGTCACGCCGAGACAGAGCGCGTCGTCCAGGTGTACGGCCACGGCGGCCTCGGGATCGTCCTCCAGCCGCCCGTCGACGATCACGACCTCGTAGCGGGTGGGGTCGAGCGCGGATCCGATCGCGATCAGCGCGAGCGGCATCGTGAAGAAGACGGCATTGGGGTTGTACAGCACGACCTTGCGCCGGCCGGCGCGGGGGGAGTCCGTCATCTGCGGATGAGCTCCACGAGGCGGTGATCGGCCAGAATGGGCAGCGGCGGGACGCGCTCGAGACGCCGCTCGGTTCGATCGAGCAGGCCGACCAGCGACGGGTGTCGAGCGGCCCAGCTCTCGGCGAACGGCGGCGGCAGGAGCGCGCCGATCGCCGCCGTGCGCACGACGCGAAAGTCCGCGCCGAATGCGGTCCGGATGCGACGTAGCGGGGGATAGACGATGCGCACGCCCCGCCAACGCGCGCCGCCGGGGCGCAGTCGCCGGAAGGCCGAGCGGAGGTCGCCGCGCGCCAGGAACCAGACCCATTCCCACGGGACGAGCGGACCCATTACGCAGAGGAACGCCCTCGCGCCCGGCCGAGTCAGCGCCCCGAGCCCGGCGGCGACACGCTCCAGCGCGGGCGTGCAATTGAGCACACCGAAGTCCGAGACGACGATGTCGAACCGGCCCACGTCGCCGAGCGAGTCCAGCCGCTCCGCATCGGCGACGCGCGCGCTCGCGTGCTCGCCGACTCCGGCGGCGGCGATCGCGGCCCGGCACTGCTCGACCATTGCTGGCGACGCATCCACGCCGAGCACGCGAGCGCCGAGGGCGGCAGCGTGCACCGCATCGACCCCGGTACCGCAGCCGACGTCCAGCACGCGTATTCCAGGGCGGATGAAGGGATCGATGCGGCGCCAGACGGCGCGGCGCATCCGGTCGCCGAGCGTGGTGCGGGTGAAGCGATCGTCGTAGCCAGCGGCGAGGGCGTCGAACGCGGACGCGGCGGCGATCATTGGTGCGCCGGCGCGGGGAAGGCGAGCATGGCGTCGCGGCTGCGGCGGGCGTCGGCGAGCAGCTCCGTCGCGCGGCGCGGATCCGTCTGCCGCACCCGCTGGGCCTGGACTTCGGCGTGCAGCCAGCGGTCGGCGTGATCGTAGTACTCGCGGGGACGTCGCCCCTGCACGACGTAATCGCGGTCGGTCGACGCTGCCCACGGACGGACGACCTCGAGCCGATCGGCGACGCGCTCGAAATACGGCGTCCCCATGATCGGGTACGCCAGCGTGGTGAGGAAGGTGTCGGGGTCGGCGCGCTTGACGTGCTCGACCGTTGCGGCGATGTCGTCGAAGTCCTCGTCCTCGTACCCCCACATCAGGAACATGCCGACCTGGATGCCGTGCCTGCGGGCGGCGTGCGTCGCCCACTGCACTTCCTCGACCGTGACGCCCCGTTGCATTCGAATCGAGCACGCGCTGGCTGCCGCTCTCGGAGCCGATCCAGATGCGCCAGCAACCCATTCCTCGGCCAGCGTGCGGATCACGGCCTCGGGGTCCTCGCCGCGGTGGCCGGAGGCGCGCATGCGATCGGCGCGGGAGATCGTCTCGAACGGGATGCGGATCCCGCGACGGCGCAGCTCCGCCGCGTACTCGAGCAGCCAGCGGTGATGGATGGTGAAGACGTCGTCGGCGTACCAGACCTGATCGGGTCGGTAGCGCTCGAGGATGAACTGCAGCTCGTCGGCGCAGCCGGCTGGACTGCGGCGCCGATGCGTATAGCCGAAGACCGCGTGCGAGCACCACTCGCACTTGTAGGGACAGCCGCGCGCGGTGATGAGGTTGACGCTGCCGGCGCCGTGGTTGTCGCGCCAGACTTCGACGTAGCGGTCGAGATCGATGCGCTCGCGGTCGGGCCACGGGAGCGCGTCGATGTCGGCGATCTGCGGTCGGGGCGGATTGCGAACGATGTCTCCGTTCTCATCGCGAAAGACCGTGCCGCGGATGCCGTGGAGCCGATGCGGGCCGGCCTTCGCCAGCGCCGGGAGCAGCTCCTCCAGCGTCTCCTCGCCCTCGCCGATCACGACGATGTCGGCGCCGCTCTCGAGGTAGCGATCCGGGTAGTTCGCCGATTCCGGACCGCCCACGATGACGGTCCAGCCGAGCGCTCGCGCCCGCTCGATGATGCGTACGACGGAGACACGCGTGATCAGGTTCGTGTACACGCCGAGCACGCCCGTCGCTTCGCGTAGCCTCGCCTCGAGCGCGTCGCGCTCCGCGAAGGTGGCGTCGAAGATGTCGACATCGAAGCCGGCGCGACGGAGGTAGGCCGAGATGTAGAGCAGCCCGAGCGTCGGGTACGGCTTCATGATCCGCTGTTCCTTGGGGTCCTCGGCCAGGAAGTAGCCGTGGGTCAGCAGGAGGTCGGGCATGCGGCTCGGGTGCGGGGGACGGCAGCTGCACGTACGGTGACGCGTCTCCAAGGTGGGAACCCGCGCGGGGACTCGGATGGTTCCCAGGAAGCAAGGCAAGGGCTAGGGCAAGGGCGAGGGGCGTGACATAGCAGGGAGAGACAGCGACATGATCCTTCTCGTGAATCCCCAGGTCTGCCGACCCGAGAACCGCCGCTTCCCGCTGTCGGTGATGGCGGTCGGCGCCGCGCTGCCGCGGGACGTCTCGTGGGAGATCGTGGACGGCAACCGACCGTCGGTGGACGAGCTGCGCGACATCGTGGCTCACATCGAGGCGAGGGCGGGCAGCGGCGACCCGGTCGAAGCGGTCGCGATGAGCGTGATGCCCGGCCCACAGCTCGTCACGGCGGTCCCGCTGGCGAAGCGGTTGAAGGAGCTCTATCCGCGGCTGCCGGTGGTGTGGGGCGGCTTCTTCCCGACGCTCTATCCGAAGCCGGTGCTGGCCTCCGAGTGTGTCGACTGGATCGTGCGCGGCCAGGGCGAGCGAACGTTCGTCGAGCTGCTGGAAGTGATCCGGGGAGGACGTGATCCGCACGGAATCGCGGGGCTCGGCTTTCGCGACGGCAGTGAACTGGTGCTGGGCCCCGAGCGGCCGTGGCAGGGTCCGGACGAGCTCCCGGCGCCGGCCTACCACAAGATCCCGGTGGACGACTACATCCACCCGACCTTCCTCGGCAGACGGAGCGCGGTCTACCAGGCGTCGATCGGCTGTCCGTACGGCTGCACGTTCTGCGGCGTGATCTCGATGTGGGGCAGCCGCGAGAAAGTGGAGTCGCCGGAGCGGACGGCCGCGCACCTCGGTTACCTCGTCGACGCGCACGGCGTGGACGCGATCCACTTCTACGACAACAACTTCTTCCTGAAGGAGTCGCACGCGCTCGAGCTGTGCGAGCGGATCGAGCCGCTCGGCCTTAGCTGGTGGTGCGAGGCGCGCATTGACGCCATGCTGCGCTTCTCCGACGCGACGTGGCGGCGGCTCCGCCGCGCGGGCCTGAAGATGGTGTTCTTCGGCGCCGAGTCCGGCTCGAACGAGGTGCTCCGCCGCATGAACAAGAAGCTGACGGTCGAGCAGACGCTCGAGGTCGCGGCGCGCACGCGCGAGCACGGCATTGTGCCGGAGTTCGCCTTCGTGCTCGGCGGACCGGACGATCCGGCGGCCGAGATCGAGACGACGCTCGACTTCATCCGCCGGCTCAAGTCGACCAACCCGGACTTCGAGCTGATCGCCTACTTCTATACGCCCACACCGCAGCGCAAGGGGGCGTACGGCGATGTCGATCCGTACTCCGGCACGCCGTCGCGCCTCGAGGACTGGACCCGCCCGGAGTGGGTGCGCTGGATGACGCACGAGGATCCCGATGTGCCGTGGATGACGCCGGAGCTGAAGACGAAGGTCGAGGACTTCGTGCTCGTCCTGCAGAGCCGCTTCCCCTCGATTCACGACAAGCGGACCCGACGCTGGGGAAAGGCGGCCGCGCGCGTGCTCGCCGCGCACCCCTGGCGAGCCGGACGCTACGAGCGCACGCGGCTGCTGCGCGCGCTGCGTCGCGTGGCACGCATTCCCCGCCCCGGACCGCTCGACTACGGCCACCTGCGCCCGTCGGCGGAGGCGATCCGTTGAGCGAGGCCGGCGGCCCGAACGCCCCGCTCGAGCCGGCGATCGCGTTCCGGCGCTGGGCGCCGGCGTACGCCGACACGCCACTCTCGCTGCTGGAGGCCGAGGCGTTCCGCATGGTGTCGCCGCCGGTGGCTGGCGCGCGCGTGCTGGACGTGGGCTGCGGGCCGGCGGAGCGCACGAGCGGGAGCCCGGGTGCGCCGAGGCTGCGCGTCGGCGTGGACCTCGTGCGCGAGATGCTGGAGCGCGAGACGATGCCGAGACGACCTCGGCTCATCCAGGGCGACGCGCTGGCGCTGCCGATCGCCGACGCGACGTTCGACGTCGTGCTCTGCAGGCTCGTCCTCGCCTACCTGGCGGATCCGCCGCTGGCGCTCGCCGAGCTCGCGCGCGTGGCGCGGCCCGGCGGAGCCGTCGTCGTGACGGACATGCACCCGGAGTTCCCGCACGCCGCGAGCGGCCGCTCGTTCCGTGACGTCAGGGGCGAGACGCAGGTGATCCGGCACCACGTCCACACGGTGGACCTCCAGCTCGCCGCGGCCGCTTCCGCAGATCTCCTGCTCGAAGGCCGATACGACCTGTACATCGGGCCCGCGGTGCGTCCGATCTTCATCGAGGCGGACGGGGCGGAGCTCTACGAGTCGCTGATCGGTCGGCCGCTGATCCTCGCATTGCGGCTGCGCCGGCCGCTCGCGTCATCGTGACCAGCGCCGAGCTGGAGCTCGGCGCCGACGCGGTACGCGAGCGCTTCGCATGGGCCCGTCGTAACGGACATCCCCGCTATCTGTGGCCGGAGATCCCGATCCCGGCGTGGCGGTCGGCGCTGCGGACGCTGGAGGGGGTCGCGGGATCGGTGCTCTCCGGATATCCAGTATCGCTCGAAGTGATGGATGCCATCCAGTTGCGAGCGCTCGGGATCGCCGCGTTCACCTCCGGGCTCGGTGGCATCCTCGGAACGTGGATCGAGCGCGGCGACGTTACGGCGGACGACGACGTCGCCGCGCTGTTCCGGCTGCACCTCCGGCACGCGCGGGAGCGAGCCGAACGAGCCGCCGTGGAGCTGATGCGCGTGGCGGAGGTCCTCGGTGAAGCGGGCATCGGCGTGATCGCAGTAAAGTCGGCGCACACGTCGCAGGTCTACTTCCCGGAGCCGGCGGCGCGGACGGGGGCGGACATCGACGTGGTGCTGGTTTCGGCCGGGGGGACCGAGGTGACGAACCGTGAGCTGGAGGTGGCGGAGCGGGCGCTCGCGACTGCTGGCTACTCGTTCACGCATTGAATCTGGAAGCACCCGCACTCGGAGTGGCTCTGCCCGGGGTCGAACTCCCTGCCCCGATCGCTGGAGATGTTCCACCGGGACAGCCCGTACAAGGTCGAGGTGCATTGGTCGCTGGACCGCAACTATGTCGTGCGCAGCATCGAGTGGGGGCCGATCGAGCCGTATCTGGAGGCCGAGACCCGGCTCGGATCGGGGGTTCGCGTGCTGCGCCAGCCTCTGCTGCTCTGCCTTCACCTCGTGCACGCGTCTCAAGGACTCGAGCACCTGACGCTGATCCGTTTGCTGGAGATCGCGCTGATCGTGCGCGCCGACACGGCGCTCGGACGGCTGGACTGGGCCGAGGTCCTCGAGCTGCTGGAGGCGCGGGACGCCCTCGGACTCGCCTGGCCGGCGATGGAGCTGACCGAGCGGCTCGCGCCGGGCATCGTGCCCGCAGATGCGCTGGCTAGCGCGCGAGCCGAAGCTCATCCGGCGCTGCATCGCGTGATCGACCATCTCCGCCCGGCGGACGCGCAGCGTCCAGACGTGCTCTCCCTGGCCGAGCGCTTCATGTGGTGCTCGCGCCCCTGGCACTACGTGCGCCGCGCAATGCACTCGGCCCTGCCGTGGTCGGCATCGCGATCTCCGCGCCGGATCGCGAACATCTACCGCGATCGTCTCTTCCGAGTGGCTGGTCGGGCCGTCGAGCTACGCTGAGGGGGGCGCGAGCGGTCGCACGCCCGGGGCGCCTCGGGCCGGCCGGTGTGCTGGCGCCGGCCGACGTCCCGGCGTCGGCCGGCGTTCCGGCGGGCATTTCAATTCGGGACAGTCGGCCGCGAACAAGGGTCGCCGCCGCCGGGTGCACGCAGCGGATTCCGTCGCAGCGAGTGTGCGGCTCTGTTCGCGGTAACTGTTGGTGCGACCGCCCGTCCCCCACGCCTGCCTCTGCGCCTGCCTCTGCGCCTGCCTCTGCGCCTGCCTCTGCGCCTGCCTCTGCGCCTGCCTCTGCGCCTGCCTCTGCGCCTGCCTCTGCGCCTGCCTCTGCGCCTGCCTCTGCGCCTGCCTCTGCGCCTGCCTCTGCGCCTGCCTCTGCGCCTGCCCTGCCTCCCCCGGGAACTCCTCCGATCCTGCCCTGATTCGTGAAGGGAGCAACTCCGGCATGGTCCTGCCGGCGTCGCGCATCCAGTCTGTGAGGGTTCCCGATGCCACGATCGATGTCCGGCGCACACGTGAAGCTCGCCCTGGCCCTGATCTCGTCCGGCCTCGCGTCGCTTCTGCCAGGCTGTGCCAGCGCCGCATACGCGCAGTCCGTGCTCGACCGGCCGCCGAACCTGCACGGGACCTGGGGCGGCCGAAGCGGAACGGTCTACTTCAACTTCATCCATCGCTTCACGGACACGGGCGCGCCACTCCGCAAAGTGATCAACTACCCGACGTTCCTGCTCGCGGCCGGGCTGCCGGGGAAGCTGCTGGTGGGAGCGCGTTACGGGACGAACTCCGAGCTCGTGCAGGGGATTCCGAACGAGTGGGAGTTCTTCGGTCGTTTCACCCCTTCAGCGGGAACGGACTGGCCGGTCGAGGTCGCCCTGAACGGCGCCTACAACCACGCCGCGCAGAGCGCCGACGGCGAGCTTCTGCTCGCGCGCACGTTCGGCAGGCTGCGGCTGCTCGGCGGGGCGCGCGGCTTCTCGAACGCATTCGATTCGGGGGAAGCGCGCTGGGCGCTGGCGGGTGGCGCGACGCTGCGGCTGACGGATCACGTGGCGCTGGCCGGGGACTACGCCCGCCTCGTGGACCTGAAGGAAACCGAGGGCAAGGCGGCGTGGAGCGCGGGGCTGCAGCTCGCGATCCCCTACACGCCGCACACCTTCTCGCTGCAGGTGAGCAACGCGACGACGACGACGCTGGAGGGCTCGTCGCTCGGCTCGAAGAACCGGCGCTACGGCTTCGAGTTCACGGTGCCGATCACGCTGTCACGCTACTTCGGCGGGCGCAGCGGCGACACCAGCGCGGAGCAGCCGGAAGCGGCGCCGGACACGCTCGGCGCGGCGGAGCCGGCGCAACCGGAACTGCGGCGGAGCCGGCGCAACCGGATACGGGCGGCGGGGCGGTCGCCGTCGCGGATACGGCGGCCGCGCCTGCGCGCGCCGCGGTTGCTGACACGGCGTCGGCGCCCGTGACGGCGGATACAGCGCAGCCCGCCCGGGCAGCGGCCGATACGACCGCCGGTGCGGCCGATACGACCGCGGCGGCGCGACGTCCGGCGGCAAAGCCTCCCGCGGCAAAGCCTCCGGTGGCGCCCCGCCCGCGGGCCCGACCGGCGTCGGTGGTCGAGGTCCAGATGACGAACCGGCTGCAGTTCACACCGGCGACGGTGCGGATCAAGGTCGGCCAGAAGGTGCGGTGGCGGAACGTCTCGGGACTGATCCACACGGTTACCGCGGACCCGTCGAAGGCGGCCGACCGCTCGCACGTGAAGCTGCCGTCGGGGGCATCGCCGTTCAACTCGGGCGACATCAAGCCGGACGGGACGTACGAGCACACGTTCACGGTGGCGGGCGAGTACCGCTACACCTGCATCCCTCACGAGCTGGCGGGGATGATCGGCACCGTCGTCGTCGAGAAGTGAGGAAGGGCGACATGGGCGAGACACGGATGCTCGAGGGACGGGCCTCCGGCGAGGCTCGGATGCTCGAGGGACGGGCCTGCGGCGAGGCTTGGATGCTCGAGGGACGGGAGGCCGGCGAGGCGCGGGTGGGAAGCGGGGAGGAGGTCAGCGGGGGGCGGCTCCTGAGCCGCCGGCAGGCGGTCGGCGCGGCCATCGCGGCCGTGGCGGCGGTGATCGCCGGGTGCTTCTCGGAGCGGCCGAGCCCGACGGACAGCGGGGGAGAGGGGGTGCTGGTCGAGATGAAGCCGTCGCTCGTCTTCGATCCGGCCGACGTGACGATCAACCGGGGCGAGACCATTGTTTGGCGGAACGTCTCGGGCTTCGTTCACACGTCGACGGACGACCCGGATCTCGCGCAGAACGCGGCGCACGCGCAGCTGCCGGCCGGAGCCCAGCCGTGGGACTCGGGCGCGCTCGCCAACGGCCAGGAGTACCGCCGGACGTTCGACGTGCCGGGGCAGTACCGCTACTTCTGCAGGCCGCACGAGGCGTCCAACATGCTCGGGACGATCACCGTCCTGCCGTGATGCGCGCGGTCCAGGTCCTCTTCCACCTGGACCCGGCGCGTCGCACGCCCGAGGCGCTGCTCCTGGGGTGGCGGTCCCTGACGGGGTCCGCGGCGGCCGCGGCCCGCCTCGGCATCGAGGTCCACGTCGCGCTCCCCGCGGACCGGAACGCCACGATCGAGCGGGACGGGGCCGTCTACCACTTCGTCCAGGCGGATCGGGCCCGTCGCGGCCGTGGCGGTCGACCGGCTCCGATCGGGCGCAGGGCGCTGCGGCGCCTGGCCAGCCTCATCCGCGACCTCGACGCCGACCTGCTCCACATCCATGGTCTCTCCCTGCCCCGCTACGCGGCCGCGCTGCGCTGGGCGACGGGCGTCGGCGCGGTCCTGGCGCAGGACCACGCCGACCGCGTCCCCGGTCCGCTGCGCCGCCGCGCCGCGCGACGCGGCGCGTGCTCGTACGACGGCGTGCTGTTCACGCATCGCGAGCAGGCGGAGCCGTTCTTCCGCGCGGGCGCGCTGCCGGAGGGGCTCGCGGTGCACGAGGTGCTGGAGTCGTCGGCGGACTTCGCACCGGGCGACGTCGCCGCCGCGCGGGTCGCGACGGGACTGCACGGCGATCCGTGCCTCCTCTGGGTCGGTAACCTCACGCCGAACAAGGACCCGCTGACGGTGCTGGAGGGGCTCGCACGGGCGGCGCCGCGGCTGCGCGATCCGCACCTGTGGTGCTGCTTCCGCGAGGCGCCTCTGCTGCAGCGCCTCGAGCAGCGCATCGGTCGCGACCCCTGGCTGGCCGGGCGCGTCCATCTGCTGGGGGCGCGGCCGCACGCCGAGGTGGAGACGCTGCTGCGCGCGGCGGACCTGCTGGTCCAGGGCAGCCACCGCGAGGGCAGCGGCTACGCGGTGATCGAGGCCCTCGCCTGCGGCACGATGCCGGTCGTGACCTCGATCCCGTCCTTCCGTCGGATCGTCGGCGACGCCGGCGAGCTCTGGGCGCCCTCCGATCCGGCGGGTCTTGCCGACGCCCTCGTCGCCGCGGCGTCTCGGGAGCCGGCGTCGCGCCGGCGCCGTGCTCGCGACCGCTTCGAGCGCGGACTCTCCTGGGACGCGGTCGGGCTCGAGCTGGCCGACGCGTATCGCTCGGCGGTCGGGCTCGCGGTCGCGGATAGGGTGGAGGCCGCCGGAGCGTGAGGGTCGCCCTGGTCGTGCCCGGCGGCGTGGACCGCGGAGGCGTCGACCGCGTGATCCCCGCGCTGCTCGCGCTCATCGAGCGCGTCGCGCGCGTGCACGAGGTCGAGGTCGTAGCGCTGCGACAGGACCCGAGACCCGCGAGGTGGCCCCTGCTCGGCGCGACCGTGCACAACATCGGCGAGGGCGGCACATCGCGTCGCGCGGTGATGCGGCTGCTGAGCCTGCACCGGCGGCGGAAGCTCGACGTGCTGCACGCCTTCTGGGCCAACGGTCCGGGTCTCGTGGCGGCGGCGGCCGGCCGCTGGATGCGCCGGCCGGTGATCGTCCACCTCGCCGGCGGCGAGCTCGCGTCGCTGCCGGAAATCGGATACGGCGGCCGGCGCACCCGCGGGGGGCGCGTGCGCGGCTGGCTCGCGCTGCGCGGCGCCGCCGTCCGCACCGCGCCTTCACAGGCCCTGTGCGACCGGGCGGCGGCGCTCGGCTTTCCCACGCGACGGCTGCCGCTGGGGGTGGACCGCCGGTCGTGGCTTCCTTGCCCGCCTCGACCGAGGCCGCCGGAGCGTGCGGCGCGGCTGGTCCACGTCGCGAGCCTGAACGCGGTGAAGGACCAGGACACCCTGCTGCGCGCGGCCGCCCGCCTGCTCGCCGCGGGCGTCCCGTTCACGCTCGACATCGTCGGGATGGATACGCTGGATGGCGCGGTGCAGCGTCGCGCCGCGGCGCTCGGGCTCGAGCGGCACGCACGCTTCCACGGCTTGCTGCCCCAGCACGAGCTGAGACCGCTGCTGCTCGAGGCCGACGCGCTGGTCCACAGCTCGCGGCACGAGGCGGGACCCATCGTGCTCGCCGAGGCGGCGCTCGCCGGGGTGCCCACGGTCGGCACGGCGGTCGGGCAGATCGCGGAGTGGGCGCCGGACGCAGCGCTCGCCGTCCCCGTCGGCGACGATCGCGCCCTCGCCGCCGAGATCCGACTCCTGCTCGAGGACGACGCCCGGCGCATCGCCGTCGCGCGGGCGGCTCAGCGCCGAGCGATGGAGGAGGACGCCGACTACACGGCCGGGCGCGTGCTGGGGATATACCGGGAGCTGTCGCGTGCCTGACCGCGCGCCGCTGCGAACCACCGTGGAGGTGCTCGGCATCCCCGTGGCCTTCTCGTCGAACGTGCCGGAAGTCCTCGGGCTCGCGCGCTCGGCGTTCGAGGCGGGCGGTCGCGCGGATGGAGGCAGGAGGTCGCCCCGCGGTGCAGCCGGCGCCGCGAATGAGGCGGCGGGGAGGCCGGCCTCGGGCGGCGCGGCCAACGTCGCCGCGCAGGTCACGATCCTCGTCGAGCCCGGGGACCGCTCCGCGGCGGCGCCCGCGAAGCTGGTGCACCGGACCGTCGGACGACGGGTCCTGTACGGTCCCGGACCGGTCACCGCGATCGCGGACCCGGATCGAGGCGAGGCGATCGCGCACGTCGCCGCGTCCATGCTCGACGACCCGACGCGACTGCGGCGCGAGGTGATCGAGGCGCTGACGCTGAGCCTGATCGGTCACCTCGACCGCCAGCCGCTGCACGCCGCGGCGGTCACGCAGGGTGGCGCCGCGCTGCTGCTCTGCGCGCCCGGCGGCACCGGGAAAAGCACGCTCACGTATGCGGCAGCGCGGGAGGGGCTCGGGGTGCTGGCGGAGGACACGGTCTACGTCCAGTGCCTTCCGTCACTCGCGATCTGGGGACTACCCCGCCCGGTGCACCTGCCGCCGGAGGTGGCCTCCTTCTTTCCGGAGCTCGGCGCGCTCGAGCCGCGCCTCATGCCGGGCGGTGAGACGAAGCTGGTCGTGGATCTGCGGGGAGGCGGCGCTCGTGCGCTCCTTCCGGGACTCGGAGCGGCGGCGATGTCTCCGGTCCGCCGCTGCGCCGGGCTGTGCCTGCTCGACCGCAATGGAGCGCCCGGGCGGCGCCGGCTGCCGTCGGTCGAAGCGGAGGAGGCGCTGTGCGGGAGCCTCGAGCCCGGTTTCGATGTGTTCGGCGAGACGATCCGCGAGCCGATCCGGCTCATCGCGGCGGCAGGGTGTTGGCGACTGAGCCTGCCGCCGCGCCCGTCCAATGCCGTCGCGTGGCTCCGGGCGATACTGAAGGCGGCGGACCCAGCAGGGCGCTGAGTCCGCCGCAGGGAGGCGGAGAGCACTCCCGGCGTCGTCGCCTACTTCACGATGATGACGCCCCTCATGCCCGTGGTCGGCGAGCCGTGGTTCTTGCAGTAATAGGGATAGGAGCCGATCGCGTCGTACGTGTGCTGGAACGTCTGACCGTTCGTCAGCTGCCCGCTGTCGAACGACCCGTCATTCGCCGAGACGGTGTGGGCGAAGTTGCTCTGGTTCGTCCACGTGACCGTCGCGCCGACCGCGACCGTATCGGTCGCCGGCGTGAATGCGGTGCCGACCATGTCGATCGAGGTGGTGTTGCCCGAGGTGCCGTTGCCGTTTCCGTTGCCGTTGCCGTTGTCCGGCCCGGTGCTGTAGCCGCTGCCGCCGCACGCGTAGGCGAGCATTCCGATCAGGGCCAGCATTGCGAAACCGCCGACGGCGCGGCGTGTTGCGTGTCGTGACGTGAACATGTTGGTGATGCCTCCATGCAGGGTGCTTGCTGCTCGCTTCAACCACTCCTGCGAATCCGGCGGCCCGGGGACGTGTTCCACCATCGGGTGGGTGGGCGAATGCGGGGGGGCTTTTAGCAGGTCGCTGAAAAATGGGAGGGCGGCCGCGAGCAGGGGGCTTGCGGAGCCTCAATCAAGGCGCGAGAAGGAGTCATAGCAGCGCTATGGCGACGACGAGCAACGATGAGTGAGGCCGCAACCCCCCTGCTCCCTTCGGGTTGCGGCGGCACACGCAACGCGGCTCGCATCCGTGAATCGGCGACGGTTCTCCAGGCGATCCCGACTCGCGGAGCTACGTGTGGCGGCTGAGGGTGGCGCGCGCTCCGCGCACGGGGGGAAGCATGCCGTCCGGGGAATGCCCACCGAAGAAGCGTCGCTTGGCGGCCTCCGAGGCGAGCACCAGCAACGCCGTGACGGCCAGCAGCGCCGCCATCAGGCGTGCGGGCAGCGGCGCGAAGCCGAGCAGCGCGACACCCGGCAGATAAGGCAGGGCGAGCGTGAGCGCGGCGACCGCGACCGTGGCCGCCAGCAGCGGCCACGACGGGGCGCTCCGGTAGAAGCGCCGCGCGGTACGGATCACGAGCAGGACGAAGATCTCGCTCAGAACCGACTCGATGAACCAGGCAGTGCGGAACTGCGCCGCGGGAAGGCCGAGCAGGATCAGGATGCCGAACGTGAGGAAGTCGAAGAAGGAGCTGACCAGTCCGAAGGTGACCATGAAGTCGCGGATGAACGGCACGTCCCAGCGCCGCGGATGGGCGACGAGCTCCGGGTCGAGGCGGTCCGTCGCGATGGCCATCGCGGGAAGGTCGCTCAGCACGTTCAGCAGCAGGATCTGCTTCGGCAGCATCGGCAGGAACGCCGCGACGCAGCGAGGCGCCGGCCATGCTGAACATGTTGCCGAAGTTCGCGCTGGTCGTGACGAACACGTACTTGAGGGTGTTGGCGAACGCGCGCCGCCCTTCCTCGACGCCGTCGCGCGAGCACCTCGAGGTCCTTGCGCAACAGCACCATGTCGGCCGCGCGCCGGGTGACGTCCACGGCCGTGTCCACGGAGATCCCTATGTCGGCCGCGTGGAGCGCCGCCGCGTCGTTGATGCCATCGCCGAGAAAGCCGACGGAAGTGCCGCCGCCCGAGGGCGGCGATGACCCGCTCCTTCTGGTTGGGGTCCATCTCGGCGAAGACGTCGACGAACGTACGCGACGTGCGCAGCGCACGGTCCGTGAGCCTGGACACCTCCTCGCCGGTCACGATGCGGCGCGCCGAGAGGCCCACCGCGCGCGGCGACGGTCGCGGCCACGAGGCGGTTGTCACCGGTGATCATCTTCACCACGATGCCCGAGCGCCGCAAGGCGCGCGAGGGCCTCCGGCGCCCGCGGCTTCAGGGGGTCGGCAGAGCGACCGAGGATCCCGGCGAAGACCATGTCCCGCTCGTCCGCCCGCGACGCGGACGTCCGCCCCCTGCATCGGCCGGGATCGCCACGCCGAGGCAGCGCAGCCCCTGCGCGCGAAAGCTCCTCGACCCGGCGCCCGACCGCATCGCGCCAGTAGCCGACCTCGCCGACGGACCCCATCCGCGTCCGGCTGGCTGCACACCGAGAGCACCTCGGCCACCGCCCCCTTGGTCACGAGCAGGCGCGATCGGTCCGGCAGCTCCAGAAGCACGCTGAGCCGCCGGCGAACGAAGTCGTAGGGCACCTCATCGAGCTTGCGGACGCCCGACCCGTCCTGCCCCGGCTCCGCGCGGAGCGCGACGTCCACCGGATTGTCGAAGCCGGCCTGGAACGTGGCGTTCAGCCAGGCCAGCCGGCGCAGGCCCTCCGACTCATCGCCGTTCACGTCGAGAGCGGCCTGCACGCGGACGCGTCCTTCCGTCAGTGTTCCGGTCTTGTCGGTGCACAGGATCTGCATGCCGCCGAAATCCTCGATCGCGACCAGGCGACGGACCACGACATCCCTCTTGGCCATGTGGCGCGCGCCCTGGGAGAGCGTGACGGAGACGATCGCGGGCAAAAGCTGTGGCGTGAGGCCGACCGCCAGCGCGAGGGAAAACAGGAGGACGTCGAGCACCGGACGCGCGAACGCGACATTGACGGCGAATACGACGAGCACCAGCACGAGCGTGACCTCCAGCAGGAGGTAACCGAAGCGTCGCACGCCGCGCTCGAACTCCGACTCCGGCCTACGGTAGTCCAGCTCTTCGGCGAGCGAGCCGAAGAGCGTGCGCCCGCCGGTCTGCACGACGAGGGCGGTCGCGGTTCCGCTGATCACGTGCGTACCGTGGAACAGCGCGCTCGAGCGCTCCGCCAGGGCGGCATCCGCCCTCACCGGCGGCGGCGCCTTGGAGACCGGAAACGACTCACCGGTGAGGATGGACTCGTCGACGGCGAGATCGCGCGAAGCGAGGAGCCTGCAGTCGGCGGGCACGAGATCGCCCGCGTTGAGGATGACGATGTCGCCCGGCACCACGTCCTCGAGCGGAATCTCCTCCTCGTTGCCGTCGCGCCGGACGCGGACGGTCGTGCGGATAAGGTCCAGCAGCTCCTCGACGACCAGCGCGGCGCGGCGCTCCTGCCAGAAGGCGAGGAGGCCGGCGCCCAGCAGGATCGCCAGGATGATCGATGCGTCCACGACCTCGCCGACGAACGCGGACAGCAGGGCCGTGAGAGCGAGCAGGAAGGCGATGGGGCTTCGGAGCTGGCCGGCGAGGAGGCGCAACGAGCGGTGTCGCACCGGCGCATGCGCGACGTTGGGCCCCCAGCGGTCGCGCCGCGCCCGGACCTCCCACGGGCTCAGGCCGGCGGAGCGGGAGGCGAGATCGAGCATCAGGTCCGCGCCCGTCCGGCTCCAGAACGCGGCCGCCGTCTTAGGCCCGGCCACGGCCTCAACGCCCATCGGGATCCGCTCCGGTGTGCTCGGCGGCCAGCGCTCTTCGCCGCTCGCGGAGGCGACGGCTGATCTCGACCGGATAGGGTGGGATGGCAGGCTCGAGCGCGAGCAGGTGGCCGGGCAGCCGTGCGAGCTCGTCGGCGGCGCGGGCGCGGATCCGGTCCAGCGGCTCGTCCGCACCCGCCAGCAGCTCCCCCTCGCTCATCACCGCGCGGAGCAGCGGGCGTCCCGCGACGCGCTCGGCGGCCGCGGCGACCACGTCGCCCGTCGCCCGGCCGCCGCGCTCGAAGCGGAAGATCTGCTTCCGTCCCGGGTAGACGACCTTCTCCGGCGAGAGCTTGATGCGTCCGCGGCCGCCGTACTCGGTGAGCTTGTAGGCGATGTCGAGCACCGGCGCATCACTGGAGGCGCCCATGTGGGAGCCGACGCCGAAGCCGTCGATGGGGGCGCCCTGTCCGAGCAGCCCGGCGATGCCGTTCTCGTCGAGGCCGCCGCTGGCGAAGATACGCACGTCGTCGAGTCCGGCGGCGTCGAGGATGGCGCGAGCGCGTCGGGCGAGGTCGGCCAGGTCGCCGGAATCGAGGCGGACCGCGCCGACGCGGAAGGCGTCGCCCAGCTCGTGCGCGAGCTCGACCACGCGCTCGACGCCCGCGATGGAATCGTACGTGTCGACGAGGAGCGTGGTCTCCGGATACAACTCCGCGAAACGGCGGAACGCCTCGAGCTCCGAGTCGTGAGCCTGGACGTAGCTGTGCGCCATCGTGCCGGACGTCGGAACGCCGTATACGCGGCCGGCGAGCACGTTGCTGGTCGAGGCCACGCCGGCGATGTGAAAGGCCCGCGCGGCCTTGAGGCCGGCGTCCGCGCCGTGGATACGGCGCAGCCCGAAATCCACGACCGGGCGGCCCGCCGCGGCGCGGACGATGCGAGCGGCCTTCGAGGCGAGCAGGGTCTGCAGATGGACCTGGTTCATCAGGTACGTCTCGACGAGCTGCCCTTCCGCGATGGGCGCCTCCACCTCAAGGAGCGGCTCCTGTGCGAAGACGGGCGTGCCCTCCGGCACGGCGTGAACGTCACCGGTGAAGCGGAAGTCCTGGAGCCAACGCAGGAACTCGTCGCGGAAGGGACCGAGTCCCGAGAGGAACTCCAGGTCGTCCGGCGCGAAGCGCAGCTTTCGCAGGTAGCGCAGCGCATCCGAGAGTCCACAGGCGATCAGGTAGTTGCGTCGGGCGGGCAGCCTGCGCACGTGCAGGCTGAAGACGGCGCGGCCGGTCATCCCCTCGCTCCAATAGGCCTGGAGCATCGTCAGCTCGTACAGATCGGTGAAGAGAGCCGGATGCTCGCGCAGCGAGAGCGGGCCGCCCATGAGTCTCCTTCCGACGCCGAGCACTTCGAGCGCGTGCCGCGCGTCCGGTTCCCTACCCCACACCGGCTCAGGCAATCGCCTACAGACAGCCGAGCCTCCGGGGTACAACTTGGATCGTTACTCCGTGGTCCCCGGACGGAGGTATCCATGCCAATATCTACGGTCCCGTCGAGCCTCGCGACACTGGACGACGTCGAAGCCGGCCAGAGGATCGTCCTGCGCTGTCTGCTCTGCGACGAGACCGGCAGGCTGTGCGCCCCATGCAGGTTGCGGCCGGGCGCGAGGGTACTGTGCCGCGAGGTACGCCCCGACGGCGTACGCGTCGAGATGGAGGACGGCCACGTCTACGAGATCCCGATGGCGTGTGCGTCGCGCATCCAGGTCGAGCGGATCAACGTCAACGCACCGTCTCTCGCCGGACGGACGGAGTGGCCGTGATCCGGCCGGCACCGCCGCTCCCGCGCCACGAGTCTGCGACGGCGCTCCCCCGCCACGAAGTGGCGATGGCGCTGCCGCAGCCGGGGCTCTCGCCCCGGACCGAAACGCAGCCGGTGCAGTCCCGCCCCCAGGAGGACGGGTGGAAGGCCCGCGAGGGCAGCGCCGTGCCGCAGGGCGTGAGCTGGCTCGAGGAGGAGCGCGCGTACAACTTCGCGCTCTACTCGAAGCACGCGGAGCGCGTCACGCTGCTGCTGTACGGCGATGATTCGGGGACTCCGCTGCTGCGCTTCCCGCTCGACCCGCTGACGCATTGGTCCGGCCGGATCTGGCACTGCTGCCTTCCGGCGGCGGCGCTCGATGACGCGCGCTATTATGCCTACTCGGTGGATGGGCCGGCACCGGTCTCGCGTGTGGAGTGGCACGCGTTCGATGCCGAGAAGGTGTTGCTCGACCCGTACGCCCGTGCGGTTCACTTCCCTGCCGCGTTCGATCGAGACGCCGCGCGGCGGGCCGGCTCGAACGCGGGGCGCGCGCCGCTCGGCGTGGTCAGGGCCGCGGCCGACCGCTTTCCACGCGACGACGAGACGCGCCCCCGTCACGAAGCGGACACGCTGATCTACGAGCTGCACGTGCGGGGCTTCACAATGCGCGCGCCGGATGTGGCGCCGGAGCGCCGGGGCACGTTTCTCGGGATCGTCGACCGGATCCCCTATCTGAAGGACCTGGGCGTCACTGCAGTGGAGCTGATGCCCGTCTTCCAGCTGGATCCGCAGGCCGGCGACTACTGGGGGTACATGCCGATCGGCTTCTTCGCACCGAACGCCGGCTACTGCGCGACCGCGACGCCCGAACGACGGCTGGCCGAGTTCCACACCCTGGTCGGAGCGCTGCACAGGGCCGGAATGGAGGTGATCCTGGACGTCGTCTACAACCACACGGGCGAGGCGGACCACCGCGGGCCGACATACTCCCTGAAGGGGATCGACAACAGCACCTACTACCTCATGACGGACGATCCCGCGCACCCGTACGCGAATCTGACCGGCGTCGGCAACACGCTGCACACGGCGAATCGGTACGTGCGCAAGCTCATAACGGATTCGCTGCGGTTCTGGGCGGCGGAGATGCACGTGGATGGCTTCCGCTTCGACCTCGCCTCCGTGTTCGCGCGGCAGCCGGACGGCAGCCTGGCACCGGAAGACTTCGGCGTGTTCGGCGACGTGATCAGCGACCCGGAGCTCGCGGACCTGCGTCTCATCGCAGAGCCGTGGGACCCTACCGGCGCGTCCTTGCTCGGCCGCGCGCTGCCCGGGATCACCTGGGCGCAGTGGAACGGCCGCTTCCGGGATGACCTGCGCCGCTTCCTGCGCGGTGACCCGGGGCTGGTCGGCCCGCTCATGCAGCGACTCTACGGCAGCGACGACCTCTTCCCCGACGACCCGGCCGCTCCGTTCCACCCGTACCAGAGCGTGAACTACTTCGCGAGCCACGACGGCTTCACGCTGTACGACCTGGTCAGCTACGAGCGGAAGCGGAACGAGGCGAACGGGGAAGGCAATCGGGACGGACCCGAGCAGGAGCACGCCTGGAACTGCGACTGGGAGGGCGACGAGGGCGTGCCGACGGAAGTGGCGCGACTGCGACGTCGCCAGGCCCGCAACTTCTGCGCGCTGCTCCTGATCGCGAACGGAACGCCGATGCTGCGCGCCGGCGACGAGTTCCTGCAGACGCAGGGCGGCAACAGCAACCCGTACAACCAGGACAACGAGACGAGCTGGCTCGACTGGGGACGGCTCGAGCGGGAGCGGGACTTCCACCGCTTCGTGAGACGGATGGTCGCGTTCCGCCGGGCGCACCCTTCGCTCGCCCGCAGCCGCTTCTGGCGGGGTGATGTGCGATGGTACGGTGCGACGGGCATCGTGGACCTGTCGCCGGACTCGCGTTGCCTCGCCTTCTTTCTGAGCGGCGCGAGCGAGCGCGATGACGACCTGTACGTGATGGTCAACGCCGGCGCGACGTCGGTGCCGTTCACGATCGCCGAGGGTGCGGCCACGCAGTGGTGGCGCGCCGTCGACACGGGCCTGGAGGTCCCCGATGACGTCGCGGAGGCGGGACAGGAGCCGCCGCTGGGCTCGTCGATCTATCCGCTCGCGGCGCACTCCGTGGCCGTGCTGGTGCGCGGGCGGAGCGGCGATGCGCGCGACAGCGCGGACGAGCGGGGAGCCCGATGAACACGCAGCTCGGAGGCAGCATCGGCGCGATCCTCGTGCCGCTGGACGGCTCGACGTTCGCCGAGGCGGGGCTGGAGCGTGCACTGCAGCTGGCCGAGGCGACTCGCGCGCGCCTGCACCTCGTCCAGGTGCGCACGCTGCTCTCCGGGCCGGAGCCCGGGCCCGGAGACGAGCCGGCGCGCACGATCGAGGAAGCGGTGGAGGCCTATCTCGGCCGGACCGCGGAGCGTGCGGCGGCGCACCTGGGGCACCCCGTGCTGCACGCGCTGCTGCGCGATCGCAAGGCCGAGCGCGCGTACGGCGGGCCGTCACGGGTGGGAATCGCGCGCCTGCTGTCCGCGTACGCACGCAGACACGCGATCGAGCTCATCGTCCTCACCACCCACGGGCGCGGGGGCTTCAGCCGCGCGTGGCTCGGCAGCGTCGCGGACGCGCTCGTGCGACGGAGCCCCGTTCCGCTGTTGCTGGTGCGCGTCCCGGAGCCGCGGGCGGGGCCGCCCGCTCCGTTCCGTCGCGTGCTCATCCCGATCGATGCGTCGACGGATGCGGATCTCGTGATCCGGCCGGCACGCGCCGTCGCCTCGGCCGGCGCGACGTTCACGCTGCTGCGGGTGGTGGCGCCGACGTACGAGCAAGGACGCGCCTACTCGCCGGGGCGGCTGCAGACCGAGGGCGGTGCGGTGGCCGTGCTGGAGAACGCCGCGATGCGCGAACTGGAGGACATCGCCTCCCGGATGCACGACGGCGTCACCCGAATTCGCCTCGCGACGCCGGTCGCTCGCGACGCCGCGCGTGCGATCCTGCAGACAGCCGATGCGGAAGGCGTCGACCTGATCGCGCTGACGACGCGCGGCCGGAAGGGGCTGGCGCGGTCGGTCCTCGGCAGCGTCGCGGACAAGGTCGTGCGCGGTGCGGAGTGCTCGGTGCTGGTCGCGAACCCCGGCGGTCGGAAATCGCTCCTGGCTACCGAACCGGCAGAGCCGTTGGACGAGCGCTAGCCGTCGGACGCCGCTCCGGTGGCCGCGGCCTCGTGCGGCTGCGAACGTTCCCGCGCGCGCTCGGCCGCGGGCTCGGGAACGTCCGGCGGCAGCTGCTTCGATTGTTCCTTCCGCTGTGAGCGACGCAGCCGCTGCTTGTCACGGCGGTACGCCTCCTTCGGATCGTTCGGCCACGTCTTGTAATCGGTCGCGCCCGCCTCGTCCGGGGCGATCCGGTACTGATCGGGTCGCTTTCCTGCCATCTCAGCCTCCTGTAGGCCCCGTCGGGAGCTCGCCGGGGATCTGCTCCAAGATAGCCGGGCCGCGCGCGCCGGAGCGTACGGATATGGCGGATTTCGGGTAGGGCAGAGCCCACCGGAATCCAGCGGATGGATGACGCCGGTCCGTTCGCGGAGCGTGTCGCCCCGGGGCGATGAGGAGAGCCTGACGTAGTATGCAGCTTCCCCCGACAGACCGGCCCGATGCGCAGCCGTATCCTGCACTTGCGTCATTGAGTCGACCGGGTCGCCCCAGGCCGGCCGGGCGCGATGCCACGGGACCCGTAACGGGAGGTGCAGGGTGCTGAGAATCGAATCCCTAGTCTCCGAGCTGGCCGGCTTCGCCGGCGAGCCAACGCACCGCGGGGCCGGTGCCGACCGTGACAACGCCGAAGCGGCCGAAGCGAAGCCGCCCTTCCTGAGCCTCTACCTCTGGACCGACCCGTCGAGGGGCCCCGGCCGAAATATACGGGCGCAGCTCCTCCAGCTCATTCGTCCGATCCGCGAGCGCGTCCCCGCGGGGAGCCAGGCCCACGGGCTCGACGAAGCGATCGCCGCGGCCGCGGACTACGTGCGCACGTTGCGCAGCCCGCCGCGTGGGCTCGCGATCTTCTGCAGCCCGGACCGCGACCGCTTCGATGCGATTCGACTCCGTGTGCCGCTGCTTCCCTACGCGGAATGGTCCGCGGTTCCCTACCTGCGTCCGCTGCTAGCGGCGATCGACGAGTACGAGCGGACGCTCATCGTGCTGATGGACAAGGAGCGAGCCCGCTTCATCTTCGACTACCTGGAGCAGGGCGAGGAGCTGGCGACGCTCACGGACGAGATCCCGGGACGCCACGCCCAGGGCGGGTATTCGCAGAACAAGTATCAGCGGGACCACGACAAGCACGTGCTCTGGCACGCGAAACGGATCGTGGAGACGCTCGGCCGGCTGCCGCGGACGATGCACCTCGATCGCGTCCTCATGAGCGGCCCTCCGGAGATCACCGCGGAGGTGAAGCACCTGCTTCCCGCGCGTTTGCGCAGGATCGTCTCCTGCGACCTCGGCGTCCCGGTCGAGGCGCCGCTGTCGGAGGCGCTACTGGCCGCGAGGCGACGCGCGGAGCAGATCGAGCGCGAGGGGGAGGTCGAGCTGGTGGCGTCCCTGATCGAGCAGACGGGACGCGGCCGCGCGGTGACCGGCATCGAGGGAGCCGTCGCAGCGGTCAATCGCGGTGCGGTGGCCCTGCTCGCCTACGACCAGGCGCTACAGGCCGTCGCCGGCAGGTGCGATGCATGCGGAGCGGTGCTCGCGCCGCTGGTGCCGGAGCGCTGCCCGTTCTGCCAGGGCGAGGTCGCGCGGCACGACCTGGTGGATCTGCTCGCGGCCCGGACGCTCGCGGAGGGCGGACGCGTCGAGGAAGTCCGCGGCGCTGCCGCGGTGGACCTGCGCGGCCGCGAGGGCCTCGCCGTGCTGCTTCGATACCGCGTGGAGCCGGGCCGGTCTCCCACCGCCGGCTCCGCGGACGGCCACTCGACCGAGCGAGGAGGCATCCATGCTGGCACGTGACATCATGACGGCGGAGCCGGAGGTCGTGACGCCCCACGAGCCGGTCAGTGTGGCGGCGAAGATACTGGACCGCCTCGGCATTCTCGATGCTGCCGGTGGTGCACGACCGGGAAAGCCTGCGGCTGATCGGCCTGATCACCGGCCAGGATATCGCGCTACGCCACACCGCGCGGCGCCACGGCGCGGACTGCCCCGTCGCCGAGCACATGACGCGCGGCAACATTGACGTCGTGCATCCGGATGCGACGGTGCGCGACGTCATTGGCCGGATGAAGCGCTCGGGCGTGCGCCACATCCCGGTCATCGCGGAGCAGCACCGCCTCGTCGGCATCATCTCGCTCAAGGACATCGCCGAGGTGGGCGACGCCTTCTCCGCCGAGGTGGCCGACGTGCTGCGCCACGTCCAGCAGCGTCAGCGGCGCGCCTCGCCGGTCTGAAGCCGGAGCCGACTTTCCCTCCCCGGCCGCCAGCGGCCCCAGCGCTGGCGGCTCCGTCGCGTACCTGCTTACCTTCGCGACATGCCCGACACCACTCCCGCGATCCGCGCCACGGGGCTCACGCGCGACTTCGGCGCCGTCCGCGCGCTCGATGGCGTCGAGCTCGAGGTGCCGCGCGGCATCGTCTTCGGACTGCTGGGCCCGAACGGCGCCGGCAAGACGACGATGATCCGGCTGCTGCTCGGCTTGCTGGAGCCGACCGCCGGCTCGGTCCGCGTGCTCGGTCGCGACCCGGTCGCCGAGGGCGACTTCGTCCGCGAGCGAACCGGCGCGCTGCTCGAGCACACCGGCATCTACGAGCGACTCAGCGCCGAGCACAACCTGGAGTTCTACGCGCGCGTGTGGCACCTCGCGGCGGCCGAGCGGGCGCGCAGGATCCATGAGCTGCTCGACGGTATTGGTCTCTGGGAGCGGCGCGGCGAGCAGGTCGGCGGCTGGAGCCGGGGCATGAAACAGAAGCTCGCCGTCGCGCGGACGCTGCTCCACCGTCCGGAGCTGGTCTTTCTCGACGAGCCGACAGCCGGGCTCGACCCACGCGCGGCCTTCGAGCTGCGACATCAGCTCGCGGACCTCGCCGCCCGAGAAGGCGTCACCGTGCTGCTCACGACGCACAACCTGGCGGAGGCCGAGCAGCTCTGCCACAGGATCGGCGTGATCCGCGGCGGACGCCTCGTCGCGCTCGGGACACCGGAGGAGCTGCGCGGGCGGAGAGGCAGCGACCAGCTCGAGATCACGGGCGGCGCGTTCGGCGACGACGCGCTGGACCGGCTGCGCGAGCGAGCGGACGTCCGCGACGTCCGAGTATCCGACGGTCGCCTCTCCGTGCAGATCACGGACGGCGCGACGGCCGGGCCGATCGTCGTCGCGCTGGTCGAGGCGGGCGCGACCGTCGAGGAGGTCCGACGCCCGCAGGCGAGCCTGGAGGACGTCTTCCTCGAGCTGACATTGGAGCAGGAGGCGTGATGGGCGACGCAGCGACGATCGCCTGGAAGGAGTGGAAGGAGCTGTTCGCCGAGGGCGGCGGTCGCCGGGGCGGGTGGTACCGGATCGCCGTATTCCTGCTTCTGGTCGGCGTCCTGATGCCGCTCCAGATGGGCACCGAGTGGGTCACGTCTCCCGTGGTGCTCGGCATGGCGGCGTGGATGCCGTTCATCATGATCTCCGCCGTCATCGCCGACGCGTTCGCCGGCGAGCGCGAGCGGCACACGCTCGAGACGCTGCTGGCCAGCCGGCTCTCGGATCAGGCGATCCTGATGGGCAAGGTGATCGCGGCGGTCGGCTACGGGTGGGGCGTGATGCTCGTCGCCGTGACGCTGGCGCTCGTCGTGGTCAATCTACGGGCCCGAGGCGGCGGACCGCTGCTCTATCCGCCGTGGATGCTCGAGGGCATCCTCGGGCTCGGGCTGCTCACGTCGCTGCTCGCCGCCGGTGCGGGCGTGCTCGTCTCGCTCCGGGCCGCGACCGTGCGACAGGCCCAGCAGACGCTGAGCATCGCGTCGATGCTGCTGATCTTCGTTCCCACCTTCGCGATCCCGGCACTGCCGGCCACCTGGCGCGCGAGCGCGGCCGCTCGCATGAGCGGCCTCAGCGCCGGTGAGGTCATCGGCTGGGTCGCCCTCGGCCTGATCGTCGTCGACGCGCTTCTGATCGCATGGGCCCGCGCCCGGTTCCGGCGCGGGCGACTCATCGTGGGCTGAGCCGCCGCCGCCGCGACGGCCGCAGCCGCTCCACCCATTCCCCGGAGGACACAATGGCACGCGGCAGGATCTACGAGGACATCACCCAGACGATCGGCGACACACCGTTGATCTACCTCAAGCGGCTCGCGGCGGACCTTCCCGCCCGCGTCGCCGTGAAGCACGAGGGCTTCAATCCCTTTGCCTCGGTGAAGGACCGCATCGGCGTCTCCATGGTCGAGGACGCGATCGAGCGCGGGGCCCTCCATCCCGGCATGATCGTCGTGGAGCCGACGAGCGGCAACACGGGCATCGGCGTCGCGTTCGCGGCCGCCGTCCACGGCTGCTCCTGCATCCTGACCATGCCCGACACCATGACCGTCGAGCGGCGCAACATGCTGCGCGCGCTCGGTGCCCGCGTCGTCCTGACCGAGGGCGCGAAGGGCATGAAGGCCGCGATCGAGCGCGCCCGCGAAATCCTCGCCGAGCTCGGTGACAAGGGCTGGATGCCCGGCCAGTTCGAGAACCCCGCGAACCCCGCCATCCACTACCGGACGACCGGCCCCGAGATCTGGGCCGACACCAACGGCGAGGTCGATGTTTTTGTCTCCGGCGTCGGCACCGGCGGCACGCTGACCGGCGCGGGACGCTTCCTGCGCGAGAAGAAGCCCGACATCCACATCGTCGCCGTCGAGCCGGCCGAGAGCCCGATCCTGTCCGGCGGCGAGCCCTCCTCGCACAAGCAGCAGGGCATCGGCGCCGGCTTCGTGCCGGAGGTGCTGGACACCGAGCTGTACGACGAGGTCGTCCGCGTGACCAACGACGACGCCTTCGAGACCACGCGGCGCCTCGCCCGCGAGGAGGCCATCTTCGGCGGAATCTCCACCGGCTCCATCACCTGGGCCGCCCTCCACGTCGCCGCACGACCCGAGAACGAAGGCAAGCTGGTCGTGTCGATCGTGCCGGACTTCGGCGAGCGCTACCTGTCGAATCCGGTGTACGCGGAGGCGCCGGAGGCGTAGCCGGGCGAGGGCGTAAGGGCGGGCGCGAGCGCGGGGGACGCGGGCGCGGCGGGACGCATGTGAGAATGGGACGCGACGGGCCGGAGCGCGCGGTTGCGGGGCCGGCGCGAGCGACCAGTCGCGCGCGCGACGATCCGGCTCTGTTCGCGGGTACTGTTGGTTCTGCACCTGAGCCCGGCCCGCACCGATCGCCGGTCGCGGTGACTACCTCTGTCCAGCGGGTGGCGGCGGAACCGGATGCGTCACTTGCGGCACGGAGCGGTTGCTCAACGGCGCGCGCTCGTGGCCGGCGCCGTTCGTCTCACGCCAGCGCGGTATGCTCCGCCGGGACCGGCTCGGTGACGGACGTCTCGGTCACGGCCGTCGCCCGCCGCCGCGGCGGCCCGAACCACACCGCCACCAGCGCGCCGAAGAGGGCGTAGTAGGGCACCGTCTCCAGCGCGTGGACCAGCCGAACCTGGGCCGGCATGACGTCGTTCGCAGGGAGCAGCGGGGCCAGCGCGCCGAACACCGGGATCGCCAGAGTCAGCACCAGCAGCGCGTCGCCCCGGTGGCGGAACGTCCGGAGCAGCGGGTAGGCAGCGCCTGCCAACGCGAGCGAACGCAACACCTGCATCGAGACGATCGCCGCGGGATCCGGCATCGTCCGACCCACGTAGTACTGCTGCACGAACGGGTAGATGATCATCCCCGCGACGAAGTAGAACACGATGAAGACCGCGGGGCTCGCCACCAGGCGCCATAGCAGACCGCCGACCGACCGGATCGGTCCATCCGACGTCATTGCCGTGGCCTCGCCCGACACCCGCCCTGCCACGGCCACCTGCACCACTACCGCCGCCATGGTCGCGGCCAGCGCCTTCACCAGCCCCACCGGCGCGGCGGCCGGCTCGATCACGTCGAACAGCACGCCCTCCGGGATGTTCACGAGCCACGAGGTCACGAACACGAGGCCCGCCAGCACGACCACCAGTGCCGGGCCCGACGCCGTCGACCGCGTGATCGCCAGCGCCAGGACACCGGCCACCAGGAGCGCCGCCACCGCCGACCCCACACCCACGTCGGGCAATTCGAACGCCAGGAGCACCAGAGCTCCCGCCGGAACGGACAGCCACAGCCTCGTCCTCATGACAGGCCCCTTTCCAACGCCCGCGCGAACGCGGTCACCTGCGTGCTCAGGGCCCCCTCCGTCATAGCGAACGGCGGCCCCTCCATTGCCCACACACAGCTCAGCCCGAAATGCAGCTTCTTCAGCTCCTCCGCCACCTGCGCCAGCTCGGCGTCCGCAGGGATCAGCCCCCGCTCCTGCAGCCGCTCCAGGAGCGACATCAGCGGCGGGTCCACGTAAAGCTGGATCCGCTCGATCTGCTCCGTGAAGGCGTCCGCCCGAACGATCAGCTGCGAGAGGAACACCCGCACGAACGGCAGGTGCGGCGCCTTCCGCTCGAACTGGAACCGCAGCCACCCCTCCAGGATGCGCTCCAGCGGCCCCGGCGCCTCCGCGAATCGGCCCAGCTCCCGCTGCACGTCCTGCTCGACCTCGAGCAGGAGCTCGAAAAGCAGCTCCTCCTTTGTGCCGAAGTAGTTGTAGATCGTGCCCTTCGCCACGTCCGCCACCTCGGCGATCTCGTCCACCGTGGGCGCGTCGAAGCCGTGTTCGGCGAAGAGGCGCGTGGCGGCGTCGACGATCCGTTTCCGCGTGGCCTCCTTCTTCCGTTCCCGTCGCGAAGTGACTGTGGTCATATATGACTATAGTGCAATCATCCGGCGGGCGCGTCAAGAGCCTTGAATCGGGCGGGAACGGCCGGCGCCGTCGCGACTTCGCGGCGACGGTTACGGACGTCGCGCTAGCCGGTCGCGGATGACGTCGAGCGCTTCCTCGCGCTCGTCTCCTTCCAGCGGCAGCCGCGGCGGGCGCACGCGCTCGCTCCCCTTCCCGACCTCCTGCTGCACGAGCTTGATCAGCTGCACGAACTTCGGGACGGTGTCGAATCGCAGCAGCGGCAGGAACCACTCGTACAGGCGGAGGGCTTCGCCGGCTCCGCCCAGCCGGCCGGCGGCGCGGGGCGCACCGCCCGGCGGCTCGGTGGCAGCGGCGCGGGGGCCGGCGGCGCGGGCGAGCTCGAACAGCCGGACGGACTCGTCCGGGAGCGCGTTGACGAGGCCGGCGACCCAGCCGTCCGCGCCGACCATGGCCGACTCGACGACCATGTCGTCGAGGCCGGCGAAACGGGCGAGGCGGTCGCCGAGGGTCTCGGCGAGGGCGGTGACGCGCCGCACGTCCCCGCTCGATTCCTTGACGGCCTGGACGTTGGGGTGGTGGTCGGCAAGACGCTCGATGTCGGAGGCGGTGAGGTCGGTGCCGTAGGCGATCGGGTTGTTGTAGATCATGCAGGCGAGCGGCGTCGCGGAGATCACGGCGTCGAAGTGGCCGGTTGTCTCGCGGTCGTCGCCGCGGTAGACGTACGGAGGCAGCACCATGAGCGCGTCGCAACCGGCTCGCTCGGACGCCCGCGCGAGCGCGACGCACTCGGCGGTGGAGAGCCCGCTGATGCCGGCGATGAGCGGCGCGCGCCGCGACGTCGCCTCGCGACACACCTCGAGCACGCGCACCTTCTCGCTGAACGTGAGCGTGGCGCCCTCGCCGAGGGATCCGAGCGCGACGATCGCGCGGCAACCGGAGTCGATGAGCCAGCTCGCGTGCTCGGCGAGGAAGCGCTCATCGACGGCATCGTGCTCGTCGAACGGCGTCGTGATCGCGGGAAATACGCCGCTCCAGTCGCTCCTCTGCATCACGGTTCTCCTTCATTGAAGTCGCGCAGCGCCGCCACCGATGCCGGCAGGATCGGCGGTCGGATCCTGTCCTGCTCCCATCCGGCGAGGAAGCGGAGCGCGGCACCGCAAACGCGTCCCTGGCAGGCGCCCATCCCGGCGCGGGTGTGGAGCTTCGCCGCGCGAATGGCGCCCCCCGCAGAGATGCCGCCCTCCGCAGAGACGCCGCCCACGGCAGGGATGCCGCCCACGGCGCGGATCCGGCCGAGCGACACGTCCTCGCAACGGCACACGAGCGTGGCGTCGTCAGGCAGCTCGCGCAACTCGTCGCGCAGCGCGAAGGCCGCCTCGAGGCGCCGCGCGAAGCGACGGTGCCGTTCGCGCGCGCGGCGCAGCGTCGCCGGGACCTGCGCACCGACCGCGGCCAGCCCGGCGATCTCGCCCTCGACGAGCGCCGCGTCCACGCCGGCAACGCCGGTCGGCTCGCCGGCGCACCAGACGCTGGGCACGCTCGTCGCCTGGTCGTCGTCGACCGCGATGGCGTCGCCTTGCAGTGCGCACCCGAGCAGCCGCGCCAGCTCCGTGCTCGGCACGAGCCCGAACGCGACGCAGAGCAGGTCGCACGACGCTACCCGGGCGCTGCCGGCATCCGAGAGCACGACCCGCAGGCCGCTACCGTCGGCCTCCGCGCGAGCCACCCAGGCGCCGGCGCGATACGACGCCGGTGCGAAGCCACGCCGGTAGCGGGCCGCCTGAAGCAGTCGCGCGGGCGTGCGCCAGAGGCCGGCGGCGAACGCGGCGACGCGGCGGAGCGGCGCCTGCTCCGCCACCAGGAGGACGCTCGCGCCGGCGTGCGCCAGCGACGCGGCGACCGGCAGCAGCAGCGGACCGGAGCCGGCCACGATGACGCGCTTCCCTTCCACGATGACGCCGCTCTTCAGCAGCGCCTGCATCCCGCCGACTCCGACGACGCCCGGCAGCGTCCAGCCGGGGAACGGCAGGAACCGCTCACGCGCGCCCGTCGCCAGGATGGTGGCGCGGGCGTGGATGAACAGGGATCGTCCCTCTCGCTCGACGGCCAGGCGAACCGCGGCCCGATCGCGGACGGAGTCGAACACCGTCGCAGCGGGCATGATCTCCGCGCCGCAGCCATCGAAGCGCGAAAGCCAGCGACGCGCCGGACGAGGCAGGGTGACGCGCGCGCGGTGTCTCCAGATCTGTCCGCCGGGACGTCGCCCTTCGTCCAGCACGACGACGCGCCCGCCCGCGCCCGCCGCGCGCACCGCGGCCGCGATGCCGGCCGGCCCCGCACCGACGACCGCGACGTCGACATCGAGCGTCTCAGCCACCGGTCGTAACCTCCATGCCTTCGCGCACCGGCTCCAGGCACGCGCGACGATGCGGCGCGCCGTCGATGCCGACGCGGCACTCGAAGCAGATGCCCATCCCGCACAGCGGCCCGCGCGGCTCGCCGGATACGGAGCGGCGGAAGCCCGCGATGCCGGCGTTCAGCAGCGCGGCCGCGACGGTGATGTCGCCCTCCACGCGGAGAGGCCGGCCGTCCACACGGATCTCCACCATGCTCCGCTCAGGCCTCCGGCCCGAGCCGCGGACGAGGCGCGGCCGCCATGCGCTGCGGCGCGAACGGCTCCGCGGCGATGTCCGGCGTGCGACCGACGACGAGGTCCGCGAGCAGCCGGCCGGTCGCGAGCGCCGTCGTGATGCCGAGCCCCTCGTGTCCGGCGGCGATCCACACCCGCTCGGATGCGGGCCAGCGGCCGATCAGCGGGAGGTTGTCGGGTGTCGCCGGGCGGAAACCGGTCCAGGCGCGGATCGCGTCGAGCCGACCCAACGCCGGCACGAACTCCAGCGCGCGCGCCAGCATGCGCGCGACGGTCGCGCGACTGACGGCGGAGCCCGCCCGTCGCGGCTCGGGCGGGGCGTCGGCCGAGCCCGACGGTCCGGTCGCGTTCGCCGCCCACGATCCGACCAGCTCCCGCGAAGAGCCGATCAGCAGCTGTCCCGTCACGCGCGGCTGCAGGTTGAACGCAACCGAGGATCCGCCCATCGCGTGCGCGCTGTGCAGGTAGCCGAGCTCGACGAGCTGGTGGCGGCAGAAGCCGGGGGCCCGGTCGGTGATCACGAGATGGCCCTTCCGCGGCAGGATCGGGAGGCCCGGGCGTCAGGCGCGGGGCCGCCACCCCGGCCGCGTTGACGACGACGTCCGCCTCGATCCGCTCGCCTCCGTCGAGCAGGACGGCTCCGTCCTCGATCCGCTCCACGCGCACGCCCTCTCGCAGCCGCGCGCCGCAGTCCTCCGCGCGCGCGGCCAGCCATCGCGCCAGCGCGGGCGGATAGAGCACGGCGTCCTCGGGTACGCACAGCGCCCCTGCGAGACCCGGCCGGAGCTCCGGCTCGGCGGCCGCGAGCGCGGCTTCGTCGAGAATCTCCGCGGGCACGTCGTGCGCCGCGTATCGCGCGTGTTTCGCGTTGAGGGCGTCGAGCTGCGCAGGGTCCTCGGCGATCCAGAGGGTTCCGCAGCGGTCGAGCTCGACCTCCGCCGACAGCTCACCCGCGACCTCGTCCAGCAACCGCTGCGACCAGCGGCTCAGCGCGAGCTGCGCCTCGGAGTCGTCCATCACGACGATGTGCCCCATGCCGGCGCTCGTCGCTCCGCCGCCGACGAAGCCGGCGTCGAGCAGCTCGACGGCGAGGCCCTCGGCGGAGAGCGAGCGGGCGCAGGCCGCGCCGACGACGCCGGCGCCGACCACCAGCGCGTCGGGGCGCGACCGCATCAGGCGGGCGAGGCGTCCACGCGGTAAGAGCCGGTCACGATGCCGGCGCGGAACGGATCGCCGGGCTCGAAGCGGAGCGTCGTCTCGCCGATGATGTGGGCGCGGCCCCGCACGTGCGGGACGAGCTCGCCCGCCACCACTTCGAGCCAGCCGACGAAGAGGCTGCCCGTCACGCTCTCCTGGCGCCACTCATCGCCGGGGCGCAGCTGACCGCGCGCGTACAGCGACGCGATCTTCGCGGACGTGCCCGTGCCGCACGGCGAACGGTCGTACTCGCCGCCCGGGCAGAGCACGAAGTTGAGCGAGTCCGCGTCGGGCCGCCGGGGAGGAGCCGAAAGCTCGACGTGATCGATCACGGCGCCGTCGTCGCCCGTGATCCCCTGCTCCGCGAGCGCGCGCATGATGCGCGACGTCGCGTCCTTCAGCTCCGCGGCATGCGCCAGGTCCACGACCCGATCGGGCAGCTCGGTGATGAAGAACCAGTTGCCGCCCCAGGCGACATCGCCGACGACCGGGCCGAGGCCGGCTACCTGCACCGCGACCTCACGCGCGCGGCAGCGCGCGGGCACATTGCGAACGCTCACGGCGCCGTCGTCGCCGAGCAGAGCCTCGACCGTGCCGACGGGCGTGTCGATGCGCACGGCTCCGGGATCGAGCCGGCCGACGTGCTGCAGCGTCCGTACGACGCCCATCAGGCCGTGCCCGCACATGCCCAGGCAGCCGACATTGTTGAAGAAGATCACGCCCGCCGCGGAGCCGGTCTCGACGGGCGGCGTCAGCAGAGCGCCGACCATCGCCGCGTGTCCACGCGGCTCGCAGACGACGGCGGTGCGCAGGTGGTCCTGGCGCAGGCGGAGATTCTCGCGGCGCGCGGCCATCGTCGCGCCGGCCGGCTGAGGCCAGCCGTCGAGCACGACGCGCGTCGGCTCGCCCTCCGTGTGCGAGTCGACGATGCGGATCGCGGACGGAAAGGCGGGTGCCGTGCCGCCGCTGGCGACGTCGCCGTGCGGCTCCGCGCCGGAGGCGTCGGCGACCTTCACGGATTGATCTGCACGGTCTTGATGTCCGTGTAGAACTCGCGGGCGGCGGAGCCCTGCTCGCGGCTGCCGGAGCTCGACGCCTTCACGCCGCCGAACGGGGCGTGCGGATCCACGCCGGTCGTGTCGCCGTTCACGCGCACCAGGCCGACCTCGATGCGCTGGATGAAGTCGAGCGCGGCGCCGAGATCGCGCGTGAAGAGCGACGCGCTGAGGCCGTAGCGGGTTCGGTTCGCCAGCGCGATCGCCTCCTCCACGTCGGCCGCGACGAACGTCGCGAGCACCGGGCCGAAGATCTCGTCCTGCGCGAGCGGGGAGTCCGGCTCGACGTCGCGCACGACCGTCGGCTCGACGAAGAAGCCGCGGGCGAGCCGCGCGTCGCCGGGCACGCCACCACCGCATACGCGCCGGTCCTCCGTTCCCTCGAGCGCGCGCTGCACCCGCTCGCGGGCCTGCTCGGTGATGAGCGGGCCGACCGCGGTCGCCGCATCCGTGACGGGTCCGACCGGCAACGCCTCGATCTGCGAGCGGAGTCGATCCAGGAACGCCTGCTCGACCTGCTTCGCGACGACGGCGCGGCTCGTCGCCGTGCACTTCTGGCCCGCGTAGCGCATCGCGCCGGACGCCGTCAGCGCGGCGGCGCGGTCGAGGTCCGCGTCGGGCAGCACGATCACCACGTTCTTGCCGCCCATCTCGGTCTGATAGCGGATGTTGCGCTCCGCCGCGATCGCGGCGACGCGCGCGCCGACGCCCGTCGAGCCGGTGAAGCTGACGGCGCGCACGGGTTGCGCGCGCAGCAGTGCCTCGCCCACTCGCGAGCCCTCCCCGAGCAGCACGTTGAAGACGCCGGCCGGCAGGCCGGCGGCGTCCGCCGTCTCCGCCAGCAGCAGCGCCACGCGCGACGAGTTCTCCGCGGGCTTCAGCACCACGGTGTTTCCGAACGCGAGCGCGGGCGCCGCCTTCCACAGCGGGATCGCCGCGGGGAAGTTCCAGGGCGTGATCAGCGCGACGACGCCGAGCGGCTCGCGCAGCGTGAACTGCAGCGCACCCTCGACTCCCGCGGGTACGACCTCGCCGATCGAGCGGACGGCATCGCCGGCGTAGTAACGCAGGATCACGACGCAGCGACCGATCTCGCCGCGCGCCTCACCGATCGGCTTGCCGACCTCGCGCGCGAGTGCCTGCGCGAGCTCCTCGCGGCGCGCGTCGATCGCGCCGGCCCAGCGGTAGAGATGCTCCGCGCGCGCGGGGCCGGTCGAGCGCCGCCACGCGGGCAGCGCGTCGCTCGCCGCGTCCACCGCCGCCGAAACGTCGTCCGGAGCGCCCAGCGGCACCTCGCCGACCACGTCTTCAGAGTCCGAAGGGTTGAGGTCGGCAACGGTCTCGTCCGCCGCGCTCGCCACGAACGCACCGCCGATGTAGCTGCGAAGGAGAACACTCATGCTTTTCGTCCGTTGCTTCGTCGGGTCGGATGCTGCTCGAGCGAGGGAATCTGGGCAATACGGAGGACACGGGTCAACAAGTCATGGGGGTAATGGGCCAATAGGCCACCGCTCCGCCGGATCCGGGTGCGGCCACCGGAGAATCGTGCACGCGCGTGGGTTGGTCCGATAACCAATCGGCAGTATTCGTTGCCACGCGAAGAAAGCCGCGCTTCCGTCCTCGTCAGCCGTCGATACGGCTGCACTTCTCTTCGCATGACGGCAAGGTCTGCATGCCGGTGCCGTCGCCCGGGCACGGAACGCGGCTCTTTCCCGGCCACTCGCGCCTTCCCGGCCACTCGCGCCTTCCCGGCCACTCGCGCCTTCCCGGCCACTCGCGCCTTCCCGGCACTCACCCTACCATTCCGAATGCTCCGCACCTGCCAACGTCTCGTCCTGCTGGGTGGGGTCCTCCCGCTGGTGCTCGCGCCGGCTGCGGCGCACGCGCAGGGTGACGTCGCGAGCGAGATCAAGCGGCGCATCGAGCAGCTGCGGGTGACGGGCAACCTCGCCGTTGCGGGCGAGACCGTGCAGGCATCGGGCACGCTCGCGGAGCTGTACGAAGGGGGCGGTTTCGCGCCGCTCTGGGGGGAGGCGGGCGACGCGATCGGGGGGCGCGCGGCGGCCGACCTCGATCGCCTGCTGCGCGACGTCTTCGCCGACGGGCTCGACCCGGCGGACTACCACGCGCGGGGGATCGCACGACTCGCCGGCTCGCTGCCCACGCCCTCGCGCGACGCGGAGCTCGACCTGCTGCGCACGGACGCGCTGCTGCGCGTCGCGGAGCACCTGCGCTACGGCAAGGTCGACGCGACGACGCTGAAGGTGAACCGCGACCTGTCGCGGCCGCTGACCGGCGGCGCCGTCGTCGCCACGATCGCGGACATGCTCCGCACGGGGTCGCTCTACGAGCGGGTGATGGCGCTCCGTCCGTCGCACTTCGTGTACCGCGGGCTCGTGGTGGCGCTGCAGGCGCTGCGCGAGGTGCGCGACGCGGGTGGCTGGCCGAAGGTCCCCGCGGGGCCGACGCTGCACCCGGGCGACGAGGACCCGCGCGTGCCGGCGCTCAGGCGGCGGCTCGCCGCGGACGTCGCCGTGCCGTCGACCGCGCCCCTCCCGGCAAGCATGGCGAGCGACTCCGCCTCGATGCGGCTCGACTCGCCGCTCGAGGCGGTGGTGAAATCGTTCCAGCACCGGCATGGACTCAACGTCGACGGCGTCGTCGGCGTGGCTACGCTCGCGGAGCTGAACGTGCCGGTCGAGGTGCGGATCGAGCAGGTGCGGGTGAACCTGGAGCGGGCGAGGTGGGTCGCGCACGGGCTGGCGGACACGTTCGTCGCGGTCAACGTGGCCGGCGCGATGGTCTACTACGTTCGCGGCGGCAACGTGCTGTTCGAGACGCGCGCCGTCGTCGGGCTGCCGTACCGCGCGACGCCCGTCTTCTCGGCGACGATGCGCTACATTGACCTCAACCCTACGTGGACCGTGCCGCCCGGTATCGTGTCGGAGGTGCTGGCGCAGATCCGTCGCAATCCGGGGTATCTCGCTCGGGAGCGGATCCAGGTACTGGACCGGGCCGGCAACCTCGTGAACCGCACGGCGATCGACTATTCGCGCTACAGCGGCCGCACGTTCCCCTACGTGTTCCGACAGGAGCCGGGACCGCTGAACCCTCTGGGGCGGATCAAGCTCGTCTTCCCGAATCGCTACAACGTCTACCTGCACGACACGCCGTCGCGGGAACTGTTCGAGCGCGAGCAACGCACGTTCAGCCACGGCTGCATCCGGGTCCAGGACCCGCTGCGGCTGGCGGAGCTCGTGCTGAACGAGCCGGCGCGGTGGAGCCGCGACTCTCTGGAGGCGGCGATCGAGCAAGGCGGCACGCGCACGATCGAGCTGCCTCGACCCGTCCCCGTTCTCGTGCTCTACTGGACCGCCTCCACTGACCTGCATCGCGAGCTGCACTTCTATCGCGACGTCTACGACCGCGACCCCGCGGTCCTGCGAGCGCTCGACGAGCCGTACTCGTGAAGACGCTCCTGCTGACGCAGGACTTTCCGCCGGACCTCGGGGGCATCGCGCGGCTGTACGGCGAGCTGTGCCGGCACTGGAGCCACGGCGAGATCGAGGTGTCCACGGTCGCGGTGAGCGCCGACGATCCCGGCTCCGGCGGCGTCGCGATCCCGGACGTGCCGATCCACCGCATGTCGTTCGACCGCGCGCGCGGGGCGCGCCTGACCTCGGTCGCGCGCTGGATCCGCCGAACCGAGCGGCGGCTCCGCGCCGGCGATGTCGACGTGCTCTTCGCGGGCAACATCCGCCCGGGCGGCTACGTCGGGGCCTGGCTCGACCACCGGCGCGGCGTCCCCTACGTGCTGTACGTCCACGGCAAGGACGTGCTGAAGGAGCGGCGGCACGCCGAGCGACGGCGGCACCTGCGCTGGAGCAGCCGGCACATCCTCGGCCGGGCGGCGGCGATCGTCGCGAACTCGTCGGCCGTCGCCGAGCTGGTGCGCACGTCGCTCGCTCGCCTCGACCTGCCGAACGAGCGCGTGAGCGTCGTGCATCCGGGCACGGACCCCGAGCGCTTCCGGCCGGACGCGCCCGGCGCAGCGACCTGGCGCGCGCGACTGGGCGGCGGCCCGATCGTGCTCAGCGTCAGCCGGCTCATGCCGCGCAAGGGGGTCGACACCGTGCTGGAGGGGCTCTCCCGCGTCGCCGCACGACATCCGGCCATGCGCTACGTGGTGGCCGGGACCGGACCCGAGGCGGAGCGGCTGAGGCGGCTCGCCGCGGATCGCGGCGTTCGGGAGTGGGTCACGTTCATCGGCGCCGTGCCGGACGATGAGCTGCCGGCGCTCTACGCCGCGGCCGACGTTTTCGTGCTGCCGACGCGCGAGGAGCCCGCGCAGCAGGAGGTGGAGGGGTTCGGAATCGTCTTCTGCGAGGCGTCCGCGGCAGGAGTGCCGGTCGTCGGCGGCAGATCCGGCGGCGTAGCCGAGGCCGTGCGTGATGGGGAGACCGGCCTGCTCGTCGCGCCCGGGAACGCCGGCGCCACCGCGGACGCGCTCGACCGACTGCTCTCCGACGCCGCGCTGCGCCGCCGGCTCGGCGAGGGCGGACGTCGGGCGGTGCTGGAGCACTACAACTGGCGCCGGATGGCCGATGAGATCGGGGCGGTGCTGGCCGCGGCGGCACTCGACCGCGGCCCGCACCGCCCCTGAGACCCGACCGTCCCGTTGCCCGGCGCGGCCCGCTCCCCGCTGCCTAGGCGGGCCCGAACACCGGGGTGTCGAGGAAGCCCGGAGCGATGTCCGCGGCCAGATCCGCGCTCGCGATCAGCAGCGGGCGGTCCAGATGCTCGAGCACGCGGTGGGCCGTGCTGCCGAAGACCAGCCGCGAAACGGGGTGGGCGCCGGTCACCATCGCGATGACGTCGGCCTGGACGCGGGCGCCCTCCTCCAGGATCGCGGAGGCAGGGTCATCGTCCTCGCGGACGACCATCTCGACTTCGATTCCGGCGAGTCGCAGTCTCGGCGCGACGCCGGCCAGATATTCCTCGGCCCGCTCCCGCGTCGACGTGGCCCTCTCGCGGCCGCGCAGCGCGCCCAGCCGAGAGCCCGGCACGACGGCGAGAAGCGTGACCACCGCGCGCCGTGGATCCGCGAGCAGCGCGACGGCCGCCTCCAGGATGCGCTCGGCCGCCGGCGAGCCGTCGAGCGGCACCAGCACCCGGTCCACCCCTCGCAGCAGCGGGCAGGTCCCGGCGGGAATGAACAGCACGGGCGCTTCCATCCGCCGCACGATCTTCTCCGACACCTCGGCGAGGTTCGAACCCGCGCATGGGCGGCTCCCGAAGCGCGCGATCAGCAGGTCGCCCCGCATTGCGCGGACCGCCTCCGCCAGCTCACCGGGCTCGACGCGCCGCTCCGTCGGCTCGGCGTCCACGCCCCAGGCGTCGTTCACCTTCCCGTGCAGGCTCGCCAGCTTCGCCGTGGTCCGGTTCGTCTGCTCCCGATCGGCCTCGAGGTACTCCTCGACGATCCCTTCGTAGCGGAACGGCGTGACACCCTCCATCTCGGAGGGCGCTTCCCTGGCCGTGTGGACGCGCAGCATGGAAACCGTCGCGCCCTTTCGGCGGGCGAGCTCGCCCGCGCAGTCGAGCGAGCATTCGCTCGTCGCGACCTGTGTCCCCGCCTCCCCGATCGCCACCAGAATACGCTGGATCGCCATGGCTCCCTCTCTCTCCGAGCGCCCCTGTTGCCCGCGTCGCCGGACATTCCCGCCGGCCGAATCCTCGCCGGCCACGTCGCGTCCGCGCGTGCACGGGGGCTCCACTTCCACGATACGAACGGCCACCGCGGCGGTCTGTGGGAATTCGGCTGAAGCTCGGTCGGGAGTCGGCCTACAGGGAAATCGCCGACGGGCCTACACCCCCCTGGGTCCGCGGGTCAAGCGAACCCCGACGGGAACGCCCGCGTCGGGAACCCTGCAGACATCCGCGCGATTCCTGCCCCGGGTGCGGCCGCCCTCGGCCCGCGCTCCCGCTCCCCGTCCGGCCGCACCGGTCGCTGCCAATCCAGCCCCGGCGGCGTTACCTTGGCTAGGGAGTCGGCCACGGCCCACGAAATTTCGGAGCAAAGCGATGGCGGAATCGATCGATCGAATCGACCGCGAGATCCTGCGGCTGCTGCAGGAGAACGCGCGCACGCCGAACGCAGAGATCGCGCGTCGCGTGGGGCTCGCCCCGACGGCGATCTTCCAGCGCGTCCGGAAGCTCGAGGACGCCGGCGTGATCCGCGGGTACAGCGCGCAGGTCGATCCGCACGCGCTGGGGCTGGCGCTTACGGCGTTCGTGCTGGTGCGTACCGGCGAGGGCGCGCGCTCGCAGCAGATCACGCCGTCGCTCGTCGAGCTGCCGGAGGTCCAGGAGGTTCACCGGGTGGTCGGCGAAGACTGCTTCATGGTGAAGGTCCGCGCTCGCAGCGCGGAGGACCTGGCTCGCTTGCTCGACGAGCAGCTGCAGGCGATTCCCGGCGTCGCATCCACGCGCACCACCATCGTGCTCACCACCGCGAAGGAGACCGCGCGCGTCGCCCCCGAGCTGATGCATCCGCCCCAGCCGGAGCGGGCCGTCGGTTGAAGGCAGGCGCTATAATAAGGCGCTAAAACCAGGCGCTAAAACCAGGCGCTGAAAGAAGGCGCGAGAAGCAGGCGCTGCTAGAACGCCTGCCGTCCTAACGCCTGCAGTAAACGCCTGCGGTCGGCGCCTTCAGTCGGCGCCTGCAGTTAGCGCCTGCAGTTAGCGCCTGCCGTTAACGCCTACCCCTCGGGGTTCAGGATCTTCTCGATACGGTGGTCGGCGCCCATCAGGTGATAGCGCGTCTCGCGGTTCGCGGAGCGCGGGATGGCCCGCCGGATGTCGGCCTGCAGCGCCATCAGCACGCCACGGACCTGTGCCTTCGCCTCCTCGCTGAGCGGCTCCGAGCGCCGGAACGCGGCGAAGGGCGAGGGTGATTCGGGCTGCGGCTCGGGGTTCAGCTTCGAATCCAGCAGCGACAGATACTGCATCTGGAGTCCGCGCCGGTACGGGTCGATGCGGACGGAGCCGGAGGAGATCTCGCTCCACACGCCCTGGCGGACGTCGTCGAGCAGCTGCGTCAGCGAATAGCTCTCGGCGCCCGAGCCGTCGAGCGCCTCGGTGTCCAGCAGCCGGTTCAGCCGCTCGTCGTTGAGCAGCGTCGACAGCACCCTTCCCTGCGCCCGGTTGATTCTCGAGATCATCGCGTCCGGCTCGATGCGCCGCGCGATCTCCGGCCGGATCAGGTAAGCCGGCGTGCGGAACACATTCTCGTTCAGGAAGCGGACCGCCGCTTGCTGGCGAGGCCGCGGGACCGGGGTGTAGACGGCGCCCGGCTGGGTGCCGGACTTGTACTGGACCCGCGCGCCGGCGACGAGCGTCGCGACGTGGTTCGCCTCCGTCGCCCACTGCCCCACGGTGCGGTCGTAGAGCTCCTGCAGGTCGCTGTTGTCCTCGTTGGGCCGGATCGTCGCGCCCGGGACGTAGTCGAGGACGCGGCGGATGTTGCGGAAGCCGAGCTCCGTCGACTGGATCGGATCCGCATCGCCGACGGCCTCGGACTGCGTTCCGGTGGCGCCGAACGCGTTGTTCGCGGAGAAGCGGTACCAGGGGACCGTGTCCTGCATGCGCGCCCACTGATCCAGCGTCGGGAGCTGCTCGCGCGGCGAGTCCGTGCCCGGGATCGGCTTGTACCCCCACATGATCGCATACCTGTCGTACGGCCCGATGCGCGGGACGATGTCCTCGAGAGCGATGTCGTCGTCGGGCTGCGCGACGTAGTTGAAGCGCGAGTAGTCCATGATGCTCGGCGAGTGCCCCATGCGATGCACCCACGTCGGGCTGCGCACGCTGTCCGCCGGGTACATCGAGCTGCCGATCTGGTCGTGCTGCAGTCCGATCGTGTGACCGATCTCGTGCGCGACGACGAACTCCAGCAGCCGCCCCATGAGCGAGTCGGGCATTGGGAAGCTTCGCGCGCGCGGATCGAGCTGCGCGGCCTGCGTGAAGTACCAGTCGCGCTGCAGGTTCAGCACGTTCTGGAACATGCGCACCGAGCCGTTCAGGATCTCGCCCGTGCGCGGATCGCTGACGTGCGGGCCGACCGCATTCTCGACCGTGGAGGGCAGCCAGCGGATCATCGTGTGACGGATGTCCTCGGGCGACCAGGTCGGGTCGTCCGCCGGCGGGTCCTTCGCGACGATCGCGTCCTTGAAGCCGGCCGCCTCGAACGCGGGCTGCCAGTCCTCGATCGCCCTGCGGATCCACGGCTTCCACTGGTCCGGCGTCGCCGGATCCACGTAGTAGACGATCGGCTTCCTGGGCACACACAGCTCGCCGACCCGCTGCTCCGAGCACTCCAGCCGGTAGCGCGTGATGTACTGGCGCTGCGCCGCGCGCTGCTCGGCGCCGAAGTCCACCTGTCGGATGGAGAAGAAGCCGACCCGCTCATCGAACGGGCGCGGCATCATCGGATCGTCCGGCAGCCGGACGAGGCTCCAGTGCGCGAGCACCGTCTGCGCCGGGATGTCGCGGCCACCGCCGCCCGGGCCGCCGCGCCCGCCGCCGTTGCCGATCGGTTGCGGCGTCCCGGTCTGCGTCGCCTCGACCTCGACGTTGTCCGGGAACGCGCTCGTGCGCTCGACGTAGGAACGCTTCTCGTCGATGTTGCCGCGGATCGCCTTGAACTGGTCGACCGACGTGGTATACAGCCTCGTCACGTCCACGACCGCCGCGCTGTCCAGTCCCCACGCCTCCACGTTCAGCACCGCGACGATCGGCGGATAGTTCGAGTTCTGCACCGCCGTATAGACCGGCAGCGCGGTGTCCGCCGTGATCGCGAACGACGGCGAGCGCAGGATGATCCGATTCCCGTCGCGGTCCCAGCGCAGCGTCGACTCGCCGAACTGGTCGCCGGCGTAGCTGCCGAAGCCGCCGGTGCGGTCGTTCGGATCGAACGCCGACGCCCGCGCGAAGCGGCCGACCAGCAGCATGTCCCTGCTCAGCTCCGCGCGTGGGATCTCGAAGAAGAGCTTGTCGCCGACCTGATGCACGATGAACATGCCGCGCTGCGTCTTCGCGTCCCTCGTGATTACCTGCGAGTACGGCCTCGGGTGTGCCGGTGCGCGGCCGCGGCCCGTGCTGTCGCCGGGCGCGCCGTTGGCGGCGCGGCCCTCCGGGCGCGGCGATGGAGCGCTCGGAGATGCGTGGGTGCACGCGGTGGCCAGCAGTGCGGCCAGCACGACGGCGGCGGTCGACTTTGCCATTTGTCTCGGGGCTGCGGTAAGCAACGTCACGCGCCCGGGCGGGCGCGGTTCGGGCGCGAATATGGGCCGGACATGCCGAGCGAGGCAAGTGGCCGGCGCGGCCGCGCTCCGCGCGCATGGCCGGCTCGACGTGGTCCCCGGGCACGTCGGGAGCCTTCCCCTTGACACTCTACAAGAGGCGGTCGCATTTTTCCTGTCGAATGTCTAGGAGTCGCGACCGCCAGCCCGCGAGGAACCGTGACACAGAACAATGCCGACGTCCTGCAGGGCACGCTCGACCTGCTGATCCTGAAGGCGCTGTCGCTCGAGCCGATGCACGGCTGGGGCGTATCGCAGCGGATCCAGCAGGTTTCGAAGGACGCGCTGCAGGTGAACCAGGGGTCGCTGTACCCGGCGCTGCACCGGTTGGAGCACCGCGGCTGGATCGCGTCGTCGTGGGGGCGATCGGAGAACAACCGGCGCGCCAAGTACTACCGGCTGACGAACACCGGGCGGCGCCAGCTGGAGACGGAGCTGGCGCTCTGGCGGCGCTTCGCGCGGGGGGTGGAGCTGGTGCTGGCGGAGAGCTGAGCGGCTCGATCGAGGAGCGAGATCATGGACAGGCTGAGGGCGTTGCTGCTGCGCCTGCGGGCGCTCGTGAAGCGGGAGGAAGTGGAGCGGGAGCTGGAGGACGAGATCGACTTTCATCTGGCGATGGAGGCGGAGGCGGCGGCGCGGGCGGGGCTGTCGAAGGAGGAGGCGAAGCGGGAGGCGGTGCTTCGCTTCGGGGCGGTCGAGCGCTACAAGGAGGAGGCGCGCGATGCGCGGGGTCTCGGCGCGCTGGACCAGCTACGGCAGGATCTGCGGCTGTCGCTGCGGATGATGAGGAAGCAGCCGGCGTTCACGGTGGCGACGGTGCTGACGCTGGCGCTCGGGATCGGGGCGAACACAGCGATCTTCAGCGCGGTTGACGCGGTGCTGCTCGGTCGCTCGCCGTTCCGTGCGCCGGATCGACTGGTGATGGTGTGGGAGACGGACCGCAACAGCGACACGAGCCACGAGCCGGCGTCGTGGCCGGACATCGCGGACTTTCGCGAGAGATCGCGGACGCTGTCGGCGATCGGCGCGATGGCGGGCTACGAGTCGACGCTGACAGGGCCCGGCGCAGAGCCGGAGCGGGTGGCGGCGCTAGGGGTCACGCCGAACCTGCTCGAGCTGCTGGGCGTGAAGCCTGTGGCGGGGCGTCTGTTCGCGCCGGGCGAGGGGGCATTCGGGGGTCCGCAGGTAGCGCTGCTGTCGGAGGACTTCTGGCGGCGCCGCTTCGGCGCGGACCCGGCGGTGGTCGGCTCGACGATCACGATCAATGAGCAGCCGACGTCGGTGGTCGGCATCGTTCCGGCGAGGGCGGATCTGGGCATCCAGCAGGTGCATGCGCGCGCGGACTACTCCGCGCCGTTCACCGGCCGACACGTGGACGTGTGGCTGGGAGTGGAGCCGACGGCGCAGGCGTTCCCGCGCAACACGCATCCGTTTCTGACGATCGGCCGCCTCGCGCCCGGCGCGACGGTCGCGGGCGCGCGCGAGGAGATGGCCGGCATCGCGGCGGACCTCGAGGGCACGTACCGGGCCGACAACGACGCGCGGGGCGTCCACATCGAGCCCTACTCCGACGTGGTGTTCGGCGCGGTCCGTACGCCGCTGCTGCTGCTACTGGGCGCGGCGGTACTCGTGCTGCTGGTCACGTGCGCGAACGTCGGCAACCTGCTGCTGGCACGGACCGCCGGACGCGCGCGCGAGGTCGCGGTGAGGCGCGCGCTGGGCGCTGGGACGCGGCGGATCGCGCGGCAGTTCCTGGTGGAGGGGTTGGTGCTGACGGCGCTGGGCGCGGCGGCCGGCGTCGCGCTGGCGTTCGTCGGGCTGCGCACGCTCGTCGCGCTCGCCCCCTCCGACATCCCGCGGCTGGAGCTCGCCGCGGTAAACGGACGGGCGCTGGTGTTCACGGCCGCGGCGTCCGTGCTCGTCGCGCTGGTCTTCGCGCTCTTCCCCGCTCTGCAGTCGCGTCGCATTGAGATCCAGGACACGCTGAAGGCGCAGCCGGGGCGCGGCTCCTCGGAAGCGGCGCCGACTCGCCGGCTGCGCTCGAGCCTCGTCGTAGCCGAGGTCGCTCTCGCCGTCGCGCTGGCCGTCGGCGCGGGACTGCTGCTGCGCAGCCTCTGGAACCTGCAGGCGGTGGACCCGGGGTTCCACGCGGCGCACGTGCTGAAGGCGCAGTATCAGCTCCCGCGGCCCCGGTATCGGATCGACTTCTCGAAGTGGCCGCAGGCACCTGAGATCCAGCGCGTCCACGGCGAGTTCCTGCGCGGCGTGCAGTCGCTGCCGGCCGTCGAGTCCGCGGCGCTCGCAACGCCGTACCCGCTCGCTCCCGGCTTCACGAACTCCTTCGTGATCGTCGGGCGCGAGGCCGAGTCGCAGGACTTCCCGGAGATCCGGACCCGCTTCGTCACACCCGGCTACCTCACGACGGTGGGCGGATCGCTGTTGCGCGGCCGCTTCCTCGCGGCGGGCGACGTGGGCGACGCACCCGCCGTGATCGTGATCAACCGCTCGGCGGCCGAGCGGTACTTCAGCGGTCGCGACCCGATCGGCCAGCAGATCCAGTTCTGGAGCGCCACGTGGCGCATCGTCGGCGTCATTGGCGACGAGCACTTCCAGGGCGTGGACCGCCCGCCCGAGCCGGCCGCCTACGGCGCCTACGCGCAGGCGCCGCAGACGAACGCGACGCTGCTGGTCCGCACGAGCGGCGACCCGTCCTCGCTGCTGCCGGCGATCCGCGCGCGGCTGCACGACGCGGATCCGCAGCTCGCGCTGTACGGCGCCGAGACGCTGGACGATGCGCTCGCGAGCTCCATCGCCCGGCCCCGCTTCACGGCCGCGCTGCTCGGGCTATTCGCCGCCGTCGCGCTGCTACTCGCGCTCGATCGGGGTGCAGGGCGTGCTCGCGTACGCGGTGGCCAGTCGCGGACCCGAGGTCGGCATCCGGATGGCGCTCGGCGCGACGCACGGCAACGTGCTGCGCCTGGTCGTCGGCGAGGGCGTCCGCCTGGCCGCGATCGGCGTCGTTCTCGGTGTCGGCGGAGCGCTGCTCGCGTCCCGCCTGCTCGCCGGCCTCGTCTTCGGCGTGACGACGAAGGACCCGGCGACGTTCGCCGGCGTGACGCTCGCGGTGCTGGCGACGGCTGTCATCGCCAGCTACCTGCCCGCGCGCCGCGCCGCCCGTACCGATCCGATGGAGGCGCTGCGGGCGGAGTGAAATCGGGCGAGCGCGGGGCGGGCGCGCGCGGGGCGAGCGCGGGCGCGGGGGAACCGATCCTGCAGTCTGGTGCTTGAAACCAATGGAGCGAAAGCATCAGCGCGGACGAGTTCCGAGACGGAGGTGAGGGCATGGCGAACGACGAGCAGCGGCTCATTCTCGTGACCGGCGCGACGGGGCATCAGGGCGGCGCGGTCGCCCGACACCTGCTTCGCGATGGCGAGCTTCGGGTGCGGGCCCTGACGCGCGACCCCGCGAAGCCTACCGCGAGAGCGCTCGGGGAGCAGGGCGCGGAGGTCGTGAAGGGCGACCTCGACGACCGAGCGACGGTCGAGGCGGCGATCGACGGCGCCTCTGGGGTCTTCTCCGTGCAGAACTTCTGGGAGGCGGGCTTCGACCGCGAAGTCGAGCAGGGCGTCCGCCTCGCGGATGTCGCGCTCGCGGCCGGTGTCGAACACTTCATCTACAGCTCCGTGGGGAGCGCGGACCGCGAGACGGGACTGTCGCACTTCGAGAGCAAGTGGCGGATCGAGAGCCACATCCGCTCGATCGACCTGCCGTACACGATCTTCCGGCCGGTGTGGTTCATGTCGAACTTCGAGAACCCGGCCTTCACCGAGTCCATCAGAGCAGGCGCGCTGCCGATGCCGCTCAGCCCGGATCGGAGCTTCCAGCAGATTCGCCCCGATGACATTGGCGCCTTCGTCGCCCTCGCCTTCGGCGACCCGGACGGCTGGCTCGGCCGCGAGCTCGATCTGGCGGGCGATGAGCGCTCGATGAGCGACGTCGCCGCCGCGTTCGGACGCGTGCTCGGCCGGCCCGTCGAATACAACCAGGTCCCCTGGGACGCCTACCGCGAAGCGGCCGGAAAGGAGTACTACGAGATGATGCGCTGGTTCGAGGACGTCGGCTACGACGCCGACCCCGCGGCACTGAGAGGGATCTACCCGGAGCTCAGCGCCTTCGACAGGTACCTTCGCGAGGAGTGGCGGGAGAAGGTGGAGGCGTAGACGATGCGGGACTTCGAGAATCGGGTCGCGATCGTGACCGGAGCCGCTTCCGGCATCGGCCGCGCGGTCGCGCGCCTGTACGCGGAGCGGGGAGCGCGGGTGGCGGTCTCCGATGTCGACCGGGACGGCGGCGAGCAGACCGTGGCGCTCATCCGCGAAGCATTGGGCGAGGCGGTGTTCGTCCCCGCCGACGTCTCGCACGCCGAGCAGTGCGAGTCACTCGTGCGCGCGACCCTGGATGCCTTCGGCCGACTGGACATCGCCTGCAACAACGCCGGCATCGGCGGCGAGCAGAACCCGACCGCCGACTACTCGCTCGAGGGCTGGCGCGCCGTGCTCGGGGTGAACCTCTCCGGCGTGTTCTACTGCATGAAGTACGAGATCCCCGCTATGCTCCGCTCCGGCGGCGGCGCGATCGTCAACGTCGGCTCCATCCTCGGCAAGGTCGCCTTCGCGACGGCCCCAGCGTACGTGTCGGCGAAGCACGGCATCATCGGCCTCACCGAAGACGCCGCGATCGAGTACGGGGCCCGTGGGATCCGCGTCAATGCCGTCGCGCCCGGCTTCATCCGCACCCCCATGATCGCGGGACTCGAGGCCGACCCCGCGACGCACCAGATGCTCGTCGGGCTCCACCCCCTCGGCCGCCTCGGCGAGCCGGATGAGGTCGCCGAGGTCGTGCTCTTCCTCAGCTCCAACCGCGCCTCCTTCGTGACCGGCGCGACGTACGCGGTGGACGGCGGATACCTGGCGCGGTGAGGGCTGCGCAGGGCGAGGGCTGCACAGGGCGAGGGCTGCACAGGGCGAGGGCTGCACAGGGCGAGGGCTGCACAGGGCGAGGGCGCGGGCGAGGGCGGGGGGGCGGGCGGGGGCGCGGGGGCGGGCGCGGGCGAGGGGAGCGGGCGCGGGGGCGGGGGCGGGCGGCGAGGGCGGGGGGCGATCGGCGCGATTCGGCGGCGGGGGCGAGGGCGAGGGCGGGCCGACCGGCGCGGGGTTCTGCGACGACTGCCTTCGGTGCTAGATCCTAAATAACTGCAAGCCATCGACTTACGGCTCGCACATCGTGGAATTTCTCGGACGGTTCGCGCCTGGGGTTCACGCCTGGGGTTCGCGCCTGGGGTTCGCGCCTGGGGTTCGCGCCTGGGGTTCGCGCCTGGGGTTCGCGCCTGGGGTTCGCGCCTGGGGTTCGCGCCTGGGGTTCGCGCCTGGGGTTCGCGCCTGGGGTTCGCGCCTGGGGTTCGCGCCTGGGGTTCGCGCCCGGGGTCGCTCGTTCGATTCCGGCACGGGAAGCCGCGCGCTGCGCAGCAGGTCGAGGAAGCTGGCCTCTGCCTCGGATCGGGTGAGGCGGGGACCCTCGCCGGTGCCCAGGACCGCCCGGAGCATGCCGATCCCCCTGCGCCCGGCGTACCGGTCGAGCATGGTCGCGACGCTCGAACGGTGGAACTGGTGCTCCCTCTCCGCTCGAGCAATGGCCTGTTCCAGCTCACGCGATCCGGCGACGGCGGCGAAATCTGCGAGTGTCCGCGAGAGCGTGGTCACGTATCCCGTCGATTTCCATGCGCTCGTCGGGCTGCAGGTCGCGAGTGCGATGGAGGCGGATTCCGGATCGACTGCGCGCGTCGCGACCGCCGCCCACCATGACGTCCACGGGTGCGGAATCCGCTTCGGGGAGCAGGCCGCGAAGTACTAGAAGGCCGTTGTAGAACTGGGGTGCGGCCGCGCGCGAGGCGCCTGCGCGGGTCAGCCGAGGAACGAGGAGGAAGCGATGCCCTGCGCATTGGTGACGACGAGAGACGAAGGATCACCCGCGCAACCGCCATGCGCCCTGTGGGTTGCGGCTCGCTCCAGTTCTTCAACGGCCTTCTAGCCCGCTGCGATGAGTGACCAGGGCACCCGGCCCGCAAGCCAGCACCGCCGCCATCTCCTTCCCTCGCGGAGGCAGGAGGGGTGTCAGAAGCAGAACGGCCCGGTGCAGTCGGCTGAACCGCCCGCACCTCGCCCAACGGTTGATCGTGTCCGACCGGAGCCCCAGCTAGAGTAGAGGACTGCGGCAACGGTTGCCCCGCCGGCGCCGAGCGCTCGTGTCGGCCTGGAAGGCCGTTGTAGAACTGGGGTGCGGCCGCGCGCGCCCGCGCAATCGCCATGCGCCCTTCGGGTTGGCCTTCTGAGCGCGCGACCGGCTCAGTTGTCGGCCGGTATCTCCTCCCACTCGACGGCGCAGGAAAGGCAACGGTGCGCCCACGGCATCATCCGGAGCCGCTCCGGCTCGATCGGGTCGCTGCAGTCGACGCACGCGCCGAACCGCTCCGGGGTGGTGTAGAAGATCGCGAGGCTCTCTCGGATCTCGTGCGCGATGCGGTCGAGCTCGGTGCGCAGCGGCTCGCGGACACGGTGCATCGCCCGGGTCGCGCGCGCGTGCTCCTCCACGAGGCGCCGCTCCAGCAGCGTCTGTTCGAGCGTGTTCATCGTGCTGCCCCAACGGTCGTGAGCTCGGGCTGCGACGGCGCGGTCGCGCCTCTCCGGTCGTTTCCGCCGGCCAGCTCGAGAACCGTCTTCAGCAGCGCGTCCGGGTTCAGCGACATGCTGTCGATCCCCTGCTCCACCAGGAAGCGCGCGAACTCGGGGTAGTCGCTCGGCGCCTGGCCACAGATGCCGATCCTGCGGCCCTTCGCGTGCACGGCGCGGATGGCCTCGGCGATGGTCCGGCGCACCGCCTCGTCACGCTCGTCGAAGAGGTGGGCCAACACTTCGGAGTCGCGGTCGACGCCGAGCACGAGCTGCGTCAGATCGTTGCTGCCGATCGAGAAGCCGTCGAAGATCTCCGCGAAGCGGTCCGCGAGAACGACGTTGCTCGGGATCTCGCACATGACGTAGAGCTCGAGCCCGTTCTCGCCTCGGCGCAGGCCGTTGCGCTCGAGCTCGGCGACGACCCGCTCCGCCTCCGGGATGGTGCGGCAGAACGGAACCATGATCTTGACGTTGCGGAGTCCCATCGCATCGCGGACGCGGCGCAGCGCACGACACTCGAGCGCGAAGCCCTCGCGGTATCGCTCGTCGTAGTAGCGGGACGCGCCGCGGAAGCCGAGCATCGGATTCGCCTCCTGCGGCTCGAAGCCCGCCCCACCCAGCAGGCCGGCGTACTCGTTCGTCTTGAAGTCGGAGAGGCGGACGATCACGTCCTTCGGCCAGAATGCGGCAGCGATCATCGAGACGCCCTGCGCGAGGCGGTCGACGAAGAACTCGGCGGGCTCGTCGTAGCCGGCGGTACGCGAGCGGATCTGCTCGCGCTGGCCTGGATCCGCCACCCGCTCGGGATGCACGAGCGCCATCGGGTGAATGCCGATGTGCGAGCCGATGATGAACTCGAGGCGAGCGAGCCCGACGCCGGCGTTCGGCAGGAACGAAAGCCGGAACGCCTCTCCGGGGTTGCCGACGTTCAGCATGAGCGGCGTGACCGGCCGTGGCAGCGTCGTGAGGTCGATGCTGATCCACGCGGCTGCGCAGCCGCCCGCGGTACACCCGACCCTCCTCCCCCTCGGCGCAGGAGACCGTGACCTCGGCTCCGTCCGGTACGACGCTCGTGCCGCGCTCGGTGCCGACGACGGCGGGGATGCCGAGCTCCCGGCTCACGATGGCGGCGTGGCAGGTGCGTCCGCCCCGGTCCGTCACGACCGCGGCCGCCCGCTTCATCACGGGCTCCCAGTCGGGATCGGTCATTTCCGTGACGAGGACCTCGCCCTCCTGCAGCCGGTCCAGCTCGGCGGTCGAGCGGATGAGACGCGCCCGCCCGCTCGCGATGCGCTCGCCGACGCTGCCGCCCGACACGAGCACTTCCCCGCTCTCCTCGAGACGGTAACGCTCGAGCCGCACGGTGGCGGCCTGCGTGTGGACCGTCTCGGGACGGGCCTGAAGCAGATACAGCTCGCCGGAGTCGCCGTCCTTCGCCCACTCCATGTCCATCGCCGTCGGCGTACCACGCACCCGGGAGTAATGTTCTTCGACGAGGCACGCCCAGCGCGCGAGCGTGAGCAGCTCGTCGTCGCCGAGCACGAAGCGCCGCCTGTCTTCCGATGGCACCGCCACCGTCCGCACCTGGCGGCCGCCGCCCGTGTCATAGACGATCTTCATCTCCTTCGAACCGAGCTTGCGCTGCAGGATCGGCCGGAATCCCTCCTGCAGCGTCGGCTTGAAGACGTAGTACTCGTCCGGGTTCACCGCGCCCTGGACGACGCTCTCGCCGAGGCCCCAGGCGGCGTTGATCAGGACGACGTCGCGGAAGCCGCTCTCGGTGTCGAGCGAGAACATGACGCCGGCGCACGCGCGGTCGGAGCGCACCATCTTCTGCACACCGACCGAGAGCGCGACCGCCGAATGGTCGAAGCCGCGCTCCGTCCGGTAGACGATCGCGCGGTCGGTGAACAGCGAGGCGAAGCAGCGGTGCACGGCGGCGACGACGGCGCGGCCGCCACGCACGTTGAGGTAGGTCTCCTGCTGCCCGGCGAAGCTGGCCTCCGGGAGGTCCTCGGCGGTGGCGCTGCTGCGCACGGCGACGTCGCACTGCTCGCCGTACTCCTGTTCCAGCCGGCGATACGCCTGCCGAACGGACTCTTCCAGGGACTGCGGAAGTTGAGCGCCGAGGATCGCGCCGCGAATGCGCTGGCCGACCGACTGCAGCCGGGCGACATCTCCGACGTCGAGATCTCCGAGCTGCTCGCGGATGAGGGCCTCGAGCCCGGCCGCGGCCATGAACGCGCGGTACGCGGAGGCCGTCGTCGCGAACCCGTTCGGAACGCGCACGCCGCGAGGCACGAGCGCGCGACGCAGCTCGCCGAGCGAGGCGTTCTTGCCTCCGACTCGCGCCACGTCCGCGAGCCCGACGTCGTCGAACCAGAGCACCTGTGCATCGGCCATGTCGCCGCCCCTGCGAGAGAATCCTTTATCGAGCCTACGGCGGCGGCGACGGAGGCGAAGTCGGGCAAACCCGCAAAACGGTGTCGGGCCTATCGCTTCACAGCAGGGCGGGACGTGGGGGAAACTCTTCCCTCGGACTCGGTGGAGTGCGGCCATCGTGAGCATCCGGCACGGAACCCGCTGCCTGCAGCCTGTGACCGGGTCAGGGAGGAATGCATGTTCGAGGACAACCGAGGTTCGACCGGCAGCGACGGCGGGAACCGAGAGGCTACGAGCCTCGTGGTCGAGGCGGCTCGTCCGGAGACGCAGAACGGCGAAGGTGCGGGCGACGCCGTCGTTCGCGTGGGGGACCGGACGCTCGAGCGGATCGACGCCTACCGGTGGCGCCTGCCTCGCACCGGCGGCATGCGGGTGGAGGGGTTGATCTACGCCGCCCGCCGAATGCTCGACGACATAGCGCAGGATCGAGCGGTGGAGCAGGTCGCCAACGTAGCCACGCTGCCCGGGATCGTCGGTCGGTCCATCGCCATGCCCGACATCCACTTGGGTTATGGCTTTCCGATCGGCGGCGTCGCGGCATTCGATCCCGAGCAGGGCGGCGTGGTCAGTCCGGCCGGCGTCGGCTACGACATCAACTGTGGGGTCCGGTTGCTCCGCTCGGACCTTCCGGCCGACGACGCACGACCCCGGATGGCCGCGCTGATGACGCAGATCATGCGCGACGTGCCGGCCGGCGTCGGCTCACAGTACAAGGACCGGGTGCTGGGCGAGGCGGACTTGCGCGCGGTTCTCGAGCAGGGGTCTGCCTGGCTGCTCGCGCAGGGCGTCGCGACAGAGGACGATCTGGAGCGGACCGAGGCCGGCGGCGCGATGCCCGGCGCCGATCCGGATGCGGTGAGTGGGCGCGCCCTCGAGCGCGGACGACCCCAGCTCGGCACGGTAGGCTCGGGCAACCACTTCATCGAGGTCGGATTCGTCGATGAAGTCTACGACGCGACGACCGCCACGCGCTTCGGGCTGCGGCCGGGACACGTCACGGTCCTGATCCATTCCGGCTCGCGCGGCCTGGGCCACCAGGTGTGCGACGATTTCCTCGGCGTGATGCTGGACAGCGCCGCACGCAACCAGATCGCGCTGCCGGACCGGCAGCTCGCCTGCGCGCCACTCGATTCTCCGGAAGCGCGGCGCTACATGGGCGCGATGACGGCGGCGGCGAACTTCGCCTTCGCCAATCGGCAGATGATGGCGCACCGCGTCCGACTCTCCTTCGCCAGAATCTTCGGACGTACCTGGCAGGACCTGGGCCTGAACATGGTCTACGACGTCGCGCACAACATGGCGAAGTGGGAGCGGCACGAGGTGGACGGTCGGGAGCGCCGGCTGTGCGTGCACCGGAAGGGCGCGACGCGCGCCTTCCCGCCCGGTCACCCCGACGTGCCGGCGGCCTACCGCGACGTGGGCCAGCCCATGCTCATCCCGGGCGACATGGTCCGCTATTCGTACGTGCTGGCCGGCACGGCGGCAGCGTTCCGCGAGACGTTCGGCTCCGCCTGTCACGGCGCGGGCCGCCGCATGAGCCGGCACAGCGCGAAGGCCTCGGTGCGGGGACGGAGCCTGAGGAACGAGTTCCGCGAGCTCGGCATCGAGGTGCGGGCGTCCTCCTATGCGACGATCGCCGAGGAGATTCCGGAAGCGTACAAGGACGTCGCGGAAGTGGTGGACGTGGTGCACGGGGCGGGGATCGGGCGGCGCATCGCGCGGCTGAAGCCGCTCGGCGTGCTGAAGGGCTGAGAGCGCCCTCGCCCCTCGGGCGGCACAACCCGGCCTCCGACACGGCGATCGCAGAAGCCGTGGTGCGGGCGCTCGAGTGGAACGTGGCGGGGCGTACGGCTCGAAGGGGGTGAGGCGTCGCGGCCCGTCGTGGTCGATCCGGACGGCGCGCGGTCGGCATGGGGCGCTCGGCGCGGCCTCCTAGCCCTCGTTCGCCCGTGGACCGCTCGCGGGCGTCCCGACCTCGGCAATCCCGGCCACCTCGGCCAGAAGCCGGCACACCTCGTCGTCCGTCGTCTGCGGAAAGGACTGGTAGAACGGGCTGATCGCGAGCAACGGTTCCGGCGTCGCGAGACATACGACCTCGTCCGCGTAGCCACGCAGATCCGCACAGGTCCTGAGAGCGCCGACGGGGACGGCGATGACGAGGCGGGCCGGACGCAGCTCACGAAGCGCTCGAGCCGCGGCCCGGATGGTGGAGCCCGTCGCCACGCCGTCATCGACGAGGATCACGATCTTCCCCGATACGTCGAGCGGCGGACGCGCGCCGCGATAGGCGGCTTCGCGCCGCTGCAGCTCCAGTCGTTCCCGAGCGGCGACTTCCTCGATCGCCTCGGACGTCAGGCCGAGCATGTCGACCACCTGCTCGTTCAGCACGGCCGCGCCGCCGCTGGCGATGGCGCCCATCGCCAGCTCCGGCTCGAAGGGTACCCCCAGCTTACGCACCACGACGATGTCGAGCGGGGCGCCGAGACTCCGCGCGACCTCGAGGCCGACGGGCACGCCGCCCCGAGGGAGCGCGAGCACGAGCACGTCCCGCCGTCCGGCGTATGCAGCCAGTCGCTCGCCCAGAAGGCGTCCCGCGTGCTCGCGATCGCGGAAGAGTGCCCGACTCATGCGGGCTCCGCCAGGGCGTGCAGCACGTCGCTCGAGGTGACGATCCCGCGCAGGTGTCCGCCGTCCATGACCAGCGCGCGGTGGATCTTCGCCTGAAGTAGGAAGCGCGCAAGCTCCGGGAGCGTCGCGCCCTCGCGGACGTGAAACACCGCCGGTGTCATGATGTCGCGGACCCGGTGCCGCTCGAGGAGACCGGGCAGCGAGGTGCCGATGAACGGCCGATGGGGCGGGCCATTGAGGTCGGGCGAGCGATAGAACGCGGGTCTGAGGGACGGGCTCGAAGCGGGAGCGCCCCCTCCCCCGAGGAACAGAGAAAAGCTCGGCTCCGATGCGGACTCGGCGATCAGGCGCGCGATATCCCAGATGGAAACGACGCCGGCCACTGCGCCACCGGACTCGACCACCGGCACACCACTGATCTCGTGCTCGACCAGCAGCTGTGCGAGCTCCCGAACCGACGCATCCGGGATGATCGTGATCGGATCTGCCTGCATGATATCCGCGACTCGCAGCGCGGAGGTCCTTTCGGCAACCGGGGTACTCATTGCGGACTCCTTGCGCTCCCCTGAGCGCGTGCGTGACGCGGAAGCGACAGAAAGACCTGCCACGTCATAGATGGCGAACGGCCTGCAAGACGTCAGTCCGCCCTTTCTCATCACCGCTGTGGGGAGTCCTCCGACAGCGCCGAATGGCCCGGGCGCGACTCGCGAGCCATGAGCTTGCCGGGCCGCGAAGGCTGCCGTCACGGCCCCGGTCGCCGGGCGCCGGGCGCCGGGACAGATTGTCCTTCCCCAGCGCTCCACAACGGGGCGCTCCTGGCGCCGGTGCAGCAGACCGCCCACGTGGCAGCACGAGTCGGAGGAGGGCGGATCGGCCGTGCCCGCCGCCGCCCAGCCTCCGCGACCCGCCGATCAGATCAGGCGTGGCCCTCCACCACGAAGGAGATCTTCGTGGTGACCCGGTACTCCACGATCCTGTTGTTCTCTACCAGCGCCTTCATGCCGCCGACCCAGATCTCCTTGATGCCGTCGACCGTCTTGGCCGCTTCGGTGAGCGCGCTCTGAACCGCGTCGTCGAAGCTCTTCTCCGATTGCGCGAGCACCTCGATCACCTTCACGATGGATGACATGCGGTCCTCCTGTTGGATTGTTGAACGTGCCGCCTTCCGTCCGTGCCGGAGCGGACGGCCGTCGGGCGGCGCGAGTACTCCGCGTGGCCGATGGGATGCATGATACCCGGGGGCGCCCGAACAGCGCCGCGCACTCGCGAGCCGCGGTAGCGGCGATCGGCCGCACCCTTTCGTCGACTAGCATGTCGAAGCACCGCCTCCTTCGGGGGCCCGACTCCTCACTCGGCTACCGGCCCGCGGACTCCCGCCGCGCCCAGGCGAACCACCGCGGTGTGGACGCAGCCGTCCGACGGGAATGGAAAGACCGCCTCGTCGAGCGCCACGCCGTCCAGCTCCACGCGAGCGATCCCGCCGCAGACTCCGTCCGGGTTCTCCACTTCGAGCCGCAGCAGGCCGTCGCCGTGACGTAACTCCGCTTCGAAACCGGACCACGAGGGCGGGATGCACGGCTCCACGCGGATGCCGTCGGGGACACGGCGAATTCCCAGGATCGCCTCTGTGCCCAGCCTGTACAGCCATCCGGCCGAGCCCGTGTACCACGTCCAGCCTCCCTGTCCGTCGTGTGGCGGGCCACTGTACACGTCCGCCGCGAGCACGTACGGCTCGACCCGATACTTCTGCAATGCTTCGGGCGAGGAGGCTCGCGAGATCGGGTTCAACATCCGGAAGAGCTCTTCGGCCCTGGCACCGTCGCCCAGCTTCGCGACGGCCCAGGCCAGCCAGACGGCGGCGTGCGTATACTGGCCTCCGTTTTCCCGTACGCCGGGCGGATAGTCCCGGATATAGCCCGGATTCCTGAGTGTGCGATCGAAGGGCGGGAACAGGAGCAGCACCAGCCCTTCGTCCTCGCGTACGAGCCGCTCGAGCGCCGAGCGCACCGCCTGCCGGGCGCGGTCGGGATCCGCGGCGCCGGACAGAACCGCCCACGACTGAGCGATGGAGTCGATTCGCGCCTCGTCGCTGGAGGCGGAGCCCAGCGGCGTGCCGTCGTCGTAGTACGCACGCCGGTACCACCCGCCATCCCAGCCGTGTTCCTCCAGATTCCGCCGGATGACTTCGGCCGGGGAGCGCAGCTCGGCCGCTGCCCCACCGCCCTCCAGACGCTCCATGAGCGGTGCGAAGCTCTCGACGGTCGCGCAGATGAACCAGCCCAGCCAGATGCTCTCGCCGGCGCCGTCCTCGCCGACCCGATTCAGTCCATCATTCCAGTCGCCCGAGCCGATGAGCGGGAGCCCGTGAGGGCCGTGCGTGATGCCGCGCTTCAGCGCCCGCTTGCAGTGCTCGTACAAGGTCCCGCTCGCAGCGGCGTGGGGATAGCTCTGGTAGCGCTCCGATTCGTCGGGCCTCAGCGGTGGAGCATCGAGATAGGGGATCCGGACGTTCAGGATTTCCGTATCGCCGGTCGCCTCCACATAGGCGGCCGTCACATGCGGCAGCCACAGGAGATCATCCGAGCAACGCGTGCGAACCCCCTCTGTCGTGCCGGGTTGCCACCAGTGCAGCACATCCCCCTGCTCGAACTGCCTTGCCGCAGCCTCCAGGATCTGAGCACGCGTCAGCCCTGGATCCAGGATGAGCACGTTCAAGGCATCCTGAAGCTGGTCCCGGAAGCCGAAGGCGCCGCTGGACTGGTAGAGCGCGGAACGGGCCCAGAGCCGGCATGTGACCGTCTGATGGGGAAGCCACCGATTCAGCATGAAGTCCATGCCGGGCTCCGGCGTCCGGACGGTCAGGCGCCCGAGCAGATCGTCCCATCCCTTCTGCATCCCGTGCCAGCTCGCCGCGACGGCGGCCGGATCCTTCAGCTCGCCGATGCGCTGAAGCGCTGTGGCGGCGTCGCTCTCCTCTCCCAGCATGAAATGGACGGAGGTCGTTCCTCCGGCGGGCAGGTCGATGTGAAGCTGCAGAGCCGCGCAGGGGTCGAAACCCGAGCCGAACGCCTCGCCGAGACCGATGCGTCGGAGCGCAGCCGGGGCGGCGAGGCCGCCCGCACCGAGGAATTCGGCACGGTCTCCGGTCGCTCCGTGCACGGGTCCCGAGCCGGCCAGGAAGGCGACGCGACCGGGAAAGCGCTCGGAGAAGCCCTCACGGGCGAGGACCGCTCCGGCTGAGCGTTCGATCCAGGTGGTCACGTGGGGTGCGGAAACGGTCCGGTCCGAGCCGAGAACCAGCTCGGCATAGTACGTGGCCGTGATCCGTCGTGGCCGATCCCAGAGATCGGTGACCTCGATCTCCGCGATCTTGACCGGTGCGTCCGGCGCTACGAACACGCGGAGCCGCTGGTTCAACCCGTGGCTCCGATGCTCGAAGGTCGTATACCCCTGCCCGTGTCGGATCCGGTAGCCACCCGGGCCAGGCGCCGGTGACGGGGTCGCGCTCCAGACGTCACCCGTCTCCTCGTCGCGCAGATAGAGCACCTCTCCGGGGGGATCCAGCACGGGGTCGTTATGCCAAGGCGTGAGACGGCGCTCGGCGCTGTTCAACGCCCACGTGAAGCCGGCGCCACTCTCCGACACCGTGAAGCCGAAGTCCGGATTGGCGATCACGTTGATCCAGGGCGCCGGTGTGGTCTCGCCGGCGTCCAAATGGATGACGTATTCCCGCCCATTGGAGCTGAAGCCGCCTCTCCCGTTTTCGTAACGCAGCGCCGGCTGCGGTTCGAGCGACGGTGTCGGCAGGGGCCGCACTGGCGACGAGGTCATGGGCACGAAGGGGGGAAGCTCGGGCGCCCGCGAGCGGAGGCCGGTCATCTGGTCCTTCAGCGTGGCGCGTCCGCTCTCCAGCGTGACGCTGGCCGCGGATTGCAGCACGTAGCGCCGCTCTTCTCCGAGCTCGCCGCCGGCAAGGTAGTGGACCCCTCCGGACCGCCCGAACCATCCCGCACCGTGTACCTCGTCCGTAGCGCGGATCAGCCAGTCGCGAAGTGGCTGTGCGTAACCCGAGCCCTGCTGATCCAGCACCAGGAGATCGGCGTCCACGCCGTGTCGGTGCAGGAAGGCGTGCGCCCGCAGGACTTGCAGCACCGGCGCCGTGTCTCCCGCGTGAACGGCCACCATCACGATCACGGGCAGATCGCCGGAGATGCCGACCCGCCAGAGCTCGGGACGAGCCGGTGGCGGAGTGCCGGGCTGTGACAGCGTGGAGCGTAGTCCACGATACGGGAACGCGAGCGCGGTGAAGAGCTCCTGGATCGCGGGGGCATCGCCGGGCCGCAAAGCGAGCTCCTGCAGATCGTGCTTGCTCCGCTCCGCAGCCTGCTCGAGCGCCCACCCGATGCGGGCCGGAGTCCCGTAGCGCTCCAGGTGGTGCAGAGCCTCGCTGCTGGTCTCGCCGGCGGATGTGAGAAACGACAGCACGTACTCTTCGCCGGGCGGGAGCATGACCTCGTATCCGAGGGCGAAGACCGGATCGAGCGTCGCGCCCGTCGTCCGTGACAGCCCCGCAGGGCCCTGACGGAGCCCCTCGGGAACCGCCGGAGAGCCGGCACGGCCGAAGAAACGGCGTCGGTCCGTCTCCCAGCCCACCGGCGCGGACCGGCGTTCGCCGGAAACCGCGCCGTGTGCCAGACAGGGACCCGCCCGTCCGCGACGGCGGAACACGAGAGCGTGCCTCTCGTCGATGTAGCCGGCTTCCACGAAGAGCTTCTGGAAGGCCGGATGCCGCCGATCCTCGCCCGGCTGCGCGAGAGACAGCTCGCCAAAGCTCGTGAGCGCGATCCTCCGATGCAGGGCTCCCATGTTCAGAACCGCAACCCGGCGGATCTCTACCGGCGCCCCCGAGCAGACGGACACCGTCAAATGCACCGAGAGTTCGCCGTCGGTTCGGTGGATCTCGACCCGGTGAGGTGCGAAGCTGGCTACGTAGGCATCCGGTCGGCCGCGGCAGGGGGCGATTCCCGCCGACCAGAGGGCACCCGAATCGAGGTCCTGCAGGTAGATCCACTGCCCCCAGCGATCCTCCGTGGGATCGGCACGCCATTCTCGTCAGCGCCATGCCTCTCCAGCGGAGGCCGCCGCCCCCGGTCGAGCTCACCAGGCTGGACATCTCCCCGTTCGAGAGCACCTGCGCCTGAGGTGCGCCGGCCTCGCCGTAGACCGCCCAGCTCACCAGCGGCTCCGGGTGCAGGAAACCCTTTCTACGTGCCGGCCGGAGTCCGCGCGCAACGGGTGCGGCGGCGGGCACGCGCTCGTGCAGCAACGGCTCGCTGGCAAGGCAACGCGGGTCCGCGAGGAAGCGGCGCACCATGGGCTCGCCGTGCAGAGCATTGTCCAGCGCCAGCAGGATCATGCCCTGGTGATGGGCCATGTAAGTCCGCACCACGGTCGGGGTCCGGCCGCCCGACCGTCGCGTGAGCCCGAAATCCACACTTTCATAGAAGCCGTACGAGCCGAGCGCGCCGAGCTCCTCGAGCGCGTCCAGGTTCTCGAGCACGGCCGGAGCATCGATCGCGAGACCCAGCGCAGACGCGTAGGGCGCGACGACGAGACGATCCCCCGCGTCGCGGCTGAGCGCGAGTCCCGGAGCTCCGAAGGCCCTGTACTGATACACCCCGTTGCGGTCCAGATCGTTGAATGCGGACTCCGACATGCCCCATGGCGTGCCGTGCGTCGCGGCGAACCGCCGCTGCACGGCCACGGCGCGCTCGTTCGCCGCGCCGAGCAAGGAGCCGCGGACGACTGGAAGCAGGAGCAGCGGCATCAGGTACTCGAACATCGTGCCCGCCCAGCTGACGAGCACGACCGTGCCGTCGTCCCTGCGGAATGGCCGTCCGAGGTGGAGCCAGTGCTTCCAGGGAGCATCGCCCTTGAGAATGGCCACGTAGCTGGCGAGACGGGCCTCCGAAGCAAGAAGATCGTAGTAGCCGTGGTCCAGCTGTCCGCTGGAAACATTGAAGCCGACGTGAAATTGGTGGCGTCTCCCGTCGTACAGGAAACGGAAGTCCATCGCCGCCACGATCGCCTCGGCTGACGTCGCGATCCGCTCGAGACCCTCGCAGAGGTCGCGGGCTCGAGACACCGCGGCCTCGAGGGCGGCGGCGGCATCCTGCAACGTCGCGGTGGAAGAAAGCGACGTCGCCGCTCCGGACTCCTTCAGCTCCGCCGCCGCCCTCCCCGCCAGAGCAGGAATGCACTTCAGCGCCGGATTCTCCGGCAGCGAGAGGACGCTCTTCCACGCATCCCGCAGCCCTGGGTCCGCGGGGCCGCCCGGATCCGGCGGCAGCGAGAGCCACGGAAGGAGCTCCTGCTGCTCGAGGAGGCACTCCTCCACCCGGGCCCGGACATTGACGATCCAGCCGTGCAGGTCCGCGAGGCCCTTCCGGTCGAGCTCTCCAGCTCGCACGACTTCCAACACGTCCTGTTCCATTTGCGGCAGCTCCGACTGCGTCATCCGCTCGAGAGCCGCCCTCCACGCGGACATGGTATGCACGCGCCAGAGCTCCTTCTCATCGGCCTCCATTCGCTGCAGCAGCGAATCGTGTTGAGGCACTCGCCGCGCGCCGGCGGCCACGATCCCGTCGAGGAGCCGCAGGTCATCCGCCACCGCCAGCGGCCCCTCCTCGCGGAACAGCGGTGCGGACGCGACCTCCCTGCAGCCCTGGGCGAGCGCCAGGAGAGAGGCCGCGAGATTGCCACTATCGACGGTGGAGACGTACAGCGGAGGCAGCGGCGCCAGGCCGCTCGTGTCGTACCAGTTGAAGAAGTGGCCGCGATGGCGCTCGAGCCGGCCCAGACTCTCCAGCGAGTTCTGAAGCAGGGCGACGAGACGTGATGGTTGCACGTAACCGAGATCCCAGGCGGCGAGGGCCGACAGGTACGTCAAGCCGATGTTGGTGGGCGATGTCCTGCGAGCGACATTGCCTCCCGGCTGCTCCTGGAAGTGGTCGGGCGGCAACCAATGGTCGTCGGGTCCGACGAAGTGCTCGAAGAAGCTCCAGGTTCGCCGCGCGATCAGCCGGAGGCGACGCCGCTCGGATTCCGCCAGCGGTCGCTCGTGCGGGACGGACACGCGATCGAGGCGAGTCGCAATCCAGGGAGACAGCAGCCACCCCAGGAGAATCGGCGCAGCCACCGGAAGCGCCCACGGGCGCGAGAGCGCGATGATCGAGGCGAGGGTGAGTGCGAAGGCGGCGCTACGAAGCAGCCGCAGCCGAGCACCTCTCAGCAAGACCGATCGCCCCGCATGCGCGGCGGTGACCCATTCCAGCAACCGTCGGTGGCTCACGACCGTCCGCCAGAGGGCTCTCGCGATCGCATCCAGCTCGGCGGCGGCTCGCGCGGGCAGGAACGCGATCGCGACGCCGGCCCGCGCCGCCAGCAGCGCGAGCGAACGGGCACGCTGTCCGCCGGGCACGAGAAAGCGGCGTCCGGCGCGGCGCGGCACGACGCCCAGCGCGAGCGGGAGAATCGTCAGCGCCACGACCAGCAAGGTCCACCAGGCGGGAGCCGGAAAGACGAGCCAGCCCGCGATCGCGAGCAGGAGCAGGGCCGGCGCGAAGAGGCTGCGCCGCAGATTGTCGAGGATTTTCCATCGATCCAGGGCCGAGAGCCGGTTCTGCAGGCGCGGTCCATCCGTCGAAGGCACGCGTGCGAACAGCCAGCGGGCGATCTGCCAGTCTCCCCGCACCCAGCGGTGCAGGCGATGCAGCCCGGCGAGCACGGTCTGGGGGTAGTCCTCGAATACGACGACGTCGGAGATCAGCCCGGCCCTTCCGTGGACGCCTTCGAACAGGTCGTGACTCAGGATTCTGTTCTCCGGTACGCGCCCGCTCAACGACCGCTCGAAGGAGGCGACTTCGTAGATCCCCTTGCCCGCGTAGATCCCCTCACCGAACAGGTCCTGATAGAGATCGGAGACGGCATGGGAGTAGAGGTCCAGGCCCGTATCGCCCTCCTGAATCCGGGCGAACGCCGTCCCAGCCGACCCCGGCATCGTCTCGACCCGCGGCTGCAGCACGGTGTAGCCGGAGCGTACGCGGCCATCCCGCCCGAACCTGGCACGGTTCAACGGGTGTCCGAGCGTGCCCACGAGTCGCCGAACCGCGCCCTGCGGGACGAACGTATCGGCGTCCAGGGCGACCACGTAGCGAGCACCGCCGAGCGCCGAGGCGTCGCCCTCGGCCACGAAGGCGTCGCACGGCTGTCTCTGGATCAGGCGGCCGAGCTCGACCAGCTTCCCGCGCTTCCGCTCCCACCCCATCCACCGCCCCTCGGAAGGGTTCCAGCGGCGCGTCCGATGAACCAGCACGAACGGGCGGTGTCCGGGTCTGCCGTATCGTCTGTTCAGACTCCTGATCTGCGCGCGCGCGAACGCGAGCAGCGCCGGGTCCTTCTCTTGCCGCTCTACCGCGGCGTCCGGGAAGTCTCCGAGAAGCGCGAAGCGGACGGCGGGATCGTCATTTCCGAGGAAAGTCAGCTCGAGGCGCGCGATGTGCTCGCGGATCTCCGCTTCATTGAAGAGCAGCACGGGCACCGCTACGACGGTGTGGAAGGCGTCGGGGACCCCGTCACGGAGCTCGAGCTTCGGAAGCACCTTCGGGGGAACGACCCGCACCACCACCCGATTCACCAATGCGGTGGCCGCTCCGGACGCCGGCAGGAGCAGGAGCAGCATCGCCCAGAGGAACGCCGGTCGCGGTGCGGGCAGGGCCAGGGCCAGTGCCAGCACGAGGGTGAGAGCGAGGATGCCGCCCACGTACAGCGGCAACCGGAGCCGCGCCAGTCGCCTCGTGATGCGACGGCCGATTGGAGGGCGACAGTGGAGCCGGCTCTCCAGGGTCTGCCTTCCGTCACCTCTCAAGTAGTATCCGACGTGTCTTTCCACGCCGTGCGGATCCGCCGCTTCCCGGGCCAGCTGCACGGCGCAGGACGCGACGGTCACCTCGTCGTCGCCCGACCAGCTCGCGAGCTCCTCGACTACGCGGCGGTACCCATCGCGAGTCTCGAAGTCCATCGCAGCATAGGTCTCCGACGGGTCCAGCTCCAGCGTCCGATGCACGCGGCTGACCGACTCGAAGAACGTCTTCCAGTCCAGCACGTCGAGCAGCCGAAGGCTCTGGATCGCCGCCGGAATACGCCCGGGCTCGCCGGCGTGGGGCGACCTCCCGGAACTGCTCGGAATCGGCGGCTCGCCGCCTCCCAGGCGGCTGACGAGTTCGGCCGCCGCCCAGGTCAACTCTTCGAGCAGGACCAACCGCAGCATCGCGGGGAGCGCCCACAGCTCGGCCGTGGTCAGCAGCGTGCGGTCCTGATACGCGCGAAGGGATTCCTCCATGTGGACGGGATCCGCGCCCCAGTCGCCCGCCTCGAGGAGCGCCCGGGCCAGGGCGTATGCCCGGGTCTCCCCGCGCTCAGTGCCCGCCCGCAGTGCGGGCAGCCTTCGGAAGAATGCCCGGGGCATCGCTTCCGATGTTCGGTCGAACGCCGCCCGGACGATGTAGGTGTTGTCCAGCAGCCACTCGGCCTCGCGAATCCCCTCCGCGGCGGCGATGCCCGAGAGCGCGGCGAGGTCGGCTTCGAACCGTGCCTGCAGCCGGCGGAGACGTCGCCGCACCGGATGCTTCGATCGCCCCTCTGCTGAGGCGTGAGCCGTGGCGAGCACTGCGGCCGGGAACGCGGCTGCTACCGCCGGCGGCATCGTGCGGCTCGCGCGCTTCTACGTCCGCGTCGCCGTCCGGACGGCCGCCGCCGCCGGCTCCTCCCGGCCCGCCGCCGGAGCAGGCGCGTCCTGGAGCACCAAGAGCGGTACGTCGCCGAGCGCGAGCAGCTCCCGGGTCACGCTGCCATACGCCCAACCGACCGTGGGATCTGCGCCATGGGCGGCCATGACGATGAGGTCCGGCGACTCCTCCGATACGATCGCCTGAACTACGCAGCCGACGTGTTCTCCCGACTGTTGGGCGAGCCGCGACCGGACGCGCAGATCGGGCTGCCTGAGCGTCTCGACGAGTCCCCGGAGGTACAGCAGAGCCGCTTGCCGATTGAGCTCCGTCAAGCGGCGAGAGATCCCGTGCGCCTCGGATTCGGCCGCCAGCGGTTCCAGCACCTCGGCAAGGGGTACGACGTGCACCAGCACGAGCTCGGCTCCATGCTCCTTCGCCAGCCCCGCGGCCGTGCACGCGGCCCATTCCGCTCGCTTCGAGCAGTCGATGGGGACCAGGATCTTCCGGTAGCGAAGGGGCTGCCTTGCCGGCGGCTTCGCGGCGCGCACCAGCAGCACCGAGACACGGCCATCGAAGACGACCTTCGACGCGGTCCCGCTCAGCCCGAAACCGGTGATCCCGCCCCTCCCATGCGTGCTGAGCAGCACCAGATCCGCTTTCTCTCGGCGGGCCCGCTGCAGGACCTGCTCCGCGGCGCGTCCCTCTTCGACTCGCCATTCGACTCGCCTGACACCACTCGCGGTGAGACGGACGGAGAGCTCCTCGAGATACGCTTCCGCCTCCGCCTTCCTGAGGCGCCACGCGACCGTGCCCGATTCCGCCGGCTTTCCGCCCTCGATACGGAGCAGGTACAGACGCGCACCAAATGCCTGGCTCAGCGCGACCGCATGCGGAAGGACGCACTCCGCGAGCTCCGAGCCGTCGAGAGGCAGGAGGATACGCTCGATCATGGCTCACCTCTCGGTGGAAGTTCGGACCATCCACCCGGAGCCGTTCGAACGAACCGACTTCAGAACCCGTGAGCGCCGAGACCCGTGAGAAACGCACGGCGATACTTCTCGACGGCCCCACATCGCGGTCGGCTCCGGGGAGATCGAGGACCGCTGTGCAACCAGAATGCAGCGGCTGGGGGCAGCCCGCTGTCGGAAGTGCGCTGAAGCTGTGTGGGGAAACCCGTGCCTTCGCCTCACGCCTTCGCGGGCAGCAACTCCCGCGCCAACGCACAACGGAGACAGTGCCGAGCCCTAACCTGCTACTCGTCGTCCGGCACGCGGCGACGGCGGCCCGCCTCCGCCGAGATTAGGGCGAGCCCGAACAGCGCCGCTTGCGCGAGGATGATGGTCGCGCCGCTCGGCAGGTCGAGCGAGTACGAGGCCAGCAGCCCGCCGATCGCGCTGGCCGCGCCGACCGCCATCGCGAGCAGCGTCATCGCCGCGTAGGAGGCACTGAGCAGGCGGGCGCTCGCGGCGGGGATGATGAGGAACGCCGTGACGAGCACGACGCCGACCAGCTTGATGCCGGTGACCACCGTGAGCGCCAAAAGGATCGCGAGGAGGTAGTTGTCGCGCTGCACCGGGATGCGATCGCCGCGCGCGAGCTCCGGGTCGAAGGTGGCGTAGGCCCAGCGCCCCCAGAGTCGCCACGAGAGCGCGACGAGCACGCTCAGGCTCGCGGCGACGGCGAGGTCGCCGCCGCGCACGGACAGGATCGAGCCGAAGAGGAAGGCGAACGCGTCCGGGGCAAAGCCCGCTTTGAGTGAGATGAAGACGATGCCGAGCGCCATCGAGACGGCGAAGAAGATGCCGACGGCGGTGTCATCGCCGAGGCGGGTGCGCGGCTTGAGCCAGGTCATGCCCGCGGCGGCGAGCACGGTGAACGGCACCGCGACGGCGAGGGGCGAGGTGTCCAGCAACAGCCCGAGCGCGACGCCGCCGAACGCCGCGTGCGCGAGGCCATCGCCGAGGAATGCGAGGCGCCGCTGCACGACGAACACGCCAAAGTAGCCGCCCAGCAGGCCCATGAGCACGCCGGCGATGAGAGCGCGCTGCATGAAGGGCAGCAAGAGAGCGTCAAGCATCAGCGTCGCCCCCTCGCTGGATCAGCCAGGGCGTCGAACCCGAGAGCGCGTGTCCGTGGTGGCCGAAGGCCTCCTGAAGCCGCGGGCGGGCGAGCACGTCCGGTGGGGTGCCGAAGGCGATCTGCCGCTGGCTGAGCAGCAGCGCGTGCGTCGCGTGGTCGTAGGCGACCGACAGGTCGTGCGTCACCAGCACCACCGTCGTCGCGCCAGTGCGCCGGCACTCGTCTACGTAGCGGTGGACCGACTCCTCGCCGGTCGGGTCCATCCCCGTCGCGGGCTCGTCCAGCAGCACGAGCCGTGGCCGCCGCGCCACCGCTCTCGCGAGGTAGACGCGCTGCAGCTCGCCACCGGACAGCTCGCCGAGCGTCCGCTCCGCGAGGTGCGCCGCGCCGGCGGCTTCGAGCCCCGCGAGCACGCCTCGGTGCTCCGCGTCCGCGAGCCGCCATGGCCAGCGCCGCAGCATGCCCGTCGCGACGAGGTCGATGCTGCGGCCCGGGAACGACCGGTCCAGCATCTTGATCTGGGGCACGTACGCGATCCACTCCGCCGGGACATCCGCAGGCGGGAGCCCCAGCACGCGGGCGCTGCCGCGGTTCAGCGGAACGACTCCGAGTAGCGCCCGCACCAGGGTGGACTTACCGGATCCGTTCGGGCCGAGCACGGCGAGGACGGCGCCCTCGGGGAGAGTGAAGTCCACTTCGGTCATCGCCCAGTGCCGCCCCAGCCTGACGGCGGCCGACTGCATCACGACCGCCTCGGTCATTGCAGCGTCTCCCGCAGAACGCGTGCGTCGTAGCGGATCAGGTCGGCGTAGCGCTGGCGTCCCGGCTGCCCGCCGAGAGGATCGAGCTCGGCCAGCCGCACGCCCGCCATCTCCGCCACCAGGCGAGGCACGTTGGGCGGTAGCTGCGGCTCGGAGAATACGGCGACCGCCCCCGTGCGGCGGATGCGCTCCGCGATCGTGGCGACGCCGCGCGCCGTCGGCTCCCGGCCCGCGGACGGCTCGAGCACCGCGACTACCTCAATGCCGTAGCGGGAGAGCATGTAGCCGAAGGAGGGGTGCAATAGCACGGCGCGGCGCCCGCGGACGGGCGCGAGCAGCGCTGCCACTTCATGGTTCAGGGAATCGAGCTGCGCGGCGAAGTGCCGGGCGTTCTCGTGGTACACCGCGGCACCGCCGGGGTCGAGCGCCGATAGCGTATCCGCGAGCGCGGGCACCAGCGCGCGCACGACCAGGGGGTCGAGCCAGAAGTGCGGGTCCGGCGCCCCGGCCTGTCCGAACCCAGGGGAGCCGTCGTCGTCGGCCACGCGGGCGTCCGCATAGCCGTAGCGCAGGAGCGAGTCCGGCACCATGCGCAACACCTCGATGCGACGCGGCGCGGGCAGCGCGGCGCCCCAGGCGTCGAGCGTCGCAGCGGTGTAGAAGAGCGCCATGGTCTGCGAGGCGGCACGCACGTCCGTCGGCCTCGGCTCGTAGGCGTGGGGCGAAGCGCCGGGCGGCAGCAGCACGTCCACCCGGTCTCCGGTCACTTCGCGAAGGATGGCCGCGAGGGGAGGCGTGGTCGCCACGAACCGCGGCCGCCCACCTGCCGGCCCGTTACCGCACGCGGCGAGCAGGAGCACCATCGCCACCGTCACTCGCTCCATCGCACGCCTCCGCTGTTCCATTCGACCTTGTGGCGGTGAACTCCACGGAAACCCCACAGATGCTCAGGCTTTGGCCTACAGACCCTGGCGATCGAGAAATGTATCATGGATCGGCTTCCCCCGGATGTCGGTGCAGCGGTGGTGCTCAAACAGGAGGTGAGTCATGCGCCACTCCAATGCAATCAAGAAAGACGTGCTCGATGAGCTGGAATGGGAGCCCTCGCTGGATGCGGCGGCGATCGGCGTCGCCGTGTCGGATAGCGTAGTGACCCTGACCGGCCACGCCCGCACCTTCGCGGAGAAGCAGGCGGCCGAGTACGCAGCCAAGCGGGTCGCGGGCGTCATGGGCGTGGCGAACGACCTCGAGGTGCGTCTGCCCTCGTCCATGGTGCGCGACGACACCGACCTGGCCCACGCGGCGCTGACCGCGCTGAAGTGGAACACACGCGTTCCGCAGACGGTCAAGGTCGCGGTCGAGAAGGGCTGGATCGACCTCGAGGGCGAGGTCGAGTGGGAGTACCAGCGCCGCGCGGCCGAGAAGACCGTTCGCGACCTGGCCGGCGTGAAGGGCGTCTCCAACCGGATCCTGATCAAGCGGCGGCCGACCTCGAAGGAAGTCAGGGACAAGATCGAGGCGTCGTTCCGTCGCAGCGCCGAGATTGACGCGGAGAACGTGCACATCGCGCTCGTCGACGGGAAGGTGACGCTGTCCGGCCACGTCCGCTCCTGGGCGGAGCTGAAAGAGGCCGAGCGGGCGGCGTGGTCCGCACCCGGCATCACCGAGGTGCACAACACGCTGCGGGTGGAGGCCGCGATCCCGGCCTTCTGAGCACGCACGACGGGCCGGCGGCGGCGCGGTACCGCCGTCTGCCCATCGACCGCGTCGCTCACCCGCTCGGCAGCTCCGGTGAGTGGTGCCGGAAACCGCCATGCAGAATCACGAAATCCGCTTCTTCGCGCTCGAGGCCTCGGCCGACCTTGGCGATGCCGTCGCTCGGAGGCTGGGTGAGCCCCGCGCGCGGCACGAGGAGCGACGGTTCGAGGACGGCGAGCACAAGGCGCGCCCCATGGTACGCCTGCAGGGGGCGGACGTCTTCGTGCTCCACTCGCTCTACGGCAATGACGGGCAGAGCGTGAACGACAAGTTGTGCAGGCTGCTCTTCTTCCTCGGCGCCGTACGAGACGCCGGGGCTGACCGGGTGACCGCCGTCGTTCCCTACCTCTGCTACGCGCGCAAGGACCGCCGCACCAAGTCGCGCGATCCGGTGACCACGCGCTACGTGGCGGCGCTGTTCGAGGCCGTCGACATCGATCGCATCGTCACCGTCGACGTGCACAACCTCGCGGCGTACGAGAACGCATTCCGCTGCCGGACCGAGCATCTGGAGGCCCGCAAGCTGTTCGCCTCCCATTTCGCCTCGAGACTCGACGACCAGGACGCCGTCGTCGTCTCGCCGGATGTCGGTGGCATCAAGCGGGCGGACCGTTTTCGCGACACGCTCGCGCTGCACCTCGGTCGCCCGGTCGAGACCGCGTTCATGGAGAAGCAGCGCAGCGGCGGCGTCGTGAGCGGAGACCGGCTGGTCGGTGAGGTGGCAGGCCGGTCGGTCATCCTGCTGGACGACCTGATCAGCACGGGTACCACGCTCTCCCGCGCGGCGCTGGCGTGCCGGCAGGCCGGAGCCGCCCGGGTCTTCGCCGCGGCCGTGCACGGTCTGTTTCTCGGGGAGGCGGCGAACACGCTCGCCCATGCGCAGCTGGACGAGCTCGTCGTGACGAACACGGTCCCGCCTTTCCGTCTCGAGGGTACACCGCTCGGAGCGTCGCTCACGGTGCTGGACATCGCGCCGTTGCTCGCCGAAGCGATCCGGCGCCTGCACACGGGCGGCTCCCTCGCGGAGCTGGTCTGGGACTGACCGTCAGTCCGCCAGCGCCTGCCGCAGGTGTGACTCCGCGAGATCCAGGTACGTCTCCGCCCTGCTGCGCCACCGCTCGAGGTCGATTATCTGGTCGTCGCGCAGGTGCCAAACTGCGATCTTCGCACGCAGGAACGCCCGGTGACTCATGTAGAATTCCATCAGCGGCGGAGGCGGTGCATCGGGCGCCGTCCGCCGGTACGTCCCCAGCACGACCTCGCCGGGGCGCGCGTCGCCGAGCCGCTCGCACTCGAGGCGCAGGTAGGCCAGCTCATCGGCCGCGTCGAGGATCCGAAAGGCCCGGTTGAACTCAATGCAGTCGATCACCGCCAGGGGCGGGCCCAGACAAATGTGCTCCGGGCGCAGGTCGCCATGTCCCTCCACGACGCGTCGCTCCCGAACGCGAGCCTCGATCGACGATCCGCATGCCCGAAGGAAGGCCAGCTGGCCGTCCGCCAGGGCCTCGATGCCAGGCCTCCGGGATGCGAGCACCGATTCGCGCACGAGCTCCCGCCGGTTCTCCTCGACGTCCGCGCGCAGGAGCGCCGTGTACCGCTCGGATGTGAGGGGCTCAGGGGTGGCTCGCCCGAAGAAGTCGGCGAGCAATCTGCCGAGGGCTTCGAGGTCTTCGAGACGCCAGGTCCCATCCCGGATCGCACGATCGAGCATCCGCTCGGCCGGAAGGCGTCGCATCTCCGTCAGCCACTCGACCGGACGGCCTTCGCCGCCCAACCGCAGCGCACCCTCACTCGTGCGCGTGAGCGGAACCGTACCCAGATAAATGTCCGGCGCGAGTCGGCGGTTCAGGCGCACCTCCTCCTCGCAATTGCGACGTCGCGCCTCCAGTGTGCTGAAGTCGAGGTAGGCGTATCGAACGGGCTTCTTCAGCTTGTAGGCGCGGGTGTCCGTCATGAACACCCAGGCCATGTGGGTTTCGATCCGCGCCACCTCGCTGGTGGGAAACGGATAGCTGCTCGGTCGACGCAGAAAGGCCAGCACCGCTTCCCGCTCGAGGGCGGCAGTGCCGTCGAGCGGTGTCTTGCGATGGGCCGTGTCCCTCATCGCACCCCATCGGATCTGGGCCCGGCGCTCCCGCGACCCGGCTCGCTCCAGCTTTTCATCGGCCTTCAGGCGCCGCGTGGTCTCACACCGTGCGAGGTTTCGTTCCAAGGATGCGGAGGAGGGCCGCCCTCGTCTGTCCGGGGAATGTCGGCGATCGCCTCAAGGTTTTCCCCACGCGTCGTCGCGGCCCCGACCCGACACCGCGCATCGCCGACTGCGGCCATCCTAGAGGAAAGCGATCGGGGCTCGCGTACAACAGTACCCACCTGCTCGTCTTCCTGCTCCTCGGCGCCTCCCTGGCTCGCATGGGTGGTCGAGCGGGCGCCGCAGGGATGGTATCTGGAGCTGAGCGCGTTCGTGTTCGTGATCGCCCACGTGCTCGCGATCCCCATCTGGTTCCACGAGCCGGTGCGCGCGGCGCTCCCGCTATGGACGGTCTTCTCCGTCACGACGGCAGGCTCGATGGTGATGCTGGCCTATCTGTGGATGACGCACCCCGCGCTGCGCCGATCGATGCACGAACCCGCCTGAGGCGGGACGGAAGCGGGGGACGACCCATGCCGGCGGCACGCGGGCGCGTCGCCGGGCACGCGCCGGGCAACCCTCACAGCCCCGTCGGATACGTCTCCGGCGCCTCGCCGGCCGGCCAGCCGGCCGGTCGCTCGAGTGGCTCGAGGGCCCGCGTGTGGTCGTGGTGCAGTACGGCGTCGAACTGACCGGTCAGCCGCGCCAGGAAGTAGTGGCTCTGGCGCTCCGTCTCCGGGCGGTAGACGACGCCGACCGCGCGCTCGAGGCGCGGCGTCTCGAGACCCCGGACGCGTGGGTCGTCGAGCAGCAGAAGGAAGCGGTCGATCCCGGAGGCGTGGAACAGCGCCTCGTAGCTCGCCGGCAGTGCCGGCCGCAGCCGCATCCGCTGCGGCGGCTCGTCCCAGTCGGACGCCGCGGTCACGGTCCCGCTGAAGGTGGTGAAGCCGACCAGCACCACGTCCCGGCCGAACGCCTGGCGGCTGAGCTGGCCAACGTTCAGCTGGCCCTCGGCGCCCATCTGGGTCGCGCGCGCGTCGCCGATGTGAGAGTTGTGCTCCCACACGACGATCCTGCCGGGCTGTCCCTTGCTCCTCAGATATCCAAGGAGCGCGCGCAGCGTGTCCGTCATGTGCCGATCGCGGAGGTTCCACGACGCGTTGCGAGGTCCGAACATTGAGCGGTAGTAGGCCTCGGCATCGACGACCAGCCGCGCGTTCTGCTCGGCGAAGAAGTACTCGTCCTCCGGGATACGGCCGTCGCGCCGGGCCAGCTCGGTCGCGCGACGCTGCATGTCGACCAGCTGATTGACGACGTCCGTCTCGCAGGTCGGCGCACCCAGCCACGCCGCGCGACCGTACACCTGAGGGTCCTCACCGAAGGAGTCGAAGCAGGCGTAGCGATGGCGAGCGCGTCGGGCCAGCTCCGTATCCACCTGGTCCAGGTACTCCAGGACGGCCCGGCGGGCCGTGTTCAGCGCGTAGAGGTCGAGCCCGTAGAAGCCGACGCGCGGCGTTCCGGGGGGCAGGCCATCGTTGTGGTCGCGAAGCCAGCCGACGAAGTCGAGGACGTCCGTATTGCGCCACATCCAGGTCGGAAAGCGCTCGAAGTCGCCGAGGGCCTCTTCGGCGTCGGCGTCCTCACCCGTGCCACGGACCCAGCGGTTTACGCGGTAGGCATCCGGCCAGTCGGCCTCGACCGCGACCGCATTGAAGCCCTTCTCGGTGATTAATCGTCGCGTGAGCTCGGCGCGCGCCCGATAGAACTCGTGCGTGCCGTGGGAGCCCTCGCCGAGCAGGACCACGCTCGCGTCGCCGATGCGCTCGAGCAGCGGGTCGAAATCGCTCGGTGCGCGCTCCAGCCTGCGGGCCGCCGAGGAGACCCCATTGATAGTGTCGTGGTACTGCTGTCCGGTTCCCGTGGCCGTCATGATCCCTCCCACCCGGCTCTGTGAAAAAAAGGATACCAGGCCGGCTATGCAGCGTCTGTCCGGTCCATCCGGTGAACGGCGTACGGAAAATTCCGCGGCGAGATCCCCACAGCTGATCCGGCCCGTTCCTTATGGCGAGAAGCAGGGGGAATGGCGTATCGTCGAAGTCCCTCCCCGTCGGAGGTGTCGTCGAACATGTCCGTCGCGAAAACGTCCGCCGACTCCGTCCGGCGCCGCATCGAGCGGCTCCGGTCCGAGATCGAGCGCCACGAAGCCGAGAAGAGCCGATGACGACAGGCAACGGCGGCTGGGCGATCGAGGCGCGCCAGCGCGACACGCTCCGGCTGATCCTGCTCCTGCTGCTCGGCATTGGCGCTGCCTACGTGATGGCGCTCATGCTCTGGCCGCTGCTGCCCGCGATCGCGATCAGCGCAGTGCTGGCCGTCCTCGTCTACCCCGTCTACCGTCCGCTGCCGAAGCTGCTGCGATCCCGACCCTGGGCCGCCGGGCTCGGCACGATCGCCGTCTTCTTCCTGCTCATCCTGCCCGCGGTCGCGCTCGGCGTGATGGTCGGCCACGAGATCGCGAACGGGATCGGCGCGATCCGCGATCAGGCCGCCGGGCTGCTGCACAGCGAGGGCGCTCTGGCGCGACGCTTCCAGCGCATTGCCTCGTACGTCGGGCTCGACCCCGGCGCCGCGTGGGACGCCGTCGGCGAGCAGCTGCAGCGGCTCGCCGGCGTGCTCGCGAACCGCACGCTCGGCTTCCTCTCGGGCCTGGCGGGGTGGCTGCTGCAGGCCGGCGCGGCTCTCTTCACGCTCTACTACCTGCTCCGCGATGGCGACGCCATGGTCGCACGCATCGAGCGCCTGATCCCGCTCCCGCAGCGGGAGAGCGCGCTGCTCGTGAGACGCGCTCGCGACGTCATGTTCGCCACGGTCTTCGGCAGCGTCGTCGTCGCGATCGCGCAGGGCGTCCTCGGCGGTCTCGCCTTCGCCGCGCTGGGGCTTCCGGGAGCCGCGCTCTGGGGCGCCGTCATCGCGCTGCTCTCGCTGCTGCCCGTGGTCGGAGCGCCCTTCGTCTGGGTTCCCGCCGGCGTGCTGCTGCTCCTGTCCGGCCACGTCGCGCGAGGCATAGTCCTGCTCGCCTTCGGCGCGCTCGTCATCAGCACGGTCGACAACCTGCTGCGCGCGCTCCTGGTCGGTGGCCGAGCGCAACTCCACCCGCTCATCGTCTTCTTCAGCGTGCTGGGCGGGATCTTCGTCTTCGGTGCCGCCGGCGTCTTGGTCGGCCCGGTCGTCTTCGTGGTCGCGCTGGCGGTGGTCGACCTCGCGCGCGCGGCCCTCGAGCCGGACTCGACGACCGACCCGGCTGACGCGAATGGGAGCGCCGCCGTAGGAGACCCGCGGGTTCGGTGAGGGGGGACGAGGTCGGCTGACTTGGGGGGCGGCCTGGGGTGTGCCAGCTCGCTCGGACCGGCGAAGGATCACTCGCGCAACCGCCATGCGCCCTGTGGGTTGCGGGCGGCACGGGGCCATCTCCAGGCGCTGGCGCTCCTCCCCGATGGCGTGCGACATTGCGTCGTCGCGCCGCCTCGGATCCGGCCTCGTGGCGCCCACAGCGCGGTTCGCTCCAGTTCTTCAGCGACCTGATAACAAAGTCCCCAACCGACTCCGGGCTTGGAGCGTGTGGGGACTTCGATCCACTCTACAGCCAGGAACCTCCCCGTCGATCGCCGCGCGCCGCTCGAGATCGACATTCGATGGTCCAGCGGGGACGGAACCCCCCACGCGCCGGCCGACTCCCGCGACTCCACGACTCGCGACGTCGAGTCCGCTCCGCGTCCGACGCTCCTGCTTCGCGAGCACCACCGTCAGCCGCCCCGCCGGCGGCCGGTCCACACCCGGACGGCCTGGCCGACGAGACCCGGCAGCGCGGACAGCGGCAGCACGATCAGCCACTCCTGCCAGCGCAGCGGCCGGGTGTCGAGCACGGCGGTCAGGGGCGGGGCGTAGAGCGCGAGCAGCTGGAGCAGCAGCACGAGTGCGACGGCGCCCAGCGCGTAGCGGTTGGACAGCGCGCCGCGACCCAGCACGGCGCCGTGGCTGCGTGCGTTGCCGAGATGGAAGGCCTGGGCGAGTGCGAGCGTGATGAAGCTGACCGTAAGCGCGCGCGACGGGTCGGCGAGCGGCCCCGCGACCGCGAGCCAGAAGGCGAGCAGGGTCGCGGCCGTGATCAGCCCCGCGTAGAACGCGATGGCCCGGAGGAAGCCGGCCGAGAGGATCGCGGCGTCGGGCCGGCGTGGTGGCCGTCGCATCACATCCGGCTCCGCGGGCTCCAGAGCCAGCGCCAGCGCGGGGAACGTGTCGGTCACCAGGTTGAGCCAGAGGATCTGCAGCGGGGTGAGCGGCAGGGGCAGCCCCGCGAGCCCCGCTCCGAGCAGGACCAGCACTTCGGCCAGATTGCAGCTGAACAGGTAGAAGACGAACTTGCGGATGTTGTCGAAGATGACGCGCCCTTCCTCCACGGCCGCTGCGATCGTCCGGAAACGGTCGTCCTGCAGCACGATGGCCGCTGCCTCCTTCGCGACGTCGGTGCCGCGGATCCCCATCGCTACGCCGACGTCCGCCTTCTTGAGCGCCGCCGCGTCGTTGACGCCATCGCCGAGCATCGCGACGATGTCGCCGCGGCGCTGATACGCCGACACGATCGCCAGCTTCTGCTCCGGGCTGACCCGGCTGAAGACCGCCACCCGCCCGATCCGCCGGCTCAGCGCCTCTTCGCCCAGCCGCTGCAGCTCGCGCGCGCCGAGGACCTCGTCGTCCGGCTCGCTCAGTCCCAGGTCGAGCGCGATCGCCGCCGCCGTCGCCGCCTGGTCCCCGGTGATCATCGCCGTGCGGATCCCCGCGCCCCGCAGCGTCCGGATCGTCTCGCGGACGCCGGGCGCCGGCGGATCGGCCAGCCCCACCAGCGCGACGAACACGAGCCCGTGCAGCGCCGCCTCCGAGGCCTCCGCGACGGGGCCGAGGGCGAGGGCGAGCACGCGCTGTCCGTGACCGGCCATCGTCGCATTCCGCGATTCGATCTCCCTCCTCCGCTCCGGGTCGAGTGGCCGCTCGCCGTCACGCGTGAGAACGCGGTCGCAGCAATCGAGGATTCGGCCGGGTGCTCCCTTGACGTGCGCCACGAGCGCGCCGTCCGGCCCACGGTTGAACGTCGCCATGAGCGCGCGCTCGCTCGAGAACGGCACCTCTCCCTGCTCCGGCCACGCATCCACGATCGCTTCGCGATCGACGGCGGCCTTCCGAGCCGCCACGAGCAGCGCCGCCTCCGTAGGATCGCCGCGGGCACGCGCGCCATGCGGACCCGGCTCGAGCCCGGCGCGATTGGCGAGCACGGCGATGCGGAGCGCGACGTCGCCGATCGGATCCTCCCGGGGATCCACCCGCCGGCCATCGTGGAGGAACTCGCCTTCCGCCGCGTACCCGGCTCCGCTGATGCGCAGCTCGCGGCGGTCCAGCCACAGGGTCGTCGCCGTCATCTCCCCCGCCGTGAGCGTGCCCGTCTTGTCCGTGCAGATCACGGTGACGGAGCCCAGGGTCTCGACGGAGGGCAGCCTCCGCACCAGCGCGCGCCGCCGCGCCATGCGCCGGACGCCGACCGCAAGCGCGATCGTGGCGACGGCCGGCAGCCCTTCGGGCACGGCCGCGATCGCGAGCGCGATACCCGTCTCGAGCATCAGCGCGAGCGGGCTGCCCTGGAGCAGCCCCATCCCGACGACGACCGCGGCCACGGCGAGGACCAGCAGCACGAGACGCCGACCGAGCGCATCGAGCCGACGCTCGAGCGGGGTCCGCTCCTCGGGGATGCGCTCCACCAGCTCGCCGATCCGGCCCAGCTCGGTCCGCATCCCCGTGCCGATCACGAGCGCGAGCGCCGCTCCCGCCGCGACCGCGGTGCCCTTGTAGACCATACTCGTGCGGTCCGGCAGCGGCGCGTCGATGGGGACCGGCTGCGGCGACTTCTGCACCGGCATCGATTCCCCCGTCAGCGCCGCTTCCTCGACGCGCAGGTCCGTCGCCTCGATCACCCGGGCGTCGGCCGGGATGGATTGGCCGGGCTCGAGCCGCACCAGGTCGCCGGTGACGACGTCGCGTGCGGCGATCTCGAGGGTCTCGCCCCCGCGCAGGACGACCGCGCGCGGAGCCTCCAGCCGCAGCAGCGCCTCCATCGCGCGACGGGCACGGATCTCGGTGACGAAGCCCAGCAGCGTGTTGAGGACCAGCACCGCCGCGATTGCGATGGCCTCGAGGCGGTCACCGCTCGCGATCGCGATGGCGGCCGCGACGAACAGCAGCAGCACGACCAGGCTGCGCAGCTGATCCAGCAGGATCTTCCACGCGGATCGTGGCCGCGCGGCCTTCAGGACGTTGGGGCCGTCACGCGCGAGCCGCGCCTCCGCTTCGCTCGCGTCGAGGCCCCGCCGGGGGGTCGCCATCTCCGCGAGCGCGGCGTCCACCTCGAGCGCGTGAAATGGAGGCGGGTCCGGGTTCATCGGGTCTCGACGGAATGGTCTCGGTGGATCACGGATCGGTCGGCGCGGCCCGAGCCGCGGCCGCGTCATGCGTTAGCTTAACATACCGAGAAGGTTCATGCGCTCCCGCCGCGAGCGCGGATCCTGCAGCGCGTTCGGCACGCCATGTCTTTCGCCACCGCGTCTTTCTTCTTTGTCCTCAGCGCCGCCGCCGTGGTGCTCGCCGGCGTTCGCCTCGCTCGCTACGGCGACATCATCGCCGCCCGGACGCGACTCAGCGGGCTGTGGGTCGGCTCCGTGTTCCTGGCCTTCGCGACTTCGCTGCCCGAGCTCGGCACCGACATCACCGCGGTCGCCATTGGCGCGCCCGACCTGGCGGCGGGCGACCTCTTCGGCAGCAGCATGGCGAACATGCTCGTCCTGGCACTGCTCAGCCTTCTGCCGCGACGCGACGTGTTCCGCCGCGCCGCCATCGACAACGGCCTCTCGGCCGCGCTCGCCATCATCCTCGCCGCGATGGCCGGCTTCTTCATCGTCTTCCGCTTCCCCGCCCCGATCGCCGGATTGGGACCCGGCTCGATCCTGCTCGCGATCGCGTATCTGACCGGCACGCGGGCCGTCTTCCTCACCAGCAGCCTCGCTCGACTGGCGGGGCGGACCGAGGAGCTGGGAGGCGAAGGAAACGGGTCGGTGGAGCCGAACGGTCGTGGGCGCCCCGCCGAGACCGCGCGCCAAACCCACGATTCCGTCCGTCGGGCAACGGCCAAGTTCCTGATCGCAGCTCTCTTCATCTTCATCGCGGCCCCGATCTTCGCGCTGTCCGCCCGGTCACTCGCGGAGCGAACCGGACTCGGGGCGGGGTTCTTCGGAACGGCGCTGGTCGGGCTCGCCACCTCGCTGCCGGAGCTGGTCACGTCCATGACCGCCGTGCGCATGGGCGCGTACGACCTCGCCGTCGGCAACCTCTTCGGCAGCAACGCGTTGAACATGGTCATGTTCGTGCCCCTCGACCTCGTTCACCCGGGACGCCCGCTGTTCGGCACGATCAGCTCCGACCATGCTCTTTCCGCGCTCGTGGGCATCGTGCTCATGGCGATCGGGCTGGCCTCCATCCTCTACCGGGCGAAGGGGCGACGAACGTGGCTGCATGCGCGCAGCGCGCTGATGCTGCTGGTCTACCTCGTCGGACTCCTGGCGCTGTACGCCCACGGCCACGGTGGGTGGTGAGGACGACGTCCACGACGCTGTACGGACTCCCCCCACGCGGATTCAGGAGGTCGCCGACAGCGCGGCCGAGGCGTGTACGCCATTTTGACCGTGCCTGCCCATTGCCTCTCCGGATCGGGAGCGATCATGTCCACGACGTCGACGTCGACACCCGCGGCCGTCCGCCCGGCCGCGGGCAAGTGGATGCTCCGATCCCGCGACCGGAGGTGGCGCGACACGCTCGCCTTCGTCGCGCACGACCTTCGCAACCCGCTGAGCGTCGTGCGCGGCGCCGCCGAGCTGATCGACATGCGCATCGGCGACGCCGACGCCGAGGCGCGACGACGCGTGCAGCTGATCCACCAGGCGGTCGACCGCATGGCCGCCATGCTCGACGACCTGATGCTGCTCGCGCACTCGGAGTCGCAGGCGCGGAGGGCGGACCGGCAACCGTTCCCGCTCGGCGAGCTGCTCTCCCGGACCCTCCAGCTCTACGCCGCTTCCGCTGCGGACGCGGGCGTGCGGCTCGTGCTTGTGACCGATCCGGATGCTCGCGCGTACGGCGACGCCCGCTCCGTCGCGCGCGTCGTCGAGAACCTGGTCGGCAACGCGCTGCGGCATACGCCGCGGGGTGGCGAGGTCCGCGTCCGGGTGCGTGAGGTCGGCGCGGAGGTCGAGGTCGAGATCGCGGACACCGGAAGCGGCATCCGCACGGAGGATCTGCCGCGCGTGTTCGACCGCTTCTGGAGCGGATCCGGCGAACGCACGGGGGGAGCCGGCCTCGGCCTCACCATCAGCAAACAGCTGGTCGAAGCGAACGGCGGCCGCATCGCCGTCGATACCCCGCCGGGCGCGGGGGCGAGCTTCCGCTTCACGATCCCGGCCGCCGATCCGATCCCATGAGCGCGGACCGCGGGCCGCCTCCGTCGCTCCGCTTCCTCGGTGCGACGGGCACCGTGACGGGCTCGCGGACGCTGATCTGGCAACGCGGCTCCCGCGTGCTCATCGACTGCGGGCTGTTCCAGGGGCTGAAGCAGCTGCGCCTTCGGAATCGTCAGCCATTCCCGTTCGAGGCGGCGCGACTGCGGGCGGTCGTGCTGACGCACGCCCACCTCGACCACAGCGGAGCGCTGCCCCTGCTCGTCCGCGACGGCTTCGAGGGGCCGATCTTCTGCACGCCCGCCACCCGCGAGCTCACCGCGATCCTGCTGCGTGATTCCGCCCACCTGCAGGAGGAGGAAGCGGGGTACGCGAACCGGAAGGGCTATTCGAAGCACCGGCCGGCGCTGCCGCTCTACGACCGCGAGGACGCGGAGCGCGCGATCGAGCGCCTGGAGCCGATCGTCTGCGGCCACCCCATCGACCTGGGTCCGATGTCCGCGACATTGCACCCGGCCGGGCACATCCTCGGCGCGGCGTTCGTCGAGATGCGGCTCGGGGACGCCACGATCCTCTTTTCGGGCAATGTGGGGCGGCCCCACGACCCCGTCATCCCTGCGTCGGCGCCGCCGCCGGCCGCGGATTTTGCGCTGCTCGAGTCCACGTACGGCGATCGCGTCCACTCACCGACCGAACCGGCCGAGGAGCTCGCGACGATCGTGCGCGCCACCGCCGCCCGGGGCGGCACCGTTCTGATCCCGGCGTTCGCCGTGGGGCGCGCGCAGCTGTTGCTGTACCTGCTCTGGCGGCTGCGGGTGGACGACCGTATCCCGGAGCTGCCGGTGCACCTCGACAGCCCGATGGCCGCCGAGGTCACCGACCTGCTCGAGCGCTTCCCCGGCGACCATCGCCTCGGTCCCGCCGAGATGAAGGGGGTACGCGCTTCGACGCGGATCGTCCGGGGCGTCGAGGAGTCCAAGGCGATCGACCGCGCACCCGGCCCCGCTGTCATCATCGCCGGCAGCGGCATGGTCACGGGCGGACGCGTGCTACATCATCTGAAGGTCTTCGGCCCCGACCACCGCAGCACGTTGCTGCTGTCGGGGTTCCAGGCCGCAGGCACGCGCGGCGCCGATCTGCTGCACGGCGCGAGAACCGTCAAGGTGCACGGCGATCCCGTCCACGTGCGCGCGGACGTTCGGCTGCTCGACGGCCTGTCCGCGCACGCGGATCGCGAGGAGCTCGTCGACTGGATCTCCTCGCTGCCGCGCGCGCCGCACGGCCTGTTCCTCAACCATGGGGAGCCGGTAGCCGCGGACGCGCTGCGCAAGCGCATCGCGGATCGGCTGGGCTGGAGCGCCGCCGTGCCCGACTACCGGGAGCGCGTGCGGCTGGGCTGACGAGACGTGCCGCCACCCACGTCCGTCCTCCGTCTGCCCGCATGAACCGGACGCGGACCGCGGGACTCCCCCTACACTCCACCGCCACGGCATGGGTTACCTTGGGCTTGCCTGGCGCGGGGCGGTCGACGGGACCGTGCCGCGGCCGCCTCGCCCCAATCCGCGGCCCCCCTCCGCCCGCGGCTCCATTCCCAGGAGGCCCCGATGCTCGTTCGACAGGTTTTCGACGACAAGCTCGCCCAGTACGCCTACCTGATCGGCTGCCCGGCGACGGGCGAGGCGGCCGTGATCGATCCGGAACGGGACGTGGACCGCTACTTCGCGCTGGCCGCGAAGAGCGGGCTGCGCATCACCGCGGCGATCGACACGCACATCCACGCGGACTACCTGTCCGGGCTGCGCGAGATGGCGGAGCGTGGCGTCGAGGTGTACGCCTCCGATGAAGGCGGGGCGGACTGGAAGTACGAGTGGCTGCCGGGCTCCGGCTACGACTACCGGCTGCTGAAGGACGGCGACCGCTTCAAGGTGGGAAACGTGGACTTCGAGGCGGTCCACACGCCGGGCCACACCCCCGAGCACCTGAGCTACATCATTCGAGACGAAGGATCCGGCGCGGAAGCCGCGATCGCGATGGCGACCGGAGATTTCGTCTTCGTCGGCGACGTCGGCCGGCCCGACCTGCTGGAGACGGCGGCCGGGCTGCGAGGAACCAGTCGCGCCGGCGCGCAGCAGCTGTACCGCTCGCTGAAGCGCTTCGCCGCCCTGCCCGAGTTCCTGCAGGTGTGGCCGGCGCACGGCGCCGGCAGCGCGTGCGGCAAGGCGCTCGGCGATGTGCCACTGTCCACGGTCGGCTACGAGCTTCGCAACAACCCCGCGCTGCACGCGGCCTCCGATGAGAAGGGATTCGTCGATTACATCCTGACCGGCCAGCCGGAGCCCCCCCCTTACTTCGCGCGCATGAAGCGCGACAATCGCGCAGGGCCGCGGGTCCTGGGACCACTCCCGCAGCCGCGCCTCATCGACACCCAACAGCTGGGCGACCTGGCCGGCCGGACCGATGTCGCCGTGCTGGACACGCGTGACCGCGACGCCTTCGCCGCCGGACACCTGCCCGGCTCCATCCTCGCCGAGCTGGACTACCAGTTCGTCAACATCGCCGGCTCGTACGTCGAGGAAGGCACACCGGTCTATCTCATCGTGCAGCCCGCGCGGCTCGAGGAGGCGGTTCGCGCGCTGGTGCGCATCGGCCTCGACGACGTTCGCGGCTTCGCGCCACCCGACGTGCTGGCGGAGTACGCCCGCGGCGGCGGCGCGACGTTCCCGACCGAATCGATCGACATGGCCGAGATGGAGCGGCGCCGCGAGAGCGGCGAGGGGATCGTACTGGACGTCCGGGGGCGCGCCGACTTCGACGCGCGACACGTGCCCGGCGCGCTCAACATCGCGCACACCCGGCTGCTCCTGCGGATGAACGAGCTGCCGAAGGACGAGCCTCTGCTGGTGCACTGCAACAGCGGCGGCCGTTCCGCAGCCGCCGTGTCGCTGCTGCAGCGCTTCGGCTACCGCGCGTCGAACGTGGCCGACCTCATCGCGAACTACAAGGAGGGACCGGCGCCCCAGCTCGTCGGCTGAGGTCCGAGAAGAGCAGGCGCTTCCCTCTGCATGGAGCAGAACATCATGCCAACGTCAGCCATTGAAGCCACGACTCGTCCGCTGCAAGTCCGGCCCGAGCCGGACGCTGCGGAGCTGCCGCGGAGGATCCTGGACCGCCTCGACGTCCTGTCCGCGAAGGTCGAGCGGCTGGAGCGGGTGGCACAGCAGATTCCCGGAGTCGTCGCGGTCGCCACGGACTCGTTCGATGACGCCTACGCCCGCGCGCAGCGCGCCGGCATCGACCTCGACCAGCGGGCCCGCGCGCTGCTCGGGCTCGTCGAGAAGCTCTCGATGCCGCAGGCAGTCGACGCGCTCTCGGCCCTTCTCGACCGGACCGACCAGCTGCGGGCGTTCGTCGACATGCTCGACAGCGCGCCCGGCGCAATCGCGATGCTCGTGGACGTAGCCGACGAGACCGTCAAGAGAGCCGGAGACGACGGCCTGGACCTCGATCTCGCCGTGCGGCGAGGCGTCGGCGCGGCGCTCCGCTTCGGCGCGATGATGGGCCCGGAGCAGGTCGAATCGCTGCGGGCGCTGCTGGAGTCCGGCGTGCTCGACCCGCCCGCCGTCCGCGTGATCGGGACGCTGGGCCGGGCGCTGGCGACGGACGCGCGTGAGGGACCCGGTGAAGTGGGGTTGCTCGCGCTGCTGCGCGCCGCCCGCGAGCCGGAAGTGCGACGGGCCCTGGCGTTCCTGGTGGATACCGCTCGCTCCTTCGGGCGCGAGCTGCCTCGACATACGACCGCGCTGCCGCCGGCTTGACGGTACCGTGAAGCGAAGGAGACCGAGCCATGAAAGACCACTATCAGATCCTCGTGATCGGCGGCGGCACCGGCGGCCTAACCGTGGCCGCGCGCCTGCTCGACCGACCCAATCCGCCCGAGGTCGCGATCCTCGAGCCATCGGACAAGCACTACTACCAGCCGCTCTGGACGCTGGTGGGCGGCGGCGTCTTCCCGCGCGAGGAGTCGATGCGCCGTGAGGCCGACTTCATCCCGGCAGGCGCCACCTGGCTGAAGGACGCCGTCGTCGAGATCGACCCGGACGGCAACAGCGTGCAGACGGCCGGCGGCGAGACCATCGGCTACGACTTCCTGGTGGTCGCGCCCGGGATCCAGTTGGACTGGGACGGCATCCCCGGCCTGAAGGAGAGCGTCGGCAAGCCGGGCACCGGCGTCGTGAGCAACTACTCCTACGACACCGTGAGCTCCACCTGGGACGCCATCCGCACGTTCCAGGGCGGCGACGCCATCTTCACCGAGCCGAAGACGCCGGTGAAGTGCGGCGGCGCGCCGCAGAAGATCATGTACCTGGCGGAGGATGCGTTTCGCCGACAGGGCGTGCGGGACCGCAGCCGCGTCGCCTTCTACAATGCGAAGGCCTCGCTCTTCACCGCTCCGTACCTCATCCCGGCGCTCATGGCGATGTGCGAGGAGCGCGGCATGGAGGTGAAGCTCGAGCACGAGCTGGTGGCGCTACGGCCGGAGAGGCGCGAGGCCATCTTCCGCGACCTCGGCGCCGACCGTGAAGTCGTGGCCGGGTACGCGATGATCCACGTGACGCCGCCGATGAGCGCGCCGGATTTCGTGAAGCGGAGCGGCCTCGGCAATGAAGCCGGTTGGGTGGACGTCGACAAGCACACGCTGCGACACGTGCGCTTCCCGAATGTCTTCTCCCTCGGCGACGTGAGCAGTCTGCCGACCTCCAAGACGGGCGCCGCGATCCGCAAGCAGGCCCCGGTGCTGGTCGAGAACCTGCTCGCCGACCTCGACCAGCGACCGGACGGCGCCCGCTACGACGGCTACACGTCCTGCCCGGTGGTGACGGGCTACGGCAAGCTCATTCTCGCGGAGTTCGACTACGGCAAGAACCCCGCGGATACCTTCCCCTTCGACCAGAACCTGGAACGCTACAGCATGTACGCGCTGAAGGCCTACGCCCTGCCGCGAATGTACTGGCACGGCATGCTGCGCGGCCGGGTCTGAGATCACCCATCGGCGGGCGGCCCCCAACCCCGCCCGCCTTCCCTCACCGCCTTCCCTCACCGCCTTCCCTCACCGTCTGCCGTCAGCGCCTTGCCGTCAGCGCCTTCCGTCAGCGCCTTGCCGTCAGCGCCTTGCCGTCAGCGCCTTCCGTCAGCGCCTTCCGTCAGCGCCTTCCGTCAGCGCCTTCAATAGGCGCCTGCCTCAATGCCCCGTCCGATTCGGCGCCACGGGCCTCGCCGGCAGCCGCTTCGGCTGCTGCGCCATCCGCTGCAACACCTCCTGCACGGCGCGTTCGAGCTGCGGGTCGCTGCCGTCGAGCACCGACTTCGGGTCGTTCTCGACGACGATGTCGGGATCCACGCCGTGGCCCTCGATGATCCAGGAGCCGTCCACGCCCGTGAAGCCGAACTCCGGCACGTTCACGCCGCCGCCGTCGATCAGAGGACCGTGGCTCGTGATGCCCGTGACGCCGCCCCACGAGCGCTTGCCGATCAGCGGGCCGAGCCCCGCCTGCTTGAACATCGCCGGGAAGATGTCGCCGTCGGAGGCGGAGGTCTCATCCAGCAGCGCGACGAGCGAGCCGTGGAACACGGGGCCGCGCGGGTAGGTGTTCGCGAAGTCGCTGTTGCGCGAGTAGCCGGACGCGAGCAGCGTCTTGCTCAGCCGCTCGATGACCATCGAGGAGATGTTGCCTCCGCCGTTGCCGCGCACGTCGACGATCATCCCTTCCTTGCGCACCTGCGGGTAGTACCACTTCACGAACTCGCTGATGCCGTCGGCGCCCATATCCGGCAGGTGCATGTAGCCGACGCGACCGTTCGTCATGCGCTCGACGCGCTCCCGGTTGTTCGCGACCCAGCCGTAGTAGACGAGCTTCTCCTCGCTGGTGCGCGGCCGGAACTGCACCTGCCGGGCGCCTTCCGCGCTCGGCCGGCCGTTGAGCGTCAGCGTCACCGGATGACTGGCGCGGTTGCGAAGCAGCCGGTACGGATTGTCCGGGGCACGCAGCTCCTGGCCGTCGATCGCGATCACGTAATCGCCGACGCGGGCGTCGACGCCGATCTCCGTGAGCGGTGAGCGATAGTCCTCCTCGGCGTTGTCGCCCGCGAGGATCGAGGCGATGCGGTAGCGTCCGGACGCCGGGTCGAGCGCGAAGCGCGCGGCGGGCAGCGCGACTTCGGCGCGGTCCGGCACGTCGTAGTCGCCGCCGGAGATGTAGGTGTGCGAGTTGCTCAGCTCGGCGATCATCTCGTTCAGCACGTAGTCGAGATCGGAGCGGTGGCCGACGTACTGCAGCAGCGGGCGGTACTGCTCGCGCAGCGCCTTCCAGTCGTAGCCGTTCATGTTCGACACGTAGAAGAAGTCGCGGAAGCGGCGCCACACCTCATCGTAGACCTCGCTCCACTCCTGCTGCGGCACGACATCCGCCTCCAGCCCGTCGGTCGAGACGACCTTCTTCGAGGTCGTCCCCTTCCCGAATGTCGTAGAGCTCGTAGTTGCGGCCGTTGCGGACGAGCACCTTCGAGCCGTCGGCCGAGATGGTGTAGCCGCCCGCGCCCTCCACCAGCGTAGTCGGCTTGCGCTCCTCCATGTCGAACACGACGAGCTCGGGCTTCACGCCCGAGTCGCGGCCGTAGAAGGGCGGCCCGGACTTCACGTAGACCAGCTTGCCCTTCACGGCGACGAGGCCGCGATAGTTGTCGGCGTCGACCGGCACGCGCGCGACGCGGTCGGCCAGCCCGTCGAACTCGATGCGCACCTCCGGGGGCGACGCCGACGCACCCGAGCCGCCGTCCCGGCCCTTCTCTTTCGCGGCGGACTTCGCGCCCGCCGCCTCGCCGGCGGCGCTGTCGAGCGCGACCTCGTCGCTCTTCGGCGGGAAGGGATCGGGGACGTCCTTGCGCAGCGCGAGCGCGAAGATGCCCGTCGTGCGCGTCGTCGCGAAGCTCCACTCCGCCGTGCTGATCTGCGGCGCGTACTCGCGGTCGCTAAGAAAGAAGAGGTACTTGCCCTCCGGATCGAAGACGGGCTCGTTCGCGTTGAACATGCCGTCGGTGACGCGGTGCGGCGCGGCGTCGCCGACGCCCCGAATGTAGAGCGAGCGGTAGCCGGCCTCGTCGCTGGTGCTGAACGCGAGCCAGCGTCCGTCGGCGGACCAGCTCTGATCGAACATGACCCCGTTCGAGTCGCGGGCGACGAGGCTCTTCTTCCTGCTCCCGGGGTCGAGCACCCACAGGCGGCCGCGCGCATCGGAGAAGGAGACGTGTTTTCCGTCCGGCGCCCACTGCGGCGTGTAGCGCATCACGTCGCCATCCGAGGTGAGCTGCTCCGGCTCGCCGCCGCCGTCCTGGTCGATCAGGTAGAGCTCCTCCTCGCCGCTGCGGTCGGAGACGAACGCGATTCTGCGGCCGTCGGGGGACCAGGCCGCGCCCTTCTCGTGCGCGTTCGAGGAATGCGTCAGGTTGCGCGTCGGACCGTTCTCGATCGGCGCCGTGAAGACATCGCCGCGGGCGACGAAAATCGCGCGCTCGCCCTTCGGGCTGAGCGCGAAGTCCTCGACCCACCGCGCGACCTTCATGTGGTGCGGGCGTGCCGCGAGCCCGTCGTCGGGGACCGTGATGTCGAGCTTCCGGTCGGCGTCGGTGCGGGTGTCCAGAACGTGCAGCTCGCCACCCAGCTCGTACACGATGCGGCCGTCGGCGTCAGCGCTCGGCCAGCGCACGTCCCACTGCGTGCTCCTCGTGAGCTGCACCGGCTCACCACCGTCGAGGCCCACGGAGTACAGGTTGAGCGTGCCGGAGCGATCCGATGCGAAGTAGATGCGGTCGCCGATCCACATCGGATCGCGGTCCGTTCGCGGGTCGTTCGTGACGTTGCGCGCGTCGTGCGTGGCGACGTCGAAGATCCAGAGATCCTCGGCCCAGCCGCCCGCATAGCGCTTCCACGCGCGAAAGTCGCGGAACAGCGGCGAGTACAGAACCTGTTTACCGTCCGCCGACAAATCGCCTGCGCCGGCGCGCGGCATCGGCAGCGCGACCGGCAAGCCGCCCTCCGCCGGCACCACGTACAGGTGCTGCGTGGCAAGATCCCAGCTGTCGCGCAGCGAGCGGAAGAGGATCCCCTTCCCGTCCGGCGTCCAGCCATAGACCTGATTGTCGTAACCCCAGCGCGGAGGCAGCGGTCCGTTCGCCGGATAGAAGGTGAGCTGCTTCGGGACGCCGCCCTGCGCCGGCATCACGTAGATCTGCTCGTCGCCGTCGTACTGGCCGGTGAACGCGATCCATCTTCCATCCGGGGAGAATTTGGCGAACAACTCCTGCCCCGGGTGCGCCGTCAACCGCGTCGCGGTGCCGCCGTTCGCCGGAGCACGCCACAGGTCTCCGGCGTGGGTGAAGACGACCTGATCGCCGTGAATGTCCGGGAATCGGAGCAGGCGCGTCTGCGCCACGGCCGGCTCCGCGACCAGCAGGGCGATCAATGCGGCCAGGAAGCACGAACACAACGTCACCAGCCGTAGGCGTCTGCACGTCATCGGCGACTCTCCTCGGAGCGCGGTGGAGTATCGAGTGGACAGCCGGACGCAAACTGCCTGCGCCCGGGCCGGGCAGCCAGGGGCGGGCACGGTGTGCGCCCGACCGCCCTCCGTTGGACGCTCACCGAGCGGGAAAGGGTTGGCGGAGCCGGGCTCCACGACGGCGCGGCTCATCGGCCCGTCTACACCATCGCCCCGGTCACCACCATCGCGATACCGATCGCGACGCCGATCACCACGACCACCCAGCGCAGCAGGCGGGCATCGAAGCGGCGTGCCAGATGGGCGCCGGCGACGCCGCCCGCCGTCGCGCCCACCGCCATGAGCACGGCCGCGGACCAGACGAGAGCACCGGCGGCGATGAAATAGATGACGGCGGCGCCCTTCATTCCCAGCGTCAGCAGGTTCTTCAGGCCGTTCGCCTGCTGCAGGTCGCTCATGCCGAGCAGCCCCAGCACGACGAGCAGGAGCATCCCCGTGCCGGCGCCGAAGTAGCCTCCGTAAAGTGAGACGAGGAGCTGGGCCGCCATGGCGACGACGAGCCAGAGCACGCCTCCGCGCGCCGCGCCCGCCGCGCCGATCCGGCTACTCAGCGCGGGCTCGGCCGCGACCAGAAGGCTGGAGCCGATGACCAGGTACGGCGCGATGGCCTCGAAGAACGACGGTGGCAGGTGCAGCAGCAGGTACGCACCCACCGCGCCGCCCAACACGGACGGCACGAGCAGCACGAACCAGCGCGGGTGCCGCCCGCGGATCTCGCGTCGGTAGCCCCACGCCCCGCCCGCCGTCCCCGGCCACAGCGCGACGGCGTTCGTCGCATTGGCCTGGACCGGCGGGAGCCCCACCAGGAGGAGCGTCGGGAAGGAGATGTTCGTGCCGCCACCGGCGACGGAGTTGACGGCTCCCGCGAGGAAGCCTGCGCCGACGACCAGCAGCGGGTACCAGACACTCGTCCAGGTCGTCACGGTCCTCGGCGCGATCGCGGGCTACTCCGGGAGCTTGGCCGCCAGCACGTCCACCTTGTGGATCTCGGGCGCGCCGCCGAGCAGCTCGGGCGCCTTCTCCATCAGCGCCGCCGCGATCGGCCCATCGAGGTGGGCCTGTCGCGCTTCCTCGCTCTCGAAGACGTCGAAGATCGCGTAGGTCCCCGGCTCGAGCCGCAACGCGAACCAGGCCTTCGTGCCCGCCTCCTGCTCCGCCATCGATCGCCCCGCCTCGAGGAACCGCTCGAGGTCGGCGCCCTTCCCCTCCTTCGCCTTCATCTTGACGTACAACGCGAGCTTCACCATCGCTCCCTCCGCGCTGCGCAGGATCTCACTTCCCGACCACGCCACCTGCGCGGCCAGGTCTCCACAATGGCATCCTCGGCTCCATCCCGCGACCGCACCGCCGAGCACGTGTCCAAAGCCCCCGAAGCGACCCGCGGTTCCCAACCGCCGAGGACGCAGGTGGCCAAACGCCGGCGGTCGAACCACTCCCCTCAGTTACGCAGCAGCGCGCGGTCCACCGACCACGCCCCACTTCCCCGGACGATAATGGCCAGCGCCATCGCGAGCACGAGCAGGTGGTATTCGAACCCCTCCGTCCCCGCCGGAAGCAAACCGAACCAGTTCATGAAGAAGCCGTTCGCGACGTGCGTGCTCGCGGCACCGGCCATCAGGCCGACGACAGCGAGCGCCGCGATCCGGCCACCGATCCCGACCACCAACGCGAACGGCGCGAAGAACTCCGTGAGGATCGCAACCGTCGATAGCGCCGACGGAAAGCCGAGCGTCGCGGTCATCCACTCGTGTGTCGCGGAGAAGCCGTAGCCGCCGAACCAGCCCAGCAGGTGCTGCGCCCCGTGGGGGAAGAGGATCGCCGCCAGCGAGACACGCAGAAGCGACATCGCCGGGTCGCGATCCGTTTCGATGATCGCCCGACGGACCGCAGATTCCCACGCGCCTCCGTTCCCTGCCGACCGTTGGCCGGCAATTCCCTTCACTGCATCCATGTGTGCCTCCCGTGATTTCCTGTCATCGTGATGATTGACCTGACAACTGTTGTCACAAAAAAATCAGACACCGCCGCGCACGGTCTCGAGCAGGGCCGACAATTGCTTGATCTGCTCGCGGTCCAGCGCGCCGACCGCGCTCTCATCGGCCGCGTCCACCGCTTCGTCGAGGCCGCGCAGCAGGTCGAGGCCGGCGCGGGTGATCCAGACGTGAACGAGGCGCCGATCTTCCCGGCTGCGCTCCCGGCGGACCAGCCCTTTCTCCTCCAACCGATCCAGCAGTCGCGTCACACCCGGTGTGCGCTCGATCAGACGCTCGCCGACCTCCAGCGTCGGCAACGGCTCAGGAGCCGCTCCGCGCACGATGCGCAGCACGTTGTACTGCTGGAGCGTCACGCCGTGGGGTTCCACGACCTCGGCCAGGCGCCGACGCACGACATTGGCAGTCCGCAGGATGGCGATCGTCGCCTCCTGCGCCGGCGACCGGAACGGTCGCGTCTGGCCGATCTCACGCTCCAAGCTACGCCCCATGGCACATAGATAATATGACAATCATTATAATGTCAATGGTTGTCATGATCTAGAACGCGAACCGGGCTGCGGTGGCGGTTCCGCCAGGCGCGCGCTCCCCCTGTGGGGCGGACTTCGGAACGGGTGTGGCGGATGGGGGTAGGAGCAAAGGTCGATTCGGCCCGCGGCGCTCGTCTACCGCAGACGAGCGTGGCGGGCTTCTGTTTTCGCCCCCGCGTTCGGGGCGGAATCAGGGAGACATGGAGCGCATCGAGCCGATACCGGGCGAGGAGGCGAGCAGATGAAGAGCAACGGTGCCAGGAGCCTGCGGAAGTCCGAACTGCGGGTCAACGGGGAGGATCGGCCAGGGTGGGTCAGCGGCACGGGACAGCTACCCAGCGTCGGTGACGCGGTCTACTGTACGGCGGGAGATGGCATTGTGATGTCGCTGCATGGAAAGACGAGCGACGGTAGCCGGCTGCTGCAGATCCGCCTGGGTGATGAGAAGGCGCCACCCTTTTTCGCGGCTTCGTCGAACGTGCTCTTGGCGCCGCCGCCGACGTCCCCCAATTGACAATCGGGCGCGAAGCCGCTAACATTGGCCCTTGCGAGAGAGGGCCGGATCCCTGATCCGGTGAACCAGATGAGGACCTGGGAGCTTTCTTCCGGGTCCTTTTTTGTTGCCCTGGTCTCGCGAGCGCCCGATGCGGGGGGCGACTATTCCCGCACAAACACAGACGGTCGGTGAGTACGGAAATACCGCACCTCGACAGTCCGTAAGAAAAAGGGAGTACGGTATGCGTGCCACCGGTACGGTGAAGTGGTTCAATGACGGCAAGGGCTTCGGGTTCATCACGCCCGAGGACGGCCAGAAAGACTGCTTCGTCCATCACTCGGCCATCCAGGGCAGCGGCTTCAAGTCGCTGAACGAGGGGGATCGGGTCGAGTTCGACATCGTGCAGGGCCAGAAGGGCCCCGCGGCGGAGAACGTCGTCCGTCTCGGCTGAGCCGAGCCACATCGGATGAAAAGAGCCGCCCCGCGCTTGCGGGGCGGCTCTTTTTCATCGCTCCCTGCCCCGCTGGAGCCGGATCAGCCGCTGGCGCGACTCAGCTGCACGGGGGGGATCTGCTGCTTGGCGAGGTACGCCTGGGGATCGTGCACCACGGCGCCGGGTGGCAGGAAGTCCCACCACGGGCCGAGATCGCGCCTGATCCGGTCGACGTAGAAGGGCGGCACTTCCTGCGTCTCGCCATCGAAGAACGCACGCACGCGCCGGTCGTCGTCGAGCAGGTTGCGGATCTTCGCGTGGTAGCGGATCCGGCCGAAGCCCTCGGACGAGATCCCGCGCACGAGGTTGAACCAGGTGGCGAAGCCGACCGGAGTGCCGCGAGCGCGGCGCGCCATCGTCGCCCAGGAGAAGGAGTAGCGGGAGAGGTCGATGAGACGGTCGTAGAAGTCGGTCCAGCGGTAGTTCTTCGGCCGCACGTTCATCGCGTGGTTGTTGTTCAGGAAATGGAACGGGAACGGCAGCACCCGGCCATCGCGTTGCAGCTGAAGGTTCAACGGCGCCGCCTCGCCGAACGCGCTGAGCAGCGAGTAGCCCGGGAAGGCTCCCGGCGTGCGGCGCAAGAAGCTCTTCGTGAGCTCGAACGGCTCCCCTCCCTCGTCGTCGTCGAGGCCGAGCACGAAGTTCGTCTGGACGTAGGGGATGTAGCGCAGGATCATGTTGACGTGGTCGGACACCTGCTCGACCTTCGCCATCCCCTGCTTGTTGCCGGTGCGGGCCTTGTTGCCGAGCGCGTACCACGACTCGACGCCCGGCAGCATCGCCTTGAAGCCCGCCTTCTGCAGCCGCTTCAGCCGGGGCTCCGACAGCAGCGACAGGCTGCTCTCGGCGATGAACGACACCTTCCCCGGCGGAACCGCCTCCTCAATGTCCCCGACGATCTCGTCGAAGCGGACTCCGAAATTCGGATCGTGCCATCCGACCACCGGCAGCCGCATCTTGCCGACCAGGAAGCGGAGATCTTCACGGATCTGCTCACCGGCCATCGGCTGGTAATCGACGACCGAGTCGATGCAGAAGCTGCAGGTATACGGACAGCCGAGACTTGCGATCATCGGGACGACTTTGATGCGCGTCGGCGACTTCGCCAGAGTCGGCTCGATGAACTTCCACCGCTCCCGCACCCCGGGCAGGCTGGCCGGCTGCCGCTGCGTCCCGACCTGCACGCCCAGCGGACGGTGCTGCTCGCAGTCCTGCAGCACGTCTTCCAGCACCGACTTGTCGGTGAATCCGCAGACGTAGTCGAAGTACTTGCGGGCGTCGTCCGGATAGCAGCGTGCGTGGGGCCCGCCGAGAACCGTCACGGCGCCCCGCTGCCGGAACATGCTGCTGACCGCATAGGCGAGCTGTGCCGCCTGCGTGAACGCCCCGACGAAGAGAATGTCCAGCTCCGGAGGCATCTCGCTGCGCAGGTCCTCGAAGCCGGTGTAGCACACGAAGGAGACCTCGTGTCCGAGCTCCTCGCACCAGACCGCGAGCGCCTGCGGCATCACGCTCGCCAGGCTCGGGTTCATGACGCGCGCGTACAATGCGCTCGTCGGCGCCTTCGTGACCAGGTCCAGGATACCGATCCGGCGCAGCTTAGGCATGGGCCCACCCATCTGTAGGAATCGCGCCCGGGCGGTGGCCACGCATGGGCGAGCCACGCCCGGACAGCAGCGTCCGACGTCAGGTCGGGCCACGTCCGCGTGGGTTGCGAGCCCGGGAGGGACGGGTCAGGCTCTGGCGGGGGAGCTTGACTGTGGGAACGGATTATCGCCGGCGCGCAGGGGAATAGCAAATGAGGGCGCGGGATTGTCCCGGTTCGCGCGCGTTCCGCCGAGCCTCCCGCGACGGGAGCCATCCTACCACTCGACCGCCCAGGCCGGCGGCTCGATCGGCTTCGGTCGCAGGGCCGCAAGATCGTGCTCCTGCACGACCCGCATTCCAGCGCCGTTCGTCTCGCGCACCTGCAGCCGACCGTTCGTCGTCGCGACGAGGAGCCTCCCGCCGGCGTCCCAATCTGCCCATTGCACGTCATTGAGCGGCTGCATGTCGTCTCCGTCCGCGAGGGTGTAACACGCCGGCTCGCGGCGGTGGGGGATGTCACGGAACGCCGCGTACGATCCCTCCACCTCCAGCGCGAGGGAGCCGTTCGGCTGCGCCTTCGCCATGCGCACGCTTCTGCGCTCGTCCCACACGTCGTCCGGATCTCTCGGAGAGGTATCCGGCGTCTCCACCCACCCGCGGCGGCGCTCGACCGCGAACTGCACCGCGCGATTCAGCCGCAGGCCGAAGCGCTCCAGGCAGGGTGCGACGTCGCCGACATCCGGCGCACCCAGGCTCGACGTGCCCGGCTCCCCTTCGAAGCGGATCCCGCGCGTGTAGGTGGTGCCCGCCTCCCAGGCCGCGAGCGCGTGCAGCCACGGCAGCCGCGAGACCGCCTCGTAGATGTCGCCCGCCGGCCAGCGCGCGTTCGGCTTCATCGCCGAGTAGGCGAGCCAGCGCCCGTCCGGCGACAGGTCGCACTTCTGCGGAAACAGCCGACCCCTGAGCCACGCGCCCGCCTCGTAGCTCCCGGCCTCCGGCTGCCAGCGGCCCACGTGATACCAGGAGGTTGGTCCGCGTCGCAGCACCGCGACGACCGGTGCGGACGTGGCCGGTATGCAGAAGATGCGCGGCGGAGTCACAGCGGGAACGTGTACATGATCGACGTTTGCGGCCGGCCGCCTGCGGCCGCGTACAGACGCTCCGCGCGCGCGTTGTCCCTCTCCGTGAGCACCCACGCTCCGGTGCACCCCAGCTCCCGGCCGTGCTCGAGCATGCGCTCCAGCATGCGCCGGCCGAGACCCCGCCGACGATGTCCGACCCCGACCGCGACCTCGTCGATCCACAGCTCCGGCGGCTTGTCCGGATGCACGTAGTGAATGGCTGTCACCATGCCGATCACGGTTTCCCCCTCGATCGCAACCACGATGTGATGGCGCGGATCCCCCAGGAACTCCCGTGCCCACTCCGGCCGCACGGCCCGGTCGAAGACGCCCGGCGCGACGCGGCTCAGCACGTCCTCGTCGTCCCTGCTCAGCAAGCGGACGTCTTCACTCATCGCCATGACTCCCTCGTGTCAGGAGCACGGGCGCGCCTCTCTGTTTCCGAGCAACCCGCGAAACCGAACCGGGATCTCATCGTATTGTGGCAAGGTGCCCGACGCTCTGTCCTCCCCCCTCGAGGAACGCATGAAGCGCCTGAGAACTGCCGTTTGGGTAGCAAGCTGGGCTTTCCTTGTCGCGCCGCTGCAGGCGCAGAACCCGCGTCCTGGCGGAGCGCCTCCCGCTCCCGGCGCCGTGAGCGGCAAGGTCGTCGACGCCGAGAGCGCCGCGCCGATCTCCGCCGCCACGGTCGAGGTCTGGCGCAAGGAGGACAACAAGCTCGTCACCGGCGCGATCGCGAGCCAGGACGGCACCTTCCGGATCGAGGGGCTGCGCGCCGGCACCTACCGGCTGAAGGTCGTCATGATCGGCTACGCGAACGCCGTGACTCCCGATCTCGCGATCTCGGAGGAATCGCCGCGCGCCAACGTCGGCGCGATCAAGATGACGCGGGAGGCCATCGAGCTCACCGGCATCGAGGTCACGGCGGAGAAGCCCGCGATCATCGCTCCCGACCGGAACGCCTACCGCGTGAAGGACGTCGCGCCGGCCGCGACGTCGACCTCCGAAGTGCTCGATAACGTGCCGTCCGTTTCCGTGGACGCGGATGGCAAGGTGAGCCTGCGCGGCAACGAGAATGTGGTCGTACAGATCAACGGCCGTCCCACGCCGATGACGGGCATGCAGCTGGCCGGCTACCTGAAGCAGTTGCCGGCGAACACGGTCGAGCGCGTCGAGGTCATTCCCAATCCCTCCGCCAAGCAGGATCCGGAAGGAATGGCCGGCATCATCAACATCGTGATGAAGCAGGGCGTCGACCTGGGCACGAGCGGCGGGCTGAACACGACGCAATCGACGGTGGATCGCTACTCCATCGGTGCCAACATCGGTCATCAGGAGGGCAAGCTCGCCTTCTACGCGTCGTACGGCTACAACCACGACGCGCGCACCGAGCTGGGAGTCAACAACCGCACCCGGCTCGGGTCGAGCGGCAGCCCACTTTCGTACACGCTGCAGGACGTCGACGGAGAGAACGTCGACAAGGGTCACAACCTGACGCTGAACGCGGACTACGGCTTCGACAAGCAGGACGTGCTGTCCACGTCGTTCAATCTGAACCGCCGCGAAGGCGGCAACGGCTCGACGATCCTGTTCGAGGAGCTGAGCGGTACCCAGCAGTCGCTCGACACTTACGATCGGCTGCGCGACCAGGGCGTCACCAGCTGGCTCGGCGACGGGGCACTGTCGTTCAAGCGCACGCTGGAACCGCAGAAGCACGAGATCTCGGCTGAGCTGCGCTACAACCGATCCACCGATGATGACGTGACGCAGCTCTGGCGCGAGCCGCTGCAGACGGACACGCGCTCCGAGCTGGAGAACGACGACATCAGCACCACGACCGACAACGTGACCGGGCAGCTCGACTACACCGACATGCTCGGCGAGAAGGTCAAGATCGAGACGGGCGTGAAGGTCACGAACCGCTCCCTCGCCCGCGACTACGTCGTCACGAAGGACGTCGACGGCAGCGGCCAGTGGCTGCCGAGCGACCTGAGCAACGCGCTTCAGTTCAGCGAGAACGTGAACGCGGCCTACGCCGTGCTCAGCCACTCGGGCACGAGGCTCGATCTGCAGGGCGGCCTCCGCGCGGAGTACGCGCACCGCAACTTCACGCTCGAGGAGACGGCTCAGAGCTACGTCCACGACTACACGAGCTTGTTCCCGAGCGCGCTCATCAACTACAAGCTGAACGACAAGACCCAGGCAAAGCTGAGCTACTCTCGACGGGTCCGCCGTCCGGGCACGCAGGAGCTGAACCCGTTTCCGATGTTCTTCGATGTCCAGAACGTGTTCATCGGCAATCCGCAGCTGGATCCGGAATACACCGACGCGATCGAGCTCGGCTACCAGCGCTCGGGCCAGCTCGGCACGCTGCAGATCTCGCCGTTCTACCGGCGCACCAGCAACATCATTCGCGTCGGCATCAACACCGCCGACACCGTCGATGCCCGCGAGGTGACGACGATCCGCTTCAAGAACCTGGATCACGGCTCATCGTGGGGCACCGACGTGAACGGTCAGTTCAAGCTCGGCAAGGCAGTGAGCGGCCTGGCCGCCTTCGACATCTTCAAGATGGTCACGGACGGCGGCAGCACGTCGACGCTCTCCTCGGACGCCGTGAACTGGATGGCACGCGCGAACGCGAACTTCAACGTCGGTCCTGCGACGACGCTCATGCTGATGTACTTCTATCGCGGCGCGATGAACGCCGAGGGCTACAGCTTCTCCCCGATGCAGATGGCGAACGTGTCGGTGCGCCAGAGGCTGATGGATGACAAGGTGACCGCGGTGCTGCGCATCGCAGATCCGTTCAACCAGATGAAGTTTCGCGTGAACGTCGCCGGAGAGGACATCGAGCAGCTGACCACGCGCCGCTTCAACACGCGCGGCGTGTTCCTGTCGCTCCAGTACAACTTCGGCAAGCCGCCCCGCCTGAGGCAGCGCAAGCAGGACGATCAGCCGGCCTCGGCGAGTCCGTTCGGGCCGGGGTAAGGCGCGAGCGTGGGGGCGAGTGCGAGAGGCGGGGAAAGCACGTTAGGTATTAAGCTCCAAACACCCGTCCTGTAGTCATTTGCGAATCGCCATCCGCGGCTCTTTCAGCGCGGAGACGACCCGGCGATGAGGGAGATCGAGGGTTGATCACCGTCGCCTCGAGCCCGCTCTCCCCTTCGCCTTGCCATAGCTCCCTACCTCATGTATGATTTTTCATATGAAAACCACCCTGATCATCCCCGACCACCTCGTACGCGAGCTCAAGCGCCGCGCGGCGCAGCGCGGCCAGACGTTGTCCGCCGTCGTCGCCGAGGTGATCCGCATCGGTCTCGACGACGCCGGGGTGGGCGGCGCGGCCATCGAGCCGCTGCCGACGCACCGGATGGGCAGGGCCCGCGTGGACGTTTCCGACCGCGAGAGCCTTTACCGCGCGATGGGCGAGCGCTGAGCCGTGTTCGTGGTCGACACCAATCTCCTGCTGTACGCGGTCAATCCGGATTCGCGGGATCATTCGCGCGCGCGACGCCTGCTCGAGAGTTGGCGATCGGGCGACGAGCCGTGGTTCGTGACGTGGGGGATCGTCTATGAGTTCCTGCGCGCGAGCACGCATCCGGCCGTCTTCCCTGCGGCGCTGGAGCTGCCCGTCGCGGGCCATTGGATTGGCGCGCTGCTCTCGACGCCGAGGGCGGGCATCCTGGTCGAAACGGACCGCCACCGCGCCGTGCTCGAGGAGCTAACGCGCGCCCACCCGCGCGTGCGCGGTAACCTTGTTCACGACTTCCACACCGCCGCGCTGATGAAGGAGCACGGAGTCACCGAGATCCGCACGGCGGACACCGACTTCCATCAGTTCCGCTTCCTTCGCGTCGTCAACCCGCTGGTGGAATCGGAGTAGACCGGCGGAGGGCAACGCCATTAGCGCCCGGATGACGGCCGCGCGAGGGCGGGGGCGAGCGCGAGCGCGGGGCAGGCGCGAGCGCGCGGTGAGGCCCGCGCGAAGCGCGCCCTCCGCGATCGCGAAGCGGAGCGCCCTCCGCGATCGCGAAGCGGAGCGCCCTCCGCGATCGCGAAGCGGAGCGCCACCCGGTCCGAAGGACCGCACCGCCCAGGGCGCGCCCGCGGCGAAGCCGCGCGCCCGGCGCGCAGGCGCCGCGCCCGCCGCGAAGCCGGCGCGCCCGGCCGCCGCGACGCCTACTCGCGATCACACATCAGCCGCTCGTACAGCGTCCGCTCGCCAATCCCCAGGCGCTCGGCCGCCGCCCTGCGATTCCCTCCCTCCGCGGCCAGCGCCTCCTCCCGGCCACGGCGACTCGAGCAGCAGTCGTCGTGCGTCGTCCGACAGAGTCAGCTCGCTGCGTCCGATGTCGGCGCCGATGCGCGCGAGCAGCGTCTCGGCGAGCGGGATGATGTCCTCGCGTCGTTCGCGCGGACGGGGCCGCGCCGGCGTACCGCCTCGCCGCGGTCACGCGCGGCGATGTGCAGTCGACCGTCAGCGCGACCGGTGTTGGCGCTCCTCCGCGATGGCATGCGACATCGTGTCGGCGCGCCGTCTCGGATCCGGCCCCGTGGCGACCGAAACGCGGCTCGCTCCAGTTTTTCAGCGACCTGCTGGTTATACTGCGTGCTCAAACAAGCGCATGCTCAAGCAACGAGTACAGGCGGGCGCGTCGGATGCCGGTGCGTCCATGACAGGGTGTGGAGGCAATGAACATCGACCGACCGAGCTCTCCGCGGTCGCGGATCGCGATCGCCGGGGGCGCCCTGCTGGCCGCCGTCGCGTGCGGCAGTGAGCAGGCCCAGGAGCAGTTCCCCCCTCCGGAAGTGTCGGTGCTGACCATGGCGCCGCAGACCGTGCCGGAGACGTTCGAGTTCCCCGGGCAGGTGCAGGCGTACCGCAGCGTGCAGGTGCGCTCGCGGGTGGACGGCGTCATTGAGGAGCGGCCCTTCACCGAAGGGACGATCGTCGAGCGGGGCCGGGTGCTCTACCGACTGGACAAGGTGCGCTACCGGGCGGCCCACGACGCTGCGGTGGCGCGGTTCCAGAACGCCAAGGCAACCTACGAGCGGCTGGCTCCGCTGCTCGAGCAGCACGCGGTGGCGCAGCAGGACGTGGACAACGCGCGGGCGGCCCTCACCGGCGCGCAGGCGGCGTTGGAGTCGGCGCGCGAGGATCTCGAGGACACCGACGTCAAGGCGGAGATCACCGGGCGCGTCGGGCGCGCGCTCCTGGACGTCGGGGCCCGCGTCACGGGCTCGGGCGACGTGCTCACCACGATCGATCAGCTGAACCCGGTGTACGTCTCGTTCCGGCCGTCGGCGCAGCAGCTCCTCGCGTGGCGCGGCAATCCCGCCTGGCGGGCGTTGATTCGTCCGGGGAGCGACTTGCAGGTGCGGGTCGTGCTCCCCGACGGCTCGCTTGCGCCCGCTGTGGGGCGGCTGGACTTCGTGGCGCCGGCGCTCGACGCCGCCACCGGGACGCAGGATTTTCGCGCCGTGTTCCAGAATCGGAGCCAGGACCTGGTGCCGGGGGCGTTCGTGCGCGTGCGGCTCCTCGGGTTCGCGCGCGACGGCGCCCTCGCGGTGCCCGAACGCGCGGTGCAGACCGGACTGGGGCGACAATTCGTGTACCTGGTCGGGGCTGGCGATACGGTGCGGATCCGTGACGTGCAGACGGGCCCGTGGTCCAACGGCCTGTGGATCATCGATCGCGGGCTCGCGCCCGGCGACCGCGTGGTCGTGGACGGGTCCCAGAAGGTGGTGCCGGGCATGCCGGCCAAGCCCGTGGCTGCCGGAGATAGCGCGCAGGCCTCCGGAGGTGCATCGTGACCGAGCCCGTCCGCGAGGAGCGCGACACCCGGTATTACTTCATCCGGCGGCCGGTGCTGGCGGGCGTCCTCTCCCTGCTCATCACGCTGCTGGGTGTGCTCGCCATCCGGCTTCTCCCGATCGCGCGCTATCCGCAGATCACGCCGCCCGCCATCCAGGTGATCGCGGTCTATCCCGGCGCCACCGCACAGGACGTCGCCCAGGCTGTGGCGGCGCCGATCGAGCAGCAGCTCTCCGGTCTCCAGGGGCTCCTCTACTACACCTCGGCGAATTCGAGCGACGGGACGATGAACCTGTCGATCGTCTTCGACCAGTCGCGGAACCAGGACCTCGCCGCCGTGGACGTACAGAACGCGGTGCAGCTCGCCTCGCCGCAGCTACCCGCGGCCGTGCGGCAGAACGGGATCTCGATCCTCAAGGCGAACACCGATATCCTGGGCGCGGTGGCCCTCACGTCGGAGGACCCGCGCTACGACGCGGCGTACCTGACGAATTACATGAAGCTGTACGTCGAGGACGCGCTCAAGAGCGTCCCGGGCGTCGGCAACGCCCAGACGTTCGGCGGGCTGCAGTTCTCCATGCTGATCCAGCTCGACCCCGACAAGATGGCGCAGCTCGGCGTCACCGTCAGCGACGTCGCCGCCGCGGTGCGCGAGCAGAATGCCACCAACCCCGGCGGCCGCCTGGGGCGCGAGCCGGCGCCCCCGGGCACGCAGCTCACGATTCCGGTGACGACCCTGGGCCGCCTGGAGACGGCGGATGAGTTCGACGACATCATCGTGCGCGCCCAAGCGGACGGCGCGGTGATCCGCATCCGCGACATCGGCCGGGCGGTGCTCGGCTCGCAGGACTACAACCAGGTGGGCCGGCTGAACGGCAAATCCACGGCGCTGCTCCTGTTGTTTCTGCGCCCTGGCGCGAACGCCCTGCGCACCGTCGGCCTGATCAATCAACGCGTGGCCGAGCTGGGAAAGGACCTGCCTCCGGGCATCACGATGAACGTCCCGTTCGACACGACGCCCTTCGTGCGCGCGTCGATCGAGGAGGTGGTCCTGACGCTGGCCGAGGCGCTCCTCCTGGTGGCGCTGGTGGTGTTCCTGTTCCTGCAGAGCTGGCGCGCGACGCTGATCCCGATGCTCGCCGTGCCCGTCAGCGTCATCGGCACGTTCCTCGGCCTCTACGTGCTGGGCATGTCGATCAACGTGCTCACGTTGTTCGCGCTGGTGCTCGCGATCGGCATCGTGGTGGACGATGCCATCGTCGTGATCGAGAACGTGGAGCGCATCATGGCGACCGAGGGCGTCCCCGCGCGGATCGCGGCCGATCGGGGGATCAAGCAGGTGGCGCCCGCGCTGGTCGCCATCGTGCTCTCGCTGGTCGCGGTGTTCGTGCCCGTGGCCTTCACGGGCGGGGTCACCGGCGCGCTGTTTCGCCAGTTTGCCATCACCATCGCCATCGCCGTCGTGCTCTCCGGCATCGTGGCGCTCACGCTGACGCCGGCCTTGTGCGCGCTGTTCCTCAAGGAGGCGAGCGAGGCGCACACCACCGGGCCGTTCGGCGCGTTCAACCGCCTGTTCGACCGGGGGCGCGAGAGCTACGTCCGCAACGTGGGCCGCGTCCTGACCCGGCCGCGTACCGGGCTTGCAGCCTTTGCCGTGGTCATCGTGCTGGCCGTAGTGCTGGCGCGCCACGTGCCGTCGTCGTTCATTCCGACCGAGGACAAGGGGTATTTCGCCATCGCCCTCCAGCTTCCCGATGGCGCGTCGCTGCAGCGCACCGAGGCGGTCGTGCAGCGCGTCGAAGGCTACCTGCGCCAGGAGCCGGCCGTTCAGAACATCGTGGCCCTGGCCGGCATCGACATCCTGAGCCGCGCCAACCAGACCAACAGCGCCGTCATCTTCGCGCAGGTCACGCCGTGGGGTGAGCGCGACAAGACCGAATCGCTCGACGCCATCACCGGGCGGATCAGCGGCCGGCTGTTCGCCATGAAGGACGCGATCGGCTACGCCTTCAACCTTCCCGAGATCCCGGGCCTGGGCGCGACCGCGGGCGTCGAGGCGCAGCTGCAGGACCGGACCGGGCGGCCGATCAGCGATTTCGCCGGCAACGTGCAGGCCTTCGTGCAGGCCGCCAACCAGCTCCCCGCGGCGTCCGGGCTGCAGGCGAACTTCCGTGCCGCGGTGCCGCAGCTGTTCGTCCACGTCGACCGCGACGCCGCCCTCTCGCGCGGCGTCCAGCTGAGCGACCTGTTCGGCACGCTGCAGGCGCTGCTTTCGACGTTGTACATCAACGACTTCAACCTGTACGGCAAGACGTACCGCGTGCAGGCCGAGGCCGAAGCGCGGTTTCGCCAGACGCCGGCGGACATCGGGCGGCTGTACGTGCGCGGCCGCCAGGGCGCGATGATTCCGGTTTCCGCGCTCACCGAAACCGAATTCCGTGCCGCCCCGACCCTGCTCACGCGGTTCGATGGCTTCACCTCTGCGCTCATCACCGGCGTGCCGAAACCGGGCCGCAGCACCGGCCAGCTGATGGAGGAGATGGACTCGCTGGTGGCCACGCCGGACTTCGCGTCGCGGGGCGTGTCGCTCGCCTATTCGGGGCAGTCGTACCAGGAACGCGCCTCGAGCGGCGCAGCCGAGGTCGTGCTCGCGCTCGGATTGATCATCGTGTTCCTGGTGTTGGCGGCGCAGTACGAGAGCTGGACGTTGCCGTTCGCGGTCCTGCTCGGCATCCCGTTCGGCGTGCTCGGCGCCTACTTCGGCGTATGGCTCCGAGGCCAGCCGAGCGACATCTACGTGCAGGTGGGATTGATCACCGTGGTCGGCCTCTCGGCCAAGAACGCGATTCTGATCGTGGAGTTCGCCAACAAGCTGCACGAGCAGGGGGTGCCGCTGCTCGAGGCCGCGACCCGGGCGGCGCGCGAGCGGCTGCGTCCGATCCTCATGACGTCGTTCGCGTTCATCTTCGGCGTCTCGCCGCTGCTCGTTGCGTCGGGGGCGGGTGCGATGAGCCGCCACTCGATCGGCACCACGGTGTTCTTCGGGATGGCGATCGCGACGCTCATCGCCATCGTGTTCATCCCGTTGTTCTTCTTCCTGATCCAGCGGTTGGCCGAGCGCCGCCGGGGTGGACGAGTTGCCGGTGAGGAGGTGGCGCCATGAGCCGCCGTTTCTTCGTCATCGGTCTCGTAGCGCTCGCAGCCGGCTGCGCTGCGCACGCTCCCGCTCCGGCCGTGCCCGCCGAGACCCGGGCGGGGGCGCCGGCGGCGCCGGCGCGCGCGTTCTTCGACTCGCTGGAACAGGCTCGGGCTACGGATACGCTGCCGCCCGAGGCGCCGGCGCGGCTCTACCCGCCGCGGGCCATTCCCGCCGAGTCGCTGGCCGATCTGGCGTGGCTGGACGTGCTGCGGGACACCGCGCTCGTGGCGCTCGAGCGGCGCGCGCTGGCGCAGAACCGCGATCTCGTGCGTGAGCGGGCGCGGATCCGTGAATATCGTTCCACGGTGGCCGTGGCGCGCTCGGCGCTGTTGCCGAGCTTCGATCTGGGTGGGAGCGTCTCACGCAACGAGCTGGCGTTCGGCAGCCTCACGATCCCGCCGTACACGCAATGGCGCGCCACGGCGAACGTCTCGTGGGAGCTCAATTTCTTCGCGATCGGCTCGGGGCTCGCGGCGGCGAACGCCGATCTCGCAGCGCAGGAAGCCCAGGAACGGGCGGCGGCGCTGGCGCTGATCGCCGAGGTGGCGGCGGGCTACCTGCAGCTGCTCGAGCTGGACCAGGAGCGAGCGACCGCGCAGCAGACGCTCGCGTCACGCCAGGAGATGCTCGAGCTCGCGCGGCGGCGGTACAACCAGGGTGTGACGTCGGAGTTGGACGTGCGCCAGTTCGAGGCGCAGGTCGCCGTGCCGGCGGCGCGCCTGGCGCAGGTCGAGCAGGCGCTGGCGTTGCAGGAGCACGCGCTCAACGTGCTCCTGGGGGAAGGGCCGGCGGCGATTCCGCGTGGCACCTCCCTGGCCGCGGCGGCGCGCGGCATTTCGGTGCCGGATTCGGTGCAGGTCGCCCTGATCGAGCGCCGTCCCGACGTCGAGGCGGCGGCGAGTGCGTATCGCGGAGCGGCCTCGCGGGTGGGCGTGGCGATCGCCACCCGTCTGCCGGAGCTGTCCATCACGGGTTACTACGGAGGGCAGTCGGCCGCTCCCGGCGCGCTCACGGACTCGAACAGCCGGGTGTATCAGCTGATGGCCGCGATCTCCATTCCGGTCTTCGCGGGCGGCCGCCGCACGGCACAACAGCGCGCGGCCGAGGCGCGGGCGGACCAGGCGCAGGCCGCGTACCAGCAGACACTGCTCACCGCGCTCCAGGAGGTGGGAGATGCGCTGACCCGCGTGCGGACGGCCCGCCAACAGCTGGCCGCGCAGGAGACGCAGGCCACCGCGCTCCGGCGGGCGCTCGATCTCGCGACGATCCGCTATCAGGGGGGCGTGGCGAGCTACATCGAGGTGCTGGAGGCGCAGCGCAGTCTGTTCGAGGCCCAGCTTGCCGAAAGCCAGGCGCAGCTGCAGCAGCTGCTGGCGGCGGTGCGGCTGTACAAGGCGCTGGGAGGGAGCTGGCCGGAGGAGCGGTGAGGTGGGGCGGCGGGGATGCTCCCGCTACTGACCGGTTCCCTGACCCTCCTGCTGGCCGACGGGGGCGGCTTCTCTCTCGACGCCCCGCTCCGCCGGCGCCGCGCGCGAGCGCCGGCGTCGCCAAGTCCGCTGCCGCACCGGCCGCGCCGGCCTGAGCGGTCCCCTCACCGCCCGGGCAGCGCCGGCAGCCCTGCCGCCACGAGTCCGGGGTCGATGTCAGGGGTGATCACCTCGGAGGGCGTGCCGCGGCTCCGCACCCTGACCTACGTCCGGAGTCTGCCCGTGCGCGCCGAAGTGCTCCGCGCCTGAGGCATGGCCGTGGCGCCGCGTCCCCAGCCGAGGGCTCTCTAGTCGCGCAGCACCGATGCGGGCGGGAGCCGGGCGGCGCGCATCGCCGGCAGCAGCGCCGCGAGCAGCGCCACGAGGGCCAGCCCGATCGGCACGGCCGTGAACGTGACCGGGTCGGCCGAGCCCAGGTCGAAGAGGAAGCGGTCCAGCAGCCGCGAGGCGGGAAGGCCTGCGGCGACCCCGACGGCTGCGCCCAGCAGCACCGGCCTGAGGCCACTGCCGAGCACGTGCCCCAGGATGCGCTGCGCGTCCGCGCCCATGGCCATCCGCACGGCAAGCTCGGGACGGCGTCGGGACACGGCGTAGGCGACGGTGCCATACACGCCGACCGCGGAGAGCAGGACCGAGATCGCGGCGAAGATGAGCAGAAGCAGCGTGCGGAAGCGCGGACGGGCCATCGTCGCGTGCACGACGGCCTGCATCGATTGTGTCTCGTAGACGGGCGTGCGAGGCTCGACCTCGTGGATGGCAGCGCGTGCGGCGGCGGCCAGACTCGCGGGGTCACGTGTCGTGCGCAGCGCGATCCACGGCTCATCCTGCTGCCAGTCCGGCGCCTGGGCCTGTGGTAGGTAGATCACCGGCTGGGGCGCTCGGTCGAGCGAGAATTGCGTCACGTCGCCGACGACCCCGGCGATCCGCGCAGGGGGGGCGTCCGGGTCGAAGAGGCGGAGCTGCTCTCCTACCGGGGAGCGATCCGGAAAGTAGCGGCGCGCAAAGCTCTGGTTCACGACCACGACGTTGGCGGAAGAATCGGCGCCGTTGTCACCGGCCTCGATGGCGCGGCCGCGGATCAGCGGAACCCCCATTGTTCGGAAGTAGCCGGGGCTCACGGCCCGCATCTCCTCGATCGGCGCCTGTCCGGGCTGCGGCTGCGGACGGCCGACGACCGTGAAGCTCGAGCCGTCGAAGTTCCCCGACATTGGCAGCAGGTCGGTCATTCCGACGGATTCGACGCCCGGCAAGGCCGCGAGTCGCGTCGCGAGCCGATCGTACAAGGCGAACAACGCCGCTTCGCCAGCATCCGTCGCCGGATCGTACGGATCCGAGGGAGGGTCGATTCTGAGAACGAGCACGTGGTCCGCGACGACGCCCGGATCCACGGCCGCGAGGCGCATCAGCGAACGGCCGAGCAGCCCCGCGCCCAAGGACACGACCACAGCCATCGCGACCTGGGCCGCGACGACGCCGCTCCGCAGACGACCGCGACTCAGGGTGGTGCTGCGACCACCCTCGCCCAGCGCGCCACGCAGATCTCCGCGCACCGCGTGCAGCGCCGGCACCAGGCCGAACAACAACGCCGCACCACACGCTACCACGACCGCGAAGACGAGCACCCGTCCGTCGAGGTGCACGGCCCCGGCGCGTGGCAGCTGGCCCGCGGCCAGCGCCACGAGCCCCTTCGTGGCCACCGCCGCGAACGCGATCCCGCCAGCCGCACCGAGCGAGGCGAGGAGCACGTTTTCGACCATGAGCTGACGGACGATCCGGGAGCGCGATGCGCCGAGCGCCGTGCGCATCGCGATCTCCCGGCCGCGCGACGCCGCTCGGAACAGCAGAAGGTTCGCGACGTTCGCGCACGCAATCAGCAGCACCAGTCCGACACCCGCCAGCAGTACCCACAGCACGGGCCTCACGCCGCCGACCAGATCCTCCTTGAGCCGCATCACGCGTGGATAGTGCCCCGCATCCTTCGCAGGATACCGTTCAGCTAGATGAGCTTGTATGGCGGTCAGCTCCGCCTCCGCCCGCTCGAGCGTTACGCCGTGCCTCAGGCGGGCGATCGCCGTGAACGCTCGACTGCCGCGCCCGCTCTGCCGCATGTACCGCGGCGTCGAGCGCCAAAGCTGCGGAATGCCCATAACTGGACCCGAGAGTCCCGGATCTTCCATCGGCGACGCCACGCCCACCACCGTGTAAGGGAAGCCGCTCAGCTCGATCACCCTGCCGACGACGCCCGGATCCCCACCGAAGGCATCCCGCCACAGGCTCCAGCTCAGAACCACGCGGTCCGCACCCCCGGCATCTTCCGAGGGCAGGAAGAACCGCCCCACCGCCGGCTTCACCCCCAACACATTCGAAGAACGACGCCCCGACCGACGCGGCGTGCAGCTTCATCGCCCTTCCCTCCACCTGGAGCGTCGGCGCGTACTCGTCATACAGCGCTCCCCGCTGGAAGACCGTGGACTGTCGCATCCAGTCATAGAAGTCCGGCGGCGAGATCGTGCCTGGACCTCCCCCAGCACGATCGTACGTGTACAGGCGCACGATCCGCCCCGCATCCGAGTAGCCGAGCGGACGCAGCAGCAGCCCGTCCACCACGCAGAACATCGCCGTCGTCGCGCCGATGCCGATGACGAGCGTGGCGACCGCCACCACCGTGAAGCCGGGCGAGCGGCGGAGCGTCCTCACTCCATGGCGCAGATCCTGACACGCGGCATCCCAGCCGCCGAAGCCACGCGCCTCGCGTGCCTCCTCCTTCCAGCGCTCCACTCCGCCGAAGTCCCGCATCGCCGTTCGCCGCGCCTCCACCGGCGACATCCCTCCCGCGATCCGCTCCGCCACCTCCAGCTTCAGATGGTGCGCGAGCTCCTCTTCCATCTCCCTCTCGAACTGCCGCCGCCTGAGGGGTCCGGTGATGCGACGGTGTATGCGCTCGAGCCAACGCATGCGTCCCTCCGCGTGGATACCTCGACCTCCGACAACACTATCGATGGTGCGAGTGTTGTCGAATGTCAAGGTATGCCCCCCGGGCCTCGGGCTGCGCAACTTTGGCTTCTCCGCGGTCGCGCACGCGGATGGCTCCGTGAGCGGCGAGTGGCAGATCGCCCGTCAGAGTTCACGCTGCGCGTGGTCGGCGGAGTGAATATCCGCTTCGAGCGGGGTGTCGGCGGCCGGGTCACCGGCGTCGTCCTCGCCCTCGGTCCCGAGAAGCTTCACGCGACGCGGATCGAGGCCCAGCGGTAAACCACCCCGCGCCTAGAAGGTCGTTGTAGAACTGGGGTGCGGCCGCGCGCGTGGCGCTTGCGCGGGTCAGCCGAGGATCGAGGAGGAAGCGATGCCGTGCGCATCGGTGACGACGAGAGACGAAGGATCACCCGCGCAACCGCCATGCGCCCTGTGGGTTGCGGGCGGCACGGGGCCATCTCCAGCGTTGGCGCTCCTCCCCGATGGCGTTCGACATCGCGTCGTCGCACCGCCTCGGATCTGGCCCCGTGGCGCCCGCAACGCGGCTCGCTCCAGTTCTTCAACGGCCTTCTAGAGCGTGCGCAGCCACGCGTACGCGACCAGCAGCACCCCGGCCACGATCCAGTAGAGGAAGTTCGCGAGCGCGTACGCGACCAGCCCCCGCAGCGCCCCGGAGAAGCGGCCGACGCGGAAGAAGTCGGTCGCCGCGTAGACGAAGTAGGCGGTCGCGCCGAGCCCCCACAGGACGACGGCCACGCCGCGCACGGTGCTGTCGGCGCCGAACAGTGGCAGCGCCGCCAGCAGCAGCAGGTAGAGCGTCGTCTGGATGCAGAGCGCGTACGTCGCGAACACGATGTGCTCGGCCAGGTTGAGGCGCGCGCGCCGGAAGAAGAGTCTCGTCACGGTCGCGACGAAGGGGATGGACAGCAGCATGAACGCGTTCAGGTAGCGTGCGAAGAAGGCGTTGGCGTCGCCGACGTGATGGTCGATATCCTCCGCGATCTGGAATCTCACCACGGCGGCGCCGTGGTTGCCGAAGATGCCGAGCCATCCGGACGCGATCGTCGCGACCGCGGCCAGAACGACGGCGAGCCGGAAGGGGTCGGAGAGCCGGTCGACCCTCCCGCCAAGGAACGCGTGCACGGTCGGACCGGGACGGAGGAGCAGGCGGAACAGCGTGTGTAGCGCCCGGCGGTCGAGCTCCACGAAGCGTTGGACCATTGAGCGCCACAGCCCTCTCATGGTCAGCCGGTCCGGCCGGCCGGAGCGGCCGCAGGCACTGCAGAAGGGTCCGGTCAGCGGCGCATCGCAACTCGCGCAGCGCGCAGCCGTCACCACCGTGCCATCCGCGGCAGACACGCTCAGCCTCTCGGACGCATCAGGTCGACCGGCCGCCGCCGGCTCAGCGGAGCCCCATGCGTACGAGCAGCGCCCGATAGCGCTGCGACCCGCGCAGAGTCCGAAACGCGGGGTGCACGGCGGCGCTGAAGGTGAGATAGTCGTGATCCGCCGCCCCGCGCTCGAGGCTGGTGATCGCCCGCGCGGTGTCGCCGAGGAGAGAGGCCCAGACGGCGGCTTCGAACGGCTTGAAGGTACGTTGCAGGGCGCCGCCGGCCAGCGCGCGCCGCGCGGCCGGCCGAGCCACGGGATCGGCCACGCCGGTGGCCAGCGACTCCGCGGCCGAAGGCTCGACCCCCATCTGCACGGCCCAGCGGTGGAGCGCCGCCCGGGCGCTGTCGGCGTGTCCGAGCATGCTCTCCGACTGCGCCAGGAACGAGAGCGCGATCGGGAGATCGGGCTGTCGCGCGAGTACGCGACGGTAGGTCTCGGCAGCGGCGTCCTGACGATCGAGCAGCGCCTCGTGGAGACCCGTCGCGACGGCGATGATCAGCGATGCCGGGTCGGCAGCCCGCGCGCGCCGGAACTCCTCACCTGCCTCGTCGTGCCTCCCCACGGCGTCGAGCAACAGACCGCGCCATTCGTGCGCAGTGGCGTAGCTGGAGTCGAGCGCAATCGCGCGCCGGAATTCGGCGTCGGCGCCGCTCCAGTCCCAGCCGTAGATCATGAGCACGTTGGCCAGAGCCGTGCGGGCCTCGGCGAGGTCGCCATCGAGCGCGAGCGCCTTCTCGGCGGCGACGCGGGCACGCGGATAGGCATCATCGCCCGGGACGGCCGCATAGAGCGGCAGCAGCACGTAGGACGACGCGAGGCCCGCGTACGCACGGGCGTAGGATGGATCCGCCTCGGCGGCGCGGCCGAAATACGCGACGGCCTGGCGGATCTCCGGGCCGGTCCGGCGGTTCCAGTGATAGAGCCCGAGCAGATAGAGGTCGTGCGCCGGCACGCTCTCGGTGCCGATGGAGTGCGACGGCGGCGAGGTCAGCTCGACCTGCAACGCCGTCGCGACGGCGCCCGCGATCTCGTCCTCGAGCGCGAAGATGTCGCGCAAGCCGCGGTCGTATCCGGCTGCCCAGACGCGGCGCTGCGTGCGCGTGTCCACCAGGGCGACGTCGACCCGCACCCGATCCCCGGCACGGCGGACGCTCCCCTCAAGGACGCTGCCCGCGCCGAGCTGTTCGCGGATCTCATCGAGGTCCGGATGGTCCCGGAACGCGAACGAGGAGCTTCTCGCGACGACGCTGACCCCCGGAACCTGGGCCACTGCGTTCATGATCTCCTCGGTGACGCCGTCGCTGAAATAGGCGTCGTCGCGGTGCTCGCTGAGCGTCGTGAACGGGAGGACGGCGACGGTGTGCGCGGGGGCCTCGGCGGTGCCCGACCCGTCTCCCTTCGCGGACGCCTCGACGCCGGGGCTCGCGCCCGCGCCGCCGCGCTGCGCGCGATAGATCCACGCGGCGCCGCCGAGCAGAGCGAGAGAGATGAGGACGACCGAAAGTCCGGTCGACGTGGCTCCGGCCAGCGCCGGCTCCGCCGTGGCACCCTGCGAGCCCGGCGCGGGAGCCATCCCCACCCGGCGCGCGCCCCTGCGGGCGCCGAAGAGCCAGGCGGCGCCGAGCACGACAGGAAGGCCGAGCAGCGAGACCGCGAGCGCGGCACGCACGGTCCATTGCGGCAGGCCGAACAGCGACATGGTCGTCGCCGCGATCTGCACGAGGAACCAGCACACGATCGCATAGGTGCCCGCGGCCTGCAGCAGACGACGACGGAACACCTCGCGCAGGAGGCGGTCGAGCATTGAGGGAGGAGCGCTCATCCGGCGGAGACTCGGCACTGCCGGGGTTGGCGCGCCTCACGAACGTGTCGGTCGAGCCTCCTCGGGAGTGAAGCCATACGACTGCTCCGGCCAGGCGGGGCGAAGACAGGGCCTTCGGGTGATCGGAGACGAAGCGAAGATGCCGACAGGCCGGAGAGGGGGCAAGGGAGTCCACGGTCGGCGATGTAGGTCCGCGACCGCTCGCTGCCGCGCCGCCGCAGCCGCTATCGCCTTCGACCCGCCGCCGCTTCGGATCGCCGCCCGCTCGAGTATGGACCGGTGCATCCGTGACCCGGCGCGGGTGGAATCCTCGCTTCGATCGCGCCGCCGCCGCGCACCGTCGAGAGCGCGACCGCCGCCCCGGCCACGCACAGCCCGGCCGCAATCCACATCGCCCGGGCGAAGCCGGCGGCCAGGCCCTCACCACGCAGGTCCTCCAGCCCGCCCAGCCCAGCGGCCACCGGGAGCACGGCGGTGCCCAGCAGGCCCGCAAGGCGTGCGACGGCGTTGTTCACGGCAGCGCCGACGCCGGACTCTTCGTCCGGCACCGCATCGAGAACGGCGGCCGTGAGCGGCGCGACCAGCAGCGCGAGCCCGAGCCCGAACACGGCGACCCGGGGCAGAACGGCCGGCAGCGACGCAGGGCCAGCCCGGAGATCCGCGAGCAGGAGCAGCCCGCCGGCGCACACGAGCGCGCCCGCGGCCATCGGCCAGCGCGGACCGAGCCTTCCGGCGAGGCGCCCGGCCAGCGGCGACAGCGCCAGCATCAGCACGTTGATCGGGAGCAGTGCAATACCCGCCCCGGTCGCGCTGAAGCCCAGGACGTTCTCGAGCTGAAGCACGAGCAGGAAGAAGAGCCCGCCGAGAGCGGTGTAGACGAGCAGCGTCATCGCGTTGGCGCCGCTGAACGGCAGGGAGCGGAACAGCGAGAGCGGCAGGAGCGGCTCGCTCGAGCGGCGCTCGTGCCGCACGAACGCGCCGAGCGCGAGCACCGCGGTCGTGCCGAGCAGCCACATGGACACGCCGGACGAGCCGGCGCCCGGAGCCGAGATGAGCGCGGCGACGGCGGTCGCGAGCGCCACGGTCACGAGCACCGCGCCGGGGTAGTCCACGCGACGTCGCGCATCACCCGCCCGACCGGAGTCCGGCACGTGACGCCACGCGATGGCGGCGGCGACCAGCGCGAAGGGCAGCACGCACGCGAACACCCATCGCCACGACAGATGGTCGACCAGCCAGCCTCCGGCGAGCGGTCCGAGCGCAGTGGAGATCGCGGACCACGCGGCCCAATGACCGATCGCCGCTGCGCGGTCCTCGGGAACGAAGCTGCTCTCGACGATTGCGAGGCTGTTCGGGACCAGCAGGGCGCCGGCGGCTCCCTGGAGCAGCCGCGCGCCGATGAGGATGCCGAGGCTCGAAGCGACGCCGCACAGCGCCGACGTGGCGGCGAAGCCGAGCAGCCCCAACACGAGCACCAGGCGGCGCGGGTAGACGTCGCCGAGCGAGCCGCCGAGCAGCAGCAGCGCGGTCAGCGTGAGCTGGTAGGCGTTCAGCACCCACTGCAGCCCGTCGATCCCGAGCCCGAACGTGCGGCCGATCGCCGGAACGGCGACGGCGACGACCGACACCTCCAGGAAGACGGCGCCGGAGCCGAGCACGGCGGCGGCGAGCAACCAACGACCCCGCGCCGATGCGAGGCGAAGCCCGGTTTCGGCCCGATCCGCCATCATCGACGTCGGTGGCTACCGTCCGATCGCGCGGCGATCGCGACGGAGGGTGTCGGGATCTGCCAGGTCCATCGAGTCCCTGGACATGAAGGGCTCCTCTCCGTGGACGGGGGATACGCGTCGGCGCACGGGAGGCGGGTTCCCGCCGTCCGCGGCGGCCGATGCAGTCGGCCCCGCTGCATGGACATTGATGATCCGGCCGCCTTCCGCTAACCATAGCGCATGAACGAGCTCATCCGGCACGGCGGTCAAGGGTTGCGTCGCCACGCGCGGCAGGTGTGGGAGTCCCGCGGCGGCGGCTTCTACGGCTTCGTCGCGATGCTCACCTTCCTGTACCTCGAGTCGCTGAACCTCCTGGGCGACGTCGCCGCGCTCCCGCACTTCCGGCCGACGATCGGCGGCGTCATCGGCTGGGTCGTCCAGAACATGGTCGCCGCCCTGCTCAACTTCCTCTGGTCCGTGGTCTGGCCCGTGGCGTGGATCAACCGCTTCGGGGTGAACGCGATGTCGGCCGCGTTCCTCGTTGGATGCTATGCGACGTACCGACTGATCCGACCGTCCATCCTCCGACTGCTCCAAGAGCCCGGCGAGGTCGTCGAGGCGGCGCCGGAGCGGCCGGCCGTCAAGCGCGGCTGACCGATTCCGTTCGAGCCGCGAGTGGAGCCCGTCAACCAGCCGAGCGGTCGCCGATGAAACCACTTCGCCTCGCCCTCGCCCTGCTCTTGGCCACCCCCGTCGCGGCGGCCGCGCAGCGCAGCATCGTCATCGAGCGCTACGACGTCGTGCTGCTCGTCCAGTCGAACGGCGATGTGCAGGTCACGGAGACGATCCACCCCCACTTCAACGGCTCCTGGAACGGGATCTTCCGAGACCTCTCACTCGAGCACTTTGACGCCAATGACAGGAGGCAGAGGCTACAGCTCGATGTCGGCGGTGCGACCGGTGCCGATGGCACGCCGCTGAAGGTGGAGGCCAGCGGGAACGGGCGGTGGACGCGTCGCCTCAAGATCTGGGTCCCGGGGGCCCATGACGCGACGCGGACGGTCGTGCTGCGCTATGTCGTCCACAACGCGATCCGCTTCTTCGACCAGGACAGCGAGGTTGGAGCGCTCGACGAGCTCTACTGGAACGCCACGGGCGACCAGTGGGAGGTGCCGATCGAGCGAGCCACCGCGCGCGTCGTACTCCCGGGTGTCGAGCCCGAGCAGTTCGCGGCCTACACCGGCCGCGCCGGATCGACCGAGCAAGCGTTCGAGGCTCGCGCGAGCGGCTCCGTCGTCGAGTTCTCTACGACGCGGCGCCTCGCACCGGGCGAGGGCCTGACCGTCGCGGTCGGGTGGCTGCCGGGCGCCGTCGCCCGCCCCCCCGCCGCCGCCCGGCTCGGCCGCGCCATAGCGGAGCACTGGCCGATCCTGCTGCCGCTCCTCGCGTTCGCTTTCGCGTTTTCCGCCTGGCGCCGGACCGGCCGCGATCCCGCGCCCCACGCTATCACGGTGCAGTACGAGCCGCCCGATCGGCTGAGCCCGGCAGAGGTCGGCACGCTGATCGACAACACCGCGCAGATGCACGACATCACCGCTACGCTCGTCGACCTCGCGGTGCGCGGATACGTGCACATCGAGAAGCGGAAGGACCACATCCTCGGCATCCTCCCGACCACCGAATACCTCTTCCACCAGAAGAAGCCGCGCGAGGCGTGGAGCGACCTGAAGGCGCACGAGCGGCGCTACCTGGAGGCGGTCTTCGAGCACGCGTCACCGAGCATGTCCGGCGCCGCTGCGCGGCGCGCGGCGTCGGGAGGGCACCTCGCTACCGATCCGGCCGGCGCCGGGCCGACCTACGCCAGCGTCGAGCTGTCGTCGCTCAAGAACCGATTCTACAAGGACATCAAGGGCATCACCCGGGCGATCTACGCGCAGCTGATCGAGCGCGGCTTCTACCGGCGCGACCCGCAGAAGGTCAAGGGCGTCTGGACGGCCAGTGCCGTCGCCGCCCTGGTTCTCGGCATCGCCGGCGCCGGCGGGATCTCCGACTCGGGACTGACCATCGACCCGGTGACGTTCGGGGCCGCCGGCGTCGCCTCTGCCATCATCCTCTTCATCTTCGGCCTCCTCATGCCCGCGCGGACGATCGCGGGCGCACGTGCGCGCGAGCATGCGCTCGGTTTTCGCGAGTTCCTCGACCGCGTCGAGGAGGATCGCTACCGCCGCATGATCACCTCGCCCGAGATGTTCGAGCGCTATCTCCCCTTCGCCATGGCGTTCCGCGTCGAGGAGAAATGGGCGAAGGCCTTCCAGGAGATGTTCACCGAGCCGCCACAGTGGTACAGCGGCTACGGAGGGAGCTTCAACGCGTTCTCCTTCTCCCACGACATGCACGCGATGTCGAGCGCCGCCTCCAGCACCATGTCCTCGAGTCCCTCCGGCTCCGGCGGCGGCGGCAGCAGCGGCGGCGGAAGTGGCGGAGGAGGTGGCGGTGGGTTCTAGCAGGTCGCTGAAGACCTGGATCGAGCCGCCGTACGGGTGCCGCCCGAAGCGCGTGGGGCGCATGACGGTCGCGCGGGTGATCCTGGCCGTACTCGCGCTGGCCGGCGGCTGCGCAAAGCCAGGCCGGCAGGATCGTCACGCAGCCTACAGGCCCCGTGCACGCCAACTCACCGTCACGACCGTCCCCCTGCTCGTGAAGGAGGACCGGTCGCTCTATCCATTCCTCGGGGACGCGTTCGCGCAGGGCGGCGTTCTGGAAGGCAAGGAAGTGTACGCCTTCTCGCCCAGCACGCTCACCGTCGTGGAGGGCGACACGATCCACTTCACGTTCATCAACCCCGAGGACGACGACCACTCCTTCGTGCTCCCCGACCTCGCCGTCCCTCTTCCGGGCGGCACGATCCGGCACGCGACCTATGTCGCAAAGCGGCCCGGCGTCTTCCCCTTCGTATGCGCAGTGCCGTCGCACCTGCCGATGATGTCGGGGCAGCTCGTCGTCCTGCCGGCCGCGGGAATGGGCCCGTACCACGGAGATTCATCCATCACGCCGCCGCCGCCGGCCACGGGAGAGTGATCGGCTGCTTCCGCGAGGCTCAGGGCTCCTGCCGCTCCAGCTCCTCCTCCGCGCGAGGTCGCCCACCAACACCGGCCGAACAGGTCTTGCGATTTCGCTTCGAGACAATATATATATTAATCAATACCTATCGTACCCCGACGAGGCCTCTCATGCCCGAGCTCGACCCACGGTCCTTCCAGATTCTGGTCTCCCTCGCCCCGGCTCCGAAGCACGGCTACGTGATCCGGCAGGAAGTCGAGAAGCGAACGGACGGAGAGGTGCGGCTGTGGCCGGCGACGCTGTACGGGACGCTCGCGGAGCTGACGGAGCGCGGCCTGATCGAGGAGACGTCGAGCCCGGCGGGGCCGGGCGACGACCCTCGCCGTCGCTACTACGCGCTGACGCCGGCGGGGCGATCGGCGCTCGGGGCGGAGGCGGTGCGGCTGGAGGGACTGGCCAGGCTGGCGCGAGCGAAGCTATCGCTCGGGGAGGCGGGAGCATGACGGGCGCCGGGGGGAAGGCGACGACGGTCCGCATCGCGGAGCGGCTCTACCGGCGGGCGTCGGCGGTCCTGCCGCGGGAGTTCCGCGAGCGATACGGCGACGAGCTGACGGAGTGCTTCGGCCGGATCGCCGGCGAGGCGCGGAGCCGGCGCGGCCGTGCGGCGGTCGTGAGTGTCACGCTGCGCTCGATCGGGGACCTTCTGACACGGGCGCCGAAACAGCACCTGGCGGCGGCCAGGGCGGGTGCGCTGGGCGCCGGCTCAGGGTGGACAGCGGCGTGGCAGGACGTGCGACAGGCGGCGAGGCGGCTGCGGCGTCGCCCCTCGTTCACGCTGGCATCGGTGCTGACGCTCGCGTTGGGGATCGCGGCGGCGACGTCCGTGTTCAGCCTCGTGTACGGAGTGGTGCTGAGCCCGCTGCCGTACCCGCAGTCCGATCGTCTGGTGCTGGTGAGCCATTCGGCGAAGGGGCTCGGCATCGAGGGCGGACTGGGCGTGACGTACGGCTTCTACCGTTTCTATCGGGAGCGGGTGCGGGAAGCCACGGTGATGGCGATGTACGGCGGAACCGACGCGACGCTGACGGGCCGGGGCGATCCGGTGCAGCTGCGTGTGGCGCGCGCCACTCCGTCGCTGGAGGCCGTGCTGCGCGTCGAGCCTCTGCTCGGCCGATGGTTCACGGCGACGGAGGGCGAGCCGGGAGCCGCGGCCGTGGCGGTGCTCTCGCACCGCTTGTGGGTCGAGCGGTTCGGCGCAGACCCAGCCGTTCTCGGCAGCACCATCCGCCTGGATGGGACGCCGATCGACGTCGTCGGCGTGATGCCGGCGGGCTTCGCCTTTCCCGAGGCGGAGACGGCATTGTGGTTGCCGCGCGTGGTCCCGGCCAGTGGCATCGGAGGCTGGAACGAGCAGGCCGTGGCCCGGCTCCGGCCGGGAGCGACCCCGCAGTCGCTGGAGGCGGAGCTCGCGCGGATGCTGCCGGTCCTGCGCGAGCAGAGCGACGACCCGGCGCGAGTGAAGGAGTACCTGGACGATGCGGGCATCGCACCCCGGATCGTCACGCTGAAGGAGAGTGTGGTGGCCGACGTGCGGCCGATGCTGTGGATCCTGCTCGGCACCGTCGGCTTCGTTCTGCTCATCGCGGTGGCGAACGTGGCGAACCTGTTCCTGGTGCGCGCCGAGGACGGGCAGCGGGAGAGCGCGGTGCGCACGGCGCTGGGGGCGACGCGCGGGCGCCTGGCGCGCGGCTTCCTCGCGGAGACGCTGCTGCTCGCCGGCTCCGCCGGGCTGATCGGGATCGGCGCGGCGAGCGTCGCGATCCGGGTGCTGCAGGGCCGGGCGCCGATCGACGTCCCGCGGCTCGCCGAGGTGTCGCTCGATCCGGTCGTGCTGACCGTCGCCCTGTCCGCCTGCCTGGTCGTGGCGCTGGTGCTCGGCCTCACCCCTTCCCTGCGCCGCTCCGCCGACGTCGCCGAGATGCTCAAGGATGGGGCGCGCCGCACGACCGCGGGCCGCAGCCGGCTGCGCGGACGCAACGTCCTGGTCGCGACACAGGTCGCGCTCGCGCTCGTGCTGCTGATCGGCTCGGGGCTGCTGCTGCGCACCTTCCAGCAGCTCCGCAGCGTGGACCTCGGCTTCTCGACGCGCCAGGCGCTCACCTTCCGGATCGGGCTGCCGCAAACCCGCTACGCCACTCGCGCCGATTTCCTCCGCTTCCACCAGGAGCTGCGCTCGAAGCTGCAGGCGCTGCCCGGCGTGGACGCCGTGGGTGCCGTGGGCAACTGCCTGCCGCTGACGCCAAACATGTGCTGGGGCGAGACGCTCGAGGCCCAGGGCTTCCCCACGCCGGCGGGGACGGTGCCGCCGGTCACAGGGTCTCGCGTGACGGCGCCCGGCTACTTCGCGGCGATGGGCATCCCGGTGCGCGGCCGCGGATTCACCACCGCCGACGAGAACGGACCGGCTCGCGTCGCCGTGCTGAGCGAGGCGGCCGCGGCGGCGTATTTCCCGCGAGTGGACGCCCTCGGCCAGCGCGTCCGGATCGACACCGACGGCCCCTGGTACACGGTCGTCGGCATCGCCGCGAACGTGCGCGCGAAGCCGAGCACGGACGAGTTCCTCCGGCTGATCTACGAGCCGATGATTCCCGCCGAGGACGGCCTCTCTCCACGGCCGTTGGCGTACGTGCTGCGGACCTCGCTGCCACCGACCTCGCTCGTGCCCGCCGTCCGCCGCACCGTCGCGGAGGTGGATCCCGCCGTTCCTCTGGCCGACGTCGAGACGCTCGGCGAGCGCGTCGCCGACGCCACCGCACCCGCCACCTTCGCGCTCGTCCTCGTCGGCCTCGCCGCGGCCATCGCGCTGCTCCTCGGCGCGATCGGCGTGTACGCGGTCGTCGCATACGCGGTCAGCCGCCGCACCGCCGAGATCGGCGTGCGCATCGCGCTCGGCGCTCGCGCAGGGCACGTCCTCCGCCTCGTGATGCGGCAGGGCGGCTCCGTGGTGCTGTCCGGCGTCGCCGCGGGTCTCGCCGCGGCGCTCGTGCTCACACGCTTGATGAGCGGAATGCTCTACGGCATCGCCCCGACCGACCCGCTGAGCTACGCCGCGCTCACGGTGCTCATGCTGGCCGTCGCCGGCTTCGCGCTCTGGCTCCCCGCCCATCGCGCGACGAGAGTCGACCCCCAGGAGGCGCTTCGCAACGAATGAGGCGCGACCCCGATCGCGCGTCGCGCATCGCCGGCCCGAATCAGCCCCATGCCGGGGGCGAAGTGTCGGCTCGGAGCACTCGCGCTTGCGCTGTCGCCGGTCTGGTCTTACAAATGTAATCCATGCGACGCAAACAGCTCGACGAGCTCACCGACCTCCAGATCCGGATCCTCGACGTGCTCTGGGAGCTCGGTGCGGCGACCGCGAACGAGGTGCACGCCCGACTCGAGCCCGACACCGGCCTCAGCCGGAAGACGATCGGCACGCTGCTGTTCCGGCTGGAGAAGCAGGGCGTGATCGGCCACAGCGCCGACGGACGCGAATACGTCTACGCGGCGCGGGTCACGCGCGAGCAGGTGCGCCGATCGACGGTGCGGCACCTGATGGGCCGACTGTTCGCTGGCGAGCTTCCGACGATGGTGAGCTACGCGCTCGAATCGGGCGAGGTGGATGAGGACGATGTGGCGCGCATCCGAGCCATTCTGGAGTCGTGGGAAGAATGACACCGCGCTATGTGGAGTTGCTCTCCGTCGCGTACGCCCAGGGGTTGCTCGCCTGGGGCGCGACCTTCCTGCTGCATTCCGCCGTCCTGCTGATCGGCGCCGGGCTGATCGTGCGGTTATGCCGCCCGCGGATCGGCATCGAGGAGATTCTCTGGCGGACCGCGCTGCTGGCCCCTGCGCTCACGGCGACGGCGCGCGTCGCGGTCGGGATGACGCTGCATACTCCAGGCTGGCGAGCCGCGGCGGCGCCGATGGCCGACGTGCTCGCGGCTCACACGTGGGCGGCCACGGCGCTGGCGGGTAGCTGGATCGCGTGGGTCGCCGTGGCCTCGATGCTCGGCCTGCTCCGCATCATCGTCGAGCGCCGGCGTCTCGGGCCGAGGACGCCCGGAGCGCCCCCGTGGGCCGACCTGACGGCCGCCGGGATCGCCCAACCCGGCCGGATCCGCTTCACTACGTCGCCGCAGGTGCGCAGCCCGGTCGTGATCGGCATGCGGGAAGTCTGCCTTCCAGCGGACGGATGGCTCTGCCTCTCGGAAGCGCAGCGGCGGGCCGTGCTCGCGCACGAGATCGCGCATCTGCGGCGCCACGATCCCGTCTGGCGCCTGCTCGAGAGCCTGGTGTGCCTGCTGCTTCCCTTCCAGCCGTTCGCCCGCCGCGTGTGGCGGCGCCTGCTGGAGCTGGCGGAGTACGCGTGCGATGACGTCGCCGTGCGGCTGACCGGCGCGCGTCGTCCTCTCGCGGAAGCGCTGGCCCGACTCGCCCCCATGCGCTGGGAGTCGCCCGTCTGCGCCCCGGGATTCGTATCCGGCGAGTCGAGGCTCGTGCGACGCGTGCGGCGCCTTTCGCTCGACGCCGGCGATCCCGGCAGGACTGGCCGCGCCACTGCGGCGGCCGCCGCGACGATCGTTCTCCTCGCCGTCGCGGGACCGTCGGTGCGCGCGAACCTCGAGGGCGCCGCCGATCGGCTGCCCTGGCTCACCCCCACTCGCTCGCCGACGCCGGCCGCCGTCGACGTCCTGCGCCGCGAGCGCGTCATCCGCCGTGCGCTGCGCGACGCGCAGCGAAACGTCCTGCGACGCTTGCCATGAACCCTCCACGTGCACCGATCCGCCCTCGTGCGCGCGGCGAACTCTTACACGTGTGGGCGAAGGAGCCAGCCATGTCCTTCCGGTTACCCGCGATCGCCGTCGTGCTGACCATGACCGGCAGCGTCGTCGCACCGGCCGCCGGCCAGGAGCCGGCGGGCGCGTGGCGGCAGTATGCGACGCCGGCGGAAGCCGGCTTCTCCGCGGACTCGCTGCGCCGTGCCCGCGCGATTGCGGACAGCGTCCATTCCGCGGCGGTGATGGCCGTGTACGACGGGCGGGTCGTGGCCGCCTGGGGCGACGTCGCCAGGGAGTTGGAGACGCACTCGATCCGGAAGAGCCTGGTGAGCGCGCTGTACGGCCCGGCGGTGGCGGAAGGGCGCATCTGGCTGGATGCGACGCTGGACGAGCTCGGCATCGGCGACGCGGTCCACCCGCTGACACCCGCCGAAGGGAAGGCCACCGTTCGCGACGTCATCACGGCCCGATCGGGCGTCTATCTGCCGGCGGCGTATGCGCCGGACAGCCAGGACGAGGAGCGGCCGGCGCGGGGGAGCCACACGCCGGGCACCTTCTGGTTTTACAACAACTGGGACTTCAACGTGGCGGGCGTGATCTACGAGCGGGTGACGGGCGAGGACCTGTACCGCGCGTTCGCGGAGCGGATCGCGGAGCCGATCGGGATGGAGGACTACACGCCCTCGGACGGATTCCGCGTGGTCGAGCCGCGGCGCTCCGAGCACCCGGCGCAGACGTTCCGCATCTCGAGCCGGGACCTGGCCCGCCTCGGGCTGCTGATGCTCCGGGGCGGAGAGTGGGAGGGCCGCCGGGTGCTGCCCAACGGCTGGGTCGCGGAGAGCACGACCCCGATCTCCGATGCGATCGGCGGCGCCGACTACGGCTACATGTGGTGGATCTACAGGCCCGGCTCGCTATCGGCCAACGCGTATCCGGTCCTCCGGCAGCACGCGCTCTTCCAGGGCCGCGGAACGGGCGGCCAGGGGCTCTGGGTGGTCCCCGATCTGAACCTCGTCATCGTGCACCGTGGGGACACGGACCACGGCCCCGGCGTCGAGGGAATCGATGCGTGGGCGATTGCCGAGAAGATCGCGGAAGCGGAAGTCGCGGGTGGCCGGCCTGCGACCGCCCCGCGCCTCGTCGCGCTCGACGCGGAGCCGTTCTCGACGGCTCTGCCGCCTGCCCCGAGCTTCGACTTCATCCGTCTGCCGGAAGAGCGGCTGCGGAAGCTCACGGGTGCCTACGACTTCGGTCGTGGCGAGGTGGGCGAGGTCTTCCTGCACCACGGCCGGCTCTTCATGGACGTCCCTGGCGAGGGCGAGGCGGAGCTGTTCGCGCTCGCTCCGGATGACTTCACGCTGCGCGTGGTCGGGGGAGTCCACGTTCGCTTCGAGCGCGACGACACGGGTCGCGGCTCGGCCGTGGTGCTCACGCTCGGACCACGCACCATGCGGGGGGTGCGGAGCGAGCCCGACGGTTAGCAGGTGCGCGAGCCGGCGCCGCCGCCGCTTGCCGTGCTGCGGGAGTGAGCGTCAGGCGAGCTCGCGCCTCCGATAGCGAACGCGCAGTCCGAACCAGGCGAGCAGCGCAAGAGCGAAGACGAGCAGGCCGGCCACCGTGCTGACGAGGGCGACCCTGATCCCGCCCCAGACGAGCCCGGCGGGCGCGTTGCCGACGGCCACGATGGCACCCGCGGCCTGCGCGATGCCGACGAGCGTGCCCAGCACGCCCACCACGGCCGCCCAGCCCCCCCAGAACAGCACGGCGTCGATGCGCGTCTCGAGTACGGGGTCGTGGCCCCCGGGCGCGCGCCGCAGCCGCCACCAGGACAGCAGCGCGAGCGCCACGGCGAGCAGCGTGGCGACGAGGATCGGCCACATGATCACGCCACCTTCCTGGAACCATTCGGGCATGCCTACCTCCACGCAGGGGGAACGATGTGCATCTCGCCCTCTCCGAGCAGCGCTTCCTCACGGCGCTCGAGCACGGCCACCCGCGTCGACAGCAGGAGCCACGCGAGCCCCACCGCCAGCACCGTCAGCAGCGCGCAGCCGCCGAGCGCAACCGACCGGAAGAGCCACGCGAGAAGCGCCGGACGCTGAAGCGCGACGTCGCCCATGATCAGTCCCGCCGCACGCCAGAGCTCGAGCGACACGCCGAGCGCCGCGATCAGGCACGAGGCACACGGGAGCAGCAGCAGCCCGCGCAGCCGACGGCGGACGAGCGCCGGCCGGGGAGAGCCACCCAGCCAGAGACGCAGCGCATGCGCGAGGGTCAGCAGCGCACCGCCCGCCGCGAGCCCGAGCAGCGGCCAGAGGAAGGGGGATGGGTCGCGCAGCAGCCCCGCTCTCGCGAAGGCGAACAGCGACACAGCCAGGACGAAGAGCGCCGAGAGCGCGAGCAGCGCACGCTCGACCCGCCGTCCCGACCCGGTGAGACTCGCCGCCAGCCGCCACGGCAGCGGGCGGTGCACCGTGCCCAGCGCCCGCAACGCCTCCGCCGAAGGTGAGAGAAGCGCCTCCGCCCTGCGCCGCGCCACCACCGTCGGAACCCCCTGCGCGATCAGCTCCTCGTAGAGCGCGTCGAGGTCCGACGCGACCTCCTCCAGCACCTCCAGCCGCGCGCTCGGCGCCAGATCGGCGCCGGCCGCGACCTCACGCAGACTCGCCGCGAATCGCATCGACAGGGTCCTCCACCAGCGAGAGCAGACCGCTGAACACCTCGTGGCACCGCTCGGCCTCCGCCTCCAGGCGCGCACGCCCCCGGTCCGTCAGCGCGTACAGCTTCCGACGCCGACCCGCGCCCTCCTCCCAGCTCCCCCGGATCCACCCCTCCCGCTCGAGCCGGTGCAGGATCGGGTACAGCGTGCCGTGCTGCAGCGAAAACAGACCGCGACTGCGGCGCTCGAGATCCACCGCGATCTGGTAGCCGTGGCGCGCACCGTCGCGCACCGCGACGAGCACGAGCAGCTCGTTCATTCCTTTGGCGAAGGACTGGATGTCGAGTGGATCCGGCACGGGCCGAGCCTGAGGGGGCGGTGATTTATATTGTCGCTCTATATATAAGGCGACGATACATCAGCGTCAAGGGCGGCGCTCGGGACGCCGCGTCAGACCGTGCGCAGGTACTCGTGGATCACGCCGACGGTCGCCGAGCCTTCACCGACGGCGGCGGCGACGCGCTTCCCCGAGCCGTGGCGTGAGTCGCCCGCGGCGAAGATCCCCGGCACGCTGGTCTCGAAGAGGAAGGGATCGCGATCGAGCGACCAGCCCTGCGGCCTGCGCCCGCCGGACATCAGATCACGGCCCGTGAGGATGAAGCCGTGCGGGTCCCGCTCGACAACGCCTGCGACCATATCGGTGCGTGGTGCGGTGCCGATGAAGATGAACATCGCCGCGGCCGCAAGTGCATGAGACTCGGCCGTGACGGTGTCCTCGATGGTGAGGGACTCCAGGCACCTCGCTCCGCGGACTGCGCGGACGATCGTGTTCGGCCGCACGATGATGTTGCCCGTCTCGTTGATGCGGTCCACGAGGTACTGCGACATGCCCTGGCTCAACGAGGGGCCGCGCAGCAGCACGGTCACGCTGCGGGCGTTCCGCGAGAAGAAGATCGCGCCCTGACCGGCGGAGTTCGCGCCCCCGACGATGACCACGTCCTTGTCCCGGTACAGCGCGGCCTCGCTGAGGGCCGAGCCGTAGTAGACTCCGGCGCCGACCAGCTCTTCGAGACCCGGCACGTCCAGGCGCCGCACCTCCATCCCGCTCGCGATGACCACGGCGTAGCAGCTCAGCTCGGATCCGTCGCCCAGCTTCACGATCCGGTACGGGTCGTTGCGACGGACCTCGACGACGTCCTGCGCCGCCAGGATCTCGGCACCCAGCCGCTTCGCCTGCGCGGCGGCGCGGCTCGCCAGCTCGGCTCCGCTGACTCCCTCGGGAAAGCCGAGATAGTTCTCGATGAACGAGCTCGTCCCCGCCTGGCCGCCCGGCGCATCGCGCTCGACGAGCAGGGTCCCCAGCCCTTCGGAGGCCCCGTAGACGGCCGCTGCGAGGCCGGCGGGTCCGCCGCCGACGATGATCAGATCGTAAAAGCGCTGCTTCGGGCGCGTGTCGAGGTCCGCCTTCTCGGCCAGCTCGCGCGGACCCGGCTGGACGAGGGCGGTCCCGTCGGGGAAGAAGACGACCGGCAGGCGCGCGAGTCCGGGCTCGATCTCCTCGACCAGCGCGCGCATGGACGCGTCGTCGTCGATGTTGACCCACTGGTACGGGATCTGGTTGGCGGAGAGGAACCGCTTCACCGCGAAGCTCGAGGCGGAGAGCGCCGTACCGGCGACCCGTATGCCGTCGAACAGGGGACCGGCCTGCGCTGCCCACTCCTCGAGCAGGCAATCGAGCACCGGATAGAGGCGCTCCTCGGGCGGCTCCCATGGCTTCAGCAGGTAGTGGTCGAGGCGGATGCGGTTGATCGCCTTGATCGCGCTGGACGTGTCCGCGTACGCCGTCAGCAGGACGCGTCGCGCGTCCGGCTGGATCTCCAGTGCCTGAACCAGGAACTCCGTGCCGTTCATGGCGGGCATCCGCTCGTCGACCAGGAACAGCGCGACCGGGACGCCGCGCTGCTTCAGCTCCCGGGTCGCCTGCAGCGCTTCGGCGCCGGAGCTCGCCTTCACGACACGATACTCCCTGCCGAGGTGGGAGCGCAGATCGCGGGCGACGGCGCTCAGCACCTCCGCGTCGTCATCGACGGCGAGGACCACCGGCCGCACCATTGGCTACGAGGGCATGGTCAGGAGTGGACCTTCGTCGGAGAGCGGCAGCGAGACGCGGAACTCCGTGCGGCCGGGACGTGAATCGAAGGCGATCTCGCCGCCGTGGCCGCGCACCCGGGTGCGCGCGACCTCCAGCCCCAGCCCGGTCCCCTCTCCGGGCGCCTTCGTGGTGAAGAACGCATCGAAGATCCGCGACTGGTTCTCGGGGGCGATGCCGGGCCCATCGTCGATCACGCGGACCACCATGTTGCGGCCCTCCGGCTTCACCGTCACGACCAGCTGTCCGCCCACGTCGACGGCATCGAGGGCGTTGTCGATCAGGTTCATCCAGACCTGGTCCAGCTCGCCGCCGATCGCGTCCACGCGCGGCAGGTCCGGGGCCACCTCGAGCTTCACGCTGACCGACTTGTCGCGCGCCTTGTAGCCGAGCACCATCAGCGTGTCCCGCACGCCCTGCTCGATGCTCATCGGCTCGCGCACCGGCGCGCGGTCCATGTGGGTGAGACGCTTCATCGCGCTCACCAGCTGCGAGATGCGCGACCCGGCGCGCTCGTTCTCCGACGCCAGCATGCGGATCGCGCATCCGGCCGAGACCCAGTCGAGCGCCGCGTCGAGGGCGTCGCCCTCGAGGTGCTCCGCCAGCGCGTCCAGCGCCCCGATCGTGACCGATGTCTCGGCCAGTGCCTCGAGCGCCGACTGGTCCGCGCCGTGCTCGTCCAGCCACTCCGCGATCTCGTCCTCGCGGTCCGCACGCTCGAGCGGCGAGCGCGACACCGTCGCCGCCGTCCCCATGCACGCCTCGCGGATGCGGTCCACCGCACCCAGCTGCGCGTCGTCGAGTCCCGCGAGCGCCAGCGCGCGCGCCGCGCGGTCGGCTTCGGCCACCATCTTCTGCAGCTGCTTTGCGCTGCGAGTCACCGCCGACGCGGGGTTGTTCAGCTCGTGGCTGAGACCGGCCGTGAGCTTGCCGAGCGACGCCATCTTCTCATCCTGCCAGTCGCTCGTGTTGAAGACCCGCGCGCGATCGATCATGACGTGCACGAAGATCGCGACGAGCGCGGGGCACTCGCGGATCAGCTCGGGGAAATCACTCGGAGATATCGAGAGCGTCTCCAGCGGCGTATCCGCAATGGCGTTGCCCGGCGCCGATGTCATACGCGAGAAGGGCAGGATCCCGGAGACATTGCCGCCGTGCCACTCCATCACCTTTCGAGGCCCGACACCGCGGTCGATGAGGACCCCGAAGCGTCCGCTCAGAACGATCTCCAGCCCGTACTCGGATTGCTGGGCGAATGACCCCTTGTGGGCCATGTACTCGCCGGCATCCAGCCGGCGGATGCGGCCGTGCGCCGCGAGCCATTGCAGCTCAGCGAGCGGCGCGGCGCCGACCGTGCGATGCTCGCGGAGCCGGTCGACGATGTCCGCGGGAGGGGCTTCGAGGCGCATCACCCTATCCCTACGGCGATCCGCTCCGGACCGCCGGCCGGCAGAAGCAAGCGACGTGACATGCGGGCACGCTCGGGCAGACGGGGGTTTCACGAAGAGCGCTGATACGATAGATCCCGCGGGTCGATCGCGGCAAGCGACCTGCCCTCCGCGCCTGCACCGCGAGTCGGATCGAGGACGCGCTTCATCGCCGAACGGAGCGCAGTCCCAGGAACCCGGCCCGTCCAGGACGTCTTCCTGAGCGCAACCACGACGGCGCGATGCCGCCGCGCGCCGCAATCTCAGAGCACACGCGCACGGAGCGTATCGATGACCTCGACCCGGATCCTGTCGATCACCGGAAGTCTGCGGGCGCGCTCATCCAACACCGCGCTCCTGCGCGCCGCCGCGCTGCTCGCGCCGCCTCCGATTGATATCCAGCTGTTCTCGGCCCTCGACTCCCTGCCCTACTTCAATCCCGATCTCGACCGCGAGGGGATGACGCCGCCGCCGGCGATCGCCGATTTCAGACGACGCGTAGGCGGGGCCGCCGCCCTCCTGATCTGCAGCCCGGAGTACGCCCACGGCGTCCCCGGAGCGTTGAAGAACGCGCTCGACTGGCTGGTCAGCGCCCCGGAGATCGTCCACAAGCCGGTGGGGCTGCTGAACGCGTCGCCTCGCTCATCCCATGCTCAGGCCTCGCTCACCGAGACGCTGCGCACGATGTCCATGATCGTGGTCCCCGGTGCGTCGATCGTGCTGCCCGTGAGCGGCCGCGACCCGGATGCCGCGGCCATCGCCGGGGATCCGGAGCTGGCCGCGGCCCTGCTCCGCGTCCTCGACGCGCTGGTCCAGGCCGCGAGCGAGCACGACTGAGGCACGGAGCCGGCTGCCCGGCGCAGCAGGACGAAGCCGACCAATCCCGCGTGACCTAGCAGGTCGCTGCGCGATTCGGCGCGTCCCACTACGTACTCCGACGTAGGCCGTGCGGGGTGCGAGGGACGCAACTTTCCCGACGCCCCCCGGCCCCGCGGCCGGAGCCGTCTACCTGCAACCCCGAGTCGGCCGTGCGCACAGTCCTGCTTCTCTCCATCGTGGTCGCCGTCTGCCCGGCGCAGCTCACCGCTCAATGGCCGCCCTCGCTTCAGACGCGACCGACCATCGGGTCGGTGCCGCCGGTCGGCGCACAAACCGGGCTCGCTCCTGCCACGGAACGCTTCGCTCTCCCTCGCTCCGGCGCCGCGTCACGCTTTCGGCCACAGCTGCCTGCCCTCGATCGCCGCTCAGGGCATCTCGCACCCTACCTCCTGATCGGCGCGGCCGTCGGCGCCCTCGCGGCCCTGCCGGCAGGGATCCGTCAGGCGCGCCGCGACGGTGCGGACTGCACCGCCGGACCGATCTGCTACGCGCCGGGCGCGACCATCGTCCTCGGCAGCGCAGGCCTGGGGTTGCTGGTCGGCTGGGTCATCCATGACGCGCTTGAGCGTTGAGCGAATCGGCCGCGGTGCTCTTGGACGGATTGCTGTTCCCCCAGGCCGGAGAGCGGGTCCGCGTGATGATCGGGCACCGCACCGCCGAGTACTCCTTCGTCGGCTGGCACGCCGACACGCTGGTCTTTCAGGACCTGCGCGGCCCCGCGCATGTCCAGGTGAGCTTCGCCACGGTCGGCCAGCTCGCCGTCCGGCGCCCGCGCTCGCGCGGACGCGGCGCGGCACACGGCGCCGGTATCGGGGCGCTGTTCGGCTTCGGCAGCGGTGTGCTCACCGGGCTGATCTCCGGCGACGACGAGGGCCACTGCTGGGGCTGTGCGACTGCCGGCGAGAAGGCGCTCGGCTACGCTGTGCTGTTCGCGGGCGCGGGCGCTCTCGGTGGCGCCGCCATTGGCGCCGCGGCCCCCGGCCACTACTGGGAGCGTATGCGGCTGCCCGCGCGCGTGGACGTCGCACCCGCGTCCGGGGGCGCCGTCGCCTTCTCCCTCTCGTGGCGGATGTAGGCGGCTGGGAGCGCAGCCACCGTTGGAGGTCAGCCTCCGCCCTCGATCGCGCGCCGAGCGAAGAGCGCGATCGGCACGCCGATGAGGACCATGTGGACGACGACGCTGAGCCCGACCCACAGCGGCTCGCGCGATCCACTCGACGCCGCCGAGAGCGGCACGACGATGAAGTTCATGATCGCGTACAGCAGCAGCCCGTATCCGGCGCCGCAGGTCAGCGGGCGGCGTCGGAGCAGCGGCCAGCGAAGCGCGACAACGTAATAGGTGACCGACATTGAGATCGCGATGAGCCACTGCAGCCCGAGCCCCAGCGCCGCGCTCGGCGCCCCTCCCTGGAAGCTCGCCGGCCCGAGCAGGCCGGAGGCGACGGACTGCAGGATGCGCCCCGGCGGGACATCCGCCTTGACGACCCAGAAGACGATCGCGTACGCGATGTCCAGCGTCCCCACCACCAGACCCCCCGTCACCACCGTCGCCCACGGGCGACTCTCCCGCACCGACAGCGTCGACGTCGTCATCGCGCCCCCACGACGTCGACGACCTCGATCCGCAACCGCTCCTCGTCCCACCGCTCGCCGGTAAAGTCGAAATAGAGCCGGATCGCGCCGTCCGCATTGCCGGCGGCGAGCCGTGCTTCGACGTGCCGTGCGTCGCCCGGCCAGAGCTGCCAGCGTGCCCGCTCCCGAACGTAGCCGACGAGCCGCTGCTCCAGCGCATCGTGAGAGGTGGCCGCGGCGACGTAGGAGACCTCGCGCGGCGTATGCACCACCGCCACGTACAGCCTCTTTGCCTGCCAGCGTCCGGCACTCGCATCCATGCCCGCCGCCGTCCGAGCGACGGCCGGACTCTTCGAATCTCTCATCGGATCATCATCCTCGCGCGTGGGTTCATGCGTGTCGCGCTCAGCGATCCGATGAAGCTACCGGGCTCGGAGGGCTTGCTGTAGAGCCAATATCTGCGAGCTTGAACAGACCAATTGGTGAGGAGCCGGAGTCTCAGCGATGGACGTACACGTCAGTCTCCCCGACCATGCCAGCCTGAGCACGGAGATCTACCGCCAGCTGCGGCAGGCCATTCTCGACGGACGCCTACGGCCGGGCGATCGACTCCCGGCGACGCGCGAGCTGGCTCGACGCCTGGGCGTCTCGCGCACGACCGCAACCGCCGCCTACGACCGTCTCTCGGCCGCCGGCTTCGTCACCACCCGCGTCGGCGCCGGGACGTTCGTCACCGGGACCGCCGCCCCCGCGCCGAACGCCCCCGGAGCCGGCGCCGCGGAGGGGCCGCTGCGCCCCCGCGCGGTCTGGGAGACGGTCCGCGTGTCGACCGCGTTCCGCAGGGCGGCGCGCTTCGACTTCCGCAGCGGCCTACCCGACGCCTCACTCTTCCCGCACGCCCATTGGCGCCGGCTGGTGGCCCGACAGCTTCGGGCCGAGACGGTCGGCGCAGGCATCTACGCCGAAGCCGCCGGCCAGCCCGAGCTGCGCGAGGCGATCGCACGCCACATCGGCGTCTCGCGCGGAGTCCTGACCTCGGCCGACGACATCACCATCACCAACGGCACGCAGCAGGCGCTCGACATCCTCGCCCGCGTCCTGCTCGCGCCCGGAGATCGCGTCGCGGTGGAGGATCCCGGCTATCCTCCGCCCCGCCTGCTGTTCCATTCGCTCGGGTTGCGCATTGCCGCGACGCCGGTCGATGAGCAGGGGCTCGTCGTGCGAGATCTGCCCCCGCGGACGCGCCTCGTCTACACGACCCCCGCGCACCACTACCCGCTCGGCAGCCTCCATGTCGGCGTCGCGCCGGATCGAGCTGCTGCGCTGGGCCGACCGCAACGATGCCGCGATCGTGGAGGATGACTACGACAGCGAGTTTCGTTTCGGTGGAAAGCCGATCGAGCCGCTTCGCAGCCTCGACACGAGTGGACGCGTCCTCTACGTGGGATCGTTCTCCAAGACGATGCTGCCGACGCTGCGGCTCGGCTTCATCGTCGCGCCGCCGTCGCTGCGCGATGCGGTGCGTCGCGCCAAGTACCTCACCGACTGGCACACGCCGCTCTGGATCCAGCAGGCGCTCGCCCGCTTCATCGACGACGGCGGCTTCGCGCGGCACTTGCGCCGCATGAACCGCGTCTACGAGGCGAGGCACCGCCTGATCGTCGCGACGCTGAAGCGGGATTTCGCCGATCTGCTCGAGGTCGTTCCGTCCGACACCGGGCTGCACATCTGCGCCACGGCACGCGCGGATGATCCTCGCGAGATGGCGGAGGTCGCGCGCCACGCGTCGGAGGTTGGAGTAGAGGTCCAGCAGCTCGCGAGATACGCGGCCTCCCCTCGGGCCAGAGCCGGCCTCGTCCTCGGATACGGCGCGATCCGCACGGAGCACATCGAGACGGGGCTGCGCCGGCTGCGCGCGTGCTTCGAGCGGTGATCGCCCCGCCCGCTCGGCCGCGTCAGGGAGAGGACGGCTCGGTTGCCAGGGCCGGGCCGAACCGTCAGCGCACGTCGATGTCGAACGCGCGTGTGACGACGCGACCGGCCACCTTCACCTGCACCCACATCCGGTAGGTCCCGGCCGACGGCGCCACGAACGGGAAGCGCACGGTGCCGGTCGCCGGCGCCATGCCGGATCCCGTGCTATCCCCGGACATTCCGGGCATCGGGCTCATCGCCGGAGACTGCGCCGGCGGAATCCCGCTGTCTTCCTCGCGGGCGAGCGCCTCCATCGCGGCCATGGAGACCATCCCAACCGGATGCACGTGCAGGAACACCTGGCCATCCTTCCGGTTCAGCATGGCGTGCCCGAGCATGCCCATGTACGGCTCGAGCGCAACCCGACGTCCGTCCGCGTCCGTAACCTCGAAGCCGAGGTCCGCGTCCGTTCGAGCGCTGACCGGTCGCTCGCCGCCTATCCGACGGATCACGACATTGCCGGTACCGACCGGCGCTGTATCCGCGCCGATCCACCACGCGTCATCGGGGTCGACCGGTGGGGACCGCGTGGCCTCCGCGTTATCCCCGCCCTTCGGGGTCTCCGCCCGCGGCGGTTCCGGCAGGTCGACCTGCGCCACGAGCGTCTGCGCGGCTCCGTCCTCCTCGGCGAGGTCGGCGTAGACGCGGTAGCGTCCTGCGGGCAGCGGTGGCACCGTGACGCGGAACGTGTCCTCGTCGCTCGTCACCGGGTGAATGTGTGCGAACGCGTCCATGTCCGGCTCGCGCACGAGGAACAGGTGCATGATCTTGCCGTGGTCGGCGATCAGGTCCGCGCGGCGGTAGCGCAGGTTGCGCTGCAGCCACGTCGAGTCGTTCCTCATGATCCACAACGAGTCCGTGATGGCCAGATCGAGCCGCCGTGACGCGCCGTCGGTCACGACCTCCGCGTCCACGCTCCACGGCCGGTCGATGCGGCCCTCGAACTGGCTCGCGTCCGACCGGATCCACGTCCATCCGCCGTACAGGATCGCTGCGATCACCAGCGTCGCCAGGCTCATCGCCCATTGGGCTCGGTGCCGTTCGCGGAGCCCCGGCCGATCGCCCGCGTCCAGCACGCTCTCGCGTGTTGCGGCGCCGACGATCGTGATCAGCCCCACGACGAGAAACAGCCCGCCCAGCAGCAGGAAGGTCTCGAGGCCCCGGGTCATCGCCAGGCGCCGGGTGGCCCGCGCCATGACCGGAATGGTCGCACGACCCTCGCCCCGGCCCCCCTCGACCGTGACGATGACGCTGTGCGGACCGCGCGTCATCAGCCACAGCTCCGCCGAGTAGAGGCCGCTCACCCCGGCCACCGGCTTCGCCTCATCCGCCGGCGGCGCTTCTCCGGCGTCGGCGATCCGGCGCAGCGCCGTGACGAGCACGCGGCGCACATTGCTTCCCTCCACCCGCACCGTGATCTCCGCCAGGCCCGGGATCACGCCGGGCTGACGGATCGTCACGCGCACCGGGTACGGTCCGGCCTGGCCGGCGTAGGAGACGTCGTCGGTGCCGACGTGCGCCGTCAGCGCGAGGAACAGCAGCACGATCCCGCCGGCGCGCACGCCGATCGGCATTCTGCGGCCGTGTCGCGCAACGACAGAACCGCCCGCGGCCCATCGATCTCCCGTCCAGCGCTCCTTCCGCACGAGCCTCATCGCCGGACCCTCCTCATCCAGGCGCCCCAAACCAGTCCGACGCGCGCGGAGAGAATCGCGACGACCGTCGCCACGCCCAGGCCGCGCAGGAACGCCGTGGCGTTCCACGTCCCATCCGGCCCCAGGTTCCAGTACTGCTGCGTCCACGGGCCGAGCAGCGCGTTGTACGGCCAGTGACGCGCCAGAAATACGTCGTTCTGCGCGAGCGGCGACTTCAGCAGGAACTCGGCGAACGGCCAGTGAGCCGCGACCATCCCGGCCGTAAACGCGAGGCCGATCAGGACGGCGAGCGACCAGTCGCCACGCGAGTCGGCCCGTCGCAGGATCAGGTCGATCGCGAGCGCGGGCACCACCAGCAGCAGCGGGAATCCGAACGCCGACATGTGCGTGAGCGGGTTCAGGATCGGCGTGAGCCGCGGCGTCGCCGGGAACTGCATGATCACCAGCTGCGTGACGAGATAGAGCGCCATGTACAACGCGGCGGTCACGGTCGCGGGGTAGCGGATCCGACCCGCCCGGGCTACCGCGACGAGGAAGACCGGAAAGGCCGCGCCGCTCACCTCGTACATCAGGCCCGAATGCCACACGTTCGCGCGCAGCGTGTACTCCGAGAGCGCGGTCGCGACCATCGCGATGAGGGCCCCCGCCGCGAACGCGTACGCCAGCCCCAGCAGCGAGGCGCGACGGCCCTCCGCCCGGTTCTGCATCCCCAGCGCGAGCAGCATCGCGCCCAGCTGGATCGACACCATGCCGCACAGCAGCACGACGTGCGGCGGGCTGAGGATCATCACGTCCAGGCCGTACGCGTTGTGCCACCAGTCGTCGAACGGCACCGAGAACATCATCGCGAGCGCGCCCCAGATCGCGACCCAGCCGCCGAGCGGTCCGCGGAATCCCCAGAAGCGGACCGCGCTCGCGCGTTGCGCGTCCGGGCCGGCGAACGTCGTCCGCAGCACGACCCAGCCGCACGCGAGCCCCGCCGCGCTCGCTCCGATCTGCTCGAGCACGTGCGGCGCCGTCCACAGCCGGTCCCGGCCGACCGACATGTGCCACGAGATGTCCCAGAGCAAGCCGACGATGATGCATGTCGACGAGAACAGCAGGGCGTACATCGTCCACTCGCGCTGTGCGGCGGTGGGCTGCGGCGACTCCGCCCGTACGGCGGCTCCGGCCTCGGCGACGGTGGTAGCAGACATGGGGTTTCCTCCGTTCGGCGGATCGAGGACAATCTAGCGAGCGAGCCTCGCGTGCGCCCTCCGGATGCTGCCGGGCGTCGCGCGGACCGGCCTCATCCTCCCCTGGATCCTGCACCCCAGGCATTGTTGCGCCGCCCGGGCGCGAGCCGCATCCTGCGTCCGAAGATGTCGGATTCCCCGATCCCCGGAGGGCCCCATGCCCGCTTCACCCCAGGCCGGTCAGACCCTGTCGATGCCGAGCCCCAAGCAACAGCTCCTGGACTGGTACACGCGCGAGCACGAGACGACCATGCGCGTGTTGCGCGCCTATCCCACCGAGGAGCTGGATCTGAAGCCGCACGCCAAGTGCAAGACGGCGCGGGAGCTTGCCTGGATGTTCGCGCTCGAGCGCGCCTTCGCGACGATGGTCGTGAACGGTCAGTTCGGGCAGCAGGCCCCAGCGGAACCCCCGCCGCCGCCGGACTCCTGGGACGAGCTGCTCGAGCAGGTCGAGACGGCGTACCAGGACTACATGGCGATGCTGCGCGCGAAGGACGACGCCTGGTTCCTCGAGACGGTCCCCTTCCTGGCCGGCAAGGACAAACCAACCCGGATCTCCCGGCTCGTGTTCGTCGAGGTCATGCTCGGCGACGAGATCCACCACCGCGGGCAGTTCTCGATCTACCTGCGCATGGCGGACGGCCGGCTGCCCTCGATCTACGGCCCGACGGCGGACGAGCCCTGGATGTAGCCGGGGCGTATCGAGACGGCTCCCGGCGAGCGTGCTCGGCGAGCGAGGCATGCGGGCGGCCGGGGCGTCCCCCCGCGTCGAACGAGCTTGGCGGGGACGTCGCTCCGCCCGCGAGGCGGGCGGGGGGCGTCGTTCCGCAGGCGAGGTGGGCGGGGGCGACCCTGCGGGCGCGGCGTCATCCCGTAGGCGAGGCGGGCGCGGCGACCCTGCGGGCGCGGCGTCATCCCGTAGGCGAGGCGGGCGCGGCGGCCCGGGCAGCGCACGGTTCCAGCGCTCGATGCAGGGCGGCGGATCGGGATCTCGCCACATCTCGCAAACCGAGACGTGTCCACACGCCGATCGGCGTCCTCCGCCACGGCCGCTGGCTTCGTCTCGGTTTCAGATCGGAAGACGGAGGTGGACTCCGCCCTCTGCGTCGAGGTCTCGCTTTCGCTCGGCTCACACAGGGCCACCGCAGGCCGCGGCCCGATCAGGGAGCTACCGAAGCGGCCACCCCCCCCCCGACGAGCCCACCCGGCGACCCCACGGCGAGCTCACCCGGCGATGCCACGAACCTCCCGTGCACGGGCGAGAATCGGCGCAAGCTCGGCGACCGTGCGGACGGGTTCACGCGTGATCTGTCGCCAGGAGAGGCGTATCACTTCGATCCCTCGCGACTCGAGCCACAAGCCCTTGCGCCGGTCCGCGTCGAACCGCGAGCGCGACGAGTGGTGCGTCCACCCGTCGATCTCGACGGCGACTCCAAGCTCCGGCCAGAATATGTCCAGCTCGAAGAGGCCGTACGGAACGTTGGTGTGGGGCCGCGGGAAGCCGGCGTCGACGAAGAGCTCGACCGCGGCGCGCTCCGCCGGCGAACGGGTGAACGCTGGCTCCGCGAGCTCCCGGAGGACGCCTCGCAGCGCGGCCATTCCGCGGCGGTTCGGATAGCGTTCCGGCAGGCCGGCCAGCTCGTGAGCGGAGATGAGGCGTTCGCGCTCTGCGGTGGCCACGGCCTGCTCGATCTCTCGAACGCCGAGGATCCCGGCGATATCCACGAGCGTGCGCGCGGGCGTCGTGACGGGGATGCCGTCCATGACGGTTCGCTCGTCGTCGCCGAGCGCCGCTGTCCGGTAATACCGAACGCCCCGTCGGCGGGCGCGGCCGATACCGGGAATGCTGACATTGACGGGCGCCGCGGATGGCTTCGCCGGCGACGCCGCCAGCAGGCCGACGAGCCTCGCCGCCGACAGGTGGCTGAGGAGCGCATGGAGACCACCGGACAGGACCGCCGCCATCTCCCGCGCACGGGCGGCGTAGATCGGGCCGATCAGATAGACGCCGCGATGCAGTCGCCGTAAGCGACCGGAGGCCGCCCCACGGCCGATCGCCGCGGGTGAGAGCCCGACGTCAATGAGCTGCGACCGCGCGACGACGCCGTGTTGTCGTGCCGCAAGAGCGCGTACGCGTGCCTCGATCTCTCGGTTCATGCCACCGGTCGATAGCCGTGGGACTCGGGTGCGTCGGGTGGGCGTCGGGATCGCCAACGATGCGGCCCGGGACCGGGCGTTGGAATGGCTGAAGGAGACAGAAGGAGGTGCGCGAGGCGGCCGAGGACGCGGGATACGTCGTCGCCGCGCCTGCAGAGCCGGGCCCCGAGCGGGCGCAGGGCCGGGCGCCGTGCCGGGCGCCGTGCCGGGCGCCGAGCGGGCGCGCTTGCCCAGCCGGGCGCCGTGCCGGGCGCCGAGCGGGCGCAGGGGCTGCCGAGCGTTTCCCAGTACCGGGCGCGCGCCGAAGGTTCGCGCTCTCCTTAGCTCTCGAGAACCGAGACGCATTCAGACGCCGATCGAGCGCCCCGCGTTGGGCGCTGGCTTCATCTCGGCATCCGATCGAAAGCCAGATTGGGACCACGCCGTGAGCGTAGTCATCTCGTCTATCGCTCAGCCCCGCAGGTCGACCTCCGACCCGGCCGGATCCTGAATCCGACCCGCCCCGGACTGACCCTGCCACGACCAACATCCCGACGCAGCACGTCTTCACGCACCGAGGCACCCGTCGGCCGCGAGCTTCCTTCCTCCCCGTCCCCGAGACCGCGGTGGGCATTGCGCTCTTCTTCCAGGCGGACCTGTGTCACCCGGGCGATCGAGTCGAAAGAGCGACGTTCACGCCCATCAGCAGTCGTTACCTCCTGTCGCCGCTGGCTGCGTTTCGACGCAACGTCCTGCTCGTCGAGCGCGACAGCCACGACTACCGCGTCGATGCGGGGTGCCGTGGATGGCCGATTCATCGCGTTCGTCACGTCCCCGTGCTCCGACTCGGGCCGCCCCATCGAGTCGCCCGTCAACGATGCGGGCGCCCCTTCGGTCATTGAGTGGCTGCGCCTGCACGTCGATCCGAAGGCGGCGGACCCGTTCACGTGGGAACATGTCATCCTGCAGTAGATCGAGCGGTTGGTGGGCCAGGCTTGCCGTGATCCTGCTTCGGCGTGGGGGAGCGGCGTCGGACCGCCTCCCGCGCGACCTCGCCCGTGGAATGGGTGGCGACCTCGATCGGCCGCAGCCGATTCGGAGAGGGGTCGACGTTCACTCTGAGCCTGCCCTCGGCGGGCGCTGCAGAGCCGGCGACTCGCGACTGATTTCGTCTCGGCGCTCCGCTGGATGGTGTCGGCGAATTCGCTGCCGCCGGTTATCCGTGCGCAGCAGCGCGTTGCTTCCGAAAACCCACGGGTCCGCGGAACGATTCGAATCCCGATCTCGCGCCGGCGGCGACCGACGGTGTAGGCGATGACGCCGTAAATGCCCGGGCCGGCCAGCAGCAGCGCCTGCGCTGCGACGTGAGTCGAGCAGAACATCGAAGCGATACCGTCCCGGCTGCGCCCTGATCTTCTCGAGCGTGCGTGCGGCGACACATTGCACGACGGCCGAGCACGTCGAAATACTTCGTCGTCCGCGTGCCCGGCCGCCGCGCCGCGGTGCCGGCGGGACGCGGATGTTCGCCTGCGGACGTGTACCTGGCCGGGAGCGACGCGACTCACCTCGTGAGCGGTCGCTGGCTCGAAGTGCTCATCTTTTCGGTAAGACGAGCCGACGTTTGAGCCGTTCGCCCGAGCTCCGGCTCACCGGCTCGAGCTCCCATCGTCGAGCAGGAGGCGTAGTCGCCGTGCCCGGAGGGTCGGACCTCGCGAACGCAGTCGAGATTTACGATGTGCGAGTTGTGCACGCGCATGAAGCGCTTCGCGTCGAGCCGCTCGGCCACCTCGGTCAAGGATCCCCGCTGGAGGTAGTCACCGTCTTCGGTGTGGATCCGGATGCTTCGGCCGGCACCCTCCACGGCACGATCCTGCGCTGTCGGAGATGGATCAGCCGCCCTTGTCGGACCGAGCAGGGTCCCTGGCCGCGCGGTCGCGCTGACCCGTAGAAGTGCGTCCAGATCGCGCAGCAGATCGTCGTGCGACGCTCCACGCGACAGAAGGCGCCTAACGCGTGTCATTGTTTCGGCGAAGCGAGCGCGTGTGAAGGGCTTCACGAGGTAGTCGATGGCGCGAAGCTCGTATGCCTCCAAGGCGTGGTCGCTCAGCGCGGTAACCAGGACGACAGCCGGCACGCGGTCCGGACCGACAGACTTGAGGACGTCCAGGCCGCTCATCTCCGGCATGCGGATATCCAGGAAAAGCAGATCCGGCCTGGTTTCGGCGACGGCGCGCACCGCCTCCTGTCCGTCCGCGCACTCCGAAACCACCACGACGTCGGGCTCCTCCTCGACGAGCCGGCGCAGACGCCGTCGAGCCGGAGCCTCATCGTCGACGATGACCGCGCGGATCAAGCGGACTCCGTCGAAGAAGGGCGAAAGGGCAACGTCAAGGTCGCGACCACCCCGCCTTCTGGGCGGTTCCGCACCGTGATGGATGCCTCCCTGCCATACTGTGCTTCCAGCCGGGACCGGGTGGTGGCGAGACCTACTCCGGCCCGTAGGTCCGAAGCCCCTTCATCCAGGCCGGGGCCATTGTCCTGGACGCGGATCTTGAGCAGATCGCCCTCCTTTCGAGCGAGGACCTCGATGCGACCGCCGCTCCGGCGGGGCACCACTCCGTGCTCCAAGGCGTTCTCGACGAGCGGCTGGAGGATCAATGGAGGAAGGAGCGCCGAAAGCACCGCGGGCTCCACGTCCATCCGTACGTCCAGACGTTCCTCGAACCTCTCCGCCTGAATCCGCAGATAGGACGCGACCACGCGCAGCTCCTGGGTGAGCCGGACTTCGGCGGCATCCGGGGCGTCGATCGCCCATCTCAGAACCGTCCCCAGCTCCGCGAGCATGTCCTCCGCTCTTCGTGGATCCTCCGTCACGAGGGACTGGATGCCGTTGATCGTGTTGTAGAGAAAGTGCGGACGGATTCTCGCCTGCAGGGCCTCGAGCCGCGTGCGGGCGAGGTGCGCCGAGAGGCTCCGCCGTCTTCCGCTGCGCTCGAGATGCCCGCCTTCGAAGCTCGCTCACCGAGACGAGCCCGACGATGATCGCGTACGTCGGGATCCCGGTACTCAGCCGGAAGACGTAGTCGGCGGCGAAATCGATTCGCGGCGGGAATCCTCCCCAGAGCCGCAGGCTCCGATAGGGGACCAGGACCGCGCCGGAGACCAGCAGGGCGAGGGTCGCGTGGACGAGGAGGTTCCGCAATCGACCCGTCTGCTCCACCACCGGAAAGCGCCAGGCCGCGAGCACCGCCACGAGTCCGGCTACCGCCCAGACCAACCAATAGCTGAAGCTCGTGACCGCGACATAGCGCACGGTGCTGGTGGAGACCGGCCCCTCCGCGCTGTAGACGAGGACCGTGTGCGTGCTCGTGAGCGCCGCCACGACGATCCAGGCCGCCAGGTATAGGACGATGGAACGCCAGCGCATCACCATTTCATGATCCCGTACGCCTCGCACCGCCAGCCCCGCCCTCGCGAAAGGTGGAAGCACTCAGGGGCCCGATCAAAACGGCGTCGTGCGTTTGCGACCCTGGCGGTCATGGTGGAGCATCCGCGCCCGATCTCATCTGCCGGTGAGAGCCTGTATCCGCTCGAGCGAACGCTGGTCCTTGGGCCTCAGCCCGACCGCTCGGTGATACGCCGCAACCGCGTCCTGCGTTCGCCGGAGCTCTTCGTAGAGCTCGCCGCGCGCCCGCGGGATGCTGGCACTGCGGGGATGGAACTCCTCGTTCAGCTCCAGGATGACGGCCGCCTCGGCGACCTTCCCATCTGCCTCAAGCTGCCTGGCCAGCTCCATCATCTCCCACACGCCGAAATCGTAGACCCCATCCTCCAACGCATTCTCGTGCGACGCCGGTCGGGCCACGGCGGCCTCGCTCGCCGTGGCGATCACCGGCCGAGGCATCGTCCGCCGCAGGTATGGATCTCGATCTTCGATGCCATCTTCACTCGAGGTGGACCGCGACCTGACGCGCAAGCAGTCCCGGCAGGAGATCGGCCTTCGGTCTCGCCATCTCGCGCGACCTCGCCCGCCGCATGGGCAGCTTGTCGTCCAGGTCGAAGCGCGCGCCCTCGAACGATCCGTTCTCGCCCATCACGTGACACCCCTCGCATAGACGGCCGGTAGCGAAGGTGAAGCTGCGCATGAGCTGAACCAGACTGTCGCGCGAGATGTCCTCGGGAAGCACTTTGAGGTTCCGGAACTCCGTCGGGATCTGGGCGGCGGCACCCGCTCCAATCGCGAATGTGGCGACGCCGAAGACGACGATGGGCACGAAGCGGTACATGATCTCCCTCCTCGTGGATAGGCGCTCGACCGTGAAGGGTCCGACTCTACGAGGTGGCCCTCGTCACTCGAGCGAAAGAGGGGGTTGATCGAGCTGGATCGTGTCAGGGGCTGCTGACCGATATGGGAGCGGACGGGGCGACCTCGTCGGCGGGCGTGCAACGCCGCCGATTCAAGGGGTCGACGTTCACCGCCTCTCCGCCCCTGTCCCGTCCGGCGGTCTTCACCTCGCGCCAGAGCCGGCGACTCGCGCCCCCTTACTGACTGATCATGGCGCCGGCAGGGCCGATCCGGTGCCCGCACTCGCGCCCGCCCCCGCGCGCTCGTAGCTCCCGAAGTCTTCCACCGTCATTCCGGTGATCCTGCCTCGCTCGTCCAGGACGAAGGTGACGAACGAGCTGCCGTCTCCCGCCGTACGCCACCTCGCCCGGAAGATGTCGTGGTGCCAGTGCTCCAGGTCCGCGACGAAGTCGGAAGTGTAGCGTAACACGAGACCGTCGCCCTCGCGGCTCACGGTCATCTCGCCCCACAGGTCGCTGAGGTACGTGCCGGCGTAGGCATCGAGCGGGAGCGACGGGGACGTTCCCTTCAGCCGCGACGCTTCCAGCTCCTTGAGTCGCTGCGCCGCGCGCTCTTCCTCGCGCCGGGCGACCTCCAGGATCCTGCCGCTCCAGTCCGTCGGCTTCTCGCCCAGCAGCGCGTCGAGGACCCGGAACATGAGAGCGTGCTGGAGCTCGCTCGCGTCGACATTGGCGATCGCCACGACGCCGATCCCCTCCGAGGGGATGAAGCCCACCTGCGTGCGGGTGTTGTTGAGCCAGCCCGAATGGTCGATCAGGACGCGGCCCCGGTACTCCTGTACGTCCCACGCCAGGCCATAGGCGTTGAGGTGGCGCTCCGGGAAGAGGCGGCGATCCACGCTGTCCATCGGAATGAAGACCTGGGGCGTGCGCATCTCGGCGATGACCGAGTCGCTCAGCAGCCGCTTGCCCCCGTAGACGCCGTCGCCGAGCTGCATACGTACCCATTGGGCCATGTCGCGCACGCTGGACCAGATGGCGCCGGCGCCGCCGATGTCATCGTAGTCGCGCCGTGGCACCGCCTGGACGCGGCCGTCGATCTTCGCGTGGGAGCCGGACACGTCGTGCGTCTTCTCCACCACCGCCATCCGCGAGGTCGTTCGGGTCATGCCGAGAGGCGTGAAGATGCGGCGCTGGACGAAGTCGTCCCACCCGACGCCCGATACCCGACCCACCACCTCGCCCGCGGCGATGAACATGAGGTTGTTGTAGCCGTAGCCGGCCCGGAACCCCCGCACCTGGGGCAGGTAGCGAAAGTGCCGGATGATCTGCTCCCGCGTGTAGGCCCCCGCGATCCACAGGTTGTCGTCGCGTGCCACGCCGACGCGGTGCGTCAGAAGGTCGCGCACCCGCACCTCGCGGGTGACCCACGGGTCCTGGAGCGAGAACTCGGGGAGGTGCCGGATGACGGGATCGTCCCACGAGAGCTTCCCCTCATCCACCAGCATGCCCAGCGCCGCGACGGTGAACGCCTTGGACGTCGACGCGATGTTGAACAACGTGTTCTCGTCGACAGCGCCGGGCTTGCCCAGCTCCCTCACGCCATAGCCCCGCGCGAAGATCACCGAGTCGGCCTTGACCACGGCGATGGCCAGACCGGGCACCTGCCAGTCCCTCATCGCGGACGCTATATAGGCGTCGAGCCCGGCCAGGGCGCCGGTCTGCGCCCGAGCCGCATGGGGCACGAGGGCCAATGCCGAGGCGAGCAGCAGGGGCGTTACGAGGCGGAGTGGCAAGATGAGGCAGGAAAGCGCGACGAGGCGGTGCGGCGGACGAGCGCGCGGGGCGCGAGCCAGGGGCATGAGTCCTCCGGTCGAAGGCAAACGGTCAAGGGACCGTGCAACCTATCCGACCCGGTGCGGAGGTGACCAGACCGTTTCTGCGCAGGGCACCGACTTCCAGCCAACGCCCTGCTCCGCTACTTCCCGCGCCGGCCCCACGGTCCGCGCGCCGCCACATCCGCAGGGGTACGCTGCTTCAAGGCCTACTAGGACGTCCTCCCGGCCCAGCTACGAGGAATGCGAGCCGCCCCCGGATCGGCCGATGACCGATGATCCGGCGGGCCGTTCTTTCGCACGGTCACGCGCGACCGTGCTGGACGCGCTCGCCGCATCCCCTCGCCCTCGCCTTCGCCCTCGCCCTCGCCCTCGCCCTCGCCCTCGCCCTCGCCCTCGCCCTCGCCCTCGGGATCAGTACGTCAGCACCACCACCCGGTCCACCTCCCCTTCGCGCGCCGGCGGGAGCGTGAGGACGACGCCTTCGGCATTCTGCGTGAACGACACCGGCGTCCGGGCATCGAGCATCGCTGCCGAAGCCACCCTCTTCGGCAGCGCGGGAAGCGCCAGCAGCGGTTGTTCCCAGTCGAGCACGTGCACGAACACCGTGTCCCCCCGCTGCGTAGTGACGCCCCACGGCTGCGGCTTCACGGGACCGCCCCGAGTCCCGTAGATGGAGGCGCCGTCGCGCCGAAGCCACGTGCCGACGCCCCGTAGCCGCTCCGCCTGCTCCGGGTCGATCGTGCCGTCGGGGCGCGGGCCGATGTTGAGGAGCAGGTTCGCGTCGTGCCCCGCCGCCTTCACCAGGAGTCGGACCAGGTCCGCCACGCTCTTGAAGTGGGTGTCCGCCAGGTTGAAGCCCCACGAGTCGTTGATCGTTTCGGCGGTCTCCAGCGGAAGCGCGCTGACCACCCTCGTGTTGAAGCCGGCCGTGTTCTGCCCGGGCAGGTCCTTCTCGAACATCTGGAAATCCTCACCCGGATTGGGAGCGGTGTGGTGGTTCGAGCCGATCAGCGCCGCCGGCTGGAGGCGGTGAATGAGCGCATACGTGCGCTCGAGCCGCCAGTCGGCGTCGGGCCTGTCCCACCAGCCGTCGAACCAGATGCCCGCGATCGGCCCGTAGCTCGTGAGCAGCTCCGTGAGCTGCGCGTCCATATAGTCGAGGTATTTCGACCAGTTGCCCGAGTCCGGACGGGCCGAGTACTGCCCTGTCTGGCCCCGCGGGTAGTAGTCCGGATCGTGCCAGTCGAGCTGTGAATAGTAGAAGAAGAGCTGGATGTCCTGCCTCTGGCCCTCGTCCGCCAGCGCCTTCAGTGGGTCCTTGCCGTAGGGTGTGCGGTCGACGATGTCCCAGTCGGAGACCTTCGAGTCGAACATCGCGAAGCCGTCGTGGTGTTTGGCCGTGATGGTGATGTATCTCATGCCCGCGGCCCGGGCGAGCGACACCCAGGCGGCCGCATCGAACTTCACCGGGTCGAACTGCGTGGCCACGAGCTCGTAGCGCTTCGCGGGAATTCGGTGGTTCTCCACGACCCACTCGCCGTCACCCAGAACCGAGTAGATCCCCCAGTGGATGAAGAGCCCGAACCGGTCGTCGCGAAAGCGCTCACGGGCGGTGAGGTTCTCGGCGCTGGGGCGATAGCCCTGCTGGGAACGGGCGGGCGAGACGAGGCCGAGCAGCGCCACCATCACGATGCCTGCACTGCCGCCCCGCAGTCTTCTCACGCGCCGCCCTTCCCTACCTGTGGAGAATCCGCACCGCCAACGTGCTCGGCGTCTGGCCGGGGGTCGATGCCACGTACTCCACGGTGGCAGTCCCGGCCGCGGCGGCTGAACCGGCCGTGACCGTCGACAGCACCTCGACGACCCCGCCGGGCGGGACGGTCACGGCCGCTGGTGTGTTCCCGGTCCATCCGGCAGGCAGGGTGGTCCGGAGGGTGACCTGAAGCGGGTCGGGTGAGGCGTTCGACAGCCGCAGCGGAATCTGCACTGGCGCGTCGGACCCGACCGGTCCGATGGGCTGGGTCGGAATCGCCGGCAGCTGATCCAGCCCGTGAGCCCGCCAGAACAGCCGGTAGAAGTGCCACGGCCCCCCGAGCCCGAGCAGCGGCTCGGCCGGCGTCACGGCCGACTCTCGTGGGGCGCCCGCGAACGGAATGGCCGATTCGGTCACCTGGCTGAACACGTCGGCGGTCGCGGCGCCGCCAACGACCGACTTGCCGAGCACCAAGCGGAGCGGATCGATCAGCGCGTCGCCCGCGGGCGCCTGGGTCAGCATGCGCTGGCGGCCCGCGTCGTCGGTGGCCGCGAGCTGCTCGAGCTGCGGCCGGTACTGGGTCTGGTGGGCGCGGAGCTGCTCGTAGGCGAACTGCCAGTACGGCACTCGCTTCGCCTTCGACGATTCCGTGATCGAATAGGAAGGGCCCTGCCCGTCCATGAAGCGGGTGTCCATCGCGTCCGACATGAAATACAGCTTCTTCGGCTGCCACGGGCCCAAGCCCTCGTATCGTGATTCGAACGTCTGGACGGGCGCGGCGAGCTGCTCGGCGAACGCCTGCGAATCGCCGGCGATATCGAAGGCCTCGGTCGCGAGGACGGCTGCCGCCTGGTGATCACCGTGATTCTCGCCGGCCACCTGCATGGGCAGCCACGTCAGGATCACGTCCGGCCGCGTGAGCCGCACGACGCGCACGACCTCCGACAGCACGCGCCCGTGGCCCCACGCCGCGAGCGAGCCGCGCGGATCCTGCCCTGGCGTGTCGCGCCCCCCCAGAAACCAGACGTTCGTGATGCCGAGCGTCTCGAGGCCGCGCCGCGCTTCGATCTGCCGGATCAGCCCGAGGCTCGCCGCGTGCTCGGGCCCGGCCGCGTTGCTGCCCGACTGGCCGCTCGTCGTGAACGCCACCGCGACTCGCTTCCCCTCGTCCGTTACGAGCCTGGCGAGGTACGTTCCAGCCAGCACGTCATCGTCCGGATGCGCGACGATCAGCAGCAGGTCGGCCTTGAAGCGCGGGTCCGGACGGTCGCTCGGTCCTGGACCCTGGGCGTGGAGCCAAGGAGCACCGATCCCTGCCGCGACATTGGCGGCGAGCACGATCGGCAGCAAGCTGCGCAGGCGGGGGGATCTCGGCGGCGGGTTGCTCATCACGCTGCCGAGAATGAATCCGCCGGGATCACAGGTCAAGAAGGAGGCATTCGAGCCTGGGCGGCGCTATTCCCCGTGCCGCGGGCGGAACGAGCGCGGACCGAGCCCATCTTGAGCGTGGGTTGCAACTCGCCTAGATTATATTGCAACCACGGAGGGAGAGGATGAGCCGCAAAAAGGACCGGACCGTCTGGTTCGGAATGAAGGTCACGACGGCGCAGAAGGCGAGGATCAAGAAGCTCGCTCGGGCGGAGGGCACGAGCGCCAAAGAGGCCGTGCTCAGGCTGGTCGACGCGGCCCTGAACGAGCGTGCGGAAACGTCCGGCCGCGGCTCGTTCCTGGACGGCATCGAGCACCTCGTCGGCTCCGTCAGCGGTCCCAGCGACCTCTCGAGCAACGCCGACCACATGCGCGGCTTCGGCGGGTGAACGTCATCGTGGATACGGGGCCGCTCGTCGCCCTTCTCAACCGCCGCGACGAGCACCACGAGTGGGCCACGACCACCGCTGCGGGACTCGATGCACCCCTCCATACATGCGAAGCCGTCCTCGCCGAAGGCCACTACCTGCTATCCAGCGTGCACGACGGCACTCGTAGACTGAGCGAGCTGGTCGAGGCTAACCGTCTGGACCTCTCCTTCCGTTTTGTCGACCACACCGCCCGCGTTCACGAATTGATGCGGAAATACGCGAGTGTGCCGATGTCGTTCGCGGATGCCTGCCTCGTGGCGCTGTCGGAGACGTTCGCCGAGTGCCGCCTCTTCACCGTCGATAGCGACTTCGACATCTACCGACGCAAGCGGAACCGGCGACTGGATCTGATCAGCCCGCCCCGTGGCTGACCCCAGCCAACCCGCACCCCGGGAAAGGGAGAGGCCGGCCAGCCAGAAGTTCCGCTCCGAACGGCGGTCGCCTTGCCTGGCTCGCCCGGACGCGGTTCATTTGCAGAGGAGCGCCCGCTCCGATCGCCAACCACAACCGAGGCCCGCGTGATCCGGCTATGCTGGCTCCTCCCGATCATTTTCGGCACGGGCATGTTCATGGTCCCGAGCGCGAGCGCGCAGGATGCGGATCGTGGTCCGACAGGCGCCCGGAAGCCGCGGACGACCGCGCCCGACAGCGTCGGCCTGCCCGCACCCAGGCAGGACGGCCGAGCAATCGTGATCGAGCTCACGCACCCGCTCCCGTCCGGCCCCCGCGCCATGCGGCTCGAAGCGCTCACCGACCGCATCGTGCACGTGCAGGCCTGGCCCGATACGACCTTCCGGACCCGACCGAGCCTCGTGGTGCAAGCGCGGCAGTGGCCGGCGGTGCGGTGGACGCGCCACGATGACGGCGACACGGTCGTCGTCTCGACCTCCGCGCTCACCGTTCGCGTGAGCCGCCGCAATGGCGAGCTGGGGTTCTACGATCCGGACGGACGGGTGTTGTTGCGCGAGCCGCCGGACAGCGCCAAGCGGCTCCTGCCGAGCGCACGCGCGGGCGAGTCATACCGCGCGATCCAGCAGTTCCAGGCGTCGCCCGATGAGGAATTCTACGGCCTGGGCGAGCACCAGAGCGGCTTCATGGGCTATCGCGGGCACACGGTGGAGCTTTGGCAGTGGAACAGCACCGCGCCCGTGCCCTTCCTGGTGTCGAACCGCGACTACGGCATCCTCTGGGACAACGCCTCGTACACGACGTTCGGACCTCGCTACGACCAGGCTCAGTTCCCCTCCGAGCTCCTCGACCAGCCAGGGGCAGTCAGGGCCGCACCAGGCCACCCGGGCGCGCTCACGGGCGAGTACTTCAGCGACCGCACGTTCACACACCGCGTGGCTGTACAGCGGGACAGCGTGATCGCGCACGACCACACCGATGTGCCGGGGTCCTATCCCGCGGGCTTCGATCCGAGCAACGGCAGCATCCGCTGGACCGGGGAGCTCGTATCGGCGGTCGACGGCAGCTACCACCTGCGGCTTTGGAGCTCCGAGTACGTGAAGCTGTGGGTTCGCGGCGAGCGGGTGCTGGACCGCTGGCGGCAGAGCTGGCACCCGCTGACCGACTACGTGGACATCCCGGTGCGCGCGGGCGAGCGCGTGCCCATCCGCCTCGACTGGGTGCCGAACGGCGGCTACCTGGGCGTGCGAATGCTGTCGCCGCTCCCGCCGGGGAGGGATAGCCCGGTCGTGCTCACCTCGGACGTCGCCGACGGGATCGACTACTACTTCGTGCGGGGCGACGGCAGCGGCACGCTCGACGGCGTGATCCGCGGCTACCGGGAGCTGACCGGTCAGGTGCCCATGATGCCGAAGTGGGCGTTCGGGCTGTGGCAATCGCGCGAGCGCTACATGACCCAGGATTCCGTCCTGTCGGTGGCGCGCACGCTCCGTCGGCTCGGCATCCCCTTCGACGACATCGTGCAGGATTGGTTCTACTGGCCGGAGGACGCGTGGGGCTCGCACGACTTCGACCTCACGCGTTATCCGGATGCCGCCGCCATGGTGGACACGCTGCACCGCGAGTTGCACAGCCACATCATGATCTCGGTCTGGCCCAAGTTCTACGTGGGCACCGACACCTACCAGGCGCTGGCGGACAGCGGGTGGCTGTACACGCACACGGTGCAGACGCGGCAGAAGGACTGGGTCGGACCCGGCTACGTCGCCGCGTTCTACGACGCGTTCGATCCGAGGGCGCGAGCGCTCTACTTCGACCAGGTGCGGCGCAAGCTCGTGGTCAAGGGCTTCGACGGCTGGTGGCTCGACTCCGACGAGCCGGACATGAGCACCGTGCCCTCACCCGCCGAGCGGCTCGCGCGCATGGATCCGACCGCCCTGGGACCGGCCGCACGCTACGAGAACGCCTACCCGCTCGTGCACACCGGCGGATTCTACCAGCACCTGAGGGAGGCGCAGCCGAACCGGCGCGCCTTCATCCTCTCGCGCTCGGCCTTCGCCGGACAGCAACGCTACGGCACGGCGGTGTGGAGCGGCGACGTCGCCTCGACCTGGCACGCCCTGCGCACCCAGATCGCCGCCGGCCTCAATTTCTCTCTGTCCGGGTTCCCGTACTGGACCACGGACATCGGCGGGTTCGCGCCGGAGCAGCGCTACGTCCACCCCGATTCCGCCGACCTGGCCGAGTGGCGGGAGCTGATGACGCGCTGGTTCCAGTTCGGCGCCTTCTGCCCGCTGCTGCGCGTGCACGGGCAGTATCCCTACCGCGAGATGTTCAACGTGGCGCCGCCGGGGAGCCCCACGTACGAGGCCATGCTCGCCTACGACCGGCTGCGTTACCGCCTCATGCCCTACCTGTACGCGCTCGCGGGCGAGGTCACCGCAAGACGGGTACACGCCCATGCGCGCGCTGGTCATGGACTTCCCCGGGGATGCGCGCGCGCGACACCTGGCGGACGAGTACATGTTCGGGCCCGCCATCCTGGTCGCGCCGGTGACGACCTACCGGGCGCGCTCCCGTCCCGTCTACCTGCCGGCGACCGGCTGGTACGACCTCAGGACCGGCCGATACCTGCCCGGCGGGCAGACCATCCAGGCGAAAGCGCCGCTGACCGACATTCCGCTCTTCGCCCGAGCCGGCGCCATCCTGCCCACCGGCCCGGCCATGCAGTACACGAACGAGAAGCCGGCGGACCCGATCCGGCTGTACGTCTACACGGGTCGCGACGGCGCCTTCTCGCTCTACGAGGACGAGGACACGACCTACGGCTACGAGCGGGGCGCCTTCAGCCGGATCCCGATCACCTGGAACGAGAGCACGAGCACCCTGACCGTCGGCGCGCGCCAGGGCTCGTTCCCTGACATGCTTCGGACCCGCAGGTTCGAGATCGTTTGGGTCACGCCCCGGCGGGCGGTGCCGCTCGACTTCGAGCGAGAGGCCGGACGAGGTGATCCACTACGACGGCAGCACGGTCAGCGTTCGGGCGCCGTAGAAAGGCCCGCGCCAGGGGCTAGCGGCCGACCTGCACCGTCCTTTCCAGGCGGATGTCCGCCGAGGACGCGCCCACGCGCAGCCGCACCGGCCCGGGCTCTACCGTCCAGGCCTGCTTGGTCTCATCCCAGTACGCCAGCGAGCTGGCCGGCAGCTTCATGGCGACCGTGCGGTTCTCCCCCGCTTGCAGCGTGATGCGCTGGAAACCCTTCAGCTCCTCGCGCGGGCGTGACACCGCCGACCGCGGGTAGGACACGTAGAGCTGCACCACCTCGTCGCCGGCGCGCTCGCCGGTGTTCTTCACGTCCACGGTCACGTTCAGCGTGTCGCCGGCGGCAAGCGTGGCGATGCTGGTGCGCAGGTTCGAGTAGTGGAAGCTGGTATAGCTGAGGCCGTAGCCGAAGGGGTAGAGCGGCTTCCGCTGGAAGTACATGTAGGTGCGCCCGTGTCGGATGTCGTAGTCCAGGCGCGGTGGCAGGTCGGCCACGGACCTGACCCACGTGTGCACCAGCCGACCGCCGGGGTCGTAGTCGCCGAAGAGCACGTCCGCCAGCGCGTTGCCCAGCTCCTGCCCGTTGTTGGCGCTGTGCAGGATCGCGGGCACGTGCGCCTGGCTCCAGACGATCGCGTAGGGGAAGCTGCTGAGCAGCACCAGCACGGTGCGCGGGTTGGCCGCGTACGCGGTGCGCACGATGCTCTCCCGCTCCAACTCGATGGAGCGCCGGTCGACGGCTTCCTTGCCCTCGCTGAGCAGCGGGCACTGCGCCCACCCGGCGTTGCACTCCGGGTGGTTGCCCACGACCACTATGGCGACGTCGGCGTCCCGGGCGACGGCGGCGGTGGCCGCGCTGTCGCGTCCGTCGGTGAACGTGACGGCGGCCTCGCCCAGGCGCGCCCGGATACCCTGGAGCGGCGAGATCCGATACGGCGGCGTACCGCTGTACCAGTCGAGCAGGACGGAATCGGCGAAGGGGCCGATGACGGCGACGCGCCGCAGCCGCTCCGCGTCCAGCGGCAGCAGCGCACGCTCGTTCTTCAGCAGCACGAACGCCTCCTGCGCCGCCAGGCGAGCGAGCGCCCGGTGTTTCTCCGTGGTCCAGGGCTCGGTCTCGCCGGCCGAGCCGATCTTCCGGTACGGCACCACGTCCGGCGGATCGAGCTGGCCCAGCCGGATGAGCACGCGGTAACGCCCGCGGAGCGCGGCATCGATATCGCCTTCGGTGAGCAGGCCGCGGGCGAGGGCCTGCTGAACGGGCTCGCGATAGCGGTCGAGGAACTGGTTGAGGCCGGCCTTGATCGCGGCAGCCGCGCCCGCCGCGGTGTCGGCGTAGGCCTCGTGCGCGCTGATCAGGAGCCCGAGCGCGCCGCCGTCGCTCGTGATGATGCCGTCCTGCCCCCAATGCTCCTCGGTCCAGCGCAGGATGGGGCTGACCATCATGGGCGTGCCGTTGACGGCGTTGTACGAGGTCATGTAGGCCCGGGCGCCGCCGTCCACGACGCCCATGCGGAACGGCACCGCGTAGTACTCGTGGAAGAGCCTCTCGTCGAAGTTCGCCGAGAAGATGCCCGTTCGTTCTCGTTGCTGTTGGCCAGGAAGTGCTTCATGAGCGACGCCGCCCGCCAGTACTTCGGGTCATTGCCCTGAAGTCCCTTCACCTCCGCGGTCACCAGCGTCCCGTCCAGGAACGGGTCCTCGCCGAAGCTCTCCTCGGTTCGCCCCCAGCGGATGTCGCGCGCCAGGTCGGCGTTCGGGCCCCAGACGACGATGCCGCCGACGCCGCGCTGGTTGTACTTCGGGTTCTGGAACAGATAGCGCGCCTCGTAGCTCTCGACCTCGCCCATGCGGCGTACCACGGCCGTGTCCCAGGTCTCGCCCATGCCGACCGCCTGCGGGAATTGCGTCGTGGGGTGCGGATCGCGCTGGCCCCAGTTGCTGGGGCCGCCTCGGGCGACGCCGTGCAGCCCCTCCGTGTTGCCGGAGCCGTGCACGCCCAGACGCTGCACGCTCGCGTCCGGACTGAGCGCGGCGATCTTCTCCGACAGTGTCATGCGCGCGAGCAGATCGTCGATGCGCGCCTCGACGGGCAGCGCGGGATCGTGGAAGGGGTACGTTGAGGGTTGCTGCGCGCACAGGCCGCGGGCGAACGGCAGCGCGGCAACGAGCAACAGAACACCGGTCGTGGGCGTCATTGCGGGTCGGCGGGTTGGAGCAGCTCGCGAGAGGAATTTCGCGAATGGTAGGCTCGCGGGCACGGCAGGCGCCAGGGTCCAACGCCTCGGCGGGCGGTGCCGCTCGACTTCGAGCGCACGCCGGGCCACGCGATCCGCTATGATGAGAGCGCGGTCGGCGTCCGAGCGCCGTAACTTGGTCGTGCCAACTTCCTCCTGCCGACTCGCGCCGAGGGATGTCGTGATGAGTGAGTCCTGCTTCGCTTGGCTGTGCCTCCTCGCGGCTGCAGCCGTACCGACTCTGACGCCCGTCGATTCCGTCGCCGTCTCGTCCACCCGACGTCAGCCGCCTTCCGCCACGCCCGCGAGCGCATCGGCCGATACCGCCGCGCTCTACATCCGTGTGAGCCAGGTAGGCTACCTGCCCGACGCCCCCAAGGTGGCGGTGGTGTGCGCGCTGCGGCCTGAGCCGGTGCGAACCTTCTCCGTGGTGGATGAGCGAGGGCGGAGGGTGTTCGGGCCACAACGGGCGGAAGCGTCGCACGGGTTCGGCCCGTGCGCCGCCACCTACCGGCTGGACTTCAGTGCCTTCCGCGCACCGGGTCGCTATCGGGTCGATGCGGCCGGCGCGACGTCGCCCCCCATCCGCATTGGCTCCGACGTGTACGCGGGTGGGCTGGATACGCTCCTGAGCTACATGCGGGTGCAGCGCTCCGGCTTCAATCCCTTCTTCAAGGACTCGGTGCACAACCGTACCGACGCGATCCTGGTCGACCACCCGGACTCCGGGCAGTGGATCCACGTGTCCGGCGGCTGGGCCGATGCCGCGGATTACCTGCAGTACGCGATGACGTCGGCCAACGCGACGTACGTCTTGCTCATGGCCGCGCGAGACTACCCGAACGCGTCGCCGGATCTGCACCGGGCTGACGGGCTGCCCGGCGGCAACGGCGTCGCCGACATCCTGGACGAGGCGCGGCACGGGCTGGAGTGGCTCATCAGGATGTACCCGCGCGATGACCTGCTGCTGAACCAGATCGGGGACGACCGAGACCACACGTTCTGGGACCTGCCTACCACCGATACCGCCGACTACGGCTGGGGCCGCGGCGGACCCCGGCCGGTCTACCCCTGCACCGGTCGGCCGCAGGGCCTCGGCCAGTACAGGAACCGCTCCAACGGGTACGCGTCAACCGCGGGCAAGTTCGCCGGCGCCATGGCGTTGGGTGCACAGCTCTTCAGGGACCGCGACCGCGCGTTCGCCGACACGCTGGCGCGGAAGGCAGAGGCCGCCTACGAGCTCGGCCGGGCCCATCCGGGCGTCTGCCAGGGGACGATGTTCGGGGCACCGTATTTCTACGAGGAAGACAACTGGACGGACGACATGGAGCTGGGCGGCGCGGAGCTGTACGCACTCACGCGCGAGCCGCGCTACCTGACGGAGGCGGTTGAATACGCGCGCATGGAGCCCGTCACGCCCTGGATGGGGCAGGACACGGCAAAGCATTATCAGTGGTATCCCTGGCACAACAGCGGACACTACGAGATCTGGCGCGTCGGCGACGACCGGGACCGGCGGCTGATGGCTGACTTCTACCGCCGTGGGCTGGCGCTGGTCGCCGCCCGCGCGGACAACGGGTTCCGCATCGGGATCCCGTTCATCTGGTGCTCGAACAACCTGCTGATCTCCTTCGCCACGCAGGCGAGGCTGTACCGCGAGATGACCGGGGACACGACCTACCGCGCCTACGAGCAGGCCGCCATCGATTGGCTCTTCGGCGCCAATCCGTGGGGCACGTCGATGATCGTGGGCTACCCGGCCGGTGGCGCGGCCCCGCGCGACCCGCACTCCGTGATCTCCAGCGAGCTGGGGTGGCGGATCATGACCGGCGGCCTGGTGGACGGCCCCGTCTACCGCACGATCTACGAGAACCTCCGCGGGTTGAGGCTGACGCACGCCGACGCGTTCGCACCGTTCAACACCGGCTTCGTGGTCTACCACGATGACGTGGGTGACTACTCGACCGACGAGCCGATCATGGACGGCACGGCGAACCTGACGTACCTCATGAGCGCGTTGAGTCCCGGCGCCCGGTGAACATCGTGTCACGGAGGCGTCGGCGTGTATCGAGTGCCCGAAAACGGCGGTCCACTCCGTTTGCTCCGACCTTGTCCGAGCGCTCCGCGTCACGCTGTTTAGGAAGGTGGGGACCGCCCGCAGGTACTCCGTTGCCCCATCCCTGGACGCGGGAAGACGAAAGCAAGCGGCCATGACCGTCCTCGGCATCGACATCGGCGGGTCGAAGATCGCGGCGGCGCTCTTCCGCGAGAACGGCGAGATCGTCGCGCGGGAGGCGGCGCCGATCGCGGGTCGCGATGGCGCCGCGGTGGGCGCGCTCGTGCGTGAGGTGGCGGAACGGCTGCTGCACGGGCCGGCCGGGCGGGAGGAGCCGCCGCGCGCGCTGGGCGCGATCGTGCCCGGGATCTACCGGTCTGCGCGGGGAAGCGTGTGGGCGCCGAACATAGGCGGCTGGGACGACTACCCGCTGCGCGACGAGCTGCGAGCGCTGGCGGCGCCGGACATGGTCGTGGCGATCGACAGCGACCGCGCAGGCTACATTCTGGGCGAGGCGTGGCTGGGGGCGGCGAAGGGGGCGCGCGATGCGATCTTCGTGGCGGTGGGCACGGGCATCGGCGCCGGGATCCTGGCCAACGGCCACCTGCTGCGCGGCGCCCGGGACATCGCAGGCGCGACCGGCTGGCTGGCGCTGGACCGCCCGTACCGCGCCGGCTACCGCAAGGTGGGCTGCTTCGAGTACAACGCTTCCGGCCCGGGGATCGTCCGCGTCGCGCACGACTACCTGGTGGAGGCGCCGGAGCACGAGAGCGCGCTTGGTCGGGTGCCCGAGATCACGACGGCGGCGGTCTTCGAGGCCGCGGAGGTGGGAGATCCGCTGGCGGTGCGGGTCATCGAGAACGCCATCGCCTTCTGGGGAATGGCCGTTGCCAACTACGCCAGTCTCTTCGACCCGGAGATCGTGATCTTCGGCGGTGGTGTCTTCGGGCCGGCGGCCAGGTATCTGGACCGGATCCGGCAGGAGGCACTGCTGTGGGGGCAGCCGATCAGCACGCCGAAGGTTCGGTTGGCGGTCTCGGCCCTGGGCGGTGATGCCGGGGTCGTGGGGGCGGGGCACCTGGCGCTGCGCGCCCTGAGCCCGGCCACCGCCACCGACGACGTCGACGCCAGCGCGAGGTGAGCGGCATGTTCAACCGGAAGCTGGTCTTCACCGCGGCTTGCCTCGGGATGGTGGCCTTCGGCATCATCTTCACCACGCTCGGGTCCATCCTGCCGTCGCTCATCGAGCGGTTCGGGATCGACAAGACCGACGCCGGCGGCCTGCTCAGCCTGATGTTGGTGGGCGTGCTCGTGGGCTCGCTGCTCATGGGGCCGGTCGCCGACCGCTACGGCTTTCGGGCGATGCTGGCGGGATCCTGCGCCCTGGCTCTCGTCGGGCTGGAAGGCATCGCGCTCGCCCCGTCCTACGCCTGGCTGACCCCGGCCATCGTGCTGGTGGGCATCGGCGGCGGGATCATCAACGGCGGCACCAACGCGGTCGTCGCCGACATCAGCGAGGAAAGGCGCAGCGCGGGGCTGGCGCTTCTGGGTATGGTCTTCGGCATCGGCGCGGTGGGCATGCCCTTCATGCTGGCGATGCTGCTCGGCCGGTTCTCCTACTCCGCGCTCATCGCCGTGGTCGGCCTCACCCTCCTCGTGCCGATCGTCTTCACGCTCGCGGTGCCGTTCCCGCCCGCCAAGCACGCGCAGGGCTTCCCGATCCGGAAAGCCGCGGCCCTTCTCGGCGAGCCCCTGCTCTGGCTGCTCGGGGCCATGCTCTTCCTGGAGAGCGGCATGGAGAGCACGGTGGGCGGCTGGACCTCGACCTACTTCAAGGAGGATCTGGGGCTGCAGGGGCAGCAGGCCCTGCTCGTTCTCTCGCTCTTCTGGTTCGGCATGATGCTCATGCGGCTCGCGCTGGGCACCGTGCTCCGGAGCATCCGGCCCGCCCGCCTCCTCCTCGGCTGCATGACCGTCGCGTTCGTCGGCACCATCCTGCTGCTGGCGTCCCGGACCGCGGCGCCGGGTGCCGCCGGCGTCTTCGTCCTCGGCGTCGGGCTGGCCGCCGGCTTCCCGGTCGTCCTCTCCTACGTCGGCGACCGCTACGCCGCGCTCACCGGAACCGCCTTCAGCATCGTGCTGGTGATGGCGCTGACCGGCGGGTCGCTGCTACCGGGTCTGACAGGCGCGCTGGGCGATCGCTACGGCCTGCGGCCGTCGCTCGTCATCGTCCCGGCCGCACTGCTCGTGCAGCTGGGCCTGCTCGCGATCGTGCTGCGGCGGATGGCCCGCACACCCGAGGCCGCTGCGCCGGCGGCGACGGAGCCTTCCGCGACCGCCCCCTCCACTCACTGAATTCGCTGGAGAGCCGGATGCTCGCACTCGAATGGCTGGGCAACGCCCGGGCCGTGATGGCGGAGATCGAGAAGACGCAGATCGACAACATCAGGGCGGCGGCGGCGATCATGGCCGACACGATCGAGGCCGAGCGCTGGGTGCACACCTTCGGCTGCGGGCACGCGACCCTGCCGGTCGAGGAGATGTACCCGCGCATCGGCGGCATGGTGGGCTTCCACCCCATGATCGAGCTGCCGCTGACGTATTTCACCCACATCACCGGGGAAATGGGGATCCACCAGTTCCTCTTCCTCGAGCGCGCCGAAGGATTCGGCCGCCAGATCATGAAGAGCTATACCTTCGATCCGCGCGATGCGATCTGGATCTTTTCGCACTCGGGGATCAACGTCGTGAACATCGACGTCGCGCTCCGGGCGAAGGAGCTGGGGATGAAGGTGGTCGTGGCCGGGTCGCGCGAGGCCTTCGCCGACACGAAGAGCCGCCATCCCTCCGGGAAGAAGCTCTTCGACATCGCCGACGTGGTCATCGACACCCGCGTTCCCGCCGTCGACGCCTCCGTCGCGATCGAGAACCACTTCGACAGGGTCGGCCCGCTCTCCACGATGGCGTTCGTGACGGTGGTCTGGATGACCATCACCACCGTCGCGGAGACGCTGGCCGGGCGTGGCGTCGAGCTCTACATCCACCCCTCCCACAACATCCCCGGCGACACGACGGCAATGGATCGGCTCGACGCCGCCCTCCGCGAGTACAAGCGGCGCGTGGCGGGCGTGTAGCCGTCCGCCCGGGCATGGCCGATCGTGGCCACGCCCGGAACGGACGCGCGGTCTAACAGGTCGCTGAAGAACTGGGGTGTGGCCGCGCGCGTGCCGCTTGCGCGGCTCAGCCGAGGAACGAGGAGGAAGCGATGCCCTGCGCATTGGTGACGACGAGAGACGAAGGATCACCCGCGCAACCGCCATGCGCCCATCGGGTTGCGGGCGGCACGGCGCCATCTCCCGCGTTGACGCTCCTCCCCGATGGCGTTCGACATCGCGTCGTCGCGCCGCCTCGGATCCGGCCCCGTGGCGCCCGCAACGTGGCTCGCTCCAGTTCTTCAGCGACCTGCTGAGGTCAGGACGAGGGCAGCGGACAGTCGGGGACGTCACCGTGAGCGTTGTCCACGTAGAAGAGCGCGAAGGGTCCCATGCCGTGGAGCTGGATTTCCGTCCGGCCGCGGGCTTTCACGTAGTGATTCACGTGCGCGGCGGCGGTCACGAAGCCGCCCTTCCCGTACGCGGTCATCGTGCTCTCGTCGAATGTGTCGCCGAAGCCGAACAGGAGCGTGCCGCTCAGCACCGTCACGTTTTCGTCCGTGGGATGCCAATGCGGGTCGACCACGTACCCATCCGGGAACAGGATGCGGACGGCCCACACCTTCCCCGGGGTCAGGGGGTTGCCCTCGATCACCGCCAGCTTCGCGCCCGGCCGGAAGCAGGGGAGCGCGTCCCCCCACTGGATCGGCTGGCCGTTGATGAGCGCGTGGTCGCCGCCGGTGCTGGCGGCCGCCGAGGCGCGCACGGATCCCGCAACCGGCTCCTGCGGATTCGACGGGTCGTTACAGGCGACGACAGCGAGCGCCAGAACGAGGGTGGCCGCGGCGTGGCGGGGGTGGCTGAACATCGGAACCTCCTTTTCTCTAGGGTGCGTAGTCGGTCGATCCAGCGATGGGCGCGAGAGGGAGCGACCAGTCCGCTCCACCCCGGCTCGTCACCCGTCGACTCGACCTCCAACTCGAGAAGCCGAAAACGGAGTCGCGACGGCTCACGCATGCGGGGATGCGTCGACTTCCGGCGGATCACCCCGTGCGTCGGAGATCGGGAGGCGAGCGGCGAGCGTGACGAGCACGAGGCGTGGCCCAGGGACTATTGAGCCGGCGGGAGTCGCACCGAGAGAAGCGCGGCGACCGAGGATCGTTCGTAGTCGAGCCGCAGCTCAGTCCGCGTCGAGATCGCTAGCGGTGAATTCCGCGCTGTGGGGCAGTATCGCGGCGAGCGACTCCCGCTCGGCGCCCGCCGCTTGACGCGCCGGACCCCGACGGCAATTGTAGCGTCGAGGAAACCCAGCCCGCCCGCACCAGGAGACCGAAATGGGAGGAGTAGCCGCCTCCGTAGGCGCGACGAGCATCGGTCACTCGAGCGGGTGGTCGGAGGCGCTCAATACGCGCTGGCACAAGCCGAGCCTCCAGATCTTTCTGGCGATCGTGATCGCGCATTGGGGCGAGCACCTCTTCCAGGCGTATCAGGTGTACGTGCTCCACTGGCCCCGGCCCCGGTCACTCGGGATGCTCGGCTTGATCTGGCCGTCGATCATCAGGAACGAGTCGCTGCACTACGGCTACGCGCTGGTGATGCTGGCCGGCCTCTGGGTGCTGCGCCGCGCATTCACGGGCAAGGGGTACACGTGGTGGATGATCTCGTTCTGGATCCAGTTCTGGCACCACATCGAGCACGCTCTGCTGTTCTTCCAGGCGATGACCCACCACTACCTGTTCGGCGGCAGCGTGCCGACGAGCATCGGACAGATCTGGATCCCGCGCGTCGAGCTGCATCTGATCTACAACACGGCGGTGTTCATCCCCATGGTCGTCGCCATGTACTACCACGTGTATCCCCCCGCGGGCGAGACGGCGGTGCCGCGGTGCGCGTGCGCCAGGCGTCACCCGGCGCTCACGAGCGCGGCGGCATAGCCGCCGATCCGCCCACGGTGCTCACGATCCCGTAGCCCGCGTGGCACGGCGACCGGTTTCCTTCGCGCCTATGACTCCGGCCACCATCCTCTCATCCTCTCGCCCTCGTGCCATGATCGCTCCAAGGAAAGCACGCTCGCTCTGCGCGGCGATCCTGCTCGCATGCCTCGGCGTGCTGCGGCTCGATGCGCAGGACCCTGGCGCGCTGCCGCGCGAGACGCCGGAGAGCCAGGGCGTCTCGTCCTCGGCGGTGCTGGCCTTCGTGCAAGCGGCGGACACGGCGATCGACGCGATGAACAGCTTCATGCTCGTGCGTCATGGCCGGGTGGTCGCCGAGGGATGGTGGCTGCCGTACGCTGCGTCGACGCCGCACATGCTGTACTCGCTGAGCAAGAGCTTCACGTCGACGGCTGTGGGCTTCGCGGTGGCGGAGGGGAAGCTCGGCGTCGACGACCCGGTGCTGAAATTCTTTCCCGACGAGGCGCCGTCAGAACCCTCGGCGAACCTCCGTGTCATGCGCATCCGCGATCTGCTGCGCATGAATACGGGGCAACAGACCGAACCCTCGTTCTGGCTCGACGGGGACTCCGCCTTGCGGGAGACGTGGGTGCATCGGTTCCTCGCGCATCCCGTGCCGTTCAAGCCGGGCACGCATTTCCTCTACGACACGCCGGCCACCTACATGCTGTCGGCGATCCTGCAGAAGGCCACCGGGCGGACGGTGCTCGATTATCTCGAGCCGCGCCTGTTCGGGCCGCTCGGCATTGCGCACCCCACCTGGACGACCAGTCCGGAGGGAGTCTCCGCGGGCGGCTTCGGCCTATCCGTGCGCACGGAGGACATCGCGCGACTCGGCCAGCTCTACCTGCGGAAAGGGACGTGGAACGGGCGGCAGCTCTTGCCGGCGGCATGGGTCGCCGAGGCGACCGGACTGCAGACGTCGAACGGCTCGGATCCGGCGAGTGACTGGGAGCAGGGGTACGGGTACCAGTTCTGGCGCTGCCGTCACGGGGCGTATCGCGGCGACGGCGCCTTCGGCCAGTACATGATCGTGCTTCCCGAGCAGGACGCGGTCGTCGCGATCACGAGCGGCGTGCGCGACATGCAGGCCGTGCTGAACCTCGTATGGGACAAGCTGCTCCCCGCGTTCGCGCCGGCGCCGCTCGCCGAGGATGGCGCCTCACGCGCGGCCCTCCGCGAGAGGCTAGGCACGCTGACCGTGCGTGTGGCGCCGGGAGCGCCGACGTCGAAGCTCGCCGCGAGGGTCACGCGGGTGTGGTACGAGCTGCCCGCGAACGATCGCGGCGTGCGTGCAGTCGCGCTCGATCTCAGCTCGAAAGCGCCGGCGCTGCTCGTACGTACGGCGACCGGCGAGAGTCGCACGCCGTTGGGCATCGGCTCGTGGGTGATGGGACCGGACGGCTTTGCCAATGGCATGGAACGCTTCCTCAGCGCGCCGGAGCGTCCGTCCATCGCGGCGAGCGGCGCGTGGGCCTCGGACAGCGTGTTCACGGTGAAGCTCGTCGCGCCCGAGACGCCGTTCTATTCTCTGCTCACCTTTCGTTTCAGCGGCAGCCGACTGTTGCTCGATACCGAGTACAACGTGTCGTTCGGGCCCACGAAGCTGCCGCGGCTCGAAGGAAAGGCCACCAAAGGCGCTCCGTGAGCGGGCTCCTTTCTCCTTTCCAGGAGCGGGGACGATGCGGATCGTCGTGATCGGCGCCACCGGTCACGTCGGCAGCTACCTCGCCCCACGCCTGGTCTCGGCCGGGCACGAGGTGGTGGCCGTGAGCCGGGGTGAGCGAGCGCCGTATCATCCCGACCCTGCGTGGGCGGCCGTCGAGCGTGTGACCCTGGACCGGCGGGCGGAGGAGGCTCGCGGCACGTTCGGCCGCCGCATCGCCGCACTGCGTCCGGACGCCGTCGCCGATCTCATCTGCTTCGAGCCGGAGAGCTGCCTGCAGCTCGTCGAGGCGCTGGACGGCGGCGTCGGCCACTTCCTCCACTGCGGGACGATGTGGGTGCATGGCCCGACCGAGGTGGCGCCCACCGCCGAGACCCAGCCGCGCCGGCCGTTCGGCAGCTACGGCATTCACAAGGCGGAGATCGAGGCGCTGCTCCTGGAGCGCGTGCAGCGCACCGGCTTCCCCGCCACCGTTCTGCACCCGGGCCATATCGTGGGCGCGGGCTGGCCGCCGATCAACCCGCAGGGAAACCTCAACCTCGGCGTGTTCGAAGCGCTCGCCTCGGGGGCGTCACTGGCGCTTCCCGACCGGGGACTCTCGACACTCCACCACGTTCACGCCGACGACGTTGCGCAGGCGTTCGAGCGCGCCATCGACCGACGCGCGGCCGCGGTGGGCGAAGCGTTTCACGTGCTCTCGCCGGCGGCGGTCACGCTCTACGGCTACGCGCGGGAGGTCGCCGGCTGGTTCGGCCGCGAGCCGGCGCTGCGCTTCCTCCCCTTCGACGAATGGCGGCGCAATATCCCGGAGGAGGACGTCCGGCTGACGCTGGACCACCTGGCGCACTCGCCGTGCGGCAGCATACGGAAGGCGCGCGACCGCCTGGGCTACGAGCCGCGCTACAGCAGCTTCGCCGCCGTCCGCGAGGCGCTCGCGTGGCTCATCGCGGAGCGTCGCGTCCGTGCGCCGGCGATCGCAGGCCAGGGCTCCCGGAGCTGATCCCGGGCGTACTGGACCTCAAGCATCTCCCGTCACCGAATCGGCCGGCCACGTTCACCGCGCTGGCGCTCGCGTGGGCGGACCTCGCGATCTTCCAACCCGCCCACTTCATCATGGAACGGGGAATGTTGCGTGGAGTGAAGGTGCGCGCCGAGCGGGAGTCCACGACCAGCGCGGCGCGTCGCTAGCATCTTCGGCGACCATCTCGGCCGCCGTCGGCAGCGGGATCGCCTCACTGCGGGGGCTCGAAATTGCCGTCCGCGATCGTGCCCGTGCCGTTGTCGATGAGGATCCCGCTGCCGCCTACGATGTGCGTGTCCACGGCACCCTCGCCGACCTCGACGGCCGCTACGGTCGCCTCGAACTTCTGGAAGTTGTTGCCCTTGAACATGTTGCGGACCGGGTTCCCGGGGATGTCCATACCGAAGTCGGAGTGAATCGCAGCGAGCGCCACGCGGCCGCGGCCACGGATCCGGTTCTCCAGGATCTCGTTGCCGATCGCCGTGCCGCGGACCTGAACGCCGGCGCTTTCGGCTTCGGGCTGTTGGCCGGGCGACACCGACGCCCTGATCTCGTTCTGTCGAATCCGGGCATTCTCCGTCCCACCGAGCCGAACGACGGCGCCGTTGGGGAACCCACAGTCGAATTCGTTGCGGCTCACGTCATGATCGCCCGAACCGATGAGCCGCAGGGCGTTGACGAAGGAACCGGGCGCTCCGCTCCGTCCGACCGGGCCCGTCACGACGATGTTCCGCTCGATCCGGGCCGGCCCGCCGACGTTCCTCAGGTCGATGCCGTGCGCCGTGGTGTGGTCGATACGGTTCCCCTCGATGTCTACCCGGGTTGCGTCTCCGTCCATGGGCGGCATCTTCCTGCCCGATTACCTCGCTCATCGTCTCACCTCCGGTGAACGCGAGCTCGCCTCGGAGCTCCGGTCGAGGTAGCTCGGCGGCGAGCCCATTCTGGCCGCGCTGGCCGGTCACGAGCATGATGGGCGAAGAGGTATCGCCATCCTTTCCCGTTCGATCACCCCGTCTCACCCGACCCCACGATCCGGATCGCGAAGCGAGACGCAGACGCGGATGAGACGCCCCCTCCCGCGCCCGCGCCCGCCCCCGCGCGTTACGAGCGCTCGTCCGACAGCACGGCGGGCACCCGCACGGTGAAGGTAGCCCCGTCGCCGCGGCGGCTCGCGACCTCGATCTTCCCCTCGAGGAGCCTGACCAGGTGTCGGGCGATCGAGAGGCCGAGCCCGGTGCCGCTGACGGCGCGGCTGTCGCCTCTGTCGAGCTGGACGAAGCGCTCGAAGATCCGCTCGAAGTCGGCGGGATCGATGCCGGGGCCGGTATCGGCGACGGCGAAGGCCACCTGGTCTCCGTCGCCCTTCACCCGCAGCACGACGGAGCCCCGCTCGGTGAACTTCAGCGCGTTCGTCAGCAGGTTGACGAGGATCTGTTTCAGCTTCTGCTGGTCCGTGCGCATCGGGATCGCCTCGTCCGGCAGCTCGAGCCGCGGCTCGACGCAGTTCGTGCCGTAGGCGCTCGCGATCGAGAACGCCTGACGTGCGATCTCGCGCCCCTCGCACGCGTACAGCGCCACGCGGCTCCGCCCCGCCTCCAGCCCCTGGAACTTCAATACCTCGTTGATGAGGTCCCGCAGGTAGAGCGCGGCGGTCTGGATCCTCTCGACGCTCCTCTTCTGTTTCTCCGTCAGCGGCCCCGCCGCCTCGCTCTCGAGCAGCTCGGCATAGCCGACGACCGCGGTCAGGGGCGTCCGCAGCTCATGGGAGATGGCCGACAGGAAATCCGACTTTGCGCGGTTCCCCGCCTGCGCCTCCTCCGCCAGCTCCTGCTCCCGCAGCGCGGCGAGCACGAGCCGCTGGTTCAGCCCGACCAGCTCCTCCTCGGCCGGCGTTCGGAGCCGGTCGGATCCCCGGTGTGTCGACAGGTCGTCCAGCTCGATCAGCACGCCGCGGCGACCACCGCCGGAGTCGAAGGGCACGAGGCGGCAGCTGCAGATCGAATCGGAGGCATCGGCGCCGACCAGTGAGACGTCGAAGGGGCCGCCGACCTCGCCGGACGTCCACGTGCGGTCCAGCAGCGGCACGAGCAGCTCGCGCACGGCCGGCGGCAGCACGTCGGCGACCGGCCGTCCGGTCGGGTCGCGATCGGAAGTGAGCAGCCGCGCAAAGGCGGGGTTGGCGTAGCGCACTTCGTGGTCCTCGCCGGACGTGACCGCGATGCCGATGCGCAGCGGATCGCCCAGCCTGTGCCAGGCGTCCGCCAGCGGAGTCGAGGGCGAGCCCCCGAGCGGGTCCTGCGTCATGACCACGCGCTATTGCAAGGCGCGATCCTGTCTCTCCGAACCGTCAGTCGCCGAGCGGCTTTCCGACCGGACGGTACTGCCCCTCCTGCTGCAGGGCGTAGCGCAGCTCCACCAGCCGGTCGAGCGCGGCCTGCGCGGCGGCGATGGAGAGCCCCGTGGTCCGAACGACAGCCTCGGCCCCGATCGGCGCCTGCTCGTCGAGGAGGCGCAGCACCCGGATCTCCGCCTCGCTCAGGCCCGGATAGCGCACCACGTTCCTGCGCAGCTCCGGCACGCCGGTGATGATGCCGCGGTAGTCGTTCAGCTCTCCGCCGATCTCGATCCCTGCCGACGTGATCTCGTACGTGCGCAGCGCCTTGCTGTGGTCGCTGCCCCGCATCTTCACGATCAGGATCACCTTGCGCAGGTGGCCGTCCAGCTCGGCGTAGCGCTGTAGGATGATGTTGTCCGCCAGAAACGAGATCTCGTGACCGGTGAAGCGCAGCTCATCGTAGCGCTCGATCGACTCCATCGTCATCAGCACCGTCGTGCCCTGCCCCGTCAGCGCTGCGACGAGGCGGTATAGCGCCTCCCGGTACTCGTTCCGGTACGAGACGCCGACCGCGATCTCGAAGCCGCTCAGCGAATCGATCACGACGCGCGACGCGCCCAGTTCCGTCACGTTGCTCCGGATCTCCAGGAGCGTCTCGTCTACCGACAGGTCCATCGGGCGCAGGTAGAGGACCCGGAGCCGTCCCTCCTCCTCCATGGCGTGGAGGTCGATGCCGAGCTCCCTGGCCCGACGCAGGTACTCCCCGGGCCGCTCCTCGAACACGGCGATGACCGCGCTCTCGCGGTTGCGGGCGGCCTCCGCGGCGAACCGCATGGCCAGGATCGTCTTGCCGGAACCGGCTGGGCCGCTGACGAGGGTCGCGTCCCCTGCGGGAATCCCGCCGCCCATCATCTCGTCCAGCCCGCGAACCCCCGTGGAGATGCGGCTCCGGTCGATCTCCGTGCGCTGGTCGGCCGCCTCCAGCATGCGCGGGAACACGTGGATGCCTTCGTCGGTGATTCGCATGCTGTGCATGCCCGGCAGCGGCGCCTGGCCGCGCACCTTCACGACCTGAAGCCGGCGCATCACCGATGTCCGCTCGACGTCCTGGCGCAGCCAGATGATGGTGTCTGCGACCGTGAACACCGGGTTGTCGTGGACCTCCCTCTCGGTGTACTCGCCGACCAGGAACGTCGTCGACTGCCAACCGGTCAGGTGAAGCGCGAGCCGCTGGACGAACGACTGCAGCTCGAGCTCGCCCGAGGGCCGCCCCTCCGTCGAGCGGACCACGGTCCGGAACGAGTCGACGATGACGATGCCGGGGCCGGTCCGCTCCACCTCCTCCACGATCCGCTCGAGCACCCGGTTCAGGTCCCCGTCCAGCACCTCCTGGCTCAGGTTCACGAACCGGATCGACTCGTCGATCTTGTCGAAGTCGAAGAACGCGAACTGCTGCTGGTAGCGCAGCATCTTCAGCGGCGGCTCGCCCAGTACCGTGAAGTAGATCGCGGTGCGGTCCTCGGTCGCGTTCGCGAACATGATCTGCTGGACGAGCGTCGTCTTGCCCGAACCCGGCTCCCCCGCGATCAGGTTGAACGAATACTCCGGCAGCCCGCCACCCAGCACCTGGTCGAGGCCCGGAACGCTGGTTCCGAGCCGCTGGATCTGAACACGCCGTGGCTCAGTCATTCGTCTTCACCCGTTCCCCCGGCGAGTCATCCAGATCCAGATCCGGCCAGACCCGCCTCAGCAGCCGTAAGGTCAGGTCCTCGCCCATCAGCGAGGCGAGGAGCCCGATGAGGTGGCCGAGCAACGCGACGAGACCCGCACGGATCGTTTCCGCGTCGGCATCCTGCGCGGCCCTGCCCAGCCCGTCGAGCTCGCCCGCCGCGGTCGCGTTGACCTGCACCTCGCGCAGGACGGCGTACTCCCGCTGCGCCAGCCGGAGCGCCCGCCCCTGCAGCGCGTGCACGCCCACCGTGCCGACCAGGCCGGCCAGGTCCCCGTTCAGCTTCTCGAGGACCCGGCGCGCGGCGCCCATGTCCACGCCGTCGTCTTCGACCGACTCGACCTGGAGCAGCCGACCCGCGATCCGGAAATGGTGCTCGGTCGCGCGACTCACGGCTCGTCCTCCGGATTCGTCCGCCGCTTCACCCGCGCCTCCGACGGCTGGCGCGAGATGGCGGCGAGCAGCCCCTCGTCCGTCTCCTCCGGCGACACCACGCGCAGCCCGCGGTCGGTCACCTCGTACTGCCGGATCTCGCTGTCGTAGGGGCTGTCGCGCATCTTCAGCACGGACACGATCCGGACCAGGCGACCGCCGTACTCCACGTAGCGCAGCAGCACGAGGTTCTCGGCCAGCGCCGCCGTCGCCGTGCCGCTCAGCTCCAGCTCGGGTCCGGCGACCTGCGGCACCTCGAGCGTGACCAGCGACGTGATCCGGTGGTCCCGCAGGATGGTCGCGAGCGCGGTCATGTAGCTCCGGCGCCGCCGGCTCTCCGTGATCGCCTCCTCGAACTCGCCCACGGTGTCGAGCAGCAGCCTCCTGGCGTCCACGCGCTCGATCGCCTCGACCAGCTCGTTCGCGATGGCGTCCACGTCCAGGTCCACCGCGGGCCGGTCAAGGACGACGAGCCGCCCCTCTTCGATCGGCGACCCCAGCCCGATCCCGAACGCCCCCGCCTTGTCGATGAGCTGACGCTCGTTCTCCCGGAGACTGAGGATCACGGCCGCCTCGCCGTTTCGGAGTCCGTCATCGATGAAGACCAGCCCCGCCAGCGTCTTGCCGGTACCCGGACCTCCCGCCAGCACCGTCAGGCTGCCGACCGGCGGTCCTCCGCCCATCATCTCGTCCAGCGCCGCCAGTCCGAACGACGCCCGCTCCGCCGACAGGCCGACGTCGCTCGGGCCGATTCGCGACTCGATGCGTGGGGAGATCGAGATCCCGTTCCCGTCGATCGAGACCGAATGTCGGCCCAGCAGATGCTGCCGGCCCCGCAGCTTCACGATCTCGATCCAGCGGACCGTCCGGTCGCCCAGGTTCTCACGCGCCAGCAGGGCCACGCCGTCGGCCATGGTCAGCTCCGGCAGGTGGTCGTGCCCGGTCGGGCTCGTGATGCTGCTGGTCACGATCGTGGCACAGTCGAGTGCCGCGAGCGCGGCGCCTAGCTCGTAGATGAAGCGGCGGATCTCGACCCCGTCCGGCTGCAGGTCCCGGATCGACGCCAGCCCGTCGATCAGCAGAAGCGACGCGCCGGTCTCCTTCACCGCCGAAACCAGCGCGCCTATCAGCTCGTCCAGCCCCCGGTCGACCAGGGAGTAGAGGTTCCGCACGTGCAGCCGCTCCCCGACCAGCGTCTGATCGTAGAAGCTGAAGGCCTCGATATGGCGCAGCAGCTTGGCCGGCGGCTCGGAGAAGGTGGAGATGTAGCAGACGGGCGACTCGCGCGCCTTCGCGAAGCCGACCTGAAGGCAGAACGTCGTCTTGCCGGTCCCCGCCGCGCCCAGGAGCAGGAGCACGTCGCGCGCCGGGATCTCGCCATTGAGAAGACGGTCGAGGTGTGGGATGCCAGGCACGGGCGAACGAACCTCGGCGTTCGGCAAACCAGGAGGGCCGCCCCGGCCGCGGGGCGGGTGAGGTGGATACGGTAGCTCTTTTCCGCGCGGAAGGATAGACAGCCGGCTTCCGGCCCCCCACGTCTAGCCCCGCGACGTGCCCCCGCCGCGATGGAACTCACCTCTTTCGGTCGGTCTTCGTTGGGCATCTTCCGGGCCAGCACCGTGTCGCTCACCGACACGTTTCTCAACGCGTGCCTCCTGGGACGGCGACACCTCGTGGTCCGAGCTCGATCGCGCGTAGGACGACGGTGAAGAAACTCGCATCCGGTCACTTCCAAGAGCCGGCGCTCGGAGGCACCATCACGCTCGAGCGCGGCTGGCCTCGCCCGCAGTCGGCACCGCGGGCGGCGGAGCGGTACCATTTCGTCTGGAACCGCGGACGCTCCGAGGTGCGATTCGAGGTCGACGGGAGTCCTCGAGTCGTGCCTCGCGACGGGATCCTTTGCCTCACGCCGGGGCAATCCGTCGATGCCGCGGTTGAATCCGATGAGCTCGTCGTGATCGGATTCGACCGACCCTTCTACTGCGTCGAGCTGCACGACCGCGAGGTCTCGTGCAACGGTCTCCTCTTCAACGGGGCGCTGGGCGCACCGGTCCTGACTCTGGACGCGGTGGAATCGGCGACCTTCGGGCGGCTCCTCGACGTCCTCGATGAGGAGTTCAGGATCGCCGACACGGCCCAGGCGGAGATGCTGAAGCTCCTGCTCAAGCGATTCATCATCAAGTGCACGCGCCTGGCCCGACGTCAGCTGGTGTCCCCACGCGCCGCCGAGCTGGACGTCCAGCTCATCCGGCAGTACTCGGCGCTGGTGGAGAAACACTTTCACACGTTGCACAGGGTCAGCGATTACGCCGATATGCTCTATCGCTCGCCGAAGACGCTGGCGAACGCATTCCGCAACGCCGGTAGCCGCCCGCCGAAGGACATCCTGCTGGACCGCATTGCCCTCGAGGCACGCCGCCTCCTCCACTACACGGATCGCCCGGTGAACGGGCTGGCGCGAGAGCTCGGATTCGACGACGTCGCCCACTTCAGTCGCTTCTTCAAGAAGCGGACGGGCCTCGCGCCGCTGCACTATCGCCGGGCCCGGCGCGACGCTGCCCTCGATCGCGGGAAATCCTGACAACACGCCGGGAATCCGCCCCATTCGGCCCCGCCCCTCCTTCTCCGATCGTTCAGGCGTTGGATGTGATCACCGACCCTGATGAACGGAGGCAGATAATGGATCGCTTCACGGTACCCACCCGTGACCGGCTCGCGCCGGCGGCGCAGGAGATCTTCGACGACATGCAGGAAAACCTGGGCATGGTGCCCAATCTGTACGCGTACATCGGCCACTCGGCGAATGCGCTGCGATCGTACGTCGCGTTCCAGCAGGCCCAGGCCCGCGGCAGTTTCAAGGCGCGCGAGCGGGAGGCCGTCTTCCTGGCCGTCTCGGAGGTGAACGGCTGCGACTACTGCCGCGCCGCTCACACCGCCCTTGCCAGGATGAACGGATTCACCGAAGAGGAGACGCTGCAGCTCCGGGCGGGCACGCACCCGGACCGACGCCTCGGTACGCTGACCCGTCTCGCCGCAGCCATCACCGCAGGACGCGGCCGCGTCGATCGCGACCTCGTCGATCAGTTCTTCGGGCTGGGGTTAGGCGAAGCCGCGCTGGTGGACCTGGTCGCGCTCGTCGCAGACAAGACGTTGTCCAATTACCTGCACAACCTGACCGGCTTCGCGGTGGATTTCCCCACCGCCGAGCCCCTCGATGCGGCATGCGCCGCATGACACCGGCGGCCGGTGGACATCCGGGCCACCGGCTCGCTGAATCATTCGAAAATCAAAGGCAGGCATACATGTTCAATGGAGTGACACTCGGTCGCGCAGGGACCGGCATCCTGCGCTGGGGAACGGTTGTCGTTCTCGTCTGGTTCGGGGCCTTCAAGTTCGCTCCGTCAGAGGCCGCGGCCATCCGCCCGCTGGTCGAGAACAGCCCGCTGATGGTCTGGATGTACGCGATCCTCAGCGAGCGGGCCGTATCGATCGTCATCGGTCTGGTGGAGCTCGCCGCTGCGTTTGCGATGGCCACCCGGCCATGGCTTCCGCGCGTCTCGTTCTACGGCAGCTTGGCGGCCGCGGGGATCTTCGCCATCACAACCAGCTTCTTGCTCACGACGCCGGGCACCTTCGCGGTGCCGGCGGACTTCCCGCTGCCGGTTCCCGCGGGCGCCGGAGGGTTCCTGTTCAAGGACATCTTCCTGCTGGCCGGCGCGCTCGTCGTCGCGAGGGAAGCGTTCGTCGCCTCGAGCGCCGTTTCGATTGCGGGCTCCAGGTCGTCCCTGTCCGCGGCCGCCTGACCCGGGCCCGAGCAGTCGGCTCCGATCCCGCGTGCGCCACGAAATTGGCTCGAGCACCGGGATCGGGGCCGTCGCGCCAGCCACTCGTCGTCCCGACCCCCTTCTCCCCTTCGCGCAACGCAGATCGGTCACCAGGCCGACCCTGTGCGTGTCATGCAACGCAGGTGGCCGACCTGGTGACCGGATCACGGCGTTCCCGGGCGAGTTGCCGGGTGCGCCAGGGATCTCAGCGTGCGATGATCCCGCTCGCGAACGTGGGGATCGGGCCGAACTCGCCGATGTGAGCCAGTCCGCCGTCGGCCTCGACGCGGAACGCGCTCACGGACCCGCCCGCGTTCCGGACGTAAAGGAAGCGTCCACCCGGCGTGAAGTCGGCGTCCTGCGGCGCGCTGCCGCCGCCCGTCGCGCCGGCCACCGCCTCCTCGAGCGAGAGCGAGCCGCCCACGCCGATGGAGAGGTGCGAGACCGTGCCGCTGCCGGTGTTGGTCGTGTAGGCTTCACGTCCGTTCTGGCCGATCGCGACCCAGCACGCCGCCACCTGGGTCGTGGCGACCGCACCCGAGACGAGCGTCAGCTCGCCGTCGCCTGCGACGCGGTAGGACGACGCCGTCGCCGTGCCGGCCCCGGTCCCGTCCGCTTCGGACACCACCAGATCGCCCTCGTTGTCGAAGCTGAAGCCGAACGGCGTCAGACCCGCCGAAGGCGTCGCGTGGGGCGCGCCGGCGCGTCCATCGGCGCCGACGACGAACGTGGTGATCGTGCTCGTGCCCTTCTCCGTCACGACGAGCACGTCGCCGCGCGGGCTGAACTGGATCTGGGCGGGGCCGCTGTTCTGACCGCTCAGGGGTCGCGTGGATTGCGCGATCGGGGCGAGGGTCCCGTCAATCCCGATCCTGAACCCCGAGATGTTGCCGCCGTTGCCCGCGTTGAGGACGTAGAGGAGGTCGCCGTTCACGGTGAGGCTGATCGGCTCGTCGCCCCCCGACGCCACCGGAGCACCGATCCGCTCGAGGCTTCCGCCCGCCACGTCGAATCCCGAGATGTCGTCGCTCCCGGCGTTCACGACGTAGAGTCGGCGCTGGTCCTTCGTGATCGTCATCGCCAGCTGATTGCCGAGCCCAACGCCCGTCCCGAGCCCGCCCGTCGAGACGCTGCCGGAGGGGGTGAGCGTGCCGTCGCTGGCTCGCGCGAAGACGAGGAGCTCGTTCCCGCTCGCGTCGTTGCTGGTCAGATAGACCGCGCCGGGGCCGCCCTGGGAAGCCGCGGCGGTCGAGAGGTTCGCGTCTACATCGGGAACGAGTAGCTGCGAGTCCGGCTCGCATGCGGCCGCGATCAGAACGGCCGACACGATGAGGAGATTCTTTCTGTTCGCCACGATTTCTTTCCTTGGTTCGTCGTCCTTTGGGCGGCCGATCCCGTGCCTCTGCGGCACGGGATCTCCGCGGTGTGGCGAAGGAAGTCGGCGAACGGAAAGCGAGTTCCAGCTCACTTCTGCAGCACCACTACGCGACCGGTCATGATCGGGTGAATGCTGCAGAAATAGTCGTAGCTGCCTGGACTGTCGAAGCGGTGCGAGTAACGTTGATCCGTGTCGAGGGCCTTCGACGGCGGGAAGGCGCCGCTCGCGCTGGCGACGGCGTGAGCGGTGTCATCGCCGTTGATCCAGCTGACGGTCGTGCCGACGCGGACCATCAGCACCTTCGGCGTGAAGGCGAAGTTCGCGATGCCGATCTCGTCCGGAGCGAGCGGCCGGTCTGGCCGTGCTGCCGCCGCGCCGGCGCCGCCCATGGCAAAATCCCCGAGCGGCGCGCCGGACAGCGTCTGGTCCACGGTCGCGAGCATGCCGTGCCCAGGAACGAACGTGACGTGACGCACTCCAAGGAAGCTGCCGAGCCGCCCCGCCTCGACCTTCATCGGGCCGGGCGCCGGAGCCGTGCCCGGAGCCGGCTGGGGAAAGGCGGTGGAGAGTGCCGTATGGAATGCGACGTGGCCCTCGACTTTCTGCAGGATCTGGTGGATGTGCCCGTTGAGCACGGTGACGCTGCCGAATCGCCGCAGCAGGGACAGCGCCTGCTCGCTGTCTTCGGTGCCCCACCCCCAGGCGGGATAGACGCTCCACAGCGGCACGTGCGCGAAAACGACGATCGGCGTGCTGGCGGAAAGCGGCGCCACGTCCTTGCGCAGCCACTCCAGCTGCTCTGCGCCCAGGGCGCCGAGCCCGCCCGCCTTCAGGCCGAGCACGTTCGCGAGGCCGATGAAGTGGACGCCGCTGTGATCGAAGCTGTACCAGGCCCGCGATCCCTGCCCTGCGAAGCGCCTCAGATAGAGCGCGCCGTTGTCGGTCGCCACGTCGTGCTCCCCCGGAACGTAGAACAGCCGCTCGGTCTTCACGTCGCGCAGCACCTGCTCGGCCGTATCGAACTCGTCGGGCCTGGACAGCTGCGTGATGTCCCCGGTGTGGAGGACGAAGGCCGGGCGCCGAGGCAACGCGTTCAGGCGGTCTACCGCCGTCCGAAGCGTTGCGGTCACGTCGGCGTTCGGCGCCTTGTTGAACCCGATGTGGCTGTCGCTGATCTGCGCGAAGAACAGGCCTTCGCCGGCCGGGGAGCCCGCCGCGCCGGAGCGCTCGAGACCCGCGGCGGACGGGACGCCGGCCGACATGCTCCAGAGAAGCCCCGTCCCGGCCCAGGCCATGCACTTGAGGAAGCCGCGCCGATCCACTCCGTCGTCGGTCGCGTCGTGGTCTATGTAATCGGACATGTCGATCCCTCTGTCGTCGGTTTCAGTCTGTCGGTCGCCGCCTGCTCCAGCGGGAGACGACCGGGTTCGGGCTCCGCACCTCCGGTGCGAGGCGTGAGCGCATCAGGTATCACCTTTTCCTGTCGAGCCCCGCGCGCTCGAGTACCTCGAGCACCGCGGTGCGAAGCCGTTCCGGATCCGAGTGCTGCCTCCGCAGTCCGGCGAGCGTCTTCACGAGCCGCTCCTCGAAGGCGAAATGCGCGCGGCAGCCGTCGCACAGGGCCAGGTGCTCGTCTATGGCGTCCACCTGTTCGGCGGGCGCGCGGCGGTCGAGGTACTCCCAGAGGGAGCGCACGACCTGCGAGCAGTCCAGGCGCGGCTCCGGGTTCAGTGGACGCATGGAGCCTCCGGGGCTGCTGGGACGTCGTGCGGGATCGGGCGCGCAGCGACTCCGATCCCCATGTCACGCGCGTGGGCGAGCAACGCCTCCTGCACGTGACGCCGGGCTCGATAGAGGCGCGACCGCACGGTCCCCAGGGGAACATCCAGAACGTCGGCGGCCTCTTCGTAGCTGAGGCCTTCCAGGTCGACCAGCACCAGGATGGAGTGGTGCGGCTCCGGCAGCGCCTGCACCGCCCTCTCTATGGCCGGTCGCACGTCGATGCGGTCGAAGGGATCCGCGATACCCTCGCTCACGGCCTGCATGTGCACGATGGCCGCCGGCATGGCGTCCGCATCCCCGTCGCTCGAGTAGACGTACACGGCCTTGCGCGAGTTCATGCGGATGAAGGCGTTGCGACAGATGGTGAAGAGCCAGCTGCGACAGTTCGTTCCCGGCGTGAACGTGTGCCAGCCCCGGAACGCCCGCAGGAACGTCTCCTGGACCAGATCGTCTGCGTCCGCTTCGCTCCGCGTCAACGAGAGCGCGAACCGGGCGACGCTCTCGAAGTGCGGAATCGCGGTGACTTCGAACTCTTCCAAGCTACCGTCCTCCCCGCCGTGGTTCGGGACCGCCTCTCGAGGGCAGACCCGCGGATGATGGCCTAGAAAGTCAGTTCTGCCGACTGGAGTTCCAACGGCGCGGAACGGCGGATCAGGAGGGGGTCAGGATGATGCGGAAAGGGGGGCGGGGTGAGCTCACGCGCGCCGCCCCCGGGATCCGTGACGTGTTGATCGTTCGTCGCTGACCGGCGATTGACGCCCCCGCGGCTTCAATCCCCGGCAAGCCCCGACGGCCCGGCCGACGGCGGCAGCACGGGCTCGTTGATGTAATCGAGCGGGACCGGACCCGTCAGCGTCCGCAGCCACGCCCTTATGTAGGCCACCTGCGCGTCCGTGAGCTGCACGCCGAGCTGGTGGAGGCCCATCAGCCGGACGGCGTCGTCCAGCCGCTGGACGGACCCGGCGTGGAAGTACGGCCAGGTCTCCTCCACGTTGCGCAGCGACGGCACCTTGAACACCTGCCGGTCGGCGTCCAGGCCCGTGACCTGATAGCGACCGGCGTCGGACGCGTCGGGCCACGCCTTCACCACGCCGATCTTCCGATAGACGCTGCCGCCGACGTAGGTGCCGGTGTGGCACGTTGCGCAGCCGACCTGGACGAAGGTTTCGAGCCCCCGCGTCTCGTCGGCGCTCAGCGCGGCGGTATCGCCCTCCAGGAACGCGTCCCAGCGCGAGGGCGTTACCAGCCCGCGCTCGAACGCGCCGATGGCGCGCCCGAAGTTCTCGAACGTGACCGGCTCCGCCTGCCCGGGGAACGCGCGCTGGAATGCATCCACGTAACCTGGGATCTCGCGCAGCACCGCGACCACGTCTTCGCCGTTCGGCATTCCCATTTCGACCGGGTTGAGCACGGGTCCGAGTGCCTGCGCCTCCACGTCGGGGGCGCGGCCGTCCCAGAACTGCGCCACATGCCCGGCCGCGTTGTAGACGGTCGGCTCGTTGCGACCGCCGATCAGCCCGTCATGCCCGACGCCGGTGCGACGATGGCTCGTGCCGTAGTCGTGCAGCGGATGGCAGACGTAGCAGGAGACGTCTCCGCTCGCGGAGACCCGCGTGTCGTAGTAGAGCATGCGGCCGAGCGCCACCTTCTCCGCGGTCGCCGGATTGGACTGCGACGCCATCGCCGCCGGCAGCGGCCCGAACCCCGCCGTCAGCGCCGGATCTGCTGTTGCCCTGGCCGACTCCCGCGCCGGCTCGTTGCCCCTGCCACAGGCCACGAGCGCGACCAGTGCGAGCGTGGCTGGCGTCATGCGCTTCATCCTGTCCTTCGCCTTCCCGTTCGAGTCTCCGACGTCATTCATCGTCCCGCTCACGCACGCGTTCGATCCCGGCCGGCGAGGCCGCTGCGGCGGGGGTCACGTAGGCGTTCGCGGCGCCGTGCACATAGACGAGCTCGCCACCAGCCTTGCCCACCTGGACGCCCGCGCCGACGAGGCCGATCGCGCCGATCGTCGCCACGATCCGTGCGGACGTGCCGATCGTGCCGCCCACGAGACCCACGGCCGCGACCGCCAGCAGCACGCCCGAAAGGACCAGGAACCGCTCGGCCGCCTCCTCGTGCTGCGCGAGCACCTGCTCCGAGAGCACCGCCTCGACGCGCTCCTCCTGTGCCTCGCCCGTACGCAGCGCGACGAACGCGCTCAGCAGAAGCGCTGCGGACAGGACCAGCGGGATGGACCACGCCTTCAGCGGTGTCGCGCCGCGCCGGATTGCCCAGAGCGCGAGCAGCGCGGAAATTGGCAGCAGAATCACCAGCACCATCGGGAAGTGCACGACCATCGGGTGGAGCGGAACGGATGACATGGGGTATTCCCTCCCGTTGAGAGTCCTGTCCACGTTCGCCCGCACGGCCCCGAACGGGTATCCGACAGACGACGCGGCTCGCTCCGGATCCCACGATTTCGAAGCGTATCCGACAGATGACTGACCCGCTGGAGACTCACGACGAGGAGGAGCACCGGCTGCGGCTCCTGCTGATCCTGGCCGTCCTGTCCGTTCTGATCGGCGGCACGATTGACCTTGCGCTCGACCGTCCGCAGAACTGGCTGTCGTTCCACGCGATCTTCGAGACGCTGATGGTTGCGTTGGCCACGGTCATGGCCGTGACGCTCTGGCTGGGGTGGTGGCGCACCGCGCGCCGCGCGGACGAGCTGCTCCATCGCCTGGAGCAGCGGAACCTGGAGCGGGACGCGTGGCGGGACAGCGCGCGCCGGGCACTCGAAGGGCTGGGTGAGGCGGTGGACGAGCAGTTCCGGGCGTGGGGCCTCACCCCCGCAGAACGCGAGGTGGCGCTGCTGCTGCTGAAGGGATACAGCCACAAGCACGTGGCCAGGGCGACGGACCGCAGCGAGCGTACGGCACGCCAGCACGCCGCGGCCGTCTACCAGAAGGCGGGCCTCTCCGGCCGCGCCGAGCTCGCCGCCTACTTCCTCGAAGACCTGATGCTACCGCAGGTCGAGCGGGAACACGTCGTCCCGCAGTGACCGCTGGACGGCCGTCAGGCGGCCCTCACGAGTCAGCGCCCTACGCAGGAGCGCGCGCGGGCGGGTAAGCAGGCATGGGGTCGCCGGCATCGGAGCCCTTGACGCGGCGTTCGCGGCGAAGCATCGTGCGGCATGAGTAGACCGACTGGTCTAGTTGGCCCATCTTCGATGCACGAGACCAAGCAGCGGCTGATCGCCGCGGGCCTCCGGCTCATGCTCGAGCGCGGTTACAACGCCATGGGCATGCAGGAGCTGCTGAGCCAGACCGGAGTGCCCAAGGGGTCGTTCTATCACCACTTCGCGTCCAAGGAAGACTTCGCGCTCCAGGTCATCGACGCCTACGTAGCCAAGGTGCACCAGCTACTCGACTCCACGCTCGAGGACGGGCGTCTCCTGCCGCTGCAGCGCGCGCGCTGTTTCTTCGAAGGCGTACGCGAGGCCTATGCCGCGGAAGGGTATCTCGGTTGCTTCCTCGGTGCCCTCGGGCAGGAGCTCTCGGGTGCGAGCGCGGTGTTTCGCCGGAAGATCGAGAAGTGCATCGGCGCCATCGCGGAACGGCTGGCCGTCTGCCTCGAGGAGGCGCGCACGCGCGGCGACCTGCCGGTGACCACCGACACCCGACAGATGGCGGACGTGCTCGTGGATGCGTGGGAGGGCGCGGCGCTCCGAACCCGACTGGTGCGCACCGGGGGACCGCTGGATGGGTTCTTGGACTTCTACTTCCCTGCCGTGCGCCCGTGGTAATTTTTTTTCGCCGGAACTAGACCGAACGGTCTAGTTCCGCACGGCGGAATATACACCTTCACGCGGAGGTCCCTCATGCGGTCGATTGTCCTGTACGCGAGCGCGCTGCTGACCGGCCTCGCTGGTGGCGCCGCAGCCCAGACGGCCCACCCGGGCACTGATTCAGAGATCGATCAGGCGCTGGTCGCCAACGCCCTGAGCGCGGCGCCCGCTACGATAGCCGCCGGGGCGACGGTGGTGGCGCACGATGGCCGCGTGCTGCGCCAGGGCACGAGCGACTGGGTGTGCCTGCCCGACCTGCCCGACGTCCCCAACAACTCGCCGATGTGCCTCGACGCGCCGTGGCGCGCGTTCATCGATGCGCTGATGCACAAGCGGCCCCCGACGGTCACCCGGATGGCCTTCGGCTACATGCTGCAGGGCGACATGCCGGTGAGCAATACGGACCCGTTCGCCACCGGCCCGTCGCCGGCGAACCAGTGGCTCGAGAACAGCGGCCCGCACGTGATGATCCTCCTTCCGGACCCGAAGCTACTCGATGCGCTTCCCTCGGATGCGGCGAACGGTGGACCGTACGTGATGTGGAAGGGCACGGCCTACGCACACCTCATGGTGCCGGCGTCGCCGCGGAAGTAGGTGATTGGCGCGGGCGCCGTCGGAAACGGCCCGCGCGGAGCCGGCAGGCAAGCAACGGGATTGTCGGCCACACGCCGCCGAGTTGTCCACACCAAGGCCGCCCAGGCGAGCGGCGCTGGCCGCGGCAAGCGCATCCCGGCGCGGCGCGCCGGCCGCGGCGGCATTCGCTGCGGTGTCATGGTCGCCTGAGCCGGCGGGCGCGCTCGATCGCCCCCCACGGGCCCGGCACGGGCGCGTCGTCCCGTTCGGCGGCCAGGGCGCGGGCAGCGGCCTCCGCGAACGAGAGCCGGCGCGGATGCCCGATGAGCATCCAGAAGCGGTCATCGGCAGCCAGCAGGTCCTCGGCCAGGCCGATCACGACCTCGCGCGCGACCGACCACTCGGCACGGGTGACGAACCGCACCCAGAGCGAGGAGAGCCGCGGCGTGAGCAGCGGCACGGCCAGCGTGTGGGGCGGCGCGAGTCCCAGCACGCGCGCCGTTTCGGCGAGGATCTCCTTGCCGGAGAGGACGTCGGGACCGGGCACATCGAAGCACGCGCTCGCGGAGAGCGGAAGGTCGAGCGCGCGCGCCAGGGCGATCACCACGTCGTCGATCGCGACCGGCTCCGTGCGCGACTTGAGCCAGCGGGGCAGCACCATCACCGGCAGGCGCGCTGCGAGGTCACGGACGATGAGCCAGCTGAGGCTGCCGTGACCCACGATCATGCTGGCCCGCAGCTCGATGGCGGTGACTCCGCCGGCACGCAGCGTTTCCCCCACATCGATCCGGCTGCGCAGGTGCGGGGACCCCGGGCCACGCGGCGCCACGCCGCCCAGGTACACGATGCGCTGCACACCCGCCGCGCTTGCGGTCCGAGCGAACGTCTCCGCCGCCCGTACTTCCTGCGCGTGATAGCCGGCGCCCGCGCCCATACCGTGCACGAGGTAGAGCGCGGCCGCACAACCCTCGAGGGCACGCGCGCTGGTGTCCGGATCGCTGACGTCGCCTTCGGCCCACGCCAGGTGCGGAAGGCGCGCGCGGGCACGCAGCGCATCTCGCGTAAGGCCGCGCACGTGCCAGCCCGCCGCAGCGAGCGCCGGCTGCACGGCGCGTCCCACGAAGCCGGTGGCACCCGTGAGCAGAAGCGTGCGCGGCGGTGGGGGCGGGTGGGCCGGTATCGTCGTACTGTTCCTCGGCGCGGGCGTCGGTCGGGGAGTGGAAGCCGGCACTCAGGCAGGGCGCAACGGCGGCCGCAAGGTGCGCATTCCCCCGGATCGCCATCCTCCAATATAGGTGATGGGCTCGCTCCTGGCCTCGAACGCGGCGCCCCACGCCGCCTTCTGGCAGCCGCCCCACAGCGTCTCCGAGCCAGAGATGGGCGTGCCGTTACGGCACACCCGTCAGCCTTCCGGCTCCGGCGCGGCCAGCAGCGTCTTCCCGGCGTACTCCTCGCCGAACATGTCCCACGCTACCAGGAACAGTGCAGCCATCACCGGCCCGGCGACGAAGCCGGCCATCCCGAACGCCGTGATCCCGCCGAGCGTCGAGAGGAGGATGAGGTAATCAGGGGTCCTGGTGTCGCGACCGACGACGACGGGCCTCAGCACGTTGTCGACGAGGCCGATCACGAACACGCCGCCGAGCAGCACGAGCAGACCCTGCCAGACGTGGCCGCCCGCGAAGAAGATCACGGCCGCGGGCAGCCAGACCAGTCCGGCACCCACGGCGGGCAGCAGCGACAGGACCGCCATGATCGCACCCCAGAACACGGCGGTGCGGATGCCGACGACGGCAAACAAGAGCGCCCCCAGACTCCCCTGCACCACCGCGATGATCAGGGTCCCCTTGACCGTCGCCCGCGCCACCTCGGCGAGCTTCCGGAGCAGCCGCTTCTTGCGGTCTTCGCCCAGCGGGAGGACCCGCATGACGCCGTCCAGGATGCGGTCGCCGTCCCGGAAGAAGAAGAACAGCAGGTAGAGCATGAGACCGAACAGGAGCGCGATCAGCAGCACGTTCTGCCCGGCGTTCAGGGCCCAGCCGGCGATGGACCCGGCGACCCGCGCCGTCACCTCCTGCACGGAGGCGCCGAGCTGCTCGATATCCACGCCGTACCGTTCCAACAGCTTCGCCACTGCGGGCAGCCACCGCTCGATCAGGTCGATCGGGGCCTGCACGCTGATCTCGCCGGAAGCGAGACCCTGGTACAGGAGCAGCCCCTGGCGCGCGAGGGCCGCGAGCACGGCGGCGAACGGGAGCACGACCAACAGGACCGCCGCCAGCGTCGCGACCAGCGCCGCCGGGGCACGCCTGCCGCGGAAGACCCGCAGCAGGCGCGTGTGCATCCGCTGGAACAGGAGCGCGAAAACCGCCGCCCAGAACAGCGGCGAGAAGAACGGGTGAATCACCCAGAAGAACACGCCCGTCGCGAGGAAAACGAAGGCGAGGAACGTGAAGGTCTCGAGCTTCCTGAGTCGAAGGTCGGAGGCGGCGGTCATGGCCCGGCGGGCAGGCGGACGGAGCGCTCCATCGCCCACTCGCCCGTCAGCCCCACCACGAGCGTGCCCGACTCCCAGTGGGTTTCGGCCGACAGAGGTGGATCCATGGCGGCGAGTCCGGCAGACTCATCGCCGTGCGAGCTCATCCTCTTTCCTTCGCAGGCGGGGGAGCCAGAACCGGAAGGTACTGCCCCTGCCCAGCTCGCTCTCCACCTCTACGTCCCCACCGAGCAGCCGGCCGTACTCCCGCACGGCCGCGAGCCCTACCCCCAGCCCCCCGGACGTCCGCGTGCGGCCTCCGTCCACCTGCCAGAAGCGCTCGAAGATCCGCTCGTGGTGCTCGGACGCGATCCCGATCCCCGTATCCGCCACCTCGAACACGAGGCGCCCACCCTCGGCGTACAACCGGAGCTGGACCTCGCCGGTCAAGGTATACTTCACGGCGTTTCCACACAGGTTCATCAGGATCTGCCGCACCTTCACGACGTCCGTCTTCAGCTGGACGACCTCATCGGGTACCTCGAGGGTGAACGTCAATCCCTTGGCGGCCACCATCGGCGCCATGAGCGAGTGCGCTTCCGTCACGACCGCCCGGGCGTCCAGCACCTGACGATCCACCGGCTCCCGCCCGACATCCATGCGCGTGAAGCTCAGGAGGTCCTCGATCATCGCGGTCAGGTGGTGGGCGCCCGCCCGGATGCGGTCCACCCTGTGGTTCTGCTCCTCGCTGAGCGTCCCGTCCAGCTGGAGGATGTCGGCAAACCCCAGGATCGCGCTCAGCGGCGTGCGAAGCTCGTGCGAGAGCGTCCCCAGGAACGTGGTCTTGGCCGCGTTCGCCGCCTCCGCGACGGCCTTCGCCTGTCGAAGCTCCTCCTGAATGATGTGCCGGGTCGTGTGGTCGAAGAATGTGAGGACGACCCCGTCGACCTTGCCGTCCACCGAGCGGTACGGGTTCATGCGGACGATGTAGGAATCGCCGCTCTCGCTGGTGACTTCCCGCTCGATCCGTTCCAGCGACTCCAGCACCTTGGTCACATCCGCCACCAGGTCGGAGTAGTTCAGCCGGTGCGTGATGTCGGCGAGGGGTCGGCCGTGGTCGGAGAGGACGAAATTGAACAGGGACGCGACCGCGGGAGTGAAGCGACGGATCCGCATGGCACGGTCGAGGAAGATGGTGCCGATCTCCGTCGACTCGATGAGGTTCTGCAGGTCCCCGTTCGTGCGCTTCAGCTCCTCGATCGTGCTCTGGTGCTCCTGGTTGATCGTCGTCAGCTCTTCATTGATCGACTGGATCTCCTCGCGGCCCGTCTCCAGCTCCTCCGCCGCCGCCTTCTGCTCCTCGTTGATGGACCGCAGCTCCTCGTTCACCGCCTGCAGCTCGGCCACCGTGTGGTCATGGGACGCGCTCGTCGCCTCCAGCTGCTCCCGAGTCTGCCGCAGCTCGTCCTCCAGGTCCCGGACGTCCGACCGTGCCAGCACGCTCTCCGCCGCGGCGGCGGGAACGGCAGCCACGGAGGCCTCGACGGCCTCGAAGAGAACCAGCGCGAACCGGGCCCCCATCCCGTTCGGAGAGCCCGGCCGGACCCGAACCCGCACCTCGCCGTCGCCGTCGGCCCGGACCACCCGGATCGTGGCCACACCCTTCGTGAACGCCTGGTGCAGCGCCGTGCGCAGCGCCATCCGCAGGTCGCCCCGCGTCAGGTCCAGCACGCGACGGCTCGGCTCCCCTTCCCGCAGGCGGAGATAGCGGCCGACGTCATCCGACAGATGGACCACCTCCCACCGCTCATCCACGACCGCGCTCGGCTCGGCGTATTCCTCCAGCATGTGCATGTGGACGGCGCCGTAGGAGAACGCCTCGCGCCGTCCTTCCCCAGCCGTGCCCGCATCGGCGCTCGTCCGGGCCACCGGATCCACCGCGGACAATCGCGGCACCCGACCGGGCACCTGTGTGCGGCGAAAGATCCGGTTCGCGCGGGGGGCCACCGCCGTGAAGAGGCCGCTTTCTCCCACCGATTCGGACTCCCCGAGGAACAGTAGACCCTCCGGATTCAGGGCGTAGTGCAGCGTCTCGAGCGCCTGCTGCTGCGCCTCAGGCTGCAGGTAGATGAACAGGTTCCGGCAGCTGACCAGGTCGATCCGCGCGAACGGCGGATCGCGCAGGACGTTGTGCACGGCGAAGAGCACGAGCTCGCGCAGCGACTTGCTGATCCGGTACCCGCCCGGCTCCTTCGTGAAGAACCGCTGCAGCCGCTCCGGCCCCACGGGCGCCACCGCCGACGAGGAGTACAGTCCTTCGCGCCCCCAGGCGTAACCCCGCTCGTCGATGTCGGTGGCGAACATCTGGATCCTCGGCGGATCCAGCAGCGTCGCCGCGTGCTCCGTCAGGATCATCGCGATGGAGTAGACCTCCTCCGCCGACGCGCACCCCACCACCCAGATCCGCACCGTGTCTCCCGGCCCCTTGTCCTCGAACAGGCCGGGAACCACCTCCGCCAGTCCGTCGAACGCCTCGGCATCGCGGAAGAACGAGCTCACCGAGATGAGCAGGTCCCGAAGCAGCGCCTGACGTTCCGCCTGGCTGGACCGCAGGAGCGTCGCATACTCCGCCAGCGTGTCGAACCCGTTGAACAGCAGACGACGCTCCAGCCGGCGCAGCAACGTCGACCGCTTGTACATGCTGAAATCGTGGCCCGTGCCGCCCCGCAGCGCCGCGAACACCGGCGCCAGCTCCTCCTCCACGTCCCCGCCGCCTCCGGCCGGTAGCGGCCGCCGCTCCAGGCGAAGCAGCTCCGTCGCAATCCGGGACGCCGGAAGGACCAGGTCGATCAGCCCCGTGGCGATCGCGCTCGCCGGCATCCCCTCGTAATCCGCCTCGCCGGGCGACTGCGCCATCGTGATCCCACCGGCCTGCCGGATCGATCGCACCCCCGCCGTTCCGTCCGATCCCGTCCCCGACAGCACGACGCCGACCGCCTCCGGACCGTACGCCAGAGCCAGCGTCCGGAAAAACAGGTCCACCGGGGCCCGATCCGCACGCTCACCCCGCTCTCGCACCTCGATCACTCCATCGCCCATCTCCAGGTCACGGTCCGGCGAGATGACATAGATGTGGTCCGCTTCCACGGCTGTCCGCTTGCCGACCTGCGATACCGGGATGGAGGCACGGTCCTGAAGGAGCTCTGAGATCCGGCTCTCCCGCTCCGGGTCCAGATGCATGATCACCACGTACGCCCTGCCACTTTCGGCCGGGATCGCCCCGACGAGATCCTGGAGCGCCTTCAGGCCGCCCGCCGACGCGCCGATGGCCACGATCGGGACCTTCCGATCGGGTCCCCGTGTGGTGGGCCCATTCGTCTGCTTCGTTCGTTTCATCGCCGAGCCTTTCGGGTGGCGAGGACGGGACGGCGGCGGCGCGTGTGGAAGGGATGGCGGCCTGGGTCTTGACCCATACCCGAGTCATAGGATACACTATTTTGGACAAATGGTCAATAATGACACCCCGCAACCTAGGCACGCCGCGTCTGCCGACCGGCCGGCCGTGGAGCATGGAATGGCGAGACGTCTGCCGGAGGAGGCCCGCCGCGAGCAGTTGCTGGCCGCGGCGTTCCGCGTGGCCTGCCGGGATGGAGTCCGGCGCCTGACGGTCCGCTCGGTGGCGACGGACGCGGGGGTCAGTCACGGGCTCGTGCTGTTCTACTTCGGCCGCAAGGACCGGCTGGTGCGGGCGCTGCTCGACTGGCTGATAGAAACTACGTCGGTCCTGCACATCACCGAGGACATTGCTCGCTTCCCCCGACCCATCGACCGGCTGCACGCGCTATTGCAGCAGGAGATGGCCCGGCTGGCTCACCAGCCGGAGCACACGCGGCTGTTCCTGGAGTACTGGGCGTTCGGGGCCCAGCACGCCGCGATCCGCGCCCGGATCAGCGCGGAGCTGGAGCGCTATCGCGGCGCGTTCCGGGAGATCATGGCAGAGCTGCTCGGGACGGAGGGGGGCGCCTCCGCGGGTGTCACGGCGGACGGACTCGCGGCCGTCGCCGTGAGCTGGATCCACGGCTGCGCCGTTCAGGCCATGATCGACCCGCGGAATTTCGACATCGACGAGTTCCTGGCCGCGGTACGGGGGATGTTGGGGCGGCTCGGCTGAGGGGACGCAAGGCCGAGCCTGGCGCCCCTACGCGTCCCTTCCCGGCACCCCCATCAAGCACCCGAGCCGCCCCTGATATACGAAGGGCGCGGTCAGCTTTCACTGGCCGCGCCCTCTGCATGGAGCCGGCGGGAGTCGAACCGGCACGAGGCCCAACGACAGATGCGAATCCTCGTTTTCCTCACCAACCCTGAACCCGTCGCCGCCATCCTACGCCATCTCGACCTCTCCCACACCCCGCCACGACTGTCACCGGCGCGCGGTCCACCCCAACCCGCCTTTGATCTCGACGCAGATCCCATCACCCCGACACGGGATCCCGTCCCGGCTGAACACTTCGACCAGACGCCCGCATTCGACCCGGCCGATCCCGAACCGGTCCCCGAGCTCGACCTCGATCAGACCCCCGGCGCCTGAAGGGCGAGCTGTGTCGGCCGGGTGCGTAGCACCGCGTCCCTGTGTCGGCCGGGTGCGTAGCTGCGTAGCACCGCGTCCAAGCGCGCCACACGCCCCTGGCCTTCGGGGGTTCGGCCCGTTCCGGTCCCCGAAGCCTGATCATCCGCCCCCGTCGCGGCCCTCATTGACCTGCCGCCGCCCACGACACACCTTGCCGAAGGTCACCGAAAGGGCGTTTGGATTTCCTATCCCTCCTTCCCTCCGTCCCCCATGGCGCGGGAGCCGTGTATTATTGCCATGGACGACCGCGCGGAGGTGTACTCTGCTACCACTCGACGATCCCTCGTGGACCACGCTCGCGGGGAACTATGGCCCCGGGACCGCCGTGGCCCGGCTCCTCAGCGACGCGTGGGCCGGCGCGCCGCAGGACGCGTGGTACGAGGAGCTTTTTCAGAATCTCCTGCATCAGGACACGCTCAGTCCGGTCGCATACGCCGCCGTCCCACACCTTGTGGAGATCGCCGGCCAGCGGGCTGAGGGACGGGTCGAGATGATGGTCCTGGTGGGCGCCTGCTACGCCCATTCGGGCGAGGCGGAGGCGCCGGCGTTGCCGGCCGCCCTCCGGCCCGCGTGGGATGCCGCCCGGGAGGATTCCGTGCCCATGGTCCTGGACATGCTCCGGGAGCCGGGCCTCACCGAGACCGCGGTTCGCTACCTGCTCGCGGCGCTGGCCGCGCTCAGAGGGCACGCCGGCCTGGCTCTGGCCCTCGAGACCCTGGACGTGGACATCCAATGCCCACGGTGCGGGGAGTGGATCCCGTCGGTCCTGACTGCCGCCGGAGACGACGCCCGTATTTCTGCGGCTCCCCAAGCACCTCACCGGTGTGCCGACTGACGACGATCCGCCGCCGAGCTCGCCGGCAATGTGCGCCTGCGACCGCCGGCCTGCATCGGCGGACCACGCTCCCGGGATCTCGATGGTGAGGTTCCCGTGACCCGGTTCCGCACTGTCGGCCTGGCCCTCCACGCGCTCCTGCTGGTCCCGGGTGGCGCCGCCGCTCGATCCGGCTTGCGGCCGGTGTTGATCATCGTGTGAGCCGGGCCATGGACACGCGACCCGCCGCCGGTTTCCCCCTGGACCCTTTCAGCCTACGCGAAGGCGAGTCCGCGCGTCGCCCGGACGTGGTCGGTCGGCTGGGCTTCGACCACGTCTACGGCCGGGCCTACATTTCCGCCGCGGCCCCGCTCGCCGGGTCGATCGTCCCCATCGAGCACGTCCGACCGGGGGATGAACAGGTGGTGGTGCGCGGGAGGTGGGGCGAGCGGGAAGCCCCGCTGTCCATCGACTTCCTGGCGGACGTGCCGAGCGTCCAGTCGGTGGTGGTCGACCGGCCGGTGATGGCCAGCCGGCCGCTGCCGGGCATTCGAGAGCTCTTCGTGGTCAACGACCGGGTCACCCTGGATCGCGAGACGCTGACCCATCTTCCGGGCCTGGTGAGCCTGAGCCTGGGGAGCGGGCTCCGCGACTCGGCGGCTCCGGAGGGCGTCGCCGCACGGGCGCCGGTGCGGGCGGGCCTGGACCTGGCCGTGCTCCAGGGCATGCCGACCCTACGGGACCTCCGGTTCCGGGCCGACGCGGCGGAATCGATCGAGCCACTCGGGTCGCTCCGGACCCTGGAGCGGCTCCGGGTCGAGGGGGTGCCGTCGACGCGGAGCGCCCGACTCCTGGCCCCGCTGCACAGGCTGCGCTGGCTCGCGGTCGAGTACTGGACCGCGCTCCGAAGCCTCCGGGGCCTGTCCCACCTCGAGCGCGTGGAGCTCATGGGCGCGGCGCTCCCGGACCTGCGGGCCTTCACCGACTGGCTCCGCCTCCGCTCCCTCGCCCTGAACGGCCGCGCCGTGAAGTCGCTGGAGGGAATCGGCGGCCTGGCAGCCCTGGAAGAGCTGTTCCTTGGGGGAATCGGCGCCCGCGACCTGGCGCCCCTTGCCGGCCTGCCCCGGCTCCGGCGTCTCCAGATCGTGGGCGCGGAGCGGGTGGAGGACCTGGCGCAGCTGGCGCACATCGGCAGCCTGCGGTCGCTGGCCCTCGTCCTGGGCACGGTGGCCCGCACCGAGCACGTCGCAAGCCTCGACTTCGTGGCGGGGCTGACCCGGCTCGAGGAGCTGGACATCCTCGGAGCCGTGATCGATGACGGCCGGTTGGAACCACTCCTCGGCCTGCCCGCGCTCCGGCGGGTGCGGCTGGCCGGCAGCTTCGGCGACGGGGTGGAGCGGCTCCGTCGGCGGAACCCCGCGTGCGCCATCAACGTTGTCCCGGTCGAGCCGGCGGACAGCCGGCCCGCGAGCGCGGTGGGCCCGCTGGCGATCCGGGCGGAGGGCGACGGGACGTGGGCCATCGTCCAGGACCTGAGCGACCTCCTGGGCGTCGACGACAACTTCGCCGCCGACCGCCGGATCCGGGGGGCGCTGCGCCGGTTCGACCCAGGTCTCCTGGCCCGCCTCGAGCTCGACCCCGATGCCGATTTCGTGTCCCTGCGGGCCCGCTCGGAGGCCGACATCCGCCGGGCGGCACAGCTGGTGCGGGATTTGTTCGACGCCCCGCCTCCAGGCCCTTGATGATCGCTTCGTCCCCCTCCGTCAGGACCTCGTAATGGAGGACCGGCTTCTATCCCCGGACGGGGGCGGGCCCGGCCGCCAGGGCGTGAGGCGGGGCACCCAGCGGGGGACGTGTCGCGCATACGTCGCGTACTCCTCGCCGAACCGCCGCCTCAGCGCGGGCTCCTCGACCAGGGGCATGTAGACCGCGTTCGCCACCGCGAAGCCCGCGGTCCAGAGGGTGATGGCCGCGGACGCGAACAGGAGGCTCTCGCCCACGAGCACGAGGAAGACGCCGCTGATCATGGGATTGCGCACGTGGCGATAGACGCCGCTCACCACCAGGCGCCGGGGCGGGTCCCACGGAGCCAGCGTGCCCCGCCCCTGGTCGGCGAAGTGCCGGATGGTGACGCCCAGTAGGCCCGCGCCGGCGGCCAGCAGGCCCAGCCCGGCCGCGTCCACCGCCAGCGGCCAGTCCGGTCTGTGCTCCTCGAGCAGGAGGAGCGGCACGATCCCGGCTACCGTGACCGGCAGCAGGAGCACCGAAAGGAGGTGCCGCCCGGCGCCCGCGATGGAGCCGCTCACGCGCGTCCGCCCGCGCCGGGCGCCCGCGGCCCCCCACCCCCCGGCGGCGCGGGCAGGGTGTGGGCTTGGGTGTGGGCCGCCAGGTCCGCCGCTGACGGCCGGCGCGTTTGTCCCACTCCGCCATGGTGTCGATCGCGCCCAGGATGTCGAAGAGATCGTTCGACCGACACTCCACGGCGAGGAGGCAGTCGGCCTGGACCCGGGTCGCGGCAGGGGCGCACGCGTCGCAAACGACGATCCCGGTATGGTACCGCGGACGTCCCGTGCCGCAGATTGCGCAGGACTGAGCGCCGTCCTGCCGCTCGGGCTCGTCCCGCTCCATTATTTCCGCCACGGTTCGCGGAATGCCCCGGCCAAGACCGCGCCCGGCGCGGCGGCCGCGAGAGCTGGTTCGGAGCAGCGCCGTAAGGCAAGGCAGCAACAGAGGGAATCGACCGTACCCGGGGGTGTACCGGTAGCGAAGGCGCCAGTCCCGCGTCCCGGTCCCCCTCACCCCTTGCTCCCGGGCCAGGCTTCGCGCCGCCTCGGCCATCAGCGGGAGTTGCCAGGACGCGGCTCGCCGCAATGCTCGGTCGATCACCGGAAGCGCATCCGGCACCCCGCCAATCGCGAGGGCCTGCGCCGCACTATCGGCCATCCGAGGGTTGTCCTCCAGTTCCCCGATCAGGAAAGCGGACGAGGCCTCCGTGCCGAGGCAGGCGGCCGCGTAATGGAACCAGTACCGATCCCGAGGCGGAGCCGCACGAGCGGCGCGAAGGAACATCGCCTCTCCGGGCGGCCCCGTCTTCCCGATCGCCTCGGCCGCCGCGAAGCCCACATTGATGGCCGGGACGACCGACGCCAGGCGCAGCAGCAGCGTCAGCTCCGGCACCGCGTCGGGGTCTCCGACCTCCCCGAGCCCCACCACAGCCCAGTGGGCGTAGCCGGGGCAGCGGTGCGTCTGGAGGCTGTTCCGCACTGCCACGATCAGCATGCCGAGCCCCGCTTCTCCGGCGGTGAGCAGCCGCTCGAGCGTGCGCACCGGCATGGCGGCGTCACGGGCGAGAAGGGCGTCGATCAGCCCAGGCGCGCGCGGACTGGAAACGCGTATGTGTCTCATGCGCGTAAGCCTGACCCGTTCCCCACGACCCGGGAATGGCTCGATGGGACGACTTCTTCCTGGGCCGAGCGTGGAGCCGGCGGGAGTCGAGCCGAAGCGCGCCGCGAACGAAGGCAGCGGCCGCGAGGTCGGTTGCCGGGCAAGCGGAGGCCGACTCCCGCCCCGCGCACCATTCCTCGAGGGCGCAGAGAACCGATGCCCTCCCGCGTGTCGGCGCCCGCCCGTGTGCGGAGTCGAGCCGGAGCGCCAGATGATCTCGAGAGCGAAGCGGGCGCACGTAATGGCAAGCGGAGGCCGACTCCGCATTGCCGCTCAACCACTTACGCCGGCACTGCAACCGACGCTGTAACCTCCGGTGTTACCTCGGAACCTGTCCGCCAGAACGCGAGCCCGCTCAACTCGCTCGCTCCCCTCGCCGGAGTCACGGCTTTGCCACATGGAATCGGTGGCCGTACCGTGGTGTCATGAGCGAATCCGAACGCCTCCTGCCACGGCTCAGAGCTGAGCTGCAGGACGTCCTTTCCGATGGACTGTCTGACGATGCGATCGAGCACGCCACCCAGGTCGCCCGCATCGCCGGCCTCCTCCACTCGGCCTTCGCCCCGGCTGGATTCACGGTCACCCTGGTGGGGGGTTCCGCGGTGGAAATCCACGCGCCCGGGATCTATCGCTCGGGCGACCTCGACGTGGTGATGGAGCGGGGACGCCAGAAGTCCGCGCGCCGAGACCAGATCTTCCACGACCTCGGCTTCGCGCGGGTCGGCCGCCACTGGCGCCACGGCGACGACCTCTTCGTCGAGCTCGTCCCCGGCCCTGTGGCGGGGCCCGCCGAAGACGTACGCATTGGAGACGCTGAGTTCAGGGTGGTGAAGAAGGAGGTCGTGCTCAGGGATCGCCTGGTCGGGTTCAAGCACTGGAAGCACACGGCCTACGGTCAGCAGGCCATCGACATGCTCGCCGCGTTCGGTGATGAGCTCGACATGTCCTGGCTCGGTCCGGAACTGCAGCGCGAAGACGCCGTGGACGCGCTCCGGGCGCTGCGAGATCTCGCCTCATCCGACGAGCCCGTGACAGACGACGGGCTCCGCCGCCTGATCGACCGCCTCCAGGGGCGCAACTGAACGGTGGGTGTTGATTCGGGTACCGATGGCCGTGCATCGTGGTGACCGAACCCGTGCCGCGAAACCGAACATGAGCACGAAACTCAAGCGTGATCCTAGCGAAGAATGGCCGGCCCGCCTCGAACGGGTCCGTCGCTCGCAGGCGCGCACGGACACCCGCGGCATGACGCGCCCACCCCGGGATCCGGAGGAGCGTGAGTTCCTCGAACGCACGGGCCAGCAGGGACCGTTCTCCGAGGCCGAGCCCGACTCCGCCCACGAGCCGTAGCCCCCGGTCGCACCCAAAGCTCCCGCCACCGACCCTCCGCCATCGTGGATCGAGCCCGATCCTTTCTCGCGCGATGGACCGGCGGGAGTAGGAAGCACTGCGCGGCCTCCCCAGCGGAGGCCGACTCCCGCCCCTCCCACCTTCGCCGCGAGGCCGCAGACGGCCGTGCAGCTATGCGTGTCGGCGCCCGCCCGCGTGCGGAGTCGAGCCGGAGCGCCAGATGATGCCGAGAGCGAAGCGGGCGCACGTAACGGCAAGCGGAGGCCGACTCCCGCCCATGAGCTACTGCAAACTATGAAGGGCGCGGCCACCTCTCGGTGACCGCGCCCTGTGCATGGAGCCGGCGGGAGTCGAACCCGCGTCCGCGAATCGATCCACCACCGCTTCTACGTGCGTAGTCCGCTGCTTGGTTTCTCGCCCGATCGGCTGCCAGCGAACTGCCGCCTCACGAGCCAGCCGCTTTCTTTCTCACCCCCGGCGCAGCGGCCGCGCCGGGTGGCCAGCCCGATTCAGTCGTCGCCTTCCGCCTCACCTCGGGCCCGGTGCAGCGAAAGACGGGTGCGTAAGGTTAGTTACGCAGCCAGCGCCATTTGAGTGTTGGCACTTGAAAGTTTTCCGCAGGTTTTACGAGGTCACGGAACCTCGGCACGCAGCGTCGGCCTCACGAAACACGTCGAATCCGTTTCGGCCCCTTCTACGACGCCCTAAACGTAACGGAAACGGGGGGTTACGTCAACGTCCCGGCGTCGTTGCCCCCGGCCCTCGCCCGAAGTTCCCCTCGCCCTCGCCCGAGGTTCCCGTCGCCCTCGCCCGAAGCTCCCCGCGCCCTCGCGCCCGCCCGCGCCCCCGCCCGAAAGCTACCCGCGCCCGCCCTCGCGCCCGCCCGAAGTTCGCCCCCGCGCTCGCCCGTCAGCTCCGGACCGCGAGCGACGTCAGCGGCAGGTGGTTCTGCACGTCCAGCCGGATCGTGTCGCCGCGATTGAAGAGCAGCGGATCGGTGGCGTACACTTCCGCGGAGCCGATCGGGTCGACCAGCAGCCGCACGTCCCCGGCGCCGCGCTCGAAATCGACGGGCAGCTTGAACTGCTCCGTCCGCCCGGTCACCACCATCCCCAGCCTCCACTTCACTCCCGAGCGCATCACATAGATGTCGACGGTGTTCCAGTTGTCGTTGCGCACCTGCACCGTCGTGTGCCGGTCCGTCGTGCCGGCGTGGGCTCCCGGTCCCCGCGCCGGCGACGCAAACGCCGCCAGCAGCGGAACCGCGAGCACGGCGAGAATCTGACGACTCCTCATGCTCGATCGCTCTCCTTCCGCGCCGCCCAACCCACCCCGGGCGTCAGGCGCCCCTCGCCTGCGTCCGTCGTGGAGTGAGCGGCCACTTCATTTGATAAAGCCGAGCGCCGGCGAAGTTCCTCCGTGCCCTCCGACTCCTCCGTGCCAAGCCGTCTTCCGCCTCCTCCGCTATCTCGGGGCGTGCTGGCGCTGGGCGCGGTCGGGCTCCCCCTGCTCGTCAAGCTGGGCAGCCGCGATCATATCGTTCGTCCGGGTCGTCTGAGTGATCAACCTCAGGTACCGCACTCCGGCAGCTCCGGTCCCGCGGAGCCACCCCCGAGGCCGAGGTCCAGGCTCGAGCCGAACGTGTTGCCGCTCCAACAATCGTCCTGCCCCGTGCCGTCCCAGAGCAGATCCACCCCGAAGGGAACGAGCGGGATGGGCGGCAGGGCTTCCCCGTTCCCGGTGACGATGTTGCCGATGACCCGAGCGCGGTCGGGGTAGGGCTCGACGTCGATCGTGATCGACGGGTCGAGCGCGGCAAGCAGACCCGTGTTGATTACGGCGATGCCGACGAAGTCGTTGCCGGTCACGAGGTTGTAGCGGACCGTCGTCTCATCGGTGCCGAGGACGAGGATGCCTGTGCCCGGCGGAACCAGCGCCTCGAAGCCGCCCTCGGCGAAGTTCGCCAGGTCGTTGTCGCGGGCGATGTTGTTCTCGAGCACGATGTCGCTCGACGTCTTCACCGGGAGCCCCGGCAGCAGGTCGACGAGGAAGCCGGCCGTGTTGCCGTGCGCCTCGTTGCCGGAGACGCGTACGTGGGATGAGTTCTCGATCTCGAAGCCGTTCACGTTCTGGAAGGCGCGGCTGCCGCGGATCGCGATGCGGACGGACTGGCCCACGTAGATCCCGGTATCCTCGTGACCGCTCGCCGCGCAGCGTTCGATGACGCCGTCGCTGGATCGGACGGGGAACAGCCCGTACTCCCCGTCGTTCTCGGCGGTCAGGTCCGAGAGCAGGAATCCCTCGACGCCATCGAGAAGGACCCCGTTCTCCTCGAAGCCGCGGATCGTCAGGTTCGCCAGCACGACGCCGTCGCCGTTCGATGTCACCTCGATGCCGTCGTCCTCATCGCCGGGATTCTCGATGACGACGGCGCCGGCGGTCCCCTCGGCTGCCCGGCCGAGGCCGACGAGGGTGATACCAGGCTTGTCGATCACCAGCGCCTCGCGATACAGCCCGGGGGGCACGAAGATCCGGTCGCCCGACTGCGCCGCATCCACCGCCGACTGGATCGATTGACCGGGAAGCACGACGCGGTCGGGCGCGCCGAACCGGCTCAACTGCGGCTCGGCGTTGGGCGCGGCCGGGGTCCTCTCGCACGCGGTCACAGCGATCAACAGCAGCGTCGCGAGCACCCGTTGTTCTCTCATGGCGATCCTCCTTTCCGTGACCCCGTCCGGGCGGCTCGGCCCGGAGACGCCGGAGTGACCGGCGCCAGGGGCTAAACTCATCCTCCGGCGTCAAGTGGCCGTCAAGCGGCTTGCCGGCTGGCTTGCATTCGAGGGCCGGCAAGCAGCTCGCGTTTTCACAGGAGGGTCAGTGCAGCAGCGACAGGCGCGCGGCCGTAGCGACCTGGAACCGGTCCGTCTGGCTGACGGATCGCCCGCCGCCGAACGCGTAAACGCCGCCGTACGCCGTGACCGCGGCAACGCGTTCGACCGAGATCTCGTCGAAGTTCGAGCCGATGACAGGATTCGCTTCCCACGGCATCGGCGGGCCGACGCTCCACACGTCCGCGTCCACGTCGTAGCAGTACGTGTCCGGGAGACCTCTCGAGTAGCGTCTCAGCGCGGCTTCCGAGTAGACTTCGACGATGGTACCGGCGTCCCCTCCGAACACGCAGAAGTTTCGGCCGACAGCGCCTCCCGCCGGCCCCCAGCGGGGGAACGGCAGCGGCGCGAGAGCGGTCCACGAGTCCCTCTCGGGATCGTAGCGCTCGAGGGCGGACCCATCGCCGGCCACGTAGATGAGCCCGTCGATCACGGCGCTAGCGGCGCCGAAGCGTGGGGTCGGCATCGGCGCCCTCGCCCCCCAAGCATCCGCCGCCGGGTCATAGGCCCATACGCTGCCCGCCTCGTCCGTGCCGACCAGGTAGAGCGTGTCACCCACCGCCTGGAGAGCGGCGGCCGCGATCTGAGCGTTGTCCGGGACCGGAGGCGGAGGCGGAGCACGGGAGGACCAGCTTTCGGTCGCCGGATCGTAGACGTCGTGGCGACCGGGCCACACGAAATGAACCCCGTCCGGCAGTGCCGCGGCGAGGGGTACCCAGAAGAACGGCACCTCCGGAAGGGTGGCGCCGAGCGACCAGCTCGTGCTGGCCGGGTCGTAGCTCATGACTCGCTGTGGCTCTCGCTCGCACACGCCGGCGTCCGGATTGCAGGAGCCGGCGGGCAGGTAGATCCGTCCGTTCCATAGACCGCCCACCGCATCCTCGCGCGCGACGGGCATGTCCGGAATGCGCGTCCATTCGAGCTCTGCATACGCTTTGGGCGGCACCGCCATGCGCACCAACACGGAGTCGTTCACCGTCTCCGCGACGCTCGCCTTGATGACGTACCAGCCGAGCACGGGGGCGCTGGCCATGGCGCTCGCCTCGCCGTTCACGTCCGTACTGAGGCTCGCCGGCTCGACCGACTGGCCGAGCGCCCAGGTCGCGCCGCCGAAGTCGAAGGTCATGTCCCAATCGATCCTGGCGCCGGGCAGGACGCGGCCGCTCCGGTCGGTGACGACCGCGCGCACTTGTATCGGCCGATTCACCTCGACCGTGACGAACTCCAGCGGCCGGCCGGAGAAGTCTGTGCCCGTGTCCCGGGGCACGGCCGGGCTGACCTGAATGGCAATGCGGCTCGGGCGGTCCCGGAACGGGTCGAACGGGTTGCGCCCGTCGCCGTGACAGCCGCACACCGCGGCGACGGTGAGGATCACGGGAATGCGTAACACGACCCCGGCCGGACCTGTTCCTTGCTCGCGCTGCCGCAGCCTTCCGCGGCCGACTCCAGGACAGTTGCGCGGCATCACGGCCTCCCCGGCCACCAGTTCCATCGGCCGGCCAGCTGGAGAAGAGCGGGACCGACGACCATGCGCACGATCGTCGCGTCGAGGAGTACTGCCACGGCGAGAGCGAAGCCGAGCATCTTCGTAAACAGGACGGCTCCCGCCGTGAACGCGGCGAATACGACGATCATGACGGCCGCTGCGTTCGTGATCACGCTGCCCGTCCTGCCGAGGCCCTCGACAATGGCTTCGCGGTCGGTGACGCCGGAGTGCCGGACCTCGCGCACCCGGCTCACCAGGAAGACCTCGTAGTCCATGCTCGGACCGAAGACAGTGCACGAGGCCGCCATTGGACTCGCGACCGATCTGGCGGCTCCCGCGCGCTTTGCGAACCGGACATCAATCACCTCCCCTGCCGAGTCGAGCGCACAGCGTCGCGCCCGCACTCAGCCTCGCGAAGGTCCATCAAGCCGGAATCAAGTGCAGGCTCGGCGTACGGTCCACGATGCGGCGGGCGGTTCGACGCCCGGCTACGACGCACGATGGAGCACGGCGTCGGCGGATGCGTAGTGGCTGGCGGAGCACTACGTAGCAGCAGCAGCCGATGATCTCGGGGGAGCCTGAGGCGAAACCCCGTCGTCGAGGAAGTCCGGCAGCGCCGAGATCGATACCTCGCCACGCCGTGGACCCGAGAGGCGCCGCGTCGAAGACTACGTTGCCGAGCTCGCGCGGCCGAGGATGCGTTCGCGCTGGCCGCGCGTGGTCATGTCGCGGGCGATGACGTCGCGGGCGACCCGCGCGACGAAACCATAGCCGCGCCCATCGACCTCCAGCCAGCGTCGCCACTCCAGCTCGTCCAGCGCGGTGTCGAGCGCTTCGCCCTGCAAACCGACCGCTTGGCCGAGCGTCGCCCCCCGGACAGGCTCATCCAACGCCGCGGCGGCAACGATCAGGCGCTGGGCGTCGAGCCCGAGTCGGCGGAAGCCGATGCGGATCGCCGCGACGACGGCGTCCGGCAGATCGGTGGGCAACGTCTGATCGAGGGTCTCGAACGGGCGTGGCCAGGCACCGTCGAAGCCCGACAGGTCCAGCCCGAGCGCGATCGCGTGAAGCAGCTCTACGGCGAGCAAAGGCAGCCCGGCGGAGTCGACCGCCAGGCGACGTGCGACCCGATCGAGCTCCGCGTCACCGTAGCCGGGCAGTGAGCGTCGGCAGAGTTCGAGCAGGGCGTCGGCGCCTAGCGACCCGAGCCGGACCGTCGCTCCCGGGACCTCGCGTCCGGACCGAACGCGGAGCTCCTCCAGCTCGGGGACCTCGGGATAGCCGGCCGCCGTCACCGTCACGAGAAGGCGGGCAGAAGACATGTCGCGAAGCAGGGCGTGCAGCAGACGCAGCGTGTTCGGATCGGCCCAGTGTGCATCATCGAGCAGCAGCACCGCGGGCCCTTCAGCGCAACGTGAGGTCAGCTCGGAGCGGAGCGCCTCTGCCCCAGCGGGTCCCTGGCCCGCCCCGCTGAGAGCGGCCGCCACGCTCCACGGCACATTGCGGTCGCCCGGCACGGCGCGAGCGGCGAACGTGTGCGCTCCTTCGAGTCGCGCGCGAACGAGCAGCTCCTCTGCCAGCCGCGACTTGCCGGTGCCGACGTCACCCTCGATGAACGCCACCGACGGACGGCCCGCGAGGGCTTCGCGCCAGATCTCGAGGAGCTTTCCGAGCTCGACGCCGCGCCCCACCAGCGGCGGCCGCCGGGATTCGGCAGGTTCTGCCTCCGTCCTCTCCGGCGCAACCCGCCACTCCCGCTCGTGGCGGATCCGCTCCGCGAGCCGCACCACGACCGCATCCGGCTCGAGCCCATATTCCACGTCGAGCCTGCGCGCGAACGCCTCGTAGCTCGTCAGCGCTGCGGCCCTCTCGCCTCGCACCGCGAGCGCGCGCATTCTCGAGGACTACCGCAGAGAAAGCGGCGGCATCGAGACCGAGAGCGCGTCGGGCGTACCCGCCGGCGGCCTCGGCGTCGCCGGCGCGCAGCGACTCGTCGCCCGCCCGGATCAGCGTCTCCACACTGCGCTGCCGCCAGACGCGCCGCTCGGATTCGAGCCACTCGTCGAAGGTCCAGCAGTCCGGCACGGAGAAGCCCTCCATGAACTCGCCTCCGATCAGCGCGGCGGCCGAAATCCAGGCCTCTTTCGCCCGCAGATCCTCGAGCCGGTCGAGGTCAGCGGTGACGAGTCCGTCCGCCAGGCGCACCTGGTCGACGCTCGTGTCGACGAGATCCCCGCCCACGCGGCGCAGGATCCGCAGCGCCTCATTCAGCGAATGGCGGGCAGCCGACTCGGGCTTCTCCGGCCACAGGAGACCGATGAGGTGATCGCGCCCCCGCCCGCGATGCGGTGAGCGGGCGAGGTATACCAGCAGACCGAGATGCTTGCGCCACAGCAGCTCCGGCGGGGCCGGTGCACCCTCGATCCGCACGTCCACCGGCCCGAGGCAGCGCAGCTCGATCATCGCGGGCAGAAGCGGGAGCGGGCTTCCCGGAACGCCTCCGCACGGGGGCGTACAACGGCGTCCGCGGCGTCCCAGCGGGGCAGCACGCGGTCGGCGTCCGCGCACACGCTGCGGTCCATCCCGGCTTCCTGCACCCCCGCACCGGAGGCTCGCGCCGCCGCCTCCAGCTGCAGCCGAACCGCATCGGCGCCCAGCACCCAGTCCACGTCGGCAGCCTGACCGACGCCGGTCGCGACGATGCGCAGGTCCTGGTTCGCCGCCCAACGCCACGAGCGAAGCGCCGCAACAGGCTCGCCTGATCGCAGCTGCCACCGCCCGCGCAGCAGATGCAGCGTGGCGCGCGCAAATGGATCTGCGACGTCCTGCCACTCGTCGAAGGCCAGGAGAGGCGCCGTGAGAGCCAGCGAACCCCGTTCGTCCCCGGTACGGGCGAGCACGAGCGCCTGAACGATGGTTCCGAGCCGAGCGGGGGCCGAATCGACCTCGACAGCAGCGAGACGGCGACGCCACAGCGCCGCGTCCATCGTGTCTCCGCGCTCCAGCGCGTCGATCGCGAGCGCCCAGAATGCCCGAGCCGCCGTCGCGCCGACCTTGCCCAGTCGCCTCAACGACCTGCGGCCGGCCTCGATGTCTCGAGGATCCGTCATCGGCAGCCCGAGGGCAGCGGGAAGGACTCGCCATTCGGCCGCCTCGAGCGCGGCTGCCGGCGTATTGAGAAGAACCGCCGCGGTGTCGATGTGCGCCAACCCGGCCTGCGTGCGTCCCGTGGCCAGAAGAGCCAGCCCCTGCGCCTCGCGGCCGCCGGCGCGAACCGAGGCCTGCCCGGCCCGGTCCGCGACGTATGCCCCGAGCGCCAGTTCCGTCCCCGCGAGCCTCCGTCCACAGAGCCACCCGCATCACCTTCGAAGCGAGCTCGAGCGACTCGGCGGAATTCCCGAACAGCAGGGGGCGCACCAGGGCCGCGGAGTCGGGGTCGAACCTCTCGCGAAACGCCTGCTCGAGGATCTCGGGGAAGTAGACCTCGACGGCGCCCTCTTCGGGGGCGGCGAGCCGGCGCAGGCGCTCCAGCGCGAGTCGGGCGGATTTCGGTCGGCCCCGCCGGATCTCGAGCCACGCGAGGTGCTGGAACACGGGAGCGAGCGTGCTGTCCTTGCTCGCCGCATCCTCCAGAGCCTCCTCGGCCTCGTCGAGCGAGTGTCCCACCAGCGGACCGCGGTGGAAGAGCTCATCCGCGTACAGCAGAGCCGCGTAACCGTCCTGCGGAGAACCGCGGATCGCGTCTTCGTAAAGCTGGAGCCGCCGCTCCCCGAGCGGCTCGAGGCGAGCACGCAGCAGCCGCTGGTCTGCCTCGCTCAACTCGTTCCTGTGCTCCGACCAGAGCCGGCGCAAATCCATGCCGGAATACGTGTGGGACAGCCATCGCTCCACATTGTCGAGACGCCACCAGGCGCGCGCGAACGTGGGGTCGGACTCCACCGCCGCCAGATAATGGCGCTCCGCCGAAAGCCAGGCATCCTGCTGCCACGCCTGCTCGCCCCTCAGGAACTCCCTCAGCGCCGGCAGGCTTCGGGTCGTCCGCTCCCGCGAGCCGCGGTACCCGTGCGCAAGGTCTGGGTGCAGCCGACGCAGGATCTCGAGCGCGGCGGAGTCACCGAGGGAGACCTCATTGCCGCCGGGAGCCCGGACCACGATCTCGGGGTCGGCCGCGCCGGAGCGCGAGTGGGGCGTTATGCGCAGCTCGAGTGAGTTGCCTCGCCGCAGCACGGTCCCCCTCAGGATGCGCCGCGCGGGGACCACGTCCGCGTCCCCGCTGCCTGCGCTCCGCGAGAGGCGCCACCAGCGCGTGCTGCGGCGCATCGGAGTGACCGTGAGGCCCGGGATGTCCTCCAGGTCCAGCGCGACGATCTGTGCGATCTCCCCGCCGATCGTGCTGTCGGGGCCCATGACGTCGAACGGAACGATCGCGAGGTCCGCGACCCGATCGTCGCGGTCATGGAACCCGAGCCGGGCGAGGAACGCCACGATCGCCAGGATCGCGATCGTGCCGGCCGAGGCGTAGCGCGGGAGTGGAGAACGGACGAGCGCCTCGCGAAAGGCGCCGGCATTCGGCCATCGGGCCTCCGGCGCCAACGCGAGCGCGCGGCGCAAGGGGCGCCGCAGCCGGGATGGCACCGCGGCCATGCGGGTGCGCGGATCCGAGAGTGCCCGGTAGACATCGCCGGTTGCCGCAGCGTACAGCACCACGCCGGCAGAGTAGACGTCGCTCGCGATCGTGACCGGCGAGCCCAGTGCCTGCTCGGGAGCCATGAAGCCGGGCGTGCCGCCACCCGCCCGCGTATCACCGGACTCACTGGTGCGGCTCTCCTGCCCCGGCACCCGCCGCGCCAAGCCGAAATCGCTGAGGAGCACGCGGTCCCCGGCCACGAATACGTTTCCCGGCTTCACGTCGCCGTGGACGATGCCGAGTCCGTGAGCCGCCTCCAGCGCGGATAGCAGGCCCGACCCGATCCGGACCACCTCGGCGGCGGGCAGAGGGCGGCGAGCCAGCAACGCCGACAGCGTGGGCCCCTCCACTCGCTCCATCACGAAGTAGAAGAGGCCGTCCACTTCGCCGGCGTCGTGGACGTCTACGATGTTCGGATGACGCAGGCTGGCCAGGATACGCGCTTCGCGCTGAAAGCGTGCGACGGCTCGCGCCGTCGCGATCTCGGGCCGAATGACCTTGATCGCGACATTGCGGTGCAGCGTGCAGTCGCGGCCTGAGAAGACGACCCCCATGCCGCCGCGGCCCAGCTCGGTGCCGAGCTCGTATCGCGCAGCGAGGCCGTCCCGCAGTCGACGCAGGAGTGGATCCATCGTCGCGCGCTCGTGCGGAGAAGGGGCGGGGCCTGCTGCGGGATAGGTAGGTCAGGCGGCGGGCGCGGTCAAGGTGGACGGGCGTTCATCGGGCCCGTCTTGCCGGTGCAACCTGCGCGTGGCGGGTCTCACCATGGTTGTCACGGAGGAGGTCGCAAACCCTTCATCCGCTTCTCTTGACGCATTCATGACCCGCATGGTCCAACTTAACGTCAACCCAACTGGAGGTGACCATGTCTCTCACGCTCCGTCTTGCATTGGGTGCGCTCCTTCTTGCGCCCGGTCTGTGCCGAGCCCAGACGGTTCTGGGCAGCGCACTCGGCTACCGCATCCGCGTCGCGCACGACTGCACCGTTCGGCACCATCGAGTCACTGACTGCCCGGGTAGCGGCCCGAGTCGGACCGATACCGGAGAGCTGCGCGCCTTCGACGGCGACACGCTGCTCCTCGATGAGCTCGCGATCCCCAGCGCCTCGATCAGTCGCGTCTGGATCATGGAGGAGAGCCACGGCCAATTCTGGAAGGGCGCCGGGATCGGCACGCTCGCCGGCGGCATTCTCGGAGGAGCGATCGGCTCGACCACCGAAGTGTGCATCGTAAGCTGCGTGTCCGCGGCCGCGCTCGGTGTGGTGCTAGGCGCCTCCGCCGGCTTCCTCGTAGGCGGGATCACGGGTGCGCTCATGCGGTCCGATGTCGGTCGGAGCGTACCTCTCGAACGTCTGCGTATTGGGCTGGATCCGCGGGACGGCGCAGCCACGATCCGCCTCTCTTTCTGAGCCCGCCGCGGGCGCCCGGTACATCGTCAGACCGCGCGCCTCCGCGCCCGCGCGGCCGACTACGTACTCCCATGCAGGGCACGCCCGGCCCTGTGGCCGCAACTTTCCGGACGGATACCTCACGGAGGTGAGCCATGTACGCATACCTGATCCTCGCCCCCGCACCTGCGGGCGAACTCGGTGCTCAGCAGACGGACACGCTCCACACCGGTCAGCGTGTCCGGCACTCGGCTTTTCGGAGCACAGCCTTGTTCAGCTTCGCCGGCGCGCGCGCCGACTCGCCCCGGCTCACGGGCGCGAGCGAGACGACGTTCCGCGTCGCGACCGACCTCTGCGCATTGCGGCTGATTCTCGGCATGCTGATCGCGGCCACACGGATGCGGACAACGCGCGCGCTGCTGCTTGCAATGTTCGCCCTGCTCCCTGCCGCCCCGAGGGCAACGAGCGCGCAGGTGATTTTCCCCCAGAGCGGCGAACGCGTCCGCGTGCTCGTCGGCACGCGGAGCGCCGAGTACGAGTTCCTCGGATGGCACGCGGATACGCTCGTTTTCCAGGACCTGCACGGCCCCACGCGTGTCCAGGTGAGCTTCGCCTCGGTCGCCCAGCTCGCCGTCCGGCGTCCGCGCTCGCGCGGACGCGGCGCGGCACACGGCGCCGGCATTGGAGCGCTGTTCGGCTTCGGCGGCGGTGTGCTCGCCGGGATGATCTCCGGCGACGATGAGGGCGACTGCTGGGTCTGTGCGACCGCTGGCGAGAAGGCGATCGGCTACGCGGTCCTGCTCGCCGGCGCGGGCGCACTCGGCGGCGCCATCATCGGCGCCGCGGCCCCGGGCCACTACTGGGAACGTATGACGCTGCCGGCGCGCGTGGACGTCGCACCCGCGCCCGGGCGCGCCGTCGTCCTCTCGTTGTCCTGGCGAATGTAGTCGACTCCTTCACCGGCCTCCCTCGAACGGAGGTCGATCGCGACGACGAGATGATCCTCGCGCTGACGAGCTGGGGCGATACGCCGTGTCGCGCGCTCGGACGGCACCATCGGCTGGAGGCCCCTCTGGTCAACATCCGGGCGTTGTCGCAGCCACTATCGGGCGCTCGCTCCGACCCGTCCGCATCTCGCCCGAAGTTCACCCGGCGGTCACCCGGTTCCGCCCCCCGGCCTTGGAGTCGTAGAGCGCCTTGTCGGCGGTTCCCATCAGCTCGCTCGGATCCTCGACCGATTCCGGGCAGGACGTGACGCCGATCGAGATCGTGACCGGGACGCGCTTGCCGTCCCAGACGATGACGAGTCGCTCGACGGCCGAGCGGATGCGCTCGGCGGCCTCGACTGCGTGCCTCAGCGAAGCCTCACGCGCGAGAACGATGAACTCCTCGCCGCCGTAACGTGCGACGATGTCGCTCTCACGAACGGACGCGACGACCGCGCCGGCGATGGCGCGCAGCACGGCGTCGCCGGCTTCGTGGCCGAGCTGGTCGTTGACCTGCTTGAAGTGGTCGACGTCCAGCATCAGCAGGGCCAGCGGGTGTCGGTATCGCTGGAAGTGGTGCGTCTCCTCGAGAAAGCGTTGCTGGAAGGAGCGGCGGTTGTAGATGCCGGTGAGCGGATCGCGACTGACGGAGCCTTCCTGCTCTTCCAGCTCGTTCGAGATGCGAAGCACCGTCGCGGCGTACGGCGCGACGGCCGCGGTGGCGGCGAGTCCCGTGGAATCGAGCGACGGCGACGCGGATGTCCACAGTGCGAGCAGCGCCACGGGCTCACGGCGGCGGGGATCCATCTCGATCAGCGGCACGATCGCGAACCCCTGCGGGTCACGGATCCAGCGCTCGTCGGGCGTCGCGAAGGGCAGCGACCGGTCGCGTGCCGCCGGCGCTCGGTCGGCGATCGTGATGTCGTCGCGCGCGGCGAGGGCGAGTCGCGACTCGCCGGCGTACGCCGTACCGGCCGCGGGACCGCCGTCCTCTCCGATGACCTCTCCGATGCGCCCGCCCTCGCCGTCCGGATAGGCGACCAGAGCCCCCGTCGCGCCGGTCAGCTCCCGGGCCGCTTCCGCGAAGCTCCGAGCGATCCTGCCGTCCTCCAGCCTGCCCGGCAGCTTCCGGAGCATCTCGAGCACGGTCGCGAAGCGCTCGCGATCCACGGCCGCGTCGGCCTCTCGGCCGTGCATTCGGACCGCCGCCCGGAGCAGCGGAGCGAACGTCTCCAGGGTATCGGCGGCCGGCACGATCGCGTCGCGCTCGAACTCCAGCGTCAGCAGCGCGCCGGCGACGGCGTCCGGATCGAGGGGCACGATCGCGGCCCCGCCGGCCGCGGACGACCACGTCGGCGGGTTCTCCGATCGAACGGTGACGTGCTCCTCCCACGCCCAGCGCAGGGTCTCGCCCGTCAGCACGACGGGCGCGGGAGGCGGTCCGCCGCTGGCGATCGCGGGCCGCGCCCGGTCCGCGTCCGGGTCGATGTCCCAGAGGATCGTCCGGGTCGCGCCCGTCGTCTCGCGAACCCGCTCGAGCAGCCGCAGCAGCTCCTCGGCGATGCTGCCACCGCCGGCGCCGCTCAGCCAGCCTTCAGGCAACGTCGGTGGCGCCATTTCCCGTTCGGCGGGCGCGGCCGGTGTTTCCACCGGCGTGCCCGCCGCCAGGATCCCCGATCGCGCGAGGCGCTCCGCGCCCCAGCCGGCGACGACCAGCAGAGCTCCTTCGATCAGCCCGGCCGCCACGGCGCCGCCGGCCGATGCCTCGAAGATGGCCATCAGCAGCAGCACGGCGATGCCGAGGCCGAGAGCCACCGACCGGGCGTGGCAGACCGCCACCGCGGCGACCCAGACCGCGAGCAGCGGCAGCAGGGGCGATCCGAGCGCTCCCGTCGCCAGCAGCACCAGGTGCAGGGGCATGCCGATGCCGGGAACGAACCAGGAGGGGAGGTCGGCGAGGCGCAGCGAAGCGCCGGTCGCGCGCCGCGCGCGCAGACGACGCACCGCGCCCACCGCCAGAGGCGCGGCCGTGACCAGCGCGGCGAACAGCAGCGTGAGAGGACCCAGCCAGCGCGAACCGAGCACGCCGCTGGCATAGAAGACGGCGGCCAGCGTGGGCTCGAGCTCGGATTCCGCGAAGCTGCGGAAGCCGCTGCTCCGCGATGCCGCGGCGCTCAATGCCGCCGCGCGAGGTGGTTGATTCGCGAGGCCGCGAACGCGGCGCCGAAGCCGTTGTCGATGTTGACGACCGTGAGGCCGGCCGCGCAGCTCGTGAGCATGGAAAGCAGCGCGGACAGCCCGCCGAAGCTCGCGCCGTAGCCGATGCTCGTGGGGACCGCGATGACCGGATGGGCGACGAGCCCCGCGACCACCGAGGGCAGCGCTCCTTCCATTCCCGCCACAACGATCGTGACGGCCGCGGACCGCAGCACCGGCGTCTGCTCGAGCAGCCGGTGAATGCCGGCGACGCCGACGTCGTAGAGCCGCGCGACCGGATTGCCGAGCACCTCGGCCGTGACCGCGGCCTCCTCCGCCACCGGCAGGTCCGCCGTTCCCGCGCTCACGACGAGCACATCCCCGAGCACCGTCGGCCGCTCTTCGTCCGCCCACGACAAGTGCACCGTGCGCGCCAGCTCGTTCACCGTGACCGAGGGGAAGCGGTCCAGCAGCGCCTGTCTCGTCTCGGCCTCCGCGCGTGTCGCGAAGAAGCCGCCGCAGCGCTCCTCCAGCCTCTCGCAGATCGCCACCACCTGCTCCGGACGCTTGCCCTCGCAGAAGACGACCTCGGGGTGGCCGAGTCGCAGGCCGCGGTGATGGTCGATGCGCGCGAACGCGCCGCCATCGCCGTCGCCCAGCTCCTCGACCTGCAGCGCGGACAGCCGCTCCGCCGCGTCCTCGGTCGTGACCCGCCCGTCCGCGACCTGCTCCAGCAGTCGCAGCACCTGTTCGCCTCTCATGCCGCCACCAGAGCGTAGCGCTCGAGGTAGGCCTCCAGCAGCGCTTCCGCCTCGCCCAGGGAGGTGACCTGGAACAGCTCCTGGCGCAGGGTCCTGCCGTCCGGCAACCCCTTCGTGTACCAGCCGAGGTGCTTGCGGAAGTCGACCATCGCCCGCTGCTCGTCCGCTTCGAAAGCGATCGCGTTGCGGGCGTGCTCGAGCACGATCTCGAAGCGCTCGGCCGCGCTCGGCTCCGGCGGAGCGGCCAGCCCGTCCAGCGCCGCGCGCGCCTGTCCGAAGATCCACGGCGCTCCGTGCGAGCCGCGCGCGATCATCACGCCGGCGCACCCGGTCTGCTCCCGCATCCGCAGCGCGTCGGCACCCGAGCGGACGTCGCCGTTGCCGATCACCGGAATCTCGAGCGCGTCCACCAGCGCCGCGATCTCCTCCCACTTCGCCGTGCCCGAGTACATCTCCGTACGCGTGCGCGGGTGCAGCGTGATGAAGCGGGCGCCCGCGTCCTGGCAGCGCAGCCCGATCTCGACCGGCTGCCTCCCCTCCTCGCTCCACCCGCTGCGCACCTTTACCGTCGTCGGCAACGACGTCGCCCGGTCCACGGCCCGGATCACGCGCTCGACGAGGTCGAGATCGCGCAGACAGCCGGAGCCGCCGTTCCGCTTCACGACCTTCTTGACCGGGCAGCCGAAGTTGATGTCGATGAAGTCCGGCCCGTAGACGTCCTCCACGAGCGCCGCGGCCTCGCCCATGGCGGCGGGATCCGCGCCGAAGATCTGCACGCCGATCGGCCGCTCGACCTCCTCGAAGCGCAGGTACTCGTGAGTGCGTGTGCTGCCCCGGCGGATCCCCTCGGCGCTCACGAACTCGCTGACCACGACGTCCGCGCCGAAGCGGCGGCACAGACGCCGGAACGGCGACTCGCTCACGCCGGCCTGCGGCGCGAGGAAGAGCGGCACTCCGGAAGGGCCGTGCAGACGATCCAAAAGTTCACCGAACATGGCCCCGAATCTAACCCGGCCGCGGTACCCCATCAATCGTCGCCGCCTCGCTTTGACACCGCGTAACGCCGCGGCTTATCTTTGCTCGGCAGGTCGGCTTAGACGATGGTGGCGCCTGGAGGCGTTTTCATGGAATTGCGGGAATTTTTCAATAGAGATGTCGTCCAGCTCGAGCTCGGCGGCGCGACGAAGGACGAGGTCCTCAAGGAGTTGATCTCCCTCCTCGGCCTCGATGAGAAGAGCGAGGGGATCCTGTTCAAGATGCTGAAGCGAAGGGAGAATCTCGGCTCGACGGGCATCGGCCGCGGCATGGCGATCCCGCACTGCCGCTCCCTCGTCGTGAATCGCCTGCGCGTCGCGTTCGGGCGCAAGCCCGACGGACTCGACTTCAAGGCAATCGATGACCAGCCCGTCCGCTACTTCTTCCTGATCGTCGCGCCCCCGCTCGAGGTCAGCAACCAGTACCTTCCCGTGCTGGGCAAGATCGCGCAGTTCGCGAAGGACCCCGATGTGCCGAAGCGGCTCGACCAGCTGCAGAACCCCGAGGAGTTCCTCCAGCTTCTCGAAGAAAAGTCCGTCTAGCGGAGTCGTCCACGATGCACCCACAGCTCGAGGTCCTGCTCCAGATCCAGGACCTCAAGACGCAGCGGCGCGACCTCGCAGAGGGAGATGCGCACGCGCGGGTCGAGGCGGAGGAGTTCAACATTGACGTCGACCGGGCGCTCCTCGCGCTCGACGCCAAGATCGCCGATCTCGAAGGCGAGCTCGAGGGTGAGGTGCGACGTCGCTACGATCGCATCGCGCTCGCCCGCGCCCGCGTCGTCGTCCCCGCGATCGATGCGACCTGCTACGGCTGCTTCGTCTCCGTCCCGACCGCCCGCTGGCCGCACATGGCCGAAAACGAAGCCGTCCACCACTGCGACAACTGCGGCAGGTTCCTCTACGCCGTGGGCTGAGCCCGATTCAAACCACCTCCCTTCCCTCCCCCGCCCTCCGCGTGACTCCCCTCGCGTCTAGGTGCTCCAGAAGCGGGATCAGGTACTTCCGCGTCAGCTCCGGAAACACCGCCCTGAAGTCCGCCGGCGACAGCTGCGCCCGTCCACCCAGTCGCTCCCGCAGGACCGCGACCGCCCGCTCCAGCACCGGCGTCGCCACCAGCAGGTCCGGTCCGAGCCGCGTCACGTCGCCCCGGCGGAGGAGGAACGCGATCAGCTCCTCCAGGTCCGCTCTCGCGCGAAGCGTGGGCTCGAGCTCCGGGATCGTCGGAGGCGCGAGGCCACCCCGATCGAGCGCGGACAACAGCGCCTCACACGCCACGGCCTGGTCCGGCGAGGGCGCCGGCGCGTGGTCGGGCGGCGCCAGCCCCTCGTCGCGCGCTTCGAGCGCCCCCTCCCGCACGAGCTCAGCGATCGCACGCTCCGCAAGCTCGGGCGCCGCCTGAGCCGGGACCGAGCGACGCGCGACCTCCCACGGAGCCGCGGGCTGCAGCGGTCGTGAGTCCAGCAGGTCCCGCACCGCCGATAGAACACGACGCCGAGCACGGTCGACCACCTCGGGCGCGAACAGGCGCTGCCCCGCCGGCTCCGTGGACGCGATCGATCCAGCCGCGGGCAGAAGCACAGGGAGCGAATCCCGCTCGACGCCTCGCCAGCCTCGAAGCCGCAGCAGCGCTTCCAGCGCAGCGTCGGCGGGCTCATCGAGGATCGCCCGCAGGCTCTCCGCCACGCCGGGCTCCAGGCGCTTCCGCTTCGGCGGCCTCGGCTCGGCCACGATCCCGCCGCCGATCGTGGTCACGGGCGAATAGGAGCGCAGCACGAACCGGTCGCCGGCCCGGGCGACGAGCGGTTCCTCGAGCCGAAGCTGGGCCCAGCTCACGATCCCGGGCTCCGCCTCCGCCGCGTCCAGCAGCGCGACGCGCGCCAGCACTTCCGCCGTGCCGAGGTGCACGCGCACGCGCTGCCGGTGGCGCAGCCTCCAATCGGTCGCTGCCAGGAGTCTCACCCGCGCGGTAAGCATCCGGGAGGGACCCCAGCCCGCCGCATTGACCAGGATGTCGCCCCGCCGCACCTCGGCTCGGTCCACTCCGGCGAGCGCGAGCGCCGCACGCTCGCCAGCCCGCGCGTCCTCCCGCTCCCGCCCGTGCACCTGGACGCCGCGCACACGGACGGCCCGATCGGCCGGCAGCAGTCGCAGCGTGCCGTCGGCCGGGACCCGACCCGACCAGACCGTGCCGGTCACGACGGTGCCCGTGCCGCGCACGGTGAAGGAGCGGTCCACGGGCATGCGGAACAGGTCGTCGCCGGCGCGGTCGGGCACCGCCGATGCGGCCGCGTCGAGAGCCGACCGAAGCTCGTCGAGCCCCTCGCCGGTCCGCCCCGAGCAGGGGACGATCGTCGCCTCGGCGAACGGGGTCGAGGACAGCTGCTCGCGCAGATCCTCGATCACGAGCTCGAGCCACGCGGGCTCCACGGCGTCGCATTTCGTCAGCGCGACGACGGCGCCTCGCACGCCGAGCAGCTCGACGATCGCGAGGTGCTCTCGCGTCTGCGGCATCACCCCCTCGTCCGCCGCGACCACCAGCATGACGAGGTCGATCCCCGTCGCGCCCGCGAGCATCTGCCGGATGAAGGCCTCGTGCCCGGGCACGTCCACCACGCCGAGCGTCGTGTCCTCGCCCACCGGCAGCTCCGCGAAGCCCGGCTCGATCGTGATGCCGCGACGCTTCTCCTCGGGCAGGCGATCGGTGTCCGTCCCCGTTAGCGCCCGGATCAGCGTCGTCTTGCCGTGGTCGATGTGACCGGCCGTCCCCAGGATCAGGTGCCGACTCACGGCTGAAGCACGTCCGTTAGGAACTCGAGGGAGCGGAGGCTCCGACCCTCGAGCACGTGATAGGCGAGAAAGCGCGAGAGCAGCGCCCAATAGGCCCCGGTGCGCTCCAGCTCCACGGCGACGCCGCCGAGCATCTCCGCGAGTGCCGCCCGCGCCTCCGGCGGGATCGGCCGCCCGTCTGCGGGGCCCGGGCAGTCCGCGCAGCGCACGCCCCCACCTCCGTATTCGAAGAACGCCTCCTCGCCCGGCCCGAGGTCCCGGCCGCACCGGAGGCAGTGGTCCAGCACGGGCGAGAAGCCGAGGTGCGCGATCAACCCCCAGAGCCGCGCGAGCAGCAGGAACTCCACTCCTTGCGCCGGCGCGTCCGCCAGATCGCGCAGCGAGTCCCGGATCCGCTCGAAAAGGGCTGAATCCGGCTCCGTGCTCCCGGTGTGAAGCACCAGCTCGGCGAGGAGGCTGGCGCCGCCGAAGCGCACGAGATCCGCGCCCAGACGCTGCCCGCTGCGTACCAGGTCGAAGCCGCTCAGCGTCTGCAGCTCGCGGTTCTCCTTCATGTGGATGGAGGCCATGCCCTCCGTGAACGGCTCGAGCAGCCCACCGTAACGGCTGCGCGGCCGCCGCGCCCCGCGCACCATGACCGGCACGACGCCGTGGCCGCGCGTCAGCAGGCGCAGGATCTTGCTCGTCTCGCTGTAGGGGAAGGCCTGCAGGATGACCGAATCGTCGCTAACCAGCGGCATCGGCTTCGACGGACTCCGGCGAGGCGTCTCCCAGCGCCCGACGCCGGAGTCGCCGGCGCAGAGCCTCGTAGCGCTGCAGATGGCTCTCGCGGGCGGGCCCCTCCGGCAGGACTCGTAGCGCGTCGATCCGCTCCTCCACGGCGGCCAGCTCCATCAGCAGGCGCCGGGGCTCCGGCACTCCGGGACCGCCGCGCACACGCAGCGCGAACAGCGCCGCGAGTCCGACGGTAGCGACGCCGATGAGCCCCGTCCAGAAGCGGCTCGCGCGCCGGCGCGCGGTGGCCGGATCCACGATGGCGGCCGTGCCAGGACCCGGGCCGGCTGCGCCGCCGCCCGCTCCACCCATCATCGCGGTCGCCGATGTGGCCGGCGACCCGACGACCAGCGTGTACTCTCCACCCTGCGGGATCTGGCCGCGAAGCGGCGGCCCGACGTACAGCTCGCCCTCGTAGCGAGCGGCCGCGAAAAGCACCCCTCCCGGCGCGGGCTGGGACACCTCGAAGTGGAATCGACCCACGGAGTCCGTCACCGCGCTCGCGACGCGTGCCCCTCCGGCCGCGTCCACCCGGTGCAGGTTGACCTCCAGGCCCCGGACCGCCTTTCCCGCGGCGTCCACCGCCTGACCATCGAAGGCGACGGGGCTCGAGGCGCTGTCGGCGGGGGGCGTGGCCGTCGAAGGCACCTGCGCCGCGGCGGGCGCCGCCGCCCCGGCCAGCAAGAAGAGCCCGCCCGCCAGGGCGGGCAGGCTCCAGGACCTGCGGTATCCCATGGGAATCACATGTTGAAGCGGCCGAAGTCCTCCGGGTTGAGCCGGCGCAGGTACTCGTTCAGCTCCCGGGCTCGAAGCCCTTCCTGCTCCGCCTCCTTGCGAGCCTGCTCGGCGAAGGACTCCTCCTCATTGTAGCCTTCGCTCACGTCCTGGATCTCGATGCTGGTGTTTTCGAGCAGCGCGTCTTCCGTCAGGATCGTGGCGTCCAGCCGCAGCGCGATCGCGATCGAGTCCGACGGCCGCGCATCCACGCTGATGAGCTCGCTCCCGCGCTGGATGATCAGCTCCGCGTAGTAGGTGTTGTCCACGACCTTCGTGATCAGCACCCGCTGCAGCGTGCCGCCCATGCCGACGATCACCGAGCAGAACAGGTCGTGCGTCAGCGGGCGGGAGAACTTCATCCCCGCGAGCTCCATGGCGATCGCGCTGGCCTCGCCGGGCCCGATCCAGATCGGCAGCACCCGGGCGCCGTCCTTCTCCTGCAGGATCACGACCGGCGTGTTCGAGGCCCGATCGAGGCCGAGGCTCTGCACCTTTACTTCCACCATGGAGCCCTCCACTGCGTCGTGTTACCGCGCCCGGCTCATGTCCCCATGTCCCAGGACGCGAGGTAATGCTGCTGCTCTTCCGTGAGCGTGTCGATTCCGATGCCCATGCCGGCGAGCTTCAGCCGGGCGATCTCGCGATCGATGTCCTCGGGCACTCGGTACACCTTGCGCTCGAGTTCGCTCCCATGGCGGACCAGGTACTCGGCTCCGAGCGACTGGTTCGCGAAGCTCATGTCCATCACCGAGGCCGGGTGTCCTTCCGCGGCGGCCAGGTTGATCAGCCGACCCTCGCCGAGAACGTTCACCCGCTTCCCATCCAGCCGGAACTCCTGCACGAAGTCGCGCACCGTGCGCGCCGGCTCGTCCGCCGCCGCCGCCAGCGCGTCCAGGTCCAGCTCGACGTTGAAGTGGCCCGAGTTCGCGACGATCGCGCCATCCTTCATCGCGCGGAAGTGCTGTTCCCGGATCACGTGGAGGTTGCCGGTGAGGGTGACGAACACGTCGCCGATCGGAGCCGCCTCCTCCATTGGCATGACGCGGAAGCCGTCCATTGCGGCTTCGAGCCCCTTCACCGGGTCGATCTCCGTCACAATGACGTTCGCGCCGAGGCCGCGCGCGCGCGTCGCGAAGCCGCGGCCGCACCAACCGTACCCCGCCACGACGACGACGGATCCGGCCAGCAGGAAATTCGTCGCCCGCAGGATACCGTCGATCGTGCTCTGCCCCGTACCGTAGCGGTTGTCGAAGAGGTGCTTCGTGTGCGAGTCGTTCACGGCGAGGACCGGGAAGCGCAGCACGTCGTCCGCGGCCATGGCCTTGAGCCGGATCACCCCCGTCGTCGTCTCCTCGGTAGAGCCGAGGACGCCGGTGTGAACCGCTTCGCGCGAGGCGTCGTCGAGCTGGGTGGCCCACGCGCGGACCGGCGCGGCCAGGTCGTCGTAGCGGCCCAGCGCGATCATGTGGATCGAGCCGACCAGGTCGGCGCCGTCGTCCATCGTGATCTCGGGGCGGTGCGCGAGTGCCGCGCGGATGTGATCGTAGTACGTGTCGTGGGCCTCGCCCTTGATCGCGAAGACGGCAATGCCGTGGTCCCGGACCAGGTGCGCCGCGACATCATCCTGCGTGGACAACGGATTGGACGCGCACAGCGCGACGTCCGCGCCGCCCGCCTTGAGCGTGATCATCAGATTCGCCGTCTCCGTCGTGACGTGGAGACAGGCGGAGATGCGCCGCCCCTCGAGCGGCCGCTCCTTCGCGAAGCGCTCCCGGATCTGGCGCAGCACCGGCATCTGGCGCTCGGCCCATTCGGTGCGCTGCCTTCCCCTGTCCCCCAGATCCAGGTCCCGTATGTCGTACGCAAACGTCGTGTCGGTCGTCGCCATCGTCTCTCTCTCGTCTGGCAGGTTGGCGCGCCGGTTACTCGCCTGCGGTGCGCGCCTGCGGTGAGCGCCTGCAGTTGGCGCCTGCAGTTGGCGCCTTCAGTTGGCGCCTTCAGTTGGCGCCTGCAGTTGGCGCCTGCAGTTGGCGCCTTCAGTTCAGCGCCTTCAGTTGGCGCCTTCAGCTACAACCCCAGGGCCGTGTTCAGGTCATCCGTCCGGTTCGTCTGCTCCCACGGGAAGTACTGCAGCGCCTCGCCCCCCGTGATCTCCTCCACGTACGGCTCGCGACCGAAGTGGCCGTACGCTGCCGTCGGACGATAGATCGGCCGCAGCAGCCCGAGCGACTGGATGATCGCGCGCGGACGGAAGTCGAAGACCTCGCGCAGCGCCTCCGCGATACGCGGCCCGGGGCAGCGCCCCGTGCCGAACGTGTCGACGTGCACCGACACCGGGTCCGCGACGCCGATCGCGTAGGCGAGCTGGATCTCGCAGCGACGTGCGATCCCCGCGGCGACCACGTTCTTCGCCGCCCAGCGTGCCGCGTACGCGGCCGAGCGATCCACCTTCGACGGGTCCTTGCCGCTGAACGCGCCACCTCCGTGCCGTGCGGAGCCGCCATAGGTGTCCACGATGATCTTGCGGCCGGTCAGCCCGGCATCCCCGTGGGGCCCGCCGACCACGAAGCGTCCGGTCGGGTTCACGTGGAAGATGCAGCGCGAGCGTTCGAACAGCGTCGGCGGCAGCGCTGGCTTCACGACCTCCTCGATCACGCCCTCTCGCAGCTCGTCCATCGGCGCATTCGGGCGAGTGCTGCGTGCTGACGACGACCGTGTGCACGCGGATCGGCCGGTCGCCCTCGTACTCGAGCGTGACCTGCGCCTTCCCGTCCGGTCGCAGCCACGGCATCTCGCCCGATTTGCGCAGCCTCGCGAGTCGCTGCGTCAGCCGGTGCGCGAGTCCGATCGGCGCCGGCATCAGCTCCGGCGTCTCGTCGACCGCGTAGCCGAACATCATCCCCTGGTCCCCCGCCCCACCCTTATCCACCCCCTGTGCGATGTCCGGCGACTGACGGTCCAGCGCGACGAGCACGCCGCAGCTGTCGGCGTCGATGCCGTAGTCGGCGTCCGTATAGCCGATCGACCGCAAGGTACCCCGCACCGCGCCCGGAATGTCCACGTACCCTGCGGTCGTGATCTCGCCGGCGACCACCGCGAGCCCCGTCGTCACCAGTGTCTCACAGGCCACGCGCCCGCTGCTGTCGTGCTCCAGCACCTCGTCCAGGACGGCGTCGCTGATCTGATCCGCGATCTTGTCCGGATGACCTTCCGTGACCGACTCGGACGTGAAGAAATAGCGGTCCACCCGCCTCTCCTTTCTTAGCAGGTCGTAAGCCGGCCGAAGTTACGCCGTCACTGCAGGGGCGACAAGTTCCAGCGGCCGGAGAAGAGGGAGAGGTCCAGACGCTCTGCCGCCGCCTCCGTCAGCACGGAGATCACCTCCGTGGCCGTCGCCGCCTGGAGCGCCTGCTGCGCGGCCGCGCGCGCCTCCGTCGCGGGCACGCTGCGCACCACCTTCTTGATCTCCGGCAGCGACGATGGCGCCACGCTCAACGCCGGGATCCCCAGGCCGAGGAGCAGGAACACGCCGAGCGGGTTCGCCGCCAGCTCGCCGCACACGCTCACTTCGATGCCCGCGCGCCGGCCGATGTCCGCGGTACGCTGCATCAGCCGCACCACGGCCGGGTGGAACGGGTTCGATCGCGACGCCAGCCGCGCGTTGCCGCGGTCCACCGCAAGCGTGTACTGCACGAGATCGTTCGTACCGATGGAGAAGAAGTCCGCGTGCGGCGCGAGCTCCTCCGCGATCATTGCCGCCGCGGGCGTCTCGACCATGATGCCGAGCTTGTACCCCGGGTTGAACTCGATCCCGTCGCGCTCGAGCTGGCGCTCCACCTCGTCGAGCAGGTCGCGCGTCTGCTCCACCTCCTCCACCTCGTTGACCAGCGGCAGCATGATCCGCACGTCGCCGTGCGCCGTCGCCCGCAGCAGGGCCCGCAGCTGGGCGCGGAACAGGTCGGGCATGTCGAGGCAGACGCGGATCGCTCGCCAGCCGAGGAACGGGTTCTCCTCCGGCGGCATCTGCAGGAAGCGCGGGAACTTGTCCCCGCCCAGATCGTACGTCCGGATGTAGACGGCGTCGTCCGGGAACGCCTCGGCCGCGTGACGGTACGCGCGGTACTGGTCCTCCTCGTCCGGGAACGAGCTGCGACCCACCACCAGGAACTCCGTGCGGAACAGGCCGATCCCCTGCGCCCCGTGGTCGCGCGCGTTCTCTGCCTCGTTCGGCAGGTCGATGTTCGCGCGCAGCTGCACGGGCAGCCGGTCCGGAGTCACCGACTCCATGTGGGCGAGCAGCACCAGCTCCTGCTCCCATTCGCGGATGCGCACGTCCCGCTCCGAGTACACGCTCTTCTCGTGATCGCTCGGCTCGATGATCACCCGCCCGCTGCGTCCATTGAGCACCAGCTCCTGGCCGCTGTGCGCCACCTCCGAGATGTCGCCCAGCGCGACCACGGCAGGGATCCCGAGCGCGCGCGCCAGGATCGCCGAGTGCGACGTCCGCGTCCCCGTGTCCATTGCGATCCCGATCGTGACGGCCGGATCGAGCTGCACGGTCAGGCTCGGCGTGAGATCGTGGACGACGAGGATCCCCTTCCGTCCGTCCGGCGGCGAGAGCGCCTCGGCCGGGCTCACCTCACCGAGCAGCTCGCGCACCAGTCGGATCTCGACATTGAGCAGATCGTTCAACCGGTCAAGCACCATTGGGTGCCCCGTGCGTCGCCACTCCGAGCGCAGCTCCAGGACGCGCAGCTCCAGCGCCCTCGCCGCCGAATAGTGGTTCTCGCGGATGTAGCGCTCCGTCTGATCGATCAGCTCGGAGTCATCCAGCATCAGGATCTGCGGCTCGAAGATCTGCGCCTCCACCTCACCGAGCCGCTCCGCCGTCTGCTTCTGGATCGTGCGCAGCCGCCGCTTCGCCGCCTCCCGGGCATCGCGGAGCGCCTCCAGCTCCGCATCCACGTCCTCCGGCTCCACCGTAGCGACCTGCGCGCGCGGCACCGCCCAGCGGAGCACCCGCGCGGGTCCGACGACGATGCCCGGCGACGCCGGTATGCCATCCCGGATGGCCCTCACGCTCACTCCTCCCCGAAGCCGTTCTCGATGAGCGCGGACAGCTGACTCAGCGCCTCCTCCGCATCCTCGCCCGCCACGCGGATCTCCAGCTCGCTGCCGCACTCGGCCGCCAGCATCATCACTCCCATGATGCTCTTCCCGTTGACCTCCAGCTCCTCCCGACGCACCCTCACGTCCGCACTGAACTGCGCCGCCAGCTTGACGAACTCGGCTGCGGGCCGCGCGTGCAGCCCGTACTTGTTCCGTATCTGGACTGTCGCGATCCGCGCCTCGCCTTCGATGCTCATTCGACGATCCCCATGAGAACCCCGATCCCGGCGAGCAGTACCAGCATTCCGATCAGTGGAAAGCGGAGCACCGGTCCCAGCCGTGCTCCGAGCAACGCGATCGCTCCGCCGGCCAAAGCCCACGGCAGCGCGAGGTGCGCGTGCACGAGTCCGCCCGCCGCCGCGAGCGGCAGCGCGGCCCCGACGAGGAACGGACCCACCGTCGTGAGCAGCCGCTGCGCCGGCACCAGCAGCGAGAGCCGCAGCTTCTCCCCGACGCGGACGCCGTTCTCGATGCCCATCCGATAGCTCCACAGGCGCAGCCCGATGTGGCCGGCGTTGTACGTCGCGAGGAAGGTCGCGCCGCTCAGCCACCACGGCACGCCAGCCGCGAACAGCGTCAGCGCCACCAGCAGGCAAACCGGCCGCCACCCGGCCCACACCAGCCGGTCGCCGAGCGAGCCCAAGGAGCCGCGTACCGCGGTCTTGAACCGCTCGATCACCTCCGGATCCTCGCCCTCCACCTCGAGGCGGGCCACCGCCCCCAGCGCCATTGGCGCGAGGTACGGATGGCTGTTGAACAGGCCGGCGTGCCGGCGCAACGCTCGACGCAGCCCCTGCGGGTCACCCGCGAATCGAACGCGCAGGACCGGCAGCAGCGCGAACGCGAAGCCGGTCCCGATCAATGTCCGATAGTTCCACGAGCCCTGTATCATCAGCGAGCGCAGCAGCAAGCCGGCCGGCACGCTCAGGCCCTCGCGAACCGCGGTGTCCTCGCGCGTCATCGTGCCCACAGCAGCAACGCCCCTACGATCAGCCCCGCGAGGAACGGCACGCGCCGCTCGCGCAGCGTGCCGAACAGCGAGAGCGCACATCCGACCATCCCCGCCGCTCCGAGCGACAGCGCCTCCAGCGAGAAGCGTCCCAGCTCGTCGACCCGAACGGCGAGATACAGCACCAGCGTGCCGACGGCCCAGCCGAGCAGGGTGACCACCACGCTCCGCGCGAGGTCGAGCCCCACCGCGAGCGAATGTCGCTTCACGATCCAGCCGGGATCCACCTCCTCCTGCTCGGACGCGACGGCCGCGATCCTCTCGTTGACGTGGCGCAGCCAGGACACGGTCGCGCCGCCGAGCCGCTCCCAGGCCAGCGCGAACAGCACCGCCAGCAACAGCGGTGTGGCGGCGATGCCCGCCTCGACGATCGTCAGATAGGCGGCGGTCGCGGCCACCGCCGCCGTGCCGGAATCGGGATAGCGAGCGGCGCCGATCGGCAGCGCCGACAGCGAGAACGCCTCCAGCACCGCGCCGATCGTCGCACCCGCGATCGGGTCTCCGAGCAGCAGCCCGGTCACGCTCGCGGCGATGAACGGTCGCGAGACCATCACCTGCAGCAGCGACGTCGCGTCGAGGCCGACGATGCCGCCCCACGCGGCGAGAAGGAGCCACTCCACCCGCTACGCGTCCTCTGGCGCGAGGTGGTCCAGGTCCACGGCCCGCGAGCCGGGAACGTCCCGCGCGTCGATCCGGCGCACGTGCCCCGCGAGCCGCCGCAGCTCGCCGGCCTCGCTCGGGCTCAGGAACAGATACGGCAGGATGGCGCGCCGCCCCGGCGCGTAATGGATGCCTCCCAGGTTGATGTCCGCGGACGTCAGCCCGCCACCCTCCGCCAGCCGCCGCATTGTGGCGATGTCGCGGGTCAGGATCATCGTGCGCTCCGCCGCCTCCCGCCAATCCGCTAGCCGTTCGCGCGCACTCTGGACCGTCTCGAAACGGGTCTCCAGGCCCGGGGGCAGCCCCATCACGTACAGCTCCTGCTCCCAGGCGGACTCGGCGAGGTCATCATCCACCACGATGATACGATCCGGACTCAGGACCGCGCCCCAACCCACGACGACCTGGCCGTGGATGAGTCGCTCGTCCACCCTATACAGCACGACGGGCATCGCCCCTCTCGTCCCGGGACGGGCCGCAGATCCCCTGCTGCCCCTTCACGATCATTCGCTCCGCCAGCTCCTCCAGGGGCAGCTCCCGGTTCACCGCGAAATCGAGCAGCATCGGCAGGTTCACGCCCGTGATGATCGCGACGTCGCGCCGTCCGCGGCAGAGCCGCCTCGCCGTGAACGTGCAGCTGCCCACCGGCAGGTCGGAGAACACGATCCACGCTCCGCCGCGCAACCGCTCCCCGATCGCGCGCGCCAGCTCCTCCGGCGAGCGGCCCGCGTTGCTCAGCGGCGTCAGCGCACCCTGCGGCAAACCGGTGATCTGCCGCACCGCCTCGACCAGCCCTTCGGCCAGCGAGCCGTGCGCGACGACGAGCCCGTTCACCGGCTCACTCATAATCCTCTTCCAGGTAGTCGCGGACCGGGCGCATCGCCTCGTGCAGCCTCTCCGCGAAGCGGGCGGCGGTGTTCACCCCCGAGTACTTCAGCAGGTGGTTCATGGCCACCACCTCGGAGATCACCGTAACGTTCTTTCCGGGGTTCAGCGGCAGTCGCACCTTGGGCACCATGACGCCCAGATAGTCGACCTCCTCCGATTCCAGCCCGGTCCGATCGTAGCTCGCCTTGTCGCTCCACTCCTCGAGCTGAACGACCACCTCGATCCGCTTCTGCTGCCGGATCGAGCGGATCCCGAACAGCGCCGGAATGTCGATGATGCCGATGCCGCGGATCTCCATGTGATGGCGCTGCAGCTCGTGACCTCGACCGATGAGCACGTCATTCCCGCGGCGTGTCACGTACACCACGTCGTCGGCCACGAGCCGATGTCCGCGTTCCACGAGGTCGAGCACGCATTCGCTCTTGCCGATGCCGCTCTTCCCCACGAACAGCAGCCCCACACCGTACACGTCGGCGAGCGAGCCATGCACCACCGTGGTCGGCGCGAAGCACTCCTCCAGGTACGGCTGCAGCCGACGGTAGAAGTCACCCGTCTTCAGTCGGGACCGCAGCAGCGGCACTCCGCTCTCGCTCGCCAGCTCGATGACGAGCGGAGGAACCGGCATCGCCTTCGTCACCACCGCCGCGGGAAAGGACAGCGAATAGAACTCGTTCAGGATGCGACGCAGCTCCGGCTCCTCCAGCGAGCACAGGAAGCTGACCTCCGTCTCCCCCATCACCTGCAGCCGCCCGTGCGGTGGGCGCACCGTGTACCCCGCGAGCAGCAGCCCAGGGCTGGATATGCTCGGCTCCTCGATCGGTCGGCCCAGCCCGGCACCGTCCGTAAGCACTTCGAGCTGCAGCGCCTCTCCCTTCGCGCGCAGCAACTCTTCCACGGTGATCGTCTTCACGCGTGGGCCGCCCCGGGGCCGGCGCCGTCGCCGCGGTCGAGCTCGGTGAGTCCCACATTGAGCGGCGAGGTGCCCGGCGCCGCGCCCGTTACCCTGTGCCGGCGCCGCCGCTCGCGCTCGCGCTTGACCTGACGCACCAGCTTCGAGGCCGCGTCGTCGAGGGCCACCCTGTACGTCGTGGCGCGGCCCCGCGCGAGCAGAGGCCCCCGCCCGGGCAGGACCGCGCGGATCTCCGCCAGGATCGAGGCGCTGTCCTTCTCGAACAGCACCTCGATCGCGGTCATGCGGTCATCGAAGCGGGTGAGTCGCGCGACGGCGTCTTCGACGCGACGTCGCGTGGAATCCGGAAGCGAACAGTGACGGGCGGTGACGCTGACGTTCATGCGACCCCCTCTTTCAGCTGTGGGAGTGGCTGCCGCTCAGGCGGTCGCGCGCGCAACCGCGCGCAGGTGCCGCTCCGTGAGCGACGCAGATCGTTCCCAGGTGTGGTGCTCCGCGAAGGCTCGGGCGGTGCGGCCCAGCCGCTCGCGGAGGTGCGGATCTTCGAGGATGTGGCGGATGCGCGCGGCGAGCGCCGTCACATTCCCGTGTGGAACCAGGAAGCCCGTCTCGCCGTGCACCACGGAATCGCGCAGCCCCGGCGAGTCGCTGGCGACGCTCGGCGTACCGCACGCCGCAGCTTCCAGGTTCGAGATGCCCCAACCCTCCTTCGGCGATGTGAGCACGTGCACCCACGCGCCGCGCAGCAGCCTCACCTTCTCCGGCTCGGTGACGAAGCCGACCATTTCGACGCTATCGCCCACCCCGAGCCGGCGGGCCAGCGACGCGAGAGCGTCCGCGCGATCCCCGCGGCCGGCGATCACGAGGCGCGCGCGCATGCCGTCCGCACGCAGCCGCGCAAGCGCGCGGACGATCAGGTCCACCCGCTTGTACTTCTTCAGCCGCCCGAGATAGAGCAGCGTCGGCTCCGCAAAGCGTGCCGACTCCGTGCCCGGGCTGAGAAACTCCACGTCCACGCCGTTCGGTATCACCTCGATGGGCGCCCGGAACCCCCTGCGCTGCAGATCACGGGCCGTGCTCTGCGACACCGCCTCGACCGGCAGATCGCGATAGAACCGGGGGAGCGGCCGCTCCAGCGCCCACGTCGCCGCCGCGACGGGCAGCCCGGCTTCCTGGAATGCGACGCGGCCGAAGAGGTGGTGCACCAGCAGGACCACCGGCCGCCGCACCCAAAGCGGACTGAACAGCGGCACCTTGTTGAGGTCCTCGACCACGAGGTCGAAGTCTGCCGCCCTCAGCTCGCGCCGGTAGTACCCGGGCGCAACGATGTTGAATGTATACCGCCCTCCGACCCGATGCACCTCCATGCCATCGATGTGGGCGCGGGACGGCGCACCGGCCCAGCCGGAGACCAGGAGCGTCACGGCGTGACCCCGCGCGGCGAGCCGGCCGAACACCTCGTGGAGGTGGGTCTCGGCGCCGCCCGCCTGGGGATTGAGGCGGTCCTGCCAGTTCAGCACGAGGAGCCGGAGTCCCACCGCGGCTTTAACAGCTAATGTGGGTCGGAGACACGTCCCAGACGTCGCATCAGCGCGTCGAGGACCCCGTTGACGAAGCGGGGGCTCTCCTCCGTGCCGTACTTCTCCACCAGTCGGATCGCTTCCTGGATCGAGACGCGGGGAGGTACGTCGTCGAAGTAGAGCATCTCGGCGGCCGCGATACGCAGGACGTTGCGATCGATGCGGGCGAGCCGATCCAGTCGCCAGTTGGTCAGTGAACCCTGCACGGCGGCGTCGATCTCGATGCGGTGTGCGTCGATCATCTCGACCAACCGTTGGATGTACTCCTGGCTTTCCTCCGCCACGCGCCGCTCCCGCAGGAACTCCCGACGCACGCCATCCAGCGGCTCGGTCCCACCCCGCGTCTCCCACGCGTAGAGCATCTGCAGTGTCCAGCCCCGGGCACGGGTGCGAGCATGCATCAGCCGCCCGTGCTTCGCAGCAGGTTCGCCATCTCCAGCGCGCTGAGCGCCGCCTCCCTGCCCTTGTTGGAGCCGCGCCCCCCCGCCCGCGCCCACGCCTGCTCCTCCGTCTCCGTCGTCAGCACGCCGAACGCCACCGGCACGCCGGTGTCGAGCGCGACCTCGCCGAGCCGCCGGGCCGCCTCACCTGCAATGAAGTCGAAGTGCGCCGTCTCGCCGCGGATCACGCAGCCGAGCGCGACGACGAGAGCGACCCGCTCCGCTTCGATGAGCCGCCGCGCGGCCAGCGCCAGCTCCCACGCGCCGGGCACACGAGCCACTACGATCCGCTCCTCCGCGACGCCGTTCTCGCGCAGCCCCTCCAGCGCGCCGCTCAACAGCTCCTCGGTGATGCCTTCGTTGAAGCGACTCACGACGACGCCGGCGCGAAGCCCGGCGCCATTGAGTGAACCGCGCACCTCCTTCACTGCGGACCCCGTGTCTCCGGAAACGGGTCGGTCTCGGCTGTGGACGAATCCACCTCGCTCCTGGAGGGCTCCGGCTCCGGCGCGAGGGGCACGTCGTGGTCGGGGAGCACCGGCTCGAGTCCGGTCAGCAGGTGCCCGAGCTTCTCTCGCTTCGTCGCCAGATAGAGACGGTTGTGATCGGTCGGCCGGATCTGGATCGGCTCGCGGCCCGTGATCTTCAGCTCGTAGCCCTCCAGGCCCACGACCTTGCGCGGATTGTTGGTCAGGATGCGGATCGAGGACAACCCGAGGTCGAGCAGGATCTGGGCGCCGATGCCGTAGTCGCGCAGGTCCGGCTTGAAGCCGAGCGACTCGTTCGCCTCCACGGTGTCCTGTCCCTCGTCCTGCAGCGCATACGCCCGGATCTTGTTCGCCAGCCCGATCCCCCGCCCCTCCTGGCGCAGGTACACCACCGCGCCCTCGCCCTCCTCGTCGATGCGCCGCATCGCGGCGTGCAGCTGCTCGCCGCAGTCGCAGCGCAGCGAATGGAAGACGTCGCCGGTCATACACTCGGAGTGCATGCGCACCAGCACGTTGCGCTTTCCCGAGATCTCCCCCTTCACCAGCGCCACGTGCTCGCGACGGTCGATCTGGTTCTCGTACGCGATCACGCGGAACTCGCCGTGCCGCGTCGGAAGCACCGCCTCGGCCACCCTGCGCACCAGCCGCTCCGTCCGCAGCCGGTGCGCGACGATGTCTGCGACCGTCACGAAGCGCAGGCCGCGCTCCGCGGCGAACCGCTCGAGCTCGGGGCGCCGCGCCATGCTGCCGTCCTCGTTCATGATCTCGCAGATGACCCCCACCGGCGGGAGTCCCGCCAGCCGGGCGAGGTCCACCGAGGCCTCGGTCTGCCCCACACGCCGCAGCACGCCGCCAGGCACCGCCCGCAGCGGGAAGACGTGCCCCGGCCGCCGCAGGTCCGAGGCCTTCGTGTCCTCCGCCACCAGCAGCTCGATCGTGCGCGCGCGGTCGCGCGCGCTGATGCCCGTCGTGATGCCGTACTTCGCGGCGCCGTCCACGGAAACGGTGAACGCGGTCCCGAAGCCCTCCTTGTTCACCTCCGTCATCAGGGGGAGCTCCAGCGCATCCGCGCGTTCGGCTGTGAGCGCGACGCAGATCAGACCGCGCCCGTGCCTCGCCATGAAGTTGACCAGGGCGGGCGTGATCTTCGACGCGGCACAGACGAGATCGCCCTCGTTCTCCCGGTCCTCGTCATCGGCCACGATCACGAGACGACCCTCGCGGATGTCGCGGATCGCGTCCTCGACGCGGTCGAATCCCATGTGCGCTCTCTCCCCTTGTCTCCGGTCTGGCGAATCGCGATCCGTCGATCGCGACGGCGCCGGCTCGTCTATACCCCCGACTCGCGGCTTCGCTTCAGGTACGCGACGACGAAGCGGCCGAGCATGTCACCCTCGAGGTTCACTCCATCACCCGGCGCCAGCTCGCGCAGCGTCGTGTGCTCCCACGTGAACGGGATCAGCGCGACCTGCGCCTCCCCGGCCGCCGGCAGGGCGTTCACGGTCAGGCTCACGCCCTGGATCGCGATCGAGCCGTGCAGCACCGTGACCTCCGCGACCACGTCCGGCAGTGACACCGTCAGCAGAACGTGCTCGCCCTGGCGCTCCACCGCCACCACGCTCCCGACCGCATCGACGTGCCCCTGCACGAGATGGCCGCCGAGTCGATCGCCGAGTGCCAGCGCCCTCTCCAGATTCACGCGGCTTCCCTCGCGCAGCCGCCCCAGCGTCGTGCGAGACAGCGTCGTGCCGATCGCCTCGACCACGAGCGCGGAGTCGTCCGCCTCGATGACCGTCTGGCACACCCCGTCCACCGCCACGGAATTTCCCGGCTCCAGCGACGACGCGATGGCGGGCGCCTCGACGGTGAGACGACGGCCGGTGCTCAGCGCAATCGCCTCACGGACGACGCCCACGTCCTCGATGATCCCCGTGAACACTCAGCCTCCCGGCCGCTCGCGATCGTAGTCCACTCGCAGGTCCGCGCCCAGCGGCACGACCCGACAACGACGCCACCCCGCACCGTGCTCCGGTCCGTAGGAGCCGGGGAACGCCGCCACCGCATCCTCACCGAACAGCACGGGTGCGATGTAAGTGTAGAGTCGCGCCACCCGGTCGGCCCGCAGGAGCGCCGCGCCCAGCGTCCCGCCGCCCTCGCACAGGATCGACACGACCTTCGACCCAGCGAGATCGTCGAGCACCGCGTCCAGGCTCAAGGTTCCCCTCCGATCGGGGAGCACCGACCGGACGTCCACGCCGGCGTCCCGCAGCGCGTCCAGCCGCCCCCGGTCGGCGTGCGTGGAGCTGTAGACGCGCACGGGCGCCTCCGCGCTCGAGCGCACGAGGCGGCTGCTCACCGGCAGCCGGGCCCTGCTGTCCAGCACGACCCGCAGCGGCGGGCGCCGGGCGGCGACCGGTCCGCGCACCGTCAGCAGCGGATCATCGACGAGCGCGGTGCCGATCCCCACCAGGATCGCATCGAAGCCGGCGCGCAGCCGGTGCACGTCCTCGAGCGCACGCTCCCCGGTCACCGCCGTGGGCGCATTGCCGGTGCGCGATAGCCTGGCATCCAGCGAGAGCGCGTACTTCAGCGCGAGCCAAGGCCCCTCGCGCTCGACCGCGTGGAAGAACATCGCGTTCTGCGATCGGACCGCGTCCCTCTCGACGCCGCCCACCACCTCCACCCCGGCCGAGCGCAGGCGCGCCGCGCCACCCGATGCCTGCGGATGCGGGTCCTCCGCGCCGTAGACCACGCGGGCGATGCCCGCCTCGAGGATCGCCGCCGTGCACGGCGGCGTCTTGCCCTGATGGTCGCACGGCTCCAGCGTGACGTACAGCGTCGCTCCGCGGGCGGCCTCTCCCGCCGCTCGCAGCGCTTCGACCTCCGCGTGCGGCCCCCCGAACTCGCGGTGCGCGCCTCGGCCGACCACCTTTCCGCCCCGGACCACGACCGCGCCGACGAGCGGGTTCGGGTGCACGCGCCCCCATCCCGTCTCGGCCAGGGTGATCGCCTCGAGCAGCCGACGTCGCTGCTCGCCGACGGACCCGGAATCGGGCATGCGCGGCTCGCTCCCGTTCTTCAGCGACCTGCTAAAGGGTCAGCCGCAGCGCGAGACTGCCGAAGATCGAGCCGTCGTTCGGCTGCAGCCGCGAATCCACCGCCGCAGTAGGAAGATCCCCGCCCGACTGCCAGCCGAGCTCGCCCACCAGGTTCAGCAGCAGAAAGTTCAGTGACACGTTGCCGAAGTAGCTCATGCGGTGCGAGCTGATCTCCGCGCCCTCGACCCGGTACTCGCAGCGGCCTGGCGTCGAGAGGCACGCAGGCGGCAGCGTGGGCAGCGCCGGGGCTGGCACGGACACGCCGAACCCTACGTCGCTCTTGTAATGGTCGTATCCGATGCCGGCGGCGAGCCCGACGACGATCAGGCTCTTGCTCACCACGGCACGGACGCTCGTGTTCTTCAGGTTCGTCTGGAAGAACGCGTCCTCCGTCTGGAGCTCGGGATCGCCGTACGTGACGGTCGGCAGGCTGCGATACATCGCGCTCACCGACACGCCCGGCGTCACGAACGACTCGCGCAGAATACCGAGCCGTGCCCCCGCGGCCCACGTCCACGGCTTCTCGTTCTGGAACCCCTCGCCGCTCGGAATCGGAATGAAGCCGGCGCTCGCGAGCAGATCCACCGACAGCAGCCCTCCCACCGTCGGCACGGGTGAGAAGCCGTCGAAGACGCCGACCGACGCGTCGGCACCGATGCTGCCGAGCGCGAAGCTCAGCTCCTCCGTCGACTGCTCCTGCCTGATGTCGGGGATCTTCGTGGACACGGCCGTCGCCCGCAGGTCGACGCTGAACCGGGGCAGCCCCGCGAGCCCCTTCCCCAGCGTGCTCGCCGTCCCCGGCACCGGATTGCCACCGGAGAGCCCGAGGCCGAGTCGCGGCTGTGCGAGCTGAGCCGTCTGCGCCACGAGCTGGCAGTATTGCTGCGCCCGCGCGTAGTCGCCCGCCGCTTGCGCGCACTCGCTCTCCAGCTGCGCCCGTCCCCGAGCCGGTAGGAGCAGCCCGAACGCCACCGCCACCCCGATCGTCAAGGACGCACCGATCCGGTGCGTCCGCTCCTTTCTCCGTCCGCCCATGTACGACTCCCTTCCCGCTACGGTGATCACTCCAGGATCACGCCGCCACCGCCGGAGGCGACGACGCCCAGGCGCCACGCGTCCTGCCCCTGCTCGAGGAGCCGGCGCTCGACCTCGGCCGCGCCGGAATCCGGCACGATCAGGACCATGCCGACTCCCATGTTGAACGTCTCGAACATCTCCCGCTCCTCCACGCGGCCCGCTTGCATCACCGAGAGGAACTCGGGCGGTGGGGTCCAGCTGTCACGCTGAACGTGTGCCTCACACCCCGGCGGCAGCACCCGTGCCAGGTTCTCCGGCAACCCTCCACCCGTGACGTGTGCGAGCGCGTGGACGCGCCCATCCTCGAGCAGCGGCCCGACCACGGGGAGATAGCTGCGATGCACGCGGAGGAGCACGTCGGCGACCGACGCGTCGGAGCCGGGGAAGGGATCGTCCGGCGAGAGCGCGAGCCGCTCGAAAAGCAGCTTCCGCAGCAGCGAGTAGCCGTTCGTGTGGAATCCATTCGAGGCGAGGCCCAGCAGCGCGTCGCCCGGTCGGACCCGCTCCGCGCCCGGTCGCGCGTCGCCGGCGACGACTCCGACGACGAACCCGGCGAGGTCGTACTCACCGGGCGCGTAGAAGTCGGGCATCTCGGCCGTCTCCCCGCCGAGCAGCGCGCAGCCGTTCTCGCGGCAGCCGCGCGCCACGCCCTCGACCAGCGCCTCGACCGTTCCTTCCTCGAGCCGTCCCATCCCGATGTAGTCGAGGAAGAAGAGCGGTCGTGCGCCCTCGACGAGGATGTCGTCGACGCAGTGGTTGACCAGGTCCTCGCCCACCGTGTCGTGACGGCCGGTCATCATCGCGACCTTCAGCTTCGTGCCGACGCCGTCCGCGCTCGCGACGAGCACCGGATCGCGCACGTCCGCCGGCACCCGGAACAGCCCGCCGAAGCCGCCGGGCCGAGACAGCACCCCGTCACGGAGCGTGGATGCGACCAGCTCCCCGATACGGCGCTTCGCGCGAGACGCGACATCGCGATCGACGCCGGCGTCGCGGTAGCTCAGCCCGCCGCCGCAACCACCGGCTTCAGACATGGCTCTGCGCGGCGAGCGGCTGGTCGAACTCCGTCAGCTCGCGGAACTCGCGGACCCGCCGCTCGATCTCTCCCCGGCCGAGCTCGCGGAAGCGCTGCACGCCGAACCGCTCTACCGCGAACGAGCCCATTGCCGAGCCGTACACCATCGCCCGGCGCAACTCGGCCGGGCTCGTCGATCCGCACCGGGCGAGGTGTCCGAGGAACCCGCCCGCGAACGAGTCTCCGGCACCCGTCGGATCGAAGATGTCCTCGAGCGGGAACCCGGGGACGAAGAAGATCAGGTCGCCCTTGAACAGCATCGCCCCGTGCTCGCCCTTCTTCACGACGATTACGGACGGGCCGTGCTCCTGGACCCATCGCGCGCCGCGCAGCAGGTTGTGCTCGCCGGACAGCGCGCGGATCTCCGCATCGTTGACGAGCAGCACGTCGACGTGCTCGAGCAGCCTCAGCAGCGCGTCCCGCTTCCCATCGATCCAGTAGTTCATCGTGTCGCACGCCACCAGCTTCGGCGAGGTCACCTGCTCGAGCACCTCGAGCTGCAGCTCGGGGTCTATATTCGCGAGGAAAACCCATTCCGCGTCGCGGAAAGAGTCGGGAATCTCCGGCCGGAACTCCGCGAACACGCCGAGTCGCGTCTCCAGCGTGTGAGCGGTGTTCAGGTCGTAGGTGTACTCGCCCGCCCAGCGGAAGCTCTGCCCCTCGACGCGGACGAGTCCGGACAGATCCACGCCCGCCTCCTTCAGGAACGCCAGCTCGGCCGCCGGGAAATCCTCGCCGACCACGCCGACGAGCTGCACCTCGCAGAAGTGCGCGGCCGAGGCGCTGAAGTAGGTAGCGGATCCGCCCAGCGCATTGTCCACGCTGCCGAACGGGGTCCGCACCGAGTCGAGCGCGACGCTTCCCACTACGAGAAGGCTCATTCGTCTTCTTCCCGCTTCATGATCTCAGGTGCCTCGATTCCGAGGAGCGTCAGCCCGTCCCGGAGCACGATCTGCACGCCGCGCGCGAGCATCAGCCGCGCGCGCCGCAGAGCGGAGTCCTCTACCAGCACCGCGAGCTCCGGATTCCGGCTCGGATTGCCGGCGTGGTACCACGAGTTCACGGCGCCGGCCGTGGATTCCAGATACTCGCACATGATGTGGGGCGCGCGTGCCTCCGCCGCCCGCGACACCATCTCGGGGTACGTCCCGAGATGCTTGATCAGATCCAGCTCCGCCGGCTCGCCCAGCAGCCCCACATCCCCGTACTCCGGCCCGATCTCCTCCGGCGCGACCCCTGCCTTGCGGAAGATGCTCATCATCCGCGCGTGCGCGTACTGGACCTTGTAGACCGGATTCTTCTCCGAGTGGTCCAGGGCGAGGTCCAGATCGAAGACCATCTGCGCGTCGGCTCGCCGCATCAGGAAGAAATAGCGGGCGACGTCGACGCCCACCATCTCGAACAGCTCGCGCAGCGTCGTGTAGGATCCTGCCCGCTTCGAGAGCTTGACTTCCTTGCCGCCCTGCTCGAGCCGCACCATTGGTGCAGCACGTACTCCGGGTAGCCCTCCGGTAGCCCCAGCGCGCGCAACCCCGCTCGCACGCGCGCGACCGTGCCGTGGTGATCGGCGCCCTGCACGTTGATCACGTGTTGGAAGCCGCGCTCCCACTTCGTCAGGTGGTAGGCGACGTCCGGCAGGAAATACGTCGGAAGCCCGTTGCCGCGGACCATGACCCGGTCCTTCTGATCGCCGAACTCCGTCGTCTTCAGCCACTGCGCGCCCTCGTGCTCGTAGACGAGACCGGTCTGCCGCAGCGCCTCGATCGTCGCCTCGACCCGCCCCTCCTCGTACAGCGACGACTCGAGGAAGAAATGGTCGAAGCGCACCCGGAAATCGGTCAGGTCGCGGTCCTGCTCCTCGCGCAGCACGCGCACCGCGAAGCGGCGCATCGCGTCGAGCGCCTCCTCGGAGTCGTCGTCGCGGTAGCGCTCTCCGACGTCCTCGCGGAAGCTCCGCGCCATGTCGAGCACGTACTCGCCCTGATAGCCGCCCTCGGGCACCTCCGCGTCCTCGCCGAACAGCTGCTGGTACCGGGCCCGGACGCTGCGCGCGAGCAGCATCATCTGCTTGCCGGAGTCGTTGTAGTAGAACTCGCGATACACGCTCCAGCCGGTGCGCCCGAGCAGGCTGCAGATCACGTCGCCGAGGGCGGCCTGCCGGCCGTGCCCGAGGTGAAGCGGCCCCGTCGGGTTCGCCGACACCCACTCGACCATGATCCGTCGCCCGGCGCCCTCGTCGCTGCGCGCGAAGTCGGCGGGCGCTCGGAGGATCGCGTCCAGCTCGTCGCGGACGGTGCCGGCGGCGAGTCGGAAGTTGATGAAGCCGGGTCCCGCGATCTCGACCGCGGTGATTCCGGCCGATTCCGGGTCGAGCCGCTCGATGATCCGCTCGGCAACCCGCCGCGGCGGCTCTCGCAGGCGCGACGCGAGCGTCAGCGCGAGGTTGGTCGCGTAATCGCCGTGCTCCGGGTTGCGCGGGCGCTCCAGCTGGATGTCGACCGCATCGCCCCCCGTCAGCTCCCGGGCCACACCCGCGAGCTGCTCCCGGATCCGCTCGATGGACATTGGCTACTCGGACGACTTCTTCTTCGAGGAGTCGGCCGCGCCGGCCGAGGACGACGGCTTCTCCGCGGGCTTCGCGTCGGATTCCTTCGGCTTCGTCGTCCCCTGCTCCTTCTCGGCGGCCTTCTTGTAGCTGTCGCTGCGATAGTCAGTGATGTAGAAACCCGATCCCTTGAACAGCAGCCCCGCACCCGTGGACAGCAGGCGCTCGGCAACCTTGCCACATTCTGGACACTCGGCCTGCGGCGGATCGCTCATGCGCTGGAACAGCTCGAACTCGTGCCCTTCAGGGCAGCGGTATTCGTATGTCGGCATCGTCCCTTTCCGTGCCTCACGTCCGCGGGTGATACGTTCCCCACTCCTCGCGGAGCACATCGCTGATCTCGCCCAGCGTCGCACAGGCCTTCACCGACTCGACCATCGGCGGAAGCAGGTTGTCCCCGCCACGCGCTGCAATTCTAACCCGCTCCAGAACCCGCTGCACCTCGGTCTCCGAGCGCCCCGACCGCACCGCCGCCAGCTTCTCGCGCTGGCCCGCCGCCAGCACGCGGTAGTCCGGCTGCTCGATCCGCAGCGGGCCCTCCTCCTCGCGGTAGGCGTTCACCCCCACGATCTCGCGCTCACCCGATTCCACCGCGAGCTGGTGCGCGTACGCCGAGCGCTGGATCTCCTCCTGGAAGAAATCCACCGCCCGCGACGCCCCACCCAGCTCGTCCACCCGGGCCAGGTACTTCCTCGCCTTCTCCTCCACCGCGTCGGTCAGCGCCTCGACGTAGTAGCTGCCGCCCAGCGGGTCCACCGTATTCGCGACGCCCGACTCGGCGGCCAGCACCTGCTGCGTCCGCAGCGCCAGCTTCGCCGACGCCTCCGTCGGCAGCGCCAGCGCCTCGTCGTACGCGTTCGTGTGCAGCGACTGTGTGCCGCCCAGCACCGCCGACAACGCCTGCACCGTCACACGGACCACGTTGTTGAGCGGCTGCTGCGCCGTCAGCGTCACGCCGCCCGTCTGCGTATGAAAGCGCAGCCGGCTCGCCTCCAGCGAAGCGCCGTAGCGGTCCCGCATGAGCCGCGCCCACAGCCGGCGTGCAGCCCGAAACTTCGCCACCTCCTCGAACAGGTCGTTGTGCGCCGCGAAGAAGAACGACAGCCGCGGCGCGAACGCCTCCAGCTCCAGCCCCGCCGCGAGCGCCCGGTCCACGTATTCCAGCGCGTTCGAGAACGTGAACGCCACCTCTTGCGCCGCGGTCGCGCCCGCCTCACGGATATGGTAGCCGCTGATCGAGATCGGGTTCCACCGCGGCACCTCCCGCGCCGCGAAGCCGAACACATCCGTGATCAGACGGAGGCTGGGCTCCACCGGGTAGATGTACGTCCCGCGCGCGATGTATTCCTTCAGGATGTCGTTCTGCACCGTGCCCGACAGCCGGTCCCGCGATACGCCGCGCTCATCGGCGAGCGCGACGTACAGCGCCAGCAGGATCGCAGCCGTCGCGTTGATCGTCATCGACACCGACACCCGGTCCAGCGGGATCCCGTCGAACAGCATGCGCATGTCCTCGAGCGTGTCGATCGCCACCCCGACACGACCGACCTCTCCCTCCGCCATCGCCGCGTCCGAGTCGTAGCCCATCTGCGTCGGCAGATCGAACGCCACCGACAGCCCCGTCTGTCCGTGCTCCAGCAGATAGCGATAGCGGCGGTTCGTCTCCTCTGCCGTGCCGAAGCCCGCGTACTGCCGCATCGTCCACAGCCGCCCCCGGTACATCGTCGGCTGGATTCCGCGCGTGAACGGATGCTCGCCCGGGAAGCCGAGATCGGACGCGTAGTCGATCGCCGCATCCGACGGCGTGTATAACCGCTCGACCTCGATCCCGCTCGTCGTCTCGAACCGCTCTCGCCGCTCCGGATAGCGCTCGAGCAGCGGCTCGACGGAGTCGCTGATCCAACGCTCTTTATCTCTATCGGGACGTGATTTGGACACCGTCACCTCATGCCCCTTCTGATGCGTGCGACAGCGCCTCCAGCTCCACCAGCACCACCCCCTTCTCCACCGCCTCGCCCGGCTCGACGTGGATCCGCGTGACCCGTCCCGCGGTCTCCGCCTTGAGCTCGTTCTCCATCTTCATCGCCTCCACGATGACGACGCCCTGGCCGGCGCGGACCACATCTCCAGGCTCCACCTCGATGCGCACGACCAGCCCCGGCATCGGCGCGCGGACCGGCCGCGGTCCGCGCGCTCGGGCGTCCCCGCCGATCATGGCGCGGATCGCGCGGGTCCGCTCATCCACCGCCTCCGCTGTGTACGGTACGCCGTCCACCTCGATGCGCCAGCGGTCCCCGGCCTCACGCCGGGCGATCAGCGCGTGTGAACACCCGTCGAGCAGCAAGCTGAAGACGACGCCATCGGGCCCCGCGGCAAGGTCGGCCTCGACGGTACGGCCGTCGATGGTCGGGCGCTCGCCTTCCAGCTCTACCTCGAGGGTCCGGCCGGCGATCGTCACATGGTAGCGCATTCGAGCTCCGCGACGGTCTCCACGTGCGCCGTCTGGGGGAAAAGGTCGAAGCTGCACAGCGAGCGCAGCCCGTAATCCGGGGTGAGGCGGCTCAGGTCGCGCGCGAGCGTTGCCGGATCGCAGCTGACGTAGATGATCCGGGTCGGGCGTGCGGCCAGGATCGCCCCCGGCACCGGATCTGCGACTCCGGCGCGCGGCGGATTGAGGATGAGCAGGTCGGCTGGCAGAGCGCCTTCGAGGTGGCGCTCCACCGGGCCGCGCCGGAACTCGACGGTCGGCGCTCCGCGGCGGGCCTCTTCCACCGCCTGCCGGTCGAGCTCGATGCCGACGACCTCGGCGGCCCCTCGCTCGGCGAGCCGCCGTGCGTGCAGCCCCACGCCGCAGTAGGCGTCCACCACCCGCGCGCCGTGCACGTCGCCTGCGAGCTTCAGGACGTGATCCTCGAGCAGCGCGGCGGCCTGCCGGTTCACTTGCAGGAAAACCCCACCCTCGAGCTCGAGCTCGGCCTCGCTCCATCGCTCGTGCACCGGCTGTCGTCCCGCCAGCAATCGCGCCTCCTGCGATCCGGTGCGTCGGTGCCAGATGGAGGAGAGGCGTACGACGTCGTTCAGCAGCCGCTCGGGCTCTCCGCGACCGTCACCGCCGTCGACGAGCAGCGCCACGGCGCCGCTGGTCGCTGCGCGCAGCGTCAGGCGCAGGCGCGGCCCCGCCGGAAGGTGTTCCGCGGACTCGCCCCACGCCGCGCGAAGCCCGTCGAGCGTCTCCGCTACAGGCTTCTCCGGGAGCAGGCAGCGGCCGTCGATGTCCACGATGCGATCCGGCCGATCGACCTCGTGGAAGCCGGCCACGATCCGGCCGGCGCGGAGCCGCAGCAGGGTCAGTGAGAATGCGATTGCGGTAGCGGAGCTCGAGCGGGGAGGCGACCACCTCGGGAATGTCGACGTCGAGACGGCCGATGCGGGAAAGTGCGTCACGAACGATCGTCCCCTTCGCCCGCAGCTGCGCCGCGTACTCCAGATGCTCGAGCGTGCAGCCGCCGCAGCGGTCGTAGTGCGGGCACGGGGGGGTTCGGCGAGCGGCGCCGTGCTCGACCAGCCGCTCGAGGCGGCCGCGCGCCCAACGGGGTCGGACGTGCGTGAGAGCGATGTCGGCGAGGTCGCCCGGCGCGGTCCGGTGCACGAAGACCGCGCGGCCGTCCGGCAGCCGGCCGACGCCGGCGCCTCCCGCGGCGATCCCGGTGATGCGCACGCGCTCGGTCCTCGCATCGCGCCCTGGGGCCGCGGCTTCAGCCACGCCAACCCAGGTCACGCCACCGCGAACGGTTGGATTCGCCCTCGATCCGCCGCACGTCGCGTCGACGCCGTTCCCGATCCGCGAGCAGCGCTGCCGCGATCGCGACGACGCGGATCGCCTCATCGTCGTTCGGCCGCTCCAGCAGCTCGGGGTGGCGCTCCAGATAGAGGATGTCGATGCGTCCTGCACGGAAGTCGGGCTCGCGCATCACGCGGCGCAGGAACGCGGCGGACGTCTCGACACCGGCGACTCTGAGCTCCCCCAGTGCCCGCTCCATCCGCGCGATCGCTTCCTCGCGGCTGTCGCCGTACGCGATCAGCTTGCCGATCAGCGGATCGTAGTAGAGCGAGATCTCCGAGCCGGCGGTGACACCGCCATCCCAGCGGACGCCGGGGCCGGAAGGCAGGTCGATCTGCTCGATCCGTCCGGTGGACGGCATGAAGCCGGTCCACGGATCCTCACTGGTTATGCGGCACTCGACGGCGTGCCCGCGCAGCCGGACCTCCTCCTGCCCGAACGGCAGCGCCTCGCCGGCGGCGACGCGCAGCTGCCACTGCACGAGGTCGAGGCCCGTGACCAGCTCCGTGACCGGGTGCTCGACCTGCAGGCGCGTGTTCATCTCGAGGAAGTAGAACGCGCCATCCTCGTACAGGAACTCGACGGTGCCCGCGTTCTGGTAACCGACCGCGGTGGCGGCTGCCGTCGCGGCCCGCCCCATCTCGGCGCGCAGCTCCGGCGTGAGCACCGCCGATGGCGCCTCCTCCACCATCTTCTGGTGCCGCCGCTGAATGGAGCACTCTCGCTCCGCGAGCGAGAGCACGTTGCCGTGGGCATCCGCAAGCACCTGGATCTCGATGTGGCGTGGTCCCTCCAGATACTTCTCCAGGTAGATGCTGCCGTCGCCGAACGCCGACCGGGCCTCCCGCGACGCCGCCTCGAATGCGCGGCTCAGCTCATCTTCCGAGCGGACGACACGCATTCCCTTCCCTCCGCCGCCCGCCGCCGCCTTCAGCATGACCGGGTAGCCGATGGACTCGGCCGCCTCCTTCGCCGCCGCCGAATCCGCGAGTGGGTCCGCCGTTCCCGGCACGACGGGCACTCCCGCGGCGATCATCCGGCGACGCGCCTCCGTCTTGTCACCCATTGCCGCGATCGCTGCCGCGGGCGGTCCGACGAAGACCAGCCCCGCCTCCTCCACCTGACGCGCGAACGACGCGCGCTCCGCGAGAAAGCCGTACCCGGGGTGTACGGCCTCGCATCCGGCGCGAAGCGCCACCTCGACGATCGCTTCGCCGCGTAGATAGCTCTTCGACGACGGCGCCGGCCCGATCGGATACGCCTCGTCTGCCTCCAGGACGTGCGGGGCGAGGCGATCCGCGTCGGAGTAGACGGCGACCGCGCGCACGCGGAGCTCCCGACAGGCGCGCATCACCCGCACTGCGATCTCGCCCCGGTTCGCGACCAGCACCTTCGAGAACGGCGGCCCGGCCGGAGCCGCCGCGGCGGCCATCGACGGCGCCGGCGCGGCGCGGCGCCGGGTCTCAGAGCGGGATGTTGCCATGTTTCTTCGGCGGGTTCGCGTCCCGCTTCTCGGCGAGCATGTCGAGTGCGTTGATCAAGCGAGGCCGCGTCTCGCGCGGGTCGATCACGTCGTCGATGTAGCCGCGGCTCGCCGCGATGTACGGGTTCGCGAACTGCTCGCGGTAATCGGACTCCAGCCGCGCAGCCTCCGCGGCGGGATCCTCAGCGGCCGCGATCTCCTTGCGGAACAGGACCTCGACCGCCCCCTTCGGTCCCATCACGGCGATCTCCGCGCTCGGCCAGGCGAGGTTCACGTCGCCGCGAATGTGCTTCGAGTTCATCACGTCGTACGCGCCGCCGTAGGCCTTGCGTGTGATCACGGTCACGCGCGGCACCGTCGCTTCGCAGAACGCGTAGAGCAGCTTCGCGCCGTGACGGATAATGCCCCCGTGTTCCTGCGCCACGCCCGGGAGGAAGCCCGGGACATCTTCGAAGACGACGAGGGGGATGTTGAACGAGTCGCAGAAGCGGACGAAGCGCGCGCCCTTCACCGCGCTGTTGATGTCGAGCACCCCGGCCAGCACCGCGGGCTGGTTCGCGACGATGCCGACGGCCCTGCCACCCAGGTGGGCGAAGCCCGTCACGATGTTCGCCGCGTAATCGCGGTGGACTTCATAGAAGTCGCCGTCGTCCACGACGGGCCGGATGACATCGTGGATGTCGTACGGCCGCGCTGCCTCCTCCGGCACGACGGCGAGCAGCGACTCGTCGCGCCGGTCGAACGGGTCGGCCGTCTCGCGCCGCGGCGGATCCTCCCGATTGTTCTGCGGGATGTAGGCGAAGAGGGCGCGGATCGCCTGCAGCGACTCGATCTCGCTGTCGTGCGCGAAGTGCGCCACGCCCAATGTTCCGGCGTGTACATCCGCCCCACCCAGCCCCTCCATGTCGATGTCCTCATGCGTCACCGTCTTCACCACGTTCGGGCCCGTTACGAACATGTAGCTCGTTCCCCGCACCATGTAGACGAAGTCGGTTATGGCCGGGGAGTACACCGCCCCGCCGGCGCACGGCCCGAGCACCGCGCTGATCTGCGGCACGACGCCCGAGGCAAGCGTGTTGCGAAGGAAGATGTCCGCGTAGCCGCCGAGGCTGACGACGCCTTCCTGGATGCGCGCTCCGCCCGAGTCGTTCAGCCCGATCACCGGCGCTCCGTTGCGCAGCGCGAGATCCATCACTTTGCAGATCTTCTCGGCATGCGCCTGCGAGAGGGAGCCGCCGAACACGGTGAAGTCCTGGCTGAAGACGTAGACCGGCCGCCGCTCGATCGTGCCGTAGCCGGTGACGACGCCGTCGCCGAGCACCTTCTTGTGCTCGAGACCGAAGCCGACGGTGCGGTGCGTCACGAAGCGGTCGAGCTCGATGAAGCTGCCCTCGTCGAGCAGCAGGTCGAGCCGTTCGCGCGCCGACAGCTTCCCCTTCTCGTGCTGCGCCTTCAGCCGTCTCTCGCCGCCGCCGCGCTCACTCTCGAGCCGCAGCGCCTCGAGGTGCTCCAGTCGCTCGCGCATCGTCACCGCTGGCCGCCTCCCTCCGCCACCGTCTCCATCGGCACCAGGCGATCCGCCTCGACTCGAACGATCACCGGCCGGCGCCGGATGCTGCCGCCCTGAACGGAGTAGGTTCCCGTGGCCCCCTGTACGTCGCGCAGCGCCGCGAAGCGCGAAGCCACCGAGCCGCCATGGCTGCGCGACTCCTGCACCGCCCGCAGAACGAGGAGCGCGGCGTCATAGCCGAGCGCGGGATACGGGTTGTCGAGCGTTCGCCGCTCCGCCTGCTCGTACACCTGCGTGAACGCCTGCCACCCCGATCCCGGCGCCGCCCGCACCATCGGCGTGCTCGCGAGCACCCCCGTCATGCCGGTCGCCTGCAGCGTGCGGCGCACCGCGTCCGAGGTCCAGCTCTCGTCACCCATGACCTGCACCGTGTCCGGGCTGATGCCGTAGTAGCGGAGCTGAGGCGCCAGCTGGCGCACGTCGCGCTCGGGCGCCGGAACGTAGACCGCCTGCGGAGCGCTCTTGACGACGCGGCCGACCCAGTCGGCGAACGTCGTCGCACCCGAGTCGTAGGGGACGTCGACGCTCACCTGCCCGCCGGCGGCACGCAGCGCCGCCTCGAACACCGCGGCCGCGGCCGCGTAATGCGTCATGCGCGGGTAGAGCACCGCCACCCGGCGGAGCTCGTGGGCGGCCGCGTAACGCGCCAGCGCCGCCGGACCTCCCGCGTCCATCCCTCCGAGCGAATAGGTGTTCGGCGCACCGACGGAATCGGGAGCGGTCGGGCTGACGATCACGATCGACTCGCTTCCGCGCGCCTCCGCCGCGGCACGCACCGCAGGCGTCAGCAGCGGTCCGATCACCGCCACCGCGCCCGATCGCTCCAGCTCCGCCATCCGTTCCGGAGCGCTGCCCGGATCCCCCCCGTCATCGACCACCACCAGTCGCACCGGCCCTTCCTCACCACCTCCGCCCAGCGCGATCCGGATACCCTGCAGGATCAGATCACCGTACCGCTGCATGTAGGCGGACCCGCTCCGCGGCAGCATCGCACCGATCACCGGCCGAGAGGCGCGCTCCTCCGCCAGGCGGGAGCGGGCGCGTCTGGCCAGCTCCTGCGCCGGACGCGCAGCCTGCGAGCCCGGCGGGAAGAGGCCCGCGTAACGGTCCGCGCGCTGCACCGCCGCCTCGAGATCGCCCAGGGCCTCCGCCGTCCGGGCCGACAGCAGCAGCGCGGGCGTCGATGAAGGCGTGGTCCCGTGCCGCTCGACGACCAGCCTCGCGAGCGAGTCCGCCTCCGCCATCCGCTTGTCGGCGAACGCGCTCCGCGCGGCGCCCAGCAGTGACGCCGCCAGCTCGTTTTCCTCCGGCGTAGCCGCTCCTGCCTCCAGCGGAGCGCTCGTCGGCTCCGCGGAGGGAGCGCTTCCCACGCCCGCTCTCGCACAGCTCGCCCCACCCAGCGAAATCACCAGCAGTGCCGGCAGGGCCGGCGGCACCCATTTCTTCCAGTTCATCGACGGCTACACTCGATCGGGTACGCAGGAATTTCGGCAAGATACCCATGCCTCAGCAGCGAAAAAAGGGACGGCCCCGCGCGCTGGCGCGGAGCCGCCCCTTGCTCGTGACACCGTGCCCGAGGCCGGCCTCAGGTCGTCGGCTGCTCCTCCTCCTCCGCCGCCTCCCCCTCTGCCGCCGCACCCTCCGCCGCCGCACCATCCGGTGACGCGACCGCCCTGGGTGCCTCCACGTCGCCCGCTTCGCTCGCGGCCTCTTCCGCACCGCCCTCGCCCGCCGGCTGTTCCACCTCTTCCTCCCCGGCCTCCTCCGCACCGGCCTCGTCCGTGGGCTGTTCCACCTCGGCTTCGTCGACGGCCTCCGAAGCCTCCGCCTCCGGCACCTCGCCCGGCGCGGCCTCCTCCATCGCGGCCGCAGCCGCGACCGGCTCCTCGCCCTCCGTGCTCTCCGCGGCCTCCTGGCCTCCGCCCACGCCCTCGCCCTCGCCCTCGCCCGCGCCCTCGCCCTCGCCCTCGACAGTGGTGACCTCCTCCGGCAGCTCGGTGACCGCCAGCACGATGCGGCGGTTCACTGCGTCCGACTCGATCACCCGCATCTCCAGGCGCATGCCCTCCTGGAAGCGATCCATCACGTTCTTCGCCGTCGTTCCGAGCTGGCTCGCGGGGACGAAGCCCTCGACCTCATTGCCGAGATCGACCACGACGCCGTCCTCCAGCACACGTACCACGCTACCCGTCGCCTCCACGCCCGGAGCATACTCCTTGACGAGGTGGTACCACGGATCCTCCTGCGTCTGCTTCAGCCCGAGCGAGATCCGCTTGTTCTCGGCGTCCACGCTGAGCACCACCACCTCCACGTCCTCGCCCTTGCGCAGGACCTCGGACGGGTGCTGCACGCGACGTGTCCAGCTCATGTCGGAGATATGAATGAGCCCGTCGATACCCGGCTCGATCTCGACGAACGCGCCGAAGGAGGTCAGGTTGCGGACCTTGCCCGTGACCCGCGTGCCCGTCGGATACTTCACCGGCAGCGCGAGCCAGGGATCCTCCTCCGTCTGCTTCATGCCGAGCGAGATCTTCTCGTCGTCCCGATCCACGCTCAGCACGACCGCCTCGATCTCGTCGCCGATCGCCACCATCTGCGAGGGGTGGCGCACGTTGCGCGTCCACGACATCTCGGAGACGTGCACGAGTCCCTCGACGCCCTTCTCCAGCTCCACGAACGCGCCGTAGTTCGTGATCGACACGACACGGCCGCGCACGCGCGAGCCGACCGGGTACTTGCGCTCGATGTCCTTCCAGGGATACGGCAGCAGCTGCTTCAGCCCCAGCGAGATCCGCTCGCGGTCCCAGTCGATGTCGAGCACCTTCACGTCCAGCTCGTCTCCGATCGAGACCACCTCCGACGGATGACCGACACGACCCCAGCTCATGTCCGTGATGTGCAACAGCCCATCCATCCCGCCCAGATCGATGAACGCGCCGAAATCCGTCACGTTCTTCACCACGCCCTTGCGGACCTGGCCGACCAGCAGCTCCTTCACCAGCTGCTCGCGCTTCTTCTCGCGCTCGCCCTCCAGGATCACGCGCCGGCTCACGACGATGTTCCGACGCCGCTTGTTCAGCTTGATGATCTTGAACTCGTAGGTCTGACCGATCAGGTCCTCGATGTTCGGGACCCGGCGCAGCGCGATCTGCGAGCCCGGCAGGAACGCGTCGACCCCCATCAGGTCGACCGTCACGCCGCCCTTGATCTTGCGCACCAGCATGCCCGGCACCGTCTCGTCGTCCTCGTAGGCGGTCTTGATCTTCTCCCAGACGCGCAGGAAATCGGCCTTCTTCTTCGACAGGACGACGACCCCTTCCTCGTCCTCCAGAGCTTCGAGGAAGACTTCGACCTCTTCGCCCGGCTTCAGGTCGTCCGGGCTCTTGAACTCGTCGCGCGAGACGGAGCCCTCGCTCTTGAAGCCGACATCGAGGATCACGGCATTCTCGGTCACGCGCAGCACGTGCGCGCGCACGATTTGCCCTTCCTCGACGTTCGTCAGCGTCTCCTCGTACATCTGGAGCATCGCCTCGTATTCCTCGGGCGAATACTCCTCGTCATAGAGGTCGGCGCGCACACCGACCTCGCGAGAACGCTCGATGATCTCGTCCTGGGTCAGCTCCGTCTCGACGATCGTCGCCGGGCCGCTCTGCTCGAGCTCTTGCTGGTTCTGGCTTTCCGCCATGGGCTGGGGTTCCTCCGACCCGCGGAGTCGAGGCGACGGCTCGCGGGGGTTCGAGTGATCGATCCGCCGGCTTTCCACCGGCGCGGCTCCGCCCATCCGTGGGCTGGAGAGTCCTTGAATTTATCCGGCCCCGAAGAGAGGGTCAAGCGGCGCCCGCTCCTCGCTCTCGAGCGAGCCCGACGATGAAGGAGACCTGCTCATCGAAGCTCAGCGCCGTTGTATCGAGAAGCACCGCATCCTGCGCCTGTCGGAGCGGCGCGAGGCTGCGCGACGCATCCATTTCGTCCCGCGCCTTCAGGCGCTCGAGCTCCGCCGACTGCTCTGCGGCATCCGGCTCCGACACCCCCTGCTCCCGCAGGCGCCGCAGCGCGCGCGTCTCGGGTGAGGCGACGAGGAAGACCTTCAGCTCCGCGTCCGGAAAGACGACGGTGCCGATGTCGCGACCGTCCGCCACGACGTCGGCATCCCCCGCGATGCGGCGCAGTCGCTCGTTCACCCAGTCGCGGACGGCGCCGACGCGTGCCATTGGCGAGACGCTAGCATTGACTCGTGGCTCGCGGAGCGCCTCGGAGATGTCGCGGCCTCGCGCGGTGAGCCGGAGGCGATCGTTCTCGACCCGCGATTCGATCATCAGGGCGTCGAGAGTGGTGCTGTCGAGATCGGGCCACTCCGCCACCGGGATCCCCGCCTCGAGCGCGGCCCAGGTCACCGCGCGGTAGAGAGCGCCGGAGTCGAGGTGGTGGAAACCGAGCCGGCGGGCGACGGCATCCGCCGTAGAGCTCTTGCCGGAGCCGGCGGGGCCGTCGATCGCGATGATCACCCGGAGCCCACCCGGTCCGAGAGAGACCGCAGCACCTTCCAGAATCCCGGAAAGCTCACATCCGCGCTGGTCGGGTCATCGATCCGGACGTCGTTGCCCGGGAGCGCTCCCAGAACCCCGAAGGCCATCGCGATCCTGTGGTCGCCCCGGGTGCGCACCGAACCGGAGAGCGGCTTGTCGCTCCCGAGGACCCGCAAACCATCCGGCAGCTCGTCCGCCTCCACGCCCAGAGCCCGCAGGTTCCCGACGATAGCGGCGAGACGGTCGGACTCCTTGACGCGCAGCTCCTCGGCGCCGGTGACGATCGTCTCTCCCGAGGCCCGCGTGGCGAGGATCGCGACGATCGGGATCTCGTCGATGAGCGACGGCAGCTCGCCGCGTTCAACGCGCGTCGCGGAGAGTTCGCTCCGCTCCGCCATGAGCGCGGCAATGGGCTCGCCGCCGCTCTCCGTTTCATCTACGATTTCCACGTCGGCCCCCATCCGCATCAGCACCCGCAGCAGGCCCGTGCGCGTCGGATTGACGCCGACGCCCTCCGTGCGCAGCGGCGGACACCCGCCGAGGACCGCGAGCGCGAGCAGGAACGCCGCGGAAGAGAAGTCGCCGGGTACATCCAGGTCGAGCGCGCGCAGTCGATCGCTCGGCTCCAGCGCGACGACCACCTCGCCGCCTTCCTCACCGGTCGTCACGTGCACACCCTGCGAGCGCAGCAGGCGCTCGGTGTGGTCGCGCGAGAGCGCCGGCTCGCGCACGCGGACCGGCACTTCGGCGCAGAGACCCGCGAGCAGCAGCGCGCTCTTCACCTGGGCGCTGGCGCGAGGGCTGGTGTGATCCGCCGGCCGGAGTGCGCGCCCCTGCACGCGGATCGGCAGGCGGTCGGGCTCTCCCAGCTCCTCGAACGAGGCGCCCATGGCGCTCAGTGGCTCGGTCACCCGTCGCATGGGCCGACCCCGCAGCGAGGCATCCCCGGTCAGATCCGCGACGAGCCGCTGTGCCGACAACACGCCGAGCATCAATCTCGCGGTCGTTCCGCTGTTGGCGCAGTCCAGCTCACGCACCGGCTGGCGGAGCCCCCGCAGCCCGACCCCGCCTACCCGCAGCTCGCGCCCCTCGGCCAGCACCGGGACGAGCACGCCGAGCCGGCGCAGGACCTCTGCCGTCGCCGCCGGATCGCGGCCGCTGAGGATCCCGCGGACACGGCTCTGCCCCTCCGCCAGCGCGGACAGCAGCAGGGCCCGATGCGAGATCGACTTGTCGCCCGGCACCCTCAGCTGGATCATTCCTCGTCCTCATCCGGCGGGTACGGCACCTCGATCTCCAGGCCGTCGTACGCCACCGTCGTCCTGCGGAACACGCGGCGTGCCTCGCGCTCGAGCTGGCGCGGATCGTCGGCGTAGCGGGACGAGAGGTGCGTGAGCACCAGCCGCGACACCCCGGCCCGCCGGGCGACCAGCGCCGCCTCGCGCGCCGTCGAGTGCGCCGTCGCCTTCGCGCGTTGCGCCTCGTCCTCGCCGAACGTCGCGTCGTGGATCAGCAGCTCGGCGCCGCGCGCCGCCTCCACCGTCGCGTCGCATGGCCGCGTATCGCCCGTGTAGACGATCACCCGCCCGCGCCGCGGCGCTCCCACGACGTCCTCGGGTCCGATGGTTCGTCCATCCACCTCCACCGCCTCTCCCCGGTGCAGCCGCCCGAACAGCGGTCCTTCCGGAACCCCGAGACGCCTCGCCCGCTCCGGATGGAACCGCCCCAGCCGCTGGTGCTCCACCAGCGACAGGCCGATCGATGACCCCCCGTGCTCGCTCCGGTACGTCGCGATGTCGTAGCCGGTACGCGCCACTCGCTGCCCCGGCTCGACTTCCCCGATCGCGATCGAAAACGGCACCCGCTCCACACCCAGGTTCACCGCCTCCTCCAGGATCTCACCACCGCCCGGCGGACACCACAAACGCATCGCCTCTTCGCGCCCCTGAAGACCCATCGTTCGAAGCAATCCGATCACCCCCAGGAAATGATCCGCGTGCAGATGCGTGAAGAAGATGTCGTGAACCGAGAAGCCCGTGCCGAACCGCATCATCTGCCGCTGCGTGCCTTCCCCGCAATCGAACAGCAACAACTCCCCTTCGCGGTTCACGAGAACGCCGCTCACGTTGCGCCCCACGGTCGGCCTGCTCGCCGCCGTGCCCAGGAAGGTGATGCGGATCATTTCTCCCTTCGTTCCTCATCCTGTCCCGACTCCACGACGCGCATCGGCGTCCCTCCGTCCGACGGCCCAGGTCGCGGACCCCTCGCGCGAAGCAGCCACAGCGTCGAGCAGGCGGCGTAGATCTCAACCGCGAATCCGGTCAGCGCCGGCACTACGAGTAGCGCGAGCCAGCCGCCGCCACCAGTGCCGACCTCAGCCGCGCGTGCCGCGCTCTGTGCGCTCGCTCCTCCGACTCCGCCAGCCCCGTCAGGTCCCCACGTCTCGCGCGCACATCCGCCGATTCCCGCGCGATGAACGCTTCGACACCCCCGCGGCCCACCTTCAGCAGCGCCCGCAGCAGGTGCCAGATCAGCGCCGCGACGCCGAACACGGCCAGGATCGTCAGAGGTGTCTCCATCGCCGCCAAGCTATCCGGCACATCCACGGACCGCCAACGTGTCTCGCTCGCCCCCGCCCTCGCGCTCTGTGCCCATTGCGTAACCTTTCGGCTCCCTCCGGCATTTAGTCGGTATGCACCCTCACCGGAGGCTAAACACGATGCGGCCCGATCGCGAACCGACCGACGCTGCCAAGATCCGCCGCCGCATCGAACGAGGCCTTCTCGCCATCGTCCTCCTCGTTCTCCTCGCCCTGATCGTCGCCCAGCTGAGCGGAGCTCCCGCTCCCTCCTGAGTCACGGGAGAGGCCGCGTCCCATCGTCGCACTTGCGTCGTTCCGCGGGCCTCTCTACTATATTCCTATCCAGTTGAACATACGGAGACTTCCATGATACGACGCTCGTGCCTGACGACCCTACTCGCCGTCGGTTTCGCCCTTGCATGCGGGCGCGGCACCGCCGCGGACCGCACGGACTCACGCGCGCCCGCCGCCATGCCTTCAGCGGCGACGGCGACGGCGGTGCAGCCGACCGGGGAGCCGGAATCCGGCGCGCCGACCGCGCTGCGCGCGCAGGTTCTCTACGTCGACGTTCGGACGCCGCAGGAGTTCGCCGCTGCGCACGTCCGTGGTGCGCTGAACATCCCGTACGATCAGAATGGCGGCGCGCGCGGGCGAGCTGGAGTCGTACCGCGATCGCCACATCGTGCTATACTGCCATTCCGGGCGCAGGGCCGGTCTCGCGTACGACGTGCTGAAGTCGAAGGGGTTCGAGAACATCGAGAACGGCGGCGGGCTGGAGGATCTGGCACGCGAAGGCGTGTCCGTCTCGCGGTCCTGACGGCTCGCGGCGGGCGAGGGCGAGTTCATCCCATCCAGCTCCGAAGGTCGAGCGTTCGCGACCGCGTGCGGATTTCCTGCTCTACCCGCGGATAGATCGAATGCGCGTCCTGCTGGAATCGGGCGAACTGCGCCTTGAGGTCGGCGGCACTGAGCTTCCGGGCCTGCGCGTAATACTGGTCGGCGACGTGCCCCAACGCATACGTCGCGGCGAACGTGATGGCGGCGCCGGTCGCAATTCTCGTCGCCCCGCCCAGCAATCCCCCGAGCAGTCCGCCGGCCAGCCCGCCCAGCAGCTTGATCGCGACGCCCTCCATGGCCTGTGCGGCCGCGCCGAGCCCCAGGGTCGCGGCCAGGTCCTTGGCCTGGTTCAGGTCCATCTGCTGACCGTGGCGCTGGCCGATCTGGTACACCATGCGCAGCTGGAGCGGCAGGATGGCGATGTTCGCCAGCCGGTCGGGCAGTACCTCCAGCGCACCCGTGAGGATCGCCTGATCGAGGATGAACTCCTCCAGCTCGGCGGCACCCGCGGACCGCGAGTCCGCCCCGGCTGACGGGGAGCCGCCCCCTTCCCCGGCGCCGGCGGCGAGCGCCCCGGCCGTCCGGTCCAGCTCCGCTGCCGCCGCCGAGTCCAGGCCCAGCGCGTCCCGCAGCCGATCGAGGAACTCTCGCTCGCCGGGGTTGGCCGGCCCATCGGCGTGGCAGACGGCCAGCGCGGACTCGTACGCAGTGCGGCGTGCATCGTCGTCCGAGAGCCGGCCAGCGAGATCGGCGACCCGGAGCGTCCCGGCGCTCACCTGCTGGGCGAGCCGGCCGATGTCCGGTGAGCCGATCCGTTCGACGACTTTTTCGATCGCAGCGTTCTCGGCTTCGTCGGCTTGGCCGTCCGCCCGGGCAGCGAGCATCGCAATTGCGATCAGGGGCGCGTGATCTGAGCTGTTCATGGCACTCAGGCGGCTAAGGTGGAAGGACGCATGAGGTAAGATACGTGAAGCACGGACAAAGAGCCGCACGGTCGTGCGCAATCTCGCCTTCTCCCGACCTGCCGACGTGACGTGTCCTCCACATCCCTGGCCTCCGGGTCCTTGCACGGCGCACCGGCTCCGCCCATCCTGCAGCACCTTCCTCCGGTAGGCGGACGTCTCCGATCCCACAACGCAGGAGGCCGAGCGATGCCACGCTCACCGCTGGACGCGTTCCCGCAGCTGCAGTTCCCGAAGGACCGAGTGCGGACGGAAGGCGCGCCGTCCGTTCCCACGTTGCCGCCGATCTGGGAGGCGACCGCGATCCTGCACCCGTACGGCCCGCCGCCGAGCGACGGCTCCGGGGGCGACCTCCCGTTCTACCAGATGTGCGTCGCGAAGATCGGCTACAAGGAAGGATCCGTGTTGTCGGCGCAGCTCACCGGCGTCGATGCCGGCGGGACGTGGTGGTACAAGGTCACGCCGCAGGGGACCACGCTGTCCACGGACCAGGGCCACACGTGGAATCCCGTCGACATCGGATGGACGCTGCCCACCACCAGCTGGTTCTCGAGCGCTGCGGGCGCGACCTGGTTCGCGTCCGCGCCGATGAACTGGATGTCCGACGCGAGCTACGACTGGTGGAAGCAGCCGGTACCCAAGTCGAACGCCACGACGTGGATGTGGGTCGGCGAGAACGGGCTCCCCTTCCGCCTCATGTTCGGCGCACCGCCGCCCACGCCGACCAGAGGCGATCCCGACCAGCTCGCTCTCTTCCAGAACTTCTCATTCACCTACTTCCCCGCGTTCCGCGCCGTGCAGACGCTGGACACCGAGCAATGGAGCCCGCCCGACATCAGCGGCTTTCAGTTCGGCAATCCGGAAGGGTATCAGCTCGTCGTGTGGCAGCCGAGCTTCGGCATGAGCACGCTGATGACGCCGGTCGACTCGAAGAGCTTCCCCCTGCCGACCGTCGTGATGTACGAGTGGAAGTCGGACGCGGACTACCGCCTCCTCACGGACCGGGCGCAGGCGACGTTCATGGAGTACACGCTCAATCCGGGATCGACGATCCTCGTCCAGGAAGCCGACCTCTTCGGCGGCGCGCCGCCCGGCGTGACGCCGCCGCCGAACGCCGGCAACGGATACCTCATCAACTACAACACGGACGGGTCGGAGACGTGCGAGTCGATGGGTCTCGGCGAGGAGCCTCCGGACTGGGCGCGTATCCCGGGGGTGGAGGGGACGATCCACGCCACGATCACCGACAACCCCGCGCTCTGTCCGAGCCAGGTCGTGACCGTCATCTCCGTCCTGTTTCCACCCACCGACGAGTACCCGGACGGCCGCTTCCTGTGGACGTGGTACAGCCCGTTCCCGGGGTCGGACGGAACGCACAGCCGGCCCGTCACCTTCATGGAATCCGCGTCCACCATCGCGGAGGGCGGGACCAGCCTGGCGCTCGCCGACTACTTCGAGTACGTCGAGTTCGACGCGCCGATCGATCCGGGCGTCTTCGCGCTCGTTCCCGAGTGCGGCAGCGTCGCGAAGGTCGCCGCCAAGCACCGGCTGATCAACCTCCGGCACGCGGCGGCGCCCTCGCCTCGCCACATGTAGGGAGAGGTCGGACGCGTGCGCACGCTCAGTGGAACAACGTCTCGGTTCGCGTACTGCCGAACCAGGGGCGCAGCCAGATCCGACCGTCGAAGCCGTGGGCGAGGTAGGCGTTCACCGAGTCCTGCTGCGCCGGCGTGTACTGCGAGGCGTGGCAGGCGTAGGAGGCGTGGGCGGCCTGAAGGTCCTGGGGCGTGAAGGGCACGCGAACGGTGAGGTAGCGCTCGGGGATGGGTGTCACGTGAGGGTTCGCCGGAGGCGCGTCGTGCATCCGCTCCGCGGGGAGCGAGGCGTAGTAGAGCATCGGCGGGTTCGGCCCGGTGAGTCCCTGCACCACCTCGGTGATCACGTCGCCCACCAGCCGGTGGTCGGGGTGGCCCGTGCCACCCTCCGGCCCGATGGTGAGGACCACCTCCGGTCGGTACTTCTCCACCAGCTTCCTCAGCTCGTCGCGCAGGGTGCCGAGGGCCGTGAACGAGGCCAGTCCCCCGTCCTCCAGCCCCAGCAGGATGGGCGCCTCGATGCCGAGCTTCTCCGCCGCGCAGCGCGACTCCCCCGCCCGCACCCGCTCCAGGGGCCCGCCCGCCGGAATCCCCGCGTGGTCGGTGACGCCCATGGAGCCGTCGGTTGACACCACCCAGATCACGCGATCGTCCTCTCGCGCCAGGCGGTGCAGCAGTGGACCGACGATCCGCTCGTCGTCGGGGTGGGCGAAGACGGCCATCACCGTGTGCCCACCCGCCTGCGCGGCCGCCCGCTTCGGCGAGGCGGCCATGGCGGACAGGAGGAGGCACAGCGAAGCGAGTCCGACGCGCATCAGGTCATCCCTCCAGTGAGAGGTTGGGTGCTACGCACCCGAGCGACCCGGAGGCGCGCCGGCGGGTCGCGCCGTGAAGTCCAGGTCCCGCAGATAGGCGAAATCCTTGCGCGCGGCCTCCAGCTCGTCGGCCGCGCTCTCGTGCTCGACGTACGTCGGCTTGGAGTCGAGCGCGGGCACCGCCTCGAGGAACTTCCTGAAATCGAAGATGCCGGTCCCGAGCTGGGTATCGCTCGACCGGTCCGCGACCACGTCCTTCAGGTGGAAGCTGTAGTACCTGTCGCGATACTTCTCCAGGTACTGCATCGGATCCCCGCCACCGATGAGCATGTTGCCGGTATCGAGCTGGAGGCGCACCACGGATGAGTCGAGGCGTTCGACGAACACGTCGTAGGGGACCTGTCCATCGATCGGCTTCATGTGCTCGGCCTCGTTGTGGAAGGCGAGCCAGATGCCGGCGCGCCGCGCGGTCGCGCCCGCCGCATTGAACCTGTCCGCCCACTCGCGCCAGTCATCGAGCGTGCGCGACGTCTCCGTCGGGAACGACGGCACGATGAGGTACTCGTGGCCGAGCCGATTCGCGATTTCGAGGCTTCGTTCCCAGCCGACCAGAATCGTGGCCGCATCCATGTGCGCGGAGGGCGCGCGCAGTCCATTGGCATCGAGCGCCGCCTTCACCTGGGCGGGCGTGCGCCCGAAGTTGCCGAAAGACCAGAGCAGCTCCACATCCGTGTAGCCGATCCGCCGCACCGCGGCGAGCGTCCCATCGGGATCCTTCGGCATCACGTTTCGGAGCGTGTACAGCTCGAGTCCGATGCGCTCGAGTCCGGCGCTTCCGCCGCCACGGGCGTCGTCCGGCGTACCGAGCATCCGACCCGCGCCGGCCGCGGCGACCCCGCGCGTCGCTTTCAGGCTCGCCGCACTCCCCCGTGCGAGTGGCAACATCATGCCGAGCGCCGCCCCGCCCAGCGTCCCGACGAAGTCTCTCCGCTGCATGTCGCCTCCTTACGCCTTGATGGCCTTGCTTCCTTCGTCCCCCACGGATCTTCCGACGGACCTGCTTTCTCCAGGGTCGCTCCCAGCGTATCCGAAAAGCACCGTATGAGCGAGTTTCATCAGCTCGGCCTGCTGCAGGGCGATCTGCTCTTTCTTCCCGAGCATCGCGGCTTCGATCTCCTGCGGATCGAGATTCTGCTCCCCCACCGAACGCCGGATCGCGACGACGAGGCGATCGAGCCCTCCAATCAGCGCACGCTCGTTGGACTCGTCACGGTTCAGCAGCAGCTGTGCCTTGTAAATGAGGGGCACCATCCGGCGCTCGTCGATCCGCTCGTTGATCTGCGGGTCGGTCGTGGACAGCAGCTCGGCGAGTACCTCGTGCAGGAGTGCACGGCGTTGCCGCGTCGCCCGGAGCGCCGCTTCGCGCTGTACCTGCGCGAGAGCCTTCGTATGCTCGGAGGCGATCAGAGCCTTCGTCACCCGCCACTGCACGACCGACGTGACGATGGCAACCCCGAGCATGCCACCCACGGTGAGCAGGGCCGAGACGACGATGTCGTTCATGATGGCATTCGGTCCTCCGGCCGTGATCCCTCCACCCGACGCCCAGGCCCACGATCCCCATGGACGGTTCCGGTGGCATGAACGTGCCGCGGATCATCGGCGCACGCCAGCCCTCGACGCCTCCGACGCCCTGGCCGGGACCAACGGGATCACGCGCGCGCGGAGCCGTCGACCTCCGTTCCGAGCCGGTGGCGCGGCAGCACCCCTGTCCCGCATCTTGGCGCCGGGCACCCGCCACGACCCGGAGAAACCTCATGCCCCGCACGTTCGCCCTCGCCCCCACCGTCGCCGATGTCGCTCGCATCGCCGCCCATCCCGATGCCGTGCTGCGCAACCTCCGGATCACGCAGGCCTATCACGAGCTCGCGCTGGCCACCCGCGCGGGCATCGGCGCCGGCGCGAACTGGTGCGCGTTTGCGACCTGGGCCTCGCGGCAGGCGGGTCGCACGATCCGCCGCGAGGATCTGCGCGAGGCGCTCCGGCAGCGGCTCGAGGTCTCGCCGGAGGTCCGCCGACTGGCCGAACACGCGCTCGCCGCCGTGGGGGGCGTTGCGCTGATCCCCACGCTCGGCCGGCTCCTCGACGAAGTCACGCGCGCGCTCGACGTCGAGGGTACGCTCGATCGCGCCGCGGCGGCCGTCGCGGCAGGAAACCTGAAGGTCTTCGAGGAGATCGCCGCCCGCTTCGCTCGCTTCCTGGAGATCCGGGCGGGGCCGGCGCCGGACGCGCTGGCGCGCTTCCTCGACGACCTGACCCCGGGCGAGCCGCCGCGCGGGCAGCGGATGCTGCGCGAGGCATTCGAGGCGTACGTCGCGGCGACCAGCGCGGACTCCGATCACCGGCGCGCGCAGCTGCTCCACTACGGCAACCTCCTCATCGGAATGCACGAGCAGACCCGGCTGCAGCCGGAGATCGCCGCCGCGCTGAACGCGCCGTTCGACGGGGTGGCCGTTCGCGACCAGGTCGTACGCGCACTGCTCCCCGGCTTCTGGCGTGGCATCCGATACCGGCTGGCCGCGCTCTTCGGCCGGCGACCGCCGCTGGACGAGATCGTGGACGCGCTCGTGGCCGAGGCCCAGCGCGAGCTCCGACACCTCCTCACCGCGTACGCGATGACGCTCCACCTGCCCGAGGGCGTGACGGTCCAGCTCGGGCGCGCCATCGGCGGACGTCACGCCGATTCACTCGCCACGATCACGGAGCCCCGCCTGCTGCGCCTGCTCGAGCAGGTGGACCCGGACCCGCTGTCGCTCGCCGGAGGCGGCGCCTTCGACTGGAGCGTACTCGGGGAGCGGATGCACCTGATCGCCGATCTCTTTCGCCGCTTTCACGACTGGGCGCCGCTCTTCGATCCCCCGTACACCGGCGACCAGCTGACCGCGCTCAGGGGCGGCCGACTCCCCGACCCGCCGCTCTGATCGCGCCGCCGCTCGACCGGCCGGAGCGTGCGCCTCGCCCGCTCGCCGCAACCCCGAAAAGGAGCCGGTGATGAAGCTCAACCATGTCGACCTCCAGGTGTCGGATGTCGCGCAAGCGCGCGACTTCTTCCGGACGCACTTCGGCTTCCGCTGCGCCTACGAGCGGAAGAATCTCGCGCTTCTGGAGGACGAGGATGGATTCCAGCTGGGGCTCAGCAATCTGTTCGGCTCGCCGCCTCCGGCCTACCCGCCCGACTTCCACGTCGGCTTCGTCCTCGAGGCCGCGAGCGAGGTCCGCGACCTCTTCGATCGCCTGAAAGAGGCGGGTGTCCCGATGAAGGCGGAGCTCGGCCGCGGAGGACCCAACGTCTACTTCATGTGCGTGGGCCCGGATTCGATCCCGGTAGAGGTCCGGGCGCCGAGCGACGAGACGTAGGCTTCGGGCGCCTCCACGGCGAAGCGGGAGCCGGACTCAGGTCGAGATAGCGCAACGCTCATTCGGTGATTTCCGGTTCAACGAGCTTGGTCAGTTTCCGCAAGGATTCCTGCCAGCCGAGATAGCAGGCCTCTACCGGGATTTGATCGGGGACACCTTCCTGCACAACACTCATGTCCGTGCCGACAGAGACAGCCTTCAGCGTCACCGTTACCTTCATCTCGCCCGGCAGGTTCGGGTCATCGAAGGCATCGGTGTAGACGAGCGTCTCGCCGGGGACGAGTCTCAGATAAGTGCCGCCGAAGGAGTGGCTGTTTCCGGTGGTGAAGTTGCGAAAGGACATGCGGTGCCTGCCGCCCTCCTTCGCCTCCAGTTCATGAACGGTGCATGTGAAGCCGAAGGGCGGAAGCCAGCTGGCGATCGCATCCGGCTCCAGAAAGGCGCGGTAGACCTTCTCTGGTTCGGTGGCCAGAACGCTGTGCAGTTTGACGGTGTTGGGCATGGGTTGATCCTTTCCTGATGGAATTGGATGTAAATGAAAACGGCGCAGACGATCGATGCTGCCCTGTGGAAAAAACCCGCAGCACCGTTCGTGTAAGTGCTTGTGAGTTAACAATATGCCGGGGGTGGGTGTCGAACCCACACGGGCCGAAGCCCAGGGAATTTTAAGATCTGGAAAAGCCCCCTCCAGACTGTTGCACGAGCGCCCGTTTTCCTTGCAACCGCGGGCGTTCCGGCGCCCCCGCCACCTCCCCGCCCGTTGCAGTGCTCCGGCAGGCCTTTTCCGGCCGACCTTCCCATCGACCTTCCCATCCTTCGGACTTCGCTGGCGGCCTTTCCTGGCGTTCGGCTCAGTGGCCGCACGACCTAACGCCGAGTCCAGCGATCAGCCCGACGATCGCGACGGCCCCGACGATCATCCCCCGAGCCGATCGCAACCCACCGAACGGCCCGAGTACGTCGTCGAGGCCCGCCAGGAAGCGATGAAGGCGGCTCCGCTTGACTCTTGCCATTGTCCCGCTGCGGCCCTGTAGGTGCGCCTTGCCGCGTTCGGTGATGGAGAGAAGCGACTCATAGGGTTCCAGCAGGAGGCCCTCATCCTTGAGCTGCTCACGAAGCGGACCGGCCCGTTCGGCAGAGAGCCCGGCGCGGGAGCGGACGAACGCATCTCGAACCTTCTTGTCCGGGTCACCGGCGGAAAGCTCGAGGAGGGCCTCCAGGTAGCGGATTGCGGCTGGATCGAGATCGTCCTCGTGCACGTTTAGTCGACCTCCGCTTCCTCGCGCTGCTCCGAGAGCGCTCCGAGCCGGTACTCCGTGGCGACCTTGCAGCGCGGGCACCAGATGGCGACGCAGCCCGGCGCCGCGTCCAGAATGTCACGGAGAAAGCGGCCCGGGAAGGCGGCGTCGCGGCGGATGGCGGTGGAGGGCCTCCTGCGCCGCGCCGGGCAGCCTTCCTTGCGGCAGCGCAGCTCGTGAATGGCGGGAGCTTCGGGGCTCACTCTAGCTTTCTCTCCGCCGCTTCGCGGCGCACAAACGGCGCAGACTTAAACCTCCAGCCCTCGATCTGCGGCCCCTGCCTTGACACTTCCCGTGAGCCTCAGCCCGAGCAGCTGAAGGCGATCGAAGAACTGCCCGAGCGGCTCGCCGCGACCATGTCAGGCGTCGACGTTCCAGAGCACGTCCGCGTCGGTGACGTTATTACGGACTGACTCGGCGACGGGATGGCCGGCGGCAGGGTCCAGCAGTCGGGCTTCGCGGCGGCGGAGCGGATCCAGGAGATCGGCGCGCGCTTGGTTGACGAATTCGACGCGTACCGCAGCAAGGTTCTCCATCGAGCCTGATGACGGACGATCGCAGAGCCTGTTTGCGGCCGTCCAGACTTCCGCCGCCGCTCTGGCTGTCTCTAGCGAGGCGGTGAGGATTACTTGGCTGTACGCCCGAGCGAGGTCCTCTCCCATCTGGAATGAGGATACGTGTTGCGGCTCCGTCAGCCGAACGAAGTCCGCCAGCGCTGCACGCATCTCTTCCCGCGCCGCGGCTCGATCGGCGCGTAGAAACTCAATCGCCCTGGCCTGGGTCTCCCGGTTCGCGCGACGTTCCTCGCGAATCCAATTAGCGAACCAAGCGACGGCGGCTCCGAGAAGCGGCCCGAGCCCTACCCACAGGTCCTTGAACGTCACCCCTCCAACCTCTCCGCCCTGCCCGGAGCTGGTGCGCCGTAAAGGACCCGTCGCTTCTCGCCGCGGCCGTCGCTCCATCGAGCGTCCACCGCGAATCCGGGGCTGCCGTCAACCAACGCCTCGAATCTGAACGACTCTCCGGCGATGAGATGCTCGACCGCATGCCCGTGTTCTTCGTCGGAAAGCCTCGCCCCACGGACGGTAATCCACATCTCCATCGCCGTGGAACTTCCGGGGTTTCGGCCTCTCGATCAGGTCACCGCGTATTCCTCGCGTTTGGTTCCGAACCGAACTCCTGCCGATGCAGTGCTCTGCCCAACCGGAGGGCCAGGCTGATCAGACGCAAGCGGCTCGGCTTCGGCCGGGAGCGGCGGGACCTCTCCGCGCTCGACGTAACTGAGCAGGAAGGCTTCGAGCGCCGGCCAAAACTGCTCTTCCAGTTCCTTATCGGTCCGGGCGGCCACAAGGAACCCGGGCAGTTCTTCAATTTCTAGCGCGACGTAGTCGCCGTCGTCGTGGTGCTCTGAGTGCACGATCGTCCAAGGCAGGGTCAGGTACTCATCGATGTCCATATGGTCCCTCCTACAATGATACACGCTCTATCGCCGCAACCGCCTTCCTCACGTACACAGGAAGAAGGGTGCCTGATCCGCTATCCACCAGCTCCACGCGTGTCCCAGACTCATGGACGAACACGCGGTGACTGCCACCTCCCTTCCCGGCGAGCTTGAAGCCGTGCCTTTGGAGCATAGACACCACTTCGTCGTAGCGCCAGCCCTTCGGTTGTGCCCGCATCCGTTCCAGCCGCTTCTCGGCACTTCCCATCTTACGGCTGGATCCCAGGCTTTATCTTTCGAACATAGAGAGGCACCTCGGCTACAAGAATGCCCGTCGATCAGGACATGGAATTCGAACGTTCCGAATCGCGGAAACGCAAGGTTCCCGAAATTCATGAGCACCTGGCCACGAAGCGGCAGCCCGGGTCCCTGACTGCTGAACTTCAGCGGGATCTCCGGGGAGACCGGTAGCATGGCGCCGCCGTCCTCGTCGAAGATGCCAAGACGAAAGGTGTGCTGCGTGCCTTCGCTGATGCTTGCCTCGACGCGGACCACCAACACGCAGTGAGGCCAGGCGATCGGGGGCTCTGCGTTGCTGTGGATGACGTTGAACTCCCCGCAAATGTTGAGCTTGCCCTCCTGGCTGACGTTCGCGGCGTCCGCCAAGAGTGCGAATCGAAGTTCCATTCTTCCGGTCCTTTCCCGGTTGCCTGTACCATAAGGGTAAATGCCTCAGCACACGCAAAGGTTACACTCGCTCCGTCGTCGTCTCATCGGTCGATCTTCCCAGGGATCTTCCCATCTGGTCGAATGGCGTTGTGGAAAATCGGAGACCCTCGTTGACGCAAGTCATTGTATAAAAGCAACATGCCGGGGGTGGGGGTCGAACCCACACGGGCCGAAGCCCAGGGAATTTTAAGTTCCCCGCGTCTGCCGTTCCGCCACCCCGGCAGGTCCAAGTATGCGTGGCCGACAACCCTTAACGTGGGCCGGATTATTCTCATCCGCCAGCCGACTGGTCGCCCTCCGGTGCCCGAAGTCGTGCAGCCGAAGCCGCTCCATGCCTGCGCTTCCTGATGGCCTTGGAAGGGCGCACGAGTACCGCCAACGACTGCCGTGTATTTCCGGCTGAGCCATGGTAGGTTGCAATCACTCTCGACTGGAGGGGACCCATGCAAAATCCGATGCGACGCAGTCGCTCTGGCGCCGCGCTCACGCTCGCGCTGGCGACCGCGACGATGGCGGGATGCGGTGGTCCGCCACACCCGGACAAGGCGGCGCCCAGGGCGTCCGACGAGATCCAGACCGGGTACGGCTCCGAGGACCGTTCTGAGCGCACGGGTTCCGTCTCCTCGGTATCGTCTGAAGAGCTGAAGGGAAGGCGCTACGCCCGCATCGAGCAATTCCTCGAAGGCGTGCCCGGCATCGAGGTGACGAGCCTCCCGAACGGAGACTTCCAGATCCGCATCCGCGGGCCGAGCTCATTCAGTGCGAGCACCGATCCGCTCGTGGTGATCGACGGCGTCCCCACGGTCACGTCGGCGCTGCGATCCATGTCACCCGACGATGTCAGCAGCATCGACGTGCTCAAGGGCCCGGAGGCGGCCATCTACGGAGCGCGCGGCGCGAACGGCGTGATCGTGATCACCACCAAGCACGGGAGCTAACTCCGCTCCACCTCGTCCGCCGCGCGACGCAGGCGGGCCAGGTTCTCGGCGACGGAGCCCCGGTCGTTGTAGACCGCGGCTCCGGCGACGAGCACGTTCGCGCCGGCGCGGACGACCTCGCCGGCCGTCTCCACGTCAATGCCGCCGTCGACCTCCAGATCGACCGTGGTCAGCTGCAGCGCCTGCAGCTGGACGTGCACGCGACTGATCTTGCTCGTCATGGTGGGAATGTAGCGCTGCCCGCCGAACCCCGGGTTGACCGTCATCACCAGTACCTGATCCACGTAGGGGAGGACCTCCTCGATGGCGTCGATCGGCGTCGCGGGGTTCATTGCGACCCCCGGCTTCACGCCGCGCTCGCGGATCCGCTGCAGGACGCGGTGCAGGTGCGTGCATGCCTCGACGTGCACCATCAGCACGTCGGCGCCGGCATCGGCGAACGCGTCGACGTAGCGCTCGGGCGCCTCGATCATCAGGTGCGTGTCGAGCGGCAGCGATGTGGTCCTGCGCAGCGCCGCGACGACGGGAGGCCCGATCGTGAGATTGGGCACGAAGTGCCCGTCCATGACGTCCACGTGGATCCGGTCGGCGCCTCCCGCCTCGGCCTCCGCGACGGCATCGGCCAGTCGAGCGAAGTCCGCGGACAGGATCGATGGTGCGAGCTGCGTCGTCATGTCACCCCCACCCGGCTGCGCACTTCGGTGCCGCGCTCGCCCGCGATGACGACGTCGGACGCCATGCCGAGGAACAGCCCGGTCTCGACGACTCCGACGCGGGCGCGGAGCCCCCGTTCGACCTCCGTCGGCTCGGCGATGCCATCGGGAAAGCGGCAATCGAGGAGATAATGGCCACCATCGGTCCGGAACGGCTCTCCTGAGGAGTCGGTGCGGAGCACCGGCTCGGCGCCGATCGCGCGAATGGCCGTCAGGTGAGTCCGCCAGCCGAACGGCACGACCTCGACCGGCAACGGCGAGCGTGTCCCGAGGCGCTGCACGACCTTGCTGTCGTCCGCGACGATGACCAGGCGGACCGACGCCGCGGCGACGATCTTCTCCCACAGCAGCGCTCCGCCCAGACCCTTGATCAGGTTCAGCTCGGGATCCACCTCGTCGGCTCCGTCGAGCGTCAGGTCGAGCGCTCTCGACGTCATCGAGCGTCGCCAAGGGAATGCCGAGCGTCCGCGCGTGCTGCTCCGTGGCGCGCGACGTGGGGACGCCCACGACTTCGAGCAGCTCGCCCCGGCCGCGCCGCTCCGCGATCACCTCCAGGACGTGCCGCGCGGTCGAGCCCGTGCCGAGGCCGAGACGCATCCCGTCCTCGACGAGCCCGACCGCGCGCTCGGCCGCCCGCCGTTTCAGCCGCTCGGTTTCGCTCACGGCGCGGAAGCTACCGCCGGTGATCGATGGGCGCAAAAAACCGCGACCGCACCTGTCAGGGATCCGGGCCGTCGCCGCCCGCTCCACTCCGCACGAACGGCTGGAAGATGCAGCCGGCGGCGTTCAGCGGAAGATAGAGCACCGTCACCTTGCTGAAGTCGCCACGCAGATCGCTCAGCACCAGCAGATCCTCGAGATTGGCGGTCGGGTCCGGCTGCAGCGCCCTGCGCCAGGCGTCTTCGGAGACCTCGCGCCGGTCCGCGAACGCCGGCACCCCGCCGACGCGCCCGATATGGGCGAGGTCACCCATCGAGACGCGCCGCGGCCCCTGGTAACGAACGAAGCGGGTCACCGCGCCGCCGCTCCGGACCACCAGCGGCTCGCCACTGTCGAACCACGGGGCACGCGTCGCGGTGGGCACGCTCTGCAGGGCTTCGTGCAGGGGCACCCGTCGCCCGTCGACGACGATGACGGTGTCCTGAGAGCTGGGCCGGTATAACCCCTCCATCGTCTCGAGGCCATTGGCCGAGGACGGAGCTACCGCGCAGAAGCGTACCGGCTCCTCGCGAACGGGGAGCGGCTCTGGGTGAGGCTGCGGCCTGGGCGCCGGTTCCGGCCCTCGCGCGACGGCTCCCTGCCGTCCGCCGCCCAGTCGGAGCGTGGCCCCGACTCGCAGATAGATCCCGTGCACCACCTCGCCTTGCCTCGTAGCGTCCGGTGCACGCGCGAGCGCTCCACCTCGAGCAACGAGCGGGTAGACCGGTGCGCTGAAGAACCGGTCGCCCAGCTCCGCTCGCGCGCCGACGTTCCCCTGGAGCGCGACATCGACGCCGACCGCCACCCCGCCGGTGGGGCGCAGCTCCCGGGCGAGAAGCCAATCCCTGCCGCTCAAGGCGAAGACGACGCCGTTCACCCGATCCTCGTCCGGGACGCTGCCCGCGTACTCCTTCGTCGCGGTCGGATCCACGATCAGGAAACCGAGGGCCCCGCCGACGTAGGGGCTCCAACGCGGCGCCGTCGCGAAGGGCGAAACGAACGCGTAGTGGACCGCGCCGGTCAGACTCCAGAGGCGGACGCCGTCGCTGGGATCGAACGCGCCGAGTCCCGGCGCCGGGTCCACTGGCGAGCCGGCGTTGTCGAGGGACGTGGGAACGTAGATCCCGTCCAGCCGCACCCCCCAGTGAGGGTCCAGAGCCCAGCCGACGCTGGCCGTGAGCAGCGCGGACGGGCCGAGCCCCGGGGAAACCCCGCCGGCGCTCTCGCCCGACAGAATCCGGGTCCATTCGACGCCTCCGACCCCCAACCCCAGCTCGTCCGGTCGCTGCGCCGTAGCGATTCCCGGCGCGGTGGACAACATCACGGCGGCCAGGCCGAGCCTGACGATACGCATTCTCATTCGTCCCCTCTCCAAAAAGGAAAGGCGCCCGGCCGCAAGGCCGGACGCCATCCCCGTTCTCCGAATGGTACCGCGCGTCAGCGGCCGCGGCCCTTCCGGACCTCCTCCACGCGCTGCAGACCCTGGAACACGCAACCGGTCGGCTGCAGCGGCACGTAGACCACCTGCAGGTTGTCGAACGCGGTGCGGGCATCCCGGTTCGCCTGCAGCAGCGCGACCAGGTCCTGATCCGGACGGGCGCTCAGCAGCGACGCCCAATCCACGCCGGTCAGATCCGAGCTGGCGGCGTAAACCGGCAACCCATCGACCGTGCCGAGGAAGACGAGCTGGTCGGCTTCCACCACCCGTGCGCCACCGTAGGTGACGAACTCGGTGCGGCGGCGGTTCACCGTCAATGCCAGCGGACGGCCGGCCACGTACCAGTCGGCCGACGACGCCAGCATCACCTGCCCGACCGAAGCCGACAGCGGCTGCTTCTCGCCGTTCACCGTTACCGTCGTGTCACCCGTGGTCGGGTTGTACATCGCGGTCACGGTGCGCGTCCCGCCCGCAGCGGTCGGATCGATCACGCAGACGCTGACCTCACGCTCCGAAGGCGGTGGGGTCGGTGCCGCGGGTGCGGCAGGCGGCGGCGGCGGCGCGACGACGACCGGCGGCGTGTACGGCACCAGGCCGAACAGCCCCTGCAGCCCGACGTCGAGGTAGATCTCGTGGTTCAGCTTGCCCACGTTGTCGCCCGATCCGTCGAACGACGTCGCGCTCAGGGTCTGCGCCTGATAGACCTTGGGCTTGAAGATCTTGTCGCCCAGCTCGAGCCGGATCGCGAAGCTCGGCTTCACCCGGATCAGCGTGCCGAGCGCCACACGCCCCTGGAACGACGTCTTGTGCTCGAGGAACAGAGGAGCGGTCCCCGGGCCGTTCGGGTAGAAGTCGATACCGTCGCCCGTGTCTCCGTCCGGCTCCGTGAACGAGTTGTTCGTCGCCGGATTGATGATCTTGGCACCGGCGCCCAGCGCGAGGTAGGGCAGCATCTCCGTGCCCTGCCACTCATCGGAGACCGGCTTCAGGCGGAACATCAGGTCGCCCATCAGGTCCCAGATGTTGATGTCCCCGGCGAGCTCCTCGCCGCCCGCCTCGATGGGCCGTTCCGTGTAGGCGAAGTCAGCACGGAGGCCGAAGCGGGGTTGCACCCAGTAGACTCCTTGCAGGCCGGCTTCCCAACCCAGCTTGAAGTGAGGACTGTCGGCATTGGAGTTCAGAGCTTCGTCCTTCACCAATGAGGAGAACCACTCCCCGCCTCCATAGATGCCCAGCTCTCCCTTGTACTGCTGGGCGGCGACGGGCCCCGTCGCGAGCAAGGCGCCCGTGATGGCTACAAAGACAGCCGCGATCGCACGTTTCATTTCCTCCGCTCCCTCCTCATCAGGTTGTGGGCGTTGACCGGCGTGCGCTCAACGAGGCCCGCCGGTTCGCTCCGTTCCTGCATCCCCGTTGCACAATCTACACCAGTCACACCCTGCGATGAAGCCTATTGTCCCGTTCGGTCCCGAGCGTTCAAGTTCGTACACGTTCGCGCAGCGCTTGCGCAAGACCTGTACCCGCCCCCGAATAGCCGACGGACAATCACGGAACATATTCCGCGAACGCCGTAAACACGATGGCCATCCTAGAAGGCCTTCTAGTCCGATGGCTCCGCGCGCAGGACCGTCGGCCCCTGCCCCACTCGCGGAAGCAGTCGATCGCTCAGCCGCGCCAGCGTGAAGTGGTAGACCACTTCCGCTACGCTGTCCCGCACCTCGAGCCCCTCGAGATACAGCTCCACGGCCTCGTTGAAGGGGACCTCGTCCTCCAGGATCTCCACGAAGTGGAGTGCATTGCCGACGTGAGTCTCGAGCACGGAGACCTCCGCGCGCGCCGCGTGCAGCTCGATCCAGCGGCGCAGCTCGTCGTTGACGCGCCCGCGCAGCCGCTGACGCAGGTTCTCCAGGAAGGAGCGCCGATCGCGCTGCGACTCCACGTCTCGACCATGCGGCAGCTCGCTCGTCCAGCGCTCTCCATCGTGGCCGCGCTCGCCGAGTCGCGCCAGCGCCTGCGTCGTCAGGATGCGGGCCTCGTCCGCCGAGAGCCGAAGCAGCCGCGTATAGATGTCCAGTGCGTCATTGAAGGGGATCTGGTCCCCGGTGAGGTCAACCAGCTGCAGCGCATGCTCGACGTGGGTGTTCAGCAGTCGCTCCTCTGCCATCGCGACGGCGAGATCGACTCGCCTGCGCGCCGGCTCGGACAGATTGCTGGAAAACGGGTTCTTCACGGCCTCGCGTCCTCCTCAAGGCGTCGAGCTTTCGAAAACGCGTGGAACGCCGGCCGCGGGTGCAATTTCCGTTCCCCGCAACACTGCCGTCGCGGCAGGCACAGCCGCGTCCGCACGCTGCGCGCAACCCTGTCGCTTCAGGCGCTCACCGCCGGCCGGAACGGCCGGGCGCACGGCGCCCGTCGGTCCGCTTCAGGCCGTGGACGAGATCGGTCGCCGGATCGGCGTGTCGGAAGGGGGGACTCCTGGCGCAGCTGCTCGTCCGTCTTTCCCGCGAGCAGTGCCATGCGGGCTACGGAATCCAGCATCGTGCTGTGGATCTGCTCGAAGCGGCGCCGGGTGCGCGGAGTGTCACGCTCGACGATCGCCAGTGCGGAACGGTTCAGCATTCGGACCAGCCCGAGGAAACGGTCGGTCTCCCCGCGCAGGCCGAAATACTTTCGCTCGTTCGGCAGGACCGGACGGACCAGACCCCAGATGCCGACCTCCATAATGATGAGGCCAATCACCGCGGCCACGATCTGGGCCCGCCTCTGGTCGAATGCGAGAATCCCCCCGAGCACGAGCATCATGCCCACGATGGGGATTGCGATCTCAATGGCTTTTCGGAGCTTCCGCATGGAACCCCGGATCAGGAGGTCGTTCGGGCGAACACGTCCTCGAAGACGCGGTGCCCGTTCATCCGGGGAGAGAAGGGAGTATTACGATGTCTCGCGGCTGCTTCCGGCGCAAGTGCCGGGTTCGGGCGAGAGAGTGCTCGCCCCACCGGCGTCCTCTGATTGAGAGAGAACGCGCGCGGTGAAACGTCTGGCGCTGGCGACGACGGCCTGGCCCTCCGGAGCCGGGATGCGGACCTGCGCACCACCGCCCTTCCTCCCGGGTCGTGGGCGGTTCGCCTCTATACTGGCCACGGGATCGTGGTCGCCGATATCGGGGCGCGGCGCGATGATCCGCGGGGCCTTCGAGGGGGAGCGGCGTCCGAATCGCTCCGCCGTTCTTACCCCGCCGACGCATTGCCATCGCCACCGTGTCTCCGTACCGTCTTCCGATCCGACGCTCCCTGTCGATCCGAGGACGAGATTTCCATGCACGCACGTCCACTTGCAGCCGTCGCTCTGCTGCTGAGCGCCCCCGCGGTTCTCATCGCGCAGACCGCCGCGTCCCGACTCACGCCCGACTCGATCGCCTTCGCGACGCTGAAAGCGCGCGAGATCGGCCCGGCGGTCATGGGCGGCCGGGTCTCGGACATCGCGCTGGACCCGTCGAACGCTCACACCTTCTACGTCGGGCTCGCCACCGGCGGCGTGATGAAGACGACGAACGCGGGCGCCACGTTCTCGGCGATCTTCACGGATCAGCCCGTCGCCTCGATCGGCGCGCTCGCCGTGGCTCCCTCCGACTCGAGCGTCGTGTGGGTCGGGACCGGAGAGGCGAACGACCGCAACAGCTCGCAGTGGGGCGACGGCGTCTATCGCTCCACCGATTCCGGCGACTCGTGGAAGCACGTCGGTCTCGACGGCACGCGCACCATCGCGCGCATCATCGTCGACCCGGGCGATCCGAAGACCGCATACGTCGCCGCGGTCGGCGACCTCTGGCAGCCGAGCAAGGAGCGCGGCCTCTACAAGACGACCGACGCGGGCGCGACCTGGATTAAGGTGCTGTCGGCCCCGGCGCCGTACGACGACCGCGTCGGTGCCGGCGACGTCGCGCTCGACCCGCAGGACCCTTCCACCATCTACGCGGCGCTGTACGCCCGCCTGCGCACCCCCTGGTCCTTCACCGCCGGCCCCGCCGCCATCGACGGGAAGGACCTCGGCGGGATCTTCAAGTCGACGGATGCCGGCGCGCACTGGACGAAGCTCGGAGGCGGATTGCCGCAGGCGACTCGCCGGATCGGGCTCGCCGTCTACCCCAAGGATCCGAAGATCGTCTACGCGATCGTCGAGACCGACGTCGGCGGCGCGATCAATATCGACCAGGTTCGCAGCAAGGAGGGCGGCGTCTTCCGCTCCGACGATGGCGGCACGACGTGGACCCGCCAGAGCGCGCTCGACGCCCGCGCGTTCTACTTCAGCCAGATCCGCGTCGACCCGACCGAACCCGACCGCGTCTACGAGCTGACGTCGATGGTGCACGTCTCCGAGAACGGCGGCCGCACCTGGCGCGAGGACCGCTTCTCGAAGGTGCACCCGGACAACCACGCGCTCGCCATCGACCCGCACGATCCGAAGCATCTGCTGCTCGGCACCGACGGCGGCGTCTACCAGAGTTGGGATGGTGGCGGGCTGTGGGCCCACCTGAACCGTTTCGCGGCCGGCGAGTTCTACCGGATCTCCGTGGACTCCATGAAGCCGCACTTCCGCATCTGCGGCGGCCTGCAGGACAACATCAACTGGGTGGGACCGAGCGCGACCGACTCGAAGGAGGGCATCCGGAACTCGGAATGGACGCCGATCGACGGCGGTGACGGCTTCTACTGCGTCTTCGGCCGGAACCCCGATCACATCTTCACGGAGAGCCAGGGCGGGAGCGTCTATCGCTACGACCTCGCGACCGGCGAGGAAAAGTACCTGCAGCCCAGTCCGGCGGAGGGACAGCCCGCCTACCGCTTCCAGTGGAACGCTCCGCTGATCGGCGGCCACCACGACCCGGACGCGATGTACCTCGGCGGCAACCGCGTCTTCAAGCTCACGCACGATGGCGAGCGGGTGCAGGTCATCAGCCCCGACCTGTCGACGCAGAACGTGGATCGCATCCTCGCCACGGGCAGCGGCGCGGAGACGTACGGCGTCGTCTACGCCCTCGCGGAGTCCCCGGTCAGGGCCGGGGAGCTCTGGGCGGGCACCGATGACGGCAAGCTGTGGATCACCCGCGACGACGGCGCGAACTGGACCGATCTCACGGTGACGCTACCCCAGGAAGCGAAAGGGCGCTGGATCCAGCGCATCGCGCCGAGCGTTGCCTCGCCGGACGTCGCATATCTGGCGGTGTCGGGCTACCGCAGCGGAGACGACAGGCCCCTCCTCTGGCGAACCGACAATGGAGGGAAGAGCTGGCGCTCCGTGGCCGGGGATCTGCCCGCGAATGGCCCGATCGAGGTCGTCTACGAAGATCCCTTCAATCCCGACGTGCTCTACGTCGGCACGATGTTCGGCCTTTACGCGAGCACCGACCGCGGCGGCCACTGGATCCGGCTCGGCGGCCTGCCGACCGTCGCGGTCGACGACATCGTTCTGCATTCCGGTACCCGCGACCTGGTGATCGCCACGCACGGGCGCTCCCTCTACGTTATCGACGACGTGCGCTCCCTCGAGGAGCTCACCGCCGCCGTCCGCGATTCCGCCGCCTACCTGTTCCAGCCACCGGCGGCCTTCGCGGTCAACCGGCAGGCGGGATTCGCCGACTGGAACGGCGGAGCCGTCTACCGCGGCGCAAACCCTCCCGAGGGAGTTCCGATCGACTTCTGGGTGAAGACGTACACGGGCAAGGAAGTCGCGATCTCCATCAAGGACGAGAGCGGCGTACCCGTCGCCAACCTCTCCGCGTCGGGCGTACCCGGTCTCGGCCGCGTCTGGTGGGACTTGAAGCCGACCTCGGATGTCCTCACCGCGTACGGCGGCGAGGGGCGCCTCTTCGTGCGGCCGGGAAGGTACACGGTCTCGCTCGCCTACGGGGACGTGAAGATGGACCGCACGATCGACGTGAGCGTGGCCGAGGGAATCGAGACGAGGTAGCGGCCGACGGTGCGTCATTGCTGTTCGGCCGGCCCGCGCGGCATATTGGCCTCATGGTCGCCACGGCGGGGATAACCGAGTTGCTCCTGGAATGCCGCGCCGACGGCAGCGCGGCGGACCGGGTGTTCCCGCTGATCTACGAAGAGCTGCGGCGCGTGGCGCACCTTCACCTCAGGGGCGAGCGGCCCGGCCATACGCTGGGCACGACGGCGCTCGTCAACGAGGCGTATATCCGGCTCGTCGACCTCAGACGGGTCGAGTGGCGGGACCGCGTTCACTTCCTCTCGATGGCGGCTCGCGCCATGCGACGGATTCTGGTCGACCACGCTCGCGCGCACTGTGCGCAACGGCGCGGGCGCGGTGTCCGTCCTCTCGAGCTGGACGAGAACCTGGCCGCGGCCGATGCCCAGGCCGAGGAGCTGGCCGAGCTCGACGACGCGCTCCAGCGACTCGGTGTCCTGAGCGCGCGGCTCGCCCAGGTGGTGGAGTTCCGTTTCTTCGCCGGCATGACCGAGGAAGAGGCGGCCGAGGCCCTGGGCGTGAGCGTGCGTACCGTGCGCCGTGATTGGGTCAAGGCGCGCGGACTGCTGCGGCAGGCGCTCGACGCATCGATCGAGCGAGAGCACTGACCCTCCGGAGCTCCCATGGAGGAGCACAACTCCGAGTGGTGGCGTCGCATCGACCCGATGCTGGACGCCGTGCTCGACCTGCCGGTTGCCAAGCGGGAGAGCTGGTTGCGCCGTGCGTGTGCCGGCGATCACGAGCTTTTTCGTGAGGTAAGCGCGCTCATCGAGGCGGGTGAGCGCGAAGACGACTTTCTCGCCGCCGCCGCGGCCGAACGCGCCGCGGACCTCATTGCCGGCGGCATCGCCAGCGACACGACGGCGCCGTCTCGTCCCATCCATGTCGCGGTCGGCTCCTTCCTACCGATTCGTGAGATCGGGCGCGGTGGCATGGGCACCGTGTACCTCGCCGAGCGTGAAGCGCACTTCCGTCAGCGCGTCGCTCTCAAGCTCATCCGGCCCGGCCTCCAGCTGGATGGCGAGATCGTCGCGCGCTTCGTCAAGGAGCGACAGCTGCTCGCCGACCTGGAGCACCCCGGCATCGCGCGCCTGCTGGATGGCGGCGTGACCGAAGACGGCTTGCCGTGGTTCGCCATGGAGTACGTGGACGGCGAGCCGATCGACCGCGCCTGTGATGGGCGTCGCCTCTCCATCGAGGCGCGCCTCGAAATCTTCTGCACGGTATGCGACGCCGTCGCCTACGCCCACGGTCGCCGTGTCGTGCACCGCGACCTCAAGCCGACCAACATCCTCGTCTCGGGTACCGGCGCGGTGAAGCTGCTCGACTTCGGCATCGCGAAGCTGCTCGCGCCCGAAGCGCCGGGAAGCCGGCCGACCGCGGCAGGCGTGCGCTTCCTCACCCCGGATTACGCGAGCCCGGAGCAGCTCCGCGGCGACGAGATCGGTCCGGCAAGCGACGTGTACTCGCTCGGTGTTCTGCTGCACGAGCTGCTAACGGGGCGGCGCCCCCATCACGGCGAGCGGCTCACGCCCCGCGAGGTGGAGCGGGCCGTGCTCGAGCAGGATCCCGAACCGCCGTCATTCGTCGTGCGGAAGGTGCCCGACGTGGCCGCGGAGACCTCGACCGACTCTGCCGCACGGCGGGCACGTGCGCGCGGAACGACGGTGGAGCGGTTGGCCGAGCGGCTGCGTGGCGAGCTCGATGGCATCGCGCTGAAGGCGCTGTCGCGCGATCCGGCGCGCCGCTACGCCTCTGCGGGTGAGCTGGGCGCCGACGTACGCCGCTACCTCGACGGACGACCCGTGACCGCCCCACTGCCGTCGCGGCTCGGGCGGCAGGTCGCCATGGCGGGCGTGACGCTGGTCGCCGCGAGCGCTCTCGCGTTCGGCCTGTGGACCATCCCCGGCGTGCGCACTGCACGCGCCCCCGGCACCGACCGCATCTTCGCCGTGGGCCGCGTGACCGATCACCGCAACGGCGGCGAAGCCGGCACTCTTCCATCTCTCGCCGACCTCCTCTCGACCAACCTCGCCCGTGCTCCCGACCTGCGCGTGGTGAGCACGGCGCGTCTCTACGAGCTGCTCGGCACTGCCCCGGCAGGCGCGGACGCCAGCGATTACAGCGTCGCGGCCCGGCGCGCCGGTGCCTCATCACTCATCGAGGGGGACCTGTACGCGCTGGCGCGCGGCGGACTGAGGCTCGACATCAGGCGAATCGATGTGGCGACCGGCAACATCCTCTCGGCGCTGACGGTAACCGGCGCCGATCTCTTCGCGATCGTCGACAGCGGCACGGCGAGGCTCGCCGCCGACGCCGGAGTCACGGCTCCGTCCGCCTCGATCGCCGACGTCACCACGCGATCCGAGGTCGCGTATCGGTTCTACGAGGAAGGCCTGCGGCTCTACTACCGGGGCGACCTGACCGGCGCGCGCGCTCTCTTCGATGCGGCCATCGACGACGACTCCGCGTTCGCCATGGCGCAGTACTATCGCGCGCTCGCCGAATCGCGACCTGGAGCCGGCGTCGCGATCCTCCGCCGCGCGCTGCGACTGGCCGATGGCGCGAGCGATCGGGAGCGACTCATCATTCGCGCCGCCTGGCAGACGAGCACAGCCGACCCGGCGCTGCTCGCGACCGCCGAGACCCTCACGGTGCGGTACCCGCACGAGGTCGCGGGACAGCACATGTACGCTCGCGCCCTAGCCGATGCGGGCGATTTCGCCGGCGCCATCGGCAGGTTCCGGAGGGTCATCGAGGCCGACTCGGCGGCCGGCATGGACGCGTCGCGGCGCTGCGCGGCGTGTGGCGCCCGCGGGGAAATGATCCTCGCGTATGAGGCAATGGACTCCGGCGCAACGGCGCTACGCGAGGCCCGCCACTGGACGGATGTCGAGCCCCGATCCGCCGACGCGTGGCAGCATCTCGCGTGGATGCTCGCGGTGGACGGTCACGCAGAGGAGGCCCGCCAGGCATTCCGGAGCGCCGCCGAGCTGGATCCTGCGCGAGGGAGTGAACCCCAGTACTACGGGGTGCACCTACTGGTCGCCGAGGATGCGGCTACGACGGACGCCGCGCTGCGCGAGATCGTGCGCTCGGGCACGCCGGCCCGGAAAACCGAGGCGATGTGGTACCTCGCGATTTCGCTGCGACGACAGGGGCGGCTGACCGAAGCCTACGATCTGGCCCGCAGCTACCGGATCGAACGCGAGCGCATGCTGCCTGCGGGGTTCGGCGGTCAGGCCGCCATGGAGGCACAGGTGCTGTTCGAGCTCGGTCGCTTTCGAGCGGCAGCCGCGCTTTTCGATTCGATGGCGAACGAAACGTCCGTCCCCTTCTCGTCGCCGTCACGAGATGCCCGTTATCGCGCGTGGAACCTGGCCCTTTCGGCGAACCCGCTGGCCGCGGCCGGCGACACGGCCGCCCTCGCCCGTCTCGTCGACAGCGTGCGGGTGGTCGGGGCGCGCAGCCTCCTGGCCCGCGATCGGCGTCTCCACCATCATCTGCGCGGCATGCTGCTGGCCGCGCGCGGCGATGACGCGGGAGCCGTCGAGGAGTTCCGGAGCGCCGTCTACTCCATCACCTTCGGGTATTCGCGGACGAACTACGAGTGGGCTCGCGCTCTTCTCCGGCTCGGGCGGCCGAGGGAAGCCGTGGCCGTGCTGCGGCCCGCGATCCCCAACGCCGTCGAGGGCTCGGGGATGTACGTCACCCGCACCGAGCTCGACGAATTGCTCGGCCGGGCATGGGACGCGGCGGGTATGCCGGACAGCGCCGTCGCTCACTATCACGCCGTGCTGGATGCGTGGCGGCGGGCAGACCCCCCGTTCGTCACCCGCGCCGCCGACCTACGCACCCGGATCGCCGAACTCGAGCGCCCCCCGCGCTGACCTCCCGCACCGCTGGACCGCCGGCGCGTGTCCGGTTTTCCTGCCCGCCACCGCCTACCGGTGATCGAGGGCGCCGCCTGGCGCCCGACAGCGCCGGGACGGCATCGCCGCTTCCGGGTCCCCGCACTCAATGTGGAGGTATCATGCGCACCCAGCAGATCCTGGCGGCCGCACTGGCGGTTACCGCACTCGCATGCGGCGGAAGCGATGTCACCGGCCCGGACGACCCCGACGCCTATCGCAGCCCCGTGGGCACCTTCACGCTCGCTACCGTGAACGGAATCGACGTGCCGATGCTGTGGGACGAGATGGAGTTGTGGAGCGGCGGGCCGACCCTACGCGCCTACTGGAACGGCGGCAGCATCCGGTTTCGTGCGGACAGCACGTATACCGTAGAGTACCGCCACAGCCTGACGGGTCCCGACCTGCCCGGCAACGTGCAAAAGGACACCTACAGCGGCACCTGGCGGCTGGCGACGGGCGCGCGAATCGAGTTGCGGCCGAGTGGCGGCGGCGTGCAGTACCTGCAGACGACGGACCTGATCTACTCCGTCACCGCCACGTCCACAGTGCCAACGCTGGATGGTGGGCAGGAGCAGATCATCTTCGTCTTCGTGCGCGACTGACGCGGCGGGAGCGGGCACACTGAGGCCTGGCGTCGGGAGGCGCGCCGAAAGGGGGCACGGCCGGGAGCCGCGCCCCCTTCGCTGCGGGCATGACTTGTCGTGCCACAGAGGCCCCGGGCGGATCGCGTCAGGACGCGGGCACTCGCACGCAGCGCGGACCACCTGAGCGCGGTCGATCGCGACGGGCGTTGCGGGTCGCTGATGCCCGGACGGAGTTCGCGCTGCCCGCGCCGTAATGGAGGTCGGATCCTGGCCCCGTGGAGCGCATTCGGGGCAACACTGACTTGTCGAGAGGCGGTCCTCCGTGGACCCTGCGGCTCAGAGTTGGGCTGCCGACGTAGCCCCAAGACTGCTATTTTACTTCAGGTGCCATTCAGCTGGAGGCGTCCCATGCGCTCCGCGATTGCCGTCCTCCTCCTGGCAGGCGCTGTTCTCGCTTGTGGCGAGTCCCTGACCCCGCTACCTGAGACGACTTGGCGCACAGCGCCCATTCCGTCAGGCAGCTCCCTGGTCTTGCTAGTCTCGGTGTCTAACGGCCGCGCTACGGGCTCTGGCTCGGAGTATGGGCTCATGGGCGCCTTGAAAGGGCAGGTGGCGATAAGCGGAACCTGGACTCGCTCGACGTTCACTTTGGTGCTCACTCCCACGAGCGGTGCAGTGCAGCCCGCAACCTACACGGGCGGCGTGGCCAGCACGTCGGAATTGCAGGGAACATGGATTGAGGGGGGCGATTCTACCACCGTAGCGTTCTACAAGCAGTGAGGTTGGCAGCCGAACCAGCCGCATGGATGGGCGGCACGTGGTCCGATGAGCGCCCTGGTCAACGCTGTGATGGAGGTCGGATTGTGACGCCGGCGGCGCACGTTCGGGGCACACCGCCGGCGTAAGTTGTTGTGCATCAGAGGCCCCGGGCGGATTCGAACCGCCGAATAGAGGTTTTGCAGACCTCCGCCTTACCACTTGGCTACGGGGCCGGTCGTTCGCGGCCGGCAGTGCCGCACGAAGCTAGCGAAGCGCAGTCACGCTCTCAAGTCGTCAGTCGCTCTCGCTCGTCTCCGCGGGCAGATTTCCGGGTTCCGCAGCGCTCACCATGACCCTCTCCATGATGCCATCCATCTGCCGCTGGCGAAGCTGCGCCCAGGACGGCAGTCGCACCGCTCCGAAACCGAACGTGCCCAGCCCCATCAGCGAAAGTACGTTGATGGCACCGATATCGATCCCGCCGCCCGTGATGGCGCCCGCGCCGAAGACCATGGCGGCGGTCCCCATGAGAGCGAGGCCGGTGGCCATGAAGCTGCGCGAGCTGCCCCGCACCGTTCGCAGACGCAGGCGGTGCCCCGTGTCCGTCGGCTCCAGGAGGGCCTGCAGATTCCCGTTGGTCCACTGCCGGAAGGAGCCGTGCGCCTGCACGGTGCCTCGGGCATCGAACGTCTCGCGGAGATCCACGACCAGCCGCTCCCACTCCTGCTCGCTCAGGCGGCGCCCCAGGTCCACTGATCGTCCGACGCCGATCGGAAGTCCCAGGAAGCGGCGCCGCACCGGCTGGACGCTCCTGTCCAGCTCCTTCGCGGCGCGGACTACCGCGGCAGAAGGGATCCCGACCTCGCGGCCAATCTCCTGCAGCTCGGCCAGCGTCATCCCCTCGCCGGAATCCGCCCTGCGTCGTCCGGCGGCTCGCGCGTCTGCGGCGCGCTCGAAGATCGCCGTCACTTCCTCGTCGCTGTAACGTCTCTCCGTCATTGCAGCTTAAAGCCTTTCGAGATGGTTGGAGGAGACGCGACGGCTGTAGCGCTCCGCTCCCAATCTAGTGGTTCGGCCCCGAAGTTCCTTGTAGCACGGAGGGCGCGGATTGGCGGCCGGAATACTAGGCGCGAGGAGGAGGCGTAGCAGCGCTACGGCGACGACGAGCAACGACGCAGGGCGGCTGCCAGCCGCGGCCGAATGCCAAGAGATTTCGGGGTCGAACCACCAGGATCGATCGGATACGCTGAAAACCGGGCGATTCCTACCCCTCACCTCTGCTCCGGCCTATATTCATGATTCCTCGAACGCGTCCCATGGCGATAATCCAGAAGCGAGGCCGGCCACGAGACGGAACCACGCGAGGCGAGCCGCGCATTGTCGGCTGGCGGGAGTGGGTCGGTCTTCGGGATCTGGGCATCGAGCGAATCAAGGCGAAGGTGGACACGGGCGCCCGCTCCTCCTCGCTGCACGCCTACGACCTGAAGCGTTTCCGGCGCGGTGGCGTGTCGATGATCCGCTTCAAAGTACATCCGGTGCAGGGGGAATCCCGTACGGTCGTGGAGGCCGAGGCCGAGCTCGTGGACCTGCGCAAGGTGCGAAGCTCGTCCGGTGCGCAATCGCTTCGCCCGGTGATCGCGACTCGGCTCGAGCTCGGAGGCGACATCTCGGCTCGTCGAGGTCACCCTCGTTCGGCGGGACGCCATGGGATTCAGAATGTTGCTCGGGCGACAGGCATTGCGTGGGCGAGTCCTCGTCGATCCGAGCCGCTCCTTCCTCGCCTCCGCTCTGCGCCCACCATCCTCCCACCCCGGAAAGGCCTGATGAACATTGGAGTCCTGTCCCGGAAAGCTTCGCTGTACTCGACGAAGCGGCTGGTGCAGGCCGGCAAGCAGCGCGGCCACGCCATGCGGGTCATCAATCCGCTACGCTGCTACATGAACATCACGGCAAAGAACCCGAAGGTGCTATATCGCGGCGAGGAGCTGCGGCTGCAAGCGATCATCCCACGGATCGGCGCGTCGGTCACGTTCTACGGCACCGCAGTGGTGCGACAGTTCGAGGTGATGGGCGTTTACACCGTCACGGAATCCCAGGCTCTGGCTCGTTCGAGAGACAAGCTGCGCACGCTGCAACTCCTTTCCCGCGAGGGGGTGGGGCTACCGGTCACCGGCTTCGCCCGCTCGAGCCGTGACATCGACGGCGTCATCGACCTGGTGGGCGGCGCGCCCCTGATCATCAAGCTGCTCGAGGGAACGCAGGGCATGGGCGTCGTCCTCGCCGAGACCCGAAAGGCCGCCGAATCCGTGATCGGCGCATTCCAGCAGCTGGATGCCAACATCCTGGTGCAGGAGTTCGTCAAGGAAGCAGCGGGTTCGGACATCCGCGCTCTGGTGGTCGGCGGGCGTGTCGTAGCTGCGATGGAGCGGCGCGCCGCGGCGGGAGAATTCCGCTCGAACCTGCACCGCGGCGGCAGCGCGTCGCCGATCAAGCTCGACACGCGGGAACGCAACACCGCGATCCGTGCGGCCCGGGTGATGGGGCTCGGTGTCGCCGGGGTGGACCTCCTCCGCTCGAGCCGCGGCCCGGTCGTCATGGAAGTGAACTCCTCCCCTGGCTTGGAGGGGATCGAGACGGCGACCGGCGTGGACGTCGCCGGTGAGATCATCGACTACATCGAGAACAACGTCTCCCACGACCACGAGGACCTGGTCCCTCGCGGGGCAGCGGCTACGGTTCCGAAGCGGGCCGGAAAAGCGGAGTCGGACGCAGTCCATGAGGACGAGTAGCATCGAACGCTTCGAGATCGGCGGGACCCGTGTCGAGCCCGGGCGGCGGGAGCGTCTTCACATCCGTGTCGCCCGGCTGCCCGCCGGAGGCTGGCTGTCGCTGCCGATCGAGGTGATCCACGGCGCAGCTCCCGGTCCGGCCATCTTTCTGAGCGGCGCCATCCACGGCGACGAGCTGGACGGCGTGCAGATCACGCGCCAGGTCCTCGAACGGATCCGCGCCGCGGAGGTTCGAGGCACCGTCGTCGCCGTGCCGATCGTGAACCTGCCGGGGGTGGTCGCGGAATCGCGCTACCTGCCTGATCGTCGCGACCTCAACCGCGCGTTCCCGGGTAGCGTGAACGGCTCGCTCGCCGCCCGCCTCGCGCACCTATTCATGCGGGAGGTGGTCGGGCGTTGCTCTCACGGCATCGACTACCACTGCGGCTCGGACGACCGTGAGAACCTGCCGCAGATCCGGGCGAACCTGGACGACGACGACACCCGCCGTCTCGTGCGCGCCTTCGCCGCACCCATAGCCATTCACGCCGCCGCGCCACCGGGCTCGCTGCGCGGCGCCGCCGTCACGGGGGGGACCCGTGTCCTGGTCTACGAGGCCGGGGAGGCCCGACGTTTCACGCCATCGGCGATCCGCGTCGGGGTCGACGGCACGCTGCGCGTGCTCGCCGCGCTGGGGGTGATCGCCGGCGTCGAGGCGGGGGAGTCCTCCACGTTCCTCCAATCGCGCAAACGCCGCTGGGTGCGTGCCGCTCGCAGCGGTGTGTTTCGGCCGGACGCGCAGCTCGGCCAGCACGTCCGCGAGGGCGAGGTCCTCGGAGAGATCACGAACGCGCTCGGAACCGAGACGGCGGAGGTGCGATCCCGCGTGTCGGGGCTGGTCATCGGCCGACGGGTCCATCCCATTGTGTATCAGGGCGAGGCGCTCGTGCACGTCGCGGAGCTCGACGGCGAACCGGGCCAAACAGGATCGTAGCGATACCACTGCACCGCGGGAACCCCGCAGTCCGAGTTCCAGCCGGCGCCTTTCGCGCCGCGACAACAGTCTTTCTTGACCCTGCCGACGCGGCTCGGATATACTGGAAGCGCTCGCTTCGGCAACACGGCGCGACCCTCACGCGCTCGCACCGAAAGGGGCCCATCCGAACGCCGCCGCCGACCCCGGCGAGCCGGCTCAGACGAAAATCGCGAGGATGACATGGTTCACGTGACGAGGCGTATCCTCTTCCTCGGTACAGCGCTGCTGCTCCTGTGGGCGAAGCCCACGCTGGCACAGAACGGCGCGATAACGGGGCGTGTCACGGATGCCGAGAGCGGCACTCCGCTGAGCGGGGCGCAGATACAGGCGATCGATGTCGGCGGCACGGTGGCGGGACAGGCGGTGAGCGGCACGTCGGGCGAGTTCCGCATCGCGAACCTCGCCGCGGGCACCTACGCGATCTCGGTCAGCATCATCGGCTACGGGACGCAGCGTGTGGAGGCCGTGCGCGTGGTGGCGGGAGAGAGCTCGATCGCTGCGGTGCAGCTGCACATGCAGGCCTTCACGTTGAATCCGATCGTCGTCTCCGCGACGAAGACGATGGCGAAGGCGCTGGACGCTCCGGCCTCGGTCAGCGTGATCGGTCAGCGGGAGATCGAGGCGACCCCTGTCGTAACCCCGGCCGACTATCTGCGCAGCACCCCCGGCATCGACATCATCACGCAAGGCGTGCAGTCCACGAACGTGGCGGCACGTGGATTCAACAACATCTTCTCCGGCTCGCTCCACATGCTGACGGACTACCGCATCGCGGGAGTGCCGTCGCTGCGGGTGAACGTGATGCACTTCGTTCCGGCCACGAGCGACGACCTCGAGCGGATCGAGGTGGTGCTCGGCCCGGCCTCCGCTCTGTACGGACCGAACACGGCCGACGGCGTGCTGCACATGATCACGAAGTCACCACTGGCCAGTCAGGGCACCACCGTCGGGCTCGCCGGCGGAGAGCAGAGCGTCTTCAAGGGGACGTTCCGCACCGCGCAGAAGCTGAGCGATCGGGTCGGCATCAAGGTCTCGGGCCTCTACTTCAGCGCGGACGAGTGGCGGTTCACCGACACCGTCGAGGTCAGTGAAGCGGCGCGCTTCCAGATCCCCGTCTTCCGCCACAACCTGATTCAGGCGCTCGGCGATTCGCTCGAGGCGATGCGGCGTATCGCCCTGGTCGGGACGCGAGACTTCGAAGTGAACCGCTGGAGCGGCGAGGCGCGCCTGGACTGGCAGGCGTCGGAGAACGTCTCGACGATTTTCCAGGCCGGCATGACGAACGTCGGCAGCGCCATCGAGCTCACCGGCCTCGGCGCGGGACAGGTCGAGGACTGGCGCTACACCTACTATCAGGCGCGGCTCAACTGGGAGCGCCTTTTCGCGCAGGTCTATCTGAACACCAGCGATGCCGGGGATACGTACCTGCTGCGCACCGGTCAGCCGATCGTCGACAACTCGAGGCTCTGGGTCGCGCAGCTGCAGCACGGCCTGTCACTCGCGGGCGGTCGCCAGGACTTCACCTACGGCGTTGACTACCTGTTCACCGACCCGCGCACGAACGGCACGATCAACGGGATCTACGAGAACGACGACCAGACCACCGAGATCGGCGGCTACCTGCAGTCCGGGACGCAGCTGACCTCGAAGCTGAACCTGACGCTGGCCGGCCGACTCGACCACCATTCGGCTCTGCCGGACGTCGTGTTCTCGCCGAGAGCCGGCATCGTCTTCAAGCCGACGGAGGAGCAGGCGTTCCGCCTGACCTACAACCGCGCCTACTCCACGCCATCGTCATTGAACCAGTTCCTGGACCTGCCCACGGCGATCCCGCAGGCCGGTGCGGCCGCGCTCGGCTACAGCGTCCGCGTGCAGGGCACGGGCGAGACGGGCTTCCACTTCCGCCAGGGGGACGGCGGCTACCTGATGCGCTCGCCGTTCACGCCTGCCCAGCTGGGTGGACCCTCGCAGCTCCTGCCGGCAGCCGGCGCGGCCGGCTACTGGCAGGCCGCCGTCCAGGTGATGGCCGCCGCCGCGGCACAGGCGGGCACGCCGATCGATCCGAGCATGGTGCAGTACCTGCTCTCGCTCGCGCCGACGCCCGCGCAGATCACGGCGAACGTGCTCGATCCCACGGCCGGAACGAGCGAGCCGGCCAGCGACGTCACGATCCCGGACGTGGAGCCGATCCGCGAGTCCACGAGCACCGCTGTCGAGGGCGGCTACCGCGGCATCATCGCCGGGCGTCTGCTGCTCGCCGCGGACCTCTGGTGGGAGCGGCGCAACGACTTCGTCACGCCGCTGACAGTCTACACCCCGTTCATTGGCCTGAACGGCAACGAGACCGGCGCGTTCCTCGCGCAGCATTTCGTGCAGGACCTCGGAATGTCGCCGCAACAGGCGCAGGCGACCGCGGCTGCGCTCGCTCCCGGGCTGGCAGCCGTACCGCTCGGCGTCGTCTCCAGCGGGGAGGTCGACGCGAACGGCGCCCAGCTGCTCGCCACCTACACGAATGTGCACGACCACATCGACCTGTGGGGGAGCGACCTTTCCGCGACGGCCCTGTTGAGCGACGCGTTGTCGCTGAGCGGCACATTGTCGCTGACGGACAAGGACTACTTCGACGCGAGCTCGATCGGGTCGGGCGCCATCATCACGCTGAACGCCCCCCGCCGGAAGGGCAGCGTCGCGCTGACCTACCGCCCGCTGGCCGGCGGCTTCAACGGCGAGGCGCGCGTGCGCTTCAACAGCCACTTCCCGGTGCAGTCCGGCGTCTACAACGCCACCCTGTGCGTGCCGGGCAACCGGGGCCTCGGTCCCTCGACCCCCTGCGTGAAGAACTACACGCTCGCGGACCTGACGCTCGGCTACCGGGTGCCCGGGCTGCAGGCGACGTCGCTCGAGCTCTCGGTGCAGAACATCTTCGACACCGAGTACCAGAGCTTCCCCGGCACGGCGATCATCGGACGGATGGCGCTGTTGCAGGCGAAGTACTCGTTCTGACGCACGGCTCCCGACCTACGCCACGCCCAGCAGCTCCCGGGCGTGGCGCAGGCTGGCGGCGCTGTCCGGGTCGCCACCGAGCATGCGCACGAGCTCGACCAGCCGCTCCTCTCCCGTCAGGGCAGAGACCCGTGTCGCGACGGCACCATCGCGCTCCACCTTCTCGACGAGGAGATGGAGGTCGGCGCGCGCAGCGATCTGCGGGAGGTGCGTGATCGCGAAGACCTGGTGAGAGCCGGCGACCTCCTTCAGCTTGGCGGCGACCCGGTGCGCCGTCCGGCCTCCGATGCCCGCGTCGATCTCATCGAAGACGAGCGAGGGCACGCGGTCGAGCCGCGCGAGGATCGTCTTCAGCGCGAGCATGACCCGCGACAGCTCGCCGCCGGAGGCCACGCGGGCCAGGGGCCTCGGCTCGAACCCCCGGTTGAGCGATACGCGGTACTCGACGCTTTCGGCCCCCGTCGACGCGATCTCATCGAGATGCTCCAGCTCCACCTCGAACCGTCCGTCCCGCAAACCCAGCTCCGGGAGCACCGCCTCGACCTCGTGCTTCAGCCGCTCGGCCGCCGCCGAGCGCAGCCGCGTCAGCTCGGCCGCGGCGGCCTCGAGGCGGGCCCGCGCCGAGGCCACCTCCCGCTCCAGCTCGCGACGCGAGAGCGCGCCTCCCTGCACCAGGTCCAGCTCCGCGCGCACCCGCGCACCAACCTCCAGCACCGCCGCGCTTCCCTCGCCGTACTTTCGGAATAGCCGGAAGAGAACGTCCTGTCGCTGCCGCAGCTGCTGAAGGCGGCGAGGCTCGTGCTCGATGCCGGCCCCATAGGCGCCCAGCCGCCGGCCCGCCTCTTCCAGCGCGTAGTACGCCGATTCCAGCAGCTCACGGGTGGCCGCTTCCGAGGCATCGATCCGCAGGAGCCGATCCAACTCCTGCATCGCGGCGGAGACCCCGGCCGCCAGCGCCTCCTCGCCGGAATACAGCAGCACGTGCAGCTCATTGGCGATCCGCGCCAGCTCCTCCGCGTGCTCGAGCCGCCGCGCCTCCTCCTCCAGGCGGTCCTCCTCGCCCTCCGAGAGGTCCGCCGCCTCGATCTCGCGCAGCTGGAAGCGCAGGAAGTCCGAGCGTTGCTCCACCTCCTGTCTGCGACGGTCCAGCTCGACCAGCTGCCGCTCCAGCCTCCGCCACTCCGCGTGCGCGGCGGCGGCCTCCTCAGCCTGCGGGGTCGCGCTCGCGAACGCGTCGAGCATGGCCCGTTGATCCGCGGGTTTGAGGAGCGTCTGGTGCTCGTGCTGCCCGTGCAGGTCCACCAGCATGCCCCCGAGGCTCCCCACCAGACCCGCGGTCGCGGCCGCGCCGTTCACCCACGCGCGGTTGCGGCCCCGGAGGGCGACCTCCCGCCGCAGGATGAGCAATCCATCCTCCGCATCGATCCCCTGCTCCGCCAGCAGCGCGATCGCCTCCTCGTCACCTCCGATGTCGAAGACGCCCTCCACGACAGCGCGTTCCGCGCCCGGGCGCACGAGGTCCGCCGACGCGCGCTCGCCGAGCAGCAGCGAAAGCGCGCCGACGACGAGGGACTTGCCCGCCCCCGTCTCGCCCGTCAGCACGTTCAGCCCCGGCTCGAGGCGCAGCGTGATGCGGTCGATCACCGCGAAGTTTTCGACTCGGAGCTCGAGCAGCATGATAGAGTCGCCCGCCACCCGGTCAGGAGCGACCGTTCTCTCCGCGCTCGATGCCCCAGTGCAGCTTGCGGCGCAGCGTGGAAAGGAAGCTCTGTTCCGGGAATCGAACGAGAGGAATGCAGGGCTTCCCGCGGCGGACTTCGATCCGGTCGCCGGGTCGGAGTGCCGCACCATCCTGTCCGTCCACCGTCAGGATCAGCCCCTCGGTCGGAGTGAGGATCTCGATCGAGAGCACCGCGGTGGCCGGCACCACGAGCGGGCGGACAGCCAGGGTGTGCGGACAGATCGGCGTCGCGAGGATGCACTCGACACTGGGGACGATGATCGGGCCGCTGGCGGACAGCGAGTAGGCCGTCGAGCCGGTCGGCGTGGCGAGGATGATGCCATTGGCGCTGTAGGTACCGACCTCCTCGCCCTCTTCGACGTCCATCCCGACGCGCACCGTCAGCCGCAGCATCCGCGCGAAGCCGCCCTTGTGCAGCACTGCATCGTTCAGTGCGAGGAAGGCCGGTCCCTGATCGGAGCCTTCGCCGATCGGCCGCGCCTCGAGCGTCATGCGCCGGTCCAGCATGTACTCGCCGCGGAACAGCCGGCGCAGGGACTCGTCCAGATCCGCGGGAGTCGTCGAGGTGAGGAACCCCAGGTGGCCGAGATTGACACCGAGGATCGGGATCTCGCGGCGGCCGACCATGCGGGCACCGCGCAGCAGGGTGCCGTCGCCTCCCAGTGTGAGCAGCAGGTCGATGTCGTCGCTCGTACCGCCGTCCTCGTCGACGGCGAACGGCTCGGCGCCCAGGTCCGAGGCCAGCCACTCCTCGGCCGCGAGCTCCACGTCGTTCCGCTCGGCCGCGCGCCGCAGCGCATCGAGCGAGGGCTGGAGGCGACCGTAGTGAGCGTGCGCGATGATGCCGATGCGGCGCACGGAGCCGGCGGCTCCGGCCATCAGGCCATCTCGCGCATGGGCAGCACTCTACTGATCCGGGCGAGCAGCCGGGCCCGCTCCGCGATGCCGGTCGGAGTCAGGCCGACGCGCGCGAGCTGCTGTCCGCGCGACGCGTGCTCGATGACCTCGTCCGGCACAGCCAGGATGTCCATCCGGACGTCCGCCCCACCGAGCCTTGCCTGCTCCAGCTCACGCGCGATCATCGCGCCGAAGCCGTTGACGACGGTGCCCTCCTCCACCGTGAGAACGGCCGCGTGAGAGCCGAGCACCCATTCGAGCGTGGCACGGTCGATGGGCTTGAGGAATCGGCAATTGACGACCGTCGGATCGAGCCCCTCGGCCGCGAGCACGGCCGCGGCCTCGAGTGCGGGCAGCACCATCGTGCCGACGGCGAGCAGGGCCACGCCCGAGCCTCGCCGTAGCACTTCCCACGTGCCGAACGGCACCTCGGGGATCTCGTCGAGCGAAGGCACGGCCGCGGGCACGCTGTCACGCGGGTAGCGCAGCGAGAAGGGGGCCTCCGTCTGGTCGACGCCGAGCCGCAGCAGCGCCACCATCTCCGCCCCATCCTTCGGTGCCGTCACGACCATGTTCGGCACCGCGAGCAGATACGCGATGTCGTAAAGACCCATGTGCGTCGGACCGTCGTTTCCGACCAGGCCCGCCCGGTCCATGGCGAACACGACCGGCAGCTTCTGCAGCGCGACGTCGTGAACGATGGAGTCGTAGGCGCGCTGCAGGAAGGTGGAGTAGATCGCCGCGACCGGTCGCACGCCGTCCGCAGCGAGCCCCGCGGCGAACGTGACGCCGTGCGCCTCGGCGATGCCGACGTCGAAATAGCGCTCCGGAAAGGCGTCACCGAACGCGCCGGTGCCGGTGCCGGTCGGCATCGCCGCGGTGATCACCGCCATTTCCGGGTAGCGGGCTCCGAGCTCCACCAGGGCGGCGCCGAACACCTTCGTGTACGCGGGCAGCCCGCCCTTCTTCTTCATGATCTCGCCGCTGATCTTGTCGAACGGCGTAGCGCCGTGCCAGACGACGGGGTTCTGCTCGGCGAGGGGGAAGCCCTTCCCCTTGCGGGTCCTGACGTGGACGAGCCGGGGTCCGGTCATGCCGCGGACCTTGCGCAGCACATTGACGACGGCCCCCACGTCGTGCCCGTCCACGGGGCCGAAGTAGCGGAAGCCGAGCTCCTCGAACAGCGTGCCGGGGACGAGCATGTTCTTCACGCTCTCCTCGAGCTTGATCGCCCACTCCTCGAAGCTCGAGGGCGTGCGCTGCAGCACCCCCTTCAGCTCGTTCCGCAGCCGATTGTAGATCGGGTTCGTCGTGACGCGGGTGAGGTACTTGTGCATCGCGCCGACGTTCGGCGAGATCGACATCTCGTTGTCGTTCAGGATGACGATCAGGTCGCGATGGGTATGGCCGGCGTTGTTCAACGCCTCGTAGGCGAGACCGCAGGTGAGCGCTCCGTCGCCGATCACGGCGGCCACCTTGTAATCGTCGCCGTGCAGATCACGGGCGGTCGCCATGCCGAGCGCCGCGGAGATGGAGGTGGCCGCGTGACCGGCGCCGAACGTGTCGTATTCCGATTCGTCACGCCGCAGGAATCCGGAGATCCCATCCTGCTGCCGGATCGTCGGAAGCCGGGCGTTACGGCCGGTCAGGATCTTGTGGGGGTAGCCCTGGTGGCCAACGTCCCAGACCAGGCGGTCGCGCGGGGTATCCAGCACGTAGTGCAATGCGACGGTCAGCTCGACCACACCGAGCCCGGGGGCGAAATGGCCTCCGACCTCGCTGATCACATCGATCAGGCGCTCGCGTACGTCGCGGGCCAGCTCCGGAAGCTGCGACTTCGCGAGCGCGCGCACGTCCTGCGGACTCGCGATCTTCTCCAGCAGGGACAAGATGTCCTCCTTATCAGCGGTCGCGCTCTGCCGCGAAGCGCGCGAGAGCGACCAGCGCCGGCTCGTTCAGACCGGCCACGGTGAGAGCTTCCACGGCAGCGTCGATCTCCGAGCGCGCCCTCGCCCGGGCCGCCTCGACGCCGAGCAGCCCCGGAAACGTGGCCTTCTCGCGAGCCGCGTCGCCCCCCGGCGGCTTCCCCGTCTCCGCCGCCCGACCGGTGACGTCCAATAGATCATCCACGATCTGAAATGCAAGGCCGACGCCCTCACCATAACGCGTGATGGCGGTGATGGTTTCCGAGCCGGCCCCTGCCGCGACCGCACCGATGCGGAGCGCGGCCGTGAGCAGCGCACCGGTCTTCGCACGGTGGATCCGCTCCAGCTGGTTCAGCTCGAGCGGCCGACCCTCGGCCGCGAGATCCAGGACCTGGCCGCCGACCATGCCCGCTGCCCCCGCCCCGGTCGCCAGCTCGGAGGCCACCCTGGCACGCATTGGACGCGCCAGACCCGCACCGCAGGCCCCGTCCTCGAGCATCCGGAACGCCAGCGGGATCATGGCCGCCGCCGCGAGAGTGGCCGCTTCCACGCCGAAGCGTCGATGCGTCGATGGACTGCCCCTCCGAAGCAGGGCATCGTCCATGCAAGGCAGATCGTCGTGAATCAGGGAGTACGTGTGCAGGACTTCCACCGCGCACGCCATTCGCAGGACCGCGTCGGGAACCGCGTCCGCCGAGGCGTCCGTATCGACACCGCGGGGCCGGGTCCCGGCCGAGCCGGCCGCACGCACGACTGCGCGGTATGTGGCCAGGCACAGAATTGGGCGGAGTCGTTTCCCGCCTGCCGCGAGCGCGTACCGGATCGGCATCGAGAGCGCCGACGGCGCTGCGGCGAGGTATTCGTCGGCGATCCCGGTCAGCGCCCGATCCACCGCGGCGCGCTCCCGTTCGAGCGCGTCGTCCGTCGCCTGCGCGTCCCTCACACGTCGTCGTCCAGCGGCTCGAGCACGCTCTCGCCCGTATCGTCCGCCAGCAGGCGATGCACCCGCAGCTCCGCTTCACGCATGATCGTGCGCGCCTCGCGCAGGTGCGCGACCCCCTCCTCGAAGAGAGCGAGGGCCTCCTCGAGGTCGAGATCCGAGCCCTCCAGCCGCGCGACGATCTCCTCGAGACGCGTGAGGCGGCGGTCGAGGCCCAGGGGGGCTTCCTCGCTCACTCGTCCGCCCGTTCGAGCGGCTGCGGCTCGCCCGCCACTTCACACGGCACCGTGCCATCGCTGACGCGGAGCCCGAAGCGGGAGCCTCGCGGAAAATCGCGGCGACCTCGCAGCACGCGTCCGCCATCTCCCAGCGCGACGGAGTATCCACGGCCGAGTGCGGCGAGGGGCGAGAGTGCGTGGAGCCGACCGGCGGACTCCCGCAGACGGTGTGAGCGCTCGCGCACACCGCGCTCCATCACCGCGGCGAGGCGCCCGCGAAGCGCGTCGGCCCGCCGGGCCGGCTCGCGGACGCGTGCCACCAATCCGCCGCGCAGGCGCGACGTGTACGCGGCGAGCTCCCGCTCCAGCGCGGCGCGATCGAGCACCGCGAGCTCGGCCGCAGCCGAGGGCGTGGGCGCGCGCACATCCGCAACGAGGTCGGCGATCGTCACATCCGTCTCGTGACCGACGGCGCTGATCACCGGCTGGGCGCAGGCCGCGATGGCGCGAGCGACGACCTCCTCGTTGAATGGCCACAGGTCCTCGACAGAGCCACCGCCGCGCCCGACGATGAGCACGTCGGCCGCGGAGCTGCGCCCGAAGAGACGGATCGCCGCCGCGATCTCGGCGGCGGCGCCGTCGCCCTGCACGCGCGCCGGACAGAAGACGACCTGCGTCCACGGCGCGCGCCGCTCGATGACGTGGAGGATGTCGTGAAGCACGGCGCCCACGGGCGAGGTCACGACGCCGACCCGCAGCGGGCAGCGCGGCAGAGCGCGCTTGCGCGAGGCGTCCAGGAGCCCCTCTGCGCCGAGCCGCTCTCGCAGGCGCTCGAACGCGAGCCGCCACAGCCCGTCCCCTCCATCGGCTTCGAGACGCCGCACCACCATCTGGTAGTCGCCCCTGCGCTCGTAGACGGTCAGCCCGCCGAGCACGCGAACGCGCATCCCGGGTTCGGGCTCGGTGGGCAGGCGTCGCGCGTCGGAGCTCCACATCACGCAGCGCAGCTGGGCCACGTCGTCCTTTAGCGTGAAGTAGCAGTGACCGGAGGAGTGCCGCTTCCAGCCGGACAGCTCGCCGGTCACCCACAGCGGCGGGATGTTGGCTTCGAGGAGTCGACGCGCGAAGGCGTTCACCTGCGACACCGAGAGCGCTCGCTCGCGCTCGGTCGTCGGTCGCTCGGCGCGGGAGTCGGACGGGCGGTCTGACTGACTGGAAGAGTCGGAGACCGCGCTCGAGAAGAGGTCAGGCATCAGTCGCCCGCGGGTTCGCCCGACAGCCGCCGTGCGGCTTCCAGCGTGTTGCGCATCAGCATCGCGATCGTCATCGGGCCCACGCCGCCCGGCACCGGCGTGATCGCGCTCGCCCGCTCTGCGACCTCGTCGAACGCCACATCGCCGACGAAGCGGTAGCCCTTCTCGGTGTCGGGCGCATCCACACGGTTGCTGCCGACATCGATGACCACCGCGCCAGGACGCACCATGTCCGCTCGAATCAGGTTCGGCTGCCCGACGGCCGCGACCAGGATCTCGGCCTCACGGGTGACCGCACCGAGGTCCGGCGTCCGGCTGTGCGCCACGGTCACCGTCGCATTGCCGGCCTCGCCGCGTCGCAGCAGCAGCAGCGCCAGCGGACGGCCGACGATGTTGGAGCGCCCGACGATGACGACGCGGCGTCCGCTCGGAGAGTTGCCGGAGCGAAGCAGCAGCTCGACGATGCCGGCCGGAGTGCACGGGGCGAGCACATCCGGGTCGCCGGTCGCGAGGCGACCGACGTTGACGGGGTGGAAGCCGTCCACATCCTTCGCGGGGTCGATCCGCTCGATGACCTCGCGCTCGCGGATCTGCGGCGGCAGCGGAAGCTGCACGAGAATGCCGTGGATGCGGGGATCCGCGTTCAGCTCGTCGACGGCAGCGATCAGCTCGTCGTGCTGAGTGCTCGCCGGCAGATCGATCTGCCGCGAGTGAAAGCCCAGCCGATCGGCCGCGCGTCCCTTCATCCCTACGTAGGCCTGACTCGCCGGGTTCGTCCCGACCAGCACCGTCGCCAGTCCCGGGACTCGATCCGTCCATTCGTGGAACGCCGCCGTAGCCTCGGCGATCTCCTCCCGGATCGCCCGGCTGATCGCGGTTCCATCTATGATCTTCGCCATCATCTCCGTCCGTACGGACTCAGCGCGCGAAGTCCACCGCGCGCATCTCCCGGATCACGACCACTTTGATCTGACCCGGATACTGGAGCTCCTCCTCGAGACGGCGGGCGATGTCTTCGCTGAGGTGAGCCATGGCGTCGTCATCCACCCGCTCGGGATTCACCATCACGCGCACCTCTCGCCCCGCCTGGATCGCGAAGCAGCGCTCCACGCCCTCGAAGCTCTGCGCGATCGTCTCCAGCTTCTCCAGCCGCTTCACGTACGTCTCGAACATCTCGCGGCGCGCACCGGGACGCGAGCCGCTGATCGCATCGGCCGCCGTGACCAGGAAAGTCTCCGGGTAGCGGTGCGGCTCTTCGTCATGGTGCGCGCGGATCGCGTTCAGCACGGGATCCGGCTCGCCATACTTGCTGCACAGGTTCCAGCCCAGCTCGACATGCGTCCCTTCGTGCTCGTGTGTCAGCCCCTTGCCGACGTCGTGCAGCAGCCCCATGCGCCGCGCCATCGTCGCGTCGAGTCCGAGCTCGGAGGCCATGTTCCCCGCCAGGATGGCGACCTCCTTCGCGTGCTGCAGCTGGTTCTGCCCGTACGACGTGCGGAACTTCAGCCGACCCAGCACCTTCACGACCTCCGGAGCGACACCGTGCACGCCCATCTCGTAGAGGATCTCCTCCGCCGCCTGCGCCATCGAATCGTCCACTTCCTTGCGGCTCTTTTCGACGACCTCTTCGATGCGACCGGGGTGGATGCGGCCATCCGCGATGAGCTTCTCCAGCGCGACGCGAGCCGTCTCTCGACGGATCGGATCGAAGCCCGACAGGATCACCGCTTCCGGCGTGTCATCGATGATGACGTCGATCCCTGTCGCCTGCTCGAAGGCGCGGATGTTGCGGCCCTCCCGACCGATGATCCGTCCCTTCATCTCGTCGGACGGCAGGCTCACGACAGAGACGACGCTCTCGGCGGTGTGGTCCGCGGCGATCCGCTGGATCGCGAGCGACACGATGTTGCGGGCCTCCCGTTCGGCATCGCGTCGCGCGTTCTCCTTGATCTCGCGGATGCGATTCGCCGCCTCGGCCCGTGCCTCCCCCTCGATCTCGTGGACCAGCTGCCGCCGGGCCTCCTCCGCGGTCAGCCCCGCCAGAGACTCGAGGCGACGTCTCGCCTCGTCGGACTCGCGGTCGAGCTCGGCCGCCCGGCGCTCCAGCTCCGTGCCCCGCCCCTCCAGCTCCCTCTCGCGCACCTCCAGCGTGCGTTCCTTCTCGCCGAGCGCGTCGAACTTCCGGTCGAGACCGCTCTGCCGCTCCTCGACTCTCCGCTCCTGGCGCTCTACGTCCTCGCGGCGCCGCAGCTCCTCGCGCTCCCATTCCTCTCGCGCGCGAAACGCGTCCTCCTTTCCCTGCAGCGTCGCGGTCTGCCGCACGCGCGCGGCGTCCGCCTCCGCCACCTGCAGGATGCGCGCGGCCTCCTCTTCCGCGGTGGCGCGCGCGCGCCGCTGGCGCGCGCGCTCGACACGCCATCCGCCGAGATATCCGAGGACGGCGGACGCGAGAGCGGCCGCGCCCACTACGATCCAAGTTGCCATGAGCACTCCAGAAGAGGCGCGCGAGGGCGCCTTCGGCAGGCCGGTGTCGAGCTATGTGGGCCCGCACCACCATGATACGTTATGCCCTGGTGCCGGCCCACCTGGCAGGAACGTAGCGCGAGCTAACTCCGCGATGCAAGATCGCGCGCGGCCAGCGCAGATTCGACATCGCCGGCGAGCGCCTCGGCGCGGCGGGCGGACGCCGTGCGCTCGGACTGAAGCGCGCGGCGTTCCTGCAGGAGCAGGTCGGCGATCGAGAGCGCGGCCAGGATTCCCGCCTTGTGCGCCTCGATCATCGAGCCCCGGCTGCGAATGTCGGTGAGCGCCCGATCGACGAGAGCCGCACACTCGAGGGCGTGCTCCGCCGTGGCCTCCGTTCGAATGCTGTACTCCTCACCCCCGATTCGGACCGAGACGGTCGTCAGTCCGTCGCTCACCGGTTCTCCTCCACGAATTCGAGACGTGAGAGAATGCGCCGAACGCGCCCCTCGGTTTCCTGGAGCCGCTGTCGCAGCGCGCGGTTCTCAGACTCCGTCGTCCTCAGCCGCGACTGGAGCACGACCGGATCGATGGAGCCCTGCGAGACGCCTTTCAGCGTGCCTTCGAGCTCGTCGACCCGTCGCTCGGCCTTCTCCGCCCGGCGGCGAAAGCTCTCGTGCTCCTTCAGAAGCCTCCGCGTGGCCAGCTCGAGCCGGTCCCATTCGGGCGCACCGCGCCCTGGATCACCCGCGACGCTCGACATCCATCTCCTCCCTCAGACGGTCCAGGACCCGGGCCACTACCGCATCCGCCTCGGCGTCCGTGAGGGTTCGCTCCGGCGAACGCATGCGGAGGCGGAACGCGACGCTCCTGCGGCCGGCGCCGATCGTCTCGCCCGTGTAGACATCGAACGGATGCACCGTTTCCAGGATATCGCCCGCCGCCTCCCGGATCGCGTGCTCGATCGCCGCCGCCGTGACGTCGCGGGAAACCAGCAGCGCGATGTCGCGCTCGATCGCGGGGTATTCCGGCAGCGGCGTGAAGCGGCGCGTCTCGCGGCCGCTCATCGAGGGCGCCAGCACCAGCTCGGCGCCCCAGACCGGCCCGGCCCATCGTGGGGCATCGACGGCCGTCGCTGCGATACGACCGCCGACACCGACCCCTCCCGCCTCGCCGGCGACGCCGAGCGCCTGCGTCGCATCGATGTACGGCGGCAGCGACGTTCCGTCCGCCGGCTCGGGCGCAGGCAGCCCCAGCTCCCGCGCCAGCGCCTCCAGCACGCCTTTCAGGTCCCACAGGTCCAAGTCCGGCGTCGCCTCCGTCCAGTGCAGAGGGCTGCGCCCGCCGGTCAGCACGAGCGCCACCCGACGCGTCTCTTCCGGCGCAGCATCATTGGCCGAGGCGAACGCCGTTCCGATCTCGAAGAGCCGGACATCGCGCGCGCCGCGCGCGAAGTTGTACTCGAGCCGATGGATCAGGCCCGGTAGCAAGGCTCTGCGCAGGTGGCTCTCGCTGCTGGACAGGGGTCGCTCGAGCGCGACGTCGCCTTCCGTCTCCGGTGCGAAGCCGCCCATATGCGCTTCGAGCAGCCCGAGCGCGACGAGCCGCTCCCGGATGCGGTCCTCGAGCGCCGCCATGGCATCGTCCGGCACGGCGCTCGGTCGAAACGCGCGCAGATCCTGGGGGAAGCTCTCATAGCCGTGGCGCCGCGCGATCTCCTCGATGAGGTCGACCTCCCGCGACACGTCGTAGCTGCGATGGCCCGGGACGCGGAAGCGTAGGCTGTCCCCCTCCCCGCCGAGGGCCTCGAAGCCGAGCGGCTCGAGGTAGTCGGCGATCCGCCCCGGATCGATCTCGACGCCGAGGACGTGCGCGGCCCGCGAAGGTCGCACCGCGACGATCGGCGCCTCGAAGGGGCGCGGGGCTGCATCCGCGACCTCGGGCTCGGCCCTGCCGCCCGCGATCTCGACGATCAGCGCGACCGCCCGGCGCAGCGCGCGCTCCATTCCCTCCGGATCCACGCCGCGCTCGAAGCGGTAGCTGGCATCGGTCGAGAGCCCGAGCGCGCGGCGGGTCGCGCGAACCGAACGGGGATCGAAGAGCGCGCACTCGAGCAGCACGTCGCGCGTCTCGGCGATCACCTCCGAGTCCTCCCCGCCCATCACGCCGGCGATCGCGACGGGCCTCTCGGCGTCCGCGATCACGAGCATGTCGGGCGCGAGTCCGCGGCGCTCGCCATCGAGCGTCAGGATGGTCTCACCCGCCACGGCGCGGCGCACGATGATGCGCTCGCCGCTCAGCCGACGGAGATCGAACGCGTGCAGCGGCTGGCCGAGCTCGTAGAGCACGTAGTTCGTGGCGTCCACCACGTTGTTGATCGGGCGCAGGCCAATGGCGCGCAACCGCCCCTTCAGCCATTCCGGCGAAGAGGCGATCGCGAGGTCGCGGATCACGGCACCCAGGTAGCGCGGACACATATCGGGCGCCTCGACGGTGACGGAGATGCCCGCCGCCTCTGCGCAGCCGTCAGCACCCCTGAGCCGCAGCTGCTCGTCGCCGCGCGGCTCCCGCAGCTCGCCTGCCCCTGCCGCCGCGAGCTCACGCGCCACCCCCAGGTGGGAGAGCAGATCCGGCCGGTTCGCCGTCACATCGATGACGATGCGCGTGTCGTCGAGGTGCAGAGCCGGAACGAGCGGCTCCCCCGGCGAGAAGTCGCCCGTCAGCTCCATGATCCCCTCGTGCACGCGGCCGAGTCCGAGCTCGCGCTCGCTGCAGAGCATCCCCTCGCTGAGCTCGCCGCGGATCTTCGCCTTGCGGAGCTTGACGCCGCCGGGCAACACGGCGCCGACCGGCGCGAACGGATAGAAGCGACCCGCTCGCACGTTCGAAGCTCCGCAAACGACGGAGAGAGGCTCGCCGGTGCCGGCATCCACGCGGCACAGGGAGAGACGGTCGGCGTTCGGATGCGGGCCCGCCTCTTCGACCCGGGCTATGATCACATCGCTGAGCTCGGCTCCGATCGGAATCAGGGCATCCACGGGCGCGCCCGCGGCGGCGAGTCGCTCTGCCAGCTCTTGCGGCGTCTCCTCGAGACCCGCGATCAGCGACTGCAGCCACCGATAGCTCAGGTCCACGCCGACCTCAGGAGAACTGCTCGAGGAAGCGGACATCCGACTCGTAGAAGAGCCGGATGTCGGGGATTCCGTGGCGCAGCTGGGCGATCCGACCCGGTCCCATGCCGAACGCGAAGCCGGTGTAGCGCTCGGGGTCGTAGCCGACCTGCTCGAACACCGCGGGATCCACCATGCCCGCGCCCATGATCTCGACCCACCCCGTCCCCTTGCACGTGCTGCAGCCCGTACCGCCGCAGATCGTGCAGCTCACATCCACCTCGGCGCTCGGCTCGGTGAACGGGAAGTAGGAGGGGCGGAAGCGCACGCGCGCGTCACGCCCGAAGAAGCGCCTCGCGAACTCGGCCAGCGTCGCGCGCAGGTCAACGAACGTGATCCCCTCATCCACCGCCAGACCCTCGAGCTGATCGAACGCGGGCGCGTGCGAAGCGTCGTAGGGGTCGCGCCGGTAGCACATGCCGGGAACCACCACCCGGACGGGCGGCGCATGCGCCTGCATCGTACGGATCTGCACCGGCGAGGTGTGACTGCGCAGCAGGTAGCCGCCCGAGAGATAGAACGTGTCGTGCTCGTCCGCGGCCGGGTGGTCGAGCGGCGTGTTCAGCGCGAGGAAGTTGTGCCACTCCGTCTCCGCCTCCGGCCCGCGAGCCCGCGTGAAGCCGAGCGAGGCGAACACCTCGCACAGCTCGTCGATCACCTGGACGATCGGATGACGACCACCGCGCCAGGGCCGACGCCCGGGCATCGTCAGATCCGGGGCCGGACCACGTTCCGAGTCGGCGACCGCCTTCTGCCTGTCCTCGAGGAAAGCCGACACCGTCTCCTTCACCCGATTCGCTGCCGCGCCGACCTCCGGCCTCGCCTCCGGTGGCAGAGATCCGAGCTGCTTCAGGATGCCCGTGATGCGGCCGTCCTTGCGCCCGAGGTAGCGGACGCGCACGGCTTCCACCTCCTCGACGGAAGAAGCCTGGCCGATTTCCTCCTCGGCCTCATGCTCCAGCGCTTGCAGCTCAGCGAGCAGATCGGGACTCGTCACGGTCGCGGGACGGCTGAGGGAACGAAGAATGGAAAGCACTCGCGGAGCCGCTCTCAACGGCCCCGCGACACCGCTCGGTTCAGCAGGTCGCCGGAGACCCGGAGCGACCTCAGCGATCGGCGAGGTACGCCTTCGCCTGACCAACCACCTCGGCGAACGCCGCTGGATCACGGATCGCCAGGTCCGCCAGCACTTTCCGGTTCACCTCGACACCCGCCTGCTTGAGCCCGTTGATGAGCCGCGAATAGCTCAGGTCGTGCTCGCGCGAGGCAGCGTTGATCCTCGTGATCCACAGCCGGCGCATGTCCCGCTTGCGCTGCTTGCGGTCCCGGTACGAGTACGCCCAGCCCCGCTCCACCGCGTTCTTCGCAATCCGCCAGAGCTTCGAGCGAGCGCCCCAGTATCCCTTCGCCGCCTTCAGATACCGCTTCTTCTTGCGGTGTCTCGCCACCGCGTTCGTTGCGCGCGGCATCGCCTCAGCCCCCCAGCATCCGCTTTACCCGCTTCTCGTCCGCCTTCGCCACCAGCTTGCCGTGACGCAGGTGACGCTTTCGCTTCGCCGTCTTCTTCGTCAGGATATGGCTCTTGTTCGCCTGGAAGCGGCGAATCTTGCCCTTGCCCGTCTTACGGAAGCGCTTCGCAGCGCTCCGATTCGTCTTCATTTTCGGCATGACGATCTCCTTTAACCGCTATCGCCGCGGCCCCACGATCATGGTCATGTTGCGACCCTCGAGCGCCGGCTCCGATTCCACCCGGCCCACATCGTCCAGCGCCACCGCCACCCTCGAGAGCACCTGCCGTCCCAGATCCGCGCGCGCCACCTGACGCCCGCGGAACATCATCGTCGCCTTCACCTTGTTGCCCTCTTCGAGGAAGCGCCGCGCGTGACGGATCTTGAACTCGAAGTCGTGCTCCTCGATCCCCGGCCGGAACTTCACTTCCTTGATCTGGACCTGGTGCTGCTTCTTGCGCGCCTTGCGCGCCTTGCGCGCCTCCTCGTACTTGAACTTGCCGTAGTCCATGATCCGGCAGACCGGCGGCCGCGCCGTGGGCGCGACTTCGACCAGATCGAGACCCTGCTCGTCGGCCATCGCCAGCGCCTGCTCTACGGGCAGGATTCCGAGCTGCTCGCCCTCCTCATCGATCACTCGTACCGGGCTGATCCGAATCTGTCGGTTGACGCGAACGCGCTTGTCCGTGGATATGGCGACGCCTCCCGGAAACAGGAAAAGAAAAACGGACCCGCGCGCACGGGTCCGCAGCAGCCACCGCCCACCACCGGAGAGCGGCGGGATCGGTCTGTTGGTGGACCTGGCGGTGCCGCGCACGGCGGACCGAAAGGTGGAGGGGCGGACAGCCCCTCACTTTCATGTTTCTCCGCGGCGGATTCTAGAGGAAAGCCGCCGCAGTGTCAAGCTGCGAGCGGCTCCCGGGCTACGCGTCGGGATCCAGAGCCCGGCTCGCGATCTCCGTACGCAGTCGATCGATGAACTCGGCGTGGGACATCACCTCCTGCTTCGTCCCGGACCCCCGCCGCCGGATCGCGACCTGCCCCGACTCCGCCTCCCGCTTCCCGACGACCGCCATGTACGGGACCTTCTGCGTCTCCGCGTCACGGATGCGGTAGCCGAGAGTCTCGGAGCGATCGTCGAGGCTGCTCCTCACGCCAGCGTCGAGAAGCTCCTCGTGCAGCCCGCGAGCAGACGTCGCGACTTCGTCAGTGATCGGCAGCACCCTCACCTGCTCCGGCGAGAGCCAGAGCGGGAACGCGCCGGCGAAGTGCTCGATCAGCAGCCCCACGAAGCGCTCGATCGTGCCGTAGATGGCGCGGTGGATCATGACCGGACGGTGCGGCTGGTTGTCGGCGCCCGTGTACTCGAGCTGGAAGCGATCCGGGAGCTGGAAGTCGAGCTGGATCGTCGGTCCTTGCCAGGTGCGGCCGATCGCGTCCCGGAACTTGATGTCGATCTTGGGTCCGTAGAACGCGCCGCCCCCGGCGTCGACGCCGAAGGGAATCCCCTTTCGGCGCAGCGCGCTCTGGAGCACGGTCTCGGCGCGGTCCCACGCCGCATCATCGCCGAGCCTCTCGGCCGGCCGAGTCGAGACCTCGAACTCGGCCTCGAACCCGAAGCGCTGGCGCACCAGCCGGTCCACCTGGTCGATGCAGAGCAGGATCTCGTCCTCGGCCTGGTCCGTGGTGCAGAAGATGTGTGCGTCGTCCATCGTGAGGCCGCGCACCCGCAGCAGACCGTGAAGGGTACCGGAGCGCTCGTTGCGGTAGACGTTCGCGACCTCGGACAGACGCAGCGGCAGGTCCCGGTAGCTGCGGTGCTGTGACTTGTAGATCAGCGTGTGCATCGGGCAGTTCATCGGCTTGACCCGATAACGCACCGCATCGTCCTCCTCGTGACCCGCCCCCATGGCAGGGTATTGATTGTCCGCGTAGAGCGGCAGGTGGCCGGAGATCTCGAACAGCTCCTCCCGAGTGACGTGCGGAGTATAGACCAGCTCATAGCCGCGGCGGACGTTGTCGTCCTCCACCTCGCGCGCCAACAGCCAGCGCACGATCGCGCCCTTCGGGTGCCAGAAGATGAGCCCCGGGCCGACCGTGTCCTGGATCGAGAAGAGGTCGAGCTCCCGCCCCAGCCGCCGGTGGTCGCGACGGCGCGCCTCCTCCAGCCGCTCCAGGTATTGCTTCAGCTGCTTCTCGTCGAACCACGCCGTGCCGTAGATGCGCTGCAGCATCTGGCGCGTCTCGTCACCGCGCCAGTAGGCGCCGGCGCTCGACAACAACTTGAAGTGCTGCACGCGACCGGTGGACGGCAGGTGCGGACCGCGGCAAAGATCGAGGAAGTCCCCGTTTCGATAGACCGTGATCACCTCGTCGTCGCCCAGCTCCTCGAGCCGCTCCAGCTTGAGCGGGTCGTCCTCGAACAGCCGACGGGCTTCGGCCTTGTCTACGACGCGCCGCTCGAACGGCTCGTCTCGAGACGCGACATCGCGCATTGCGTCCTCGATCCGCTCCAGCTCCTCCGGCGTGAACGGCTCCTCGACCTCGAAGTCGTAATAGAAACCGTCCTCGATCGCCGGACCGAAGCCGATCCCTGCGCCCGGACGCACCTGCCGCACGGCCGTCGCGAGAACGTGAGCGGCCGAATGACGCAGCACGTCCAGCGCGCTCGCGTCGCGCTCCGTCAGGATGGAAAGCTCGACATCCTGCTCGAGCGGCCGGTGCAGGTCGATCACCTGACCGTTCACGCGGGCCGCCAGCGCCGCGCGGGCCAGTCCAGGCCCGATCTGCGCGGCGACCTCCCGCGCGGTGGCTCCGCGCGGTACTTCCAGCACGCTCCCGTCCGGCAGCCGGACGCGGATCCTGTCTTCTGTCGCGGTGGTCATGGGCTTCTGCGAAGGTCGGGCACCGGGGCACGGGCCACGCTCGGCGGCGAACGCGGAAAGTAGGAGCGGTGGAGGGCGAGATCAACCGCAGCCCCACCACCGCTCCGGGCGGTGCTGCCCCCGGGCCGCCGTCTTCACTCGACGGCGCTGCGCACCTGCTCGGCCAGGTTGCGATTGATGCCTGCCACCTCGGCGATCTGCTCCACGCTCGCCTGACGCAGATTCCAGAGGCGACCGAATCGGTCCACGAGCGCGCTGCGGCGGCGAGGCCCGAGTCCGCGAATGTTCTTCGCGTCGAGCACGCGGTGCAGACGCGCGGCCTCGAGCTCGCGACCGATCATCTCCGGATCGCTGGTCCGGTAGCCGGCCGTCTGCAGGTTGCCGAGGAAGCCGGTCCACGCGTCATGACTCCAGCCGTGCGGATGCTCATCCAAAAAAGCCCGGATCTCGCCGCGCAGGTCCAGCCCCCGACGGCTGGACGAGCGTGCGGGTTGCGATGTTGCCACGTCACCCTCTCGTTGCGAGGTTCACGTTCGGCGAAGAGGTCGAGTCGGTCGCCGGGATGTTGCAAGGCCCGTGCTGCCGGCGCCAGGGCGCGGCAGGAAGGAGACGAAAGTCATGGCGGAGCGGATTGACGACGAGGCGCCGGACCTCGAGGTGGAAGCCGTCGACGGCGCGCCGGGAGCGCCCGGACACCACATCTCCGAACGGATGACGCACCGGGTCCAGATCAATGTGCCCGATCGGCACAACCAGAAGCTCCGGCGCCTGCTCGAGCGCATAAACGGCGACGACGAGCTGTACGCGCTCTGGCTCGCCGCCAACGTCAACGCGATGGAGCGGCTCGGCATGACGGATCACGGGCCCGTTCACGTCAAGATCGTGATGAACATCGCCGTCAAGCTGCTTCGCATGCTCCTGGAGAGCGGGATCGAGCCTGGCGTCACGACGAACTACGGCCTCGGGCCCGAGGAGGCGGAGGTCGTCGTCGCGCTCGCCGCGCTGCTGCACGACCTCGGCATGTCCATCCACCGCTCCGACCACGAAGGCTACTCGCTCTTCATCGCCGAGTCCAAGCTCAAGGAGTTGCTCGCCGGAACCTACGACACTGCCACCGCCACCGTGCTGCGCTCGGAGATCCTGCACGCGATCATTGCGCACCGCTCCGGCGGTCGCCCCCTCACGCTGGAAGCCGGCGTCGTGCGGGTCGCCGATGCGCTCGACATGGCGAAGGGTCGCTCCCGGATCTCCTTCCAGGCCGGCTCGGTCAGCATCCACTCCATCTCGGCCGCCGCCATCGAGGGCGTCCAGATCAGGAGGGGCGAGAAGACACCCGTCCGACTCGTCATCGAGATGTCGAACTCCGCCGGCGTCTTCCAGCTCGATCAGCTCTTCCGCGACAAGCTCGCCGGAAGCGGGATCGAAAGCTACATCGAGGTCGAGGCGCTCATCGAGGGCGAGAGCGAGAAGCGACTGGTGCAGAGCTTCACGCTGTAAGGGGTCGCAGGCAGAGGCGCAGAAGATCCTCCATCCGGCGCGCCACGAAATCGGGACGCGCGGAGCGGAGCGCGGCTGCCGGCACCGGCCCCCACATGACCGCCGCGGTCCTCACCCCGGCACGCCGCCCCGCCTCGATGTCGTGGGGGGAATCGCCCACCAGCAGCACCCGCTCCGAGGCCGGAGCTCCAAGCCGGCGCAGCGCCAGCAGCACCGGCTCCGGATCCGGCTTGCCACGCTCGACGTCGTCGGCGAAGACCAGCGCATGGAAGCGCTCCTCGAGCCCACAGCATCCAAGTGTACGCACGCCCACGTCACGCCCCTTGCTCGTGACCAGGCCACGCCGAACGCCGGATGCATCGAGCGCATCGAAGAGCGCCATCACCCCTGGAAAGGCGCGCGCCATCCGATCGTGCACGCCGCGCTGATACGTCACATAGGTGCCCAGCATCGCGGCCGCTTCCGCCTCGGAGCGGGCGAAGCGTCGAAGCTGCTCCCGAAGCGGGGTACCGATCCACCGAAGCCACTCCTCGTCGGGCCGTTCGGCGCCGAGGTGCGTCCGCATCGTGTGCCGGTAGCAGGCGAGGATCAGGGCCGCCGTGTCCGCGAGCGTGCCATCGAGATCGAAGAGGATCGCGTCCCAGGACGCACGGCTCATCGCTGCAGCAGGGTCCATCGCCGAAAGATCCCGGGCGCGGCCCTCACACGCAAGCGAGCGCCCGGATGAGGAAACGGGCGGAGCGACTCGCGTCGCCCCGCCCGCCCACGCCTGCAGTAAACGCCTGCAGTAAAACGCCTGCAGTAAACGCCTGCAGTCAGCGCCTGCAGTCAGCGCCTGCAGTCCTCAATACATCCCACCCATGCCGCCCGGCATGCCGCCGCCGGCCGGAGCCTTCTCCTCCTCGGGGCGCTCCACCACGACGCACTCCGTCGTCAGAAGCAGGCTTGCGATCGACGCCGCGTTCTGCAGCGCGGTCCGTGTCACCTTCGTCGGATCGATCACGCCCGCCTCCACCAGGTCCTCATAGATGTCGGTCTGCGCGTTGTAGCCGAAGTTGGCCTCCTTCGAGGCACGGACCTTCTCCACCACGATCGAGCCTTCGACACCGGCGTTCGTGGAGATCTGGCGGATCGGCTCCTCCAGCGCGCGGAGCAGGATGCGCACGCCGATCTGCTCGTCCGGGTCGCCGACGTCGAAGTCGCCGAGCTTCTTCTGGACGCGCAGGAACGCGACGCCACCGCCGGGGACGATGCCCTCCTCGACCGCCGCGCGCGTGGCGTGCAGCGCGTCCTCGACGCGGGCCTTCTTCTCCTTCATTTCCGTCTCGGTCGCGGCGCCGACGTTGATCACCGCCACGCCGCCCGACAGCTTGGCGAGCCGCTCCTGCAGCTTCTCGCGGTCGTAGTCGGACGTCGACTTGTCGATCGCGACACGGATCTCCTCGATCCGACCCTTGATCTTGTCGGCTTCGCCGGCGCCGTCGATCAGCGTCGTGTTGTCCTTGTCCACCACGATCCGCTTCGCCCGGCCGAGGTCCGACAGCACCGCGTTCTCCAGCTTGAAGCCGAGCTCCTCGCTGATCACCTGTCCGCCCGTCAGCACCGAGATGTCCTGCAGCATCGCCTTGCGACGATCGCCGAAGCCCGGCGCCTTCACCGCGCACACCTTCAGCGTGCCGCGCAGCTTGTTGACCACCAGCGTCGCCAGGGCCTCGCCCTCGACGTCCTCCGCGATGATCAGCAGCGGCTTGCCGGCCTGCGCCACCTTCTCCAGCACCGGCAGCAGGTCCTTCATCGAGCTGATCTTCTTGTCGTGCACCAGGACCAGCGCGTCCTCCAGCACCGCCTCCATCCGCTCCGGATCCGTCACGAAGTAGGGAGACAGATACCCACGGTCGAACTGCATCCCCTCGACCGTCTCCAGCGTGGTCTCCAGGCCGCGAGCCTCCTCCACCGTGATCACGCCGTCCTTGCCCACCTTCTCCATGGCATCGGCGATCAGGTCACCGATCTCCATGTCGTTGTTCGCCGAGATCGCGCCCACCTGCGCGATCTCCTTCTTCCCCTTCGTCTCCGTCGAGAGCCCCTTCAGCTCCTCGACCACCTTCTCGACGGCGCGGTCGATCCCCCGCTTGATCGCCATCGGGTTCGTTCCCGCCGTCACGTTCTTCAGACCCTCGCGGAAGATCGCCTGCGCCAGGACCGTTGCCGTCGTCGTCCCGTCACCGGCCAGGTCGCTCGTCTTCGTCGCGACCTCCTTCACCATCTGCGCTCCCATGTTCTCCACCGGGTCCGACAGCTCGATCTCCTTCGCCACCGTGACCCCGTCCTTCGTCACCGTCGGCGAGCCGAACTTCCGGTCCACCACCACATTGCGCCCCTTCGGGCCCAGTGTCACCTTCACCGCCTCGGCCAGCTTGTCGACGCCCCGCTTCAGCGCCGTCCGCGCCTCGGTGTTGAACTGCAGCTCCTTGGCAGCCATCGCTGCTTCCTCCTCTTATCCTTGGTCTCTCAGATCTCGCCTTCGTAGCGCGATGCTCAGCCCTCGATCACCGCGAGAATGTCCGACTCGCGCAGGATCAGATACTGCTCGTCCGTGACCGTCACCTCCGAACCGCTGTACTTGCCGTACAGCACCCGATCCCCTTCCTTCACATCCGGCGGGATCCGCTTGCCCTCGTCCGAGAGCTTCCCCTCCCCCACCGCAACGACCTTCCCCTGCTGCGGCTTCTCCTTCGCCGTGTCGGGGATGTAGAGTCCGCCGCGCATTTGCTCCGTCTCCTCCAGCGGCTTGACCACGACGCGGTCCGCGAGCGGCCGGATCTTGGTCGCCGATGCAGTCGCCATAGCTGCTCCCTCCTGAGTGATGTCGTACGGGCGAAATATTAGCACTCAAACCCAGCGAGTGCTAAACTCGCCGCTCAAAGTAACCGGCCGCCCTCACTTGTCAAGCGCCCGGCACGGAACCGCGACGCGGGCACGACACGTGCCCGCTCTGTTTGCCGACCTGGCAGGCCACGTCGGCCAATCCGGCAGGTCCCCAAATAGCAGGTCGCTGAAGAATGGAAGCGAGCCGCGTTGCGAGCGCCACGGGGCCGGACGCGAGGCGGCGCGACGACGCGATGCCAGGGCGCATCTCGGAGGAGCGCCAACGACGCAGACGGCCCCGTGCCGCCGCAACCCGAAGGGAGCAGGGGGGTTGCGGCCTCACTCATCGTTGCTCGTCGTCGCCATAGCGCTGCTATGACTCCTCCTCGCGCCTTGATTGAGGTCCGCAAGCCCCCTGCTCGCGGCCGCACTCCCATTTTTCAGCGACCTGCCAGACGGGGCCCCGGTCGACCGGGGCCCTCGAATCCGGATGGAGCGGCGAATCACTCCCTGCGCCGGATCGCCCGCACGAGCTCGCCCTTGTCCATCTTGCTGCGGCCGTCGATGTCGAGCTCCTTCGCCCGATTGTAGAGCTCTGCCTTGGTGCGGTCGTCGAGCGACCGGTTGGGATTGCCGGTGCCCTCGGTGCGCTTGTTCGGGGTTCGGCCCTCCTCGCGGCGGCCCTTGTTGACCGTGCGGGCGGCGATCTCCTTGGCTCGCGATTTCGACTTACCGCGATCCATGGCGCTTTCCTTTATGTGCTCGTACTTGCGCTCGTCCTTGTTGCTCCAGGCGCTCGGCATCGCTTCCTCCTGGTGTTCGTGCATCTTCGACTTGCGGGCATGTAACGTTGCAAGTTTCGGACTAAGAACCAGTTAGGACGATGCTGGTCTGGCAGGTTTACCCGGCCTTCAGCTCGGAGGTGCAGTGGGCGCAGCGTGTAGCCTGGATCGGGATCTTGAACAGGCAGTAGGGACAGGTCCTTTCGGTGGGCGCCGCCGGCGGCGCCTCCTGACGGCTGCGGAGCCGATTGATGGTGCGCACGATCAGGAAGATGGCGGCGGCGATGATGAAGAAGCTGATGATCGTGTTGACGAAGACGCCCCAGTTGAGGGTGACGGCGCCGGCGGCCTGTGCATCGGCGAGCGACGGGTACGGGGGAGGCGGGTCCCCGGCGCGCAGGAGGGCGAAGAGGTCGGTCATGTCGCGGTTGCCGAGCAGCAGGCCGATGGGCGGCATGAGGACGTCGTCCACGAGCGACTTCGCGATGGCGCCGAAGGCGGCGCCCACGGCGATGCCGACGGCCATGTCGACGACGTTGCCGCGGGCGACGAACGTTCGGAATTCGGAGATCAGTCCCATGCTCCCTCCTCGGTTTGGAGTCTCACCGCGTCTTGAAGCGCGGCGCGCATAGCGGCGACGGGCGCCTCGCGGCCCGTCCACCTCCTGAAGGCGGCTGCGGCCTGGGCGAGCAGCATGCCCGCGCCATCGCCGGCTGGTATTCCGAGCTCCCGGGCGGTCTCGACCCAGCGTGTGCCGCGGGACCCGTACACCAGATCGAGTGCAGCGCGGGCGCCGCCGAGCGAGCGGAGATCGAGTGGAAGCGGATCGTCGGAGACCATTCCGAGCGATGTCGCGTTGACGACGAGGTCGAACGCCTCGGCCCGAAGGTCGGCGTGTTCCTCCACGACGGCGATGCGGGCCGCGGCGTCGGCGTAGCGCGCGCGAAGCGCTTCCGCGCGCGCGCGTGAGCGATTCAGCACGAAGACTTCGCGAGCATCGGCGGCGATGAGGGCACAGATCACGGCGCTGGCCGCCCCTCCGGCGCCGAGCAGCAGCACACGCGTCCCGGCGAGCGGGTCGAGCAGCGCCCGGGCCGCGGAGGTGAACCCCTCCACGTCCGTGTTGTCTCCCATCACGCGGTCCTTTTCGAGCCAGAAGGTGTTGCAGGCGCCGGTTCGCCGCACGGCGTCGGTCGGCTCATCCAAGGCAGAGAGCACACGTTGCTTGTGGGGAACGGTGATGTTGCCGCCGCCTCCGGCGCGAGCGATCGCGCCAACGAGCGCGGCGACGCCGACCGAATCGCAGCGCACGGCGAGGTAAGCGGCGTCGATGCCCGCCTCACGGAACGCGGCATTGTGCAGCGACGGTGAGAGCGAGTGGGCGACGGGGTCGCCGAGGAGCGCGTACAGCCGCGTCTTGGCGCTCGCCCGGATCACGGCGCCAGGATCGGCTCGAGCCTGCGCAGAACGCTATCGATCGCGCTCTGGAGTCGCTCGAACGTCGTGCGGTATGCGGTCTCATCGCGCCCGAACGGATCGGGCACGCCGTCCGAGTCGTCCTGCAGGAATTCCGTCACGAGGGCGACCTTCTCCGCCCCGCCGAGCTCCGCGATGCGCCACAAGTGGGATGGACTCATCACGAGGATCAGGTCCGCCCAGTCGACGAGCTCCGCGTCTACCCCCCGGCTGCGGTGGGCTGCGAGGTCGAGTGCGTGCTCGGCTGCCACGCTCAGCGCGTGTTCCGCGGCCGGCTGCCCACCGGCCGCGCCCGTGCCGGCCGACGCGACCGCCACGTTGGTCCACCCCCGCCGCTCCAGCTCGCGCCGGGCGATCGCCTCGGCCATGGGGCTGCGGCACGTGTTGCCCGTGCAGACGAAGAGCAGATTGAACGTGGTCGGCACGCCGCCGTCCACAGGGCCGGGCTCACTCATGGATATCCGGGGTGACGCGACGCAGCTCCTCGATCGAGATCGCGCCGGCTCTCAGCACGCGCGGCCGGCGCGACCCGCAGTCGACGATCGTCGAAGGCGATGATTCCGGCAGCACCCCGGCGTCGAGAACGAGGAAGGCATCCGCCGCCTCGCCGTCGGCGAGCTCCTTCACGGCCCGCAGCACGCCGGCTGCATCCGAAGCCGGCGGGTCGCCGGGAACGTTCGCGCTCGTCGACGTCACCGCGCCGCCGGCCGCCTCGACGACCGCGCCGGAGCCGGGATGCGGGGAAGCTCGCAGCGCGATCCCGCCTCCCGGCCCGAGCACCTCCGGCGGCGGCGGCGCACCGGCGAGAGTCGCGTGCGGCGGTACCGGCAATACGAGCGTCAGCGGCCCGGGCCAGAACGCCCGGGCGAGAGCGCGGGCGGCATCCGACCACATCAGCTCCGACGCGTCCGACGCCCCTCGCACGAGAACCACGAACGGCTTTTCGCTGCCACTGCGCTTGAGACGCATCAGACGACGCAGCGGCCGCGGTCGGAGCGCACATCCGAAGCCGTACACCGTCTCCGTCGGGTAGGCGACCAGACCATCCTCGCCCAGGTGCCTCGCGACGTCCGGAAGCACACGCCGCCGCTCGGCCTCGGTGCGAAAGGGCAGCTGGCGGGGCTCACCCCGCATCCGCGCCTCCCAGCCCGCGCCGCGCGAGGATCGCCTCGGCGAGCGCGACATCGCCGTTCCGCGTGATCTTCAGGTTCTCGCTCGAGCCCTCCACGACCTCGACCACGCCGCCGTAGCGCTCGATCAGCGCGGCGTCGTCGGTCGCCGTGATGCCTTCCTCGCCGGCGCGCCGGTATGCCTCCGCGAGCAGCGCCCGCGGGAATGCCTGCGGCGTCTGCGCCTGCCAGAGCCGACGACGGTCCGGCGTCGATACGATCCGGCCGGCCGAGTCGACCTCCTTGATCGTGTCGGAGACCGGGATCGCCGCCACGGCACCGATCCCTCGAGCGGCCGTCGCTATCGCGCGGTCCAGGATCGCCCTCGTCACGAGCGGGCGCGCCGCGTCGTGGACCAGTACCACGTCGATCTCCGCCGGCACCGCCTCGAGGCCGCGCGCCACCGAGTCTCCACGCTCGGCGCCGCCCCGGACCACCACGATGCGGCCATCGAGATCGCTCAGCCATCCGGGCGGCTCCTCGGCGTCCGCCATCGGCAGCGCGACCACGATCAGCCGCACGGCCGGGTGTGCAAGGAAGACCCGCAGCGTGCGCAGCAGCACGGGCTCGCCGGCGAGCACGAGGTACTGCTTCGCCACATCGGCATCCAGCCGGCGGCCCGCGCCCCCTGCGGCGATGACCGCCGCGACGCTCGGATCAGCCAAGTGCCCGCTCCATCAGTTCGCGGACATCGCCGACGGATACGATCTCGAGGCCCTGGCGGCCCGCGCCGGCGCCCGAGCGAGCCGGGACGTACGCGCGTCTGAACCCCATCCGGGCGGCCTCGGCCAGGCGGCGTTCCAGCTGCCCCACGCTGCGAAGCTCCCCGCCCAGCCCGACCTCCCCGACGAACGCCGAATCGGCCGGGAGGTGGCGATCGTGCACGCTCGAGCAGAGCGCCGCGACGACAGCCAGATCGGACGCCGTCTCGTCGAGGCGCACACCGCCGACCACGTTCAGGAAGACGTCGAGCTGCCCGAACGGCAGACCCGCTCTCTTCTCGAGCACCGCCAGCAGCAGCGCGAGGCGCGCTCGGTCGAACCCGGTCGTGGCACGCTGGGGTGCACCGTAGGAGGTGCGGGTGCACAGCGCCTGCACCTCCACGAGCAGCGGCCGCGTCCCTTCGATAGTGGCGGCCACGGCCGTCCCGCTGATGTCCGGAGTCCTCTCGCCGAGAAACAGCGCCGACGGGTTCTCTACCGGAGTGAGTCCGCTCGGACCCATGCGGAAGACGCCGATCTCGTCGACGCCGCCGAACCGGTTCTTCGTCGCCCTCAGCAACCGGTGCTCGAGTCCGTCGCCTCCCTCGAAGTAGAGGACCGTATCCACGATGTGCTCCAGCGTCTTCGGTCCGGCGACGGCACCGCCCTTCGTGACGTGGCCGACGAGGAAGATGGCGCTGCCGGTCTCCTTCGCCAGCCGCTGAAGGCGCGCCGCACATTCGCGCACCTGCGTCACGCTGCCGGGCGCGCCCTCCATGTCGTCGGTGTAGGCGGTCTGGATCGAGTCCATCACCAGCGCGGCGGGCCGCAGCTCGCGGGTTCGATCGAGGACGGCGCCGAGCTCCGTCTCTCCCAGGAACGTGACGTCCGCAGCTCCCTCACCCAGCCGGTCCGCCCGCATCCGGACCTGGGCTGGAGACTCCTCGCCCGAGACGTAGAGGGTTCGGCGACCGGCGCGCTCGAGCGCGGCCGCGACCTGAAGCAGGAGCGTGCTCTTGCCGATGCCCGGCTCTCCGCCGATCAGGACCAGCGAGCCGGGCACGACGCCGCCGCCGAGGACGAAGTCCAGCTCATCGATCCCGCTGCGCCAGCGGGCGATGTCGGCTCCCGCGACGTCGCCCAGTCGGATCGGCGAGGCCGGCGCGGCACCGCGCGACGGCTCCGGTCTGCGTGCAGCCGCCCGGCGCGTGCGCCTGACGGGCTCCTCGACCAGCGTATTCCAGGCGTGACACGCGGGACACTGCCCCTGCCAGCGAGGGGTCTCGTTGCCGCACTCCGTGCAGAAGAACGTCGTTCGCTGCTTCATCATGGTCCCGCCGACCCGTTCTTCGGCGACTCGTTACGGCTCGTCGCGGTGCGAGAAGGCCTCGAAGCGCGTGCACTCCCTGCGGAAGAAGAGGTCGATCATGCCGGTGGGGCCGTTTCGCTGCTTGCCGATGATCAGCTCGGCCTTGCCCTGCAGCCCCTTCTCCTGCGCCTCGGCTGGCGTAACGTAGTACTCGGGGCGGTACAGGAACATGACGAGATCGGCATCCTGCTCGAGCGATCCGGACTCCCGCAGGTCCGAGAGCTGGGGGCGGTGATCGGCCCGCTGCTCGGGCGCTCTCGATAGCTGTGACAACGCGACGATCGGGACGTGCAGCTCCTTGGCGAGTCCCTTCAGGCCGCGGCTGATCGCGCTGACCTCCTGCTGCCGGTTTTCGGCGTTGGCGGATCCCTGCATGAGCTGGATGTAGTCGATGACGATCATGCCGAGGTCCGGCTGCTCCGCCTTCAGGCGCCGCGCCTTCGCCCGCATCTCGAGGACACCGAGAACGCCGGAGTCGTCGATCCAGATGGGAGCGGTATTGAGGTGGCCGGCCGCCTGCGCGAGACGGACGTAGTCGTCGTCCGTGAGTCGCCCGCGCAGCAGATGCCCCAGATCCACGATGGCCTCCGCGCACAGCATTCGCTGCACGAGCTGCTCCTTCGACATCTCCAGCGAAAAGAGGGCGACGGGCGTCTGCCGCGCGATCGCGGCGTGCAGCGCGTAGCCGAGCGTCATCGCCGTCTTCCCCATGCTGGGCCGCGCGGCGAGGATGATCAGGTCGCCCTTCTGGAAGCCACCCGTCATCTCGTCGAGGTCGGCGAAGCCGGTCGAGACGCCGGTGATTCCCCCCGCCGCGGCCTGGATCTGCTCGATCCGCTCGAACGTCGGGTAGAGGATCTTCTTGATCCAGACGAAGCCCTCGCGGTCGTGCGACTGGGCGACCTGGAAGATCCGCTGCTCGGCGCCGTCGAGGACCTCCTCGACCGTCCGCTCGCCCGAGTCGTACGCCTCGCGGATGATCTGCGAGGAGGCATCGATCAGCCGCCGCAGCATTGCCCGCTCGCGGACGATGCGCGCGTGGTATTCCAGGTTCGCCGCCGTAGGGACGGCGTCCAGCAGCTCCGCGACGTACGCCATGCCCCCGACCGACTCCAGCTCGTCCGTCTTCGTGAGCTCCTCGCTCACCGTGACGGGATCGATGACCTCGCCGCGCTGGAACAGCCGCGCCATGCACCGGAAGATTCGTCGGTTGCCCTCCCGGTAGAACATGCTGTCGTCGACGATCTCGATGGCCTTCGCGACCGCGTCTCCGTCGATCAGCATGCCCCCGAGCACGCTGACCTCGGCCTCCGGCGCGTAGGGGGGCCGCCGCTCGGTCGCGGAAAGCGATGGAATCGGCTCAGCCCTGCTCATCGAACACCCGGCGCAGAAGCTGGAAGTCGTCCCACGCGGCGCGTACGGCGTGCGGGGTGCGCAGCAGATAGGCGGGGTGGTAGGTCGCGACGACCGGCACGGCACGGTAACGCCGCACCTGCCCGCGCATGCGACCCATCGGCGCGTCCGTCTCGAGCAGCATCTGTCCCGCGAACCGGCCGACGGAGAGCAGCACCCGCGGCTCGATAAGCTCGACCTGCCGCCTCAGGTAAGGCGTGCACGAGGCGACTTCGTCCGCCAGCGGATCGCGATTGTTCGGTGGGCGACACTTCAGCACGTTGCAGATGTAGACTCGCTCGCGCGGAAAACCCACGCTGAGCAACAGCAGGTCCAGCAGCTTGCCGGCCGGGCCGACGAAAGGTCTGCCCGTCCGGTCCTCTTCCCCACCAGGCGCTTCACCGACCACCACGACATTGGCGTCGACGCTGCCCTCCCCGAACACCACGGTGCGGCGCGTCTCGCACAGCCGGCAGCGCGTACAGCCCGCCGCCTCGGCGGAGAGCGCACGGAGCGCCGAGCCGGCGGATGGCACGGCCGGCTCCGAGTTCGCCGCATCTCCGAAGTCCCGCACGGGGTCCGCCGCGGGCTGCAGCAGGGACCTCAGCGCCGACTCGGCCGTCAGATTCTCCAGCAGCCACTCCCGCTCGCCGAGCTCGATACGCTGCCGCGCGAACCGGCGCAGCACGCCCCGGTCGAGGCTCATACGCCCGACGGGAGCAGACTCTCCAGACGATCGAGGATCGCCTCGGCCACGTCCGCCTTCGGCAGCAACGGCAGCCGCTCCTCCGTGCCGCCGCTGTCGAGCAGGGTGACGCGGTTGGTCTCCGTCTCGAACCCGGAGCCCTCCTCGTCCGCGCGGTTCAGCACGATGAGGTCGAGCGCCTTCTCCTGCAGCTTGCGGCGAGCGCTCGTGAGTCCTTCATCCGTCTCCAGCGCGAAGCCGACCGTGATCATGGCGGTGGGGCGGTGTCCCCGGGTGCTCTGCAGGATGTCGGGCGTAGGCTCGAGCTCCACCGAAGCCGGTGCCTCCTCCTTGTGGATCTTGCGGGCGGCCGGGACGACCGGCCGGAAATCGGCGGGCGCCGCCGCCATCACCAGGAGATCGGCGCCGGTCAGTGCCCGGCGCACGGCCGTCTGCATCTCCTCGGCCGTCTGCACGCGCAGCAGCTGAGGCCCGGTGGGCGGCTCGAGCGCAGACGGCCCGGCGATGAGGACGACGTCCGCTCCGCGACGCCACGCCGCGGCCGCGATCTCGTACCCCATCCGCCCCGAAGACCGATTCGAGATCACGCGGACCGCGTCCACGGGCTCGCGGGTCGGCCCGGCGCTCACGACGACGCGTCGCCCCGAGAAGGGCGTCTCGCCTTCGAGCGCGCGGCCGATATGGGCGACGATCGCATCGGGCTCCTCCATGCGACCCTCACCCTCCCCCTCACCCTGGGCAAGCGGCCCCCGTGTCGGCCCGACGAGCACGTAGCCGAGACTCTCCTGCAGGTGCCGGACGTTGTTCTGTGTCTGCGGGTGACTCCACATCCAATCATTCATCGCCGGGCAGACGACCACCGGCGAGCGGGTGGCGAGCAGCACCGCGCACAGCAGATCGTCTGCCCGCCCGATCGCGGCCCGTGCGATGAAGTCCGCCGTGGCCGGCGCTACACAGACCACATCCGCCTCCCGCGCCAGCCGGATGTGCTCGAGGGCGCGACCGGGTTCGATCAGCTCCGTGAGCCCGGCACGGCCGGTCAGCGCCTCGAAGGTGATAGGTCCTACGAACTCGCACGCCGCGCGAGTCATCACGACATCGACGCAGGCACCGAGGCGCGTGAGGTCGCGCGCCAGCTGCACCGCCTTGTACGCCGCGATGCCTCCCGTGACCCCGAGCACGACGTGGCGGTCGCGCCAGGGGCGCCGTGGCACCAGAGCCTGCCTCATCGGAGGCGGCTCAAACGCTCCGACGCCGCCGCTTCACCAGCCGGAACTCCAGTCGTCCGGAGACGAACGCCTCCAGCGACTGCGTGGTCAGCTTCTTCGCCATGCTCAGCGGCACGGCTTCGCGCGGAAGTGCATTCAGCTCCCGTGCATACTTCGCCGCCACCAGCACGCCGAGATACTTGCTCGGCGTGTTGCGTGCGACCTCCGCCGGTGTGAAGACCTGCATGTCATTCGCTCCTTTTTAGCAGCCGCTCGATGGCCATCTGCATCTCGGCCACGGTGTCTCCCAGATTCGCGAGACGGGAGCGGCGCTGCCGCTCGCCCCGCATGATCGAGCCTACCGACTCCACCGCCCGCTCCACATCATCGTTGACGACGATGTAGTCGAACTCCTCGGCCGCACCCAGCTCCTGCTGGGCGTTGCGCAGGCGGCGCTCCAACTCGGTCGCGCTCTCGCTCGCGCGCCGGGCCAGCCTGCGCGCCAGCTCTGCGGCCGTGGGCGGGAGCACGAACACCAGCACCGCATCGGCGAAGGCCGCCCTCACCTGCCGCGCCCCCTGAACATCGATGTCGAGGACCACGACCCGACCCGCCTCCAGCGCCTCCTGAACCTGTCGCCTCGGCGTACCGTAGCGGTGCCCGTGCACGGCCGCCCACTCCAGCAGCTCACCGCAGCGCAGCAGCTCGTCGAAGCGGGCATCGTCGACGAAAAGGTAATCGCGACCATCCTGCTCGGAGGCGCGGGCTCGCCTCGTCGTGGCGGAAACCGAGAAGGTCGCGTCCGTGCTGCGGTTCACCAGCAGCCGCGCGATCGTCGTCTTGCCGGCCCCGCTCGGCGCGGCGATAACGAGCGGGAAGCCGCGGCGGCCTAGCGTCATTCGACGTTTTCGACCTGCTCGCGAAGCCGCTCGATGTCGTTCTTGATCGCGATCACCTCGTGCTCGATGGCCGCGTCGTTCGCCTTCGAGCCGATCGTGTTCGCCTCCCGGTGCATCTCCTGCACGAGAAAGCCCAGTCGCTTGCCGACCGGCTCTACGTCGTCGCTGCCGAGCACGTCGCGGAACAATTCGATATGCGAGCGTAGCCGCACCATCTCCTCGCCCACGTCCCAGCGCTCGGCGAGATAGGCGATCTCGCGCGCCAGCCTGTCCTCGTCCACACCCGCGTCGCCAGCCAGCTCGATCACCGCGGTGCGCAGCCGGTCGCGCTCCGAGACGAGTCGCGCCGGCGCCCGCTCCGCGATGACGGCCAGCGAGGCCTCGATGCCGCTGAGCCGCTCCTCGAGATCGGCCTGGAGCCTCCGACCTTCGTCTTCGCGCATCGAGACGACCGCCCGCGCCGCCTCCTCGGTCACCTCGCGCACCGCGTCCACCTCCACGTCGACGCTGTCCGCTTCACCCTGCTCGATCACTCCCGGGACCCGACTCAGCAGCGCAACGTCCAGATCGCCGCCGAGTCCGAACTCCGCCTGGAGCTGCCGCAGGGCCTGCTGGTACTGCCGTGCCCGCTCCAGGTTCACGCGCAGCGGCGCAACATCCCCCTCCTCCGTGACCAACCGCAGCAGCACGTTCGCATGACCGCGCGGCAGCAGCCCCCGGACCCAGTCGCGGATCCGTGGCTCGTGCCGCTCCAACGCGGCGGGAAGTCGCAGGTTGGCGCTGAAGAAGCGGTGGTTCACGGTGCGGATCTCGGCACGCAACCGACCAGCGGCGGTTTGCCTTTCCGCCTCCCCGTACCCCGTCATGCTCCGGACCATTTCGCCTCCAGTCCGCTCAACAGGTCGCTGAAGAATGGAAGCGAGCCGCGTTGCGAGCGCCACGGGGCCGGACGCGAGGCGGCGCGACGACGCGATGCCAGGGCGCATCTCGGAGGAGCGGCAACGACGCAGACGACCCCGTGCCGCCACAACCCGAAGGGAGCAGGGGGGTTGCGGCCTCACTCATCGTTGCTCGTCGTCGCCATAGCGCTGCTATGACTCCTCCTCGCGCCTTGATTGAGGCTCCGCAAGCCCCCTGCTCGCGGCCGCACTCCCATTTTTCAGCGACCTGTTAAACTACCGCAACGCACCGCACAGGGTCAACGCACGGCCGGCGCCGCGCGGCCGGGTCAGTTCCACAGCTCCCACTTCACCCCGTAGACGACCCGCTGTCCAGGCAGAATCCGGTCGGGGAAGTCGACGACGCCGTGCAAGTTGTTGGCGTTTTCCCAGCGGATGAAGGCACGGACGCTGACGACCCGGATCTGGAGATAGGCGGAGTAGAGGAAGCGACCGGGCAGCTCGAGGACCGGTTCCTCGGCACCCGGAGCGGCCGGCATCAGGACGGCGCCGCGGCGGGTCACCTCGGCGCTCGCGAGGATCTCGAGGTTGCCGCTCCGTATCGGCAGCGCGTGAAGCACGAGTGCGCCCCTCCCCTCCTCGGCCGGCAGATAGACCCAGTGCTCGTCGCCCTGCCAGCGCACATAGGATCCCTCCACGCGCAGAACGGGCGTGAACAGAGGAATGCTGCCTTCGAGCTCGTAGCCGTGGTTCTCGCCGCCGGGAAAGCCGCGCACGGTCGAGTCGAAGGGGGCGCCGAAGCTGAACACGGAATCCACACGCAGGCGGACGGCTGCCGCGGAGAGCCGGATGCCGCGCCAGCGCAGATGGATCCCGCCTCGCGTCACGTGCCGATCGAAGAGAGGTACGGGGAGCGCCGCGAACGTGTCGGGCACGAGCAGGTCCGGCTCGCGCGGGTCGGGAACTCGCCGGGGCGGTCCGAGCGAGACGCCGATCCGGCCATTCGAGATCTGACCGAAGAGGCCGACGCCACGGACCGGCTCGAAGTCCGCGTGCAGCTCGGTGGCCGTAGCACCACCGGCGTCCCGCCAGTCGGTCCAGCCCAGCCGCCCACCGACCGTCACGAGCGGGAGCGAGACGCGTGACTCCACGCTCGTCTCGACGCGCGGCAGCCATTCGGCGCTCCGCCAGCGGACGCCGGCGCGTGCCCAGAGCGCCGGCGAGCCGTACGCGACGCGAGCCCCGTACTGCTCGCTGTGCGCCTCTCGCCGCGGCTGGCCCAGCAGCGAGTCCTCGACGCTCGAGCGTCCCCCGAAGACCTCGAGGACCGCATCGGGCGTCACCAGCGTCGTCCGCCCGCGCAGCACGAGATCCGAGCGGTCGAAGCTCCCCGAGAAAGGCATGCTACCGCCCCGGTCCGAGTTCATCCTGCGGTACTCGACCTGCAGACCCTTTCCCGATCGGACGAACGCCCATTTCACCCAGCTGTTGAAGACGTTGGCCGGCTCGTTGCGACCCAGCCCCTCGCTGGCCGTCCTCTCGACGCCCAGCGACACGGGACCGACGACGAAGTGGGGCGCGAGGAAGAGGCCGCGGAAAACCGTGAGCCGCAGGAGGTCCCCCGCCTGGGCCTCGACCAGCGAGAAGGGCTCCGCGGCCGCGGACTCCGGAGTCCGTACCTCGACGCGGGTTCGATCCGCGCCGCGCTGCAGGCTCACGCGCTCGATGGCGGTGATCGGGAAACGCGAGAGATCGACCGTGGCTCCAAGCAGCGGGTCGAGGACGTAGCCGTCGAGCGAGAGCTCCACCCCCCCGGCGCCCGATCCCCAGGTGGAAAGTGCTTCGGGCGCACCATAGTAGCCGAAGCGGAGCCCGGACACCGAGGGTGCCGCCTCGACGGCGTCCAACAGGGTAGTGGGCGCGGAGCGCATCAGGCCCGCGCGGCTCCAGACCCAGGTGCCCGCCTGCAGTCCGGTATCGGGCGCAAACGGCATGACCGGGAACGGTATGGGCGGCGAGGCGACTTCCTGGGGTGCCCCGTTCGCAGCCGCCCCGATGGTATCGGCTGCGGCGTCCGTGGTATCGGCCCGAGCCGCCGTGGTGTCCGGCCGCTGCGGCTGGCCCTGTGCCCGGAGTGACGCCGGCAGGAGAACGGCCGAGATCGCGAACCCGGCGGCGACCCTCCTTACGGCGGCAAAAAACACCCCCGGGGTCAGCCGGGGGCGTGCACTCTGGCGCTGCTTTCCGGTCAAGTCTCCGCCCGCGACCGCACCCATTCGATGAACAGCCGCGTCGGCACGCCGGTCGCGCCCTTGCGCAGCGGCGGATCCGCGTCGTCGAGCCAGGCCGTTCCAGCGATGTCGAGGTGCGCCCAGGGGAAGTCGCCGGCGAATTCTTTCAGGAACCATCCCGCGGTGATGCTGCCGGCCGGCCGACCCCCGGTGTTCTTGATGTCAGCGATCGCGCTGTCGAGCTGCTTCCGGTATTCGTCCCACAGCGGCAGCGGCCAGCACCGCTCTCCGACGCGCTGCCCCGCCGCGCGGACCTCATCGATGAGCGCGCCGTTGTTGCCCATGAGTCCGCTCGCATGATGGCCCAGCGCGACGACCACCGCTCCGGTGAGCGTCGCCGCGTCCAGCACAGCGGCGGGCTGATAGCGCCGGGCATAGGACAGGGCGTCGACGAGCAGCAGGCGCCCCTCCGCGTCCGTGTTCACCACTTCGATCGTCTTGCCCGCGTGGCTTCCGATCACGTCGCCGGGCTTGACGGCGGAGCCGGAGGGGAGGTTCTCGGCGGAAGGCACCAGGCCGATCACGTTGATGGGCAACTTCAACTCGGCGATTGCCGCCATGGCCGCGATCACGGCGGCCGCGCCGGACATGTCGTACTTCATCTCCTCCATCTTCTCCGCCGGCTTGATCGAGATACCACCGGCGTCGAACGTGACGCCCTTCCCGACCAGCACCAGCGGCGCGTCGCCGTTCGTGCCGCCGAGATACTCCATGATGATGAAGCAGGGCGGCTCCTGACTTCCCTGCGCGACCGCCAGCAGCGCCTGCATCCCCTCCTCGGCGAGCTCGCTCGGCTCCAGGACCGTCACGTCGAAGCCGTGCGAGCCGCCGAGCTGGCGGGCGCGCTCGGCCAGGTAGCTCGGCGTCGCCACGTTGCCGGGACGCGTCGCCAGGTCACGCGCGAGGTTCTCCGCCCTGGCCACGACCTCGCCGTGGCTCGCACCGCGCTCCATCGCGCTCGCTTCCTCGCTGCTCTGGGCGAGAAGCACGAAGCGCTGGAGCGCACCCGCCGGGCGCTCCTCATCGGGCGAGGTCTTCATCTCCGAAAAGCGCCAGGAAGCGAGTACGGCCGATTCGACCGCACCCCGTGCGGCGAGGTACGGACCCATGTGCTCGCTCAGCGCGTCGACACTCTGCAGCGGCAGCGCGAGCTCCGTCAATCCCATCTGCTCGGCACGCTGCACGGCCACGCCGACAGCGCGACGCAGCGTCTCCAGCGTGAAGTCCTCCCTCTTTCCGACGCCGAGGAGGAGGATCCGCTCCGGGCCGTCGTCGCCATCCGGGAAGACGAACAACGCCTCATCGCGACGCCCCCGGAAATCACCCCGGCCGACGAGCCTGGAGATGCGGCCACCGAGACCGGTATCCAGCTCGGCGGCGATACCGCCGGTGGCATCGTCGCGCTCGAACAGCAGAAGCACGAGTAGTGGCGTACCAAGGCTACCCGGCGCGTCGAGGACGACACTGACGTCGAGTTCTGGCATCTCTGCGCTCCTGAGGAACCGCCGCTGCGCGGTCGGCTACATGTGCTTGACGATCTCTTCGGCGAAGCCGGACGTGGAAACGAGGCTGGCACCCTCCATCTGCCGCTGGAGGTCGTACGTCACGGTGCGAGCGCCGATTGCGCCTTCGATGCCGCGCTCGACCCGCTTCGCCGCTTCATCCCAGCCGAGGTGCTCGAGCATCATGACACCCGACAGAATCAGCGAGCTCGGATTGACCTTGTCCAGCCCCGCATACTTCGGCGCCGTCCCGTGCGTCGCCTCGAAGACGGCCACTTCCTCGCCGACGTTCGCGCCCGGCGCCATGCCCAGCCCACCGACCTGCGCGGCGGCCGCGTCCGACAGGTAGTCGCCGTTCAGATTCGGCGTGGCCAGCACGGAGTACTCCTCCGGCCGCAGCAGCAGCTGCTGGAACATGGAATCGGCGATCCGGTCCTTGATCACGACCCGCCCCGCCAGATCGCCGGACTGCTCTCCCTCCGGCACCGTCCGCTCGGCGAATCGCTCGCGCGCGACCTCGTAGCCCCAGTCGCGGAAGGCGCCCTCCGTGAACTTCATGATGTTGCCCTTGTGCACTAGCGTCACGGAGTCACGGCCGCGCTGGAGCGCGTAGCGGATCGCCGCGGCGACGAGGCGCTTCGAGCCGAACTCGCTGATCGGCTTGATGCCAATGGCGCTCGACTCCCTGATGTCGGATCCCATCTGCTCGACCAGGAAGCCGCGAACCTTCTCCGCCTCCGCGCTGCCGGCCGACCACTCGATGCCAGCGTACACATCTTCCGTGTTCTCGCGGAAGATGACGATGTTCACCTTCTGCGGCTCGCGCACCGGAGAGGGCACACCCGGGATGTAGCGCACGGGACGGATGCACGCGTAGAGATCGAGGACCTGCCGGAGCGTGACGTTCAGCGAACGGATACCGCCGCCGACGGGCGTGGTGAGCGGCCCCTTGATCCCGACGCGGAACTCGGTGAGCGCGCGCAGCGTCTCCTCCGGCAACCAGTCGTCCGTGACGCTCTTCGCCTTCTCGCCCGCGAGGACCTCCATCCAGACGATGCGACGCTCGCCCTCGTAAGCCTTCTCGACCGCCGCGTCCAGCACCCGCCGCGTCGCACGCCGAGATGTCGGGGCCGATGCCGTCGCCCTCGATGAACGGCAGGATCGGGCTCGATGGCACGACGAGCTCACCGCCCCTGAAGTCGATCCGCTCACCGTCCTCCGGAACGCGGATCCACCGGTAGCTATCCATCTCGCCCTCCTCGGCGCTGGTCGATCGGTTGCACCTGGAGACCGGTCGGCCCGACATAGGCCGCCTTGGGACGGATCAGGCGATTGTCCGCGAGCTGCTCGAGCATGTGCGCGGTCCATCCCGCGGTCCGCGCGCAGGCGAAAATCGGCGTGAACTGGTCCGTCGGAACTCCCATCGTGTAATAGAGCGGAGCGCTGAAAAAGTCCACGTTGGGATAAATGCGCTTGCCACGAGCCTCCATTTCCCTGCCCATGGTCTCGACGATCCGGTTCGCGATGTCGAGCCAGCGCGTCTCTCCGGCCTCGCGCGCATACTCTTCCGCAAAACGCCTCAGGATCGGAGCGCGCGGGTCCAGCGTCCGGTAGACGCGATGTCCGAAGCCCATGATCCGTTCGCCGGCGTCGAGCCGGCGGCGCAGATAGTCGTCCACCCCCTCGCGCCCCGGGATCTCCTGCAGCATGGCCATGACCCGCTCGTTCGCCCCGCCATGGAGCGGCCCCTTCAGGGTGCCGATGGCCGAGGTCTCGCCGGAGTACAGATCGGACAGCGTCGCCACCGTGACACGGGCGGAGAATGTCGAAGCGTTGAGACCGTGTTCGGCGTGCAGCGTGAATGCGGCATCCATGATCCTGGCGGCCAGCGGATCCGGCTCTTCGCCGCGCATCATGTAGAGGAAGTTCGCCGCGTGATCGAGGTCGTCTCGCGGTGGCACGGGATCCTTGCCGTTGCGGATCCTCTCGAAGGCGGAGGCGATCGTGATGACTTTCGCCGTCAGGCGGAGGGCCTTGCGCCGGTTCGCCTCCTCGGACGGGTTCTCGGCCTCGGGATCGAACAGCGCAGCGGCCGAGACGCCGGTGCGCAGCGCCGCCATCGGGTGCGCCTCGTGGGGCATGCGACGCAAGAGGTCGATCAGACGGTCGTCGATGGGTCGTTCATCGGCCAGCTGGCCCTTCAGCCGGCTGAGCTCGCTCTGGTCCGGCAGGGATCCGTGCCACAGCAGCTGGCAGACCTCCTCGAAGCGGACGTGCTCGGCCAGGTCGCCGATCTCGTAGCCGTGATAGATCAGGCGACCCTCATCGCCGAGTACCTGGCTGAGGCCGGTCTCGGCCGCAACGACACCTTCCAACCCCTTTGCGGACATACGCCCCCTCCCGGATGGCTCCGGTGGTATTGCCTTTGTCGATGGCTCGGCATGATCTTGCGGCCGAAGCCCCATCTAGCACGAAGGGGCCGGCGTCCCTCCCCTGCCCGACGAGGGAACCAGCCCCGTCGGGGGTGGCGGAACGCTCGACCTGGGCCCGAGTATAGCTGGGCCGTCGCGGCGTAGGCAAGTCGCGATGCCACCGATCCTTGTGACTCTTTTCGGCCTTGGATCGTCCTGGAGATGTAATGCAGAATTCGGCGCGGGAGCGTGTGCCGGAAGAGCCCACGGATGCGACGGAAACGGACGCCAGCGTCGTCCTGCGCGTCCGTGCTGGAGACGCGGATGCCTTTCGCATCCTCGTGCTACGTCATCAGGATGGGCTGTTCCGCTATGCGCTGCGCATGGTCCGTTCGCGCGACACCGCGGCCGACCTCGTGCAGGCCTCGTTCGTAAAGGCCTACACGAACCTGGAGCGCTGCGACCCGGATCGGTTCCCGGCCTGGCTGTTCCGGATCCTGGTGAACCGCTGCAAGGATCACCTGAAGAACCGGCGGCGTCTGGACGTGCGTCTCGATGACGCCCCAGGCGTGGGTCGCTCGAGCGAGGATCCCGAACGCGAGCTCGAGCGCTCCGAGCTGAGAGGCACCCTCGAGCGCGCGCTGGATCGGCTGCCGGAGGCACAGCGGCAGGCCTTTCTGCTGAAGCACCTGGAGGGGCTGTCCTACGAGGAGATGGCAGCGCGGCTGGGCGGCTCGGTGCCGGCCCTCAAGATGCGGGTGCATTGCGCCCGCGATGCGCTGCAGGCAATGCTGGAGGAAGGAACGTGATGCACCCGGACGTGCACCGATATCTGGACGGAGAGCTTCCGTTCGAGGCGCTGGACGACCGCGCAAGGGAGGAGCTGCGACGGTGGGAGCAGCTGACCACCGGCGCGTCGCGGCTCGCGGAGATCCGTGCGCCCGACTCGATGGCCGACCGGGTCATGGCGGATCTTCCCGACACGGTGGCTCGCGTGCGGCCCGGGTGGAAGCGCGCGGCGTCGTGGTTGTGGCAGCCGCACACCGTACGAGTCAGGCCCTTGGCGGCGGTGCTCGCGGCGGCGGCCGCCGTGATCCTCCTGGTGCTCGGACCGGCACGCAGTCTCGTGCGCACGCCCGACCAGCTGACTGCCGTGCCGGGGCCGGACGCCGGTATCGCCCCGGTATACGTGCAGTTCGTCTTCGACTCCGACCAAGCGGCTTCCGTCGGCGTCGCCGGTGACTTCAATGGCTGGGATCCTGCCGGGGCGCCTCTGCGCGATCCCGACGGGGACGGGGTGTGGACTGCGATGTTCCCGCTCGAGCCGGGCGTCCACAAGTACATGTTCGTCGTCGACGGGAAACAGTGGGTCACCGATCCCCGGGCCGAGGCCCACGTGGAAGATGGCTTCGGCATGCGGAACGCCCTCATCACCGTCGGTCCGGTGCCGGAGAAGAGCTCCTGAAGAAAGCGCCGCAGTCGGTGCGCATCCGACTGGTCGCCGCGCTGTTGCTTTCGGGTGTTACTTTCGGCGCCGCCGCGCCGATCGCGGCGCAAGGCGTATCGCTATGGCTGGACGGCGGCGCCGCCTACGCGCGCCCGCCCACGGGGGCGCCCGTGGAAGCGGGCGATTACGGCACGCTGAGCGCGCTCCTCCTCGCCGCCCCTGCGACTGCCCTGACGGCCGACGTGACGGGGTATGGCGGCTGGTCGCTGCGCAGCGCCGGCGGTGACTGGTTCGGCGCCGAGGCAGGTCTGACGGTGAGGAGCCGGCCGGCCCCGCTGAGCGCCGGTGGTCGCTTCGAAGCCTCGGGGCTGCGCTACCGCAGCCCGTTCCGGTATTCGACGGCCCGGGTCGCCGTTCGCCCCTACGTCGCCGGCACCCTGGCGGGCTGGGCCGCGCGGCTCGAGCTCACCCTGAGTCGCGGTACCTGGTCCGGCGAAGCCGTCTCCGAGTCGGGCTCGCCACCGGGTCCTCCTGCCCCCGATACCATGGTGTCGGGCGACCTCTCGATGACGGGCGGCGCCATCGAGCTGGAGCGACGCCTCGGCCCGTTCACGCTTTCGCTGCAGCCCGAGCTCTACGACAGCCGGAACGGAGAGGCGCCGGGAACCTACGGAGGAGGCGAGGTGGGAATCGCCTGGGAACACGGCTCGCTCTCGGCCCGCGCGGGTGCCGGCGCCTGGAGCACGCCGGGCGTCGACACGAAACACGAAACTGAAGGAGTCTACGACGTGAGCGTGCTGGCCGAGGTCGGCCGCGGACTGACTGCCCGGCTGTCCGCCGGGCGCGAAGCCCGAGATCCGCTGTACGGCGCACCCGGCACGTTCGGTATCGAGCTTGGCCTCACGTGGAAGGTGCCGCTGCCGGCTCCGGCTCCACCGGCGCCCGTCGCGGCCGTCGGCCGTGAGACGGCGGGGGGGCGCGCCATCCGTTTCCACCTCGCGCTGGCGGCGGACCGGGTCGAGCTGGCCGGGGATTTCAACGACTGGACGCCCGAGCCGATGCACCGCGAAGGCGACGCCTGGGTGCTGGAAAAGGTACTCCGGCCGGGCCTCTATCACTTCGCCTTCCGCGTCGATGGAGAGCGCTGGATGGTGCCCCAGGGTGCGCCGGGGATCACGGACGATGGCTGGGGGCGCCCCACAGCCAGCATCGTGATCGAGGAGATGTGACCCAATGCGGGGTCCGGTCGTCCATATCAGCACAACGATCATGAGGAATATCTCGATCCGCTTAGCCGCTCTGCCGCTCCTTCTGGGAGCCGTGCTTCCCCGTGCGCTCGCCGCGCAGGGTGCGGATCCCATGGCGCGGGTACAGGCGGCCTTGCCGGCGGCCGCGGCGGCCGAGTTCGCGGCGACCGTGCAGGACGCGCGGTCGCGGGGTCTGCCGGTCGAGCCACTCGTCGACAAGGCACTGGAAGGCACGGCGAAGGGCGTCGCGCCCGACCGCATTCTCGCGGTCGTTCGGGCGCTCGAGGGGGACCTCGGTCGCGCCCGCTTCCTGCTCGGTGCCGACAGGGGACTCGTCGCGTCGGACGTAGCCGGAATCGCGGACGCGCTGCGCCGGGGCGTGCCCGAGACGGCGCTGCGCACGATCGCCGAGGCGGACGGAAGGGGCTCCATGACGATGGAGGCCCACGTCCTCGCCGATCTGCTCGAGGCCGGGGTTCCGGTGGAGGCGGCGCTCGACGTGCTTTCGGCGTGGCGCGGGCGCGGTCACGACGCCGAGGAGCTGCGGGATCTGCCGGCCGCCGTCGAGGGGGCGATGCACAGCGGCAAGGGACCGGCACAGGCAGCGGCCGAAGTCGCGGCGCGCGTGCGCTCCGGGCGGGGTCCGCTGTCGGGACGGCCACCCGCGCCCGGGGTACGAGGGCGCGCGCAGGGCCAGGGCCACGGGGCGGGCCCCCCTCTGCCTCCGGGCAGTGATCCCCCGACGAAGAAGGCGAAGAAGAAGCACGGCGGCAGCGGAGGCTGAGCGCCGATTTCTGCGTTCTGGGAGGGGGCCCGCGACCTTGCGTCGCGGGCCCCCTTTCGTTTATCTATGGACTCGGACCGCACATGGCGTCGGCAACGGGACGCGACGCTCGACATCGGAAGCCCAGGACGCCTGCGCAGGCAGCGGCCGGGCTTCTTTTGCATCCGGGCCGAGTCTGATGCAGCCAGCCTTCCCTCCTGCTGCGGGAGCCTCAAATGATGGATCTGCGTCCACGCGAAAGGGAGATCGGCAGCCTCGAGCGCGCCACCGTCGGCGAGACGGTGGTGCTGCGCTGCGTCTTGTTCGACGGGGTGCGCCTGCGCCTGCATCGGGCGGGGCTGAGCGTCGGCGATCGCGTACGAGTCCGGAGTGGCACGCTCACCCACGTCGTGCTCGAGACGGCCGACGGCCGCGAGGTCCGTTTGGAGCGCCGCTCCGCCCGGTTCATCCAGGTCGCCGAAGAAGGGGGCCGCCTGCGCTACGCCGCTCCTGCGCGGCCGTTCACGGCCTGACCTGCTCGCGGCAACCGCGCCGATCAGGAGGCGGGCCGACTCGGTGGAGGCGAGGATCGCATCACGGCCGCGAAGACCTCGACTCCGCGAAACAGGTTACCGAGCCGCAGGTTCTCGTTCGGAGAGTGCTGGTTGTTGTCGGGATTGACGATCGGCAGCCCGATGAACGTCGCCCCGAGGATATCCGGAAAGATGTAGCCCGGCACGCTGCCGCCCATCGTCGGGATCACGACCAGCGCGTCGCCGGCGGCCCGCCGGAGCGAAGCGGTCAGCGCGCGAGCGACAGGGTCATTGAGCGGCGTCCTCACGGCGGGGTAGCCGTCCGACGATGTGAGGCGGACGAGCCGCGGGTGCGCCAGCCTGGTCGCGAGGTCCGGCTCGTCCTTTATGACGGTATAGCCCTGACGCTGGACGTGACGGATCAGCCGCTCGACCTGCTCGTGCGGCCGCACGTTCGGCACGAGCCTCAAGTCCAGGCTCGCCGTCGCCCGATCCGGAATGATCGTGCGCGACTCCGCTCCGACCCAGCCGCTGCGAATCCCGTCCACGTTCAGCGACGGGTCCAGGACCATCTCCCAGCGGCTGCGTCCGCCTCCCTCGGGCGCGCCGATCCCGAGCGACTCCCGCTCCCGTTTTTCCTCCGGCAGTCCGGCCAGGACAGCGAGGGCAGCGCGCTCGGCGTTCCCAGGGGCCACGACGTCGTCGTACCAGCCGGCTATGGTCACCCGCCCGGTGGAGTCCTGCATCGTCGAGAGCAGCTCCGCCAGTCGCTCCGCCGGGTTCGGTGCCCAGTTGCCGTAATGGCCGCTGTGGAGCGGTCGGACGGGGCCGTACACCGTCAGCTCCGCGCTGACGATCCCACGCGCGCCGAAGCTCAGCGTCGGCGCATTGGATGGGTACACGGGTCCATCGGCGATCACCGCCGCATCGGCCCGGAGCAGCTCGGCGTTGTCGCGAAGCGCACGCTCGAGATTCGGAGAGCCGGCTTCCTCCTCGCCCTCGAAGAGAAACTTCAGGTTCACGCTCGGCTGCAGCCCTGACGCCCTCAGCGCATTGAGCGCCCACAGCATGGCCACGATCGGCGCCTTGTCGTCGGACGCCGAGCGGGCGTAGATGCGCCATTCCGGGTCGTAGCTCCCGGCCTTCGAGAGCGGCATGATCCCCGGAGCCTGCTCGAGCGGCCCGGCTCGGAGCACGGGCTCGAACGGCTTGCTACCGACCCATTTCGAAGTGTCCACCGGCTGGCCGTCGTAATGCGCGTAGAGCAGAACCGTGGACGTCGCACCGGGGGTGAGCAGCTCGCCGTACACGGCTGGCGAGCCGCCCGTCTCGAGTACCTGGGTGCGGATGCCGCGTGCTCGCATCATCCGCGTGATCAGAGCGGCATTCCGGCGGATATTCGCGGAGTCAGCCGCCACGTTCGGGATGCGCAGCAGGTCGACCAGATCGCGGACGATCGCCCCCTCGTGCGCCGCGACGTAGGCGCGCACCTGGCTCACCGGGAGCGATGGCTCCTGCTGCGCAGCGGCCCGCCGCGGAGGCGCGCCCAACGCTGCGAGCGTGGTCAGACCAACGCCTGCGAGCATCCTGTTCCACCGCATTGCCGTTCCTCCTTTCGCCGGGCCAAGGCCGATGATCACCTCGGCGTTTGCACGCTTCTGGACGCGCCGTGTCGCGGTCCCCGACCGGCACGTATCTTGGGCTCCATGAAGCTCGAATACGAGACTCGAGCCGGCGAGCCCGGCGGTCCGCTCGTGCTGCTTATGCATGGACGCGGCGCGGATGCCCGCGACCTCGCACCCATTGCGGCGCACTTCCCGTCCGGCGTGCGCGTCATCCTACCGCACGCGCCATTTCCCGCGGCACCATGGGGTTACGGCCCTGGGCGAGCATGGTACCGCTACCTCGGCGGTGCCGTCCCCGAGCCCGAGAGCTTCTCCGCCAGCATGACGGCGCTCGATGAGCTCATCGCCGAGCTGGTCGGGAACGAGACCGCGTCGGGCAGACCGTTCCTCGGAGGCTTCTCGCAGGGCGGCACGCTCTCGCTGGGATACGCGTTGAGCCGTCCCGGGGCGGCGCGCGGCGTCCTGAACTTCAGCGGCTTCCTCCCCGACCATCCCGAGGTCGTCCCGGTTTCCGGCAGCGCCGAGGGCCTGCCCGTGTTCTGGGGCCACGGACGTGGCGATGCTTCGATCCCCTTCTCGCTCGCCGACGAAGGGCGGGCCACACTCGTCTCCGCCGGCGCCGATCTGCACCTGGCGGACTATCCGATCGGCCACTGGATCGACGGCGGCGAGCTCGACGACGCGATCGAGTGGCTGGAGCGCCGCCTGGAGGCATGAGCGCCGCCACGCCGGAGGCTCACCAGCCGGCGCAATCCTCGGCGAGATAGTCGAGCATCGCCTGCCCGATCGGGCTCCCCGGCGGCAGCTCCGCGCCGGGCTGAGCACGCACGAATTCCTTCGGCTCCCGCTGGAAACGCGCGATATCCTGTTGCAGACGGAAGCGGTGCGCGCGCTCCGCGGCGCCGACCCCCGTCGCTCCGGTCGAGACGCGACGTCGCAGAGCATCCAGCGCGTAGTCCGCCTGCGCCTTCACCTCCGGCATGTCCGCCTGCAGCGCGAGCTCCATCAGCCGCTCCACGAACGCGCTCTGCGTCGCGCGGATGATCGCCTGCCCGTAGGAGTCGCTCGCCCGCGCGTCGAACGTCGCGTCCGTGAGCCGATCGATGACCTCATCGAGTCCGGGCAGCCGCGGATCGAGCGCGTGCTGTTCGACCAGTCGAGCCGCGCGCTCCGGCTGTAGGATCATCGACAGCGTGAAGTCGGCCGCCACGGCGGCGGGGGCCAGCGGGTCGAACGCGAGACCGGTGTAGCGATCGAACAGCTCGCGGTGCGAGGGATAGAGGAACGGCCGCGGCGGAAGCTCGTCCACGATGCCGCGCGGGAGTGCGAGCACCTCCGGTGACAGCGTCCGCGCGAGCGCGTCGAGCGCCGCCCCCTGCTCGGCGGCCGGAACCCTGCGCATCGGCGTCTGCCCGTCGCCGCGCAGAGCATACGTGTAGTACTGCCCGCCGACGACCTTCGCCGCGGCCTCGACCTGATAGCGGTGATGCAGGTAAAGCGGCACGAGCGCCTCCTCGAGCGTGGCGAGGGGCATTCCCTGCCGGATCGCGGCGTCGCCGAATCGGTCCAACGCCGCGCGCCGCACCCTCAGCATCCGCTGCAACTCCATCGCGGCGTTCTTGCCGTTGTCCCAGAGGTGGACCTGTGGGTGCACGGAGCCCGGCGGGCGGGCGTCCTGGTCGGTGAGAAAGGTGATGCCGCGGCTCCGGGCGTCCTCGAGGATCGCCATGCGGGCGGAGTCGTCATCGACGTCGGTCGGAAAGTCACTATAGCCGTACGCGATCGCTACCTTGTCCCACTCGCCGATGCCGGTGTCGTACGCATCGGAAAGGTCGATGGAGCCGTCCAAAGCCAGCTTCACGAGCGGGTGCGGGTAGTCCATCACGGATGCCCGCTCCTCGGTGCTCGCGATATAGTTGTGGGCGAGCCCGAGCGTGTGTCCGGTCTCGTGCGCCGCGAGCTGGCGCAGGCGAGCGAGCGCGAGCTGGCGCACGCGAACGGTATCGGCTTCGTCGCCGTGATACGGGTCGAGGAGGCCCTCGCCGATCAGATAATCCTGCCTCACCCGCAGCGAGCCGAGCAGCACGTTCCCCTTGATGATCTCGCCCGTGCGTGGATCCACGATCGAGCTGCCGTAGCTCCACCCGCGCGTGGCGCGGTGGACCCAGTTGATGACGTTGTAGCGGACGTCGAGCGGATCGGCGGAGTCGGGGAGCACCTCGACACGGAACGCGTCCCGGTAGCCCGCCGCCTCGAACGCCTGGTTCCACCAGCGGGCCCCCTCGAGCAGCGCCGAGCGCATCGGCTCGGGGACCCCGGCGTCGAGATAATAGACGATCGGCTTCACCGCCTCACTGGAAGCCGCCGACGGGTCCTTCTTCTGGAGGCGGTGGTGCGTGATGAAGCGCTGCGTCATCGGGTGACCGAGGGCCGCGGCATAGTCCTGGTAGGCGATGCCGAAGTAACCGGAGCCCGGCGTATTTCTGACCATATGGAAGCCCGGCGGCGGCAGCTCGACGAACGAGTTCCGCTGCCGCACCGTGATCGCCTCCGGCGTCGGGGTGACCTCCCGTACCCACCGGCCAGGGTCGTCGCCGGCGAACGTGAGCGTCGCCTCGACGACGGTGTTCTTCGGAAACGCCTTCGTGTGCGGCAGATAGACAGCGCTCCGGTCCTTGTCGAGATGAAAGGTGCCCTGATTCGAGCGCTTGAGCGCGCCGACGACGTCGTGGGCATCTCGAAGGGCGAAGTCGGTCGCGTCCACGAGCACGCGACCCTCGCTCTCGGCCACGGCGGTGAAGCCGAACAGCACCGATGTCGCGAAGGACTCCTCCACGGCACGGCGCTCGGCCGCATTCTCCGACCTCGCGCGGAAATCGAGGTTCGGCTGGATCAGCAGCACCTTCGGACCGACGCGGTGGAAGTAGACGATCCGCTCCTGACCGAGTTGATTGCGGTCGAGACCGATGTCGTTCGAGCCCATCCCCGCGGGCAGCGACTCCACGTACAGGAACTCGTCGTCGAAGCGCGGGATCTCGAGCCACAGCTTGCCACCGGCCGAGTCCCAGTAGAGCGGAAAGTAGCCATCGATCTTCTGCATCCCGCGGGTCTTCTCTGCGATGGCCGGAAGCGCCTTCTGCGCCTGGGGCCGGGGCGCCGCTCCGGTCCCGGCCGACGACGAGGCGCAGCCTGCGAGGACGAGCACGACCAACCCGAGCAGGGACCGTCGGCACGTGGTGAGATCCTTCCGGTTCATCGGCTTCTCCTCGAAATCGGCTGGAACGTGCAGCGGGTGTGGGTCGGCTGGCGAAGCTAAACAGGGATCCCCTGACCGGCAACGCAATGCAGTCCGCCGCCGTGCAGCGGCGGGAGGTGCGGGTATGGAATCTGCCTCCACCGTGAGGCTGCGAAGGAGTTCGATCGGCTGAGGAGGCAGGAATGCGAGCTTTCCAGCGGCGTGCCGCGCGGGTCGTCGCAAAGCCCGCGCAGGCGGGCGGGGTGGACACCACGGGCTCCCTCGACACGGCGACCACGGCCGATACCGCCGCCGCCGAGTGAGCGGCTCCGGACCGGGACGCAAGCGCTCGGGTGAGAAGGAAGGCCTCACTCTCGGCGAATACGCGTTGACCGCCGGCGAGCTCGGTGCCGCGGCCGGGCAGACCGTGCTCGTCGCGCTACTGCCGGTTCTGATCCGGAAGTACGCAAGCTCGACCTTCCTCATCGGCTTCGCCGTCGGTGGCGAGGGTCTGTTCGCGCTGGCGCTGCCGTTCGTCATCGGGCTAATGAGCGACCACCTGCCGCAGGGGCTCGCGCACAGATTCGGCCGAAGATCCTTCTTCCTCCTGATCGCCGCCCCGGTCATGGGCGCCACGCTCGGTCTCCTGCCGTTCCTCTCCGGCTACTGGCTCATGACCGGCGTCGCGTTCCTCTTCTTCGCGGGACTGCACACCTACATGACGCCGCTGATGGCGCTGATGGTGGACACCGTGCCGGACCGGAAGCGGGCCAGGGTACAGGCCGTCCGCAGCGTCTATCGCGCCATCGGCCTCGCCTATGGCCTCGTCGCGGCCGGTCTGCTCTTCTCGATCTGGAAGCCGCTGCCCTTCCTTCTCTGTGGGGTGCTGATCGCCCTCTCCACCGTCGCGACGTACTGGGCCGAGCGCGCGATCGGTGAGGACCGGGGCAGCGGAGAAGGGCGCAGCATCCTCGGTGCGATCAAGAACATGTGGACGGAGATCAGGGAGAACCGCGCGGCCTCGTGGCTGCTTGCCGCGAACGCGCTGTGGAACGGCGCCGTGGACGGCATCCGCCCGTACTTCTTCCTCTTCGCCACGGCGGTGATCGGGGTCTCCGTCGCGACCACCTCGATCGGGTTGATCGCACTCGTCGTCAGCATCGGGGTCTCATCCGTGGTGCTGGGCAAGCTGGGCGATGAGCACGACCGCGGCCGGCTGCTCGAGTACGGCGTCGCGCTCGCCGTGGCGGCGATGCTCGGCGGCTTCTTCGTCCGCGGGCCCTGGTCCGCCGTGGTCATGCTGCTGATTGCCGGTGTCGGCGCCGCCGCGATGATGACGCTGCCCTACCCTCTCTTCGCCAGCCTCATGGGCGAGGAGGAGAAGGGCCAGTACTCCGGCCTCTTCGTCATCACCGTCAGCGTGGGCCGCATCTTCGCCCCGATGCTGGTCGGCGCGGCCGTGGACCTTGGCAGGAGCTTCATGCCGACGTACAAAGGATATCCGTTCATGTGGCTGGCCGCCGCGGTCCTCGCCGCCCTCGGCTGGCTCGCGCTGTGGCGCACGAAGACGAACAAGGCCCGCCAGGAATCCAGCGACGACGACGCCGGAGGACGGAAGAGCCGCACCAGCAAGGAGCAATCCGGATGAGCGCGATTCAGGACCTCTATCCGGACGACTTCGCGCACTGTTACGGCTGCGGACGTCTGAATCCTGAGGGTCTGCACATCCGCAGTGAGTGGAGCGGAGCGGAGGCGACGGCCCGTCTGCAGCCGCGGCCGAGCCATGTCGCCGTCCCGGGCTTCGTGTACGGCGGCCTCGTCGCCTCGCTGATCGATTGCCACTGCGTTGCTACGGCGGCCGCGGCATCAATGGTGGCCGGCGGCCGGCGGCCGGGGCTCGACACCTCCCCCCGCTTCGTCACCGCATCGCTCGAGGTGGACTTCCTGAAGCCGACACCCGCGGGCGAAGAGCTACTCGTCCGCGCGAGACCCGTCGAAGTCGGCGAGCGCAAGGTCGTGGTCGAGGCCAGCGTGACCGCCGGCGACGTCGAGTGTGCTCGGGGCCGCGTCGTCGCCGTCCGCCTTCCCGAGAGCATGAAACGGGGTGGGCACTCCGACCGCTGAGGCCGCGGCTCCACCGGCGCTCAATCGCCGCTCACCTCCGCCTCTCCAGCTGCGGTGTCCAAGCCAATGAGCCGCCTGTCCAGCTCCCGGATGCGTTCCGTCGCCTCCGGCAGCCCCACCAGGTACGCGCCGCGCGGCGCGACCAGTGTAAAGAGCGTTCGCGCCTTCTCATAGCTCGAGCGTGCGCGCTCCACCTCGCCCGAGATCTCCGCCTCGAGCCCATCCAGGTGGAGCGTCTCCGCGACCATCCAGCAGCGCGCCGGCTCGACCTCGCCCGACGGCGCGATCAAAAGCAGCAGCGTGTCGATCGTCGCCGCGCGCGCCAGTCCCAGATCGAGACCCACCTCCGCGGCCGCCCATTGCAGCTGGCGCTGCACCTCGCTGCGGTCCTCGCCGGCGAGGATGCGGTCGCGCAGCGCGATCAGGACGCGCCCGACCTGCTCGATCATTCGCAGGATGTAGTCTCGTCGTTCCATGAGCGATCGGATCGCAAACGGTGGGACTGGCACAATAATGCGCACGGCCCCGGGACGATGGTTCGAGGCCGCGCGCTCAGGTCGTTGCTTCTGCGAGTGCCGGGGGCGGGGGTCGAACCCGCATGAGCCGAAGCCCAGAAGATTTTGAGTCTCCCGCGTCTGCCATTCCGCCACCCCGGCCAGCTACTGCTTAAACTGAGGCTACACCGTTGTTTACGATCTTTCTTCGACGCTCGGTTTCGGCTCTCTTCAGTGGCCGGAACAAGCGGTACCTTTGTGTTGCAGAAGCAGCCTACTTCGCACCTCAACACGGTAGCGCGAGGCGAACCAGCGTCGCGCGCAGACAAGATGGGCAATTCATCGGCCGCCGCGCTACCCTTCGAGCTTCGGTATACTTCGAGCCTCGGTACCCGGGGCCGGGCGATGTCCGGGCGAAACTCGCGGTCCGCTTGATCGAGCATCGCGTCGGCGTTGTCGCGGAGTCCCCAGCGAGCGATGCCGGCCATCCCAAGTTCGGCGAGGGCGTGTGGCGCCTGCCGGGCCGGCGCGGGACTGAGTCAATTTGCCGCGCGAAGGTCCCTGCCCGACCGGAACTGCTTCCCCCCGCCGCCTGCGAGAGGCGGCGCGTCCGACTACGTAGTCGGACGTAGAGCGCGGCCGGCCGGAATGCGGCAACGTTCGCGACGGAACCACCGACCTCGCGGCCGGACCCACTGCCCGGACCGGGAATCCGTTCATGCGGGTGATCCTGCTTCTCGTGCCAGCCGCCTCCTGGGTCGTCCACGACGCGGTGGCGCGGTAGCGGGTCGCTCACGACGCCTCAGGAAGGACCCCCTCACGCCAGCTGCGCCTCGCCCGCGGCGGTGATCGAGTAGAACCGCGCGTTTCATAGCGTTCTATGCATAGAGTTCTATGGGAATGATGCGACGGGGGTGCCGCGGTGTCAAGGAGGTGGCGAGGGGCCGACGGCGTCCGCGCCGAGCCCTTCATGCGCGGCCCTGCCATCTTGTGTCGGCGGATCGATCCATTAAGCGGTAGCTGTCTGTGGACCGCACCGTTCCCGGCTCGACCCCAAGCGCCTCGATGGGGTAGTCAACCCTGATGAGCGAGGAATCGAGGAGGTACCGCAGCGACCGTCGGTCATGAAGATCGCGACCTGGAACGTGAACGGAGTGCGCGCGCGCGAGGAGCAGCTCCGCGAGTTCATCGAGCAGGAACGGCCCGACGTCTTGTGCCTGCAGGAGATCAAAGCATCGTTCGATCAACTGCCGATGTGGCTCTGCGAGATCGACGGTTACTGGTGCTACTGGCACGGCTTGAAGGGATACTCCGGGGTCGCTTTGCATGTCACGCAAGCGGCCGCTCCGGAGCCTCCCGCCTTCCGGCACCCGGAGTTCGACTTCGAGAGCCGGATCGTCACGGCCCGACTGCCGGGCTTCACCGTCGCGTCGATCTATGTGCCGAACGGCGGCAAGGATTTCGCCGCGAAGTTGCGCTTCCTGGAGGCCCTCGACGCCTTCGCCGCGGCGCAGGAGGCGGCCGGCCAGTCCCTGGTTCTCTGTGGCGACATGAACGTCACGCGAAGCGACATGGACGTGCACCCAAAGGAGCGCAAGCCGAACGCCATCGGTCAGCGACCCGAGGAGCGCGCCTTGCTCGAGCGCATCATCGACCGCGGTCTGGTCGACGTTCACCGGGAGATGGAGCCGGAGAGCGCGGACCTGTTCACGTGGTGGGCGCCGTGGCGGAACCTGCGCGCCCGAAACATCGGCTGGCGCCTCGACCTCATCCTGGCGAGTCGCGCCATGGCTGAGCGCACCACGTCCTGCATCGTGCGCCGCGACTTCGGCACGAGCGACCATGGACCGGTGATCGCCGTGTTCGAGAATCTCTGATCACATTGCGGAGAGAGCCAGCGTGCCAGCGCTGTTCCTGCCTCGTCAGCTCGCCGGCGCGGGATGCGGCCGGCCGAGCAGCGCCCACAGCCTCCGGTAGAGGCCGTCCATTCTCGCGTTCGAGGGCCGCACCGTCCGAGAGCGGGACGGCACGCAGGCCCTCGCTCGCCTTTGCAACCTCGCCGCAGGGCGGCTGGCGGCCGTCTGCAGGTCCGCCGCCCCGAGCATCATTCTCGCCGGTGACCCCGGCCAGCGGTGGCGCGGCGTGCGCTGACTTCACGGCGGCGCGGAACTCCGCTGCCGCGGACTTCCGCTCGCCGCGCCGCCACGCGAGGTAGCCCTTCAGGAAGTGCGCGGTTGCACTCTTCGCATCCGTGCCGAGCACCAGGTCCAGGCCCTTTTCGGCCTCGCTCGGCGCGCCGCGCAGCAACGCCACCACGGCCAGACTCAGGCGCGGGCCGATCTGCTCGCCGTTGATGGCGAGGGTGCGGCGGAACTCGCGCTCGGCTCGAGGCAGATCCACCGGCGCGCCTCGAGTCAGGCAGGAGTGGAGCGTCACCCAGCCGGGCGAAGCCCTTTGCGCTGCGCGGGTCGACCTGGATCAGCCGTTCCCAGGCCCGGCCGGCGCCACGGAAGTCGCCCAGCTCCAGTCGCACGCTGCCCAGGTAGTAGAGGACACTCTCGTGCGCGGGATTCAGCTCGAGCGCCGCCTCATAGAGGGTCTCCGCTTCCTCGGGCCGCCCCGCGATCCGCCGCGCCGTCGCCTCGCGGAAGAGCGCCCAGAAGCGCTGCACGGCGCCGCCCGCCGTGGCGCCGTCCGTGCCGGCCGCGGCGACAGCGGCCATGCCGCGTCCCGGTCGTGCCGCCGTATCCGCCACGGGGCTCATCCCCTCGACGAGCAGCAGCCGCCGATCCACCGGCACGTCATGAAAGCGCTGCTGCAGGCCGCTGGGCCAGCGTACGTCGAGTGTATCGACCTTCGTGTCGGCACCGAGGCCCCAGTGGGCAATGCGGCTGTCCTGCGACAGGTAGGAGCTTTGTGCGCCGACCTCGAACAGCTGAATGGCCCCGCCGGCCACGATCCGGACGCGGGCACCGATCGCGTCCCGGTTGCTGCGCCTGCCCTCGAGCCGGATCTCGAGCCACCGCTCCTGGTTGCCGCCGTCGTTGCGGAGCAGAACGCCCGGGCCGCCGTTGTTCACGATGAACACGTCCAGATCGCCATCGTTGTCGTAATCGGCGATGGCGAGGCCGCGGCCAACGTACGTCTTGCGGAAATACGGCCCCGCCACGGCGGACACGTCGTAGAAGCCGTCCTTCGAGTCGCGATTCCAGAAGAGCACGTCGCGGATGGGGACGAGGCGCTCGGGCGCCCGGGCTTCCTGCAGCGTGCTGCCATTGACCACCATGAGATCGGGGCGGCCGTCGTTGTCGTAATCGAGGAACGAGGTTCCCCAGCCGACGTAATCGAGCGCGATCTGGCCGAGGCCCCGGCGGTCGGCCTCGTCCCCGAACTGGAGCGGGTGGACGGGGCGCGTATCCAGCGAACCGTAACCCTGGCGCGAGCTTATTGTCGTAGAGCGCGTTCTCCTGGGCGAGCCAGTGGGTGATGAAGATGTCGGTGTCGCCGTCGCCGTTCCAGTCGCCCACGGCCAGGCCCATCGCCCCGCGGTAGTCGGCCACGAGCGCCGGGTGGCTGACGTCCGCGAAGGTGCCGTCGCCGCGGTTTCGGTACAGCACGTTGTCGGAGATGTCGTTCGCCACGTAGAGATCGGGCCAGCCGTCCTCGTCGAGGTCCGACCAGGAAGCCGATAGGCTGCGACCTTCCAGGTCCTGCACGCCGGCCGCCGCGGCGACCTCGTTGAACGTGCCGCGGCCGTTGTTGCGGAAGAGGAGGTTCGGCTCCGGACGGAAGGCGGACGGGTTGAGGCTCGCCGGGACGACGACGTCGTACTGGGACGAAGGCTGGCCGCCGTGGATCGACTCGTACTTCACGTAGCCGGTGACGTAGAGATCCAGATCGCCGTCGCGGTCGTAGTCGGCCCACGAAGCGCCGGTCCAGAAGCCGTGGTAAGCGGCGAGGCCCGCTTGCCGCGTGACGTCGCGGAACGTGCCGTCCCCCTGGTTGCGGTAGAGGGCGAGGCTGCCGTACGCCGTGACCACGAGGTCGAGGCGGCCGTCGCCATCGTAGTCGGCCCAGGCGGCCGCCATGCCCCAGCCGCGGAAGGCGACCCCCGCCTGCTCGGCGACCTCGCGGAACGAGCCGTCGCGCTCGTTGTGGTACAGTGACGCGCGGCCGGGCGAGTCGGCGACCTGCTGCGGGGTCAAGGTCAGCGGGCCCACCTCGTTGACCACGTACAGGTCGAGCCAGCCGTCGCCGTCGTAATCGCCCCAGGCGGCGCCGGATCCCATGTCCTCGGGGAGCTGACTCGAGCGCCGGCCCGGGAAGTGGCGAAAGTGGATGCCTGCCGCTTGCGTGACATTGGTGAAGACGACGCGCGGGTAGTCCGCGGGGAGTCGGCGGTCGAGCCCGGACACCACCCCGTTCACGGGCTCTCCGGGCCGGTACGTCGCCGGCCGCCGGATACTCGATCGAACGAACAGGGCGGCCGCCACGACGAAAACGAGGCTGCCGGCCACGGTCACCGCGACCAGCAGCTTCCTCCGTGGCACTCGGCTCCAGATCGGGGCCATCACTCCATCGCGCCCGGGACGATGCCGACGGTCGCCTGGCTCCCCGGCGAATGCCTCGTGCGGGAGAGGCGCCTTCCGGGCACCGCCGGGACCACGCGGATCGTCGCGGTGTCCGCCGACAGCACCGTGGCGGGCGCGGTGATCCCCGCATCCTCGCCGAAGAGGTAGTTCAGGAGAAATTGGTCGAACTTGCGGTACATGAGCTGCGCGGAGACGTGCAGCTCCTGCACGCCCGCGGCACCGGTCGCGCTCCGCCCGCCGCGGGGTACCACCGGGGTGCTGTTCAGTGCGGGGCGGGAAGCGCCGTGGGCGCTCGGAGCCTCGAACGAGAGCTCTGCCTCGTCCGAGAAGCCCGGGAACACGGCGCGCTTGTAGCGGACCCCCACCATCTCCCACAGGTTATGGCGATCGATCAGGTTGCCATACTGGTCGACGGGCTCCGCCTTGAATATGAACGAGCCGGGCTGGATGAAGTGGCGGGCGTCCCGGCCTCCCGACTCGAACACCAGCTCGCCGTCCTGGTCGCGCACGGTCACGTGGAGCCACGCCTGGATGATGTCCAGTGGACCCGTCGGGAACTCGTGACCGGCCTTGTTGTTCGTGATCGAGACCCGCATTTGGATCACCTGCCCGGGCCTCACCTCCTCCGGCACCCTCAGCTCGATCGGGATCGCGGTGCCCGGCTTCCACTTCTCGGCAATCTCCGGGATCGGGATCTTTCCCTGGAGCCACTCCTCGGTGAGCCGCACCTGCTCCTCGGCCCCGGGCAGCTTCAGGACCAGAGGCATCATCTGGTTGCCCGCCAGGAAGCGGTGGCTGCGGTGCTTCCCGTCGGCCGCAGTCCGGTTGTAATCGTGGTCGTCGCCGCTGCTCGGGTCTCCTGTTTCCAGCAGCGGCATGTGGCACTCCCGGCACTCGGTCGTCTTGGTGGGGTCGGGCTGGTGGTTCCAGCGGCTCTTGCGCCAGTTGTCGTACTGGTTCTGGAGCTGCACCCAGCCCACCTGGTTGATCTGCTCGTCGATGAACTGCTTGTGACAGGCGCCGCAGAACTCCGGACTCTTGAAGAGCGTGTGCTCGAGCGTCTCCTTGTGGTGTCGCGGATACGCTCGAATCAGGAAGCCGCTCAGGAATCGCGGCGCCGCCCCCGATCGCAGCTCGAACATGTAGCGCTCCGGCGGAACGAGTACGTAGGCCGCGTTCCCCTGGACGTCGACCTTCTTGATGGCGTGGCATACGATGCAGGAAACGCCCTCCTGGTACCCCGCCTCGTTGGTCAGCTCGCTGGTGAAAACGGTCTTGGCCCCGGAGAACAGCGAGATCGGGTCGTGGCAGCCGCCACAGTAGCGCGTGGACTCGGGCCCGTTCTGCTGCGCCATCACGCTCTGCACCTTCTGGAAGGCAACGTCCATCGCCGAGTAGCGGTGGGCGCTCGCCTGCCACTCCCGCAGGATCTGCTGATGGCAGCCCCCCCTGCCGCAGGACTCCGAACCCGCGAGGATACGCGCGTCGATCGCGCCGCCGGTGCTCGTGGCCGCGAGACTGGGCGCGAAGGGGCGGTCTTTCCCGTAGAGGTAGCTGTAATCCTCCGGGAACCGGTTGTTCAGCGGCGTAGGCCGGTACGCCCAGGCGAGACCGACGAGGCTCAGCACGATCGCCGCAAGCAGCGTCGCGCCGACCGCGAATCGCCGTTGCGCCGCCAGCGTCGCGCCCTCCGCGCCCCGGAGGCTGGCCGTGCGCGCCCGCAGCACCGGAACCACCAGGTGCGGCAGCGACGCCGCCACGAGTCCGAAGGTGGCGATGATGTGCGCCAGGTCCCAGCCGTACCCGATCCGCATCCCGAACACCGCCTGCCAGGTCAGCACCAGGCCGCTGAAGAGCGCCGTCAGCGTCGCCGCCATCGCGAAGTAGCCCGTTAACACCTGGTGGGATACCGCGATCCGGCGGTAGCGCAGCCAGTGACGGAGCTGGTACCAGCCGAACGGGCCCAGCAGCGCCAGGCCGACGACCGTGTGGAGGAGAACCACCACCTGGTTGGAGACGCTGAACGGCAGCAACCAGATCGAGAGTCCCGTCAGCGTTTCCGCGAGGAGCAGACCGCCGACCGTCAGAAGCAGACGGCTCCGCCACTCGTCGACGCGTGAGCTGTGGGCGACATTGTTGGTGGCCATCGCGGACCAGCCGGGCTGGAAATATCAGGGGAGGCCCGGCCGGAGTGTGCCGGAACTCGGGAAGTGCTGCATGTCGCCACCCTACGGTGCATCGCGCCCGGGCGCGATAGGGGATTTCCTTATCGAAGTAGGGGAATGCCTGACGCGACCGGGAGGCCGTCGCGAGCCGGCCCCGGCCGTGCCATATTCACGGGCGCCGGAGGTGGTCTCCGGCATCGCGACGCGACCCGGGAGTGTACCCGGGGCCGAGACCGTGGACGAGTGCAGATACTTCGGGAGAAGTTCTGCCTCTCAAACCGATTACGTCCTGCTCCAGTGGTTCCTCAATGACGTGGAAGCCACGACAAGAGCCGTCGACCCCAGCCGTGGCCCCTCGTCCCCTCCTATACGGCAAACCGGTGGCTCTACCGACATTCTGCACTCTACTACCTTGCCAACATGGAGTGGGAGAGGTCCAACGTGCCATCGGCGTGGTGGGGGATTATCCGACATATATGCGACACCGGTTCGCGGACCCCGATAGCCCGGATATGGCCGCCGCCCGCGCCGCCCTGCAGGAATTCATCGAGCTGGCCGGAACGCCGGTGCAGGGTCGGGATCGTCGCCTTCCCGGCCCTCCAGCCCGCCCGCAAGGTTGACGACTTCGGCCTCGGTTTTCTCATTGACCGTGTGATGGCGCTCTGCGCCGCGGACGGCGTTGACTGCGTCGATCTGCGCACAGCCTTCGTCGGCGCAGCCGACTCCGCCGGCTATTGGGCCGATCGCCTCGACAACCACCCGGCCCGCGGCGAATCGGATCGCCGCCCGGATGGTGGCCGAGCGGTTCGGCTCCTCGTGGCGCGCGGACGCAGTGGAACGGGCGCGTCGAGCGGAGGCCCACCCGCAGACCAAACCGGCCGAGGCCGCGCGGCCACCTTGGTGGGCCAAGCCCGCACGCTGGGGGGCGGAGCAGTCGAATGAGGGCCGTCGGCTGCGCCGACCGGGTGCTTTCGCCCCCGGAGCAGACGGTCCAAAGCACGGCGGTCCCGGACTTACCCGAACCCGTGTACGCTGCGGGTCCCAACCCTGCCGACGAGGTCCTGAAACGCAGCTGGCTACAATCCTTCGTTGCGCTGATCCTCACAGGCCACCGACTGCAGTCACGTCATGGCCTCCGTCCGCCATGAAGAGACCGGCGAGCGCCATTGCCCCGGCTTCCTGCTGCTCCGTCAACGGGAGGGCCGCCGCGGCCGTTGCTTCGCCGAGACCGACTTGATGATCAAGCGACGTGCGGAGTCGCCTGCGAACGGCCGAGGACCGCGCGCGCCCGCCTGGTGAATCAGCTCTCTCACTTCCGGCTCATGCAGCACCTCGCCCGAGGCGACGGTGAGGCTCCGAACCTGCTTTCCACTGCCCTCGAGACGGCCGCCGGGATCCTCCAGATCCGCCCCCTGCAAGAAGAAGAGCCGGACCCAGCGCGGGTACACCGCGATCGACAACACGGCTTCGGAGCTGCGCTCCGACACGCTGAAGCCGATCACCAGGGCGTTCTAGTTGTCGTAGACGAGTTCGAACGCCGGAGGCTGCATCCCTCGCAACTCGTCTCGGACCTGGAGCGCCAGCTCGGCGATCGCCGGCTCGTACCTGGCGAGGAAGCTCTGGAGCCGGTCTTCGGCTGAGGTGGCACCCGCGGGTCGCGACCCCCGCTCCCCCTGCAAGCTCGTAACGCCGGCCGTTGATGAACGCCTGCGTGCCGGAACTCGGGAAGTGCTGCATGTCGCCACCCTACGGTGCATCGCGCCCGGGCGCGATAGGGGATTTCCTTATCGAAGTAGGGGAATGCCTGACGCGACCGGGAGGCCGTCGCGAGCCGGCCCCGGCCGTGCCATATTCACGGGCGCCGGAGGTGGTCTCCGGCATCGCGACGCGACCCGGGAGTGTTCATGAACCGAATCGCCGGCGCGGCCTTCGTCGCGCTCCTGGCTCTGGCCCCGCCCGCGGACGCCCAGCAGCGGAGTGATACGGCCATCACCACGATCGACCCCGGCGAGGAGTGTCCGGCGGGGATGACGGAGATCCGCCCGGGGCGGTGTCGGAGGCCGGAGCTCGACCCGCCGAGCATCGTGGACTACCGGCCTCGCTCTACGCTTGTGACCGAGGAGCATCCCGTTGCCAGGGCGCGGTACACGGTGGTGGACTTCCATGGACACCCGCGGCGGTTCGCGTCGCCCGAGGGCCTGGCCGAGCTGGGCGCGGCGATGGACAGCCTGAACATCCGGGTCATGATCGTGGCGAACAACCTCACGGGAGATCGGCTCGAGGAAACTCTGGCGGCCATCGAGGCGTCGCGCGCGATGCGGGACCGGGTGCGGGTCATGACGGGGATCGACTTCGAGGGCGTGGGGAGCGCCGGGTGGGTCGAGCGTACGGTCGCGTCGATCGAGGCGGCCGCCGAGGCGGGCGCGGTAGGCATCGGCGAGGTGGGAAAGGGATTCGGCCTGACGGTCGAGAAGCCGGACGGGACACGGCTCCGGATCGATGATCCGCTGCTCGACCCGGTGTGGGAAGCGGCCGCGCGCCTGGGGCTCCCGGTCTTCATCCACACGGCCGACCCGGCCGAGTTCTTCCAGCCGCTGGACCACCACAACGAGCGCTGGCTCGAGCTGGCGCTCTTTCCCCACCGCCGGTACCCGCCGGAGAAATACCCCTCGTTCGAGCAGCTGCTGGAGGAGCGGAACAACCTGTTCCGTCGCCACCCGGAGACGACATTCGTTACGGCACACCTGGGCTGGCAGGCCAACGATCTGGGCGCTTTGGGCCGGCTCATGGACGAGGCGCCGAACGTCTACACGGAGATCGGCGCGGTGCTCTACGACATTCGGGCGGCAGCCGCGGGCGGCCCGGAACTTCTTCGTTCGCTACCAGGACCGGATCCTGTTCGGCAAGGACGCCTTCGAGCCGGCGGAGTACCCGTACTACTGGCGGGTGCTGGAGACGGCCGACGAGTACTTCGACTACTACCGGGACTACCACGCCTTCTGGAAGCTCTATGGCATCGACCTGCCGGACGACGTGCTGCGGAAGCTCTATTACGGGAACGCGCTCCGGATCCTCCCGGGCATGCCCAGCAACGGCTGGCCGGAGGGGTAGGCGTTAGGCGACAACGACGCGCTCCCCTCGCCCACACACGCATGATCGTCATCCTCATCGGCGTTTCCGGCGCCGGCAAGAGCACCGTAGGCGAGCTCCTGGCGGCGGACCTGGGCTGGTCGTTCTACGACGGCGACCGGCTTCACCCGCTGGCCAACATTGAGAAGATGAGGCGGGGAATGCCATTGACGGACGAGGACCGGTGGCCCTGGCTGGAGGCGCTCCGGGACCAGATCGCCGCGGTGGCCGCGGAGGGGCGATCGGCCGTGGTCGCCTGCTCGGCGCTGAAAGCCGCCTACCGCGACGTGCTGCTGGCCGGCAGTGGAGGCGCGCGGATCGTGTACCTGAAAGGGAGCTACGCGCTGATCGACGAGCGGCTCCGGTCGCGGGACGATCACTTCTTCGATCCCGCGCTACTGGCGACCCAGTTCGAGGTGCTGGAGGAGCCGGAGGACGCGATCGCGGTCGACGTGCGGCAGCCGCCGGAGCGGGTCGCCGCCGAGATCCGGCGCAGGCTCGGCCTAGAAGAAGGCGCTGAAGACCAGGACGACCGCGAAGCCGACCAGCCCCGCTAGCGTCTCCATCACGGTCCAGGAGCGGAGCGTGTCCGCCTCGGACATGCCGAGCAGCCGGCTGACGAGCCAGAAGCCGGAGTCGTTGACGTGCGACAGGACCGTGGCCCCCGCGGCGATGGCGATGGCGATGGCCCCGAGCATGGGAGCCGTATACGACCCCGCCTCGATCACCGGCGCGACAATGCCGCCCGCGGTGACCATCGCGACCGTGGCCGAGCCCTGGGCCACGCGGACCACCGTCGCGATGAGAAACGCCAGCACGACCACCGGCATGGCCGATCCGGCCATGAGCCCGGCCAGCGCGTCGCCAACGCCCGTCGCCACCAGCACGTTTCCGAACACGCCGCCCGCGCCGGTCACCAGGATGATCATCCCCACGGGCTCGAGGCCGGCCGTGGCCACCTTCCGCACCTCCTCGGCGGAGTAGCCTCGTCGCGTGCCGAGCAGCCAGAAGGCGAGCAACGCCGCGACGAGCAGCGCGACGAACGGGTGGCCGATGAAGGCGAAGAGGGCCCGCAGCGGGTTGCCCTCCGCGAGCGTCACCCGGGATACCGTGCCGAGCAGGATCAGGAGCAGGGGCACGCCGATGAGCGTGAGGACCAGCCCGAAGGCCGGCAGCTCCGCCTCGGCCGCGGTGGACGCCGCGTCCCTGTTCCCCACGGCGACCCCCGCATCCGCCTCGGGCAGCATGTACTCGGGGACGTCCACGCGGATGCGGCTCGCGATATAGCGCCCGAACACGATTCCGGCGACGATGGTCGCCGGGATGCCCGCCAGAAGGCCCACCGCGATGACCCACCCGAGATCCGCCCCGATCAGCGAGGCCACCGCGACCGGACCGGGTGTGGGCGGGATGAAGCTGTGCGCCACCGCGATCCCGGCCGTGAGCGGGATCGCGTAGAAGAGCAGCGAGCGGCGGCTCCGTCGGGCGAGCCCATAGACGAGCGGGACGAACAGGATCAGCGCCACGTCGAAGAAGACCGGCGTCGCCACGATAAGGCCGGTCAACCCCAACGCCCACGGTGCGCGCTCCTCGCCGAGGCTATCGAGGAGGGTACGGGCGATGCGCTCGGCGCCGCCCGACACCTGCAGCAGCTGCCCCAGCATCGCGCCCAGTCCGACGACGATGGCGATGTAGCCCAGCGTCCGGCCCATCCCTTCCTGGATGACGGTCGGGATCTCCGCCGGCGGGACGCCGCCCAGGACCGCCACCACCATGCTGGCCACCAGCAGCGCCGCGAACGCCTGGATCCGGACGACGATGATGAGGAAGAGCAGGAGAGCCACGCCCGCGGCCACGAGGCCGATCAGCCCGCCCGTCGTCACGCGGGACCGTCCCCCACGATCGCGAACCGGTCCGCGCATGCCTCCATGAGTCCGTCCTCGCGGAGGTGACTCGGGTCGCTAGCTCCTAGCGCAGCAGCTCGCGCGCGTAATATGCGCGGCGGATGGCGAGTGGATAGTCGCCCGCCGCCAGCGCTTCCTCGGCGCCGCGGAGCAGCCGGTCGGCCCGCTCGCGGGCGACGTCATCCCCGAGAGCCCCGGCATTGAGCCGGCCGCGCGCGTTGCGGACCAGGCGATCGGCGACCGCATAAGGGGTCGCCTGCTGGAGGGATTCGGCGGCCTCCATTGTGGCGGCGAGGGATCCGGGCAGATCACCGGCATCGCGCAGCTCGTTCGCGGCACCGAGGGCGACGGCCGACGTCCGGAGCGACTGCCTGAGCTCGGGGTCGCGGTCACCGGCGATGAGCAGGCCGAGCGTGGTCCAGGTGCGGAGTCGCGCGTTCATCGCCTCGATCTGCGCCATTCCCAGCGCCCGCGCGAGTGCGGGCGCGGCCATGGCGCGGGCGCGCGCGCGCTCGGCATCTTGCCGGGTGGCTTCCTCCCCGAGCGGGGCCGAAGTCCAGATGGCAAGGGCGTCGAGGAGCCGTGTCGCGTCCGCGGGCGCCACGGCGGGCGCCGCGGGTCCCAGCACCTGCTGCACGAGGGTGGGAAGCGTGGGCAGCGCCGAGTCGAGATCGAGCGCCGGCGCGGTTTCGGTGGTCGTGAGCAGGCTTACCGGGTCGTGGGCGTCGCCGCAGGCGAGGAGCCCGAAGAGGGCCGGCGTCGCGAAAAGCGGCGCCAGACGCCCGAATCGGCGTAGCGGTGGCCGTCGGAGCGGCGTTGGCACCATTCGCCCGTGCTGCGAGAGGGAAGTTCCGGCCCTGCGGAACGTTAACGGCGGTGGATGGCGGCGGCAAGCGCCGCGGCTTGACCCTCGACCCGACGGCGGTCTAGGTTGCCGTTTCGGACGTTCGTACGAGTCGAAATGCACATGGCCGAAGCCCGAACACAGTACGATGAGAAGCTGGCGCTGATCCTGCGCAAGGCTGCGGCGGTGTTCGCCGAGAAGGGATATCACCGGGCGAGCATCCGCGACATCAGCCGCGCGACGGGAGTCAGCCTGTCGGGCCTGTACTACTATTTCAAGAGCAAGGAGGATCTGCTCTTCCAGATCCAGGCCCACTGCTTCGGGACGGTGCTGGAGCGCAGCCGTGAGAATCTGGGGGGAGTGGACGACCCGCGTCGGCGCCTGAGGCTGTTCGTCGAGACGCACCTTCGCTTCTTCGTCGACAACATGGACGAGATGAAGGTGCTGTCGCACGAGGCGGATTCGCTGACGGGCGAGTACCGGAGGAAGGTCAACGCGCAGAAGCGTCGGTACACGGACATCTGCGGCGGGATCATAGAGGCGCTCGAGCCGGGAGACGACCGCATTGACCCGCGGGTGGCGACATTCGCGCTGTTCGGCATGATGAACTGGATCTACAACTGGTATCGGCCGGGCCGCGACGTACCGGTCGAGGAGCTCGCCGAGGACATGAGTCGGCTGTTCCTTGGTGGCTTCACTACCGACGACGAGGTTGCGCCGCCCACGGGATTGAAGGGGGACGCGACCTCGGCCCGGCAGTCGATCTGGCGACACTAATTCTCGAGCTCGGAGCACGGAGGATCACGATGGCTACGATCGAAGCGGCGGCGGAGCAGGAGACGGGCACGCTGGTGCACTACGAAGCACGCGAAGGCGTTGCCGTGCTCACGCTCGACGACCCGCCGGCCAACACCTACACCTACGAGATGATGCGGCAGCTGGACGCCGCGATTCTGCGAGCGCGTATGGACGACGATGCCTACGTGATCGTGCTGACGGGTGCCGGTGAGAAGTTCTTCTCGGCGGGCGCCAACATCCGGATGCTGCAGGAGGTCACGCCGCAGTTCAAGTACTATTTCTGTCTGCACGCGAACGAGACGTTGAACCGCCTCGAGCAGACGCCGAAGCTGGTGATCGCGGCGCTCAACGGCCACACGGTCGGCGGAGGACTCGAGATCGCCATGGCGGCCGACCTGCGCATCGCGCGGCGGGACGGCGGCAAGATCGGGCTGCCCGAGGTCACGCTCGGCGTGCTGCCGGGAACGGGCGGAACGCAACGACTCTGCCGGGTCGTCGGAAAGTCGGAGGCGATCGAGATGATGATCACCGGCCGGACGACCGATCTCGCCGACGCCCAGCGGCTCGGCCTCGTCAACGAGGTGATCGACGCGGACTCGCGTGAGGACTTCCTGTCCAAGGTCATGGAGTACGCGCGCCAGTTCACCCCGCCGAACCGCGCCTCCAAGGCGGTGGGAATGATCAAGCGGTCGGTACAGACGGGCGCCGAGCTGGGGCTGCAGGACGCGCTGGCGGTCGAGCGGGAGCTCCAGCAGCAGCTCTTCCAGAGCGAGGACGCGAAAGAGGGGCTCAGCGCCTACAACGAGAAGCGCAAGCCGGAGTTCAAGGGCCGCTGACCGCCCGCGCCGCCGGCTTCTTCGAGGAGATCCGGGGCGCATCTCGTGGGGAGAGACGGCAGCGGAACCGAGGCGCGGAGCACCAAATGGCGACGACGGCGGGCAGGACCGAGGTCGAGCGCAGGGCGCAGGACCGGCTCTTCATCGATGGTGAGTGGACGGACGCGGATTCCGGCACCCGCTTCACGACCTATCATCCGGCGACGGGCGAGCCGATCGCAGAGATCGCGGAAGGCGCAGCGGCCGACATTGACCGCGCGGTGGCTGCGGCGCGGCGTGCGCTCGACGGCGCCTGGCGCACGATGGACGCAGCCGATCGCTCGGTGCTCCTCTGGCGCATCGGCGATGCGCTGGAGGCGCGGGCGGACGAGCTGGCGCGCCTCGAGTCGCTCGACAATGGGAAGCCGTTCCGCGAGGCGCAGATCGATCTGCGCGAGGCGATCGACGCATTCCGCTACTACGCGGGCTGGTGCACGAAGCTGCAGGGCGAGACGATCCCCGTGCGCGGCAGCGTCCTCAACTACACGTTGCGGGAGCCGGTCGGCGTGGTCGCTGCCATCATCCCGTGGAACTTCCCGCTCCTCATGGCCGCGTGGAAGGTCGCTCCCGCGCTCGCCTGCGCGAACACGGTCGTGCTCAAGCCCGCCGAGCAGACGCCGCTCGGCGCCCTGGAGCTGGCGGCGATCGCGCACGACGCCGGCGTGCCGGCCGGCGTGCTGAACGTCGTGCCCGGCTACGGCGAAACCGCCGGCGCCGCGCTCGTGCGCCACGCCGACGTCGACAAGATCGCCTTCACGGGATCTACCGCGGTCGGCAAAATCATTATGCGCGAGGCCGCCGACACGCTGAAGAAGCTCTCACTCGAGCTCGGCGGAAAGAGCCCGAACATCGTCTTCGCCGACGCGGACCTCGACGCCGCCGCCCGCGGGGCCTTCGCCGGCATTTTCTACAACGGCGGGCAGTGCTGCACCGCGGGCTCCCGCCTGCTCGTTCAGGCGGAGGTCAAGGACGCTCTGCTCGAGAAGCTGCTGGAGCGGGCGAAGCGGATGCAGCCCGGGGATCCGCTGGACCCGAAGACGCGAACGGGACCGCTCATCTCGGAGGAGCAGCTCGATCGGGTCCTCGCCTACGTCGAGAAGGGCCGCGAGGAGGGCGCCCGGCTGCTCACCGGTGGCGAGCGGGTGCCGTACGGTGGCGAGACGCGCGGCTGGTGGCTGGCTCCGACCATCTTCGATGACGTGCGGCCCGAACACACCATTGCGCAGGAGGAGATCTTCGGGCCCGTGCTCGCGACCCTCGCGTTCGACGACGAGGCCGAGGCGATCGAGCTAGCGAACCGCACGATCTACGGCCTCGCGGCCGGCATCTGGACGAACGACGTGAAGCGGGCGCACCGCGTCGCCCGGGCGCTGCAGGCGGGCACCGTGTGGGTCAATACCTACCACCCGCTCGACGCCGCCTCGCCGTTCGGCGGCTACAAGCAGTCCGGCTTCGGCCGCGAGCTCGGTGCGTACGCGCTCGACCTCTATACGCAGGTCAAGAGCGTGTGGGTGGAGCTCGCGTGACTCATGAGGACCCCATGAGAGAGGCCTGGATCATCGACGCGGTGCGCACGCCGGTCGGGCGACACGGCGGTGCGCTCGCCTCGGTGCGGCCGGACGACCTGGGCGCCGTGGCGATCCAGGCGCTCCTCGAGCGTACCGGCATCGACCCCGCGCTGATCGATGATGTGATCCTCGGCTGCGCGAATCAGGCGGGCGAGGACAATCGGAACGTCGCGCGCATGGCCGGCCTGCTGGCAGGGATTCCGGTGTCGGTCGCGGGGCAGACGGTGAACCGGTTGTGCGGCTCGGGGCTACAGGCGGTGAACTCCGCGTTCCACGCGATACTGGCGGGTGAAGGCGACGTCTTCGTCGCCGGCGGCGTCGAGTCGATGAGCCGCGCACCCTACGTCATGCTGAAGCCGGAGAGCGGCTATGCCCGCGGACTGCCGGAGATGGCCGACACGGTGCTGGGCTGGCGCTTCACGAACCCGGCCTTTCCCGATCCGTGGACGGTCGGGCTGGGCGAGACCGCGGAGAACGTCGCCGAGCGGTACGCCGTCAGCCGCGAGGCGCAGGACGAGTTCGCGCTGGGCAGTCAGCGCAAGGCGGCGGCGGCGATGGAGGCGGGGCGCTTCGACGACGAGCTCGTCGCCGTCGGCATCCCGCAGAAGCGCGGTGAGCCACGGTGGGTCGAGGCCGATGAGCACCCCCGCCCCGACGTCACGTTGGAGAAGCTGTCGAAGCTCCCGCCCGTGTTCCGGGCGGGCGGCACCGTTACCGCCGGCAACTCCTCGGGGCTGAACGACGGATCGGCCGCGCTGCTCGTCGTGGAGGCGGAGCGCGCGAGGTCGCTGGGGCTCGTGCCGCTCGCGCGCGTCGTCGCATTGGCCGTCGCTGGGGTGGAGCCCGACTACATGGGCATGGGCCCCGTGCCGGCGACACGTAAGGTTCTCGCGGGGGCGGGTCTCGGCATCGACGAAATCGATCTCGTCGAGCTGAACGAGGCGTTCGCGTCGCAGAGCCTCGCCTGCATCGGCGAGCTGGGGCTGGATCCCGAGCTCGTTAACGTCAACGGCGGCGCGATCGCGCTGGGGCACCCTCTGGGCTGCTCCGGCGCGAAGATCCTGACGACGCTGGTGCACGAGCTCGGCCGCCGCGGTGGCGGGACCGGTCTCGCCACGATGTGCATCGGCGTCGGTCAGGGCATCGCGACCGTGGTGGAGGGATTTGAATGAGCGCAGGTGCGACGGCGCACAGGGAGCGGGACGGGACGCAGCCCGGTGCGAACAATCACATCGAGGTGGATCGCGACGGCGCGCTCGGCTGGATCCGCATCAATCGACCCGAGCGACTGAACTCCTTCGTCGGCGACATGCGAGAGCGGCTCCTCGCAGCGCTTGAATTCCTGGAGCGCGACGCGATGGTTCGGTGCGTCGTGATCATCGGAGCGGGACGCGCTTTCTCGACCGGTGGCGACATCCACTACATGGCCGAGCTCGCGGAGCGAGGCGACGAGGTGGACTTCGAACGCGTGGTCCGCGCCGGCGCCGAGATCGTCCGACAGATCGATGCCATGAACACGCCGGTGATCGCCGCCATCAACGGGCCGGCCGCCGGTGCCGGCGCCTGTCTGGCCCTCGCGTGCGACCTGCGAATCGCGGCCGAAACGGCGTCGATCGGCTTCACGTTCACCCGCGTCGGTCTACACCCCGACTGGGGCGGCACCTACTTCCTCCCCCGCCTCGTCGGTCCCGCGCTCGCCGCCGAGCTGCTGCTGACCGGCGGAATGATCGCGGCCGAGCGGGCGGAGCGCCTCGGCCTCGTGAACCGCGTCGTGCCGGGTGCGGAGCTGGAGGCCGCCGCCCGCACGCTCGCCGGACAGATCGTGGCTGGCCCGGCGGGCGCCGTCGCCGCCACGAGGCGCGCGCTGCGCCGCAGCCTGCAGGGGACGCTCGACGAGCTGCTCGAGATGGAGACGCAGGCGCAGATCCAGGCCTTCCGATCGCCGGACTTCCGCGAAGGCATCACCGCCTTCCTGGACAAGCGCGCGCCACGCTTCGGGCAGGGATGAGCTTGGAGATTCGACGCGTCGCCGTGATCGGTGCCGGCACGATGGGCCACGGCATCGCGCAGGTGGCCGCGCAGGCCGGCTGTGCCGTGTCGCTCGTGGACGTCGACGCCCAGGTGGTCGAGCGCGCCCTGCGCGAGATCGGGGCGAACCTCGAAGGAGCCGTCGAGCGGGGCAAGATCACGGCCGGCGACCGCGAGGCCGCGCTCGGACGCATCGCCGCCGCTCCGCTCCGGGAGGCGGTCGCCTCCGCCGACCTCGTCATCGAGGCGGTTCCCGAGCGCATCGACCTGAAGGAGCGGGTCTTTCGCGACGTCGAGGCGTACGCCCCCGAGCACGCGCTGCTCGCGACGAACACCTCCAGCCTGAGCATTGATCGGATCCAGGATTCGGTCGTCGGCGCCGATCGGGTGCTCGGGCTCCATTTCTTCAATCCCGTCCACATCATGAAGCTGGTGGAGGTCGTCCGCGGAGCGCGCACCGCCGAGTCGAACGTGGAGGCGGGCGTGGCGTTCGCGCGCCGCCTCGGAAAGGAGCCGATCGTCGTCAACGATGCGCCCGGCTTCGCGTCGTCGCGCCTCGGTGTGGCGCTCGGGCTGGAGGCGATGCGGATGGTGGAGCAGGGCGTCGCCGAGCCGGAGGCGATCGATCGGGCGATGGAGCTGGGCTACCGTCACCCCATGGGGCCGCTCCGCCTGACCGACCTCGTCGGGCTGGACGTGCGCCTCGGTGTCGCGGAGTACCTGCACGAGACGCTCGGCTCCGAGGTGTTCCGCCCCCCCGAGATCCTGCGTGAAAAGGTCCGTGAAGGAAAGCTGGGAAAGAAGACGGGTCAAGGCTTCTACCGGTGGGAAGGCGGGGGCTGAATGCCGTACGAGACGCTGCTGCTCGATCAGGGAGATCGCGTCGCCATCCTGACGGTGAACCGGCCGGAGAAGCGGAACGCGCTGAACGCGCAGGTACGCAGCGAGCTCATCGCGGTACTCGACGAGCTCCGCCGCAGCGACGACGTTCGCGTCGTGGTGCTGACCGGCGCCGGAGAGAAGGCGTTCGTGGCTGGCGCCGATATCGCCGAATTCACGGACCGCACGCCGATCGATCAACGTGAGGCCATGGCGGGCCGCCGCGTCTACGACGAGGTCGCAGCCTTCCCGAAGCCGACGATCGCGATGATCAACGGCTACGCCCTCGGCGGTGGCTGCGAGCTGGCGATCGCGTGCGACGTACGGGTAGCGGCCCGTTCCGCGCGGCTCGGCCAGCCGGAGGTGAAGCTGGGGATCCTGCCGGGTGGCGGCGCCTCGCAGAGGCTGCCTCGCCTGGTGGGGCCGGGTCAGGCGCTCCGCCTCATGCTGACGGGCGACACAGTCGATGCGGAGGAGGCGCAGCGGATCGGCCTCGTCGAGGTCGTGGTGGACGACGCTGAACTGCGCGCCCGCACGCTCGAGCTCGCGGCGACGATCGCGTCCCACTCTCCCGTCGCGCTGGCGCTGATCAAGGACGCCGCCCGCGCCGCATTCGAGATGCCGCTTTCCGCAGGCCTGCGCTACGAGCGCGAGCTGTTCGTCACGGCCTTCGCGAGTGAGGACGGCTCCGAGGGCGTGCGCGCGTTCCTCGAGAAGCGCCCCCCCGAGTTCCGCGGCCGCTGAGCGCGTGGCGACCGCCTGCAGCGGATCGGCGCGGGCGACGACGCGGGCGAGGCCGGCAGCGACCGATCCAACGCGTCGCAACCACCCGGGAGGAAACCGATGAAGCAGAACCCATTCGGCGATGACCCCACCGGTCCGCGCCGGAAGAATCCGTTCGGCGAGGAAGCCGCCGCGCCCGATCCGAAGGACCCCATCGCGCGGCTCGAGCACGCGGCGAGGAAGATCCGCGGCCTGCGCACGCAGATGGGCGCCGAGGGCCTCCCGCTCATGGCGCTGCGCGAGCTGATCGAGGAGATCTCGGCGGGCTTCGACGCCGCCGCGCGCGCGTTGGCCGGCGAGCGCGGGGACGAGCTACCCAGCGCGGGTCCGGGCAGCGAGGAGTCCATCGAATGAGGACGACCGGAGGAAAGCTGATCTTCTGGACCTATCTGGTTCTGTCGGCGATCGCCATAACCTGGCCGGGGATGTTGCCCTTCGATCGCATCCGGCCGCTGGTTCTCGGCCTGCCGTTCTCGCTCTTCTGGGTCGCGGTCTGGGTGGCCCTCGGCGGCGTCGCGCTGTGGGCGGTCGACCGGCTCGAGGCCCGCCATCGCGGGGGCGACTGATGCAACGCTGGCAGGTCGTCGCCGCGGTCGTGTTCCTTTACCTCCTGGTGACGCTGCTCATCGGCCTCATGGCGGGGCGCCGCGCGAGCCATACCGTCGGCGGGTACATCGCCGCCGATCGCGGGTTCGGGCTGCTGCCAATGTACTTCGTCACGGGTGCGACGATTTTCAGCGCTTTCGCCTTTCTCGGCGGACCGGGGTGGGCGTACTCTCGCGGCGCGGCCTGTTTCTATATTCTCGGCTACGGCGTGCTCGGAATCCTTCCCTGGTATTTCATGGGTCCGAAGGCGGGCGCGCTGGGACGCAAGCACGGCTACCTGACGCAGGCGCAGCTGGTGGTCGGCCGCTTCCCTTCCCGCGGACTCTCCACCCTGCTCGCCCTCGCCTCCGTCGCCGCGTTCGTGCCGTACGTGATGCTGCAGATGAGTGGGGCCGGCATAGTCTTCAGCGCGGTCACGGACGGGCACGTGCCGTTCTGGCTCGGCGCGCTGCTCGCCTACGCGGTCGTCATCCTCTACGTCCTCATCGGCGGGGTCTCGGCCGTCGGCTGGACCAACGTCTTCCAGGGCATCTTCATGCTGTCCATCGCGTGGACGCTCGGCCTGTACATCCCGACTCACCTGTATGGCGGCATCGGCCCGATGTTCGAGCGGATCGCGGCCGCGAGACCCGAGCTCCTGACCGTTCCCGGGCTCGCGGCGGACGGCTCGCGCTGGACCTGGGGTGCGTACTCCAGCGCCATCCTGTCCTCCGCGATCGGCTTCCTGATGTGGCCTCATCTCTTCATGAAGTCGTTCACCGCCCGCAGCGACGCCGTTCTTCGCCGGACGGTCGTCCTGTATCCGACGTTCCAGCTCTTCCTGATTCCCGTCTTCCTGATCGGCTTCGCAGGCGTGATGTACCCGCAGACCCCGGAGCAGCCCGACTTCATCATGCCCCACATGATCCTCGGCACCGCGCTCCCGGCGCTGGTCGTCGGACTCTTCTGCGCCGGCGCACTGTCGGCGTCGATGTCGACCGGGGATGCGTTACTGCATGCGGCCGCTTCGATCGCCGTCGAGGACGGCCTCCGGCCATACCTTCACCTCGGCGATCGCCAGCAGCGGCTGCTCATGCGGCTGCTCGTCCTGGCGGTGGGCGGACTCGCCTACTACCTGGCCATCATCCAGCATCGCTCGCTCGTCTGGCTGCTCCTCACGGCCTACGGCGTGGTGGACCAGCTCGCTCCGCCGGTCTACGCGGCGCTGTACTGGCGCAGGGCGACGACGCCCGCTGTGATTCTGGGATTCCTCGCTGGAATCGCGACGACCATCTTCTTCCTGCTGCGACCGGGGCTCAAGCCGTTCGGCATCCACGAAGGCGTGCTCGGCGTGGTCGTCAACATCGCGGTGCTCGTCGCCGTCACGTATGCCACCCAACCACAACCCGAGGCTCATGCCCGGCGCTTCGTGGCTATGAATACCGAGGAGGTCGAGTCGATCATGGCGCCGGAGGGCACCGTCTGAGCGGTCTGGCGAACCGCCGGGAGCACGACTCAGCCCAGCGCGGAGCGGTCCCCCGGCGCTCGCTCCACAAGCCCGGCTCCGGCCTCGATCGCCTCCTGCTCATCCTCCGGCGTCGCCTCTATCGTCTCCAGGCCGTGCGGCGCCTCCGGCTCCGAGTCTCCCAGGCGGTGTGCGACGCGAGCCAGCAGGATGCGCTCGGCCCGGATGTCGTGGCCCACATCCACCAGAAGGCGTGCGACGTCGCCCGCCCCCCAGAGAAGCACCGCTAGAACGACGGTTCGCGCGAGCGTACCCAGCAGCAACGGCATCGCCCCGACGCCTTCGACGCGCAGCCCGGCCACGATCTCGCCCACGATCGCGACGATCAGGAAGATCGCCGCCGCCTTGAAGATCGTGCCCATCCAGCGGAGCGCGGTGTACGGCTCGATATCGGTTTCCCGCACCGCCGCCGCGCGCGACCGCCGTTTGCTTTTCGAGTTCAGCACGAGCCTCTCCTTTCTCCGCCGCCCGACGGCCACAGCGCAGGAACGGGGCCAGCGGCACGGGGACAGCAGCCGGGCTCCGGCGGTTTCATCGAGCCGGACGAGCCTCCGGAGCCCCCCACAGACCGGTGAAGAAGCGACGCGCGTTGACGCCGATCGAGCGCGTGCGGTAGCCGCCTTCCTGTACGACCAGCGTCGGCAGCGCCACCTCCCGGATCATCCTTCCGTTCCCCTCGAAGTCCGCAGCCGTCAGGCTCCATGTCCCGGTCGGGTCGCCCCTGGCGGGATCGAGTCCGAGCGCGACGACCAGGAAGCGCGGGCCGAAGCGACGGATCTCATCAAGCGCCTTGCGCAGCGCCGCGCGATAGCGCGGGCCATCCACCTCCTCGGCCAGCGGGATGTTCACATTCCGGCCATGACCCGAGTCCTCACCGCGCTCCTCCTCGAAGCCGCTGAAATACGGGTACGCGAAGCGCGGATGTCCGTGGATCGAGACCGTCAGGACATCTCCCCTACGCCAGAAGATGTCCTGCTGGCCGTTGCCGTGATGGTAGTCCACGTCGAGGATCGCGACGGTGCCGTGCGCAGCGAGCATCGCCGCGGCCACGGCGGTGGAATTGAAGTAGCAGAAGCCGCCGAAGGAGCGGCGCTCCGCGTGATGTCCGGGCGGCCGCACGAGCGCATAGGCACCCCGCTCGCCTTCGAGCAGCGTCTCGGCTGCGGTCAGCGCGCAGTCGACCGCCGCCCGGGCCGCGAGATACGCGTTCCCGTTCAAGGGCGTGAAAGTGTCGATGCAGTAGTAGCCGGCGCGTAGCTCCAGATCCTTCGGGGGCCTGGCCACGTTGCGTATCGGAAAGACATAGGGGTAGACGGATCGGCGAGGGCCGATGTTCGCGCAGACCCGCTTGAGGTAGGCGACGAAGTCGGGGTCGTGCACATCGGCCAGGAGGCGATCGGGAAAGTGCTTCGCTTCCAGGCGTCGAAACATACCCGTCCGTTCGATCTCTCCAAGAATCGCGGGGACCCTCACCGGGGCTTCGACGTACCCTCGCTCGCGCACGTGGTGGATCCTGTGCCGCTCGTTCACCACCAGAGGGATGAGGCGCTGCCCCACCGGTGCGGACCGGATCTCGCCGCGGCGGGCGTATCGCGGCTCTCGGATCCTGACCGGGTCGTCCTTGAACGATGCGACGACATCCCGGATGTAGTCGGGAGAGCAGACGTCGCCGTAGCGCCGCTCGAGGATGGTACGGACCACCTGACGAGCCCGCCGGCGCGAAAGCGGCCGTTCCGTGCCGAGGGGATCGTAGATCAGTAGCGGAGCCTCCTCGCCGGGTCGGAGCGGCGTGGCGTACGCGGTTCCGACGATGGGTCTCGCTCCGTAGCGCTCGTAGAAGCGCAGCCGGGCGCGATTCTCCCCGACCGTGGAGGCGTCCCGCAGCTGATCGGGCTCGTCCGGCATGCACTCGAGGAAGAGCCCATCGGCGCCGAGGCCGACCGCCTCCTCGCGAACGCGCTCGTACAGCGCGCCGCCCACTCCGCGGCCACCCTCCCGGCGGGAGACCGAGATGAAGTCGAGGAAGGAGAAGTGGAGGTCCGGGGCATGGCGCAGCAGCGCGAAGCCGCGCACGCCACCGCGGCCGTCCTGGGCCACGAAGAGAATCGAGCGAAGTCCGGTAAGGAAGGGATCCCGCAGCTCCGACGGCAGCGCGTTCACGGTTCGCTCCGAGACCGGCAGCCTCGAGCGGAGGATCTGCTGCGCCTGCTCGATGGCGCGCCGGTCCGCTTCGTGCACGTCGTCGTAGATCCGTCGAATGCGCAGCATGGGCCTCCCGCTTCCGACCCAGCCGGAGCCTGCGTCCGATCGGGTTCGTGGTTATCTTTTGCGTTTTCACGACTCCCCTCAAGATGATACCGGAAACCGTATGCTCGAGGAGATCCGAGAGAGGATATCGCAGGAAGTGGAGCGGCTGCTCCACGAGCTGAACGTGACGCTACCCCGCGCGATCGAGAGGGCGGTGGAGTTGGGTGACCTGCGTGAGAACGCCGACTACAAGTCCGCGCTCGAGCGGCAACAATTCGTGCAGGCGCGCCTCAACCACCTGACACAGCGGCTGTCGGAGCTGGGAAAGATCGATATCGCCCGGATCCCGCGGGACCGGGTGGGCTTCGGCTCGCGCTTGAGCGTGGTGGAGATCGCGTCCGGCACGGAGTTCGAGTATACGATCGTGTCGGGCGACTACATCGACCTCGACGCGGGTCACATCTCAATGGCATCGCCGCTCGGGCGGGCCTTCCTCGGATCACGGGAGGGCGACGAGGTCGAGGCGCAGCTGCCGGCCGGCCTGCGCCGCTACCGTATCCTCAGGCTCGTCACGCTGCCGGAGATGGTGGCGGAGTGAGCCAGCCTTCCCGGGCCGCGAGCGCCGTCACGTGCGCGACGTGGTGTCGACCGTGCCAGGCGTAGAGCTGCAGCATCGCGTCCAGCGGCAGCACGCCCGATTCCGGGTGGCGCAGACGCCTCGCCCACTCCGCCGAGCCGAGCGAGCGTAGCAGCGGCACCCACCGCTCGTGCAACGCCTCCAGCAAGCGCAGGGAAGGTTCGATCGCCAGTGACCGGGCGTCCGGCAGCTCCGCCCAATCCGCCTCCCGATACGGGCGGATCTCGGGCTCATCTTCGGTGAGCGCGAGGCGGAAGCGCGTATAGGCATTGACGTGCGAGTCGGGAACGTGGTGCACGACCTGGCGCACGGTCCAGCCGCCGGCGCGGTACGGCGTGTCCAGCTGTGCATCGCTCAGCCCGGTGACCGCTCTGCGCAGCGCCGCCGGAGCCGCCGCGATCTCCCCGATCCAGCGGGTCCGCTCCTCGGCCGAGACTTCGCTGCGGGGCGAGAAACGTCCGATCGGATAGCGCAGGTCCGCGTCGCTCAAGCGACGCCTCCGATCATCCGGCGTACCAGATCCTCGTTCGACTCCGTCCGCTTCATCATCGCGAGCAGCTGCTGCATCGCATCGGCCGCCGATGCGCCCGCGAACTGGCGGCGCAGCAGGTTGGCGGCCCTCAGCGTCTCGTCGGACAGCAGCAGCTCCTCGCGCCGGGTCTGGCTGGCGGGCAGGTCGATGGCCGGGAAGATCCGGCGATCGGCCAGCTCCCGGCTCAGCACGAGCTCGCTGTTCCCCGTCCCCTTGAACTCCTCGAAGATCACCTGGTCCATTCGCGACCCCGTGTCCACCAGTGCGGTCGCGATGATCGTGAGCGAGCCGCCACCCTGATCCGGGTCCACCTTCCGAGCGCTGCCGAGGAAGCGCTTCGGCTTCTCGAGCGACTGCGCGTCCAGCCCACCCGAGAGGGTGCGCCCACTTCCCTCCTCCACCGCGTTGTAGGCGCGCGCGAGGCGGGTAATGGAATCCAGGATCAGCACGACATCACGACCGAGCTCCACCAGCCGCCGCGCCCGCTCCAACGTGATCTCCGCCAGCGCCACGTGACGGTCCGGCGGGTAGTCGAAGCTGGATGCGACGACCTCACCGAACCCGCACATCTCCATCTCCGTCACCTCCTCGGGGCGCTCGTCCACCAGGAGGATCAGAAGCTCGAAGTCGGGATTGTTGCGGACGATTCCTTCGGCGACCGCCTGCAGCACCATCGTCTTGCCCGCTTTCGCGGGCGCCACGATCATCGCGCGCTGACCCTTGCCGAACGGGCAGAACAGGTCGATCACCCGGTTCGTATAGTCCGGCTGCCCGCGCCGCATCAGGCCGAACTCCAGCACGATCTGCTCGTTCGGATGCTGCGCGCTCAAACGCTGGAATTGCGGTCGTCTGCCCAGCTCCTCCGGCGGCAGCCCGTGGACCGCGACGAGACGCGTCAGTGGTGGACTCTTGCCGCGGCCCGGTGGCTTGCCGACCTCACCCGCGATGCGGTCTCCGGTGCGCAGCCCGTAGCGCTGAATGATCTTCTGCGAGACGTAGATGTCCTCGTCGCCGGGCAGATAGCCGGATTCGCGCCGACGGATAAAGCCCGATCCGCCGCCGAGAACCTCCAGTACGCCCAGAGCCTGATCTGTGCTCACCGCCACTTTTTCATCGGGAAAGAAGGAGAAACGAAGCCCGAACCAGACGTCGGGCCCGACACGCTCGAAGCGGAACAGCGCTCCCTACGGCGAGCGATCGGCCTATTGCCGACCGCGTCACGAGCGGCGTGCGCCCGCACGGCAGAACTCGTGCCCGCTCGCACAGAGGCAGATCCGTGGGTCCTGCGACCCACGCGGCGCCTACGGCATCTACGCGATCGGCTGCCGAGGGTTCCCGGGGATTCACACACGGGAAGGATGCAACTGGGGACGCGATCACCGCCCTTCTCAAGATACGACGTGGAGAGCCAAAAAAAAAGGGCGTCCCGGCCGCCGGGGACACCCGATGCACCCGACCTCCGTCCGCCGCTACTCCGCGGGATATACCGAGATCTGCTTACGACCGCGGCCGCGACGCTCGAACTTGACCACACCGTCGACGAGCGCGAACAGCGTGTCATCCTTGCCGCGGCCGACATTGAAGCCCGGATGAAAACGGGTGCCCCGCTGGCGCACGATGATGTTGCCGGCGATCACCTGCTCTCCACCGTACTTTTTCACGCCGAGATATTGCGGGTTCGAGTCCCGGCCGTTGCGGGTCGAGCCGACCCCTTTCTTGTGTGCCATCCTACTCCTCCGGCTCCTTCGTCTTCGCGCCGCTCAGCGAGACGTCCGCAATCCTCACCTCCGTGTACCCCTGGCGATGCCCCTGCTTGCGGCGGTAGTTCTTGCGGCGCTTCCATTTGAAGACGATGATCTTCTCGCCTCGACCGTGACCGACGACCTCGGCCGTCACGGCCGCACCGGCAACGGTGGGCGCGCCGAGCTGCACGCCGTCGTCTCCGCTTGCCAGCAGGACCTCCTCGAACGTCACCGTCTCGCCGACGTCGGCGTCGAGGGACGGAATGCGGATCTTGCGGCCGGGCTCGGCGCGGAACTGCTTGCCGCCCGTGCGGATAATCGCGTACATGGTCTTCAGTTCGGCGGTGTCGATCAGGTACGATTACAGAACGCGCAATTTCGGCTAATCCGGGCCAGAAGTCAAGCTGGCGCGAGCGAGATTCCAGCCCCGCGCTTCGCCTCCGCCCGGGCCGCTCCTCATTCAGCCGCGCAGGATTTCGTAAGCGATGCGCCAGTTCGAGAGGTTCTCTGGATCGCCGGGGACCTCATCGCCCGGCATATAGCGGCCGAGCCAGTCGGCCGGCGGGCCGTCGAACTCGCGCGCGTAGTCCTCGAGCCGGTCGTTCGCGCTGAGGAAATCCAGCTCCTCGCCCTGCAGCTCCACGCGCAGGTGATTTCGCACGGTGCCCTCGAAGATCACCTTGTCGAGCCCGAGCCGGTTCCAGGCGGGGTGGTCGGAGATCTCGAAGTGCCCCTTCTCCGGCAGGCGGGTCTCCCGAGTCGGTCCGTCGTCGGGAGTCACGCGGGCAGTGAAGCGGAACTCGCCCTTCTCCTTGAAGAATGGCTCGAGCTTATCGAGGATCTGGACCCAGCGCAGGATCACCTTGATCCTGTCGCCACTCGGTTCCGCCATAACCGGCTCCTTTCGCCTGTGAACGGAGAGCGCCCGCAGTCCGGGAGCCGGACCGACGGGATCGGCTTCAATATCGTTACCGTTGCCGGCCCACGCCAGCGCGCGCGGCTTCGCGGCGCCTCGGGCCGCGAAGCGCTGCGGCCCGGTCAAGGCTTGATGCCACCGCGGAGCCGCCGCCGAGCATGGCGTTCTTCTCGGCGATCTCCTACTCGAGCGAGTATCTCTGCGTCACATCGACCTGGGCGGGGCCACTCAGCAGGCGGAACTCGTCCTGGCGCATCAAAGGATCGTCGCGCAGATCGAGCTCGAGCGAATAGCTCGACTCCAGGCGCCGCAGGAAGGCCGGCTCCTCCTCGAGGATGTGGAGGGCGACCTGCGGATGTACCCGGACGGTGACCTGCTTCTCCTGCGCGATCACGGAAGCGCGCCGGATCGCGCGCTCGATGCGACGCACGACCGTCGGAGGTCGGAACACGCGTCCCGCTCCGCCACAGTGGATACACGGTTCCGTCAACGTCGCGTATAGCGACGGGCGGACGCGCTGACGCGTCATCTCGACGAGCCCGAGCTCCGAGATCTGGAACGCCTTCGTGCGAGCGCGGTCGCGATTCAGGTACGTGCGCAGCTCCTGCATCACGCGGTCCTGATCCGACCGTGACTCCATGTCGATGAAGTCGACGACGATGATGCCGCCGATGTCGCGGAGCCGCAGCTGGCGTGCGATTTCGCGGGCGGCTTCCATGTTCGTCTTGAGGATCGTCTTCTCGGGGTCGCGGCGACCCGTGTTGCGCCCGGTGTTCACGTCGATGGAGACGAGAGCCTCGGTCGGCTCGATGATGATGTGACCGCCGCTCGGCAGATCCACCTTTCGCTGAAACGCCTCCCGGATCGCCTCCTCGATGCCGTACTTGTCGAAGAGCGGGACCGGCTCCTCGTAGAGGTGGACGCGGGCGAGCAGGCTCGGATCGACGCCGTTCAGGTACTGCTCGACCTCTTTGTAGACCTCGCGGCTGTCGATGATGAGCGCGTCGACCTTCTCGCTGAAGACGTCGCGGATGATGCCGCTGGTGAGCTTCGCCTCCTGGTGGATCAACGCCGGAGGACGGACTCCCTTGCTCCGCTTCTGAATCTTCTTCCACGTCTTGTGCAGCGTGTTGAACTCGCGCTCGAACGTCTCGCGCGTGAGCTCCTCTCCGACCGTGCGGATGATGACGCCACCGGCATCCTTGGGCACGATCTCGCGGGCGAGCGAGCGCAGCCGGGAGCGCTCTTCGCGATCGTCGATCTTGCGGCTGACGCCGATGTGCTTCGAGAAGGGCATGTAGACGACGAACCGGCCGGGCAGCGAGACCTGCGCGGTGACGCGCGGCCCCTTCGTGCTGATCGGCTCCTTCGTGACCTGGACCATCAGGTTCTCGCCCTTCTTGACGACGTCCTGGATCGGTACATCCGGGTAGCGGCGACGTCTCCCGTCATTGGGCTCGTCGTCGTCGTCGTCCGCATCGCCATTCTCGCGCAGCACGTCGGAAACGTGCAGGAACGCGGCCTTCTCGGCGCCCACGTCGACGAATGCCGCCTGTATCCCGGGCAGCACGGCTTCCACGCGCCCGAGATAGACATTGCCGACCATGCGCTCGGCGTCGGGCCGCTCCACCATCACCTCGGCGAGGAGATCGTCCTCGAGGATCGCCACGCGCGTCTCGAGCGCGGCGGCGGAGATCAGGATTTCACGCTTCATGGAAGCTTCACCACCAGATCATCTTGGCCGCGAGCACCAGGAACCCGGCGAAGGTCCCGAGCGCGGCCTCGTATTCCTTGTTTCCGCGATAGCGGCGAGCGTCGAACCCATCTTCCGCGCTCTCGCGACGCCACGGCGTCATGCGAGGGAGGAACAGGGGCACGCTGTCCGCGTACCTGCGGTAGTCGGCGCCGAATCGATTCTCCAGCCAGCGGGCCTCGCCGCGCATCGTCGAGCCATAGATCGCGACGAAGAACGCGACGAACGCGGCCACGAAAGTCCAGCGGCCGGCCGCGAGCGCGAGCCCGAGGCCGAGGAGAAAGGTACCGAAGTAGAGCGGGTTGCGCGTGTGGGCGTAGGGCCCGCCGGTCGCGAGCCGGACCTTCTTGCGGATCGTGCCCGCGGCCCAGGCCCGTATGGCGAGGCCGATGAGAGCCAGGAGCAGACCCGCGAGGAGCAGGAGCGGCGTCGGTCTGGCCAGGAGGACGAACAGGGGTGCGACCAGCCACCCGAGACGCGTTCGCCAGCGCCCGATGTCGAAGCGACCCATCAGGCGGTGCCCGCGGCCTCCGCGAGCAGGTGCCGCGCGATGACCAGCCGCTGGATCTCGCTCGTCCCCTCGCCGATCTCGCAGATCTTCGCGTCGCGCATCATCCGCTCGACCGGATAGTCGTTGGTGTAGCCGTACCCCCCGTGGAGCTGGACGGCCTCCGTCGTGGCTCGCATTGCGAGCTCGCTCGCGAACAGCTTCGCCATTGCCGCCTCGCGACCGAACGGCCGGCCCCGCTCCTTCAGGGAGGCCGCGTGATAGACGAGGTGTCGCGCCGCCTGGATCTGCGTCGCCATGTCCGCGAGCGCGAACTGCGCTCCTTCGAACTCCGTCAGCACGCGACCGAACTGGCGCCTCACGCCCAGGAACGCGAGCGTTCGCTCGAGCGCGCCCTGCGCGAGCCCGAGCGCGAGCGCGCCGATCCCGATCCGCCCGGCGTCGAGCGTCTTCATGAAGTTGACGAACCCCTGCCCCTCATCGCCCAGGCGGTTCTCGGCGGGAACCTCGGCATTGTCGAAGATCAGCTCGCGCGTATCGGAGGCGCGCCAGCCCATCTTGTCTTCCTTCTTCCCGGCCCGCACTCCGCGCGTGAAAGGCTCGAGCTCGCTCGCGTGCCCGACCCCCACTCGCTCCGCTTCGGCCCGGTCGGTCGTCTCCTTCGTCACGATGAAGCTGCTGATGCCGCGGGTTCCCGCCTCGCGGTCTGTCACCGCGGTGATGACGAAGATCTCGCCGACGCCGGCGTGAGTGATGAAGATCTTGCTGCCGCTGATCCGGTAATGCCCGTTTTCGCGTACGGCGACCGTGCGCATGCCCGCCGCATCGGATCCGGCGCCCGGCTCCGTGAGGCCGAACCCACCCAGTACCTGTCCAGACGCGAGCAGAGGCAGGAAGCGCCGCTTCTGCGCGTCCGTTCCGAAGTTCAGGATCGGCGAGAGGCCGAGGGTGGAGTGTGCGCTGACGGTGATGGAGTGGCTCGCATCGACGCGCGCCAGCTCTTCGATCGTCAGGATGTAGGAGAGATAGTCGCGGCCCTGACCGCCGAAGCTCTCCGGAACGTTGATCCCGAAGTAGCCGAGATCGGCCATCTTCGCGACGTTCTCCCAGGGGAAACGGCCCTCCTCGTCGCACATCCGGGCGACCGGCGCGATCTCCGCCTCGGCGAATTCGCGCACGGCTGCACGCAGCTTCTCGTGCTCCTCACGAAGATACGGTTCCATCCAGCCCGCGCCCCCCAGTCCGACGAAAACGGCAGTTGGCTCACTACCCCAGATTTCGGGGTAAGTTACCGACAGCCGGGGGGACCGTAAAGCCCGCGCGGTCGGACGTCAGCCGTCCGGCGCGCACCGGTCACAGGCCGCGCAGCGACGCTGGGCTCGCTCTCCGAAGTAGCGCAGCAGGAAGGCACGGCGGCAGCGGCGGTGGCGCGCGTAGCGGGCCAGATCGCCGAGGCGACGCAGCTCACGGCTCCGCTCGGCGCGCAGGGCCGACGCATCGAATGACGAGCCTCCTCCTGCAGTGACGGCCCTGAACCGGCCCGCCGGCGGCGGCCTCCAGTCGAGGATGGCTGCCCGATGGAGAGCTTCCAGAACACGCACCGCCTCCTGGCGCGACGGCCCGAGCCGACCGAGCTCCGCCCAGTCCAGGGTGACACCGTCGCGGAGGCGGGATCCATGTGCCGCCAGGAGCCCGTCGAGCAGCGCAAGCTCGACGGCGAGCGCCGGCCGGCCGAGCTCCGCGCGCAGGCGCGAGAAGCCAGCGATCAGGCGAAGGTGCGGCCTTTCCCCGGCGGTCGTGACGGGGGCGACGGCGCCAGCGATGTGAAGGATCCGCAGCGCGGCCTCCACCTGCCCCTTTCCACGGGCGGCGGGGACTTCGCGTGCGATCTCGTGGGCGTCCAACCCGCGTCGTCCGCCCCTGACGGCGGCCCGCGAGAGAGCATCGTGCACCGCGCGCACGATAGGCTCGGGCGGAAAGGCCTGCTCGATCAGGAAGCGCTGGGTGGTCAGATCGCGCGGCGAATGCAGCAGCCGGCAGCGGGCCTCGGCCCCATCGCGACCGGCCCGGCCTGCCTCCTGGTAGTAGGCTTCCAGCGAACCCGGCAGCTGGTGGTGGATCACCAGCCGCACGTCCGGCTTGTCGATCCCCATCCCGAACGCGCTCGTCGCGACGATGGTGCGCACCTCCCCGCTCATGAACCGCTCCTGGAGGCGAGCTCGAACTTCCGTTGGCAGGCCCGCGTGATAGGCCACGGCCGGCGCTCCCCGGCGCGAGATGAAGTCGGCCAGGGCGGCCGCTGTGCGGCGGGTGGCGGTGTAAACGATCCGGCTGCCGCCGCTCCGATCGTCCCGCAGCAGCGCGAGCAGCCGGCGGTCCTTCCCCACCTCGTCGCGCAGCCGCTCCGCCGACCAGTACAGGTTCGGGCGATCGAACCCGCCCGCGAGAACCAGCGGTGATCGGAGACGCAGCAAGGCGATCACATTGGCGCGGATCTCCGGGGTCGCCGTCGCCGTCAGCGCCAGCGCAGGACAGCGGAGCCGGTCGCGCACGGCGCCGAGACCGAGGTAGGACGGTCGGAATCCGTGCCCCCACTGGGAGACGCAGTGCGCCTCATCCACGACGAGCAGGCCAATCCGAAGCCCTCGCAGGCGGTCGCGGAACCGCGGGCTGGAGAGGCGCTCGGGTGCCAGGTAGAGGAGTCGCAGCGCACCGGATGCCGCATCCTCGAGCGCGCGCTCGATTTCTCCCGGCGAGACCCCGCCGTGCGCCGCGGCGGCGCGGACACCCCGGCGCCGCAGCGTCGCGACCTGATCATCCATCAGCGAGATGAGCGGACTGATCACCAGCGCCAGTCCCTGCAGAAGCAGCGCCGGTACCTGGTAGCAGAGGCTCTTGCCTCCACCTGTCGGCATCAGCACGAGGACATCGCGGCCGCCGAGGACAGCCTCGACGGCCCGCGGCTGCACGCCGCGGAAATCGGGGTAGCCGAACGTGGCGCGGAGCGCCGCCCGGGCTTCGTCCATGGTAGCGTGCATCCCGAAGCGTTACCGCTCGGGCGGGCCAACGGAATGGCGAGGTGGGCCTACTCCTCGTCCCGCGGCAGAAAGCGGAGCAGGAAGCCGACGACGAGGATCGCGATGCCGGTGAGGACGAGCCACTCCCTGTCGAGCAGCATCCCGGATACGCCCACCGCGCCGCCGAGGGAGAAGAGCAGAAGCTTGGCGTCGAGCCAGCGGTCGGCGCCGCGCCGCTCGCGCGAGGGGCGGAACAACCCCATCAGGCGGAGTCCCCGCCGCCGCGCTCGAGGAAGCGGCGCACCCCGGCCCGGGTGTCCTCCGTCATGCGCGCCAGCGCATTCACCTCGGCACCGCGCGCGATCGCGTCCCCGATGGACGCGCCGTCGATACCGTAGAAAAGGCGCTTGATCAGGCGCAGCGCCGACGGCGACCGTCGCGACAGACGCGCCGCGTAGGCCGCCACGTCGGCACCGAAGGTCGCTGCGGGAACGATGCCGGTGACGATGCCGAGCCGGCGCGCCTCGGCCGCATCGATCTCGTCGCCGAGCGCCACGAGCTGGAACGCGGCCTTTTCCCCGAGCATGCGTCGCAGCAGCCCCATCACCATTGCCGGTACGAAGCCGAGCTTGACCTCCGGGTAGCCGAAGCGGGCGTCGTCGCTCGCGAGCACGATGTCGCAAGCAGTCGCCAGACCCGCTCCGCCCGCGAGCGCGTGGCCGTGCACCGCCGCGATGACCGGCTTGCCGACCCGTCGGATCGCGAGCAGCAGGCGACCGAGCTCCTCGGCCGCGCGGACGTTCTCCTCGGGGCCGGCGCCGATCGCGATCCGCTCCAGCTCGGAGAGGTCCGCACCGGCGCAGAAGTCGGGGCCCTCCCCTCGCAGCAGGATCACCCGCACCGCTTCGTCCCGCTCGGCCCGCGCGAGCGCATCGCCGATCCCGGAGATCGTTTCGCGATCGAGTGCGTTCCGCTTGGCTGGCCGGTCGAGCACGATCGTCGCGATACCGCCCTCCGCTATCTCGTAGCGGACGCCCGCATCTCCGGTCATACCGCCTCCTCCGAGCCGCGCTTCCGATCCGCCGTGCTCGCCGACCGCGCAGCCGCGCGAGCTCGCTCTCGCGCCGCACGGGCACGGCGAGCGACCTCGTCCGGGACATCCAGCTCCATGCGCAGCAGCGCCGTCGAAAACGTCTTCCCCTGCGCGTCGGTCATCAGCGACACCGTGCCGCCACCACCGAGCGCGTTGTGCAGCAGAAAGTTCAGGGCGTTCAGGTTCGGCAGCTCGAAGCGCTCGACCGTGCCCCGGACGGTCGCGCCGAAGTGCTCCTTCACCCGCTCCGCCGTGACCTGCTCGAGCAGGATCGGGTAGTCGCGTCCGTCGCGCGCGATGATGCCGACGTTCGCGGTGTCTCCCTTGTCGCCCGAGCGTGCGTGTGCCAGATCGTAGAGCCGGATCCTCATGCGTCCACCACCTCCACCTCCAGGTGCCGCTCGATCTCCGCCCGGTCGATCAGCGCCGGCCAGTACGCCACCACCTCCTGCACTCGCGGCCGACCGCCGGCGAAGCCGGTCACCGACGGCGGACCGGTCAGGATCAGCGGCGCCAGCTCACGCGTGAAGCGCTCGACCGGCGCGCGCTCGGCGGCGCGCACGCCGACGCGCAGCTCGACCTCGGCGAGGTCGGGCGGCGGCGGCCCGGCGAGGTGGCCGTGCGTGGCGTTCCAGCCCACCAGCTCGGTGCGGATCTCGTCGAAGTGCAGCCCCAGCCGATCGAGGCGCTCGCGGAGCACACGGTCCGCGGCCTGCGCCTTCTCGACCGCGTCCGGCCACGCGTAGACGAGCGTTCCGACCGCCTTGTATCCCGCCGAATAAGAGATCGACACCTTGAGCCGGTCCGTACGCGGGCGACCCCGAACGCCCGAAACCCGAACCCGGTCCGGTGCCTCCTGCTCCAGCCGGATCGTCGTGAAGTCCGCGATCGCGTCCGGTGTGATGTACTCGCGCGGGTCCCCCATCTCGTAGACCAGTTGCTCGGTCACCGTCGCCACGCTCACCCGCCCCCCGGTGCCATCGTGCTTCGTCACGACGAACGTGCCATCCGCGCTCGCCTCGATGATCGGAAACCCGACATCGGCCAGGCCGGGGATGGTCTCCCAGTCCGCAAGGGTGTTCCCACCGGTCGCCTGCGCGCCGCACTCGTTGATGTGACCCGCGACGATGCCCGCCGCGATGCGGTCCCACGCATCCTGCGCCCAGCCGAACGCGTGCATCATGGGAGCGTAGGTCAGCGCTGTGTCCGTCGACCGGCCCGTGACGACCACCGTCGCATCCCGCTCCAGCGCCTCCAGGATCGGCCGCGCGCCGATGTAGGCGTTCGCGCTCTGCACCCGGTCGAGCACGGTCTCCAGAGGCTCGCCGGTCTCCATGTTCTCCAGCCGGTGCCCCCGCTCGAGGAGCCCCGGCAGCCGCTCGAGGATGTCATCGCCGGTGACGGCGCCGATCCGCGCTCGTCCGGACACGCCTGCCTCGCGTGCCGCCTCGAGCAGCGCATCGCGACACGCGGGCAGGTTCACGCCGCCCGCGTTCGCTACCACCCGAATCCCCTTCTCGACACAGTCCGGCAGGATCTCCCCCATGAGCGGCACGAAGTCGCGAGCGTAACCCTGCGCCGGATCCCGGGCGCGCTGTTTCTGCAGGATCGACATCGTGACCTCGGCCAGATAGTCGAGCATCAGGAAATCGATCGGGCCGCGTCGTACCTGTTCGATCGGAGCGTCCAGCCGGTCCCCCCAGAACCCCTGTCCGGAGGCGATGCGGACGCGCTCGCGTAATGCCATTCGGTCTACGCTTCGGTTCGGAGATCCCTGGCCGTGGCTCGCTCAGGCAAGATAGACGGGCCCGCCCGGACCGGGCCAGTCGGCCCGCGGGGCTTGGCTCCGCTCGCTCAGCTCCTCCCCCGGGCAGCCATCTGTCCGGCATTGGGACGGCGGGTACCGCGGGCGAACAGCGGCGCAGTTGGCGGCAAGGCACGATTACCCCGTAACCATCTCTCTATCTTTATGTTACGCCCATGTCAATAGAGTGGCATGAAGGCTGCCCTAGCGCGCTGTGCCTGCCGCGCCGGAGTCCGCCGGAGCGACATTGGGCGACGACCCCGAACCCCCCGTGCCAAAATGGACCTCCTGCTCCATGACCTGAGATTCGCGCTGCGATCGCTGCGCCGTCGGCCGGGCTTCGCGGCCGTGGCGATCGTGACGCTCGCGCTCGGCGTCGGCGCCACGACCGCGATCTTCAGCGTCGTGAACGGGGTGGTGCTGCGGCCCCTGCCATACCCGGATGCGGATCGGATCGTGGACGTGTCGCGCGTGGACCGTACCCAACCGCGGAATGAGGAAGGGAGCTCCGTCTCTCCGGTGGACATCGACGACTGGGATCAGTCCTCGAAGACGCTCGGCGCGATGGCGGAGTACCGCGAATCCCGCTTGACGCTGACGGCGAACGGCTCGGCGGAGCTCGTGCAGGGTGGAGTGGTCACGTCGGACTTCTTCTCGGTCTTCGGCTCCGCCCCGGTGGTGGGGCGGACGTTCGCGCGGGAGGAAGCGCGGCTGAACGGGCCGAACGTGGCGGTGGTGAGCTACGGCTTCGCGCAGGAGCGGCTCGGCGGGACGGCCTCGGCGCCCGGCAAGATGCTGGAGCTCGGTGGCGAAGCGTACGAGGTCGTCGGCGTAGCGCCACGGGGCTTCGATTACCCGAGCCACGCGCGTATCTGGCTCCCACTGCAGAACGACCGGGAGCACTGCGGCCGCGGCTGTGTCTACATGAACGCGGCGGCCCGCCTAGCGCCGGGGGCGACGATCGAGGAGGCGCAGAAGGAGATGAGCGCCATCGCGGCAAGGATCGAGCAGGCGTATCCCGGAAGCAACAAGAACGTGGGGGTTCGCGTTCGCCGTCTGCAGGACGTGGTCGTTGGATCCGCGAGGGACGCGCTGGGGGTGCTGTTCGCGGCCGTGGTGCTGGTGCTCCTCATCGCGTCCGCGAACGTCGCGAACCTGCTCCTTGCACGGGGGGCGGCACGCCGCCAGGAAGTCGCGTTGCGCGCGTCGCTCGGGGCGGACCGAAAGCGGCTGGTGTCGCAGCTGTTGACGGAGAGCCTCGTGCTCGCGCTGGTGGGGGGCGCCGCGGGCGTGGGGCTCGCGTGGCTCGGGGTGGACGCGCTACGGGCGCTGTCGCCGGGCAACATACCGCGGCTCGAGGAAGTCACCGTCAGCGGCGCGACTCTGCTGTTCGCGCTGGGACTCGTGGTGGCGACGAGCTTGCTGTCCGGGCTCGCTCCCGCGATCAGCCTGGCCCGCTCGCCTCTGGTGGACGCTCTGCGACAAGGAGGGAGGGGCTCCGATGGTGCGAGCGGCCGTCGGAGCGGGCGCGCGGGGCTGCTGGTCGCGGAGGTCGGACTGTCGCTCGTGTTGCTGGTCGGAGCAGGACTGTTGCTGCGCAGCTTCGCCAACCTCTCCTCGGTCGAGCCGGGCTACAGGACCGAGCGGCTTGCCACGTTCGGGATCAACCTGCCCTCGGCCTACGATGACAACCCGGATCGGGCCGCCCGCTTCTGGGTCGACCTGCAGCGCGAGCTGGAGGCGATCCCCGGAACGCAGAGCGTAGGCGAGGTGGTCGGTCTTCCGCTCTCTCGAACCACGATCTTCTCGAGCTTCCGGCGCATGGACCAGCCTCCGCCGGAGCCGGGTGACGAGCCGACGTCCCTGCTCCGCTTCGTGAATCCCGACTACTTCGCCGCGATGGCGATCCCGCTGGTGCACGGCCGGGACCTGGAGGCCACCGACCGGTGGGGGTCGGTGCCGGTGGCCGTGGTCAGCCGCGCCGCCGCCGAAAAGTTCTGGCCGGGTATGGATCCGATCGGACAGCAGATCCACGTGGGTGTCGGCGTCGGATATCCGCACGAAGAGCCGTACAGGATCATCGGGATCGTCGGCGATATCCGCTCGCTGCGCCTCGAGCGACCGCCCGAGCCGGAGATCTATCTGCCGATCGCCCAGACCGCACCGTCGTTCGGTTCGGTCGTGATCCGCACGACGGGGAGCACGAGCGCGGCCCTGCTGGCGGCGCGCGAGGCACTGCACCGCCTCGAGCCCGGCGCCCCGATCCGCGACCCGGAGACGATGCAGGGTCTCATCGCGGACGACCTCGCCCGCCCGCGATTCATGCTACTCCTGGTCGGGCTCTTCGCCGTGTTGGCCGCAGTGCTCGCAGGTGTGGGCATCTACGGGGTCGTCGCGTATCTCGTCTCGCGCCGGACCCGCGAGATCGGCGTACGGATGGCGCTCGGCGCGACCCGCAGCGGAGTCGTGGGGCTCGTCGTCCGGCAGGGGCTCGCGCCAGCTGCTGCCGGAGTGGCGCTCGGCGTTGCGGCGAGCCTGTGGTCGGCCGGTCTGCTGAGGGCCGAGCTCTACGGAATCGCGCCGCAGGATCCCTTCACGATGATCGCGGCCGCCGTGCTGCTGCTCGCGGTCACGCTGCTCGCGTGCCTGGTGCCCGCCGGCCGCGCGGCGCGCATCCCGCCGGCGACCGCGCTGCGATCGGAGTGACGCCAGGCGATTACTGCGGGCGCCTGCTACAGGCGATTACTGCAGGCGCCTACTACAGGCGATTACTGCAGGCGCCTACTGCAGGCGTTTGCTGCAGGCGCAACGGCAGGCTCGCAGCCCGGCGGGCCGATTTTCGCGCCTGCCGTCAGCGCCTGCCGTCAGCGGCTGCCGTCAGCGGCTGCCGTCAGCGCCTGCCGTCAGCGCCTGCCGTCAGCGCCTGCCGTCAGCGCCTGCCGTTAGCGCCTGCCGTTAGCGCCTGCCGTTAGCGCCTGCCTTAATAACGCGTCTCCAGGCCCAGCACGAGCCTGGCCGTATCGCGCGCGATCAGCAGCTCCTCGTCCGTCGGGATGACCCAGGCGTGCAGCTGCGACGCCTCGGTGGAGATGCGGCCGGCACGCGCGACGGTCGCAGCGTTCGCGGCAGGGTCGAGCTGGAGCCCGGCCCACTCCAGCCCGCGCAGGATCCGCTCGCGCACGAAGGGCGAGTTCGCGCCGATGCCGCCGGAGAGGATGACGGCGTCCGCCCCACCCATTGCGGCCAGGTAGGCGCCGATGTACTTGCGGGCGCGATACGCGAAGACGTCGATGGCCAGCCCGGCGCGCCGGTCCTCGTGGGCCGCGACCTCGTCCACGAGGTCGCGCATGTCCTGGGTCAGGCCGGAGAGCCCCAGCAACCCCGACTGCCGGTTCAGAAGTGTCTCCACCTCGCTCGCCGACCAGCCCTCCTTCCCGGCGAGCCACCCCACGATCGCCGGATCGACGTCGCCGGACCTCGTCCCCATGACCAGCCCCTCCAGCGGCGTGAAGCCCATGGAGGTGTCGACGGATGCGCCGCCGCGGATCGCGCACGCGGAGCATCCGTTGCCGAGGTGAAGGGATACGATGTGGGTGTCCTCGCGCTCCCGGCCGGTGAGGCGACGGTAGCGCCAGCCGAGGTAACGGTGCGACGTGCCGTGGAAGCCGTAGCGGCGGATGCGGTGGCGCCGGTACAGCGAATAGGGGATCGCGTAGAGAAACGCGTGCTCCGGCAGGGTCTGGTGGAACGCTGTATCGAAGACGGCGGCCTGCGGCGTCTCGGCGCCGAGCAGCGCCCGCACCGCCCGGATCCCGCGAATGTTGTAGGGGTTGTGGAGCGGCGCGAGCTGGATCGTCTCTTCCTCGAGTCGATGCAGTACCCCCTCGTCGATCAGCACGGAGGTGTGGAACGCCTCGCCGCCATGCACCACGCGATGGCCGACGGCGTGGAGGTCGCCGAGGCTGCCCAGTCCCGTGTTCGCCTCGGGTGACGCGAGCCAGTGCAGGATCCAGTCGACGGCCGCGCGGATGTCGGGCAGCAGCGCGGCATGGCGCTGCGCACTGCCCGTCGAGTCGTGCACCGTGATGACCGCCGACCCGCCCACGTGCTCGAGCGCGCCCTGCGCGAGGCGACGATCGCTGTCCGCGGCCATCGCTTCCCGATCGGTCGCTACGACCTGGAACTTCACCGTGGCGGAGCCGACGTTGAGCACGAGGACGTTCATGACGGCTCGGCTAGTGCGGAAGGTGCGTCACTCGAGGTCACCCCAGGGGCCGAGGTGCGGCCCGGGGTTGTGCAGGGCGGCGCGCAGGGCGAGGCTCAGCGCCGGGCGCGTCTCCTCGGGCATCAGGATCGCGTCGGCGAAGCCGCGGGCTGCGGCGTAGCGAGCGTCGAGCTGGTGCTCGTAGTCCTCGCGCATGGCCTCGATGCGACGTTGCATCTCGTCGTCCTCGCCGCCTTCATGTTTCAGCTGCTCCAGCTGCGCACCGAACACGGCCATCACCGCGCTCTCGCCTTCCATCACCGCCATGCGGCCCGTGGGCCAGGAGAAGATGAAGTCGGGATCGAAGCCCTGGCCGGCCATCGCGTAGTAGCCGGCACCCGAGGCGTGGTTGACGGTCAACACCAGCTTCGGCACCGTTGCCGTCGCCATTGCCTCCACGAAGCGTGCGCCCGCCCGGATGATGCCGGAGTGCTCCGCTTCGGGCCCGACCATGAAGCCGCTCACGTCCTGCACGAAGAGCAGCGGCGTGCCCAGCCGGTTCATCGTGTCGATGAAGAAGGCTACCTTCTCGGCGCTGTCGGCATAGACGATGCCCCCGAACTTGGGCGCCCCGCCATGCGGGTCCTTCAGCATGCCGCGGGCGTTCGCGATGACGGCCACCGCGACGCCGTCGAGGCGCGCGGTTCCGCAGATCATCTCGGGCGCGAAGTCGGCCTGGAACTCGTCGAATCGACCGCCATCCAGCAGTGTGTCCAGCAGGGCACGCATCGAGTACGGCTGCCGGTGGTCGACGGGGAGGATGTCGTACGCGTCCGCCGCCGGTCGCGCGGGGCCCTCGGTATCGCGAACGGCGGCCTCGGGCGCCCGGTACGGCAGTTCGTCGATCAGCTCGCGGATACGGGCCACGCAGGCGCGGTCATCAGTCAGCCGGTAGTGCGCCACACCGCTGATCGCGTTGTGGATCCACGCCCCGCCCAGCTCCTCCGCCCCGACGCTCTGGCCCGTGGCGCCCTTCACGAGATTCGGCCCGCCGAGTCCCATGAAGCTGCTGCCTTCCACCATCAGGATCACGTCGGAGAGCGCGGGGAGATAAGCACCCCCGGCGATGCACGGGCCCATGACCGCCGCGATCTGCGGCACGTGCAGGAAGTGGCGCATGATGGAGTTGTAGTAGAACAGTCGGCTGGCGCCGTACTGGCCGGGAAAGACTCCGCCCTGGTAGGGCAGGTTCACGCCCGCCGAATCCACCAGGTAGACGATCGGGATGCGGCAGCGCATGGCGACCTCCTGCGCCCGCAGCATCTTCGTGATGGTCTCGGGCCACCAGGAGCCGGCCTTCACCGTGGCGTCGTTGGCCACCACGACGATCGGGCGGTCGTGCACCACTCCGAGCCCGGTGACGACGCCGGCCGCCGGCGCCTGCCCGTCGTAGCGGTCGTACGCGACGAGAAGGCCGATCTCGAGGAGGCTGGATCCCGCATCGAGCAGCAGTGCGATGCGCTCGCGCGCGGTGAGCTTCCCCTGCGAGTGCTGGCGCTCCACCTTCTCCGCGCCGCCGCCTTCGCGCAGCCGGTCCTCCAGCTCCCGGATCTCGGCCGCGAGCCGCCGCAGGCGTGAGGCCCCCGCGGCCGCGATGTCGCGCTCCCCCTGCCCGCGCCGGCTAACCTTCTCCGTCACGGTTCCGCTCGGCGAACCACTCCCGGATGTACGCAATCGGCTCGGTGGTCGGCGTGCCCGGCCCGAAGAGCTGCCCGATTCCCATCGTCCGCAGCTCCTCCATGTCCTCGGCAGGGATGATGCCGCCGCCCGTCAGCAGGACATCGTCCGCACCTTCTCTCTTCAGCAACTCGAGCACGCGGCGAAAGAGCGTCATGTGCGCTCCGGACAGCACGCTGAGCGCGATGACATCCACATCCTCCTGCACGGCGGCGCTGACGATCATCTCCGGTGTCTGGTGCAGACCGGTGTAAATGACCTCGAAGCCCGCGTCCCGAAAGGCGCTCGCGATCACCTTCGCGCCACGGTCGTGCCCGTCCAGGCCGGGCTTGCCGACGAGCACGCGGATCTTCCGTTCTGGCATGGTTTCGCGTCAGAGTCGCAGTCGTACCCGTCCCGGCCGTCGTGCGGTCGAGCCGAGGCCGTGAAAGGTACGCGGCGGCTCCCGGCGCGGGCAACCGGCCGGCGCCGCGGAGCAGAAGGAGGCGATCGCCGCCGGCTCAGCCGGGGCGCTCGGGCGAAGAGGTCTCGCTGACGCCGTTATCGGGCGCGAGCACGGCCGATGCGTCCGCAGCTCCATTGTCCTCGCCGTGCACGGCCCTCTTGAAGCTCCGCATCGACTTGCCCAGCGCGCCGCCGAGACCCGGCAGGCGCGACGGGCCGAAGATGACCAGGAGCACGATCAGGATCAGGATCAGCTCCTCGGGACCGATTCTGCCGAACATATCCGACTCCATGAAGAGTACGGGCAGCGAGCGCCCGCCATTGGTACCGCTTCCTTCTAGCGGGGTTCCTGATCGCGGGCCGACGATCAGCCGCCCAAGTCAGCGCCGCGCCACCACGATGAGCCGGGGCGAAGAAAGCTCCAGATGGCCGCCCTCCCACTCTCCATGGCAGACGATTTCGCGAAAGTCGGCGTCCCCGAGCAGCCCGACGACCTCGGTGGCCGTGCGCAGGCGCAACGCGTGGCGCTTCTCCCCGGCCGAGTCGCCCCTGCGCCAGCGCATCCGCTCGCGACTGATCCCGGTGACGGGATCGAAGCGGCGACGGACCCTCACCTCGGTGCCGTCCGGCAGGGTCCAGCGATCGCGGCTCGCGTAGCTGGAGACGACATCGTCCCTGTGCATGCTCTCCAGCAGCAGGCCGCCGCCGGGAGCGAGCACCCGGCGCGACTCCCGCAGCGCGGCCAGGGCCTCTGCATTGTCGGCGAAGACGCCGAGGTTGCTGCCGATGTTCAGCACCGCATTGAAAGCGGCGTCCGGGAACGGCAGGCGGCGCAGGTCCGCGGCGACGAGCGGCCGAGCGCCGCCGCCGTCCGCGCCGCCCTGGGCGCCCCGGAGCAGCGCCCAGGAGAGGTCGGCGCCGAACGGCCGCATCCCCGCCTCCGCGAGCAGGAACGTGTGCCGCCCCCAGCCACACGGCGCGTCCAGCACGTGGGCGCCGAGCGGGAGCCCGAGCAGCTCGATGGCGCCGGCGACCTCCAGTCGACTTTCGGCCTCGCCGAAGAACGGCTGATGGAGATGGAAATAGGAGTCGTCGAAGAAGGCTCGCCAGGCGACGTCGCCATCGCCGGCCCGGTCCCGCCGTGTCACGTCCGACTCACTCGGAGCCTTCATCGGACGGCGCGTCCATCGGCGGTTCGAGGATCAGGGCGACGCGCTCGATGCGCCGACCGTCCATCGCGATCACCTCCATGCGCCCCTTGTCGAATGCGATCTCTTCCCCGCCGTGCGGCACGCGGCCGAGGCGGCCCATCACGAAGCCGCCGACCGTGGTGAAGTCGTCTTCCGGCAGCGAGAGCGCGTAACGGTCGTTCAGCTCGGCGAGCGGGACGGCACCATCGAGGAAGATCGGACCCGACTCCGTCTCGACGATCGGCGGCGCCTCCAGCTCCTCGTGCTCGTCCTGGATCTCTCCCACGATTTCCTCGACGACGTCCTCGAGCGTCACGATGCCGGCGGTGCCGCCGAATTCGTCCACCACCGCGACCATGTGGACCCGCTTCGACTGCATCTCGCGCAGCAGGTCTTCGATCGGCTTGCTGTCGGGCACGAACGGCAGCTCGCGGATGAGTGGAGCGAGCTCCATCAGCCCCTGCCGCTCGGCCCGCCACACGTCGCGGGCCAGGATCAGGCCGACGATCTCGTCGATCGAGTCGCGATAGACCGGGATGCGGGAATGACCCGCGTCCAGGATCAGCTCCGTCGCCTCCGCCAGCGTCGCATCCTGGGGGAGCGCGAAGATGTCCGTGCGCGGTGTCATGATCTCACCGGCGGCCGTCTCGGAGAGGTCGAAGATCCCGCGGATCATCTCGACGGGCTCGTTCGTCATCAACCCGTGCTCGTAGCTCTGCGCCACGAGCATCTCGATCTCCTCCGGCCGGTGCACCCGCTCGCCCTCCTGCGGCGCGCGCAGTCCGAACAGCCGGAGCAGCTGGTTCGTAGATCCGTTGAGCAGGTAGATGAAGGGCGCGAACACGCGGGTGAAGACCGTGAGCGGGACCGCCACGCTCACCGTCACGCCTTCGGGGAAGAGGATCGCCACGTACTTCGGCGCCTGCTCCCCGAGCACGATGTGCAGGACGGTGATCGCAATGTAGGCGAGCGCGAGCGAGACGCCGTGAGACGCAACCACCGCCCACGGATCGGGCAGGCCACCGAACCCCTGGATGAACATGGAGGCCAGCGTCGCTTCACCGACAAAGCCGAGCGCGATCGACGCCAGCGTGATCCCGAGCTGGCAGGCTGAAAGATAGAGGTCGAGCCGCTCGATCGCCGCGCGCGCCAGTCTGCCGCGCCAGTTGCCGCCGCGAGCGAGCGCGTCGATGCGCGTGCGCCGGGCGGTGACCAGTCCGAACTCCGCCGCGACGAAGAAGCCGTTCGCGAGGACGAGCGCCAGGACGATCGCGAGCCGGACGAGGATCTGCCCGGCGGATAAGGGGGCGGGCTCCATGGGTTCAGCGCGGCGCGTCGGGCCGGCGCATCAGAAGAAGATCGGCTCCCGGAAGGAGCCGTAGACTTCCTCGAGCGCGTGCCGGATCTCGAACAGCGTGGCATACGCGCGGACGCAGTCGAGCATCGGCTCGATAACGTTCCGCTGCTCGCGTGCCGCACGAGTGAGCGCGGCGAGGGTCGCCTGGACACGCTCGTCGTCGCGTCGCTCTCTCAGCTCCCGCATGCGCTCGCGCTGTCGCTCCTCGGAGACGTCGGTCACCTTCAGCACGTCGATCGCGGAGTCGTCGTCGCCGCCGGTGAACGCGTTCACCCCGACCACGAGGCGCTCGGAGGATTCGATCTCCCGCTGCTGCTGTTCAGCGCTGCGCGCGATCTCGCTCTGGAAGTAGCCCTGCTCGATCCCTGGCACGACGCCACCGATCCGATCCACCACCGCAAAGATCTCCTCCGCCTCCCGCTCGAGACGGTCCGTCATCGCCTCGACGTAGTAGGAGCCGGCCAGGGGATCGATGGTGTTCGCGGCACCCGTCTCGAAGGCCAGGATCTGCTGCGTGCGGAGCGCGATCCGGACCGACTTCTCGGTAGGCAGCGCCAGCGTCTCGTCCATCGAGTTCGTGTGCAGGGACTGCGTGCCGCCGAGCACCGCCGCCATCGCCTGATAGGCGACACGCACGATGTTGTTCTCCGGCTGTTGCGCGACGAGGCTCACTCCCGCCGTCTGCGCGTGCGTCCGGAGCCGCCACGACATTGGGTTCTTCGCGCCGTAGACGTCGCGCATGCGACGCGCCCAGATACGCCTGGCCGCCCGGAACTTCGCGACCTCCTCGAAGAAGTCGTTGTGCACGTCGAAGAAGAACGAGAGCCGCGGCGCGAAGTCGTCCACGTCGAGCCCGCGCGCGATGCCCCGCTCGACGTACTCGAAGCCGTTGCGAAGCGTGTATGCCAGCTCCTGCGACGCCGTCGAGCCCGCCTCCCGGATGTGGTACCCGCTGATGGAGATCGGATTGTACCTGGGCGCATTCGCCGCACACCACTCGAACATGTCGACGATCAGCTTCAGCGCCGGCTCCGGAGGGTACACCCACGCGTGCTGGGCCTGGTACTCCTTCAGGATGTCGTTCTGAACGGTGCCGCGCAGTTTCTCGGGCGAGATGCCCTGCTTCTCGGCGGCGATGACGTAGAAGCTGAACAGGATGATCGCGGGCCCGTTGATCGTCATCGATACGGAGACGCGGTCGAGCGGAATACGATCGAACAGGGTCTCCATGTCGGCGAGGCTCGAGATCGCCACGCCACAGCGCCCGACCTCGCCAAGGGACCGGGGGTGGTCGGAGTCGTACCCCATCAGCGTCGGGAAGTCGAACGCGACGGACAACCCCGTCTGGCCGTGCTCGAGCAGGTAATGGTAGCGCCGGTTCGTCTCCTCCGAGGTCCCGAAGCCCGCGAACTGGCGCATTGTCCACAGCCGCGTGCGGTACATTGTCGTGTACGGGCCGCGGGTGTACGGGTACTCCCCCGGGAAGCCCAGCTTCTCCAGGTAGCTGTCACCTTCGACGTCGAGCGGCGTATAGAGTGGCTTCAGCGGCGCGCCGGAGAGCGTGGAGAACCGGGCGTCCCTCTTCGGCGTCGCCTCCCCCGCGGACTCCCATTCCGCGAGCCGCTCGCGCAGCTCCGCGAGCTCCTTCTCCTGCTCGCGAAGGCGCCGCTGCATCTCCTGCGACGGCACGTCCCGCTCCATCACGCCCATGGCTCAGACTTCCGCGCTCGGGTCACTTCGACGTCGCTCTCCGGCCTGGATTACCCCGTCACGGCGCGCACGATTCGCGCCGCCACCCGGTACGGCGACTCCGCGCCGGACTCCAGTCCCGGCAATGCTTCGTCCAGGAGCCGCTGCCCCTCGTCCCAGGCCCGGCGGCGGATCTCCCGCTCGACGGCCTGCCTGACTCGATCCGCCGCCCGCGCCCTGCGGCGCCGCGTGAGCTCGCCCGATGCCTTCAGCCACTCGCGATGTCGCTCGATGATCTCCGCCAGCTCCTCCACCCCCTCGCCGCTCTCCGCCGTAGTGGGCAGGACCGGAATCTCCCAGGGCTCGGCCGTCCGGGCGCCCTCGGCTGGCTCGCCTGCCGCGACATCCGTCGCAGGCTTGCCCGCGGAATGCGCCACCCGGCCGGCCGCGGCGCCGCCGCCCACCCCGCTCCCGCGCGCGCCGTGGTGCGCCGGCACGCTGCGGAACGCCCTGCCCGCCCTCAGGTTCAGCATCATCTCGACCTCACGGGCCAGGCGGGCAGCGCCCGGGCGATCGGCCTTGTTGACGACGAATATGTCGGAGATTTCCATGAGCCCGGCTTTCATCGCCTGCACGGAGTCTCCGGACTCCGGCACCAGCACGACGACGGTCGTATCCGCCGCCGCCGCGACATTGAGCTCCGACTGTCCTACGCCGACCGTTTCCAGGATCACGCGTGCGAAGCCGAACGCATCCATGACGTCGGCGACCTCGCGCGTCGTCAGGGCGAGACCGCCGACCGAGCCACGGGTCGCCATGGAGCGGATGAAGACACCGGGGTCCGTCGCGAGCTCGTTCATCCGAATCCTGTCACCGAGGAGCGCCCCGCCTGTGAACGGCGAGCTCGGATCGACCGCCACGATGCCGACGCTCTCCTGGCGGGCGCGATAGTGCGCGATGAGACCGGTTGTGAGTGTCGATTTTCCCGCGCCGGGGGGGCCGGTAATGCCGATCCGATGCGCGCGCCCCGTCCCCGGGTGCAGCGCGTCAAGCAGCTGCTGGTAGCCGTCGCGGCCGTCCTCGACGATGGAGATCACGCGAGCCAGGGCGGTCCGGCGACCGGCTCGGAGCTCGTCCAGCAAGCGCGCCTGGCCGCCGTCGGAAACGGGTGCGGTCATGCCTGGCAAGATGCCGCGCGCCGCGGAAGAGTGTCAAATCGCCACAAGCGCCGAACCCGCGGCACCGGCTCACTCACGGCGGGGCGGCAGCGACTCCCCCCGCGGTCTCAGACCCCGGACGTGTCGCAGCGGGTTCTCCAGCAGGTGAGTGGGCAGCACGAACACGATCACGAACATGCCGAGCGACAGCAGCAGCCCGGCACCGAGGAGCCAGACGTTGCGCAACGCGATGAATGTGATCGAGGCGATGAGCGCGGCACCCAGCGCGAAGATGCTGAGCAGCACTCTGCGCACCTGGAGCAGCAGGAAGCGCTCGCCCGTTCTGATGTCCTGAGGGTGGACGCGGACGCGGAACTCTTCTCGCTCCGCGCGGCGTAGCAGCTCAGGCACGGCGCTGAAGGCAGCCCCGGTCCCGCCGAATACACGCCGCAGGAGGGTCCCGGCATCGCTCACTCCACCGGAGCGGATCAACTCGCCGCGCATGCGGCGCACCACGGCCCGGGCCGTGTTGAGACCGTGGAAGTGCGGCTCGTAGCGGAAGCCGATCCCCTCCAGCAGCGCGGCTGCGCGAAAGAAATAGACGAGCTCCCGCGGCAGAATGAGCGGCCAGGTATAGAACGTGTCCAGGATGTCCTGCACCATCTCCTGAATGCGCTTCGGACCGAGCTCGCGCGCGCGGTCGACGATCGAGAGGATCTCTCCCGCGGCCTCGCGGATGTCGCCGCGGGAGATGTCGGGATCGATCATCCCCAGCTCGTACATCTCCGCGATCATGCCGTCCAGGTCGTCACGGCCCGCGGCCAGCGAGAGCCTCAGGATGTGGTCGCGCGTGCCGCGGTCGAGCTGCACGACCATGCCCCAGTCCAGGAAGACGAGCACGCCCTCGCGGTCCACCAGGATGTTGCCGGGATGCGGATCGGCGTGGAGGAAGCCGTCCACCAGCGTCATCTGCAGGTAGATCTCGGTCAGCGTCTCCATGAGCCGTCCGAACTGCAGATCGCCGGCGGCGAAGCGATCAGCGAGCGCGTCGACCTTGTCGCCGTCGACCCACTCCGTCACCAGCACCCTCCGGCTGGTGAACGCCGGGTGTACGGCCGGAGCGCGCACTCTCCGGTCGCTCCCGAAGTTCCGCTGGAAGCGCTCGATATGCTGCTGCTCCTGGCGGAAATCCATCTCCTCGCGGATCCGCACGCTGAACTCGCGCACGACCGTCGTGAGCGCCCGCACGTGGTGGTTCGGGAAGAGCACGTTCAGCAGGAACAGGACGCGGAACGAGATGTCGAGGTCGAGCGCGACCAGGTCTTCGACTCCGGGCCGAAGGACCTTCACCGCGACGGGCCTTCCGTCCACGCTGGCGCGGTGCACCTGGCCGAGGCTCGCCGCCGCGATCGGCTTTGTGTCGAACGTCTCGAAGAGCTCGCCCGCGTCGCGGCCGAGCTCGGCGCGGATCACCGTCTCGATCGCGCCGGGCGGCTCCGGCGGCACCCGATCCTGAAGCCGCCCTACCGCGCTGAGGTACGGCTCGGGCAGGATGTCCGCCCGCGCGCTGAATACCTGCGCCAGCTTGATGAAGGTGGGCCCGAGTGAGGCGATCGCCGTGGTCAGCCGCTCCGCCCGCCTGCGGTGCGCCTCGACCGGTAGCGGACGGGGTCGCCCGAACAGGATCCAGCGCCTGCGATCACGGAGAAAGGCGAAGACGAACGGGACGAGCCGCCGCGTCACGGCGAACGCGCGGCCGGAGCGCGTCATAGCAGGATCTTGGTCGCGAGGCCCAGGAGCAGGAAGAACCCGCCCACATTGGTCAGCGTCGTGACGAAGACGGAGGAGGCGACGGCCGGATCGATCCCGATGCGGTCGAGCAGGATCGGAACGAACGCGCCGCCCAGAGAGGCGATGATGAGGTTCCCCCACATCGCGAGCAGCACGACGAAGCCGAGGTCGTAGCTGCCGAGCCACCAGTAGCTGAGCAGCCCCGCAGACGTGCCGAGCACCAGGCCGTTGATCAGGCCGACCACGATCTCCTTGCCGACCACGCCCCAGCGCTGCTCCACCGTGTCCTCGCCGAGTGCGAGGCGCCGCACCGTGACGGCGAGCGTCTGGGTCGCCGCGTTGCCGCCCATGCCGGCGATGACGGGCATGATCGCCGCCAGCAGAGCGGCCTGCTGGATCGTGGCCTGGAATGCCACCACGACGAGCGCCGCCAGGACGGCCGTGCCGAGATTGATGAACAGCCAGGGCAGGCGGCTGCGCACGGCCTCCGGCCAACCACCGCGGATCTCCTCGTCGGCGGTCACACCGCCGAGGCGCAGGATGTCCTCCGTCTGCTCGGCCTCGATCACGTCCATGACGTCGTCCCAGGTGATCCGCCCGAGCAGCACGTTGCCCGGGCCCACCACGGGAATCGAAGGCAGGTTGTAGCGAGCCATCATGCGGCCGACCTCCTCCTGGTCTATCTCGACCGGCACGACCGCGACCGGATCCTCCACGAGCTCGGCGATGCTCGCGTCCGATTCCGCCAACACCAGCTCCTGCAGCGAGATGGTGCCGAGCAGGCGCTGCAGCCCGTCCACGACGAAGATGGTGTAGAAGTCCTGCCCGATCCCCCGTGCCTGACGCCGCACCTCGTCGAGCGCCTCGGATGCGGTGAGACGCGCGGGCACCGCGACGAGCTCCGTCGTCATGATGCCGCCCGCCGACTCCTCGTCGTACTGCAGCAGGCGGCGGAGCTCCGAGGCCTCCATCCGCGGCAGCGAGGCGAGCACGCGAGCCTGATCCGCCGGCTCCAGCTCGCCGATCAGATCGACGGCGTCATCGTCCGGAAGCGTGGCGATCAGCTCGCCGATCCGCTCCGGCTGGAGCGAGGCCAGGATCTCCTGCGGCCGCTCCTCCCTCTCCATCTCGGCCAGCGCCTCGGAGGCGACCTCCGCCGGAAGCACCTCCAGCAGCCGGATCCGGTCCGGCTCCTCGAGCGCCTCCAGGATGTCGGCCACGTCGCTCGCGTGGAACTCGGAGACGTATTCGCTCAGAGCCGCCGTATCGCCGGACTCGAGCAGGGCCCGCGCGTGCTCGAGACGCTGCCGCTCCGCTTCGAGCTGCGGCTCGGCGCTCACCCGGTCTCTCCTGGCGCCGCGGGCACGGCCTCCGTCCCCGGATCCGTGGCGTCGGCAGGTGCGACCGCGCCGGCCGAGAGGATGTAGGTGAATGCCTCCTCGAGTGTCACGGCGAGCGGCACGACGCGGTCGCGTGGCACGATCACCAGCCAGCCGGAGGTCGGATTCGGCGTAGTGGGCACGAAGACCGAGACCAAGGGCCCCGATCGCCCCGGAACGGCGCTGGGTGCGTCACCGGCGAGAAAGCCGATGGACCACCGTCCGTCCGATGGGTACTCGACGAGGACCACCTCCCGAAACGCGCCGCGCGTGCCGGTGAACATTGTTCGGACGATGCGATTGCTCGCGTTGTAGACGCGTCGCGCGACGGGAATCCTCTCGAGCCAGGCATGCCAGAACGAGAGCAGCCGAGCACCGAGCGCGCGCTCGGCCAGCCATCCCACCAGGAAGAGCAGCACCACCAGCGCGAGCAGCCCGAGCCCCGGCACGGAGCGGTGCAGGGCTCGGTAAAGGAAGCGACCGAGGATCCCGTCGAGCCACTGGAAGATCTTCACGAGCACGAAGGCGGTCACGCCCGCGGGCGCAATGACGATCAGCCCGGCGATCAGCCGCCGCCGCAGGATACGGCCGCCCTCTGGCCAGCTCATGCCGATCCCCTCTCCCGGTCACAGCGGTCCAGGACGTCGCGAACGATCCGCTCCTGCAGCTGCCACATTTCGCTACGCTCCCGCTCCCGGCCGGCGGGATGATCGTGTCCGAGCACGTGCAGGGTGCCATGCACCGTGAGCCGCACCAGCTCCTCGCGCAACGGTATCGCGTGATCCGCCGCCTGTCTGCGCGCCTGCTCCACGCCGACGTAGACGTCGCCGAGCGGCGCCTCACCCGAGGCGTGAAGCGCGAACGCGATGACGTCGGTCGGGCGATCGTGGCCGAGCCAGTCGGCGTTGAGTCGCCGAATCGCGGCATTGTCCAGGAGGGTGAGTGAGACCTCGGCCCGGCGGTGTCCGTGCGCACGCAGGACCGCGCGCGCCGCGGCGGGTAGCAGCTGGCGTGCGTCCCGCGCCGAGAGCTCCGGTCCCAGCTCCGCGCGCCGGGTCAGCCCGACGCGGAGCGGCATCAGTCCTCGCGCGACGGGGGGCCGCCGGGTGCCGCGGCGGCCTCCGCGACGCCCTCCTCGCGCTGCCGCGTGGCCACGGGCTGAGGCCCTCCGCTCGCGGCGCGGCCGTCTCCCGTCCGGTCGTTCGGCCCGAAGCCGGGGGTGGAAGGATAATCGATCCGGTGGTGGTACATGCCGGAAAGCACGGCGGCGAAGGCGCTCTTGATCTCCGTGATCTCGCGCAGCGTCAGCGGCGCCTCGTCCAGCTGCCCCAGCCGCATCTTGCCGGCCACGATCCGGTCGACCAGCTCGCGGATCCGCTCCGGCGTCGGGTCGGGAAGCACCCTGGCCGCCGATTCGACTGAGTCCGCCAGCATCGCGATCGCCGTCTCCTTCGACTGTGGCCGCGGTCCCGGATACGCGAACTGCGCCGGATCGAGCTTCGCCTCCGGATCCTGCTCGCGTGCCCGATCGTAGAAGAAGCTGATCGATTGCGTGCCGTGGTGCTCCGCGATGAACGCGCGGATGCACGCGGGCAGCTTGTACTCGCCGGCGAGCCGCAATCCCTCCTGCACGTGGTTCCGCACGATCGCCGCCGAGCTCTGCGGCTTCAGCTTGTCGTGCGGATTGCGCCCCGGCGGCTGGTTCTCGATGAAGTACTGCGGCTTCGCCACCTTGCCGACATCGTGATAATAGACGCCGACCCGAGTCAGCAGCGCGTTTGCAGAGATTACCCGTGCGGCCGCCTCGGCCAGATTCGCCACGCTGAGCGAATGCGAGAACGTACCCGGCGCCTCGCGCGAGAGCCGCCGCAGCAGCGGGTGGTTCAGATCCGACAGCTCGAGCAGCGTCTGGTCCGTGGTGATGCGGGTGAACGCCTCCAAAAGCGGCAGAACCGCCATCGCCACGATACCGCTCAGGATCGCGTTCACACTTCCGTAGCCGATCGAGTGGACGATCTCCCCCAGATCGTGCGAGCGCAGCAGCCCCAGCGTGACCGCGGACACCGCGTACGCGAGCGCGATGATCATCGCGAAGATCCACGTCTGGCTGCGCCGCCGGACGACGCGAACGCTCAGCCCCGCGGCTGCGCCGCCCACCGCCATGGTGAACAGCACGGAGATCCCGCCGAACGGGGACTGCCCGCCGATCAGCAGCGCGAGCACCAGCGCCAAGTTCAACGCGAGCCGGCCATCCCACAGCGCGGCGACAACCAGCGCGGGCAGCGCAATGGGGATCAGCTCGTCCGGCAGGTTGTTGTGACCGACCACGGACGCTGCTGCGACGAGCGCCACGATCAGGACCCCGATCGACAGGATCTGCCGGAACTCGTGGTACACGTTTGGCCGGAAGTAGAGCAGCAGCAGGCCGAACATCGCGAGCAGCGTGAGGTCGAAGAGCAGGCTGCCGAGCGCGCGCGCGCCGCCGAGCCCGCCGCCGTCCTCGTCGATCGAGGCGAGGTACTGCCGGTACGCACGGAGCCGCTCCAGCTCGGCGTCCCGGACGAGCTCGTGCGCGCCGATGATCTTCTCGCCCTTCTTGACGTCCCCCTTGATCGTCGGAACCGCCTGCCTCGCCCGGTCGCGCGCCTCCTCGGTCGCGTTCGCGTCCAGCGTGAGCGTCGGACGAAAGAAGCGGATCAGGACCAGCCGCTGCAGCTCCGCCAGCGCCGGTGGCGTGCCGGATGGCAGGTAGCTGCCGGCCCGGTCGTAAAGGTCCGCTCCCGTCGCTACCGAGTCTCGCGACACCAGCACGTCGCGGTCCTGTCGATGGATACGCAGCTGCTGCGCGTTGCTTTCCTCCAGCTCGGCGCTGCTCGCGATGCCGCGCGGCATCTCGCCGGCGATCGCCTGGTCCACCGAGCGCCCCAGGAGCCGGCGGCTGCGCGACGAGCGGAGCACGTCCACCGCCGCATCGCTGACCGGGAAGTTGTAGGCCCGGAGCACGCTCGCCAGGTGCGCCCGGACGGAGTCCGGTGGCTGCTTCCCCGCAGCGGCGCTGTCCAGTCGCGCGAGGAAGCCGGTGACCTGCGAGTGCATTGCCTCGGCGGCATCGGGCTGGAAGCGGAACGATGGAGGAATTCCCGCGGCCGCCTCCGTCTGCTGCTGGCTCAGCTCCGACTCGCTCTTGTAAATCGGGAACCCGACGCGGGCGATGATGTCCTGGTCCGCTATCATGCCCTTTTCCAGCACCGGAAAATCCGGCACGGGAACGACGGGGAAGAGCAGGTGCACTGCCAGGGCCAGCAGGAGCAGCAGCAGGAGCCGCGCTCCGTGGTGGACGGCGCCGTCCGGCCACGCCCGTTCGGGGCGACCGCTCAGCCAGCCTCGCAGCTGGCCCGGACGCAGACGTCGCTCCACTCGCTACCGGTCCCGGGCGGGCACGGAACCGCTCTCCTCGGTCTCGTCGGACTCCGCGTAGGCACGCAGAATCTCCTTCACCAGCCGGTGGCGCACCACATCAACCGCCTCGAGATAGGTGATGTTGATCCCCTCGATGCCACGCAGGATCCGCTCGATTTCCAGCAAACCGGAATCGTCGCGTCGCGGCAGGTCGATCTGCGTCTTGTCCCCCGTGATCACGACCCGCGAGTTCAGCCCCAGTCGCGTCAGGAACATCTTCATCTGGGCCGTCGTCGCGTTCTGCGCTTCGTCCAGGATCACGAAGGCATTGGCCAGGGTGCGACCTCGCATGTAGGCCAGCGGCGCGATCTCGATCATGCGCGCTTCCAGCGCCCGCCTCATGCGCTCGGCCGGCATCATGTCCTCCAGCGCGTCGTAGAGCGGACGCAGGTAGGGATCTACCTTCTCCTGCAGATCGCCCGGCAGGAAGCCGAGGTTTTCACCCGCCTCGACCGCGGGGCGCGCCAGGATGATCCGCTTGACCCGATTCTTGTGCAGCGCGTCCACCGCCATTGCCACCGCGAGGTACGTCTTGCCCGTGCCCGCCGGTCCGATCGCGATCACGACGTCGTTGCCGGCGATCGCCTCGACGTAGTCGCGCTGCCCCGGCGATTTCGGCGTGATCACCTTGCGCGATCCGGGGATCACGATGCGGGGCTCCTCGCCCCGGCCTGCCCCATCGCCCTGCGGCGAGACGACCGGCGCCGGCGCGCCCTCCTCCTCGAACGCCGCCTCCATCGCGCGACGCAGCTCGTCCGGGCGCACGGCGCTTCCCATTCTCGCCAGATCGATCATGCGATGAGCCACCGGAATGGCCCGCTCGACATCGGCCAGCTCACCCGACAGGATCAGGTCGTCCCCCCGCAGGATCACCCGGCACGACGAGCGCCGCGCCAGCTCCTGGAGATTCGTGTCGTTCACCCCTGCCAGCAGGAGGTAGTCCGCTCCCTCGGCGGGCAGTCGATGCTGGACTGTCGTCTCCACTTCTCGATCAACTCCTGTCCTCTGCGACCACGGCGATGTGGAGCTCTCTGAGCTCCCCCTCCGGAACGGGCGCCGGAGCCCCCTCGAACAGCGCGCGAGCCGCGGTCGTCTTCGGAAACGCGATGACGTCCCGCAGGCTCGTCGCACCGACGAGCAGCATCACCATCCGATCGAAGCCGAAGGCGAAGCCCCCGTGAGGCGGCGCGCCGTAGCGGAACGCCTCCAGCAGGAACCCGAACTTCCGCTCCGCCTCCTCACGCTCGATGGCGAGCGCCCGAAACACATGACGCTGCAGCCCCGGCTCATGGATCCGGATCGAGCCGCTCGCCAGCTCGTTACCGTTGTACACCGCATCGTAGGCTCGGGAGCGCAACCCCGCACGGAACATCTCGTGCCGGTCCACTTCGCGGACAGAGTCCGAGGTACGACGCACCAGCCCCTCGATGTCGGCGGCGTGCGGCGCGGTGAAAGGGTGGTGCGCAGCGACCAGTCGATCCGTCTCCGCGTTCCAATCGAAGAGCGGGAACTCGGTGATCCAGGCGAACGCGTGGCGGTCCGGCGTCCTCAGGCCGAGTCGCTCGCCGAGGTGACGCCGCAGCGAATCCAGAACCGCCTCGGCGCCGCCGAGTCGATCCGAGTCGGTCGCCGCGCCGTGACTCTCGGGAACGAGCGTGACCGTGCGGAAGCGGCCGATCACGAGCACGAACAGATCGCCCTCGGCGACTCCGGTCTCGCGCAGGAAGCGCTCCCGCGCCTCGCCCTCCATGGCCCGTGCGAAAGGACCGGAGATCCCGTCCCCCGTGTGGCGCAGCCACAGCGCCCCCGCTCCGCCCGCCGCCCGCGCCACATTGTTGAGCTCATCCAGCTCGCGGCGGCTGAGGTCAGCCCCGCCGGGTGCACGGATACCCCGGATGCGCTCCCCCGTGCCGGCGGTGTCGCGGAACAGGCGGAAGTCCGTGCTCCGCAGGACCTCCGTCACGTCCTGGAACTCCATGCCGAAGCGCAGATCGGGCTTGTCCGTGCCGTACCGCTCCAGCGCATCGGCGTAGGTGAATCGCGGAAACGGGGTGTCGACCTCGACGCCGAGGACCTCGCGCCACACGGTCGCGAGCATCCCTTCGCCGATGCGGAAGACGTCCTCCTCGTCGACGAAGGACATCTCGGCGTCGATCTGCGTGAACTCCGGCTGCCGGTCTGCGCGAAGGTCCTCGTCGCGAAGGCAGCGCGCGATCTGGAAATACCGATCGTAGCCGGCCACCATGAGCAGCTGCTTGTACAGCTGTGGGGACTGCGGCAGCGCATAGAACTCCCCCCGGTGCAGGCGGCTCGGCACGAGATAGTCGCGGGCGCCCTCCGGCGTGCGGCGCGTCAGCATCGGGGTCTCGATCTCTAGGAACCCGTGTTGCGAGAGGTAGGTCCGCACGATCTGCTGCGCGCGGTGACGGACGGTGAGCGCGTTCTGTAGCGCTTCACGTCTGAGATCGAGATAGCGGTAGCGCAGCCGCAGCTCCTCGGCCGGTAGCTGCTCCTCGGCGGAGAGGGCCACGGGAATCGGGGGCGTCTCCGCAGCGGCGAGGACGTCGAGCTCGCGAACGTGAACCTCGACGGCGCCCGTCGGCATGTCGGGATTCTCCTGCCCCGCGGGCCGGCGCACGACCTCCCCGCGCACCTGCACGACGCTCTCCGCACCGAGCCCGGCCGCTCGCTCCACCACCTCCGGTGGCGACCAGTCCGGGCCGAACGAGAGCTGCACACGGCCGCTGCGGTCCCTCAGCTCGACGAATACGAGGCCGCCGAGGTCACGACGGCGATTCACCCATCCCGCCAGCATGACCTCGCGCTCCGCGTCCTCCGCGCGGAGCGTTCCCGCACCCATGGTGCGAAACGCCGTCCGATCCGCTCTGTCCACCCCGATCCCTTTCCGGAAGCTGGCTTCCTCAGTCGATCGTCGCGGCGGGTCTCTCCACGCGCGTCCCTGATCTGCGCACCAGCGCCGCGCAGAGCAGGATCCCAGCCGCATCCGCCAGCCAATCCCGCACATCGCCCGTACGCCCGGGCACCGACAGCTGGTGGATCTCGTCGAGGACGCCGACCGTCAGCGCCAGTGTCAGCATGAGACCCAGCGCGGGCCGCTCGCGGGCTCGCCGCCAACCCCATGCCGTCAGCGCGCCGAGCACGCCGTACAGCAGGAAGTGCGCGACCTTGTCGAGCGGGAGCGAAGAGGCCGGTCCGTGCAGATTCGGGATGCCGCCCAGCGTGACGAGCGCCATGGCCCAGCCGAGCGCGGGAAGATAGGGCAGCACGGACTCCCGGATCAGCCGGCGGCCGGTCACGCGGCCTCGGCCTCCTCCAGCGCGCGGTAGAACTCCTCGGCCGATCGGGCGGACGCGAGACGCTTTCGTACCGACTCCCGCCGCACCAGACGGGAGATGCGGCTCAGCGCCTTGATGTGCGGTCCGGCCGCCGATTCCGGACCCACCAGCAGAAATACCAGCTCCACCGGCTCCCCATCCAGCGCGTCGAAGTCCACCGGGTCGACCGTTCGGCCGGCTGCGAGCCGCAGCTCCGGCAGGGCCGCGGATTTTCCATGCGGAATCGCCACCCCATGACCGATCCCGGTCGACAGCACCGACTCTCGCTCGCGAACCGCGCGCAGGATGTCGGCCCTGTCACCCTCGTCGTCGCCGGGTGCAACGAGCTCCACGAGCTCGCGGAGCAGTTCGTCCTTGGTCTGGGAGCGGAGCGGAATCTTGATCCGCTCCGGGGTCAGCAGCTCGGTAAGGAGCAAGGAAGCCTCGACACGGCCCCGTGAGGGTGGAGGTGACAGATTTCGCCTAAACTAACCGTGCGCCCGGGGCCCATCAAGCGAGCAGCCAAGGCAGCCGGACCCTCTCCGCGCCCGGAGTGTACCGCGCTCCGATGAATCGAGCGGACCCCCGTCCCGACCTCCTCGCCCTGCCCCGGGAGCAGGTGAACGCGTTGCTCCACGAGCACTTCGCTGCGCGTGGCGTGCGCGACTTTCGTGTGCGCCAGTCGCTCGCGTGGTTGTACGACCGAGACGCCTTCTCCTTCGACGAGATGACGGACCTCCCGGCTGCGGAGCGGGCGGCTCTGGATCGAGCGTTCGGCCTCACCGCCCCGGCCCTCGCGAGCGTGGCGGTATCGGGAGACGGGACGGCGAAGCACCTGTGGCGAATGGACGATGGCGAGCTCATCGAATCCGTCCTCATCCCTGCCGATGATCGACTGACGCTGTGCATCTCCTCGCAGGCCGGCTGCGCGATGGCATGTGTTTTCTGCGCCACGGGCTGGTCGGGCTACCGCAGACAGCTCACGGCCGGCGAGATCCTCGCCCAATTCCGCGCCTCTCGCCGGTGGGCCGCCGAGCAGGGACTGGGACCGATCCGCAATGTCGTCTTCATGGGCATGGGCGAGCCTCTCATGAACACGAAGGAAGTCTTCGGCGCGCTGACCCTGCTCAACCACGCGTATGCCTTCGGCGCCCGACGCACCACCATCTCGACGGTCGGGATCGTGCCGGGGATCCTGGAGCTCGCGAGCCGCCCGGAGCAGTTCCGCCTGGCGCTCTCGCTGCACGCGCCGAATCACGAGCTGAGGCAGCGTATCGTTCCGGTGGAAAAGAAATATCCGCTGCCGGAGCTGCTGGACGCGCTGCGCGAGTTCGAAGCGGCGGGTGGCCGGCGCATCACGTTCGAGTATGTGATGATCGATGGCGTGAACGACGCCCCGGAGCTCGCCGCCGAGCTCGCTTCCCTCGTCGCGGAGTTCTCGGCGCACGTGAACCTGATTCCCTACAACCCGATTCCGGGCCCGGAATGGCGGCCGACTCCCCCCGAGCGCATCCGTCGCTTCCAAGTGGTGCTCGAGAGCCGTGGCGTAACCGCGACGATTCGCTCGCCTCGCGGCCGCGACATCGCCGCCGCGTGCGGGCAGCTCCGGGCGGAGCACCGAATGCGGCCACCCGTGCCCTTCGTCCGCCTCCAGCGCCAGGGGCTGACGACCGGCTGACCGCCGTCAGGGCTTCGCCCTTCGCTGCTCCTCCCAATCCTTGCCGAGCACCACCGAGACCCCTACGAGCCGCGCCGCATCTGGAGCGAGCTCGACTCGCCGAATGCCGAGCCGCGCCCCGATCTTCGCGGCCACCACCGTGTCCGCCGCGGAGCGCGCGAGAACGGTCGTTCGCGCCGGGTCGCCGCCGCCGGCGTTGCCGTAGTAGACGACGTCGTAGCCCGCCTCCCGCAGGCGTTCCGTCACCTTCCTCGCCAGCCCGCCGATGCCGGAGCCGTTCAGCACCTCTACCCGGGGACGGGAGCCCTGCTCGACGGTATCCGGATCGAACTGCATGGCCGGCGGCGGGCCGGTGAGGTCGCCGCTCGATCGGCCGTGCTGTGCCAGGAGGATCACGGCGATTACAGCGAGCGCGAGAGCCGCAGCAAGCACGATGGTCAGAACGCGGCGGTGCGTTGTCGTTCGGCTCACGCCGTCGCCTCCCTTGCCAGCACGTTCCAGAATCCGAGCGTCTCCGGGCGCAGCTCCGCTCGCGTTCCGATCAGGTGCCTGATCCGCGCCGCGGCGACCTCCAGCACGACCGCGTCCAGCTCCGCGGGCATGCGAGCCCGCAGAGTCGCGAGCAGGATCGGCGCGTGGCTGCGACCCGGCTCGAGAAAATCGGCGGCGTACAGGGCGCGGCCGAGCAGGCGCAGCGACGCGCTGCCGATCGTATGGTACGCAATCGCCTCGAGCAGCTCGCCATCCTGCACGCCCTCACTCTCCAGACGGCGCGCGGCCGCGGGACCGTGCAGTAACCGGGCGGGCAGATCCGCGAGCTCCGGCTGTAGGCCGACGCGCAGAACCTCCGCGTCGGCGTCTCGCAGCGAGTCGTGGAGCCAGCCAGCCGCGCGCCAGCGGACTCGCTCCGCCGCATCCAGCCCGAGCTCCGCAGCCCAGCGATCGAGCAGGTCGGCGACCCGGCCGATGTGCGCCCTGCGTTTCTCGCCGACGCAGGCCCACGCCGGCAGCTCGCCGGTCGCGGCCCGCTCAATCGTAGCCGCGGCGGACATACGGCTCGAGGACGGCCCGGTTTCGGATGTTGGTGTTCACGAGATAGTTCCAGCCCTTGAGCTCGACGCCGCTGCCGACCTGTGAATCGATGATCCGGCATCCGGGTCCGATCACCGTCTCGGAGCCGATCACCGTGCGCCCCTCGAGCACGACGCCCGGATAGACGAGCGTATCGGGACCGATCCGGACATCCACATCGGCGAGGACGCTTCGCGGCTCGAGAAACGTGACGCCTCCGGCCATCAAGCGCTCGCAGAATGCGGCGCCGGATCAGCGCTCCCGCGCGGGCCAGCCGATTCCGATCGCGGATCACGAATACGTCCTCGCGCGCTGGCACGTCATCGGCCGACGCATCCGTCGCCTCGGTCACGAGCCGCTCGAGGTCCGGGGCTGTCCGCGCCAGCTCGAGGAAGACCTTCCGGTCCAGCCATGCGGCGACCGGCTCGCCGTCGTCTCCCCGCAGCGACCGCCCCGGCGGACCGGCGATCAACCGCTCGAGCGATCCGGACAGGGCACCGGCCGCCGCGTCGAGCACCAGCACCGCCTGCGACGAGGGGTGGAGCCGGTCCGCGACCGGCGCGGCCCAGGGCAGCCCTCGTCCCGGATACACCGACTCGGCCCGCAGCTCCTCGAGGCCGCCCGCCAGCGACGGATCGGCCGCGACGAGCAGCACCTTCAACGGGCGAGGCGTCTGGGACACGACCGCGTTGAGCGCGTGCCAGATGAGGCTGCGCCCCGCCAGCGGATGCAGATAGGTGGAGAGACGGGAGTTCAGCTGGTCATCATCGGGGCGTCGGAGGGCGAGCGCGACTGCGGTCCAGCGACGCATCTGGATCAGGCGCCCTCGACGCGCAACCGCTCGCGACTCACCACCGTTGCTCCGAGCGGGCGGATCCGGTTCGAGCCGTCGACGAACACGAGCCGAGGCTCGAAGTCGGTCAGCTCCTCCTCCGAGTAGCTCGCGTAGCTGATGATGATGACGCGGTCACCCGGTTGCGCGAGCCGGGCGGCCGCGCCGTTCAGCACGACCTCGCCGGAGCCAGGATCGCCGCGCATGGCGTATGTCTCGAAGCGGGCTCCGTTGTTCACGTTCACGACCTGGACCCGCTCGAACTCGCGCAGGTCCGCGGCTCGCATCAGCTCGTCATCGAGCGTGATGGAGCCCTCGTACTCCAGATTCGCATCCGTGACGGTCGCACGGTGGATCTTCGATTTACACATCACGCGGTGCATCGGCCTACCGCTCTTCCTCGGTGAGCATCAGGTTGTCGATCAGGCGCGTACGCCCTACGAACGCCGCCACAGCCAGAACGTCCCCGGGATGAGCCCGCTCGATCCGCTCCATAGACTCCGCGTCCACCAACTCCACGTACTGTGACCGAGCCCCCGCGGCGGAGATCACGCCGGCGCAGATGCGCGCCAGCGCCGTACCGCTCCGCTCTCCCGAGCGGAACGCCGACTCCGCCTCGCGCAACCCCCTCGAGAGCGACAGCGCCTGCGTTCTCTCGGCGGCCGAGAGATAGGCGTTGCGGGAGCTGAGCGCGAGGCCATCCTCGTCTCGCACGATCGGCGCCAGCACGACCTCGACCGGGAAGTCAAGCTCACACGCCATTCTTCTCACCAGAACGCCTTGCTGGAAGTCCTTCCGGCCGAAGATCGCGACGTCCGGCCGCACGATGTTGAACAGCTTCGCCACCACCGTCAACACGCCCTCGAAGTGCCCCGGCCGGAACGCGCCGCACAGCCGGTCGCCGAGAGGACCGGGCGCGACCCGCACCATCGGCGCTCCACCCGGATACAGCGTTTCAACGGATGGCGCGAATACGGTGTCGACACCCTCTCCCGCGAGAAGGCGCTCGTCGCCGTCGAGGTCACGAGGATAACGGGCGAGATCCTCGTCGGGACCGAACTGCAGCGGATTCACGAAGATGGAGACGACCACCCGATCGCTGCGCCGCCGCGCCTCGCGCACCAGGGAAAGGTGTCCCTCGTGCAGCGCCCCCATTGTGGGCACGAGTCCGGTGCGCAGACCCTCGGCGCGCGCGCTCGCCGTTGCGGCCCGCACGGCTTCCCGCGTGTCGACGCGTATCAGCGATCTTCCCATCGCGGAGGATGTACCCGCTTCAGTCGAAAGAGTGTTCCGAAGCCGGGTACTCGCCGCGCCGCACGGCGGTCGCGTACGTCTCGATCCCCTGCCGCACCGCCGTCCCCAGATCGGCGAAGCGACGGAGGAACCGCGGCTGGAAGCCCTCGTTCAGACCGAGCAGGTCGTAGAGGACGAGAACCTGCCCGTCGGCGCCGCCTCCCGCGCCGATCCCGATCGTCGGAATGCGCAGTGACTCGCTCACCTCCTTCGCGAGCACGGCCGGCACCAGCTCCAGCACCACACCGAAACACCCCGCTTCCTCGAGCCGAAGCGCATCGGCGCGAAGCCGCTCCGCGCCATCCGGCTCCCGTCCCTGTACCCGGTGCCCTCCGAGTGCGTGCACGGATTGCGGCGTGAAGCCGAGATGCCCGAGCACCGGGATCCCGGCACGAACCAGCGCGCGCACGTGCGCGGCCGCCGTTTCGTCCCCACCCTCCAGCTTCACCGCCTCGGCGCCGGTCTCCTTCAGCACGCGGCCGGCATTTCGGAGCGTCTCCTCCGGCGAGATCTGGAAGGTCAGGAAGGGCATGTCCACCACCAGCAGCGCGTGCCGCACGCCGCGACGCACCGCCCGGCTGTGATGGATCATTTCGTCCAGCGTGACCGGAATCGTGGAATCGTACCCGAGCACGACCTGGCCGAGCGAATCGCCGACGAGCACGACATCCACGCCCGACGCATCCACGAGGCGCGCGAACGTGTAGTCGTACGCCGTCACGGCGACGATCTTCTCCCCCGCCTGCTTCCGTTCGAGGAGCCCTCGCACCGTGACGCGCTGCCCCGCCCTCCCCCGATCGGTGCTCATGACCCGCCTCCCACGTTCCGCGGGGAATTACCGCAAGTTGCTGTATGGAACGAGTTTATCGCCCAGTTGACGATGCCGCCAAGCTAGCCGCACTTTCGGAGCGTGTCAAAGGGGATCCGATACGACTCGCTGCTCGTCCGCCACCTGGCCGAAGAGCTCGACGCCCGCGTCAGCGGCCGCTCCATTCGACGCGTTCACCTCGACGTCGAGCACAGAGCCGCAACACTCGAGCTGGAGAGTGAGTCGCTGCGCTGGGAGCTGCACCCGGAGCGCGGCTGGCTCACAGCCGCGCCGCCTCCTCCGTCTGAGACCGTTATCGATTTTCGCCGCGGTACAATCGTGACCCGGATCCAGGCCCCCGCGGACGAGCGCCTGATCCGCGTAACCGTCGCTGGCCCCGCTCGGTCCGTGACGACGATCATCTTCGAGCTCATGACCAATCAATGGAACGCTCTCGTGCTCGACGAAGCGGAGCGGATCGGCACCCTGCTGTGGCGCCGCGAAACCGGACGGCGAAGCCTGCGCCCCGGCGAGACGTACGCGGCCCCGAAGGCGCACCCCAGAGCCGGCACCGAGTCGCCGCTGACGCTCGACGAGTGGCTGGCTCTGTTGTCGGACCTGGCGCCCGCCGAGAGAGCGCGCCGCCTCATCGACCGGGTCGCGTTCGCGAGCCCGCTGAACGTCGGCTGGATGCTCGGCGAGGCGGCGAACGGGCGCGAGCCGGCTGCGCTGGACGCCGCCCACACGCGCTACGTCGCGCTCGTGCCACCCGCAGAGCCCCGGCCGGTGGCGCTGCCCGGCACGCCGCGTCAGCCATATCCGTATCCGGTGGACGCCGCGGCGACACCGTGCGACGGCCTCCTTGGCGCAATGGAGATCGCGGCGACCACCGCCGGTGCGACATCGGATTCCGGGGCCGCGGACGCGCGTTGGATCGACAGGATTCGACACCGCGCGCGACGCTCGCAGCGTCGCGTCCGCCGCCTCGAGGAGGAGCTCGCCGGCGCCGGGCCTGAAGCCGCCCGCTTGCGGCGCTCGGCCGACCTGCTGCTCGCGCAGGCGCGCTCCGTCGAGAAAGGCACCGCCCGAGCACGGCTCTCGGACTTCGCGGGCGGAGAGATCGAGGTGGAGCTGGACCCCGCGCTGAGCGCGGTCGAGAACGCCCAACGCATCTACCGGTACGCGAAGCGGCGCGAGCGCGCGGCCGAACGGATCCCTGCGCTGCTGCGCGATGCCGAGGCAGAGAGGGACCGGCTCGACTCGGCGTTGGAGCGAGCCGCGCTCGGCGAGCTCTCCGCGGACGAGATCCGCGCCATCGCAGGCGAGCAGCGCGCCGAGACGCGACGAGGCGCGCCTCACCCGAGCCTCCCCTACCGCCGCTACCGGACGAGCGGCGGCCTTGAAGTCCGGGTCGGCCGTGACCGCGCCTCCAACGACGAGCTCACTTTCCACCACTCCGCGCCCGAGGACATCTGGATGCACGCCCGCGATGTCGCCGGCTCTCACGTCGTGCTGCGCTGGGGACGAAGGGACACGAATCCGCCCGCGCGCGACCTGGCCGAGGCCGCGGTTCTGGCGGCTCTCCGCAGTCGGGCCCGGACGTCCGGCACCGTCGCGGTGGACTGGACGCGGCGAAAATACGTCAGGAAGCCGAGGAAGGCGCCGCCGGGTCGAGTCGCGGTCGAGCGCGCGGCGACCCTGTTCGTAGAGCCCGACCCAGCGCTGGAGCAGCGGCTGCGCTACCGCCGCGACGCGGACGCGACTTAACGGAGCCGCTGGTCGCTGGCCGCGTCCAGTCCGGCGCGCAGCTCCGCAATGAAAGCCACGGCCGAGTCCGGCCCACGGCGGTCCAGACAGTCGATGAAGGCGCTCCCGACCACCACCCCATCCGCCGTACGCGCGACCTCGGAGGCCTGCTCCGCCGACGAGATGCCGAATCCCACGGCGACCGGAACCCGCGACGCTCGGCGGAGCGCGTCCACTTCCTCAGCCAGCCCCGTCGGCAGCGTGCTGCGAGCGCCGGTCACGCCCGTCCGCGTGATGTAGTAGAGAAAGCCCTGCGACCTCGCCGCGATCGCGGCCGCACGCGCGCGCGCCGTCGTCGGAGCGACGAGCCGGACCAGCGCCAGCGCCGACTCCTCCAGCTCGCTCTCGAGCTCGGGATCGCTACCGAGCGGCAGGTCCGTGAGCAGCACGCCCGCGGCGCCGGCCTCCCTCCCGGCGGCGATGAAACGCGACACGCCGTAGGACATGATCGGATTCAGATAGCTGAACAGGATCACCGGGGTGGTGGCGTGACGCTTGAAGTCCGCCAGCGCGTCGAGCGCCTGCGCCAGAGTGCCGCCGGCCTCGATCGCCCGCTGCGATGCCCGCTGGATCGTCGGACCGTCCGCAAGCGGATCGCTGAACGGGATGCCCAGCTCGATGACGTCCGCCCCCGCGTCGGCGAGCCGGACGAGCAGCTCGGTCGTCTGCGCGGGCGCAGGAAAGCCGGAAGTGAGATACGGGATCAGGAGGCGGCGACCCGAGGCGCGAAGACCGATGAGCCGCTCCTCGAGCGGGCGCTCAGGAGAAATAGTCACCGATCCGGATGCCGTACTTGACGGGGTCGGTCGTCTTGATGATCGACCGGGGCGTGCCATCCTCCGCCGGCACCGAGAGATCCACGAGCAGCGGCTTCGCGAGCGGCATCCCCATGCCGTCGGCGATGATCTTCACGACCGGCTGGTGGATCCTCTCCGCGACCGGGTTCGCCGCGACCACGACGGCCAGCTCGTGCGTGTCCAGGATCACAAGGGTGCCGACCGGGAAGATGCCGGTTACGTTGATCAGTGCCTTCACGAGCAGCGGGTCGAAGCCGCGTCGCGGGTTGTCACGCATCTCCTGCAGAACCAGCTCCGGACGCGGCGGTTCCTGCTGGTATACGCGACGGGCGGTACCCGCCTCGAAGCCATCCGCGACCGCGACGATCCGGCTGAAAAGGGTCGGGCTGCGCGGCCGCCGGTTCTCCGGATACCCCGTCAGATCCACCTTCATGTGGTGCTCGTACGCCATCAGCATTGACCGCCACGGCGAATCGCTGAACCCGTGCATCGTGAACAGCGCGAGCATCCCTTCCGTCGGGTGCCGCTGCATTCGACGCCACTCCTCATCGGTCAGGCCGCCCGGCTTCTTCACCACGTCCTCGCCGACGCGCTCCTTGCCGACATCGTGAAACAGCGCCCCCATCCCCAGCTCGTACAGCTGCATCCGCGAGAGCCCGAGCTTCTGCCCGATGGTGACGCTGAAGATGCAAACGTTGACGCAATGCGTGTAGGTGTACTCGTCGAAGTCGCGCAGCGTCGTCATGCCCAGCATCAGCTGCTCGTTGCCGAGCACCTGGTCCACGATGGACTGAACCGCCCGCTTCACCCGACGCACGTTCACCGCGCGACCCAGTCGCGTATCGCTCAGCACCTGACGAGCGACCTGGACCGTTTGCGCGTACGTCCGCTTCGCGGCCTCCTTCGCCGCGTCTTCGGAGTCTTGCTCGTCCGTCTCCGGCGCCGACTGCTCGGTGCCGACGCCGATGTGCTCGACGGGCGACTCCTGGAGCCGCTGCACGAAGCGCAGATACGGCGACTCCTCGGTCTCGCTGCCGTCCTCGCGCAGCAGCAGGGACAGGAACGGAGCCCATTCCCCGACACCCACCCCGGGTCCGACTTCCACCTGTCCGATGCCATGGCGCCCGAGCAGGCTCGTCATGTAGGAGAACGCACCGTAGCTGGCGAGCTCCATTCGTAACCGCGCGTCGTTCATGAAGACGAAGCCCTCCGCGAGCCGCAGGGAGATGACGCCCTCCTCGTGCAGCAGCTTCTCCGCGCCGCTCTGGAGCTCGCGCAGCGCCTTCTGCACGGTCTCGTTCTCGAGCGGGTAGAGCCGCAGCGACTGCACCGCGGTGTACAAGGCGAGAACCAGCGTTCTACCCCGGAGCTGCAGCCGCGCCGCCTCCCCACCGCCGACCGAAGCCGTGACGGCCGCGCCACCGCCCCTGCCCGCGCTCACGCGCTCCGTCCCTTCAGCGCGCGCTGCACCGCGTTGCGAACGAGAGGGTCCCGGTCGCCTTCCGCCGATCGGAGCGCGCTCGCCGCTGCGGGAGCGGAGAGCACGCCGAGCGCCCGCGCCGCGCACGCCCGGATCTCCGACGGCTGTCGCCCACCGATCAGTCCCCGTCCGTTCAGCAACCGGTCGAGGAAGCCCACGCCAGCCGCTCCCGCAACCGCAGCATACGCCTCGAAGAAGGCGATCTTCTCGGTGAGATCCGCCTCTCTCAGGGCGCGATCCTCCAGCGTCTTCTCCAGCGTGGCCCGCGCGGGAGCGTATCCCAGGCTCCCGATCCCGCGCGCCGCAGCGATGCGAACCGGTCGGCTCTCGTCGGTGAGCGCCTGCAGGAGCGGTTGGATCGTGGCGGTGGAGCGGAGCGCGACCAGCGCTTCCACCGCGCCGAGGCGGAGCTCGGCGTCGGGGCGGGCCGCCAGGCGGGTGAGCGCTCCGACCGCTTCGCCCAGCCCCAGCCGTCCCGCCAGACCGGCCGCACCGGCCGCGACCACAGGATCCTCGGAGTCGAGGAGGCGGACGACGCTCGCGGCGTTGCTCCTGGCGATCCCTTCGATCGCGCTGCGGAATCGATCACGAAGGCCGGGAACGGCGGTCAGCTCGCTCGCTCGAATCAGGACTGGCAAGGCCTCGGGGCGCAGCTGCTTGAGGAACACGCCGAGCTCCGCCGCGGCGGGATCGATCACGCCCTCCTCGATCGAGCGGACGAGCTGCCCGAGCAGCTCAGGCTCGCTCAGTTCGTCCAGCAGCGCCGACGCCCGCTGCGAGAGACCGGATGCGGCCGGCTCCGCATGGTCGATCCACGTTCGCAGCTCGAGCACCAGCTTCGAGGCCGCGTGGAGATCGCCTCGGCCGAGCAGCGTGGGCAGCACCTGGTGGAGCACATTGAGGATCTCCGACTGCTGCTCCGGCAGAGGGTCTTCGAGCCGGTCGAATAGCCCGGCAATCACATTGCCCTTCACGTCGCGCTGCCATTCGCGATCCATCTCCCTCCCCAGCTGTTCGAGCTCGGCGACATTGAGGAAGAAGAGTGTCTCCTCGAAGTCCTCGGCGCCGATACCGGTGAGCGCGGGCCTTTCCCGCTCGGGCTCCTCGTCGGCCGAGCTCTCGCTGCCGAGCGCGATCATCCCGCGCGCACCCTCCACGTCGAGCACGATCGTCTCGGGCGCGATCGGCTTCGTGAGGCCGGGGCCGGCTTCGGGCAGATCCACCGCGTCCGCGAGCTGGTCGATGTAGCCGGCGCGGAAGGAGTCCAGATCCGCCTCCCACAACAACGTGATCAGATCATCAGTCTGCTCCTTCACGAAGCGCGAGCGGCCCAGGACGTCGAGAAAGCGCGGCACCTCCTCCTCGAATCCGGGGTGGAACGTCAGGAAGCGGATTCCGTCCTTGTAGAACAGGAACGGCAGACTGTCGCGCCCCTCGCCGACACGAAATCGCTCGCTCCGCCATACGAACGCGTCCTCCTCGACGCGCAGGTCGAGCACCGGCGCCTCGTTCCAGAGGCGGGAAAGCTCGTCGCGTAGCTCCCTGATGAAGCGCTGATGAACGGGATTGCTGTCGTGGTAGATCTGGTGCGCACGGACGGCCTTCGCGAGGGCTGCGAGTAGCCCCGCGATGCGCTCCGAATCCGGAGCCTCGACGGGCGGCGCCGCCGAATCGTCGGTCCCGGTGTCGACCAGATCGTGATCGCTCAATGCCTCAGCCCGATCGCTTCGATTCCAGCCGGGCCGCTTCGCTCAGCTCCGCGACCTGTGCCACGTCCTTGTCGCCACGCCCGCTCAGGCAGATCACGACGGGACCGAGATCGCGCCAGCGCGCCCCCTGCGCAAGCACGTGCGCGACGGCATGCGCGCTCTCCAGCGCAGGAATGATCCCCTCGAGGCGGGCGAGCCGCTCGAAGGCGCCGAGAGCGTCCCGGTCCGTCACCGAGACGTAGCGGGCGCGCCCCGTCTCCCGCAGCCGGGCATGCTCCGGGCCGACACCCGGATAGTCGAGCCCGGCGGATACCGAGTGGGCGGGCGCCACCTGACCCGACTCATCCTGCAGCAGGAAGCTCAAGGAGCCGTGGAGCACGCCCGGCCGACCCGCGCTCAGCGAGGCCGCGTGTCGGCCCGATGCGAGCCCCTCGCCGGCCGCCTCCACGCCGACGAGATCCACTTCGGCTTCGGGGATGAATTCGTGGAAAATGCCCATCGCGTTGGAGCCACCACCGACACAGGCGACGACCGCGGCGGGGAGGCGGCCATCGATCGCCTGCAGCTGACTGCGCGTCTCGCGGCCGATCACGGCCTGAAAGTCCCTGACCATCCGTGGGTAGGGGTCGGGGCCGACCACCGAGCCGATAATGTAATGCGTGTCCGCGACGTTCGTAACCCAATCCCGGATCGCTTCATTCGTCGCATCCTTCAGCGTCCGCGTGCCGCTCTCGACGGTCCGCACCTCGGCCCCCAACAAGCGCATCCGGTAGACGTTGAGCGCCTGCCTCCGCACGTCTTCGGCCCCCATGTACACGACGCAGCCGAGGCCGAAGAGCGCGCACACCGTCGCCGTGGCGACCCCGTGCTGCCCGGCGCCGGTCTCGGCGATGATGCGGGCCTTGCCCATACGTCGTGCGAGCAGCACCTGCCCCAGAGTATTGTTGATCTTGTGCGCGCCCGTGTGGTTCAGGTCCTCCCGCTTCAGGAAGACGCGAACACCGCCGGCCGCGTCACCCAGCCGCTGCGCGAGATAGAGCGGGGTGGGACGCCCGACATAGTCCTTCAGCAGGCCGTCCAGCTCCTGCTGGAAGGAGGCATCCGCCCGCGCTTTCGCGTACGCCTCCGTCAGCTCCTCCAGCGCGGCCATCAACGTCTCGGGAACGTAGCGTCCTCCGAAGCGTCCGAACCGCCCCGACGATTCCACCGTCTCACCACTCCTGCCGCTCATCCCACCTCGTTCTTTCGCGTTGCCGACGTCGCGACATGGCCGCCGACGTGCCCGGCGCTTCCGCCCGGGCCGCGGCCACGAACGCCGCGATCTCGTCGATCGACTTGCGCCCCGGCGCGCTCTCCACGCCCGAGCTGACATCCACGCCATCCGGAGCCAGAGTGCGAACGACCCGCGCGACATTCCCTGGGCGGAGCCCACCTGCCACCCATATACGCGGACGTGGCTCATCCGCGATCGCCTCCGCGATCGTTTGCCAGTCGAATTCGATCCCTTCCTCCGCCACGCCGCGCGGTAGGTCCAGGAGCAGCGCATCGACGTACCCGCCGTAGCGCTCCAGCCCGATGACCGTATCCTGCCCCTCCCGGACGCGAAGCGCTTTCCACACCCGCCACGCGCCCGGCCGTCGAAGAGCCGCGACGTACTCCGGCGCTTCCCTACCGTGCAGCTGGATTACGTCCAGTGACAGCCGCCGGGCGAGCTGCAGCACGCGCTCCAGCGGCTCATCGACGAACACGCCGGCGCGCCGTGCCCGCGCCGCCGCGAAGATTTCCGCGGCCGCCTGGGGGTCGCGATGCCGTGGACCCTGCGCCGACAGAATGACGCCGACGTAGTCCGCACCGGCCTCGCTCGCCAGCGCCGCCTCCTCCGGGCGGCAGACGCCGCAGATCTTGATGCCGAGTCTCACCGGCTTGCCACCCCTCGTCCGGCTCGCCTCGCGCGCGGGCGACCCGCCAGGAGAGCGGCGCCCGCGCCCTCGCCGCCCGATCTCATCAGCGCCTCGCCGACCAGCACGGCGTCGACGCCCGCCCGGCCCAGGCGCTCCACATCCTCACAGGAACGGATGCCGCTCTCCGCCACCAGGACGACCTCCGAAGGGACGGACGCCGCAAGCCCGAGCGACACGCTCAGGTCGGTCTCGAAGGTGCCTAGATCACGGTTGTTGATCCCCACCATCTTCGCACCGGCCTCCAGGGCCGCCCTCAGCTCGACGGCACCGTGAACCTCGACCAGAGCGTCGAGACCCACCCCCTCCACGACCGACAGCAGCCGCCGCAATCGCTCCCCCTCCAGGATCCGCACGATCAGCAGCACCGCGTCCGCCCCCGCCACCCGTGCCTCCCATACCTGCGATTCGTCCACCACGAAGTCCTTGCGGAGTACCGGGACCGACACTGCCTTCCGAACCCGGCGCAGATCCTCGAGCGAGCCGCCGAAATGCTCCGCATCCGTCAGGACGCTGATCGCGCTCGCGCCCGCGGCCGCGTAACCGCGCGACACGCGCGCAGGCTCCGCATCCCGCCGGATCCAGCCGGCCGACGGGGAGCGCCGCTTGAACTCCGCGATCAGCGCTACGGAGCTCCCGGCCACCAACGCCCGACCGAAGCCGCGCGCCGGCGGAGCCGCCTCCGCGGCCGCACGCAGCTCCGCCGCCCGAGGCGCCAGCGCCTCTACCTCGCGTCGCTTCGACGCGATGATGCGATCGAGAATAGTGGTCACGATACCCCTTGCGCTTCGGTGCCTTTTCGGGTAGCTTCGATTCGGTCCCTGTTCGGACCTGTAATAGCCGACGGGCGGTGAGGCGCGCAAGCGGAAACGACGCCGCAGCGAGTGGGCGGTGCTCCGCAGCGTTTCACCGCCCGCTCTCGCCGGGCGATCGGCGTCGTACCCCGCAGCGTCAGGAGTGGGCCCATGGCCGTGACCAAACGGCAGAAGGAAATCCTGGACTTCCTGCACGACTACCTCGAGGAACACGGGTATGCGCCGAGCTACGAGGAGATCGCGGGGCATTTCGGCTTCTCCTCCCTCGCCACCGTGCACGAGCATTCTGGAGAACCTCAAGCGGAAGGGGTATATCCGGAAGAACTACAACGAGAGCCGCTCGATCGAGCTCGTGCCGACCACGCTGCGAGTTGCCGCCGTCGAGCTGCCGCTCTACGGCCGGGTCGCGGCGGGCGCGCCGATCGAGGTGATACGGGACCAGGAGACGATCGCGGTCCCGGAGGACATGGTGAGTCGGGGCGGCCACAACTACGTGCTGCGGGTGACCGGGGACTCGATGATCGAGGAGCAGATCCGCGACGGTGACTACATCATCGTCAACTCACGCCAGACGGCAACGAACGGCGAGATGGTGGTCGCGCTCGTGGACGAGGACTCCGCGACCGTGAAGAAATTCTATCGGGAAACCGACGGCCGTGTACGCCTGCAGCCGGCGAATGCGGCGCTCTCACCTATGTTCTATCGTCCGGATCGCGTTCGCGTGCAGGGCATCGTGATCGGCGTCATCCGGAAGTACTGACGGAGGCAGAATGCAGAAGCGACGCAAGGGATCGAGCGGTTCGGAGAAGAAGGCGTTCGCGGTCGGTCTCAGGACGCGGCGCGCCACTGCGATCGTGCTGGTCGCGGGCAAGCGGGCACCGTTTGCCGGCCCCTTCATCCTGCAGGCGGTCGTCTCCTCGAACTGAGCCGCCTCTCTGGCTTCCTGTCGCGAAGCCGGAGTCGTAGGAGTCGTCGCTCAGTTCTCCCCGCTCCGGTTTGCGACATCGGCTGAGGCGTCGCGAAGGCGGTTCAGCGTGGTGGCGGCGGCACCGCCCGACATCAGCTCCAGCGCCGCTTCGGTCCCCGCTCTTATGGAGTCCGCCCGGCCGGCCACGTAGAGTGCCGCCCCTGCGTTTAGTGCGACTGCCGCACGCGCAGCCTCGGGGCCGAGCCCGGAAAAGAGGTCCTCGATCAGGGCCGCATTCTTCGCCGGCGTTGCACCCTTCAGATCTTCCGCATCCAGGGCCGTCCAGCCGAACTCCGATGCGTCCACGCTGCCGTGCTCCATCTGACCCCGCCGTACCTCGATCACGCGAGTGGTGCCGAGGGGGCTGATCTCGTCCACCCCCGGCTCACCGTGCACGACGAGCGCGTGCTCGTGTCCCAGCTCCAGCAACGCACCCGCCACCAGCTCCAGAAGCTCCGCCTGGGAGACGCCGACCACCTGCCTGCGGGCTCCCGCCGGGTTCGTGAGGGGGCCGAGCAGGTTCATGATGGTGGGCGCCCCGAGCTCCCGGCGTACCGCGCCGACGTGACGCATCGCGGGGTGCAGCAGTGGCGCGAACATGAACACGATTCCGGCCCTGGACAGTACCTCACCCATCCCCTCCGGCGTGAGATCGATTCGCACCCCGAGAGCCTCGAGCACATCCGCGCTGCCGCACCGGGAGGTGAAGGAACGGTTCCCGTGCTTGGCTATGATCGCCCCGCCGGAGGCGGCGACCAGCGCGGCGGCGGTCGAGATATTGAAGGTCGTGAGCGCGCCTCCGCCGGTCCCGCAGGTGTCCACCACGGTGAGGTGCGCCTCCACCGGCACGGGGACCATCGCTGCCCGCATCGCCCGCACACCACCCGCGACCTCAGGGGGTGTCTCGCCACGGGCCTTCAGTGCCGCGAGCAGGGCCGCCGTGCGCGCGGGAGAGGCGCGACCCTCCATCACGTGTCGAAACGCGGCCTCGGCTTCCACGGCGTCGAGGCTTCGAGAGATGGCGAGGGCCACCAGCTCGCCGATTTCTGGCCCCGTGCTCTCCGGATCCTGGCCGGCGACGTCGGGGGCTCGATCCCTCATGTCGAAGACCGCAGGACGTCCAGCAGGATCTTCGAGATGCGCTCCGCCGCGCGACCGTCCCATAGTGGCGGAAGCGAGGGCGGCGGAGACTGCGCTCCGCTCGAGCGGGTCAGGGTCTCACGGACCGCCCGGCCGATTGCGCCCGGATCCGATGGCACGAGACGGTTCGTGCCCCGCTCGAGCGTGATGGGACGCTCCGTGTTCGAGCGCAGCGTCAGGCACGGCACTCCGAGGACCGTGGTCTCCTCCTGGATGCCTCCGGAATCAGTGACCACGACTCCGGCCCGGGCCATCAACGCGAGAAATGGCAGGTAGCCCAGCGGCTCGAGCACCCGGATCGACCCGAGACGCGAGCCCAGATCGAAGGTCTCGATGTTCCGGCGCGTGCGCGGGTGCATCGGAAAGAGCACGGGCGTGTGAATTCCGATCTCCCCGAGCGCTTCGAGGATCCCCGCCAGGATCTGCTGCGAATCAACGTTGGACGGGCGATGCAGCGTGACGAGGAGGTACCGTCCGGACTCGACAGCGTGATCGCCGCCCGGATCGAGTCGAAGTGCACGCTCCCGGTGCCGCAGCAGCGTGTCGATCATCGTGTTGCCGACGAAGTGCACCCGGTCCCCAGCCACACCCTCGCGATGCAGATTCTCGTTCCCGCTCGGCTCCGTCGTGAAGAGCAGGTCGGAGATCTGATCCGTGAGCAGCCGGTTGATCTCCTCGGGCATGCTGCGGTCGAAGGAACGGAGGCCGGCTTCGACGTGCGCCACGCGGATCCCGAGCTTCGCCGCCACGAGCGCGCACCCCAGTGTCGAGTTGACGTCGCCGACCACGACCACCACATCCGGCCGCCAGTCGATGCAGACCGGCTCGAACGCAAGCATCACCCGCGCGGTCTGCTCCGCCTGTGAGCCGGACCCGACGTCCAGCTCCAGGTCGGGCCGTGGGATTCCGAGCTCTTCGAAGAAGACCTGCGACATCGCAGCGTCGTAGTGCTGCCCCGTGTGCACGAGGCACTGCTCCACTGTGGGCTCCGCCGCGAATGCCTCGACCAGAGGCGCGATCTTCATGAAGTTCGGGCGCGCGCCGGCAACCAGCAGGATCCGCGGCACGGCTACGGATCAGTGGAAGATCAGCGCAGCGAGAGAGACAGCTGCAGGGACGATGTACAGAAGGGTGCGTATCGACTGCAGGCTGAAATGCTTCTTTTCCGGAACCATGATCTCGTCGCCGGCCTGAAGGCTGAGCTGATCCAGCGTCCGCCCGTCCTTCACGGCTTGGGCAAGCGCCTTCGACTCCCAGATCACGTGATCGCCACGTTCGATCCGCATCTTCTCGAGGTCGGCCTCATGGGTCGGGCCACCCACCTGCATGAGGACCTCCGTGAGCAAAGCCGTCGTCGGAACCGTGAAGAACCCGGGCTGACCGACCTCGCCGAGCACCGAGACTCGCAGCAGGGACTGCGCTCGGACCTTCGGATCGCGGATGTAATGTCCGATCTGCTCGCTCAGATACGGCTCGAGCTCCGAGTGCAGGATGCCGTGGAGCGAGACATTGCCGATCTGCGGCAAGGTCAGCGCGCCATTGGCGTTGACCGCGAAGGTGTCGGTCAGGGCTTGCTCGACCGCGACACCTTCGCTGGCGCCCAGTCCGCCCTCCACGCTGAGCGCGATCTGATCGCCGACCTTGAAATCTCCCTGCTCCAGCCGGGTCCGGATCAACTCCGCCTGGGCACGCGCCTGACCCCGCAAAGCCTCACTGTACGCCGACGACTCGGCAGCTTTGCGCAGATCCCCTTCCAGCGTCTCCAGCTCCGCGCGCGTCATCTGCAGACCCTGCGGATTCCACGACTGCTGCGCGCGTAGCGGTACGGCACTGAGGAGAAGTATCAGTACCGCCTGCACGATCCGGCTGATGCTCAAATTCCCTTCGGGTACAGGTTTCCGGCCTCTCCGGTGTCGCACCGGTCAGGACCGTCAAAGCTAGTCGCACGACCCGGGCCGCGCCACCGGGGGAGCTCCGCCCGGTGGCACGGCCGGGTCACGACCGACTCGTCAGGACCGGAAGCCCATAGGCGGCGAGACCGAAGCGAGCCAGCTGCGACAGCCGTTCGAGCAGCAGGTCGGAGGCCGACCCCGCCGTCAACAGCGTGCCACAGCTGAGACAAACGGGTGAAACGACTTCGCTCCGGGTGACCGGCGCCGCGGGGACGGCGGCCGGTCCGCTGCTCCGAGCCTCGACGGCACCGGAGAGCTCGAGGCAAACTCTGCAGTACATTGCGTTCCACAGGAACGGGGATCGGGGATAAGCTGCAGTCGGCTCGCTTTACAAGATCGATACCGCCCGTCCGACTCGGCCCGTTCCTCTCGGGACTAACACCTTGAGAAGGCTGGGGATAGGACGAGATGAGTGGTCGAGTAGCGCCATGATCGCGTTGCCCGGCCCGGTCCGCGAGACGCCGAAGAGGCGCCGGGGCCGTTTCGCGCGTGCCACGGAACTGTCGCGGTGGCTCCGCACGTGCGACGACGATCTTGCGCGCGGGCAGGCCTTTTTTGCCAAGCATACGACTTGCGTGTTGCGCCGCTCTGTCTTTCCCCGGAGACCCTGTCGTGGCGGCCATGATTTCTGCGTCTGACAGCGAAAGCACGGCCGAGAGTCGCGGGTTACCCCGCCCGCCGCTCGCGCTCATCGGCAACAGTCAGGAATGGGCCGCGCGTTCGATCGAGAGCGTGCTCGGCTCGAATGGCTACGCCGTGCTGCGCGCGTTCACATTGCAGCAGACGCTGGAGTACAGCCGAACGGCGAATCCGGACGTGATCATCATGGATGCGGCGCTGGCCGAGACTTCGGGGATCGAGTTGTGCCGCCAGCTGCGTCAGGAGAGCATCGTCTCCCCGGCCACGCCGATCGTGATCACGACGAGTGGCGTCCCCACCGAAGCCGATGAGCTCCGCGCCCTGCAAGCGGGAGCCTGGGAGCTGATCGGCGTCCCGCTCAAGTACGAAACTCTCCTGTTGAAGCTCGGTGCGTTCGTGCACGCGAAGATGGAGGCCGAGCAGGCGCGAGAACAGAGCCTCGTGGACAGCCTCTCGGGCCTGTACAATACCCGCGGGATGCTGCGCCGCGTCCGCGAGGTCGGTCTGGATGCCGCGCGCCACGGTCATCCCGTGGCCTGCGTGGCGTTCTCCGCTGAAGTCGACTCCTCTGATTCCGAATCGCCCCACAACGCCTCGCCGGACTTCGACGTGCACGTAGCGGGCGCCCTCACGGCGCTGACGCGGAGCTCCGACGCGCTGGGCCGGCTCCGCGAGCACGAGTTCATCCTGCTCGCGCCGCACACGAACGCGGAAGGCGCCCGGCGAATGGCGGAAAGGATCACCGCCTCCTCGATGCGCGTTCCCGGCGAGAGCGGTATGCAGCTCGATCTGCGCGTACGGGCGGGGTGCTATGCGATCGACCCGACGCGCATGCAGGTCGATCCAATCGAGCTCCTCACCCGAGCTACGCGCGCGCTGCGCCGCTCCCAGGCCGACCGATCCTCCGCTCTGATCCAGTTCTACGACGACGCCGGCTCGGTCGCGTGACGAAGGGCCCGCCGACCGGCGGGCCCTTCGCTTTCGTTCACTGTGCGCCCTACGATCTCAGCGGCCACTGGGCGAGCCGCCGGCCGCGAGCGCGCGCGGGTCGCTCTCGTCACGCGCTTCGTACCCCGGGAGGTAGGAGTAATAGCGGTAGACGCCGCTCTGGGGCACTGAATTGAGGGCGGCGCCGAGCACCCGGATCGGCAGGCGCTCCAGCAGCTCCAGCTTCGACTCGGCGAGAGGCCGGTCCGTGGCCCCCGTGCGCAACACGAGCATCAGGTTGCCCGTCAGCGTGCCGAGCACGAAAGCATCCGAGCTCGCCCCCATCGGCGAGGTGTCCACGATGATCGTCCGGTAGCGCGAGCGGAGCTCGACCAGCACCTCCCGCATCGCGACGGAACCGAGGAGCTCCGGCGCGTTGTTCAGTCGACTGCCGAAGCCGATGAAGTCGACCGACGAGTAGGACGTATGCTGGATCACCTGCTCCAGGCTCGCGGTTCCGCCCAGGAAATCGGTCAGGCCGGGCGTGCGTCGACCTCCGAAGATCCGATGCAGGCCGCCGCGGCGCACGTCGCCATCGATCACCAGCGTGCGGTGACCCAGCTCGCCGAATGCGATGCCGAGGTTCGAGCTGATGAACGACTTCCCGTCGCCGCTCCCGGGACTCGTGATCGTGAGACACACCGGTCCCGCGAATCCATGAGCATGCAGCACGTTCAGGCGCAGCGCGCGGAACGCTTCGACCAGCTGCGCGACGTCATCTTCGTCCGGTTCGCCCTTGTGCCGTCGCGCCTCCGGGATGCCACCGAGGATAGGCAGGCCCATGCCCGCCGTAACCTGCTCGGGGTAGCGAACGGTGGGATCCGTCCGATCGCGCAGCAAGGCACCGAGGATCCCGAGCCCGAGACTACCCGCGAAGGCCATGAGAATGACCATCGGCTTCTGATCGTTGACCGGCTTCTGCGGGATCGCGGCCTTGTCCAGGACGCGTACATCCGGGATGCTGCTCGCCGCGGCGAGTCGAGCCTCCTCGTGCCGCTGCTGCAACGTCCGGTACAGGTTCTCCGCGATCGCGACCTGACGGGTCAGCCCCGCTTCCTCGATCATTCGCGGCGGAATCTGCTTCAACTCCGCGGATGCCGAGCCGATCTGCGAGTTCACCTGACTCTCGCGTGTCGCCAAATCCGACTCCAGCGCCCGCGCGAGGTTCGGGATCGTCTGCTCCCGCAGCGTCTTCACCTGCTCCTCGACGTGCTGCACGGCCGGGAGGCTGTCCGTGTAGCGGTAGCGCAGAGCGCGCAGCTCCGATTCACGCTGCGTAAGCTCGGACAGCGCGCTCTTCAACGCCGACGACTGCTGCACGGACCCGATCACCTCGAGGGCGTCCACGGTCCCTGAGCTGCCGCTCAGCGCGGACTCGATCGCCTCCCGATCCCGCCGGAGCTGTTCCGCCCCCAGCTTCATCTCGAAATAGTGATCGAAGACGGGGTCCTCCGTCTGCTGCAATCCGCCCGCGACGGGGCTCTGCTGGGTCGGCAGCGTGATCGTGTGGACACGGAAGTCCTGCAGCTTCATCTCCGCGGAGGTGAGCCGGCTCTCCGCGGTCGTCAGCTGCTCGGCGAGGATCTTCGTCAGCTCATCGAGCTTCCCGCGCTTCAGCTCCGCCGCAATGTCCACATAGCGGTCCAGGATCGCGTTCAGCACTCCGGCCGCGGACTCGGGGTCTTCCCTCGTCAGCGACACCTGGAGGAAGGTCCCCCGCTTGTCGATCGCCGTCCTCAGGTCCCGCGCGAGGTCGAGCGACACCTCTCGCGGCACCTTCAGCTCGAAGTCCACCCGACGCGCCTTCGCCAGCGCGCGCGCGTCCGGCTTCCACAGCAGTCCTGCCTTGAGCCCGATCGAGTCTCCAACGGAGCCCTGCTCCAGGCGTACCCCGCTCTCGAGAGCAAGCGTATACCCCTTGCCGCGGCCGTCCACCTCGAGCCGGTACTTTCCGGGAACGAAACGGTCCGCCAGCTCGAATCCCTCGAACAGCCCTTGCTCGGCAGGATTCTCCACGTCCAGGTAGAGATGTCGCTCCCGCACCACGTCGTCCAGCACAGCGTACGACCGCAGCAGGTCCACCCATGCATCGGACTGGTCGAGTAGATTCGCCTGCTGGATGGGGCCTTGATCATCGTTGCGAGAGTTGGAGCCGGCCTCGATCCATATCGTCGCCTGCGCCTGATAACGCTGCGGAAGGTAGCGCGAGATCGCGATGCCCACCGCCGTACCGACGATCGTCAACGCCAGGATCGGCCACTTGTATCGCAGGACCGCCGCCACGAGCCGTTGCAGATTCGGCCCGCTCGACTCCTCCTCCGGATCCTCGTAGCGCGGCACCGACGCCGCCGACTGCGTCGGCATCGCGCCTGCGTTCGGCCGCATCAACTCCCAGGAATTCTCTTGCGACATGCTGTCTCGTAGCCACGGGAAAGCGGGACCGGGGTCTCGGGCTCCCCCTCTTCGAGCAAGCCCGGGGCCAAACCTCACCCCTCTCCATAGAAGCGGAAGTCAGCCCGCGCGCGCAACGACGTTCTCTCGCCGCCGTCTGAGGCAGCATGCGGGCCGCACCCGATCGCCGGCTCCCGGGCCGGCGTTGGCGGGTGGTGCCGCGCGAGCGCAACGATCCCCAAGGAAAGGAGTCATACGGTGTTGCCGGCGCGCAACATGCAGGGCCCCGATGGGGAGCGCGGATAGCCATCGAAATCGCCGGCTTCCCTTGACACTGTGCCGAATTGCAGCTAGTAAGGTAGGCGTGCCGGCGCCCCGTTTGCTATCCCCCAACGGCTGCCGGTCCGAAGTCTCTTTAAGCCTAGCGGCGCAGCAAGGCGCCGGTTTGCGGACCGGATCCCCCAATCCGTGTTGGGCGCCTATGCACGCATCATCTTCGGAAATGACCGAACGACCGAACGGTAGCGCTCCTGTGGACGAGCTGCAGCAAATGCTCTCCCCCGAGGCGAAGCGATCGATCCGCATTCTGATCGTGGATGATGAATCCACGCTGCGCGAGAGCTGCGCGAGTGTGCTGAAGGTCGAGGGCTTCGATGTGAGCTCGGCGGGGCGCGGCGAGGAAGCGCGCGATCTGCTGCAGCGCCGTCGCTTCGATCTGGCGATGGTCGACCTGTACATGTCTCAGGTATCGGGCATGGAGCTGCTGCGGACGGGGCTGAAGGCGAATCCGGACATGCTGGTCATCGTGATGACCGGCAATCCGAGTGTCGCGAGCAGCATCGAGGCGCTAAAGGCAGGGGCGTGGGACTATCTGCCCAAGCCTTTCTCCGCGCCGCAGCTGCAGACGCTTCTGGGCCGCGCCGCGCACACGGTGCTGGTCGGGCGGGAGAGCCGCGAGCTGGAGGAGGAGCTGCGCAAGCGGCACGGTCACAGCGAGCGCGTCAACCTGATCGGCGATTCGCCGGCGATCCGACAGGTCGTGGACCTTGCGCGGCGGGTAGCCAGAACGGATGCGTCGGTCTTCATCACCGGAGAGAGCGGGACCGGCAAGGAGATGATCGCACAGTTCATCCACCATCACAGCCGGCGCAGCAGCCGGACCATGGTGGCCGTGAACTGCGCGGCCCTTCCGGAGGCCCTGCTCGAGTCCGAGATGTTCGGGCACGTGAAGGGGAGCTTCACCGGCGCGACGAGCGACAAGCCGGGACTGCTGGAGACGGCGAACGGCGGCACCATGTTCCTCGATGAGCTGACGGAGATGTCACCCGGGACGCAGGCGAAGCTGCTCCGCGTCATCCAGGACGGTACGATCCGTCGCGTCGGGAGCACGGCACCTGCGGACGCGGTGGTCAACGTGCGGTTCATCGCGGCCACGAACCGCGATCCCCAGGAAGCGGCCGAGGAAGGCGACCTGCGCCGTGACCTGTTCTACCGCTTGCGCGTCGTACCAGTGAGGGTGCCGCCGCTGCGCGAGAGGCCGGAAGACATTCCGGTGCTCGCGCAGCACTTCCTGGGCACGTTCTGGCGTCAGCATCGCGACCGCCAGGAGACGCAGCCCCGCTTCGGGGAGGACGCACTGCAGGCGCTGCAGGAGCGGCACTGGGCGGGCAACGTCCGTGAGCTGCAGAACGTCGTCGAGCACGCGGTCGTCCTGCTCGAGCCCGGCACCGTGATCGGCCCCGACGATCTGCCCGCGATCGACGGCGCCGAGCCCGCGACGGATGCAGACGGTGCAACGCGCTTCCGCTTCGTCGGCTCGGCCGAGAAGTACCACGATGCACGCGATCGGATCCTATCGGACTTCGAGCGCCAGTATCTGACCTGGCTGGTCCGGCGCGCGAGCGGGAACATGTCGAAGGCGGCGCGGATCGCGGGTGTGGACCGTACGACGCTCTATCGCCTCATGGAGAAGCACGAGCTTGAGAGAAACCACCTCGTCGCAGCGCTGGACGGCTGAGCCGTCCTCGAAACCGAGCGAGAGCGGTAAGCGTAAGGCACGCCAGGGATCGGAGGCCGACGCCGGAGCGGCGTCCGCCTCCGATCCCGCGCATCCGGACGGCCCCCTCGAAGGCGCCCTTGCCACCGCCGCCGAGCGCATCGCCGCTCAGTGGGCAAGGCGAGAGCACAAGCCCGTCCTGCTCCAGGCCGACTTCGAGTCCGAGCTGACGGAGCTCGTCGCCGCGGTCGACCGGGCCGCGCGAAGCGACACCCCCGATCGGATCGAGCTCGACTTCGGACCCAGCTTCCTGCTGCGACGACGGCTCCTCGAGCTTCTCGGCGCCGAGCTCGTCGGCATCTGGGCCGAGCAGCCCCCGGACGACCCTGCGGAGATGCTTCGCATCCTCCGATCGATCACCGCCGCGCGGCGCATTCTCAATCCCGAGTGGACGGACGACGACGTGGCCGGGCTGCTCTCCGCACCCGACGGCCTCGGGCTCGTTGCGGAAGTCGCCCACGACCTGCGCTCCCCGCTGACCGCGATGCTCTTTCTCTCCGACACCTTGCGCCGCGGTCACAGCGGCCCGCTCAACGACGTGCAACTCCGTCAGCTCGCGCTCATCTACAGCTCGTCCCTCGGACTGATCGAAGTCGCCAGCGACCTCATCGAGCTCGCTCGTGGAGGCGATCGCCTACCGGAAGCCGAGCGCCGACCCTTCTCACTCGCCGAGACGCTCGAATCCGTCCGCAGCATCGTCCAGCCCATGGCCGAGGAGAAGGGCATCCAGCTCCTGCTGACATCCACACAGCCAGACGTTCGCTCAGGCTACCCCGTCGCCATCAATCGCATCCTGCTCAACCTCGCTTCGAACGCCATCAAGTTCACCGATGATGGCACCGTCGACGTCCGCCTCGAAGCCGACGGCCCCGTTCGCATCCGCTTCTCCGTCAAGGATACCGGAACCGGCATTCCGGAGGAGAATCGCGATACCCTCTTCATGCCGTTCCGCAGCCGCCGGGACAGCGGCTACTACTTCTCCGGAACCGGCCTCGGCCTCACCATCGCCCGCAGACTCGTTCGAGCGATGGGGTCCGAGCTCGAATTCGAAACCGGCGAGTCGGGGACACGTTTTTTCTTCGTCGTCCCCGTTCCGCCAGCCACGCGGTTCTGAGCGCCCGGCACGTTCGGCGTTCTGTGGCAGTACCCCAACACCCGTCGAGGCGACGCGGCACACGGGCCTGCTGATCGCGATCGGAGATAATTACGTAAGTTACGCCCTCACAATAACTTACGGACTTTCTGGAAAAGACATAGAACGCGAACACGGATTGCAGCAGGGGGGAGCGGTGGACTGAAGTCCTAGTGTGTGCAAACCGGAGTCGGCACGTGCTCTTTGCTGCAGAAAACGACGCCACGCCAACGAAGCCCGCGGCGATGGCGGTCGGCGTGAGTCTGGGAATCGACGCACCGACAGCCGAGCCACCGCCGTTGTGGCTGGTGGCGGGGGAGTCGAGTGCAACCTACGCAAAGGAGCGCTCCCGGCGACTGCTGAACGTACTGGTCGCGGCGGCGCTCCTGATTCTACTGGCCCCCGTGATTCTGATCGTCGCGATACTGGTCCGGCTGTCGGGCCCGGGACCGATCATCTATCGACAGAGGCGGGTCGGCGTCGACCGCCGTCGGCCGGGGAGCGGAGGCAACTGGAGGCGGAGCGTCGATTATGGTGGAAGGCTGTTCACGATCTACAAGTTCCGGACGATGCGAGCGGACGCCGATCGGTACGGCCAGGTGTGGGCGACACCGGATGACGACCGCGTGACTCCGGTGGGTCGTTTCCTTCGCAAATACCGGCTGGACGAGCTGCCGCAGCTCGTGAACGTGCTGAAGGGGGACATGAACGTCGTGGGTCCGCGACCGGAGCAGCCGGAAATCTTCGCGAGCCTGCGGGACCGGGTGCCTGGTTACCAGCGCCGCCAACGGGTGCTGCCCGGGATCACGGGCTGGGCACAGGTCAACCTCGCATACGATCGGTGTCTCGACGACGTGAGGCAGAAGGTCCACCTCGACCTGGAGTATCTGTCGAAGGCGTCGCTCGCGCACGACGTTCGCATTCTCATGCGCACGATTCCGATCGTCGCTCTCCGGAAGGGAGCCTGGTAGTGAACGGTGTGCCCATCCTCGAGAGCTCCGTACCGGTCAGCGCGGTGCGGAGCGCTCCCCAGGATCAGGATCTGTTGCGCCGCCTCGCCCTTCCGATCGGCACCGCGGTGCTGGCAACGACGTTCCTGCTGCTGTTCTGGACGCCGATCCGGACCTTCGGGCGTGATCTGTGGATGGATCCGGACGCTTCGCACGGGCTCCTCCTCGTACCGCTCTCGCTGGTGCTCGCGTGGAGAAAGGGGATCCGCGCCGGGGCGAGCCCGCAGCCCCGCCTCGGATTGTTGCTGCTCGTAGGCGCCATCGTCCTGCGCTACCTGTCGGGGCTCGCCGCGGAAGTCTTCACCATGCGGCTCTCGCTGCTGCTCGGAGTTGGCTGCTCTCGTCGTGCTGTACCTCGGGTGGCGGCAGCTACTTCACTGGTGGCTCCCGATCGTGCTGATCACGCTCTCGGTTCCGCTGCCGGTGGTGCTCACGGACACGATCGCCTTCCCGCTGCAGATCCGGGCGTCACGAATGGGAGCAGAGCTGCTCCGCTGGCGCCACGTTCCGGTTCTGCTGAACGGCAACGTGATCAACCTGCCGGGACAGCGACTCTTCGTGACGGAGGCGTGCAGCGGCCTTCGTTCGCTGACCGCCCTGATCGCGCTGGGCGTGCTCATCGGCGGACTCTGGCTGCGTTCGCCCGGCGCGCGTCTCTTCCTGGTGGCGCTCGCGATTCCGATCGCGATGGTCCTCAACGGGATTCGCGTCTTCCTCACGGGATTCCTCGTGTACTTCGTGAGCCCGGAGCTGGGGCGCGGGTTCATGCACCTGACGGAGGGGTGGATCATCTTCGTCTCCGCCTTCCTGATCCTCGGCGGGGTCGCCTGGCTGCTCGTGCAGGCGGAGGGTCTGCGCGCGGCACGACGCGGCCGGGCCGCATGACGCGCACGACCAGCACCTGGATCGCGGCGGGGCTGCTCGGCCTCGGTGTGCTCGCGACGTTCGGATTCGTCCGCCCGCAGCGGTCGCTGTCGCTTCGCGAGCCGCTCGCGGCGGCCGTCCCCAGCATGATCGACGGACTGCATTCGCGCGACATCGTCATCCCGGAGGACGAGCGGAAGGTCGCCGGCATGACGACGTATCTGATGAGGGGCTACGGGTCGGAGGATTCGCCGCGCGGCTTCACGGTATACGTCGGCTATTACGACAGCCAGGCGCAGGGAAAGACGATCCACTCGCCGAAGAACTGCCTGCCGGGGGCGGGATGGGAGGCGCTCACGCAGGGCAGGGCACGGATCGCTACGGCGCTCGGGACGGTCCCGGTGAACCGCTACCTCATTGCGAACGGGCAGGCGCGCGCGCTCGTCCTCTACTGGTACCAGGGCCGGGGTCGAGTGGCGGCGAACGAATATCGGGTGAAGTGGGACCTCCTGAGGGATCAGGCTCTGCGGCGTCGCAGCGATGAGGCGCTGGTCCGTGTGCTCGTCCCGATCGTCGACAGCGAGGCCGCCGCGTATGCGACCGCGGTCGAGGTCGCCAAGGAAGTCATGCCAACCGTACAGAAGGCGCTGCCAGGCTGAGAGATCTCTCGTTGGTGCTCCTCGCGTCCTGAAGACGGCCGCTCGGCACGACGCCCAGGCCTCGTGGCGGTTTAGCGGACAGGACCCGCCCTCGAATGCTCGCGTGCCTCTCGGACGGCTCAGGCGTCCCACGGACTCCGGCAGCTAGAGTTCTCGCTGCCCTCGCTGCAGGCTTCTCCGCAGCCGTCATCCTTTTTCTGACTCTTCGACCAGCGCCGGCTTCCAGTGCCCTGGTCGCACGGATCGGTCACGTATGCCTGATCTGCGGGTCGCAGGGTCTGGCCGACGCGATCGTCAACGTGCTGCTCTTCCTGCCCCTCGGCGCCGCGCTCGGGGCAGCCCGCATGCGGCCCCGTTGCCTGCTGGTGACGGTCGCCTCCTTTTCGGCGGCGATCGAGCTGGCCCAGCTCGGAATCCCGGGGCGATTCGCGAACGTCGGTGACGTCGTCTTCAATACGACCGGCGGTGTAGCGGGCGGTCTGCTGGTCTTGCACGCGCGCGCGCTCAGAGCCGGGATGGTTCGGCACGGTCGGTCGATCGGACCTTCGCTGGCGCTATTGTCGATCGGAGTCGCGGTCGCGTCGGCGTGGCTGCTGTTGCCGAAGCCTCAACGCGGAACGTACTACGGGCAGTGGACGGCGGACCTCGGACCTTCGCTCGGCGTGTACGGTGGACGCGTGATCTCCGCGTTCATCGGAGATCGCCCAGCTCCCTCGCGGCGCCTCGCGGACAGCGAAGCAGCACGGCACAGCCTACTCTCGGGAGACACGATCGTCGTCGTCGCGATCGCAGGTCCGCCGCCGGAGCGCCTGGCTCCTATCTTCAGCATTTATGATCAACAACGCACGGAAGTGATGCTGCTCGGAGCCGAAGGCAGTGATCTCGTGCTGCGCATGCGGCGCAATGCCGCCCGGTGGCGGCTCGATCAACCGGACCTGCGATGGCAGGAGGCCTTGCGGGGCGTCGGTCCGGGCGACACCGTGCGCGTCTCGCTGTGGAGGAATGGCGCGTGGGGCTTCTGCCTGCGAGCCGCGGCTCCGGTCCGCTGCGCGACGGTCGGACCGTGGGAAGGCTGGATGCTACTCCATCACTCCGGGGATCTACCGACCGCCGTTACGGTGCTGGCAGACGCGCTGTGGCTCGGCATGGGAGCGGGGCTGCTGCTGCTCGGGATCGGGCTCGGGTGGCGGATCCCGAGCGAGCGGCGTTGAAGGCAACTCGGAGCCTGAGAGCGTCTACAGACCCATGAAGCTCGAGCCGATGTTTCCTATCCACCCCTCCGTTAGGCGCAGGGCGGCACTAGTCTCAGCCTACCTCAACTTGGCGGGGGAGGCGAACGAGCTTCCCTTGTCGCATAACATATGCAGTGTCGGCGACCTCCCGCATAGCGGGCTGGTGCGAGATGGATAGGATTGTCACCTGACCGGACAGCTCGCCGAGTGTGGTACAGATCGCTCGTTCAGTTTCTGGGTCCAGGGCCGTGGTCACCTCATCCAGCACCAGCACCGACGGACGGTGCACCAGCGCCCGCGCCATTGCGATCCGCTGCCCCTGGCCGCCGGAGAATAGAGCGCCCTTCTCGCCCACCTTCGTATCCATGCCTTCCGGGCGGGTCGCCACGAAATCCCATGCACCGGCCATCCGGAGCGCGCGCTCCACGTCCTCGCGGCTCAGGCTGTCGTCGCCGAGGGTGACGTTGCGGGCGATGGTCTCGTTGAAGAGCAGGAGCTGCTGCGGCACGTATCCGATCTGTCGTCTCCACTCGCGCAATGCAATGCGGCTCAACGGCGTGCCATTGATCAGCACTTCACCCGATGTCGGCTCATGCAGGCCGACGACGAGGTCGGCGAGCGTGGTCTTTCCGGCACCGGATTCGCCCGTGATGGCCACGAAGCTCCCTGCCGGCACCCGCAGATCGAGGTCCTGGAGGATGAGCTTCTCCGACGCATACCCGAAGCTGACCCCGCGGAACTCGAGCGACTGGCGAAGCGGCCCCGGGATGAGTCCGACCGCGGTGTCCTCCCGCTCCCGTTCCGCCTCCTCGATCTGGTCCCGAAGCGACCAGAATGCGCTCTCTCCGGCAACCATCGTCTGCTGTCGAGTCTGCAGGTTGTTGATCTGCTGCATCAGCCGGTAGAAGACGAACGCCAGCACGAGGACCGCGGACAGGGGCTTGTCACCGACCTGCAGGAGAAGGAACAGCGCGGCGGCGAGCAATACGGTGAGGATCGGCTCCTGGAACAGCTTCCGTCCTTCCGCTGCGACGACCTGACGCTGCTGTGCCCGGTTCAGACCTTTGTTCTCCTGCTCGAGTAGGGGGAGGACGAGACTCTCGCGAGCCATGGCCTTGATCGCCTTGATGCCCTGAAGCACGTCCACGAGCCGGCCCGTGAGGGACCGTGTCAGGCGCGTCTGATCCCACCCGGCTTCGCGGCTCAGACGCACGAAGCGGTTCAGCGCCAGCGCGAGGAGGATTCCGGATACGAGGGCGAACATCGTGATGCGCCACGAAATCAGCGCCGAGAGCGTGACGTACATAACGATCTGGAACACGCCCGCGAGCATGTAGCACGACTCGCGGTAGGCCCACGCGGAGCGCAGGGCCTCGGAGCTGATGGTGTTCGCGAAGCTGCCCGATGACTGTCCTCCGAAGAACCGCCAGCGGGCGCCGAGGAGCGCCTTCATCAGCCGTAAGCGCAGATCCATGGTGACGCGGGCGACCGTGTACCCGACCTGGCTCATGGCGACCCAGATGAGCACGGCTTTCAACGTCATCGCGACGACGATCAGACAGAGGAAGGTCAAGATCGAGGGCTCGACGCCCGCGAGTCGGAGCACGTGGACGAAAGCGCCGCCGATGCCGGACCTCGGCTCGCTTCCCTCCTGGGCGAACTGAAGCAGGGGCAGCAACGCCACCACGCCGATACCTTCCGCGATTCCGCTGAGCGCGAGCAGCACGACCATCAAGGCGCTCCGGCGCGGATAGGCCTTCAAGAAGTAGAAGACGAAGCGCGTCGATCCGGCGTCTCCAGAGTCGAAATCAAGTCGCGTCGATCTCATCCTCTGTGCAGATGCTGCGGTGGGATCAGGCACGGGCGCCGCTCCGAGCGGGCATCATGCCCAAGGCGTCCAGGTTCCAGATATCGAGCGACTTGCCGCAGTAGCTCAGCAGTTGGAGACTGTCTTCTCGAAAGATCTCGACCACGGACCGCAACGCGCCCGGCTCCCATCGCACGGCAGGCTCGCGGGACACCGACCATCCAAAACCTCTCTTCACGAGCCGGCGCACACCGGCCGGAAGACGACGACCGAGGCGGAAGGCCATCGGCATGCGACGCGCCAGCCTCTCGGCCACGACCGATTCAGCCCGCTCCACGGATGTATTCCGCCGCCGTTGCAGTCCCTCCGGTACGAACGCTGGGTCCACGCCGATGTGGCGGAAGACTCGTGCCAGCTCCCGCTCCGGATCGCGCTCGAGATCCTCGAGGAAGACCACAAGGATCTGCCCGTCCGCGAACGCTGCCCGGTAGGCGCTGAGGCGCGCGTAATAGAGGCCCAGGGTCACCAGGCTGACGTTCCGGTCCAGCACGTCGGATATCGGGCCTGAAAGGCGCCCCTCCAGCGTGCGCATCTTCCAGTCCGACTCGAGACGGCGAACCGGATGTCGCACCATGTAGATCAGGCGGCAGTCGGGGATCTCCCGCTGCAGGCGCGGAACGACGAGGTCGATCCTGTGTGGATGCGTGTAGCTCGTGCTTCCCTCCCCTGTGGCGCTTCGTCCCGCGGCGGGCTCGAAGAGGGATTCGTACCAGGACCGGGAAGATTCGAAGGTGGTGATCCGCGAGAAATAGTGGGGTTCCTTTGGCGTGGTGACGAAGACATTGGGATGCTGACCCAGCAGTTCACATATGCTCGTCGTGCCGCACTTCGCAGCCCCGATTACAATGAAAGAGGGCAACATGCCTGTTCGTGTGATCCTCGCGTCGAGAGCCGTTCTCCGCACAGCCTTGACAGCCGGAGCGTCGCCTCGTCCACACTTCCGCCCAGCTCACAGGGCTTGCGCATTCGAGCGCCTCTGAAATCGGCACGAGGCTGCGCCAAGATATTGTCGAAGGCGGGATTCAGAAACCCCGCGAGTCCGCCGATGAACGCTCTCTCGGTCCCGGAAGATTGATAGACCCAGCCTTATGCAGGATCCGGACCTTCCACCGACATTCCCGAGCGGGCCAGCGACGCCCGGTTCAGCGGACGGGCGCGCTCCGTCGAGTCGGCTCCCACATCGCGTGGCGACCCCCGAATACCAGGCGCAGAAACGCCCGCATTGCGGCGATGTTCCCCACCAGTCCGTACGCGAGGATGGCGACAACGCGCGGCAGCGACCGCCCTCGAGCCGCCACGCGCCAGCCCGCCAGGCCGACCGCCAGCGCCAGCGCAGCCCCGATCGAGAGCACCGCGGCCCACCTTTGTCGCGGGGCGAGCCACGAGAGAGCCAGACAGGCCGCGAGCCCTGCCCACGGCAGCGCCCAGCGGGCAATCTTGTGGCTCCACAGCATCCAGGCGAATGCGGGGTGGCGGAACGGGTTGAGGAGGTGGCGCTTGTGCCAGAGCGTGTGCATTCCGCGCTCTATCGTGCGGGTTTTGCGGCGATATTCGACCTGCAGCGAGGCGACTCTGGGAACGTAGCAAATGGCCTCCGGAACCGACACGGCCCTGAAGCCGTTCTCCTCGGCGTGCAACGCGGAAGCGAAGTCGCGACTGAGCGCCTGCGGCAATGGGAGGCGGTGCAGATCGGTGCGGATCGCGTAGAGGCAGCCCGACGCGCCGACGATTCCGTAGTAACGGGTCTCGGCGTCGCGTACAGCCATCTCATAACCGACGTATCCGGCTTCCCCGGTGTTCTGCTCGCGGTCGAGGCGCGAGATGCTGATGTCGCGTCCGGACGCGACGCCGACTCGCGCGTCCTGGAACTGCCGCACCAGCGGCTTGATGCTGTGCGGGGCGATGCGGATCGACGCGTCCGTATTGATCACGATCTCGCCCGTGACCTTGCGCCCGGCGAGCTCCTCCGCGGCCGTCTTGCCCTGCCGGACCGGCTGCCGAACCAGCTCGACCCCACGATCCGCATAGCTCGACACGATCTCGTCGGTCCGATCCGTGGAGGCGTCGGACACGACGATGATCTGACGGCGATCCGCCGGATAGTCGATCGCCAGCAGTGCCTCGATCGTCTCGCCGATCTCCGCTTCTTCGTTGTAGGCGGGAACGCTGAACGATATGCGCGGCCATTCGCGGGGCTCCGGCCGCAGGACGAGACGGCGCCTGCGCCCCAGCACGGCGACCAGGAGCGGGTACCCGACATAGGTGTAGAGGCCGAGCAGCGCGGCCCCGATCAGAATGCCCGTTGCGAGGTTCATCAATCGTGACTCCGATGACGCGCGAGCGCGCTATGGTAAACGCGCTGATAAGCCTCCACCCACCGCTCCGGCCCGAGCTGCTCGGCGATCCGCCGCCGCGCAGCAGCGGCACGCCGTCGCGCCGATTCCGGATCTGCCCGAAGCTCGCGTATGGCGGCGGCGATCGCAGCGGGATCCTCGGGCGGGACGAGCGCCGCCTCCTCCGAACCGACCACGTCGGGAACGCCGCCGACGCGAGTGGCGACCACAGGGACGCCGGCCCGAATCGCCTCCAGCAAGACGAGAGGTGTGCCCTCGGTGCGAGAAGAGAGCACGAAGGCGTCGAAGCCGGCGAACAGTGTGTCGGCTCGATGCACTACCCCTTTCCATCGAATGGGCGGTCCCGAGGCGCGTGCAGCCAGGCTTTCACGGAGTGGGCCATCGCCGATCACGAGTGCCTCGACGTCATCCATATCGAGCGAGCGTATCGCGTCGACGAACACGTCGGGCCCCTTCTCCCGGCTGACGCGCCCGACCCAGCCGATCACGAATGAGTCGCCGACTCCGAGCACCTCCCGCGCCGCGTTCCGCTCGAGGAGAGGCGCGGTCGAACACCAGCCGTTGCGCACGACATGCAGCCGATCTGCGGCAACGCCCTCCTCCAGGAGGAAATCCCTCAGTGGATCACTGACCGCTATGACGGCATCGAGACGGCGGGCCAAACGCCGCTGCAGCCGCTCGTAGAGCCGGTTGCGCAGCCCCCCTCCCGTGAAGCCGTGCAGGGTGCAGACGGTCACGAAGCCGGCCCGATGCGTCGCGGGCGCATCCACCACGTCGGCACGGTACCCGTGCGTGTGGACGACCTCGGCGGCCAGCGTCCGCGCCCGTTCCACGACCTCCCTCCTCTCCGTCAGATACGCCCGCGACCCGGGAAGCACGACCCTCGCGACCTCGATCCCGGCCGCCGCCATCGACTCCAGCATGGGGTGCGTTCCGCCCTCCTCGCTCGCGAGCACGACGACGACGGACGCATCGAGGCCGGCCAACCTCTGGGCCGTCGCGAGACTCTCCACGACGCGGAACTGACCGCCGATCACCCCCAGCTCGAAGACGTGAACAATGCGCCGCGGCGCCTCGGCGGCCTCACGACTCAACCCACCCATGCGCTCCCCACCCGGGGTCGGCTGTCAATGCATCAGTTTGCGCGTTGGATCGCAGGAGTACCAGCTTGTGGAGAAGTCGTGTCTCCCTGCTTCCCTTGGCGGAAGGAGCCGCCTGCCGTCGAGGTCGTGGATACCGCTCATTTTACCACCTACAGGGAGTGTCATGCCAGGAATGGTCGGAGCAGTCGGAACCGCCCCGGACACGGCGCACCGGGTCGTCGACGCGTTTCGGCAGGTGTGGGGAGGCGTCGAGCAAGCGCGGAGGACCCTCGGCGCACTGGCGGCGCACGCGCACGAAGGGGGTGCACTCTTCCGCACCGCCTCCGGCTGCGAAGGAGCAGTCAATGGCGAATGGTCGATCTATCGCAACGTCCGGACCCCGGATGGACCGGCGCGGTTGTTCACCCTCTCGCAGGACGGGCTCGCGCTCTCGCCGGGCTGCCGGGGAAACGTCGCGCTTCTGATGCCGGACGGGGAAACCGCCCACCTCGCCACGGAGTGGAGCGGCACCTTCCCCCTCTACTACGCAACCAGCGGCGGTGGATTGCTCTTCAGTAGCCACCTACGCCCCCTGACCGCCATCCTCGGGGCCGAACCCGACCGGCAGGGGGTGATCGAGTTCCTACGCGAAGGCCATACCACGGGTGGGAGGACGATTGTTCGCGGGATCCGTCGGCTTTTGCCGGGACAGTCGCTGAGCTACGCCGGGGGGAGCGTCCGCATCCGCGAGACGAGCCGGGCGTGGACCGGAACGGAAGAGTCCGGAACCGCGCGTCTCGCGGATCGCGCGTTCGACCTTCTCGTTTCGGCGGTACGGGATGCGCTGCCTGGCGATCAGGCCACCGGATTGATCATGTCGGCGGGCTGGGATTCGAGAACGCTGCTCGCGGCTCTGGAGGCGTCGAGCCGGCCGTTGCTCCCCTACAGCCACGGCGACGTTCGCGGCCGGGAGCTCCGTCTGGTCGAACGAATCTGCGGCAGTCGAGGTCTGTCCGTGCGACTCGAGCCCGTCGACGCGACTGCGTACGATCCGGACGGGCTCCGAAATGCATTCAAGCGGGTGGAGAGCGCCGTCTTTCCGCACTGGCTACGAGCCGGCAACGTCCTCGAGACAATGGGCACGACCGCCGTGACGGCGGGGGTGTACGGCGAGATCCTCGGGGGCCACTACGGGGCTGCCATGGTCCGATCCGGGGCGCTCGGCAAGGCCGTGGAGGTTGCAAAAGCAGCCGCCGGTCATTCCGCAGCAGGTGCGAATGGAACTCCCGAGGCCGTGCTTGAGCGACTCCGTCCCGGCAGCCTCGGAGTCGAGTGGTGTCTGGAGGATACCTTCGTCGCAGATCAAAGGGCCCGGCTCCTCGAGATCGGCGAGGGCATCGAAACGGACCTCACCCGGCTGGCGGCCCGCGGCGTGGTAGGATCCTCGCGCCTCCTCGAGGCTTACATATCCGAGCATCGCGGGAGCCAATATATCAATGCCCAGCTGCTCAGCTGCCGAGCGGCCGTAGATGTAGCGCTGCCGTTCGCCGACGCCGAAACGCTCCTGTTCACCAGCAGGGTTCCACTCGAGTCGAAGATCCACAATCGGCTCAACCGGTCTATCCTTCAAAGGCATGCGCCCGAACTCCTCGCCTTTCCGACAGCAGCGACGTTCGCGGCGACGAACGCTCCCCTGATCGTGCAGGAAGCGTCGCGTGTGGTCCGCAAGCTGTACGAGAGCGCGCAATGGAGAGCTCACTTCGGTTCGGGCGGGCGGCTTTCGCCACCCCGCCTCGGGTGGGTCAATTTCGAGTTCCTCCGCGGGAGTCCGGTTCTCGGAACAATATTGGACGACTTGCGACTGGATATTTGGGACAGGGAGGCTCTGAGTCGCCGCGTGCAGGAAGCGACGAACCCTGGAGGCCGGAGCCCTCTTCACCCGATATACGACATGGTGAACAAGATCTACACCGTCGATCTCGTCCTTCGCGCAGCCTGATCCGCGCGATACCTCCGCAAGTTCACCATGCAAAGGGCCGGAGCGGAATCGAGTTGCCGCGCCGGCCTCCTGTGCCATTGATGAAGCAAGTCTGACTTACCAACCCGGATTCGACGTGTAGACCCTGAAGTCGTCGACATAGAACGTCGTCGGTTCATCGAATCCCGAGTTTGCCCACCCGAAAAGGTATCCGCGACGGAAGTAGTCGAGCCCATCGGCCTTGGTCGAGTCGAAACCCCTGACCTCGGCCACGACCCGGTCGTCCATCCAAATGCGCAGATTCACCTCATCTCTGCAGCGGGCCTTCGTGTCGATGCGGACGCGCACCCACTTGCCGGCGTCCTCTGCCCGGAAGATCGGAGCGCGATCCACGTAGTAGGTTGGCTGCTCTGGCCTCAGACCGGCGTGCGAATCCGCGCCGGCCAGCACCAATGGCCTGACCTCGATCCTCGAGAAGCCTCCCGCGGCCGTCCACTCGACGGTCGTCTCGGCGTCGCCCAGACTGTTGTCGTACATCTCAGACCACAGCGAGAAGAGCTTGTTGTTGTACGTCTTGCCGAGGTCGTGTTCCGCGGAAGCACGAGCCAGGTATGCCTGAATGTTTTCTGGCACGCGGACCCAGTACTCCATCCAGATCGCCGTGGGGGCGCTGGAGGCATCGGCTGCGATCGAGAATCGCTGCTCCACGTCCGCGTCCTTGGCGGGGTCGCGGGCGGGATAGGCGAACCTCATGCTGTACTGACCGGAATGCGCGTAGTCCTTGGCGACCATCCCGTCGCCTACGGCCCAGGAGAACCCGTTTTCCGAGTGCGAGTGGTCCCCGCTCTCGAAGCCGTCGCTGAACCAGGCGTTCCCAGGCGAGACGCTCTGCTGCTCGTCGGCGACCGTGATCGCAGCGCTGGCGGACAGTGCACAACAGACCGTCGCGACGACAATCGTCGCCTTTCCCGCCGCCTTGGACGTGACCCTTCCCATGGAGTCCACCGTGGCTACAGACGAGTTCGAGCTCGACCACTCTAACGCGACATCGGGGAGAATGTTCCCCGAATCATCCAGCGCCTGAGCCGTGAATTGCTTCGTCTGCCCGTTGGCCGTGAAATTATAGGTCTCGGGGCCGATCTCGAGACTCGCCGGTGGCGGCGTAACCACGACCGTCGCGGTATCGGAACCGTTGCCGCTCTTAGCAACGACCTTTCCGGTGCCCGGCCCGATCGCCTTGACCTTGCCGCTCCCATTGACCCGGATCACGTCCCGATTCGTGCTCGTCCAGTCGAGGGACACGCCATCGACGGTGCGACCACCTTTCCTTACGGTCGCGGTGAGCTGCGTCGAATCCCCGTCGGACAGCGTCAGCTGCTCGATGTTGAGATGAACCGTCTCGGGATCGACTCCGGTCGGCGCCGTCCGGGCGCAGGCGAGGGCCGTAATGGCAGTGAGGAGGAGGGCGAACGCGCGGAATCGCAGTCCTGCACGTGTCCGAGTCATGGCCGCATCGCCTCTTGTCTTACGGGGTCGAATCCCGGTGGTGCGCAGAAAGGCCGCCTGCGATCCCGGGTCGAATCGCTGGCGGCCCGGCGGACTTGGCGGCGTGACCGCTTTAGTCCCGTGGCTCTGCGCCCCCGACTTTCGGCGGGTTTGCTCTGAGCAGCGTTTCAGCTCGCCGTCATCGGCGGCGTGCCAGAAGGCAATGGGGGGACCAGGCCGTAAGGACGCTCGCAACTGTATGGCTCATAACCTTTTCCATCCTGAGTCAAATCGCATAGGAGTGTGCCAATCAGAGCAGAGATTTCGTAGTGATGAGAAATCTTTTTCCGGCGCCCGCGCCGATCAGGCCGCAACCGGTGGTCATGGACACGAGCGGGAGGCATTGGAGAACGGTCAGGTACGGGAACGCGTCCTGAGGAGAGCGGTGCCGCGGGGACTACGATCGCGTGGTGATCAGAGACTCCAGCGATGGTATCAGGGTCCGGCCGATGACGCGCCAGTCGTAGCGATGCTCGGCCGTCCGCCTCGCGGCGTCGCCAAGCCGACATCGCAGGTCCGGATCGCTCAGCACGAGCCGGACGGCGGCGGCAAAAGCGGCGGGGTCATCGCGGATCAGGATGTTCTCTCCATCGATCGCCGCGAGTCCTTCGCAACCGGCCGCGGTGCTCACCACCGCCTTCCCCATGGCCCAGGCGTCCAGGATCTTGAGGCGGGTCCCGCCTCCGACGCGTAGCGGAACGACATAGCAGGCGGCGCGGGCGACGAACGGGCGAATGGAGTCGACGTAGCCAGTCAGCTCGATCCCGTGGGAATCGCGGTACCGCTTTCGGACGGCGTCCGGCGCGCGCCCTACCCACTGGACCGGAGGGTCGTCGGGCTGGCCGTTGCGGATCAAGGGCAGGATCTCCCGGGTGAAGAAGTCGAGGGCATCGCGGTTGGGAAACCACGTGTATCCTCCGACGAACACGATGCCGTGTTCCGGCCCGGTCGCGGGCCGAAAAGCCTCCGTGTCGACGCCGTTGGGCACCACCACGGTGGCTGCCCGCGGCGCGATCTCGGCGAGGCGCCGCGCGTCATCGGCGGAAACGACGATGTTGAGATCCACGCGAGGCGCCCAGCGGGCCTCCTCCCGGGCCATCAGGCGAGCCTGGTGCGCGATGTAGGCTCGACGAAGCGGGTTTCGCTCGCGGGCGGCTCGTCGACGTAGCAGATCCGATTCGATGTTGTGGTGCGTACAAACGACCGGCAGCTGCGACGGCAGAGGGAGGTAGCCGGACAGATCGAGGCTGTCCATATAGACGAGGTCGAAGGGTGCGGCGTAGAGCAGCGCGAAAAGGCGCTGCCGGAATGCGGCCGAGCGGTAGGCGCGTACGGTGTAGACGGACCTCGTCGCCGTGCTCGACGCGTGATCGAGCAACAAGCGGGCGATCGAATGTTCCTGCGGAATGGGGAACGCCTCCACCTCGGCGAGCTTCCGCAGCCCATCGAGCGCACGCGCGAGGTGGGCGGGCGTCGGGTGGGACGCGCGCCGATAGAAGCAGAGCGCGTGGACGTCGAAGTGTGTGGAGAGCAGCCGGAGAACGTTGAAGGTCCGGATCTGGACGCCACCGTCCGGCGGATAGGGCAGCGTTTGCCCAAGAAAGAGGAGCCGTCGCCCTGTGGTTCTGGTTTCCACTGCGGGTCAGCGCTCGGCGGTGGATTCCAGCTCGTTGCACACCAGACGCAACTTGCCGCTGGCACTCCGCTCGATGGTCTGCACACGCCGAATGTCGACGCGCATGCCGTCGAGACGGTCGCGGACGTAATCGGCGATGCGCTGTCTCGCGACCGGAGGAATCGGCGCGTCGGAGACGAAGCGCACCTCCAGGAGGTCTGGCTGCTTCTGCACGACCTGGTAGCGCCTGAACGGAAAGAGCTCCTGATGGATGGACAGCATCAGGTAGTCGATCTTCTCACCGTGCCAGCGCCGTCCGAGCGGCGTATAGACGACATCGTGCACGCGACCGACGATGCGATCGAGCGTCGGGTACGGCCGCCCGCAGGCACACTCGCCCCCGCGAACGGCTCGATCGCCGAGTCGATACCGGATCAGCGGCATTGCGTAGTTGTTCAGGTCGGTGACGACGACCTCCCCGGTCTCACCGGGCACCACCGGTGAACCGTCATCGCCGAGCACCTCGACCGCCACGGAGTCCGTCATGATGTGGAGCGCTCCCTTCTCACACTCGTACGCGATGGCCCCCACCTCGCCGCATCCGTACTCGTTCTGAATCGGCGCGCCGAATACGCGGGTGATCCGCTCGCGCTGCGCGGCTGACAAAGGCTCGGACGTGGGAACGATCGAGCGCAGGCCGAGGCCCCGTCCGTCGCGTCCATGCTCCTCGATCCAACTGGCGAGGAGATCAATGAGGGTGGCGTAGCCGTAGAACCATGCCGGCTGAAAAGAGCGGATCCGCTGGTAATAGCAGGCGAGATCCCGGTCGTCCAGGTCAAAGGCGGAAAGCCGGATTCGGTTCATGGCCAGGTCGGCAAGCCGGAATCTCAGCCGCCGGCTCTGCGTTAGCGGAGTCCCCCAGAAGCGAACCGAGGGATCGCCGACACGAATGCCGAACCAGCCGAGACCCAGCCAGGTGCACGCGCGTTCGACCGCCACGCCGTCGGCGGTCTTGAGCACGCTAACCGGCTCGCCGGTAGACCCCCCCGTCGACTTGACGATGCTATGGCCACGGAGATCGCCATGGAGCCGCTCCGGGGTTTGCTGCAGCACGTGCTTCTCGAGCAGTGGAAAGTCCGCGAGCCAGGTCCAGGGATCATCGGCGGGCCCGGTCGGGCCCACCCTGTAGTGATCGACGTGAGTCGCGGCGAAGGCGAGGATCCGGCCCAGTTTCTGACGCTGCCGTGCCAGGACCACGTCGGCACCCGCGCGTTCGACGGCTCGGCACTCGTGCAGGTACGCGCGCCAGCGGCGCTGACCGGAATATGCTGTTGCAGCACCATAGAGCGCGACCCGAAGACGATTGCCCATCTGCCTCTTCGTTGGCAGGGTGACGTAATCGACTGCGACCCCATGCGCGCACGCACGGAGCCCGCTAGCGGACCGACACCGGCCCGAGGCGAATGTATGGACGGGGAAGTCCGTTGCAGCAGTCGGTACGCGGAAAACGTGCCTGTGGCCGAGGTGATTTTCAAGCCCTGGTTGCTGAGGTGGACGTTTCCTTCGCATCCGCATGGGCCGCTGCTCAGGTCCGCGGCTTGCCGAAATCGCCTCGCCTGACCACTTCGATCACCTCGGTCGTCGAAATGCTCGGCGTCCGTGGCAGGTAGACGACCCGACAGTAGGCCTTCATCTCGTCGAAACGACCTTTCCAGTCGTCTCCCATCACCAGGACGTCGGCGCGGTGCTGCAGGATGTACTCCTTCTTCTTCTCCAGCGATTCCTCGACGAACACGTCGTCGACGAAACGAAGGGAACGAATGATCCTCAGGCGGTCTTCCTGGTTATACACCGGTAGCCGCCCCTTCTTCTTCAAGTTCAGCTCGTCCGAAGATACGCCCACGACCAGATAATCTCCGAGGCCTCGTGCTCGCTCGAGGATACTCACGTGTCCGACGTGCAGGACATCGAAGGTCCCGAAGGTGATGACTCGTTTCATGCTGTTCTCGGCTCGCTCACTCGTTCAGGATCGCAGCATCTCTTCGATCCGGCGACGAACGTTTGCCGCCGGCTGGCCGCCGTGACCATGAAACAGATGAAACGCCTTCCTCCGATGATCCAGACCGGAGGCCGGATCGTCCAGTACATCACCGAGGAGCGTCACGAGCTCCGCGAACGTTTGTGCGCAGGCTCCGCCGAAGGCAGCGTCCAGGTCGTAGAGGAAGCCGCGCTCGGCAATATAGGATTCGAGGTCGTAGACATAATGGAGCACGGGGCGGTCCAGCAGGAGATAATCGATGTATATGCTGGAGTAGTCGGTGACGAGAACGTCGGCCCGACGCAGAAGCATGTTGACGTCGGGAATATCGTTGAGGGCAATAATCTTGCGCCAATTCTGATTTCGAGCATAGGCGCGGTGGCTCCTGACGTTGGGGTGCCCTCGAATGCCGAGAACGGCTCCGTGCTCATCCAGCAATTGCTCGAGCTGCCGTTCCTCCGCGGCCGAGAATACGTCGAGCGACGCCGCTTTCTCGCGCCAGGTGGGGGCGTATAGAACGAGCCTGCGGCCGGCCAGCCGACGATCGATTTCCGCGAGCTGCTCGCGGTAGTCCCCCGGCAGTGCGCCCTCGTCCTTCAGGATCAGGTCGTTCCTGGGGAGACCGCTGAGCCAGACCCTGTCACGGGGCAGTGGCGCGAAGGCGCGCGTCATCATTCTCGCGATCCTGTTCCGAGGAGCAGACGGTCGCGGCATACTTCGGGGTCTCCTCGTCCCAGAACTCCTCGCCCGGGAAGAGACGCCCTATGCGCTTGAGCGGTATCCCGTGCCACAACTGGATAACTGCATGACGTGGGACCCGCAGCCATCGACTGAAGCTGCTCAGCCACTGAACCGCATACCCCATCACCACCACCCTCGACCTGGCCAGATGGAACGCGCCGGCGAAGGTCTCTACGCGGATGAAGTGCACGTTCTTTCCTTCGTCGGTCGCTGGCCTCCCGCCCGACTGCTTCTGGAGGATGATCTTCCTGATTCCAGGGTCGTCCTTGACCTCTTCGAAGAGTGCCCGGGGGTTGTCCAGAGTGTGGGGATAGGTGTCCCAGGTGCAGAAGGACCAGCAGTCATCCCGTACTGGCAGTGCGTAGTCGAACACCACGAAGGCGGCTGCAAGGGTGGCATCTCGGAGCCGGGACAGGACCTTCAGCGGGAAATGCGTGATCCGCGCGAGCATGCGCCTCAGCCTCAAAGCGCCTTCCGGAGCCGCGGAAAGTGCAGGTTCGCCCTGCGCCGAAGCGGGAGCGTCGTGTGCGCCATCCAGTCGAGGCCACGGCATACCCCACGCACGACGGAAAGGCCGCGATGCACGGACCGCTCGTAGCCGGCGACCTCGAGCGTCGGCCCGGCGAACGCCTCGAATACAGCGCGGTGCCAGGAGTTCATCTCGCGCTTCCAGCGACCGATGTCCGAATCTCGCGGCGCCCGGAACGTCTTGCTCATGTGACCGAGGGCGCGTTCGGGGATGTTCCCCTCAGCGGTCTCGTGGAAGCTCAACATTTCCGCTGCGAAGCTCTCTCCCAGATACTCGCAAACCCGGCGGAGCTCCCGCTCCGTATCGAGGACTAGAGCTTCATACGAGACTTCGAGGTAGAGGTCGCGCGGCAGCGTTCGTCCGACGGTACAGGCCGCGCCTACAGCGGATCCCCAGTAGCGCGCGATCTGCCAGCTCGAGTCGCCCTGCCAGCCTGTCTTGCGCAACGAAAGGCAGACGTCTCGACCGTCCCGGATCACGTGCAGGAATTGGGCATTCGGAAGGACGGAGTGAAGGCGCTCGATCTCGGTCGTGTACCCGGGCGTCTTGTCGCCCCAGCGCTTCTTGCCGGACGCCTGCAGTGGAAGCTCGAAGAGGGCGGCGATGAGGCCAGCCAGAGTGGGAGCGTCCACTTGCCGAAGAGCGTGACGCAGGTCGTCGTCCTCTATTCCCCACTCGCGCCACCGCCAGTGGCCGAGGATCGTCTCGAGGACCGACTCCACCTGCGCCGCCGAAAGCGTGCCGCTCAGCGGAACCTCGTTCATCAGGTCCGTGAGGAAATACGTCTCTCCGGGAATGAGGATTCGCGGATGCGCGTTGAGCATCAACCGGAACATGGTGGTTCCGGAACGGCTCGCGCCGACCAGGAAGAATGGCCGAGAAGTGTCAGCGGATTTCGCGTCAGGCAATGGGGTCACCGAGGTGGGAGTGCACCTGGCGCGGCTCCGCGCAAGCGACGAGCTGTCGTAGGATCCCTTTCGCATGGCGCGAGGCGCTGATGCAAGGATAGTGCTGATCGTCGCGTGCGACCAGAGCCGGAGACCTCACTTGATCGAGCGTCCTCAGAGGGAGGCGCTGGCGGAGCCGGTGCCCGACATCACCGAGGCCTCGGTGGCAGGCCGTCCCAGCTGTTCCTCGTAGAGCGCCTCGTAGCCGTCCAGCATCGCATCGAGCGAGAACCGCTCTCGCACGGTTTGTCGGGCCCGCCGCGCGATTGTGGCGGCCCAGTCGGGCCGATCGGCCAACCGTCGCAATGCCGCCGCCAGGGCTCCGGGCGAGCCGACCGGCACGAGCAGGCCGTCGACCTCGTCGGTGACGATGTCCTCGGGGCCTCCCGAGCGCGTCGCGACCACTGGCTTGCCGGCTGCCATCGCCTGGATCGCGGCGAGCGAAAAGCCCTCCGTCGCGGAGCTGATCGCGAGAATGTCGAACGCCGCCATTACCTCGGGGACGTCCTCCCGAAAACCCCAGAACGTCACCCGATCGGCGAGGCCGAGGGAGTCCCGGAGGCGCAGGAGCTGGCCGTGGAGGGGCTCGGTGCGTTCGCCCACAATCGCGAATACGAAACGCGTGTCCTCTGAAAGCACGGCGGCCGCGCGCAGCAGAGTCGCGTAATCTTTAGCCGAACGGACGTTGCCGAGCGCACCGACCAGGACCATCTCGGAGTTGACTCCATGTTGAGCTCGCAGCGGCGCACCTTCGGCGTCTGCGAACGGCGCGGCATCCACGCCGTTCGGGATGAGCCGGATCCGATCCTTCCGTACGAGGCCGGTCGCCGAGAGGCTACGTCGGAGGCTTTCGGACACGCACACCACCCGCGCCTGTCGAGAGACAATGCCGTACCGGAGGCGGCGACCCCTACCGTGCCGAAGGACGTCGGAAGCGCCGTGGAACGTGGCCACGACGGGAGTTTTCGTCAGGAGGCCAGCGACGCTGGCGTAGCCCGATGCACCGAACAGGTGCGAGTGGATCAGGCCGATGCGGTGGCGCCGAACGACCGCGGACAGATTCCTCAGGTACCTCAGATCCAGGGAGCCGTGCGTCGGCAGGACGTCCACGGGCAGCCCGAGCCCACGAACGTTATCGAGCACCCATCCGGGGCCGACGACGACCGTTCGTGCGGGCCAGCCGCGATCCCGGAGGCCGGCCGCGAGCCGAAGGAACACGGTCTCCGCTCCGCCCGGTCCGGTCGTGTCAATGAAGTGGAGAACGGGCGGACGCGGATCCGTCATCCGCCTGCCGCCTCCCATGTGCCCCACACCCCCGTCCGGTGGGCCGGCGACGGGATCGCGGTGGGCTGCGAAAGCGCGGCCCGCTTGAGCCGGCGGCGCTCGGTCTCGGCCGCGGTGTGGAGCGAGACCGTCATGGCGAGGTTGATCCAGAAGAACGGGTAGTACAGCACCGTTATGAAGAAACCGCTGACGAGATAACCGATGAGGGCCCCGTCCAGGCCGTACGCCATCCGATACATGAACGGCGTCGACGTCGGCAGCCGCTTGAGTAAACGGCGCGTTCGACGGTTGATCCAGAAGGTCGCGCCGATCAGGGTCAGGAACGAGAGCAGCCCGGTATAGCCGAGCTCCGACCCGGCCTGGACGAAGATGTTGTGGGGAAGCCAACCGCCGTATTGATCGGCCCAGTTGGCGTAGCCGATGCCGAGGACGGGGTACTCGTTGGTGAGCTGAATGCCGACCTTCCAGCGATCGATCCTCGCCGTCGACGTCTTGTCCTCACCAGCCGTCGAAAAGCGGGCCTTCTGCTCCGGCGGGACGACCATCCAGGTCAGCACGGCGAGCACGGCGATCGCCACCAGGCCGCGCACGCGATGCTTGGACCGTGCGACCCACCAGACACCCAGCGCGGCGGCGCCGAGGAGCGCGCCCCGCGAAGACGTGGCGACGATGCTGGCGAGCGCGCTGGCGGGCAGGAGGTAGAAGAACCAGCGCGTCCACTTCCCCCAGTGCCGGCGCAGCGCGAGGATGAACTCGATGACGATCGGCAGGAAGACGCACATCTGGATCCCGAACTCGCCCGAGTTCTGGAACCATCCCGGCGCACCGGTCGCGCCCCAGCTGCTGAAGCCGAACCCGAATCCCAGCCACGTCCGAAACCCGTGCTGCGACATCTTGAAGGAGTAGAGCAGGAACGCGAGCGTGAAGACGAAGAACCGCTTCTCGGTCGTGATCGTGTTCGTGATCAGCAGATAGATCAGGATCCACGAGTAGAAGTCGATCCATTTCGCGAACGAGGCGCTCGGATTCAGGGCGCCGAAGGAGGACGCGGCCACGATCAGCGCGAAAATCATCAGTAACGGCCCCGCGACCGTGCGGAGCCGAGGCATGCGGCCCTCGAGGATCATGGCGATCGTCGCCAGAATCAGAGTCGTCTGGGACCACGGCAGCACATCGATGGCGCGATAGATCTGCTGCGGGCGGACGTACTCGAGGAACAGATAGAAGTTGACCAGCCAGAAGGACGCCGGCTGCGAGCGCAGGAAGCGCCAGATCGCTCGGATCTTGACGCGGAACATCGCCGGCACGTAGCCGACCCTCGCGGGATACGGAATCGTAGCCATCGTCAGAGGTCTGCGGCGTCCTTCAGCCAGTCGATGCTCTCCCGCACGAACGGGCGCGGGTCGCTCCAGCGAAAGATCTCGCTGCGGTAGCCGGGTCCGAAGGCGCGCAGGAAACCCGCCGCTGCGGCGAGCCGGTCGCTCCACCGCGAGCGCGGATCGCGCCAGCGGGCGAGGACGTGATCGACGTCGCCCCAGAACCAGCGGCTTCGTGCGAACCGATAGGAATCCACGGGGGAGACGGGTCTACCGAAGCTAGCGTCGGCGAGCATGCGCGGGAAGTCCACGCCCGCGTCGATCGCGAGCTGGAGCGAGCCCCAGAAGCGCCCGTTGATCTCCATGAGCACGTAATCGCCCTGTCGCAGGTCCTTCTTGTACTCGACCATGGCCACGCCCGACCACCCCAGGCGTTCGAGGAGCGCGATGCTGCGTTCCAGGAGCGCCTCATCCATTGGCTCGCTCTGCCGGAGCACGCTCACGCCGCCCGGTGGGTGGCTTCTCCCGGATCCGGCGGTGGGAAAAGCGTGCCAGCAGGCGTCCGTCGTGGAGCAGAAGGAAGACGCCAATGCCGGGCCCGTCGACGACCTGCTGGGCCAGCAGCGGGTAGGCGGCCGCCGGATAGGCGGCAAGCGCAGAGCGCAGCTCTGGAAGGGTGCGTGCCCACCGCACGCCGGTTTTGGCGCGCGAGCCGTCGGCCGCCGTGTAGACCGAGCGCGAGGGCTTGAGCACAAGTGGCAGGGCCGGCTGCAACTCGTCCCGCTCGGCCGGCGAAGCGATGACCGTCTGGGAAGGGACGCGGATGCCGGCCCCAGGAGCGACTTCGAGAACCCGGCTCTTGTCGCTGATCGCCCGGAACAGGTCGGCGTCGGGGAACGGGATGCGCGCCGAAATGCAGCTGCGGACGGGCAGTAGCGCGAGCAGGCTCGCCTCCGTGACCGGGATCAACAGCTCGATCTGCCGCTCATGCACGAGCGCCTGGACGGCGAGCGCGTATCCACCGGGATCGACGGTCGGGTCCGGGACCGCGAGCTCGAACGCCGCAAACCTGGACGCACCGGCGAGCGAACGACCGGTGGCGCTGCAAACGATGCATCGGTAGCCCCCCGACCCCAGTGAGCGCACGATCGCGAGCGCCGCCCGCTGCTCGCCATCCGTGACCAGAACTGTCCGCATCAAGCGATGACTCCACTCATGCGCAGCTCGAGGCCCCGCAGCGACAGTCCGGCAGGAACGTTGATTCGGGGAATGACCCGGACCCCGGCGCCCGGAGCGAATCGACCGCCCGCGATCTCCAGCAACGCCTCGAAACCGAGGTCCCCGGCGACCTCGGTCACGGCGGGCGAGCCGGCTCCATAGGGCAGCGCCAGCCAGGGCAGGCACCGTGCGGGGCAGTCGCGAAGCCAGCGGAGGGCGCGGCCGAGGTCCTGGCGCAGCTCATCCCGCTCGAGGGCCGGAAGGTAGGCGTGGTCCCAGCCGTGCGCGCCAAGCACTACCGTGTCCCCGAGGTGCTCCAGAAGCTCCTGTCTGGAAGCGACCCCGTAGCTCGGCGGCAGCGACGGGCGAGGAGCCGCGCCGAAGGCCCAGCGCCGCACCGGCTCCAGCCGGCCCTTTTGCCCCCGCAGCGCATGCTCTCGCAGCGCAGGCGTCAGGCGGCCGGCCTCGGCAAGCTCATCCCACCAGAGGGACGGCTCCCCCAGAATCGCGGGCGCGACGAACATCGTCGCGGGGATGGCGCGGCGAGCCAGTTCCGGGAGCGCCAGCGTCACGGCCCCACGGTACGCATCGTCGAAGGTGATGACCGCGCGCGGTCTCCGGCTGCGGCGTTGCGCCATGGCCACCGCCTCGAGGGCCAGGATCTCGTGGCTGCGCCGCACCCGCTCGATCTGCTCGAGAAAGCGCGAGAGCGGGAGGTGCAGCCCCGAATCGCCTCGCCCTGCCTCACCGTCGGGGACGACGTTGTGGTAGGCGAGAACGCTCACCCCTCCACGCGTGATTCGCCGCGCGACCGACGGTGCCCCGACGGAGACGAGAACCCGCTCCATCAGGCTCCTCGCAACGGCACGAATCATCGCCGCCCGCGGATCTCTGTCACGTCGTCAACGACCATGTGCAACCAGACTCCCTAGGCGTATCCGCTGCTCCCCGTCGAGCGCAGAGGCACGCCGGCATGGCCCGCATCTCGCGACGGAAGCCGCTCGTCACAGGAAACATGAATCGCAACGTCGAGCGGCGAGAGCAATAGCACTGCCACCGCCGAGATACGAGGAAAAACGCCCCGGAAGACGCGGGCCTTGAGGACGGCTCGGGCCCGGCCCAGCGTCAAGGCGCTCGGCGCGGCCCGCCAACAAAGTGTAGGAAGACCGCAACAGACCCAATGATCACAGAATCGACATTGTCGGAGCCGGCCACGCGACGCGGTCGGAACGAATGGGTGTGGTCGGGCCGGAGATCTTCCGCCATCTGGTGGTTGGTTCAAACGCTATTGATCATTCTCTTGGTGAGTTGGAGGGGGATCAGCCTGGGCGCCGATCCGCCCGCGGATTTCATACCCAAGGATGTCGGATATCAGATCGACGAGGGGTACAAGACACTGAGCCCGAGAAACCTCGCACTTTTCCACGTCACGCACTGGAACGAGGCGGACGTCTATCCCGGCTGGATGGGACGCAGTCCGGTCACACAGTGGCTCGATTACTTCAGCTTCCGAGCCTTCGGCGTTCGACGCGAGAGCGCCCGCGCGGTGAGTATTTTGTTCTTCGCGGCGCTCCTTTTCGCTGCGGCCGTTTTTCTGAATCGTCGCGGTCCGCCAGCCGTGGCGCTCGCCGGCATCGTCTTGCTCGGAACGGACATGGCCCTGTTCCACTTCTCGCGGGTCGGGATCTTCGAGGTGGCGCTCTGCTCGGTACTGTACACGGGCGTATTCGTCGCCAATTCACTCCCGCCGACCCGAAGATTCGCCCACCTTGTCGTCCTGGTGGTGACGGCGATCGTCGGCGCCTTTGGCGTCAAGGCCTCAGCCTTGCTTTATCTTGCGCCGCCGCTGGCCGTGCTCCTACTGGTCGAGCTGCTCGGGACTAGTGCTGGCAGCCGCGCGAAGAAGGTGGTGATTGGGACCGCGGTCCCGCTCGCGTTGGCGCTGCTCTATCTGACGTCCGACATCTGGCAGAACCGTATCGACGTCGGCGCGGCGATCGACGGGCCTTCCAGGCTACTCTTCCATCCCATTTATCTGCTGTCACCACTCGCTATCTCGCTGGCGTACCTCGCCACCATAGATATCTACTTCAGGCTCGGCTTCCGGGAATTTCGCGAGAACCGATACCTGCTGACGATCGCATCGATCGCGTTGCTCGCACCATTGCTTCTCGCGGCATTCCGATACCATCCGCCCCGGTACTATGTTGCGGTCGTGCCCGCGGCGCTGCTGGTGGTCGTAGAGTGGCTTCGATTGTACCCGGTGAAGCTAAGCGATAAGGCGTATCGACTGTCACCGGTCCGTCTCGGCGTCGGCGCGCTGATCATGCTGCCCCTCACGGCCTCTGTGGCCGGGTTCGTCGGGACCCATCTGATCGCGGCGCTTCCGTTTATCCCGCAAGGGGAGGATCCCGGAATCGACCTCACGGTGCTCGTCAAGCTCTTCCCGATCATGCTGGCCGCGGCTGCGGTCGTCACGTTGATTCTGGTACGACGGAAAAGGCTCCACTCGGTTGTGGTGGGGGGTATCCTAATCGGGATTGTCCTTCAGGTGCTGTTCTCGGCGCGATCGGACCTCCGCGCGGTGTTTCAGCCGACGTACGCCACGGACCGGATTCAGCGGCGTCTGGTCGGAGTCGTGGCTCAGGGCGAGTCCATCGGCGGTGACTGGGCACCGTACTTCGCCCTTGGCACCACGATTCCGGCTCTATATATGAGCAAGGAGTTGAACACGCATAATATTGAAGAGACCCGGCCGACCTATTTTCTGAACAGCAACACCGTCTGGGACAACCGGACGCTGGAGGGCTTGGAGGCGAATCGCGAGATCGGCGTCGGTGATCCGATTCCGGTCGGCACGGTGTTCGGCCATGAGGTTGAGCTGCGTCGTTTGTCGTATCGGGTCCTCGAAGGTCGTCGCTGATTATCCCAGACTAATGTCGAGCAGGACACGATGCGGCCCAACGAATTCGAATCCGCAGGCGGGGCGATGCCGAACAATCGCGGTGTGGTCTTCATGCTGCATCGCGGTGGAGCCCGCATCCGCGGATCCGAAATCTGCGTCATCGAAGCCGCTCACGCCCTGGCGACTGCGGGATACCGGGTGGTGGTGCTGCGCCATCACGGCGTGATGGACGAGCTGCTGCGGCCCTGGGTGACGGCGCTGGTCGATTTCGATTTCCCGGAGCTGATGCTCGACGGATTGCGCAGCGAGATGCCGTTCCTGCGTTACACGCGGGCGCTGATGCGGCTGCATCGCCTGATGCGCGAGTGGTCGCCGGCCATCGTCTATACGAGCGGCGGATTGCCCTGTCAGCTCGGGGTTCCGGCCGCACGCATGATGCGGGTACCACTGCTCTGCCATTTCCATCACCCGGCGATCAAGCGCGCGTATTACCTATGGCTGGTGAAGTTTGCCGACGGCTGGATCTTCCCCAGCGAATACACGCGTCTTCATTCCCTGGAAAAGGCCGGGCTGGGTGGCAATGTCGTCTACAACGGCGTGGATCCCGATCTCTTTCGACCGCTGCCTCACGGTGAAGGCGGTTTGCGCGAACGCCTGGGCGTTCCGCCCGACGCGATCGTCGTCGGCCAGGTGGGGGCGCTGGTGCCTCACAAACGCCCACAACTCCTGCTGCGGGCTTTTTCGCACGCGGCGGCGCAGGTACCCTCCCTTTATCTGTGCCTGGTCGGCGATGGGCCGCTGGAAGATGCATTGCGAGCTGAGGTTGCGACGCTCGGGCTGCAGGGCCGCGTGCTCCTGACCGGCTTCGTCGAATCGGTGCTGCCCTATTATCAACAGGTGATCGATATCAACGTGCTGGCCTCGGTGGAGGAGGGGCTCGGTATCTCCGTGCTTGAAGGGTCCGCCTGCGCGCTGCCAGCGCTGATCGCTGATTCGACCGGGCTGCGTGAAACCGTGGAGCCCGATGCGACAGGACTGACCTTCGCACCCGACGACGGGCCGGCATTGACGGAGCTCATTCTAAAGCTGGCCCGAGATGGCGAGCTCCGAGGCAAACTGGGCAGGGCCGGCCGCAAGTTGGTGGAGCGCAAGTTCTCCCTGGCCGCCTATCACGCGGGGGTCCTGGCTGCAGTCGCCCGCATCTCTCTGGGGGAGGAGCAGACTGAGCGGCCGTGAGGTGCTCACGCTCATTGGGGATCAAATCGCCCCGTGTCCCTGGAGCCGCCGCTTCGAGGAGCGTCGCGCGACCTGCCGATAGATCGCTTCCATGCGGTGGGCGTAGCGATCCGGATCGTAGCGCTGCATGACCATGGCGCGAGCGCGTCGGGCGAGCTCCGCCCGCCGATCAGAGTCCCCGAGGAGCTTTCTGATCGCCTCGGACAACGATTCTGTGTCTCGGGGGTCGATCAGCAATCCATCCACCCCGTGCGTGATGATCTCACAGGGAGCGCCCTGGCTCGCGGCGATCACGGGGACGCCGCTCGCCATCGCTTCGGTGATCACGAGGCCGAACGGCTCGGGCTCTATCGAGCAGTGGACGACGAGATCCAGCGCCCGGTAGTAGCTGCCGATGTCGGCGACGTACCCGGTGAACACGACGCGGTCCTCGATCCCGAGCTCCCGGGCCATGCGTCGAAGCTCGGCGTCGTAGCCGGGATCGAGGTCCGCCGCGCCGCCCAGGATCATCGCGTAGGCGTTTCCAACGCTTCGCATGACCTTGGCGGCGGCGAGCAGGAACTCGCGATGGCCTTTCCACCTCACCAACCGGCCGACGATGCCGAACACGAGAGCCCGATCGGGCAGCGAATGCCGAGCACGGACCCGTCTTCCGGCATCTTCAGCCCCGCGGTCGTGCACTGTCACCGGGTTCGGAACGATAACGATGCGGTCAGGGTGGACGCCGCCGCGTACGAGCGCGTCGCGAACCGCGCCCGAGACGGCAACCACGCGGGAAGCACGATTGAGAAAGATGCGCTGGAGGTAGGAGGGTGTTCCCATACCATGAGCGTGCGCTACGCACCGTCGTGCCAGCAGGAACAGCCCGAGGTTCGACTCCATGTGCTCTGTGCCGTTATTGACGTGGATCACGTCCGGGCGTTCCCGGATAACCGTGACGAGCAGCCGGATCGAATACCCGATGTTCGCCACTGCCGCGAAAGCCGTGGCGAGATAGGACGCGAGACGTCGCGGCACGCCTCGCCGGACGAACCAGCGTCGTAGTCGCTCGATACGAGCGTAATCCAACCTGTGACGCAGCGGCCGCGCAACGCCAGCGGAGCCGAGCCGCTCGGCGACGAAGCGCGGCTCCATGGCGGTGACGAGGAGGGGCTGCACGCGCTCGCGTCGCATGCGGCGGATCAGCTCGGCGATGACCACGAAGGCGCCACCGAACGCGATCGCCTGCTCGACGAAAAGAACGCGGACCGGCGGCACCGCCGCGGTCGCCGCCTGTGTGGCCGACTCCTCGACTGCGACAGGGCGATCCGCAGCGCCACCACGCCTGAATCCGCGAATCAGGTCGATCATACCGGCACGCTCGGCGCCGAGAATGAGCAGCGTCATCACGAGTGCGAGGAAACCGAGAGACACCGCACGGATGCTACCGCACCCGTGACGCCGCCGACAGCACCCGCACCACACGCGAGGCTTGCCGGTCACCGATCCAGGAGTGAGTCGGGAGCGTGAGTAGACCCGTCGCCAGCTCCATCGCACCAGGAAAACGCTCCGCGGCCGCATCGCCGAGCTCTCGAGCGGCGGGCAGGTCGGGCAAGGCGAGCGGGTAGGAAGGCGCGATACCGAGCCGCAGCTCGGCCCTGGTCAGCGCATTGCCCCTGCCGGTGGGCGGCGGCCGCAATACCGGATAGCGCAGCCAGCCCGGCGCAGCGCCGGCAGCCGGCGTGTACACGAGCCCGATCCCGGAGGCTTCCAATCGGTCGCGGTAGCCTTCGGCGCGCCGACGCCGAACGGCGACCTCTGCGTCGGCGACGCCGCGGCTTGCCAGTATCATCGTTGCGGTGCCAGCGCCCATCGGCTTCACGGCCGTCGGCGGGTGGTATCTCGACTCGCCCAGAGCGAGAAAAGGGAGCGCATGGGGGATTCCATAGAGAGAGGGATGGCCGAACAGCCACTGCGCGGCTGCGCGCAGAACGGCCACCGCGTCGGGTCCTGGGCCATCAACGGGTAGGGCGGCCGCCGCGATGCTCCTGTCGCGGATCAAAAGCGCTCCGCCCGCTCCACCCGTCCAGCCCTTTCCGCGCCCGAAGCTGAGAACCGACAGGTCACCGAGGCTACCGAGCGGGCGACCGCGCCACTCGGCACCGTGCCCTTGTGCCGCGTCCTCGACCAGAAGCGCGCCGGTCCGCGTGGCGAGCGAACGGAGCCGATCCCAGTCCCAGGGAAGGCCGTAGAGCGGCGCCGCTACGATGACAGTCGCGCCAGCCTGGAGCGCCCGTTCGAGCGACTCCAGATCGAAGCCGAGCGTCTTCGGATCGAGGTCGTAGAAGACGGCGCGCACCCCCGCCCCGACGGCCGCGGAGACGATGTCGTAGCAGCTGAAGGCCGGAAGCGCGACAATCCCGGGCCGCGCGGAAACGGCGGTGCGCAACGCCAGCTCGAGCGCCTGCGTGCCGCTGCCCGTGAGCGCGATGGTCTCCGCCTGGTAGCGGCTACGCAGGACCTCCGCGAGCCGCGGAGCTGGCGCGCGGCTGGAAGGGAAGTCCGGCAGCGCGGCGCGAGCGATTCCGCCGAACGGGATCGGCGACCGGACCGGTGGCTGATGGCCGAGGATGGGACGCCGGAGGTCAGGGGAGCCAGCGGGCGAGCACCGGCCCGACCGTGTTCGCGATCGGCAGCGGCAGGCGGCTCCACGCGCGCGTCGCCAGTCGGAAGAAGCGCCCGTCCGGGGATGGCGTGGACGTCCGGCCGCGGGGCGACCAGGTCAGCCACGGCAGCGCCTCCTCCTGTCCGCCCCACTGCACCTTGAAGCGGTGCGTGCCACCCCCGGGGGTGCAGCGGCCGAAGTTGAACGTCCGGACACCTGTCTCGATCATGCGCTCCATGAACGACCAGTAGAGCAGCATGTTCGGCGCTTCCCGGTTGAACTCGCGAAGCGAGGAAGCCCAGGTCATCTCGAACTCGCCGCCCCAGATGAACCCGCACCCCGCAGCGACCGGGTGTCCCTGCCGGTAAACGACGCCGAAAACGACACGGTCCCCGAACAGCTCGGCGAGCATCCGGAAAAATCGGGGCGGCAGCACAGGGGTGCCGAGATCGCGCATGTTGCGCGTGAACACCTCGTAGAACGCCTCGCGCTGCGAGGCACCGAAGCGGGCCTCATGGCCGGCCTTCATCGGTCGGCGGATCTGGCTGCGCAGCTTGGATGGGAAGCTGGCGAAGAGCTCGTCGGCGGAACACGGCAGCGGCAGCGTGACGGTGAGCTTGCGAACCTGAGCCTCCGGCTCGGCAACCCCCCGGCACCTCATCTCCAGCATGTCGACGCCGAGCCTCCTCGCATCGGCCACGGAGCGGACGAGCAGCATCCGGCGCGCGGCCTCGGAGCCGAGCGGGCCACCATAGTTCAGGAACGGCATGGAGAGCAGATAGCTGCCGAAGAGACGCCCTCGAACGTGCACCGCAGGCAGAACGCCGTGCCATTCGCCATCGGCATCGACGACCAATCGATACAGCGGGCGCTGGCCCAGCGCGTCCTGCATCACCTCGCGCCACGCGGCGAGGTGGCAGAAGCTGGCGCCCGCGAGGCCTTCGACGTGGGCGTCCCAGTCTCGGCCGTCTCCATCGTACGTGGCAACCGCGAGCTGCGACGTCGCGCGTGCCGTCCCTGCCGCTTCAAGCATGAATCCTTGCCTGCTCCTGCTCCGGTGCTATGGCGACGAAGCGAAACTCCGTCAGCAGGCGATCGAGCCTGCTCGCGGTCCTCGAAAGGCCGGTGTAATGCCGAACCCTCGTATGCAACGCGAGGGGGAGGCGGGGCTGGTCGGGGTCCAGCTCCCAGGGGTGAATATAGAACGTGCCGGGTACGCCCCTGCGCTCGCAGGATTTGAGCGCGGAGCGAACGAGGTGATAGGGGAAGAACCGAAAGTAGGCGCCTCCGCCCGCCGGCACCCGCACGCCGGGCCAGCGGATCGTCGCCGGCGGTACCTCCCACAACGACCCGGATGGCCGATCGATCCAGTGAGGATCCGGGTTCGTCCCAGGGTAGCCGTAGCCGGGGCGGCGGATCGGGAAGAGGCTGGAGTCGTAGCGGTACCCGGTCTCGAGAAGCACGTCGAACGCCCACTCCAATCCCGGCACGATCGAGAAGCTGGGGGCGCGGAAGCCGTTCACGCGCTGCCCGGAGGTATCCTCGAGAAGCGCCTTGCTTCGGCTCACGGAGCTCCGCAGCTCCTCGGGGGTCTGCTGAGTGACCCGCCGGTGATCCCAGCCGTGGGACGCGATCTCGTGTCCGGCAGCGCTGATCTCGCGCACCAGGTCCGGTCGACGCTCGGCCAGCCAGCCCAGGACGAAGAACGTCCCCTGTGCCGAGTGGCGCCCCATGATCTCCAGGATCTGGAAGAGGCCCACGTCCACCCTGCTCGGCAGGGTCGTCCACCGATCGAGCGGGGCGACGCGCTCGAGCGCCGAGGCGTGGAAATACTCCTCGACATCGATCGTCAAATGGTGTTTCATTACCGCCGGTGTTCGGGTTGATTCTCGCGGCGCGCAATCACCATGCCCCGGCCCTTCACGCGCGACAGACCCGGACGCCGCCGCGTGCGGTCTTCCGCCGACCGGCTTACTATCGTACCGGTTCGGGCCCGGGCGTGCCGAGCTCCGTACGGGGCCGCCGAAATCGCCGCTGCGGGCGTCGTCCAACACCTTCGCCGATCCATGGAACCTTCATCTTCCAATGGCACCGCAACCGGGCGCAGCCGGCGTTGAACAGGGTCCCGGTCGCCACCAGGCTCGAGCGCCGGGCGCGGAAGGCGGCGCGCGCCGTCCGCAGCGCAGCGGAGCGACTGCTACACCCACTCCGGCGGGCGACGGCTCGAAGACGCGCCCGACGGCTGGCCGGGGCCGAGCTGAACGTGCTCTTCATCTGCCAGGGCAACATCTGCCGAAGTCCCTATGCCGCAGCCGCCTTCGCAGACAAGCTGCCCGAGCGGCTCCGCCAACGCTACACCACCCGATCCGCAGGCTTCATCGGACCGGGCCGGGCCTCGCCTGCCAACGCCATTGCGGCGGCGGCGGCCCTGGGGATCGACCTCGCCTCCCACTTGTCTTCGGCGCTGCCGGAAGAGCTGCCCGACGCTCCCTCCCTGATCGTGGTGATGGACGCCGATCAATCGCGACGGATCCGGGAGCGCTTCACGCGCCGGAAACCCGTAGTGCTGCAACTGGGAGACCTCGACCCGGCACCGATCTCCCGACGCCCCATCCCGGATCCCATCGACGCGTCGGCGCCCGTCTTTCAACGAACCTACCAGAGGATCGACCGGTGCGTCGCGGAGCTGTGTCGGCTGCTGACCACCTCCGGCTGATCCCTCAGGCGCCTGCGCGCTTGTCGTAACACCGCTACATGGCGGGGCGGAGCGATGTAGCGCCACCGCTACAGATCGAAGGGATCGGCGCGAGCGCAGGCGGATCGCCCGATCCAGCGATCGGCTGAGCGGCCGGGCGACGGCAGCGGCGAGTATGAAGGTTGCGCGGGTGGCTCGGCCCGAACGGAACCCACTGAACCTGGAGCATGCGTGCGTTATCTCGTAACGGGCGGGGCTGGATTCATTGGCTCGAACCTGGTGGAGCGGCTGGTGGACAGCGGCCACGAGGTCGTGGTGCTGGATGACTTCTCGACGGGCCGCCGGGAGAACCTCGAGCCGTATCTAGATCGGATCGCGCTGGTCGAGGGGTCCCTGACCAATGCGGCGGCGTGCACGGAAGCCGTAACGGGAGCGGACTACGTCCTTCATCAGGCGGCGATTCCTTCGGTGCCGCGGTCGATCCGCGATCCGGTGGGAACGAACGCGGCGAACGTCGATGGAACAGTGAATATCCTCTTCGCGGCCCGGAAAGCGGGCGTGCGACGCGTGATCTACGCCGCTTCGTCGTCGGCGTACGGGGACACAGAGGAGCTTCCGAAGCACGAGGGCATGGTCCCGCACCCAAGATCACCCTATGCGGTTCAGAAGCTCGCCGGCGAGCACTACTGCAGCGCGTTCGCGGCGAGCTTCGGGCTGGAGACGGTCGCACTGCGATACTTCAATATCTTCGGACCCAGACAGGACCCCGCCTCGGAGTACTCGGCCGTCATCCCCAAGTTCGTGGCAGCCGCGCTGCGAGGGGCGCCGCCGACCATCTACGGCGATGGCGAGCAGACGCGGGACTTCACCTATATCGAGAACGCGGTGAATGCGAACCTGCTGGCGTGCGAAGCGCCGGCAGACGCTGTCAGCGGGCAGGTATTCAATGTCGGGTGCGGTGAGCGGATCAGCCTCAACCGACTCTGGGTGGAGATCCGGGACCTGACGGGAGCTCGCGCGGAGGCCGTGTACGCCGAGCCGCGCCCGGGCGACGTCCGCGATTCACTCGCCTCGCTCGAGCGCAGCGCGGAGGCTCTCGGTTATCGGCCCGCAATCGACCTGCGTGAAGGCCTGCGGCGCACGATCGAGTACTATTCGACCGCTCCAGCGACCGACCGACATGCGCGCGGCGGGACCGTTCACCGGCCCGGTTGATCGCACGGCGATCCGTTGCGCGGCCGCAACATGCGTGTGAGGTGGGCAGGCGGAGGCGTGGCGGGCATGCAAACATGTGTTGATGCAGGACAACGACAGGGTAGTCGGGGACGCCGGTGCGGCGGACCCCGGCCTGGACCCGGAAAATGGCGCGGTTGAGCCGAGATCCGGCGCATTGAGGGCGGAGGGATGGTGTCCCGCGGAAGAGGCGCGGGTCCTGCGTGTGCGACGGATCGGTGGATCGAGTCCCACCGAGACCGCAGTCGATCCGGAGAAGAGCGCTTTGTCAGCAGCAGCAGCACGAGAGCCGCGTGTCGTCATCACGCAGGAGACGAAGTCGACGCCTCCGCTGCAGCCATCGTGGCCGGCGGCGTGGCGCGCGCTCGGCTGGTTCGGCGCGATCCTGGCGCTCATCGGCTTCGGCGACGCGGCGCTGCAGTGGTATCCACTGGCGTTCCAGTCTCCGGAGTGGGAGTTCGCGACAGTGGCGACGAGCCTCGGCTCGCTTCCGCTGATGACGATGGGAATGGCGTTCGTGGTGGCGTCCTTCCTCGCTCGGGGAATGAGGAAGGCGATAGCCGTGATGGCGGTGCTATTCGCTCTGACGGCGCTGTTCGTTCTGTTCGCCTACGGCATCTTCGTGACGGTCGTGCCGATGGCGCTCAAGAACTCTCCCCCCGCCATGCTGCTGGGGATCAAGAAGGCGATCGCGAAGACCAGCATCATGGGAATCGGTTTCTCGTTGGCGTACATCGTGGCGGCGATAGCCGCTTTCCGTCACCTTCGCAAGCCCAGGAGGGCCTAGAACATGAAACGAAAGCTCATTGGACTGGCGGCCGCGGCCGCATTGGTGTGGGCGCCGAGCGCCGCCTCGGCGGCCGACGTGTTCACAGACATGCTGGTCTGCACGGGTACCGGCTTCGACGTGTGCCTGTCCTATACGCTGACGGACAACGGTGGCGGCAGCTACACGCTGACGACGACCTACCTGTCGGTCACGCCGAGCCCGAGCGACACCGGGTTCCTGACAGGCACGACCATCTACAACACCGACACGGGCAACACCCTCGAGCTGACCGGTACGAGCATCTCCACCTCCGGCGGGCAGAGCTGGTCGTTGGGCTGCCCCGGTGGACTCGCCGGTGGCGGGTCGAACGAGCTCGAGATCTGTGGGAGCTCGGACCAGGGCGTGAACAACGGGCTCGTCGTCGGCGAATGGGTCAGCTTCAGCTTCACGTCGAACCAGGTGCTGACGGCGGCAGATTTCGGGGAGGGCGGCACGCTCGGCCTGCGCGGTCACATGCAGTCGTTCAACACGGCGAGCTGCTCGTTCAAGCCGGACAGCCGTCTCGGCGTGATCGGCGATGACAACAGCGAGGACTGCCTCGGCGGCGGCAACGTCGTGCCCGAGCCGATCACCGTCACCCTGCTCGCGACGGGCCTGGCCGGCCTCGGCGGCGTGGGGATCCGGCGCAAGCGCAAGGGGCTGGACGTCGTGAACGACTAGCGCTCTCCCCGGGGCGCGGCGTCCGAGCGGACGCCACCAGCAGTAGACCGTAACGTGGTCCTCCTGGCCGGGCCCGGCGAAAGCCGGGCCCGCGCTCTTTCTGGATCCCGGCGCGGGAGGCGCCGTCCCCTCCCGTCACTCCGTTGCCAGCGCGACCCTCGCGTCCACGGCGATTCCGCCCTCTTCGAAAAGGACGAGGGGGTTGACGTCGAGCTCCCGGATGCGCGGGTGGTCGCCGATGAGCTGAGACACGCGCTGGATCATCTCGGCGGCGAAAGCCGTATCGGACGGCGGCTCGCCGCGCATGCCGCGCAGCAGCTTGCGGCCGCGAATGGAGTCGATCATCTCCGCGGCGTCGAGGTCCGAAACGGGGTGGAGCCGGAAGACGACGTCGCCCATGGCTTCCACGTAAACGCCTCCCAAGCCGAACATGAGTAGCGGTCCGAAGGCGGGATCGACGGTGGTTCCGATGATCGTCTCGCGGCCGCCCCGAACGAAGGGTTGGACGAGCACCCCCTCGACGACGGCGTCCGGCTGGGCTTCGCGCACGCGATCGATCATCTCGGCGTACACCTGCCGCAGCTCATCGGGATCGCGCACGTCCACGCGGACGCCCCCGACGTCCGTCTTGTGGACGATGTCGGGCGAGAGGATCTTCAGCACCACGGGGTAGCCCACGAGCTCGGCGCCGTCGAGCGCCTCGGCTCCGTCGGCCGCGAAGCGGGCGCGCGCCGACGGAATCCCGTAGGCGGCGAGCACCTCGAGGGCCTCGGCGGCAGTGAGCTGAGAGCGGTGATCGGCGAGGGCCGCTTCGAGGATCCGTTGCACGGTCGTGGACTCGACGTCCGGGAACGACCGGACCTCGGCGTCCGGTCTCGCCACCCAGAGTCGATGGCGGTTCATGGCCGCGAGGGCGCGGGCCGCGGACTCCGGAAAGATGTAGGCGGGAAGTCCCGCCTCGTGGAGCTCCGCCCTCCCCTGCGGCAGCCCTTCCCTTCCCATCAGCACGGACAGGATCGGCTTGTCCGGGTGCCCGCGGTGCGCGGCGACGATCGCCTCTGCGACGTCGGCCTGCCGAACGCCGAGCGGCGGCACGAACGCGGCGATCGCCGCGTCGACCGCGGGATCGGCGAGCACCTGTTGCAGCGCGAAGCGGTAGGAATCGGGTCGCGCGGAGGCGATCATGTCCACGGGGTTCCGCACGCTCGCCTCCTCCGGCAGCTCGCCGCGCAGGCTCGCCTGCGTCTCGCGCGAGAGCTCGGTCACGCGCAGGCCCATCGACTCGCAGGCGTCGGCGATGATGATCCCCGGACCGCCGGCGTTGGTGATTATGGCGACACGATCGCCCGCCGGAAGCGGCAGCGTTCCGAACGCCATGGCGAGGTCGAAGAGTTCCTCGACGCTCTCGGCGCGGATGACGCCGCACTGGGAGAGCAGCGCGTCGGTCGCCACCTCGAGCCCGGCCAGCGCGCCGGTGTGGGACGTTGCCGCGCGCGCGCCGGCCTTCGTGCGGCCCGCCTTGACCGCGATGATCGGCTTGATGCGCGTGATGCGGCGTGCGAGCTCGGTGAAGCGCGCGGGGTTCCCGAAGTTCTCGAGGTACATCAGGATCACCCGGGTCCCCGGGTCTGCGGCCCAGTATTCGATGAGGTCGTTGCCGCTGACGTCAGGCTTGTTTCCCACGGAGACGAAGTTGTGGATGCCGATTCCGTATTCGGCTGCGTAATCGAGGATCGTGACGCCCATCGCGCCGGACTGGCTCATGAAGCTGACGGCGCCGCGGGGCGGCATTGTCGGCGCGAACGTCGCGTTCATCGAGACATCCGCGGCGGTGTTGACGACCCCCATGCAGTTCGGGCCGACCAGCCGCATTCCGTACCGGTGCACCCGTTCCACGAGGGCCTGCTCCAGCCCGACCCCGGAACCGCCCACCTCACGAAAACCCGCCGTGATGACGACGAGCCCGATCACTCCCTTCTCGCCACATTGATCCACGACGCGCAGCACGTGCTCCTTCGGCACGACGACAACGGCCAGGTCGACGGACCCGGGGATGTCGGTCACGGAAGCGTACGCCGGAACGGAGTGGATCGCGGGCGCGCCGGGGTTGACGGGGTAGATCGCACCGGTGAAGCCGTGGCGGAGCAGGTTGTCCACCACCTGCCAGCCGATCGTTCCCGGTCGCCGGCTCGCGCCGATCACGGCGATCGATCGCGGCCGGAATATGTAGTCGAGCCCCTCGGGCGTGTCGGGGAGCATGTCGAGGGGCGACGTCGCCCCGGCTCGGGTCAGGGCCACAGCACGCTCATCAGGCACCGATCGCTCCCTCATAAGGGGTCGGCAGGACGGCGGCCCGACTCTCTCCGTGCCGCAGGATCCACAGGTGATCCGGCGGTAGAGCGGCTTCGATCCAGGCGGCCCTCAAACGCTCCGGCGGCTCCAGAGGCGGCTCGTCGGCGAGACGGAAGGTCCCCCAGTGGATCGGCACGAATGGCCCCCGTACCCGAAGGTCCCGATACGCTCGAACCGCCTCCTCCGGGTTCATGTGCATGGGCTGCATGAACCAACGCGGCGAGTAGGCGCCGATCGGGAGCGCGGCGCCATGGAACGGACCGGCACGCCGGCCGACCTCGGCGAGCTCGGGGTAGTACCCGCTGTCACCGCCGAAGTAGAAGCGTCGGCCGGCAGCGGTCTCCAGCATCCACGCCGCCCAAAGCCGGGTACCGGAGACGAACGGAGAACGTGCCGTCCAGTGTCGAGCCGGAAGTGCCTGCAGCCGCAGGGCGCCGGACGGAGCGCCAAGCACGGCATCCTCCCACCAGTCGCATTCCGCGACCAGGCACACGCCGCGCCTCCGCAGCCAGCCCCTGTATCCGAGCGGCGTGATCCAGGTGGCGTCCGGCCACCGCCGCGCGATGCGTCGCACGGTCGGCGCGTCGAGATGGTCGTAATGGTCGTGGGAAAGGATCACGCCGTGGAGCTCCGGAAGGCGATCGAATTCCACACCGGGCTCGACGAGTCGCCGGGGCCCCGCCCAATGGACTGGTGATGCACGGCGGCTCCAGATCGGATCGGTCAGCACGTTGAGACCACCGAGCTGCAGCAGCAGCGTGGAATGGCCGACCCAGGTTACCCTCAACTCCCGTGGCGGAGCGTGCGGGTGGATCACATCGCTCCGGACGACGGGAAAGGCCGAGGCTGGAGGATCGGGCGGAACGCCGTTGCGCAGGCGCTCGATCTGCCAACGGAGGATACCGCCTGCGTTCCGACCGTTCTCCGCCGCTCCGGTGCCGGAAACATCGGGGACCGGTTCCCCGGCCCACGGATCGCGAAAGCCACCGGGGGAGGCGTGGTGCTGCCGTATCGTGTTCATGGTACGGAAATGAAAACCGAATCCCGGCGGCCGGGCAAGCGTCGATCCGCTTGACACCCCACCGGCCGCGCCTACCTTCCCGCCCGTGGCGGACACGACATCCTCACCCGAGGCGCGGCTGGAGAGCGGGGGCGAAGGGAAGGCGCCCCTTTCTCGTTTGCGGCTCACCCTGCACTACGATGGCTCCGCCTTCCACGGCTGGCAGGTGCAGCCGGGGGTGCAGACTGTGCAGGAGCAGGTGGAGGCGGCCGTGTCGCGACTGACGGATCGACCGATCCGAGTGATCGCATCGGGTCGGACCGACGCCGGCGTCCACGCGGCCGGCCAGGTCGTGTCACTCGACGTGCCCGCGAAGTGGACGCCGCACGCGCTGAGGCGGTCCCTGAATGCGGTGCTGCCCCAGGAGATACGAGTGGCGGCCGCGGAACCGGCGGCGCCGGGCTTCCACGCCCGTTACGACGCGATCGCGAGAGCCTACGTCTATCGAGTCGGCGTCCGCGGCGGAGCGGCGTCGCCGTTCCGCCGACGCTGGTGCTGGCCGCTCGAAGCGGGGCGGGGTGTGCACCTCGATCGCGAACTTCTGGCGCGAGCTGCCGCCGCGCTGCGCGGGGAGCGGTCCTTCGCGGCGTTCGCGAAGGCCGGTCAGGAGGAGCGCGGAGACCGTTGCCGGGTGCTGCGCTCCGAGTGGAGCGACTGGCGGTGGGGACTGCAATACACGGTGGTGGCGGACCGCTTTCTCCACCACATGGTACGATATCTGGTGGGCACGATGGTGGAGGTGGCGCGAGCGCGTCGGCCGGCGGCCGAGATGGACGCGCTGCTGGCCGGCGAGTCCGGCGCGACGACATCGCCACCGGCCCCCTCACAGGGGCTGTTCCTCGCACGTGTCTATTACGACGCCAGCGACCTCAACCTCGAGGAGCCGTTAGATGAAGATCTTCCTTGACAGCGCCGACCTCGGCGAGATCCGTCGGGCGATGGATGCCGGCCTGATCGACGGAATCACGACCAATCCGACCCTGCTCTCTCGCGCCGCCGGCGACGACGCCGAGCCGCGCGAGATCCTGGAGGCAATCTGCGATCTCGTCCCCGGTCCGATCAGCGCGGAGGTCGTCGCGAAGGACGCGGAGAGCATGCTCGCGGAGGGAAGGCGCCTGGCCGCGATTGCGCAGAACATCGTGGTGAAGGTACCGCTCACGGAAGACGGCCTTCGCGCCTGCCGCCGCTTTCGTGGAGAAGGGATCCGCGTGAACGTCACCCTGTGCTTTTCGCCGTTGCAGGCGCTGCTCGCCGCCAAGGCCGGTGCAAGCTACATCTCGCCGTTCGTGGGTAGAGTGGACGACATCGCCGGTGACGGGATGGAGCTGATCCGACAGGTCGTCGACATCTATCGGAACTACGACTACGAGACGGAGGTCCTGGTCGCGTCGGTGCGACACCCCCGGCACCTCGTGGAGTCTGCCCTCATGGGAGCGGATGTGGCGACGGTGCCGTTCAAGGTCCTCGACCAGATCATCCACCACCCGCTGACGGACCGTGGTCTCGAGGGTTTCCTCGCCGACTGGGAGAAGCTGCCCAAGGACAAACGGGAAATTTGAAGGGTGAAGAGCGAAGTGAAGTGAGTGAACGAGGTGAGAAGGGTGAAGGCTGAAATGGACTGGCGGCGGGTGCGCGTCTGGCTCGTGATGCTCGCCGTCGCAGTGCCGGTGGCCGCGTTCGCGCTGAGGGCGGTACGGCCGCAGTCATGGCATACTCCGTTGCCGGGCACCTCCGCCGCGGCCGACCCGGAGTCGAGCGCACTGGTTCGGACGGGCTCCGAGAGGCGGAGCGCGACCCCCTCGCACGAGGCCGCGGGCTCTCCGTTCGCGGCTGCTCTCCAGGCCGGGGCAGCCGCGGGCTCCGCGCAGCCCGTCCCGGGCATCGACGGCGCGACTCAGGCGTCCGACTCGCTCGCGGCCACGCGCAGCACCGCGATCGTGCGAGCGGCGCAGCGCGTCGCCCCTGCGGTAGTGAGCGTGAACGTCATCAAGCGGGAGACGGTCCAGCCTCGCTCTCTCTGGGAGAGTCTCATGATCCCCCCGGGCTACCAGCGCGAGGTCGCGGGGCTCGGCTCGGGGTTCGTCGTCGATCCGAAGGGGCTGGTCCTGACGAACGATCACGTGGTGCACGGCGCGACGGAGCTGGTGGTGACCCTCCCCGACGGTCGGGACTTCCCCGCCGAGATCGTCGGGACGGACGAGGTGAACGACATCGCGCTGCTGCGCCTCGAGCGTCCCTCGGGCAGCGCCTCGCTTCCCGTCGCCCCGCTCGGAAACTCGGACGGCCTGCTGATCGGAGAGTGGGTGGTCGCGATCGGCAACCCTCTGGGCTTTCTGCTTTCGAACACCGAGCCGACGGTGACGGCCGGCGTGGTCAGCGGCGTTCACCGCAACATGGTGCCGGGCGGACAGGAGCAGAGCGGCTTCTACCTGGACATGATCCAGACCGATGCGTCGATCAACCCGGGCAACTCCGGGGGTCCGCTGATCAACGCGCTCGGGCAGGTGGTAGGGGTGAACTCATCCATCCTCTCGCAGAGCGGCGGAAGTGAAGGGCTCGGCTTCGCGATTCCGATCAACCGTGCCCGCCGCATCGCCGCGGACCTGCTGCGTACGGGGCACGTGCGTCGCCCGTGGGTGGGTCTCGACGTGGAGCCCGCGGATACGGACCTGTGGGGGCGCAGTCACGAGGTTCGTATCGGCGGCGTGGCACCCGAGTCGCCGGCTCGGCGGGCCGGCATCGAGGCGGGCCAGATCCTGGTGCGGGCGGGCGGACGGACGGTGCACACGCCGCTCGACTGGGAGGCGGCCCTGCTGGACGCCGAGGTCGGGCAGCCGCTGGAGCTCGCGGTGCGATCCGGATCGCGGCAGCGGACCGTCACGGTCATGCCGGGCGATCTGCCGTCGATGAGCGCGGAGCGGATCCGGGCCCTGTCCGACTTCGAGCTCGTGACCGTCACTCCCGCGATCCAGGCGGAGCGCGCCGTAGCGAGCGACCACGGCGCTCTGATTGTCGGGCTCTCCGACGTCGCCCGCCAGCAGCTCGGGCTGCAAGAGGGGGACGTGATCGTGCAGGTGAACCGGACCCCGATCCGCAGCGCGCAGGAGGCGGCGCAGCTGCTGGGCCGCCTGTCGGGGCGGGGGGCCGTGCGCCTGATCTTCGAGCGGCACGGCCAGCTCGTGTCGACGTGGTTCACCATTGGCTGAGAACGGCGTGAGCGACGATATCCGGAGGGAACCCACCACCACCGGCACGGCCCCGACCACGTACCAGAACCCGCTCGTCGAGCGGTACGCCTCCGCCGAGATGAGCCGGATCTTCTCGCCGGCGCGCAAGTTCGGCACATGGCGACGGCTCTGGCTGGCGCTCGCGGAATCGCAGCGGGAGCTCGGGCTGCCGATCGCCTCCGAGGCGACCGACGCGATGCGGGCCCACCTCGACGACATCGACACCGACCGCGCAGCGGAGCTCGAGAAGCGCTTCCGCCACGACGTCATGGCGCACGTCCACCTGTACGGGGAAGCGGCCCCGGAGGCCAGCGGGGTGATCCATCTGGGCGCAACGAGCGCCTTCGTCACGGACAACGCCGAGCTGATGCAGCAGCGCGAGGCCCTGACACTGGTGCTGCACCGGCTGGTCGCCTGCATCGCGGCGCTCGCGGCGTTCGCGCGGGAGCACCGCGACCTGCCGACGCTCGGCTACACGCACTTCCAGCCCGCGCAGCCGACGACGGTCGGGAAGCGGGCGACGCTGTGGCTGCAGGACCTCGTGCTGGACGTGGAGGAGGTCGAGCACCGCCTGGAGCAGTTCCGCTTCAGGGGGATCCGTGGCACAACCGGCACGGAAGCGTCGTTCCTGGAGCTGTTCGATGGGGACTCGGGCAAGGTCGTAGAGCTGGGGCGCAAAGTGGCGGAGAAGATGGGCTTCGATCGGCTCTTCGGCGTCACCGGACAGACGTACCCGCGGAAAGCCGACTACGCGCTGCTTGCGACGCTCGCCGGAGTCGCGACGTCCGCATCCAAGTTCGGCTGCGACGTGCGGCTTCTCGCGCACCTGCGCGAGATCGAGGAGCCGTTCGAGAAGGAGCAGATCGGCTCGTCGGCGATGGCGTACAAGCGCAACCCGATGCGCTCCGAGCGCATCACGGCGCTCGCACGACACGTGATCGCGCTCTCGCTCGATCCTGCGATGACGGCGGCGACGCAGTGGCTGGAGCGAACGCTCGACGACTCGGCGAATCGCCGCATCGCGATCCCGGAGGCGTTCCTCGCCACGGACGCCACGCTGCGCCTCCTCCACAACGTGAGCTCCGGGCTGGTCGTGCGGCAGGGCGTGATCCGGCGCCATCTGGACGAGGAGCTGCCGTTCCTGGCGACCGAGCCGATCCTGATGCAGGCGGTCCGCAGGGGCGGGGACCGACAGCAGCTGCACGAGCGGATCCGCCGCTACGCGCTCGCGGCCGCAGAGCGGGTCAAGGAGAAGGGGGAAGCAAACGACCTGATCGAGCGGATCGCCGGCGACGAGGAGTTCGGGCTGTCGCGCGTCGAGCTCGAGGCCGCGCTCGATCCGCGTCACCACATCGGACGCGCACCCCAGCAGGTCGACGAATTCCTGAAGAAGTCGGTGAAGCCGATCCTGGATCGGCATCCCGGATTGAAGGAAGCTCCGGAGCTGGAGAAATGATGGTTCGAGAGGCTGATCAGGCTGATCAGGTCCGGCAGGGGACGGAGGCGCGATTGAGAGCAGATGTGCCGGCCGTCGCTTCGACGGAGCTGCCGCTGCCGCGGATCGGCCAGGGAAAGGTGCGGGACCTGTACGACGCGGGTGAAGCGCGACTGCTCATGGTGGCAACGGACCGGATCAGCGCGTTCGACGTCGTGCTTTCCCCGGCGATTCCGTGGAAGGGCATCGTGCTGACCCAGATCACGGAATGGTGGCTGGGCCGCCTTTCGGAGGTGGGCGCGCATCATTTGATCACGACGGATCCGGCGCGCATCGTCCAGCTGCTTCCGGAGCTGGAAGGATCGCAAAGCGTCTGGGCGCATCGCTCGATGCTCGTCCATCGCACGGAGCCGATTCCGATCGAGTGCGTGGTGCGGGGCTATCTGGCGGGCTCGGCGTGGAAGGAATACCGCGAGCGCGGCACGCTGGCGGGCGAGCCGCTGCCCGAAGGGCTGGTCGAGAGCGCGAGGCTGGAGCCGGCGATCTTTTCCCCGGCGACGAAGGCGGCGAGCGGCCACGACGAGAACATCCCGTTTGGACGAGCACGCGAGCGACTCGGGGATGCGCTGGCGAGCGAGCTGCGGCGTCGCTCGATCGCGCTCTACGAGGAAGGCCGCAGCGTGGCGGACGGGTGCGGGATCATCATCGCGGACACGAAGTTCGAGCTCGGCACGCGGGACAACGGCGAGCTGCTGCTCATCGACGAGGTGCTGACTCCGGACTCGTCGCGGTTCTGGCCGGAGGAGAGCTACCGGCCAGGCCGGGGTCAGCCTTCGCTCGACAAGCAGCCGGTGCGCGACTGGCTGGAGGCGCGCTGCGAAGCGGGCGAGTGGGACAAGACGGCGCCGGCGCCGGCGCTGCCGCCAGAGGTGGTGGAGGCGACGTCGCAGCGCTACCGCGAGGTGTTCCGACGGCTGACGGGGACGCAGATCGAGGTGCATATCGAGCGCCGGCGAGCCGAGGAGCAGGAGGAATGAACCGGGAGGCCCGGCGGGGTCCGGTGAGAGCCCGGCTCGAGCGGGGGGTGATCATCATCCCGAGCGCACTCACGCTCGCGAACCTGTTCTTCGGGCTGTGGGCCATCGTGGCGGCCTCGCGGGGCGACTTCCGCGGCGCCGCCTGGCTGATCGTGCTCGCGGGTATCGCGGACATGATCGACGGGCGCGTCGCCCGTGTCACACAGACGGGCAGCCGCTTCGGCGAAGAGATGGACTCGCTCGTGGACGCGATCAGCTTCGGCGTCGCGCCGGCAATGATCGTCTACTTCCTCTTCCTGTCGCGGGAGACCTGGGGGTGGGTCGCCGCATTCATCTACATCGCGGGCGCCGTGGTCCGCCTGGCGCGCTTCAACGTCGAGCAGGCCGGTCAGGCGAAGATGAACTTCCACGGACTGCCCTCCCCGTCCGCAGGCATGACGCTGGCCACGTTCTATCCGTTCAGTCAGACGCCGTTCTTCGAGACCTGGTTCGCAGGGCTGAACTGGTCGTTCTGGATGATCGTGCTGATGATACTGCTGAGCGGGCTGATGATGAGCCACGTGCTCTACCCGGTGATGCCGAAGTTCAGCGTTCGCACGAAGAAGGGCATCGCGACGGGAATCTTCATGCTGGTGGCGCTGATCGCGGCGCTGACGGTGCCGGCCTACTTCTTCTTCCCGTTCCTTGTCGTCTACATCGGCTACGGCCTCTTCAAGGCGCTGGTGTACGGCTTTTTCGAGCGGTTGCCGGAGCGGGATGTCCTGCTGGACGAGGACGGCGATGAGGCGGGCGCCGAGCTCCGCGACATCGACTACGAGGAGTTGCGTTCACCGCAGGAGCGGCTCCTGCGGCGCCGGCGCCGGCGCGGCCGGCGAACCCGCGGCGATGAAGGGCAAACACGGAAGGAGGCGAGGTGAGCGGATATCACGTGTCGGTGCGAATCACGCCGCGCCCCGGGTTGCTCGACCCCGAAGGCAAGGCGGTGCGCGGAGCGTTGCGGTCACTGGGATTCGATGACGTGAACGAGGTGCGCGTCGGGCGCCTCATCGTTCTGGACGTGGAGGCGGAGTCCGCCGCCGCGGCTCGCGAGCGTGCCCGCGCCATGTGCGAGAAGCTCCTCGCGAACCCGGTCACGGAAGACTTCGCCATCGAGGTGGACGCGGAGCCGGCGCAGCCGGTCGGGAGCGCCTGATGAGGGCAGCGATCGTAACCTTTCCCGGCTCGAATTGCGACGAGGATTGCTACCGCGCGATCACCGATGTGCTCGGCGAGGAGGCCTACTTCGTCTGGCACAGGGAGCACGACCTGCGGAAGCCGGACGTCGTGATCCTGCCCGGCGGCTTCAGCTACGGCGACTACCTGCGCGCCGGCGCGATCGCCCGCTTCTCGCCCGCGATGGAGGACGTCCGCCGCTTCGCCGAAGGGGGCGGACGGGTGCTCGGGATCTGCAACGGCTTCCAGATCCTGTGCGAGGCGGGACTGCTGCCGGGCGCGCTGGTGCGCAACCGCGGCCTGAAGTTCGAGGGCATGGGTGTGCACGTCCGCGTGGAAAACGCGGCGACGCCGTTCACGTCGCGATACCACCAGGGTCAGGTGCTGTCCCTGCCGATCGCCCATGGCGAAGGCAACTACGTGGCGGATGAGGCCACGCTCGACCGCCTGGAAGCGGAGCGGCTCGTCGTCCTGCGCTACTGCACGCCGGAAGGCGAGGTGACGGACGCCGCGAATCCGAACGGATCGCTTCGCTCGATCGCCGGAATCGTCAACGAAGACGGGAACGTGATGGGGTTGATGCCACACCCGGAGCGCGCGGTGGAGGATCTGCTCGGCGGTACGGATGGGCTCGGCATCTTCGAGGCGCTGCGTGACCCCGCGCCCGAGCGAAGCGAGCATCGGCGGCTCCGGGACGAGGCGGGCTCGAAGGAGCTCGCCGGGCACGGAGGAGGACGGGCGTGAGCGAGGAGCGCGGTGGGACGGGAGTCATGCCGTCCCCGACGGCTGGGGCTCCGTCGCCTCGCCCGGGGGACCCCGCGATCACGCCCGAGCTGGTCGCGGAGCACGGACTCTCCCCAGAGGAATACCGCATGGTGCTCGACGCGATCGGGCGCGAGCCGACGTACACGGAGCTCGGCCTGTTCAGCGCGCTCTGGTCGGAGCACTGCGGCTACAAGAACTCCAAGCCGTTGCTGCGCACGCTGCCGACGGAGGCCGACTGGGTGCTGCAGGGACCCGGCGAGAACGCGGGTGTGATCGACATCGGCGACGGCTGGGCCGTCGCGTTCAAGATCGAGTCGCACAACCACCCATCGGCGGTCGAGCCGTACGAGGGCGCGGCGACCGGAGTGGGCGGGATCCTGAGAGATGTCTTCACGATGGGGGCACGGCCGGTCGCCGTGCTCGACTCGCTGCGCTTCGGGTCGCTCGAGAACCCCCGCGTCCGCTACCTGTTCGCCGGTGTCGTGAAGGGTATAGGCGACTACGGCAACTGCGTCGGCATCCCGAATCTGGGCGGCGAGGTCTACTTCGACGAGGCGTACGAGGGCAACCCGCTGGTCAACGCGATGGCGATCGGCCTTCTGCGGAAGGAGGAGCTGATCCGGGCCGAGGCTTCCGGCCCGGGAAACCCGATCCTGGCAGTCGGGGCCCGCACGGGTCGCGACGGCATCCACGGCGCCACCTTCGCGTCCGAGGAGCTCTCCGAGGAGAGCGAGGCGAGCCGCCCCCAGGTGCAGGTGGGTGATCCGTTCACCGAGAAGCTGCTGCTCGAAGCCTCCCTCGAGCTGATCCGCAGCGGCCACATCGTCGGGATCCAGGACATGGGGGCCGCGGGCCTCGCCTCCTCCTCGACGGAGATGGCGGCACGCAGCGGCACCGGAGTCGACATCGACGTGTCGGCCATGCCGGTGCGGGAGCCGGACATGACCCCCTACGAGATCCTGTTGAGCGAGAGCCAGGAGCGCATGCTCGTGGTCGCCAAGGCGGGGCACGAGGACGAGGTCGTGGCCATCCTCCGCAAGTGGGAGCTCGAGGCAGCCGTGATCGGCCGCGTCACGGACGACGGCCGGTACCGCGTCCGCGAGAACGGGACGGTCGTGGTCGACCTTCCGGGCGAGCCCCTCGTGACGGGGTGCCCGACATACGTGCGGGAGGCTCGCGAGGACGAGAGCGTGATCGAGCTCCGCTCGCGCGATCCGGCGACCGTCGTGGACGCCGATCCGCCCGCTCCCGCCGACGCGCTGCTGCGGCTGCTGTCCAGCCCCACCATCGCGTCGAAGACTTGGATCCATCGACAGTACGACACGACGGTGCGCACGAACACCGTCATCCCGCCCGGCGGCGACGCCGGTGTGCTGCGCGTGCGCGGCACTCGGCGGGGGATCGCCGCGACGGTCGACTGCAACGGCCGCTACTGTTTCCTCGACCCCTACGGCGGAGCGCTGGCGGCGGTGGCGGAGGCGGCGCGCAATCTGGTCTGTGTCGGCGCACGCCCACTCGCCGTCACCGACAACCTCAACTTCGGCAATCCGCTCAAGCCCGAGGTCTACTATCAGCTCCGCGAGGCCGTCCGCGGCATTGGTGATGCCTGCCGGGAGTTCCACACGCCCGTGGTCAGCGGAAACGTTTCGCTCTACAACGAGAATCCTGGCGGCGCGATCTATCCGACTCCGGTGATCGGCATGGTGGGCGTGCTCGAGGACGTGGAGCAGCACGTCGGCGCAGGGTTCCGGAGCCCGGGCGACGCCATCATCCTGCTCGGACGCGCCGGCGCAGCACCGGCCTGGTCCGCGGACGCCGCCGAAGCATCGGGCCGCAGTTCGCTGGGCGGCTCCGGACTGGGAGGATCGGAGTATCTACGGGTGCTCTTCGGTGAGGTCTCAGGCGAGCCACCGGCGGTCGATCTGACGGCCGAGTCGAAGCTGCAGGCGGCCATGTTGGAGATCGCGGAACGGCGGCTCGCCAGAAGCGCGCACGATTGCTCGGAAGGTGGCCTGGCAATTGCGCTTGCCGAGTGTGCAGTGCTGGATGTTTCGCGGCCGCTGGGCGTGGATGTCGTGCTGCACGGCGCGGCGGTAGGCGATGCCGCTCCGACGGGCGCCGTGCTGGCCTCGCTGCTGTTCGGCGAGGCGGCCGGTCGGATCGTGCTTTCGGCCACTCCCGCCGATGTGGATCGGGTGGTGGCGGTGGCGGCGGAGCACGGCGTCCCGGCGGAGCGGATCGGGACTGTGGGCGAAGCGGAGGGCAGCTTCCGTGTGCGCGTGGACGGCCGGCTCTCGGTGGAGTTGTCGGCGACGCGCCTCTCGGAAGCCTACCACTCCGCCATACCGGGGATCATGGATGGCGATCCTGCCACCGTCGAGGTGGAGATCGAGCATCCGGCGATGCCCCGTTAGAACCAGGCGGCAACCGGCTTGCAGCGCGGGCCGGCCCGTCTCATCCGGTTATCCGCGGTGGGAGGCCGCTGCCCATGATGGTCAACGCCAAGATCCTGGTGGTCGACGATGAGCCGAACGTTCGCCGGATCATCGCCCTGATGCTGAAGCGCGAAGGGTATGATGTGATCGAGGCGGAAGGCGGTCCGCAGGGTGTCGCCGCCGCCGTGCGGGAGCACCCCGCCCTCGTGCTAATGGATCTCGAAATGCCGTTCCTGAACGGATTTCAGGCCGCCGAGCTAATCAAGCAGGACCCCTCGCTCTCGACACTGCGCATCGTCGCCATCAGCGCACACGACGTGCTCGAGGGACCGGCGGAGGTATTCGCGGGATTCGTCTCGAAGCCCGTGACGCGCGACATCCTGGTCCGAGAGGTGGAGCGCCTCACCCAACCGGCGCCGCAATAAGCCCCCCCGCAACGGGCGCCCGAAGACGCAGGCTCCGCCCCTGCTGACCCAACCTGCGGCAGATCTCCTCCACGATCGCCGGCAGCGGAGCGGGCGCTTCGAAGAACGCATCGCAGCCCTCCGACAGCGCCCGGCTCCGCGTACGCCGCCATCCCCATTTGGAGTGCGCGACGATGACCAGCCCCCGCAGCGCGGAGTCCTCCCGCAGAGCCGCCGTCAGCGTCCGTCCGTCCCGCAGAGGCATGGGATACGCTACGATCACCGCCGCGGGTCGTCCCTCCCGAACGACCGTGAGTGCCGCCTGGGCACTGGCGGCCTCCTGTACGGTGACACCGAGAGTTCGCAGCTCGTCGGCGCAGGCGCTCCGGGTCGCGGCGTCGTCATCGACGAGAAGTACTGTCATGCTGAAACTCCGGCTGTGGATGGAGAGGAAGCACCCGTCCAGGTAGGGCACGGGCGGTGCCAGATCGCCAACGGGCGCCTCATCTGGCTCAAGTGTTTTTCAGATAATGATTTGCGCGCGAGGCGAAGAGGAGCCGTCTGCGCCGGCCGAGGAGGGTCGCGTCCACACATGTCGGACCGGCGCGACACGAGACCCGACGGCACGAGTCACGGCGCGAGCGCCGGACTCGGGCCGGACCTCCCGACGCGACCCGGGGTTTCAACGCGCGAGCGCGGACGCTTGCCTCGCCCCTGGCGGGCTGACAGGTTGCACCCTTTCCGGCGAAAATCAAAGGCAGCCGAACTCATGTGCGGAATCGTCGCCGTCAGTGGATTCGAACACGCGGCGGAGCTCGCGTTCCTGGGGCTCTACGCGCTGCAGCACCGCGGCCAGGAAGCCGCCGGCATAGCATTGGTGGACGTGGACGGACACACACACCTGCACCGCGCGGCCGGGCTGGTCGCGGACTCCTTCGACGATGCTCGCCTGGGCGCCCTGACAGGCAGCCTCGCACTGGCCCACACGCGCTATTCGACCGCCGGCGGTGCGGGGCTGGTGAACGCACAGCCGATCGTCGTGCGGTACCGTGACGGTGACCTGGCGCTCGTGCACAACGGCAACATCACGAACGCCCGCAAGCTGCGCGAGGAGCTGGTCGGCGAAGGCGCGATCCTGCAGGCGACGATCGACTCGGAGGTGATCGTCCACCTGATCGCGCGCTCGAAGGAGACGACGCCGGAGGCGCAGATCCGGGATGCGCTGACGCGACTGACCGGGGCGTACTCCGTTCTGATCACCGTGGGCGACACGCTCTATGCCGCGCGCGACCCGTGGGGGTTCCGGCCGCTCGTGTTGGGCCGTCGCGGCGACGGCTTCGTGCTCGCGAGCGAATCCTGCGCCCTCGACATCATGCGAGCCGACTTCCTGTGCGAGGTCCAGCCCGGAGAGATGCTGAGGATCAGGAACGGCGAGATCACGCCACTCCCCTCGCTGCCGGCACGGGAGCGCGTCGCGCCGTGCATCTTCGAGCTGGTCTACTTCGCTCGCCCCGACTCGGTCATCTGGAACGTGAGCGTGGATGGCGCCCGCCGCGCGTTCGGGAGGCAACTCGCGCGCGAGCACCCCGTGGACGCCGACTGCGTGTTCAGCGTACCGGATTCATCCAATGCCGCGGCCCTCGGGTTCAGCGAAGAGAGCGGCATCCCGTTCGAGCTAGGGCTGATCCGCAACCACTACGTCGGCCGCACGTTCATTCACCCAACCCAGGCCGGTCGTGACTTTCGCGTCAGGATCAAGTACAACCCCGTGCGGCAGGTCATCGAGGGAAAGCGCGTGGTAATGGTCGACGATTCTCTCGTCCGTGGAACGACCAGCCGCGGGCTCATTCACATGATCCGCGAGGCCGGCGCCCGCGAGGTCCACTTCCGGGTCGCTTCCCCGCCCGTTCGTCACCCGTGCTACTACGGCATCGACATGCCGACACGGGAGGAGCTGATCGGCGCCCGTCTCGGCGTGGACGAGATAAGGGACCACCTGAACGTGGACTCGCTCGGCTATCTCTCCCTCGAGGGCATGGAGGGCGCCGTGACCGAGCACGGCCCCTTCTGTGACGCCTGCTTCTCGGGCGACTACACCGCTCCGCTCGTGGACATCGTCGAAGGCTACGGCGCGGAATCCCACTGCTGAGGCGCGCGGATGCGTGCTGCGGAACCCCCACGAGTCAGGACGCCTCCCCCCGCGCGGTGAATTCACGTTTCCGGGCCTGCGGACAGGCCCGGTGCCCTACAGTGAATCCGGAGAAACTCCTCTGGCGCGGTTCTTGTTTCAGGACGACTGTGCCCATTGTCCGAGAAACCATCCCGCACCCGGGGGATCGATGTCGAACCGCCTCGTCTACTACTTCGGCCGGAGTCGCACGGATGGCGGCCGAGACCAGAAGAGCCTGCTCGGCGGGAAGGGGGCGAATCTCGCGGAGATGACGCGGATCGGCGTGCCCGTGCCACCCGGCTTCACGATCACGACCGAAGTCTGCAGGGCCCACCTGCAAGGCGACGGCAATCCCGAGGGGACGCGCAGGGAGGTGAGCGATTGCCTTCGGCTGGTGGAGGAGGAGACAGGCAAGCGATTCGGCGCGTCCGACAGTCCGCTGCTGGTGTCGGTGCGGAGCGGAGCGGCGATCTCGATGCCCGGGATGATGGACACGATCTTGAACCTGGGTCTCAACGACGAGACGGCGGCGGCGCTGGCCCGCAGCTCCGGAGACGAGCGTTTCGCGAACGACTCGTACCGCCGATTCGTGCAGATGTACGGGGAGGTGGTGCTGGGGGTGGCGCAGCACCGTTACAGCGAGCTTCTGGACGCGAAGAAGGCGGAGACGGGAGTCGAGCACGACACGGGGCTGGACGCAGGCGATCTCCGCGAGCTGGTGAAGGCGTTCAAGCGTGCGACCGAGGAAGAGACGGGAAGCCCGTTCCCGGAGGATCCGTGGGATCAGCTCTGGCAGGCGATCGACGCCGTCTTCGACTCGTGGAACACGGAGCGGGCGATCCAGTACCGGCGGGTGCACCGGATCGCGGAGGACCTCGGCACGGCGGTGAACGTCGTGACGATGGTCTACGGCAACATGGGCGAGGACTCGGGGACGGGAGTCGCCTTCACGCGGGATCCGTCCACGGGCGAAAAGCGCCTGTTCGGCGAGTTCCTCCTCAACGCGCAGGGTGAGGATGTAGTGGCGGGTATCCGCGATCCGCTCTCGATCGGTCAGATGAAGGAAGAGATGCCGGAGCAGTACCGGGCGCTCGAGGAGGTCGGCGACCGGCTCGAGGCGCACTACCGGGACGTCCAGGACATGGAATTCACGGTGGAGCGTGGAGATCTCTACCTGCTCCAGACCCGGACGGCGAAGCGCTCGGCACCGGCGGCGGTGAGGATCGCCGTGGAGATGGTCGAGGAAGGGCTGATCGACGAGCCGACGGCGGTGCGTCGCGTTCCGGCGAGGCAGCTGGATCAGCTTCTCCACCCCCAGATCGATCCATCGGCGAGCGTGGATGTGCTGACGAGGGGGCTGCCGGCATCACCGGGCGCGGAGTCAGGTCGCGTGGTGCTGAGTCCGGAACGGGCGCAGGAGCTAGCCGCGGAGGGGCAGGACGTCATCCTCGTCCGGGAGGAGACGTCGCCGGACGACTTCGGAGGCATGGTAGCGGCGAAGGCGATCCTGACGGCGCGGGGCGGGATGACGTCGCACGCGGCCGTGGTGGCACGGGGGATGGGCAAGTGCTGTGTGGTGGGTGCCCGAGACCTGCGCGTGGACGAGAGCGCGGCCACGGTGAAGGTGGACGGCCGGAGCATCGCGGAAGGGGATTGGATCACGCTGGACGGCTCGACGGGACGGGTGCTGGCGGGGCGGGTGCCGACGATCGATGCATTGACGTCGGAGTGGTACGACCGGCTGATGGAGTGGGCGGATTCGCACCGACGCCTGCGAGTGCGTGCGAACGCAGACACCCCGGAAGACGCGGCCCGGGCCCGCGAGTTCGGGGCGGAAGGGATCGGGCTGTGCCGCACGGAGCACATGTTCTTCCGGGGCGATCGTATCGACACGATGCGGGAGATGATCCTGGCGCAGGACGAGGCCGGGCGACGACGTGCGCTGGACCGGCTGCTGCCGATGCAGCGGGACGACTTCGAGGGGATCTTCCGGGCGATGGCCGGCTTGCCGGTTACGATCCGGCTGCTCGATCCCCCGCTACACGAGTTCCTGCCGAAGACGCGCCATGAGATCGAGGAGCTGTCGGCCCGTCTGGGCGTCGAGGCAGACCAGCTCGCCCGCCGCTCGGACCGGCTGCGCGAGATCAATCCGATGCTGGGCCATCGGGGCGTGCGCCTCGGGCTGACGTACCCCGAGGTGACGGAGATGCAGACGCGCGCGATCTTCGAAGCCGCCGTGAAGGTCGCTCGAGAGGGTGTCGAGGTGCGCCCCGAGGTGATGGTGCCGCTGGTGGCGGTGGCCGAGGAGCTGCGACGCCAGGATGCGCTGATCCGCGAAGTCGCCGACGGGATCATCGCCGAGTCCGGACTCGACATGGACTATCTGGTCGGCACGATGATCGAGCTGCCGAGAGCTGCCCTGACTGCGGGGGAGATCGCGAAGGAGGCGGAGTTCTTCTCCTTCGGCACGAACGACCTGACGCAGACGACGCTGGGCCTTTCGCGTGACGATTCCGGCACGTTCCTGCCCCGCTACATCGAGCAAGGCATACTCGATGACGATCCGTTCCAGCGACTCGACCAGTCGGGCGTCGGCCGGCTCGTCGAGCTCGCGACCCGGGAAGGCCGCGAAGCGCGCCCGGGCCTCAAGGTCGGGATCTGCGGGGAGCACGGCGGGGATCCGGCGTCCGTCGCCTTCTTCCACCGGACGGGACTCGACTACGTATCGTGCTCGCCGTTCCGCGTACCGGTCGCACGGTTGGCGGCCGCGCAGGCTGCGCTCGACGATGGGACGGAGACGAGCTCTCATCCGGAAGCGCAGACGCGCGACGCGAGAGAGAGACAGCGCGCGGCGCCGCCGATCCCGCTTCCCTCGTCGAAGCGATCCGCGCAGGGCAACGGCCGCGGCGAGGACGCGCGCGCTCCGCGCGAAGAGCCCCGCGAGCCGCCCGCTGCGGGACCGGCAATGGCCGCGCTTCCCGCCCGGTCGGCGGAGACGGGCGAGTAGGTATCGGACCCGCTCAGAGGCTCGCCGGGACCGGCCAGATCACCGGGCTCATCCGGAACCCACGACGGCCGTGGTGGTACATTGCGGTCCTATGGTGAAACACCTATCGACCGACGCGTACGACACGCAGCGAGCGGCCGCGAACCGGCCGCTCGCGCGCATTTCGGGCCACCTCCTTCGAAGGCGGAGATCACCGGGCGCCTCTTCGCGGCTCGGAGCGTCCCTTGCTGCGGGAGCGCTAGCCATCGCGGCCGCTTGTGCCGCTCCGAAGGCGCCGCCGCGGACGGTCGCCACTGCAGCCGCGGCCGGAGCCCGGCCGGCGAGCGGAGCGGTCGCCGGCGGAGGCCTCTCCTCCGTCGTCGGGCTGACGCTTCTCGGCACGACGGACGTGCACGCCCACCTGCTGCCCATGGACTATTACACGGGCGAGCGAACGGACTACGGGCTGGCGCTCGTCGCGCCGGTGATCGACAGCGTACGCGGTGCGAACCCGCCGGGAACGACCTACCTCTTCGATTCCGGGGACCTGCTCCAGGGAACCCCTATCGCATACCTGTCCGCACGCCTCCAGTCTGACTCGGCAAGCCCGATCATCGGGGCGATGAACCGGATGCGGTACGACGCCGCCGCGGTCGGCAACCACGAGTACAACTACGGTATCGAGCATCTGGAGCGGGCGGTGCGACAGGCGGCGTTCCCGTTCGTCTCGGCGAACACCTTCGTCCACGGCAGCGATCGACACGCATTCCGACCCTACGTCCTGCTTCCGCACGTGGTCGCCGAAGGGGACACCATCCTCGTAGGCGTCACCGGCAACACGCCACCCGGCGTGGCGATCTGGGACCGTGCGAACATCGAGGGGCGGCTCGACTTCCGCGACGTGGTCGGATCGCTGCGGCCGGTCGTACGCGAGATGCGGGAGCGAGGGGCGGACCTGGTGATCGTGCTCTCGCACGGAGGGCTCGAGGGGAGCAGCTATGATACGCTGTCCAGCGCCGTACCGCCGGAGAACGCGGCGGCCCGTCTCGCGCGAGAGGTGCCCGGTATCGACCTGATCTTCCTGGGCCATACGCACCGAGAGCTCGCCGACACGCTGATCGCCGGCGTCTTGCTGACGCAGGCGAAGAACTGGGCCCGGTCCGTGGCCGCGGTGGAGGTCCGGATGCGCAGGCGGGCCCCTTCGCGGTGGCGGGTCGCGAGCAAGAGCGCTCGTCTGCTTCGACCGAGAGCCGGCGTCGTGGACACGGCGCTGGTGGATGCGTTGCAGTCGGTCCACCGCCGTACGCTGGCGTGGGTGGGCTCCGAGCTGGGACGCTCTACCCAGGCAATGAACGCATGGCGCTCGCGGGTCGAGGACACGCCGATCGTGGACTTCATCAACGAAGTCCAGCGGCGTGCGGCCGGCACCCAGCTCGCCGCCGCGTCAGCGTTCGACATCCGCTCGCGGATCCCGGAGGGAGCGGTCACCATCGCGGATATCGCGGGCCTCTACATTTACGACAACACGCTGAAGGCGGTACGCATCACCGGCACCCAGCTGCGCGCGTATCTCGAGAAGAGCGCCGAGTATTACGAGGGCTGGCCGCCGCCGGCCGGCGGCACCGTGACGGATCCCGACGTGCCGGGCTACAACTTCGACGCGATCAGCGGCGTGGACTACACGATCGACCTGAGCCGCCCGCGCGGCGAGCGCATCATGGATCTCACCTATCGCGGTCGGCCGGTGCGGCCGGAACAGAGCTTCACGCTGGCGCTGAACAGCTATCGCCAGGGCGGCGGCGGGGGATACGCGATGCTGGCGGACGCGCCGGTGATCTACGACCGCCAACAGGACATCCGGGACCTCCTGATCGAGGAAGTACGCCGGCTGGGGACCGTCGGGCCGGCGCGCTACTTTCACCGCAACTGGCGCATAACGCCGCCCGCGGCGGTCGATTCGGCGCTGCAGGAGCAGCTGGCGGAGGCGGCCGAGCGTGCGGGAGCCGCGGCGCGAGCGAAGAGTCACACCGCCCCATCGGCGGAGGGCGCTCCGCGGCTACGGGTGATCGCTACATCCGACTTCCACGGACACCTGACGCCCGAGGCGTACTCGTGGAGCCACGGCCGGGAGGTGGGCGGCGCGGCGGCTCTGGCGGCCTATTTCCGGCGCGAGCGGAAGGAAGCCTCGAAGCGCGGCGTGCCGACGGTGCTGCTCGACGCGGGGGACGTGATGCAGGGAACCCCGGTCTCGAACCTGACCGGTGGCCGCGCGAGCGTCGCCTTCTTCGACTCGGCTGGTTACGCCGCCGCGGCGATCGGCAATCACGAGTTCGACTGGAGCGCCGATTCGCTCCGCGCCCGGATGGCGGATGCGAAGTTCCACTGGCTGGCCGCGAACGTCGTCGTTGCGGGGAGCGACACGGCGCCCGACTGGATCCGACCCACCGCGATGCTGCGGGCCGGATCGGTGCGTGTCGGCGTGATCGGGCTCGCCGCCGAGGAGACGCCCACGACGACCAAGCCGAGCAACGTCACCGGTCTGCGCTTCCGCGATGGCGCGGCAGCGATCGATGAATGGGTGCCGCGGTTGCGCGCCGCAGGCGCCGACTTCGTCGTGGTGGTGGCGCACGCGGGCGCCGCCTGTCCCGTGTACAGGGACGCCGCGGCAGACGGTGAGGCGACGTACGGCTCCGCCGCAGTGCTGGAGCGGAGTTGCGAGGGGGAGGTCGTGGACTGGGCGGGTCGCGTGACACACCGGCCCGACCTGATCGTTGCAGGCCACACGCACCGCCCGGTCGAGACCAGGGTGAACGGGATCCCGATCGTCGAGCCGGCCTCGTACGGCAGCCGCTACGACGTAGTGGACCTGACGCGCGTGTCCACCGATAGCGTAGGGGCAGCCATCCGCTCGGTCACGCCGTGGACCGAAGCCGTGCGGCCCGATAGCGCGATCGCGACGCTGGTCGAGGAGTACCGGTCCGGCATAGGGTCCAGGATCGAGCGCGTGATCGCCACGATCGCTGCCCCTCTGGAGAGAGCGGGCCCCCAATACGCGCTCGGCAACCTCATCGCGGACGCTCAGCGCGCGGCAGGTCATGCCCAGGTCGCGATCATGAACAACGGCGGGATCCGCGCCTCCCTGCCCGCCGGCGCCGTTACATGGCGGGAGCTGTACGAGCTGCAGCCATTCGGCAATTCGATCGTCGTGCTCAGGCTTGAGGGCCGGCGGCTCCGGCAGGCGCTCGAGCACGCGGTGTCCGGCAGAGGGCCCTCCGTGCACGTCAGCGGCCTGAGCGTTTCCTATGACCCGACGCTGCCGCCGGGGCACCGCATCCTTAGCCTTCGACTTTACGGCGGGCGGGACGTGCAGGACGATCAGGTCTATTCGGTCGCGGTCAACGACTTCATGGCCGACGGCGGGAGCGGCTTCTCGATGCTCAAACGAGCGCCTGGCCGCGAGGAGACGGGCATAACGGACCTCGACGCGCTGATCGAGTACCTGCAGACGCGGCGACAACCAATCCGAGCGCCGGCGGGCGATCGCATCCGCTCGGCGGGACCGGAACGACACAGCCAATCACCGGACGCCCATCCATGAGCGAGATCGATCGCAGCCTGCTGCACCGCCTCCCGAAGACCGACCTGCACGTGCACCTGGACGGCAGCGTTCGGCCCGCGACGCTGCTGGAGCTCGCGGAGCGCTACGGCGTCCCGATGCCGAAGACCGACCCGGACGAGCTCGCCGAGTACATGCACGTCCGCGATGCCGAGAACCTCGTCGACTACCTGAAGCGCTTCGACATCACGCTGTCGGTCATGCAGACCGGCGACGCGCTGGAGCGGATCGCGTACGAGCTGGCCGAGGACGCCGCCTCCGAGAACGTGCGCTACATGGAGGTCCGCTATTCCCCCGTGCTGAACGCCCGCGAGGGGCTCCCGCTCACGGAGGCCGTCGAGGCGCCCGTGCGCGGGCTGCGTCGAGCCGAGCAGGAGCTCGGCATCCGCACCGGAATCATCATCTGCGGCATTCGCAACATGAGCCCGGAGACCTCTCGCGATCTGGCGGACCTGACGGTCGCGTTCAAGAACCGCGGCGTCGTCGCGTTCGACCTGGCCGGGGCCGAGTACAACTATCCCGCCAAGAAGCACAAGGACGCGTTCTACACGGTCATCAACAAGAACATGGCGGCGACGATCCACGCCGGCGAAGCGTACGGCCCGGAGTCGATCCACCAGGCGCTGCACTACTGCAAGGCGAACCGGATCGGGCACGGCACGCGCCTGCACGAGGACTCCGAGCTGATGCAGTACGTCAACGACTTCCGAATCCCGATCGAGATCTGCCTGACCTCCAACGTCCAGACGCGAGCCGTACCCAGCTTCGAGGAGCACCCGCTACGCCTCTACTACGACGAGGGGCTCGTCGTCACGTTGAACACGGACAACCGGCTGATGAGCGCGACCACCGTGACCGAGGAGTACTGGCGCGCACACCGACATCTGAACTTCACGTGGGAGGAGCTCTGCGACATCGCGCTGATGGGGTTCCGGAGCGCGTTCCTGCCGCATGCGGAGCGCAACGCTCTGGTCGAGGAAGTGCGCGCCGAGATCGAAACCCTGGACCGGCAGATGTAGCGCCGCCCGGCGCCGGCGCGGTGTGGGGATCCTACTTACAGCGACCGACGAGACTTTCCCCTTTCTGCAACGAAGAACCCGGCCTATATTCGCCGCCCGAGTCGAGTCGGTTGCCGGGGGACGTCGCATTTTCCTCCGCCGGACCACCCCTCGGAGCGGCCGTATCCCGACCCGATGTGCGCGGTCGGTACCACGCCGGAACGGCTCCGTGACAGTGACACTCCAGTTTTTCCGTGCCGCCCGCCCAGGAGCGACGGCGGACAAGATCGAACTCTCACGAGAGATCGCATGATGCGACACATAGTGCTACGAACGGGCCTGGGAGCTCTGTTCGGGCTCCTGTTTGCGCTCGTGCCTGCTGGACTGCAGGGACAGGGCGTGACGACCAGCGCGATGTCGGGGCGGATCACGGATCAGAACAGTCAGCCGCTGGCGTCGGCGCAGGTCACCGTGACCGACCCGCAGAGCGGCACGTCGAGCGGCGCTCTGACGGACGCCAACGGGCGCTACTACGTGCCCTACCTCCGGCCGGGGCTCTACACGGTGGAGGCGTCGAGCATCGGCCACCGGACGGTGCGGCGCGAAGGCGTGCGGGTAGTCCTCGGTCAGGACCAGCGGGTCGACTTCACGCTGGCGGAGGAAGCCGTGCAGCTGCAGGGAATCGAGGTGACGGCGGAGTCGAATCCGACGTTCAGCCCGACGAAGACGGGTGCGCAGACGATCATTACGGGCGAGGACCTGCAGAACATTCCTTCGCTGTCACGTAACTTCGTCGACCTAGCCGTGATCTCGCCACTGGTGCAGTCGACGGGCGACGCATCCTCGGTGGGCGGACAGAACAATCGCTTCAACAACATCCAGATCGACGGCGCCGTCAACAATGATGTCTTCGGCCTCGCCGCGAGCGGACTGCCGGGTGGACAGGGGAACGGCAAGGCGATCTCGCTGGAGGTCATCAAGGAGTACCAGGTGCTGGTGGCGCCCTTCGACGTCCGACAGGCCGGATTCACGGGCGGTCTGATCAACGCCGTGACCAAATCCGGAACGAACGACTTCACAGGCTCGGCCTACCTGTATTTCCGCAACGAGAGCTTCGTCGGCGACCTGACCTACAAGAATCAGGACTACTCGGCCGACCAGTTCAAGGACGCGCAGTTCGGCTTCACGCTCGGCGGCCCGATCCAGAAGGACCGACTTCATTTCTTCATTGGAGCCGAGCTCGAGCGACGCAACCGGCCTACGCTCGACAACATCGACTCGGGCGCCGCGGCCGACATCGGCGTCTCGCCGGACTCGGTGATGCGCTTCGCCGAGATCCTGCAGAACCAGTACGGCGTCGAGCCGGGCACACCGAATCGTTACACGCTGGACAACCCGCTGAACAATCTGTTCGGTCGGCTGGACTGGCAGCTGGGCAGCAGCAGCCGCTTCACGATCCGCGACAGCTACAACACGGCGAACGACGACGATTCGCCGAGCCGCGGCTTCTATTACGACCTGTCGTCCTACACCTACCTGTTCAAGAACAACACGAACAGCCTGGTGGGCGAACTCTATTCACAGCTCGGCGGCGACCTGTTCAACAACCTGCGCCTGAACTGGGAGCGCGTGCGCGACCGGCGCAATCCTCTCGTGTCGTATGGGCAGCTACGGGTCAGCAACGTCAGTGATCTCGGCGGTGGCACGACGAGATTCGGCTACATCGAGGGCGGAGCGGAGTACTTCTCGCAGGGCAACGAGCTGGACCAGGACATCTTCGAGCTCACGGACAATCTGACGGCGACGCGTGGCGATCACCGTCTGACGCTCGGGACGTCGAATCAGTACTTCCACTTCCGCAACCTCTTCTTCCCGGGCTCGTATGGTCGCTGGTATTTCGACAGCCTGGCCGACCTCGAGGCGAACACTCCGTCGTATTACGAGATCAGTCTCCCCTTCCCCGGGTTGACCGATCCGGCCGCGCGCTTCGGCGTGCTGCAGCTCGGCGCCTACGTGCAGGACGAGTGGACCGTGAATCCGCAGCTCACGTTGACATACGGCCTGCGCGTGGACGTCCCGTTCATGCTGGACGATCCGCACGAGAACGCGACGTTCTTCCAGGCCACGGGGCGCCACACGAGCAACATGCCCTCCGGGAATCCGCTCTGGTCGCCGCGGCTCGGATTCAACTGGAGGGCGCCGATCACGTCCACCTACCGGACGCAGATCCGGGGCGGCGCCGGCATCTTCTCGGGCCGGCCGCCGTACGTGTGGCTGTCCAACGCCTATGGCAACACCGGCCAGGAGACGGTGCTGCTGCGCTGCTTCGACGAGAACGCACCGGGCTTCAGCGCCAGCGCCCCCTCGACGTGCGCGGACGGCTCGGGCGTAACGAACCCGAGCAGCGGCCGGCTGGTGAACATATTCGCGAGCGACTTCAAGTTCCCGCAGGACGTGAAGGTGTCGCTGGCGGTGGACCAGGACCTTCCCTGGGATCTCGTCGGGACTCTCGAGGGCCTGTACACGAAATCGATCAACTCGATTTTCCTCCAGGACATCAACATCCCTACGACTCCGGTCGCGGATCCGGGTTCGCGGCTCGGGATCGGCGACCGTCCGATCTACGGCACGCCGACGAGCAGCGGCTTCGCACCCGTGCGCAATTTCACCGACTTCGACCAGGTCGTGGAGGGTGTAAATCGGACGAAGCCGTACTCGTACGCGGTCGTCGCCGAGCTGAGGAAGCAGTTCGGCGAGCTGCTGAACCTGCGCACCTCGTATACCTACCAGCGCGCCTACGACCAGCAGAGCCTGACGTCGAGCATCGCGACGTCGAACTTCGGCTTCAACCCGGTCCGTGACTACCCGAACGATCCGGATGTGACGGTCTCCGATTTCGACCGGCCGAACAAGGTCGTCGTCTCCGCGATCCTGCACCTGTTCCCGCAGTACGGAGGCACCAACCTGTCGGCGACGTACGTCGGACAGTCGGGGCGTCCATACTCGTACGTCTACAACGGCGACGTGAACGGCGACGGATATCCGGGCGTCGGCGTGGCCGGCGGCCGAACGAACGATCTCGTCTACGTCCCGGCGAACGACAGTGACGTCGTCACGGCGTCGGCCAGCGACCTGACGCTGTTGAACGAGGCGATCACGCTGGATCCGTGCCTGAGCGATGCGCGCGGCAGGATCCTGGAGCGCAACGCCTGTCGGGGCCCGTGGACCAACACGCTCACGGTTCGGCTGGAGCAGGGAGTCTCGACCGGGATGGGCAAAGCCAAGGTCAGCCTGGACATCTTCAACTTCCTGAACCTGCTCAACCGCGACTGGGGCATCCAGGAGGGAGCGCTGTTCAATACGGCCAACCTGCTGTCGCTGAACGGCCGCGACGCGAACGGGGACCTCGTCTTCCGCTACAACGGCAGCACGCGCACGGATGACGCGGGCAACGCTCACGCGAAGCTGCCCTACACGACGTTCTATCCGTCGTCGAGCTGGCAGATGCAGCTCGGCGTGCGCTACTCTTTCTGACGGCTGCCGGAGCCCGCTGTCGGGAGCCGGGCGACGAGCCGGTCCTGCCGGCAGGCGCGTCAGCGCGTCGCCGCCAGGACCGGCTCGTCGCCCGGCTCGGAGCGGTCCCCATCCGAGGCCGCCCGGTCAGGGGCGAGGTAGGAGCGGGCGAGGTGGATGTGCTCGCGGGAGCCGAGGTAGACCGGCGTGCGCTGGTGCAGGTCGGTCGGGGCGATGTCCAGAATGTCGTGCTCGCCCTGCGTCGCCGCCCCTCCCGCCTGCTCCATGATCAGCGCCATGGGCGAAACCTCGTAGAGGAGGCGCAGCTTGCCGTTCGGATTCTTGGTGTCGGCGGGATACATGAAGATGCCGCCGTGCAGCAGCGTGCGGTGGACGTCCGCGACCAGAGAGCCGACGTATCGCCCCTTGAAGGGCTTGGTTCCCTTCCCGATCCCCTTGAAGTGATCGGTGAGCGCACGTTGACCGTCGCTCCAGCGCGTGTAGTTGCCTTCGTTGCACGAGTAGATCCGCTCGCCGGGCTCGGGGAGTCGAATATCAGGGTGGCTGAGCAGGAACTCGCCGATCGATGGATCGAGCGTGAAGCCGTGGACACCGCTTCCCGTGGTGTAGACGAGCATGGTGGAGGAGCCGTAGATGACGTAGCCGGCCGCGACCTGGCGTCGGCCCCGCTGCAGGCAGTCCTCGAGCGAGCCGTCCGGGCCCGATGAGCGCTTGCGGTGGATCGAGAAGATGGTCCCGACGGAGATGTTCGAGTCGATGTTCGAGGACCCGTCGAGGGGGTCGAAGAGCACGACGTACTTGCCCTTCGGAAAGCGGTCGGGAATCGGGATGATCTCCTCGGATTCCTCGGAGGCCATGCAGCAGAGATAGCCGCCGTGGTCCAGCGCCCTGTAAAGGACCTCGTGGGCGTACTGGTCGAGCTTGCGGACCTGCTCGCCGTGCACATTCACATCGTCCGTGGCGCCGAGGATGTCGACGAGGCCGGCCTGCCGCACCTCCCGCGAGATCAGCTTGGCGGCCAGCGCGATGTCGTAGAGGATGCTGCTGAAGGCTCCCGTCGCGGCCGGGTGCAGACGCTCCTCCTCCAGAATGTGGCGATCGATGGTTATGACCGAGCGCTGCATGGCGCGCCTCCAGTCGTGGGTTACGGTCGCCTTCCTGTCGAACCCTCCTCTCGCGACTCCGCCCGCCGCGCCTCGACCTCGTACGGGTTCAGGGCGTAGCCATTGCGAATATGATACCATGCGTAGCGGGCCGGAAAGGCGAGCGGAGCCGCCCGCCACTGCCGAACGTGCTCGAGCTCGTGGCGCAGCAGCCGTTCGCTGGCATGGGTGCGCGGGTGAAGCACGATCGTGCGCCCTAGCGTCACCGCCGCGGCCGGCCCGCGCATCCCCGCGAGCCGGCCTCCGAGTGCAGGAAGCCACCGCGCGCGGCGCAGCCTGGCCCCCTCCGGTAGTGGAGCGATCGTCGGATCCGGCTCGCTGAAGAGGCGCAACAACAGGTCGATCATCACCGCTCCACCACGTAACGGCCGTCCCGCCAGGCGGACACGGTGACCGTACCCTCCCGGTCCGTGCGGTGGATCTCGATCCCGTGGGCCCGAAGGCGCTCGATCACCTCGGGGCTCGGATGGCCGTAGCGGTTGCGCCGCCCGACCGAGATCAGGGCGACGCGCGGCTCGCTCGCATCGAGCAGCGTCTCGCCGGTCGAGGTGCGGCTGCCGTGGTGTCCCACCTTCAGGAGCGTGGCGTGAAGGTGCCCACCGGCACGCACGACCACCTGCCGCTCGACCGACTCCGGCGCGTCGCCCTCGAACAGCGCCGAAAAATCCCCGTACGAAAGGCGGAACACGACCGAGTAGTCGTTCGCGTCCTCGAGGCGCTCCAGGTTCCCAGGCGCCGGTGCGAGCAGGTCCAGCGTGACGCCGTCCACCACGACGCTGCCGCCGGGGACGCTCCGGTACCATTGGGTGCCCCTGGCCGCGGCCTCGCGGAGCACCCGAATCAGCGCCGGCTTTCCAGCCGCGACACCCGGATCCAGCACACCGGAAACAGGCAGTGCCCCGACCACCGCAGCCGCACCTCCGACGTGGTCCGCGTCGGGGTGTGTGATCACGAGAAGGTCGATCCGCCGAGCACCATGCCGGAGCAAGAATGGCACCACCCGACTGCGTCCGGCATCGAACGTCGGCGAGCGGGGGCCCGCATCCACGAGGAGCCAGCGACCGTGCGGCGTCCGGATCGCCAGCGCGTCGCCCTGGCCCACGTCGATCGCGGTGATCTGCAGGGCGCCGCGCGACGCGGCACGCTCGGCGAGGGGCGGCCAGGCGAGCAGCACGGCGGCGAAGGCCCCGCCGGCCACGAGCGACCGGACTCCTTTCCAGCGCGGCCGGAGCCCCAGAAGCCAGAGCCCGACGACCGTGGCGATGAGCCAGGCGTACGCCACCGGGCCGGTCACGGCCGAGTGGCCGAAGCGGAGCGCGGCCGCGGACGCCGCGACCCTCTCCAGCGCGTCGACCCCGAGGCGCGCGGCGCCGGCCAGAAACCCGCCCAGCGCGGGCAGCGGCACCGAAACCAGCAACGCGCACGCCGCGGCCGGCACGGTGGCCGCGACGATCGGCACCGCGACGAGGGTCGAGACGAGCCCGACCGGCGCCGCGCGGCCGAAATGCACGGCGGCAATCGGCATGGTGACCAGCCCCGCAGCGAGGCCGGCCGCGAGCCCGTCACGCACCGCCGACGGCAGGCGGGAGGGCAGCCACGGCACGATCGGCCGCCGGAGCACCGAGAGGGCGGCCGCACCCGCGAAGGAGAGCTGGAACCCGGGCTCGAGCAACGCCGCCGGATCGATCGCGAGAACCACCAGCGCCGCGGCGGCGAGGAGCGCGAGCGGATCGCTCGGACGCTGTAGCAGTCGCGCCATCAGCAGCATGACCACCTGCAGCGCCGCCCGGCAGGCGGCGTACGGGGCGCCGAGAAGCAGCACGTACAGAACCGTCCCCATTGCCGCCGCGCCGGCCGAAAAAGTGGCGGAAAGGCGCAGCGCCCGCGCAACGGTCAGCAGCACGCCGGCAACGACCCCGACGTGGAGTCCGGAGATCGCCAGCACGTGCGCGAGTCCTGCCGCCGAATAGCGGTCCCTCGTCTCCGGGTCCAGCGATTCGGTACGGGCCAGGAGCAGCGCCTCCATTGTCGGGGCGCGGGAGCCGAAAAGCAGCCGAATCCTTCGCTGCGTCGCGCCCCGAAGCCGCAGCAGCGGATGGCCGAGCGGAGATCGGAGCGGGCGTTCGCGGACGCGCTGCAAGGCGAGCGTGCCTGCACGATCGGGGATCGGAGGCCAGGGCCCTTGCTGGCCACGGGCGTACCACCGGGCGGTCGCCTCGAGGCCCCTGCCCGCGGGCGGCAGCGGCGACCGCGATCGGACCCGCACATTGCCGCGGCACGGCGACTCCATGCGCAGCAGCGCCGCTCCGTCGCGGCCGGGCTCGGCGACGAGCGTGCCGAGGACATGCAGCTCCGATGCGTCACGCAGAGCCAATCGGCAGTCGCCGCGAGCGCGGGAAGCGTCGCCGGCACCGAGAAGGAACCCGGCGACTGCGACCGCCGCCCAGGCCACGTGCCGCCCAGCCAGCGGGTGCCGCGGCGGGCGCCTGCGAATGCCGAGGATCAGCGCGAGAGGCAGAAGGATCCAGAGCGAGGCGAGCACGACCTCCGGGAGCGCAGGGACGCGAAGCCCGGCGAGCAGGGAGACCGCGCAGAGAAGCGCGGCACGAGACAGCGGGGGAAGAGGGCGGCTCACACGAGCTGCCCGGAGGGCTCAGGCGGCGCTGCCCACGGAGGTCGTCTCGGAGACGCACTCCCCCAGGAAAGTGGCGCCGGTGGTATCGATGAGGCGGACGTGAACGAAGCGCCCGATGAGGTCGGTGGCACCCTCGAACGCGACGAACTTGTTCCGATCGGTGCGACCCAACACGTCGCCGGGGCTGCGTGCATTGCGCTCGACCAGCACCTCGACGACGCGCCCGAGCTCGCCGCGGTTGATCTCGGCCTGGATGTCGCGCTGAAGCGCAATCAGCACCTCCAGCCGCCGCTGGGCCTCGTCGGCATTGACGAAATCACCAGCCGGCAGGCGGGTCGCGGGCGTGCCTTCCCGTGCCGAATACTTGTACAGGTACGCATTGTCGAAGCGCACCTCGCGCATCAGGTCAAGAGTGGCCTCGAACTCGGCCTCCGTCTCGCCCGGAAACGCGACGATGACATTGGTCGACAGCGCGATCTCCGGGATCGCATCCCGGACGAGCCTTACTCTCTCGAAGTACGACGCGACCGTGTAGCGGCGCAGCATCCGCTTCAGCGTACGATCGTGCCCCGCCTGTACCGGCAGGTGGAGCTGCTTGCAGACGGCCTGCTCGGAGCCCATGACCTCGAGGAGGGCTGGTGTGACGTCGTTCGGGTGGGGCGAAGTGAAACGCACGCGCCGGACACCGTCCACCCGCGCCACCTCCCGCAGCAGACGCGCGAAGTCCCAGTCGCCGTGACGATAGGAGTTCACCGTCTGACCGAGCAGCGTCACCTCCGGTATGCCCTGATCCGCGATGCCGCGAACCTCGTCGAGGACGTGACGCGGATGGCGGTTCTTCTCGGCGCCGCGCACGTACGGCACGATGCAGTACGTGCACCGGTAATCACAGCCGCGCTGGACCGGCACCCATGCGCCGATCCGTGAGGTGCGTCGCACCTCCAGCCCCTCGTAGTTCTCGTGGGGCTGGAAGCCGAGCACGGCCAGCCGACCATCGGCCGCCGCCGCAACGCCGCCGGAGAATGTCTCCCGCTCCTCGGCGCTCCCATCCCCGGGCAGGGCGATGACCGGCAGCGCTCCGCGGGCTCGCGCACCGGGTGTCGGCGGTGCGGCGCTCGCCGACTCAGGCGCCGGCCGTGCCTCCCCCTCACCGCCGGCTCCCGAGCCGTGCAGCCTCGCGAGCGCTTCCGGCAGCCGACGGTAGCCATCCGGACCCATCACCAGATCGACGTACGGCGCCTTCTCGAGCAGGCTCTCGCCGAGCCGCTGCGCCATGCAGCCGGTGACGCCGAGGACCACGCCCGGTCGCTCCTGCTTGAAGCGGTTCAGCTGGGACACGCGCCCGAGAACCCGCTGCTCGGCGTGCTCCCGCACCGCGCAGGTGTTGACCAGGATGACATTGGCTGCGTCGGGTGTGGCGGCGAGGCTGTAGCCGTGGCGCGCCAGGATTCCCTGCATCAGCTCGCCATCGCTGATGTTCATCTGGCAGCCGTACGTCTCGACGTAGGCGCGGAGCGGCGACCCGGCGGGATCATGACTCCGATCCTGGGGCGACTCCATGGTGGGATGCGCCATCAACGACCGAACAGGGTCAGCGACAGTGTCAGGCGCCAGAACTGCTCGCTGAGGCCCGCGCTGTCGGCGGTCGCCCGGTGACCGCGCTCGATCGCCGCATTGACGAGCCCCGCGGGTCCGACAGGACTGGGCGCGAGCCGGACGCCGAGGCCGAGGCTGGCAGACCATTCGGTCGCGGTCTCTCCGCTCACCGTGAACGGCAGCCGTGCATAGTGGGCGCCCAGTCGGATGGGGTACGTCCGCGTGGCACTCTCGACGCCCTGCCACTCGAACCCACCGCCGACCTCCCAGACGTCCCTCGCGCCGCTCAGGGCGTCGGGCTGCCACGCGAGCGAATCCTCGGCAGCGACGCTCCAGTTCGCCCAGTTGGCGCCGATCGCAGCCTCGAGCTGCGAGGACAACAGTGCGCTGAGCCCGACCGAAGCACGCAGCGGCATCGAGACCCGGAAGTTGTCGAGGCCGGCGTCCTCGGCGCGCCCGCGCAGCTCGCCGGACCAGGCGAGGCTGCCGGCTACGCGCACGACGGGAACCGGATCCCAGCGCAGCCCCGCCTCCGCGATGGGCCCGCTGTAGCGCCAGCGGTCGACGGCGTCGTAATTCTGGAGCGAGAGCGCGGCGGCCGTGCTATCGGCGAAGGTGCGGGTCAGGTGCCGCTGGACCTCACCCGTATAGAGCCCGCCGCCCACGCCGAGCGCGAGCGACTCGCTCGCGGAGTACGCGATGCCGAGCCGCAGCTGTGAGAGGCCGCCGGTCGAGCGCACGATATCGTGCACCGCGATCTCCGTGTCTCCCAGCATCTCGGTGCCGTCGCGCTCGATGGCCCAGGACTGGTCGAGGAACGTGCCATACCCCACGCTGCCGACGATCCGGGTCCCGAACGGATACATCACACGGATGAGCGGGAACCGGGTGGCACCCCGCCGCTGGCTCTCACCATCGAGCGAGATGCGCTGGCTCGTCGGCTGGAACACGGCCGAGATCGAACGGAGCTGCACCCCAGCCACGTCGGCGGGGTTCACCAGGGAGCTGTTCTCGCCGAGCAGACCGGTACCGATGCCCCCGAGCGCACGCGCCCGTCCATCGAGCGGCGCGACGGGGAGGCCGAGACCGGCGGTGCCGAACAGGGACTGCGCACGCCCCGGCCACGGCAGGGCCGTGAACAGGAGCGCGACGAGGGCGAGTGAGCGCTTCATCGGAGCAGCACCTGTTCGGAGATCGTGAGAACGAGTCTGAGCTGTGGGGCGAACGCCCCCATCGAGACCGAGCCGAACTCGCCAAACCCGAAGCCCGGCCCGGCCGAATACGGCAGCAACATCAGCGTTGGCTGCGCCGAGCGCGCGGTGTCCTGCACCACCGAGCGGACGAACGCGGTGATCGGCACCGCGAAGCGCTCCGCCGAGCCGCTAACCCCGAGGAAGGACGAGGGCGCCACCCCGGGCCGAAGAACGCTCACCGCGTCACCGAGCGGCGAACGAGCCAGCGGCAGGAGCGGGCTTCGGATCACCGGACGGGTCTCGACGTGCAGCGAGTCCCCGGGTCGGAATCCCGGCGGCGTCGGAAGCGGCTGCAGCAGCAGCTCCGCCGTGCTGATCGTGGCCTTGTCGAGAGGGATGCGGCAGCTCGGCTCGTCAGGGCAGGCGAAGACCAGCGTGTCCATCTCCGAGCGCAGCTCGAGCGCGCTCTGCCACGTCGGAATGCCGCCGATGCGCAGCCCTGGGGACGAAGCGGCCGGCGGATCGTAGACGAAGGTGGAGCGGACCAGCGGCTGATCGAACGTCACCACCGTGTCCGTCTGCAGCGAAGGGCGCACGTGCAGGCGTACGACCGCGTTGCTCGACTCGATGCGCGTACCCGGCGTCGTCGAGGACAGGATCAGCCCGTGCTGCACCACATCGGAGTCGGCGAAGAGCGCGACCGTCTGGGAGTCGATCGGCACGAGCACCGAGTCGGTGCCGGGCACCCACTCGGCGGTCCCGATTCGATCAGCCATGGTGCCGCCCGGCTGGGTCCACGGCTCCTCGACACCGGTCGTATCGACGCGGTTCGTCCAGTCGGCGGAGCCGGCATCCCACGGCTCGGCCGCCAGGTTCAGAGCCACCGTCACCGGTCCAGCCCCGACGGACGCCGAATCGGGGTAGAGCACGAGATCCGCGCCGATGAACGACGGCAGGGTGTCCGTCCTCTGCGACCCCGTGCTGCCAGTGAACTGGACCGTCTTCGGCAAGAGGCTGAAGCGGAGCAGCGAGTGCGCGTCAAGCGAACCGCCGAAGTCCTCGGCGACCACGAGCAGCCCGGACTGACCCGGATCGATGAAGCCGCCGATCATCGTGTCGGCGAGCAGGAACTGGGGAGCATCGAGCACGATCTCGAAGGTGCGGACGACCCCCTCCGGATAGAGCGGCGCCCCGACTCCCGTCGGGTCGTCGTTGCCACACCCCGCCAGTAGAACCGAAAGTGAAAGCGCCAGCGCCGAGGCGCACGCGAGCCGATTCAAGCGTCCTCCCACCTGCCCGTCCCCTCCACGAACAGCGTCCCTGTCATTCGACCCTCTCGTCCACGGTCCGCTCCGGACCGCCATGAAGCCGGAACTGCTCCGGCAGCAACTCGCTCAACCTCCATTCCCGCACCCCGCCGCCGGCACCGACCGCGACGATCCGCAGTCCTGGGGCGAACTCCGACAGCACCTGCCGGCATGCGCCGCACGGCGGCACCGGATCCACGGCGTCCGAGACAAGCACCATCCGCCGGAACGACCGGTGACCGGCGGCGACGGCGTTGCCGATCGCGACGCGCTCGGCGCACGCCGAAACCGGATACGCCGCGTTCTCCACGTTGCATCCGGCGATCCATTCGCCGTCCTCCGTCTGCAGTGCACACCCCACGCGGAAACGCGAATAGGGCGCATACGCGCGCTCGAGGGCCCCCCGCGCCAGCGCCAGACCCTCCCCGTCAATCCCCTGCACTGCGCTCGATCCTCTCCAGCCGCGGTCGCAGTCCCGTCAGGATCTCGTAGCCAATCGTATCCGCACGGGCGGCCACATGTTCCAGCAGGATCGCCTGACCACCGTCCCGCCCGATCAACGTGGCGACGTCGCCGACCGCTACACCCGGCACTCGGCTAACGTCGACGACGGTCAAGTCCATCGACACACGCCCGACGATCGACGTCCTCTTTCCTCGCACCAGGGCCTCGCCGACGTTCCCGAGCGCGCGGGGAAGCCCGTCCCCGTAGCCGATCCCGAGCGTGGCCCAGCGCTCCCAGCCGCGCGCCGCATGAGTCGCCCCATAGCCGACCGTCGTACCCGGCGGCACATCGCGCACCCGCACGACTCGCGCGCGCACCGCGACCACCGGCTCCGGCTCCGGCGCATCCGTCCCGGGTGCCGGAGCTCCCCCGTAGAGGAAGATGCCGGGGCGAATCGCATCCGACGCGTACTCCGGCCAGCGCAGCGCCGCTGCGCTGTTTGCGGCATGCACCAGCAGATCTTCGCGCGACACGGGCAGCTGCTCGACCGCGTCGTTGAATCGCGCCCACTGCGCCGCCGTAGCCGCCGGATCCGGTGCATCGGCACCGTGGAAGTGCGTGAACACGCCCGTCCAGCGTAGTCGCGGGCCCGTTCGCTCCCGGACACCCGCGGACCAGCTCGGCGTCTCCCGCCAGTCGAACCCCGCCCGCCCCATCCCCGTATCGATCTCGACGTGGAAGTCCAGCGGAGCCGACGCCAGCTCCGCAGCGGAGCTCCAGCGATCGAGCGCCGCGAGATCCGAGATCGAGGCCGTCAGCCGCGCAGCCGCTGCCGTCGCGACGTCCGCTGGCGGCAGCGGCGAGAAAACCACGATCGGCCGCTCGATCCCGACCTCACGCAAGTCGCGACCTTCAGCCGCCGTCGCGACACCGTAACCCCAGGGATCCGAATCCTCCAGCGCCCGCACCACGCGCACCGCACCCAGCCCGTAGGCATCAGCCTTCACCATGGGGATGAGCGCGACGTCGGCACCGACCGCACGCCGGATCGTTTCGAAGTTCGCGCGCAACGCGTCGAGATCCACCTCGACCCAGGCGCGGCCGGGAAGCTCGCTGGACATTCCTCGCAAGTCGCGTATGATACCCGAACAATGGACCGATCGCAACCGGAAAACGCTGCAACGACACCGGCTTCCGCCACCGCCGACGACCCGCTTCGGCGCGTCCTCGACGTCGTCCGGTTCCTCCGCCTCAACTGCCCCTGGGACGCGGCTCAGACCCCGCGTTCCCTCCTCCCCTACCTGCTCGAAGAGGCCCACGAAGTCGCCGAGGCCGTCGAGATCGCCGACGAGCCTCACCTCGCCACGGAGCTCGGTGACCTGCTCCTCCACGTGGCGTTCCAGATCGCGCTCGCCGAAGAGCGAGGCGCATTCGACGGCGACCAGGTCGCATCCGCCGTGATCGCCAAGATGCGGCGGCGGCACGCGCATCTGTTCCAGGGCGAGGGCGAGGGCGAGGGCGAGGGCGAGGAGGGAGAGGGACAGGGAGAGGGCGAGGAGGGAGAGGGAGAGGGGGAGGGCAACGGGGTGATGGACGGGTCGGCGAGGGAGTGGGAGGCGATAAAGGCGCGGGAGAGGCCGGGGCGATCGCTCGTCGACGGGATCGCGGCGGGGCTGGATCCGCTCTCCCGGGCGCATCGCATCCAGGAGCGCGTGAGCAGCGTCGGCTTCGACTGGAGCGACCCGGACGGCGCGCTCGAGAAAGTGCGCGAGGAGACGGAGGAGGTGGCCGAGGCGCTGCAGAGCTCCGATGAGCTGGCCCTCGAGATGGAGCTCGGCGACCTGCTATTCGCAGTCGTCAACCTCGCCCGGCTCGCGGGGACGCACGGCATGCACGCGCTTTCGCGCGCCAACCGCAAGTTCGGCGATCGCTTCCGCGCGCTCGAGCGCCTCGCTGCCGAGCGAGACATCGTGCTGCGCGACGCGACGCTCGCCGAGCTCGACCTGCTCTGGGAGGAGATCAAGCACGCTGAGCAGGGCGGCTGAAGCCCTTCCTCACGCGATTCCAGATACCACCCTTGACGCCGCTCGCGGAGCGATGCTACGTTCGTAGCACATTGCTACGCACGTAGCACACACGGCCTGCGACGGAGGGAACGGCGTGCCGGGACGGTTCAGGGACCTCACGCGACGGGAGCGCCAGATCATGGACGTGATCTGGCGGCGGAGTCAGGCGACGGCGGCGGAGGTGCAGGAGGAGCTGCCGGATCCGCCGAGCTACTCGGCGGTGCGCGCGATGCTGGTGAAGCTGGAGCGGAAGGGGCATCTGACACATGCGCAGGAGGGGCCCCGTTACGTATATCTGCCGGTGGTGCCGGCGGAGGAGGCTCGGGAGACGGCGCTCGAGCGTCTGGTGAGCACGTTCTTCGGGGGCTCGACGTTGAACACGGTGGCGGCGCTGCTGGACCGTTCGACGGAGGGCATGACGGAGGAGGAGCTCGATCGGCTGGAGCGGCTGATCGATCGCGCACGGAAGGGAGGCCAGTGATGGCGTACCTGGCGCTGGACGTGACGGTGAAGGCGCTGCTGCTGGTGGCGCTTGCTCAGACGGCGGTGCTTCTGCTGAGGCGGGCATCCTCGGCGACGCGGCACCTGGTGTGGACGGTCGCGGCGGCCGGGCTGGTCGCGCTGCCAGTGCTGTCGCTGGCGCTTCCTCGGTGGGGGGTTCCCGTGCCGGCGAGACTGGCTCGGCCCGCGCCGGTGGTGCCTGCGGCCCCGGCCGCGCCCGCCGCGCCCGCCGCGGCTGCGGTCGGAGCGGCTCCAGCCGCGCCCGCTCCGGCGGCGGTGCCGAGGGCTCCGGCCGTTGCCCCGCCGGCCGCGTCGCCGGCGGAGCGGAAGACGGCGAGGACGCGTAGCGCGGCTCCGGCGACGTCGCCTTCCCCACCCCGGCCGACTCGCTCGTCGGCGCTGGCAGAAGCGGTGACGCGCCGGCCGCTCGTGATCGCATGGTTGATCGGCGTCATGGTGGTGCTGGCGGGGCTGGCGGTGAGCGCGTGGCGGGTGCGGCTGCTCGAGAGGTCGGCGCGCCCCGCGGCCGATGAGCGCGTGCGGTCGGCAGCGCTGCGCGCATCGCGACGGCTCGGGCTCGGGCGCCGTGTGCGTCTGTTGGAGTCGGGGACGGAGGCGATGCCGATGACGTGGGGGATGAGGCGGCCGGTCGTGCTGCTTCCGGCCGGTGCGGGCGCCTGGCCGGAGGCACGTCTGGAGGCGGTGCTGCTGCACGAGCTCGCGCACGTTCTTCGGCGCGATCACCTGTGTCAGTACGTGGCGGAGCTGGCGTGCGCGCTGCACTGGTTCAACCCGGCGGCCTGGCTGGTGGCGAGGCGGCTGCGGGTGGAGCGGGAGCACGCGTGCGACGACGCCGCTCTGATCGCGGGCTCGAGGGCCTCGACCTACGCGGCGCAGCTCCTGGACGTCGCGCGGTCGCTGCGGGCGCGTCGGGCGACGTCGCTCGCCGCCATGGCGATGGCGCGGCCGTCGCAGCTGACGGGACGGCTCCTCGCCGTTCTGGACGAGGGGCGCAGCCGCTCCCGTCCGACCGCGCTCAGGCGCGCGGGCATGCTCGTCGGCGGAGCGGTGGTCGTGACCGGTCTTGCGGCGGCGACGCCGCGGGCGCGGGCCGAAGCGGGCGGGATACCGACACCCGGCGCCGCGGATGGACCGTCCGCAGCCCTTCCCCTCACCGGGGCTCCGGCATCGGCGACGGGCGAGGCGACATCGGAGGCGAGCGTCGTTCCTGGCTCGATCGCGCCGGGTCAGCAGGCCCGATCGATCTGCGACGCGGATCATAACAACAGCCTGAGCGTCCACAGCAACGACGGCGACCAGCACATTCACTGGAAGACCTCCGACTGCGACATTGAGGTCTGGACCCGCGGCGAGGTGAAGCTCAGGGACGATCTCAGCGGCATCGCGTCCATCGCCTCCGGCGGGTCGCTGAAGGTGGACGCCGAGCAGCAGGGCACGGAGCGACGGCTGGAGGTGACGAGCGAAGGAGGGCAGCTCCGGTACGCATATCGGATCGACCGCCGCGACCACGCCTTCGACGCCGAGGCGCAACGCTGGCTGCAGTCGCTGCTGCAGGGGCTCGCGCGGGAGTCCGGATGGGGCGCGGAGCAGCGGATCGCAATGCTGCTCCGAAAGGGCGGTCCCGACGCTGTGATCGCGGAGGCGGCAGAGATCCGGAGCGACTATGTTGCCGGGTTGTACCTGAAGACGTTGATGAAGAAGGCACCGCTCACCGACGCCCAGATGAGGCGCGTCGCGGAGACAGGCGCTCAGGGCATCGAGTCCGACTACGAGCTCGCGGAGTTGCTGATCGCGGTGTCGAGAGCGCATCCGGTGGACGCCTCGCTGCGTCCGGCGTTCCTGCGGGCCGCCGGCACATTCGATTCCGACTACGAGCACGCGAGGGTGCTGAAGGCGGTGCTGGAAGGGGGCAATTTCTCGCCGGACGACGTCGCCGAGCTGCTCGCGTCGGCGTCATCGATCGACTCCGACTACGAGCGCGCCGAGCTGCTGGTCAGGACCGCCTCGAGCTACACGCTGAACGGCCCGGCCCGTTCCGCCTACCTCGCCTCGCTGAAGGACATTGGCTCCGACTACGAGCGAGGTCGCGTGCTGAAGGCGCTGCTGGCGCAGGGCGACATCGCCCCCGCCGAGCAGCCGGCGGTCCTCGATGCCGTCCGCGGGTCCGACTACGAGTTCGCCGAGACACTGATCGCGGCGATTCCGCGGGTCGACCTGTCGCAGCGGGCCACGCAGGACGCCTTCGTCAAAGCTGCCGCCCGAATCGAGGGCGACTACGAGCACGCGCGGGTGCTGAAGGCGCTCGCCGCCGGAGGCCGTCTGGAATCCGAGCCGCTCGCCATGGTGCTGGTTTCGGCGCGGAGCATCCACTCCGACTACGAGCTGGCGGAGCTGCTCGTGTTCATTGCTTCCCGTTATCAGATCACCGGCCCGCTGCGTGAGGCGTTCCTGCAGACGCTGAAGAACGTGTCCGCGGGCTACGAACACGACCGCGCCGCCGCCGCGCTCCTGAACAGCGAGACCGGGTAGAACGAGGGCCCCGCCCGCCGAGTCCACCGAAAAGACTGCCGCGACCTCTTCCGGCATCCGGCCCCCGATCCGGACGCCAATGGGGGACCCATGTCCGGAATCACCGTTTCGCCACCCGTCGCGCTCCTGCTCGGGTCGATCCTCCTCACCGCCTCGCCGGTCGAGGCACAGCGAGCCGGCGGGACCGACGCCCCCGACGGGAGCACGCCGCGACGTGAGGCCGTGGCGCAGCCGGTTCGAGGCGGGCCGATGGTGATCGATGGCCGCCTCGACGAGGCGGCCTGGGCGGCGGCGACACCGATCGGCGGGCTCACACAGCGTCAGCCGGAGGAGGGCGCGGCGGCGACCGAGCGCACGCAGGTCCGCTTCATGTTCGATGCGGACAACCTCTACATCGGGGCGCGGCTCTACCGGACCGATCCGGATCGAATCGAGACTCAGGTCAGCCGACGTGATCAGCCGGGTGGAGCCGAGGAGCTGGAGATCTCGCTGGACACGTACCGCGACGGCCTGCACAGCTACACGCTGGGCGTGACGGCATTGGGCGTGCGACTCGACTGGCTTCACCCCGGGGACTCCTGGCAGCCGTACGACGACTCGTTCGACCCTGTGTGGGAGGCGCGCGTGCAGCGCGACTCGGCGGGCTGGACGGCCGAGATGCGGATCCCGTTCACGCAGCTCCGTTTCAACGTGGCGCCCGAGCAACTCTGGGGGTTGGAAGTCCGACGTTGGATCCCGTCGAAGAACGAAGAGGATCTATGGGCTCCCATCCCCTCCGATGTGGACGCGTGGGCGTCGCGATTCGGCACTCTGGCCGGCATAACGGGCGTGCGGCCCCGCCGCCGCATTGAGCTGCTCCCGTACGTGGCGGCGGACGCGACGGCGAACGGCGACCGCGACCCCGCAAACCCGTTCACAAGCCGATACGAGGGCAGCGTCCGCGCTGGCGGCGACCTGAAGATGGGCCTCGGGCCGAGTCTCACCCTGCAAGCCACGGTGAATCCGGACTTCGGCCAGGTCGAGGCCGATCCAGCGGTCGTGAACCTCTCCGCATTCGAGGTCTTCTTCGACGAGCACCGCCCCTTCTTCACCGAGGGCGCGCAGCTCTTCGACGCGCCGGGGCACAGCTACTTCTACTCGAGACGCATTGGCGCGGCGCCGGCGGGAAACGCACCGGGCGACTACGTGGACGCGCCGGAGACGAGCACGATCCTGGGCGCGGCGAAGCTCACCGGACGCACGAGCGGCGGCACATCCCTCGGCCTGCTAACGGCGGTGACGAGCGACGAGCGGGCCCGCTGGTTCGATTCCACGACGGGTAACGAGGGGCGGGTCGAGGTCGCACCGCGGACGTGGTACGGGGTCACCCGTGCCCAGCAGCAGCTGGGCACCTCCGGCTCCACCGTGGGGCTGGTGCTCACCGGGATGCGCCGGGCGATGGCCGCCGGATCCCCCCTCGCCGCGCAGCTCGATCGCGACGCGGTCAGTGGCGGTCTCGATGGCGAGCTCCGCTGGGGCCGCGGCGACTACGTGCTGGGCGGCAACATTGGCTTCAGCCGCATCGACGGCGACTCCGCTGCCGTCCTGCGACGCCAGCGATCGAGCGCGCGGTACTATCAGCGGCCGGATGCGGATTACGTCGACCTCGATCGCACGCGGACCTCGCTCGGCGGGGTGAGCGGCGGCGCCTACTTCGAGCGGCGGGGCGGCGGCCACTGGCTCTGGCAGCTGCGGGGAGTGTTCACGTCGCCGGGCTTCGAGCTGAACGATGTCGGCATCCTCGGCACCGCCGACGACGTGGGCGCGTACGGCACGCTGACCTATCAGGAGACACGTCCAGGACCGCTGTTCCGCTCCTGGTACGTCAGCGCGAGCACGGAGAACGACTGGAACTACGGTGGCGAACGGACGTGGCAGTCGCTGCGGACGGACTCGCACTGGGTATTCGGCAACTTCTGGCGACTGGACGTCACGGGCTGGACCGACATGCGCACGGTCGACCCCGCGGCGACGCGGGGTGGCCCCCTCGCGCAGCGCGGTCGCGGCCGCGTCACGATCTGGCGGCTGCAGAACGCCGCGAGCTCGCGCACGAGCTGGGGCGCGCGCGTCTACTACGGCACGAGCGAGCTCGGCGAGCTGACCTATCGACTGAGCGGCAGCCTCTCGGCGCGCCCGACCGCGCGCTGGAAGGCATCGATCTCGCCGAACTTCCTGCGAGAGCGCAATCCCCGGCAGTACGTGACGACCCTCGGCGGCGGTCCTGCTGAGACGTTCGGCAACCGCTATGTCTTCGCGTTCATCCAGCGCACCGAGCTCTCGGCGCCGACCCGCCTGACCTACGCGTTCGAGCCGGACCTCACGCTGGAAGCCTATGTCGAGCCGTTCGTCGCGAGCGGACACTACTACCGGCCGGGTCAGCTCGCCGCCCCCGCCTCGCGCGACCTGGACTTCTTCGGCGAGGAGCTGGGAACGCTGCGGCGCGAAAACGGACGCTTCCTCGTCTCCGGCGACGGCCCAGACTTCGCCGTGCCGGCTCCCGACTACGAGATCGCCTCACTGCGAACGAATGCAGTCCTGCGCTGGGAATGGCGCCCGGGCAGCACCCTCTATCTCGTGTGGCAGGAGGACCGCGGCACGTTCGAGCCGACCGGTCGACGCGTTGACCTGGGCGACTTCTTCGGAGCTTTCGGCGCCCCCGGAGCCCACCGGCTCGCGATCAAGGCGAGCTACTGGATTGCCGTGCGATAGCGCCGCTCACGCGGCCGGGCCACATCATGGGGGGACGCGGGCGCGCACCGCCTTCCGTTGGCCGGTGGGAGGGAAGGAGCCATCGATTTCCCGCGGGATATCGCTTCCGCCGCGGCCATGGCGGCCGCGCTCGAGGCGAAGCCATCTTCGAAGCGAGATGAGCCGCCCGGGGATGCCTTGCGCACCAGTCCGGGGCGGCCGGAGCGAAACGGGCCGGGCTTTCCAGGAGGCTGACAATGAGCCATCTCGTGGCAGTGATCGGCGCGACGGGGCGCAACGGTGGCGCGATCGTGGACCGCCTGCTGGGGAGCGGCGTCCGGATACGGGCGATCGCTCGCTCGTCCGGAAGGCTCGCGCCGCTGACCGCGCGCGGCGCGACGCCGTGGGTCGGGGACATCGCGAATCCGCAGTTCCTGTCCGAAGCGCTCGACGGCTGCGACGCCGTATTCGCGATGATCCCGCAGCATTTCGACGCGCCCGACTACGCGTCGGACCAGCGTCGGATGGTCGAGAGCACGCTGGAGCGCCTTGGAGAGGGCCGCCGTTCCGCGTGTCGTGGCGCTCAGCACACCCGGCGCGCGGCTCCGGATCGGGCTCCCCGCCGTGCTGGCGGAGCTCGAGGACGGGCTGCGGTCTCTGTCCACGACACACGTTGTCGTGCTCCAGCCAATGTACTACATGGAGAACTTTCTCGCGTCCATTCCCCTGATCCGGGAGGCGGGCATCCTCGGGGGCGCGGTGAAGGCGGAGCTGCCGTTGCCGATGATCGCGACTCGAGACGTGGCCGCGGTGGCGGCGGAGCACCTCGCGGATCCGCGCTTCCACGGCCACTCGGTGCGCCGGCTGCTCGGGCCTCGCGACTACACGTTCCGCGAGGCGGCCTCGATTCTGGGATCCGCCATAGGACGGCCGAAGCTGGAGTACGTCGAGATGCCGATGGAGTCGGTTCGACAGGCGCTGATCGGCTCCGGCGTGTCCATCAGCGCAGCCGAAGCGTTCACGGCCATGGTCGAGGCGCTCAACAGTGGGGAGATGCTGCGCGGGCTCGCGCGGGATGCATCGAGCAGGACGCCGACGACAATGGAGGAGTTCGCGGCCACCGTGTTCGCACCCGCATTCCACGGTATCGCCGTTGGCGAGGCGCCGCCCGTTGGCTGAGCCTTCGGCGGCGGACCGCGCGACTCCGTCTGGCGTTGCCGGGCCGGCTCGCGGCGCCTAGGGGAAGAGGCGGTTGATCGTGCGTGGGAACGGGATCGCCTCGCGGATGTGGTGCCGGCCGCAGATCCAGGCCACGGTGCGCTCGAGACCAAGACCGAAGCCGGAGTGGGGGAAGGAGCCGTAGCGGCGCAGATCGAGGTACCAGGAGTACGCCTCTTCGGGCAGCTCCTGCTCGCGGATTCGCGCGCGCAGCTTCTCGAGGTCGTCTTCGCGCTGGCTTCCGCCGATGATCTCGCCGTACCCCTCCGGCGCGAGCAGGTCGTCGCAGAGGACCGTGCGCGGGTCCTCCGGGTTCTCCTTCATGTAGAATGCCTTGGCGGTCTTCGGGTAGTTGTAGACGAAGACCGGGCGGTCGTGCTCCTCGGAGATCAGCGTCTCGTCGGTCGCCCCCAGGTCGTCGCCCCACTTCACTTCGCTGCCCTTGGCCTGGACGAGCTCGACGGCCGCGGTGTAGTCGATGCGGGGGAACGGCGGGCGCACCGGCTCGAGCTGCGAGGTGTCGCGCTCGAGGATCTCGAGCTCCGGCCGACACCGCTCGAGCGCGCGCTCCACCAGGTAGGAGACGAACTCCTCCTGAAGACGCATGTTGTCGTCCGAGTCGTTCCACGCGACCTCCGGCTCGCACATCCAGAACTCGGTGAGATGCCGTCGCGTCTTCGACTTCTCGGCGCGGAACGTGGGTCCGAAGCAGTAGATCCTGCCGAACGCGGCCGCGCCGGCCTCCCCGTAGAGCTGCCCCGTCTGGGCGAGGAACGCCCGCATGCCGAAGTAGTCGGTTTCGAAGAGGGTGCCGGCGTGCTCGCCGATCGAACCGGTAAGGATGGGCGTGTCGAGCCGGACGAAGTCGCGCTGATAGAAGAAGTCGTGCAGCGCCTGCTCGACTTCGCTGCGGACCCGCAGAATCGCCCACTGCTGGGAGGAGCGCAGCCAGAGGTGACGCTGATCCAGCAGGAACTCGATCCCGTGCTCCTTCGGCTGGATCGGATACTCGTCGCTTGGACCGACGAGCTCGATACCCGTGACGGTGAGCTCATGGCCGCCGGGTGCGCGATCGTCGGCACGGACCTCGCCGGTGGCGCGCACGGCGCTTTCCTGGGTCAGGGTGCCGAGCGTCTCCCAGAGAGATTCCGGGATCTGGCTCTTGACGACGACGCCCTGCACGATGCCGGTCCCGTCGCGGAGCACGAGAAAGCCGACCTTTCCGTGCACCCGCGTGGTCTGCACCCAGCCCCGCACGACGACCTGTTCGCCCACGTGCCGGGCAAGCTCGCGAATATCGCTCACGACTGGCATCTTTCGGTTCCCACTCGCTCGAAGGTAGAACCTAGCCAAGCTAGACGCGTTTTCGAACGGGTGTCAAACCGGCCCTGGCACATGGCCTGCTCCGATGTCGCTGGGCGGCGCCAGCGAGGGCCGCCCAGCAGCCCTGCAGATCCGGCCGGTCGCCGAGATCCGGGGCGCAGCCGCGACGCGGCTCGCGCCGCTTTTTTGCGCGATCTGCTTGAAAGGAGCCGGAGGTGGATGTGCGGATGAGGCGCAATGCGAGACGGGTGCCGCCGTTGCTGATGGCCGCGCTCCTCGCGGCCGCGGCGCTCGGCGGCTGTGCGGGTCTTCTGAACCAGAGAGGCGGACCCGACCCCGACGCCGTGCTGGCACGCGGCCTGGCCGCGCTCGATCGCGGCGAGTACAAGGGATCCCACGAAGACCTCACCTGGGTCTACATCAACTACCCGGATCGCCCGGTCGGCCTTCGCGCTCTCATCGCGCTCGCCGCCGCCGAGATGGACCCCCGCAATCCGCGGCAGCGTCTGAACGTGGGTACGCAGCTGCTCGAGCGCATCTTCGACAAGGGTACGCTACCGCCGTGGGAGGAGCCGCTGACGGAGACGCTGTACCTGCTCGGGCTGGACCTCGGCGCGAAGGACTACGCGCTGGTCCGAGCGCAGGCTGCCGCGGATTCGGCTCAGAAGTTGGAACAATCAGGGGGCACGACGGGCAATCGGCCGAGACTGCCACGACAGCCGGTCGCCGCGGAGCTGAGATCGCTGAGGGCCGAGCGCGATCAGCTGCGTGACTCGACGGCGAGACTGGAGACGCGCGCGGCGCAGCTCCAGTCCCAGCTGCAGGACGCGCACAAGGAGCTGGAGCGGATCCGAAAGACGCTGCACGGTTGAGCGGCGCCGGCACCCCGGCCGCTCCCCATGGGCCGGCGAAGCGGGGTATCAGCCGACATCGTAGAGCCGCTCGCGCTCGCCCCAGCGGGCATGCAGCCTCTCGCGGAGGGGCCGGTGGACGGCGGAGTCGAGATCCGGGTCCGCCTCTATGATTCGCTGCGCCTCGTCGCGCGCGCGGCCGAGCAGGCGCTCGTCGCGAACGGGGTCGAAGAAGCGGAACGCGGGCAGCCCGTGCTGGCGCGCGCCGAAGAAGTCGCCCATGCCGCGCAGGCCGAGGTCGGCGCGCGCGATCTCGAAGCCGTCGTCGCTCTCCACGAGCACCCGCAGCCGCTGCGCGGCCTCTTCGCCACCGTCGCTCACCAGGACGCAGTAGCTCTGCGATGGCCCCCGGCCGACGCGACCGCGAAGCTGGTGGAGCTGGGAGAGGCCGAAACGTTCGGCGTGCTCGATGATCATCACGCTCGCGTTGGCGACGTCGATTCCCACCTCGATGACGGTCGTCGCGACGAGCACGTCGATCTCTCCACGCGCGAAAGCGCCCATCACCGCGTCCTTCTGCTCCCCCGCGAGCTGGCCGTGAATCAGGCCGACACGCAGGTCGACGAAGACCTCGGTCGAGAGACGCTCGTGCTCGGCGGTGGCGGCGCGCAGATCGACCTTCTCCGACTCGTCGACCAGCGGGTACACGATGTAGGCCTGCCGCCCCTCGGCCACCTGCTCGCGGATGAAGTCGTAGACGCGCGCCCGCGCACCGCCATCTCTGAGCGCGGTCTTCACTCCGGGCCGGCCGGCGGGCCGCTCGTCGAGGACGCTGAGATCCAGGTCGCCGTACAGCGTCAGCGCGAGGGATCGCGGAATCGGCGTGGCCGACATCACGAGGGTGTCCGGCGCCCCTCCCGATTCGGAGAGCGCCAGCCGCTGCCGAACGCCGAAGCGATGCTGCTCGTCGACGACGACGAGGCCCAGCCGCGGGAGCTCGACACGGTCCTGGATCAGCGCGTGGGTGCCGACCGTGAGGCGAGCCTCGCCGCTCGCGATCGCCTTCAGCGCGGCGCGCCGGCGGCCTGCGGACAGCCGCCCCGTCAGGAGCGTGAGCGAAACGTCGATGCCGTCGAGAAGCGCCTGGAGCGTACGTGCGTGCTGTTCCGCGAGTATCTCCGTCGGCGCCATCAGCGCGGCCTGATAGCCGCTCTCCACCGCGAGCAGCATCGCGAACAGCGCGACGACCGTCTTGCCGGAGCCGACGTCGCCCTGGAGCAGCCGGCTCATGCGCCGCTCCGACGTCATATCCTCGAATATCTCGCGCAATACGCGGGTCTGTGCCGGCGTCAGCTGGAAGGGGAGGCGCTCGTAGAGCGGGCCGATGATCTCGTTGGTGCGACGGAAACGGATCCCGCGCCGCAGCTCGGTGTCGCGACGGTGCACCCGCGCATAGAGCAGCTGCAGGAAGAAGATCTCCTCGTACGCCAGGCGACGCCGTCCCTGCTCCGCTTCGGTGAGGCTCGCAGGTCGGTGGACCGACTCCAGCGCCTGCCGCAACGGAGGAACGCCGGCCCTTCGCAGCTGCGCCGAGGTGAAGACCTCATCGCCCTCGGCCCCCGCCAGCAGGGCTTCCAGGTTCTCGTCCAGGATGCGGCGCAGCATCCGCTGTGACAGCCCCTCGGTGGCCGGATAGATGGGCAGCACTTTGCCCGCTGCACCGCCTTCGCCGGCGCGGCCGAGCACCACGAACTCGCGCGGCTGCAGCTGGCGACCATGGAAGAAGCGGACGGGGCCGGTGACGAGCAGGAGGTCGCCTTTTCGGATCACCCGATCGAGAAAGGGCTGACCCGGCCAGGAACACTCGAGGTAATGGCCGGAGCCATCGCGCAGCACGGCCTGGAAGATGCGCAGCCCCGAGCGCGTGGGAAGCACACCGCTGCTCGTGACCTCTCCGATCACGGTGGCATTGGCGCCGACGCGGACGGCGCCGATCGGCGTGACCGTGCTGGCGTCCTCGTAGCGGCGAGGCGCATGATACAGCAGATCGCGCGCGGTCTGGATGCCGAGCCGAGAGAAGATCTCGGCTCGGCGGGGACCGACGCCGCGCAGGAACTGCACGGGCCGATCGAGCGCGCCGAGCGCGGGTCTGTCAGGCCCCGAGCACATTGACGGCGAACGCCGCGGCATTGAACGGCTGGAGCGCGTCGATGTCTTCACCCGTGCCGACCAGCTTCACCGGCAGATCGAACTCCTCCTTCAGCGCGACGACGGTCCCGCCGTGCGCAGTGCTGTCCAGCTTCGACAACACGAGTCCGGTAAGCGTGAGCGCCTGACCGAACGTCCGCACCTGCGCCACGGAGTTCTGGCCGATCGTCGCGTCGAGGACCAGCAGTGTCTCGTGAGGCGCTCCTGAGAGCCGCCTGCCCAGCACACGCTCGATCTTGCGCAGCTCCTCCATCAGGTTCTCCTGCGTGTGCAGGCGTCCCGCCGTGTCCACGATGACCACGTCGGCGCGCCTAGACTCGGCCGCGTCCACGGCGTCGTAGGCGACGGAAGCCGGGTCCGCACCCGGCTGAGCGCCGACGAAGGCGGCGCCCGTCCGCTCCGCCCACCTGTCCAGCTGCTCGATCGCGCCCGCGCGGAACGTGTCGGCCGCAGCGAGGAGCACCCGGTGCCCTTCCCGCTGGAGGCGGTGCGCCAGCTTGCCGATCGTCGTGGTCTTTCCCACTCCGTTGACCCCGACGATCATGAGCACCGTCGGTGGCTGATCCGCGAAACGGAGCGCGGTGCCGCTGTTGCCGGAGAGCAGGATTTCGCGGATGTCGCCCTCGACCGTGCTCAGGAACTCGGTCTCCGTGCGGATCTTCCCGCGCTGCGAGAGGCGACGCACATGGTCGACGAGCTTCAGCGTCGCGCCGACGCCGAAATCGTTCGCCAGCAGCAGCTCCTCCAGGTTCTCCAGCGACCCCTCGTCCATGCCCTGGACGAGAACGTTCACATTGGTGAGGGCGACGTCCTTGATGCGCTGCCAGAGCGACGGCTTCTCGGTGCTGCGTCGAAAGAGTGCCATGGACTGGGTTCGGATTCCTGATGTCGGCGTCGTAGGTACGTCCCCGGCTACCCCTTCCCCGCCCCGCCGTTCACCCTCGCGGGCGGCTCCGCCCTATCTCAGCCCCCACCGCCGTCTCAGAACCCACTCGGCGCACAGCAGGAGCACCAGCAGCAGGTAGGGCCACAGCGCGGTGTGGAGCGGACGTCGAACGCCGCCGCGGCCGAGCGCCCCCCCGTCGGACCCCGCCACGGCGGCCCAGCCGAGTCGCGGCCTTAGGTAATCCGGCGAATACCGCTCCACGGAGACCGGCCCCTCCGCGCGTGCGAGTGCGCTGTCGCGGACGAACGCCTCGGCTGTGTAGCGGTAGTCCGCCGGAGGCAGCGGGCGCGTCACCGCGGCGCCATCGGAGCCCACACCCACGAGGGTATCGAGGACGACGGCGCCGGCACTGTCGCGGATCTCGACGTGGATCGAGTCGGCGGCGGCACCGGGCGTCTGCCACCGGAGCGGCTCTCCGCGCGCGACCACCCACTGTTGCGGTCTGACGTCGCGCAGGGTGAGACCGTTCGCCTGACGCATGAGCCAGCCGGCGACGGCCGACCAGATCGTGCGGTAGGCCTGTCGCGGTGCTCCGCCGCGGAAGGACCATCTCCAGTATCCGGTCCCAAGCGCGACCGCCCAGCGCCGACCGCCGACCTCGCCGGCAAGGAGAGCCGGAGCGGCTTCTCCCGACCGCGCCCGCCGAACCGATAGAGGGGCCCAGCCGGGGTGGTCCGGACCGACCGCGCGAAGGTCCAGGAGCGGGGGCAGCGAGTCGAGCTCGAGCCCCGCCAGGTAGGCGCTCAGCGGCGAGGCGGGGGGCTCCGGAGTCACGTACCAGTCCCCCGGGATCGCGGCCGGCACCGGGATCGGCAGCGGAGGCGAGGCGATCGGCCCCACCCGCTCGGCGTCGGGAAAGACGAGCACGCGCTTCAGCTCCGGCGCCACGTGGCGAGCCCACTCGGGCGAGTCGGGACCGAAGCCGTGGAAGACGACGAGGTCCGCCTGCTGGACGGCCTGACGCACCTCACTCTCATCCGCCGGGCGCGCCCCGGTCAGCGCCGTGCCGGTAACCGTGTAGCGGCTGCCGGCCACACGGAGAAAGCCGCGCACGGGCACGCCCAACGCCTCCTGCAGCACCGGCACCAGGAAGCGCGGCTCCTGACCGGGCACGAACGACACGACCGCTACACCGGTCGGCGCATTGGAGACGTAGACGTAGAGCTCGCGCACGTCGTCGCCGGAGAACGCATCGCCGGGCGTCAGAACCGCCTCGAGACGGACGAGCCCGCCACCCTTCGGCGCTTCCGGCCTGACGTCGAGCGCGATCCCCGCCACTCGACCGGCCGCCGGCGCGGCTACGCTCCCCCTTCCGAGCACCTGCCCATCGCCGGAGCGGATCTCCACACCGACGGTGTCCGCCGCTCCGTCCCCGAGGCGCGCGATCCCGAGTCGGACGTGAACCGGCCGGTCCGCTTCCGCCCACGAAGGCGCATCGACCTCCACGATCCCGAGGTCCGGAGCGGCCGCGACCGGAACGGTGTCCATCTCCACGCTCAGTCCCGCAGAGCGCGCCACGTCGATCGCTTCCGGAAGGTCCTCGAGAGCGCCGTCCGTCACCACCCGTACGGCTCTGGCGCCGCTCTCGGCCGCGGCCCGCAGGGCGGGTGCGAGGCGAGAGTGGGCATCACTCGGCGAGAACGAGGCCAGAGAGTCGGACGGCACCGCACGAGCCGCGTCACCGAAGAGCAGGACTCGTCCTCCGGCACGCCTTGCCCGTCCGACCGCATCATCCCAGCGCGTGCCTCCCTGCCCTGCCGGCGCCTCCATGCTGAGCGAGGCATCCAGCAGCACGACCCGTCCCGCGCCCGCGCCGGCTCGGGTCGGCAGTCCGGGATCGAAGAGTAGCAGAAGCAGCAGCGCGAGCGCGAAGCCGCGCAGCACGAGGAGGACGCGACGCCCGCGCCCGGGCGGCTCTCGCCGTGCGTAAATGAAAAAGGCCGCGGAGAAGGCCGCCGCGGCCAGGAATCCGAACAGGATCCAGTGGCTGACAGTCACGCGCTAGGTCATTCTCGCGTGCCCATCACGGCGTCGCGGCCGGCCTCGGTCACGGCCAAACGGGTCCCGCCAGCGATCCGGTCGAGCAGCGCGACCCGCGCCGACAGGATCGACTTGAACTGGGTCAGGTAGGGCGCGGGAAGTGGCGGAGCACCCGGAAGCTTGACGGTCGCGGGGTTCAGGGGAGCGCCGCCCTTGCGGATCTCGTAGTGGAGGTGCGGCGCGGTGGCGAGGCCCGTCATACCGACGTAACCGATCACCTGATACTCATCGACCTTCACTCCTGGACGAATGCCTCGTGCGAAAGCGCGCAGGTGGGCGTAGCGCGTCGTGTATCCGTTCCAGTGTCGGATCTCGACCATGTTGCCGTAACCACCCTTCCGGCCCGCGAAGGTCACGGTCCCCTTCGCCGTGCTGTGCGCGGGGGTTCCCGCCGTGGCGCCGAAGTCGGTGCCGGTGTGGGCGCGATAGATGCCGAGGACGGGGTGGTAGCGGCGGGGATTGAAGGTGGAAGTGATCCGAACGTAGTCGATCGGATAGCGTCGGAACGCGAGCCGCAGCGACTTGCCGTTCTCGTCGTAGTACGAGCCGTAGGGCTCTTCGTCCGGACGGAAGTAGAACGCGCGGTAGATGTGCCCGCTGTTCTGGATCTCGGCGGCGAGGATGCGGCGCGAACGCGCCGTCCCGTCCGGTCGCGCCTCACGCTCGTAGACGACGCGGAACTTGTCGCCCGGCTGGATCTCATGCGCGAAGTCCAGCTTGTAGCCGTAGATCTCCGCCAGCCTGCCAACGAGCTGCACGCGCTCGGTCACCGGCAGATCCAGCTGGTCGTCGTAGACCAGCGCCTCGTAGAGCGTGCGGCCCTGCTCGATGCTGCCGGCGACGAAGACCGTGTCCTCGTGCGTCGGCGTGACCTCGACGTGCCCGTCCCAACCCACCGCCCCGCGGTCCAGTCGGACGGTGCTGTCCGCGTTCAGACGGACCTCGACGGATCGGGCCATTCCATCCTCGCGCCAGCGATGCACCGAGATCTCGGCGCCCGCAGCCAGCCGGCGCGGATTCGCGAACTGCCGGAGCGTGAGCAGCAGATCGGCCATGTCCTCCGAGAGCCGCTCTCCCATCAGAACGTCGGAGAGGGTCTGCCCTCGCTGCAGCACATGCGTGTCGACCGTCTCCAGCGGCGCCGCATACGCGGCCCCCAGTATCGGGGCTTGCGCCGGCTGCGGCATTGGGGTCGCCGGCGTCCAGACCGCGAAGGACCCCAGCAAGAACAGCCCTACCCCGAGCACGACCTTAGCCAGTGCCCGTGGCCGGTTCGGCATCGAACCTCCCTCGATGTGTCCTGGGCGGTGGACTAATCCATCTGCCGACGGATGAACGTTGGAATATCTAAGTCGCCCAGATGGTGCCGCGCAATGGGTCGCTGGGGCGGGCGCGGGAACGGGACCGCATCAGCGAAGACCGGCGTACGCGAGCCGGCGACCGCCCGTGCCGCTCCGAAGTTGGGCCGTATCACGTTTTTAGGGCGACGGTCCTGCTCCTCTCGGGCCAACCCGGTAGCGATGACCGTGACCCGGACCTCACCCTCCAGCGACGGATCGTGAACGGCGCCGAAGATGATCTCGGCCTCGTCGCCCGCCGCCTCCTGGATGATGGAGGAGATCGTCGTCACCTCATCGATGGTGAGGTCCATGCCGCCGGTGATGTTGATCAGCACGCCGGCCGCACCCTCGATCGAGACGTTGTCCAGCAGCGGGCTGGAGATCGCTTCCTGCGCCGCCTCCACCGAGCGGTTCTCGCCCTGGCCGAAGCCGGTTCCCATGAGTGCCGGTCCGCGGCTCGCCATCACGGTACGTACGTCCGCGAAGTCGACGTTCACCTCGCCGGTGACGTGGATCAGGTCGCTGATCCCCTGCGTCGCATGCAGCAGCACCTCGTCCGCCTTCTTCAACGCGTCGCGGAAGGAGGTGCCCTTTCCGCACACCGACAGCAGGCGCTCGTTCGGCACGATGATCATGGTGTCGGCGCTGCGTTTCAGCTCGGAGAGCCCCTGCTCCGCCTGCCGCATCCGCTTCTTGCCCTCGAACAGGAACGGCCGAGTCACGATGCCGATCGTGAGCGCGCCCATTCTCGCGGGCGATCTCCGCGATCATCGGCGCCGCGCCCGTCCCGGTGCCGCCACCCATCCCCGCGGTGATGAAGACCAGGTCGGCTCCGTCCAGCGCCTTCAGCATCTCGTCACGGCTCTCCTCGATCGCCTGTCTGCCGATCTCCGGACGAGCGCCCGCGCCGAGCCCGCGCGTCAGCTTCTTGCCGATCTGGATCTTGATCGGCGCCTTCGAGGTCTTGAGCGCCTGTGAGTCCGTGTTCACGCTGATGAACTCGACCCCTTCCAGGTCCTCGTCGACCATGCGGTTGACGGCGTTGCCACCGCCTCCTCCGACGCCTACGACCTTCATCTGCGCGTTCCGCGCGGCGGCTTCCTCGAACTCGAAGATCATCATGATGCACCCTCCTTTGGGTTGCCGGCGCCCCCGTCGGCACCGGTACGTCCCAGGAAGTCGAAGCTCCCGACCCCCTGATTAGCCTGATTAGCCTGACTAGCCTGACTAGCCTGACTAGCCTGACTAGCCTGCGCCGCGCGCCCCGCGCGCGGCGCCTCAGAAGAACTCCTTCAGCCAGGCGACGACCCGCGTCATCGTGCCCTCGCCACGCGTCGCAATCGCGCCGTCCTTCAGCCGGCGCGTCGCGCCGTAGAGCGCCAGACCGGTCGCAGCCGAGAAGCGCGGGCGGGAAACCGAGTCGGTCAGGCCGGTCAGTCCTTCGCCCGGCACACCCACGCGGACCGGAGTCGCAAATACGTGCTGCGCGACCTCGACCACGCCGGTGATCGACGCGCCGCCGCCGGAAAGCACCACGCCCGCCCCGAGCCGCCGCGGGTCGAGGCTGCTCTCGATCTCACGCGCGACGAGGCCGAGGATCTCGTCCAGCCGCTGCTCGATGATGTGCGCGATCAGCTCCCGGGCGACGCTGCGCGTACCGCCGGGACCGGGGGCCGGCAGGTCCACCGTCTCTCTTGGATCCACCATCTGCGCGAACGCGACGCCGTAGCGCTCTTTCGCCTTCTCCGCCTCCGCATAGGGGATCGCCAGCCCCTTCGTCAGGTCGTTCGTGACGGCGGCACCGCCCCACGGCACGCTGGCGAGGTGGCGCGTCTTGCCATCGGCGAAGACGGCGACCTCGGTGCTGCCCGCGCCGAGGTCGACGAGCGCGACGCCGACCTCCTTCTCGTCTTCATTGAGGACCGCGAGCGCCGTGGCGAGCGGCTCGTGCACGAAGGCCTCGATCCGATAACCGGCGCGGTCGGCGGATTTGCGGAGGTTCTGGCCGGCGGTGGCCGAGCTGGTGACCATGTAGACCTCCGCCTCCAGCCGCGTCCCGGCCATGCCGACGGGGTCGCGGATCCCGGAGCGGTGGTCCACGGTGTACTCCTGCGGCATCACGTGCAGCAGCTCGCGGTCGGGCGGCACGACGATCGCGCGGGCGACCTCGTGCACGCGCTTCACGTCGGCCGCCTCGATCTCCTCACCGCCGACCGCGACCACTCCGGTGGAGACGACCGCCTCGATGTGCTCGCCGGCGATCCCGGCGAAGACGCGGTCGACGCTCACGCCGGCCATCAGCTCCGCTTCCTTCATCGCGCGGCGGATCGATTCGGTGGTCTCCTCGATGTCGGTGACGACGTCGTGGCGGATCCCGCCGGTGCGGGCCTGCCCGACGCCCAGCACCTTCATCGCGGGCGTGCGGGTCGGCTCGGCGGGCACCTCGCCGATCACGGCGCACGTCTTCGAAGAGCCTATGTCGAGTCCGGCAACCAGGTTCGGACGCATGTCAGCCGGCCGTTGGATTCAGGGAAACCACAACCTGCCCACGGAAGCGACCATCGAGTCGGCGGAGACGTTCCAGCTCCTGCCGGCGACGCAGGTCGGCGAGCGTGCTCATCAGCTCCCTCAGCCTCTGCGCGTCCGCCTCGGCAGGGAGCAGCACGACGGCGTCCGCCGGGTCGCGCAGTCTCAGCTCCACACTCCCGTCTCGGCCCAGGCCGACCTCCGAAGTGCGGCGCATCAGCTCCGGCTGAAGACGGCGGATGCGCACGAGCGCGTCGAGCACAGCCCGGGCCTCGGAGCCGCTCAGCCGGCTGCCGGCCGAGTCCCGGCCCACACCGTCGAGGACGGGTAGATCGAGGGGCGCGAGCGCGGGATCGATCGGCAGCACCCTCCCACGCGCGTCCACCGGCTGAAGAACCGGCCCGCGGGCGAGCGCGACCGGCTCGGTCTCCACGATGTCCAGCACCACGGTACCGGGCGGGTGGCGCTCGACATCCACGCGGGCGACGAGCGGGTGACGCATCAGCGCCTCGCGCCAGTCATTCGGATCGTCGAAGAGGTTCGACTTCGCCGTAATGCCGCTCGCCTCGAGCACGTTCTCCGGATCGAGAAAGCGTGTGCCGGTCACCTCGACGCGGCGGATCCGGAATGCATCCATCCGGCGCAGCCCGCGCGGGGCCTGCGAAAAGGCCGCGACCAGGACCACCGCTCCGGCCGCCATCGCGGCGTGATGCAAAGCCCGGCTCACGCCCCCACCTCCCCACTCGCGAGGCGGCGCGCGAGCGCGTGTGCGGCATTGGTGATGCTGCCCGCGCCGAGGAAGAGGCAGACGTCGCCATGGCGCAGCGTGGGCTCGACGGCAGCGGGCAGGGTCTCCACATCCCCGTGGTAGTGGACATCGCGCGTGCCCGCGGATCGTGCCGCGCGCGCGACGAGCTCGCCGGTGACGCCCGGAATCGGAGCTTCGCGCGCCGGATAGACGTCGGTGATCCACACGGCGTCGGCGCCCGAGAGAGCGTGCCCGAACTCGCCGGCGAAGTCCCGCGTCCGCGTGTACAGGTGCGGCTGGAAGAGGGCGATGAGCCGCGCCTCCGGAAACGTGCCGCGGGCGGCAGACAGCGTCGCGCGAAGCTCGCTCGGGTGGTGCGCATAATCGTCGACCACCGTAACGCCGCGGGACTCGCCGAGCTCCTGAAAGCGCCTCGCGACGCCGCGGAAGCCGGAAAGCGCGCGAGCCGCGACGTCGAATGCGACGTCCAGCTCCAGCGCGACCGCCACGGCGGCCAGCGCGTTGCGCAGGTTGTGGAGCCCGGGGACGTGCAGCACCAGCTCGCCCAGCTCCTCGCGACCGATCCGGATGACCGAGCGACTGCCCCGCCCGCGCATCTGGACCTCCGTCGCGCGTAGCTCCGCGCCGCGCTCCAGGCCGTAGCTCAGCGTGCGACGTCCGATCGCGTTCATGACACGCCTCGCCCCGGCGTCGTCCAGGCAGGCGATCAGCACGCCGTCCTCGGGAAGCGGCGAGAGAAAGGTCAGGAACGCCTCCTCCACCGCCTCGAGAGTCCCGAAGATGTCGAGATGGTCAGCCTCGACCGTGGTGACCACGGCGACGTTCGGCCGCAGCGTCAGGAAGGAGCGGTCGTACTCGTCCGCCTCCACGACGAAGAGCGTGTCCGAGCCGGCACGCAGGCCGCTGCCCCAGGCCGGCACCCGGCCGCCTACGAACGCCGTCGGATCGAGCCCGGCTTCGACCAGCACCGCGGTCGTCATCGCGGTCGTGGTCGTCTTGCCGTGAGTGCCCGCGATCGCGACGACCGTGCCGCGGTTCACGAGCGCGCCGAGCGCCGCCGCCCGCTTCAGCACCGGCACGCCGCGGCGGCGCGCCGCCGTCAGCTCCGGGTGGTCCTGTGGCACCGCCGCGGTGGTCACGACCGCGACGGCGTTCGCGACGTGTGACGGATCGTGACCCTCGACCACGGTCGCGCCCATCGCCCGCAGCGAATCACCGGTCTCGCCGGGGTGCGCGTCGCAGCCCGTGACCCGGCCGCCCGAGCGCAGCACCAGCTCCGCGAGGCTCGCCATGCCGGCGCCCGAGATGCCGACGAAGTGGACGGGCCCGTCGAGCGCGAGGGCGCGCAGGTCGAGCTCCTCCGGGCGCCGCGGCCGCTCGCGCGTCATGCGGCCTTCAGCAGCACGAGGAGCTTCCTGGCGATGTCGCGCGCGGCCGTCGGACGGCCGCGCTCGCGCGCCCGCTTCGCCATCGCGGCGCGACGCACGTCGTCGCCTGCGAGCGACAGCACGTCGCTCCACAGCCGCGCGGCATCGAGGCGCGACTGCGGCAGGTGTACGGCGGCGCCGGCCTCCCCGAGCGCCTCGGCGTTGCGCGTCTGGTGGTCGGCCGCCGCGCTCGGAAGCGGAACAAGGATCGCCGGGACTCCCCACGCGAGCAGTTCCGCGGTCGCCATCGCACCGGCACGCGATACGGCCAGATCCGCGGCCGCCAGAGCGCGTGGCATTTCCTCGATGTAGCCGAGCAGCCGGACCCAGGCGGCGCCGGTCGCGGCGAGGCGCTCACGCAGCGAGTCCACGTGCGACGGCCCCGCGGCCCACAGCAGGCGCAGCGATCTCGGCGGCCTCGGGAGAGTCCCGCGCTCAACGCCTTCCACGGCCGCGATCAGCGCCTCATTGATCGCCCGAGCGCCCTGGCTCCCGCCGACGGCGAGCACGACCTGGTCGTGCGGCTCGAGCCCGAAGTCGCGCCGGCATTCGCCGCGGTCCAGCGCCGGGTCCGGCGGCCGGATCGGATTACCGAGCTCGAACACCTCCGTGTGTCGGCCGGGGTGCAGATGGCGGCGGGCCTCCGGGAAGCCGAGGTGGACCTGTTTCGCCCAGCGGCTCAATGCGCGCTGGGTGAGACCGGGGTAGGAGTTCTGCTCCTGGATCGCGAGCGGTACGCCGTGGCTGAGCGCCCAGAATCCGGCGAACGCGCTCGCGTAGCCGCCCGTGCCGACGACCAGATCGGGACGGAACGCCCGGAACAGGTGCCGCAGCCCGAGCGCACTGCGCATCCCGGACGGCAGCAGGCGCCAGTTCGCCCAGAGCCGATCCCGCCGCAGCGGCTCGAACGGCAGAAGGGTGTGTTCGACGCCCTGGGTCGGCAGCACCCGCGCCTCGACGCCACGGAGAGCACCGACGAAGTGCGTGCGTACCTCCGGACGCTCGTTCGCGAGCGCGGCCGCGAGGGCAAGGGCGGGGTAGAGATGGCCTCCCGTGCCGCCGCCAGCGAACAGCACGGCGTTCACGCTGCCCCCTCTCCGCCGGCCCGTGCGATGCTCATCAAGAACCCGACCGCGACGAGACACACGAGCAGGCTGGAACGACCGTAGGAGATGAACGGCAGGGTGACGCCGGTCGTCGGCACGAGCGCGGTGTTCACCGCCATGTGCAGCAGCGCCTGCACGACGACCAGATTCGTCAGCCCGATCGCGAGGAGGAAGCCGAACAGGTCGGGCGCCTGCCGCGCGACGCGATAGCCGACGAGCGCGAACGCCGTGTACAGCAACACCAGAGCGGCCAGCCCGAGAAAACCCCACTCCTCGCCGATCATCGCCAGGATGAAGTCGTTGTGAGGCTCGGGCAGGAAGCCGAACTTCTGCTGTCCGGCGCCGAAGCCGCGGCCGAAGATACCGCCGCTGCCTAGCGCGATGAGCGACTGGTTGATCTGATAACTCACGCCGGCGGCGTCGTGGGACGGGTCGAGAAAGGCGACCAGCCGACGCAGCCGGTACGCGACGCCCTCGACCTGCCCCCACAACAGGGGGATGCCGACGACCCCGAGCACCAGGAAGTGGCCGATCCGCGCGCCGGCCGCGAACACCACCAGCGAGCAGAGCAGCACGATCAGCGCGGCTGCCGAGAGATTCGGCTGCATGAAGATCAGCAGGTCCGTCAGCCCCCAGATCACCAGGAACGGGAGCAGTCCCTTCGACAAGCTGTGCAGCCGCTCCTGCTTCTTCACCGCGAGCGCAGCCGTCCACACCAGCAGCACGAGCTTCATCAGCTCCGACGGCTGCAGCGCGACGGGGCCGATGAGCAGCCAGCGCCGCGCACCGTTGATCCTCGGTGCAATCGCCTGCGTGCCCGGAAGAACCGTGATCGCGAGAAGGAGCAGCCCCACGATCAGCATCGGCCAGGCGAGCCGCCGCCAGTGGCGGTAGTCGATCTGTGCCGCGACCACCAGCAGCACCATCCCCGCCGCGCCGCCGAGCGCCTGCCGCACGACGTAGTAGTAGTCGGGCAGCCCGCTGGACTGTGCCATCACCGCGCTCGCGCTGTATACGCTGACGAGGCCGAAGCCGAGCAGAAGCGCCGTGAGCAGCAGCAGCACGGGAATCTCCCAGCCGCTGCCGAGGCGCGACATCCGGGATCGGGCGTTGCCGATCTCCCAGGATACGGTGCCGGTCGTGCGGGTCATCGCGGCCTCACGCCTCATCGGCCGCCTCCTCCCACCGCCGGACGAGGCGCCGGAACTGCTCGCCGCGATCCTCGTAGTCGCGGAACATGTCGAAGCTGGAACACGCCGGTGACAGCAGCACCGCGTCGCCGCCCTCCACCAGGGCGGCGGCGCGGGCGAGCACAGCCTCGAAGGGGCCTTCGACACGCTCGACGTCGATCCGGCCGCTCAGGTCCGAGGCCACGATCGGGGCCGCCTCGCCGTACGCGACGACGGCCTTGACGGCGCCCATGTCCGGGAGCAAGCCGCTATATGGCTCGCCCTTGTGGCGGCCGCCGAGCAGCAGCACCGTCGGCCGCGTCATGCTGCGAAGGGCGACCCGGGTCGACGCCAGGTTCGTCGCCTTCGAGTCGTTGATCCAGAGCACACCGCCTGGCTCGCCGACCGGCTCCAGCCGGTGCGCGAGCGGCAGAAAGCTGCGCAGGCCTTCCCTCACCCGTTCGGCGTCGGATCCTGCGAGCAGCGCCGCCAGCGCGGCGAAAAGCGCGTTCGCCTGGTTGTGCGCGCCGAGCAGCCGCAGCTCGTCGGCCCGCACGAGGTCCAACTCGCGGCCGCCCAGCCGCGCGCGCAGAATGCCGTCGACGACGAAGCCGGCGTCGACGGCGTCGTCGTCGCGTCGCGGCAGATCGCCCGCCGACGCAGCGGACGTCTCATCATCCGGAGCGAACACGAAGATCCGGCGGCCGGGCGCTTCGCCCGCGAGCTCGAGCACCTCGCGCTGGACACCGAGGATCCAGACGCTGTCGTCGCAGGCGTTGTCGAAGAGTCGGCCCTTGTCCGCGTAGTAGGCAGCGATCGACGGGTACCGGTCGAGGTGGTCCGGCGAGAGGTTCGTCAGCGCGCCGATGCTCGGGGCGAACGTCTCGATGTCGGCGAGCTGGAAGGAGCTCGCCTCGACCACGACCCACTCCGGCGCAGACTCTTCCAGCGCGACCTCGGAGAGCGCCCGCCCGATGTTGCCGGCGGCGCGAGCGTCGAAACCGGCCGAGCGCAGCAGATGCGCAGCGAGCGCCGTCGTCGTCGTCTTGCCGTTCGTGCCGGTGACGGCGATCACGGGCGAGCGCAGGTGTCGGGAGGCGAACTCGAGCTCGGATACGCGGCGGATGCCGCTCAACCGCTCGTCCTGCAGCACGGGCGCCGAGGGCGGGATCCCGGGGCTCACCACGAGCAGCTCGCAGCGAGCGAGGCGCTCGACGGTGTGTCCGCCCGTCTCCGCCTCGCCGCCGGCGGCCCGGATCCGCTCCGCCGCCTCGCGCACGGCGGGTCCGTCGCCGCCGTCGGATGCGAACACGACGTGGCCGTGCGCGAGCGCCAGCTCCGCGGCCGCCCGCCCGCTGCGCGCGAGCCCCAGCACGCCGACTCTCACCGGATCTTCAGCGTGGCAAAGGCCATGAGCGTACAGAGCAGCCCCAGGATCCAGAAGCGGGTGATGATCTTGCTCTCCGCCCACCCCGCCTTCTCGAAGTGGTGGTGCAGCGGCGACATCAGGAAGAGACGCCGGCCGGTGCCGGTGCGCCGGGCGGTGTACTTGAACCAGCCGACCTGCAGGATGACGGAGAGCGCCTCGAGCACGAACACCCCGCCGACGATCACGAGCAGGAACTCAGACTTGAGCAGGATCGCCACCGTGCCGATCGCGCCACCGAGCGCGAGCGAGCCCGTGTCGCCCATGAACACCTCGGCGGGATGCGTGTTGAACCAGACGAAGCCGAGAGTCGCGCCGGCGAGCGCGACGCAGAAGATCGCAAGCTCGCCCGAGCCGGGGATATAGAAGAGGCCGAGGTAGGCCGAGGTATCGACGCGGCCGATCAGATAGGCGAAGACGGCGAACGTCGCGGCCACGATGGCCGCGAGGCCTCCGGCGAGACCGTCGAGCCCATCGGACAGGTTCACGGCGTTCGAGCTTCCCGCCACCACCAGCATGGCCCACGGGATGAACAGCGGCGCCCATATCATCTCGACGTGGAAGTCGGAGACGAAGGGAACGGCGATCCAGTAGACCGGCACGTCGCCGATCGGGTGGAGAAGCAGAAAGGCGCCGACGAGCATTCCGACGAGGCCCTGCCCGATCAGCTTATAGCGCGCGACGAGCCCCTCGGTGCGGCGGCGGATCACTTTCAGGTAGTCGTCGAGGAAGCCCAGCGCGCCCGTCCACAGCAGCACGCCGAGCGACAGGACGACCTGCGGCGTGGTGAGGTCGGCCCAAAGCAGCGTCGCGACGGTCGTGGCGATGATGATGAGCAGCCCCCCCATTGTCGGCGTCCCCGCCTTGGCGAGGTGCGACTGCGGCCCTTCCGTTCGCACCACCTGGCCGACGCGCAGCTCCTGGAGCCAGCGGATCACGGCCGGGCCCATGGCGAACGACAACAATAGCGCGGTGGCCATCGCGCCGGCCGCGCGGAAGGTGATGTAGCGGAACAGGTTGAAGAAGATGTGGTGCTCGGCGAGCGGAGCCAGGAGGTGGTAGAGCATCTATCCCTCCCGCGTCGCGGCGGTCTTGGGCGACGCCGCGGCGCCGCCGAATCGCTCCTCGAAGCGCGGCAGCAGCCGCTCCAGCGCCACGCCGCGGGAGCCCTTGAGCAGCACGACCTCGCGGCCCGTCAGCCGGTCCACGAAGCGGTCGAACGACGCGACGGGGTCAGCCTCGACCACGAGCCGGCTCCCGAGCTCTCCGGCAAGCGGCTCGAACGCGGTCGTGAAGTCACCGGTCGCGACGATCAGGTCCACCTCGGCGCGCGCGATCGCGCGCGCCGCTTCCGCGTGGAGCCTCGCACCCTCGGCGCCCAGCTCCCTCATCGTGCCAAGAACGGCGATCCGCCCAGCGCCTCTCGGAAGCGCGAGCAGCAGATCCACCGCCGCCTCCAGGCTGCCCGGGTTCGAGTTGTAGCAGTCGGCGATGACCCGCAGGTCGCCGAAGCGGACGATCTCGGAGCGCAGCTTCTGCGGCGCGAGCGCGGCGAGCGCCGCGGAGGCCGCCTGGAGATCGACCCCCCACTCCTCGCCGAGGCCGAGCGCGAGAAGCGCGTTCGTCGCATTGTGCCGACCCCTGAAGCCGAGCCTGACCTCGCCGCCGCGCCAGTGGAAGCGGACGCGTCCCTCCTCATCGACCCCGACGTCGTCCGCCCGCAGGTCCGCGTCCGCTCCCTCCGTGGTGCCCGCGACCCGAACGCGCGGAGCGAGCGAGCGCGCCCGCTCCGCCAGCTCGGGCTGCGCATCGCCGACGAGTGCGACGCCTCTCGCAGGCATTCCCTCCAGCAGCGACGTCTCTTCCGCGAGTACGCCCTCCAGCGAGCCCAGGCCTTCCAGGTGCTCGGCGCCGACGTTCGTGATGATCGCGACGTCGGGCTCGACGATGTCGCGCAGCCGCGCGATCTCGCCCGGGGCGTTCGTACCCACCTCGACGACCACCGCTTCCGCCTCGTCGGGAGCCGAGAGCAGCGTCAGCGGCGTGCCGACGAGGTTGTTCAGGTTCGCCGCCGTAGCGTGCACGCGGTAGCGGGTGCCGAGCACGGTACGCGCCAACTCCTTAGTCGACGTCTTGCCGTTCGCTCCGGCGATTGCGCACACCGGAGCGCTCAGATGGCGGCGCCTGTAGCGGGCCAGCCTCCCGAGGGCGTCGAGCGAGTCGTCGACGACGTACAGCGGAAGCGATGGTGGCGCGTCCTCCGGCACACGCTCGACCACCGCCGCGGCCGCCCCCTTCCCCACCGCCTCACCGAGCAGCGCATGCGCGTCGAAGCGCTCGCCGCGAAGCGCGACGAACAGGTCGCCCGGCCGCAGCACGCGCGTATCGGTGCAGACGCCGGCGTACGCCTCGCCGCTGCACGCCGCTTCGCCGACTCCGGGCGGCCGCCCGGGCGACGAGGGTTGGTCCACGCCCACGCCGAGCGCCTCACGCACCGATTCGGGCGTCCAGCGCATCACGCGGCCCCTGCGGAGGCCAGCAGCTCGTGGACGATCTCCTTCTCATCGAACGGCCGCTTCTCCGTTCCGATGATCTGATAGGTCTCGTGCCCCTTGCCGGCGAGCAGGACCAGGTCGCCGGGCGCGGCCATGGAGAGCGCGAGCGCGATCGCGCGCCGGCGCTCCGTCTGGCGCAGGTGGGGCGCGCCCCCCATCCCGGCCTCGATCTCATCCACGATCGCGTCGGGATCCTCCGTCCGCGGGTTGTCGGACGTGACGATCGCGACGTCCGCCTCGCGCACTGCGACGGCGCCCATGAGCGGCCGCTTGCCGCGGTCGCGATCGCCGCCGGCGCCGAATACGACGATCAAGCGGCCGGAGACCAGCGGCTGGAGCGCGCGCAACGCGCGATCCAGCGAATCGGGCGTGTGCGAGTAGTCGCGCAGCACGGGGCACGGACGCGACGCGATGCGCTCGAGCCTGCCGGGCACCTGCGGCGCGTCGCCGAGCGCGACCGCGATCCCGGCCGGATCGTCTCCGAGCGCGATGCAGGCCGCAGCGGCGCCGAGCGCGTTCGCGACGTTGTAGTCGCCAGGCAGCGGCAGCTGAGCCCGCCACGACCCGTCGGCCGTCACGAGGCGGAAGCGGGCGCCGGAGGCGCCGAGCTCTACCTCCTCGGCGCGCACGTCGGCGGCCGGCGATCCGCTCGGGGAAAAGGACAACGCGCGCGGCGCGCGCGCGGGCACGCCGCTCCACGCCGGCTCGTCCGCGTTCACGATCGCGATGCCATCGGCGGTCAGCAGGTCCGCCAGCGTCAGCTTCGCTTCGAGATAAGCCTCGAGTGTGCCGTGGTAGTCCAGGTGATCCCGCGACAGATTCGTGAACACGGCAGCGTCGAACCGGATGGCGTCGACCCGTCCCTGGTGCAGTGCGTGGGACGAGACTTCCATGGCGACGGCCTCGACGCCCCGGTCGCGCAGCCGGCGGAACGTGCGCGCCAGCGCCACCGGCCCCGGCGTGGTGAGGCTCTCGCCGTCATCCAGTGGGCCATCCGGAAGCATGACGCCGAGCGTGCCGATGGAAGCGGTCGGGCGCCCCGCCCCGAGCAGGTGTCGCAGCAGCCATACCGTGGTCGTCTTGCCGTTCGTGCCGGTCACGCCGACGAGCGACAGCTCGGCCGCCGGATCGCCGAAGAGATCCGCGGCGGCGACAGCGGCGGCACGGCGTCCGTTGGAGACCAGGACCTGAGGCAGGTTCGCGGCGACCTCGCGCTCCACCAGAGCCGCGGCGGCGCCGGCGCGCGCCGCATCCGGCACGAATTTGTGCGCGTCGACGGAGGTGCCGGCCCAGGCGCAGAACAGGTCGCCGCTCCTGACCGTGCGACTGTCGTCCGAAACGCCGGTGAGCACCGGATCCACCTCGGGCGCCCGCACGAGCAGACGCTCCCGCTCCAGCCGCTGCAGGACGCGGCTGAGCGGGGCCCTCATGGCCGTGCCGGACTCGGACGGGGGAAGTCCGCTCACCGGCCCGTCTCCCGGCCGGTCAGCGTGACGATCGTCCCTCTCGGTATCCTGGCTCCCTCGGACGGCTCGCTCGACGCCACCGTCCCCTGTCCGCTGACGCGGACACGGAACCCATGCTGGTACAGCCGCTGCGCCGCGTCGCGCATCGCCAGGCCACGCACGCGCGGCACCTGCAGGTCGAGGGCCGGCGCCGCGGGTGAAGGGCTCCTTCCGGCGCCGAGGTCTTGAAGAGCAAGGATGAACGGCTTCGTCGGGGGCCGCCGTTCCGCGCTCTCGGCCGGCGCGGCCGAGGTGAGGGGTGCTTCGCCCCCGCCCATTGTCGCGGCGGGCGAGGTCGCTACGGCGCTCCGATCCAGCGGTGCGTCTCTGGATGCGAGCGCCGCCGCGAGCGTGGCACGCATGACCGGCGCAGCGGTCGCCCCTCCGTAGTACACGCCCTGCGGCTGATCGAGCTTCACCAGAAACACCATCTGTGGGTCTTCGACGGGGAAGAAGCCGGCGAACGACGCGCTATACGCGCCGGCCGCGTACCGACCGCCGACGAAGCGGCGTGCGGTTCCCGTCTTTCCCGCGACGGGAAACGAGCCAACGGCCGCCTGCGTTCCGGTGCCGGCCTCGACGACATCCCGAAGCGCCGACCGGACCTGCGACGCCACCTCCCGCGGGACGACGCGGCGCACGGCGTGCGGCTCGTAGCGCCGGATCACCCTGCCGTCACGAGAACGCACTTCCCGGACCAGCCGCGGCTCCATGAGCACGCCGCCGTTCGCGAGCGCCCCGTACGCGAAGGCGATCTGCAGAGGAGTGACCGAGAACTCGTAGCCGATGGCGAGGCTCTGCTGCGAATAGCGGCTCCACCGATCCGGCCGCCGCAGCAACCCCGCAGACTCCACCGGATAGTCGATGCCGGTGGGGGTGCCGAACCCGAACGACCTGAGGTAGCGGTACTGCGCGTCCGGCTGCAGCCGGCTCGACATCTTCGCCATCGCAATGTTCGACGAGTGCTGCAGCGCGTCGTGCAGCGTCAGCCAGCCGAAGCGCTCGACATCCGAGATCGTGCGCCCGTTTGCGGTCCAGCTGCCGTTCTCGGCGAACACCGAGTCGGTCATGCGGGCTTCATGCTCCGCGAGCAGGGCCGAGACGAGAAACGGCTTCGCCGTCGAGCCCGGCTCGTACGGCGCGAGCACAGCGGACCATGTGTCCGGCGCATCGCGCCGCTCGCTCACCGCCGCCAGCAGCTCACCCGTCTGCGGATCGGCGACCACGAGGTCGCCGCCCGCGGCGCGCGTCTCTCGCAACGCGTCGCCGAGCGCCTCGTGGGCGATCTCCTGCAGCTCCGCGTCGATCGTCAGATAAACGTCCTCGCCTGGAAGCGGCTCCCGCACCTGCAGCATCGCGCCCGGGATCGGACGTCCTCGCGCATCACGGCGGACGACCGTCTCCCCCGGCACGCCGCGAAGCACGGAGTCCAGCTCCGCCTCGAGCCCGCCCATTGGATGCCCGTCCGCCCCGACACGACCGAGCAGCGTCAGCCCGATCCCCCCGCGCGGGTTGAAGCGGTCCAGCACCCGCTCGAAGTGAACACCGCGCAGCCCGTCGAGCGCCTGTCTCGCCTCCACGTCGAAGAGGCCGGGAATCACGACCCAGCGCCGACGCCGATCCACCGCGCGCCGCACCTGCCGCTGCGACAGCCCCAGCGCCGCGCTCAGCCGTCTCGCCGTCGAGTCCCGCTCCTGCACCTCACCGGGCGCCACCGCGATCCGGTACCTTTCACGACTCGCCGCCAGCGGTATTCCGTTTCGATCGTAGATCGTCCCGCGCGGCGCGGGTACGCTCAACCGCTCCCGCTGCTGATCGAGCGCCCGGTCCAGCCAGGTCTCCGCCTCCAGGATCTGGAGCTCCACCCCTCGTCCCAACACCACCGCGGAGCCCAGTAGCAGCGCCGCCAGCAGGGTCCTGCGGCGACGCATCAGTTTCGGCGCGGAGCGCGTCATCAGAGACCTCCGATGGACGTCCTCGTCCGTCGGGCATCCGCGCCGCCGGGATCGGCCTCCCCGCCTTCCCCGGAATCGATTACGTCTCTATCGCCGCCGGCGAGAACACCGACGGGCTTCGCCGTCCCCGAGGATGGGGCCAGCGGAAGAATCACGATCTCGGAGCCGCCCGGCACGTGCATTCCAAGCCGCTCGCGCGCCGCGGAAACCACGCGCGCCCTGCTCTCCAGCGTCTGGATGCGGCGCTGCAGCTCCGCCTTCTCCGACTCGGCCATTGCACGCTGCGCCCGCAACCCATCGAGCTGCCGCAGCACATCGAGCGCGCGGCTCTGCCGCCACACCACCAGGCTGAGCGAAGCGAGCAGAGTCGCGAACAGCAGCGCCAGGCGAAGCGCCCCCGGGACCCCGCGGCGACTACGTCCCGCCGACCGGCCCTTGCGCCGGGCCCTCACGCGGCCTTCCTCCATGCCCGAAGCCGAGCGCTCCGCGCACGGGGATTCCCCTCCACCTCCTGTTCGGATGGACGAGCCGGCCGACGTGTCAGCGTCTCGCCCAGTGCGCGGCCGCGACACCGACATACCGGCAGCTCCGGCGGGCAGATGCAGTCGCGGCTCCATTCCCGGAACGCATTCTTGACGCGGCGGTCCTCGAGCGAGTGGTACGAGAGGACGACCATCACCCCACCCGCGGCGAGCCGGTCCCGCAGCGTCGGAAGCCCCCGCTCCAACTGCTCGAGCTCGTCGTTCACCGCGATGCGGAGCGCCTGAAACAGCCGGGCACGATCCTGTACATCGACGCGCGGACGGAGCACCGAGTCGAGAACCGCCACCAGGTCGTCGCTCGTCCGGAACGGCCGCTCCGCCCTCCGCCGCGCCACCTCTCGTGCCAGGCGGCGCGATCGGCGCTCCTCCCCGTACTCGTAGAAGATCCGCGCCAGCTCGGACTCCGGCAGCTCGTTCAGCAGGTCTGCCGCGGTCGGCCCCTGCGACGTCGGCGACATCCGCATGTCCAGTGGAGCGCCGGATCGGAACGAAAAGCCCCGCGTTGTCGCGTCGATCTGATGCGATGACACCCCGAGATCCAGAAGTGCGCCGGTCAGCGGCTCGTCCAGTCGCTCCGCTGCGTCGGCGTACCCCGACTCCACGAGCGTCGCCCGCCCGCCGAATCGCGCCAGCCGCGCCCGCGCCTCTCGCAGCGCCTCAGGATCCCGGTCCGAACCCATCAATCGAACGCTCCCACCCGCGTCGAGAATCGCCTCCGCGTGCCCCCCTCCACCCACCGTCCCGTCGAAGAAAAGCCCACCCCGCTCCGGCCTGAGGTGTCGCAGCACCTCCTCCACCATCACCGGAACGTGGTACTCGCGTGCGCCGACCTCGCTCACCGGAAGATCTGCGGCGCGAACTGATCGAACGTTCCCGCTCCCTCCCGCAGCATCGAATCGAACCGCTGCGGATTCCAGATCTCGACCTTGTCGATCGCGCCCACCAGCAACGCCTCGCCGTCCAGCTCCGCCGCCGCCTGCAGCCGGGCCGGGATCAGGATCCGGCCCTGCGAGTCCGGCGACAGCTCGATCGCGTTCGACATCACCGACAGGACATAGCTCCGTGACTCCGGCTGATGGCGCACCAGCTCCCGCAGCCGCTCCTCCACTCCCTCCCACTCCGCCTCCGGATACAACTGCAGCGCCGGTCGGTACGCCTGCAGCAACACGAACCGCTGGTCCGGCGCCTCCCGACGGAACGCCGCCGGCAGGCTCACTCGGCCCTTGCCGTCCAGCTGATAGGTGTAGCTGCCGAGGAACTTCACGTTCCGCGTTCTCCGGGTCCTTCGTCGGACTCCCCACCACTCCCCACTTCTCCCCACTGATCGCCACCCAACCTAGGCTGCACCCCACATCGCGTCAAGGGTCTTCCACCACCCGAAAAGCCCCGTACGGAGCGGGAGATGCGAGCTCTCGCGGCACGGCCATGACGGCCGACATCTTGCACCGTGAACCGGGTCCCCACCCGCTCCCGGAACCGGACTCAGAGATGGGCCTCAGGATCACGATGGTCATCCGCCCGCGCGGCGAAGATGCGCGGATGGAGGAGCTTCGGGAGGAGGTCGAACGCCTGCGCTCGGCCGGTCACGATGTGCAGCCGCGTCTGACGTTCGAGGGTGGAGACGCCGTGCGTTTCGCGGCCGCGGCCGCGCGCGCGCGGCGCGACCTGGTCGTGTCGGTCGGGGGCGATGGGACGCTGAACGAAGTGGTGAACGGGATCCGCGGCGCTCGCTGGCAGCCGCGACTGGCGATCGTGCCTACCGGGACCGCGAACGACTTCGCGGCCGGTCTCGGCCTCCCGGAGAGCATCGGCGAAGCACTCGAGGTCGCCGTGCGCGGCCGACCGCGAGCGGTGGACGTCGGGAAGGTGAACGGGCGGCGGTTCATCAATGCATCCACGGGCGGATTCGGTGCTGAGGCGACCGAAAGCGCGTCTCCCGAGACGAAGAAGCTGCTGGGTGCCTGGGCCTATCTGGTGACGGGGGTGAAGAAGTTCGTGGAGCTACGCAGCACGCCGGCCCGCTTCGTCGCGGACGGCCGGTCGATCCACGACGGCGGTGCGCTGGTGTTCGCGGTCGGCAACGGCCGGCAGACGGGGGGCGGCACGATGCTGACGCCGCGGGCGGAGCTGGGCGACGGTCTGCTGGACCTCCTGGTGGTGCCGGAGATGAGCAGGCTGGACTTCATCGCGCTACTGCCCGACCTCAGGGCGGGAACGCATCTGCAGAGCGCGGACTTGATCCACTGCCGCGTGCGGCAGCTGGAGATCGTCGCGGAGGAGGAGCTGACCGTGAGCGTGGACGGCGAGCCCCTGCGGAGCCGCCGGCTCCGTTACTCGGTGGAGCCCCGTCCACTCAGCGTGATGACCCCGTGAGCGGCGGCGACGGCCGCGGGCCGGATCGTTGCGGGCTTCGGCGGTCCCGGTGCCGCGTTATCGGGACCGACAAAAGTGGTCTCGGATATAGCGAGGGCCGGGCGCCTGCCAGACACCCGGCCCTCGCTCTTCGCAGCGTGTCGAGCCCCGATCAGCCGCGCTTGATGAGCGCTTGCTCGATGTCGATGTACTGCTTCGCGGCTGAGATCAGCTTGGAGATGTCGATCGAAGGCTGCGTCCGGGCATAGGCCGCCGCCTCGCTGGTCTGGAACTGATCGAGCGCCTTCTGGAACAGCGGCAGCGCCTTCTTCGCCGAAGCCGCAGTCTGCGGCGCGTCGGCGGCCTTGGCCTGCTCCCAGTAGGAGTAGCCGATCCAGAAGGTGGCCATCCCCTTCGTGTTCGTCGTCGTCGCGTACTCTCGCGCGAGCTGGAAGAAGCCGATAGCCGCGTCCTTCTGCTGCTTCTGGTATTTGTCCTTGTAGCCGGTGATGAACGCGACCTGCGCCAGCTTGTCGCTCAGGTCCTGCTTCTCCTGGGCGGTCTTCTGCCGGGACAGCGCCTGGTCGAAGATCTGGCGGGCCTGACCGATGCGGCCGGCCTGGATCAGCCACTGGGCTTCGAGGGCGTAGGCGTTCGGCAGCTCGGGATCGATCTGCAGCGCCTTCTCCATCGCGCTCAGGGCCTCGGTCAGGTTACCGGCCTGATTGAGGGCCGCGGCGTACGTATACCACAGCTGCGCGTCGTCGGTCTTCACGGCGACGACCTTTTTGGCGAGGTCCACCGCCTCCTGGTTGCGATCGAGGTGCGTGAGCACGCTGACCATGTTGCGCAGCATCTGCGCGTCGGCCGAGTCGCCCTTCGCCTGGAAGACCTCGCGGTACGCGTCGAGCGCCGTGTTGTAGAGCTCGTTCAGCTTCGCCGTGTCCGCCTGCTCTCCATCGGCACCCTGCTGCTGCGCGTCCTCCGCCGCAGCGAGCGCGAAGTGGCCGATGTACTCCGTCAGGGTCAGGTTCGTCGAGTCGCTCCCGCCTTCCTGCGCGAGGCGCAGCGCCCCTTCCGGATCGCCGGCGTTGGCGAGATCGTTCGCGACCTTCAGCCGCACATCCACGTTACCGGGATTCAGCTCCAGGTACTGGCGGAAGTACTTCCTCGCCTGCTCATCCTTGTTGAGCTTCGCCGCCACGACGCCCGCGGTCAGCAGCGCGTCCTGATGGGCCGGGTTCGCCTCCAGCACCTTCTCGAGGCCCGCCAATGCCTGCGTCAGCGAATCCATCTCCATCAGGGCACGAGCGCGACCGTACAGCGCCGGCACGTAATCCGGATTCTTCGCCAGCGCGTTGCTGCAGTTCTCCAGCGCCGCCGGGAACTGACCGCTCGACAGGTAGTCGTAGCAGAACGCGACCAGCCGGAGCTGACCGACGTAGTCCTGGAAGGCCTGGAAGATCCGCTGCGCGGCCTCCTCCGAGCTCGAGGCCTGGAAGGCCGGGACGTCGAACTCGCCGCCCTCCTTCGCGCTCACGAACTTCGCCGTGATCTGGCGCGACTGGTCGTACTGCCCGCACATCACGAGCTGCACGTCCATCTGCACCGCGAGCTGGCGTCCCTTGATGCAGTCGAGGTCTTCCTCGTCGAGCCCGTACTTCTTCAGGGCCTTCTTGAGGTCGTCCTTGTCGACCGGCTGATGCGTGTCCATCCGGTCGATCAGCTTGTTCACCTGCTTCGCGACATCCTTGCCGAAGCCCTTGTCGGCCCCGTTCTGCGGCGTCGGGTTCACGACGAGCACGCGGAAGCGTCCGCCCTGGGCCTGCTGCTGCGCGGCCACGGGCGAAGCGCCGATCAACGTGCCGCCCCACGCCAGGACCGCCGAGACCGAGACAGCCTGCAGCAGGCGTTTGGTGATCGAGTGCTTCATTCCGCGGTTCTCCCATTTCTGAGGGATCTCATCCAACGGCCGCTCCTCGTGGCCGCTCATCTCCTGGTAACCCCAAGGGCCGCATATGTTTCCGACACTTCGACGCGAACGGGCCCCGCCCGCTCGGCCGCCCTTGGGCAACCGCTTCGGGGAGGGAATCGCGTCAAGGCGCGAAAAAGCTACGGTACCTCCCGGGGGCCGGCAAGCCCGCCGTCAGATACGGCGCTCTTCGGGCGTTATCCGTATCGTGCGGCGGACGCCCCGCCAGTGACGCGCGGGTGCAAGAACGGTGCGCGTGGCAGCGAGACCCGCGCCGCGGGCCGTCCGTGATCCGGTGGGATGAGGCGGCAGCGGGTTCTGGCATATACCGAGGAGTGCGAATGGGGTTCCCTCGACCTGTCAGAGGAGTCGGGCTCGCGGAGAGAGGACGGGCCGCGGCGGTGGTGCTGACGCTCCAGGCGGCGGGCCTCGCGGCGTCCCCCGCGACGGCTCAACTGCCGAGCCCGACGGCCGCCGCCCTCGGGATGGGGGGCAACTATGCGGCTGTGGCGAATGGATTTGCGGCCCCGGCGTGGAACCCCGCGCTGCTGGGCCTGAGCGGCCGGCCGAGCTACTCGGTAGCGGTCCTGACGGGGCATGCCGACCTGGGGATGGACCCGGTCTCGGGCCTCGATCTGCTCACGAACGCGAACGAGGCGGTGTCGTCCGCGAAGAGAAGCGAGTGGCTACAGGAGATCGAGTCGGCGGGCGGACAGAGCGGCGTCGGCGCGGCCGATGTGACGTATCTCGCCTTCAGCACGGGTGCGTTCGCGCTACAGGTGTCGACGCAACTGCAGGGAGCGGTCCGGGCGACGCCGGACCTGGCGCGCCTGGCGCTCGACCCCGGAAGCGTCGCCGATCGGTCGCAACTCGACGTGACGGGCTCGCGGATCGATTTCTTCGCGACCTCCACGGTGGGAGCGAGCTATGCGACGAGAGTGTCGGCCGGCCGGGCGAGCCTGGGGCGCACGGAGCTGACGCTCGGGGGCACGCTGAAGTACACGCTCGGACACTACCTGCTGACCGGCCGCCACGAGTTCGGCTACGACGATCCCTTTCCGATCATCCGCAACGACACGTCGCTCGACGGACCCAGGAGCGGCGGCGGCGTGGGTCTCGATGTGGGAGCCGCCTTGCGGTCGGGGCCCTGGACGGCTTCGCTGGCGGTGCAGAACGTGATCGCGGGCTTCTCCTGGGATGTCCAGAAGCTGGAGCTGGCGTCCGTCGACCAGCTGTTCTCCGACGGCCAGGCACCCGGCGGCAGCGTCGATGACGTTCCCGAACTGCTGAAGCGAGTGGGCGATCTGCGCTTCGAGCCGGTCGTGTCGGCCGGGGTGGCGGTGCGCCCTTCGCCGCGACTACTGGTTAGCGCCGACGCCAGGACGGGCTCGCGGAAGGGCATGGATCCGACCGGCGTGGCGCACGTGGGAGTGGGGGTGGAGTACATGGCGCTGACGCAGCTGCCGATTCGCGGCGGGGTCGCGCTGCTCGACGGCGGCTATCAGATCGCCGGGGGGGTCGGGCTCCGGCTCGGCGGGATGGACGCGGCGGTCGCGGCCGGCGCGCGGGACATTGGCTTCGGCGCGGCTCCCCAACTGATGGCGTCGTTCTCCTACACGGGGCGCTGAGCCCCTTCCCTGCGCGCGCGCGCTCCGGCCGGCCCGAGGTCGGGCCTGCGGTGATCGACACGGAAGCGAGCCGCGAGGGTATCGAGCTCCTCGGCCATCATCGCGAGCTGACGGCTGCTCGCGGCCAGCTCCTCCATCGAGGCGACCTGCTGCAGCGCGGCTGCCGCGTTCTGCTGGGCTCCGTCCAGCGCGCTTCGCGTGATCTCGTCGATGCGCGCCATGCCCTCGCGTAGCCGCCGCATCGCGGCGGCCTGCGCTCCCAGCCGCTGCGAGACCTCCTCCACCAGCAGTGCGGCGCCGTCGAAGCCGCCCACCATCTCCGTCAGCGCCCGTCTGCCGGCTGCGGCCACCTCGCCGATTCCGGCGACGCGCTGATTGCCGTCATCCAGCAGGTGGCGCACCTCCTCTATGGCGGCCTGCACCTGGTCCACGTTCGCGGAGACCTCGGCGGCGGAGCGAGCCGACTGGATCGCGAGCTTACGCACCTCCTCGGCGACGACCGCGAAGCCGCGACTGTCGGAGCCCGCTCTCGCCGCCTCGATCGCGGCGTTGAGCGCGAGCAGGTCCGTCTGCCGCGCGATGTCCTCGATCGTATGGGCGAAGCCGTCGATGCGGCCGCGCGCGGAGTCCAGCGCCTGCATCGAGGCGCCGAGCCGATTGAAGTCTTCGCCGACGTGGACCAGCAGATCCGCAGCGCGCTCGGCCTCTTCCGCCTTGTCGGCGGCGGTCCGTGCGAAGGCGCGGGCCTCCCCGGCGGTCGCGGCCGCCTGATCGCGAAGGCCGCGCCCCTCGGCGGCGGCCTCCTCGACGCGGCGTCGGGCTTCGCCGACCAGGTCCAGCTGCTGACCGGCCTCTTCGGCGAGCGAGCCGGTCGTGTTGCCGATCTGCCGGGCCGAGTGCTGAATCTCGTACGCGGCAGCCGCGAGCTGGTCGCTGACGGTCGCCAGCGCCTGGGACTGGTCCTGGATCTCGCGGACCATCGTGCTCAGCACCTCGAGCGTGTGATTGACACTGACGGAGAGGAAGCCGATGTCGTCGAGCTGACCGTACGGAAGGCGCACCGTGAAGTCGCCGTGCTCGACCCTCGCGAAGGCGGCGCGCAGCCGGCGGACGCGGCTCGTGAAGGCGCCGGGGGCGGCGGCGGCGAGCCAGCCGAGGCCGATGAGAAAGAGCGTCTCGAGACCGATGACGCCGACCGTCGGGTGGATGCCCGCGGATCGGAGCCCGAGATAGCGCCCGAGGGGATAGGCGACGGACGCCAGCAGCAGCTGGATGTGGCCGGCGAGCGGCATGCCGAGCGAATGCCCCGCGACGATGACCACGACGAGGGGCAGCACGAGATAGCCGGGCTGCTGCAGCGTGGCGGTGACGCCGAGGAGCAGCAGCGCGTCGACCGCCATCATCGCCCAGAAGTGCCACTCGCGAAACCGCTCCAGGCGGAGCAGCCAGACGGCTCCCGCGTTGGCGAGCAGCGTCCCCGCGGCGATGGCGGTGACCGCCGTGTACGAGAGCGAGACGCTGTCGCTCAGGCGTCCGACGAACGCGAGAAAGAGCGTCAAGAGCACGATGCTCCAGCGGAAGCGGATGGCATCCCTGTGGCGGGCGCGCACGAGCAGGAAGCGCTCGCGTGCGAAAAGCGAGTGGAAACTCAGCGCCTGCGCAGGCGCGAGCGGAGGTTCGGCCGGAGTACGGCCGCGCGGAGGAGCAGAGCGCTCCTCGTCGCTCCGCGGCAGGGTGGCCACGCCGTCGTCGCTCATCGACTCGATTCCGTCCGCTGACCGGAAGGTATCGGGGAGATCGTCCAAAGGGCCGGACGACCGGAGACATCCGTTGGCATACGGGGGAGATCCGCAATGCGGCGGGGTCCGGTGGGCTTCGACCGGACGAGAAAACACTATGCTTTCGGCGCTGTCCGGGCAAGCGCCTCATCGCGCGAGCGCTGGCGCTCCCGGGAGCCGCGGCCTACATCTCGCCCTGATCCACCACCGCAGTCCCACGACCCGGAAGCGATGAGCCGAGCGCCCGTATTCGACGCCGACAGCCGGCACGACGCCCTGCACGAGATGGCCGGCGCACCGCTCGATCTGCTCGTCGTCGGCGGCGGGATCACGGGCTCGGGGCTGGCGCGGGATGCCGCGCTGCGGGGGCTCCGCGTCGCGCTTGTGGAGGCGGAGGACTTCGCCTTCGGGACCTCCAGCCGCTCGACGAAGATCATCCACGGCGGAATCCGCTACCTGGCGATGGCGGAGCTGGGGCTGGTGCGCGAGTCCGCTCGCGAGCGGTGGGTCTTGCGCCGCGTCGCACCACATCTCGTCCATCCGCTCGAGTTCGTCTACCCCCTCTACGCCGACCAGTGGCGGCTGAAGTACGACGTCGGCTTCTGGCTCTACGATCGGCTCGCCGGCGCCCGCGGCGATGAGCGCCACCGCATGCTCGATCCGCGTCAGATCCGCGCGCGGGTTCCCGGGCTGCGTCGCGACCTCCGTGGCGGTGGACTCTATCCGGAGTTCGTCACCGACGACGCCCGGCTCACGCTCGAGAACGCCATGTCCGCCGCCGAGCACGGGGCCCTCGTGGCGAACCACGCTCGCGCCGTGCGCTTCATCGTCAGGAGCGGCCGGCTGGTCGGCGCGCGCGTGCGTGACGACATCGCCGAGGCCGAGCTCGAATGTCGAGGCCCGCGTCATCGTGAACGCCACCGGGGCCTGGGCCGAGCGCACGCTGCGGCAGGGGACCACGCCGCCGGCCGACGTCGGGCTACGCCCGAGCAAGGGGATACACCTGCTGTTCCGCCACGACCGCCTGCCGCTGGACAGCGCCTCACACGTGCGCGCGCCGGACGGCCGCGAGGGGCTCGCGATCCGCCGCATGGACCACGTCTACGTCGGCACGACCGATGTCGAGTACCACGGCTCGCTGGAGCGGCCGCTCGCCGACGAGGCGGCGATCGAGGACGTGCTCCACATGGTCCGTAGCACGTTCCCCGGTCTTGGACTGGGGCCTGAGGACGTGGTGGGGACGTGGGCCGGCGTCCGACCGCTCATCGCACAGGCCGGCAAGAGCACGCGGGAGACGTCCCGGCATGACGAGGTCTGGGAGAGCCCCGAGGGTCTTCTCACGATCGTCGGCGGCAAGCTGACCACCTACCGCGCCATGGGGCACCGCGTTATGGAGCGGGTAGGCGCTCGGCTGGACCGGGAGCTGGGGCCCGATCGCACCGCCGAAGTGCCGCTGCCCGGAGCGGACGTCGGCGAGCCGGTCGAAGACGTGCTCGCTCGCCTCGATACGCAGCTGCTCGCCGCGGGCGTGGAGGACGCCACGCGTCGTCGGGTGCTCTGGCTGTACGGTCCCCGGACGGCACGCCTGCTGGACTACGGCCGTGAGGACGCCTGCTGGCTGGAGCCTCTCGCGCCAGGCACGCCCGCGCTCAGAGGGGAAGCCAGACTCGCGGTGCAGGAGGAGATGGCGGCGACGCTCGAGGACTTCCTCGATCGCCGCTCATCGCTGCTGATCTTCTCCGACGATCACGGACGCTCGGCTGCGACCGCGGCCGCGGACATCCTCGCGAAACGGCTGGACTGGGACGCCGGGCGCCTGCGCCGCGAAGTCGACGGCTACGTCGAGCTCGCCCGCGCGCACGGCCCGCTCGCCTCGTGAGGCACGCTGTTGCCGGCTGCGCAGCGGCACCGCAAGCTTCCCTGCACACCGTCACCCCGAAAAGCGGTCTATCCATGATGACGAAGCCGAAGACAGCCAGCGCGCTCCCGCTCGGGCTCGTGCTCGCGTGCGCGGCCGTGGCGCCGGCGGGAGCGCAGACCGATCCCCACGGCGCGCTCGGCTCGACCCGCGCGCACGCCTCCGCTCCCGCCCCGGCGTACGTGCTTCGCCCCATGAGCGTGTTCGACGGCACCGACATGCATGCCGGCTGGATCGTCCTCGTGAGGGGCGACACCATCGCGGCGGCGGGCCCCGCCTCGAGCGTTCGCGTCCCGACGGATGCCCGCGCCGTCGATCTGCCCGGCACGACCCTCATGCCCGGAATGATCGAAGCGCATTCGCACATGTTCCTGCACCCCTACGACGAGACGTCCTGGAACGATCAGGTACTGAAGGAGCCGCTTGCCTACCGGGTGGCCGAGGCGACGGTGCACGCGAGGGAGACGCTGCGCGCCGGCTTCACGACGTCCCGGGATCTCGGCACGGAGGGCGCGGGGTACGCCGACGTCGGGCTCAAGCGCGCGATCGAGGATGGCGTGGTCCCAGGGCCGCGCCTGCTCGTGGTCACGAAGGCCATCGTCGCGACGGGCAGCTACGGCCCCAAGGGATTCGTCGCTGACGTACCGCAGGGCGCCGAGGAGGCGAGCGGAATCGAGGGCGTGACCCGGACCGTGCGCGACCAGATCGCGCATGGCGCGGACTGGATCAAGGTGTACGCCGACTATCGCTGGGGTCCGCACGGGGAGGCGGAGCCGACGTTCACGCTGGACGAGCTGAAGCAGATCGTCGAGGTCGCGGCGAGCAGCGGAAGGGTCGTGGCGGCACACGCGACCACGCCCGAGGGGATGCGCCGCGCCATCCAGGCGGGCGTCCGGACCGTAGAGCACGGGGACGCGGGCACGCCCGAGGTGTTCCGCCTCATGAAGGAGCACGGCGTGGCGCTGTGCCCGACCGTGGCGGCCGGAGACGCGATCAGCCACTACGCGGGGTGGAACGGCGGCTCGCCCGAGCCGGCCCGCATCGCGGAGAAACGGCGCAGCTTCCAGGCCGCGCTGGCCGCCGGCGTCACGATCTGCGCGGGCGGCGACGTAGGCGTCTTCACGCACGGTACGAACGCCCGTGAGCCCGAGCTCATGGTCCGGTACGGCATGAGCCCGCTGGACGCGCTGCGATCGCTCACGTCCGTGAACGCGCATGTTCTACTGCTGTCGGACAGCCTCGGAAGCGTACAACCAGGCAAGCTCGCGGACCTCGTCGCCGTCGATGGTGATCCGACGCAGGACATCACTGCACTGGAGCGCGTCCGCTATGTCATGAAGGGCGGATCGCCGTTCTGCGGCACGGACCTCCCCGAGGGGTGCCGCTACCGCGAAGGCGCGAGCGCGGAGAGCAGATAGGCGAGGTTGGCGGTGCCGTCGGTGATCGGCTCGTTCGTCGCGTAATCGAAGAGCGCGACGAGAGTGGAGAGGACGAGGAGCTTCGCCCACGACGGCCCGCGCATCGGCGCTAGAACCAGTCCTTGCGGCGGAAGATGGCGAGCATCCCGACGAGCAGGATGGCCATCAGCGCCAGCACCGCCGGATAGGCCCAGCGCTCGTGCAGCTCCGGCATGTAGGTGAAGTTCATGCCGTAGATGCCGGCAATGAAGGTGAGCGGCACGAACAGTGTGGTGATGATGGTCAGCACCTTCATCACCTGGTTCATCCGGTTGCTCACGCTCGAGAGGTAGACGTCGAGCATGCCGGCGAGCATGTCGCGCAGCGTCTCGATGGTATCGACGATCTCGATCGTGTGATCGTGAAGGTCGCGGAGGAAGGGGCGCAGCCGCTCGTCGACGATGTCGTGCTCGGAGCGCGCCAGTCCGCTCACCAACTCGCGCAGCGGCCAGGTGGATCGGCGCAGGAACAGGTTCTCGCGCTTGAGCCGGTGGATCGCCGCGACGACCTCTCGCCCGTCGACCTGCGTGACGACCTCCTCGATCTCGTCGATCCTCTCGCTGAGCTGCTCGAGGACGACGAAGTAGTTGTCGACGATGATGTCGAGGATGGCGTAGGCGAGATAGTCGGCGCCCCACGAGCGAATACGACCCTTGCCGTCGCGCAGCCGCTGACGGACCACGTCCAGCACGTCGCCGCTCATCTCCTGGAAGGTGATGACGTAGTCGTGACCGAGGATCAGGCTGAGCTGCTCGTGACGCACGTGCTCCTGCTCGGCCTCGTAGACGAACATGCGGAGCACGATGAAGAGGTAGCCCTCGTAGCCGTCGAGCTTCGGCCGCTGACCGAGCCGGACGATGTCCTCGAGGACCAGCGAGTCGATGCCGAACACCCCGCCGACCGCCTCGATGACGGTGGTGTCGTGGACACCCTCGACGTTGATCCACGTGACGCGGCCAGGGCGGCGCAGGGAAGCAATGGCCGCGGGGTCGACGTCGCCGTGCTCGACACACTCGCCGGCATCGAACGACATGGCCTGGATGCGGACCGGCTGCTCCCGCTCGGGCCCCGTGTAGACCAGGGTGCCCGGCGGGAGCCCGACCTTCGGACGCGCCTTCCGCCGCGGCTGCAGCGGCAGGAAGGGCAGAGACAGCAGGCGCAGCGCGCGTCGTCGCAGGCGTCGTCGCATGCTTCGCTCGCGCGCTGGAGGGCTACTCGCCCTGCTTCGCTGCGAGGGCGAACAGCTGCGTCTGGGTGCGGCCCCGCTGCAGATACTCGAGCGCCTTCTTCAGCTGCGCGTCGTACGGCGCGTTGCGGCGGAAGGCCGCGGAGTCGCCGAACGCGATCGCCGAGACGCGCTGCTCGATCATCCGATCCACCAACCTGCCCGCCGCATCGAAGGCGGTGCGATCGATCTCAACGCCCTTCGCGACGAGTCGGCCGAAGTACGCGTCGCGCATCGCGGGCGTGACCTGGAAGTCCGAACGGACCGAGTCCTTCAGCTGCAGCGCCAGGTCGTAGAGCGCGACATAGGCGTCCTGCGAGCGCGGCGCGAACGCCTTCATCAGCGCCTGCTCCGGCATCGTCATCGTGTCCGTCTCAATGCGCACGTCCGGAGTGATCCCGCCGCCGCCGTAGATGATCCGCCCGTTGTCGGAACGGAACTCGGGCCTCGGCCCCGAGGCCGTATCCGGCTCCTCGTCCTCCGGCTGCGCGTCCGGGTCATCGGTGTGCAGCCCGTGGCCCTCCTTCTGGATGGAGCGGCCGGAGGGCGTATACCATTTGCCGGTCGTGAGCTTGAGCGCCCACCCCTGCTGCAGTCGGAAGACCGTCTGCACCAGACCCTTGCCGAAGGTCGGAGTGCCGACTACCAGCGCGCGGTCGTGATCCTGCAGCGCGCCCGTGACGATCTCCAATGCGGAGGCCGTATAACCGTCCGCGAGAACGACCAGCGGCGCGTCCGGCAGCAGCGGCTCCCGCTCCGACTGATACGTGTCGGTCGGCTGGCTGCGGTAACGGACGCTCGCGATCTCCTTGCCGGGCGCGAGCAGCAGATCGCCGATCCGCAGCGCCTGGTCCAGGCTGCCGCCCGGATCCCCGCGCAGGTCGAGGATGAACGAGCGAGCCCCGCGCCCCTTCAGCTCGGTGATCGCCTTCGCCAGCTCCTCGGCCGAGGTGTCGTTGAAGCGCTGCAGGGGCAGGTATCCGATCCCATCCTGCAGCACGAGAGCGAAGGGCACCGCCGGCACGTGCACGATCGCGCGCGTGAACGTCGTGCGGATCGGATCCGCGACGCCCGAGCGGCTGAACACCACGCCGACCTGCGTGCCCGGCTTGCCGATGAGACTGTCGGAGACCTCCTTCAGCTTCCAGCCGCTCACGTCGTGTTCGCCCACGCCGACGATGCGGTCGCCCGGCCGGACCCCTCCCGTCTCCGCCGGCGTGTTCGGGAAGATCTTCGTGACCGTGACGTTCCCCTGCTGATCCTCGATCTGCATGCCGATGCCGCCGTAGGCGTTGCCCAACGACTGGCGCTGGAACTCCGCCAGCTGCTCCGGCGAGTACAGGTCGGCGTAGGGATCGCCTAGCTTCTCCACCAGCCCGCGCGCCGCCCGCTGGTAGAGCTCGTCCTGCGTCGGCGCCTCCACCGCGTCCTGGGAGACCCGCGCCATCACCTCGTCGAAGAGGCTCGAGCCGTTACCGCTGTGACGTCCCCCGATCAGGAAGCCGCCGACGGTGATCGGCACCATTGCCAGCGGGATCAGAGCCAGCTTCCACTCTCTACGCATCTGCATCGTCTCCGGAATACCGCAATGTGAGCGGGGTGACCCCCGCGGGGCGGGGCCTGCACGGAAGTGCCGCTGTGCCAAGGTATGAAAAAGGCCCGCCCCGGCCAACACCGGAGCGGGCGGTTGCCAGAGTCATACCACGGAGCGGCGCCGGGGATCCAGCGGGAGCGAAACGGATGACGCCGGCGGCGCCCGCTACTCCGCGAGGCGCGCGACCGTGCCGCGACGCGAGCCCTCCGCCAGGCGCTCCGCGAATTGCATGCGATCCTCGAGCATGTCGATGCGCGTGTTCAGCCGGTCCAGCAGCTCGGTCACCCGCTCGAGGTCGCGATCGCGCAGCCCCCGCTCTCCGCTCCCCGCCCTCTCCCGGGCCAGCGATTCGAGATACCGACCGAGCGGCTTGGTGATGGGCCGGAGCACGGCGACGCCGGCGATGCAGAATGAACATCACGATCGGGATCATGAATTCCATGGTCGTACTCGCGCCGAAAAAGGGGTTCGTATCCCGGGCCGACATCCCTACGGAGCGAGCGGCTCCTGCGTTTCAGCCGGGCCCGTCTCCGGGGGCGGACGGAGCGCGCCGAAGCCTCTGACCTCCGGCCAGATCCAGGCGACGAGGGCGACGACCACGACGCTGCCGATCCCGCCCGCTACGACGGAGACGACGGGTCCGAACAGCGCCGCGGTGGTGCCGGACTCGAATCCGCCGAGCTCGTTGGATGTGCCGATGAAGAGGCTGTTGATCGCGCCGACTCGGCCTCGCAGGTCGTCCGGAGTCAGCACCTGCAGGAGCGTGCTGCGAACGACGACGCTCACCATGTCGAAGCCGCCGAGCAGCGCGAGCATGAGGAGAGACAGCGGAAACGAGCGGGAGAGACCGAAGACGATGGTCGCGACTCCGAAGCCGGTGACGGCCCAGAGCAGGGAGGGTCCGGCGCGGCGGAGCGGTGGCTGGTGCGCCAGCACCAGCGCGGTGATCAGGGCGCCGGCGGCGGGCGCGGAGAGCATCCAGCCGAGACCCGAAGGACCGACGCGCAGGATATCCTTGGCGAAGACGGGCAGCAGCATCGTGGCCCCGCCGAGCAGCACCGCGAACATGTCGAGCGTGATGATCGCGAGCAGGATCCGCGTCCTCCAGACGAAGCGCGCTCCGGCTACGAGCGTTTCCAGCGGCGATGCTCCCGTCGCGCGGCGGAACGGCCGGGGCGAGACCGGCCGGATCAGCAGCGCGAAGGTGAGCGCGGCAGCGGCGTCCAGGAAATAGGCCGGCACGGCGCTGTGCGAAGCGGCGATCACAAGTCCGCCGAGCGCGGGTCCGCTGACGGCGGCGAGCTGAAAGGCTCCGCTCCTCCACGTCGCGCCGTTGGCCAGCAGATCGAGCGGCAGCAGCTGCGGCTGGAGCGCGTCCTTGGCAGGTCCGTGGAAGGCGCGACCGATCCCGTTCACGAACAACAGCACGTAGACGATGGCCACGGCGGCGTGGGACGCGGAGACGAGGGCGAGCCCGACGGAGCTGGCGGCCATGACCGCCTGCGCTGCCACGAGCACCTGCTTCCGCTCGAGTCGATCCACGGCCTCGCCGGCGGGCAGCGTGAAGACGAAGATCGGCAGGATCTGCGCGAGACCGACGCCGCCGAGCGCCAGGGCGGAGCCGGTCCGCTCGTACAGGTCCCAGCCGACGGCGACGGTCTGCATCTGCACGCCCATGCTGGCGAGGAAGTTCCCGAGCACGAAGCGGCGGAAGTCCCGGTAACGCAGCGCGGCGTAGGGATCCTCGAGGGGTGCGGTCGAACGCGGGGAGCCTGCAGACATCAGGAGAGGCCGGAACGACGGTTGCAAGCCCTCGGAAACGCCTGGAACGATTGGATCGTCGGGGTGCTGGTCGCGATCTTCGGCTTCGCCGCGCTGGGCGCGGGACGCCCACGGCAAACGACGGCCGGTACCACGGCCGCCTGATGCCGGCCGCTCCGAGCTACGGCCCGCCGGAGCCGGCACGAGCCGGCGCTACGGCGGGCCATTCGCTTTCTCAACTCTCTGCACGGAGCATGGGCGCGGCAGGGCTCGAACCTGCGACCTCTCCCTTGTAAGGGGAACGCTCTCACCAGCTGAGCTACGCGCCCGCACGGGTCTGACGATCGAACGAGCTCGACCATCCCGCCACTCGATCCGCGGCGCCCGCGAGAGGGGGCGCCGCACACCTCAGAGGATGATGCCGAGCGGGATGAGCACGACGTACCCGAGGACGAGGAGCAGAGGGGCCAGCACGGTCGATCCGGCCGCGACGAGCTTGAAGCCGATGGCGATGGACGCGATTCCGGCCGCGATCAGGATCCAGTTGATACGGCTGAACCGCAGGGAAGGCTGGCGCACCGGGGCGCTCCTGGATGTTCTCGGCATTGTGCGGCAAAGCTCGCGGGCATGGCGCCGGGCGTCAAGCGCCGCTGCGCGATGCCGATCCCCACGCGGAGCAGCGGAAGGAGATACGGGAATGAAGGCGGTAGAGGCCGTCCAAGCCCGAGGTCCGCGGCCGCGCACTCACCCCGGCTCCTCCGTATCCGGCACGCGCCCTTCCCCGCCCTGCTCGCCCTCCAGCCAGAACGCCGGCTGATCCGGCGTCTCGCTCGCGCGCAGCCCTTCAATGCGGCGCCGGTAGAGCCGTCGCCGCCGCAGCCAGAGCGCGACCAGCAATAGCGAAGCGAAGAGCCAGAAGACCACCGCCTGCGACAGGAAGTACGCCCAGCCGTAGCGGCGCCGCACGAAGCGCCTCCAATCCTCCTCGAACTGCCCCTGCGTGAGACCGTACGTGGCGCGCAGCGCACGCTCCATGTCCCCGCCGTCGCGCCAGCGTCGCAGGAACGCGCTCAGGCCGCCCTCGCCGCTGGAGTGCAGCAGGTACTCGACGGCGGTCGCCGACAGCAGATAGGCGAGGCGCGCCGGTCCGGCCTCGGAGGGGAAGCCCAGGTCCAGCGAATCGAGGGGCGGCGCGCGGCGCAGCGCGAACGCGAGACGCACCTGCCAGGCGGAGGCAATGTCCCATTCGCCTGCCGCGATCTGCGCATACCCCTCGTCGAACCAGCGCGGGACCGGCACATCCCCGAGATAGCGGTGCAGAAGCACGTGGGCCAGCTCGTGCCGGAGCGTCGCGGCGAGGCTCTGGATCAGGCCGCGCTCGGAAGCATACGCGGGCAGCACGATCCAACGGCGAGCCGGAACCGCGACGCCGCCGGCCCACTCAGGGACGACGCCGCCGGTCAGGGAGTCGAAGCGCGCAGGGTCGGGAGCAAGGAAGACGACGATCGGGGCTACGGTGTCCGCGCCCGCCTGCACGGGTAGCCCCGGATAGCGGGAGAAGCGACCGGCCGCCTCGGCGAGCTGCGCCGCGAGCTTCTGCTGCCCGTTCCAGAATCGTATTTCGACGGCTGGCGGGCCTGCGACCGTGATGCTTCCCCGCCCCGTCTCCGGCCCCGTGTGGGCCGCCGCCTGCGCGGTCGGTGCGGCGAACGCGAGCAGCGCGGACAGGAGCAGCGGCGTCACGGCGCCGCCGGACTGCTCGCCGCGCTCCCGGCACCACCCGCGAGGGAGTCGATCCGCAGGATCAGGACGAGCTTCCCATCCTCGAGCGTGGCGAGGGCCTCGACGTGGGAAGCGCCGAATCTACGCAGCAGATCCGGCGGCCGACTGATACGACTCACGGGCACGTCGACGACGTCGGCAACGTCGTCGACCAGCAACCCGACCGGCTCGTCGTGGCCGAGGCGGATGACGCGTGGCCGCGGCCGGACCTCGCCGGTGCCAACACCGAGCCGGAGGCGGAGGTCGAGAAAGGGCAGCGTGCCGTGCCGGGCCGCGATCAGACCGTCCGCAAACGCCGGCGTCGGGTCAACATCGGGAGCCAGCCGGAACGGCAGCACCTCGCCCACCGCTTCGACATCGATGGCGCACTCGACGTCGCCCACCGCGAACAGGATGAGGCGCCGCTCGACCGGATCAGCCGGCATGTGAGGCCACCTCCAGGTTTTTTCGGGCGACGTCGTTCTCGGGGTTCAGCTCGAGCGCGCGGCTCCAGCAGCGGAGGGCATCGGCCCGCTCACGGCGCTTGAAGTGGATGTTGCCGAGCTTCAGGTACACGTCGTCGCCCAGCGAGGAGGCGAGCCCGACGGCGCGTCTGAAGTGCTCGAACGCCTCCTCGTGGTGGCCGCGTCGATAGGCGACGTCGCCCAGGTTCTTGTGCGGCTGCGGCAGCGTGGGGTCCTCCTCCGCGGCCTGACGGTAGTGGCGCGCCGCCTCCTCCAGCTCGCCCTCGCGCTCGGCGACCGCGCCGGCGAGGCAAAGCAGAGGTGCGGAATCCGGGTGCTCGCGCAGCCCCTGCGCCAGAGCGGTCCTCGCCATCGGAAGATCACGCCGCAGCGCGTGCGCCAGCGCCAGGGCGTGGTAGTAGCCGGGACCCGGGGTCCGGCTTCCGGGCCTCTCGCGTAAGCGCGCGAGCGCCGCCTCCGCGGCTTCCGGATCGCGCCGGCCGAGCTCGATGTAGGCGCTCAGCAGCACCACCGGGGTGGCCGTCCCATCCGCCTCTGCCCTGCGCAGCGCCAGCAGCGCCTCTTCATGATGGCCGAGGCGCGCGAGGCCGACGGCCATGGCGTGGAACGCCTCCGGCCGGCCGCCGCCGAGCGCGTTCAACAGGTCGCGCAGGCGGCGCACCGCGTCGAGCGGTCGACCCTCGTGCAGCGCGAGCAGCGCCAAATGGAAGCGGGCCGCCTCATCATCCGCATCCAACTTGAGCACGCGGTCGAACTCGCGGCGTGCGTCGGCGTGCAGCCCGGTGCGATAGAAGGCAATGCCGAGGTTACGGTGCTCGATGACCTCGGAGTGGCGGACACGGGTCTGGGGCGATGGCTCGCGCTGTCCCGTCGGATGGGCGATGCCGGCCTGCAGCAGCCCGTAGACCGCCTTTCCGATTTCGAACTCGCCGAGCGGCGTCGACTCGAGGATCTGCTGAAGGGAGCGGCGTCCATCGAGCAGCGCGACGACCTGCCGCTGATCCTCCGTCAGCTCGACCTCGGCGGACTCCGCGCGCTCGGGGTCGAGCGCAAAGACCATCTCGAAGGATGGGATCTTCTTCTCGACGAGGCTCCACTCGTCCACACGGCGTGCACCCTCGAGGAGGAGGTTCTGCGCGTTCAGCGAGAGCAGGGTCTCGCCCTCGTCCGGCCGCTTGTCCGCCTCGAAGAAGAAGCTGCCCCGCGACCATGTGAAGAGGTGGTAGATGGCCTCCTCTATCTGCACCGCCATGTGCCGCCGTAGCACGCCACGCTCGATCGCGCCCGCCTCGACGAGCAGCTCACCCAGGCGTTTCTCCGGCTCCTGTGCCTGCCGGTCGAGCACCTGCTGCAGCTGCTGATGGCTGATCAGGCCGCTGTGCAGCAGCATGTCTCCGAGCCGATCGCGGCGGTTCACGATCCGCGCGTACGTGATGCGACCTGCATCGAAGTAGATCTGGCCGAAGTTGGAGCGGTCGGTGACCGACAGGCACCCCGTCTTGCCGCCGAGCGCGAGCAGCTGGAACACGTCCGCGAGGCTCGCTTCCTTCAGACTGCCCTTGATCGCCACGTCAGCTCGGCTCCTCGTCCAGCAGCTCTGACAGGTACGGCCAGTCCCACACGACCTTCTCGCGGCTGCAGAAGAACTCGTCGAGGCCCGTGCCGGCTCCATCCGCGGACGTTTGCGGCTCGACCTCGACGACGAGGCCGCTGCCCAGCCGCGTGCGAAGCCGCTCCTCGATGCCCTCCAGCTCCGCCGGCGGACGACTCGCCGCGAACGCGAGCTGGACGCCCGCGCGATGCAGCGCATCGAAAAGAATGGAACAGCTCTTCCTGCGCCCGCTCCGTCTCGGCCAGGCCGTCCACGCGATCGATCAGCAGCGCACCGACGCGGCGGTAGCGCTCGCGCCAACCGTCCACCCGCCGCCTCTCGAGCGCGCGGATCAGCTCGGCGGCAAAGCGCGAGGCATCGAGCAGCGCGACGGGTCGCTCCGGCAGATTGCGCACCAGTCGGCGGCCCAGCGCGTGCAGCAGCTCGCTCGCTCGCGCACCCCCCGCGTCGTGCAGGAAGAGCGGGTTGTACGGTCCTCCCGGCCGCTCCGCGACGGCGGTCGCGGCGCGTCGAGCGAACGACTCGACGGGCAGCGGCAGGGCATCAATGTCGGGACCCTCATCGGGGGCCGGCACGGGCGACGTCCGCTCGCGCACCTGCTCGAGCAGCTCGAGCGCGTCGGAGAGCCGGTCGGGGTCACGGAGCACGTCCTGACGGCCGAGCTCCGGTGCGTCGGGCTCGAGCGACGAAATCTCGTTCGCGACTTCGCGGAGCCGCTCGACCTCGGTCTCGTACCCGCGGATGAGCGCCTCGGTCTCGGCGAGCTCGAGGGATTCCCCGAGCGCCTGCTCGAGGCGCCGGGTTTGATAACCCTCCCCCTCCCAGCGCAGCACGGCGCGGGCGAGCTGCCGCTCGCCGGGCGAGGGCGCGACGAGGCGCTCGACCGTCTCGGCGATCTCCGCCAGGAACTCGCCGAACTCCTCGCCGTTCGCGCCAGAGGGCGGCGGGACCTCGACCCCGACCAGGAGCGGAACTTCCATGGGGTCGACGATCCGGCCCTCCAGATCCTGCAGCGCGAGCAGACGGTTTAGGGCACCGCGCAGCTCGCGAACGTTCGTGAACGAGATCCGGGCCAGCGCCTCGGCCACCCCGGGCGTCAGCTCCTGCTCTGCCTCGGCGGCCTTCTGCCGGATGATCGCGACGCGCGTCTCGTAGTCGGGCACGCCCATGTCGACGATGAGTCCGCCCGAGAAGCGCGACAGCAGTCTCTCGTCGAGGGAGTCGATCTCCTGCGGGGGACGGTCGCTCGCCAGCACGACCTGGCCGCCGCGCGTGGACAGCACATCCCACGCGTGCAGTAGCTCCTCCTGAGTGCGGAGCCGTCCGGCCAGGAACTGCACGTCGTCGAGGATCAGCAGCACGGCGCCCGAGATGCGCGACCGGAAGGCGTCGTGCTCGCCGGCCTCGATGGCGGCGGTGACCTCGTCCATGAAGCCCTCGAGCGTGGAGTACTCGATGCGGAGCTCGCCGTGGAGCTTCGCGGCGTGGTGGCCCAGCGCCATGACGAGGTGGGTCTTGCCGAGTCCGGAGGCGCTGTAGATGAAGAGGGGGTTGTAGCTCGTGCCCGGCGACTCGGCGACCCGGCGGGCGGCGGCGGCGGCGAGGCGGTTCGCGGTGCCGACGACGAAGGTGTCGAACGTGAAGCGCGGGTCGAGCTGCTGGATCGGCATTCGCTCAGCCGCTGCCGATAGCGGATGGGCGGAGCCGATCGGCAAGTCGGCTCATCACCAGCTCGCTGATCCCCCTTAGCGTCGGGAACACGCCATCGCCGCTGACGGCCGACGCGGTGAACGATGGCACGCCGCGGAAGTTCAACGCGTCATCGAGCCGCCGGGCGCTCACCGCACCCGGAAGATCCTGCTTGTTGTACTGCAGCACCACCGGCAGCTCGCGCACATCCATCTCCTGCTCCAGCAGGCTCTCCTGCAGGTTGCGCAGGCTGTCGATGTCGTCGTTCAGCATCTGCGGCTGCGAATCGGCGACGAACACGACACCATCCGCTCCGCGCAACACCAGCTTGCGCGTCTCGTCGTAGTAGACCTGCCCGGGCACCGTGTACAGCTGCAAGCGGGTCATGAAGCCTGAGAAGCGACCGAGGTCGAGCGGCAGGAAGTCGAAGAAGAGCGTACGGTCCGTCTCCGTCGCAAGCGAAACGAGCTGCCCCTTCCGCTCTGCCGGCACGGAGCCGTGCACGTACTGCAAGTTGGTCGTCTTGCCCGAGCGGGCCGGCCCGTAGTAGACAATCTTGCAGGTGATCTCGCGATTCAGGTAGTTGACCAGCGACATCAGCCCTCCGGCGGCGGCCTTTCGGGAAACAGCCGCTGCACGCCGGCCTCCAGGTCCTGCTCGAAGTCCTCCGCCTTGCGCGTCGGCCGCGCGGCGCCGAACACCGGCAGCGCCCGGATCCGCTCCTCGAAGCGCTCGAAGAAGAGCCGGGCCAGGCCGACCGACGAGTGCTCGTCGAAGATCGCCACGAGAATCAGCTCGCCCGTGGGCATGTCCAGCGGCGCGAGGAAAAGCTGACGGGTCCGCCCCCGATGGTACGTCTGCTGCCACGCCGGCGAGCCGGCGATCCGCGCCAGCGTCCGCGACGCGGCGTGAGCGGCCGCGGCGAGAGATGCGACGTTGACGAGCTCGAGGCTGCGGCTGAAGCCGTGCTGCGCGATGACCTGTCCGCTGTCGCTGATCAGCACCGCGACGCGCACCCGACTGTCACGTACGAAGTCGCGCACCGGCTCCCGCACCGCTTCCGCGATGCGCGGCAGGTCGGACTGCCTCATGCCAGCGTCTCCGCCGCCCGGCGTGCTTCGAGACGGATCAGGCCGAGCTGCGCGTCCGCGTCGGCGAGCACGACAATGACGAGCTCTCCCGCCGCCGATGCGACCACCTGCCCTCGCTCCGACTCGAGCTGCAGAACGCGCAGCTCGCCCAGCCCGCTGGCGGACGTGGCCTCGGCCGAGCGACGGACCAGTACCGCGGCCAGCGCCGCGATCGCCGTCTCATCCACATCCGACTCCAGCTCGCCGAGCACCGGCATGCCCGCGTCGGCGTCCACGATCACCGCGCCTCGCACGCCGGAGAGCCGGCTCAGCCGTTCGAGCGCGCCGTGCAGGGAATCACCGCTCATCTCACCCCTCCACCAGAGGTCGTGCGATCTCCCGCGCTCGTTCGCTCATCCGCCCCACCCAGGCAGGCGGCGTCCCACGCGCGGCGATCACCACCACCGCGTAGCCGCCCTCGATCGGCGAGACGTTCAGCTGCGCCTCCGACGTCTCCAGCAGCAGCCCGCTCCATTGCCCGAGCCCGACATGTGTCGCCGTCCGCGATGCCTCCTCCACCACCGGGCCGAGTCGGGCACCTAGCACCTCGCCGATCGTCGCGTTGACCTCGCCTGCGGAGCCGGCCGCACCACCACCCGCGCTCTCCTCCAGCCGCCCACCGAGCACGAGGCCCTGCGCGTCGAGCACGAATGCGCCCCGGAAGGACGCCTCCGCGCGTAGCTCATCGAAGACTCGCGCCGGATCGGAGGGCGGCCGCTGCGCTGGCGGGGCGGCCGGAGTGGACGCGATCGCCGGCCGGCGCGAGCTCGACGGGGGCGTTGCGGGAGGGGCCGGCCGAGAAGCGGCGGAGGCAACGCGGGACTGGCGCTCCCGCAGCAGGTCGACGGCGGCCGCGACGGTACGGTCATCCGGGCGGAGCGAGCGACCACGAGCCAGGTGACGCTCGGCGGAGCCGAGATCGCCCCGCTCGAGGTTGAAGAAGCCGAGGCCGCGGTGCGCCTCGAAGTTGTCCGGGTCCAGGCGCAGCACGATGGACCACTCGTCCGCGGCGCGATCGCGCTCGCCGCGCTCGAGGTAGAGCCGGCCGAGCAGAGCGTGGGCGTCCACGTGGGCCGGGTGCCGGCTCAGCCCGCGCAAGCACACGCGAAGTGCGGCTTCCCGGTGGCCCTGCCGGCGATAGGCCTCGGCCAGCCGCACGAACGAGGGAGCGCCGGGGTCGCGGGCGACTTCGTGGCTCCAGCGCTGCAGCTCCAGGGGAGACGGACTCGTCATGGGCTCCGTTCGGAGAATGTCGTCAGGATCTCGGCGAGCATGTGGACGGCGGCCACGCCACGGGCCACACGGCTTCGCTCCATGCTCTCGGGGGCGAGGCGCAGGTACATCTCCCATGCCTCCGCCGCGCGGGACACGTCCCCGATGCTGATCGCGGCGAAGCCGAGGTGGTAATAGCCGGCGGGCGTCAGCGGGTCGAGGGACACCGCGCGCGCAAACGCCTCGGTGGCCGCACGCATGCGCCCCTGCTCGCTCAGCGAGCGTCCCTCGAGAAGCGCGATCTCGGGCCGCTCAGGGTGCGCCGCCTGCAGCTCGGCCACCACGCGCTCCGCCTCCTCCGGTCGCCCCGAGCCGAGCAGCCCCTCGGCCTCCGCGATGCGCAGCCGGAGCTCCTTCTCCGGTATGCGCGGCGGGCGCTCCCTCACGCGCACGACGCCGCCGGCGACCATGCCGTAAACGATCTTGCCGACCTCGAACGTGCTGCGACCGAGGATGGCCGCGATCTGGCCGATGTCGCGATCCCCATCGATCTCGGCCAGCACTTCCCACTCCTCCGGGCGGAGCTCGATCGGTGATTCGCCATCCTTGAGGGGCGCGAGGATCGGCACCGACTCGAGCCCCGGGATCCGGGACTCCAGCTGCGTCCACTCGTCGATCCGGCGCGCCCCCTCCATGAGCAGCGAGCCGACCGGCACCCGCACCGGAATAGTACTGCGGAACACGTCCTCCCGCTCCTCGAAGCGGAAGTAGCCCTCCTGCCATGCCATGACCTCGTAGACACTCTCCTCGACGAGGAAGCGGAGCTGCTCGCGGACCTCCTCCTCCGTGACGCTGCCCATCTCGAGGAGGATCTCGCTCAGCCGGCGAGTCGGCTCGGCACGCTGCAGCTCCATCGCCCGGTCCAGCTCACGCTCCGTGATGCGTCCGCTGCGCAGCAGCTGCTGGCCGAGCAGCCGTCGCGTGCGACGCCGCCGGGCGAAGACGATGTCGCCATGATCGAGATGGATCTGGCCCTCGTCGTTCTCGCGCTCGGAACGCACCTCGAGGATACCGGTCTTTCGCGCCAGCTCGAGCAGCTGGAGCACATCCTCGATTCCGAGCTCGCGGAGCGGTCCTTCGATCGGCATCGGCGCGCTACCGCGGAGCGGAGCCCAGGCGCAGCAACGCCTCGCGGGCGACGTCGCCGTGCGGGTCCAGCCCGAGCGCACGCCGGAATGCGACGACGGCCTCGGCCTCGCGTCCGGCGCGCTCCAGCACCCGTCCGAGCATGAGCAGTGCGTCGAGGTGATGGGGATCGGCGGTCAGCAGATCGACGAGGACCGCGGTCGCCCGCTCGTTGCGGCCGCGCCCGGACTCCAGCCGGGCCAACTCGAGCGCCGCCTCCGCGTAGCTCGGCAGCAGCTCCAGGGCCGCCTCGAGCTCCGAGGCCGCCTCGTCGACGCGACCGGCGCCCGCGAGCAGACGGCCGAGGCCGAGATGCGCCGCGGTGCTGCCGGGGTCCAGCGCGAGCGCGCGGCGATACGACCATTCGGCCGATGCGGCGTCTCCTGCGCCGGCGTGAGCCGCGCCGAGGTCGCTCCAGAGCACGGGATCCTCGGGCGCCAGAGAACTCGCGCGTTCGAGCGCCTGCAGCCCGCCGGCAGTCGTACCGAGAGCCAGGTGCACCTCCCCCAGCAGCCGCTGGGCCGCCGCCGAGCTCGGAGTCAGCTCCACGAGGCGGAGCGCGACATCGCGCGCCTGACGGCGTCGCCCGAGCAGCAGTAGCGAGCGGCCCATTCCGAGCAGAGCCTCGCTGTGCTGGGCGGCGCTGGCGGCGCCGACCGCGTGTGCCTGGACCACCGCCGCGAAGCGCTCCAGCGCCTCACCGGCAAGCCCCTGCCGCAGGTACGCCGCACCGATCACGAGCCGGGCTGCCTCCGGCGAGTCACCGGCGACGAGCGCTCCGTTCGCGACCGAGACGGCGCGCTCGTACTGGCCCTGGTCCAGCGCCCGCCGGGCTTCCTGGAGGAGGGTTCCGCCGGTCGGCACCGTCGCCTCGACGCGCGCGGGGCGGCGGCGGCCCCGCTCCCACTCCCCGAAAAGCTCGGCGAGCGACTCCGTGCCGAAGTCGAAGGAGCCCCGCGCAGAGGCGGGCACGACCGCGTCCAGCTCGGGCGCGGCGAGCGCCGTGTCCTCGAAGTGCAGATCGATCAGCAGCCGGAAGCGCTCGGCGGGGTAGATCGGGCTCAGCTCCAGCGCTCTCTTCGTCTCACGCAGAGCCCCGTCGTAGTCGCCGAGAGCCGACAGGATGAACGCGAGCTGGTAGCGCGCCTCGGCCAGTTCGGGGTCCGCGTCGATCGCCCGCACGAGCACCGCTCGGGCGTCGGCCAGACGCCCGGCTTCGGCCAGCAGCGCACCCAGGCCGGTCCACGCGGGTGCGCAGGCCGGATCCACCTGCAACGCCCTGCGGTACGCGTCCATCGCCTGCCGGGCGCGGCCGCTTCGCGTCAGCATCAGCGCGAGGTTGCGCGAGATTTCCGCAGGCGCTCGTCGCCCGACGAGCGCCTCGTTGAACGCGTTCTCGGCGCCCGTCTCGTCCCCCTGGTGGTGCAGCACCACGCCGAGGTTGTTCCACGCGAGCGTATAGTCGGTATCGACCTCTATGGCGCGAAGGTAATAGCGCTCGGCCGCCGCGAGATCGCCGAGCTGGTGGAGCGCGACGCCACGCTCGTTCCACATCTTCGGGCTGCGCGGATCGCTCTCCAGGAGCTGACTGTAGAGCTCCGCCGCCTGCTGCGCCTTCCCCCGCAGCAGCATCATCTCGGCCTCGGCCTGGCGGACCAAGGCCGCGTCCTCGCCCCTTCCGAGAGCGACCGCGAGCTCGCGCTCCGCCTCGTCGTAGAGCCCGCGCTGCCGGAACGCGATGCCGAGGTTGTAGTGGGCGAGGGCTCCGCCATCCGCAATGGCGAGGGAGGCGCCGCGCGCGCCGACCAGCTCGTCGAAGCGAGCGGAGCTGTAGCGGTCGAGCGAAAGGTTGGTCTCCACTTTCGCGTAGCTCGGGTTCAGCTCCCGGGCCCGAGCGGAGGCGGCACGAGCGCGCTCGTCCATGCCGAGGTCGCCGTAGACGAACGCGAGCAGCAGATAGGCGGAGGCGAGCCGGTCGTCCAGCGCGACGGAGTGCTCCAGCGTATCTCGCGCGTCTCGCGTCAGCCCGCGGTTGTAGAAGATCTCGCCTATGCGCAGGAAGACCATCGCGTCAGAAGGATCGAGCTCGCCGGCCTTGCGAAGCTGGCGCAGGGCCTCGTCGAGGTCGCCACATTCCCGCTGCGCCCGCGCGAGCAGCCTTCGCAGCCCGACGTCCTGCGGCCGCAGCTCGAGCAGCCTCTCGATCTCGGTGACGGCGGTCGCCGGATCACCGGTGTGAAGGTAGGCCAGCGCCAGGCGCCGGCGCGCGGTCTCATCGCGCGGCCGGGTCTCCAGGCGCCGACGCAGCTCCGAGACCAGCTGCTCGAAGAAGCCGGTCCCGAGGTACGCGATCTGGAGGTTGCGCCGCGCGACCTCCATGCGGGGGTCGAGCTGCAACGCACGCTCGAAGGCGTCGATCGCCTCCTCGTAGAGCCCCTTCTGGTAGTAGACGACGCCCAGATTGTTGTGGGCCCCGGAATCGTTCGGCGGAATGCGCTTCGCGAGCGAGCGCAGGATCTCGAGATCGTGCTTCGAGCGCGGTGACTCGCGGGACGGCGGCGCGAGCGGCTCGAGGGGGCCCAGACCGGTCGGCGCTCCGGCCGCCTCGAGGCTCGCGTCCAGCGTGGCGACCGGAGACCCGGCCGCGGCGGGGCTCCGGATCACGCGAGTCGCAGCGCCTGGAAGATGGACCGCAGCGCAGGCGGATCGGGCAGGAGGAGGAAATGGCCGTCCAGCTCCGCGTCCGAATCCTCCATCGAGAAGTGCGTGTCGATGCACAGAACCAGATCTTCGCTCGAGCCGGAAGGCCGCGCGTCGCTGCCGAGCACCGCGGCGGCGGCACCCACGACCAGCCGCGGCACCGAAGCGAGCAGCAGGAGCCCGAGGAAATCCGACAGGGCGCTCAGGTAGGCACCGGTCACGATGTTCCCCACCTCCATCAGGGCGGAGCGCTCCATCTCGGCGAAGCCGTCAGGGAACGGCACGGGCGCGCGGCGCAGCAGGATCTCGGCGATACGCGATGCGGTGGGGGCGGGGAAGATCTGGATGCATCGACCCGTCGCATCGCCGAGCACCTGAAAGAGCACCCCAGCGACGCCGGCCGGCGCGCTCGCGTCCAGCGGAGCGACATCCGCCAAGCGCGCGATTCTCAGGCGGGGCACCTCGACCCCGATGCGGCGCTCCGTCAGCTGCGAGAGCGCGGTCGCTGCGTGACCGGCACCGACGTTCGCGACCTCCCGCAGACCATCGAGCTGCAGCTCTCCAAGCTCACGGAGGTTCATCATCTCCTCACTCCCCTCGCAGAACGCTTGCCGGATCGAGGATCAGAGCGGCGCGGCCGTCAGGCAGCAGGGTCGCACCCGCGAAGAGACGTAGGGTGCCGACCGGCGGCTCGAACGACTGGAGCGTGATCTGTGAGCGGCCGATCAGCTCATCGACGACGAGCGCGCCCCGACGCGAGCCGACGGACGCGATAACGGCAGCCGCCCCGGATCCACGCCCGGGAGTATCGAGCAGCGCGCCGATGCGCACCAGGGGGACCACCTCACCTCGCAGCCTTAGCGCCTCTCCGGCACCTCGAGAAACGAGCGAATCCGCCTCGATCTCGACCACCTCGAGCACGTGCGTCACGGGGATGAGGTAGTCCTCGGCCCCGACGCGGACGCGAAGCGCCTGCGCGACCGCGAGAGTGAGCGGCACGTGCAGAGTGAAGGTCGTCCCCGCACCCGGGGTGCTGTGCATGCCCACCGAGCCGCCGAGGGAGCGGATCCCCTCCGCCACGATGTCCAGCCCTACCCCACGACCCGAGATCTGACTCACCTGGTCGGCCGTCGAGAAGCCGGACCGGCTCAGGATCCCGAGGAGCTCATCGCCATCCAGCTCCCCTGCGGAATGGCCGATGAGGCCCAACGCGGTGGCACGCTCGCGCACCTGCTCGACCGGCACTCCGCGTCCGTCATCGCGGACGCGTATCGTGACCCGCGAACGCTCGCGCTCGGCGCTCACCTCGATGCGCCCGACCTCAGGCTTGCCCGCGGCGCTCCTCTCCTGCGGAGCTTCGATGCCATGGTCCACCGCATTGCGCAAAAGGTGCGCGAGCGGGTCCGCGAGCGCCTCGACGATCGCCCGATCGAGCCCGACGTCCTCTCCCTCCAACCTGAGCTCGACCCGCCGGTCGAGCCGCCGCGCGGCGTCCCGCGCGATCCGCGGCAGGGGCGCGAACGCTTCCCGCAGCGGGACCATGCGCAACGCGAGGACCGTCTCGTTCAGCCTGTCCATCTCCGTGACCGCGCGGTCCACCACATCGGCCAGCGGTCCCTCATCCCCGATCAGCGAGCGCAGCCGACCGTGCAGCTGCGCGAGCTGCGCCACCCCCTCGGCCAACTCGTCGAGGCGGCTCAGCTCGACTCGCGTCGATGGAGCCGGCGCAGCCGCCCCCGGCTGAGGGGCGCGCGCGAAATGGAAACGCGCGATGTCGCCGTCCGACTCCAGCAGCGAACGCAACCGCTCCAGGTCGGTACCCGCCCCGAATCGGAAGCGGAGCTCTCCGCTGAACTCCGCCGCGCCGGGGTCCGGCTCCGTCGCCAGGATCGGTCCCACGCCCTCGAGGCGCGTGCGTAGCACCGTGGCCCGGGCGGCGATCAGCGGCGTGTCCCGCCTCAGCTGAACGATCAGCACCGTCTCGCCCGCCGCCGCGGCGGCCGCGTCATGGTCGCCGGCGGGCGCGGATGCGGCCGGTTCGCCGACGGTGTCCCGCTCCGGAGATCGCGATGCGGGCTCCGACACCAGAGGTCCCTCGGCCAGCGATGCGTGTACGGCCGCCTCCAGTCCATCCGCGAGAGAGAGGAGGTGGTCCACGACCGACTGATCGCGGGGCCCCACGCCGCCGCGGACGCTCTCGAGCGTCCCTTCCAGCCGGTGTGCGCGCTCGGCGACGTCGGCGAAGCCCATCGTCGCGGCCATCCCCTTCAGCGTGTGGACCGCGCGGAACGCCTCCTCCGTCGCGGCCGCAGCATCGCCACCCTCGAGAGCCAGCAACGCGTGACCGAGGCGCGCGAGGTGGTCCGCGGCCTCGGCGGCGTACAGGTCCTGATAACGCGATCGGTCCACGACGCTCCAGTCCGCGAGCGCTCAGCCGAGCACGCGCTGCACGGCCTCCAGGACGCGCGAGGGCTGGAACGGCTTGACGACGAAGTCGCGTGCGCCGGCCTCCACCGCTTCGATGACCAGCGCCTGCTGTCCCATCGCGCTGCACATGAGGATGCGCGCATCCGGAAACTCGCCGATGATCGCGCGCACCGCGTCGATGCCGCCCATGTCCGGCATGACGATGTCCATGATCACCAGATCCGGCTTCAGCTCCCTGTATCTCTCCAGCGCTTCGGCACCCGTCGCCGCCTGACCGGAGACCTGGAAGCCAGCCTGCTCGAGGATGTCTCCGAGCATCGTGCGCATGAAGATCGCATCGTCACAGATCAGAACGCGTTTTTCCATTCACCTGTCATCCTTCCGCTGGCTGGCGAGGAGTCCCACGAGCAGGCGCTCCCCGTTCACGGCGACAAAGGGCCGACCATCGATCGAGCCGCCGCCGAGCACGGCCTCATCCTCGAGCGTCACGGCTGACCCTTCCGTGGAGCGGTCCCCGGTGGAGCGGGCCTCGGCGGGGCCGCTCGCCGTGCCGAGCATCCGCTCCACCGCCAGGCCGATGGCGGCGGAGCCGCGCTCCACCAGCACGATCCGAAAGTCCGGCTGCGCGGATGCCCGACGGAGGCCTACCGCCGCGCCGAAATCGAAAACCGTGACGACCCGCCCGCGCAAACCGATCAGGCCGCAAGCGACCGGGATGGCACCGGGAAGGCGCGTGAACGCGTGCGGCGGCAGGACTTCGCGGACGCTGTCGATGGGGAGACCGAAACGGTGGTGGTCACATTCGAAGACGATCCAGACCGGCGCGCTCGGAGCGGCGCCGCCGGATGATTCCGCGACGGCCGTGTCGGACTGCATGTCGCCTTCCTGTGCGGAACCTCGGGGTGGGCGTTGCAAGATAGACCGCCGCTCCGGCGGGGGTCAACCACCGACCGGTGTGGACGTGCCGCGGGCCCACGCCGCGGCCGACGCGAGCGGCTCGGGCAGGGAGCTCTCGAAACGCATGTCACGGCCATCCGCGGGGTGCGGGAAGCGGAGCCGCCATGCGTGCAGGAACTGGCGCGGCACTCGCCGCGCCAGTTCGCGTGCCCAGAGCTGGTCCGGGCCGCTGATACGGCGGGCGCCGCCGCCGCCGTAGTCGGCGTCCCCCACGACGGGATGCCCGATGTGCGAGAGATGCACGCGGATCTGATGGGTGCGACCGGTGTCCAGCTCCGCCTGCAGCAGATCTGCGGCGCGCCAGCGCTCGAGGCGGGTGAATCGTGTGCGGGCGCGACGTCCGCCCTCCAGGACGGCGATGCGGCGGCGATCGGAGGCGGAGCGACCGAGCGGCGCGTCCACCACCTGCCGGTCGGAGGCGAGGTGCCCCCAGCAGACTGCGAGGTAGATACGGCGGATCTCGCGCCGCTTCAGCGCCTCCGACAGGCGACGGTGCGCCCGATCGTTCTTCGCGACGATGAGCAGGCCGGAGGTGTCCCGGTCCAGCCGGTGCACGATTCCCGGGCGGGCAACGCCTCCGATTCCGGAAAGGTCCGGCACGTGGTGCAGCAGCGCATTGACGAGCGTCCCCGTGCGGTGACCCGGCGCCGGGTGAACGACCAGGCCGGCGGGCTTGTCCACCACGAGGAGGTCGGCGTCCTGGTGGACGATGCGGAGCGGGATGGCCTCAGGCAGGATCTCGGTGGGGCGAGCCGCAGGAACGAAGACCTCGATCCGGTCCCCGGCCTCCATCCGCTGGCTCTTGCGAGGCGGCTGACCGTTCAGCAGGACGTGGCCGTCCTGCAGGAGCCGTTCGACGCGCGTACGCGAGAGCTCGGGGAGCGCGGCCGCAACGAAGCGATCGATCCGCTCGCCCACCCCGTCGTCGCCGACGCTCAGGCTACGGCGCTCCCCGGCCGAGGGGTGGTCTTCCCTGGGTTCGGCTTCATCCGCCATCCTCGTGCCGCTCCTCCTTCCAGAGGGAGAGGGCGAGAAAGATGGCGCCGAGCGTCACCGCGACGTCGGCCACGTTGAAGACGGGCCAGCGCAGAGTGCCGACGCCGACATCGACGAAATCCACCACGCCGTGGACGGAGCGGACGCGGTCGGCGAGGTTGCCGAGAGCGCCGCCGCAGATCAGCGCGATCGCCGTGAGGCGGACCCGGTCCGCTGCGGGGGTGACCCAGTACATCGCCGCGAGGGCGACCAGTGCGATCACGGACAGGACGAGGAAGATCAATCGGCTGTAGGGTCCGAGATGGATCCCGAACGCCGCGCCGGGATTGTAGATGTAGGTGAAGCGCACGTAATCGCCGATCACGTCCACCTGGTCGTACAGCTGAAAGGTCCGCTGCACCAGCACCTTGCTGATGAAGTCCGTGACGACGACCGCCATCACGATCGCGATGAAGATGACGCTCTTGCCACCATTCCAGGATTGCACGGCGGCGTCCTGAACCGCGGTCGCTTCCGACACGTTCCGCTCTTCCCCATCCCCGGCCGACATCCGGCCGCCTAGGCTACGCTGATCCCGACGCGAGCGACATGCCCGTCGATCTCCACGTCACGAACGTGGGCATACGCCGCTTCCGCCACATCGGTTCCCACATGAAAATCCCGGGCCAGAGTCTCTGCGACGAGATAGTCCCGGTGCCGCTCCGCCGCGGCGGCGAGCTCGCCCGCCGCGCCGACCCCGAGGCGGATGCGGTCCTGGACCTCCAGCCCCGCATCGCGCCGGAGCCGCTGAACTCGATTCACGAGCTCGCGCGCCAGCCCCTCCAGCCGCAGCTCCGGCCCGATCGTCGGGTCGAGCGCTACGGTGTAGCCTTCATCGCTCTCCACGACGAGCTCGCCCCGGGCCTCCTGCCGCACCTCGACGTCGTCAGGACCCAGCTCCACCGTCTCGCCTTCCACTTCGACGCGCAGTGGCTGCCCGCCACGGAACGCCGCGAGCCGATCCGAGCCGAGCGCAGCGAGTGCGGCCGCCACCGCGCTCACGCGGGGTCCGAAGCGCGGTCCGAGCACGCGGAAGTTCGGCGTCGCGCGGAACGTTACCAGCTCGGAGGCCGTCTCCAGGAAGCGGATCTCCTTCACGTTCAGCTCGTCCTTCACGATGTCGAGCACCGCGGGGCGCAGCACCTGCGCGCGCGGCAGGACCGCGAAGACCGTAGACAGCGGCTGGCGGACGCGGATCCGCGCCTGCTCCCGCGCCGCCCGCCCCAGCCGCGCGAGCACGCGGGCAGCGTCCATCTCGCTCTCGAGGCCGTCGTCGATGAGTCGCTCCTCGACCCGTGGGAAGCCCGCCAGGTGCACCGAGCCACCCTCTACCGCGCGGTGCAGCCAATCGGGCTGGAACGGCATGGCGGGCGCGAGCAGTCGCGCGGTCGTCGCCAGCACATCCGCCAGCGTGCGGAAGGCCGCCCTCGCGTCGGGCGACTCCGCGCTCCCCCAGAACCGGCTCCGGCCGCGCCGCACGTACCAGTTCGAGAGATCATCGACGATGAAATCGCCGATGGCGCGGAACGCCCGGGTCATGTCGTACGCTTCGAGGTCGGCAGCGACGCCGCGCGCGAGACGGTTCATTCGCGACAGGATCCAGCAGTCGAGCGTGGGCCGCTCCGCTGCAGCCGGGTCGGCTTCGCTCGCGACCCAACCTTCCAGATTGGCGTAGAGGGCGAAGAACCGGTACGTGTTCGCCAGCGTGTCGAACACCCGCCGCGCGCCCTCGCCGAGCGCTTCCGCATCGAAGCGCTTCGGTACCCACGGCTGGCTGGCCGTCAGGAAGTACCAACGGATGCCGTCGGCGCCGAAGCGGCCAATGGCGTCCCAGGGGTCGACGGCATTGCCACGCGACTTCGACATCTTCTGTCCCTGCGCGTCGAGCACGAGGTCGTTGACGACCACGTTCCGGTACGACGGCCCGAGCTCGAGCATGGTCGATATCGCGAGCAGCGAATAGAACCAGCCCCGCGTCTGGTCCACACCCTCGCAGATGTAGTCCGCGGGGAAGTGGCGCTTCCACTCGTCCACGTTCTCGAACGGGTAGTGCCACTGGGCGTACGGCACGCTGCCCGAGTCGAACCAGACATCGATCACCTCGGGCGTGCGCCGCATGACGCCGCCGCAGTCGCGGCAGCTCCAGGTGACCTCGTCGATTGCCGGCTTGTGCGGATCGAAGTCCGGCGGCAGCTCGCCGGCGCGCTCCGCCAGCTCGGTGAAGGAGCCGATGACCTCGAGGTGAGCCGCGTCCGCATCGCAGATCCAGATCGGCAGCGGCGTGCCCCAGTAGCGCTCGCGCGAGAGAGCCCAGTCAATGTTGCCCTCCAGCCACTCCCCCATGCGGCCGGAGCCCACCTCCGGCGGATACCAGTGGATCGCGCGGTTGTTGGCGAGCATCGCGTCGCGGTACTGCGTCGTGCGGATGTACCACGAATCGCGCGCGACGTAGAGCAGCGGGCTCTCGCACCGCCAGCAGTGCGGATAGGAGTGTGTGATCCGGCCGTAGCGGAAGAGCAGGCCTCTCGCGCGCAGGTCCTCGCTCAGCACGTCGTCCGCGTCCTTCACCCACAGCCCGCCGACGAGCGGCACTCCCGCCTCGAATCGTCCCGCATCATCGATCGGACGCAGCATCGGCAGATCGTGCTCCTGCCCCGCCGCGAAGTCGTCCGCGCCGAACGCAGGGGCGAGATGCACCAGCCCGGTGCCATCCTCCGCGCTGACGAAGTCCTCCGCCACCACCTTGAAGGCGTTCGCGGCGCCGTCGGGCACGTCGACGAGATCGAGCGGACGACGGTAGCGCCAGCCGACCAGGTCCTCGCCGCGGTGCCGTGCGACGATGCGCGCGTCCTCGCCGAGCACGGGCTCGACCCGTCCCTCGGCGAGGATCAGTCTGCGCCCGGCGTGCTCGACCTCGACATAGTCGAGATCCGGGTGCACGGCGAGCGCGACGTTGGACGGCACCGTCCATGGCGTCGTCGTCCAGACGAGGAACGCGCGCGTCCAGTCGTCGTCGATGCCGGGCGCCTCCAGCGCCAGGGCCGTGGGATCCACGACACCCGGCTCGATCACTGGCGCAAGGAAGTGGAGCGACGGATCCTCCACGTCCTGATAGCCCTGCGCCACCTCGTGCGAGGATAGCGCGGTGCCACATCGGGGACAGTACGCGACGCTCTTGTAGCCCTTGTAGATGAGGTCCTTCGCCGCGAGCTCTGCGAGGATCCACCAGACACTCTCGATATAGTCGGGCGAAAACGTGATGTAGGGGTCGGAGTAGTCGAGCCAGTAGCCGATGCGCTCCGAGAGCCGCTCCCAGTCCTCCTTGTAGGTGAACACGCTGTCGCGGCAGACCTCGTTGAAGCGGGCGACGCCGACCTCCTCGATCTCGCGCTTGCCGCTGATGCCCAGCTTCTTCTCGGCCTCGATCTCGACGGGGAGCCCGTGTGTATCCCAGCCGGCGATCCGCGTCACGTGACGTCCCTGCATGGAGCGGAACCGGCAGATCACGTCCTTCAGCGTGCGGCTCAGCACGTGGTGAATGCCGGGGCGCCCATTCGCGGTCGGCGGCCCCTCGTAGAATACGAATTCATCCCCGTCCGCCGTCGCCTCGAGCGTGCGGCGGAAGAGATCCTCGTCGCGCCAGCGCTGGAGGATCTCCTCCTCGAGGGCGACGACGTCCTGGGGATAATCGGGATACCTCATCGATTCACGGCTGTCATGAAGGGCGGGGACAGATCGCGGCCCCGTCGGCCGCCGGCGGGCGGCCGCCCGTTTTCAGATGCGCTCCAGCAGGGCGCGCACGAGTCGCGTCAGTCGGGGCTCGGCCGAGGCCGCGACCCGGATGATGGTAGCCACGTCCGCCGGCTCCAGTGCGTCGGGCAGGCATTCGTCCGTGATGATGCTGAGTCCGACGACACGCATGCCCATATGGCGGGCCACGATGACCTCCGGGACCGTACTCATGCCGACGACGTCGGCGCCGATCATCCGGAGCATGCGGTACTCCGCGCGTGTCTCGAGGTTCGGCCCGGGCACGGCGACGTAGACGCCGCGGTGGAGCGGGATCCGCTCCGCGAGCGCGACCTGCTCCGCGAGCGTCTGGAGCTCGGGGTCGTAAGGCTGCGACATGTCCGGGAAGCGAGGGCCAAGCTCGTCCAGGTTCTCGCCGATCAGAGGGTTGTCGCCGAGCAGGTTGATGTGGTCGTCGAGCAGCACCAGGTCGCCGGCCGACCAGAGCGGGTGGAGCCCGCCACAGGCGTTCGAGACGATCAGGGTGCGGGCGCCGAGGCCGTGCATCACCCGCACCGGGAACGCCACCTGCTGCAGCGAATACCCCTCGTAGCGGTGGAACCGGCCGTGCATTGCGACGACGCGCTTCCCCGCCAGCGTGCCGAGGATCAGCCGGCCCGTATGGGACTCGACCGTGGAGAGGGGGAAGCCCGGCAGATCCTGATAATCCAGAACCGTGTCCGCGTCGATGTCCTCGGCCAGCGCGCCCAGACCGGTCCCCAGAATGATCGCGGCCTCGGGTTCGAGCGCGGTCCGCTCCCGAACCGCTGCAACGGCCTGCTGGATCGCCTCCATGACGCCGGCCGCCGCCGTCGGACCGGCGGGGATCAAGGCTTCTCCTCCATCAGCGAGGAGAGCCAGCCGGGATCGTCATCCGAGCCGGGCCGCTCGCCCTGGGCCGAGAAGCCACCGCCTTCCGCTTCTCCGGGCTGCTTCTCATCCGGATCCCCGCCACCGAGCCGCCCCGCGGCAAAGCGCGTTCGCGCCGGCGGCGGCTCGCCTTCGACCTCCGCCGCCGCATTCAGCTCGGCGACGAGAGTTTCGAGGTCCGCGAGCTCCTGCTCGAGGTGCCGCTTGTAGCTGCGCAGGAACTGCTCGCGCCTGGTCCGCATCCGGCGCAGCGCGTCCTCCTCGCGGTCCCGCTGACGGATCGCCTCCTGGCGCAGCTGCTCCGCGTCCGCCTCGGCTTCGCGGCGCAGCAGCTCCGCGGATCGCTCCGCCTGCCGCTTCACCTCCTCGCGCACCTCCTGGGCCGTGACCAACGCCTCCGTCAGCGCGCGCTCCCGGTCGCGGAACCCGGTCACCTGCGCCTCCAGCTGGGCCACCCGCTCGTTTTGCGCCAGGGTCTGCCGCAGCAGCTCCTCCATGCGGTCGGCGACGAGCTCGAGGAACTGATCCACGGCGTTCGACTCGTAGCCTCGAATCGAGCGCTTGAAGTCGCCCTTCTTCTTCCGAACGTCCACGGGCGTCAGATCGATCATGCCTCACGCTCCCCGAACAGAATGGTTCCCAGCCGGACCATCGTGCTGCCCTCCTCCACCGCGATCTCGAAGTCGCCGGACATGCCCATGGACAGATGCCGGGGTTCGAACGCGGGCACCTCCCGGCCGCAGCGCTCGAACACGTCGCGGGCCTCCGCGAACGTGCGGCGCACGGCCGCCTGGTCCTCGGTGAGCGGGGCCATCGTCATGATGCCGCTGACGCGCAGCCCCGGCAGGGCGGCCACTGCCGCGACGGCCTGCACCGGACCCTCGCGAAAGCCACCCTTGCTCTCCTCACCCGACGTGTTCAGCTGCACGAGCGCCTCGACTTCCACCCCCAGCGCGACGGCCTCCTTCGAGAGCTCGCGCGCCAGACGCAGCGAATCCACCGAATGGATCAGGTCGAAGAGCGGGATCGCCCGCCTTACCTTGTTGCGCTGCAAGTGTCCGATGAGGTGCCAGCCGACCGCATCGCGCCCGACCACGGCCACCTTCTCCTCCAGCTCCTGCACGCGGTTCTCGCCGCACACCGCCACCCCCGCGGCGATGGCCGCCTCGACGGCCGCCACCGGATGTCCCTTCGTCACCGCGACGACGTCGACGGGGCCGGACCGCCCGCCGCGCCGAAGCGCCGCATCGATCCGCTCCCGGACGCGGGGAAGACTCTCCCGGAGCCGTGCATCGTACATGGAGGGCCTATGTTACCCCGGCCCCGCACCGGAATCAACGGCAAGGCCGGTGCGAGGCCGAAAAAAAAGAGGGATCGGCCGCGGCCGATCCCTCTTCGAGAGCGTCCTTTGCGGAGCCGCGGTCTCAGCGCGTCTGGAAGACGATCGGCAGCGCGACCCAGACCGGGACTTTCTTGTCCCGGTTCAGCGCCGGCGAGAACCGCATGATGTTCGCGACCTTGATGGCCGCATCATCGAGCGACTGCTGGCCGCTGCTCTTCTGGACCTGCGTCTTGATGACGCGCCCGTTCTCATCGATGAAGAACCAAACGTTGACCGTGCCCCCGATGCCGGCGTCCTTCAGCAGCGGTGGATAATACTTCTCCAGCGCCTTGGACACCTCCGTCCGGTTCTTCAGATCGGGCGCCACCGTGTACGGCGTGAACGTCGGCGCCTTGGCGAGGTCCGCGCCTCCGCCACCGCTGCTCGGCGGCGGCGGCAGGTTCTCGACCGGATTGCTCTCGAACGTCGTCGGCGCGATCGTGATGTCCTCCTTCACGTCCGCGTCCGCCGAGACGACGGGCGCGGCCGGACGGGCGATCGCCTGTGGCGGCGGCGGGATCTTCACCTCCGGCGGAATGTCGATCGCCTCGAGCTGGTTCGTGTTGAACGAAACGTCGGCAGCGGTCATCTCCGGGAAGAACGCGAAAATGAGGAAGTGGAGCACCGTCGCTGCCAGCAGCCCGCCCCAGAACCACTCGCCGAATCGCTTCTTGAAGCGGTCGTTCGCCGTCTCCATGACGACGCCCGCCCTGTTCGCGGTCCCTGGCGCCATGTCTACCTCCGCTCGCGGGTGATGCGCTGCTCCAGTTCCGTGTAGAACGTGAGCCGGACCGCGCCGGCCGCCTGGAGCTGCTTCTGTACCTGGTCCACAAAGTGGTACGGGACGTTGCTGTCGGCCCGCAGCACGATCACGAGGGCCCGATTCGCGGCATATAGCGGGCCCACGATATTGGACACCTTATCGAGCGGAATGTTCTGATCGTTGATGAAGATCTGACCGTTCTTCTCCATCCAGACGTGAAGCACATCCTTGCGCGGCGAGTCGAGCTTCTGCGTCGCCTCGGCCTTCGGCACCTCGATCTTGCGCTGCTTCTCGCGGCGGAACGTCGTGCTCACCATGAAGAAGATGAGCAGCAGGAACGCCATGTCCGCCAGTGATGAGGAGGGGATGTCGCTGCTGGCCTTCGACTTCTTCTTGAATCCCTGACCGGAGATCATTGGCCCTCCTCGTACTGCTGCAGCGAGATACGCTCGGCACCGGCGGCCTGGAGCTGGTCGAGGACGTCGATCATCGCCTTGTACGGCGCATCCGGATACGTCTTAACAGCCGCGATGAGATTCGGATTGCGCGACGACTCGAGTCGCCAGATCTCGCCGACCTCGTTCGGTCGAACCGGCTGCACCTGCGGGCTCTCGCCCCGCTTCACCTCGACCACCCCGTCCGGTCGGATCACCATGTGCAGCACGTTCTTCTGCGAGACCTTCACCTGCTCCTGCTGCTCCGGTAGCACGATCGCCAGTCCGCGCTCCTCGTCGAAGACCGTGGTGACCAGGAAGAAGATCAGCAGCAGGAACGCGATGTCGGCCATCGACGCGGTCGGGATCTCACCCGAGACCCGCTCCTTCTTGCGGAACACCGCCATGTCGCTCCTCCTACGGCTTCTCGAGCCCGGGCCCGCGCGAGCCCGGCTCGGTGTCCTCGATCGACGACGCGATGCGTCCGCTCTCGGGCGGCCGGGCCGCCGCCGCCGGACCCGGCGTCGCGACGGCACGGCTCGGAGTCCCTTCCGACGCCCACGCCAGCTTCAACACGGCGCCCGTGCCGTGCTCCATGTCCACGATCAGCTTGTCGATACGTGATACAAAGAAATTATAGGCGAGGTTCACCGGCACGGCGATCAGCAGGCCGGCCGCGGTGGTGATGAGCGCGATCTTGATCCCGCCCGCGACCAGAGTCGCCTCGACCTGCCCTGCCTGCTCGATCGCGCCGAAGGCGTTGATCATGCCGGCGACGGTGCCCAGGAAGCCGAGCAGGGGCGCGACGTTGGAGACCGTCGCGAGGAGCACGAGCCCGCGCTCGAGGAATCCGAGCTCGATGCTGCCGGTCGCCTTGACCGCGGCCTCGATCTCGCTGCTCTGGTGGTTCGCCTCACGGATCCGCCGGAGCCCGGCGTCGAGGATCGCCGCCACGGGGCCGGGCGTGGACTCCGTCACCTCGATCGCCTCGTCGAGTCGGCCTTCGCCGGTCAACGTCCCCACCTGATCGAGGAGCTGTCGCGACCGGTTGTGCGCCGTCCACAGCGTGAACGCCTTCGCGATGATGACGCCCAGCGCGAGCAGCGAGCAGAGCACGAGCGGGTACATCATGATCCCGCCGTCGGCGAAGAGCTGCAGCAGCCGGTACTGGTTTTCCAACGTTCGACTCCTCCAATCGAAGGGATCTCGGAGACTTCAGTCGCGAGGAATCCGGGCAATTGTACCGGCCCCCGCGGTGCGTGTCAACGCGGCCTGCGGCCGGGCGCGGCCTCGCGGGGCCGGGCGCGACTGGCGTCGGGCGCGGCCCGCGCGGGCCGGGCGCCGCCTGGCGGCGGGGCGGCGTGCCGCCGGAGTGCGGCCCTGCGGGCCGGGGTGCGGCCCTGCGGCGGGCGCCGCCCGCGGCGGGGTGCGACCTGCGGCCGGGCGCCGCCTGCGGCGGGGGGCGCTGCGCGGCTGGGCGGCGGCAGCGGGGTCAGGCGGTCTGGCGGGCGAGGGTGGCGCCGGCCAGGGCTTCGCGCAGGCGACCGAGACCGATATCGCGCTCGATGCTGCCCCGCTCGGTCAGCGAGATCTGGGCCGTCTCCTCGCTGACCACGATCACGAGGGCGTCGGTCTCCTCCGAAAGGCCGATCGCGGCGCGGTGACGGGTGCCGAGGCTCTTGTCCTCGATCGGCGATTGCGTGAGGGGCAGGATCACGCCGGCGGCGGTGATCGTGTCGCCCTCGATGATCACCGCACCGTCGTGGAGCGGTCCGTAGGGCGCGAAGATGCTGACGAGGATATCGGCGGAGACGCGCGCCTGGAGCGCGGTGCCGGTCTCGACGTACTCCTCGAGGCCCATGTCGCGTGCAATGACGATGATCGCACCGATCTTCGCGCGGGACAGGCGCTCGGCGGCCTCGACCAGCTCCTCGACGACGGCGCTTTCCTCCATCTTGTTGAACCAGCGGAGCATGCGGTTCTGACCGAGACGTGCGAGGGCGCTGCGGAGCTCGGGCTGGAAGACGATGAGGGCCGCGATGGCGCCGTACTGGAACAGGTTCTCGAGCAGGAACCGGACGAGATCGAGGTTCAGCAGCCGGGCGACGAAGTAGAAGGCCGCCAGCAGCACGAGCCCGAACAGCATCTGGATCGCCCGCGTGCGCGCGAGGAGGCGGAGCACGTAATAGAAGCCGACGGCAACGACGCCGATCTGGAACAGGTCCTTCAGGCCCGGCAGGAGGAATGTGTAGCGCTGCAGATCGGTCATGGCTCGTCGCGGAGGGCTTCGGCCACATCGAGGGCCCGGCGGACCGGACGGGGGTCGTGCACGCGGAAGAGGCGAGCGCCGTGCAGGAGGGCCACGACGCAGGCGGCGAGGGTCGCCTCGAGTCGCTCCTCGGGCGGCAGCCCGCCGGCCAGATCGCCGACGAAGCGCTTGCGGGAGGGGCCGACCAGCACCGGCCGTCCGAGCGCAACCAGGCGCGGTAGCTGGGCCAGCATGGCGGTGCTGTGCTGCGTCCGCTTCGAGAAGCCGAGGCCGGGATCGAGCACGATCGAGGCATCCGATACGCCGGCCGTTCGCGCGCGGCCAAGCGCCTCGCCGAGCTCCGCGACCACGTCGCCGACGGGGTCACGGCCGTAGTCGGCGTTCGCGTAGGACGCCATGGTGGCGATGTCGCCGCGGGAGTGCATGAGAACGACGCCGGCACCGTGGCGGGCGACCACCCCGGCGATCGTCGGGTCGAGCCTGAAGCCGGAGACGTCATTGACGGCGCACGCGCCCTCGTCGAGAGCGGCCGCGGCGACGCCGGCCTTCACGGTATCGATGGACACGAGCAGATCCGGCCACCGCCGCGTGAGCTCCCGCACGACGGGAACGACTCGCTGGAGCTCCTCCTCTTCCGTCACGGGGCTCGCACCCGGGCGGCTGGACTCGCCGCCGACATCGATCATGTCGACGCCCTGCTCCAGCAGCTCCGCCGTCCACTCCAGGGCGCGATCGAGACGCTCGTGGCGGGCGCCGGTCCAGAAGGAGTCGGGGGTGACGTTGAGGATGCCGACGATGCGAGGGCGATCGAGCGACAGCTCGCCGCGCGCCGTACGCCAGCCGGTGGGCACCGCGGACACGCGGCCGGGAACGGATGCCGGCCGGTCGCCGAGCAGAGCGGGAGCTTCATGCCCGAGCGGCCGACCGGATAGGCTCATGGCGAGGCGCTGGTCTTCTTGCGCGGCTCGTCGTCGCGACCGACCGCGATCAGCTCGCCCTCATCCCCCTCTCTTTCACCGCGCCCGTTGCTGGGCTGCGCGCCGAGCGTCTCGGCGGACTTCTCGAGCGGGGGCAGGCTCTCGCCGCGATCGAGCTGATAGATCTCGTCCCGATCCAGCGTCTCGCGCTCGAGCAGCATGTCTGCGATCGCCTTGAGCAGCAAGCGGTTCTGCCGCAGGGATTCCAGCGCGTGGTGGTACGCCTCGTCGAGAAGGCGCTTGACCTCGCCGTCGACCATCTGCGCCGTGCGCTCGGAGATCTCACGCCGTTGGACCAGCTCGCGGCCGAGGAAGACTTCCTGCTCCGCGTCGCCGACGGCCATCGGCCCGATGCTCTCGCTCATGCCGAATTGCGTGACCATGCGACGGGCCATGTCGGTCGCCCGCTCGATGTCGTTGCCGGCGCCGGTGGTGATCTTGGCCGGTCCGAACTCGAGCTCCTCCGCGGCGCGGCCGCCGAACAGCATTGCGAGGCGCGCGAGCAGGTAATCCTTCGAGTAGGAGTGGCGGTCCTCCTCCGGGATCGAGGCGGTGATCCCGAGCGCGCGGCCACGCGGCACGATGGTGATCTTGTGCAGCGGGTCGAGTCCCGGAGTGCGCAGCGCGACGACGGCATGGCCCGCCTCGTGGTAGGCCGTGAGCCGCCGCTCCGCCTCCGTGAGAACCATGCTCTTGCGCTCCGCGCCGAGCATCACCTTGTCCTTGGCTTCCTCGAGGTCCGTCTGGTACACCTTGTCGCGATCACGACGGGCCGCCAGCAGCGCCGCCTCGTTCACCAGGTTGGCCAGATCCGCGCCGCTCATGCCGGGCGTGCCTCGCGCGATTCTCTCGACCTCGACGTCGTCGGCGAGCGGGATCTTGCGGAGGTGGACGCGCAGAATGCCTTCCCGGCCCTTGACGTCCGGCGCGTCCACGACGATCTGTCGGTCGAAGCGGCCCGGGCGCAGCAGCGCCGGATCGAGCACATCGGGGCGATTCGTCGCGGCCAGCAGGATCACGCCGTCATTCGACTCGAAGCCATCCATCTCGACGAGCAGCTGGTTGAGCGTCTGCTCCCGCTCGTCGTGTCCGCCGCCGAGCCCCGCACCGCGGTGGCGACCGACGGCATTGATCTCGTCGATGAAGATGATGCAGGGCGCGTGCGCCTTGCCCTGCTCGAAGAGGTCGCGCACGCGTGAGGCGCCGACGCCGACGAACATCTCGACGAAGTCCGAGCCGGACATCGAGAAGAACGGGCGTGCCGCCTCGCCCGCGACCGCCTTCGCGAGCAGCGTCTTGCCCGTGCCGGGCGGCCCGATGAGCAGGGCACCCTTCGGAAGACGCCCTCCGAGGCGGCTGAACTTCTGCGGGTCCTTGAGGAACTCGATGATCTCGCGCAGCTCCTCCTTGGCCTCGTCGCAGCCGGCCACGTCCGCGAACGTGATCTTGGGCGTGTCCCCGGAGAGCAGCTTGGCCTTCGACTTTCCGAACTGGAACGCCTTCGATCCGCCCGCCTGCATCTGCCGCAGGAAGAAGATCCAGAAGCCGATGATGAGCAGCCACGGGAGCAGGTTGACGAGGAGCCCGAGCCAGTTCTGCTTCGGTTGGGCCGCCTGCACGACGACGCCGTGCTGGTTGAAGTCCTTCAGCAGCTCGTCGCCGCCCTCGAAAGGCAGTCGGGTCGTGAAGCGCCGTGCCTGCACCTGATCGATCTGGACCGGCGCACGGAAGGTGCCCTCGACCTGTTTCTCATCGATGGTGACCTGCGCGATGGCATCGGAGCGCAGGTAGTTGAGCATCTGGGTATAGCTGATCTCCGGCGCTTCCGGCTGGTGCGGCGCCATCACCTGGCGCAGGAACACCAGCATCAGCACGAGCAGCACCCAGAACGACGCCGTCCTGGAGAAGCGGCTCCAGCGCGAGGGCGTCTTTCCCCGGTTCCTGTCCCGGTCAGGCATCTTCGGATCCTTCAACGTCCAACGTCGTCAGAGACTCGCGATGAAGGGCAGATTTCGGAAATTCTCGCTGTGATCGAGCCCGTATCCGATCAGGAATTCACGGGGTGCGTCGAAACCCACCCAGCGCGGCTCGAGTCCGAAATCGCCCGCGATGCGCTTGTGCAGCAACGCGCAGAGCTCGAGGCTCCGCGGGCTGCGCCTGCGCAGCAGCGGGATCAGCCGACTCAGCGTCGTCCCGCTGTCGATGATGTCCTCCACGAGCAGCACGTGGCGCCCCTCGACGGACGCCTCGGGGTCGTAGAGGAGCCGCACATCGCCGCTGCTGACCGTACCGGCACCATAGCTCGAAGCGACGAGAAAGTCGACGTGCAACGGTCGATCAATGTGGCGGACGAGGTCGGCGAGAAAGATGAACGAGCCCTTCAGCAGTCCGAGAACCAGCAACTCCTCCCCGTCCGGGTAGGCATCCGTAATGGCATGCCCCATCGCCTCGACGCGCGAGCCGATCTGCCCTTCATCGAAGACGATACGCCGCAGCGCCTGGCCACCCGTCCGTCCGGCCACGTCAGTGGAGTTCGGCATCCCTAACCGTGATTCTGAATACGGACTCGCCCGGGACGGGCTCCACACCGGCGCGCCGCACGACGCCAGCGACCCACAGCACGCGGCCTTCCGCGTCCACGAGGACGGCCGCCCGCCGTCGCGCGCGCACCCCGACCCGGCGTTCGGCCAGCAGCTTCTTCATCTTCTTGGTTCCACAGGGCAGCGCGATCCGCTCACCCGGTCGCCAGCCTCGCAGCTCCAGCGGGAGGCGGAGCGCCGAGGAGGCGAGAGCCGCCTGGTCCGGTGTCGCCTCCTCCGCCAATGAGCCCCAGCGCACGAGCAAACGGCGCCCACCGACCCAAGCGCTTCCTTCACCGGCGAGGGTCTCGATAAGGAGCGGCCGGTCCTCGACTCCAGTCGCGCCGGAGACCGACGCGCGCCGGACGCAGAGGCGGTCGAACTCCCTCTCGAGACGCCAGCCGCCCGCGAGTGAAATGGCGCGTCCGCTGCAGCCGGAGCTAATAAACGCGAGTGCCGCGCGGGTTCCGGCCCGACCGGGGACGCAGCCCACGCGGCGGCAGACAACTCGTAGCAGCCTTGCAGTAATGTGCGGATGATAGGAAAGCAGGACGGGCCTGGCAAGCTCAATGGACGCCTCGGATTCGTGGAGCACGACGCGCGAGGCGAGCCTCTCGAGGACGCCGTTCCAGGCTGCCTCGGCCAGCTCGGCCGAGGCAGCAGTCTCGAGCAATCTCCTGGGCAGCTCGGGATCCATCGCGGACAGTCGAGGCAGCAGATCATGGCGCAGCCGATTGCGAGCGAACCGGCGGTCCCGATTGCTGGGATCCTCGCGAGCCTCGATTCCGACGGAAGCCGCATACTCCTCCAGCTCCGCCCGGCGGAACGGCAGGAGCGGCCTGACCAAGCACCCCCTGCGACGAGGAATCCCGCGCATCCCCCGCATCCCGGTTCCGCGCGCGAGCCGGAAGACCAGCGTCTCGATCTGATCGTCCGCGTGGTGACCGGTCACGATTCGGCTCGCGTCCACGCGCCGAGCGGCCCGCCGAAGGAAGCGGTATCGCTCCGCGCGCGCATCCGACTCCGAGCGGAGAGCCTGTGACGCCGCCGCGGTCAAAAAGTGGATGCGGAGCTCGCGGCACAGCGCGCGCGTCCACCGCGCATCCGCGCGGCTTCCCTCGCGCATGCGATGATCGAAATGGGCGGCGGTGACCTGGACACAGAGGTCGGTCTCATGGGCAAGCAGGAGGTGCAGCAGGACGAGCGAGTCCAGACCGCCCGACAACGCGACGAGCACTCGTGAGCCCGCGGGGAGCAGGTCCTGATTCTGCCGGAGATGCGCGACGAAGCGTCGCGCCAGCGCGACGTCGCTCGTCTCGGGCTTCCGCCAGCGCTCATTCACGCTGAGGCCTTCATCCGAAAGACGACGCGGCCGGGCCCCCTCGGGCCCGGCCGCGTCCATCGTCGCCGAACCGGGCATCCGTTCGTTCAGGACGTCCCCGGCTCCTCGGGTATGACCGGAGCCTCCGGCGCGGGCAAGTAGAGGGCACGACCGCGCGGCCCTTGCTTGCGCCACTCGTACCACGGCAGGTACGGCGCGCGCGGCTCCGCATTCTCACCCGATTGCGGCGCGGGCGTCCGGTAGCGTGGGGCCGGAACCACATCTCCGCGCTCGACCGCATCCGCATGAGCTGAGGCCGACGGCACCTCCGCCGGAACGCCCCACCCCTCCTCGAACGACGCGTCGTAGGGGCTCATGTCTCACCTCGAGAATGAAAGGGCCGCCTCCCGGACCCGGAAGCGCGGCCATTGGCACGATCGTCGGTCTTCGCAAGATAGCAACTTCTATTCCCTTTCGGAAGGCGCGACGGGGCGGTCGAGCCCCGGTGGCGGAGGGCGTCCCGACCGCTCCACGAGCAGCTTCGCGAGAACGTCCGGCCGATCCGTGATGAGGCCGTCGACACCCCAATCCAGCAGGCGGTCCATGTCGGATGGATCGTTCACCGTCCAGACGGATAGCTGAACGCCGTGACGATGCAGATCGTGGACGAATCGCGGCGTGATCAGCCGCAGCGTGCCGTAGCGCTCCGGCAGCTGACAGGTCCGGAAGTGGGGTCGGGCCCAATGCGCGAGGTGCAGCCGGTGCTGGATGTAGAAGCGACGGATGTCCTCGAGCGGCGCGCTCGTGGCTCCCGGATAGTCCCGAAAGAGCCGCAGGCAGGCCGCGCGCTCGGAGGCCGGGATCACGCGGTGCTCCGCACCGCAGCGGCGGATCGACTCGAGCGTGGGCCGCTGCGCCTCCACGGTCTTGATCTCGACGATCAGCGGCGTGTGCGGTGGCACCGCGTCGAGAACCTCATCGAAGGCCGGAACGCGGACGGCCCGTCCCCGGAAGGGGTGCGTCGCGCCGCCGTCGGGGGTGAACGAGTAGCCCGCGTCGAGCTCGCGGATCGCCGCGAACGGAAGGGAGGCGACGTCGCCCGTGCCGTCGGTTGTGCGGTCCACGCGCGCGTCGTGGATCACGACGCAGCGGCCATCGGCCGTCAGGCGGACATCGAGCTCGATGAGGTCGGCCTGCCAACGCTCGACGGCGTCGAGGAAGGCCGCGAGGGTGTTCTCGGGCGCCAGGCCGGCGCCGCCGCGGTGCGCGATCAGCTGGGGCGGCGCGGGCAGCCCCGAGCTCACGTCAGTCCTCCCCGTCGGCCGCCGACAGCTCGAGGCGGTCCACCGTCTGGACCGGGATCATGTGCAGCCGGTAGAGGACCAGGTCGAGCAGTCGGTCTGTCGCCTGCAGCGCGAAGACGTCCTCGGCACCGGCCGCACCCTCGCGCTCGATTCGGCGCTCCGCCAGGAAGAGCAGGATGTCCTCGACGACCTGGGGCCGCGGAGTCGGCGGCGACGGCGAGTCGGGCATCACTTCCTTGAGGAGCAGTCCGTCGACGAAGGTGAGGAAGCCGGGAAAGGTCAGCTCGACCAGCTCACTGCCGCTCTCGCGCTCCTCCGCCGTCAGCGCCTCCCACGCCAGCTCGTTCCAGTACAACTCCTGCGCCTCCTCAACGAGAAAGCGGCGGCGGTCGAGTGGCACGTGCGCTCCCCGCGCCGGCGGGAGCGGACGTCCGAGCAGACGCTCCAGCCGGGCTCGTCGCCGAGCCAGGAAGCGCTCCGCTCGACTCTGAAGGGGGCCGCGGGACTCCTCGGTCATTCGGGTAGGGGTTGAACGTGGAACGGGTGCGGCAAGATAGACCTCGCCCGGGTCGTAGGCAAACCGGCGGGTTGCGGCGGATCGCCGCCTCGCTGGCGCCTGCAACCGTCGGGCGCAGGACCCCATGGCGGCGTCGGGGCCGGGGCTTTGCGGGCGAGCCTAGGCCTACCCCGCGGCGGCGATCGCCATCAGGCCGCCACGGTCTCCTGACCGTCGATGCGCTCGCCGCGCCCGTGCTTCAACGGTCGCGCGCGCGGCGGGACGAGGAGCACCGCTCCACTGAAGCGGCGGGCCAACTCGGATGGCACTCCGCAATACGTGACGCGCTCGCGGTAGGTGTAGGCGACGCTGCCGAGAGCGAGCAGATCGGCTGAGTCATCCTTTGCCAGCCCGAGCAGGCTGGTGACCGGGTCGCCCTCGAGCACCGTCTCCTCCAGCTCGAGCCCGGCGATCGGAGCCAGCTCGTCCCGCAGGCGCCGGAACTGCGCCGGCAACGCGCCGGCGTAGGAGTCGTTCCAGCCCCACAACGAGGCGGCCGGGAAGTCGAGACGAGGCATGACATGGGTCAGCCGCAGGCGACCGGGATCCCCCATCAGCAGCGCGGCGGTGCGTGCGAGCCTCAGGGTCGTGGGACCGAAGTCGAGGCCGACCACGCCCTGGCTCGGAAGCCCGGTGACATCGGAGGCGGCGAGCACGACGGGGACGTGGGAGGCACGGGCGAGGGCCAGCAGCTCGCCGCCGCACCCGGAGAAACGCTCACAGCCGTTGCGGGGAACGACCACCAGGTCCACGTGGTGTCGATTCGCTTGCTCCAGCGCTTCCCCGATCGAGCCACGGCAGACGGAGACGTGCCAGGAGACGCCACCGTTCAGGTCTTCGGCCTGCTGCCGCACGCGAGCCGCGACCTCGGCGGCTCGGGCGCGCTCCACCTCTTCGACGTGCGGCAGACCCGTCGCGACCAGCTCCGGAACCGGCAACGGCTGAAGCAGGGCCAGCGCTCGCGGCCTTACGCCCTCGCGAGCGGCCAGTGCCGCGGCAAGCCGCAGCGCACCCTCGCTCGCAGGGCGGCCATCCGAAACCGCCAACACGTGAAGACCCATCGTCGACCTCCAGATCTGAGCCGCCGGTGTGCTGCCCGTCATTCCTGCGGTCCCTCCGCGGGATCTCGACGAGCCGGCGGTAGGGCGAAGGCAACGGCACCCCTTCGCCAGTGGCTCGAAACGAAGCTAGGCGCGGCCCGAGCCCGAAAATGCCGGGAAAAGTCGGAATCGCTGTGGGACGTTGGGTGATTTCGGCTGTGGGGCTCTTCCCTACTGCGGCGCGACCGGTGCGCACGTACGGTCCTTCACCACACGGTCCCTGCGGGCTACTCCCCGGCCGCAGAAGCGAGCGGGATGGTGAAGGAAAGGACCGTGCCTCGGCCCGCCTCGGATTCGGCACGGATGTCCCCGCCGTGCGCCTCGACGATCCCGCGAGCGATCGCGAGGCCGAGTCCCGCACCCCGCTTTCCGGTGCGCCGCGCCTGCCAGAATCGGTCGAAGATGTGCGGTAGCTGGTCCGGCGGGACGCCCGTGCCGGTATCCGCGACGGAAAAGCGGATGAAGGAGCTCCCTTCGCGCTCCGCGCGGATGCGGATGCGCCCCCCCTCCGGCGTGAACTTCACCGCGTTGCCGAGCAGATTGCCGAAGACCTGCAGGATACGGTCTCGATCGCCGCGCACGGGCGGCAGGTGGGGCGGCAGCTCGACGACGAGAGAGAGGGAGCGATCGGAGGCGAGTGGAGAGATGCGGGCGACGGACTCCGAGACGAGCGCCTGCGCGCTGTATCGGTCCCATTCGAGGCTGAGCTTGCCGGACTCGATGCGCTGGACCTCGAGCAGATCGTCGATCAGCGTCTGCATCTGCTCGGCGGAATGACGGATGCTCTCGAGGTGCTCCCACCCCCCCCGCCCGCGCTCAGACTCCGGCACGCTGCGGAGCAACAGCCGCGTGCCAATGAAGATCGCGCTCAGCGGGTTCCCGAGGTCGTGTGAAACGACCGAGAGCACCTCGTTGCGGGCGCTGATCGCCTGCTGGGCCTCGCTATAGAGACGGGCGTTGTCGAGCGCCAGCGCCGCGCGACGCGCGAGCTCCTCGACGAGCGCAGCATCATCCTCGCCATAGCGGCCCCTTTCCGCCGACACGAACTCGAGCGCTCCGCGGGTCGCGCCGCGGGCGACCAGGGGCGCGATCACGGCGGAGCCGGCGCCGAGCTGCCTCAGCAGGTCGCCGAGCCCGTCCTCGGAAAGGCTCTCGAGCAGCGTCTCCGGCACCTCCGACAGCAGCTGTAGCCGACCCGTGTCCACCGCGGTACGCCCCGGGTGCGGGGCTTCCAGTGGAGGGAAGCGGAGCAGCCGCTGGATGCTCTCGGCATGGTCCGGGTCGCGGTGCGCGGCGTGGGCGCGGCGCAGCGCACCATGGTCGTCGAGCATGAAGATCACGCACAGGTCCGCCAGATGGGCGACGGCAAGGTCGGCGACGGTCTGGAGCGTCTCCTGATAGTCGAGCGACCCGGCCAGCAGGGCGCCGGCCCGGGCGAGGAAGCGCTGGCCCTCCTCTCTGCGGCGCCTGAGCGTGATGTCGCGCAGCACGACCGTGTACACGCGTCGGCCCCCGATCGAAAGCTTCGAGATCGACGCCTCGGCGGGGAACTCCTCGCCGCTGCGACGAACGCCGCGGATGTCCACGTCGCGCCTGTCCCCCATTCTGCGGGCGGCGACCGGACTTTCAGCAAAGGAGGCGACGTGCCCGGCGTGGGCCGCGCGGAATCGATCGGGAATGAGCATGGAAAGAGGCTCGCCGAGGACCTCGGAAGCCGGGTAGCCGAAGATCTGCTCGGCGCCACTGTTGAAGTCCGTGATCCTCTGCGACTCATCGACGGAGATGATCGCGTCGGTCGAAATCGCGACCATGCCCGCGAACTTCGCCTCGGAGAAGCGCAGCGAGGCCTCCACGCGCCGGCGCTTGCGCCAGGAGACGAACAGGATTGCGGCGCTCAACAGACCCAGGCCGACGAGCAGTGCGGGAAGGGCGGCTTCGCTCATGCGCTTGCGACGTCGCCGCCTCTAGCGGGGCGGCATCCGCACGGGCGGACGATTCGTGCGACGCAGCGACCGCGGCAGCCGCAGCGGGCTCGGGCGCGGCAGGCGCGCCCCGGGCGAATGGAGAGGGGCGAATGATGCGGACATGTGCGACGCGGGAAGGTAGAGTCGTCGCGCACGATCCGCCAGCGTCTCCGCGGAGGCGAGGTATCTCGGCGCGATGCCTGCGCCGCGAACCTACTCGCGCTTCAGCAGCCCCGCCTGCAGCGCGAAGCGCACCAGCTCCGAGCGGTGATTGAGGCTCAGCTTCTCCATGATGCGGGAGCGGTAGGTGTCGACCGTCTTCGGCGAGATGAACAGCTTCTCACCGATCTCGCTGGAGGTGAAACCCTCGGCGGTCATCGCCATCACATCGCGCTCGCGGTCACTGAGCCTCTCGAGCGGATCCTCCTCCTTGGGCTGCCGCTTCACGCGGTAGCCCTGCAGCAGCAGCTTTGCGGCGTTGGGATAGAGGAAGACCTCGTCGCGCGCCACCGTGCGGATCGCGTTCGTGAGATCCTCATCCGCACTGGTCTTGCGAACGTAGCCGCTGCCTCCAGCCTCGAGGACCGGAAGCAGGTACTCCTCCTCGGCGTGCATCGTCAGGACGAGCACGCGAGTCCCCTGCTTGAGCGCAGCGATCTCCTTCGTCGCCTCGAGGCCGTCCAGCTCGGGCATCGACAGATCCATCACGACGATGTCCGGCTTCATCTGCTGCGTCTTCTCGACGGCCTCGCGACCGTTCGACGCCTCGCCGACGACGCGCAGGTCCTCCTCGGACTCGAGCAACGCCTTCAGCCCCGCGCGCAGCACGGCGTGGTCGTCGGCGATCAGAATGCGAATCGCATCAGGCATGTGCCACAGTCTCCTGATAGGGGATCTCGACCTCGATCCGTGTACCCCGCCCCGGCTCGCTGCGTATGTGCACGTGCCCCGCCAGGTAGGCAGCCCGCTCCTGCATGCCCGCGAGGCCGAGACCCGCGTCGGGTGCGGCGAGCACTTCATCGACATCGAAGCCGCAGCCATCGTCGTCGACGCGGACCTGCACGACTCCATCCCGCGGGTGCAGCGAAACGTGGGCATGCCGGGCGCTTGCGTGGCGCGCCACGTTCGAAAGCGCCGCCTGCACGATCCGGTAAACGGCCAGCTCGGCCTCCTCGCTGATCAGTCCGCGCACGTCCTCGGCGCGCACGTCGATATCGACACGGGCCGTGTCGGCGACCGTGGCGGCGTAGGAGCGCAAGGCCGCGCCCAGGCCGAGCATTTCGAGCGCCGGCGGCCGCAGCCCCATGGCGATCTCCCGTACGCGCTCGGCCGCAATCGCCAGCTCGTCGCGGACCGTGTCGAGGACACGCTGACGCGCCTCCTCGTCCTTCGTCGCCCGCGCGAGCCGCAGCCGGAGCATCAGACCGGCGAGACTCTGCGCCGTCTCGTCGTGGAGCTCGCGCGCGATCCGCTTCCGCTCCTCCTCGCCGGCGTCGAGCGCGCGAGCCGCGATCTCGCGGAGTCGGCCGCGATAGACGGACAGGCCGTCCAGCATCGCGTTGAACGTCCGCATCAGGCGGCAGAGGTCTCGATCCGCCAGCGGAGAAAGCGGTACCCGCGCCTCCGCGTCGCCCGCGCGCACCCGCGACGCCGTCGCCTCGAGGTTCCTCAGCGGCCGCAGGGCCACCCAGACGATCACGCCATTCACGAGAAGCGACAGCACCAGCGCGATTCCGGCGATCCACAGCGCGAGCGTGACCGCGGACGCCCCCGGCTCGGCGCGCTCGAGGCGCGCCGTCAGCAGCGCGCCCGCCCCCGCGGAGGCAACGACCAGCGCAGCATTCGCGACCAGGACCTTCCAGAACAGCGGGATCCCGAGCAGAGCGCGCACCGGCGCAGGCAAAGCGGAGGCGGTTGACGCCTCCGCGGTCGCCGCTTGCGGTAGCGGTGGAAGATCCTTATCCGTCACTCTGGCCCGTTCATTTCCCCGGTCGTTCGGTCGTCGGTCGAAGCGATCCACGGCAACACCCGAGGAAGATCCGCCTTCCGCGAAGCCCTCGCAGTCGGGGCGGGCCGGAATTACCGTAGGAATAATCCCGACAGGGCATTTCCGACAGGAGGAGTCCCTACGCACGCAGAATCGGAATCTTCCCTACGGCAGACGCAGGCTCCGCCGTTTAGCCTTCCGCCTTCGAGCGATCTCCAACCGGACGGAGCCGAATGCCCGAGACCGACAACGCTCCGGGGGGCGACCCCCGACGGATCATGATCTATCTGATCGCCACGCTGGTCATTGCCGGGCCCGCGGCCGGGTTCATCTGGCACGAGCTGAGCGAGGCACTGCTCGGCCGCCCGCACGGCCCCCTGCTCATCGCCGCGATCGTGCTGCTGGGCGCACTGCTCGGTGCGCTGACGCTGGTGGCCCGGCGACTGGGCCGCCCCGGCCGGGGTTGAGTCCGGTCCGAGGCCAGAACCCCCAACGAAGGGAGGTGGCGTGGTGAAGCCCGATCCGACCGAATCGGTTCCTACCGACGAGCGGGATTTCACCCCTCGAGGCACGCTGTTCTTCGGCGCCCTCTTCCTGATTCTCATGGTGGCGATCTGGGGCACCATGTACTGGATCCTGCTGGAGCGGTAAGACCATGGGAAACGTGGAGAGATACGAGAGGGCGTTCCTGAAGGTGGCCGCCGGGCTGCTGGTCGTCTTCTTCCTCGCGCTGCTCTACTCGGCCTACGCGATGGGGATCAGCGTGCCGACGGCGCACGGGACGGTGGACGTCTCGAAGCTGTCCACCACGCCGCCCTTCGACGATCCCGGCGTGCACCAGCGGGGGCCGAACCAGTACGACGTGGTGGTGATCGGGCAGGCATGGTCGTTCCGGCCCGCGGAGATCCGCATCCCCGCCGGCTCAGAGGTGCGCTTCATCGCGACGTCGGCGGATGTGATCCACGGCTTCGAGCTGGATGGCACGCGCGTGAACATGATGCTGATCCCGGGCCAGGTCAGCGAGCTCACCTACCACTTCGACGAGGCGGGTGAGCACCTGCTGATCTGCCACGAGTACTGCGGCCTGGGCCACCACACCATGTCGGGGGGGGTGATCGTCCAATGAGCACGACCAGCGTCTACCCCGGAAGCCCCGTCGCGGAGACGCCGGAGCCGTTCGCGCTGCCGCACGATCAGCGGGCGATCATCCGCTGGATGATCTACATCGGCTTCGCCGCTCTCGCGGTCGGCATCATCAACGGACTGGGCCAGGCCCTGAACTACGCCGGGGTGGACATCCTCAAGTATTTCCCGGGGATGCGCACCTACTACCAGGGTCTGACCGTGCACGGCGTCTTCAACGCCATCGTGCTCACCTTCACGTTCACGAACGGATTCCTGTCGCTGACCACGGCCCGCGGGTTCGGCCGCCGGCTCAACGGCGGTCTGCTGTGGGCGACGCTGCTGGCGACTCTGGGCGGCGTCGCGCTCGCGGCGTTCGCGATGTTCACCGGGCGCGCCAGCGTGCTCTACACCTTCTATGCACCGCTTCAGGCGCACTGGACGTTCTATCTGGGCCTCGCGCTGCTCGTGATCAGCACATGGCTCACGTCGCTGAACATGTTCCTGGTGCTGCGGGCGTGGCGACGCGACCATCCGGGCGAGCGGATCCCGCTGCTGTCCTACATCTCCATCGCGACGTACGTGATGTGGGATCTGGCCTCTGTCGGCATCGCGGTCGAGGTCGTCGGGTTCCTGCTGCCGTGGTCGCTCGGCCTTTTCCCCCGCATCGACCCTCTGCTCACGCGGACACTGTTCTGGTTCAGCGGCCACCCGATCGTCTATTTCTGGCTGCTCCCCGCCTACGTGTCCTGGTACGCGATGGTGCCGCACCAGGCGGGTGGCAAGCTGTGGAGCGATTCGCTGACCCGTCTCGTCTTCGCGCTTTTCATCCTGCTGTCGATCCCGACCGGCTTCCACCACCAGTACACGGACCCGGGTATCTCCTCGACGATGAAGCTGGTGCACGGGGCCATGACATTCGGCGTCTTCTTCCCGAGCGTGATCACGGCGTTCAGCCTGCTGGCGGCGCTCGAGCTGGCGGGGCGGAAGCGGGGCGCGACGGGGGTCGTGGACTGGTTCTTCAAGCTGCCCTGGGGCGATCCCTCGCTCGCCGCGCAGCTGCTCGCGATGCTGGTGTTCGTGCTGGGCGGCATCACGGGACTGGTCAACGCGAGCTACGCGATCAACCGCGTGATCCACAACACGGCCTGGGTGCCGGGGCATTTCCACATGACGGTCGGCACGGCGGTCGCGTTGACGTTCATGGGCATTGCCTACTGGCTGATCCCGTGGCTGACCGACCGGGAGCTGTGGGGCCGCCGCGTCGCGCTGGCGCAGGTGTGGCTGTATTTCATCGGCGTGCTGATCTTCGCGCGGGGCATGATCTCGGGAGGTCTCGAGGGAATGCCGCGCCGTACGATGATCCTCGCCGCGACCTATTCCAAGCCGAGCTGGCACCTGGCCGGGATCCTCACCGGCGTCGGCGGCAGCTTGATGTTCGCGAGCGGGATGTTGTTCTTCCTGGTCATCGCCGTCACGATCCTGTTCGGGAGGCGTCTGGAGGGGCAGACGATGCCGCTCACCGAGACCATCTCGCCGCCGGCGACCTCCGGCTGGACGCTGCAGCTGGACCGCTTCGGACTGCTGGCCGTGGTCGCCATCGTGCTGATCCTGATCGCGTACGCCCCGTTCTTCATCCACTACCTGCCTCCGAAGATGGGGTCGGAACCGTTCAAGTTGTTTTAGGCAGTCAGGCTGATCAGGCTGATCAGGCTGATCAGGCTAATCAGGCTGGTCAGGCTAATCAGGCTAATCAGGCTGGTCAGGCTAATCAGGCTGGTCAGGCTGCGCACAATCAGGCTAAGGCACCCGCTTCGCTGGCGGCAGCGCATCCGGGGCGCGAGGGTTGCGGTTGTAGGGAGCGCGGAGTAGTTCCCGCTGCGATCGGGAGCGCGAGCGGTGCGCAGGGCCGGAGGACAGGCGGAGGCATGGCAGAGGAGCGACAGGCTGCAAAGGTGCCGGCGAAGATCGAGCTGTTCGGGTTCGAGCCGACGCCGGCGGACGTGGCGGTAGCGTACCGAGCGCCCGGATGGCGCTCGAGCCGGGCCCTGCTGTACCTGGCGGTGTGTTGGGCGCTGGTGCCGGTGGTCGCGATCATCCCGCCCCACATTCCGTGGGCCGCCACCGCGTTCATCGCCGGAATCGTGCTCTCGGTGCGCAAGGCGCGCGAGGAGTACACGCTGCTGCACCTGGAGGGCAGCTGTCCCAAGTGCGGAGCGCGCCAGGAGATCGAGAAGCCGACCCGCCTGAACCGACCCCATTCGCTGACCTGCCCCGGATGCCACCACGACCTGCAGCTTCGCGTGGAGGTCGGCGGGGCCGGCCCGTCGCAGGCTCGCAGCGCGGCCTGAGCCACTCCACCTGCAGCGCGAGCCTTGCTCGCCGCGAAGGCGCGGTCCTATCCTGCGCCCCCATGACGCTCCGCATCGGTGCCCCTTTGCTGCGATTCCTGCCGGTCTGGCTCCTCATCGGCTGCGCTTCGACGGCGCCGCAATCCGCGCCGGCGCCCCGCTCCGCCGGCCCCGACGGAAGCGCATACGATGTCGTGATCGTCGGTGCGCGGGTCGTCGATGGAAGCGGCGCACCGGCGTACCGGGCGGACGTCGCGCTGGTCGGAGACCGTATAGCCACCATTTCGCGGAGCCCGATCCCGCCGGCCGCGGGCAAACGGGTCATCGACGCCTCGGGGCGCATCGTTGCTCCAGGCTTCATCGACCTGCACGCCCACCTGGACCCGCTGCTGCGGCTGCCGGACGCGGAGAGCCACGTCCGTCAGGGCGTCACCACGGCGCTGGGCGGACCGGACGGCGGCTCGCCCTTCCCTCTCGGTCCCTATCTCGACTCGGTCACCACTGCCGGCGTCGGGATGAACGTCGCCTTCCTGACCGGTCACAACACGATCCGGGAGCGCGTGATGGGCATGGCGGACCGGGCACCGACGCAGCGGGAGCTGGACCGAATGCGCGCCATGGTCGGGGAGGCAATGCGGGACGGCGCGTTCGGCCTCTCGACCGGCCTAAAGTATCTGCCCGGCGCCTTCGCGGAAACGGGCGAGATCGTGGCGCTCGCCCAAGTGGCCGCCGACGCCGGCGGCATCTACACGTCGCACCTGCGCGAAGAGGGACTCGGGCTGATCGATGGCGTCGCCGAGGCGCTCGAGATCGGGCGGCGCACGGGCATCCCGGTCGTGCTGACGCACCACAAGGTGGTCGGAAGGCCGATGTGGGGCGCCAGCCGGCGGACGCTCGCGATGGTGGATTCCGCACGAGCCACCGGCACCGACGTGATGCTGGACCAGTACCCGTATACGGCCACCTACACCGGGATCGGCATCCTCGTGCCGGCGTGGGCGATGGCCGATGGCGACAGCGCCTTCCTCGCCCGGATGCGGGGCGCCGCCCTGCGCGACAGCATCCTCGACGGCATCGTCTTCAACATCCTCAACGACCGCGGCGGCGGCGACCTGGGGCGCGTCCAGCTCGCGCTGGTGCCATGGGACCGCAGCCTTGAGGGCCGCACGCTGGCAGACTGGGCGCGCCGCGAGGGGCGCGAGCCGACGCCGCGCGTGGGAGCGGAGCTGGTCGTGGAGGCGCTGCGGCGGGGCGGCGCGTCGGCGATCTATCATGTGCTGGACGAGGGCGACGTCGAGCGGATCATGACGCACCCGCAGACGATGATCGCGTCCGACGGCCGCCTGACGCGGCCGGGGGAGGGCCATCCGCACCCCCGCTGGTACGGGACGTTCCCGCGCGTGCTCGCCGTCTACGTGCGGGAGAAGGGCCTGCTAACGCTGGAGGAGGCGGTCCGGAAGATGACGTCGATGCCCGCCGATCGGCTCGGCCTCGGGGAGCGGGGCCGCCTCCGGGAGGGGGCGTACGCCGACATCGTCATCTTCGACGCCGCCACCGTCAAGGACATGGCCACGTTCGAACAGCCGCACCAGTATCCCATCGGGATCGACTACGTCATCGTGAACGGCGAGGTCGAGGTGGACGGGGGTCGCTTCGTGGGGGGGCGACCCGGGCGCGTGCTCCGCCACCGCCGATAGCGGCCCTGCTCCAGCCAATGAGCGCCGTCGGATGAACGAGCTCACCAACTTCGGGCTGCTCGCGTTCAGCTCCCTGCTCGCTATCGTGAACCCGCTCAGCGCCGTGCCCGTGTTCCTGGCGATGACCGCGAGCTACCCGCCCCGGCAGCGACGGCGAACCGTCCAGCGCGCGGTCCTCACCGCGACGATCGTGCTGTTCGTCTTCGCCGCGCTGGGCACCGGAATCTTGCGCTTCTTCGGCATCACGACCCACGCCTTCAAGATCACGGGCGGCATCCTCTTCTTCTTCATCGGCTGGGACATGCTGCAGGCGAAGCGGTCGCGCGGGAAGACCACGCCGGAGGAGGAGGTCGAAGGCGCCGAGAAGGAGGACATCGGCATCATCCCGCTCGGCCTCCCCACGCTGACCGGTCCCGGCGCGATCACCACCGTAATCGCCCTGATGGGCCAGCAGCCGGGCTTCGCCGGTGGCGCGATCGTCGTCGCTTCCATCGTGGCCGTGATGGCCGTGAGCGCAGCCGTGCTGTTCGCCGCGCCGCTGCTGCTGCGCCGATTCGGACAGACGGGACTGAACGTGATGACGCGCCTGATGGGCCTGCTGGTCATGGTGGTCGGAACGCAGTTCGTGATCGACGGCGTGACGGTGGTGGTCAGGCAGATGCGGTAGGGAAACGGCCGCCCCTGAAGGGAGCGGCCGCTCGCTGCCAGCGAAACCGGAGACGGCTCAGCCGACCTTGGCCACGTTCGCCGCGGCGGGGCCCTTCGCGTTCTGTACGATCTCGAACTCGACCCGCTCCCCTTCCGCGAGGCTCTTGAAGCCCTGACCCTGGATGGCGGTGTGATGGACGAAGCAGTCCTTTTCTCCGTTGTCGGGCGTGATGAAGCCGAAGCCCTTCGCGTCGTTGAACCACTTCACGGTCCCGGTGGTGCGCATGCTCGTGCTCCCTTGGGTGACAAAAAAAACCCGAGCGGTAGCTCAGGTCCCTCCTGACCTGCATCGGTCTCAGACGGCGTACATTTCCTCGCCTGCAATACCGCACCGCTGGCGCGACAGGGTAGTGAGAGAATGCCGGGGCGTCAAGGTATTTGGCGGGAGCTGAGTGTCGCGCGGTCGCCTGACGCCGGGTTCGACGCCGGCTCATCACCCGCATCTCCTGTCATCTCCCCATCCCCACTCTCGAAGGCCGACCTGCGTCGTCGGCAGACGAAGGGGATGACCTCGCTTGACGCCACGTCGAACCTCCCCGCACGTTGCGCTGGCCGCGGGGCGGTCCCGAAATCGCCCCGCTGGATTCGCACCCCCGACACGGACGATCGCCATGAGACGTTGGCTCCTCGCGCTGGCGCTGGGACTCCTCGGCGCCGTGCCCACCGGTGCACAGCAGCCGATCCGCGGCTTTCCTTCCGCCACACTGGGAGAGCAGGCGCAGCGCGAGGAACGCGCGCGGGCAGTGCCTTCGCCGGACACCCTGCGGGAGCAGCTGAGGATCCTGAGCGAGGATCCGCACGAGGCTGGGACCGACCGCTCGAAGCACGTGGCCGAGCTGATTCTGGCGCGCTTCAAGTCGTTCGGTCTCGACGCGAAAATCGAGCAGTTCGAGGCACTCATGCCGAGGCCGATCTCGCGCACCCTGGAGCTCGTGGCGCCGAAGCACTTCACGGCTCAGCTGAAGGAGCCTGCGATCCCGGAGGACAAGGACAGCGGGGACGCGAACCAGCTGCCGACGGCCAACTTCTACTCGGCCGACGGAGACGTGACGGCGCCGCTGGTGTTCGTGAATTACGGGATCCCGGAGGACTACAAGACGCTCGACAGCCTCGGGGTCAGCGTCCAGGGAAAGATCGTCATCGCGAAGTACGGCCGTTCGTGGCGCGGCATCAAGCCGAAGGTCGCGGCGGAACACGGCGCGGTGGGGTGCATCATATACTCCGATCCGGAGGACGACGGCTACCACGTCGACGACACCTACCCCACGGGGCCGATGCGGCCGTGGCAGGGGGTCCAGCGCGGCAGCGTGATGGACATGCCGACCTATCCCGGCGATCCGCTGTCGCCCGGCTTCGCGTCAGAGCCGGGAATGAAGCCGGGCCAGGGCCGGATGATGGCCGTGGACACGGCACCGACGATCATGAAGATCCCGGTGCTGCCGATCTCCTACGGGGACGCCCAGCCGCTTCTCGAGTCGCTCGGCGGCAAGACCGCCCCGCGTGGCTGGCAGGGCGGGCTGCCGATCACCTACCACGTCGGCGGCAGCGACAGCACGAAAGTGCACCTGGCACTGAAGTTCGATTGGCAGGAGCGGCCGCTCTACGACGTCCTCGCACGGATCCCGGGTACGAAGTCGCCGGACCAGTGGGTCATCTACGGAAATCACCACGACGCGTGGGTCAACGGCGCGGAGGACCCGCTGTCCGGACAGGTCGCCCTCGACGAAACCGCGCGGTCGCTCGGAACGCTGCTGAAGAACGGCTGGCGCCCCGCCCGCACGATCATCCTGGCCGCCTGGGACGGTGAGGAGTGGGGGCTGCTCGGCTCGACGGAATGGGCCGAGAAACACCAGGACGAGTTGAAGCAGAAGGCCGCCGTCTACCTCAACAGCGACACGAACTCGCGTGGCTGGCTCGGGGTCTCTGGCTCGCACTCGCTGCAGGAGTTCTTCCACCAGCTCGCGCGTGACATCAAGGACCCGAAGACCGGCAAGAGCGTCCTCGAGGCGCGGCTGGAGCACGATCGCGACTCCGTCTACACGATCCGCGCGCTCGGCTCGGGCTCCGACTACACGGCATACCTCGACTTCCTCGGCCTGGCGAGCGCGAACGCGTCGTACGGCGGGGGCCAGGATTCCGGAATCTACCACAGCATCTATGACAGCTACGACTTCTACACGCGCTTCCTCGACCCCACGTTCGAGTACGAGGTCGCCGAGGCGCAGACGATGACGACGGCGCTGCTGCGACTGGCGGACGCGCCGGTGCTGCCGTTCGAGTTCACGCAGGCGGAGCAGACGTACCGCAAGTACGCGGACGAGATCAAGAAGGAGGCGGCCGAGAAGGCGGACGTAAAGGACGTCGACCTGTCGGGCGTGTACTCGGCGCTGGATCGGCTGAAGAGCGCCGCGGACCGCTACGAACAGGCGTACGCGCCGGTCGCCGCGATGAGTGCGCAGGACGCGCAGAAGAAATGGAAGCAGCTGTCCGACGTTAACCAGACCCTCTACCTGACGGAGCGGGCGCTGACCGACGACGGGGGGCTGCGGCACCGGCAGTGGTTCCGGCACATGATCTACGCGCCCGGCTTCTACACGGGATACGGAGTCAAGACGATGCCGGGGATCCGTGAGGCGATCGAGGATCGCCCCGACCTGGCCCTCGCGAACACGGAGGCGAAGCGCGTGGAGGCCGCGCTGAACCGGTACGCGGACGCGATCTCGAAGGCGGCGGAGCAGCTGGAGCAGGCGCTGAAGTGAGGCGCCAGAGGCAGGCGCTGACTACAGGCGCTGAAGGCAGGCGCTGACTACAGGCGCTGAAGGCAGGCGCTGACTACAGGCGCTGAAAGCAAGGCGCTGACCACAGGCGCTGACCGCAGGCGCTGACGGCGGGTCTCGACTCAGGGGCGACGGCTCGCCGACCGGTCCCCAGCCAGGTGCGTGGGCGCCCGCTGGATCAAAGTCGAATCGCCCTTCATCGCCGCGAGCCAGTCCAGCACGACCGGGAGTCGCTCGTGCAGCCGACGCAGCTCCACCCGGGCGCTGTTCGGCTGCAGCGTGATGCGGCGGCCGGTCTGCTCGAGCGCGACGAAGGCATCTGACGGCCAGTCGGCCGGCCAGGTCCCCTCGCGCAGGTCCATCGATCGGTGGAGGACGGGCGTTGACCGAGCCGCCGAAACGTAGATCGGGAACGGGGACCGCGGAAGACCGATGGCTGCGAGGCGAAGGGGACCCGGGAAGGTGCCCCGGCGCCGGAGCGATACCCGGCGCCGGGGCGACAAGAGAGCGCGCTACGGATCGCAGCTGACCTGGAGAGTCGTGGCTACGAAAGCTCCCCGACTCTCTGATCCGGTCCGCTCCTAAGGAGCCGTCACCATCGTGAAGGCTTCGATTGCGTTGTTTCCCGGATTCGGATCGCTCAATGTCGCCGGGAGGATGTCCTCGACCGTCGCGAACCACCGGAGCTCGCCCTCCATGAGGGGCGTGATCACCAAGTTCAGAATCGTCATCGCCTCGATGTCGAGCACTGGGATGTCGCACTCGATGTAAGAGATATCGGGGACGAGGGGATCAGACTCGTCGGTGCACTCGGACGGCAACGTCGTGAGATCGACCTCGCCGACGATTTCCAGCGACAGCGTCGCGCCGTCGATCGGGCGTGGCCCCTCGTTCCTGACCTGAAACTGCAGCTGCAACGGTGCACCCAGGGCGGTGCTGCCCGGTGTCACAAGTGGGGTCAGCCGCAGATCCGCCTCCATCGGAGCGACGAGCACGGCCGTGCTCGAGACCGGCGTCGTGGCGCTCCGCCCACGGAACGTGGCCGTGGCCTCCGCCTCGATCGTCGTGGGCGCGCTCCCCAACGCGGGGATGCCGGAGAAGAGCAGGACAGCGGCCTGGCCCGGCTGGTACGATTGCGAGGCAAAGCCCGCAGTACAGGTGAACTCCTGGTCGCTGCCGGTCTGCGAGAGCGTACAGAGCCCGCTGCCGTACTGGAGCGTGGCGTCCTTGAAGTCGGCCTGGAGGTGGAACTGCGCGGCGATCTGACTGGGGTCGATCGCGGACATTGTGCGGTTCCAGAACAGGACGGTGTACTTGATCCGCTGGCCCTCGGTGACGGGCTGGTGATCGATGCGGATCTCGACGTCTAAGAGCCGCGGCACGACGGCGTACACGCTGAAGTGCTCGATCTCGGCGATGATCTCGTTCATGTCCGTGTCCACCGTGCTCGGAACGGCGAACCACGTGCCATCGTCGTGAAGCAGGTGAATTGACAACTGCTGCTCCTCCTGGAGGGTCAGTCCGTTATCGTCGTACTTCACCGTGAGGATTACCGGCTGGTCGAATGTCTGACCGTCCGGGCCGAACTCGTAGGCGGTGCCCTCCAGCACGCCCTCGGGAAGCTCGCTGGCCGGCACCGGTGTAACGGACAGCGTCTGGTCACCGGAGAGAGCGCCCTGCGGGACATCGAGCGTCACATTCCCGCCGTCGCCGACGAGCGCGCCACCGTCGGCGCCGATCACCTCCTCCGAGGTGGAGCCGCAGCTCGCCGGCTGGTACTCCGCGTAGGAGGCCCAGCTGCCGCCGCTGCGAATCTCCTGACCCTCGATCCACGCGCCCTCGGTGCGGTCCCCGTTCATCGCATCCGCGTGGGCCGCGACAACCACGGTGCCGCCGGCAAAGGGCACGGCGTAATGCACGACCGTGGCCGGCGGATCGTGCTCCGCCCCGTCCGGGAAGTGGCCGGGCACGACCTGCTTGCCCTTCTTCGGGATATCGTCCGGATCCTCGGCGACGGCGAGGTGCGTCTTCGCCATCGCCCAGCCGCCGGTCGTCTCGAACGTGACGTAGAGCATGTCCGCGTCGTTCGCGACCTCGACCGATCCGATCACGAGACTCCGGTCGGCGATCAGATCGAACGTCTCCGATCCGCAGGTCGCCGGTAGGTCGCCGATCAATTCGGCGGAGGGGTGGGCAACCGGCGCCGCGGGCGGGGCCGCAGGTCCTGGCTGATCACAGGCGAACAGGACGGCACCGGCGGCCAGGAGCAGCAGGGCGGCGCAGTGGCGGGTCGACATCGAGACCTCCGTTGAGCGGGAGCGGCCGTAGCGGACCCAAGGGTCCGCCCGTGTCTTCACCCGCCAAGCGCATTCTCGCGCCGCGACCCGCCATGCGGCCGGAAGATCAGCCTGGAATCTCGCCGCCACCGCGGCTCCCGCGGCGCCAGTACAGGAAGACCGGGATGCCGGCGCCGATCAACAACGCTCCGAGCGCGGCGTTACGCGGATTCGACGCGACGGAGCTGCCCACGACGAAGACCGCCGTGAGCACGAAGAAGACCGGAACGAAAGGATAGCCCGGCAGTCGGAAGCCGCCCCCGTCCGCAGGACGCTCCGCGTGCGCAGCACGCGCGCCCGGAGCCGACGCGAAGCGAAGCTCCGCGCCCGGGGCGCCGGCGAAGCCGCGCCCCGCGCCCCGGCGAAGGCCGGCGCCCGCGCCGTCGGCGCGCCTGTAGCGAAACAGCGTCGCGGCGACGAGGCCGAAGAAGATCCAGTCGCCGAATACGACCCAGTCGAGGAGCTGGCCGTAGGTGCCGGAGAGCGCGAGCAGCACGGCCCATGCGGCCTGGAACGCGATCGCTCCGGCGGGCGTTCGCCAGCGCGGGTGGAGTCGGGCGGCGGAGCGGAAGAAGAGGCCGTCGTCGGCCATCGCCTGGTAGACGCGCGGGGCGGCCATGATGAACAGGTTCGTGATCCCGAACGTCGAGATCACGATGCCGGCGGTGATGAACGTGGCGCCGGCCGGACCGAGCACGTCGCGCATTGTGTCGTCGGCGGGCGCGAGGCTGGCGGCGAGGCCCGTCGGGCCGAGCACGCGCAGGTAGGCGACGTTCGCGAGGACGTAGACCGCGACGACCACGATCACGCCGATGATGATCGCGCGCGGGAGGTTGCGCAGTGGATCGCGGATCTCGCCGCCGATGTGGTTCGCGTGCTGCCATCCGCCGTAGGAGAAGAGGACGGGGATCAGCGACGCGCCGAGGACGCCGACCACCGCCCCCGCGCCGCGCGGGGGCGTCCCTGCCACAGAGGCTTCGACCGCCGTGGGCCCGGAGTGGGGCGAGAGCAGCAGCGCGGCGCCGATCAGCGCAGCGAGAGCGACGAGCTTGAGCAGCGTCGCGATGTTCTGCGTGGTCGCGCCGGGTCGCACGCCGAAGTAGTTCACCGCGGAAAGCAGCACGATCGCGCCGATGCCGAGCGGCTTGACCCAGGCGACGGGGGCGTGGGCGAGCGCGCTCGCGTAGCGGGCGAAGGTGATCGCGACCGCGGCGATGCCACCGGTGTTGATGACGAGCAGCTGCGTCCAGCCGTACAGGAAGGCGGGCAGGCCCCCCATCGTGTCACGCAGGTAGATGTAGCCGCCGCCGGCCTCGGGCCGGCGGGCGCCGAGCTCCGCGAAGCAGAGCGCGCCCGCGACCGCGATCACGCCGCCGAGGACCCACGCGGCCAGCGTGAGCGACGCCGTCACCGCGCGCTGCGCGACGATGGCGGGGTTCAGGAAGATCCCCGCGCCGACGATCCCGCCGATGACGACCATTACGCCGTCGAACAACGAGAGGCGGCGGACGTACGTCGTCTTCGTGGCTTCCTCCATTGAGGGTCGGGATGGATCGGGCTCGGGCGGCGGTGTCGCAGGAGACAGCATGGACGCAGGCGAGAGCCGCCGCAAGACGGATCGACTCCGCGAGCATGTAACCGGCGAGGAACCCGCCACGGCGCGTCCGTGTAGACGAGGCTTCACCGCGCCAGGCGGGTTTGACACCCGCCGACCACCGCTCTATAGTCGCGCTCATGCTCCACAAGGCCCGGCTCTTGAAGAGGGTAATGGCTCCGCCGCTCCTGGCGATCGTGATCGTCGTGGGCGCGATGTTCCCCATCCTCGACCGCGGCCTCTTCAACCCGCGCGCGGCGCTCACCGACGGGTCCGCCCCGGTGAGCGGGGTGTTGACGCACGACCACGACCTGTGCGTCGTCTTCCACGCGAACCCCGGCCTGCCCCAGGCGCCGCCGCCGCTCCGCGAGGTGGCGACCGCGATGGCGGCGCCGCCGCTCGGTGGGCGTACGACCGGCGGTGCGCAACCCCGCACGACTACCTGCCGTCCCCGAGCTCCACCGCTGGCCTGACGGATCCGGATTCGTTCCCCCGCACGTCCGGGGGAGGATTCCACGTTCAGCCAACGGAGGAAGCCGGTGCATCAACGTACGCATTGGCGGCATCTGCTCGTCGCGACGGCGGCGGCCATCCGGGTCGCCGTCCCAGCGACCGGCTCGGCACAGCAGCCGGCCCGGGTGGACTCGCTGATCCAGCAGATCCGCGCGCTCAGCGCGCGGGTCGACAGCCTGAGCGCCGAGCTGGCGCGAATGAAGACGGAGGGCGCGGCCGTCTCGCCGGGCCCACCTGCGGACACCGGCGCGGACGCGCTCGCGGCGCTGCGCGCTGCGGCCGCCGCGGCGGTCGGCGCGGACACCGCCGAGCTGAAGGAGCCCGCGCCGGCGCCGAAGGACGTCGAGTTCGTCGGACGACAGCGCAACCTGTCGCAATTCAACCCGGAAATCAGCGCGACCGGCGACCTGTTCGCCGTCGTGGACACCGACCGCCCTAGCACGAACTCCTTCGTGCCGCGCGAGTTCGAGCTCGCGCTGCAGTCGAACCTCGACCCGTATTCGCGCGCCAAGGTCTTCGTCGCGCACCACTCTCCCGGCGCCGAGGTGCTGCCATTCACGCCGAACGACGCCACACCCTCCACGGAAAGCGAAACGGAGATCGAGGAGGGGTACGCCGAGTGGGTCAACCTGCCCGGCGGGTTCGGGGTCACGGTCGGCAAGTTCCGGCAGCGCTTCGGCACGCTGAACCGCTGGCACGCGCACGCGCTGCCGACGCAGATGCTGCCGATCCCCTACACGGCGTTCCTGGGCGAGGAAGGGCTGGCACAGACCGGGGTCTCCGTGCACTGGCTGGTACCGCTGCACGGGGCCGGCACCTACGAGGTGTGGACCGAGCTGACACGCAGCAGCGACGACGCGCTGTTCGGCGACTCGCGCAAGCTCAGCGCGCTCGGCCACATCAACGGGTTCTGGACACTGTCGCCCTCCACCTACTTCGAGCTCGGCGCCTCGGCGCTCGGCGGCACGCGCAGGGATCCAGTGCTCGGCACCGACGTCGGCGCCCGGCTCTACGGCGTGGACTTCTCCTTCGACTGGCGGCCGCCGGAGCGAGCACTCTACCGCGAGCTCTCGGTGCGCGGCGGCGCCGTCGCGAGCCGCGCGGCCGGCACGCTCGATGACGCGTGGGGCGCGTTCGGCATCGCCGAGTACAAACTCGCCCAGCAATGGATCGCCGGCGCGACCTACCAGTACACCGAGGATCCACTCGACGCGACGCGCCACTCGTGGCTCGTCGCGCCGACGCTGACGTGGTGGCAGAGCGAGTTCGTCCGGCTGCGGGCGGAGTTCGACTACCTGCAGCGTCCGACGGACACGCTCCGGCAGTTCCTCATCCAGACGACGTTCGCAATGGGGCCGCACAAGCACGAGACGTACTGAGGCGCGCCGCGGAGCGGCGCGCAGGGCTAGGGCGAGGGCAAGGGCTAGGGCGAGGAGGGGATAGGGGAGGGACGAGGGGCATAGGGGAGGGTCGCGGGCGGGGAAGGGGTCAGGGGGCAAGGGCGATCTATGAAAGGGACAGGACGATGAGGTATTTCAATACGATGGCGCTCGCGCTGGTCGCGGGCGGGGTGATTCCGGGGGCGGCGCTCGGAGTGCGGCCGGGGAGCGTGTCGGGCCGGGCACCGGCGGGAGATCCGGGAATGACGGCTCGGGCGGCGGCGGCGCCGGTCAAGGTCGTGGCGACGCTGCCGGTGTATGCGGACATCGCGCGTCAGATCGGCGGCTCGGAGGTGGACGTCACATCGATCGCGAATCCGCACGAGGACTCGCACTTCGTGCGACCGAAGCCGAGCTTCGCGGCGAAGCTGCGGCAGGCCGACATGTTCGTCACGACCGGACTGGATCTGGAGCTGTGGGCGCCGCCGCTGCTCGACAAGGCGGGGAACGCGTCGGTCGCGGAAGGCGGCAAGGGATACGTGACGGCGTACACCGGCATCCACCTGCTCGACGTGCCGTCGTCGGCGGACCGGGCGGCCGGTGACATCCACATCTACGGCAACCCGCACGTCTACACCGACCCGCTGAACGCGCTGCAGGTCGCGCGCAACATCACCAGCGGGCTGAAGAAAGTGGCGCCCGAGCGGTCGGCCGCATGGGACAAGGGACTGGCGGACTTCACGAGCCGGGTCTACAGCCGACTCTTCGGCGACAAGCTCGTCTCGATGCTGGGCGGGCCGACGCTGGAGAAGCTGGCGCGCTCCGGCAACTTCTACACCTTCCTCGAGAAGACGCCGTATCAGGGCAAGCCGCTGATCTCCTTCCTCGGCGGCTGGCTGGGCAAGGCGCAGGCGTTCCGCGGTCAGGATCTCATCTGCTACCACAAGAACTGGGCGTACTTCGAGGACCGCTTCGCGGTGAAGTGCGTGGACTACGTGGAGGCGAAGCCGGGTATCCCGCCCACCCCCGGTCACGTCGCGTCGCTGATCCAGCTGATGAAGAAGCAGGACATCCGGGTCATGATCGCGGCCACGTATTTCGGCGAGCAGAAGGTGGCGACGGTCGCGAACCGCGCGGGCGGGACGTACGTGATGATGCCGATGGAGCCGGGCGACCAGCCGGGAGAGACGTCGTACTTCGACATGGTCGACCGGTGGGTGAATGGCGTCGCGAAGGCGTTCCAGTCCCTCAAGAGCTGAAACGGAGCCGTCGATGCTCGATCTCTTCCTCGTCCCGTTCGCCGCGGCGCTGATCATCCTGCTGATCAACGCGTATTTCGGGCTGCACGTCATTCGCCGCGGCGTGATCTTCGTGGACCTGGCGTTCGCGCAGATCGCGGCCGTCGGCAGCACGCTCGCGCTGCTGTTCGGCGCCGAGCCGGGAACGCCGCTGGCGTACCTGTTCTCCTTCGGCTTCACGCTCTTCGGCGCGATGCTGTTCAGCTACACGCGCATGGAGAACTCGCGCGTGCCGCAGGAAGCGATCATCGGCATCTCCTATGTCGTCGCCTCCGCGGCCGTGATCCTGCTCGCGAGCTTCACCGCCGAAGGCGCCGAGCACATCAAGGAGACCCTCACCGGCTCGCTCATCTGGGCGACGTGGCCCACGGTGCTCGAGCTGGCCGGGATCTACGCGCTCGTCGCGATCTTCCACTACGTGTTCCGACGACCCCTCCTGGCGACCACCTTCCACCCCGAGCAGGTCCGCAACGTACGGCTCTGGGACTTCATCTTCTATCTCACGTTCGGCGTCGCCGTCACGTTCTCCGTCACGCTGGCCGGGGTGCTCATGATCTTCAGCACGCTCGTGATCCCCGCCGTGATCGCGTTCCTGTACGTGAGGCAGTTCGCGCCGGCGCTGCTGGTCGCGTGGCTGAGCGGCGCGATCGCGATCGCGGGCGGATTGATCGTGTCCTTCGTATGGGACCTGACGACCGGGCCGTTGCTGGTGTGCGCGTTCGGCGCCGTGCTCGTGATCGCGGCCGCTCTGAGGCCGCTGATCGCGCGCGAGGAGTCCGGCGCTCGCGCCGAGCACCCGCGCCCGCTCGCGCGGTCCGAAGCGGTAAGGTCGTGATGAGCATGGCATGATGCCGAGCGCGGCGCCGTCGATCCGGTCCCGGCTCGTGTCATCGTGCGGTAACAGAGATGTAGCAGCGCGCGCATGCGGGGGGTGGGGCATAGCCCGCACGGCCGACCCGATGCCATTGTTCCGGATACGCCATCGCCGCGCCCCGGCGATGTCCCGACGTCACCCGGAGTCCGCCCGAATCGAACGCGCGGCGTCCGCCCCAGTCCCTCGAGCGAGAAGCTGCCGATGACGAGCTACAACGTGCGCTTCGGGCACCGCGCTGATTGCGTGGTCTGGGCCACTGCCAGCGACACGTGGGACGTGTCGGTGCTCCGCAGGGGCCGCGATGGCCGATGGCACTGCGCGCTCTGCCGGGCAGCGAGCTGCGCGCACATTGAGGCGGCCGAGAAGGCGGCGCGGGACGAACCCTCGAACGCCGTCGAAGACGAGACGATGTCGGACAGCCGAGGAGGGCCGTCGCCCCGGCGGCCGCTGCCGGGGGCAGGGCGGACCCGATCGACTCCTAGGACGCCGGCCTGAAGCGGATCGCCTGCCCGCCCCCGGGCGCGAGCTTCACCGTGAGCCGCATGCCGGAGTCCACGTTCATCTTCGAGATGCGGATGGGCAGCGGGTTGTCGCGCCAGTCGGCGCCGGGACCGTCGGCGTAGATCTCTGCTACATATCGCCTGCCGGGCGTCAGGAAGTCCAGCGGGACCTCGAAGGTGCGCGCCTCCTCATCGGTGATCGCCCCGATGTACCAGTCCTGACCGTCACGCTGTCGCCGGGCGACGACCACGAAGTCGCCGATCGCGCCGTCGATCACCCGCGTCGTGTCCCAGCTCACCGGCACATCGCGGATGAACTGGAAGGCGGGCTGTCCCTCGTAGTTCTCGGGGAGGTCCGGCGCCATCTGCAGCGGTGAGTAGAGCACGACGTAGAGCGCGAGCTGCTTCGCCAGCGTCGTGCGGACGCGCGGCTCCTCGGGTGGGCGCGGCTGGCCGTTCGCCGACTGGATCAGGATGTCGAAGATGCCTGGGGTGAAATCCATCGGCCCGTCGAGCAGCCGGGTGAAGAAGAGCATCGTCTCGTGCTCGGGCGGGTTGCCGCCCTCGCCGCCCCAGGCGTTGTACTCCTGACCGCGCGCGCCCTCGCGGGTCATCATGTTGGGCCACGTGCGTCGTTCGCCGGTGTCGTGCATCGGCTCGTGCACGTCGAGCATGATGTGGTGGCGCGCAGCCGCCTCGATCACCTTGCGGTAGTGCCGCACCGCGAACTGCGAGTAGTGCGAGTTGCCCTCGAAGGTATCGGCGACGTAGCCGGACTTCACGGCGTGGATGCCGAGCGACTCGTAGAGCGCGAAGGCGCTGTCGAGCTGCTGCTCGTAGTTGCGGATGCCGCCGGATGTCTCGTTGTGCGCGATGAGCGAGACGCCGCGGCTATTGGCGTACGCGGCGACCGCCGGCAGATCGTAGTCGGGGTACGGCTTCGTGAAGGAGAACTGTCCGCCGTTCTGGATCCAGTCGCCGTCCCAGCCGATGTTCCAGCCTTCGACGAGCAGGCCGCCCAGTCCGTTCTTCGCGGCGAAGTCGATGTAGCGCTTCGCGTTCGCGGTCGTGGCGCCGTGCTTCGGCCCGGATTCCCACGTCATCCGCCCGATGTGCATGCCCCACCAGATGCCGACGTACTTCATCGGCTCGATCCAGCTCGTGTCCTCGATCCGGCTCGGCGGGTTCAGGTTGAGGCCGAGCACGGACGGCACGAGGTCACCCGCACGGTCCGCGAGCTGAATCGTGCGCCACGGCGTCACGAACGGCGTCGTCCCGCGCACCTTCACGCCGTCCGCCATGGGCGCGAGTGCCGCGTGCAGGGTGCGGCTCTCCATGCCGTGCTCGGTCGCCAGGAACATGCGCGCGTAGTCCTCGAGGTCCGCCTCGTGGATCACGACGTAGGTGCCCGTCCAGGTCTCCATCGTCAGCGGCGTCTGCACGCTGTCGAGCACGCTGATGGGTGACTCGGAGAAGAGCATCTCCGAGCGGTCCAGGCGGGGTCGGTCGGAGGGGATCCACCACGCGTGCCCGTCGCTCGCCATCGCGAACTCGGTCAGCTCGTCCATGATCTCGAACGACCCGAGACCCGACTGCTCGGGCAACTCGTAGCGGAAACCGATGCCGTCGTCGAACGCGCGGAAGACGACGTCGAAGCGCCGGCCCGGCGAAGCCGCCTCGGAGACGGAGACCCGCAGCTCGTTGTGATGGTCCCGCACCCGCGCGACCTCGCCCCACGGCTGCGTCCAGGTCTGGTCGGCGCTGTCTCGAGACGTTCCCGTGATGCGCAGCGAGTCGCTCAGCGGCCGGGCGTTCCGGAATGACAAGCCCAGGCGCGACGGGAGGAGGATCTTCCGGCCGTTCCGCTCTAGGCTGTAGTAGAGTCCGCCGTCGTGCGTCTCCACCGTGACCACGTTGCGGCCGTCCGGCGACGCGACGCGGACCGACTGCTGACCACAGACGGGCACGGCGATCAGGATCGCGCCGGCGGAAGCGAGCCACAGCGGACGGCGCAGGCCACGAGGCCCTGCATGCGTCTGCATCATCGGATCTCCTGGATGTGTCGGGTGGGGCTCGGCGAACGGCGAAGAGCCAATGGTACGCGACCGGGAACTCGCGACGCCAGAACCACTCGGAGTGCCGGCCGTCGGCACGTCCACTTCCCACCTCCCGGCGTAGCTCGTCGCCGCATTGGATCGGGGTGGCTCACGGGTCGCTGGCGTCGGAGGAGAGGGCGCGAAGCCGGGAGTTCGTCAAGAATATTGACAAATTCGGGGCACGGTCAAGAACATCGAGTGACTCCGCGCGCACCTCGCGCCTTCCCCGGGAGCCCATGCGAAAGATCAACACACGCAGTTTCCGTCGCGCCACGCGTGGCACGGCCCGCCAGGTCAACCGTCAGATCGTCCTGAACCTGGTGCGCGAGCACCAGCCGCTCTCGCGCGCGGACCTGGCCCGACGGATGGGTGTGGCGCGGGGATCGGTCACGCCCCTCGTGCGAGACCTGCTCACGGACGGCCTGATCATCGAAGGCGCGACCGGGGAGGCGCCTCGCGGGCGCAAGCCCCGGCTCCTCTATGTGCGGACCGGCGACAGACTCGCGATTGGCATCGACGTGCGCTACAGCCGCACGTCCATCCTGCTGAGCGACTTCGCGGGCCGGGCGATCGCGCAAGAGACGCTGGACACGCCACTCTCGCACGAGCAGCTGGTGGCCGAGCTGGTGGACCGGGTCCAGGCTCTGCTTCGCACGCACTCGCGAAGCGGCGCGTGCGAGGGCATCGGCCTGGTCGTACCGGGCATGGTGGATCGCAACTCGGGCGTGGTGCTGAACGCGCCGACGCTCGGGTGGCGCGACGTGGATCTGCGCGGCGCGCTGGCCGAGGCGCTGGACCTGCCGGTCCACATCGACCGCGATGCGGTCGCGTGCGCCATGGCCCACATGTGGCTGAGCCCACAGGCCGCGAGCGCGGGCGACAACTTCGTCTACATCACCGTCTCCGACGGCGTCGGCATGAGCCTGGTCGTCAACGGCGTCGTCCTGCGCGGGCACTGGAGCACGGCGGGCGAGTTCGGGCACGTGCCGCTGAGCCTGGACGGACCCCAGTGCGCCTGCGGCTCGCGGGGCTGCCTGGAAGCGTACGCGTCAAATCCTGCGACCGTCGCGCGTTATCTGGGAAGAGACCTCGCAACCGGGGACGCCTACCGCACCTGCGGCGTCGCGATCGCAGACGTGATCGCGCAGGCGCGGGCCGGCGACGCCGCCGCCACCTGGGCGCTATGGGAAACCGGCCGCTATCTCGGCATCGGCATCGCCAACATCATCAACGCCTTCAGCCCGGCGCGGATCGTCGTCGGCGGCGATCTCACCGGGGCATGGGACCTGATCGAGCCCGCGGTGCACGACTCGCTGCAGCGGCGCTGCCTCACGGAAGCCTCGGGCGCGGCGCCGATCGTGGTCGAGGCGAGGGAGCCGGAACTGCGGCTAAAAGGCGCTTCGGCGCTCGTGCTGGCCCCGGTGTTCGTCGCCCCCGAGGTGGCGTGAGAGGCGGCCGAGCCGGGTCGCGGAGGCAGCGATCGGCGGCCGGAAAATCGGTGCGGGCCCGGCAATTGAAAACTTCATTGACAAAGTCGAGGGCCGACATTAACGAAGTACGCGGCCGGGCGGCACTCGCCACCCGCAACCCCCGGGGCCGCAGGGCCTTGCGGCTCTCCGTCCCCGGTCAGCATTCCCGCTTCAGCAACGACACGTGCACGATGCGTCGCGCTGTAGACGCGCTTCTTCCCGCAGCCGGTTTGCGGCTGACCCCACATCCCGTATGGAGATCACGATGAGGCGGACTGTATTCCTGAGCATGGTCGCCATGCTCCTGGCCGCGGGCTCGTTGTCTGCTCAGGCTGGGCGCATCTCGGGGACCGTGAGAGCGCAGGACGACGGGCGTCCGATCCCGGGCGCCACGATCACGGTGATCCAGACAATGGCCCGGGCGGTCGCGGGCGATGACGGGACGTACGTGATCACGGGCGTTGCGCCCGGCGTCTACGACGTCACGGCCGAGGCCGTCGGTTTCGCGACGGCGACGAGGAGCGTGACGATCGGGGCGGGCGCGACCGCGACGACGGACTTCCGGCTGCAGCCGCAGGCCATGCAGCTCGAGCAGCTGGTGGTCGTGGGATACGGCACCACGAGGGCGAAGGACCTGAGTGTCTCGGTACAGCAGGTGAGCCCCGAGGAGTTCAACAAGGGTCGGATCGTCAGCCCGGAGCAGCTGATCCAGAGCAAGGTCCCGGGCGTGCAGGTGGTGGACAACAACGAGCCCGGCGGCGGCATTTCCGTACGGATCCGCGGCGCGACGTCGATCAATGCGAGCAGCGATCCGCTGTTCGTGATCGACGGGATGCCGGTGGGCTCGGGGTCGGGAGGCGGTCTTTCGGCCGGGCGCAACCCGCTGAACTTCCTGAACCCCGAGGACATCGAGAGCATCACGGTGCTGAAGGACGCGGCGGCCGCGGCGATCTACGGCGCGAACGCGGCGAACGGCGTCGTGATGATCACGACGAAGAAGGGCAAGACGGGGACTCAGATCGAGTACACGGGCAGCGTCTCCGCATCGACGGTGACGAAGCTGCCGGACATGCTGAACGCGGCGCAGTACCGGGCAGCGGTTCAGCAGTATGCGCCGGGGAACGTCAGCCAGCTCGGGAACGCGAATACGGACTGGTTCGGGCTCGTGGACCGGACGGCGCTCGGGCAGGAGCACAACCTCGCGCTGTCGAACGCGAACGAGGTGATGAACTACCGGCTGTCGCTGGGCTACCTGAATCAGGATGGCGTGATCGACGGCACGACCACCGAGCGCATCTCGGCGGGCCTGAACTACGGGCAGCGTTTCTTCGACAACACGTTGGAGATCAACGCCAGCCTGAAGGGGTCGCGGAACTTCGATCGCTTCACGCCGGGCGGCGTGCTATCGAACGCGGCCCAGATGGGTCCGACGCAGCCGGTGATGGACGCGAACAACCCGGCGGGCACGGGCTACTTCGAGTGGCCGGGCAGTGCGGACCCGCCGGACTACAAGGACATTCAATCGGCCGACAATCCGGTCGCGATCCTGGCGCTGGCGTCGGATGAGGGCACCACCTACCGCAGCATCGGCAATGTGCAGGGCGCATACTCTCTGCCGTTCCTGCAGGGGCTGAAGGCGAACGTGAACCTCGGCTACGACGTGACGAAGTCGCAGCGGAAGACGTTCTCGCCGAGCGATCTGCACAGCCAGCTGAAGGCGGGGACCGGCGGGACGTACTACAGCAACAACCAGACGCTGACGAACACCGCGCTGGACGCATACCTGAACTACGCGGGTGCGCTCGGGTCGCTGCCCGGCAACATCGACGTGACCGGCGGCTATTCGTATTCGCAGTCGAACGGCGAATACCCGTGGCTGCAGGAGCAGGGTCTCAGCACGAATCTGCTCGGGCCGAACGGTATTCCGGGCGCGACGACCGTGACGAATTTCCTCGACATCCAGGACAGCAAGCTGATCTCGGTCTTCGGACGGCTGAACTACAGCCTGATGGACCGCTACCTGGCGTCCGTGAGCGTCCGGCGCGACGGTTCCTCGCGTTTCGGCACGCACAACGCGTGGGGCACGTTCCCCTCGGTGGCGCTCGCGTGGCGTCTCTCCGATGAGCCGTTCCTGCGGGAGAACGGGCTCTTCTCGGATCTGAAGCTGAGAGGGTCGTGGGGGAAGACGGGGAACCAGGCGTTCGACAACTACCAGCAATACACGACCTATCTGGTCGGCAACGCGCAGGCGCAGTACCAGTTCGGCAACGAGTGGGTGACGACGATCCGGCCGAGCGCGGCCGATCCGAATATCCGCTGGGAGTCGACGGAGTCCTGGGACGTGGGCCTCGACTACGGCATCCTGGGTCAGCGCTTCAGCGGCTCCTTCGACTGGTACGTCAAGGACACGAAGGACCTGATCTTCACGGTGCCGATCGCTGCGGGCACGAACCTGTCGAACTACCTGACGACGAACATCGGCAGCATGAAGAACCGCGGCATCGAGATGAGCCTGAGCGCGCGGATCCTCGAGCCCGGTCAGGAGGGCGGCCTGAGCTGGACGGCCGAGTTCAACGCGTCGCACAACAAGAACGAGCTGACCAGCATCAACCCGTTCGCCGGGCAAGCGCAGCAGATCCTGACGGGGAGGGTCGCAGGTGGCGTCGGAACCGACATCCAGGTGCTGCAGCCGGGCGTGCCGATCCACTCGTTCTACGTCTATGAGCACAAGCTCGAGAACGGCAAGCCGATCTACGAGGACACGAACGGCGACAACACGATCAATGAGCAGGATCTCTATGTCGACCTCAACGGCGACAACAAGATCGACAACAACGATCTCCGCCCCTTCCATGATCCGGCGCCGAAGTGGATTCTCGGTCACACGTCGACAATGGGCTACGGCGCGTTCGATCTCGGGTTCACCCTACGCGCCTATATCGGCAACTACGTATACAACAACGTGGCGTCGAACCTCGGAACGTATTCGGAGGTCACCCGCGGTTCTCCGTACAACCTCCACGCATTGGTGCTCGAGACCGGGTTCGAGACGCCGCAGTACTTCTCGGACTGGTACGTGGAGGACGCCTCGTTCCTGCGCATGGACAACATCACGCTGGGCTACACGCTGAACTACCGCGGCCGGCCGATGCGGCTCTTCGGCACGGTGCAGAGCGTGTTCACGCTGACGGGCTACAGCGGCGTGGACCCGACGGCCGGGCTGAACGGCATCGACAACAACCTCTATCCGCGCTCGCGTACGTTCACCGGCGGCCTCAGCGTCCGGTTCTGAGCCCATGACCACGGATACGACTACTCGAGAGGGGACTGAGAAATGAGAACGAGAGGGTGCAGGGCGCTCGCCGTCGCCGCTGCGGTCCTGGTCCTGGGCGCAGTGGGCTGCACCGACACGACGGTGGAGCCCAAGAGCACGATCACTGACGCGAACGTCTTCAACGACGTGAACTCCTACAAGGCGTTCCTGGCGAGGATCTACATTGGGCTGGGCGTCAGCGGTCAGCAGGGCCCGGCCGGCCAGCCGGACATCCAGGGAATCGACGAGGGATTCTCACAGTATCTGCGGCTCTGGTGGCAGCTCGAGGAGCTGCCGACCGACGAAGCCGTGATCGCGTGGGGAGATCAGACGCTGCCGGAGCTGAACACGCAGCAGTGGTCGCCGCCGAACCGCTTCACCGTGGCCATGTACTACCGGATCTACTTCCAGGTCGCGATGGCCAACGAGTTCCTCCGACAGACGACGGACGAGGAGCTGTCGGCGCGCGGAGTCAGCGCGGCGCTGAAGACGCAGGTCGAGCAGTACCGTGCGGAGGCACGGTTCCTCCGAGCCCTCAGCTACTGGCACGGCATCGACCTCTTCGGCAACATCCCGCTCGTGACGGAGGATGACGCGATCGGTGCGACCCCGCCGCAACAGAACACGCGAGAGGAGGTCTTCCAGTACGTGGTGGACGAGCTGAACGCGATCAAGGACGAGCTGCCCCAGCCGGGCGCGAGCTCCTACGGCCGCGCGACTGGGCCTGCGGCTTCGATGCTGCTCGCGAAGCTGTACCTGAATTCGGAGGTGTACACCGGCACCGCGCAGTGGACGGAAGCGATGGCCGCAACTCAGGACGCGATCGCCGGCGGCTACACGCTCGACCCGGTCTATCGGCACATGTTCATGGCCGACAACAACACCTCGCCCGAGCTGATCTTCGTGATCCCGCAGGACGGACTCAAGACGCAGACGTACGGCGGGATGACTTTCCTCGTGCACGCGTCCGTCGGCGGCAGCATGGCCCCCAGCAACTACGGGATCGACGGTGGGTGGTACGGCCTGCGGCTGAAGCCGGAGGCGTACAACCTCTTCGGTGCGGGTGACGAGCGCTCCTCGTACTTCTATACGGACGACCAGAGCGTCGAGGTGACCTCGATTGGCAACTTCAACGCCGGCGTCGCCGCTCCGAAGTACACGAACATCCGGTCGGACGGGCAGCCCGCGTCGCACAACAGCTTCGTGGACGTCGACTACCCCGTCTTCCGTCTCGGCGACGCGTACCTGATGTATGCGGAGGCATTTCTGCGCGGAGGCGGCGGCACCGAGGCGCAGGCGCTCGCCTACGTGAACGCGCTGCGCGAGCGGGCGTTCGGCGATACGAGCCACGACATTACCGCGGCGCAGCTCACGCTACCCTTTATCCTGGCGGAGCGGGGCCGGGAGCTGCTCTGGGAGGGGACCCGCCGCACAGACCTGGTGCGGTTCGGCCAGTTCACGGGAGGAGACTACATCTGGTCGTGGAAGGGCGGGACCGAGGCCGGCTCCGCTACCGACTCGTACCGCGACCTCTACCCGCTTCCGTCGTCGGAGCTCATCGCGAATCCGAATCTGAAGCAGAACCCGGGTTACTGAGCGGCTAGCTCGGGGGCGTCTCGAAACGCGCAGCTCCGTCGCTTCGGCGATGGGGCTGCGCGTTTCTGTTTGCGGAGGTGATTACCGCCGGAGTGGGCGCCTCGCGGTCGTCGACCCACGTCTGCCCCAAGGCGCCGCCGGCTCCATTGAGGCGATCAGGGGATGCAGGAGATGGAGGTGACTACCTTGGCCTATGGGTTTCGAGTTGCTCCATTGCTACGCGGCCGGCTTCGACGCCGGTCATCCCCTGCATCTCCTGTTATCGCCTCATCCCCTGCCGGCGGGGCGCGGGGCGTCTTCGGCGCCGCGACGCAAGTCACGAATGAGCTGGGGCATTGCCCTGCTCAACTTGCTTCGGAATACGCTCCACTAGCCCGCCGCCTCGCCGGGCGCCACGGCTTCGCCCATGGGCAGCGTCGCCGGCTCCGTCACGATCGCGTGGCCGGCGGGGTCGTTCACGAAGCTGACCGCGGCGGCGGCGAGTAGCAGCGACACCCCTCCGATCATCACGACGTAGAGCGGCGCATTGGGGTTCGACGGTCCGAACGCCACACGGATCAGGGGTCCGAAGCCGACGGACGCGATGATCTCGGGGATCACGATAAATGCGTTGAACAGCCCCATGTAAAGCCCCATCCGCTCCGGCGGCACGGCGCCGCACAGCATCGCGTACGGCAGGGCGAGGATGGACGCCCAGGCGATTCCTACGCCGACCATCGTGAGCAGCAGGACGTACTGATCGTGCACCAGGTAGACGGAGAGCAGCCCTATTCCGCCGCAGATTAGCGCTCCGGCGTGCACGGTCTTGCGGCTGGTCAAAGCCGCCAGCCGCGGCAGGGCGAACGCGACCACGAAGCAAGTGATCGAGTAGATCGCGAACGCGAAGCCGCCCCACTCCACTCCCCGGGTGTAGAGCGGCGACCGGGGGTCGGTCGCACCGAAGACGTGCCGGGCGGTGGCGGGCACGAAGAAGAGCCACATACAAAAGAGCCCGAGCCAGGTCAGCAGCTGGACGACCGCGAGCTGGCGCATCGTCGCCGGCATGTTGCGGATTCCGCTGCCGATCTCGGCGAGGATCCTGCCGGGGCGGAAGCCGGCATGCGCCTTCTCGCGGCGGAAGGCGAGCAGGTCGTCCGGCGGGCGCTCGCGGGTCGTCGCGACGGTCCAGAGCACGGCGACGAGGAACACGGCCGCCCCGATCTGAAAGCTGTACTTGACCGTCAGCGGGATGCCGCTCGCGGTCTCACCGGAAACGCCGAGCCAGCGAAGGGTGAGCGGCAGCGCGTTGGCCAGGCTCGCGCCGATGCCGATGAAGAAAGACTGCACCACGTAGCCCATGGTGCTTTGCTGCGGCGGGACGTTGTCGGCGACGAAGGCGCGGAACGGCTCCATCGAGACGTTGATCGATGCGTCCAGCAGCCAGAGCAGCATGGCGGCCATCCAGAGCGCGCTGGAGGAAGGCATGAGGAAGAGCGCCACGGACGCGACGACGGCGCCGCCGAGGAAATACGGTCTACGCCGGCCGAGCGGACCCCACGTCGCGTCGCTCAGCGCGCCGATGATCGGCTGGATCAGCAGCCCGGTCATGGGCGCGGCAAGCCAGAGCAGCGGCACGTCCTCCGGCTTCGCGCCGAGCTTCTCGTAGATCGCCGACATGTTCGCGAGCTGCAGCCCCCACCCGAACTGGATGCCGAGGAAGCCGAAGCTGAGATTGAACAGCTGTGAAAATTTCAAGCGGGGTCGTTCCACGGACACCTCGGATGTCGTCGATTTTCCATGGCTCGGAAGGCACTAAAAGCTAGCCGCGCCCGCACGGACGGAGAAGCCTCATCTTGTATTGCGCGGCGCCACCGTGCTACGATCCTGCTCGGCGGCCTACGTGCGCCCTCCGGTCGGTCCGTTCGAAGCCGCCCTCTCGACAACCCCCAGCCACGGATTCGAGGAGTTCGGCGATGCCTCGCTCCACCACCGCGTTCCTCGCGCTGCTGCTGTCCTTCGCGCCGCTCCGAGCGCAGACCACCGGCGTCGCCAGAGCGCCGGAGTGGGGGCGGGAGGGCGGCGTCTGCTACGAGGTGTTCGTCCGCTCGTTCTTCGATAGCGATGGAGACGGGATCGGCGACCTGCCCGGCCTGATCCAGAAGCTCGACTACATCAACGACGGGGACCCCACCACCGACGGCGATCTGGGCGCGAGCTGCATCTGGCTGATGCCGATCATGCCGTCGCCGAGCTACCACGGTTACGACGTCACGAACTATTACGACGTCAATCGGGACTATGGCACGAAGGCCGACTTCAAGCGGCTCGCGGCCGAGGCACACCGGCGGCGCATCCGCATCCTCGTGGACCTGGTGCTGAACCACACGTCGTCCGAGCACCCGTTCTTCCGGTCGGCCGTCCTGGATTCGACGTCGCGGTATCGCAGCTGGTACCGGTGGTCGGCGACCCCGCGACCCACGCCCGGCTGGCAGGGCGAGGCGTGGCACAAGGTGCCCGGCCGCGACGAGTACTATTACGGCCTGTTCTGGAGCGGCATGCCCGATCTGAATCTGGCGGACTCTGCCGTGACCGCAGAGACCCGGAAGATCGCCCGCTACTGGCTGGACGAGATGGGCGCCGACGGGTTCCGGCTCGACGCGGTCGGCCACCTGTTCGAGGAGCCGGACGGCACCTGGCGGAACGCATCGGGCAACTTCCCGTGGCTGCACACGTTCGCCGCCGACCTCCGGCGCATGAAGGCTGACGTATTCACGGTCGGCGAGGCGTACGACAGCCTGGGCGGCGTGATGCCGTACTACCCGGACGAGCTCGACGCGATGTTCATGTTCGAGATGGCCGACGACATCGTGGATGCCGTCCGTTCCGGCTCGAAGCAGCGCCTCGAAGCGATCGTCGAGCGAATGCAGCGCGACATCCCCGCGGGCCGCGCTGCGACGTTCATCCGCAACCACGACCAGACGCGCACGATGACGGAGCTGGGGGGCGACGTCGCGCGCGCGAAGCTCGCGGCCACGCTCCTGCTCACGCTGCCGGGCATCCCGTTCGTCTACTACGGCGAGGAGATCGGAATGACGGGCGCCAAGCCCGACGGCGACATCCGGCTGCGGACGCCGATGCAGTGGGCCGAGCGCCCCGGCGTCGGTTTCACGACCGGCGTGGAATGGGAGCCGCCGCCGTCGGATTCGCTGAGCGCGAACGTCGAGGTCGAGGAGTCGGACTCCGCATCGCTGCTGAACGTCTACCGTCGCCTGATCCACCTGCGGCGAGCACAGGCGGCGCTCGGCTCGGGCGATTTCGTCGCGCTCGAGACGGGGAGCGATGCCGCGATGGCGTACCTGCGCCGCGATCCGGAGCGGGACTCGGTCGTGCTCGTGCTCCTGAACCTGGGCGAGGCGCCCGTGTCCGGCGTGGCGATCTCGTCCCCGGCGGGTGCGCTGCCACGCGGCCGGTACGCCGCGAAGGCGCTGCTGGGCGGCGGTGCCGCCCGGGCGCTACGCACCCGCAGTGACGGGCGGATCCGCGGATGGAAACCCGTCGGAACGCTGGAGCCGCTGGAGGCGCGGGTGATCCAGCTCACGCGGTGAGGGGCGACGGCGTGCGCCGAACGGACTGAGTGCTGCTCGCTTGGGATCCGCGGCGGGGCTCAACGAGTACCCCAGGCGCAGCCCTCGCCCACGCGCCCGCGCTCGCCCGGGACGGGCGCCGGCGCGCGCCCTAGCAGGTCGCTGAAAAATGGGAGTGCGGCCGCGAGCAGGGGGCTTGCGGAGCCTCAATCAAGGCGCGAGGAGGAGTCATAGCAGCGCTATGGCGACGACGAGCAACAATGAGTGAGGCCGCAACCCCCCTGCTCCCTTCGGGTTGTGGCGGCACGGGGTCGTCTGCGTCGTTGCCGCTCCTCCGAGATGCGCCCTGGCATTGCGTCGTCGCGCCGCCTCGCGTCCGGCCCCGTGGCGCTCGCAACGCGGCTCGCTTCCATTCTTCAGCGACCTGCTAGAACAGGTAGAACACGAGGTACGCCGCGAGCAGGATCGTCACCCACATGACCATGCTTCCGGCCGGCCAGGTGGAGGCGAGGGCGGCCTGGGGGCCGTGGTGGCGCGACGCGCTGCCGACGACGGAGCGGACGAGCCGCGTCGCGACGGAGCGGACTCGACGGTCGAGCGCGAGCGCGGCGCCGCCGATGCCGCGCACCAGCCTCGGCGCGAGGCGGCGGTAGAACCAGTCGCTGTCGAGGTTGACGGCGTGTCGCTCGGCGGGGTAGAGGCCGAGTCGCATGAGCCAGAAGACGGCGAGCATAGAGAAGAACAACAGCTGGATCTGCTCGACGACGTGACCGGTGTCGTAGGGGGTGTAGGTCACGTGGAACGGCAACAACGAGTAAAAGGTCTGCGGCAGCACGCCGACGGCGATACACAGGGCAGCCGCGATGGCCATCGCGACGCGCATGTTCAGCGGCGCCTCCTCCGTGCGAATCCCCGAGTCGTGACCGAAGAATCCGAAGAACGGGATCTTGATGCCGGCGTGCTCGACGACGCCCGCGGAGGCGAAGAGCAGCACGAGCCAGATCCAGTGGTAGCCGTGCTCGGCGGCCGCGGACATGATCATCGACTTGCTGACGAAGCCGCTGAAGAGCGGAAAGGCGGAGATCGACGCGGCGCCGACCATGGACATCGCGGCGCTGAACGGCATGCTCTTGTAGAGCCCTCCGAGGTCCGAGCCATTGATGGTACCGGTGCGATAGAGCACCGCGCCCATCGACATGAAGAGCAGGCCCTTGAAGATGACCTCGTTGAAGGCGTGGGCGACGGCGCCGTCGACGGACAGCGCCGTGCCGATGCCGATGCCGACGACCATGAAGCCGATCTGGTTGATCATGCTGTAGCCGAGCACGCGGCGCAGGTCGTTCTCGATCACGGCGTAGAAGATCGGGAACGCGGTCATCACCGCGCCGATGTAGATCAGCATCTCGGTGCCCGCGAAGCCGCGGGCGAGAGCGTAGATGCCGACCTTGGTCGTGAAGGCGCTGAGGAAGAACGTGCCGGTGACGGTCGCCTCGGGGTAGGCGTCGGTCAGCCAGTTGTGCAGCAGCGGAAAACCGCACTTCGCGCCAATCGCGACGAACATCAGCCAGGGGCCGAGCCCGCTCAGCGTCATGTGCCCGAACTCGAGGCTGCCGGTGTCGTTGTAGTAGACGAGCACTCCCGCCAGGAACACGACTCCCGCGACGACCTGCACGATGAGGTAACGGCCACCGGCGCGGATCGAGCGGTGCGTCCCGCGTGCCCAGATCAGGAACACGGACGTGACGCTCAGCAGCTCCCAGAACACGAAGAACGTGAGCAGGTCGCCGGCGAATACGGCGCCGACCGCGCTGCCGGCGTACATCATTCCTGCCGTGTGCTGGAGCGTCGCCTTCTCCTCACGGCAGAGGTGGAGCGAATAGAGGAAGCCGATGAACGCGGCGATGTGGAACAGGAAGGCGAACAGCAGGCTGAGGCGGTCGACGCGGAACGGCTCGAGCCGGTAGCCGAAGAAGCCGACCTGGAGGTGCACGCCGGAGGCCGCCCCGATCAGGTTCAACGCGCCGAGGACCGGGACGAGCAGCATGACGGCCGCGCGCGCCTTCCCGCGCAGCACGGCGGCGAAGGCGGCGCCGACGAAGAAGATCAGGAACGGCGGCGCGTCAATCCACATCGTAGTAGTCCTCGTCGCGCATCACGATCCTGCGCAGGAGCTTCGCGCCGTAGACGAGCGCGGTCACGCCAATGAAGCCGAACAGCGCGTAGAAGCCGAAGAGTCGCTCCCACGGGTCGATCACGTGGCGGTGCACGAAGAGATCGAGGAGCAGTGCCACGATCCCGAGCCCGGTGAAACCCCACAGCATCGCTTTGACGGTCATGGTGCCACCACCAGCGAGAGCAGGCGGAAGAACGGTTCCGGGAAGAAGAACAGCCACATGGTCGCGAGCGCGGTGACGGAAAGGGCCAGCACCGAGGGCCAGGGTGCCTCGCGCACCCCCACCTCGCGGGCGTCGTCGCCGCGCGGCGGATAGAAGAACGCGCGAACCGGCACGACCAGCAGGTAGCCGAGGTTCAGCACCGAGCTGAGCATCAGCACGAAGAGCAGCGCGAGCTGGTGCGCGTGCAGCGTGCCGAGCGCCAGGTACCACTTGCTCCACACGCCGCCGCCCAGCGGCAGCCCGATCACGCTCAGCGCCCCGACGAAGAACGCCCCGAACGTGATCGGCATGCGTCGCCCCAGGCCGTCCATCTGGCTGACCTCCGTACGATGGCTCGCCACCATGATCGCGCCGGCGCAGAAGAAGAGCGTGATCTTGCCGAACGCGTGCATCACGATGTGGAGCCCGCCACCGATGACCCCCCAGCGGTTCGCGAGCATCGCGCCGAGCACGATGTAGGAGAGTTGGCTGATCGTCGAGTAGGCGAGCCGCTCCTTCAGGTTGTCCTTGCCGAAGGCGACGAGGGAGCCGAGCAGGATCGTCGTAGCCGCGACGTACATCGCCCAGACGCTCGCGCCCGTGCGCGCGAGCAGATCGATGCCGAAGATGTAGACGACCACCTTCAGGATCGTGAACACGCCCGCCTTCACCACCGCGACCGCATGCAGCAGCGCGCTGACCGGCGTCGGCGCCACCATGGCGGCGGGTAGCCAGCGGTGGACGGGCATGACCGCGGCCTTGCCGACGCCGAAGAGGTATAGCCCGAGCAGGATCCAGAGCGCGACCGGCGAAGCGTGGCCGGCCAGGATGCCGCCACGCCTGAAGTCGAGAGTGCCGGCGATGGAGTAGGTCCAGATGATGGCGAAGAGCAGCAGCACGATGGACGTGCCGAGGAGGACGCCCAGATAGACGCGGCCCGCGCGACGTGCTTCCGTCGTCTGCTCGTGCGTCACGAGCGGGAAGGTCGAAAGCGTCAGCGCCTCATAGAAGATGAACAACGTCAGCAGGTTAGCGGAGAACGCGATGCCCATCACGGACGCGATGGCGAGCGCGAAGAAGAGGTAGAACCGGGTCTGGTGCGCCTCGTGGTGCGCTCGCATGTAGCCGATCGAGTAGATCGACGTGACGATCCACAGCGAGCTCGCGACGATCGCGAACAGCATCCCGAGCGGCTCGACGTTCAGCGCGATCGGCAGGCCGGGCAGCGGCTCCGCGAGCACGAGAGGCGCGCTCGGCGCCGCCGCGACGGTCGGTACCAGCCGGAGCACGAGCCCGAAGAGGACGCCGGCGGTGAGCAGCGTCGCGGCCTCGCGCAGGTTCGGTCGGCCGCCGAGGAGCGCGATGAGCCCCGCGCCGACGAGCGGGACGAGGAGCGTGAGGGGCACGAGCGACGTCGTGCTCACCGGCCGCCTCCGAGCAGCAGCGCGGCGGCCCGGCGCGCGACGCCGACGGTCAGGGAGGTGTGGATGCCGAAGAAGAAGTTCGCGAGGACGAGGACCCAGGTCGGCACGAGCATCAACGCCGGGGCCTCGATGCGCGTTCGCTCCCCGCCGGGCGGCGCTCGGAAGTAGGCGACCTCGACGACCCGCCAGATGTAGACGACGGCGAGAAGCGAGGTGAACAAAACGAGCAGGACGACGCCCCACCAACCCCGCTCCAGCGCGCCCAGGACCAGGTACCACTTGCTGATGAAGCCGACGGTGAGCGGCACGCCGATCAGGCTGAGCCCCGCAGCGACGAACGCGGCCATGGTCAGCGGCATGCGCCGCCCGAGCCCCGCCATCGAGTCCAGGCTCACGGAGCCGACGCGGTACATGACGCAGCCCATCGCCATGAACAGCGCGCCCTTGATGAGCGCGTGGTTGAACAGGTGCAGCACGCCGCCGGTCAGGCCCGTGATCGTGCCGATGCTGATGCCGAGGATGATGTAGCCGATCTGCGCCAGGCTGGAATAAGCCAGCATGCGCTTCACGTTGTCCTGGAAGATCGCCACCAGCGATGTGCTGAGCATCGCGATCAACGCGAGCGGCAGCAGCACCGCGTCGAGCTGCATCACGCCGAAGGAGAACTCGAAGCCGAAGACCGTGAAGAAGAAGCGCAGCAGCATGTACACGGCGACCTTCGTCGAGGTCGACGCGACGAAGGCAGTCACCGCGGAAGGCGCGTAGGCGTATGCGTTCGGCAGCCAGAGGTGCAGCGGAAAGAGCGCGAGCTTGAGGCTGATGCCCACGGTCAGGAACGCGAACGCCACGCCGACCGTCCGCTGTCCGTATAGCGCGGGTAGCCGTTCCGCCAGGTCGGCCATGTTCAGCGTTCCGGTGACGGCGTACAGCAGGCCGATACCGATCACGATGAACGTGGCACCGATCGCGCCCATGATCAGGTAACGGTAGGCGGCGGTCAGCGCCCTGCGGTCCCGCCCCATCGCCACGAGCGCGTAGGTCGACAGGGAGGAGATCTCGAGGAAGACGAAGAGGTTGAAGACGTCGCCGGTGATCGCGATGCCGAGAAGTCCCGCCAGCGAGAGCAGGAACGCCGAGTAGAAGAGCGGGATCCGACCCCGCTCCACCTCGCTTTCGACGCTGTCGCGGGCGAAAGGGAGAACGACGGCGCCGATCCCGGCGACGAGCACGAGCATGAGCGCGTTGAGCGGATCGATCCGGTACTCGATCCCCCATGGGGGCGCCCAGCCGCCGAGGGGATAGGAGATCATGCCGGAGGCGAGCACACGGTGCAGGAGCACCGCAGCCATGCCGAGAACGGCCCAGGAAACGGCAACGGCCCACGCCCAGGCGAGGCGCGGGCGGGGCAGCAGAGAGGCCGCCAGCGCGGCCATCAGCGGGATGACGACCTGCAGCGGCGGGATGTGCGTGGAGCTCACGTATCGCGCTCCATCGCGTCGATCTCGTCTTCCTCCACGGTGCCGTAGGCTTCCTTGATGCGAACGACCAGCGCGAGCGCGACGGCCGTGGTCGCGACGCCGACGACGATCGCCGTCAGCATCAGCACCATCGGGATCGGATTGGAGTAGACTGGCGTCTTGCCCTCGATGAGGATCGGCGCGGTCCCGCCGCGGATCCGGCCCATGCTGATGTAGAAGATGATGACGGACGTCTGGAAGATGTTCAGTCCGACCACCTTCTTCACGAGGTTGCCCCGCGCGATGAGCACGTAGAAGCCCGCCATCATCAGGAAGATGACGATCCAATAGTTGTAGAGCCCGATGATGCGTGTCACTCCGATCTCTCCCGTCCGGCGAACGTGAAGAAGAGCGCGGTCATGACGCCGAAGACCGTGATGAACACGCCCGCCTCGACCATGAAGATCCCGAGCTCCTGGCCGTGAACGGGATCGTGCCTGAGCACGCCGTAATCGAGGAAATCGCCGCCCAACAGGAGCGAGAGCACGCCCGTGCCGGAATAGATCAGCACGCCCACGGCGGCGAGGATCTTCAACAGCCAGACGGGGAGCACGCGCTGCGCGGTGTCGAGGCCGAAGACGAGAGCGTAGAGAATGAAGGCTGCGGCCATGATCACGCCGCCCTGGAAGCCGCCGCCCGGGCTGATGTCGCCGTGGAACTGTACGTACAGCGCGAAGAGCACGATCGGCGGCGCCAGGATCTTGGTGGCGACCCGCAGCACGACCTGCTCCCTCATGTGGCCTCCTCGTCGCCCGCTTCCGGGTCGGTTCCACGCCGCCAGAGCGTGGGCTTTCCGAGCAGCAGGAGCACGCCGACGGCAGCCGTGAAGATCACGGTGGTCTCCCCCATGGTGTCGTAGCCGCGATACGCCGCGAGCACGGCCGTCACGATGTTCGGCACGCCGATCTCCTCACCGGTCTTCTCGATGTAGCGGGGCGCGACGTGCTGGTGGATCGGGTTGTCGGGCTCGCCGTAATACGGCAGGTCGAGCGAGCCGTAGACGAGGATGCCGCCGGTCACGAGCACGACGAGGAGCGGCAGGATACGCCCGTGCGCCGGCTTCTTTTCGCGACTGCCGACCAGGCCGAGCGTACCGAGGAACAGCACGGTCGAGATGCCGGCGCCGACGGCGGCCTCCGTGAACGCGACATCGACCGCGTCCATGACGACCCAGAGGCTGGCGGAGAGGAGGCTGTAGATGCCCGTCAGCATCACCACGGCGAAAAGGTTGCGCAGGCGTAGAGCGCCGAGGGCGGTGACGGCGAGCAGCGCGAGCAGGCCGAAGTCGATGATGCGGTCGATGTCCATCAGTCGTCGCCCCGCCGGTCTTCGTGGAGGATCGGCTGCACACCGCCGTGCAGCGCCGAGCGGGCCAGGGCGTGCGTGGACACCGGGCTCGTGAACCAGAGGAAGAGCAGGACCAGGATCAGCTTGACGGTCACCATTGTGAAGCCGGCCTGCACCATGAGCCCGGCCAGGATCAGTCCGGCGCCGAGTGTGTCCGTGATGCCCGAGGCGTGCATGCGCGTGAAGACGTCCGGCAGCCGCAGGACCCCGATGCCGCCCACGAGTGCGAAGAAGGAGCCACCCATGAGCAGCGCCCAGCTGACGACGTCAACGGTGCTCACGGCGCCTCTCCCCTGCGCGGAGAAGGTCCGCCGAGGTGGCCGAAGGCGAAGAACTTGAGGACGGCGATGGTCCCGATGAAGTTCATGAGCGCATAGATCAGGGCGATGTCGAGGAACTCGGGGCGGCCGTTGATGAAGCCGAGGACGGCGATGATCAGGACCGTCTTCGTGCCGAACATGTTCAGCGCGAGCACCCGGTCGTAGACGGTGGGCCCGAGCAGCGCCCGGGTCATCGCGAGCAGCATCGTGACCAGGATCGCCCCCCCCGTGGCGATGAACATTATGTGTCACCCTCCAGCCGGCTCACTTTCCGGTTCATCGGCCCCTCCTCCATCCCGTCCACCATTCCGGAGACGAGCGCGTGCACCTCGAACTGGTCCTCCTCGACGCCGATCGTGATCGTGCCCGGCGTGAGCGTGATCGAGTTGGCGAAAACGAAGCGACCGAGGTCGGTGCGCTGCATCCCTCGGAAGCGGACGATCGTCGGGGTGATGGGCAGCGACGGTGAGAGGATCACCTTCATCACGGCGACGTTGGACTTCGCGATCTCCCAGACCAGCCACGGGAGGTAGGTGATCGCGCGAGCCGTGAGGTGCACGGGGAGCCCCTCCCGGTCGATGACATCCATACGATTCGCGATGTAGACCGTCAGCACGACCGAGAAGGCGGCGTAGCCGTAAAAGAGCGGCTCGAAGACGCCCGACAGCAGGAACCAGAGCGCCAGCAGGATGGCGCCGAGAGCGATCGTTCTGCCCAAGTAGCAGGCCTTCCTCTTTGGGGGTCGAGGCGGGGGAATCTTTCGGGGCAGCCGGGTGATCGCAAGGGGCGGGTCAGCCGCACGGCTGCCGCCGACGAGAGCGCATTGGCGCCGCCGCCGGACAGCGAGAGGAGATGCGGGGGCTGGCGGCCTCGGCCGCTGCCGCCGCCCGAGGCTTGTCCGGCCCGATCACGTCTCCAGCTCAGCCTGCCCGGCCGACTCCTCCTCCTCCTCCGACTTGAGGCGGCCGAGCCCGCGGATTCCCGCGAAGAACGCGGCCAGCGCGATGACGGGAATCACCTGCAGCGCCTGCAGCAGAATGCCGGCGAGAACGGAGCTGGTCGTCGCAATCCCGAACGGGAGCAGAGCGAGCGCGATCGAGCCCTGCATCACGCCGACGTTGCCCGGCGTGAAGCGGAAGGCCCAGGCGAGGTTCGCGACGACGACCGCGACGAAGGCGCCGGCGAGAGGAAGCCGCACGCCCAGAGCGAGGAAGGTGAGCTGGTACGTCGCGACCTGGGTGATCCAGTGCATGAGCGAGAACACGAGCGGCCCGACGAGACGAGGGCCGCCGAACGGGATCTTCTTCATCGTCTCGACAGGAGCGCGCAGGAAGCCGGGGGCGTAGCGTGACAGGCTGAAGCGCTGCCGCAGGGCGAGCACGATGAGCGCGACGAGAGCGACGATGACACCAGCCAGGTGGATCCAGCGGAGCTGAGGCGGCAGGTGCAGGAACGGCGGTGCGAGCAGCAACAGCAGGACGAGCGCGACGCCCTCCAGGACGCGGCTCCAGACGATCGCCGCGACCGCCAGGCCCATGGGCACGTCATCGCGTCGCGAGATGAACTTCGCGCGCGATCCCTCACCCGCGACCGCGATGGAGACGCTCGCGAGCGCGTTGCCGATCAGGGAGGCTTCCAGCGCGATCTTGAGCCGGTTCGGCGCCGCCGGCTTGAGCAGTAGGTGCCACGCCCAGCTACGCGCCACGAGACCGAGCAGGTTCGTGATGACCGCGATCGCCAGTGGCCAGTAGGTGGCCTGCTCCAGCGCCGCGCGCGTCTCTCCCCACGGGAAACGCCACGCCGCCCAGACCGCGAAGACGGCGAGTGCGACGCCGACGAGGCGGTTGAGCCAGTGAAGGACTCCGCCCTTCAGCTTCATAGGCAAACCATGGCGATGGGCAGAATACGCGCCGTAGCGGCCGCAGGCCACTGCGGCCGGGCGCGGCCTTTACGGCCGGGCGCGGCTCTCGCCGGGCGCGGCTTTCGCCGGGCGCGGCCTTGCGGCCGGGGCCGGCTTCGCCGGGGCGCGGCCTTGCGGCCGGGGCCGGCTTCGCCGGGGCGCGGCCTTGCGGCCGGGCGCGGCTGCGCCGGGAGCGCCGGCCTTCGGCTGGGCGGGGGTTAGAGTGCGGGGCGGAGGCGGCGGCTGGCGCGCAGGGCGTTCAGGATGACGGCCACGTCGATTGCCTCCTGGAGTAGCGCGCCGATGGTGGGCGCGATCATCCCGGCCGCAGCGAAGCCCATCGCCAGGCCGCTGAGGCCGAGGCCGACCCAGATGCTCTCGCGTGCGATGCGCATGGTGCGACGGCTGATGCGGGCGGCATCGACGATCCGGGTCAGGTCGTCGACGAGGACGACGGCGTCGGCGGCCTCCGCGGTGATGCCGCCGCCGCGCCCGGCGAGCGCGATGCCCACGGTGGCGGCGCTGAGCGCGGGCGCGTCGTTGGTGCCGTCGCCGACCATCAGGACCGCGTCTCCAGCGGCGACGAGGGAGCGGACGATCTGAACCTTGTCTTCAGGTAGAAGGTCACCGCGCATCTCGCGGATACCGAGGCGGTCGGCCACGGCCCGCGTCTCGATCTCGTGATCGCCCGAGAGCAACAGCGTCCGGTGGACACCGAGACGGGAGAGTGCCTCGAAGAAGTGGTCGAGCCCGGGGCGCACGGCGTCGGCGAACTCGAGCACGCCGGCGGGGCGGCGGTCCACGACGATGAACGCGCGGAGGCCATCGCCGTCCGCCCCTTCGCGCTGGAAGCGCTCCGTGGCGGCGGGTGCATCGGCGGCGACGAAGCCGAGGGAACCAATGGAGACCCTCCGGCCCTCCACTTCGCCCCGTATTCCGCGACCGGGATCCTCGCGCACATTGCGGGCGGGCGGCAGCTCCGGGGCGGTCAGCTGGGCCGCCTCCACCACGCTTCGGGCGAGCACGTGACTGGAACCCTGCTCCACGGCTCCGGACAGGCGCAGCAGCTCGGCCTCCGAGAACGGCGGCAGGGCGAGCACGTGGCGCACGCGGGGAATGCCGACCGTCAACGTCCCGGTCTTGTCGAACACGGCCACGCGCACGCGCGCGAGCTGCTCGAGCGCTGCACCGGTGCGGAAGATGATCTGGCGTCGGGCGGCGCTGCCGATGCCGCCGATGATCGCGACGGGCGTGGCGAGGATCAGCGGGCACGGCGTCGCGACGACGAGGACCGCCAGGATTCGAACCGGGTCGCGGGTCGCGAGATAAGCGGCGACGCAAACGGCGAGCGTGATCGGGGTGAACACCACGGCGTAGCGGTCGGCCAGCCGGTGAATGGGGGCGCGGGTCGCCTGCGCGTTCCGCACAAGCTCGACGATGCGTGCATACTGGCTCTCGCCGGCCACGGCGCGGGCACGCACGACGATCGGCCCTTCCCCGTTCACGCTTCCGCTCATGAGCGGCGTGCCGGCCTCCGCCACGACCGGCAGCGGCTCGCCCGTCAGGCGGGAGACATCCACGTGCGATCGCCCCTCCACGACCATGCCGTCTGCGGGGATCAGCTCGCCGGGGCGCACGAGGAGGTCATCGCCGACTCGGATCTCCTCCGCCGAGATGTCCGCGATGCGGCTGCCGACCCGCCGGTGCGCGCCGCGCGGCGCCGCGGCCTCGAGCTCGCGAACGGCCGCCGAGGCGCGTCCCTCCGCGTACCGCTCGAGGGCCTCGCCGCCGGTCTGCATCAGAACGATCACGAGACCGGCGAGCGGCTCGTTCAATACGATCGCCGTCGCCACCGCCAGGCTCGCCACCAGGTCGGCCGCGAAGCGTCCGCGCAGCGCGCCGAGCAGCGTCCCGACGACCACCGGTACTCCGGTCAGGAGGAGACCGATCAGCCAGACGAGGTCGGCAGCGCGGGGCGCGGCCACGAAGAGGTACAGGACGCCGCCGGCAGCGATGAAGAGCAGCGTCCCCGCGGGCCTCAGGAATGCGAGGCGACGCGGGGCGCGATCACGGGCTTGCTGAGCTGGCATGGTGCGCATCGTGCCTCCCGGACACGCTCGCCTTATCGTGTCAGCGGGAATGCGGCGCGGCCCGCGAGCTGTCGGGTCGCCGCGCGCGGTGTGGGGCGAGGCCGGACGCAGGTCACGCGCTCTCCCCGACGCCGGCGTCGCCTCGGCGGCGGCATGTTGGAGCCGAACACAGAGGAGGCCATATGAGCGCTCAGCCTTCCGATTCCGCCGCCGACGTGCGGGAGCTGGGAGCGGAGGAGATCGAGGAAGTCCTTCGCCGCAACCACGTCGGCCGGCTGGCCTTCGGGCACGGCACCCGGATCGGCATCGTGCCCGTCCATTACGTCTACGCCGACGGCTGGATCTACGGTCGAACCTCGCCCGGCGAGAAGACCGAGCTCCTGAGCCACAACCGATGGGTCGCGTTCGAGGTGGACGAAGTGGAGGCGCTGTTCCGCTGGCGCAGTGTCGTGGTCCACGGCGCTTTCTACGTTCTCGATCCGGACGAGCGTCCCTCCGACCTCGAGAAGTGGCAGAGTGCGGTCGAGCGGCTCCGCAAGCTGATACCGGATGCGCTCGGCGAGAAGGACCCGACGCCGCACCGCAACATCATCTTCCGCATCGCCGTGCAGGAGTCGACCGGCCGCGAAGCGAGCTAGAGTCGAAGGGATCAGCTCCCTCTCACATCCCGCTGTCCGGCGCCGTCGGGTGAGCCAGATTCATCCCGGGGGCGAGACGCTGCGCCATCATCATCGCCGAGTCGGCCGCCGCCGTATCGCCGAGGGCGCGCTTTGCCATGGAGATTCCGAACCAGGTCGCCGTGATGTGCGGGCTGAGCTCGTTCGCCTTTTCATAGTAGCGGAGGGCCGCCTCGTACTCGTGGTCGCGGAATGCCAGGTTGCCGCTGTCGAGCTGCAACCCGACCTCCGGCGGTATCTGCTCGCGCGCCGGATTCGGGCCACCGGCCGTGGAGGTCCCCAGGGTGGGTGCGTTCTCGGAGCTATCGCCGCCACAGGCGGCGAGCATGGCGACGAGGCCCACCGCAATGGCGGTACGGCGTAACACGATCACGGGGTTCTCCCGGCAAGAGGATCGGTTGCGTGACAGGCGTAACATATCACGGGGTTCTTTTTCTGGGCACGGCCCGGATCGAAGCTCCGGCCGTGTGGATTGACCTTGAACGCTCCCAGAGTCGAGTGGCACTGCAGGCAGTCGCGCTGCTTGTGACAGCTCGTGCAGCTTTCCAGCCCCTGTCGTGCAGCCTGCCCGTGGCGCAGCAGCCAGAGCGGCTGCGCGTCGTGGAAGGCGCCGCCCAGCCGGCCCTCCGTGCCCATCCCCTCCTGCTGGTGGCAGTCCCGACAGAAGACCGCGACCTGGTGGCAGTTCGAGCATTCGAGCCGCCGGCCCCACGCCTCCGAGGCGTGGCGCGCCATGAAGTCGGGCGAATGGAACCGGGCGCGCTCCGCGGCCCGCGGAGTCGTGCTCGCATCGAAGGCGCCGGCCGTGCCGCCGACCCGATTCTGTGCGATCTGTGCCGCGTCGTGGCAATCGGCGCAGAAGAGTCGGGTGTGGCACGTGGTGCAGCTCGCCGTGCTCGCGGCGGCCAGCGTGCCGTGCTCGGTGCCCCAGGTCGGGGCGGCGTGGCTCGCGGGCGGAGTCCTGGACAGCATCACTCCGGGGGCGCTCGTGTGGGCCCTCGACGGCAACGCGGTAACCAGGGAGGGCGCATTCTCCCAATGGCAGGTCTGGCAGTCTTCTCTGGCGTGACAGGTACTGCACTCCGCCACGCCGGCCTTCGCGCCGTGACGGCGCAGCCAGTCCGGCTTCGTGTGCGACGGCGGCACCGGGTAGTGGACAGGGAAGGTGGGCAGCTCCAGCCCCGGCGCAGCGGCCGGCATTCGCGCGATCGCCTGGTTCGTCGACGCGTTCACGTGACAGCTCGCGCACCTCTCCCGCGTGTGGCAGGTCGCGCAGCGGGCGGTGCCGGAATGGGCCTCCTCCCCGTGCCCCTTCGTCAGGAAATCCTGCGCCTCGTGGTCGGACGGCTCGGGAAGTGTCAGTATCCGCTCCGCCGAGAACGCGGTCCGGGCCAGGGGCACGTGACAGGTCTCGCACTTCGCATCCAGGTAATGGCTCGTCGCGCGGTGCTGATGGCAGGAGAGGCACTGCCCCACGACGACGCGCCGCACATCCATCCGGCCGGCCCCGGACTCGGTGTGGCACGACTGGCACTGCAGAGTCGTGTCCCGCAGCCCGGCCATGTGCCGCGGGTGCGTGAAGCGAAGGTTGCTCGGACGCGCTTCCGGTCCGCTCCACGCGACCCTCTCCTGATTCTCACCGTCGTGGCAGCTCGCACACATCTGCGGAGAGGGAAAGAAGCTCGCCGAATCGCCCGACTCGATACCTTCGTGGCAGCCGGTGCAGACGGGGAACAGCCGCGCGTGGCGCTCGTGCGGGAAGCCCTGCCGCCGATCGAGGTCCAATCCGATCACGCGACTCGTCACCGCGGCGCCGGCGAGCAGCGCGAGCGCGAGCAGCGCCGCGGCGCCACGTAGCAGCACGGTCCGGCTCAGCGTGGGACGTCTCATCGCCGGCCCACCTCGGCCGCCATGCCCGGATCGCTGCCGATCGGCACCGTGAGCCCCAGCCAGCCGCGCGTCTGGTTCCAGTCGGTCGCACCGGGCCGGTTCGTGTACCGGTTGCGGTAGAGGGAGGCGCCGCCATCGAGCGATGCGCCCCGGGGCAGCGGAAGCGTGGCCGACAGCCCGGCCCCGAGAACGGCGCCTTCGCCGACGCGGAACTCCTCGATCTGCTGGAACGCGGTGCCGTACGCGCTCACGCTGGTCCGCTCGCGCGGCGACCAGCGGAGCGAAGCCTCACCGTTCGAGAGCGTCGCGCCGAAGCCGCGCTCCTGCCGATAGCTCGCGTCGACGTCCCAGCCGGGTGACGGGCTCCAGCGCGTGCCGAGTGCGAAGCGATGCGAATGGTCCTGCAGCGGCTCGAGCACGATGGGCGCCTCCGCGTCCTCGTAGGCGCGCAAGGCCGCGGAGCCCCAGACCCCTAGAGCCGGCAAGACGCGGTACGTCACGCTGATCTCGGCCTCATTGTAGCCGACCGGGCTGAAGAAGCCCCAGATCGTCCAGAGATCGAAATAGGGCAGGTAACGCCGGAACGTGGCGTCCACGCCGAGCCGTCCCGCCACCGGCACGCGCAGCGAGACGCGGGACTTGCCGATCCGGCTGAAGCCGAAGTCGTAGTCCAGGTTGCCGGTCAGCATCACGTTCGCGGGCAGCTCGACCCACGCGTCGAACGATGCGCGCTCCGAAAGCAGCGCGGAACGGTCCGACCAGATCTCCCGCTGATACCGCGCGGAGGCGCCGACCGGCAGCTCCGGTCGCAGCTCCACGACGCCTCCCAGGAGATACGCGCTTCGATCGGGCACGAAGTCCTCGATCCCCTGGAGCGCCTCGTTCGCGGGCTCGGAGAGTCCGCGGGCCAGGCTGCGTCCGCCGTAGGCCTCGATGCGAAGGCCGGGGATCGGGTCCACGAGCGCGCTGATCCCGTCGAATCCGGAGAAGCCGAGACCCGACAGCGTCTGCTGGCGTCCCACGCGAAAGCGGTAGACGCCACGCGCGAGCTCGGCGTAGGCGAGGATCGCATCGAACGCGTCGTCGCTCCGCGGCCAGGTGTAGTCCCCGCCCAGATCGGCGCGCGCTCGCAGCAGCGCCGTCACGCTCAGCCCGCGTACGCCGAAGCCCCACGCGGTGGCGCTGAGGTCCTGGCTCAGAGAAAGCGAATGCTCGGTCGGATCGGCGAGATACACGACGCACTGCGTCTCGCTGAAGCAGGTAGCGGGCACGCCCTGATAGGAGACGTTGCCGTCCGCGTCCTCCGTGACGCTCGCGCGAGCCACGGTGTCGGGACGCATCGGCCGTACGGAGACGTAGCGGGCCAGCGTCAGCGCCTGACCCCGCACCCCCTGCCCCGCCAGCGCGGCGGGTGCGGCCGCGAGCAGCACGGCGAGGATCAGGCGGCCGAAACGCCGACGGTCAGGCGACCGCGGCGAGCGGCGAACGAATGCCATGGCCACCGCCGCGAACGCGACGGTGGCCATGGCGAAGAGGTTCATCCCGATGTTCACGATTCACCTGCGCAGATCCGGAAATCCCGTTCCGTCAGTGGCTCTGCAGCAGGTTCTCGAGCACGATGTTTCCAGCGGGCACGCCATAGTCCTTCGTGACCTGCTTGATGCTCGCGGTCAGCAGCGCCTCCATCAGGAACGGATTGTGGATCGCCGACCCAGGGTACTCGGCCAGGTCGTAGTTGAACCCGGCGCCCTCGGCGGTCGTGTAGACGCTGTCGATCACGAACGGGCCGCAGCCCCCGGCAGCCGCACGGCAGGTCTTCCAGCCGGGCTGCAGCTGCTCGAGCATCGCGTCCAGCTGGTTCGCCAGGTCATCGATACGCGTCTCCGCCGTCGCCATCAGCGAGCGCGCGACATCCTGATTGCCGTGACAGCCGCTGGCCGTGCACGCCTCGAAGCTGCGATCCTCGACCGGGCAGTCACCCGTCGTCGGCAGACCCGTGTCCGGATCGAGGCAGGGGATCGCCGTGAACAGGTGCCCCGTCGCCTGGAAGGCGAAGGACCCCGTCTCCGGATCGGTCACCTCGAACCGGTTCACATGGCAGCCGGCACACAGCTTCGGATTCGCCTCGGAGCCGTGCGTCGCCACGATCTTGCCACCGGGGAAGACCGTGCCCGGCGGAATCCACCCCGCCTCGCCCAGCAGCACCGGACCCTCCGGCGAGTGCGCCCCACGGAACGTCGTCGGATCCGGCACGCCGCGCTTGTGGTGGCACTTCATGCACAGGTTCTCCTCCACGCTCGGCGTCTCCACCGAGAAGCGGAGCTGGTGATCCACGCCCTGATGCAGCTCGTGCGGATCGTGGCAGATCGCGCACGTGATCGCGAGGTGGTTGCCCTCGCCGAGCTGATCCTTCTCGAGGTAGTTCGTCTCGATACCCCACGCCGCGAGCGCCCCCTCACCCGTGTGACACCCCTGGCACGACGGGTTGTCCCCTGTGTGTCCCTGGTTCGGCACCGCGCCGTGAGCCGACTGCGCCCACTCCTCGACGAACGGATGGTGCGTCCCGTTGTGGCACTCCCCACACCCCGTCGTCAGGTCCAGACCGACCGACATCGGGGCGAGCGGCACACCCGACTCGGGGTTGCTCACGTGATCGAGCCCGGCACCGTGGCAGCTCTCGCACTGCACGTCCTGATAACGCTCATCCTGCACGGCAACCCAGCCCGCCGGGTTGTCCGCGGCGTTGCCGTTCCCGTTCACCGTGTGGCAGGCGCGACACGAATCGTTCGCGTGGCCGCTCGCCTCGAGATCGGCCCACGCTTCCGCGTGCTTCGTCTCCTGCCACTTCCCCTGATGGTCCACGTGACAGTTCCCGCAGACCGCCAGCTTCGTCGAAACATCCGTATAGCCGACGAACTTCTCCGCCGCCGGCGGAGGCGTCGTGAAGAGGTCCCGGTCCTTGTAGACGACCTTCTCGCCCAGACAGCCGGCGAGGAGCGCCGCCACAAGGAGCGCCGGGGTCGCTCTCGCGAGCCTCCGCATCTCTTTCATACCCATGGATCCCTCCGGCACAACGGCATAATGGTTCTGTTCCACCCCACCGGCCCTCCCTCTACCTGCTGCGATCGCCGTCCGGAGAGGGTGCCGGTCGGCGTGCCTCGGAGTCCTTACAGCTCGTTTGACTCCACTTTACAGGTTGGTGAAACGATTCACAAGAGCCATATTCGCGATTTTAGAAAAAATAATGGTATCTCCTTCAAGACTGTCCACGAATATCCTACGGATAGGGTCGGGAAAGGCCCTACTGCCGCCTTGAAGGCGGGGCGCGGCCTTGCGGCCGGGCGCGGCCGCGAGGGGCCGGGCGCCGCCTTTCGGCGGGGCGCCGCCTGACGGCGGGGCCGCCTGCGGCGGGGGGCCGCCGGCTTCGCGGCGGGGAGCCGCCGGCTTCGCGGCGGGGAGCCGCCGGCTTCGCGGCGGGGAGCCGCCGGCTTCGCGGCGGGGGGCGCCGGCTTCGCGGCGGGGGGCGACCGGGTCATCTTTCCGCACGGCCTTCCCCTCCGCCATTCAGCCCCGAGCCTCCTCGCCCTCGCCCTCGCCCTCGCCCTCGCCCTCGCCCGCGCCCTCGCCCTCGCCCGCGCCCGCGCCCTACCTCTTGCCCTCGCCCTCGCCCTCGCCCTCGACCTCGACCTAGGTCGTCCCCTCGCCCTCGCCCTGCGGCCAGAATGGCCGCCGCGATCGCTGCCTGGCCGAAGCTGATGGCGCTGTCGTTGGGGCTGAGCTGGCGCGGTAGGAGGACGCGGAGGCCGGCGGCGCGGAGACGGCGGTACAGGGAGCGGAGGAGGCGTGCGTTCTGGAAGACGCCGCCGCCGAGCGCGACGGTGTGGAGGCGATGGTCGGCGCAGAGCTCGACGGTCAGCTCGGCCGTGGTCGCCGCGATGCTCTCGTGGAAACGGGCGGCGAGGTCGCGGGGGTCGTCGCCGCGGGCCGCGGCTTCGCCGAGGGCGGAGAGCAGCGGCAGCGGATCGAAGATGCGGCGACCGTCTTCGCCGGCCGTGACCGGGAACGGCAGCGGGAATGCGGGGCGCTCGGCGGCCAGGGCCTCGAGCTCTATGGCGGCCTGGCCCTCGTAGCGCGAGCGGTGTCGGAGGCCGAGCACGGCGGCGGCGGCGTCGAAGAGGCGGCCCATCGAGGAGGCGAGCGGCGCGTTCAGCTCCTGGTCGATCTGCGCGGTCGCGATGTCGCGCTCGACCTCGTCGACGGGATCGAGCGCGCGTGCGAACGCGGGCGCGGTGCCGGGCTCGAGGGAGAGAAAGCCGAGCGCCGCACGCCACGGCTGGCGCGCGGCGAGATCGCCACCTGGCAGAGGCGCGTAGCGCAGGTGCGCGACACGGCGGTATCCGAGCAGGTCGGCGACGAGCAGCTCCGCGCCCCAGATCCTTCCGTCGTCGCCGTAGCCGGTGCCGTCGAACGCGACGCCGAGGACGGGCGAGGCGACGCCGTGCTCTGCGGCGACGGCCGCGATGTGCGCGTGGTGGTGCTGGACGGGGATCGTACGCTCCACGCCGAGCTCCGCGGCGATGCGCGTGGAGAGGTAGCCGGGGTGTAGATCGTGGACGGCGACGCGCGGGTGCAGGTCGAACAGCATGCGGAGGCGATCGAGCGTGTCGTGGAAGTGCGCGAGCGTCTCCAGGCTCTCGAGGTCGCCGATGTGCTGGCTCAGGTAGGCGCTGCGCTCGTGCGCCAGCGCAAACGTGTTCTTCAGCTGGGGCCCGACGGCGACGAGGGGCTCGGGTGTCGCGACCGGCAGGTCGAGCGGCAGCGGCGCGTAGCCGCGCGCGCGACGCAGGACGATCGGCCCGACCGGGCCGGGCCTCAGCACGGAGTCGTCGTAGCGGGCGACGATGTCGCGATCGTGGATCAGGAACGCGTCCGCGACGGAGGCGAGGCGCTCGATAGCCTCGCCGTTACCGATCGCGATCGGCTCGTCGCTCAGGTTGCCGCTGGTCATGACGAGCGGACCCGCCGTCGCGTCGAGGAGCAGCTGGTGCAGCGGCGTGTAGGCCAGCATCACGCCGACGTCGACAAGACCGGGCGCGACGGACGGTGCGAGTGGCGAGTCCGGCAGCGCGCCGAGGACGACGATCGGTCGCTCCGGAGAGGCGAGCAGCGCCGCGTCCGGCTCGGTCACAGTCACCAGCCGGGCCGCCTCCTCGAGCGTCCTCACCATGACCGCGAGCGGCTTCGCCTCGCGCCGCTTGAGCAGACGCAGGCGCGCGACGGCCACTTCGCTGGTCGCATCCACCGCGAGATGGAAGCCGCCGAGCCCACGCACGGCGACGATCGCGCCGGTGCGAAGCAGGCGTGCGGTCGCGGCGATCGCGTCGTCGCCCCCGGCGATCCGGCGACGCTCGGCGGTGACGAGCACGAGACTCGGGCCACAGACGGGACAGGAGTTCGTCTCCGAGTGGTAGCGCCGGTCGCCGGGATCGCGATACTCGGCGAGGCACGTCGGACATTGGGCGAACGCGCGCATGCTGGTGCGCTCGCGGTCGTACGGCATCGCCTCGATCACGGTATAGCGCGGTCCGCAGTCCGTACAGGTGATGAACGGGTAGCGGTAGCGCCGGTTCGATGGGTCGAACAGCTCGGCCTCACACGCGGGACACAGCGCTACGTCGGGCGAGACGGGAAGGCGCTCGTCGCTGCGACCGACGAAGCCGACGCCCTGAACGACGCCCCGAACGTGGAGCTCGAGGGCGCCCCTGGGCGGAGCGACGGGCAGCGTGGAGCTCACGGAGCGACGGGGTGCCGCAGCCGCGCGCGCAGGAAGTCGAACCACGTGTCGAGACCGTCACCCGTTCGAGCGGAGGTGAAGAAGAACTCGAGATCGGGGTTGACCTCGCGTGCCAGGGCGACGGCGCGGTCCACGTCGAAGTCGACGTGGGGCAGCAGGTCCATCTTGTTCAACACGACGTAGCGCGACTCGCGGAACATCTTCGGATACTTCGACGGCTTGTCCTCTCCCTCGGTGGTGGAGAAGATCACGATTTTCGACTCTTCGCCGAGATCCCAGCTGGCGGGGCAGACGAGGTTGCCGACGTTCTCGATGAACAGCAGTTCCGTCGCATCGAGGTCGATGGCTTCGAGCGCGGACAGGATCTGGCGTGCGTCGAGATGGCATGCGCCGCCGGTGACGACCGCCTGCACCAGCTGGTCCGTGTGACGCGCGATCCGCTCGGCGTCGTTGCTCGTCTGCACGTCGCCGCTGACGACGGCCATGCGGATCTCATCGCCGAGCGCGGCGAGCGTCCGCTCTAGCAGCAGCGTCTTCCCCGCGCCCGGCGAGGAGACGAGGTTGAACGCCGTGATGTCGTGACGGGCCAGCAGGCCGCGCACCTCGGTCGCGAGCTCGTCATTGCGCTCCATCACCCGCTCGCGCACGTCAATCGTCCGGACCGCCATCGTCGATCTCCAGGTGGTGGACTCGCAGCACGTCTCCCGCACAACGCACGATCCGGGGTCTGCCTCGACCGAACGGCGGGTTCGCCAGCAGCGCCTCCAGACAGAACTCGAAGTTGCCGACCTCCACGCCGGCGTCGTCGCCGATCTCGACGGCGACCTCGACGATCTCGCCGAGCCGCTCGCTGCCGACGTGCTCTTCGGTGATGCGACAGACCTCGAGGGCCAGACTCATCTCATGCATCGGCGGCCTGCATCCTCCGCTCGGCCCGGTGCCCCCAGGTCGCGAGGCGGTCCAGCGCCATGCTACCAGCACGTCCACTCGCGACGCGACGGTGTCGCTGAGGCCGATGCCCAGCTCGACACGCTCCGGCTGCACGCCGAGCGCGACGGTTTCGGCCGGCAGCGTCCCGCGCAGCTCGGCGAGTCCCAGTACGTCCTTCAGGTCGACCTGATGCGGCGAGATCTTCAGCTCGAAGTAGCGCGGCAGCTGCTCGCGCTCGAGCGTAATGAGCGTGCCCGGCGCCTCGTCGCGATTGATCGCATCCAGGATCAGCAGCCGATCCGCGTCCTCGATCGCGGGGAGCAGATTCATGCCCCACGTCCCGCCGTCGATCAGCTCGACGGCGGGGTCGAGGGTCCAGCGCTCGCGCAGCACCTCCAGCGCGACCAGGCCGAGGCCGTCATCACCCATGAGCGGACTGCCCACGCCGATCACGACGGTCCCGCCCATCACGCCCTCACTCGTCCTCGTAGTGGTGGTCGGCGCGCACGAAGCGGCCGCCGCTGAAGATCGAGGAGATGGTGCCCTCGCGCTCCATCACGTCCGAGCGCGTCGCGAGGTAGATGTGGATGGGGATGAAGATCAGGAACACCCACGTCGCGACGTGGTGGATGAAGCGGACATCCTGCACCCCGCCGAACAGCGGTCCGACCCAGCCGAAGAGGCGATACCACAGGCCGCTCGGGTTGTAGAGCCCGTAGAGCGTGAAGCCGGTGACCACCTGCAGCGCCGCGACCATGTAGATCAGCGTGTAGCTGAACTGTTGCAGTGGATGGTGCCCCAGGTAGTGGGGCGCCTTCTCGGGCTGGATCATCAGGTAGTACTTCATCATCCGGCCGAAGTTGACCCAGTCCCGCCTGCGCACGGGGAAGAGGGCGGGCGCCCTCTCGTACTTGTTGCCGGCGATGAGCCAGTAGGCGCGGATGATCGCCGTCATCACCAGCACGCCGGCCGCGAAGAAGTGCGCGAAGCGGATCCACCCCATGATGTAGCGCGGCGTGGCTTCCCCTCCCGTCATGAAGTACGGGCGCCCGATGTAGAGGCCCGTGACCGCCAGCACGACGATGCAGACGGCGGCCGTCCAGTGCATCGCGCGGATCGGCCAGTGCCAGAGGTAGACCCAGCGGTAGGCGGGGGTGTCGGGCGGCGCCCCCCTGTCCACGACCGCGGGTCCGGACCGCGTGCTCATTGCACCCTCACCTGCGTGATCGGCTTCCCCGTCGCGTCGAGGACGTGGACGCCACACGCCATGCACGGATCGAAGGAGTGGATGGTGCGCAGGATCTCGATCGGGCGCTCCGGATCGACCAGCGGGTGGTTGTCCATGAGCGCAGCCTCGTACGGTCCCGGCTGCCCCTGCGTGTCCCTGGGCGAGCAGTTCCACGTGCTCGGCACGACCGCCTGGTAGCGCGAGATCCGGCCGTTCTCGATCTGGACCCAGTGTCCGAGTGCGCCGCGCGGGGCGTCCAGGTAGCCGTAGCCCTGGGCCTGCGCGGGCCAGCTGTCCGGCTGCCAGCTGTCCGCGACGAACGTCGTGGTGTCGCCGTTCTTGATGCGAGCGACGAGCTGGTCGTACCACTCCTCCATCTTGCGGGCGAGGAGCAGCGTCTCGATGCCGCGGGCGGCGGTGCGACCGAGCGTCGAGAACAACGCGGCCGGCGGAGCGTTGAGGCGACCGAGCGCCTCGTTGGTGACCGCCCGTACCTCCTCGTGGCCGGACGCGTAGGCGACCAGCATGCGAGCCAGCGGTCCGACCTCCATCGGCATCCCGTCGTAACGGGGCGCCTTCATCCAGGTGTACTTCTCCTGGTCCTGCAGGTACGTCCAGGGCGCCTGCGGTCCCGTGTACTTCGGGATCGTCTCGCCCTCGTACGGGTGCAGCCCGACGTCGTCGCCACCGGGGTATTCGTACCAGGAGTGGGTGATGTACTCCTTGATCTTCTGCTCGTCGTAGGGCAGCACCTCCGCAAGGTTCTTGTTCAGGACCACGCCGCGCGGGAAGTAGAGCTGACCGTAATCCTTGATCCCGGCCTGCGGGAACTCGCCAACCGCGAGGTAGTTGCCGGTTCCGCCGCCGATCGCCGCCCAGTCCTTGTAGAAGCCGGCGATCGCCACGAGGTCGGGCCAGTAGACCTGCTCGACGAAGCGGCGCGCCCGCTGGATCATGCCCTGAATGTCGGTGAGCCGCTCCGCATTGATCGTCGCCGTGTCGTTCAGGTTGATCGCGGAGGCCATGCCGCCGACGAGGAAGTTCGGGTGCGGGTTCTTGCCGCCGAACACGGTGTGCAGCCGGATCACGTCCCGTTGCCAGTCGAGGGCCTCGAGGTAGTGCGCGACCGCGAGCAGGTTCACCTCGGGCGGCAGCTTGTAGGCCGGATGTCCCCAGTAGCCGTTCGTGAATATACCGAGCTGTCCCGACGCGACGAAGGCCGCGATGCGGTCCTGCACCTCCTTGAAGTAGGTGGCCGAGTTGTTGGGCCACGGCGAGATCGACTTCGCGATCGCGGCGGTCTGCGCCGGATCCGCCTTCAACGCGCTGACGACGTCCACCCAGTCCAGCGCGTGCAGGTGATAGAAGTGGATCACGTGGTCCTGGATGAACTGCATCCCGTGCACGAGGTTGCGGATCAGATTCGCGTTCGGCGGGATCTGGATCCCCAGCGCATCCTCCACGGCGCGGCAGGAAGCGACGGCGTGCACGACCGTGCAGACGCCGCAGATCCGCTGCGTGTACGCCCACGCGTCGCGGGGATCGCGGCCGTTCATGATCAGCTCGATCCCGCGGAACTGCGTGGACGTGGCCCAGGCATCCGCGATCTTGCCGTTCTCCGCCTGCACCTCGATGCGGAGATGGCCCTCGATACGGGTGATGGGGTCGACGACGACCTTAGTGCGCGCCATGGTCTCCCTCCTCCGGGCTCGGCGCCTCGTTCAATACAGGAAGCTCTCCCTTCCGCCGTTCGCGCACGCGGTGTACGCCGGTCGCGACCGCATGCGCGGCGACGCCCGCCGTGGCACCGATGGCCAGCGCAGCGCCGAACGTGTCGGCGGTACGCTCGATTCCGAAACCGGCAATGTCCGGGAGCCGACCGTAGAACGGCGCCATCGAATCCCAGAAGCCCCGCTCCGTGCAGCCGATGCACGGGTGACCCGCGCCGATCGGCCAGCTCGTGCGCGTGTTCCACTGGAAGATCGGGCAGGGAGCGAACGTCGCGGGTCCCTTGCACCCCACCTTGTACAGGCACCAGCCCCGCTTCGCCGCGTCGTCGTCGAAGACCTCGACGAACTGGCCGGCGTCGAAGTTCGCGCGCCGCGGGCACTGGTCGTGGATGCGCGCGCCGTAGGCGAACACCGGCCGCCCATCCCCGTCCAGAGCAGGCAGGCTGCCGAAGGTCAGGAAGTGCACCAGCGTCGCCGTGACCGTGTCCGCGATCGGCGGGCACCCGGCGATGTTGACGACGGGGCGGTCCTTCACGATCTCACTCACGCCCACGGCGCCCGTCGGATTGGGCCGCGCCGCCTGCACGCTGCCCCAGTGGGCGCAGGCACCCACCGCGACGACCGCCGCCGCGCCCGCCGCGGCCTCCTTCAGGATCGTCTCGGCCGTGCGGCCGCCGATCATGAGGTAGATACCGTTCTCCTTCAGCGGCACCGAGCCCGTCACGACCAGGACGTACTTGCCGTAGTTGTCCTTCATGGCCGACTGCAGGGCACTCTCCGCCGCGGAGCCGCCGGCGGCCATCAGGTTCTCCTGAAAGTCGAGCGAGATGAGATCCAGCACGAGATCACCGATGGTCGGTTCCGCCGAGCGCAGAACACTCTCCGTACACCCGGTGCACTCCTGCAGGGAAAGCCAGATCACGCTCGGCCGCTTAGCGGCCTGGAGCGCCTTCGCCATCTTCGGCGTCAGCGCGCTGCTCAGCCCCAGGATGGCGGTCATCTCGCCGCAGAAGGCCAGGAACTCCCTGCGCGACACGCCGCGTTTCCGCAGGTGTTCGCCGAGGCTCTCCCCCTCGGACCAGGGATGTGACGACGGGAAATACACGGGCCCCTTCCTTTCCGCGATGTAGCAGCGTCGCCGGTGGACACCACCGCCCCGCGTCGCCACGCGGAGGAAGGGGGGCCCCGTCGGCGACCACGGTACAGTATCGGCTCGAACGTACCCCGCCGGGTATCCCCCGACAGTCGGGAGAAGTAAGGGAATGTTTGTCGGGATTTCCCGGCGCGGCGGGTAGGGAGTGCGGGCGGGGTTGAGAATCGGAATCAGCCGATGGACGGCAGGTCGAAATCGAATGCCGTTCACCTCCGCTTCCTCAAATAGTGCTTCAATCTCAGATGCTCTTCCCTCTCCCTCTGATCGAGCGCGCCCTCGATGCGCCGGATCTGGGAATCGAGAGACGGCGCGACGCGCTGCTCGAGGGCGTGGACCTGACGGGAGGTGCGGGCGAGCGCCTCGCCGAGGCGGCGGAGCAGCATCTCGCGGGGCGCGGCGGAGACGAGGAGCTCGGACAGGATCTCGAAGTGCGTCGCCGCCTCCGTCGCCGCCGGCCCGGCCAGGGCGGGGCTGACGGCGCGGGTCTCGAGCGAGCGGCGGATCGGCGAATGGTCGAGCACTTCGGCGACAGGGACGCCCCAAACCTGCACAGTGCGGATGTCGAGGGTGATCTCCCGCAGCGGCCAGGCCGTGGCACGCAAGCCGGAGCGTCCCTGGTCGGCGAGAGCGCGCAGCAGCGCGGGATAGGCGATTCGGGCGCGCTGCGCGATGACCGCGCGGGCGTCGATCGCCGGGCGGGCGAGGCGGAACAGCTCTGCGACGAGGGCCTCCCGCTTGCGTCGTAGCAGGTCGGTCCCCTTCCGCACGCGCTCCTGGCGGCGTCGCGCGCCGAGCAGCCCCATGCGGGTGGGCGGGAAGTCGCCGGGCCGGCTCACGGCTCGCTCCGCGACGGTCGAGGCGCGTCGTCCCCGCGAGCGGCACGGCGCGCGTCGAGGGTGCGGTCGGAGACGCGGATGAGGTCCTCGCGCGGCAGGGATTCGAGCAACCTCCAGCCGACGTCCAGCGTCTCGGCGAGAGAGCGACGGTGCTGGCCCTGCCCGACCATCTCCTTCTCGAAGCGCTCGGCGAAGGCGAGGGCGCGGCGGTCGGTCTCGTGCATGCCGCCCTCGCCGAGGATCGCGGCCGTGAGGCGGGCGTCGCGGCCGAGGGCGTACGTGGCGTAGAGCTGGTTGGCCCACTCGCGGTGCTCGGCGACGGTGCGACCCTCGCCGATCGCGTGGCTCATCAGGCGCGAGAGGGACGGGAGAACGTCCACCGGAGGAAATACGCCGCTGCGCTGCAGCTCGCGGCTGAGCACGACCTGACCCTCGGTGATGTAGCCGGTCAGATCGGGAATCGGATGCGTGATGTCGTCATCCGGCATGGTCAGGATCGGGATCTGCGTGACGGATCCGCTGCTGCCCTCCAGCATGCCGGCGCGCTCGAAGAGGCTGGCCAGGTCCGTATACATGTAGCCGGGATAGCCCTGGCGCGCCGGGATCTCCTCGCGGGCGGCCGCGACCTCGCGCAGCGCATCACAGTAGTGGAGTACGTCGGCCATCACGATGAGCACGTTGTAGCCGCACTCGAACGCGAGATACTCCGCCTGCGCAAGCGCGATGCGCGGCGCGAGCAGCCGCTCCATCGTCGGATCGCGCGTCTGATTGAGGTACAGGATGCTGCGCCCCAGAGCGCCGCTGCGCTCGAAGCGCTGCAGGAACCCACGGGTCTCGCGCTCGGTGATGCCGAGACCGACGAAGATGACGGCGAACGCTTCGCCGGCGGGCGCCCGCGCCCACTCGACGATCGAGGCGGCCAGCTCCAGCGCCGGCAGTCCCGGCCCCGAGAAGACGGGCAGCTTCTGACCGCGCACCAGCGTGTTGAGGCCGTCGATCGCGGAGATGCCCGTCTCGATGAACTGCGTCGGCGGCACGCGCAGGACGGGGTTCATCGCTCCCGAGGACAGCGGCCGGATCGCGTCGCCGATCGGGGGCGGCAGCGCGTCCAGCGGCGCGCCCGAGCCGCCGAGCGCGCGCCCCAGCAGCTCGCGCCCGACGACCGCGGTCGGGACGCCGCCGCACAGCCGCACCCGGGCACGCGCCGGCGGGAGTCCGAGCGTATCATCCAGCACCTGCACGACGACGACATCGGAGGCGGCCTCGATCACCTGCCCCCTCCGCTCCGGCTGCCCCGGCGTGGCGATGGTGACCCATTCGCCGAGCGCGACGCCGGGGCTGCCCGCGAGGAAGAGCAGCGGTCCCGCGGCCGCGTTCGCGCCCGCGTACGTCCGCGCCGGCGCCCTCACGCGGCGACCTCCTTGCCGGACAGTGCGGCGATCACGGCGCCGGCCTCCTCCGCGCGCGCCGCGCGCTCGGGCGCGGGGGCCTCGCGCACGGCGACGAGCGCGCGCCGCGCCGCGTCGAGACGCAATGCCTCGAACGCGACGCCGCTGGTCAGCAGCACGCTCGCGGTGTCATGAATCTCGTGAGCGAGTCGCACGAGCAGGTACGTCTTCTCCGGTGGCGACGTCGCATCCGCCGGATCGAACGCGCTCTGCGCGAGCACGACCTCGCGCAGGATGCGCGCGGTCTCCAGCAGCAGCCGCTCCGGCTCCTGCAGCGCGTCGATGCCGACGAGGCCTGCGATCTCTCTCAGCTCGCGTTCCTGCTGCAGCAGCTCGAGCGTTCGACGTCGCAGATCCGGCCAGTCGGAGCCGCCGTGCTCGGCGAACCAGTCCGAGGTCGCGTCCGTGTAGAGGCTGTAGCTCGCCTGCCAGTCCACGGCCGGGAAGTGACGCTGGTGCGCGAGCCCCGCGTCCAGTGCCCACAAGGCTCCCGCGACCCGCAGCGACGCCTGCGTGACGGGCTCGGAGAGGTCCCCGCCGGGCGGCGACACGGCGGCGATCAGGCTGAGGCCGGCGGTGCGCTCGGGGCGGCCGAGCGCGGCCACCCGGCCGGCGCGCTCGTACACCTTCCCGAGTCGGTTGCCGAGATAGGTCGGATAGCCCTCCTCTCCCGGCATCTCCTGCAGGCGAGCGCCCATCTCGCGCAGCGCCTCCGCCCAACGGGAGATGCTGTCGGCCAGCACCGCAACGCCGTAGCCCATGTCGCGGAAATACTCGCCGATCGTCATGCCGAGGTAGATGGAGGACTCCCGCGCGGCGACCGGCATGTTCGACGTATTCACGACCAGGACGGTGCGATCCATGATCGAGCCGCCCGTCCGCGGATCCTGAAGCTCCGGTAGCTCCGCCAGCAGCTCGGCCATCTCGTTGCCACGCTCGCCGCAGCCCACGTAGACGACGACGTCCGCGTCCGCGAAGCGGGCGAGCGACTGCTCGACGACGGTCTTGCCGGTTCCGAAGCCGCCCGGCACCGACACACTGCCCCCTTCGGCCACCGGGAAGAGGAAGTCGAGCACCCGCTGGCCCGTGACCAGCGGCCGGTTGGCACCGAGTCGCCGGGCCACCGGCCGCGGCTCGCGCAACGGCCACTCCTGCGCGAGGCCGAGAGGACGGCCGTCGCTCAGCTCACCGATCGCGTCCTCGATCGAGTAGTCCCCCGCGCTCAGCTCGACGATCTCGGCGGGCGGCCCGGGCGGAAGCAGGATCAGGTGACGGAAGTCGGCGCCCTCCATGACGTGGCCGAGAACGTCGCCCGCCTCGACCCGGTCGCCGCGCGAAAGCGCCGGCTCGAAGTGCCACACGCTCGACGCGTCGAGCGTCGGCGCGGTCACCCCGGGGGCGAGAAAACGGCCGCTCCGGTCGGCGAGCCGGCGCAGCGGACGGCCAATGCCATCCAGCACCGATCCGAGCAGTCCCGGGCCGAGCTGAACGGCCAGCGTGCGTCCACCCGCGGCCACGGGCTCGCCGACGCGCAGGCCGACGGTGTCCTCGTAGACCTGCAGCGTCGCGGTATCGCCCTGCAGTTGCACGACCTCTGCCAGGAGGCCGAGGCTGCCGACGCGGGCGAGCTCGTAGAGCGATGCGCCGCCGAGCGGGCTGGCCTCCACGAGCGAGCCCGCGATGCGCACGATCCGGGCGACGCCGCCGCCTTCCCTTTCCTCGCTCATTGCAGCCTCACGCGATAGCCGATCGCGCGACGCAGGATCTCCGCGACGTATGCCTCGGCCTCATCGGCGTGCTCCGTGGCCCTCGGCGCGGGGATCGGCACGAGCATCGGCAACGGCCGCCGCGCGTCCGTGGTGCGGCGCGCGTCCTCACCGAGAAGGTCCTCCTCGACGAAGACCAGGCCCACGTCAGGGCGAGCGCGCAGCTCCCGCAGCCGCTCGGCGGCCTCCTCCGCGCTCGATGCTTCCAGCGTTCGAACACCGGCGAGCCCGAACCCGGCCGAAAGGGCGGGTCGGCAGATCGCACGCAGCAGGTGTTTGCTCATACGCTCACCATCTCTTCCACCAGCCGCGCGGACGGCACGCCGAGCGCAGCACCCCAGAGGATGCGACGCAGGTCGAGCACCTCCGCACGCAGCCGGAGCGCGTAGAGCAGCACCGGCGCCGGCCCGAGCGGCTCGAGCCTCGCCTGCCGCCGCTGCTCCGCGATCATGGCACGCAGCAACGCATCCTCGACGCTTCCGTGCCGCTCACCCGGCGGCCGCGTTGCCCTCCTCAGGGGCGACCGCCCCGTCGCGCCCGCCAGGACGCGTCCGGCCTCGAGCACGTCCGTGGCGGTCGCGGCCGCCACGAACGTCTCGCGATCCACGAGGCGACCGCCCGGAATCCAGTCGACGTCCGGCGCCGCGCTCGCGTCCCGGGTGGCAGCCGCGATCGCGAGCGCGGCGGCAATGTTCTCCGCATCGATGACGCGGCGCACGTGCTCGCCCAGCGCGCTCGCAGCGCCTCGAGCGAGGCTCCGCGCCCTCGCGGCGAACGTCCGCGAGAGCGCGCGCTCGAGCCGGGGGAGGTCCGGCTGAGCACTTCGCGCGTCGCGGAGCAGAGCCCCGCCGTAGGGACTTCCCATCACGAGGAGCGCGGCGGCGATGTCGCCGGTCGTCGGCAGGCGGGCCATCTCCTCGAGCGCGCGCTCGGGAAGCCGCGGTGTCGGGATCAGCCCCGCCAGGCGATCCTCCGGTGCGGCGCCCGCGACCGCGCCGCGCAGCAGAGCCCGGATGCTCCGCCGGTCCTCGTCCTCGAACACAACCGCCAGCGCATCCGCGCGCGGTCCCGCCCAGCGCGCGAGCAGCCGCATCCGCTCGCCGGCGAGCCTCCGCACCGCGAGATCGAGGTCCGCGGCTGCGGGCCGCTCGGGCATCGGCACTCGCCCGTAATCGGTGTCTCGCAGCGCCCGCGCGAGCAGCGACGGCTCGCCGGCCGCGGACAGATGTTCGAGCGCCGCCCGACCGAGCAGCCTGCCCCCCATGCCGCGGACGCGTGCATCGAGATCCACCCACGACATCAGCACCGCCCCTCCGTCTCGATCGAGGCGACGAGCCGGATGTCGAGCTCGGGGAGGAGCTGCCCCAGTCGAGCCTCGAGGCGCTCGTCCACCTCGAGCCCGGAGCCGTCCGCGACGATCCGGAATCCCGCGCCCATCTCCGCGTCGGCGGCGATCCGCAACTTTGGGTGGTCACCCGCGATGCGCTCGATCGGACCGAGCAGGGCGGGATGACAGGTCAGCTGTGCCGCGGCGTCGCCGACATAGGAAAGCGCGGCCAGGACGCGCTCGGCGAGTGCCGCCCGGTACGCGTCGTAGTCCTGCACCTCCTCCAACCGGGACCGCACGGCCGCGTAGATCACTTCGAGGACCTCCCGCCGCGCGCGCAGAACCTCCCCCTCCACCTCCCTCCTCAGCTGCGCGAGATCCTGCCCGGCGCGATCACGCAGATGCCGCTCCTCCTCCGCGAGCGCATGCTCCATGCAGCGCGCGAGCTCTGCGCGCGCGACGGCGCGGGTCCGCTCCACCTCCGCCTCCGCCTCCGAGCGGACTGAGGCGATGTCGCGCTTCGCCTCCTCTTCCAGCGAGCGGAGCAGCTCCTCCATGGCCATGCCGATCGCCCCGCTCAGCCGCCGGTGCGGAACAGGATCAGCACCGCGACGACGAAGCCGAGGATGACCATCGTCTCGGGGATGGCGACGAGGATGATCATCGTGCCGGTCAACTCCGGCTTCTCGGCGAGGGACGCCGCACCAGCGGCACCGATCCTCGACTGCGCCCAGGCCGTGGCGATGGCGGGGAGCCCGATAGCGAGGGCCGCGCTCAACGTGATCCAGACGATATCCATCTCGCTCTCACCTCTTCTCAGGTGGACTCTCCGGCGCGGGGCTTCCAGTGGCCGAACGGCCGGTACGGTACCCCGCCCGGGCTGTAGAACGTCCCGAAGAACTCGACGTAGTGGAGCCGCAGCGCGTGAATGGTCGGGCTGAACAGGCCGAGCGCGAAGTTGACCAGGTGGAACAACAGCGCGAACAGGGTTCCGACGATGACGCCGCCGAAGGCGCCGACCATTCGGTTCGCGACGACCGCCATCATGACCGAGGCGGTGCCGATCGCCATCACGCGTGCGTACGACAGGATGTGGCCGATGGTGGACAGCAGCTCGACGGGAGCGATCAGTCCCTCGACGACGACCAGCACAGGGAAGGTGACGAGCAGGCCGATGATCACGGGGCTGAAGAAGCTCGCCGGCAGCTTCTCCATAGCGACGAGCAGCCCGAGCACGATCAGCACGATCATCAGGGCGGTCAGGCCCGGTCCCAGGGCGTGCCGCAGCTCCCGACGCCGGATGCCCGTGATCACGCCGAGACCGAGGCCGATCAGCACGTGGACGAGTCCGAGGGCGACGGCGAAGCCGAGAAACGGCACCAGCGCCTCCTCCCGGTCGAAGAGGATCGGCCGCATGCCGACCACGCGTCTACCGAGGTCGCCGAAGACCTCACCGAACAGCACTCCGAAGATCACGGCGAACACGGCCCCGGCGCCCGCGACCTCGGAGATCGAGCGGAGCGTGCTGCTCTCGCCGGAGCGGCGGTGCAGCACGAGCGAGATCAGCCCCAGCGCCACGCCGTAGCCGGCGTCGCCCAGAATGATGCCGAAGAACATCGGAAAGAAGACAGCGACGAACGGTGTCGGGTCGATGGTGCCATAGCGGGGGAGCGGGAAGAGCGCGATGAGCACCTCGAACGGGCGCAGGATGCGCGGGTTGCTGAGCGCTACGGGCGCCTCGTCGGCGCTCCACTCCTCGCGCGAGACCACCTCCAGCGCGATCTCGCCGCCGATCTCGCGGCCGAGCATCTCGCCGAGCGAGGGCACATCGCGGAGCGGTGCCCATCCCTCGAGCACGAACGCGCGCGCCGTCGTGCCAGCGAGCCCCGCCGCCTCCTCCTCCATCAGTCGGTCGGCAACGACGCGCCGGGCCAGCAACAGCTCGCCCAGTGCCGGCTCCCCGATTGCGGCGAGCTCACGCCGCGCCTCGGCGATGCGGCCCGGCAGCGCCTCCAGCCGCTTCCGGATCGCCGGCCATGCCTCGCCGGCGGGGCGGCCCGCGTACGAGGCGGGCAGCGGGATCTCCTGCACGCGCGCCTGCATCAGCAGCCGCTCCACTCGCTGTGCGCCGGACGCCGGCGCCAGGATCAGCAGCGCGCGCTCGCCGCTCGGAAGCTCGCGGGAAAGCAGCTCGAAGTCCTCGCCCAGCAGCCCGCGCAGACCGTCCCGAAGTGCCTGCTCCGCCGCGGCCTCATCCGCGCGGAGCACAACTGGAAAGGCCACCGTGATGGTCCAGTCGTCGGCGGCCTGTAGCACCGACTCGAACACGCGGAAGAAGTCGCGGTAACGCAGCAGGAGGTCGCGTTCCTCTTCGAGATCCGCGACCCGCGCTCGCGCCGCGTCCGCGGAGCGGCGCGTCTGTCGGGCCAGTCGCGCCCAGCGCGCCAACTGCCCCGCGTCCGCAGAAGCCGGAGCCGGCTCGACGGCCGGGGCGCCGACATCGCGAATGGCGTCCAGCGCCCATTGCACCCGCTGCTGAAGGCGCCGCAGCTGGCGCAGCCTGCGAGCCGCGATCGGCGTCGGCTCCGCCGGGCCCAGCTCGGGACGCCGCTCGCGAGCATCGCTCAGGTGCACGGTGCCCGCATCCTGCAGCAGCTCGAGCGTGCGCGTCAGGGCCCGCCGTGGGCCCAGCACCCGCACCCTCGCCATCTTGAGGATCACGATGCCTCAGTCGCCCGCCAGCGAGGCGAGCACCGAGTCCGCCAGCGATCGCAACCGCTCCGCCGCTACCGAGCGGTACAGCCCGAGTCGCCGCGTGCGCTCCGATTCGGCCTCGGTCCGCGCCCGCTCCACCTCGCCGAGCACGCGCTCGCGTAGCGAAGCGATCGCCGCCTCGACCGCCCGCGCCTCCTGCTCCGCGGAGACGGCCGCTTCTGCCCGCGCCGCATCGATCCGCTCGGCGGCCGCGCGTCTCGCCTCGCGTGTCGCCGCCGAAAGGCGTTCCTCGGCCGCGATCAGACGAGCCAGCTCGCTCTCGGCCAAGGCCGGCACCGTCGCTTCGCGCACGACTCTCGACATCCGCCCTCCCATCCTCGGCACCTGCGCGTGCGGCCGGCCGGCCTCCGCGGCACGGACGCCCGCATTCGCAATGTGTGCCGCGCCCGCTTACGGCCGTTATCGGGAAATGCCGGAAACCGCCGTCGTCTCGGCCGACGCGAACCCCTACCGGCGAGTCGGGAGTTTCCCCCCAGCAGAACCCGGGTATTTCCGCTGTCGCGAGGATGGCCCGACGCCTTATGTAACCCGGTCTCGCCGTGCAGGCGCGGTTTACGGCGGCGGCCATCCGGGGCGGCGGGTACCGGGCCGCGGCCCGGTCCGAATGAGTCGCGGCCCCGTCCGAATGAGTCGCGGCACCGTGCGGATGAGTCGCGGACATTGCGCCGCCGCGGCCCAACGCACAGGGTATGGACCCGGTGTCTTGTCACGGCGTGGCGACGATCGCCGCGCCGCATGCGGCCCGCGGGCCGTGCACGAGGCCATCTCGTCGGAGCAGCGCCATGGCGACAGGCGGTGGAGCGGAGCGGACGGTCGAGACTCCCGGCTGGAGGGCCGGCTTCAGCGAGTACCTCCTCGGCGGAATCGTCGTCCTGATGGTGGTCGGCCTGATCCTGATCCTCTTCCTCTACCTGCTCCCGCCGGAGCACCTCCAGCTCGCCGAGCTGCAACCCGCCTACAGGGTCGCGACGGAATCCGAGATGCCGGTCGCGGCGAGTCGCATCGTCAACTGGGGCGACGAGATCATCCTCGTCATCCGTACCGGCGAGGGGACCTACACCGCGCTGCAGGGGACGGCGCCCAACGACGGCTGCATCCTGAGCTGGGACGCGACCTCGCTACGAGTGGTCTCGCCCTGCAGCTATCTCGTCTACGACCTCCACGGCAACGTCGTACGCGGGCTCACGACCGTGCCGCTCCAGCGCTACCCGGTCTTCATCCGCGACGGCGTCGTCTACGTGGCGAGATCCTGAGAAATGTTCGAGCGCATCCGACGATCCGTTTCGGAGTGGGGCTCCCGCTTCTGGGGGGACCTCAAGGCGAGCACCGACGCGAGCCTGCTCGCGCTCCTGCGCTTTCTCGGGCTGCTCTACGGCCCGATCGACCCGCAGCTGCCCATCGACCAGGCGTTCCGAAAGTCGCTGCGCTATCGACTCTCACGACACGCGGGCTGGCGGCAGGCCTTCGGCGGGGTCACGTACCTGCTGTTCATGATCCTGGTGCTAACCGGAGTGCTGCTCTCCTTCTACTATCGACCCTCCGCGCAGGAAGCGTATCCCAGCATCCAACACATCGTCTCCGGCGTCACGTTCGGCTGGCTCATGCGGGACCTGCACGTCTGGGGAGCGAATCTCGTCGTCCTCGCCGCGCTCGTCCACATGGCGCGCGTCTTCTTCGGTGCCGCGTACAAGCCGCCTCGCGAGACGAACTGGCTCGTCGGGCTGCTTCTCCTCGGAATCATCTTCGCGTTCGGTGCCACCGGCTACCTCCTGCCGTGGGACCAGTGGTCGTACTGGACGGTGACGGAGGGCCTCGATATCGTGGCCAAGCTGCCGCTGTTTGGAGGCGCGCTCGTCGAGCTGCTGCGTGGCGACCCGCTCGTCTCGGGCGCGACCCTGAGCCGCTTCTTCGCAATTCACGTGATCATCCTGCCGTGGATCGCGATGGGCCTGCTCGTGCTGCACTTCACGCTCGTGCGCAAGCACGGCATCGCGCCGCCCGCCACCGTCCGGTCCGAGGACGAGGGCCGCGGCGAGGGAGTGCCGTTCTTCCCGCACCAGTTCCTGCGCTCGATGATCGTGGCCGTGCTCGTCATCACGCTCGTGATCACCGCCGCGGTGCTCTACCCGCGCGATGTCGGCGCCCCCGCCGACCCCGCGCAGCCGCCAGGCATGCTACGCTCGACCTGGATCGTCGCCGATGTCTCCCGCGCGCTGATCTACTATCTCGGAGGCTGGGGATTCGCCGCATTCCTGCTGCTGGGAAGCGCTCTCGTGCTTCTGCCCCTCTTCGACCGCTCGCCCGAGCGCCGGCTGCGCCGCCGTCCGGTCGTCGCCGCGCTCGGCATCGTCTTCTTTCTCGGCTTCGGCGTCGCGTGGGTCGTGGGTCGTCGACTCCGCTCCGTGCCCACGGCCACCTCCGGCGAGCTCGCCCCATTCCGGCAGCCCACGACAGAGGCGCCGCCGATGCCACGCCTCGGCTCCGGGACGGACCAGCCGCCCGCACCCACCGCGGACTCCACGCCCGCGAGAGTCCCATGAAGCGCCTGCGCTCCACCCCGACCTTCGCGCTGCTCACCGCCTTCGCCCTCGCCCCCGGCAGCGCAATCGGCCCCGCAGCAGTGAGCAGCCCGGCACCCCTCCCTAGCCTTGCGCCGCCGCCCCAGGCGGCGGCGCAAGGATGCCTCGCCTGTCACGCCGCGCAGCGCGAGGCGGCGAGCGTCGGGGTACACTCCGAGCACGGAGTGCAGTGCGTGGACTGCCACGGCGGGAACCCGGGGGCCCGGACGCTGCCGGCGGCTCATACGGGTCGCTTCATTGGCTCGCCCGGAAAGGTGGAGACGGCGCGTCTCTGCGGATCGTGCCATTCCGACCCGAACCGCATGCGGGAGTACGGGCTACCGACCGGCCAGCTGGCGGAGTTCCGCACGAGCCGGCACGGGCAGCTGCTGCTCGGCGAGAACAACACGGACGCGCCGACCTGCACCGACTGCCACGGCACGCACATCATCTACCCGCCGTACGACGCGCGCAGCCACGTGTATCCGTCGAACATCCCCGGCACGTGCGCGCACTGCCACTCGGACGAGCGGCTGATGGCGAAGTACCGCCTGGCGACGGACCAGCTCGAGAAGTTCCGCAGCAGCGCGCACGGCACGGCGCTGTTCCATGAGCAGAACTTCGCCGCGCCGACGTGCGTCGGCTGCCACGGCGCCCACTCGGCGCTGCCGCCGACGGTGACCGAGGTCGCGAGCGTGTGCGGTCAGTGTCACCGGCTGGTGGATACGGAGTTCGGCAGCGGCCCCCACGGCGCGGCCGCGCGGGCGGGCGATATGCCTGGCTGCCTGGCCTGTCACCGTAACCACGAGACGGAGCGGGTCGCTGTCGACAGCATCAGCGCGACGTGCGACAAGTGCCACGCCTCGGACCCCCGCCTGCACCAGATGGGCGTGGACATCCAGCACACGGTGGCGCAGGCGACGCAGGACATGCAGTCCGCGGAGCGCGCGATCGGACAGCTCTCGGTCTCGGGCGAGCGCGTGGGCTATTACCGTTTCCGCTACGAATCGGCGCTCACGTACTACCTGCAGATCGCGCAGGCGCAGCACAGCCTCGACCTCGAGCGGCTCGACGAGCTGGCGCGCCGCGTCCGGTCCGTGTCGGTCGACCTCGGCTCGGTCGCGGAGACCAGCGCCGAGCACCGCTGGGAGCACAAGCTGCTGCTGCTCCCGCTCTGGTTCCTGTCGTTGTCGGCGATCGCGCTCGCGTGGCTCGCGCTGCGGGCACTCCGCTCCTCGGGCCGGGAGCGGGAGCGGTAGCATGTCGCCCGTTACGCGCCAGCGCGTCTCGCGCATCGCGCGCATCCTCGTTCCGGTCGCGATCCTCGGCATCATCCTGGCCGCCGTCGGCACCGTCGGCTTCGTCCAGGTCTCCAGCCAGCCGTGGTTCTGCAACAGCTGCCACATCATGCAGCCGTACTACCAGTCCTGGACGGAGTCCACGCACCGCGACATCGCCTGCATCAAGTGCCACATCGCGCCGGGCGTCAAGGCCGAGGCGATGACCAAGATCCAGGCCGCGAACATGGTCGTGAAGTACTTCACCGGCGCGTACGGAACCCGACCGTGGGCCGAGATCGAGGACGCCGCCTGCCTGCGCTCCGGCTGCCACTCGACGCGGCTCATCGAGGGAGGCGTCGACTTCAAGGGCGTCCACTTCGATCACGCCGAGCACCTCGGCGAAGTGCGGCGGGGAATGCAGCTGCACTGCACGAGCTGTCACTCCCAGATCGTGCAGGGGACGCACATCGCGGTGACGGAGGGGACGTGCTTCCTTTGCCACTTCAAGGACCGTCCCGCGGGCAAGCCGCTGGCCGGCTGCACGGGCTGCCACCCGTCGCCGCCGAGGGTGACCTCGAAGGAAGGCTACATCATCGATCACCCGCAGTACGTGAAGGACCGGATCGATTGCCTCTCCTGTCACAACGAGGTGACGCACGGCACCGGGGAAGCGGATCGCGCGCGCTGCGTGAGCTGCCACAACGAGCCGGAGCGCCTCGCCCGCTTCGACGATCCCACGCTGATGCACAGCGTGCACATCACCGAGCACAACATCGCGTGCGTGCAGTGCCACACGCCGATCGACCACCGCGTCGTGTCGCTGACGACCACAGTCGAGCTCGACTGCAAGAGTTGCCACGCGCAGGTGCACAAGCAGCAGCAGGAGCTCTACGCGGGCGTCGGCGGCCACGGCACCGAGCGCATCCCCAGCTCGATGTATCTGGCCCGCGTCTCCTGCGTCGCCTGTCACAACGAGGCATCACGCATGCCCGGTCACGACAGCGTGAACGTGGCCGGCGAAGCGTCCTGTCTGTCGTGCCACGGGATCCGCTACGCGAACGTGCTGCCTGGCTGGCAGCAGGGGATGGAGCGGAAGGTCGACATGGTGCGGCCGGTGGTGGCCGGCGCGCAGTCCGCTGCCTCCGCCGTGCCGCTGAGCCGGCGGGCCACCGCCGACACCCTGCTCTCGCTCGCGCGCGAGAACCTCGACTTCGTCAGCAACGGCAAGGGCGCGCACAACATCGTCTACGCCGACCAGCTGCTGCGCGCCTCGCTGGACCTCGTGCGCCAAGCGGTGCGCGACGGTCAGCTGCCCTATCGCGTGCCCAGCGTGGACCTGGGGCCGCCCGTGAGCGAGAGCGGCTGCCTGCAGTGCCATCTCGGCGTCGAGCAACAGCAGGGCAGCTTCCAGGGCCGGACGTTCGACCATAGCGCGCACGTGATCCGCGGCGGACTGGAGTGCAGCACCTGCCACACGCCGTTTTCGCAGCACGGCGGGATCACGCTGAAGTCCGCCACGAGCTGCAACGACTGCCATCACCCGCTGGTCCAGCAGGCGAACTGCGCGCGCTGCCACGAGGGACCCGGCGGCGCGCCGCCCGCGCCGATCGCGCTGGCGCCCGGAACCTTCTCTCACTCCGCCCACGTCGCGGCGAACCTGGAGTGCTCCGCGTGTCATACGGCGCCGACGATGAGCGCGCGGGGGCTGCAGTGCGATGCATGCCATGAGCGGCATCACCAGCCGCAGGTCGCCTGTCTGAGCTGCCACCGCGGTGGGGCGCTGGCGAAGCACACGCAGAACGACCACGTGGCGTGCGCCAACTGCCATGCGACCGTAGCGGGCGTCAACCGCTGGACTCGTCAGGTGTGCACGTCCTGCCACGCCACGATGACGGACCACAACCCCGGGAAAGCGTGCGAGCTGTGCCACCGCGTGCCGGCGATGGGACGTGCGCGGGCGGCGGTGCCATCGAGCGGGGCCAGGAGGTAGCTGCCCTCAGCGAACCAGCACCTCGACGCTAGCACCCTGCACCGCGCGACAGGCGTACGCCCGTGCCGTGCGACCCGTCGCGGACGCGTAGAGCGGAACGACCTCCGCGATGAAGCCGCTCACCCGATCCGCCTCGACGAGCGCGACCGCGCAGCCGCCGAAGCCGGCGCCCGTCATGCGCGCGCCGTAGCACCCGCCGGCGTCCTGCGCGATCTGCACGATCGTGTTCAGCGCGTCGCTCGTGACCTCGAAGTCGTCGCGCAAGCTCGCGTGGCTGGCGTTCATCAGCGCGCCGAGTCGTTCCAGCTCGGCCGACCGCAACGCATCTGCGGCCTCGAGGGTGCGCCGATTCTCCGTGACGACGTGGCGAGCCCGGCGTCGCGTGATCGGATCGAGGCTCACCGAGCCGGCCTCGAACGTGGCCAGGTCCACGTCGCGCAGCGCCGGCACGCCGAACGCCGCGGCCGCCGCCTCGCACTGTCGCCGACGCCGATTGTACGCGGAGTCGAGGAGGCCGCGGCGGGTATCCGTGTCGAGCACGACGATGGCGGCGTCGGCGGGGATCGGTACGGGCTCGATGGCGAGGGAGCGGCAGTCGATCAGCATCGCGTGCCCCGCCCGCCCGGCCGCCACCACGAGCTGATCCATGATACCGGAGCTCACGCCAATCCAGTGGTTCTCGACGCGCTGCCCGAGCAGCGCCGCCCAGGTCGGCTCCCAGGCCAGCTCAGCGACGGCCGCAAACGCACGCAGCGTGGCGAGCTCGAGCGCTGCCGACGACGAGAGTCCCGCGCCGATCGGCACGTTGCCGCCGATGACGCCCTCCCATCCGGCTACGGGGCGGCCGGCCTCGCCGAGCGCGGCGGCGGCGCCCTTCACGTACTCGAACCAGCCCGAGTCCCCCCGCGAGAGGGCCGCGGTGTCGAGCTCGGCGGTCTCGTCGAAGTCCAGCGAGTGGGCGACGACCCGCGTGTCGCGCCGGGGCCGCAGCGCGATCCACACCTCGCGGTCGATCGCCATCGGCAGCACGAAGCCATCGTTGTAGTCGGTGTGCTCGCCGATGAGATTCACGCGTCCGGGCGCGCGGACGAGGAGATCGGGGTCCGGCCCGAAGAGCTCCGCGAATGCGGTCTCGACCTGCTCGCGTACGCCCATGTCACGCCTCGACCGAGAAGGCGAGCACCGTCCGCGATCGGAATTCCTCGCCCGGCCGAAGGATCGTCGATGGAAAGGTCGGCTGGTTCGGCGAGTCCGGGAAGTGCTGCGTCTCGAGCGCCAGCCCGGCGTGGCGGCCGTACACGGCGCCGCCCTTGCCCACCACGCCGTCCAGGAAGTTTCCCGTGTAGAGCTGCATCCCGGGCTGCGTCGTGTGCACGCTCAGCACGCGGCCGGAGACCGGATCTCGCACGCGGGCCGCGAAGGCGAGGCCCGTGCTCTCGCCCGGCCGATCGATTACGTAGTTGTGGTCGTAGCCACGGGCGAGTCGCAGCTGTGGGTATGGACTGCCGATTCGCGATCCTATGGCCGTTGGCGTGCGGAAGTCGAGGGGCGTGCCCGCGACCTCGCGGATCTCGCCCGTCGGGATGAGGTCTTCGTCGATCGGCGTGAAGCGCTCGGCCGCGATCGTCAGCTCGTGCGCCAGGACGTCCCCCGAGTCGTGGCCGGCGAGGTTGAAGTAGCTGTGCTGCGTGAGGTTGATCGGAGTCGCGCGGTCCGTCGTCGCGTGGTAGTCGAAGATCAGCTCATCGGCATTGTTGAGCGTATAGGTCACAGTGACCCGGATCGTCCCCGGATAGCCCTCCTCGCCGTCAGGGCTGACGTAGCGGAAGCGCAGCGCCCGCTCGCCCTCCGCATCGACGGGTTCGACGTCCCAGGCCACCTTGTCGAAGCCGAACAGCCCGCCGTGCAGGTGGTTAGGGCCGTTGTTTCTAGCCAGCGTATACGTGCGGTGGTCGAGCGTGAAGCTGCCGCCTGCGATCCGATTCGCGTATCGCCCGACGATCGCGCCGAAATACGCCGCCGACGTCGCGTACCGCGCCGGGGAATCGAAGCCGAGGACGATGTCGTCGAGGCGCCCTTCCCGGTCGGGGGTTCGCAGCGAGAGGATGATCCCGCCCAGGCCCGTGGCGCGCAGCTCGATGCCGCGCGCATTGCGAAGGGTGTAGACGCTCACCACGTTTCCCGGGACGCAGTCGAGGGACGTGCAGAACCTCCGGATTGTACGACTCCACCACGAAAGATCAACATGCGACCGATTGCCCAGGGCGTCGCGCTTCTGCTGCTCTCGATCTCGTCGCTTTCAGCGCAGACGCGGGACACGACGGACTTCGACTTCGGCTGGAAGTTCCACCTCGGCGACGTGCCCGCCGCGCGCGAAGTGGCGTTCGACGACGCGGGCTGGCGCTCGCTCGACCTGCCGCACGACTGGAGCATTGAGGGTCCGTTCAGCGAGCAGAACCCCGCCGGGGCGGAGGGCGGGGCGCTGCCGGGCGGTATCGGCTGGTACCGAAAGGCGTTCCGGGTTCCCGCTCGCGACCGCGGGCGCCTGCTGTTCATCGACTTCGACGGCGTGTACCGGAACAGCGAGGTGTGGATCAACGGCCATTATGTCGGTGAGCGGCCGTACGGCTACAGCTCCTTCCGCTACGAGCTGACGCCGTACCTTCGCGACGGCGACTCTGCCAACTTCATTGCCGTGCGGGTCGACAACTCCGAGCAGCCGAACTCGCGCTGGTACTCAGGGTCGGGCATCTACCGCCACGTCCGCCTCGTGGCGACGGACTCCGTGCACGTCGGCCACTGGGGCACGTACATCACAACGCCCGAGGTCTCCGCGGACTCGGCGCTGGTCCGCGTGCGGACGCGCGTGAGCAATGCGACCGGACGCGGGCGTTCCATCACGTTACGGACGATCGTCTACGACAGCTCAGGCGCCGAGGTCGCCGCAGCGTCCGCGGACCGGAGCCTGCCGGCCGACTCGACCCTCGAGATCGCTCAGGAGCTGCGGGTGCAACAGCCGCAGCTCTGGTCCACGGACCGGCCCTACCTGTACCGCGTGGTCTCGCGCGTGGAATGCGGCGGTCACGCGTGCGACGAAATCGCGACGCCGATCGGCATCCGCACCTTCTCCTTCGACCCGCAGCACGGCTTCAGCCTGAACGAGAAGCCGTTGAAGATCCAGGGCGTGTGTCTGCATCACGATCTCGGTCCGCTCGGAGCCGCGCTGAACGACCGCGCGCTCGAGCGGGAGCTGCAGATCATGCGGGACATGGGCGTGAACGCGATCCGCACGTCGCACAACCCGCCCGCGCCCGAGCTGCTCGACATGGCCGACCGCATGGGGCTGCTCGTCATGGACGAGGCCTTCGACATGTGGAAGATGCCGAAGCGGAAGTACGACTACCATCTGGACTGGGACGCCTGGCACGGGCGCGACCTGAGCGACATGATCCTGCGCGACCGCAACCACCCCAGCGTGTTCATCTGGAGCATCGGCAACGAGATCCCCGAGCAGGGCGACACGTCCGGCACGACGATCACACGCGAGCTCGCAGGCATCGTCCGCCGCCTCGACCCGACCCGTCCGATCACCGCCGCCAACGATCACCCGGACCCCGGCAACTTCATCATCCGCTCCGGCGCACTCGACGTGATCGGCATCAACTACCGCCAGTTCATGTGGGCGGACTTCCCGCAGACGTTCCCCGGCCAGAGCTTCGTCGCGACCGAGGCGGCGTCCGCGCTGAACACCCGCGGCTACTACGAGCAACCGTCCGACAGCATCGCACGCTACGGCGGCCCGTGGATGGAGGACCCGGGTCCGACCCCCAATCCCGACTATCGACTCTCCGCCTACGACGACCGCGCCGCCGCCTGGGGCTCGCTGCACGAGGAGTCGCTACGCATTATCGACGCGCACGACTTCCTCTCCGGGATGTTCGTCTGGACCGGCTTCGACTACCTCGGCGAGCCCACTCCCTACGGCTGGCCCGCCCGCAGCTCCTACTTCGGTATCGTCGACCTCGCCGGCTTCCCGAAGGACGCCTACTGGCTCTACCAGAGCCGGTGGACGGACCGTCCGGTCCTGCACCTCTTTCCGCACTGGAACTGGACGGCCGGCGATACGATCGACGTCTGGGCCTACACGAACGCCGGCGAGGTCGAGCTGTTCCTGAACGGCCGGTCGCTCGGAACGAAGCGTCTCGAGGGCGATGCGCTGCACCTGATGTGGCGCGTGCGCTGGACCCCGGGCACGCTGCGCGCCGTCGGCCGCAAGGAGGGACACGTCATCGCGACCGACGAGGTGAGGACGGCCGGAGAGCCCGCCGCGATCGTGCTCAGCCCCGATCGCACCACGATCGACGCGGACGGCAAGGACCTCTCCTTCATCTCGATCACGGTCTTCGACTCGGCCGGCGCTCCCGTACCGACCGCCGACGACGTGATCCATTCTCAGCGTCGCCGGAGGCGCGACGATCGCGGGCGTCGACAACGGCGACCAGATCAGCCACGCACCCTTCCAGGCCGACAGCATAGCCCTGTTCAACGGCAAGGCGCTGGCGATCATCCGGGCGATGAAGACGCCGGGCGATGTCCGCGTGACGGCGACGTCACCGGGTCTGGAGAGCGCGGAGGTGAGGGTCGAGGTGAGGGAAAGGCGCTGACTGGAAGTGCGCGCGCGCCTCACGATGCCGGCCGCGGTCCGGCAGGGGAGCGAGAGACGACTCGTTACATTGCCTTCGAAGTCGAATTGCCGTTCCGCAGTAGCCCCAGCTTCATCCTCGTCCCCACCAGATGCATCTCCTTCGTCAGCAGCCGCACGCCGAGCCGCGCGAGCCTGCGTCCCCCCGCAAATCTCCGGCGGATCGGCCAGCGCAGCTCCTGCTTGGCGCAGACCGCCTGGGCGGACAGATCGGAAAAGCGGGAGCGCAGCACGGCGAGGCGCTCCTGCCGGTCCGCGCCTTCCGGCATCCTGAGGATGCAGTCGACCTCGGCGATCGCGAGCCTCGATGCCTCGATACGGGCCGTGATCTCGGCGCACATCTCGGCGTCCATGTAGCCGTAGTCGCGCTTGAGACGCGCCAGCCGCAGCGCGGTCTCGTAGGTGGCATTGACGATGTCGTCTCGATCCATCGTCTCCGATTCGTAGTTGAGCAGGTACTTCCAGCTCGGCGCCGTGAGCGCCTGGCGGTGCTCCTCGAGCGTGCGGTGCAGCAGCCGGTAGCCGAAGCGCGCCGGGTCCTCGAAGGCGCGGCTGCCGGGGTCCAGGAAGGGCGCCAGCGGCGCCGTGAAGAAGGCGAGCCGGCGGTCGCCTTCGAAGCGCTCGAGCAGGTGCCGACAGTAGTCGATCGACTCCAGCGCCTGCACATAGGTCTGACGCGGGATGCCGACCATGAAGAAGATGTCGATGCGGTTCACACCGTGGCGCAGCGCCGCCTCGATGGTTGACTCGACCTGCTCGTTCGTGCAGGCGAATTTGCCGTTCAGCCGCCGCAGCCGCTCGACGTGGCTCTCGAGCGTCATCTCCAGGCTGAAGCGCGGCGCCGCCGCTGCGACGCGATCGAAGAACGCGTCGTCCGCGGGGAAGAACAGCTCGAAGATCAGCTCGTTCTCGACCTTCTCCTTGCCGAGCAGGTCTAGGAACGTCTCCCAGTAGCGGCGACCTCCCTGCCGGATGTCGTGCACCAGGAAAATGGGCGCCTTGCTGAACTCGCGGATGCCGCGGATGTCGCGGATCAGCGCCTCCGGCGAGCGGAACGCGGGCTGCTCGCGGTTGCAGATCGACCGGTAGGCGGTGCGGGAGCCGCCGCAGGTCGCGCAGTCCTGCCGGCAGCCGCGCGACGTGAGCAGCGCGGTGATGGGGTAGCTCAGCCAGTCCACGTACGGGATCACGTTTGCCAGGCTGCCGTACTTCAGCACCGACCGCATGACGTACAGATAGTTGGGCACCGAGATGTCGTCGATCTCCGTCGGCACGTGGCTCAGCTCGTTCTCGAAGACATCACCGCCCGTGCGCTTCCAGGTCAGATTCGGTATCGCGGCGAGATCTCCGCCGAAGCGGATCGCCCGCATCAGCTGGAGCATCGGCTCCTCCGTCGAGTCACCGCGCACCACGTAGTCGACCCACGGGTAGCGGATCAGCTCCCTGTGGTAGTACGACGCGGACAGCCCACCGATGATCACCGGGGTGGCGGGATGATGCTGCTTGACGAGCCGCGCAAGCTCGAGCGCACCCTGCGCGTGCGGCAGCCAGTGCAGGTCGATGCCGAAGGCCCGCGGATTCAGCGCCGCGATCTCCGCCTCGGCATCGTAGGTCGCGTCGCGCAGCATCCGGTACGCCGCGTTGACGATCTCGACGTTGAAGCCGGCGTTCTCGAGGTGGTCGGCGATGGTGGTCAGCCCCATCGGATACATCTCGAACACCGGCGTCGACGGGATGACGTCGCTGATAGGCCCGAAGAGCGCGGCGCTGCGCCGGAAGTCGTAGACGGCCGGTGGGTGCATCAGGATCAGGTCGGTCGCGAAGAACCTCACCGGCCCCTCCCCAGGATGCGCGCCCGCAGCTCTGCCGGCGACATCTGCATGTGGCACGTCGAGCATTCCCTGCCCGTCTTGTGGTCCGCCTGGTCAACGTGGCAGCTCAGGCAGAAGGAACGGTCGGGAGTCAGCAGCGCGACCGTCTCCGTGGCGTGGCACCGCGTGCACGTCAGGTGCGATTCGTTCGTGTGCTCGGCGAGCAGTTTCGTGCCGTGGCACGTCGCGCAGGCGCCGCCCTCACGGTGGTGGGACACATGGCAGTCGGCGCACGCGGCCACCGTGCGGATCGACGAACGGGACGTGTGGCAGCTCGTGCACTCGACGCCCGGATGGTCAGCGTGTTTGAAGTCGACCGGTCGCGACTCCGGCGCCCCCTCCGGCTGCAGCCGCAGCGCGAGCGTCACGCGATCGGCGCCGCCGGCCAGATCCTGCCGGACGTGACAGCTCGTGCACCCGAGCTTGGACGCGACGTGGTGGCAGTTGCTGCACGCCGCCGGCGAGACCGTCGTCTTGCCGTGCTGCGGATTGTGCCGGCCCCCGCCGGCGAGGAAGAAACCGGCCCGCGAGTGGCAGCTGCTGCACGCGACGTCGGCGCTGACGAGGTGGTCGGCGTGGCTGAACGCCGAGCCCGCCACCGGCTCGACCGTCTCGATTCCGTAGTGGCAGTGGGCGCAGGAGGTGCTCGCCGGGTCCGGGCCGAGGGATGGGGGCGCGGGCGCCGGTACGCGCGCGACGCGATACGCAGAGTCCGTCCGCGCGACCGCCGCTCGGAGCAGCGCGTCGGCGCCCGGGATGTTGTGCACCCCATCGCCGCGCACGACCAGCGCGAGCGTGCTGTCGGCCGCTCGGCTCAGCGATGTCGCCCGCCTCGAGGCCAGCCGCGGATCGCCGCGCGCCCCGCTGACGTATCCGGCGGCGGCACGCATCCGCCAATCGAGACCGTGCACCCAGCGCGTCGCCATTCGCTCGAAGGCGGGGCCATGACACTCCGTGCACACCCGGTCCATCGTCTCGGCTCGCGGCGTCCCGGCGGCGAGGGCGGCATCGGTGTGACAGCCCCGGCAGTCTACCCGCGCCCGGAACATCGTGTCCGCACGAATGCCGGACGCCCGACCCGTTCCCGCGTAGAGGGCGACGACCGCGTCGTGGGCGCGCGCGTGACATGTCGTGCAGACCGCCGACCACGTCGCGTGCGGGTCGGGGAGCTCGCCGTGGGTGCTCGGATGGCAGCCGACACACTCCAGCCGAAGCCCGCCGTCGTTCGTCACGAGGCTGCGGTCCCGCGAGGCGAGGGAGTCGGCCCGGCCGCGCGGAGCGGCCGGGGCGCGGGATGCTTGCTGCGCGTCGAGTCGGCCCGGCGCGAACGCCGCCAGCGCCGCTGCGGCCAGGCCGACGAGCAGCCCGCCGGTCAGCCGACGCCGAGGCCGGGGAATCATAGCAGCACGGCGTAGATCACGAGGCCGACGAGGAGCAGGCCGAGGCCCAGCGCGGCGAAGCCGAGCACCATCGCCCACAGATAGGCGGTTCTGGACGGCGGCTCCGCCTCGAGCGACTGCAGCCGCCCGCTTTCGAGATTCCGCTCGTATTCGAGCGGGTGCTCCTCCTCGAAGTACTCGGCGGTGGCGCGGCCGGTGAACATCACGAGGTCGATCGGGAACTTCTCGGGACGCAGGTGGACGTTGAAGAAGTGGATCGTGAAGATGAAGCCGAGCGCGAGCAGCGCCTCATCCCCGTGCACGATGGTCGCGATGTTGAAGGCCCAGCCCGGCAGGAAACGGGCGAAGAACTCCGGGAACCACAGCAGCAGTCCCGAGCCGCCGATGATCGCCACGCCCCAGAACACCGCCCAGTAGTCGAACTTCTCCATGTAGCTGAAGCGGTCGAAGCGGGGGCGCTCACCACCACGGAAGAACCAGCGGAACATCCCGGCGACGTCGCGGATGTCCTTGCCGCGCGGCACCATCGAGTTCGGACCCCAGAAGATCGACTTCTTGTCTTCCGACGTGAACAGCCGATAGGCGATCTGCCCCAGGTGCAGGAAGAAATAGCCGAACGTGATCGTGCCGCACACGCGGTGCAGGAACCCCGCGGACTCCGCGCCGCCGAGCAGTGCCATGAGCGGCCGGGCCCACGGCGCGAACGGGAACCGCAGCGGCACGCCGGTGATCACGAGGCCGAAGAACGAGATCATGACCAGCGCGTGGATCGTCCGCTCCACCGGACCGAAGCGCCGGATATAGGGACCCGTGCCCTGGTCGGAGACGGCAAGGGGTTTCTTCATGACTCCTCCGTCGGAGCGGACCCGTCCGCGCCGGTGAGATTCGAATCCGGCTCCGCAGCCGTGGCACCGGAGGGCTTCAGCGGCCGGCCCCGCAACGCGTTGACGGTCAGCCGCGCGATCCACAGCAGCGTGTGCGCCCCGAAGAAGCCGAAGACCCCGACCAGCAGCGTCGTCATGAACAGCCAAACCCAGAACAGCCCCGGATACGTCTGGCGGTCGCGCGGATCGCCGTGCGGCAGGTACTTGACGAAGTTCGCGTTCGCCTTCGGATGGCACTGCGCGCACGTCTCGACCAGGTTGGCCTGATTGACCGAGGAGCGCGGATCCGTCGGCGGCAGCATCGCGTGCGCCGTGTGGCAGTCGCTGCACTTCGCCGTCAGGCCGTAGCCGAGACCGGTCACCTGCCCGTGGTAGGTCTCGAAATAGGTCTCGTAGAGGTGCTCGTGACACGCGCCGCATTCCTCGACCACCCCACGGAACCACCGCGGATCGCTCGCCCGAACGATCTTGTGCGCGACGTGACAGTCGGTGCACACGGGAGCCGGATGGCCCGTCGTGGTCGTGTCACCCAGCCGGAGCGCCTCACCGTGCGACGACTGCTCGAAGGTCTCGAGCACGCCGGCGTGGCAGGCCCCGCACGTCTGCGCGATGTTGGCTCGGTTCACCGTCGAGCGAGCGGAGTCCGGGGGCAGGATCTCGTGCGCGCCGTGGCAGTCGTTGCACGTCGCCGCGACGACGAGTCCCGCCTTCGTCACCGCCGTGCCGTGCACCGTCTGGTGATACTCCCGCACGGCGCTGCGGGCTTCCGCTTCCTCGGGCGTATTGAAGTACGTCTCGATGATCCGCGGATCCGCGTGACAGCTGCCGCACGTCGAAGCCACGTTCAATGCATACGTCGGCGAGCGCGGGTCGTCGGCTCCGAGGACGTGATGCGATCCGTGGCAGGTCACGCAGGTGGGGGCGTCGCCCTCCGTCACCGCGTTCGGCGCGTGGATCGAGCGCTCCCACTCCCGTCCCTCCGCCTCGTGACAGCTCTCGCACGGGACCGCGATCACTCCCGTGTCCGGATGCGGATAGCCGCCGCCGTAGACCGGGTGGCACTCCGTGCAGCTCAGCTTCGCGTGCTTCGAGTCGCGGAGCAGCTCCTCCGGAACGAAGAGGGCGGAGTCCGCCTTCAGCGTCGGCCCCTTTCCAACCAGGAAGGCGCGGTCCGCGTGACACTTCTGACACTGTACCACGCCCTGTTGCGCGGCGGCCGGCCGGGGTGCCACGGCGCCGGCCAGCACCAGGCCGAGGAGGAGCAGCGCGGCGCCCGACCCGACCCGTCGCCATCCGGCACGGACCCGGGCCCTCGCCTCTCCACACGTATCCGTCGCGCTGAGTCGTCTCAAGCGTACCCACCCATCAGGTGTTCGCGTGTCGTGACACATTGGCTCGCCGGGCAGCCGCTACCAGCTTCCGGCGCGGGATCCCCCGCGCAGGCGCACGCAGCCCGCGTGTCGCACCCACGGTCGCCCCCGCACCCATGGGCGACAATCGGGAGCGACCCCTCCGGCGTGTCGGGAGACTTCCCTGTGCGCCCGTAGGGGCGGGCGCGGGCCGTGCCGGCCCGCGCGCGACTGCGTCGGTGCGGCCCTGACGGGCCGGTGCGCCAAGGGCGCCCCGCCAAAGGCGGCGCCCCGGCCGCAAGGCCGCCCCCGAAAGGGCGCCCCGCCAAAGGCGGCGCCCGGCGCGCAGCCGCCGCGCCCCCGCCGGCGCCGCAGGCGCCCCGGCGGGCGCCCGGGCCGCTACGGCACCACCACCGCCGCGCCCTCGATCTCACCGGCCCGCAGCGCTTCCAGCGCCTCGTTCGCCCGCTCGAGCGGGAAATGCGTGACCTCGGTCCGTACGGGCACCTCGGGCGCGATGCGGAGGAACTCCTCGCCATCCTTCCGCGTGAGGTTCGCGACGGAGCGCAGCACCCGCTCGCCCCACAGGATCTCGTAGGGGAACGATGGGATCGGGCTCATGTGGATGCCGCCGCAGACCACGACGCCGCCCTTGCGCACGACCCGCAAAGCGGACGGAACGAGCGCACCGACCGGTGCGAACAGGATCGCCGCATCCAGCTTCTCGGGCGGCGCGACATCCGAGCCGCCGGCCCACTCGGCGCCCAGAGCGCGGGCGAAGTCCTGCCCGGCGACGTCGCCCGGCCGGGTGAACGCGAAGACGCGACGCCCCTCGTAGCGAGCGACCTGGGCGAGGATGTGGGCCGCGCCGCCGAAGCCGAAAAGCCCGATCCGCTCCGCGTCGCCGCACATGCGATAGGAGCGAAATCCGATCAGTCCGGCGCACAGCAGCGGCGCCGCCTGCAGATCCGGATAGCGGGCCGGGATGCGGAAGCAGAAGCGGGCGTCCGCGACGCAGTACTCGGCGAAGCCTCCGTCGATGTCGTAGCCGGTGAAGCGAGCGTGGTCGCAGAGATTCTCCTGACCGCTCCGGCAGTAGCGGCAGGTCCCATCGGTCCAGCCGAGCCAGGGCACGCCGACGCGGTCGCCGGCTTCGAAGCCGAGCTTCGCTGTGTGGTCCCCCGTGCGGACGACTTCCGCCACGATCTGGTGTCCCGGCACGAGCGGCAGCTTCGGCTCGGTCAGCTCGCCGTCCACGATGTGCAGGTCCGTCCGGCACACGCCGCACGCGCGCACGCGAAGCAGCAGATCGTCCGGCCCGGGCTCCGGCTCCGGCAGCTCCTGCAGCCGGAGGGGCTCGCGCGCTCGCTCCAGCACCATGGCTCGCATGATGTGCATCATGGTCGACGCGACCGGCTGCGGCAACGCACCGGCACTCGCACGGAGCCGGTGCGGTGCCTATACTCCCTGCCACGCCGCAGGATCTGCGGTGCCCACCGTTCGCGCTATCGGAGGAGATCGAGGTGAATCGTGCCGCGTACCACGCCAGCGTCGGCATCGCCCTGGCTCTGCTCGGAACGCTGGTCCAGCCGCTCCATGCGCAGTCCAACGCGGAGCGCATCACCAACGACAGCTACACCCGCTCGCACGACTACGACCTCGTCCATCAGCGCGTCGAGCTGCGCGATTTCGACTGGGACTCGACCAGCTTCCAGGGACGCGTCGAGACGACGCTCATCGCGCTGCGCCCGTCGCTCGACTCGATCGTGCTGGACGCGGGACACCTGCTCGGTATCGGCTCGGTGACGGACACGAAGGGCGCCTCGCTGCGTCAGACCCGCCACGGCGACACGCTCGTCGTGCATCTGCCGGCCGCCGCGGCGTTCGGCGACACGCTCCGCTTCACCATCGACTACCGTGGCAAGGTCGACAACGGCCGGGGCCTCACGTTCATCCAGCCCGAAGGGCGTCCTCATCGACCGCGCCAGATCTGGAGCCAGGGCGAAGCGATGAACAACCACGACTGGTTCCCGACCTACGACTTCCCGAACGACAGGGAGACGTGGGAGCTGGTCGCCACCGTGCCGAACGGCTACACGGCCGTCTCGAACGGCGACCTGGCCGACGATCACGCGAACCCCGACGGCACGCGCACGATGCACTGGAGCCAGCGCCAGCCGGCCCCGACATACCTCGTCTCGCTGATCGTCGCTCCGCTCGAGAAGATCCACGACGAATGGCAGGGGAAGCCCGTCGACTACTACGTGTACGCCGAGGACGTGGCGGAGGCCAAGCCCCTCTTCGCGATCACGCCCGACATGATCCAGGTCTATTCCGACCTCACGGGCGTGCCCTACCCGTGGTCCAAGTACGCGCAGACGACGGTCGCCGACTTCTTCGGCGGCATGGAGAACGTGAGCGCGACGACGCTCGTGGACTGGCTGCCCGATGCGCGTGCCTACGCGGACCGCCCGTGGTACCAATGGATCCTGATCCCGCACGAGCTCGCGCACCAGTGGTTCGGTGACTACGTCACCACCGAGAACTGGGCCAATACGTGGCTGAACGAGGGATTCGCCGAGTTCCTGCCGGGACAGTACTGGCGGGTGCGAGGCGGCGAGCACCTCGGCGAGGACTACTATATCGACGAGTACCAGCAGTTCATCGGCATCGATGCGCGTCGCAGCATGCCGCTGGCCGCCCAGGGATCGAACAACATCTATCCGAAGGGCGCCCTCGTGCTCGAGATGCTCCATGACTATCTCGGCGATGCGCCGTTCTGGGCGTCGCTCAACCGCTACCTCACGGACCACGCGCTGGACAACGCCACCACCAATGACCTGCGCCAGGCGATTCTCGACGCGACGGGCGAGAACCTGAGCTGGTTCTTCGACCAGTGGGTCTACCAGGCCGGAATCCCCGCATTCAATGTCACCGCCCGCTACGACGCCGCCGCGAAACGCGTCGTCCTCGTCGCGACCCAGACCCAGGGCGACTCCGCGGTCAGCGACGCGGCCGAGGACTCCACCGCTCCGCGCTTCACGACGCCGCACGTCTTCCGCATGCCCGTGACCGTTCGCGTCGGCACCGCCGGCGGCGACGTCGTCGCGCAAGCGGACATCGATCAGCGCGTGGATACCATCACGGTCGACGGCGTCGGTGCACCGCCCACCATGGTCGTCTTCGACGACGGCAATCACATCCTGAAGACGCTGAGCTTTCAGCAGCCGACGGCCTGGCTCGCCACACAACTCCGACACGACTCGAATCTGTGGAACCGGGCGTGGGCCATCGACCAGCTCGCCGAACGCAGCAATGACGGCGACGCGGCGCGGGCGCTCGCCGGGGCGGCGACGTCTGCGGACTACTACCTGACGCGGGCTCGCGCCGCCGGTGCGCTCGCCGCCTTCGACCAGAACCACGCGATGTCGGCGCTGAAGGACGCGCTTCGCGACACCTCCGCACAGGTGCGTGCCGCCGCGATCCACGCGATCGGCGCCGTCGGCGGCCGCCAAGCCGCGCACCTGGCCCGCACCGCGTTCATCCAGGACTCGAGCTACACCGTCCGCGCCGCCGCCGTGCTCGCCATCGCCAGCGCAGACTCGCTGAACGCGCAGCCCGACCTGCGCCGCGCGCTCGGCACGGCGTCGTACCGCGAGGCGATCCGGCAGGCGGCGCTGCAGGCGATCGGCTCCGTCGGCGACGAGTCGTTCATCGACACGCTGCAGGCCCTGGTCGGAGAGGACCCCAACGCCGCGTTCTCGCTCGGCGCGCTCGCCGCCAGGGGAAGCAACGAGGCGCTCGACCTGCTCAGCGAGGACCTGAACGACCCGCGCCCCGAGGTACGACGCTGGGCGCTCTCCGCGATCGCCAATCGGCTGCAGCCGGGCGTCGCGATCGCGCGGCTCAAGGCGGCCGCTGAGGACCTCGACTACCCGGATACGAAGCTGGCGATCGAGCGCGTGGTGCAGCAGCTCGGGCGACCGCGACGGTGACGCCGCGGGGTTTGACAACCGCAAGGGTCGAACTCGATACTCCGGCATGAGTACCATGGAGAACGGCCTCGACGCCGTCCGCCTCCGCGAGGCCGCAAGCGTCATCAAGTGCCTCGGCCATCCGCTCCGACTCCGTCTCCTCGGTGCCCTCGAAGGCGGACCCAGGACCGTCTCCGCACTGCAGGAAGAGACCGGTGCCAGCCAGGCGGCCGTCTCACGCCAGCTCGGTATCCTGCGCGGGCGCGACGTCGTCGACTGCCGCCGCGAGGGGGTCAACGTCCACTACTGGATCATCGATCCCCGCGTCCCCAGGATCCTCGACTGCATCCGCTCCTGCGGCCCGCGCTGAAGCGCGCGGTCCCGCCGCGGTCGTGGTCGCCCACCGGGACCGCGTAGCGCGCGCGATCCGGTGATTCCTGCAATGTTTCGGCGATTTCCCTACGCCGTCGAGAAGAGCGGCGCTTACATTTGGCTTCGGGCTCCGCGCGTTCGCGCGGTGGTCATGGGATGGGAGGGAGCCGATGGAGGTCACGGCGGCGAGAGCGCCCGTGGCGCCGAATAGCACAGCGACGCGACCACAGAAGTGGGCGAAGGTCATCGACCACGATCGCTGCATCGGCTGCCATGCCTGCACGACCGCCTGCAAGTCGGAGAATCAGGTCCCCCTGTCGGTCACGCGTACCTACGTCAAATACGTGGACGTCGGCACGTTCCCGGAGACCCGCCGCGCCTTTCAGGTCACCCGCTGCAATCAGTGCGACAATGCGCCGTGCGTTACGGCCTGCCCCACCTCGGCGATGCATCGCCGAGGCGATGGGATCGTGGACTTCGACAAGTCGATCTGCATCGGCTGCAAGGCCTGCATCGCGGCGTGTCCCTACGACGCGATCTTCATCAATCCCGAGGACCACTCGGCCGAGAAGTGCAACTTCTGCGCGCATCGTCTCGACGTGGGGCTCGAGCCCGCATGCGTCGTGGTGTGCCCCGCCGAGGCGATCCTGGTCGGTGACCTGAACGACCCCGGCTCGCGGGTGACGCAGATCGTCAATCGCCAGCCGGTGTCGGTGCGGCGGCCGGAAAAGGGCACCCGGCCGAAGCTGTTCTATCGCGGCGCTCATCAGGCGACTCTGGACCCGCTCGCCGCCCGACGGCCCGCCGGCGGGCTCTTCATGTGGAGCGAGCAGGGGACGGGGCCGGGCGGCAGCGAGCCCGCTGGCCACGACGACCGCGCCGGTCGGCACGGGCCGGCGAACAGCTCCGCGGCCGCGGTGCTCAGCTACGACGTGCCGCATCGCCCGCCGTGGGACTGGCGGGTGAGCCTCTACACCTGGACGAAGGGGATCGCCGCGGGCGCATACCTGGTGCCGCTGCTGCTGATCCTGATGGGAGCGCTGGACTGGACGAGCCCGCTCTGGCTGTGGGCCGCGCCGCTGCTGGCGGGTGCGTTCCTCGCCCTGACCGGCGCCATCCTGATCTGGGACCTCGAGCACCCGGAGCGCTTCTGGCTGCTGTTCGTGCGCCCCCAGTGGCGGAGCTGGCTGGTGCGCGGGGGCTTCATCATCGGCGCCTACGCCGCGGTGCTTGCCGCACACTTCGTCCTGACGCTCACGGGCGGAACGGCACAACGCTGGCTCGCCGTCGCCGGCGGCCCGCTCGCAGCGGCCGCAGCGGCGTATACGGCCTATCTCTTCGCGCAGGCGCGGGCGCGCGACCTCTGGCAGAGCCCGCTGGCGCCGCCGCACCTGCTGACCCAGGCGATGCTGGGGGGAGGCGGGGCGTTGCTGCCGTGGGCGGTCGTCGCCCGGAGCGCCGCCGTCACACCGCTCGTGTGGGTGACCGCCGCGGCGGCGGCTCTGCACCTGCTGCTCGTCGCGGGCGAGCACACCCTCGCTCCCGTCAGCGCACACGCCCGGTTGGCCGCGCGGCACATGACGCACGGCCGCTATCGGGGCTGGTTCTGGATCGGTGCCGCCCTCATCCTGCCGGCGGTGATCGCGCCGTGGGTGGGATGGTGGCTCGCGCTCCCGGCGCTGGTCGGGCTGCTGGCGTACGAGCACGCATACGTGCAGGCGGGCCAGGCGGTGCCGCTCGCCTGACGGACATGTGCGGGCCGTCCCGCGGCGACCTGCCGGGAAGTCGTTGAAGGAGAGCCATGGATCTGGCCAAGCTGAACCGGAGGGTGTCCGCGGCGAGAGCCGAGGCCGAGGCGCGGGGAGAGACGTTCTATCCCGGGCCCAGCCGCGTCCACCTCGCGGCGTTCCCCCCGAAGGAGCGGTGGGATGACTGGGTGGAGCTGGACTCCCGCGCATGGCCGGAGCGCATCGAGCGGCGTTACGCCCTCGTGCCGACGACGTGCTTCAACTGCGAGTCCGCGTGCGGGCTCCTCGCCTACGTGGACCGCGACACGCTGCAGGTCCGCAAGTTCGAGGGCAACCCGGAGCACCCCGGATCGCGGGGCCGCAACTGCGCGAAAGGGCCGGCCACGCTGAATCAGGTCACGGACCCCGATCGCATCCTGTATCCGCTGAAGCGGGTGGGGCGGAGAGGCGAGGGCCGGTGGCAGCGAGCGACATGGGATGAGGCGCTGGACACGCTCGCGGCGCGAATCCGCTCGGCGCTGACGGAGGACCGTCGCCAGGAGGTGATGTATCACGTCGGCCGACCGGGCGAGGACGGCTTCACCGAGCGGGTGCTCGCGGCGTGGGGCATCGACGGGCACAACTCGCATACCAACATCTGCTCGAGCGGAGCCCGCGCGGGTTACCATTACTGGATGGGAGCGGACCGACCGAGCCCGGACCACGCCAATGCGCGCGTGGTCCTGCTCGTCAGCAGCCATCTCGAAGCAGGCCACTACTTCAACCCGCACGCCCAGCGGATCATCGAGGCGAAGGCTCGCGGCGCGAAGATCATCGTGATGGACACGCGCCTCTCCAACACCGCCACGCACGCGGATCACTGGATCGCGCCGATCCCCGGGTCGGAGGCGGCGATCCTGCTGGCGATCGCGTCGTGGCTGATCCGCGAACGCCGCTACGACCGCGACTACGTGCGCCGCTGGTGGAACTGGCAGGAGTGGCTGGAGGCGGAACACCCGGAGACGCAGCCGACGTTCGACGCGTTCGAGCGGAAGCTCGAGGAGATGTACGCCCGCTACACCTTCGTCTTCGCGGCGGCCGAGTCCGGCGTCGAGGCTGAACGGATCGAGGCGGTGGCACGTCTCGTCGCCGGGGCGGGAACCCGACTGTCGACGCACAACTGGCGCAGCGCGGCGGCCGGAAATCTCGGTGGGTGGCAGGTCTCGCGGACGCTGTTCATGCTGAACGCGCTCATGGGCGCGGTCGCGACGGTAGGCGGCACCTATCCGAACGCCTGGAACAAGTTCGTGCCGAGGCCCATCCACCTGCCGCCGCACCCGCCCGTCTGGAACGAGCTGACGTGGCCCGAGCGCTATCCGCTGGCCATGTTCGAGATGTCCTTCCTGCTCCCCCACATCCTGCGCGAGCGGGACGAGCGCCTGGACGTCTACATCACGCGCGTCTACAACCCGGTGTGGACGAATCCGGACGGCTTCTCCTGGCTCGAGATGCTGACCGATGAGGCGCGGATCGGACTGCATGTCGCGCTGACGCCGACGTGGAGCGAGACCGCGTTCTTCGCCGACTGGGTCCTGCCCATGGGACTGGGCTCCGAGCGCCACGACGTGCACTCGTACGAGCAATACGACGGTCAGTGGATCGGCTTCCGGCAGCCGGTGCTGCGCGCCGCGCGCGAACGCGCCGGCGAGCTCATCACCGACACGCGCCAGGTCAACCCCGGCGAGGTGTGGGAGGAGAACGAGTTCTGGATCGAGCTTTCATGGCGCATCGACCCCGATGGCTCGCTCGGCATCCGCCGCTGGTTCGAGTCGCGCGAGCGGCCGGGTGAGAAGCTGACCGTAGACGAGTACTACGGCTGGATGTTCGGGAACTCGGTCCCCGGCCTGCCCGAGAAGGCCGCCACCGAGGGGCTGACGCCGCTGCAGTACATGCGGCGCTACGGCGCGTTCGAGGTCGCGAGCAGGGTGGGATCGCTGCACGAGCAGGAGGTTCCAGCCGAGGAGCTCGACGACGTCGCCGTCTCCCGGCACGGCCGTGTCTACACCCGCGCGCCGAAGCCCGCGGGTCCGAACATCGTGCCGCTCCCTGCGCCGGAAGGCGACGCGGAGGGGCGGCGTGCCGTCGGCGTGCTTCAGGAGGGACGGGTCGTCCGCGGCTTCCCCACCCCGAGCGGGAGACTCGAGTTCTTCTCGCGCACGCTCGCGGACTGGGGCTGGCCGGAGTACGCGCTGCCCACCTACATCGAAAGCCACGTGCATCCGCGCATCCTCGGGCCTGACCGCATGCCGCTGATCTCGACGTTCCGGCTGCCCGTGCAGATCCACACGCGTAGCGGCAACGCGAAATGGCTCGACGAGATCGCCCACACGAACCCGCTCTGGCTGCACCCGCGCGATGCGGCGCGTCTCGACGTGGGGACGGGCGAGCTCGTGCGGGTCGAGACGGAGATCGGCTTCTTCGTCGTGAAGGCGTGGGTCACCGAAGGGATCCGCCCCGGCGTCGTCGCATGCAGCCACCACATGGGACGCTGGCGTACCGACGGGCCGGGACAGCGACAGATGATGGCGACGGTGTCACTCTCCCACGATGGATCGGACTGGGAGATGCGACGCCGCAGCGGGGTGCAGCCGTTCGATTCCGCCGACCCGGACACGCGCCGCATTTGGTGGACCGACGTGGGGGTGCACCAGAACCTGACCTTCCCGGTTCAGCCGGACCCGATCTCAGGGATGCACTGCTGGCACCAGGCGGTGCGCGTGCGGAAGGCGGAGCCTTCGGACAGGCAGGGCGACATCGCCGTGGACACCGCGAAGTCACGCGCCGTCTACGAGGCCTGGCTCGTCCGCACGCGCGACGCTGCAACGCACTCGCCGGACGGCACACGCCGACCCCACTGGCTCATGCGCCCGCTGCGACCGACCCGCGAGGCGTACCGGCTCCCCGACACCTCCAGCGCCGGAGTACGCGGATGAGCGAGCTGCTGCGCGCGCTGGGCGCGCTTGCGGACGCGACGGGAGCCGAGGAGCGGCGCCTGCTCGAGCTGCTCGAGAATGCCGGCCGCGACGCGACCGGAGGAGCATACGGAGCTCTTCGTGCTTCACCTGCCACCGTACGCTTCACCGTATCTCGGACCCGAAGGCATGCTCGGAGGCGAGGCGCGCGACCGCATTGCAGGATTCTGGAGCGCGATTCGGATCCGCCCGGGCACGGAGCCGGACCACCTGACGGCGCTGCTTTCGCTCTACGCGGGTCTCTGCGAGGCCGAGGCGGCAGCCCGGCATGCATCGCGCGAACGCTGGGGACACGCCCGCCGCGCGCTGCTCTGGGAGCATCTCGCGTGCTGGCTGGTCCCCTACCTCGACCGCGTCGAGGCCCACGCAGGACCCGTCTACCGGCGGTGGGCGTCCCTGCTCCTAGAGGCCCTGATGCGGGAGGCGGAATCGGTCGAGCCTCCCGCCATAGCGCCACTGCATTTCCGGGCCGCGCCGCCGCCGCTCGGAGCGGAGCCGACGTCTGCCGACGATCTCGTCGCCGCCCTGCTGAGGCCGATCCGCAGCGGCCTTATCCTCACGCGCGCGGACATCGTGCGTGCCGCCCGAGATCTCGAGATCGGACTCCGGCTGCGCGATCGGGCCGCGATGCTCCGGGACCTCATCGCCCACGAGCCCGCCGGCGCGCTCCGCTGGCTGGAGCGCGAGGCGGCGGATCGGGGACGGCGGCTGCGGGGGCGCGGTGCGCTCGACACCGTCGCCGGATTCTGGGCCGATCGCGCCGATGCGACCGCGACCTTGCTCGCCGGGCTCGGCTCGGCGGCGCTGAACCCATTGGAGCCGTTGGAGGAGGCCGCCCATGCTTGAGACTGAATCGACCACGCCCGAGCCGCTCACCGCGGAATCGATCCGCGAGATCGTCCGCGAGGAGATCGCGCGCGCGATGAAGAAAGACCCCGCCGCTAAGAAGGCGGCCATCATCGCGTCGAAGGGCACGCTCGACTGGGCCTATCCGCCGTTCATCCTCGCGACTGCTGCGGCGGCGGCGGGGATGGAGACCTCGGTCTTCTTCACGTTCTACGGCCTCGGCCTCATCGTGAAGGACTTCGAGAAGCGGCTGCGGGTGTCGCCGATCGGTAATCCAGCCATGCCAATGCCCGTGCCGATGCCGAACCTGGTCACCGCCCTGCCGGGAATGCAGGCGGTCGCGACGGGCATGATGAAATCGATGTTCCGGAAGAAGCACGTTGCCACGATTGGCGAGCTCGTCGACTCGGCCCGCGAGCTCGGCGTCCGCCTCATCGCGTGTCAAATGACGATGGACGTGTTCGGCTACGAGCAGTCCGATTTCATCGAGGGCGTGGAGTTCGCCGGAGCCGCCGCGTTCCTGTCGGAGGCGCGCAAGGCACACGTCACCCTTTTCATCTGACGGAGGCACGATGCCGGAGCTTCACTCGGACAAGGTGCTGGACGCCCGGAACCTCCTCTGCCCGATGCCGATCGTGAAGGCGGCGAAGGAGATCCGGACGATCGAGCCCGGACAGGTGCTGAAGATCCTGGCCACGGACCGGGGCTCGATCGCCGACTTCCCCGCCTGGAGCGAGGACACCGGCAACGAGCTGCTGGAATGGCATGAGGAGAATGGCGTCCTGATCTTCTACATCAGGCGCAGCGCGGAGGATTGATCATGATCTTCAAGCAGTTTCGTTACGAGCCGCTCGCCGAGGCTTCCTACCTGGTGGGCTGCAATCGGGCGAAGCAGGCGGTGGTCGTGGACCCGATCGACGACCTCGGTGCGGAGTTCTACGTGCTCGAGGCCGCGGACCTCGGGCTCGAGATCGTCGGCGTGCTCGAGACTCACGTCCACGCTGACTTCATCTCGTGCGCCAGGGAGCTCGCCGAGCTCGCCGGCGCGAAGCACTACATGCACGAGTCCGCGCCCGTGACGTATCCGTTCACCCCCCTGAGGGACGGGGACGTGCTCCGGATCGGCAAGACCGAGATCCGCGCGCTGCACACGCCCGGGCACACGCCGGAGCACACCTCGTACGTCGTGACCGACACCGCGCGCTCCGACGAGCCGTGGTTCGTGCTCACGGGCGACTCCCTGTTCGTCGGCGACGTGGGTCGGCCCGACCTCCTGCTCGGCGAGCAGGCGGTGGACGTGATGGACCAGGGCGAGCGGGCCAGAAGCCAGTTCCGCTCCATCCGCGACCGGCTCTTCACGCTGTCCGACGGGGTCGAAGTCTACCCGAACCACTACGGCGTCTCGGCCTGCGGCGGCGTGAACATGAGCGGAAAGGTGAGCTCCACGATCGGCTTCGAGAAGCGGTTCAACCTCGCCATGCAGCAACCCGACGAGAACGCGTTCGCCCGCTTCGTCGCGGAGTCGGCGAAGCCGCTGCCGAAGGACTACGCCCGCATCAAGGCGCATAACCTCGGCCTCGATGAGACGAGTGAGGCCGTCATCGCGACCGCCGCAGCCGCGGTGGAGGCGGCGCAGTGACGCCGGCGGAAGTCGCGACGGCCATCGAGCAAGGATGCATCGCGCTCGACATGCGCACGCCCCGGCCGTTCGCGGAGGAGCACCTGCCGGGCGCGGTGAACCTGCAGTTCAACCGCGCCGATCTGGCCGACCGTGCGGAGATGCTGCTGCCCCGCGACAGCGAATACGTCGTCCACGCCGAGCCCGCGCCGATCGCGAAAATCGCAGCGAAGCTCCTCACCGACGCGGGTTTCCGGGTTCGTGGACACCTCGAGGGCGGGCTCCGCGCGTGGAAGGAAGCCGGCCTGCCGACCGAGTCGCTGCCGGTGATCGGCGTCGATGAGCTGAACCAGCGCGTCGGCGACTTCCGCGTCGTGGACGTGCGCATGGGCTTCGAGTTCCGCCACGCCCACATCCCGGGCGCCGTCAACATCGAATGGACCGAGACGTGGCGACGCGCGGACGAGGTGCCGGCGGAGCAGCCGATCGCCGTCGTCTGCGGAGACGAAGTGCGCAGCTCCGCAGCCGCTTCCGTCCTGAGCCGGGCCGGCCGCGCGCCGACGCTCGTGATCGGCGGAATGGTGGACTGGCTCGACCGTGGCTATCCCACGGACAAGCAGGCGCGTCCCACACCCCCACCCGCGCCATGATCCCGGTGGCCATCGGACTCGTGGCAGGCGTCCTCGGCGGCCTGGTCGGCGTCGGAGGAGGAGTTCTGATGGTCCCGCTCCTGACCGGCTGGGCCAGGCTGGACCAGCACGCGGCACACGGCACCAGCCTCGCCGGCGTCGTCGTCACCGGGCTCGCCGGCACCGGCACCTACGCCGCACACGGCGATGTCAGCTGGCGCGCCGCGCTCTGGCTCACCCTGGCCTCCGTCGTGGCCAGCTACTACGCCGCGCGCTACTCCCGCAGGATCTCGCCCTCGACCCTGCGCCGCGCCTTCGCCCTGTTTCTCCTGCTCACCGCCGTGCTGCTGCCGCTCAAGGGGCATATCGGCTTCGGTGAGCACGGCGCCGGCGCCTGGCTCGTTCCGGTCCTCCTCGCGTCCGGCCTGCTCGTCGGCGTCGTGACCGGGCTGCTCGGCATTGGCGGTGGCTCGCTCATCGTGCCCCTCCTCGTGCTCGCCGGCGGCCTCGGTCAGCACCTCGCGCAGGGCACCTCGCTCGCCGCTATGGTGCCGGCCGGCATCAGCGGCTCCATCGCGCACGTGCGATACCGCCGCGTAGCCTTCGACGTCCTGCCCGGCCTCGCCGCCGGGATCGTGCTCGGCACCTGGTTGGGCGGTCGCGCCGCCCTCGCCCTGCCCGGAGCGACGCTGCGCGGCATCTTCGCCGTCGTCCTCGTCGCGCTCGGCATCTACTATTTCCGCGGCGCCCGCCCCGCCCCCACGGTCGAGGAAATGCCCGAAAGCACACCGAAAGCCGCGTGAGGGATCTCCCACGCATTATCCGGAGCCTCCCGACAGCCCCTGGACGGGACCGCTGTTAGATTGGGGCCGGTACACCGCCGGAAACGGTGCGCCGGACTCGCTCAGGAGGTCCTCATGCTTCACCCGGATACCGGCCCCGACGAGCGCCCCCTCGATCCCCAACGGCTGCTGACGGCCCTCGAATCCATCTCCAGCTTCTTCGCGGTGCTCGGCCAGGATTCCTCCCTCGGGGATCCTCTGCGCGCCGCGGCGGCGGAGGCGCACCGCGCGTCGCTCGAGGCCGCCGACTGTCTCTTCGCCCTCGCCGAGGAGGTCGGCCAACTCCGCGAGCGCACGCCCGCCTTCGTCACAGAGCTTCGCGATGTCGAGGACACGGTGGGCCGGCTCAGCTCGAGCCTCCAGGAGGAGGAATGGCCGTCGGGTCGCTGACCGACCCGGATCCCGATTAGGACATCGATGCCGCCGACCGCGGCGAGGCCGCCGCGGTCGACCACACCCGCAGAGCGGAGCCGACAATGAAGACCGACGTCGTTCTGAGGCATTGTCATCTCTCCCCGCTCGACGAAAAGCTGCTGTTGCGCCGCATCCGTAGGCTGGAGCGGCGACTCGTCGACTTCGATCCCGACATCGTTCACCTTTCCGTCGCCGTGGTCCGCCACGGCCGTAGCCGCGAGCTGCACAGCGAAATCCGGCTCGTCGTGGGCGGACACGTCTTCCCCGCAGGCCGCAACCGCGCCAACGGCATGCGCACGCTGCTCACGCGTGCCTTCGGCGACATCGAGCGCTCGCTCACGGCGTTCCTGGCGCGGCCGCGCGGCGAGCGAGCACCCGGGGCGGGCACGGCCTGAACTCCGACCTATCCGAGCGATCTTCGTGGTCGGCTCGGTCCGCGGCCGTGGCCCCGAACCCTTGACGCGGATCTCCGCGCGAATATATTTCTGATTAGTTATATGGTTACCAAGCGGAGAGAACCGATATGAGCGATCAACTCATCCAGGCCACCGACGAAAGCTTCCAGGCCGACGTCGGCAACAGCGAAGGACTGACCATTGTCGACTTCTGGGCGCCATGGTGCGGCCCCTGCCGGCTGGTCGCCCCCGTTCTCGAGGAGCTGGCCGAGGAGTACGCCGGCCGGGTGCGCTTCGTGAAGCTGAACGTCGATGAGAATCCGCGTACCTCGTCGGAGTACGGGATCCGGTCGATTCCGACGGTGGGCTTCTTCCGTGACGGCCAGCCCGAGTTCGGCGTGGTCGGCGCGGTGCCGAAGCGAATGCTGAAGGAAAAGATCGAGGAGCTGCTCGCGCCCGCGGCTTGAGCGGTTGGCCGTTCAGAACCGGCCGCCGGCTCCCACGTAGGCGCGGCCGCCGCGACCGGAGGCGAGGCCGTACGCCAGATCCAGGTTTCCGAAGGGGGTGGTCCAGAGGAGGGCCACCTCCGCTCCGGTCATCCACTCCCCGAGCGGGTCCAGCCGGTCCAGGGTAGACGCCACGCGCCCTGTCCGCAGGCGGATGCGCGCGTACGCCCCCAGTGGGACCGAGCGTGCGACGTCGAGTCCCGCGATCGCGAGGCTGCGCCCGCGCTCCTCTCCCCACCGCAGGCCCGGCATTCTACGCTCGTCACCGAGGGCGGGCCGTACGTCCGCGGGTGCCCCGGCGCCGACGCTCCGCACCTCGGCGACGAGCGCCGCCCTCGTTCCCGCGAGGTGGAAGCGCAGCGAGCCACGCGCGTGGGCCCAGCCGTACCGCGGAACGCCCTCTCGGTAGCCGACCTCCAGCTTCGTCGGAATGCCGACGGGCTCCCCCTCCTCCAGAACCTCCTCGAGGGCCGCTACGGGCCCCCCGCCGAATCCCGACTCCGCGGAGCCTTCGACGCGCCCGCCCTGCAACCTGAGGGAGCCGAGCCACTCCGGTGCGAATCGCCGGCCTTCGAGTCCCACCCAGCCTTCGACGCGCCTGATCGAGCCGGCGTCGAGGATCGAATCGCCATCGAAGCCGCGGATGTCGACCTCCCCGAGCATCGCGCCACCCGTCAGCGAGAGGGGCGCCGTGAGCACGTGAAGTCGGGTTGCAGCGAGGACCTGGCGCGAGAGTCCATCGGCGGAAGCGGCGAGCGTCGCGGACAGCGGCGCCGACCCGATCGCGGAAAGACCCTGCAGCGCGAGCCAGCCGCGCCAGCCGCGGTCCGTCTCCCATCCTCCCGAGAGCACGCCCTGCAGCGCGGGGCGCGGCTCGACGCGCACGCTCAGAGCTCCGGCGGAGTCGACCCGTGGCCAGACCCCCTCCACGAGCCCGGTCGCGTAGAGGCGGTCCACGGCACGCAGCACGGCATCCTCGGAATAGACGCCCCGGGTCGCCTCCGCGAACGCGTCCAGCGCGAGGTGCGCCATCGCGGCTCCGACGCCCTCGATGCGGGGACCGGCGAGCTGCTCGGGCGGCGGCAGCGGCATGCGCGGCGGCCTGAGCGGCCATTGACCGATCCCGCTGTGCTCGACTCCTGCGATGCCGGCGCGGATCATGCCCCCGGCCTCGCGCGGGAACATCAGCGCGGGCAGCGCGTCCGGCAGGGGCGGCCTTATGGTGACGTCGGCGCTGGCCGTGTCCCGCGTGACGTGCAGCAGCAGCCGAAGTCCCCTGATGCCGATCTGGATCGCGTCGAAGCCGACGCTTCCCGTGTCCGGCGCGAGCACATCGCTCGCGACCACGTGTCGGGCGCCGGCGGCGCGCGCCACGTCCACCGCGACGTTGTCGGTGATCCCGCCATTGACGAGGATGCTTCCATCCCGATCCAGCACCGGCGGGAAGAGCCCCGGTATGGCCATGCTCGCGCGGACCGCACGGGCCAGGTCGCCGTCCGCGAGGACACGCCGCTCACCGGTCCGCAGCTCCACCGCGACGGCCCGGAACCGCCTCGGAAGCCGGTCGAAGTCGCCGCCGCTACGGGCCTCGGCGTCGAAGAGCAGACGAACGAGGATGCGGTCTATGTACGCCTCCGGCAGGAGACCCTGAGGCCTCACGCCCGGAGTCGGCAGCGCGATACGCAGCATCGGTCGTCGTGGCTCCTCCGACGGGGCGAGCGCGATCGCGGGGGGCTGGAACAGCCTCGGCCAGTCGATCCCGGCGATGATGCGCTCCACCTCCTCCGGCGTGTAGCCCGCGGCATAGAGCGCCCCGATGATCGCGCCCATGCTCGTGCCCACGACCAGCCCCGGATCGTAGCCCCTCCGCTCCAGCCCCAGCAGCACGCCGGCGTGGGCCAGACCCCGCGAGCCGCCGCCGCCGAGGACCAGCGCCTCCCCCGCGCTGTCGGTGGAGCTCGGCCGGCCACCCAGCCCCCGCTCCTGTGCCCGCAACGCCTCCGGCACGAGCAGGCACCCCACCAGCAGCACCACGGTCACGACCGGCCGAACGCCGCAACCTTTGGCGACGCCCACCGTACGGGTTACCATGTACGGCCGTGTCGCTCCGGCCTCAATCATTGACCGCGAGGAGTCGATGAAGCTGATCATCCGTCTGCTCATTACTGCGGCCGCGCTCTGGGTCGCCGTCCAGCTCATCCCCGGCATCACGTACGTCGGTAGCCCGATCGGTCTGATCGTGGTGGCGCTCGTGTTCGGGGTCGTGAACGCGCTCATCCGGCCCCTGCTCCTGCTGATGACCTGCCCGCTCGTCCTGCTGACGCTCGGCCTGTTCCTGCTCGTGCTCAACGGCCTGCTGCTGTGGCTGACGAGCGCCTTCGCCGGAGCGCTCGGCATTGGCTTCCACGTCGCCGGCCTGCTGCCGGCCATCCTCGGTGCGATCGTCGTCACGATCGTCAGCACCCTCCTCACCATCTTCGTCGGAGACCGCAAGAAACGCGACTAGGCGCCGGGAGCACCGCCTTGGAAGGGCGGCCGGCGCGCGCACGCGTGTCGCGAAAGGAAGTGCCGGAATGCCAAGAGGGGACCATCCGCAGGGATGCTCCCCTCCTCCAGTAGCAGGGGCGGGACTCGAACCCGCGACCCCGGCATTATGAGTGCCGTGCTCTGACCACCTGAGCTACCCTGCCCTACGCTCGGCGGACCGACCGTCCGGCCCTCCGCGGCTGGATCGTCGCGGGAGCCGGCCACGACCGGTCCGAGAGGCAAAAACGTAGCGGCGGAGCACGGGGTCGTCAACCGATCACGTCGCTCCGAGCACCTGCTCCACCGCGCCCGTGAACAACCGCCACTGCGCCTTTTCCGCCGCGAACTGCCTCCGGCCCTCGGCCGTAAGCTCGTAGAACTTCGCCCGGCGCCCTTCCGGACTCTCTCCCCACCGCGACTCCACCCAGCCCCGGTCCTCCAGCCGGTACAACGCCGGATACAGGCTCCCCTGCCCCACCGCGAGAACATCGTCTGAGAGCTGCCGGATCCGCTTCGATATCCCCCACCCATGCAGGGGTCCAAGCACCAGCGTCTTCAACACCAGCAGATCCAGCGTCCCTTGCAGCAGGTCCGCGCGCTCGGCCATGAGCTCCTCGATTGAGTCTGCGGTAACGCCTCGGCGTTCGACACCAATGCAGGTCCTGCCGTCGCAGGTCAAGGCATACGCCGCCGCCGGCCGCGCCTATCGCGACGCGCTCGCCGCCATCGATGCGTAGGCCTCCTCCACGAGCTCGACATCCCGGCGCGCGCGCTCCAGCGTCATCTCCGGCTCGTGATCGGCTCGGAGCCCGTCGAGGAAGTCGCGGAACATCGCGCGGTAGCCGGCGATGTCACGCAGGCCCGGCAGCTGGAGTCTGCGACGTCGCCCGTAGAGCGCCAGTGCGACGCCGTTGGACTCGAAGGCGATCGTGCCCGCGGTGCCGTAGATGCGGGAGAGGCGGAGCCCCTTCAGGGGGGAGGGCGCATCCCAGGAGAAGAAGAGGGTGCCTACGGCGCCGTTGGTGTAGCGGGCGACGACGACGGCGCTGCGCTCCGGACTTCGAGACGGGCCGCCGGGTCGCCATGCCTGGACGCTGTGCACGTCGAGGCCGAGGGCGGCGATGAAATCGATCCAGTGGATCCCTCCCTCGAAGAGCGCGCCACCGCCGGCGCGGTCGGGGTCGTCGCGCCAGTCGCCGGTGGTCTGCTGCTTCATCGCGTTGACGTACAGCAGGCGCACATTGCCGATCTCGCCGGCGGAGATCAGAGCGCGGAGTCGGCGCGTGAGCGGTTTGTAGTAGTAGTTCTCCGCGACGAGGACGCGCCGGCCGGCGACGGCCGCGGCGCTGGCGACCGTGTCGAAGTCGGTGGACCGGAGGAACGCGGGCTTCTCGACGATGACGTGCTTGCCCGCCGCGAGCGCGGCGAGCGCCTGCTCGAGGTGCGCGAAGGGCGGAGTCGCGATGAAGACGACGTCGAGCGCCTCATCGCGGAGGGCCTCGGCGTAGTCCGCGTACGCGCGGCCGCCGCCGAAGCGGTCGCGAAAGTCGCGAGCGCGATCGGGGTCGCGGCTTATATAGTGGCGGTGGACGCCGGGAAAGCCACGCAGCGTGCGGCTGTGGATGCGTGTGGCGCCGCCGCAGCCGAGGAAGGCGAGGTGGATCGGTGCGCCGTTGCCCTTTGCGCCGGCCATCACGCCTCCCGGTTGAGGTGATCGCCGACGCGCAGTGCGTTCGCGGCGATGGTGAGGCTCGGGTTCACGCCCGCGGAGCGGGGCATGAAGCTGGCATCGACGACGTAGAGGCCGGGCACGCCGCGGAACGCGCACCAGCGGTCGAGCGCGGACCAGCGGGGATCATCGCCGCAGCGAACGGTCCCGCACGCGTGCGAGAAGGTCTCGAGCACATGGGTGTGCGTCAGCCAGGCGCCGGCCTTCCTGACGATCCGCTTCGACGCCCGGATCAGCACCCCGCGCGCGGCGAGGTCTCGGGCGCTGTATTGATGGTGGATCCTCCCGAGCGGCAATCCGACTCCGTCGCGTTCGGTCCGCGCCACGATCCGGTTCCGCTCCTGCGGCTGGTCCTCGGCGATGTTCAGGAGGCCAGTCATGTGGCGAAGCAGCACTTCCGCGCCGGGGGCGAGCCCGGCCGGCAACCACGCCTTCGCGAACGCTGCCGCCGGCGTGGGCACCTGCTGGATGTTGCCGAGCTTCCCGGCCGGGGCACCGTTGTTCACGCCGAAATAGAGGTCGTTGATGCCGATCTGCTTGTGCCACTCCTCGGCACCCTCCAGGCGCGGGAAGAGACCGTAGACGATCGCGCTGCAGTGGCGCATGAGATAGCGGCCGACGACGTGGCCGCCGGGATTGAACCGGTCGAGACCCGAGCCGAGCAGAAGCAGCGGCGAGCCGAGAGCTCCGGCGGAAAGCACGACGAGAGGGGCGCGGAGGATCGTCCGTTCGAGCGAGCGCGTGTCCACGACCTCGACGCCGCGGATGCCGCGGCGATCGTCCGCTAGCAACCGCACCGCAGCCGTATTCGCGCGGAGCTCCAGGCCACGGCCCAGCAACGGCGTGAGCACGACCGTCGCGAGATCGTTCTTCGCTTCGAATCCGCACGGAAAGCCGTCGCAGGCGTCGCAGCGTACGCACGTGCCGCGTTCCTCTGCAGCGCCGAAGTTGATCGCGACCGGCAGCCGGAAAGGCGTATGACCCAGGGCGCGAGCAGCCGTCGCGATCCGGTCGGAGACGGGGCCGAGCGGCGGGGGCTCAGCCGGATAGCCGGCGGTCCGCGGTGGCTCGTGCGGATCCTGTCCCGGGGCGCCGGCGACGCCGAGCACGCGCTCCGCCCGAGCGTAGTGCGGCTGCATTTCGCCGTAGTCGAACGGCCAGCGCGACAGGTGAGGTGGCGCGATGTCCTCGTCGCGTTGGAAGTCCGCCGGACGGAAGCGAAACGAGACGCCGCCGTAGAAGACCGACGGTCCGCCGACGCAGTGCACCGCACCGGATGTGCGCTCTCGCTTTCCGTCTGTCACGCTGTACCCCGGCTCCCGCCAGTAATGGCTGCCGCGGTCCACGATCCCCTCGGGGCCGCGGTTGTGCGGCCCCCGGCGGACCCAATCCCCACGCTCCAGCATCACCACCCGGCGCCCCCCCTCCAGCAGCGCCGAGGCGATCATCGCGCCGCCGAAGCCGCTACCGATCACGATCGCATCCGCATCGAGCGCTCGGGCACCGCCGTGCGCACCCGGCTCGGCGCTCAGTCTCCCCCGCGACGGGGTCGATCTCATCGGACGCACGCGACGGCGCGGCTCAGGCCGGTTGCTCGCTCGGCGCGCGGCCACGCGTCCGAATCAGCGCCATGAAGCGGTGGAAACCGACCGCGAGGATCGCGATCGGAAGCAGTGGCAGGAACTGCACGGCCTGCAGGACCAGCGCAGCGACGACGGCGACGGGAGCCGGCACGCCGAAGGGCAGAAGCGCGAGCGCGATCGAGCCCTGCATCACGCCGATGTTGCCGGGGGTGAATCGAACCAGCCACGCCAGGTTCGCGATGACCAGTGCGGCGGCCGACGCCGACAGACCGGCGTGAACGCCGGATGAGAGCAGCACGAGATGATAGGCCGTCCACTGCGCGATCCAGTAGAGCAGAGCCAGAAACATCGCGAAGGGGATCTGCGGCCCCTCCCGGCGGATGCGCCGCATCACCCTGACCGGGTGCCGGGCGAACGGAGGAAGCAGCCGACCGAGCGGCAGCGATCGTCGCCCGAGGTACAGCAGCATGCCGATCGCCAGCACGATGCCTGCGCCCAGGTGCACCTTCTGCAGGTTTCCCGGGAACTCCAGGAAGAACGGAGCGATCACCATTCCCGCCACGCCGACCACGCCCTGCAGCACGCGGCTCCACACGATCGCCGCCACTCCGATGCCGGTCGGAACGCCGTCATGGTCGCGCAGGAACTTCAGCCGCACCCCTTCGCCGGCCACCGAGATGGAGATGTTGCCGACCGCGGCGCCGACCAGCGTCGCTCGCACCGCGCTCGACCACCGGTTCGGCGCCGCGGGACTCAGCAGGAGGTGCCATTCCCACCCCCGCAGGACCACGGACACGACCGTCGCGAGCACGGCCAGGCCGAGGTACCACCAGTTCGCGTCGCCGAGCGCCCGGCCCGCGTCGTCCCAGGGAAAGTGCCACGCCGCCCACACCGCGTACATGGTCACTCCCGCACCGATCGCGCGAACCGCCCACCGCATTGCCGTCGCTCGTCTCATTGCTTCCCGTTAGAGGCAGGAGTCGGACCACTTCGAGGGCAAGGGCTAGGGCTAGGGCTAGGGCTAGGGAACCAAGGGTTAGGGGAAAAGCCAGGGGAAGGGGCATGGCCAGGACCGGGCTCAGAGGCGGCGGGCCACGGCGGGGCCACGGCATGGCGGCGCGGGGACAGGGTCAGTCCCAGAGCCTGGGCGGGTAGTGCCCTTCGGCGACCAGCTGCCGCAGCTTGCTCTCGACGCGGGGACGATCCTCCGGGTACGTCACGCCGCACCACTCGCTGTCGGCGGGTAGCACGCGAACGCGGGCCGCGCCGTCGGAGATCGCGTCCGCTACCACCTCCGGCAGCAGCAGCTCTCTCTTCGCCCCGGGGCCGGCCTCCAGGAACGTGCGAAAGTCGTCTCGAAGCCGCTGGAAGAGCAGCGGCGTGAAGCCCCAGAGGTTCATGGAGACGAGCGTGTCGGCGGCGAAGCGCTCGGCTCCGCTCGCGGCGCTGCCTTCGAACGCGTGGTCGACCCTGTGGATCTCGAGGACCTCCTCGATCTCCCTCAGCCAGCTGGCTTCATCCGCCCGCAGGACGCCGCGGTTGACGCCGCCGGCCTCGGATACCGTGTCGCCGAGTGGATATCCGATGACCGCCCAGGTACGACCGCCACCGCCGGCCGCCTCACCCCGGACGAAGCCGCCGAGGACATCGAGTCCACGGCGGCCATAGAAGTCGTCGGCGTTGAGCACCCCGAATGGCCCATCTACCTCGGGCTCAGCGACGAGCACCGCCTGGCCGGTGCCCCACGGCTTCGCCCGGTCCGAGGGGACGTCGAAGCCGGCAGGAACCTCGTCGAGGCGCTGCAGCGCGGTGGCGACCTCGATGCGCCCGCCGAACCGCCCGCGCGCATATTCGAGAAACGCCCGCTCGATGTCCGGGCGGATCACGAAGACCACCCTGCCGAAGCCGGCGCGGATCGCGTCGAAGATCGAGTAGTCCATGATCGTCTCGCCGCCGGGCCCGAGGCGCTCCAGCTGTTTCAGCCCCCCGTAGCGGCTCCCCATGCCCGCCGCGAGCATGACGAGCGTCGGTCCCTCGATGTGGGGCATCCCGTTCCTTCCTGAGGCGATGCGACCGAACCCGCGAGCCCCGACGCCCGTACGCGGCCAGCCTGGACAATGGCCGCGGCGAACCGCGCGAGCAACCCCGGCGTTACCTTTTGCGACCCTCGGTCGTTATACATCCCAGTCCACCCTCTCGGGTCGGTGCTCCCCTGCCCGTCCAGTGAGAAGGAGAGCGCGATGATGCGCATCGTCCCCGCGGCGCCCGTCCTGGCGCTGCTGGCGGGGCTCGCCGCCGCATGCGGCAGCGACTCCACCGGGCCGAAGAGCACCCCTCCGGTCCTGCAATCCTCGACACCGGCGCAGGGCGGGGTCGGCACCGAGGTCCGCGTCAATGGCAGCGGCTTCACGACGAGCGGGCCCATGACCGTCTACTTCGGCACCCATGCGGCTGCTGCCGCCGATGTGGAGTCCGGCGCTCTGTTCGCTACCGCTCCGACGGGTCTGGTCGCCGGGCAGACGTACGACCTCCGCGTGGTGAACCCCGGCGGCGCCTCCGACACGCTGAGCGCGGCGTTCACGGCGGTCGCGCCGCAGCTGACCCGGGTGAACGGAGTCAGCAAGCCCACGGGCCTTCGTGGAATGACCGTCGTGATCGAGGGCTCCGCGTTCGGCGACGACCTGCACGTCAACGGCGCGGCTGCATACTTCGGCGCCCCCGGCATCGCCCCGATCCGGGCGACCATTGCGGACACCGCGAACGACTGGAGCGACGGCTTCATCGTCACCACGGTGCCGCAGGCGGTGCCAGACACGAGCTGGATCTGGGTCGAGACCCCGACGGGCGTCAGCGACTCCGTCGAATTCCGCATCATCCAGAGCGGCACCTTCAGCCCCAGCCTCATCAACTGGACCGAGACGACCCCGCTACCGCAGCCGCTGCAGGGTCTGGGCGCGGTGTTCGTCGCGGTCGAGAACGGCCCGTCACCGGGCAACCACGTGTTCACGATCGGCGGCGCCGACAGCCAGGCCGTAGCTACGCGGGCCGTGTACCACGCGGGCGTTCAGCAGACCGGAGCCCTGGCCGGCGCCTGGGATGTGGCCGCCGGCCTTCCCGAGAAGCGCGCCTTCTCCGCGACGGCCGCAGCGACCCCGTTCACGGCCGCGGTCGACACACTGACGACCGCCGGGTACCTATACGCGCTCGGCGGCATCGACAGCACGGGAGCAACGACAACCACCGCCTACGTGGCGCGCATCGGGCTCGATGGCGCCGTCGACCCTTGGCAGGAGACGACCTCGCTGCCGCAAGCGCTCGATGGCGCATCGGCCGTGGTCTTCCGCGGCTTCCTCTATCTGGCTGGCGGCGCAGGCGCCGACAGCGCCGCCGTCACGTCGGTGTACCGGGCGCAGGTCAACGCGGACGGCACGCTGGGAAGCTGGGAATCCCTGCCGGACATGCCCATCGCCCGGTCCTATCACGCCCTCGTCAGCTTCGGACCCTACCTCTACGCGGTCGGCGGGGAGACCGGACAGGTCGGAGCCGAGCTGGCCACGCTCTCGGGCGGCGAGACCGGTGCGGTCGCCTTCGCCCGCGTCAATCTGCGCACCGGCGATCTCACGGCGGCCGGCTGGAGCGCCGTCTCGGGCATGGGCAAGTCGCGCAGCAAGCACAGCTCCGTGTTCGCCGGCGGGGCGCTCTTCGTGACGTCGGGCGTGTACGCTGGCGACCCGGGATCCAGCGAGAACACCTACGCCTCGCTGAACAGCGACGGCACGCTGGCGTCATGGCAGGGCGCCACGGGCTCGGAGACGATCGACGCAGCGATCGGCTACTCGCTCTACGACCAGGCAATGGTCACGTTCATCGATCAGAGCGGACAGGGGCACGTGCTCGTGCTCGGCGGTGCCGACCGCGCGCAGCCGGGGCACGCTTCGGCCGTAGCCATATACTACTGAGTCGGGCGGCGGGCGTCGGGGGTCCAATACCTCGGCGTCCGCCCGTCGGACAGACCGCGCTACGGCGTGGTGCTGTCGGGCGGCGCGGAGCCGGCGCTGTCGACGAACCGGTACAGGCGCTCGTCGGGACCGACCATGCCGTAGCGCTCACGCGCGAGCCGCTCGAGGGCGGCGCGATCGTTCTCCAGCGAATCGGCGCGCCGCTCGAGCTGGCCGTCTTCGGCCTTGACCTGCTCGAGGCGCGTCGCCTCCGCGGCGCGCTCGCGCTCGACGCGATGCAGCTCGAGAAGGGAGTATTCCCCACCGAATAGCGCATAGTACGCCGCCGCTCCCGCTGCCAGCGGGAGTACGAGCTTGCGCAGCTTCACGCGGCTCCTCTCGAATCGATCGGGTTGCTCGCCTGCAAGGCTCAGAACGCGCTGCTTCCGGGGTACTCCCCCGTCGCCCCTAAGTCCTCGGCGATTCGCAGCAGCTGGTTGTACTTCGCAATGCGGTCCGTCCGACTGGCGCTGCCGGTCTTGATCTGTCCGGCGCGCGTCGCGACCGCGAGATCCGCGATGAAGGCGTCCTCGGTCTCGCCGGAGCGATGGCTGATGATGTAGCGCATTCCTTCGCGGCGCGCCATCTCGATCGCCTCGAAGGTCTCCGTCAGCGTGCCGATCTGGTTGACCTTGATGAGGATCGCGTTGGCGGCGCCACGCTCGATCCCTTCCGACAGCCGTTCCGTGTTCGTGACGAAGATGTCGTCGCCGACGATCTGCACGCGGTCACCGAGCGCGTCATTGAGCGCGACCCAGCCGTCCCAGTCGTCTTCGCCCATGCCGTCCTCGATGGAGATGATCGGGTACTGCTCGACCCAACGCTCCCAGAAGCGGACCATCGCCTCCGCGCTCATGGGCTGTCCACCGGACTTGTGGAAGACGTACGCGCCATCGCGCCACAGCTCGCTCGCCGCCGCGTCGACGGCCAGAACCACGTCCTCGCCGGCATCGTAGCCGGCTCGATCGATCGCCTCCAGCACGACCTCGACCGCCTCTTCGTTCGACGCCAGGTCCGGCGCGAAGCCGCCCTCGTCGCCGACCGCCGTGCTCTTGCCCTTCGAGGAGAGCACCTTCTTCAGTGAGTGGAACACCTCCACGCCCATGCGCAGCGCCTCCGGGAACTCGGATGCCCCGACGGGCGCGATCATGAACTCCTGAATGTCCACGTTGTTCGCGGCGTGCGCACCGCCGTTCAGGATGTTCATGAGCGGCACCGGCAGCAGTGTCGCGGAGGGTCCCCCCAGGTATCGGTAGAGCGGGAGCCCCGCCTCCTCCGCTGCGGCACGAGCGGTCGCGAGCGAAACGGCGAGGATCGCGTTCGCGCCGAGCTTGCCCTTGTTCTCGGTGCCGTCCAGCTCGACCATCGCCTCGTCGAGCTCCGCCTGATCGGACGCCTCGAAGCCGATGAGCTCGGGGGCGATGACCTCGTTCACGTTGGAGACCGCGTCCTGCACGCCCTTGCCGCCGTATCGGGAGCTGTCGCCGTCACGCAGCTCGAGCGCCTCGTGCTGTCCTGTGGATGCCCCGCTGGGCACCGCCGCCCGACCACCGGCGCCCGTGTCGAGAACGACCTCCGCTTCCACCGTCGGGTTTCCGCGGGAATCGAGGATCTCGCGGGCGTGTATGCTCTCGATATGTGCCATGGCTCCGGAATCAGGAGGTGACAGCTGGAGCCGCGGTCGGCACGCCGTCGCGCAGCTCGAGCACGCGCTCGCGAACGGCTTCGACCAGCTCCTCGCGCGTGGTCTCGTCGTAGCCACCGCTCGCGATGGGTGAGCCGATGCGAAGGATAATCGGAGCGGCGTGGACGAGCCAGTCGCCCTTGGCCAGCACGCGCCGCGATCCGATGACCGCGGCCGGCACGACCTCGACGCCGGTGCCGAGCGCCAGCATGAACGCTCCCTTCTTGAAGGGCAGCAGGTCGCCGGTAGGGGAGCGCGTGCCTTCCGGGAAGATCACGACGATGCTGTTGTCGGAGCGCAGAACCTCGCCTGCCCGGGCGAGCGTCTGGATGGCCGAGAGTCGATCGCTGCGGTCGATGGAGATGTGGCCCGCGAGGCGCCACGCCAGACCGAATACCGGGATACGGCCGAGCTCCTTCTTGGCTACGAAACGGAAGTGCTTCGGCACGGCAGCGCCGATGACGAGCACGTCGTACCAGGAGGCGTGGTTCGAGACGAGGATCTGCGGCCGGTCCACCTCGAGGTGCTCCAGCCCTTCGATCAGCACCGGGGTCCCGCTCGCCCATAGCAGCCAGCGACACCACTGCCGGCTCAGCGTCCAGTAGATCGGCCCTTCATGCCGCGTCAGCCCGATCACGATCGCGATCGCGCCGATGAGCAGCGTCGCCACGATCAGATTCAGCGCGACCCACAGCGTCCGAAGGACGGTCCTCATTCCCTCTCCCGGAACAGCGACCTACTGGAAATGTCGGAAGCCGGCGACGTCGAGAGGCCCGACTCGCCCGTCCGGCTGCCGAAGCGCGACACCGGCACCCGATTCCACGGCTCCGACGCGCCTCAGTGGTAGATCGAAGCGCTCCTCGAATTCTCGTGCGATCGGCTCAACGGCGCCAGCCGCAGCGGTGAAGCAGAGCTCGTAGTCCTCGCCGCCGCCCAGCGCGAGCCGAACGTCGGCGTCCGGGTGGAGCGGTAGCGCGTCCCGTTCGAGGATGATCGAGACGCCGCTGGCGACGGCGATGTGCTCGGCATCGCCGGCGAGTCCATCCGAGAGGTCGATGAGCGCGTGCAGCACCGCGTGCTCCGTGAGCCACCGCGCCTCCTCGATGCGCGGGCGCGGGCGTGCGAACGCCTCGCGCGCCTCGGAGGTCGGCTGCTCGCGGCGCGACCATGCCGCGACGGCCGCCGCCGCGCCGCCGAGCCGACCCGTCACCCACACGCGATCCCCGGCCTTCGCGCCGGAACGCAGCACCGGCGACTCGGCGCGTCCGACGGCGACGACGTCCATCGCGAGCCCGACTGGCGAGAGCGCGACGTCGCCGCCGAGAAGCACGCCGCCGACCGCCTGCACCGCCTCACGAGCTCCCTCCATCACGGCCGCCGCGAAATCCGGCACGTCCGCCGCCGGCGCGAGCAGCGAGACGAGCGCGCCGATCGGCCGCGCGGCGACCGCGGCGAGGTCGCTGAGCGCGGCCGCGGCGGCGCGGTAGCCGATCTCGCTCGGCTCGAGCCAGTCGCGGCGGAAATGGACGCCCTCGACCACCGCGTCCGTGCTGATCGCGATCCCCTCCCCGACGATGACGCAATCGTCGCCGGGACCCACGCGCACGTCCGCCGGAGAAGCCGTCCTCGCGTCCTCGTAGAAGCGCCGGATCAGGTCGAACTCGGCACCGGTCGCCAGCCGCGGCACGGCCATCACCAGCGGGGGGGCTGATCGAACAGGACGAACGGGAGGTCGAGGCCGGATCGGCCGGCGCCCGGTCGCGCCCACGCGAGCGGATAGGCCTCCGCGACGTCGCCGGGCAGCAGAGAGGGGCCGCGCCGCGCGAGATCTGCCGCCCTGGAGCTCAGGTACAGGCCGACCGCGGCCGCGTCGGAGGCGGCGAGGCCGGCGCCGAGAAGCGCTCCGATCGCGCCGCTCAGATGGTCGCCCATTCCGGCCGTCGCCAGATCCGAGGAGCCCACGCTGTTGACGAGCAGCGGAGCATCGGGCGTCGCGACGATGGACGGCTGACCCTTGAGCAGCACCACGCAGCCGCTCGTCGCGGAGAATTCGCGGGCGACGCCGAGCCGATCGACCACAACGCGATCCGTGCCTTCGTCGAGAAGCCTCGCCATCTCGCCCGGGTGCGGCGTGACGACCAGCGGCCGATCTGCGGCCAGAGACGCCAGCGCCTCCACGCGGTCCACGTACAGCGTCAGCGCGTCCGCGTCCAGCAGAACGGGTGCCGAGCCGGACGCCTCCAGAACGAGGTCCAGCGCCGAACGGGCGGCCGTATCCGTGCCCATGCCGGGACCGGCGACTATGGCGGCGGAGTCAGCGGCTGCGGAGCGGAGCGCATCCTCATCGGAGCGGTCGATGAAGATCGCCTCGGGCAACCGTGCCTGCAGGATGGCACGGTTCGCCTCCACCGAAGCAATGCGTGTGTAGCCCGCGCCGCCGCGCAGGACGCCGCGACAGGCGATCACCGCCGCCCCCCCGACGCCGGCGCGACCCGCGAGCAGCAGCACCTTGCCGGCGGTCGCCTTGTGGGCGTCGGGAGCGCGGCGTGGCAGCCTCGCCTGCACCCAGGCGGGAGTGATGACGCGCGCCCCCGGCTCCGCCTCGAGCGGCCCGAATCCGATCTCGACGGCGACGATGCGGCCGCAGCGGCCACGCCCGGGATGCAGCAGCAGCCCGAGCTTCGGATGACCGAACGTCACCGTAGTGTCCGCGACGATCGCCTCGCCCGGGATCTCGCCGGTGACCGGATCCACGCCGGATGGGAGGTCCAGTGCTACGATCGGCCGGTCCGCCTGGTTGAGCCGGCCGATGACCGTGGCCGCCCGGCCACGCGGCGCGCCGCTCGCGCCGGTGCCCAGGATCCCGTCCACGAGTACGGCCGCGCCGCTCAGTGCGGCACCATCGTCATCGTCGATCCTGGAGAGCGAAGAGCCATGCAGGAGGGATGAGTCGGGATCGCGCGAGCTGGCGTTCAGCCAGGCGACATCGCGTCCCCAGGCCTGCAGCACCCGCAGCAGCACGAGTGCGTCGCCGCCGTTGTTGCCGCTGCCGACCGCGCCGACCACGCGGCCCTGTGGGTGCAGCCTGTGCAGAACGAGCGCCGCGGCACGCGCAGCGCTCTCCATCAGGACCCCTTCGGGAACGTTCCACCGCTCTGCCGCCTGGCGGTCCATATCGGCCGCCTCGGCAGCCGTCAGCGCCCAGACGCACTCCTGCCCGTAGACATCCCGTTCGGCAGTGAATGGGGCATAGCCGCGCCGCCTTCGACTCGCTTCCGTCACCGGCGTCGGCTCGTCCATGGGGCGTGTCCTCCCGGCCAGGCGGCGGGAGGCCGGGTCCTACTTGTAGCTCTGGCTGATCGTACGGCCGAAGCTGATCTCGCCGTTGTCGATCCGTATGTTGAAGCCACAGTCCGGGTTCGAGCACACCCAGGCCTTGTACGTGATCGGGGCGCCGTCCCGCCCGTAATCGGACAGGGGCAGCATCTGCCCCTGATCGCACTTTCGGCAAGTCGGGAATTGCTGTTCCGCCATTTCACCCCTCCCCTCAGCGTATGCGTCCCTGCGCGGACGCCGGCGGCCGTGACCGCTCCCTCGCTCCTCCACGATCCGCAGCGCAAAGCATGTTCCAACCCGCAGTTCGCTGCATCCACGACGGTCGTTCGGCTCGATTCCATCCGGCGCGTGGCCGCCGCTGCGACGCCGCTCAGACGCTGCCTCCCCAGGGGTAATCCCGGTCGAATGTATCCGCGAAATCGAACAGGGCCTGGAAATCGTCGGGGGAGTCCGTCTCCTGCTTGATCAGAACGCCGCACTCCACCAGCGCGAACACGATGTGCCCGAAATCCTCCGTCGCGCGGATTCCCCAGTGATCGAGCACGGTCCGGGCCATGGGGCCGAACTCCTGCAGCGCAAGGTCCCGCGCCCCCTCGGCCAGCTCCCGCCCGGTGATGTGCCGCGGCTGTTCCAGAGCCTCGAGCACGTGGTGTAGAGCGCTGAGCACGAAGACGAAGGCGCCCTCGTGATAGCGCGGCTCGTGGTCGCGCAGACGGTCGAGAATCTCGTGATCCAACATCCCGCGAGTCATACTACATCTGCCGGAAACGGTTCCCCCAACGAGACTTAGGAGGCCAATGACCGCTATGACGCCGACTCCCGGCGCAGATCGGCGTACAACGGAAACCCTTCCGCCAGATCGGCGACCCTCCCACGGATCCGCGCGCCGACCTCCTCGCTCTCCGGCGACTCCAGCACATCCGCCATCCACCCGCCGATCCGCCGCATCTCCGCCTCCCCCATCCCCCGCGTCGTCAGCGCCGCCGTGCCGATCCGGATCCCCGACGTCACGAACGGCGAGCGCGTTTCGCCCGGGACCGTGTTCTTGTTCACCGTGATCGACGCTCGCTCCAGCGCCGCCTCCGCCACCTTCCCCGTCAGCTCCGTCCCGACGAACGAGACCAGCAGCAGGTGATTGTCCGTCCCGTCGCTGACCAACCGCTGCCCCCGTTCCATCAGCGTCTCCGCGAGCGCACGTGCGTTCGCGACGATCCGCTGGGCGTAGTCGCGGAACGACGGCCGGAGCGCTTCGCCGAAGGCGACGGCCTTGGCGGCGATGACGTGCATGAGCGGTCCTCCCTGGGTGCCGGGGAACACCTGTTTGTCCACCGCCTTCGATACACCCTCCCGACACACGATGAAGCCGCTGCGCGGGCCCCGTAGCGTCTTGTGCGTCGTCGACGTCACGATCTCCGCGTGCGGCACGGGGCTCGGGTGCACTCCACCCGCCACGAGTCCGGCGATGTGCGCCATGTCGACGACGAGCACGGCGTCCACCTCCGCGGCTATTGAGGCGAAGGCGGGGAAATCCAGTGTACGAGGGTAGGCGCTGGCGCCGGCCACGATGACCCGGGGTCGGACGCGACGGGCGGTTTCGCGGACCTCGTCGTAGTCGATGCGCCCGTCGCTCTCGCGGACGCCGTAGGCAGAGACCTCGAACAGCCGCCCGCTGAAGTTGACGGGGGAGCCGTGGGTCAGGTGGCCGCCGTGGCTGAGGTTCATGCCGAGCAGGCGGTCACCGGGCTCCATGACGGCGAAGTAGGCGGCCATGTTGGCCTGCGCGCCCGAGTGGGGCTGCACGTTTGCGTGGTCGGCGCCGAAGAGCCGGAGGCAGCGTCGGATCGCGATCTCCTCGGCGACGTCGACCTCCTCGCAACCGCCGTAGTAGCGCTTGCCGGGGTAGCCCTCGGCGTACTTGTTCGTGAGCACGGAGCCCATGGCCTCGAGAACCGCCGGCGATGTGAAGTTCTCGCTGGCGATGAGCTCGAGCGTGGAGTGCTGTCGCTCGGCCTCCCGGTGCAGGACCCGGAGGATCTCCGGATCGGTGGCGCGCAGCTCGTCGTACCTCATATCTGCATCATACCCAGGTGCGCTCGATCTTGGCCACGGTTTCGATGCGTCGCTCGGCGAGCCGGTCGGCGGCGAGGTAGGTGGGAATGTTCTGCTCGCGGGACAGCTCGAAGATCTGGTCGAGCGTGCCGTAGATCTCGCCGGCCTTGCTGTGCGCGCGCTCCTGGCTCCACTCCTTGAGCTCGCCGTAGACGTTGATGAGCCCGCCGGCGTTGATGACGTAGTCGGGCGCGTAGAGGGTGCCGCGCTCGTGCAGCGCATCGCCGTGTCGAGGCTCGGCGAGCTGGTTGTTGGCGGCGCCGGCGATGATCTCGAAGTGGAAGCGCTCGAGCGTGTCGTCGTTGACGACGGCGCCGAGCGCGCAGGGCGCGAAGATCTGGGCATCGACGTCGTAGATCTTGTCGGGGGCGACGGCTTCGGCGCCGAAGTCACCGACCACGCGGCGTGCGCGCTCGGGATCGATGTCGGTGACGATGAGATCGGCGCCGTCATCGTGCAGATCGCGGCAGAGATAGTAGCCGACGTGACCGGTGCCCTGTACGGCGACGCGAATGCCGTCGAGGTCATCGCTTCCGTATTTCTCCTTGGCGGAGGCCTTGATGCCACGGTAGACGCCGAACGCAGTGACCGGCGAGGGATCGCCGGAGCCTCCCGCGATGCCGGTGACGTAGTCGGTCTCCATGTGCACGAATTCCATGTCCTCGACGCTCGTGCCGACGTCTTCGGCGGTGATGTAGCGGCCGTGCAGGGACTCGACGAAGCGGCCGTGCGCGCGGAAGATCATCTCGCGCCGCGCGAGGCGGTTGTCGCCGATGATGACGGACTTGCCGCCGCCGAGATTCAGTCCGGCGACCGCCGCCTTGTAGGTCATGCCCTTGGCGAGGCGCAGGGCATCGACAATGGCTTCCTCGTCGCTCGCGTAGTGCCAGAAGCGAGTGCCGCCCAGCGCGGGGCCCAGCGTCGTGTCGTGGATCGCGATGATGCCGCGATACCCCGCCGCCGGCTCCGAGCAGAATACGAGCTGCTCGTGCCCGTGCTGCGCCATGAGCTCGAAGATCTCCATGTCACCCTCTCTCCCGGTAGAGCCCTCGCGCGATGATCACGCGCTGGATCTCGTTTGTCCCCTCGTAGATCTCCGTGGCCTTGGCGTCCCGCATCAGCTTCTCGACGGGATAATCGCGCATATAGCCGTAGCCACCGAAGACCTGTACGGCCTGCGTGGTCACCTGCATCGCCGTCTCACTGGCAAACAGCTTCGCCATCGCCGCACCGGTCGCCGACGGCGACGCCGCCACTTTCTCGACCAGCGCGTGCGCCGCCTCGACGCGCGTCGCCATGTCCGCCAGCTTGAACTGCATCCCCTCGAACTCGCGGATCGCCTGACCGAACTGCTCGCGCTGCGCCGCATAGGCGAGCGCGTGGTCGAGGCCCGCGCGCGCGATCCCGACCGCCTGCGCGGCGATGCCCAGGCGACCCAGCTCCAGGCCCTCCATCGCATAGGTGAAGCCCCGGTCCGGCTCGCCCAGCAGTGCGTCGGCGCCGACCTCGACTCCCTCCAGATCCACGGTCACGATCTCTGCCGCACGCAGCCCCATCGTCGTCTCCCTTGTCCCGACGGTGTAGCCGGCGCTGTCGGTAGGAACGAGGAAAGCGCCGATCTCGGACTGCCCCTCCTCCGTCCGTGCGAGCACCACGGCGAGACCCGCGGCGCGTCCGTTCGTCACCCACTTCTTGCGCCCCTCGAGAACCCAGCCATTGCCGCTCCGGCGGGCGCACGTCTCGAGCGCCGCCGCGTCGGAGCCGGCCTCCGGCTCGGAGAGCGCGAAGCAGCCGGTGATCTCGCCGGCGGCCAGCGGCTGCAGCCACTGCGCCTTCTGGGCGTCGCTGCCGTGGCGGAGCAGGAGCGTGACCGCGAACGCACTGTGGATGGACAGCAGCAGCGCGATCACGGGCTCGCCCCAGGCCAGCTCTCGGAGCACGGTCGTGTAGGTCGGCAGATCGAAGCCGAGCCCACCGTGCTGCTCCGGCACGAGCATGCCGAAGAAGCCGAGCTCGGCCAGATGCGAGATCGTCTCGGAATCGAGGGAGCGAGCGGCGTCCCACCGCTCGACGTTCGGGCGCAGCTCCGCCTGCGCGAATTCGCGCGCGAGTTGTCGAACCTGTTCCCGTTCCTCCGTCACCGTAGCCATGTCGCCAACCGTTAGAAGGCCGTTGAAGAACTGGAGCGAGCCGCGTTGCGGGCGCCACGGGGCCAGATCCGAGGCGGCGCGACGACGCGATGTCGCACGCCATCGCGGAGGAGCGCCAACGCTGGAGATGGCCCCGTGCCGCCCGCAACCCACAGGGCGCATGGCGGTTGCGCGGGTGATCCTTCGTCTCTCGTCGTCACCAATGCGCAGGGCATCGCTTCCTCCTCTTTCCTCGGCTGACCCGCGCAGGCGCCTCGCGCGCGGCCGCACCCCAGTTCTACAACGGCCTTTTAGTCGTAGCGATAGAAGCCGCGTCCGCTCTTGCGGCCGAGCCACCCGGCCGCGACGTACTTCCGCAGCAGCGGGCACGGCCGGTACTTGTCGTCGCCGAGGTCGCGCTGCAGCACCTCGAGGATGCTCGCGCAGGTGTCCAGGCCGATCAGGTCGGCCAGCGCGAGCGGCCCCATCGGGTGGTTCATCCCCAGCTTCATGACCGTGTCGATCGCCTCCGGCTCGGCGACTCCCTCCATCAGGCAGTAAACGGCCTCGTTGATCATCGGCATGAGCACGCGGTTCGACACGAAGCCCGGGTAGTCGCTCACCTCGACGGGCGTCTTCCCCAGCGCCGTCGCGATCGCCATCACCCGGCCCGCCGTCTCGCCCGAGGTCTGCAGCCCGCGGATCACCTCGACGAGCTGCATCACGGGAACGGGGTTCATGAAGTGCATGCCGATCACCCGCTCGGGCCGCGAGACCTGACGGGCCAGCTCCGTGATCGAGATCGACGACGTATTCGAGGCCAGCAGCGCGTCCGGTACCGCCGCATCGAGATCGCGGAAGATCGAGCTCTTCAACTCACGATTCTCCGGCACCGCCTCGACCGCCATCTCGGCGCCGTCCACGGCATCGAGAGAGGCCGCCGTCGTGAGCCGGGCGAGCGCCGCATCCCGCGCCGCCTCCGCCAGCACGCCCTTGCGTACCTGGCGCTCCATGTTCGAGCCGATCGTGCGAACGGCGGCTTGCAGCCGATCCGCGGCGACGTCCACGAGCGTCACCGACCAGCCGCCCTGGGCGAACACGTGCGCGATGCCGTTGCCCATGGTGCCGGCGCCAATCACGACGATGCGTCCCTTCCCGCTCACGCCACCTCCATCCCGACAGTCATCTCATCCCTCCCCTTCGTCCGGCCGCCCCGCCTCCGCCGCCGGTCCGCTCGCATCCGGTCCATTCAGCGACCACGCGGGCACCCGCCCTCGCGCCGCCGGCACATAGCGAAGCAGCGCCAGGCCGAGGACGAACGCCGCCGTCCCCGCGAGCCCGCCTTCCGGTCCGAAGCCGCCGCCGGCGATCCACGTCGGGCCGTGCTCCACCGGCTCGTACAGGGGTGTGCTCAGGAACGTCAGCCCGCTGACCGGCAGGTCCGCCAGGCTGGCCATCGCCCAGTTCCACCCGAGGTGCACGCCGATAGCGAACCACAGGCTGCCGGTGCGCAGATACGCCACCGACAGGAGCACGCCGGCGAGAAAGATGTTCACCAGCGCGAGCGTCCCCACGGCGGGATTCCCCGCGTGAGCCAGCGCGAACGCCGCGCTCGCGACGAGCGTCGCAGGCACCCCGCCGAGGCCGTTGACGAGGGCCTGGAAGCCGTAGCCGCGGAACAGTGCCTCCTCCGCCGCCGCCGGCGTCGCGAGAACGGCGAGTCCCCGCAGCCACGAGCCGAAGACGCCAGACACGCTCCCCGGTTCCGGGGCGTAGCGCACCCACCCGAAGGCGACGAGCGGCAGCAGCACCGTGCCCAGCATCGTACATCCGATCAGCAGCCCGCGCCCGAAATCGCCGGGGGAGCGCCGGACGAGCGACAGCCCGAGCGTCCCCGGGCCGCGCCCGTCGAGCCAGTAGAGCAGAAGCCAGCCGGCTGCCAGCGCGGCTGCGAGCGTCACCGCCCCGCCCACGGCGACTCCTCCCGCCGCGTCCATGCTCTCCCGCCCCGGCAGGAACGGGGATGCGAGCACCACGAGCGCGAAGAACAACCCCCCGAAGGCCAGCGCCCTTCCGAGGCCGCGCAGGATCGCGGGAAGATTCGCGCCCCGAGCCGACAAGAAAAACCCCCCGCGCTACCGCCGCACGGAGGGGAATCGCCAGGAACTCCGCTTCGCCCGCGGCCGGCCGAGGGTGAGCGTCACTGCGCTGGCCGCGAGGAGATCGAGCGCGAGCCCGAGGCCGCTGCCGCCGGTCATACCCGTTCCACCGACAGCGCGACGGCGTCGCCACCGCCGAGGCAGAGCGTCGCAAGGCCGGTCCGCGCATCGCGGTCCCGCATCGCGTGCAGCAGCGTGACCAGGATCCGCGCTCCGGACGCGCCGATCGGATGCCCGAGCGCGACGGCGCCGCCGCGCACGTTCACGCGGTCCCAGTCCCAACCCAGCTCCTTCCCGTCCGCGAGCGCCTGAACGGCGAACGCCTCGTTCGCCTCGATCAGGTCATAGTCCCCGATCTGCTTCCCCTCCTTCTCCATCACCCGCCGCACGGCGCGCACCGGCGCGAAGAACAGCTCCTCCGGCGCGACCGCGCCCGTGGCGTACGCGTTGATGCGCGCCAGGATCTGCAGCCCGGCCGCTTCCGCGTACTCCTGACTCGTCACGACGAGCGCGGCAGCACCATCGTTCAGCCCGGGCGCGTTTCCCGCCGTGACCACGTGGTTCTCCACCTCGGGGGGCGCGTCCTTGCGGAACGCCGGCGGCAGCTTCGACAGCGCCTCGAGCGTCGTATCGCGGCGTGGCGGCTCGTCGGCGGAGACCACGGTCGGTCCCTTGCGACCCGCCACCTCGACCGGCACGATCTCGGCTTCGAATTCCCCGGCGTCCATGGCGCGGATCGCCTTCCTGTGCGAGTCGAGCGCGAATTCGTCGGCTTCCTCTCGCGAGATCCGAGCCTTGTTCGCCGTATACTCTGCGTGCCCGCCCATGTGGCACTGGCCGAACGCGCACCACAGTCCGTCCAGGATCAACCCGTCCTGCACCTCCTGATTGCCGAACTTCACCCCTGTCCGGTAGCCACGCAGGTAGTACGGCGCATTCGACATCGACTCCATCCCCCCGGCGACCATGACCCGTGCGTCGCCGGCCCGGACAGCCTGCGCCGCCAGCATCACGGCCATCAGTCCCGAGCCACATACCCGGCTCACCGTCATGGCCCCGACGGTGTCCGGCACCCCGCCGTTCAACGCCGCCTGCCGCGCTGGCGCCTGCCCGAGCCCCGCCGAGATCACGTTGCCCAGGATCACGTCATCGATATCGGCGCGAGCGACTCCGGAGCGCTCCAGCGCGGCACGGATCGCGATCGCCCCGAGGCCGGGCGCCGGAAGCGGCGAAAGCCCGCCCAGGAAGCGCCCGATCGGCGTTCGCGCGGCGCCCACGATGACGGCCGTACGCCGCGAATCAGACATGTTCGACTCCCGTGTTCGATTGACAGTCCTACAGGGGCGTATTATACCCGTCGACCGGGGCCCGGGCCAGTCTGGACGAAGGGTGAAGCGGGAGGGCTGAACCCGTGAAGCGCCGGGCGGAAACAGCTGAAGTGCGAAGGGCTTCTCGCTCGGTCGTGCCGCGGGCTATTCGACCGGGCCGGGCCCCGCCGTCAACAGCGTCGGACGCCGCTGGTCGGGATCGAGGCGGCCCCACGGCACGACGGGATCGTGCTGGAAGACGAGCAGCCACTCCTCCTCCTTCGCACGCCCCAGAATCGCCCGCTTCGTGTCCAGCGTGACCAGCGGCTCGATGTCGTATCCCATGATCCACGGCAGCGGCAGGTGTGCCGAGGTCGGCACGAGATCCGCCAGGAAACAGGCGGTCTGCCCCGCCGACTCGACCAGCACGGACTGGTGGTGCGGCGTGTGCCCCGGCGTCGGCACCACCCTCACCCCCGGGACCACCTGCTGCTCCCCCTCCACCAGGTCGAAGAGACCGCCCTCCCCGACCGCGTCGAAGTTGATGGGTAGGTAGCTGGCGCGGATCCGCTCATTGTCACGGTGCGCGAACTCCCACTCTCCCCGCTGCACGACGTGCCGCGCTCCCGGGAACGCCGGACGGATCACCCCGTCCGCTCCCGCTACCGTGTCGCCGCCGGCGTGGTCGAAGTGGAGGTGCGTGTTCACGACGATGTCCACCTCGCCCGGGTCGAAGCCCGTGTCCCGGATCGCATCCTCCAGCCGCGTCGGAGCGCCGTCGTTCTCGATGCCGTAGATCTCACGGAACCTCGCGGAGTCCTTGTTGCCCACGCCGGTGTCGACCAGCACCAGAGCGTCCGGCGTCTCGATCAGCAGGCAACGCAGCGCGAGCGGGATCCGATTGCGCTCGTCCGCCGGGATGCGCCTCTCCCAGAGCGGCTTCGGCACCACGCCGAACATCGCGCCGCCATCGAGGCGCTGCAGGCCGGCCTCCAGCGCGTGGATGCGAAAATCCCCCAGATCCCGACTCCGTCGAAGCGGCAGATCGCTGATGCGGGTCAATTCATCTCCGAGTCGTGGGTCGAAGGGCGGAACATCGAACGGGCGGATCGAGCCGCTGCAGCGCTCAAATCTCCTCGATCGCGGTCGGCAGGGCCGTGCGCCTGCGTCGCGGCTTGCGCCGCGACAGCAGCTCCTGCAGCCCCTCCCAGCAATACACTTCCTGCTCCTCGACTCCGCGCAGCAGCCGCGCCAGCACGTCCACGGTCGCCCGCGCATCGCCGTAGGCCCGATGCCGGTTCTCGATCTCGATGCCGTAGTGCCAGGCGAGCGAGTCGAGGCTGCGGCGACGCAGCTCCGGCAGCACCTTCCGTGCGAGCCTCACGGTGCACAGGATGCGCGATGCGAGCGGTCGCCGCCCCGTCGCCCACTCCAGCTCGCTGCTCAGGAACGTCCAGTCGAAGCGAGCGTTGTGCGCGACGAACACGCGTCCGCGCAGCAGCCGCTGAACCTCCTGCGCGATGTCGCCGAAGCGCGGCGCTCCGGTGACCATAGACTGCGTGATGTTCGTCAGGCGCGTGATGAACGGCGGGATCGCCCGCTCGGGGTTCACGAGCGTCTGGAACTCCTCCCGCACGTGGCCGGAGGCGTCCACGGCCAATGCCGCGATCTCGGTGATCCGGTGCCCCCGCCCCGCCGCACCCCCCGTCGTCTCCAGATCGACGACGAGATACTCCAGCGCATCGAGCGGCGGGCTCGCCGGCCGATCGAACAGATCCAGCTGCGGACCCGCCCCGGCGAAGCCGGCGCCCGGCGCGTCAGCGCCGCGCCCCGCAGGCGCCCCGGCGTAGCCGGCGCCCGGCGCGTCGAACGACGCGCCGCTCACCAGATCTCGTCGCGCCGTAGCGGAAGTGTCATGCAGCGCGAGCCACCGCCACCGCGAACGAGCTCGGCGCCGTCGAAGATGATCGCGGCTTTCTCGCCCTCTTCCACCGTGTCGTCGCCGGTCAGGAAGTCGAGCGCGTCGACGATGCGATAGCCGGCCTCGCGCTCGAGCTCGCGGTAGGTGTGCTCGTTGCGTGAATAGCCCAGGATCACGCCGGGTCGCACGCAGACGAAGTTGCAGCCGCTCGACCACTGCTCCCGCTCCTGGAAGACGCGCCGGTCGCCGCCGCAGAACACAGGCTCCAGCGGCAGGTCCATCTCACGCAGTGCGGCGAAGAGGTTCGGCATCTCGCGCATGTGCTTGCCGGCGCGATAGTGCATGATCGCGCACCGGTCGGGGCCGACGAACATCGGCGGAAACACGACGCAGCGGTCGCGATCCACCATGGTGAAGATCATGTCGAGGTGGATCATGGCGCGGTCCGTAGGGAGCACGACCACGATGATGTCGCGCACGCCGCGCTTCTGGAGCTGGTCGGCGAGGATGTCGAAGCCGGCGGGGCTCGAGCGCTGCGACAGCCCGATCACGACGAGGTCCGGTCGCAGTACGTGCACGTCGCCACCCTCCAGCGTGTAGCCGGAGCGCCGCTCCTCGCTGCCGTCGTAGATGAGCCCGGCGTTCTGCATCGCGGGGTGGTAGGTGAAGAGGGCCTTCATCAGGATCTCCTCCGTCCACCGCACGCCGTAGCGCATAGAGCCGATGATCACGCCGTCGCCGACCACCATGGCGGCGTCGCGCGTGAAGAACAGGTTCGGCAGCGGCGGAAGGTCGTAGCTCTCCAGGTTCAGCATCCGCTGCAGCGGTCCCGGATCCACGGGCTTTCCCTCGATGAACATCGAGACCAGGTCGGACGCCGGGATCTCCAGCAGCTGCTTCGTCAGCGGCTCGGACCGGGCCACGTCCATCACCCGCTCGATCAGAAAGGACCGCACCTCGGGGACGTCCACCATCTCCTCGAGCAGGTCCTGGACCTCGTGGACGGCACAGAACCTCGACAGGATCGCCTTGAAGCGATGGTGCTCCCGCGCCGCCTGCTCCAGGTCGATGATGTCGTCGTAGAGGAACTCCTCCCGCGTCACCGGCGTCACCGCCAGCAGCTCCTGCCCCGGCGTATGACACACCACCGCCCGCAGGGCGCCGATCTCCGACGTCACACCGACGCGCGATCCCCCCGATTCCACCATCGCCGCCGCATCCGCCCGACCACCCACCGACCGACTGCCGTCCATGCCGACCCCCGAATCACTCCGACTCGACTTCGATTCCCTTCCCGCCGTTGCCGCCGTTGTTCGCCAGCGCGAACGAAAGGCCCTCCATCTCCACCGACATGTTCACGTTCTTGAGCGCCGTGCCGCCCGGAACATCCAGCTTCGTCGGCGCGAAGTTCAGGATCGCACGGATCCCCACCGCCACCACCCGGTCCACCACGCCCTGCGCCGCGCTCGCCGGCACCGCGATGATCACGATGTCGATCCGTCGCTCCTTCAGGATACGCTCCAGCGCCGACACCGGCGCCACGACGATCCCTTCGCTGGACCGGCCGATCTTCTCGGGATCATCGTCGAAGACCGCCGTCACGTGAAAGCCGCGCCGACGGAAGTCCTCGTAGCCGAGAAGCGCCGAGCCGATACGCCCCGCGCCCACGACCGCCACCCGCCACGGCCGCTCCAGCCCCAGGATCGAGCGCAACCGCCCCGCCAGCTCCGGAACCGAATAGCCCAGCCCCCGCTTACCGAACGTGCCGAAGACCGACAGATCCTTCCGCACCTGCGCCGCCGTTGTCCCGCCTCGCCGTGCCAGCTCGCGACTCGAGACCGTCGCCACCCCGTCGCGGTGCAGCTCGCCCAAAAGCCGAAGATAAAGCGAAAGCCGCTCCACTGTCGATGCCGAGACCCTCTTCATGCCTCGCCGTCCCCGCGAACGTCATTGTGAAACCATTCACAACCAACCTACCCGGCGCCGTTTCCGGCGTCAACGCGGATCGGAGCCGGGGCTCGGCTCCGAGTTTCGCCGCGCGCGTCGCGTCGGTCGTCAGGATGCCGGCGTCGCCGTGGATTCCCGGGTCACTCCGTCGCCGTCGCGAGGGACGGAATGCGCAGTCCGAGCGTGCGTGTGGGCTCCGGGCCCTGTTCCGGCGGCAGCAGCTCGACCTGCCCTCCGATGCGGACGAGCATGGCGCGCAGAATTCCGAGAGGAAGGGAGGGATCGCGGCCGGTGGCGCGGGCGCGCTCGCCGAAGTCCTGGATCCGGTTCGGCACGAACGTGTCGGCGCCGAAGCCGGTCCCACGGATGTCGATGTGGAGCGCCGCGTCCTCGGCGGCGGCGGCGATGACGAGCGAGTTGGAAGGCGAGCTGCGGATGGATGCGGCGAGCGCGATGTCCAGCGCCGTGCGGAAGCGGTCGGGGTCCGTTCGCAGCTCCGGCAGACCCGCCGTCCCATCCGCTCGCAGCTGCACCCCCCGCTCGGCGGCGAGCTCGGCCATGCGCTCGATGCACTCCGGTATCAGACGAGCGGGGTTGACCGCGTCGATCCGGAGGTCGGGCGCCAGTCCGAGCGGTCGCACGAACTCGGTGAGCCCGGAGAGGACCTGCTCGACCTGCAGCGCCGAGCTGCCGATGCGTCGCACCGGCTCGAGCACGTCGGCCTCGAGGCGGCCGTAGATCCCGTCGCCGAGGAGCTCCTGGTAGCCGAGGATCGCGGCGAGCGGGCTGCGCAGATCGTGGGCGACGGCATTGACGAACTCGCGCTCGGCGTCAGCGCTGGGGGCATGGTCCCGCGTCGTCGCCGCCGCGGGTGTCGAGTCGGCGCGTAGGAACGCGCGGCGGGTGCGGTAGACCGCGACGATGCCGATCAACGCGAGGGGCAGAAGGACGATGATCAATGTGATCCAGGGCCCCATCCGTTCACGCCTCCGGAACGGGCGTGGCGGCGTGCAGCGTGGCATCCTCGCGGCGCGCGGCGAGGCGTCCACGCTCGACGTCGACGCGTGAGAGGAGCAGCATGCCGCCGATGAAGAAGAGCACGATCGCGACGATGCCGAGGCGCCCGGTGCCGGTGATCTGAGCGACGAGGCCGAAGACGAGAGGGCCGGCGATGCCGGAGAACTTCTCGAAGATTCCGAAGAAGCCGAAGAACTCGGAAGACTTGGCGCGCGGGATCAGCGTGGAGTAGAGCGATCGGCTCAGCGCCTGGGCGCCGCCCTGCACCGTCCCGACCGCGGCGGCGAGCACCCAGAAGTGCCAGGCGGTGGTCACGAAGTAGCCGCCGATGGAGATGCAGGTGTAGACGAGCAGCGCGAGGTAGATCGCATTGCGGGTGCCGATCCGGCCGGCCATGATGCCGAACAGGAACGTGAAGGGAACGCCGACGAACTGTACGACGAGCAGGGCGCCGATGAGCGCTGAGGCACCGATCCCGATCTCGGTACCGTACGCCGCGGCCATGCGGATGATGGTTCCGAGGCCATCGCTGTAGAGCCAGAAGGCGAGCAGGAATCGAAACAGGTCCGGGTACTGCCGGATCTCGCCCAAGGTCTCGCGTAGGCGCGCGAAGCCGGCGCGCACGGCCCCGCCCGCAGCGGATTCGCCGAGCTCCAGCTCCCGAGGCGGCTCCGGCACGATGCGCAGCAAGGGCAGCGTGAAGACCGCCCACCAGATGCCGACCGTGACGAAGGAGACGCGCGCCGCCGCGGCCTGATCGGCGAGGCCGAAGAGGCCGGGTCGCGTGATCATGACCGCGTTCGCGAGCAGCAGCAGCCCGCCGCCGATGTAACCGACGGCCCACCCTCCCGAGGAGACGCGGTCCAGCTCGTCCTCGGAGGCGATGTGCGGAAGCAGCGAGTCGTAGAAGACGATCGAGCCCGTGAAGCCGAAATTACCGACCGTGAACAGCAGCGAAGCGAGTACCCAGTCGCCGGTGCCGACGAGACAGAGCAGGCTCGTCGCGAGCGCGCCCGTGAAGGCGAACACCGCAAGGAAGCGCTTCTTCGCGCCGAGGAAGTCCGCCATCGCGCCGAGCACGGGCGACGCGATCGTGATGAGCAGCATCCCGATGGCGGAGGTGTACGCCCACCGAGCGCTCGCCTCGTTGGGGGCGAAGCCGGACGCGGCCGTGGTCACGTAGTAGATCGGCAGAATCGACGCGAGCACGGTCGTCGCGAACGCGGAGTTCGCCCAGTCGTACATGGCCCACGCGCGCAGCTCGCGACGGTGCAAGCCCAACGCCGCGAGCCAGCGGCGCGGCGTCGCCCCGGCGCTCACCCCCGACCTCCCGCGCGGTCGTCGCGGGGACGGCCGGCCTCCGTCCCGGAAATCGCTCGGGCCAGTCCGGTCAGCTCCTCCGGAGTCAGCGTCTCCGGCCGGCGCCGCAGGTCAATGCCGCTCTCGCTCGACACCTCGGCCAGCCGGTCGGCGCCGAGCCGGTACTCGCCGGCGCTGCGCAGGATCTTCTGGAGCTGCTTTCGACGCATCGAGAACGCCGTCCGGGTGAGAGTGCGCAGCGCCCGCTCCTCGGCCGGCGTCAGGTGCGGCGGCACGTGGGGAACGATGCGCAGCACCGTGGAATCCACGTCCGGAACCGGGCGGAACGCGCTGCGCCCGACCGTGAACAGTCGTTCCACGTCGGCGACAGCGCGTACACCGACGCTCAGCGCGCCGTACGCCCGCGTGCCGGGCTCCGCAGCGATCCGGTCGGCCACCTCCCGCTGCACCATCATCACGATCAGCGCCGGCCTGCGCTCCCGCTCGAGCAGCCAGCCGAGCAGCGGGCTCGTGATGTTGTACGGGATGTTGCCGATCACCTTCAGGGCGGCGATGTCACCGACTTCCTGCTCCAGGTCCACGTCCAGCGCGTCGGCATGGAGGACGCGGACGTCGGGGCGGTCTCCGAGATCGGCGCGCAGCGCCTGAACGCAGCGCTCGTCCAGCTCGATCAGCGTGAGACGACGAACCGCACCGACGAGGTGTCGGGTGAGCGCCCCGGTCCCGGGACCGATCTCGACCACCTCATCGTTCGGATCCGGCTCGAGGGCCGCGACAATCTTGCGCTGCAGGTTGGGATCGACAAGAAAGTTCTGTCCCAGCGAGCGCCGCGCGCGCACGTTGCTCACGTGCGCAGCAGCACCGCGGTCCGGTCGTCGGCAGGGTTCTGGTGCCCCGCGGCGACCGCATCGCGGAACAGCCGGTCGAGGATCCGCTGAGGCGTCTCGCGCCGCATCTCGAGCACCCGGTCCAGCAGCGCCACCTCCCCCGTCACGCCGCCCGACGCCGTGAGCGCATCCGAGAGCCCATCCGTGAACAGGCAGAGCAGGTCCGAGCCGGAGCGCCACACCGTCTCGGCTTCGCGGTACTCGGGGAGCTGGATCACGCCGAGCGGCGGACTCGTCGCCGCGAGGCGATCCGCAGCGCCCTCCGCCGGGATGCGGAACGCATGCGGGTGGCCCGCGTTCGCGTAGCGCAGCCGCCCGGCGTCCGGATCGATCACGCCATAGAACAGCGTCATGTACATCTCCGTGCTCTCCAGCTCGCCGATGAGCGCCTCGTGCACGCGTCGCAGCGCTTCCGCCGGGGGGCCAGCCTCCTGCGCGTAGATCGCCACGGCGCTCAGCGTCAATGCCATGATCATCGCGGCCGAGAAGCCGTGTCCCGAGACGTCACCGATCATCACCCCGAGCCGGTTCCCCGACAGCGGGAAAAAATGGAAGAAGTCGCCGGCGACCGATTCCGCGGGCGCACAGCGCGCGGCCACATCCGCGCGACCGGCGAGGCGCGAGATGTCCGGCAGCAGCTTCATCTGGAGGTCGTGCGCCAGCTCCATCTCGCGTAGAAACCGCTCGTGGCGCACGTTCTCTTCCATGAGCCGATGGGTTTCCAGCGCCGCGCCGATCTGGCTCGCGATCGCGGCGAGCAGGCGCGCATCTCCGGCGCTGAAGCGCACGTTCGTGCGCCGACCGATCAGCGTGATCACGCCGACGGTCCGGCTCGCGCCGTCGGGCGGCGTGAACTGGATCGGCACCGAGAGGAACGCCTCGCGCTCGCCCGGCCGTGGCTCGTGCAGCGCACCGCGGGGCAGCGCCACACCCTGCTCCAGGTTGATCGGCTGGCGGTCGCGGAACACGCGGGCCGTGACGGAGGCGGGATCGTCGACGGCGATGGGACCGCTCATGCCGTCGTCCCCGACCGCCGCGGCCAGGCGCAGCTCGCCGCGTCGCGGCTCGTACACCCAGAGCACCGCCCGGCGGGCGCCGAGCAGGTCGGCGACTTCCGACAGGATCCGCCCCGACGCGACCTCCAGCGACACCACCGACCCGAGCGTCTCGCTGATCGAGTACAGCAGGTTGATCTCCTCGTACCGCTCCGTCAGCTCCCGCGCGGCCAGCTCCGCCTCCCGCTCGTACGAGAGGATCTGATCCACGGCGCGTGCGAGAAAGGCCAGCGACAGGTCGGCGACGGGACCCCCGACCACCTCCAGCTCCATCGCCTCCGCCGACCCTGCGCAGAGCGGCAGGCGGGCTCCGTTCGCCGCGGGACCGCTGACGCCGTCCAGCCGCGCCGGGTAGAGCGCGACCCAGCCGCCGTTGCGACGCGCCCAGAGTCGGACTCCGACACCGGCGTCACGGCCGAACTCCGCGAGCAGCGAGATCACCGCCTGCGGCAGCGGCGCCGTCGCGCCGGCGCCGCTCATCCCTGCGCCTCCCGCATGTCGATCGGAGCCGAATGGAGCACCATTGTGATGGAGTTGCCCTGCTCGTTGAACTCGACCTCGTCCATGAGCTGGCGGATCAGGAAGATACCGCGCCCACCGGGGCGCAGGCGGTTTCCGGGGAGCGTCGGGTCAGGAAGGGCCTGCGGATCGAAGCCGCGGCCCTCGTCGGTCACCTTCACGGTCGCGCGCCTCGCGGACAGACGGGCCTCGACTCGCACCCGCTTGTCGGGATCGCGGTCGTTGCCGTAGAGGATCGCGTTCACCAGGGCTTCGGTGACGCCGACGCGGAAATTCAGTCGCAGCCGGGTCTCATCGAAGCCGGCTTCACGACAGCGCGCCACGAGGAAGTCGACGACGCGCTCGACGTCCTGCAGATCGTTGTCGACATCCAGGAGGTGCCTGGTCTGCATGGCCGTTCCGCAGCGAAGGCCGCACCGCCTCCGCGCCCCGGCTCAGAACGACTGGAGCGCTTCGTCGCGGCTGTTCGCGATGTGGAAGAGCGTGTCCAGCTTCGTCAGCTCGAACAGCGTTCTCAGGTCCTCGTTCAGGTTCGCGAGCCGCAGCTCGCCGCCCTGCTCGCGGATCTTCTTCGAGAGGCTGACCAGCACTCCGAGGCCGGAGGAATCGATATAGCCGGTGTCGGAGAAATCGATCAGGAACTTGCGCGCCCCCGACTCCAGCTCGTCCAGCACCTTCTGCTTCAGCTCCTGGCGATTGCCGACGATGAGCTGACCCTCCACGTCGATCACCGTCACATCGCCCTGCTTGCTCACGTCAAACGCCATACGATCCCCTCCTCGGAGGCTTCCCCTTCCCACGTTTGGACGCGCTCGCCAGTGCGCAAGTTCGGTGCCCCGCTCCGCCGCGCCGGAGAGCAAGGCGGCGCGACCCGCTCCCCCTCATCGGCTGCTGGCGTCTACGCCTGCAACGCGGTGATGCACGCGACGTTGACAATGTCATCGCTGCTCGCGCCCCGCGAAAGGTCGTTGCAGGGCCGCGTCAGCCCCTGCACGATCGGGCCGAACGCCGCCGCGTGCGCGAGGCGCTGGACGAGCTTGTAGGCGATGTTCCCGGCGTCCAGGTCCGGGAAGACGAGGACGTTGGCCAGACCGGCCAGCGGCGAGTCCGGCGCCTTGCGCGCCGCGACCGCCGCAATCAGCGCGGCGTCCGCCTGCAGCTCGCCATCCGCCGCGATCTCGGGGCGACGCTCGCGGAAGAGCGCGGTGGCCTCGCGCACCTTCTCCACGCCCGGCCCGGCGGCGCTGCCGCGCGTGGCGTAGGAGAGAAACGCGACGCGAGGCTCATCCCCGACGATCGCCCGCCGGGCGTCCGCGGCGGCGACCGCGATGTCCGCCAGCTCCAGGGCGTCCGGGTCCGGGACCACCCCGGCATCCGTGAAGGTCAGCACCTCATCGCCTCGGCCGCGGAAGTCCCGCACGACCATGTAGAACGCGGAGGAGACGGTCCGGATCCCCGGCGCGGGTCCGATGCACCAGATCGCGGCGCGCAGGACGTCCGCGGTCGTGCGTGTCGCTCCTGCGACCGAGCCGTCGGCATCCCCCGTGCGGACGAGCAGAGCGCCGAACAGCAGCGGATCGCGGGCGAGCGAGTCGGCGGCCTCGGCGGAAAGGCCGCGGTGTGCCCGCAGCGTGACGAGCTCCGCCGCGAAGGCCGGGAGCCGCGGATCGCTGCCCGGATCCAGAACCTGGACGGCTTCTCCGGCGATCCCGAGCGCCGCAAGGCGATCCGCGGTGGACGGCGGACCGAGGACGACAGGAGCGACCAGGCCGCCGCGCGCCAGCTCGGCGACCGCGGCCAGAGTGCGCTCGTCGTCGCCTTCCGGGAATACGATGCGCCGCCGCCGCGCCGCCGCCCGCTCTCGGATCCGGAGGGAAAAGAAGTCCGGCACCGGGCCAGTGCTCATCGACCGGTCGAGAACTTCCTGCGCAGCCGCCGCTCGATCGCCGGAGAGACGAAATCGCCGACGTCGCCGTTCAGCGACGCGATCTCACGGACCAGCGAAGCGGAGAGGAAGGAGTGCTTCACATCCGGCGCCAGGAAGACGGTCTCGAGGTCCGCCCAGAGCTGGCGGTTCATGAGGGCCATCTGGAACTCATACTCGAAGTCGGAGACCGCCCGCAGGCCGCGGACGATCAGGCGCGCGTCGCGCGCCCGCGCGAAATCCACGAGAAGACCACTGAACTCCGCGACATCGACGCGCGTTTCGTCCGCGAAGGTCTCCGCGATCATCTCTACCCGCTCCTCGACATCGAACAGCCCTTCCTTCGCGTGCGTCGGCCGGTGCGCGACCGCGACCACGAGCCGGTCCACGAAGCAGAGACAGCGACGGGCGATGTCCTCGTGTCCCTTCGTGATCGGATCGAAGGACCCCGGATAGATCGCGACCCGGGCTTTCGTTGGCTCGCTCATGGCGTCGAGGGGAACAGGGTGAGTACGGTATCGCCGTAGCGGCGGGAGCGTGAGCCCGCCACCTCCGGCAACGGCTCTCCCAGCCGGTGCTCCAGCCAGAGCGCATCGGCGAACGGCACCCGCCCGAACGCCCGGGCCAGCGCGTCCGCCTGCCCGCTCTCGTACGGAGGATCGGCAAGCGCGATGCCGTAGGCTCCGGCTTCGAGCCGGGTGACGAAGCGCAACGCGTCCTCGCGCACGATCTCCACCTCCCTGCCGGCGCCCAGCCGCTCGACGTTCTCGCGCAGCGCGCGCAACGCTCCCGACGACCGCTCGACGAACGTCACGTGCGCCGCGCCGCGGGAGAGCGCTTCGAGGCCGAGCGCGCCCGAGCCGGCATAGAGGTCCAGCACGGTCGCGCCCGGCAGCCACGGCTGCATCGCGCTCATCCACGCCTCGCGCACGCGATCCGTCGTCGGCCTCGTGCGGTCGCCGCGCGGCGGACGGATGGTGTGCCCCCGCCAGCGGCCGGCAATGATCCTCAAGCGGCGCCGCTCACATCGACCAGCCGCGCCTGTACGCGTCGCTCGCCGCGCCAGACGTCTTCCTGCAGATGGAACGCGACGTCGAGGGCGCGTCCGCTCAGGTCGATCGGCGAATGGCGCTCCGCCAGGCCGAAGCCGATTGCACGCAGCGACGAGTCGCCCGCGACCAGCTCCATGGACAGGTGCCCGGAGCCGACGACCCGTGGCGGGCGCGGCAGTGTGACCCCTCGGGCGACGAAGACCGGGGCCGGATTGCCGACCCCGAACGGTCCCATGTAGGAGAGCAGTCGCGCCAGATCCGGTGTCGCGGCGGACAGCGGCAGATCCATGTCGTACTCCACGAGGCCGCCCAGCTGACGACCCGCGAGCTCTCGCGCGGCCGCGGCGTTGAAGGCCTCGCGGAATGCCTCGAGACGGTCGGGGCTCACGTCGAAGCCCGCCGCCTGCCGGTGCCCGCCGTAGCGGATCAGGTGCTCGCCGCAGGCGTGCACCGCGGCGTACAGGTCGAAGCCCCGGATCGACCGCGCGCTGCCGCGCGCTGCGCGGCCACCGTTGAGCGCCACGAGCGCGGTCGGCCGATGCACGTGCTCCACCACGCGCGACGCAACGATCCCGATCACGCCCGGGTGCCACCCCTCCGCGGCGAGGACGATGCCGAACGACCGCTCGGGATCGAAATCGCTCTCCAGCTGCTCCAGCGCGTGCCCGAGCATCTCGCGGTCGATCTCGCGTCGCTCGCGGTTCACCGTCTCCAGCCGCTGCGCGAGCACCATCGCCTCTCGCTCATCCTCGGTCAGGAGCAGCCGCAACGCCCACTCCGACTCGCCGATCCGGCCGGCCGCATTGATGCGCGGCGCGAGCACGTGGCTGACCTGCCCCGCCGACAGTGCCTCGCGCCCATCGAGCCCCGCCTCGGTCACCAGAGCGCGCACGCCGACCTTCCGAGACTGGCGCAGCACGCGCAGCCCGAAGTGGGCGAGGAGGCGATTCTCGCCCCGTAGCGGGACCAGATCCGCGATCGTCGCCAAGGCCACGAGGTCGAGGTGATAGAGCAGCTCATCCTCGTCTCCACCCTCCGCCGCGACGAGCGCCTGGCATAGTTTGAACGCGACGCCCGCTCCACAAAGCGTCTTGTCGGGGTAGGCACAGTCCGCTCGCTTCGGGTTCACCACCGCCACCGCGTCCGGCAGCATACTCGACGGCGTATGGTGATCGGTGACGATCACGTCGATCGCCGCAGCCGCCGCGCGCCGCACGCTGTCGTGCGCGACGATTCCGCAGTCCGCCGTCAGCAGCAGGGTCGCTCCGCTCTCACGCGCGCGCCGCAGCCCACCCTCGCCGAGATCGTAGCCGTCGCGCACGCGGTGGGGAACGAACGGGATGACGCGCCCGCCGAGCGAGCGCAGCACCCGGGTGTAGAGCGCCGCGGAGCAGATGCCGTCCACATCATAGTCCCCGTGCACGAGGACCTTCTCGCCTCCGCGTAGCGCCCGACGCAGGCGCTCGACGGCTTCGGGGAGCCCCGCCAGTCCGTCCGGCGGCAGCAGCTGATCGATGCGGGGCCGGAGGAAGAGGCGCGCGCCCGCGCCACTGCCGTAGCCACGAGTGACGAGCAGTCGGCACATGGGCAGCGGAAGGGACAGCTCGGCGGCGAGCCTGGTCGCCTCGACCTCGGCGGCCGGGTCGTCCGCGCCGCGCCGCGGGACCCATCGCCGGGAGAGCCGCACCAGGGATTCGGAGAGCATGGTCAAGAGTACGGGCGCGGTCTGACGCCGGGCAAGGACGGGACGCGCGGATAGGGGGATGGCGTACATCGGGCGCCGCCGCGACGCCAGCGAACAACTGCATCACGCAGAGCCGCGGAGAGCGCGGAGACGCAAAGAGCCGCGGGGCGGGGGTCTCCGGCTTCGCGCGGAGCATGCCATCGATTTTCTAATTGGCTCGCTCGGCGTCGAACGAGCGGGGCAGTGAACGCTAAAGCGCCCCGCGGCTCACTTCGCGTGCCCGCAGTTCTCCGCGCCTTCGCGTGATGGAGGTTGGTTCGCCGCGGCCGCCTACCCGCCTCCAGCGCGCGGATACACGTTGTTCGATAGGTCCGTATCCGGCAGCACCCGCCGCGGATCCAGCTCGGCCGACTTCACGGTCCGCCCGGCCGGGACCCGGTAATCGAAGGCGGGCCCGAGGTTCCACATGTCGACCGGCAGCCTCACTGTCTGGGTGCTCCCATCCGTGAAGGTGAGCCGCAGCTCCGCGGGCATGACCATGCCGCCTCGGTTGTGCAGGTGCACGACGGTGGCGCCGGCGCTGTCGACGTCGATGCCGGACACCGCCTGGTCGAGCCGCGCGGTCGAGTAGATCCACTCGCGCCAGAACCAGTCGAGGTCGGTGCCGCTCGCGTCGCTCATGGTGCGGAAGAAGTCGGCCGGAGTCGGGTGCTTGAACGCCCAGGCGCGGATGTAGCGCCGGAACGCGTCGTCGAAGCGGTCCTTTCCGAGCACCTCGAAGCGCAGTAGCTGCATCATCAGCGCCGGTTTGCGGTACGCGGTCCAGAAGAGGTCGTGCGCCTCGACCGGCCGCAGCGCGAGCGGCTGCTCCTCGCCCGGGATCGCGTGGGCAGGGTAGAGGTGGAGCGGGGTCTGCCCCAGAGTGTCCGCGTACGGTGTGCCCGCGAAGTACTCCTCGGCACCCCCGATGTCGATGAACGTGTTGAAGCCCTCGTCCATCCACGGATAGAGTCGCTCGTTCGAGCCGACCACCATCGGGAACCACTCGTGGCCGAATTCGTGGGACAGCGTCCACTGCAGATCCTCGGTCGTGACGCCGGCGGGGACGAACGTCAGCATCGGGTACTCCATGCCTTCGATCGGGCCCTCGACGGTCGTCGCGTGCGAATACGGATAGCGAAACCACTCGCGGCTGAAGTACCGGATCGCGCGCCACGCCATCCGGTTCGCATCCTTCCACAGCGTCGCCGAAGGGCGATGCAGCGTCTCGATCAGGATTCCGTCCCAGCCGCTCGCATCCCACTGGAGCACGGGTCCCGCCGCAAACGCGAAGTCGCGGACGCTGTCCGCGGCGAAGTGCCAGGTGAGCGTGCCGCTCATGGCAGGCCGCGCGGCCGGCTTGCCTGCCTCCGCCGCCGTGATCACCGCGACCGGCGCGTCGGACGTGCGCGCCCTCGCGAGCCGCTCGCGCTGCGTCCCCGTGAGCACCTGCTCGGGGTTCTTCAGCGTGCCCGTCGCCGCGACGATGTAGGATGCCGGCACGGTCAGGGAGACATCGAAGCTGCCGTACTCGAGGTAGAACTCGCCCGCACCGATGTACGGCTCGTGGTTCCAGCCGCTCACGTCATCGTAGACGGCGACTCGCGGATACCACTGCGCGATCTCGTAGAGCGGACCATCGTGGCCCATCCGGCCGGCGCCGTAGTCGGGAACGGGGAATCGCCAGGCGACGTCGACTGCGAGCTCACCACCCGGCGGCAACGGCTTCGGCAGCTCCACCCGCATCGTCGTGCCCTGCACTCGATGCTCGAGCGCCACGCCGTCGCTGCTCAGCGAGTCGAGCACCATGCCACCCTTGAAGCCCTTGCAGGAAAAGTCGAAGACGGCGTCCTGGAAGACGAGCGGAGGTTGATCGAGCTGAGAGGTGATGCTGCCTCGAGCGCAGAATGTTCTGCTCCAGGAACAGCCAGAGGTAGGTGAGCTCGGACGGCGAGTTGTTGACGTAGTGGATCGTCTCACGCCCGCGAAGCTCGTTCGTGCGAGGATCGAGAGCCGCGAAGATCCGATAGTCCACCCGCTGCTGCCAGTACTGCGGTCCCGGTCGGCCCGCGCCCGTCCGGTACGCATTCGCCGCGGGGAGATCGAGCGGCCGGAACGGTGACTGCGCAACGAGCGCCGCCGGCGCGACCCACGGCGCGCAAAGACACGCGAGCAGCCAGCGCCTGGACACGCGCAACCTCGCTCCGTTCAAGACCTTGCCCTTCCCCTCCCCCTCACCCTTGCCCCTTCCCCTCCCCCTCACCCTCCTAGCCCTAGCCCTAGCCCTAGCCCTTGCCCTGGCCCTAGCCCTCACTCGGCATAGAGAATCACTCCGCACTCCTCACAGCGGACGAGTGTAGTGCCGCTGCGGATCTCCGCCTGTCGCTGGATCGGGACCATGCTGAAGCAGTGGCCGCACGCGCCATCCGCGGTCAGCGCGGCCAGCACGCTGCGCGTGCGCCCGCCGCGGACCCGCTCATAGAGCTGCCTCGCCGGCTCGGCGATCTTCTCGGTACGTCCCGCGCGCTCCTCGCGGAGCTCGTCGAGGTCCGCCTGCGCGCTCGCGCGATCCCGGGTCAGCTCCTCGCGACGAGGTTCGATCTCGTTGCGCAGAGCGTCCCGCTTCCCGGTCAGCTCGTCCAGCTTGAGCTCCGTGCGCTTCGCCTGGTCCATGCTCTCGACTGCCTCACGCTCGTCGGCGTCCACGGCGCGCCGAACCAGGTCCAGCTCGGTGCGGGCCGCGGCTTCCTCCCGCGCGTCGCGTACCTTCATGAGCCGCTCCTCGTAGCGCTTCAGCCGCTCGCGCTTCTCGTCCGCGGCGCGCTCGAGCCGACGCGCGTTCGTACGGTGCGTATCGAGCGTCGCCTGCGTCGCCTCGATCTCCTTGTCCAGCTCCGCGGCGGGGGCCTCCAGCTCCTCGAGCTGGGGATCGAAGGCTCGGACCTTCGCCTCCGCTTCCGCTATGCGGATGTCCAGCTCCTGCAACGTGATCAGCGTCTGATGTAGCTCTTGCATCTCTCCCGCTCTCTCGCGTTCGTAATCGCCCGGGGTCGCGTCTATCGCCTCGGCCCACCCCGGCGCTCTCCCTCTCCCCGACCTCGCTTGCGTACCCGCCGCTCCACCCCGCGCTCCATCTGCTGGAGCCGCTGCGCCAGCGCTCGCTTCTCCTGCACGAGGCTCAGCAGCAGCTCACCCTCACCCCTAGACTCCGCCAGTGGAAGCAGCTGGTCAAGCTCGTCCAGCCTGGTGTGCAGCCGCTCGGAGCGGATGTCGTTCACCAGATTCGTGAACATCCGGTCCCCCTCGCCCAGCTCCTGCCGGTCGGCGAGCAGCGCCTTCAGTCGCTCGGCCGCCTCATCGCCGAGCACCAGCTCCGGCACGACGACGCTCCCGTCCGCGTCCCCAGCTCCGTCGCCCGACTCCGTCCCCTGTCCCTCCAGGGTTGTAGCGCCTCCGTCCGACGCCGCGTCCGAGGAGCCGCTCTCCCGAGCCGCCGCTTCGCAGAGCGCGCTGTAGATCTCTCTGTAGACCGGCTCCGTGAAGTCGGCCGGCTCCAGCGCCTTCGCGGCCGCCGCGATGCGCGCCCGATCGCGCAGCAGCAGCAGCAGCAGCTGCCGCTGCCCCGAGCTGCCCGGCGTCTCGGGCCTGGCCGCGGACGAGGGCCGCGACGCCACCGCCGGACGCCCGGGGCCGGTGCCGCCGAAGCTACCCGGCGACGTCGGCCCGGCGGAGCCTTTCAGCTCCTCCTCCAGCGTCTCGCGCCGCACTCCGGTTCTGCGGGAGATGCGGTCAATGTACAGGTCGCGGAGCGCCGGGTCGATGGCAGCCCGGACGGTGGGCAGCAGGCGGTCGAGCGCCCGGCGCGTCCCGGTTATGTCATCGAAGTAGCCGTGCTCCTCCAGAATCTGGATCTTCCGCTCGATCACATCGACGGCGGCATCGAGCGCCTTCCTCAGCCGCTTGCCGCCCTCTCTGCGCACCAGCGAGTCGGGGTCCTCGCCCTCGGGCAGCGTCGCGACGAGCGGGTGCACGCCCGCGCGCAGCAACGCGTCGGCGCTACGAAAGGTCGCGCGCAGACCGGCGGCGTCGCTGTCGTAGAGCAGCAGCGCCTTCTTCGTGTATCGGCACAGCAGCGCGGCCTGCTCCTCGGTCATCGCGGTTCCGAGCGGAGCGACGACGTTCTCGAACCCGCGCGCGGCGAGAGAGACGAAATCCATGTAGCCCTCGACGACCAGCACGACCTCCTCGCGCCGGATCGACGTCTTCGCCCAGTTCAGTCCATACAGCAGCCGCCCCTTGTGGTAGATCGGCGTCTCGGGCGAATTCAGATACTTCGGAGAGCCGGGACCGGAGGGGCCGAGGACGCGGCCACCGAACGCGATCGTGCGGTCGCCGACGTCGCGGATCGGGAAGACGAGCCGGTCGCGCAGCCGGTCGTAGGGCGCATCGGCCCGCTCGCTCTCCTTGACGAGGCCGGCTTCGAGCAGGACCGGCTCGGCGATCCCGTGGACGGCTGCGGCCTCGATCAGCGCGCGCCACTCGTCGGGCGCGTAGCCGAGGCCGAAGCGCTCGATCGCGGCCCCGTCCAGGCCGCGGCCGTCGAGGTAGCGGCGCACGCGCTCCCCGTGCTCGCCGGCTAGCTGACGGCGATAGAAGTCCTCGGCGAACGCGATCGCCTCGTACAGCGGCCGGTTCCGGTCCTGCTCCGGGGAATGCTCCTGCGTCTCCGGGATGTCGACGCCGACCCGCCGCGCCACGACCCGGACGGCTTCCGGGAAATCGAGCCCGAGCCTCTCCATGAGGAAGGTGAACAGGTCCCCGGACTGGCCGCAGCCGAAGCACTTGTAGAAGCCCTTCGCCGGCACCACGTAGAAGGAGGGCGTCTTCTCGCTGTGGAAGGGACAGAGCGCGCGGTACTCCCGACCCGCCTTCTTCAGCGGGACGTGCTCGCCGATGATGTCGACGATGTCCGCGCGGGCGCGCACCTCTTCGACGAGAGAGTCCGGGATCATCCGAGCTCCACGACCGTCACGCCGGTCCCGCCCTCGCCGATCTCGCCGGCCCGGAAGCGAGTCACGCGGGGGTCGGCGCGCAGCAGCTCCGAGACGACCTCCCGCAACGCGCCGGTGCCCTTACCATGGATGATGCGCAGGCTCGGCAGCTCGGTCCGGATCGCCGCATCGAGCGCCGGATACAGGCGCGACTCGATCTCGTCGGCGCGAAGCCCCCGGAGGTCGAGCTCCGTCACCGCCTCCGCCTCGGGCGCGCTCCATCCGGTTGCGGTCCCGTGCGAGCGCGGCGCAGGCCGTGGCTCCTCCGCCGGCCGCACATCGCCGACGGGGACGTGGAGCTTGAGCCCCTTCGTCTCGACGAGGGCGCGACCGTCGCGCACCTCGGCGACACGACCCGAGGCGCCCGTCGCCACCACGCGGACCCAGTCCCCCACGGCCACCGGCTCGGCCGGCGCCGGCGCCCGCGGCTCAGGCGCCCGCTCCTGCTGCCGGCTGGCCTCCTCCTCGACACGGCGCCGCGTCTCCCGGGCCAGCTCCTCGAACGCCTCCGCGTCGGCGCCGCCGGTCACGGCCTCGCGTAGATCCCGGATCGCGGTCTCGACCTCCTCCCGCGCAGCGAGCAGGATGTCGCGAGCCTGTTGGCGGGTCCGGTGCTCCGCTTCCCGCTCACGGTTACGCAGCTTCTGCTCGCGGTCCTCCGCGTTGGCGCGCATCCGCTCCGCCTGCTGCGTCGCCGCCTCCGCCTCCGCGAGCGCTACGCGGAGCCGCCGGTCGCGCTCTTCGAGCTCGAGCAGCAGCTGACTCGTGTCCCGCTCCTCCTGCGGCAGGAACGACTCGGCCTGCTCGAGGAGGGCCTCCGGAAACCCGAGCCTACGCGCGATCGCCAGGCCGTAGCTGCGACCCGGCAACCCCTTCTGCAGCCGATACGTCGGACGCAGCTCCCTCGAGTCGAACTGCAGCGAGGCGTTCACGACCCCCGGCTCCTCACCCGCCAGCAGCTTCAGCTGTCCGAGGTGCGACGTCGCCACGGTGAGCGCTCCGCGCCGCGTCATCTCCACGAGGATCGCCTGAGCCAGGGCACCGCCCTCGGCCGGATCGGTGCCGCTGCCGATCTCGTCGATCAGCACCAGCGACTCGCCGTCCGCGCGCTCCACGATCTCGAGCAGGTTGCGTAGATGGGCCGCGAAGGTGGAGAGGCTCGCCTCGATCGACTGCTCGTCCCCGATGTCGGCGAAAAAATCGCGAAAGAGCGGCAGGACCGTGCCGGGGCCGACCGGCGGGACCACGCCCGCCTGCGCGAGCGCGCTGATCAGTCCGAGCGCCTTCAGCAGCACGGTCTTGCCGCCGGTATTCGGCCCGGATACCAGCAGCGTCCGCTCGCCTGATGCGAGCGTCAGATCGAACGGCACGATCGGGCCCTCGCCCTCGAGCAGCAGCGGGTGCCTTCCGTCCACCACCGTGTACTCCCCCGAGCCTGCGGCCGTCAGCGACGGGCGTCGTCCGTTCCTGACCAGGGCGTAGCTCGCGCGGGCGAAGAGCGAGTCCAGCTCGACGAGCGCGTCGAGCGCGATGCCGAGCGCCTCACGGCGAGGGCGCAGTCGGGCGGTCAGCTCCCGCAGGATCCGCTGCACCTCGCGGGCTTCGCCCAGCTCGAGCTCGCGGAGCCGGTTCATCAGCTCGATCGCGAGCTGCGGCTCGACGAAGAGCGTGCCGCCGGTCGAGGACTCGTCGTGCACGATGCCGCCGACCTCCGAGCGGCCTTCACGCCGGACCGGCACCACGTAGCGACCATCGCGCACGCTGACCGAGGCGTCCGGGACGCGGATGCGCTCCGGCAGGGATCCGATGAACTCCTCGAGCCGTTGCACGATGCGGGAGCGCGCGCTGCGCAGCTCTCTCCGAATTCGACCGAGCTCCGGCGACGCCTTGTCGCGCACGCCGCCGGTTTCGTCCACGGCGGCTTCGATCGCCCTCGTCTCGTCGTCGAATCGCTCGATGCGCGCTGCGATCTCGACGAGCAGCGGATACTCGGACCCCTGGCGGGTGAGGCTGGTGCGGGCCTGCCGGGCGGACTCCATGAGCAGTGCCGCATCACGAAAGTTCGTGCCTTCCCAGACGGAGCCGTCGACGCCGAGCCGGCGGATCGGGGCACGCAGATCGGGCAGCGCCCCGACCGCCCAATCCTCGTAGCGCAGCAGGAACGCGGCGAGCTGGTCCACCCGCTTCAGCTCGGGCTCGATCCACGCGCGTGCATCCGACGGTCGAAGCGCACGTACCGCCTCGGCGCCCAGCGCGCTGGTCGCGCGGCCCGCCACCGCCTCCAGCGCCTCGGAGAACTGCAGGACCGAGAGGGCGTGGGAGTTCATTGGCAGGTGGCTCCCGGCCCGCTCAGCCCAGTTCCTCGCGTACGATGCGGTTCGCCTCGCGACCGTCGAAGCGCCCCTTCAGCGCGGGCATGATCCGCCCCATCACGGCGCCGATGTCGGTCGCTCCTTCCGCGATCGCCGCGCGCACCCGCTCCCGTACCTCGCGCTCGGAAAGGGGTGCCGGCAGGTACGCCTCCAGCAGATGCGCCTCGCGCTCCTCCTTCTCCGCCAGCTCCGGCCGACCGCCGGCGCGCATTCTGCTCCGACGCCTCGCGACGTCGCTTGATCGCGCGCCCGACCACGTCCAGCACGTCCTCGTCGGAAGCCGCCGCGCCCTTCTCTATCTCCCGGTTGCGCAGCTCCGCGAGTGTCATCGTGAGCAGCTGCGTGCGCTCCTTCTCCCGCGCCCGCCGCGCCTCGTTGAGGTCGGAGCGCAGCCGCTCCTCGAGTGTCCCGCCCATGCATCTCTCCGAATCGTCTGTCCGGCAGCTCCGGCGAGCTGCTGTCCTTGGGCTGCTACCCCGGCGGCCAGCGCATGGATCGCCCGCCGAGCACGTGCAGATGCACGTGGTCCACCGTCTGTCCGGCGTCGGCGCCCGAGTTGATCACGAGCCGGTAGCCGGAGCCCGAGATGCCCTCGCGGCGGGCGATCTCCCGCGCCGCGCTGACCAGCCTGCCGATCAGCTCGTCCTGCGACTCGTCCATCGCCTCGACCGAGGCGACGTGCTCCCGCGGCACGACCAGCACGTGCGTCGGAGCCTGCGGGTTGATGTCTCGGAACGCGACCGTGTGCTCATCCTGTCGAACGATCTTAGCCGGGATCTCGCCTCTCACCACACGACAGAAGATGCAGTCGTTGGCCACCCCGTCCTCCTTTCGTCTTGTGCCGCTATCGCCCTGCCCCACGCAACGCCGCATTGTCGCCCCAACCCCCGTCCGGAGAGATCGCGATGGACCCGCTGCTGCACCGCCTCACCGAAGCGCTCGTCGATGCCGTCGAGGTCGCGGTCCCGCTCGATTCGCTCGCTGGTCGCCTCGCTCCCTGGCTCGGCGGCCGCGCGCTGGCGGCTCCCCGGCTCCGCCGCGTCATCGAGCTGAACCCGCAGCACTTCCATTCTGATCTCCGAGCCAGAGAGCCACACGCTGTCCGCGCTCTGGACCGCCGATGCCCGTACCGCGTACGCCGGCGCGCTGCACGAGCTCGGCGCGGGCACGCCACCCCGCGTGGCTCTGCGCCGGCCGCCGTATCCGACCGGCCAGCGCGCCGTGGCCACGAGCGCGGCCTCACCGGACTCGCACGCCGCCACGCTGCTGGAGCGGACCGTCGTATCGCTGTGCGAGTGCGGTTCGGCTCGAGCCACGACGCTGCGCCTGCTCGACCGGGCAGAGGCGCTGCGGATCGCTCTCGCCGCCGCGATTACGCCCGACGAAGCAGCACGCTCCACCACTCCTCCTCCCGGTCCTCCTCGAGCACCTTCAGCCGCGCCCTCTCCGCGGCGGCGACTACGTCCGCTGCCTCCTCCTCGAGGATCCCGGACAGGATCACCCGGCCGTCTGTCGCCGTCACCGCGCGAAGAGCCGGCAACAGCGGGATGATCACGCCGCTGAGGATATTGGCGACGATCAGGTCGTAGCGGGCCGGAAGCTCCCGCAGCAGCCCCGGGTCCGCCTCGGCCTCCCGGAGGCGTACCCGGTCCGCGACGCCATTGCGATCGACGTTCGCGCGCGCGGTCGCCACCGCATTGCCGTCGATCTCCAGCCCCAGCACCTCGCCCGCGCCGAGCCGCGCCGCCGCGATGCCGAGGATGCCGGTGCCCGCCCCCACGTCCAGCACACGGCCTCCCGGACGGAGCGCCCTCTGCATCAGCCGGAGCACGCCGCGCGTCGTCGCGTGCTCGCCCGTGCCGAACGCCATCTCGGGATCCACGACGATCACGATCTCGCCGCCGTCGTGCTCCGGTATCGCCCAGCTCGGCGCGATGACGATCCGGTCTCCGATCCGTCGAGGACCGAGTCCTCGCTTCCATGTCTGCGCCCAGTCCTCGTGCTTTCGCCACTGCCAGCGGAGCTCGACGCCCTCGTCGAGGCGGTCCTCGATACGCAGCCGCACGGACTCGCAGAACGTCGGTGCGTCATCGGGTGGCGGAAGGTACGTCGTCAGCCAATCGCCGGACTCCTCGATCGCGGCGCCGCCGAGCTCGAGCAGCTCCTCGACGATGTCGTGCGCCTGAGCCTCGGAGGGGGCGCGCACGGACAGCACGAGCCAGCGGTCCGGCATCATGGCGCCAAGATACGTCGCCGCCGCCGCGCCCGGCCACTCGCGGCGCGCACGGCTGGTCCGGGCCTTGCGCGCCGTGGAGGACCAGCCGGACGGCCCGCCCGTCCGGCCGGACTCGAGGTTTCGAGGAACACAGCGGATGAGCCAGCAGCTATCGGAATCGCGCCGCGCATTCGCCGACCATGTTTCGCATGCCCTCGCGACGCGCAGCTCGCAAATCGTCGAGGCCTGGCTCGCACGGCTCGATCGGCGGCAGGGCGTGAGGCCGGCCTCGGACTTCCCGCGCGAGCTGCTGCGGCGGCGGATGCCCGCCATCATCGCGGACGTCGCCGAAGCCCTTCGCGGCGGGCCGTGCGGCGAAGACCTCGTCGAGCGGCTGCGCCGGCTGACGCGCGAGCGCTTCCGTCTCGGCCACGACGTGCAGGAGCTGCTCGAGGAAACGGAGTTGCTCGGCCGGCTCTGCTTCGACGCACTCTCCGACGCGGTGTCCACCTACCCGGACGGCGTGGACGCGACCGTCGCGTCCACGGTCGCCGGCCGACTGCACGGCATCTTCGGACGCGCAATGACGATCACGACCGGCACCTACCGCGGCATGCAGTACGAGCGTCGCCGCGACCATGAGCGACGTCTCCACGATTTCGGCCGCGCGCTCGTCCACGAGCTGAAGAACCCGATCGGCGCCGCCATTGGCGCCGCCGAGCTGCTGGAGGAGGAGGGGATCGGCGGCGTGCCGGAGCAGCGTCGTCACTTCGCGGCGATCATCGTCCGCAACCTCGATCGCGCGCGCGAGCTCGTAGACGACGTGCGCTCCCTCGCGCGCGTCGGACGCGGGGCCGATACGCTGCGTCTCGAGCCGGAGCGACTCGATCGCGTGATCCGCCGCGTCATTGAGGACTGTCGCGCCACCTCCGAGACGGACCTGGTCCGCATCGATGTCGAGTCCCCTCTGCCGGAGGTCCGCGTCGACCGTCGTCGCGTCGAGCTCGTGCTCAGCAACCTCGTCGGAAACGCGGTGAAGTACGCCGACCCAGCCAAGCCGGACCGTCGCATAACCATCCGCGCGAATCGCGACGATGGCGGTACGCGTGTCGAGGTGCAGGACAACGGCGTCGGCGTCGCGGCTGCGGCGCGCGAGCGGATCTTCGAGCGCTTCTACCGCGCCGACGACGACGAAGCCCCCGGCAGCGGCCTGGGGCTCGCCATCGCGCGCGAAGCCGTCGAGCAGATGGGCGGAGAGATCGGCTTCCACAGCGAGCCCGGGGCCGGCTCCACTTTCTTCTTCACGGTGATGCCGGCCGATGAGGTCGAGCAGGTGTAGCGGGTCGCGCTAATAGCCGCGCTCCTCGATGTCCGGCGCGTTGGCAAAGGCCCGGAGCGCGTCGGCCGGCGAGCTCTCGCCCTCGAGTAGCGAGCGCAGCCTCCGGGTGCTCGTGCGCAGCCGCCATTCACGGCGTGCCTCGTCCGGGCGCGGTGAACGCTCGATCCAGTCGGGGGGAGACGGTTGCAGGCTCGGTGCATCCGACCGCCCCGCGACCTGCTCGCTGATGCCGACGCCGCAGCGGACGAGCTCGAAGACGTAGGCCGGCTCGACATCCTCCTCGATCGCGATCTCGTAGATCTGCTCGGCGAAAGGCCGCGCCAGCCCGAGCTCCTCCACCGCCCAGTCGAGCAGCTCCTCGTGTCGCCGCAGCGAAGTCGCCTCCGCAGCAATCAGGCGCGCCCGCGCCCGCAGGCAGTCGGTGCCGCTCGGTCCCGCCGCGCTGTCGCGCTCGCTCGCTCGCTCCATGCTCGCTCCGTTCGGGTCGCACGCTCTGCTTGCCCGAACACAGCAAGCCACGTTCCCGCGAAGGCGCAGCGTCCCGGCACGGCGATGCTAGGCGCTGAACGCCTCCTTCACTCGGCTCCAGAAGCTGCCGCCATCTTCGCCCTCGATGCGCTCCGGGGGCGGCGATTCGACCTGGGCGAGCCTGCGAAGCAGCTTCTCCTCCTCCTTGCCGGGGTCCGTCGGCACCCATACGACGAGCCGGACGATCTGATCGCCCGTCCCGCCGCCCCGCAGCCGCGGCAGCCCACGGCCGCGCATCCGCAGCAACCGTCCCGACTGCGTACCCGCCGGCACCTTCAGCCGCGCGCTGCCGTCGATCGTCGGCACTTCGACCTCCGCGCCGAGCGCCGCCTGCGTGTAGGTGATCGGCAGCTCGTGGATAAGGTCGGCCCCTTCGCGCACGAAGCGCGGATCCGCCTCCACCTCCAGCACCACGATCACGTCGCCTCGGGGGCCGTTGCGCTCGCCGACGTTCCCTTTCCCGCGCAGCGTCAGGTAGTCGCCGCTGGAGACGCCCGCCGGGATCTCGACGTCGAGGCTCGTCTCCCGCGACTCGACGCCGGAGCCTCCGCAGCGATCGCAGGGACGCTCGACCGTCTCACCGCTGCCGCCGCAGCGGGGGCACGGCGCGACGGTCACCATCTGTCCCAGCATGGACCGCTGCACGCGGCGCACCTCGCCGGCCCCGCCGCACATCGAGCAGGTCGCGGCGGCAGCACCGTCCTTGCCGCCCGTGCCGCCGCACGTCGAGCACGGCTCGTGCAGCCGCACGCGCAGCGTCTTCGTCACGCCGTTCGCGACCTCCTGCAGCGTCAATGGCAGCGTGAGGCGGATGTCCGGCCCCTTGCGGGCGCGCGGGCCACGGCCGCCGGCGCGACCGCCGAACAGATCTCCGAGGCCGAAGCCGCCGAAGTCGCGCATGAAGATGTTGAGTGCATCGGCGAAGTCGAAGCCGCCGAAGCCGCCGGCTCCGGCCGCACCGCCGCGGACGCCCGCGTGACCGAAGCGATCGTACGCCGACCGCTTCTCCGGGTCGCGCAGCACCTCGTACGCCTCGGTCGCTTCCCTGAACTTCTCTCCGGCGTCGGTCGAGCCGGCGTTGCGATCCGGGTGGTACTGCAGCGCCAGCTTTCGGTAGGCCTTCTTGATGACGTCGGCGTCCGCGTCGCGGGTCACGCCGAGGATCTCGTAATAGTCGTGCATCTCCGCCTGCTGTCTCCCGCTCGTCACTGTGCTAGGCTTCGCCCAGGATCGCCGAGAGCAGGTGGCTCGCTGATTCCACGATCGCGATCACCTTCTCGTACGGCATCCGGGTCGGTCCGATCACGCCGATCACGCCGGTCAGCCCGGCCGTGGAGTACTTGGAGGTGATCAGCGTCAACCCCGAGAGCTCCGGCTGCTCGTGCTCCTGTCCGATGGTGATCTCCAGCGGCGAGCTCACATCGTGGCGACTCAGCGCGCGGGCGAGCACATCCCGCTGCTCGGTGAGCTCGATCAGGCTGCGCAGCCGACTGCCGGACGCGAACTCCGGCTGGCTGGCCAGCACGCTCGCCCGCCCCAGGTGCAGCCCCTCGCCTTCACCCCCGCCCTGCAGCAGATCGTCCGCCGACTGCAGGAAGATGTTCAGCAGCTCCGACGCCGGCGCATCATCAGCGGGCGCCGAGTCGCGCAGCCGCTCCGGCAGCGTCTCGCGGATCTCCTTCAGCGTCTGCCCGGCGAGCCGCTCGTTCAGGATCATCGTCACCGCGAGCAGCGTCGCGGTCGGCACGGAGCCGGGCAGATCGATGTACACCGTACGGATCGCACCGCTTCGCAGCGTCAAGACGAGCAGGACCTTGTCGTCGGAGACGCTCAGCAGCTCGAGCCGCTCGAGAACGGCCTGGTCCAGCGCCGGGCTGACGGCGAGACCGAGCTCTCCGGAGATGATGCCCAGCGCCTGCGCGGATCGCCGCAGGAGCCGCTCCAGCGGCGTGCCCGAGTCGGACTCGAGCTCCTCGCGCAGACGGCGTCGCTCACTGGTGCTGAGACGCACCGGCCGGATCAGCGCGTCGACGTAGAAGCGGTACGCGCGATCCGTCGGGATACGGCCGGCCGAAGTGTGAGGATGATAGAGGAATCCCTTCTCCTCCAGATCCGCCATGGTGTTGCGAACGGTGGCCGGCGAGATGCCGAGCTGGAAGCGGCGCGCGACGGTCCTGCTGCCCGCCGGTTCTGCCGATTCCACGTAGGATCGGATCACGGCGTCCAGGACGCGCTGCTCCCGCTCATTCAGCTGCTCTTCATGCTTCATCGCCACCGCCATTCATGGCCAGGAACGGGTCGAATGTGCCCGTCAATCCGAAGAGCCGTCAAGCCGCGCGATCCCCGCGCCGGCATCCGCGAGCTCGACCGCCAGACGGTCGAGCAACAGCCAGCCGCGCGGCGTCAGTCGCAGCCTTTCCGGGTCCGTGTACGCCCAGCCCCGCTCCTCCCACCGCGCCGTCACGCTCGCGCCGGCAGGCTCCAGTTCCGCCCGCGCCAGCCCCGCGGCCGTCCGCAGTCCGAGCCAGATCCGCTCCAGCCGCGCCTCCTCGCCGCGCACCTCCTCGTATCCGACCTGGGGAGAGCCCCCGTCCGTGAGCACGCTACGGTACCGAGCCCAGTCCCGCTCGTTCCACCAGCGCCGCGGCTCCACGTAGGAGTGCGCGCCGGGACCGAGACCGAGATAGGCGCTACCGCTCCAGTAGGCGGCGTTGTGAGCGGACGCCCGGCCCGACCTTCCGAAGCTGGAGACCTCGTAGTGCTCGAGCCCGGCGTCCGGCAGCCGCTCGGCGGCGATCAGATACTCCGCCTCGTAGCACTCCTCGTCCGTCATCCGCTCGCGTCCCTCGCGGACCCACCGCCCGAGCGGCGTCGCGGGCTCCGCGGTGAGCCCGTACAGTGAAACGTGTTCCGGCTGCAGCTCCAGCACCCGGCACAGGTCGGCCTGCCAGTCGCGACCGAGACGCGCGGGCAGGCCGAAGATCAGATCCAGGCTCACGTTCTCGAGTCCCTCCGCACGGGCGGCGTCCACTGCGCGCGCCGGGCCGTCTACCCCGTGCAGCCGCCCCATCCAGCGCAGCGCAGGCTCATGGAACGTCTGGGCGCCAAGGCTGAGACGATTGACGCCCGCGTCCCGCCACGCGGCGGCCCGCTCCCGATCGAAGGTCTCGGGATTCGCCTCGACCGTCCACTCCACCTCGGCATCGATATCGGCGTGCCTTTCGACGCGACGCCGCAGCTCCCCGATCGCGGCGGGCGGCAGCGTCGATGGCGTGCCGCCTCCCACGTATATCGTGCGGAACCGCAGCCTCTCCCAGCCAGCCATGCGGATCCGCAGCTCGAGTTCTGTCTCCACGGCATCCAGCCACGCCGCGGCGGGCGGCTCGCGATCCACGGTGACCGCGAAGTCGCAATAGCTGCATTGGCGCAGGCAGAACGGGACGTGCAGGTAGAGGTGTTCCGGCTTCACGCTCGCTAGTACCCGCCGCGTCGCCGAGGGGTTCTGACAAGCACCTTGGCGCCTTCGCCGCTACGCCCGGGCGAAGCGCATGCCGGGGAGCTGCCGCGCCGCGCCCTGCAGCTCGAGCTCGAGCAGGGCGACGAGGGCGCCGGCCGCGTCCACTCCGGCGGCGGCGGCGAGGTCATTCACGTGACGGGGGTCGGGGCCGAGCACCGCACCGATCCCGTGCAGGGCCGGCTTGCGCGGCAGGACCGCCGGCGGAGAGGGCTGCGGCGCCGCCCACACACCGACATGGTCGAGAACATCGCGCGCCTCCATGACGAGGCCGGCGCCGTCGCGGATCAGCCGGTTGGCGCCCTCGCTGCTCTCGCGGCCGACCGGTCCCGGCACCGCGAGCACTTCGCGCCCGAGATCCAGCGCGAGGCGCGCCGTGATCAGTGCGCCGCTTCGCGGCCCCGCCTCGACGACCACGACGGCGGCGGACAGCGCGGCGATAATGCGGTTGCGGCGCGGGAAGTTGTGGGGCGTACCCGGCGTGCCGGGCTCGAGCTCGGTGAGCACCAGCCCTTCCCGCGCGATCCGCCGCTGCACTTCTGCGTTGTCGCGCGGATAGTACAGGTCTGCCCCCGTTCCCAGGACGGCGATGGTTCCGCCGCTCTCGAGCGCACCCAGGTGCGCGTTCAGGTCCACGCCGTAGGCGAGCCCGCTGACGACGACGACCCCCGTGCGGGCCAATGCGGCGGCGAGGCTGCGCGCAACATCGGCGCCGTACTCCGTGCACCGCCGCGCCCCTACCAGCGCCACCGCCGGCGGCGCGAGCAGCTCGAGACGACCGAGCGCGTAGAGCACCGCCGGAGGCTGGTGCAGGTGCCTGAGCCCCGGCGGATAGCGGGGGTCGCTCTCGACCAGCACCTCCGCGCCGGCTTCCTCCAGCCATGCCGCGCCGCGCCGCGCGCGCTCGATGATCGGCGCGGTCCCGCGAGCTGCCGCGGCCGAGGAACCGAGCTCCGACGGCCGGGCAGATCGCAGCGCCCGCGACGCGGTGCCGTAGCGCGCCAGCAGCAGGCGCAGCCGCTCGTCCCCGATGCCGGGAAGCAGCCGCAAGTGCAGCAGCGCCTCGAGCGCCGCTCCGACGAGCCGCGGCGCGATCACGGCGGGCTCAGGGATGCCACGCCTCGGGCTCCGTCTCGGCGAGAGCCGATTCCTGCGCCCGCAGCTCGGCGATCCGGCTCCACAGCGCTTCCTGTAGCTCGCCGATACCACGACGCGACACGCTGGAAATCGAGAACACGCCCCATGCATCCGGGGCGTGGATACCGGGCAGCTCCGCGTCCGGCCCGAGCAGGTCCGTCTTCGACAGCACCACGCAGTGCGGCTTCTGCGCCAGCTCGACGGAATACGAGCGCACCTCCTCGCGCAGCAGGTCGTACTCCGCCTGTGGGTCGGGATGATCGACGGGCACCAGGAACACGAGCGTGCGGGTCCGCTCGATGTGCCGCAGGAAACGGAGACCCAGCCCCCTCCCCTCGTGCGCCCCCTCGATGATCCCCGGAATGTCCGCGATCACGAACGTGCGGTGGCTGGAGAGCTGCACGACACCCAGATTCGGCGTGATCGTCGTGAACGGGTAGTCGGCGATCTTCGGGCGCGCGGCGGAGACCGTCGCGAGCAGCGTCGACTTTCCGGCATTCGGCTGACCGACCAGCCCGGCGTCGGCGATCAGCTTGAGCTCCAGCGCGACGCGCCGCTTTTCGCCCTCCTCCCCCGGCTCCCATTCGCGCGGCGCCCGGTGAGTGGGCGTGGCGAACGCGGCATTGCCCCGTCCACCGCGGCCGCCTCGCGCCACGAGCAGCCGTTCGCCGTCCTCGGTCAGCTCGCCCAGCGCCTCCCCGCTCTCGACGTCGCGTATCACGGTGCCGGTGGGCACGCGAAGTACGAGATCGACGCCGTCGCGACCCGTGCGGTTCTTCCCCTGTCCGTGTTCGCCGCGCTCCGCGCGGTACGACCGCTTGTAGCTGTAGTCGAGCAGCGTCGAGAGCTGCGCATCCGCCTGCAGGATGACGTGCCCACCCCGCCCCCCGTCGCCGCCGGACGGGCCGCCCCGCGGCACGAACGTCTCGCGGCGGAACGCCTCTGCGCCGGAGCCGCCGACCCCGCCCTCCACCTCGATCTCGACGTAGTCCACGAACATCGCTACACCCCCTCCACTGCTTCGCCATTCCGCCTCCCGAGCACGGCCCTCCACCTCTGCCTCAGCGCGTCCGCGGCCGCGTCGGGAAGCTCGGGTACGATACGCTCGATCGTGTCCTCGATGTCGGCCGGTGATGCGCCGGCGTTCAGGGCGCCACGCAGGTGCGCATAAAGCTGTGGCGCGGCGTCCTGACCGGCGAGCATCGCAACCGTGCACAGCTCCCGCCGCGACAGCTCCAGGCCGTCCCGCCCGAGCACCTTGCCGTAGCCTTCCACCACCATCCACCGCTCCATGTCCGGGTGTAGCGCGGCGATGTTCGCGCGCAGCCGCTCGTACTGCCCCCCATAGACCTGCTCGCAGACGAGCTCGCCCCGCTCCCGCCACTCATCCCACGAGTCGAGCACCGCGGACGGCGCGTTGACGCCCGAGATCCCGCGCCATAGTGCGATCGCGTTCAGTGCGGCGGGATAGCCCAGGAAGAGGTAGCTCTGCAGCAGCACCTCCTCTACCTCCGCGGCCTTCGCTACTTCCGCAGCCCTGCGGAGCGCACGCTCCAGCGCGGCTGTATCGCGGCGCCCGAGCGCGGCCGCGACGTCGACCAGATGCAGCGTCGGCTCATCCACCCTGCGCCTCCAGCTCCACGCGGGCGCGGATCCGGCCGACACGGTCGCCACGCGTGTTCAGGAGGTCCGGCTCCGCCCACGTGGCCGCCTCCGCCATCTGCTCCGCCGTAAGCACGCCGAGCGCGCGCAGTACCCCGAGCAGAGCCGGCTCGGCCGCCCGGCTCGCCCCATCCTCCACCTTCAGCGCGATGCCCAGCTCTGCGCCGGGCACGCCCGCGCAGTAGACGCCTTCGGCGCCGACCTTCGCGAAGATCCGCCCTTGCGAGATCTGCATCAGCGCCGTGCACAGCCGCTCCTGCCCAGCCACCATCTCCGGGCACCGCAGCATCGCGTCCACGATCCGTGCGGCCGGGGAGCCGGTGCCACGCGGACCCGCGCGGTACGCGGCGGCAAGGCGAGCGAACGCCGCCGCGAGCCGCTCCAGCGGCAGCGCGAACGTTACGACCCCGCAGCCATCGATGGCGGTGCCGACCTCGTCCGCCGGAAGATCGGCCCACTCCGCGATGCTGGCGAGCATCCGCCGCTGCACCGGGTGCTCAGGCCGTTCATAGCCTGCGAGAGGCCAGCCGTGCAGCCGTGCCAGGGCAAGCATCCCGGTGTGATTGCCCGAGCAGTTGTTGTGCAGCCGTCCAGGCGCAACGCCCTCGCGCTGCAGTACCGCCGCGGACGCCGCGTGCATCGGCGGGTGGGGTCCGCAGACCAGGTCGTCCTCCTCCGCACCGATCCGCTCGAGCAGCCGCGCAACGGTCTGAACGTGCACCGGCTCGCCGCCGTGTGAAGCACAACAGAGCGCCAGCTCGGCCGACGACATCTCGAACCGCTCGATTCCGCCATCCTCCACGAGCGGCAGCGCCTGCAGAGGCTTGACGGCCGAGCGCGCGAAAACGGCGCCGGCGACGTCGCCGGCGGCCGCCCTCAGCCGCCCGTCCGGATCCGACACCGCGACGCGCACCCGGTGCGACGACTCCACGATGCCGCCACGCCAGGTCTCGACCACGACACCGCTCACGTTGGGCGCGGCGCCACGAACATCATCACCTCGCCGCCTCCTCTCTTCCATGGCCGCCCGGGACGCGCGCACGGCGGGCTCGGACACCGAGCGCGATTCCCAGCAGCGTCACCGCGCCGCCGATCAGCGTCTGCGCGGGTGGGACCTCATGAATCGAAGGCAGGATCCAGGCGAGAAGGGTCGCGCCCACCGCCTCGCCGAGCAAGGCGAGATTCGCGACGTAGGCCGTTACGTAGCGCAGCGCGTAGTTCACGCCCGTGTGCCCGATCATCATCGGGCCGAGGGCGAGCAGCGCGAAGATCGCCCAGTCGGCCGGCGCGTAGCCCAGCAGAGGCGTCGCGGTCCCGATCGCCGCGAGCAGCAGCAGCCCCGCCGCGATGCCGTAGACCACGGCGATGTAGCTCCACAGGCCGAGCAGCGGCCGCAACGATCGGCCGATCACGAAGTAGCCGGAGCCGAAGACCGCGCCGCCCAGTGCGAGCAGATCACCGACGAGCGGGCGCGGACCGCGCCCGAGGTCGCCCCAGCCGATCAGCATCGCGCCCGAGACGGCGATCACGATGCCGAGCCACTGCCGGCGCGTCGGGGTCTCGCGCAGCAGAATGGAAGACAGGACGGCGGCGAAGATCGGCTGCGTCGAGACGAGCACGACGGAGCTCGCGACGCTGGTGTATTCGAGGGAGGTGATCCAGCTCCAGAAGTGCGCGGCGAGAAGGCCGCCGGCGAGCAGGGCGAGCGCCCGGTCACGCGTGCGGAGTGCCACACGCGGCTCGCCGCCCCGAACAGCGAGAATCAGGGCGACGAGTGCGATCGAGAGGATGAGCCGCCACGTCGCGATCGCGAGTGACGGCGCGCTGGTCAGCCGCACCAGCGGCCCGGACCAGCTCACCGCGAACACGGCCGCCGCGAGTGCCAGGCCCGGCGGAATCGTCGGCCGGGCCGCCGACGCTCCGCCGTCGGCGCTCACCGGCCGAGCCGCCGCGCCCTGCCCCGCAGGCAAGCGCAGCTTCCGCCTAGCGGGTTCCGCCCTGCTCGCCGCCGGGTGCGCCGGCCGTGTTCAGCGTGCCGCGGACGCGGTCGGCGATCGCGAAGACGGACGTCGGCGTCGTCGCGTCCCTCAATACACTGATCGCCATCCGCACCTGTGGATCCTGTGCGTTCAGACGCTCGCGCCGTCCCGGCTCACCCCACTTGTCGCGGGCGACCTCCAGCCCGATCGCGCGCTCGACCGAGCCGCTCGCGGCCTCGTACACCGAGCGATCCACGCTCACGCCCTTCTGCTCGAGGGCGGAATAGAAGTCGTCCAGGACGCCCGGCTCCAGCTCGAAGCCGCGCTTCAGCGCGGGGTGATCGTGGGCGTACTTCACCGCGAAGGCGAACAGCGCATCATAGAACTTCGATCCGTACTTCTCGGCCGCCTGCCCCAGCGCCCGCTCGGCCTGGGTCACGGTGTCCTTGACGATGATGTCCGGCCGGATCCCGCCGCCGCCGTAGACGATCCGACCCATGTCCGTATGAAACGTCTCCTTCGGCAGCGAATCGTCACGGGCGACGTCGCTGGTATCGTCGCGGACGCTCGCATTGGCGATGAGCGCGTCGGGCTTGTCGCTGTCGAACGGCTTCTGGATGGAGCGGCCAGACGGCGTGTACCAGCGCCCGGTCGTCAGCTTCAGCACGTTGCCGCCCGAGAGTTGGTAGATCGTCTGGACCGAGCCCTTCCCATAGGTCGTCTGCCCGATGACCAGCGCACGGTCGTGGTCCTGCAGCGCGCCCGAGAAGATCTCTGACGCCGACGCGCTGAACGGTCCGACCAGCAGCACGATCGGCAGATCCGGGTACTGGTCCGCGGTGGACGCGACGAAGCTCTGGTTCATGTTCGCCAGCCGGCCGTGCGTCTCGACCACCGGCTTCTTCTTGTCCAGGAACAGGTCCGACACGGATACGCCCTGATCCAGCAGCCCTCCCGGGTTGCGCCGCAGGTCGACCACGAGTGACTTCATCCCCTGTGACTTCAGCTTCGCGATCGCTTCCCGGATCTCGTCCGTGGACGTCTGCGAGAACACCGTCAGCTCCATGTAGCCGATGCCGTTGCCGAGCATGTACGCGGTCGGCACCGACTTGACGTGGATCTCCTCGCGAACGATGTGGAACGGGATCGGATCGTCGACCCCTACCCGCGCCACCTGCATGTCCACGCCTTCCCCCGGCTTCCCCCGCAGGCGCGCCACCGCGTCGTCCGTGGACCAGCCGTGCGTGGACTTTCCCTCCACCTCGATGATGCGATCCCCCGACCGCAGCCCCGCACGCTCGCCCGGCGTCCCGGGAAGCGGCGCGATCACCGTCACCCAGCCGTCGCGCACATTGATCTGGATGCCCAGCCCGCCGTACTCGCCCTGTGTCTGGATCCGCAGCTGCTGGTAGTCGTCCGGCGTCATGAACACGGTGTGCGGATCGCCGAGCTCGTGCAGCATGCCATCGATCGCCATGCGATACAGATCCGATGGCGGCTTCTCGTCCACGAAATCCGACTGGACGTGGTGCACGACCTCCTCGAACAGCCGCGCCTGCATGTAGACGTTCTGCTGTGGCGCCGCCCCACGTTGCAGGAACCAGCCACCAGTCCCCAGTGCGATCGCACCGACGATCAATGGGGCGATCAGGCTTCGCTTGATCTGCATCCGACCTCCGAGGCATCCGAGGCGTCGAGACGACGCCCCCAGAAAAAACCCTAGCCGGCGGGAAATGTTTCGGGGAAGCGGGCGCGTAGCCTCTCCAGCACGGCCGCGTGCACTTGCTCCGGCGGGCCGCTCGCGTCGACCGCTTCGACGTTCTCCATGGTCTGGGCGAGCAAACGGTATGCCTCCGCCACCCTCTCGTGGAAGCTCCGTCCCGCCTGCTCGATCCGGTCCGGCCGCCCACCCGCCTCCCGACGCCGCCGCTCGCCCTCTTCCAGCGGCACGTCCAGCACGACTGTGAGCGATGGTTGCAGGCCGTCGGTGGCGAACGCGTTCAGCCGCCGGACCTCCGGCTCCGGCAGGCCGCGCCCGTACGCCTGATAGGCCAGCGTGGACAGCTCGAAACGATCCGCGATCACGACCTGCCCCGCCTCGAGCGCAGGCCGGATCCGCCGCTCCACCAGCGCGGAGCGCGCCGCCAGCATGAGCAGCAGCTCCGTTCGCGCCGGCACGTCGTCGCTGTCCAGCAGCACGCTACGGATCCGTTCGCTGAGCGGAACCCCGCCCGGCTCGCGAACGTGCAGGTGCGCCACCCCCCGCGCCCGCAGCCAGTCCGACAGCAGGCGCGCCTGCGTCGTCTTCCCGGACCCCTCGATGCCTTCCAGGACTACGAACATGAAGAGTGAAGGTGAAGGGTGAAGTCTGAAGTGTGGCGGTGAACGGGGAAGCCTGATTAGCCTGATTAGCCTGATTAGCCTGATTAGCCTGATTAGCCTGATTAGCCTGATTAGCCTGTGAGCAGCCCAAAGGGCTGCTCACTCATAGTAATCCAGCCCCAGGTGCGTGATCTGCTCCTCGCCCATCAGGTGCCGGAGCGTGTTCTTGAGCTTGATGTGCTGGATGAAGAGGTCGTGCTCCGGGTAGAGCTCGGGGGCCGTCATCGGGCTCTTGAAGTAGAACGACAGCCACTCCTGGATGCCGGACATCCCCGCCCGTTGCGAGAGATCCATGAACAGGGCCAGGTCGAGCACGATCGGCGCTGCGAGAATCGAGTCGCGGCAGAGGAAGTCGATCTTGATCTGCATGGGATACCCCATCCATCCGAAGATGTCGAGGTTGTCCCAGCCCTCCTTGTTGTCGCCGCGCGGAGGGTAGTAGTTGATCCGGACCTTGTGGTAGACGTCGCCGTACAGCTCGGGATAGAGCTTCGGCTGCAGGATGAAGTCGAGCACGCCGAGCTTCGACTCCTCCTTCGTCTTGAACGACATTGGGTCGTCCAGCACCTCGCCGTCGCGGTTGCCGAGGATGTTCGTGCTGAACCAGCCGGACAGCCCCAGCATGCGCGCCTTGAGCCCGGGCGAGATGATCGTCTTGATCATCGTCTGGCCGGTCTTGAAGTCCTTGCCGGCGATCGGCACGCCCTCGCGCGCGGCGAGCTCGCGCAGCGCGGCGGTGTCCACGGTGAGGTTCGGGGCTCCGTTCGCGAACGGCACGCCCTCCATGAGGGCGGCCCAGGCGTAGATCATCGACGGCGCGACGGCGGGCGAGCTCTGCTCCAGCGCCTTTTCGAACGCGTCCAGCGAGGCATGCTCCGGACCCGGCTTGAGGAAGACCTCGGTCGAGCCGCACCAGACCATGACGAGCCGATCACATTCGTGCTCGGCCTTGAAGCGGCGGATGTCGTCGCGCAGCTGCTCCGCGAGATCACGCTTGTCCTTGCCCGTCTTCACGTTCTCGCCGTGAATCCGCTTCACGTATTCGGGATCGAAGACGGCGGGCATGGGACGGATACTCTTCAGGAAATCGGCGAGCGGCTCGACGTCGGAACGATCGAGCACCTGCGCCTCGAGCGCGCTGTCGTACGCGTCGTCGGGGATCGGATCCCACGCGCCGAAGACGAGCTGGTCGAGGGCGGCGAGGGGGACGAACTCCTTGATCCGGCGGCTGACGGTCCTCGGTGCGCTTGCCGAGTCGAATGTGGCTCATTTGTGTCAGAGAGCCGATCGGCTGCGCCGTTCCGCGGCGGATCGACTCCACGCCGGCAACGAACGTCGTTGCGACGGCGCCGAGCCCCACGAGAAGAACACCCAGCCGACCTTCCGCCGGCGCGATATCCCGTCCAGTCACTGCGAACCTCGCTGTTTCGAGCCCGATTCGGGGAGCGATACCGCGTCCAGCGGCACTCCGCGGGCGTGCTGATAGACCCAGACGATGCGCTGGAACGCGGTGATGTTCGTCAGCACGGCCAGCACGACGATCGCGCCCTTGAGCACGAGTCCGTGCCAGTCCTCGCCGAAGAGCAGCGCGCTGAGGCCGAGCAGCACGACGCGCTCGGCGCGAGGCATGAGCCCCACGCGACAGTCGAGCCCCAGCGTCTCCGCGCGGGCCCGAGTATAGCTCACCATAAGGGACCCCGCCATGGCGAGCATGATCAGGTAGATCATGCCCACGTCGCCGAGCTCCAGCCGATAGTCGTTGTAGAGCGAGAGCAGCCCGAAATAGACGGCGATTTCACTGATCCGGTCCAGCGTCGAGTCGTAGAAGGCGCCGAACTTGCTGCCCAGGCTGCTCAGCCGTGCGACCCGCCCGTCCAGGATGTCGAATAGCCCGCCCAGCAGCATCAGGAAGCCGGCCGTTCGCACGTGGTGCTCGTGAAAGGCCAGCGCGCTGCTCAGCGTCACGGCGACGCCGACGGTCGTGAGCAGATTGGGGTGGACGCGGGACCGGACGAGAGAATCCGACAGGGGCCGTAGCGTGCGATAGGCCCAGCCCCGCAGTGATTCCAGCGAGATCAAGTGCCCTCGGTCCGTCGCTAGGTGGGCAGGATGATACGGGACTGGGACCCCGACTCCATTCCCTTTGCCATCTCCTGGTTCACACGGGCCAGCAGCTTCTCGAAGTTCGTTTGGGCCGCGACGAGCCCCTGGTAAACGGAGCTCGACTGCAGATCCGCCACCATCTGCTCATATTCCTGCTGCTGCTCCTGCGACGGCGCCTCGCCGCGCTCGAGTCCGCCGGCGATCTCGCCGTCCAGCTCGCCCAGCCGGTTCAGCAGCGTCACGACCTCACGGTCGTCGTTGACCCGCTGGCGCGCCTGCTGCAGGCGCCGGTACTCCTCCGTCTGCCCGACCATGCGGCCGAGCTCCGTCGCCTTCTCCATGATGTTTTCATGCATCCTCGGACTTCCCTTCCGGTTGCGCAATGCGTAGCGTCGCGAGCACGATGCGCTCGTGCCCCGCCAGATCCCGCGCGGTGCGCGGTGCGTCGTAGACACCCGCGACGCGGATGCGTTCCGCCACGACGCCGGCCTGGCCCGCCCCGACCTCCAGGGCCAGCAGTCCACCCGATTGCAGCCAGAATGGTGCCTGCTTGATGATCGCGTCCAGGAGAGCCGTCCCGTCTCCCGCCGCGAACAGCGCCTCGGCCGGCTCCCATTGACCGACCTCCGGCTGCAGCGCGGCGCGGTCGGACACCGGTACGTACGGCGGATTCGAGACGACGATGTCGAACCGCTCACCGCTCCGCAGCGGCTCGAAGAGCGATCCCAGCCTGAGGTCCAACCGCTCGTCGAGCCGCAGCCGACGGGCGTTCTCGGCCGCGAGCTCGAGCGCCTGCGCCGAGGTGTCCGTCGCCACTACCCGGCGGAATTCTCCCTCCCGCAGCAACGACAGCGCGATCGCTCCGGTACCGGTGCCGATGTCGAGGGCCGTCGCGTGCTCCGGAGCCCGGGCCAGCACCTCCCCGACCAGCACCTCGGTCTCCGGCCGTGGGATCAGCGCCCGCGCGTCCACCTTCAGCGTCAACTCCCGGAAGTCGACTTCCCCGACGATGTACTGGAGCGGCTCGCGCCGCAGCCGTCGCCGGAGCGCTTCCCGATAGCGGGCGACCTCGTCCTCCGTCAGGGGACGATCGTGTTGCAGATAGAGGTCCAGGCGGCGCAGACCGAGCACGGCGGAGAGCAGCAGCTCGGCATCGAGACGTGCATCGGCGACGCCCTCGCGGGCGAGACGATCGGCCGCGAGACGGCTCACCTCGAGCGGGGTGTGCGCCACGGCTCAGGCGAGAGCGGCGCTCTCCAGCCGCTCCGCTTCGCGCGCGTCCCGCAGCGCCGCCACCAGCTCGCCCAGGTCGCCGTCCAGGATGTCGCCGAGTCGGTAGAGCGTGAGGCCGATGCGGTGGTCCGTGACCCGACCCTGCGGGAAGTTGTACGTGCGGATCTTGGCCGAGCGATCGCCCGTGCCGACCTGCGTCTTCCGCTCCCGAGCCCGCTCCGCCTCCTGCTCCGCGATCTTCGCGTCGAGCAGGCGGCTGCGCAGCACGCGCAACGCCTTCGCCTTGTTCTTGTGTTGAGACTTCTCGTCCTGACAGCTCACGACGATCCCCGTCGGCAGATGCGTCACGCGCACCGCCGAGTCCGTCGTGTTCACGGACTGGCCGCCGGGCCCCGAGGAACGGAAGACGTCGATGCGCAGGTCCTCTTCGCGGACCTCGACGTCCACCTCCTCGGCCTCCGGCAGCACTGCCACCGTTGCGGCCGACGTGTGGATCCGCCCCTGACTTTCCGTCTCAGGGACGCGCTGCACGCGGTGCACACCCGACTCGTGGCGGAGATCGCCGAACGCGTTGCGGCCTCGCACGATGAAGGCGACCTCCTTGTAGCCGCCCATCTCGCCCTCCGACGCGCTCAGCAGCTCGATCCTCCAGTCGCGCGATTCCGAGTAGCGCGTGTACATGCGAAACAGATCCCCGGCGAACAGCGCGGCCTCCGCTCCGCCCGTGCCCGCGCGGATCTCGACCACGGCCGCTCGATCCGCGAGCGGGTCCTTCGGGATCAGACAACGTCGCAGCGCCTCTGACAGCCGCTCGTCCGCCTCCTCCAGCGAAGCCACCTCCGCGCGCGCCAGCTCGGCCAGCTCCACGTCCTCATCCACACCCGCGATCTCGCGCGCCTCGCGCAGCTGCGCACGAACGCGCTCCAGCCGCGACGCCAGCTCCGCCGCGGGAGCCAGCTCCGCGTGCTCCTGTCCCACCTTGCGCAGCTCCGCCGGATCGCCGATCACGGCCGGATCCGCCAGCCGCCGATTCAGCTCGTCCTGCCGCCGCAGAACCTCGCGGATACGCTCGTCTTCCACCATCGACCCTTCATGAAAGAAGAGCCGGGTCGCGACCCGGCTCTCTTCCTCAGGACCCCTCGCCGGCCGTTTCGCCGGATCCGTACTTCTGCCGGAACCGTTCGACGCGTCCGGCCGTGTCCACGATCCGCTGCTTCCCCGTGAAGAACGGGTGGCAGACGGAGCAGATCTCGACGTGGATGTCCTCGATCGTGCTCCGCGTCTGAAATGTATTGCCGCACGCGCAATGGACCGTCGCGGCCCTGTAATCCGGATGGATTTCCTGCTTCATGACCCTACCTCATCATCTTCAGTGATCCGAGCCCGCCGACGGGCAAGATAGCCGAACACCGGCAAAGTGTGAAGTGGGAGGTCTGCCCGCTGAGATGATAGCTTGCGCGGCCTCCGGCCGTGCGGCGGCGTGGGCCGCCCCGCCCGACGCCGATCTCGTCCTTCACATGTCGATTTCTCTTCCGCTGTCGGCCGACTGATACGCGAGCGAGATCAGCTCCATCAGCCGGATCTGCTCGCGGGGGAGAGCAGCCTTCGCATCGCCGCGGATCACGCTGGCGAATTGTTCGAGCTGGTCGCGGTACGTCGCGGTGTAGATGTTGGCGTGACCGGGCGGCAGCTGCGGCGTTACGTCGAGCAGCCCGTGCTCCATCTCCTTGTGAACGGCGAGCGGGAGGATCGAGCCCGAGCCGTGCGTGGCGAGAATCTGCAGGTACTGTCGATCGCGGGCCGCGAGCAGGCTCCACGTCACCTCCACAGAGAGCACGGCGCCCCCCTCGAGCTCGACGACGAGCACGGCCGTATCCTCGACCTCGGCTCCCTCGCCGGGGTGGGTATGGCAGACCAGGCGCCGGGCGACGGGATAGTCGAGCAGCCACAGGCAGAGATCGAGCACCTGCACGCCGAGATCCATCAGGGCGCCGCCGCCGGCCGTCGCGCGGCGGTGACGCCACGTGGGCCTCACGAGGCGGATCTTCCTGTTGAGCTGACCACACTTCACCAGGACGATGTCACCGAGCTCGCCGGTGGCGATGAAGCTCTTGAGCGCCCTCACGTCGGAGCGGTAGCGGTTGTTCAGGGCGACCATGACGGAGCGACCGGACTGCTCCGCGGCCTGGACGACGCGCTCCGCGCCCGCCGGCGTGAGGGCCAGCGGCTTCTCGACGAGTACGTCCTTGCCGCTCTCCACCGCCGCGATCACCTGCTCCTCGTGCAGGTGACTCGGGCTGCAGATGATGACGCCCTGCACGGTCTGGTCGGCAAAGACCTCCGCGTCCGAGCCGTAGACGCGCGGGATCTCGAAGCGGGTGGCGATCGCGCGGGCCTTCTGCCGATCGATGTCGCAGACGCCAGCCACGCGCACGCCGGGCAGCTGCGCGAGCGTCGGCAGGTGCACGATCTGCGCGATCGCGCCTGTGCCGAGCACCGCGAGCCACAGGTCTTCGCCCGGGTCGCTTTCCGCGATCGGTGGCTGGTCGGCCGCCATCAGCGCCCCCCATTTCCAGAGCCACCCCCCGGCGCCGGCGCGCCGCGTGGCGGAAGCATCAGCGTCACCCCGACGCTCAGCCCGGGGTAGTGGATATCGGTCATGAACGTGTAGCGCGCTTCGCCGAAGACCCGGAGGCGCTCGATCGGCTGGTATTCGAGCCCGCCGACCATGCCGAACGATGGCGATATCGAGTCCAGCAGATCCTCGACGAACGTGTTGTCGATCGAGGGCCCCTGCCCGTTCAGCGCGTGTAGCCCCACGCTGCCGCCCAGGTAGGTGAGGACGCGGACGGGGGTCCGCCACACGAATTCGGCATCGATGTTCGCGGCGAGGTCGCTCCAGTCGATCGGAGCGAGGTCGCGGCCTTCGATCTGCGCACCCTGCGCGCGCAACGCCGGAATGCTGTTGAGCTGACCGGCGAGACGGTCCAGCTCGGACGGCTTCATTGTACTCTTCCAGTATCCGAGCCAAGGGCTGATCCGCACGCCCGGCCCGAGAAAGCCGAGATCGAGTCGCAGGACGTAGCTGTTGGCGGGCTCGACCTTGCTCGGCCAGATGCGACCCACCTCGACGCCGACCCCGCGGAAGGTCAGGTTCTCGTAGTCGTAATCGGCGAGCCCCTGTGCCCGCACGCGCCCCGCGCTCCCCAGCACCAGCCCCACCCCCACCCCCACCACGATCCGCATCGCCCTCATCGCCCCTCCATCCCTCTCCACACCCGTGATCCCCCTCCCCCAGCCCTCGCCCTCGCCCTCGCCCTCGCCCTCGCCCTAATCCCTCGCCCTCGCCCTCGCCCTAGCCCTCGCCCTAACCCTCGCCCTCGCCCTCGCCCTTGCCCTCGCCCTAATACAATCGGGCAATCTCCGTCCCAGTGTAGTACGTCCTCAGGATCTGACGATAGCTCTGTCCTGCCTTCGCCCGTCCGATCGCGCCCATCTGGCACATGCCGATGCCGTGCCCCCAGCCGTGGCCGTCCACCCGCAGCCCGCGCACCGAGCCGCCCCGGTGCTCGCTCGTGATGTCGAACAGGATGCTGTTGAGGATGCGGCTCTCTTCGGGGCGCAGGATCCAGCGGATGGAATCGCCGCGCACCCGGTAGGTCCGCCCGCCCGCCTCGAGTCGCAGCACCCCGACGCGCCCGGAGGTCGTCCTGCTCTCCACCTCGATGGCGGTGACCGGCCGGGCCGCCCCGGGTGTGACGCCGAACTGGGACGCCAGCACGCGGCCGACGATGCGGTCGAGAGCGTCCGCGGTCCACTGCTCGTGCCAGTCGAATCGGCTGGAGATGTCGCAGTAGTAGCCGCCACCGGGCTTCGCGTCGGAGACCGACTGCAGGTACGGCTGTGGCGGCCGGCGCCATACCTGGTCGATGGCCGCGGTCCGGCCGCCGCACGTCGAATGGTAGTAGGCCAGAATCGGAGCACCGCCGTACGTGATGATCTCCCCGCGGGTCTCTCGCACGGCGCGGCTTGCCATGGTGTCTTCCCGCGCGACACCGCCATAGACCTGATCCGCGACTGTCGCGAAGAAGTCGAAGCCGAGCTGATCGCGGCTGCCGAGATTTCCGATCGCGTAGGTACGGGCGGCCACGGCCTGCGCCTTCACGGCTTCGACCGCGATGGGCGGGATCTCGGACGGGACGACGCCGAGGAGGTACCGCTCCAGGTCGACCACGTTGACCGCGGTGACGTGGCCGGGCTCGGCGGCGACGATCAGCGCGGACCCATGATACGGGTGCTCGCCGATCCGCAGTGGCGCGTCGCCCTGCACCGCGATGGCGATCGGCCCCTGTACCGGTCCGATCCTTCCCCCGCGATCGGAGTGTCCGACGAGGCTCCCCGAGGCGTCGGAGGCGAAGGTCCAGCGCTCACCGCTTCTCGCGGAAGCGAGCCGCGAGTCGCCGGAGCTGAGCGTGTACGACGCGTCGGCGTCGACCTCCACCTCGGTCGTGTCGACGAGCAGCCCCACCCGCACGACCGGCTGCTCGGCGGGCAGGCCGGGAGCCCTCGTCACGCCCCCGGGACCGCGCGACGGCTTCGGACCCGCCGGCGTGCATGCGGCGGCCAGCGCAAGAGAGAGCACCAGGGACAGCGAAGCCGCGAGCCGCCTCGCCCTCAACCGAGCGCCTCCTTCAGGGCTTCGCCGGTGACCTCGAGCGTCCGCTCGATGTCCTCGTCCGTGTGCGCGGTGGAGAGGAACGCCGCCTCGAACGGCGACGGCGGCAGGAACACGCCGCGCTCGAGGCAGGCGTGGAAGAAGCGTCCGAAGAGCGCGCGGTCGACGCTGTCGCGCGCGTCCTCGAATCGGCGGATCGGGCCTTCGGCGAAGTGCACTCCCCACATCGCGCCCGCGGCGCCGCCGGTGATCGGGACGCCCATCTCTCTGCCGTGTGCGACGATGCCGTCGACGAGGCGGCGAGCACGGCCCTCCAGCTCGGCGTGCGGGCGCATCTCACGCAGCGACAGGAGCTGCGCCACGCCTCCCGCCATGGCGAGTGGATTGCCCGAGAGCGTACCGGCCTGGTAGACGGGGCCCAGCGGCGCGACGTGCCGCATCAGATCCGCCCGCCCACCGTAGGCGCCGACCGGCACACCTGCGCCGATCACCTTCCCGAGCGTGGTCAGGTCGGGCTCGATCTCGAATTGGGCCTGCGCCCCCCCGAGCGCGACACGAAACCCTGTCATGACCTCGTCGAAGATCAGCAGCGCTCCGTGCTCGCGAGTCTGGCGGCGGAGTTCCTGGATGAATGCGGGATCCGGCTCGATGAAGCCGCTGTTGCCGACCACCGGCTCGAGGATCACGCACGCGATCCGCTCGCCCTGCTCCTCGAACAGAGCCGCCACGGCGGAGGCGTCGTTGTACGGCAGGCTCGCGGTCAGCGCCGCGAGCGCCGCTGGCACTCCCGGCGAATCGGGCAAACCGAGCGTCGCAACGCCGCTCCCCGCGTGCACGAGGAAGCTGTCGCCGTGGCCGTGGTAGCAGCCGTTGAACTTCACGACGACGTCCCGGCCGGTGACGGCGCGTGCCAGCCGAAGCGCCGACATCGTCGCCTCGGTTCCGCTGCTGACCAAACGGACCATCTCGACGGATGGGACGAGCTCCGTCACCAGCTGGGCCAGCTCCACCTCCGCGCCGCACGGCGCGCCGTAGCTGGTTCCGCGCCGAACTGCGTCCTCCAGGGCGGCGGTCACCGACGGGTGCGCGTGCCCGAGCATCACCGCGCCCCAGCTCATCACGTAGTCGATGTAGCGGTTGCGATCCGCATCCCAGAGATACGCGTCCTTCGCGTGATCCACGAAGAACGGCGTGCCGCCCACCGCCCCGAACGCCCGCACCGGCGAGTTCACGCCGCCGGGCGTGACACGGCTGGCACGCTCGAAGAGCTGCTCGCTCCGTTCCTGCCTCATCGCAGCCTATCCATCGCGCTCGATGGCCACACCGATCAGGTCTTCCTCGCGTGCTTCGGTCAGTCGGGCGCGCACGAAATCGCCGGCACGCGCCCCGCGAGCTCCCTCGACGCGGACGACGCCGTCCACCTCCACCGCCTGCGCTGCCGTGCGCCCGACCACGACGCCGTCGCCCCCCTCGGAATCCGGACGATCCACGAGCACCAGTGTATCGCTGCCGAGCCGGGTCTCGTTGCGCTCGAGCGAGATGATCCGCTGCAGGTCCTGCAGCCGCTCGAGCCGCTCCCGCCGGACTGGGACCGGCACCTGACCCTCCATCTCCGCCGCCGGCGTGCCCTCCTCCGGAGAGTACGCGAACGCGCCAAGGCGATCGAAGCGCAGCTCCTCGAGCAGGTCGAGGAGGGCATCGAAGTCATCCTCCGTCTCGCCGGGGAAGCCGACGATCACGGTCGTTCGCAATGCCACGTGAGGAAGAGCGTCGCGCAGCCAGCCGACACGCTCGAGAATGGTCGAGCGCCGTTCGGGGCGACGCATCCGCCGCAGCACCGCGTCGGATCCGTGCTGGATCGGCATGTCCAGATAGGGCACGATCCGCGGCTCGGTCGCCATCAGCTCCACGAGGTCCCGCGAGATTCCCGAGGGATACATGTAGAACAGACGAAGCCAGGGGATTCTCGTCTCGACCAGCAGCTTTCTCAGCAGCTGTGGCAGCGCCCCGTCGGGTGGCACTTCGCCACTTCCGATTCCATCGTCCGCGCGGACCTTCGAGGACATGGCCGGCCGCGCTCGCAACCCCTCCGTATTGCTTTCGGCCTGCGCCGGCGGTTTGGCGCCCGCCATCCTGGGGAAGGATCGACCGATGTAGTAGTCATCGGAGGAGGCTCGCACGCCCCGGCGCCAATCTCGTCCGTACCAGGTCGAGTCCTGACTCACGAGGTTCAGCTCGACGACCCCGCGACGCTCCAGCTCGCGGGCCTCAGCGACCAGCGTCTCGATGGGTGTCGAGCGGAAGCGTCCGCGCATCAGGGGGATCGCGCAGAACGCGCACGTGTGATCGCATCCTTCGCTGATCTTCAGGAAGCTCGTATGGCGGCTGCTCGTGGAAAGCGCGCGCAGCGGGCGCTCCATCAGCGGTGGCCGCTCCGGCAAGAGGCCGCGTCTTTGCAGCTGCGGGACCAGCTCTCCGACTTCGGTGAGGCCGAGGAAGAGGTCCACCTCCGGCAGCTCCGCGGTCAGCTCGTCCTTGTAGCGCTGCACGAGGCATCCCATCGCGACGACGGCACGCACGGAGCCGGTCCGCTTCAACTGGACGGCCTCGAGCAGCGTCTCGATCGACTCCTGGCGGGCCACCTCGATAAAGCCGCAGGTGTTGACGAGCACGACGTCCGCGTCCTCGGCCGCGTCCGAGACGCGTACGCCCGAGGCGAGGAGCACGGCGAGGATGCGCTCGCTGTCCACCGTGTTCTTGTCGCACCCCAGCGTCACCATCGACACGCGCAATCCGTCCTCGTGGGCCGGACCCGGCGCCACGGCGGCGTGGCCGCTGGTTCCCGGTCCTGGCGACGCCGGCAGCACGGGCAGAACAATCGTCCGCGGGTTCGTGCGTGTCATCGCGCTCCCAAAAAACGAGCCGCCGCGCTCGCGATGGGCGGCGCCGACGGCGGGTGAGGAAGTGAATATAGTCCGGCCCTCGTCCCAGTCCAGTTCGGGTGCCGGCGAAACCCTGCGTCGGGACCGGTCAGATCAGCCTCGGTCCACGACGGTCGCGCCGGAAGGGGGGTCGAAGTGGAACAGATCGTCGGAGAGCGCGGGATTCATCCGCAGGTCGCTGAGCTCGAAGTGACGAACGATCCCGGACGCCTCGTGGATCTCGAAGCGTCGGACCAGGTGGTCCCGCCGGTCGACCCAGAATGCGCAGGAGATCGTACCCCGTATCCACCCGCGGATCGAGCTTCAGGACGGTGGCCGGCCGGCCACCGACGGGTTCCGTGCCTTCCAGCGTCGGCGTGAATCGCGCGAGCGGATCGCCGAGGAACTGCGCCTGCAGGTCCATTGCGCCTGCCCTGCCGCGACTCCGCATGACCTGATCCGGGTCCACGCTGGGATAGTAGACCCACAGACTCTGCCCGTCCGCGACGACCAGGTCGCCCTTCGGGTCCGAGAAGCGCATCAGGAAGCGATCCGGTCGTCTCTGATAGATCGTGCCCCGGCTCGTCGTGGTGGAGCCCAGCAGCGGGTTGTCCAGCTTCTGGACGAAATCCGCCTGCAGCGAGCGCACCCTTGCGTAGGCATCGGCAGCCTGCTTCAACACCTTCTCCGCGGCTGCGGAATCGGCGTTCGACCCTGCGGCGTCGCTACCCGCCGCAGACTGCGCCGCGGGGGCCGGTCCATTGGCGCTCACCGCCTCCCGCGTCGAGCCCTTCACAGGCGCGGGAACGGACGGCGAGCCGGCGGCCTGGCCCGGATCGGACGGGGTGGCCGGCTCGACCGTCCCGAGCTCGCCGGCGGGAGCTGCGGTTTCGTCGGCAACGCCGGAAATCGCGGGCGCCACGGCGGCCGAGTCGGTGCGGACCGCTCCCGCTCTGCTCCCGGCCGCATCGGAGCGGCCGCAAGCTGCCCCCACGCCCAGCGTCAGGACGGCCGCGAACAGCATGTGAATCAATGGGTTGCGCATGTGCCTCGACTCGCGGGATCTGTCCGGCCGTGCTACACGACGTCGCGATCGACGTTCCCGGCGCGAGCGGGGCCGACACGGCGATTACACGCCGCAGATCGCGTCGAGCGAGTCGAGGCCGAGCAGGATCTCGCGAGGCTTGGAGCCGTCCGGCGGGCCGAGCACGCCGGCGTGGTGGAGTTGGTCGATGATACGGGCGGCGCGGCCGTAGCCGATGCGGAGCCGTCGCTGCAGCAGCGACGTCGACCCCTGCTGAGCCTGGATGCAGACCTCGGCGGCCTGACGGAACAGCTCGTCGCGCTCCTCGAGCACCTCCTCGGCGAGGCCCTCCACCTCCTCTGCCTCCTTCTGCCGCACGACCTCGAGGATGTCCTCCTCGCCTTCGGGCGGAGCCTCGGCGCGGGCGCCGTACCACTCCATCAGCCGCTCGGTGTCTTCCGTGCCGATGTAGGCGCCCTGGATGCGGACCGGATCCGGCGCTCCCGGCGGCAGGAACAGCATGTCGCCGTTGCCGAGCAGGGCATCGGCACCGTTCTGATCGAGGATGGTACGGGAGTCGACCTTCGACGCGACGCGGAACCCGATCCGGCAGGGGAAGTTCGCCTTGATCAGCCCGGTTATGACGTTCACGCTGGGTCGCTGCGTCGCGACGATCAGATGGATCCCGATGGCACGCGCCTTCTGCGCGAGCTGCGCGAGGGGCCGCTCGATCTCCGCCTGCACGGCCATCATCAGATCGGCGAGCTCGTCGACGACGACGACGATGTAGGGCAGCGGACCGTCCTCGTAGGGCCTCTCGATCGTCGCCCCGAAATCATCCTCCCACGGCGTCCGCTTGAGCTCCCGCCCCTCAGCGAGCCGGCGGTTGAACTCGCCGACCGAGCGCGCGCCGTTCACCGACAGCAACGCGTAACGCCGCTCCATCTCCATGACCGCCCACTTCAGCACCACGGCGGCGTCCTTCGGATTGGTCACGACGGGATGGCGCAGGTGCGGCAGATCGCCGTACATGCTCAGCTCGACCATCTTCGGGTCGATCATCAGCAGCCTCAGCTCTCTGGGCGTGTGACGGTAGACCAGGCTCGTGATGATCGTGTTGATGCAGACGGATTTGCCCGAGCCGGTGGCCCCCGCGATCAGCACGTGCGGCATGCGGGCGAGGTCGGCCACGTACGGATTCCCGGTCAGGTCCTTTCCGAGCGCGAGCGGCAGGTGCGCGCGGGTGCGGCGGAACGCCGGAGCCTCCAGGATCTCGCGCAGGTACACCACTTCCGGGATCGGGTTCGGCACCTCCACGCCGACGGCCCCCTTCCCCGGAATCGGCGCGACGATACGGACGCTCGGCGCCTTCAGCGCGAGCGCCAGATCCGCGTCGAGGCTCGCGATGCGGTTCACCTTCACGCCCGCGGCCGGCACCACCTCGTACTGCGTCACCACCGGCCCCGTGGTACGACCGCCGATCCTGCCCTCCACGCGGAACGTCCGCAGCGTCTCGATGAGCAGCCGCCCGACCCGGTCCAGCTCCTCGTCCGCGAGGGAAGCGTCCCTGCTCGGCGCCTCGGGCAGGATCGACATCGGCGGCCGATCCTCCGATTCCGGACGTCCCGTGTCCTCGAGCCCGAGCGCGTCCCGGGAGCCCCGTTTCTCCCTCTTGCGGCGGCCAAGCCTCAGCTTTCCGGCGGGCTTCGCCTCCGCCTCGGGCTCGGCCTCCATCACCGGCGCCGATCCCGGCGGCTCCGGAGCGACGAGCGATGTAGCGGGCTGCGCCACCTGCGCCGCCTGACGCCGCGAACGAGCCGCTTCCCACGCGCGACCGAGCGCGGCTCCCCCACTGCGCGCCACTGCACGGGCAGGGTTCCACCCCAACGTCGCGACCGACAGGGCGAGCAGCAGGAACAGCATCAGCAGCGACGCGCCGACACGCCCGAATCCGCTGACGAGCAGAGCGCCTGTCACACCCCCGATCCATCCCGCCGCCTCGTTGTCCGGGAAGAGCGTCGCGGCGATCGGCAGCAGCAGGGCGAGGCCGAGCAGGAGCAGCCCGAGTCTCAGGCCGCGGCCGTCCCCGACCCAGCGGAAGGCCACCGCGGCGCCGAGGATCGGCGCCAGCGCGACGAGCGGCGCCCCGATTCCCAGCATCAGGTAGGCATAGTGGGAAAAGAACGCGCCGGCGGCACCCAGCAGGTTGCGCGAGCCGCTAACCCCTGGCGAGAGGGGCCCGAGCAGCGACGCCGGAACCAGGCTGAGCACCATGAACAGGCCCAGGGCCAGGAGTCCCAGCCCGGCCAACTCACGCCGCTGCTCCTTCGTCAACATGCGAGAAGAACCTTCGAGCGAAGGGGTTACGTCCGTGCGACCCGAGGGGCCGTGACCTGCCGATCCCGCAGCTCGGGAACCATATCGTAGCGGTCCACCCGGGCGCAGAAGGCGACGTCGTCGCCGAGGCCGAGTCCCAGCAGGGCACGCCCTCCCGCACTCCGCTTCAGCAGCGGGAGCAGCGACTTTTCGCGGAACGGACGCGCCAGCGCGGCGGCCGCCACTCCGGCATCGTTCAGTGTCACGCGCTTCATCCGGTCCCGCAGAGCCAGCACGAGCAGTCCCGCGCACGCCGCGTCCTCCAGCGCGAAGTTGCCTTCGCGCCCGGCGCAGACCGCGATCGCGGGCTCGCCGTTCGAGGCCAGGCAGTCCGCCACCGCGCCGAGGTTGAGGAGCGAACCCAGCAGGACCGTCGCGGAGCCGCCGGCCGCGAGCAGCGCCGCGGTCCCGTTCGTCGTCGTCATGGCCAGCAGCTTGCCCGTTACTTTTTCGCGGGTGAACTCCAGCGGCGAGTTGCCCAGGTCGAAGCCATCGATCCGGACCCCCCGCCGCTCGCCGCACAGCAGCGTGTCTCGACGCCCGACCCGCTGCGCCAGAACGGTCGCCTCTTCCGGAGTCGCGGCGGGGCACACCGCGCGCGCACCGTTGCACAGGGCTTCGAGGATCGAGCTGGTGGCGCGCAGCACGTCGATCACCACGACCGCGCGCCCCGCGACTCCGGCCGTCGGCAGCTCGGTCGGTGTGAAGCAGACCTCGAGCCTCATGTCGTCGCCGCCGTCTCGGCCATTCGCCGCTCGAGGTACTTCGTATCGAACTCCCCGGCGACGAAGCCCTCGTCGTGCATCAGCTCGAGCAGGAACGGGATCGTGGTGTGCACGCCCTCGACGATGAAGGACTCCAGCGCCAGCCTCATACGCGCCAACGCCTCGGTCCGGTCGCGACCGTGCACGATCAGCTTGCCGATCAGCGAGTCGTAGTTCGGCGGCACACGGTACCCCGCGTAGGCGTGGGTATCCACGCGGACGCCCGGGCCCCCCGGCGGATGAAAGATCGTGATCGTGCCGGGACTCGGCGCGAACCGCCTCGCAGGGTCCTCCGCGTTGATCCGGCACTCGATTGCGTGCCCGCGCAGCCCCAGCTCCCCCTCCGGCACACTGATCGGCTCACCGGCCGCGATCCGGATCTGCTCCTTCACCAGGTCGACGCCGGTCACCATTTCCGTGACCGGGTGCTCGACCTGGATGCGCGTGTTCATCTCCATGAAGTAGAAGGAGCCGTCCGTATCGAGCAGGAACTCCATGGTCCCGGCGGAGACGTAGCCGATGTGCTCGGCACCGCGCACGGCCGCTTCTCCCATCGCGTGACGGATCTCCGGCGTCATGGCCGGCGATGGCGCTTCCTCGATGAGCTTCTGGTGCCGGCGCTGGATCGAGCAGTCGCGCTCACCCAGGTGAACGACGCGCCCGCCACTGTCGCCCAGCAGCTGGAACTCGATGTGCCGCGGCCGGGCCAGGTACTTCTCCATGTACACCGACGGATCGCCGAACGCCGCCGCGGCCTCCTGCTGCGCGGCCTGGAACTGCTTCGCGAAGACCGCCTCCTCCTCGACGACGCGCATGCCCTTTCCGCCGCCGCCGGCCGCGGCCTTGATGAGCAATGGGAAGCCGATCGCCTCCGCGACCTCGCGCCCCTGCTCCACCTCCGAAACCGTGCCCTCGCTGCCCGGTACCGTCGGCACGCCGACCTCCTCCATCGTCCTCCGCGCGACGGCCTTGTCACCCATCAGCCGGATCTGCTGCGCGGTCGGACCGATGAACACGAGCTCCGAGTGCTCGCAGATCTCGGCGAACTCCGCGTTCTCGGCGAGGAAGCCGTAGCCGGGGTGGATCGCCTCCGCCCCCGTGATCTCGGCCGCCGCCATCAGACGCGGGATGTTGAGATAGCTCTCACGGGCCGGAGCGGGGCCGATGCAGACGTCCTCGTCGGCGAAGCGGACGTGCAACGACTCGCGGTCCGCCTCGCTGTAGACGGCGACCGTGCGGATACCCAGCTCGCGACAAGCGCGGATGACCCGGAGCGCGATCTCGCCCCGGTTCGCGATCAGGACTTTGCGGAACATCGGGATGGCGGTCAGCGACCGGGAGAGCCGGCGAGCTCCACCCGGAACAGGACCTGGCCGTATTCGACGGGCTCGGCGTTCTCCACCAGGATCTCGCGGATGACGCCGTCCACTTCGCTCTCCATCTCGTTCATCAGCTTCATCGCTTCCAGGATGCAAAGCGTCTGCCCCTTGGCGACGCTGCTTCCCGGCTCGACGTACGGCGGCGCCTCGGGTGCCGGCGCGCGATAGAAGGTCCCGACCATCGGCGACTTGATCTCGTGGAAGTCCGACTCCGACTCCTGCTCGTCCGCCGACGGCGCCGTCTCGCTCGCGGCCGAATCGCTGGCCGAGGGGACGCCGGGCGTCTGCGCATGCGCCACGTGGACCGTGGCCGGGTGAGGTGCGGAGGCCACCGCAGCGGGAGGCGGAGTCTTGGAAACCCGGATGCGGGTGCCCGCCCGGCTGATCTCGAGCGAGTCGATGCCGCTGTCGTCCACCGCGGCAATGAGACCGCGAACGAAGTCCAGGTCGATCAACGGCTGCCCCGTCCCGCCGCGATGGTTCGACTCCGCCCCGGCTCCGGCGTCCGTCGCGGCTTCCCGTCCGCCTCGCTTTGCCCTCTCGCTGCCCGTTCGTGCCATCGGATTCTCCCTAGCATCCCGCCGATCGCCACCGCGACCTCGTTCCCAAGGCTACAGGCTGCGAAGGTGTTGCACCAGACCGCGCAGACCGAGGCGGTAACTCTCGACGCCGAACCCCGCGACCACGCCGAGCGCCGCGTCGGCGAGCAGCGAGCGCCGGCGGAATTCCTCGCGCGCATGGATGTTCGACAGGTGAACTTCGACGAACGGAAGGCCCACGCCCAGCAACGCATCGCGGATCGCGATGCTCGTGTGCGTGTACGCGCCGGCATTGATCACGAAGCCCGCCGCCGTGTCCGCATCCGCGTGGATGCGGTCCACGATCGCGCCCTCACCGTTGGACTGGAACGTGGTCAGCTCGACGCCCAGCTCTCTCGCGAGAGCCTCGAGAGATGCGTCGATCTCCGCCAGCGACGCCCGCCCGTAGAGCGCCGGCTCCCGCCGCCCGAGAAGGTCGAGGTTCGGCCCGTGGAGAACCGAGAGCCTCAGTACTTCAGGCTCTGCAGCCACGCCCGGAACATCTCAATGTCCTCATCCTCGTCTCCGGACGGCTCCATCCCGGTCTCGGCGCCACGCTCACCGCTCGATCCCGACTCCACCGGGGCCCACGGCGGACCGGCTCGCGGCTCCAGTGGCGGCGATGGTGCCTCGGTACGCGCCTCCAGCGGCGGCGACGCGCCACCGCCCCACCCGAGCAGCGAGCCGAAGTACTCGCCGATCGTTCGCCCCCCCGCCGAGCTCTCCTCCGCCTGGCCCTCGCCTTCCCAGGTGTAGAGGCTGGCCTCCTCGTCCATCGCACCGGATCCGCCCGTCCACGCTGACTCCACTTCCTCGACACGCGCCTCGTCCGGCACCGGCGGGGTGCGCCGCGGCCCTTCCCCGCGCATCCACGAGGGAATCGGCGATTCTGGCTCGTCCATGACCGCGCCGGCTTCCGCGGCCGCGTCCTCGGCCCGCGCCTCGGCCTCGCGCAGGCGGGCGCGAAGCCGCTCCTCATCAGGCCGCTGCCGGATCAGCTCCCGGTAGACCTCCACGGCCCGGTCATGGAATCCCTGCTGGATGTAGAGCTCCGCCATCGTCTCCGTGAACAGCTCCCGCGCAGGACCCTCGTCGTGTTCCTCCGTTGAAGCGCCGCTCCCGGGGGACGCCGTCACTTCGTGCTCCGCCTCGAGCGATTCGTACGTCACGACCTCAGCGGACCAGAGCCAGTCGAGGTTCTCGTCCAGATCGACCGAAGCCCCGGTGTCGGGGGAGGACCGCACCTCCTCGGAGTCCTCGCCGGCGTCCGAGTCGCTCACCGCCGAAAGCGCTTCCTCGCCCGCCGACGGAGACTCCGGCGGCTCCGTTGCGGCCTCCTCTGCAGACGCTGCGGACGGCGACTCCTCGAGGAAAGGCTCCGGGACCGCTTCGGACGCGGTCTCTTCCACGGCAGGCTGCGCGGCGGCTTCGGACGGCGGGGACTCCTCCGGGACCGACCCCGTGGCCATGGGCTCTCCGGCCCGAGGCTCACGAGCCTGCTGCCTCGGCGGCTCGCCCTCCGTCGTCGCGAGGACCCGGTCCCACGGGTCGGTCTCATCGACCGCGTCGGCGTCCGGGGCGACCTCGCTCCCGCCGGCCGCCCGGGACCCGACCCCTTCGGTGACTTCGCCCTCGGGCGGACCTACGGATGCATCCACTTCGCCGACTCCTGGAACGCCCGCCTCCTCGACCGGCTCCGGCTCGACGGGCGACCACCACTCCCGCGTCCCCGACGCTCCACCGCGAGGGCGGGGCGCCGGCGGACCCGCCTCCGGCGGTTCGAAACGGCGGGCCGAAACGTAGTCGGCGGCCTCCTGGTCCGACGGGTCCAGCACCAGCAGATCGCGATAATACCGTAGAGCTTTCTCGTGCCGCCCCGCGTGGCGGGTCAGCTCACCGAGCGCACGGAGCGCCACCAGGTTGTGCGGATCGAGCTCGATCACCCGCTCGAACGCGTGAGTGGCTCCCTCCCGATCGCCCAGGTCGAGCCGCACCCTGCCAAGCACGACGTGAGCGCTCGAATACTCGGCGTGCCGCTGCAGGCCGCCCTCGATGATCTCGTGCGCGCGCTCCAGCTCGCCGGCCTTGCGATACGCCTCCGCGAGGTGCGTGAAGACACGTCCCTCGGGATTGTCCGCGTAGAGCGCCTCCAGCTTCTCGATTTCGTTGCGGTAGGGTCCGTCCATGAGCCCGACTCCGCGGATTGGCGGCAAGAAGGACGTGTTCCAGGGTGAGAGTGGCAAGATAGAGAGGGGGCTGGCGGCATGTCAACGCAGCCTGGCCACCTCGAGCGCATCACCTTGTAAGCGGTGAGACGAGCCGTTACGTTTTTGCCTTTTCGGGGTAGTCAGCTGTCGAATCGGAGCGGGCGCCGCCCGCCCCATCGGATTGCAGCAGGAGCGATCGGCGTATGATGCGGCAGATGCGGGAAAACACGAAATGGATCATGCTGGTCACGGCGCTCGCGTTCGTGGGCCTGATGATCTTCCAGTGGGGGATGGACGCCAGCGGCCGCAGCAGCGCCCAGATGGCCGGAGGTGAGCTCGGTCGCGTCAACGGCGAGCCCGTCACCTACGAAGAGTTCAACAACGTCTACCGCTCGCTGTATCAGCAACGGGAGCAGCAGCAACAGCAGCCGCTCTCGTCCACGCAGAACAAGCAGATCGAGGACGCCGCCTGGAAGCAGATCGTCCAGGATCGCCTCATCGAGCAGGAGCTGGAGCGTCGCGGCATCCGCGTGACGGACGAGGAAGTGAAGCAGGCCGCGCGCTACTCGCCGCCGCCGGAGCTCTACAACGCGGAGGCGTTCCAGACGAACGGCCAGTTCGACCTGCAGAAGTACCAGCAGTTCCTTTCCTCGAACGCAGGCAACGGTCAGCTGCTGATGCAGCTCGAGAACTATTACCGCTCGGCGATCCCGCGCGACAAGCTGTTCAGGGCCGTCGCCGCCGGTATCTACGTGACCGACGGCCAGCTGTGGAGGCTCTATCGCGACCGCAACGAGGCGGTTCGAGTGCAGTTCGTTCAGGTGGATCCGCAGGCCGTCATCCCCGATGCGGCGGTCTCGGTGAGCGACAAGGAAGTTCGCGACTACTACGATACACACCAGTCGGAGCTGAAGCGGCCCGCGTCGGCGAAGCTGCAGGTCGTTTCGCTGCCGAAGACGCCGACCGCGGAGGACACGGCCGCGGTGCGCGAGCACGCGCTCGACCTCCGCAAGCGCATCGAAGGCGGTGCCGACTTCGCGGAGCTGGCGAAGTCGGAGTCCTCGGACAAGGTCTCCGCCGAGCAGGGCGGTGAGCTCGGCACCCTCACGCGCGGACAGACGGTTCCGCCGTTCGACGAGGCCGTCTTCTCGCTGCCGATCGGGCAGCTGAGCCAGCCCGTCCTCACACAGTACGGATATCACCTGATCCAGGTCGAGAATCGGTGGGACGACTCGGCGAAGGTGCGCCACATCCTGCTGCCGATCCAGCGTCAGACCGCCTCCGAGAACCGCCTGCTGTCGCGCGCCGACTCCCTCGAGGCGATGGGCGGCTCGGTCGGGATCGACGCTGCGGCCAAGGCGCTGGGCCTGAACGTTCGCGAGCTGCAGCTCAGCGAATCCGCTCCGTTCCTGCCGCTGGTCGGCCAGGTGGATGAGGGCGCCGACTGGGTCTTCAACACGGCCCAGGCCGGAGAGACGAGCACGGTCTTCGAGAACGATCAGGCCTTCTATATGTTCCACGTGATCGACCTCACCCCGGCCGGCATCATGTCGTTCGACGAGACGCGCGACGCCCTGCGCAACCGGATCATGGCGCAGAAGAAGCTGGAGCGCGCGCGCCAGGTCGCCCGCGAGGTCGTCGACGACGTGCGCCGCGGGTCGACGCTCGAGCAGGCCGCGCAGCGTCACGACCTGCAGACGCAGCAGGCCGGACCGTTCACGCGTGGGGACTTCGTCCCCGGGCTGGGTAGCACGAACGCCGCGATCGGCACGGCATTCGGCCTCAAGGCCGGCGAGGTGAGCGGCGTGGTCGAGGCCGACGAGCGGCTGTTCGTCATCAAGCTGCTCGAACGGACGGCGGCGAACCGCCAGGAATTCGACGCTCAGAAGGAAGATCTCCGGCAGCGCATCACCGCCGCGCTCGAGCAGGCGCGGCTGAGTCAGTTCATGGATGACCTCCAGAAGCGCGCCGAGATCGTTGACAACCACCAGCAGGCGCTCCACGCCGCGGCGCCGCCGCAGTCGAGCTAGTCGCGCAGCGGGGCCCGCCTGCCCCGCGGCGGATAACCTCGAAGAATGGAACTGCGGCCCCGGATCCCTCCGGGGCCGCAAGTCGTTTGTCGCACCAACGAGGCCGGCGCCCCGTGGCTCACTTCGAGAAACTGAACCTGGCCGTGTGCATGGTCCCGTCGATCAGCCTGACCTGGAGCTGCCGGCACGTCCCGGCCCAGCCCTTGTCCGTCTTCCACACGTATATGTACTGTCCTGCGACAGGATCGTACGACAGGCTACTGGAGCCGGCCGTCACGGTCTCATCCACCGCTTCCGCCTCGGCCGTCGCGCTGCACACGATCTTCCCCGAGGCCGGATAGCCGGCCTCGAAGATCAGCAGTCCCTGATCCCCGCCAAGATGGAACTTTACCGGAATCGCGCTACCCGCCTTCGCGACGTTCGTGATCGGCAGGTTCTCGACCGGCCGGAAAAAGCCCGTCCAGGCGTAGATCACGTTGTACGTCACGCTCGCGGAGCCGGCGTTGCCGGCCTTGTCGAGGGCGCCGCTGCAGGTCGCGGTGATCGAGCCCAGCGGGCCCCCGCTCACGCCCAGCGTCGCGGCCGTGGCCACGTCCGACAACGCATCCGTCGTGCTGCAGCCCGCGACCGGTACGGAGCCCAGGATGTAGGTGGCGCCGTCGCTCACGCCGGTGACGCCGACGACCGGGTCCGTCTTGTCGATGTTGATGCCGGTCTGCGTGTCCGAGGCGGTGTTGCCCGCGTGATCTGCGCACGTCCCGATCGTCGACTGGTCCGCGCCTTCCGTGCTGACCGTCTTGCTAACGCTGGCGGCCACGACGCCAGAGCCGCTGTCGCTGCAGCTCCAGTTCACGGTCACGTCGCCGTTGTTCCAGCCGTTGCCATTGGCCGCGGTCCGACTCACGAAAGTGATCACCGGGTCGGTCGTATCGACGATGCCGTAGGTCACGGAACCGCTGGCCAGCAGACCCCCGCCGTCGGTGTAGCTGCAGCTCGCCGTCCGCTCGCCGAGACCGTAGGCGGAGAGGGGGCCGCTGATCGCGCTCAGCGTCGCGGCGAAGGTCGAGTTGCCATCCTCGGCATCGGTCACGGAACATTCTGCGTCGGGCACCGAGCCGATCTCGTAGGACGCGCCGCCGGTCACGCCCGTGACTGAGATCGAGGGCGCGGTGTTCGGCGGCGCCGAAACGTTGACCGTAAACGTCGCGGGTGCCAGATCGAACGTCCCATCGGTGCTGTTGGTGGTCTGGGCTATGCTGATTGTCGCCGACCCTTCGCTCACCGGCGTGACGGTCAACGTGGGCGTGTCGCCGCAGGATCCGAAGGTGACGGAAGAGGGGCTCACCGTCGCCACGGACGTGTTGTTCGAGGATACCGAAACGACGAGGGTCGTGCTGCCCGTGAGATTGCAGCCGTTCTTGCCGTCGCCGTTTGTCGGATTCACATACAGCTGGGTGGTCCCGTTCGCCCCGCCGACGGTCAGCGACATGACCTCGGCCACCGCGTCGATCGAGGCGTCGAGGTTGTTCGAGACACCATCGAACACCGGTTTCTGGATAACCGGCGTTTCCGGCAGGCCCGTCGGCAGCCGGGACTCGTCGCCACACCCCACCGCGAGCACCAGCGCGGCGGCGGGCAGTACTGCGATCCACTTCTTCATGGGTGTGTCTCCTTCGAATACCGGGTTACCGGCCGCGTGGAGCGGCGGCAGCGTCCTTCTTCGGTGGCCTGGCTGTCTCCGGCCCCGGAGACCCGCGGCTTTGCGGACCGGCCTCGCGACCGGGGTGCCTTTTTCGGAAGCAGTGAACGAACACGGCCGCGGACGCGGCCGGGCCACCGCAATGGGCAGCGCTCGTGCCAGTCACACGATCGGCCTTGCAACAGCAGCCATTGCAACCACTTGTGCGAGGTTGGGGCGCCAGCCAGGCAGGTGACTCGCGCTACGTCGGCGTAACATCGCTTCCGTTTTCGTAACACGGTGAGCTTCGAGGCGACCGGGCTCGCAGCCGAAGCCGGCGTCGAGTTTGTGCGGCCGAGCCCGGAGCCTCCAGCCCTCCCGCCGCTCGGCCCCTCCGACGCACAATGCAACATCCCGTCGCGCCGGACCGCAACGGATCGTTACGGCCGGCGCCGCCGCCCGCCCGCCGGGGCTGCGTAAGCGCTGTTACGCCAGACACTTCGGCCACGGGCCGAACGGCGAGCCGATGGCACGGCCCTCGCCATGGCCTTACGTGTGCTCATCCGCCGTCCCGGCCGCGATCCGCCGGAACGAGGCGGACGGCGTTAGATGCGGCGGTCCGCCGGAGCGCGGTCGCCGCCGAGGCCCAGGACCTTCCAGCCCGGTTTCGTGACGCGCAGATCAACGGTACCCGACCGCGCGGCCCACGCCGCGACCACAAGCCCGCTCCGCATCCTGGTGGTCGACGACGACCTGCTGGCTGCGCGACTGCTCAAGGCGAACCTTAGCCGGCCGGGCCGCATCGAAGTGGAGATCGCGAATAGCGCGGATCGGGCGCTGGAGCGGCTGGCGGCCGGGCCGGTGGACGCCGTGCTCAGCGACCTGGTGATGCCGGAGCTGGATGGAATCGAGCTGGCGCGGCGCATCCGCGACAGCGATCCGTCGCTGCCGGTGATCATCATGACGGCGAACGCGACGCTGGAGCGTGCGGTGGAGGGGATTCGCGCGGGTGCGACGGATTTCCTGCCGAAGCCGGTCAACGTGGACGCGCTGGTCGCGCTGCTCGAGCGCGCCGTGGAGGACCGACCGCTGCGGGAGCAGCTGACGGTGGCACGGCGCCGGCGGGAGGGCGGCCGCGCGGCGGACTACGTGCTGGGTGCGCACCCGCGGCTGGATGAAGTGCGCGCGTTCGCCGAGCGCATCGCCGGTGCGCGGGGGGCGGGCGTGCTGATCACGGGGGAGTCGGGCACGGGCAAGAGTCTGCTGGCGCGCGCGATCCACGAGCTATCGGGGGCACGAGGGCGGCTGGTGGAGGTGAACTGCGCGGGTCTCCCGTCGAATCTGCTCGAGTCGGAGCTGTTCGGGCACGAGAAGGGCGCCTTCACGGACGCGCGGGAGCTGAAGCGGGGACTGGTGGAGCTGGCACACGGCGGCACGCTGCTGCTGGACGAGATCGGCGCCATGCCGCTGGAGCTGCAGGGCAAGCTGTTGTTGTTCCTCGAGACGCACGAGATCCGTCGCGTCGGCGGCACGCAGCTCATTCCGATCGATACGCGGGTCCTCGCGGCCACGAACGAGGATCTGCGGCAGCGGGTCGCCGCGCGCGAGTTCCGTCTCGACCTGCTCTACCGGCTGGACGTGACGACGATCGAGATGCCGCCGCTGCGGGAGCTCGGGCCGGCGGTGGCGGAGCTCGCCGAGAAGTTCGTCCGGGACGTCAGCGCAGAGCGGCGCTGCCCACTGCCGGAGCTGACGCCGGAATCGTTCGCGGATCTCGACGGCTATTCATGGCCAGGTAACGCGCGCGAGCTGAGGAACGCCGTCGAACGAGCCCTGATCTTCCACGACGGCGGGGAATTCCGGGTTTCACCGCCTCGGATCGCGGGGGCGGGGGCGAACGCGGATGGAATAGTGCTCGCTCGTGGCCTGACGCTGGAGGAAGCGGAGCGCGCGTACCTGGCGGCAATGCTGGAGGGTCGCGGCCGAACCGACCTCGGCGACGTGGCGGCCCGACTCGGCATCTCGCGCAAGACGCTGTGGGAGAAGCGGCGGCGGTACGGGCTGTGAGCGGCGGGTGTTCAGGCGCGGCAAGGACGCGTCGCCGCATCTTCTCGGCGCTGAACCTCACGGCCGTGGTGCTGGTCGCCCTGCTGGACTGGGCGATGCCGGCCGGTATCGTCGTCGGTCTGTTGCTGGGCGTGCCGATCGTGCTCAGCTCCACCGCCGACGACATCCGAGAGCTCTGGCTCACCTCCGCCCTTGCGCTCCTCGCCTTCGTGCTGGCCGCCATCTTCGGCAGCGGCCCCGTCTCGCCGGCCGGGGTATGGTTCCCGAACCGCATCATCGCCTTCTCCTCGCTGCTCGCCTTCTGCGCGATCGCGGTGATGCTGCACCGGCGACGAAGGCAGGTCGAGCAGGCGCGAGACGAGGCGGTTCGTGCCTCGGCCCTGAGTCAGGTGCTGACCTCGCTCCTCGCCCACGATCTCCGCTCCCCCTGCTCCTCGCGCTCGGCGCGATGGAGCTCCTCGAGCGAGACGAGCCCGCCGCGGATCCGGATCTCGCGAGCGACGTGCGCGCTCGCCTGACGCGGAACCTGCGAACGATTGACGATCTCCTGGGCGTCGCGCGCGCGGAAGTCGACCGTCCACGCGATCACGCTCGGAGGTCGATCTCGGCCGAGGAGCTGCGGGCGACGCTCGCCGCCGAGGTTCGCTCCTTCGAGTCGGAGGCAACCAGCGGCGGCAAGCAACTCGTCCTGGACGTGGGGGAGCTGCAGGAGGGGACCTATCAACTGGATGATGGTGTGCTGCGCCGGATGCTGTCGATCCTGCTCGACAACGCGATCCGCCACGCGGGCCCGGGCCGCATTACGGTCGCCGCTCGATTCGGCGAGGGATCGGTGCAGATCGCGGTTCGCGACGCGGGTCCGGGGCCGAAGGCGACCGGTGGGTCAGGCCTGGGGCTTCAGCTCTGCCGTTTGCTGGCGCAGTACTCGGGAGGAGGATTGGAGTCGGGCTCGGTCAATGACGGGACGGAGGTGCGTCTCGTCATTCCGGCCGCTGCCCGACGGGGCTGAGATCGCACGCTGGTGCTCGCGCGCAGGAAGGGCTTCGCCGGCGGCGAGGCCCTCGCACGTTCAGAACGCGAGGGTCAGGCCTGTGAGCCCGGGTTCTGCTGCTGATGTCCCTGCTGCGCAGGCTCCGGCTGGCTCTGCTGGGCCTGAACCGGCTGCTGCGGCTGGGGCTGCTGCGCCTGCATCGGCTGCTGCGGCGGCGGAACCGCCTGCTGCGGCTCGGAGCGCTGCACCTGCTGCGAGGGCCGATTCGCGTGCGGTGTCGTGAGCTCGCCCTCGATGTCCTTGACCGACGACTTGAACTCCCGGATTCCCTTGCCCAGGGCGCTGCCGAGCTCCGGCAGCCGCTTGGCGCCGAAGACGAGCAGCAGCACCACCAGGATCAGAATGATCTCGCCAGGTCCGAGGCTGCCAAACATGGGTACTCTCCAAGGTTGAAATCAGGCGCTGAAATCAGGCGCTGAAATCAGGCGCTGAAATCAGGCGCTGCGGCAGCGCTCTTCGCTCGCCTTCAGCAAGCGCCATCCGTCCCCGCGGCCACCGTCTGCCGCTGGCGCCTGCCGTTCACGCCTGCCGTTGGCGCCTGCCGTTGGCGCCTGAAGTTCACAGCCACGACCGGACGACCAGTGCGACCAGCAGCACCCCGACCAGGCTCAGTGCATTCAAGTTAACCGTCAGCGGCCCGATCACGAAGGCTACCGCTACCAGGTCGATGCCCAACGGTCCCAGCGAGGCCGACACACTCGTGGTCAGGAACTGTCTCGCCGGGCTCTCCGGCATGAAGCGGACGGCGACCGCGGTGAAGAAAGCGCCGACGAACAGCCCCACGATCAGAGTCCAGAACGCGCGTGCCAGGGTACGGCGTCTCGGCCCCATCATGCTACGACCCCACCCGTTCGAGGTTCCATCCACCGGCCTCAGCGCCTGCGCTCGATGACATACGCGACGGCCGCCCGGAGCGAATCCAGCGCGGCTCCATTGGGCAGCCCACTCAGCGCCTCGATGGCACGTTCGCCGAAGCGCTGAGCGCGGCCGCGTGCATAGTCCAGGCCGCCACGGTCCCGCACGATCGCGATGACCGCCTCGATTCCCTGGTCGGTCGGCTCGGGATCGGCGAAGAAGCGCTCCACCAGCCGCCGCTCGGCGCTCGGCGCCGTCCGCAACGCTTCGATCAGGGGCAGCGTAACCTTGTGCTCACGCAGGTCCTGCCCGGCGGGCTTTCCGGTCGTCGCCTCGTCGTCGGCGTAGTCGAGCAGGTCATCGGCGATCTGGAAGGCCATGCCGAGCCGATGTCCGTAGGTCCGGAGAGGCTCCTGGTACCGGGAGGCCCCTGCGACCGCGCCCATCTCGCAGGCGGCGGCCATGAGCGAGGCGGTCTTCGACGCGATCAGACGATCGTAGTCATCCTCGCCGAATTCCAGTGCGTCGTGAGACGCGAGCTGGCGCATCTCGCCGATGCTCATCTCGTTCGCGGCGCGGGCGAGCACGCCGATGAGCTCGATCTGGCCGACCGCGGTGAGCTCGGTCACGGACCGGCTATACAGGTAGTCGCCCATGATGACCGCGCTCTGGTGGTTCCACAGCGCGTTCACGGTCGGCATGCCCCGCCGAAGGACGGAGTGGTCGACGGCGTCATCGTGCACGAGCGTCGCCAGGTGCACGAGCTCGACGGCCGCCGCGAGCGTCACGGCCCGCGGATGCGGCCGCTCTTCCACTTCGTTGCAGAGCAGGAGCAGGGCGGGCCGGAACAGCTTGCCGCGCGCCATCAGCAGGTATTGATTCACCTCCTGAATGCGCGGGAAGTCGGAGGCGACGATCCGGCGGAGCTCCTCGACCACCTCCTCGAGCCGGTCGGCCACCGGTCGCTGGATATCGGTGAGCTTCGGCAGTGCGGTGCGAAGCATCAGGTGACGGATCGAGGTGCGGGTTCCTGGCGGAAGCGTCGCAACGTAGAAACGCTGCCGGACCTTGTCAAAGCGCGGCGAGCCGCTCCGCGACATCGCGGAAGTTGAGGTCCGTGCCCATGACCGCTTCGTACGCCCGCTTCGCCGCCTGGACCTGCCCCAGCTCCTCGTGGCAGCGTCCGAGGTGGTAGAAGACACCCACGCGCTCGGCCGGATCGCGGTCCGGCAGCGCCGAGGCGGTGTCGAACACCTGCACCGCGGCCGCGTAGTCCTGCTTCAGCATCAGGCACTGCCCCAGCTCCTCGTAGACGCGGAGCGGGTCCTCGCCGGCGCGGAGCGCAATCTCGAGCTCGGCGGTCGCCTCGTCCAGCAGCCCCATCTCCTTGTACGCAAGGCCGAGGTCGTAATGGGCGCGCGGATCGTCGTCCTGCATGCTCGTCGAGACCTTCGACTTGAACTCGGTCAGGATCTCGGCGAATTCGTCGTCCACAGGGCCGGCCGGCGGCGCCACTTCCTCGGGCTCCTCCTCATCGCCGAGCTGCGCGTCGACGAGCCCCGCAATGTCCACGTGTTCGCCGCTCGAGCCGTCCGGCTCCGCGAGTCCTTCCGCTGCCCGCTCGTTCTCCGAATCCAGCTCGAGGACCTGCTCGTACACCGCGCGGGCCTTCGCGTGGGCGCCCGAGCGCGCGAGCCGATCGGCGAGGCCGAGGTAGGCCTCCACCAGTCGCGGCTCGTCGCCGAGGCGGAACGCGAGCTCGACCCGCTGCTGGTGCGCCGTGGGATCATCCGGCACCAGCTCGACCAGGCGATCGAGAACGATCGCGGCATCCTCGAGACGGTCGGCGGAGGAGAGCTCGTCGTGCAGCCGCGCGAGCTCGGTTACCGCCGTCTCCTCCTCGCGCTGCAACAGCAGCTCGTCCACGCGGTCCAGCTCCGCCGCGAGATCGAGGGTGGGGGGCGACTCTTCTACGGCAGCCTCGCCCGCCGCCGGCAGCTCGTCGGACGCCTGCTCCTGCTCGATCTCCATCGGCTGCGGCTCGATGGTGCCATAGGCGTAGGGGTCGACCTCGATCTCGTCGGCCTCGCCGTCTCCCACCGCTTCGCTGATCAGGGGCAGCGGCTCCGGCTCCTCCGTGGGCTCCTCTTCGAGCGGCTCCTGCGCTTCCGGGGTGATCGTGCCGTAGGCGTACGGGTCGACCGCGATCTCGTCCGTCTCCCCATCGCCGACGGAATCGGCCACGGGCATCGGCTCCGCCTGCTCGGCGGTCTCCGCCTCCTCCGCCGGCACCTCCGGCTCGAGGGCGTCCGGAACGACTTCGAAGTCGAGAGCCGGCCAGCGGTTCGGCGGCGCCGCCTCCTCCTCGACCGGCGCCTCTTCCTCGACCGGCGCCTCCTCGACATCCCAGACCGACCCCGAGAAGCCCTCGGCCTCGGGAGATCCCTCCGGGCCGGACGGCTGGAGGAGGGCCGCGTGCAGGTCCGCGTTCGGGTCGAGATCGAGGATGCGGCTGCGCAAGGCGGTCGCACGGTCCGCCTCGCCGGCATGGACGCGAAGCGCGTACGCCTGAAGCAGCTGTTCTACCGCCTCATCGTTGCGCTCGTACGCGATGAGCCGCTCGCCCAGCATCTCGCGGATGCCGGCGTCATCGGTGGTCTCCGCGAATTCCTCGAGCGCCTCGAAGCCGTCGTCGATGCGGCCTGCCTTGAACTCCCCCTCGGCGAACTCCAGGAACCAGCGGCGCGCATCGGTGAGGAAGCCCTGTGCGGCGCAATATCTCCCGAGGCGGTGCAGCAGCGAGGGTCGACCGTCTGCGTAGCGCAGCGCCTTGTTGCACAACGCAATCGCGTTGTTGAAGAGTCCCGCGTCCGCGTAGCGCCCGGCCGCATCCTCGTAGTAGCGCGTCGCGTCTTCCGAGCGGCCGAGGCGCAGATAGAGATCGCCGATTCGATTGAAGAGCGGGAGATCCGCCTCTCCACCGGACATCTCCGCGTTCTCCAGCACCCGCTGGTAGAGGTCGATCGCCCTTTCCCACTCTTCCTTCTGCTCGTGGTGTCGGGCCTGCTCCTTGAGCTTCGTCGCAGTCATAATCCCCGCCGCCTAAGCATCAGTCCTGCGACGCCAGGTGCTCCGCCAACCGGGCGGACAGCAGTCGTCGCGCGCTCGCATCTTCCAGCCGCATTCGATCCGCCGCAGCGGACAGCACAAGAGGGTCCGGCATCATTCCGATGATCTCCGTCTTCACCACGCGTCCACCCAGCGGAGCGAGCAGCTCCTCGATGCGCCGGAATACGGCCAGCGGCGGCACCTCGTCGGGCCGCTCGAGGTTCATCGAGATCTGGAGCGCGTCCCGGCTGGGAAGTCGCAGTGCCAACGCCCGCAACCCCGGAAATCCATCTCCACGCTCCCGAATCGAGCGGGCGACGCCGTCGGCCTGCTCGAGGCTCACGCCCTCGATCCATACATTCCACGCCAGCAGCACGTGTCGAGCGCCCACACACGTCGCGCCCGCGCTCGGATGCGCTCCGGCGTGGGCCCACCCCGCGGGGAGCACGTCCGGCCTGCGGTCGGGCGGCCACGCCGCGGCGAGGGTCTCGAATCCACCCCTCCTCAGGTCGGCGAGCGTCCGACCGGGCGGGTCGGAAGCGGCGCCGTAGTAGAAGACCGGGATCCCAAGCTCGTGCGCGAGCCGCTCACCGATCCGCCGCGCCAGCGCCCGTGCATCGTCGAGGCTCGCCCCGGCGACCGGAGCGATCGGCAGGACATCCAGCGCACCGATGCGCGGATGCACACCGACGTGGCGCCGCAGGTCGATGCGGTCCCGGGCGACCACGGCGGCGGCCAGCAGCGCACTCTCCAGAGTCGGCGGCGAAGCCACGAGCGTAACGACGGAGCGATGGTGGTCCGAATCCATGGACCAGTCGAGAACCTCCGCTCCTGCGGCCCGGACCGCGTCCACGATCTCCTCGACGACGTCGCGATCCCGTCCCTCGCTGAAGTTCGGGACGGCCTCCAGTACTCGGGGGGGCATCTGCCGAAAATATCGGCGGAATGCGGCTGCTCACAAGCACTTACGACTCTTCCCGGCTCCGTCCACCTCTCCGGGACGCGTGCCATTGGCGCTACGCGACCCGCTCGCCGCGTTTCCAGACGGCGTCGACGAGATTGACCCCGTAGCGGTAGCCGATCTCGTCGAGCGAGGCGGCGCGCCACAGCACGATGTCGGCTGCGGCGCCGGGGGCCAGGATTCCGTGATCGCGCCCGAGGCGTAGCGCGCGGGCTCCTCCGACGGTCGCGGCCCGCAGCGCTTCCAGCGGCTCCATGCCCATCCCCGAGCAGGCGATCGTCAGCACCAGCTGCAGGTTGGGCGAGGGCGAGGAGCCGGGGTTGAAGTCCGTCGCGAGCGCCACCGTTGCGCCGGCGTCGAGCAGCCGCCGCGCGGGCGCGTAGCTGCCTCGCCCGAGGAAGAACAGCGTCCCGGGCAGCAGCGTCGCGACGGTCGTCGAGCCAGCCAGCGCCTCGATCCCTTCGTCGCTGATGCAGCCGAGGTGGTCGGCGGAGGCGGCCCCGAGCGCGACGGCGAGCTCCGCGCCACCGGATCCCTCCAGCTCGTCGGCGTGCAGCTTCGGCACGAGCCCGTGCTCGAGGCCGGACTCGAGGATCCGACGGCTCTGTTGCGCGTCGAAGACGCCGGGCTCCATGAACACGTCGCAGAAGGCGGCGAGCCGCTGCTCGGCGACGGCGGGGATCATCTCCTCGACCAGCAGGTCGACGTATGCGTTCCGCCGGTCGCTGTACTCGGGCGGGAACTCGTGTGCGCCGAGGAAGGTGGGCACCAGCTCGATCGGTCCCTCGTCCGCTAGCCGCCTCACCGCCCGCAGCATCTTCAGCTCGTGCTCGGTCGTCAGCCCGTAGCCGCTCTTCACCTCCATCGTCGTCGTGCCGTGCCGCAGCGCTTCGGCGAGGCGAGGACGCGCCAACTCGACCAGCTCGTCCTCCGAGCGGTTGCGCAGGTCGCGCACCGAGGCGTTGATGCCGCCGCCGCGGCGGGCGATCTCCATGTAGGGCACGCCACGGCAGCGCAGCGGGTACTCGTCCGCGCGCCAACGCCCGAAGACCGCGTGCGTGTGGGAGTCGACAAGCCCCGGCGTGAGCACCCGCCCAGCGCAGTCGACACGGTCGGCGTCGCCGAACCGCTCGATCAGGTCGTCGCCCGACGCGACCGCCGCGATCACGCCGTCGCGCACGGCGACGGCCACTGCCTCCCGGACCTCGCCTCCGGCGGCGCCGGTGAAGACCTGCGATGCGCCCGTGAAGAGCACGTCGCTCATCGGCCGGCCTCGAGCGCAATGCGGGCGAAGGTGCCCTCGCGCACCTGCCGCTCGAGCGCTTCGATGTCCGGCGTCAGCGAGCGGTCCCGATCGATCGGAGGCACCACGTCGCGCACGCGCGCGAGCGCCTGCTCCACACCTGCACCAGGTCGCAGCGGCTTCAGGAACTCGAGCGCCTGCGAGGCGGTCAGAAGCTCGAGCGCCAGGACCCGCTCCAGCAGCACCACGCTGCGCCGAGCCTTCAGCGCGGCTGCCATGCCCATCGAGACGTGGTCCTCCTTGTTCGCGTCGGTCGGAATCGAGTCGCTGCTCGCGGGTGTGGCGCACAGCCTCAGCTCGTTGACCAGGGCCGCGGCCGTGATCTGGGCGACCATCAGCCCCGAGCTGACGCCGGCATCCAGCGTCAGGAACGGTGGCAGCATCGAGAGCGCCGGATCCACGAGCCTCGCGACGCGACGCTCGCTGATGGAACCGAGGTCCGCGCACGCGATGGCCAGCAGATCCAAAACCTGTGCGATCGGCTGTCCATGGAAGTTGCCGCCGCTGATGACGCGACCATCCTCGGGAAAGATGAGCGGATTGTCGGTCGCGCTGTTCGCCTCGACCTCGAGGACCTGACGGATGTACGCGAACGCCTGCCGGGCGGCGCCGTGGACCTGCGGCATGCAGCGCAGCGAGTAGGCGTCCTGGACGCGCGGGTCGCCGTTGCGGTGCGATTCCCGGATGCGGGAGCCCTCGAGCAGCGCCCGCAACCGAGCTGCGCTCGCCGCCTGCCCGGGATGCGGTCGCACCCGCTGGATCGCCTCGTCGAACGGGTCGGGCGAGCCGCGCAATCCCTCGAGGCTCATGGCCCCCGCGACCTCGGCCGTCTCGACACAGCGCTCGGCTCGCAGCAGCGCCAGGATGCCGATCCCGGTGTGCGCCTGCGTTCCGTTGTTGAGGGCGAGACCCTCCTTGGCGCCGAGCACGAGCGGCTCGAGGCCGACCCGCCGCAGTGCCTCGTTTCCCGGCAGTCGCTCCCCTTCGAGCGTCGCCTCCCCCTCGCCGATCAGCACCAACGCCAGGTGCGAGAGCGGGGCGAGGTCCCCCGACGCGCCGACGCTGCCCAGGGCGGGGATCACCGGATGCACGCGCCGATTCAGCAGGTCCATGAGCCGCTCGATCACGACGGCGCGGACGCCCGAGTGCCCGAGCGCGAGCACGTTCGCGCGCAGTAGCGTGATCGCCCGAACTTCGGGGTCGGGCAGCGGCTCTCCAATGCCGGAAGAATGGCTGCGGAGCAGATTCACCTGGAGCTCCGCGATCCGCTCCCGTGGAATCACCACTTCCGCGAGGGCGCCGAAGCCGGTGGTCACACCATAGACGACGCGCCCCTCCTCGACCGCGCGCTCGACGACCGCGCGCGCGGACCGGACACGCTCGCGGGCCTCGGAGCCGAGCACGACCTCCGGCGACGCCTCGCCCGCCACGCGCTCGACCTCCTCGAGCCGAAGCCTGTCCCCGTGCAGCTCGACGGGCTCCGTCATCCGACTATTGCGGGGTTTCCGACCGCAGGAGCGTCGGCTGGTTCCGCTGATCGTAGTCCAGGTGCAGGTCCGGCAGCGACGTGAGCTGCACCCGGAAACGGAACTGGAAGTTGCCGTTCTGCGCCTTCACGAAGTCGAAGCTGGCCTGCCACTCGTGGAGATCCCGCGACAGCGACAGGATATGGTCGCTGAACTGGTGATCGGTGATCGAATAGCCGGTCCGCCAGTGGACGTTCCAGCCCGGCGTCGGCTGAAAGTTGACGTTCCCCTGCAGCATCTGGTTCGCGTCACCTAGCTGCCCTTCGGCCGGCCTGAACAGCGTGTAGCTGATCTGGGCGTTCCAGGAGCCGACCGGGCCTTCCGGCCGGCGGCGGGGCGACCGGATGCCGGCCGAGCCCATGACGCCGAGGTCGTTGGCGCTCGTACCGGTCGGGTCCTCCGAGTCCATCGCTCCGAGCGTATCCTGCGCGAGCGGCTGCCCCTGCCCCGGCCGCTCCTCCTCCTTGCCGCCGCCCGCCAGACCGAGCTTCCGGAACAGCCAGGAATCGCTGCTGATCGAGAACGACGTCGAAAGGCTGCGCAGGTGAGGGGCGAAAGACCGACCACTGCCGGTGGGCGTGACGACGACCGTCCCGCTGTCCACTTCGGTCGGTGTCGTCGCCTCCGGGAACTTGAACAGGTCGTGCGTCATGCTCAGCGACAGGCCGTGCAGCAGATCGGAGCTGATCGTGTTCGTGAGCTGCGTCGTCGTCAGGCCATCGCCTCCGCCGCGGGCTCGCACGAAGTCGTAGGTGATCGCACTGGTGTTGATCGACAGCAGCATGACCTTGCGCGCCTGCGGGAGCCGGCGCGGCCCTCCAACGTCCGCCGCGCCCACCGTGTCCGCGGCGGTCGTATCCGCGACGAGGCCCGTCGTGTCGGTCGCCGCGCCACCGGCCGCCGCCCCGGCAGCAGCCGCGGCTGCACCTCCACCCGCCGCCGCGCTGTCCTCCCGGCTCTCCTTGTACTTCGCCTCGAACGTCTGGCGCAGCGACAGCGTCATCGTGTTCTGCTCGGAGACGTTCGTCAGTCCAAACAGCTTCTGCTGCAGCTCGGACGTGCTCGGCGCCGGCGAATACGAATAGCTGATTCCGGGCGAGAGGCGGTGGCGGAAGCGGGAAAAGGGTCCGATCCCGGGATAGAAGCCGTACAGGTCGGTCTGCAACGAGGCCCCGATGCTCAGCCGGATCGGCGATGAGACGTACCCCATGTCGAGCGTATCCTGCTTCAGCATGTCGCCCCCGATCTGCACGCTCGGGCTCAGCGTGCTGGTGCCGATCAGCCGCTGCTGATAGCCGAGGCCGGTGCTCCAGGTGATCCGGTTCTCCTGGAACTTCGGCTGTGCCAGCAGCGCGATGCTGTCCGGGTTCGCCGTGTCGGCGATCGCGGGCTTCGCGAACAGGACGTTCTGCCGCGTGTTCACGTTCTGGCTCCACGACACATTTCCAATTCGCAGGCTGGTGCCAAGATTGCCCTGAAAGTTGCGGGTATCCCGAACAGACGCGCTGAGGACCTCCTCGTTCACGTCCTTGCTGCTCAGGGTACCGCCGAAGCTTCCGGAAAAGGTGGCATTGTTGAAGAAGCCGGCCTGGTCCGCCGGCGCGGGGAAGAGCGTGATCGAGGCGAGGTTGACGCTGAACTGCGGCAGCGTCAGATCGACCTCGTCCTGCGACAGCAGCTGTCTGCGCTGCCCGCTCACCGTGAGATTGCCCCAGTCGTAGCGCCTGGAGAGGCCGACGTTCGAGTCGATCGAGCGCGTCAGCTCTCGCGGATCGAACGTGTTCTGCCGCACGAAGTCGCTCGACGATGCGTAGTTCGCCGACACCTGGACGCTCGTGCGTTCATCCGGCCTCCAGCTCGTGCGACCGTTCAGCGTCAGGTCCTTCGACGTCTGCCGCCAGTAACGCCGGACGCTCAAGCCGCCGTCCAGGAACTGGTCCAGCCACCTGTAGTCGAGGTCCGCCTCGACGGCGGTCCAGTTGTTCGCGAACCACTCGCTCGTCATCTGGGCGCCAATGTAGTCGCTGATCGCCCAATAGAACCCGACGTTCGAGATCCTGCGGTTGTAGCCGGCGTTCGTGCGGGCAATGTCGTTGAGGCTGAACACCGGCATGAGCAGCCCGCTACGCCGTCCCTTCTTCAGGCTCTGAACCATGAACGGCAGCCACATCACCGGCACGTCCGCGAAGTTCAGCGTGACGTCGCGCGCCACGAGCAGGTTCCCGCGTACGACCTTGAGCTTCCGGGCCGCGAAATGGTAGTGCGGCACCTCGAGCGAGCAGGTCGTGAACTGCGCCGACCTGCCGTACATGTTGTCCGAGCCCTTCGTGTAGACGGTACCTTGCAGGTACCAGCTGGCGTTCTCCGTGAATTTCGTCTTCGCGCCCCGCGCAATGCCCACCCGCCCCTTCGTGTCGTAGCAGACCTGCTCGCTCTGCACCGGCTCGGTTCCGGTCTGCGCGCCCCCCTCCAGCACGGGTTGGCCGTACCCGCACACGATGTTCGTCGTCTGCGAGTAGACGATCATCGAGTCCGCCCCCAGCCTCTGCTCCGCCTGCGACACCTGCGCGCCCGGCCCCTTCAGCACGATCTGCGCGCTGTCCGCACCGTAGATGGCCCCGGTGCCCGAGTACTCCACCGCGTCGTAGCCCGGCAGGCTGAGCAACAGACGACTCACCGAGTCCCGTGGCACCTGCGGCAGCAACGGAACCGCCGTGTCCGCCACCACCCGCAGGCTGTCCGTCCGCAGCGTGTCGGCGCCGAGCGTGTCGGCAGCCAGCGAGTCCCGCCCGGCGCGCGTGGTGTCGATGTCGAGTCCACGCATTGCTTCGAGGATCCGCTTCCGCTGCGCCTCGCTGACCGCCGGCTTCGGCGAGGGCTGCTGCTGCGCCCGAAGCCCGACCGGGGCGAGGAGTGTCGCCGCAATCCAGACGACCCGGATGAACCCGGCCGCAGGCCGCCCCCCGCAAGGCCGCAGGCCGCGCCCCCCGGCCGCAGGCCGCCCCCCGCAAGGCCGCAGGCCGCGCCCCCCGGCCGCAGGCCGCCCCCCGCAAGGCCACAGGCCGCGCCCCCCGGCCGCAGGCCGCCCCCCGCAAGGCCGCAGGCCGCGCCCCCCGGCCGCAGGCCGCTCCCCGCAAGGCCGCAGGCCGCGCCCCCCGGCCGCAGGCCGCCCCCCGCAAGGCCACAGGCCGCGCCCCCCGGCCGCAGGCCGCCCCCCGCCGCAGGCGCCCGGCCACAGGCCGCGCCCGGCCGGAGGCCGCGCCCCGCAGGCGCCCCGCCGCGCAGCGGCGGCGCCCGGCCGAAGGCCGCCTCTCACGCCTCGGCCAGCCCCTCTCGCAGGGCGGCCCGCCTGCGGCGGCGCTCGACCATCACGGTCAGGCCGATGCTCAGCTCGTAGAGGAAGATCAGGGGCAGCATCATGAAGATTGTGAGCACGATCATGTCGCCGGGTGTTATGAACGCGGCCACGGCTGTCGCGCCGACGATGGCGAAGCGGCGCTGCTTGCGCAGCATGCGGGCGTTGACGAGCCCGATCACGGCGAGGACGAGGATGACGACCGGCAGCTCGAAGATCAGACCGAACGCGAGCAGCAGCTTGACCACGAAGCCGAGATACGGACCGGCGGTGATCATCGGCGCGAGGCTCTCGGTCTGAAAGCTCATCATGAAGCGCAGCGTCGCCGGCAGCGCCGCGAAATAGGCGAGCGCCATGCCCATCAGGAAGAGGATGACTCCCAGGTAGAAGGCGGGCACGATGGCGCGGCGCTCGTCACTCTTCAGGGCGGGCGAGAGGAACGCCCAGATCTGATAGATGATGATCGGCGAAGAGAGGATCGTGCCGAGGGTCAGCCCGAGCTTCAGCGTCAGGAAGAACGGATCGGCGGGGCTGAGGTAGCGGAGCTTGTCGCCCTGGATATACGGCAGGACCGGCGCGATCAGCAGGTGCAGCACGTCGAGCTTCGCGACGATGAAGAAGCCGACGCCGGCGCCGATGATGAGCGCGATGAGGCTCCACAGGATGCGCCAGCGCAGCTCCTCGAGATGGTCGAGGAACGGCATCTCGGCGGCCGACCCGGCCCGGTCTCTCCAGCTCATTCGGGTTCCAGCGGCAGCTCGGCCTGGCCCGCGCTCTGTGCCGCGCGTGCCCTTCGCACCTGCAGCTCGCGGACCTCTTCGTAGAACTCGTCGATGTCCTGGAAGTCGCGGTACACGGAAGCGAAGCGGACGTACGCCACATGATCCCGCGCCTTCAGGCGCTCCATCACCTGCTCGCCGATCTCGCGGCTCTTCACCTCATCGCGGCCGAGGCCGTTGAGCGCGTCTTCGACCTCGTCGACGAGTGTCTCGATGTCATCGAGCGTGATCGGCCGCTTCGCGCACGAGAGCCGGACCGCGCGGACCAGCTTCTGCCGGTCGAACGCCTCGATCGAGGCGTCCCGCTTGCGCACCTGCAGCGGTCGCTCCTCGACGTACTCGTAGGTCGTGAAGCGGCGGCCGCAGCCCACGCACTCCCTGCGACGCCGCACCGCTCCCCCTTCCCGGCTGGTGCGGGTATCGACGACCCGATCTTCGGTACCGTGACAGTAGGGACAGCGCACGGCGGCTCATTTCCGCAGGCGACGCAGCTCGTCGGAGGCCTTGCGCGCCTCATCCGACTTCGGGTAGCCGGCGACCACCCGTTGGAAGTACTTCCTCGCCTGGGGAACGTTCCCCTGCTCTTCCGCGATCACCCCGGCGCGGTACAACGCCTGCGGCGCTCGCTCCGAGTTGGGGTACATTTCGACCAGGTGCTCCAACTCCTGCAGCGCCTGCGCGTAGTCCTTGTCCAGGTAGTACGTCTCGGCGAGGCCGAACTGCGCATCCGCGCCGCGCGGGCCGTTCGGATCCTGCTTCAGGATCTGCTCGAAGGCCATCCTGGCCGTGCTGGACGCGCCGCGCTGCAGGTTGTCGGAGCCGATGCGGTAGAGCTCCTCGACGTCGCCGGACGCGGCCGGACCGGCGGCCGTGCTGTCGGTCAGACTGTCCACGGGCGTGAGCATGCGGGCGCTCCGCTCCGAAATTTGCTCGCGGAACTCCGAGATCCGACGCTGGCTCTGCCCCGTCAGCTCCTGGATCTGCACGTGCTGCTGCTCGAGCTGGGCGAGCTCGTTGGCGAAGTCGCCTCGGATGCGAAGCAGCACATCGCCGAGCAGCCCGAGGCTGTCGGAGAGCTGGTCGTTCTGCCGCTGCAGGCGAAACATCAGCGAATCCTGGTGCGCGCGCAGCGCGATGATCTCATCGCGGAGATCGCGCACGTCGCGCTTCGTCGCGCAGCCCGCGAGCGGCATGAACGCCAGGACGAGAAGCGCCGGATGGGCCCTGAGGCCCCGGAACGGAACGCACCGCATGCTCACCGCCTTCCTCTCAGGTGCCGGACGGCATCAGGCTGGACTCGCCCGCCGTGATCTGGAATTCATCGCGCCGGTTCTGGGCCCACGCATCCTCGCCCTCTCCCTGCGCGATCGGCCGCTCCTCGCCGAAGCTCACGGTCTCGAAGCGGCTGCCGTCCAGGCCGTAGTTCACCAGGAACTGCTTGGCCGCCTCCGCCCTGCGCATCCCGAGCGCGAGATTGTACTCGACCGAGCCGCGCTCGTCGCAGTGCCCGGAGATGCGCAGCCGGATCTCCGGGTGCGCGCGCAGCACGGCCGCCTTCTGCACCAGGATGTCCTGCGCCTCCGGCCCGATCTCGGACGCGTCGTACTCGAAGTGGACCATCTCCGTGAGCGCGGCTCTCGCCCGCTCCGCCTCCGCGCGGGCGCGCGCCTCGGCATCCGCGCGGGCACGGGCATCCGCGGCGGCGCGGTCGTTCCCACTCGTGTCGACGGTATCGGCCGTCTCGACGGGCTGCGGAACCGGCTGTGGCGGCTGCTCCTTCTTGCACGCGCCGAGCGCCACACCCAGGACAACCCCGATCACCACACTGCGAGCCGATTTCATCTGTCGCTCCTCCAGACGTGAGAGTCCGCGCCGGGCGCCATCACCCGCCGCTGCCGAGACCTGCTTGCTCCTGGGCTTTCACGAGCGCCGAAGACCAGTCCGGCAGCTCGAACTTTCCGCCGCCCGCCGCGAGCGGCCGCAGGCGTCCGGTAGCGCTGTCGATCACGAAGAGTCCCCAGCGGCCTTGCCGCTGTCCCGCGAACACGATGTGCCGTCCGTCCGGGGCCCAGCTCGGGTCCTCGCTGATCCCCGCGTCGGTGATCTGCTGCACGGTCGCGCCGGGGTCGGACGCATCGGCGATCATGATCTGGAAGTTGCCGCGCGAGCGCCCGTGGAAGGTCACCTGCGAGCCGGTCGGCGACCAGTCGGGTGAAGTGTAGTAACCGGGCTCTCCGTACACAAAAGGCGAGAGCAGCGTCGGGTTGCCGCCATTGGCCGACATGATATAGATGTGCGGCGCTCCGAGCCGGCTCGAGTTGAACGCGATACGGCCGCCGTCGGACGAGTAGCTGGGCGAAAGGTCGTCGCGCGGGCCGCCCGTCAGCCGCTTCAGACAGCAGCCCCCCGCCGCGTCGTACGAGTAGACGCGCGTGCCCGAGCCGTCATAGCGCGCGTACGCGATGTGCCGGCCGTCGGGCGCGTACGCCGGCGTGAGCAGCAGCCCGCGCCCCTCGACGACCGTGTGCGTGCGTCCGTCCGCGACGTTGCGCTCCAGGATGCGCCAGCTGCTACCGTCCGACTGGGCGTACAGCATCCGAGTGCCGTCCGGCGACCACACCGGCGAGAACAGCATGTCCTGGCTGGACGCGATACGGTGCAGGTTCTCGCCGTCCGCATCCACCATCATCAGCTCGGAGGCGCGCCCGCCGCCGCGGCGGAAGATGATGCGGGTGGCGGCCGCTCCCGGCTGTCCAGTCGCCCAGCGCACGACCTCGTCCGCGGTGGCATGCACGGCCATGCGGAAGTCCGGCGCGTCGGCGGGTGGCAGCGAAAAGGAGCCGATCTGCTTGACGTTCGCGTAGACGACGTCGTGCAGCGCGAGGCGCAGGGAGTAGCCGCGGGACTCGGGCTGGACCTCACCCGTGACGAGATAGACGACTCCGAGGTCGTTCCACGCCTTGTAGTCCACGGCGCCGGAGGAGAGTCCCATCGGCGCCGTCGCCATCTCGAAGCGGTCGCTGAAGTCGAAGTCGCGCTTGAGGATGTCGTAGACGTCGTCGCTGACCTCGGCCGCGATGCCGGTGGCCTCCATTGGTCGCACGGCGAGCTTCGGCCGGTAGCCGGTCTGATAGGTCAGACGGAGCCGGACGCCGGTCGGGACCTTGTCTTCCTGCGCGTGCAGCGGCAACGCGAGGAGGAGCCCAAGCAGAACGAACAGGTATCGGAAACGTCGCACGCCACTCACCTCCCCGGTGGTGCAATGGTGAAGCTGACCGGCAGGCGGTCGCCCTCGAATCCTTCCGGCAACGGGCCGAACTCGCCGCGCTTGCCGGCCACCTCCGCCGCTCCCACCGCCTGCAGGTCGAACTGTGAGTTGCCCGAGCTCTTCAGCACGCGCAGCCCGGTGATCGTGCCGTCGCGGCCGATGACGAAGTAGATCTCCGCCTGCAGGTCCGGCGCGCCCTCCCAGCGGAAATAGCGGCGCACCTGCCGGATGATGTTCTCCAGATACGCCGGATAAGGGAAGGCCTCTCCCTCGAGCTTCACGTTCAGGTCCTCGCCGCCCTTGCTGTTCGGGTCCGGTCTCGATCCGGTCGCCGGCTTCGGCTCCGGCTTCTCGGCCGGCTTCGTGTCCGTCGGCTTCGGCTTCGTCTCGACGGGGTTCGGCTTGGGCTTCGGCTTTTCGACCGGCTTCGGCGGAGCCGGCTCCGGCTTCGGCTTCTCCGGCTCGGGCTCCGGCTTCGGCTGGGGCGGCGCCGGCTCGGGCGAGGCGACCGCCGGTGCCGGCTCGCCAGCGGCCTGCGGCGGGGGCGAGTAGAGGTCGACGCGGTACACGCGCAGGGGCGGCAGCTGCGGGGTCGCCTGCGCGGAGACGACGACGCCGGCGAGCAGCGCCACGTGCAGCGCGAGGGAGGCCAGTATGGCCCCGCGGCCCGGACGGTGGCCCTTCATCGTCGCTCCAGCTCCGGGTCGGCGACGAGCCCGACGCCGGTCACGTCGAGCTGCTTCATGACTCCGATCACCTGCAGCACGTCGCCGTAGGGAACGTTGCGATCCGCCTTCACGTAAGCGCTCTTGACGTTCTTGCTGCGCACGTAGTCGGGGAAGACGCGACGGAAATCGTCGAGCGAGGCGGCCGGCACATTGCCGACGTAGATGCGGCCGTCGCGAGTGAGAGTGACGATGACGCCTTCCGACGACGTGATCGGCGCGGCAGGCGCCTTCGGCAGCTGCACCTCGATGCCGCCCTGCAGGATCGGCGCGGTGATGATGAAGATGACGAGCAGCGTGAACGCCACATCCACCAGACTCGTGACGTTGACATTGGCCGAGAGCGGCAGGCCGCGCTTCCTCACAGTCTCCCCTCGCGCGCCAGCGTGCCGATGAATTCGCTCGCGAACCCTTCGAGCTCGCCGCTGAAGAAGTTGAGCCGATTGACGAAGTAGTTGTATGCGATGACGGCGGGGATCGCGACCGTCAGCCCGGCGACGGTCGTGACCAGCGCCTCGGCGACGCCCGGTGCCACCGCGCTGATGTTCGCGCTCCCGGTCCGGCTGATGCCGATGAAGGCTTCCATCACGCCGATCACCGTGCCGAGCAGCCCCAGCAGCGGCGAGACGGAGCCGATGATGGCGAGCCACGCCACCCCTCCCGCAAGGTCATCCTGTTCCTCCGACTGCTCCTTCTCCAGCACGAGCCGCAGCGCCTGTAGCTGCGCCTCGGACAGCCCCGGTCCCGTCGGCGCGTCCTGCCGCAGCGCGCCCGGCCGCAGCTCGCTGAAGAAGTTGATGCCCCGCCGGAAGACACGAGTGTAGGCGGAGTCGCGCAGCCCCACCACCGTTTTGTAGACGTCCTCCAGCCGCTGCGAGCGCTCCAGCGCGCCGAGAAACTCCGTTCCCTGCCGCCTCAGGCGACGGAACTGGCCCAGCTTCCAGAAGATGATGATCCAGCTGACCAGAGAGAACACCGCCAGCACGCCGATGATCACCTGGGTCGATAGTCCGCCTCCGACGATCATGTCCATGGGCGTCGTATGCGCCCCCGGCCCCGCCTGCAGCATCGCCAGCACCCTAGAGCCCACCTTTCCCTCGTGCGATCCACTCGTATGTGCGCGCGAGCCCCTCGTCGAGGGACGTTTCCGCGCGCCAGCCCAGGCCCTTCAGCTTCGATGTGTCCAGACAGGAATGCCGCAGCTCGCCCGGTCGGGCCGGTGCATGCGACACCGTCGCTTCGGCTCCGACGACGTCCGCCAGGGCCGTCGCCAGCGCATTCACGCTCGTCTCGCGCTGCGTGGCGACGTTGAAGGCGCGGTCGTCCAGCCCCGAGACGGGCGGCAGCACGCATCCGGCCACCAGCAGGTTGGCGGCCACCACATCGCCCACGTACACGTAGTCGCGAGTCTGTTCGCCGTCGCCGAAGATCGTCAAGGTCTCGCCCGCCAGGAGCCGCTCGGAGAAGATCGCAACCACGCCTGCCTCGCCGTGCGGGTCCTGCCGCGGCCCGTACACATTCGAATAACGAAGCGCGGCGTACTCCAACCCGTGCACGCGGTGGTAGTAGTGGAGGTAGTATTCGGCCGCCAACTTCGTGACGCCGTAGGGGGAGAGCGGCCCCTTCGGCTCCTGCTCGGGGGTCGGGCGCCGCTCCGGCTCGCCGTAGACGACGCCGCCGGAGGACACGAACACGACCCTCTCCGTTTGGTGACCGCGCGCGCACTCGAGCACGTTGAGCAGCCCGTCCACATTGATGCGCGCGTCCAGCCGCGGATCCGCCACCGACTTGCGCACGTCGATCTGAGCCGCGTGATGGCTGACGATGTCGAAGCCGCCGACGGCGCGGAACAGCCCGTCGAGCTCCTCGTCGGCGATGTCCATGACGACGAGCTGCGCCCCGGCGGGCACGTTCTCCCGTCGTCCGGACGAGAGATCGTCCACGATCCACACCCGATCCCCCGCCCCGAGGTGCGCCTGCGCCACGTGGCTGCCGATGAACCCGGCTCCGCCCGTTACCAGCACCCGCCTAGCCTGCATCCGCCTCCTCCCCCGCCTCCCGCTCCTGGCGCCTTCGCGATTCGAGTCCGAACAGATAGCGGGCGGCCTCCAGCATGCCCACGCCACGCCCGTTCGCCGCGGCATCCCGCAGCCGCACCGTTGGAGAGTGCAGCATCTTGTTGAGCAGCTGCCGCGACATCGCCTCGACGACCTCGCGGTCCTCCGGCTGCAGGTGCTGCAGCCGGCGCATAGCCTTTTCGACCTCGGCGCGACGTACCGCCTCCGCGCCCTCGCGCAGCTCGCGAATCATCGGCACCACATCGAGCGACGCGTACCAGCCCCAGAAGTCCTCTATGCCCTGCTCGATGATCCCGTCTGCCGCTGCGATCTGTGCCTCACGCCGCTCCAGGTTCGTGTGCACGATGTGCTGCAGGTCGTCGATGTCGTACAGGAAGACGTTGTCGACGTCGCCGACGCCGGGATCCACGTCGCGCGGGATCGCCATGTCGATGATGAACAGCGGCCGCCGGGGCCCGGCCGGCATCGCGCGCAGCAGGACTTCGCGCGTCAGCACGGGCACCGGTGAGGAGGTTGCGGTCGCGACCATGTCCACCGAGGCGATCGCCTCGGCGAGATCCTGCAACCCCACGGCCGTGGCGCCGGCCCGCGCCGCCAGCTCCATCGCCCGGGCCTGACTCCGGTTTGCGATCACCAGCCCCTTCACACCCTCACCCCGCAGGCACTCCAGCATCAGCTCGCTCATGTCACCCGCGCCGAGCACGAGCGCGCGCCGACCGCGAAGCGGACCGAAGATCTTGCGCGCGAGCTCCACCGCGGCGGACGGCACCGATGCCGCGCCTTCGCCGAGCGCCGTCTCGCTGCGGACGCGGCCGCCGATCGCCAGCGCCGACTGGAACAGCCGCGACAGCACCGGTCCGACCACGCGTGGCTCGCTCGGCAGCTCCGCCGCTGTCTCGTAGGCCTCCCGGACCTGCCCCTGGATCTGCGCCTCGCCGAGCACCATCGAGTCCAGGCTGGACACGACGCGCAACAGGTGGTGCGCGGCGTCCCTGCCTCGCCGACAGTAGAAGAAACCCTTCGCCTCCTCGAGCGTGTAACCCGCCGCATCCGCGAGTGGAGGCAGGGCGACCGTCGTCGGATCGGTGCCTTCCGGCACGACCAGGTAGAACTCGGTGCGGTTGCACGTCGAGAGCAACACCGCCTCGCGCGCGGGTCCCGACTCCGTCACGCCGGCCAGGATCCGGGCGCGCGTCGCCGTGTCTACGGCGAAGCGCTCCCTCACGTCCACCGCGGCCGTGTGGTGGCTGATCCCGACGACGGCGAGCGTCAAGGCGTCCATCGCTCAGAAGAACAGCCGTCCGTCGGCGACGGAGAGCCGCAACACGAGATAGGCGACGACGACGACCACGAAGCCGACCACGCTGGCGACGGCGCCGCGTCGGTCACGGCCGCGGCCACGGAAGCGGACGCCGAGCGCGATCAGGAAGACGAGCCAGGTCAGTACGCTCCACACGATCTTAGGGTCGGTCGCCGCGAGCGAGTGGCGGAAGCGGACCGTCCAGGCCCAGGCGAGCGCGAGCGCGAGCGTGAGCGTAGGAAAGCCGATGAGCAGCGAGCGCCGCCCGACTCGGTCGAGCGTGTCCAGCGAGGGCAGAAAGCGGAACCAGCGGCCGAAGTTCTTCGACTTCAGCTCGTGGAACTGGATCAGATAGAGCAGCCCCGCCGCGAACGCGACGGCGAGCGCGGCGTTGCCGATGAACGCGAGCACCACGTGGGCGGCGAACCAGATGCCGCGGAACGCGAGCGCCTCGCCCGCGGGACGGATGCCGATCGCGATGGCGACGAGCAGCAGCACGGTCGCGATCGGCGCGAGGATGAGCCCGACCGGTCGCACCTCGTCGCGCGTCGCGGCCGACGGCAGCAGGAAGATCCCGAGCAGGAACGCGAAGCTGGACAGAGAGGGGGCGAGCCCGACCAGCGGAAGCTCGTGGAAGTGGCGCACGAACGCGACGAGCGCGAGGGCGTGGGCCACCACGGCGCCGACGATGAACAGAGCCCCGATCCTCGGGGGCCCTGCTCGACCGCGGGCGAGCGACACGGCCAGCAACGTGGCCGTGGCCCCGTAAAGCACTAGCGCTACGATATGAAGAAGGCCGACCGTCATCGGACCCGCGTATAGACCCGCACCGGGAGCCCCGCCTGGAGCACCGCTTCCGAGAGGGCGATTACCCTCGCCGTCGCCGTCCGATCCGTCGTGCGCACGACGCGCAGACGCGCGATCGGCTCCGTCGGAAGGTCGCGGGCCGGGTCGCCCGCGCTGCGCCCCGGCAGATAGACGACAAGCTCGTCCCCCGGCCTCAGAGCGTCGGAGAAGCCGAGGCTGACGAACGCCTCATCCCCGACGCTCGGCAGAGACCGCTCGATCGCGAAGCCGAGGATCTCTCCCGTCGCGCCGTCCACGACCGGCTCGGACGCGGTGCCGGGCAGGTCGGGCGAAGCCGGCATTGGAAGGGCGACGTCGCCCGGCTGCACCATGCGGAACTGGTGCTCCACACTTGCGGTCAGCACGTCCGCGGAGGTCGACACGACGCGAACCAACGCGGTGGGCTCGATGATCGAGCCCCACCGCCCCACCCTCCGCCCCTCGTGGACCAGGAGCAGCGTGTCGCCGACCGTGGGCCGCGCATCTTCGCCGTAGGCGAGATAGACCGCGTCCTGGGGGTGCACCGCCCTCGCGGACGCGTCCGCGCCCGTGGCCGTGCCGGGATCGAAGATGCGCAGGAACGATGCGACCGGATCGAGCGATCCCGGATCCTGCAGCCACGCGGCCGCGCGGTACTCCCATAGGGTCACGAGCGGCCGCGATCGATCCAGCTCCAGCTCCGGAGGCGGGGCCGGCGTGCGATAGAAGCGGGTGCGTCCCCGACGGGCGACTTCGGCCGATGACACCGCTCTCATGGACGCGCCCGAGCGAGCCGCGGTCGCTTCCGCCGCCTGCGCTTCGCCCGGAGCGGCGCCTCCCGGAACCGCGGCAATACCCGGGATTCGCAGGCGCTCCTGCGGGAAGATCCAGTGCGGGTTCTCCACGACGCCGCGGTTCGCCTCGTAGATGCTCGGCCATGCATGCGGATCGCCGAGATACCGACCGGCGAGGCCCCAGAGCGTCTCCCCGCGTGCCACCCGATGCTCGTGCGCGGCGCCGGCCGGCGAGAGCGGGCTCCGCTCCGACCGGACCGGAATCGGTGTCTTCAGGATGATGCGGCTCGGGCGCCGATCCGCTTCGGGGGCTGTCGCCGTGTCGCCGACGCCGGAGACGCTGTCGGCCACGCTGGTGATCGTGTCCCGGACGCTCGTGATCGTGTCCGGCACCGGCTTCGGCGGATTCTGCTGCCCCGCGGCGGGCGCCGCGAGGACCAGCCCCATCACCACGCCCAGGCTCCCTGCCCAATGCCCCTGCATCTTCGGCCCTCTCCTCAGAACGGGAGGTCTGACTCCTCGTCTCCCGAGGTCTCCGCCCCTGCCTGCGGATCCAGCGGGATCACGTCCTGGGCGACGATCTCCGTTGCGTATCGCGTGCGGCCCGAGCGGTCCTGCCAGCTCCGGTACTCGAGCGATCCCTCCACGAACACCCTCCCCCCGCGCCGGAGCGAGCGCGCGAGCCGGTCCGCCAGCTCGTCCCACGCCACCACCCGATGCCATTCCGTCTTCTCGCGCACTCCCGCGCCCGGCGAGGCGCTCCAGCGCCGGCTCGTCGCCAGCGGAAAGGAGGCCACCCGGCGTCCGGACGCAGTCGTGCGCACGTCCGGGTCGGCGCCCGCATTGCCGATCAACAGCGCCTTGTTGAGGCTTTGGGTCATCGGCCGAGGTAAGAGTGCCCGGCGTAAAAACATAGCGGCTGCGCAGGGCGAGGGCTAGGGCAAGGGCTAGGGCAAGGAGGGATAGGGTTGAGGGGGTGGGATCAGGGGTCGGGGCCAGGAGGAATGGTGTAGGGAGGAGGAGCAGCCGATCCGCTTATTCTTCTGTCCCGCCGGTCCTGCAACCGTAGGAGGCGAACTCCAATCAGCCTCACCGAACTCGGCGGCGGAAATGAAAATCGACGGAAAGGGTCTGTTCGACTACCAGCGCATGACCGTGTTTCAGAAGGCGCTGGCCGCGGTCGTCGCGTGCAAGCCGATCGTTGCGTCGGTACGTTCCTCCGATCCGTTCCTCGCCGATCAGCTGCACCGCTCGGCGACCTCCACCACGATCAACATCGCGGAAGGCTCCGGCGAGCACAGCCGGCGCGACAAGGCGCGCTTCTACCGCATCGCGCGCCGATCTGCGACCGAGTCCGCGGCCATACTCGACTGCCTTCTCGCCCTGGAACCGCTGGACCAGCGCACGGTCGGGGCCATCCATTCGCTGCTGCAGGAGGTCGTCCGCATGCTCACGACGCTCGCCAGGAACTTCGAGGCCGCCCCTCGCCCTAGCCCTAGCCCTCGCCCTAGCCCTGCGAAGCCCACTGCTTCGCCCAATACGTGATGATGCAATCCGCGCCGGCCCGCTTCATCGCGATCAGCGACTCCGCGAAAGCACGGTCCGCGTCCAGCCAGCCGCGCTCGCCGGCGGCCGCAACGGCGGCGAACTCGCCGGACACGTGGTAGGCGCATACGGGGTAGCCCGTCGCCTGCTTGACACGCCAGATCAGGTCGAGATTCGGCATCGCGGGCTTCACCATCAGCATGTCCGCGCCCTCCTCGACGTCCTGCCGTGCCTCGCGCAGGGCCTCGTCGCCATTGGCGGGATCCATCTGGTAGGTCCGGCGGTCACCGAACTGCGGCGCGCTCTCGGCAGCCTCGCGGAAGGGACCGTAGAACGCGGACGCGAACTTCACCGCGTAGGAGAGAATGGCGACTCGGCTGAAACCGGAGCCATCCAGGGCGGCCCGGATCGTGGCCACGCGCCCGTCCATCATATCGCTCGGCGCGACCACGTCGGCGCCGGCGCGGGCGTGGCTCAACGCCTCGCGCGCGAGCAGCTCGAGCGTCTCGTCGTTCGCGACGTCGCCATCCCGGATGACGCCGCAGTGGCCGTGCGATGTGTACTCGCACATGCAGACATTGGTGATGACGACGAGGTCGGGGACCCTTTCCTTGATCGCACGGACCGACCGCTGCACCGGCCCCTGCTCGTCCCACGCCTCGCTGCCGATCTCGTCTTTGTGCTCCGGGATGCCGAAGAGCAGGACGGCCGGAATGCCGAGGTCGAACGCCTCCTGTGCGTCGCGGACGAGCTCGTCCACCGACGTCTGGAATACGCCCGGCATGGATCCGACCGGCTTGCGCACCCCCTCGCCCGGTACGGCGAACAGCGGCAGAATCAGGTCGTCCGCCGTGACCACCGTTTCGCGCACGAGCCGACGCAGCCCTTCCGAGCTGCGCACCCGCCGCCCCCGATACTCCGGAAATCGAGCCATTACCCCTTCACGATCCGTGACCCCATTCCCCTCTCCCCGTACCTTCCCTCCTCCCTTCCCCTCCCCCTTCCCCTCCTAGCCCCAGCCCTAGCCCTTGCCCTCGCCCTGCTCGCGCGCCAGCGCGAGCCTCAGCACCAACGCGTCCTCGAGCGGGAACGCGTAGTAGTTGCGCCTGACGCCGACCTGGCTGAAGCCGAATCCTGCGTAGAGCCGCCGCGCCGGGTCGTTCGAGATCCGGACCTCGAGGAAGAGTGCCTTCATCCCACGTTGACGGACCCTTTCGATCATGTGTTCGAGCAATCGGCGCGCGACGCCGCGCCCGCGCCGGCGCGGGTCCACGGCGAGCGTGCCGAGCTCGGCTTCGTCGAGAACGCCCCAGTACCCGGCGTAGCCGACCACGCCGTCGTCGGCGGATTCCGCCACCCAGAGCTCCGCGTCCTTGCGGTGCAGCAGATTGCGGTAGGTGAGGCTGCTCCAGGGCATGGTGAACGCCACGTATTCGATCTGCAGCACCCGGTCGAGGTCCGCGATGCGCATCGGGCGAAAGGCGACCGGATACTCCTGCCGTACGGGATCGGCACCGCCCTCGAAAGTCTCGTCCCGCAGCCGTCTCGCCATTGCTGCCATTGGGTTCAGTGGCGGTAGTCGCCGCGATTCGCCCGCGCTACCCGCGGACGCCGCGCTCGGCGCCCGAGTCCCTCAGGTACTCCGGCTCCCACGCGCCGGGGTCGGCGATCCGACCGCCGTCAGGGTCGAGCGCCTGCAGCCACAGCAGGGCCGCCGCCCGGGGCGTGGACAGGTACGCGGGCGCGACGACGCCCCCCGCCGCCTCGATCTGTTCCCGATAGCGGCTCGCCCCCTCCCCCACGAAGAGCGCGGCGGGTTCTCCGGGCGAGCTCACGTCCAGCATCCAGCTCAGGACCGGGTCCAGCGCTCGGACAGCGGGCTCGAGGAGGACCTCCACCGCAGCGAGCGCCGGGAAACGATAGCTGCCAGCGTACACCTCGCCACGACGGGCGTCAAACAACGCGCAAATCGGTCGGTCCGGCAGTGGCATCGCGGCCGCCTGGGCGAGCAGCCCCGAGTACGCGAAGAGCGGAACGTCGAGCGCCCGCACCAGCCCCTTCGCGGTCGCGGCCGCGATGCGAACACCGGTGAAGGAGCCGGGCCCGCCGGCGACCACGATGCCGTCCAGCTCCGCTCTTTCGATCCTCGCGGCTCGAAGCGCGAAGTCCACCGAAGGGAGCAGCGACTCGGCCTGCCGTGCGCGGACGCCGACGCCGATCTCCGCGACGACGCGGCCGTCGCGCGAAACGCCGACCGACCCCATCGGCGTGGATGTATCGAGCGCGAGCAGGATCACGGCCGAACAGACGGCTCCGGGCGCGGAATGGCGGGAGGCCGGCCGATCTCGCGGAGCGCTACGTCGCGCAGTGGCGAGTCGGCCTCGGGCGCCACGAGCCCGACTTCCCACCGATCGGGCGGGAGCAGCGACTCCGCTCGCTCCGGCCATTCGATCAGCACGATCTGCCGACCTTCGCCCAGCTCCTGCCAGCCCAGCTCCCAGACCTCTGCGGGGTCCTGCAGGCGATAGAGGTCGAGGTGGTGCACCGCGGCCGCCTCGTCGCCCTCGTAGACGAAGACGAGGTTGAACGTCGGCGACGGCATCGGCGATGACACGCCCGCTCCGCGTGCGACGGCGCGGGCGAAGACCGACTTGCCGGCGCCCAGCTCGCCGCGCAGCGCGAGCACGAGCGGCGTGCCCTCCTCCCTCACGACGGCTTCCCGTCCGATTCGGCGTCCCCACTCCACGAGCTGCGACTCCGTCAGCGTCATGCCGCGCCGGAGCCGACGCCGAGCCGCGCCCGCACCTCCAGCAGCTGGTCCCTCAGCAACGCGGCCCGCTCGAATTCCTGACCGGCCGCGGCTTCGCGCATCTGGTGCTCGAGGATCTTGGCGTACTCCTGCAGATCGACCTCCTCGGCGTACGACGCGGGCCCCTCCGCGACGCTGGCCGCAGCCCGTCCGGGCTGCCCTTCGTAGCGGGAGTCCGCGACCCGCGTCGAGAACGTGATCTCGTCCACCGATTTCACGATGGTCGTCGGCACGATGCCGTGCTCCTCGTTGTATGCCCGCTGCACCGAACGGCGGCGATCGGTCTCCTCGATGGCCAGCGCCATTGAGCCCGTTACGCGGTCGGCGTACATGATCGCCTTCCCGCCGGCGTTCCGGGCCGCACGCCCGACCGTCTGGATCAGGGAGCGGCCATCGCGGAGGAAGCCCTCCTTGTCGGCGTCGAGGATCGCGACCAGCGACACCTCTGGCAGGTCGAGTCCCTCCCGTAGCAGGTTGATGCCGACCAGCACATCGAAGCGGCCGAGCCGCAGGTCGCGGATGATCTCGACCCGCTCGATCGCATCGATGTCGCTGTGCATGTACCGGACGCGGATCCCGACCTGCTGCAGGTATTCCGTGAGGTCCTCCGCCATCCGCTTCGTCAGCGTGGTGACCAGCACCCGTTCCTTCCGGTCCGCTCGGTCGCGGATCTCGGCCATCAGGTCGTCGACCTGCCCCTTCACGGGCCTAACCTCGATCTCCGGATCGAGCAGCCCGGTCGGGCGGATGAGCTGCTCGACGACGACGCCGCCCGAGTGCTCGAGCTCGTAGTCGCCGGGCGTCGCGCTGACGAAGATCGCGCGCGGCACCAGCTCCTCCCACTCCTGAAAGCGCAGCGGCCGGTTGTCGAGCGCGCTCGGCAGCCGGAATCCGAAGTCGACGAGCGTGCTCTTGCGCGCCCTGTCGCCGTTGTACATCCCGCGGATCTGCGGCAGCGACTGGTGCGACTCGTCCACAAGGACGAGGAAGTCCTCGGGGAAGTAGTCGAAGAGGCACGCGGGCCGCTCGCCTTCCGCCCGGCCCGTGAGATGACGCGAGTAGTTCTCGATCCCGGCGCACGTGCCGATCTGCAGCAGCATCTCGATGTCGAAGTTCGTGCGCTGCTCCAGCCGCTGCGCCTCGAGCAGCTTGCCCACCATACGCAGCTCGGCCAGCCGGTGCCCCAGCTCGTCCCGGATGCGGTGCACGGCCCGCTCCACGGTCTCGCGCTGCGTCACGAAGTGTGTCGCAGGATAGATCGCCGCCCGCTTCTGCCGCGTGATCGTCTCGCCGGTCAGCGGATCGAAGCGGCTGATCCGCTCCACCTCGTCGCCCCACAGCTCGATGCGGATCGCCTGCTCCTCGTACGCCGGGAACACCTCGACCGTGTCCCCGCGAACGCGGAAGTGCCCCCGGTCGAAGTCGAAGTCGTTGCGCGCATACTGGATCCGGACCAGGCCCTCGAGGATGTCGCGGCGAGAGATCTGCTGCCCCGTCTCCACCACCATCATCAGCTTGCGGTACTCGCGCGGGTCGCCGAGGCCGTAGATGCACGATACGGATGCGACCACGATCACATCCTCGCGCTCCATCAGCGCGCTCGTCGCCCGCAGCCGCAGCTTCTCGATATCCTCGTTGATCGAGCTGTCCTTCTCGATGTACGTGTCCGACGAAGGCACGTACGCCTCGGGCTGGTAGTAGTCGTAGTACGAGACGAAGTACTCGACGGCGTTCCGCGGGAAGAAGCTCTTCAGCTCACCGTAGAGCTGCGCGGCCAGCGTCTTGTTGTGGCTCATGACCAGCGCCGGCTTGCCGTACGCCGCGATGGCCGATGCCATCGTGACCGTCTTGCCGGAGCCCGTCACGCCGAGCAGCGTCTGGTAGCGGTCGCCACGCTCGAGACCCTGCGCCAGCTCGGACACCGCCTGCGGCTGATCACCCCTCAGCTCGAATGGTAGCTGCAGATCGTAGGTCGACATGGTCGGTGATACCCGGGTGACGGCTCGAGGATCTGCGCTGCCGAGGGTCCGCATCCGCCTCGGCTACCGCCCGAGCGGCCTCGTCGCCCGGCTACTCGGCGCGGCTCTCCCACCACTCCCGCTTCGACAGATACCAGTCCACCGTCGCGCGCAGCCCCGTCTCGAAGTCCACGCGCGGCTTCCACGCTAGCTCCCGCCGGACGCGCCGGGCGTCGATCGCGTAGCGGAAGTCGTGGCCCGGTCGATCGTCCACGAGTCGGATCAGCTCCTCGCTCGGGCGCGTGCGCCGGAGCGCCTGGTCCACGAGGGCGCAGATGCGTCGCACGACGTCGATGTTGCGGCGCTCGTCATCGCCGCCGATCAGGTACGTCGCCCCGGCCGTGCCCTCCTCCACCACGCGGATGAGGGCGTCGGCGTGGTCGTCCACGTGCAGCCAGTCCCGTACGTGCTCGCCATGGCCGTAGACCGGCAGTGGCTCACCGCGCACGGCGTTCACGATCATGCGCGGGACGAGCTTCTCGGGGATCTGGAACGGGCCGTAGTTGTTCGAGGAGTGCGTGACGATGACGGGGAGACCGTAGGTCCGCATCCAGGCGCGGGCGAGGTGATCGGAGCCGGCCTTCGTCGCGGAGTACGGAGAGCTCGGCTGATAGCGGCTCGCTTCGTCGAAACGCCCGTCGGCGTCGAGGGAGCCGAACACCTCGTCGGTGGAGACGTGCACGAAGCGGAAGCGGTCGCGCCGCCCGGGCGCCACTCGCTCGTAGTGCCGTCTGGACGCCTCGAGAAGGCGAAAGGTCCCGACGAGGTTCGTCTCAATGAACCGAGCGGGCCCGTCGATCGAACGATCGACGTGGGACTCGGCCGCCAGGTGGACGACGGCATCGGGCGCGAAGTCGCGGAAGGCGCGCTCGAGCGCGGGGCCGTCACAGATGTCGATTCGCTCGAAGGAGTGTCGCGGGTCGTTCGCCACCTCGGCAAACGCCTCTCGCGAGCCCGCGTACGTCAGCTTGTCGACGTTGAGGACGCTCGCATCCGTGCGGCTGATCAGCCGGCGCACGAGCGCGGAGCCGATGAAGCCCGCTCCGCCGGTGACCAGGACCCGCATGTCGGAGCCTCGCGCGCTAGACCGACTCGGCGCGCTCCACCCTGAGCGGCGAGCCGTCGCGTCTGCCGATGCTCACGTAGTGGAAGCCCAGATCGGCCATCCGGTCCGGATCGAAGAGATTGCGCCCGTCGAAGACGAGCGGCTGGCGCATCAGCCTGATCATCCGCGCGAAGTCCGGCCGCCGGTACGGCTGCCACTCGGTCATGATGACGAGAGCGTCGGCCCCTTGCAGGCAGTCGTAATTGTTGTCGCAGTAGGTGACTCGATCACCGAAGATGCGGCGGGCGGCGGCCGTCGCCTGCGGGTCGTGCACACGCACGGTCGCGCCGCGCTCGAGCAGCCCTTCGATCACGACGGTGGAGGGCGCCTCGCGCATGTCATCGGTGCCCGGCTTGAAGCTGAGCCCCCATACGCCGACCACGGCGCCGTCCAGCGACGGGCCGAGGAGTTGGTCGATCCGGTCGAGCAACAGCCGCTTCTGGCGTTCGTTCACCGAGTCCACCGCTTCGAGCAGCGACGCGTCCACGCCCATCTCGCGCAGCGTGCGCGTCAGCGCCTTCACGTCCTTCGGGAAGCAGCTGCCGCCGTAGCCGGCGCCGGCGAAGAGGAACGCGGGGCCGATTCGAGCGTCGGAGCCGATGCCCTTGCGGACCAGGTCCACGTTCGCGCCGACGGCGGAGCACAGCGAAGCGATCGTGTTCATGAACGAGATGCGACTGGCGAGCATCGCGTTGGCCGCGTACTTCGTGATCTCGGCGGAAGCGACATCCATGATGATCACCGGATTACCGGTGCGGACGAACGGGGCGTAGAGCTCCTCCAGGACGTCGCGGGCGTACTGCGAGTCGACGCCGACCACGACGCGGTCGGGCTTCATGAAGTCGTCCAGCGCGTCGCCTTCCTTGAGGAACTCCGGATTCGAGCAGACATGCACCGGCTGGTCGGAGCTCCGCTCGATCACCTCGCGCACCTTCGCCGCGGTGCCGACCGGCACGGTGCTCTTCGTTATGACGACCTTCTCGCCGTTCATGTTGGCGCCGATCGTCTCCGCGACGGCGAGCACGTGCTTCAAATCGGCGCTGCCATCCTCGTCCGGCGGCGTGCCGACGGAGATGAAGATGATGTTGGACGCCCGCACGGCCTCGCCTACATCGGTCGTGAAGCGGAGTCGCCCTTCCGCGAGGTTGCGCTGTACGAGCGGCTCCAGGCCCGGCTCGTAGATCGGGATCCGGCCCTCGAGCAGTCGGTCGATCTTCGCGACATCGACGTCCGCGCAAACGACGTCGTTGCCCATCTCCGCCAGCCCGGCACCGACGACCAGCCCGACGTAGCCCGTACCGACAACGGCTACCCGCATCTGTCCTCTGCTCCGTTGAGATTCAGGGGGTCCGCCCGCTGACAAGCCCCCGGGCTTCCAGCTCCGCGAAGCTCGTGTCGACGCGGTCCTCCGCCTGCTGCGCGTCCGACCACGCGATCAGCTCGTCGAGCCCGTCGGAGAAGCTGCGGCGGGCGTTGAAGCCCAGGTCCTCGCGAGCGCGCGTCGGGTCTCCGACGCAGTGCCGGATATCGCCCGAGCGGTAGCGGCCGACGACGCGCGGCTCCACGTCTATGCCCAGCCGCTCCGCCAGCCGCTCAGCGACACTGCGGATCGTCATCGGGCGGCCCGTGCAGATGTTCACTGCGCCCGTCGCGCTCTGGGGCGCCTCCAGCGCCACGAGGACGGCGTCGGCGACGTCGTGCACGTGGATGAAGTCGCGGCTCTGCTCGCCGTCCTCGAAGATCAGCGGCGTGTTGCCGTTCTTCAAGCGACCCATGAAGATCGCGGCCACGCCCGTGTACGGGTTCGACAGCGCCTGGCGCGAGCCGAACACGTTGAAGAAGCGCAGCGCCAGAGTCGGCACGCGGTAGGCCGCGCCGAAGCACAGGGCGAGCTCCTCCTGCGTCTTCTTCGTCACCGCGTACACGCTGGTGAACTGCAGCGGCTTGTCCTCCCGGGTGAGCACCGGCTCGACCGGCTCGTCGCACACGGGACAGCGGGCTTCCCACTCGGACGCTTCGAGGCGGGTATCGTCGCGGGGCGACGGCGCCACCTCGCCGTGCGTGGCGCAACGGGCGGCACCTTCGCCGTATATGCTCATCGAGCTGGCGACGACGAAGCGGCGGAAGCGGTCGGGCTGCTTCGCCATCTCCTCCATCAGCACGCCCTGGCCATCCACGTTCACGCTCGTGTAGTAGTGCGGCTCGTACATCGACTGTCCCACGCCGACGGCCGCGGCCAGATGCACGACCGCTTCGACGCCGTCGAGCGCCCGCCTCACGTCGGCCGCGTCGCGGATGTCGCCGCGGATGAAGGCGACGCGCCCGGCGTCCACGTGTCCGGAGATGTTCGCCGGCGTCGCGGCGTCACCATGGACCTGGGGATCGAGATTGTCCAGCACGACCACCTCGTGTCCCCGCTCCACCAGGCGATCCACGGCGTGCGAGCCGATGAAGCCGGCCCCCCCCGTCACCAGTACCTTCATGTGCTATCCCTCCTCAGCAGGCCATCCCACGCCGACACCGTCGGCGAAAATAACCGATCCGAAGAGCCACCGGAAACCTGCGGCTCGGCGAGGCAAGCCATGTGCCGGTGGCGGGTGCTGGCACCTTGCCCATTCGCGCGCGAGCCCCGACCTTATCGGCCCCATGCAATCTCCCACCCGCCAGCGAGGCATGAGCGAAGCCCAGCGCGTGTTGGTCACCGGTGCCGCCGGCTTCATCGGAAGTCATTCTGGTCGAGCGCCTGCTCGATCGGGGTGACGTCGTGCTCGGCGTGGACAACTTCGATCCGATCTACTCGCCGGCCGAGAAGCGCCAGAACGTCGCCGCGGCGCTGCGACACCCGACCTTCACGCTGATCGAGGCCGATTGCGCGGAGCTGGACGACCTCGAGCGCCACGTGACGGGGGATTTCGACGCCATCGTGCACCTGGCCGCGAAGGCCGGAGTAAGGCCGTCCATCGCGGATCCGCTCGGGTACGTGCGCGCAAACATCGTGGGGACGCAGGCCCTGCTGGAGCTCGGCCGCCGCCGCGGCCTCCGGCGCTTCATCTTCGGCTCTTCCTCCTCTGTCTACGGCAACAACGTGAAGGTGCCGTTCTCCGAGGAGGATCCCGTGGAGCGGCCGATATCGCCGTACGCCGCGACGAAGCGCTCGTGCGAGCTGCTCTGCCACACGTACAACCACCTGCACGGCCTCGGAGTGCTGTCCCTGCGCTTCTTCACGGTCTACGGACCGAGGCAGCGGCCGGACCTCGCGATCCGTAAATTCTCCGAGTTGATGCTGCGCGGGGAGCCCGTCCCGATGTTCGGCGACGGAACGACCGAACGGGACTACACCTGGATCGACGATATCGTGACGGGCGTCGTCGCCGCGCTCGATCGCTCCGCTCGCGTGCCGGGCGAGTTCGAGATCGTCAATCTCGGCGGCCATCGCACGACCAGCCTGTCGCGGCTGATCGAGCTGATCGGGGCGGCGCTCGGCGTCGAGCCCCGTATCGAGCGGCGCCCGATGCAGCCCGGCGACGTGCTGCGCACCTACGCCGATGTGGACAAGGCCGCCCGGCTGCTCGGCTATGCACCGACGACCGCGATCGAGCAGGGGATTCCTCGCTTCGCGGACTGGATCCGCGGGCGGCACGCCGCCCCCTAGCGGGTCGCCGACCCGCGGACAACGAGAACGGACCTGGCCTCATGCGCGTACTGATCACCGGCGCCGCCGGCTTCCTCGGCTCCCATCTCGCGGACCGCTTCATCGCGGACGGGCACGAGGTCATCGGCATGGACAACTTCAGCACCGGCAACCCGGACAACATCGCGCACCTGCTTCGCCAGCCTCGCTTCGACTTCATCGAGCACAACGTCACCAGCTACATCTACGTGCAGGGGCCGCTGGACGGGGTGCTGCACTTCGCCAGCCCGGCCAGCCCGGTCGACTACCTCGAGCTGCCGATCCCGACACTGAAGGTGGGCAGCCTGGGCACCCACAAGACCCTCGGCCTCGCCAAGGCCAAGCGCGCCCGCTACTTCCTCGCCTCGACCTCCGAGGTCTACGGCGACCCCGCCGTGCACCCGCAGCGCGAGGACTACTGGGGCAACGTCAATCCGATCGGCCCGCGCGGCGTCTACGACGAGGCGAAGCGCTTCGCCGAGGCCATGACCATGGCCTACCACCGTTATCATGACCTGCCCGTCCGCATCGTCCGCATCTTCAACACCTACGGACCGCGCATGCGGCCCGCGGACGGTCGCGTCGTCTCGAATTTCCTCGTGCAGGCGCTGCGCGGCGACCCGCTCACCATTTACGGCGATGGTTCCCAGAGCCGCTCCTTCTGCTACGTCGAGGATGAGATCGAGGGCATCTACCGCCTCTTCCTCTCCGATCAGACGGGGCCGATGAACATCGGCAACCCGGACGAGTTCACGATCCGCGAGCTGGCCGAGAAGGTCGTGGCCCTGACCGGCAGCGCCTCCGCGATCGAGTACCGTCCCCTGCCGCAGGACGACCCGAAGCAGCGCCGCCCCGACATCGGCCTCGCGCGCGGCACGCTTCATTGGGAGCCGAAGATCGATCTGGACGAGGGTCTGCGCCGTACGATCCCGTATTTCGAGGCGCAGGTCCGCGAGCACGGCGCGGCCGCCCGGCCGCTGTGACACGGCCATAGCCGACGAATCACTTCGCGCCTGACGCTCCTGCCTTCACCGGCCTGTCGAGCAGCGCGAACGCGAGCGACCCTCCCGGCACCGCCTGCACCGGCAGCCCCTGCTGCGACAGCTGCCGCAGCAGCCGGGTGACCCCGTTCACGCCGACGCGTCCGAAGTCGTGCCAGACGATGGTCCCCCCCTCCCTGCAGCACGCCAGCGCCTTGCGGGTGTCGCTCTTCACGTACTCGTAGGAGTGGGCGCCATCGATGAAGAAGAGGTCGATGGCATCGAGCCAGGGCGAGAAATCGAACGTCGCGCTGTCACCGAAGAGGCGGGTGATCTTCCGCTCCGCCGGCGTGCCGACGAAGCACGGCTCGGCCGCGGCTTCACGGCTGCCCCGGACGTGCCAGTCGTCCATCAGCGTCGTGGGCAGGCTGGGCGGCGGGGCGTCGGGTGGCAGATCCAGCGTCAGCACCTCCGCGTCCTCCGGCGAGTTCAGCGCCAGGTGCATCGCCGTGTATCCGGTGTGGGTCCCGATCTCGAAGATCCGGGCAGGGCGCAGGATGCGGCAGAGCAGACAGAGGCCGACGATGTCGGTGGCGTAGGAGGCGACCGGCCCCATCCAGCTCCGCGAATCGAGCTCGGCGAGCGTGATCCCGACGGGCTCCGAGGTCCCGAGCGCCTCGGCGATGCTGCGCTGCGGGATGCCGCGGCCGTTCGTCTGGGTCCGCAGCTGGAACAGCGCCTCGGAGGCGTAGGCGACGAGCTCGCTCGGCCGGCCGAGCAGTCGCAGAGAGGCGAGGTTTCCGCCGAGCAGTACGTTGCGGGCGGCGGCCGCCGCCGCCCGGGCGATCCGGCCCGCGCTGCTCATCGTCTCACTCGCCGTAGAAGGCGCGGATCGCATCCGCCACCTCGTCCACCTGCGCCTCGGAGAGCTCCGCGTAGATCGGCAGGCTGAGCACCTCGGCGGCCGCATCCTCGCTGACCGGCAGGTCGCCCGCGGAATACCCCAGGTCGGCGAAGCACGGCTGCAGGTGCAGCGGTAGCGGATAGTAGATCGACGTACTGACGCCGAGGCTCTGCAGGTGCTCGCGCAGCTCATCGCGGCGCTGCGCACGGATCGTGAACACGTTCCACACGTGCTCGTTGCCGGGCACCACCTTCGGCAGCCGCACCGCGGCGACGTCTGCCAGCCGCTCGGCGTAGCGGGCGGCGACCCGCTGGCGTGCGCGGATCCACTCGCTCCACATGAGGCAGCTTGACGGACAGCACCGCCGCCTGCAGCGCGTCCAGCCGTGAGTTCGTGCCGACCATCTCGTGCTGGTACATCTGCCGGCCGCCGTGCACGCGCAGCTTCCGCACGCGCTCGGCGAGCTCCGAATCCTCCGAGGTGACCATCCCGCCGTCGCCGAACGCGCCGAGGATCTTCGTGGGGAAGAACGAGAAGCAGCCGAGCTCCCCGACCGTGCCCCCGGTCCGCCACTCCCCGCCAATGCGCTGGCGGGTGCCGAACGCCTGCGCGACGTCCTCGATGAGGGCCAGGCCTCGCGCTCGCGCCAGCTCGATCAGTGGCGCCATCTCGGCCATCTGGCCGTAGAGGTGAACGACGACCAGGGCACGGGTCCGAGGCGTGAGCGCCCGCTCCACGGTCGCCGCGCTCAGGTTGTAGTTTTCCGGATCCACGTCCGCGAAGACCGGACGCAGCCCTGCGTTCCAGACCGCGCCCGCCGTCGCGAAGAATGTGAACGCCGGAACGACGACCTCCGTGTCGGGCGCGAGCTGCAGGGCGCGGAGCGCGAGCAGCAGCGCGTCCGTCCCGCTCGCACAGCCGACGGCGTGGGTCGCCCCCAGCCGAGCGGCCGCCTCGCCCTCGAAGCTCTCGACGACAGGGCCCAGCACGAACCGCTGCGATTCGACCACCTCACGCAGCGCGGCGTCCAGCGATTCGCGCAACGCCCGGTATTGCGGCTGCAGGTCCAGCAGCGGAACGGCCATCGGTTATCCTCGGTTACGGGGTCGCCGGCCAGCGGCGCCCGTCGACGCCGGCGCCATCGGCTCTCAGCTCTCGGCTCCTCTTCAGTACCAGCCCAGCAGCCCGATGGTCGTGGCGACGACGATCAGCACGATCGCGGTCAGCCCCGCGCCGAGCCGGGCAAAGTCGGAGAAGCGGTAGCCGCCCATGCCGTACACCATCGTGTTCGTCTGATAGCCGATCGGAGTCAGGAACGACGCCGACGCCGAGACCGCGACCGCGATCGCGAAGGCACGCGGATCGGCGCCGAGGTCGAGCGCCACGGCAATGCCGATCGGGAACATCAGCGCAGCCGCCGCATTGTTCGTCACCAGCTCGGTAAGCACGATCGTCGCCAGGGACACCGCCGCGACCGCGCCGACCATCCCGAAGTGGCCACCCGCGGATGCCACGCCGGAGGCGAGCGAGGCTGCCAGACCCGAGCGCTCGAGCGCCGCGCCGAGGCCGAAGGAGCCCGCGATCACGAGGATCACGTCCAGGTCCACCGCCGAGCGCGCCTCCGCCGGCGTCAGGACCCCTGTCGCCACCACCGCGAACGCGCCGAGCAGCGCCGCCTCCAGGATCGGCAGCACGCCCGCGCCGGCGAGCGCGATGACGGCGACCGTGATGACGCCGACGATCGCCGCACGGCGCGTCGCCATCGGAGGCGAGCCTCCGACGAGCGACACCAGCAGGAAGTCTGAACGGTCGCGCCACCGCTCGCGAAAGCGCGGGTCCGCGACGATCAGCAGCGTGTCGCCCACCTTCAGCCGGACCTCCCCGAGCTTCGAAGGGATCCGCTGACCGGCACGGTGGATCGCCACGACCGCGGCCTGGTACCGGCCCCGGAACTCCGCCTCCTTCAGCGTCTTCCCCACCAGCGGCGAGGACTCGCCGAGCACCGCCTCGAAGAAGGTGTGGCCGGGCCCGTCGAAAGAGAGGATGTGCTCGCGCTCCGCCGACATCAGCCCGCGCGTCCGCTGCAGGTCGATGACGAGATCCGCCTTGCCGGCGAACGTGAGCAGATCGCCGCCGCGCAGCCGCGTGTCCGGGGCCACCGGCGCGATCAGCTCACCGCCCCGCCGGACCTGGACCAGGAATACGCCCTGCAGGTGCCGCAGCCCTCCGCCCTCGACCGTCGCCCCGTCGAGCGGGCCGCCGCCGCTGACCTCCATGTTCACCGTGAAGGCGCGGATCTCCTCCTGCGCCTGTCTGGCCGCGGCCCGCCTCCCCGGCAGCAGCATGTCACTGAACAGGATCAGGTAGACCAGCCCTGCGGCTGCGACCGGAAGGCCCACGCGCGCCAGCTCGAACATTCCGATCGGCTCCCGCCCGCTCGCCTCGAGCAGCCCGGAAACCAGCAGGTTCGTGGACGTGCCGATCAGCGTAACCACGCCGCCGAGGATCGTCGCGAACGACAGCGGCATCAGGAAACGGGAGGCGGACTGCCCGCGGCGCTCCGCCCACGCCCCGACCTGCGGCGCCAGCATCGCGACGATGGGCGTGTTGTTGAGGAACGCGGAGACCGCGGCGGTCGGCAGAAGCAGGCGCCCCAGCGCGGCACGGCCGCCCCGAGTGCGGCCGAGCATCGCCTCCATCAGCGGCTGCAGCGTGCCGGTACGCTCGACCGCGGCGGCGAGGACGTAGAGCGCGGCGACGGTGAGCGGGGCGGGATTCGAGAAGCCGGCGAACGCCTCGGCCGGCGCGATGACCCCGGTTACGAGCAGCGCGACGACACCGCCGAGCACCGCGACCGCAGGCGATAGCAGGTCACGCACGAGCGCGAGGACCGTGGCCGCCACCACGGCCAGCGTGAGCCACGCCTGCCAGCTCATCCGGCCCTCACCAGCCCCCCGACGCTCACTCCGCCGGCAGGATCCCGGCCTCGGTCAGCCGGGCGATGATGCGGTCGACCGCCGCCTCCGGATCCTCTTGCTCGGTGTGGATGACCAGGTCCGGCGAGGCCGGGGCCTCATACGGCGACGAGACGCCGGTGAAATCCGCGATTTCGCCTCGCTCGGCCCGTGCGTACAGCCCCTTGGGGTCGCGCTGCTTGCACACGTCGAGCGGACAGTCGACGAACACCTCGACGAAGCGTCCGACCGGCACGAGCTCGCGTGCCCGCGCCCGGTCCGCGCGGAGCGGGGAGACGAACGTGCAGACGACGATCGAGCCCTGCTCGAAGAACAGCCGTGCCACCTCGCCGACGCGGCGGATGTTCTCCTGGCGGTCCTCCAGTCCGAAGCCGAGGTCCGCGTTCAGCCCGTGCCGCAGCGTATCGCCATCCAGCAGCATGGTGCGCCGCCCCGCCTCGAACAGCCGACGCTCGAGCCCGCGTCCGATCGTGGACTTGCCGGAGCCGGACAGGCCGGTCAGCCAGACTACCGCCGCGCCGTGGCCGGTAGCCGCCTCCCGCTCCTCGCGCGGCACGTTCCACCCCTCCCACACCACATCCCGCGAGCGCTCCAGCTCGGCAGACAACCCGCCGCCGCGCTCCGCCGTCTTCACCTCGCCCCGGATCATGCCCGCGGCCACCGTCACGTTCGTCGCCGGGTCCACCAGGATGAAGCTGCCCGTCGCCTGGTTCACCCGGTACGGATCGAAGAAGATCGGCTCCGTCGTCACGATCTCGACACGACCGATGTCATTCAGCCGGAAGGAGTCCGCCGATTCGCGATGCATCGTGTCCACGTCGATGCGGTACACGATGCGCTCGATGTACGCCCGGGTCGTGCGTGTCGTCTGCATGAGCACGTACGGCGACTTCCGGTTCAGCGGCACTTCGTTCAGCCAGCAGACCACCGCGTCGAAGCGCGTCCCCACGCTGGGCAGGTTCATCCGCCGCACGAGCATGTCGCCGCGGATGATGTCGATCTCATCTTCGGTGGCGAGGACGATCGAGTCCTGCGGCCCCGCCTCCTCCACCGGTCCGTCGGCGGTCTGGACCGAGCGGATCCGCGTCTCCTTCATCGACGGCAGCACGACGACCTCTTCGCCGGGGCGGATCGTGCCCGACGCGACCCGTCCTGCGAAGCCGCGGAAGTCCTGGTGCGGTCGCAGCACGTACTGCACGGGGAAGCGGAAGTCGATCACGTTGCGGCTGGCGCCGACCTTCACGCTCTCCAGGTGGTGGAGCAGCGTGCTGCCCTGGTACCACGGCATGCGGGTGCTCTTCTCGACGACGTTGTCACCACGCAGCGCGGAGATCGGGATGAAGGTCAGGTCCTCGACCTCCAGCTTCTCCGCGAACTCGCGGTACTCGTCGGCGATCCGCTCGAACGTGGACTGGTCGTAGTCCACCAGGTCCATCTTGTTGACGCTCACGACGATGTGCGGAATGCCCAGCAGCGATGCGATGAAGCCGTGCCGCTTCGACTGCGTCAGCACCCCGCGTCGCGCGTCGATCAGCACGATCGCCAGCTCCGCCGTCGACGCACCCGTCACCATGTTGCGCGTGTACTGGATGTGACCGGGCGTGTCCGCGATGATGAACTTGCGCTTCGGCGTCGCGAAGTAACGATAGGCGACGTCGATCGTGATGTTCTGCTCGCGCTCCGCGCGCAGCCCATCCGTCAGCAGCGCGAGGTTCACGCCGACCTCGCCGCGCCGCTTGCTCGCCAGCTCCACCGCTTCGAGCTGATCCTCGAAGATCGACTTCGTGTCGTAGAGCAGCCGCCCTATCAGCGTGCTCTTGCCGTCGTCGACGCTCCCCGCTGTCGTGAAGCGAAGCAGGTCCATACCGTAATGATCGCCACCGCTCATTAGCCTAGCCCTATCCCTTGCCCTGACCTAGCCCTAGCCCTTGCCCTTGCCCTTGCCCTTGCGTCAGAAGTACCCCTGCTTCTTGCGGTCTTCCATGGCGGCCTCGGAGCGCTGGTCGTCGCTGCGACCGCCCCGCTCCGTCACGCGCGCGGCCGCGACCTCGCGGATGATGTCATCGAGCGACGATGCCTCCGACTCCACCGCTCCGGTGCACGTCGCGTCCCCGACGGTCCGGAATCGGATCCGCTTCCGCTCCACCGTCTCGCCCGGCAGCAGCGGCACGAAGTCGGTCCGCGCCAGCAGCACGCCACCGCGTCGGAAGACCTCCCGCTCGTGCGAGAAATAGAGGCTGGGCAGCCCGATCTGCTCGCGCGCGATGTAGTGCCAGACGTCCAGCTCGGTCCAGTTGCTGAGCGGGAAGACGCGGAAGTGCTCGCCGGCGTTCTTGCGGCCGTTGAACAGGTTCCACAGCTCCGGCCGCTGATTGCGCGGGTCCCACTGCCCGTGCGCGTCGCGGTGCGAGAAGAAGCGCTCCTTCGCACGCGCCTTCTCCTCGTCACGACGCCCGCCGCCGAACGCCGCGTCCACCTTCAGCTCACGGATCCCGTCCAGCAGCGTCACGATCTGCAGCAGGTTACGGCTCGCATCGGGCCCGGTCTCCTCGACCGCGCGACCCTGGTCGATCGAATCCTGCACGTAGCGGACGATCAGCTCGACGCCGACCTCCTCGACCAGCGCGTCCCGGAAGTCGAGCGCCTCCTGGAAGTTGTGTCCCGTGTCGATGTGCAGCAGCGGGAACGGGATCCGGCCCGGCCAGAAGGCCTTGCGCGCAAGGTGCACCATCGTGATCGAATCCTTGCCGCCGCTGAACAGCAGCACCGGCCGCTCGAACTGCGCCGCGACCTCGCGCATGATGTAGATCGCCTCGGACTCGAGCTGGTCCAGGTGACTGCGGCGGTGCGGCTGCGGCCGCTCGCGTCCGCGGCTGCTCACTTCAACGCTCTGCATAGATTCTACGAACCGTCTCCAGGATCCATGGGTCCGTGCCGGGCGCGGCGGCGAGGATGCCGTCCGGCTGCACGGGGTCCGGCTTGTTGTAGCGCAGGTTCTCGCCGCGGCAGTCCGTGACGGTGCCGCCGGCCTCCAGCAGGATCAGCTCGGGCGCGCAGGTGTCCCACTCCTTCAGGTACGGGACCGGGTGCACATAGAGATCGCGCTCGCCGATCGCGATCCGCGCGCACTTCACGCCCACAGACCCCGACGGCTTCTCGTCCACGACGCCGAGCGCCTCGCGCATCCGCGCCAGCAGCGGGTCCGCGTGCGACCTCGATCCGACGAGCCGGGGCGGCCGCTGCGCCGCCGGTGGCGCGAGCCGCCGTGTCGCTCCGCCCTCGTCGAGCCAGGCGCCGGCGCCCCGCACGGCATGGAAGAGCCGCTCGCTCACCGGCTCGTACACCACGCCGAGCACCGGCCGTCCGGAGACGGCGAGCGCGACCATCACGGAGAACTCCGGGATGCCGTCGAGGAACTCACGCGTGCCGTCGAGCGGGTCCACGATCCAGACGCGCTCGGCGCTCAGTCGCTCCGGGCGGTCCCGCGATTCCTCCGACAGGACGGCGTCCTCCGGGAAGTGCTTGCGCAGCGCAGCGAGCAGCTCGCCGTTCGAGGCCTCATCCGCCTCGCTGACCGGCGAGCCCCCCTCCTTCGTCACCTCGGTCGCACGGCCGTACCAGCGCAGCGCGGCCGCACCGGCGGCTCGCGCCGCCGCGACGACGACCGCGAGCTCTCGCGCGAATGGGTCCGATTCCGGCGATCCGCCGGCAGGAGGGGCCGAAGCGTTCATCGGCGGCTCAGTTTACGCTCCCTCACCCGACGCAGCAACCTCCGATTCCGTCACACGTTCCGGCTCACGCGGCCAGGGCGGGGCCCGCCCCATCAGCCCCGCGAGCCGGGCCACGTCGGCGGCGAAGCGCACCCGCAGCGCTGCGATGGAGGCCGCGTCCGGGCCCGCGCTGCGGCCCGTGTTCCAGTCCTGTAGCCGCACCCGCAGAGGGCCGCGCACGCGCTCGGGCAGGAGCCACCGCGCGACCGCCTTCAGGCCACCGGGTCGGGCGAGGAACGCCGCCAGCCGCGCCGAGCGCGCGGGCCCCGAGCGGTTGTAGCGGAAATCTGTATCGATCGGCGCGTCGGCATCCACGCCGAGGAAGTCGAAGATCCGGCGCAGCAGGCCGGCCGCGTCGGCCGCGAGCTCGTCGGTGAGGGCGATGAACACGCGGTCCCGTCCGAAGACGTCGAGATAGCGCTCCACGCGAGCCGAGTAGAGGGAGCTCTCGGCGTAGCGCCAGATGTCGGACCATCCGGCCGCGCGGCGCTCGTCCTCCGCGCGCAGCGCGTCACGGAACGGCAGGCTCTCCCGCCCATCACGGACCAGGTGCATGTACTGGGAGTACGCCTTCTCCACTGGATCGCGCAGGATCATCAGGACCCGGGCCTCGGGCAGCGTTGCGCGGATGTCCTGGGCCACGTCGCTGAAGTACAGGTAGGAGGGCGAGAATTCGGCAACGATGCGCTCCCGCGCAGCCTCCGCGAAGTGCGACGCGTACTCGGACCACGTTCGGCACGCCTCCGCGGCCGCATCCGCATCGCCGGGACCCTGGGTATTCGAGCGCAGGTGCTCGCCGGTGAAGAAGTGTAGCTCCTTCTTCCGCGGCACGAAGATGTCCGGGTGCTGTCGCAGCTGGAAGTAGAGCGACGTCGTGCCGCTCTTGGGCGCTCCGACAACGAGGAAATTCGGCCCGCGCTCCGCCATCGCGGCCGCTACGCCTCCAGGTCCGCCTCCGCGAAGTGCTCGCGGCGGACCACGGAAGCGACGCCGGTCACCTTTCGGATCACGCGCATCACCTTCTTCAGGTGCACGAGGTCCGGCACTTCGACGACGAACGCGCCCGTCATCCCGCCTTCCGTCGTGCGGATGTCCGCCGACTGGATGTTCGTCCCCGTGTCGGTGATCGCGCTCGCGATGTCGGACAGGATGCCGCGCCGGTCGTTCCCCTCGACCACGAGCCGGACGTAGAAGCGATCGCCACTCTCCGCCTTCCACTCGATCTCGATGCGGCGCTCCGGGTGCTGCGCCAGGTTCAGCACGTTGGGGCAGTCCACGCGGTGGATCGAGATCCCACGGCCGCGCGTGATGTAGCCGATCACGTCGTCGCCGGGAACCGGCTGGCAGCACTGCGAGTAGCGCACCATCAGGTTCTCCAGCCCCTGGATGCGCACCCCCTTCCCGGTGCCGCGGACGCGATCGACCAGCCGCTCGAAGGCGGACGGCGGACGCGACTGGGTCGAGGGCTCCTCGTCCGGGAAGAGCGACTTGAGCACGGCGTACGGCCCCACGTCGCCACGGCCGAGCGCGGCGTGGAGGTGGTCCACGGACGGCAGGCTCAGCGACTGCGCCGCGGCGAGCAGGGACTCCTCGTCGGGCCGCCCCTTGCGCACCTTCTTGACCTCGCGCTCCAGCAGCTCGCGCCCCAGCACCACGGACGAGTCGAACTCCTCCTGCTTGATCCACTGCCGGATCTTCTGCCTCGCCCGCGCCGTCTTCACGAACGCCAGCCAGTCGCGCGACGGCCGCTGCCGCGAGTCCGTCACGACCTCCACGGTGTCGCCGTTCTTCAGCTCCCGCGCGAGCGGCGCGATCTTGCCGTTCACCTTCGCGCCCGAGCAGTGCAGCCCCACTTCCGTGTGAACGGCGAACGCGAAGTCGATCGGCGTCGCGCCCTTCGGCAGCTGCTTCACGTCGCCCTTGGGCGTGAATACGAAGATCTCGTCCTGGAAGAGGTCGATGCGCAGGAACTCCATGAACTCGTCGGGCTCCCGCGTCTCCTGCTGCCACTCCAGCACCTGCCGGAACCAGGACAGCGTCTCGTCGACCTCGTCCTTGCGGCCGCCGCCGTCCCGACGCGCCTCGACCGCCATCCCCTCCTTGTAGCGCCAGTGCGCCGCGATCCCGTACTCCGCGGTGCGGTGCATCTCGCGCGTGCGGATCTGGATCTCGTACAGCCGCCCGCCCGCGCCGAACACGGTCGTGTGCAGTGACCGGTACATGTTCGACTTCGGCGTCGCGATGTAGTCGTGGAAGCGCTCCTGCAGCGGAGTCCACTTGTTGTGGATCACGCCGAGCGCGTGGTAGCAGTTGGAGATCGAGTCGGTGATGACGCGGATCGCCATCAGGTCGTAGATCTCCTCGTAGGGCCGGTCGCGCCGCACCATCTTGCGGTGGATCGACCAGAGGTGCTTCGGCCGACCGTAGACCTCGCACGGGATCCCCGCGTTCTTCAGCTCCTCCTCGAGCGGGCCCCGCAGAGCCTCGATCTGCCCCTCCCGCTCGCGCCGGCGGTCGGCGACCTTCTTCGCCAGCTTGCGGTACTCGTCCGACTCGATGTGCTTGAAGGAGAGGTCCTCGAGCTCCCACTTGATCTGGGCCATCCCGAGACGGTGCGCGAGCGGACCGTAGATCTCGCGCGTCTCGGTCGCGATGCGCTTCCGCTTCTCCGGGCGCAGGTGGTCCAGCGTGCGCATGTTGTGCAGCCGGTCCGCCAGCTTGATCAGGATCACGCGGGCGTCGGTCGCCATGGAGAGCAGCAGCTTGCGGTAGTTCTCGACCTGCTGCTCCGTGGTCGAGCGGAACTTCACGCGCGCGATCTTCGTCAGCCCGTCCACGATGCGCGCGACCTCCTCGCCGAACTCCGCGCGCACCTCTTCCAGCGTCGCATCCGTGTCCTCGACCACGTCATGGATCAGCCCCGCGGCGATCGAGTTCGAGTCCAGGTGCAGCTCGGCCAGGATGCGCGCCACCTCGACGCAGTGGCCGATGTAGTCCTCGCCCGAGGCGCGCTTCTGGCCCTCGTGCGCGGCACGGCTGAAGTCGTAGGCACGGGCGATGAGCGGGACGTCGAGACGGTCGAGATAGGGCGCGACCGCCTCGCGCAGGCGCGGCGGAAGCGCGTCCAGCGTCTCGGACTTCGGGAGTGTGGCGGTCGGGTTCATGGCCAAAAGTACCGCGTCCCTTCGCGAAAGTTCGCCTCGCCCTAGCAGGTCGCTGAAAAATGGGAGTGCGGCCGCGAGCAGGGGGCTTGCGGAGCCTCAATCAAGGCGCGAGGAGGAGTCATAGCAGCGCTATGGCGACGACGAGCAACGATGAGTGAGGCCGCAACCCCCCTGCTCCCTTCGGGTTGCGGCGCAAACGCGGCTCGCTTCCATTCTTCAGCGACCTGTTAAGTATAAGCTGCGGAGCACCTGCCATTCCAGCCCCGTTTCTCCCAGCCCCGGCCGGCGCTCACTCGCGCGCCACCGCGCGCGCCTGTTAGGATTCCGGCCATGCGCCCGCTCCGTTCGGCACGCCGGCCTCGTGAATCCGGAACACCGGCGCGCCGAATGCCGGCGCGATTCCGGTCGTGCTCCCGCCATATCCCGCTCGCGCTGCTGCTCACCGCTACGGCCTCGCTGCCCCCGCTGACAGCCGCGCAGGCTCAGCAGCCGGAGTCGAGCCCGCCGAGGCACGCCTCCGCGTTCCTGCCCTCCTCGCACTGGGCGCTGGCAGCGCTGCGCCGGCTGGACGCGCTGGATCTGCTTCCGGCGTCGTACGACGCGGGCGTTCGCCATCCGCCCCGCGCCCGCGTCACCGAATGGCTCGCAACGGCCGAGCGGCTCGCCGCCCAACGCGGACCGCCGGCCGTCGCGGCGCTCGCGCGCGCCTATGTGGCCCGCTTCGACGAGGAGTTTCCGCAGCACGAACCGGCAGCGAGCGACGTGCGCGTGACCAGCGCCTGGCTGGACGCCGGCTACCGCGGCAGGACCGGCGAGGCGCTGACCGGCATCGGCTATTACGACAACGACTGGACGGGGACGGTTGCTGCGGCGGACCAGCGCTCCGCCGTCGGCGGCGGAGAGCTCTCGCTGCGCCTCGGCACGCCGATCGCGGCGGCGATCGAGCCTGTCGCCGACCGGATGGGCGTCCGCCTGCAGGGCGCCTACGCGGTCCTGGACGCGGGGCCGCTCGGATTCTGGGGCGGGCGCCGTTCCGTCGGCTTCTCGCCCGGCATCGGCGGCGGAGTCGTGCTCGGCGACGTCGCCCTCGATGGGGGCGGCCTCTTCCTCCCACGGCCGATACGGCTCCCCGCTTTCCTGCGCGCGCTCGGTCCGATCGGGCTCGACCTGCTCCTATCCAGGGTCCAGAATGGAGACCGCATCACCCACCCCTGGCTGTGGGCCGCGCGCCTCTCGGCTTCGCCACACCCGCGCCTGACGCTCGGCTTCAATCGCGCGAACCTCTTCGCCGGCGACGGCGGCGCGCCCGTGACGCTGCGTAACGTCGCGCAGATGCTCATCGGCAAGCACGCTGGCGGCGTCGGCGAATTCAACGACGAGACTGCCTCCGTCGACGCCCGCTGGAGGCCACCGCTCGGCCCGCTACCGCTCGCCCTTTACGTGGAGTGGGGGTTCGATGACAACGCCGGCGCATGGCTCGACGTCCCCGGCGTCGTCGCCGGCGCGAACCTCCCCGCCCTGCCCGGGCTTCCCGGGATGGGGCTGGGCGCGGAGTACACCCGCTTCCCGCACTCCTGCTGCGGCAACTCGATCTGGTACCGGAACTACAGCTTCCGCGGAGGCTGGACCGACGAGCGGCGGCCGCTGGGCCACCCGCTCGGCGGCAACGGCGACGAATGGCTCGTGCACGTCGACGCCGACCTGCTGCAGGCGCGGCTGCGACTGCGCGCCGAAGGCTACTTCCGCGACCGCGGCGGCGAGAACCTGTACGCGCCGGAGCGCGTCGGCCACAGCGCGGGTGGGTCGCTCCGACTCGGACTGCGGGTCTCTCCGGCGTTCGACCTCATCGGCGACGTGGACGCCGAGGACGGCAGCGGCTGGAGTCGCTCCGAGGTCTCGGTCCTCGGTCGCTGGCTGATCGCGCGCTGAGCAGGCAAAGGGCCAATCTCACCAGGAGGACGCAATGAGCATTTCCGAGACGCTGCTGCCGGAGTTCGATCAGGAGATGGCGACGACGCGACGGATGCTGGAGCGCGTGCCGAGCGAGAAGGGAACGTGGAAGCCGCACCCCAGGTCGTTCGCGCTCGGCCACCTCGCGCAGCTGATCGCGTGGATGCCGGGCTGGAACACGAACGCGCTGCGCGAGACCCGGCTGGACCTCGGCAAGGCTCCGCCGTACACGTTCGAGGACACGGACACGCTCCTGGCGATGTTCGACCGCAACGTGCGCGAGGCACGCGAGGCCATCGCGGAGGCGACGGACTCCGACTACGCGGTGAGCTGGTCGCTGACGAACGGCGATCAGGTCCTGTTCAGCGCTCCGCGTGCCGCGATCGTGCGGATGAACATCAGCCACCTCGTCCACCACCGCGGCCAGCTCAGCGTCTACCTGCGGCTGATCGATGTGCCGGTGCCGTCGATCTACGGGCCGACCGCCGACGAGGGCTGGTCCGGCTGAGGCGCGGCGGCAGCCGGGCGCCGCGCTGCGGGGCGCGCCTGCGGCGGGCGCGGGCTTCGCCCGGGCGCCGCTGAACGCGGGACGCCTGCGGCGGGGGCGGCCTTCGGCCGGGGGGCGACTCCGTCGGGGGCGGCCTTCGGCCGGGGGCGACTCCGTCGGGGGCGGCCTCGGCGCCCGGGGGCCGCGGCCCGCGATGCCGGCGCGGCCTTCGGCCGGGAGGGCGACTCCGTCGGGGGCGGCCGCGGCCAGGGGCCGCGATGCCGGCGCGGCCTTCGGCCGGGGGCAGTGCTGTGGCCACCGAAGCGGGCGGAGCGCCGCGACGGCCGCCTTCACGCTTCGACCAGGAACCCCTGCTCGGTGAACGAGAGGAAACGCCCGTCGCCGATCACGACGTGATCGAGCACGGGGATCCCCACCACGCCGCCCGCCGCGACGAGCTGCGCCGTGACCGCGCGATCCTCCGGTGATGGGGTGGGCTCCCCGGAGGGATGGTTGTGCACCAGGATCAGCGCGGACGCGTTCTCGGCGATCGCGGCCCGGAAGACCTCGCGCGGGTGCACGAGGGAGCCGTCCAGCACTCCGCGCGTGACCGTGACCTCGCGCAGCACCGCGTGCTGGGTGTTGAGGAGCAGCGTTCGAAACTCCTCGTGCGGAAGATCACGCATGGAGGGGGCGCACGTATCGTAGACATCCCGCGGACCGCGGATCTTCGCGCGCTCCGCCGGTCCTTCCCTCGCCAGCCGGCGTCCGAGCTCCAGCGCCGCGGCCAGCCGCGCCGCGACCGCGGGACCTACACCATGCACGCGCTCGAGCTCCGCCTGTCCCAGCCCCGACAGCCGGCGAAGCGACCCATCACCGCGCGCCAGCAGCATCGCGGCGACCCCGACCGCCGAGCGCCCGCCACCCCCACCGCTACCGACCAGGATCGCCAGCAGCTCGCGCGTCGCGAGCGCCTCCGGCCCGGCGTGCCTCAGCCGTTCCCGCGGTCGCTCCTCGACCGGCCACTCCCGGATCCTTCCGTTCTCGTGCATGGGGGACGATGGGGTGCGACGATGGGCACCGGAATAGCGGAATCGGCAAGCGATCGACGGCGCGCCCAGGAGAAAGAACGCCCTACCGAACGACGACGGAGCGTTGACACGGCTCCGACTCAGACGGACAAGACGTGTAAGGGATAGCTGCCGGGGGCGGGGGCGCGGGCGCGGGAGAGGGCGCGGGTAACGACCAGGGCGCGGGTTTGCGGGCGCGGGGTCGCGGGCGCGGGTGCGGGCGCGGGCGCGGGGCGCGGGTCGCGGGTTAGAGTCTGTTTTCCAGGTTCTTGATCATGTTCGTGAGCATGGCGATGATGTGATCGGTCAGGTCGTGTGCCTTTTGCGCATCTCGATCGCGGATCTTGCCTTTCAGCACAAGGGCACGCAGAGCTTTCTGCACTTCCTTGGCTTCACCCCTGGCGATTTCATACTTCGAGATCTTCGCTCTCGGTGCCCAGAACGCCACACCTTCGCCGACGTTCAGGAGCAGGGAATCGGCTGAATTCTCGGCGTCGCGGCTCGCTTTGCACGAATAACGAACCTTGCGCAGAACCACGGCGATCTCCGCGAGCACTTCTTCCGCCTTTTCCTCGACCAGCAATTTGTTCCGGCCCATGCGCGAGAATCTGACGACCTTGTGGGGCGCTTCCATAGCAGCCCGCGCCGCTCCCCGCGCCCACAAGCCCGCGCCCGCGCCCCCGCGCCCCCGCCCCCGCGCCCGCAAACCCGCGCTACTCCCGCGCCCGCGCCCTCTCCCGCGCCCGCGCCCGCGCCTCTCCCGCGCCCCACGCCCGCGCCCTGTCGATTCTCACTTCATTCCATGGCACTTCTTATACTTCAGCCCCGAGCCACACGGGCACGGATCGTTGCGACCGACGTTCTCCCATTGATCGGCTTTCGCCGGCTTCGGCTTCGCCCCTCCGTCGCCGCGGTTGGTCGCCAGCTTCGAGACGTCGGGGCCGCTCACGCCGGCGCCCGCTCCGCCGAGCACGCGCGCCCCGCGCATCAGGCGGTCGGTCGGCGCGGCCGGAGCGGTCGGCTCGTGCTGCTCGGCCGGCGGCGGCGAGCCGGGCGGCTCGGTGCCGGAGGTCTCGCTCGGGCCGGTCAGGATCATGCGCTGCCGCTGTCGTTGCTGAGGAGGCTGCGGCACGCCGATCTCCGCGCGGTAGAGCAGCGATGACACCGACTTCCGGATGTCCTTCATGAGGTCCACGAACATCTCGTAGGCCTCCTGCTTGTACTCGATCAGCGGGTCCTTCTGCCCCCAGCCGCGGAACCCGATCGACGCCTTCAGGTGATCGAGATCGTAGAGGTGATCCCGCCACTTCTCGTCGATCACGCTGAGAAGGATGAAGGAAAGCACGCGATCGCGGTGCTCGCCGAAGCTCTTCAGCTTGCGCTTCAGCGCCTCCCTCGCACGTGTGAGCACGGTCTCCTCGACGCCCTCCGGGCTGTCGAACGAGTGGTCGGGCGTGTTCTCCTTCGGAAGCTCGTCGACGACGAGGAAGTACTCGAGCACCAGCCGACTCCGCAGCGCCGCCAGGTCCCACTCCTCGGGGTGCACGTCGGAATCCGCGTATTCCGGGATGACGTCCTGGAGCGCGTGCTCCATCATGTCGGACATCTCGCCGACCAGGTCCTCGCCGCCCTCCAGCGCGAAGAGGCGCAGGTCGTAGACGACTTCGCGCTGCTGGTTCATCACGTCGTCGTAGTCGAGCAGCCGCTTGCGCGACTCGAAGTTCTGCATCTCGACCCGCTTCTGCGCCCGCTCGATGGACTTCGTCACCAGCGCGTGCGTGATGACCTCGCCCTCCTCGGCGCCCATCCGCTCCATGATGCCCGCGATTCGGTCCGTGCCGAACAGCCGCATCAGGTCGTCCTCGAGCGACAGGAAGAATTGCGATTCGCCCGGGTCACCCTGCCGCCCCGAACGGCCGCGCAGCTGCCGGTCGATGCGCCGCGACTCGTGACGCTCCGAGCCGACGATGTGCAGCCCGCCCTCGTCGATGACGAAGTCGTCCGGCTGACCGTCCAGCTCCGCCGGCAGCCCCGGATCGGGCGGAGCCGGAAGCGCCGCCGGCTCGATGCCGTGCTCCTTCAGCCAGGCGATCGTGCGCGCCTCCTTCACGCCCGGCCCCAGCTTGATGTCGGTGCCCCGGCCGGCCATGTTCGTCGCGATCGTGACGGACCCGGGCTGCCCCGCGGCCGCGACGATCTGCGACTCCTGCTCGTGGTACTTCGCGTTCAGCACGCTGTGCGGGATGCCGCGCCGCTTGAGCATCCGCGACAGCGTCTCCGACACGTCCACGGAAACCGTGCCCACGAGCACCGGCAGCTGCATGGTATGCAGTCGCGCGATCTCGTCCAGGATCTTGTTGTATTTCTCGCGCTTCGTCTTGTAGATCAGGTCGTGGCGGTCGTCCCGGATCACCGGCCGGTTCGTCGGGATGACCATCACGTCCAGGTTGTAGATCTGGTGGAACTCGCCCTCCTCCGTCTCGGCCGTGCCGGTCATGCCGGAGAGCTTGTCGTACATGCGGAAGTAGTTCTGGATCGTGATGGTGGCGAGCGTCTGCGTCTCGCCCTTCACGCTCACGCCCTCCTTCGCCTCCACCGCCTGGTGCAGCCCGTCCGACCAGCGACGGCCGACCATCTTCCGGCCGGTGAACTCGTCGACGATGATGACCTGTCCGTCCTCGACGATGTACTGCTCGTCCCGATTGTAGAGCGTGTACGCCTTCAGCAGCTGGTGGATCGCGTGGATCCGCTGACTCTTCTCGGCGAACTCCCTCTCCAGCTCCTGGATCCGATCCCGCTTCTCGTCCACCGAGAGCTCCGGGTCGTCCTGGATCAGGCCGACGTCCACGGAGAGGTCCGGCACCACGAACGCGTCCGGATCGCTCGGCGACAGTACCTCCAGCCCCTGATCCGACAGGTGCGTGCTGTGCCCCTTCTCGTCCATCGCGAAGAGCAGAAGCTCGTCCACCTCGTGCAGCCGCTTGTCGCGCATCGCGGCCGCCTCCGACTGATTCGTCAGCTTCTGCAGGCTGGGATCGTCGGCGAACATCTTCAGCAGCTTCTTGTGCTTCGGCGCGCCGCGCTTCGCCGCGAGCAGCTTCTCGCCTGCCGTCTCCACGTCGCCGGCCCCGATCTCCTTCTCCGCCTCCGCCACCAGCTCGTTGACGATGCGCGTCTGACGACGGTGCAGATCCGTGACCAGCGGGTTGTAGCGGCGATAGATGTCCGACTGCTCCTCGGCTACCGGACCGCTGATGATCAACGGCGTCCGCGCCTCATCGATCAGGATCGAGTCGACCTCGTCGATGATCGAGTAATAGTGACCCCGCTGCACCCGCTGCTCCAGCGAGTGCACCATGTTGTCGCGCAGATAGTCGAAGCCGAACTCGTTGTTCGTGCCGTACGTGATGTCGGCGCCGTACGCCTCGCGCCGCTCCGGCGAGCCCGGCTCGTGCAGATCGATGCAGTCGACGCTGAGACCGAGATAGGTGTAGACCGTGCCCATCCACTCCGCGTCGCGCTGCGCCAGGTACGAGTTCACCGTCACCAGGTGCGCGCCTCGGCCCGCCAACGCGTTCAGATACAGCGGCATCGTGGCGACGAGCGTCTTCCCCTCGCCCGTCGCCATTTCCGCCACCTTCCCCTGGTGCAGCGCGACGCCGCCGATCAGCTGCACGTCGTACGGGACCATGTCCCACTTCATCGTCGTGCCCGTCACCACGATCTCGCGATCGAGCAGCCTGCGGCACGCCTCCTTCACCGTCCCGTACGCCTCGGGCAGGATATCGTCCAGCACCTCCTGGAGCGTGTCCTTGAGCTCCTCGTCGAGCTGGTTGATCTCGTCCTGCAGCAGCTGCCGCTCGCCCGCCTCCTCGGTCTTCCGCTTCGTCTCGCGCAGCTCCGCGATGCGCTGCTTCAGCGGCTCCGTCCGCTCGCCCACCAGCCCACGCAGCCTCTCCGTCTGCCGCAGGAACTCCTCCTCCGGCAGCTCCCTCAGACGGTCCGCCTCCGTGTTGATCTCGTCCACCAACGGCTGGAGCTTGCGCGCCTCGCGCTCGTGACGGGAGCCGAAGACGTTCTCGATGAGCGACTTGAGCATTTATCTGGTTCTGGCCACCAAAGGGATGTCGTTCTGCACGGCCTATCGATACACCGGCAGGGGGTGCGCGTTCACGGGAAAGAAGGCGTCCGATCCGTCACGCGGGCAGGACCGAGAAGCCCTCGAGGCGCGCCGCCAGGCCGAGCCGCTCATCCAGCGTCACCAGCTCCCGGCCCGAAGCCGTTCCCGCCCACACCGTCGCGGCCGCGAGCTGGACCGCGTCGCCCGCGCGGAGCGCATGAACTCGCAGCAGCCTGCCAGCCTCGCGGCGCACCCGTTCCGAAGGCAGCACCTCCGTCCAGCTCTCCTCCAGCATCCGCAGCAGCTTCAATACCCTCTCCTCCCCGTCCATCTTCAGCACCCCCTCGCGGCGGAGTCTCGCTGCAGCGGATGCGCACTCGATCGGGGTGCCCCACCACGCGGCGACGGCGCCATCCGCCTCGAGCAGCCCTCGCATCTGCGCAGAAGCATCCTGCTCGAGCAGCAGGGGAACAAGACCGGACGTGTCCCAGAACCTCACCACCCCTCCGCTCGCTCCTCGATCACCGCTTCGAGGCTTCGACCCTCGGGATCCGACGGGCGCGGCTCACGCAGGAAGTCCTCCCCGAGTGCGCCGCCGGACTCCCGGACGAGCCCCGCCCGAATCAGCTCGGCCAGCCGACTCTCCTTCGCCTGCGCCGTGTCGAGCGGCGCGAGCTTCGCGACCGGCTGGCCCCGGTCCGTGACGATCACCTCCTCGCCCGCCCGTACGGCGGACAGGTACTCGCTGAGCCGCGCCTTGAAGCGGGCGATGGAAACGGTCCGCCGCATGTAGGATCCTCCAAGGTCATAGTGATATGACCAATATAGTCAACGGCTCGCCGGAGTGAAGCCCCACTTCAAACTTCACCCTTCAAGCTTCACCCTTCAGGTAAAGCCTCTCGCGCCGGATGATCTCCTCCACCCCCACCGGAACGAGATACCGGACAGCCGCCCCGGCGGCGACGCGGTCGCGGATCATCGTCGACGAAACGTCGAGGCGCGTGACTCGCACGATCCCGTCGGGCCGGCCGGAATCCGGAGCCCCGCCACCGCCGTGCCCCTCGCGGCTCAGCACGATGACCCTGGCCAGCGCGCGGACGCCGTCGGGATCGTGCCAGGTGCCGAACTCGAGCCATTGATCGCTGCCGATGAGCAGGAACAGCTCGCCATCCGGGTCGCTGCGCTTCAGCTCGCGCAGCGTGTCGACCGTGTACGACGGCCCCTCGCGGCCCAGCTCGACGTCCCGGATCTCGAAGCGCTCGTCGTGGTCGACGGCCGCGCGCAGCATCTCGAGCCGGACGCTGGCATCCGTCAGCGGCTGCTCCCGCTTGTGGGGGGGTCGCGCCGCGGGAATGAAAAGGACGCGGTCGAGCGCGAGCGCCCGATGCGCGTCCTGTGCGACGATGAGGTGCGCGATGTGAGGCGGATCGAATGTCCCGCCGAAGACCCCCAGCCTCACTCCCGCCCCTGCGTCGAAGTCGAAATGAATTGCTGCCTACGTGCTCTTCCCGTCGTCGGCCTGCAGACTTCTCGCCGCCTGAGAATCCGGATACGCCTGCAGCAGCCGCTGCTTCGCGGCTTCCGCCTCTTCGCTCCAGCCGATCTTCTGGTACGCCTCGACCACGCGCAACAGCGCCCTCGGCGCGACCGGCGTGTCCGGGTACTTCGAGACGGCGTCCTCGTAGTAGAGGATCGCGGAGTCGTAGGCGTGGCGGCGGAAGTAGTACTCGCCGCCGATGTAGATCTTGCGAGCGAGCTTGTTCTTCATGCGCTCGGCGATCTCCTTCGCCTTCGGCACGAACGGGCTGTCGGGGTAGTAGGCGATCAGCGACTGGCAGTGGTCGAACGCGGCCTGCGTGTACTGCTGGTCCAGCTCCACCTTCGGCGAGAGCCGGTCGTACGCCTCGCAGACGCGAAATCGCGCGTCGTCGGCCCACGGGCCGGACGGGAAATCATTGGCAAGGCGCGAGAACTCCGTCGCGGCGGTCACGTACTCCTTCTTCCCGAAGTACGACTGCGCCAGCATGAAGCGAGCTTCCTGCAGCCGCGCGTGCGTCGGGAAGCGGAAGGTGAACTGCTGGAAGGCGGCGATGGCATTGTCCCAGTGATGGCCCCGATACTTCTCCATGCCTCGCTGGAACAGCTCGTCCGGCTGCATGTTCAGCAGCGACGGCGGATGGTGCACGCACGCCGCGCTGCCGAGCAGCAGGGTCGCGGCCAGCAGCGTCCCGAAGATGCGAAGGCGCCCTCGCGGGCGCGCCAGAGTCCGTCTCTTCTCGTTCATCCCGGCCTGCTACACTCCCCGCCCACTCGGGTTTCCGATGATCGGGAGCATCACGTCCCGAAACGGATCTGATCGATCCGCCGCCGCGCCCGCTCCACCAGCTGCCCCTCTCCCGCCGGATTCAGCTCCAGCACCCGGTAGTACGCGGCGAGCGCCTCCTCGCTGCGACCGAGCGCGAACAGGATCTCCCCGCGCTCGAACCACGCCTGGTCCTGCAGGTTCCGCGGCACGCCCAGACCGAGCACCGTGTCCAGCCGCCCCAAGGCGTCGCCCAGCCTCCCGTCCTGATGCGCCTGCCTCGCCAGCTCGAATGCACAGCTCCCCAGCACCCAGCGCGCTTCGCCCCGCACGGTTCCGTCCGTCTGCGCGCCCGGGTCCTTCAGCGACTCCGCCTCCTCCACCTCGCCGGCCGCGCCGCCGAAGCCGCCCGCCTCGAAGGGGCGAAGGAACGCCACCGCCATGCCGCAGTCCCCGTGCGACTGATAGAGTCGGCCCAGCTCGTACAGGTAGCGCGCCTGCGAGTCGGGCGGCGCGCTCACCAGCGCCCGCTGGTAGAAGCGCTCCGCGCGCGCGGGATCGCCGGTGTCCGCGTAATAGCGGCCGAGCGTCGGCGCGAGCGCCTCGACGTCGAGCATCGGATTCACGGTGAGCGCCGCGTCCACCGCCGTCGCGACGCCGTGGCGGTCCCCGCCGGAATCCGCTCGCGCCGCGAGCCGGATGAAATCGTAGACCGCCTGCGACGCGGCGTCCGAGTCCGTCGCGAGCAGCCGCTGGTACGTCTCCCGCGCCCGCTGCAGCTGACCCGTCGTCGCGTACGTGTGGGCCACCCGGAGGAGCGCCTCGCCGTCGTGGCGGCGGGCCCAGCCGAGGCGGTACTCCGCCAGCGCGTCCTCGTACGCCGAGTCCGCCCAGAGCCGATCACCGCGCTGCAGCGCCGTCTGATCCTGCCGGCACCCGGAAGCGAGCAGCGGAAGCCCCGCCGCCAACGCCAGGAGCGCGGCGCGTGCCGTTCTTCTCATGAGCCCGGGAAAGTACTGGGGGTGAGGGCCTACTCGCCAGACGGACCTGTACGCGGCGCGGATTCGCTTCGCAGCAGCGAAAGGTAGGCGCGCGCGTGCGAGCTGTCCGGCGCCTCCTGCAGCACGCGCTCCCAGTGCAGACGCGCCTTCTCGCGATCGCCCGAGTGATAGTGCACGAGGCCCAGATTGAGTCGCGCAGCCAGGAAGTGCGGGTTGCCGTCCAGGACGGTCCGCAGCTCGGCCTCGGCGGCCTCCCACCGCTCGAGCCGCATCAGCGCCTCCGCCAGCCTGTTTCGCACGTCGTGGAACTCCGGACGCATCGAAAGCGCGGTGCGATACTGCTCGATCGCGGCCTCCGCGGCCCCACCCTCGAGGTACAGGTCCCCGAGGTTCATGTGCCCGTTCGCCAGCCGCGCGGACACGGCCGCAGGGAAGCGCCCGCCGATCGCGCCTTCGTGCCGGCTGGCCGCCTCGAACGCGGCGCGCCCCTCCTCGTAGCGACCGAGCTCGTTCAGCGTGATCGCCCGATTCAGGTGCGCCTCGATGTAGCCCTCGTTCACGGCGACCGCCCGCTCGAACTCCACCAGCGCGTTCTCGGGCTGACCGAGCAGGCTGAGGCACAGCCCGGCCATGTTGCGAACGTCGGCGAACTCCGGATGCTCCTCGAGGACGGCGCGGAAGTCGGCGAGCGCCGCGATGTAGTCGCGCGTGCGGAACGCCGTGCGGCCGCGTTCGAGGAGGTGGTCGAGGGTGGGTTTCATGGGTTCATGACCGGTTTCGGGGAGCGACTCACAACGGAACACCCAAGAGCCACGACACCGTCGCGCGGCGCCAGAGCGTTTTTTCTCTCAGTCGGGAAGCGTCCGAGCAGGGCCGCCCGAGCGAAGCGACGGTCCGTCGCGTGGATGAAGCCCCTGGCCGCTTCCTCGGGCTGCCGTAGCGGCCACGGGCAGATCGAGCGCGCCACTCTGCCCGATTTCGATCGCGCGACCATGCCAGGATGCGCGTTCAACGACCTTACACCGATCGCGTCTCGATATCGGCGACGGCCACCCGCCGTTCGGAGAGAATCGAGTCTCAGCGTCTCTGTGACGACCCGGACGTCCTCCGCGTCCAGATGATCCCCCATTGGCAAGCTCAGCACCTCGCCGCCGAGTCGAGACGCCACGTAGCCGCCGGCTCGCCGGGGCAGGTGGGCGTACGCCGGAAGATCCGGCAGGGCGACCGGATAGTGTACGCCCGTTTCGATTCCTGCTTGCTCCAGTCGGGCACGGATCCGATCCCGATCGGGGGTACGGATGACGAAGAGGTGATATACATGCCGCGCCCAATCCTGTTCGCGGGGCAGAATGACACCCTTCATGTCCGCGAGCCGCACGCGGTATTCCTCGGCTATCGCCCTCCGTGTCTCGTTCCACCCGGGCAGGTACGACAACTTGGCACTGAGAACGGCCGCCTGGATGGCATTCCAGACGCGAGTTCCGACCCTCAAAGAGATGCTCGTATTTCCGCAGCCGACCGTGGTTCGCAATCATACGACATTGGCAAGCCAACTCCTCTTCGCGGCAGACGATGGCGCCGGCGTCGCCGTACGCACCAAGATTCTTGCCGGGATAGAAGCTGAACGTCGCGGCATCTCCGAATGTGCCCACGCGCCGCCCTCGGTATTCGGCACCGTGTGCTTGGGCACAGTCCTCAATCACGCGCAGCCGGTGCCGCGCTGCGAGATCGAGGATCGGCGTCATGTCGCATGGCTGGCCATAAAGATGGACCGGGATCACTGCCCTGGTCTCGGATGAGATTTGCTCTGCGAAGTCGGCGACGGATAGCGTATAGGTATCCGGATCGCAGTCGCAAAAAACAACTCGGTGTCCTGCCCTGGTCACCGCCTCCGATGTAGCGATGAACGAGTTCGCGGGGACGATGATCTCGCTTTGCGGTGGTAGCGATAGCGCTTCGATCGCGATCTCCAGCGCATCCGTGCCGTTTCCGACTCCCACGCAGATCCCGCCGCCGACGAAGCGTGCGAATTCCTCCTCGAACGCCGCGACGTACTTGCCCCCGATGAAGGCCTGATCCGCGATCACAGCGCGGACTGCGGCATTGATCGCTGGGGCGATCGAACGATACTGCTTTTCGAGATCGAGAAACCTGATCATTTGCGACGGCTCAGTAATGGACGGGACCGATCACCTCTGCGGGATTTCCAGCCACGATACTGTTCGCAGGCGTGTCCCTTGTCACGACGCTTCCCGCTCCCACGAGCGCGCCTGGCCCGATCACCACCCCCGGAAGCAGCGTGGCGTTCGCTCCGATCTTGGCCCGCCGGCAAACGCGAGGGCCGCGGAGCGCTCCCTTCGCGTCCGGCGCTCCGGGATACTTCGCGTTCGTCAGCACCGCGTTCGGACCGATCCAGGCTTCGTCTTCCAGTATCGAGAACTCCGGGATGAAGGCCTGCGAGTGGATGCGCACGCGATTGCCCATTCTCGACGTGATGCTCCACCACCGCGAGAGTACCGATGCTGACGTCGTTTCCGATCCGGTTTAGCTCGCGGATGTTGGCCTTGTTCCCCGTTCGGAAGCGATGACCTATCCGATTCCCCGCGTAGATCACGGTATGGGACCGGATCAGTGCTCCATCCCCGATCGTCGTCGGTTCGTCGGCCGCGCCTTCGACCGGAACTCCGATGATGCAGTACTCCTCGACCACGACGTCGGCGCCGAGGACCACGTTCGCGTAGACGACTGCAGTCGCTGCGATCGACCGGCTCATCGCAGTCCAAGACGACATTTGCGCGGACTGAAGCGGAGCGGCACCTCTCGACCCGTCTCGATTGATTCGTAGATCGCCGAGATGAGCTCGAGGCTCCGTCGGCCCTCGAGCCCGTCCACGAGCTGGCGGCGCTTATCGCGGATACAGGCCACGACGTGCTCGTAATATGCCTGATGTCCGAAACCGTAGATGTTTGGAGGATTCACCGAGAATCGCTCGAGGACATCCCCATCCGCCGGCAAAGGGTCCGCGAACTCCCAGTGTCGGATCTCGTTGACGGCGAAGCCGCCGATCTCAACCGTTCCCCGCTCGCCAAGGAGCGATAGCGAGCCTTCGAGATCGCGGGGCCGCGTCGCCGTCGTGGCCTCCACCACGCCGATCGCCCCATTTCGAAATCGTAGAGTGGCCACCGCCGTGTCCTCCGCTTCGATGTCGACGAGCTGGGTCGCCCCGACCGCGTAGACACTGTTGACATCGCCCAGCATCCATTCCAGGAGATCGACGTGGTGGCTCGCCTGATTGGCGACCACGCCACCGTCCAGCGCCCACGTTCCACGCCAAGCATCCTGATCGTAATAGTCTTGGGTACGGCACCAGCGTACCCGGACCGTCCCGAGTACCAGGCGACCGAAGCGCCCCGCATCCAGGGCCTCCCTGAGTTTGCGGACGGGAAGATTGAAGCGGTTCTGCTTCACGACGAACAGGCGGATGCCCCGCTCGTCGCAGACACGGATCATCCGGTCGGCATCATCGAGCGTGAGCGCCATCGGCTTCTCGACGACGATGTGCTTTCCGTAGATAGCGAGCTCGCACACGTGGTCGGCATGGTATCCACTCGGCGTCAAGACGGAGACCACGTCGATCTCGGTGCCCTTGTCTCGCATCATCTCGTGGAAATCCGAATAGGCGGGCACGCCGTAGTTCCGTCCGACCGCGTCGGCGCGATCGGACCGGATGTCGCACACCGGCCCGAGCCGAGCCCCGTCGATCCGACCTTCGCTGAGAAGGGATGCGTGCCGCTCTGCAATGCGACCGCACCCGACCAGAGCAATCGTCAACACGAGCCGTGGAGCCTCCGCCTTATTGGCCGCGGAACGTGCGGATGTGGCAGCACTTCGACGGCACAGTCTGCGAACCGCGAATCTTGTCGTTCCTGAATTGCCCGCGCCGGGCCGGAACCCGGCTGCAGGCGCAGTACAGCTTTCACGGCAGCTGCACGCGACGTCGCGGGACCACTTGTCCGCGGCGGGACGATCAGGCAGCCGCTCGCACCGAACGGGCAAAACCTACGGTGGCCCCGCAGGGCCCACAACCGGGAATAGGTAGGGTGCTGAGCCTCGAGGGGCTGAAGAGTTCCCCGCGCTCCGGCGAGCGCACGCCGCCTCCCCGGACTCCCGATCCACCGGAACAAGATGCCAGCCAGCGTCGTGACATTTCTCATGCAAAGCCTGGCCATCTTCCGCACATCCGCGAACTCTCGGTGCTCGTCAATGATCGCACGAAATCCGGCCAGCACCGCGATGTGGCCGCGGTTGCGCAACGCGTTGCGGAGGAGCTGGTCGGTTTCCACGGTGCGTGCCGGTTGAGGTCGACGGGGCGCTTGGACAAGAGCATGGCTTGCGGCCGGGCCCCGCTACTTCCTGGCCGCAGTACGCAGGATTTCCAGATAGCGGCGCGCCAGCACGCCGCGATCGTACCTCTGCTCCACGTATCGGCGGCCCCGAGAGCCGAGATCCCTGCGCTCCTCATCCGATCGCGATCTCAGCCGCCGGATCGCCGCCGCGATGCCCTCGGCGCCCCCCGGCGCAGCGACGAGCCCGGCTCCGCTCTCTCTAACGATTCTAGCGGTCTCGCCCGCCACCGATGCCACCACCGGGCGCTCGCATGCCAGCACCTCGAAGACCTTTGAGGCGATCGTGTCCTCGAGCACTCGTAGCGGAGCGAGGGGAACGACGCAAATGTCGCACGCCGAGTAGAAGCCGGGCGTGTCCGCCTTCGGGATGCTCGGGAGGATCTCCAGTCCGGCGACTCCGACCTCGCGCGCGTGCGCGACGACCCGGTCCTTCTCCCTGCCATCGCCGGCGAGCACCATTCGCACGCCTGGGTCCGTCCGCTGCAGGATCGCCGCAGCATCGACCAGCGTTCGTAGATCCTGACCCGCGCCGAAGTTGCCGAGGTAACCGACGACGAAGTCGCCTGGCCCCCGTCGGCGAAGCGCTTGCAGCGGCGGAGCGTCGGAGATGTAGCGATAGAACTGGACGTCCACACCGTTGGGGATCACATCGATGCGATCCGGCGGCACGCCCTTGGCTTCGACCCGGCGGCGAAACGACTCCGTCACCACGACGACCCGGTCGGAGTGCCGAAGGAGCCATCGTTCGAGTCCGAACAGGGCGCGCGTGGCCAGCCCCTCGGGCAGGATTCCCATCTCCATGAGGTAATCCGGCCACAGGTCGCGGATCTCGAGCACCGTCGGCACCCGCCGGATCAGTCGGATCGTCTCGCCCGCGATCTGGGACAGGAACGGGGGAGCGCTGGAGACGAGGACATCCAGCGGTCTCGCACGCGCCAGCCCGTTGAATGCGGCGGTGATCATGAAGGAGCCGTTGTTCAGCAACGTGGGGCCGATCCCGTGACTTCGGTTCGGGTACAGCCACGATCGAAGAACCCGCAGCCGTTCATGCTCTTCCTCCATGAACAGACGGCCTCGATACCTTCGATGCACGTCTCCTTTGCGCTCGCCGGGAATCCTTCTCGTGGGCATCCCGGTGATCACCGTGACCTCGGCCCCGGCCGCACGCCATTGGGCGCCGAGTTCGGCGATGCGTGCCGGACCGGCGCCAACCTGCGGATAAAACTCTTGATTGAGGTAGCCGATGCGTAGCGGCTCAGCCTCGCCGCCTTGAAGACCGGTCCTAGCGCGCCGCCGTCCCTCCGTTGAAGTCCCGCTTCGTGGCACCGTCGCTCCTTTACCGCTTGGAAGAGGTGAGCCGTTCCAGATGCCTCGATTCGCTGGCCGGTTGCGCAGGATCGGCCAGGATTCGCGAGTAGACTTGCAGCAGCTTCCGGCTCTCGGCCTCCCAGTTGTAGAGTGTCACGAAAGCCTCTCCCGCGCGGCCCCTCCTGGCGCATTCAGCCCGGTGCCTCGCGCACCACACCATTGTTTCGGCGAGAGGCTGGACCATGCCTGGAGGGACGAAGAACCCGGCTTCGACATCTCCGAACCTCTCTCGCCAGGAGGGGAAATCACTGGCAATGAAAGGGACGGAGAAGACGAGGTATTCGAATAGCTTGTTCGGGCTGCTCGAGCGATGGTCGCCGGCGTCGTGAAGCGTCGCCAGGCCGACGTCGGATCGGATGATGTGCGCGAATGCCTCGGCCTGCGCCCGCGGACCCGCGTAATCCACGTACGTCCAGCCCGGGTGGCCTTGGGCCCGCGAGAGCTCGTCGCGCGGTCCGGGACCGATGAGCCAGAGTCGGCAGCGCGCCGACCGGTTCGCGATGGTCAAGGCTTCCAGCATTGTAAAGAGCCCCCGCACCGCCGATACGAGCCCGACATAGATGAGTCGGAAGATGTCCGGATCCGGACGAATCCGTTCCGCTCCGGCTCGTGCCCGCTCGATCATCCTGCCGGTCGTGAGCGGCGCGTTCTCGACGAGCACGCATCGGCGGCCCAGGCGCGCGCACACGAGCGGCTGGGTGGCGATAGCAACGTCGACCCGGCGTCCTACGAACGCCTCTGCCCACGACACGACCGTGGCGACCAGCGGCCGCAACAGCCGCGGATCCATGAGCGTTGCCGGATTCGCCGGGAGAAATCCTCGTGCGTGTCGTATATGACGCGTCGGCGCAGGAGATGAAGTGCAATCGCGATCGGCAGGGTGTCGGGGTTGTGGAGGTGATACACGTCGCCCTTTAGGCGCAACGCCTCCAGGAACACCGCGCCGAGCTTTAGGAATCGCTGCAGTCGCCCTCGGTATCGCGGTACGGGGTAGACCGAGACGCCGTCGATCCGAGCGCGCCGCTCGGCCGCGCCAGCAGAGCGACGCGGTACCCATGCGCCGCCAGGGTGATCGCCTCCTTCTGGAAGACGCGGACGTCGGCGAACCCATGAACCGGCGCGACGATGACCACCCGTGGCCGTCGCCGCTCGGACCCGGACGCCGGGGCTAGATCGCGGCCCATCGAGCCACGCCTCCGTCCTCCAGACCGCGAATAGGGCCTGCATTGCCCATTGCCAGGCCGAGATAGAAAAAGAGCAGGATCGGATAGCCCCACCCCCCGAGGGTATCGGCGAGAAATCCGAGAATCATTGCGAACAGCAGGTATTCGGCTCCGATCAATCCGACGTATTCCACTCGCGTCCGCGCGAACCCCACCGCCGCGGTGGACAGGATGGCGAGGTGGAGGACGAGTCCCACCAGCCCGGTTCGCGATGCCACGTAGAGGTAATCGTTGTCGACCACTCGCGTGAGGTCTCGAGCCCAGACCGAAGATCAGCCTCCAATCCGCCGCGCCGGCGAAGGCGGTCCAAACCTCCCGCCATTGCGAGAGCCGCCTCGCGAACGAGTGAATGCTCGCAAGCGACCGCGACGAAAATGCAAGACGGAGCTGAGCGAGATAGGGAAGCTGTCGGCTGGCGAAGTAGATCAGCAGCAGGAAGGCGACCAGCAAGACGCCAGCGAGCGCGACGGCGCGAAAAAGATTCCGGCGGCCCCGGTACCGAGACCGCGCCAACGGAACGAGCACCATCGCCGGATACAGCACGAGCATCGTCCGGGAGCCGGCCAGGACGATGAGGGCGGCCGTCAGGACCAGCCAGGCGTAGCGCCATGCCGTTCTGCGGCAGACCATGATGATGATCGAGGACTGCGCCACCAGCCACGCCAGGAAGTTGGGGTTGCCCACCGTCCCGGTGATTCTGACGAGCCCGCCCCAGGGCCTCGTCTTCTCCTGCGCGTAGAGGATGCTGAAGATGTCGGACCCAGCGAGCTGAGCGAGCCCGACGATCGCCTGCCCCACAATGATCAGCTCCGCCGCAACCAACAGCCCTTTGCGCAGCTCGACGGTCGTGCTCGTCCGCGCGACGAAATAGCCATAGACGAGCAGCACGACGAAAAATGCGGGCTTGAGTACTTCGACGACGGCGAGGGCTCGGATGCTGGAGACGTTGAACAGGAGCGAGAGCGTGACCGCGGCGCTCGATGCGAGCAGCAACAACGCCATTGTCGCGAGTCGGCGGTTGACGCTAGGAGGCCGAGCGATCGGCAGGATGCAGATGCCGAGTACGATCGCCAGGGCCGGGTAGGACAGGAATTGCGCGCCGCTTGTCGGTCGCGGCATATAGACGAACAGCAGCGGCGTCAAGGCCACCAGCAGGACAATGTCCATTCTGACCGGCTGTTCCGCACCGCCGTCGTCGCCCGTGCTCGGGCGCACCTCGACGTCAGCCACCCGTCCGCCTCGTTGCGGGGAACCCTTCCAACCGGCGTTGCCCATACCGGCTCAGTCACGTGCGGCAAGGATCTGCTCGCCCCAGCGCTCGATCGCGAAGTCGCGCTTTATCGTCGCACGGGCTTCGTCGCTGTAACGCTGGAGGATCGCGGGACTCGAGAGCAGCCGGACGAGGCCGTCGGCCACTCCGCTGGGCGTCCGCTCGACTACGAGACCGTTCGCGGTCGAGTCGACGATCCGGTCCGCTCCCTCGCCATCGCCCACGAGGGGGACCGCCCCGAAAGACATTGCTTCGAGCAGAGCGTAATTCGCGAAGACTATATCCGCGGGAAGGACGAACACTTTTGCCCTGCGGAAATACTCCTGGGGCTCGGGCACGAAGCCGCGTACCTCTATCCGGTCCGACAGCCCCAATCGATCGATCAACTCCAGAACGCGCTCTCCTCCTCCAACTCCATGATGTAACGGGTCCCGTCCAAGTGAGTGAACCCCGGCGACCACGACCCTAATATCGCCGCAGCGGGCCATCGCCTCCGGCAAGGCCGAGATCAATGGCGGCACGTTTCGCCATTTCCGAATCGAGTTGAGAAACAGGATGTCGATTGGACGATTACATATCGGGGTCGCCGCCTCTCTGGGCAATGGCACGCTATTCCCGACAAAGCGGACTTTTTCCGCGCGTACACCCACTCGTTCGAGATCTTGCAAAATTTGAATTCCTTCGCGACGATGCGGTGACTCAACCGGAGTGCGAACACCAGTCCCATTCGGCGGAACCCCTTCCGCTTTCCGCACAGCTCGCCGCCGCGGAGGATAACGATCAGGCGGCTCCCGAATGCGACCGCGATCAGCGCGTACACGACCGTGAGACGGCCGATATCGTAAAGCTCACAATACGCGGCCGCACCTCGCAGGAACTGCGCAAGCGTGAAACGAATCCTTGCCAACGGCCCATCCGGCACGATGCGAACGTCAGCCCCGTAGCTCTCAGCCATTTTCGACGACAAGCCGGACTCGTCCCGGACGAGATAACGGACTGGCACGCCTCGGCGAGCATATTCAGCGGCCTGATAGCCGATCTTGTCGATGAAGTGCTCCAGCCCGAGAACGAGCGTACGCATTGAACCACGCCGAGCCCCTGCTTCGACATCACCACCGATGGCACTCACTTGCTCAACGAAGCGTTAACGCGGCGCTTCAGTCCACCACAGGGGAGCGCAAGGTCGATTACATGGACGCGTTCAGGCATATAGCCAACCGATCGGCGAAAGTGGAATGATTGATCTCCGCATTGTAGCGCTTATGCCACGACTCTTTGCTTCCTTCACGCATTGTGGTCCTCGCCGTCGTTAGGCGACACGAAGAGCGCCAGCGCGTCCGCAACCTCTTCGGCGTCGGGTCTGCTCTGAGTCAAGCATAATTTTCCGAGTCAACTATCTCGGGGACACCCCCCACTGCAGTTGCAATAACAGGGATGCCGCAGCTCTGCGCTTCCATGATCGACGCCGGAATACCTTCCGATTCGCTGACGTTTATAAACACATCCACTGGCCGCGATCGATAGAACTGGAATATATTGTTGATAGTTAGATACCCCAGGAATTGCCAGCGGACGTGTCCGTCTAGCGCTTCAGCCGCCAGCCGTTCCAGCCCAGCCGCCAGCGGTCCATCCCGATATGATCCCACTGGATCTTGAGTGCTCTGGATGTCGTTCGCTGAAAACACGGAGCGCCCGAATCAGCCGATCAAGACGCTTGATCGGGTTCAAAAAGGAGCACGATACGATCCGCACTTCACCGACACCGGACCGCGTCGCCATGAACCCCGGATCGGATACACCGAGCCGCGCGACATTGCATTTGGATGCGAGAACCGGGTAACGGCCGACCAGGTACCGCCGGCCGTGTTCCGAGATTGCAAATAGCCTGTCCAGCCGCTCGAAGATTATCTTCCGGAACGGCAGATATGGCGGTTCGGCGCGTTCCTCGTACAAGTCCCCCCGTGGACCCTGGACACGACCTTCATGTGTGGTAGCTGTGCCTTCGCCAGCACAGATCCCAGCGTCTCGGGTTGAATCCAGTAGCTGTAACAGAGCGCCGCGTTGGAAACCGGCAGCCGTGCCTGCGCGAACGACACAATCCAGTCACGCGCCCGCAGCGCGTTTACCAAAAAGCCCATTGCGCGTCGCATTCCGCGAGGCTTGAGTTGCGGTCCGAAGCGTGTCAACGTCTCGCGATAGAGCCAGGACGACGTGAGGCAATCGCTGACCTTTGACCCCAGCTCACTGGTTCAGCATGTCGCTCAGGAGGGAAAGGTCGATTTCAATGCCTTTCGGAAGCCTGCGCGCCTCGCCGTCACGCTTCCGGGGAACGAGAATGACGTGTCCAAACCGCTCGACCAGGTGAGGCAATTCCGGTTCGATAAACTGCTCACTGTGTCCGTAGGGGAACCGCTGCGTGAAAAGGATCACTGAATGACGGGTGGCGGCCGCACCCCGTTCGAACGCTGTCACGGCCTATCCGCCGCGGCTGCAGTGTCGCGCGCACTCAGCTTCAATCGCTGGCCGGGTCGGATGCGATTAGCAAAAGCGTCGGGGATGAATTCCACCCCGTCGATGCCGGGGTCACCCAGGCCGAGCGCAATGATCCGGCATCGCTCCTGAAGGAAGCGAATCTGCAGCTGGATTCGAGGATCTCGTCTCCGATCGCCGAATGAGATAATGAGAAGAGTCCTACAGTTCATGCCGACTCGCCCGATTGTGCAACGGCGGCAGGTGGCAGACTGGTCACGAACTCAGGATTGGCGACAGCCCATTGCGTCGCCTTGGCTCGCACCGAGAGGTAGAATCCGACGGCGGTAACGAAAACGACCCCGTAAGCAATGCTTGCTGCCAAGGCAGCACCCGCAACGCCGTAGCGGGGGATCAACAGCACATCCATAGCGATCGTCACGAGTAGAGATAGCCCGGCATTGATGGAGTTGTAATGGGGAAACCCCCGCCCTGCGATCTCGTTTGTTAGCACCTTCCCGCTGCCCAGCAGGACGACGCCAGGCAATAACAGGAGCAACGGGAGATACGCCGCGGCAAAAGCCTGAGAGTAAACCCAGCGGATTACCGTCTCTCCGGTCAGCGCAAGAACCACCGCCCCCAGCAGCGTGAGCAGCAGAGTAGCCCAAAAGACGCGCGGCGTGATGGCATTCATCCGCTGTACGGACGTCGACGCTGCCTTCGGAAAGATCACGAATCCCACGGAGTTCGGCAGGTACCAGAGCGTCTCGGCGAGAGCGACAGACACGCTGTAGACCCCGACGCCCGCCGGTCCCAGGAAGTAGTTGACGATGAAGACGTCGAGGCGGTAATTAAAGAAGGAGAGCAGGTTCCCAACGTATGCGCGTAGCCCGAACGGGACCAGTTTTCCGATGGCCTCACGATCGACACGGGGTCGGAGGACGCCACCCGCGCGTTGTACGAGTACGGCCATGGCCAAGGTGGCCGCTATTGTGCTGCCCACATACGCCGATAGCGCGCCAGTGAGACCCAGCCTCAGCCATGCGGCGAAGAGTATCGTGCCACCGAGGACGGACGCCGCTCGGCCCACCTCGATGACATTGATTGTCACGATTCTGCGCAATCCCAGGAGGATCCCGGAGAGGCAGGTAGACAGGATCGCCGGCGGTACCATCGTCAGCGCCAACAGTACCGCCCAATCGGGGATGCCGGAGAGAACAGGATCAAGCAGCCCACCCCAAAATGCGCCCACGGTCAGCAGAATGCCCAACGCCGAGAGGACGCCAGCCAATGCGGTCGAGGTGCCAGCGGCCGTGGAAACAGCGAGTCTGTCTTGAACTCACGTAGAAGGTGCCAGCCGAACCCAGCCCAAGATTCAGGGTCAAAGCGAGCACGTTCGGAAAGAGAATGGCAACAGCCAACGCTCCCTTCCCCTCGACCCCAAGGACACGGGCCACAACTGCGCCCGTCAGCACGCGTAGCACCATTGCGACGAGCCGGAAGGTGAAGGTCGTGCCAACATCACGCACGAACCTGCTCGATCTTCGAACTCCAAGGGAGCTGTGAAACACGCGAACGTCGTTATGTGTGGTCCGGGATGCTCGCGACCAGGATGAGGCCGTCAGCCCAGAAAGGATTGTGGCGGTAGAGGATGGACGCCAGCAATCGTTCGGGCAAGCTTGTCAGATACGAGCGTATCCGACTCGGCCGTCGCACGCCACGAACGCGTGCTCCGTTCACAAGCGGGCCCTGGCTGCCACTGCCTTCGATTGCCTTCGGCCGGAACGGATGGCGGAGGCTCCTGGGGAGGATGTGATAGGATCTAAGGTAGTAGACATTGATGCTCTCGATTTTGAATCCGCTCTTGCGCAGCAGGTTCGTGGCCGTCAGGTAGGAAAACCAGAAATTATGATCAGGGTGCACGAGCTCGATCCGCCGTAGCATCCACAGCAGCGTTCGGATGCGGAAGGCATTGGGTACGGTCACGATCAGACGCGTCTGGTCCGGGATCATCACGCACTTCACCGCGTCCAGAAAAAGGCCCGGGTTGGCCAGGTGCTCGAGGACCTCGCTCGCCACCACCACGTCGAAGTCTTGACCCCGCAAGTCCTCTAGCTTGTCTAAGGCCGACGCGTCTCCGACGAAGACGTTCGGGAAGCCCTGCTGTCGCAGAAACGCGATGCCATCAGAGTCGATATCCACGCCCCAGAGATCGGCTGCAACGGAGGCGAGCCGCACGTGCATGTGGTTCCCGTCCACGTATCGATCTTTCAGCATCCCTGCATCGACGCACCCCACGTGTAGAACGCGTCGGCCAGCGCATTGATCAAGAATCGGGCTCTGGCGTCCGTAAACGAGTCGCGCGCGAGGAAGGTGAATGTAGGGATCCATCAGAGTCACACTTTATTACGGTCAGCCAATAGCTATCGATATCCCATACTGTTTTAAGCACCCACACGACCTCGGCCACCGCTTCTCTTGCCAACCGCGGCCGATGCCGTCGCGCGGGGAGGCGTCAACCCCAGGGCGACTTCCATGATCCGCTCGTGGTCGGCGCCAGTCACCACATTCGAGCCTGTATCCAAAGGGGCGGTCCATTCGACCTAGTCGCGCAGCGTCATAAGGAACGTCGAAGAAGTGAGTCTCCTTCGTGCACCACCGCAGTCGTTTAACAGAGTGGCATCCTCAAGCGCAAAAAGGATGTTCAACCACGGACGGGTTCGATCCACATCGAAAGCCATCCAGAGACTTGCCATGGTCCTACCAGACGCCAGAGGCCCATCCAGTATTGCGCGAACATGTTATCACGAAGCGTGGTGGTCAGCCAGTCCACCGCTGTTCGCCGAGACAGCGCGCGTGGGAATCCGGCGCTAGTTCTCGCCCAACGTGGTCGTGATGCTTAGAGCAGGTTGAGCTTGACCCTGGCATCGCATACCGTGAACCGCCAGCTGATCTTCATGCCCGGCGCTTTGCCCATGGGAGAATCTCGGCACGTAGTTGGTCGATGCGCTCGATCCGGTGGCCGAGGCACTGCCGATCGAGGACGGAGATTTCGATTTCAGCCATGTTGAGCCAGCTTCCGTGCTTAGGCGTATAATCGAAGTCGAGCTTGCGAAAGATCCGACGGACTTCTGCGGCTCGAACGTCTCATACAGGGCTGGGACATGAGGTCGTCGAGCACGACGCGGACGTTCTCCGGATGTGTATAATCGAGATCGACCAAACTCTCGCATCGGGTGGGCGAAGTCGGCGTTTGTGCCACGCTCGGTCACGTTCACATGGCGCAGGCTTTCTTGCGCTCAAGCAGCACAAAAAGGTTGGCGGTGCCGCGTCGCCATACTCGCAATTCACCTGCTAGAGCGGTAGCCCGGCGCAGCCGGGGCCATCCGCGCCTCACCGAAGTCTTCGACCGCCGCCTACGCGGTCGCCGCAAGGCCGGGTAGAGCCGCTAACCTGAGATCAAAGCCGCACCTCGACCAATCCAGAATTTCCCCTTCCAACAACGAATCTGGTCATCAAGAGCGGAAAAACCGGCCGCCCAGCCAACGCGGCGGACGGCGGAGTTCCTGCAGCACCTCTCGCCGCCGTTGCAGGAATTCCTGCGTCGCAGCGCCGCCCTGCAGGCGTGTCCTGCGGCTGAACTCGCGCGTGGCCGCGATCAAGAGCGCGAAGATCACTCCGACGAAGACGCCCAGGACGAACCTCAGGAAGAGGCGTCTGCTATCCCGGACGGCCGCGCCTTCGGGCCGCTCCAGAACAGTGATCACCGGAAGATTGCGGGCGGCGTTTATTCGGGCTTGATCATGAAGCTGGACCAGCGAGACATAGACTTGTTGACGCAGGGACACTTCACGTTGCAGGCGCTCGTGCTCCAGGCTCAGCTCCGGCGATTGCTGGAAGCTCCGATTGCGTTCCACGAAGGCCTTCAGGGCGGTTTCCGCTCGCTGCAGGTCTTGCTGCGCCTCCTCCATTCTTCCTTTTGCGAAGGTGGCCTCGGCGCTCGCCTGGGTTTGCAGAGATTTCATATTGAACTCGTTCACCAGGTCGAGAAGCCGTGCCGCGATTTGCTCCGCAAGCGATGGCCAGAGGGCCGAGACAGTGACGTCGACAACCCCCGTAGTGTGGTCCGTCTCGACTGAGATGTCGTCGCGCAGTCGCTCGATCGCGGCACGGTGGCGCTTCTCCGCGTCGGGCATCTCTATGCCGTAGAGATCGGCCAGAGTGCCGCTTTCCGGGCCTTGGCCGTCGTCTTCGACGGTATAGCTGGTCTCCGCGGCGCCACCCAATAGCTCTCGCGTCATGAGGATCATCGCGTAGAAGTCCGGCGATTGTCCGCTTGGCGCGGGTGCCACGTTCACCCCGAACTGCCGCGCCAGTCCGGCGAGGTCGGAGCCCGAGCCTTGCGCGCTCTGCGGCACAAACGAAGTCGACACGGAAAACGTCCGGGGCGTTAGCAGCCCGGAGCCGACCGCCAGGACAACTCCGAGCACGGGCAGCACAAAGAAAAGTCGCCAGCTGCGGAGCCCGATATTCGCCAGTTCGACCAGCGTAGCCTGATCTTCTCCTGTGACCGAGGAATCGTTCCCCTCTGTCGAGTTACTGATCACGGTACTCACGGGCGCAGATCTACAGGGTTGAAATAGAAGGAGAGTGCAATTGCCGCTTTGCGCAGGGAGAGGAGACGAGTTCGGCGACCACAGGCCAGGTTGATCGACTGCACCTGAAAAGAAAGACGAGCATGCGGATGCCCAGGACCACCGCCACAGCGGGAAAGCTGCGATCATGAGCACACCCGATCGCCAGAGCCTCACTCACGCTGTTCCTCACGACCCGGATGCGCGTGGCCGGACGCCGACCACATAATCCCTCAACCCGTGGTAGACGAAGCCTTCCCATTGATAGTGGTTCCAATCAGCATGCACATAATGACCGAAGGAGAGATCGCGCAGGGTCAGATCACCTGAAGGAGGTGCGCCGGTTAACCACAACGCCTGCGCTCGTTCATCGCCCACTTCTCCGTGCAGGTACATGTCGGAAACCGAATTCGCGCGTGCAGCGCGGCCCCCGATCACGATCAATCCCCACGGCCGAGCCGCAACGCCATCTGAATGGGCGCCCCATCCGTTGCCTTCCAGGTACCCTCCCTCCACGCGGTTTGCACAACTCCGCCCGAGATCGTAGATCAACCCCGCGCCGTAATTGTTCTCCGCGACGACATGTCGCAACGTGCTACCGCCACCCGGTCGAAATAGCACCCCATAACCCCAATGCAGCCGCGTCTTCTCGTGAAAGCGATTGTCCGATCCGTTTCCGGCGGCGCGCAGATTAGTCAGCAGGATGCCGTTGACTCCGCGCTCGCGCCACCCGTTGAAGACGCGACCGATGGTGATACCGCAGCCAGAGTTGTTTCGAGCGACGAGGTTGCGGTACGTGCAGTACCACTGCTCGGCAATGAAAACCCCGTGCCGGGTACAGTCTCGGGCGGTAACGTCCGAGATCGAGGAGTCATTCGAACAGTATACCGAATAGAGACCGTATCCTGCTCGCTGCCCTCCGCTGAGCACCACATTCTCGAGATGGATATTCGTCAGAGCCACGTTCGGTTCCGAGCCGACACCCACGGTGGAGACGCGCAACACGGCGGCCAGCGGATCGTCGCGCCCATCGTACTCGATCCAGGAGTCGGTGGTTGGGGTCGGGCTCCACGCATTGCCGACGCCGACGATGGTGCTGCGGTCGCGGACCGCCAACTCGTGCGTGGTCCGGTAGCGACCCGCAGGCAGGTGAACGAGCCGGGTCTCCAGGGCGGCCTGGAGTGCGGCCGTGTCATTGGCGACGCCATCGCCTTTCGCGCCCCACCATTGAGGTAACACCCACTGGCGGCTGCCGGGTCCGAAGGCGACACGAACATCCTCGAAGATCTGGTACAGGCCTGCTTCGATCGAACCTTCCACCACCAGCGCATCCCCCACGAACCCGGCGCCGCGTGGTAGGACCAGCGAGACATGGGAGGGGACCGTCAATCGGGCGCCAAGTCGGTATCGACCGGCGGATAGACATAAGGCGGCACCGCTCGGATCTGCCACCGCGAATGCGCGTGCTAGTAACCGCTGGGCATCGCTATCGCCGCCGGGCGCGGCCGGCAGCGCCTTCGGCCCACAGAGGGCCAACCCTTCCGGCTCCTGTGGAACCGGAAGAGGGGGTGTACGCCTGAGCCCCGCGGCGACGAGGGCACCGGCGCCGGCGCCGGCAACGCCGGCAAGGAAGGTACGTCGGGATTTCATGAGGCTAGCTCCCGGCCCGATCGCCCGCCCCGGGTCTGCACTTTGGCTGCCACCAGCATGAGAACAGGAAGAACCAATCCGGGGTGACGACGAACGGGACCCTCCGGAAGGCTAGCGCGGCCTTCTCAGTCGCTGCGGCAGGGCTGTCCGCAGAGATCTGCAACACTGGATAGCAGCGGCCTGGATATAGCTGGTTCGGCATCGTTCTCTTAGTGCACCTGAACCGACACCGCCGGCCTGGAGACCCTCACTGCCGGCATCGCCTGCAGCTCAACGCGCAGCCGGTGCAGCTGAAGCCCGAGCATCTGGCAATCCTCGACGACCCGCTCAAGCCGCTCCGGCCGAAGCTTCCGGGTCGCGATGATCAGGTGCCGGGCCCCCCGCTCCGCGGCGATGCCTTCGATTTCGCCGAGCGCGCCCAGCACCGGTAGTCCGTACAACAGCCGGCCGCGCTTCGATCGGTCGTCATCGATGAACCCGATCCCACGCAGACCCAGCTCCGGATTCGCCAGCAGCTCGCGGACCGTCAGCTCGCCACCCTTGCCCGCCCCGTAGATCAGCGCCGGCTCACCGCCGTCGAAAGCGCGGCGCAGCGAGTCGAGCCAGCGGAACGAGACCCGGGAGCCGACGACCAGCAACAGGACCAGGAGCCCGTCGACGACGAGGATGCCGCGGGCGAACTGCTCGCCCCGGAAGAAGAACACGATCGCGGTCACGGTGAGAAGCGACCCGAACACGCTCGCCCGGAACAGCCGGCGTCACGTCGGCGAGGCTCATCTGTTGCCACGTCCCACGGTACACGCCCATCAGTCCGAACGCGACGGATTTCGCGACGACGGCCACCACGAGCGTCTTCATCAGCACGTCCGCCTGCGCGGGGGGCACCATGCCGTCGTAGCGGAGCAGGTAGGCGCCGTCGTAGGCGACCGTGAAGATGACCAGGTCGAGCACCACCTCCAACGCTCGCCGCTTGTAGAGGAGGTCGTTGATCATGACGGTGATGCGCCGCTTCGCGCGCACCTCGTCCGGCGCGTACGAGTGAAGTCGCGAGAGGTAGGCCGCAAGCACGCCGAGCCCCAGCAGGAACATGCCGCCGAGCCATGGCGCCCACCCGGACCGACTCGAGATCAGCGCCGTCGCGACCAGGCCGCCCGCGATCGAGAACGCGTACAGCAGCAGCGCCGCCTGGCGTTCGCTGAGCCCGAGCGCGACGAGCCGGTGGGTCGTATGGTCCCGCCCCCCCTCCGAGATCGGCCGCCCCGCCAGCGTCCGCGTCAGCGTCACCAGCCCGGTGTCCAGGATCGGGATGATCGACGATGAACACGGGCACGAACAGCACCGAGACGATGCTCCCGGGAGCCCGGCCGGGGAACGCGGCTCCGAGTCCGGCCAGGATCGCGCCGAGGAAGAGGCTCCCGGAGTCCCCCATGAAGATGGACGCCGGATAGAAGTTGTAGGGCAGAAAGCCCAGCGCGGCCCCCGCAACCGCCAGGCACGCCGCCGCGAGCAACGCGTTCGACTCGCCAAGCGAACGTCGCCGCGAGGAACAGCGCCGCGACCGCCGCCACGCCGGTCGCGACCCCGTCCATGTTGTCCAGCAGATTCAGCGCGTTGGTCAGTCCGAAGAACCAGAACAGCGTGACGAGAACGTTGACCGAGTACCACGGCGTGAGCGGATACACCACGCCGAAACCCACCAGAATCGCGGCGGCCACGCCCTGCAGGATCAGCTTGGTCGCGGGCCGGAACTTCAACCGGTCGTCGAGCAGGCCGATGGCGAACATCGCGGCGGCCGACAGCACGATACCCAGCATGCTGCGCGAAACGACGCCGGTCAGGGGGGCGTCCAGACCCACGATCGCCACGCCGACGCCGGCCGCGAACCCGCCGGCGATCGCGATTCCGCCGAGCAGCGCCGTCGGCCGCTCGTTCCACCGGTCCGTTCGCGGTCGGGCGATCACCCCCGTTCGCCGCGCGAGGAAACGAACGCCCGGCGTCAACAACAGTGTGGCGGCCAGAGCCGCCAGGAAGACTGCGATCATGCGGCTCGGGCAGCGGGATCAGGCGGACTGCAGCCTCGGCTCCCGCTGGTAGGCGACGACGGAGTCGAGGATCTCGGCGAGCGACAGCTCGGGCTGTCCAGCCGATCGCCCGCTCGATCTTGTCCAGGCAGGGGATGCGGCGAGGCATGTCCTCGAAGTTCTCTTCATAGGCCTCCTCGTACGGCACGAAGATGATCTCCGATCTCGACTCCGTCATCTGATGCGTGCGCTCGGCGAGCTGCAGGATCGTGACCTCCTCCTGGGTGCCGATGTTGAAGACCTCTCCGACGGTGAGATCGCTCTCCATCAAGCCGATCAGTGCCCGCACCGAATCGCAGACATGCGTGAAGCACCGTCTCTGGGAGCCGTCGCCGAAGACGGTGATCGGCCTCGCCCTCGACCGCCTGCCGTACGAAGCGGGGCACGACCATCCCGTACCGGCCCGTCTGCCGCGGGCCGACGGTGTTGAAGAGCCGCACGATCGTGGTGGGCAGGTGTCGCTCCCGCCAGTACGCAATGGCGAGGAACTCGTCGATCGCCTTCGAGCACGCGTAGCTCCAGCGGCCGCGCGTCGTGGCGCCCAGGACGAGATCGCCATCTTCGCGGAACGGCAGCGCGTCGCTCTTGCCGTAGACTTCAGACGTCGAGGAGATGAGGACCTTCTTGCGCTTCTTCTCCGCGACGGCCAGAAGCAGGTCCGTCGCGCGGATGTTCGTTTCGATCGTCCGTACCGGACTCTCGACGATCAGCTGCACACCCACCGCGGCGGCGAGATGGAAGACGGCGTCCGCCTCGTCGACGAGCTCCGCGAGCAGCGGAGCGTTCATCATCGTGTCGATCACGTAGCGGAAGCGGGGATGGCTGCGGAGGTGTGCGATATTGTGGATGGATCCGGTGGACAGGTCGTCGATCACTGTGACGCGGTCGCCGCGGTCGAGTAGCTGGTCGGAAAGGTGAGACCCGATGAAGCCCGCACCTCCCGTGATCAAATAGTGCATGTATGTCGATCCCGTGAATGAGTACCGGCCATCGGACCGCACTGAGTTGAGCCGGGACTCGGAGCCGGCTGGTCCATGGGCAAGATATCCTAAATAGCCGCTGCCACAAGGTCAGCCCCGCCGGCCCGAACCTCCGGTTGAAGCGCGGAAAGACTCGATCCGCTGCCGCGACGCATCCCGATCGACTTGCAGAATTTCATCGATTCGACGGCCGCGCCGCATCGCAAGCTCCGGACCGCGGCACGAACGGAGCGGCTCGGACGGGTACCGCGATCAGAAGGACGATCGGTCGCAGCGCGAGTAACACGAGAGACGGTTGTCACGCTCGAGCGCCCGTAGGAGCTCAAGGCTCCGCCGCGGCATAGTAACCGGCGCCGTCCGCCACGTACGATCCGTAGTAGCGCCCCTTGCGCTGGTCGACATCGTTGAGGATGGTGCCCAGGACCGGTGCGTGGACGGCCTCGAGCTGGTCCATGGCATATCGCAACGCCGCCCGATCGGTGACGCCGGCGCGGGCGACGAGCAGCACACCATCGCTCTTCGTCCCCAGGATCGCGGCATCGGTGACGAGGTTCATTGGCGGGGCGTCGAGGATGATCGCGTCGTAGCGCTCCCGCAGCTCCTGCAGCAGCGCTTCCGTGCGTTCCGAGCCCAGCAGCTCGGCGGGGTTCGGGGGCGGCGTCCCGGTGGCCAGGAAGTCGAACCCGATGCCCGTCTCGAGCGGGACCCTGCGGATCGCGTCATGGGCGGTCGACCGCGCCGAGCAGGACGTCGGAAAGCCCGGGCTCCCGCGGGACGCCCAGCACCTTGTGCAGCACGCCCCTCCGCAGGTCGGCGTCGACGAGCAGGCACCGCGCCCCCTGCTGTGCCAGCGTCGCCACCAGATTCGAGCAGCTCGTCGACTTCCCTTCACCAGGCTCCGGGCTGGTGAAGACGAGCGCCTGCGTGGCGCGTCCGGGGCGCGAGAACGTGATGTTGGTACGCAGGCTTCGATACGCTTCCGAGATCGGGCTGCGGGGATCGCGCGCGGCGATGAGCCTCTGCTGGAACCGTGCCGCCATATCCGAGCGCGCGGCCGGTAGCTTCCGAGACCGCGTTCCCTCGAGCGCGTCCGCGATCCGCGGGATCATGGCCAGCACCGGCACCGGAGCGACCTGCCCGAGATCCTCGCGTGTGCGGACACGGGTGTCCATGTGTTCGCGGGCGAAGCCGGCTCCCACGCCCAGGACGATTCCGACGACCAGCGCCATCCCCAGGCTCAACGGGATGCTCGGCCACGAGGGCTTGAGCGGTCGGATCGACGGATCCACGACGCGAACGCCCGGATCCTCCACCGCGGCCGTGATCTCCGCCTCCTTGAGCCGCGTCTGAAGCAGCGTATCCAGGGACTGCAGCACACCGGTCTGGCGCATGAGCTGCGCGTAGCGCACGTCTTTGGCGGGGATCCGGTCGAGCTGCTGGCGGAATCGACCGAGGACCGCGTCCAGCGACTGCTGCTGTTTGCCGAGACCGTCGAGATAGGTCGCGGCCGTCGTGCCGAGCTGCGCTTCGATCTCGTGGATCCGCTGCGAGAGAATCTCGACGTCCGGATGCTGCATCGTCTGGCGCTCCAGCAGCGCGGCCCGCTCGTTCTCCACCTCGTTCAGTGTTTGCAGCAGCGACGCCACCGCGGGGTTCCGCAGCAGCGTCGGGAATCCCGCGAGGCGGCGCAGTGGCGACGGCCCCGGCCCCTCCTCCGCCGTATCCCGCGAGACATCGTCCATGAGTCGGCCGAGCGCGGACCGCTCGGCCTCGACCATGTCGCGTTCCGCCTGCAACTCGACCAGCCGTCCGACCTGGGCCTCGGCCTCGGCCGCGGGGTCGAGCACCTGCTGCTTCTGACGGAAGTCCTTCAGCCGGTCCTCGGCCGCTTCGAGCTGCATCGACAGCGAGTCGAGCTGCTCGCCCAGGAAGCGGACGGTGGTCCGGGCCTCCTCGCTGTGGACCGCCTGCTTGCGCGAGATGTAAGCCGCTGCCAGCGCGTTCGGTACATCGCGAACCATGTTCGGATCCGTGTCGTGGTACCCTGCCGCGATCACGTCGGCCTCGCGATTCGGCCGGTAGACGGTCACCCGGTCCTGAAACTTCTCGACCGCCTTCTGGAACGGCGTGATGCGCAGCTCGATCCTGGACCACCTCGCTCCGGGAGCGAGCACGGCCTCCACACCCGGCAGATGCACCGGCGATCCGGGATCTGCGTATCCGACATCATGGCCGGTGTCGCGGTCCTCGATACGGTAACGCCCGTCGTCCTGACGGGTGAAGCGATAGCGACCCTCCGGCGCGTCGCGGGCCGATTCGACGCGGCTGAACACGTCGACACGTGGCACCTTGCGGGGCGCACGGAGCCGCGCATTGAGGCCCAGAGCGTCGACCACCGCCTCGGCGATGCTGCGACTGCGCAGGACCTCCATCTCGGTCTCGACCTCATCCCCGCTGGAAGACAGCCCGCGGAGCGCGTCGAGCGCCGGAAGCGCCGACTCCTCCTGATCGACCTGCAGCGTGACCAGCGACTCGTAGCGGGGCTGCACCCAGAGCAGGAACGCCGCGGTGGCGAGCAGGACGAGCGTCGGGATCCCGAAGACGAGAAGCCGGTTTCGCTGGACGAAGTTCCAGAACTGCCGGAGCTGGGCGTCCTGGGGAGGGCGTCCGTTGCGTCCGCTCGGGAGCAGTGGCGGGTTCATCTCAGCGTCGGGCGAACGCGATGAGGAGGCTTACGGTCGCCGAGATCATGGTCGCCACGATGGGTGTGTTGCGGCTGATCCAGCTGCGCTCCGGTACGAACAGCTGGTCCCCCGAACGGATCGGCGTGTCGGCGATCGCCGTCTGCCGGTCGATCTGCGCGTCCAGACGATGCCCACCCCGCATGACCTGCACGGTCGTCCGCTTGCCGTCGGAGGTGATCCCGCCGGCGAGCGCGATCGCGTCCGCGACGGTCATCGTCGGATCGACGGGATAGAGGCCGGGCTGTCGCACGGCGCCGAGGATGGTGACGCGCCGCAGAAAGGTCACTTCGACCGACGGGTTGCGCAGGTAGCCCCGGTAGGCCGCAACCAGAGAGTCGCGCAGCGAGACCGGCGACGCCGATCTCACCCCGCGGGCTCCCAGCAAGGGGAAGACGACCACTCCGTCCTCGTCCACCGGGTAGTCGCCCGACAGGTCGGGCTCGCGCCAGATCCGCAGCCGCACGATGTCGCCCGGCTGCAGCAGCGCCCGCTCGGCCGCCGCGGGATTGGCCGTGTCCGGCAGCGGATCGGACGCCTGCGCGCGCAGAGGCGCGGGCAGCGACTGCACACAAAGAAGTACGGCGAGCAGCTTCAGGTATCTCTTCATTCGTCCAACGAAACGGTTCGTTCAGCGTCCGCGGGGTCGGTCGGCTCCCAGGCCCAGCACGCGACGCAGGCGCCGAAGCACGCCCCCGGGAATCCTAACCGAGGGGACGGGCAGGGGAAAGTCGCCGCGCAGCAGTCGCGCCGGATTCGTATCCATGAGCAGGCGCAGCACTTCCCCGGCCTGCCACGACTCCAGTCGCGCGGCGCACTCGCGCAGCAGAGGCGTGCCCCGTGCGTGGTAGTCGCTGGCGACGTAGTCGACCAGACCGCGCTCCAGCAGCCGCGTCGCGAGATCCTGAGCGCTGCCGCCATACCGTCCGCCGAGCGAGCCCGCGTTGAGCTGCAGGTACGCACCGCTGTCGCGCCACGCGGCGGCCCGCTCGACGCTGGCACCGCTGTAGCGCTCCGGGTGCGCCAGCACCGGGATCCAGCCCTGCGCCCGGAGGTCGGCAAGCGCCTGCCCCGCATGCGGCGGCACCATCAGGAAAGGGAACTCGACCAGCACGAAGCGTGTGCCGCCGAGCCGCAGCCGCTCGTCCGAGGCGTCCGGCCGCGGCACGTCGAGCATCAGCTCGACGCCACGCGTGATCGTGACATTGGGCACCTCCGCCTCGACCGCCCGCCGCAGAGCGCTCCAGCCGCGATCCAGCGCGCCGAGGCGCGCCTCGCGCGCCGCGGGCTCCGTGGTCGCCGAGCCGAGCACGTGCGGGCTCACGCAGATCGTGCGCACGCCCTCTCCGCGAAGCGCGCGCACCCCCTTGATCGCCTGCTCCAGGTCGCGCGCGCCATCGTCGACGTCCGGGATCAGGTGGTTGTGGAAGTCCGTGTAGTGCATTGGCTCCGTGTCGTAGTGCCCCGCCGCACCGCTGCGTCCGTGCTTGCCGCTCCATCGCGGCCGCCCCTATCTTCGGCACGGCCGAAGCCGCCCCACCGCGGGGCATCCGCTTTCTGACGAGCGAGGACGCGCTGGCGTTTCCTTCTGTCTTGTCCCGTCGCCTACGAAGCTGCCCGCTCGGGCTGTCGCTCCTGGCCACGGCGACGTCACTGCTGGGCCAACAGCCGGCCACCGCCGACAGCGTCCGCTGCGCGCCGCTGCCCGCCGCCTGGAGCGAGCGAGCAACGGGCGGGGCCGACTGGCAGCGCCTGCTCGAGATCACCGGCCACCTGCCCCCGCGGCTACGCGGCAGCGCTCGGCCCTCGGACCTGCTCACCTCGCGTGCGTCGCGCAGGCGCTGCGGAAACTTCGACGCTGTCCCCTGGACGGCGGCGGCTCCGGGCGACGCGCTGATTGGCCCGGCGGGCATTCGGCTCGAGCTCCTGCCGGCCCGCCTCGACTTCGAGGTCAGCAGCGCCTACCCCGACGACCGCAACAACGGTGTGCTCTGGGCCGGCCGTGGGATGTCCGGCGCCGTCACGGCGGGCGCCGTCGCGCGCTGGGGCCCGATCACGGCGGGTTTGAGTCCGGTCCTCGCCGCACAGGAGAATGCCTCCGTCCTGATCCAGCCCGTTGTGCCGCCCGGGTACTCTCGCTTCGCGTACCCATGGCACGCCGGCCGGATCGACTGGCCTACGCGATTCGGCGACGCTGCCTTCGCGGTCGCCGACCCGGGCGACAGCTTCGTCCGCCTCGACAGCCACGGGTTCGTCATCGGTCTCTCCAACGAGAATCTGTGGTGGGGCCCCGGACGGATCAACGGGATGCTCATGAGCAACACCGGTCCGGGCTTTCCGCACGTCTTCCTGGGCACATCGGACGCGCTCGATGTGGGTATCGGCAGGCTGCAGGGCCGGGCGCTCTGGGGCCACCTCGCCGAGTCGGACTACTTCGACAGCGACCCGTCGAACGATTCCCGGCTCTTCGCCGGCCTCGTGCTGGCGTTTTCTCCCGCGCCCGTTCCCGAGCTGAGCGTCGGCTTTTCACGCGCCTACCTGGAGACGTTGAGGCCGGGGGAGCGTTCCCTGTGGCAGCAGATCACGGACCCCTACAGGGCTCCCCGCTCCAACCCGCTCGGGGGCACCGGCAACAACCAACTGTTCTCGCTCTTCCTGCGCTTCGCCCTCCCCGAGAGCGGGTTCGAAGCCTACGGCGAATGGGCGAGAGAGGACAACTGGGAGGACGCGACCGACCTGCTGATGGAGATCGACCACTCCCAGGCCTACACCGTCGGCTTCCAGGACGTCGTCGAGCTCCGGTCGCGTTGGCTGCGTCTCTGGGGCGAGCTGACGCACCTCGGCGCCTCGACCACCTTCCTCTCCGGCCGCCCCGCGGTGACGTTCTACACCCATTCGCAGGTCCGGCAGGGTTATACACAGCGGGGGCAGCTGCTCGGGGCCTGGATCGGTCCCGGCTCCGACTCGCAGTCTCTCGGCGCCGATCTCTTCGGTGGCTGGGGCTCCAGCGGCATCTACGTGCAACGCGTACGCTACGACAACGACGCCTACTACGCGGTCTGGGCACCGTTCTGGAGCGACCACGGCCACGACGTGGGCCTCGGCGGCGGTCTGCGTCACCAACAGCAGTTCGGCTGGCTGGCCGCCGCAGCCGACCTGTCACTCACGCACCGCTGGAACCGACAGTTCATCGGCATTGGTGTCGGACCTCAGGGGCGGCCGAAATACAGTGAGAACAACTTCCACCTGCGTCTGACGGTCTCGTGGACGCCCCACGTCGGCGTTCATTCGAATCGATGAACGCTTCGGTCGACCACAACGCGCTGCGGCGCCGGGCCATCGGCCTCCTGCCGCTCCTGGCTATCTGGGGTTGCGGCGCAGACGGCATGACGGCCTCGGAGCCACATGAGGAAATCCGATTCGCGACTCTCTCCGCGGGCCTGCAGGCGACCTGCGGAACCGCGACGGACGGCCGACTCTTCTGCTGGGGTGCAGGTATCGGCTCACTCGGGGTGGAGCCGACCCTGGCGCCGCACCGCGTCGGCCGGCGACGCTTCTCGGCGGTCTCCGTCGGCGACAGCCACGCCTGCGTCCTCGGCTCGACCGGCGCCGTCTACTGCTGGGGAGCGAACCAACATCACCAGCTCGGTGATGGCAGCACGAGCGATCGAGCCGCCCCGACCCCGGTAGCCACCGCGACCACCGAGATCGGCGTCGGCGTCGGCGGCCAGCACAGCTGCGTGCTGGATCCCGATGGCACCCTGCGTTGCTGGGGCTGGGGCGCCACCGGACAGCTCGGCGTCGGGCGCATCGTGGACCTCGGCTATCCCCTCCGCACCGAGGGCTTCACGTTCGAGAAGGTTTCCGCGGGCGCGGAGCACACGTGCGCACTCACGCCCGATGGAACGGCGCTCTGCTGGGGCCGCGACGACCACGGTCAGGTCGGCGCCTCCGCCACCGACAGCTGCCTGCGCGACGGCACGGGCCTCGGCTGTGTGCTGCGGCCCACGCCGGTGGAGGCCGACGTCCACTTCGTCGAGCTGAGCGCCGGAGAAAGTCACACGTGCGCGGTCGACACGGAATCTCGCGCCTGGTGCTGGGGTGTCGGCTCTGCGGGTCAGCTCGGCACCGGCGGCTTCGCCGACTCGCCGGTCCCCGTCCTCGTCGCGACCGATGTCCGGTTTCGAGCGATCGCGGCCGGCAGCCGGCACACCTGTGCGCTGGATCTGGAAGGCAGGGCCTGGTGCTGGGGTCACAACGCCTTCGGTCGCCTCGGCCGCGAGGAGGCTTCGGGTCCGGTCCCCCTCCCCATCGCGGTTTCGACGGATCTCCGCTTCACCGACATCACCGCGGGCGCCCTGCACACCTGCGCGATCGCAGAGGATGGACGCGCGTACTGCTGGGGATTCGGCGGATTCGGTCAGCTCGGAACCGGCGAGCCGATCAGTCAGGCGGTGCCGAAGCCGGTTGCGCCGCCCGCCTGATTCGTGGCATCGCTCCGGCCCCTCCCGGGAGCGAATCACCCGCCGCTGATCCGGGTCGGCACTTCGGCGACTCGCTCGCCTCCCATTCCGAGCTGCCCCTCCTCGCCCGTACCCCAGCAGTAGGCGACGCCGCGTGTGCCGAGTGCGCAGGCGAACGGCGCCTTACCGGCCGCGATCGTGGTGAATTCGCTCCTCGGCCGCGGCCACGCCGGCCGCGCCAAGGTGCGGATGATCGTCACGCCGTTTCCGAGCTGATTCTCGTAACCACGCCCCCAGCAGTAGATGTCGCCTCCGGAGATGGCACAGGTGAACGTCTGCCCCGCGCTGATCGCCGTGAAGCTCAGCCCGCCCCAGACCTGCTGTCGGACCGCCGCGGGCCGATCGATCCCCGATCCTCCGCTGGAGCCTGCGAAGCCGAGTCCGAGCTCCCCGAGCAGGTTGGAGCCCCAGCAGTACGCGACGCCCCCTGCCGTCACAGCGCACGTATGGGTGTACCCGGCGCTGATGGACCGGAAGACGTGCCCGCCCAGGACCGGCGTGGGAACCGGCGACCCTTCCGCGTCGCCGATCCCGAGCTGCCCCAGGGAGCTCAAACCCCAGCAATAGGCACGGCCCGTCACGTCGAGCGCGCAGGTGTGATAGCCCCCGGCGCTGATCTCCTCGAAAACGTTGCTTCCGGCCACGGGCTTCGGAACGCTGGCGTAGGCGAAGGTGCCGTCGCCCAGCTCGCCCTCGCCGTTGTATCCCCAGCAGTAGGCGGAGCCATCGAACGTGACTCCACACGTGTGGTAGCGGCCGGCAGACAGGGCGCTGAAACGGAGGTCACCCGCCACCGGCGTGGGCGACAGACGTGATGGCTGAGCGCCGCCATCGCCCAGTTGGCCGTAACGGTCCCACCCCCAGCAAAACGCCTGGCCCTGCGCGCTGAGCGCACAGGTGTGGCGGTAGCCGGCGGTGATGGCCGAAAATGCCACCGGCGATTGCACCGGCACGGGGGTGTCGCTGGAGGTCGCGCGTCCGGTGCCGAGCGCGCCGTCCGACCCGAAGCCCCAGCAATAGGCTACGGATTCGGTCGTGAGGCCGCACGTGTGGTCGCCGCCGGTGCTCAGCATCGCATAGAACGGCGGTGGGGCCGGTGGCGCGAGCGGCTCACCGCAGCCGACGAGCAGAAGCACGACAGTGGTTGCGGACAGGGTCCTGGTGATCCTGCGCTTTGTCTTCACGTCGCTGGCTCCATCGGCGCAGCATCTTCTGCCGCCGCCGGAGCGACATCGGCGGCGGTCTGCTCCGTCAGGCGGGCGGCCGCGATTCCAGCCGCACCCAGAAACGCCACGTATTGCGTGAATTGGTGGTAGTAGTCCAGCGTGTTGTCGGTCAGCGAGAAGACGAGCAGCGCCACGATGGCGGCAACGGCCGGCAACGCCAGCTCTCTCGCGAGCCGGTCCTCCACTCTCGATGCCCGAAGCAACGCCCGCATCCATCCGAGCAGCGCGAAGGCGGCGAGGCCGAGGCCGATGGTCCCCTGTTCCGCACCCAGGCGGAGGTATTCGTTGTGCACCATTCCGCCGTACTCGGGGGGGAAGACCTTCAGCAGCATGCCGCGCACGGACCCCAGGCCGAGACCGACCACCGGGTGCGCGAAGAACGCCTGGAGCACGACCGGCCAGTAGATCTGGCGGCCCTCGAGATTCAGTGAGTGGTAGAGGGCCACCGGGTGCGTCATCAGGTCTGCCATCTCGCTCGGGCTGGGCACATGCCCGAACGTACGCCGGAGCACGGCCGGCAGCAGCACGATCGCGAGCGCGGCCGTCGCCGCCAGAGAAGCGATCAGCGCGCGCCGGTTACCCGAGCGCCGCGACGACAGGTAACCGAGCACGAGAAGGGCGATGAATCCGCCGCCGAATGCGATGCGAGTCGTCATCGGCACGAGCCAGGCGAGTGCGCCGGCACACAGCACCAGGTATCGGGACTGGCGGCGAGTGGCGTAGCGGGTCAGCGCCATCAGCGTGATCGTCACCAGATAGAACGAGTGCGGGTTGGGATGCACGCCGACGAGCGGCAGCAGCAGTCGGCCCTCGAAGTTGCCGTACGCGCCGAACAGGATGAGTAACGGATTGATGAGGAATACGATGCACGCCCCACCCACCAGCACGCCGTCGGCGAGGAGCTCGATATCGCGGCGTCGCGCGAGCGCGAGCACGGTCACGAAGAGCAGGAACGGATACGCCAGCTTGAACCAGAAGCGCAGCCCGTCGACGGCCGAAAGCGTCATCGTCAGAAGCACGGCGGCCCACGCGAGAAACAGCAGATAGATGCGGCCGTGGCGGCCCAGCGCTTCCGCCAGCACCCTGCGGTCCACGAGCATCAGCGCGAACATCGCCGCCGTCATCGCCAGAAGCCGGATCCCGTTCATATCCAGTCCGCCGGACTGCACGAGCAGCCCCTTGAAACCGCCCGTGACGAACGAGAAGTCGACGACGCCGATGGTGAGCATGACCCCGATCATCACCAGCGGCCTCGCCAGCGTGACCAGCACCAGCACCGCTCCGAACGCGATCCCCGTGCTCAGCCATGGCCGCACCGTCATGGCGAAGCCGATGATCGCGCAGCCGGCGGCGATCCCCAGCCACATCACGACGCCACGCGGCGGCAGGGGCGACCACCGCGACGCGCCCCGGCCGAGCGTCGAAGACTCACTCAGCACGCTCGGCTCCTCGCCCTACACGGATGGAATCGAGGATTTCAACGAGCCGCTCCGCGCAGCGTGCGGCGGTGAAGTGCGCCTCGAATCTCGCGCGGGCCGCCGCCCCCATTCGTCTCCGTAACGCGGGATCGCGGGCGAGGCGCCGAAGGGCCGCCGCCAGCGCCACCGGATCGCGCTCGGGGACCAGAAAGCCGGTCTCGCCATCGACTACCACATCGGGAATCGCGCCGCGGCCCGTCGCCACCACCGGACGGCCTGCGGCCATCGCCTCGAGAAGGACCTGCGGCTGGCCCTCGGGAGGATAGTACGAAGGAAGCGCGAGGATGTCCGCCTCGCGCAGGAAGCGCCACTTCGAGGCGCCGCCGACGACCCCCACGAAGGCCACCTCGGCGAGTCCTTCCGCGTGTTTCCGAGCCCGCCGCTCCTCCTCCGGCGACCACCACGGCCCCGCGAACCGGAAGCGCATACGCGGGTCCATCCCCACCGAGAGACGCGCAGCCTCGATCAGGTCGAGGTATCCTTTCGACTCGACGAGCATGCCGAGGTAAGCGACGACGACGCCGTCACCCGCCGGCGCCTTCGCAGCAGGCGAGAGTGGGAGCTCCGGGGCCGCCGATTCCACGGCTGCCCCCGCTCGCAGCTCCGAATCGGGAGCGCATGGATCGCGGACGCCGTTGGCGAGCACGTGCAGTCGGTCATCGGTGATCAGCCCGTCGTACAGGGGCAGCAACCGACTACCGAGCACGGCCGCCCCATCGATCCACCGAGAGCTCGTCCGCACGAGCGCACGGACAGGTGCCGGTGCCGAGTCGTAGAACTGCCGGAACCCACCGCCGTTGAGGTGAGTGAGGACCGGCACCCCACTCATCTTCGCCACGGCGATGAAGGTGGCATCGCGAATGTATGCCCACGCGTTCTGGGACACCTGCACGAGCACGACATCCGGCTTCTCGCGGGCCAGGACCCTCCACAGCCGCCAAGCGTGGGCGAGCGCCAGGCGCACATTGGCGAGGTCCAGCCGACCCATGTTGTCCAGACCCCGTCGATCGGAAGTATCGACGTGCAGCACCTCGTAGGCGCGTGCCAGCTCGGGCGAATCCAGCAGCATCCGCGTGAACGTGGTCATCCCGTGATGCGGGGGCGGTGTCGGCCCCAGCACGACCACCTTCGGCCGAACGGATTCAGCGCTCTGCATCAGCGGCGCGGGCGGGGATACCCGCCGAAGAGGATGATTCGACCGCGCTCCAACGCTCACCCCGGACGAGCATTCCGGCGGCGGTGGCCGTCAGCGCGCAGACCGCATCGAGGTCCTCCAGCGGGTACACGGGCGGCTCCCCCGCCATCCATCTGCGGCGGAGCTCGCGATACATCGACGCGTGTCCCTTGTCGCGTCGAAGCAGCCTTCGCGTCCGCGTTCCTGCCGAGCCGCTCAGCGAGAGCCGCCGAAAATCATCCAGCACCGCCGTCGTCGAACCGCCCCGCACCTCGATCCACTCCCGCACCCCCGGCAGATCATCGCCGGCCTCACCGAGCGACAGGTTGGCCAGGGAGCCGTCCGCGAAGCCGACCGCGATGGCGACGGTATCGCCGCTCGCCACGAGCGTCACTTCCTGCGGCCTCGCTCCGATCAGATGCAACGCCAGATCGAGCCAGTGGCACGCGTTGCCCGTGATCCGCGTGCCCTGATTCGGCCAATGGTACCAGTGGCTAGGCGGCAGCTTCAGCTCCTTCACCGACATCGTCACCAGCCACGGCCTTTCCGCGGCTCTCATCGCCCGCATCAGCTCGCCGAGCAGCGGCGCGTAGCGCCGGTTGTAGCCGGCATCGATCCAGGCTCCCGCACGCCGCCGGCCGACGAGCGCCGCCGCGTCCGCGGCCGTCACCGCCGCCGGTTTCTCGACGAAAACGCAGGCGCGCGGGTTCGCATCGAGCGAGCGCAGGGCGAGAGCGGCGTGGTCCGAGTGATACGCGGAGATGATGACGAGCGGCCGCGGATCGTCCGCGATCGCGTCGAGAAGGGTTCCCGCATCCCGGTACAGCGGGAACGACGTCGTCACGTGCTTCGCGAGCAGGTCCGCCTTGTAGTCTGCCGCGCCCCTCACCTCCGACCGGAAGCACGGCAGGACCTGTTCTCGAACGTAGCCGCCGAACCCCATGAGGTAGACGCCCGCGACGGGTGACGCGGTCGCGGGGCGGTGATTCGGTTCGGGCGGTGGGCCCGATGCCCGAGGCCCTGTTCGCTGCGCCGCCCTCGTGCGCTCCGAGACCGATGATCGCTGCGGCCCCGGCCTCGCCGCCCACTGCCTGCTCGGCGACCGCAGCCTCGGCGCTCGTGGACAGCGCTCGCAGGCCCGGGTTGCCGGCAAGGATGAGCCGGGCTGCCTCGTCTGGAGCAGGACAGGACGGCACCGGCAGGAACGACTCCAACAGCATCAGCGCTCGCTCGCTCAGCAGCGGCACGCCGCCCGCTCCGGCACCCGCACCCTCGAACAGCAAGGCGGGGTGGAAGCTGAGCGGGCCGCCGAGATCGCGGGTGATGCCCCACACCGCCTTCTTCTCGCCGACCGCGGCGACAACGATCGCCTGCTCTCGTTCCAGTCGGCGCTCCAGCCGCTTCGAGCGCGCCTTTCTCAGCGTCGCGAGCACGCCCTCCCATCGGGTGAAGAACGCGACCTTCCTGAGCGGCCGTTCGTATTTGCGCGCGTAGTGCACCTCGAACTGCCTGGGGGCGATGCGGCGCTCGACACGCGCGGGCAGGCGGAGCAGCCCACCACTCCCTTGCGAGAGGGATCGTTCCGCGGCCACCGTCTGCACGCCTGCGGGCACCTGCGGTCGAGCACGAGCCATGCTCACTCGAGTGCGGAGGGAGTCACGCCGTACACCCCGCGGAAGTGATCGCGGATCCCGCCAGAGACGCCCCTGAGCTGCCGGGCCAGGTAAAGCCGCCGGCGGGGAAGGTCCGGTCGCAGCCTGGGCGACACCAACGCATGTGCAGTCCACGCCGCCATCCGGATGGTCTCCGACGCAATGGCCGCGGTGACCCGCCACGCCGGCACCCCGAAGTTCTTGCGCCAGAACAGATATCGATTGCGCGCCATCAGATAGAAGTAGCGCTGCGATTGAACGGCGGGACGCTCGTGCCATGCCTGTGCCGAGGGCTGAACCCGCACGGCCCAGCCCGACTGCCGCAACCGCTGGCAGAAATCGTTCTCCTCGAAATAGATGAAGTAGCGCGCGTCGAAGCGCCCCACTCGTTCGACGGCGCTGCGCCGCAGGAGCATGCAGCAGCCGTCGATCCAGTCCACTTCGTACGGGCCGGTGCCCGCCGGCTCGGTGATCTGCGACACGCGAGCGCGCCGACGATCGATGCGGCCGCCGGCGCTCAGAATCCTGTCCTCACCGCGACAGAAGATGAGCGGCCCGAGCACGCCCGTGTTCGGATCCGCTTCCATCGATTCGAGCAGGATCCGGAGGGCACCGGGCGCCAGCTCCATGTCCTCCGTCAGGAGCAATCCGTACGCCTCTCCGCCACCAGCGAGCCACGCGTCCAAGGCCACGTTCATCCCACCGGCGTAGCCTCCGTTCTCGTCGTGCGCGACTACGGCGTCGGCCCCGAGGGCCTCGACGAGCCGAGCGGCGCTCCCATCGGTGGAGGCGTTATCGACCACGATACTGCGCGTCTCCACCTCCGCCGAGGCACGGACGGAGCGCACGCATCGGACGGCCTCCGCCCAGCGGTTGTGGTTCAGCACTCCGACGAAGACATCCGCCATCACTCAGCCACCCAGCAGTCGGTCGAGGATGGGTGGCCGGCGCGCCCGCATGTAGCTCCATTCCACGAGGCGCTTCGCTGCGCGGGCGGGAAGGGCCGCCGTCAGGAAGAACCAGCCCACCGACAGCGCGCGCTTGCGCCAGGAGAAGGAGGGGGTGGCGATTGCCGTCGCGATACCGCGGCGCATCAGCCCGAAACGAGTGTCCCGCTTCACCGGATGGGCGCGTGGATCGAGCCGCAGCGACGCCAGTCGCGCCTGCGCGTGTGAGGCGTTCCGCAGCACCCACTCGGAGGCGAGCTCCATCCCGAGCTCGGCGGCGAGTATTCGCAGCGCGGCCTCGTTCTCCTGGTCGAAGAGCACGTAATCCCGGACGCGCATCGGGTCGAACCGGTCCATCGCCCAGTAGTTGCTACCATGGATCCGCACGCGACAGAGCGCCGCGTCCAGGGAAACGACATCGCCGAGCAGCGCGGCGGCGATGACGAGATAGCCGTCCGGCGAGCGGCACGCGGGCATCGGAAGGAGTCGCTCGAGCACGGCTCGATCGAAGAGATTGCCGCACGTGCCCGGCGAGGGGAAGCGGCCACGATCCAGCACCCACTTGCGCAGATCGCCGGACGGCATGGGACCGCTCGGGTACAGCGCGCCTATGGGCCGGCCCGCCTCATCCACGTAGAGATAGCGGAACTGGACCTTGGCCAAGCCCGGCGTCCACGCCGCTACGCAGCGCTCGATCGCCTCCGGCTCGAGCGCGTCATCCGCGTCGAGGAACAGCACCCGCTCGCCATGACTGTGTCGGAGCCCCGTCGCGAGAGCCGACGCCTGGCCCGCGTTCTCCTGTAGCACGGCCACGACCCGGCTCCCGTATCGAGCGATGACCTCGCGGGAGTCGTCCGTCGACCCGTCATCGACGACCACGACTTCGAGAGGCGCGTATGTCTGCGCCAGCGCGCTGTCGATCGCTTCGCCCAGAAACCGGGCGTAGTTGTGGTTGTCGACGACGATGCTGACGAGGGGGTCGCGCGCGCTCATGTCCGCTCGGGACGTCCGCTGCGCAGCGAGCGCGCCGCCGCCAGCGTCGCGCGCATGCCGACATCCACCTCCTGGAGCGGGATCGGGGAAGGCGCCCCGGTGCGCACCGCGTCCAGGAACGCGCGCACCTCGGCACTGTGGCCCTTGTCCTGCCGGCCCTCGCCAGCGACCCCGGGCGGTGCCCGTGATCTCCGCGCGGCGGAAATCGTCGATCACGCCCAGGCATCCTCCGGCGAACACCTCGAGGCGTTCCTTGCCCGCCCGCGCGTCCCCTTTCGACGTGTAGAGGATCGTGGCCAGCGAGCCGCCCTCGAACCGCAGCGTGACCTGTACGTTGTCCTCCAGATCCGCGCCCGCGTCGGGCGCACCGACCGCCGCCGCGAACACCTCCACGGGCTCGGCTCCGACCAGGTGCATCGCCAGGTCGACGAAGTGGCATCCCTCTCCGATCCAGCGGCCCCCGCCGATCTCGGGGTCGTGTACCCACGAGCCCGGCGGCACCGCACCGGCGTTCACCCGGATGCTCACGACACGGGCCCCGGCGACGCCCGCCAGCTCCTTCCGCAGCAGGCGGGTCGCGGGCGCGAAACGTCGGTTGTAGCCGACCATCAGCTGACCGCCGCTCTCGGCAGCGGCATCCACGAGCTCTTGCAGCCCGGTCGCATCCAGCGCCGGCGGCTTCTCGACGAATACCGCCTTGCCCGCGCGCAGCGCCGCCGCCGCCAGTCGGGCGTGGTCCGCGTGGCGGGTCGCGACGACGATGACGCCGATCTCGGGGTCCGCGAGCAGCTCCTCCATCGCGCTCGCCGCGTACGCGAAGCCGTGGTTCTCGGCCGCGCTCCGCGCGCTCAGCCCGCTCGCCGTCACGACGCCGCGCAGCGCAGCGCCGCTGTGCCTCAGCGCCGGAACGAGCGTGGACAGCGCGAAGCTGCCGGCGCCGACCAGGCCCACCCCGACGCCGCCCGTCGCCCCCCGACCGCCGGACACGACGATCCGGCGAGGCTCCGGCTCCGCCGTCGTCGTCGGATAATCGAGCACGATGCCGAGCGCCTGTCTGCCCGAGCCGTGCAGCTTCGCGTACGCCTCTTCCGCCCGCGCGAGCGGATAGCGCGCCGTGATCAGCGAATCGAGGTCCAGCGAGCCGGTCGCGAGGAGCCGGACGAATTCCTCGAGGTTGCGCTGCTCCGTCCAGCGAACGTAGCCGACCGGGTAGTCGTGCCCCTTCTCCTCGTAAGAGGGGTCGTAGCGGCCCGGCCCGTAGGACCGCGACAGGCGCAGCTCCAGCTCCTTGTCGTAGAACGCGGCGCGCGGAGCCGAGATCGGCAGCGCGCCGACCACGACGATGCGCGCCCGGTCACGGGCGATCCTCGCCGCAAGTCGGATCGGATCGTCGCTCGATGTCGACGCCGTCAGGATCACGGCATCCGCCCCACGGCCGCCCGAAACCGCCGCAACCGTCCCTTCCACGTCCCCGCTCCGCTCCACCGAAGCGACGGCCGAGCGACGCGCGATCCTCACCCGCTCGCCATCGACATCGATTCCGATCGGCTGCGCACCGGCCGCGCGCAGCAGCTGAACCGTGAGCTGACCGATGATCCCGAGCCCGATAACCCCGACCACCTCGCCCAGCTTCGCCTCCGCCTGCCGCACGCCCTGCATCGCGATGGCGCCGAGCGTCGCGAACGCGGCGTGATCCAGCGGCACGTCGTCCGGCACGGGAACGACGAGCTTCGACGGCACCCACACCCGCTCGGCGTGGCTCGCGTATCCCGCTCCGGCACAAGCGACTCGCTGCCCTTCCCGCAGCCCCACGACGCCGTCACCGACTCCTTCGATGATGCCGGCGCAGGAGTATCCGAACGGCGACAGCGCATTGAGCCGGCTCCGCACCTTGCGATACGTCCGGCTCAGCCCGTCCCTGCGCACCGAGTCGAGCACCTGACGCACCTGGTCGGGCCGCTCCCGCGCCTTGCCGAGCAGGCTCTTGCGCCCGAGGTCCACCTTCGATCGCTCCGTCCCGACGCTGATCACCGAATGGCACAGGCGCACGAGGACCCCACCCGGCGCGAGCAGCGGCGCGGGCACGTCTACCAGCCGGATGTCCCCGCTCCGGAGGTCCTGCACGACCTGCTTCACACCCCCTCCTTCACAGTTCCCACACACCTCACCACGCCGCCAGCTCGGCCAGGGCGTAGAGCATCCACGCCTGTACCCAGCGCATGTACGGCAGCCGGTTCACGCCCCGGCGGGAGCGACGATAATAGAAGTAGCCCGATGGATCGCGCATGTGTCGGAGCGCCCACCCGGCGAGCGCGCGCGCGGATTCGCCGGCCCGTGTGTCCCAGCCGCGAAACGTCGACAGCGTCAGGACCGCCTGCGCGATCGCGTGCGTCTCGACCGGATAGGGCTCGTGAGGCTGGTACCCGATCGCCGGTCCGATCAGGAACGCGCCCTTCCAGTAGTCCAGCCCCGCCTGCAGCGGAGCGTCCGCGTCTCGCCAGCGGAGCGAGCGAGCGATGGTGTCGAGGGAGATGAGCGTGTAGCCGGTGTGGAAGCTGTCCACCCAGTCGTCGCGGCGGTCGATTCCGTAGCGCCAGGCGCCGTCCTCCAGCTGATGAAGGAGCGTGAAGCGGGCCGCCCGCTGTGCGGCATCCGCCGCTTCGTCGCCGGCGAGGCCTCGCTCGCTGAGACGGGCCAGCAGCGATGCGGCCAGGACGTTCGCGTTGTGGACGACGCGCCGATCCAGCGGCGTATAGCTGAACGCAAAGGAGCCACGGGGTCCCGGAACGCGCTGCAGCCCCCGCAACACGAACTCGCCCGCGGCCGCCGCGAGCAGGGCCGCTTCTTCGAGCCCGAGCCGTTCCGCAGCGTCCAGCAGCCCATGCCCGACGAATGCGGTCACGACAGAGGACGGTGTGTGCGCGGGGGCGAAAAAGCTCCGATTCGCCCACGGAAAGGGATAGCCCCAGCCAAGGCCTCGCTCGCGCGAGGCTGCGCGGGCCAGCCACTCGACGACGCCGGCGGCATCCTCGCGCCGCTTCTCCGCCGCACGGGGATCGGATTCGATATCGCCGAGACGTGCCCACGCCGACAGGACCAGACCCATCGCTTTCGGATTGCACGTCGCGGGCACGCGCAGCAGGCCACGGAGCTGGACGGGGGATCGCTTGCCGAGCTGGATCCAGGCCACGCCGGCCCAGCGGCTGCCGAAGGAAAGGGAGCGGACCAGACGGCTGCCGAGCAGATCGTGGGGATCGTGGCCGACGAAGTCTCGATCCCGCATCCAGCGCTCCAGCTCGAGCGCCGCGTCCGTCCAGCGCTCGCTGCTGGTCGACTGCGATGTCACGGCTCAGCGGACCGGCGACGGCACCCGAGACCGGCCGCGGATCCGCTCGCGCAGAACGCTCCAGATGAACCAGCTGTTCGTCACGAGATACCGCTTCCAGAGTCGCGCCGGGTCCTGCGCCAGTCGATAGGCCCACTCGAGACCCCGGCCCCGCGCCCACGATGGCGCATCCCGCTTCAGCCCCGCCAGCACCTCGAAGCTGCCGCCGACGCCCATGCACACCGAGGGCCCGGCGTTCGCTGCCAACTCGCCGATGAAGCGCTCCTGCAGCGGGCTCCCCATCGCCACGAACAGGAGGTCCGGCCGCAGCTCGCCGAGCTCGCGCACGACCTTCTCCCGGGCCGACGCCTCCAGGTATCCGTGATGCGACCCCACCACTCGAAGCGCCGGTCGCTCGCGGCGCAGCCGCTCCCGGAGGAGCTCGACGACCCCCGGCCGAGCCCCGAGGAGGTACGTCGACCACCCCTGGCGCTCCGCCTCCGCCAGCAGCCGGACCATCAGCGTGATCCCGCCGACGTGCTCGACACGGGGCGAGCGCAGCACGTCCGCGGCCCAGGTCATTGCCCACTCCGCGATCACCAGGTCGCCCTGCTCGAGCAGCGTGCGCAGCCGCGCATCCCTGCCGGCCTGCCAGGCCTTGTTCGCGTTCACGACGAAGACGCGGAGCCGACGCTGCTCCGACACGGCCTTCGCAATGCGGTCGACGGCCTCCTCCATGCAGACCGCGTCCACCGGGACGCCGACCAGGCGAATCCGCCGCGATTCCGCGGCGCCGGCGGTCACGACCCTGTCAGCGGCCTCGCTCGCGCCGTCCACCTCAGTACGCTCCATGGCCTCGCAGCACGGCGGGCAGGGTGCGGGCCAGTATGCGGAGATCGAGCCAGAGGCTCCACGTCTGTACGTACTCCCGGTCCAGCTCCATCCAGTGCTCGAAGTCTGCGATCCGGGATCGGCCGTTCACCTGCCAGAGGCACGTGATCCCGGGCCGCACGGCCAGCTTCCCTCGCTGCCAGCTCTCGAACTCGGCGAACTCCTCCGCCGACGGCGGACGCGGTCCGACCAGGCTCATGTCCCCCTTCAATACGCTCCACAGCTGCGGCAGCTCGTCTATGCTGAACTTGCGTAGCCACCGGCCGATCCGCGTGACCCGCGGATCGTTGCGCATCTTGAAGACGGGACCCGTCATCTCGTTGTACTGCATGACGTCTGCCTTCCGCGACTCCGCGTCGGCGACCATTGTCCTGAACTTGTAGCCGACGAACGGTCGCGCGCGGTATCCGAGCACTCGCCACGGGTAGAGCACAGGCCCGGGCGAGGTCAGCTTCACGAGCGCCGCGACCAGGAGCAGCAGCGGCGACAGCAGCACCAGGCCGAGCGTCGAGCCGAGCACGTCGATCCCGCGCTTCACCGCCTGGTGCAAACGCCACTTGCCGTAGCGAGCGCGCTCCGGAAGGTACCCTTCCCAGTCCGTCTCCATGCGGGCGTGGATCACCGCCTCCGGCAGGGGAAACGGCACCGGAATCGAGATCGCCGCCCGTTCGGCATCGACCTGGAGCGGGTGAGCCACGCCGGTCGCCGGGACCGCCATCCCACCGGGCGCGGGAGAAGCCGCCATGTCACCGTTCACGATTCAACCTTCACCCTTCATTCATCCCCTCCCATGTCGCGCTTCGCTTGCGGAGCGCCGGGTGCGAGACCAGGAGGTGCCACACCACCGCCTGGAACGACTCCGTATGCGGCGTGACCCGGCCCGCTTCGGCGGTCGGCACCACCACGCAATGTTCCGCCACGCGCGCCGTATGGCCACCGTCCCGTCCGACCACGCCGAAGATGCTGGCGCCGACCGTCGCCGCGTACTGCAACGCGCGCACCAGATTGGCGCTCACGTTGCGCTCCAGGTCGCCGCCCCCGACCGAGAAGACGAAGACGCCGTCTTCGGCGCTCAATCGGGAGCCGCGCAGGTAGGCGGCGTACGACCCCTCCCAGCCATTGTCGTTGATCCGCGCCGTGAGCTCGCCCACGTTGTCCGTCGGGGCGTAGCTCTCGATTTCGGCGAGCTTCCGGAAATCGTTCACGGCGTGCGATGCGTGCGCCGCGCCGCCGCCGACCCCGAGAAAGAACAGCCGCCCGCCCCGCCGCCTCAGCTCGGCGAGCGACCGCGCCATCGCCTCGATCGCGTCGACGTCGAGTCGGGACGCGATCTCCCGCGCTTCGGCGAGGTAGCGCTCGGCGAATCCCTTCCCGTCCGCGTCGCTTTCGATCAGCTCCACCGCCTCCTCCAGCGTATGCACCACGTCGTCCGCATCGACCTCGCCGTTGTAATCGGTCCGCAGCAGGATCGTCCGACACCCTGCGGACCTGCCCGCCCCCACATCCCGCGCCGTGTCCCCGACCATGTACGAGCGGACGAGGTCCACCCGCCAGTCCTCGGCGAGCTCCCGCAACAGCCCGGCCCGAGGCTTCCGACAGTCGCAGCCATCGGCGTCATCGTGGGGGCAGACGGCGATCGCGTCCACCCCCACCGTCTGACGGACCCTGGCGAGCATCGCCTCGTGTTCGTCGTGCGACAGAAGCCCCCGCGCCAGATCCGGCTGGTTGGTCACCACGAATACGAGGTATCCGCCCGCGCGCAGTCGCGCCACCGACGGTCCGGCCGACTCGCGCAGCACGAGCTCCGACAACCGACGCGGAGACCCCGGCCGCCCCTCCCGCACGACGACCTCGTTGATCACCCCGTCACGGTCGAGGAAGACCGCCCTCGATTTCAGTGGTGCGCCTGGTCTCCCGGGTATTTCGTTCTTCACCCGTCACACTTCACGACCCGTCCCGACGCGGCCGAACGGTAGAGGGCGTCGATCGTGCGCATCGCGGCGAGCCCCTCCCGCCACCCGCCTCCGCACGAGCAATCCCCCTCGATCGCGGCCACGAAATCGGACCACTCCGCCGCCCATGAGCCGTCCTCCCCCGGGTAGTCGAGCCACTCCTCTGCCGGCGCTCCCCCCTCGGGACGCCGACGCCAGTGGATCAGCCGCTCGGTTCCGTAGCTCCCACCCAGACCCTCCACGAGGAGCGCGCCGGCCTCGCCGAAGACCTCCAGCGAGAACAGGTTCTTCCACTGCGTCATGCTCACGTGCAGCTGGGCCACGCCGCCCTGCGGGTAGCGGAGGGTCGCGAAGGCGTTGTCCTCCAGCCCCTCCAGACGCCAGCTCGCCGTCTGCAGCACGCAGAACGCGTCGCGCGGCTCCCCCAGGAGCGCGTTCAGGAGGTCGGCCAGGTGGACGCCCTGATCGAGGAGGTGCCCACCGCCTGCGAGCTCCGCGCTGGCGCGCCATTCCTTCTCCACGCCGGGGCGGCCGCCATGGCCGTACCGCGCCCTCACGTTCAGCACGGGGCCGATCGCCCCGGCCCCCACGCGCTCGAGCAGCTCGCGGATGGCAGGGTGATAGCGGTGGTTGAAGCCCACCTTGAACAGGCCCTCCGAGCGGACCGCCGCCTCGGCGAGCGACTGCGCCTCGGCGAGGTTTCGCCCCATCGGCTTCTCCAGCAAGACGTGGCGCTGCCTCTCCAGTGCGGCGCGGCCGATCTTCGCCGAGATGTGCATTCGGCGTCGCCACGACGACGATGTCGACGCCGGGCGCGTCCACCGCCTCGATCCAATCGGTCGCCACACGACCGCCGTATGCCTCCGCGAGCCGATCGGCGCGATCCGCTACCGGATCCGTCAGCGCGACGACTTCCGTGCGCGCATCCGCGGCCGCGTGACGAGCGCGACGCTCGCCGATCCGGCCACAGCCGATGATCGCGACTCCATGCGGCGCGTCGCTCACTGCCAGTCGGCGCCCCGGTCGCGCGGCACGATCCGCCGCAGCGTGAAGAGGTCTCCGGCCGCGATCTCCCGCCCGCGCTCCGGCCAGTGACGCCAGTCGTCCCAAGGCGCCGCGAGGAGACGGCCCGTGATCCCGCTGGAGCGCTCCGACAGCAGGAAGACGGCAGCCCCCGCGGCCACCTCGCGCGGCACCCCGCCCCGCTCCAGCTCGAGCCGCGTTCGCTGCAGGTACGCCTCACCGGCGCGCTCCCCCGCCTCCAGCGTCGCGTCGTGAATACCCGTAGCGACGAAGCCGGGAGCGAGCGCGTTCACGCGGATGCCGAGCGGAGCCAGCTCCTGCCCCAGCGTCTCGGCCAGGCGAACGACGGCCACCTTGCTGCAGGCGTACGCGGTATAGTTTGGAAACGGCGCCGTCGCGCCACCGCCCGACAGCAGGACGAGAGAGCCTTCGGCGGCTCGTTCCCGCATGTGCCGGGCGACCGCCCGGGCGGCGAGGAAGCTGCCGAACAGGTCCACGCGAACCGCCTCGAGCCACGACTGCGGATCCACATCCAGCGAAGGACCGATCGGTCCCGGGACCGCCGCCGCGTGAAGGAGCCCGTCGAGACCCCCGAACGCCTCCGAGGCCGTCCGAATCCAGCGCTCGACGTCCGCCGGCCGCGCGACATCGCCCGCCTCGGCCGCGACACGGCGTCCGAACCGCTCGGCCAGCCCGCCCCGAGCCCGCTCCAGCTCGTCGGAGCCGCGCGCGGCGAGCAGCACCTTGCCACCGGCCTCGAGGATCGCCCTGGCGCAGGCAAGGCCGATTCCGCGGCTTCCCCCGGTGACCAGCACGGAACGACCGGCGAGGATCGCACCGGTCGCTCCGGGTGCGGAGCTCAACTCGGTGCTGCTCCCCGGGGCCGCGCCACCGCCGCCGCGGCGGCGGAACCGCCGTTTCCGAGCGGCCCGAGCCCCTCCCGCACCGCCATCGCCGGTGCCCTGGCGAGGTTCGCGATCACCTTGGTGCCCTCGTATTCGACCTTGTAGTGCAGGCGCGGCATCCCCTGCTCCAGCATGAAGTGCTCGAGACGCCGGTGCTGTGCAGGAGCGTACAGCATCAGGAATCCGCCGCCGCCGGCGCCCACCAGCTTCCCGCCGAGGACGCCGAGCTCGTTGCGGACGTGGTCGTACAGCTCGTCGATGGCCGAGACCGCGATGCGCGCGGACATCCGCCGCTTCAGCATCCAGTGCTCGTGGAGCAGGCGGCCCCAGGCGTCGAAGTCCTCCTCGGCGATCGCCTCGAGGATCCGGTGACCGGTGTCCTTGATGCCGTGCAACAGCTCCGCGACCGGCTCCGGCCGGCCGGTGGGGGCGCGCATCTCCGCGTCCTGCTCGCGCAGCACGTGCGTCGCGCTGCGACGCAGCCCCGTGTAGTAGAGATGCGTGTTCGCCGCCAGCGCATCGGCGGCCCCGCTGGACAGGTCTATCGACCGGATCGCGACGTTGCCGTCCCGTGCGATCTCGAGCACCGACAGCCCGCCGTAGACGGCCATGTACTGGTCCTGCTTCCCGATCGGCTTGCCGAGCACTTCCAGCTCGATCCTGCATGCCTCTTCCGCCAGCGCCGCGAGCGAGACGTAGTCGCGCCGGTACTGGTGCAGGGCCATCAGCAGCCCCACCAGGTACGCGCTCGACGAGCCGAGCCCCGTGCCGGCGGGGAGATCCGCCATGGACGAGATCTCGATCCGGTCGTGCACGCCGTGATGGCGAAGCGCTTCGCGCGCCAGCTCGTGGCGCAGCTCGTCCACGCTGTCCACCGTCTCGCTCTGCGTGTAATGCAGACGGACCTTTCGATCCACGATCGGCGGATTGACCATCACGTACATGTACTTGTCGATGCCCATGGCGAAGATGAAGCCGCCATGGCCGCTGTAGTACGACGGCAGATCCGTGCCTCCTCCACCCAGCGTCACCCGGAACGGCGTCCTCGTGATGATCATGCGAGCGGGACCTTTCCCTCGCGCAGCAACGCCTTCGCGCGAAGGTACGCCGCTGGAGTGTCGACGCCGAGGCAGAACGCCCCCTCCTCGAGGACGTGCGCCGCCAGCTCGCCACGCTCCGCAAGCGCGGGGCAGACGTCGCGCCCGAAGTCTACGAAGCCGTCCGGCACGTCCGTCGCGACCCCGGGCTCCAGCAGATACGCGCCCGCGGCGACCAGCCCCCGCCCCGACGAGGAGCCCTCCGTAAAGCCGATTACCCGATCCCTCGCGATCTCGACCCGACTCCCGGCGATCCCCGTGTTCAGGTGGCGAGCGGGATCGAAGAGAGCGGCAGTTGCGGCCGTCCCACTTCGCACGTGCGTGGAAAGGAAGCTCTCGAGATCGAAGCGCATCAGGTTATCCCCGTACACCACGAGCGAGGTCGCATCCCACTGGTCGCCCAGCCGGCGCCAGGCGCCGGCCGTGCCCAGCAGCTCCTCCTCGTGTGAATAGCGGACGCTCAGCCCCCACCGGGAGCCGTCCCCGACTGCCGTCCGCACGGCTTCCGGTCGGTGGTGCAGGTTGATCCACGCCAGCCGCACGCCCGACGCCGCGAGCCACGCCAGGTTCCATTCCAGCAGCGTCCGTCCGCCCAGCTCCAGCAGGGGCTTCGGCCCTCCACCCGCCACATTGGCGATCCGCGTGCTCCTGCCGGCCGCCAGCACCAGCGCAGCGGCGATCACGCGCTCACCTCCTCGCCGAGCACCCGCGCGCGGATGTAGTCGATCGAGCGCCGGAGCCCTTCGTCCAGATCGATGCGCGGCTCCCATCCCAGAGACCGCGCCGCCGTGATATCGGCGAGCGTCTCGAATGCCTCTTCCGGCTGGTCCGGTCGGTACTCCGGCTCCACGCGAGTCCCGAGCAACGACTGCACCCGCGCCAGCACCTCCGCCACCGAGTGGCTGCGCCCGGTCCCGAGATTGTAGACGCCACCCTCGGTTCTCGGATCCGTCAGGCAGCGGAGATGGAAGTCGTTCACATTGTCGACATACACGAAGTCGCGCCGCTTGTCTCCCGTCCCGTAGATCGTCGGCCGCTCCCCACGCAGGAGCCTGAGAATGAAGGCGCTCATCACCGGTGGAACCGTCCGACGGTAGTCCTGCCGCGGGCCGTAAACGCAGAAGTACCGCAGCGCGGTCGTTCGCATGGAGTGGAATCGGGCGTAACCCTCGGCGAAGAGACGGGCGGCCGCCTTGCTGACGGCATAGAAGCTCTGCGGGGCCTGCTCGGATTCCGGGCTCGGCAGACGATCGCAACCCTCATAGAGCGCCGACGACTCCGCGTAGATCACCTTCCGGGTCCTGGCGCGGCGCGCGGCCTCGAAGACCTGGACCGTCCCGGTGACGTTGACGTCGCTCGTTTCGGCGGGCGCCAGCTGGCAATCCGGAATGCAGTTCCTGGCGGCGAGATGGAACACCGCGTCGACCCCCTCGTAGAGCGGCGCCATCGCCGGGCTACGGATGTCGATACGGTGGAATTCGACCTGCGGAGGCACCTGCTCGACGACGCCCTGCGAGAGGTCGTCCAGGCCGATCACCCGGTAGCCTTCGGCGATCAGCCGATCCGCCAGATTGCTGCCGATGAACCCCGCGACGCCGGTGATCAGAACGGTCCCGCGGGCCTCGCTCACTCCCGCCCCTCTCGCCGGCTCGATCCGCGGGTCGTCACCATCGCCGGATCGACGCCCGCCTCAAAGCTCGTAGCCCGCGCGCCGCGCATCGTCGTAGAACATCTGCACCGTCTCGCGCGAGAACTCGACGAGGTCGCGATCGCGCAGCGGCAGCTTCGCCATCAGGTCGGGAGTCAGGGTCACGATCTGGCACCCGCACGCCTCCGCCTGATAGACGTTCAACACCTCGCGCGGGCTCGCCCACAACACCTTCAGCTTCGGGTTCGGTCGACACATCTCGACCACCTGCCGCATGAACGGCACGGGATCGCGACCCGTATCGGCGATCCGGCCCGCGAAGACCGATACGATCGTCGGTGTTCCCGGCGCCACCGCCTCGATCACCTGCTCCACCTGCCCGAGGCTCATGATCGCCGTCGCGTTCAGCTTGAGCCCTTCCGCCGTCAGCTCCTGGATCACCGGGATCGAGCTCTCGCCCCGCGTGTTCGTGATCGGGATCTTCACGTACACGTTCGACCCCCACGACGCGATCTCCCTCGCCTGGCGCCGCATCTCGTCGAACGCGTCCGCGAACACCTCGAACGAGATCGGCAGGTCCCGGATCGCTCCGAGCGCCTCCCGCGCGAATTCGCGGTAGTCCTTCACTCCGGCCTTCGTCATCAGAGTCGGATTCGTCGTGAATCCGTCCGCGGCCCGCGCCCGATACACCTCCAGCATCTGTCTCAGGTCCGCGCCGTCGGCGAAGATCTCGATCCGTCTGCTCGATGGCGTCAATCCGCCCCACTCGGTTCCATTGAACGATTCTGGCCGAGCCCCTACCGGCCGGGAGGCGCGGGTACCGGCTTCAGATCCCCCGCCGCGATATCGACCTCGAACCCCTGGCCGATCTTCTCCAACCCCACCAGCATCCGCTTTCGACCCCGCCGCTCACGGATGATGCCGTACACCCCCTCGAACGGCCCTCGCACTACCCGGACCCATTGGCCTTCCCGCAGAAACGGCCATGGGTCCGGCTCACTTCCGCTCACCGTCAGCGCATGGACGAAGCGCCGCACGTTCTCGAGCTCCGCCTCCGGGATCGGCGTCGGGTATTCCCCCGTTCGCACCACCGTGCTCACCCCCGGCGTCGCCAGGACCCGGTGCAGCTCCCGCAGCGTCATGCGCAGGAAAACGTAACTGGGGAACAGGGGCCAGTCGACTACCTTCTTCCGATCCTTCCACTGACGCTTGCGCGGATACAGTGGCAGATACGCTTCGAAGCCCCGTTGCGCCAGCGCCGTCCTGACGCGCTTTTCGTGCCGCGCTCGTGTGAAGCAGGCGTACCAGTGCCGCCGCGCAAACAGCTCGGCCGGCGGAGCGACCGCGGGCCCGTAGGTCTGAACGCGGGTCGCGTTCAACGGACGCTGCCATCCATTGCGCACACCTCCGGCCCGTCAGTTACAGGGCACCTCTGACGCAGCCCACGGATCCACGAGATTGGGGTCGCCCCGACACGGGTTCGGCGTCTACAGGCGTCGAAGCGCGATCAGCAGGCTGACCAGGCTCACGGTGCGACTCAGGATCGCATCCCAGTTCACGCCGGCGTTTCGTTCCTGAGGTGGCTTGGCGGGCACGTAGATCGTGCTCCCAGGCCGTACGTCGGGACTGCGCCGGATCCCGAGAAACGTGTGCACCGTCGCGCGCTCGCCATCCTTGTAGGTGACGGCGGACCGGTTCCGCTCGGCGTCCGGCGAATAGCCGCCGGCATGGCCTATGTAGTAGTCCAGATCGCGACCAGGCTCGAACAGCACGCTGGTCTCGAAGCCGACCGCCCCCACCACCCGGACGCTCGGGTCGTAACGCGGCAGGAGGATGCTGTCCCCGGTCTCCAGAATCAGGTCGTAGCGGCCATGAGGTTCTCGGAGTGCCCTCGGCAGGTCCGTGCCCAGCAGCGCACTGTCGCGAACGAGTCGCATTCCGGGCAGATAGGCCTCGGATGTGGGTCCGCCGGCCTGCGCGAGGATCGACGAGAGTCTCTCCTGCCGCGTGGAGAGCACGTAGGTGCCTGGACGGAGCACCTCTCCCGCGAGCGTGACCGTGCGCTTCGCCTCGTATCCGGGTGCACGTCGGACGAAGATGTGATCGCCCTCCTGGAGGACGAAGTCGTCGGGTCCGGGCACCCACACGGGTACGGCGCCGCCACCGGCCTCCTGGGCGAGCCGGGCGCCATCCGTGCCGCCGTCGGTACCGCCGTTGCCGCCATCATTTGCGAGCGGCACGTGAAACACCCGCGCCGTAGTGTCCGTGCGCGTGAGATACGGGGCGTGCCGCGCAATGTCCGCGACCGTGGGGTCCGCGCCCGTCAGGAACCCTCCAGCCGTCAGGATGAGATCCTCGACCGTCATCCCCTCCGCGAGCGGGTACGTTCCGGGATTCTTGACGAATCCATTGATGTCGACGAATTGCGGATTCGCGAGCTCCACCCTGCTCAGCACGACCACGGAGTCACGGTCGGCGAGCTGGACATCCAGCGTAGGCTGGCCGGCGGAATCGGCGAACAGCGGCGTGGAGACCAGTCGCCTCGTTCCGTCTTGCGGCTCCAGCCGGTAGATCTGCGCGCGTGGCGTGTAGGCGTCCTCGCGTAGGCCGTCGGCGCGGCGGACCAGGTCCCAGAGCGTCATACCGTCGCTCCACTCATAAAGGCCCGGCCGCTGCACTTCTCCGGTGACGATCAAGCGATGCCGCCGCTCCTCCGAAACGGCGAACACGCGCACCTGATCGCCGTCGTAGAGCGGTACGGGACGCGCACCGACCAGATCGGCGAGGGGAACATCGACCAGGACGCGATCGACTCCGGATCGACGCTGCTCGGGGGGAACAATGCGGTCGATCTGGATGCGACTCACGACGGCGTCCGCTTTCAAGCCGCCGGCGAACGTGATCAGATCGCGGAGTCCCTCGCCCTCCTTCAACTCGTATGCGGCCTCTCGTCGGACAGCTCCCTGGATCGTGACCCGAGCTCCGACCGGTGGCACGAAGACGATGTCCGACTGCTCGAGACGGATGTCATCCCGACTGTCGCCATGCAGCAGGTAATCGTAGAAGTCGATGGTCCGAACCACCTCGCCACCACGACGCACCTGCACGTTGCGGAAGCTGCCGGTCCGCTCGGGTCCGCCCGCGCGGTAGAGGGCGTTGAACACGGTCGCGGCTGCGCTGATCTGATAGGATCCTGGAGATACGACTTCGCCGATGATGTATACCAGGTTGGCCCTCATGCGCCCGAGCGAGACATCGAACCGCGTCGTGGCTCCGGGACCGCGTTGAACCCCGGAGTAAACCTGACCCAACCGGTCGTACAGCTGTTGCCGCAGCTGGTCCATCGTGAGGCCGCTCACGAACACCTGCCCCACGTCGGGGATCACGACGTATCCCTGGCGGGAGACATTGAGCGTGTATGCCAGCTCGACATTGCCGGTCAGAATGAGCACGAGCTCATCACCGGGCCCGACGCGGTAGTCCGGATCTACGGGACCGTTGAGCACCGGCTCGAACGCGGTCGTCGGATGGTTGAAAAGGGGCATACCGAAAATCAGCACACCGTCGATGCTGTCGTTCGCAGCGAGAAGGGAATCGGTGCGGAGCGAATCGAGACGCAGGGCCAGGCCCAGGGAATCGGCGAAGAGATCCGGCGCGGTGCCCGCCATGCCGGGGCTCACGACCCCCATGCGGTCGAGCGCCTGCAGAAACTGGGGCGACGCCTGCCCGCGGGGTGGCTCGCCGCCGCTCTGGATCGCATTGAAGTACTGGTCGGCGAGGGTCGGGTCGTAGCCCATTTGCTGCAGCCGAGTGCGAAGCTGATCCCGGGTGATCCCCGACTGCCGCAACCGCTCCAACACCTCGGCCTGGCTGACGCCTGGCCCGAACTGCTGTTCGATCATGCGCTGCACGGTCGCCGAGTCCGGCACCGTAGGCTGCTGCGCAGCGAGCGGCGCGGCGACCGCGATCAGGGCGAGGGCGCACGTCGCCCTCAGCACCGGAACGGGCAGCGTCACCCGGAGACGATTCTCAGCTCGCATTGGCCTTGGCCAGGGGTCGGACGATCGCGGACGTTGGGTGCGACGATCGTCGTGTCGTCCCGCTGAGGCTCACGACGTTCGACGCCGCCATGCCGCGTGTGGCGTTGCGGGTGTCGACCACGAGCTGCGCGTGCTCGACGACCATCCGATAATCGACCGCCGTATGGTCGGTGGCAATGACGACGCAGTCGCAGCTGCGCAGCAAATCCGGCGTGAGCTCCCTGCCGACGCGCTCGACACCATCCTCCTCGAAGCGCGCCACGTACGGGTCGTGGAAGAGGATCTCGGCGCCGCGCTCCTCGAGAAGCCGGATCAGGTCCAGCGCCGGGCTCTCCCTGAGGTCCCGGATGTCCCGCTTGTACGCCACGCCCAGGATCAGGACACGGCTGCCCAGCACCGGCTTCCGATGCCAGTTCAGCGCGTCCTGCACCTTGTCCACCACGAAGTACGGCATCTCGCTGTTGATCTCGCTTGCCTGCTCGATCATGCGAGTGCGGTAGGCGAGCGTCTTCATCTTCCACGAGAGATAGTGAGGGTCCAGCGGAATGCAGTGTCCGCCGATCCCCGGTCCCGGCATGAACTTCATGTAACCGAACGGCTTCGATGCCGCGGCATCGATCACTTCCCAGACGTCGACGTCCAGCCGGGAGCATACCTGCGCCATCTCGTTCGCCAGCGCGATGTTGATGGAGCGGAACGTGTTCTCCATCAGCTTCGTCAGCTCCGCCGATTCCGTAGAGGAGACCCCGACGATCGTCTCGATCACGCGTCCGTACAGGGCTCGGCCGACATCGAGGCAGGCGGCCGAGATTCCGCCGATCACCTTCGGGGTGTTGCCGACGTGCCAGACCTCGTTGCCCGGGTCCACCCGCTCGGGGCTGAAGCAGAGGAAGAAGTCCTCCCCCGCTCTGAACCCCGTCGTCTCGAGCAACGGGAGCATCAGCTCCCGGGTGGTGCCCGGGTAGGTCGTGGACTCGAGAACGATCAGCTGCCCGGGACGGAGCGCCACCTTGACCGACTCGGTGGCCGCGACCACGTACGAGACGTCCGGATCGCGTGTCTTCGAGAGGGGAGTCGGCACGCAGATCGAGATCGCGTCGCACTCCCCGAGTCGGCCGAGATCGGTGGTCGCCGCAATGAGACCGCGCGATACGAATGCGCCGAGCCTGTCCGACGGAACGTCCTGGACGTGCGATCGCCCCGCGTTGACCCCCTCGACAATGCGCGTCGAGACATTGAAGCCGAGGATGCGGTAGCCCGCTTCGGCGAACGCTGCCGCCAGCGGCAGGCCCACGTATCCCAGACCGATGATCCCGACGAGGGCCTCCCGGCCCTCGATCCGCTCCAGCAGATCCTCTTTCGCTGACACGTCGGTGCTGCTCCATGGCTGAAGGGGTCGGACCGACACGCTGGACGCTCCGAACTCCTTGCAAGACAATAGGATTAGGGGGAATTCAGACAAATATCAAGGGGAGGTAGGCGTATCATTTCCCGCGAAACCGGTCCGCAAGAGAGCGCACCAATCCCGGGATGGTGTGCTCCGCCGCCTCCACGTGCACGGGCAGCCCCATCTCGCGGGCGGTCTGCCCCGTCACCGGTCCGATCACGGAGACGACCGCCGTACCGACATCTGTCCCGACGGCATCGACGAAGTTCCGCACCGTCGATGACGACGTGAACGTGATCGCATCGATGTCGCCCTCTTGCAGCCGCCGAGCCAGCTCGGCGCCACCCTCCGTGTCCGGCACCGCCCGGTAGGCCTCCACCTCCTCCACCTCTGCGCCGCGCGCGATCAGCCCTTCGGGCAGCACCTCTCTCGCTCCGGCGGCCCGCGGCAGAAGGATCCGCACTCCCCGAAGCTCCGTCGCGTGCGCAAGCGCCTCCTCCACGGCTTCCGCGATGTACTTCGCGGGCACCAGCTCGGGCCGGACGCCGCGAAGCTCGCATGCTGCCGCCGTCGCCGGACCGATGCACGCGACCTGGACTCCACCCAGTGCCCTCGCGTCCTGACCCACCTCCTCGAGCGCCGCCCAGAAGCGGTCGACCCCGTTGACGGAAGTGAAGATCACCCAGTCGTAGAACGCGATCTCCCGCGCCGCCTGCAGGAGCGGCACGGGATCGGCCGGCGGCGCGATCCGGATGGTCGGGAAAAGCACCGGCTCCGCGCCGAGCGCCTCCAGCGCATCCGCCAGGTCGGCGGCCTGCGCACGGGCGCGCGTCACGAGGATCCTGCGGCCGAACAGCGGCCGCGCCTCGAACCAGCGCAATCTCTCCCTCAGCTCAACGACGCTCCCGACCACCAGGACCGCGGGCCCGGCGATCTCCGCCGCCTCCACCCGGCCCGCGATCTCGGCCAGGGCCGCCGTGACCGTACGCTGGCGTGGACACGTACCGGACTCGATCATCGCCGCGGGTGTCGTCGCCAGCCAGCCGCGCTCGATCAGGGACTCAGCGAAGGCCGCCAGCCGTGTCAGCGGCATGAACGCGACCAGCGTCTCACGTTCCGTATCGGATGAAGCGCCGACGCCCTCCGGTGCGTGTGCTCCGACGAGACGCACCGAGGAGGCGAGGTCGGCGTGCGTGACCGGGATGCCGGCGTACGCCGGCGCGGCGATGCCGGCGCTGACACCGGGGACGACCTCCAGCTCCACGCCCGCCTCCTGCAGGAACAGCCCCTCCTCGCCGCCACGACCGAAGACGAACGGATCTCCCATCTTGAGCCGCACCACGATCTCCGAGCTCTCGGCCGCGTTGACGAGGGCAGCGTTCACCTCCTCCTGCGTCGCGCAGTCGGGTCCGACGCGCACCACCTCTGCGTCCGGTCGCAGGAAGCCGAGCACCCGCTCCGGAACCTGCGCGTCGTGTACGACCACATCCGCGCGACGGAGCAGCTCCGCCGCACGCAGCGTCAACAACCCCGGATCGCCGGGGCCTGCACCCACCAGATAAACCCTGCCCATTGGAGCGGAAGTTACGGGCCGGACCCACGCCCCGAAAGCGCGAGGGGCGGCGCTCACGGTCGTCTTTGCGTCCGCACGTGAAAAAGCCCGGTGCACCTCACGGGCACCGGGCCTGTGCGAGCGATCGGCGCTCGTCACCCGATCCGTTCGGAAATCAGCCTTCGGTCGCCGCAGTCACTGCGCCGGCCTTGCGGATCTTGCCGGCCGAGATGCACCGGGTGCACACCCGGACGTGCTTGCGTTCTCCATCGTCATCCACGATGTGGACCCGCTGCAGATTCGGGTTCCAACGCCGGCGCGTCTTGTTGTTCGCGTGGCTGACGTTGTTGCCGAAGCCGGGGCCCTTGCCGCACACGTAACAGAACCTCGCCATGCTCAATCCCCCTGCCCGTTCGGCTGCTGTGCCGACTGCCCGGTCGTGCCGCCACGCTGCACCTGCGCGCGGCGGCCCTCCATGAACGTCGTCGCGAACGAAGCCTCGTTCTTCTGTGAGTCCGTGATGGTGCCCTGGCTCACCCAAGCGTTCAGCACGCTGTCACTCATCGGGAGCACGGTACCCGTCACGGTCAGACGGCTGCCCGTCTGGAGCTGCGCGCGGCTCGGCATTGCGGTGCTGTCCAGCTTGACCAGGAATGGCACCGAGTTCGGCAGCTGAACCCAGAATGCATGCTGCCCGACGAGGCTCGCCACCTCCATGTCCGGGACCCGGATCGTCTGGCCGCGATAGCCGTCCACGTCCGACGCGAGCTGGTTCAGCGACACCTCGGTCGCGTCGATGGGCGCTTGCGTACCCGTCGAGTCCGCCGCCTCGGCGACCTGCACCTCCGTCGGCTGGGCCTTGACCGAGAGCCACCACAGGAACGCCACGACCGCGATCACCGACAGCGCCGCGAGGATCCACGTCGTTCCGCCCCTGCCGTCCGTCCGCTCCACCTTGATGTCGGCCATGACTCTCCTACTGGACCAGTTCGATGATCGCCATCTCCGCGGCGTCTCCCGAGCGGTGCCCGAGCCTCAGCACACGGGTGTAGCCACCGGGCCGCTCCGCGTAGCGGGGGCCAATCTCGCTGAAGAGCTTCGCCAGGGCTTCATCGCTGTGGATGACGCGCGCCGCAAGACGACGGGCGTGCAGATCCCCGCGGCGCCCCTTCGTGATGAGCGGCTCCACGAACTGACGCAGCTCCTTCGCCTTCTCCACCGTCGTCTCGATCCGGCCGTGCAGCAGCAGCGACGTCGCCAGATTGCGCATCATCAGTCGGCGGTGCTCCGAGGTGCGATTGAAGCGCCGCCCCTTCGTGCGGTGCCTCATGCCTCGCTCTCCTCGTCCGCCGACTCGGTCATCGCGGCCGGCTGGCCAGGCCCGTTGTCGACCATGAACAGCTCGCCGTCCTCGTTCTCCTCGAGCTGAATGCCGAAATGCAGCTCGTGCTGCGAGAGAAACTGCCGGATCTCCTCGAGCGACTTCACGCCGAAGTTCTCAATGTCCAGCATCTGGTCCTCCGTCTTCTGGACCAGATCGCCGAGCGTGATGATGTTTTCCTTCTTCAGCGAGTTCACCGACCGCACGGAGAGCTCCGCCAGATCATTGATGTTGCGACGGAAGAGGTCTCGCAACGGCTGCGGCACACGCACGGCCCCCGGCAGGGGCGATTGCGCGCGGCCCGGCTCGCTGAAGCGCAGCATGTACTCCAGGTGCCGCCGTGCCAGTTCCGCCGCGTGCGCCACCGCGTCGTCAGGCGACATGCTGCCGTTGGTCTCGACCAGAACGGTCAGCCGATCGAAGTCCGTGCGCTGTCCGACGCGCGTCTCCTCGACCGTGAAGTTCGCGCGCTGCACTGGATTGTAGATCGAGTCGATGCGCACCAGGTCCACCGCGGCGTCCTTCGGCAGCGGGTGCTGCTCCGCCTGCAGGAATCCACGCCCACGATTCACGTACAGGGTGAGGTTGACCTCGCGGTCGTCCTGCAGAGTGAACAGGTGATGCTCCGGATTGATCAGACGGGTCGCGCCCGTCTTCTCGATCGCCTGCGCCGTCACCGGACCCGCCGCGTCCACCCGCAGCTCCAGCGTCGCTTCGTCCACGCCCTCGTCGAGGGCCAGCACGAGCGTCTTCAGATTCTGGATGATCTGGTGGACGTCCTCGACCACGCCGTCCACCGTCTGGTGCTCGTGCACCACGCCGTCCATCCGGAACGCCCACACAGCGGCGCCCGGCAGCGAAGACAGAAGGATGCGACGGACCGAATTCCCCAGCGTCTGACCGAAGCCGCGCTCGAGCGGAGCGATGACGAACTGCGCCGTGCGCCCGTCGCCCGCGCGCTCCGCCACTTCGACCCGCTGCGGCAGCACCAGACCGGTGAGATCTAGATCCACGGTGTTCCCTCCCCGGCTCGTGTCCGGATCGTTTCGATGTGAAACCTTACTTCGAGTACAGCTCGACGATGAGCTGCTCCTGCACCGCGAGCGGGATGTCCACGCGCGTCGGTGTCTCGAGCATCCGCCCGGTCCGTGAGCCCTCGTCGACGGCGAGCCAGCGGACCGTGTCCGGGCGCGTCTTCGACTCGAGGGCCACCTGCACGGGCAGCAGATCACGCGACTTCTCCCGCAGCCGGACCTCATCGCCCGCCGCCACGGTGTAGCTCGGAACGTCGACCCGGCGACCGTTCACCTGCACGTGGCCATGGCGAACGACCTGCCGCGCCTGCGCACGGCTCGCCGCGAACCCAAGCCGGTAGACCACGTTGTCCAGACGCGTCTCCAGCGAGACCAGCAGGTTCTCACCCGTCATTCCCGGCTGGTGGGCCGCCCGATCGAAGAGTGTCTTGAAGTACTTCTCGGATACGCCGTAGATCCGCTTGACCTTCTGCTTCTCGCGGAGCTGCAACGCGTAATCGGACATCTTGCGCCGTCGCGCCTGCGCCGCGCCGTGCTGGCCGGGCGGGTAGTTGCGACGCTCGATGGGGCACTTCTCCGTGTAGCACTTCGTGCCCTTCAGAAACAGCTTCTGCCCTTCACGCCGACAGAGCTTGCAGACCGGTCCGGTATATCGAGCCACGTTACCGTCTTCTCCCCGATGCTCCTGGATCCCTTGCCCCGAACGCTTCCTCCCGCCCGACGGTGGTGCGGTTTACACGTCCCGAAGCCCCTCTTCCCACTTCTGAGCTTCCCGCCTCAGAAGGTGTCGAATTCCGAACTCACACGTCTCACTTCCGCTACACGCGCCGCTTCTTCGGCGGACGACAGCCGTTGTGCGGGATCGGCGTGACGTCCTTGATCGACTTCACGCTCAGCCCCGCGGCCGCAAGCGCCTGGATCGCCGGCTCGCGGCCACTGCCCGGCCCCTGCACCTCGACGTGCACCCGCTTCATTCCCAGGTTGACGGCCTCCCGCCCCACCTGCTCCGCCGCCACGGTCGCCGCGAACGGGGTCGACTTCTTCGAGCCCTTGAAGCCCGCCTTCCCCGCGCTGCCCCACACCACGACGTTCCCCTGCAGATCGCTGACCGTGATCAGCGTGTTGTTGAACGTCGCCTTGATGTGCGCGACGCCCTCCGCATCCACGTGCTTCCGCGCCCGCTTCGTGCGGCCCTTCTTCGGATTCGCCATTCGTGCTCCGGCCTGGTCCCCCGTTCCATCCAGCCGCGTTTCGCGGGCCGGGTGCGATTACTTCTTCGGCGCCTTCTTCTTCCCCGCGATCGCCCGGCGGGCGCCCTTGTGCGTGCGCGCGTTGGTATGCGTGCGCTGGCCACGTACCGGCAGCCCGCGACGATGCCGCAGCCCGCGATAGCAGCCGATGTCCATGAGACGCTTGATGTTCATGGACACCTCGGTCCGCAGAGCACCCTCCACCTTGTACTGATTCTCGATAACCCGACGCAGCCGGTTCACCTCATCGTCCGACAGCTCGTGCACCCGTCGATCCGGATCCACGCCCGTCGTCTTGAGGATCCGGTCGGCGGTCGAATCGCCGATGCCGAAGATATAGGTGAGGGCGACCTCGATCCGCTTGTTGCGCGGAAGATCCACGCCTGCGATACGCGCCATATGAGTCTATCCCTGCCGCTGCTTGTGCCGCGGATTGCGCTTGCAGATCACGCGCACCACGCCGCGACGTCGAATCACTTTGCAGTGCTCGCAGATCGGCTTGACACTGCTACGCACCTTCATGAGCCGGGTCCTTTCCGGAGTTTACCGAACAGCTTTTCAATATAGCCTACCCTCCCGGTGCCTTCAAGTCTTCGCCGCTCCCGAACCCCGGTCGCTACCCATCGAAACCGCCGGGCCGGCGCGGATTTCTCCTGCGCTACGCGGCCTCGGCGGACGGGGGACCTTCGCCCGTGAGCAGGACCGGCCCCGACTCCGTGATCGCGACGGTGTGCTCGAAATGGGCGCTGCGCCGGCCGTCGACGGTGACGACGGTCCAGCGGTCTTCCAGCGTCCGAACCTGAGGGCCGCCCTCGTTGATCATGGGCTCGATGGCGAGAACCATTCCTGCCTCGAGCCGAAGCCCCTGTCCGGGGCGGCCATAATTGGGTACCTGCGGCTCCTCGTGGGGAAGCCGGCCAATGCCGTGGCCGACGAGATCGCGGACCACGGAGAAGCCGGCCGCCTCCGCATGGCTCTGCACAGCGCTGCCGATGTCGCCGAGGTGGTTTCCCGCTCTCGCCTGGGCGATGCCGTGGAAGAGCGCATCGCGGGTCACGTCGAGCAGCCGCGTCGCGTCCGCCGTGATGGGTCCGACCGGCAGGGTGACGGCCGCGTCCGCGTACCAGCCGTCGAGCTTGACCCCGACGTCCACGCTGACGATGTCGCCGTCTGACACGGTCCGTCCCGGGCGGGGGATGCCGTGGACGACCTCCTCGTTCACCGAGATGCAGGCGCTCGCCGGAAAGTCGTAGAGTCCCTTGAAGGCGGGGATCGCTCCGTGGTGATCGCGGATGAAGCCGTCCACGAACGCGTCGATCATCGCCGTGCTCATGCCGGAGCGGATCCGGTCCGGCAGCACTTCGAAGAGTCGGGCGATGATGGCACCGGCCCGGCCGATCGCCTCGACTTCGCCCGGCCGCTTGAGAGGGATCATGCGAGCACCGCTCGGCGCAGGTCGGCGTAGACCTCGCCCACGGGCCGATCCCCGTCGATCACCTTCAGCGGCGTCTCCGATCGGTCGTAGTACTCGATGAGAGGGCGCGTCTGCTCGCGATAGACGACCAGCCGTCGCCGCACCGTGTCCGGCGCATCGTCGGCGCGCTCCTGCAGCGCGCCGCTGCAGCGATCGCACACCCCCTCCCTGGCCGGCGGCTCGAAGTAGATGTTGTAGACGGACCCGCAATCGGAACAGGTGCGGCGTCCGCTGAGCCGCTTCACCAGCGTCTCGTCGTCCACTTCAATGAGCAGAACCGCGTCGAGCCGGCTCCCCATCTCGCCGAGCAGCCGGTCGAGCGCCTCGGCCTGAGGGAGGGTGCGGGGGAAGCCATCGAAGATGTGACCCTCTCCACCCTCCTCGAGGACCTGTCGCACGAGTCCGAGGATCACCGCGTCCGGGACCAGTTCACCGGCGTCCATGTAGCGACGGGCCTCCACCCCGAGCGACGTACCCTGCCGCACCGCCTCCCGGAGCAGATCGCCCGTGGACAGGCGCAGGAGACCGAGCTCCTGCGCGAGCAGGGCTCCCTGGGTTCCTTTGCCGGCCCCGGGAGCCCCCAAGAGTATCAACTCCATAGCATTGTCTTCAAGTTCGCTCTGACCTCACAGCCCGCCCCCCGAAGGAACCCGCCGCGGAAGCGGCGGCGCCCGGCCGCAGGCCGCGCCCCGAAGGCGCCCCGCCGCGGAAGCGGCGGCGCCCGGCCGCAGGCCGCGCCCCGAAGGCACCCCGCCGCGGAAGCCGCGCGCCCGGCCGCAGGCCGCGCCCCGAAGGCACCCCGCCGCGGAAGCCGCAGCGCCCGGCCGCAGGCCGCGCCCCGAAGGCGCCCCGCCGCGGAAGCGGCGGCGCCCGGCCGCAGGCCGCGCCCCGAAGGCACCTACATGTAGCGCTGCCGGCCGCGGAAGCGGACCCGGCCTTTCTTCATGAAGCCTTCATAGTGGCGCAGCAGCAGGTGCTGCTGCATCTGCTGCACGGTATCGAGCGCGACGCCGACCACGATCAGCAGCGACGTGCCGCCGAAGAAGAACGCCTGGATGTCGAAGGAGTCGAAGATCAGGAACGGCAGCAGCGCAATGCCGGCCAGGTAGAACGCGCCCGGGAGCGTGATCTTGCTCAGCACGGAGTCGATGTACTCGGCCGTGCGCGCGCCCGGCTTGACGCCGGGCACGAAGGCGCCCTGCTTCTTCAGGTTCTCGGCGAGATCGACGGGATTGAAGATGATCGCCGTGTAGAAGTACGAGAAGAAGACGATCAGGATCGTGTACGAGACGTAGTAGACCCAGTTGCCGGGGGAAAACGTCTGCGACAGGGACTGCAGGAACGGCACCTGACTGAAGGCGGCGATCGTCCCCGGCACGACGATGATGGACTGCGCGAAGATGATCGGCATGACGCCGGCCGAGTTGATCCGCAGGGGGATGAAGCTCTTCTGACCCTCGCGGATACGCCCGCGGCCCATGACCTTGCGGGGGATCTGGACCGGGATCTTTCGAGCCGCCATGGTCATCGCGACCACGCCCGCGACGACGCCCACCATCACGGCGATCAGCACGATCAGCTTGATCGGGCTGATCACGCCGGACGTGACCTGCTCCCACGTGGTGGCCACGGCGTTCGGGAAGCTCTCAATGATCGAGAAGAAGAATGAGGAGCGAGGCGCCGTTTCCGATCCCCTGCTCCGTAATCATCTCGCCGAGCCACATGACGAACACCGCGCCCGTCGTCAGCACGAGCGACGTCGTGACGATGAAGCCGAACCCCGGCCGCGTAACCGCGCCCTGCATTCCCTGGAGGAACACGGCGTAGCCGTAGCCCTGCCCAAGGGCGAGGCCGACGGTGGCGTAGCGCGTCCACTGCGTGAGCCGCTTGCGCCCCTCCTCCCCCTCCTTCTGCATCTTCTCGATCGTCGGGAAGACGGCCGCCAGGAGCTGGAACATGATGCTGGCGGAGATGTAGGGCATGATCCCCAGCGCGAAGACCGTCGCGCGCTGGAGCGCCCCCCCGACGAACAGGTCGTAGACACCGAAGAGCGTGCCCTGCAGCTGGCCGAACTGCTCTTGCAGCACGGCCACGTCCAGGGACGGCACGGTGACGTGCGCGCCGATCCGGTAGACGAGCAGCGCCAGGAGCGTGAAGAGGATCTTGTTCTTCAGCTCCGGTACGCGGAACAGATTCGGGATGGGGTTGGCCATCGGCTACTTCTCCGCGGCGTCCGTCGTTGCCTGATCCTCGTTCGCCTCCGCATCACGGAGCCGGCGGTGCGCGGGGTCGATCGGCTCGACCGTGCCTCCGGCCGCCTCGATCTTCGCGCGCGCGGACTTCGTGAACGCGTGCGCTCGGATCGTCAGCTTCCGCTCGAGCTCTCCGTCGCCCAGGATCTTCACCGGTCGGCCGGAGCCGAGATCGACGAGCCCGTGAGCCGCGAGCACCTCCGGCGTGATCGTCTCCTCCTGGACCCGCTCGAGGTCGCGGACGTTGACGGTCTCGTACTCGATCCGGAAGCGGGCGTTGCTGAAGCCACGCTTCGGCACTCGTCTCTGGATGGGCATCTGGCCGCCCTCGAACCAGGCGCGGTGTGGAGTGCCGGTCCTGGCCTTGTGCCCCTTGTGCCCTCTGCCGCTCGTCTTGCCCGTGCCCGACCCGGGGCCCCGGCCGAGGCGCTTGCCGCCGCGATGTGCGCCGCTCGGGCGGCGCAGCTCGTTGAGCTCCGACATCTACTTCTTCCCGCCTTCCTCCAGCTCCTCGACATCGACGAGGTGCTGGACCTGGAAGATCATCCCCCTGATCGACGGCGCATCGTCCTTGACGACCGTCGCGCGTATGCGACCGAGGCCGAGCGCGGCGAGCGTGGCCCGCTGCTTCGCCGGACGGCCGATCCCGCTCCTGCGCTGCGTGATGCGGAGCTGGACGGCGCCCTTCTTCTTCGCCATCTCAGACCCCCAGCTGCTCCAGAGAGATCCCACGCTCGCGCGCCGCCTGCTCCGCAGTGACGAGGCTGGTGAGCCCTTCGATCGTCGCACGCGCCACGTTGGTCGGGTTGTTCGAGCCGAGGCACTTCGTCAGCACGTCGGTGACCCCCGCCGCCTCGAGCACGGCGCGGACGGGGCCGCCGGCGATCACGCCGGTACCCGGACGAGCCGGTTTCAACAGCACGTGCGCGGCGCCTTGACGCCCGATGATCTCGTGGGGAATCGTGCCTTCCACCAATGGAATCGAGACCATGCTGCGGCGCGCGTGCTCCAGCCCCTTCCGTATCGCTTCGGCGACCTCGTTCGCCTTGCCGATCGAGAATGCCGACCTTACCGGCCTTGTCTCCCACGGCGACGAGCGCCGTGAAGGAGAAGCGACGGCCTCCCTTCACCACCTTCGCCACCCGGTTGACGTGGATCACGTTCTCGACCAGGTCGACCTCACCGCGTCCACGGCGGCCGCCCCCTCGGCTGTCTCTAGCCATCGATCAGTATGCTCCTTGTACGCTCGCGTCGCCTCAGAAGTCCAGGCCACCCTCGCGGGCGCCCGCAGCGAACGCCGCGACACGTCCGTGATAGAGGTAGCCGCCGCGGTCGAACACGACGCGGCCGATGCCCGCGGCCTTCGCCCGCTCCCCCAGCAGCTTGCCGGCGGCGTGGCTCAGGTCCGTCTTCGTAGTCGCTTCCTCACCCCCGCGCAGCGCACGGACCTCCGGCGCCAGCGAAGACACGCCGAGCAGGACCCGGCCCGCGACATCGTCCACCACCTGCCCCTCGATGTTGCGATGGGAGCGATGCACCACCAGTCGCGGCCGCTCGGCCGTTCCGAAGATCTTCTTCCGGACGCGGCGGTGCCTGCGCAGCCGCCGCGTCTCGCGCTTCTCGTTCTTGGTCGTGCTCATGGTAGCTCCGCCGCCGTCTACTTCGTTCCCGTCTTGCCGGCCTTGCGCCGGACCTGCTCGCCCTGGTACCGGATTCCCTTGCCCTTATAGGGCTCCGGTGGCCGGACGGAGCGAATCTCCGCCGCCGTCTGTCCCACCTTCTGCTTGTCGATGCCCTCCACGACGATCTGCGTCGGCGCCGGCGTCGACAGGGTCACCCCTTCCGGCTCCGGAAACTGCACGGGGTGGGAGTAGCCGACGGTGATGACCAGGTTCTTGCCACGCTTCTCGGCACGGTATCCGACGCCCACGAGCTCCAGCGCCTTCCGGTACCCGCTCGTGACGCCCTCCACCATGTTGGCGATGAGTGCCCTCGTCAGCCCGTGCAGGGCACGCACCGATGGGGCGTCGTTCGGCCGCTCCACGAGGATGTGACCGTCTTCGGACCGGATCCGCATCTCCGGGTGGAAGTCCCGGACGAGCTCGCCCCTGGGTCCCTTCACGCGGACGCGTCTGCCGTCTACGGCCACATCGACCCCCTTCGGGATCGTGACCGGCTTCAATCCGACTCTCGACATCGTCTCTTCCTCCGCTACCAGACGAGCGCCAGGACTTCGCCACCGACGTTGTGGGCGCGCGCCTCGCGGTCCGACATGAGCCCCTGCGAAGTGGACACGATCGCGATGCCCAGCCCGTTGCGGACGCGCGGCAGATCGGCGACGCCGGAGTAGTGGCGCCGACCCGGGCGGGAGACGCGCTTCAGGTCGCGGATCACCGGACGCTCCTCGTAGTACTTCAGGTACAGGCGGAGCACGCCGTGCCGGCCGTCGTCCAGCAGCTTGAAGTCGTGGATGAAGTGGTTGTCGCGGAGAATGCGCGCGATCTCGGCCTTGATCTTCGAGACCGGCATGTCGAGCCGCTTGTGTCCGGCGCGTCCCGCGTTCCGGATGCGAGCCAGCATGTCGGCAATGGGATCCGTCATCATCGGTGTGTCATCTCCTATAGTATCCGGTCGATCCGGACTTGTAGGAAGCGGAGTGCGTCCCTACCAGCTCGCCTTGCGGACGCCCGGGATCTCGCCGTTGAGCGCCATCTCGCGGAAACAGATGCGGCACAGGCCGAACTTGCGCAGGTACGCGCGCGGCCGACCGCAGCGCTCGCAGCGGTTCATCCGCCGCACGCCGAACTTCGGCTTCCGCCGTGACTTCTCTACGAGTGCTTTCTTCGCCATGGATACCGTCCGCCTCAGGCCGCCGTCTCTTCACGGGGACCGGGGATCGCCGCCCCGGTCACCACCACCGGCGTCTCGCCGCGGAAGGGCATTCCCATCTCCCGGAGCAGCGCCAGCGCCTCGTCATCCTTGTCGCTCGTCGTGACCAGCACGATGTCCATTCCGTGGATCTTCTCGACCGTGTCGTAGTCGATCTCCGGAAAGATCATCTGCTCCTTCACGCCCAGCGTGTAGTTGCCCCGTCCATCGAAGGCGCGCGTGCCGAGCCCGCGGAAGTCGCGGATCCGCGGGATCGTCACGTTGATGAGCCGGTCCAGGAACTCGTACATGCGTTCCCGCCGCAGCGTCACCATCGCGCCGACCGGCATGCCCTGCCGGATCCCGAAATTCGAGATCGCCTTCTTCGCCTTGGTCACGACCGGCCGCTGACCGGTGATCGACGTGAGCTCATCGACGACCGAATCCAGCAGCTTGGGGTTCTTCGGAGCCTCGCCCAGGCCGACGTTCACGACCACCTTGTCGAGCCGCGGCACGCGATACGGGTTGTCGAACCCGAACGCTTCCTGAAGCCGCGGCCGGACGTGCTCCTCATAATGGACCTGCAGTCTCGGCTTCATTGTTCCCGTCTCAGTCGCGCGATTTCGGAATGGGATTGCCGCTGCGAACGGAGACCCGCTCCTTGGTGCCGTCCTCCTCGATGCGTGCCCGCGTTCGCGCCGGCTCGCCGGTGGACGGATCGATCAGCATCACGTTCGAGGCATGGATCGGCGCTTCGAAGCTGACGATCCCACCCTCGGGATTGGCCTGCGAGGGCCGCTGGTGCCGCTTGCGCACGTTGACGCCCTCGACCACCACCCGATTCTCCTCCGGGAGGACGCGCAGCACCGTACCCTCGACGCCGACGAAGTTCCCCCGGATCACGCGTACCCGATCGCCGCGCCGCACGTGCAACTTCTGCCGGTGCATCGGCTTCACCTGGGCGCGTCGCCGCGTGCGGCCGTCCATTCTGCGTCCTGCCATCTCAGATCACCTCCGGTGCGAGCGAGACGATCTTCATGAACCGCTTCTCGCGAAGCTCGCGGCCGACGGGGCCGAAGATGCGCGTGGCACGCGGCTCGCCGGCATTGGTGATGATGACGGCGGCGTTGTCGTCGAAGCGGATATAGGAACCGTCCTTGCGCCGCATCTCCTTCGCCGTTCGAACCACGACCGCTTTCGCCACATTGCCCTTCTTCACCGTGCCGTTCGGGATCGCGTCTTTCACGGCCACGACGATGATGTCCCCGACACGCGCGTAGCGGCGCCCCGACCCGCCGAGAACCCGGATGCACTTCGCCTGCTTGGCGCCCGAGTTGTCCGCGATCCGAACCATGGATTCCTGCTGGATCATTGCCGCCTCACCGGGACTTCTCGAGGATTTCCAGCAGCCGCCAGCGCTTCGTCTTCGACAGCGGCCGGGTCTCCTCGATCCGCACCGTATCGCCGACGTTCGCCTCGTTGCGCTCGTCGTGCGCGTGGAACTTGCTCGTCCGCACGATCTGCTTGCCATAGACCGTGTGCGTGACCCGCCGCTCGACGGCGACCACGATCGTCTTCTCCATGCCGTCGCTCACGACGCGCCCCACGCGCTGCTTGCGACGCCGAACTTCCTGCTCAGCCATCTCGCGCCTCACCCGTTCGCCTGAGCGGCGAGCTCGCGCTCGCGCTGGATCGTCTTGAGTCGTGCCATATCGCGCCGCAGTGTCCGGATCAGTGCCGGATTCTCGAGCTCCTGCGTTGCGCTGCGGAAGCGCAGACGGAACAGCTCTTCGTGCACCTGGTCGATGCGACCGCGGATCTCGTCGTCCGTCAGATCGCGGATCTCTTCCGCCTTCATTCCGCACCTCCGTCACGCTCGAGGAAGCGCGTCTTCACCGGGAGCTTCGCCGCGGCCAGCTCGAAGGCCCGCCGCGCGATCGCTTCCGAGACCCCTTCCAGCTCGAAGAGCACGCGGCCCGGCCGGACGACGGCCACCCACAACTCCGGATTGCCCTTCCCCTTGCCCATGCGGGTCTCGGCCGGCTTCTTCGTGACCGGCTTGTCGGGGAAGATGCGGATCCAGACCTTGCCGCCGCGCTTGATGTGCCTCGTCAGCGCGACGCGGGCCGCCTCGATCTGCCGGCTCGTGATCCACGCCGGCTCCAGCGTCTGAAGCCCGTAGTCGCCGAACGACACGGTGCTGCCCCGCTGCGCGACGCCCCGCGTGCGACCCTTGAATCGCTTCCTGTATTTTACCCGCTTCGGCGCTAGCATCGCCTCGCCCTTCTCTCAGCTCTGTCCCTACCCACCCCTTCCCCTCACCCTTTCCCTACCTCGCCCTCGCCCTCGCCCCTCGCCCTCGCCCGGGCCCTCGCCCTCGCCCTCGGCCCTGCGGCGGCCACAGGCCGCCGCCCTTCAGACCCCCGTCGAGTACGTCCGACCTCCACGCCGCTCCTCGACCACCTCGCCCTTGAAGATCCAGACCTTGACTCCGATCGTGCCGTAGGTGGTCTTCGCGGTCGACAGCGCGTAGTCGATATCGGCGCGCAGCGTGTGCAGCGGCACGCGGCCCTCGTGGTACCCTTCGCTGCGCGCGATCTCCGCTCCGCCGAGTCGGCCGCCGCATTTGATCTTGATGCCCTCCGCCCCGCCGCGCATCGCCCCCTGGACCGCCCGCTTCATGGCGCGGCGGAAGGAGATCCGCTGCGTCAGCTGGTGCGCGACGTTGTCCGCGACGAGCTGCGCATCCAGCTCGGGCCGCTTTATCTCCTCGACGTTGATCGAGACATTGCTCTTCGTGAGGTGCGCGAGCTCATCACGCAGCTTGTCCACCTCGGCCCCGCGCTTGCCGATCACCACGCCCGGCCGCGCCGTGTGGATCGTGACGACGATCTTCTGCGGCTTGCGCTCGATCTCCACCTGTGCGACAGCGGCGTGACCGAGGCGCCGGTGCAGATAGCGCCGGATCGTCTCGTCCTCGCGGAGCAGCTCCTTGAAGTTGCGCTCCGCATACCAGCGCGACCGCCAGGGCTTGATGATCCCGAGCCGAAACCCGGTCGGATGCGTCTTCTGTCCCATCCCCTACTCCTTGCGGTCCACGACGATCGTGACGTGACTCATCGGCCTGTGAATGGGCGCGGCGCGCCCCATCGCCGCCGCGCGCCACCGCTTCAGCCGCGGCCCTTCGTCGATGTAGGCCTCTTTCACGTACAGCTCATCCACGTCCACCATCTCGCCCTCTCGATCCGACTTCTCCCTCGAGTTCGCGACGGCCGATCGGAGCGTCTTCTCGATCGCGATCGCGGCCCGCTTCTTGGAGTACTGCAGGATCGCATAGGCCTCGTTCACGCTCCGGCCCCGGATCAGGTCGATCACCAGCCGCATCTTGCGCGGGCTCTGCCGGATGTGCTTGCTGATGGCACGGGCTTGCATCGTCGCCTCTCCGCTCACATGCGCGCGCGCTTGTCGGCCAGCTTGCCGCCGTGACCGCGGAAGAGCCGCGTCGGCGCGAACTCGCCGAGCTTGTGACCGACCATGTTCTCCGACACGTAGACCGGGATGAACTTGTTGCCGTTGTGCACCGCCAGCGTGTGCCCGACGAACTCCGGAGAGATCATGGACGAGCGTGCCCACGTCTTGATCACGCGCCTGTCGCCACGCGAGTTCATGAGCTGCACCTTCAGCAGGAGCTTCGCGTTGATGTGCGGTCCCTTCTTGATCGATCTCGCCATTTCCCAGCCTGTTAGCCTGATTAGCCTGATTAGCCTTGCATTAGCCTCTAGCTCACTGCGTCGCCTTGCCCCGGCGACGTCCTCTCACGATGTGCTTCGACGACTCCTTCTTCGCACGCCGCGTCTTCTTCCCCTCGGGCTTGCCCCAGGGAGACGTCGGCGGGCGCCCGCCCGAGCTACGGCCTTCACCGCCGCCCAGCGGGTGGTCGACCGGATTCATGGCGACGCCACGCACGTGCGGCCGGATGCCTCTCCAGCGCTTCGCGCCGGCCTTGCCGTACACCTGCAGCTCGTGGTCGACGTTGCCGATCTGGCCCACCGTCGCCGTGCACTCCTTGCGCACCATGCGGACTTCCGTGGACGGCAGCCGCAGCGTCACGAAGTCGCCCTCCTTCGCCACGACCTGTGCGCCGGCGCCGGCGGAGCGGACGATCTGCGCGCCCTTGCCGGGCTTCAACTCGACGTTGTGGACCGTCGTGCCGAGCGGGATCTCCACCAGCGGAAGCGTATTGCCGATCCGAATGTCCGAGCCGGGTCCGCTCACGATCGTCGCCCCCGGCTCCAGGCCGCGCGGATGCAGGATGTAGCGCTTTTCGCCGTCGACGTAATGGATCAGCGCGATGTTCGCCGACCGGTTCGGATCGTACTCGACGCCCTTCACGACTCCGGGTACGCCCGTCTTGTCGCGCTTGAAGTCGACCTTCCGGTAAAGGCGCTTGTGGCCGCCGCCCCGACGCCGGATCGTGATGTGGCCGGAGTGGTTGCGTCCGCCCTTCTTCGCGAGCGGCTCGGTCAGCGAGCGCTCCGGCCCCTTGCGCGTGACCTCGTCGAAGGCGGTCACGGAGCGGAAGCGCGTGCCTGGCGTCACCGGCTTGAACTTCTTGGTCGGCATCAGACCCCCTCGTAGACGTCGAGCCGCTCGCCCTCGACCAGCTTGACCACCGCCTTCTTGAAGGCGGGGCGACGGCCCACGCTGCGTCCCACCCGGCGGAACTTGCCCCGGTAGTTCATCGTGCGCACGGCGCTGACCTTCACGCCGAACAGCGTCTCGACGGCTCTGGCGATCTCGATCTTGTTCGCCTCGCGGGCGACGATGAACGCGTAGGTGTTCATCTCATCGGCCATCAGCGTCGAGCGCTCGGTGACGACCGGACGGATGATCACGTCCCTTGCGTCACGCATGCGCCACCTCCTGCGCCCGCTCCAGCGCGGGCTCCTCGATGATCACGGTATCGGCCCAGAGCAGGTCGTAGGTCGACTCCTCCCCGAACGGCCGGACCTGGACGCCCGGCAGGTTGCGCGCGGACAGGTACACCTCCCGCTTCAAGCCGTCGGTCAGCACCAGCACGTTGCCGCTCGCCTCCACCCGGTCCAGCAGCGCGACCACGGCCTTCGTGCGCGGCGCATCGAAGGCAAGTGCTTCGACGAGGAACACCGTTCCGTCCTGAGCCCGAGCGTTGTACGCCGAGCGCCGTGCCAGCCAGCGCACCTTGCGGGGCACGGCCTGGAGGAAGTTGCGGCCGGCCCGCGGGCCGAAGACGGAGCCGCCACCGCGCCACTGGGGCGAGCGGATCGAGCCCTGTCTGGCTCGGCCGGTGCCCTTCTGACGCCACGGCTTGCTGTTGCCGCCGCGCACCTCGCTGCGCGTCTTGGTCGACGCGGTGCCCTGCCTGCGGTTCGCGAGGATCGCCTTCACAGCCTGCCACATCGCGGCCTCGTGCACGACGCCGTCGAACAGGGCCTCCGGCAGCTCGCGCTCGCCGTTCTTCTCCCCCTCGCCGTTGAAGAGGGGGGCCTTGAGAGCCCCCGCCTTCTTCTTCTTCGCCGCCATCGTCAATCCTTCCGGATCAGCACCAGGCTGTTGCGCGCGCCCGGCACGGGACCCCGTACGAAAATCAGGTTCTTCTCGGCGTCGATCCGCACGACACGCACCGAGCGCAGCGTGTGGCGGCGATTGCCCATCTGCCCGGGCAGCTTCTTGCCCTTGATCACGCGGGACGGGTTCGTCCCGGGTCCGAGCGAGCCCGGATTGCGCGCCTTCGGATGTCCGTGCGAGCCCGGTCGTCCTGTGAAGCCGTGACGCTTCACGACGCCCTGGAAGCCCTTCCCCTTCGTCGTGCCCGTCACGATGACCGTGTCGCCGGGCTCGAACTGCGCGACGTCGAGGGCCTGACCGAGCTCGTAACCGGCGGTGTCGGCGACGCGGAACTCGCGGAGCGCGCGCGGAGCGCGCTCGAGGCCCGCTTTCGAGACGTGTCCGCGCTCGGCCCGCGTGGAGCGGGAGTCCCTGCGCTCCCCCCACCCGAGCTGCAGCGCGGTGTAGCCGTCGCGGTCGGGAGTCTTGACCTGGGTCACCGTGCAGGGCCCCGCCTCGATGACGGTCACGGGCACGACGTCGCCCGTGTCCTCGAAGACCTGGGTCATGCCCAGCTTGCGTCCGATGATCGCTGCCATGATGAGCCGGTCTCGCCTAGTCCACCTTGATCTCGACATCGACGCCCGCCGGCAGATCCAGCTTCGTCAGCGCGTCGATGGTCTGCGGCCGCGAGTCGATGATGTCGATGACGCGCTTGTGCGTCTTCAGCTCGAACTGCTCGCGGCTCTTCTTGTCGATGTGGGGCGAACGGAGCACCGTCCACCGCTGGATCCGTGTCGGCAGGGGAATGGGACCGCTCACGCGGGCCCCGGTCTTCTCCGCCGTGCGCACGATGTCGGAGGCGGTCTGATCGATCACCGCGTGATCGAACGCCTTCAGTCGGATACGGATCTTGCCTGCCGCCATGGTCTCGCTCGCCCCCTACTGGATGATCTCGGTGACGACGCCGGCGCCGACGGTGCGGCCGCCCTCGCGGATCGCGAAGCGCAGCTCCTTCTCCATCGCGATCGGCGTGATCAGCTCGATCTCCATCTGCACGTTGTCGCCCGGCATCACCATCTCCACTCCCTGCGGCAGCGTCACGTCCCCCGTCACGTCCGTCGTCCGGAAGTAGAACTGCGGCCGGTAGCCCTGGAAGAACGGCGTGTGTCGCCCTCCCTCCTCCTTCGTCAGCACGTACACTTCCGCCTTGAACTTCGTGTGCGGCGTGATCGAGCCCGGCTTCGCCAGCACCATCCCCCGCTCGATCTCCTCCTTGTCCACCCCCCGCAGCAGAAGACCCACGTTGTCTCCCGCCTGCCCCTCGTCGAGCACCTTCCGGAACATCTCCACCCCCGTCACCACGCTCTTCTTCGCCGCCCCGAACCCCACCATCTCCACCTCGTCCCCCACGTGCACCACTCCCCGCTCGATCCGGCCCGTCGCCACCGTCCCCCGCCCCGTGATGCTGAACACGTCCTCGACCGGCATCAGGAACGGCTTGTCCACGTCCCGCTGAGGCTCCGGGATGTAGCTGTCCACCGCATCCAGGAGCTCGGTGACCTGCTTCCCCCACTCGCTCTCCGGGTCCCCGCTCTCCAGCGCCTTCAGCGCGCTCCCCCGGATCACCGGCAGCTCGTCCCCCGGAAAATCGTACTCACTGAGCAGCTCGCGAACCTCCAGCTCCACGAGGTCCACCAGCTCCTCGTCGTCGACCATGTCCACCTTGTTCAGGAACACCACCACGTACGGCACGTTCACCTGTCGCGCCAGCAGGATGTGCTCGCGCGTCTGCGGCATCGGCCCATCCGCCGCGCTCACCACCAGGATCGCACCATCCATCTGCGCCGCACCGGTGATCATGTTCTTCACGTAGTCCGCGTGCCCCGGGCAGTCCACGTGCGCGTAATGCCGCTTCTCCGTCTCGTACTCCACGTGGGCCGTCGCGATCGTGATCCCCCGCTCCCGCTCCTCCGGCGCCTTGTCGATCTGGTCGAATGCCACGTACTGCGCCAGCCCCTTCGCCGCCTGTACCTCCGTGATCGCCGCCGTCAGCGTCGTCTTCCCGTGATCCACGTGCCCGATCGTCCCCACGTTCACGTGCGGCTTCGTCCGCTGAAACTTCGCCTTCGCCATGATCGTCTCCCTCGATCCGATCCCAGATCCGAGCCGGCCTCAGCCGCGCATCTTCGAGATGATCTCCTCGGCCTTCGTCTTCGGCACTTCCTCGTAGTGCGAGAACTGCATGGAGTAGACGGCGCGACCCTGCGTCAGCGAACGCAGCGTCGTGGAGTAGCCGAACATCTCCGACAGTGGCACGCTCGCCCCGATGACCTGCGCGTCGGCGCGCTGCACCATGCCGCCGATCTTGCCGCGGCGGCTGGACAGGTCGCCCATGACGTCGCCCATGTAGTCACCGGGTGTGACGACCTCCACGTCCATGATCGGCTCGAGCAGCACCGGGCCGGCGCGTCGCGCACCTTCCTTCAGGGCCATCGAGCCCGCGATCTTGAACGCCATCTCGCTCGAGTCCACCTCGTGGTAGGACCCGTCGATCAGCTCCACCTTCACGTCGACCATGGGGTAGCCGGCAAGAACGCCGTTCTCCATCGCTTCCTTGATCCCCTGCTCGACCGGCCCGATGTACTCGCGGGGGATCACGCCGCCGACGATCTTGTCCTCGAAGACGAACCCCTGCCCGGGACCCGAGGGCGCGATGTTGATGACGACGTGGCCGTACTGACCCCGACCGCCCGACTGCCGGACGAACTTGCCTTCGACCTTCTGCGCCGCCTTGCGGATCGTCTCGCGATAGGCGACCTGCGGCCGACCGATGTTCGCCTCCACCTTGAACTCGCGACGCAGTCGGTCGACGATGATCTCGAGGTGGAGCTCGCCCATGCCGCCGATGATCGTCTGCCCCGTCTCCTGGTCCGTATGGACGCGGAAGGTGGGGTCCTCCTCGGCGAGCTTCGTCAGCCCGTTCGACAGCTTGTCCTGGTCCGCCTTGGTCTTCGGCTCGATCGCGACATTGATCACCGGCTCGGGGAACTTCATCGCCTCGAGGATGATCGGATGATCGGCGTTGCAGAGCGTGTCGCCGGTCTTCGTGTCCTTCAGGCCGATCGCGGCCGCGATGTCACCCGCGAAGACCTCGTCCCGCTCCTCGCGGTGGTTCGCGTGCATCTGCAACAGGCGCGCGACACGCTCGCGCCGATCCTTCGTCGAGTTGTAGATGTAGGACCCGGCCGGGATCGTGCCCGAATAGACGCGGAAGTACGTGAGCCGCCCGACGTAGGGATCCGTCATGATCTTGAACGCGAGCGCTGCGAACGGCGCCTCGTCCGACGCCTCCCGCTCCTCCATCGTCTCATCGTGGTACGGCAGGTGTCCCTTGACCGGCGGCACCTCGACCGGCGACGGCAGGAAGTCGACGACGGCATCGAGCAGCTGTTGCACTCCTTTGTTCTTGAACGCGGAGCCGCACAGGACGGGGACCATCGCGTTCGCGATCGTCGCCTCGCGGATCGCGCGGCGCAGCTCGTCCTCCGAGATCTCGACGCCCTCCAGGTACTTGGCGAGCAGCTCATCGTCGTGCTCGACCGCGGCCTCGACCAGCTCGTGGCGCAGCTCCTCGACCTTCTCGGCGAGCGCCTCCGGGACCGGACCCTCGCTCCACTTCGCACCGAGCGACTCGTCGTCGTAGACGAGCTCCACGCGACGGATGATGTCGATGATGCCGGTGAAGAGCTCGCCCTCGCCCAGCGGGTAGTGCACCGGGAACGCCTTCGCCCCGAGCCGATCGCGGATCATGTCGACGACGTTCATGAAGTCGGCGCCGACGCGATCCATCTTGTTGACGAACGCAATGCGCGGCACGGCGTAGCGGTCGGCCTGACGCCACACGGTCTCCGACTGCGGCTCGACGCCCCCGACCGCGCAGAAGACGGCGACCGATCCATCGAGCACGCGCAGGCTGCGCTCCACCTCGACGGTGAAGTCCACGTGGCCGGGCGTGTCGAGGATGTTGATGCGATACAGCTCGTCGTCCCGCTTCCACTCGCACGTCGTCGCCGCGGACGTGATCGTGATGCCGCGCTCCTGCTCCTGCTCCATCCAGTCCATCGTGGCGGAGCCTTCGTGCACCTCGCCGAGCTTGTGCGTACGACCCGTGTAGAAGAGGATCCGCTCGGTAGTGGTCGTCTTTCCGGCATCGATGTGCGCCATGATGCCGATATTGCGCAGCTTCCGGAGTGGGGTCTTTCTGGGCATGGTGTATCCTTCAGCCGATCACCACCGGTAATGCGCGAAGGCCTTGTTCGCCTCCGCCATGCGGTGGACATCGTCCTTCCTCTTGATGGCGGTTCCTTCGTTGCGGGCCGCCGAGAGCGTCTCGTTCGCGAGCCGCTCCGCCATGGACTTCTCCGCGCGCTGCCGGGAGAACTGCACGAGCCACTTGAACGCGAGCGACTGCCTCCGCTCCGGTCGAACCTCGACCGGGACCTGGTACGTCGCGCCGCCCACGCGCCGGCTCTTCACCTCGACCACCGGCTTCAGGTTGTTGACCGCCTGCTTGAACAGGTTCAGAGCCGGCTGGCCGGTCTTCTCCTCCATGATGCGCATGGCATCGTAGAAGATCCCTTCGGCGACCGACTTCTTGCCCTCCAGCATCAGCGAGTTGATGAACTTGCTGACGGTCGTCGAGCCGTACTGGGGGTCGGGCGGGACGTCCCGCTTTACCGCTCGCTGGCGTCTGCTCATGCTACTTCGGCCTCTTCGCGCCGTACTTGGAACGGCTCTGGCGGCGGTCGGAGACGCCGCTCGCGTCGAGCGTTCCGCGGATGATGTGATAGCGCACGCCCGGCAGATCCTTCACGCGGCCGCCGCGAATGAGCACGATCGAGTGCTCCTGCAGATTGTGGCCTTCGCCCGGAATGTAGGCGGTGACCTCGATCCCGTTCGTCAGCCTCACGCGCGCGACCTTCCGCAGCGCCGAGTTCGGCTTCTTCGGGGTGGTCGTGTACACGCGGGTGCAGACGCCGCGCTTCTGCGGATTTCCCGCCAGCGCTGGCGCCTTCTCCTTCTTTTCGACCTGCTGCCGGCCCTTCCGGACGAGCTGATTGATCGTCGGCATTCCTGGCGTGCGTCCCGGTTCCCAGCGAAAAAACGCGGGGACGGTGCCGGTCCCCGCCGCGGCCGGCCAAAATTGACCGGACAGACTTGGAAACTTACCGGAGGCCTGCGAGACTGTCAAGGCGGTGAGGACGCCGTTTTCGCGGCCCCGCGGTGCGATGTTGGGCGCGCTGTTCGTGTGATGGCCGCGAGCGGACGAAGGGGCCGCCGGTCTCGACCGGTGGCCCCTTCTCGTTTGCTGCCCACCCGTACCCGGGCTACTCGGCGGTCGCGGCCTCCTGCTCGACCACGGCCGCTCCGGCACCCTGCTCGGCCGTCGGCGTGAGTCCGGGGAAGAGCTGCTCCGCGCGGCTGGCGAGGGTGTCCTCGGCAGGAGGAGCGGGCTCCTCGACGAGGAATTCCACGTCGCTGTACCGGTAGACGCCCGTTCCGGCCGGGATCAGGTGACCGATGATGATGTTCTCCTTGAGCCCGATCAGCTCGTCGCGCGCGCCGCGCACCGCAGCGTCCGTAAGAACGCGGGTGGTCTCCTGGAAGGAGGCGGCGCTGATGAACGATTGCGTGGTCAGGCTGGCCTTCGTGATCCCGAGCAGCAGCGGCTCGGAGCGAGCGGGCTTGCCACCACCCTGGATCTGCTTCTGGTTGTGCTCCCGGAATTCCATCCGGTCGACGTGCTCCCCTTCCAGGAAGTCGGTCTCGCCAGGGTCGGTAATGCGCACCTTCTGGAGCATCTGACGCACGATCGCGCCGATGTGCTTGTCGTTGATCTTCACGCCCTGGAGTCGGTAGACCTCCTGGACCTCGTTCAGAAGGTATTCCTGCACCGCGCGCGGGCCCTTGATGCGCAGGATGTCGTGCGGGTTTACAGGACCCTCGCTCAGGCGATCGCCCGCGCGCACGGCGTCGCCCTCGTGTACGCGCAGGTGCTTGCCGACGGGAACCTCGTACGTACGCTCCTCGCCGGACTCCGGGATGACGAGGATCTCGCGCTTGCCGCGCTTGATCTCGCCGAAGCGGATGGAGCCGTCGATCTCGGTGATCACCGCCGGGTCCTTCGGCCGGCGCGCCTCGAACAGCTCGGCCACGCGCGGCAGGCCGCCGGTGATATCGCGGGTCTTGTAGACCTCGCGTGAGATCTTGGCGAGCGTGGCCCCCGGCTCGACCGCCTCGTTGTCGCGGACCGTGAGCTGGGCGCCGACCGGCACAATGAACTCGCGCAGCTTCTTTCCCTTCTCATCCTTGATCTGGATGGTCGGGTGCAGCTTCTTGTCGCGGTCCTCGATGATCACCAGCTGCCGACGTCCGGTGGATTCATCCAGCTCCTCGCGGACCGTGACCTCCTCGACGATGTCGACGAACTCGACCGTGCCGCCGTGGTCGGCGACGATCGGCTCCGAATAGGGGTCCCAGCCGAAAAGCAGGTCGCCCGCCTCGACCTCCTGGCCATCCTCGACGGCAAGGGAGGCGCCGTACGGCACGGCCAGTCGGCTGCGCACGGTTCCTTCCTTGGTCTTCATCACGATCTCGCCTTCGCGGCTCGTGACGATGCTGTCCTCGGACGGCGTCTCCACGACCGTGATACGCTCGAACGCGACGGTGCCGTCGACCTTCGACTTTCGCTGCGTCTGCGCCGCGATGCGGGCGGCGGTGCCGCCGATGTGGAAGGTGCGCAGCGTGAGCTGCGTTCCGGGCTCGCCGATGGACTGCGCCGCTAGAATGCCGACGGCCTCGCCGATATCGACCATCTTCATGGTCGCCAGGTTGCGGCCATAGCACATTTGGCAGATGCCCCGTTTCGCCTCGCAGGTCAGCACCGAGCGGATGCGCACGGTCTGGATCCCCGCATCCTCGATCGCCTCCGCCGCTTCCTCGTCGATCAGCTCGCTCGACTGCACGAGCAGCTCCCCATCGATCGGGTCGTAGACGTCATCCAGGGCGACGTTGCCGACGATGCGGTCCTTGAGCGGCTCGATGATGTCCTCGCCCTCCTTCAGGGCGCTCATCTCGATGCCCAGCACGGTGCCGCAATCCTCCTCCGTCACCGTCACGTCCTGCGCGACGTCGACGAGCCGTCGCGTCAGATAGCCGGCGTCCGCCGTCTTGAGCGCGGTGTCCGCCAGACCCTTCCGCGCGCCGTGCGTCGAGATGAAATACTCGAGCACGGTGAGGCCCTCCCGGAAGTTCGACTTGATCGGGCTCTCGATGATCTCGCCGATGCCGCCCGTCAGCTTCTTCTGCGGCTTCGCCATCAGGCCGCGCATGCCGGCGAGCTGGCGCATCTGATCGCGGTTACCCCGCGCACCGGAGTTCATCATCATGTAGACGGGATTGAACCCGCCGCTGGAGCGCTCGAGGCGGCGCACCATCGCGTCCGCGACGTCGTTGTTCGAGTGCGTCCAGGTGTCGATGACCTTGTTGTAGCGCTCGCCGTTGGAGATCACGCCGTTCTGATACGCCCGCGTGAAGCGCGCGACCTCCTCGTCGGCCTCGGCCAGGATCTCGGCCTTTTCGGCCGGGATCGCCAGGTCGACCAGCCCTACGGAGATGCCGCCGTAGGTCGAGTAGCGGAAGCCGAAGTCCTTCAGCGCGTCCAGGAACGCCGTCGTCGGCCCGAGTCCGACCTCCGTGTACGCCTTGAAGATGATGTCGCCGAGCTCCTTCTTCCCCATCGTGATGTTCCAGAAGCCGAGCGCCTCGGGAACGACGGAGTTGAAGATCACGCGACCGACGGTCGAGCGTAGCCAGCGACCCCTGCGAGCCTCCTGCTCCTCCTCGCCGGCGTTGAGGCGGCGCCGCTCGACCCAGAACCAGCAGGGCGCGTGGAAGGTGACGTGTCCGAGCGCGACGGCGGCCTCGGCTTCGGCGAAGCGACCGTAGCGGGGTGCGCCCTCGTAGAGCTCATCGAGCTTCTTGCTCGCGGCTTCGCGGCGCTCCTTCGACAGCTTCGACTGCGTCAGCAGGTCCTCCACATTGGCGACCTGCAGCGGCGGCTTCGTCAGGTAGTAACAGCCGATTACCATGTCCTGCGTCGGGCTCGCGACGGGGCGGCCGTTCGAGGGCAGCAGGATGTTGTTGGACGAGAGCATGAGCACCCGCGCCTCGAGCTGGGCCTCGAAGCTGAGCGGCACGTGCACGGCCATTCTGGTCGCCGTCGAAGTCCGCGTTGAAGGCGGCGCAGACGAGCGGGTGGATGCGGATCGCCTTCCCCTCGACGAGCACCGGCTCGAAGGCCTGGATGCCCAGCCGGTGGAGCGTCGGCGCGCGGTTCAGCAGCACCGGGTGGTCCCGGATGATGTGCTCGAGCACCTCGTACACCTTCGGGTCGTCACGCTCGACGATCTTCTTCGCGCGCTTTACGGTCTCGGCCTCGCCGCGCTTCTCGAGCTCGTGAATGATGAACGGCTTGAAAAGCTCGACCGCCATGGCCTTCGGCAGCCCGCACTGGTGCAGCTTGAGCTCCGGCCCGACCACGATCACCGAGCGGCCCGAGTAGTCGACGCGCTTGCCGAGCAGGTTCTGGCGGAAGCGCCCCTGCTTCCCCTTCAGCATGTCGGAGAGCGACTTCAGCGGGCGCTTGCCGCGGCCACGGATCGCCTTGCTGCGACGCCCGTTGTCGAAGAGCGCGTCGACCGCCTCCTGCAGCATGCGCTTCTCGTTGCGCAGAATGACCTCCGGCGCACGCATCTCGATCAGCTTCTTCAGCCGGTTGTTCCGGTTGATGACGCGGCGATAGAGGTCGTTCAGGTCGCTGGTCGCGAAGCGGCCGCCATCCAGCGGCACGAGCGGACGCAGGTCCGGCGGGATGACCGGCACGACGTCCATGATCATCCAGTCGGGCTTGTTTCGGGCCTCCGGGGATGTGCCGGAGTTGCGGAACGCGTCGACGACCTTGAGCCGCTTCAGCTTCTGTTTCTTGCGGTGCTGGCTCGTCTCGGTGGCCACCTGGGCGCGCAGCTCCTCCGCGAGGCGATCGAGCCCGCGACCGTCCTTGTTCGGGTCCTTCAGCTGCCGCTCGGCGAGATCGAGCTGCCGCAGCAGGGTGCGGATGCCTTCGGCGCCGATCTCCGCCTTGAACTCGCCATCACCCTCGTCGCGAGCCTTCACGCGCAGGTCGTAGTACTCGTCCTCATCGAGCAGCTGCTGGTACTTCACCTCCTGCTGCCCCGGGTCCGTGACGACGTAGTTGGCGTAGTAGACGACCTTCTCCAGGTCACGCAGCGTCATCCCGAGCAGGTAGCCCATCTGCGACGGCAGCGTCTTGAAGAACCAGATGTGCGCGACGGGAACGGCCAGCTCGATGTGACCCATCCGCTCACGCCGCACCTTCGACAGCGTGACCTCGACTCCGCACTTGTCGCAGATATGGCCGCGGAAGCGGATCCGCTTGAACTTCCCGCAGTGGCACTCCCAGTCCTTGACCGGACCGAAGATGCGCTCGCAGAACAGCCCATCGCGCTCCGGCTTGAAGGAGCGATAGTTGATGGTTTCCGGCTTCGTGACCTCGCCGTACGACCAGCTCCGAATCTCCTCGGGCGAGGCGATCTTGAGCTGGATGAAGTCGAAGTCACTCGACCGGGGCTCCCGAGCACGTGCGAAATCGATCATTCTTGCCTCTTTCTCATTGAAGCAGGCTAATCAGGCTATCGAGGCTAATCAGGCTATCGAGGCTAATCAGGCTATCGAGGCCAATCGGGCTGACCAGGCCATTCCTTCCCGCCGGTGGTCGGGCGGAAGGAAGCCGATCGGCTGCTTCGATCACTCTTCCCTGCCGAGTGTCACGCTGAGGCCGAGCGCCTGGAGCTCCTTCACGAGAACGTTGAAGGACTCCGGAATGCCGGGCTCCGGCAGATTCTCGCCCTTGACGATCGCCTCGTAGACGCGCGAGCGCCCGGCGACGTCGTCGCTCTTCACGGTCAGGATCTCCTGGAGCGTATGCGCGGCTCCATAGGCCTCGAGCGCCCAAACCTCCATCTCACCGAAGCGCTGCCCACCGAACTGCGCCTTGCCGGCGAGCGGCTGCTGCGTGACCAGCGAATACGGCCCGATCGAGCGGGCGTGGATCTTGTCGTCGACGAGGTGCGAGAGCTTCAGCATGTAGATCGCGCCTACGGTCACAGGGAAGTCGAAGCGCTGTCCCGAGCGTCCGTCACGCAGCCACACCTTGCCGCCGGGCGTCAGCCCGACCGCCCGGAGCAGCTCGCAGATGGCCGCGTCGAGCCCGTCCTTCAGCGCCTTCCTGCCGGCCAGCGCGTCGACGGCCGGGAAGCGCTCGGAAAGCTCGACCCCTTCGCGCTCCGCGACCTGGGTCGCGGCCGTCACGAGCCAGTCCCGCAGCCCCTGGAGCTTCTCGCGCAGGTCCTTCCTCGCGTCCTTGCCGACGTAATCGTCGAGGGAGCCGCCGAGGCTGAGATAGGCGACCTGATCCGCCGCGACCACGTCACCGTTGCCGCTGGTCGGAGTCTCGGCCGGAAGCGCAGGCGCGCCCTGGCGGATCTCGTGCAGGCCCTCGATGAACGCGCGCGTCTCCTCCTCGCCGAAGGCCGGGAACTCCGCGTCCCGGATCCCGAGCGCCTGGTGCGCCCACTTCAGACCGCTGACCTTGATCAGGGCGCCGACCTCGTCCTCGCTCGCGCCCTGGAAGACCGGCGTCTTCGCCTCGAAGCCGAGCAGACGGCACGCCCAGCCGAGGTGCGTCTCGAGGATCTGCCCCACGTTCATGCGGCTCGGGACGCCGAGCGGATTGAGCACGATCTCGACCGGCGTGCCATCCGGAAGGAACGGCATGTCCTCCTCCGGCACGATGCGCGCGATGATGCCCTTGTTGCCGTGGCGTCCTGCCATTCTTGTCGCCGACGCTGATCTTGCGCTTCTCGGCAAGGTAGACCTTGACGAGCTGCACGACGCCGGGCGAGAGCTCGTCCGGCTGGAACACCTTGTCGATCTGCTCCTCGGTCTTCTCGCGGATGCGCTCGATGCGACTCTTGGCGGCATTGATAACACGCCGGATGCGCTGGTTCACGTCCGCGTCCTGCACCTTCAGGGTGGTGAGGTCGACGTCGCCGAGGTCGACCTTCTCCAGGTTGCGGGCGCCGAGCTTCGTGCTCTCATCCATGTACGGCTCGACCGTGCCGCGCTTGAGCATCAGCGCGACCTTCTGGTCACGGAGCAGCTCGCGCAGCTCCTCGTCGCGCGCTTCGCTGATGCGGCCGATCTCCTGCTTCTCGTAGTTGCGAAGCTCGCCGATCCGCTCACCGCGCTCCTTCTCGAGCAGCGGATCATCGATGCGGCGGCTGAACACCTTCACATCAATGACGGTGCCCTCCATGCCCGGAGAGACCTTGAGGGAGGAGTCCTTCACGTCCTTCGCCTTCTCGCCGAAGATCGCCGTCAGCAGCTTCTCCTCCGGCGAGAGCTCCGTCTCCCCCTTCGGCGTGATCTTGCCGACCAGGATGTCACCGGCCTTGACGCGAGCGCCGATGCGGACGACACCGCGCTCGTCCAGGTGCGTGATGCTCTCCTCGGCCACGTTCGGGATTTCGCGCGTGATCTCCTCCATGCCGCGCTTCGTGTCGCGAACGTGAAGCTCGAGCTCCTGGATGTGGATCGAGGTGTAGACATTGTCCTTGACCAGCTTCTCGCTGATGACGATGGCGTCCTCGAAGTTGTGCCCGTACCACGGCATGAAGGCGACCAGCACGTTACGCCCGAGCGCGAGCTCGCCGTGGTCCGTCGACGCGCCGTCGGCGATGATCTCACCCGCCGCCACCTTCTGCCCGGCCTGCACCAGCGGGCGCTGGTTCAGCGCGGTGTCCTGATTCGTGCGCCAGAACTTCTTGAGCCGGTACCGATCGTACTGAGCCAGCCTGGCCAGCGGCTCGTCGGACCTACCGGGCTTGACGGTGCCGGTGTCGATGATGATCTCGTCCGCCGAGACTCGCTGGATGACGCCCGCGCGACGGGCCAGGATCACCGATCCGGAATCGCGCGCCACCTTCTCCTCGAGGCCCGTGCCGACGAGCGGCGCCTCCGGGAACAACAGCGGCACGGCTTGCCGCTGCATGTTGGATCCCATCAGCGCGCGGTTCGCGTCATCGTGCTCGAGGAACGGAATCAGCGCCGCCGCCACGGACACGAGCTGGTCCGGCGCGACGTCCATGTAGTCGATCTGGTCCGGCGGAAGCAGCGGGAAGTCGCCGCGCTGCCGGCAGAGCACGAACGGGTTGTGGAACGTGCCGTCGTCGTTGAGCGGCGCATTCGCCTGCGCGATGGTCGCGTTCTCCTCGGCGTTCGCATCGAGCCAGACGATGTCGTCGGTGACGCGGCCGTCCTGTACCCGCCGATACGGCGTCTCGATGAAGCCGAGGTCGTTGATGCGGGAGAACGTGGTCAGGCTCGTGATCAGCCCGATGTTCGGACCTTCGGGCGTCTCGATCGGGCACATCCGCCCGTAGTGCGAATAGTGGACGTCACGGACCTCGAAGCCCGCCCGCTCGCGGGTCAGACCGCCCGGGCCGAGCGCCGACAGACGACGCTTGTGGGTCAGCTCGGCCAGTGGATTCGTCTGGTCCATGAACTGGCTGAGCTGGCTCGAGCCGAAGAACGCCTGGATCACGGCGCTCACGGTCCGGGCGTTCACCAGATCGTCGATGTTGATCTTCTCGACGTCCGTGGTGATGGACATCCGCTCCTTGACGAGTCGCGCCATGCGCGAGAGCCCGACGGAGAACTGGTTCGCGATCAGCTCGCCGACGCTGCGAACCCTGCGGTTTCCGAGGTGGTCGATGTCGTCGACGAAGCCGCGGCCCTCCGAGAGCTCGATCAGATAGCGTATGATCGCGATGAAGTCTTCCTGCGTGAGCACGGTGTGCCCCGCGGGGAGGTTCAGTCCCAGCCGCTGATTGATCTTGTAGCGGCCGACGCGTCCGAGGTCGTAGCGCTTCGGGTTGAAGAAGATGCGCTCGATCGCGACGCGCGCGGTCTCGAGGTTCGGCGGCTCGCCCGGCCGCAGCAGCGCGTAGATCGCCTTGAGCGCGCTGCCTTCGTCGCCGGTCGGATCCTTGCGGAGCGTATTCTTCAGCAGCGGGCTCTCCGCGCGACCCTCCACGCCGCTGCTGAAGATGCGCACCTGCTGGACCTCGGCACGGATCAAGCGCTTCACGAGGTCGGCGTTCAACTCTTCGGCGGTCTCGGCGATGACCTCGCCGCTCTCCGGGTCCACGACGTCCTCGGCGAGCAACGTGCCGAGGACTTCCCGGCGCGAGCCGCGCTCGCTGATGTTGTCGTCGACCTCGATCTCGCGAGTCGTATAGAAGAGGCGCAGCACCTCCTCGTCGGTGCCGTAACCGAACGCGCGCAGCAGCGCGGTCGCCGGGAACTTCTTCTTGCGGTCGATGTGGACGTACACGACATCGTGGATGTCGACGGTGAACTCCACCCAGGAGCCACGGAACGGAATGATCCGGGCGCTGTTGAGCCTGGAGCCGTTGGGATGGATGTTCTCTTCGAACACGACGCCCGGCGAGCGGTGCAGCTGGCTGACGATCACCCGCTCGGCGCCGTTGATGATGAAGGTCCCGAGCTCGGTCAGCAGCGGCAGATCGCCGAGGTAGACCTCCTTCTCGATGATGTCCTTCGGGCGACGCTCGCCTTCCTCGAGCTCTTCCCACACGACCAGCCGCAGCGTCGCCTTGAGCGGAGCTGCGAAGGTCATGTCGCGCTCGATGCACTCATCGACCGTGTACTTCGGCTCCCCGAGCGAATAGGAGACGTACTCGAGCGAGAAGTTCTCGTTGACGTCCGTGATCGGGAAGATCTCGTTGAATACCCGCTCGAGGCCGACATCCTCGCGCTCCTTCGCGGCGGCATCCGTCTGGAGCAGCGCCTCGAACGCACGGATCTGTACATTGAGCAGGTTCGGCATGGGCATGGCGGTTGGCAGCTTGGAAAAGCTGACGAGCGCCTTCTTGCCGTTCTTCGTGCTAGCCAAGAGTGGACCTCCTCAGGACCCGAGACAGCGGCGACAAGCACAGAAAGCCCCTACCGCGCCCTCCGGGAGCAGCGGGGGAGTCTGAGCCTTCGCTCGATTGTGCAGCGTTGTGGTGAATCGTCGGCGCATCGCGCGCACCCGCCGGCTGAAGTCTCTCGGTTTCCCCGTCGCGGGGGTCGGGACGGGGGGCGGATCTTCAACGATCCGCGCCGGCCCGCCCGCGCTGGCATGCTCGGCGCATGCAGCGAACCGAGCTACTTCAGCTCGACCGTCGCGCCCTGCTCCTCCAGCTTGGCCTTGATCTGCTCGGCCTCCTCCTTCGAGATCCCCTCCTTGACGATGGAGGGCGCGCCGTCGACCAGATCCTTGGCCTCCTTCAGGCCGAGGCTGGTCACCTCGCGGATCACCTTGATGACCTGGATCTTCTTGGCGCCGATTTCCTTGAGCTGGACGTCGAACTCGGTCTTCTCCTCGGCGGCCGGTGCCGCCGCGGCCGGTGCCGCCGCGGGCGCAGCGGCCATTGCGGTGACGCCGAACTTCTCCTTGAACGCATCAACGAAATCCGCCAGCTCGATGACGGTCATGTTGCCGATGGCGTCGAGCAGCTCTTCCTTCGTGGCCATGTTCAGGTTCCTCTGCGTGATGGAGTTTCTATGACTGATCTCGTTGAGCGCGCAGCGCGTCGAGCAGGCCGGCGAGCTCGATGAGCCGGGCCTGCAGGACGTAAGCGAGCTGCGCGAGAGGCGCTTCCATTGCGCCGGCGAGCTGCGCGAGGAGCTGCTCGCGCGGCGGCAGCTTGGCGAGCCGGCCGACGTGGTCGGCGGAGACCCGGCGCCGCTCCACGATGCCGACCTTGACGGAAGGTCGGTTGTCGTGATCGCTCGCGAAGCCGTCGAGCACCTTGGCCGCCGTGACCGCGTCCTCCCGGCCGATCACCAGCCCGGTCGGTCCGTTGAAGAACTCGGCGATGTCGGGGAGGTCGAGCCCCCCCAGCGCTCGCTTGGCGAGCGTGTTCTTGACCACGAGGTACTCGACACCGGCATGGCGCAGCCGCGCCCGGAGGTCCGTCATGCCCTTGACGTCGAGCCCGGTGAAGTCGGTCAGGTAGAACGCCGTCGCGTCGCCGAGCTTGTCGGCCAACGCATTGACGATCTGCTGCTTCTCCTCGACTCTCATTACGCCGTCACCCGCCGGTAGAGGTTCGGATCGAGACGAATTCCCGGCCCCATCGTGCTGGAGACCGTGACGCTGCGGACGTAGGCGCCCTTGGCGGCCGCGGGCTTCTGCCGCATCACCACGTCCATGAACGCGTTGAAGTTCTCCGCCAGGCTGCCGGTCTCGAAGGAGACCCGACCGATGGGCGCGTGGACGTTGCCCGTCTTGTCGACGCGGAACTCGATCTTGCCTGCCTTGATCTCCTTCACCGCGCGGCCGACGTCCATGGTCACGGTTCCGGCCTTCGGCGTGGGCATGAGCCCGCGCGGCCCCAGGATGCGGCCGATCTGTCCGACCTGGCCCATCACGTCCGGACTGGCCACGACGGCGTCGAAGTCGAGCCACCCATCCTTGATCTTCTGCACGTGCTCCATGCCCACGAAATCGGCGCCGGCCTCCTGCGCCTCGCGCTCCTTGTCCCCCTGCGTCAGCACCAGCACGCGGACCGACTTGCCCGTGCCGTGCGGCAGGACCACGGTCCCGCGCACGATCTGGTCTGCGTGACGCGGATCGACGCCGAGCCGAACCGACACCTCGACCGTCTCGTCGAACTTCGTGTGACTCGCATCCTTGACGCGCGTCATCGCCTCGACCGGATCGCTCAGGCGATCGTCGCGCGAGTACTTCGCGCGCGCGTCCGCGTACTTCTTTCCGTGGCTCGCCATCAGTCCGCCACCGTGATGCCCATGGAGCGGGCGGTTCCCTCGATCATCCGCATGGCCGACTCCACCCCCGAGGCGTTGAGGTCCTCCAGCTTCAGCTCCGCGATCTCCTTCACCTGCTGGCGGCTCACGGTGCCGACCTTCTCGCGGTTCGGGGTTCCCGAGCCCTTGTCGAGCCCGGCCGCCTTCTTCAGCAGCACCGCCGCCGGCGGCGTCTTCGTGATGAACGTGAAGGACCGGTCCGCGAAGACCGTGATCTCGACCGGAATGATCATTCCCGGCTGCCCCTGCGTGCGGGCATTGAACTGCTTGCAGAACTCCATGATGTTGACGCCGTGCTGGCCCAGCGCGGGCCCGACGGGGGGCGCGGGATTGGCCGCGCCGGCCGGCACCTGGAGCTTGATGAAGCCAACGACTTTCTTGGCCATCGCCCTAATATCCCTTCAGCTGCGTGTAGTCCAGCTCCACCAAGGTGGGGCGACCGAACAGGCTGACCTCCACCTTCACCTTGCCCTTGTCGGCATAGACTTCCTGCACCGTGCCGGAGAAGTCCGAGAACGGCCCCTCCGTGACTTCCACGACCTGACCCGGCCGGAACGGGATCTCCTCCCGCGCCTCCTTCTCCTCGGCGACCGGCTCGAGGCCCAGGATCTTGTTGATCTCATCGTCGCGCAGCGGCTGTGGCTCCCTGCCGGCGCCCACGAACTTGATCACGCCCTGGATGTTGTTGATCACGTGCATCGTGCGCTGGTTCAGCACCATCTTCACGAGCACGTAGCCGGGGTAGAGCCGCCGCGTCACGTTGACCCGCTTTCCGTTGCGGATCTCGACCGTGTCCTGGGTCGGGACGAGCGCCTCCTGGATCTCCTTGTCCTCCGGCTCCTCGCCGGGCTCCTCGCCGATCCTGTGGTCGAGCAGCTTCTTCACCTTGTTCTCGTGCCCGGAATACGTCTGCACGGCGTACCAGCGGGCGTCGGTCGCTTCCGTCATGTCAGCCCGCGAAGAGATTCATGATCACGTTGTTGATCACCATCCGAACGCCGAGGTCCATGAGCCAGATGATGGCCGCGACGATGATCACGAAGACGATGATGACGCCCGTCGCGCTCTTGAGCTGCTGCCAGTCCGGCCAGGTGACCTTCTTGACCTCTTCGACGACATCCTGGGTGAATTCCCGCGTCTGCGTCAGGGAGTACATGCATCGCTCCGAGGCACACCGTCAGTCCCGCGGGACACAGGGTCGCGCGGGGAGCGGGCGCCTACTTCGTTTCTTTGTGAAGCGTATGGCGGTTGCAGCGCGGGCAGTGCTTCTTCCACTCGACCCGCTCCGGATGCTTCCGCTTGTTCTTCGTCTTGTGGTAGTTCCTCTCCTGGCACTCGGTGCAGGCGAGGATGATCTTGTCGCGCGGCATTGCGTCCTCTCAGCGCGGAACGTTCCGAGCCTTCATAGTACTCGGCGGCACGTTCCGGGTTCCTACTGAACGATTTCCGTCACGACGCCGGCGCCGACGGTGCGGCCGCCCTCGCGGATCGCGAAGCGCAGCTCCTTCTCCATCGCGATCGGCGTGATCAGCTCGATCTCCATCTGCACGTTGTCGCCCGGCATCACCATCTCCACTCCCTGCGGCAGCGTCACGTCCCCCGTCACGTCCGTCGTCCGGAAGTAGAACTGCGGCCGGTAGCCCTGGAAGAACGGCGTGTGTCGCCCTCCCTCCTCCTTCGTCAGCACGTACACTTCCGCCTTGAACTTCGTGTGCGGCGTGATCGAGCCCGGCTTCGCCAGCACCATCCCCCGCTCGATCTCCTCCTTGTCCACCCCCCGCAGCAGAAGACCCACGTTGTCTCCCGCCTGCCCCTCGTCGAGCACCTTCCGGAACATCTCCACCCCCGTCACCACGCTCTTCTTCGCCGCCCCGAACCCCACCATCTCCACCTCGTCCCCCACGTGCACCACTCCCCGCTCGATCCGGCCCGTCGCCACCGTCCCCCGCCCCGTGATGCTGAACACGTCCTCGACCGGCATCAGGAACGGCTTGTCCACGTCCCGCTGAGGCTCCGGGATGTAGCTGTCCACCGCATCCAGGAGCTCGGTGACCTGCTTCCCCCACTCGCTCTCCGGGTCCCCGCTCTCCAGCGCCTTCAGCGCGCTCCCCCGGATCACCGGCAGCTCGTCCCCCGGAAAATCGTACTCACTGAGCAGCTCGCGAACCTCCAGCTCCACGAGGTCCACCAGCTCCTCGTCGTCGACCATGTCCACCTTGTTCAGGAACACCACCACGTACGGCACGTTCACCTGTCGCGCCAGCAGGATGTGCTCGCGCGTCTGCGGCATCGGCCCATCCGCCGCGCTCACCACCAGGATCGCACCGTCCATCTGCGCCGCACCGGTGATCATGTTCTTCACGTAGTCCGCGTGCCCCGGGCAGTCCACGTGCGCGTAATGCCGCTTCTCCGTCTCGTACTCCACGTGCGCCGTCGCGATCGTGATCCCCCGCTCCCGCTCCTCCGGCGCCTTGTCGATCTGGTCGAACGCCACGTACTGCGCCAGCCCCTTCGCCGCCTGTACCTCCGTGATCGCCGCCGTCAGCGTCGTCTTCCCGTGATCCACGTGCCCGATCGTCCCCACGTTCACGTGCGGCTTCGTCCGCTGAAACTTCGCCTTCGCCATGATCGATTTGTCCTTTGAGCTGGTGTTTCCACTCGGTCCGCGTCGGCGGGTCGGTCGCGGCAGACCGCCCGGTGCAACGCGCGGCGCGGACGAAGTGAGGCCGTCGCTCCGTCCGCGCCGCCGCGGAACTCGCATCGTGCAGAGCGTGCGGGCTGCGCGCTCCATCGGAGGCCCGCGCGGGCGAAGCCGCCGATTTCCGAGACAGACGTGCATTATAGAAAGTGCGGCCGGGAGTGTCAATGGCAGACGCCAGCCGCGGAGCGACGCTCCGGAACTCTGGCATGATCCCTGTATAACAACCCGGATTTCTACGGTTCGCGGTTGGCCATGGTGCGTGGGGCGCACCGGTGGCGCCGGCTCCGGGAGCGTGCAGTGGCTCGTCGCGGTGCGGAGCAAGGGATGACCGAGAAGACCGTCCTGCTGGTCGAAGACAACGAGGACAACCGCTTCATCTACTCGACGATTCTCGTGAGGAACGGCCTCCGGGTGCTGGAGGCTCGCACGGGTGAGGAGGGGGTGGAGCTGGCCCGCGCGAACCGCCCGGACCTGATTCTGATGGATATCTCGTTGCCGGTGATGGACGGGCTGGACGCGACGCGGGTGCTGAAGGCGGATCCGGCGACGGCGGGGATCCCCGTGATCGCGGTCACCGCCCACGCGATGGCGGAGGATCGCCAGAAGGCCGAGGACGCGGGGTGCGATGGCTACCTGGTGAAGCCGATCGAGCCGAGCCGGGTGCTGGCCGAGGTGAAGCGCCTGCTGGGAGGAGAAGACACGCAACCGGGGCGCGAGCGGACGGGTCGTCGCGTCTCCTGAGCCGAGCACGTCATTGCCGTGCGGGCCGCTGCTCGAGCATCTTCGGATTGTCAACGATGCATCCGCGTGCAGACGCGCGAAGCCACTCCAGCGAGCCGTGCTCGATGGCACGCCCTTCCGCGAAGTCCGAACCGTCGTCTCCCCGGCGCCCCGCGGCGGACGCCCGGAGGGGAAGAGCGCCCGGCGATCCCGCGTCCAAGCTGGACGCATGGCCGGGCCGGCGACCGTTCATCGGACGCAGAGATCTGCTGCAGATCCTGAGGGAAGAGATCGCGGCGGTCGGGGCCTCGTCGGGCCGGGTGGTGTTCATCTCCGGGGACCCGGGCTGCGGCAAGACGACGCTCGTGCAGACGCTGGAGCGGACGACTCGCCGACGACGCTGGCGAGTGCGGAGCGCGTACGCGAACGCGGGCGGCGCAGAGCACGGGTCGATCTGGCGCAGCGTGCCGGTTCGGCTGACGGTCGAGCACCGGGTGGGTCGGACGCTGCGGCGATCGGCCAGAGAGTGGCTGGGGATTATCCCCGTGGTGGGGGATGTGCTGGAAGCGGCCGCGGCGACGGTCGCGACCGTGCGCAAAGGGCCGCCGGATCGAAAGCGGGAGCGATTGGAGCGGGCAGCGGAGCAGGCGCGTCTGAAGGGGGTTCGGGCGCTGCTCGAGCTCGGAGCGCGCGACCGCAGACTGCTCATCCTGGACGACCTGGACCGGGGGACGCCGGAGGACCTGGCCGGAGCGGCGTTCCTGATCGGCCACATTGCGGAGACGCGGACGCTACTCGTGATCACGCACGGCGACGCCGGCCCGAGGGCGATCGGTCCAATGGAAGAGCTCGCCCAGCAGGCGGAGCGAACGACGGTGACGTCGCGACTGCGCATCCATCCATTCTCCGCCGCGGAACTGCGCACCCTGCTCGAGCGAGCGACACACAGCCGCGTGGACGCCAGCTGGGTCGAGTGGCTCGCGGCGCAGACGGGGTCCAATCCACGCACGCTGTGGATGATGGTGGGGGAGCTCGCGCGCGCGGGGTTCATCATTCGACGGGGGCGGAAGTGGGAGTGGCGGTTGTTCCCGCGCGGCGGCACGGGTCTGCCGAGCGCGGCGAGCGAGGAGCGATCGATCGATCTGCCCGAAGAGCAGCTCGCGCTGCTCGGGCTGGCGGCGGAGCAGGGCGAGACGTTCGACAGCGTCAGCCTCGCCGAGGCGTCGGGTCTGGACGAGCTCGAGCTCGAGGACCGACTCGCCGCGCTGGTGCGGAGCGGCGTTCTGGAGCACGGAGGCGAGGCCTCGGCCGGAGCGGACATCACGAGCGTCTACCATTTCCGCGACGCCCGAACGCTGCGCTGGCTGCGCTCGCGGCAGCACCCGACGGCGACACCGGAAGGGCATCCCGGTGGGAAGTGACGCTCACGTGACGCACCCGCGCCACATTGACGCCGCGGCTGACTTCGTACATATCTAAGGCTCGCCGGTCCTCGCGGCGCCGGCATTCCAGCCGTACGGCAGCACCCAAGACACGTGGAAATACGACACCCCGGGGCGTCCTCCCCCGCAACGTGGGCGGCCCCGGGTACGTGCTATGATCTGCCCACGTTGCCTCTGGAGGGTTGCTTCATGTCACTGTTACGCCGTACCCCGAGCGGCGCTGCGTTCCTGTGCGCGCTCACAGCACTCCTCGCCCTGACGGCATGTGAAGACGGTCCGCCGGGCCAGCCGACGGCGCCGGTCGCGCCGCAGGCGGTGAAGCCGCCGCCGTCGGGCGGCACCGTCACGGTGACCGTCACGCTGGCCGGTGGCGGAAATCATGCGGCACAGTACATCACCGTGGGACTGGTCGGCGCAGGGGGGCCCGTGGCCCAGGACAGCACCGACGCCAACGGCGTGGTGACGTTCCCCGACATCGCCGCCGGGACCTACTGCATCTGGGCATCGCCGGTCGCTCTGAGCGCCTTCAAGGGGGGCGGCGACTACATCGTGCCTCCGGGGAACTTCGCTTCGATCGGCAACGGCCTGAACAACCAGGGCGCGGTGCTCACGGCAAGCACCAAGCAGGACGTCGTCTCGAATGCCACGTATAAGGCGAACTGCCGAGCCGACACACGCCCCGTCACCGTGAACGGCAACACCTCGGTGAAGCTGCAGTTCGTGGCATACCCCAGCTCCACGTTGACCCTCCTCGGCTTCGACGGGAATGCTGTCTCGAACACCACGGCGGCGTATCTCGTGGCGCCTTTCGATACCAGCTGGCGCAGTCTTCCCGACCTGGATGTCGAGGGTGTGAAGCCGGGCTTCCTGATCGGCGCGAACCTGGGCGCTTCGGGGCTTCGTACGCTCCCCGCTCCGGCGTTTCTCTACAACATCGAGATCCTTACGCTGGGTCCCGCCGGGATCCCCTCGGCGAGGGGTCTGACCGGCACGGGTCCGCAGGCGTTCGGTGTCGTCTACATGGAGCCGCTGTCGTGCCGGGTGGACCGGATCACCGACGCGACCGGTGACGCGACGAACCCGGACATTCAGGACACGATCTACTACGGCTTCGGAGCGAGCCCGGGAGGGATCCACGCGGTCCCCGATCGCTTCGGCGTCTGGTGGGAGCAGCAGCAGCAGACGCCAACCGTGTCAATGGAATACAGCTCGCGTACAACGGCCGACGGATTCGCGACGTTGCAGCTGACAGCCGACTTCGGCGTCGAGAAGAACGGCACGAGCTGCAGCATCCAGAACCTGACGGTGTCGGGGAGCGCGACGACCTCGGCGAGCATGACGGCCAACGTCTACTGCCTGGTCTCCGTCTATACCGGTCGCGTGCGCGTCACGGTCGTGGAGAGGGGGCTGCCAACGGGCTTCACGGGTCACACGTTCTCTATCGGCACGCCCGGCAATCCCGGGGCGGCCGAGAAGGTGCCTGACACGTCGAGGAACGACGCCAATTCCGCCTACGTGGACACGGCGCCGGTCCCCGAGGAATGCGGAGCTACGGCCAACGATCCCAAGTTCGACATCCTGAACTGAGGATACTCGTTTCGATTCACCGGAGCGCCGGCCGGACCGGGATCGGTCCGGCCGGCCGCGTCGGATGAGCTGAGTGGTCATGGCAGGATTCGTAGGACGCAGGACCGAGCTCGACCTCCTCGGGCGCAAGCTGGACGGCGCCGTGGGTGGGAAGGGCTCGGTCGTTTTCATTACCGGTGACGCGGGCGCGGGCAAGAGCACGCTCGTGTCGCAGTTCCTCGCGGAGTCGGTCGAACGGCAGTCGGAGCTGCGGGTGATCCGGGCGGGCTGCTCGGAGCAGTACGGTGCCGGCGAGCCGTACCAGCCGTTCATCGACGCGTTCCGGGAACTGCTCGAGGAAACGGCTGCGCCCGCGGGAAGCGTAGCCTGCGCGAGCTGGCGAAGGAGGTCGCGCCGCACTGGATCGCGGCGATCCCCGTGGCCGGTCAGGTGCTGGCGGCGTCGCTGGCGACGGCATCCGAGCTGCGCTCGTCGTTCAGCGCGGCGGGTGGAGCCGCCGGCAGCGAGGAGGCGCTGTTCTTCCAGTACACCGAGCTCTTCCTGAGCGCTGCTCGCGCGCAGCCGATCCTCTTCTTCATCGACGACCTGCACTGGGCGGACCGGGCATCGGTCACGCTGCTGGCGCACCTCGCCCGCAAGATCGAGCAGGAGCGGGTGCTGATCCTCGGCACCTACCGGGCGTCGGACGTGGCGGTGGACGGCCATCCTCTACGCGACGCGAAGCTCGAGCTGGAGCGCTACCGTGTGGCGGAGGAGATGGCGCTTTCGGCGCTCGACCACTCCGCGCTGACCGATCTCGCCACGCTGGAGCTCGGCGCGCCGGCGTCGGCGGACCTGATGCACTGGCTGGAGCAGCACGCGGGCACGAATCCGCTGTTCTTCACGGAGCTGCTGAAGTGGCTCGTGGATCAGGGGATCGTCTCGGAGGTGCGCGGGGAATGGCGGCTCGCGCGGACGCCGCAGGAGATCGAGGTGCCGCGCACGGCGGGCGGAGCGATCGAGAAGCGTCTGACGCGGCTCGATCCGGATACCTACAAGGTGCTCGAGTACGCGAGCGTCGGCGGAAACGAGTTCGACTCGACGACGCTGGCGAAGCTGCTCGGCATGGACGAGCTCGCGCTCGAGGAGGCGCTGGAGCCGCTGGCGCGGCTGCACCGGCTGGTTCGCATGACGGACACGCGGGACCTGCCGAACGGCGACATCGCGAGCCTCTACCAGTTCACGCACTCGCTGATCCAGGACGTGCTGCACAACAACCTCCAGGGCAAGCGGCGGATCCTGCTGCATCGCAAGATGGCGGAGATCCTGGAGGAGGTGCACGCGCAGGAGACGGCCGGCGTCGCGCACAAGCTCGCGGTGCACTACGACGAGGGGCGGCAGCCGGAGCGCGCGTTCGATTTCGCGATCATGGCGGCAGACCGGGCGAGCCGGGTCTACGCGCACTGGGACGCGCTGGCGTTGATCGAGCGCGCGCTGCGAAACGCGTCCGAGCCGCTGCGGAAGACGGATGCGCTCGAGCGGCTGGGCGACACGAACTGGGTGACCGGCCGCTATCCCGAGGCGCTGTCCGCCTTCGAAGGGGCAATGCAGGAGGCGGGCGCCGCGTCCGCACGCGAGCGGGCGCTCGTGCTGCAGCGCAAGAGCATCCTCGTGGAGCGGGACCAGGGCGGGCGCCCCGCGCAGGAGCTGCTCGACCGCATGCAGGCGCTGGCGGACGAGGCCGCCCGGCTCGGTCAGAGAGCCGAGCTGTGCCACATCCTCTGGCACCGGATCGATCTGCCGGGGACCGAGGGCGACGAGGACCTCGCACTGGCGCAGCAGGCGCTGTCGATCGCGCAGGACCTCGGCGAAGAGCCGCTCGTGGCGCGCGGCCACTACTTCATGGGCATCGCGCTCATGATGCTCGGCCGGACGGAGGAGGGCATCACGCACTTCGAGCAATCGCTCGCCGCCTACGAGCATCTCGAGGACCTGAGCCGCGTCGGCCGCTGCCACAACTGCATCGCCGTCGCGAACATCATGCGGGGGCAGTACGGCGCGGCATTGACCGCGCTGACGGGTGCGCGAGAGTCGTTCTCCAAGGTGGGCAATCCGACCGAGCTGGCGTCCGTGCGCGGGAACCTGGGGCTGCTGCTGACGCGGACCGGCGAATGGGATCGCGCGCAGGTGAACCTCGAGGAGGCGCTGCGATTGCGTCGCCAGATCGGCGCCGCGGCCCGGCTGCTTCAGCCGCTCGAGGGACTGGCGGAGCTGGCGATGGCGCGCGGGGACATGGACGGGGCCGAGCGTCGCTGGAAGGAGATGCTCGAGTGCGCCCGCGAGACGGGGTACTGGACCGCCGAGGTCGTCGCCTGGTGCGGCATGGGTCGGATCCACCTCGAGCGGAGGAATCTGGCGGCCGCCCGAGAGGCGGAGGCCGCGGCGCAGGCGAGCCTGAAGGAGTCGGAGGGCTGGAGCGAGAGCCTGGAGGCGTTCCAGCTGCTGTGCGCGCGTCTGGCGGCGGAGGCCGGCGAGGTCGAGGGCGCGATCGGGCTGCTGGAGGCGGGAGAGCAGGAGCTGGCGGCGCGGGATCGCTTCGTCTGGGGACTCTATCATCTGAGCAAGGCGGAGATCGTCGCGCGAATGGACGCGGCGCGCTCGGCAGCGATCGCGGCCGAGGCGGCCGAGGCTTTCCGCGGGCTCGGCGCGAGGCCGATGCTCGAGCGTGCGGAGGCACTCATCGCCTCTCTTGGAGGTGTGCCGTCAACGACTGGAATGGTCCAGAACGCGCGCTCGGGGGTCGCCCCCGACGGACCGGCCCTCGACCTCCCGGCCTCGACCGAGCGGCAAGGTGGGACGCCGGAGATGGGATGGCGTTGAAGCCGCGCCGGATGCTGCTGCTCGCCGCGATCGCCATCGCCGGGTGTCGCGGCGGCGACGAGGGCGCGAAGCCGACGGATGGGAGCGGCGGCGTCGCCGTGACGTGCAGCCAGGCGCCGCTCGCGAGCCTGAACCCCTTCACCGCCTCCGACCAGCTCTCGTCGGATTTCCGGCTCGTGCTCTACACGCCGCTGGTGCTCTACGACGGCAAGGGCGGATTCCGGCCCTACCTGGCGGAAAGCTGGCAGTGGGGCGAAGGCGAACGCAGCCTGACGTTCCGGATCCGGCGCGACGTGTCGTGGCACGACGGCCAGCCGGTGACCGCGGCGGACGTCGCCTGGACCATTGGCGCGGCGGCCGAGCCCCGGTACGCGTACGCCGCGGGCGCGGATTTCGAGGCCGTGCAGGACGTGCAGGCAGTGGACTCCGCCACCGTTCGGCTCACGTTCGACCGCCGCTACGCTCCCGGCCTCGAGCCGTTCGTTGCGCTGCCGATCCTGCCGAAGCACCTGCTGGAGAACATCCCGCCGGAGGAGCTGGCGAAAGCGGAGTACAACCGGGCGCCGGTGGGAAGCGGCCCATTCCGATTCTCCGCTCGCGACCCGGACGGCACGATTCGCTTCGCGCGCTTCGCCGCCTTCCCCGCCGGACTCGGCCGGCCGTCCCTCGACGGGCTCGTCTTCCGCAATATCGTGGACCCGGCGACGCTGCTCGTGGAGCTGAAGACCGGGTCGGTGGACGTGTGCATCACCGGTTCGTCGCTCGCGAAGGATGTTCGGGAGGACGCCTCGCTCCAAGCGCTCGCGCTGCCTCCGGCGGGGGTGCAGGTGCTGCCGCTGAACACGCAGCGGGCACCGTTCGGCGACGCGCGGGTGCGCCGCGCGTTTTCGGCCGCGCTCGACCGCGCGCAGCTCGCCGCCGTGGTCTCCCCGCTGGCGCGGCCGGCCACGACGTTCCTGCCGGAGGGCAACGCAGCGATCGACGCGAGCGCCGGACAGCCCGATGCGGATTCCGCGCTCGCGGCAGCGCTGCTCGACAGCGCGGGGTGGTCGCGAAACGGCGGAGGGGTCCGCGTCAACTCGAACGGTGAGCCGCTCCGCTTCGACGTCGTCGGACCGCAGCCGTTCGCGGACGTGCTGACGGCGATGCAGGCGCAGCTCCGGCGGCTGGGCTTCGACCCGCAGCTCCGTCTGCTCGAAGGCGCCACCTTCTATCAGCTCATCCTCGACCCGAAGACCCGGCCCGCGGCGATGGCGCTCACGTTCCGGCCGGACCACATCATCTCGCCGGACCCGGCGTCCGAGCTCCGCTCGGACGGCGACGCCAACCTCGCCGGCTACGCGAATCCGGCCGTCGACTCGCTGGTGGACCGGCTGCGACTCAGCTCAGAGCCGGACGAGCGCCGCCGGATCTACGCGGAGCTGCAGCGTCACGTCGCGATGGACGTCCCGCTCGTCTACACCGACTACGTTCCGCGCATCCTGGCGGTGGGGCCGCGTGTCGCCGGCGTAGGGGCGGATCCGAACGGCCCCTTCGCGACGCTGCAGGAATGGCGAATCGTGAGGTGACATTGCTCGTCACTCGCTGCGCAGCGCGTCGAGAGGGTCCACGGTGGTCGCGCGCATGGCGGGGACGAGGCAGGCGAGCAACCCGGCGGTGGCGAGGACCGCGACGACGACGGCGAATATGAACGGGTCCCGGGGCTGCACGTCGAACAGGATGTTGCTCAGCAGTCTCGAGACGCCGGCGGCGAGGGCGAGGCCGAGCGTGAGCCCGATCACCAGCTGCAGCATCCCCTGCCGGAAGATCAGTCGCACGACGTCCCTGCTCACGGCACCGAGCGCCATCCGGATCCCGACCTCCCGGGTCCGGCGACTGACGGAGAACGCCATGACGGCGTAGAGTCCGATGCCGGCGAGGAACAGCGCGATCAGCCCGAAGATCATGAACATCGTGCCGAAGACGCGGATGAACCAGGTGTTGCGACCCAGCGCCTCGTCCATCGAGTACACCCAGTAGATCGGCAGGTCGGGGTCCAGGCCTGCAACCACGTCACGGACCTGATTCGTGATGGCCATGGGAGGGCCGACCGTCCGGACGGACATGCTCGCGAAGTTGGTGAAATCCTGCGCGAAGGGCGTGAGCACGGTGGCGGCCCAGGGCTCCTCGTTGTTGCCGGAGAACAGGTTCGGCACGACCCCGACGATCGTCCGCCATTCGGTCGAGTCCGGTCCGCTGCCGAAGTGGAATCGGCGCCCGATCGGATCGTCGCCCTTGAAGTGCTCGTCGACGAACTGCTGGTTCACGATGGCGACCGGCTGTGATCCCAGGCGATCGGCCGCAGTGAACTCGCGACCCAGCCGAGTGTGAATGGCGAACGTCGCGAAGAAGCCGGGCGTGACGCTCAGGGTGCGCACGTGCGGTCGGTCCTGCTCGCGGTCGTAGGTCTTTCCCTCCGGGATCACGCTGCGTCCACCCATGTTCACGCCCGGCAGGCCCGACGCTACGGAAGCCGATTGTGCGCCAGGGATCTGGGCGAGCCGATCCGCCAGCTGGTCGAAGAGCTGCCGCTGGCGGACCGTGTCCGTGTAGGTGGCCGGGAAACCGAGCCGCGCGGTGAACACGTTCTGGGTGTCGAAACCGGGATCGATGTTGCGCAGCTTCGTCACGCTCTTCGTCATCAGCCCGGCCGCGACCAGCAGCCCACAGGAGAGCGCGATCTCGAACACCACCAGTCCCCGACTCAGCCGGCCGATGTGCAGGCTCGAAGCGCCGCGCGACTCGTCCTTCAGGATCTCGCTGATGTCGGCTCGGGCCGACTGCAGCGCGGGCAGGAAGCCGGAGATCAGGCTCGCGAGCAGGGCGACGCCCGCGATGAACAGCAGGACCGGAGGGTGCAGCTGGATGTCGATGAAGAAGGGTGGCTCGGTGTCCGCGATCGCGCGGTTGAACAGCGTGACCCCGAGCTGCGCGATCCCGGCACCCAGCAGCGCGCCGACGGACGAGATGATCAGCGCCTCGGCGAGGAACTGGCGGACGATCGCGAAGCGCGAAGCACCCAGCGCGGTCCGGACGCCGACCTCCTTCGAACGGTGCGCGGCGCGGTCGAGCAGGAGGTTCGCGACGTTGGCGCAGGCGATGAGCAGCACGAAGGCGACGGCGCCGAGCATGGTATAGAGCAGGCGGGTGGGCTCCGGGCCGATGAAGGACTTCACGAACGGCTCGACGGAGGCGGCGACACCTTCGTTCGTGTCCTTGTGCTCCGCCTCGATCCGCTTCGCGACCCCGTTCAGCTCCGCGTTCGCCGCGTCCACCGACACGCCCGCGCGCAGGCGGCCGACCACGATGAGCTCCCCGCCCTCGCCGCGCTTCGCGAGCGGATCGCCCTGGAACGGCAGCCAGATCTTCGTGTTGTCCGGGAACAGGAATCCCTCCGGCATCACGCCGACGACGGTGTGCGGAATCCCGTTGACGCGGATGAGGCGGCCGACGATGTTGGGATCCGAGCCGTAGCGGTCGCGCCAGACGGAGTAGCCGATGTCGGCAACGTGGTCGCCACCCGGCCGAGCGTCGCCGTCCTGGATCAGCCGCCCCAACAGCGGAGCCACCCGCGTCAATCCGAGGTCCCCAGGGGTGACCCAGCACCCGTCGAAGCGCTCGGCCTTCTCGGTGCCGCTCACGTTGACGGTACCGCAGGTGTGGCCGCCGAGCACGTCGAAGGAGTGCTGCTGGGCGGACCATTCCGCGAAGTCCTGGACGGGGACGGACCGGCGTCTGATGTCGCGGGAAGGGTTCGTCTCCCAGGCGACCACGATGCGGTCGGGCTCCGGGTAGGGCAGCCCCTTGATCAGGGCGCCATAGATGATCGACCACATAGTGGCCGTGACTCCGATACCGAGCCCGAGCGCGAGCGTCGCGACGATGATCAGGCCGGGGCTCTTCCGGAGCGAGCGGGCGCCGAAGCGCAAATCGCGGAAGATCGACATGGGGGACCGTACGGAAGATCGAAGTAAGAAGTTTTGAAGGGTGGACTTCGATGCACGCCTCGGCACCAGGGAGCGTCATTGGCGAAAGTCAGCGCAGGGCTGCTGCTCTATCGGCGGAGTGCCTCGGGCCTCGAGGTGCTGCTGGTGCATCCGGGCGGTCCGTTCTGGGCACGCAAGGATGCAGGGTCGTGGTCGATTCCGAAGGGCGAGCTCGATGCGGGCGAGGATCCGCTGGCCGCGGCGCGGCGGGAGGTGCTCGAAGAGACCGGCTTCGAGGCGGGCGGAACGGCGGTGCCGCTGGGTTCGGTGAAGCAGAAGGGGGGCAAGGTCGTGCACGCCTGGGCGGTGGAGCACGACGCGGATCCGGCGCGGCTGCGCAGCAACACCTTCACGATCGAGTGGCCGCCGCGATCGGGGCGGATGAGCTCGTTCCCGGAGATCGACCGCGCGGAGTGGTTCGAGATCGACCAGGCGCGGCGCCGGATATTGGCCGGGCAGCTGCCGTTGCTCGACGCGTTGCGCGAGAAGCTATGAGAATACGGCCGCGGAGGGTCCGGGACTGGCCCGCGCTGGGGTGGTGCGCCCGCGTGCGGGCGGATGAAGCCGCGGCCGAGGTCTGCGAGGTGTTGCACGGCGCCGGCGTGGAGACGTCAGAGGAGTGGGCTGTCGAGGCCGTGTGGCCGGCAGACTTCTCCGAAGGCGACTTCGACAGGGCAGCGCTCGTCAGCGGCACCGGCGTTCGGATCCGCGGGGACGCCGTGATGTTCGTGAGCTCGGCGTCGCTGGTCGATCGACTCTGGTTCCATCGCGACGAATCGTGGCTCCATGCGTCGAACTCCCTGCCGCTTTTGCTGGCGACCGCGGGAGTCCGGCTGCAGCCGGACCACCGGCAATACCTGCAGGAGATCCTGGCGTTTCTGCGGCGGTTCCGCGAGCCCCGGCTCGTGGACGTGCCGGTGAGCCAGGGCACACTGTCGGTCCTGTACTTCCACAACGCGCGGCTCGAGGGCAGTGAGCTCCGCGTGATCCCGAAGCCGGCGAATCCCGCACTGCCCTCCTTCGAGACGTACCGCTCGTTCCTGTTCGATGGCGCCGCGGCGATCGGGGCCAATGCCCGCGACCCGGGTCGCTCGATCCCGCTCGGCATCGCCAGCACCGTTTCCAGCGGATACGACTCGGCGACGTGCAGCGCGCTCGCGCGCGTCGCCGGCGGCGAGGAGTGCGCGACGATCCGCAGCGCGAGAGCGCTCATCCCGAGATCGGATTCGGGGGTCCGGGTCGCCGACGCGCTCGGCATACGCTGTCGCGTCTATCGGCGGAGCCGGAAAGCCGGCGCGCAGGAGCCGTACTACTGGGCGGCGACGGGCAATCTTCAGGAGGCGAATCTCGCCGTCTTCGATCTTCCGCGACCGGTGTCGGTCCTGTTCACCGGAATGTTCGGCGGTGGAATCTGGCAGCGGGAGGCCTCGGAGCACCCGGCGTTCAAGGACCGGGCGTACGCCAACGGGCTCGGCTACACCGAGGCGCGACTCGCTGCCGGCGTGATCCACTGCTCGCCGCCGTTCTGGGGCCTCGACCGCGCGCGCGACCTCTACGAGCTGTCGAACTCCGCGGAGATGGGTCCGTGGATGCTCGGCAATGCCTACGATCGCCCGATCCCGCGCCGGATCCTCGAGGAGCTCGGGGTGCCACGCCATCTGTTCGGAATGAGGAAGAGCGCGACGATGTTCGAGGAGAGCTTCGTCTGGCCCGAGTCGCCCGCCCTCGGCGACTCACTGCGCGCGTTTCTGCGGGCGACGGGAGTACGCATGCCCCCGCTTCCGCTCGCGCGCGCGCTCGCCTGGTCGCACCGCAACCTCGTGCTGCCGGTGGTGGAGCGTATCGGCCTCAAGGGGCGCTTTCCGCACGTGCTTTTCGAGGACGTGTCCGCCGCGGCGTTCATCTGGGCGAACGAGATGCTGGCCGGACAGCATCGCCGGGCGCTGGACCGCGCCGAGCGCGAGCGCGGCAGCGCGGCTTCCGGCTGACGGGACGCAACCCGCTCACTCGCCGGGGACGATCCGGATCGGTCGCTTCAGTCGCACCGCGGCGAAGTGACGATGGTCGAACGTGGCAATTGCGCTCGCGCCCAGACGCTCCGCGACCGCCATGACGACCCCATCGACCAGACCCAGACGAAGGTCGCGGTGCCGCCGGCACAGCTCGTGGGCGCGCTGCACATCACCAACACTTCCCCACTCGATCGGGAACAAGCCTTCCGCGACGTCCTGCAGAAACGCGAGCTCGGCGGAAAGTCCCAAGACCTTCAGCACGAGATAGTCGACTTCCGGCAAAACCGCCCAGGGCAAGACCCAGCGACCTGGATCGGACTCGTAGAGGTCGACGCTCTCGAGGTGGTGCGCATCGTCCGCATCCATGAGAGCGAGGACGGCGCCGGTATCCGCGACGATCACGCCTCGCCGAGGCCGTCCAGCAGCTCCTCCGCACGCTCGGAAAGATCACCGGCACCGCTGCGGGCGATCGCAATGCTACGCGGGCGGGCCCGCCGGGTCCGAGCCGCTGCGTACTGCGAGACGGCTTCTCGCACGAGATCCGCCGCGCTGCGTCCCTCCGCGCGAGCGAGCGCCTGTAGCCGCTCATAATCGGCACGAACGAGGTACACCGTGGTCTTCTTCATGTGGCTACCATATATGGCTATGGCCACCTTGTCAACCGATCCGACCGCGGTTGAGAGTTCGCCCCGCCGCCGTCGATCGGCGGGCGACGTCGCCCCGAAGGCATTGACGGCGGCCGGTTCGCTCGGCTACAGTCGAGTCATGCGTGCCGACACGAACGTCAACCGCCCGAATTCGAACCGTCAGCCCCCGAGGGGCTCGCGGAGGCGAGGGCGCGCGCCGTAGGGCAGCGCGATCGCCACCGTCGGAGCGGCCCCTCGGTCCAGAGCCGGGGGGCCGCTCCTTTTGTCTTCCTCCTCAACGGAAGGGGATCCCGCATGTGCTCGATTCTGGCGGTGCTCGACATCCGCGGCGACGCGGCCGCCCACCGGCAGCGAGCCCTGGATCTATCCCGGCTCCAGCGCCATCGCGGACCCGACTGGTCCGGCGTCTTCGCGTGCGAGCGGGCCGTGCTCGCTCACGAGCGCCTGGCCATCGTGGATGTGCTGAACGGGGCCCAGCCGCTCGCCACGGCCGACGGAGAGGTGGTGCTGGCGGTCAACGGGGAGATCTACAACCACAAGGAGCTGGAAGCGGGGCTCGAGGAGCACTACGCCTTCGCCACGGCCTCGGACTGCGAGGTGATCCTGGCGCTCTACCGCGCGTCGGGCGTCGACTTCCTGGACGACCTCGACGGCATCTTCGCGTTCGTGCTCTACGACCAGGCCCGGGATCGCTACGTCGTGGCCCGCGATCCGGTCGGTGTCATGCCGCTCTACCTGGGCCGCGACGGCGAGGGAGTCCTCTACGTGGCCTCCGAGATGAAGGCGCTGACCCCCGTCTGCGAGACGGTGTCCATCTTCCCTCCCGGGCACGTCCTGGACAGCGCTGAGGGCCCGCTTCCGCGGCCGTACCGGGACCGTTCGTGGCGGCGGTGGGAGACTCTCGAGACGCGCCCACCGGAGCCGAACGTGCTCCGGGAGGCACTGGACGCCGCGGTCCGCCGTCAGCTGATGAGCGACGTGCCCTACGGCGCGCTCCTCTCAGGAGGTCTCGACTCGTCGGTCATCGCCGCGCTGGCCGCGCGGCACTCCCACAGACGCGTGGAGGACGACGAGCGCACCGAGGCGTGGTGGCCCCGGCTCCACACGTTCTGCATCGGCCTGGACGGCTCGCCGGACGCAGCTGCCGCCCGCGCGGTCGCCGAGCACATCGGCTCCGTGCACCATGACTTCCGCTTCACGGTGCAGGAAGGGCTGGACGCGCTGCGGGATGTGGTGTGGCACCTGGAGACGTACGACGTCACGACCATCCGGGCCGGCACGCCGATGCTGCTAATGGCCCGGCGCATCCGCGCCATGGGCATCAAGATGGTGCTGTCCGGCGAGGGGGCCGACGAGGTGTTCGGCGGCTACCTGTACTTCCACAAGGCTCCCGACGCCCGTGCCTTCCACGAGGAGACCGTCCGCAAGCTGGACCGCCTGCACCTGTACGACTGTCTGCGGGCCAACAAGGCCATGGCGGCGTGGGGGGTCGAGGCCCGCGTGCCGTTCCTGGATCCGGTCTTTCTGGACCTGGCGATGACACTGGATCCCGAGGCCAAGCGCCCGAAGCACGAACGCATGGAGAAATACCTGATCCGGGAGGCTTTCGCCGACCTCCTTCCCGAGTCGGTAGCCTGGCGACAGAAGGAGCAGTTCTCCGACGGCGTTGGCTACGGCTGGATCGACGCCCTCAGGGAAAATGCAGAGTCCCGGGTCAGCGATGCGCAGCTCGCGGATGCGCCGCTCCGCTTCCCCCACAACCCGCCGGCCACCAAGGAGGCGTACCTCTACCGATCGCTATTCGAGAGCCTGTTCCCCCTGCCCTCGGCCGCGGCCACGGTGCCGGGCGGGGCGTCGGTGGCGTGCAGCACGCCCGAGGCGCTCGCGTGGGACCCGGCGCTGTCGTCGCTGGTCGACCCATCGGGACGGGCGGTGCGGGGGGTGCACCGGTCGCCGTACTGAGGTCGACCCCGCCGGCCGGGCGGCAGATCCGGGCATTCCGGATGGGCGCCGGCAATGACCGCGATCAGCTCGTGACGAGCAGCAGCACGATGATGCCCACGAGCACCAGCGTGAGCGTCGAGATCGTGATGGTGTGATTGCTGGCCGGCAACGCGGACGACGCTTCGGACAGTTCGCTGCGTGAGAGAATCGGCTCGGCGTCGCGCTGGAAGCGGGGAGCGGCGACCCGCGGCCCCGGGCGGGTCGGGCCCGCTGGCAGGGTGGCCGTCTCTTCCGTCCTCGTCCGCCCCAAGGCCGTGGAGTCGGGAGCCTGCTGCGCCGCTGTCGGGACCGCGGCCGCGCAGAGCAACAGGGCGACGACGATCCCGGTTCGCCGCACACCTCTCGTCACGTGTGTCATACGTCCCCTCTTTTCCGCTGTAGAGTGAAAGCCCCTCTCGTCAGTCGCCCTGCTGCCTCCTTCGCGATCGTCCGCTCGAGGCCGTGAAGCTACGGTATGTCTGCGGCCGTGGATCAAAGACGCAAGGATCTTCTGAGGCCGTCCGACGCGATCGGCACCAGGGGGCGGCGCCGCCATCCGACCCGCCCGGCGTCGCAGCTGCCCTGAGGAACGGCGGCCGGCGGATCGGGCTCTCTCTCGACGAAGCCGCTTCAGTGGAGCATGTTGTCGGATCACGAGTCCGACGAGATCCTTTCATTCGCCTGGAAGTCGGCGTCGGAAGGCTCCGGCGGAGATGCAGTTCGTACGATGCGGCGCGAGCGCGTCGAGGAAGGACGGGCGGAGGTCATATCATGGAAGAGCGTCGAGTAGCAGCCTGGATCGGTGCGTCCATCGTCATCAAGGGCGACCTGATCAGCTCGGAGGACCTGACGATCGCGGGGCAGGTCGAGGGAAACGTCACCGTAAAGGACCACTCTCTCGTGGTCGCTCCCCAGGGAACGATCCGGGGCAACGTCGTCGCCGAGGCCGTGGTGGTTCACGGCAAGGTCATCGGGAACATCACCTCGGCAGGGCGGGTCGAAGTCGGCGAAACGGGGACGCTCGACGGTGAGGTCAAGGCGCCCCGATTGACGGTGAACGAAGGAGCCGCGCTGCGCGGACGCCTGCAGATCTCGATAGCCTGAGCTGGCGTGCCGACGCGCCACGACCCGCCCAATACCGAGCTGCGGCACGGCGGGCGGCCGCACGGCGACAGCGTGTGAGAGGCAGGCCCCGCCGCCGGCGCGATCCCGGCGTCCCCCGGCCTACCCTGGAGCCGTCGCCTGAAATCTCCGGTCACGTGACCAGCAACACGACGATGATGGCCACGAGCACCAGGGTGAGCGTCGAGATCGTGATCGCGGGATTGCTCGCGGGCAGATCGGCCGACTCGGCGTTCGCGTCGCCGCGCGCCGGGACCGACTCGGCGCTCTGGAAGCGGGAAGGAACGATACGCGGGCCGCGCGGGGCCGGGCTCGACGTCGTCGCATCTCGCTCTGCCGCGTTCGTCCGGACCACGAGCGACGAGTCGGCAGCCTGCTGGGCCACGGCGGGCACCACGGCTGCACAGAGCAGCACCGTTACGGCGATTCCGGTCGTGCGCAGATGTAGCGTCGGATGTCTCATGCTGTCTTCTTCTCCGGTGAGTGGGAGTGGAAGCACTCGTGTTCGGGCGTCGGCCCGTTCCGCACTGAATCCAGCATGAAGCAGCATGATTCGCGCCCGTCGCGAGCTGATCGACGTCCGCATTGGTCGAGATGGAAGATCCAACGGGTGGCGTTGCGCGGGTGAATCATCTCGAAGCTGGGCAGGATCGTCGCAGCAGCGTCCTGAAATGCCACCGCGTCCGGGACCCTCAGCCGCAGGCCGGCTTCGAATTCGATCTCCGTCACCACCGTTTTTTCGCGGTGGATGGCCGTGGGCAGGCATTCTTGAAGGGGGCCTGCAACCCGGCGTCAGGTTGTGAGCACAGAACGAGCCCTCCTCGTGCGTCGAGACCTGTCGAGGATGGCCGAAGCCCCGACGCTAACCGGCGTCGGGGCTTCGCTTTGCCTCAGAGCGGGAGACGGGACTCGAACCCGCGACCCTCAGCTTGGAAGGCTGACGCTCTAGCCAACTGAGCTACTCCCGCATGACTTCCGCCCTGCCCCGAACCGATTGAGATCCAACGGGTTACAGAGCTGGAGACGGTGACGACCCTGTCACGCCTCCGGGGTAACGGTAGGGCCCCAATAGTCGCGATTCCGGGGAAGCCAGTCAAGCGAATGCGTAGGGCTCCCGGAAGGAGCCGATGCGTGCCCGCGTGCCTACCAGCGGGGAAGGCGGTCGGCCGCGCGCGACGCTTGCACCCCGTCGCCAAGGCGAGCCGCGCCATTGTACCGCGGCTCGCGCCAGTTCTCAGGCTTTCGTGGGGATGACCCAGGACGAAGGGTCTTCCCTGACCGAGCCACCTCCTCGCGCGGCGGCTACCTTGCCGTCGTGCTCCGAACCCAGCCGCCTGCAGCGAGGGCCACGGTACAGTGGCGAGTCATGGCCAGCTACTTCGGTCTGGCTCTTTTGCGCTCGATCGTCGCGCGTCACTATGAGGTGCGCAGTATTTTGCCGTTCCCGCCGTCGGCAGTCTGAGGCGTCCTCGACGTTCCGTGGCTTGAATGCGCCTCACCGCCGGCTGCCGTCTCGGCGGGCGCGTAGTACGTTGCATGGGATCGCCAACAACCCTCAACCCGAGAGGGTCGCCGCCCGATGCCGGTTTACACACTCACTGACGACACCTCCGTGTGATGAACCAGGCCAGGCACCCCCTGCTCACAGCCGGCCTCATGGCGCTGCTCTGCGCCGGCTGTGCACAGCGCGAACCACTGGCGCAGCGGCTCGAACGCGATCTGCTGCTGCGGCAGAGGGAGGCGCTGCAGCGCGAGCTGTCGCGCGCCGGCGAGGAGCTCGACTCCGATGTGGTCGTCGTCATTCCGGAATCGCTCGTGGACGAGCTACTCGACGTGGCTCTGCCACTCGAGACCGTCGTCGCGAGCAGGTTCCGCCTCGTGGTGGACAGCGGCAGCGTCGACTTCGCAGGCGGCCTCGCGCTGGTGCGACTCTCGGCGCTCGTCGAAGCGGTCGACCGGGGCAACGTGTCCGCCCGCATCGTCATCATCGGCACGCTGCAGGTACTCGATATCCAGGAGTCCGGCACGCTCGCAACACACGTCGAGATCCTCGGATGGCGGACGCAGGACGTGCGGCTGGGCGCGCTCTCACCACCTGCCGGCCGGCTGCTGGACGAGTTCGCGGCGCGCCCCGCGAGCGAGTTGAACGAGCTGCTCGCCCGCATCGAGATCCCAGTGCGGTTGGTGCCGAACATCCCGCTGCCGCGTGTTGAAGAGGACGAAGTCACGATACCAGCAGTCGACATTCCGCTTTCCGCGCGCCTGCAGGAAGTGCGGGTTGGCGGCGGCAGGATGTGGGTGCACATCGACATCGCCGTACCGGAGCGGGCACAGTGAAGTGCCTCCCGCTCTGTGCACTCATGCTCCTGCTCGCGTGCGGCGGCAGGCGCGCTTCGACCCGCGCGGCCGCGGAGCTCGACGCACTTCGCGCCGAAGTGGGTGCGCTCCGCGACTCGGCCGCGCTGCGCTTCCGCGGCGATACGCTGCTCGCGTCGGGACCGGGCGACTCGATCAGCGACATCGCGGTCGGGCTGCGCGTCGAGGCGCTGCGTGAGATCTTGTCCAGCGCGGCGTCGCAATACCTCGATGACGTGCGGCTGCATCTGCGCCTCAACGTCGTCGTGCGCGCCGGCGATGAGGTACGCGTACGCGTCGGCCCCGTCAACGTTTTCGCCGGCCGCTGGGACCTCGCCGTAACCGTGCAACGCGTCGACGCTCTGCTGCGCGCGGGTGCCATCGACGTGGTCGCCGGCGACTCCAATCGCCTCGACCTGACCGTGCCGGTGCACGTTAGCGACGCGACGGGAGGTGCGCTCATCGACTTCAAGTGGGATGCGGCGAGGCTCGCGGCGGTCGTGTGCCACGACTTCGCCGTCAGCGAGCCGTTCACCGGCTACGTCCGCCCACGCACCTACTCCATGCGCGGCTACTTCAAGGTCGTAACCGAAGAGGGTCGCCTGATCGCGCGGCCGGTGCTGCGCGACCGCATCTTCGTCAGCCCGCAACCGACGGAAGAGAGTTGGGCACGCGTGCGCGAGATCCTGGGCGAGCAGGACCGCATCTTCAAGTGCGGCCTGGCGCTCTCACCCGAAAAGATGGAGACCATGCTGCGCGAGCTGCTCACGCAGGGCTTCCGCTTCAGCCTGCCTGCGTCGATTCTACGTCCGATCCCGCTGCCGGCCTCGGTGCTGAACGAAGTCGAGGTCGCGGGACGCCGCGTCGGCGTGACCGTGATGCCCGAGCCGCCGCGTCTCACCCGCGACCGCCTCTGGTTGCGCGCTGCCGTGCGCGCGTCCGCACTGGATGATGCCCCAATCCGCGTGGGAGGCGGCTGAGTCACGGTTTCAGGAACTCTGGATGCCCTCGGCCTTCTTGCCACTCTTCACCAACACTTCGGCAAGCGCCTTCGGCGGGGCGCCGGCCCTCACCCCGCCAGCAGAAGCTGAAAGGAGATCCGCGGCGGCACGCGGGGTTGCGGTGTCACACCGAGCAGCGTGGGCCGTCTATCCTTTTAGGACGGGGGAAGGGAGGCCGGGATAGCGGGTTCGTAAGAGAAGGAGCAGGACCGCATGGAAACGGACCGAGGCATCGTCGAGCTGCAGATGTTCGAGCGCTACCGCGCCCGCCTCTTCGGCATCGCCTACCGCATGCTCGGGAGCGTCGAGGACGCCGAGGACGTGCTGCAAGACAGCTACCTTCGGTGGCACCGCGCGGACACCGCGGCGCTGCGCGAGCCGGAGGCGTGGCTGGTGGCCGTCACAACCCGGCTCGCGATCGACCGGCAGCGACGCGCATCGGCCGAGCGCGAGCACTACGTCGGCCCCTGGCTTCCCGAGCCGATCGCGACCGCGCCGGAGAGCGTCGCCGACCGGCGGGCGGAGATGGTGTCCGATCTATCGATGGCGTTCCTCGTGCTCCTGGAGAGTCTCGGGCCAGAGGAGCGGGCCGCCTTCCTGCTGCGCGAGGTGTTCAACACCGACTACTCGGAGATCGCCCGCGTCCTGGAGAGAACCGAAGCCGCATGTCGCCAGGTCGTGCACCGGGCGCGGACGCGGGTGCGTGCGGCGCGGCCGCGGTTCTCGGTGGCGCTCGAGACCAAGGAACGCCTGCTCGAGCGGTTCCTCGCCGCGCTGGCCACCGACGACCAGGATGCCCTGCTCGCGCTCGTCGCCGAAGACGCGACCTGGACCTCGGACGGCGGCGGCAAGGTCAGGGCGGCGCGGAAGGTCGTGAAGGGCGGCCTCCGGATCGTCAGGCTCGCGCTCGGCCTGGAGCGCAAGCTGCAACGGAACGCGAATGGCCGCATGCGTCACGCCGTGGCCTGGATCAACGGCGAGCCCGCGATCGTCACACACGTCGGCGACCGGCTCGTCTACGCCACGTCCGTGGCGTTCGACGGCGAGCGACTGCTCGCCTTCTACCGAGTTGCCAATCCCGACAAGCTGCGCCACGTCGAGGGGGGCGTATGAGAGGCCCGCTGGACGGCAACGATCCGGCCACCGCCGGCGGTGCGACCTGGACCTCGGGTACATCCGGGAGCGGGGCGTCGGCGCAATCTCGGGCCGTCGCACAGATCTTCGGGATCCGCCTCACGGGGTTCCCGGCGTGGTGGGTGCGGCGAACATACTACCTGTTCCAGATGCCGCGATGGGACCGCCGGCTGCGCATTGTCCTCGACTGGACGGTGGCGCTCATCTTCCGTCCCGACACGACGAAGGTCGACCTCGCAGTCGAGCAGGAGCAGGCGCGGCGGAACTGCGCGGCGGGTGTGGCGCCTCCATCTCCGCGGGTGGCCCCCCAAGTGGATAAGAGCCATGAGGCGGCACGCGCCTGACGACGGCTCCCGCGCCGTGCGCCCGCCGCGTGGTGTGCGCACCCCTGCCCTGCTGGGGCATTTCCACGCGATGCGAACACAGCACGCGAGTGTCGCAGCTGGGGGCGTGAGCGGACCGAGCTCGGCCGAGGTGTCGAACTCGCGCGCCGAGATCGCGCGGCGGGCGGCCGCGGGCCGGATATCCTGGGCGGGACTCGCCCTGATGCTCTGCGCGCGCTCGATTCTCTCTTTTCTCGCACAGGCGCTCGTCGCGGGCGCCTACGCGCTGCAGTCCTCGGCAGATCCCTGGCTCGCGGCGGCCCGCTGGTTGCCGATTTACGCGGGGCTGATCGATGCAGGGTGTCTCGCCGCTCTTTGGTGGCTCACGAGGCGCGAAGGCATTGCTCTCTTCGACCTCATGAGCTTCGATCGCAGCCGGTGGGGGCGCGACGTTCTGCTCGGCCTCGCTCTGATCCCCGCGAGACTGGCGTTCATCTATTTCGGGATCTGGAGCAGCAGCGAACTCATCTTCGGCACGAGTGCCCCGCCAGCCCTGTTTCGGCCCCTGCCATTGATCCCGGCGATCTACGCGGTGCTCGTGTTTCCGGCGATCTGGGGCATTACCGAAGAGATGACCTACAACGGCTACGTCCTGCCTCGCTTTCAGGTCCTGTCCCGAAGCACCGTCCTGGCCGTGGTCCTCGTGGCGCTCGTCTGGTCGTTCCAGCACGTGCTTCAGCCAATGACGTTCCATCCGGACTACATGCTGTACCGGCTGCTGTCCCCAATACCGCACTCGGTCTTTGTTTGTGTGGCCTACCTGCGCATCCGACGCCTTCTGCCCTTCGTCATCGGGCACTGGCTCATGAACGCCGGCGACGTGCTAGTGGTCGTCCTGCTGCCGCTCTTCGCCTGAAGCCCGTAGCCGTCTCGGTGTCCCACTTCACGCCGCGGGCTGCCGGGCCAGGGGCAGCGATTCCGGCCATCGGCGGGTCGGAATCGTTCGTCCGCCGATACGTCAACCGGTCCGGCGTCACATGTTCGTCGGCAACGAACCAGGCTGGTAATCCCCCGCGGGGGTCCGGAACGCAACGTTCAACCGGTTCCAGCCGCCGATGGCGATGACGGCCATGGTCAGGTCCACGAGCTCCTGGTCCTCGAAATGTTCGCGGGCGGACCGGTAGGTCTCGGCCGAAATCCCCAAACTGCCGATAGCGGCGACCGCCTCGACCCACTGGAGGGCGGCACGCTCCCGATCGGTGAAATAGGGGGTCTCGCGCCACACCGGGACGCCGAATAGGCGCTGCTCGGTTTCGCCGGCCGCTCGTGCATCCTTCGTGTGCATGTCGACGCAGAAGGCGCACCGCGCCGGCCCGGCCGCGCTTCGACTCATCCGGCCCGCGAGTCCTGCAGCACCTGCATCCGCTGGAGGAACTGGTCCTCGCCGATCTCTCCCCGTGCGTACCGCGCTCGCAGCTCATCCTCCGCGTCCAGGCGCTCTCTCGCGTAGCGCCGCGCCTCGCGGGAATCCTCCCGCAGGCGCCAGAACGCCCAGACGATACCAGCGAGCGCAACGACCCAGAACAGCCACCAGCCCCAGTGCATGCCCATGAAGAGTCCCTGCCGGTGCCACGGCATGTCCTGCATGATCGCCTGAATGGCCATCGGTGTGTCCATGGTTCCTCCGTCGTTCAGACCAGCGCGATGGCGTCTTCGTCGCCTGTACGGATCTTGACGACCCGCTCGATCGGGGAGACGCAGATGATCCCGTCGCCCTGGTGTCCGGTGAACGCGTGGCGACGCACGACATCGATGAGCTGGTCGACGCGCTCGGCCGGTACGACGACCTCGATCTTCGACTTCTCCGTGTAGGCGCTCCCCTCCTCGAAGGAGAGCCGATAATCTTCCGGGTCGACCCCGCTGCCGACGGCGTGGACGTGGCAGATGAACAGCCGTGACACGTCCGCCTCCTTCAGCGCCTTCACGAGCGCCTCCACGCGCTCTTTCCGCACGATGATCTTCAGCAGCTTCATGCGTCCTCCTTCTTCATTCCGCGCCGGCGAGGACCGTCGGACGGGACGGTGTCTCGGCCTCCCGCACCGCGCGCCGCAGTGCCGCCTCCTGCCAGAGCGAGTAGACCGCGGGGATCACGACCAGGGTGAGGGCCGTAGCGGAGATCATCCCCTCCCACCATTGGCGCGGCGATGCGCTTCATCACCGACGCGCCGGTGCCGGTGCCCCAGAGAATGGGCAGCAGCCCCGCGATGATCGCCGTCGCGGTCATGACGACGGGCCGCAGGCGCTGCCCGGCCCCTTGACGCACCGCCTCGATCAGGTCCTCCGGCCCGCGCAGCAGCCCGGCCTCGCGCCGGCGCCGCTGCGCCTGCTCGAGGTAGACCAGCATCACGACGCCGATCTCGGTGCCGACGCCGCCGAGCGCGATGAAGCCTATGGCGGTCGCGACGGACCAGTTGTAGCCGAGCAGCGCCATGAAGACGACGCCGCCCACGAGCGAGAACGGCAGCGAGAGCAGCACGAGCGCCGTCGCCCCCGCGCTGCGGAAGTTGAGGTAGAGCAGAAGGGCGATGATGAGCAGAACGGCCGGGACGACGAGGGCGAGCTTCTGCTTCGCGCGCTGCATGTACTCGTACTGGCCGGACCACTGAAGCGTGTATCCGGGTGGCAGGCTCACCATGCCGGCCACCATCTTCTTCGCATCGGCGACGTAGCCGCCTATGTCGCGGCCGACCACGTCGACGTTCACCCACGCGGTCGGGAAGGCGCCCTCGGTCTTCACGGCCATTGGCCCGCTCACCAGTCGGATCGTCGCGACCTGGCCGAGCGGAATCTGGGTGACGCCCGGCTGCTTCGTCGTCCGCGGCCCTGCCGCAAGCGCGCTCCCCGTCTGCGCCGCCATGCCGCTCACCCCGTCCGCGTTCGCCGCGCCACCGGCCGTGCCTCCGGACATGGCCATCGCTCCGGGGGCCGAGGACCCGCCCGAGCCCATCGCTCCACGCCCGGCCGAGACCGGGATCAGCACGTCGGCGAGCTTCTCGGGCTGGTCGCGCAGCTCCTGCGGATAACGCAGCCTCACGCCGTACCGCTCGCGGCCCTCGACCGTCTGCGTGATGGTCATGCCGCCGACGGCGGAGCTGATCACGTCCTGGATGTCCCGTATGTTCAGTCCGTAGCGGGCCGCGGCGACGCGGTCGATGTCCACGTCGAGGTAGTAGCCGGAAACCGCGCGGTCCGCGAAGACCGACCGCGTGCCGGGCACCATGCGGATCGCGTTCTCGATCTCCTTCCCGATGCGCTCGAGCTCGGCCAGGTCCGGCCCGAAGATCTTGATTCCGACGGGCGTGCGGATGCCGGTCGCGAGCATGTCGATCCGCCCCTTGATCGGCATCGTCCACGCGTTCGTGATGCCGGGGAATCGCACCGCCGTGTCCATCGCCGCGATCAACCGGTCCATCGTCATCCCGGGTCGCCACTCCTCCTGCGGCTTCAGCACGATCGTCGTCTCGAACATGTCCAGCCCGGCGGGATCGGTCGCGGTCGTCGCGCGGCCGGCCTTGCCGAACACGCTCGCGACCTCCGGGAATGCCTTCAGGATGCTGTCCTGTCGCTGCAGCGCCGCCCGGGCCTGCGACACACTGATGCCCGGCATGGTGGTCGGCATGTAGAGGATCGTGCCCTCGCCGAGCGGCGGCATGAACTCGGAGCCGATCCGCGAGAACGGGATCCAGCTCAGCACGAGCAGGGCGACCGCGCCGCCGATCACCGGCCAGCGCCAGCGCAGCGCAAAGTCGAGGACCGGCCGGTACAGCCGCGTGAGCACGCGCGAGATGGGATTCGCTTCCTCCTTGTGGATGCGCCCGCGGATGAAGAGGCCCATCGTCACCGGCACCAGCGTGATCGCGAGCAGGCTCGCCGCTCCCATGGACAGCGTCTTCGTCCAGGCCAGCGGCTTGAAGAGGCGACCCTCCTGCGCCTCCAGCGAGAAGACCGGCAGGAAGGAGACGGTGATGATCAGGAGACTGAAGAACAGGGCCGGGCCGACCTCCTTGGCGGAGGTCACGACGACGCCCCACCGCTCGGCTGCGCTGAGCTCGGACGTGGAAAGGCGGTCCCGGCCGTGCCGATCCGCCTGAGCGCCCGGCAGCCCGTCGCGCTTGCTGGCGACGGCGTGCTCGAGATTCTTGTGCATGTTCTCGATCATGACGATCGCCGCGTCGATCATCGCGCCGATCGCGATCGCGATGCCGCCCAGGCTCATGATGTCGGCGCCGACGCCGACCAGGCGCATCGCGATGAACGCCATCAGGATGCCGACCGGGAGCGTCAGTACGGCGACGAGGGCGCTGCGCGCGTGAAACAGGAACAGCAGGCAGACGAGCGCGACGACGATCGACTCCTCGATCAGCTTCTCCTTCAGCGTGGTGATGCCGCGCAGGATCAGGTCGGAGCGGTCGTAGACCGGCCGCACGACCACGCCGGCCGGCAGCCCCTTCTCGATCTCGGCCAGCTTGTTCTTGACGCGCTCGATGGTGGCCAGCGCGTTCTCGCCGAAGCGCATCACGACGATGCCGGCGACCGCGTCTCCACGGCCGTCGAAGTCGGTCACGCCCCGTCGCACGGCGGGCGCGAGCTGGACGGTGGCGACGTCCGCCACGCGGATCGGCGTACCGCCTGCGGTCGAGCCCACCACGGTGTTCTCGATGTCGGTGATGCCGTGCAGGTAGCCGAGGCCGCGCACCATGAACTCCCGCTCGGACAGCTCCATCATCATCGCGCCGGCGTCCTCGTTCGAGCCGCGCAGCGCGCTCATGACCTGCATCACCGGGATGCCGTAGCCGCGCAGCCTCACGGGGTCGACGGTCACCTCGTAGCTCTTCTCGAAGCCGCCGACCGAAGCCACTTCGCTGACGCCGGGCACGGCGGTGAGCTGATAGCGCAGGTACCAGTCCTGGAGCGAGCGGAGGTCGGCCAGCGATTTTGCACCGGTCGTGTCCTCGAGCACGTACTCGTAGACCCAGCCGAGCCCCGTCGCGTCGGGGCCGAGCGCCGCGTCCGCGGTGCGCGGCAGCTTGCCGCGGATCCCCGAGAGGTACTCGAGCACCCGGCTGCGCGCCCAGTAAAGGTCGGTTCCGTCCTCGAAGATCACGTAGACGAAGGAGACGCCGAAGAAGGAGTAGCCGCGGACGGTCTGGGCGCCCGGCACCTTCAGCATCTCGGAGGCGATCGGATAGGTGACCTGGTCCTCTATGATCAGCGGGGCCTGACCTTCGTAGTCGGTCTTGACGATCACCTGCACGTCGGAGAGATCGGGCAGCGCCTCCAGCGGCGTACGCCGCATCGCGATGATGCCGGCCACAGCGATGAAGGCCGCGGCAATCAGCACGAGGAACCGGTTGGCGACCGACCACTCGATGATGCCTTTCAGCATGGCCGTTCTCTCCTAACAGGTCGCTGAAGAACTGGAGCGAGCCGCGTTGCGGGCGCCACGGGGCCAGATCCGAGGCGGCGCGACGACGCGATGTCGCACGCCATCGGGGAGGAGCGCCAACGCTGGAGATGGCCCCGTGCCGCCCGCAACCCACAGGGCGCGTGGCGGTTGCGCGGGTGATCCTTCGTCTCTCGTCGTCACCGATGCGCAGGGCATCGCTTCCTCCTCGTTTCTCGGCTGACCCGCGCAAGCGCCACACGCGCGGCCGCACCCCAGTTCTTCAGCGACCTGCTAATGGCCGGCGTGGGCTTTCGCGCCCTCGCTGCCGGTGGTGGGCATGGACACGCCGGGCGTCGACTCCGCCCCGGTATCGGAGCCGGTCGGCACGCCCATGTCCATCCCCGGCATGGAGCCCATCGCGGAGCCGAGGTTCGACTCCGCATCGACCAGGAACGCGGCCGAAGCGACGACGATGTCGCCGGCCGTGAGTCCGGCACGGATCTCGACGACGTCGTCGGAAGCGAGTCCCGCCTGCACTTCCCGCGGCTGCAGCATCCCGTCCGCGTCCTTCACGAAGACGAGCGAGCGCTCGCCGGTCGTGAGCACCGCCGTACGGGGGACGACCAGCGCATCCGTCCCCGGGACGGCCAGCTCGATGTTCGCGTACATTCCGGGTTTCAGCTCGAGGCCGGGGTTCTTCAGCGCGACCCGCACACGCCCGGTCCGACTCTGCACGGAGACGGTCGGGTAGACGTACGTGACGACCCCATCGAACTCCCGACCCGGGTACGACTCGAGCGTCACGCGGGCGTGCTGACCGACGGAGACGAGCGAGAGGTCCTTCTCGAACACGTCGCCCTCCACCCAGACGGTGGACAGGTCGGCGATCCGGTACAGGTTCATGCCCGGCATGATGCGCGCGCCCTGCACGACGTCCTTCTCGACCACGATCCCGCTCGCCGGGGCGCGCAGCGTGAGCGACTTGCGAGGTGTGCCGCTCTGCTCGATGCGCGCGATCTCGTCCGCCGGTATGTCCCAGTAGGCGAGGCGACGACGCGCGGACGCGAGCAGCTCGCGCGCATTCGCGGCCGCGACGCTGGACGGCGCAGCCGCCGACTCGTCGACCAGCCGCCGGGCGAGCAGCAGCTCCTCCTGCGCCGTGACCAGCATCGGGCTGTACACGTCCAGCAGCGGCTGACCCTTCCGGACGGGCGCCCCGGTGAAGTCGACGTACAGCTTCTCGACCCAGCCCTCGACCTTCGGGTTCACGTTCGCGAGGCGCGTCTCGTCGTACGTCACGGAGGCGACCGTGCGGACGGTCCGATCCAGGGGCCGCAGCTCCGCGGTCGCGTAGGTGATGCCGATTCGGCGTGCGGCCTCGGGGCTCAGGTGCACCGGCTTCGGCGCATCCGCGGCTGCCGCCATGGCGCCGTGGTCGTGACCCTTCACCGACCCGTCCCCTGTGGGCTTGGCGGAGGTCGCGCCCGTATAGACCAGGACCACAACCGCGGCCAGCATCACGATCAGGCCGGCCACGCCCATCTGCTTGCGCGTGCTCATCGAACCTCCGCTACAATGTTGCCGGCCGCCGGCAGCTCGCGGCCGATCGTCATCTCCAGCTCGGCCACCGCTGTCCCGTAATCCCCCAGCAGGCCGTAGTAGTCGCGCTCGTACTGGTTATGGGTCATCTGCGCGTCGACGAGCGTCATGAAGTCCACGTGGCCGACGCGATACGCGGAGAACGAGGACTCGACGGTCGCCGAGGCCTGCGGCAGCACTTCCGTGCGGTACAACCGGATCAGAGTGCGGGCACGCTCGAGCTCCGCCTGCAGCTCGCCGATACGCGCGTTCACGTCCGCGCGAATGGCGGCGAGGTCGGCGGCCGCCATGCTCTGCATCGCGGCCGCCTCCTGGCGCATGCGCAGCTGCCGCTTGCCCGCGAAGATCGGAAGGCTGAAGCCGATCATCGCGCTGCCCATGCGCTCCGTGCCCATGTCGCCCGAGCGCTGGCCGTACTGCAGGCCGATCGTGAAGTCCGGCCAGAGATCGCGGCGCGCCAGCGCCAGCTCGCTGCCCGCGCGCTCGACGCCGGTGCGGCCGGCCTCGAGCATCGGCCGCGTCGCCTCCGCCCACGCGACCAGCGTGTCCGTGGCCGGCACAGCGTCCGGCAGCGGATCCAGCACGGGCGTGGCGATCGGGGTCTCCGCCGGACGATTCAGCACCGCGTTCAGCTTCGCCGCGGCGACCCGCCGCATCGCCTCCATCTGCGCGATATCGGCCTGCATGCGCGCCACCTCCACCCCCGCCCGCAGCACGTCCGCCTGGTGCCCCTCGCCGGCCGCGTACATGGCCTGCGCCACCTTCTGGAAGTCCTGCAGCAGCCGCAGCGTCCCGCGCATTACGGCCAGCTGCTGATCGACGCGGTAGAGCTCGTAAAAGCCCATCGCCGCCTGCGACCGGACCGCCCACCATTCCTCCCCGGCCTTCGCCCGCGTGATCGCCGTGGTCTGCTCCGCGATCCGCCCGCTCAGGGCGAGCTTTCCCGGGAACGGGACCATCTGCATCACCTGGATCGACGGAGCCATCGACGTCGGCATGGTGGCCGACAGCCCCGGCACCGTGAAGTTCATCACGCCGAGCTGGAGCATCGGGTCCGGAGGGAGCGACGCGGACGCTTCCCGCGCCGCCGAAGCGCGGATCAGCGCATCCGCCGCCGACAGCCCGGGGTTGCGCTCGCGCGCCAGAGCGTAGATGTCGCGCAGGTGCGTCGGTCCGCTGGTCGCAGCCGGGGTGGACGCCGGGCTCCATGCCGTCCGCGGGGCGGGCTGCCGCTCCTGCGCGGCTGCATTGGCCGCCCCGCTCAGCGCGACGAGGAGGGCGATCAGCGGCGCCCCGTGCTTTCGGTCCATCGGAATCGTCCGGTTCAGCGGATGTGACTTCAGCCTCTCGGCAAGTCTAGCGTGGCGTCCGTGAACGGATCATGAAACGCAAATGAAGGGGATTTAATGTTCCGCGACGGGCGTCCGGAGAGTGCACGGCAGAGTGAGGTGGGTCGCGCCTGAGCACTCAGCCGACGGCGGACGCAGCCGATCGCGGCTCGAGGGCTTCGATGAGCGGGCGAGGTTCGGCGGGTGCGGGCTGCACCGGCGTCGCCGGAAACGAAACGACGAACGAGGCGCCCCCCGATTCGCGGTTCCCAGCGCTGAGTACCGCTCCATGGGACCGTGCGATCGCCCGGGCGATGGACAGGCCGAGCCCGGTGCCGCCGGCGCCCTCTTCCGGGGTGCGGGATTCGTCGATCCGGTAGAAGCGCTCGAACAGCCGATCGATCTCGGACTCGGGGAGCCCGGGTCCGGTGTCCTCGACGCGCAGCTCGACGCGCTCGGCTTCCGAGGTCACGCTCACGGCGACATCACCCCCGGGCGGCGTGTACTTCACGGCGTTCTCCACCAGGTTGTAGACGAGTCGCTCGACCAGCTCGGGGTCCATGCTCACCGCCGCGGGCTGCTGCTGCAGAGACCGGATGCGGACCCCTTTGGACTCTGCGCGGCCGCGCAGACGCTCGCAGGTGCGCTGCGCGATCGCGGTGAGGTCGCCGCTGCGGAGACGCGGCCGCAGCACGCCGGCATTGGCGCGGGCGAGGGTCAGGAGGTCCTCTGCGGTGCGCGCCAGACGCTGGGTCTCCTCCAGACTGCTCCTGATCACGCGTCGGTACTCGTCGGGCGCGCGCTCGCGACGGAGCGCGAGCTCCAGCTCGCCCTGGAGGGCAGTAAGCGGGGAGCGCAACTCGTGGCTGGCATTGGCGGTGAAGCGTCGCTGCGTCTCGAACGCGTTGTCGAGGCGCTCCAGCATCGTGTTCAGGACCTGGACGAGCCGCTGGTACTCGCGCGTATCGGCGTACGCCTCGATGCGGCGGCCCAACGTCTGAGCTCCGATCTCCTCCGTCTGGTCTATGATCTGGCCCACCGGCCGGACGACTCGTGCGGCCAGCCACCAGCTCCCGGCGAACGTGCCCGCGCCGGCCACGAACAGGAGCCCGAGCAGCAGCAGCGCGAGACGCCGCAGCGTGGCATTGCGCGAGACCAGCGGCGCTGCAACCTGCAGCACGTGGTGAGCGTGGGCGGGGCCGAGGCGAACGAGCGGATAGTAGAGGGACCGTACCGGGATGTCCCCGAGGCGTTGTTCGGACCAGGCCAGCCTTCCCTTCCCCGCCCGCGACAGCGCCGCGCGGTCCAGCGGCAGATCGCGGGTCAGATAGCGGGTGCGCAGCAGGCTCCGCCCGCCGGCGGTCCATACCTGCGCGAAACGGTTCAGGTCGAGGACCGAGGCCGCCTCGTCCGGCGTCAGCGCCCACTCGTGAAAAGACATTGCCCCCGACGGCGCCGACGTCACCGACGCCGCCTGGATCGATGCGATGTTGACGAGGCTCGCATCGATCTGACGGTCCAGCGAGGCCCGCATCGCCAGGTAGCTCAGCGCAGCGATCGCCGCGAGCGCCACAACGACGCCGCCCGCGACGCGCGCCGCGAGTTGAAAGCCGAACGAGCGGATCACGCCGGCTCGTCCTCGCGCAGGATGTAGCCTACCCCACGCATCGTGTGGATCAGCGGCGATCGCCCACTGTCGCGCAGCTTGCGCCGCAGGTTCGCGATGTGCACGTCCACCAGGTTGGACATGGGGTCGAAGGTGAGATCCCAGACCTTCTCCAGCAGCTCCGTGCGGCGGACCACCTCCTCCGGGTGCAGCAGGAAGTACTCGAGCAGCTCGAACTCCTTCGCCGTGAGGTCGAGGACGCGACCGCCCCGCTTCGCGACGTGCCGTACGCGGTCCATCTCGAGATCGTGGTAGACGAGGCGCATCAGGCGTGCAGCACCGCCCCGTCGCAGAAGCGCCCGCACGCGCGCCAGCAGCTCATCCAGGCCGAACGGCTTGGTGACGTAGTCGTCGGCTCCCGCGTTCAGGCCGCGGACAATATCGTCGGTGGCGTCCCGCGCCGTGAGCATCAGAATCGGCACGGTCTTGCCGCTGGTCCTCAGCTCGTGGACGATCTCGTAGCCGTTCTTGCCGGGCAGCATCACGTCCACGAGCAGCGCATCGTAATCGTACACGTGGGCGTTCAACGCGCCCTCCGCGCCGTCGTTCGACACATCGACCTCGTATCCCTCCTCGCGCAGCCCGCGCTGCAGGAAGCTGCCGACCTTTCGATCGTCCTCGATCACCAGCAGCCGCATCGTCGTCCTCCTCTCCTCGCTTCCTCGCCTCAGGCCGTCGTGAACGTGAACACCATGCCGTACGAGCCGTTCGCGTTCCGCCAGCCAGGCCCCATCATCCCGCCACCGCCCATCATGCCGCCTTCCATCATCTGCTCCGTGGCCCACTGCCCGCCCATCGTCTGGACGCAGCGTTCGTAGCCGATCGCATCTCCGTCCGCGTCACTCATCCCGCCGCCCAAATGCAGCGTATAGGTCGTCTGCGACTTCAGTGGCGAAGAAGGCGTGAACGTCAGCGCAGTCCGATCGGACGACCACGACCACGTGCCGGACACCTCGGCACCGGTCACATCGCCCTCGTGCAGCGCCGCGTACATCTCCATGCCCGTGGCCATCGGGCCGCTGAACGTCACGGTCGCCGGCGCCGTCGGATCCACGCCCGTTGCGCCGCCGACCGGAACGACCGACGCCACCTCGGTCACCGGTGCAGGCGCGGTCGTGCTGCTTCCACATGCTGCGGCGACGAGCGCCACGGACATCACCGTCACCGCTGCGAACCGCTTCGACATGTTCGTTCACTCACCGTTGCGGGACACCAGGGTGCGCCGCCCGCCGCGCCCGGATCGCGGCGGCCGTTCCGCCGGTCCGCGGGCGCGTCCGCAATCTCGCATGCCACTCATGAAGCGACGGTGAACTCGACGTGAAGAGTCGTTCATGAGCGCGCCCACAGAGCGCATCGATTGCGGAATGAGCCTTGCGCAGCGGTTCGCTCCGTCGTGAACGCCACCAGTAAGAATGGACGTGGAGCGCTGATGGATTGGGGCTGGCTGAGCTTCCTCTCGGAGCCGTGGTTCGTGGTTCCGTGGTACGGCTTCGGGGCCGTGGCCGCCACGTGGGTCCTCTACGACGAGCTCCATGCCAACAAGCAGATGAAGGTGGCGATGAAGGGACCCTTCCCGATCATCGTCTTCTTTTTCTCCGTGATCGGACTGCTGCTCTACGTCTTCACCGCACGCGCGCCGGGGATCGGAGAGAAGGAGGGCGACGAGGCGAAGCGGGCGCACGAGGAGTACACGAGCAACCCGTTCCGCAAGGTCACGGGGCCCGTGATCCACTGCGTCGGCGGCGACGGGCTCGGCATCATGACCGCCATGGTGCTGGCGCGACTCGTCGGAATGAGCTTCTGGGAGGAGTTCTGGTTCGAGTACGCCGTCGGCTATGCGTTCGGGTGGTTCATCTTTCAGTATCTCTCCTTCCGGAAAATGGGCGACGAGCCGTTCATGGCCTGGCTGAAGGGTGGACGGGCGGAGTTCTTCTCCATGATCACGGTGATGGCGGGGATGGGGGCGGTCATGCGACTGGTCACGCCGCGGGTCGTCGGCGAGCAGCCGGATCCGTGGACGTGGGCGTTCTGGGGGTTCGGCTCGCTGGGGCTGCTGGCCGGCTTCATTGCGACGTACCCGACGAACTGGGCGCTGGTGAAGGTCGGCTGGAAGCATGGGATGGGCTGAGGCGATGACCCGTACCGTGACGTGTCCGTGGCGGCTGGCGCCGCTCCTCCTCGCGGCGCTGCTCGCTGGCTGCCAGGGCTTTGGCAAGCAGGAGAGCGCACGACCCGAGGCCCTTGCGGGCGCCACGCCGGCGAATCTGCCGCCCGCGGCGCCCAGCGAGCCGATCTCCGTGCTGCTGAGCGGGCTCGTCTACAGCATGAACGAGGCGGCCCGGGGGCTCGCCGGCACAGGACGCGCCCATGCGGTGCGCGCACTCGACGACGCGATGCGAATCGCTGATCTCGCGCGCTACGCGTCCAGCGGCGGCGCACAGGAAGTGATCAGCCGCGGCGCGGACGCCGTTCACGATGCGCGCCACGAGGTCCAGCTCGGTCGTCCCGGCGATGCGCGCCGTCGGCTCGAGGCCGTCGCGGTCTGGCTAGAGGAGCAAGCGCGGCAGCTCGGCCCGCTGCCGCCGCGCTCGACACTGCCGCCGTGGTACCTCGTCGAGGGCGACGCGCGCTACTACGGCGCCACGCTCCTGAACTCGCGCGGCCAGAGGATCGGCGAGGTCGTCGGCTTCGTCCGAAGCGGGGACCGGATCGGCCAGCTCGTCGTCGAGACCGGCTGGCGGGATTTCCTTGGCTTCTGGGACGTCACCGGGACGCGGCTCGTCGTGCCGGCCGACTGGGCCATCTTCGGCGAGCCCATGCTGACCGGCACGACGCACCTGGCGCTCGCCGCACCGGTCGGTGAGGAAGAGTTGAGCGGCCGCTGAACGCCCCCGGTTCCGGCTCCCGCCGCGGCACCGCCAAATCGCCGGGCCCGCGGGCCCGCGTCCATTCGGCGCGCCACCGCCCGCACGAGGGTTCCAACGGGCGAGGCAGAGAGGCGAGCATCGGGAGCGCGAGCCCGAACGCTGGTGGCAGCGGTCGCGGCAGGTCGACGACCCCGAGTGCTTCGTGCGCCGCGGCGCAGGCGATCAGCGCTCCCCTTCGCCGCCCCCGCGGCCGTGGGACATCGCGCCGTGCATCAACGGCATCATGACGACGCAGAGGAGCGCGACGATCAGAAAGTCGAAACCGACCGCGCCGGTCGCGATGAGTGCAATCACGATGGCGAGCATCGGGACGCAGCAGGCGAACATCATCCAGAAATGACGACGGCGACTGCCGTGGCGGGCATGCGCGGGCGGCCGCTCAAAGGCGGTAGGCCGATGGATCTGGCGGCTCATGCAGACCTCCGCAGCGAGCGCGGCACATAGCCGAGCCGCTTGTAGAGCGGGCAGTGTCCCAGTGCGCCGGTGACCAGCAGATCGAGTCCGGCGAGCACGAGCAATACCTCGAGCAGAGCCACGAGCGCGCCATTCGCGGTGCCGAGCAGCACCAGTCCGGCACCCGCGCCCGCTCCGCCGATCACCACACGCCCGACCCTCTCCAGGGGTGTGATGTTGATCTCGGGTCGCTTCATTGGTGTTCTCCCTTCGGAACCCGGTTCTGCGGTGCCGGCGATCTGGATCGATCGCGTTCGGCGGCCGCTCGACACGCGCCGAGCATAGCGCTGCACGCGTGAAGCCGGCGTGAAATCGGGGTTAAGGCCATTTCACGGCTGGAAGGTCACTGCTTGCCGCTGTGAAGGTGTAGTCCTGAGGGCTGACGATCGTATCTTATCCGCTCACATTCACTGGAGGGATCGCCATGCGCCGCCTCGCAGCGAGAACTGCCGAAGCGATCGCCCTGATCACGCTGACGGCCTGCTCACAGGGCGCGGACCGCGACGAGGCTTCTGCCGCGGCCGACACGGAGGCCGCGGGCACGCGGCCGAGCGAGGCGACCGACTCCGCCATCCTTACGACGGCACGCGGCTTCGGCGCCGCGCTCTCGAACGGTGACTCGATGGCGGTGATCGCGCTTCTCCACCCGGACGCCTCCATCTTCGAGTCCGGCCACGCCGAGACGCGCGAGGAGTACCAGCGCGGCCACCTGGCCGCAGACCTCGTCTTCGCATCCGCGGTTCGTCGGCAGGTACTGGACGAACGAGTGGTTGCGGGGCAGGACATGGCGCTCTACACCAGCGAATACGCTGCAATGGGCGACTTCCGCGGCCGGGCCATCGACGCCGTCGGAACCGAGACGATCGTCCTCGTGCGCACGCCGGAAGGCTGGAAGATCCGCCACATCCACTGGTCGAGCCACTGAGGCGCCGGCTCCGCGTTACCGGCTCGGCCGCATCCTCCTGAAGAACCCTTCATCTCCGCTTCACGCTCCCTTCAGTGGCCGTTCGCCACCTTGAAGTACCTTGAAGGCGAGCAACGGCGGAGAGAGCTCGAGATGGCGCAGCCCGGCATTGAAGTTCCGGATCGGCGGCCCTTCAATGGGGTGGAGCGCCGGGTCTCCGGAAGCGGCATGGCAGCCGTGGCGGCGGCGGGAGCACCGCCGGCCTTCTCGGTCGCGGAGCAGGTGGAGGACCTGGCGGTGCGGATACTGAGGATCGACGGGATCGAGTCACAGGAGGACGGCGTCGTCTTCCGCGGCAGGGCGAGAGACGCAGCGGCAACGACATTCGACTCTGCCGCCGAGGAGATGCGCGGCCGCGGCTTCGACGCGTCGCTGGTCGAGACCGGAGGCGGAGGCGCGGCCCTACTGGTTCGCCCCAGCGCTCCTGCCGCTGCGGCCAGATCCAGGCCGCTCGTGCACGTCGCCCTGCTGGCGGCGACGCTTCTCACCACCACCTGGGCCGGCGCCGCCCACGTCGGCGTCGACCTCTCGGCATTGCCAGCGCGCTGGTCCGTGGGGCTCCCCTACGCGCTCGCGCTGCTGCTGATCCTCGGCGTGCACGAGATGGGACACTACGTGGCGGCGCGCCTCCGGCGGGTGCAGGTGACCCTTCCCTACTTCATTCCCGCACCCTTCTTCCTCGGCACGTTCGGCGCGTTCATACGGATGAAGGGAGAGATCCACGACCGGAACGCTTTCTTCGACATCGGGGTGGCCGGCCCGCTGGTGGGGCTCGTCCTCGCGGTGCTGGCCGTGCTCGTCGGCGTCTCGATGCCGGCTGCCGCGGTCACGATGCACGGCATGCGGCCGTCGTCCTCGCTGCTCTTCGCCGGGCTTTACATGCTGGCCGGGGGCGGCGATCCGGGACGCTTGATGGCCCTGGGGCCGATCGCGTTCGCCGGCTGGCTTGGGCTCGTGGTCACCGCACTGAACCTCATCCCCGTGGGTCAGCTCGACGGCGGGCACGTGGCGTACGCGCTCTGGGGCCGCGAGCGTAGCCGTGTCGTCGGCGCGGTGGTGATCGGCGCCATGCTCGCGCTCGGAGTCGTCTACTCGCCGCACTGGCTGATGTGGGGCGCGCTCGTGTGGCTGATCGCGGGCACGTCGCACCCGCCATCGCGCAACGAGCTGTTGCCGCTGAGCCCGGTACGGCGCCTGCTGGCGTACGCCACTCTGGGATTGCTCCTGATCATCGTGCTGCCGTGGCCCGGCTGACCGCCACCGCCTCCTTGCGGCGTGCGCTTGCTGTTCTGCGCGTGCTGCGCAGGCACGGGTTGCTGCCGCCGCGGCCGCACCCCACGCCGCGCGAGGCGCGCACTGCGCTGGAGGAGCTGGGCCCCGTCTTCCAGAAGTTCGGACAGGTGCTCGCGCTGCGCCGGGACCTCCTGCCGGACGCCTACGTGACCGAGCTGGAGGCGCTGCACGACCGCGTCCCGCCGCTGCCGTTCGAGACCGTGCGCGCGGTGGTCGAGACAGAGCTGGGTCGGCCGCTCGACGCGCTGTTCGCGACGTTCGCCGCCGCGCCACTCGCGGCGGCGACGATCGCGCAGGTCCATGCTGCGCGGCTGCACGACGGCCGCGAGGTCGTCGTCAAGGTCCGGCGGCCCGACCTCGAGGCCGTCATCGAGCGCGACACGGCCGTCCTCGCCTTCGTCGCGTGGCTGGCCGACGCGGTCGCGCCGCCGCTCCGTCCGCTCGACCTGCCCGCGCTGGTGCTCGAGTTCCGCGAGACGCTTCGGCGCGAGTCCGACTTCCGTCTGGAGGCCGAGGCGATCCGTCGCTTTCGCCACAGCCTGCGCGGCTTCCCGGGCGTATGGGTGCCGGACGCGGTGGGCGAGCTCTCCACGGCCGCCGTGCTGACCATGGAGCACTCGCCCGGCGAGCGCATCGACCGCTACGCCCGCAAGCACCCGGAGCGGGCGCACGAGCTCGCGTCCGCCGTCGCGGCGCTCGTGCTGCGGCAGATCTTCGAGGATGGGCTGTTCCACGCCGATCCGCACCCTGGCAACCTGTTCGTGCTGCCCGATGGCCGACTGTGCCTCCACGACTTCGGCATGATCGGCGAGCTGAGCGAGCCCATGCGCCTGTCACTCGGCGAGCTCCTCGCCGCGGAGGTGCGCGGCGATGCCCTCGCCGCCACGGACGCCTATCTCCGGCTCGGGCTGCCGGGCGCCGACGTCGAGCCGGAGGTGCTGAAGCGCGAGTTCGAGCGCGTCCTGGCGGAGATGCGGTCGCGTCCGCTCGGCGAGATCTCGCTGGGCGACGAGATCCAGAAGCTGATGCGCGTCGGCGGCCGCAATCGCGTCCGGAACCCGCGGGAGCTGCTGCTGCTGGCCCGGGCGTTCCTCATCGCCGAGGCGCTGCTGCGCCAGCTCGACCCGGACGTCAACGTCATCGAAGTCTTCAAGGGACAGCTCGGTCGACTCGAGCTGCTGCGGCTGAGCCCGGAACACCTCGCTCGCGGGGCACTGGACTTCGCGCGCGCCTTCGAGCACCTGTCGCGCGACCTGCCGCACAACCTCGACCGGGTGCTGCGCCGCTTCGGCGAGGGCGAGCTTGGCCGGGTCCGCGACGAGGGCCTCGCCCGGGAGGTGCGGGCGCTGCGTCGCTCGCTCGGCATTCTCGCCGCCGCCGTGGTCGGCGGCAGCGCCCTGCTCGCCGGAGCCTTCCTCGCGACAGCGGCCGGCGGTGCGCTGCGCGTCATTGGCATGGCAGCCGCCGTTCTCGGGGCATTCGGGGCGCTGATGGCCGTGGCTCTCGACAGGGCTCGGCGATGAGCGCCGCCGCGCTCTGGCTCGCGCTGGCGATCCCCTCCGCGGCGTTCGCTGCCTACGATCTGGCTCGGAACCAGCCGATCACGACTGTCATGCGCTGGGCCTGGGTCCTCGTGATCCTCTATACCGGCCCCATCGGACTCGTTGTCTACCTGCTGGCCTGCCGAGAGCCACTCGCCGGGACCCACGAGGCTTACGTCGCCTCGCTCTGGAAGCAGGCGGTCGGATCCACCATCCACTGCGTCGCCGGCGACGCCACGGGAATCATCCTCGGCGCGATCGTCAGCTCCATGCTGCACCTGGGCCGGATCGGCGATGTCGCGTTCGAGTACGCCGCCGGGTTCACGTTCGGGCTGCTGATCTTCCAGGCGCTGTTCAGCCGCTTCATGGTGGGCGGCGGCTACTGGAGCGCCGTGCGGAGAACGATCCTGCCCGAATGGCTGTCGATGAACGCCTTGATGGGCGGTATGGTCCCGGTGATGGTCGTCCTCATGAACGGCGGTTCCGCACCGGCATCGCTCCGCTTCTGGGGCGTGATGTCCCTGGCCATCCTCATCGGCTCCCTGGTCGCCTATCCCATCAACCTCTGGCTCGTGGCGCGCGGACTGAAGCACGGGATGGGAACCGTGCGCGTGCTCGGGCGGGGAGGTGAGGACCACGCCGCATTGGACCACGCCATGCAGGCCGGTTCCCCCGCGAGAGCGCCTGCAACCGTGCCTCGGCTGGAGAGCGCTCTCGTCCTGCTGGGCAGTCTTGCGGCGCTCGCGCTCGGACTGGCCGTCGCATGGCGGATTGGGCCGCACGCATGACCCGACTGCAGCAGTCCGGGATCCGGCCGGCGGCGACGTACCGGGTGCCGGTCGCCCTGCGCCCACCGGAACGTGGAAGGGTACTTCCGTCGTCGCCGGCAGGCCCGGGGGCATGCCGCTCCAGACGTATCGCTTCTGCTCCGGGGAGTGCCGCCGCGAGTTCGTGCGCCAGCCGGTTCACTACGTCGCCGCCGCACCTCCGAAGCCGCCCGCATGAGCGGCCGGGCTAAGCGATGATGAAGTGGCCTTCATGCTCGTTTCACGCCCGCTTCATCGCCGCGACGCTACCCTTCGAGAGTGACCACGCTGGACATCGAATTGAACGCCCACAGACGAAGGGAACGGATCCAGTGGCGAAACAGCGGAATCGCGGCGGAAATCGGCGACGCGGCCGCGGCCGGCGCAGGCGCTTCTTCCTGCTACCGTGGGCCATCGCGGCCGCTGCGCTCATCGGACTGGTGGCGCTGGTGACACCGCGCAGCGCGAGCGGACATCCGACGCCGCGAAAAAATGCGGCCACCGCGCAGGCCGACCACATCATGCCGGCGTCCAGTTACGCGGGGTATCCACGCGTCGCGGGGGTGTACCGCGAAGCCGCGATGATCCCAGCCGTGCTCGATGGCATCTACTGCTACTGCGAATGCGAGAAGCACTCGGGCCATTATTCGCTGCTCGACTGCTACAAGAGCGACCACGCAGCCGGCTGCGACGTGTGCCTCTCCGAGGCCCAGCTCGCCTACACGATGTCCACGCAGGGACGGTCGCTGGACCAGATCCGCACGGCCATCGACGGGCTGTACGAGATGTGAGCGAGCGACGCAAGGCCCCCCGCTCGCCCGCATGGGCGGGCGCAGGGGCCGCGCTCCTGGTGCTGGGCATCGCCGCCTGTGGCGGTCGCAGGGGCGAGGACTGGGAGAGCTACGACGAACGCGCCGCGACGCTGCGGGAGCTGTCGCGCGCCAATGCCACCATGGCGCCCGGTGCGGGCCTCGCCGGCATCAGCACGTACCCCGTGCCGGACCTGATCCCCTTTCGCGAGCCCGCCGTCGGCGTGACCGACTCACTCGGCTATCACCGTTTCCTGCACCGCTGCGGCGCGTGCCACGAGGCGCCGGACCCGACGATGCATACGATTGCCGAGTGGCCGGCGGTGCTCGAGAAGATGAAGGGCAACATGAGGAAGTCCGGGCTCCTGCCCTTGCGCCCGGAGGACCAGCAGCTGATCACGCAGTTCCTCATCGAGACGCGGGGGCGAGAGGCGGATACGTCGCGCGGCGAGTGACCTCGCAGCCCTTCTACCGCTCGGCGTAGACCGATGTCGTGCCGTCGGTGTGGAACGCCACCACCCGGTAGTGCTGCGCCGGACCGCCTTCCATGCCCGGCGAGCCGCTCACCATGCCGGGGACGGCCAACCCCTTCACGCCCGCGGGCCTCTCGCGCAGCAGCTTCTCGATCAGGTCCGCCGGCACGTGGCCCTCGATCACGTAGCCGCCCACGGTGGCGGTGTGGCACGAGCCGAGGGACTGCGGCACTTCGTTGCGATCCATTATCGAGACCAGGTCTTCGGTATCGTGCACGCTCACGGTGAAGCCCGCCCGCTCCATGTGCTGGACCCAGGCGCCGCAGCAGCTACACGAGGGACTGCGCCACACCTCCACGACGGGCTCCGCCGTGGCAGGTGCGCTGCCACGGATCCACGCGATTCCGGCGATTGCCAGAACGGTGACGGTCCCGATCGCGATCTTCCTCGACATTGTCACCTCAATCCTCCGGTCCACGGCTCAACTTCTGACAAAGAAGCTGTGCGGCGTCGCATGAAGGGATGGTGAAATCCGTGTGAAGCATCCTTCATGCGTCTGCGGCAGACAACCGTCGGCCACGGCTTCGGTCGGGGCGCGCACTGCCGAGGCGTCGCGAAGCCTCCAAACACTTCAGTGACTCAGCGAGTAGACGTAGGACGCCACCTCGCAGATCTGCGACGCATCCAGCTGCGCCCCGCCCAGCGGTGGCATGGGCGCCGGCGCCTGCTTGGGCTGCGGCACGCCCCGCCGCACGAGCTGCACGATGGCGGCATAGGAGCCGTCAATGTTCAGCCACTTCGAGTCCGTGAGGTTCGGCGCGAGGGTGGTCCCGTGGGCGTCGCTCCCGTGGCAGGCGAAGCAGTTGCCGGCCCCCGTGAAGATCTGGCGGCCCACGTCCACCGTGCTCTGCGACACGTCGGGACAACCCGCAGCGCTCGCCGTGGCCACCCCCGGCCGCGGCGCCGCGGCCGTGTCGGCGGGCGCGCCCATCATGCCGCCCCGGCCCATCATACCGCCCCGGCCCATCATACCGCCTCGACCCATCACGCCACCTCGGCCCATCACGCCACCTCGGCCCATCACGCCTCCGCTTACGCTGTCCGTGTCCTGAGGCGCCGCGGCTACGCCGTCCTGTGCGGGCTCCTGTCCCGCCCTTCCGCTACAGCCCAGAAACGCGACCAGCAACGCGATGCCGGCAACGGTCACGATCCGATAGCGATCCATCACCACACCTCCATTCAAATCCGCGCCCGCCGGAGCCGCAGCGCGTTCGTCACGACCGACACCGAGCTGAAGCTCATGGCGGCGGCCGCGATGATCGGGCTGAGCAGCAGCCCGAAAACCGGGTAGAGCACGCCGGCGGCGATCGGCACGCCCAGGCTGTTGTAAACGAACGCGAAGAACAGGTTCTGCCGGATGTTGGACATGGTGGCCCGCGACAGCCGCCGCGCGCGCACGATGCCGCGCAGGTCGCCTTTCACCAGCGTCACGCCGGCGCTCTCCATGGCCACGTCCGTGCCGGTGCCCATGGCGATGCCCACCTGGGCCTGCGCCAGCGCGGGCGCGTCGTTGATCCCATCGCCGGCCATCGCCACGACGCGGCCGTCCGCCTGCAACCGTTTCACCACGTCGGCCTTCTCGCCCGGCAGTACCTCGGCGAACACCTCATCGATCCCGAGCGTATGGGCAACCGCCTCTGCGGTGGTGCGGCTGTCGCCGGTCAGCATGGCGATGCGCATGCCTTCCCCGTGCAGCCGGCGGATCGCTTCCGGCGTCGTCTCCTTCACCGGATCCGCGACTCCCAGCAGCCCTGCCGGCGCGCCGTCCACCGCCACGAACATGACCGTCTGCCCCTCGGATCGCAGGGATTCCGCGCGCTCGCCGAGCGGCCCCGGCTCGATCCCGAGCTCATCCAGGAGCGCCCGATTGCCGAGCGCGACGGCGCGGCCGTCCACCACGCCCCTCACTCCACGGCCCGTCAGCGACTCGAACCGCTCCGAGTGGCCCGGCGAGGCGCCGCGCCTCTCCGCGCCCGCCACGATGGCGGCGGCCAGCGGGTGCTCGCTGCCGCGCTCGAGGCCGGCGGCCAGCCGCAGCAGCGTCGATTCGTCCACCTTGTCCAGCGCCTCGACAGTCACCAACTCCGGACGCCCGAGCGTGAGCGTGCCCGTCTTGTCCACGACCAGGGTATCGACGTCACGAAGCGTCTCGATCGCTTCCGCGTTCTTGAACAGCACGCCCACCGTCGCGCCCTTGCCCGATGCCACCATGATCGACATAGGGGTGGCGAGCCCGAGCGCGCAGGGGCACGCGATGATCAGCACTGCGACGGCGTTGACCAGCGCGTGCGCCATCCGCGGCTCGGGGCCGAACACGGCCCAGGCGATGAACGTGAGTACGGCGATCCCCACCACGGCGGGTACGAAGTACCCCGCGACGCGGTCGGCCAGCTTCTGGATCGGCGCGCGGCTGCGCTGCGCCTCGGCCACCATGCGCACGATCTGCGCGAGCAGCGTCTCGGAGCCGACGCGCTCGGCCTTCATCAGGAGCGACCCGGTCCCGTTGATGGTGGCGCCGACGACGCGGTCGCCCGGCGTCTTCTCCACGGGGATCGGCTCCCCCGTGATCATGGACTCGTCCACCGAGCTCTGCCCCTCCACGACCGTGCCGTCCACCGGCACCTTCTCGCCGGGCCGCACGCGCAGACGGTCACCGGGGCTTACCTGCTCGAGCGGCACGTCCTCCTCGGCGCCGTCGTCGCGGACGCGGCGCGCCGTCTTCGGAGCCAGGCCGAGCAGGGATCGGATCGCCGCGCCGGTTCGGCTGCGCGCGCGCAGCTCCAGTACCTGCCCCAGCAGCACCAGCGTCGTGATCACCGCGGCCGCCTCGAAGTAGACGGCCACCTCGCCGTTCACGTCCCGGAAGGAGGCGGGAAAGATCCCGGGCAGGAAGAACGCGACCAAGCTGTAGCCGTACGCGACGCCGACGCCCAGGCCGATGAGCGTGAACATGTTGAGGTTCCACGTCACGACCGAGCGCCAGCCGCGCACGAAGAAGGGCCAGGCGCCCCAGAGCACGACCGGCGTCGCCAGGATCAGCTCGAGCCACGACCACGTGCGCGGCGTCGCGATCTGCTGCAGCGGGCCGCCCGGCAGCTCGCGCCCCATCGCAATGACGAGAAGCGGCACAGTGAGGACGAGGCTGACCCAGAACCGGCGACTCATGTCCACCAGCTCGGGGTTCTTCTCCTCCTCGAGCGTCACGGTCCGAGGCTCCAGCGCCATGCCGCAGATGGGGCAGGAGCCCGGCTCGTCGCGCACGATCTCCGGGTGCATCGGGCAGACGTACTCGGTGCGCGTGGCGGGCGGCTGGATCGTTTCGGGCTCCAGGGCCATCCCGCACTTCGGGCACGGGCCCGGCTCGGATCGCCGCACCTCCGGGTCCATCGGGCAGGTGTAGACGGCGCCGGCGGGCGCGGCCGCGGCGCTGGCGGGCGTGGAGCCGTCAGGCGTCCGGAGGCGGGCACGCGATTCGTCGACGCTGGAACCGACGTAGCGCTCCGGGTCTTCCCGAAACTTCTCGAGGCAGTGCTCGCTGCAGAACACGTAGGTCGTGCCGCCGTGCTCGAGGCGGAGCGGTCCCGCGGCGTCCACACTCATACCGCACACCGGGTCGATGGTCGTACCGGCCGACGGCTCCGCCGTCTCCGTGTTCTCGTGCGCGCCGTGTGATGCGTCGGCCATCCTGGCCCCCCTCCTTCACTCGCTTCGACCGTGAACAGATTCGCGCACCTGTGTGGCGCGGGGGTCGGCCGCTGCGTGTACCCGCCCACACCCGAGCCCGCCCGGGCGCCTCCGCGTGGCGGTCGGCGCCGGGCGGCGGCGGACCTCAGTCCGCGTACTTCGCCGGGTTCTCGTCGAATGCCTTCTTGCAGCCCGTCCCGCAGAAATAGTAGGTCTTCCCCTGGTACTCCGACTTCCCCGCGGCCGACTCGCTGTCGATCTGCATGCCGCAGACGGGATCCTTCACCATGGCCATGACTCTGCTCCTTTCGCTGGGATGGTAGACCGGGCCCGTGGCAGTCGGGCCCCGGCGACGCTATCGGCCGCCGGCAGTTCCTCCCGTTCAGCGTGACGATCGCTCCGCGGGCCACGCAAGCGTGCGCACCGGCACGTCCGGAACGCCGCGGATCTCGAGGCGGAACGCCTGTGGCGGCGCGTCCAGTGCGAACGCGACCTCCGCACGGGCGTGATGTCCCTGCATGGATCCTGCCTGGACCGGCTCCAGGACGCGGTCGCCCAAGCGCAGCCGCATTGCCGCGCGCAGGTCCACTCCGCTCAGGTCGACGGAGTGCGTATTCGCCTGTAGCGTGAATACCAGCCGGCCGCTCTCCCAGCGAGGCAGTACCTCGAGGGAAACGCGGCCCGCACTGGTCTGCGCGGCGTAGTCGGCCGCCGTCTCCCCGGTGGAGCTCGCCTGCGCCGTGACGCCGCCGGCGCCCAGCGCGGCCAGCGCGACGGCCAGCGCGGCCGACCGCAGGATTGGAGATCGTATCGCTTTCATCGAAACCTCCGGGTCCGGAGTCGTGGTGGCTCGCGACCGGCGTCACAGGACCGAGCCTCGTCGCCAGCGTTGGCGTCCCCACACTAACCCGATGCGGATGAGGTGAACGTGAAATCCGGGTGAAGCAGCCTTCACCGGCGTTTCGCCAACCTTGCACGGGCGGTGCGATGGCGCTCCTCGGGCTGCTGCTCCTGCACGCGTTCCGATCAGACCACGGCGAGGACCGTGGCTACGGCGAAGACGAGGACCGAGCCGGCAAGCACGTACGGCAGCGCGCGGTCCACCGGCCAGCGCACGCCCAACGACAGCAGCGAAGGCGGCGGCGGGTACAAGCGGTGCCGCCGGATGACGCCCATGACGTAGACCAGGCCCACCAGGTTCGACAGCACGCCGAGCAGCAGGAAGAGCTGCTGATAGGCGGCGAGGAAGAAGGCCGCGCCGGCGAGCCCCATGAGCGGCAGCACGTCGGTGAGGTGGTGCGCGCAGCAGGCGACCATGGATAGCGTACTCGTCCCACCGGTCGCGGCCACCGCGCCGGAGCCCGCGGCCCGGCCGCCCCGCATGGCGGCTCTCGCATAGCCGAAGAGCCCGACCTGCGTCGCAAAGCCGACCGTGAGCGCGCTCATCCACGGCCACAGCCGCAGGAACTCGTCGACGACGTGCTGGAGCGAGTTCGCCAGGCCCAACACGAGGACATAGACGCTCAACAGCCCGAGGGCCGCGGCCGCGGCCCAGACGAATCCCGCGCGCCGCGCGGTCGCGTGGGTCTCGCGAGAGATCGAAGCAGACATGCGCATGGTTTGGCCTCCCGTGGAGCGGACGTGCACGTCCGATCGATAGCACGAGCCCCGTGAAGGCCGGGTGAAACGCGCGTGAAGCGGAATTCACGACGCGATGAAGGCTCTGCGTCGAGGCGGCTCTTCATCCACGTATCGGGCTGCCGTCTCGCCGCTCCATGCCCGGACCTGGACCACGAGGTCCTCCGCGAGGTGGCGCAGCGACCTCGCCCGCTCGGACGTGAGCCCGGCCGCTTGCCCCGCAGCCTCGATCGCCTGCGGCAACCGACGCAACGCACCCAGTGCGGCGTCTGCGTCGCAGGCGGGGTCGCGCAGCTGAACGAGCTCGGCCGCCAGGAGCCGCTCCACCTCATGCTTGCGCCCGCGGTCGCCCAGCATCAGGCTCAGGATGCAGCGCTCGATCACGCGGGCTCTCGACGAGCATACGGCCGGCCCGAGCCGGGCCGTCCATTCGGCGCACATCTCCGCCTCGAACTCGTCCAGCGACAGGACACCCACCCGCGGCAGCCGGGCACCGTCGCCGTCCGCTGCCACGGCGAAGCGCGCGCTTTGCTGCGCGAACAGCTCCGCGCAACCTCCACAGCACAGATAGAAGGTGCGGCCGCGATAGGTCCGGCAGCAGCAGGCCTCCTCCCAGAGGATCGACATTCGGCACACCGGGCAGCAGTACTTCATGCTCCACCCCGCCTGGATGGGACGTCTCCGTCGTCGGCAGAAGCGGTCGGCGCCAGCGGACAGCTCCCGCACGCATTGCTCGGCTGCTCGCACGCGCCGCAGCCACGCGCCGCCGCGTGATCCGCGTGAAGCGCGAAGAAGCCGGCCAGCGCAAAGAGCGCCGCGAAGCCGAGCAGGGCCAGAATCGTCGTCATGCGGCGCTCATCAGTCCGGCGAACCCCATGAACGCGATGGACAGGATACCGGCGATGATGAGGTTGAACGCCATGCCCCGCGCGATGCGCGGCACCGGCGCGAGCTCGGCCTCCTCGCGGATCGAGGCCATGAGCACCAGCGCCAGCGTCAGCCCGGCGCCGGCCCCCAGTGCGAAGGCGATCCCCTCCCAGAAGCCGTAGCCGCGGTTCGTCTGGAAGATCGCGAACCCCAGGATCGCGCAGTTCGTCGTGATGAGCGGCAGGAAGATGCCCAGCTCCCGGAACAGCTTCGGGCTCACCTTCTTCACCACCATCTCCACGATCTGCACGACGGAGGCGATGACAACCACGAAGCTGATCAGCTCCAGGAACGGCGCGGCCTGGAGCACGAAGCTGTCGAGCAGCCACACGCAGACGGACGTGACCAGCAGCACGAAGATGTTGGCCGCGCCCATCCGAAGCGCCGTGGAGATGCGGCCGGACACGCCCAGGAAGGGGCAGATTCCCAGGAAGTAGACCAGGGTGAAGTTGTTCACCAGCATGGCCGAGATGAAGATCCAAACGAGCGTCATGCCGCCCCCACCTTCTCCAGGCGTTCGATCATGTAGCGCTCGTGCACGGGCGCCGGCTCACGACGCTGCTTCCATCCGTTGATTCCCAGGAGAATGAAGCCGAGCGTCAGGAACCCGCCGGGTGGAAGCACGAAGATCACCCACGGCTCGTAATGCGGGCCGAAGACGTCGTAGCCCAGAAGTGAGCCGGAGCCGATCAGCTCGCGGAACGTGCCCATGAGCACCAGCGCCAGGGTGAAGCCGGCGCCCGTGCCCACCGCGTCCAGGAACGAGCGGCCTACCGTGTTCCGGGAGGAGAAGGCCTCCTGGCGCCCGAGGATGATGCAGTTCACGACGATCAGGAACACGAAGGGACCGAGGGCCTTCTCGACATCCGGCACCATCGCCTCCATGAAGATGTCCGCCACCGTGACGAACGTCGCGATGATCAGTACGTAGGTCGTGATGCGCACCGCGTGAGGTATCATCTTGCGGAAGCTCGAAACCAGAATGCTCGAGGCGATGAGCACGAACGAGGTCGCGAGCGACATTGCGATGCCGTTCACCAGCGTGTTCGTCACCGCCAGCGTCGGGCACAATCCGAGCATCTGGACCAGCACCGGATTCTCGCGCCAGAGGCCGCGCGTGAGATCCTGTACCGGCGTGCTCCTTCGCACCGGCGAGCTAACGTTGGAATGGCAGGCCATGCGGGCCGCGTCGGCGCCGCTGCCGTGAGCGCTCATGCACCACTCGGGCTGAAGGTCGGCGCGGGCCGAGATCTCGTCCCGGCACCGCCGTGCTCGTACCAAGGTAGGAGACCTGCCGTGAAGACCGGGTTAAACGCGAATGAACGCGGCTTCAGACGCGGGCGGCCGCGGCTCGGCTACTGGAGGTCGTCGTTTCGCCGCCCTGGCGCCAAGGCTCGCCGCTCAGCCCGACACCGGCCGCTCGCCGACGCTGAGGTAGATCGCACCCCCGTAGTGCTCCACCCACTCGACCTCCCGCAGGTACAGCCGCACCGATTCCCAGGGGTGTCGCTCGCCCAGATCCACGGTTACGGCGAATGGCCGGTTGAGCCAGGCGACGAAGCGCACCAGCCACTGCGGCCAGGAGTCGGGGGGCTTCAGGTCGAGCAGCACGAGCCGGCCCCCCGGTACCAGCGCCGCGGCCGCACGTTCGATCACGCGATCGTATGCCGGCGATAGCGTCAGCGCGAACGTCGAGATGACGCCGCTCACGCGCCGGGGAAACTCGTAATCGGCGACATCGCAGCGCACGAGCTCGACGTTCCGCCAGCCGTGTCGCTCCGTGCGCTCGCGTGCGCGATCCAGCATCTGCGGCGTGAGATCGACGCCGAGGACTCGTCCAGCCTCACCCACCGCGTCCCGGAGCAGCGGGAAGTTCAGGCCGGTGCCACAACCGAGCTCCACCACGGTGTCGCCAGCCGTCAGCCCGAGCGCCGCCACCGCCTCCCGCCGATACCGCCGGAGCCGCACGCCGAACAGCGGGAAGATCCGCACGAGCCGATCGTATCGCGCCGCCGTGCGGGAGTAGATCCTGCGAACCTCATCGATCGTGTGCATGCCGTGCTCCCTCCTGCTCGGTCCATGCCTACGATGATGGTGCCGGCACCGTGAAGCGGTGGTGAGATCGTGATGAGGACCCGCTCATCTTTTCCGGTGTGGCGAGGGCGGTGAACGACGCTTCATCCGCAATTCACTCCACCTTCATCCGGCTACGCTTATCCTGACCCGAGCCGTGCAACGAGCCGCCCAGAGCCTGCACCGAGGAGTGGCCATGAGCGATACGAACGGCAGCTGCGGCTGCCATGTCGAGAAGATCGGTGCGAACGAGCCCGAGAACGTCGAGCGCCTGGATGTAGTGGTCCTGCGAGTCGCCGGAATGGGGTGCGTGAACTGCGCCAACCGCGTCCACAACGGACTCGTATCGGCCGACGGAGTGCTGTCCGCGCAGGTCGATCTGACCAGCGCGACGGCGATCGTGCGGATCGACGCGCGCCGGATCCGCGCGGAGAGTCTGCTCCCGCTCGTCGTCGACGCTGGTCGGGCCAGTCGGCACCGATACGAGGCCGAAATGGTGATGGCGCTCACGCCGGTGAAGCTCCGCCCGGGGGCGGGCCTCGGCCGAATCCTGAGAGATTGAGCGCCAGGAGCCGAACTCCGGGCCTGGTAGCACGATCACGGCCGGTTTCCGCCCGAGCTGCCCAGGGCGGACCGCAGGAGCGTCGCCCAGGCACGGGGATCGTGGGCGCGGGCGCGAACGGCCCTAAGGGCGGTGCGGACCGCCTCCCTCCGACGCCCCCTGCGTCGGAGCTGGCGGGCGAGCCAGCCGAGGTAGAAGACCTCCTGGCGGCGGCAGGTCCGCCGGACGGACCGCGAGGGGTCGGAGCGGGCGAGCCTGCGATAGATCTCGGCGAACGAGGCGTTGACCTCGATATTGTCGTACGTGGTGCTCGTCCGATGATGACGGATCTCGGTCAGCGGCGCATCCACGGCCAGCGCGGGGGAGGCGCGGGCCAGGCGGAGCCAGAGCTCGTAGTCTTCGGAGAGGGGCAGCCCCTCATCGAATCCTCCGACCTCCTCGAGCAGCTCCCGATCCACGACGACGGTAGGCAGGGAGACCATCGCGTCGTGCATCAGCAGATCCTCATAGATCCAGCCGGCCCGGGCCGTCCAGGGCTTGAACCCGTCCTCGTCGAGCGGCTGGCCCTGGGCATCAATGAGGCTCCGGCCGGTGTAGCTCCACCGCGCATCGGGCCGAGCCGAGTGGGCTTCGAGCTGCCGGCGCAGCTTGTCGTGACGCCAGCGATCATCGGAATCCAGGAAGGCGACCCATCGCCCGCGCGTGTTGCGGAGACCCCGGTTCCTCACCACGCCCGGCCTGCCCGAACGTGCGCCGGGGAGCAGCCGGATCCGTGGATCCTCGAGCGACCGCACCCACTCCGCGGTGCCGTCGCTCGAGCCATCGTCCACGATCAGCAATTCCCAGCGACGCTCGCTTTGCTGCTCCACGGAACTCACCGCCTCCCGGAGCATGCCGAGGCGGTTCCACGTGGGCAGGATCACGGAGACGATCGGTCGGTCCGTCATATGGGAGAACAGAGTGGGCGCTCGGGTCGCGGGCAGCACCGAGTTCAAGTCCCGAGCGTGCGGTGCCTCAATATAGCGCGATGGATTCGCCCCGGGCGCGGCGCCGCCCTGGCGACGGCCGCCCCAGCGGCGCGCTGCGCGACTTCGCCCGCCTCAGAAGCTGAGCTTCCAACGCGACGATCACCATTTCGACTCCTGTCAGCCCTCGACGGCATGGCACGTGCACCCTCCCCAGGTCGACAGCGAAATGGCGACACTCACTTCGAGGGGTTTGAAGATGAGAAGAGCAACGACTTTGTTATCAATCGGACTCGCGATCGCCGCCGTCGGCGCGTGCGAGAGCCGGGATCAGGCAACCCAGGAGGCGGCAGAGCCGTCCACCGAGCAGGCTGCGCCCACAACGGATCAGGCCGCGCCGGCGCCACAGACCGATGAGGACAATGCCGCCGAGGCGAGGCAGCTGGAGAGCGAGGCGCAGAACACGCTACAGGACATGCGCAACGACGCGAACATGGCGCAGCTGCTGGACAAGGCGGCTGCGGTGCTGATCGTTCCCGACTTCTGGAAGGGTGCGGCGGTGGTCGGCGTGCACGGGGGCGAGGGCGTCCTTCTCGCACGGCAGGATGGCGGCTGGAGCTCGCCCTCCTTCTATGACATTGGCGGGATCAGCGTCGGCGCCCAGGCCGGCGGCGAGGGTGGCCAGCTCGCGATGGTGCTGCTGACCGACAAGGCGCTGAACAACTTCAAGGGCACGCAGCAGTTCTCGCTCGACGCGAACAGCGGCCTGACGATCATCGACGCGTCCGGCAAATCCGAGGCGTCCTGGGGCAAGGGCGACGTCCTGATGTGGTCCGACACCGAGGGCGCCTTCGCCGGCGCCTCGCTGGGCGCATCGGACATCAACTTCGACGAGGAAGAGACGCGCGCCTATTACGGACGCGACGTCACGCCAGAGGAGATCCTGAGCGGCCAGGCCACGGCGCCACAGACCCAGTGACACGGGCAACGATGTCGGGAGGGAGTCCGGGGCAGTAGCCCACGGACGGACCCCCAGGATCCTCGAACCACGAGCCCCGTGGCCGCTCCAGGCCGCGGGGCTCCTTTCGTGCCCGACGCGGGCGCTCGGGAACCGGGTTACCCGTGTAGAGCATTGCCTCCTATGAGTACGGACGCACTCGCGGGGAGGTTCTCGGTGAAGAAGCTGTCACCGGCGAAGGTAGTCAGGATGCGACGGCTGTTCAGGTCGGGGGCGACCTACCAGCAGCTGGCGCTGCTGATGCAGGTCTCGCATACCTGCGTCGCGAACGCGGTGCACGGCCGGACCTGGAAGGCGATCCGGGGAGCGGTCGCTCGACCGGAGCGGTCCTCCGCGACGCGGCTCGGCGTGGACGCGATCCGGGACATCCGCCGGCGCTACGACGAGGGGCGGGATCGGTTGAGCGACATTGCGCACGAGTATCGCATCTCGGCTACGGCGGTCTCCCGCATTGGTCGCCGCGTGTCGCGACGCGAGGTTGCGGAGAGCGCGGGTGGGCGAGGGCCGGAGCCGCTGCCGGCGAAGCGGGTCGGCGCCGGCGAGCGCTGTCATTTGGCGAAGCTCAGCAGCCGGGAGGTCCAGATCCTGAGGCGTCTCGCCACGGCGTTGGGGACCGGGCACTACCGGACGATCGCGCAGGCATTCGACACGAGCCGGAGCAACGTGTCGATGATCGCCAACGGGCGAAGGTGGAGGGACCTCCACGTCGAAGCGGCGTCCGCGGCCGATCGCCGCGCTTCCTGAGGCCCGGCGGACCGAGCCGGGGGAGCCGACCGGAACCCGGCTGCACGCCAGTTCAGCCGGGGGGCGGAGTCGCGCCAGCGTCGTGCTCGTGCGCGTGGTGTGCATCGCGCTGGAAGGCGAGGAACTGGTGGATGGCGCTCACCGCCTCCGGATCCGTCGTTCGGATGCGGACCTCCCCTCCGCGCGGGCGTTCGCTGAACTCGTATGCGATGAGCTTCGCCTTCGCGGTCATGACAGGAGTGCCCGGGACGGTGCCCATATGGACCAGCGACGGGTTCGTGAAGTCGCCTCGCCGGAAGGCGTCGGCGATCTCGCGAAGGTGCACCCTGATGGCCGCCACATCCGTGCTGTCGTCCGTGTCGCTCAGCAGGACGATGCGGCCGCCGTCGGCGAGAGCGTCGAAGTGGTGGGTGGAGCGGTACTGGTCCACGCCCATCACGACGCGACCGCGCTCCTGCATGGCGGCGAAACCGGTATCCTCGGCAGCGCTTTCGCGCGGGGCGACATCTTCGCTCGAGGGAGCGCCGCCGCACGCACCAACCGCCACGAGAAAGGCTGCGCCGAGGACGAGCGAACGAAAGCGGCTGGCTCGCGACATGGTATCGGACCTCCGTCGTGCGTTCGGGGAATCATTTCCGCCGCGTGTACCTGATCTCGACGATCGGGGACCAGCCCTCGCCCGTGCCGAGGGCGACGATCATGGTGCGGTCACTCCCGGCGGCCGGCGCGAACGTGTAGCGGACCCGTGAGCCGTCCGGCGCCGGATCCGTCTCCCAGATCCAGCGATCCCCCTCGATCCGACCGGCCGCCTGGATGGTGGTTCCGGGCTTCTCGATGCCGTACACACGGTACCGGCCAGCCGTGGCGTCGTAGCTGAGAATGTACACTCCTTCCCAGCCACCGCCCGCTCCCGCGGTCGACTCCTCGCAGATCACCGCGTACCCTCCGGCAGCCCACCGGCAGGTCTCCTCGCCCGCAATCGCCCCGAAGTCGTTGGCCGGATCGCCGCGCATCCGTCCGTCTTCGCTCCAACTCCCGACGTAGAACTGGAGCCTCCGGACTTCGGGGGGCGCGGATCCGCCCTGTGGAGAAGCCATTCCGGGCAGGATACCCAGGAGAGCGACCGACAGTGCGGCCAGTCGGAGCAGCGGCATCGTCACCAGCCGGGAAAGGGGCTGTCTCGATCATCGCGAATTGTGCCTAGCCCCAAGATACGGCCTAGCGGATCCGTCCGCCCCGCCCACGCGGAGCGGAAGCTCGGGGGGCCGAGTTTCGAGCGACCGCACTTCGGGTCGTCCGCCTGCGGGATGCCGCGTCCCGGCAGCGAACGTCGACGTCCCGGTGGCGGTCACCGACGGCGCACGGCAACGCCATGTGCGGCAACGGTTTCGATGTGCATTCCCGCGAGGGCACGGGCGTTGCCCCGCTGGGGGCTCGTCGACGGCGCCGGCGGGTGCGGTGCCGGCGCCACCATACCCTCGCCGGGACGGCACGATGGACACACTCCTCCAGGACCTCCGACAGGCGGTACGTCAGCTCGTGCGGGCGCGCGGCTTCACCACGGTCGCAGCGCTGACGCTGGCATTGGGCATCGGCGGCACGACCGCGATCTTCACGGTCGTACGGGGGGTGTTGCTCCGGCCGCTGCCGTACCCGCAGGCGGAGCGGCTGGTGCGCGTCTGGCCGACCGCGCCGAGCAGCGGTGAGGCCCGGCGGGGCTTCTCGGTGCCAGACTTCGAGGACTGGGCGGCGCGCACGCGCTCACTCGAGTCGTTGGGGCTGTACAGCACGGTTCCGTCGGACGCGGTGCTGACGGGCCGTGGCCAGGCGCAGGAGCTGTCGACGGCATATGTGTCGGCGGGCTTCTTCGAGACGCTGGGCGTATCGGCCGAGGTCGGCCGAACGCTGCTGCGCTCGGAGGAGAAGGCAGACAACCACGTCATCGTGCTGAGCGACGCGGCGTGGCGGACGCGCTTCGGCGCCGACCGACAGGTGGTCGGTTCGCCGATCCTGCTGGAAGGCGCGCCGTACACGGTGGTCGGCGTGATGCCCCCCTCCTTCGGGTTCCCCTCCGCCGACATCGAGATGTGGATGTTCCTTAGCACGATCCCGCAGTCGTCGATCCCGCTCCAGATCCGCGCGGTGCGCTTCCTCGACGCGGTGGGGCGGATGAAGCCGGGCGTGAGCGTCGAGCAGGCGCAGACGGAGCTGTCGGGCGTGGCGAGCGCCCTGTCGGAGGACCACCCGGACACGAACGACGAGCTGACCGCGGCCACGGTGCGTCCGCTGCGGGACACGATGGTGGGCGACGTTCGCACGCCGCTCTGGGTCCTTCTCGCGGCGACGACGCTGATCCTGCTGATCGCGTGCGCGAACGTCGCGAATCTGGTCCTGGCGCGAGGCACCGGGCGAAGGCAGGAGATCGCGGTGCGCTCGGCGCTGGGCGCTGGACCGGGCCGTCTGCTCCGGCAGTTCCTGGTCGAGAACCTGGTGCTCGGCCTGGGCGGCGGCCTTCTCGGGCTCGGGCTGGCGGTCTGGGGCGTGGATCTGCTGGTCGCGGGATCGGGAGGGCTGCTGCCGCGATCGACGGAGATCCGGCCGGACTCGCAGGTGTTGCTCTTCGCGCTCGGGGCGTCGCTCCTGACGGGGTTGCTCTTCGGGCTGGCGCCGGCGTGGGGCGCCTCGCGGCCGCACGTGTCCTCCGTCCTGCGGGAGGGCGGACGCCACACCGCGAGCGGCCACGGCCGCGCTCGACGCGGGCTGGTCGCGGCGGAAGTGGCGCTGTCGGTGGTACTGCTCGCCGGCGCGGGGCTGCTGCTGCGCAGCCTTTGGACGCTGCGCAGCGTCGAGCCGGGCTTCGAATCGCGCGACCGTCTGGCCGTCACGCTCACGATCAGCGACGTGAAGTACGCGGAGCGGCCGCAGTACCTCGGCTTCTATCGCGAGCTGATGGATCGACTCGCCGCGCTGCCCGGCGTCGAGTCGGTCGCGTCGACGCGCTACCTGCCGCTGGAAGGCGGCTCCGAGACGCACAACTGGACCGTGCCGGGGAGTGGCGTGGCGCCCGAGCGCAACCCGCCGGCCGACCTGCTGCAGGTCAGTCCGGGCTTCTTCCGCACGATGGGCATCCCGCTGCTGCGCGGCCGGGCCGTGGAAGAACAGGACCGGGCCGACACTCCGATGCGGATCGTGATCAGCCGGTCGCTCGCTCGCGCCGCGTTCGGCGACGCGGACCCCATCGGCAGAACGCTGGACTTCGGCGGTCCTGCTCCGGTCCCGGTGGTCGGCGTGGTGGGCGACGTGAAGCAGCGCGAGCTGAGGGCGCCCGCGCCGCCGATCGTCTACATCGCCGAGGAGCAAATGCCGCGCAGGGTCATGACGTTCGTGATCCAGACGACCGGCGAGCCGTTGAGGCTCGCGTCGGCGGTGCGGCGGACGGTGGCGGCCATGGACCCGGACCAGCCGATCAGCCGCATGACCACGCTGGATCAGGCGCTGTCGGAGTCCGTCTCGGAGCCGCGCTTCTTCGCGACGCTGCTGGCCAGCTTCGCGGCTCTCGCGCTGCTGCTCGCTGCGCTCGGTGTCTACGGCGTGCTGTCCTATCAGGTGCGGCAGCGGACGCGCGAGATCGGAATCCGCATCGCGCTCGGGGCGCGCGGCGCCGACGTGGTGCGGCTGCTGGTGCGGCAGGGGATGGCCCCGGTGCTGCTCGGGCTGGGCGTCGGCCTGGCGGGCGCGCTGGCGCTCACGCGGCTGATCCGCGGGCTGCTGTTCAATGTCACACCGACCGATCCGCTCACCTACGCAGGGGTGATGCTGCTGCTGACGACGGTCGCGCTCGTCGCCGCATACCTTCCGGCCAGAAGCGGGGTGGCGGGCGACCCGGTGCGGACACTGACGAGCGAGTAGGTAGGGAGGGTGAGCCCTGCCGGCTCACTCCTTCCGGAACAGGCCGTTTATCGAGACGCGCTGTCCCCGCTCGCTCTCGCCCGACACGATCACGCTCGGCGTCACGGCCCGGAGCCCGCGGCGGCCGAGCTCGGCGTCGAGCGTGGGCGGCTCGATCAGGACGGCGCGACCGCGCGAGAATCCTTCGAAGACGTGCGGCTCGCCGGGGACGGCTGCGAGCGTCTCGCCGCTCGGCCGGGTCTCGGGGGTGAACTCGGACAGCAGAAGCAGTCCGCCCGGCCGCAGGACGCGCGCCGCCTCGTCGGCCGCGCGACTCCACTCCGCCCAGGAGCCGGCGATGTGGAGCACTCCGAGCGACAGGACCAGGTCGAATTCGTCATCGGTGAAAGGGAGCGCATCCATCCGGGCCCGCTGCACGCGCCGCAGCGCCTCGCCCTCATCGAGCACCGCCGCGACTCTTCGGCGCGTCTCACGCACCATCGCCCGCGAGGCGTCCACCGCGTGCACGTCGTGTCCGCGCTCGGCGAGCAGGACCGTGTTCCGGCCGCCGGCGCAGCCGATGTCCAGGACCCGGAGCGGGGCGGGATCGGTACGGCTGTCCAGCAGCTCCAGCAGCCGGCGATCCGGGTCGCGGCTGGCGAAGCGCTCGACGACCTCCGACCGCTCCCAGAACGCCTCCCCCATCGCCTATCCCGGAGCGGCGACGTCGGATTGCTGATCGATCCTGGTGCCCATGCGGCTCTCCTGAATCGCGAGGCCGAGCCGGCCGGAACGGCAGCCGGGACGCGCCGCCACGGAGCGCGCGCGGCCGCGCTTGACAGCACGGATGAGGGTCGAATAACATGCCGGCAAGGGTATCGGAGCGTCAACTTCTGGACGACGCCGTGCGGCCGCCCCTCCGGCGGCCTTTTTCATTTCGTGTCGACGTACCTTCTGGAAGGCCACCGGGTTGGCCGGGTACGTGCGTGATCCGAGATCATGTCGGCACGATCGGAGACCGATGAACCAGACCCTGCAGCAGCTCGACGATATCGCACTGCATGCGTCCCGCGCCGCGATGGCCACGCTCGTCGCGACGCGCGGCACTTCGCCTCGACGGGAAGGCGCGAAGATGTGGGTCGGCAGCGATGGCCGGGTGCTCGGCTCCGTGACGATCGGCGGCTGCGTCGACGCGCGTGTGATTACCGAATCGGAGCAGGCGCTGCGCACGAAGGAGTCGACGCTGCTTTCGATGGAGCTGGGGGACGAGGAGGCGCGGGAGCTCGGCCTCACGTGCGCCGGGGCCGTGGATGTGCTCGTCGAGCCGGTGGCGCTGGACGACCCCGCGGATCCGACCATGGCGGCGTACGCACTGGTGCGGGCGCACACGGAGCGAGGAGGCCGCGCGGTGATCGCGACGCGGCTCGTTGGCGGCGGCAAGCTGGTCGTGCTCGAAGGAGGCGAGGCGAGCGGCAGCGTGGGAGACGAGGCTCTGACGGCCGAAGCGGTCGAGGGCGCGCGGCAGACGCTGCGGCGGGGCGTGTCCCGAACGGTCGAGCTGGGCGAGGCCGGCGTGCCGGTCTTCTTCGAGCTGCACGGGCCCGCGTCGGAGATCGTGATCTTCGGCGCCGGCCACGTCGCCCGGCCGCTGGTCCGCTTCGCCGGCGAGCTCGGAATGCGCACCACCGTCGTGGACGCGCGGGACCGCTACGCGAACCGGGAGTACTTCCCCGACGCGGACGAGATCCGCGTCGGCATTCCTTCCGAGGTGGCGGAGCAGATGACATTCGGGCCCGCCAGCGCCGTCGTGCTCGTGGCGCATGACTACAAGTTCGACATTCCCGTGTTGCGTCACGCGCTGCGGAGCGACGCCGGCTATGTCGGCATGCTGGGAAGCCGCCGGCGTGGCGCGACGATCCTGAGAATGCTGGCGGAGGACGGCGCGGACGACGAGGCGCTGCGCCGCGTGCGGGTGCCGATCGGGCTGGACATCGGCGCGGAGACGGCGGCGGAGCTGGCGCTCGCGATCGTGGCGGAGATCGTCGCGGCGCGGACGGAGCGGCCCGGCACTCCGATGCGGGAGCGGGGCTCGTCGTGAGCCGGTGTGTGGCGATCCTCCGGCGCCCCCGTCCTCTGGCGGCCGTCTAGCGTGCCGCTCTTCAGCCCCACCGTGCTCGATCACTTCCGGCGCCCGCGCAATCGACGGAAGCTGGACGCTCCGGACGTCGAGCGGGAGGTCTCGAATCCCGTCTGCGGAGACCGGTTGCGCCTGCAGCTCCGGCTGGAGCGCGGGGTCGTGACGGATGCGGCGTTCGTAGGTGACGGCTGCGCGCTGAGCATCGCGGCCGCTTCGCGACTGACCGAGATGTTGCCGGGCCGCACGGCGCCCGAAGCCGAGGCGATCGAGGAGCGGGACCTGATGCAGGAGCTGGACACCGCCGTTCCGCCCGAACGGATGGACTGTCTGCGGCTGGCGCTCGAGGCGCTGCGGCAGGGGCTCGCGACGCTCGGCGATCGGACGGCCGCGCCCGGGTGACGGCAGCACGGCCGGAGGAATGAGGCCGAGACGCGACGCAGCGGCGGTGTCCGCTATCCTGCTCGCGGCGGGCGCCTCCCGCCGCTTCGGCGGACAGAAGCTGCTCGCCCCCTTCGGAGAGTCGCCGCTGGTCCGCCGCGCGGCGGAGCGCGTGCTGGAGGCGGACGTCGTCGAGGTCGTGGTGGTGCTCGGTCATGCGGCGGCAGCGGTGCGCAGGGCGCTCGAGCCGCTGCCCGTCCGCTTCACCGTGAACCGCCGTCACGCGAGCGGCCTCGCGAGCTCACTGCGCTGCGGAATCCGGGCAGTTCGTGATGATGCCGCCGCCGCGCTCGTGGCGCTGGCAGACCAGCCCACGATCGACCCCGCCGTGATCGAGCGCCTGATCGAGGTCTACCGAACGGGGGCAGCGGCGATCATCGCGCCCTCGTATCGCGGCTTCCGCGGCAATCCGGTGCTCTTCGACCGATCGATCTTCCCCGAGCTGCTCAACCTGAGCGGCGATGAGGGCGCACGCCGGCTCGTCGCCGAGGAGCCGTCTCGCGTCAGGCTGATCCCGATCGACGCGCCGCCGCCGCAGGATGTGGATACGGCGGCGGATCTCGCACGGGCTCGGGAGCTCGGAGGCGACAGGGGGCGAGGCCGACTCGACGACGGCGAATCCGGCCGGTGACGAGAAGACGGCCGCACCCCCGTCAATGCCGCTCGAAGTGCATCGACCACAACGGGATCCAGTCGCTGTCGGGCTGCTGCACCGCCAGATCCCAGTCCACAGCACCACCCTCGCCCCCACGGCGGAAGCGGATGCGGCGCGGCGCCGAATCGCTGTCCGGCGGCTGGAGCAGGAAGTCGCCGACATCGCCGTCGAAGCTCCCCCGAAAAGGCAAACCGAAGCGGCGGGTGACCGTGTCGATCCAGTAAATGCTCCACCGCTCGCTGCTCGGGTCGTAGACGCGTATGCTCGCGCCGCGGATCCGGCGGGGGTGCTCCATTCGCGCCCACGGGTAGCGCACCATTCCGGCCCAGCTCTCGGCGAGGGCGCAGGCTCCCGCCACGGGCGCGACCGCGTCGCGCGCGCGATATATTTCCTGCCCACCGTCCTCCGCCCGGATCCGCTCGACGATCCGCCACTCACCCTGCCAGAAATCGAATGCATGAGACGCCGGAGCGGAGCCGCACACCGAAGCGCTCACGTCCAGCGCGACCTTCCACTGCCCCGCCTCGCGGATCCAGACCGTCAGGTAGCGGCCGCCGGCCGAGGAGCCGGCGCCGACTTCGTCGATCCACCACCGCCCCGTCGTGTAGCCGAGCGTGTCCGGCCATAGCATCGCGCCGTGCTCCGGCTCCCAGCGGAAGCGGGGGCCGTAGCGTTCCAGAACCGGCGCCATCGCCGCACGTACGGCGGCCGGACCCACCACGCCGGGGCCGTTCGGGGCCTCCTTCCGGCCGCCTTCGGACCATGCTTCCGCCCACGCCTCCGCCCCGCGCGCCGCGGACGCCTGCGCAAAGGCACGATCCGCACCCGTCAGCTCCGCCACCTCGCTCGCGCCCGAGTCCACCGTCGGACGGTCCGATGCGCAGCCCCAGGCCAGCAGCGGGAGGACCACCCGCCCGATGCGCAGAATCGCCAACGGGGATCTGCGAGGTATCGAGGGACCGACTCCTTTCCGGCCGTTCACCAATGCGGATCTCTCCGATGTTCTCGTTCGATATCGAGCCCCACTCGACCGAGGATGCCACCGCCCGCCCCGATGCGGAAGGGATCCGCCATCCTCGGCCATAGCGGCCGTCCCCGTCCGAGGCCTCGTGTCCGCTCGGCGACCACGAATCCGCATCAAGGGTTGGGAGCGCACCCTTGCCTGATGGGCGCGGATCTATCTCCAAAGCGTCGTGTATACCTGTCGAAATGAATCATATGAGTGAAGTCGGGCGTTGATCCATCAGCAGACGCCGGCGACATTGAAGGACGGCTCCACACGCTCGTCACGGCCACCGCGCGTTCGCTGCAGCCGAACTCGTGACGGAAGGAAGCGGGATGGCGATGCACTCTGTCGACACGGAAGACCACGGCCGGCGTCCATCTGGGGCGGAGGCCACGGGAAGAGCAAGAATTGCGGATACCCGCCGACGCGGCTCCGGCATCGCGGGGCTGATTTCCTGCCTTGACGCGGTATACGGCTACGCGCTGCGGATGGCGGCCGGGAACGTGCGCGACGCCGAGGCGGTCGTGGAGGCGACGTACGCGCGCGCTGCGCGCGCTGCCGGGGACTGGGAAGAGCAGGATACACTGATCCGGCTTCTGGGTGTGTGTAACGAGCTGCTCGCGGCCCCGCCCATGGAGTCGAGTATCGGAGGGGGGTACGCCGAAGCGGGCGAGGGCGGCGATCCGCGCAGGAGCATGGACGCGCCGGAGCTTCCCGGCGCTGTGGAGCTGCTCAGGGGGTCCGAGGCCGGCGCGGGATTGTGGGGCGATGTGGACCGCCTGGGGCCCGAGCTGCGAGCGCCCGTCGTGCTCTGTGATCTTCAGGGACTGTCGTACGCCGATGTTGCGGCCGTGCTGCGGGTTCCGGTGACGGTCGCCCGGGAGCGACTGCATCGGGGGCGCGCGCTGCTGCAGTCGCTGGTCGTGGCGCGGCTCCGGGGCGAAGAGCGGGAGCACCTGCGGTCCATCATGTGAGGGCCCGCAGGCGCTTCGGGGCTCGGAGAGCGACTCAGGCGTCCTTCTCGGCGGCCGGCGGGGTGTAGGTGATCGCGACCGCCCCCTCCCCCTCCTCGAGGTCCATCACCACGACCCGGCTGGTGGTACCGCACACCTCGCAATAGGCGCTGTCGCGGCCCAGGCGCTCGAGCTCCCGCACGACTCCGCAGCCCTCGCACAGGGCCTGAATCGTTTGCCACGGGTCGGCGCGCAGCCCGCTGCGGGCGAGGCGTACGCCCATCAGGATGGTAGGCAGCCCGAACATCGGGCACATCGAGCCCGTGCACTTCTCGCCGAAGTCGAGGCAGACGACCTGGGAGTCCGGGAGATTGGCCTGGCCGTCGTGCAGGGGCGCGGGCGTCACGATGATTCGAACCTGCTGGTCGCAGGCGGAGCAGTAGGCCCGTTGCGTCTTCATGGGGAGCCTCCTCAGGCGATCTTGATGAGTCGTGCGCCCGCGCCCGTGCGCGAGAGCAGCCGGTGTGCGTCGCCGCGGAGATCGCCGAACGCGGCGGTCGCGGCGGCATTGGCCACCATGCACGTGTCGGCGGCGATGGTGATGCTGTGCTCGGCGGTGAGCCGGGGCTCGCCGGTACGGGGGTCGAGCAGGTGGTGGTAGCGTCGGCCGCGATAGTCGAAGTACCGGATGTAGTCGCCGGAAGTAGCGAGAGCGCCGTCGGCGAGGGGGACCTCGCCGATGAGCGCCGCCGGATCGGCGGGCGACTGGATGCCGATGCGCCACGGCTCTCCGTCTGCCGCGTGACCGAGGGCGTACAGATCGCCGCCCACGTTGACGAGCGCCGCGGAGACCCCCCATTCCCGAAGGACGCACACGGCGCAGTCGACGGCGTAGCCCTTGGCGATGCCGCCGAGGTCGAGGGCGATGTCGGGATCGTCGTAGCGAACGATCGCGGCGCCGTTGAAGCGCCCGAGCTCGATGCTGCGGTAGAGCCGCCGGCCGGCGAAGCGGCGGTACGTCCGAGCGTCGGGTGGCGTGTGTCGGTGCGGAACGTCCCAGAGCTCGACGGCGCGGCCCAGCGCGGGGTCGAAGGCCCCGTCGCTGAGATCGGCCCAGCGCAGCGCCTCGGCGATGACGGAGGCGGTCTCGCCCCGGATCGCGACCGGCGCCCTGGCCGCGGCGACGTTCGCGCGACCGATGTCCGAGTCGTCGCGGAAGCGGGTCATGGTACCCTCGATGCGACGCAGCTCGTCGAACGCGGCATTGATCGCGCCCTGCGCGTAGCGCCTGTCGTGGTGCACGACGGCGATTTCCGCGAGCGTGCCCATCACGGGAACGGTGCGCCGGACGGCGTCGCGGCGACGGCGGCGACCGAGCGGCAGCGCGGCGACGACGAAGGCGCCGACGCCGAGGGCGATGAAGTCGCGCCGGCTGGGGAGCGACCGGAGGTTCTCTTCGGGCGTGTTCATTCCGACTCCTTGAGCGCACAGGCGCTCTCACAACCGCCGCAGCTCCCACCGCAGCGGGGGCGGTGTCCGACGAGGCCGAAGAGCGCGAAGAGCGCAGCGGCGACGAGGATTCCGACGAGCGTGCTCATGAGCTGAACAGTCCGGCGAAGCCCATGAACGCGAGCGACAGGCTGCCCGCGAGGATGAGCACGAGCCCCATTCCGCGCGCGAGCGCGGGCACGTCGGAGAGCTCGGTCTGCTCGCGGATCGACGCCATGAGCGCGAGCGCGAGGGTGAGCCCGAGCCCGGCTCCGACGGCGAAGAACAACCCTTCCCAGAAGCCGTAGCCGCGGTTCGTCTGGAAGATCGCGAGGCCGAGGATCGCGCAGTTGGTGGTGATCAGCGGCAGGAAGATGCCGAGCTCGCGATAGAGGGCGGGGCTCAGCTTCTTGACCGCCATCTCCACGATCTGGACGAGCGAGGCGATGACGACGATGAAGGAGATCAGCCGCAGGTACGGCGCGGTCGGCAGCACGAAGGTGTTGAGGAGCCACACGGCGATGGCCGTGATCACGAGTACGAACGTGTCGGCGGCGCCCATGCGGACGGCGGTCGCGACGCGACCGGACACGCCCATGAACGGGCACAGCCCGAGGAAGAGGACGAGGGTGAAGTTGTTCACCAGCATCGCCGAGACGAGGATCCATACGAGGTCGCGCATCACGCCGCTTCCTTCCCGGCCAGCACGCCGTGCGGCCAGCGCCGGGGCTGCGGCTTCGGGGCGGCGGTGCGGCCACGCCACCAGCCGAAGCCGAGCAGAAGCACGCCGAGCGTGAGGAAGCCGCCGGGAGGCAGCACCATCACGACCCACGGTTCGAAGTGCTGCCCGAAGACGGAGTGCCCGAGCAGGCTGCCGGCGCCGAGCAACTCGCGGATCGAGCCCATGAGCAGCAGCGCGACCATGAATCCGACGCCCGTGCCGATCGCGTCGAGGGCGGCGCGGCCGACCGGCCTCCGTGACGCGAACGCCTCCTGGCGGCCGAGGATGATGCAGTTGACCACGATGAGCGCGATGAAAGCGCCGAGCGCCTTGTGGATGTCGGGGACGAGCGCCTCGAGCGCGAGGTCGGCCATCGTCACGAACGTCGCGATGATCAGGATGTACGCCGAGATCCGGACCTCTCCCGGGATGAGGCGCTTGAGCGAGGCGACCAGGATGCTGGAGCCGAGCAGCACGAAGAACGTGGCGATGCCCATCGCCAGGCTGTTCGCGACCGTATTCGTGACGGCGAGCGTCGGGCAGAGCCCGAGCATCTGCACGAGAACCGGGTTCTCGCGCCAGACGCCTCGCAGCAGGTCCGCGCTCGGGGTCGTGCCCCTCCTCTGAGTCCCGCTCATGGGTGTGCCTGTGCCTCCCCGACGTAGGCCCGCAGCACTGGCCGAAGCCTGTCCAGTCGGTGGTTGATGATGCCGATCACGGCGCGCGATGAGATCGTCGCGCCGGTGATCATGTCGACGTCGTGCTCCGGGTCCTTCCCCGCGCCGACCTTCACGCCGACGAGCGGCGGAGCGACGCCGGAGAAGCCGGAGATGAAGCCGGAGTCGCTCGTGATCCGATCGCCGAGCCCGGGCGTCTCCTTGCTCTCCAGCACGGTCATGCCGAGCAGTCGGTCGCGCGCGGCGTCGTAGCCGAAGATCAGGCTGATCACGTCCTGGAAGCCCGGCTCCGCGGCGGGCACGGCGAAGCCGATCGCACGGCCGTTCGCGTCGAAGCCGAGGTAGATCGCGTCGAGCTCGGTGGTATCCGCGCCCTGAGGCGCCTGCTCGGTGAGCTTCCCGCCCACGACGAAGAGCCTCTGGTAGTGGTCCGGCTCCTCGAGCACCTCCTGGATCGCGGCGCGCAGCACCTCCGCCCGGTGCGCGCGGATGCGCGGCTGCGCCCACTGGAAGACCAGCACGATCAGCACGCCCGCAAGTGCACCTGCGACCCCGAGCGTCGTGAGCAGCCGCCACGCCGGCACCGGCGCCGGCTTCTCGCCGATCGGAGGCGTGGCGCCGTTCGGGTCGCCGGACGCGGGCATCGCCGTGCCCTGGTCGTGCACGTGCGCGCTCACGACGCCGCCTTCCGGCGCCACAGCCGTCGAGGCTCGGTGCCGAAGACGCGCGGCCGGGTGGCCCGGTTGATGAACGGCACCGTCGCGTTCATGAGCAGGATCGCGTACATCACGCCCTCGGGCAGACCTCCCCAGAGCCGGATCAGCACGACGAGCACGCCGATCCCGATGCCGAAGATCCAGGCGCCGGCGTGCGTGACGGGGCTGGTCACCATGTCGGTCGCCATGTAGACGGCGCCGAGCATCAGTCCGCCCGAGAAGAGCATGAACGCGGTGGTCGGGAAGCGATCCGGCGCGAGCAGGTGGAGCACCGCGGCGAGGCTCGCCACGGTAAGGAAGATCGAGGCCGGGATCCGCCAGTCGAGGTACTTCTTCGCGGCGAGGTAGAGGCCGCAAAGGAGGATCAGCAGACCGGCGGTCTCCCCGAGCGAGCCTCCCGTGTTGCCGAGCATGAGCGGGATCGCATCGGTGCCGAGGCTCTCGAACTTGAAGCGGCCGAGCGGCGTCGCGCTCGTGACCGCGTCGATCGCGTGCGCGGACATGAAGGGCAGCGCGAGGTTCGCGGCCAGCAGCTCGCGCGCGCCGGCGTGCACGGTCGGCCACGTCGTGATGGCCACCGGGAAGGCCGCCTGCAGGAAAGCGCGGCCGAGCAAGGCGGGGTTGAAGACGTTCTGACCGAGGCCGCCGAAGATCAGCTTGCCGAAGCCGATCCCGAACGCGCCGCCGAGCGCGGCCATCCAGAGCGGGAAGCCGGCGGGCAGCGTGAGCCCGAGCAGCAGCCCGGTGATCGCGGCCGATCCGTCGCCGAGGGTGCCCCGCCGACCGAACAGCCGCTCCGTCGCCACGGCCCCGAGCGTGCTGGCCGCGGTTACGAGCAGCGCGCTGGGCCCGAAGTACCAGGTCGCGACGAGCACGATCGGAACGAGCGTGCCGACGACCGTCCACATGATCCGGGCGGTGGAGTCGGGCGCCTTGAGGTGCGGCGAGGCCAGCAGGTCGAGGCGCGGCACGTCGGGTCCGCTCGGCCGGTTCACGCCACCCTCTCCTTCTCGCGGCGCAGCGCCTGCTTCGCGAGCGCGAACATCTGCGACAGAGGGATATTCGAGGGGCAGACGTAGGAGCACGAGCCGCACAGCATGCAGTCGGCGAGGTTCAGCGCGCTCATCTCGTCGTAGCGGCCGGCCTGCGCGAGCAGCCCGAGCTGCGACGGGTTGAGGAATACCGGACACGCGTCGAGGCAGTGGCCGCAGCGAATGCACGGGTGCGTGACGCGCCGCGGCGCCTCCGCCCGCGTCAGCGCGACGATGCCAGTGGTGCCCTTGATCACCGGCGCATTGAGGTCCGGCTGCGGCAGCCCCATCATCGGGCCGCCGACGATGACCTCGCCGACGTCGTCGGTGAGCCCGCCGCAGAAGTCGAGCACATTGCGGAGCCGGGTGCCGACCGGCACGACCAGGTTCGCCGGCCGCCGCACCGCGCGTCCCGTCACCGTGACGATCCGCTCGATCAGTGGATAGCCGGTCTCGAACACCTCCGCTATCGCGGAAATCGAGCCGACGTTCTGCACGACGACGCCGACGTTCATCGGCAGCTTGCCGGACGGGACTTCGCGTCCCGTGACCGCCTTGATCAGCATCTTCTCGGCGCCCTGCGGATACTTCACGCGCAGCGGCTGGATCGTGACGTCGAGGTCGACGGGCGCGGCGGCACGCATGGCCTCGATCGCGTCCGACTTGTTCATCTCGATGCCGACGACGGCGCGCGAGATGCCCAGCGCGTGCATCATGATGCGGATGCCGTAGTGCACGCGCTCCGGCATCTCCAGCATCAGCCGGTGATCGGTCGTCAGGTACGGCTCGCACTCGACGCCGTTCACCAGCAGCAGCTCGAGCGAAGCGTCCTTCGGCGGCGCCAGCTTCACGTGTGTCGGGAACGCGGCCCCGCCCAACCCCACCACGCCCGCGCCCTGCACCGCAGCCACCACCTGCGGCGGCGTCAGTCCCTCCCAGTGGGGGACGAGCCGCGGCCGCGGCATCTGCGGCGAGTGCGGATCCACCGCGATGCGCACCGCCTCCGCCATGCTCCCGTCCGGATGCGGCCAGAGACCGATCTCCTTCACCGTGCCGCTCGCGGACGCGTGGATCGGCACGGAGACGAAGCCGTCCGGATCGGCGATCCGGTCGCCGCGCTCGACCCGCTCACCGCGCCGGACCAGCAGCTTCGCCGGCCGGCCGGCGTGCTGGCGCAGCGGCAGCACGATCTCGGCCGGGAACGGCATGCGCCGGAGCGGCAGCGACGCCGTCAGCTCCTTGTGGTCCGGAGGGTGGACGCCGTGACGGAAGCCCGCCAGCTGGAAGAGGAACATCACCGCCTCAGTTGAAGGGCGCAGCGCGCAGGGTCCACTTCGCCAGGTCCTTCTCCTTCGGGTCGAGCGGAGTGCCGGGGTGGATCAGCCCGGCCGGACAGCGCTCCGCCGCCTGCACCAGCTGCGCGAACGTGCCCGCGCGCGCGTCCTTGATGTAGGCCTGCTTGTTCTCGTCGTAGGCGAACATGCGGGAGTTGAGATTCGTGCACTCGTTGCAGGTGGTGCAGCGCGCGGTCTCTATGTACGCCTCCATCGCGAGCGCGTCGTCTTCGTCGGCAGCACCGTCGGGTGCGAGGGCAGCGGGCGCGGCGGAGCCGGGCGCCGCTGCGCGGGGCGCGCCTGCGGCGGGCGCCGCCGTGCCGGCGGGGCCGCCTGCGGCGGGGGAGCCGCCTGCGGCGGGGGAGCCGCCTGCGGCGGGGGAGCCGCCGTTGGCGGGGAGCGCAGCGCCTGCGGCGGCTGCGGGGGCACCGGCTGCGCCGAGCGGGGGGCCACCGCCGTTGGCGGCGGGGGGCGCGCCGCCTGCGGCGAGCGCGGTCTCCGAGGGGCTCAGGGTGATCGGCTCGAGGTCCGTCATTCTCGACACATCCGAGAGCAGCTCGCCGATGTTGCGGCTGCTTGCGGAGCGCATCAGGCCCTCGGCCATCCTTCTCGCGACGACGCGCGGATAGCTGACGCGGAGCTCGGCGATGCGGGCCTCGTAGTCGGCGCGGAGAGCGTCGAGCTTCGCGTCGAGCTCGGCCTGGAGGTCGACCTCGATCGAGCGCCGCGCGGTGTCGGCAGGCTGCAGGCCGGCGAGCTCGCGGAGCTGAGCCCAGAAGTGCTGGCGCTCGGCGGAAAGGGTCACGATCTCGCTGGAGACGCCGAGCCGCTCGAGGCGGCCGTCGTCGCCGACGGTGTAGATGAACGGCGACTTCCGTTCCCGCTCGGCGGAAGACATGTCCACGTACTCGTGGAAGGGCACGAGGTCGTCGGTGACGTCGTCAGCCTTGATCCGCTTGAAGTGCTTCTTGAAGCGCGTCTCGGTGGCGGCCCAGTCGGCGATCGTCAGCGGCAGCTCGAGGCGCTTCGTCTGGCCGTCCTCGTCGACGTACTCCTTCTCGTAGGTGGGCCAGCGCGCGTCGACGGCGGGATTTCCGTCGAGGCTGAGGCAGTCGGCGATCGCGTCGCCGGCGTCCGGGTCGTAGGTCAGGAACGGGAACGCGCGGCTCTCGAGTGCGAGCTTCGCGGCGACGGGCGCCCAGTGGTCGGGCAGCCCGTGCTCGACCGGACAGGGGGTGTAGATGTTGAAGACGGCCGGCCGCCTCGCGTGCAGCCCCTTCAGCACGCCCGCGATCAGGTGCGAGGCCGAGGCCTGCGAGGACTGGTGCACGAAGACGCCGCGGTGCGCGAGCGCGATCAGCGCGAGCTCCTTGCGGACCTCCTGCTTGCCGTGCTGCGCCGCGCCCCATGCGGACATGTCGGCGACCTGGCCGGTGAAGCCGCTGGTGCACGCCTGCCCGCCGGTGTTCGAGTAGACCTGCGTGTCGAGGACGACGACGCGGATCGGCTTCCCGGACGCGAGCAGCCGCGACAGGTTCTGGAAGCCGATGTCGAGCATCGCGCCGTCGCCGCCCACGGCGAGGATCGGCGGGCAGAGCCCGAACTCGTCGTCATCGAACTTCTTCCAGTCGAAGTCGCGGAAGAACGCCTCGTCCGTCTCGGCGTCGTAGCTGCCTTCGGCGAGCTTCGCGGCGCGGCGGACGGTGATGAACGCGTCGGCCATCTTGCGCATGTGGCCCTCGAAGATGCCGATCGCGATGGACGGCGAGTCCTGGAAGAGGTGGTTGACCCAGGGGTACGGATACGGGTTGTACGGGTAGGTGCTCGCCCAGACCGACGAGCAGCCGGTGCTGTTCGCGATGCCGAGGCTCGCGCGCCCGCGCCCGCCGGGTCCCTCCTCGTAGCGCCACTTCAGGTCCTTCAGCGCGCGGATCGCGCTCGTCAGCGCGCGCAGGCGGGCACGCTTCGCGTCGTCGATCGGCAGGTCCACGTCCTCGACCCGCGCGGCGATGGCGTCCAGGTCCGCGTCGGAGGCGATCAGCTCGCGCGCCTGCGCGTCCAGCGTCGTGAGGAGAGAGTCCAGCTTCTCGACGAAGTGGCGCACGCGGGGCTGCATGAGCGCCTCGATCGTGGACGTCACGAGGTGCACGCTGGTCTTCTCGCCGCAGCCCATGCAGGCGCCGTCGCCGCCGACCATCGAGCGGTACGTCTCCTTCTTCAGCAGGAGGGACGGCAGCACGCCGATGCCCTGCTCGAGGTCACGGACCTGGATGTAGCGGTCGTCGGTGTCCGGCAGCTCCTCCCAGAGCTCCCAGTTGCGACGCAGCCGCTCGACGATGTCCGCATCCTGTTTGACGGTCACGAGCGCGTGCTCCGGGCAGACCTGAACGCAGATGTTGCAGCCCTTGCACGCCTCGGGATTGATCGTGACGCTGAGCAGCCCGCCGCTCCCCTTCTCACGCGATTCCGGCAGCTCGTAGAACGGCGCGGTACGAGCGAGCGGGAACTCGGCGACGGCGGCGTGCACGGCGGCGAACTCGCCGTCGAGCTGCGCGCGCCGCTCCGCGTCCCAGCCGAGCCTGCCGACCAGGTTCGCGTACGCCGTCGTCAGCACCTCGCCGAAGGTGCGGAACGGCACGGCGGCGATCGTCCTGCGGCACTCCTTCGCGAGGTTCTTCGAGACCTGGCGGATGCGGTCGAAGGAGCGCGTGCCGCCGGCGGCGCGCTCGCGCGAGGTCGCCGTGCGGAGCGCCGTGTCGATGACGTCCTCGACGGAGCTGACGAGGCCGGGGATCGCCGCGTCCGGGCACTGCGTCCAGCACTGCGCGCAACCGGTGCACTTCTCCGCGATGAAGTCCGGCACCTCGAAGCGGATGTCGGTCATGTCGCGGATCGCGCTCGTCGCGGCCGGGATCGCGCTGAGGGCGGCGAACGGATCGGCGATGCCATCCTGGCCGAAGCGGTAGACGGAGCACACCTGCTCGAAGAAGCGGCCGGGGTCGCCGACGCCGGGCTCGCCGCTCGCGCGCTCGGCCATCACGGCCGGCATCGCGGCGAGCGCGGGCGCGAGCGCGTCGTCGGCCCTGGCTTCTCCGCGCGCGACCTCGCGCACCTCGTCGAACCCGCGGCGGATCACCCGCACGTTGTCCTCGACGACGCGCTGCCCGAGCTTGCCGAACTTCTTCTGCATCTGCGCTCGGATTCCCTCGAAGAGCCGGTCCTGCCACCCTTCGGTCGGCTCCAGTAGAGAGGAGGCGGCGAAGAAGGCGCCCATGAAGGCCGCGCCCTGCATGCGGTAGCGCAGCTCCGGGTCCGACGCCTCCTCGGCCGCGATCCTGAAGCCGTCCAGCACGTAGAGCTTGAGGTCGTTGTCGATGATGTCCTGCTGTGCGGTCGCGGGCAGCGAGTCCCACACGGCCGCGTCGTCCTGCTCGCTCTGCAGCACGAAGATCCCGCCGCGCGCGAGCCCGGAAAGCGGATTCGAGTGGCGGAAGACGTTGCCGTCCGGAGATAGCACGACGTCCACGTGCTTCAGCTCCGCGTTCACACGCACCGGAGCGGGCGAGAGCGTCGCGTAGAACGTCGTCGGCTGCCCCTTCTTTTCGGAGCCGTACTTCGGGTTCGCCTTGATGTTCAGCCCGAGCAGCTCGAACGCCGTGAGCGCCAGGTTCTTCCCGGTCGTGATCGCGCCCCAGCCGCCCACGGAGTGGATGCGCAGCGCGACGGAGCCGGCCGGGGCGAGGTTCACGCCGCGGACGGGCTCGAGCGAAAGCGTTTCGAGGTGCGGATAGCTCTCCAGCAGCTTCTCCTGCCAGATCTGGAGCTTCGGCAGCTTCGTGTTGCGGCGGATGAAGTCCACGCCCAGATAGAAGTGCCGGCGTCCGGCGCCACCCGGCAGCATGTTGTCCACCGCCGCGACGAGGTCGCCAGGCTGCAGGTCCCGGCTGCCGAAACCGAAGCCGGCCGAGTGGAAGGCCGGCGTCTCGTCGGCGGTGACGGCGGCCAGCCCGGGAAACGGAAGGGCGACGTCGCCCTTCGTCCTCGCGGCGGAAGCCGCGCGCCCGTTCTCGAGCGCCCGGGACATGGCCGCGCGCACCTCTCGCAGGAGCGGCAGCTCGACGGCGAGCGGCTGATCGACCCGCTCGAGCACGGTGATGGCGCGGCGTCCGCGCAGCAGCGCCGTGAGCAGGTCGGCGGGGAAGGGCCGGAACATGGTCAGGTCGATCACGCCGACCCTGAGGCCCCGGGTCTCACGCAGGAAGTCGGCGACCGCTTCCGCGTTCGCGACCACGGAGCCCTGCCCCAGCAGGACGTACTCGGCGTCCTCCATGCGGTAGGCGCCGATGCGGGCGTACTCGCGGCCGGTCAACGCCGCGTACTCCTCCATCGCCCGGTCCGCGAGCGGCGCGATGTGGTCGAAGTAGAACGGCCGCTGCGCGGCCACTCCCTGCGCGTAGCTGTCCTGGTTCTGCACGACGCCGAGCATCGCCGGGTGGTCGAAGTCGAACATCTCCGGGATGCGGCGGCGCTGCTCGCCGAACACGAGCTTCTGCGCCGGCGTCGGCGACTCGATGCGTTCGGACGGATCGCCGAGGTAGTCGCGCACGAGGTCGGCTTCGGGCAGCTTCACCGACTCGATCACGTGGCTGGTGAGGAAGCCGTCCTGCGCGCAGATCCCGGGGTTCAGCGACAGCTCGGCGATGCGGTGCGCGATGAGCGCCAGGTCCGCGGCCGATTGCACGTCCTTCGCGAAGAGCTGGAAGAAGCCGGTGTCGTCCACGGCGTGGTAGTCATCGTGGCCGGCGTGGACGTTCAGCGCGTGCTTCGTCATCGCGCGAGCGGCCATGTGCAGCACGTAGGTCAGGCGCTTGCCGGCCGCCGCGTACAATGACTCGTGCATGTACGCGATGCCCTGGCCGCTCGAGAAGTTGACCGCGCGCAGCCCCATCATGCTCATGCCCGCGGTGACCGCGGCAGCGGCGTGCTCGCCCTCGGGCTCGAAGAAGAGCAGCCTGCGGCCGAACACGTTCGTCTTGCCCGACGCGACCGCCTGCGCCCACCCCTCGCCCATCTGCGTCGACGGCGTGATCGGGTACGCGCCGGCGGCCTCGCTGGCGAGCGTCTCGACCGCGACGACGGCGCCGCTGCCATCGGTCGCCTCCGGACGGCCCGGGTACTTCGGCGCCGCGGGCTCCGCGGCCCGCTCCTTCTTCCGCGTGAACGTGATCATGCCTGACTCCCGACGGGTTGTAGGCGCTCGGCCTCGAACTGCGCCCAGTCGACCCACTGGATCGCGCCCGTGGGGCAGCGCTCCGTGGCGGCCGGGTTCTGCAGCTCGACCTTCGCGTAGTCGATGACGGCGAGATTGGAACGGATCTCGATGAGCCCGGGCGCCGCGTCCTGCACGCAGCGGCCGCAGGCGTTGCAGGCGACGGCGCACACCGCCGTCGCGCTCTCTCCCTCGAGCAGGCTGCGGCACTGCACGAGGAGGTGGTGATCCACCGGGAGAATCGTGAACAGACCGAGCGGGCACGCCTCCACGCAATCGTTGCACGCCGTGCACTTCTCGGGGTCGACGATCGGCAGCCCGCGCGGGTCCATCACGATCGCGTCGAACGTGCACGCCACCGCGCAGTCCGCGAGGCCCACGCACCCCCACGCGCACCCCTTGCCGCCACCACCGACCGCCACGGCCGCGGCGCAGCTCTCGATGCCGGCGTAGCGCGCCTTGTACGGGGCGACGTCGCTGCCGCCCGCGCACAGGAGGCGCGCCACCCGCTTCACCGCCGCGCCCGCGTCCACGCCGAGGTACGCGGCGACGTCCGCGCGCGCGTCCTCATCCATGACGGTGCAGCCGGCCGGCGCGACGTCGCCGCGGACGGCCGCCTCGGCGAAGCCGCGGCAGCCGGGCAAGCCGCACGCGCCGCAGTTCGCGCCGGGCAGCATGTCCGAGACGGCGTCGATGCGTGGGTCCTCGAACACGCGGAACTTGTGGTTCGCGAGCGCGATCAGCGCGGCGAAGACGAGGCCGACACCACCCACGATGAGGGCGGAGGCGAGTACCGGGTTCAGCGAGTCCACGTCGCTCTCCTCAGCTCGCTTCCTCGAGCTGCGCCTGGCGCATCAGCCACGCGGCCAGCTTGTCGGCCGTGGTGACCGGCTCGGCCGCCTCCGCCGCCTCCGGTCCGGCGGCAGGGGCTCCCGCCTGCCACTCCAGCAGGCGACGGAGCTGAGCCACGTCCTCGGCCTGGCGGAACGCCGACGCACCCGCGATCGGCCGGCGGCCCTTGTCCTCCGGCACCCGCGTCGCGACCAGAGGAGGCGTCGCCTCCGCGTCGTGCGCGAACAACGCCGCGTCCTCCGGCACCAGCGCGGCGATCCCCGGCCCGTCGAACGCGACCAGGCGCTCGAGGTCCGATGTCGCCGCCGCCTGCACCACCATCACCCCCGGCGTGATCAGCCGCACGAGCGGAGCGGGAGCAGCCGGGCCGCGTACGACGACGACGAGCTTCTGCCGTCCGTCCAGCAGCTCGGCAAGGCCGTCCACGCGCAGATCGGAGCCATCCACCTCGACGAGCAGCGGCGGAGCGAGCTGTCGCTCCGCCCGATTCCAGCGCTCGAACGGGAACGCCTCGAGCGCTCCGGTGAGGGAGTCCAGCGGCGCCCCGGAGCGGGCCATAGCCGCGGCGGCAGCCGCAGCGAACGCGCGGCCGAGGTCTGCGAGCGCCTCGCGCACCGTCGCCGCGAGGTCCCCTCCCGGCGGCACGTCACGGACGAACGGATCATCGCCGCGCTCGACCAGCTCGGCGAGCGTGGCCTGCGCGCCCTCGACCCACTGCAGCGCAGTGAAATCGAGCACGGTCGTGCCTGCGAAGAGCGCGGTGAAGCGCTCCGTGTCGATCCGCTCGGCGCCGAAGTCTCCGACGTCCCTGCCGGGTGTCACGCCGTCAGCGCGGCCCTTCTGCGTCTCGAGAAACGCGCGGACCTCCTCCGCGGCGGTGACGACCGCCGCGCGGAAGGGCTCGCGGGCGGGCGCCAGCACGTCGAGCGCGGCGCGGCTGCGGTCGTCGGATGGCATAGCGGTCGAGCTCCTCGTTCAGCAGGGCGATCCTCTCGTCGGCCGTGCGCGCCGCCGGGCGCCGCATCAGGTCGTAGCGGGCACGGCCGGCGTTACGGTAGAAGACGCCCAGCCGGATCTTCTCGCCGTCGGCGGCGAGGCGGCGGGCGCCCTCCATGTCGAGCGGGTCGTGCACGATGCGGTTCTCGTAGACCTTCTCCAGCTCCGGCACGAGAACGCCGTCCTCGTGCTCGATCAGCTCGACGAGGTCGGGCGTGCGCACTGCGGCCTGGAAGATCTCCGACGTGTAGACCGGGCAGCGCTGCAGGATGCGGATGAACGCGAAGCCGGGGTGGGCGTAGGCGGCCTTCAGCGTCGCGAACAGGTGCGCGGGCACCCACTCGGCCGTCTGCGCGACGAAGGACGCGTTCGTGATGCCGAGCGTCGCCTGGATCGGATCGAGCGCCGGCAGGTAGCTGCCGCGCGGCTGCGTGTTGGTGGCGAAGCCCTGCGGCGTCGTCGGCGAGGTCTGCTTCTTGGTCAGGCCATAGATGTTGTTGTCGAGCACCATCGCGACCATGTCCACGTTGTAGCGGGTCGCGTGCAGCCAGTGCCCGGCGCCGATCGAGGTGCAGTCGCCGTCGCCCATGACGACGAACACCCGCAGCTCCGGCCGGTGCAGCTTGATCCCCGTAGCGACGGGCAGCGCACGGCCGTGGAGCCCGTGGAAGCCGTAGGTCTTCAGGTAGTGCGGGAAGCGGCTCGAGCAGCCGATCCCCGAGACGAAGACGGTCTGCTCGGGTGCGAGCTGCTCCGCGGTCAGCAGCCGTTCGACGGCGCTCAGCACGGAGTGGTCGCCGCAGCCGGGGCACCAGCGCGCGACGGAGCCTTCGTAGTCGCCCATCTCGAAGACCCGGTCGTCGTCGACCGCGCAGGCGAGCAGGGAGCAGGTGGGTGCGATCATGCTTCGGCCTCCACGGTCTGCAGCTTGGAACGAATGGCCTTCAGGATGGCGCCCGGACGGAGCGGCTCCCCCAGCACGCGGGTCCAGCAGTCCACGTCGACGAGCGTCTGGGCGCGCAGCAGCCACGCGAGCTGCCCGCGCCGACGGTTCTCCTCGGTGATGAACGGGTCGCCCGGCTCATCGCTGTAGTTGATCTCGACGGTCATGACCCGCCGGAAGCCCGAGAAGATCTCCTTCAGCCCGGGCTCCAGCGGCGAGAGGAAGCGCAGGTGCAGCGACGACACGGCCAGCCCCTGCCGCTGCGCACGCTCGACGGCCTCCTCGATCGCGCCGCGCGTGCTGCCCCAGCCGACCACCAGCAGGTCGCCGCTCGCGTCGCCGTTGATCGTCGGAGGACGCAGCGTCTGCTGCAGCACCGCGAGCTTGCGGCTGCGCATGGTCGAGCTGCGCTGATGCGTCGCCGTGTCGTACGCGACCTTGCTCGCCTCGTCGTGCGCGAGACCGGTCACCGTGTGCATCCCGCCCGGCTGCCCCGGCAGGAAGCGCCGCGACAGCCCCGTCTGCGGGTCCCATTCGTAGGGGCGCAGCCCCTGCCGTACGGGGGAGGTCAGCGGCGCTGCGGCCTGCCACTCCGGGCGAGGCTCGGGGCGCGGGAACGGCTGCACGCCCGTCGCGAGATTGGCGTCGGTGAGGACCATGACCACGGCGCGGAACGTCTCGGCGAGGCGGCGCGCCGTGACGATGACATGGAAGCACTCTTCGATCGTGGACGGCGCCATCACGATGTGTGGCGCGTCCCCCGGCTGCGCGAAGAGCGCGGCCAGCAGGTCCGACTGCTCGACCTTCGTCGGCAAGCCGGTGCTCGGCCCGCCGCGCTGCACGTCGATCAGCACGAGCGGCGTCTCCGTCATCACCGCCAGCCCGAGGAACTCCGTCTTCAGGGCGAGGCCGGGTCCGGAGGTGATCGTGAAGGCGACCTTGCCCGCGTACGAGGCGCCGATCGCGACGCCGGCCGCCGCGATCTCGTCCTCGGCCTGGTGCACGATCCCGCCGTAACGCTCGAAGACCTCGCCCAGGTGATGCGAGACCGAGGTGGCCGGCGTGATCGGATACATCGCCGCCAGCTCCATCCCGGCCGCGATCGCGCCCAGCGCCGCCGCCTGATTGCCGTTCATCACGACCATCGCCCGATCGTCCTTCGTCGGCGGAACCTCGAAGGCGAAGTCCAGATTCGACTCGGCCCACCCGTGCCCCAGCTCCATCAGCGCGATGTTCGTCTCGGCCACCTCCGGCGCCTTCTTGCGGAACGCGCTCGCGATCTCCGCCCGTACCGCCTCCGCATCGCGGCCGTAGACGCGGCTCAGCACCCCGAGCGCGAACATGTTCTTCCCCTTGCGAGGATTGTCCACCAGCTTCAGGCACTCACGCTCGATCGGGACCGGTATGATCCGGTAAGGCCGCGTCGACAGCTCCGCCATCCCCTCCGCCCACGCCTGCCGGATCGCAGGGTCCGCGTGCGTCGCCCACTGGTCGTCCACCAGCACGATCGCGTCGTCCGCCAGCGCGTTCAGCCGGTGCCGACCCAGCAGCACCTGCTCGTTGAAGGCGATGATCAGGTTCGTCTCGTCGCCCCAGTTCGTGACCGCCCGCGAGCCGATCCGGATCCGATTGCCGCTCGCACCGGCTGCATTCCGCGGCGGCGGCTGGATCTCGGCCGGAATGATCTCAACGGTCCACACGCCGTTGCCCATTTTCGCCGACACCTTGGCGAAGACCTGGCCGCACTTCTGGGCGCCTTCGCCCGAGTCGGAGACGATCTCGACGATGTGCTCCTCGATTCGCCGCGGCTCCGCCGCTGAAGGCCACGCCGGAGCCCCGACAGACTCGCCCTGCATCGCACTCGGAGTTGCTGCCATACCGCTCACCCGGATCGGGCAACGGCCGCTCCCGCCTATCGGAGCGACGCCGCCGCCGTGGACGAAACCGGAGTCAGGTCGCGCAAGACCTGCCCGCATCGCGCTTCGAGCCGGAAGATAGGCGGACGACGAGGTCCGAAATGTCAGGGGCTCACGGAAATTCCCGTCAGGAATTGGCTGTGGGGGGGCGCGGGAGGAATCCCTACGGGCGCATCCCTACGGGCTGCGCCCGAGGGCTAGGGCTAAGGGCCAGGGCTAGGGCTAGGGCTGGGACTAGGGCTAAGGCTAGGGTCGATGTGACGTTTTTGGCTTTGGCATTTCTTCGGGAAGACGGGCGGAAAGGAGTAGTCAGTAGCGCGAAGTTGGTGCGCCTCGGGAGTGTTGCGTGCCGAGCGGCCGGATGCCGGATATGGAAGTGCGAAAACGAGTTAGGCGGAATCGAGAGCGGGGTGCACGGATTGCGGACCGCACGGTGGACTCGCGGAGGCCCAGACCGCTTCTGCGGCCAAACGCTCTTCCACCTGGAGGCGAGGATGAAAGTGCCCCATTGGGATCGCCCAGGTCATCGCATCCGTTCTGTCCGCGGGAGCACTGGCCTTCGGGCCGCCCGTCGGCTCTTCCGGGCGCGCGTGCGTTCCGAAGAGGGCGGCGTGCTCGTGCTGGTCGCCCTGTCGGCGAGCGCGGCGATCGCGTTCTCGGCGCTGGCGATCGACATTGGAATGCTGATGACGGCGCGCGACGAAGCGCAGCGCGCGGCGGACGCGGGCGCACTCGCTGCGGCGAGCGCCTACCTCGAGACGCCGCGTGACGACGCCTTGCAGCCGGCGAAGGACCGCGCCCGTCGCCTCCTGGGCGCCAACACGCTGCGCAACGTGCCGATCGATACGACGTTGCTCTCATCGACGACGGACGTCGATACGCTGGAGGAAGCGATCGTGGAGCTCATTCCCGATCGGTACCAGGCTCGCGTGACGGTGAGACGGAAGGCGATTCCGCTCTGGTTCGCCAGGATCATGGGGATCAACGACTGGGGCGTGTCCGCCTCCGCGGTGGCCGAGGCGACCGACGCGGGCGCGGCGGATTGCGTCAAGCCGTTCGCGATCCCGGATGCCTGGTCGGACGCGGACGACGATACGAATCTCAACCGGATCTGGGACGGCGGCGAGGAGTGGGATTTCGGCTCCAGCCCCGGCGACTACTACCAATCGATGACGACGGCCAACGACGGGGCTACCGCCACCGGATACGGCAGCGATTTCCGCAAGGACTACGACCACGACTTCGGCAGACCGATCTACCTGAAGGTGACGAACCCGAACGATTCGCAGCTGCTGACCACGTCGGTGTTCCTGCCGTGGCGGCTGGATCCGGACCCGACGATGGGCCAGTGCACGATACCGGCGTCGGGCAAGCAGGATCCGGGCGCGTCGACCTACCGCCGCAACATCTGCCAGTGCAACAAGAACCCGGTCGAGATCGGCAGGCCCTACCAGATCGAGACCGGTGACATGGTGGGTCCGACCTACCAGGGCGTGAAGGAGCTCATCGGCCAGGATCCGGACGCCGTTTGGGATCAGGAGAACATGCGGATCGACAACTCGCTGTGGGGCGACGACTGGCGCCACAGCCCGCGGGTGATCCGCGTCGGCGTCTTCGATCCGTCGCTGATCACCGGCTCCGGAATGGAGACGATCACCTTCAACAACATCGCTCTGTTCTTCCTGCAAGAGCAGGCGAGCCCGGCCAAGCCCGTGGTCGGTCACTTCATGTTCTTCGCGGAAGGAACCCCGACGGCGGGACCGAACGCCGGCTCGCTCGTGAAGCGGCTGCGGCTGGTGCAGTAGCAGCGAGAGGCGCCTCGGGGCACCGACCTCGAGGCGCTCTCGCTGGAGGGTCAGCCGCCTTCGCGCAGGGACCGGGCCGGATCCACGCCGCCGGCGCGGAGCGCGGGCGCTGTGGAGGCGGCGAGGGCGCCGAGCAGGAGCAGGGCGACGGCGGCGAGGTAGGCCGGCGGATCGAGCGGGGAGATGCCGTAGATCATGCTGGCGAGCAGCCGCTCGAAGAGCAGCGCGCCGATGATGCCGATCCCCCCGCCGATAGCCACGAGGACCGCTGCGTCGCGCACGACCCATCCGACAATGCCGCGCGGGCTGGCGCCGAGCGCGAGGCGGACCCCGATCTCGCCGCGGCGCGCCTCGACGCCGTAGGCGATGACGCCGTAGAGGCCCACCAGACCGAGAATCACGGCGAGGAACGCGAACAGTCCGACGAGCAGCATGGTGAAGCGCGGGCCGACGAGCACGCCGGCGATGTGATCGGGCATTGTCGCCATGGACGAGGGTTGCAGGTCCGGATCGATGCCCTGCACGACGCTGGTCGCCGGGCCGGCGAGAGCACCGGGAGCGCCGGAGGTTCGCAGCACGAAGTAGGTCGACCAGCGCGTACGCTGGCGATTGCTGAAATAGAGCTCGGGCGCGGGGGGGCGGCCGGGATAGAACGGGCGGATGTCCTCGACGACGCCGATCACCTCGACGGTCATGTCTTCGCGCGGGAGCCGCAGCCGCGCGCCGATCGGGTCCGCGTCCGGCCAGAAGCGCTCGCCCATCGCGCGGTTGATCACGACGACGAGCGGTCCGCCGGCGACGTCCCTCTCGGTGAACATCCGGCCGCGCAGCAGCGGCACGCCGAGGGTCGAGAAGTAGCCCGGGCCGGCGTCGTACCACGCGACCGCCGGCGCATTCTCGATCGTGCCGCCGCGGCCTTCTACGAGAAACGGCGTGGTGCCATCTCCGCCGCCGAACAGCGGGCCGGCCGACACGGTGCCGACGCCGCGTACACCGGGCAGCGCGGCGAGACCTTCCTCGACACGCCGGTAGACCTGGAGCACCTCCGGGGGCGTCGCGTACTCACCTTCCGACACCGGCAGCCAGAACGTCAGCAGGTGCTCCGTGTCGAATCCGGGATCCCAGCGCAGCAGCCCATTGAAGCTGCGCACCAGCAGCCCGGCGCCCGTCACCAGGATCAGAGCCAGGGACAGTTGCGCGATCACGAGCCGGGCACGCGTGCGACCGGCTCGCCGGTCGCTGGAGACGCCGCGGCCGCCGCGGAAGATGCGCTGCAGGTCGGCGCCCCGAGCGCCGAGCGCGGGAGCGAGCCCGAACAGCATCCCGGAGCCCAGCGCGACGACCATCGCCACGAGGAGCGCCGATCCGTCCACCGCGACCTCGTCGAGGCGGGGGATCCCGGCGGGGGCAAAGGAGACGAACGCGCGGACCGCCCAGACCGCGACCAGGATCCCGCCCAGCCCGCCGAGCACCGCCAGCACGAGGCTCTCGGCGAGCAGCTGCGACACCACCTGGATACTCCCGGCTCCGAGCGCTCGGCGCACGGCGATCTCCAGCTCCCGCGCGGTCGCGCGCGTAAGCAGCAGGCCGGCCATGTTCGCCACCACCAGAGCGAGCACGAGAACGGCGACGGCAAGGAACGCGAACAGCAGGGGACGCGCGTCGGCGGTCAGGTAGTCGCGGATCCGCAGGACCTGCACGTCCCAGCCCTTCAGCGCGTCGGGATGCTGCTCTGCCATCGCGCGGTCCGCGCTTCGAAGCTGCCGCTCCGCGTCCTCGACCGACGCGCCCGGCGCGAGACGCGCCGCCGCCACGAACCCTCGCCAGTCCCGGTTCTCCTCCGCCGCCGGATCCCAGGGTAGAGGAACCCAGACGCGTACGTAGTCGAGCCGCGGCACCATTGCGTCGGCCGGCAGCACGCCGATCACCGTGTAGCGCTTGCCGTCGAGCTCGATCGGCCGGCCGACCGCGCCCGGATCCGCCCCCATCTCCTCCCGCCAGAAACCATCCGTTACGACCGCCACGTCGCCGGCCGCTGCAGGAGGTGCGTCCGCGTCGGTGAACAGACGGCCCCGCGCCGGCTGCAGGCCCAACGCGAGCAGGAAGCCCGGCATCGCAATGCCGCCGACCACCGATTGACTACGGCCGTCCCCGCGCAGCGCCATGGTCTCCGAGCGCGCGGCGCCCATCGCCTCGATCGCAGGCGTCTGCCCCGTCCAGTCCACCAGGTTCGGCGTCGCGACCGTGCACGCCCGCAGCGACTCGTGCTTCTCGCAGATCGTCACGAGCCGCTCCGAGTCCGGCAGGTCCAGCGGCCGGAAGAGGATGTGGTCCGCTATGCTGTAGATGGCGACGCTCGCGCCGATCCCGAGTGAAAGGATCAGTAGCGCGGCGACCGCGAAGGTCGGCGTGCGCGCGAGCCCGCGCAGCGCGTGACGGGCATCGTGCAGCATGGCTCTCATGGGATTCACCCTGTCGGAGACGCGGGGGGAGTCCGGCCGGGGATCACGGTTCCTCACGGAAAGAGGCGTGCCAACCACCGGCACGGCGCGTACGAGCTTGTCGTCCCGCTGCTTACGTCGCGCGCCAGCGGGCAAATGCACGACGCGGATTGTCCGCTCGTGGGACGCCGCCATCCCGCTGCCGGACATCTGGCTGAGGGCACACCCGCTATCGTATATTTCGCGCCCTTCCACCCCGGGACCCGATCGCGCGTCCGTCCGGACGCGGGGGTGGACCCCACCCGAATACAGGCGGATCCGCCATGAGGCTCATCACCGGTCTCTTCGTCGCCGGCGTGCTCGTCCCGGCCTTTTCCGCTCCCCGTCCAGCGCGGGCGCAGGAAGGATTCGGCGCCACCGTCGCGGTAGCGGGAGACGTCGTCTTCGTCGGAGACGCCGACAACATTGCCGGCCCCGGGCGCGTGTACGCCTACCGACGCGCACCCGGTGGCGAGTGGGCGGAAGTCGCGCGGCTGACGGCACCCAACGCCGCGGCCGGAGACCACTTCGGCTCCGCGCTCGCCGCGTCGGGCGACCTGCTCCTCGTCTCTGGGATGGGCGGCGCGGATCAGAACGGCGCCGTCTACGTCTTCGAGCGGCAGGGCGCCGAGTGGCGGCAGGCCGGTCGCCTGGCCCCGTCGATCGCCAGCGATACGTTCGGCATCGCGCTGGCACTCGACGGCGACGCCGCGGTGGTCGGCGCATCCGGTAGCGCCTACGTGTTCCGTCGAGCGAACGGAAGCTGGGCGCAGGAGGCTCGGGTGACCGCGTCGGACGGCGCCGAAGGTGACCGCTTCGGCACTGCGGTCGCCATCGCCGGCGACCGGATCCTCGTCGGCGCGCCCGGCCAGGCGAAGGCTCGTGGCGGCGCGTACCTGTTCGTGCGCGACGGCGCCTCCGGCTGGCGGGAGGAAGGTCGCCTCGTCGCACGGACGGTCTCCGATGGCGACGCGCTCGGCGCACGCGTGGCGGTGGCCGACGACCGCTTCATCGTCTCCGCGCCGCAGCGCGACGAGGGCACCGGCGCCGTCTACATCTTTCAGAAGCTGCCGGAGGGCGAAGGCTACGGCGCGTTCACGCGGCTGTATCCTTTCGACGCCTCTCCCGGCACGCAGTTCGGCGCCACGCTGCGCGTCTCCGGCGAGGAGCTGTGGATCGGCGCTCCCGGCGACCGCTTCGGGCAGGGCACCATCTACCGCTTCCAGCAGGACAGCGCACAGGACTGGACCGCGGTCCGGAAGCTGTCGCACGAGGGCGGCGGGACGGCGGTCGAGCCCGCGGCGTTCGGTCTCTCCTTCGACGTCGTGGGCCCCGTCGCCGTCGCCGGCATGCCGTTCGACGACTACGAGGAAGGCGGGGCGGTCCTGCTCTCCCGGACGGCCGGCGGCGACTGGAGCGACCAGACCGAGGTGACGGGGCAGGCCGACGCGTTCGCGGCCGTCTCGGGCAAGCCCGTCGAGTGCAAGGACGAGCACGTGGCCGGCTTCGAGTGCGGCTCCGTCGAGCTGCTCTCCTTCATGCCGGCGCGCACGCTCGGCGCGAAGCGCGGTGTCGTGCTCAACGACCTATGGGGCTGGACGGATCCGACCTCGGGTCGCGAGTACGCGCTCGTAGGCCGCACGGACGGCACGGCCTTCGTCGACGTGACGGACGCGGGGAACCCGCGCTATCTCGGGGAGCTGCCGCTGACCGCGGGCGCCCAGCAGAACGTCTGGCGCGACATCAAGGTCTACAAGGACCACGCATTCATTGTCGCGGACGGAGCGGGCAAGCACGGCATGCAGGTGTTCGACCTCACACAGCTGCGGAACGCGAATGGCACGCCGGTCGCCTTCGAGGAGAGCGCCCATTACGACCGAATCGACAGCGCCCACAACATCGTCATCGACGAGGCGTCCGGCTTCGCGTACGCGGTCGGCGCCAACGGCGGCGGCGAGACGTGCGGCGGCGGCCTGCACATGATCGACGTGCGCGACCCGGACCGTCCGAAGTTCGCCGGCTGCTTCGCCGATGCGACGACAGGCCGCGCGAGCACGGGCTACACGCACGACGCGCAGTGCGTCGTCTATCACGGGCCCGACTCGAAGTACGCGGGCAAGCAGATCTGCCTCGGCTCCAACGAGACCGCGCTGTCCATCGCGGACGTGACCGACAAGGCGAAGCCCGTCGCGATCTCGCGGGCGACGTATCCGAACGTCGGCTACACGCACCAGGGCTGGCTCACCGACGACCAGCGCTACTTCTACATGGACGACGAGCTGGACGAGATGAACGGGCTCGTGCCCCGCACGCGCACGATCATCTGGGACGTCAGCCAGCTCGACGACCCGCAGGTGGCCGCCGAGTTCCTCGGCACCACCGGCGCCATCGACCACAACCTGTACGTCAAGGGCGATCGGATGTATCAGTCCGACTACGTCGCGGGGCTGCGCGTCCTCGACATCAGCGACCGCGAGCACCCGCGGGAGATCGGCTACTTCGACAGCGTGCCGAACAGCCCGAACAAGCCCGTCTTCAACGGCTCCTGGAGCAACTACCCGTTCTTCAAGAGCGGCATCGTCGTGTTCACCAGCATGAAGGAGGGGCTGTTCATCGTGAAGCCGCAGCCGGCCCGACCCGTGTCGTAGGCGCGGCGGCTGCGCGCCCTCGCCGGGCGAGCGCGGGGTTTCGGGGCGACGTCGGACGCGGGGGCATTCGCGGCGACGTCGCCCCGCTGCTTCTTGCTCGGTTCCAACCGTACCGGCCCGGGCACGATCCAACCGGGACGGTGGCACATCGAGCACTCATCCCTTCAGGAGCGCGACGATGGATCGATCGAGCGGATCTTCAGCGCGTGCACCGGGCCGAGCTTCACCGCTGGCCGACCTCGGGCAGGACGTCCGACGCGGGGCACGACGGCTCGTCAAGCGGCCGGCCATGACGGTTGTCGCGGTGCTCACCCTGGCGCTCGGGATCGGAGCCAACACCGCCGTGTTCAGCCTGGTGCGTGGCGTGCTCCAGCGCCCCCTCCCCTACGCGTCGCCCGACCGGCTCACGATGGTCTGGTCCACCGGCAAGGGCGTCGACGACGATACCTGGCTGAGCGCGCGCGAGGTGCTGGAATACGGTCGCGAGGCACACAGCTTCTCGAGCCTCGCCGGCTACACGGACGACGACGCCGTGCTGACGGGCGAGCCGTCGCCGGAGCGCGTGCGCGCGGGGCAGCTCACCGCGGGTCTGTTCCGCACGCTCGGCGTCGCGCCGCTGCGCGGGCGAACGTTCGCGCCCGGGGAGTACTCGTCCGGCGACGACAAGGTGGCCGTGATCGGCTACGGCCTCTGGCAGCGTCGCTTCGGCGGCGCAGCAGACGTCGTCGGCAGCACGCTGCGCGTGAACGGCGTGCCGCGCACGATCGTCGGCATCATGCCGCCCGATTTCAGGCTGCCGCTGGACTACCGCGAGGCGAGGCCCACGGAGTTGTGGACGCCGGCGGCGCTGGACGAGTCCCGCGACCTGCCGTGGGGCGACCGCTCCTATTTCATTGTCGCGCGTCTCGCGCCCGGCGCCACGGAGGCGTCGGTGAACGCCGACCTCGAGCGGATCCTGCGGCTGTGGGACGAGCGCGGCTACGTCGACGGCTCCGAGCCCGGGCTCGACCGCAGCGCGGTGCCGCTGAGCCGGCTGCTGCTCGGCGGGGTGCGGCCCGCGCTCCTGCTCCTGTTCGGAGCCGTGGGTCTGGTGCTGTTGATCGCGTGCGCCAACGTTGCCAACCTGCTGCTCGCGCGCTCCGAGTCCCGTCGGCAGGAGGTGGCGACGCAGGCCGCGCTCGGCGCGACGCGCTCGCGCATCCTGCGTCAGCTCCTCGTCGAGACCGGACTGCTCACTCTCGCCGGCGCCGCGCTCGGCCTGCTGCTGGCGGTCGTGACGCTGCGGGCCGGAATCGCGCTGGTGCCCGTGGACGTGATCCGCGCGCGCGGCGTGTCGCTCGATGCCGCGACCCTCGCCTTCACCGCGCTACTCGCGATCGGGACCGCGCTCATCGCCGGCATCGCGCCGGCGCTGCGGCTCTCGGGCACGCGCGTCGGCGAAGCGCTGTCGCGCGCGCGGGGCGAGGCCGGGCACGTGCGGCGGACGCTGCGCCGCGCGCTCGTGATCTCCGAGACCGCGTTCTCGGTGATCCTCGTGATCGGGGGCGTGCTGCTCGCGCGCAGCTTCATGCAGCTGCGGGGCGTGGACCTCGGCTATCGGACGGACCACCGGCTCACCGTTTCGCTGTCGCTGCCCCGAGCGGAGTACCCGGAGCCCGACCGCGTGGGCGCGTTCTATCGCGGCCTGCTGGACCGGGTCCGGCAGCTGCCGGGCGTGGAGTCCGCCTCGGCCGTGCGCGTGCTGCCGCTCAGCGCCTCCATAGGGGATTGGTCCATCACCGTCGAGGGAAGCACGAGCACCGCGCAAGCGGACTGGCAGATCGTCGAGCCCGGCTACGTCCGCACGATGGGCCTGAGCCTGGTCGGCGGCCGCACCTTCGCGGCCACGGACCGCGTCGGCGCGCCACCGGTCGCGCTGATCAACCAGACGATGGCCGAGAGGATCTGGCCGGGTCGGGATCCGATCGGACGGCGCTTCCACCTGGGCACGCTGGACCAGCCCTGGATCGAGGTGGTCGGCGTGCTGCGCGACGTGCGCCGCAACAGCGTGCTCGACGAGCCGCGCACCGAGATGTACCTGCTGCACGACCAGTTCCCCGCCGAGAAGGGTGGCGGCTCCGCGCAGCACGACATGACGCTGGTCGTGAAAACCGCCGGCGCGCCGCTCGACCTGCTGCCCCGGGTTCGGGCGCAGATCGCCGCCATGGACGCGTCCCTGCCGCTCGCGAACGCCCGCACCATGGACGACGTCGCGGCCGCCGCGCTCGCAGAGCAGCACTTCCTCGCCCTGCTGCTCGGATCGTTCGCCGCGCTCGCGCTGCTGCTCGCCGCGGTTGGGATGTACGGCGTCGTCTCTTTCTCCGTGGGGCAGCGAGCGCACGAGATGGGCATCCGCATGGCGCTGGGCGCGGGGCGATCGGCCATCCGCCGGCTCGTCATGGGGGAAGGATTCGCGATGGCGGCCTGGGGGGTGGCGCTCGGGCTCGCAGGGGCCGCAGGGCTCACCCGCCTCCTGGCGAGCCAGCTCTACGGCGTGCAGCCGCACGATCCCGCCACGTTCCTCGCCGTGCCCGCCGTCCTCCTCGCCGTGGCCGTGGCCGCCAGCTGGCTGCCGGCCCGCCGGGCCGCGAGCGCAGAGCCGGCCATCACGCTGCGCGAGCCGTAGCCGAGGGGAAGGCGCGGGCGCGGGGGCGAGGGGGAGGCGGGTGAGCGCGTGCTGCCGGGCGGGGCCGGACTGCGGGGCTTCACTGGACGCACGCAGGAGGAAAATCCCTACGCCGGTTCGTTGACAGACGCCCTATGCTCGTGCATCGCTACGAGGAAGGAGGCGAGCATGGAGCGACCGTTGCCGACGCCGGTAGAGGTGAATGTCGCGCCGACGCAGGCGCTGCTGATGGATGGCGCGTGCGGGACCGATCCCGCCGAGATCTCTGCGGCAATGCGTGGGGGTCTCGGCACCCTCTTCGGCTTCGCGGCGGCGCACGGTATGGCCACGACCGGCCCGGCCAGGGCGATCTATACGGCCTACGGCCCGGGCAGCGTTCGCTTCACGCTGGCCTTGCCCGTTTCGAGCCATGGGCCTACGGAGATGGCGGGCGCGATGCGGCTCGCGACGTTGCCCGCGGCTCGGGCGCTGCGGTTCACACACGTCGGACCGTACGACCAGCTCGCCTCCACCTACGCCGACATCACCTCGTGGCTGATGCAGAACGGGCGGATGGAATCCGACGCGGACTGGTCGAAGTACATGCCGATGTGGGAGGAGTACATCAGTGACCCGCAGGGCACGCCTCCGGACGAGCTCGTGACGCACATCTATCTGCCGCTGGAGGGCTAGCGTCCGACTCGGGACGTCAGGAACGCCCCGGCTCCGAACGAACGCGCACCACGAACATCGCGGCGCCGTGGGCGGGCACGCTCGCGGACAGGCCCCCGTCGAGCGGACGCTCCTCGTGCGCCCACAGGTCGCGCGCCGTGAGCGAGGCGTCGCCACCGAAGCCGATCTCGGCGGGTGAGGCGGCCATTTCGGCGGCCGACGCGCCGCGATTCAGCAGCACGACGGCCTTCGACCCGTCCGACATTGGCTTCACCCACACCTCGTCCTCGCCGGCGCGGACGCGGACTCCCTGCGAGCCGCCCCAGTCCTGATCCACCGCGATGACCTCGCGATTCGTCAGGATGTCGCGCGTCTCGGTCGACATTGAACGCAGATCGTTTCCGGCGATGAGCGGCGCGTTGAGCAGCGCCCAGAGCGAGAAATGGGTGCGGTACTCGTCCGCCGTCATCCCGCCGTTACCGACCTCGAGCATGTCGGGGTCGTTCCAGCCGCCCGGGCCGGAGAACTTCTCGAGACCGACCTGCTTGTCCAGGATCGACAGCATGGACTTCCAGCTGTCCTCGATGTCGCCGGTCGTGCGCCACAGCTCGCCGCCGACCCGCTTGCCCCAGGTCCACGGCTCGTTCGAGCCCCATTCGCAGAGCGAGTAGACGATCGGCCGGCCGGTGGCGCGCAGCGCGTCGGCCATAGCCCGGTAGCGCTCGACCGCCGGCCGGTCCTGGTTGTTGCAGTTGTCGTACTTGAGGTAGTCCACGCCCCACCCGGCGAACGTCCGAGCGTCCACCGCCTCGTGGTCGAGCGACGCGGGGAACTTCTGGCAGGTGAGCGTCCCCGCCGACGAGTAGATCCCGAGCTTCAGCCCCTTCGAGTGCACGTAGTCCGCGACCGCCGCGATGCCGTGCGGGAAGCGCACGGGGTCCGGCTGCAGCCGCCCAGCCGCGTCGCGCTCCTTCGCCATCCAGCAGTCGTCGATGTTGACGTAGACGTAGCCGGCGTCCCGCATCCCCGAGGCGACCATCGCGTCCGCGGTTTCGCGGATCAGATTCTCGTCGATGTCGCAGCCGAACTTGTTCCACGAGTTCCACCCCATCGGCGGCGTCGGCGCGAGCTGCGCGTTGCTCGGGTACGCCTGCGCGGACAGCCGTGCCGTGGGCAGGGCCGTGAGCCCGAGGAGGGCCACAACGGCGCTTCGGACCGGGTAGCGTGAGGGCTTTCGCATCGGAGCTCCGGGGTCGCAGGACCACGAACGGCGGAAGATCGGAAAGCTGGCGCGGGGACTCGAACCCCGGACCTGCCGCTTACAAGGCGGCTGCTCTACCAGCTGAGCTACGCCAGCGAAGTGGATCGGCTTGTTATGAGCAAGGCCTGCCCGGCTTGCCTGCATTCCGCTCGAGGAGCCGGATTCTAGCGCAGTATCCCGCCGATGCCAAGCCGGAAGGCCCCCCTACTCCGCCCGCAGCGTCCTCGCCGGATCCAGCCGCAGGATTCGCCTCGCCGGCAGCCAGCTGGCGAGGAGCGCGACGCCCATCAGCAGTGCTCCGACGCCGGCGTAGGTCAGCGGATCCGTCGGAGTCACGGCGAACAGCAGACCCGCCAGGACTCGGCTCCCGGCGAGCGCGCCCGCCGTGCCGAGCGCCACCCCGGAGAGCGTCAGCACCATGCCGCGCCCGATCACGCTGCGGAGGACCGCGCCCGTGCCGGCACCGAGAGCGATGCGGACCCCGAGCTCCTGGCGTCGCCGGTCGACCATCAGCACGACGATGCCGTAGACACCGACGGCGGCCTCGTCCGGCTCAGCCCGCTCCCGGCCCCCGCTTCCAGCGCGGTCCGCCCGGCGTGTCCTCGACCACGACGCCGGCGGCCGTGAGCTCATCACGGATGGCGTCGGCCGCCGCGAAATCCCTCGATCGCCGCGCCTGCTGCCGCCGCTCGATCCGCTCCTCGACCCAGGCGGCGAAATCCTCGTCCACACCACTCGCGGCGTCGTGCAGCTCCAGAAAGCCGAGCACGTCGTCCATGCGGCGCAGCGCCTCGAGCGCCCGCTCGCGGGCCGCGGCGCCGTCGCCGCCCGTGTCCAGCGCGGCGTTCCCTTCGCGGACGAAGGTGAAGAGCGACGCGAGCGCGACGGGAACGTTCAGGTCGTCGTCGAGCGCGGCCTCGAAGCCCTCGAGCGCGCGCTCCGCGGCAGCCGCGAGCGCGCTCTCGGCGGGAGTCTCGCCGGTCGCGGCGGCCATGCCCGCGCCGGCTGCCGCTTCCTCTTCTCCGCGCCGGCCCGACGGACCGTCCCGCCGGAGTTCCGAGCGGACCTCGCCCGATTCGGCGAGGCGGTCGCGGAAGTCCGCGACCCGGCGGATCGCTGCGCGAGCGTCGTCGAGCCCGTCCAGCGTGAAGTTCAGCTCGCTGCGATAGTGGGCGGAGAGCAGCAAATATCGCATCGCGGCGTTCGAGTGGCCCATCCCGCGCAGCTGCTCGAGCGTGTAGACGTTGCCCTTCGACTTCGACATCTTCGCGCTCTCGACGAGCAGGTGCTTCACGTGCAGCCAGCAGCGCACGAACGGCTTGCCGGTCGCGGCCTCGGACTGCGCGATCTCGTCCTCGTGGTGCGGGAAGATGAGATCTTCCCCGCCGGTGTGGATGTCGAAGCTCTCACCGAGCTCCCCCATGCTCATCGCGGAGCACTCGATGTGCCAGCCGGGACGACCCTCGCCCCAGGGCGTCTCCCAGACCGCTCCCACCTGGCGATCGGGGTCCCGAGCGGCCTTCCACAGCACGAAGTCGCGGGCGTCTTCCTTCGCGTATTCATTGCTCGCGACGCGCTCGCGCTGCTCGAGCCCCGCCCCCGGGCGGGTACCGGCGAGGTCGATTCGCGAGAGTCGGCCGTAGTCGGGGAAGGAGGAGATGTCGAAGTAGACGGAGCCGTCGCCGGCCTGATAAGCGTGCTGTCCGTCGAGCAGGCGCTGCACGAGAGTGACCATCTCGTCGATGTGCTCGGTCGCGCGCGGATACTCGACCGGGCCGACCACGCCTAGCGCCTTCAGGTCGGCCAGGAACGCCTCGATGATCGGCTTCGTGTGCTCGGCCAGACGGATCCCTCTGGCGAGCGCGCCGTCGATCGTCTTGTCGTCCACGTCGGTCAGATTCATGACGAAGCGGACATCGAACCCCTTCCAGCGCAGATAGCGGTGCAGCAGGTCGTTGAACAGGAAGGTGCGGAAGTTGCCGATGTGCGGCTCGCGGTAGACCGTCGGGCCGCAGGCGTAGACGCGGACGACACCGGGCTCGATCGGCTCGAGCTCCTCGATCGAGCGGGTCAGCGTGTTGTGGAGTCTCAGGGCCATGGGCCGCGGCTCAGGATCGGTCGTAGGCGACGTCGTCGCTCTCGCGGCCGGCCGCCGAGCGGCCATCGGCCTCGCGGAGCGCCGGTGGAAGCTGGCCTTCGCCCCAGTAGAAGGTGACGTGCGGGAACGGGATCTCGATGCCCTCCGCGTCGAAGCGGTTCTTGATGCGACGGCGCAGCTCGCGACCCACGTTCCACTGCTTCAGCGGCAGCGTCTTGGCGAGCATGCGGATCACGACGGCCGAGTCGCCGAAGGCGTCCACGCCGGCGATCTCGACGTCCTCCATCATGAGCGGGCCCCACTCGGGATCCGCGCGCAGCTCGGCGCCGATCTCGCGCAGTACCGCCATCACCCGGTCCACGTCCTCCTTGTAGGCGACGCCGATGTCGAGCACGGCACGGGACCACCCCTTCGTCATGTTGCTGAGTACGGCGATCTCGCCGTTCGGGATGATGTGCACGACGCCGCGAATGTCGCGGAGCACGGTGGTGCGCAGGTTGATCTTCTCGACGAGTCCCGAGACGTCGCCGACCTTCACCACGTCGCCGATCGCGTACTGCCCCTCCATGATGATCATCGCCCCGGTGATCACGTCCTTGACGACCGACTGCGCGCCGAAGGAGATCGCGAGGCCGGCGATTCCGGCCGTGGCGAGCAGAGGCCCGATCTCCAGGCCGAAGCTGCTCAGCACGAGCAGGAAGACGATCACCGACATCGTCACCAGCGCGACGTTGTTGAGCAGCCCGGCGACGGTCTGGGCGCGCTGCTCGCGCACCCGCTTGACCAGCGGATCCTCCTCGCGCGCCTCGTGCCGGTAGAGTCGTCGCGTGAAGAGCGTGATGAGCCGGTAGACGATGAGCGCCAGCACGATGATGACGGCGCTGCGGATCAGCCCGCCGACGATCGTCTGCCAGTCGAAGATGGCGCCGAAGTCGAGCGTGTTCTTGAGGTTGTCGACCTGCGCCTCGACCGCTTGTTGCGCCTGCGTCGCGGGTCCCTGCATCACCGCATGAGGCGGATCTGGGTGACCCTCCACTGGTCGCCCTCGCGGACGAGCGCGACGAAGACGTGCGCGCGCTCGAGGATCGTCGTACCGCGCGGCCTGACCATCCACTCGATCTCGCCGTACGCCCGCTGCGGATCGCCGCCCGTCACCGCCACCTGCGCCGTGCGCGCGGAGACGGTCTCGGCCTGCTCGAAGACGCGCCGCAGCACGGCCGCCGCCTGCCGCGGCGGCAGCGGACCCATCGGGCCCTCGCTCGTCTCCAGCGCGATGCCGGCGTCACAGCCGCGCGTCGCGAGGCCGCGCGCGTCGCCGCGTGACCACGCCGCGGCGATGCGGTCCACGGCAGCGCGCAGGTCGCGTGTCTGCTGTGCGCGCACCGGAAGCGCCGGCGCGAGGAGCAGCACGGCCAGCAGGAGCGAGCGCGTCATTCCGCCGCCGTCTCCAGCGCGCCCTCGATCTCGGCACGCATCCGCTCGACGACGCCCGCGGGATCGGCGTCCAGATAGACGGGCCGGCCGACCACGAGGTAGTCGGAGCCGGCGCGCACGGCATCGGCCGGGCGCGCGATGCGAGCCTGGTCGGAGTGCACCACCTCGCCGTCGGGCCGGATGCCCGGCGTGACGACGAGGAATTCGGGGCCGTAGCGCCGCTTCAGCGACTCCGCCTCGAGGGCGGAGGCGACCACGCCGTCCAGGCCGGCGTCCACGGCGAGCGCGGTGAGGCGCGCGACCTCCTCGCGCAGAGAGCGCAACTCCTTGTCCCAGACCTCGACCACGTCTTCGGCGGTGAAGGAGGTCAGCAGGGTCACGCCAACCAGTCGAGTGGTCCGGCCCTCGGCGACTTCCCGCGCCGCGCGCATCATCGCGCTGCCACCGGAGGCGTGCAGCGTGAGCAGGTCCACCTCCAGCGCGATGGCGGCTTCGACCGCTCGGGAGACCGTGTTCGGGATGTCGTGGTACTTGAGGTCGAGAAAGACGCGCTTGCCCCTGTCCCGGAGGCGGCGCACGACGTCCGGTCCGACCGCGGTGAAGAGTTGCGCCCCGACCTTGTAGAAGCCGACCGCTTCGCCGATTCGAGCGACGAGACGGTCGGCCTCTTCGGGCGTATCCAGGTCGAGGGCGACGATGATCTCCGCCATGGCTCCTTCGCGATCGGCCTTATGCGATGACCCCTGCCCCGACCAGCTCGCCCACATTGGCGACACCGGTTCGGCGGAGGTGGTGTTCGAGTCCGTTCAATACACGCCCTGCCGCGCCAGGGTCCGCGAAACTGGCCGTTCCGATCTGGACCAGCGATGCGCCGGCGAGCAGATACTGCAGCGCGTCCTCGGCCGAGCGGATGCCGCCGACGCCGACGATCGGCACGTCCACCCGGCGGTGCGCCTGCCAGACCGCGTGCACGCCCATCGGCAGGATCGCCGGCCCGCTCACCCCGCCGGCGCCGGCACCGAGCACGGGTCGGCGGGTCGACAGGTCGAAGATCAGACCCGGATAGGTGTTGATCAGCGTCAGGGCGTCGGCGCCTGCCGCCACGGCCACTTCCGCGATCCTTCCGATGTCCGGCACGTTCGGCGAGAGCTTCACCAGCAGCGGCCGCTGCGTCGTCGCCCGACACTGCCGCACGACCTCGCTCAGCAGATCGTCGCGCAGGCAGAAGATCGCGCCACCCTCCTTCACGTTCGGACAGGACACGTTCAGCTCGTAGCCGAGGAACCCCTTCTCCGCGTCCAGCCGTTGCACCACCCGCGGGTAGTCCTCGACCGTCTTGCCGGCCACGTTCACCAGCACCCGCGCCCGCCGCAGCTTCGCCGCGAGCCAGGGCAGCCGCTCCGACCGAAACGCCTCCACGCCGACGTTGGCGAGACCGACCGAGTTGATCATTCCTGCAGCGAACTCAGCCACCCGCGGCGCCGGATTCCCCTGCCGCGGCTCGGGAGTCACGGACTTCGTCACGAGCCCGCCGAGCGCGTCCAGCTCGAGCACGCCCGCGAGGTCGCTGCCGTACCCGCACGTGCCCGCCGCCAGCAGCACCGGGTTCTGGAACGACGTACCGAGCAGCTCCTGCGCGAGCGCCGGCGTGGCCGCCGCGGTCGGTCTCACCGCCGCCCCGTGCTCACCAGCAGGTGCTCGTGCGTCTCGAAGAACCGGTCGACGGCGTCCGCCACGGCGTCGGCAATGCGGCCCTGAAAAGCCGCAGTCGCCAGGAGCCGCTCCTCCTCTCGATCCGAGATGAATGCCGTCTCCACCAGCACCGCCGGCATGAACGCACCCACCAGCACCCGGAACCCCGCCTGCTTGACGCCGCGGTTCCGGCCCGGCTCGAAGCGCGAGAGCCGGGACTGGACCGTCTCCGCCAGGTCGTCGGAGGCGTGCACGTAGAAGTCGTTTCGCAGCCCATTCAGGATCGCGCCCACATTGTCTTGCGACCCATTGCCACCCTGCTCCTCGTACGCGACCGCCGCGTTCTCCATCTCCGCCACACGCCGCTCGTCCTCCGTCCGCGCATCCGACAGGAAGTACGTCTCGTATCCCTGCGCCCTGCCACGGAACGAGTTCGCGTGGATCGATATGAACAGCGCCGACGGCCGCCCCTGCTTCCACTGGTTGGCGAATCGTGGCCGGTCCGCCAGCGCGATCAGCGTATCGGTGGTGCGCGTCATCCGCACCTCGTAGCCGCGCTCGCGCAGCGTCGAGGCGAGTCGCTTCGCGATGGCAAGCGTGACCTCCTTCTCGCGCACTCCGCCCGGACCGATCTTGCCCGGGTCCCGTCCGCCGTGCCCCGCGTCCACGACCACGAGGGGCGGGCGCGTGTCCCGCTTCGCAGGTGGCGCCGTTGGGGATCTCCCGAGGCTGTCGCCCCTCTCGTGACCCGGTGGCCCTTTCCCGGTGGCGCTGCCGCTCCCGCTCGCCGTAGCCTGGGCGCGGCCGGCGGCCACCCGCAGCCCGCCGTCGGCGAGCGTGACCCGCGCGGGATACCGGGCCGGCAGCCACTCGGCCAGCAGCTGCCGGGGCCAGTAGACGGCCGCGCCGTGCCGGTAGAACGGGAGGGCGAGCTGGACGACCGCCCCTCCCGCGCGGAAGAACGGCGAGAATGCCTCGAATACCAGTGTGTCGCCGAAGAGCAGCACCCGCGCCCCGGTAGCGGTCGGCTCGACCCGGCCGCCCAGCGCTTCGATCGCGGCAGCGGGATAGGCGACGTAGCCGCGGCTCGTGTCGGCCCCCACCGCTACCGTGCCGCCGGCGCTGCTGACACGCAGCGGCGCCGGGCTGAGCTGGGCCAGCAGGGGCGTGGGAAGCAGCACGGCGTCCACCGGTAGCAGCGCCGCGAGCGCGGCGAGGACGAGCCGGCGCCTCATCGCTCACCCTTGAACGCGCGTTCGACCTCGCGCTGCGCCGCCTTCCGCTTCAGAGACTCCCGCTTGTCGTGCAGCTTCTTGCCGCGCGCGAGCGCCAGCGAGACCTTCGCGTAACCTTTGCGGAAATGGAGGTCGAGAGGCACCAGCGTGAGCCCCTTCTCCTGAACGGAGCCGATCAGCCGGCGGATCTCGCGCTTCTGCAGCAGCAGCTTGCGCGTGCGCAGCGGGTCGGCGGCGTTCCAGACGCTGGCCGGTCCGTACGGGCTGATGTGCATGTTGTAGAGCCACACCTCTCCGCCCTCGACGCGGGCGAATGCATCCCCGAGGTTGACCTTGCCCTCCCGCACCGACTTCACCTCCGGGCCACGCAGCACCAGGCCCGCCTCGAAGCGGTCGAGGATCTCGTACTCGTGGAGCGCCTTGCGGTTGCGCGCCACGACCTTTCGGCCATCGCCTTCGGGGGGGGTCACGCGGTCACCTTCATCGCAGGCGCTCCTTCTGCCTGCGCCGGATGCGCTGCATCGTCGCCACCTGGGCGATCTCGCCGCCCAGCACGAACACCACGGACGTGTAATAGATCCACAGCACCAGCACGATGAAGGTGGCCACGTTGCTGTAGGTCGAGCGGTAGTCGGCCAGGTTCGTGACGTACCAGCTGAAGGTCTCCTTCAGCAGCTCGGAGAGGAGCGCCGTGAACGTCGCTGCGGTCAGGGATGTCCGCCACGAGGTCCGCCGCGCGGGTAGATAACGGTAGACGAGCACGAACGTGATCCACAGGAAGAAGAGCGCGACGAGGCGCGTCCAGACCCACTGGGCGAAGGAGATCTGGCCCTTGCCGGCGCCGAGCAGCCCCAGCACGTCGATCCCGGCATTCGCAACCAGGTCGAGCCCGAGCGTCAGCGTCACGTTGATGGCGAAGAAGAGCCCGGCGACGAAGACCATGCGAAGGTCGAACAGCTTGCCCGCAATGATGCCGCGGTCGCGGTTGATGTCGAACACATGGCGCAGCGCGGTCCGCAGCGTACCGATCAGCCGGGTGGCCAGCCACATGAAGACGATGGTGCCGATGCCGATCAGCTTCGGCGCCTGCGCGACCACGTTGTCGAGCCAGTCTCCGATCGTCTTCTGCTGGTCGGGCCCGAGCGGAGGGATGTTGTCGAGGATGACCCGCTCCAGCGTGCCACCCGGGTCGGCCGAGTGGATGCGCAGGATCGCGCTCGCGATGCCCAGCACCGCGAGCACCATTGGCACGAACGCCACGACGACGTTGAAGGCGATCGCGCCCGCGATGAAGAAGATGTCGTCCTGACCGGCCTTCTCGTAGATCAGCGCCAGGAAGTGGATCGCCCGATCCCACCCGCGACGCAGCGCCCCGCGAGGCGGAGCGGACTTCGGCGGGCCGGGCTCGGTGGCCGTGAGTCCGGCCGGTTCGGACATGCGCCGACGCTAGCGGCGCCGCGCCGGGCGCCTCACTCGCTCTGGCTCTCCGTCTCCGCCGGCTCGTCGGGGCGAGGCGGGCGACGCGACTCGTAGCCGCTCCGCACGGCGTCCCGCGTCTCGCGGACCCGGCGCTCGACGTCCGAGCGCGTCTCGCGAACCGCCCGGCGCCCGGTGGAGACGCCGGCCTCGAACGCGCCACGGGCGGCGGAAACCTGGCCGTCCACCTGCTCCCGCACGTCGTCGACCTGCTCGCGCAGCGAGCTTTCGAGATCCCCGAAGCGCTCGCCCATCTGATCACGCAGCCGCTTGCCGCTCTCCTTTAGCCGACGCCGCGTCTCCTCACCCGGCCCCGGCGCGAAGAGCAGCATCGCTGCGGCGCCGATCAGCGCGCCCCACAGGAAAGGCATGAACGAGCCCCCCCTTTCCTCCACCACGATGTACGACGACTCGTCGTGCTCTGCCATGTTCCGCTTCCTCTGTTGCACGCCCAGTCGCGCTATTTGCGCGACTTCGACTTCTTGGACCTCGACTTCGACGCCGCCTTCTGCGACCGGGACGACTTCGTGGACTTCGCCTTCTTGCCGTTGCCGCTCGCCGTCGTCGCCGAATCCTCCTGCAGGTACTCGCCCAGCCGCTTCTTCAGCTCCGCCGCCGTGAGGCCGAGGATCGTGGCCGTCTTCGAATGATCGCCGTCCGTGAAGGCGAACGTCTTCAGCGTCATGAGCCGGTCGGTCTCCTCCAGCGACGTGCCGACCGGGATGCGGAGCTGCTCGGCATCCAGCGAAAGGTGTCGCGGCTGCAGGTCCGTGACCTCGATCTCCGAGCCCTTCGCGAGGATCACCGCGCGCTCCACCGCGTTCTTCAGCTCCCGGACGTTGCCGGGCCAGCGATACGTCTCGATGAACTCGAGAACGCCGGCCGAGAATCCATTGATCTTCTTGTCCTGCTCCTTCGCGAAGCGGCGCAGGAACTCCTCCGCGAGGAGGCGGACGTCCCCCTGGCGCTCGGACAGCGGCGGCAGGTAGATCGGGATGACCGCCAGGCGATGGTAGAGATCCTCGCGCAGGTCGCCCTCCTTCAGCGCCTCCTCGACGTCGCGGTTCGTCGCCGCGATGACGCGGATGTCCACCGCGATCTCCTTCTTGCCGCCCAGCCGCCGGAACGCCCGCTGCTCCAGCGCGCGCAGGAACTTCACCTGCACGTCGGGCTCCATCTCCGCGACCTCGTCGAGGAACAGCGTGCCGCCGTCCGCGAGCTCGAAGGCGCCCGGTTTCTCGCCGATCGCGCCCGTGAAGGCGCCCTTCTCATGGCCGAACAGCTCGTTCTCGAGGATCTCGCGCGGAAACGCGCCGCAGTTCAGCGCGATGAAAGGCCCCTTCGCGCGCGTCGACTTCTCGTGGATCGCGTTCGCTACCAGCTCCTTGCCCGTGCCGCTCTCGCCGACGATCAGCACGCTCGCGTTCGCAGGCGCGACCACCTCGAGGATCTTGTAGATCGCACGCATCTGCTCCGACTCGCCGAGCATGTCGCCGTAGCGGGTCAGGCTGTCCACGCGCTTCTGCAGCTGTTTGTTGGCCGTCTTGACGCGGTAGGTCTCCAGGGCCTTCGGGATCAGTGCCTTGAGCCGCTCGAGCTCCAGTGGCTTCGTCAGATAGTCGTAAGCGCCGTTGCGCATCGCCTCCACGGCCGACGCAACGGTGCCCTTCCCCGTGATGATGATGAGCTCGCTGTCGATGCCCTCTTCGCGCATGCGGGCGAACAGCTCGAGACCGCCCATCCCCGGCATCTTGAGGTCGGCGAGCACCAGGCCGAAGTCACCGGAGCTGACCTTGTCCCAGGCCTCCTTGCCGTCCGTCGCCATCTCGGCCTCGTAGCCCTCCTCGCTGAGCAGCATCTGGAGGCCCTCGGCGACGTGTTTCTCGTCGTCGGCGATCAGGAGCTTCGGCTCGGCCATATCTCTCTCGATCCTCGGTATCCGCGGCCTGGAAGGGGGTCCGGCATCGACCCGGGGAAAAGGTACCCCCCGCGGACTCAAAGGGTCAAGTTGGGTCGTGGCGCGGGAATACGAGCGTGAATGTGACTCCTTCGCTCGCCTCCGATGCCGGCTCGTGGCGCAGCTCGCCGCCCGCCTGCTGCGCCAGCCAGGCCGCCACCGCCAGGCCACGACCCTCGTGGCCTGGACGCGTCGTGAAGCCGACCTCACCGAGCCGTGACACGGTCTGCTCCGGGAGCGCCGGGCCCGTATCCGACACCCGCAGATGCACCGACTTCGGCGCGGCGCCGATCTCCAGCGCGATTCCGCCCCCGCCCTCTCCGAGCGATTCGACCGAGTTCAGGAAGAGATTCAGCAGCGCGTGGCTCAGTGAGCTGCGCGCGATTCGCACCGGTGCGGTGCTACGGCCAGGGACATAGCGGAAGTCCAGCCGCTGCACGTTCGCCTCCGCTTCCAGCACCGGCAGCAGGTCCTCGACCACCACGCCGACATCCGCGGCACCGAGGCTTTCGCGCGTCGGCCGCAGCAGCCGCAGCAGCGTGTCCATCAGCCGGTGTACGCGCTGAATCTCCTCCTCCACGATCGCGACCCGCTCCAGTGCAGCCTCTCCCGCCCCCGTCACCACGCGTCGCTTCACCAGCTCCAGGTTGATGACCATCGCGTGGAGCGGGTTCTTGATCTCGTGGCTGATGTCGTCCGCGATGCGGCTGAGGGCGCCGAGGCGGTTGCAGTCGACGACCCGCGGGTCGAGATCGGTCGGCGGCGGCACTCTTTTCATGGAATCGTGGCAGCAGGGGCGCGCGGCGCTCGAAGACGCCGCGCAGGTGCAACCTTCGTTCCAAGCCCTCCAGACGACGTCAGCTCTTGACGTCGAACATCACGCTTCGGATTCCAGAAGTTCTCTCGTCAGCTTCTTTCCCAGCTCGACGCCGGGCTGGTCGAGAGGATTCACGTCGTAGAGCTCGCCGGCGTACGCGGTGGCGATCTCGAGCAGCATGAAGAGCTGGCCGAGCGCGTGAGGGGTCAGGGCGGGGACCTCGATCGTCATGTTCATGCGACCGTGGCGGGCGAGCGCCTGCGCGGTGGCCGTTCGCTCGGCCTGCAGCAACGTGCCCAGCGTCTTGCCGCCGAGGTAGCCGAGCTCGGGGATCGCCTGATAGAGGCCTTCCGGGATCGCGACGTCCTCGGTGAAGTCGCGCAGCGACAGGAAGGTGACGGTCTTGTCGAACGGTCCCTCCATGTAGAGCTGCACCTGTGAGTGCTGGTCGGTCGAGCCCAGCGCCTTCACGGGCGTGGGGCCGCGGAAGACCTCGTGGCCTTCCCGGTCGAGGCGTTTGCCGAGGCTCTCCGCCCAGAGCTGGCGGAACCAGTCGGCCATGCCATGCAGCCGGTCGCTATAGGCCATCATCACGTGGATCGGAGCGCCGTGCTCCTCGTGCGCCAGATACTGCAGCGTGGCGAACAACCCCGCGGGGTTGTGCTGCAGGTCGGAGGTCTCGCAGCGCTCGACCATTGCCTCTGCGCCATCGAGGAGCGCGTCCACGTCGATGCCGACCAGCGCAGCGGGGAGCAGTCCGACCGCGGAGAGCACGCTGAAGCGGCCGCCGACGTTGGGCGGTACGGGCAGCGCGCGGATCCCCTCCTCCTGGGCGAGACGTCGCAGCACGCCGGACTCGGGGTCGGTGGTGAAGACGAGCTGGTTCCGGTACTCGGCGCCGAGATCCCGGCCGAGGCGGTCGCGCACGATCAGGTATTGCGCCATCGTCTCGGCCGTCGCTCCGGACTTGCTGACGACGTCGAAGAGCGTGCGGCCCATGGGCAGTCGATCGAGCACCGGGCCGACGGTGGTGGGGTCGATGTTGTCGAGCACGTACAGCCGCGGGAAGTACTCGCGAGCCTCGTCGTCGAGCTCGTTCCAGCCAGGCGGGAGCAGCGCCTGGCCGAGCGCGATGGAGCCGAGCGCCGAGCCGCCGATCCCGAGCACGACGACGGCCTCGTTCACGCCGGCCAGGGCGTCCGCCATGCGGCGGATCTGGTCCACCACATCACGCTGCACGGGCAGATCGAAGAAACCCATCTCGCCGGCCTCGCGGCGGCGGCGCACCGCCGCGTGCACGTCGCTGAAGCGCTCCGCAGCGCGCTCCAGCTCGGGGGGATCGATGCCGCGCCCGCCGAGCTGCGGCGCGAGCATGTTGGCGGTGTCCAGCAGGATCGGCTCGGACATGGTCAGATCTCGATGCTGAGTCCGTCGTGGGCCGGCTCGATGCCGACAGGCAGCTTCTCGACCAGCTCGCCGTGACCGACGCGGTGGGTCAGGTGCACGAGCAGCGTCCGGCGCGCGCCAATGTCGCGACCGACCTCGATGGCCTCCTCGACCGTCATGTGGGTCGGATGCGGGTGCCCGTACCAGAGCGCGCTGAGCACGAGCACGTCGACGCCGCGCAGCGCGTCGCGCACGTCGCTCGGCACCGACTGCGCGTCGGTCAGGTAGCCGAGCCCGCCGGCGCGGAACCCGTACGAAGCGACGTCGCCGTGGGGCACGGCCAGCGGCAGCAAGCGGAAGCCGGCGATCTCCACCTCCTCGAACGGCCGGAAGATGTTCAACTCGATCTCCGGCTTCGTGGTGCCTTCCGGAACCCGCAAGCTCGGGTCGAAGATGTAGTCGAAGCGCTCGCGCAGGATGGAGGCCACGGGCGCGGCAGCCCACGCCGGCAAGTGGCGACGCCGACGCGCCGAGAACACGCGCAGGTCATCCATGCCGGCGGTGTGATCGGCGTGCTGGTGGGTGAACCAGACGGCGTCGACGTCGCGAACCCCGGTTCGGAGCAGCTGGAGGCGCAGCTCCGGAGGCGTGTCCACGAGCAGCGAGCGCTCGCGGTCGTCGCTCTGCAGCAGCGCGGCGTGGCGCGTACGGCGGTCCCGCGGATCCGAGGATGTGCAGCGGGGACAGTCGCACCCGACCACGGGGATGCCGAACGAAGTGCCGGTCCCGAGGAAGGTCAGCCTCACAACTCCTCGACGCGTACCATGTTGGTCGTGCCACGCACGTGAAACGGATAGCCTGCCGTGACCACGACCCGCTCCTTGCTGGCGGCGAGTCCACGGTCGAATAGGTACTGGCGCGCGGCCTCGAGCATCCCGCTGTACGTTACCTCCCCGTTCCACAGCACCGGCTCGACGCCCCAGACGAGAGCCAGCTGCCGGTAGGTCCGCTCCTGATCGCAGACGGCGATGATCGGTACCGGCGGCCGATAGCTGGACACGAGCCGGCCGGTGAAGCCGGTCGTCGTGAACGTCACGATCGCCGGAGCCCCCAGCAGCCGGACCGCTTCCACCGTGGCCGCAGCGATGGCGTGCTCCGTCGGGGTCGCCCCCGCGCGCAGATTCTCCAGGATCGGGATGTCGTACTTCGGCCCCTGCTCGTAGGCGTGCGAGCGCTCGATCTCCCTGCCGATGCGCGCCATCGCCTCGACGGCGAGCACCGGGAAGCGGCCGATCGCGGTCTCCTGAGAGAGCATCACGGCGTCGGTGCCGTCGAAGAGCGCGTTCGCGACGTCACTCGCCTCCGCCCGTGTCGGGCGGGGCATGGAGACCATCGATTCGAGCATCTGCGTGGCAGTGATCACCGGCCGACCGTACAGGTTCGCGAGCTGGATGATGCGCTTCTGCGCGATCGGCACCTCCTCGAACGGCAGCTCCACGCCCAGGTCACCGCGCGCCACCATGACCGCATCCGTCGCGGCCAGGATCGGCTCGATTTGCCGGACCGCGACATCCTTCTCGATCTTGGCAACGATCAGCGGACCGTCCGGCAGCCGACGCCTGAGATCGATGACGTCCTCCGCGCGCTGCACGAAGGAGAGCCCGATGTAGTCCACGTCCTGCTGAACCGCGAACTCCAGGTCGATGAGATCCTTTTCCGTGAGCGACGGCGCGCTGACGCGGGCGCCGGGCAGGTTCATTCCCTTGTGCGGCTGCAGGATCCCGCCGCGGACGACGCGGCAGACCACGCGCGGCGGCCGCACCTCCTGCACCCGCAGCTCCATGATCCCGTCATCGAGCAACACCCGACCGCCGACCTCCACGTCCTGCGCCAGCGCGGCGTACGTGGTCGGGATCTCGTCGGGCTGCGCCTCGGCCTCGGGCGCGAGCGCCACCGTCGCGTCCTCCTCGAGCCGGTAGGGATCCGGCAGCTCGCCGATTCGGATCTTCGGACCCGCGAGATCGGCGAGAATGGCGACCGGCTTCGACATCTCGGCGCCAGTCTCGCGGACCCAGCGGACGGTACGCGCATGCTCCTCGTGCGAGCCGTGCGCGAAGTTGATGCGGAAGACATCGACCCCGGCACGCGCCAGCGCCAGGATGGTCTCGGGCGCCGCGCTTGCGGGGCCGACCGTCGCGATGATCTTGGTACGCACGTCCTCCCCCTGCTCGAGCGGATCGCGGGCCGGCCGGCGACGCGGCGGCGCTCAGCGGCGTTCGTCGCCGACCAGCGCCTGATACGCGATGCGGCCGATGTCGGCCTGCAGAGCGTAGGCCGCGTTGTCCGGCCGCCAGCTCGTGTCCTCGTTGTCCTTCGTGAGCACGCACACGATGAAGTCGCGGACGTCGTCGTAGACGATCCCGCAGTCGTGGCGCGATTGATCGACCTCACCCGTCTTGTGGGCCACCTGGATGGTGTCCGGAAGCAGCCGCGGAATGCCGATCTGAGTCTGCTGATTCCTCAACATTTCCAGCATCTGTTCCGAGGCTTCCGGCGTCACGGCCTCGCCTCGATAGATCAGAGCGAATAGTTTCGCCATCTCCATGGGCGTCGTGACGCCGAGCCCGTAGACCTTCGATGAGTCCATTTCGATGGACGTCGAGCGCAGGAACGTCTTGCTGTGCAGCGTAGTGCGCGGCAGGCCCAGGGAGTCCATGCGCACGTTCACGTTGCGGATGCCCAGCTTGTCTATGAGGAGGTTCGTCGCCGTGTTGTCCGAGACCACGATCATGAGATACGCCGCGTCATGCACCGTCAGCTCGTGCGGCGCCTGCATGAACTGCAGGACGCCGGAGCCCGGCTGTCGATCGATGTCGAGCATAACGATCGGATCGTCCGGCGAGAGGTCTCCGTCCTCGACCCGCTGGAACAGCTCGACGAGGATCGGAACCTTGATGATGCTGGCCGTCGGAAAGGGCTCATCGCCGCGGATCGCGACCGACTCGCCCGTCTTCGGGTCCATCACGACGACGCCGGCCGTGCCGTGGAACGACGCGACGCGACGCTCCAGCGCCGGCCGCAGAGAGGCGAGCCCCGTCTGCGCCAGCGCGGGGCAGGGCGCCCCGAGAAACAGGACGCCGAGAAGAGCGATCGCCGGCGCACCGGGCGCCCGAGCTCTGCAACGTACGATGCGCACTGCGCCTCCTGGCAGATCGCTGAGAGTGGCTCGCCGGAATCCTAGACGGCCCGGTCCGGGCACGCAAACGGGGCGGCAGACGTCTTGCACGAGGCTTCGCCTGTGCGCTTGATCCAGGAGTCGCGGGAGCTCGAGGCGCTCGCGGCCGCACTCGGCCGGGAGCCGTTGATCGGAGCGGACACGGAGGCAGCGGGCTTCCACCGCTACCGGGATACCATCTGTCTCATGCAGATCTCCACCCGCGAAGAGACCGTCGTGGTGGACACGCTCGTGATCCCACGGCTCGGCGAGCTCACCCGCGTGCTGCGCGATCCGGGCATCGAGGTGATCTTCCACGACGCCGACTTCGACCTCCGACTGTTGCAGCGCGACTTCGGCGTGGGCGTGCGCGGGCTCTTCGACACCAAGGTCGCAGCGCAGTTCCTGGGCGAGCCGGCGATCGGGCTGGCCAGCCTGCTCCTGAAGTATCTGAACGTGTCGCTGGAAAAGAAGTACCAGCGCGCCGACTGGGCTCGCAGGCCGTTGCCGCCGGACATGCTGGCCTACGCCGCGGAGGACACGCGTCACCTGCCGGCACTGCGGGACCTGCTGCGTGAGCGACTCCGAGCGACCGACCGCCTGGCATGGGCCGAGGAGGAGTTCCGGCTCCTCGAGGAGGTGCGCTGGCAGGAGCCGGACTCCGCCGCATTCCTGCGCATGAAGGGCATCCGTGACCTGCAGCCTCGCCAGCTCGCCACGCTGCGCGAGCTGTACGACTGGCGCGAGGACGAGGCCGAATCTCGCGATGTCGCGCCATTTCGCGTGCTATCGAACGAGGCGCTCATTGCCATCGCGCGGGAGCGGCCGGACTCGCCGGCCGCACTGCGCCGCATCCGCGAGATCCCGACGACCCTCGCCGACCGCTGGCAGTCGCCCCTCCTCCAGGCGGTGGAGACGGCGGAGGCGCTGGCTGAGGAGCAGCTGCCGCACCGTGCGAGGCGCGGCAGCCGCCCCCCTTACGACCCCGAGCTCGAGGCGCGCGTCGACCGGCTGCGCAAGCAGCGTGACGCCGCCGCGAAGGAGCTCGGCCTGGACCGCGGCTTTCTGATGCCGCGGGCCCAGCTGGAAGCGGTCGGCCGCGCAATGCCGCGCACGACGGACGAGCTGGTGGAGCTGCCCGGCACCCGCCGCTGGCAGGTGGAGGCCCTCGGAGAGCGGCTGCTCGATGCGCTCGACGAGGACCACGGCCGCGCCGCGAGCTAGGCGTTTGACTGAAAGAGGAGGGAGAGATGGGTTGGGAGATTCTGGAGCGGGATGACCTCTCGGTTTACATCGTCGCGGGCGTGCCCCGCAGCTTCAAGCGCAAGCTGCAGAAGTTCGTCGATGACGAGGCGAAGGGGCACGGCGACGTGATGCTGATCGACGACGAGTTCACCGACTGGATGCTGGCGAGGCTTACAAACGAGAAGCGGCGGCGCGGCGACCGCACGCCCGCGAGCTCCGCCCTCTGGCGCGCCTTCTCCGCGCTCAGCGCCGCCCGCTACCACCTCAAGGACCAGCCGGAGGAGGAGGAGCGCGTCCGCAACATGCGTCAGGAAGTCGAGCGCCTGTGGCGCGAGCTCAGCCCGATGTTCGAGGAGGAAGAGGCGAGCGAGTGACTTTACGGGACGGCAGGCGCCTACGGCAGGCGCCTAGGGCAGGCGCTTACGGCAGGCGCTTACGGCAGGCGCCTACGGCAGGCGTTTACGGCAGGCGTTTACGGCAGTCGTTCACTCGAGGCGTAGCGCCTGCTTTCCCCGCCTGTTTTCAGCGCCTGTCTTCCGCGCCTGCTTTCCGCGCCTGCCTTCAGAACGGATCGATTCCGAACGTATAGTAGTCGCTGGGTCGGCCCTGAACGTCTTCCGCGATCGCGCGCAGGGAGGCGGCGGCCTCGTCCTCGCCGGCCCCGTCCGCCGCGTCCGCGATGTAGCCGAGCAGACGCTTCACTTCCTCGGGCCGCAGCAGCACGTAGGCACGTGGAGCCGGCTCCTCGCCGCGACCCTGGACCACGAGGTTGACGAGATCCGTCTCGCGGGAAATCTTCCACACGTCGCCCGTCTTCTTGAGAAGCTTGTCCGCGGTCTTGACGCCGGCGTGCAGTGAGCGTACGAGCTTCTGGAGCTCGCGGTCGGCCGCCTCCTCGCGCTGGCGGCCATAGCGCTTGCCGAGGGTCCGCGGGTCGCCCTCTTCGCGCCGTCCGACGGCGTCGGTCAGCGCCTCACCGACGAAGGCGTAGATTCCGAGCACGAGGGGAACGGGGTCGATCGTGGTGTGCATTGAAGGCAGCTCCGGGCCAGGTTCGGATCGGGATGAGCGCCGCGCGGCGCGGACCGAGGGCTCGATGATGTCTCGGCTATCAACTGCTCGTCAACCGGGGAGTCGGACGGAATGAGACGGATCTGGGGGATCTGCTTGGCGTCCACGGCGACGCTGTCGCTCGGTGCGTGCAAGGATGTGGGGCTGAAAGGCAACGTGCCGCTCGCGCAGGCCGAGCACGCTCCGCCGACGCCGCTGGTCCAGCAGACGGACCTGGCTCAGCATCGGCTGCCGGCGGGCACGCCCGTGGCCATCGAGCTCGACAGCACGACGTGGACGGTCGACGGCACCGCCGTCGCCCTGGCCGACGGCGACGTCCGCTCCGTCGGCAGCGCCGGCGGGCAGGCGGTGTACGCGCTGCGCTGGGACGACCCTCCGTTCGACATGCTGCTCACCCGTCTTCCCGACGGACAGTACCAGAAGTACACCGAGGTCGTCGGCCGCTGACCACGGCGCAGGAGCGCCGAGCCCGCGCCCGGCCCCGGTCTCCCGGGCACGGCGCCGGGGTCGACGAGGGGTCGTGTCGCCGTGATCGTCCAACTGCCCGGACTCGGATCAGGATCGAAACATCGTGAGAAATCGCCACGCGCAGGGACGCGCCCGTCACGGCGAGCCGGAGAGCCCGGCCCGTCTCGGCGAGCGTGCGCGCCTTCTCGCGAGCGAGCGGCAGGCGCGGGAGGCGGCGGAGTCCGCCCGAGGGCAGGCCGAGTCGGCTCGCGAAGAAGTCACGAGCATCCTGGAGCGCATCACCGATGCCTTCTTCGCTCTCGATCGCGAGTGGCGCTTCACCTACCTGAACGGCCGCGCCGAGCAGATCTTCGGCCGAGCACGTAACGAGCTTGTGGGCATTCGTCTGTGGGACGCATTTCCCGACTCCTACGGCGCGCCTCCCTGCCGCGAATACCGCCGCGCCATGCGAGAGCAGGTGCCGGTCGTCGTCGTCGCCGAGTCGTCGCTGCAGCCGGGCCGTTGGTTCGAGAACCACGCCTACCCCTCGCCGGAAGGGCTCTCCGTCTATGCGCAGGAGATCACGAAGCGGCATGAAGCCGAGCGGCGGCTCGAGGAGAACGAGCAGCGATATCGCTCGCTCTTCGAGCACAACTCCGATGCCGTCTACGCCTTCGACCTGCACGGCACGTTCACGGCCGCGAACCCCGCGTGCACCGACCTGAGCGGCTATGCCGTCCATGAGCTGATCGACTCCTCCTTCGAGTTCCTGATCCCGGAGGAGGCGCGGAGGGAGACGGTGGAACGCTTCCGCCGCGCTGTGGCCGGTGAGCCCCAGCAGTACGAGACGAGGCTACTGCACAGCGACGGCCACCTGCTCGATCTGCAGGTGATGAACATCCCGATCATCGTCGATGGCGACGTCGTCGGCGTCTACGGCATTGCGAAGAACATCACCGAGCAGAAGCATGCGGAGCGCGCGCTCCGGCAGAGCGAGCAACGCTTCCGGGCTCTCGTCGAGAACATCTCGGAAGCGGTCGTAGTGCTGAATGAGACCGGCACCGTGGCGTACGCCAGCCCGACGCTGGAGCGAATGAGCGGTTACTGCCCATCCGAGCGGATCGGGAACTCCAGCTTCGACCGCATGCACCCGGACGACGTGACCGAAGCCCGGCTCCGTTTCCGGCAGCTTCTCGAGTCGCCCGGCAGCTTCATCGTCACGACGGCCCGGATGCGCCACAGGGACGGGACCTGGCGCCGCGTCGAGCTGATCGCGAAGAACCTGTTGCAGGATCCGGAGATCCGCGGGATCGTCGTCACGTACAAGGATGTCACGGAGAGGGTGCGCCTGGAGGATCAGCTCCGGCAATCCCAGAAGATGGAGGCGGTCGGGCGGCTCGCCGGCGGCATCGCGCACGACTTCAACAACCAGATGACGGTCGTCCGAGGGCACGTGGAGCTCCTTCTGGAGGATCTGTCCGCCGACGATCCGTTGCGCGATGCCATCGAGGAGATCGGCGACGCCGCGATCCGCGCGGCCGCCCTCACCCGCAAGCTGCTCGCGTTCAGCCGGCGGCAGATGCTGCTGCCTCGCGTGCTCGACCCGGGGGAGCTGATCCTCGGCATGGAGCGTCTGCTGCGGCGGGCCGTGACCGAGCGCGTGGAGCTGCGGCTGGACCTCGATCCCGCCGTCGGCTGTGTGAGAGCGGATCCCACGCAGCTCGAGCAGATCCTGGTCAATCTCGCCGTCAACGCGAGAGACGCGATGCCCGAGGGCGGAACCCTGCGCATTGAGACCTCGGGCTTTACCATGGACCCTGATTTCGCGAGCGGCTTCGCCTACCAGGTACGGACCGGCGACTACGTGCGGCTGCGCGTGGCGGACACCGGCCACGGCATGGACGCCGGCACACTCGCCCATGTCTTCGAGCCGTTCTTCACGACGAAGCAGGCCGGCACCGGCCTCGGCCTGGCCACCGTGTACGGCATCGTCAAGCAGTCGGAGGGCTACATCTGGGCGGACAGTCGGTCGGGCGGCGGTGCGACGTTCACGATCCTGCTGCCCCGCGTCGACTCCGCGGACGAGGAGGCTCGCTCCTTCGAATCCCATGATGTGACACTGCCCGGCGGGTCGGAGACGGTCCTGGTGGCGGAGGACGAGGATGCGGTCCGCCGCTTGATCTCGCGCGTGCTCGGCCGCGGCGGCTATCGGGTGCTGGAGGCGAGCAACGGCGCGGAGGCGCTGCGCATCGCCCACGCACACGGCGGCCGGATCGACATGGTGGTCTCCGATCTCGTGATGCCCGGCGTCGGCGGGCGCGACCTGATCCGGGCCCTACGAGAGCGATGGCCCGACCTCCCCGCACTGCTGCTCTCCGGCTACTCCGACGGCGCCGTCCGCGATCAGGGCTTTCCGGGCCTCGACGTCCTGTTCCGCGAGAAGCCTGTCACTCCCACCGAGCTGCTCCGGACGGTGCGCGAGGCGCTGGACGCGACGTCGGCGCCGCGACCCGCCTGATGCGCATCAGCCCGGCGCCGAGATCGTCGTGCTCGCCTTCGTGATCGACAGGTCTTCGAACGTCGGCGAGTCCTCCGAGGGCGGCAGGTTCTCCGTGGCGCCGTAGATCGCGAGCTCCAACGCGGTACCCGCGGCGTAGCCGGAGAAGTCGAAGCCGAAGAGCGACTGCAACTCGACGTGAGCCGTGTCGCCGCTGAGGGTGACACCCGGGCCGTCTCGAGTGACGATGACGTACATTGTCTGGTCGTAGGCGCCCGGCCCCACTCCGCTCGGTACGCCGAGGAACAGCCGCAGGAGGCGTCGATCGTGGCCATCGATGAAGAAGTTCGTCGCCGTGAAGGCCAGATCGACGCACGGCTCGCCGCACGTGCGGGTGGCGGCGCTCAGATCCAGCAGCTGGATCGTGGACCGCTGCAGCATGACGACCTGAAGCCCTCGCGTGCCGGCCGGAACTCCCGCTACGCGGTGGGTGCCGAATCCGGGACTCGCGAACTCCAGGTCCGCCCGGGTCCCCTCCGCAAGCGCCGGCAGCAGGAAGCGACCGTCCGCCGAAGCGCCGCGCACGGCCTGTACCCCGCCGGAGCTCATCGTGATCTGCACACCGGTGACCTGCGGCAGCGGCTCGCCGAACTCGTCCACCAGGGTGACCACGCCGGATATCATTGTGTCGGGCGCGCTCGGCGTCGACTCCGAGCAGCCGAGCATCCCGGTCAGGGCCAGAACGAGGCCGCCGCGCAGGAGGCTACGCGTACTCGCTCCCAGGGAAGGCATTTCACTCCTCCTGTGGATGAAACGACGGCCGGGGCTCCGTCGAGCCTTTCCGCCGTCTCAACGGTGTCCAGCGGGCGACCCCGCCGCAAGGACATCGCTACCCCCTGAAGTCACCGAGGGGGCGCTCGCGCGCCCCCCCCGACCCATTGTCGGGCCGCCTTCCCCGTGATCCCCCCTCCCGACTGCGGCGAACGGGTCCGCGTCCCCGGTTGCGCGGGTGGCCGCGTCCGCCGCGGTGCTATGGCGTCAGGTCATCCGCACTCGCTGTAGCCGCAGGCGAGGCACTTCACGCAGCCCTCGGCGAAGCGCAGGTCGGAGCTGCACTCCGGGCAGGTGCCGATGAACGTCTCGCCCGGATCGTAGCCATCGTCCACCGGCTCCGTGGCGGCCTGCGCGCCGGCCGTCGCGGCCGGAGCGGCGCGCGGCGCGTCGACCGGCAGCAGCTCCTGTTGGATGCCCGCCTTCTCCTGCTCGTGGCGCACCATTGCCTGCGCGATCGCGTCGGGCACGGACAGCACCTTGTTCGGGCCGAAGCCGACGGCCCGGTCGCAGGAGATGCCGCGCAGCTGGCCGTAGATCTGCTGCGGCGAGATACCGCTGCGCAGCGCGAGGGAGACGAGGCGACCGATCGCCTCGACATCCGCCATCGCCGCGCCACCCGCCTTGCCGAGCGTCGCGAACAGCTCGAACGGGCGGCCGCGCTCATCCTCGTTGATCGTGACGTACAGGTCGCCGAGCGGGCTCATCATGCGCCGCGTAGTGCCGTGCAGCGTGGCCGGGCGCGGCCGCCGACGGCGCTTCTGATAGGCGACCTCGTGGTCCTCGACCTGCGCGAGCAGCTCCTCCCTCTCCTGCTCGAAGCGGTGCACCTTCTCGCGGGCGTCCGCGAGCTGCGCCTCCAGGTCGCTGACCGCCGCTTCCTCCTCCTTCGTCGTCTTGCCGGTGGACAGCACCTGCATTGGCCGCGAGCCGTCGCGGTACACCGTCACGCCCTTGCAGCGCGCATCGAACGCCTGCAGATAGATTCGCCGCACGTCCTCCTCGCCCGCCTCGCGGGGGAAGTTGCACGTCTTCGAGATCGCGGAGTCGACGAACTCCTGGAAGGCGGCCTGCATGCGGATGTGCCACGCGGGCGTGACATTGTGCGCGGTCACGAAGACCCGCTGCACGTCCGCCGGCACCTCGTCGAAGTGGATGTGGCCCTCCTCGGCGATGCGCGTCATGAGCTCGTCCGAGTGCCAGCCCTGCTCCTTCGCGAGACGGACGAAGTCGCGGTTCACGTCTGGCATCAGCACGCCCGCCTGGTTGCGCATGAACGCGACCGCGAAGAGCGGCTCGATGCCGCCCGAGCATTCGGCGATGATCGAGATCGTGCCGGTCGGAGCGACCGTCGTCAGGTTGCAGTTGCGCAGCGGGCGGTGCGGCCGCACGCGCGTGCCATTGTCGCGCCGCGCGCACGTCTCGTCCGAGCCCCAGATGCTCTGCTCCCACTCCGGGAACGTGCCGCGCACCTCGGCCAGCCGCTCCGACGCGTTCTTCGACTCCTCGTCCACGAACCACATGAGCTTGCGCGCGAAGCCGACCCCCTCCTCGCTGTCGTACGGCAGGCCCGTGCGCACGAGCAGGTCGGCCCACCCCATGATGCCGAGGCCGATGCGCCGGATGTCGTGCGCGAGCGCGTCGATCTCCGGGAGCGGATAGTTGTTCGCGTCGATCACGTTGTCCAGGAAGTGCGTGGCCAGGTGGACGATCTGCCGCAGCCCGTCCCAGTCCACGCGATCCTCGAGTGGCGCATCCGCCGGCCCATCCGCGACCGCGAACGCGCCCACGTTGACCGAGCCCAGGTTGCACACGTCATACGCCAGGAGCGGCTGCTCCCCGCACGGGTTCGTCGCCTCGTAACGGCCCAGATGCGGCACCGGGTTGTACTCGTTCGCACGATCCACGAAGAAGACGCCCGGCTCCCCCGTCGACCACGCGCCCGCGACGATCAGGTCGAAGATCGCGCGCGCGTCCTCCTGCCCCACGACGGCCCCAGTCCGCGGGCTGATCAGGTCGTACGTGCCACCCCGCTTCACCGCCTCCATGAACGCGTCCGTCACCCCCACGGAGATGTTGAAGTTCGTGATCCTCGTCACGTCGCTCTTGCAGGCGATGAACTCCCGGATGTCCGGGTGGTCCACCCGCAGGATTCCCATGTTCGCGCCGCGCCGCGTCCCGCCCTGCTTCACCACCTCCGTCGACTGGTCGTACAGACTCATGAACGAGACTGGCCCGCTCGCCACGCCCATTGTCGAGCGCACCACGTCGTTCTTCGAGCGGAGACGGCTGAAGCTGAAGCCCGTGCCGCCCCCCGACTGATGCACCAGCGCCATCGCCCGAAGCGTGTCGTAGATCCCGTTGCTCCCGTTCGACAGCGAGTCCTCGACCGGCAGGACGAAGCACGCTGACAGCTGCCCCAGTGGCCGGCCCGCGTTCATCAGCGTCGGCGAGTTCGGCTCGAAGAGCCCTTCCGTCATCAGCCGATAGAACTCGCGCGCCAGCGCCTCGATCGCACCATTGCTCGCGCCGAACTTCCGGTCCTCCTCCGCAACCACCCGCGCCACGCGCCAGAACATCTGCTCCGGCGTCTCGATCGGCTCCCCCGACTCGTCCTTCTTCAGGTACCGCTTCGCCAGGATGATGCGCGCATTCGCGGACAGCCTGGCTGCCGGCAGGTCGTCGGGCAGGACGTCGGCGGCCTCCACACGCTCCGCCTTCGCAGGGGTTGCGGAATGCTGGGTCATGGATCTCCTCGAACGCTCGTGCAGGTGTGCGAGATCGTGCAGCGCTGTCGGTATCGGGAACGGCGGCGGCGGACCGTCGTCGGGGTTGTCGGCACCTCTTCTCGTACCCCCCGCAGGGGCACGATTTCCGTACCGCGAGGGGGTCCCCGCCGGAGTCGTGTCTGCTCCCGGCCGGGGAACCCGAAGCCACAATATCTTGTGGGGAGTCCAGTATACAGCCACAGGATATGGTGGTCAAGAGTCGCGGCTGTGGAAACGCGAAGTCGTTGTAAAAGCGCCGCCTAGCGCGTTCTGAACTCGCTATCCACGGGTTTTCCACCGGCGAGAGCGGGTTTTGCACCGGGTTGTCCACCGGGAGCAGGCCCGACAGCCGGACTCGGGCCACGCTGTCCACCCAGACGGCAGAGGAGGCAGGGATGAGGGGAAGGGTCATGGCAGGTGCAGTCGTGGTGCTGCTCGTGGTCGGGTGTGGGGCGCCGGAGGGCGGGGGCGCAACGGGGCGGATCGAGGGGCAGGCCTCCTCAGGCCGGGAAGCGACGCTCGTGAACCGCGTCTGGCGGGTGGCGGAGTCGCCGGATGTCCAGGCGGGACAGCTCTACGTGTTCCTGTCGGAGGGGACGCTCGTGATCGCTTCGCCGAACGGAACGCCTTCGCTGGGGACGTGGAGCCGGGCCAACAGCGGCTTGATCATGGTCGAGGAGGGGATTCGCTATCCGGTCGACATCGTGTCGCTCAGCGAGGGCGAGCTCCGGATCCGGAGCCACAATCCGGGGGGCGCGGCGGAGATGCGGTTGGTTCCGGCGGACGCCTCGGCGCAGCCGGACAGCCTGCAAGAGCCAGGCGGCTGAGCTGCGACGCGGTTCAGTCCATTCTGCGTCTTGAGCAGCCGGAAGGCCTCGCTCCCGGCCGTCAACGGACGGAGGAGAACGACACAGGAATCGTGCCGGCCGGATCAGAAGGAGGGTCCCACCGTGAAGTACGCCTGAGCGCCGACGGCCTCCGGGCCCGTGAGGGGAAAGCCGACGCCGGCGCGCAGGCGCAGCGTCGTGGAGAACAGCACGGCGACGTCGCCCGCGATCTCGCCACCGACGCCGACGAGGGGGCGCCTGTGCACGCCGAGGTCCGGGTTGCAGGGCGCGACGCTCTCCTGCACGGGGGTGCACCAGGCGTCGCCGGCGTCGAGGAAGGCGCTGGCAGAGAGCGTCCGCAGGAAGACGGGGAGGAGAGCGGGGCCGCGGGCGACCAGCGCGATGGGCAGCCGGTGCTCGAGCGACGCGCTCCATGCGCGGGTTCCTGCGCGGGCGCCCGCGGGGTAGCCGCGCACCGGGAGCAGGCGGCTCTCGCCGACGCCGCCGAAGCCGACACCGAAGTCGATGCTCGCGCCGGAGACTCCGCCGAGCCCGATGCGGGGCGCGCTGTCGCCGTCGCGCAGCAGGGCCGCGACGCGAGCGGCGAGGACGTGGTCGGCGAAGCCGGCGAGGCGGAGATCGCGGTAGGCGGTGAGCCGGCCCCGGAGCTCGGTGTAGTCCTCGGCGAGGGGCAGGTCGCGGTGCTCGTCACGCTGCCATCGGACCCGGAGATCGGCGGTGATGCCACGCTCACGGCCGATGGAGAAGTCGTGGCCGCGGGCGTTGGATGCGACGATCCGGGCGAAAGCACCCCAGCGACGTATCGGCACGAGCTCGTCGCGGAGACGAACGCTGTCCGCGTTCAGAGTCCGCCGCCCCGTTACGCCATTGAGGCCGGTGATCAGCGCGACCGCGGAGCGCCAGCGCTGGCGCAGGAAGGTGGCGTATACGCTGATCTCGTCCTCACGGCCGAGGATGGGTGCGATGCTGCCGTCGTCCAGCCGTGCCCGGGTGACGACGTCCCACTGCCGTGACGCCGAGAAGCCCAGCAGCGGATTGCCGAGACCCGCGTAGCGGTAGGTCAGCTCGCCCTCGAAGCGTCGGGTGACCGGGGCGTAGACCCCATAAACGCCGTAGGCGTGGCGGCCGATCACGTCGGCTCCCGACGTCGCCGCGCCGAAGGCCGTGCCGGTGGGCGTGCCGGACGTGATGATCGGCAGCCAGTAGAACGGCCGCAGCGTCGCCCACGGCGAATACGGGTGCGCGGCATCCGCAGCGGCGGCGGAGTCTCTCGCCGCGGCGACCACGGAAGCCGAGTCGGGATCCGCGATCACCGGCGGGCCGCCGATTCGGATGCGCACGGGACCGTCGTCGGGTACCGGCAGAAGGGACGGCCGAGGGATCGTGAATTCCGGCGCGAGCGGCGCCGTGGGCCGCCAGTCGAACGGCATCCGCTCGATGTGATAGCCATCGGCGTGATAGGCGGTGAACCAGATCGTCCGGCCGTCCGGCGAAACGTCCGGCTCGAACGCGCCGCCCAGAACGTTCGTCACCTGCCAAATCGACACGGAATCCGTCGCCGAGTGGGAGGGCTCGCCGGGTGACAGCGCGGCTCCGATGTATGCGACGTACAGGTTGGGAATGCCGCTGCGATCGGACGAGAAGTACAGCCAGCGGCTGTCCGGCGACCAGGCGGCGTCCCGGTCGATGGCGCGGTCGCGGGACAGCCGGAGTCGCACGGTGCCGAGGGTATCGAGCACGACGATGTCGTAGTCGCCCCCCTCGCTCCATTCCGACGCGGCGATCCACTTGCCATCCGGCGACCAGCGCGGCAGCGTCCACTGCACCTCATGTCGGGCGGGAACGATCGTTCGAAATCCGCCCGTCGGCAGATCGAACACCACCAGCTCGTTCGTGCTTTCGCCGCTGCGCACGGCGACGACGCGGCGGCCGTCCGGCGCGACATCCGGCTCGGACAGTCGGGCGCCGTGGGTGAGCCGGCGCTGGCCTCCGTCGCGGCGCACGAGCCAGAGGTCCTGATAGATTCGGTTCGGCCCCTCGAACTGGAAGCCGGAGGTGATCAGGCCGCTGCCATCCGGAAGCCAGCTGGCGATGCCCAGGTCGAGGCCATTGTCGTTGCGGCGGCCGAGCACTCGGATCTTTCCGGTCACGGGATCGAGCAGGCGCGTCTGGGGGTCGTCCCGGCCGGTCGATGCGACGTACGCGACGCTTCCGTCGTCGGGGGAGACGCGCGGGTGGCCGGCGTAGCGGCCGGCGAGGGTCAGCGGCCGATCCGGCGTCAGGCCCTCGGCACGTAGCGAATCCGCGAGCGACGCGTAGCGGCGCACGAGCTCCGCGTGCCAGTCCCGCCAGAGGGACGTGAACGACTGTCGGAATGCCCGCTTCCCAACCCGGTCGAACGTCAACGATGGCGGCAGGACCGCGCCCGCCGTCCGCTCCACGAGCCTCGACGCCGCCTTGGGTCCGAAGCGCTCGCGCAGGTATTCGATGAACAGCGAGCCGTAGGCGTAGGCATGGTTCCCCTCCGGCCATAGGGGATCGGGACTGCTCGCCCGGTCGATTCCCGAGAAGCGATGCTCGAGGACGGCGGTGCGCAGGATCATGTCGTGGAACGTGCCCGCGTTGCGGCCTGCGCCGGTCAGCAGCGTCTCGTACTCCACGGCCAGACCTTCCTTCGTCCAGCCCGGCGTGAGCACCTCGGGGAAGAACGGCCACGCCACCGGCACCCTGCCGAACGCGGTTCGCAGCACCGACCCCAGCCTGCCCGTGCGGTCGAGCTGGAACGCGTGCGTCAGCTCGTGCGCGATGACGAGCTCGAGCCAGTCGCGCTGGTAGGCGAGCGCCACGTTGGAGACCGGCGCCTGCACGTAGATGTAGATCCGACTCGACGGGAACGGGCTCGCGAAGCCGTTCGCGAAATCCTGGTCGTCGCTGAGGATGAGGTCCACCGGACCGGCGGGCGGGCGGGTGAACGAGCCGAGCGCGGCCCAGGCGGCCTCCGCGCGGCCGGCCGCCCGCCACGCGACGGTCTCGAGGCGCTCCTCGAAGTGGATGCGGAAATGCTCCGTGCGCAGCGTGCGCCAATGCGCATCCGGCGCGACCTGGGCACCGGCCGGCGGAACAGCTCCGAGGAGGAGCAGTGCCAGGGTGAGCAGCCTCGTCGCTCTTCGCATTCGCCTTTCACGACCCGCGCGTGGCCCCGGGCACACGCTGCTGCCCGTCAGCGTCTGCGCGCCCGCTCGCGCAAATACGCCTCGATGCCGCGCAGGTGCGCCTGCGCGATGCGCTGCTGCACCGACGGATCGGCCAGAGCCGCTCCCTGTACGGGCACCATCATGAACATGGTCTCCGTGAGGACGGCGGGCATCCAGGTCGTGTTGCGGATCACCGCGTAGCTACCGTGGCTCGAGCCCAGATCGCGCAGCCCGAGCTCGGAGACGAGCTCCTTCTGGATGTCCTCCGCGAGCAGGGCCGACTGCAGATGGAAATAGTAGTCGCTCGTGCCGCTGTTGATCCACGGATTCACGCCGTCCGGGAACGCGTTGTTGTGGATGGAGATAAACAGGTCCGCGTCCTCCACCTCGGCCCTTTCGGGCCGTTCGTAGAGCCCGAGCGGCATCGTGTCGGGCCGCGTCATGACGACGCGCGCACCGGCGTGCTCGAGCAGCGCCTGCAGGTGCTGCGCGACGCCAAAGTTGGCCTGTGCCTCCGTCAGCCGCAGCGGGCTGATCGCGCCACCGGGCGGGTGCCCGGCATCGACCGCGACGGTGAGCCCGCGCAGCGGGGCGGCCGGATCGATGAGAGGCGGCTTGCGCAGACGGATCACGAGGTCGCCGTTGTCGTCCCAGGACTTGCGATACCCCCACGCCCACTCCGACAGGTCGAGCGTGAGTCGGTACACGCCGTCGCCGAGCTGCTCCCAATGACCCTGGCGGACGAATGGGTCGACGCCGCCGTAGCGAAGGTAGTCGGTGTCCCCCTCCCCCCCATAGATCGTGACGGAGAACCTATGGTCCCCATACTCCAGCTTGAACGGCAGCCGCTCGCCGAGCTGGAAGCGGACGTCCACCGCGTCGTCGTACGGGCGCAGCCGCACCGTGCCGACGCGCCCATGGACCGGCGGCGTGGCCGGTGGCAGGAGTCGCACCTCGTCGGCGTCCACCCACGCGGTGTGTCCGGGTGCGAGCTCCAGCCGGTACTCCCCGCCGTGCTCGCCGCTGAGGTTGAAGCGGGTACCGGTCGGCCAGAAGTAGACCCAGGTGCCGTTCTCGGTGACGTTGCCGCGCACGTGGCCGGGCGTCTGTGGCCTGGGGCCGGAGAGCACCGCCTGGCCGACGCGGAGCCGCCCCTCCGGCAGCACCGCCACGTTGCTCCGGACCGACCGGCGCACCGTGTCACCGCCGGCGACGAGCTCGACGTAGGCGACCGCCTCACCGAGCTCGGTCCCGAGCAGACTGCGACCGGACGTGTCGGCCGGCTGCCCGACCAGCCGGCTGGCCGCCGCTCGCCCCGCTCCACCGGCCGGCCGCCCGGCGAGCGTGACTCCCTCCTCTGCCGAAACCGGCCCGGTCGGCGCCGGCCGTGGCGTGGTGGCCAGCCGCGGCCAGGCCACGGTCGTGTCGCTCGTCGCGAGCCGGACCGCGCTGAAGTAGCCGCGATAGGCGGACCAGGGGGCGGCGCGCGCGCGCTTCAGCCCGTGCAGGTCCCCGAAGTTGCGCTGCGCCGCCTCATCCTCCCGGACGGGTCCGGACTCCGTCATCGGGACCCGCTGTCCGTCCGGCAGGATGAGCGTGGCGGCCCCGCCCGGAGTCCCGCGAAACGAGACCTCGATCCGGTCGCCGGGCGTCACGGTCCACGCGCCCGCAGGCCGGATGCTCCCCGGCTCGATCGCGACGCTGTCGGCGGGCGGCCGCGACTGCGGCGGCGGCACCTCCACGTGCACCTGCAGCTGCCGGCTGATTCCGGCAGCGCTCGCGTTCAAGCGATATACGCCGTCGATCGGCACCGGGAGGAAAGCGAGGAACGTCCCGTTCGGCCTCACCTCGACCGGCGACCCGTTGATCGTCAGCGCCGCAGCGCCGGTGCCGGTCGAGCCGAAGATGAACGTCGAATCGCGCACGGCCAGCGCGCTTCCCTCGCTCGGATAGACGACGTCGAGCTGGAGCGGGCCGTCCCGCGGCGGGATCGCCGGGAGCATCCCCCGCACCGGCTCGGTCACCTCGGGAGCGGCGCCCGGCTCGCGGCCTGCGGGAGCGGGGGCCGGCGCCTCGGCCGGCTTGACGCCGGTACAGCCGGCAGCGACGGCGAGCACCAGCGCGACGGTCGTGGCCGAGGGTGTCGGACGGATCGTATGCCTCATGCGCGATCGGGGCTCGGGTGCGTCGGCGCCTCCGGGACGGGCGGTGCGATCTGCGGAGGACCGAGGATGCGCAGCCAGACGAAGCCGAGGAGGCTGAGGATCAGCATGAAGAGCACCGTCTGCCAGCGCAAAAGCAGCAGGCTCCCCACCAGGAACATCAGGCCGAAGATGATGCACAGCCCGGCGATCGTCCGCTGGATGTCGCATCCCAGATCCTGCGCCGGCGACGCCCCGGTGCGCTCGCGCTGTCGCCTCCAGCCCGGGCCGCCCGGACGCACTCGCATGTAGAAGGCGTCGAGCTTCTCATCGTTCTCGGGGCGCGTCAACAGCATGACCGGCAGCCAGATCGCCAGCGTGATGAGTGACGTCACCATCAAGCGGATGCCGAAATCGTCGATCCTCACGAACGGCACGACCGAGGTTCCGAAGCCGACGAGGAAGCCCGCGACCATCGCGGCGAGCTCGGCCCACGCGTTGATGCGCCACCAGTACCAGCGCAGGATGAGCACCAGCCCGGGGCCGGTGCCGATCGCGATGATCAGTCGGAAAACCGTGCCGATGCTCTCGCTGAAGAACGCCGCCGTTGCACCGAGCGCGGTGACCAGCACGGACGACAGCCGACCGACCATCACCAACTCCTTCTGGCTCGCCTCGCGGTGGATGAAGCGCGCGTAGATGTCGTTCGTGATGTAGGACGCGGCCCAGTTGATCAGCGTCGAAACCGTGCTCATGAAGGCCGCGATCAGCGACGCGACGACGATGCCGAGCACGCCCGTCGGCAGGAACTCGAGCATCAGCTTCGGATAGCCGAGCTCCCGGTCCTCCAGGTCCGGAAAGACGACCAGCGCGACGACCGCCACGAGCACCCATGGCCAGGTCCGCACCACGTAGTTCATGATGTTGAAGAACCACGCCGCCTTCTCCGCATCGGCTTCGCTCTTCACCGCAGACAGCCGCTGGATGAACTCGCCACCCCCATCCGATCGGCGGAACGCCCACCACTGCACCATCATGTAGGCGAGGAAGGTTGTGCCGCTGATCCCCGCGAGACGGGACCAGCCCACCAGCCCCAGAAAGCCGCCGCGCCCGTACGTCAGGGGAGTGAAGGACAGCACGTCGAAGCTCGTCAGCTGCTGCGCATCGTGCACCACGCTCGCGAGCCCGCCCTCGTGCGCCACCGCAACCCAGGCCACCACGACCGCACCGAAAAGCGCGAGGAAGAACTGGAAGAAGTCGGTCGCGACCACCCCCCACAGGCCGGCCACCCCCGCGTACGCCAACACGAAGACGCTGACGATGATGACGCCCCACAGCTTGCCGCGATCTCCGAGCTCCAGCCCGAGACTCGGAAAGAGCTGCAGCGCGTCCACCACCTTCACCATTGCGAGCATGGCGTAGCCGATGCCGATCGAGCCGACCACGACCGCGAACAGGATCCCTTTGGTGAGGCGCAGGGCCGCCGCAGGACGACCGCCGTAGCGCAGCTCCGTAAGCTCGTTGTCCGTCACGATCTCCGCGCGCCTCCACAGCCGCGCGAAGATGTAGATCAGAATTACGTGCGCGAACGCGAAGCTCCACCACTCCCAGTTGCCCGCGATGCCGCGGTTGCCGACCACCCCGGCGACGTACAGCGGCGTGTCGATCGAGAAGGTCGTCGCCGCCATCGACGTTCCAGCCAGCCACCAAGGCAGCGACCGTCCGCCCACGAAGAAGTCCACCATGCTGCCGCTCGCCCGTCTGGCCAGATAGATGCCGAGCAGCAGCGTGAAAATCATGTAGGCGACGACGACTCCCCAATCGATGATCGTCACGTTCGTCCCCCCACCCATCGTGATCGTCGTGCGGGCACCCCGTCGAAGCCGGCGCCCTGTCGAAGCCGGCGCCCGACGCTGGTCGCGCCCCGCCCGCAGGGCGGCGAAGCAATCCCGGTGCCGCCCGCCGTTCCAGCGGCGAGCCGTTCAGTCGACCGGCAGCGCCGCCCCGCCGTCCAGGGCGGAGCAGAGCGCGACGTCGGCGTACTCCTGCTCGGGGAGCGGCGCCACTCTTCCCGGCAGCCGGTCGGCGCCGGGCCGGATACGCAGCAGCGCGGCCCCGCCCCCAGGGGCGAGATACTCAATGCAGAACCCCTGCGGGAATGCGGTCAGGGTAGGGCCGACGTAGAAGGCAGTCAGATCGCCGAGCTCGTCGACGACGAGGTACCGGGCACCGGTGCGCCGCACACGATCGAAGAACGCCCCCGGTTCCTTCGATTCCGGATAGATGTCGCCGGTGTGGCCGCTCAGCGCCCAGAAGAGTCGCGGCTTGCGCGACAGCACGGGCGCGCCGACGGGGAGGGAGTCACGGGCCCACTGCGCGACGGTGAAGAAGGGGATGAAGGGCGGGGAGAGGCAGGGATACGGATCGCCCGCCTCGTACGCCGCCGTACAGTCGGTCCCGGAGCGGAGCTGCTCGAGCACGCGGGGGGCGGAAACCGCGACGAAGGAGAGCACGGCGACGACGCCGATCGCCCGACCCGCCGGATGGCCGAGCCGGCGCGGCAGCCAGAGCAGTGCGACCGCCGCGAAGCCGAGCAGCAGCGGCAGCGCGGGGAGCAGGAAGCGGTCGCCGGCCCATACGGCCGGCCAGATCAGGAGCAACCCGAGATAGAGCGGCAGGAAGAGCTCCGCAACGCCGGGGCGCCGGGCGCGGATCGCCCAGCCCATGAAGGCGAACGTCAGCAGCGCGATCGACAGCCCTGCGAGCCACGTTCCCGGGCGGCCGAAGAGCAGGACCGGCAGATGGATCGTGGCGTAGCTCACGACGTTGTCGGCGAAGCGGGCCAGCATGTCGTGCAGGTCCACGCGGCCGAGCGCGGGCCGATAGGGGTCCACCTGCATCAGCTGCCGGAGGTAGTGAACGCCGCCGGTGGCCCGCGAGCGAAGCCACCAGAGCAGCGCGGGAATCCCGAGCACGACGACCAGCGCGGCGAGCGCGCGCCAGCGGCGTCGCCAGAGCAGCCAGGCGCCGACGGCTACCGCCAGCGGAAGGCCCGCGGAGCGCGTGAAGTAGGCGAGCGTGGTCGCGACGATCGTGATCCACAGCGCCGGCTCGAGCGTCTCCCGAATGGCGGTCTCCTCCCCAGCCACCTCCTGCTCTTCGACGACGGCCGGGGCGGGGCGGGTGGGATCGGTGCCGTCCACGCGGGCCGCGGCCCAGAGCGCGATCATGGCGAGAGCCCAGAACGGCACATCCGACAGCGTCCAGTGGCTCAGATCGAGGATCCCGGGGCTCAAAGCGAGCAGCAGCCCGACGAAGAAGGCGAGCGAGGTGGAGTGCCAGCGTCGCAGCCACACGAAGGACCACGTGACCGCGAGCGTCGAGAACGCGACGACGATGAGCTTCGCGCCGACCCAGGTGCGCAGGCCGAGCACGCGTCCGACCGCGAGCACGAGCGGAAAGACCGGCGGATACTGCGTGTGCGGCGGGGCGAGCGGGTTCCAGATCTCGAGATAGGCGTGGCGGCGGAGCAGTGACACCGCGAGGGCGATGTAGCCGGCGTTGTCGCCGCCGGTGAACGGCGTCGGGTCGAAGACCTCGACCGTGAGCCCCAGGTGCACGGCGGCCAGCAGCACGGCCAGCAGCCAGGGCCGCACCTCCGTCCGCCGTCGGGTCATCGCGCTGGCTGCGGCGCCTCCGCCGCCGCGAGCCAGGCGGCCGCCGCGTCCTGCATGAGCGGCTCACCACCCCATGCGCAGACCACGCTCGGCGCGTCCAGCTCGGCCGCCAGGCGCGGATGCCCGAACAGCACGACCGTGGTGCCGCCGACGTGGCCTGGGGCGTGCCTCCCACCGGCGGCCAGCTCGCCCACACGTCGTCGGGCGGCCTCGGAGATGCCCGGACGGCCCTTCCAACCGCGGATGTCGCAGTACAGCGCCAGGACCCGCTCCGGGGCTCGATCGGACACCTCGAACCCGCGGCGGCGCAGCGCCGCGGGGAACGTGTCGCGCGAAGGCGTGGGGAACGGGCCGCCGAGGTCGTCGTCGACGGTGACGAGCTCGACGGCCCGGGGACCACGGTCCGGGTGTCCCCGCTCGACGCGGACGCAGTGGCGCGCGACACCGCTCGCCCACTCGAGGTCCTCGGCTCGACCCCATTCGCCGTCGCTCCGCGACGCCGGCTGAATCCGATGAGTCGCGGCTTCGACCCGGGCCAGCGCCTGCTCCACCCGTTCTGCCGGGAGCAGCTCGGCCGTCGCGTGGGCGAGCGCGGCTTCGACGCCCGCGACGTCTTCGGGATAGAGCAGCGCGTCGCACCCCGCGGCGACGGCCCGTATCGCCGCGTCCCCCTCGGAGGCTCCGGCGCCGAGCACGCCCTTCATGATCAGCGCGTCCGTCACGACGAGCCCGTCGTAGCCCAGGTCGCGGCGCAGCAGCCCCGAGACGATCGCGTGGGAGAGGGTCGCCGGGTCGCCAGCCGGATCGAGCGCGGGATAGGCGACGTGTGCGGTCATGACCGAGTCGGCCCCAGCCTCGATTGCCGCGCGGAACGGCCGCAGGTCGGTCTCGAGCGTGCCGCGATCCGCGTGCACGTGCGGCAGCCCCAGGTGCGAGTCCTCGACCGTGCGGCCGTGCCCCGGGAAATGCTTCACGCAGCACAGCGCGCCGCCGGCGTGGCAGCCCTCGATCCACGCGCGGACGTGCTTCGCGACCCGCTCGGGATCGCTGCCGAAGGCCCGGGTTCCGACGATCGGGTTGCGTGGCTCCAGATCCACGTCGGCGACCGGCGCGTAGACCCATGTGATGCCGAGCGCGAGCGCCTCGCGGGCGGTCAGCTCGCCGGCGCGGCGCGTCACGTCGAGGTCGTTCAGCTCGCCGAGCCCGGCGAGCGGCGGCAACGGCGTGGCCCCCTCGAACTGCTGTCCCGCGCCGCGCTCGAGATCGGCGCCGATCAGAAGCGGATGCGCGGCACGGCGCTCGATCTCCTCCGTCAGCGCCCGCACGGCGTCGGCGCGCCCGCCGAACAGGATGAAGCCGCCGACGCCGCGCTCGAGGCCACGATCGATGATCGCGCGCTGCGGCTCGAAGCCGGCTTCGCCCTGCCAGCGAACAGCGGGGAAGAGCAGCCGTGCGATATTCATGCGCCCCCGGCAGGTCGTGCGGGCTCGCCCCGCAGCGCCGCGCGCCCAGGCGTGTACGAGCCGAGCACGCGGCGGCCGAGAGCGCCGGTCGCGGTCGGCTCATTGCCCGCGATCCCGTTCACGAACGCCCAGCCCAGCGCCGCGAACGCGACGGCCTCCTTCGCATCCGGCGGCAGCCCGAGCGTCTCCGGCGGCAGCACGCTCAGCTCGGGCAGTCGCTCTTCGAGCATCGTGCGCAGCACGGGGTTGCGCGCGCCGCCGCCGGTAACGACCAGCTCCTCGGCGCCGCGAGGCAGCACCCAGCGGCGCACCGCCAGCGCGATGCTCTCGGCGGTGAGCGCCGTCAGCGTGGCGACGAGGTCGGCCCAGGCGGCATTGTCTTCGATGCGCCGGCGCCGGGCCAGCTCCGCGACCAGCGGCCGGCCGAACGTCTCGCGGCCCGTTGACTTCGGCGGCTCGCGCTCGAAGAAGGGGGCCGCGAGCAGCTCGGCCAGCAGATCCGAGTCGACGCGACCGCGTGCCGCCCACCTACCATCACGGTTGAACGTCTCGCGGCCGGCGGTCGCGAGCTCGACGGCCGCGTCCATCAGCGCGTTGCCTGGTCCCGTGTCGAACGCCAGCAACGGAGTGGCCTCTCCCTTCGCGGGGAGCCAGGTCAGGTTGGCCATGCCGCCGACGTTCTGCAGCACGCGCCGCCGCTCGCCCGAGAAGAGCACGCGGTCCACCCACGGCACGAGCGGGGCGCCCTCCCCGCCGGCCGCGCTGTCGCGGGCCCGGAAGTCCGAGACGACGGACACGCCGGTGCGCTCCGCCATCGTCGCCGGGCAGCCGAGCTGCAGCGATGAGGCGCGCCGGTCACCCTCCCGCGGGATGTGCCAGATCGTCTGCCCGTGCGAGCCGAGCAGGTCCACCTCGGCGATCTCGAGGCCGGCCGCGGCGCACGCCTCGAACACGGCTTCCGCGAACCACTCTCCGAGGTCGGTGTGCAGCCGGCACAGGTCCTCAGGGCCACCCTCCAGGATCGCGTCGTGGATACGCCGCCGTCGCTCCGGCGTGTATTCGTGCGTCACGAACGCGTGCAGCTTCCACCGCGGCAACTCCTCCGTCTCGCCGCCGAACTCGACCAGCGCGGCGTCCACGCCATCCAGCGAGGTCCCGGACATCAGCCCGATGACCCGCAGCGGACGGCCGCTCGGCGGCGGCAGCCATGGGAAGCCCCAATCGACCGGGGCCTCGAGCGACCCCGAGACCACGCGATTCCTCGGCGGCTGGGGTGCTGCCGGGTCGCCCCCGCTGGACGGCGTCGCGTCCGGGCTCACGGATTCAGGTCCCCGACGACGCGCGTGATCACACCACCGACCGCGTCGAGCCGCCGCCGAGCCTCGCCGGCATCCACCCCCAGCTTGCCCATCACGATCGCCGTCTTCACGTGTCCCCCCGATCCGTCCAGTAGCTCCACGGCCCGAGCGCGCTCGACGCCCAACGTCTCCACGAGGATGCGCTCACCACGGTCGCGCAGCTTCTGACAGGTGACCTGCAGGTCCACCATCAGGTTTCCGAACACCTTGCCCGTCCGGACCATTGCCGCGGTCGTGATCGTGTTCAGCACCATCTTCGTCGCCGTGCCGGCCTTCATGCGGGTGGATCCGGTGATGACCTCCGGACCGACCAGCGGCGCGATCACGACGTCGTGCGTCTCCCGCAGCTTCGGCGCGGGGTAGGTGCACAGCAGGAAGCCGGTGCGCGCCCCCAGCTCGCGGGCGCGGGCGAGGGCGCCGTGCACGTAAGGCGTGGTACCCGAGCTGGCGATGCCGAGCACGAAGTCGTCCGGGCCGACGCCCCGCTCGTCCATCGCGGCCGCGCCGTCCTCCGGGTGGTCCTCGGCGCCCTCCTGCGCGCGCACGAGCGCCTCGCGCCCGCCCGCGATGACCCCCAGCACGAGGCGGGGCTCCGTGCCGTAGGTCGGCGGCATCTCGGCCGCGTCGAGGACGCCGAGCCGCCCGGACGTGCCGGCACCGACGTAGATCAGCCGCCCACCGCGCCGGAAGCTCTCGACGACCAGGTCGATGCCGCGCGCGATCTCCTCGCGCTCCTCGGCGACCGCCTGCGCGACCATTCGATCCTCGGCGTTGATCAGGTCCACGATCTCGATGGTGGAGAGCTGATCGATCCGCGAGCTGCGCGGGTTGCGCTGCTCCGTAAGCCGCGTGTCTCCCACTCCCTCGGAAGCCATTGCGAATCGGCCTTGCCTGCTCTCGAGTCGCCGGTAAATTGCGGAGGGCAAGATACTTACCGCCCGCTGCGCGCGGCAACGTCGCCCCGCCGTCCTGCGCAGCCCGCCGCGGTCGCACTCACAGCCGGAGCCGCCATGACCCCGCTCCTGGAGCGCGCACGATCCTTCGAGGCACAGCTGATCGAGCTGCGCCGCGACCTGCACCGCCACCCGGAGCTATCCTTCAGCGAAACGCGGACCGCCGGCATAGCGGCGGAACGCGTCGAGGCGCTCGGCTACCGCGTCCGCCGCGAGGTCGGCCGGACCGGCGTCGTCGCCGAGATCGGCGCCGGCGAGCCGGTCGTCGCGCTGCGCGCGGACATGGACGCGCTGCCCATCCAGGAGGCGGGCGACTCGCCGTACCGTTCGAGCGTCGATGGCGTGATGCACGCGTGCGGCCACGACGCACACGTCAGCATGCTCGTCGGCGCCGCGCGGCTGCTCGCCGAAGCCGCGGAGCGCGGCGACCTTCCGGCCGGCACCGTACGTCTGCTCTTCCAGCCGTCGGAGGAGGCGAGCGACGAGGAGAACCGGAGTGGCGCGGCCCGCATGGTCGAGGACGGAGCCATGGACGGCGTCGACGCCATCTTCGGGCTCCACATCGGCGCGCACCTGCCGGCCGGCAAGGTCTATCTGCGCGGCGGTCCGCTGATGGCGGGATCGGACACGCTGCGGGCGCAAGTCCACGGCACGTGCGCGCACGCGGCGCGGCCGAACGAGGGCCTGGATGCGCTGGTGCTGGCGGCGCACGTCGTGCTCGCGTGCCAGAACGGCGTCGCCCGACGCATCTCGCCGTTCGACGAGGGTGTCCTCACGATCGGCACGATCCGCGGCGGCGTCGCCGAGAACGTGATCGCGGAGCGGGTGGATCTCGGCGGCACGATCCGGTATTTCGACGTGCGGGTGCGTGAGCGTCTTCAGCAGGCGCTGCGTCAGGCGCTCTCGGTTGCGGACGCGCTGGGCGGCCGCGGCGAGCTCGATCTGCGGGAGGGGTACCCACCGGTGATAAACGATCATTCGATGACGGAGCTGGCACGCGGCGCCATCGAAGGCGCGCTCGGCGAAGACGCCGTCGCCGACGCCCAGCGGATCATGGGCGCGGAGGACTTCGCGATCCTGCTCCAGCGGGCGCCCGGCAGCTTCTTCTGGCTCGGAGCCGCGCTCGACCCGCCCCGCGAGCACCACACCGCTCGCTTCGACATTGATGAGTCGGCGCTCGCGCAGGGCGCGACGGCCCTCGCCGCCTGCGCGCTGCGGGCCATGGAGGCGCTTTCATGACCGCCGTGCGGCCCCGCGCGAGGTACCTCGCGCTCGGACTCGTCCTGAGCTCGTGCGCCGGGCCGAAGACCCGGCAGGCGACGACGCCGGACGCCGCCGGCACCGTGGCGGCGGCGATCCCGAAGGACTGGCAGTATCCACTCGGATCGGCGCACCCCGTCCGGGATGCGCGCGGCATGATCGTCACCGACGCGCCGATCGCCAGCCGCATCGGCGCCGAAGTGCTGCGCGACGGCGGCAACGCGGTGGACGCGGCGATCGCCACCGCGTTCGCGCTCGCGGTCGTCTATCCCGAGGCGGGCAACCTCGGCGGTGGCGGATTTCTCGTGCTGCATTGGCCCGACGGTACGAACGCGGCGCTGGATTTCCGGGAGAAGGCGCCGAGCGCGGCGTCCCGCGACATGTACCTCGGACCGGACGGGCAGCCGACCGATGCGTCGATCACCGGCTACCGGGCCTCCGGCGTGCCGGGCACCGTGGCCGGCCTCTGGGCCGCGCACCAGCGCTTCGGGTCGCTGCCGTGGAAGCGGCTGGTCGAGCCGGCGATCGGTCTCGCCGATGAGGGCTTCACCGTGGACGACGACCTCGCCGGCTCACTCCGCGACGCCGCCGACCGGCTGAAGAGCTTCCCGGCCTCCGCCGCACTCTTTCTGCCAGGCGGCGAGCCGCGGGCGACCGGCAGCACCTGGCGGAATCCCGAGCTCGCGGAGACGCTGCGGCGCATCGCCGAGAACGGCGCCGCCGGCTTCTACGAGGGCAGGACGGCGGACCTGATCGTCGCGGAGATGCGGCGAGGCCGTGGGCTGATCACGCACCAGGATCTGCGCGGCTACGAAGCAAAGTGGCGCGAGCCCGTCCTCGCCGGCTATCGCGGCACGCGCGTGATCTCGATGCCGCCTCCCTCCTCCGGCGGGATCGCGCTCGTCGAGATGCTGCACATGCTCGAGGGAAGCGACGTCGCCGCGCTCGGCTGGCATTCCCCGGAGCACCTGCACCTGCTCGCCGAGGTCATGCGCCGCGCGTTCGCCGATCGCAACCACTACCTCGGCGACCCCGACTTCGTCGCCATGCCCCGCGGGGAGCTCGTCTCGCCCGCCTACGCGCGGCGCCGCGCCGCCGACATCGACCCGCGCCACGCGACCCGCTCCGCCGACATCGCCCCGGGCGTTCCCTCCGCCGAGCCGACTCACACGACCCACTTTTCCGTCGTCGGCCCGGACGGCGACGCCGTCGCCCTAACGACCACGCTCAACGAGCTGTACGGCTCCGCCGTAACCGTGCAGGGCGCCGGCTTCGTCCTCAACGACGAGATGGATGACTTCGCGGCCAAGCCCGGCGCACCAAACATGTTCGGGCTCGTGCAGGGCGAGGCGAACGCGATCGCGCCCGGCAAGAGGATGCTCTCCTCCATGACTCCTACGATCGTCGTCGACTCGGACGGGAGAACGCTGCTCGTGACCGGCGCGCGCGGCGGGCCGCGCATCATCAACGCCGTGCTGCAGATCGTCTCCAACGTGGTCGACTTCCACATGGACGTCGGCAGCACCGTGTACGCGCCCCGCCTCCACCACCAGCACCTGCCCGACACGCTCTGGTACGAGGCGGGGGACTCGACCGCTCCCGGGTGGACGCGCTCCGCACGATGGGCCACCACGTCGCTCCCCGGGACAGCTACATCGGCAACGCACCGACGATCCTGCGCGAGGACAGCGTCTGGGCCGGGATCCCCGACCCTCGCCAGAACGGTCGAGCGGTGGGGGTCGGCGAGGTGGCGGCGTCGACCGGAGGCTGAGCTCGGTCCGGGCGGCTCCTGCCCCCTGCGAGGCTGCGACACGACCGACCGAGGCTCGCGTTCGAGAAAAAACTTCCCGGCAGATGAAAAATCTTCCGAAAAGAACCAAGGGCCGGAGTGGCCCCCAGCCACTCCGGCCCTTCACCCCGATCCGGCGGGACACCGGCGGCCGGGAGGCGCCTCCCCGGTAGTCGGCGCTCCGGCCTGCCCGGTACCCGCGCGCGGGGCTTTCGGACCGCCCGCACGGGACGTCAGCGTCAACTGATCGTCTTTTTCACATCCACAGGCGCATCCAGGCGGATCACGACCCGCGATCCTGCCGGCAGCACCGCGTCCACGTCGGCGGTGCCCATCGCGATCGCCGTGCCGGCGGCGGCGCCGATCACCGCGCCTTTCACCGTCGAACCCGTGCTCTTGCCGAGCACCTTGCCCAGGATCGCGCCGGCGGCGGCGCCCGCGGCCACCTTACCCACATTCGCACCCGTCGACGTCCGGTTCTTCCGCTCCGGATTCGCCTCCAGAACCGAGGCCTCCAGCGGGTACGTCTTGCCGCCGCTCGAGATCGACTGGAACGCCAGCTTCAGCACCGCCGTCTCGCCGACGTGCCCGGACTTCTGCACGCCCGTCACCGTGCCGTTCACAGTCGCTCCGGCCGGAATCAGGACCATGCCATTCGCGTCCATGATCGGCTCCGCCAGCGTCGCCGAGAACGAGTCGCCCTGATGATTCGTCTCCGTCGACAGCGTCTCGTTGAGCGTCAGCGCCAGAGACGTTCCCGCCGGCACCGTGCGCGTCACCTCGCGCGGCTGCGGCGCCGGCTCGGGCGCCGGCTGCGGCTGCCGCGGCGCGGGCTGAGTCCGCCGCGGCGCAGGCGCCGTCGAGCGCGTCGTCGGTGCCGGCGGCGCCGGCTCGGCGTTCGGCTGCTCGGCGGCGGCAGTGTCCTCGAAAGTGGTCGTCAGGCTGTCCTGCCCGAGGGCCAGGTCGAGGTCGCGCCCCAGCTCGTCCTGATTGAGAGCATCGCGGTCGTTCGCGTTGTCCCCACCGCACGCGATGGGTGCGAGGGCGACCGGTACGAACGCGAGAATGGCGGCCATCTGCCTGATTCTGGCCATTACGACCTCCTGAAGCATGGCTGCTTGAAAGCCCGGAAACGGGTCGGTAAGTTGCGCGTCATCCTTTGTTTCCAAACGCTCCGACGGCCGGTAATGGAGCAACGGCCATGCCAAGTCGGCGCAGACCCCAGCCCGCGGGCGGATGCGAGAGCTCAGGACGATCTGGCGGTACGTGAAGCCGTACCGCGGCGGCTACGCTCTCGGGCTGGTGCTCGTGGTGCTGACGAACGGGTTCGGGATCGCGCTTCCCCGCTTCCTCGGTCAGGGCATCGATGCCCTGAGCGCGCCGGGTGCGACGGAGCGGACCGTGCTGCTGTACGCGGGGCTGGTCATCGGCGCCGCGCTGCTGAGCGGGGCCGCGCGCTACGGCATGCGGGAGCTGTTGAACGGCATGAGCCGGCGGGTGGAGAAGGACCTCCGGGACCACTTCTTCGCCCACCTCCTCGAGCTGGACGCCTCCTTCTACGCCCGCTCGCGCACGGGCGACATCATGAGTCGGGCGACGAACGACACGCAGGCGGTGCGTCAGGCGATCGGCCCGGGCGTGATGTACCTGGTGAACACGATCGCGACCACCGCGTTCGCGCTGGTGCTGATGCTGGGGATCAGCTCCAGGCTGACCGGACTGTCGCTGATCCCGATGTTGCTGCTGCCGCCGATCGCGCTGACGTTCGGCCGCGTCATCTTCCACCGCTTCGAGCGCATCCAGGAGAAGCTCGGCGACCTGTCGACGTTCGTGCAGGAGAACCTGGCCGGTGTGCGGATCGTGCGGGCCTACGTCCAGGAGGAGGCGCAGATCGGGCAGTTCGCGGAGATGAACGAGGACTACCTGCAGCGCAACATGGCGCTCGCGCGCACTGCCGGCGCGTTCCACCCGCTGCTCACCCTGCTGGCGGGGCTCGGCATGGTGATCGTACTGTGGGTGGGAGGTCGCGAGGTGATCGCCGGCAGGATCACGATCGGCGAGTTCGTGGCGTTCGGCTTCTACCTCACGATGCTGACATGGCCGATGATCGCGCTCGGCTTCGTGATCAACCTGCTGCAGCGCGGCGCGGCCTCGATGGGGCGGATCAACCGGGTGCTCGGCACGGTGCCGGCGCTGCCGGAGCCGGAGGAGCCGCTCTCGCCTTCTCCGATTCGGGGCGAGATCGAGTTCCGCGACGTCTCCTTCCGCTACCCCGGCACGGAGCGCTGGGTGTTGGAGGACGTGTCGTTCCGCATCGAGCCGGGCCGCACGGTGGCCCTCGTGGGCCCCACCGGCTCGGGGAAGTCCACGATCGTCGCGCTGATCGCGAGGCTCTACGACCCGGATCGCGGCGAGGTGCTGCTGGACGGGGTGCCGCTGCGGCGGATGGAGCTCAGCCGGCTGCGGGCCGTGCTCGGCATCGCGCCGCAGGAGAGCTTCCTCTTCTCGACGACGATCTCGGAGAACATCGCGCTCGGGCTGACCGGGGACGGCAACGGGGCGGATGACCTGGAGGCGATGATCACGGAGGCGGCCTCGGTCGCGCAGCTGTCGGAGACGATCGCCGGCTTCCCGCACGGGTACTCCACCCGGCTCGGCGAGCGCGGCATCAACCTCTCCGGCGGACAGCGCCAGCGCACGACGCTCGCCCGCGCGCTTGTGCGCGATCCCCGCGTGCTGATCCTGGACGACGCGCTGAGCGCGGTCGATACCCATACCGAGACCGCGATCCTGAAGGGGCTGAGACGCGTGCTGCGTGGCCGCACTTCGATCATCATCAGCCACCGGGTCACAGCCGTGATGGAGGCGGACGAGATCCTGGTGCTCGACGACGGCCGGATCGCGGAGCGCGGGCGTCACTCGGAGCTGCTCGCCCGCGATGGGATCTACGCCAGCCTGCTGCACCGCCAGCTGCTCAGCGAGGAGCTCGACAATGGGGCCGACGACTCGCTTGCCCGCGCCTCCGCCGGCGGATAGCTTCGCGCGTCCATGAAGAACCCACCGATCATCCTCCTGGTCGAAGATGATGCCATGCTTCGCGACGCGTTCCGGCTGCTGCTGGAGGACGCCGGCTACGTCGTGCGCGAGGCCGGTACCGCGGCCGACGCGCTCGACAGCGTGAGCGCGGCCACCCCCTCCCTCGTCCTGCTCGATCTGGGGCTCCCCGACCGGCCAGGCCTCGACGTGGTTCGGATCCTGCGCTCGAAGCGGGAGACGGCCCGGACGCCGATCATCGCGCTGACGGGCAGAACCGGCGAAGCGGAGGAGCGCGCCTGCCTGGAGGCCGGCTGCACGTCGTTCTTCGCGAAGCCCCTCGCACCCCGCGAGCTCCTGAGGAACATTCCCCGCTTCCTGGAATCTCTTTAGCCGGTTTCTGCCGTGAGGCGAGGGGCTCTGCGCCTGCGCCGGGGTGCGGTGTCCGGCGCAGCAGCCCGCTGGCCTACAATCGCTTCAGCAGGAAGTCGGGCGTGAGCCGCAGGAAGTAGGTGGAGAGGGCCGGGAACGTGCCGGTGGCGAGCAGCAGCCCGGCGCCGACCAGCACCGCGCCCGAGGCCTTCTCGAAGACCGGCACGAAGCGGCGCAGGCGCCGGCTCGCGTCGAGGAAGTAGCTGGTACCGAGAGCGGCGAGCAGGAAGGGGATCGCGAGACCGAGCGCGTAACCGGCGAGCAGCACCATGCCCGAGCCGACGGTGTCGCGGGTGGAGGCGTACGTCAGCACCGCACCGAGCACGGGGCCGATGCACGGGGTCCAGCCGGCGGCGAAGACCACGCCGATGGCAACGGCGCCGAGATAGCCTGCCGGCCGATTCGCGAGCTGGATGCGGCGCTCGCGCAGCAGCGCACCGAAGCGGAGGACGCCCAGCAGGTGCAGCCCGAGCAGGACGATGGCGACGCCACCGATGCGGGCGATCCATTCCTTGTAGCCGAGCAGCACGCGGCCGAGCAGTGTCGCCGAGGCGCCGAGCAGCAGGAAGACCATGCTGAAGCCGACGATGAAGAGCAGGGCGTGCACGATGACGGCGCGACGTCGCGTGCCGCCCGTCAGCTCGTCGAGCGACATTCCGGTGATGAAGCCGAGGTAGCTCGGCACGAGCGGCAGCACGCACGGCGACAGGAACGACAGCACGCCCGCGACCACGGCGACGGAGAACGAGACCGAACCTTCCATGTCGGCTCCGGAAGATCGTTGGTTCAAGCGCCTCAGACGGGCGCTCTATCGACTTTATTACCGCGCGAAGTACTTCCCGTTCGCGACGGAGCGCCGGCAGCGCCACGAGGCCGACCAGCGGGGCTTCGTCGTGGTGCAGATCGACGCGCTCGCGCACGAGGACCTGCAGCGCGCGCTGCGCCGCGGCTACGTCCCGCACCTGCAACGGCTACTCGAGCGTGATGGGTGGGAGCTGCGGCGCTACCCCGCCGGCCTGCCGAGCGCGACCCCGGCGGCCCAGGCCGCCATCTTCCACGGTACGAAGGACGCGATACCGGCGTTCCGGTTCTACGAGAAGAAGCAACGGCGCATCATCATCGGCTCGCAGCCCGCGTCAATGCAGTTCATCCGCGACCGGTTACCGCGGGACGGGGTGCTCAGCGGCGGTTCGAGCTACGTGAATCTATACGATGGCGGCGCATCGCGCGCGGTATTCACGCTGTCCTCGCACGACAGTCCGCCGCTGTTCCAGAAGATGGGCGGTGGCCGGCTGCTCCTGCTGCTGATGATGCACCCGCTTCGCGTCGTACGAATGCTGCTGGCCAGCGCCTGGGAGTACCTGCGCGAGGAGCGCGACCGGCTGATCAGCCAGATCCGCGGCCAGTCGACCTACTACTGGTGGTACCTGCCCCTGCTTCACATTGGGACGAACGTCATCCTGCGGGAGCTGCAGACGCTCGCCGTGATGCTCGACATCTACACTGGCGTGCCCGCCATCTACACGACGTACAACGCATACGACGAGTTCGCCCACCACTTCGGCCCCTCCTCCGGCACCGCGCTGAAGAGCCTCCGCGCGCTCGACCGCCGGATCGGCGAGATCCTGCGCATGATCCGCCGGCTCCCGGGCCGCCCCTACGACGTGATCGTGCTCAGCGACCACGGGCAGACGCCTTCGGTCCCCTACCGAATCCGCTATGGCGAGACGCTCGGGGACACGGTCATCGCCGCGCAGGAGCACGGGGTCACCGTCATGGCCGGCATGGGGGACTACGGCCCGCCGTCGGAGGCGTTGGACTTCCTCGTACGCGAGCTGGAGGAGGTGTCGGAGACCTCCAGCAGGCCCGCACGGCACCTGGGGCTCCGCTTCACGCGCTGGCTACGCCGCGAGTACAACCCGTTCCCGCTCGTCGCCGAGACCGTGCGAGCGACGGCGGAAGACCGTATCGTCGTCACCTATTCGTCGTCGCTCGCGCACGTCTACTGGACCGAGCCGGAGCGTCCGCTCACTTTCCGGGAGATCCGCGGCGATGCGGAGCGGCGCGCGCTCTACTACTTCCTCGTCGCGCACGAGGGGATCGGCCTGGTCGCGACGCGGATGCTGGATGGGGCACACGTCGAGAGCGCGCTCGGACGGGCGTTGATCACGACCGAAGGTGACGCCGAGGTGCTGAGCGGCGACGACCCGCTCCGCGATTACGCCGACGACGCCGTCGCGCGGCTCGCGCTGCTGCGGCTCGTGCACATGCCGAACGCCGGCGACATCGTGCTGATCGGGCACTACGACACCGAGCGGGACGAGTGCGTCTGCTTCGACGACCAGGTCGGCGCGCACGGTGGGCTCGGCGGCCGCCAGTTCTGGCCCTTCATCCTCTGTCGGCCGGAGTGGATCCCGACCGATCACCCGATCGGCGACCCCCTCGACATCCACCCGCTGCTGCGCCGCTACCGTGAAGGCTTCGGCGCTCCGGCCCAGCGGTAGCCGATCATCTTGTAGACCAGCTTCGCGACCAGGAAGTCCGGCGCGCGAAGTCCCGCGATCGGCGCGAGCTCCACGACGTCCGCGGCGTGCACCCGCCGCTCCGCGAAGACCCGGCGCAGCAGCTCGAGCACCGGGTACCACTGCAGGCCGCCCGGCTCCGGCGTGCCGGTCGACGGGACCAGCGCGGGATCGAAGCCGTCCACGTCGAAGCTGATGTAGACGTCGTCGTGGAGGCGTGAGATCACCTCGTCGATCCAGTCGCGGCGGTCGTGGATGTCGTCTGCCAGGAAGAGATGGATATCGTCCGACCTCCGCGCGAGCTCGCGCTCCTCGCGCGTAAGCGCGCGAATCCCGACCGCGACCAGCCCCACACGGTCCTTCACCGTGTGCATCACCGACGCGTGCGAATACGGTGTCCCCTCGTACTCCGGGCGCAGATCCGTATGGGCGTCCACCTGCAGCACGCTCAGCCGCCGACCATCGGTGCGGCGCTGCCAGGCAGCGATCAACGGACCGCTGATCGCGTGCTCGCCGCCGAGCACGATCGGGAACGCGCCCGGCGCGGCATCGAGCACCGCCTCGTAGGCCTGGCGAAGCTCTTCCATCGCCGTCTCCGGATCCCCTCTCGACAGCTCCAGCTCGGGCAGCGTCGCGACGCCCCTCTCGTACGGCTCCGCGTCCAGCTCCTGGTCGTACAGCTCGATGTAACGCGAGGCCTCCACAATGGCGCGAGGACCGCCGCGGGCGCCGCCGCCGTAGCTCGTCGTCGCCTCGTATGGCACCGGCACGACCACCGCCCCCGCCCTCTCGAGCGCGCTCGTCGCCTCATCCAGCCCCAGGAAATTGTGCGGAAGCTCCCACGGCAGCCGCCGCAACGACTCAGGCAAGGTCATCTCACCTCCCACGAACCAGGCCCCCGATGCGCCGAGGGCCCCCGACCGGGAGCCCCTCCGTCTCTTCGATTCGGCACGCGCCACGCCGGCTCAGCCGCAGAACACCGCCGACGAGATCACCGTCACCCAGCTGCCGTCCTCCGGACCCTCGGCGACGATCGTGTGATTCGTCGTCTCGACGATCTCCCCGCCCATCTTCCACTCCTCCCGCCGCAGGTCCCACGCCTCGTTCGGATCGAAGTCGATGCCGAGAACCGTCGCGAGCATTGTCGCGGCGAGGTCCTCGGCGTAGTCTCCGGCGCTCTGCTCCGACATGCCGAAGGTGTGGTGCTCCGAGATGTAGCCGTGGTGGTTGCGGTCCTTCGGCAGCGCGAGCCCGATCGACGTAGCGACCCTGCGGCTCGGCTCATTCGTCGAGGCCTCCGCCAGCACGCAGAACAGGATCTGACCCGGCCTCAGCATCCTGAGCCCCTCGTCCTCGCTCACCAGATCGCAGCCTGGGGGAAAGATGCTCGAGACCCTGACCAGGTTGTACGCCGCGATGCCCGCATCGCGGAGCGCCAGCTCGAAGCTCGTCAGCTTTTCCCTGTGGACCCCGACTCCCTTCGTGAAGAACGCTTTCGTAGGGACAAGCTGGTCGCTGTTCAACACGTCCGTATCTCCCCCGACAGTGTGGCACCTTCCACGAGCCGGGGAATTATAGGACCTCGATGGGGCAGGTCAACCCTTCCCACTCCACTGTGCGGCCGGCCGATTGACACGCCGCGCACAGCCCGAAAATCTGCAGCCGATAGCGCTGCGGCAGGAATCCATGCCCCTTCGCGACTTCCTCCTGCACGCGCACCAGCTCCGCGTCCTCGATCTCCGTCACGGTACCGCATTCCGTGCACACCAGATGCTCGTGCACCGGCTGCTGCCCGAACAGGTGCTCGTACCGCTTGAACCCCTCCCCGAAGTCGTGCTCCGCCACCAGCCCGCTCTTCACCAGCATCTCCAGCGTCCGGTACACCGTCGCCTTCCCCGTCCGCTCCCCACGCTCGCGAAGCCGCTCCTCGATGTCCTCCACCGAGAGGTGGCCCTCGGAGCCGAACACCACCTCCGCGATCGTCTCCCGCTGCTGGGTCACGGGCAGACCCTGCTCGCGCAAGTAGCGACGGAACAGGTGTACGAACGACATGATCCCTCCCAAGCGGGTAGCCCAACAATAATTATTGATAGCGGGGAGATGGGTCACACGGCAAGGGCCCGGTCCGTCTGCTGCCGGTGTTCGTGGGGGAGCGGCACCCTCGGAAGGCGCGATCGGTGAGCGCCGGCAAAGCGTCCCGCTCAGGCGCGATCGCCCGACGGCCGCGGTGGCGTCCGGCGGATCGACTCCAGCAGCGCCGACCAGCGGACCGGATCTCCGTCGAGACGCTCGTGGCGGGGCGGGCGCGGTGGCAGAGATTCGTCCATGCGGCGCAGCACGCCTTCGATGACGGATCCCATGCGGCCGGGCACGGCGGAGCCATGCTCGTCGGAGGTGTGCTGGACCTGGAGCCTTCCGCGGCGGTCGCGGTTGGCCGTGTAGTGGACGGTGAGGATCCGCCGGCGAGCAGGGCTCGAGCCAGGGCTAGGGCTAGGGCTAGGGCCAGGGTCCTCGCCACCGGGTGCGATCTCGCCGGCTGCTGACTCCAGGGCGGGGCGGCGGGTCTCGCTGCCGGCGACGGAAGCGGGGCCGGAGATGTCGCGGAGGGCGAGGACGATGACGGCTGTCTCTACGCCGGCGGCTCGGCGAGGGGGGAAGATCCAGAGCTCGTCGATACGAGCGGAGTCGATCTCGATGGCGATGTGCTCGAGCGTGGTGAGCAGCGGGGGCGGCTCGACGGGGGGCTCGAATTCCGGCTCGCGAGTCGCGTCGTCGTCTCGGTCGGACACGGTTCGTTGGTTCGGGTGCCTGGGGCGGCCGTGTCGAGAATGCCCGCGGCGGGAGCGGGGAAGCTAACCGGGGTGGTCGGACGCTACAAGCTCACGCACGGCGTCGCGCGTCGCGTCGAGCACGCGCTCCCGCGCGACCTCGAGCGGCTCGGGGATCAGCGCGCCGGCGGCCTTGACGTGACCGCCGCCGCCGAAGGCACGTGCGAGCGTGTTGACATCGAGCTCGCCATTGGAGCGAAAGGAGACCTTCGTGGAGCCGTCGGCGGTCTGGCGGAAGAGCAGCGCGACCTGCATGCCCTCGATGGAGCGGGCGTGTTCGATGATGCCGTCGAGGTCGTCGGAGGAGGCGCCGAGCTCCTCGACGGCTCCGGTCGGTACGGTGATCCAGGCGAGGGGCAGCGAGGGGTCCACCTCGAGCCCGGAGAGAGCACGGCAGAGCAGTCGCACGCGGTGCACGGGCACGGTGCCGTAGATCAGCCTGAACATCCGCTCGGGGTCGACGCCGCGGCGCAGCAGGTCGCCGACAATGGCGTGCGTGCGGGGCGTTGTGTTAGAGAAGCGGAATGAGCCGGTGTCGGTTACGATGGCGGTGTAGAGCCCCTCCAGCGTCTCGACGGGCCACATCTCGTCCTCGCCGGCGATCTCCTCTTCGAGGCGGAGCAGGTCGTAGACGAGTTCACCGGTCGCCGCGGCCTCCGTGTCGGTCAGCTGGACGCCGCCGATGGCGCGCTCTCCTGCGGGGTGGTGGTCGAGCAGCACGACCGGCAATCGCTTGAGCGCCGAGGCGACGCGGCCGATGCGGCGAGGCTCGCCTGTATCGAGCACCGCGAGCAGGTCGGCCTGATCGAGGGCGCGGGCGGCCTCGGAGGTACCGGCATCGGCGACCCGCGAGGGGTCGCGGATCAGGAACCGGAACGGGGCCGGATACGGTGTCGGATTGACGATCGTGGCGGTACGTCCGCGGGTGGAGAGCCAGGCGGCGAGCGCGGCCTCGGAGCCGGCGCCGTCGCCATCCGCGTTCACATGGGTGGTGAGCACGATGCGACGGGCATCGAGCAAGGCGGCGCGGACCCGCTCGAGTGCCTCACGCCGCTGCGCCGGCACGTCCGTGCTGACCGACCATTCGGTGCTGTCGCTCGCGCTCACCGCTCGTCCTTCCGGGACCTCGTGGTGTGCCGACTGTCCGTTGCCCCCGCCTGCGCCACTGATCCGCCACCCGGAAGTCGCTTACGCACCTTCGCCCAGGTGGACGCGACGTGCACGAGTCGCGAGGAGCTGCGGCCGTGCAGCGTGCCGCTCGAAAGTGCGCTCAGGAACGCTTCGGCCGAATCCTCGAAGGCGGGGACATCGACCCACGCGCGTCCGATCTCGGCCAGTGTGTGCGCGTCGGAGCCCGCGCCGAGCGGCAGGCCTCGGCTCCGTCCCCACTCGCTCGCCCGCCGGTTCAGCTCCGGGTCGTGCAGCCGGGCGTTGAAGCCCTCCACGGCGTCGACGAGATCCCCGATCTCGTCCAGGATCCTGCCGCCGCCCCCCTTTCCGGCCGCGAACGGGTGTGGGACGTAGACGAGGCCGCCCTGCTCGCGGATAGAGCGGCAGGCTTCGCGCGCCGGCGTCCCCTTCGGAATCCGCTCGCGCATGTAGAGGCCGATGACGTCCACGCCCTCGCCCGTCTTGACCTCTTCGCCGACGATGACACGGTGCGGGAAGCGGGCATGCAGCGCCAGCGCGGCCCCGATCTCGTTGTGGTCGGTGACGCAGATCCGATCGAGACCGGCCTTCCGCGCTGCATCGAGGACCGCCTCCGGCTCACTGAGACAGTCGAACGACCGGGCGGTATGCAGGTGCATGTCTACCCGGATGCGCCCGCCCGCCGCCGCAGCTCCGTCCATGCCCGCTCCGCCTTCCTCTCCAGCTCGGCGATGCCGCCGTCGTTGTCGATGATGATGTCGGCTCGCGCCCGCTTCGCGTCGGCGGACATCTGCGCGCCGATCATTTCGCTCGCCTCGCTCCGATCGAGCCGCCGCCCCTCGACGATCCTGCGCAGCCGCTCCTCTTCGGGTGCATCCACGAGGACCACCAAGTCCACGCGATCCTGCAGGCCGACCTCGAAGAGGAGCGGGATCTCGTGTACCACGATGGCTACGCCAGCCCGCTCGAGTCGTGCTTCCTCCTGGCGCCTGAGCCGCTCCACCTCGGGATGCACGATGGCCTCGAGCCGACGCCGCGCGGCAGGGTCTCGGAAGACGACCGCGCGCAGCGCGGCCCGGTCGAGGGAGCCGTCGGGCATGAGCACCGCGTCGCCGAAGCTCGCGGTGATGCGAGCAAGGCCGGCGGAACCGGGAGACACGGCCCGGCGGGCGAGAACGTCCGCGGAGACCACACGAGCCCCGAGGCGCTCCCAGGTCCGTGCGACCGTGGACTTGCCGCTTCCGATGTTGCCGGTGAGCCCCACGCGCAGCATCGGTGAGCCTCAGGAAGAGCCCGGGCGGTGCCGGCGGAACAGGCGCGGGAGCCCGTGGCGCTTCAGCCGGACGGTGATCGCGACCAGGATCCCGAGCAGCAGCAGCACGAGCGCGACCACGGGTCCGAACCAGCGTACGACGGTCTGCCAGCTCTCCGCGGCGAGGTAGGCCACGGCGATCGAGGCGGAGGCCCAGCCGAGGACGCCGAGCACGTCGAAGAAGAGGTAACGGGGATAGCTGATCCGGGCGAGCCCCGCGGTCAACGGCATGAGCGTCCGCACGAAGGAGACGAAGCGGGTCAGGGTGATCGCGGCGGCGGCGTGGCGACGGAGCAGCGCCGCGGTGCGCTTCTCGTACGCCTGCCAGACGCGACCGAGCCGGCCGCCGGGTCGCCCGACGAAGCGTCCGCCGCCGAAGCGGCCGAGGACGTAGCCGACCTGGTCGCCGGCGAGCGCGCCGAGCACCGTCGCGATTGCAACCTCCGTGAGGTCGAGGACGCCGCGCTCCGCGAGCACCGTGCCGAGCAGAACGGTCGCCTCGGCAGGCACGACCAGCCCAATGAAGGCGGCGGTCTCCGCGGCCGTCGCGAGAAAAACGATCCAGGGCCCGTAGGCGACGAGCAGCGCGATGAGGTGGTGGAGCACCGGTGCAGCCGGTCAGCGGCGAGACACCGACGATACGACATCATCGTCGGTTCCGCGCTCCAGGTCGGGGCCCGCCGAGCCGACCCGGATCGAATCACGGGTCAGCACGAGATAGTACGGCGAGCCCCAGCGGTCATTGCCGTCGCGCGCGGAGATCGCCGAGCGGGCGGCGAACGCCCGGAACTCCGATGGCCGCGGCAGCGGCTCTCCCAGATTGGCGCGGTTCCGCAGGATCAACAGGTACTGCTCCTCCTCGTTCCGCGTCGACCAGCGGAACAGCGGGTTCAGCACGCGGTCGATGAGCGGACGGGCGACAGCGTAGGCCCGGCCGACGGCGGGCCGGAGATGGGAAAGCGTGCGCGCGCGCAGCGAGGGAACGGCGCTGAGCAGCCCGGCAGCGAGAAGAAGCGGGACGAGGACCTTTTTCACCATCGGAGTCGCGGTCGGCTCAACGGTCGCGTGTCATGCGTGACGTCCAGCGGAGGTAGCGGCCCAGCTCTCTGCCGGAGGGATGGACATCCCCTTCGCCGTAGGCGGTGTGCATCCGCCACGCCAGATATTCCGCCGGGGGAACGGGGAGGAACGGCGGGTGTCGATACCACCCTCGACGGCGGAACCGCCAGAGCGCGCGCAGCGCCGCGCCGTACAGCCCGGGCCGGACCAGCACGTGCCCGATCAGTCTCCAGTATGTCGAGTCCAGGGGCGGTTGCGACGCTGGGGGAGAGCTCGGGACCGGGCAAGAAGATAGCGCGCTACCCCTTGTCCTGTAAACGGTTTCCGGCCTTTGCCGGGGTGGCAGCGCTACCCGGTCTCCGGTATAATGGATCGGAATTTTCGGCGGGCCGGCGCGGGTCCCGGTCGCGTCGCGGCAGCGTCCGCAACGAACGACACCAATGGCCACGAAAGAACGGACCGCGAAGCGAGGGCGGAGGGGCGCGGATCGCACGACCGCGCAGCCGGAGCTCGACCGCGAAGCGCTCCTCTCTCTCTACCGCACCATGCTCACGGCGCGTCGAACGGACGACCGGGAGATCGGACTCAAGCGGCAGAACAAGATCTTCTTCCAGATCTCCGGCGCCGGGCACGAGGCGGTCCAGACGGCCGTTGCGCGGCATCTGCGCCCGGGCTCCGACTGGTTCTATCTCTACTACCGCGATCGGGCGCTCTCGCTGGCGCTGGGCGTGACGCCGTACGAGCAGTTTCTGCAGGCGGTCGGCGCGGCGGCGGATCCGGCGAGCGGCGGGCGGCAGATGCCCTCGCACTGGGGCAAGCGCGACCTGCGCCTGGTAAGCACGTCGTCGCCCACCGGGACGCAGTTCCTGCAGGCAGTCGGCTGCGCGGAGGCGGGATGGCGCGCCTCGCTGGTCGAATCGATGCGGGCGGCGATCGAGGAATTCGAGGACGACGAGGTCGTGCTCGTCACGTCCGGCGAGGGTCAGACGTCGGAGGGCGAGTTCTGGGAGGCGATGAACAGCGCCTGCAATCTCGGGCTGCCGGTGGTCTTCCTCGTCGAGGACAACGGGTACGCGATCTCGGTTCCGGTGGAGGTGAACACGGCCGGTGGCAGGATCAGTCAGCTCGTCTCCGGCTTTCCGGGGCTGCACATTGAGGAGTTCGACGGCACGGACGTGTTCGAGAGCGAGGCCGCGGCCAGCCGGGCCGTCGAGTACTGCCGCGCGCGCAAGGGTCCCGCTCTGCTGCACGCGCACGTCATCCGGCCCTACTCCCACTCGATGTCGGACGACGAGCGGATGTACCGTCCCGAGGCCGAGCGGGAGGGGGAGGCGCGACAGGACCCGATCGCCCGGCTCAGAGCGCATCTGGTGGAGAACGAGCTGGCCGACGAGCCCGAGCTCGACGCGCTGCAGACGGAGGTGGACCGCGAGATCCAGGAGGCGGCCGACCGCGCGCTGGAGCAGCCGCAGCCTGAGCCGTCCACCGTGATGGACTTCCTCTACTCGCCCGACGCCGATCCGACATCTTCGGACTTCGACACCGAGGACTCGCCCCGGCAGGACGGCGACGCAACGACCATGGTGGACCTGCTCAACCGCACGCTCGCGGATGAAATGGAGCGCGATCCGCGCATCGTCGTGTTCGGCGAGGACGTCGCCGACGCGACGCGCGAGCAGGTCCTGGACGAGTGCAAGGGGAAGGGCGGCGTCTTCAAGTGCACGTGGGGGCTGCAGCGCAAGTTCGGCGGCGTGCGCGTCTTCAACTCGCCGCTCGCGGAGGCGAACATCGTCGGCCGCGCGATCGGCATGGCCACCCGCGGACTGAAGCCCGTCATCGAGATCCAGTTCTTCGACTACATCTGGCCGGCGTTCATGCAGCTACGCAACGAGCTGGCCACGATGCGCTACCGCTCCGGCGGCACCTGGGACTCACCGATTGTCGTGCGCGTCGCCTACGGCGGCTACCTGAAGGGCGGCGCGATCTACCACTCGCAGACCGGCGAGACGCTCTTCACCCACACGCCCGGCCTGCGCGTCGTCCTGCCGGCGACGGCCGTGGATGCCGCCGGGCTGCTGCGCACCGCGATCCGCAGCGACGATCCGGTGATGTTCCTCGAGCACAAGCACCTGTACCGTCAGGTCTACAACAAGGGCCGCTATCCCGGCCCCGACTTCATGATCCCGTTCGGCAAGGCGAACGTCGTGCGGGAAGGCACGGATCTCACCGTCGTCACCTGCGGCGCGCTCGTGAAGCGATCGCTCGACGCGGCGAAGCTCGCGCACGAGCGCGACGGAGTGAGCGTCGAGGTGATCGACCTCCGCTCGCTGAGCCCGCTCGACATGGAGTGCGTCGCGGCGTCCGTGAAGAAGACGAACAAGGTCGTCGTCGCCTACGAGGACTCGCTCTCGTGGGGCATCGGATCGGAGATCGCCGCGCGCATCGCCGACGAGACGTTCGAGTGGCTGGACGGGCCAGTGCGCCGCGTCGCGTCGCTGGACACCTGGGTCGCTTACGCGCCGCAGCTGGAGGACGCGATCCTGCCGCAGGTGGACGACGTCTACCGTGCGATCAAGGAGCTGGCCGAGTACTGAGACAGGCCCCCTCACCAGGGGATGATGAACGGCTTGTCCAGCGTGCGGAACACCCGAAAGCCGGCCGCCTCGTAGCCTGCCAGCGCACGCGGATGGTCGAGCGTGCACGTGTCCACCCAGAGCCGATCCACACCGCCCGCGGCCCACGCCCGATCCACGGTCGCGCGCAGGAACCAGCGTCCGAGACCGCGACCAATGAACGCCGGCAGCAGACCGAAGTAGGCGAGCCGCACGGTCCGGGCCTCCCGGCGGTCGAGCTCCGCGAAGCCTGCCCGCTCGCCGCCAGCCTCCAGCACGTACAGCTCCACACGGTCGTCTCCCAGCAGCGCCGCCAGCTGGCCGTCCTCCATGCGCAGGCGCTCGACCCAATACCAGTCGCGACCGACGGCGTCGTAGAGCTCCCGATAAAGGCCGACGTTCGGCTCCGTGACCCGGCGGAGCTCCGCGCCGGCAGGCGGCGCCGGCGGGGTACCGGGCGGCGCGAGCATCTCGAGGAACGTGACTCGGACGCTCACGGAAGCGCCCGGCTTCCAGCCGCGTGTCGGCTCCCCGGGCCGTCCCCTCCCCCGCGCCGGATTCATGGCCGGTCGGCTTCCAGCCCGATCAGCTCCACGACCCGGTCGATCTCGGCGGGCGAGTTGTAGATGTGCGGTGACAGCCGCATCCATCCGTAGCCGTACTCGCCGATCACGCGGGTGCGGACGTTCGCCTTCGCGGCGAGTCGCTGCTGCAGCTCGAGCGAGTCGAGCCCCTGCACCGAGAAGGAGACCATCCCCGCGCCGAGCGAATCGTCTGGAGGCGAGACGATGCGTACGCGCGGGTCGGCAGCGAGGCCGTCGATCAGGCGACGTCGCAACTCGCGCGCGCGCGCCTCGACCCGGTCGATGCCGATCGCGTCCTGGAAGCGGAGCGCCGCGTCGAGCCCGGCGAGGCGGGACTCGTCGAAGGTGCCGAGGTGGTTGAAACGCTGGGCGCCGAGGCTGACGTCGTCCCAGTCACCGGACGCGAGCGTCGGCCACAGCTTGGTGCGCCATTCCTCCCGCATCCAGAGGAAGCCGGTCCCCTGTGGCGCGAGCAGCCACTTATGCGGCGAGGACGCGTAGAAGTCGGGGTCGAGGCGGCTCAGGCTCATGCGCATGCAGCCGGGCGGATGCGCGCCGTCCACGACCGTGACGATGCCGCGGGCGCGCGCCATCCGGACGAGCTCGGCGATCGGCGTGACGAGGCCGGTCGTGAATGTCAGGTGCGAGATCGAGATCACGCGCGTCCGCGGCGTGACCGCGCGGCGGAACAGGTCCACGACCTCGCCGGCGTCGGCGGGTGGCACGGGCAAGGGCAGCTGGCGCAGCATCACGCCGCGACGCTTCGCGATGAGCTGCCAGCAGCAGAGCCCGCCGATGTGCTCGTGATCGGTCGTCAGCACCTCGTCGCCCGGGCCGAGCTCCAGACCGTTCGCAACGAAGTTCATCCCTTCCGTCGTGTTCCGTGGGAAGACGAATCCTGCCGGATCCCCGTCCACGAAACGGCCGAGCCGCCCCTTGAGCCGGTCCCAGTCCACGCCGGGAGGGTAGGTCATCGCGGTGCGCCGCATGTTCTCGACAGCGGCGTCGAGCACCACGCGCGGCTGCGGCCCGAGCGTGCCGACGTTCAGATAGAGGCGGTCGTCCGGGATCAGGAATCCGGTTCGGACGAGGTCCCAGAAGTCGGAGGCAGGTGACCGATCGGGCGACCGGCCGGGCTCACGGCCCGGCCCGTCGACGGAAGCGCGAAGGCGCGCGGCCCATGCCTCGAGGGCTTTCGGCCAGAGCAGCGCGGCGGAGGCACCGGCCGCGCTGCGGCGCAGGAATTCGCGGCGGTCGGGAGGCGGAGGCGGCAAGGTCACGAACGCACAATGCCCGGAGCGGTCGGAGCCGCGCAAGGTCGACCGCGATCGAGACCTCGCACTCGCGCTTGCGAGCGTATACTTTCGCGCTTCGCCCAGCCCGCACTCGAGCCCCTGCGAGCACCGAATGCTCTCGACGCTTCGCTTCCTCGCGCAGCACTTCCGCCAGTCCGAAACGGCGGTGCACGCGGAGGAGTCCACGTACCTCCGGGGCGACGAGCGGCTGCCCGCGACCGTGTACCGTCCGGCCCGAGCGCGCGGTCGACTGCCCGGCTGGGTGCTGCTGCACGGCCTGACGTACACGGGTCGGGAGCATCCGACGCTCCGGCGCTTCGCCCGCTCGCTCTCCGCGAGCGGCGCGCTCGTGCTGGTGCCGGACGTCCCCGAGTGGCGGGCGCTGCGGATGGCGCCCGCCGTCTCCGTCGAGACGATCAAGGCCGCGGTGCTCTCGCTCGACGCTCGCGATGATGTGCGGAAGGGGCACACCGGGCTGATCGGCTTTTCGTTCGGGGCGACGCAGGCGTTGATCGCGGCGACCGATCCGGCGCTGCAGGGCCACCTCTCCGGGCTCGCGGCGTGGGGCGGCTACTACGACGTGCCGCGTCTCTTCCACTTCGCGGTCACGGGCGACCACGAGCTGGACGGGCGCCGCTGGCACGCCGAGCCGGACCCCTACGGCCGCTGGGTCGTCGGCTCGAACTACCTCACGCAGGCGCCCGGACACGAGGATGACGGCGATATCGCGGCAGCGCTGCTGGAGCTGGCCGAGGATGCGGGGCGACGGCAGGTCTACGCGGCCAATGCGCTCTACGAGGGGCCGAAGAGGGAGTTGCGAGCGCGGTTGCCGGAGTCGAAGCGCCACACCTTCGACCTCTTCGCACCGCCGCCCGACCGCCCCCTCCCGCTCGAGGAGATGGAGGCGCTCGGCGCGACACTCGCGAAGGCAGCCGTCCGCTGCGACCCGCTGATCGACCCCGCTCCGTTCATGAGCGGAGTGACCGTCCGCACGGTCGTCGCTCACGCGCAGGACGACAGGCTGGTGCCGTTCACCGAGGGGCTGCGCCTCTGCCGAGCGCTCCCCGAGCGGATCCTCGTCGACTGCCAGGTCCTCTCCCTCTTCAGCCACTCCGGCGGACCACACGAGGCCCTCGGGCCGTTCGCACGGCTGCGCGAGACGGCGCGCTTCGCAAAGCTGCTGAACGAGATCGTGACGCTCGTCTGACGGCGAATGCTCAGTCCGGCGCCACGCTGCCGACCGCGACGGCCCGCCGGTTCTTGCCCCGCGGCTGTACGCGCGCCTTCCGTCGCACCTGCTCCAGCACCGGACGCAGCAGCTCCAATAGCGAGCGGGCGCCTTCGCTGCCGGTGAAGTCACCGGAATGGGACGGCGACAGCCGGAGCACCGCTTGGGCCATCGTCGAGTGCCCCCCGCCGACTCCGCGCTCTGTGGCGAGCAGGCGCGCGACCTCGCCGGCGCCCGGCACCTCGCCGGCGTGCCGCAGCTTGACCACGAGCTCATCGCCGACCCGCGCCGCGGCCGCGGACCAGCGGATCCCTTCCATGTCGATCAGGAAGTCAGCCAGCCCCGCGAGCACGTGGATCTCATCCGCTCCCGGGATCGACATCACGGAAACCGCCACGTCCTCCTCCACCTGCACGTCGAGCAGGGCGCGCCCGAAGCTGCGCACGATATCGTTCGGATAGGCGGGGCGCTCGATCCGGTGCAGCAGCGCGGGGTCCGCACGGCTCTGCAGAAACGCGTAGGCGCGGACATCGGCGGGCACGACGCCCCGGCTCAGCGAGTTCGTATCCGTCTTGATACCGTAGAGCAGGGCCGTCGCGAGGTTGCCATGTACGCGACGCTCATCATCCACGCGCAGGTACTCCGTCAGCATCGTCGCCGTGGCGCCGTAGTGCGGGCGCACGTCGAGGAACTCGGCGCGGTAGCCGGTGTCCAGTGGGTGGTGGTCGATGACGGCGAAGGCGGGACCATCGTCGCCGAACTGCCGCGGCTGCGTGTCCACGGCGACGACCTTCTCGAACGCGCGCAGCTCGCTCTCCTCGATGCTCGTCACCTGCACATTGAGCAGCTCGGCCATGCGCCGGTTCTCGGGCCGCGTGACCTCGCCGAGCGAAACGATCGGCGCGGTCGCGGAGCGGCGGCGTAGCAGCGCGCGAACGGCGAGGGCGCTGGCCATCGCATCCGGATCGGGATCGGCCTGCACGAGGATCGGCAAGCTGCGCACACCTTCGGCGAAGCGCTGGAGACGCTGCACGCGTCGCTGCGTCTCCAGCCGATGCAACTCCGTCTCCAGGTCGACGCGCAGGAAGTCGGGCCAGAGCACGCATCGCGCGACGATCGTCTCTGTCAGAGCCGGTGGCCCCTCGTCGCAGAGTACGAGGAAGGCCGCCTCCGGACTGGACTCGCGGATCGCCTCGGCGGCCGCCAGCGCGTCATCGGGCTCCAGGAAATCGAGCACAGCGATCAGATCGGGATCGCCGGCGGCGATCTCGCGGTAGGTCGCCGGGTCCGCGGGGTCGCCCTCGAAGGGCCGCACATCCGGCGGAAGCCGATCCGGCGGCGCGTCGTCGCGCCAGAGATGCACCTCCCGGTCGGACATCTCAATGTGCCGGAACAGCTCGGCCCTCTCGCTGACGATGATCAGTTTAGCCGGCATCCGCACCCCCGTGGGCAGGGAGGAATCGCGGGTGCGCTGCGACGCAACGAGCGTTCCCGGCGCCTTCGGCGGAGGTCGCAGGAGATCACCGCAGAGCGCACGGAGAACGCCGAGGCACGGCCGGCGGGCTCACGGTGCCGTCTCTCGGCGCCCTCGAGGTCAGCCGCAGTAGGCGAGAGCGGAGGCGACCAGGACGTCGGCCAGGGTGTAGACCGACTCGACGTCCACCCACTCCTCGACCGCATGGGCGCCGGCGCCGGAAGGACCGACGACCACGGTCTCGATCCCGACCGCCGCCAGCAGCGCGGAGTCCATCCATGGCGAATCGCCAATGAAGCGCGGCTCCGTACCGGTCACCTCGGTCAGTGCCTCCGCCACGGTGCGAACGATGGGCGCTCCGCGGGCCACCTCGAAGGGCTCGCGCTGCAGGAGCAGACGACAGTCGCCGATGAAGGAGGGGTCGAGGGAGCGCAGTCGGGCGAGGATCGACTCGATCTCGCCGGCGGGCCGCTCCGGCGGCTCGCCGGGCAGCGTGCGCCGCTCGACGACGAGCCGGCACGTATCGGCGTATGTGCTCGGCCCGCTCCCGCCGGCCAGGAGCGCCGCGTGCAGGGACGCGGTCCCCAGCAGCGGGTGTGGCGGCCGCAGCCGGAGGTCGCGCTCCAGCGCATTCAGCGCGTGGAGCACCCGGCCCATGCGGAGGTTCGCGTCCACCCCGAGCTCCGGTCGGCTGCCGTGCGCCGCGACGCCGACGGTCGTGACCTCGAGCCAGGCGAAGCCCTTGTGCGCGAGGCAGACATCGAGTCCGGTGGGCTCGGTCACGATCGCGGCATCCGGTCGGTAGTGCGTGATGACCTCCGCCGTGCCGAGGCTCGCGTCCTCTTCGTCCGCCACGGCGGCGAGCAGCACGTCGCCGGCGAGCGGTCGCCCGGATGCCGCGAGCGCCCCGACCGCGCCCATGCAGGCGGCGAGGCTGCCCTTCATGTCGAAGGCGCCCCGGCCGTAGACACGGCCGTCGCGCAGCTCGGCGGAGAACGGCGCTTCCATCCCGACCACACCAACCGTGTCGTAGTGAGCGTTGAGCATGAGGCTCCGCCCACCACCCGTCCCGGCGAGTCGTCCGACGACGCTGATGCGCCCCGCGACCGGCTCGTGCAGCGCGACCTCCAGCCCCGCCTGTAGCATCCAGCGCTCAACGTACGCCGCGACCTCGCCCTCACCCGGCGCGTCCGGGACGAGCGCAGGGTTGATCGAGTTGATGGAGACGAGCTCCCTCAGACAATCCAGAATCGAGTCGCGGTCGAGCACCGGTTTCGCTGGCTGACAGGCCGACAGAGGTGGTTACGTTAATCAGGAGAGGATCGGCGCACCACGCAAGCATGACGCGCTCCGCAGGCAGGACGCGCCCGCAAGCAGGAAGCAGGACCACGCCGCGGGCAGATCCGCTCGGCGAGCTGGACGCACACCGTACCTCACGCTCCCGCGACTTCAAGCGGTTCGACCTCGAACTTCACCCTTCCCGCCGCGTACACTTCCGGCCACGACAGCACGAGGATGGCGACGCCGATCAGACTGTTGCAGAGGCAGAGCGTGCACCAGTGCCCCACGATCGCGCCCTGGATCAGCGCGAAGGAGACGCCCACGCCGGCGCCGCCGATGACCGCGGCGCCGTAGAGCAGCACGAGCCACGGGCGCGTGCGGTAGCGCCGGCGACCGCCGAGGACGCTGAGCGCCGCCTCCGTGAGGTAGCCACCCGTTCCGATCAGCGCGTCCGGCACGGGAAACAGCTTCGAGAAGCGCGACGTCAGCACCCGCTCGCTGCCCTGGCCGAAAAGCGGATCCCACACGTGAGCGATCCAGTGCAGCTGGTACATGCCCAGGTGGAAGGACAGGCCGGCGGCGACGAGCGCGAGCAGCAGCACCGGACCGCGTTCCCGCCACCCGGAGGGATCGAAGGTCCATGCCTCTGGCGGAACGTGTGCCGGGACGGCACGGGTGGCGGGCGCGGCGGCGGGGGCGATATCCTGAGCGGACATGCTCGCGGAGGCGCGCAAGAGCCGAACCAGCTCTGGCTCGCCGCTTGCGCGCTGCGCTCGAGCGAACGGAGGCATTCCGAACCCGCGCCGGAGCCCGGATGCTCGAGCTGCTCCACATCGCGAGCTGGACGACGTGGCTCGTCGTCGCGTGCGCGGCGACACTGGTCGTCGCGGGAATCTTGCTGCTGGCGCATACGAGGCTTCTCTGGCGTGGGGAGCGGCAGAGACCAGGCGGACCGTACGATCCGGGAGCGCTCGCGACCTCGCTGCGCTGGGGCCTCGCGCTATTCGGAATCGGTGTGCTCCTATGGGGGCTCCTGATGAACTGGTCGGCGGCGACGGTCGGCACCCTCGCCGGCGCGGTGACGGTGGCTGCGGGGCTGGAAGTCACCGCGCGCCTCGAGGGCTCGACCGCGGCGCAGCGAAAGGCGGAGCATCGATGACGACGTATCCAGGCAACCGGCGCCGTGCGAGTCTCGCGGGCGACCTGCTGAAGGGCGCGATCGCGGGTGGTGTCGCGACGTGGGTGATGGACCGCGTGACCGGCTTCTTTTACGAGCATGAGAGCCGACGCGCCCGGCGGCGCGAGGAGCGGGCGCGGAGCGGTGCGAGTGCCTACCAGAAAGGTGCCGAGCGCATCGCGGAGGCCGCCGGTGTGGAGTTGTCGAAGAAGGAGGCGCAGCGCGCCGGCAATGCGCTGCACTGGACGCTCGGCATCGGCGCCGGCGCCGCCTACGGCGTTCTCCGGCGTCGCGTCCGAGTCGCCGGGCGGGCCCACGGCGTCGGCTTCGGCGCGGGTTTCTTCCTCTTCGTGGACGAGACGGTCGTGCCGCTGCTCGGCCTCACGCCCGGTCCGAGCGCGTTCCCCTGGCAAACGCACGTGCGCGGGCTCTCCGGTCATATCGTCTTCGGCACCGTGGCCGACGCGGTCTTCGCGACGCTGGATCGGCTCGCGTGAATCGCGAGCGAGTCGAGCCGGCAATTGTGGCGGTCGACCTCGGCGGCACGAAGCTGATGGTGGCGGACGTGGACGTGCACGGCCGCATCGTGGATTCCGTGCGCAGGCCCACGGCGCCGCTGCGCGGCCCCGACGCGGTCGTAGGCGGGATCGCAGAGGCGTTCGCTGAGCTGCGCGAACGGCAAGGCGGCCTCACCTATGCGGGGCTCGGGATCGGCGTCGCGGGGCAGGTGCACCCGCAGACCGGCGTCGTGCGGCTCGCTCCGAACCTGGGTTGGCACGACTTCCCGCTGCGAGCACGGCTGGAGGAGCGGCTCGCTCTTCCGGTCATCGTGCTGAACGACGTTCAGGCGGCGGCGTTCGGCGAGTCTCGCGCGGGAGCCGGACGCGGGGAGAAGGACATGATCGCCCTGTTCGTCGGCACCGGCGTCGGGGGTGGCATCGTGCACGACGGTTCGCTCGTGCTGGGATGCGGCGGCAGCGCCGGCGAGGTCGGTCACATCACGATCGATCTCGACGGCCCCGAGTGCCGGTGCGGCAACCGCGGCTGCCTGGAGGCCTTCGCCGGGGGCTGGGCCATCGCGCGCCGGGCGCAGGAGCTTGTCGCCCAGCGTCCGGCCGAAGCGCACGCGCTACTCGCTCTCGTACAGGAGGACGCGGCGAAGCTGACCGCGGAAGCGGTGGCGGCGGCCGCGATCGCGGGAGACCCCCTCGCGCGCGCTCTCGTCGCCGAGGTCGCCGGCTACATCGGCGTCGGCATCGCGACGATGGCCAACCTGTACAACCCGTGCATGGTCGTGCTCGGCGGCGGCGTGATCGAAGGCATCCCGGACCTGATCGAGGCGATCACGCGCGTGGTTCGCGAGCGGGCGCTCGCTGCGGCGGCGGAGCAGCTGCGGATCGTGCCGGCCGGGCTGGCCGGCAACGCCGGGGTCGTGGGCGCGGCCGCATGGGCGCGCCGACGTCTCCAGCCCGAGCCCGGCCTGGCCCGCGCCTAGCAGGTCGCTGAAGAACTGGGGTGCGGTCGCGCGTGTGGTGCTTGCGCGGGTCAGCCGAGGAACGAGGAGGAAGCGATGCCCTGCGCATCGGTGACGACGAGAGACGAAGGATCACCCGCGCAACCGCCATGCGCCCTGTGGGTTGCGACTCGCTCCAGTTCTTCAGCGACCTGCTAGCGACCCGATGCCGCCGCCCGCACGAACGCTGGCGAGCCGCACCGCCCACGACGTCCGCAGCCGTCTGCTGCGCTTCGTGCTCGTGCTGTTCACGATCACGGCGGTGGGCGTCGGCGGCTACGTGGTGCTGGAGGGGTGGAGCGTCATCGACTCGCTGTACATGGTCGTGATCACGCTCTCGACGGTCGGCTTCGGCGAGGTGAAGCCGATGTCCGAGGCCGGCCGCCTTTTCACGATCGGTCTCATCGTCGCCGGTGTCAGCAACGCGGCCTATCTGGTCAGCGCCGTGGGCGAGTACATCGTGAGCGGCGCCCTGGCGGGCTCTCTGCGGAGACAGCGGATGCAGAAGCACATCGATGGCATGAGCGGCCACTACATCGTGTGCGGTTACGGCCGGGTCGGTCGCCAGGTGGTCGAGGACCTGTCCCGGCGCGGCAACGAGTTCGTCGTGATCGAGAACGACGAATCGGTGCTCGACGGAATCGATAACGATCGCCCCTATATCCAGGGAGACGCCGCCGACAACGAGGCGCTCCGGGAGGCCGGCATCGACCGGGCCCGCGGGCTCGTCGCCACGACGGGCGATGACGCGAACAACGTCTTCATCACACTCACCGCTCGTGCGCTGAACGCCAAGCTCACCATCGTGGCGCGCAGCAACGCCCCCTCGACCGAGCAGAAGCTGCTCGATGCCGGAGCCACCCACGTGATCTCGCCGTTCACGATCGCGGGCCGGCGGATCTCCGCGCAGCTGCTCAACCCTTCCATCACCGACTTCCTGGATGTCGTCGTGCAGGCCGGCGGGATGGACCTGGCCATGGAGGAGATCCGCGTCGGGTCCGGAAGCGAGCTCGAGCACGAGAGCATCAACGAGGCCGCCGTTCGCTCCCGCACCGGTGCCAACATTCTCGCCGTGCGCTCCGACCATCACCCCGAGCTGCTGACCAACCCACCAGCCGATTTCCGCTTCAGCGCCGGCGACGTCCTCGTCGTGCTGGGCACGCCGGACCAGCTCTCGGAGCTGGCGCGGCTCGCCGGCGAGCGGCGCGCGGCCGGACGGCACTGAGGCGATCGATGCGCATCGCCGTTCTCGGCGCTGGCGGCGTCGGCGGCTACTACGCCGGGATCCTGGCGCGCGCGGGGAACGACGTGGCCGTGCTCGCGCGCGGAGACAACCTGCGGGCGATCCGCGATCGCGGCGTGCGGGTCCGAACCCCCGAGGAAGAGTTTGCCGTCGAAGTGGTCGCGGAGGAGGACGTGACGCGGCTCGGAACGGCAGACTTCGCGCTCGTCACCGTGAAGGCGTACTCGCTCGATTCCCTCGGAGCCGCCGCCCGGCGGCTGGCCGACGCCGGAGCCGACGTGCTACCGCTGCTGAACGGGGTGGAAGCCGTGGACCGGTTGAGGGATCTCGGGATCCCCGTCGTGCGCCTGCTCGGCGGTCTCACGTACATCAGCGCGGCTCGCGCGGAGCCGGGCGTCTTCGAGCGCCGCAGCCCATTCCAGCGCGTTGTCGTCGGAGAGCCGGCCGGCGGGGCATCCCGTCGCACCGAGCGCATCGCAGCGGCTTTCAGGGCGGCCGGTGCGGAGGCGCGAGCCAGCGGCGACATCACGACCGATCTTTGGCGGAAGTTCATCTTTCTCGTGTCGCTGTCCGCGGCCTGCGGGCTCTCGCGCACATCGGTCGGTCCGCTGCGCCGAAAGGCCGAAGGGCGGCTGCTGCTGGAGCGCGCCGTGAGGGAAGCGCTGCTCGTCGCGCGCTCCCGTGGCGCGGCGCTCGACGATGCCGAGGAGCGCCAGGTCCTGGAGCTGATCGCGGGTCTCCCCGACCCAATGAAGCCGAGCTTCCTGCTCGACGTCGAGGCGGGCGGTCCGACCGAGCTCGATATCCTGAGCGGCGCCGTCTCCCGATTCGGTCGCGAGTCGGGAGTCGCCACGCCCGTCCACGACACGGCCGTCGGCGCGATCGGCGCCGCGGTGACGGCTCAGGTCAGCAGTCGGTAGGACGCCGCGGTTGCCGCGCCGCCCCGCCCGCCCTACTCATTCCCCGTCTCACCGCCGTATCCGATCCATTCCAGCCGAGCGAGCCTGCCATGCCAGATCGCACCGCCGCATCCACCGGCGTCCTGGCCGTCGCGCTGTGCATCTGCACGACGGCTCCCGCGTCGCCCTCGACCCACTCCGCGTTGCGCGCCGCCCGCTCCGCTACGGCTGCGGTGCAGGACACGACGAAGAGCGGGAAGAAAGAAAAGAAGGGGCTGCCGCTCGAGCCGGCGAGGAACGTCGCGTTCACGACGGACCACGGCACATGGATGTCGGTGGACGTCTCGCCCGACGGGCGGACGCTGGTATTCGACCTGCTGGGCGACCTCTACACGCTGCCGATCGAGGGCGGCAAGGCGACGCGGCTGACGTCCGGGATTGCGTACGACGCGCAGCCTCGCTTCAGCCCGGACGGACAGCGCATCGTCTTCGTCTCCGATCGGAGCGGCGGCGACAACCTGTGGACTCTGTCGCTCGACGGTCGCGACTCGACGCAGGTCACGAAGGGGAACGACAACCTCTACGTGTCGCCGGAATGGACGCCGGACGGCGAGTACATCGTCGCTTCGCGCGATGACGGCGATGGCCGGGCGAAGCTGTGGCTCTTCCACCGCGACGGCGGCTCCGGGGCCGCGCTCGTCGAGGATCCGCCGGACACGCCGCGCCAGCAGCGGCTGAAGACGCTCGGCGCGGCGTTCGGGCCGGACGGCCGCTACATCTGGTTCGCCCGGCGGCGGGGCAGCTGGGAGTACAACGCCGTGCTGCCGCAGTACCAGCTCGCGGTCTACGACCGGCGCACCGGCAAGACGACGACGATGACGGACCGGTACGGCTCCGCGCTCCGCCCGGCGCTCTCGCCGGACGGCCGCTGGCTGGTGTACGGCACGCGCGAGGAGGCGGAGACCGGGCTGCGGCTGCGTGACCTGGAGAGCGGCGAGGAGCGCTGGCTGGCGTACCCGGTCCAGCACGACGACCAGGAGTCCACCGCTCCCCTCGACGCGCTGCCAGGCTACGCGTTCGCTCCCGACTCGAAGTCCGTCGTCGCCTCATACGGCGGCGAGATATGGCGCATTCCGATCGACGGCTCCGCGGCGAGGCGCATTCCGATGAGCGCCGACGTGGACATCGCGCTCGGCCCGCTTTCCCATTTCGAGTATCGTGTCGATGATGCGCCGGGCTTCACCGCTCACCAGATCCGCGACGCCGTCCCCTCGCCGGACGGAAGGCGGATCGCCTTCACGGCGCTCGACCGACTGTACGTCATGGACTGGCCGGACGGGCAGCCCCGGCGCCTGACCGAACTCGACATCGGGCAGGCGGAGCCGGCGTGGTCGCCGGACGGGCGCTGGGTCGCGTTCGTGAGCTGGGCCGACCGGGGCGCCGGCGACCTGTATCGCATCCGCTCCGACGGTCGCGGGCGACCCGAGAAGTTGACGCGCACGGAGGCGTACTATCGCCAGCCGGCATGGTCGCCGGACGGCACCCGTATCGTCGCGATGCGCACGGCCGGCCGCGTGCGCCAGAAGGCGGTCGGCTTCTTCGCGCCGCTCGGCGCGGAGTTCGTCTGGATCCCGTCCGCCGGCGGCGACGTCACGGTGATCGGCCCCGCCGGCGGCCGGGAGCATCCGCACTTCGGCCCCGACAAGGACCGCATCTACGCGTACTCGGAGGAAGACGGGCTCGTCTCCTTCCGCTGGGATGGCACGGACGAGCGCGAGCACGTGAAGGTGACCGGTGGCAAGGTGCCGGGCGCGACAGAGCCGATGCGCGCCGACCTCGTGCTGATGTCGCCGAACGGCGGCGAGGCTCTCGCGCTGTTGAACCACCAGCTCTACACGATCACCGTGCCGCTCGTCGGAGGGAAGACGCCGACGGTTTCCGTGGCGGACCCGCCCAGCGCCGCATTCCCGGCGCGTCGGCTCACGCAGGTGGGCGGCGAGTTCCCGGCCTGGTCCGCCGACGGGCGCAGCGTGCACGGCTCGATCGGCAATGCCCACTTCGTCTACGATCTGGACGCGGCGAAGGCGTTCGACGACAGCGTCGCCGCCGCGGCGAGGTCGGGAGCGGAGAAGCCGGACTCGGCGGAGACAGCGAAGTACAGACCTGTGGAGCGCAAGGTCGTCGTGCAGGTCGCGCGCGATCTGCCGACCGGCGTCGCCGTGCTGCGCGGAGCCCGCGTGATCACGATGAAGGGCGACGAGGTCATCGACGGCGCCGACATCGTCGTGGACGGAGACCGCATTACCGCGATCGGCGCGCGCGGCAGCGTGAACGTGCCGGCGAACGCGAAGGTGATCGATGTCGCCGGCAAGACGATCGTCCCCGGCTTCGTCGACACGCACTACCACTCCATGTGGCTGATCCCCGGCGTACACAGCACGCAGGTTTGGCAGTACCTGGCGACGCTCGCCTACGGCACGACGACCACTCGCGACCCGCAGACGTCCACGACCGACGTGCTCACCTACGAGGACCGGGTCGAGAACGGCGACATGGTCGGCCCCCGCATCTACTCCACCGGCCCGGGCGTCTTCGAGAGCGAGCTGATCAAGAGCTACGAGCAGGCGAAGGACGCGCTCGAGCGCTACAGCCAGTACTACGACACGAAGACGCTGAAGATGTACATGACGGGCAACCGCCAGCAGCGGCAGTGGATCATCATGGCGGCGAAGGAGCTGGGACTATCACCGACGACGGAGGGCGGGCTCGACTACAAGCTCGACATGACGCACATCATGGACGGCTACGCCGGTGTCGAGCACGCGCTGCCCATCACGCCGCTCTACGACGACGCCATCCGCACGATCGCGCAGTCCGGCACCGTCAACACCCCGACCCTGCTCGTCTCCTATGGCGGACCGTGGGCGGAGAACTACTTCTACACGCACGAGAACGTGCACGGCAACGCGAAGCTCGCGCACTTCACGCCGCACGAAGAGCTCGACAGCAAGACGCGACGCCGGGGAACCGGTGCCGGCGGCTCGCCGGGGCCGGGCGGCTGGTTCATGGACGAGGAATACCCGTTCCCGCGCATCGCGAAGGGGTCCAAGGCGATCGTGGACGCCGGCGGCATGGTCGGCATCGGCAGCCACGGTCAGCTGCAGGGACTCGGCTACCACTGGGAGATGTGGGCAATGAGCAAGGGAGGGATGTCGCCTCACGAGGTGCTGCGGGCGGCGACGATCTTCGGTGCGCGCGCGCTCGGCCTCGACCGGGACATCGGCTCGCTCGAGTCCGGCAAGCTCGCGGACCTCGTCGTGCTCGACCGCAATCCGCTCGACGACATCCGCAACACGGACTCGATCCGCTACGTCATGCGAGGCGGCCGACTCTACGAGGGCGACACGCTGAACGAGGTATGGCCTCGCCAGCGCGCGCTACCCGACCTGCTCTGGACTGAGGAAGAGCCGCACACCGCGGCCGGGATAAGGTAGCGGCCGGCCGCGGCTTCGCGTGATCGCTGTTGCTCGGCGAGGCAGCCTACCCGTCCAGCCCCGCCGCCTCCGCCACGACCCGCCCGAGCGCTGCCCAGTCGTGATCCCCGAGCCCGCGCGCGACGCCGCTCAGGTAGTGGTCGTGGATCACGCCGGCCACCGGCATTGGCGCCTGCGCCTCGTCCGCCGCGGCGAGCGCGAGCCCCGTGTCCTTCAGCCCCAGCTTCAGCTTGAAGCCGGCCGGCTCGAAGCGTCCGCCGGCGACGAGCGATCCGTAATGCTGATAGATCGGCGAGGCGAAGAAGCGCCCGTAGATCTCGCCTAACCGGTCGGCGTCCAGTCCGGCCTTCCGGCCGACGACGAATGCTTCCGCCATGCTCTCGATGGCGGACGAGATCAGGAAGTTTCCCAGGATCTTGACGAGGTTCGCGTGCTCCGGCGTCTCGCCCAGCTCGATCACCTCCTGCCCCACGGCCTCGAACAGCGGCCGGCAGCGTTCCACCGCGTTTCTGGATCCCGCAGCGAGCACGCGAAGCTTCGCGGACTGCGCCATGTCCGGTCGGCCGAAAACGGGGCATGCGACGTAGCCCTGCCCCGCCTCTTCATGCGCCGCCGCGAGCGCCCGCGAGCAGGCGACGCCGATCGTGCTCATCGACGCGTGCACCGCGCCCTCCGGCAGCGTCGACGCCGCGCCGTCCTGGCCGTAGAGGACTGCCTCGATCGCACCGTCGTCGGATACCATGGTGACCAGCACCTCGGCGCCTCGAGCCGCATCCGCCGGCGTCGGCGCCAGCTCCGCACCCAGTCCCTTCGCCTTCTCCGGCGTCCGATTCCAGGCCACCACATCGTGTCCCGCCGCGACAACGTTCTCCGCGATCGGCCGCCCCATGCTCCCCAATCCGATGAACCCGACTCTCATACCGCTCTCCTTCCCTTCGAACGTCCACTTCAGGTCGTTCACTGCACCGTCCTCGCTTCCCACTTCACACTTCGTGCTAACGCTCCCACGATCCGTACATCGGATTCGGCAGGATGATGTACTTCCTGCCGAACGGCTCGTACGCCTCCTCCCCGCCGGTCGCCTGGCTCAGCCCCGGGAAATCCTGGATGTTGTCGCCGACCCACATGAGCACGTTCAGCGCGGGGAGCGACGGTGAAGCCGTGCCCTTCTGGACGGCATCGAAGCGCGGCTGCTTCGACGACGGTCCCGGCGGCTTGCACAGCACGAGGTCCACGGTGACCTCGAGGCGTGCGAGGTTCTCGCGCGTGGCCGGGCAGACGGCGTCGTCGCGGTTCGTCACGATCACGACGCGGCCGCCAAGCTCCCTCGCGAAGCGGATGAAGTCCGCGGCGCCCGGCAGCGCGGGCGCCACTTCCTCACGCACCCAGGCGTTCCAGCTCGCGGTGTCGTAGCTCTCGCCGCTGCGCGCCAGCCGTGCCTGGTATTCCGAGTTGTCGAGGACCGTCTCGTCCGCGTCCAGGATCACCGCCCACGTCCCCGCCGGATACGCCACCGACATCTCACGCAGGTGCTCCTCCGCCATCCGGTAGACCTCGAAGAAGATCGCGCGGTGCTCCGCGGAGTGCTGCGACCAGCGCAGCGCGAGCGGTGCCGTGTCGCGGACGGCAATCGTGTCGGGGGGCACCGGTGCGGGGGCGCCGCCTCCGCTCAGGATGCCGGCGCAGCCGGTGAGCAGCGAAGCCGTGAGCGCGACCGCCGCCGTTCTCCAGCGCCGGGCGATCACCGGTTCGCCCCCGTCCTCGCAGGCGAGTCCACCCATTCCGCAATGAAGAGGTCGGTCTCACCCGATCGTGCGCCGTGGCGATTCGACGCGAACACGAGGTATCTCCCGTCCGGACTGAACATCGGGAATCCGTCGAACTCCGCCGAATAGGTGATGCGCTCGAGACCGCTGCCGTCCACGTTGATGGAGTAGATGTCGAAGTCCCTGCCCTTCGGATCGTCCATGTTGGAGCTGAAGATGATCCGCTTTCCCGAGGGGTGGAAATACGGCGCGAAGTTCGCCTTGCCGTTGTGCGTGACCTGCCGTTTGTCGCTGCCGTCCGCGTCCATCACGAACAGCTCGAGCGTCGTCGGTCGGATCAGGCCTTCACCCAGCAGGCCGCGGTAGTCCGCGAGCGCCGCGGAGTCCGCGGGGTGATTCGCGCGATACACGATCCGGGCGCCGTCTGCGCTGTAGAAGGCGCCGCCATCGTAGCCCGGCTCATCGGTCAACCGAACCACGTCGCTGCCATCGAGGTTCATCGAGTAGAGGTCCAGATCCCCGTCGCGCATGCTCGTGAACACGATGCGGTCGCCTACGGGGCTGATCGTGGCCTCCGCGTCGTAGCCGAAGGACGTCGTGAGACGGCGGCGTTTCGATCCGTCCGCGTTGGCGATGTAGATGTCGAAGGTAGGATAGACCGCCCAGACGTAGCCCTTCGACAGGTCCGGCCGCGGCGGGCATGCCGAGCCGTAGTGCTCCGTCGAGGAGTAGAGGATGCGATCGCCTCGCGGATAGAAGTACGAGCAGGTCGTGCGGCCGTCGCCGGAGCTGACCATCTTCCGGTCGCCCGAGGCGAGGTCCAGGGTCCAGATCTGGTCGCAGCCGCCCTCCGGAGGGGTGGACTGATAGATCAGCCGTTTGCCGTCGAAGGAGAAGTAGCCCTCCGCGTTCTCCCCTCCGAACGTCAGCTGCCTTACGTTACGGAGGTGGGTCTCGCGCGGATCGGTCGGCGCGGCCGGTGCCCAGGCGCCCGGCCGTTGCGCGGCGACCGCCGCCGGCACGAGCAGGCCGGCGGCCATTGCGCTCACCCGAAGCGTCCGAAACATGGCTTTCGACTCCATGAAGGTGACGATGTCTCGTTTTCGATGGACCATACTCGGGATCGCCGCAGCGTCCTTTCCGCTTTCGGCGGCCGCGCAGGGCGGCGCGAGCTGCCCGGCGGCCGCCGCCCTGACCGGTTCGATGCACGGCACCATCGCCGACGTACGCTACCTGGCCGATGATGCGCTCGAGGGCCGCGAGGCCGGCTCGCCCTCCGAGCACTGCGCGGGTGACTACCTTGCGGCTCGCTTCCGCTCCATCGGGCTCCAGCCCGGCGCGCCCGACGGTGGCTGGTTCCAGGACTTTCCGCTGCGCGTCGGCAGCCGGCTTGCGGGCCGCACTCTGCTGACGGTCGCGATGTCCGCCGCCGGCCCGGGCGCGAGCTGGATGCCCTTCGGATTCTCGCCGTCTCGCAGCATACGAGCGCCCATGCTCTTCACGGAGCGCCTGGGGCAGCGCGATCGCATAGTGGCCGACCTGGATCTCGCCGGCAAGGTGCTGGTGATCGACCGTCCGAGCGGCGAGCTGGACGAGCATTTCCTCGCCTCCTTGGCCGGCGCGCACGGCGCGCTCGGCGTCATCATTCTCTTCCCCGAAGGCCGGCCGCTGCCCTCGCTGGAGCGCGAGAGCCGCCCCGAGGCTCCCGTCCCGGCCATCGCCGTGGCGACGCCGCTCGCTGACCGCATCCGCGAAGCCGCGCGCGCCGGCCGGACCGTCGGCATCGAGGTGGGCCTCGAGCCCGTAACGGTCCGCGCCCGCAACGTCGTCGCGCTGCTGCCGGGCGCCGATCCGGCGCTGAGCGAAGAGGCGATCGTGCTCGGCGCACACTACGACCACCTCGGGCACGGCGGACCGGGCTCACTCGCGCCGGACGACGTCGGCGCGATCCACAACGGCGCGGACGACAACGCCAGCGGCGTCGCGGCGATCCTGGACATCGCGCGACGGATGCACGCGACGCCGGCGCCGAGGCGGTCGGTCTACTTCGTCGCGTTCTCCGGCGAAGAGGAGGGGCTGCGCGGCTCCGCGTACTGGGTCGCGCACCCGAGCGTGCCGCTCGACCGCATCGACGCGATGCTGAACTTCGACATGGTCGGCCGCCTCCGCGACGACAGGCTCGAGGTCTTCGGCGTGAACACCGCCGACGAATGGCGACGCATCATCGACTCCGCCAATCGCGCGCAGCAGGACACCTTCGTGTTGGGCATGAGCGGCGACGGCTTCGGCGCGAGCGACCACAGCTCGTTCTACGGCAGAGGCATCCCCGTGCTCCATTTCTTCACGAACGTGCACGAGGATTACCACCGTCCGAGCGACGACTGGCAGAAGATCGACGGCCCCGGCATCGATCGTGTCGCCGCGCTCGCGACGGACGTCGCCGAGAGCGTCGCCAACGGCGAGCGCCTCATCCCGCGCAGCGGTGCAGGCGACCCGCACGCCGGGGCCTCCCGCTCCGAGTCGGAGGGCCGCGGCTACGGTCCCTACCTGGGCACCATCCCGGATTTCACCCCGGTGGAGCACGGCGTGCGTCTGACGGGCGTCCGGGAGGGCAGCCCGGCCGAGAAGGCGGGGCTCCGGGCCGGCGACGTCATCGTCCGCTTCGGCGACCGCGACGTCACCGACATCTACGCCTACACGTACGCGCTCCGGGAACACCAGGCGGGCGACAGCGTCGAGATCGAGGTCGTGCGGGACGGCAGGAAGGTCGTCGTGACGGCCGTGCTGGGAGAGCGCTGAATGGCGCCCGGGCGGGCTCAGCCCATCACGAAGAACCTGTAGACGAGCAGGACCAGCACGGTCGCGCCGGCGACCGCCGCGCTGGAGCGGTACCGGCGCAGGAAATACAGCGACACCGCGACCCAGCAGAGCACCGCCGCGATCAGCGCGCCGACCACGTACGGCTCCCCGGTGGAGAGCGTGAAGTGGCCGAGACGCACGTGCTTCAGGCGGAAGTACTCGGCCAGCGTACGAACCAGGGCGAGAAACTGGATCGTGATGCCGATCCGGGCCCAGCGCGCCGGAGATCGCCAGCCGACGGCGGGGTCCATCACGGCAGCCGAACGCTGCGCGCAGCGTCGAGCTGGAGGCGAAGCTCGTCCTCCGCCAGAGCCTCGCCGAACATCTGTAGCCAGACGCCGGGGATGAGGTCGCGGTATGAGCTGAAAAAGTAGCGGTCGAGCCCGGCGGAGTCGCTCGCCACGATCACCGCCGCGCGCAGGATCCCGGGTCCCGCGCTGTCCCGACACTCGACCAGTCGAACCTGCCGCAATCCCCCGATCGTCGGGTATCCTTCCGAGGTCGAGAGCCCGAGCTCGATCCAGCGATCCGGCTGTGCGCCGCCTCCCGTTCCCCACATGCCGAGCTCTGCGAAGAGACGGTTCGAGTCCGGCTCGAGCAGGTCGGGGATCGACCGCCTACGGGCCTGGTAGCCCATCGGGAACCGCACGACGACGCCGGGGACATCCTCCCTGCCGGTCTCGATCGCCAGCCAGTAGCGCGGCAGCTCCGCCCCGCCCGGTCCGGCGCAATCTCCGGCGTCGGGGCTCGGTCGGGCGAGGCCGGACGCGAACGCTCCCGCCGGGGTGAGGGGCAGGCCGGACGCGCCGACGCCGGCCCGGGATGCCGTGTCCATCCCGTCGCAGCCCGCCACGGTAGTGATCAGCGTTCCGACGCAGAGGACGCTGACGCGGGTGCGTGAGAGTGCGCGGCCCGATGGGTCGGCGGTGGGCTGGCCCCTCACGTCGGCGCGTCTACTCCCCGACGAACCTGCCATTGGGCGCCTTGATGAAGTCGCCGGCGAGCGGCATCAGCGCGCGCAGCCCGCCGTCGTCCACAGCGCCGAGCACCCGCACGCTCCGCTTGGGACTGCCGTCCCAGAAGTACTGGATCTCGATCTGGTACGTCGCCCCGGATGCGCCCACGACCTCGTGGATGTCGATCACTCCATCTGCGGTCCGTCTCCGCAGCTCGGAGTACGGCAACTCGCGCAGCGGGATCAGGAACCGGCCGAGCGCATCGAGCGCCTCCTCGCGGTCCATCAGTTCTTCATCCAGGTCGGCGGCCGATACGCATCGACCGCGAACAGCCCCGGCTCTAAGTCCATGCCCGCGTGGAGATCGCTGTACGACTCGCGCTGCAGCAGCTCACCGTCGCGGTGGAAGAGCACCTCTGTCTCGGCCCAGCCGCCACCGATCGCGCGATGTCCGCCGATCCAGGTGTCATCGCGATGTGAGCCATCCTCGTCACTCTTCTGGATGACGCGCAGCGTGATCAGCCGATTCGTGTCCACCCAGAATTGATTCGAGACGCTGTCGCCCTCTACCGCGCCGACTACGTAGACCGGGTGCCCCTGCCATTCGTCGTGGTGCATCAGGTCCAGATCGAAGCCGTTCTCGCGCAGCTTCGCCGCCGACTCGCTCGGCTCCGCGAAGTATACGTCGTCCAGCAACAGCAGAAGCGGGTGGAAGAACGGCCGGCCCCCGACCGGCTGTCCGCTGCGGAAGACATAGAGCGAATCGCCCCGGAAGATCACCGCGTTCATGCTGTCCAGCGGGGCGATGTCGATGCGCAGCCTTCCGGGCGCGAGCGCCTCGTACCACGTCTCCGTGTCGCGATCCGGTCGCTCCGTCCTCTGCGTGAAGGTGAGCGTACGGAAGCGCTTGTCCACATAGCGGTCGTGCATCAGGCGGACCACGTCGTCGCCCGTGCTGTCGCGGCGCTGAACGATCGCGCGGCCGGGCAGGATCGACCCCGCGCCGGCGGCGGGCACGGCCATCAGCAGAGGGACGAGCGCGGCGTAGGCGAGCAGGAGGGCAGACGAGCGGTGCATGGCTTCTCCGGGTCCACAGGTGGTGCATCGCGGAGCCGGAGCGTCCCGGAACCGGGCGGCGGCGACGCGCCTCCAATCTGGCACGCGGCCCGGCGTCGGCGCCAGCGAAAGGCGGCGAGGACCGAATGCCGGCCTCGCGGGTATCAGTCACGTCCTACCGGATTTCTTTTCGAATGCCCGCGCGCGGTTCGAAATCCTCTCCACTCGAGCGGAGGTGCTCATGGCCAGGATCAAGATCTATAAGAAGGACGGCAGATCGACCCGCTACTTCTGGTCCGACAAGGACGACGCGGATCGCACGAAGAAGACGGTCTACAAGCAGACCGAGGACGGCGTGAAGCGGATGAAGAACGTGCGCTTCAACGCCGACACGAACCAGATTCACAAGATCTGACGGACTCGGCCCGGTGCGGTCCCTGCCCCCCGCAGGGCCGCGTCCGGGCGGGCCTCGGCTGCTTCCAGCAGCGCAAGGCCGACGCCGCCACGACGCGCCTGCGGAACGACGTACCAACCCTCCACGAACGCGATCCGCCCGGACCGAACCTCGATCACGAACCGGAGCGTCCAGGCTTTTGGCTCACGACGTCTCCCAGAGGTGCAGCCGGGTTGGATGTCGCACGTATGCCGCGATCGCGCGGCGGAGTGTGGCCCACGAACGGCGATCGACGCGAGCCGACAGCGTGGCAATGGGCCGGGTGGGGATCGAACCCACGACCATCGGATTAAAAGTCCGTTGCTCTACCACTGAGCTACCGGCCCGCGGGAAGTTAGCCCGGCACCGGAGCCACTTCAACGGTGGCGACGCCTGCGCCCGCCCCGTGTCATCGTCGCGTCCGTACCGACGGCCCATCAATTGCCTCTGACCTTCTGCGTGGCCGCCGCACCGGCGGCCCGAGGTCTCGAACATCAGGAGGAGTAGTGGAGGAGCCCCGGATATCGGTGAGCGGCGTCGTGTCGTACGTCTGCAAGGGAGGATGCGGCGCGTGGATACGCGAACACGAAGCGATCTGGGCCCGATCGGACGGCGAGCTCGGCATCACGGGCGGGGACCCTTACTGCCCGGAATGCCTGCCGCCGGAGCGCCGCCGCGCACCGAGCCGACCCGCCGCCTGACCCGGAGCCGCCACCCCTCCCTCTCCCCTCTCCCTACCCTCCTAGCCCTTGGCCCTGGCCCTCGCCCTAGCCCTCGTCAGGCTCGGGCTGCCCTCTCAGCGCCGAGGCGTAGCCGGCCCAGGCGCCGATCACCGCCGCGACGATCTGCTCGAGCAGGAGACCCGTCGCCGTCGCGGGACTCGTGCCCGCCCACTCGGCCGGGAACAGGCCGGCCACGAACAGGTTGAGCAGGAACCAGATCACGAGGGAGGCGAGGCCCATCGCGATGCCGTGGAGGATCGGCGCGTGCATCGCCTTGAAGCCGGCGACGAAGCCGCCGGCGGCGAATCCCACCGCGACGGCCACGATGGCCGCGAGCGCGCCGGCCGCGTCCTCCATGTCCACGCCGCTCGCGGCCAGCAGCAGGAAGACCAGCGCCGCAACGGCGACCGCGATCAGCCAGCCCAGCATGACCACCTTGGCGCGCACGTTCTGCAGGTGCTCCGTGTGCACTACTTGCCTCCCCGCCGCCCCGCTCAGAGGTTCCGCCGCTTCAGCTCCTCGGTGGCGTACGCCACCGCCCGCGCGGTCAGCGCCATGTAGGTGATGGACGGATTGTGGTGCGCCGAGCTGGCCATGCACGCGCCATCCGTCACGAAGAGGTTGGGCACGTCGTGGGCCTGGTTGTGACCGTTGAGGACCGACGTCTTCGGGTCCCGGCCCATCCGGGCGGTGCCCATCTCGTGGATACAGAACCCTGGCGGAGCCATGTCGTTGCGCGGTTCCACGTCGACGCACCCCGCCGCCTCCAGCATTTCCGCAGCCTGCTCCGCCGCGTCGACGAGGGCCCGGCGCTCGTTGTCGCTCCAACCGGCACTGATCCGCAGCAGCGGGATGCCCCAGCGGTCGGTCTTCTCCGGGTCGAGCGAGACGTGGTTCTCGTATCGAGGGAGGCATTCCGCGAACGCCGTCAGCCCCATTGACCACGGGCCCGGCTCCCGCAGCGAGCTCTTCGAGCTCTGCGCCGATCCCGGTGCGACCGATCCCCTCCTCCCACCCGCCCCTGCTCGCGCCGCCCTGGTAGCCGTAGCCCCGGAGGAAGTCCAGGCCGTCCGAGTCCGGACCGCCCAGGTTCCGGAACTTCGGGATGTATATGCCGTTCGGGCGCCGACCGTAGTAGTAGCGGTCGGTGAGGCCGGGGATCTCGCCCCTCGCGCCGGCCTGGAACGCGTGGTCCATCAGGTAATGACCCAGCGCGCCGCTGCTGTTGGCGATCCCGTTCGGGAACCGCTCGCTCGTCGAGTTGAGCATGATCTGCGCGGTGCCGAGCGTGGACGCGCAGAGGAAGATGAGGCGGCCCGTGTACTCCCGCTCCTCCATGGTCTTCGCGTCGATGACCCGAACTCCCCTGGCGCGGTTCCGCTCCGGGTCGTGGACGACCGAATGCACGATGGCGTCGGTGACCACCGTGAGGTTCCCTGTCGCCTGGGCCGCGGGGAGCGTGGAGCTGAGGCTGCTGAAGTAGGCTCCGAAGGAGCAGCCGCGCTCGCACTGGCTCCGGTACTGGCACGGGCCCCGGCCGTTGTGGGCCCGCGTCAGGTTGGCCGACCGGCCGATCGTGAGGAGCCGGTCCGGATACGCCCGCTGGAGGTTCTCCTTCACGAACGTCTCGCCGCAGTTCATCTCCATCGGTGGCAGGTACTCGCCATCGGGGAAGTGCGGCCACTTCTCCACGTTCCCGCTGATGCCCACGAATCGCTCGACGTGGCTGTACCAGGGCGCGATGTCCGCGTACCGGATCGGCCAGTCCACCCCGTGGCCGTCCTTCGCGTTCGCCTCGAAGTCCAGATCGTCCCAGCGATAGACCTGCCGGCCCCACATGAGCGAGCGGCCCCCGAGATGGTAGCCGCGGATCCACCGGTAGGGCTTTTCCACCGGTGAGAGGTACGGGTGCTCCTTGTCGTTCACGAACAGGTGCTGCGTGGCCTCGCCGAACGCGTAGCACTGACTCTGGATCCGGTACTCCTCGTCGTAGAGCTGGCGGTCGCCGCGACCGCGAAAATCGAACTCCCACGGCTGTTTGAACTCGTTCGGGTACTCGCCGTGCTTCAACGCGTACCCGCGTTCCAGCATCAGGACCTGGAGCCCCTTCGCGCACAGCTCCTTCGCGGCCCACCCACCCGCGACGCCCGACCCCACGACGATCGCGTCGTACTCGTCCTGCGCCGGGACCGAGATGAATGGCGCGGACGACCCGCTGGCCGCGCTCATACCGCCCACGTCCTTCCGACCTGCGAGAACGGGATGCAGCCCTCCCACCGGCCCGGTACCGCTTCGTGCCGCAGCTCCACCGTAGCCCCCGGCTTCGACGTGTAGTATCCCACCAGCGTCAGCTCCTTCATGGTCCTGAAGAACGGCCGCGCTTCGTCGTGCGCTTCCCAGACTTCACCGTGGATCCACCGCACGCTGTCCGCGGCCGCCTCCGGCGGGAGCGGCGACCCGCTCGCGTCCGTGCGTGCCCGGATATCCGGCTCCTCAGGCTGAAGCGCCGCCCGGGCCTCCGGTCCGAGGCTCTCACGGTCCAGGAGTACCAACAGATCCCGCTGCTGCTCGGGCGAGCACTCCAGGAACGGGCTCGAGTGCTGCCGGCGCGCGCGCTCGTCTACGCTCGCGAGTCCCGCAAGGAACAGCTCCCGCTCCTCCGCGGGGTAGTATCGGGCCAGCATCTCGTCGATGAACGCGTCCACGTTCACGGCCCGCGCGCCCGGCGTGTCGGTCTCCGGGATGATGTGCTCCGCGATCGTCGCGACCTGCTCGCGTTGACGCTCGGTCAGCACCGTCGGGCGGGCCGCCGCGCCCCGGGAGCGGTCGGAGCCGCAGCCGGCGAGCACGCCTGCGATGGTCGGCGCCGAGAGGGTTCCGCCGAGCAGGAGTGCGGTGCGGCGCAGCGCCTCCCGACGCGTGATCAGATAAGGGGTTTCTTCCATGCGATGCAGACTGGGATCGGGGAATGTTCCGCACCCCCACCCGTTCGGGTTGTGACGCCACGATGAACGGGCTCTCGGCTCGAATGTGCGGTGTGCACCTAATTGCCGGGCAGCGCCCGGGGGTGTCAAGCCCATCGTGCCCTACGCGCCGGACGCCGACGCTTCCATCTGCTGCAGATACTGATAGCTCGTCCGGAGGCTGGCCAGGGGGTCTGCCGGGTTGTCGTGCTCCACGAATGCGTGTTGGAGCCCCGCCTCGTCGGCATGGGAGAAGATCAGCGGGAAATCGATCTCGCCCTGACCGACGGAGGCCATCGTCTGAGCGCCGTTCCGGTCGGCCATGTCCTTCACGTGCCAGAGCGCGAACCGGCCCGGGTAGCGGCCGAACAGCGCGACGGGGTCCTCGCCGCCCCTCGTGACCCAGTAGAGGTCCAGCTCCAGGTCGACCAGCGAAGGATCGGTGTCGCCGGTGATGACGTCGTAACCGCGACCGCCACCTTCGAGCGGCTTGAACTCGAAGTCGTGGTTGTGGTAGGCCATGCGGAGGCCCCGATCGCGGGCGAGGGCGCCGAGGCGGTTGAGGTCGGCGGCCACGCGGCGGAATCCCTCGAGCGTCCGCTCCTCCTCGTCGAGGAACGGGACGACCACCCACTCCTGGTTCAGGGTCTGCGCAGCCTCGAACGACCCATCCGGATCCTCGCGGAGCGCCTGGAGCGGCGTATGGGAGGAGGGCGAAACCAGCCCGTACCGGTCGAGGAGGTCCCGGAACCCCGCGGGGGTGAGATCGAACAGCCCGGCGGTCTCGACCTCGCGATAGCCGATCGCGGCCACCTGCTCGAGCGTACCGGCGACGTCCCGCTCCATCAGGGTACGTACGGTGTAGAGCTGGACGCCGCGCCGGCCTACGGCGGCACCGCGCACGGCGGACGCGGGACGGTCGCAGGCGAGCAGACCCCAACCGGCGAGGCCGCCGGCGAGTGCGCCGAGGAAGGTCCTGCGATCCAGGAGTTCGTGGGTCTCGAAGTGCGGCATCATGGTCTCCGTCGGAGCCGCGACGTGCCTCCTCGCGGAGGCGGGTGGAGAACGATCATTCACCCATGCGGGTGCCCGCGCAAGCATGCAGGCGTCCGGGCCCGCCAGGGCCCGCGCCCGCCGCGAAGCCGGCGCGCCCCGCAGGCGCCCGGGCCCGCCAGGGCCCGCGCCCGCCCGCGCAGCGGGCGCTCTAGAGCTCGAGCCGGTACTGCAGGGGCGTGAAGCTCATCCGGTGGTGGGGCGTCGGACCGAGATCGAGGATCGCGCGTTTGTGCTCGGGCGTGCTGTAGCCGACGTTCGTCTCCCAGCCGTAGCCGGGGTAACGGGGCGCGAGGCGGTGCATCAGCCGGTCGCGGGTGACCTTGGCGAGAATCGAGGCGCAGGCGACGCAATGCACGAGCGCGTCGCCGTCGACGACCGCGGTATGTCCCTCACCTAGCTCGGCGACGGGAAGACCGTCCACGATAAGGTGCTCGGGGACCTCACCGAGTCGGGCGATGGCTCGCCGCATCGCGAGGTGGCTCGCTCTCAGAATGTTGATCCGGTCGATCTCCCGAGCGCTCGCGGCACCGACGGCCCAGCAGATGGCGCGGGAGCGGATCTCGACAGCGAGCTCGGTTCGGAGCTGCCCGTCCAGTTTCTTCGAGTCGTCGACGCGGGGGATGCCCCGGCAATCGGGAGGAAAGATCACGGCCGCCGCGACCACCGGTCCGGCCAGCGGGCCACGGCCGGCCTCGTCCACACCGGCCACGCGCACGAGCCCGCCCGCCCACATGGAGCGCTCGAGCTCGAGCAGCTTCGTCAGCCGGTAGCGCTCGCGGCGCTGCGCGTTGCGGCGCCGACGCGCCTTCCTGTCGCGCTCCGCCACGGCGGTGCGAGCCCCGGCCGGAAACGCCTACCGCTTCTCGCGGATCCTCGCCTTTTTGCCGCGCCGCTCGCGCAGGTAGTACAGCTTCGCGCGGCGGACGCGACCCTCCCGGACCACCTTGATCCCGTCCACGACCGGCGCGTGTACGGGGAAGACGCGCTCCACGCCGATCCCCGCTGAAACCTTGCGAACGGTGAACGTCTCGCTGACGCCCGCGCCCTTGCGGGCGATGCAGACGCCCTCGAACACCTGGATCCGCTCCTTCTCGCCCTCGCGCACCCGCACGCTCACTCGCAGCGTGTCGCCGGGCGCGAAGCTCGGCAGATCCTCGCGGTGTTGCTCCTTCTGTACCTGCTGAAGAACGTCCATTGTCGCCTCCTGCGGGGGCATCGCCCCGCGAATCGCGCTCCGTCCGCGCCTGAAAGCTCTACAGGCGACGTCGCCTGTCAATCCCCTTCGTCACCGCCGGCCTGGTGGCGCCGCCAAAGATCCGGCCTGCGCTGCCGCGTCAACCGCTCCGACTGCTCGCGCCGCCACGTCTCGATCCGCGCGTGGTCACCGGACAGCAGCACCTCCGGCACGCCCATTCCGCGGTACTCGGCCGGCCGCGTGTACGACGGTGGGCTGAGCAGTCCCTCGTCGTAAAACGAGTCGCTCGCCGCCGACTCGTGCGCCCCGAGCGCGCCCGGCAACAGCCGCACCACGGCGTCCGTCATCGCGAGCGCCGCGACCTCGCCTCCACTCAGCACGAAGTCGCCGAGCGAGAGCTCCGCCGTCGCCAGCGCCTCCGCCACCCGCTGGTCCACGTCCTTGTAGTGGCCGCAGAGCAGCGTCAGCTCATCCTCGACCGCGAAGCGCACCGCGTCGTCGTGCCCGAATCGCCGGCCCCGCGCCGACAGCAACACGATCGGCCCACTCGGCGCGATCGATTCCACCGCCTCGAAGAACGGCTCCGGCTTCATCACCATCCCCGCACCGCCCCCGTACGGCGTGTCGTCCACCGTGCGATGCCGGTCGTGCGTGAACTCCCGCAGGTCCACGACCCGGTACTCCACCAGCCCCGCCTGCGCCGCCCGCGCCGGGATGCTCAGTGACAGCGGCGCCTCGAAGAACGAAGGGAAGATCGTCAAAATGTTGACCCTCATCTCCCCTCCCCGCGAAGCGGCACCCCGCCGAAGGCGGCTTCCGACCGCCAGGTCGCCCCGGCCAGAAGGCCGCGCCCCGGCGCAGGCGGCGCCCCGGCGCAGCCGGCGCCCGGCCAAAAGGCCGCGCCCGCCGCAGGCGCTAAAGATCCAGCAGCCCCTCCGGCGGATCGATCACGATGCGGCCACCGTCGAGGTCCACATCCCGGACGATGCTGCGGTCGAACGGCACCAGGACGAGCCGATCTCCCATGCGCACCTCCAGCAGGTCGGCCGGCCGCGCCTCGAAGATGCGTCGCACCGTTCCGACCGTGGACCCGTCGCCGGCGAGAACGACCGCGAGCCCGATCAGGTCGTGGTAGAAGACCTCGCCCTCCGCGAGCGGCTCTAGATCCTCCAGCCTGGTCAACAGCTCGCGCCCCGCGAGCCTCTCCGCGGCGCTACGGCTCTCGACGCCGCGCAGCCGCAGGATCAGACCGCCCTTGTGCGGTCGGGCCTCGTCGATCAGCACATTGCCCGGCTCCTCGTCGGCCGCGGCGTCGAGCCGCAGCGAGCGGCCCGGCGCCAGCACCGTGTCCGGCCGATCCGTCAGCGACTCGACCAGCACCTCTCCGTGGATGCCGTGCGCGCGTCGCACCCGGGCCACGGTCAGCAGCGCCGGCTCACCGCCCGCCGAAGCCGCCGACCCGGACACGGGCTACTCCTTCTCCTGCTCCTCTTCGGGCGACGGCTCCGCGGCCTCGGACTCTTCCGCGGCGGCCTCGGCGGCGGCGACCTCCCTGGTCGCCCCCTCGGTGGTGGCCGTCGCCGCCGCCTCCTGCGCTGCGTCGGCCCCGCCGATCTCCTGCGTTCCCGCGGGCGCATCGGCGTCCACGGAAGCGCCGCCCGTCGCCGGTCCCGCCTCGGCCGCGCCCTCCGCCGTCGCCTCACCGGCGCTCCTGCCGCGACCCCGGCTCCCCGGCTTCGCGGGCACCTTCATCGTCTCGGCGGGCTCCGCCCCCTCGATCGCCGCGTTGCCGACCTCGGGACTCGCCTTCGCCTCCGTCTCACCTGTCGGCTCGGCAGGGGCTGCAGGCCGGGCCGTCGCGCCGCGCTTCGGCGGCGGCTCGGCAGCCGGCGGCTGCGGCTGCGCGGTGACCAGCGCGACCTTCGGGTCGCCGCCCTTGCGCGCCTTCAGGATCAGGTCGTGCACGGTGGTGGACGGCTCGGCGCCCTGGCCGAGCCAGTAGTCCACGCGCTCGAGGTCGAGCCTCAGCTGCGCCGGCTCACCGCGAGGGTTGTAGAAGCCGATCGCCTCGATGTAAGCGCCGTCGCGGGCCGCCGCGCGGTCGGCGATGACGACTCGATAGCTCGGCTGCTTCTTCCGGCCCACTCGCCGGAGTCGGATCCGTACGGACATCGTCGAACGTCCTGGTTTCTGGCGCCTACGGCGCCGTTGCAGAGTCGAAGGTCATTCCTCGCGCGGATCTCACCCGAACGGCCCCGGCATCCCGCCGATCCCCGGTAGCCCGCCGAGCCCACCCAGCCCACGCCCCCGCCCTTGCCCGAGCCCCAGCTTCCGCATCTGCTTCATCATCTTCTGCATGTCCTGGAACTGCTTCATCAGCCGGTTGACCTCCGAGACCGGCCGACCCGAGCCGCGCGCGATCCGCGCCCGTCTGGAGCCGTTCAGGATCTGCGGCTTCTCCCGCTCCTGCGGCGTCATCGACAGGATGATCGCCTCCACGTGCTTTATGCGCCGCGGGTCCATGTTCGCCTGCTTCAGCATCTTGGAGTTGACCCCCGGCACCATCTTCAGAAGCCCTTCCAACGGACCGAGCTTCTGCAGCTGTCGCATCATCGTGAGGAAGTCCTCCAGATCGAACTTCCCCTCCTTCGCGACCTTCCGCTCGACCCGCTGCGCCTCCTCGTGCTGCAGCGCCTCCTGCGCCTTCTCCACCAGCCCGACGACATCGCCCCGCTGCAGAATGCGGTCGGCCATGCGCGACGGATCGAACACCTCGAGGCCGTCCGCCCGCTCACCGACACCGAGGAACTTGATCGGCACTCCCGTCGTGCCGCGGATGGACAGCGCGGCGCCACCGCGCGCGTCGCCATCCATCTTCGTCAGGATCACGCCCGTCAGACCCAAGGCCTCGCCGAACCCTTCGGCGATCCGCACCGCCTCCTGGCCGATCATCCCGTCCACGACGAGCAGCGTCTCCGTCGGCTGCACCGCGGCGCGCACGCGGCGCAGCTCATCCATCAGCGCCTCGTCGATCTGCAGCCGACCCGCCGTGTCCAGCACGACCGCCCGCCGCCGCTCCGACTCCGCCCGCTCCACGGCGCGCCGCGCCAGCGCCGCCACGTCCTTCTCCTTGCGGTCCGCGAACACGGGCACGCTGATCTGCCTGCCGAGCTGCTCCAGCTGCTCGATCGCGGCCGGACGGTAGACGTCCAGCGCAGCCAGCAGCGGCTTTTTCCCCTCACGCTCGAGCCGCTTCGCCAGCTTCGCCGCCGTCGTCGTCTTGCCCGATCCCTGCAGCCCCACCAGCAGGACGATCGTGGGGCCCACCGCCGCCGTCGCCAGGCCCCCTCGCTCCTCACCGAGCAGGTGCACCAGCTCGTCGTGCACGACCTTCACGACCTGCTGTCCCGGCGACACCGACTTCACGACCTGCTCTTCGAGCGCCCGCTCCTCGACACGCGACAGGAACTCGCGCGTCAGCCTGTAGTTGACGTCCGCCTCCAGCAGCACCCGTCGCACCTCGCGGAGCCCCTCACGGATCATGGGCTCCGTCAGCACGCCGCGTTGCTTGAAGCGGCTCAGTACGCCATCCAGCTTTTCGGAGAGCTCCTCGAACATCGGGCTCCGGCGCGAAGGTCCGTGCGAAAGCCTTCAAAGATAAGGGAAGACGAGGTGGCGCTCAAGGCGCGGGAGGGGGGCGCGGGGGCAGGGGCGATTCGCGGGCGCGGGGGACCTCCGTCCGTCTGCCGCCCGATGTCGGGTCTGAGGCAGGAACTGCGTATGAAGGAACAATGGGGGCGTATCGAATCCGCGTGCCGCGACCCCCTGTGCTCTGTCCGGAGGTGAGCGATGACACGCGTGACGCACTACCTGCTGCTCGGGGGCGTGGCCTGGCTGCTCGGCGCCTGCTCCGACGGATCCGTGACGTCGCCGGAGGAAGGCGCGGCCGCGCCCGCCGCCGGCGTGAGCGTGCTGGCCGCACCCACACCCACGGCCTCCTGCAGGTACTCGCCGACCGGCGCCGGCACCTATGACGTGCTGGTGAGCTGGTCCGATCTGTCGGTGACCTACATCGAGGTCGACGACGTCAACCAGCAGCCCACCCTCCAGTCGGCACTGAAGCACCCGACGCGGAAGGGATCGCTGTCGGCGACCGCGAACGCCGAGCCCTATACGGCCACCCTGAGCGGCCGCGACCCGATCGGCGTCCGGGTACTCTGCCAATCGAGCTGAGACGACGGTCGGCCTCCCGCCGTGTGTGGCGGGGCCGAGCCTTCGCGGCGGAAAGAGCCGACCACGGGATCCCGACGTGCGCCCTCGGGATCCCGTCCCGTGCTTCACCCCACCCGGATGATCTGCTCCCTCTCCGTCCCGACGGAGACGTAGCGTATCGGCACGCCCGTGACCTCCTCGAGGCGGGCGAGGTAGTCGCGGGCGCGGCGGGGTAGCTCGCCGAAGGCGCGCGCCGACGAAGTCTTCTCACTCCAGCCGGGCAGGGTCTCGTAGACCGGGGTCGCGTCCTCCAGGAGGGACGGGTCGTCCGGGAAGTCGCTGAGGTCCCCCTCGGGCAGCCGGTAGCCGGTGCAGATCCGGATTTCGGGAAGGGTGTCGAGCACATCGAGCTTCGTCAGCGCGAGACCGGTGAGCCCGTTCACGCGCGCGGCGTAGCGGACGACGACGGCGTCGAACCAGCCGCAGCGCCGCGGCCGCCCGGTCGTCGCGCCGTATTCGCCCCCGATCTCGCGGAGCCGCTCGCCGAGCTCATCGTGCAGCTCGGTCGGCAGCGGGCCGCTGCCCACGCGGGTCGTATATGCCTTGACGACGCCGAGCACGCCGTCGATCGCGGTGGGTCCGATGCCGACGCCGGTTGCCGCCCCGCCGGCGGTCGTCGTGGATGACGTGACGAACGGGTAGGTGCCGTGGTCCACATCGAGGAGCGCCCCCTGGGCGCCCTCGAGCAGCACTCGCCGGCCGGCGGCGAGCGCGCTCGCGATCTCGCGCCCGACGTCCGTGAGGAGGGGGAGCAGCCGCTCCCGGAGCTCCAGCGTGCGACTCACGGCGTGGTCGACGTCGATTTCCCCTTCGCCGTCGGCGCAGCGCAGCCGCTCGCGTGCCCTCAGCGCGCCCTGGCGGATGCGCACCGCGGCGTGGTGGGGATCGCGCAGATCGCCGGCGCGCACGCCCGCGCGGGCGATCTTGTCCTCGTAGGCGGGGCCGATCCCCTTCCCCGTCGTGCCGATGCGAGCCTCGCCGAGCCGCGTCTCGCTGGCGAGGTCCAGCTGCTTGTGGTACTCGAGGAGGAGGTGGGCGCGGCCGCTGACGCCGATCCGTGCACGGGCGTCGATCCCTCGCTTCGCCAGCGCATCCAGCTCCTCGAAGAACTGCTCCACATCGAGGACCACGCCGTTGCCGAGCAGGCAGCGCTTTCCTTCGTGCAGGATGCCCGAGGGGATCTGGTGCAGCACGAACTCCTCCGCCCCGACGTGCACCGTGTGGCCCGCGTTGGCGCCACCCTGGTAGCGGGCGACGATGTCCGCTTCCTCGGCGAGCACGTCTACGATCTTCCCCTTGCCCTCATCGCCCCACTGCGATCCGACGATGACGAGGCAGCGATGTTCGTTCATCCGCTCCCGGCGTTCTCCTGCGTTGGCCCGAACGCGCCACGCATGGCCGCACTCCGGTCCGTCAGGACCTGCTGGGGTGGGCCGACTGCGTGGTGTGAGCGTTCAGTGTACCCCGGTGCACCTCGGGCAGCAAATCCGACGGCGCGCGGAGCGCGGGTGCGCGTTCGACTATCGTCCGCGTGCCGCGTCGCGGCCGCGCCGGAGCCCTTCCGGCAGCACCGGCTCGTGCGGCGGAGCGGGAGACCGGAGCACGGCCAGCGCCCCGTCGAGAAGCGCGATCGTCGCGATCACACCGTCGCCGCGGATCCGCGACGCGGAGTCGGCTGGCCGGTGTACCCGGCGCAGCGAATCCGTCGTGCCTCGCATCAGCGTGACGGCCGGGAGCTTGGCGCGGACGAATGCGACGCTGTCCACGAGCAGTCCGGCCGGGAGGTTCCGGCGGACGACGGACAGGTGCAGCCTGTCGGCCGCTGCGAGCAGCGGCGCGGCGAGGTTCGGCGCGATGCCTTTGGGACGAAGCCAGCCGTGCCGCTCGATCAGATGGAAGGGTCCTTCGTCGTCGAGGCCATCGAGATTGATCAGCCCCTCGACCCGCGGCAGCTCCGGCGCCACCGCCTGAGCGCCGGCCAGTCCGAGCTCCTCTGCGTCCGTGAGCAGGAACGCGACCGTCGCGTCCTTGGACATCCGCTCCGCGACGCCGAGCAGCGCGGCGAGCCCACTGGCGTTGTCGAGCGCGCCCGGAGAGTCGTTGCCGGCCGAGCATGCGAGCAGCACGATCGCCGCCGCAACGGCTACCGCGCCGATGATCGCGATCAGCGGCGTCCATAGGACGAAGGGTACGAACAGGTAGAGGACCGCCAGAAGCAGCAGGAGCAGCAGCGCCCCGGCGCCCCCGAGCACCGCACCGGCTCGCACGTAGGTCGAGACCGGCTGGGATTTCGTGTCGCGGTGCGCCGCGACGATGAAACGGGGTCGCACGCCCGGTCGCGCGACGAGCCAGTTCACGCCCGTCTCACGGCCCCACGGCAGCGCGCGCACGGCCGGCAGCGCGAAGAGGGTCATGCAGGCGAGCAGAAGCGTCGTCGCCCCGAGCGCGATCACGCTGCCGAGCGGCAGATCGGCGAACAGCAGCGTCATCCCGGTGAGGACTCCGGCGAGCAACACGCCCCCGGCCGCCGGGGCTCCGAAGCGGCCGACCCAGCCGGAGAACTCGAAGGGCAGCTCGCGGATCTCGTAGCCCAGCCGCGAGAAGCGCTTGCGCAGCAGCCGGTCGACGTGTCGCGCCCCATCGCTGCCGGTGAGCCGCGGGTGGGCGAGCGACTCGAGGTCGGCACGCGCCCGCGCGATCTCCCGCTCGTCGAGGGGGCGCACGAGCGCGGCCAAATCTTCCGTGCGGATCCTCAGCATGCGCTGCCCTCAATGATACCGATACCGGTCCCGCTGTTTTCGCGCTCCGGACAATGGGGTCGGTGCCGGTTCGCGCTACCGCCGCTCACCCCAGCCTACGCCAGCCCGGCCTGTTGCATCACTCGCGCCACCTCGGCCCGCTCCTTCTCCGTGGCGGGCCTGAGCGGCGGCCGGGGCTCGCCACCCGCGTAGCCGATCAGATCGAGCGCGGCCTTAAGCGCCCCGACGCCCATGCGCGCAATGATTTCTCGGTGCACGGGCGCGATCCGCTCCTGCAGCTCGCCGGCCTCGCGGGTCCGCCCCTCTCCATGGAGCCGTACAATGTCGGCGCATTCGCGCGGCGCGAGCAGCCCCAGCGCGCAGACGCCGCCGGCGCCGCCGAGCTCGAGAGCCGTGTAGAGCAGGGCACCGTTTCCGATGAGCAGCCGGCATTTCCCCGCGCAGACCTCGCTGAAGGCCGCGAAGCGCTTCACGTCGCCGCTCGAGTCCTTCAGCCCGATGATGTTGTCGTGGCGGACCAGCTCCGCGACGAGGCCGGCATCGATCGCCACGTGCGTGTATTTCGGGATGTTGTAGAGCACGACCGGCACCGGCGAGCCATCCGCGATTGCGAGGAAGTGGTCGCGCAGCTCGGCCGGCGAGAGCTGCGCGCCGAAATACGACGGCGGCTGCACGATCACCGCATCGGCCCCCGCACCCGCCGTGCTCCGGCACTGTCGCACGACCGCGCGCGTGGACTCCGCTCCCGTGCCGGCGACCACCGGCATGGTGGCCGGGAGCGCGTCGCGGGCGAAGCCGGTCAGCCGCTCCTTCTCCGTCTCGTCGAGTAGCGGCCCCTCGCCGTTGGAGCCGAAGAGCACGATCCCGTCGAGCGGCTCCGCCGCCCAGCGGCGCAGGTTCTCGCGGAAATGGATCACCTCGACATCACCGGATACCGGATCGAAGGGGGTCGTGACCGGCACGTAGATGCCGCTCAGCTCGATCGCGGTCTCAGGCAAGCGTCCTCATCTTCAGCTCGAAGTCGGAGGGGTTGGTGGCGACGGCGTGCGCCGCCTCGTAGGAGACCAGATCCTGGGACACCAGGTCCATCAGGTGCTGGTCGAACGTCTGCGAGCCGTACTGCTCCCGCCCCTGCGCGATCAGATCCGGGATCTCCCCCGTGCGGTCCGGATCGAGCACGGCGTCCCGCACGGCGCCGGTCGCGATCAGCACCTCGCAGGCGGCAATGCGGCCGCGACCGGTCTTGCGTGGGAGCAGCCGCTGGCTGATCACCGCGTTCAGCGACTCCGCAAGCCGCACCCGGGCCATCTCCTGCTCGTGCGGCGGAAAGACGGCGACGATTCGGGAGATCGTCTTCACCGCGCTCTGCGTGTGCAGCGTCGAGAACAGCAGGTGGCCGGTCTCCGCCGCCTTCATCGCCGTGTCGATCGTCTCCGGGTCTCGCATCTCGCCGACCAGCACGACATCGGGGTCCTCCCGCAGCGCTGCGCGCAGCCCCGTCCCGAAGTTTCTCGTGTCGGTGCCGATCTCGCGCTGTGTTATCGAGCTCTCCACGTCGCGGTGCAGGAACTCGATCGGGTCCTCCAGCGTGATCACGTGCTTGCGCTGCGTCTGATTGATGTGCGACACCATCGCCGCCAGGGTCGTGCTCTTGCCCGAGCCCGTCGCGCCGGTGACCAGCACCATTCCGCGCGGCGCCTCCGCGATCCGCGACAGCACCTGTGGCATGCCGAGATCCCCGAGCGATGGGATCTCGAAAGGAATCAGCCGCAGCACCACGCTGAACGAGCCGCGCTGACGCAGAACGTTGACCCGGAAGCGGCCCACGCCAGGAGCGCCGTAGGAGCAGTCCAGGTCCGTGATCTCGTCGATCCGCTCCCGGTCCTCGCTGCTCTGCAGCAGCTGCAGCGCCACCTGGCGCGTTTGCTCGGGCGTCAGCCGCTGCTTGGTCACGGCCACGAGCTCGCCGTCGATGCGGGCGCGGACGACGTCGCCGGCTTTGATGTGCAGGTCCGATGCGCCGCGCTGAACCGCGGCCTTGAAGATCTCGATCATCGCTCCGGGAGGGGTTGAGGCTACGCAACGGGGAGGCTTACAAGCTAATAGCCGGCGTCGCAGTCGACCACGTTGAGAAGGCGCCGTCCCTGCAGGTAGCGGCGCACGTTTTCTCCGATCAGCTCCGTCTCGCGCACCCAGTAACGCCTCGAGTACGCGGAGACGTGGGGAGTGATGAGCAGGTTCTGCACGGCCCAGAGCGGGCTCTCCGGCGGCAGCGGCTCCTTCGAGAAGACGTCGAGCGCCGCGCCACGCAAGCGCCCGCGCCGCAGCTCCGCGACCAACGCGGCTTCGTCCACGATCCCGCCGCGTGCAACGTTCACGAGTACCGCACCGGGCTTCATGGTCGCCAGCGCCGAGGCGTCGATCAGCCCTTCGGTCTCGTCCGTCTCCGGGACGGTGACGACGACGTAGTCCGACTCGGCCAGCAGGCGGCGCAGCCCGGTCTCACCGTAGAGCAGCTCGACTCCGCTCTCGACGGCAGCCAGACGTCGCTTCAGCGCGAGCACGCGCGCTCCGAGCGCGCGTGCTCGCGCACCGACCTCCCGGCCGATCCCACCGTAGCCGACCACGCCGACGGTGCTCCCGGCGACCTCCCGCACCGCCGAGTCCGCGGCGTCGAACGGCGGCTTGCCCCAGCGGCGCTCGGCCTGCGCCCTCACCGCCCAGTCGAGGCCCCGGGCGAAGTGGAGGATGACCGCGATCACTGTCTCCGCCATCGGCGGTCCCTGAACGCCCGCAGAGTTCGTGAAGACGACGTCGCTTCGCCGCATCTCCGGCGTGAGCGAGCCGCGCACTCCCGCGGCGCCGGTGTGCACCCAGCGCAGCGTCGGCGCGCCGATCTCCAGCACGGCGACGGGCACCCCGTAGCCGAAGTAGATCTCCGCGCCGCGCACCGCCTCGAGAGCCTCCGGCGTGGCGCCGCGTCCGCCGTCACCGTGGCCGTCCGTCGCCGCCTCGACGGCCACGACATCCCACGATTCCGGAAAGAACGAGCGGATGCGCCCGATCGCGTCGGGTGGCACGCGCCAGATCGGCCGCGCGTCCTTCAGGTCGACGACGGCTCGCCGCACTCGCTGCTCTACACCACCGTGACGCGTCGGACGCCGGCCGACTGCAGCAGCACGCGCACGGCCTCCTCGATCGCGGCCGGGCGGCCGGCGAGCTCCAGCGTCGCGACGAGCTGATCTGCCTGCCACTCGACCTCCTCCGTCCTCATACGGAAGCCGGACCGGGCGAGCTCGTTCTCCAGCCGCTCCAGGACGGTCGCGTCCGGGACGAGCGCCACCTGGACGGTGCGCGAGACCCGCCGCCGCACCATGCGACGCTCGACCTTGCCGAGCACGAGCAGCGCGCCAAGCACCAGCACGGTCGTGCCGATCGCCGGCACGAACTCATGCGCGCCCGTGGCGATACCGATCGCCGCGACCACCCAGAGCGTAGCCGCGGTCGTCAGGCCGACGATGCTGCCGCGCGCCTGCATGATCGTGCCCGCGCCGAGGAACCCGATGCCGCTCACGATCTGCGCTGCGAGCCGCGCCGGATCGCCACGCAGCCCGCCGAGCGGCGAGGTCGCCGCGCTCAGCGCGATCTGCCTCGACAGGTGGGTGATGAGCGCGGCACCGACGCAGATCAGCAGGTTCGTGCGGAAGCCCGCCGGCTTGCCGTTGATCTCCCGCTCCAGACCGACGGCTCCACCCAGAATCGCGGCCAGCACCAGTTCGCCGAGCAGCCCGAGCCGCAGGGATTCGGCCAGGTTCGTCACGTCCATGGACCCTCCGTCGGGTCGCTGAAGGGGATGGGCTTCAGTCGTTGAGGCGCCGGAGCTCCTTCAGGAGCCCCGTCTTGTTCCGGGTCCGCTCGTCGATCTCCTTGATCACCCGCGCCGGCTGCCCCGCCGCGACGACGTTCGCCGGGATATCCTGCGTCACCACCGCTCCCGCCGCCACCACGCTGCCCCTACCCACCCGGCATCCTTCGAGCACGACCGCGTTCGCGCCCACGAGCACGCCGTCTTCCACCACCACGGGCAGGGCGCTCGGCGGCTCCAGCACCCCGGCCAGCACGGCGCCTGCGCCGATGTGACACTCGGCACCCACCTCCGCACGCGCCCCGACCACCGCGTTCATGTCGATCATCGTGCCCGCCCCGATGCTCGATCCGATATTGATGACGGCGCCCATCATCACGATCACGTTGTCGCCGATCGTGACGCCGTCGCGGATCACCGAACCGGGCTCGATGCGCGCGTTCACGCCCTTGAGGTCGAGCAGCGGCACCGCCGAGTTGCGCCGGTCGTTCTGCACGTCCAGGTAGCGCACGGCGGATCCGGCCGATTGCAGCGCCGCCTCGACGCCGCTCCACTCGCCCACGAGGATCGTCGTGCCTGCGCCGGTCGGGAACACCATGACCCCCTCGGCATCCAGCTCCAGCTCGCCGTCGTGCCGCACGAGCACTCGAACCGGCGTCTTCTTCTGCGCGTTCGCGATGATGTCGCGGATCGTCTCGTAGTCCATTTTACCCTCCGTACCTGCTACAGCCCCAGCATCTGCTTCAGCTCGTAGCGGCCCGGCTCGCGGCCCGCGACCCACCGTGCGGCGGCGAGCGCGCCCTCGGCGAAGACGGCCCGCTCGAGCGCACGGTGCGCCAGCTCGATCTGCTCGCGCGCGCCGAGGAAATACGCCCGGTGGTCGCCGGGCACCTCGCCGCCGCGCAGCGCATGGAAGCCGATCTCGCCCGGCGGCCGGGGGTCGAGGTGACCACTGCGGCCGTCGCGGCGCAGCGCGGACAGCGGCCGCTCCCCGCGGCCGCGCGCCACGGCGTCGCCGATCGCGATCGCGGTTCCGCTCGGCGCGTCTGCCTTGTGGCGATGGTGCGTCTCGACGATCTCGACGTCGTACGCCTCGGGGGCCAACGCCGCCGCGGCTCGCTCCACCAGGGCGAGCAGCACGTTGATGCCGATGCTGAAGTTCGATGCGACGAGCACGGCGGAGCGGCCGGCGACATCGTCGAGCTTACCCGCGAGCCACGGCTCCAGGCCGGTCGTGCCGACGACGAGCCCGCGCCCGACCAGTCGCTCGCCGTGGGTCTCGAGCAGGCTCGCGAGCTGCTCCGGCGCCGAGAAGTCGATCACGACGTCCGCGCTGCGGAGCAGCTCCCCCGCGCCCGCGACGTCGTCGACGCAGGGATAACCGATCGACGCGGCTTCCTCCCCGGAGCGACCACTCCGGGCCACCCCGCCGATGATCTCGATGTCGTCGCTCTCGGTGGCGAGCCTGGACAGCTCGCGGCCCATGCGGCCGGTCGCGCCGGAGACGGCGACCCGGGTCATGCCGTCTGCGGCGAGATGCCGACCTCGCGCAACGCCTCGAAAAGCCGCCCCTGTGCCGCGTCGCTCATCTCCACCAGGGGCAGGCGCAGCGGCCCGACGTCGAAGCCGAGCCAGCCGACGGCGGTCTTCACGGGGATCGGATTCGACTCCGAGAACAGCGCGCGGATCAGCGGCAGGTAGCGGAGCTGCATCTCGCAGGCGCCGGCGACATCACCCTCCAGGAAGCGCATCGTCATCTCGTGCACCGCCGCGGGTGCGACGTTCGCGAGCACGCTGATCACACCGGCGCCTCCGAGCGCCATGAGCGCCACGATCTGGTCGTCGTTGCCGCTCCACAGGGCCAGACGGTCGCCCGCGAGTCGGGCCAGCTCCGCGACCTGCGAGATGTCGCCCGACGCTTCCTTGACGCCGATGACGCGATCGTCGGCGGCCGCCAGCTCCGCGATCGTGGCGGGCTGGATGTTCACGGCGGTTCGTCCGGGAACGTTGTAGATGATGGCGGGAAGGTCGCCTGCGTCGATCACGCTGCGGAAGTGCGCGAGCAGCCCGCGCTGGGTGGGCTTGTTGTAGGGCGGCGCGCTCAGCAGCAGGCCTTCGGCGCCGGCACGCCTCGCCTGCTCCGCCAGGCGCGAGACGGCGGCGGTGTCGCTGCCGCCGCACCCGGCGATGACGGGGAGAGCGGCATCGTTCTCATCGACGACGACCTCGATCGCGCGTTGCTGCTCCTCCGGCGACATTGCAGCCGCCTCGCCGGTCGAGCCGCAGACGATCAGCGCGTCGGTGCCCTCTCTGTGGTGGAAGCGAACGAGCGCGCGCAGGGCGGCTTCGCCGACGCCTGTGGCGCCGAACGGCGTGACGATGGCCACGCCGGAGCCGCGGAAGCGGACATTGGCCATGGCATCCCCTACGGGTTGTTGAGGTCGTAGAGGTCGCCGGGCCGGACGTCGGAAGCGCCCGCGTCGGCGGCGAGGTCGCGTTCGGTGCTGTCGCGGAAGTCCTCCTCCGCCTCGTCGTCCCGCGGCGCCTGCCCGATGAACGTGCGAAAGACGCTGTTGCCGCAGCGGTCGCAGACCAGATCTTCCGGGGGCTCACGGTCGAACGGATACTCCTCGCCGCACTCGACGCACACCATGACGACGACTTCGCCGACCGGCGTGCCCTGGTCGGCGAGCTGTCGGTCCCGTTCGTCGTCGCCGGTCGTCCGCTGCGTCAGACGCTCGGTCGGCCCGCGCTCATCGCGGGCCCGCTCATCCGACCTGTCCTCTCGCTGCGCCATGCTCCCTCCCACGGTACGCCCGTCTCCCGGGCGCGCGGCCGGTCGGGCGAGAGTCGCCCCGAGCTCAGTCGCTTCACGCCGGAACGGCGACGGGCCTGAGTCCCATTCGTTCACGAACACCGCGCATCGTCTGCGCCGCCAGCGCCCGCGCCCCTGGCGCGGCATCGCCGGGGATCCCGCGCACCCGATCTGCCCGTGCGGCACGCATGACCGATCTCCGCGACGCGCTCCCGCGGCGTGAAGTAGCGGTGCAGCGTGAAGGCGTTGCAGACTTCGGGCCGGCCGGGATCGCTACGGCGCCCTCGCCGCGGGTCGGCCGCGACCGCTTTGCGCTGGCCGAAACGAGGTCGGCGGGTAAATTATCACGACTCCGATGCCGAACCAAACGATCGACCCCGCCGTACTGCTCGAAACCGCGCGCGCCGCCGCGCACGCCGCCGCCGCCGTCCACCGGACGTATCGCGGCCGCGTCGACGTGCGGGAGTGGGGCGAGAAGGGGACCTTCGACTTCGTCTCCCACGTTGACCGAGAGGCGGAGGCACGGATCGTCTCGGTGATCCGCGACCGCTACCCCGCTCACGCCATTCTGGCCGAGGAAGGAACCGCCGCCGGACCATTGACGGACCCGTCCGCGAACGACGATGCCGAGTGGTTGTGGGTGGTCGACCCGCTCGATGGAACGACCAACTACCTGCACCGGTACCCGATGCATGCCGCTTCGATCGCTGTCCTGCACCGGGGGAAGGCGACAGCGGGCGTGGTCCTGGACACCGCCTCGGGCACTGAATGGACCGCGGTCAGGGGCGGCGGCGCCTTCCGCGACGGCGAGCCGATCGACGTCTCGACGATCGAGGAGCTGCGCCACGCGTTGATCGGGACGGGGTTCCCGTTTCGCTACCCCGAGCGGCTGGCGGGTTATCTTCCACAGCTGGAGGCCGCGGTGCGCGGCGCATCCGGCGTTCGACGTGCCGGCTCCGCGGCGCTGGACCTCTGCCATGTCGCGAGCGGCTGGCTGGACGGCTTCTGGGAGCTCGTGCTCTCGCCGTGGGACGTCGCCGCCGGCACGCTCATCGTGCGGGAAGCGGGAGGCGTGGTGACGACGCTAGACGGCGGAGACGACGTCCTGGGAGGGGGCAGCGTGCTCGCCGGAAACCGGTCCGTGCACGCGGCGCTCGGCGCTCTGTTGCGAGGTGCTTCGCGCCATGACGAGACGATGAATCCGAGGTGAGCCGGTACATGGTGAAGAGCAGGCGCTGGACATTGAAGGCGCGATCGTGGATGCGGGCGCACCCACGCGGAGTCGCGATCGGGGTGCTGGTGGGCGCGGCGGGGATCGGGCTCGTCGTGGGCCTCGCGCTCGGAACCTGGAACTACGTCTGCCGCGACTGCCCGTCGATCGCGCAGATCTACGCGTTCGAGCCGAAGCAGTCCACGAAGATCTACAGCCATGACGGCAAGCTCTTCGCCGAGCTCTTCCAGGAGCGACGCACGCCCGTGCGCCTCGCTGAGCTCCCGAAGTACGTCCCTGCCACCTTCATCGCGGTCGAGGACCGCCGCTTCTATCACCACCACGGCTTCGACTGGATCCGCACGGTCGGCGCGGTGCTACAGAACATCCGAAGCGGCTATGGCGCGGCGGGGGGCAGCACGATCACGCAGCAGCTCGCCCGCAACATGTTCAAGAACGAGGTGGGCTTCCAGACCCGGCTGACGCGCAAGTTGAAGGAGCTGCACGTCGCGCTCGAGCTCGAGCAGGTCTACTCGAAAGACCAGATCCTCGAGGCGTACCTGAACCAGATCAACTTCGGGCACGGCTGGTGGGGTCTCGAGACGGCTGCCGAGCACTACTTCGGCAAGGCCGCGCGAGAGCTGGACCCGTCCGAGACGGCGATGCTCGCTGCCCTGCCGAAGGCGCCATCCCGTTATTCGCCGCTCGATCACCCCGACCGCGCCCGCGCCCGACGCGACCTCGTCCTCGGTATCATGTCCGATCAGGATGTCATCACGAAGCAGGAGGAGGCGCAGGCGAAGCAGGAGGCGCTGCCCACGGAAGCGCACGGCCTGGATGAAGCCTCCTTCGCCCCCTACTTCGTAGAATGGGTGCGCCGAATCCTGGATGACCGCTTCGGCAGCGACATCTACGAGCAGGGCTACCGCGTCTACACCACGCTCGACGTCGACATGCAGAAGGCGGCGAACGAGGCGATGGAGTACGGTTGGAAGCGGATCGAGAGCCAGCCCAACTACCGCTGGCCGACATACGAGAAAGTGCACGAGAAGAAGGAGAAGATCGCCGGTGAGTCGACGCCCTATATCCAGGGTATGTTCGTGGCGCTCGATCCCGCCTCGGGCGAGGTCCGCGCGCTGATCGGCGGGCGCGACTTCCACGAATCCAAGTTCAACCGCGCGACGCAGGCGCTACGCCAGCCGGGCTCCGCGTTCAAGCCGTTCGTCTACTCCGCGGCGATCGCCGGCGGCGTCCCGGCATCACACGTGATCAACGACTCGCCTCTGATGCTCCAGCTCGAGAACGGCGACGTGTACTCGCCGCGCAACTACGAGCCCGACTTCCTTGGACCGCTCACGCTGCGCGAGGCGCTCATGCGCTCGATCAATACCGTCGCCGTGAAGCTCGGGCTGGAAGTGGGCCTGGAGACGGTCGCGCAGTACGCGCACCGGATGGGAATACAGACCTCGATCCCGCGCTACCCCTCGATCTCGATCGGAGCCGCGGACGTAATCCCGCTCGAGATCGCCGGCGCCTACACGACCTTCGCGAACCTCGGCGTGCACGTGGAGCCACGCCCGATCCTGCGCGTCGAGGACGCGCGGGGCCGCGTGCTCTGGCAGACGCGGCCGGAGACCCGTCAGGTCATGGACTCCTCCCACACCTACATCGTGACCGACATGATGCGGGACGTGGTGGACCACGGCACCGGCTACAACGTGCGCAACCCGGATCTCGGCAACCTGCCGTACAACATTCCCGTCGCGGGCAAGACGGGGACGACCAACGACGCGACGGATGTCTGGTTCATCGGCTTCACGCCGAACCTGCTCGCCGCGGCGTGGTTCGGCTTCGATCAGCCGAAGAAGATCATCGCCGGTGCCGCCGGCGGCGTCTACGCCGCGCCTGTCTTCGGCCGATTCATGCGCAGGGTCTATCTGCAGAACGACTCGACGCTCGCGATCCCGCAGCCATGGTCGATGCCGGAGGACCTGATCACGCGGGACATCGACGACGAGACGGGCCAGCTCGCGACCGAGTGGTGCCCGCGGGACCACGTCCGACCCGAGGTGTTCGTGCCCGGTACCGAGCCCACGGAGGCGTGCGACCTCCATGGGCCCGGCGTTCTGGGCTCTCCACTACCCGGCCAGTTGCCTGGAGCTATGCCGAGGGACACGGGGCTGATTCACGACCCCCACGGACGGTAGCTCACACCCGCCTCCGCGAGGGCCTGCTCCAGCTCCGCCGAATCCTCGTCCAGCACCTCGAGCGCGAGATCACATTTCGCGCCCGAATCCTCGGGAGCCGGCACGACCCTCACGCCGAGCTTCCGCTCCACCGCGATCTGCTCCGCCCACAGCGCGTGGTGTGTCGTGTCGAAGGTGAGGGTGCGGCTCATCCGCCGTCGGGGGCCAGGACCTCGACGCCGGCCGCCGTAATGCGATGCGATACGAGCGGCAGCGGCGGCGGCCCCGGCGAATCCGCGATGTGGATGGCCAATCGGATCGCCCCGGCCGCCTCCCGTGCGGCGTCCTCCGAAGCCGCGAGCACCTCCGCCAGCCGCTGCCCTGCCTCGACGCACTCCCCCGGCCGCACGTCCACCAGAAAGCCGACGGCGGCATCGATACGGCTCTCGCGGGTGGCCCGGCCGGCACCGAGCCGAACCGCGGCCTCACCTATCGCTCGCGCATCCACGGCCGAGACGGCGCCGGCCCGCTCCGCCGTGACCTCCATCCGGACCGGTGCCTGGGGCAGCCGAGCGGGATCCTCGAGCACGGCCGGATCACCGCCCTGCGCCTCTACGATCCGCTCCATCTGCCGCAGCGCGCGTCCGTCGTCGAGCGCGGCCTCCGCGTCCCGCCTCGCAATCTCCGGGGCCCCAGCGACGCCGCTCCGCATCAGCATTCTCGGCAGCGAGCTCGACGGTGAGCCGCCGCAGGTCCTCCGGACCGGCTCCGTGTAGCGCGTCGATGGCCTCCGCCGTCTCGATCGCGTTGCCGACCGCGCGCCCCAGCGGCCGGTCCATCGCCGTCACCAGCGCCACCACCTCCAGGTCGTGCCGCTCGCCGATCGCGATCATCGTCCGCGCCAGCTCGAGCGCGCGATCGAGCTCGGGGATGAACGCGCCCCCGCCGCGCTTGACGTCGAGCACGAGAGCGTCGATGCCCTCCGCGATCTTCTTGCTCATGATCGAGGAGGCGATCAGCGGGATCGACTCCACGGTCGCCGTCACGTCGCGCAGCGCGTAGAGGTCGCGGTCCAGCGGCGCGATCTCAGCCGTCTGGCCGATCAGCGCACAGCCGATCTCCTCGACCTGCGAACGGAAGCGCTCCAGTGACAGGTCCGTTCGGAAGCCGGGGATGGCCTCGAGCTTGTCGAGGGTGCCGCCGGTGTGGCCGAGACCGCGACCGCTCATCATCGGGACGGGGACACCGAGACTGGAGACGAGCGGCGCCAGGACGAGCGAGACCTTGTCACCGACGCCACCCGTCGAATGCTTGTCCACGGGCCTACCAACGCCGTCGAAGCGCACGACGCCGCCGGATGCGAGCATCACGTCGACGAGCGCATCCAGCTCCTGGTCGGAGAGCCCCTGCTGGTAGACGGCCATCAGGAACGCGGCCATCTGATACGCGGTCACCCCTGCCGTGGCGTAGCCGCGGAAGAAAGCCTGGATCTCGGTGGGCTCGAGCGCCTCACCGTCGCGCTTTCGACGGATCAGCTGGTACGGAATCATTCCGTGGCGTGGAGCGCCCGCTCCGATGACTCCTCGTGCGCCGCCTCGACCGCCGGTCCGGGTGGAGCAGCGCCGTCCGCCGCACCCGGCTCGCCGGTCTGGGGTGCCGGCCCAGCCGGCCGGGAGTGCGCCATCTCGCCCCAGACGCGGAAGATCTCGGACATCCACTCGTAGATCGTTCCGATCGTGCTACGCAGGCGCGCCATCCGTTCGCGCCGCTCCTCCTCCGACATCGTCAGAGCCTCGCGGATGAGGCGGGCGAAGTCCTCCGGGTCATAGGGGTTCACGTCCAGGTGACCGTCCAGCACCTCGGCCGCCCCGGCGAAGTGCGAGAGCAGCAGCACGCCCCGATCGTCCACCTGGCTGGCGACGAACTCCTTCGCGACCAGGTTCATTCCGTCCGCGAGCGAGGCGACGATGCACACATCCGCCGCTCGGTACAGCACGGCGAGGCGATCGGAGGGTAGCGCTTGCTTGATCAGGTGGACGGGACGCCAGCGCTCGGTGCCGAAGCGGTCGTTGATCTCCCAGACCATGCGCTCGACCTTCTGCGTCAGCTCGTCGTACGCCTCGATGGCCGTGCGACTCGGGACCGCGACCTGCACGAAGCTGAAGCGCTCGCGGAACTCCGGGAAGCGCTCCCACAGGATGTCGAGTGCCTTCAGCTTTTCGGGAATCCCCTTCGAGTAGTCCAGCCGGTCAATGCCGATCCCCAGCTTCCCGTCCGGCGGCGCGTAGCGGGATCGGATCCGCTGCATCCGCGCGACGACGCCCGCACGTTGCGCCGCATCCCGGTAACCGATCGCATCGATCGAGATCGGGAAGGAGCGGACATGGCAGGTGTGCCCGTCGAGCGCCACCGTCTTCGCCTTCCAGTCGACGGCCGCGCCGAGCATGTCGGCCGCGCAATGCATGAAGTTGACGCCGTGGGACGGCAGCTGGAACGCCATCAGGTCGTTCGCGAGCAGCCCGCGCAACAGGTCGATCGCCTGCGGCGCGACGCGGTAGATCTCCAGGGGTGGCCAGGGAATATGCCAGAAGTGGGAAAGCGTCAGGTCAGGCCTGCGCTCGCGCACGGCGGCGGGGGCGAGGGCGAGGTGGTAGTCCTGGAACCACACGGCCGCCTCCACGCCGCGAGCCTCGTCGAGCACCGCATCCGCGAAGCGCCGGTTGACGCGCCGGTATCGCTCCCAGTACCGCTCGCGCACCCGCGTCAGTGTCGGCCTCAGGTGACAGAGCGGCCAGAGGAACTGGTTCGCGAAGCCGAGATAGTAGCGATGGATGTCGTGCTGATCGAGCCAGAGGCGTCGCAGTGTGTAGCGCGGGTCCTCCGGCGGAACCTGGACGCGATCGTGATCGTCGACGACCTCGGCGTCGGCCTCCCCGCTGCCCCACGCGATCCAGACGCCGCCCACCGACTGAAGCACGGGGTCCAGCGCCGACGTCAGTCCTCCGGTCGGGCGCCGGACGTCGATCTCGCCGACATCCTCACCCCATTGGTGCTCGTACGGCTCGCGGTTGCTGACGACGATGAAGCGCTCGTCCGGAAAGGCCTCGCGGAAGAGCCGGCCCATATCCGCCGGCCCGATCCGCGCGTCCTCCCAGGCCGCCTGCCGTTCCGCCGACATCGGCAGGCTACAGATTCAGCCGGCGACGCCCCGTCTCGACCGCGGAACGGAAGTCCTCCGTCCAGTCGTCCAGCCGCTCCGAGACCGGGTGTCCCGACCGGCCGATCGCCCGCCGCAATCGCCGCCGCGTCCGGCGCCCGCTCTGCGGCGCCGTGAGCAACGCCATGCCCGCACCCAGCACCAGCCCCAGCGCCAGCCCTGTCAGGAAGGCGAAGGTCTGCGACTCGTCCTCGTAGTACATTCCAGGTCCTTTCACGGGAAAACTCGGACTCCCTTCATCATGCAACGGGCGTGCCCCCGACCGCAAAGGGTTCAGGGTCGGGATCCGCGCCACGGCCGCCCGCCCCGCCGCGGCTTGCCGCCGCTTTCGTGGCGGCCCTACATTCGCACGCACCGCCGCCGTCGCGGAGCGCGTCCGCCGCTCGGTACTGGCACCGGTTGTGCAACGCCAGAGATCGCCCGCGGGGCATTGGTCGCCCGAGAGAACCGCCCACACGAGTGGCTCCCCATGACGCCGAAAACCGTCCTCATCGTCGAGGACAACGAGGACAACAGGATCGTCTACGCCACGATCCTGCAGCACCGCGGCTACCACGTGCTCGAGGCGCGTAATGGCGAGGAAGGGATCCGCATGGCCCGCGAGAGTCACCCGGACCTCATCCTAATGGACATCTCCGTTCCGCTCATCGACGGATGGAAGGCGACGGAGATCCTGAAGGGTGACGACGCGACGTCCGGCATCCCGGTCATCGCCCTGACCGCGCACGCGCTGGCGGAGGATCGCGAGACCGCCAAGAGCGTCGGCTGCGACGGCTATCTGGCCAAGCCGTGCGAGCCCCGGACCGTCGTCGCGGAGGTCGAGAAGTTCATCGGATCGGCCGGGTCCGAGGACGATTGAGCGGAGCGGAGAGCGTCGTGTCGCAACGCGAGCCCCCCACCCCCGCCGGCCGGATCCTGGTCGTGGACGACAGCCCCGACAACGTAGAGATCCTCGTCACGCGCCTGCGCTTCGTCGGCTACGACGTGGAAGGTGCATCCGAGGGCGAGGAGGCGCTCGCGCACGTGCACCGGGACTCGCCGGACCTGATCCTTCTGGATGTGATGCTGCCCGGCATGGACGGCTACGAGGTCGCACGCAGGATCAAGAATGACAGCGACCTCCCGTTCATACCGATCATCCTCGTGACCGCCCGCGACACCACGCAGGACAAGGTCACGGGTCTGGACGCGGGCGCGGACGACTACCTGACGAAGCCGGTCAACTTCCCCGAGCTCGAGGCGCGCGTCCGCTCGATGCTGCGGATCAAACGGCTGCAGGACGAGCTCGAGGAAAAGAACCGCGAACTCGAGCAGCTCTCGATCCGCGACGGGCTGACCGGGCTCTTCAACCACCGACACATCCACGAGGAGCTGCACGAGGAGTTCGAGCGCGCACAGCGCTCACAGGACCCTCTCGCGGTCGCGATGTTCGACCTCGACCACTTCAAGCGCGTGAACGACACCTACGGCCATCAGGCCGGTGACCAGGTGCTGAAGCGCCTCTCGTCGATCCTCTGCGATACGGCGCGCGAGATCGACAAGCTCGGGCGCTACGGCGGCGAGGAGTTCATCGCGATCCTGCCCGACACCGATATCCAGGCCGCCGAGACCTTCGCCGGACGCGTCCGCGAGAGCGTCGAGTCCCAGGACTTCCATACCGGCGCCGGTGAGGTTCTGGAGATGACCATCTCCGCCGGAGTCGCCGCGTACCCGCACCCCCACGTCGAGGAGGCGAAGGCCCTCGTCGAGCGCGCCGACGTGGCCCTGTACGCGGCGAAGCGGCACGGTCGCAACCGCGTCGTGCGCGAGGACCGCCTCATGGACGAGGACGAGAAGGTCGCCCGCGTGCTCGCCGGCTCCGCGGACGTCTGAGCTCGCAGGCATGAGAGCGTCCATGACCCGCGACGAAGCGACGGAGCCCACCGCGCCCGAGCCGCAGCGGTCGGCCGCGGCGGCAAACGTCTCGGCGCTCGCGCGCAGGGCGGACGAGCTGCGCGAGAGACTCACGCTCGCGAACCGGGAGTACTACGAGCTCGACGCGCCGACGCTCAGCGATGCCGACTACGACGCGCTGCTGCGGGAGCTGAAGCGGATCGAGGCGGAGCATCCGGAGCTCGAGACACCGGACTCGCCCACTCACCGCGTCGGCTCGGAGCCCTCCGCCCAATTCCAGAAGGTCGCGCACCTCGCGCCCATGCTCTCGCTCGACAACGCGTTCGACGAGGACGAGCTGCGCGCCTGGGAGGACCGCAACGCCCGCATACTGTCCGAAGTACGTGACGCCGGCTACATAGCCGAGCTGAAGATCGATGGGCTCGCCATCGCCCTGCTGTACGAGGACGGCGTGCTGGTTCGCGGGGCGACGCGCGGAAACGGTGCGATCGGCGAGGACGTGACGCGCAACATCCGCACGATTCGGCAGATCCCGCTGCGGATCCGTGCAGAGGACGACGTGCCCCGGCCCCCGTCGCGTGTCGAGGTTCGAGGCGAGGTGTACATGCCGGTCAGCGGCTTCGAAGCGCTGAACGAGCGACGCGTCGCGGAGGGGGAGCCTACGTTCGCAAACCCGCGCAATGCGGCCGCCGGCAGCCTCCGTCAGCTCGACTCGCGCATCACCGCGCAGCGGCCGCTCCGCTTCTTCGCCTACCAGATCCAGAGCGACCCGGAATCGGAGGAAGTCGTGCCCGTCGGCACACAGGCGGAGGTCCTCGACCTGCTCGACGACTGGGGCTTCCCGACCGAGCACCACCGCATTGTCGCGAGCGGTCTGCAGCAGGTGATCGACTTCGCGGCAGCGACCGAGGCGCGGCGCGGAGATCTCGACTTCCTCATCGACGGCGTCGTCGTGAAGGTGGCGCCGCTCGCACTGTGGCCGGAGCTCGGGATCGTCGGCGATCGCGAGCCACGCTATGCGATCGCGTACAAGTTCGCGCCCGACCTCGCGACGACACGGCTGCTCTCCATCGAGGTCAATGTCGGGCGTACCGGCTCGCTGAATCCCTACGCCATGCTCGAGCCGGTGGAGATCGGCGGTGCGATGGTGAAGCTCGCCACGCTGCACAACTTCGACGACATTGCGCGCAAGGATCTGCGCATTGGCGATCTCGTGCTGGTGAAGCGGGCCGGCGACGTGATCCCTCAGGTCGTCGCGCCGATCACGGAGCAGCGGACCGGCGACGAGCGTCCGTTCCCGACCCCCGACCGGTGTCCGGTGTGCGGCACGAGCGTGGAGCGGCCGGCGGACGAGGTAATGGTCTACTGCCCGAACGGCTCGTGCCCTGCCCGGATCTACTGGGGCATTGTACATTTCGTGTCGCAGGGCGCGATGGACATCCGCGGACTGGGCGAGCGGACGGTGGCCCAGCTGCTGGAGACCGGCAAGGTTCGCGATTTCGCGGACCTGTACGCGCTGCGCGAGGAGGACCTGCTCGAGCTGGAGGGGTTCGCGGAGCTGTCCGCGCGCAACCTCCTCGAATCCATTGCCGCCTCGAAGACCCGGCCGCTGTCGCGGCTTCTCTACGCGCTCGGGATCCGACACGTCGGCTCCCACGCGGCTCGGCTGCTGGCGGTCCACTTCCGCACGCTGGAGCGTCTGCTGCAGACGGAGCACGAGGAGTTCGCCGCGGTCCACGGCATTGGCGCGACGACGGCGACTGCACTGCACGCATACCTCGCCGAGCCGCGCAACCGCAGCCTGCTGGAGCGTCTGGCGGTGGCGGGCGTTCGAACCGACGAGCCGGTGGAGCGGGCCGAACGCTTGCCGTTCGCCGGCCGCACGTTCGTGATCACGGGAACGCTGCCGGGCATGAGTCGCAAGGAGGCGACGTCCTACATCGAGCGCCTCGGCGGACGCGTGACCGGCAGCATCTCGCGGTCGACCGACTATGTCGTCGCGGGCGCCGAGCCGGGCTCGAAGCTGCAGCGCGCGCAGGAGCTCGGCGTGGCCATCGTGGACGAGGAGGGCCTCGTCGCCCTCGCACAGCAGGACCAGACCACCTGACTCAAGAGGAGAGCCCATGGCTCAGAGCACGACGCGCATGATGGAGGTCGTGATCCCGGCCGCGTCCATCCGCGCCCTGCGACAGTCGCTCGGCGAACAGCTCGGCGCCGACGCCGCCGCGAGCGCCCTGCAGTACGCAGGTCACGCGGCGGGGGACGCGTTTCATGCGCTGCTCGCGGCCGAGGCCGGCGACACCGGAGGCATGGCAGAGGACGCGTTCTGGCGGCGGCTCGCCGATCTCCTCGCGAACCGCGGCTGGGGGCAGCTCGGCCACCGCGACGCCCACCCGGGCGTCGGTGCGCTGCAGAGCGGCAACTGGGCGGAGTCGGATCCGGATTCTTCGGCCGACCGTCCCAGCTGCTTCTTCACGACCGGGCTGCTCGCCAGGCTGCTGGAGGGCGTGGCCGGCAGGCAGGTCGGCGTCTTCGAGGTCGAGTGCCGCTCGGCCGGCGATCCGCAATGCCGCTTCCTGTTCGGCGGACCTCAGGCGCTACAGGGCGTCTACGCCGCGATGAGCGAGGGCGCCGACGTGGATCGCGCGATCGCCAGCCTGGGATAGGCGGAACGCGGTCGGAGTGGCCCGTATCCTCGGCGTCGACTACGGCGAACGACGCGTCGGTCTCGCCGTGAGCGATCCGACCGCGCTGATCGCGCAGCCGCTACCCACACTGCGGCGCCGGCGGGGCAAGCGACCCCCGGTCGCCGCCGTGGTGCGGCTGATCGAGGAGCACGAAGCGGCCGAGGTCGTCCTCGGACTGCCGCTGACGCCCGAGGGGGAGGAGAGCGACTGGACGCGCGAGGTTCGCGACTTCGGCGCGACGGTCGCGGAGCGCGCCGGCGTGCCCGTCCACTACATCGATGAGCGAATGACGTCGGCCCGCGCCGAACGAAGCATGCGGGAGCTCGGGCTGGCCCGCACAGCACGGGAGGAGAAGGGTCGCATTGATGCCGTTGCCGCCGTTCTCATCCTGCAGGCATTCCTCGACCGCAGGCGGGACGGGCCGGCGGCATGATTCCGATCGCAAGGGCGGCCCTCGTCGCCGCCGCCGTCGCCGTGCCGCTCGCCGGGTGCATGGGGGAGGGCAGCGGCCCACCGGAGCTGGTCTTCGTTCCGACCGGCGCCTCCTTCACCGAGGTCACGGACTCGCTCGCGGTCCACCACCTCGTCGCGGTGAAGCCGGCGTTCCGGCTTCTCGCGCGCCTGCGCGGCGCCGACAAGAGCGTGAAGGCGGGAAGCTACCGATTCCGGCGCGGCACCGGGTGGGCGGCGATCCTCTCCGACCTGGAGGCCGGGCGGGTCGTGGCGCAGCGCCTCATCGTCCCCGAGGCATGGGACATCCGCGACATCACTCCCCGCATCGCGGCGGTCACGCGCCTGCCGGCGGATTCCGTGTTTCGCGTGCTGGCGGACAGCGCGACGGCTGCCCGCTTCGGCGTGCCGGGACCTACGCTCGAGGGATACCTCTACCCCGCCACCTACGAGTTCCCGATCGGCGTCACCCTCGATTCCGTGCTGTCCCGCATGACCTCCGTGTACGAGCGCACCTGGACTCCGGAGCGCGCCCAGCGCGCCGACTCGATCGGCATGTCGCGCCGCGACGTCGTCACGCTGGCCTCGATCGTCGAGAAGGAGGCGAAGATCCCGGACGAAATGCCGCTCATCGCTTCCGTCTACGAGAACCGGCTCCGCCGAGGCATGCTCCTGCAAGCCGACCCCACCGTGCAGTACGCGCTCGGCATCCACCGCGACCGGCTGCTGTACGCCGCGATCGACAGCGTCGCCGCCAACCCTTACAACACCTACCGTCACCCCGGCCTTCCGCCGGGGCCGATCGCCTCCCCGAGCGCCCGGGCCATCGATGCGGTCCTGCACCCCGATTCCTCGAGCTACCTCTATTTCGTCGCGACACCCGCCGGCACGCACGTCTTCTCCCGCACGCTCGATCAGCACAACCTCGCGAAGGAGCGCATCCGCCGGCAGATGCGGCGCCTGCAGGCGCAGCCCGATTCGCTGAATCGCGGGGCTGGCGGCAGGGGTCAGGGCAAGCCGACGGCCGCCTCCCGCGGGAGATCGCGGCGGCCCGAAGCCGAGAACCCCGCGCGCAGGTAAGGTCTGCACGATGCACCGCAGCCGACCCGACCTGCGTCTGATCGTGATCACGGACCGCCGACTGGCCGCCCCGCGTTCGGTGACCGACGTCGTGCTCGCCGCGCTCGCAGCGGGTGCACCGACAATCCAGCTGCGCGACAAGTCGGCGACGGCGCGCGAGCTCGCGACCATGGCGCGCGCGCTACTCCCCGCCGCACGGCGACATGGAGCGCTGCTCTTCGTGAACGACCGCCTGGACGTCGCGCTCGCGGTCGGCGCCGACGGAGCCCACCTCGGCCCCGACGATCTGCCCCTCTCCGCCGCCCGCTCCATCGCGCCCCCCGCCTTCCTGCTCGGCTACTCGTGCGATGATCCCGCCGAAGCGCGGCAGGCGGAACGCGATGGCGCAGACTACATTGGCTGCGGCGCCGTCTTCCCGACGCGAACGAAGACCGAAGCGATCGGCGAGGAGATCGGCACGACGCGGCTCGAGGCAGTCGCACACGCCGTCTCGATCCCCGTCATTGCCATCGGCGGAATCACGCCGGCGAACGTCGCCCGCGTCGTCGCGAGCGGCGCTGCGGGTGCGGCCGTCGTCAGCGCGGTCATGGCGGCCGAGGAGCCCGCGGAGAGTGTACGGGCACTGGTCTCCGCCTTCGGTTGAGGAGGGCGCGGAGCGGAGAGGAGGGCACGGAGCTTTCACCGCGGAGAGCGCGGAGGCCGCAAAGGCGACGCCGACGAGCGCGAGCGCCGGCGGCGGAGCCAGCCACAGCGGCGAGGTTTTTCACCCCGGAGATCGCGGAGAGCGCAGAGCGGGCGGGCGCGGCGACGCCGGCGAGCTCGGGGCGGCCGCGAAGCAAACCCCCCAAAAAAGAATGGAGGTCGCGCCACGCGGCCTGCCTCGGGCGACGCCCCCTCTGCGCTGTCCGCGCTCTCGGCGGTGGGCCCCCAAAGAGTTGTTTGTCTCTCTGCGCTCTCCGCGCACTCGGCGGTGAGCGTCTGCGCACTCTGCGGTGCAAACGAAGAAAGGGGCGCCCGGACCCTGAGATCCGTGCGCCCCTTCCACGAAAGCGGCCGGCGACGTCGTACTCTCCCACTCGGTCTCCCGAGCAGTACCATCCGCGCTGCGGGGCTTAACGACCGTGTTCGGGATGGGAACGGGTGTATCCCCCGCGCTAAAGCCACCGGCCAGCAGCAGCATGGGCAAGAGGGAAAGCGTGGGACCGGCTCCAGCACGAGGGGCTCCGGCTCCCTTATCGTCGGGGAGCCGACCAAGCCTCACGGGCGATTAGTACGGCTCGGCTGAGCATGTTGCCATGCTTGCACCTGCCGCCTATCGACGTCCTCGTCTCGAACGGCCCTTCAGAGGGCTTGCGCCCTGGGAGTGCTCGTCTTGGGGAGAGTTTCCCGCTTAGATGCTTTCAGCGGTTCTCTCGTCCGAACGTAGCTACCCGGCGCTGCCACGGGCGTGACAGCCGGTACACCAGAGGTCCGTCCGTCCCGGTCCTCTCGTACTAGGGACGGCGCCCCGCAACACTCCTGCGCCCGCGACGGATACAGACCGAACTGTCTCACGACGTTCTGAACCCAGCTCACGTACCGCTTTAACGGGCGAACAGCCCGACCCTTGGGACCTTCTCCGGCCCCGGGATGCGATGAGCCGACATTGAGGTGCCAAACCGCCCCGTCGATGTGAACTCTCGGGGGCGATAAGCCTGTTATCCCCAGCGTACCTTTTATCCGTTGAGCGATGGCCCTTCCACTCGGAACCACCGGATCACTAAGACCAGCTTTCGCTCCTGCTCGACCCGTCGGTCTCGCAGTCAGGCTCCCTTCTGCCTTTGCACTCGCCGCGCGATTGCCGACCGCGCTGAGGGAACCTTCGCGCGCCTCCGTTACTCTTTAGGAGGCGACCGCCCCAGTCAAACTGCCCGCCTGCCAGGGTCCGAAGCCGCGCTTCAGCGGCCTTCGTTAGGATTTCTACGCCACGAGGGTGGTATTTCACCGTCGGCTCCCCGGCCCCCGGAGGGACCGGTTCCCAGCCTCCCACCTATCCTACGCACGCCACGCCGAAACCCAGTGGCAGGTTACAGTAAAGGTGCATGGGGTCTTTTTGTCCTGTCGCGGGTAATCGGTATCCTCACCGATACTCCAATTTCGCCGAGCTCATGGAGGAGACAGCGCCCAAGTCGTTACGCCATTCGTGCAGGTCGGAACTTACCCGACAAGGAATTTCGCTACCTTAGGACCGTTATAGTTACGGCCGCCGTTTACCGGGGCTTCGGTTCGAAGCTTCGCACTCCGAAGAGCGCTGACCTCTCCCCTTAACCTTCCGGCACCGGGCAGGCGTCAGTGCCTATACGGCGTCTTGCCACGACTTCGCAGGCACCTGTGTTTTTGCTAAACAGTCGCTTGGGCCGATTCTCTGCGGCCCCCTTCAGCTCCGAGCCGCTTGGGCTCTTCACCTACCAGGGGCACCCCTTCTCCCGAAGTTACGGGGTCATTTTGCCGAGTTCCTTCTCCATGACTCACTCGAGCACCTTAGGCTTCTCGCCTCGCCTACCTGTGTCGGTTTACGGTACGGTCGGAACGACTACTCCCGCACGAGGCTTTTCTCGGCGGCTTGCTTCGCGAGCCCTTGGCGGGGTCCGAAGACCCCTTCGGCATCGGGTCTCACCTCTAGTGCGGTGGATTTGCCTCCCGCACCAGGCTACTCCCTTGCATCGGGACGTCCTCCACCCGACGGCTCCTCTGCTTCCGCGTCCCCCCTTGCGGTCAGACGCACTCGTTCCGGCACGGGAATGTTGACCCGTTTCCCATCGCCTACGCCTCGCGGCCTCGGCTTAGGGGCCGGCTGACCCGGAGCGGATGACCCTGGCTCCGGAACCCTTAGGCTTTCGGTGTGGGGGATCCTCCCCCCCATTATCGCGTACTCATTCCGGCATCTTCACTTCCCAGCGCTCCACCCCGCCTTCCAGCGAAGCTTCTCCGCCCTGGGAACGCTCCCCTACCATGAAACACTAGGTCTCATCCGTGGCTTCGGTGGCATGCTTTCAAGTCCCGACCATTTTCGGCGCAGGACCACTCGACTGGTGAGCTATTACGCACTCTTTAAAGGATGGCTGCTTCTAAGCCAACCTCCCAGCTGTCTGAGCAATCCCACATCCTTTCCCACTCAGCATGCACTCCGGGACCTTAGCCGACGGTCTGGGTTCTTACCCTCTCGCGGCAGAACATTATCGCTCCGCCCCTGTCTCCCGGGATTCATCACCTGGGCATTCGGAGTTTGCTTGGGCTCGGTAGCCCCTTCGGGCCCCTCACCCATGCAGTGCTCTACCTCCCAGGCACACCTCCCGAGGCCGTACCTCAATACGTTTCGGGGAGAACCAGCTATCTCCGAGCTTGATTGGCCTTTCACCCCTATCCACAGCTCATCCGAGCGGTTTTCAACCCACAACGGTTCGGCCCTCCACCGAGTGTTACCTCGGCTTCAGCCTGGCCATGGATAGATCGCTACGGTTTCGGGTCTGCCCCCATGGACTCTCGCCCTCTTCAGACTCGCTTTCGCTCCGGCTCCGGCGCTGAACGCCTTAGCCTCGCCCATGAGGGGCAACTCGCCGGATCATAATGCAAAAGGCACGCGGTCACCCGCCACGACCCCCGAAAGGGCCGTCCAGGCTCCCACCGCTTGTAAGCACACGGTTTCAGGGTCTGTTTCACTCGCCTCCCGGCGTTCTTTTCACCTTTCCCTCACGGTACTCGTTCACTATCGGTCGCGGACTCGTATTTAGCCTTGGAGGGTGGTCCCCCCTGCTTCAACCGGGGCTCCTCGAACCCCGGCCTACTCGGGTACCGGTGTCACCTCGATCGCTCGGCTTCGCCTACAGGGCTCTCACCTCCTTCGGCAGGCCGTTCCAGGCCGCTTCGGCTCCCCCAACGATCCTCGGCGGGCTTCGCCCCGCACCAGCCCCTCAACCCCGATGACCCGTAGGCCACCGGTTTGGGCTCTTCCCCGTTCGCTCGCCGCTACTCAGGGAATCTCGAGGCCCCAAAAAGTATTACCTTTTTGGGGACCCCTTCTCTTGATTTCTCTTCCTCCGGGTACTGAGAATGTTTCAGTTCCCCGGGTTGGCCCTCCCCTCTCAGGGAGTGACGGGATATGACTCCCGCCGGGTTTCCCCATTCGGACATCCAGGGCTCTACGCTCGCGTGCAGCTCCCCCTGGCTTTTCGCAGCTTGCCACGTCCTTCCTCGCCGGTCCGCGCCTAGGCATCCCCCGTGTGCTCTTCCTGCGCTTGGTCGACAAGCCCCAACACCCCCAGCCCCCCAGGATCCCTTCCCCGGAACGACCGGACATGCCATCACCTCGCCGACCCACCTCGCCTACTGGCGCTCGATCCCAACTCCTTCCCTCTCACCCACGTTGTCAATCAGCCCTTGAACGCTGCCGCGATGGAAACGGCGCGAGGTGTTCTCGCGCCGTCGTGCGCACCGCGTTTCGCGCCGCAGCACGATATGCTAACCTGTGCCGCTGTCCCGGTCAAGGTGCTCCGCCGCCGTTCAGCGCGGCCTCCACGTTGCAGCCGGGGAAGCGGAATCTAACCGCACCCTTTCGAGTGTCAAGGCGAGGGGAAGGGGCGGATCGAGGCAGGAGGTCGGGGTGGAGACGGCGATTGTGAGCGGACGCGGCGCCGCGCGCTGGCGACGCGGTCATCCCTGGATCTACGAGAGCGACGTCGTGCGCCGTCCCGAAGCGCCCGCGGGCGCGGTGCGTGTGGAGGAGAGCGGGGGCCGGATGGTGGGCACCGCGCTGTGGAGCCCCGGCTCGACCATCTCGCTTCGCATGCTGTCCTCGGAGGAGGTCCGGCCCGATGCTGAGTTCTTCGCGCGCCGGATCGGCGCCGCGGCGGACTACCGGGAGTCGCTCGCGCCGGACGCGACGGCGTACCGCATCGTGCACGCCGAAGCCGATGGGCTGCCCTCACTGGTGGTGGACCGATACGGCGACCAGCTGGTGGTGCAGCTCCTGTCCGCTGGGCTGGAGTCGTACCGTGGCGAGATCGTCGATGGCCTCGTGAATCGCTTCCGGCCCGCGGGGATCCTGGCGCGAAACGATGCCTCGGTTCGTCGCCGCGAGAATCTGCCCAGGGAGGTGACCGTCCTCCACGGCGAAGTGCCGGAGGAGCTGGAGGTCCGCGAGGGAGGCATCCGGTATCTGGCGGAGCTGCGCTCGGGCCAGAAGACCGGCGCCTTCCTCGACCAGCGCGAGAACCGGCTTCGCGCAGGGTCGCTGGCCCGCCACCGGGCGCTCGACTGCTTTTCGTACCATGGCTCCTTCGCGCTTCACCTCGCGGCGGCGGCGGACGAGGTCGTCGCTGTCGACTCCTCCTCCGATGCGCTCGCGCGCGGGCGACGCAATGCGGAGATCAATGGCTTGCGAACCATCCGCACGGTCGAGGCGAACGTATTCGATTTCCTCAGGGCGGAGGAACAGGCGGGGTCGCGCTACGACGTGATCGTGCTGGACCCGCCCGCGTTCGCAAAGAGTCGCCGGGCCGTGCAGGGAGCGCTGCGCGGCTACAAGGAGATCAACCTGCGGGCGATGCGAATCCTCTCGCCCGGCGGCCACCTGCTCACCTTCAGCTGCTCCTATCATGTCGGGGAGTCGCTCTTCCGTCAGGTGCTCGAAGACTCGGCAGCCGACGCCGGTCTGCCACTCCGCTGGATCGAGGCCCGGGGGCAGTCGCTGGACCACCCCGTCCTTCTGCAGGTCCCCGAGTCCGCCTACCTGAAGGGCGCGGTTCTACAGCGGAAGGCCGGAGACTAGAGTTCTCCGCCGCCCCCCGATCTACATCAGCGCGCCTTCTCCTTCATCGAGCTGCCGAATTCCAGCAGGCGGGCCACGCGGGGGGCGGGGACCCGGAACGTGCCGAGGGGGCCGCTCCATTCGCCGTGCCAGTCGGATCCGCCGCTGACCAGGAGTCCGTAGGCGGCCGCCGTACGCTGGAGGCGGGCGAGCTCGGTGGGGCCGGTTCTCGGACGGAAGCACTCGATGCCATCGAGGCCGGAGGCGACGAAGCCCTCGATGTCGCGCTCCAGCAGGTGGAAGGGCGGGTGGGCCCAGACGGCGACGCCGCCGGCGCCGTGGATGAGCCGGATCGCCTGCCTCGGCGTGAGCATCTCCGTCGGCACGAACGCGGGCCGTTCGTCCCCGAGCCAACGGGCAAACGCCTCGTCGACGCTACGTACGTGACCGGCGACGAGCAGTGCGCGCGCGACATGCGGGCGCCCGAGGGCGCTCCTCCCTCCTTCGGCTGCGTCGAGCACCTGCTCGAGCGAGAGGGCGACACCGAGGCCCCGCAGCCGGCGCAGCATCTCCCTCACGCGCTCGCGCCTCGCATCCACCGCGAGTCGCGCGTGCTCGCTCAGCTCGGCGTTGGCGGGGTCGATGTGGTAGCCGAGAATGTGCAGATCCGTCCCGTCAACGGTCGTGGACAGCTCGACGGCCGGGATGACGCGTGGACCGTCACCGGCTGCCTCTCTCGCGGCGGCGACACCCGCCGTGGTGTCGTGGTCCGCTACCGCGATGATGTCGAGGCCGCCCGCGCGGGCGGCCTCGACGACGGCGGACGGAGCGAGCGCCCCGTCCGAAGCCGTGGAGTGGATGTGGAGGTCGACGCGGGCCGTCCCGCTCAGCGACACGGTGCGCCCGACCCCTCGTAGGGCGTCATCGGACTTCGACCTTGCGGCCGAACGCGAAGGCGAGGCCGACGCCGAAGTTCTGGAAGTCGCGGGTGTCCGACGTATCGAAGGTGCCGCCGACACGCAGCTTCAGCGTCGGCGAGACCTGCAGGTCGGCCCCCAGGTCGATCGCGAAATTGATCTCGCTGTCGTTATTGCTGTTCACCGAAATCAGGTCGTACGCCACTCGGGGCAGCACGTACGGCGTCAAGGTGAGCGTGTTCGCCTGCAGCGTCTTTCCGACCGTCACTCCCAGAGGGATCCGCAGCCACGTCGCGTCGCCCGACGCGAAAGTGGCTCCGGCCCCGAGCACCCAACTGATGTCGACGGGGGCCGTGGGGCCCTCCAGCAACGGCCCGTACGTCTCCGCGCCGAGGAACCAGTCGGTACCGCCATCGCCGTGCTGACCGAGACCGCCGCGCAGGCCGAGATTCAGATTCCCCTCCTGCCGCCAGATCCCCTCCAGCCCCCAATCGTAGTGATCCGGGATGATGAAGTACGCTCCGATGTCTTCCCCCGGGTGCGGTGGCATGAACATCGGGGCATCCCATGCCCCCTGCGCCGCAAGGGCCGACGGCCCGAGCAGGACACCGCAGATTGCGAACGTCGCGAGCAGCTTACGCATGTGGATCCTCTGAGAAGGTCCCTGTTTTCCTGGGCTACCTGTTAGGTCCGCACATAAAGAACGGCGGACGGCCGCGGCGCGCGCAAGAGCGAGGCCAGAGGCTACCGCCGACCAGGACGCGGGGATCCTGGGGGTAAGTTGCTGCTACGTAGCGGCTTCAGCTGTTTCGCTGAGGACCGTCACGCGATCCTCCACAACCTGCAGGAAACCACCCGATACCGTGAAATGGAGCTCCTGGCCCCCTTCCTTGACCCGCAGCTGGCCGGCTCCCAGCAGGGCGAGAAGCGGAGCGTGGCCCCGCAGGATTCCCACCTCGCCGTCCCAGGCCGGCGCTACGACCATCTCCGCCCGGCCTTCGTAGACGACATGCTCCGGGCTGATGATCGCGACACTGAGCGGTCCTGTCATTCTCAGACCTCCACCCCCATCTCGCGAGCCGCCGCGATGACGTCCTCGACTCCACCGGCCATGTAGAACGCCTGCTCCGGCAGCTGATCGAACTCGCCGGCGACGACGCGCTCGAACGACTCGATCGTCTCCTCCAGCTTCACGTACTTCCCGGGTCGGCCGGTAAACTGCTCGGCCACGTGGAAGGGCTGTGAGAGGAAGCGCTGGATTCGGCGGGCGCGGCCGACGATCTCCTTGTCCTCTTCGGACAGCTCGTCCATCCCGAGGATCGCGATGATGTCCTGCAGATCCTTGTAGCGCTGCAGGATCCGCTGCACCTCGGTGGCGACCGTGTAGTGTCGCTCACCGATGAACTGCGGGTCGAGGATGCGGGAGGTCGAGTCCAGCGGGTCGACGGCCGGGTAGATGCCGAGCTCGGAGATCGCGCGCGAGAGCACGGTCGTCGCGTCCAGGTGCGCGAAGGCCGTGGCAGGCGCGGGATCCGTGAGATCGTCGGCCGGCACGTAGATCGCCTGGACCGAGGTGATGGAGCCGTCGTGGGTCGAGGTGATGCGCTCCTGTAGCTCCCCCATCTCGGTGCCGAGCGTCGGCTGATAGCCCACTGCGGACGGCATCCGACCGAGCAGGGCCGATACTTCCGAGCCGGCCTGAGTAAAGCGGAAGATGTTGTCGATGAAGAGCAGCACGTCCTGCTTCTGAACGTCGCGGAAGTACTCCGCGATCGTGAGGCCGGAGAGGCCGACGCGCAGCCGGGCGCCCGGCGGCTCGTTCATCTGACCGTAGACCAGCGAGGTGGAGTCGAGCACCCCCGACTCCTTCATCTCGAGCCAGAGGTCGTTGCCCTCCCGGGTTCGCTCACCGACGCCGCAGAAGACGGAGCGGCCGCCGTGCTCGGAAGCGATATTGTGGATCAGCTCCTGGATGATGACGGTCTTGCCGACGCCGGCGCCCCCGAACAGCCCCGTCTTTCCACCCTTCACGTACGGCGCGATCAGGTCGATGACCTTGATCCCCGTCTCGAAGATTTCGGTCTTCGGCTCGAGCTGGGTGAACTTCGGCGGCTCGCGATGGATCGGCCAGCGCTCCAGGTCTGCCGGCAGCTCGCCCTGCTCATCCACGGGCCTGCCGAGGACGTTCAGGATCCGGCCGAGGGCCACCTCCCCGACCGGCACGGTGATGGCATCCCCCGTGTCGCGAACGTCCATGCCGCGCGTCACGCCGTCGGTCGACGACATCGCCACGGCACGCACCTGGTTGCGGCCGATGTGTTGCTGCACCTCGGCCACCAGGTCGATCGCGGGACCGCCGTCCTGCGCCCTGTGGATCTCCAGCGCGTTGTAGATCTCCGGGAGATGCTCGCTCTCGAACTCCACGTCCAGGACCGGTCCGATCACCTGGACCACCTTGCCGATATTGTCTGCCATTTCCGGTCTGTTCTCCATTTCTCGGATGCGGGGGCGGAGGCGGCCGTGGGGCGAAGAGCTCGCCGCCGCGCGCTCGCCTATTCCAGTCCCGCCGCGCCCCCTACGATTTCCGCGATCTCCTGCGTGATCTGCGCCTGCCTGGCCCTGTTGTACCGGAGCCGGAAGCGGTCCAGCATGTCGCTCGCGTTGTCGGTCGCGTTCTTCATCGCGGTGCGTCGCGCCCCCTGCTCCGCGGCGGCGGTCTCGACCAGCGCGCGATAGACGCTGTTACGCACGTAGAGCGGCAGCAGGCGACCGAGGATCTCTTCCGCGGAGGGCGACAGGATATAATTCGCGACCCTCGTCTCCTCGCTCTGCTTCGGCGGCCGCACGGGCAGGATCTCGAGCACGGCGGGAGGCGTGGACAGCGCCGACCGGAACTGCGAATAGATGACGTGAACGGCGTCGACCTCGCCGGCCTCGAACTGCATGATCAGGTCGTCGACGAGGCTGGCTGCGTCGGCCGCGGTGCGGCGATCCGGGATGTCCGTCCGCGTCGAGGCCATCGGCCGCTTCTGGAAGCGGAAGTACGCGATGCCTTTCTTGCCGACGACGTGAAGGTCGACCTCCGTGCCCTGCCCCTCGAGCCGGGCGATCAGGCCGCGGGCCTCGCGGATCAGGTTCACGTTGAACGCGCCGGCGAGACCGCGATTGGAGGTGAGCAGCAGCACGGCGGCGCGGCGCACCTGCTTCGGGTGCCGCAACAGCGGGAAGCGCTCCTGCAGCTCGGGATCGATGAGCCGCGCGATGACCTCCACGAGCCGCTCCGAGTACGGCCTCGCCGCGTGAACCAGGTCCGTCATCCGCTTCAGCTTGGATGTCGAGACCAGCTCCATGGTGCGCGTGATCTGGCGCGTCTTCTCCGTCGAGGCGATCCGCTTCCGAAGCTCCTGGCCCTTCGCCATCAGACCACCGGTGCTCCGGCCGGCGCCGCATCGGTCGCCGACTCGCGAGCTGCCGGGCCACGCGCCGGCGCGTGGCTGCCGCTCTCCAACCCGGAGCGGAACTCCGCCTCGAATTCCTCGATCGCCGCGATCAGCTGACTCTCGATCTCCTCCGTCAGGTCCTTCTGCTCCCGGATCGCCTTGGCGATCTCGGCGTGGCGCTCGCGCATGAATGCGTGGAAGCCGACCTCCCACTTCCGGATCCTCTCGACGGGCAGCTCATCCAGGTGGCCGCGTGTCACCGCGAAGATCGCCATGACCTGGTGCTCGACCGCCATGGGCTGGTACTGCGGCTGCTTCAGGATCTCGACCGTGCGCTCACCTCTCGCCAGCTGCTTCTGCGTCGTGGCGTCGAGCTCCGAGCCGAACTGCGCGAACGCCTCCAGCTCGCGGTACTGCGCGAGATCGAGGCGGAGCCGACCGGCGACCTTCTTCATCGCCTTGATCTGCGCCGAGCCGCCCACGCGCGACACCGAGATGCCGACGTTCACCGCGGGTCGCACGCCGGAGTAGAACAGGTCCGACTGCAGGAAGATCTGGCCGTCGGTGATCGAGATCACGTTCGTGGGGATGTAGGCGGAGACATCGCCCGCCTGCGTCTCGACGATCGGCAGTGCGGTCAGCGAACCGCCGCCCTGCTCCTTGGACAGCTTCGCGGCGCGCTCCAGCAGCCGGGAGTGCAGGTAGAAGACGTCGCCTGGATAAGCCTCGCGGCCCGGCGGGCGGCGCAACACGAGCGAAAGCTGACGGTACGCCTGCGCCTGCTTCGAGAGGTCGTCGTAGACGCACAGCGTGTGCTTGCCCTGCCACATGAAGTGCTCCGCCAGCGCCGTCGCCGCATAGGGCGCGATGTACTGCATCGGTGCCGGGTCGCTCGCGTTCGCGGCCACGACGATCGTGTAATCCATCGCGCCGCGTTCGCGCAGCGTCTCGACGACGCTCGCGACCTTGCCGGCCCGCTGTCCGATCGCGCAGTAGACACAGATGACGTCGCCGCCGCGCTGATTGATGATCGCGTCGAGCGCGATCGCGGTCTTACCGGTGCCGCGGTCGCCAATGATCAGCTCGCGCTGGCCGCGTCCGATCGGGATCATGGCGTCGATCGCCTTGAGACCCGTCTGCAGCGGCTCCTTCACGGGCTGGCGCAGTACGATGCCGGGTGCGACGACGTCGATCTGGCGGCGCGATTCCGCCTCGATCGGTCCGTTACCGTCGATCGGATTGCCCAGCGCGTCCACGACCCGGCCGAGGTATCCGCCGCCGACCGGTATGTCGAGCACGCGTCCGGTCCGGCGCACGACGTCGCCTTCCTCGAGCGCGGTCCAGTCGCCCATCACGACCGAGCCAATGTTGTCCTCCTCGAGGTTCAGCGCCAGCGCGTAGATGGCCTCGCCCGTCCTCGAGGACGTGATCTCCAGCATCTCGCTGGACATCGCACGCGTAAGCCCGTAGACGCGTGCCACGCCGTCCTTGACCTCGAGGATCTCGCCGACCTCCTCGACCTGCAGCTCCTCCTCGTAGTGCTCGATCTGCCTGAGAAGGACTTCCTTGATCTCGCTGGGCCGAAGGTGCGTCTCTGTGCTCGCCATCTCTCGATCCGGTTCAGGACTCAAAACGAGCCGCTCACGCCCGGCAGCTCCGCCTCCATCATGCGGCGGCGGAGTCCGAGCAGCCTACGGCGCAACGATCCATCCAGCACACGATCGCCGTAGCGCACGACGACGCCGCCGAGAATGCTCGGGTCGACGCGCAGCTGCGGGATCACGGTCTTGCCGAGAACGCGAGAGAGCTCGCTCGCGATCTCCTCCTCGCTCTTCTCGTCGGGCTCGGTCGCCAGCGTCACGCCGACGCGCAGACGACCGAGGGATGCGTCGAGCAGTGATCGGTACTCGCGCATGATCTCGCCCAGCAGCCGCTGCCGTCGCTTGTCCAGCACGACGAACAGGAAGGTCAGGAACGGCTTCGGCACGCTACCCTCCAGCGCGCGCCGCAGCGCATCCTTCTTCGCGGCCGGCTCGATCTTCGGCGAATCGAGGAAGCGACGGATCTTCTCGTCGGCCTCGAGCAGCTTGGCCACCTCATCGACGGCGTCCGAGAACGCGGCCTGCTCTCCGCTCCGCTCACCGAGCTCGAACAGCGCCCCGGCGTAGCTGCGACTCACGGTCGTGTTACGCACCGCGCACCGCCTCCCCGCCGTCCCCGGTGGTGAGCCGGGCCAGATAATCTCTCACGAGACGACGGTCGTCCTCGGCGTCGAGGCGCTCGTGCACCAGCTTGGACGCGGCCGCCAGCGCCAGGTCGACCGCCTCCCGCCTCAGCGATTCGATCGCCTTCTCACGCTCGCGCTCGATGTCGGAACGCGCCCGCTCGAGCAGCGACTCCTGCTCCTCGCGCGCCTGGCGCAGCATCTCCTGCCTCACCTTCTCCGCCGACTGCCGCCCCTCGCCGATGAGCTGCTGGACCTGCTGCCGCGCCTCCGCCAGCTCCTGGCGCTGCTGTTCCAGTAGCGCGGCCGCCTCCTCGCGCTCCTTGCGCGCCTCATCCAGGCTCTCCTGGATGCGACGCTCGCGCGCCTCGGCGTAGCCCAGGATCGGCGGGAACGCATAACGGACCAGCACGAACAGCAGGATCAGGAAGATGACCAGCGTCCAGAACGAGGTGCCCGGGCTCAGATTGAACACCTGCGGCGCCTCGGCCGCCGGCTCCGTCCCCTGCAGGGCCATCCACATTAGGTTCATCCGCTCTCGTCGCCAGCTACTGCGGGAATCGCCGGTCGGGGCGAACGCCCCGACCGGACGACTCACGCCGTGGTCAGATCAAGAATGCGATCACGACCGCGAACAGCGCGACGCCTTCGATCAGCGCCGCGAGAATGATCGCGCCCGTCTGGATGTTGCCCAGAATCTCCGGCTGCCGGGCCATTGCCTCGGTCATCTGGCCACCGATGCGACCGATGCCGATGCCCGCGCCGATCGCCGCCAGCCCCGCCCCCAGCCCCTTGCCGATCGCCGCCCCGAACGACGCCATGAACCCCTGGTTCGACGACGCCTCAGCCGTCACATTGGCCGCCTGCTGGAGAATCGCAAGAATGGACATCCGCTCCTCCGTTGCTCTTCGGGGGTCTCTCAGGACCGCCCCCTCACCCGTGACCGCGCCCCCCGAGCGCGACCCCGCGATGCCACCGCTTCCCGGTCCGCCTGCGACCGCACGGCTCTCCCCGGCGCTCTGCCGGGTACGTTACGACGGAGGCGCTGGGGACTCGCCCCCCCGAAGTCGCGCCACCTGACGACGGACGCGATCGCCGATGCTCGCTGCGCTCGCAGGGCCAGGGCTACGGCAAGGGCCGGGGCGAGGAGATGCCTCGCGCGCCTTCATCCCTGGGCCGTCCTGATTCCCCTGCCCTCGCCCTTCCTTCCCCTCCTAGCCCTAGCCTTCGCCGTTGCCCCGCCCTGCTTGCGCCCGCTCAGTGTGCAGCATGCCGGATCAAGCCGATGAACACGGCGGAGAGCATCGCGAAGATATAGGCCTGCAGGAAGCCGACGAAGATCTCCAGCAGCATGATCGCCACGGCCATTGCGACCGGCGCGGGCGCGATCCAGATGCTGCTCGCCAGTCCGGCCATCACGGCCAGCCCCGTGAGCGCCAGCACGACCGCGTGCCCCGCCATCATGTTCGCGTACAGCCGGATCGCCAGCGCGAACGGCTTCGTCAGCTTGCCCAGGAACTCGATCGGCGTCATCACCGACGAGCAGGAGCCCCGTCCCGATCGGGTGCAGCCCTTCGGGAGCGAAAAAGATCGTCTTCAGGTACCCCCTGGCTCCGAGCTTCAGCATCCCGCTCACTTCGACCACTACGAACGTGATCACCGCGAGCGCGGCCGTCACCGAGACATTGCCGGTCGGCGACGCGCCCCACGGCAGCAGGCCGAGCAGGTTGCAGAAGAGGATGAAGAAGAAGAACGTGACGATCAGCGGCGCGTAGCGCTCGCCCCCGGGGCCGATGTTCTGGACGACCACCTCGTCGCGAAGGAACAGGACGAAGGCCTCGACCACGTTCGTCGTCCCCTTCGGCCCCTTCTCCGCGCCCGCCGCGTGCTCCCGGCGCGCCGCCGCACCCGCGCCGATCAGCAGCAGCGCCGTCAGAACCGCCGCCGCGATCATGAACACGACGTGCTTCGTGGGCGACACATTGATCACCCAGCTCCCGATGTGGACCTTCCACACCGGCAGATGCAGAACCCCGCCCGGGTACTCCCACTCGTGCGCATCGGCCAGGTGGTGGCGGATCATCTCCGAGATGTCGAAGCCGCCCTCCCGAGGGGCTGCCGCCGCCAGCCACGCCTGCACCCGTGTCAGCATCACTCAGCTATCCGCAGGAACACCGGTTCCATCAGCATCAGCACGAACAGGAGGCCCACCAGGCTCAGCAGCGCCACCGCCGCGCCCTCGCCCGGCAGCACCCACACCGCCAGCCCCCCCACCGTCAGCACGCGGAGCGCGATGCCGCCCGCCCACCCCGCCACGAAGCGCCCGGGCCGTCGACGCACCAGAATCAGCGCCGCGAAGGCGATCAGCTGCGCCGCATACGCGCTCGCGCCCGCGACCCACACCACCGATGTCGATGCGGGCGGCGCCAGGCTGCCGACCACCACCACCACCCCAAGCACTACCAGAGCCGTCCAGCCCGCGTAGCTCAGCCACGCCTTCATTCCTCGTGCTCCTCGCGCTCGCGCTTCCTCTTTCGCTGCGGCTCCAACACCAGGTGGTAGTACATCGAGTAGAACCCGGCCGCGGCCCCCACCAGCGTCAGAACGATCGTCAGCAACGGCGCCGTGCCGAGCCAGCGGTCCAGCCTCGTTCCGAGAAGCAGGAAGATCAGCGTCCCGCCCGCCCAGCCGAGACCGTGCCCCAGCGCATCGCCCACTCCGGACGCTGCGCCGCTCCGCCTTCTCTCCGGCCGTTTCTCGGGCATGCCGCCCTGCCTCCCACTCGGTTCGGCGGCCAAAAACATACCCCCTTGTGAAATTTTTCGCAAGCGCCCCGACACGCCTCACAGCCCGGCCGCCGAAACGACTCGGCGTAGCCCCTCCGACGCGACCGCCGAGCCGCCGCACGGAACGCGCCCGCACCTACCTGACGGGTCTCGAAATTGCACGCGCCGCGTCGGGCTGCGATGTTTGAGCGGAGCCTGGATGGACGGGCCGTCTGCCGTTCACGGGGCGGAGCGTACCGCGGAAATCCGGAAGCCGGGGCGAGAGGGCCCGAGGAGGGGAGAATGCCTGTCCGGATGGAGGAGAGAGACGGGCGGGTCGGGTGGCCCGCGTCGGCGAGGATTGCGGCGATGCTTCTCGTGCTGGCGGCATTGGCGGGGAGGGCGGCGGGCTGCTCCGGCGGGAGGGAGGAACCGGCGGCGTCGCGATCGGAGCCGGAAGCCCGTTCTCGCGCCTCCTCGCTGGAGGTGGGTGTGGGCCCGATGGTCGTTCGCCTGAGGCTGTATGTGACGAACGCCGGAGCGGATGCGGATACGCTGAGCTTCCCGACGGCGCAGCGATACGATTTCGCAGTGCTGGACTCGGCGGGATTACCGGTGTGGCGCTGGTCGGAGGGTCGCATGTTCGCACAGCAGCTTGGCCGGGAGGTTTTGGAGAGCGGGCAGACGGTGACGTATACTGCGGAATGGGAGTACGACGGCCGCAGGGGACGCTACACGGCGGTTGGGCGGCTGTCGGGGGAGGGGGCGGTGGAAGTGCGGCGGGAGTTCGATCTGCCCGGCGGATGAGAGCGGCGTTTCCAGTAGACAGCGGAAGCGAAGGACGAATGGACGCGACGGCAGCGGGGCAGATGCCGCCGGAGGAGCGGGACGTCGCGCTGCTCCGGCGGCTGTCCGAGGCCCGATCCGAGCTCGAGGCGGAGATCGCCAAGCGGGTGGTCGGGCAGCAGGCGGTGGTGAAAGGTCTGCTGACGGCGCTGCTGGCGAACGGCCACGCGTTGCTGGTCGGCGTGCCGGGGCTGGCGAAGACGCTGCTCATCTCCACGCTGGCTGAGGCGCTCGAGCTGGAGTTCAGCCGGATCCAGTTCACGCCGGACCTGATGCCATTGGACATCACGGGGACGGAGGTCCTGGAGGAGGATCGGACGACGGGGCGGCGGGAGTTCCGCTTCGTGCGCGGCCCGATCTTCGCCAACGTCGTGCTGGCCGACGAGATCAATCGGACACCACCGAAGACGCAGGCCGCGCTTCTGCAGGCGATGCAGGAGCGGGCCGTGACGGTCAGCGGTCAGACGCTCGCGCTGGAACCTCCGTTCTTCGTGCTCGCGACGCAGAATCCGATCGAGCAGGAAGGCACGTATCCGCTCCCGGAGGCGCAGCTCGATCGTTTCATGCTGGAGCTGCAGATCGGCTATCCGTCTCAGGAGGAGGAGGAGCAGATCGCGCAGCAGACGACCGGCGAGCTCGAGGCCAGCGTCCGTCCGGTGCTGCGGGCGGACGAGCTGGTGGATTTGCAGAGGCTCGTGCGGAGAGTCCCCGCGCCGCCGTCGCTGGTGCGCTATTCCGTGCGGCTGGCGCGCTCGACACGTCCTCAGGACGCGGGTGCGCCCGAGTTGACGCGCCGGTACATTGGCTGGGGGGCGGGCCCGCGCGCATCGCAGTTCCTGGTGCTGGCCGCGAAGGCGCGTGCGGCGATGGACGGTCGACCCGTGCCGGATTACGAGGACGTGCGGGCGGCGGCACCGGCGGTGCTGCGGCACCGGCTGGTGACCTCGTTCCAGGCGGAAGCCGACGGCCGCGCGGCATTGGATCTGATCGAGGAGCTCATCGGCGTGAGCCGGAAATGGACCTAGACCGAAGTAGCGGCGGTCCTTTCATGGCCGTGGGGGGCGGGTGATCGCCTCCGTCCTGGTGGGCATCGCGGTCGCCCTCTCTCTTTCGGCGATCTTCTCCGCCGCCGAATTCTCGATCTTCTCCATCGGAGATCCGCGCATCCGCACCCTGGTCGACGAGGGCTTCAGGGGCGGTGCGGCGCTCGACGGGCTACGCTCCCGGCCCGAGCGCCTGCTCATCCTGCTGCGTCTCGGCAACGCGCTGGCCGCGGCGTGGGCGACGGCGCTCGCAGCCTATCTGGGCTATCGCCTTGGCGGTCCGGGGGGAGTCCTGCTCGCGGCGTTGGTCGCCGCGGCTGCGCTCGTCGCGATCGGGGAGCTGCTGCCCATGCGCCTCAGCGTGAGCTTCGGCGTCCGCATCGCTCTGGCCGTGTCTCCCTCGCTCGAGACGCTCGTCCGATGGCTCTCCCCCGTGCTCACGCTGCTCGCGGCGGTCGGTCGCCTCCGCCCGCGCACCGCCGTGAGCGCGGTCCCGACTACCGCGGAGCGGCAGGTGAGGGAGCTGACCGCGCTCGGCCATACCGAGGGCGTGATCGACGAGGGGGAGCGCCAGCTCATCGAGCGCGTGTTCCGCCTGGATGAGTCCCGCGTCTGGGACATCATGACGCCGCGCGTCGACATCTTCGCCTGGGATGAGGCGCGCACGCTCGCCCAGATCGCGCTGGAGCTGGGCACCGTCCCCTTCTCCCGGGTGCCGGTCTACCGCGAGACGGTCGACAATATCACGGGGGTGCTGTACCTGCGCGATGCATATCAGGCTCTCGTCGCCGGACAGCGCGATGTGCGGCTCAGCGCGCTCGCCAGGGAGCCGCTCATCGTGCCCGGCTCGCTCTCTCTGACGACGCTGCTGCGTGATTTCCAGACGCGGCGCATCCACCTTGCCGTCGTGGTGGACGAGTATGGCGGCACGGACGGTCTCGTGACGCTCGAGGACGTGCTCGAGGAGCTCGTCGGCGAGATCGTGGACGAGACCGACGTCGCGTACGAGCCGCTGGTGCGCGTCTCGAGGCACGAGGTCGTCGCCGCGGGCGATGCGGACCTCCGCGAGATCAACCACTTCTTCAACATCGCGCTGCCGCAGCTCGAGCATCGCTCACTGAACGGCTACCTGCTGGAGGAGCTCGGACGCGTTCCCGAGGCGGGTGAGCGGCTGGTCCGCGAGGGCATCCAGATCGACGTGCTGCAGGCGAGCGGCGCACAGGTCCTGCGCGCGCGCCTGCGGCGGCTCTCGCCGAAGGAGCCGTCGCAGCCCGCGGCCGGCGCGGCGGTGCCTCCCGCAGCCCCCCTTTCACCGGGGGGGACGGAACGCGCTGTCCCGCCCTCCGGCGGACCGAACGGAGCCGCGGCCGGTACGCCGGATCGGGCGGAGCCGGGCCTCCCGCGCGACGCCGAGCGCGAGGAGAGCGTACGCACCCGGGAGCGGACCGGTGATTGACCGGGATCCGACGCCCGCGGACATCTACGCGGCCCGACGCCGGCTGAGACGACGGATCCGAGCCACGCCCCTCGTCCGCTCCGACTGGCTCGGTCGGCTTGCCGGCTGCCCCGTCCACCTCAAGCTCGAGTGCCTTCAGCGTACGGGCTCCTTCAAGCTGCGCGGCGCTACCAACGCGGTGGCGCGCATGGATCGGGCGGCGCTCGCGGCCGGCATCGTGGCCGCATCGGCGGGGAACCACGGACAGGGCATCGCGCTGGCGGCACGTCGACGGAAGGCGCGAGCGACGGTCTTCGTGCCCGCAGGTGCACCGGAGACGAAGAAGCGGCGGATCCGCTCGCTCGGCGCCGTGCTCCGCGAGTCGTCGGACTACGACGCGGCGGAGATCGAAGCGCGGGCGCACGCGGAGCGCGTGGGCGCACGCTACGTGCACCCGTTCGCGGACGCTGATGTCGTGGCGGGACAGGGCACGATCGGCATCGAACTGATGGAGGCGCTGCCAGCGCTTCGCGAAGTGGTGGTGCCGATCGGCGGCGGCGGTCTCATCGCCGGGATCGGCACCGTGCTGCGGGCCATCCAGCCGGGCACACGCATCATCGGCGTCCAGGCCGAGCGCGCGCGCGTCATGCACGACTCGCTTCGCGCCGGCCGCGTGGTGCCCCCGCCGCCGGCCGAGCCGAGCCTGGCGGACGGCCTCGTCGGCGGCATCGAAGCCGTCAGCCTTCGGCGCGTCGCCGCCCTCGTGGAGGACGTGGCCCTGGTGGACGAGGACGAGATCGCCGCGGCGATCCGGGGGCTGTATCGCGAGGAAGGTATCGTCGCCGAGGGTTCGGGCGCGGTGGGCGTCGCCGCCGTGATGCAGGGCCGGCTGCAGCTCGCCGGACCAGCCGTCCTGGTGATCACCGGCGGCAACATTGACGGTCCCCGCCTCGCCGAGGTGCTGCAGGAGTCGTAATGGCGCACATCATCCCGTTCGGCGGCATATCGCCGCGCGTCCATCCGGACGCCTTCATCGCACCGACGGCCGTCCTCATCGGCAACGTCGAAGTCGGCGCCGAAACGAGCATCTGGTTCGGTGCGGTCCTTCGCGGTGACGACCCGCGGCACCCGATCCGCATTGGAGCGCGGACCAGCATCCAGGACAACTGCGTGCTCCACGTCAGCGCCCGCGGCGCGACGATCGTCGGGAACGGCGTGACCGTCGGCCACGGCGCCGCTTTCGAGAGCTGTGAAGTCCGCGACGGTGCGCTGATCGGCATGAACTCCGTGCTGCTGCACGGCTGCGTCATCGGAGAGGAGGCGTTGGTCGCCGCATTGAGCGTCGTGCCGGCGGGAATGGAGGTTCCGCCTCGGACGATGGTCGCCGGCGCGCCGGCGCGCGTGCGCAAGGCGTTGGAAGGCGAGTCGGCCGGATGGATCCACGGCAGCGCGGAGCACTACGTCGAGCTCGCCCGGGCCTATCGCGAGCGTCTCGACGGCGGAGACGCGCGCCGATGAGCCATGAGGCGGCCTTCGACGTCGCGATCATCGGCGGCGGGCTGATCGGCTGCGCGATCGCCCACCGTCTGGCCTCGCGCGGACTGGACGTCTGCGTGATCGAGAGGGGCGAGCCCGGGGCGGAGGCGAGCGCCGCGGCGGGCGGCATGCTCTCGCCGCTGGCGGAGGCCGAGCAGGCCGGGCCCTTCCTCGATCTCGCCCTCACCAGTCTCGACCGCTTCCCCGCCTTCGTCGAGCAGATCGAAGAGGCCTCGGGTCTCGATGTGGACTACGACCGAACCTCGGGCAAGCTGCACATCGCGCTGAACGATCCGGCGGCAGGCAAGCTGCGCGAGCGACTCGAGTGGCAACGGCGCGCCGGCTTCGAGGTCGAGCTGCTGGAGGGCGACGACGCACGCCGGATCGAGCCGGCGCTGAGCCCCACGGTGCTCTCGGCGCTTCTGCTGCACCGCGACCACCGGGTGGACAATCGACTGCTCGGCCACGCCGCCTGGCTCGCCGCCGCGCGCGTCGGCGCACGTTTCCGGCTGGGCGCTTCCGCGATCGGGGTCACCCTCGAGGGCGGCGGCACACGAGCCTCCGGGGTGCGGCTCGCCCAGGGCGATGCAGTCGCAGCCGGGCAGGTCGTGGTCGCCGCCGGCGCGTGGAGTGCTCAGCTCGATGGCCTGCCGCGCCCCCTGCCGGTCTTCCCCGTCCGCGGACAGATGGTCGCGGTCGAGTCCGTGCCGCCCCTGCTCGGCCACGTCGTGCACTCCACGGAGTGTTACCTGGTGCCCCGCTCCACCGGACGGCTGGTCATCGGCTCCACCATGGAGCGGGCGGGGTTCCGGCGGGAAGTCACGGCGGGCGCGGTACACCGACTCATCGCCGCGGCGTTCGATGCCGTGCCGTCCGTCGCGGACGCCGCCTTCGCGGATGCCTGGATGGGATTCCGTCCCGGCACGCCCGACGAGCTGCCGATCCTCGGCGAGGACCCGGAGGTCCAGGGGCTGCACTACGCGACCGGGCACTTTCGCAATGGTATCCTCCTCGCGCCGATAACCGCCGAGCTGCTCGCTGCATCGGTGACGGACGAGACCCCTTCGCTCGACATGCGGCCGTTCGCCCCCGACCGTTTCCGCTCCGCGGATGGACACCCCTGAGCGGCCATCGTCGCCGCGGGATCGCGATGCCGACGGCTCGGCGGTCCATCGCGCCGACTACGATCCCGCCTACGACCCGGCGAAGCCCGTCATCTGCGAGGTGTGCGGCGGAAGCATGGACTACACCGCCTCCTGCAAGCTGGTCTGCCGCAACTGCGGCTATGTGCGGGATTGCAGCGATCCCTGAGCGCGTCCGTTGCGTGGCGTCCGTGCTCCATCGTCAGCCCTGCCACAGCGTGGTCATGTACCAGTGCACGATCTCGCTGCCCCAGGCGTAGGTGATCGCGGCCCCCAGCGCCAGGAAGATCCCGAAAGGAACGAGCTTCCCCGTCTTCCAGCTGATCGGCCCGAAGATCACCGTCCCGAACAGCGCACCCAGGAAGATGGTCAGCAGCACTCCCGCTGAGCCGAGGAAGGCGCCGACCATCGCCATCATCTTCACGTCGCCGAAACCCATTGCCGGTCGGCGGAACAACCACTCGCCGCCCACGGCGACGAGCCAGAGCAGCCCGAAGCCCACCGCGGCGCCCACGGCCGAAGATGCGAGTGAGATCCCCCCGGGCAGCAGCGAGAGCGCGAGCCCGGCGGCGAGGCCGCCGAGTGAGAACTCGTCCGGGATGATGTAGTGCCGCGCGTCCGTCAGGCCGATCCCGAGCAGCACGGTCAGGAATACCGCCCCCCGCAGCGCCTCGCCGGTCGGACCGAAGCGCACCGCGGCCGAGACCCACAGCAGCGCCGTCGCGAGCTCGACCGCCGGATACTGCGCCGAGATGCGCCCGCCGCAGCGGCGGCAGCGGCCGCGCAGCAGGATCCAGCTCAATACGGGGATGTTGTCGTACCAGGCGATGCGCGCGTCACAGCCCGTGCAATGGGACGCGGGTGCCACGACCGACTGATCCAGCGGCCAGCGGAACACGCACACGTTCAGGAACGAGCCGATCGCGGCACCGAGCACTCCGGCGGCCACGAGGAGGTAGGCTCCGCTCATCGATGCCCTTCGCGCCCTGACGTCATCACGTAGAGCAGGATTCCGGCGGCCACCGCCACGTTCAGCGACTCGACCTCTCGCCGGATCGGAACCGCGACCCGACCGTCCAGCGCCGCCGCGATGTGCCCGCTCAGACCCGCCCCCTCGTTGCCGACCACGAGCGCCCGCCGCCTCGCGAGCTCCACCGTGTCCACCGCATCGGCCGACGCGTCCGCACCGTAGATGCCGAACCCGTGTCGATGAAGCCATTCCTGAAGGACCGGCCACTCGCAGGCAACCGGCGGCAGACGGAACACGGCCCCGGCCGATGCCCGGACCGCCTTCGGGTTCCAGCCGTCCACCGTGCCGGGCAGCAGCACGAGCGACTCCACGCCGAAGGCCACTGCGGTTCGAGTCAGCGTCCCCACGTTGCCGGGGTCCTGCACGGCGTCCAGCACCAGCAGCACGGAGTCGGCGCTCGGCTCGAGGTCCTCGAGTGACGTCCTGGGCACCTCCGCCGCCAGGACCACGCCCTGCGGCGTCTCGGTTCCAGCCAGCTCCGCCAACTCGCCCTCCGACACCTCTCGCACCTCGACTCGCAACCCGAGCAGCTCCCGCAGTCTCGCTCCCCGAGGACTGTCCCCGAGGGAGGACGATACCGCGGCGAGCCGAGGGACAATGCGCGAGGCGAGCAGCTCGTCGACGACGCGGACCCCTTCGGCCAGAAACAAGCCCTCGGACTCGCGCATCTTCCGACGGTGCAGGCCTTTCAGGAGACGCAACTCGGAGCGGCTCAGCACGGCGCGTGACAGTGGAACATGTCTTGCCCGCAAGCTTATGAGACCAAGGTACTTAGGGAGGCCGATCAATGAAAACGATGCTCCGCGCGACGCGCCGGCTCGCGCTCGCCACGACGACGTCCTGCGCTCTCGCCTTCGGCGCTGGCGGCTGCGCGATATCGACGCAGCAGGAAGTCGCGCTGGGACAGCAGTACGCGGCCCAGGCGAACCAGCAGCTGCCGATCGTCGAGGACGCCGCCCTGCAGCAGTACATCAGCGCGCTCGGCAACCAGCTCGCGAGCCACGGCAGACGGAATCTCGACTGGCACTTCTACATCGTCAACACGGACGAAGTGAATGCGTTCGCGCTGCCGGGCGGGTTCGTGTACGTGAACCGCGGCGTGATCGAAAAGGCGTCGAATCTGTCGGAGCTGGCCGGAGTCCTCGGGCACGAGATCTCGCACGTGGAGCTGAGGCACAGTGCGAAGCAGATCGAGCGTGCGCAGACGGCGAACCTCGGTGTGAACCTCGCCTATATCCTGCTGGGTCGGGCACCCTCGGGTGTCGAGCAGGCGGCGATCCAGGTCGGAGGCACGGCGGTATTCGCGAACTACAGCCGCGAGGCGGAGACGCAGGCGGATGAAAACGCGGTTCCGCTGCTCGTCCGCACCGGCATCGACCCGGAGGGGCTGCTGACGTTCTTCCAGAAGCTGCTCGATATGCAGAAGCGGCAGCCGAGCACCGTCGAGCAATGGTTCGCGACGCACCCGACTGCACAGGATCGCATCGCGGACGTGCGGCGTCTGCTGCAGAAGTACCCGCAGTCGGGGCAGCTGCAGACGAACTCGCAGGCGTTTGCGCGGTTCAAGTCGCGGATGGAGCGCTATCCGGCACCGCCGCCGCAGTACCGCACGAACAACGGCCGGTGAGCGCGATCGGCTGACCAGCGTGCGATCGCGCGACTGCGATCCGGATGCGTGGCCGTTCGTGGCTGCGCATCCGGACGCCCCGCCGCCCGGAGTGCGCGGGCGGGGCCGCGCCCCTAGCTTTTCGGCATGATCCCGATCGCCCTGACGATCGCCGGCAGCGACAGCGGCGGTGGTGCCGGCATCGAAGCCGACCTCAAGACCTTTCACGCTTTCGGCGTTTACGGGACGGCCGCGCTCACGGCCGTGACGGCTCAGAACACGCTCGGTGTCCGGGCCGTGCACCCGATTCCCGCGGACGTGGTCGAGGCGCAGATCCGGGCGATCGCCGAGGACCTTCGCCCCGTCGCATTCAAGACCGGCATGCTCGCGACAGCGACGCTGGTCGAGACGGTTTCCCGAACGATCCGTTCGGCATCGCTCGGAGGCTATGTCCTCGACCCGGTCATGGTGGCGAGCAGCGGGGATCGGCTGCTGGATGAGGACGCCGTGGCCGCGGTGTCCGATCTCCTGCTGCCGCAGTGCGTGGTCGCGACGCCGAACCTGGAGGAGGCGGCCATCCTCACGGGCATCGAAGCTGCGGGCGAGGACGCGATGCGAACGATGGCGAGCGCACTCGTCGAGCGCGGCGCAGGCGCCGCGCTCGTGAAGGGCGGCCACTTGCGGGCCGACACCTTGGTGGACGTGCTTTACGACGGTCGCGGCTATCACCGCTGGCAGCATCCGCGGATTCCGACGAGAAGCACACATGGTACCGGCTGCACGCTGTCGGCGGGGATCGCCGCCGGGCTCGCCCTCGGCCGGCCGCTTCTCGAGGCGGTCACGGATGCGCTGGACTTCGTGCAGCGGGCGATTGCATTGGCGCCGGGCCTGGGATCGGGACACGGCCCGCTGAACCATTTCGTCGCTGCGCCGCCGACTGACGATCGGTGAGCGCCCGAGCGAGCCCCGGCTCAGCTGCGGGTCAGGAACCAGCTCATCAGCAGATAGCCGACGGTCAACCCCAGCACCATGAGCGCGCCCCAGACCGTCGGCGGCGCGGGTACCGGCAGGCGCAACAGGCGGACGAGCGCACCGAGCAGGAGCGCGACGATCACGCCGGTCCACTGCGGCAGCATCGGCGTCGGCTGGCTCATGGCGTGGCCGCGGCGACGGAGTCGCCGACCGCGAGCCACCACCCGTCGATGCCGCGGAACGCGCCACGAATGTCCATGTCGACGCCGCGCAGCTCATCGCGCACGCCGAACAGGTCCGGGTAGTAGTAGAGGAAGGTCCAGGGCTCCTCATCGCGAAGGATGCGCTGGGCGGTGCGCCAGTACGGTGCCGCGGTGGCGCGGCTCGATGCGGCCTCGGCGCTGTCGACCGCGACGTCGAAAGCAGGGTTCGCGTAGGAGGCCGCGGCGAACGGCTGACCGAGCGACTGGGAATGGAAGATCACCCTCACGTCCGGGCGCATCGCCGTCTCCCAGGATAGCAGCACAGCGTCGAAGCGGCGTCGAGGAGAGAGTACATTGGCCGTCAGCGTCGCCGCATCCTGCGGCCGGATTCCCACCTTCACACCGATGCGCGAGAGCTGCGCCTGGATCATCTGGGCGAGATCCCGATTCATTGAGTTGTTCGCCGGGATCAGCAGATCGAACGCCAGCGCTCGTCCACCTGGCCCCTCGGCCACGCCATCGCCGTTGCGGTCCCGGAAGCCGGCTTCCGCCAGCAGCTCGCGAGCGGCGGTCGTATCGAACGGGAGCGGCTTGAGGCTGCTGTCCGCCGCCCAGCTGCCCGGCGCGACGGGACCGGCGGCGACCTCGCCCCGACCGCTGCGGAGCACATCCACGATCTCCTGCCGGTCCAGCCCCATGGTCAGAGCTCGGCGCACCCGCACGTCGCCGAGCGGGGCGCGCTTCCCGTTCCAGATGATCATCGTGAACTTCAGCGTCGGCCTCGCCACGACGTGCGCGCCGGCGGCCGCCTCGACCTCGCGGATCTTGTCCGCCGGCAGCGCGAGCGAGAGCTGCGCCTGCCCCGTCAGCAGCTCGGCCAGGCCGGCGGTCGGCTCCGCGATCACCCTCCACACCACCCGCTCCAGGTGCGGCGGGCCACCGAGCTCGGCCGGGAACGACCGGTTCGCCTCGAACACCCAGCGGTCGTTCGCCGTTCTCGAGACGAAGCGGAACGGCCCGTCCCCGACCGGATGCCGGTTGAACTCGGCCTGCCTCATCCGCTCCGCCGGAATCGTATCCAGCAAGTGACGCGGCATGATCGGCAGATTGACCCATGCGGCCAGAGGGTCGGGGTCCGGATCGATACGGAAGCGGACCGTGAAGGAATCGACGACCTGCGCGTCCCTCCAGCCGGTGAGGTCGGACACGCGCGGGGAGGCGGTGAGCGTGTCCTTCACGCGATCGAAGGTGAACGCCAGGTCGTACGCATCGACCGGCTCGCCATCGTGCCAGTGAACCCCCCTTCGCAACCGGAAGACCAACGTGGAATCGGACGGCTGTTTCCACGACTCCGCCAAGCGCGGCTCATAGCCGAGCGCGGAGTCGTAGCGGACGAGCGGCAGGAACAGCAGGTAGCGGTTGACCTCCTGTGTCCAGACCTCGCCGGCCAGGATCGAGTTCGGGAACTCGAGGTCCACGTGCGCCGCGACGACGAGCGTTCCGCCGTCGACCGGCCCGGCTCCGGCATTGGCGCGCGGGGTGGGGCGCTCGGAGCAGGCCACGGCGACAAACGCGACGACCGCCAGGCCGGCAAAGCTCGCGGCCGGTGACAACCGGGCATGGATCCACGCCTTCATCGGCATCCCTGGCTGGGAGGAACGAACAACGGATCCAATCTCTCGGCGCGCCACGCCCGCATCAAGGCGCGCCTCGCCTTCGGGCGAAGGCGGGCTCCCGCAGGAGGGTACGCACGAGCCGGCCGAACGCATCCCGCGCCAGGGCCGCGGATCGAACCACCTCGTCGTGGCTGAGCGGCCCGACCGATAGGCCGGCCGCCGGATTCGTGATCAGGGAGATCCCGAGCACCGCCACGCCGAGCGAGAGCGCGACCAGCACCTCGGGGACCGTGCTCATTCCGACGGCGTCGGCGCCCAGCCGCTGCATCATACGGATCTCCGCCGGCGTCTCGTAGCTCGGTCCGAGAAGCGCGCAATAGACGCCGCGACGCAGCGGGAACCCGAGCTCGAGCGCCGCGCGCGAGGCAAGATCCTGCAACTCGGCGGAGTACGGCTGCGACAGGTCCGGAAATCGCGGCTCGCCCTCCGCGACGGGGCCGATGAGCGGGTTGCGCCAGAGGAAGTTGATGTGGTCGTCGATCAGCATCAGGTCGCCGGCACGGAAGGCCCGGTTCACTGCGCCCGCCGCGTTCGTCACGAGCAGCGTCCGCGCGCCGAGCGCGGCCATCACCCGCACGGGAAGCGCGGCGCTGCGGGCAGAGTGGCCCTCGTACAGATGGTAGCGGCCCTGCGCAACGATGCAGTCGATGCCCTCGAGGCGACCCGCCACGAGACGGCCCCGGTGTCCCTCGACCCGAGCCGGCGCGAATCCCGGGATCTCGCCGTACGGGATGTGGACTGCGTCCTCGATCTCGTCGGCGAGCTCGCCGAGCCCGGAGCCCAGCACCATCATGACCGAAGGCCGCATGCGGACGCGCGCCTGCACGTGCCGCAGCGCTGCAACGGGCTCCGCCGCCGCATGCGGCTTCATCGGGCGGGACATCGCTAGATCACCATCCCGGCGACGGTCGCGGTCAGGAACGACGCGATCGATCCCGCGACCATGGCGCGCAGCCCCAGACGGGCCAAATCGCTGCGCCGGCTCGGCGCGATCCCGCCGATGCCGCCGATCTGGATCGCGATCGAGCTGAAGTTGGCGAAGCCGCATAGCGCGTACGTCGCGATGATCACGGAGCGCGGAGAGAGCCGTACTCCGTTGGAGAGCTCGGTCGCGAGCTGGAGGTAGGCGACGAACTCGTTGACCGCCGTCTTGATCCCGATCAGGGAGCCGATGTCGGCGGCGTCCTTCCACGGCACGCCCATGACCCAGGCGAGCGGGGCGAGCAGCCAGCCGAACAGCGCCTGGAGCGTCAGCGGCGAACCCTGGGCGAGAAAGCCGGCGGCGTGCAGCCAGCCGGTCAGGCCCGTCACCCCGGAAACCCAGCCCAGCAGCGCGTTGAACAGCGCGATCAGCGCGATGAACGCGAGCAGCATCGCTCCCACGTTCAGTGCCAGTGTCAGCCCTTCGCCGGCACCGCGCGCCGCCGCGTCGATCACGTTGGCGTCCTGTCGCGGAACGTTCACCGAGAGGGAGTCCCGCGTCACCGGCTCCTCCTTCTCCGGGTACATCAGCTTCGCCACCACCAGGGTCGCGGGCGCCGAGATCACGCTCGCGGCCATCAGGTGACCGGCGATGTTCGGGAACACGCCGACCAGCATCCCGACGTACGCAGCCATCACGCCCCCGGCCACCGTCGCGAAGCCTCCCGTCATCACCGCCATCAGCTCCGAGTTCGTCATCCGCTCGACGAACGGCTTGATCAGCAGCGGCGCCTCCGTCTGCCCGAGGAAGATGTTGCCGGAGGTGGACAGCGTCTCGGCACCCGACGTCTTCATCGTGCGCATCATCACCCACGCCACCCCCTTCACCGCCCATTGCATGACGCCGAGGTAGTACAGCAGCGTCATCAGCGACGAGAAGAAGATGATCGTCGGCAGCACGTTGAAGGCGAAGTACGCGCCCGTATTCGCGGCCATCTGCGCCGACGGGTTGAATCCGCCGTTCCCCATGGCCCCCGCTCCGACGGGGACGTTGTTCCACACCAGATTGCCGAAGAGGAAGCGCGCACCATCCACGGTGAAGCCCAGCAGCGCGACGATCACCGTGTTCGCCGCCGCAAAGACCGCCGCGCCCGCCCGCGTGCGCAGGATGAACAGGGCGAACACGAACTGCAGGCCCATCCCCCAGCCGATCACGCGCCAGGGAACCGTCTTCCGGTCCACGCTGAGCAGCCACGCGATGAAGAGGAGCACGAACATCCCGAACAGCGAGATGAGCCGCTCCCACCACGCCGTATGCACGTTCTCGCGGGCGCGGCGGAGCGCCTCCGCAGCCGAGATCGACGGAGCAGCCCCGCTGTCCTGCGCCTGCACTGCGGCCGGCGTATCCGCCAGCTGCGGCGCCGGCCCTGCGCTGTCGCCTCCCTGCGACGGCCGAACTGTCTGCCCCGACGCCGGCGCCGCGAGCAACGCGAGCAACCCGAGCAACAACGCCGGCGAACGGGTCGCGTTCACCCCCCAGAGCCGCATTCGGTCCTCTCTCGTCACAGGCAGGGAGCCGACAACCTGACCCGACCGCTCATAGCAGAACCGACCGCCGCTTCGTGGCCACGAGCCGAGGATCGCGGAAGAGCGAGATCAGCAGGAGCCCCGCGATGAAACCGCCGATGTGCGCTCCGTACGCGATCCCGCCGCCCGACTCCGGTGTCGCCATGTTCGCGAGGATCTGGAGCACGAACCACTCGATCAGGATGAACCAGGCGGGAACGGCGATGATGCGCACGAAGATGATGAAGATGAACAACGTTTCCACACGCACCCGCGGATAGAGCAGCAGGTAGGCCCCCATTACACCGCTGATCGCTCCCGATGCCCCGACGGTGGGCACCGGCGCAGTGGGCGCCGCCAGGATCTGCGCCCCCGCGGCCAGGACTCCCATGAGCAGGTAGAACACGAGGAACCGGGCATGGCCCATGGAGTCTTCGATGTTGTTCCCGAACAGCCAGAGGAACCACATGTTGCCGAGCAGATGTACCCAGCCGCCGTGCAGGAACATGCTCGTCAGCACGGCCTGCCAGGTCAGGCCGCCGAACGCGCACGTCGCACCCGGCGCCAGCTCGACGCCGGCGTGGCCGCCGACGGCACCCGTGACCTCGGCCGGGATCATGCCGTAGGTGCATACCGAGGCGACCAGTCTGCTCGGATTCAGCCCCGCCCCCTGGACATACACCCAGACGGCGACGTTCACCGCGATGATCATCAACGTGATGAACGGCGTGAGCCGGGTCGGATTCTCGTCGCGAAGCGGAAGCAAGGGCGTCTCCGGCGGCTGGGCGCGGCAGAATAGGCTCGGCTGTCAGGCGTGTCAAACCTCCGGCGGCTCCTGCCATGCTGGCACGAGCGGCGCCGGCACAGCGCCGAAATGGCGCGAAATTACGGGCCTTCCGTGGCACATGCGTTGCACGTCCCGGACGTGTTCGGGCAGGGTGCCGAGGGCGCCCGCCCGTCGCGAATCCGAACGAGCATGGACCAAGGAGTGGCAATGGCCAACAAGGTGATCGGCATCGATCTGGGGACGACGAACTCGGTCGTGGCCGTGATGGAGGGTGGCGACCCGGTGGTGATCCCCAATGCCGAGGGCGGACGCACGACGCCATCCGTGGTGGCGTTCACCAAGGACGGCGAGCGCCTCGTCGGGCAGGTCGCGCGCCGGCAGGCGATCACCAATCCGAAGAACACGATCTTCTCGATCAAGCGCTTCATGGGCCGGCGCTGCTCGGAGGTGGAGAGCGAGCGCACGAAGGTGCCCTACGAGGTCCGCTGCGACAGCGGCGATCGGGTGCAGGTGCACGTCCCCAACACGGACAAGACGTTCACGCCGCCCGAGATCTCGGCAATGATCCTGCAGAAGATGAGGCAGACGGCCGAGGACTACCTGGGGCAGGAAGTGAAGCAGGCGGTGGTGACGGTGCCCGCCTACTTCAACGACTCGCAGCGGCAGGCGACGAAGGACGCGGGCAAGATCGCCGGGCTCGACGTGCTGCGGATCATCAACGAGCCGACCGCAGCTGCGCTCGCCTACGGCCTCGACAAGAAGAAGGACGAGATCATCGCCGTCTACGACCTCGGTGGCGGCACCTACGACATCTCGGTCCTCGAGCTGGGCGATGGCGTCTTCGAGGTGAAGGCGACGAACGGCGACACCCACCTGGGCGGCGACGATTTCGACCAGCGGGTGATCGACTGGCTGGTGGAGGAGTTCAAGAAGGACCAGGGTATCGATCTGTCCAAGGACCCGATGGCGCTACAGCGGCTGAAGGAGGCGGCGGAGAAGGCGAAGATGGAGCTTTCCTCGACCGCGCAGACGGACATCAACCTGCCGTTCATCACGGCGACGCAGGAGGGTCCGAAGCACCTCAACATTACGCTGACGCGCGCGAAGTTCGAGCAACTCGTCGACGATCTCATCCAGCGGACGATCCCGCCGATGAAGCAGGCGCTGCAGGACGCGGGACTCGAGCCGGGCCAGGTGAACGAGGTGATCCTCGTCGGGGGCTCGACGCGGATCCCGAAGGTGCAGCAGATCGTGAAGGACTTCTTCGGCAAGGAGCCGCACAAGGGCGTCAATCCCGACGAGGTCGTGGCCGTCGGCGCCGCGATCCAGGGCGGCGTGCTGGCGGGCGACGTCAAGGATGTCCTGCTGCTGGATGTGTCGCCGCTCTCGCTCGGCATCGAGACGCTGGGTGGGGTGATGACTCCGCTGATCCCGCGCAACACGACGATCCCGACGAAGAAGTCGGAGGTCTTCTCGACGGCCGAGGACAGTCAGACGACGGTGGAGATCCACGTGCTGCAGGGCGAGCGGCCCATGGCGATCGACAACAAGACGATCGGCCGATTCCAGTTGACCGGCATCCCGCCGGCGCCGCGCGGCATGCCGCAGATCGAGGTCACATTCGACATTGACGCGAACGGTATCCTCCACGTGAGCGCGAAGGACCGCGCCACGGGCAAGGAGCAGAAGATCCGGATCGAGGCGTCGAGCGGGCTGTCGGACCACGAGATCGACCGGATGGTGAAGGACGCCGAGTCCCACGCCGGCGAGGACAAGGAGCGACGGGAGCGGATCGAAACCCGCAACCAGCTCGACTCTCTCGTCTATCAGGTCGAGAAGGACAGCAAGGAGTGGGGCGACAAGGTCTCCGCAGACGCCAAGAGCCGCCTCGAGGCCGCGGTCGAGCGGGCGAAGAAGGCGCTCAAGCAGGACGACGTCTCCGAGCTGAACGCGGCGCGCGACGAGCTGATGCAGGCGTTCAGCGCAGCCGGCCAGCAGCTCTACCAGGCCGAGGCCGCCCAGGGTGCGGCCGGATCGGAGCCGGGCCAGGCCGCCGGCGCGGAGGCCGAAACCGCGGGTGCGACGTCCGCCACGGGTGACGAGAACGTCGTCGAGGCGGACTACGAGATCGTGGAGGAGGACAAGGAGTGAGAGAGTCGAGAGTCGACGAGCCTGGGCTCGAGAGTTCAGAGCCCGAAGTCGAGGGTCCGCAAGCTGGAGCGCCGTTCGGCGCGTGATTCGCCCGGCGGCGCTGGGGGGTCGGTGAGCACCTCGCTCGCGCGCCCCCCCCGGCCCCTCGCCCTAGCCCTCGCCCTGCGAAGCCCGCCTGTACCTCGCCGCTCCCTCTGGCTAGATTCAACCTTCCGGATCCCTTCCAGACGAGCCGCCATGTCCGATCGGTTTCGCAAGCGGGGTGTCCTCGGTGGCGCCCTTCTCATTGTCGCCTTCGCCGCGGGCGTGGGCTTCGCCACGGCCGTCCGGCTGCACCCGGGGCCGGACACCCTCTCGGCCGCGGGTCAGACACCGGTCCCGCGTCTGCAGGACGTCCGCCCGGTGGCGGAATTGAGCCAGGCCTTCATCGCCATGTCGGAGGCGGTGACCCCCGCCGTCGTGCGAATCCAGACCGAACGCCCGATCTCCCTCGCCTCCCGCCGGGGCGTCGGCCCGCATGAGCTCTTCGGCTCGCCGCCCGACGACTCCGTTCACCAGAGCATCCCGGAGATCTCGGGTGGTACCGGCATTGTCGTGGACGGCGACGGCTACATCCTCACGAACAACCACGTCGTGGCGGCCGCCGAGCGCATCACCGTGACGCTCTTCGACAAGCGGGTTTTCGAGGCCGAGCTCGTCGGCACCGATCCGACGACCGACGTCGCCGTGATCCGCATTCCGGCGAAGGGGCTGACCGCCGCCCGGCTCGGAGACTCCGAGCACACGCGTGTCGGGGAATGGGTGCTGACCGTCGGGAATCCCGGCTTCGGCGCCGCCAGCACCCTCGACTTCACGGTCACGAGCGGCATCATCAGCGCGAAGGGGCGCCCACTCGACATCCTGAACCAGGAGCTGCTCGAGGATCGGGACCCTGCAGCGAGCTACGCGATCGAGGATTTCATCCAGACGGACGCGGTGATCAACCCCGGCAACTCGGGGGGGCCGCTGGTGAATCTGCGTGGTGAGGTCATCGGTGTGAACACGGCGATAGCGAGCGAGACCGGCTTCTACGAGGGCTACGGCTTCGCGATCCCGATCAACCTCGCCCGCCGCGTGATGAGGGATCTGATCCGCTACGGCGCGGTGCACCGCCCGGTGCTCGGCGTCCGGATCCGAGACATCACGCCGGAGGACGCGGAGGTCTACCACCTGCCCACCATCGCGGGCGTGCTGGTCCAGGACTTCACGGGGGACGATTCCCCCGCACGCTCGGCCGGGCTGCAGCGCCATGACGTGATCGTCGCGGTCGACGACCAGCGGGTGGACCGCGTGGGTCAGCTCCAGAGGCTGGTGGCACAGCACCATCCCGGCGAGAAGACGGAGCTGGGCGTCGTCCGTTTCGGGGATGCCCGCCACTTCACGGTCGAGCTTGCGCAGGCGCCGTTCTCGCAGCGTCCGACGGGGGAGCGCGAGCCCGAGCACCCGCAGCCGACCCTAGGCATCCGCATTGGCGAGCTCACGCCCCAGCTAGCCCGCCGCCTGGGCTACCGCCGGCCGGGCGGCGCGCTGATCACGGGCGTTCAGCCGGGCAGCGCCGCGGATCGCAACAGCCTCGTTCCCGGATACCGCATCGTGTCGATCGACCGGGAGCAGGTCCGCTCCGCAAATGACGCCCAGACGCGCCTGAAGGGCCTGCGCTCGGGCAAGGTCGTCTCCCTCCTCCTGCAGCGGCCCGAAGGCGACATGCTGATCGTCAACGTCCGGGTGCCGTAGGTTGGCGTCGCGACGCCACATCCGGCCGCTCCGAGCCCCCGCCCGAGCGCGCGCTTTTCGGTTGATCGGCCGCCCCCGCGCGGTTAGATTTCGGTTCCCCCGAGCGAAAGTGGCGGAACCGGTAGACGCGCGAGATTTAGGATCTCGTGGGCATGCCCGTGGGGGTTCGAGTCCCCCCTTTCGCATGACCGGACTGATTTCCAGGCACGAATGGCCTCCGACACACTGGACCTGAAGATCGATGTCGCCGAGCCCGAGGGTTGGGGCCGGCGCCTCACCATCACCGTTCCGGCGGACCGCGTCCAGCGGGAGCGGGATACCGTGGTGCAGCGCATCCGCAAGCGTGCGCGCCTTCCCGGCTTCCGTCAGGGGCGGGTGCCGGCGAGCGTGCTGCAGCGGCAGTTCGGCGACGCGATCCAGAGCGAGACGGTCGAGCGGCTGGTGGACGCGGCGTACCGCCAGGCGCTGAGCGAGAAGGGGTTCGAGCCGATCTCGCAGGGACACGTCGACCGGGTAGACTACTCGCCCGGCGCCGACCTCACCTTCGACGTCCACTTCGAGGTCAAGCCGCAGATCGAGCTGGGCCGCCTCGGCGGCTTCGTCGTGCAGCGGGCGCCTGCCGCGGTCGGCGAGGAGCAGGTCGACCAGGTGGTGGAACGGCTGCGCACCGAGCAGGCGGAGTGGCGGAAGCTCGAGGAAGGTCGGCCTGCGTCCGGTGACCGCGTCGCCGTTCAGATCACGCCGCTGAAGGAGGACGAAGCGGTCGAGACGGCGAAGCCGCGTCGGTACCAGATCGTGCTGGGACAGGGGCAGGCGATCGCCGATGTCGAGGCCGCGATCCAGACCCTCGAGGTTGGTATGTCCGGCGAGTTCGTCATCTCGGTTCCGGCCGACGAGAGCGAGGGCGCGGAGCCGGAGGAACAGCGCGTGCAGGTCGAGCTGCTCGAGCTCGAGCGGCCGGATCTGGCGGAGGTCGACGACGACTTCGCGCGCGGACTCGGAGATTTCGAATCGCTGCAGCAGCTGCGGGACCGGATCCGTGAAGACTTGCAGCGGGAGTCCGACTCGGAGGCGGAGTCTGAGGTCCGGCGCCGGCTGCTGGACCAGGTGATCGAGGCGAACGCCTTCGACGTGCCGGAGTCGATGATCGCCCGGTACGTCGAGCAGCTGTTCGGCGGCGAGCAGAAGATCCCGGCCGAGCGCAGGGCGGAGCTTCTGGAGGCGGCGCGGCCGGCCGCCGAGCGGGCGCTGCGTCGATCGATGGTGGTGGAGCGGGTCGCCGAGATGCACGGCCTTCGGCCTTCCGAGGAGGAGGTGGATGCACGGGTGGAGCAGGTCGCCGAGCGGAGCGGTCGCCCCGTCGCGGAGGTGTGGAGTCAGCTCCAGCGCAGCGGTCGGCTGGAACGGATCGAGAACGACCTTCTCGAGGACAAGGTCTTCGAATACCTGAAATCGCAGTCCGAGATCACGGAAACGGCGCCGGGCTCCGCGGCTGAAGCAAAGGGCAAGGCGAAGAGAAAGACGAAGAAATAATGCCAACGATTTACCCGCCCTACGTCATCGAGAGGTCGAGCCGCGGCGAGCGCAGCTACGACATTTTCAGCCGGCTGCTGATGGACCGGATCGTGTTCCTCGGCACGCCGATCGACGACAACGTGGCGAACATCATCATTGCGCAGTTACTGTTCCTTGAGGCCGACAACCCCGAGAAGGACATCTATCTCTACATAAACTCGCCGGGCGGCCAGATTTACGCGGGGCTGGCGATCTACGACACGATGCAGTATCTGCGCGCGCCCGTCTCCACGATCTGCATGGGGATGGCAGCCTCGATGGGTGCGGTTCTGCTCGCTGCAGGCGCCGAAGGCCGACGCAGCGCGCTGCCGAACTCGAGGATCATGATCCACCAGCCGTCGGGCGGAAGCCAGGGCACGGCGGCCGACATCGAGATTCAGGCCCGCGAGATCCTCTACGCGCGGGAGCGACTCAACGAGATCCTGGCGCGGCACACGAACCAAACGCCGGATCGGATCGCGGAGGACGTGGACCGGGACCGATTCATGAGTCCTGTCGAGGCGAAGGAGTACGGCCTGATCGATCAGGTCATCGCCCACAAGGGCGAAATCGTCGAAGCCGCCGGGAACGGCCAGCACTCGACGCTGTAGTAGCGGGTTCCCACCGCCCGAGGGGCGGCGGGCAATCATTCCTCGGCCCAGAGAGCGTCATGCCGAGCGACAAGCACCTGCGCTGCTCTTTCTGCGGAAAATCGAAGGACACCGTCAAGAAGTTCATTTCGGGGCCCTCGGTCTACATCTGCAACGAGTGCGTCTCGCTCTGCAACGAGATCCTCGCCGAAGAAGAGGAACGCGAAACCGCGGAGGCGGTACGGATCCCGACCCCTCGCGAGATCAAGGACGTCCTGGACGACTACGTCATCGGACAGGAAGAGGCGAAGCGATCTCTGTCCGTCGCCGTCTACAATCACTACAAGCGGGTCAATCACCACGGGATCCTGGACGACATCGAGATCGACAAGTCGAACATCCTGCTGATCGGTCCGACGGGCGTCGGCAAGACGCTGCTGGCACAGACGCTCGCCCGGATCCTGCAGGTGCCCTTCACGATCGCCGACGCGACGACGCTCACCGAGGCGGGCTACGTCGGTGAGGACGTCGAGAACATCCTCGTCAGGCTGCTCCAGGCGGGAGACTTCAACATCGCGGAGTGCGAGCGCGGCATCGTCTACATCGACGAGATCGACAAGATCGCGCGCAAGTCGGAGAACCCCAGCATCACTCGTGACGTCTCGGGGGAAGGTGTGCAGCAGGCGCTGCTGAAGATCCTGGAGGGTACGGTCGCGTCGGTGCCGCCACAGGGCGGCCGCAAGCACCCGCAGCAAGAGTACATCCAGATCAACACGCGGAACATCCTCTTCATCTGTGGCGGTGCCTTCGACGGCCTGGACAAGATCATCGAGGCACGCACGGGGCGTCGGCAGATCGGGTTCGGCAGCACGCACAGCGACGCCGCCGCTGTCGGAGACCCGTTCGGGCAGGTGGAGCCGGAGGATCTGATGCGCTTCGGTCTGATCCCGGAGCTGGTCGGCCGTCTCCCTGTCAGCGTGACGCTCGGCGAGCTGGACGAGGACGCGCTGGTCCGGGTGCTCACGGAGCCGAAGAACGCGCTGATCAAGCAGTATCAGAAGATGTTCGAGCTGGAGGGGATCGGGTTGACGTTCGACGCGGATGCGGTACGGGCGATCGGGCGAAAGGCGCTCGATCGCGGCACGGGCGCGCGTGGCCTCCGGGCGGTGCTGGAGGAGTTGATGCGCGATATCATGTTCGACGTCCCGTCCCGCGAGGACGTGCGCGAGGTCGTGGTGACCGCCGAGTGCGTGACCGTGCACATACCACCGCTGCTGGTGCTGCGGCCGGAGACCGCAAAGAAGGAAGCCTGACGGCGCGGTGACGATCAAGGAAGTCGAATTCGCCGGCGCGATCGCGACCCCGGGGGCACCGCCTCCGGGGTCGCTTGCGCAGGTGGCGTTCTCGGGTCGATCGAACGTCGGCAAGTCGAGCCTGATCAACCGGCTCCTCGGCCGCACGAGGAGGCCGGTAGCGCGCGTCTCGGGACGCCCCGGAAAGACACAGGAGATCAACTTCTACCGCGTCAGGGCGTCGCTCGGCCGCGGCGATCGCGACTTCTTCCTGGTGGATCTGCCCGGCTACGGCTTCGCGAAGGTGCCCGAGACCATCCGTCGCGCCTGGAAGCCGCTCATCGAGTCGTACCTGCAAGGTACGGCAGAGCTACGCGGGGTCGTACAGATCCTCGACGCACGTCACGAGCCTACGGCCGAGGATCGCCGGATGGTCGAGTTTCTGGCCGCTCTCGGTCGACCCACCCTTCTGGTGCTGACGAAGATGGACAAGCTGAAGCGGGCGGAGCGAGCCCGGCGCGTGAGCGACACCGTGCGCACACTGCAGGTCGATCCGGAGCAGGTCCTGCCGTTCTCGGCCGTGAGCGGCGAAGGCCGCGCCGAGCTGCTGGGCGCGCTCGCGGGACTGCTCTCGTCGGGGGCCGGATGAGCCGCTCCGGCGCAGGCGGACCGACGTCGCGGCGGCGAGTGGCGCGCCCGGCTCAGCGCCGCGTACGCGCGGTGATGGTCGGGTGGATCGCGGCCGCGCTCGCCGGCGCGACGGCTCTGGTCGCCTGTGCGCCGGCAGCGCACCCCGACTCGCCCGCTCCGAGCACGCCCGCAGGAGCGTCGGCGCAGAGCGGCATCGTAGCGGCCGGCCTCGGCACGCTGCACCAGGACGAGTTCACGGTCGAGCTACGCTCCGACGCCTTGCTGCTGAAGGCGACGCCGCTCAGCGAATCGGTGATCCGCCTCGCCGCGCCCGACACCTATGCGCGGCTGCATGCGCTTCAGGCGCAGGCGTCGGATCGCGGCAGCGCGGTCGGCGGAGAGGACGCCGAGCTGTGGCTGGTGTCGGTCTTCAGCTACTCGACCGGCGCGGTCTTCCAGCCCGAGGATCTGCAGATCGAGCAGCAGGGGCGCGTCTACCGCGGCGCGGGAGTGATTCCGCTCACGGCGGGGTGGGGCCGACAACAGCTCGAGCAGCGGAAGGTGGAGAGCGCTGTATACGTGTTCCGCGGGCCGCTCGATTACGATGCTCCTCTGTCGGTGCTCTACGCCGGCGAGAGCGGTGACGCGTGGGCCCGGATCATCCCCGCCCTGCAGGCCGAGCGAGCGCGGGTGCGCTCGCGATCGGGATCGACGGGTCAGGCCTCGATGTCGTACTCCTTGATCTTGCGGTAGAGCGTCCGCTCGCCGATCCCGAGCATCTCGGCCGCCCGCCTGCGGTTGCCGCCGACCTCACCGAGCGCGGCTACGATCGCCTCCCGCTCCAGCTCCTCCATCGTCTTTCCAGGCCGGAAGACGACGACTCCTTCATCGCCTGTGTCCTCCTCCTCATCGCCGTTGGCGAACTCCGCCTCTTCGATCGGCTGGCCTGCGCGGAGGCCCTGCGGCAGCTGGGGGGGCGTATACGGGAGCGCCAGCCCCGCGGCCCCGGGGTGAGAGCGGCGGTACTCCTCGAACTCGCGACGAATGTCGTCGACGTCGAGCCGCATCTGAAGCAGCGTCCGGAAGATGAACTCGAGCTCGGGAGCCGAGGCCGCGCCGCGCTCCCGCTTCGGCACCGGCGCCGGCAGGAGCGCGGGCTGACGCGAGCCGCTGCGAATGTAGTCTGGGAGGGCCTCGGGTCCCAGCACGGCCGAGCCGGAGAGCACGACCATGGATTCGATCGCGTTACGCAGCTCGCGCACGTTGCCGGGCCAATCGTATTCGATCAGGATGCGGGCGGCCTCGGGCGAGAACGCGATCCGGGGCCGATCGTGCTGCCGGCTGGACTGCTGCACGAACGCGTCGATGAGCCGCGGGATGTCCTCGCGCCGCTGGCGGAGCGGAGGCAACCTGACCTCGAGCACGTTCAGCCGGTAGTAGAGGTCGCGCCGGAATTCGCCGAGCTCGACGAGCTGCCGCAGGTCCCGGTTCGTCGCGGCGACGACGCGCACATCCACCCGGATCGGCTGTTCACCCCCGACACGCATGAAGCTCCGGTCCTCGAGGACGCGCAGGAGCTTGGTCTGCGTGGCGAGCGGCATCTCCCCGATCTCGTCGAGGAACAGCGTGCCCCCGTCCGCGAGCTCGAACAGTCCCTTGCGCTGGCCGATCGCACCGGTGAAGGAGCCCTTCTCGTGACCGAACAGCTCGGATTCGAGCAACGTCTCGGGCAGCGCCGCCACGTTCGCGGCGATGAATCGGCCCGACCGTCGCGGCGAGAGCGCGTGGATTCCGCGTGCGACGAGCTCCTTTCCGGTCCCGCTCTCGCCGGTGATCATCACGGTCGCGTTGACCGGCGCGATCTGGACGACGCGCTCCAGCACTTCGCGCATCACCTCGGTCTCGCCGATGATCCCGGTCACCTCGCGCAGACGGCTCCGCTCGATGAGGCGGCGGCCGAGAAGCGCGACCTCGGCGGGGTCGGCCGGCTTCGGCAGGCACTCGACGAGACCGAGCCGTCGACAGTTCTCCGGGCGCGCCTGCTGAGCGCTGTCCGCGAGACCGATCGAGGGAAGGTCGAGCGCGGTGGCCTCGCGCAGCAACCGCCGGGCGCGCTTCTCCTCGAGGCCGCCGGTGATCACGAGCAGTACCGGTTCCTGGAAGTCCGCCAGCTTCTCCGCCGGTGTGACCAGCTCGACGCGCAGGCCGTGGTCGACGAAGGCGTCCCGAAGCTTTACGGCGCTCTCCACATCGTGCGTGGAGATCAGGACCGTTTCAGCCATCGGGCTCATGACGGGAAGTCTCGCGGCCGCGCAGAAGCTGCACTGCGTGGGCGATCAGCGGAGCGAGAGCGGCAAGGCCATCGCGCACGCCGGATTCGCTACCGGGAAGGTTCACGATCAGACAGCGACCGCGCGTGCCGGCCACACCCCGGGAAAGCGCGGCGTAGGGAGTGGCTGCCCGGCCCGCGGAGCGCAGCGCCTCGGCGATTCCCGGCGCGTGCCGATCGAGGATCGTGCGTGTCGCTTCGGGGGTCACGTCGCGCGCCGTCAGGCCGGTTCCGCCGGTCGTGAGGATCACGTCCGCCTCCCCTCCATCCGCCCATCCCGCGAGCAGGGGCGCGATTCGCTCCGTCGCGTCTGGCACGCACGCGGTGGCTACGACGCGATGTCCGGCGTGCTCCGCCCACGCGACGATCGTCGCACCGCTGTGGTCCTCCCGCTCTCCGGCGGCGACCCCGTCGGAGACCGTGAGAATCGCGAGTCCGATCGGGTCCACGGCCGATCAGCGGCGGACGGAGCCGTCGGTGTAGAACGGCGGCCGGACCACCTCGGCGGGCACGGCGCGGCCGCGGATCACGATCTCGACCGCAGTCCCCGGCTCCTTCGCGGACGCCGGCACGTAGGCCAGGCCGACGCCCTCCTCCAGCATCGGGCTGACGACACCGCTCGTCACGAGACCGGCGGCCTCGCCCTGAAAGCGCACCTCGTAGCCGTGGCGCGGGAAGCCGCGCTCCAGCAGTCGGAAGCCGACGAGACGGCGCTGCAGCCCTTCCTCCTTCTGGCGGACGAGCGCCTCGCGGCCATGGAATTCGCCCTTGGCGGGCTTCACCACCCACCCGAGGCCGGCCTCGAGCGGCGTGTGCTCGCGGTCCAGGTCATTGCCGTAAAGGATGTAGCCGACCTCCAGTCGTAGCGAGTCGCGCGCGCCCAGCCCTGCAGGGATCAGCCCCTTGTCCTCGCCCGTGTCCAGCAACCGAGCCCAGACGTGAGCCGCATCGGCCGGCGCAAGGTACAGCTCGAACCCGTCCTCGCCCGTGTAGCCGGTACGGCTGATGACGGCCGGACGGCCGGCCACCTCGCCCTCGGTGAAGTGGTAGTACGCGATGTCGTCGAGCACCTCGTCCGTCAGCGGCGCGAGGATCTCCTGCGCTCGCGGGCCCTGCAGCGCGAGCAGCGCCGTGGCGTCCGACCGATCACTCAGCCCGACGTCGAGGGCGGCCGCGTGTCCCGAGATCCATTCCCAGTCGACGTCGTGATTGGCCGCGTTCACGACGATCATGTAGTGGTCCGTGAAACGGTAGACGATGCAGTCGTCGATCGCGCCGCCGTCGTCCTGACAGATCACCGAATACTGCGCCTGCCCGATCTGCAGCTGCGAGGCGTCGTTGGTCGTGACGTTCTGCACGAGCGCGAGCGCATCGGGGCCACGCACGATGAACTCACCCATGTGCGAAACATCGAACAGCCCCGCGGCCGATCGAACGGCGCGGTGCTCCGCGACGATCCCCGGAGCGTATTGCACCGGTAGCTCGAAGCCGGCGAAAGGCACCATCTTGCCGCCCGCTCGGACGTGCTCCTCGTACAGCGGCGTCCGCTTCAGCGAATCACCCGACATCCGGCCCCCTCCCGCGAACTGCTAGGTTCCCATCAACCGCACGAGCAGCGCCTTCTGAGCGTGCAGGCGGTTCTCGGCTTCATCGAACACGCGCGAGCGTGGCCCCTCGAAGACCTCCTCGCTCACCTCCTCGCCCCGGTGCGCCGGCAGACAGTGCAGGAATATCGCGTCCGACGCCGCCTTCTCCATCAGGCCGCCGTCCACGCAATATCCAGCGAAAGCGCGACGGCGCTGCTCTGCTTCTTCCTCCTGTCCCATCGACGCCCAGACGTCCGTGTTCACCACTTCGGCGCCATCGGCCGCCTCCGCCGGCTCCCGCGTCAGCAGGACGCGCCCCGTGCCGCGCGCGCGCTCGAGGATCCCCGGATCCGGGTCATACCCCTCCGGGCAGGCGAGGCGCAGCTCGAAGCCGAGGCGGTAGGCCGCGTTCAGCCACGAGTTCGCCATGTTGTTGCCGTCGCCGATCCACGCGATCCGGCGCGGCGCGAGATCCTCGTCGAAGACCTCCTGGATCGTCAGCAGGTCCGTCAGCACCTGACAGGGATGCAGCAGGTCCGTGAGACCGTTGATCACCGGGATCGACGCGAATTCGGCCAGCTCGGCGACAATGTCCTGCCCGAACGTCCGGATCATGATCCCGTCCAGGTAGCGCGAGAGTACCCGCGCCGTGTCGCGGATCGGCTCACCGCGCCCGATCTGAATGTCGCGCGACGACAGGAAGAGCGCGTGCCCGCCGAGCTGGTACATGCCGACCTCGAAGGAGACCCGCGTGCGGGTCGAGCTCTTCTCGAAGATCATCCCCAGCGTCATTCCCGCGAGCGGCCGCTCGCGGTACTCCCCCGCCTTCATCCGGCGAGCGAGGCGCAGCAGCTCGTATAGCTCCTCCGTGGAGAGGTCAGGGATGGCGAGAAAATCGTGTTTATCGGGCATTGTCGCTCGGATCTCGGGTTTCGAACCGGGCAAGGTACGGTCGCGCGCCGGGGGAGGAAAGGCGGTGCGGGCAGCGCTCAGCGCTGCCCGGGCGCCGCGCGGGCACGCGGGGCGCGACCCTGCGGGTCGGGCGCGGCATGCGCCGGGCGCCGTCGCGTTGCGACGGGAGCGGGCCTGCGGCCCGGGGGGCGGCGCTTTGCGCGACGGGAGCGGGCCTGCGGCCCGGGGGCGGCGCTTTGCGCGACGGGAGCGGGCCTGCGGCCCGGGGCGGCGCTTTGCGCGACGGGAGCGGGCCTGCGGCCCGGGGCGGCGCCTTGCGCGGGCGAGCGGGCGTGGCAGGGCGGGGCCCCGGGAGGCGCCCCGCGCGAAGCGCGGCGCCCGGCCCGCAGGGTCGCGCCCGGCAGCATGCCGCGCCCCGCGCAAAGCGCGGCTACAGAATGTACTTGCGGAGATCCTCGTCGTCGACGATATGGCGCAAGCGATCGCGGACGAACGCGGCGTCCACATCGAGCTCCCGCTGACCGGAGTCTGGCAGCTCGAAGAGCAGATCCTCGAGCAGCGTCGTCATCACCGTGTGGAGGCGACGTGCGCCGATATTCTCCATCCGCTCGTTCAGCTCGTTCGCCGTACGCGCGACCTCGGCGACCGCGTCTTCGCCGAATTCGAGCCGGACGCCCTCGGTGGAGAGCAGGGCGGAGTACTGGCGCAGCAGCGCGTTCTTCGGCTCCGTGAGGATGCGGACGAAGTCGCCTTCCGTCAGCGGGTTGAGCTCGACGCGGATCGGGAATCGTCCCTGCAGCTCGGGGATCAGGTCGGTCGGCTTGGAGACATGGAAGGCGCCGGCCGCGATGAAGAGAACGTGGTCGGTGCGGACGAGCCCGTACTTGGTCTGGACGGTGCTCCCCTCGACGATCGGCAGGAGGTCGCGCTGGACGCCCTCGCGGCTGACGTCCGGACCCTGCGTGCCCTTCACCCCGGCCACCTTGTCGATCTCGTCGAGGAACACGATGCCGGTGTCCTCGGCGCGGATCAGCGCCTCGTTCACGACCTCGTCCATGTCGACGAGCTTGTCGAGCTCGTCCTGCACGAGAATCCGGCGGGCCTCCGCGACCGAGACGCTGCGCCGCTTCTTCTTCTTCGGCAGCATGTCCTGCAGCATCTCGGTGAAGTTGAAGTCCATCCCGTCCATGCCACCGCCCATCGGCACCATCATGTTCTCGATGGGCATGCCCTGCTGCACCTCGACGTCCACCATGCGCTCCTCGAGCTTGCCGTCGCGCAGCAGCTTGCGGAGCTTCTCGCGTGTGCGCTGGCGGCGCTCGGGGGAGGTGCCGTCTTCCTTGCTCGCGGAGCCCGCCTGCTCGGCGGCGACGCCGCCGGATCCGACGACGAACTTTCGGGAGCCCCCGTCGTCCTCCTCGCGCCGCGTGTCGGGGTGCGCCTCGCCCTCCCCGCCGATGGGAAAGAGCAGATCCAGCAGCCGTTCTTCGGCGCGTTGCTCCGCCAGTTCCTCGACATCCCCCTCGCGCTCGTCGCGCACCATGTTGACGGCGTACTCGACGAGGTCGCGGATCATCGATTCGACGTCCCGCCCGACGTACCCGACCTCCGTGAACTTCGAGGCTTCGACCTTCACGAAGGGGGCGCCGGCGAGTCGGGCCAGGCGCCTCGCGATCTCGGTCTTCCCGACTCCGGTCGGACCGATCATGATGATGTTGTTCGGCACGATCTCCTCGCGGAGATCCTCATCGACGCGTTGCCGACGCCAGCGGTTGCGCAGGGCGATGGCGACCGCCTTCTTGGCCCCATCCTGCCCCACGATGTACTTGTCGAGCTCCGCGACGATCTGTCGCGGCGTCAACTCGTCGAGCCAGGGCGCATCCGCCGCGCCGTCGCCATCCACAGCGATGGGCGGAGTCTGCCCCGATCGTTCCACGTCACCGGGCACGGTTGCCATCGTTTCTACTCGCCCAACTCGAGTATCGTGATGTTCTTGTTCGTGTAGATGCAAATGTCGCCGGCGATCTCGAGCGCCTGCCTCGCGATCGTCGCGGCGTCCAGGTCGGAGTCCATCTTGAACGCCCGGGCCGCCGCAAGAGCGTACCCGCCGCCGCTGCCGATCGCGGTCACGTCGTCGTCCGGCTCGATGACGTTGCCATCGCCGGTGACCACGAAGAGGTGCTCGCGATCCGCGACGATCAGCGCCGCCTCCAGCCGTCGCAGGAATCGATCGGTTCGCCATTCGCGAGCGAGCTCCACGACGGCGCGCGGCAGGTTGCTGGGATAGCGCTCGAGCTTCTCCTCGAACTTGTTGAAAAGTGTGAACGCGTCGGCGACGGAGCCGGCAAATCCCGCCAACACCTTGCCGTCCCTCAGCTTGCGCACCTTCTGCGCGCCGGACTTCATGACCGTCTCGCCGAGGGTGACCTGGCCGTCGCCACCAATGGCGACTCGGTTCCTGTGACGAACAGCCACGATGGTGGTGGCTCTCAGCTCAGGCATGGGCAGCGCCGGATGTCAGAAGTCGAAAATCGGAGGGCTCGGCCTCTCCACCTCTCCATTTACCCGCTACCCCGCAGCGGTTCCAACGCGAAGCCGACGCCCGCAGTCCCATCATGCTCTCGGATGCGCCTGGTCGTAGACGCGCTTCAGGTGCTCCTTGGAGGTGTGGGTGTAGATCCGGGTGGTGGAGAGGGAGGCGTGGCCGAGCAGGTCTTTGACGGCGAGGAGGTCGGCGCCGGCGTCGAGGAGGTGCGTGGCGAAGGAGTGGCGCAGCGAGTGGGTCGAGAGGTCGGCGTCGGCAGCGATCCGATCGAGGGCTGCGCCGATGACGTTCTGCACCTGGCGCCGAGAGAGGCGCCGGCCCCGGTCGGAGACGAATGCGGCGCGCGCGTCCGGTCCGGGCCGGAGACGGATCTCGGCGCGGCGAAGCTCGTAGCGGCGCAGCGCGCGAACGGAGGCGGCGCCGAGCGGCACGATCCGCTCCTTTCGGCCCTTGCCGAGCACGCGCACCTGCTCGCCGACGAGATCGAGGTCCTCCCAGTCCAGGCGCTGCAGCTCGGAGAGTCGGATCCCGGTGGCGTAGAAGGTCTCGAGGATCGCCAGGTCACGGCAGGAGCGGAAGTCGTTCTCCACGGCACGGAGCTCGGCGGCGGCGAAGAGTCGGTCGATGTCCGGTCGGCTGAGCCAGGCGGGAAGGGTGCGCTCGATCTTCGGAGACCGTACCGTGCGGGCCGGGTTCGCCTCGACGACCTCCTCGCGGTGCAGGAATCGGAACAGCGACCTCACGGCGGAGAGCTTCCGCGCGATCGTCCGGCGCGCCAGTCCTCGGCGCGTCAGCGCGCCGAGGTAGGCCCTGAGCTCGAGCCGGTCCACGTCGGTCCAGTCGATGGCTTCGACGCCCGCGCGCCGCCGCAGGAAGTCGACGAGCTCGCCGAGATCGCGACGGTAGGCCGCGACGGTATGTGGGCTGAGCTGCCTGCCGTCCTCGATATGACGGAGGAAAGCGTCGACGGACCGCTGCGGGGGCCTCATGCGGGCATGAGGTCGACCGAGGCCACGGCCTCGATGCCGCATTTCCGCATCCACTCGTCCAGCGCCTCGGCCGCGATCTCCGCCGTTCGCTCCCGCCTGCGGCGCTTGTCCCGGATCCGCTCCGGCGGCGGGTCGACGAGCCCGAAGTTCGAGTTCATCGGCTGGAACGCGCCCGGCTCCGCATCCCGAAGGTAGCGGTAGAGGCCACCGAGCATGGTGGTCGGGGGCGGAACGACGGGCTCACTCCCCATCAGGATCCGGTCCAGGTTGATACCGGCGAGGATGCCGGAGGCGGCGGACTCCATGTAGCCCTCCACGCCCGTCAGCTGACCGGCGACGATCAGGTCCGGCCTCGCCCGCGGCGCGCCGTACGGCGTCAGCGCCGCCGGAAAATTCAGGTAGGTGTTCCGGTGGATCGATCCCGTACGCAGGAACTCGGCGTCTCTCAGGGCGGGGATCATGCGGAAGACGCGCCGCTGCTCGCCGGTTCGCAGACGGGTCTGGAACCCGACCAGATTCCACATTTGACCTCGCTGGTCCTCGCGCCGCAGCTGCAGCACGGCGTAGGGCCGACGGCCGGTGCGGGGATCGGTCAAGCCGATCGGCTTCATGGGACCGAAGCGGAGCGTATCCTCTCCTCGGGCGGCCATCACCTCCACGGGAAGGCAGCCCTCGAAGTACGGAATGGTCTCCCAGTCGTGCCCCGGATAGACGTCGGCCTCGATCAGCTCGCGCACGAAGGCCGCGTACTGCTCCGGATCGAGCGGACAGTTCAGGTAGTCGTCACCGTCGCCCTTGCCGTAACGGGAGGCGAGCCACGCGTGCTCTCGATCGATGGAGTCGTCGGCGACGATCGGCGCGATGGAGTCGTAGAAGGCGAGGCCGTCGTCGCCGAGCAGGCGGGCGAGGGCCCGGGAAAGCGGATCGGAGGTGAGCGGGCCGGTCGCGATGACGGCCGCCGTCTCCGGCACCGCCATGACCTCCTCGCGGACGAGCCGGATGCGCGGGTGCGACGCGATCCGTTCGGTCACGTGCGCCGAGAAGACCTCCCGGTCGACCGCCAGCGCCGCGCCGGCCGCGACGCGCGAGGACGCCGCGGTGCCTAGCAGGATGGACCCGAGCGCGCGCATCTCGCGCTTCAGCAGGCCGTGCGCGTTGGACGGGTCCTCGCTCTTGAACGAGTTCGTGCATACCAGCTCGGCCAGGCGATCCGTCTGATGGGCCTCGGTGCTGCGGACCGGCCGCATTCTCGAGCAGCGCGACATTGTGGCCGCGGGACGCGATCTGCCAGGCCGCTTCGCAGCCGGCGAGCCCGCCCCCGACGACGATCGCGTCAGCCATCCGTGACGCTCGCCTCCATGAACTCGCCCTTGCAGCTGAGGCACTTCAGGAACTCGCCCTTCGCCTTGGTGCTCTTGCGAACGAGGAACGGCGCGCCGCAGTCGGGGCACGCCTGTGCCACGGGCTCATCCCAGGTGGACCAGTCGCAGTCGGGGTAGCGCGTGCAGCCCCAGAACGGCTTGCCGCGCTTCGTGCGCTTCTCGGCGACGTCGCCCTCGCCGCACTGCGGGCACTTCAGTCCCGGGATCGTGCGCGGCTGCGTGTGCTTGCACTCGGGGTAGTTGCTGCACGCGATGAAGGGGCCGAAGCGGCCCTGCTTCTCGACGAGATCCGAGCCGCACTTCGGGCACTTCTCCCCCGTCGGCTTCGGTGCCTCGCGCTCCTCGCCCTCGAGCGGCTGCGTGTGCTTGCACTCCGGATAGCCGGAGCAGGCCAGGAAGCGGCCGCGGCGCCCCCATTTCACCTGCAGATCGCGGCCGCACTCCGGGCACTTCTGGTCGCCGGCCTGCACGACCTCGCGCAGGACCTCCTCCTTCTTCTCCTCGCCCTCGCTGAGCCGCTTGCTGAACGGGTCGTAGAAGTCGGTCAGGACCTTGCGCCAGTCGAGGTCGCCCTCCTCGATGCGGTCCAGCTCCGTCTCCATCTCGCTCGTGAAGGAGACATTGAAGATGTCGGGGAAGAGCCGCACCAGCATATGCGCGACCGTCTCGCCGAGCGGCGTGGGGAAGAAGCGCTTCTGATTGAGCTCGACGTACTCGCGGTCGCGGATGGTCGAGATGATCTGCGCGTACGTGGAGGGCCGGCCGATCCCCTGCTTCTCGAGCTCCTTCACGAGGCTCGCTTCGCTGTAGCGGGGCGGCGGCTGGGTGAAGTGCTGCTCGGGCACGAGCTCGGTGAGGTCGCAGCGCTCGCCCTCGTCGAGGTACGGCAGCGGCATGAGGTCGTCCAGCGTGCGCTTGTCGCCGTCCTCACGGGCCTCGCGATAGAGGCGAGTGAAGCCGTCGAACTTCAGCACGGACCCGGTGGCGCGGAACAGGTAGGTCGGGCGCCCTTCGGGCCGGAGGTCGAAGTCGATCGTCGTGGTATCGTAGATGGCGGCCGCCATCTGCCCCGCGACGAAGCGCAGCCAGATCAGCTCGTAGAGGCGAGCCTGGTCGCGATCGAGATGCCGGCGAACGGCGTCCGCGTCGCGCGCCGGATCGGTCGGGCGGATCGCCTCGTGCGCCTCCTGCGCCCCCTTCTGCTGCTTTCCGCCGTAGAGCCGGCCGCTCGCCGGCGTGTAGCTATGGCCGAACTTCGACTCGATCCACGCGCGGGCGCCGTCCACCGCCTGGCGAGACACGCGAGTGGAGTCCGTGCGCATGTAGGTGATCAGGCCGACGGAGCCCTCCGATCCCACGTCGACGCCCTCGTAGAGCTGCTGTGCGACGCGCATCGTGCGCTTCGCCGAGAAGCCGAGCCGTTTCGCCGCCTCCTGCTGCAGCGTCGAGGTCGTGAAGGGGGCGGGCGGGTTCTTGCGCTTCTCGCGACGCTTTGCGGAAGTGACGTCGAACGGCAGCCCATTGATGTCGGAGAGCACCGTCCGGGCGGCGGCCTCGTCGCCGAGCGTGAACGTCTCGCCGTCGATGTGGTGGAGCTTGGCCTCGAAGCGCTCGCCCTTCGCGTCGAGCAGCGCGGTGATCGACCAGTACTCCTGCGGCTCGAACGCGCGGATCTCGGCCTCGCGCTCGACGATGAGGCGCAGCGCGACCGTCTGGACGCGACCGGCGCTCAGGCCAGGACGGATCGGCTTCCAGAGCAGGGGGCTGACCTGATAGCCGACGAGGCGGTCGAGAATACGCCTTGCCTGCTGCGCCTCGACCTTGCGCATGTCGAGCGCGAGCGGGTTGTCCAGCGCGTGCTGCACGGCGTCGCGCGTGATCTCGTGAAAGAGGACGCGGCGGAAGCGGTCGCCGTCGCCGTCGGCTGGGTAGCCGAGCTGCTCCGCGACGTGGTAGGCGATGGCCTCACCCTCGCGGTCCGGGTCGGTCGCGAGCAGGATCTCGTCGACCTCCCGTGCCTCCCTGCGCAGCTCCTGGATGATCTTGCCCTTGCCGCGGATCGTCACGTACTTCGGCTCGAAGCCCTTCTCCACGTCGACGCCGAGCTCACGCGGCGGCAGGTCCCGGATGTGACCCACCGACGCCTTCACGCGATAGCCGCTGCCGAGGTACTTCCCGATCGTGCGGGCCTTGGCCGGCGATTCGACGATCACCAGCCGATTCGATTTGGCGGTTCGCGCCATGCCTTCTCCGTGTCTGAGCGCTACACCTCGCCACCGCCGAGGCGGACGAGGATCTCTTGTGTTATGTCTTCGATGCCGCGGCCGTCGGTTTCGACCGAGACGTCCGCGGCGCGGTAGCTCGGCTCCCTCTCCGCGAGCAGGCGTTCCGCGGTCCGGAACGGGTCCTCGCCGGCGAGCAGAGGCCGCTCGACGCCGGTCGAGGTTGCGCGCCGCACCGCCTCGGTGGCCGAGACCCTGAGCCAGACGATGCGGCTGCCGGGCCGCATCGCATCCAGCAATCCCGGCTGCACGATCCAGCCGCCGCCCGGGGCGAGCACCAGCCGTCGCTCGCCGGCGAGCTCGCGCGTCGCTTCGGCCTCCAGCTTACGGAACGCCGCCTCGCCGCGCCGAGCGAAGATCTCGGGTACGCTGCTCCCCGCCCGCTCCTCGATCCACTCGTCGAGGTCGACGAAGCGCCAGCCCAGCCGCTCCGCGAGCCGCCGTCCGACCGTCGTCTTGCCGGCGCCCATGAAGCCGACGAGGATCAGGCGCTCGACGGGAGCCGCCGGATCACCGGCCTGCTCAGCCCTGCCCGGGTCTCCGCTGCCGGAGCGAATCGAGGTACCCCTCCAGGTTCCGCCGGGTCTCCTCCAGCGAGTCGCCGCCGAACTTCTCGAGCATGGCATTGGCGAGCACGATCGCGACCATTGCCTCTCCGACGACGCCGGCGGCCGCGAGCGCCACGACGTCGCTGCGCTCGCGGATCGCTTCGGCGACGTCGCCCGACGACAGATCCACGCTCTTCAGTGGGCGCATCAGCGAGGAAAGCGGCTTCATCGCCACCCGCACGACGATCGGCTCTCCCGTCGACGTGCCGCCTTCCAGCCCTCCGGCGTTGTTTCGCGTGCGCTGGTACCCGCCGGTCCGGCGACGGTTCGGCGCGCTCTCGATCTCGTCGTGCACGTCCGAGCCGAAGCGGCGGGCCGCCTCGAAGCCCATGCCGATCTCGACGCCCTTCATTGCCTGGATCGACATGAGCGCGCCGGCGAGACGGCCGTCGAGCCGCCGGTCCCAGGCGACGTGGCTGCCCAGCCCGACGGGTGCGCCGCGGGCGACCACCTCGAAGACGCCGCCGAGCGTGTTCCCCTCCGATTGCGCGCGGTCGATCAGCTCGATCATGCGGCGCTCGGCGCCCCGGTCCAGCGTGCGCAGCGCGGATGCGTCGGAGGCTGCGTTGATGTCGTCGGGCAGCCCGGCCGGATCCAGGCTCGCCTCGACCGACCCGAGCCGGACGATGTGGCTGCCGATGGTGACCCCGAGCTCGCCCAGGAGCCGCTTCGCGACGGCGCCGACGGCAACCCTGGCCGTCGTCTCGCGGGCCGAGGCCCGCTCGAGGATGTCGCGCGCGTCCGAGCGGCCGTACTTCAGCACGCCGACGAGGTCAGCGTGCCCCGGCCGCGGCAGGCGGACGCGTCTCAGCTCCTCGTCGGTGGCATCGGGCGCCGGCACGTCGGGGGACATTGGCAGGCGCCAGTTCTCCCAGTCCCGGTTCCAGACCAGCAGGGCGATCGGCGACCCGAGCGTCTCGCCGAGACGGATGCCGGAGAGGACCTCGGCGCGGTCCCTTTCGATCTTCATCCTCTCGCCGCGGCCGTAGCCGCCCTGCCGCCGCCGGAGCTCGGGATCGACGTCGCGCGCGATGTCGATCGGCAGGCCGGCCGGCACCCCCTCGACCACGGCGACGAGGCCACGGCCATGCGACTCGCCGGCGGTCGTGAAGCGGAAGTGCATCGTCTCGCCTTTCGGTGACGGGCCGCAAAAGCGGGAGAGCCCGGCGCGAGCCGGGCTCTCCCTCCTGACCCGGCCCTGGACGGGTCAGCGACCTGGAGGAGGTCGATGACCTGCTATATAGGGCAAGGGCGAGACGCCTGTCCAGCCGCCGGGCCGGATCAGTTGATGTCGCGAATGCGGATGTTGACCACCACGACACCTCCGGCGGAGGTGACGCCGTAGAGCTTCGCGATCACGTAGTTCGAGCTTCCCGGCGCCAGGCCCGCGTTGTCCGCCGGCAGCGCCCGCGTGGCGCGCAGTGGCCCCACGATGTCGTCACGGATCGCGATCTCGCCCACCTCCAGGAAGTGGACGGTATCGATGATCTTCACCGTGCTTCGGTCCGTGCCGATGAAGGAGTAGCTCGAGCCTGTAGCGGCGATGACTCCCGTGTGGTCGGGGTGCAGCGCGGCGCCGGCGCCGTCCGCGCCGAGATCGCCCTCGAACACGCCCTGCAGGCGCAGCTCCCCGGGGCTCTGCTGCTGACCGGTGAAGTAGTAGGCGCCCTGAGTGCCGCGCGCGGCGCCGAGCGCGCCGTCGCGGTTGAGCGCCAGGCCGTTGACCCTCTCGGAGACGTTGCCGATCAGGTCGGAGGTGGCGACCGCGTCCGAGATGCCGCGGTCCGCGGCCCGGTACACCATGATGCGCCCGTAGGGGCTCGCCGCGCCCTCGCCGACGGCGATCTCGCCACGGTCGCCGGACGCGGCGATGAAGGTCGTGTCGTGCAGGGCGAGCGCGTCGAGGTTCCAGTCGACGTCGACGTACAGGCCGACATCCCAGCCGTTCGCCGCGTTCAGGGAGTCCACGTCGAGTCGGTATGGGTCGACGATCGCGTAGCCCCGCTGGCCCGGAAAGCCGACGCGATGGTCGAAGATCGCCAGCAACGGCCCCAGCGGACCGGCCCCCGCGGACAGGACGCTGTCCACCCGCTCGATGGAGACGTGGCCCGCCGCAGGAGTGAACGGCGCGTAGCGCGTGAAGATGACGACCTCTACGGTGTCGCCGCTCACGCTGGGGGCGGGGTCGGAGTCCGCCACGCGGATCGTGCCATTGGGGGCGGCCGGCGTCGGCACAGTGGAGTAGACGATGCGGCCGAGCGAATCCTGCGCCACGAACTGCGGCCGATCACTGAACTGGATCGGCGGATCCACCACGAACACGGGCGCGCCCGTGTTGTCCGTCTTTCGCTCCGCGATCCACAGCAACGCGTTCGGTGTCAGCAGGCGCTTCTGGGTGTCTTCGGCTAGCCCGTCGGGGTCGCTGCCGGCGAGCCCGATGTAGGAGATGTTCGTGCCGCCGGAGTTCGCCACGATCAGCGTATCGCTGCGGGCCTCGCCGGTGAGCGGGTCGAAGCCGCCGATGAACAACCCCCACGGCCGCGAGCCGACCGCGATCCCGCCGCTGCGGAACGTCATGGACGAGAGCGAGAGCAGCTCCACCCGGTTCTTCTGCACGTTCGACAGAAAGAGCCGCTGCCTCGCCGTATCCACCACGGCGTCGCCGATGACGCCTCCGCCCGGCAGCAGCACGGTCATCCCGGACACCGGAACGATGGACCACTGCGGCACCGCCGGTTCGGGCAGAAAGAAGGCGGGGTTGTCTGGATCCGCGACACAGTCCTGACTCTCCGGCGCCTCATGAGATGCGCAGCCGCGGTTGGTCGGCGCCGCGAGATCCTCCGCGAACGCGGAGACCGTCAGCTTCACCCCGAGCGGCAGCGGCAGGTGCTCGGGACGGAGCCCGAAGTCCGCGAGCGTCACGCGGAACGTATCCACCGACGACGGATCGCCCGGGTAGCTCCGGGAGCGGTAGACCGGCACGACGGTGGCCGTGTCGGCGTTGAGCACTCTCGCGATCAGCCCGACGCGGGCGAGGCCGGCCGTGCCCGAGTCCGCCGCCGTGACCACGAACACCAGCGTGTCGCCGAGCTCCAGCCGCGGCGCCGGACTCATCGCCGGTTGCGCGATCCGGACGGACAGCCGCGGCCTCAGGGTGTCGCCCGCGGACGGCGCGACGAGATGGATTCGCCGCGGGGCGGCGGTTCCCGGCAGCGTGTCGGACCACACCGTGGCCGAGACGACGACATCTCCGACGGTCATCCCGGCGACGATCGTCGTGTCCTCCGTCACGAGCGCGGCCGACGCATACCCCCTCCAGGTCAAGGTCATGCTCATGACGCCGCTGAGCGACACCCGCAGGCTGTCCAGCCCACGGAGCGAGTCGACGGCCGTGACCCGGATGGGAATCGAGCCGCCGGCCACGACCGGCGTGCTCTCGAGCGGCAGCTCGATCCCGACGCGGGGGCCGCCGACGAGCGCCTGCAACGTGTCGGCTCCGCTCCTGCCCGCGCTGTCCGTGACCGTCACGATGAAGAAGACCGGCTCCGTCACGGTCGAGGTATCGGCCAGCAGCTCTCTGGTCACCGTGTCCTGCACCGGGAGCGCCTCGTTCGGCAGTCGCGGGTAGGAGGCCGTCGCTGGAGAGAAACGGTCCATCTCGGTGACGTCGCTGAGCGAGTCGCCGCGGAACGCGACGCCGCGGAAGCTCACGCTCTTGATGCCCGCCGGGGCGCTCACCTCCGCGCTCACGAGCACATTGGTGTGCAGCGGCACGGTGCCGGCCGGCTCCAGGATGTGTACGGTGGGCTGCCCGCCCGCTCCCGGAGCGTGCGGGGCGAACAGGTTGTCGCCCTGACACGCTGCGATCCCCGCCAGGAGCGCGACGAAGGCGCCGCCGACTGCGCGGCGCATATGCTCGGAACGCCTCATTACTTGACGATGTGCGGGGTCACCATGATCAGGAGGTCCTGCTTGGTCTCCCGATCGGATGTGGTGCTGAACAGCGACCCGAGCACGGGGAGATCCATGAGGAACGGGATGCCGCTGCGCGCCTTGCTCTTCTCGATGACGGTGAGGCCGGCGATGACCGCCGTCTCGCCATCCTTCACCAGCACCTGCGTATCCGAAGCCTGCTTCTGGAACGTCACGCCCAGGTCCGATGGCGCGGCCGCGATGTTCGACCGCTCCGCGTGCAGCTCGAGCACGACCTCGTCCCCGGTCACGTGCGGCGTGACCTTCAGGATCACGCCCGTCGGCTTGAACGTGACGGTCGCGCGCGGGAACGCGCTCTGTCCGGCCTGCCCTCCACCCGAGCCGCCGGCGCCGAGGTCGATGGTCCGGATCGGGGTGTCCTCGCCCACCTGGATCTGTGCCTCACGGTTGTCCAGCACGGTCACGACCGGAGCCGCCTGGATGTCGCTCAGCTGCAGGCTCTCGAGCGCGTCCAGGAACGTGATCAGTGAATGCCGCCCGAGCAGCAGCGTGGAGACGAGTCGCAGCGACGGCGAAGCCAGTCGCGCGCGCGCATTCGCGAGCGCGGCGATCGAGTTGCCGCCGAGCAGGATCACGTCCTGGTCCGTCGCCTCGTCCGGCTCGAAGACGCCGTCTCCGTTCTTGTCGACGTAGCCCTGCACGACCGAGTTCAGCTGCGAGCCGCGCGAGTCCTTCAGGTCGTACGTGACGCCGAGCTCCTCGAGCGCCGTGCGGTCGACGAAGATGATCTTGGCCGCGATCGTGACCTGCGGCGTGCGGGCGTCGAGCTGCTCGATCAGCGGCGCAATCCGGTCCACCACCGAGCGGCCGTCGGTGACGATCAACGTGTTCGTTGACGTGTTCTTCGTCGCCTGACCTCGCTGGCTGAGCAGGTCCTTTACCGCCGTGAGGACCGAGTCGACGCTCGTGTAGCGGATCCGGAACTCGCGCGTGACCAGCTCCTCGTTCTGCTCCTGCTTGCGCAGGTCCTCCAGCTTCACGACCTGCAGGATCCCGCTCTGGCGCTCGAGAACCGCGAAGCCGTGCGCCTCGAGGATCGCCTCCAGGGCGAGGTCCCAGGGCTGGTTGTTGATATCCGCGGTGACATTGCCGCTGATGTTCTGGCCCGCCACGATGCTGCGGTTCGCGAATGCCGCAAACGTCTGGATCACGTCCAGGATCGGCGTGTTCTCGAACGAAACGCTGATGTGCGGCTCCTGCGCCGCCTCCGGTACGACCGGCCGTGCGCGGGCCGGAGCGGGCGTCCTCGCGGAGGCGGTTCGCTCTACGCGGGCGGTCGTCTCCCGCTCCACGGCGTCGTCATCCACCGCATTGGCCGGAGCGTCGTCGAGTCCGCTCGACCACGGCGCGAATACGCCATCCGGATTGTGGAAGGAGACGTGCACGGCGTTCGCGTCGCGTGTGAGCTCGTACCGGACGGGTCTGTGCAGCTCGATCACGAGTCGTACGACGTCCGGCTGGTACTGGCTCGATCGCACGCCGAGGACGCCGCCGCGGTCGATTCCGGAGTACCGGTCAGTGGGCAGTGCCTGGCGCGCCCCCTTCAGGTCCAGCACGAGGCGGTCGGGGTCATCGAGGACGAAATCGGTGACCTCGACCGGTCCATCCAGCCCGATCACGATCTCCGTCCGATCCTCGACCGGCAGAACCCGCAGCGTCCGGACGGCAGAGAGCTGTGGCGGCGCCGCGGCCAGCAGCAACGCGAGCAAGGCGGTCACGGGCGGCCTCCGCGCGCCGGTGACTTCAGCTCGAGCTGCTCCTGCCGCGCGACGCCGAACGTCTCGACCTGGAAGAGCACCCTGAGCGGCTCGACGATCGAGATCCGCGCGTTGCCGACGACATTGCCCTGTCGGACACGATAGATCTTGCCGGACGGGTCGGTCAGCAGGGCCATGCTCTGGCCCGCGTTCGGCGAGAAGATGATGCCGCGCAGCACGAGGTCCTCGAAGCGCGGCCCGAGCTCATCGCGATTCGCCCCCAGCAGCGGGACGAACGGGTCGCGTCGCGTCTCGCCGGGGTAGCTGTAGACCTCCCGGTCGTAAACGAGCTTCACGTCGACGGCGGCGTCCCCCGCCGTTGTCGAGCTGGCGCGCTCGGCGACGTGCGCCGGGCTCACCGGCCGCGGCGGCTCGTACGGTCCGGGCCGGGCCTGGGCGCTCAGCGAGACCGTGAGGGCGAGGCCCACCACGATGCCGACGAGCGCCCGCCGGTCAGTTCTTCCTGGGCTTGGCATTTCTACGCGGGGCTCCCTTCTTGGGACTTCCGCTGTCCGCGACCGGCTCGCCGGGGGACGGCAGCACGAATGTCTGGATCTTGAACGTCGCCTCGACCTTCGCGGCGTTCGGGCGCGCGCGCTCCTGCCCCTTCTTCGGGGCGTCCGGCGCCAGCGCGAGCTGGATCGGCGCGACGATGCGCGGCAGCGAGCCGATGGAGGCGAGGAAGCGCCCCACGTCGTGGTACGCGCCGATCACCGCCATGTCGTACGTCTGCCGCGTGTAGTAGGCCTCGCGCTGCTCGTCCTCCGGCTTCATCAGCGCCAGCTCCACGCGGTTCTCCTGCGCCTGCTGCGTCATCGAGTGCAGCAGCTCAGGCACCTCCTCCCGCTCCGGAATCAGCTGCTCGAGCCGCTCCATGTACTGCTGATAGAGCGCGACACGCTCCTCGAGCCGAGGGCCTCCCTGGGCCATTCTGGGCGCGCGCCGCTTCGTTGCGGGACTGCAGCTGCTCGAGGTGTGTCCCGGCGTCTGTGATCGCCGCCGCCCGATCCTGGTGCACGAAGTACCAGTAGCCGACGAGGAGCACGAACGGCAGAACGCCGGCCGCGAGCCTCTTCCGGTCGGCTTCGCTACTCGGTAGCAGAGCCATCGCCCCCTCCTCCTCCCACGAAGAGCGGCACCGTCGTGATCGCGTCCGGCGCCGGCTCCTCGTACATCGCTCGCAACACGAACTCGTAGAGCTCGGAGGCGTCCTGCTCGACCTGGGTCGTCGAGACCAGCGTCACGTTCCTCAGGAAAGGCGAAGCCTCGAGGTTCTTCATCAAAGAGGTCAGCGCGAAGTTGCTGCCCGTCCTGCCGGTCAGCTGGAAGCGGACGGACGCCGTGTCGTCGTCGACTGGCGTGAGGCCGGTGACCCACGTGTAGCCCGGCAGCGCGCGGCTGATCTCGTCCATCACGTGCGCCCAGACGTAGCGATCGGCATCGATCTGCTGGATCACCTCGAGCTTCTGCGCGATGGTGTCCCGACGCGCGGTCAAGCGCTTCATGTCATTGATGATCCGGGCGTAGTGCGCGGAGTCCTGCTGTGCCTGGTCGAGCGCCAGCGCCAGCTCCTGCTGGCGGGTCTTCGTCGAGTAATAGAGCCACCCCACCGCCAGCAGCGATACGATCCATGCCCCGAAGGCGAACGCCTGCATCCGGTCGACCGAAGGCAGGTTGCGCGGCCGGCCGATCCGCGGCAGCCTCGGCAGGCCTCTCCCGCGATTCCGCGCTCCGGCGCGGCGCGAGGTGCGCGGCTGCAGGTTGATCTCGATCACGTCGCCCCTACACGTTCCGCAATCCGAGACCGACGGCGAGCATGAGCATGGGCGCGAGCTCCTCGACCGCCACCGACTGCATCACTTCCGGCCGGACGGCGACCCGCTCGAGCGGGTTGGCGATCTCCGTGCGGACCGCCAGTCGCTCGCCCAGCGCCTCCGCCATTCCAGGAACGCGGGCGCCACCGCCGCTGAGGAAGACGCGGCCCAGCTCGCGACCCGAAGCCTGCGCTGCCACGAACGCGACGGCCCGCTCGATGCCGACCGCCAGGTCATCCGCGCGATCGGTGAGGAAGCCGTTCAGCTGCACCTCCGAGCGTCCCTGCACGATCTCCTCTGCCTTCTCCGCGGTGTAGCCGCGCTCGCGCTGCAGCGCCTCGCGCAGGCGCCGCGATCCGAATGGGAGATCCCGGACCAGGAGCGGCGTGCCGTCCTGGACGAGGTTCAGGTTCGTCGTCTCGTGCCCGACGTTGACGAGTGCGACGAGCCCCTCCATCGAGTCGGGGTAGTTCGCCTCGAAGGCGTTGTGAAGCGCGAACGCGTCGACATCGATCGTCGCCGCGGCGACTCCGGCATCGGCGAGAAGGCTGAGCCGATTGTCGATCAGCTCGCGTTTCGCTGCGACGAGCAGCACCGACATCTGCGCGTCCTCGACATGCGGATCGAGAACCTGGAAATCGAGCTGCACGCTCTCCATGTCGAACGGCACGTGCTGCTCGGCCTCCCAGCGGATCACCTCGCGAGCGTCCGCCTCGCTCATGCGATCCATCTGGATCTTCTTGATGATGACGTCGTGGCCACCGACGGCCGCGACGACCTGCTTCTTCTTGAGGCCGGCGGTCTCGACGACAGCGCGCACGGTCTCGGCGACCAGCACCGGATCCATCACCTCGCCCTCGACGATCGCGTCGGGAACGAGCGGACTGGTCGCGACCTGCACGATCTCGGGTTCGGATCCGGAGTGGTCGACGAGCACGAGCTTGACGAAGCCGCTCCCGATGTCGAGACCCGCCGAGACACGCGTCCGGCCGAAGAGTCCCACGTCGGAGTACTCTTATGCTGAGTGGATGAGACTGAAGGCGGGGGAGGCCGAGTGCAGCGCCACCACCTTAGAGCCTTCCGCGAACACTGTCAACACTGCCGTGGGCGTCATCGCCCGCCTCCCATCTCGAGTCGTCATGGCTCAGTGCGCGCCGGCGGCCGACAGGTCGAACCAGCTGCGCGTCGCGATCGGCTGCATGCGGACGTGGCCGTACCTCGCGTTCTGTGCGCTGCAGCTCGAGTACTGCAGCACGGAGCTGCCGGCCGTGAAGCTCGCGTCGGAGCCCAGGTCCACGGCGCCGTTGTTCACCAGCACGACGCCGTCGATGTGGTTGCCGTTTCCGGTCGAGCTGATGGATCCCTTCACGATCACGATGCCGTCGTACTCGAAGTTGCCGGTCATCTGCAGATCGCCATTCACGAGCAGCACGCCCTGGCCCCGGCCGTTGGAGAAGTGGGCATCGCCCTCGATGTAGACCATTGGGTAGTAATCCGAGCACGCGGAGCTTCCGGTGGGGTCGCCCCAGTTGTCCTTCACGCCGGTCGAGCAGACGCCGCTCTCGGAGACGGGCAGCGGCGAAGTGGGCGGGGTCTCGCCGACGTACCGCTTCTCCGCTTGCTGGGCGAGGGAGTCGAAGTCGTGATCCTCGCCGAACTCGAGCAGGGATGTCGTCGTCATCGTGGTGTCTTCCTGAACGGGCGGATCGCCGATGACGTGGTCCGTCATGTTGATGTCGACCTGGCTGGTGTCCGAAGACACCACGCCGGCGACGTTCGCCGCGCCGCCGTTGCACTCGCCGCCGTTCGAGTCATTGCCCTGGATGTAGGCGTTGCCGGTTACGGTGAGGCCGCCGTTCACGTACAGCGCAGCGCCCATCGGCACGTTCCAGAGGGAGGCGCGGACGACCTGCCCGAGCCGGCGCACCGCCGAGACATGCCCGTGATTCTGAGTGCGGCCGGTCGAGCTGATGAAGTAGGTGAGGCTGTCGAGCTTCGTCGTCGTGACCTCGTAGGTGCCGATGGTGCGCGAGCCCCGCTCGACGGTCTCCTCCAGCCCGGCGCTGTCCCAGCGGGCACCCGTAGGGAAGTCGAGCAGCGTCCACTGCCCGACCACGCGCTCGATCCCCTGCTCGGCGATGTAGAAAGCATCCCTGCTACCGACGACGCTCTGGCTGACGCGATCCTCTTGAGAGGCGGCGTAGAAGCCGCCGGTCACGATAGCGCCGATCACCACCATGGCGAGCAAGGCGGCCGGAAGAGCGAACCCGTTCCCATCCTCGCTCGGATCGAAGATCTTCCGCCACGACCGAACAGCCATTCCGCCCCCTGACACTCAGTTGTTTCGCAGGTAGATCTGGGTCACGAGCGAATCGGCGTACTCGCCGCCGAGCTCGCGCCCCGCGCGCGAGAGTCCCTTCACGCTCACGACCATGCGAACGACGTCGGCGGCGTTCGTGGTCTCCGCGCCGGCTGCATCGTAGAACGTGAAGCGGAGCCCACCCTCCGTCGGCGGCGCGAGCGGCCCGATCAGCGGCTCGACCTCACCGTCGTCGCCGTGCCGCCCCAGCACCCTGCTACCGTCCGTATCGGTGTACAGCCCGTAGGTGATCCACTGGTAGCCGCGAACCGCCGCGCCCGGGCGCAGCGCGGACATCGATGCGACGGCGGTACTCACGGCGAGCGAGCGCCGATCGTAGCCGGCGATGTCCGCGCAGGTGGTCCCGCCGGAGACGGCGGTTACGCTGTCCGCGACCCAGCCGTCGTCGGCGCCCGTCGTCGGGTCGCCCTCGGCGAAGATCAGCACGCTGTCGCCCGCGGAAATGCCGTCTCCGACACCGTAGATCTCAACCGCTCCGCTGCCTTTCGCGCACACGAGGCCAGCAGTGCGAAAGGCGCGGAACTGGATCGAATCACTGCCCAGGGAGCGGATGTCGCTGCCCGGCGCATCTGCCGCGTCGGCGCTGATCTCGCGCAACTCGCTGACGAGCACGTCCACGCCCGTGCGGGCCACGTCCTGCGTGGTGGCGATCGTCCGCTGCGCGCGGAATGCGCCCTCCTGCACGATCAGGCTCTGATAGGCCGCGGTGATCACGGCTGCACCGAGTACTGCGACGAAGAGCAGCTCCACCAGCGTGAAGCCGGAATCCGCCCGCATCGCGCGAGGCGCGCCCTCAGCGCGCGATCGCGATGAGCGTGCTGTCGACGACATCCGTCTTCCATCCCTGCCCGGAGACGTATCCCGGTCCCGAGCTGACGACGTAGAGACCGGTGAGATTCGACTGGCTCTCGCCCGGTGCACAGCTCAGGGCGTATTGCCCTACCCGCTGCGTCAGGCCCCCACACGCGGTCGCGAGCTGGTCGAAGTCGACCGCGCGGAGCCCCTCGGCGGCATATTGGACGGCGGCAGCGCGCTCGTCGCGCCGGTCGGCGACGCGGAGCTGCGTGAAGATCGCCCCCGTCGAGCCGGCCATCGCCAGCACCCCGACCGTGAAAATGAGGAGCGCCACCACGACCTCGAGGAAGGAGAAGCCGTCCTGTCCGTTGGGGGGCCGGATCGCCGTCACTGCGCCTCCACCTGCCCGAGCGGTCGGATCCGCACGCGAGCCGAATCCGGACCGAGGCTGAACGTCGCGTACGCCGTGCTGGCGGGACACGTCGCGAACCCACGAGGCGTATAGCAGATCTGGATCGCGGCTCCCGTCGACGTGGTCACGACCGCGTCGTGCTCTCCGCTGAAGGCGACGCTGTCCACCGCTTCCCCTTCTGTAGTCATGGCGACAGCGCTCGCCGTCGACGGATCCAGCGTCAGCGTCACGGGCAGCCCCCGCTCCACCGCTGTCGACTGCGCGCGCATGGACAGCCAGACGAAGGCATCTCTCGCGTTCTGCACGGAACGTCGCCTCTGCACGCTTCCGAATGCCGGCATCACCAGGCCGAGCAGGATCGCGCCGACCATCACGACAATGAGCAGCTCGATCATGCTGAACCCGCCACGGCGCTCTTCCATCGCTCCTGCTCGTCGGTGCCCGCGCATTCTGCCGGGACACCGAATCGTCACGAGGCCCCGGCAACGCGACCCGGAATGCAACCAGCCGGCGTCGCGTGGCCGCCCGTGACAACTTCCACATCCGTGCCGTATGCCGAACCCAAGCAGGGGCGCCATTTCCGGCCCTGCACGCACTTCGGGCCCAGTACTAAGTATTGGCACCAGGTACTTTTTTCGACTCTTCGAGGACGCCGTTTCTCCGCTCCGCACCAGCATTTTCAGTAGATTGGCAGCCAGAGTCGGGGCCCGACCCGGAACGGGACGTCCGGGATCGAGGACGTGTCGACGGCCGCCTGAACGACCGCCGCATCCGCGGTGACCCGCCCATCGACGCGGAGCCGCGCTCCGTCCGTCAGACGTACCGCTCCGACGATCTCCGCTCCCGACTCGACGATCAGCTCACCGGACACGAGGACGACTCCCTCCACCCGGGCTCCGCTTCGCAACACGAGCGCTCCGGTGACCACGATCACGCCGCTCAGACTCCCGGCGATCGCGAGCGAGTCGGAGAGCACGATCGGCGCGGCTCCGACACCGTCGCTCCCGATCGCTGCGATCGAAGCCGGGGATAGAGGCAGACGGGGGAGCGGACCGGCGAGCGGCGAGCCGATGGCCGACGCGTCCTCCAGCTCCAGCAGCGCGGCGGAGTCCACGCGCACGGGTCCCTCGATCGTGCCGCCGGCAGCGACCACTGCGGTGGTGCCGCTGTCGACCGTCATCGCGGCGTCGAACGCCGCCGTCAGCTCGGCGACATCCACCCCCGTCACCAGCAGGGCGACGCCGGCCCTCGCGGCGCCGCTCCCGGCCCCAGGCACCCGCACGGTGCCGTAGCCACGCACCAGGAAGCCGGACGGCGCGAGGCGCTCGATGGTCGCCCGCCCGCTCGGGCTCGTGATCAGCGGCGTCTCGACACCGGGCGCGAGGCCGCCTATAAGCGCACGGCTCCACGCGCGCAGCCCGTCCGCGGCCACGGAGACGGCTGCCATCCGGGCGCGGAGCAGCTCCGCCCGTGCGCGCACCAGCCGAACCCGCTCGGCCGCGAGTGTCGCGACCAGCAGCGCCAGGGCGCCACCCGCGAGGAGCGCGGCGACGACCAGCAGCAGCGCGAAGCCGCGTCGCTCATGGGTGCGCACCGGCGACCGTATCGTTCAGCAGGGGAAGGCGGCCGGACCAGGCCCGGGATTCGGCAGCCCGGGCAACGGCCATCGAACGGAGTCGAAGAAGCACGGCCGAGGCTCCCGCGATACCCTCGAAGCTGCTGCGGGAGTCGTCGAACACGGGCCCGGTGAGCGGCTGACGTCCGCTCGCTCCTCGGCGATAGCGGAGAGCCGAGCCCTGCAGATGATAGGCGCCGCGCTCGAAAAGAAGGACGGCGGCGCCGGTCGGGGGCGCGGGCGAGGTCTGCAGTCGGAAGACGGCCTCCCCCTCTCCCGCGGGACAGCCCGTCGGATCGGATGCAGCGTCGAGAACGGGGAGCGGAACCTCGTCACCCGCGTCCAGCCAGAGCAGCGAGTCCTTGGCTGCGTCGGGTCCGCGGGAAGCCCGCAGCCGGATCACGATCGACGCGCCACCGCCCTGGCATACCACGCCGGTGCCGCGCAAAACGCGAATCGCGAGCGAATCCGTGGCGATCGCCGCCACGTCGCGGTCCGGCCTCAGAAAGCGGAGCTCCTGCGGGAGCAGAAGCTCGGCGAGCCGAAACGCATCCGCGCTCGCCGCCCTGCGCGTCAACGCGTCCGCCCAGCGAAGCTCCGACGCCAACCAGCCGAAGGCGGCGGCGGCGACGATCGCGGTGAGGCTCAGCGCCACCAGGAGCTCGGCGAGAGTGTGCCCCGCCTCGGCGCGTCGTCCTCTCATGGCTCCACGACCGGTATTGGCGGAGGCAGACGCAGATCGAAGCGCAGCATCCGGGGGCCTTGCGGCGTGACGTACCTCACCTCGATGCCGCCCTCTACGGGCGTAAGGCGCCACGCGAGGCGATACGGCGGCCGGATGTCGCTGCCCTCCGCACCGGCGACGCCGGGAAGCGAGAGCAGCGAGTCGCACAGCTGCTCCGCGGCCGCGACCGCACCCTCATCCAGCTCCGCTACCGCGAAGGCGGCCGCCGTGCCGGCCGCGGCGGCCCCCGAGGCGATGACGGCGCCCGCGAGCAGCACCGCCGCGAAAAGCACCTCCACGAGCGTAAAGCCCGCCTCGGACCTCCGCTCGATCACCACACCCGCACCCGGCCGAACGAGGAGACCGTCAGGTGGGCCTCGGCACGCCCGAGCCGGAACACGAACGTCCGACTCGCGACCTCACCCAGCCCGAGCGGCGAGAAGCCGATCCGCACGGCCGCCGTAGATCCACCCGGCACCTGCACAGTTCCCGGTGCGGACAGCAGGACCAGGCTATCGGCCGCCGGGGCCCCTCCCGTCTCGATCCAGTACCGTCGTGTCCGGGGGTCGATGACGACGACGGCGCCGCCGCGGGATTGAGCGAGGACACGGGCCCGTGCAAGGCCGCGCCCGAGCGCCGCGGCGGCCGAGCGCACGGCGATCCGGTCCAGCATGGCGGCGACGGGGGTAGCGGCAATCCCGAGCAGGATCGCCAGCAGTCCGACCACGAGCAGCAGCTCGAGCAGCGTGCCGCCCTCGGACGGGCGGCCTGGGGGGGCGCGCATGGCCCGAAGGTGCGCCCCCGGGAGGGGCGCATCCATAGAGAATTGAGAAGCTCACTCGAGCCCGTAGTCCCGGATCTTGTAGAGGAGCGCGCGGGAGCTGAGCTCGAGAAGCTCCGCGGCCCGGGTCTTGTTGCCGCGCGTCCGCTCGAGCGCCTTCTGGATCAAGCGCCGCTCCAGGGCAGCGCTCTGACGCTTGACGGAGAGGTCGTCCTCGTCTAGCTGCGGCTCGTCCAGCGCCGCTACTGGGGAGCGGACCTGCGGAGGCAGGTCGTCGGGCTCGATGCGACGGCTGTCGGTGAGAACCATTGCGCGCTCGATCGTGTTCTCCAGCTCGCGCACGTTACCGGGCCAGCGGTAGTCGAGAAGGAGCCGCATCGCCTCGTTGTCGATTCCCTCCACATTGAGGCGCAGCTTTTCGTTGAATGCCTCGAGGAAGTGTCGGGCCAGCAGCGGGATTTCCTCCTGCCGCTGCCGCAGCGGCGCCAGGTGGATCGGCACGACCGCGATGCGATAGTACAGGTCGTTGCGGAAGTTGCCGCCACGGATCTCAGCCTGCAGGTCCTTGTTGGTGGCCGAGACGACGCGCACGTCGACCGATCGCGAGCGCGTGTCGCCCACGCGGCGGACTTCCCCCTCCTGCAGCACCCGGAGCAGCTTCACCTGCAGGCTCGCCGGCATCTCGCCGATCTCGTCCAGGAGGAGCGTGCCGTTGCTCGCCTCCTCGAAGAGTCCCGGCTTGTCACGGTCCGCGCCTGTGAAGGAGCCGCGCAGATGGCCGAAGAGCTCGGACTCGAGCAGGTTCTCCGGGATCGCGCCGCAGTTGATCGCGACGAACGAGTGGTCGGCGCGATCGCTCTCCGCATGAATCAGGCGCGCCACCAGCTCCTTTCCGGTCCCGCTCTCGCCGGTGACGAGGACCGGCGAGGGATGCCGCGCCACCTTGGTCGCGAGCTCCAGCGCGCCGACCATCGCCGGTGACTTCGCGATGACCTGGCCGAAGCGCCGCTCTGCACGCACCTCGCCGCGCAGCCGTCGCACCTCTCGGCGCAGCGACTCACGTTCGAGCGCCTTCTGAATGGTCAGAATCAGCTGGTCGGCGGAAAACGGCTTCGGCAGGTAGTCGTAGGCTCCCTTCTTCATCGCGTCGATGGCGAGCTCCGTGCTGCCGTACGCCGTCATCACGATGACCAGCGCATCGCCGCCCTCGGCGCGGTAGCGCTCGAGGAACTCGAGGCCGCCGAGCCGCGGCATACGCACGTCGCACAGCACGATGTCGGGCTCCAGCTCGAGCGCGCGACGCAGGCCTTCCTCGCCATCGCTCGCCGGCGTGACCTCGAATCCTTCCCCGCCCAGGATCAGCGAAACCGTCTGCCGAAGTCCCGGCTCATCATCGATGACCAGTACCTTCATGCCTCTCTCCGCTCGGCGGCACGGGCGCCGGTGGGCGGCAGCATGACGGCGAAGCGCGCTCCCCCGCCATCGCCGCTCATCACCCGGATCGTGCCGCCCATCGAGTCGACCAGACGGGCCGCCACTGCGAGCCCGAGTCCCGTCCCCTTGCCCGGCTCCTTCGTCGTGTAAAACGGCTCGAACACGTGCTCCCAATCCTCCGGCGGGATGCCGCAGCCATTGTCCGTGACCGTGATCTGTACCACATCCATGCGCTCCGGAAACGCGTCCTCCCGCGGTACCCGGGGCGTGCGGTTGAAGCGACGCCGGTGCGAGTAGTCCACGTCCGGCGGATCGTCGCGGCGGCGCGCCGGCGGACGGCGGGCGCCTTCCACGGTGACGAGCGACGTCGCCACCTCGAGCCTCGGCGCGGCCACGCCGTCCATCGCGTCCAATGCATTGATCATCAGGTTCACGAGGACCTGCTGCAGCTGGTTGAAGTCGGCCGTCACCGGAGGGAGTCCCTCCCGCCGCTTCCGCTCCAGCTCGACCGCGCCGAAGCGACCCTGCGTGCGCAGCAGCTCCACCGTCTGATCGACGACCTCGTTCACCGCGACCTGCCGGGCCCGCGGCTCGCGCGGCCGGGCATAGTCCAGCAGCCCGTGGACGATCCGGTCGATGCGCCGGGCCTCGGCTTCGGCAGAGCGAAACAGCTCGCGCCGCTGCTCGTCCGCACCGCGCCCGAGCACGCCGAGATAGCCGAGGATCGCGCCGAGCGGATTGCCGATCTCGTGCGCGATCCCCGCTGCGAGGCGACCGACGGAAGCCATCTTCTCCACGCGGATCAGCTCGTCGCGCGTCTCCGTCAGCTCGCGGTTCGTCTCCTCGAGCGAACGGACGTTCGCCACCAGCTCGTCCTGGTGAGACGTGAGTCGCTCGGCCATGTGGTTCACCGCGTCCGCCAGCCGCATGACCTCCTGCGTCTCGGACCCCTGCACCCGCTCACCATAACCGCCGGACGCGATGGTCTCCACCTCGTCGACCAGACGCTCGAGCGGCGCGACCACCCGCCGCCGCACGAGCAGGTGCCCGAAGACGGTGAACACCACCACGTCCGCGGCCACCAGGAGGCCCATGTACACGGTCGCCTGCGACACCGTCTCCAGCCGCGGCAGCAGCAGCAGGATGCCCGTCACTGCAACGACCACCGCGGCCGCAAACACCATCACCAGCGAAGTAAGCAGCTCCCGGCCGAGCGTCGGCATGGCTTTACGAAGATTGAAGGTCGAGCTATGAAGTGCGAGACAAGACTAAGGATTGGAACACCAAGAGTGAAGGGTGAGGTGGCTCACTCGAGCGTATCCGGCCGTCTACGGGCTGCAAGTGGGAACCCCGGGCGAGGTGGCCGGAGGCGCGTCGGCTGAAGATGCGGTGCCGAAATAGATGCCGCACTGCTCGCCGGACAGGGCCGGGTGGGTGGCGGTCGCGGCCCAGCCCATCGCATCCGCGCTGGCGAGCGTGACCTCCACGCCCGGACTCGGAGCCCACCCCGGCAGCGCGTCGAGCGTAGCCGCGTACTCGTCGTGCTCCTTGTGATAGAGCTCCTGCTGAATCGACAGCACCCGCAGGTCGCTCTTCACCGTGGCGAAGTAGGTCAGGCGGCGGATCGTCAGGTAGCGAGGCACCGCGATCGCCGCGAGAATCCCGATCACGACGACCACCACCAGAAGCTCGATCAGCGTGAAGCCACGGCGATCTTTCATCATGCCGCACCCACCTCCCCAGAGATGCGATGGCGGGGCGGATTGCCCGCCCCGCCGTGCGCACCTTTGACTGGTACTGCGGGCTGAGCTACTCGCCCGTGCACATCACCACGTTCGGCGACGTCACGAATGTGGCCGGGGCCGTCGCATTGCCGACGTAGATACCGCAGGACTTCGCCGCATCGTTACCGAGCGCGGCGTGCGTGGTCGTTGCCGCCCAGCCGGTCTGCGTCCCCTCCGACACCGTCACCGTCACGCCCGGCGAGCCCGTGAACTCCAGGTCCGCATCCGCCGCGTCGGCCGCGTAGGTGTAATCCGGCTGACCATCGGCATCATGATCGTTGCTGTAGTACAGCTCCTGCTGCGTCTGCAGGTTCTTCAGGTCCGACTTCATCGCCGAGAAGTACGCCTTCTCCCGCGTCGCGCTGAACTTCGGGATCGCGATCGCCGCCAAAATGCCGATGATCACAACCACGATCAGCAGCTCGATGAGCGTGAAGCCCTGCCGGTCGTTGCGCATGCGTCGCTCCTTACGCTGTTGAACTGTGTGGGAGTCGTCGGGGACCCTTCTCGGGCTGGAGCGTTGCAAGGGCAACCGCCGTACCGCGTGCGGCCGGCGCACGCACGGGCCGTCTCAGACAATGAACCCACAACGGCTTGGCGTGTTATCCACAGGCAATGACGCGCTCCGCCAGAACATCGCCGGACCTCGCAATCTGCGAGCGATTTGGCGAAATGCAGGGGTCGGTGAGGACGGGGGCGCGAGCGCTAGCAGGTCGCTGAAGAATGGAAGCGAGCCGCGTTGTGAGCGCCACGGGGCCGGATGCGAGGCGGCGCGACGACGCGATGCCAGGGCGCATCTCGGAGGAGCGCCAACGACGCAGACGGCCCCGTGCCGCCGCAACCCGAAGGGAGCAGGGGGGTTGCGGCCGCACTCCCATTTTTCAGCGACCTGCTAGTGCTCCGCCGCGCTCTGCGGGCGAGGAGCCGGCTCCGGGCGCGGGGCGGACGGGCTGGCCTCGGGCTCGGTAACGGCGATCGGAGAGGGACGTGTGAGGTTGAAGCGCAGGATGTGCCAGAAGGCGGCGATGCCGTCGCGCCAGCTGATCTTCTTCCCTTCCTCGTAGGTGCGCCCGGCATAGCTGATCGGCACCTCGTAGATGCGCACGCGCGCCTGAGCGAGGCGCGCGGTGAGCTCCGGCTCGATGCCGAAGCGCCTGGCGGTGAGCGGGAGCCGTCGCATCAGATCGGAGCGGACCATCTTGTAGCACGTTTCCATGTCGGTCAGGTTCAGATCTGTCAGCATGTTGGAGAGCAGGGTCAGCATGCCGTTGCCGACGCGGTGCCAGAAGTAGAGGACGCGATGCGGACCGCCCAGGAAGCGGCTGCCGAAGACGGCGTCGGCGCGGCCCTCGAGGATGGGCACGAGCAGGTCCGGCAGATCCCGCGGATCGTACTCGAGGTCGGCATCCTGGATGACCATGACATCGCCGCTCGCGTGCCCGATAGCGGTTCGAACCGCCTCGCCCTTGCCGCGGTTGCCGTCGTGGAAGACCGCGACGTCCACCAGTCCGCGCGCGCGCATCTGCTCGAGGATGGCGCGCGTGCCGTCCGTCGAGCCGTCGTCCACACAGACGACCTCCATGGGGAGGGAGATCGAGCGCAGACGCTCCAGCGCGGTTTCCAGCGTGCGTGCCTCGTTGAAGACCGGCATCAGCACGCTGAGCCGCACGGCTCCGGGATCGATGCTCATGAGTCGGACACTCCGTAGCGGTTCAGCTTTCGATAGAGCGTGGATGGATCGATCCCGAGAATCTCGGCCGCGCGTGCCTTGTTACCCCCCTCGGCCTGCAGCACCCAGAGGATGTAGGCCCGCTCGATCGTCTCCAGCGTCGGGTTCGGCGGCGCCGCGTCGGCGACGAGGGGCGCGGCGCGGGGCTCGCGGACGCGGGCGGGCAGGTCCTCGGGCCGGATCCGTCCATCCTGGCAGAGGATCGCGGCGCGCTCCAGCGCGTTCTCGAGCTCTCGGACGTTGCCGGGCCAGTCGTAGGCCTGCAGCACGCCCAGCGTGCCTTCCACGAGCCGTGGCGCGCCGTTCTCCGTGCGCTCGCCGAGACGCGCGATGAAATGCTCGGCCAGAAGTGCGATATCCTCACTGCGCTCCCTCAGCGGCGGAAGGTGAAGCGTGATCACGTTCAGCCGGTAGTAGAGATCGCTGCGGAAGGTGCCGCGGCGGATCTCATCCTCGAGCTCGCGGTTCGTCGCAGCGACGATGCGCACCTCGATCGGCACGGGCTCCGTCGCGCCGACGGGAACGACCTCGCGCTCCTGCAGCGCGCGCAGCAGCTTGACCTGCAGCGCCGGCGACATCTCGCCGACCTCGTCCAGGAAGAACGTGCCGGCGCGAGCGGCGACGAGCAGGCCGTCCTTGTCACGCACCGCACCCGTGAAGCTGCCCTTGACGTGCCCGAACAGCTCCGACTCCAGCAGCGACTCGGGCAGCGCGCCGCAGTTGACGGAAACGAACGGGCCTTCGGCGCGCTCCGAGAGCGCGTGCAGATAGCGCGCGACGATCTCCTTGCCGGTGCCGCTCTCGCCGGTGATCAGCACGGTGGAGTCGGTCGGCGCGACGGTCTCGGCGAGACGGATGACCTCGGAGAACGTGCGGTTGCGGCCGACGGGGCGGCCGTCGTGCGAGCCATCGCGACGGCGGATCTCCTTCTTGAGCTGCCGATTCTCCCGCTTGAGCAGCCGCGACTCCGCCGCGCGCCGGCAGAGGGCCACGAGGTCGCTGTTCGCGAACGGCTTCTGCAGGTAGTAGAACGCGCCGTGATTGACGGCCTGCACGGCGGACTGCAGCGAGGCCTGAGCCGTCATCAGGATGACCGGCACCTCGGGGTCGCGCTCCCGCACCGCCGCCAGGAGGTCTATGCCGCTCACGCCGGGCATGCGCACATCGGTGAGCACGATGTCCGGCTGGAGCCCGTCGAGCCGCTCCAGTGCCTCCCGCCCGCTCGTCGAGCAGGTGAACTCGAAGCCCTCCCCCCGCAGCAGGATCTCCAGCGTATTCAGGATGGACGTCTCGTCGTCGACCACCAGGATCTTCGGCCTCATCGCTCCTCCCGAGAGTCGGCGCTTCCAGCGCCCGACGGCGTCGGCAGGTAGACCGTGAACGCAGCCCCACGCCCCTCTCCGCCGTCCACGAAAACCGCACCACCGTGCGCCTCCACCGCACGGTGAACCAGCGCCAGCCCGAGACCGCTCCCGCCCGCCCGAGTCGTGAAGAACGGGTCGAAGATGCGGTCCATGTGCGCGGCCGCGATTCCCGGACCCCCATCGCTCACGCGCAGCCGCAGCGCGGACGGCATGTCCATCCCCATGGGCAGCTCCGACCCCGCCGCGCGACGCACCTCCACGCGCACGCCGGAGCCGGCCGCGTGCTGGATCGCGTTCAACACCAGGTTGAACACCGCTCGATGCAGCAGGTCGTGGTCGCCCTCGAGAAGCAGGCCTTCCCCGTTCCTCACGACGTCCACCGCCACCGCACCGGCGGCGTCCGGGTGCCGCTCCGCCAGCTCCACCGCCTCCCGCACGACCACCGCGAGGTCCACCGGATCCGACCGCGCCAGCTCCACCCTGCTGAAGTCGATGAACTCGCTCAGCAAACGGCTCAGCCGGTCCGACTCGGTCAGCACCAGCGCCTGCAGCGTGTTTCGATCCCGCTCCGACAGGCGCGTTCCCGTGAGTTGCTCGACCGAGCTGCGGATCGACGCCAGCGGGTTCTTGATCTCGTGCGCGAGCGACGCGGAAAGCTCCGCCAGCGCCTCCAGCCGCTCCGCCCGCCGGTGCAGATCCTCCACCCGCCTCCCATCCGTGATGTCCTGGCACACCGCCGTCACCCACGGCTTCCCCTCCCGCTCCAGCACGGTCGTCCTCACACCGAGCACCCGGCTCCGGCCGTTCTGTCCCAGCCACGTCTCGTAGCGCCGCGTCGGCACCCGGCTCACCAGCGTCCGCTGCAGGATCGCGCCCAACCCCACCGCCCGGCGGTCCAGCTCGGCGAGCACCGGCCGGTCCATCCACTCCCGCGCCGGAAGGCCCAGAATGCGCTCCGCCGCCACGTTCATGTACGCCAGCCGGCCGTCGCCATCCACCGTCACCACCCCCGTCTCCATCGCATCCAGGATGTCCGACGTGTCCAGCTGCAGCTGCCGAAGACGCGACTCGACCGCCCCCAGCTCGCTCCCCGTCCGCCGCAGCCGATCCCCCAGCCAGCCGGTCACCAGCGCCATCCCCGCGAACAGGCCGATCTGCACGAGCACCGACTCCGGCGGCTCGCCGACCTGCCAGATGATGTCCGCCACGTACAGCACCGCCGACAGCGCCGCCACCAGCAGACCGCCCGGCACCGGCAACAGCACCGCCCCTTCCGCGATCACCAGCACGTACAGCGGCGCAAGGTCGCTGCTCGCCGGACCGGTGAGGTGCACCATCGCCGTCACCAGCACCGCGTCGAACACCACCTGCAGGTACAGAAAATTGTGCCCCGGCCCCCGCCTCCACATCCACCAGACGCTCACCCCGGTGAACGCCAGCGTCGCCAGCAGCAGCAGCGTAGCGAGCAGCGTCGTCTGCGGCGCGGCGTTCCCCCAAACCAGCAGCGCGGCCGCGAAAATGCCTGCGGCCAGAGCCACACGGCTGAGGAAGAGCCAGCGCAGCAATGGTGTCGGGCGTGTCATCACCCTTCCGATCGTCTGACCTTCGGGAGGTGCCGGCCGGTGCCGGCGACGGGGAGGTCGGTGCCAAGGTAAGAGCGCGCCGTTGCAAAGTGCAAGGCCGGGGATTGCAGATTACTGCAGGCGCTGACTGAAGGCGCTGACTGAAGGCGCTGACTGAAGGCGCTGACTGAAGGCGCCTCGCGGTTCGCGCCTCGCGGTTCGCGCCTCGTCGTTCGCGCCTCGCGGTTCGCGCCTCGCGGTTAGCGCCTCGCGGTTCGCGCCTCGTCGTTCGCGCCTCGCGGTTCGCGCCTCGCGGTTCGCGCCTCGCGGTTAGCGCCTCGCCGTTAGCGCCTCGCCGTTCGCGCCTCGCCGTTAGCGCCTCGCCGTTCGCGCCTCGCCGTTCGCGACGGAACACGAGGAAAGAAGCGAGGGTTTAAGGGTCAGCGACCATTGGTACGGGGATTGCGACCGACGCCGAGCGCGACGCCGCGTGAGCGCGGGCCGAACGCCGGATCTCCCGCCTCTGTGTCAAAGGCTTCTCCATTCGCAGCGAGGGCTTCATGCCGATCCGCCGATTCAGCCTCGCGCTGCTCGGGGCGGTGCTCATCGGGAGCATCCTCCCGAGCGCTTCGAGCGCCCAGTACTTCGGTCGCAACAAGGTACAGTACGAGGATTTCGACTTCCGCGTTCTCGCGACCGACCACTTCAAGGTCTACTACTACCCCGAGGAGCGAGAGGCGGCGGAGGACGCGGCTCGGATGGCGGAGCGCTGGTATTCGCGCCACTCGGATGCGTTCCAGCACGCGTTCCAGGAGAAGAAGCCGATCGTCCTGTACGCCAACCACGCGGACTTCGAGCAGACGAACACGCTGGGCGGTTTTCAGAGCGAGGCAACGGGCGGCGTGACGGAAGGGCTGAAGGACCGTGTGGTGCTGCCGCTGGCATCGAATTATCACGACACGGACCACGTAATGGGCCACGAGCTGGTGCACGCGTTCCAGTACGATCTGGCGCAGTCGCGGACGGGTCCGGGCATGGCGGCCATGAATCGCGTTCCGCTGTGGATGATCGAGGGCATGGCGGAGTTCCTGTCGGTGGGTCGGCGGGACCCGAACACGGTGATGTGGATGCGGGACGCGGTGCTCTACGACGACTTCCCGTCGATCAAGGATCTGTCGACGTCGGGCAAGTATTTCCCGTACCGGTACGGCGAGGCGCTGTGGGCGTACATCGCGGGGCGGTACGGCGATCGGGCGGTGCCGGCGCTGTACTCGTACGCGACGACGCAGGGTCTGGAGGCGGCGACGCGCCGGGTGCTGGGGATCAGCGTGGATACTCTATCGACGGAATGGGCGGCGGCGACACGAGCGGAGCAGCAGCCGGTGATCGCGGCGCGCACGCGACCGGACAGCCTCGGTCGGCTGCTGATCGGGCCGACGGACAAGAACACGGGACACCAGAACCTCGCGCCGGCGCTCAGCCCGGATGGACGCTATCTCGCGTTCCTCTCGGAGCGTGGACTGTTCTCGATCGATCTGTACCTGGCCGACGCACACACCGGAAAGGTGCTGCGGCGACTGACGAGCTCGGCGACGAACTCGCACTTCGACGCGCTCAGCTTCATGAACGCGGCGGGGTCGTTCTCGCCGGACTCGCGGCAGTTCGCGGCGGTCGTGTTCGAGGACGGCGACCAGCACATCGTGCTGCTGAACACCGAGAGCGGCGGCATCGAGCGGACGCTGAAGACGCCGACCATCGGGGCGATCAGCGACCCGGCCTGGTCGCCCGATGGGACGCGCATCGCGTTCAGCGGCAACAAGGGCGGGATCACGGATCTCTACGTCTACGACCTGAGCACCGACGAGGTCCGGCAGCTGACGAACGGCCGTGAGGCGGAGATGCAGCCGTCGTGGTCGCCGGACGGCAATCTTCTCGCCTACACGACGGACGCCGGCGATCGTACGAACTTCGAGATGCTGACGTACTCGCCGATGAGTATCGCCGTGATGGACGTGACGAGTGGACAGACGCGGCTGCTGCGGCTCTTCACCGACGCAAAGAACATCAATCCGATCTTCTCGCCGGATGGTCAGAGCCTCTACTTCGTCTCCGATCACGAAGGCGTGAGCGACATCTTCCGCTACGCCCTGATGACGGGACAGATCTTCCGCGTGACGAACGTGGTGACGGGCGTCAGCGGTCTCACCGACAAGTCGCCGGCGCTGGCGATGGCGCGCGCGAGCGGCGAGCTGGCGTTCTCGGTGTTCACGAAGCAGGGCTTCAACATCCGCAGCATCACGGAGCTGGAGGCGCAGGGCACGCCGGTCGAGGTGACGACGGACGTCGCGACGGCCGCGGGCGTGCTGCCGCCGGTCTCGGCCGCCGGCGAGGGTCTGATCTACTCGTATCTGAACGACCCGACGACGGGGCTCGTCGCCGCGTCCACGTTCGAACAGGAGCCGTATCACTCCGCGCTGAGCCTCGACATGATCGCGCCGCCGACGATCGGCGTCGCCACGAGCTCGTTCGGGACCGGGCTCGCGGGCGGCGTCGGCGCATTCTTCAGCGACATGCTGGGCAACCAGCAGATGGCGGTGGCGGTGCAGGCGAACGGCACGTTCAAGGACATCGGCGGGATGGCACAGTACGTCAACCTCGACGACCGCTGGAACTGGGGCGGTGTGGTCGGCCGCATCCCGCTGCTGTCGGCCGGCCAGTTCGTCGCCATCGATCAGGAGAATCCGCAGTTCTACGACGTCGAGACCGTGTATCTGCGACAGTACATCACGCAGGCGCAGGGGCTGCTGCAATACCCGTTCTCGCAGACGCGGCGGATCGAGTTCAACGCGGGCTTCACCCGCTACAGCTACGACATCGAGAGCGACATCTACGTGGTGGACCCGGCCACGGGCCAGGCGATCGCCCGGCGCCGCGAACAGGCGCCATCGTGCTCGTCGCAGCCGGGCGGCAACACGGGCTTCTTCTCGCTGCAGTGCGAGCCCGCGCCGCTCAACCTGGTGCAGGCCTCGGCGGCGTACGTGGGCGACAACGCGGTGTTCGGCTTCACGTCGCCGATCCAGGGCGGGCGCTTCCGCCTGGAGGTCTCGCCGACGGTCGGGTCGCTGAACTTCGGCACGCTGCTGGGCGACTACCGGCGCTACCTCTTCCACTATCCGTTCACGCTCGCCTTCCAGGGCTACCACCTCGGGCGGTACGGTCCGGGTGCCGAGTGCGACGAGAATTCGTCGGACTTCACGCGCTGCCTCAACCCGCTCTTCCTGGGCTACGAGTGGTTCGTCCGCGGCTACAGCTGGGACTCGTTCCGAACGACCGGCGAGTGCTCCGGGGCCGGGCAGCAGGGGCCCGGCACGTTCAGCGGCTGCCCGGTCGTGGATCAGCTGTTCGGCTCGCGCGTCGCGCTGGCGAAGCTGGAGCTGCGCATCCCCGTCTTCGGCGTCGAGCAGTTCGGCCTCATCAACTTCCCCTACCTGCCGACGGAGCTGAGCGGCTTCATCGACGCCGGCCTCGCGTGGGGCAAGAACAATCCGCCGCACTTCCGCTGGGTGAGCAATCTCGAGGATCTGCCGTCGTGCAACGTGGTCGGCGACGTCGGCTGCCGGCACGTGCCGGTGGTCAGCGCCGGCGTCAGCGCCCGCGTCAACGTGCTCGGCTTCATGGTGCTGGAAGCCTACTACGCCTACCCGTTCCAGCGTCCGGACAAGGGCTGGCACTGGGGCTTCCAGATCCAGCCGGGATGGTAGGCGGAAGCGTGAAGTCGGAAGTGGGATGTGTGAAGTGAAACCCTGAGAGGGGGACATTCGAAGTGTGGGGCGGGCCCGCCGCGGCGCGGCGGGCCCGGCTCTTTTCAGGGGGCTGGACGCATGCTGGACATCTTCATCCTCGTGGCGATGGCGGCGACGCTGCTGTTGATCCCGGTCGGGTTGCCGGGCCTGTGGATCATGACCGGGATCGGCGTCCTGGCGTTCTTCCTCGGCCGCCTCGGCTTCGCGACCGTCCTGATCCTCGCGGCGCTCGCGAGCAGCGCCGAGCTGCTCGAGTTCCTCGTGCTCAAGCGCATCAGCACACGCTACGGCGGCTCGACGGCGGTCTTCTGGGGCGCGGTCGCCGGCGGCCTGGCCGGCGCGCTCATTGGAGTCCCGATCCCGCTGTTGGGACCCGTGATCGCGGGACTCGCGGGCACCTTTCTGGGCGCGGCGGCGGTGGCGAGCTGGCAGGGTGCGCGGCTCGTCGAGTCCGGCCGCATCGGCTGGGGCACGCTCCTCGGGCGCCTCGCCGCGATGGGGCTCAAGGGCGTGCTCGGCTTCGCGATGGTTCTCGCCGCCGCAATGGCGCTGCTCGGCGGCTGACGCGGCCCATCAGAGCAGCCTCGAGAGCAGCGCCGAACCGCGCTCCCGCACCCGCTCCAGCATCGAGCGGTGGCCGAAGGCCTGCAGTTGGATCTCGCGCGCGTACGCGAGATCGCCGAGGAAGAGAGAGTCCAGCGTGGCGCCGACGAACGGATCGATGGAGACGAGCACCGACTCGTCGTTCAGCGCGAGCGAGCGGTTGTCGAGGTTCATGGTGCCGATGAGCCCGAGCCGGCCGTCCACGACCATCGTCTTGGCGTGGATCATCGTCGGCGAGTACTCGTAGATCCGCACTCCGCCGCGCAGCAGCTCCTCGTAGTGGGAACGCCCGGCGTAGCGGGCGACCGGGATATCGGTGTGCCCATCCGGTACCAGCACCCGAACGTCCACGCCGCGCCGGGCGGCCGCGACCAGCAGGCGACGGAAGTCGTCGTCCGGGACGAAGTAGGCGCTCGTGATGTAGAGCGTGCGGCGGGCGGCCGCGATCGAGAGCGCGAGCAGGCGCTCGGCGGTCGTGCTGCCGATCGCCGGCGTCGAGTGCACCAGCGCGGCGACCGAAGAGCGCGGCGGCCGTGCCGCCGCCGAATCGGTCGGCACCGGAGGGAAGAAGAGATCGCCGGTGACGAGCACGCCGGTCGCCTCGACCCAGTTCACCGCGAAGGTCGCCTGCAGCTGGCGCGCGGCGCCGCCGGTGAAGCGGACGTTGGTGTCGCGCCAGGAGCCTTCGTGGCGACCGTCGCCGAGCCACTGGTCGGCGATGCCGAAGCCGCCGGTCCAGCCGATCCTGCCGTCCACCACGATGGCCCGCACGTGCGCCCGCTCCTGCGCCTTGTGCAGCGAGTACCAGCGGACGGGCCTGAACTCCGCCACGGCGACGCCGGCTTCGCGCAGGGCGTCGTAGTAGCCGCCCCCTAGCGCGCCGGCTCCGAAGGCGTCGTAGAGCAGCAGCACGGAGACCCCCGCGCGGGCGCGCTCCGCGAGGACGGCCGCGAGCCGGTCCGCGACGCGCCCCGGCTCGGCGTAGTAGATCTGGACCGTCAACGTCTGGCGTGCCGAGCTCATGTCCGTCAAAAGGCGGTCGAAGACACGCCCATCGGAGTAGATTTCGACGCTGTCCAAGGCGACCGGCGTGAGCGGCGCGAGAAGGGACAGCGACGACACGAACATCGCGTCCCCGACGGCAGGCGGACCGCCGTGGTCACCGAACGCGCTCACATAGCTGAGGGGGGTGCCGCGCGTGAGGAAGAGGAAGCCGAGCAGCGCGAACAAGCCCAGTACGAGCCCCAGGCCGCTCAGTGCCACGATCTTCGCGACCCTCGTCAACGCCGCCACTCCCTGTCGCCGGGATTCGATAACCGCCCGGTCGCCATCAAGCAAGGAAGAAGCCGCCCGCGCGGATCGCCCTTGCCAGCGCCCCTTCCTGGCATAAGCATTGCTCGACAGGGCCCTGCGGTCCGACTGCCGCGGCGACGGCTTCACCCATTGGCGGTCCATCCTCCGAGCGAGCGATCCGTGATCATGTCAGCTCAGCCCCGTGTGACATCCGAGGACCACCTTCTCCCGGCCGCCGGCGAGGCCCACGAAGAGAGCATCGGAACCTTGCTGCGCGAGCTCGCAGGCGACACCGGTCGGCTGTTCCGCCAGGAGATCGAGCTCGCGAAGCTGGAGATGAGAGAGAGCGTCCGAACCGCGGTCGTGGACGGGGTGAAGATCGGCGTCGCGGCAGGACTGGGCGTGGTCGGTGGTCTCTGCCTCGTCGTCGCGCTGATCCTCGGCCTCGGCACGGCCCTCGGCGGCGCCTACTGGGCCGGTGCGCTGATCACTGGCGCTTTCCTCCTCCTCGTCGGCGGACTGCTGACCGGCTCCGCCATCGAGGGCCTCCGCAAGGGCAGCCTCAAGCCCGAGCGCACCGTCGAGACGTTGCGGGAAGATGGCCGCTTCGCGAAGAAGGAGGCGAAGCAGCTGAAGGAGCGTATGAGCGGCTGAGCGAGGCCGCCCCATCCAGGAAAGGAAGACCATGCCCGAAACCCCCGACGCCACCGGCGGCGCAGAGAGCCGTCCACGCACCGAGATGGAGAACGGACCGAGCTCGAACGGCCCCGGCCGCGTCGTGCGCGACAAGGCCGGCGAGGGGCTGGAGCACGCCGGCGAGGCGCTCCGCCGCGTCGCCCGCAAGGCCGAATCGAAGGGCGGCCCGGCATCCCGGGTCGCTCCCGCCGCGGATCGCCTCGGGGAGGGATTCGACGAAGCGGCGGAGTACCTGCGGGAAACGGAGCTGGAGGAGATGCGGCGGGACCTCGAGACCGCCGTCCGCGACCGCCCGATCCGCTCCCTCGCCATCGCGGCCGTCGCCGGCTACCTCCTCGGCCGAATCCTGAGGTGAGGCGCTGACTGCGAGGCGCTGACTGCGAGGCGCTGACTGCGAGGCGCTGACTGCGAGGCGTCTCACTCTGCAAGGCGCTCACTGCGAGGCGCTCACTGCGAGGCGCTGACTGCGAGGCGCTGACTGCGAGGCGCTGGCTTCTCGCCTCGCTTTAGCGCCTTGCTCCAACGCCTCGCCGGTAGCACCTCGCCTTTAGCGCCTCGCCTTTAGCGCCTCGCTCGCAGCGCCTCGCTCGCAGCGCCTCGCCTTCAGCGCCTCGCACCCATGCGCTTCACGATCTCGAACTCCTCGGGGGTCACGGGCTGAACGGAGAGCCGGCTGCGCCGGTTGACCAGCATCTCCTCGAGGCCGGGAGTCTCGCGCAGCCGCTCGAGCGGGACGACGGCCGGAAACTCCTCGACGAACTCGATGTCCACCATGTACCAGCGCGGGTCGGCTTCGCTGGACTTGGGATCGTAGTAGTCGCTCTTCGGATCGAGCGCAGCCGGGTCCGGATGGCCTGCGCGCGCGACGCGGGCCAGCCCTGCGACGCCGGGCGGCTGCGTGCTGCTGTGGTAGAACAGGACGTCGTCGCCCACGCGCATCTCGTCGCGCATGAAGTTGCGCGCCTGGTAGTTCCGAACGCCCTCCCAGGACGTCTTGCCGTCGCGACGCAGGTCCGCGATCGAGTATGCATCGGGCTCCGACTTCATCAGCCAGCACCGTCGCTCCATTTCGTCTCCCTCGAGATCTCAGGGGATCAGGGCCAAACAGATCGGAGGCCTGCCGCCGCACCCGGAGCCACCGCCGAGAGCGCCGAGGACGCAGAGAGACGGACGCTACGACGATGCGGCGACGCCGAAACCGCCGCCGAGGGGACAAGCCCCGTAGAGATGGTGATCCAGCATCGAGGCAGGATCAAGTCCGCTGGTCTCCTCAGCGTCCTCCGCGGTCGCGGCGGTCGCGGATGCTTTCTTCGCGGGATCGGGGTTCTCGACGCTGCATTGACCGTCTCCGCGCCCCCTCCGATTAAGCTTGCGACGGGGCGGGGGGACACGGCACCTTGCGTCTTCTTCACGTGCACTCCCGGAGACTGAATGGAATCGCTCCAGAACGTCGTCGACTGGATCTACAATCTCGTGTGGAGCTCCGGCTTCCAGATGGGCGACGAGAAGATCCCGTTCGTCGTGCTCGCGCTGCTGGGGACGGGCATCTTCCTGACGCTGCGGCTCGGCTTCATCCAGCTGCGCCGGCTGCCGCACGGCTTCGGCGTCACGAGCGGCAAGTACGACGATCCGAACGAGCCGGGCGATGTTTCGCACTTCCAGGCCCTGACGACCGCCCTCTCGGCGACCGTGGGCATCGGCAACATCGCGGGCGTTGCGATCGCGATCCACTGGGGCGGCCCGGGCGCGCTGTTCTGGATGTGGGTGACGGCGTTCCTCGGGATGGCGGTGAAGTACACGGAAGTGACGCTGGCGCAGCATTACCGCCAGGTGGAGAAGCGGGACACCGATCCGGAGCGGTGGGAGGGCTCGGTCTCGGGCGGCCCCATGTACTACATTGAGCGCGGCCTCGGCCCGCAGTGGAAGTGGATGGCGGTCTTCTTCGCGCTGATGCTCGGCACGACGGCGTTCCTGACCGGAAACGGCATCCAGGCGAACACGGTCGCCGACTCGGTGCAGACGACGTGGGGCGTGCCGACGTGGATCACGGGGCTCATCACCGCCTCGGTGGTCGCGGCCGTCATCCTGGGCGGCATCACGCGCATCGGGCGCGTGACCTCCGTTCTCGCGCCGCTGATGGCCGCGATCTACGTGCTCGGCGCGCTGTACGTGGTGCTCGTCAACGCCGACCAGGTCCTGCCCAGCCTCGGGCTCATCTTCCACGACGCGTTCAGCCCGTCCGCGGGGGTGGCGGGGACGGGGGTCGGCGCCGTGCTGGTCACGATGATGTGGGGGGTCAAGCGCGGGCTGTTCTCGAACGAGGCCGGGCAGGGCTCCGCCCCGATCGCGCACGCGGCCGCGAAAACCGACGAGCCGGTCTCCGAGGGCGTCGTCGCGCTGCTCGAGCCGTTCATCGACACGATCGTGATCTGCACGCTGACGGCGCTTACCATCATCATCACGGGCGCATGGCAGGAGCGAGTGCCGACGCAGATCACGCTCGGCGGCGGCGACATTGGCTACATGGCGCCCAGCGCGACCGGTCGCTACGTCCCGTCGCAGGCGGCGGGGCCGATCCAGGTGCAGGATGGCACTCCGGCCTACGAGAGCGACCGCACACCGGCGCTGGCGTGGCACGAGGTGGCGGTCGAGCGCTTCTTCGTCGACGCCGACATGAGCACGCCCTTCACGGGAACGATCTATCCCGACCGCGCTGTGGCGGTGGAAGCGGGCGGCACGCAGCGCGCCTCGCTCTGGGGGATGGCCGTTGAAAGCGCCGCGCCACTGACCATGCTCGCGTTCGAGAAGGGCCTGCCCGGCAGGTGGGGCGACTACGTCGTGCTCGTCTCGGTCATCCTGTTCGCGATCTCGACCGCGATCTCGTGGAGCTACTACGGCGACCGGTGCGCGAACTACCTGTTCGGGGCGAAGGCGATCCTGCCCTACAAGCTCGTCTACGTGATGATGCACTTCGTCGGAGCGGTGCTGCCGCTGACCGTCGCGTGGGACCTCGGCGACGTGTTTCTCGGCATCGTGATCTTCCCGAACCTGATCGCGCTGCTGCTGCTCTCGCCGATCGTGGTGCAGCTGACGCGCAGCTACTTCCAGCGCAAGCCGTGGCTCGAGAACGCGCAGGTACACCGCCGGCTCCAGGAGGAGCGGCGAGCGCGCCACGCCCGTGACTGAGGCGATGTCGTCCGCTCTGCACATCGCGCCGCGAAGCGGAGACGCCTGACGATGGGCCTGCGGATCGCGCACGTGAACAGCGTGTCGCTGCGCGTGCCGCCGCGGACGCACGGCGGCACCGAGTGGATCGCCTACCACCTCGTCGAGGGGCTGCACCGTCGCGGGCACCGGGTCGAGCTGTTCGCCTCCGGCGACTCGAGCGTGAGCTGCCCGCTCCACTCCGTCACGGATCGGGCACTGCTGGACCGTCCCGACTGGTCGGTCTACCTGGAGCGGGATTACGAGGCGATGAACACGTACGAGCTGCGCCGAAGCGCTGCTCGCTTCGATCTCGTCCACGCCCACTGGCCCACCCTGGCGCCGTACTTCTGGGGGCCGCAGGACCCGCCGCTCATCGTGACCTACCAGTTCATCACGCGGGAGCTGCTCGACTACTACGAAGCGACGGCCGGGCGGCTGCACGGCGTGTTCGTGAGCGCGGCGCAGGCGCGCTCCGTCGGCCGGCCGGACGGCACCGTGATCCACAACGCGGTGGACACCCGTGCAATTCCGATCGGCGCCGGCGACGAGGATGCGCTCGTGATCGTCGCGCGGATGACGCCGCGGAAGGGAATCGCCGAGGCGATCCGGGTCGCCGCCCGGGCCGGCGTGCGACTGATCATCGTCGGCCCGCAGGTCGCGAACCTGCGCGAGAGTCGCCCGTATTTCGAGGAGCAGGTCGCCCCGCACATTGACGGCGACCGCGTCCGCTACCTCCCGGAGCTGGCGAACCGCGAGGTCATCGCTCTCGTCGGGCGGTGCCGCGGCTTCCTCTTCCCCGTCCAGTGGGACGAGCCGTTCGGCATGGTGGTCGCCGAGGCGCTCGCGGCCGGGACTCCGGTCATCGCGCTCCGGAGGGGCGCGATGCCCGAGATCATCCGCCACGGCACGACCGGCTACCTGTGCGACGACGAGGACGCCCTCGTCGACGCCGTCGGCCGCGTTCACGAGATCGACCGCGCGGCGTGCCGGCGTGACGCCGAACAGCGCTTCGACGTCGAGCGTCTGATCGACGATTACGAGCGCATCTACGGGGAGCTTCTGGGGGCGAGCACGCTCGCGTCGCCGGGGGATCGGAGCGGCCATGGAATGGACCCGCGAGTCCTTTGAGGAGGCGCTCGGCTACTGGCGCGCGCGAACGCTGCACTGCGCCATCGAGCTCGATGTCTTCTCTCCGCTCGAGGCCGGACCGGCCGGCGCGGCGTGGGTCGCCCGGGCCGTCGGGGCGGAGCCGCAGGCGACGGAGCTGCTACTGGACGCATTGGCCGGACTGGAGCTGCTCGACAAGGCCGAGGACGGGTACGCCCTCGCGCCCTTCGCGCGAGAGCACCTGCTCCCCGGGCACGTCGGCTATCTCGGTGATATCGCTCTGGCACTCGCCCGCGACTGGGAGCTGTGGGGGACGCTGAGCGAACGTGTGAGGGAGGGGCGACAGCGAGGCCGCGAGGATGTGTTCTCCGACGACCCCACAGGAGCCCGCCTGCTCGAGCGAGGGCTGAGAGCCGATGCGATGGAGCTGGCCCCCGCGTTGATGGACCGGCTGGAAGGGGCGGGGCTCGATCTGTCCGGACGTCGTGAGCTGCTGGACGTCGGCGGCGGCCACGCCGTCTACTCCGCCACGCTGTGCGCGAGGCATCCCCGCCTCAAGGCGACGATCTTCGATCTTCCGGTGCCGCTCGAGATCGCCCGCGAGACCATAGCGCAGGTCGGGCTGGACGCGCGCATCCGACTCGTCGCCGGCGACTACCGATTCGATCCCCTGCCGCCGGGCCACGACCTGACGCTGCTGTCGTACGTGCTGCACGGCGCCGGTCCCGCGCACGCCCGCCGGCTGATCGAGCGCGTCCACCAGGCGCTCGCGCCCGGCGGAATGCTGCTGATCCAGGAGCTGGTGGTAACGGAGGACAGGACCCGCCCGGCGTCCGCCGCCGTGTTCGGCCTGAACCTGCTCCTGCACACGGCGCAGGGGCGCTGCCTCACCCGGACCGAGCTGCTCACATGGATCGACCAGGCCGGGTTCGCGGAGACGAGCGACGTCGCGGAGGGCACTTTCGTCGCGCTGAAGCCGGCGTGATCCGCCGGAAGCTCAGAAGAACGCGGAGAGAGCGAGATAACCGAAGGCCGGCAACGTCCCGAACTCGGAGCGCGGCAGCGCGGCCTCCGTCAGGCCGCCGCGGCCGGCGCCGAGGAATGCGCCGAGCCTGAGGGACGCCTCATCGCTGAGAGACGCGGCCAGAGCGGGTGCGACGAGGGCGCTGCCGTCATTGAGGCTGAGCAGGCCGAGCAGCTCGGCGGAGACGAGCGGGTGCACCTGCCACGTCGCCTGCGCAGCCACGGCATCCCGGGAGAGGAGCTGGAGCTCGCCACGAGCGTACGGTCCTGAAGTGACCACCTCGCCGAAGCGGGTGGGCCGGGAGGCGCCGAGCTCGTCGTGCTGGGCCTCGAAGAGCACGTACAGGTCGCGTCCGGCGACGGAGAAGCGCCGGTCAATGCCGGTAGCGGCGCGGAGCGCCGTGCCGCTCTGCCAGGGTCTGCGCGTCTCGGCCTCGGCGCGGATGGCCCAGGCACCTATGGCCCCCTCGGCCGCCGCGGCGACCGCCGGACGCCCGCGCAGCGAGCCGGCCCAGGCGGAGAGGGACCACGCGCCGAAGGCGCGCTTGCCGCGAGCGAGCGCGGTGGCACCGGCGGTCGAGCGCTCGACGACGACGTCGACCGTGCTGAACGGGCCGGGAAAGAGCTGCAGCCGCGCTGCGTCGACGCCCGCGCGGTACTCGCGGAACGGGTCCGCCGGATCGAACGGCGCGAACGGATCGGCCGGCGTGAGGAAGAGCGTCGTCGCCCAGGAGATCGCCTGCCGTCCGACGGTCAGCTGCACGCGGGACGAAGAGAAGTCCGCCGCCAGGCGATCGAAGCGGTGCCGCCATTCCACCCTGTCGCGGCTGAGCACGCTCCAGTCGAGGTCCGGGCGGGAGCGGCTGGCGGATGCGGCGATCACGGTCGACATCCCCGCGTCGTCGTGATCGCGCCAGAGCAGCGTGTGCTCGTACGCGACGTCCAGCGCGAGTCGCCCGATGCGCGGCGCCGCCAGGAGCCGCAACCGCTGCAGATCGGTGGCCAGGGCGGGGCCGAGCTCGCCCGCCGCCTGCACGGTGGCGACGTTCAGCGAATAGCCGTGCACGCCCCACTCCTGCCCCTGCGCCGCTCGCGGCAGCGCGAGACACAGCACGACCCCGATGCAGGAGGTCGGGGACCTCACCGTGCCGGCAGGCTCGCGCGCGCCGCGTGCGGATCGCGGCGCTCGTCGCTCTCGACCGCGCCGTCCACGAGACGGATGATCCGGTGCGCCCGCTCCATCACGCGGGGGTCGTGTGTCGAAAAGATGAACGTGGCGCCGTGCTCGTGGTTCAGTCGCTCCATCACGCCCAGAAGCGCGTCGGCGGTCGCGGAGTCGAGATTGGCGGTCGGCTCGTCGGCCAGTACGAGGTCGGGCTCGCCGACGACGGCGCGCGCGACCGCGACCCGCTGCTGCTGCCCGCCCGAGAGCTCACCCGGCCGCCGATCCTCCATTCCCTCCAACCCGATCTCGCGAAACAGCTCGCGCACGCGGCGATGCCTCGCCTCGGCGGGCGTGCCGCGCAGCAGCAGCGTGAACTCGGCGTTCTCCAGCGCGCTCAGCACCGGCAGGAGGTTGTACGCCTGGAACACGAAGCCGATGCGCTCGAGGCGGAGACGCGCCAGCTCGCGGTCCGACAGCGAGGTCGTCTCGACGCCGCCGATCCAGATCCGGCCCCGCGTGAGGTGAGTCAGTCCCCCGAGCAGGTTGAGCAGCGTCGTTTTCCCCGAGCCGGAGGGGCCGGCCAGCGCCACGAACTCTCCGGGCTGAATCGTGAAGGACACGCCGCGGACCGCCGTCACCGGCTCCGGCCGCTGCGGGTAGACCTTCCAGACATCCTGCGTCCTGACTGCCGGCTCCCGTGGGCTCATCGTGCTCACCGATCGAATTTCATGGCCTCGGCGACGTCGATCGCCATTGCCTGCCGGGCCGGATAGAAGGATGCCAGCACCCCCACGATGAAGATGAAGGCGAGGCTCTGCGCGACGTGTGCGAGACGGAATTCCGGCACGATCACCGGATTCACGATGGAGCCCGAGACGGAGAATTCACCGTTGAGAAGGCTGGAGAAGTCCAGGCCGTGCCGCCAGAAGATCCACGTGATGCCGAAGCCGAGCGCGATGCCGACCGCACCGCTCAGCGCGGTGAGCAGCAGCCCCTCGGCGAAGACGACGGCACCCGTCTCGCGCCGCGTCAGACCTAGCGCGCGGAGCACGCCGAACTCGCGCTTGCGGTTCAGCACGGACATCAGCACCGCGTTCAGCACGGCGAGCGCGATGATGCCGAACAGCACGCCGTGAAAGACATAGTCGCCGTAGTCGTCGATCTTCACGGCCGAGTCGAGCTCCGGCGATGCCGTCTGCCAGGGCAGCACTCGGATCCGGCCGGAGCCGGTTTCCGGCGTCTGGAGCGCTGCGCGCAGCCGCCTCACCGCCTCGTCCGTTCGGCGACTGGAGTGCAGCAGCACCGCGAGCGTCGTGATCGACCCCGGGGTGCCGAGCCACGCCCGAGCCGTCGTCAGCGGGATCTGGATGAGCCCTTCGTCCATCTCCGGAATGCCCGTGCGAAAGATGCCGCGCACGCGCACGAGCTGGTCCGCGATCTCGCCCGATGCGCCCTGGGCGGTGAGCACCAGACGCGATCCGACGCGCAGCCCGAGCCGCTCGGCCAGACGGATTCCCACGTACGCCTGCAGCCGATCGTCACCGCGCAGGTATTGCCCCTCCACGAGCTGCTCCTGCAGGCGCGAGAAGGCGGCCTCCCTCACCGGATCCACCCCCTGCACGGCGACCGGCACCGCGGCGCCGGGCGAGCTGGCGAGGCCGCTCACCTGCAGCCGCGGAGCGGTCGCCCGTACCAGCGGTGCGACGGCGTCCGCCCGCACCGCGGCCTCGGCGCGCGCGACCGCCGCCGGCTCGAGCCGGTCCGACAGGCTGCCGGAGGCCTGGAAGCCAGGCGACTGCAGCGCGACGTGCCCGGAGGCGAGCCGCACGCCATCGTCGATCCACTGGTCGTGCCCGCCGTCGGCGATCGCGCGAGAGATCATCAGCAGCGCGAGCCCGAGCGTCATCGCGGAGGCGGTCAGAGCGCTGCGGCGTGCCTGGCGCCAGGTGTTGCGCAGCGACAGTCGCAACAGCAGCAGTCGTCGCCGCAGCCAGGCCGACGGCGGGTCCGGGCGGCCGGGTCCGCCGGTGCGCTGCTCGCTCATCGGCCGGCCAGCGCGTCGGCGGGCGGCACCCGCGTCGCACGCCAGGCAGGATAGAGCGCGGCGAGCACGGCGGTCGCGAGCAGCGCTATCGCGCTCAGCACCGGCGCGTGGACGGACGGCTCCACCCGGAGCACCGGGCGCAGCAGCGCTCCGCCCATCGTGAAGTCGCCGAACAGGAAGCCGACGCTCGGCGGAGCGCGGTGGAACCAGATGACGATGGGCACCGTGAGGAGCACGCCGCCGAGCAGCGCCATTGCGCCGAGGATCAGCCCCTCGTAGACGACCGTCCGGCCGATGCCGCCGGGCGCGGTGCCGAGCGCGCGCACGACGGCGAACTCGCGACGACGCTCGAACGTACCCATCAGCATCGTGTTCGCCACGCCGAAGATCGCCATGATGAACACGATCGCGACGATCACCCAGTTCATGGAGAGCGCCAGGCTCGCGTACTCGCGGAGCTCGGGCCGATACGTCGGCCAGCCCTCGACATTGACGTCGATGCCCGCTCCGCCGAGCGCGGCCTCCGCCGCCGCGGCCACCGAGTCCGCGGCCCACGGATCGGCGATCGAAGCGGCGACCTCGTGGATGCGGCCCGGAGACAGGGCGAGGAGGTTCTGCAGCGTGCGGATCGGCAGCACCGCGTAGCCGTCGTCGAGGCCCGCCATGCCGGTGTGGAACACGCCCGAGATACGGAACAGGTCGTTGCCGAGGGAGCCATCCGCCGCGGGTGCGACGACCACGATCTCATCGCCCGGGGCGACGCCGAGCTTGCGCGCGAGCTCCGTCCCGATCGCCAGCTCCCGCGCGCCTTCGGCCGGCGCCCTGCCTCGCCGGATCGAGCCGAGCAGGCGACTCACGCCTGCCTCGCGGCTCACCTCCACACCGACCAGCACGCCCGCCGATGTCTCCTTCCCCGCGCTCAGCAGGCCGCCGCCGTAGACGCGCGGCGTCGCGGCCGTGACGCCGGGGGTCCGTGCTACGATGTCGAGCACCCGCGCGACGTCCACCCCCTCGTCCCCGCCGAGCGTCGAGTACAGGTCCCGCTTCGGCAGATAGCCTCGCGCGTGCGCCTGCACCTGCCCGCTCACGAGGCCCGTGCCGTTGTCGATCATCTCCGCGACGATCCCGTCCGACAGGCCGACCATCAGCACCGCGGCGAAGAAGCCGAACGCCAGCGCCGCCGCGGTGATCACCGTGCGACGCCGGTTGCGCCACAGGTTGCGCCACGCGATCCGCCACCACACGGCGCCGCCACCGCTCATCGGCCCCTCAGATTCCGCAGGGAGAAGAACGACGGGTCCAGGCCGACGTCGAACTCGAGGTCACGGTACTCGACCACCGTTCGCTCCGCCGGCTCGTCCGCCGGCACCACCGTCATACGGGCCGGCACCAGCCGCCCGCCCATCGTCCGGTAGTCCCCGAAGCTCATCGTGCGGACCAGCTCCCCGTCCTCATCGTAATATTTCGCCCACACCGGCATCAGGTCCCGCTTTCGCACCTGCTCCACGATCCTGCCCCACACCACCGCCGCCTCCGGCTTCGGCGTCAGCACCAGCTCCCACACCGTCTCACCATCCCGCGGTCCCTCGTATCCGATCGCGATGTCGTAGTCGTCCACCATGCGGCTCTCCTTCACCAGGTCGTCGTTCGTGAAGTGCGAGCCCATCCACGACCCCATCATCAGCGACGGCGGCACCTTGATCGTCCGATCCACACGCGGCAGGTAGTTCCACACCTCCTGCTTCGCCTTCAGCGTAGCCGTGCCCGCCTCCTTCTGCGGCGAGACCACCCGAATCAGACTGTACTCCGTCCCCAACGACCACACCTTCATCTCGAGCGTCCGCTTCCAGTGCGCCGTCTCGATCTCCATCACCAGCGTGCCTCGGCTCGATGCGCCGCGCAGCAGCCGGTCCACGCGGTCCACGATCTCCCTCGGCGTCTGCGCCGCACCCGGCATCGGCATCCACACCGCCGCCATGAGCAGCACGACCCGCGATATCCGAACCCTCGTCACGCCCCGTCCTCCATCAGCATGCGGCGGAAGACCCCCAGCTCCGCCGTCACCATTCGCTCCCGCTCCACCTCACCCATGTCCTCCCAGTGCTCCAGCAGCCACCGGTCCGATACCTCCCCGACCGCAAGCGTCAGCTCCGACAGGAAGTCCAGCGGCAGATCCGAGCGCACCACTCCGAGCGCCTGTCCCTTGACGAGGATCCGGCGGACCCACTGACCCGCGACGTCGAAAACGCGACGCGTGCGCACCGCGCCGCCCTTCCCCGCACGCAGCCGGTAAAAGGACCGGGCCAGCTTCAGATACCAGGCGTTGCTCTCCAGATACGCCGCAGAGCGCCGGACGAACTCATCCATCGTCGGCCAGAAGCTCTCCGTCGTGAGCGCCTCGACGTCGAAGCCGCCCACCAGCCGGATCACCCGCGCCGTCGCGCGCTCCACCACCGTCGAGAAGAGATCGTCCTTGTCGTCGAAGTAGTAGTAGATCGACCCCTTGCTCATCCCCGATCGGTCCACGATCCGGTTCACGGACGCCGCCTCGTAGCCGCGCTCGGCGAATTCCTCCGCGGCCGCCTGCAGCAGCGTCTCCTGCCGCTCCGGCTCCAGACGCTCGAAACGCGAACGGGACATGGGCTTGACTCCCCGGTTGGACGAGCTGGTCTAACGATGGGGTTGGTCGGCCGGGGAGTCAAGGCGGCCTGCGGCCGGGCGCCGCGTTCTCGCGGGGCGCGGGTCCTGCGGACCGGGCGCGGTCTTCGACCGGGCGCCGCCTGCGGCGGGGCGGCCTGCGGCCGGGGGGCGCCTGCGGCGGGGGGCGGCCTGCGGCCGGGGGCGCCTGCGGCGGGGGGCGCCGCCTGCGGCGGGGGCGCCTGCGGCGGGGGGCGCCGCCTGCGGCGAGGCGGGGGCGCCTGCGGGTCGGGGCGCCGCCTGCGGCGGGAGGAAGGCCTATGGGCGGGTCACCAGGGCCTGAATCAGGGAGGCGAGGGACGCGATGTCGCGGAGGTCGGCGACCTCGACCGGGGAGTGGGAGTAGCGGCCGGGCCAGGAGAGCGGGACGGGAATGGCGCCGCGGACGACGAATGGGGTGGCATCCGTACCTCCGTTCGTCGTGCCGTAGGTGGCGGGGATCTCGTTGAGGGCGGCGACGCGGAGCACGTCGTCCACGACCGGCAGCGGAGTCATGGTGGAGCTGTCCACGGCGCGGACGACGGCGCCGCTTCCGAGGCGAGCGAACCCGATCCGACGCGACTCGAGGGGGGCATCGGAGGAGACGAAGGTGTCGACGGCGTAGGCGCGCGCGGCGTCGTGCATCTCGTTGTGGGCGGCGAGGGCGGCGGAGCCGAGCAGGCCGACCTCCTCGCGGACGACCCACGCGAACGTGATGCGACGGTGGATGGCCGTCGGGTCCAGCGTCCTGGCCGCCAGGAGCAGCGCGGTGCTGCCGGCACGATCGTCCAGGCCGCGGGCGACGACGCGGTTCTCGCCGAGGCGCAGCATTCGCTTGGGCATCGTCACGGTCGCCCCGACGCGCACGCCGAGCGACCGGGCCTCCTCGACGGATGCGGCCCCCACCCACACGGTCAGGGCTCCGGGCGGCTCGCGGCGGTCCGCCTCGCGCCAGCCGGGGCGCGGCTCGAAGACGCCAGGGATGGAGCGGTCGCGCGCGTGCACGAGGGCAGCCTGCCCCTCCCACAGCGACGGGTACAGCCCTCCGCGGCGGCTCAGCACGAGGGTGCCGTCGGCCCGGATCGTGTCGACGACGAAGCCCACCTCGTCCATGTGCGCGATGAAGACCTCGTGCTCGGCACCTTCGCCGAAATCGATGCTCACGTTGCCGGCAGAGTCTATGCGCGGCCGCGCCCAGCCGGGCAGCAGGGAGCGCACGGCATCGCGAACGGGCCCCTCGTCGCCGCTCACGCCGTAGCGGCCGACCAGCCTGGCCAGGATCGCCGCGACCTGGTCGGCGGGTGTGGAAGCGGCTTCCATCCCCCCCGGCTCGATTTCCGCCGCGGAGCCCGGCGTCTGCGTGCCGCCGCGCACGAGCAGCGCCAGGGGCGGCAGGGCGGCGAGTGGCGGGGCGGTGGCCCGGGTACGACGGCTCACGCCGGCCGCCGCTACGAAGGCATCCGAGAGCGCGGCGACATCGCTCATCGCGACCGTCTCGACCGGCGTGTCGGCGTAACGGGCGGGTAGCCCGACGTACCCGACGCGCGCGTCGTCCAGGCCGACATTGGCGCGGGGCGCCGCGGCCGCGAATCCATTGTCGGCGATCAGAGCGTCCGCGAAGGGCCCGAACTTCTGGACGACGTGTGACAGTCCCCTGCGCCCGGACTGCCCCTGGACCGTCCACGCGAATACCACCGAGCCGTCGCTGCCGCCCACTGCGACGCGGCGCGCGGCGTCGGCCAGCGCGACGCACGCCGCCTTCGTCGCGACCGACGGGGCCGCGAGGCGTCGCCCCGGCAGCTCCACGACCCGCCGCACCGGCGCGACCGGATCGAGCAGGCGGACTCCGAGCCGGGCCACGCCCGCCGCGTCCTCCGCGCCCAGATCCACGTAGGCGTCCTCGAAGCCGAAGGGCGGCTCACCCGTGCGCCGGCCGTTCAAGTGCACCGACCGCACACCGACCGCGCCGACCACCGCCGAGTCCGCCGCCCCCACCACCACCTTCTGCCCCTCGAGGAACTGGGCCGCGAGCGCGCCGCGGACCGGCCCGACCGGCCGGACCCGCAGATAGCCATCGTCCCCGATCTCGCTCACCACCAATCCCGGCTCGTCCAGCTGGCACGCGATCAGTCGCTCCGGGGGACCCTTCCCGAGCCGAACCACCACGTCCCCGAGCGCGTCCGTCTCGATCGGCAGATCGCCCAGCCGCCGACGAACGAATGCCGCGGCGTCCGATTCCCACCCGGTGACGGACGGAATCGCCGACATCGCCGTGACTTCCTCCGCCAGCGTCGGCGCGGCCGGGCCGCCGACCGGCCGCTGCTGCCCCTGCTGTAGCGCCGCTCCCGCGATTGCGAGGAGCGCCGTCAGAGTGCCTGTTCCGATCATTTCGGTCGCCTTGCTGGATTCAGCCTCGCCGCATGGAAAGCCGGCAGCAGAAGTCACGGCCGGCAGAGTAGGCACGACCGCATTGGTGGACAACCCTCTTCACCGCGCCGGGCGCCGTGATTATATTGCTGAACAGTGATATGGTCGTGAGACGAGGAGGGACGATGTACGAGCCTCAGCTGCTCGACCTGGTCGCAGAGCGCTTCCGCGCGCTCGGCGAGCCGACGCGGCTGCGCATTCTGAGCGCGCTGCGCGGCGGGGAGCGGACCGTGACGGAGCTGATGGAGTCGACCGGCCTCGGTCAGGCGAACGTGTCGAAGCACCTGCAGCTGCTGCACTCGCTCCGCTTCGTCGAGCGGCGTCGGGATGGACTCTACGTGTACTATCGACTCGGCGACGCGTCCGTGTTCCAGCTCTGCGACATCATTCTGTGGCCGCCTCGAGGCGGAGACGGAGGAGCGCAGGGAGCTTCTGGGGAGGAGCTGAGGGCGGGATGATGAGCGACGAGGAGCGGAAGGCCCGGACGGCGACGGTGGAGTGCCCGTTCTGCGCCACGCTGAACCGGGTGGATCTCGATCGGGCGGCGGACCGTCCGAAGTGCGGCGCGTGCGGCCGCCCGATCCTGCTGGACCGGCCGGTGAAGGTGAGCGACGCGAGCCTGGATCGGCTGGTGGCGGACGCGTCGGTTCCGGTGCTGGTGGACTTCTGGGCGGAGTGGTGTGGTCCGTGCAAGATCATGGCGCCGCTGCTGGACGACCTGGCACGCGAGCGAATGGGCCGGCTGCTGGTCGCGAAGCTGGACACGGATCGGAACCCGGAGTCGGCGCGGCGGTTCGGGATTCGCGGCATTCCGACGCTGATCCTGTTCCGCGACGGTGCGGAGGCGGCGCGGGAGGTCGGGGCCGTGCCGCGCGATCGCCTCGCCCGGCTGCTGGAGACCGCTTCCTCCGGCGGCTGATCGACCGACTCGCGGTCGCGGGCGCCTCCGGCGCCGCGGCGCCGCGCCGGCTGTCGGGTGGGCTCCCAGGGAGAATGCCCCGCAGGGAAAACGCCGCGCCCGGCTATCGGGAAATCCCGTACATGTCCCGCCGACCGTTCCCCACAGACCCGCCTCCGCCGCTGTCCTATCTTGCCAGTCCCGAGTGGGTCACCCCAGGCGGAGGTCGGAATGTCCACGGTGTTGCCGCACGTGCGGCCCACGGAGACCAGATTCGCCGAGCGCGCGGGGCGGCTCGGGACGGAGCGCGCCTTCCGGATGGCGGCGCGCATTGCAGAGGTGGAAGTCGGTGGCGCTCGGGTCATCCGAGCGAACCTCGGCCAGCCGGACTTCCCGCTGCCGGCGCACATCGCGAACGCGGTCGAGCGCGCGCTGCGGGATGGCCAGACCGGCTACTGCGATCCGCAGGGGCTGCCCGTGCTGCGCCGAGCGATCGCCCGTGACGTGTCGCGCAGCCGCGCCATCGACGTCGACCCCGACCGCGTCGTGGTCTTCCCGGGCGCCCGCGCGCCGATCGGATTCGCGCAGCAGACCTACTGCGAGCCGGGTGACGAGGTCATCTATCCCAGCCCGGGGTACCCGCTCTTCGAGTCCTTCATCGCTTACGTGGGCGCGCGCCCCGTGCCCGCTCGGCTGCGCGGCGAGAGCGGATTCCGCCTGAGTCCGGACGATCTCGCCGGACTGCTGTCGGATCGGACACGGCTGGTTTTCCTGAATTATCCGGCGAACCCGACCGGCGGAGTTCCGGACGAGGACGAGCTGGAAGCGCTGGCGGACGTGCTGCTTGCGGATCTGCCGCCCAGCGCGCGCGTGTACTCCGATGAGTCGTACGAGGCGATCGTCTTCGACGGCCGAGAGCATCGCTCGATCGCCTCCGTGCCGGGGATGGCCGAGCGGACGATCATCGCCTCGGGGGTGTCGAAGACCTACTCGTGGACGGGCGGCCGCGTCGGCTGGGCCGTCTTCCCGACCCGGGAAGAGGCGCGCGTCTTCACGAACCTGAACATCAACTACTTCGCATCGATCTCGCCCTACAACCAGCTTGGCGCGGTCGCGGCGCTGGAGTCTCCGGAAAGCGGACCCGCGGTGCACCGTATGGTCGAGGCGTTCCAGGCGCGACGAGACGCTGTCGTCGCCGGGCTGAACCGGATCCCGGGAATCCGGTGCGGCACGCCGCGCGGCGCCTTCTACGTGTTCCCGGACGTCGCCGACGTGGTGGCTTCGCTCGGCGCGCTCGACGCCTACGACGCGATGCCCGCGCAGGCGCGGGCGGAGACGAGCCCGGCGACGCTGCTCCAGCTGTTCCTTCTCCACCATTATCACGTCGGGACGATGGACCGTCGCTCCTTCGCGGTGCTCGGCAGCGACAACGAGCACTACCTGCGCGTGTCCATCGCGACGGGGCTCGATGACCTGAACGAAGCGGTGCGCCGCATAGGCGAAGCCGTATCCGACCGCGCGGGCTTTCAGCGCTTCCTCGGTGAAGGTCATGCACTGTCGCTGTAGCGGGTCGTCGCAGAAATGCAAATGGCCGGAGGTGCACGCATGAGCACGACGTTCGGACCGAGGCGGGCCGTCTTCCTGCCCCGCCCGCAGGAGCCCGAGCCGACGCCCGCGGGGCCGGCCCTGCGCGAGCTCGAGACGCTCGATCGACTGTACCGCGCGCTGTGCTCGATCCTCTACAACTACGCTCCGACCTCCGGTCATCCGGGCGGCTCGATCTCCTCGGGGCGCATCGTCGCGGGCCTGCTGTTCGCGACGATGGACTACGACGTCGGCGATCCGGACCGCCTCGATGCCGACGTGATCTCCTACGCGGCGGGTCACAAGGCACTCGGGCTCTATGCGATGTGGGCGCTGCGGGACGAGATCGCGCGCCAGACGGCTCCCGAGCTGTTGCCCGCCGACGATCGGCGCCGCCTGCGCCTCGAGGACCTGCTCGGCTTCCGCCGCAACCCCATCACGGCGACGCCGCTCTTCCGCCGCTTCGGCTCGAAGGCGCTCGACGGACACCCGACTCCCGCGACACCGTTCGTCCGGCTCGCGACCGGCGCCTCCGGCGTCGGCTTCGCCGGCTCGCTCGGGCTCGCCCTCGGTGCGGCCGACCTCTTTGGCTTCGCCTCGCCGAAGTTCCACATCGTCGAGGGGGAGGGCGGCCTCACGCCCGGCAGGGTCGCGGAAGCGCTCGCCTTCGCGGGCACCGCATCGCTTCACAACGTCATCGTCCACGTCGACTGGAATCAGGCCTCCATCGACTCCGACCACGTCACGCGCGAGGGCAGCGCCTCCGGCGACTACGTGCAGTGGGACCCGATGGAGCTGTTCCACCTGCACGACTGGAACGTCCTGTACGTAGAGGATGGCACCGACTTCGGCGAGATCCTGCGAGCACAGCGGCAGGCTCTTTCGCTCGGCAACGCCCAGCCGACCGCCATCGTGTACCGCACGGTCAAGGGCTGGCGCTACGGCATCGAGGGTCGCTCCTCCCACGGGGCCGGTCACCCGCTCTGCTCGGCCGGCTTCTACGACTCGCTCACCCCACTGCTCGGCGAGCGCGCCGCGACCGTGCCGCGCTGTGCGGCAGGGCATACCCGGTGCGCCGACGGCAGCGACCGCGCCCAGGTCGAGGACTGCTACTGGCAGTCCCTGCTCCTCATTCGCGACGCGATCGAGGCCAACCCGGTCGCCGCGGCCGCGCTCGCGCAGCGCCTGCGCTTCGCGAAACGCCGCCTCGACGCCCACGGCCGCCGGCCCCGGGAGGGTGCTCCGCGCATCGACAACGTCTACGAGACCGTGTTCTCCGGCAGCGCGCCCGACGATCTCACGCCGCAGCCTGGAAGCTCGACGACGCTGCGCGCACAGCTCGGCCGCGTTCTCGGCCGGCTGAACGCGAGCAGCGGCGGCGCGCTCCTCGTCGGCTCCGCCGACCTGCTCGGCTCCACCTCGCTCTCCGAAGCCACCCGCGGCTTCCCCGGCGGCTACTTCAACACGGCGCGCAATCCCGGCTCGCGCACGCTCGCGGTCGGCGGCATCGCAGAGGACGCGATGTCCGCGATCCTGTCCGGCACGTCCATGTATGGCGCCCACATCGGCGTCGGCTCTTCGTACGCGGCGTTCCTCGCACCTCTGGGTCACATTGCCGCTCGCCTCCACGCGATCGGCGCGCAGGCGCGGGCAGCGGTCGATGGCACGGCGTACAGGCCGTTCATCCTCGTGTGCGGCCACGCCGGCCTGAAGACCGGCGAGGATGGACCGACGCACGCCGACCCGCAATCGCTCCAGCTGCTTCAGGAGAACTTCCCGCCCGGCACGATGATCACCCTGACGCCGTGGGAGCCGGCGGAGATGTGGCCGCTGATGGTAGCGGCTCTGGCGCGACGCCCGGCGATCATCGCCCCGTTCGTCACCCGCCCCAGCGAGTCCGTCCCCGACCGCAGCCGCCTCGGCCTCGCCCCCGCGGGCGCCTCGACGACCGGCGTCTACCTCCTGCGCCCCGCGCGCGGCGACAACGCCTGCCCCGTCGTGCTGCAGGGCTCGGAGGTCGCGGTCGCGTTCGTGCGGGACGCGCTTCCCCGCCTCGACGAAGAAGGGCTCGACGTCGCCGTCTACTACATCGCATCGGTCGAGCTCTTCGACCTCCTCAGCGAGGAGCAGCGGCGGCGCATCTACCCCGAGTCCGTGGCGCAGGAGGCGATGGCGATCACCGGCTTCACGCTGCCCACGATCTACCGCTGGATCCGCTCCGACCACGGGCGCCGCCACTCGCTGCACCCGTACCGTGCCGGCCACTTCCTCGGCAGCGGCCCCGGCGACGTCGTGGTCGCCGAAGCCGGCCTCGACGGTGAGGCTCAGGTTGCGGCAATCCGGGGGTACATCGAGGAGCGGAGGCGGCTCCGCCGGTAGTTCACCGCGGAGGACGCCCTCCGCGCCCTCCGCGGTGCAAACCCCTCCGCGCCCTCCTCCCCCTACGCCGCCGCTCCGTCGAAGAAAAGAGACAGTGCCAACTCCGCGGTTCGCTGCGCGCGCGGGCTGCGGCCGTCGAAGCCGGGCGCGGTGAGCGGGTAGAGCAGGCCGAGCAGGAGCCACGTCGCCACCGCCGGGTCGAGCGGGCGCAGCTCACCCGTCTCGATCGCGTCCTGCAGGATCGTCTCGAGGCGGTTGACGAAGCGGCGACGGTACTCGCGTTCGAACGCGCGCCGCGCCTTCGGCGCGACGTGGCCGATCTCCTGGCTCGCGAGCCGGATCACCGCGCGCTCTTCCGGCCGCCAGGCGAGCAGCCCCTCCACGAACGCCGTGAGCCGCGACCGCGCTCCCCGCCCGGACTCGGCCTCCACGTCCGAGCGCGTCAGCAGCGACTCGACTCGATCCAGCGCCGCCCCGAGCACGGCAAGGAAGAGCGCTTCCTTGTCCCGGAAGTGATAGTACAGCGATGCCTTCGCCACGCCGGTGCTCTGCGCGAGCTCCCGCATCGAAACGCCGTGGTACCCCGTCGCGACGAAGGCGCGCGTGGCCTCGCCGAGGATCTGACGGCGCGTCTCTGCCGCATTGCCGGCCGCGACCGCCGCGGACGCTGCGACGCTCCGCCCCTTCGAAGCCACGCTCACGCCTCCGCCGTGGCGATCGCGGAAGGCCCACCCGCCGGCCCCGCCTCGTGGCCGCGCACCGTCGCCAGCTCCTCCTGCCGCCCCTTCAGCCCGAGCGACAACAGCGCGAGCGCGAACATGACCGCTCCGACCACGAGGAACGCCAGGCTGAACCCCGCGCTGCCACCACCGTGCGATGCGACCAGCGCCCCCACCAGCGCCGCGCCCACCAGCTGCCCGATGCTCGTGAAGACCGTCAGGATCCCCTGCGCGGAGGCACGCTCGCTCGCCGGCGCCTCGTTCAGCATCACGTAGCGCAGCGACGAGCCCAGCAGCGCGGCGAGCCCGATCCCGATCAGCAGCCCCGCCGCGTAGAACAGGCCGAGCGTCGCCGGGAAGAAGCTGACCAGCAGCATTCCGCCACCGATCAGCGCCGTTCCCACCACCACCACCACGCGCGAGCCCCGCCGGTCCAGCACCCGCCCCGACACCGGGGCCCCGACCGCCATTGCGAACACGATCGGCAGCAGCATGAACGCCGCCGTCGACGCGCTCACGCCGAAGGACGAGACCAGCAGTGCCGGCACGAAGACGATGGACGACTCGCTCAGCCCCGCGCCCAGCGCGAGCCCGCTCGCCAGCACCACCTGCCGCGACCCGAACAGCGCCGGCCGCACGACCGGATCGCGGGCACGCCGCTCGACCAGCCAGAACAGCGGCGCCAGAACGACGGCCACAACGAGGAAGGGCCATACCGACGTCGTGGCGACACTCTCGAGAAATCGCGAGGCGTCGACCCGATTCAGCCCGTAGGCCAGCGAGGCGAGCACCGCCGTGAGCAGGACCATCCCTGCTCCGTCGAACGCCCGACCCGCGCCTCCACCCGACGGCAGCAGCCTCAGGCTGGCCACGATCACGACCGCCGCGATCGGCAGGTTGACCAGGAACAGCAGCGGCCAGCCGATCATCAGCAGCAGCCCACCGAGGATCGGGCCGACCAGGAACGCGATGCCGAACACCGCGCCGATCAGCCCCAGAGCCCGCCCCCGGCGCTCCACCGGGAACACATCCCCGATCACCGCGCTCGCCACCGGGAAGATGCCGCCCGAACCCAGCCCCTGCACCGCCCGTCCGACCAGCAACACCCAGAACGCCGGCGACAGCGCCACTACCAGCGAGCCCAGCGCGAAGATCGACACGTCGGCCACGTAGACCGCGCGGCGACCGAAGCGGTCCGACAGCTTCGCCATCAGTGGTGTGCCGATCAGATTGAACAGCACGTAGATGCTCAGGATCCACGCCGCCGCTCGATCGTCCACGCCGAACGCGCGGCGAATCGCGGGCAGGGCCGGGCCGATGATCGCGATGTCCAGCGCGGCCATCAGCACGCCCGTGAACAGCAGTCCGAGCAGCCGGTTCCGGCGTCGTGTCTCGTTCCTCTCGTCCATGCCTTTGTCTCGTCGTCGGTTGCAGTGCCGGATCGGCGTCTGCGCGACTGACCGACCGGCCGGTCAGCAAATCTGCCGCCGCTGTGCCCCCGCGTCAATCGCCACGCCCTTGCCCTCGTAGGTGTACCCTCGCCCTCGCCCTCGCCCTCGTGGGTGTAGCCCTCGCCCTCGTCCTCGTGGGTGTAGCCCTCGCCCTCGCCCTCGTTGGTGTACCCTCGCCCTCGCCCTCGCCCCCGCCCTCGCCCTAGTTGGTGTAGCCCTCGCCCCGCCCTCGCCCCCGCCCTCGCCCTAGTGGGTGTAGCCCTAGCCCCAGCCCTCGCCCTCGACTACCATTGGAATCTGCGACTCTCGTCAAAGCCTGCAGAGGTATTCGTCGCCGATGATTCGGCTCGTCACGTTCGGAGCGCTCGAGCTATCGGGCGCCGATGCCGAAGCGGCTCGCAACGTCCTGCGACAGCCGAAGCGGCTCGCCGTTCTGCTGCGTCTGGCGCTGGCGGGACCGGGCCGCTCCGTCAGCCGGGAAACGCTGCTCGGGCTATTCTGGCCGGACCAGGACGAGTCGCGCGGGCGGGGCGCGTTGAACCAGACGCTCCACCACCTGCGCAAGCACCTGGGCCAGGACGTCGTCGTGAGTCGAGGGGGACGTCTCTCGCTGGGAGCCGATCGGGTCTGGTGCGACGCCGCGGCCTTCGAAGCAGCGCTGGAGGCGGGCTCGGAGGCGGAGGCCGTGGCGCTGTACACGGGGGATCTCCTCCCCGGCTTCTACGTCGAAGGTGCCCGGGACTTCGAGGACTGGCTCGAGCGCGAGCGCAACCGACTGCGGCGGGCCGCGGCGGACGCCGCGTGCCGGCTGTGCATCCGCTCGGTGCAGCTCGGCGAGAACGCCGAGGCGGCGCGCTGGGCGTTCAGGGCGGCCGGCCTGGCGGAGGACGAGCTGACGATCCGATCGCTGGTGGAGGCGATCGAAGGCGCCGGTGATCCGGCGAGCGCGCTGCAGCTGTTCGATCGGTACGAGTCGAGGCTGTCGGCCGAGTACGGGCTGGAGCCGACGGCGGAGCTTCGGGCGCTGGCGGCGCGGTGTCGTGCGGCGGCGACGGAGGCGCGTCTGCGACGGCCGATGCAGTCGGCGGTCACCCTGGCGCCCACGACGGCCGTCGGCGCATCGGCGGAGGCCCCCGCGACCGGCGCAGTGGGGTCGGGACCGTCGCCGCAGGGGGCGCGCCGCCGGCTCCGGCTTCTGGTGGGCGTGGTCGCATCGCTGATCGTGTCGGCGGTCGGATTGTACACCTGGAGGCGGACGCGTCCGGACGCTCCGAAGTTGAACTTCAGGGCGACCGCCGATGTGGCCATCGACATCGAGCCGCTGGCGGATCTGACGCGCGATCAGAGGCTGAGCGGTCTCTCGCACGCGATCACGTCGGGGCTCGTCGACCGGCTGGCGGGCGTCGAGGGCATCCGGGTGGCGCTCGGTGGGCCGCCGGCCGACGATCCGAAGGGCACCAGCGTCGTCGCGCCGGACTTCCGCGCCACGGGCGAGGTCGCGCAGGCCGGCGACAGCGTGCGCGCCAGCATCCGGCTACTGGACGAGGAATCGGGCACCGTCATCGCCGGGCGGTCGGCACAGCGCCCGATCGGCGGCGCCCGGAATCTGGCAGACGCGCTGGCGGATTCGCTGTCCGGCTTCATGCGTCAGCGGCTCGGCCGGGAGGTCCGGCTGCGGGAGGCGATGTCGGGGACGCGGTCGCTGCCGGCGTGGAGATACTTCGAGGACGGAGAGGGCAGCCTCGAGACCGGCGTGGACCTCTGGCACGCCGGAAGCATTCCGTCCGCCCGGCGCGCGCTCGCGATCGCGGACTCGCTGCTGGCGCTCGCAGAAGCTGCGGACAGCGGCTGGGCCGCGCCGCCGCTGGAGCGCGCCTCGGTGGCGTACCAGCATGCGTGGACCGCGCTGTTCGACGCTCCCGCCTCGGCCGGCGCGGCGTTCGATGAGGCGGTCCGGCACAGCACGCGCGCGATCCGCGTCGATCCGAACGGCGCCCGCGCGCGGGAGGTGCGTGGCTCTGCGCGTTACTTCAAGGCCGTCCTCGGGCACGTTCCCGCGGACTCGACGCCGGACGTGCTGGCGGCCGCGGAGAGGGACCTGCGCACGGCGGTCAGCCTGAACTCGAGGCGCGCGTCCGCGTGGACGCTGCTCAGCGACATCCTGTACGCCCGCGGCGACTTCGCCGGCTCCTACCTCGCGGCGGACCACGCCTTCCGCTCCGATCCGTATCTGGAGAACCCGCTCGACATCCTCAGCCGGCTCTTCACAGGGGCGTACGAAGTCGGTGACGATGAGGCCGCAAAGAAGTGGTGCGGGGAGTCCGAGGCGCGGTTCCCGGGCAGCGCGCCGGCCGTCTCGTGCGGGCTCAGCGTGCTCTCGTGGAAGACGAAGATCGATCGCGCGACGGTCGATTCCGCGTGGGCGCTGATCCGATCCGCTCGGCTACCCTCCGCCTTCGCCGAGCGTGCCGAAGCCATCTTCCAGATGCAGGCGGCGCTCGTCCTCGCCCGCGCGGGGATGCGCGACAGCGCGGAGTCCGTCATGCACCGTGCCGTGGCGGCGGGCGGTTCGGACTCCGAGCTGTCGAGCCACGAGGCCGAGGTCCGCCTGGCACTCGGCCAGCGCGCCTCCGCGCTCCGACTGCTCCGCCCGTATCTCGAGGGCCGCCCAGGGCGTACCGAGGGCCTGCTGTCCAGTCGCAGGTTTCAGCTCACGACGACAGAGATCGAGCGCCTTCGCTCACGGAGTGACGTCGCCCTCGGCCCCTCAGACTGAACCGGAAGCCGGCGTCACGGCCGGCCTCCGCCCCCTCGTCCGGGCGCTCTGCTCAGTTGCAGTACCAATGACCGTCGATCATCACGCAGACGGGGTTGCCATCGGCCTGCGGCCGGAGCGCCGGTGCGGTCGGATCGTGCGCGCCGGAGCAGCCGGCCGCCGAGAGGACTCCGAGCAGTGCGAATCCGAACAGGACCTTCGTGAACAGCCGCATTACAACCTCCGGCAGGGGGGTGGCACCTCGGTCGACGCACAACGATGGCCTCCCGCCGCCCTCCGCGCATTGGCAGAAACGCCCTATTTCACCAGGCGTCTCATCTCGCACGCATTGGAGACCGCGGGACGCACCGCCGGATCCCCGCTCCATGCGGGCTTTTCGCCTCACGTGCGCACGCGTCACCTGCGAGGTGATTCGGGATCAGCCCCGGGTGAGAGCCGCCGTGTAGCCTTCGGTCGAACCGTCGGTCGAACCCGAAGCCCGAGGCGTCGAATGTCCAGTGACCATCTCCCCGGAAGCGAGCCGATCACGCCCCCCGCCCTGGCGCCGGGGCTGTGGAGGCGAGTCCAGGCGATTCTGGAGAGCCGTCTCGGCGGCGGCGACCTCTCGGCCATGGTGGGCGCCGAGGTGAAGACCGAGGCGGGTCGCTACCGCGCCAGCTTCCACGAGCTGCCGGCGCAGGGCGCTCGCCCCGTGCTGCTCGTGATCGCCGTGGAAGAGGAGACGCCCGACGTGCCGAGCGTGCGGGGCATCCAGAAGCGCTTCGGCCTCACCGAGCGGGAGGCGGAGGTGGCCCTGCTGCTGGCCGACCGCAAGCGCAACAGCGAAATCGCGAGCAGCCTCTTCATCAGCGAGCACACCGCCCGCCGCCACACCGAGAAGGTGCTCCAGAAGATCGGCTTGAACAGCCGACTCGACGTACGGGATGCGCTGCTCTCTGCCGCCTCGCGGGCGTGGGCGCGCTCGACCGACGTGAGCCTGAACGTCGCCTGAGGTGGGATTGGATCGATCGAGGCTGCTTCCGGGGAAGGCGGTCCGGGCCGGGCTCGTCGCGGCTTCCTTCGCGATCGTGCTCCTCTTCGCCGCGCTCGTCCTGCTCTCGATGCGGGCGGAGCGCGAGGCGCTCGCCGGCGTGGAGACGCACCATCGCGTGATCGAGACGTCCGAGCGCGCCATCTCGCGTATGGCCGAGGCCGAGATGGCGCAGCGCGATTTCCTCCTGACCGGCGACAGCGCGTTCGACGTCGAGTATCAGCAGTCGGTGCGCCGGCTGAAGGCCGATCTGCTGGCGATGAGGCACGTCGGCCGGGACGTCGATGACACCATCGCGGCGCGGCGCCTCGAGCGCACCATCGAGTCCCGCCTGGAGCGGCTCGAGCTGAGCATGCATCTGCGCCGCCGGGTGGGCATCGCCGAGGCGACGCGCGCGGTGGATCCGGCTTCGGGCACGACGGAGATCGACGGGCTGCGCGCCCTCGCCCGGGCGCGCGTGGCGAGCGAGGAAGGGGAGCTCACGGCCCAGGCCGCGCTGCTCCGCAACCGTTCCACGGTCGTGCTCTGGATCCTGTTCGGCGGCTCGGCGCTCGCCGTCCTGCTCGCCGCGGGTCTTGCGATGATCCTCGGCGCGTATGCGCGCGAGCGTCGGGACACGGCCGCAGCGCTCGAGCGATCGAACGGGCAGCTCCGCGACAAGGCGTCGGAGCTCGAGCTCCGCCAGGCCGATCTGCAGCGCGCCTCCGAAGAGCTGCGCCACAGCGAGGAGCGCCTTCGCGCGCTCGTCGAGAGCACGACCGACATCATCTCCGTCGTGGACGCACGGGGCAGGATCCACTACGAGAGCCCCTCCGCGGCGGCCACGCTCGGCTGGGGCGGGCAAGGTCGTCACGGCGACGACTTCTTCGACCACGTACACCCCGAGGACCGGGCCGAGGCACGGGCGGCCTTCGAGCACCTGCTCGAATCGGGAGCGCCCTTGCCGATCTCCGCTCAGATGCGGGTGCGCCACCGGGAGGGCGGCTGGCGGTGGCTGAGCGTGCGCGGACAGAACCTGCTGGGGCACCCTGCCGTGGGAGGCGTCGTGCTCACCGGTCACGACATCACGGAGAGCCGCCTGCTGGAGGAGCAGTTCCGCCAGGCGCAGAAGCTGGAGGCAGTGGGACGCATGGCCAGCGGCATCGCCCACGATTTCAACAACCTGATCACGACGATGCAGGGCTATCTCTCGCTGGCGGTCGACGAGCTGGAAGCGGGCTCCCCGGTGCGCTCGGACCTCGATGAGGTGCGTCGTGCCACCGAGCACGCCACGCTCCTGACGCAGCAGCTGCTGGCGTTCAGCCGCAAGGAAGTCGTACAGCCCACCGTGCTTCAGCCGAACGCGGTCGTCGCCGAGACCATGCGCCTGCTTCAGCGGGTCCTCGGCGAGGACGTCCGTGTCGACACGATCCTGGACCCGGATCTGGCCCGGGTCGTCGCGGACCGGACGCAGCTCCAGCAGGTCATGATGAACCTGGTCGTGAACGCGAGGGATGCGATGCCGGGCGGCGGCACGCTCCGCGTGGAGACGCGCAACGTCGAGATCACGACGGACGACGCGTCCGCAGCCCTGCCGGCGGGGTCGTACGTGCTGCTCTCGGTCGGGGACACGGGCCACGGCATGGACGAGGCGACGCGGGAGCGGATCTTCGAGCCGTTCTTCACGACCAAGGACGTGGGCAAGGGGACGGGGCTCGGGCTCTCGACGGTGTACGGGATCGTCGCTCGTCACGAGGGGCACATCCGCCTCGATAGCGAGCCGGGGCGGGGCACCACCTTCGAGATCCACCTTCCGCGCGCCACGGAGCAGCCCGCGGCGGCCGGCGCCGGACGTCCCGGCGAGGTGCTGGGGAGCGGGTCCCGCCCGGGGCGCCCGGAGCGCAAGCGGAGCGCCTGAGCGGACGAGCCTCTCTACCCTTCTCCGCCACCCTCCTTACATTCCGGCCTGCATCGAACGCCAACCAAGCCGGAGGCCCGCATGCGACGCCGCTCGAGCCCGTCCCCTCGAGACCTGATGCCACCGCTCGTCGCGCTCGCTATCGCGCTCTCCACGACGACGGCGGTCGCACAGACGGAAGGGCGGCCGGCGCTCCCGGACCTTGCCCGCGTTCGCGAGGTCCAGATCCGCGGCAGCCTGCAGGCGCCCCGCCCGGCGCTGGTGGTGCTTCCCTCCGCTTACGAGGGCGGCTCCGGCCGCTACCCGGTCCTGTACCTGCTCCACGGCCTCTGGGGCTCCCATCGGGACTGGCTGGATCGCACGAACCTGCTCGCCTACACGGCCGGGCTCCCCCTGATCGTCGTCCTGCCCGACGCCGACGACTCGTGGTACGCGAACAGCGCGACCGACTCCACACGCCGATTCGCGGACTACATCGGCACGGCGCTGACGGAAGCGATCGACGGAGTGGTCGATCGACCCGCGGCGCGTCCGCCCGACTAGCGGGTCGCTGACCTGCTAGAAGAGCACGCGCGACCGGATCGTCCCGGGCACGTCGTCCAGCTCCCTCAGCAGCGTGCGGTCGACCTTCTGCGACACGTCCATCACCAGGTAGCCGACCTGCGGGTCGGTCATCAGGTACTGCCCGAGCACGTTCACGTCCCTTCCGGGCGAAGAGCGCGTTCACGTTCTGCAGCACGCCGGGCACGTTGTGGTGGAAATGCAGGATCCGGTGCATCCCCTTGTGGACCGGCAGCTCGACCTCCGGAACGTTGACGGCCGAGGTCGTGGAGCCGTTGTTCACGAACTTTACGAGCTTCTCGGAGACCTCGCGGCCGATCGCCTCCTGCGCTTCCATCGTGGAGCCGCCGATGTGGGGCGTGAGAATGGCGTTCGGCAGCGCCTGCAGCGGCGAGCTGAAGCGCTCGCCCCTGCCCGTCGGCTCGCGCGGGAACACGTCCACGGCGGCGCCGGCGAGCCTGCCCGAGCCGAGCTCATCGGCGAGCGCGTCCAGGTCCACGACGTTGCCACGGCTGTAGTTGATGAGGCAGGAGCCGTCCTTCATCCGCGCGAGCACCTCGCGCCGGAACAGCCCCTCCGTCTGCGGGGTGCCGGGCACGTGCAGCGTGACGACGTCCGCCGCCTCGAGCAGCTCGTCGAGCGAGCGGACCGGACGCGCGTTGCCGAGCGCGAGCTTCGGCACGACGTCGTGATAGATCACGCGCATTCCGAGCGCCTCTGCCAGCACGGACACCTGCGAGCCGATGTGCCCGTAGCCGACGATGCCGAGCGTCTTGCCGCGAGCCTCGCGACTGCCTTCCGCGCTCTTCAGCCACCTGCCTTCGTGCGCCGCGAGGTTCTTTTCCGGGACGGCGCGCAGCAATGCGATGCAGTGGCTCACCACGAGCTCCGCGACCGAGCGCGTGTTCGAGAACGGAGCGTTGAAGACCGGCACGCCCAGCGACGCGGCGGCCGGCAGGTCGATCTGGTTCGTGCCGATGCAGAACGCGCCGACCGCCAGCAGCCGACGTCCGGAGGAGAGCACCTCCTCGCCCAGCTCCGTCTTCGACCGGATCCCGAGCACGTGCGCGTCGGCGATCCTCTCTTTCAGCTCGGCCGGCCCGAGCGAGCCGGGGACGGCCTCCACCCGGAAGCTCTCCTCCCGGAACCGATCGACGGCGACCCGATGGATCCCCTCCAGCAACAGGACCTTGATCCGGTCCTTCGGAAACGACGTTCGCTTCACCGGCCTTTCCGCTACCGGCGCGTGAGCCGTGTGCTCTTTCTTCATCGACCTCTCCCATCACTCTCTCGACACCGGTCCTTCCCGGCAGCGGCCGCACCCCAGTTCTTCAGCGACTGCTAGTCTACTGTGCGGCGGCCATGCCGTCGATGACGTGGATGCCTGTTGCGAAGCTGCCGCGGCCGTTATCCATTATCGAGAGGCGACATCTCGCCCCGCACTCCCGGGAAGTCCTCCGGAACGCGATTCAACGGTGACGGAACGCCGTCGTCGAGTCCTGTCTTTTCCGCAGCCGAGGTACGCCAGAATGCGAAGCCACGCTCATGCCGCCGCCCCGGCGGCTCTGCTGACCATCGCCCTGCTGGGCGCGTGCGGCGGTGACGGCTCGACCAATCCGCTCACGGGGTTCGATCCCGACGCGACCGTCCATACGGTGGCGATCCTGACCTCGATCGTTCCCGACAGCGACGCGATCGCGAGCCTCGAGCTGGCGGCTCCGACGCTCACGGGCGCGCCCGCCGCGGCGGTGGCGCCGCAGCCGCAGGACCACCTCGGGCTGTTCGGCGGCGCCGCGCTCCCGCTGCTGAGACGGACTGCCGGCCTGGCCGCGTCCGCGACCGCGATACCGGCGGAGCTGCTCGGCCAGACCCTCGTCTACAGCCCGAACACGACCGGGTACACCGTCGATGATGCCGCCACGGGAGCGCCGATCGACGGCGTGCGCGTGGTCTACTACTCGATCGAGCCGTTCGGTCAGCCCGCCCTGCCTCTGGACTCTCTCGGCTACATGGACATCACCGAGCAGAGCACGGACGCCACGGCTGCGGTGCGGATCCAGGTGGTGCGGACCTCCGGCGGCACGCCGCTCACGATCTCCGACTTCGTAGCCGGACACAGCGCCACGGCCACGGAGACGGTGGACCACATCACGCTCGAGGGGTACGTCGCGAACGGCAATCAGCAGACGGACGTCGCGGTGATCGAGGACTTCGCCGAAGCGGGCAGCGACCAGATCGCCACCTTCCACATCACCCTCTCGGACGCGGCCAGCAGCGAGAGCGTGGACTTCATCGAGAAGGACAGCGTGACCGTGGCCGGAAGCAGCGAGAGCGACCTGACGCTGACGGTGGATGGAGACGAAGGTCTGATGGTGCTCGACGTCATCGGCACGCCCAGCGGCACCGTCTTCCGGCTCGATGGCACGGTCGAGTTCGACGGCACGGTCGTCGCCAACATCGGGGGCACCACGCCGACGCCTTCCTTCTCGAACCCGGACGGCTCGGCGCTGCCTTCCTCGGACCGATCGAGCCTGCTGAATCTCTGGGTCGCCGTCGGCGTGGTCTTCCAGTACGGCTTCGACCTGGTCTCACAACTCTTCCTGATCGCACTGAGCCACGGGTGGGACTCTCGATGGGCGCTCGTCGCGATGATCCGACGGGGCAGGTCACCGCACTGCTGCATGCCGCGCGCGGCGGCGATGAAGCCGCGCTCGATCGGCTCGTCCCGCTCGTCTACGATGAGCTGCGTCGGATGGCCGGGCGCCAGCTGCGCCGGGAGCGGCCCGGCCACACCCTGAGCCCCACCGCGCTGGTCCACGAGTCCTACGTGCGACTCGTGGGCCGCGCCGCCGCCAGCGCGGTGGACCGCGCCCATTTCCTCGCGATCGCCGCCCGCTCGATGCGGCAGGTCCTGATCGACCATGCTCGCCGTACCTCGGCACAGCGCCGGGGCGGCGAGTGGCAGCCGACGACGCTCACCGACGGCTCGGCCCGGATCGAGGTGGACGCCGCGGAGCTGCTCGCGCTCGACGATGCGATGGGGCGGCTCGAGCCGCGCCAGCGGCAGGTCGTCGAGTGTCGTTTCTTCGGCGGCATGGAGGAGAGCGAGGTCGCGGCGGCGCTCGACATCTCGGAGCGGACGGTCCGCCGCGACTGGGTCAAGGCGCGCGCCTGGCTCTACAGCGCGCTTTATGCCGACCCGCAAGCACTCCACCGAGCCACCTCCGACGGCCGCATCGTGAGCACCCAGCACCCGCACGCGGACTCCGACGCGACCGACACCCGTCGCAGACGGGTCGAGCGGCTCTTCGAGGCCGCTCTCGCGCTGCCACGTGAGGAGTGGTCCTCCTTCATCGACGACGCCTGCGGCGCCGATGCCGAGCTCGCCCGCGAGGTCCGCGCGCTGCTCGCCGCGCATGAGCGCGCCGGCGGGCTGCTCGACCGTCCGCTGGCCGATGATGCCGCGGGCCTGCTCGATGCGGTGCTCGCCGGCGGCGAGGCGCATCCGACGGCCGGACCGCGGCGCCCCGAGCGGATCGGCCCCTACCGCGTCATCGCCGAGCTGGGGCGCGGCGGCATGGGGACCGTCCTGCTCGGTGAGCGCGACGACGGTCACTTCCACCGCCGCGTCGCGATCAAGGTGATCCGCTTCGTGGACGATCCCTCGATCTTCGCTCGCATGGTCGCGGAGCGTCAGATCCTGGCCGCGCTCGATCATCCCGACATCGCGCGGCTGCTGGACGGCGGCGTCACCGAGGACGGTCGCCCCTACCTCGTCATGGAGTACGTGGACGGCCTGCCGATCGACATCTACGCCGATCGGATGCGACTCACCGTCCGCGAGCGCCTCCTCCTGTTCGCCCGGGTGGCACGGGCGGTCGAGCACGCGCACCGGAACCTGATCGTCCACCGTGACCTGAAGCCGTCCAACATCCTCGTCGCGTCCGACGGCCGCGTGAAGCTGCTCGATTTCGGCATCGCGAAGCTGCTGAACCCGTCGCTCGCGGGAGTCCGGGCGCCGATCACCCGAACGGAGCAGCGCGTGCTCACGCCCGAATTCGCCAGCCCCGAGCAGCTGCGCGGCGAATCGATGACCCCCGCCAGCGACGTGTACTCGCTCGGCGTCGTGCTCTACCGGCTGCTGACGGGGCGGCCGCCGTATCACTTCCGTGATCGCGGCATCGCCTCCGTCCTCACCACGATCCTGGAGGCCGATCCCGCGCCACCGAGCTCGAGCGTCGCTCGCGCGCCGCTCGAGCCCTCGGGCGAGGGCGAGCCCGCCAGCGCCGCGGAGGTCGCCCACGACCGACACACGACGCCCGAGCGCCTGCGCCGCACCCTTCAGGGCGACCTGGATGCCGTCGTGCTGAAGGCGCTCCGCAAGGAGCCCTCCGGCCGCTACGGCTCCGCCGAGCTTCTTGCCGAGGATGTCGAGCGCTTCCTGCGCGGCGAGGCCGTCCTGGCGCACGTCGGCAGCCGCTGGTATCGGGCCACGCGCTTCGCGAAGCGACACCGTGCGGCCAGCACGGCGGCGGTCGGGATCGCCGTGTCCCTGCTGCTCGGGGCCGGCGCCGCGAGCTGGCAGGCCGGCGTCGCGAAGCGCGCGAGCGACCGCGCCGCCCTGGCGCAGGCCGACGCGGAGCAGTCCGCCCGCGCTTCCGAGGAGGTCGCCACGTTCCTGATGGATCTCTTCCAGTCCGGAGATCCGACGTCGGGGACGGGCGATGTCACCGCGCGCGATCTGCTCGTCCGCGGAACCGCGCGCGCAGACCAGCTGGCCGACCAGCCGGTCGTGCAGGCGCGCATGCTCGACGTTCTGGGACGGATGTGGTACCGGCTGGGGCAGCTCGACCAGGCCGAGGGCCTGTTGCAGCGCGCCGTCGCCACTCGCCGGCAGGCCCTCGGCGACGGCGCGCCGGAGGTCGCGGAAAGTCTGATCCATCTGTCGAACGTCTACCGCGGGCAGGCACGTGCCGCGGAGGCGCGAAGCGCGGCCGAGGAGGCGCTCCGGATCCGGCGAGCGGCGTTCGGCGAGCTGCACCCGGCGGTCGGCGAGGCCCTCTTCGAGCTGGGCTGGCTGAGCCCCGCAGCCCAGCAGGAATCGCTCTACTCGCAAGCCCTCGACGTGTACCGTCGAACGGATACGCAACCGGATCGCCAGGTCACGGTTCTGCACGCGCTCGCCACCAACCTCAGGCGGCAGGGCCGCTTCGCGGAGTCCCTGGCGTCCGATCGGGAGGCGCTGGAGCTGGCCACGCGCGTCTTCGGTCCCGAGGCGCCGCAGACCGCCTACGCGATGATCCACCTCGCCGACCTGGTCCGGGACCTGAGCGGGGACTACGTGGAGGCCGAGCGGCTCTTCCGCCGCGGCCTCGAGCTGCAGGTCCGCCACCACGGTCCGAACAGCGTCCTGCTGACGCACGGCCTGCACAGCCTCGCTTCGCTGCGATCGAAGCTGGGCGATCACGTCGAAGCCGAGAGCCTGTACCGCCGCGCCCTCGCGATACGCCTGGCCGCGACCGGCCACGAGGACCCCGCCTACGGGGGCGAGCTGATCATTCTCGCCGACGAGCTCGGGCGTCAGGGGCGGTTCGACGAGGCCGATCGCATGGCCCGCGATGCCGTCGCCCGTACGGAGCGGCTGCTCGGCCCGAACCACCCGAGCGTCGCGAGCTACCTGGCGACGCACGCCGCGATGCTGGGCAACGCCGGTCGTTTAGCGGCCGCCGATACCATGTTCGATCGCTCGACGGCGATCATGATCGCGAACGGCCAGGGCGGCTCCGTCGTAATGGCCGAGAACCTTCGCTCCCGCGGCCGGATGTACATCCGCGCACGCGAGTTCGTCCGCGCCGAGGAAGCCCTGCTGGAGTCCCTCTCGATCATGCAGTCCGAATTACGAGGACCCGGATCACCCCAACGTGATCGACTGCCGCCGCGCCCTCTTCGAGCTCTACACCGCGTGGAACCGCCCCGCCGAAGCCCGCAAGTATCGAGTCCCGCCCGGCGAGTTCGTCCCGTACTGATCGCTCCCTTCACACTTCCCGCTTCGCGCTCGCCGTTCCCTCACCCCTCACCCTTCCCCCCTCGCTTGTCCGGTCGAGGGACCTTCCTCCGCATCCCTCGATGTGAACGAGTCGTTTCGCTCGAATCGAACAACGGAGGAAGCCATGCCACGCCTGATGCCGGATCCGACGTTCTACGCCACACCCCGGGATGCCATCGACGCGGGCCGCGAGAAGCTCGCCTACGTGGCGCTGATGAACCCGTCGAAGCAGCGGCCGGACGCCATCGGGGTCGTGGACGTCGACCCGTCCTCGCCGGACTACGGCCGCATGGTCGGCGTGACGGACATGCCCGGACCGGGAGACGAGCTGCACCACTTCGGCTGGAACGCGTGCAGCTCGCATCTGTGTGCGTACGGCGCGAACCCGCACATGGAGCGCCGCTACCTGGTCGTGCCCGGGATCCACACCTCGCGCATCAGCATCCTGGACACGAAGCCGGACCCGCGGAAGCCCGAGCTGGTGAAGGTGATCGAAGCGGGCACGATCGCCGAGAAGACCGGCTACACGGCGCCGCACACCGTGCACTGCGGGCCGGACGGCATCTACGTGAACGCGCTCGGCGCCACCGACGGCAACGGCCCCGGCGGGATCTTCATGGTGGACCACGAGACGTTCGAGGTGAAGGGCGCGTGGGAGAAGGAGCGCGGCGACCAGTACCTCGCCTACGACTTCTGGTGGCACCTCGGCTACGACACGATGATCACGAGCGAGTGGGGCACGCCGAACATGGTGACGGAAGGGCTGAACCCCGAGCTGCTGCTCGCCGGCAAGTACGGCAACTCGCTGCACGTGTGGGACCTGAAGAGCCGCAAGCGGTTGCAGCGCCTCGAGCTCGGGCCGCAGTACCAGATGGTGCTGGAGCTGCGCCCCGCCCACGACCCGGCGAAGGCGTACGGCTTCGCGGGCGTCGTCGTCTCGCTCGAGGATCTCTCCGCCTCCATCTGGCTGTGGTTCCGTGAGGGGATGAACGGCTCGACGGAGTGGAAGGTCCGCAAGGTGATCGACATCCCCGCACAGCCCGCGGACCCGGCCGACCTGCCCGACATGCTGAAGGGCTTCAAGGCCGTGCCGCCGCTGGTCACCGACCTGAACCTCAGCCTCGATGACCGCTTCCTCTACGTCTCCTGCTGGGGCACGGGCGAGATGCTGCAGTACGACGTCTCGGACCCGTTCGATCCGAAGCAGGTCGGCTCCGTGCGGATCGGCGGGATCGTGAATCGTGCGCCGCACCCGAGCGATCCGACGCGACCCGTGAACGGCGGCCCGCAGATGGTCGAGATCAGCCGCGACGGCAAGCGCGTCTACTTCACGAACTCCCTCTACTCGCCCTGGGACGCGCAGTTCTACCCGGACGGCATCCGCGGCTGGATGGTGAAGGCCGACGTGGATGAGCAGCGGGGCGGCATGAAGCTCGACCCGGACTTCTTCGTCGAGACGGAGGAAGGCATGCGCCCGCACCAGGTCCGGCTACAGGGCGGAGACGCCTCTTCCGATTCGTTCTGCTATCCCAACTAGGAGGCGACGATGCAGCTCACGCTCTGGGCCTGCCTCGGCCTCCTCGGCCTGGGAGCGCTCCACGGCATCAATCCCGCGATGGGCTGGCTGTTCGCCGTCGCGCTGGGGCTGCAGGAGAAGCGAGGGCGCGCCGTCTGGCGCGCCCTCCCGCCCCTCGCCCTTGGACACGCGCTCGCCATCGCCGTCGTCGTCGCCGTCGCCGCGCTCGTCGGCCAGGCGATCCCGCCGCGGATCCTCCGCTGGATCGTCGCCTGCACCCTGCTCGGCTTCGGCGCCTACCGCCTGCTGAGACACCGGCACCCCCGCTACGGCGGCATGCGGGTCGGCCCGCGCGAGCTCACGATCTGGTCGTTCCTGATGGCGACCGCCCACGGCGCCGGGCTCATGCTCCTGCCGTTCGTCATCGGCGCCCGCGCGGCGACGCAGTCGTCGGCGGTGATGGAGCACGCCGGCCACGCGGCCCACGCCATGCACCAGGTCCCGGCTCACGCCGGCATCGTCGACGGGCAGATCGTCGGGCTGGCCATGACCCTGCTGCACACGGCGGGATACCTCGTCGTCTCCGGCGCGATCGCGATCCTGGTCTACCGCCGTTTCGGGCTGCGCCTGCTGCGCACCGCCTGGATCAACCTCGACCTCGTCTGGTCCGTCGCGCTCGTCGCGACCGCCGTGGCGACCCTGCTCCTGTAGCCGTCATGTGGCTCTACCCCGATCCGCGGGCGACCGCCGCAGCGCTCGAGCGACGCCGCCCCGTTCCCGCCGGCTCGGCCGAGCGCTTCGCCGGATACGGCGTCATCGCGCTCCCCTTCGCGTCCGGTCACCTGCTGGCGTTCCGGCGCTGCGTCGCCAGCTCGATCGGTCCGCCGTACACGAGCATCTGGCACCGCAGCCCCGCGGGGCGCTGGACGTTCTACGCGGACGTCCAGCCCGACCGCGCCTGCCCCCGCTTCTTCGCCGATGCCTGCAGCCGCGTCGTCGTCGGAGAGGTGCGCATCGAATGGAGGAGGCCCGCCGAGGTGAGCCTCTCCGCCCCCGCGGAGCGCCTGCACTGGACGATCCGGCTGACTTCCTCACCCGCGATCCGACTCGCCAACGCGGCCGTCAGGCTCGTGCCGGCCGCCCGGCGCCCGCGCCTCCTTCCCCGCCTCGCGCTGCCGGCCGCCACCGCGCTCGCCGGCGGCCGCGTCACGCTTACCGGCACGACCCCCAGCGGGCACCGCTTCGGCTTCACCCCGCACCAGCTCTGGCAGGTCGACGGCTGCGCCGCCACGATCGAAGGCCGCGAGCTCGGCCCCACCGCCCCGCTCCCCGCCCAGGACCGCCTCGGCGACTTCTGGCTGCCGAACGCCGGCCTCTTCGCGTTCGGAGAGGCCCGCTTCGACACGAAATAGCGCTCGCCCGACCCGCGCCGGCGCAGCCGCGCGCCCCGCGGCGTCAGCCGCGCACCGCGGCGCCAGCCGCGCGCCCGAAGCGCAGCTTCGCGCCCGAGGCGCAGCCTCGCGCCCGCGGCGCCAGCCGCGCGCCCCTCGGCGCGCGCCCGCGCGCGCCGAGGCTCACGCGAGAAACACCAGCGCGCCGAGGCCCAGAAAATCCATCAGGATGTGGGAGGCCACGGTCCCGCGGACGCTGCCCGTCCGCCACGCCACCCAGCCGTAGCACAGGCCGATCAGCGTGGCCGCGACGACGAAGCCGAGAACCGCGCCGAGCCCGCCGAGCGGGTGCGCGAGCTGCGGCGCGAGGTGCCAGAGCCCGAATCCGAGCGCCGGGTACAGGTAGCCGAGCCACATGCTGTCCGGGAAGAGCCGCGCGTACACGCCGCGCCAGAGGACCTCCTCGGTGGTGGCGTTGACGGTCGCGATCGCGAGCGACGCGAGCACGATCGGCACGGTCACCCGGCCGAGCCCCGCGGGGAAGACGGTGAACGCCGCGACGAGCGGCGGCAGGATGAGCAGCACGCGTCCGGCGTCGCCGAGCGACGCGAGCGGCCGCCGGCCCGGGCCGAAGAGCCGGCCCATCGCGTGGCGACCGAGCAGCAGCCGGGGAACCAGCAGGCCCCAGAACCCCCAGTAGAACAGGAAAGCCGCCAGGTAGCCGATGCGCGGCCCGCCGATGACCGCCAGCCCCCGGAAGAGCAGTGCCATGGAGGCGATCACGAGCGGCGGGAGCAACAGCGCGATTCCACGCGCGCGTTCGCGCAGCCGGTCCTTCGCCCGCTCGAGCGTCCTCGTCCGCTGGGCCTCTTCGAGCTCGCACTCGGCCCACACCCGCCGCACCCCGGCCGGCCACTCCTCCGGCGTCTCGACCCCGTGCCCGACGTATCGCCGTTCCATCGTCGCCTCTCGGTCGTGTCTCCCCACGAATGACGTTACGGCGACGCAGGCTGATATGGTGTAGTCCCGCAGTGGATTTGCGTGTCGGGCGATGCCTGACATCATCTCACGCGGAGCCGCGAAACAACGCGGAGACGCGAAGAGCCGCGGGGACGGCGCTGGCGTCCGCTCGTCGGCGGCATTCCAGCCGATCGGCTGCCGGTTCTGTATCCTTCTTGCTCCCGGCGCTCCGCCTCCTCGGCGGCTCCGCGTGATGCTTCTCCCTTCACCTCCACTTCATCCTCCCGCGCTCGTGTAGCGACGCAGCGCCTGCGACCACAGCAGCCGGCTGAGGGTCAGAGCGAGGGCGGCGACTCCGACGGCGGCGGCGGCCGCGACCGGCGACAGCCGGCCGGTCAGAACGGAGGACGGCACGGTCGTCGTCCAGGCGATCGGCAGGAGGTAGACGAACAGGAAGCGCAGCGCGCCGGGGTAGGCGGAGACGGGGTAGCGCGCCGCCTCGTACACGGCGTCGAACAGGACGGACAGGTTCTCCACGGCGACGAACCAGAACGCGAGGCTCATGAGCGACAGCCAGATCGCGTAGATCACCGCGATGGCCGACGCGAACGTGACCGCGAACCCGAGCAGCTGACCCACCCCCGCCGCCACGCCGAGCCGGGACAGCGCGTAGAAGCTGAGCCCGAGCCCGAGCACGATGTCGGCGAGCCGCCACACGTTCAGCCGCCGGAACGAGACGTACAGCTGGGGCTCCACCGGGCGCACGAGCACGAGGTCCAGCGCGCCGCTGCGCACGTCCTGCGCGAGCCGCCCGAGCCCCGGCCGCAAGAGCGCCTCGACCACGCCCGCCAGCGCGTTGAAGATCCCCAGCAGCGCCGCCACCTCCCAGAAGTCCCAGCCCCCGAGCCGCTGCGTGTGTCGGAAGAACACCGCGACGGTCAGCAGCGCCGTCGCCATCCAGAACACCGTGCCCACCAGGCTCGCCGCGAAATTCGTCGCGTACTGCATCTCCTCCGCGAGGTTCAGCCGCCAGAAGGAGGCGAGCAGCGAGAGGAATCGCCGGGCACGCACGGACGGTCGCACTTCACGCCTCTCGCTTCGGTATGTCTCGTCTCACACTTCACCTCGGGCGGTCGAATCGCGCTCGGGACGTCTTGACGTCAAGACACCATGACGCTACAATTCGGCATGAGCAAAACGAAGCGTGCCACCGTGTATTTCGAAGCGAGCTTGCACAAGGCGCTGCGCCTGAAGGCGGCCCAGACGGATCGAAGCGTTTCCGATCTCGTGAACTCCGCAGTGCGGCAGACGCTGTTGGAGGACGCCGAGGACCTCGCTGCGTTCGAGGAGCGTGCCGAGGAGCCCCGCCTGGACTTCGAAGCCGTCCTGAAGGATCTGAAGCGGCGTGGCATCCTATAGGGTCTTCCTCAAACGGTCGGCGGTCAGGGAGTTGGAAGCGCTTCCCGACGGGGACCGGCGCCGCGTCGTTCGCCGGATACAGGGTCTGTCCGACGACCCACGCCCCGCCGGCTGCGAGAAATTGTCCGGCCAGGAGAAGTTCCGCCTCCGCCAGGGGGACTACCGCATCCTCTATTCCGTCGATGACGCCGAGTCCGAGGTGACCGTGGTCAAGATCGGTCATCGGCGAGACGTCTACCGATAAGAGCGGACCCATCTTCCCTCACTCTTCACGCTCGAGAATTCGAATTTCACCCTCCCACGGCCGAATACCTCCGCACGCCGCGCGTCCACACGAAGTGGTAGGCCCCCATCCAGACCGCGAGCCAGAGCAGCTGCATCGCGAAGCCTCGCGCGAGCGAGCCGCCGGCGACGGCGACGTCGCCGGTCAGCACCTCGACGGGGAACGCGAGCATGTACGGGAACCAGAGCAGCGCGGCGCCGCGCGCGATCGTGGGAGGCAGCAGCGACAGCGGCGCGATGCGGCCGGACAGGAAGAGCGAGACGCCGAACTGCAGCTCCATCACCGACGTCGCGCGCGTGGTCCAGAACGCGAGCAGGCCGGTCGCGTAGCCGTTCAGGAAGCGGATCCCCGCGGCGAGGATCACGGCGAGGCCGGCGAGGGCCCAGCGGCCTGGATCGAACGGGATGCGCACCGCCGGCCAGAAGATCGCCGTCACCACCCACACGACCGAGACGATCGCCGCCGAGCGCACCTTGTACGCGACGTTGTCCGCGACCGCCTCGTGGATCGGCGCGACCGGGCGCGCCAGCCGGAAGTTGATCTCGCCTTCGCGGATCCAGCGGTCGATGTTGTAGGCGTCCCAGGTCAGCGTGAGCTGGTTGACCAGGACGACGGCGAAGAAGTAGCGCGCGAAGCCCGCCCGGTCGTAGCCCTGCACGCTGCCCGCGCCCGCGATCGACCACCAGATCCCGAGCGAGATGAGCGGCTCCATCACGCCCCACAGCATCCAGATCAGGATCGTCGCCCGGTACTGCAGGTCCACCAGCCACGCCGTGCGCAGGTACGCCGCGTAGCGCCGCGCCCACTCCCTCATGCGACGTCGCCTTCCGGCTCGGCCGGCGCCTCGCCGCCCTCGCCCCGATCGTCGCCCTCGCCGTCGGGCTCGTCCGCACCCTCGCCGTGGAACGCGCGGCGGATCACCTCCTCGATCGGCGGGTCCTGGATCGACAGGTCGGCCACCTCGATCGCGGCCAGCAGCGCGGCGCTGCGACGGGTCGCCTCGGAGCGAGGCACCTCGAGCACCGCGTTCGGGAAGCGCAGCTCGCGAACGCGGCCGAACGCCTCCAGCCGCTCCCGCTCGACCGGCTCCGCGAGCACCAGCTCGACCCGCTTCCAGTCCGTGATCCGCCCGACCAGCGCCTGCAGCTCGCCGTCGTAGAGCAGCCGGCCCCGGCTGATGATCAGCACGCGCGACGCGAGCGCGCTCACGTCCGCCATGTAGTGCGACGTCAGCAGGATCGTCGCGCCGTGACGCTGGTTGTAGTCGCACAGGAACGTGCGCACCGCCTCCTGCGCCTCGACGTCGAGCCCCAGCGTCGGCTCGTCGAGGAACAGGATGTCCGGCTGGTGCAGCAGCGACGCCGCCAGCTCGCAGCGCATCCGCTCGCCGAGCGAGAGCTGCCGCACCGGCCGGTCGAGCAGGTCCGCGAGCTCGAGCAGCTCCACCAGCTCCGCCGAGCCGCCGCCGGTAGTCGGCCGCCTCGGATCCCGTAGATCGCGCGGTTGAGCTGGAACGTCTCCTCCGGCGGAAGGTCCCAGACGAGCTGCTGCTTGTTGCCCAGCACGAGCGCGATGCGCCGCTTGAACGCCGCCCCGCCGGTCCACGGCTCGAACCCCGCCACCCGCGCCTCGCCCGCGCTCGGAAAGAGCAGCCCCGAGAGCATCTTCAGCGTGGTCGTCTTCCCCGCCCCGTTCGGCCCCAGGAACGCGACGATCTCGCCTGGCTGCACCTCGAAGGAGACGTCGTCGACGGCGAGGACGTCGCGGTAACGCGGCCGGATCAGCGCGCGCGCCGCGCCGCGCAGGCCGGACTCCCGGACCTTCACGCGGTAGAGCTTGCCGAGGCCGCGGGCGAGGACGGCGGGGGGGGCGGAGCTTTGCTCTTCGAGTAGGCCGGCATGGCGGCAGGATCCGCGACCGCGGCCTTACCGTATTCCGCGCTGCAGCTCCTCGTGGATCGCGTCAGCGACAGCCTCGTAAGGGAGCGCGCCGGGCCGGAGTGGGATGCCGTTGATGAAGAGCGCCGGCGTTCCGGTCACGCCGGCACGCTGCCCCTCCTGCAGGTCCTTCTCGATCCATTCTGCATACCGGCCAGAATCGAGGCACTCGTCGAACCGCCGCTGATTCAGCCCGAGCCGCCCGGCCTTCTCCTTGAGATCCACGATCCCCAAGTGAGCCTGATCCTGGAACATCAGGTCGTGCATCTGCCAGAACTTCCCTTGCTCCTTCGCGCACAGAGAGGCTTCGGCCGCCTTCTGCGCATTGGGATGAATGCTGCTGAGCGGGAACTGCCGGTACACGACCCGAACGGTATCGCCGAAGTTCTTCTCGACCCGTGCCAGCGTGGAAAAGAATCGACCGCAGAACGGACACTGGAAATCGGAGAACTCCACCAGCGTGACTCGAGCCTCGGCCGGTCCGCGTGACGGAGCATCCGCGTTGTCGAAGTCGATCCGGTACGGCCCCAGATTCACCGTCACATTGTGCTCGCGCTCCAACCGCTGCTCGAGCTTCTGCATTGCGAGCTCCTGCCGCTGCTTGCGCAGGAACTCCGCAATGGCGCCGTGGACCTGATCGAGACTGCGACCGCCGACCCGGTCCTGATTCTCATCGTACCAGCTGGAGATCTCGGCGTCCGAGGGCTCGAGCGCGCCACCGGCCTCCGCCCGGATCAGCTCGTCCACGCTCTTTCCCTGCTTTCGCGCCTCTGCGTCGAACAGCGTGTCGCGCAGGATCTGCCGGAGCGTGGTCTCGATGAGTCTGTGACGCGCGCGTGCGTACTCGGCGTCGAGCCGGTCCAGATCGCCACCAACCGCGACCCGGACTTCGCGCAGCGTGATGGATTGGTCGCCGATCGTGGCGAGAACCGATGGGACCTCGGCCGTCGCTGCCGGCCGCTGCTGTTGATCCACCGCAGCCGCCGACGATCCTTCACTGCTGCACCCGGAACAGATCAGCACCGTTACGAGGAATGAACCCAGCATCCTTCGGCCGGGCCCCCGATTAGGCGCCTCCGCCCGCGGCTCGAGCATCATGAAACCTTCTCCGGGGTGATGAGGACTGCCTGAGTCCGGTGGGCACGCACATGCCCCCGGGCTTCACTGGCGGGGACCCATCGCGCAGAATCTATCCCGCGCTCTGCTGACACGGAAGGGAAGCTCCCGATTCGGTCCAGTCGACGCGACTCGACAGCATTGGCGGTGGCCCAGATGGATGCCGCGCGCCCAGACGGTTGACCCGGGGAGGCGAAATCTAATACTTTGGCTTTCCTCGATGTGCGTCGCTCTGACCCGCGGCCTCCTCCGGAATTCTTGGTGCCGGATCGATGAAGATTCTGCTCGTCGACGATGATCCCGCCACCACACGGGTGATCAAGGCGGACCTGGAGCGACGCACCGCCATCCGGGTTCACGTCGCCGCCTCTCCCGAAGATGCGCTGGAGAGAATTCGAACCTTGCAGTGGGACGCGGTCGTGAGCGACCTCGTCATGCCGCGCGTCGACGGCGTGGAGCTCACGCGCAGAGCCCACGCGATGCGGCCGGAGCTGCCGATCGTGCTCCTGACCGCGCACGCGAGTATCGAGCTGGCGGTCGATGGCATCCGCGCGGGTGCGGCCGATTTCCTCCAGAAGCCCGTCGATATCGATGCGCTCACCAGGCTTCTGGAGAAGCTCGGGGCGGAATCGAAGCGCCCGCTGCCGGATCTTCTCGGGGGTCCCGCCAGCCTCGGTCCCCTGATCGGCGCGGACCCGCTCCTGGATGCGGTGCGCACGTTCGCTCGTTACGTCGCTCGCGTACCGGGTGCGCGTGTCCTCATCACCGGAGAGTCCGGGACCGGTAAGAGCCTGCTCGCGAAGCTGATCCACGATCTGTCGGGAAGTCGCGGCCGCTTCGTGCAGGTAAACTGTGCGGCGCTTCCGGCGAATCTGCTGGAATCGGAGCTCTTCGGCTATCAGCAGGGCGCGTTCACGGATGCGAAGTCGAACAAGAGTGGGCTTCTCGAAGCGGCGAACAACGGAACGATCCTGCTGGACGAGATCGGCGCCATGCCGATCGAGCTCCAGGCGAAGCTGCTGCTGTTTCTCGAGAATCAGGAGGTGCGACGGCTCGGCGGCATTGACGTCGGCATCGTCGAGGCGCGCGTGATCGCAGCCACCAACGAGGACCTCGCGCAGATGACGGAGCTGCGGAAGTTCCGTGCGGACCTGCTCTACCGCCTGGACGTCGCCTCTATTCGTATGCCGTCGCTGCGCGACATGCCCGCCACGATCCCCGCGCTCGTGACCGAGTTCGTTCAGCAATTCTGCAGCCGGCGCGGCATCGCGCCTCCGCCCATCACCTCCGAGTGCATGCAGTCTCTGCAGAGCGCACCCTGGCCCGGTAACGTGCGCGAGCTGAAGAACGCCATCGAGCGGGCCCTCATCTTCCATGAATCCGGGCCGCTCCGGATCCCTGTTCCCCCCACGGGTGCAGCCGACGAGGGTCACGACCGCTGGGTCAGACTGGAGCGCGGCCTGCCCCTGGAGGAGGTGGAGAGGCGCTATCTCGCAGCGATGCTCAGTTCCGATAAGAACCACGATCTCGCGTCCCTCGCCGAAAAGCTCGGGATCTCTCGCAAAGCGCTCTGGGCCAAGCGAAAGCGCCACCGGTTGCAGTAGCCGAGACGTCCATGTCCCCAGCCCGCGTCTCGCAAACCAATCTCCTCCGATTCAACGTCGCCGCCATAGTGCTGGTTTCGGTGGCCGACTGGTGGACACGACCGGGCGTCCTGCTCGGACTCCTTCTCATCGTACCGATCATGCTGAGCTCTCTGGGTCGTGACGAGTCCGACATTTGGATTACCTCCGGCTTCGCCATTTTCGCCTATCTCGTGACATTGGTCCTGTCCCGGCCGCCCCTGCTCGCGGCTTCGGTCTGGCTGCCGAACCGGATTCTGGGAACGCTGACCCTGATCGGCGCCACAACCGGCGCCCTCTTCCTGCACCGCCAGCGCTACCGATTGCACGAGCACCAGACGCACTCCCGCCGCTCCGATGAACTCGCGCGGCTACTCGTCACGCTCTTCGCCCATGACGTGAGAGCCCCCATCATGAGCGCCCTGCAGGGATTCGAGTACGTGACTCGCTGCGTTTCCGATGGCGTGATGCCCGAGCGAGAGGCGCTCGAGCATCTGCGTGACCGGCTGCGCAGACACCTGCGCGTGGCCGATAGCGTGCTCTCGATCGTGCGCTACAGCGAGGACACAGATCCCGCGAACCATCTCAATCGTGTGGCCGTCGATCTCGTGACGCAGCTGAAGGAGGAGATCGGAGCCTTCTCCTCGGAGGCTTCCGCACGCGGGATGCGACTTCTGGTCGAGCTGGACGAGATCAGGGGCATCCTCTTCCGGATCGACTTTCTCGTGTTAAGGCAGGCCCTCTCGGTTCTGCTGGACAATGCCATCCGTTACGCGAATCCCGGCTATATCCGGGTCAGCGCCTCCAGAGTAGATGGCTACATCCATATACGGGTCCAGGACCGCGGTCCGGGTTTGTCGAAGGACGACGTGGAGAACGGGACCCATGGAATGGGACTCGCGCTGCAGCTCTCTCGTGCACTTCTGGAGCAGACGGGAGGTGATCTCCAGGTGGAGCAGACAGGTCGCGACGGGACCAGCTTCCTGCTGATCGTTCCCGCAGAAATCCAATCGCCTTAGCCACAGCGTCGCTTTAGCCACAGAGCCCGGCGAATCGGTCTCGCTGCCCCAGCCGGGCTCAACTCCCGGAACCTCCTCCTTTCCTGCCGGTGATAGCCGGGTCCGCGCATCAGCCCGCCTCTGCTGCCGCGACCCGCCACGGGAGACGTGACGCGCAAGGGACGATTGGGTGACGCCCCATTTCCATCTTCTATCCGCACCGACCCATTCGGGGCCTAGCTCGCGGGAGCGGCGCCGGCTAGCAAGAACCGAGCCACCCCCCATTCCGAATCCGCCACACAGTCGGAGCTCGACATTCCGGAAGCGTAACACGGGAGGCGAACGCGTGCCGAGCCATTCTCCTAAAGTCTACAGCTGCAATGAGATAGTAAAGTCGCCATTCGTGGCACGGAGGGTGCCCCTGGAGCAAGCCGCCTTGCGGGCGGACCTGTCCGGCCAAGGCTCTCGTGCCCCCTCCATAATCGGGCTAAACCATGCCTGCCCAACGACGGCGCTCCGATTCGCGTGTGTCCGTGATTCATGTGCAGGCCGACTGGGACCATCAGCCTCAGCGGATCCGCTTGCGTCGGGTCGACGCCGGCGACGGCAGCGACGTGGGTCAGGCGGCGTTCGTGGTCGAAGAGCTGAACCCGACGGAAGTGCCGGACGAGGCATTGGTGGTGGTGGAGCTCGGCGATGGTACTGCCCTGGAGATGGTCGCGACGGCTGTTCGAACCCTCTCCGTCACCGGAGCCCGAGAGCGTTACGAGGGGGCGTTTGCGGGAGCCGCGCTTCACGCGGAGCGACGTCAACGCGAGCTGGATCGGCTCCGTCGAGCCGCCACCTGGATGCTCCTCGTCGAGCAGCTCAGCCGCAGCAGCACTCGTGAGGAGCTGTTGATGACGTTCGCGGAGCGAGTCGCGGAGATGATGAACGCGCACTCGGCGTTGGTCTATACGCGGGGAGTGGGAGCGGCTGCCGACAGTCTCCAACCGATGGGGACGGGAAGCGTCGAGGCTCCGCTGCGGCCGCTCCCGTTGTCTTTGCTGGAGGCGGCTCTTCCGCTTCAGCTGCTGCGCTCCGAATGCAAGAGCGCCCGAACGGGGCTGCTGGCTGCGCTCTGGCCTGTTTTCGTAGAGCTGGACGCGGCCTCGCTGGCCCTGAGCGCTCTAGGTGAGGATGCGCTGCTGCTGGTCGCGGAGCGCCGTCAGGACCGTCTCTTCACGGGCGACGACTGGTTCATCTTGCGCAACATCACGGGTCAGGCGGCCATGGCACTCGACCGCCTCGAGTATCGGCGACTCCTGGCGCCAATGGCCGGGAAAGTCCAATGAGTTGGCTCGGGAGCAGCGCGGCTCCGGCTGCTGGCCCGGGCGAGCGCGTGTCGGCGACGGCGTCCCTAGCGGACCGGCTGCCGAACGCTCGGGGGATCCGCGCCGTGCCCCCTTCGCGTGGCCGTGAGGTGCCGCACGGCGGCGCGCCTTTGCTGGCGTCGGAGCCGACTGGTTCCGCGATGGCCGCCAGGCTGTGGTCGAGGCCGAAACGGCTCCGACTCCTCGGGGAGTGGTATCCCGGAACCGATGCGGCGGTCGCGGTCGTGGCCTTGCTGGCGACCGGAGCCGTCGTCCTGCTGCGGCATCGCAGCACGCCGGCCGCCTTCCCCGTTCAAGTGACGGCCTGGCAAATGGTCGTGCTGACCAGCTTCGTGCTCACCTGGCCACTCCTCTGCAGCGCACTCGGGCTGTATCGCCCGGATTCATTGCGAACGCCCCGTGCGGAAGTGGGGAGGCTGGTGCTGACGACATTGCTCGCCAGCGTCTTCGTGCTGCCGCTGATCCGGCCGCTCTGGGCACCCGCCGCGCCGCTCGGCTTCGCGGCGGGTGCCACCATTGCGATGCTGCTCGTGAGGCGACTGGCGAGCCTGCTCGCGCCGGCCGCGGCAACGGATCCGGTGCGCCGGCTGTTGATCGTGGGAAGTGGTCCGCGTGCAATGGGCCTCTATCGCCGGCTGATCGAGAGCGCCGGCGGCGTGAACATGGTCCTCGGCTTCGTGGACTCGGCCGATGACACGGTGCTGCCGGAGCTGCAGCCGCGATTGGTGGGCGGACTAAACGATCTGGAGTCGCTTCTGGTGTCGGCCGTGGTGGACGAGGTGTACATTGCACTGCCGATCAAGTCGTGCTACGCCCGCGCGCAGGAGGTCGTGAGAGTCTGCGAGCGGCTGGGCGTCGGCGTCCGTCTGCCCAACGATCTGTTCGAGTCCGCCGTGGCGCATTCCGGCTTACGAGGCCGGCGGGGGCGTGCCTGGGATGGCGCTCCGCGTCGGCCCCGACGATCACCGGCTGGTGATAAAGAGGCTGCTCGATATCGCGGGCTCCTGCGGGTTGCTGCTGGTGCTGGCTCCGCTCATGGTCGCGGTGGCGCTCGTGATCAAGGCGACCAGCCCGGGGCCGGTGCTCTTCGCGCAGGAGCGCTACGGCCTCGGCAGGCGCCGGTTCCGCATTTACAAGTTCCGCACGATGGTCGCCGACGCCGAGCTGCGCCAGGAGGAGATGGAGCACCTGAACGAGGCGGCCGGCCCCGTCTTCAAGCTGCGCGACGACCCTCGTATGACGGGGATCGGCCGCATCCTGCGACGCACATCCATCGACGAGCTGCCTCAGCTCCTGAACGTCGCTCGAGGCGACATGTCTCTGGTCGGCCCACGGCCGCTGCCCATGCGCGACGTTCACCGCTTCGCGGAAGGGTGGCTGCTGCGCCGATTCAGCGTGACACCGGGCCTCACCGGATTGTGGCAGGTCAGTGGCCGGAGCGAGCTGCCGTTCGACCGGTGGATTGAAATGGACTTGCGCTACATAGACGAGTGGTCTTTGTGGCTGGACTTCCGAATCCTGCTGCGGACATTACCGGCCGTCGTACGCGGCACGGGTGCGTGCTGAGCCCAGCGCGCGCACAACCGTCAATGGATACCGAGATGAGCGAAACCAGCGTTGAAACGGAGTTCGAGCCCCCCGACCGTGTGGACGTCCTCGGCGTCGGGGTCAGCGCGATCGACATGGACGTAGCCATCGAGCTGATCGGTGGGTGGATACGTCGGCGCGAGACCCGCTTCGTCTGCGTCCGCGACGTCCACGGCGTCGTCGAGTGCCTCGGCGATCCGGAGTTGCGGTGGATCCATCAGAGCGCGGACCTGGTGACCCCGGACGGGATGCCGCTCGTTTGGGTGAGCCACCTGAAGGGGCATTCCGATGTCCGTCGCGTCTATGGTCCGGACCTGATGCTCGAATGCTGTGGCCGCCTGAGCGATCGCGGGTGCCGCCACTTCTTCTACGGCGGAGCGCCCGCGGTCCCGGGACTCCTGTCGACCCGCCTGAAGGAGCGCTTTCCCGGGCTGCAGGTCGCCGGCCACTGGTCCCCTCCGTTTCGCCCGCTCACGAGCGTTGAGGACGAGCTGGTGATCGCGACGATCAACGCCGCGCAGCCGGACATCGTCTGGGTGGGGCTCAGCACCCCAAAGCAGGAGCGCTGCGATGGCGGAGCACCGCGCTCGTCTGAACGCGCCCGTGCTGATCGGCGTGGGCGCGGCCTTCGACTTCCACGCGGGCCTGAAGCCGCAGGCTCCGGCCTGGATTCAACGCTCCGGCTTCGAATGGGCGTTTCGGCTCATCACGGAGCCCAGACGGCTCTGGAAACGCTACATTGTCACGATTCCGGTCTTCCTGGTCGCGATGACGGCCGCACTCGTTCACGACGCCTTGAGCGCCGCCTGGGAGGAGGTGGGCACCGCCCTCCGTCGCCTGGGCAGAAGGATGGGAATTCGCAGAATGGCTACCCTGTCATCGAACACGCTGATCGTCGCATCGGGCGAGCAGGTCTCCTGCGATCTGGGCGGCGAAACGGTGATCCTGAGCCTCCACGACTCGAACTACTACGGACTCGACTCGGTCGGCAGCTTCGTCTGGAAGCTGTTGCAGCAGCGGCGGCTCGTGCAGGAGGTGTGCTCGGCCCTCCTGGATGCGTTCGAGGTGACTCCGGAGCGTTGTGAGGAGGACGTTCTCGCGCTGCTCGGCAATCTTGCGGACCGGGGCCTCATCCAGGTGATCGATGCCGCGGCTGCATAGGTTCCTGGCGCTGCCGTGGCGGGCGCGGCTTCTGTTCCTCGAAGCGGTCTTTCTGATGATCGCGACTCGGCTCGCGCTGTGGCTGCGACCCCTGGGCAGCGTGCGCCACGCCATTGAGCGCATGTCGCGCCGGCCGGCGAGCAATGATCGCCGCGAGACCGTTCGCCCGTCCGGCATCGTCCGGGCCGTGCGGCAGGCGAGCGTCGTGGTGCCGGCATCGAGCTGCCTGACCGAGGCGCTGACGACACAGATCATGCTCGGCCGGCGAGGACTTCGATCCACCTTGAGGATCGGTGTGCGCCGCGACGGGGAGGCGCTCGAAGCGCACGCATGGCTGGAGCGCGGCGGCGCCGTGCTGGTCGGAGGCGGCCCCCTCGATCGCTACACGCGGCTGCCGATCGGCGAAGAGATGGAAGCGTGAGCGGCATCCTCGGCGTATGGCGGACCGACGGCCGGCCCATGGAGGCGGCCGACATGGCGCTCGCTGCTGCGCTCGGCGGGCGTGGAGAGCCCGTCCTCTGCCACGCGGGTACGGGGCTGCTGCTCGGCTCCTGTCGAGGCGGGCCCGGCCATGGCCGCGCGTCCGCGACCCCGGGTCCTCGTTGCGGACCTCCGGCTCGACAACGCGGAGGAGCTCGCTCGGCATCTCGACAGCGACCACACCCGGGATGATGATCGGGCGCTGCTGCTTCGCGCCTACGACGAATGGGGGCCCGCGTGCGTGGAGCACCTGCTCGGCGACTACGCTTTCGCGATCTGGGACCCTGCGGAGCGGCTGCTCTTCTGCGCCCGTGACGTGTTCGGGGTCAAGCCGTTCTACTACTCGCACCAGCCCCGTCTCTTCGCGTTCGCTTCCGAGGCCCGTGCCCTTACGGCACTCGGCGAGGTCTCGGCGGCGCCCGATCCGTTCTGGATCGCGGACTTCGTGGCGCAGGTCTTCGAGGACAAGGAGCGGACGTTCTATCGCGATGTCCGCCGCCTGCCCCCGGCCCACACGCTCATTGTCTCGAGAACGGCCGTGCGCCTGCGCCGCTACTGGGCGCCCGATCCCCAGCGGGAGATCCGCTTCCGCTCCGACGATGAATACGCGGAGGCGTACCGTGGCCACCTCGCGGAGGCCGTGCGAGTCCGGCTGGCCGGGCGCCCGCCCGTCGGCTCGATGCTGAGCGGTGGCCTCGATTCCTCCTCCATTGTATGTCTGGCGCGCGAGGAGCGCGGAGCGGAGAGCCAGCCACTGCCGACGTTCTCTCTGATCTTCCCCGGGACGCCGTCCGCGAACGAGCGCCCCTTCATTGACGCCGTGCTGGCGGGCGGCGGGATCGAGCCCCACTTCATTGACGGCGGCTCCCTTCCCGCGCTGCCGCCCGCGCTGCGCACGAGCTTCGACACGCCGCCGTACGCCTGGGACGCATTGCTGAACCTGGGCCTGCTGCGGTCGGCAAAGGCATCCGGCATACGCTCGCTGCTCTCCGGGCTCATGGGCGACACGACCGTATCGTGGGGCCTGCTCCGCATGACGGAGCTGCTGCGTAGCGGCCGACTCGTCGAGCTGGCGCGTTCGGTTCGACAGCACGCCCGCAGCACCCGCGTGCCACAGCAGCTCGCGTTCCGGAAGTACTTCTGGACGGCATTCAAGCACGAGATCATTCGCCCGATCGTGCCCGCGCCCGTGCTCCGCCTGAGACGACGCCGCGTGACGCCGGTACCGTCGGCGCTGCAGCCCGGACTCGTGCAGCGACTGGCGCTCGAGCAGCGGCACGCCGATCTGCAGCGCCCGCTGCGCCGCCGCGTCCGCACGGTCCGGGAGGCTCAGGCGCTCGAGGCTCTCGGGTGGCATATTCCCGCGCTCGCTCGAGATGCTGGACGCGCCCGCGGCCGCGCTCGGAATCGAGATGCGCTACCCGTTCCTGGATCGCCGGCTCGTCGAGTTCTGTCTCGGGCTTCCGTCCGAGCAGAGCTTCCATTGCGGCTGGACCCGGGCGATCGCCCGCCGCGGCCTGGCCGGCGTGCTCCCCGAGAAGGTCCGCCTGCGCGGCGGAAAGGCCGGGCTCGGTGGCTGGTTCACGACCGCACTCGCCGCCGCGGATGACCGCAATCTCGAGCGCCTCGCGCGGGAGGACGCGCGTGTACTCAGTGAGTACCTCCGTGCCGATGCGGTGACCGGCGCACTCGAGGATTTCCGGGCGCAGCGGACGCTCGCGAGTGCCGCCCTGCTGTGGAGGGCGAGGACGCTCGCGGAGTGGCTGGCGCCCGCCGCTTCGAATGGATGGCGCGCAGAGACTACGGATCTGGCGCACGCTCTGGCCGCCCGCTGAACGCGGGCGAAAGGGGGCAGCAGCAGAGCAGTAAGGCCGGACAAAAGACTTGGGGGCCCCGATGAGGAAAGGAGGGACGTGACAGCGCTTCTGACGGATCTGTTCCAGATGTAACGGCAGGACAGGAGTACACCCATCATCTCTCACGATTTGGGGAGACCATGAACGAACGCATGCCGTACCGCACGCCGAGCCTGTCGGTTTTCGGGCCCGTAGCGGAGCTGACGCAGCAGGACTTGGGCGGCGACGATTGCAACACGGCGCCCGGCAAGCTCGACACCGGCGAAGACAGCTGCACCCATTGCAGCCGGATCGAGAGCATCGACGGGCCGGCGATGCCCTAACCGGACGGGCGGCTTCCCACACGTCGGCTTGTATGGGGAGCCGCCCCCTTCGCCGCGTAGTCGTCCAGATGTGCCAAGTCACGCTCGCGCCTGTGAGCAGGCCCCCGGGCAGGCGCGGGCGTGCCCGCACACCGAGAGAGGAGAAGTGAAGAGAGTGTCGCAGATCGAGTTGCTTGAGAGGGAGATCCCGTCGCCGGAGCGCGATCTCGCGATCGACCGGTGCTACAGGACCTACGGCCTTGGCTTGCGGTCCGAGCTGGATCTGCGGCTGCCGATCAGCCGCGGTGACCGCTGTGACGTGCACGTACGGTACGCGTGTCTCGATGCGGAGCTGGCCGAGCTGCGCCGGAAGGGGCTCGAATATCTAATCGACGCGGATGAAGCCCGCTTCTTCTGGTCGGAGATCGGCGGCTTCGTCGCACGCGGTGGTGCGGAGATCCTGGTCGATCCGGTGGATGCCGCGGAAGCCGATGATCTTCGCCTCGGCGTGGTCGGCCCCGCGATGGCGATGATCCTGCGGCAGCGCGGCCACCTGCTGCTGCACGGCAGCGCGGTCGACTGCAACGGTACGGCCGTGGTCTTCCTGGGCCGCTCAGGCGCCGGCAAGTCCACGATGGCCGCCGCCCTCCACGCGCGCGGGCACGCGTTGCTCAGCGATGACGTGATCGCCGTGAGCTGGCGCGGTGACGGGCCCGTTCTCGCGCCGGGAGCGCCACAGTTCCGCCTCACCGACGAGGCCGCAGCCGCGTTCGACGCGGATCCTGAGCGGGGCGTCGCGGTGGCGCCCGGCATCGGAAAGCGATGCTACGAGGCAGCGTCCTCCATCTCCGCGCCTGTCCCGCTCGGTCGGATCTACCTGCTGGAAATCGGGGCGGAGCCGCGGATGGATCCGCTCTGCGCGCGGGAATCGTTCCTCGCGATTTCTTCGAACTCGCTGGCCATCCGCTGGTTCCTCGCGGAGACGAACGCCGCGCAGTTCACGGATCGGGGGCGCCTTGCGGCCGCGGTCCCGGTTCGTCGCCTCGTACGTCCGCGCGACCTCGCCCTGCTGTCCACCGTCGCTGCACTGGTGGAGCATGATGTCGGCTGAACCAATGCCTCGCGTGGGCGCACCGAGCGCACCGCCGCTGGCCGAGCTGATGCTCGCATGCGCGACCCTCGACCCCGACGCCGCCCGATGCGAGCGCATTCGACGCGCGGTCGCCGGCGACCCGGATTGGCCGCTGATCCTGGATCGAGCCTGGCTGCACGGGATGCTGCCAATGGTGCACGTCAACCTCGCGCGCGCGGCGGCCGACGCGCTGCCGGCCGCGATCCGCGCATCTCTGCGCGATGGCTTCGAACGCAATCTGCGATGGAACCTCCGCCTCGTCGCCGAGCTCCGCGGCCTCCTGTCCGACCTGGAGTCGAAGGACGTTTCGGCGCTGCCATTCAAGGGACCGGTGCTGGCCCAGCAGGTCTATGGGAGTCTCGCGCTCCGCGAGTTCGGCGATCTCGACCTGCTCGTGCCGGCCTCGGCCGTGCAGCGCACGGCTGCCGTGCTCGAGGAGCGCGGGTTCAGGCCTCATCGCTCGCTCACCCCGGCCCAGGAGCGGACGCTGCTCCGCCATGCCTGCAGCCGGGAGTACGTCCGGAGCGCCGACCGCGCGATCGTGGAGGTGCACTGGGCGCTGTCCGGCTCCCGGGGCGGCGTGCCGCTCACGGTGGACGAGCTGCTGGAGGCGGCGGAGAGCTTCGATCTCTGCGGCTTCCCGGTTCGCACGCTTCACCCGCATCACCTCGTGCTCGTGCTCGCCTCCCACGGCGCGCGCCACATGTGGGAGCGCGTGGAGTGGCTGTGCGCGTTCGCGCAGCTGACGCGAAGCGATCGCATAGACTGGGCGGAGACCCTCGAGATGGCGGCGCGGCGCGGGATGCGCCGCAGCGTCCTGCTCGGCCTGAGGCTCTCGGAGATGCTCCTCGATGCACCCTTCCCCGAGGCAGCCCGCCGGGCGCTCCACGCGGACCCGCGAATCGAGTCCCTGGCGGCGACCGCCCGCGAGCACCTGTTCTCGCGCGCGGACCCCTGGTCCTTCAGCCTCGGACTGCCCTTCCATCGCTTCCAGCTCGCCGTGCGAGAGCGTGTGAAGGACAGGCTCCGCTATGTGATGACGTCGTTCATTGTGCCCGAGAAGGAGGATTACGCCGCCCTGTCTCTGCCCGCGGCCCTGTTCCCGCTCTACTACGTTCTGCGGCCGTTTCGTCTGATGGCGGGATACGCGCGGCGACTCTCCTCGGAAGCGGCGTCATGACGCTGCGCGACCGACCGACCGCCGCCGTGGCGTCCACGCGCGCATTCCTGCGGCTCCTGGCCGAGTTCACGCCGGGCGGCGCGACCTTCGTCCTCGTCCTGACGCTCGTGGTCAGCCTCACGGAATGGGTGAGCGTGCTGCTGCTCATTCCCTTCCTGGCCATCGTGGGGATGGACGTCGGCGACGGTCCCGCCGCACGGATCACCGATGCCGCGACCCACCTGCTCCAGACTCTGGGCCTGCGCCTCACGCTCCTGCCCGTGCTCGCCGCGTACGTCGCGATCATCACCGGCCGCGCTCTGCTGCTTCGACAGCAGACGCTCAGCTCGATCTGGCTGCAGGAAGGTCTGGTGCACCGGCTTCGCTGTCGTGTCTTCGCGGCCGTGATCAACGCGCGCTGGCTCTTCCTCACGCGCCGGCGCAGCTCGGATTTCCTGCACTCGATCGTCGGCCAGGCGAACCGCGCGGGCCACGCGGCCCACTACATGGTCGCGCTCGTGAACGCCGTGCTGCTGTCGGTGGTCTACTTCGCGATCGCGCTGCAGCTCTCGGCGCCGCTCACGCTGCTTGCCAGCGCCTGCGGAGCCGGGCTGATGCTGGCTCTGCGGCACGCCACGAGCCGTTCCCGGGCGGCCGGCGAACGGATGAATCGGGAGGCCGGCAGCTTCTACGCCGCCATCTCCGAACACCTCGCCGGCATCAAGACCGCGAAGAGCTACGGTGCTGAACCTCGAAGCATCGAGCTGGTGCGCGACCAGAGCGAGCGGGTGCTCGACACGCACATGGAGACCACGCGCGCGTACGTGGGGGTACGGACCGGCTTCCAGATCGGCTCGGTCGTGCTGCTGAGCGTGGTGCTCTACGCGGGCCTCCGCTGGTGGCACCTCGCGAGCGCCGAGGTCGTGCTGATGCTCTTCCTGTTCTCGCGGCTGGTCCCGCGCTTCTCGGCGATCCAGGAGAACCGGCAGTACCTGGTCAACGCTCTGCCCGGCGTCGGCTCGGTGCTCGAGCTGCTCCAGTCCGCGGAGTCCGAGGCGGAGACGGCGGCCGAGACGATTGCCGACCCCCTCCCGCTGCGCGAAAGCGTGCGGCTGGAGGCGGTCCGCTTCGCGTACGACGGCGACCGTGATGCACCCACGCTCTCGACCGTCGCGCTCGACATCCCCGCGCACGCGACGACGGCGCTGGTCGGGGCCTCGGGCGCCGGCAAGAGCACGATCGCCGACATTGTCATGGGGCTGCTCGCTCCGCGGGAGGGACGCGTGCTCATTGATGGCGTCCCGCTCGACGGCCGGCTGCGGAGGTGGAGGAGCAATGTCGGCTACGTGCCGCAGGAGAATTTCCTGTTTCACGACACGATCCGGTCGAACCTGCTGTGGGCGAACCCCTCCGCGACCGAAGCCGATCTCGCAGAGGCGCTCGAGCTCGCCGCGGCCGACGGGTTCATCGACCAGCTCCCCGGCGGAATCGACACCGTCGTCGGCGATCGGGGCGTGCGGCTCTCGGGCGGAGAGCGGCAGCGGATCGCGCTCGCGCGCGCGCTGCTGCGGCACCCCGCGTTGCTTGTGCTGGATGAGGCGACCAGCGCCCTCGACTCGGAGAACGAGGGCCGCATCCTCGCAGCGATCGAGAGGCTTCACGGTCGAGTGACCATCCTTCTCATCACGCACCGGCTCGCCACGGTGCGCCACGCGGATCTGATCCATGTCGTGGAGGGCGGTCGCGTTGTGGAGTCCGGCTCCTGGGAATCGCTGCTCCGGGAGGGGAGCGTCTTCCCGCGTCTGTGCCTGGCCCAGGGGGTCGGCGGCGTACCCGCCAGCGATCTGCGCCAGAGGAATGTCGTGCCACTTGCCAGTCTGGCTTGAGGCTACTTCCCTTTTTTCGGGTCGAGGTCATCGTGAGGAAGCAAACGACAATTCTCGCGCTCGCGCTTTCCGGAGCCGTGGTCGGCTGTCAGGATCGCGCGCCGGCCGGGCCGGACGTGCCCGTGGCTGTGCAACTCGCGACGCACGCGCCGCTCCGCGACCGCTACGTCGTTTCGTTCCGGGACGGCGTCGCCGACGCCGCCGGGCTCTCGCGGAGATTGGTGGCGGAGAACGGCGGCCAGCTGGTGCACACCTATGGCCGTGTTCTGCACGGCTTCGCGGCGACGCTGCCCGCCTCCGCGGTCGCGGCGCTGCAGAAGAACCCGAACGTCGCCTCCGTGCAGCCGGACGGCCCGGTTCAGGGAGACGGCACCGTGACGCAGCCCGGCGCCGACTGGGGCCTCGACCGCATTGACCAGCGTACGCTGCCGCTGGATGGCGCCTATCACTATGCGCAGACGGGTGCGGGCGTCGGCGTCTACATTGTGGATTCCGGGATCCGCTACGATCACGACGAGTTCGGCGGCCGCGCGCAGCCCGGCTTCGATTACCTCGGTGGCGATGGGAGCGACTGTGCGACGAACCCCTCCGGCCACGGCACCCACGTGGCCGGCATCGCGGCGGGCGCGACGTACGGCGTCGCCCGGTCCTCCAGCATCTACTCGGTGCGGGTGCTCAACTGCTCGGCCGGCGGCTCCTACTCGGACGTGATCGCGGGGCTGGACTGGATCGCGGCGAACCACGTCACGCCCGCCGTCGTCAACCTGAGCCTCAGCGGCGCGAGCTACGATCTGCTGGACGCGGCCGTGGACCAGCTCATCGCGCGGGTGACGGCGGTCGTGTCGGCGGGCACGAGCGCGATCGCGGCGGATGACGCCTGCGGCCGCTCGCCGTCCCGCGTCGCTGCGGCGATCACGATCGGCGGCACGGCATCCACCGACGCCCGAGGCCCATACTCCTCCTTCGGCGACTGTGTCGACTGGTTCGCGCCGGGAACGTCGATCCGTTCCGCGAGCGTCTCCGGCCCGTCCGCGACCGAGGTCCGCACCGGGACCTCGCAGTCGACCGCTTTCGTCAGCGGTGTCGCCGCCGCGTTCCTGCAGGCCAACCCGACCGCCACGCCGGCGGAGGTCGATGCCGCACTGCGCGCCGTGCTCACGCAGCACGTCGTGACGAACGCGCTTTCCGCCAACGACAACCTGCTCTACTCCCTCGGCAACTGGAGCCGCCCGGTCGCGCAGATCACCGCTCCGGCCGCCGCAGCCGTCTTTCAGGCGGGCGCGAGCGTCGCGTTCGCCGGCTCCGGCACCGATACGGAAGACGGCCCGCTGAGCGGCGCCTCCCTGGTGTGGACGAGCAATCTGCAAGGGCAGATCGGCACCGGCACGTCGTTCAGCCGCACCGACCTGGTGTCCGGCACGCACACAATCACCCTCGTTGCGACCGATGCGGGCGGCGCCACGGGCAGCGCTTCGGTGTCGTTCCGCGTCAACGCGGCGCCGACGGCATCCTTTTCCTATACGTGCCGCGGCGGCACGAATTGCGACTTCACCGACTCGAGCACGGACGCGGACGGCACGATCGGGTCGTGGCTGTGGAGCTTCGGCGACGGCGGCAGCAGCACAGTCAGGAATCCGTCCCATGCTTTCGCCGGCGGTACATTCACGGTGAAGCTGACCGTCACGGACAACGACGCCGGCAAGGGCACGCGGAGCACGACGGTGCAGTGCGCTGTCAAGGGCAAGACCGTCAAGTGCAACTGATCCATCCGCTCGATGGCGGACCCACGGAAAGACGTGTGATGAGGCGACTATTCCTGTTCTGGCTGGCTATTGCCCTCCTTCCCGGCGCGCTCGCGGCCCAGGCGGCGGCGGGAGGCGGGTCCACCGTTCAGACCGGCGACCTGATCCGCATCACGGTGTGGCGCCACCCCGAGATGAGTGGCGAATTCCAGGTCTCGCCGAACGGCGCGATCGCCGATCCGTTCTACATGGATGTGAGTGTGGCCGGTCTTCCGCTCGCGGAAGTCGACGCCCGCATCCAGGAGTTCGTTCGCCGCTACGAGTCGGAGCCACGAGTCCTCGTGGAGCCGCTGTACCGCGTCTCGGTAGGCGGCGAAGTGAGGCAGCCCGGGATTCTGACCGTCGGTCCCGAGACGAGCGTCGCGCAGGCGGTGCTCCTCGCCGGGGGGCCGACGCCGACCGGCCGCAGCGACCGGGTGCGTCTCATCCGAGGGGGGACCGTTCACGACGTGCGGCTCGATGCGCCGGGGACGGGGCTGGCCGGGTCCCCCGTCATGTCCGGCGACCTGCTCATCGTCCCGAGGAGGACCTCCCTGCTCCGGGATGTCGTCGGGCCGATCAGCTCGCTGATGACCGCGATCGTCGGCATCACGTATGTGGCGACGCGATACTTCTGAAGGAAGAAACACGATGTCGGACCGCATTGACAACAGCGCACACACTGCCGGCAATCCGAACGGCGCCGAAGGCATTGATGTCCTCTCGGGCGGTGGGTCCATCCACGAGCTGCTCGCCGTGCTCCGCCGCAACGTCGCGCTGCTCGTGCTCGGCCCCGCGCTGGCGGTCGCGGTCGGCTGGTTCGCGCTTCCGAAGCGGCCCACCAGCTACACCGCCACCGCCGCGATCCAGGTGCTGAACACCCGGCGCGCGCTCACGGTCGGCATCGAGGACAACCTCGGCAACGATCGGCTCGGCCGGTACGCCGATCCGCTCCAGTCGCAGGCCGAGATCGTCCGCGGCCGCAAGGTGGCCGGCATGGTCGTGGATCGAGAGGGGCTGCGGCTGATGGTGGCGACGCCCGGCTTCTCGCGCGAGACGCTGCACGACGTCGACATCGATCCGCAGTCGGGCGCGGACACCATTCGGATCCGCTTCACGGAGGAGGATTACGCGGTCCGGAACGAAGCGGGCGCTCAAGTCACGGGCCGATACGGTGAGCCCCTGGCCATCGGTCCGGTGCGCTTCACGATCGAGTCCGCCCCGATCGGCAGCGACACAGCGCTGTTCGTGGTCCGCGCCCGCGACGCCGTGATCGACCGGATCGTGTACGGCGTCGCCACCCAGCCGCGAAAGGAGACGGACATCGTGGACATCTCCTTCACCGCGCCGGACCCGGAGCAGGCTCAGCGGATCGTGAATGCCGTCACGGAGGCGGCGCGGGACAACAGCGTCGACGAGATGCGGGATCGTTCGAGGCTGCGCCGCGAGTTCCTGGAGCAGCAGCTCGGGGTCAATGACTCCGAGCTGCGTCAGGCTCAGCTCGATCTGAGCAGCTTCCGGAGCGGACAGACCGTCTACAGCTCGAAGGAGCGCCTCGAGGCCGGGCAGAAGTCGCTGATGGACCTGAAGGTCCAGGTCGAGGAGCTGAATGCCGATCGGCGCATGCTGGCGGGCCTCATCGCCGAGGCGGAGCGTTCGCCGTCGGGAAGCTCCGGGCCCGTGCGCGTGCTCGTATCGGGGACCGGCCTCGGCCAGAACGCGGCCACCACCCAGCTCTACGCACAGCTCGTTCGTTACGAGACCACCCGCGATTCGCTGATCGCCGGCGGTCGCACCCTCACCAATCCGGATGTGCGTCAGACCGATCAGCTGATCGCATCCACGCGTACCCGTGTTCTGGAATCGGCCCGCAGCTATCTCGCGTCGCTGGATGCGAGAGCCGAGGCGCTCGCGAACCTGCGGTCGCAGAGCGCGGGTGAGCTGCGCCAGCTGCCCAGCAGCGAAGCCGAAGAGGTGCGCCTGGCACAGAAGGTAGAGGCGATCCGCGCGGTCGGCGACCAGCTGCGGCAGGACCTCCAGCGCGCGCGAATGGCGGAGGCCGTGGAGGCGGGACAGATCCAGATCCTCTATGCGGCCCCCGTGCCGACCCTGCCGAATCCGAACAGCCGAACGCGGATGTTGCTCTTTGCGCTGATCTTCGGACTGATGGTCGGCACCGGCGCCGCGTTCGGGCGCGAGGCGCTGGACAGCTCGCTGCGACGCCGCACGGACATCCCGTCCGCCCTGAACCTCACCGAGCTGGCCGTGATCCCCCGGATCGAGCCCATCCGGGCCCCGAGCCGGTGGCGCAGCCTGGCCTCGCGGATGAAGCTGGCGCCGGAGCACGATCGCGCGCCGAGCACCGAGGCGTACCGCACGCTGCGCACGAACCTGATCTTCTCGCACGCGTTGCAGGAGCTGAACAGCATCGCGATCACGAGCGCATCGCCGCGGGAAGGCAAGAGCACGACCGCGGTGAATCTGGCCACGGCGTTCGCGCAGCAGGAGATGAAGGTCCTGCTGATCGATGCGGACCTTCGGCGGCCGTCGCTGCATCGCGCCCTGGACTGCCCGAACGATCCGGGGCTGTCTTCGATCCTCGAGAGACGCGACAACCCACAGTCGGCCGTGAGACGGACGGCGATCGAAGGGCTGCATTTCCTGCCGAGCGGCCCGGCCGTCAAGAAGCCCGCCGAGCTTCTCGGCAGCGCGCCGATGGGGCAGCTGATCACCTTCTTCAGCAACCACTTCGACCTGGTGATCATCGACACGCCGCCGCTCCTCGCGGCGAGCGACTCCGCGGTGATCGCCGCCCTCGCGGATGGCGTGATCTTCGTCGTTCACGCCGGCAAGACGGCCGAGGCCGCCGCCCAGCAGGCGCTGCAGCAGCTGCAGATGGTGCACGCCCGCATCATCGGCGCCGTGCTCAACGATCCGGACGCACAGGTCCAGAAGTACCGCGACTACCACTACTCCTACGGGTATTATCGTTGAGCGCAGCGCTGCAGACGGATCTCGATCGCGACGAAGACGCGGTGCCGCAGGCGCATGGCCGCTGGAAGGAACGCCGCACCGTCGCGAGAACATGGGTCGAAAGGGGTCTCTGGGCCGTTCTGGACCAGGGGTTTTTTGCGACGGCGAACTTCGCGCTCGGCGTGCTGCTGGCCCGGTGGCTCCACCCCGGACAGTTCGGCGCCTTCACACTCGCGTATTCCATCCTGCTGCTGTTCGGTACGGCTCACACGTCGCTGCTGACCGAGCCGCTGCTGGTGTTCGGATCGGGACGTCACCGCGACGACTTCCCGAGCTATCTCCGTAGCGTGCTGCGGGCGCACTGGCTCCTGTGCTCAGCGGGGTCGGTGCTGCTGCTCCTGTCGGGAGCCGCTCTCCTGCTGGCCGGGCGGATGGACGTCGGCGCGGCGCTGGCAGGCGCGGGCGTGGCGGCGCCCTTCGTGCTCCTGAGCTGGCTGCTCCGGCGAGCCTGCTTTGCGCAGCTCCGGCCGAAGTGGGCGGCCGTGGCAGCGAGCGTGTACCTGGTGGTCACGCTGGTCTGTGCGTTCGCCCTGCAGCGCTCCGGCCGGCTCGGCCCGCTCTCCGCGATGCTGGTCATCGGGGCCGCGGCGCTGATCGCGTCGGCACTGCATGTCGCTTCTCCTGCTGGCCGGTGATCGCGATCGCTCTCAGGCGCCCTCGCTCCGGTCCATTGCAGCCGAACATTGGGGCTATAGTCGTTGGGCCCTGGCGACGAACGTGGTCGGGTGGCTGCCGGCGAACCTCTACTTCCTGGTGCTGCCCGTCTGGTATGGACTGGAGGCGACGGGTGGTCTGAAGGCGCTGTTGAATCTGGCGATGCCGGTGCTTCAGGCCAACGTCGCGTTGGCGACCTTGCTGGTGCCCGCGTTCTCGGCCCTGAACGGCAGGCCGCGCTTGCGCAGCGCGGTGCTGCTGGCTGCGGGCGGCCTCGGTGCGGCCGCGGCGGCGTACGGTCTGCTGCTCTCGGGCTTTGCGAGGGAGGCCGCTCCTCCTGCTCTACGGACCGAAGTTCGCCCACTACGCTCCGCTGGTGCCATTCGTGGCCGTGCTCCCGGCCCTGGGGGCCTTCTCTTCGGTCGTCGGAGCGGGTCTGCGGGCGATCGAGCGGCCCGACCGGGTTCTCGTCTCCTACGCCGCTTCGGCGGCCATGGCCGGAACGCTCGGATTGCTGCTCATGCGCGCACTTCGGATTGGCCGGCGCTCTTCAGGGAATGCTGCTGGGCAGCCTGGCCACCGTGGTCACGCAGCTGCTGATATGGTACCGCCTGACACTCGCTCCGGCCGCCGCGGCCGCCGGCCCCTCGCGCTGGAGGCGTGATGACGATCAGCGTCGTGATCCCCGTGCGCAACGGCGAGGATTGGATTCGAACGCTCCGTCCGATCCGCGCTCGCGCAGACGGCGCGCACCCTCGAAGTGATCGTGTCGACGATGGCTCGGACGACGGCACGGCTGCGGCCGTAATCCGCTGCAGCAGCACCGATTCGCGAGTGCGGCTGTTAGCGGCTGCCCGCGACGGTGTCGCGCAGGCCCGCAACGCGGGAATCGAGAGGCGCGCGGCGAATGGATCGCGTTCCTCGATGCCGACGATTGCTGGCTGCCGGACAAGCTACGGCTGCAGATGCGATTTCTAGACGAGCACGTCGGGCTGGAGGGGACCAGCAGCCACGGCATCTACGAGAGCCGATCGGGACGCCAGGTCGGCGTCCTCCGCTACGGGCCGACGACACTGGACCAGCTGCGGTCACTCCGGAATGCGTACAAGCCGGTATGGCTCCTCACTCCCAGCGTGCTCTGCCGTCGCGAAGCGCTCATGGCGATCGGCGGCTTCGACGCCAGCTTCGACGGCGCCGCCGAGGACTTGGATCTGTGGACGCGCTTCGCGCGCCATTTCGACGTGCTGACCCTTCCGGAGCCGCTGGTCTGCATTTCGTCGGGCGGCGGGGCATTAATGATGCCGCTTTCAGGCCATCCAGGAGAACACGCGAGCGCATCCGGCTGAACAATCGGCGCGCCGCGTGCCGGGCTCGCTCCACTCGGGGCCGCGCGCTTCCAGGCGATGGCTCGCAGGCCTCGGCCGCCGCGGGATGCGGCAGGAATCCGAGCGGCGCTGGCGCGGCGGCTTCTACTATCGGCAGGCCGGCTTCAGCTTCGTCGAGGGCCGCTACTTCCGTGGGCTCGCCTATCTGCTGAGGAGCGCCGCTGCCGGCCGAGCGTTCCGCTCCGGAGCCTCCGGATGCAGCTCCTTCCATTGCTGGGCGCGGCCCCGCGCTCGCAGCACCGGATACCTGGCGCACGGTGTCGGAATGAACGACCGCATTCGCTTCGGCGCGAGCTCGCGCGGCGCTGTCTGCACGCTCTCGACCGCGCCGGCATTCGAAATGCCGTGCTGAACGGCATCGACGCCGGAGCGATCGGCCGCGACATTGACATCCTCATCCACCCCGCCGATGTAGCCGCAGCGACGGGGCTCTGCAGAGAGGTCGGGCTGACCGCCGGATGGCCTCACGTCGCCGGCTGCTGGCTTCCGAGCTGGGCACCACGAGGACTCTATCAACTCGTTCTCCAAAGGATCGACTGCGGCGTGACGTCTCTGGCCCTCGAGTTCATCTGCTGCACGAGCCGTGATCGCCGGCGTCGTCACGGCCTACTCGCCCGATCTGCTTCACCCCGACCAGATCGGCCGCGAGCGGTCGGTGCCCGTACATCCCGTCGGGCGCTACATGAAGTGCGGGGTGGGCAAGGTGCTGGCCGGGGTTCCGGCAGGCTTCGCGTTCGTGAAGGCGAACGGCCCCCCCGAGACCGCACGTCCGCGAGCACATCTCGTCGCTCTCTCGGTGACCTGTTTCTGAGCCGATTTCTACGCGCGCTCGAAGAGGACACGATGAACGCAGAATGGCGCGAGCTCCGGCGCCTCGCGCAGCGGTCGTTCATCCGACGGCACCCGCTGCAGGCGGTGCGGAACGGATTCCTGTCCTGGGCTCGTCGAGTCTGGCGGCCCCGGGGGAGGCCGGTCCCTACCATCGCGCTCGTCGGGCCCGATGGCGTCGGCAAGACCGCCGTGCTGCAGGAGACCGTGGAGCTGCTACGCCACGCGCACGTGGTGGCGCGATCGCGTCACTGGCGGCCCGGGTTGCTGCCGGAGCTGCGGAGCCTCTTCACCTTCTCCCGAGCGGCGCCCACCCGGCGGGCGGGGCCGCCCCGTCGGACCGCCGGCCGGCTTGCGGCCATTCGCTCCGCATACTACTGGCTGGACTATCAGCTCGGGTGGCGGTGGCTCGATCGCCGCTCGCTCTGCTCCGAGATACCGGTCAACCTCTACGACCGGTGCGCCCTCGACTTCGCCGTCGACCCCGTACGCTACGGCATTTCGCCGTCCAGTCCGTGGCTGCGTCTGCTGCGGAAGGTGCCGAGGCCGGAGCTGATCGTTCTCCTCCGCGATACGCCCGAGAACGTCGTCGCGCGCAAGCCGGAGCTGTCCTGCCCCGAGGTCGAGCGGCAGTTCGCGGTCTGGCAGCAGCTGGCAGCGGAGGGCGCTGTAGACGTCGTGGTCGACGTGGACGGCCGTGGGCCCGCCGACATCGCGAGCGCACTGGCGACCCTCGCCCTCTCCGTGCTCCCGGCCCAGCTGCCACTGACGGCAGCGAGCCCGGAGTCGGCATCACCGGATCGTGGCCGTTCGGAGCGCATCGTGAGCTTCCTGGCTCCGGCACGGCCGCTCGTGACCCGCGCTCTTCGTGTACCGAGCTTCCTCTGGCGCACGGCCAGAGGCGTATCCAGGGGCGATTTCGGGATCGACGAAGTGCTCCGGTGGATGAAAGCGTGGCCAATGCCTGGGCCACCGGTCGAGGTCGTGCAGCGGAGCGCGGCGGATGAGACGGTCCTGCTCGACTGCGGCGGCGTTCGTCTGTGGTGGCCGCTCGAGTATTCGCCCGCCCACCTGCCGACGGTCTGGACCGAGGTCTTCGAGAGCTTTCCTCCGAACGGCCACTCGTACGAGTACGGACGGTGCCGGGTTCCCGACACCGGCTGCGTGATGGATGCCGGGGCGTGCGAAGGCTTCTTCACGGCCTTCGCGCTACGCCGTGGAGCCGCCGTAATCGCGGTCGAGCCGGTCGCCCGCCTCGCTCATTGCCTGGAGAAGACGTTCGCCGCCGAGCGTCGGGACGGCCGCGTCCGGGTCGTCGGCGCAGTCCTGGGCGCACGGAACGGCAGCGCACGGATCGAATTCGGCACGAACCCCGACGGCGCCCACCGGTCGGACCGCGACGTCGACGTCCGCATGGTGAGGATCGACCGCGTCGCGGCGGAGGAGCCGATCGGAGCGGTTTCGTTCATCAAAGATGGACATCGAAGGACGCGAGCCGGACGCCCTGCTGGGGGCGACGGAGCTGCTGCGCGATCAGCGACCCCGTCTCTCGATGGCCATTCTATCATGATCCGACGCACGAGAACGAGCTCAAGCGCATCGTCGCGCGGGCCGGCGTGTCCTACGCCTGGGCCGCGAAGGGGATCGTGCGCGTCGGACCGCACCTCGTGCATCAGATCCTGCACGGAGTTCCGGTCGAGGCGCGATGATCACCGATCTGCTGTCGGAGCTTCGGCCCCATGCACGCGGCGAAGGAGAGGGGTCGGCCTATCTCGGCTTTCCGCGCCACAAGCCCCGCTGGCTGGTGCCGGTGCAGGGGTCGCAGCGCTTCGCCCATGCGCTGCTGATCTCGCGACCCGGCCTGCGGGGCGATCTGCTTCGCTGGGCCGCGGCGAGGGGGGTGCTGCCGGCGAGGAAGGTCGCCATTCCGCCGTCGGCCGTTACCGCGATCCGGTCCATGCTGTTCGACACGCTCGGCGAAGATGAGCTGGCCCTGGCGTTCTATCTCGGCACCCCTGGCGCGTACCGGAAGGTCACCGTACAGGCCTGCTCGCGCACGGGCGACGTTCTCGCATACGCGAAGCTGGCGGAGCCCGGGCTGGCGGCCGAATCGCTGCTCTCGGAGGCGGCCGCCCTACGGACCCTGGCAGCGGCAGTCGAGCTGCAGGGTCGGATCCCGCGGGTGCTGTGGTCCGGCGAGCTGCGCGGCGTGCAGGCGCTGATCACCAGCCCGGGCCACGGGAGACCGGATGCCGGCCGCCTCCGGCTGCCTCATCTCGACTTTCTCCGCACGCTGCACCGGGTGTCGGCCCGTCGGACGTGCTTCCACGAAAGCGCGATGTTTCGCTCGATGCGTCTTTCGGCTGAAAAAACCTCACGGGCCGGCAGCCCGGGGGCCGCGGTGTACGACCGGGCGCTGGAGCACCTGGACCGCACGTTCGATGGTGCGGTCGTTTCCGTATCGCTGGCTCACCGCGACTTCGCGCCCTGGAACATGCACTCCCGCGGGGACGGATCTTCGTGTTCGACTGGGAGCGCCCCGTCGTCGAGGCGCTGCCGCTCTTCGGCGCGTTCCACTTCGATGCGATCCAGGCGGCGCTCGCCGGGCGCGGCTACGAGCCCAACATGCGCAACCCTCGTGATGGAGCTCGGGAGCGCGTGTGCGGCATGTGCCGAGCACCCGAGGAGCGTTTACCTGGCGTATCTGCTCTCTACGGCCCTCGACTACCGGATGGCTCGCCTGGCGAGGCCCGACGTGGGGGGAGCGCGCGTGCTGGAATGGTACGATCGGCAGATCGAGAGGTCGCTACGGAGGCAGCATGCGGTGGCCTAGGATCAGCGTGGTCACGCCCTCCTTCAACCACGCCGAGTTTCTGGAGGCGACGCTTCGCAGCGTGCAGGAGCAGGACTATCCCGCTCTCGAGCACATCGTCATTGACGGCGGCTCCAGTGACGGCAGCGTCGACATCATCCGCCGCCACGCCGCGCACCTCGCCGACTGGGTCAGCGAGCCGGATCACGGGCAGACCCACGCCCTGATCAAGGGCTTCGAGCGAGCCACCGGAGACGTGCTCTGCTGGCTCAACAGCGATGACGTCTTCGAGCCCGGGACGCTGCGAAGGGTGGGAAGGCTGTTTTCCTCCCGCCCGGATGTGGAGTTCGTGTTCGGCGACTCGCTCTGGATCCATCCCGACGGCACGCCGATGAGACGGCGCAACGAAATGCCGTTCATCAAGTGGGTCTGGCTCTACGCACACAACTACATTGCGCAGCCGGCCGCGTTCTGGCGCGCCGAGCTGTACCGGCGGGTCGGCGGCCTCGATCCGGCCTACGATCTCGCGATGGATGGGGACCTCTTCGCGCGATTCAGCAACGTGACCCGCATGCACCACCTGCCGGTGACGCTCGCCCGCTGCCGGATGTATCCGGAGCAGAGGAACAAGCGACTCCGAGCCGTCAGCCTGGTGGAGGAGGAGCGCATCGTGTGCCGCGAGCTGGGGCGCAGCCCGGGCAGCTCGAGCGCCGGATCAAGCGGGCGGCCGCGCGCGCGCTGCGCCTGTCTTACCGTGCGAGCACTCTGCTGCGCCGCCCGCGGCCAGTCCTGCGCGGGAGCTGAAGCGCCGTGCCGAAGATCCTGCTCTCCGCCTACGCCTGCGAGCCGGGCCGCGGGTCCGAGTCCGAGGTCGGGTGGAACTGGGTGAAGCAGCTCGCCCGATTCGCCGACGTGTGGGTGATCACCCGCAGCAACAACCGGCCGGTCATCGAATCCGCTGACGACTTCGTTGGCTCCGCCGCGCGTCCACTGGGTCTACTACGACCTGCCGCCGGCGCTCCGATTCTGGAAGCGGGGCGGACGGGGGGTGCGGCCGTACTACGTGCTCTGGCAATTCGGTGCCCTGCGGCTGGCGCGCCGCCTCCACCGGCGGGTGCGCTTCGACCTCGCGCATCACGCCACGTTCGTGAACTACTGGCTCCCCACGTTCGTGCCGTTCCTGGAGATCCCCTACATCTGGGGGCCGGTCGCAGGGGCCGAATCCGCGCCGCGGCCGTTCTACCGCACCTTCTCGTTCCGCGGGCGGCTGTACGAGCTCGGCAGGGATCTCGTGCGGGCGGCAGGCTTCCGCAGCCCGCTCGTCCGGCGCACGGCGCGGCAGAGCCGCCTCGCGATCGCCGCCACACCGGAGACCGCGGCTCGACTGGGTGCGCTCGGCGCGCCGCGCGTCATGCTGATGTCCCAGGTCGGGCTCACCGCCGCCGACCGCGCGCGGCTGGGAGGAGTTCCAGCTCCCCCCCGGCATCGGCAGCTCCGGTTCTTCAGCGTCGGCACGCTTTCGCACCTGAAGGGGCTGCACCTTTCGCTGTCCGCGTTCTCGGCCCATCTGCGGACCTTTCCCGGATCGGAGTACTGGATCGTGGGCACCGGACCGGAAGAGGGACGCCTTCGGCGTCTCGCCGCGCGGCTGGGCATAACGAGCCGCGTGCGATTTCTGGGATCGATGCTGCGCGCGCGGGTCTGGAGCCTGCTGGAAGAGTGTGATGTGCTGGTCCATGCGGGCCTGCACGACTCCGGCGGCTACGCCTGTGTCGAGGCGATGGCCGCCGGACGGCCGGTGATCTGCTTCGACCTCGGCGGACCCGGGCATCTGATCGACGGCGAGTGCGGCATCACGATCCGGGCGGTGTCACCCGACGCCGCGATCCGCGCGTTCGCGGCGGCAATGGATACGATGACGGACGCGGCGCTGCGACGGCGGTTGGGCCGTGCCGCGCGGGAGCGCGTCGAGCAACGCTTCACGTGGGAGAAGAAAGGGTGAACAACTCGAGCGATTCGTTGCCCTCGGAGTCGAAGCAGCTCCGACCGCGGCTCTTCGATAGCCTGCTCTTCCTGCTGCTCTTCTCGGGACCGCCCCGTCTCCGCGGCCGCGACCCGGGAGCCTCGCTCCGAGGCGAGGTGGACGCCGCCGTGTTGTTCACGCTGGTCGTCTGGGCGGTCGGACTCGCATGGATCCTGTGGAGCCTGTATCCGACGCTGATCCGGGGCCGCAGGCTACCGCGGCCCAACTGGGCCCAGGTCCTGGGAGCGCTGCTGCTGATCGCGCTCTGCGTCAGCATCCCGATCTCGCCGAGCCCCGTCTTCAGCGGCTTCCTCGTTTTTCAGCTGATGGTGATGCTGGGCTTTTCGATGGTTTTCGTTGGCCGCTTCGGCGTCCGCGCCATGACCGAACACATCTTCTGGGGTTCGCTGATGCTGTGCGTCGCAATTGTCCTGGCGTGGATCTTCATGCCACAGTGGGTCACTGCGGGCTCCATGGCCCGCGTGCGCGGGGACATGATTGCCCCGGCCGGTCCGACTGCGGCGCTCGCCCTCGTCTTTCTCCTCGCCGGCGTTCCGAGGATGGCCAATGGCGTGCGCTGGCTTCTGACGATCGCGTTGTTCCTGCTCATGGCGGCTTCGATGACGCGAACGGCGTATGGCGCGATCTTCGCCTACATTCCTGCTGGGAGCCGTGGTCGGCCGTGGTCTACCGGTGCGCAGCGCACTGCCGTTGCTGATCGCAGGGGTTGCCGCCATTGGCGCTCTCGACCTCCTCGATGTCACGGGGACCTTCGTCATCCGCGACACCCAGAGCATTGCGACGATGAGCGACCGCATTCCGCTCTGGCAGTTCACCATAGGACGGCTCCTCGACTCGTCGCCGGTCTTCGGGATGGGGTACTACGCCATTTCGCGCGTGCTGGGGCCGGAATACAATCACCGGCCTGGGCAACGCCCACTCCTCCTTCGTGGAGGTCCTCCTGGGCGGCGGCCTCGTGAGCTTCGGACTCCTGATCGGCCTGTTCGGCGGACTGGGCCTCAAAACGCTACGGCTGGCGCTCGCCGCCTCCGGCGAGCCGCTGCGGCTGATCGCCGTCGGGATGTTCTTCGTCGTTCTCTCCCTGGCGGTCACGTCCAGCTCCGGCATCAAATGCGGGCCCGCTCGGCTTCACCTTCTGGGCCCTGACGGCGAGTTCTGCCTGCCACTGGGGGCTCCGGCATCGCGCCGCGCAGGGCATTCCGCATCTCGGCCGGCCCGCCACTGGCAGGCGCGTCCAGACGCACTTCAGCGGGTGAGCGGTGCGAATCCTCGTCGTCCACAACAGCTACCTGGAGCGCGGCGGCGAGGACGCGGTGGTCGCCGCGGAAGTCGGCGATGTTGCATCGACGCGGTCACGCCGTCGAGGAGGTGAGGCAATCGAACGCGCGAGTAACCGATCTTTCGCCGCGTACGCCTGGCGGCGGGAACGGTCTGGTCCAGGCAGGGAAAGACAGGCGGTCGCACGCGCGATCCAGACGTTCGCGCCCGACGTCCGCCATTTCCACAACACGTTCCCGCTGATCTCGCCGTCGGCCTACAAAGCGTGCAGGGCCGCGCGCATCCCGGTCGTGCAGACGCTGCACAACTACCGCTTCGTCTGCCCCGCGGCGACGCTGTATCGCGAGGGCAGAATCTGCCATGATTGCTCCAGACGGGGATCCCCTGGCCGGCGGTCCTTCACGCCTGCTACCGCCACAACCGCGCAGCGACCGCCGCCGCCGCGGCCATGCTGATGTTCCATCGCGCGCGAGGAACCTGGAATCGCGACGTCGACGTCTACATTGCACCGTCCTCCGTGGTCCGGCACGAGGCGATTTCGGCCGGGCTTCCGCCCGACCGGATCATGGTGAAGCCGCACTTCGTGAGGGACCCCGGTGTGGGGACACACGCTGGGACTTCGCTCTCTACGTCGGTCGCCTCGCGCCCGGCAAGGGTGTCGAGCGTCTTCTCGCATGCCTGGTCGGAGCTGGGTGATGGCTTCCGGCTCCGCATCGCGGGAGACGGTCCCCTGCGTTCGCGCCTCGGAGACGTCCCTCCGGAGTCGAGTGGCTCGGACAACAGTCGACATCGAGCATCACCGAGCTGATGAAGGAAGCGCGCGTGCTCGTCTTCCCATCCGAATCTCGGGAGACCTTCGGGATGGTGGTCATCGAGGCGTTCGCGACCGGACTGCCCGTGGTCGCAAGCCTCGGCACCGCCGCAGAGTTGATCACACCCGGCGTGAACGGCTGGCTCTACGAGCCGGAGGCGGAGGCGGGGAAGTTGGGGGATATTCTTCGCGTCGCGATGACCGAGAACGGTGCGCAGGCCGCAGCACTGCGGCGAGGTGCCCGGCACACCTTCCAGGAGCGCTTCACGGAGGAAGCGAATCATACAATGCTGCTGGCATGCTACGAGCGGGCGATCGGATCCGCGATACAGGACTGCCGGACCGCAACGGCAGGCGGTCCGGCAGTCTGAAGCCTCGATCACCTACTATTCCATTCGTAGGTACGGCCCCTCGCCGAGATCTGATTGGGAGCTCGGGCACCGTAAGCGGTGAGGCACCAGGCGAACAAATCTACGCTAAATCAAGACAGCAACTTCTAGTCGGATAAGGAGCGATGGAGATCCGCGAAGCTCGATTCACCGACTACGAGCCGATCGCGCGGCTAGTTTCGCGGTACGAACTCGAAATGAAAGGCCATCAGGAATGGCGGAGCCTCTGGGCGGACAATCCCGCCTATTCGGCCGCATGGCCCATCGGCTGGGTGCTTGAAAATGCGGATGGGCGCGTGCTCGGATATTTTGGAAATATCCCACTCTCCTACGAATTCAAAGGCCGCCGCCTCGTCGCGGCAGCCAGTCACGCGTGGGTCGTGGATCGCGAAGCGCGTGCGTCCTCGCTCTTGTTGATGGCACGATACCTCTCGCAAAAGAACTGCGATTTGCTTCTAAATATGACCGCCAATGCCGACTCGGCAAAGCTCTTTGAATCGCTTCAAGCTCCCAGGGTGCCAGCCGGCGAACCCGATCAGTCTTACTTCTGGATCACTCACGCGCCGGGATTCGTGAAGAGCCTATTCGCGATAAGGCGGTATCCTTTCATTCCGGGTCTGCCAGTTTCCGCTCGGCGCGGCCGCGCGGCTTTATGAGAAATTTCGGATGCGCCCGACAGAGCCGCGAATTCACGTCGAGCTTACCGAACTTCACAATTTCGACGAGCGGTTCGACGAATTCTGGGAGCAGCTGCGCGCAAGGGAGTCGCATTATCTTCTCGGCGTGCGTGATCAGCGCACGCTGCAGTGGCATTTCGGCGACGCTTTGCGATCGAAGCGGGCGTGGACCGTGACGGTTGCGCGCGGCCCTGCCATTGTCGCGTATTCGGTATTCTACCGGCAAGACAATCCGCGTTTTGCGCTCACGCGGGTACGCCTAGTCGAGTACAAATCTCTTGAGAAAGACCCCCGTCTGCTTGAATCGATGCTTGCATACGCTTTGAAGAGATGCCGACATGAAGGCATACACATGCTGGAGAGCATTGGCTTTTGCGGTGAAAACAAGGCGGTGATCGCGAGGTTTGCGCCATACTCCCGGCAGCTGCCTTCGGCACTTTTTTATTACAAGGCCAAAGACAACGAGCTGGCCGGAGCACTCAGGGATCCCGAAGCTTGGGATCCATTGTCTTTTGATGGTGACGGCTCACTCTGATCCCCGAGCTCAATGGCCTACAAGAATCGCTACCTCACCATCAGTGTTGACGACGGCCATCCGACGGATTGGAAAACGGCTGCGCTGCTCGACCGTTTTGGACTGAAGGCGACGTTTTACGTTCCGGCCCGCAACCCGGAGCGAGACGTTCTGCCGGCTGAGGAAGTACGCCGCTTGGGCGCGCGTTTTGAAATCGGGGCTCACACGTACAATCACGTTCCTCTCAAAGGGCTTGATCCAAAGACGGCGAAAGAGGAAATCGAAAGTGGCAAGAAATGGCTGGAGGACGCATTGAGCGCGCCGGCCGCTTCGTTTTGCTATCCTCAGGGTAAATTCAACGCCAAAATCGTAGCGCTGGTGAGAGAAGCCGGCTTTAAAGGCGCGCGTACTTGCATGTTCAACCGCAGCAGCGCGCCCAGCAATCCGTTTTTTTGGGGGGTCAGCACGCACGGATATTCGCATTCGCGGCTAGTACAGTTTCGCCACGGGCTGCTCGAGCGGAACGTCTTAGGGCTGAAGGAATATCTGATGGTGTACAGGCTGGCCACGGATTGGGAGCGGCATTTTCGCTACGCTCTCGATCACGTCGAGATGAATGGCGGCGTGGCTGCATTCTTTATTTCCACAGTTGGGAGATTGATCAGGAGGGCGAGTGGAAGAAACTTGAGCGCGTGCTCGCGATGGCCGCCCACAGACAGAGTTTCAAACGCATGACTAACGGCGAATTGTTTTCAGATTGGTACGGCAATAATGCGTGAACAGATAATTGTCGCGATTTACGCGGCTATCGACGAGGTGAACATGCAGCGATCCAGCGGCAAGACGAATCGAGAAGTCGGAGAGTACTAAGCTCTTCGGTGAGGGTTCAAGCCTTGACTCCCTAGGCCTCGTGAATCTCTCCGTCGGACTCGAGCAGGAAATCAGGGCAAAGTACAACCGGGAATTGAATCTTCTTGAGGAAGCGCTGGAAGATCCCGCCAATCCCTTTCAGTGCGTCGGCGCGTTGGCGGACTACATCTTGAAGCGGCTGGAGACGCGATGACGGGGCTCGCGATATCCGACTTCAATATCGAAACCTTCGCGGGTTATCTGTCGAACGATGCGGAACCCCCCAGTCTCTCCGTGACCGCCGCGCCTTTCGGCCAGGTTTTGCCGACATTGATGGATCCCGAGGCTTGGAGCGTAGGTTTTGACGTCGCCGTAGTCTGGACACAGCCTGAGAGAATGATCGCCGGTTTTGGGCGGGTCTTCCATTACGAGCGTATGGATCATGCGGAGGTCCTTGCCGAAGTCGAGGACTTTGGCCAAGCGCTCGTGATGGCGGCCACGAACGTGCACACGATGATCGTTCCACTGTGGGCTATACCTCCGAGCTATCGCGGCTACGGGATGCTCGATACGAAGAGCGGCATTGGAGTTTCTAATCTTCTGATGCGAATGAACCTCAAACTCGTGGAGACGCTTGAACGCGCCCCAAACATCATCGCCCTTGAAAGCCGTCGCTGGATCGAGTCAGCGGGCCGCATGGGCTTCAATCCGAAGCTCTGGTACTTGAGCAAGAATCCTTTCGGCAACGACGTCTACAAAGAAGCGGTTAGAGAGATCAAAGCCGCACTACGAGGCCTGCAGGGGCAGGCGCGGAAGCTTCTCGTCTTAGACCTGGACGATACGCTTTGGGGCGGCATCCTGGGCGACGTAGGGTGGCAAAATCTGAAGCTCGGGGGGCATGACGCCACGGGTGAGGCTTTCGTGGATTTTCAGAGAGCGATCAAATCGCTGATCCAACGGGGCGTCGTCCTCGGCATTGTTAGTAAGAACGAAGAAGCAGTCGCCCTTGAGGCTATCCGCGAGAATGCCGAGATGGTGATCAGGCCTGAGGATCTCGCGGGCTGGCGCATCAATTGGGCCGACAAGGCCCAGAACCTCGTTGAGCCCGCGGGGGAGTTGAAACTTGGTTTGGAGTCGGTGGTGTTTATCGATGACAATCCCATGGAACGCGCCAGGGTGCGCGAGGCCCTGCCTGAAGTTCTCGTGCCGGAATGGCCCGAAGATAAGAGTCAGTATGTGAGCGCGCTGCTGAATCTCACCTGTTTTGATACGCCCGCGGTTACGAAAGAGGATCTAGCGCGCACCAGAGATGTACGTCGCGGAGCGCGAGCGCGAGCACGCGCGCTCGAGCGTGGGCTCGCTCGAGGAGTGGCTTGAGACGATCAATATCCAGGTTCAAGTCGAGGAACTGAGCCTCCGGGAATCTTCAGAGAGCGGTGCAGCTTTTCAACAAGACCAACCAGCTGAACCTGTCGACGAGACGGCTTACCCAGGCGGAGCTTACCGAGTGGGCAGCGGCGTCAAACCATAGATTCTGGTGCTTTCGCGTATCAGACAAGTTCGGGGATTCGGGGCTTACGGGCATTGTGAGCGTCAGTCTCAATGGTGACCTCGCGCGCATTGAGGACTTCCTACTCAGCTGCCGTGTAATGGGCCGAAAAGTCGAGGAGGCGCTGCTTCACGTTGCAATAGACTATGCCAGATCGCGAAGGCGCGCGACGTATAGAGGCGATCTATATACCCACAGCTAAAAACAAGCCGTGTCTTGACTTTTTTGAGCGTTCCTGGTTTACGAAGGAAGGCGCAGTCTACAGTTGGGCTGTTGCCAAGGCATATTCCCTCCCCAAATATATCCAACTGATACACCCCGAACGCCTGATGGGATCGGAGCAGCACCCGCATCCATAGTAGTTTGATAATACGGCATTCTTGACCGCGTATGGATGGCGAAGCCATGCTCAGGAACTTGAATGTGGCTCCCGAAAGTGAGGCAGCGAGCTTCGGGATGGTCGTCATCGAGGCGTTCGCGACCGGGCTGCCGGTCGTCGCGAGTCGCGTGGGCGCTGCCACCGAGCTCATTACGCCGGGGGTTAACGGCTGGCTGCACGAGCCGGTGTCCAGGGACACCCAGATTTGCGCAGTTGGGGGACACCCAGTTTTACGCACCCGTCCTTCAGCCTGATTTCGTCTTCACCTCCCTTCCCCGGGGGTGAGGTGTCGGGCTGGTGAGACAGCAGCCCGTCGAGCTCCCGGAGGCGGTAGCTCCGGCCGTCGATGTGGATGATGTGGACGTGGTGGAGCAGACGGTCGAGGATCGCCGTGGTCAGGATCTCGTCCCCGGCGAAGATCTCGGGCCAGTCCCGCACGTGCTTGTTCGAGGTCAGGATGATGGAGCCCTTCTCGTAGCGGGCGCTCACCAGCCGGAAGAACAGGTTCGCCTCCTCGCGGTCCAGCGGCCGGAAGCCGACCTCGTCGATGACCAGCAGGGCGCTGTTCAGGTAGCGCTTTGAGCGGAGCCGCCGGGGCGGGATGGCCGCGTCTCCCTTCAGCACGTGCATCAGGTCGTCCAGGATGTAGTGCTGGGTGCTGAAGCCGTTCTTGATGGCTTTCACGCCCAGGGCCACCGCCAGGTGGCTCTTTCCGACGCCGGGCGGCCCCATGAACAGCACGTTCTCGGTCTGCCGGATGAAGGCGCACGTCGCCGAGAGCTTCCAGCTTGGTGCGGTCGGCCCGGGGCTGGAAGGTCCAGTCGAAGCCCTCGAGCGTCTTGCCCGGGCGGGAGTCCGCTCAGCTTCAGCGAGGTGGCGATCCGGCGCTCGTTCTTGCGCTCGAGCTCCTGCTGGAGCACCCGGTCCAGGAAGCGGATCGGCGTCAGGTCGTCCCGGCTCGCCTCCTCGGCGAGCTCCGGCAGGCACTGAGCGGCGTGGACCAGCTTCAGCGCCTCGCAGCGCTCGGCGATGGCGTCCAGATCGACCTTGGGGCGCTTCGTGGCCGGGCTCACTGGAGGGCCTCCACGAGCTGCACGTATGCGTCCAGGGGCCGGGTGATCCTCTCCTGCCCGGGAAGGCTGAGCACGGCCCGCCGCGACGGGCTCGACAGCCCCGCCATCTGCAGCCGGGCCCGCCGGCCCAGCGGCGTCGGCCGTTCGACCCGATCGGTGGAGGGGCCCTCGTAGTGCAGCGGATCGATCACCAGCCGCTCCCGGCACCGCCGGTCGTGTCGGGCGATCTCCTGCCCCTCCGCCCGGATCACGACGTGATTCAGCGTGCCCCATACATCCACCAGCCGGTCCACCCAGGCGAAGGGCACGCTGTAGCGCCGCCCCTCGAAGGAGACCAGGCAGTCGCGCTGGACCTTCCGCGTCACCACCACATCAAACGGCTCCACCATGGTCGGGATCGGTTGAAGGAGCACCCGCTCCGCCTCCCACGCTTCCCGCACCGAGGTGCCCGTGACCGGGCATTCCAGCCGATCCAGCAGCGCCTGGGCGTCGGCGTCCAGCAGGTGCTGCAGCTCCTCGAGACAGCCGGCTCCGCGCCGGAGCGTGGGGCCGAACGCACCCCGGAAGGTGCGGACCGAGCGCTCGGTCTTGCCCTTGTCCGATCCCTTCCGGCCCCGACAGGATCGATCTCAAAGCCGCAGGTCCGGGCGAAGACCTCGTAGGAGCGGTTCAGCACCGCGTTCCCTCCCGAACCCGACGCCACCCCCGTCTTCAGATTGTCGATCCGGACCCAGAGCGGGACGCCGCCATAGCGGTCGAAGAGCTCCAGGTGCCCCGTATGCCACGCCAGCTGACTCTGGTCGTGGCTGGCCCAGCAGTAACGCGCCCGACTGTGCGAGAGCGCGCCCACCAGCACCTGGAGTTTCCGCCGCCGGCTACCCAGCGGCACCCGTACCTCGAACCAGTCGTGCTGGGCCTGAACCCCGGGCGGGGTCTCCACGCGTCGCAGCGCCCGCACCTTCGGCTTCCCTACCGCCGGTTCAGGTGCCGGACCACGGCTTTGTAGCTTCCCCGATAGCCATGGTCTCGCACCAGCACATCGTAGATCTCTCGCGCCTGGCAGGGCCGGCCTTTCCCCGTCAGCCGTCCATCCCCCAGCCGCTCCTCGATGGCCACGACCGCCTCCTCGTAGCCGTCCAGTGCCGTCGGCTGATTCCCCGCCCGTCCGGCGCCCCCTCGCCCAGCTTCCCGATCCGGTAGCGGAGCGCCCCCTCCGTCACGCCCAGCTGCTTCGCCAGCTGGCGGACCGAGGTCCCGCGCTCCTTCATTCCCTTTGCCACGGTCACCTGCTCCTTGCTCAATTTCACGCGCCGTCTCCGGATCGAGGTCCATCCGGAGTGGACCCGCACCCGCGGGCCCCGTCAACTCAAGTGCGTAAAACTGGATGTCCCCTGAGCAGGAATCTGCAGGTGTCTCCTACAGCCGGCAGCGCGGTCGAGATGGCGATGGCCGTGGCGCGAGCAATGACCGCCGACAGAGCGGCCACCGCGGAGCTGCAGCGAGGGGCCCGTCAGAGCTATGAATCGCGTTTCACCGAGGAAGCGAACCACTCGATGCTGCTGCGCTGCTACCGGCGTGCCCTGGGACAACCCGAGCGGCCCGACGGCCGGACCGCCACGGAGTGCGGTCCGGCCGCCTAGGGTGCCTCCCCCGTCCGCCAGCGGGATCACCAGTTCGTCGTGGCGGTCCCTCCGTGCGCCTCCCAGCCGAAGCGGCTCTGCATCTGGGCGATGCTCGTGGCGCCGTAGACCGGACCCGGCCACCACGCGAACTGGGCATTCGCTACCGGCTCGTAGGTGTTGTAGTCGGCGAAGACGTTGTGGTCGGCCGGTGTGCCGCTCCCGCCGGGCGTGTGGATGCCCGAGGAGTTCTTCCAGTCCTTGCAGTGATTGCTCAGGATCTGGATGTCCTCGAACGGGAAGTACGTGTAGTTCGACGTCTGCCCCATGTTGTAGAGCATCATGCACTTCTCGTTGTGCGCGAACAGGTTGCCTCGGACCGTCAGCCCGCTGGTGTTCACGAGCGCGATACCGGCGGACTCGTTGTTCATGAAGACGTTGTTCTCGAGCGTACCGCCGGGCCAGTCGACTTCCAGCATCATGCCCTGGCCCGCTCGAACGTATCTGCCGTCTGCACTATAGAAGCCCGTGTTGTCGTGGAAATAGCTGTCGCGGATCGTGTAATCGGTGTTTCGCGAGTCGAACCAGATCCCGTAGGAGTGGTTCTCGTAGGACTCGAGGTTCTCCACCAGCGTTCCGCGCGTGTTACTTAGTTTTACGCCGTGCGTACCCGAAGCACCTGATAACGGGTCGGCTGTGGTGTGGTTGCCGCGGAAAATCACGTCGATGATCTTGAGTCCGGTCAGCGGCTTGTACAGCGGATCGCTGGGACTCGTGGCGCCCAGGTCCTTGGTGCCCGCTTGAAGCGCATGGTGTGTGTGATACTGGAACGTCGACCGATAGATCTCGACGTCGTGCTCCACGATGTTGAGACCGCGTATGCGCCGACGCATTGAAGAGGCAGTCCTCGATATGCCAGCCCCTTGCCGGTTCGCACCGCGTTCGCACCTGTGGTCTCCTGTTCCGCGTACTGCCGGAAGATCAGGCCCTTGAGCGTCACGTACGCGGCGCCCGTTCTGCCGGTCTCGCCGATCCAGCCGTAAGGTTGCCAGACATACGTTCCCCCGGTCAGCACAACCCCCCCACGGTTCACCGCCTGGAAGACGATCCGAGCGCTGGAGGTGCCGGAGCTCTTGACCAGGACCGACTCGCGGTAGGTGCCATCGCCGATGTTGACGACATCCCCGGCTTGCGCCAGCTGCGCGGCGTGGTTGATCGTGCGGAAGGGCGAGCTGCTCGTGCCGGTGTTGCCGTCGTTTCCGGCCGGTGACACCCAGTACGTTCGGCCACTCGAGCCGGCCGTGTAGAGCGTGTACGGACCCGCGCCGAAGCCGCGTGGCCGGATACCCTGGATGACCGCCGCCCAGTCCGGGTTTCCGTCGCCACTGACCTGGGGCTGGACCGTGATGGCGGAGCTGCCGCTCTGACCACCGGCGGTGGCCCTGATCGTAGCCGAGCCGGCGGCCACGCCGGTGACCGTGCCTCCACTCACCGACGCCACGGCGGCGTCGGTGGTCGACCAGGCGTAGCTGACGCCAGCGATGGCCGCTCCGCCCGAATCCACGGCCAATGGCTGAAGGGTCGTCGTCGCGCCCACGGTGACGGAGGCGCTCGCGGGTGAGACGGAGACCGACTTCACGACCTGGCGGACCACCACGGTTGCCGTGTCGGGTGCGCAGCCGGTGAGGGCCGCGGTGATGAGAGCGATACCCTTCGACTTTGCGGTCACCTTGCCTGACGCGTCCACGGTTGCGACGGCGGGCGCCGAGCTGGTCCAGCCGACCGTACCGGAAGCGGAGGTCGTGGCAGCGAGAGTGCCGGCGTCACCGACATAGTTCAGAGTATCGGCAGCGGGCTCGACCGACAAGCAGTCGGACGGCGCCGAGCCGCTGGACAGGGCGGTCGCGCCGAACGTGGCCGAGGCCGAGCCTTTCCTGGCCGTGGCCGTCGCCGACTGCGCTCCGCCAGTGGATCCCAGCGTCCATCGCGTCTGCGCCGTGCCATCCGTACCCGTCGTCACTTTCGCCGGCGAGAAGCTGCCGCCGTCGATCGTCGAGAACGCGATCTCCACGCCCGCCACCGCGTTGCCGGCGCGGTCCAGCGCGCGCACCACGAGCGGATTCGAAAGCGATGTACCCGCGTCCGTTTCCTGCCCGTCCCCGGAAACCGCCTCCAGCACGTTTGCGAAAGCCCGCACTTTCACGGAGCTCGATCCTTTCACCCCTCCACTGCCGTTCCCGACCCCGAAGCGGGCCCCCGGAATCGCCGAGGCTCGGCCGGACATCACGATCACCGCCTCTACCTGCGTCTCTCCCATGCTGATCGGCGTAACGGCGCCATCCTGGCCGACACCGGCGACGCCCGGATCGACGCTGGACCACGAGATGCTGACGCCATCGGGAAGCTTGCCGATCGGCTCGCCAGCCTGGTCACGCACGATCGCCGTGAGGGTGCCGGGCGCGCCGTCCTCCAGGATGAGCTCGGATGGGGAGAGCTCGATCGACGCAATCTGACGCTGCGGGGTCGTCGTCGAATCGCCGCAGCCTGCAAGAAACAGGAGCGAGGCTGAGAGTGTCGCGAAGGAGCGGCGCATCGTCACCTCCCGGCGCTTCCGGTGAATCGGGAGCGACCGGAGGTTCGGTGCACGACCGCCCGCGCTCCCGTAGGGGCTCGCTGGCGGCTCGGCGGGCCTAGCGCGCATTGCGCCGTAGCCCCGTAGCTCTGCGTCGCCGCCTTTCGGCGGGTTTGCTCTGAGCAGCGTGTGGATGTCATGGAGCCGCGGGCCGTCTCGACATCCAGTTCACCCGAGACTCCGACCCGCTGTTGCAGCAACCATTGTGCACGTCGAACGCACTTCTCGATCATCGAATGTTGAACTCCGGTTCCGAGAAACGATTCCCGAGATTCACCGCCTCCGGGGACGCCGTGGCGTCCGGGTCGATCGATGCAATTTTTTTCGCGCGGCCGGCTAAAGTTTTCCAGGTGACCTCACTGAACTGGGCCTTGTCCGGGGAACGTGGCCGACTGAACCGCCCCGGCTCTTGTTGGGGACCCGCCTGGCTGAGTGCCGCTCCGATCTGAGTGTCTTGGGAGCACTGGAAGCGGGCGGGTCGCAATGGGGTTGGAGAAAACGCCGACTTGAAACCGCAACGTGGACGTGGCCATGGGGATTGGCTGAATTCGTGGACAAGCCGCCGGAGGAGGCCGATGCGGTGCTGCGATACGCGCTTTGGGACAGGCAGCCGCCGGTGCCCGAACATGCGGCGTAGGCGATTAGTCGGAAGCTCCGGGTACGTAGCTGCGAGTTCTAGGACCGCAGGGAAAGCGCAGGACGGGGGATCACAGCGCCTCCACTATCCGAGGCGTCGTCATTACCGGTTTTCCCCTTCGCTGAACGTTTGAGTGTCAGGCGTCACATTGATGATTACTGGGTCCACGCATTATTGCATATCGGAGAATGGTTCGTTCTACCTGTTCCATCACCAAGTCCAATGGACGAGAGGCGTCAATGACTTCCGCAGCAGGAAGTCGCCGGACTAACGCCTTGTACTCATTACACTGTCGGACCGTCTCGTCCAGGTCGACTTCCTGTTTTCGAGTATGAATCACATTGGGAGGCGCATCGAAAAGGATGGCCAGATGCGGTCGGGGGATGAGGTGCGAAACTAGCCGCGCCAGCCACATTGGACCACCGTAACGATACCGCCGAGGATCAACCAGGAGGTCATCGTAGTAGCGGTCAAAGATTACCATGCCATCCTTGGCCAGGTCATGTACAAGAACCAGCCAGTATCCCAGAACATAGTCCAGCCAAAGGTAGGCAAGCTTTATAATCGATATATAGGCGGCGTATGGCCGACCAGCATGGGGATCTTGCACTTGCAGCTGGGATTGCTGTCGTTTTCGCCCTAGTATTCCAGGACGCCAATGAAGCTTTTGTGCACCCGCGAACAAGCCCAGTGGGCTCAATCGCTGATGACACTACTTTTCCACTGCCATCCGGCCCGAGAATGACGACCCAAAGACCGGGCGGAGAGAGGCGAAGCCGAACTTCAGTCACCCAATAGACCAACCAGCCCTTTACTGTCTCAATTGGTGCCCGTCGAAATGACCTCAACCAGACAGCGCGACGAATCTGGCGAACGTGAGCGACGGATCGTTCGGGCACTCCGGATGCTGCCCAAGACAACAACTGTCTTGCCCAGCGAGGGCCCAGCGCTAATGAGAGGGTCTCTTCGAAAGCCGCAGGGTTGTCCGCAGCTGTATTGACGATCAAGTCGCGGTATCTCTCTTTGAAGAACCCTCCCCAAAGAAGGCTGGCAAACCAGCAGATCAAGGCCTCGTGTGATTCCGCCAGCTTGATAACAGACCCGTTCGAGGAGCGGGCGTGGCTGAACAACACGTCGCTTGCGGCGTATCGAGCACCGTGCCATTCAATCCATGGAGTAAGATCAATGTGAACGCCTCCGAAGCCATCGACGTAGAAGTAGTACTGCTGTACGTACGAGCGCTTTGCGAATCGGACAACGCTACCAAAGCAATCCTGTAGAAGGGCCGCGGCGCGGTCGACATCCGAAACCAGAATGTCGACATCGCCGCCTAGCTCTACATTGCCCACAATATCAGCATTTCTAAGGACCGCGAATTGTATGGAGTTCGCTCTCCATCACAGCGAAAGTATCCCTCAGGCTCTCGACAAATCGATCCAGAGGCTGGCTCAGCCGACATCCTTGCTATAATAACGGAGTAAGCTTCAGCCATGGCCCCCCCACGCGCTCCCTCGTAAAATGATTGAGGACCAGTTGCCTGGCCCTTATTCCCATTTGTTCGAGGATAGTCGAGTCCTCGCACAACACCTCATGAAGCCCCCGGGCAATGTCTTCGATCGTGCCAGGAACCACCAGACCTGCGTCGGATTGACTGATATGCTGGCCCAGATTTGTTTCCGGTGTGATCAATACCGGCCGTCTGAGTGCCATAGCCTCGAGAATCGAAAGCGGCATGCCCTCCGATCGCGACGTGTGCACGAAAACGGTGGAGCCCTTGAGAAGGTTCGTCTTCTCGTCGCCGAAAACTGGACCGACGAACGATACCTTATCCTCAATTCCCAGACGGTGAGCCAAACGGGTTAGTTCCAGTAGCCCCCCCCGGTCATTGGGCCCAGCAACGACGAGTCTAGTTTCATAGCGCATACTACTTTTCAGGAACTGAGCGTAGCCTTCTAGCAGCAGATCAAGACCCTTCACTGCAACGGACAGGCGCCCAATGTAAAGAGCCGTTCGAACCCGATCTTTAGCTGGCATGTCAGTTAAGTCAGCGGAGTAGGCAGGGTCAACAAAGTTCGGGATCATTACCTGGTTCCCGGTTACACCGAATCTCTGAAGATCAGAGCTCTCGGCTTCATGTACAACGTGAAGAGCGCTTGCTCCCTCCAGGTAGGTGAGTTCATACATATTCCGCCAAACCATTTTGGCAAATCGATGACGTCCATGGACTCGGTGTGGAGCGTAGCCGCCGTGGGGCGTCACGAGGTAAGGCGCTTTCAACAGCCGTGCAATCTGTACGTTGTGCGGGATGAACACCGAATGGAAATGGACAATGTCAACTCTCTCCTGCGCACAAAGGATGAAGGATCGGGTGGTATGAGGTAAACCGTAGAACATGCTCCAGGGCGACCGCCTCACGGGCAGATCATACACACGAACCCCGTCGACCGTGCGCTGTTCAATTTGTGACTCGATCTGTGAGATGCCAAACTTCAGCATCTATCCCACGCAGGGCCAGTTCTTGTACCAGCCCGGAAATGGTGCGGTTCACACCGCTGCTGCTCTCTGGCTTGTAGGGTCCAACGTGGACTGCTCTCATGTCCGACCGGTCGCCAACTGTTGCATTGTTCTACTGACAAAGCTGTTGCGGTATTGCGGAGGAGACAATGACGCGCCAGTGGAATGGGGAGGGATCAAGCAATGGAGGGACACCGGCACGATCAATGTTGAAGATCTATGTGCAGCATAGAGGGCAGCACGTGCTTTTTCTTCGATGCTCCGGCGCCCACATAAACAGACGCGAAATCAGCTAACGGGCGCAGGAACGCATCCCATTCAAGATACTCCACACTCGAGGGAGCTCAAGCAGTAACGGTGAGCCCCAGGCATGCGGTGGCAGAGGGACAGGACAATTCCAAACCTCATTTCGGCCGCTTTGGTGAGGATGGGGGACGAGATCAGCGGGTCAAGGGTGACCGAGACGGTCGGCTGAGCGGGCAGTGAAGCAAGGGCAAAGACCGAACGGAGGGTCTTGGGGCTCCGTCGAGCGATGGCCGAACGCGCCTCCCCGGTTATGCGCCGTGGGTCTGATCGAGGTCGAGCCGGCTGGGTGAGGAAGGCAAGCATGCGCATTTCGGCGCCCTCGGGGCAGGACAGAGGGACGTCTTACTCATTCCGAACGATTGCGGCCTCTGGCGTCTCGGCGGTATCGTGAATCGAGCGGGATGTGCAGTCCTCTCGTGCGTGCGATCACGCGAGGCTGCCACTGCGGCGGCGCGATTCCACCCTCGCAACGAACTCCACGCGGAAGATCCCTGAGGAGCCGGGAGCCGTGCGTCCGGCGTTCGCGGATTCCGGCTCGCCCGTCGCGCGATCGTGGCCGACGACTGCCGCCGCTGCTGGAGACGCTTGCCGCAGCACCACCCGATCATTTCAGGAAAGGGTAGCGCGCACAGAGCGCGAATCGACTCAATCGGCCGTGCGGGGACTCGAAATGACCGACAGCCAGGACCCGCCCTCCGAACGAGCGGCGGGGTGCCCGTACTCCGGGCTCGCGGAGGACAGCGCTGCGGCGATGCCGCGCCGGCGCCCGACCCTTCGCACGAAACGGAGCTCTCCCTGACCGCTTACGTGCTGCCGGGAGCAGAGCATTTGCCGCGGATCGTGCCGGCTACAACGGCGCGTCAATGGATGCGCGAGACGAACAGGGGCTTCGCTCATCGCTGTCTTCCGCTGCTGATGGCGAACCAGTCGGGGTGGTTCCTCCTGAACGGCGACTCCTTCCGGGTGAGCTGGGATGGCGGCGGCACACCGAAGGCGCTCACGATCGAGTACGCGGGCGAGAAGCCGTCGCATCCGCTGGCAATCAGCATTTTCGGCCATGGCATCCTGACCTTCTACATCCGGTATCTCTTCCGCACACCACCGGGGTACAACCTCTGGGTACGCGGTCCGGCCAATCTGCCGAAGGACGGGATACACGCGCTGGAGGGGGTCGTGGAGACGGACTGGGCGGTGGCGAGCTTCACGATGAACTGGAAGCTGACCCGCGCCGGATCACCGGTTCATTTCGAGCGGGGCGAGCCCTTCTGCATGATCGTCCCGCGACGGCGGCACGAGCTCGAAGCGTTCGTACCCCGGCTCGAGCGGATCGAGGAAGAGCCGGATCTCGCAGCGCAGTGGCAGGAGTTCGATCGTCGGCGTGGGCTCATGAACGGATTGCGTCGACTCGCCTTCAGGCGCGCGGGTCAGACGGGTTCGGACCAGGTTCCCTGGGAACGTCACTATTTCGAGGGCACCTCGCCCACCGGCGTTGCCGCGCCGGAGCATCAGAAGAAGCTGACGCTCAGGACGTTTCGGGGCGCCGGCGAAGCGGCCGAGCCGGAAGCCGCCGAGCGGGCCGAATCCGGTGAGTACGACTCGGAATAGATGTAGCTGTGATGCTCTTCACACAAAGGGACGGAATGACCGCGAAACGAGCGCTACTGACGGGGATCACCGGACAGGATGGCTCCTATCTCGCCGAGTTGCTGCTCGCGAAGGGGTACGAGGTGCACGGCATCATGCGGCGGGCGTCAACCTTCAACACCGACCGGGTCGATCACCTCTACCGGGACCCGCACGACCCGACGCGCGCCGATGTTCCTCCACTACGGCGACCTGTCGGACGGCACCGCGCTGCGCCGGATCCTGGAGCGTGTGCGCCCGGACGAGATCTACAACCTCGGCGCGCAGTCGCACGTCAAGGTTTCCTTCGACCAGCCGCGCTACACGGCGGACGTCGTCGCGATGGGCACGCTTCGCCTGCTCGAGGCCATCCGGAATCACTGCGAGCGGACCGGCGAAGGTCCGCGGTTCTATCAGGCGGGCTCGTCCGAGATGTACGGCGCGGCGCCGCCGCCGCAGAATGAGCCGACGCCGTTTCATCCGCGGAGCCCGTATGCGGTGAGCAAGGTCGCGGCGCACTGGTACGCGGTGAACTATCGCGAGGCCTACGGCCTGTTCATCTGCAACGGCATCCTGTTCAACCACGAATCGCCGCGCCGCGGCGAGACCTTCGTGACGCGCAAGATCACGCGCGCGGTCGGCGCGCATCAAGCCGGGCCTGCAGGACAAGGCTCTATCCTCGGCAACCTCGATGCGAAGCGCGACTGGGGCTTCGCCGGCGACTACGTCGAGGCGATGTGGCGCATGCTGCAGCAGGACGAGCCGGACGACTACGTGATCGCCACGGGCGAATCGCACTCGGTCCGGGAGTTCCTGGAGGTGGCGTTCGGCCATGTCGGGCCTGGACTGGCAGCAGCACGTGCGAGATCGACCCGCGCTACTTCCGGCCCACCGAGGTCGACCATCTTCGAGGCGACGCCGCCAAAGCGCGCGCGGTCCTCGGTTGGGAACCGACGGTGACTTTCGGGAGCTGGTACGCATGATGGTCGAGCACGATCTCGAGCTCGCCCGTCAGGAGGCCACGCTCCGCGATGCCGGCCACGACTACGTGCTGCGGGGAGCGGCACCTCGTGAATCCGGGTGATCGGATATACGTGGCTGGCCATCGCGGTCTCGTCGGGAGTGCACTCGTTCGCCGGCTGGAGAGGGCGGCTACGAGAATCTCCTCTTCCGCACGCGCGAAGAACTGGATCTTCGCGATCGCGGCGGTGTCCGCGATTTCTTCGAGGAGGCCGCGCCCGCGCTTCGTATTTCTCGCGGCCGCCAAGGTCGGCGGCATACTGGCGAACTCGCCATCCCGGCGGACTTCATTCGCGACAACCTCGCGATCCAGCTGAGCGTGATCGACGCGGCCTGGCGGACGGCGTGGAAAAGCTGCTGTTTCTCGGGAGCTCGTGCATTTACCCGAAGCACGCGCCGCAGCCGATGAAGGAGGAGTACCTGCTGACGGGTCCGCTGGAGCCGACCAACGAGCCGTATGCGATCGCGAAGATCGCCGGAGTCAAGATGTGCCAGGCGTACAACCGTCAGTACGGCACGAACTACATTTCCATGATGCCGACCAATCTGTACGGGCCCGGAGACAACTTCGATCTCCGAGACTGGCATGTGTTGCCGGCTCTGATTCGAAAGCTCCATGAAGCCAAGGAGACCGTGCGGAGAAAGTCACGGTATGGGGCACGGGCCGCCCCGGCGCGAGTTTCTTCACGTCGATGACCTGGCGGATGCCTGCCTGCACCTCATGCGTGATCCCGCGGCCCCGGAGATCGTGAACATTGGCTGGGGTAGGGACATCCCCATTGGGGAGCTGGCACAGCTGATCGCTGAGGTGGTCGGCTACGAAGGCGACATCGCGTTCGACGCCTCCCGCCCGGACGGAACGCCCCGGAAGCTGCTCGACACCAGCCGGATGAGCGCGTCGGGCTGGGAGCCGCGAATCGGGCTCGAGGAGGGAGTGCAGCGGACGTACCGCACCTTCCTCGAGGAGATGGGCAGCGGATCTCCCTGACCCGAGCCTGGATCACGGTGCCGCGAAGTGCTGAAGGGGATCTGGCTGTCGTTCATTTTGGGCTGCAAAGATCCGCGTCGCTACGCCTTACCCACCACTTCCGCAGGTATCCAACGATGATCATGGCCAAAAGCAAGCCATTACTTCGCCGACTAAAGAGAACACTGCAAAAGAGCCCTGATCTATTCTTGACTAATGTTTCCGGCATTGTTCATGTCGGCGCAAATACTGGACAAGAACGGGAGCTGTACAGTACTCACGGCTTGAGCGTGCTGTGGATCGAGCCGATTCCCGAAGTATTCGCTCAACTCAATGTCAATATCCGGGGGGTTTGAGAAAACAGCGTGCATATCAAGCACTTGTTACAGACATTGATGATAAGGAATACGAGTTCCACCTCGCAAGCAATAACGGCGCATTATTGTCCTTATTGGAGTTCAAGCGTCACAAAGATATTTGGCCAAGCGTCGACTACACTTCGACCATACGTCTCAAAAGCATGACTCTGGCTACTTTGTTCAAGAGAGAGCAGATCGACGCCAGTAAATATCAAGCCTTAATATTGGACGTTCAGGGAGCGGAGTTGCTTGTCTTGCGAGGGAGCCTTTCTATTTTGGAGAATTTTAAATTCATAAAGACAGAAGTACCGGACTTTGAGTCATATGAGGGATGCTGTCAACTGTCTGATATCAACAAATTCATGATTGAGCATGGATACAAGGAATTATCTCGCGACAAATTCGCTGGTCGTGCAGAAGTCGGAAGCTATTTCGACATTGGTTACAAGAAAGCAGGCCTGACCCGGCTGCGTGAAACACGAACGGCGTGAAACGGAGCGCCCGACGTGAAGAGAATGTATTCAAACATCCTAAACAGCTTGAAGACGGTATCCAGTCCGTTGTCTCCGATCTCGTTCGAGCGCTCCGCGTCACGCTGTTCAGGAGGTGAGGCCGGCCCGGAAGGAGAGCACCGCCGGCGGCAATGAGGCTGGTGAGCCGTCGGATTGACCCTGTCAGCAATCGCGCCATCTTCCAGTACGGACGCGGCGTGATCCTCGTCGACACGAACGTGACAGATATGCG